>NZ_SDHW01000010.1 GCF_004118265.1 Lacibacter luteus
GTTTGATAAACAAAAAACAGCCAGTTCTTTAACAGCTTCAGAACATCTCTCCACCAGTTTTTGGATGATTTTTTTAGGGGGTCAATTTAAAATGGCGGAAGGGGGTTAGTTTGGGTGGTATTTACAGGCAAGATTAGTACGGACCAAGGATAACGAATCATTTTTTCTCTGAATTTACATTACCCAAAATCCACATTGAATTTATTCTAAGTGGTAGCCCCCGATTCGGGGGCTTTTTTATTAAATGCCAATCTCAAAATGCATTTCAGGAATTATTACGTCTGTAAAACCCTTGCGCATTAAACGTTGCTGAAACGCATGTTGCACATCGTACTCACCATGTACAATAAATAATTTTTCAACCTCTTTAGGATCCTGGCAAGCCAGCCACTGGCTCATATCTTCATAGTCGCCATGTGCACTCATGCTGCGTATCTGCCCTATTTCTGCATGCACTTCTTTTTCAACACCAAAAATCTTCACTTCTTTACGGCCTGCTAACAACTTGCCGCCAAGTGATCTTGGTTCGCAATAACCAGTGAGCAGAATGGTATTACGACTGTTTTCAATAGCATTGTTGATATGATGTTTTACCCTGCCTGCATCGGCCATACCACTTGCACTGATGACTACGTAAGGACCGCTCTTGAAGTTTAACAGCTTCGATTCTTCCACTGTTTTTACAAACCGTACTCCTTTAAAGCCGAAAGGATCGCTATCGCTTTGCAATACTTTCTGAATGCGTTTATTAAAATATTCGGGATAGCTTTTTACAATCTGTGTTGCTTCCATACTCAACGGACTGTCTACAATGTATTCAAGCTCGGGCAAGCGACGTTCGAGTTCGAGTTGATTAAGATCGTATAACAGTTCCTGCGTACGACCAACACTGAATGCGGGGACAATCAATTTACCTTTTTTCTGCAGGCATGCTTTTTCAATCCATTGCAATAACTGATCGGGTGTTGAAACAGCGTTATCGTGCAAACTGTTACCATAAGTTGATTCCATGATAATGATATCGGCCTGCGGAAATTCCTGCGGCGACTTCAAAATCACATCCCGGTAACGGCCTATATCACCCGAAAATGTGATGCGCTTTGTCTTACCGTTCTCTGTTACTTTTAAATGCACACAGGCGCTGCCAATGATATGACCGGCATCCGTAAACATGGCTTCTATTCCATCCCCTACTTTAAACCATGTACTGTACTCATGTTGCTCGAAACGGTCTAATGCTTTTTTTGCATCTTCTACTGTATACAATGGCTGCAAGTAAGGCATATTCATCGCTGCACGCCGTTTGTTCTCATACTTCACATCATCTTCCTGTATTTCCGCACTGTCTTCTAACAGAACAGCCGTAAGACTTGCCGTAGCATCGGTACAATGTATTTTACCCTGGTATCCATCTTTACACAACTTAGGAATTAAACCGCTGTGATCGATGTGTGCATGACTGAGGATCATGTAATCAATTGTTGAAGGATCAAATCCCCAATGCCGGTTCATAGCATCGGTATCTTTTCCCATACCTTGGAACAAACCACAATCCAGTAATAATTTTTTTCCGTTTACTGTAAGTAGATGCTTGCTGCCTGTAACACAACGTGCAGCTCCGTGAAATGAAAGTTTCATAAAGACAATTTGAAAATGATTTAATTTGAAGATTTGAAAATGTCCATGCATTCTCAAATGATCACGTTACTAACTCTTTGCTTTAAATGACCATGTAACATAAAATTCAGCAACAATCTCACCAGCTTTGTTACGACCAACAGATTTTGCTTTGATGCTTTTTGCTTCGCCTGTTGCAATTGCTTCATCAACCAACCGTTCAAATTCCTTTCCATCTTCACAAACAAACCTTGTTACATCAGTTGCCTTTTTAAAAAAACTGCCTTCAATGTTTACAACCAGCATCGATACTGCAGGCTTTCGTCCACTTATCTGCATTAAACCTAATACACCTGTCGTCATTTCAGCCGCCATTGCCAAACAGGCAAAATACGTTGAGCGAAAAGGGTTTTGTGAAAACCACTTGTACGGCACCGTTACAACGCATTGCTCTTCTGTTATTGATTGAATGCGTACGCCGCTGAAAAAAGCGGATGGCAGCTTGAACAGCAGAAACAATTTTCCTTTTACAGGATGTGTAAGTTGTTTGATGAATTGAACAGCAGATTCTTTCATGAATAAAAGCAAGCGTTTACTTCGTTACTTCAACAATACAAGCTACTACATTATTGGCATCGCCTGTAACATCGAACCGCATGGTTCCTTTACCGGTTGACGAATAACGTACGTTGCGGATAAGCGATGAACCTAATGCACGGTTAAGCCTGCTACCAAAATCAGCTGAAGGATCGCTGCTGATCTGTTGATTGAGTTGATACCAATCCAGTTCATTCTTACTCACAACTACTGCAATCACATCACGGTTGCCGATACTATCAGGCGTCATGCTTTTATCTTTCGGAAACAAACGCACGCCTGTAATACCACAGAACGGAGAATATTTTGTTTTCGTTGGATCGTCGGTTCGTGGATAAGGAAACAAGGTATAACTTGTTCCATCCACTTCTTTACCGAACACATACACATAACACTCTGTAGTGTTCTTCAATTCCATTTTAAATTTATCACCCGGACGAACAGGTACTGTTGTTTCAAAACGATTACCACCAATATTCCGTAAAGCAATGTAATCGCCTGCTATTGTTTTTTTACCATCATACTGTACACTTACCAATCCAAGCTCACATGCAAACTGCTGTACATTTTCATTACCTGAATGCATTGGATTTACACCATACGCTTCACGTACATAATTTTTAAAATCGCCGTAACGTACCCATGCAAATCCATTCACGCCCCACTCCTGACCCCAACTGTTCATAATTAAAAATGAGCCGCTGTATTTTTTATCATCATAACCAACCACACACATGGCATGACCGCCAAAACCCATCATACTTTGATCGCCGGGAGCAGGCACCCACAGATCCTGTCCCATCATGGGTTGCATAAAACTTTGTCCTACCATCATACCAATTACAACAGGCGCACCCTGTGAAAGATTTTGTTTGATGGCCTGCAGATCAACCGCATCATTTCTATCGCCCAAACTCAAACGGTTAAATCCACGCATGCGAAACTGTTGCGCTTCCTGTTGCAGATTACTTCCGGGTTGTGTTTGGCAATCCTGATCGTTGTAAGGAAACTGATCGAAAGGAACATCGCCACGCTTGGTCATAAACTCCATTGCACGAATAATGTATGAACCCTGGCAACCTTCCAATCCAATTTGATTGTACATGAACGATGGAGAAAAAGCAACTTCATTTGGTTGTTTACCTGTGCGTGTTGCTTCTAAAATTGTATGTGCAGCAAAAGCACTGCTCCATGCAACACAACTTCCTTGTGAGCCTTGATTTTGCGGTGTAGGACAAAAGCGTTGCAGGTTTGCCGATTCGGGCAACGGATTTTTTGTATCATCATCGGCCAGCGGTTCATAGATCTCTGCTTTTTCAAATTGCTTTGGATCTAAAAAGCCACCGGTTGCAAGGCTTGCAATATCGCTTACATTGCAACCACCACGACCTAATAAAAAATAAGCACCTCCAGCTACAACCAATAACAGAATAATTCCTTTACCACCGCCGCCACCCCGGCCAAACATATTCAGCAATAAAGGCAAGAGGCTTAGCAAACCACCTCCTCCTCTTCCACCGCCGCCGGGTCCAACGGGAAAATTTCCACCGCCACCACCATCATTACTATGTTGCTCCTGTTGATCCTGCGGATCATCTGTCATACGTATAGGCATAGCTCTTATTTTATATTGACTAAATGTAATGTAATTTTTGAAGACTAAACCCAACGCTCGTATTACAAACGTATCTTTCAAGAAAAAATAAAATGAAGAAACTTTTTCTCTTTTTATTCGTCCTTATCAGCTGTACAATACATGCACAAACAAAAACAGATTCTGTTGCTGCTGCTGTTACTGATGTAGAAACTGTTGATGCAATTATTGCGGCGTTGTACAATGTCATCAGCGGGCCTGCAGGTGAAGCAAGAAACTGGAACCGTATGCGGAGTTTGTTTTTGCCGGAAGGAAAATTAGTGGCAACTGCTGTAAGGCCTACAGGCGAAGTTGTGAAACGGGTGTTGACTGTTGAAGACTATACTGCACAAAGCGGACCCGTGTTAGAAAAGAATGGCTTTTTTGAAAAAGAAATTCACCGCAAGCAGGAAATGTATGGACATATCGCCCATTGCTTCAGCACTTATGAAGCAAGAAGAACTGCAACCGATGCCGAACCGTTTATGCGTGGCATCAACAGCGTTCAATTGTATAACGATGGAAAACGCTGGTGGATCTTAACCGTGTTCTGGCAAACAGAAAATAAAGATTTATTGATACCGAAGGAGTATTTGAAGTAATTGATGTTTAACAAATGAAAGACTACTTCATGAAAGGATTAGCAACAATATTGTTCTTAACTTTTACAGTTATATCTTACGGACAAGATACGGCCAGCAACGAATTAAAGCCAACACCTACAGGCTTTGTAAAATATTCTCTTAATAAACGATTGTCATTCTTTCCCTTTACAAGTGCGAAACAAATTAAACTTGTTTCATTTCACTTACAAGACGATGCAATAAAGGGACAACAACGTAGAAGTTATAGCATACCATTGCTTAATGGAAAAGTTGATTTGAGTAAGCTTACTGATGTTGTTGAGTTAAACAGTTCTCAAATCGATTCATTAACAGATATTCTATATAATGACTGCTCTAAATGGACACTTATTGAACAATCAAAAGTAATGTGTTACATGCCAAGAAATGCAATTGTTTTTTACAACCAAAAAAACGAACCTTTTGAATATATAGAGATCTGTTTTGAATGTCTCGGTTTTAAAACCAGTAGCAATGAAATTATCTCTCCTGATAAATGCGATATAATGTTTAAGGAATTACAGCTTCTTTTTGAGAGGTATGGCTTAAGTACCAAAATGTCAAATAAATAGAAAAAACTTACGGCTCAACCGTACTTCCCAACCAAGCCATCATTGCCATACCTGTTTCAATCGCATCTTCATCAATATTAAATGTTGGTGTGTGTACACCACTGCTGATTCCTTTTTCTTTATTCATTACACCTAAGCGAAAGAAACAACCGGGAATTACCTGTGAGTAGTATCCAAAATCTTCTGCCCCCATACGCAGCTCTGTCTCTTCAACATGTGCTTCACCTAAAAATGCAGCAGCTTTTGCTTTTGCTTTTTCGTTGAGTGCTTCGTTGTTGTACACTGTGGGGTAACCAACATCAATATGCAGATCAAGTTCACCACCCATACTTTCAACCAACAGCTTTGCATTACGGCGAATGAGCTCGTGTGCTTCAAAACGCCACTGCTCATCCATTGCACGAAACGTACCCATGATCTTTACTTCGTTGGGAATAACATTGGTTGTTGTACCAGCATTAAATGCAGTAATAGATAATACCGAAGGATTATGTGGATTACGATTGCGGCTGATGATCTGTTGCAGACTCACCACCAAATGCGAGGCAATTAAAATAGGATCAACTGCTAAATGCGGTGCAGCTGCATGTCCGCCCTTACCCTTCACCGTTAGATATAACTCATCAGCACTGGCCATTACTTTACCGCCACGAAAACTTAATTGTCCCAACTGCAAACCGGGATGCACATGCAAACCAAAAATGCATTGCGGTTTTGGATTTTCAAGCACACCTTCCCTGATCATAATACTTGCACCGCCAGGATTTTTTTCTTCGCCTGGTTGAAAGATCAGCTTCACTGTTCCTTCCCACTCTGCTTTTAAATCGTTGAGAATTTTTGCAGCACCAAGTAAACAGGTGGTGTGTACATCATGTCCGCATGCATGCATTACACCATCTACTTTTGATTTATAGGGCACATCATTTTCTTCCAGTATTGGCAATGCATCCATATCGGCACGGAGTGCAATCACTTTTGAAGATGGGTTCTTTCCCTCGATCAAACCAACCACACCTGTTTCGGCCATTACGGTAAACGGAATACCAAACTCCTGAAGTTTCGCTTGTACAAACTTTGATGTTTCAAATTCTTTGTAACTGAGTTCGGGATTTGCATGCAGATGATGACGCACTGCAATAAACTCTTCTTTATATTTTTTAGCAAGTAGCTGTATCTGATCTTTTAACATAGATGCGCAAAAATACAAAAACCTGCAACGCTGCAGGCTTTCTTGATGACTGTTCATCCGAAGGATGACTGGTCATCACTAAATAATTACTGTTGTACAGTCACCCTTCGGGTGAGCAGACACCAGGATGATTATTCGTCAAACGAGGCGTCGGACGAAGGATTACTTAATAATTTCTTCTTTCTCGGGCGGAGCTTTGTATTCAATATCGCTTGGAATAACAAAAACACCGGTTGGGAACATTTTCGCCAGCTCTTTCTTCAGATCATCGGCTTCGTTACGTTCAACAAAATTGCCGATGCGGAGTTTGAAATATGGGGCCTGGTATAAGAGATAGGTTTTATGATCGGGATATTGTGCAAGCAATTTTGATTTTGCAGCCAATGCCTGGGTACGGTCGGTGGTGTTCAACACCTGTATGCGAAACCCTTTGGTCGGGCGTTTTGCATCAGCTGCTTTTTTGTTGATCTCCGCTTTCTTTTTTGCAAGCAAATCAATGCGGCTGTCTTTAATAACAAACACATTGCTGCTTACGGTGTCTGTTGCTATTTGCGCATGAGCAAAAACTGCAACACATAGCATGAGGCAAAGCAGAATATTTTTTTTCATATTACTGATTCAAACTTTCTTTTACAATGGCAACGCTTGCACTGCAACCTAATCTGTCTGCTCCTGCTTCAATTAACTGTTTGGCAAAAGCATAATTACGGATGCCGCCCGATGCTTTGATTTTGATGTTAGACGGTAAATGCTTCCGCATCAGTTGCACCGCCTCTAAAGTAGCGCCTTTTTCGGCGTAACCGGTAGAAGTTTTTACAAAATCTGCGCCAAGTTCAGCATAAATTTCACAGCAACGGATGATCTCTTCATCGGTAAGCACACCGCTTTCAATAATTACTTTGATGTGCTTTTCTTTTTTATGTGCCATTGGTATTAACACTTCAGCTTCGTGCTTTACAAAATTCCAGTCGGCGTTTTTAATAGCCGAAATATTTGCCACCATATCAATCTCATCAACGCCGTCAACAATTGACAGCAGCGTTTCTGTAACTTTTGCCTCAATAGCCGAATAGCCAAACGGAAACCCGATTACTGTTGCCGTTTTAACGGTTGTACCACCAAGCAATCCTTTTGCAAATTTTGTGAATGGCGGCGGCACACATACAGCTGCAAAATTATACAGACCGGCTTCGGTGCACAGTTGTTCAATATCACTAACCAATGTAGTTGGTTTAAGAATCGTATGATCGATATAAGAAGCAATATTCATGGGGCAAATGTATTTTTTAAACGATTAGAAACAAAGAATGTTCAGCAGCTAAAAAAACCTCCCGAAGGAGGTTTCATTTTATAAATCTTTACCGTGACATTGTTTGTATTTTTTACCACTACCGCAAGGACAGGGATCGTTACGTCCGATCTTCGGACCTGCAACAACCGGTTCCTGTTTTACATTTTCAGACGGATCGTAGTAATCCGGTGTTTCCATCAATTCATTACCGGCACCTGCAGCAACCATATCTTCTTTACGTTGACGCATTTTACTCATGTCGGTTTTCTGTTCACGACCTTCACGAATTTGTCCGGCGTTATTTTCTTCAACAGGTAACCCTGCGTGTGCAAGGAAGGAAACAATATTCTTGTTGATCTCACTATTCAACTGTTCGAACAACGTATATGCTTCCACTTTATAAATCACCAACGGATCTTTTTGTTCGTAAGTAGCGTTTTGTACTGAGGTACGCAAATCGTCCATTGCACGTAAATGTTCTTTCCATGCTTCATCGATAAATGCGAGTGTTGATGTACGTTCTAATGCACTTACAAGTTCATGTCCTTTTGAATCGATGGTTTTGTTCATCGACGCCAGCACCTGTAAACCACGTTTACCATCGCTGAATGGTACAAACACATTTTCAATATGCGAGCCTTGCGTTACTTTAATATTTTGGAACACCGGCAATGCATCTTTTTTCAACGCATCGCACTTACGCAGGTAAGCTGTTTTTGCTTCTACATACAAAGCTTCGGCTAATGCATTACTATCCGATTTATCGAGTTGCTCTGCAGTAATGGTTGTATCAATACCAAAGTTGATGATAGCAGCCATTTTAAATCCTTCGTGATCGTTTTGTTCTTTGAACGAAGCGATCAATCCTTCTGCAACAGAATAGAATCCATTATCTGTATCGAGAGCCAAACGTTCGCCGCTTAATGCGTGATTACGACGTGTATAAATTGCCGAACGCTGTTTGTTCATTACATCATCGTACTCAAGCAAACGCTTCCGTATACCAAAGTTGTTTTCTTCTACTTTCTTTTGTGCACGTTCAATTGATTTGGTGATCATGCTGTGCTGGATCACTTCACCTTCTTTGTAACCGAGTTTATCCATCATGCCGGCAATACGATCACTGCCGAACATACGCATCAGATCATCTTCCAGCGATACATAGAACTGTGAAGAACCGGGATCACCCTGGCGACCTGCACGACCACGCAACTGACGATCGACACGACGACTATCGTGACGTTCTGTACCAAGAATTGCCAAACCACCTGCTTCTTTTACACCAGCACCCAATTTAATATCGGTACCACGACCGGCCATGTTTGTAGCAATGGTTACAGCGCTTGGCAAACCTGCTTCAGCAACAACCTGTGCTTCTTTCGCATGTTGTTTTGCGTTCAATACATTGTGCGGAATCTTTTTCACCTGCAGCATCTTACTCAGCAATTCACTCACCTCTACTGATGTTGTACCTACCAGAACCGGACGGCCTGCTGCACGCATCACTTCAATTTCTTCAATAACTGCTTTGTATTTTTCACGCTTGGTTTTGTACACCAGATCCTGTCTGTCGTCACGGATCATATTGAGGTTGGTAGGAATTTTTACAACATCAAGTTTATAAATATCCCAAAACTCTCCTGCTTCTGTTTCCGCAGTACCCGTCATACCACAAAGTTTGTGATACATACGGAAGTAGTTCTGCAGCGTGATAGTTGCATAAGTTTGTGTTGCAGCTTCGATGTGTACATTCTCTTTCGCTTCAATAGCCTGATGTAAACCATCGCTGTAACGACGGCCATCCAGAATACGACCTGTTTGCTCATCAACGATCTTTACCTGGCCATCCAACACTACGTACTCTACATCTTTTTCAAACAAGGCATATGCTTTCAGCATTTGCAATACAGTATGAATACGATCTGCTTTTGCTGAGTATTCATTTAACAACGATTCTTTCTGCTGAAGTTTTTCTTCTGCTGCATCTGCACTTCTTTCAATAGCAGCTAATGCTGTACTGATATCTGGCAATACAAAGAAAGTCGGGTCTTCATTTTCTTTGGTGAGCATGGCCAAACCTTTGTCGGTCAGTTCAACCGAATTGCTCTTTTCATCAATATGGAAAAGTAAACCTTCATCCACCTTCGGCATTTCTTTTTGCTGATCGGCGAGATAATAGTTTTCTGCTTTCTGCAGTTTCACTTTAATACCGGGCTCACTTAAATACTTGATTAACGGACCGTACTTAGGTAAACCTCTCCATGCACGCATTAACGCAAGTCCGCCACTTTTCGCATCATCGTCGCCTTCGGCAATTGCTTTCTTAGCGTCGTTCAAATATTGCTGTGCTAAACGTTTTTGTGCATCCACCAGTTTCTCAATACGTGGGCGCATGTTGTGGAACTGCTGCTCGTTACTGCCAGTACCAACCGGACCGGCAATAATCAATGGCGTACGGGCTTCATCAATTAAAATGCTATCTACCTCATCCACCATTGCAAAGTGCAGTTTGCGTTGTACTTTCTCTGCAGAGTTTACCACCATGTTATCACGCAGGTAATCAAAACCAAATTCGTTGTTGGTACCATACACGATATCGGCTAAATATGCTTTGCGGCGGTCTTCGCTGTTGGGTTGATGTTTATCGATACAATCAACAGTTAACCCTAAGAACTCAAACAAGGTTCCGTTCCATTCACTATCACGACGGGCCAGGTAATCGTTCACGGTTACAAGGTGTACACCTTCGCCGGCTAATGCATTGAGATAGGCAGGCAATGTAGATACAAGCGTTTTACCTTCACCGGTTGCCATTTCGGCAATTTTACCCTGGTGTAAAACACTACCACCTATTAACTGTACATCGTAATGCACCATGTTCCAGGTAACTTGCCCGCCGGCAGCCATCCACGATTTCTTATAAAATACCTGGTCGCCTTCAATGCGCATATGTGGGCGTTTGATCACCAAATCTCTGTCGAGTTGGGTTGCAGTTGCCTGCAATTCTTCGTTATTGGTGAAACGACGGGCAGCTTCTTTTACCACAGCAAACGCTTCGGGATGGATCTGCTCCAGAATTTCTTCGATCTTCTTATCACGCTCTTTTTTCAGCTTATCAATTTGTTGATAGGCTTCATCTTTCTGCTGTATCTGATCTTCTGTTAAGGCATCAGCTTCGCTGGTGCGGTTGCTGATCTCCTCATTGATAGCCGCTAAATGCGCTTTGATACGTTCACGAAACTCCGCTGTTTTATTACGGAGCTGATCGTTGCTTAAACTTTGATATTGCTGAAAGAATTCGTTGGCCTTTTCAACGATAGGTGTAAGTTTCTGTACATCCTTTTCACTTTTACTGCCTCCGAAGAGTTTCGATAGGAATCCTAACATGAGAATATATTAATGAGTCAATTTATGATTTAAGCTTTGGTTCAGTCAAATACAATGCAAGGTTTTATTTAAAGCCAATTTGACAGAAACACCCCTTTTGCAGAGGCCGACAAAGGTAATGATTAAGTGTTGAGAGAAAATTGCCCTTATTTGTTTTTTGAAAAGCCATAGCCGGAATATACCTGACCGAACACATTGCCCGTTAATACTTTAACAGAACCTAAAGGGCTTTTAAGCATTTTACCCTCCTGTACGGATAAGGGGCGGCCATTGAAGGAATAGTTTTGCCTTTTATCCCGAAGATTCAGGGTTATGCAAGTTTTAGAAAAGCTTATCGTCTATTATTTAACATTTTGCAATTTCATATTTAAACGAAAAAATTCGTATTTCGCATTTCAAACAAGTTTATGAAGAAACTATTACTCATTATCCTTATCGCCACTGTTTCTGTACCGGCACTTGCCCAAACTTCCGGAATATCCGGTAAAGTAACCGACTCTACCGGTGCTAAAGGTTTGGAAAAAGCAACAGTTAAACTGGTTGAAAAGGATTTACCGAAAGACACGCTGCGAACCATCACCAATGCGAAAGGTGAGTTCAGTTTTACAAAAATTCCCGCTTCGGCTTATTCAATTATCATCAGCTACTCGGGTTATAAGCCGATGGTAAAGGAGTTTTTTAAACCTTCTGCCGGTGTATCGAATATTGATCTTGGCGAGCTGGTTCTTACAAACACCTACCTCGATCTGGCAGAAATTGTAATTGAAGCGCCTGCTGTAACTATGAAAGAAGATACGGTTGAATACCGTGCAGGTGCGTTTCAAACCAAGCCCAATGCAACTACCGAAGAGTTGTTGAAAAAACTACCGGGTGTGCAGGTAGATCGCCAGGGAAATATTACAGCACATGGCAAACAGGTAACACGAGTAAAAGTAAACGGCAAAGATTTTTTCAGCGGCGACCCCAAAACTGCCACACAGGAAATTCCTGCCGATATGATTGATAAAGTACAGGTAGTAGATGATTACGGCGACCAATCAAATGCATCAGGTGTTCGTGATGGTGAACCGGAGAAGATCATTAATCTGCAATTAAAGAAAGATAAAAACAAGGGTTACTTTGGCCGGGCCATGATTGGTTACGGTACCGACGACCGTTACGTAGCAGCAGGTGCCTTAAACCGTTTTAACAACAGTCAGCAGCTTTCGCTTATTGTAAACAGCAATAACAACAACACTTCTACCTTTCGTGCAAATGAAGGCAGCGGTGGCGGTGGTGGTGGTATGCAGTTTGGCGGCGGCGGTGGCGGCGGCAATAACAGCAATAATCAAAATGGTATTACCAATCTTAATTCGGTTGGTCTTAACTACCGTACCGATTTTGGTAAGCGTAACTCTTTTTATGGAAGCTATACCTATACACACCGTAACACATTAACCGAATCTTTTACTTCAAGAGATCAGCCACTCTTTTCGTTGCTTACCAATACATACAAAGCAACTACCAATAAAGGTGGCACCCATCGTGCATTTGCAAATCTTGAATACTGGATTGACTCATTTAACTACATAAAAGTTAACCCGAGTTTTTCGTATGCAGATGGTAATAATCTTTCTTTCGATTCATCGCATTACTATAATGGAAAGTTGCAAACAAGAGCCGACAGCAACCAAACATCGGTGTTATCAAAACGTCCCGATTTCAGTACTTCGCTTCTGTACAACCACCGTTTTAAGAAAAGGGGAAGAAACTTTTCGTTTAATGGTCAGTTAACGCTTTCCGGCAGCGAATCGGATCAGCTGAAAGAAAACTATACCAACTTCTACGATGCGAACGGAGCTTTCCTGAGAGATTCGCTGCAGTTCCGTAATACCATCCAGGATAACCGTAACAGCGGCTTCAATGCAAGGTTTACGTATACCGAACCATTAACAGCTAATCGTTTCCTTGATCTGAACTATAATTTCAACCGTAACTTTTCAGGGAATAATAAACAGGTGTACACAAAAGATCCATTAACCGGTAACGATTATGCTTTTGTAAGCTACCTCAGCAATAACTACGAAACCGACTTCAATTATAACCGCATCAGCGCAGCTGTAAGAACGGTTATGAAAAAATACAACTACACCATTGGTGTAATGGTACAGCCTGTAATTTTAAATGGTTACAGCATTACAAAAGACAGTGCCTATAAACCAATTACAAATTTCAACTGGTTTCCTGTAGCCCGTTTTCAGTATAGTTTCTCACGTTCAAAAACATTAAACTTTAATTATAACGGTAGCGCACGCCAGCCCAGCTTCGATCAGCTGCAGCCTGTGTTAGAAGAAAGCAGTCAATTGAATAAATCAACAGGTAACCCTTTCCTTAAGCCATCAACAAGCCATGTGTTTAACGGAACGTTCAATAATTTCAACTTTGGATCTGGTAAAATTTTTATGGTGAACGGATCGTTCAACTTCATCAACAACCAGATCGTAAACAAGGTTACCAACTTTAAAGATGGTTCCGGTCGATTTACCGGTGCTACGTTTACACAGCCTGTAAATATTAAAGGCTATTACAACAGTAATTTGTTTGTGAACTATGGTCGTCCGTTCCAAAACCGTAAGTATGTAATTGGCTTACGCAGTATGTTGAACTATAACAACAATGTGAGTGTATCGAACCAGGTAACAAAAACAGCAACAGATAGTATTGTTGGTGCAGATATCAGAAACACAGCACATAACTGGATATGGAGCCCTGGTGTAGATTTCGATTATAATTTAAGCTGGCTGGAGTTACGCACCGGAGCAAGCTACAATCTTAACTATACTGATTATTCTGCAAACAATAACCTCAACCGTTTACATACCATTACACTCAGCAACGATGGACGAATTGATTTCGGTGCAGGCTTTATCCTGCGTTGGGATTTTGATTACTTCATTTACGAAGGTTTAACCTCATCTAATCAAGAAAATATTGCGTTGTTAAATGCATCGGTTGAAAAAGAGATCTTTAAAAAGAAAAACGGTATCATCAAACTTGCAGGTTTCGATATCTTTAAACAAAACACCAACATCAGCCGTAGTGTAACAGAACAGTATGTTACCGATACACGCACCAACCGTTTAACGCAGTATTTTATGTTGAGCTTTACCTACCGGTTTAACAAGTTCAGCGGTACACAAGGTGGCAATCAACAAAACAATAATTTCCGACGTGCAGAAGGTCGTAATATGATGATGATACAGAATAACGAATAAGCAATCTACCCACAATAAAAAGGCAGCTTAATAAGCTGCCTTTTTTATGCCCGTTTATAAAAAAAGTAAAAATAGATGGCGTAAGTAGCTGATACAATTATTACAGTTACAAGCTGTGTACACAAAGCCACAAGAAATCCTTTAACAAAACCCACCCCTTTTTTCCCGTTATGAAACCTGCTGCTGGCCCATGCATAATAGCTGAACCATGAAAGAATATACAGTGTTAACATCAGGTAATACTGTGTATGCAACAACATCCATAAAGGCGCAATTACAAGGCTAAAGAAAACAGAGCGCTCACCTGAAGTATAAGCAGCAAGCACCAGGTTCTCGGCAAAGTTTCGCCCTCCTTTTCTGAAGAATAAACTGCTGAACATTGCCAGTAACGGCACATTAAGAAAAATAATGAGGTTAACATGCTTATTAAAAAAAGCAGACACAGGATTGGGCGGCACACGTGGGTTAGCCCCAAAATTGGTAAACCCCGAGCTGATCAGAATAACCGAAGCAAGCCCTACAACAATAAAAAGAAATGCAAACGGGTTAAAATACTTCTTTCGCTTTCCCTCAACATATTCCCGGGCAACTGTACCGGGCCGCAGCAGCAATTGCCAAACCAATGAAAAAATACTTTTATCCGCATGGGTTACTGCATGTACAAGATCGTGCTGAATATGCCCTAACGTTAAACGATGGGTATCGGTCTTTTGCCCGCAGGCAGAGCAATACTGGTGCGAGGGCTCCGTTTCGGTTCCGCAGTTTAAGCAGTTGGTTGCGTGCATAAGCAGTTTTGGTTAGGCTGAAAATAAGAAAAACCCTGTTTCTACCCGTTTTGAGCTTGAAACAGGGCTGAAAAAACCTCCAACTCCTTTTCCACAAATTCGCTCACGGCTTGGGGATGTTAGCCCGATTCCTTTACCTTTGCGGCCTGAAAATAAACGTGTAAACCATGCCCGGACAATTAAAAGAGGTTCGTAACAGGATTAAGAGTGTGCAAAGCACCCAGCAGATTACTAAAGCGATGAAAATGGTGAGTGCAGCCAAACTGCGTAAAGCACAGGATGCGATCATCCAGATGCGTCCCTACGCACAAAAACTGCAGGATATGCTCAGCAATATTGTGAGCAACAGCGATGGTAGTGTTAGTATGAAACTGGCTACTGAACGTGCAGTAAATAAAGTACTTGTTATCCTTGTTACAAGCGATCGTGGTTTATGCGGCGGTTATAATGCCAACCTTGTTAAACTGGCCCGCCAGGTAATTAACGAACAATATGCTGAGCAATACAGCAAAGGCAATGTAGAAATATGGGGCATTGGTAAAAAAGGTTACGAAGCAATGCAACGTACCGGTTACAAAGCAAACGATACATTTAAAGATTTGTTCCTGCAGCTTTCTTTCGAAAATATTCAGAAAGCATCTGCGGCAGCAATGGAAGCTTTTTCGAAAGGCGAATTTGATGTGGTGGAACTGGTGTACAGCCAGTTTAAGAATGCAGCAACCCAGCAATTTAAAGTAGAACGTTTCCTGCCTATTCCTAAAGTGGAAAATCAAGGCAGCACTTCAAAAACAAAATCTGATTTTATTTTCGAGCCTGGTAAAGAAGAATTGATTACCGAATTGATGCCGAAAATCCTCAATACACAATTATTTAAAGCTGTACTCGATGCCAATGCTTCCGAGCATGGTGCCCGTATGACGGCAATGGATAAAGCAAGCGATAACGCCAACGAATTGTTACGTTCACTCCGCATCAGCTATAACCGTGCACGCCAGGCAGCTATTACTACCGAACTTACAGAGATCGTAAGTGGTGCAGCAGCTCTGAACGGATAAGCACTTGTTTCAGCCGAAATGCAAAGCAATTACGTAAGATTGGAGGATTTCACTTAATTTTCAAATTCACCAATTTTCAAATTTTCAAATTACGAATGGAATTAAGTGTAATCATCCCTCATATTGAAGCGCTGATTTTTGCAGCTGAACGTCCGCTTACCACACTGGAACTGTGCGACCTGGTGAATAATGCATTGGGCTTTATTGAAGACCGTGCAAGCCTGGATCAGACTGAAGCAGCGATTGCAGCTATTAAAGAAAAATATGCAGCTGAATTTTATCCATTCGAAGTTCGTGAAAGCGGTGGCGGATGGCAATTCCTTACCAAAAGGGATTATCATAAAACGGTAGCACAGATCAACGGCGATAAATTTTTAAAACGTTTAAGCACGGCTGCATTAGAAACACTTTCCATTATCGCCTATAAGCAACCCATCACCAAAGGTGAAATGGAAGCTATCCGTGGTGTAAACTGCGACTATGCAGTACAGAAATTATTGGAAAAAGAATTGATCGTTATACTCGGACGTAACGAAAAGCTACCCGGCCATCCATTGGTGTATGGTACATCCCGTTCGTTCATGGATTACTTCGGCATTAACTCTCCCGAAGATCTTCCAAAGATCAAAGAGGTTATTTCTACCGACATCATTGACCCGACAGCTGTACAAAGCGACACATTACACGTTGCAGGTGAAGAAGCACAGGAACTTGAAACCGGCGAAACATTGGTTGTAACAGAAGATGGTGAATTATTGGAACAACCTGTTGTTGAACCCGGAGAAGAAACTATTGAAGAGGTGGTTGAGGAAGTAATAAGTGGGCAAGAAACAATTACTGAAGAAGAGATTGTTGACGAAGAAGCCGAAGAAGAAACAGCAGAAGAACCACAAGAGGAAGAAGTTATTGAAGAAGAGCCTGAAACCAGCGAGGAGCAACAGGAAGAAGAGGAAAGTAACGACGAAGAATCGAACGAAGAAGAAACAAAATCTTAAATAAAACCCCGACCGAAACGTCGGGGTTTTTCTTTTACCAAATAACTTACAGATGATCGTTCAGGCAGCAAAGTATCCCGACCGATTTTTCAACTAAATTCGCAGCCAGCAAAAATTACAATGACGACCACAATACCCACCAATCAACTGTCAGCAATTGCAGCAACATACGGCACGCCTGTATATGTGTACGATGCAAACAAGATCAAAACACAATACGAAAAACTGGTGAACGGTTTTTCTGTTTTGGATACACGCATTTTTTATGCTTCAAAAGCATTAACCAATCTGCATGTGATCAAATACATCAACAGTCTTGGTTGTAATATCGATTGCAGCAGCATTAACGAAGTAAAGCTCGCATTGCATGCAGGTGTTAAACCTGAAAATGTATTGTACACCAGCAATGGTATTTCGTTTGCTGAAATTGAAGAAGCTGTTGAAGCAGGCGTACACATCAACATCGATAGTTTATCGAATCTTGAAAAGTTTGGAAAGAAATACGGTCATAGTTATCCTGTTGGTATCCGTCTGCGTCCAAATATCATGGCAGGTGGTAACTTAAAAATTTCAACAGGTCATAATAAAAGCAAGTTTGGTATTCCTGTTGAACAGATTGCAGAACTTGAGCAAATTGTAAAAGACAATAACATCTTCATCCGCACATTGCATATTCATACCGGCAGCGAAATAAAAGATGCGGAAGTATTTGTAAAAGGGATTGAAGTGTTGTTCGATCTCATTCCGCATTTTCCCGAACTGGAAGTAATTGATCTTGGCGGTGGTTTTAAAGTGCCCTACATGGAGCATGAAAAAGAAACCAATATTGCAGAGCTTGCACAAAAATTAAAACAGGCATTTGCAGATCATCCATTGGCGAATGGTAAAGAACTCCAGGTATGGTTTGAGCCGGGTAAATTCTTAGTGAGTGAATGTGGTTATTTACTCGCCGAAGTAAATGTGCTGAAACAAAATGCAGATGTGATCATTGCGGGTATTAACACAGGCTTAAATCATCTCATCCGCCCCATGATGTACGATGCCTATCATTACATCAGCAATTTAAGTAACCCCAACGGTGAAGAAAAGAAACACATGATCACCGGTTATATCTGCGAAACCGATACGTTTGCCAGTGATCGTATGTTGCCCGAAATAAAAGAAGGCGATATCCTTTGCATACACAACGCAGGTGCTTATGGTTTTGAAATGAGCAGTAATTACAACTCACGCTACCGCCCTGCTGAAGTATTGGTAAAAGATGGTGAAGCAATACTCATCCGTAGAAGAGAAAGCTTTGAGGATTTGTTGAAGAATATTGTTTGAGTTTAAATTAAAATCTGACAGAGATGTAAGGGAATAATGTTATTGACTCAGCATATACTGCAGTTGCTGTGTAGTAAAACTGTCCTTTAACCCCAATAGATACTTTTGGTTGAAATTGATATTCATAAGCTGCTTCACTTAAAAGACCAGCTTCCCCATTTTTAATCCCTTTCCATGGATTTTCGTTATCAACTAAACGAGATGAATACACTTCTATTTTATGTAAATAGCTTTCAAGATAATAGATACCCAATCCAAAACTATACCGGTGTTTCCTTTTTACTATTTCTTTACCAACAGCTGTACAATACATAAAATTTCGATCTCGAATAGAATGATTGATAGATACAATGGTACTACCTGCAAGTGTATCCGTAAACGACACCTTTTTCGAGAAAGATTGATAATTTAATCCGATTCTAAGAGTCCAGTTATTTTTTGTTCGAAAGCCAAGGATAATATCCTGTGTTTGTCCAATAAATTTTTTTTTGGAATAATTACGATTCCCAGGCAGAGGTGTAAATTCTGGATAAGTAGATGAAAAAAAACTGCCGCCAAGGCCATTTCCATAAGAAAGGAAAAAAGATTTCTCTTGAGCAAAAAAATAGAATGGAATTATTAAAAATCCAATTAAAAACAGGTATAGCTTCATATTTAATGAGTAACCTGGTTTTTAAGAAAAAACCAGGTTTTTTATTTGTATTGATTAAAATGTCTTGTATGGAAAGGTAAAATTCCAATCAGCTCCTGATGAATAATTGCCATCATATGCTGGCCATGAGCCTGTGCTTAAAAACTCTGTATCGAATCGTTTCCCTCCGCCAGATTTATCGGTAAGTTCGAACCCCCAGCCTTGGGAATTTTTTGCATCACTGAAATAAGATGACCTTGTATATTTTAGTTGACGCACTATATTATCTTGACTTTTAACTGTAATATTATAGCCAATGTTTCCTTCAACATTAACATTGTCGATTTTAACAGTAGTTTTGAGTGAGCCCGTGAACACTTTGGTATCTTCCCTGTCCTCCTCGTACACTGCAAGAATCTGTTCCAAATTATCATTTTTCCAATCAGGATCCCAACTTGCATAGATACGTTTCCATATTCCTTTTCGAACATCCCTCCGTTTAATTGATACGCTAGCTATGTCTCCGGCAAAATTAGTCACTTGTTGATTAGCCTGTTGAAGATAACCACTAATTCTACAAACTTTAAACTCGCCGGCTCCTCCGTTTTCACTATTAAAAGAAATAAAATTGTCATATTGCTTATTAATAACTCTAACCCAACCAGTATAAACACGATTGGTATTTTGAATAACCGGCGGATCGCTATTAATTATTGTTGGACTGGCCCCAAATCCAACAATATGGGTAATGTTATTCTCAGCATAATTATCATCAACAGTTACAGGCGTGTAATCAATATACCACTCGTAATCCCCATTCACAAAACGCCTGTTCTTCATTGGCTGTTCGCCTGGTGCAGCGTTTGCTTCTCTATCCGCAGGAATAACTGTTGCCAAATAACCCCATGGATCAGTATTGATATTACTGAAATATTGTGTTGTTAATGGCACCTGAAAGTTTTCTGAATATGGGAAGTAAATTGAAACTCCCGAAGAATTCGCAAAGATTTCTGCTGCAGTATCAACCGGAGAAGCAGTTGTCATGTCGCTTTGATTCTGTACATTGTATTTGCTTAAAAAATTTAATGCAGGATATTTATCACTGGCCAATTCTTTAAAAAAGCTTTTTTTGAATTCACCAACGGTTGCGCCATACTTCCTGAAGCTCTGCTGCTGATAAAGTTCGCTTGCTTCTGGAAAAAGCAAATCTTTCAAATGCACACGTTCATCTTCATAATAACCTGAATAAATAGCTGCATTAACTTCATAAAAAGCCAGCTTATTTTTATAAACTTCCTTTAACAAGCCTGAGATAGCTGTTACAATTTTTACATTTTGAATATCCTTTTCTGTTGTTGGGAAAGTTGCCTTTTGCTCAGGAATGGTGTTTGACTTAAAATCCTTTTTACAGGAATTAAAAAAGACAAGGAATAGCAACACAATTTGCAGATAATTTCTGTTTCTCGTTGTTAGTAGTTTGGTGTTTAATAATTTAACAGGGCGAATATAACTTCTTTTTTTTTTTCGCCAACGATGTGCGCATGTTTCTACAAAAATCAAGGGGTTACTCTTAGTAAATACTTTTAAATAAATTCTTCTTCCATAAAAACCTCTTTATGTAAAAAGCATATCTATAATGCAAAATTAAGTTCACAAAATTCCCTTTTCATTCTTTTCGTACCTTGCCGCCCTGTTTAGATTGTTAACGATTGATTGCATAATTGAAACGTATGAATAAAGAACAATTGCGCCGCCAGCAGGCATTGGAGTATCATGCCAAAGGGCGTCCCGGTAAAATCGAAGTCATTCCAACTAAAGAAGCAAAAACCCAGCGTGATCTTTCATTGGCTTATTCGCCCGGTGTGGCTGAGCCTTGTATGGAAATTTTCCGCAACCCTGAAGATGTTTACAAGTACACAGCAAAGGGAAATCTTGTTGCCGTAATCAGTAATGGTACAGCAGTACTTGGTTTGGGCGATATTGGTCCAGAAGCGGGTAAACCCGTAATGGAAGGTAAAGGTGTACTCTTCAAAATTTTTGCAGACATTGATGTATTCGATATCGAGATCAATGAAAAAGATCCGGAAAAATTTGTTGAGATCGTTAAAGCGCTTGAACCAACATTCGGCGGTATCAATCTTGAAGACATTAAAGCTCCCGAATGCTTTTACATTGAAAAGCGTTTGAAAGAGGAAATGAAAATCCCATTAATGCACGACGATCAGCATGGTACGGCTATCATCAGTGCCGCTGCACTCATTAATGCATTGGAATTACAGGATAAGAAAATCGACAAAGTACAGATTGTTGTAAATGGTGCAGGTGCTGCTGCCATTTCCTGTATTAAATTATACGTGGCACTTGGTGCAAAAAAAGAAAACATTAAAGTGTTCGACAGTAAAGGTCTCATCCACGATGAAAGAACTGATCTTGACGAACAGAAAAAAGAGTTTGTTGTAAAAAGCAAACCAATGACATTGGATGAAGGCATGAAAAATGCTGATGTGTTTATTGGTTTAAGTAAAGGCAATACTGTTTCGAAAGAAATGGTGAAGAGTATGGCGAAAAAGCCGATCGTATTTGCAATGGCCAATCCCGATCCGGAGATCACTTACGAAGATGCACTTGAAGCAAGAAAAGATGTGATCATGGGCACAGGCCGCAGCGATTATCCGAACCAGATCAACAACGTATTGGGCTTCCCTTATATTTTCCGTGGTGCGTTGGATGTACGTGCTACAAAGATCAACGAAGCAATGAAACTGGCTGCTGTAAAAGCGTTGGCCGAGTTAACAAAAACAACGGTTCCAGATATTGTGAATATGGCCTACAACGAAAAGAATATTTCGTTTGGCCCCAGCTATATTATTCCCAAGCCGCTTGATCCACGCTTGTTAAGTTATGTGGCACCTGCTGTAGCAAAAGCAGCTATTGAAAGTGGTGTGGCACAACATACCATTGCCGATTGGGATGCGTATGAAGAACAACTCAATAAACGTTTGGGTATCGATAACCAGTTGTTACGTGCCATTGGCAGCAAGGCAAGGAAAGATCCACGCCGTGTGGTATTTGCTGATGCAGAAAATGTAAAAGTATTGAAGGCCGCACAGCTTGCGTATGAAGAAGGTGTAGCATATCCGATTTTGTTGGGCGATGTGAACAACATCAAAGACATGGCCGACGTAAACGGCATCGATCTGGATGGCATTCCTGTTCTTGATCCGAAGAGTAAGGATAAAGAAACCGAAGCGATGCGTCAGCAATTTGGCGAACTGTTTTTCCAGAAGCGTCAACGTAAAGGATTGAATCGTTACGAAGCCGTAAAAGCAATGAAGGAACGTACACACTTTGGTTGTATGATGGTGGAAACAGGTGAAGCCGATGCACTCATCAGCGGTTTAAGCCGTAAGTATGCTGATACTATTCGCCCTGCATTGCAGATCATTGGTAAAGATGAAAAAGCCGGCAAGATCGCCGGTATGTACATTATGCTTACCAAACGTGGACCATTGTTCCTTGCCGATGCAACAGTGAACTTTAATCCGAAAGCAGAAGAGCTTGCAGATATTACGCAGCTTGTTGCAAAAGAAGTTCGTGCATTTGGTATTACACCACGTGTGGCTATGCTCAGCTACTCCAACTTTGGCAGCAGCGACAGCCCTGAAGCCAAGATGGTGGCAAAAGCCAGAGAAATTGTAAAGCAGCGTGAACCCAATCTTGTGTGCGAAGGCGATATTCAACCATTGGTTGCATTCAACAAAGAAATTCTGAAAGAGAATTATCCTTTTAGTGAATTGGTGAATGGCGAGCCTAACGTACTCATCTTCCCCAACCTTGCCAGCAGCAATATTGCTTACAACCTGTTGCAGGAAGTGGGCGATGCAGATGCAATAGGACCAATCCTGTTGGGCTTGAAAAAGTCGGTGCATATTCTGCAGCTTGGCAGTTCGGTGCGTTCCATTTTTAACATGGTGCTGATTTCTGTTATTGATGCGCAGATGAAAGGCAAAACAGATGTTGATGAAGCCATCATTAAATCGCCATGGTGGAAACGCTTTCGTAAAGTAAGTCACGATATGTGATGATCGACGACAGATTACAGACGACGGACCACAGCAGATTATGCTGATTAATCGTTACCAGATTAGTTTCATATTCTGCTGTGGTCTGTTTTTTTATAGCCTGTCAACTACATCAATTACAGATCATCATTTTAAATTGTTAACTAATTGGTATAGTACTATGCTGTTGTCAGTCGTCCGTGGTCTATCGTCTGCCGACTAATCATTATTTCACTATCTTCATTCTATGAATTTCTTCACGCATTTTGGCCGCTACCTTTTGATGATCAAAGGAATGTTTTCCAAGCCGGAAAATATGCGTCTTTACTGGAAAGAGCTGATGCACCAATGTAACGAGATCGGCATACGCTCTGTTGGCATTGTTGTTATCATCTCCATCTTTCTTGGTGCGGTAACTACGGTGCAAACAGCTTACCAGCTGATAACACCACTCATTCCTAAAACTGTTATTGCAGTAATTGTTCGTGATAATATTATTCTTGAACTTGCCCCTACATTAATATGCGTTGTGTTGGCAGGTGTTGTTGGCAGCCGTATTGCATCGGAGTTAGGTAATATGCGCATCAGCGAACAGATCGATGCTTTGGAAATTATGGGCATCAACACCAAGGCTTACCTGATTATGCCGAAAATTTTAGCGGCGTTGATCGTTGTTCCCTGTCTGGTTGTATTAGCAGCAGTACTCGGCATCTGGGGTGGTAAAGTTGCAGGTAACTTATCGGGCATTCTGCCACCAAGTATTTACAACGATGGCTTGCTCGAAGATTTTATTCCTTACAACGTTTTTTTTGCACTGAGTAAAACCTATACGTACGCTTTTATTATTTCCAGCATTCCTGCATACTACGGCTATCATGTAGAAGGTGGTTCGCTTGAAATTGGCCGGGCAAGTACAAAGAGCGTAATTGTAAGTTGTATTCTTATTTTATTGGCCGACTATGCGCTGGCTGCATTATTGTTATAACACATGATCGAGATAAAAAATATCAGCAAAGGTTTCAACGGCCGCACCGTTATTGATAATGTTTCTGCAACGCTTGAAACAGGAAAATGCAATTTAATTATCGGTGCAAGCGGCAGCGGTAAAACGGTTATGATGAAATGCCTCATTGGTTTGTTTGAACCCGATGCAGGTGAAGTTTTATACGATGGCGACAGTATTACCAACATGAATGATGAAGAGCGGAAAATGCTTCGTCAACAGATTGGTATGTTGTTCCAGGGTTCAGCATTATTCGATTCAATGACGGTGGAACAGAATGTGATGTTTCCGCTCGATATGTTTACCAATCTCAATCAAAAACAAAAACACGATAAAGTAAACGAAGTGCTTGCCCGTGTAAATCTTACCGGCGCTAACGATAAATTTCCTGCAGAAATAAGTGGAGGTATGAAGAAGCGTGTGGGCATTGCACGTGCTATTGTACTAAACCCGAAGTTTTTGTTTTGCGATGAACCTAACTCCGGTCTTGATCCCAAAACTTCGTTGGTAATTGATAAGTTGATTAAAGAAATTACTACTGAGTTTGGCATGACCACGGTAGTAAACACACACGACATGAACAGTGTAATGGAAATAGGCGATAAAATTATTTTCATGCACCAGGGGCATAAAGAATGGGAAGGTTCTAACAAAGACATCATCTTCAGTAAAAATGATGAGCTGAACAAATTCATTTTCGCATCCGACTTTTTGCAGGATGCAAAAGATATGCGTATGCTCGAAGCAAAGGGAAAAATTAAAAGCGACAGAGACATGGATGAGATGATGGGCTCTTCTTAATCCCCCAAAGGGAAGAAATAAAACAGCTACGTTTTAATTGAATTGTATGCGATTAAAATACCGGCTTACATATCTGTTCATTTTGCTGCTTGCAATGCATTTGCCCGCACATGAGTTTTGGCTGGAACCTCAGCAATATCTTTTTTCCCGAACTGAAGAAGTGAATATCCGTTTTCGTGTGGGTGAAAATTTTACCGGCGATAACTGGATGGGCAACCGACAGAAAGTAAATGAGCTGAAACTTTACTACGCAGATGTTGCAGACAACATCAGCGATGGGCTTTGTGATGATGAAGGCGACTCGCTGCAATTTTCTATACATGAAGAAGGCACTGCAATGGTTTGCTTCAACAACAGTAATTCGTTTATTGAACTGGATGCAGCAAAGTTTAACGCCTACCTTGAAGAAGATGGTTTGCAAAATGTAATTGACATCAGAAAGCAGTTGAATGAAACAGATTCGGCAGGAAGAGAATTTTACCAGCGTTCGGTTAAAACCATTGTACAGGTTGGAGCGGTTAAAACAAACATCTATAAAAAACAAACAGGACTACCAATTGATATTATTCCCCTCTCCCATCCTTACTTACTAAAAAACGGCGACTCACTTACTGTACAGGTTTTGTTTAATGGCAATCCTTTGAGCAATGCTAAAGTGCGTACATGGCACAAATTGCCAACAGGCGTAACTACCGGCAGTTATAAGAGTAATGCAAACGGCGAAATACGTTTCCCCGTTACAACAAGTGGTGAATGGATGGTTAGTTGTGTACGTATGACTCACTACCCAAAAGGCACAGAAGAAATACATTCTTCAACAGTTTGGCAAAGCTATTGGGGAAGTTTAACCTGGGGCTATACTGGCAAGAACAATTCTGCAACAGCAAGCCGTTAACCATGCTTAGCTAATGCTCATTCGTAAGCACAGGATTATATGCAGCGTAACAAAAATCTGCAATCGTAAATCCCCAATCCTAAATCATCATCCCCTATCTTTGCGCCACTAATAAAGTATTCCAAATGAGCATCCTCGTTAATAAAAACTCTAAAGTAATTGTGCAGGGCTTTACCGGCACCGAAGGTACTTTCCATGCAACACAAATGATCGAATACGGTACAAACCTTGTTGGTGGTGTTACACCTGGTAAAGGTGGTACTACACATTTAGACCGTCCTGTTTTTAACACTGTAGAAGAAGCGGTTAAAAAGGCGGGGGCCAATGTAAGTATCATTTTTGTACCACCTGCATTTGCTGCCGATGCAATTATGGAAGCTGCAAACGCCGGTATTGAACTGGTGGTTTGTATTACCGAAGGTATTCCTGTACAGGATATGGTGAAGGCGAAGAATTATCTCGTTGGAACAAATACCCGTTTGATCGGACCTAACTGTCCCGGTGTAATTACTGCAGGCGAATGTAAAGTTGGTATCATGCCCGGTTTCGTGTTTAAACAAGGCCGTATCGGTATCGTTTCAAAAAGCGGTACACTTACTTACGAAGCTGCTGACCAGGTTGCAAAAGCAGGCTTGGGTGTAAGTACTGCAGTAGGTATTGGTGGCGATCCTATTATTGGTACTACTACAAAAGAAGCGTTGGAATTATTTATGAACGATGAGAATACAGATGCAGTGGTAATGATTGGTGAAATTGGTGGTGGTATGGAAGCAGAAGCTGCACGTTGGTATAAAGAAAATGCAAAGAAACCTGTTGTAGGTTTTATTGCCGGACAAACAGCGCCTCCCGGTCGTCGTATGGGTCATGCCGGTGCCATCATTGGTGGTGCTGAAGATACTGCTGAAGCAAAAATGAAGATCATGGCTGAGTGTGGTATTAACGTAGTAGCAAGCCCTGCTGATATTGGTAAAACAATGGCCGCAGTATTAGGAAAATAAGATTCTTTTTAAGAGTGATATTAAAACCCCGCAATTGAATTGCGGGGTTTTTCTTTTACTGGATAATCAAAGACAGTATTTCCCGTTATTACAAAAAGCAAAGATTGAAACCACTGTTTATTCCTCTTCTTATTTCGTTTTTATTTCTTGGGCTGACTTCGAGAAGCCAGTCGGTTACTGAGAAAGATTTCCGATTGATGATAGATGGAAAAATTTATTCCGACACGGTTAATTTAATTACTGTTTCTGATCTGTTGAAAATGAAAACAGTGACGGTAAATTTCACTTGGATCAATGTAAAAAGCCTTGTCATTTATTATCAGCCTGCATTTTGCGAGGCATCAATTCAAAGATGTACTACCAACATTCTTTGTAATGATGCAAAAGACCTTACAAAAAAAATGAAGCCAGGCGACATCGTTGGTATTTCTGCTGATGAAGCCGTAAACAGGCAAGGAGTAAAAGTTTATATAAAAGAAGTCTTCTTTCGAATAAAATAACTTTACCACTATTTTCAGCCTTTCATTAATTCCTTTACATTAGTTCTATGCAACGAGTTTACGAAGAAGACAAGCAGTTTGAAGGCATTGATTATTCCGGCAAAAACTTACCGGTTGGCGATTATGAAAACTGCAAATTCATTAACTGCAATTTTGCAGAAACCAATCTTTCAAAAATAACCTTTATCGATTGTGTGTTCGATAACTGCAACCTCAGTGCTGCTTCAATCAACAGCACTTCGTTCCAGGAAATTATTTTCTCCAATTGCAAATTGATGGGCTTACGTTTTGAAGATTGTAATCAGTTTTTATTTACTGCCGGCTTTACAAGTTGCCAGCTTAGTCATTCAACATTTTATAAACTGAAACTGAAAAACACCCGCTTTACAAAATGTACTATGCAGCAGATTGATTTTACAGAAGCTGATCTGCATAGTGCAGTGTTCGACGATTGCGATTTACTGCATACAACTTTTGATAACACTGTTTTAGAGAAAGCCGATTTCAGAACGGCAATCAATTTTTCCATTGACGCCGAACGAAACAAACTAAAGAAGGCGAAATTTACAACAGCCGGACTGTCCGGCTTGCTGGATAAATACGATCTGCAAATTGATTAAGCTTTGCATATGAAAAGTGTACAACAAGCCTACAACAACTGGGCACAGCAATACGATACCAACGCTAATAAAACCCGTGATCTTGAAGCAAGATCGCTACGGGAAACATTAACACCACTATCGTTTACGCATTGTTTGGAAATTGGTTGTGGCACAGGGAAAAATACAGTTTGGTTGAGAGACAAAGCTGCGTCGGTTACAGCAGTTGATCTGAGTGAAGAAATGCTTAGCAAAGCAAAAGAAAAAATTACTGCAACACATGTACAGTTTGTACAGGCCGATATTACACAGCCCTGGAGTTTTGCAACAAAGCAGTTCGATCTTGTTGGTTTCAGTCTTGTGCTTGAACATATTGAGCAGCTATCGCCGGTACTTAAAAAAGCAGCAGACGCATTAACAACCGGCGGTCATCTCTACATCAGCGAATTGCATCCCTTTAAACAATACAGTGGCAGTAAGGCAAGATTTGAAACGGAAGCAGGTACACAGGTTGTTACCTGTTTTAATCATCATGTAAGCGATTTTCTTGATGCTGCAAAAGAAAACGGATTACAACTGCTTACACTCAATGAATATTTTGATGAGGATAACCGAACGAATATTCCCCGGTTGCTGACGTTACTCTTTCAGAAAAAATAACTAAGCCCCCGTTACCGGGGGCTTTTACAATAGATGCCTTTACTAAATGCTGCATTAATCTCTGTACGAAGAAATATATCGTGTAAGTTCAGTTTTACTTGTACCGTACGAAAACGCATCGTTTACAATAAAGTAATTGTTTCTGTCGGTTGTGTAACGGTAAGCATACTTCGCAAGCTCAAGTTTGTTTTGTTCAAAACTCATCAGCTGTACAAGTTCCTTTACCTGTTGTGCACTTACTGCATTGTTAGGCAAAACCGAACGGAGTAATTCCATTTTATTATCATCGAAATTGCTACGTTCAACCGATTGTTTTAACTGCTGAAATTTTTGATAATCCATCGGCTGGTAACGGTTGTTTCTGTCGTTGCCCCAGCCATCGTTGTTACGATCGTTACCCCAGCCGCCGTTGTTGCGGTCGTCACGGTTGTTCCAATCATCATTACGGTTATCGATTGCCTGTTCATCAACAAACACTTTACCAAAACGGTTTACAACAATATCGGTATGCATACCTCTGCGGATGTTTACGTTAGTGTTGTAAATAAGTTCATCACGGTTGTTGCCGAAAATACCTCTCCGTTTATTGTTGTTGTTATTGTTATTAACCGCATAGATCTGCACACGGTGATAACCTGGGTTTAAATTGCTGATCTGAAATTCACGGTTTCCAACCTGCACCTGTCTGCCATCAACCATTACACGAACAGGGTTAACAGACATGCTGGTAATACTCAACCGGCCATCGTCCCAACCTGCAAAACCTGCAGTTGCCATTAAGAGAAAAGCTACGAGTGTAAAAATTCTGTTCATAAAAACCTCCTTTGTTTTTTAATTCAGACGCAACAAAAAAGCAGAAGGCAAAACAAAAGCTGATAAAGATTCGTTAAAGCAATTCAGGTGTCAGGACGTTGCAAACGTCAGACACCGGAATTGCGGACAATAAGTATCTTACGTCTGCGACGTCCTGATACTGTTTATGCAATTCCTTGTTTCTTTGCATCTCATCAGCACAGTATTTGATTATCTTACAAAAAACGATTTCTATGTTGAAACGTATTTCGCTTGTTAACCTGTTTATCCTTTTATTCAGCATGAGTTTATTTGCACAAAACAAATTCAATTACACAGCTGCCTGGAAAAAAGTTGATGACCTGATCTCCAAAAAAGGATTGACCGAATCGGCCCTGAAAGAAGTAAAGACCATTTACGATGCAGCTAAAAAAGAAAAGAACAACGGACAGTTGCTCAAAGCTGTATTGTTTCGCTTAAGTCTGCAACAGCAGAAAGAAGAAGATGCTGATGAAAAAGCTATTGCTGAAATGGAGAAAGAGATCAGCATTGCTGCTGAACCATTAAAATCTGTTTTAACCAATTACGCAGCAGAAGCATACTGGCAATTTTTTCAGAACAACCGCTGGAAGTTTTACCAACGTACAAACACAGTTGGTTTTAATAAGGCTGATATTAATACATGGACCATTGATGATCTGCACAAAAAGATCAGCAGCCTGTTTCTTGCATCGCTGCAAAACAAAAAACTGTTGCAGCAAACCAAGCTCGATGCATTTGATGTAGTGATCAACAAAGGCAATGTGCGTCATCTTCGTCCAACATTGTACGATCTGCTGGCACACCGTGCCATTGATTATTTCAGCAACGATGAACGCAGCGTTACCAAACCCCAGGAAGTGTTTGAATTGAATATGGCTGCAGCTTACGACCCTGCTGCCGATTTTATTACAAGAAAATTCAACACTACTGATTCGTTATCGCTTACGCACAAAGCTTTGCTACTGTACAAAGAGTTAATTGCTTTTCACGTCAACGATACAAAGCCGGATGCATTGATGGATGTTGACCTTTTACGTTTACAATTTGTGCATCGCTATGCAACCATGGAAAATAAAACAGAGTTGTACCGCATGGCGTTGAATCATTTGCTGCACCAATACAACTTTCAACCGGTTTCTTCGCAGGCTGCATACCTGCTTGCAAGAGATTATGTCGATTATGCTTCTACCTACGATTTTAAAAAGCATAAAGTAAACGACGAACAGAACCCACGCTATTATTACCAGAAAGCAATGGAGTTGTGCAAACGTATTACTGCACAAACAACATTGAGCGAAGGAAGAGCGAATTGTGCAAATCTCATTAAAGAAATAGAAAGCAAACAACTGTCACTTACTTCAGAAAAAGTAAATCTGCCCGGCCGACCTTTCCGCTCCTTAGTGAACTATAAAAACGTTCCCAAAATCTTTTTACGCATTATTCCTGTCAGCAAAACTGATATGGAGAATATGGAACAGAATCGTTGGGAAGATGAATACTGGAAAAAATTGATTGCACTGAAAGCAGTTAATACAATTTCTTATTCCTTGTCCGCTACAGAAGATTACCAGCAACACAGCACAGAAATAAAAGTACCTGCATTACCTGTTGGCACTTATCTCTTACTTGCAAGTGCAGATGAAAAATTCACGCTTACAAAAAATGCATTGGCTGTTCAGTTCTTTCATGTAAGTGCCATTGCATGGATGCACAGTAACAATAACTTTTTTGTATTGAACAGGGAAAGCGGTCAGCCATTGCAAAAAGCAGCAGTGACTGTTTGGGAACGTTATTACGATTACAACCTGCGTAAGACTGTCAACAACAAAGTGGGCAATTACAACACCGATGTTAATGGCTGGTTTACTGTCGGCAGTAAAAGTGAAAACAGGCATAGCCGCACATTAGAAATCAGCTATGAAAAAGATCATCTCTTTTTAGATGATGCTGCGTATGGCTATATTTACGAGGACAAGCCTTCAACTGTTGATGAAGCAAAAACAAGACGCACTTTCTTCTTTACCGATCGTTCGATTTATCGCCCCGGGCAAACAATCTATTTCAAAGGCATTGTTACTGCAACGGATGCAACAACCCGTTTACCAAAAGTTGTGAGCAATCTTGGTACAACTATTTATCTCTACGATGCCAATTACCAGAAAGTAGATTCCATAAAACTGACAACAAACGAATTTGGTTCTTATGCAGGAAAGTTTGTGTTACCTGTTGGCCGCATCAACGGTCAATATTATTTACAGGAATCGGCCACCAGTGCCAGTGCTTATTTTTCTGTAGAAGAATACAAGCGGCCGAAGTTTTTTGTAGAGTATCAACCCGTCAAACAAAGTTTCCGTATTAACGATGCGATTACTGTTACTGGCGAAGCAAAAGCGTATGCAGGTAATAATATTGATGGCGCAAAAGTTAAGTACCGTGTAGTGCGTCAACCTCGTTTGCTTTATCCCTGGCTTAGCTGGAAATGGGGCTGGCCGCAAATGAATGCACAGGAAATTGCGCATGGTGAAGCCACTACAAAAGCAGATGGCAGTTTTGAAATCAAGTTCAACGCTGTACCCGATAAACAGGTGCGTAAAGAATTGGACCCTGTGTTCGATTATAAAGTGATTGCTGATGTAACCGACTTAAATGGTGAAACACGAAGTGGCGAAACAGCCATCAGTGTTGGGTACAGTGCATTGCAATTAATGATCAGCTTGCCGAAAGGTGAATTGCAACAGGCTGCACAATTCAACAGCATCAACATCCGCACACAAAACCTGATGAATGAATTTGTGAAGAGTACGGTTACAGTAAGCATGTATAAATTAAAATCACCTGAGCGTCTTATCCGCAACCGTTATTGGGAAGCACCTGATCAGTTCATCATCAATGAGAAAGATTACTTCGCCGATTTTCCGAATGATGAATACAACAACGAAGCTGATAAAGAAAATTGGGAGAAGGGAGCAAAGTTGTTTGAACAGACTGATACATCGAAAGCAAGTGGTGAGTGGTCAGTGGTGAGTGGTCAGTTGAAAGCCGGCTGGTACTTGATAGAAGCAATTACGAAAGACAAAGATGGCAAGGAAGTAAAGAATCAAACTTATGTGCAGTTATCGGATGCAACCAATAAACTGTCAACGCCTGAATATGTTTGGCAACTGCCTTCCACTGTAACAGGAGAGCCGGGCACTAATGCAACGCTTCAGTTTGGAACAAGTGCCGCCAATGTGTTTTTAATTCAGCTTGATCCGAACAGCTCAACAGGCAACATGCAGTTCTACCAACTGAATAACGAACAGAAACAATTCATTGTTCCTGTTACTGAAAAGCAAAGAGGTGGTTTTGGTTATGCCTATGCGTTTGTAAAAAATAACCGCTTCTACAACTTTACCCGTTATGTGCATGTTCCGTGGACAAACAAAGATCTGAACATCACGTATGAAACCTTCCGTGATAAAACATTACCAGGTAGTGAAGAACAATGGAAGATCAAGATCAGTGGCTACAAAGGCGATAAAGTAGCAGCAGAAATGCTGGCAAGTATGTACGATGCATCGCTTGATCAGTTCAGGATTCATCAATGGAATAAACCGAATCTATTTCCGATAAATTATTTGCAGAGTAACTGGAGTGGTGCAGGGTTTGCAACAATTAATTCAAATGAGAAATCTTATGTTGTTGAAGACATTGTCGATTATGAAAAGCATTATGATTTATTTAAACAAATCGGCAACTACTTTGGCATGTTTGAAGGAGTAGCGTATAAGAGAACATCTCCTCGTATTCTTGCAGATCAACAAATGGCTCCTGCGACAGCACCCAAAGAGGCAATGGCTATGAAGCGTGAAGAAAATAATAATTGGGCTGGCAACATTGGTGCTGATTCCACTGCTAATTTTAAGGACGCAATCCTTCCGTCAAAAGAAAAACCTGCTGATGCATCTTCTTCCATCCGCACCAACTTTAACGAAACAGCTTTCTTCTTCCCCGATCTGAAAACAGATGCTGAAGGTAACATCACGTTCAGCTTTACCGTGCCGGAAGCATTAACGAAATGGAAAGCACAGTTGCTGGCACATACAAAAGACCTGTCGATGGGCTTGAGTGAAACAAGTATTGTTACACAAAAAGACCTGATGGTGCAACCATTTGCTCCACGTTTCTTACGAGAAGGTGATCGGTTTGAATTTACAGCCAAGATCAGCAACCTCACCGATAAAGAAATTACCGGAGTAAGCAACCTGCAATTACTCAACACAGCCACTATGCAACCTGTTGATGGCTGGTTCCAGAATACATTTCCTGTACAGCATTTCACTGTTGGGCCAAAACAAAGTACAGTGGTGAAGTTCCGCACCGAAGTGCCTTATAATTTCAACGATGCTTTAACGTACAGGATCATTGCAAAAGCTGATAACAAAACAGATGGTGAAGAAGCAACACTGCCTGTACTCACCAACCGCATGCTGGTAACAGAATCGTTACCGTTGTGGATGAATGGTGACGGCACAAAAACATTCAACTTCAGTAAACTGCTCAACTCTGAGAAATCAGAGAGTTTAACACATCATCGTTTTACCATTGAGTTTACCAGCAATCCTGTTTGGTATGCAGTGCAGGCATTGCCTTACTTAATGGAATATCCTTACGAATGTGCAGAGCAAACATGGAACCGGTTTTATGCAAATGCATTGGCATCGCACATCACACAAAAACTGCCACGCATACAGCAGGTGATGCAGCAATGGAAAATAAAAGACACGGCTGCATTAATGAGCAATCTGCAAAAGAATGAAGAATTAAAATCGGCATTGCTGCAGGAAACACCTTGGGTGTTCCAGGCAAAAAATGAAGAGCAGCAAAAGAAAAACATTGCGTTGTTGTTCGATATGATCCGCATGAGCAGTGAGTTAAGCAAAACCATTGCACAACTGCAACAGATGCAAACTGTGAACGGTGGTTTTATGTGGTTCAAAGGTGGACCCGATGATCGTTACATTACACAATACATTGTAACAGGTATTGGTCATCTGCAAAAATTAAATGCCGTGCCAAAAGAACAACAGTCAGCGTTGAATGCAATGCTGGCAAAAGCCATTCCTTATCTCGATAAACGAGTGAAAGAAGATTACGATAACCTGCTGAAGTATAAAACACCGTTGAAGAATAACAATATCGGTTCTACGCAAATACAGTATCTCTATATGCGTAGCTTCTTCCCTGCTGTTGCACAAACAAAAGGAACAGAAACAGCGTTCAATTATTACAATACGCAGGCGAAACAGTTTTGGTTAAGTCAAAGCAAGTATATGCAGGGCATGATCGCATTGGCTATGCAGCGCAGTAAAGATGCAAAAACAGCAACTGCCATTGTGAATTCGTTAAAAGAAAATGCACTCTTTAACGAAGAGATGGGTATGTACTTTAAAGATTTCACGTCAGGTTATTATTGGTACCAGGCACCAGTTGAAGCACAGGCCTTGATGATCGAAGTATTCAATGATGTAACGGCTGATAAAAAAGCAGTGAATGATCTGAAGACATGGTTGCTGAAACAAAAGCAAACACAAAACTGGAAAACAACGATTGCTACTGCTGAAGCATGTTATGCATTGTTGTTGCAAGGCGGTGAATGGATCGCTACTGAACCTGTTGTGGAAATAAAAGCAGGCGATCAATTGTTCAGCACATCAACTGAAAAAACAGAAGCAGGCACCGGTTATTTCAAACGCAGCATTGAGGGCAATTTTGTGAAACCAGCATTCGGCAACATCAATGTAAGTGTGAGCAAATCGAATGGTCAACCAACATGGGGTGCAGCATACTGGCAGTACTTTGAAAACTTAGATAAGATCACATCGGCTGAAACACCATTGAAATTGCAGAAGAAATATTTTGTAGAGCGCAACACCGCAAGCGGCCCGGTACTTACTCCTGTAAACGAAGGCGATGAATTGAAAGTGGGTGACAAAATAAAAGTGCGTATTGAATTGCGTGTTGATCGTAACATGGAATATGTACACATGAAAGATATGCGTCCGAGTTGTATGGAACCGGTGAATGTCATCAGTCAATACAAATGGCAGGGCGGCTTAGGTTATTATGAAAGCACCAAAGATGCCAGCACCAGTTTCTTCTTCAGTTGGCTTAACAAAGGCACTTATGTTTTTGAGTACCCGATGTTCATTACCCATGCAGGTAATTACAGCAGCGGCATCACAACTATTCAGTGCATGTATGCGCCTGAATTTACAAGTCATAGTGAAGGGGTGAGAGTGAAAGTGAATGAGTGATGAATGATGAGTATAAAAAGAGGCAGCTTTCGCTGCCTCTTTGCTTTGGTTAAAGTTGGAACCTATTTATCAATTGATCCCAATACTTTTTTCATAAATGCATTGGCTGCATCTTTTTCGGCCATACCATCGGCAATCATCCGGTGAACTTCCAGAGCACCGCACATGTTCGAAATCAATTCGCCAATCACATCTACCTCTTCGGGTTTTAATGAAGATGCTTCTGATGTATTTTCCAATACACGGATAGCCGTTTCAATTTCTTCAACCGAGCAGGTCTGTTGTATTTTTCTAATTACCGGTAATTTCATTGATCAACGATTTAACGGGTTCTTCTTTATTAGTCTGTATCTGGCTGATCAGTTGTCCGCCTTTGAAACCTGCAAACGTAGGCAGGTTGTTTACGCTTGCCAGCTTGCGTGATCCTGGAAATTTCTCTGCATCAGCAATAATAAACGCAACTGTTTCCTGTTCGCCCGCCAAACGTTTAAACTTCGGTTTCATTAAACGACAGTTACCACACCAGCCTGCAGAATACATCACCATTGCATCGGGATGATCTGCAATCAACTGCTCAAGATTATCTTCTGTTAATTCAATAAACATCTTTGTTTCATTAATTTTTTGAAAAATAATCAGCAACACCTTCCTGTGTAGCAGTCATTGCCTTATCGCCTTCTTCCCAGTTTGCAGGACAAACTTCACCAAACTTTTCTACGTGTAACTGCGCATCGATAATGCGGAGTGCTTCATCGATATTGCGGCCTAAAGGAAAATCGTTGATCGATTCATGACGAACGATGCCTTCCTTATCAATTAAAAATGTACCACGGTATGCAATAGGTGCACCGCTGAACGACCATGTACGTGTAACAGCATCGAAACTGTATTCCCCACCAAGTACACCGTAATTCATTGCTACGGTTTTTGCAACATCGGCAACCAATGCATAGGTTACACCTTCAATACCACCGTTATCTTTTGCAGTAGTTAACCATGCAAGATGCGTTTCTTCTGTATCGGTAGAACAACCTACCACAACCGTATCTCTTTTTTCAAACTCAGCCAGTTTTTCCTGGAAAGCATGAATTTCTGTTGGACAAACAAATGTGAAATCTTTTGGATAGAAGAAGAACAACACATTTTTCTTTCCGATGTATTGTTCAAGACTGAAATCTTCAACAATCTCTTCGCCGTTAATTACCGCACCTGTTTTAAATAAGGGAGCTTTTTTACCTACTAATGCCATATGTACTGATTTTTAAGAGCGCAAAGGTACGTGTGGCACAACTAAAACAGTGTGCTAAAACGCACCAATATGCTGTGGAATCGTACTGTTTTTCCACATCAACATCTGCAGGCTGTTAAAAAATCTGCAACAAACAAACGAGTGGTAGAAGATCAATTACTAAAACAGGATGATCTCTGTTTTTTCTTTTTTCTTTTTGCGGAATAAGCGTCTGCGTTCTTTAACAGGCTTGTAAATTTCTTTTGCTTTGAGAACAAGTTGCAACAGTTCCTGCTGCCAGTAATCGTTTCGGTTTACACTACTGTTCAAAAGATTGATCAACGATTCCCAGCTATACACTTTCAGGTGTGGCGATTGTTTGAGCATTAACCCAAACATGGCAACTGCAGCAGAGAAGCGGTAACTGCTATCTACTGTGTAAAGCGATTTGTAATTATTACGAAGCTGAAATGTTTCCGCTTGTTTCTCTTTTTCGTTTACAGTTTGATAACCCAACTCAGCCGTTGCCAATTCTTCATCTGCATTGTAAGTGCTGTTCATCTCCACTTCAAACACCGCAGTAACAATATGGCCGGTGCCAATTTCACCACCTTCTAAAATACTTGCACTGTCGGCCAGCACATCTTTCCTGTTATCAAAGCCAATTAAGCGGTATTTCTTTATTTGTTTTGTGTTGAACGATGCATTCAGGTAAGCATCATCCACCACCGCATACAATGTTTGCATCAACTCTTTCACCAATACTTTTTCTGCTTCGGGTATGTTATCGAGATAAGCAAAATTGCCATTACCCTTTTTTGCAAGCACTTCCAGTTTCGAATCTTTATAATTACCCATGCCTACACCCAGGCATGTAAGATAAATACCTGTTTGCTGTTTCTGTGTAATGAGTTGTATCAAGGCTTCTTCGCTCGATTCGCCTACATTAAAATCACCATCGGTAGCAAGTATCACTCTGTTATTGCCGCCTTTTATAAATTGACTTTGTGCAAGTCTGTACGCCTGCCTGATGGCCGACTCTCCCGGCGTATCGCCTCCTGCACCAAGCGAATCAATTACTGCCATGATCTTTTCTTTTTCGTTGCCCCCGGTTGGTTGCAATACAATACCCACTGTTCCTCCATACACCATCATTGAAATGGTATCGATCGGTCGAAGATTCTGCACCATCATGCGAAATGCAGTTTGCAACAGGGGTAAACGGTTGGGTAAATCCATCGATCCGCTTACATCAACTAAAAAAACAAAATTGCTTGGTGGCAATGAGTCGTAATTTATTTTCCGTGCATGCAGTTGCAAAAACAATAAACGGTTCATGGGGTTCCAGGGACAATCCGTCAATTGCGATTCGGTATAAAATTCTTTCCCTTGTTGCGGTGCTTTGTATTGCTGTGGAAAATAATTGAGCATCTCTTCTATACGCACTGCATCTTTCGGTACCACAGAATGCGTATTGATAAACCGCCTGATATTGCTGTAAGATGCTTTATCTACATTTAACGCAAACCCAACTGATGGATATTCTGCAGTATTGTTGAAACTGTTTTCAATTTGTTCGGAATAGGTTTCGCCATTGGCAAAACCAATATTGTTACGCTCCTGTACTTTGTCTTTTGTTAAAGAAAGTAATTTTCGTTTGGGATTGCTGATGGCCGAACTTGGCTTAATCTCTACTGTACTAAACTCATTACTGTTTAGTACAACTGTTTTTTCTTCGTAGCCATTCAGAAAAAAGCTCACGGTATCTCTTACTTTTGAAGAAGGCAAACCAAACCCACCTGTTGAACCGGATTGATAAAATGAATTGGAAGAATGTACACGTATACGTACCAATGCAAGTCCTGCACCTGTTGGATCTTTTACTTCCCCACGAAAATAATATTGAGCATCCGCAACAATTGCGAACAGGAGCAAGCACACCAAAGTAATATACCGTGGTTTCATAATTATACTCCTGCTTCGCCGGGTTAGTGGTTGGCTTATCAGGAAGGGTTCTCTGTAAGCTGGTAAATTTCTTTCAGGTTGCGTCCAAGACCGTCATAGTCTAAGCCATAACCAAGTAAAAATTTATTCGGCACAGAAAACCCTAAATAATCAATTTGTATAGGATACGTAGTTGCTTCCGGCTTGTGCAATAAAGAAGCAATTTTTAAAGATGCCGGTTGTTGGTTATGCAGTTGTGGCAAAAACTCACTCAGGGTTTTACCTGTATCAATAATATCTTCAATAACCACCACATGCCTGTCTACAATGTCAGTATCTAAACCAATAGCTGTAATTACCTGGCCTGTAGATTTTGTTCCTTTATATGAAGCAAGCTTAATAAAACAGATCTCTGCATCAACATGAATTTGTTTGAACAGATCGGATGCAAACATAAACGACCCGTTAAGGATAGCAATAAACAATGGCTTTTTACCTGCATAATCAGTATCGATCTGTTTGCCCAATTCGGCAATGCGTGCAAGTACGATTGCTTCCGTCATATACGGAACAAAATATTTATCGTGTACCTTAATTGGTTCTGCCATGCTGTTTATTTATTGATGATGATCTCTGATCCTTCTTTTAAATCGGTACCCGCCAGTTTATTCCATTGCTGAATTTGAACCAGCGATACTTCGTATTTTTTTGAAATGCTGTATAGGGTTTCCTTCGGCTGCACAACATGTACAATCACTTCTTTATTCAACATCACCATTTCATCAGCTTCTGTTGCGGGTTGCAAAACAATTTCTTTTATTGTTACAGCTAATTTAGGAACTGCTGTTGCAGGTGTTTGCAGAAATATTTTTTCACCTACTGCCGGTTGCTGATTAACAGTAATTCTGTTCAATTGCAATAACGCATCTAAACGGATACCTTGTGCCTGTGCTATGTCGTACACTGTTTCGCCTTCTGTTACAATATGCACCACATCAACACCTGTACGGCGTTTACGTTGCAGGTAAATGAGTTGATCTTTTTCCAATTGCTCTGCTTCTTTCAGATCATTAAAATCGAACAACCACTTCAGCTGTACATTATACTTTTGTGCAATTGCCAGAAACGCAGTTCCTTTTGCAACATACACTACTCTTGTATCATTAATACGAAACTCGCCGCTTGGGTAATCTACAGCAACTTTCACCACTTCTTTTTTCGGTTCTTCTTTCTTTACAACTGCTGCAACTTCCGGTTGTGACTTTGCAACTGTTTGCGTAGCAACGGGCTGTTGCTGTACAGTTGTAACTGCAGTTGTTACCGGGGTTGACGAAACAGGTTGTTCATTTTTTGCAAGAATCGGTTCGTTACCGGTTTTTCTTGTTATTGCAATTAATGAATATTCGTTGAGGTTATATTTTTCAATGTATTTGATTAACATGGCGGGATAAGCAGGGTTGGTTGCGTAACCTGCTTTCTTTAAACCATAAGCCCATGCTTTGTAATCTGCCGGATTCAGATCGAACAGAAAATTATAATGCTTTCTTGTGCGTAAAAAGTTGGAGTGGTCGATATACGATTCTTCGGCATTGTTATAAACACGGAAACATTCACCGGGTGCATCATCATCATGACTTACCGATGGACCCGTCCATGTTTCTTTACACTTAATACCAAAATGATTGTTTGATTTTTTTACCAGCTTACTGTTGCCGTTTTCTGTTTCAACAATGCCCTGTGCCAATGTAATAGATGCCGGAACACCTGTGCGGATCATTTCCTTCATTGCAATTTCTTTGTAAGCATCAATATACTCTTCAATCGAAATGGTTTGTGCATTTGCTGCAACAAAAGCAAAAAGAGCCATGGACAGATACAACAGTCTCCTCATAGTATATTTTATTTTTTTCGGATGAGAAACAATCCGTCTCTCAGTGTTAACATTATTTTTTCAACTTCCTCATCAGCAGCTATCAGTTCATTAAAAGCGTGTACTGCTTTTCCGTTCTTGCCTTTTATCTCCTCTTCCAGCACATCGCCGTGAAAAAGCACATTGTCGGCAAGAATTAAACCTCCACTTCTTAAACGTGGCTTTACCAGCTCGTAGTATCTGGCGTAACCCGTCTTATCTGCATCGATAAACACCAGGTCCCATGTTTCGTTTAACTGCGGAATAATTTCCTGTGCATTGCCAACATGCAGCTGAATACGATCCTGCATACCGGCCTGTTCAAAATTAGCTTTTGCAACTGCTGCATCTGCTTCCCGCATTTCAATGGTATGTAGTATTCCTTCTACAGCAAGACCTTTTGCAAGACAAATACTGCTGTAGCCAACCATGGTACCAATTTCGAGTATGCGTTGGGGTTGTACCAGTTTGCTGATGATTTCAAGGAACTGACCCTGGAGATGGCCGCTCAGCATATGCGGCTGTTTGTGCGATTGTTCCGTTTCGGCTATTATGCGTTGCAATACGGCATCTTCCTTAGAAGAATAAAGTGCTGCATATGTTTCGGCCTTCGGGTTGATCAACTCCAAGTAAAAACGTTTCGGCAAAGATAAAACACATGCGCCGAAAACAGGCAATAATCGGCAGGCAATTGGCAATAACCAATCAGGCTATCGCCTGCTTTGCTTCTGCTTTGTGAGAGATCATGAACAGACCAATAAAGGTTAAAAGGCCGTTGATGATGAGCAATTCAAGTCCTACTTCAAACGAGCCGAATAATTGTTTCTGAAATTTATCAATAAAGAAACAGATTACAGGAGCAACAATACATACAATGGGCACCAGCTTATCGTTTACTGCACGTTTGGTTATAATGCCAAAAGTGAACAAGCCAAGTAATGGCCCATATGTGTAAGCTGCTACTTTTAATATCACGCCGATCATGCTTGGTTCGTTTACCCATTTGTACACCATTACCAGCACAAGAAATACAGCTGCAAAAGTGAGATGCACCCGTTGTCTTACTTTTTTCTTTTCAGCATCACTCATATCAGCTCTACGTTGTATGCCGATAATATCAATACAGAATGAAGATGTGAGTGCAGTAATAGCGCCATCGGCACTTGGAAACAATGCAGATATGAGTGCAATGATGAAAATAACCGATACGATCGGCGGCATATGGTTTAATGCAATTGCGGGGAAGAGTTTATCGCCTGCAGCTGTAATACCCTGCTGTTGTGCAAACAATAACAGTACGCCCCCGAGAAAAAGGAATAACATCAAAACGATCATTAAAATAAAACCAAGCGTAAGTACATTCTTTTGCGAATCCTTTAATGTCTTCACCGAAATATTTTTTTGCATCATTTCCTGGTCCATACCTGTCATCGTAATGGTAATGAATGCACCGGCTAAAATCTGTTTCAGAAAAAACAATTTGCCTGACGGGTCGGTAAAGAAAATTTTGGAGTAGCCTTTCTCATTCATGGCAGTAATGCTATCGCCAAAACTCATTCCCATTTGATTGAGCAGGTACACCACACATATTACAAGGCCAGACAGCATAAATGTTGTTTGCAGGGTATCTGTCCACACAATTGTTTTTACGCCGCCTTCGTAAGTGTATAACAAGATCATAAGAAGAATAACCAGTGTTGTTACCCAAAAAGGAATATTGATGTTGGCAGGCAAAGCATCCTGCAAAATTTTTACTACAAGGTACAGCCGTGCAGTTGCACCCAATGTTCTTGAAAGAATAAAGAATGAGGCACCTGTTTTGTATGATCTGAATCCCAATCGTCCGCTGAGATAATTGTAGATGGAAGTAAGATTGAGTTTGTAATACAACGGAAGCAATACATAAGCAATGGCAATGTACCCGATCAGATAACCAATTGTAATTTGAAAATAAGCAAACGATTCTTTTGCAACTGCCCCGGGCACACTTACAAACGTAACACCGCTGAGCGAAGTACCGATCATACCAAATGCCACCAACATCCAGTTGCTGCTGCGGTTACCTATAAAAAACGAGTCGTTGTTTGAATTTTTAGATGTGTACCACGCTACCACCAGTAATAACAAAAAATAACCAAATACAAATGAAAACAGCAATAAAGGCGACATACCAATTCGTTTAAAAATGAAGATAAAGAATTAATCGTACGGTGAAACAGTTTCTGTACTTTGCGCTATCTAACTTTAACTATGCAACTATCATCACTCGCTGTTTTTTGCGGATCGAAACCGGGCAACGACCCTTTGTTTACTGCACATGCAAAAGAGCTTGGCCACATAATGGCTGAACGAAACATTAAACTTGTTTATGGCGGTGGAGGCAAAGGTTTAATGGGTGCTGTTGCTGATGCGGTAATGGAAGGCAACGGCAAAGTTGTTGGTATTATTCCGGAAATTCTGCTGGAATGGGAAGCACAACATAAAGGCATTACAGAGCTGCATGTAGTAAGCGATATGCATATCCGTAAAAAAATGATGTATGAACTTTGCGATGCTGCAGTAATTCTTGCAGGTGGTTATGGCACACTTGATGAGCTGTTTGAAATGCTGACATGGAATACATTAAAGATCCACAGCAAAAAAATATTTTTACTTAACAGCAATGGATATTACACACACCTGATTGCTCATATGCGACAGATGTACAAAGAAAATTTTCTGTACGAAGAAATTGAAGAACGTATTGTAATTGTTAGCGAGCCGAAAGAAATATTTGCTTAACGTTTTTGCGGTTTCAGGTAAAACATAAACCCTGTACGAAACACCGGTAACAGGCTGTTTGTTTGCCTGTCTACATATGGCGAATTTGGTTTGCGCAACACATCAACCATAATGCTTGTAAAAAACTGCGCCCTTCCTATTTGCCTGCTGCCATAACCTGCGCCAACCAATACACTGGGGCTTGCGTAAGCATCTCTAACCGATCCATATTGATCAGTATATTTTTCTGCAATGCGGTTGTATTCAAACTGTCCTGTTATAAAAAACTGGTTAATGATCCAGCCACGTACATATGGCCCTGCACCGTATGCAAAGAATTTATACGACGTACCGCTGCCATAATTTTGCGTGATGTAGTTGATATTTGTAGCAATGCCAACATCCAGGAAATTGTTTAAACTGTAACCGATCTCCGGGTTAAGACCGAGTATCCAGCCCTGCGAAAAACCTACGTTAATACCGGAGCCGATATACATCTGTTCCTGCTTGAAACCTTTTTCACGTTCTTCTTTTTGTGCAAACAGGTTTAAACTAACCAGCACTAAGCAAAAAGCAACTATACTTTTTTTCATGACTCCAGTTTGTTTATTACAGATCGAAAATTTTTCCCGGGTTGAGAATATTGTTTGGATCGAAAGCTCTTTTTATTTCACGCATCAGTTTCAGGTTAGCTTCTTTCATTACAATATCCATGTAACCTTTCTGAATTAAACCAACGCCATGCTCTCCACTGATTGTTCCGCCAAGCCCATGTACCAATGCAAACATAGCACGCAGGCATTTCGCCATTTCTGCATCGCCATAGCTGTTAGGCGTACCTTCTTTATGAATACGGATGTGCAGATTACCATCGCCTGCATGGCCATAGCAAACTACGTTGAAATCGTATTCTTTACCCAATGCTTTTACTCCTTTAATGAGTGCCGGCAGTTCGGCACGTGGTACCACTGTATCTTCTTCGATGGTATAACCCACCATCTTCACAGCTTCTGCTACACGACGGCGCAACTTCCACAACTCAGCCTTCTGCTGTGCATCATCTGCAAAATACAATTCACCAATATCATATTTCGTTAAGAGTTCGCCAATTGCTTCCATGTCTTTCATCAACACATCCATGTCGTTGCCATCCACTTCAATAATTAAATGCGCAGCAGTATCATCTGTAAGAGGTACAGCAGAACTATCCACCATTTTACTTACAATCTGTAAGGCATCGATCTCAACTAATTCCAATCCACTTGGCACAAATCCTGCTCTGAATATTTCGCTTACTGCTTCACCCGCCTGTTCCAGATTTTTAAAAGGAACCAACATCAACAGATCGTACTTTGGCAAGGGAATCAACCGCAATACAATTTTTGTAACAACGCCCAATGTGCCTTCGCTGCCAACTATTAAGTGAGTAAGATTATAACCTGTTGAATACTTCAATACATTGGCGCCTGTCCAGATAACTTCTCCGTTGGGCAACACTACCTCAAGGTTCAACACATAATCACGCACCACACCATACTTCACCGCTTTCGGGCCGCCACTGTTGGCAGAAATATTTCCGCCAATAAAACAACTGCCTCTGCTGCTTGGATCGGGAGGATAAAACAAACCAAGTTTTTTCACTTCCTCCATCAACACTTCTGTAATTACGCCGGGCTCTGTTGTTACCTGGTGATTACGTTCATCAATATTGAGGATAGAATTGAGACGTTCGGTAGAAAGTAATACACCTCCTTTATCGGCCAATGCTGCACCTGCCAATCCAGTACCTGCACCACGTGGTGTAACCGGAATAAGCTTTTCGTTACACAGCTTCATAATGGCGCTGATCTCTTCTGTTGTGCGTGGCTTTACCACCACTTCCGGAGGAAAATGAAGATTCTCTGTTTCATCGTGTGCATACCTGCTGAGCGATTCTTCATCTACAAAAACATACTGTTCGCCAACAATCGTTTTCAGTTGCTCAACAATCTGCAGATCAACTTTTGCATATTCATCAACGGAGGTCATGTGCTGAAATTTTGGGCGAAATTCGGAAAGGTAGTGCAGGCGGCAAAATCAAATAAAAGAATGGCTGTTCGCTAATAGGTAAAGCGCTTATGCATTAAAATCTCGGACACATACTTTGTCTACGTTGACTCTTATCGCCAAAATATTCGTTGTAGTAGCCGTTCTTGATCAACGAAAATTCATAGGCTCCGTTCGCATTATTAAAGCGTGCAAGATTGCTTGTTGTAGCATCGTAAGTAAATGTAAAACGAATGTCTTTCCATTCGAGACCAACCATAGCAACAGCTGCATCCTTCCAGCGATAGTAAGCCCCGCCAAACACAACCACACTTCCATCGCCCAATACATTGTGTGCAAGGTTGCCTCCAAACACAAGTTCATTGGCTTTTGCCTGCGATGAAAAATAAGCGTTGGGGTTTACAATCCAGTCGTCGTTTACTTTAAAGCTTCCATTTAAAAAACCAATGTAACGGCGTGGCACTTCGTTGGTACCGTTGCTGAAGAATGTTTCTTTGGGCTTGTTGATATGATGTACCGAAACGCCAGCATTGATGTAAGTGTTCTCTGTTGGGAAATAAGCATAGTTCATTCCTACCTGTAAATCGAAATAAGAAGTATTCGGATTGGCAATAATGGATTCGCCTGTAGGAGCACCTGCATCAAAAAACTTTCCATTCCATTGATTATCGAAAGTAAGCTTGGTTATATCGATACGTTTGTTGGCATAACCGGCATTAAATCCTGCACTTAACAAGCTGCTCAAGCCTATCATTTGGTGATATGCAACAGATGCATACACTTTATTTGAACGAAGATTACCACGACCGGCAACATCATTCAGCAACACTGCACCAACACCAACCCATCCGTTTTCAATTGAATTACGAAATATCTGTGCATCGCCCCAAACACTCGCTGTGCGGTAAGGCACAGGAATAGAAGTCCATTGATTGCGGAAGTTGCCGCCAATACGATAATCCGCTTCAGGAATAAATCCTGTATTCGCCGGGTTTGTTGTTAATGGCGAATTCATAAATTGAGAGAAATGTAAATCCTGTGCAACTGCAGTTACTTGCAGCAACAATAAGATCAACGCAGCACCTGTAATTCGTTTACACATCATGGCTCATCATTTAAGCATTTATTTCGCTGTCGGTCTTGGTTTTGGTCAATCAGGATATCGGGCTTCTTACTATCGTATCAACGTAACATCACCTTTCTTTTTAAAACTTTCGCCTGTAAAATATTCTACATCCAAGGTCCATGCATAAGCATCCATTGGTTGTGGCAAGCCTTTGTATTTACCATCCCAACCAATATTCTGTGTGCGGCTTTCAAACACCATCAACCCTTGTCTGTTATAAACACGCAATGTCATTTTTGTAATGCCAAAACCACGCACCATAAACACATCGTTTACACCATCGCCATTAGGCGTAAAGGCCGAAGGCAGATCATTCACCACATTGATGATCGATTCTACAGGAATACATACGGAATCAACACAACCTGCAGCATTGGTTACAGTTTGGCACACCATATTTATTGCCGGTGATACATATTGATGAACAGGATCCCGTAGTGTTGATGTTGTGCCATCGCCAAAATCGTATAACCATTTCACCACATCTGCAGAAGCTGTACTGGTAAAGCGTGTTGGTGTATTTTCCTGCGATGGGTTGGGATTATATGTAAAGCCAGCTGTTGGTGGCCCTACAGCCAGAAATTCACGTTCTGTAGAATCTACACCGTTACAACTGTTAGGGTTAAAAATATATTGTTTGATGGTGTATGAGCCGGGTGTATTGTAAATAAAGCCGGGAACAGGATTGGTTGATGTTTGACCATCACTACTTACCCATAAATATGTTAATGCGCCAAGCGAAGTGTCAACAACATTAATGGTATCGGGCACGCAAACATTTGATAAACGGAAGCCTGCTTTTATGTTATCTATAACCTGGAAGTTAACAAAGCCCGATGAATCGCCAAGATTACAATAATTGGAATCGATTAACACCAAACGAACATTGTACGATCCAACGCCTGGAAATGTATGTGCAACCGGCGGAGCGAAGCCCGGTATGGTATCATTTTTTGAACCATCGCCCCAAACCCACATAAATGATTTTGGACCAAAAGGTGTTGAAGCTGTTCGTATATCGCTTGTATTGGTAAAGTTGAACGTTAAGCTGTTACAGTTTTGCCGTGCAAAGTTGAAACCCACATCTACCGAATCGGTTGTTACCCGAATACGCATCGTAGCAGAATCTTTTACATTACAGGAGTTGCTGTCGATACCAATCACTTTTACATCAAAGAAGCCGGTGCTTGTGTAAGTATGCGTAAACGGGTTAATTGTTGTAGTATCGTTTCGTGAACCATCACCCCATATCCAGATGTATTGTTTTGCTTTACGGATAGTATCGGTAAACTGTATTGTTGCAGGCAGACAGAAGTTCAATTGTTTAGCGCCAACTGCACGCAACGACACATCAATACCTGCAAGATCGAACCGCATTTTAACCATCCCTAAATTACAGCCGCTTCCACCAGCAGGATTAACGTTACCATAAACACCTGCTGAAATGGGGAAAGGTGATACCAGTGGCGCACCATTGCTTACGTTTTTGCAGTTTGCACAAAGGGCCTGGTAAATAACCCCATTCGCATCAAAACGGCTGGTACCTCCATCTACATGTTCTAATCCACCTCCGCCACCAAGCTGTCCAAAGAAGCTTCCATATAATTGTGATGCTGCATTTTTTTGCAGTACAAAAAAGTAAAAATCACTGCCATCAGTATTTCGTTGAAATGCATCGGGTGTAATTGGTAATCCTGTAGTACCTGCACTTGGGTAACCTGTTCCGCCAAAATTATTTGCACCTCCTCCCCAGCCCGAAACGTATACATTCTCACAATTATCTACCAGGAAAGCTACAGGTGAAATATTCGGACTTAACGCCCCGCTTGTTCCAAACGTAGTGGAATACACAAATGCACTAAGATCGGGACGAAGCTTTGCAATAAACTGGCGAGAATTAGCTACAGAGTAGGCCGCATTCTGTACAGGCCAGTTCCCGGTTGTTGTACCCATTACATAGGGGAAACCCCTGCTGTCGAACTGTACCCCATATACCATATCAATGTTGCCTGTGCCGAGATAAGTTGATCTGTTTAAACTAACAGAATTGCCATTGTCCTGCAAACGTGCAAGATAACCATCGGCCACCCCCCCGTTATAAGTTGTTTGTAATGTACCGCCTGCACCCATTGGAAAGTTGGTACTACCTGTACCGCCACCAACATAGATGTTAGCTGGGTTTAACGGATCGTAACTCAAAACAAAGCCGGCATCGTCGCCGGAACCTCCAAGAACTGTACTCCATGTGACTGACGTTGCATTTGCATTTAATTTCAGCACTACCGCATCCTGGTTACCGCTTAATCCAGATTGAAATCCGTTAGATACAGGAAAAGCGCCAGTGCCGGATGGAGATCTTGTTGAAGATGCCAGTAGAATACTTCCATCGGCTGCAAAAATCACTTCACTACGTCCATCATCGCCATAAAAACGTTGCAGTGAATTTGCACCACCACGGCTTGCAGTAATGTTCACACCATCGTCGCCAGTACCGCCAATGCGTAACGAACCAATAATTGCCGTACCAGTGGCATTGATTTTTGTAACAAAAATATCGTAGGCGCCACCGGAACCAACCAATGTTGCCGGAAAGTTTGCACCGGAATTTGTACGACCGGCGATAACAAGATTACCTGCTGCATCTGCAATTAAGCTATGCGGTTGATCGAGCCCGTTACCACCTAAATATGTTGCATAAATTCTTGTACGACCATCGGGCGAGAGTTTGATAATAGCAATGTCCGGAGGTACGCCGCCGGAACCTCCACCACCAGCGCCTGTGCTTTGTATTGCTCCTGCTGTTACAGGAAAACCGGTTGGCTGAGCGATACCACCACCAAAAAAACTTCCGTCGGCACCGGGCGTTGCTGTAAAGCCCCAGTTATCGGCGGTACTGCGGCTAAATGAAGAAAACACCAACGTTGGGTCGATAACCAATACGGTTGATTTGTTATAGGCACTTACATCAAAACCTACGGTATTGCCGGTAACCTTATACTTATTGTTTACCACTTCACGTTTGCCGTTTACAAACTGATACGAATAAGGTTTTAACTCACGGGCTTCGCCAACTGAAGTTGACACAATGAGTTCGTTGCTTCTGAGGCTGATTTTGTCTGCCCCATCATATCGCATTTGAATAGTGGATACATCTGCACCGGGGTAAACAACAAAATCATATTTCAACTGATCGTCCTGAACATAATAGCGTACATCAATATTAGGATACACGTTTTTATAAGTAACAGCCTGGTAAGTTTTGCAGTTGCTTGCCCATTTTGAAGGATCGTTTCCAATAAAAAAGTTTTCAACTCCCGGCAATGGTTTTTCCATAACAGGTGTTGAATTGAAATTTCCGCCAAGGAATTTTACACGAAATGCGTGTGCCCGCATTTTATCGGGAGCAGCAGTACGAAACTGTTGTTTGGCTGAAGAATCAAATCCATGACCATGATTAAACTCTGCTAAACGTAAATAATCTTCGGGATGATTGATTAAGATGCTGTACCCATCTTTAGTTAAAAAGAAAGCACTGTTACCAACTTCTGTTTTGAAGTGCACCTGCTGATCCCACTGTCCTTTGTTTTCTACAAAATACAATTGTGCAAAGCTGCACATTGGTACAGCCAGTAACAGAAATGGAACAGAAAGGAGTCGGAGTACTTTCATGAGTTTTGATTCTGATCTAATGGACTTTGAATTTAATTATTTAAAACGGAAATACCTCTGCACATATTTCGTTAAGCCACTTTACTCCACTCCGTTTTTCCTTTTTTCAACAACAGGTAAGATTTTAACAGCAAATTTTCTGCCGAAGAAAGGTCAGGATCGTTTTGCAGCAACTCATCGCTAAATATTTTTGCCTGCTCAAGAATTTCTTTGTCTTGGACTATACTTGCAAGCTTAAAGTTTAACGTACCGCTCTGTCTTGTTCCTTCAATATCTCCCGGTCCTCTCAAATCAAGATCTTTTTCTGCAATTAAAAAACCGTCGTTGGTGGCGCACATTATCTTTAACCGTTCCCGGGCATCATTCGTTAATTTATTGCCTGTTAAAAGAATGCAAAAACTTTGTTCACTACCCCGTCCAACCCTTCCACGAAGCTGATGCAGCTGCGAAAGACCAAAACGCTCAGCACTTTCCATCACCATCACACTTGCATTGGGCACATCTACTCCCACTTCAATTACCGTTGTTGCCACCATAATTTGTGTGTCGTTTGTTTTAAAACGCATCATGTTGGTGTCCTTCACATCAGGCTTTTGTTTACCGTGCACCATGCTTATGTAAAACTGTGGCTCAGGAAAAAATGCTTTCACTTCTTCATATCCCTTCATCAGGTTTTCGAAATCCATTTTCGAACTTTCTTCAATCAACGGATAAATAAAATATGCCTGTCTGCCTTTGGCAATTTCTTTTCGCACAAAATCCATAATTGATGGTCTTGCTGTTTCGTTCCTGTGTACGGTTGTAACAGGTTTACGTCCGGGAGGTAATTCATCCATCACACTATAATCCAGATCTCCGTAAGCCGTCATGGCCATGGTACGGGGTATAGGTGTTGCCGTCATTACCAACACATGCGGGGGCAGCTTACCTTTAGTTTGTAATTCGGCACGCTGCGCCACACCAAAGCGATGTTGCTCATCAACAATTGCAAGACCAAGGTTTTGAAACTGCACCGGATCTTCAATAAGCGCATGTGTACCTACGATCAATTGAATGTTGCCCGATTGCAGATCGTCTAATATTTTTTCCCGTTCCTTTTTTTTGGTTGAGCCCGTTAGCAGTTTAACCGTCAGCGGCATTTCACGCAAAAGATTGGATAAACTGTTGAAATGCTGTTGTGCAAGAATTTCTGTTGGTGCCATCAAACAGCTTTGATAACCATTATCGGCTGCAAGTAACATACTCAACAATGCAACAATGGTTTTGCCACTGCCCACATCGCCCTGCAATAAGCGATTCATCTGATGACCACGGGCTGTATCCTGTCTTATTTCTTTCAGTACTCTTTTTTGCGCACCCGTTAATTGAAATGGTAAGTGATGATTGTAAAAATTATTGAACAGATCGCCTACTTTATCAAACACAACCCCTTTCGAAAAACGATGACGATTACTTTTAATCATACCCATTCGCAGCTGTGCAATAAACAACTCTTCAAATTTCAATCTGCGCAAAGCTGCTTCGTATTGTTCCTGATCGGCTGGAAAATGAATGGAAAAATAGGCATGATACCTCGAAGGAAATTTTAGTTTATTAAGTATATGTGCCGGTAAATTTTCAGGCAAATCGTTTGGATGAAGCTGTGGCAACAGCGCTGCAGTTAGCTTGGCAATATTGCGGCCGTTAAGGCCACGCACTTTTAGTTTTTCTGTTGCAGGATAAATTGGTTCAAGTAACGATTTACCATCGGCATTGTAAGCTGTACGAACTTCCAGCTCGGGATGCACAATTTGTGGCTTGCCCATAAAAAAACCAAGCTTGCCAAACACTAAAAATTCTTCGCCGATAGCCAACATTTTTTGTACCCAGCTGATGCCCTGAAACCAGGTAAGTTCCATTGTTCCGCTGCTATCACGAATATGTGCTATTAACCGTTTACCTTTTCGTTCACCAACAACTTCAAAGTCGATTAACCGACCAGCAACCTGCACATATTCCATATGCATCGTAATTTGTCCGATAGGTGTAATTTTTGTTTTATCGAGATGACGATAAGGAAAATGTTCGAGCAGATCATTAAACGTAAAAATGCCTAACTCCTTCTTCAACAAATCTGCACGCAAAGGCCCAACACCTTTAAGGTATTCGATGGGGCTGCTTAATATCGAAGCTGTATTACTGATAGTAGTCTTTAAGCCGTGAAATTATTGAAGAATCGCTTTACAAAATTAGCGCTGTGCTTTTTCCCACAAAACAGATTGGCCTGTTGTAAAATACCGAACAAGTCCGGCCATCATAGCCGCATGCATAAACACAATATAAAATGGTACAGTAAAAAGAAAGAAGGATTGTTTTTGTTTTGACAAAACATAGCCTGCCAACGCAAAAACGTAAAACAGTAGCTGCATTAAAAAAAAGCTATAAAAAAAGATTCCTTCATTTGCAAGCAGAAGCATTGCGTTTGAAAGCAGCAGAATAATTAATGCAGGTCCGCAAAACAACCAACGCAACACCCTGTGCGAAAAAAACTGAAAGCTTAACAACGGATAACGGAAAGGGTTTAATGCCTTTTTTACAAGAAACAACGACTGGATGCCGCCGGCAGCAATACGGAGTTTTCGTTTCCATTCGTCGTGTAACGAAAGCGATGCAACTTCTGTACTAACAGCATCTGCAGCATAAACTACTTTCTTTCCCTGCATGTTTATTGCTAACGATAAAAAGAAGTCGTCGGTTATTGCTTGTACCGGAATAGGAACAAATAATTCTTTTTTAAAAGCAAACAACTCCCCTGCAGCACCAACCACCGTATAAAACTTTGTTTCCTGTTTTTTTAACCACGATTCGTAACGCCAATACAACCCTTCGCCCGAAATGTTGGTACCTTTCGCATCCATTACCTTTTTCTCGCCTGCAACAGCTCCTGTAGCAGCATCATTTAATTTAACCACAAGCGTTTTTATTGTTTGTACAGTAAGCAACGTATTTGCATCAGTAACAACAATAAACTCATGCACTGCTTTTTCTACTGCCTCGTTTACGGCAGCAGATTTTCCTTTCCGTTCGTTGGATTGAAGCACCAGTACAGCAGGAAAAGAAGAAGCAATAGCAACAGTACCATCGGTTGAACCTTGTGCAGCAACAATTAGCTGTATACGTTCGGGTGGATAATCGGACGCAAGTGTATTTTTGATTTTGCTGGCTATTACAGCTTCTTCATTATATGCCGCAATAATTATAGTAACAAACGGCCATTCTGCCTGTACGGTATTTAATTGCATGTTTTTAAATGCAGCAAGAACCGATAACAGTAACGGGTATCCCACATAACTATACAACAGAATAACAACAGCCGTGTAAAACAAAGCAGCCCCCATGCAATAAAAATAGAAAGAATGAAGCGAACCGCTTCATGAAACCCGTGAATAAGACTAAAATACCTTCAAGTGGGTATGATAACCGGTTATTATAATTCCTATTATTGCTTCGAAATAGTTACAACCACCTGTTACAACATGAAGCTGATCTTCTCCATATTCTTAACCATACTCTTGCTTAATGCAGCAGCACAAGTGCCCGAGAAGTATGCTTTAATTGTAGCCATTTCTAATTATGCCCCTTCCACCGGCTGGAATGAGCTTAACTCCGAAAACGATATACCGCTGATTAAGGAGTCCTTAAAACGTCAGGGTTTTAAAGAAACCCATATTCGTATTATACGAGATAAAGAAGCTACTAAACAGGGCATTTTATTGGCCATGCAGCAACAGCTTATTACAAAGGCTAAACCCGGCGACATTTGTGTTTTTCATTTTAGCGGTCACGGTCAGCAGGTAATGGATAATAACGGCGACGAAGCTGATGGATATGATGAAGCTCTTGTAACCTACGATTCGCCAATGGAATACGAGGGTGGCGTAGAAAAGCATTTGCGTGATGATGAGTTTGGTTTTAAACTGGAAGAAATAAGAAAACACTTGGGCAGCAATGGCAACCTGTTGGTTCTTATTGATGCATGCCATAGCGGAACAAGTACAAGATCGGGCTTGGGAACATACCGAGGCACTACTACCAAATATGCACCTAAAGGTTACAAGCCTGTTGCCAATACTAAAATCGTTAATGAAGGGTTGTTTAGTTTGGGTGAAACTAAACCCGGGCTAGCGCCAATGAGTGCTTTTTTTGCTTCGGCAGCATCAGAACTAAACCAAGAATGCGGCGAGGAACATTGCGGCAGTTTGTCACTGGCATTTTCAAAAGCATTGGCCAAAGCAGATACAAAAACAAGTTATCGTGGCTTATTTGATAATATCCGCTTAGAAATGAGCAAAATTGTGCCCGGCCAAACACCTAATGCAGAAGGTGAACTTGACAAAGAAATTTTTGGCGGTGCAGCATTAGGCAAGCCCAATTATTATACAGCGGAAAAAATTATCAGTAAAAAGAAAATAACCATTGGTTGTGGCAAAATATACAGTGTGTTTGCAGGAACTACTCTGTTAGTTTATCCATCAAATACCTATAACAAAGAAACTGCAAAGCCGTTAGCCAAAGCAATTATTACAACAGCAGGCGATTACAGCAGCGAGGCCGAACTGGATACTGAATTAAGCGAAGATGTATTGAAAACGGCATGGGTATTTTTAGACCAGGTAAGTTTTGGCGACTTAACAGTGCCGGTAACCGTAAAGATTAAAGACGCAACACTTGCACAACAGGTAAACCAAATTCTTACAACGAATAAGCAAGTAAAACTTGCCAATGCACAAGGCGATGTGTTTATAGAACAAGGTGCCGATGGTTTTTCTGCCGATTCGTTTTATATCTCTACATCGGGCGATTACCGGTTAGGAGCGTACAGCATTAAAACAGGCAACGAAGCAATTGCAACATTTATTAATGCAAAAGTTGCTGCTTATGGCCGTGCTGCTTATTTACGCAACCTTAATATGAAGAATGAAGAGTTGAATGTTACATTTGAATTTATTCCTGTTGATTATAAAAAAGCAGAAGGAAATAATAACGCAATCATAAAAGATCTGCCTAAGAAAACAATTACAGATGCATCGGGCAACATTGTTTTTCAGCACGATGACCGTTACAATTTACGCATCATTAACAACGGGCAGGAACGGCTGTATTATAACATACTTGAAATACAACCCGACAATCTTGTAAACGTATTATTTCCTGCAAACAACCAGCAGCCGATGGATTGCTTTATAAACCCCGGCGATACTGTTCGGTTAACAAGAATTTTCCGCATTGGTCCACCGAATGGTATGAATGTGATTAAACTGGTTGCAGCAAGATCGCCCCTTAACTTACGACAGGTATTTGTAAGCAATGGACTTTCAAGAGGAGATGTACCAAAGCCCAACAATCCGTTTGAAAAACTTATGCAGGGCATTAATAAAGCAGATGCTGTGCAAACAAGAGGAAGCGACGAAGAAACCATTCAACCCGATGCTGTAAATATTTATTCTGTCCCTTATAAAATCGTTCCTAAAAAACAATAATTCTTTAATCATCATTTAAAACCTCAACAAAAACAAACAGTATGAAAAAGTTAGTATTCTTCATGTTCGCCGTAATTGGTTTAACTATTGCTTTTGGTAACAAAGCAACTGCACAAGCTGCTACTAAAAAGAAAGTAGCTGTAATTGCACAGGAAGTAAAAGAGAAAAAAGATTTACCTGGCCCCGAAGCCGGCCCTCGTGAAAAGAAAACACGTGGTTATTGCTATGCCTATTTCGATAACTACACTGGCCACTATGTAGATATTTGGGTAGAAGGTATTTACCAAGGTCGTCTTTCTCCTTATGCAACTTCTGTACGTATTGATGTTTGGGTACCTGGTAACTGGACAAAATGGTACGCAGAAACTACAGACAAGAGTTTGTACTGGAGCAACAGCAGCTATTGTAACGACAGCCGAGTTTTCACTTTGAATCTGAAAAGATAATCTTACAGCTAAAAAAAGAGAGGGTATAACAAATTTGTTATACCCTTTTTTTATTAGCAAGCAATTATCCTGATTAAATAAAAAGGATAGATCATCATCAAAATCGATCGTTATTCTTAATCCAGCATTTCTGCAAGCAGTACTGGTATTTTTTCAAAATCGGATGTTTTGTCGAGAAAATGTTCGGCTCCCAATTCTAAACATTTTTTGCGGTAACTGTCAAATGCCTGGTTAGTAATCATTATTACTTTGCAATGTTTGTTGCTCTTCCGAATATAGTTAAGCAAATCAATACCGCTTTTACCCGGCAGATTAATATCCAGCATTGCAACCTGCAAATCGGCTGCATCAACAAACGGCAATGCATCTTCATAACTCACAGCTGTGTTGAATTTAACCGTTTGAAAGTCTTCCGAAAGAATTTCTACTATCCGTTCTGTATAGCTAACATTATCATCAACAATCAATACCAAGATATAGCAGTTTAAATTGCTCGAGCAAATTATCCCATTTTTACAAGAATAAGTATCGAGCGTTTAACGGAGAAACTGTAGTAAAAAAACTACAAGATCAGATCAGCTTCTTTTCAAGTGCGTACCTGGTAAGATCGGCATTTGACTTCATACCCATTTTTTCGAGCACACGGGAGCGGTATGTGCTTACAGTAGTAACACTAAGGGCAAACTGGTTGGCAATTTCACTTACAGCCTTACCGCTTGCAAGCATTTTAAATACATCGAACTCCCTGTCGGAAAGTTTTTCGTGGAGTTGATCGGACTGATCTTCTTCAAAAGCCTTTGCCAGTTTTTCAGCAATTGTTGGTGTAATAAATTTTTTACCCAACTCAACAGTGTGAATCGCCTTTATAATATCATCGTGAATGGTTTCTTTACCCAAATAGCCTGCGGCACCTGCTTTAAGTACTCGTAATGCATATTGATCTTCGGGGTACATACTCATGATCAATACCGGTAGTTTTGGCGCCATTTGTTTTATCTGCGATAGTGCATCGAGGCCACTACGGCCTGGCATACTAATGTCGCAAATAACAACATCCCACTCGTGTTGTATAATTTTGTTAATCAGGGTTTCGGCATCACTTGCTTCTCCAATTTCTGCAGAAGGATATTCCTCCAACAATAATAAACGAAGTCCCCGCCTTACAATAGCATGATCATCTGCAATTAAAATTCTTTTCATATCGCTTTTTCTAGGTCTAAACTCGATTACGTTAAAGGCACTCGTACTTCAATTTCTGTTCCACCTCCAGGTTTGCTTTGAATGGTAAATGTACCACCCATTGCAATAGAACGCTCACGCATCCCCAAAAGTCCGAGAGTTTTTTTGCCTGATATCTCATTAATATCAAAGCCGTTGCCATTATCTTGTATATACAAAATAAATTCTTTGTTTTGATTTTTCAAATGTATATCTACTTGATTGGCATTAGCATGCCGGGTTATATTGGTTAGCGACTCCTGCAAAATGCGGAATAACCCGGTTGCATAAGCATCGGGCAACAGTAACGGCTTACCCGATTTTACAAGATTAATTTTGATGCCTGTGCGTTTGCTAAACACATCAATTTGCCATTCTATTGCTGCAACAAGGCCAATATCGTCGAGTAAACTTGGGCGAAGTTCTGTTGCAATACGCCGAACCGCTGCAACTGAGCCGTCCAGGATTTCCAGCATTTCGTTCATTTTTTCTGAAACAGCTGCCATATCTCCTCCGGCCATTTTCTTTTTCATCCATGCCACATCCATTTTTAAAACGGTCATCTGCTGCCCCAGCTCATCATGAATTTCTCTTGCAATGTGCGCCCTTTCTTCTTCTCTGATATTCTGTAAGTAGTTGGTTAACCGCCTGATTTGTTGATACGAATCCTGAACTTCTAATTCAACCTGTTTACGTTCTGTAATATCAACACCCATTCCTACAATACAGGCTGTATTATTTACTTCAATTGCAGCCCCGGTAAAAAAGTAAGGAATTTTTTTGCCGGATTTTGTTACAAAAGCAGCTTCGGCATCTGCTGTTTTGTTTGAAAGCACATCTTTCACTCTCTTTTTCATATACACTAAATCATCGCCCTCAAAAAAATCGAGAGCTGTCATTTTTTTAATTTCTGCACTGCTGTAGCCCGAAACCTGTTCAAACTGTTTATTCCAGCGAATGAATCTTCCCTCGTAATCAAAAAAGTAAAAAATGCCCGGCAAACTATTTATAATAGAGTCAAGCAGATCTTTTTCTTTCTGTAATTGCTGTTGCGCCTGCAAACGATCTGTAAGATCACGAATAATGGCAAGGTTTGTTCCGTCGTGTAACCGCTTACCTCGTATTTCTGTTTCAATAAAATTTCCTGTTCTGTGTTTTAACCTTCTTTGCCGAACAACTGATTCTCCTTTTTCCAGCAGATCAAACCGAAGGGGTGAAACTTGTATTTGATCAGGATCAAGTATATCGGTAAGATTAAATGCTGTGAATGCATCTTTAGGATAACCAAGCAGAATGGAAACACTTTCGTTTACATCCAATATGGTTCCGTCGGCTTCAAAAATAATAATGCCATCACCTGCCTGCTCTATAAGATTGCGGTATTTCTCTTCACTTTTATGTAACTCTTCCTGTGCTTTTCTCCTTTCTGTAATATCCCGTACAATAGTATTAGCCTGGGTTTCGCCTGAAGCTGTTCGAAATTTTACCGACGTTATTTCAGCTAAAAAAGTAGTTCCGTCTTTTCTAAAATGTCGTAACTCTCCTTGTGCTTTGCCGTTTATGTTACGTTCGGTCTTAAACAGTTCCCAGTTGGGATCTGTTTCATCCAGAATGCCTCGTCTTCCAATTTCACAAATCTCATCTTCCGTCATTCCAAAAATGTTGCAGGCAGCTTTATTTGCGCCGAAAATCTGTCCTTCAGCGTTCGTAATTAAAATACCATCCATACTGTTTTCAAAGAACATCCGATACTTTTCTTCACTCTCATTTAATTCGAGTAAAGCTTTTTTACGAATGGTTATATCCCGCATGTAAACCGATAACCCGGATACAGATGGATAAATATGTAACTCGAACCATTTATTAAAATTTGGCAGTAATGTTTCGAGATAGATGTATTCACGCATTTCAAATGCTTCCCTTAAGGCAGTTTCCAGCTCATCGTTATTATTTTGAAACAAACTGAAAACAGGAGTGCGCAATATCCTTTCTCCATCGGTACCAAACAGCTGTTCTGCTTTTTTGTTTGCGTATACAACATTTCCGTTGTTATCTATACCAAGAAATGCTTCTGAAATACGTTCAAACACATCCCGTAATTCCTGTGTTTTTTCCTTTACCTGTTCTTCAAGCTGCTGATTAAACTCCCGTAGTTGCTTTTCAAGCATTTTAGTTTGCGATATATCTCTATGAACAGCAACATAACCTGTTACTTCGTTATTTGCATTTCGCAATACCGTAACAGATGCCTGTACATGAATGATGTGCTGATGTTTTCCGTAAAAATCATACTCGGCTGTATAAAATCCCCGTTTAAGTAACTCCGCAAAAAGTTGTTGTGTTGTTTCGGCAGATAATGTTGATTTTAAGAAGTAACCAAGCGGCTTATTCAATACCTCCTCTTTTGTATAGCCGTAAATTTCTTCGGCACCTTTATTCCAGCTTTTGATGTTTAAAGCAGTATCTGTTGAAAGAATAGCATCGCTTGTTTGTTCAACTAAATTTGCAAGGTGTTTATTTTCGGCCGTTGCTTCTGCCTGTTTTTCCTCTCTTGCATTTAACAGATAGGTGTTAAGCCATATTAGAGACAGGAAAACCAAAATCATACTCGTAACAAACAAGGCCGAGCCGAATTCAAGATTATATAAACCAAGGTGTTGTCCTTTAATTCGAAATATGCCAATAACAACAGGCAGCAAAAAAGCAGGAATAAACAAGCGTCGTGCAAGGTAACTTCCGGAATAAATACTTGTAAATTGCCGCATAATACCTACCGCAGAAGTTTTGAATAAAAACGACAATGAAAACAAAAAGAAACAGACTGCAGAAACTGCCGACATAGGAATATAGTTCTGCACTTCATAAAACTCTACAGCACCAAATACGTAACCTAACAAACAAAAAACAGCAATCAGCATACATAAAAAAATTGCTATTTGTGCGCCAACTTCTGCAGTTCGGTTATTAAGGGTGATTAACAGAAGAGCAACTGACGACAACATAAAAGACAATGCTGTATTGGGTGCCATGTTGTTTACAAAGCCGCCAAAGTTTTCGTTAACAACCTTTTTATTAAACAATAACAAATCGAGTGTAAACGGAATTTCATAAATAAACGATGACAACTTCCAAGTTGTAATTAATAAAATTGCTGTTACAATAAAATTGGCGACAATATTTACAACCCGCTTCTCTTTGTATTTCTGTTTTGCAAAAATCATTGTAATGAGTACCAAAAAAAAGATGGCTGTAAGCGGGTTCATAGCTACAGACCCCGGAACTAAATACTTGAGCCAATTAACAGAAAGTGCCCATCCGGTTAACGTAAGCAGCACTGTAATAAGGATAATCAACAAAAGCACATCTGCAACTTTTGTTAGTTTTTTCTGGAGTTGAATATCGGGCAAGAGCACCTGCATGAATTATTTCTGTGGGGGTAGATTTCGGGGATTTATTTTTTATATCTGCAGTGTTTCGAAAGGCTCACCTTTCAACATAGGTAATTGTACTTCAATTTGCACACCACCTCCGGAATGTTTATTTATTTCAAAACTTCCTCCCATCATTTCGGCACGTTCTTTCATTCCTAACAAACCAAGTGTTTTCCGTTTTCCCACAACGCCAATATCAAAACCTTTCCCGTTATCGGAAATACGCATGGTAATTATATTGTCGTGTTCTTCCAGTTCAACTGTAGCTTCTGTAGCTTCGGAATGCCTGGCAATATTTGTCATGCTCTCTTGGTATATTCTAAAAAGACTGGTTGCATATTCTACAGGAAGCTCAGCCTGTATTTCTGAAGTAAGGAACCGGGTTTGTATACTAGTTCGTTTTCCAAATTCTCCAAGATGCCATTCTATTGCAGCAATCAATCCAAGATCATCAAGTAAACCCGGTCTAAGATCGGCAGCAATGCGGCGAACTGAATGCACAGTATTGTTTAACACTTCCAATACACCATCTGCCTTTTCTGTAATTGCAGGTACGTTCATGGCTTTAATTTTCTTTGTTAGCCATGAAATATCCATCTTAAGTACAGTTAGCAATTGTCCGAGTTCGTCGTGTATATTTCTTGCGATGTGCTTTCTTTCTTCTTCTCTTGCCTGCTGAAGATGTGAAGTAAGTTTACGTATTGCCCGGTATGAATTATTAAGTTCGTTCTCTGCCTTTTTCCGTTCGGTAATATCTCTTATAAAAGCAAGAAAACGACCATCTGATAAAAACTTGGCATTTATTTCAATATCTACGTAAGCACCATCTTTTCTGCGCATTCTGCGTTCGCTGCTTGCACCACGTTCCGATTTCATTTCTTCAAATGCAAAAGGCTTTGTTTTTAGTTCCTCCTGGTCGGAAAGATGATAGATGGTCATTTGCATCAATTCTTCTTCGCTGTATTTCGAAAGTTTTACAGCAGCAGGATTAACCACAACAAATTTGCCGTTTTGATCTGCAATAAAAATAGCATCAGTAGCTTGCTCAACAAGTGTGCGGTATTTTTCTTCACTCTTCATCAAAGCATCAATAGCCTTCTTTCTATCAGTAATATCCATCATGCTCCCTGTCATACGCACAGGTATACCATTTTCGTTGCGAACTATATATGTACGATCGTAAATAACTACAACCTCGCCATTATATTTCACTAACCTGTATTCACTTATCCAAACATTTTCTTTAGAGTTTAGTGCATCCTTAAAACTTTGTAATACAGTGCTCCTGTCATCTTCATGAATACTTGCTTCCCATTGTTCCAGTAAGGGCGCATCATCTTGCAACGTAAGACCATACAATTGCTGATGCGTTTCGTTGCTCCATGTATATCCTGTAATAAAATCTGTTTCCCAAAGCGCTTCGTTGGTGGTACGTGCCAATAGTTGAAACCGCTCGTTCGATTGAACAATTTTTTCTTCTGCAGATTTTCGTTCGGTAATATCCATCATACTCCCCGTCATTAAAACCGGGTTTCCCTTCTCGTCTCTTTCAATATAGCACCGATCGAAAATGTATTTATAACCATCTGTTGCCCGAAACCTGTATTCGGAAATAAACACATTGGTATCGGACGCCAATGCATGGTCTTGCATATCGAGCAGGCGTTGCCTGTCGTCAGGATGAATTCTTTCAACCCACTCTTCTTTTAACGGAACAGGATCTGCGATTGTTAATCCATACAACTGCTGATGACTTTCATTTGCCCAAAGACTATTGTCTTTAAGATCCCACTCCCACACCCCATCGTTGGTGGTGCTGCTTATACGAATAAAACGCTCGTAAAATTTTTGCAGCTCCTGTTTAACCAACAGATGCTCATCAGTATTACCGTTGCTTATGGAAGATTGTTTCGTTTTTACTAATGCTGTTCGTATGCTCTTTTCAACTTTTGCTGAGGTTAATGTATCAATAAGCAAACAATCGTCGAAAGGATTGTGCATAAACTGAACAGCCTCTTCAAAATCGCCCAGGTTACAAAGTAAAATTTTTCCGGTGCTGAGAGAGCGACTGCTCATGTAATTGCTGAAGTCGGGAAAATGATTCTTAATAAACCCCAATTCAAGAATAAACAGCTGATGGTTTGCTGCGTTTGCTTTTAGTAAAAACTCTTCTTTCGTTTTTACACACTCAACCTGATATATAAATTGCGTATTATCTGTTAACAGAGAAAGGAAACTGTCAACGCTTTTAACGGAAACACCTGCTAGTATGTTTACCTTTATTTGCATATTAGTTCACTACAGTTATTGCAGTTTGTAAAAGTGTTTTGCGTTTAGCAGCCATAAAGTTCAACAAGATCTAATATTAAGTTACTCAATATAAGGCATATTTACAGAAACGATTTTCACTAATTTCCCCAATTAAGACTTTACCTAACGGACAACAGAACACGTAGTTAAGATACTACACAGCAGCGTCCGGAAATTCTACAATTTCTTTCTTTGTATTACGATTTTCCCACATAGATAAACGTTTGATATTTGCATCATCAAACAGGATAATAATTGGAAAACCATATACAGCCATTCTAATAAGAATATTACCCGAGGCTGAAAATCACAAACCCTATGTTTAAGGTAAAAAGTTTGCCCAAATTCCACAATTGTAAAATCCGTATCCTATTTGTTTTAAGAGTTCCCTTGTAGTATTTTCTTCCGTATACATTAATGTTAGAACTGTTTTTTTGAGTGCCTGCATTTTTTTTCTTGCCATATAAAAGCAAAAAAACATTTTCCGGACTATTAATTACAGGTGTAAAAACGGTAGTTTATATCATTGTCACCAAACATTTTTTTCTTGCCGATACCGCTTTAAGAAGGATTGGCTTATCCAGAAATATTATTCTTGCGGTAAGGTTTATTTACCAATACAGAAAATGCCGAGCCCTGTCCAGCCTGCATTTCAGGCGAATGGGCAACAAATTTGCAACATCAGATGAAAAATAAAGGAAAAAACCTGCTAAAAAGAGCAGTTTAGGTTCGCTTTCTTACTCGTTTGAGTAGTTAATCTTTTAAACATCCCTACTTGCTGGCTCAAATACAAATGCGAACTTACTTATTCGAAAAAAAGTAAAATGGAAAAAGAAACAATTACCAGGCAAGAACTATACAATTTGGTTTGGTCGTTTCCTATGACCACCTTATCAAAAAAATATGCAATCTCCGATGTGGGACTACGAAAAATCTGTATTCGCATGAATATACCCATGCCGCAAGCAGGACATTGGCAAAAGCTCCAGTTTGGAAAAAGAATCAAACAAACAAAGCTTGATACCAATTACAAAGGGGATCAAGAAGTGAGGTTGGAATTAAGAAATAATGAAACAAAAGAAAGCTCGTACAAACCATCGCTTGAAAAAAAGGTACAGGAATCAATTGAGCAGGGTTTAAAGTCCCTACTATTAGTTCCAGAAAAGTTAAGCAGTCCACATAAACTTATAGCGGCTGCAAGAGAAAGTTTGAATAACCGTGATCGCTGGGAACACAATGGATTGATAAACCCGGAAAATGGAATTTTAGATATTAAAGTTTCAAGGAGAAATATTGCCAGGGCTTTGCGATTTATGGATACATTAATAAAAGCACTTGGCACACGTGGCCACTCGGTTGAAATAAGAAATAATAAAACCTATATTATAATTGACGAACAGAAGATTGAGGTAAAGTTCAGAGAAAAGCTCAGAAAAGAAATTATTAAAGGAGATCGCTGGGACACAACCAACTATTTACCAACGGGGCTTTTAGCATTTCAAATTGATGGGTTTACTGTAAAAGAATGGAAAGACGGCGACATTAAAATTGAAGAGCACTTATCTAAAATTATCGCCCGACTTGAAACAATTGCTGCGCAAATGAAGACTAGAGAATTGGAGTGGAAAAAAGAAAGAGAAATTAGCGCAGAAAGAGAGCGAGTTAAAAAAGAGTACGAACAAAAAAAAGAAAAAGACTTATCTGATTTTAAAGCAACACTTTTAAAAGCTGCACGATGGCATAAAGCAACCAATCTCAGAAATTATATTGATGCTGTTGAAGCTAAAGCGAAAGCAAATAATACTTGGAACGAAGATTCAGAACAATGGATCGCATGGGCAAGCTCAAAAGCAGATTGGTATGACCCCTTCATAGAAACAGATGATGAACTATTGGCAGATATTGACAGAGAAACACTTGAACCAATTAAACGTGTGTTCACTTTTCCCTGGCAATTATAAACAGCTTCCAATTAAAAAAGCCACTCTAATAGTGGCTTAATGCGGTGGAGCCCGGTCTCGAACCAGGTCCCGATAGAATTTGCTCTATAAATCTGCATCAATGATAGTTGGTTGTCTAACTCCACCTCCGAGGACAACGGGCCCCACCACTGCAATGAAATTGTTTGCTAAACAAGTTAAGATTGCTCCTACTAACATGTGTACACAAATAGTTTTTATCATTTCCATAAAGTTTATTTTTTTATAGTGAATAAATAAGTGACTAAACGCAACGACCATGACCTCATTTAAATGCAGACTTGTAAAGAACTCTATCAGACTTTCCAGAAGTTTCGCAAACTTATCAGACTGACAATAGGCTTAAAATTATGCCTTTTGCGTTAAATACTATTACATTGGCGCTTTAATAGCTTTGCGTCCACAAATCATAAAGTACTATATCCTTCAACTCAAAATCATCATGATAATCAAATGGGGGAATATTGATAATTATTGAATATTTTTTTGCAAACTCAATAAACTCATCATTTAGAATAAAATTCGGATTTTTTAAAAACTGTTCATAGCCTGTTTCCTCAATTTGTACCACTATATGATTGTCTGATGACTTAAGAACTTTTGAACCCACTCGTCGTTTTAAGGTAAAACATTCGGGATATTTCATCACGACTTTGATGTCGAATTTCGCATATCGTGCAAATAACCAATAATCAATTTCATCCATCCATTTCTCGAAAAATTCAACTGTCCAATAAATCTGTGGATTAGCCGAAATGCATTTAATATTTCCCGCCTCCAAACCAGTATTATAATTTGAAATTGAGTTGTCAGAACACTTCCAAATCCACCTATCGCTATATTTCTCTAAAAAAGAGGAACTCCAAGGTAGAGAGAAATTTGCGCTTAATTCTGTCCAGTCCCATTTATCTAAAAACTGATCGATCAATGATTCACTCCAATCTAAATTCTGCTTGACGCTCAAAATTTTAAAATCTATATTTTCTGAAACCGCACTAATTAAGGATTTATCCCAATAAATATCATTGCGGTTTAGTAAATATTTCCATGCATTGTATTCAAATATCTTTAATCGGGATTGAAATTTGATAATTCGCTCTTCTGACCATATATTATTATTATCGGAAAAAACTGGCTTTAAATTTAAGTACCTGCTATTATTCCAATAAGTACCGAAAAAGAGATCAAATTGATCATTTGAGATACGAAACTTGTTTTCAAAAATACTGTCCGTTAATGGGACTGCAGAAAAAAGCTTTTCGAACTCCTTTACCAATTTTTGAAAAGGAAGTTTATGATTGCTTACTTCGAAAGCATTTATTTCAACTATAAAAAAGTCCGTTCCCATTTTTTTGAAATACTTACTTATGAAAAGTACAAAACATTATGAAATCTGTTTATACCTCTTTGAACGCATATCAAATGCCTGTTCGCTTCCCTCCATTACATCGCATATTTCCTTTTTAATATTTGCTTGTTCAACAGATCCGCTATACAATACTTCTAATGTTTTGGAATCAGAATTCATAGATACAACATACTCAGCATCGCCATTAACTGGAATGTTTGCATTGTGAGTTACGACAATTATCTGCCGGGTTTCCTTTGCCTGTCTTAATCTATCCACAATTAATTCGTATACAAGGCGATTATCCAAATCATCTTCTGGCTGGTCAAGAATTAATGGAAGCTCTCCTTGAGAAAGAATGAATGTTAAAACTGCTGTAGTTTTTTGTCCGGCAGATGCAGTTGAGAGGGGTTTAAAAGATGTAGCTCCTGAAGGCTTATACTTGATTTCAACTTCATCTTCGGGAAGCAGTAATTCTAATTCATCCATTTGTGCATCTGTCATTCCACGTACAAGATTTTCAAAATGCCCTGAAACCTCAGAAACTTTTTCCATCCTTCTAATTTTTCTAAAAATCTCTCTTACTTCATTTATCTTTTGTTCAGTATTCCCATTAAAACATTTATCGGCTAAAAAATCAACATCATCTTCGAACCTATCAGGTCTTTGAATTATAGATCGGAGTTTCTGAATAAAGTCTGCTTTATTTCGAAGAAAGTTTATTGAGACTTTAATTTTATCAGTTGGCAACAAATTATCAATATACGTTCTCCTCGCTTGGTTAATTTGTTTTGCCTTTTCCAAATAATCAGCTTGTAGCTGATCCCTTTTCCCGATTTCGGAAGCCAACCCTAATTCGATTTCGATAACCTTCTCTAATTCCTTTTCTTTTTGTGTCTTTGCGCTTGAAATAATTTCGAAATTTGAAATTTCCTTTATCCCTTGCGATTCCAATTCTTCTCTTTTTTGATCAAAAGTGGCTTGGTTTTGATCAAAATCACTTTTCCAAACTGTTGCCGACAATTGTGTCTCAAACTCCATTCTTAGCTCTTCAGCCTTTTGTTTGATTTCTTCCAATTGTTTCTTTAATTCGGTATAACCTTCAATTAGCTTTTTCGAAGACTGCTTTAACTCTGTTGAGTGTCTTTCTTCAAAAATTTCATAACTCAAATCAGGCAATTCTAATGAACTTTCAAGCAATGAAAGTTCGCCTTCCTTCCTTTGCGCCTCCGTCACAAAAGAATCAATAATCTCCTTTTGTAAGGAGAACTTTTCTTTCGAAACTAAGAGAGAAGAAATTCCACTTTGTTGAAACAGTTTTACTCTTTCATTAAGATCAGCTATTTCTGTTTGTATCCGCCCTTTCCCTGATATCTGTTGTTGAATTGTTCGAATTGATGCCGCTTTTTCAAAAAACTCCTTCTTGATTACCTCTCTCTCATTTTTTAAGCTATCCATCGCTATAATCGACCTGTCAATTCTCTCTCGCAATGAGTTTGGTTCCTGAGCAATTTCGTAAATCTGCTTCTGGGAATATTGCTCGTACTGAAAAAAATCAAGAAATCCTTCCGATTGCACCAACTCCCATTGATTAGTTTGCGTATCTAATTTGTGAATAGACACTGTTTGGTTTTGAGAATTTGTTATTCTTGTTGCCCTAATTTTATACAGGACAGTATTTCTAACAAACTCAACCTCAATTTCGCTATTCGAGTTTAAAACACCTTTTTTCGTTCTTTGATCAGTATGCTTGTAAAATTCATTGTGGTCATTTAAAATATCGCTCAAGGTACTCAAGTCTGCAACCCTATTAAATAGACCTCTTATGAATCTTATAATACTTGACTTCCCACTTCCTCGTCCACCAATAATAGTTGTCAATTGGGGACTAAAATTGATTTCTAATGGAGAGATATTCCCAGTTATTGTTGTGTCCCTTATTGATATTGATTTGATCCAGAGGTCTGGAAATGTGTGAGGATTACTTTTAGTGTCAAAATCATTTTTTACTCTAAACTCTGGTAATAAAAATGCCTGTCTAAGTCCCTCAAGTGTTGGGTTCTCATCCATTTTAATCCAGGTAAATCTTTTCCCTATTCCATCAAGGCCATGTTTAGAATTTTTGGGTTCATGGGGATTATCTGAAAAAGTTGTAATAGCAACCTTTTTACTAAGGGCAACTTTTACGGGTCTATACCATTCACCCATTTTAGTGTAATCTATTACGGGTGATGGATTATCATAGTACTCATTTAAGTAAGTTCGTAGGTCTTCATTATTGTTGGTTTGCAAAGCCGGATTTAGGAAAGCCTTGTGAACTACTTGAACTGCATTTATATAAGGGTAATCAAAAAAAGCATTTAAATTATCATTACTGATAGAACCTAAGCCATTAAATTCGTCAATATGTGCAGGAATTACTATTCCTCCGCTGTTATGTGCGATGGCAGAAACCTCAAAAATAGTCTTAGTCGTGCTTGCCAACTGATCAGAAAACATACTTCTGTCTATACCACAACGAATTAAAAAATCATTTACATCATCAGTTGTTTTTTCAAGATCAAACAAAATCAATAAATGGACCTTTGATGTATCACACGTAATTTCAACGCCTGGAAAAACTACTAAACCTGTTCCTTGTGCAGCGACTTTTATCAAATCAATTTGAGCACCTGTATTATGATCTGTAATAGCTACACAATTTAATCCTTGATCGATAGCTCTCTGTACCCATTGCTCAGGTGTTACACTTTGATCTTGAAAACATTTACTTGCAGGTGTATGCAAGTGCAAATCGCATTTAAACCAACGAGTACCTTTGTAAGGTATAGGATTGCTCATAGTGGAAAATCCACTCAAATTGACCCCCTGCTACCGGCTTAATGTGACCCCCATTCGCCAGACCAATGTGACCCCCTGCGGCCATTTCAAACTGACCCCCTGAAGTTGATAAAAAGATTAGTTGTTTT
>NZ_SDHW01000011.1 GCF_004118265.1 Lacibacter luteus
TTACTCTGTGCCTTTGTGCCTCCGTGGTTCAAACCTTTCCAGGCGTAGCACCGCAACTCCAATCATACATCAGCCATGACTTCCCTATACAACCTCTTGTACATCTCCCCCACCTCCTCAAAACTCTTCGGCCTCTCAATGCCCTCTTTCAATTTTGCAACAAGCCCTTTCTCCTCAATTAAACGAAGCAATTGTTGTTTCAACGAAGCCACATCATTAAACCTGAACAACAATCCATTTACTTCCGGTTTTATTTGCTCAGCATTTCCGTACACCTCACTTGCCAACACAGGAATACCTGCTGCAAATGCCTCCTGTATTACCAACGGACTCATTTCCGAAAAAGTAGAGCACAAACACAACACATCGTGCGCCTGCATGGTTGTAACAACATCCTGCTGCTGTAACTTTCCCTTCCATACAATATTTTTTCGATCACTTGTTTTTGAACGAAGCTCCTGCTCATAAACTGCATCATCAGAATTGCCATAAACAGAAAGCTCCACCAATGCGGGATCGATCGTGCGCAAAGCTTCAACAAGCAAATGCAATCCTTTAAACTTATTAATGCGGCCAAGAAAAAGCAAACGTAGCGGACTACCCGCTTCCCTCTCCTTTACAGCATCCACATTTACTGCCAATGGCAGACCCTGCGGTATATAACTGATCTTATTTTCACTGATGCCGTTTGCAAGTAATACACGTTTATACCAGTTAGTGATGGTTACCACACGATCGCAATGTGCGATCAACGCATGAAGATCGTTTTGCAGTTTAGCAATAATCGGCACAGTACCCAATGCAGTGCCGATTTTGTTATTCCATTTAGAAGCATCAATAGCCAGTTGATGCAACATAGCGGATGTATTTACCAGGTAAGGAGCAGCTTTTACATAACCTCTTGTGTGCAGGTAACAGCTGCTGCATTTTTTCAGATCGATCACGCCATCACACAATACCTCCCCTTTATAAACAAGCGTTCCCGTTTTACACGAATACCCCGCAAGATGAAACGTCATGATCACTTTTGCACCTGTTGCCTTAGCAGCCTGTACATGTTTCAGCGTAATACCATTACTTCCCGCCAGTTCATGAAAGTGAACTATATCCGGCTGCTCATTTTTTAAATAAGCAATAAAATGGGGTAACCCATCAGGAGCACGAAAACCCATGATGAGCGAACGGTCAACAACCGATGGCTCGGCATATTGATGAACTGCTAAGCCATCATACACATAATCCGCAGCAGTTTCTTTTCCATAGTTAGGAATTACGATCTGTATAGCAACAGCATGCTGTTGCAACTGCTTACTCAATGCCCAGCTGTACACCTCGGTACCTGCTGTTTGTTGCGGAAGAAAATGGTTGAGGACCTGGAGAACTTTCATGGCTTAAGACCTAAAACTTTTTTCCAGGAGTATTGCCACATTTTATGACGTACTGGACCAACAAAATGGCGCAGAGCAATTTCGTTATAATTAACACAATGCGATAATTTGAAACTATCCTTCCCCCCAACTACAAACAACTCTACGGGCATAACTTTAAATTGCTCCCTTTGTGCCAGTAAATGAGCTGCAGTCTGATCACTCCAATAGTGAAGCTTCCCATTTTCAATTTGATTACTCAGATAATTGAAAATAAAATCCCAGTCTGCAGGTTTGTTCAATACCAGAAACCCAAAGTTTAATGGCTGTTCGTTTAAAGGCAGTTCAAATGCAGGATCAAAATATCCCTTGCCTTCATCAACAATATACCAATTGCTTTTTGCAAATTTTTGACTGTACTCTTTAAATTGCTTATAAAAGAGTATATCAGAATCTGTAAATAAAACAGGTTGACTGAAATCATTTAATTGTCGTAGCAACTCAACCTTAAGTAATGTAGGATATTGTTTAAAACAGGAGATCGGCAATCCTCCTTCCTTTATTTGAATATCACAAACTTGAACTCTATTAATTGAACGCAACACAGCCAGCTCATTCGATTTATAAGATCCATCATTATAAACAATCCAGGAACTCGGCACTCCTACGTTTCTGTAAAATGATGCAATCGAATAAAGCTGATCTGCAAACTGTTTGCTTCCAGAAAAACTTACAACATTAAAATCGGTCGTTTGTTGTACAGTATTCAGCCAGCTCGGAATGAACTGATCAAGAAAAGAGAGTTTCTTTCTTTTTGCTGTCGTTTCGGTAATATATCTGATTGTTCTTCCTATCATTTTGCTCCCTTTGCTTTTGCGATCATCCAGTCCATACTGAAAGCCCTGCCTTCTTGTACAATTTTTATTCTGTCAATTTTAGACAATGACGTATATATATCCGGCAATTCAAAAATCTTCCTGTTGTCATCGTAGCTGGCAGCATATTCAATTACATGCGTGTTTGCAAACAATTGATGGAGGTATTCTTTTACATCTTTTTCGTGCATTGGGTGAAGTTCAATGATAAGATCGCTGGTCTTCAACTGATCAATAGTATCCCTTACAAAAAGATGACGTTCGTATCCTTCACAATCACAAATGATCAATGATCGCTGGTCCAAAACGAGTGCGGCAAGATTTTCTGCTGTGCATTCTTGTTTAACTTCAACTTGGGATGATACATTGTTCAGTGCGGCCATTTCTTTACAAAGTTGCTGCGCTGTTTCACTAATATCAAAGGCATATACTTTTGCTTGCTTAAACCGTTGGGCCAGCCCTACTGCATAAAACCCTTCTGCACAACCAACATCAACAATACATGAGTAGTTGTTTTTTTCCAATTGAAAAAAAATATCTGCCAATTCACTTTCATAGGTGCCTGAAAGCTTAGGAAAAATAGAGCTACCGTAAGATGCAAAACCCGGATATTTTAATCCTTTCATAAACCCTCCTCTTACAGTAAGATCGCTGAAAAAAATCTGTAATCTCTGTGTAGATATGGAGTGCTCCTGTAAACTTCTTCTGTAACGAATAAACTCATAGGTTTTGTAAAGAATCCGTATAGATGCCGTTCCTGCCTTTGTTTTAACAAAAGCGTCTGCAATTTTATAAATGAGATTCATGCGGTTATAACTTATCAGAAAAATTAAAACTGTTAACTAAAGGCTCATCAGTTCGTTCAACAGGCGAATAATGGTAGGTATATCTTTTAAACAAAAGACTGATATCTCTTAGCCTTAACCCGGCTTTTTTATATAGCTGTATAAAGTCAGAATATTTTCCCTTTAAGAGTGTATTTTTCAATAAACGTCTTATGAACGAACCCCGGATACTTAGTTCCAAATCTTGTTTCTCATCAGCATCATAAGATTGCATGATTTCACAATCGATCAGGTATCCTTCTAAGAAATTCCGGTAGTCTTGATTAACCCTGCTCGATGCCTGGTTGCTCGACCTTCGCCAGAAAACAAATCCCATTGGCACAAATAGAGCGTTACAGGTAAGTGCAAGTTTTTTTTTAATATAGGTGTCGCCTATTGAGTATTTCTGAGACAATCCGCCGGCTGCCCGTAACTCTTCCACACGAAAAACGGTTTCCGCAAAACCAATTACAGCTAAAGGAAGTGTTGTGCCATAAATGAGCCGGATCAGCTCATGTGATTCAAAAACATAAGGCATTATTGCAAAATCAATATTAGCTGGTTGTACCCCCCATATCGTTTGTGCATTTGGAAAAGCCTCAATATATTCCGCCAGGTTGCGGAGCGTATGTTTCAGTAATACATCATCGCCATCTACAAAAAGCAGATATCTGCCTTTGGCCGATTTTACAACAGCATTCCTGTTTGCATACTCTCCAATATTTTTGTCGTGTCGCATAGCAACAATTCTGGAATCCTTGTAATTATTTACAATCTTCCAGGTGTCATCACTTGAGCAGTCGTCCGCAATAATATATTCAAACGATGAATAGCTTGATGCCAATACGCTTTCAATTGCCTGGCGCACCCATTTGCCTGAGTTATATGTAACTGTTGCAACTGTAAACAAAGGCTGTTCTACATGCATGTCCTTTCAAGTAATTCGGTTAATGTTTGTATTTGCTCGCTCTCGTTATAGTTACAACAGATAGCTCTATCAGGGAAAGCCCTTTCCCCGCACAATATCGCTTCCAGGTCTTCCTGGTTTGTATACAGCAACCCGTTGGTTTCATTTATCAATTCAGGGGCACCACCACTGTTACGTACCAATACACGCAAACCCGCTTTGTTGGCTTCAACAATCACCCGTCCGAACGCTTCCGAACGGGATGCCACGATCAGCACTTCGTATTGCGGCATTATTTCTTCTTTTACAAAAAAACCTGTTTCAATATTTATCTGTTCTTCCAATTGATTCGTACTGATGAATTCTTTCAGCAAATGCAGGTAAACTGCATTTTCGCTGGGGCCTTTAATATGTAACTTCACAGTTACACCTAATTGCTTTGCTTTTGCTACCGCTTTCAGAACTTCTAAATGACCTTTTGATTCGGCAAGCTGACCAAACATCAGATAAGTGGCAATTTTGTCCTTAGGTACAGGTTTTGCAGCATTCCAGCTTACCGGCTGATAAATACGATGTACGGGAACGTTGGGCAATAATGCTTTAAACTTGGTTGTTACAGCTTCCGAATTACAGATGATCAGTTTGCTCCAATGCTGCATTTGTTTATACGCTTTTTCCGGTTTACCATAACCGATACGAAAACCAAAATCCTCTTCACCATATTCATGAATCCACCATACATGTGGAAGTTGCAAACGATAAGCAGCTTTGGCAGCTACAAACGGAACAAGTGTATTGGTAAATACAAACGATGCCCCGGTTTCTTTTAGCAGTTTACGTATTATACGTACTGCAAGTTGAGTGCGAATGAGTCGCTTTAATCTTCTTTTAAAAGAAAAATTACTATCAGCCCATCCATATTGCGGAACAATACTTATCGTAACCTGTCTTTTAGTAAGTACGTTACGCATTGTTCCTTCATGCGGTAATATTACATGAAACCGGTAAGTACCCCGCAATGCATCAATATATTCGAGCATGGCAATATTCGCTCCGCTTAAATTACCCTCGTGCGCCTGCCATACAATCAATGGCTTTTCTTGTTGGTCGTTTATAGGAACTGGATCGTTCATTCGTATGAAAGCACCGGACACAACCGCATCAGTTTTATTCCCGGCAATTCGAGTTATTAGTGTCTAACAAATTACAAGCGAAATGCCGCAACCCTTTGTGTTCTCTGTGAACTCTGCGTGCAACCAATTGCAAGCAAAGCGCCGCAACTATCTGCGTTTATCTGTGCACGTCAGTGGCCAATCAACTTCTTGCGAAGCGAGCAAGCAATTTTGAGCTCTCCATTACCAACTGCAACATCCCGTCTGGATGGCTTCAGTCGAACAGGAGTGATTCTATTTCTTCCTTGCAAGCGCAGCACCGCAACCTTCTGTGTTCTCTGTGAATTTTGTGTGAAACCAATTGCTGGCGTAGCGCCGCAATCACCGCTTATATCGCTCTCCCCTCCCAAAATGCCCTCAAAGCCCCGGCTGTTTGTCTCGAATAACTCACTCGTGGAAAAGCATGTAGTTTATTTATTGCAGTTACTGCTTTTTTCAAAAAAGTTTGATCTGTCTTCGACAGTTCCGACAAAAATGCGGTCCATTTTGTCTTCTGTATTTTATAATCACAAACAGCATGCAGATTTTTAAATGCAGGCAGTTGAAATATCTTTTCAATGATTTTTCGTTCTTCAATCGTAAACCGATCGCTCAGCGATTGCGTTTTGGAGTTTTCGTGCAGACGAAAATGCACCAGCAGTTCATCAAGCTCCTTTACTTGCGGAAAACGATACAGGTAACGGATATACAGATCCCAGTCAAAAGCATAATGAAACTGTTCATCAATACCTCCGCTTTGCGCTATCAGCTCTCTGCGCATCCACACACCCGGTTGTACAAACTTTACTCCGGGCTCCCAGCACATTAATCCCTTTGCGTTTAAGTTTTGATTCGGGATAATTTCCTCTTCCGTTGTTGAAAAATTCCGCACCTTCCCTGCTACCATCTGCACTGCTTCATCAGCAAAAGCTGTTGCAATTTTATGTAAAGCCTCCGGCTCCAGATAATCATCACTGTTAAGCCAGTTAAAAATTTCACCTGTGCAAAGCTGCAAGCCTTTATTAATGGCATTGGCTTGTCCCTTATCTTTTTCACTTACCCAATAGGTAAGATGTTGTTGGTATTTTTTTATAACCTCAACCGTATGATCGGTACTTCCTCCGTCGATGATGATATATTCAAGGTTGGGATAATTTTGATTAAGTACGCTCTGAATGGTTTCCTCAATAAAATGTCCTTGATTATAAGATGCAGTAACAATTGATATCTTAGGATAATTCACCATCGTCATAATCTTAATAGCTGAGATGTTTTTTATAATAGGCCCTTATCATCCGCATATCATTATTTACATACAGTGCCAACCCATATATCCAGTAAACCATTCGCAATAGTTTCCCTTTATTAAAGGGCCGCTCATTAATCGTTTCCCTGAGAACGGCTGCTTTCGAACGTTTATTCAAAACAATTGCCCGTATACATTCGCTGTAAAGAGTTAGTACACCGTACGATCGCTCAAATCCGTTTTTCATCTGAATAAGATAATCCTCTGTTAAGCGTATCGAAGGAATAAAATGTTCATATTTTAAACGCTCATCGTAAAGCAACCTGTACCCCATTAAAACAATCCTGTTACAAATTTCAGAATCATCTCCTGCGGTTACAGCTTTACCACTTCTGCCTGTTAATAAAAAAGGAAAATCTTCATCAAAACATTTCTCAGCTATATGTTTTCGAACAGCAAGACCCGCCCCCCACAAATACAGCCTTTCGGTAACGTCGCCCGACTGCATCGCTTGCTTACCCACAGCATAAGCATTTTCTTCTGCTTTAAACCAGGTTGGTATCATTTCGCCATTTTGCACAGCTATTGTCGATTGCCCTCCAATTGCTCCTGCCTGCTCATTGTTTTCAAAAAGTGTAAATACCGTTTGAATGTAAATCTCATCTAACCAGTTATCATCATCACAAAAAACAAGGTAATCATAAACAGCTGCACGTATGCCCGCCTCTCTTGCATGAATTAACCCGGCCTTTTGCTCCTTTACCAGCTTTAGTTTAACAGGATGATTTTCCCAAACAGTTAACGCTGCATTTACAGTATTGTCTGTGCAATTATTATCAATAAGAATTACTTCCCAACAAGCATCTTCTTTCCACATTTGCCCTTTAAGATGTTTGAGTGTAGCCCCTATACGTTCTGCACTGTTATAACAACAAATGATAACCGAAATACCTTTCATCTTAAACGTTGTTTATCATTTTTTCAAACACGGCCCCCAAAGCAGCAGCATTGTATTTTTCCAATACATTTCGCCTGGCTTGTGCTCCCAATCCATATCTTATTTCCGGATTTTCCAATAAATAACAAATTGCTGCTGCTATTTCCGACGCATTTGCAGGATCTGTAAGTATTCCTGCTTTCGGATCTGCCAGCATATCTTCCATTCCTCCGTTTTTACTGCCCACTACAGCTCTTGCCGCACTCATTGCTTCCAAACAAACTGTTGGAAAATTCTCCCACAAACTAGGGTACACACATAACACCGATTCGGCCAGGTAACCGGGTATTTTTTCTAACGGAACGTGTTCTATAAACTCTAACCGGTCATTATACTCCGCTAACTTTTTTTGAAGAATTTGTTTGCCGGTACAACCTAATGGTTGTATAAACGAATCGCTCCCGATAAAGCGAAACTTCGCCTCCGGATGTTTTTCTAACACAGCAGGAATCACTTCTCTAAAAATCAGTATCCCCTTTCGCTTTTCAAGCCGTCCCAGGTAAGTAATAGCTGTGCTTGCCGATGATGGAAGTATAGACAGGTAACCCGAATCGGGTATATAAGGGTTTGGTAAATGCGCAATCTTCGAAAGAGGCAGCTTCCATTTACGGGCAACAATCGTTCGCAGGCTTAATGACGGAGATGTTATATAATCTGCAGCAGCAGTAAATATTCTTTCATCTTTATAAACAGCTTCGTTTTTTTTCCAGTATTTGCTCGGCTTTTGAAAACGTCTGTACGCTCCTGTTATAACCCGCAGCTTCTGTAAAAATGATACCGGTGCATTTGCTTCATTTAACTCATCCATTAAAAAACTGGGTGTATGCAACTTTACTACCAACTTTATTTCGGGATATGTTTCTTTAATTAGTTTACCGTCGGCATTAAATTCAGGGCTTTCAACCACATCAAATTTTTTCCACTGATGCCTTACAGTAAACACCGGCAATATTGTTTCTTTAAACCGTATTCTGTCTGTCTCTGGTACACGATGTACCACTACACCATCCACCTCTTCGCTTACTGCTCGTGAAGTACTTGCACAAAAAACTTCCACATCATGCCCTCTTGAAGAAAGCAGTTTCGCCCATTGGCGGGTGTAGGTGGCTATTCCTCCTACTGCTGTATCTGGCGGATATTCATAACTAACTAAAGCAATTCTCATTTGCTGAAGAAAGATTTCAACTTAGTTATTCGACGCAACAACTTAAACGTTGTTGATTGTTCAATCGCATCAATATATTCCATATCCTTTACCAAAAGTGGAAAATGCTGTTGCAATACCTCAGTTCTTCTACGGTTAATTTTATCCAGGTTCGCTGGGTTATTGCTCATACTGTCGCCAAAATCGAAACGGATGAAGGGCTGTGCAATGTATTGTGTGCTTGCACTATGCAATACAATGGAGCGTATAAAAAATTCCCAATCGGCAATAATCGGACTGTTTTCGTTATACAGTTCAAACCGCTCAAACAAACTGCGTTGAATAAGCGTTGCCTGGTGATTAAGCGATTGACGGTAAAAAAACCGGAAGCTAAGTGTTTCGGGCATCCGGTACAATTCGCCGGTAGCGGCATCTGTATAATCGGCATACACAATTTCTGCAACAGGGTTCGCTTTAAAAAAAACCTGAAGCGAATCTTTGCTGTTGTACACATCGCCGGCATTGAGGAACTGAATATACGTTCCCCGGGCCCGGGCAATGCCCTTATTCATTGCATGATATATTCCACAGTCTTTTTCGCTAACAGCATAACCAATCAGGTGCTTATTCTCTTCCAGCAGCTCCCGGCTGCCGTCTGTTGATCCGCCATCGATTACAATGTATTCGTAGTCTTTATACAACTGCCCGCCTACACTTGCTATTGTTTTGGCTAATCCTTCCCGGTTATTATAGTTAACCGTTATTATACTTAATGTAATTGCAGACAATGCTGAAAATTTAAAGTCCTAATGCCTCTTTCAACTCAGGATGTAGTAAGCCGGTAGAGCCGCTGTTGTTGTTTTTAATTCCAAATTGCAGGTCAAACTCCCAAATTCCCCAGCCAATTTTATATTTCTCAAGTATTGTTCGAACATCATAGAAATAACGTATCCGGCTATCATTAGGTGGCGCATGCTTTACCGTGCCAAATTCATTGCATATCAGTTGTACATTATTTGCACGGCTCCAATCAAATGCTTCACTTAACCATTTATCTACAGAATCTTTATTAATCCGTTGGTTACCATAAGTAGTTAAAAAACCTTTTAATTGCGGATCATTCGTTACATTAATCAGCGGAGCAACAAGTTCCGGGCTCGATGGATAGGGCACATTTGCAGCAAACTCTATATGGTCCCAACCCGAAGTAATACTACCCTGGTGTGTAAACAGGTAGGGGTCGTAGAAATGAAAATTGTAAATAATATTTTTACCCTTTACAGGCGGGGCAGCTTTTAACCCCTTTATAAAACTTCTGTTGCCTGTTAATACCAGGTAATGATCTGTTGTAATTTTCCGTATAGCAGCAACAATTTTTTCCTGCGTTTTTGCCCACCAGTTATCGGGCACCCATACTGTACTGTCATTACGCACAAAGGGTTCATTATACAATTCGAAAAATAAATCGTTAGACGAATATTTTTTATACCGCTTAACAACAGCCTCCCAGTAGTTGATAATTTTATTTTCAAACCCCGCTTCCGTAACAATTCTTCTTTCAAAAAAATTATCTGCATGTATACCATCGAGCATAACGGCCAAACCCGCATCAATGGCCATTTTAATAGCACTGTCGAGGTAAGCAGCATTTGTACTGTTTAGTTCGGCAGGGTAGGCTTCCTGGAATAACACGGTTCGGCCGACAGGTATGCGTATATAAGTAAACCCTTCTGCTTTTATTTGCGCAAGCACTTCCTGTGTAAAACGGGTTTCGTAAACAGCGGGATTGGCGCCATCATTAAACCAACCTATTAAGTTAACTCCTTTGGTAACCTGCTTCGGCACTAATAAAGGCTGCTCGTAACTGTTATCACGTTTGCACCCTGTTATAAAGCAACAGAACAGGCTGATTGTAATCGCAAGGAATTTCATAAGCGTATAGGTTGTGTGTGTGTTACTAACGATTACCTAACGGTAATACAAGTTTTTTATTTCACCATTTTAAGCACAGCATCCAGTTCCATTATGCCGTATTGCCCGTACAATCCCGGATACAAGCGCTTCAACAGATCTCCTTCACTGGACGCAGGTGCAAACCTGTTTATCCATTTACGCTTTAGCTTAAGTAACAGGCTGTCTTTAACCGGCTGTCTGTATGCTGCTGCCAACTGCATGTAAAGCTCTGCTACCTGTTCGCCTGCCTGTTTACGGTAAAGTGCTGCAAGTTCCTGTTCTCTCCGCTCACCACCGGTACCCGATTTGTGTTGTGCATGAATACGGTAAAGCGATAGCGGAGCCTTTAAGGGTTGTAGCTTGATACCTCCGGTTGCTGCCCGTAAAAACCATTCCCAGTCAAACACAAAATGTAATGCAGTATCAAGCTCACCTGTTTGTTGCCATACCTCTTTACTCCAGAACGATGATGGCTGAATAATATAATCGTACAGGTTTAACGGGTACAATGCAGCCTGTTTACCAACATCACTTCCGGCAACATATACTTCGGTACCCGCCTCGCCAAAATGAATGCAATTACCAAAAAAAACAGCTTGCTTGTTTTCCGCAGCAACATATAGCTCTGCCATTTTAAAAAGAGCCTGCGGCATATACAAATCGTCGCTGTTTAGCCATGCTAAAATTTCGCCGCTGGCCATTGCAAATCCCTTATTAATTGCATCGGCCTGCCCCTTATCTTTTTCGCTTACCCAATAATGCAGTTGCGATGCATATTTTTTGATGATGGAAACAGACCCATCTGTACTGCCACCATCCATAATAATATACTCCAGGTTGGGGTATCCCTGACCCAATACACTTAAAATAGTTGCTTCAAGATATGCTCCCTGGTTATACGATGGCGTTACTACTGTTATCTTAGGATAGCTCATTCGTCTCTTCAGTATTTCTTTCGTTAATGAATTGCTGCCAGAATTCTGGCTCATATTTTTCCCACGCATGACAACCAAATGGCAATTTCCGATTATTTAACTCATATAAATAGGAGGGATTGACTTCAAAACTAAATAACATAGCATCATCTATGGGCGCAGTTCGAAAATCATGAAATGCTGCACCGGCTATTTCTGTCCAATAATAATCTTCAAACTTTGTAATAGGTTTAATTGCCTCTAATAATAGCGCAACGTCTTTAATCCGAAGAGGCTTTTGCAACAGCCCTACTACCTTTTCGAAAGAAAAGAGTTTAAACAAATGAAGTTTATTCCAACCCGATTGAAATTTTCGTAAATAATATAATCTTTGAATAACCTTTAAAGCGGTACGTACATTGCGTAAGGAAAACCCTCCATTGCCAACGCCAATCGTTTTATAATTGCCTGTACCATGATTCCAACCTTCAAACCAGGGAGCCCCAATATAATCATAGCCTTTGCTACACCACATTACAAGTTCGTCACGAAAAACCCATGCATCTGGCTGTGTTATTAGAATGTACTTATATGTTTTAAATCGTTGGTAAAACTGTGCTTCAACCAATAAGTTACTATAGGTATAAACAGATTCGAAATAATACGAATCAAAATATACCCAATCAATCTCTATAGTCAGCCTAGTTCGTTCCATGAAATGATTAGAATCGTATCCATAAGGTGCGACGATAGAAATATGATATTTTTTTAAAATTGTTGCTATTTGCCTGATTGAACTAATCTCTAAATCATTTAATTGCGAGGGTGTTCCATGAACAGGTATAACTACTGCAACTTTCATTTCCTATATCAACTTTCGTTTAAAAAGCTCTTTAGAATAAAAATGGTGATTACTAAACTATAAGGCTAATAAATTAGTCTTAAAAAAGACTTTTTACACGTATTTTCCCAATTACACATGTTACATCCTTAAAATAAAAACGAATTCAATTTCATTTTTTGAACAGTTTAAAAGGACTAAGTAAGAAACTTCCAATTTTGTAGCTCTTTGATTTTCTAATCCAATCGGCTCCCTCTTCCCTTGCATGTTTATAAAACTCTTCGTATTGGTGACGTTTTACCGTCTCACTTTCAAATAAACTACTTATTGGTAAATCACTGGCTAACGGCTCATTACTAGCCACCGCAACGAGATACATTGGAACGAACTTCATGAAGAGATCAATGTCATTAAAATCTCCAGAATGGTAACTAATTCTTTGATCGCTATTTTCAGATAAGAGCAAAGAACCGTTAACCATGTTTTGAAAATACATATTCACGTGCGAAAAGTAATTGCTTATTAACTCTTTGAATTCATCTTGATAAAGTTCTTTGACGTGAAAAGGATTACTGTATTTCCTTTCATCAGAATAATACTTTTTTTCTGGTGTTGAAATAATTAGAATGCCTTCTGGCTTCAAAACCCGCTTGATCTCAGCTATCATTTCATGATGTTTATCATGATGTTCAAGAGTTTCAAAACTTACAACCATGTCTACAGAAGCATCTTCTAGAGGAATTGCGTCAGCCCTACCTAATAAATATTCAAGATTTTGTACTTTATATTTCACTTTTGCATTTTCAATTGCCTCTTTATCAATATCAACCCCATAAACTCTTGCGGCATTTTTGGCCAATAAACTACTCCCATAACCTTCTCCAGATGCCAAGTCTAATACCACCTTACCTTTTGAAAGGTTACATGCAATAGCATACCGATGCAAATGCTCTACTGTATTCTCGTTAAAAATGAAAGTTTCTAATCTTTCTCCTGTAGCTTTTTTAGTATTATTCATGTTCTATTTTTTTCATATTCCAATTAAGTTTAGGTCTTACAATACCGGGAAAGTGACCGCCATACTCTCCCCTGGCATTTTCAGCTTCAATTAAATCTGTTACTATAAATGATACTACTTCCATTTCATGAAAGTGGATGCTGAACGGTACATAACTCATAATAGCAACGCTAACTTGATGCAATCCTTCTGCTAGAAAATTTGCAGGTATATTAACTATAGCCTCGTATGTGCCTTTTGGAATAAACTCATTTATCTTGCCCTTATCAACATCATGGGAACTTAAAATATGAATACCACTTTTATCAAAAAGATTAAATCCATGCGTGTACTTAAACCCATCTGTCAAAACTTGATACCTCATCACTATTTTTATAGGATCCACAGTAAAGAACGAGTCTTTCACTTGGCCGATTTCATCGCAAACTTTTACCTCTAATAATTGAACGAAGTTATTACCAGGCTTCTTCTCATTGGCAGTCCAATATCTTCGTGATTGAGAATTACTATTCCCTTTCAAATAATAGTTAATAGCAGCGTCTGAAAATCCATTAAATCCAACCGTTCCATTATTCAATACAATAACCCTATTACATAATCTTGCAATTGCGTCCATCTGATGGCTTACAAACAACACCGTTCTTCCTTCTTTCTCACTAACATCTTTCATCTTGCCCAGGCACTTCTTCTGAAACTCCGCATCACCCACTGCCAATATTTCATCCACAATTAAGATCTCCGGTTCAAGATGTGCTGCTACTGCAAACGCAAGGCGTACATGCATACCGCTGCTGTAGCGTTTAACCGGTGTATCAATATAACGTTCTACACCTGCAAAGGCAACGATCTCATCAAACTTGCGGGTAATTTCTTGCCTCGTCATACCCAATATGGCACCGTTGAGGTAAATATTTTCACGGCCGCTCAGCTCGGGGTGAAAGCCGGTACCAACCTCCAGCAAACTGGCAACACGGCCTTTAATTTTAATACTGCCGGTGGTGGGAGCCGTAGTGCGGCTCAGCAATTTCAGCAGGGTACTTTTACCGGCGCCGTTACGGCCGATAATACCCAGCACCTCGCCCTGCTTCACTTCAAAATTCACATCACGTAAAGCCCACACATAATCGCTGCCGCCGGTTGTGGTGCGGTCGTTCGCTTCCCCGATTTTTAAATACGGATCTTCCTTACCTCTTACACGATGCCACCAGCGGTTTACATCGTGGCTGATGGTGCCTGTACTCACCTGGCCCAAGCGGTATTGCTTGGAAAGATTTTCTACTTTAATAACGGTATTGCTCATGTGTAAATATTCGTCGGTACGGGCGCTGCCCGTGAGACGTAAGAAATTAAAAAATCATTTTCAAAAAAAAACCGCACGGTTTATAAACGTAGCCACGGCGCTTCGTTACCCCGCAGCCTGTTCAACTGCTGCGTTGGTACAACAGTTTTGTATTCCAGAAATCAATAAAAAATTTACAGTCGCCCGATTGAAGAATATAACCGCACAATTGTTTAATTGTTTGCACAAACAGCCTTGCATTGATATGCCGCAGGTTATAGTTTAAATTGGTACGGCAGGCAATAATGATGCGTTTGCGTATTACTGCATGGCATTGTTTACCCAACACCGTATACATGGCCAATGCATTGCCCAGTGTACTTTGGTAGTAGTTTGCCTTTGTTTGTGCTTTCATAAGATTACGGTCGTGGTAACGGTAACACACAGGCGAAGTGGCGACATACCCCATAAAGCTGTTGCAGCTGAGTACGGCCATAAAAAACTGATCGAGTGCCGGTGCGGTTTGTACAACGGGTTGTTGCAAAAGTGTTGCCACAGCTGCCTGCTCCATTACCAGCGAACTGGTTACCGGTCCGCAGAAAATAAGATCCTGCGGGTACAGATTGCGGCGCATGTTTTCGGTAGAGTTAAAAAGAAAACCACCTGCTGCATCTACATCCTGCGCTTCGGTAAATACAATTCTGCAACTTTTATTGTTTACAAAAAACTGTTTTACTTTCTGCAGTTGCAATGCATCGGTATAATAATCATCCCCATCAAGCCATGCAAGATAATGGCCATTTGCTGCTGCAAAAGTTGCCAGTAAATTATGCCGGTTGGGATGCACGCCTTTTATTTGCGGCCTGTTTTTTCTGTTACGGCAATAGTAGCGGATGCGGTGCGGATATGCAGCTGCATATGCCTGGCAAATAGCTCCGGTGCCATCTGTCGATCCATCGTCGCCAATGATCAGCTCCCAATCGAAATCGGTTTGCTGCATCAATACACTTTCAATGCATTGCGCAATAAATTGTTCCTGGTTGTACGTAACGGTACAAACCGAAATAAAAGGTTTATTGGTACTGCTATTGTTCAAAAAAAGAATAAACGCTGTTAATCACCTTTTGCTGTTCTTCCTTGCTTAACTGCGTATGCAGTGGTAAACGCACCAGCCGCTCTTCGAACTGCCCGGCATAAGGTAAATGATCGTTTACCTGTTGTGCCTGCATATAAGGCGAACGATGCAGAGCCAGGTAGTGAAACAAAACCTGTATGCCCTTTGACTGCATAAATGCAATAAAACTGTTCCGCTTGTTTGCATCGGGCAACAATACATAAAACACATGTGCATTGTGTTGTGCATACGAGGGAACTGCAGGCAAAGCAATAAATCCATTCGCTTGCAGTGGCTCCAAAGCGGTAAAATAATGCTGCCACATGTTTAGCCGCTGCCGGTTGATTTCCTGCGTACGTTTTAACTGCTGTACAAGCAAGGCCGCACTGATATTACTTATTTCGTAATTGCCGCCGTTACCCACCCACTCAAACGATGTTGTTTCTTTTCGCAAAAAAGCTGCTTTATTGGTGCCGTTATACCGAACGGTTTCGGCTATGGGTAAATAGTTGTGGTTGTTTACAAACAAAGCACCGCCTTGCAAACAACTGATGTTTTTCTGACTGTCGAATGAGATAGCACCAAGACCGCCAATTGTTCCAAGATATTGGTTGTTGTACTTGGCCCCGATGCAATGGGCCGCATCTTCCAGTACAGGAACTCCTGCATCGGCTGCAAGTGAGAGCAGTTCGTTCATAGCACAGGCCACACCTGCATAATGCACTACTACAATAGCCTTTGTTTTTTCGGATAGTTTTTGTTTTATGCTTTCAACATCCACATTCGGGTGTGTTGCTGTACTATCGGCAAACCGTATGGTTACACCCAGTTTTGTAAAAGGAGTAACCGTTCCCACAAAGGTGTACGACGGAACAATCACTTCATCGCCCGGTTTTAACTGCAGCGTTAATGCTGCTATTTCAAGTGCAGCTGTACAGCTGGGTGTAAGAAAAGCTGTTGTGTTGTATTGTTGCTGTAAATAGTTTTCACATTCGGTAACAGAACGGTGAAACTGCCCTTGCTGCATTTGCAGTACGGCATCCTGCAACAAAACGCCATCGTTCAATTCCACAGCCGGTTTAGATAACAAGATCATGCGCTGCAATTTCTTTTACCGGTTTGCAGGGATTGCCGAAAGCAACCACTCCATCGGGTATATCTTTTGTTACTACACTTCCACCACCGATTATACAGTTACGGCCGATCTTAACCCCATCGAATACCACTGTACCCATACCCAGCATACTACCTGCACCAATAGTACATGAACTCGCAATATGTGTACCCGGCATAATGCTGCAAAATTGTTCAATTGTTGTATGATGTCCCACACTTGACTGCCTGTTGAGAAAAACAAAATCCTGTAGTGTGCTGTGTGCCGATACAACCACACCGGGTTCGATGTAAATGCCTTTGCCGATGCTTACGGTTGATGCAAGCGTTGCTTTGGAAGAAATAATATTGATCCATTGATCTTCCTGCTGCAACTGTGGCAAAAAATGATCGGTAATTTTTTTTCGTGTTCCGGGTTTGCCTGCACCCAATACAAGATTGGCGGCAACTGTTCGCTGTGCAAATCCGGCTTCGTCTGTTTCGGTTAGTTTCAGCAGCTCATTCCTGTAAGGATATACAGCCGGTACCGTTTGATTATTGACCAGCACTGCTTCTGTATAACCAAGCTGCCCGATTGTTTCCAGCAGAAACGACAAATAACCTTCGCTATTACCGAGTATGTACAGCATGATTATAAAAACCTTTTTCGCCTAATAAACGGGAAGGCATTACTTTCCGTTCGTGCAATGCCAGTAATTGATGGATGCGTTTCAGCAACGCCATGTTACTGGCCGGTATCGTTCGTTTGCGATCGTACCAGGTATTATCTTCCAGCCCAACCCTTACACCGTAACCCGATGCAATGGCAATAGCATTAACCGGCAGTTGGCGTGCACCCAATGCACCTAATGCAATAAAGTGCTGACTGTTATTTATTGTTTGAATTTCACGAATAGCATTGCCCATCTGTGTTAATTCGGCCTGCATACCTGCAATATTGCCAAACAACAGGTTCCAGTAAAACGGCCCTTGAATAATCTCCTTTTCAATGAGGTATTTGCCATAGTTGATCATACCCATATCAAAACATTCCAGTTCGGGATTAACACCGTAGGCCTGCATCTTGTCTGCTAACGCAACAATTGTATCGGGGGTATTTACGGATGCCTGGTTAATAAAGTTGAGCGAACTGAGTGTAAGCGAACACATGTCGGGCTGCAGTTCAATTACTGCCGATCGTGCTGCAAACGATTTTGTATTACGGCCCGAAGTGCTTAAACAAATCAACAGATCGGGACAGTGCCTGCGAACACCTTCAACAATTGCCTGGTATACTTTTGGATCGCTGGTTGCAGTTTCGTCGCTGTTGCGTGCATGCAAATGAGCAATAGTAATACCCAATTCATATGCAGCATGTACTTCTTCAATGATCTGCTGCACCTGCACAGGCACATGCGGTGTATCACCGGTTGTGGGCACCATTCCCGTTGGACAAAAATTAATGATCGTGTTTTCTGGCATAAGCGGTTATTTAAGCATTGCTAAACTTTCGCTTCAACAGGAGTACTTTTTTTACTGAACCTTCTGTAACTGAAAAAACAAAACAGCAGATAAACCGAAACAGCCATTTTTAACCATACCGAATACATGTTCAGCATATAAGGACGCACACTGATGCCATGTGCTCTCACCTCACCAAATAATAACCCAAGACTTTTATAGATCATCTTTCCGGCTACCGGTATTTTTTCCCAATTGGCATAACGAACATCAGCATAGTTGTAGGCCTTATTATAATCGGCCGGCACCAATGGCTGGTATTGCTGCCAGCTGCTTCTTATTTCATCAAAACCAGCCCATGCTCCATCCGCTCCCGGAAAAGTAAGCAGAAACAATGGATCAATTACAGCCCAACGTTGCACGTCTTTCAAAAATACCTCCACAATAATATGACCGCCGAATGTGCCGTTTACTTTCATTTGCCCGATGCGCACTTTGTAACCGGAAAGTTGTAACGATCGGCTCAACACTTTCGAAAAACCACCGCAGGCTCCATGGCCATACATCAGATCTTCATCTACCGAATGAAACAATTTGTTTTTCAAACTCAGCTGCTCGGTATTGTTGAAAACTGCATTCCGGTTATACATCATGGTATGAATGGTATTCATCAGCCTGCGGATGTACGCTGTGTCGTTTGTTGCGGAGGCATTGTTTGCTTTTGTTGCCCTGATAATGTTGTAGTAAAGCGCATCTTCATGCTGGCGCTCCATAAACAAAAAAGCAATACTCAAAAGAAACAAAACATGAATTAACAGGTGTCGGGGGCTGTGATAAACACAGCCTAGGTAAGATGTTAGTTTTCGCATATCAATAGTTCGACCTTTCTACTTATGCAAAGTTAAAAGATGAACTACACATATAAAAAAAAACTATACCGTATCCATAAACGTGCGCTCCACTTTACTGAAAATAAATGCTCCGGTAATCAGAACCACCAGCATAAACAGCATGCTGTAGAGCAATGAGCTTACGTCGAAACTGCCTGTTTTAAAAAGGGCATAACGAAAGCCTTCTACCAGTGCACTCAAAGGATTCCATGCTATAAGCCAGGCATACTTGTTTGCCTGTAGAAACGACGAGGGATAAGCTACGGGTGTAGCATACATAAGCAGCTGAACTGCAAAGCTGATGAGTACGGTAAAGTCACGATACTTGGTTGTAAGCGATGAAATAATAATTCCTAAACCAAGTCCTATACCTGCAATTAAAATTACCAATACGGGAATAAGTAATGTATGCAGCCCCAATTGAATGGGTTGCTTGCCTGTTGCTGCAAACCAGGTCATCACTACTACCAATAAACCGAACTGGATACCAAGTTTCACGATGTTCGACATCACGACACTTAATGGCAGCACAAGCCTTGGAAAATATACCTTCCCGAAAATACCGGCATTCGCCACAAACGTATTCGAAGTGGCTGTTAAGCATGCCGAAAAATAATTCCAGATGGTAATGCCACTCATGTAAAACAGAATAGGTTCAATGCCATCGGTTTTAATACCGGCTATAGAATGGAACACCAACAAAAATGTAAGTGTTGTAAGTATTGGTTGTATGATATGCCACACAGGGCCTAGTACAGTTTGTTTGTACTGCGCCACAAAATCTCTGCGTACAAAAAGCACCAGCAGATCTCTGTACCGCCACACTTCTTTCAAATTAAGATCGAACAACCCCGCCTGCGGCTTGATCTCCAGATCCCAATGTTCGTTTGTATCGTTCAAATGACTCATAAAAAAATTGATAAAAAAACAAAACCCAAATCACAAAAGCCAAACATCCAACATCCGGAATCAGACATCATAAATCAGAGATCTTCTTCGCAGGATTGCCTGCATAAATTCCTGGCTCCGAAATATCTTTTGTTATCACTGCTCCCGCACCAATCACAACAGCATCACAAATATTCACCGGTAAAATCGTTGCATTACTACCGATGGATACATTGTTGCCGATCGTTGTTGTCTTCCATTTGCTTTGATCGCCTGATGCCGGTTTGCCATCACTGAAAGTATCGTTGATAAACACCACAGCATGACCAATAAAACAATCATTACCGATCGTTACCAGTTCGCAGATAAACGAATGACTTTGGATACGGCAGTTATTACCGATAACAACGCCCGTTTGTATTTCTGTAAACGGACCAACAAAGCAGTTGTCGCCCAACGTACATTCATACAGATTCGACGGTTGCATGATGACTACATCATTTCCGGTAGTAACATCCCGTACTGCAATTTCTTTTAGTATAAACCGATTCATGAAATGTTATTTGCCGCCATTGCGAGCCTGCGAAGCAATCTTCCGATACGAAGAAGAATCAAAACAGATTGCTGCGTAGCACCTCTCTGAAGTATTCTGCAAATCCTACATCAGACATCAAACATCCGCCATCATCTCGAAGCCTTATAAAACTGTTCGATCATCTTCACACTTTGCAACCCTTCTTCGCCTGTAACATAATGCTGCTGCTTACCTGCAATCACTTTTAAAAACGCATCATACACTTTTGCATGATTATTCATCGATCCCTCATACCCTTTGTATTTATTTGAGCCATTACCTGTAGTAAGCTTCTTAACATCGATCATTACCGGCTCCTGGTATTCCAATGTATTGAGATAAGGCCCTCCGATCTTGATCGTTGCCTTTTCAGCAAGAATCGTGATGGAGCCTTCGTAATTTTTATTCTTGCTGTTGGTGCTGTAATGCAAGCTGCCGGGCACCCCGGCTTCAGTAATAAACGAGAATACACCTGTATCGTCAATCTCGATCAGATCAGTATGTGCAACATTTGCAGTAAAGCCCTTTGTTTGCTGAATGCCGCCAAAGAACCAATACAGCAGATCGATAAAATGACTGAACTGTGTAAACAGCACACCACCATCTAATATTTTCGTTCCCCTCCAATTTGATTGCTGATAATATTTTGCTCCCCTGTTCCAGGAGCAGTTGAGTTGAATGCTGTACACTTTGCCGAGTTTATTCGTCTGCAAAAGTTGCTTTACTGCAACTACAGGCGGATTGAACCTGTTTTGTTTAACGATGAGCAAATGCCTGTTTGCTTTCACCGCTGCTTTGATCATGCGTTTACCATCGGCCGAAGCAATGGCCATCGGCTTCTCACACAACACATGTAACTGATTGCTGAGCCCTGCAATGCTGTGCTCCGCATGGAGGCCGTTGGGTGTACAAACAATCAACGCATCAGCAATTACCTGCCGCAGCATATCGTTAAGTGAAGTATAACCAAAGCAGGAATAGTTTTTTGAAAACGCTTTTACCTTTCGTTCATCCACATCGCATACTGCCACTAATTCACCTTTTTCAGCAGCCAGCTTTGCATGCCTTTCGCCAATTGCGCCACAACCAACCAATAAAAAACGTAATTTTTTCATGCCATGAATGCCCGGTCCTAAAAACGCTTTCTTGCCTTAAATAAGTGGCAATATTAAAACTTCAAGATCGCACACAAAGAAGTTGTCAACTTTTCATTAGCCTGCAACACCGGAAGTGACCGTGCAGGCACATTTGCTGTTAACGACAGCAGTACAATTGTTAAATCAAGGCGAATTCCGAAAACCAGGCTGTATATTGGTTTTCGGGGTCCTTTTTGGTTACTTTTTGGACAAGCAAAAAGTAACAGAAAACAAGCATCAGCAACAAGCCTATACACTTGCAAGTACGTCCGCTAATCGCCCTTTAAACCTTTCAAACGAAAAAAAAGCCAGCATCTCCCCCTGCACTTTTGCAGGTTGCGCCTGCTGCAGCAATACATGTACCAGCGCTTTGGCCAGTTCGTCTGCATTATCCGGATCAACCAGGGTTCCCAGTTTTCCAAACTGCAACGCCTCTGTACTGCCATCTTTATTTCCTGCAACTACCGCAAGTCCGCAAGCCATTGCTTCAATATAAACAATGCCGAATCCTTCTCCTTTGCTTGGCATCGCAAATACATCTGCAAGGAGATAATGATCGATCACTTCATCATCGGCTACAAAACCGGGAAGCGCTACATATTTTTCCAGTTGCAGTTCTTTTATTAAAGCCTGCATGCGGGCAAGCTCCACTGCATCGGCTTTGCCTGCAAGAATATATTTGAACCGGATACCCTGTTGCACCAGCTTTGGCAAAACAGTTACCAATGTATCGTACCCTTTATAACCTTCCTTACTGTTTAATCGTGTAAGGGTAAAGAGTACCCGTTCTCCTTCGGTTATACCATACCGTTGTTGCAGGTAAGCCGGCTTGGCAAAATCTGCAGGCAGTTGAAAAAAAGGATCAATGGTATTGGGGAATACACTGATTTTTTCTGCCTGCAATTGTTGCTGTTCGATCAGCTGGTTTTTCGTATAGCTGCTTACTGCAAGAATACGATCGGCCTTTTGTAATACTTTTTTTTTGAATCCGCTTACGGGAGTAAACACTTCAATACCATGACAGATAACCACCAGTTTTTTCTTTGGTGAAAACAGTTTTATCAACACACCTATCAATGCAAGATTCAAATGCCCGAGTATAACCACATCCTGTTGCATTGCTTTTATGAACGCCGAACATACAAATTGAATGCGTTTGCCTTTGCTTCCGGAAAACAGTTGCTGCCCGATGTATTGCTTATCGGGTGCATCATCATACATCGACGCTGCCGAACTCCTTAATCGAACTGTCTGCGACAAATCGCCCAATGCTTTAATAAAAGCACGGTTGAATTTTTCAATACCTCCTGTTAAAGAAAACGTACTGAGTGTTAAAAACAAAACCTTCTTCTGCTTCATCAATTACTTGTAATGGTAACCCCTTTGTCAAAATCTGTTCCTGACATTATCGGAACTTCTCCTCCTCCTTAAAGCGGGGTTCCCACAGGGAAGGAACGTAGTTAGGGGAGGGGGGTAAACCGGTTCATCAGCAGTGCACACCAATACCTGCCCCACGATAATTTCTTTTGTTGAAATTGCTGATACAGTTTTTGCTCTGCATTGTTCGACGGACGGATGTACTCGTTTTCTTTTAACCATCCTTCAAACGGAAAAGTAAACCCTTGTTTCTTCCGTTTCCAGATGGCTTCGGGCAATTCGTTTTCGAATGCTTTTACCAATGGATATTTCGGCGGTACTTTTTTAAACTTGATCGCAGGATCCATGGCTGCCGCCATCAGCATCACTTCTTTGTCGAGGAAGGGAACACGTATTTCCAACCCATGCCACATACTCATAAAATCAGAATCTTTCAGCAATTGATTCTGCATATAAAAATTCGTTTCGAGCCAGCTGATCCTGTTGCCGTTTTTTAAACCCTGTACAGGATAATAAGCACTGAGCTCCTGCAGATCATCTTCAACTTCCTTTTCCGTTGTTTCGAGCAGGGCTGCTACCGAAACCGGGGTAAAAATGCCTCTGTAACTTAGATACTCCGCAGCACTGTTTTGCAAACCTACATAGCTGAGCTTTCGCAAGCGGTGATCGGGCATTCGTTGCAATCCTCTTAATAAAGATTCCGGCATTTTTTCCACCAGCTTCATTTTTTTCTGTTGCTGAAACGAGGGATAACCACCGAATAATTCATCAGCACCAAGTCCCGAAAGCACTGCTTTTAATCCGTATGCCTTAGCATACATGGAAATAAAATAAGTATTGATGCCATCGAGCGTTGGTTGATCCATGGCCTGCATCGCATCATCGAGCTGCTGGTTAAAAATGGCCTTTGTTACAAGAAAAGATTGATGCTTGGCACCTGTTTTTTCAATAATGAGTTTTTGATACTTCTCTTCCGAAAAAGCTTCCTCAGTAAAAACAATTGAAAGTGTATGCAGATTGTCTTTTCTTGTATGGCTGGCAATAAGTGTAAGCAGACTCGAATCGATTCCACCACTCAAAAACAAACCAATAGGCGCATCAGACACAAGATGCCGTTCAACGGCCTGCTCAAGCGTTTCTCGCATCAATGCAATTGCTTCATCTTCCTGCTTTAATTTGCCATTGAAGGTCCACTCAAAAAAACGATGTTCCTTAATGTGCAGCGATGGCAGATCAATGATCAGCGCTGTTCCTTTCTGCAACGGAACAACATCTTTTAAGGTAGTGATCGGTTCCGGTAAATGACCGAATGTAAGAAAGGCCGAACGCCATTTGCTGTTTTCTTCAAACACTTTACCTGCATGTGCAAACGCTCTTATTTCAGAAGCAAAGTATAAACGCTTTCCATCAGTAGAATAATAAAGTGGTTTAATACCGGCATGATCTCTTGCCAGGATTAGTTGCTGATTACGCTCGTCCCATAGAGCAAGCGCAAACATGCCGTTAAAATATTCAAATGCATCAACACCCCATTGACGGTAAGCTTTTAAAATAACTTCTGTATCACTCTCCGTACGAAATTCGTGACCGTAATGTTTTAATGTTGAACGTAGCTCCAGGTAATTATAGATCTCACCGTTGAAGATGATGGTCAACTCCGCATCGATCATGGGCTGATGTCCGGCTTCGCTGAGATCAATTAACGATAACCGTCGATGTCCCAATGCAAGAGGTAATTGCGGGTGTACAAACACACCTGCAGAATCCGGACCACCACGATGCATGGCATCACGCATACCTTCAATCCGCTGTTGTAAGTTTTCGGCTACAGGATCAAATATTCCCGCAATGCGGCACATAATAAAAAGTATAAACGATCAAAAAAATAAAGTAATAAACCAAAAACCGTCAGCGCCTACTTGGCTAATATTCGTGTTAATTCGTGCAGTTTAGTAGCAATCATAATTGTAAGCGCAGCGAACAATCCTTGCTACCCTTTGTATTCCTCTGTGCCTTTGTGTCTCTGTGGTTCAACCCCATTGCCGGCGTAGCGCCGCAATCAAATCTGTGTTCATCCCTCCAATCAGTGTCATCAGTGACTCTATTTCTTCATTGCAAGCAAAGCGCCGCAACCCTACTTAATCCCGATAAACTCCAACACCTTATTATACCATTTATTCTTAGCCGGATCATTATCGTAATAACCATAACCATAACCATAGCCGTAGCCATACCCATAGCCATAGCCACCGTATCCGTAATAACTGTTATAGCCTTCCACTTTAATATCGTTCACCACAACACTCACTGCAGGGAATTTCTTTTGTTGATACAGTTCTTCAAGCATTTGCAATTGCTTTTTGAATGTATAGCGCTGGCGGATAACAAACAGCGACGCATCGGCAAACTGTGATAGCGTCATGGCATCACTTACAAGACCAACAGGAGCGGTATCGATAATAACCGCATCGAAGTTATCACGACAGAACTCAAACAATTCTTTGATCTTCGGATCAAGCAACATTTCCGATGGGTTTGGCGGCGTTGGGCCGCAGGCAATAACATAGAGGTTTTCGGTGTCGGGCACTTTCATGGGCAACTCCTGCAGATCGATCTTACCAATTACAAAATGCGTGATACCAAAGGCACGTTGCAAACCTAAGCCGCTTATTACTTTCGGTTTACGTAAGTCGAACTCAAGAATAACGGTACGTTTCCCTGTTAATGCAATGGATGCTGCCAGGTTGGTTGCCGCAAACGATTTACCCTCTCCACTGAACGATGATGTTACAAGCAAAACCGGCGTGCGTTCTTTTTTCAAGATGGGTTGAAGATTGGAACGGATAATACGGAATTGTTCGGCCAAAATGGTTCTGCTGTTTTTTACAACCACCATCGTTTCCGATTTATCATTATGTCCCAGTTCTCCGATAACAGGTATATGAGTATACTTCACAATATCCGCCTTGGTTGTAACCCGGTCGTTCATCAGGTCACGAATAAGAATAATAATAACAGGGATTAGAATACCAAAGAAAATGGCAAGCATATAGGCATTCTTCCGCTTGGGAAAAATCGGCACATTGCCCCCTTCTGCTTCTGCAAAAATTCTGGAATTAGATACCAGTGAAGCAAGTTGGATACCTGTTTCTTCACGCTTCTGTAAAAGAAAAGTGTACAGTTCGTTTTTGATCAGTTGCTGACGTTTGATCTCCCTTATCTGGCTTTCTTTTTCCGGTAGTGAAAACATTTCACCCCGCACTTTATTTGCTCTTTTTTCCAATTCGTTTCGGTTCAACACATACGACGAACGGATATTCCGCAGATTTTCCTGCATCGAAGTACGTGTCTTTTCGATCGCTTCTTCAATTTCAATTACAGCCGGACTATTTGGCTTGCTATAGCGCAATTCGTTCTCCCGTTTAATGATCAGCTGATTATATTCTGCTACCAGGCCCGACAGAGTTGCATCTGCAATACCCAATGTTGTTGGCGTAATGTTATATGCATTCTGTTTATCCCCGATGTATTTAGCAAGAATATCAAGTACACGGATCTGCATTTCCTGTGTGATCAGTTCTTGCTCTGATTTACTGATCTCATCCATATACATAGTTGACTGCCCTTCCATATCCAGGAACTGGTTGTCTTTACGGAACTTTTGAATGTTCGCTTCAACTGTTCCAAGATCACTCTCTACTTCACCAAGACGGTCAACAATGAATTTTAATGAATTGGCGGAAATACGGCTCTTATCTTCCACATTATACCTTCCATATTCAGCCATCACCTGGTTAAGGATAGCAATACCTTTATCCGAGTTCTCGGTTGTAAAACTCAGGTTTAACACGCTGGAGTTCCTGCTTTTTGCCGATATACCCAATGCTCCGCTGATACCGCCTGCCACATCTCTCGAAGGTTGCCAGCGATAAGTAAACCGTCGTCCTGCTGCATCTTCAATACCCGGTTTGGGAATAACACGGAAAACAGATCCGTTAATTTCAATATTACTGTAGTACTGCTTTTCCTTTTGCTCTTTATTAAATTTAAACCGCTTGCCATCTGTCAGTACAAGATCAAAACCATAATAGGCATTACTATCAGCAATTTGTACCACCTCCACATAAAACGGAGCATTCATGTAAACATCACTGCTGCGTACTTTACCATGTTCAATATATTGATTATTGAGATGAAGCGTATCCACTACTCTTTTCAAAAACTCTTTGGAGCGCATCAAATCGATCTCGTCTTCTGTATTGATCTTATCTACAGGATTAAAAACACTCGCAAACTTATCATTGCCCTTAATATTTGTAGCATTCTCCACTTTTACGATCATACTGCTGTAAACCGTATACAATGGAGTGCTCCATCGTAAATAGGCCCATGCAACAATTAACGCAATACCCAGCGAAAAGAAAAACAATGGCAGATTGGAAATATACTTGAAAAGAATTTCCTTTAAACTCAGCAGCTTGTTATCCTGATCGCTTTGTTTAAGATGTTCAAATTCGTTTGACATGCGTTTATTTTAACGGAATAAAGTTGATAATATCACAACCACATTAATCAGGCTCAACCCGAATGAAACATATTGAAAGGTTCGTTGAGTAGTTTGATCGGTGGATTGTAAGAATCGTTTGGTTGGTTGAACATACACAATATCATTCTGCTTCAGGTAATAATTAGGCGATTGAAAGAAATCACCACGGGTAAGATCAACCGTGTGCATACTGCGTTTGCCGTTTTGCTCACGGATGATCAGGATATTTTTCAGATCACCACCTTGCGCAACCCCTCCGGCTTCTGCTAAAGCATCCAGAAAGGTCAACCGTTCCGATGTGGAAAGAACAGGACCTGGGCTCCCCACCTGTCCATGAAAAGTAACACGGAAATTTTTGTAGCGGATGTTTACGATCGGATCCTCTTTCAGGTATTCACCTGCACGCTTCACAATTTCCTTTTCAAGCTCGGGTTTCGTCATACCATCTGCATGAATAATACCCAGCAATGGCAGTTTTATTTCTCCGCTTGTTATATCAACCAGGTACTCATTGCCACCAACTGTCGTTGTTGCATTGGCACCTCCTGCCCCACTCGGCGCACTTGTATAATTCTGACTGAACAACATATTAGCCGAAGAACTTCTGGAAGAAATACTGATCTGCAACAGATCTCCCTTCTGTATCACGGGTTCCACCAGCTGGTAAGTATTCAGCTTGGCTGTATCAAGACCTTCATTAAAATAAACGGTCTCTTTTCGGAGTTTTTCCGGCGGAACACAGGAATTGAGCAATAACAGCATAACCATTGCCGGCATAACGAGTGTACGTATCATGTTTATCATTTGGATCGTTGTAAAAATTCTTTCTCAACCATTTGTTCGCAGTGAACACTGCTTGATACCCATTGCAAGCAAAGCGGCAATCAAATCCGTGTCCATTCGTGTCAATCTGTGGCTAATCAAATTGTAAGCGCAGCGAACAACCTTTCTTATTTTTCGTGCCGTTCTGTCTTTGCAACTTCATAATTGAACAAATTGCAAGCGAAGCGTCGATCAAATCTGCGTTCATCAATCCCATCTGCGTCATCTGTGATTCCATTCTTCGTAAACCCGGCGCCGCAA
>NZ_SDHW01000012.1 GCF_004118265.1 Lacibacter luteus
AAAACAACTAATCTTTTTATCAACTTCAGGGGGTCAGTTTGAAATGGCCGCAGGGGGTCACATTGGTCTGGCGAATGGGGGTCACATTAAGCCGGTAGCAGGGGGTCAATTTGAGTGGATTTTCCAGACTGATTCTTGCTTTTTATTTTTGCTGGCACTGGAAGGAACAACAACGGATCTGTTGGCCCAATCTATGTTTTCAATTTTTAAACGGGTAAGTTCGGACCTGCGGATAAAGCAGTAGTAAACGAATTGCGTAAAGTAATACAGTTGTCTGTCGTTTTGCTGCAGGTGTGTTTTCAGCAACTCCTTTTCATCCTCACTGAATGCGATATTTCGGCCAACCTGCAGTTGCACCTTTTTGATTTTCCTGAAAGGGTTCTTGCTGATCCACTCCCTTTCGATCATGGCGTTGGCAAAGGTTGACAAAACGGTGATTTTGTCGTTATAAGTACGACCGCTATAGCCTTTTTTCAAAGCAAGGTAATCGAAGAAAGCCCGTGCGTGGTGTAACTCAAATTGATGGATGAAAACACTGTTGAGCCTGTTACTGATCAGCCAATCTTTCAGCAGCTTAATACAGTAGCGGTAAGATTGCAGCGTACGGCTGCTGCAGTTGGTTTCTTTGAGTTGAAATATAAGGTCAAAAGCCTCCTCGATCTTGGGCTGCAGTACAGGTAAATCTTCATTCCATGGATTCCAGCCGGCTTTCAGTTGTTTTTTCCAATAGGAAATAAGGGCATTGGCCTGCCGTGTGAGTTCTTTCTTGTCTTTAGTGCGATTAATTAAGCCCCGGAACTGAAGCCGTTTAGAGGCTCCAGTCAGGGTATCAGTGAAGTCAAAGTAAATAAACCAGGGTTTACTTACATCGTTCTTGTAAGTACAGATCAGCGGATCTGTCCATTTAAATCTATCTGCCATGCTGCGACGTTTTGTTTGAACCTTTGTTTGAGTTTCAACGTCGCTCTTGGGAAAGCTTGACTGATAAGCGTTTATAAGAACTGTGTACCACGTACGGGATTCGAACCCGTGATTCCTCCGTGAAAGGGAGGCGTCTTAACCCCTTGACCAACGCGGCGTTTGTTTTTGGGAGTGCAAAGATAGGGTCATGCATCTTTTCTCCCAAACAATTTTTAAGATATTTCTCGAATCTTTTTTTGCATAACAAAAAAACAGATTCAAACCGATGCCGAAAGTCATCTATGATTATGTTTGAAAACTAACAGGCTTTAATTTGTAAACTCATTACCTTCGCACCGCATTTTTATAACTACTAAATTAAAATCTCATGAGCACAGTTAAAGTTGCGATTAATGGGTTCGGACGTATCGGTCGTCTGGTTTATCGCCAGATATTTAAAATGGAAGGCATCGATGTAGTGGCAATCAATGATCTTACCTCACCTAAAGTATTGGCTCACTTATTAAAGTACGATACAGCACAGGGCCGTTTTGAAGAAGATGTAAAAAGTACAGAGAACTCAATTATTGTTAATGGCGACGAAATAAAAATTTATGCTCAGAAAGATCCTGCACAAATTCCTTGGGGTTCACACGATGTAGATGTGGTGTTGGAATGTACAGGTTTCTTTACCGATAAAGCAAAGGCAGAAGCTCACCTTACTGCCGGTGCAAAAAAGGTTGTAATCAGCGCACCTGCAACAGGCGATCTGAAAACAATTGTATTCAACGTAAACCACAATATTCTCGACGGTAGCGAATCTGTAATCAGCTGCGCAAGCTGTACTACAAACTGCCTGGCTCCAATGGCACAGGTACTCGAAGAGAAATACGGCATTGTGAATGGTTTAATGACAACCATCCACGCTTACACAAACGATCAGAACACACAGGATGCTCCTCATCCAAAAGGTGATCTGCGTCGTGCACGTGCAGCTGCTCAAAACATTGTGCCTAACAGCACAGGTGCTGCTAAAGCTATCGGCCTTGTATTACCATCATTAAAAGGTAAACTCGACGGTAGCGCTCAACGTGTACCGACTCTTACCGGTTCATTAACAGAAGTAACTGCAGTATTAGGTAAGAAAGTAACTGCAGAAGAAGTAAATGCAGCAATGAAAGCAGCCGCAAACGAAAGCTTCGGTTATACTGAAGATGAAATTGTGAGCAGCGATATCATTGGCATCAGCTACGGTTCTTTGTTTGATGCAACACAAACAAGAGTACAAACTGTAGGCGATACACAATTAGTACGTGTAGTTAGCTGGTACGATAACGAAATGAGTTATGTAAGCCAGTTGGTGCGCACACTTCACTTTTTTGCAAAACTCATCAAGTAATTAAACTTTGTGAATACAAAAACTGTAAAGGGATATTTCTTATGGAGTATCCCTTTTTTATTTCTGGCGTGTAACAGCGGTCCCAAACCCGAAGCGTTTTTAGCTCCCGATCCCAACAACTGCGAATGGTATGTAAAACCGGATAAGGAGAAAGACGAAAGTTTAAATAAGATTGGCGTGTACACACTTCGTTTTTATCCTGAAGGAAAGTATACGCTTTGTGCCGATCTGTTATTTGAACAAGGCAGCTGGGCTTTCGACAATGAAAAAAAGTTAACGGTACTAAAGCCTGTTGTAACGCAGGATGATATTCCAAAGGAACGCTATCTTATAGATCAGTCGGATGCGGGTAATAAAACACAGTTTAGTTTTTATTCCTCTTTTCCGGTTGATAAAGCTAATCCTGATGAGCGTATAAACGTAGAGGCCGTAACCAATGTATCGAAAGATGATCCTTTTGCTGCAGCAATGCATAAATGGCGTGCAAAACCTACAAGTGAGGAAACTACAGCACAGCTAAAGGAACGCACCAAAGCCTATTTGCAGTTTTTATTGGCTTTGTATAGACACGCAAAGGATAATGACATCGAAAATCCCGGTGGCACCTGGTATCCGCAGCCAATTAAGTTCTTCGGTAATAAAGTAAGAATGGCTTATGCTGATGAACTTGCAGACTGGAATAAATGTTTTTATAATGAAGCGCAGGCGGTAGAAGGGTATAAACTCATCAGCGGGGGATTGATGCGTGTAAAAATTACAGGAGAAAACGATGTTGAAAGAAATATCAATTGTGTTGAGCAATTGCTGACAGCTATCAACTGATTTTACCTTTTATTGTATTGCAGCAAACAATAACTTCGTAACCGCATATCAACTATTAAACTAACAACAACTATGAGCAAATTTTCAAACTATAATTTCAACGGACAAAAGGCATTGATCCGTGTGGACTTTAATGTTCCTCTCGACAAACAGACACAAGCTATTACAGACGATACACGCATGCGTGCTGCCATTTCAACCATTAAAAAAATTCTAGCTGATGGAGGAAGTGTAATCTTAATGAGCCATCTCGGTCGTCCGAAAGAAGGTCCGGAAGAAAAATCATCATTAAAACATCTTATCAGTCACCTTGCAGAATTATTAGGTGGTAATACTCCGGTTTTGTTTGCCAACGATTGTATTGGCGAGCAGGCATACCTTACGGCAGGTATGTTGCGTGCAGGTGAAGTATTGTTATTAGAAAATCTCCGTTTTTATAAAGAAGAAGAAAAAGGCGATGCTGCTTTTGCAGAAAAACTCAGTAAGCTGGGCGATGTATATGTAAACGATGCATTTGGTACTGCACACCGTGCACACGCTTCCACTGCAGTAATTGCACAGTTTTTTCCTGCAGAAAAGAAAATGTTTGGTTTGTTGATGGAAGGCGAGGTTGCGGCCGCAGAAAAAGTATTGCTGCAGGCAGAAAAACCATTCACTGCAATTATTGGCGGTGCTAAAGTGAGCGATAAAATTCTTATTCTCGAAAACTTACTGGAACGTGCAACCGATATTATTATAGGCGGTGGCATGGCTTACACATTTATGAAGGCAATGGGTGGCCAAATTGGTAATTCGCTTTGCGAAGAAGATCGTTTGGAAACAGCAAAAACTATTCTTGAAAAAGCAGCTGAAAAGGGTGTTGCTATTCATTTGCCAAGCGATTCTGTAATTGCAGACAAATTTGCGGCCGATGCCAATACGTCAACCGCACCAAGCAACCATGTGCCCGATGGCTGGATGGGACTTGACATTGGTGCGAATGCTTGCGAACAATTCAGAAATGTATTGTTGCATTCAAAAACCATTTTATGGAATGGCCCGATGGGTGTATTTGAAATGGAAAAATTCCAGCATGGAACAAAAACCATTGCGCAGGCAGCAGCAGAAGCAACTTCGAAGGGAGCGTTTTCATTGGTAGGTGGCGGCGACAGTGTTGCAGCTGTAAACGATTTTGGCTATGCCGATAAAGTAAGCTATATCTCTACCGGTGGTGGTGCAATGCTCGAATTTTTCGAGGGTAAAACCTTGCCGGGTATTGCTGCTGTTAAAGCATAACCGATTCTTTGTTTAAATAAAACGTCAGGGTGTCAGCTTTTTAAAGTCGGCACCCTTTCTGTTATTTAAAATTCATCGTGAGAAATAAAATGTTTCAGCTAAATTTAAAGGATGTAACATAACCTTCACGTCTTGTTTATTTATCTGCACTTGTAACAATTTCAATTAACAGCATACTTATCATTCACAAAAAATAAAAAAACACATACACATGAAAAGGAGTACACTTATACTGGTGGCAATAATTGGTGCAATCGTTCTGTTTGGCGGTTGTGGTGCCATTAATTTTCAACGTAAAGGCGTAACCGCAGAAGAAAACATCAAAGGCAAATGGGCGAATGTTCAAAGCGAGTACCAACGCCGTACAGACCTTATCCCTAATCTTGTGAGTACAGTTAAAGGTGAAGCAAACTTCGAACAAAAAACGCTTACAGATATTGTTGAAGCCCGTTCTAAAGCAACACAGATAAAAGTTGATCCAAACGATCTTAGTCCTGAAAAATTAAAAGAATTCCAGGCTGCACAGGGTCAGTTATCGCAGGCATTAGGTCGTTTATTAATGATCACAGAAAATTATCCTAATCTGAAAGCAAATGAAGGTTTCCGTAACCTGCAAACGCAATTAGAAGGAACAGAGAACAGGATTAAAGTTGCCCGTAACGACTTCAATAGCGCAACGCAGGAGTTTAATACACTGATCAAACGATTCCCTAATAATATCTACTCAGGGTTTATGGGCTTTAAAGCGAAAGGCTATTTTGAAGCTGAACCCGGTAGCGATAAAGCACCTGAAGTAAAATTCTGATAACAATTCAATGGGCATCTTTTCATTCTTTACCAAAAAGCAGGATTGGTTTACGCCAGCCGAACACCAAGCAATCATCAATGCCATTCGTGCATCGGAAAAACGTACATCCGGCGAAATACGGGTGTTTGTAGAAAGCCGTTGCAGTTATGTTAACTCAGTTGATCGTGCAGCCGAAGTATTCTTTGGTCTGCAAATGCAGAAAACAGAAGATCGTAACGGTGTGTTGCTCTATATTGCCATGAAAGATCATCAACTGGCAGTATTTGGCGACCAAGGCATTCATGAAAAAGTAGGCTCAGCTTTTTGGAATGAAGAAGTGAAGAAAATGATTGCTTCATTCAGCAAGCAACATTATGCCGATGGCATTGTTCAAATTGTAACAGAAATTGGAAATGCTCTTGTTCATCATTTCCCATACGAAAATGAAGACAGGAATGAATTGCCCGACGATATCGTTTTTGGACGATAGTAGATTATTATGAAACTTTTATCCTCTTCCATACTGTTGTTGCTGTTTCTTTTGCAGGCATTTGTTGCCCAAGCACAGGGAATAGAAAAATATATTCCTGCTGCGTCGAATCCGCCCAAACTTGTGAATGATCTTATTGATAAGCTTACACCTGAGCAGGAAGAAGCGCTGGAACGTAAACTGGTAGCTTACGACGATAGCACAAGCAACCAGATTGCAATTGTTACTATTGGCTATATTGGTGATTACGACATCAGCGATTTTGCGGTTGCCCTTGGCCGTAAGTGGGGTATTGGCGGTAAAGAATTCAGTAACGGAGTATTGATAGTAGTACTGGAAGATAAAGAACGTGGTAAACGCAAAGTATGGATTGCTACAGGCTATGGATTAGAAGGAGCAATACCTGATATTACTGCAAAGCAGATCATTGAAAATGATATTGTACCTAATTTTAAAGCACATGATATTTATCGTGGGCTCGATGAAGGTACAAGCGATCTTATGCGTGCAGCAGCGGGTGAATACAAAGCTCCGACGGGTTACAGTAATCGTGGAAAAAAGAAAGGCGGTGGTATTCCGTTAGGAACAGTCATTGTTGTTGTAATCATACTCATTATTATCTCAAACATCAACAAACGAGGCGGTGGTGGTATGATGAGCAGAAGAGGTTATCGCCGTTGGGATAATACACCACCTATCTGGTTCCCTGGCGGCGGCGGCGGAGGCTGGGGCGGCGGAGGCAGCAGCGGTGGTGGTGGATTCGGTGGTTTTGGTGGTGGTAGTTTTGGTGGCGGTGGTGCCGGTGGCGATTGGTAAAAAGAAAAGAAACAGTACAAAGAAGTGCAAACAACAGAGCCAACCTTGCAAGGTTGGCTCTGTTGTTTTTAAGTAAAGTGCTATAAGTTGTTTTGAAAGCAATACCACATTAACCGAAAATGCGGTTGAGTAAACCGGCCAGTCGTACACCTGCTTTCAGTAATTGTTCATTGATAGTAGCAATGTGTTTGAAATTATATTCAAAGCCCAAACGATCGCCGGTTTTTACACCCGTATAAATTCTTTCCGAATGTTGATATGATTGCCATATCCATTCACTTACTGTCTCTGCCTGCCATTGTTTGCGTTGTTGCTTTGTAGTAAAATTGATTGCAGCAACATATTCTGTATAACTCAGTTGTTGAAAATCGATAAGTTTTGAATCCCATACCTGGTGCAGATTTGATGCATCGCTAAACCACGTAACGGAAATTCTGTTTCCTCCTAGATCTTCTGAATGACCAACATGCATGGGCTGATGCGCATCTTCAACAAAATGAATAAGTAAACGCAGGTACAACTTTTGTTTATCGAGGCTAAGCAGTTTATTTTCCAGCTGAGTTGAAAGCCAGTTGATCTTTGTATAAATGTCGGTTGCAGTATCTGCTGCAAGAAAGCTATACACTGCTTCTTTACTTAATGCAGTGGGCAAATTGATGTGATGCCAGTTTGAAAGATAACGATAAGCTGTGTCCGATTTAGCAAAGTCGGCCCAGTTGCTGCTTATTGCAATTGATTCATTGCCAAGGATAGCTGCAATAGCTCTTTTTGCTTTTTTGTTTAAGTAATTGTTTGCAATTTCTCCCGAAATACGATGCCCCTGTGTGCCCCATGCCAAACTTATGTACGGCAGAGAAAAACAAAAGAAAAACACAACTGCAATTCTGAAACTTCTCATCATGTAATAAAAATTAGGCTGCAAAGCTACTGTAATGCGGTTTCAGCTTCTTGCATTTGCAACAGATTTATATCTGCACGGATTGTTTTGGTTTGATGCGCAGTAAAGCAGGATAAGTGGTAAACAGGTTACAGCCAATAATCAACGATGCGTTTTGATGCAAATAAAACAGCCGGTCATTTGACCGGCTGTTTTTATCAATCGCTCTGTTAGAACAAACTAACTTTTTAATTTGCTCTTGATATAATCAATTTGCTCCTGTAATGCAGTTACATCTTCTCCGCTTTTTTTAGCAGTCTCTTTTTTACCAATAACTGTCTTTAAAAAATTATCAATAACCGGAGTAACACCAAATTGTTCGGGAATAGCATTTCGGAATTGTACAATTTCATCAACACCACGTTTTACTTTTTCAGTGTTTTTGATAATGCCAATAAAGTTTGCAAGCGATGAAGTAAGATTGAACTTGGCTTGCGTAACTCCCATTTTGCTGTACGACTCAATAATTTCATCGAAGCTGCTTTCATCACCGCTTTTAATAAGTGTTGAAGCTATTGCTTCTACCAAGTTCCCTTTCATTGGTTGTTTCGATAAACGCTTTGCTTCTGTTAAAGCTGCAGCAGCATCAATTTTTTCCAATGCAGTTAAAGCTGCTGCATTTAATGTGTACGACGAATCGTTTAACAGCGAAGTAAAGAGCGCTTTGTACGCAGGTTTTTTAAGATTGCCAAGCATTTCAACAGCACGGCTGCGTGTAATACGGCTGGGATCTTTTTTAGCAATGCTTTCAACCGATGCTTCAGTTGCTTCAACAACGGCAGGTTTTTTAATATCCAGTTTGCTTAATGTAAAGTTGCGTAAACCACTGTATTTGTCAGTAAGCGCTTCTTTCATAAACGCAACAGCTTTTGCATCGTCTTGTTTTTTCGAAATAAAGTCAATGGCTTCACGTCTGTCGAGATATAAACCTGCATGTTTGTACTGGTGAATATATTCTTCCAGTGTTTTGTTTTCTTTCTTAACAGCTAATAAAATTTTATCGCCGTCGAAGTTTATCAGGTCTGGTTTTGTTGCTGCATCAAAAGAAAAAGTATCAACTGCATTTTTTACCCAAACCTGGTGACGAATCTTGCTGCTTCCATTGTAAATGTCAATAGCAACAGGTAGTTGAAACAGTTTATCTTTTTGTGTTTGCTTTACAATTACAGAAGCTTTTTTTGTTGCATCATCGTAACCATAAGTAATATCAAGAGAGGGGTGTCCTGCACCAAAATACCACTGGTTAAAGAACCAGTTCAGGTCTTTACCTGTAATTTCTTCAAAAGCCAAACGCAATTGGTGCGCTTCTGCTGTTTTGTATTTGTTGGTGGTTAAATAAAGGTTGATCGATTTAAAAAATGCACTGTCGCCGATATAGTTACGAAGCATATGTAAAATACGACCGCCTTTGTTATAACTCACAGCATCAAACATGTCTTCCTTATCGTGGTAATAATAACGAACAAGATCTTTCTTTTCGCTGCCGCTGCCTAAATAACCTTGCATTGCACTGTAGTTCGTAGCATCAGCTTTGTCTTTTCCGTATTTGTATTCATCCCACAGGTATTCGCTGTAGTTTGCAAACGATTCGTTGAGTGTAAGATTGCTCCAGCTTTCTGTAGTTACATAATCGCCAAACCACTGGTGAAACAGTTCGTGGGCAATCGTTCCTTCCCAATTGTTACCATCTACCAACTCACGGGCATCCTGGTGTGCGGCATCACTGTGTAAAGTAGCTGTTGTATTTTCCATAGCACCACTTACATAATCATGTCCTGTGATCTGGCTGTACTTCGCCCAAGGGTAATCAACTCCGGTAATCTTCGAAAAATAAGTCATCATTTCAGGTGTAAGTCCGAAGATTTTTTTTGCAACCGAAGCATATTCTTTGTCAACATAATAATTTACTTCTTTTCCTTTCCAGCTGTCTTTTACCACAGCAAAATCTCCGGCTCCAACAAAAAATAAGTAAGGTGAGTGAGGTTGATCCATTTTCCAGTAATCAGTACGGGTGCCGTTTGTATTGGTTTTTTGACTGATGAGTTTTCCGTTACTCAACGTTACCCATTTCGTGGGAACGGTTAAATAAAACTCCTGCGTTGTTTTTTGATTGGTTTTATCAATGATGGGAACCCAAACACTGGTTGCTTCCGTTTCACCTTGTGTCCATATTTGTGTGGGTTTGCCTTTCTCTTCTCCTTTTGGATTAATGAAGTACATACCCCTGGCATCGGTAATAGCTGCACTGCCCTTGCTCTTAAATTCACTGGGTTTAGCTAAATACTGAATGTAAACTGTATAGGATTCGTTGTTTTTGTACGTTTTATCGAGTTTGATGTTCAAGAGCAAGCCATCGTAGTCATAGGTAAGTTTGGTGCGTGTTGCCCCTTTTTGCAAAGCAACATACTCAATTTGCATTCCTTTGGCATCCAGTACAAGTGTGTTCGATGGATAAAAATGGGGTTTCAACGTAAGCCAAACATTCCCCTTCAACTGCGAATTTGGAATGTCGAAGTTGGCTTCGAGTTTTGTGTGAATGAGGGCATGCTTTTTTTCGGGTGTTGCACGATATTCCTGCTTCCAGGAAGTATCAGCCTTTTCTTCGGTTTGTGCAAATCCGGTTGTTAAGCTTAAGGTCAATAAGCTTAAGATGGTAAGATTTTTCTTCATAAAATTGATCGTTTAGTGAAATAAGAAACAACCTTTCTGGTCATTTCCATACATTATTCAGCTTGTAAATATAAGTGCTTCCCTGTTGTGGCAGAATTTGGCAAATGGTTTGTAAATCGGATAAGCAAAAAAAATTAGCTTTGTTGCCATGCGTATGTTCAAGAACAGGAGATTTGTTTCGTTTGTTATTATCTGCGGGCTTTTTACGTCCGGGGCTTTTGCACAGTTAAATCATTTCATTTACCTGCAAACCGATAACCAGCAACCTTTTTATATAAAGTACAATAATCGGATCATCAGTTCGTCAGCATCGGGCTATTTAATTCTCCCGAAGCTAAAAGATGGGGTTGTTGAATTTGCTTTAGGATTTCCGAAAACCAATTTGGAAGAGCAAAAGTTTCAATGTGTCATCGATAAGGCAGATAAAGGTTTTCTGGTGAAAAATTTTAATGAGAAAGGGTGGGGCCTGTACGATCTGCAGTCTTCTTCTGTTGTTTATGCGCAGGCTAAAACTGCTCCCGAAACAAATACGCAAACAATAACAGCACCGCCTGCGAATGATCCCTTTTCAAATATGCTGTCGAAAGTAACACAGGATAGTACCGTTAAAACAGTTTCGGTTGTAAAGGAACCGGTGGTAAAACCCGATACAGCAAAAGTTACAAAGCCCGAAGTAGTTGTAAAAACAGAAACACCTGTTCAAACAACAAAAGATACTGTGGTAAAAGCAAATGTTGTTCCTCCGGTAGAAACAAAAAAAGAAGAGGCCGTAGTTAAGAAAGAAGAAGTGGTTGTGCCACCTGTAAGTGAGCCGGAATGGAGGGCCCCTTCAAAATCAGCAATCAAGCAAATTCGGAAATTCGAAAGCAGGGAAGGCGTAGATTTTGTTTTTGAAGTTGAAGCTGATAATACTGAAAAAGATACGGTTCGTTTGTTTATTGAAAAGGATACAACACAACAACCCGTCGTAACACCGGTTGTTACGCCTGCACAAACCGAGGTTAAAAAAGATTCGGTTGCACCTGTTGTAACGGAACCTGTACAACCTAAAAAGGAAGAGGTGGTTGTAAAGAAAGAAGAAGTTGTTGTTGCGCCTCCTCCAACAGAGCAAACTACAAAAAAAGAAGCCCAACCTTTACCTAACAGCAATTGTAAGGATTTTGCAACGGAAGACGATTTGATTAAACTTCGCCGTAAAATGGCTTCTCAACGTAAAGACGAGCAAATGATCGAGGAAGCTAAAAAAGTATTTCGCAATAAATGTTTTACATCTGCACAGTTGCGTAATCTTTCTGTTGCGTTCTTAACAGATGAAGGTCGTTATCGCTTTTTTGATGCTGCATTACCTTATGTTACCGACTTTGCCAACTTTAAATCCTTAGGTGAAACAATACAAGACGAGTATTACAAGCGCCGTTTTATGGCGCTGCTCCCTAATCAATAAATCATGCCACGTTATTTTCTTGAATTAAGTTATAAAGGGGAGAAGTATAGTGGTTTTCAGGTGCAGCAGAATGCCGCAACAATTCAATCTGAAGTTGAAAAAGCGTTTGCTGTATTCTTTCGTAATCCGGTTGAATTAACCGGTTCTTCACGTACAGATGCAGGAGTACACGCATTACAGAATTATTTTCATTTTAATTGGGATGAAGAGTTTCCGCAACAGGCGATTTATAATCTCAATGCAATTTTACCTACCGATATTGTTGTTAAGTCGGTAAGAGAAGTGGGGGCCGATGCGCATTGCCGTTTTCATGCTTTTGCAAGAGAGTACAAGTATTTTATCTACGATGCCAAAAATCCGTTTATAGACGACCGTGCCTGGTATTTCCCCTATACACTGAACATTGATCTTTTAAATAGCTGTGCACAAAAGATTCTTACGAATAACGACTTCTCGGCTTTCTCCAAACGCAATACGCAGGTTAAAACATTTCAATGCTCTATTCTTGAAAGTGAATGGCTGCAGCAGGATGGATGTCTTGTTTACCGTGTAAAAGCAAACCGGTTTTTGCGTGGTATGGTTCGTGGTTTAGTAGGCACAATGGTTCGTGTTGCAAGAGGAGGGATGGATATGGGTACATTCGACCAATTACTTCACACACCACAAATAGCTACAGCAGATTTTTCGGCGCCTGCAAAAGGTTTATTTCTGATAACTGTTAGCTATCCTCATTCCATTTTTAAACACGAGTAAAAAATATTTTCCTCTCGAAACGCTTACCAGTAAAGGGTTTTACTTTTTGAGTTCAAAATACTTTAAAAAAGGTTTGGATTGTAATGTGCGAAGCTGTTACCTTTGCAACCCGCAAGCGAAAAGCGGCAGTTCTTTAGGTGTATGAAGTGAGTGTTTTTCAATGAGTTAGTTAGGAAAG
>NZ_SDHW01000013.1 GCF_004118265.1 Lacibacter luteus
TTCAAAATACTTTAAAAAAGGTTTGGATTGTAATGTGCGAAGCTGTTACCTTTGCAACCCGCAAGCGAAAAGCGGCAGTTCTTTAGGTGTATGAAGTGAGTGTTTTTCAATGAGTTAGTTAGGAAAGAGTTTAAAAAATAAATTGAAAAAAGTTTGGTTGGAATGGTTGAGGCACTTACCTTTGCACTCCGTTCAAAAAACGGGTAGAAAGAAAAACAAAAGATCTTTGAAAGAATGGAAGCAACAGCAACGTTTTAATTAATTAGAACGGGTAAATTTTAAGCGTAATAAAATTCGATTTTGAACTGTTAATTCTTGAGAATTAATAGTCAGTATCAAACTTCATTTACAATGGAGAGTTTGATCCTGGCTCAGGATGAACGCTAGCGGCAGGCTTAATACATGCAAGTCGAGGGGCAGCAGTTTTGTAGCAATACAGAAGCTGGCGACCGGCAAACGGGTGCGGAACACGTACGCAACCTTCCTTTAACTGGGAGATAGCCCACCGAAAGGTGGATTAATATCCCATAGTATATTTGAGTGGCATCACTTAGATATTAAAGCTCCGGCGGTTAAAGATGGGCGTGCGTCTGATTAGGTAGTTGGCGGGGTAACGGCCCACCAAGCCTACGATCAGTAGCTGATGTGAGAGCATGATCAGCCACACGGGCACTGAGACACGGGCCCGACTCCTACGGGAGGCAGCAGTAAGGAATATTGGTCAATGGACGCAAGTCTGAACCAGCCATGCCGCGTGGAGGATGAAGGTCCTCTGGATTGTAAACTTCTTTTCTTTGGGACGAAACCCCTGTTTCTACGGGGACTGACGGTACCAGAGGAATAAGCACCGGCTAACTCCGTGCCAGCAGCCGCGGTAATACGGAGGGTGCAAGCGTTATCCGGATTCACTGGGTTTAAAGGGAGCGTAGGTGGGCTTTTAAGTCAGTGGTGAAATCTTTGGGCTTAACCCGAAAACTGCCATTGATACTATTAGTCTTGAATTCTCTGGAGGTAAGCGGAATATGTCATGTAGCGGTGAAATGCTTAGATATGACATAGAACACCCATTGCGAAGGCAGCTTACTACGGAGCGATTGACACTGAGGCTCGAAAGCGTGGGGATCAAACAGGATTAGATACCCTGGTAGTCCACGCCCTAAACGATGATTACTCGACATTAGCGATATTACTGTTAGTGTCTAAGCGAAAGCATTAAGTAATCCACCTGGGAAGTACGACCGCAAGGTTGAAACTCAAAGGAATTGGCGGGGGTCCGCACAAGTGGTGGAGCATGTGGTTTAATTCGATGATACGCGAGGAACCTTACCTGGGCTAGAATGTCACTTGACCGATGGTGAAAGCCATTTTTCTAGCAATAGACAGGTGATAAGGTGCTGCATGGCTGTCGTCAGCTCGTGCCGTGAGGTGTTGGGTTAAGTCCCGCAACGAGCGCAACCCCTATCTTTAGTTGCCATCAGGTAATGCTGGGAACTCTAAAGAAACTGCCGTCGTAAGACGTGAGGAAGGAGGGGATGATGTCAAGTCATCATGGCCTTTATGCCCAGGGCTACACACGTGCTACAATGGGGGGGACAAAGGGCTGCCACTTAGCGATAAGGAGCTAATCCCAAAAACCCTCTCTCAGTTCAGATTGGAGTCTGCAACTCGACTCCATGAAGCTGGAATCACTAGTAATCGTATATCAGCAATGATACGGTGAATACGTTCCCGGACCTTGCACACACCGCCCGTCAAGCCATGGAAGCTGGGTGTACCTAAAGTCGGTAACCGCAAGGAGCCGCCTAGGGTAAAACTAGTGACTGGGGCTAAGTCGTAACAAGGTAGCCGTACCGGAAGGTGCGGCTGGAATACCTCCTTTTTAGAGCATGCTTAGATTTACATGCTGTTGCTTTTCCACTTTCAAGATATAAGTTCTTATAAATGGTTAGTTGGCCAGTTGCTATGGATAGTTGAGGCCACTAGGCTAAAGATTAAATAGATCCGTAGCTCAGCCTGGTTAGAGCACTACACTGATAATGTAGGGGTCCCCAGTTCAAATCTGGGCGGGTCTACAAATAACCTCGGGGGGTTAGCTCAGTTGGCTAGAGCATCTGCCTTGCACGCAGAGGGTCATCGGTTCGACTCCGATATCCTCCACAAAAATTAGTTCTTTATTGATGTTGACTTCAGGTCTGATGATTCGTAATCATAACATCAGCTTTTCATTTAAGTGTAGACTTATTTGATTAAGTTCTTTGACATATTGGGATGTAACAAGTTGTAATTGTATAGTAAGGCGATTTAAGTATAATAACTCTTTTAAAGCGAATAAGGGCGCATGGTGGATGCCTTGGGTCTGAGAGGCGAAGAAGGACGTGGTAAGCTGCGATAAGCTTCGGGGAGCTGCACACAAGCATTATATCCGAAGATTTCCGAATGGGACAACCCAGCACACTGAAGGTGTGTTATCCGAAAGGAAGCCAACCTCCTGAACTGAAACATCTAAGTAGGGAGAGGAAAAGAAAATAACAATGATTCCCTGAGTAGTGGCGAGCGAAACGGGAAGAGCCCAAACTTAAGCGGCGTGCCGCTTAGGGGTTGTAGGACTGCATTTAGAAACTCTCATCAAATTGAATCTTCTGGAAAGTTGAGCCATAGCAGGTGATAGCCCTGTAGATAGAAATTGAGAGGGACGAGCAGTATCCTGAGTAAGGCGGGACCGGAGGAATCCTGCCTGAATCTGCCGGCACCATCCGGTAAGGCTAAATACTCCTCAGACACCGATAGTGAACCAGTACCGTAAGGGAAAGGTGAAAAGTACCCCGAAACAGGGGAGTGAAATAGTACCTGAAACCGTGCGCCTACAAGCGGTCGGAGTCCAGCAATGGATGACGGCGTGCCTTTTGCATAATGATCCTACGAGTTACTCCTCACTGGCGAGGTTAAGTTCTTCAGTAACGGAGCCGAAGCGAAAGCGAGTCCGAACAGGGCGCTTAGTCAGTGGGGGTAGACGCGAAACTTTGTGATCTATCCATGGGCAGGTTGAAGTTCTGGTAACACAGAATGGAGGACCGAACTCATTAACGTTGAAAAGTTATGGGATGACCTGTGGATAGGGGTGAAAGGCCAATCAAACTGAGAGATAGCTCGTTCTCCCCGAAATGTTTTTAGGAACAGCCTCGGATTTAAGAAGTGTATAAGAGGTAGAGCTACTGATTGGGCTAGGGGGCTTCACCGCCTACCAAACCCTGACAAACTCCGAATGCTTATACATATCTCCGGGAGTGAGGCTGCGGGCGCTAAGGTCCGTGGCCGAGAGGGAAATAACCCAGATTAGCAACTAAGGTCCCTAATACGTAGTTAAGTTGAACAAACGAGGTAGGACTTCTATAACAGCCAGGATGTTTGCTTGGAAGCAGCAATTCATTTAAAGAGTGCGTAACAGCTCACTGGTCGAGAGGTCCCGCACGGAAAATGATCGGGCATCAAACTACGAACCGAAGTTCTAAAATTGTACTTGTACAATTGGTAGGGGAGCATTGAAATCTGCTGCGAAGGTGTCTGGTGATGGATGCTGGAGCGATTTCAAAAGAAAATGTAGGAATGAGTAGCGATAAAAGTAGTGAAAAACTACTTCGCCGTAAGTCCAAGGTTTCCTGATCAATGTTAATCAGATCAGGGTTAGTCGGGTCCTTAGGGAAAGCCGAAAGGCGCACCTGATGGCAAGTTGGTTAATATTCCAACACTTGTTTATGTTTCGATGGGGTGACGGGGTAGTGAAAGATCCGCCTGGTTACGGAATACCAGGTTAAAGCGTGTAGATATATTTTTTGCAGGTAAATCCGCAAGAAATGTCGAACGTGATAGTACCGCAAAGCTTCGGCAGCGTGGATAGTGATCCTAATCAGACCTCCGAGAAAAACCTCTAAGGCTAGGCATAAACAACCCGTACCGTAAACCGACACAGGTGGACGGGATGAATATTCTCAGGCGCTCGGGTGAGCCGTGGAGAAGGAACTAGGCAAATTGACGCTGTAACTTCGGGATAAAGCGTACCTACTTCGGTAGGTCTCAGTAAAATGGTTCAACCAACTGTTTAGCAAAAACACAGGGCCCTGCAAAATCGAAAGATGACGTATAGAGCCTGATACCTGCCCGGTGCTGGAAGGTTAAGGAAGGATGTTCGGCGCAAGCCAAAGCTTCTGACTGAAGCCCCAGTAAACGGCGGCCGTAACTATAACGGTCCTAAGGTAGCGAAATTCCTTGTCGGGTAAGTTCCGACCTGCACGAATGGTCTAATGAGTTGAACACTGTCTCCTCCACGAGCCCGGTGAAATTGTAGTATCGGTGAAGATGCCGGTTACCCGCCACGGGACGGAAAGACCCCGTGAACCTTCACTACAACTTTGCATTGATTTTGAATTACGGATGTGTAGCATAGTTGGGACGCTTTGAAGCAGCTGCGCCAGCAGTTGTGGAGCGGTCGTTGAAATACCAACCTTCTTTGATTTAGAATCTAAACCCTGACGGGTGACAGTGCATGGTGGGTAGTTTGACTGGGGTGGTCGCCTCCTAAAAAGTAACGGAGGCTCGCAAAGGTACCCTCAGTACGGTTGGTAATCGTACGTAGAGCGCATTAGTATAAGGGTGCTTGACTGTGAGACATACAGGTCGAGCAGGAGCGAAAGCTGGCTAAAGTGATCCGGCGGTTCTGCATGGAAGGGCCGTCGCTCAAAGGATAAAAGGTACTCCGGGGATAACAGGCTGATCTCCCCCAAGAGCTCATATCGACGGGGAGGTTTGGCACCTCGATGTCGGTTCGTCACATCCTGGGGCTGGAGAAGGTCCCAAGGGTTCGGCTGTTCGCCGATTAAAGTGGCACGTGAACTGGGTTCAGAACGTCGCAAGACAGTTCGGTCCCTATCTGTGGTGGGCGTTAGTAAATTGAGTAGGCATGACCTTAGTACGAGAGGACCGGGTCGTACGTACCGCTGGTGTATCTGTTGTGCCGCCAGGTGCAATGCAGAGTAGCTATGTACGGAAAGGATAAACGCTGAAAGCATCTAAGCGTGAAACCTTCTACAAGATGAGTTTACTTTTAAGGGCCGTCAAAGACGATGACGTTGATAGGCTACAGATGTAAAACTGGTAACAGTAAAGTCGAGTAGTACTAATTACCCGTAAGCTTTAATTTTTTTTAATCGTTAACTGCAATTACAACTTTTCCCAATATGATCTTATTATCTCATCTAACCTCTCCATTTTTGAGAGATAAA
>NZ_SDHW01000014.1 GCF_004118265.1 Lacibacter luteus
ACAACTAATCTTTTTATCAACTTCAGGGGGTCAGTTTGAAATGGCCGCAGGGGGTCACATTGGTCTGGCGAATGGGGGTCACATTAAGCCGGTAGCAGGGGGTCAATTTGAGTGGATTTTCCAGACTAACAACAACATCTGTTTTAACTGCTGTACTTCCTGTACTTCCATGTGCAGTACCTAAACCAAAGCTTCGGACGTTCAGTGCAGTATTCAAATTAGCTGTAGTACCGCCCATTGGCAAAGAAACACCAACGGCAACACTTGCATTAAAAACAGGTTTTTTTGAGAGACTTATCGTAAGATTTATACCAGCACCAAATCTTGGTGGATCTGGCCACATTCCATCAGGGTCAGTAAACCTAATTGGATTATTAAAGCAATAATTGTAAGGTGACCATCGTCTGCCTAATTCACTTTTAGGGTCTAATATCCACCATCGTCCTATTTGCTGGTCATATAACCTTGCACCGTAATCATAAAGTTCTAAACCACTATCGTCCGCAAACTCGGCAGATTGTAACTCTTTGCCATTGTATTTAATTTTATTATCAAAAGTGTTGGCAGCTTTACTACTTATCCCTGCCATTGTTAACCCGAACGGATAATAATGCGTCTCGTTCAATACCTTGCCAGTAAGTGATTTCACGGCTATTAGCATTGCTTAAAAATAGCATAAATATGCAAAAATCAACATGTTTTACGGGTTAATTATGCTGTTTTTAAGAGCTTGTCGTATGCATCTGTTAAGTGGCGGTTGGTATAATCTTGTGCTAGTGAAATGTAGCGGTAAAATTCTTTGCTTCCGGCTGCATGCCCAGAGATTTTACGGACTACCATTTCGGGTACGCCCAACACAAGCAGGTTTGTAATAGCTGTACGTCTCATCGTATGCGAAGAAATATGATCGCAGAATCGAAAGCTGTTTCCTTCTTTAGTTTTAATTTCTGTTAAGCGGCCCTGGCTGTAACGCATTTTTGGAACGCTGTAGGTATAGCCTGCCAGCTCCATCATCTGTTTCAGGTGCAGGTTAAAATTGGTGTTGGAGATGCGTTTAAACAGGTAGGCGGTTCTCTTTTGTTTTAACCTGTCGATGATTTCCACAGCATAGCCCGGTAGTGGAATGTTTACCTGTGTTCCGGTTTTTTGTGTAAGTACCTGCAAATAATATTGATCGTTGCGAACCGAGAGGCTTGTTTTTTTGAGATTGATAAGATCGATATAACGTAAACCAACGAGGCAGCCCACAACAAACAGATCAAGGCTTTCGGCCAGGTGTTTTTGTAAACTGTTGCGGAAGTTGTGGTCGTGTATGAGGCGTTGCAGTTGAAACGTATCGATTAGTACGGGCTGGTATTGGTAGGAGGGTAAGCGAAACTGGCGGTGAAATTCACCAACAGGTAAGCCTTTTTCTTTGCGCAGGTAGTTAAAGAAGGTTTTTAGCACTTTAAACACAGCTGCGATGTACACATCCAAACAGTTGTGCTGCTTACGCAGGTATTGCTCCAATGCCAGCTTTATCTTTTTCCAATAGTTTGCTTCCTGCTGAAACTGCCGTTGTGTTTGTCTGTACAGTAACTGGATGCGGATGGCTTGTGGTAAAGTAGTTTCGAAGCTTTGCAAGTATTGCAGCACTACCTGGTATTGCTGTACGGTGCCCTGGGTTAAACGTTTGCCAGAGGCGGTGCGGCGCTTGCCTTTTGTTGATACACGGATGAATTCCTGAAAGGCCGGGAGTAGTAAGATTTGTTTCATGTGTTTTTTATTAACCACAGATATACGCAGATACCGGCAAATGAAGAACATTAAAGATTGCCAAAACATTTGAGATGAAAAATCTGTTCGATTGGGCCAATATGAAAGCTAAATTTTTTGTGTTTTCATTCCTGCTTAAATTGCAGCACAGCAATACAACCATGGAAAAGAAATACATTTTAGATAAAGACAATACAGCCCGCAAACTCCGCCGCCTTGCGTTTGAAATTGTGGAGCGTAATTACGATGAGCAGCAATTGTTTTTTGCCGGCATCCGCCAGAGTGGTTTAACGGTAGCAAAACTGTTGGCCGAACAGGTAATGGAGATCAGCAATATTCATGTGGAGCTGGTGGAAGTAAGTCTCGATAAAAAATACCCGGTAGAAGTTACTCTCGACCGGGAGATTGGTTTCAACAATCAATCGATCCTGTTAATTGATGATGTAGCCAACAGTGGTAAAACCATGCTGTATGCGTTAAAACCTTTTCTGCAGTTTCAGCCACGCAAAATTCAAACACTGGTTTTGGTAGAGCGTACACACAAAACTTTTCCGGTACAGCCCGATTATGTTGGGTTATCCGTTGCCACAACTTTGGAAGAACATATTTATGTAGAACTGACAGACACCGAAATAACAGGTGCTTACCTCATTTAATTCAGCAACTGAATTTCAAAAAGTTTACTCCAGTTTTTACCGGTAATAAATACACGGTTGCTGCTACTGTCGTAAGCAATGCCGTTTAGTACTTTGTCGCTTTCAGAAACTCCATTCAGTTCGGGGAATTGCTGTTTCAATGAAGAAAGGTTGAGTATGCCTGCAACATTACCGGTTGAAGGATCAATTTTAAGAATATCATTTGTTTGCCAAACATTGGCATAAATAAACCCGTTGATGTATTCAAGTTCATTAATGTTATTCTTTAAGCCGCTGTTATCCTGTATGCTGATGCGGCGGATTTCTTTACAGGTAGCAGGATCCCAGAAATAAATACTGCTGCTGCCATCGCTAACGATCAACTCTTTACCATTGTGTGTAATACCCCAACCTTCGTGATCGTAACTGAACTCGTTTAATAGTTTAAATGTAGCAGCATCGTACACATAGCCTTTTTTGTTTTGCCAGGTTAAGCGATAGATCTTGTTGTTGAGGATCGTAATGCCTTCACCAAAAAAAGCAGCGTCGAGCATTGCTTTTTTGTTTTGCTTGCCGCTGGCAAGATCAACAGTGCCCACCCACGAACCGTTGTTTAGTGTGCCCTCAGGATTACCGGTGCTTTCGTACAATGTATTATTATAAAAGATCAATCCTTGCGTAAATGATGATGAGTCGTGCGGATGATCTTTCAGCAGTTTATAGTTAATGGACGCAGGTGCTGCAATGGTTGGTATAACTGTTGTGTCATCGTTTGTTTTTGTTTCGTTAGTACATGCAACAAACAAAAATGCGAGGCCAAGTAACTTATAGTTCATATGTGTTATTGATATCATTCAAAAATAAATAACCGCTTAAAATATGCAGCTAAAAATTCGATAATGTTCTTGTAATATTTTCAGTAAAGTGATTTTTTGCTATAGAAAATTATTGATGAATAACTAAAATAAATATGTGAGAATACCTGTTTTAGGTATTGGAGATGTAAAAAAATGTCTTTACGTTTATGTTCCATTGTGAATATCCCCCCCCTGAATACTCGTATAACCTCCCTATCGTTTCGTTCCCTTTAAAGATTGCATAACGCCAATTAATCCTTACTAATCTCCAGTATTCCCATTCTTGTTTGCAGAAACATTACAAGGTTAAATGCCTGTCGTTTCCGTATGCATTGTATTGTCCTGTCTTTAAGATCCACTTTTAGTTACCTGTGAGTATTCATTCACTAAAAAATTCGACAAAATGAACACACTGCTACATGCCTTTGAACAAAAGGATGAGAAAAGTAAGTTAGCAGACAGTTGGCTCTGGCGACAGATGCTGATGCTGTTGATGCTCTTTTTGGCATTTAGTCCGGGCAATTCTACGGCCCAGACAGTGCCTGCAATCGATGGTAATCCTATCGATTGGAATTCGGCTAATTTTAATCTCTTCGCCATTAAAAAATACCAAGGGGATGCTTTTGGTAACGGCGTTGTAGATAACCAGTTTACAGAAGGTTCGAAAGATTTCTTTCTGGCCAATCAATTAGTTTGGTCTATCAGCCAAACCAAAGCTAAGAACGATATTGCTAATGGTGCAGCCATCATCAAAGATGGCATTTTGTATTTTGCAGGCGATCGTACTTCCAACAACGGTGATGCGCAAATTGGCTTCTGGCTTTACCTGAACGGAACAGGACCGGTTACTGTTAGTGGTAACAATATTTTCAGTCCACCACATGTGGATGGTGATGTATTGGTGCTTGCCGATTTTACCGGTGGTGGTCGTGATGCAACTGTTACCATTTTGCAATGGGATGAAGATGGTGTTGCCCCTGCAGGCCAAACAATTGTACCCAATACAAACGGGCATCTTCGCACAACGATTGGTATACTTACCGGCACGGTTGCGGAAAATAATGATGGACAATATGCGATACCAACAGGATGGACATTTGGCCAAGCCACATACGATTACAATATGTTCTTTGAAGGTAAGGTTGATCTTACTGCATTGGGCGTATTGAATTTGTGTAATACAAGTTTTCTGCTCGAAACAAGATCATCACAATCTATTACAGCTTCATTAGATGATTTTGTTGGTGGAGGTTTTAGCGTAACACCGCCGCCATTGGTATTAACAGGTTCAGCTGTTTGTTCTGCTAGTCCAAACTCAGGAACAATTACTTCTTCTACATCGCAACTCAATGCGAGTTATCAGCTTTATAACAGTTCAAATGTAGCAGTTGGGCCGGCTCAACCAGGTACCGGTTTGGCTTTAACATGGAATGATGTACCGGTAGGAAACGGTTATTACGTAATTGGTGCAGGTGCATTGCCAAACTGTACATCAACCAGTAACCTGGTTAATGTTACAAGTATTCCTCCTCCAACTGTAACAGCAAATGATGCGTCTGTTTGTATTGGCCTTACAGTTCAGCTTACTGCATCTCCGGCTGGTGGTACATGGAGTGGAGCCAATGTTAATGCTTCCGGTTTGTTTAATGCTGCCGGTCTTGCTGCAGGTACTTATAATGTTACTTATAGTTATACTGATCCCCAAACAGGATGTAGCAATACAGATCCGGCAACAGTAACAGTTAAAGCTCCTACCTCTTCAACACAAAGCCGCACAATCTGCAGTAATCAATTACCATACACATGGGATGGTCAAACATTTACAGCAGCAGGTCAGAAGGTGAAAACAGGTTTATTGAACCAGTATGGTTGCGACAGTACAGCAACATATAACCTTACAGTAAATCCAA
>NZ_SDHW01000015.1 GCF_004118265.1 Lacibacter luteus
TGTAAATACCACCCAAACTAACCCCCTTCCGCCATTTTAAATTGACCCCCTAAAAAAATCATCCAAAAACTGGTGGAGAGATGTTCTGAAGCTGTTAAAGAACTGGCTGTTTTTTGTTTATCAAACGTAGGATAAATTATGTCTTGTTGGTTTAATTAGTTTTATCGGTTTGTTCTTTTCTGTTTTTGCGTAACGATTCACCTTTCAGTTCAACACGAACAGATTGGTGAACGAGCCGGTCGAGTATAGCATCGGCGATGGTTTGTTCTCCAATTACATCGTACCAGTTTCTCACCGGTACCTGCGAAGCAATGATGGTGGAGTGTTTGCCATGCCTGTCTTCTACAATATCCATCAGCAATGCTCTTGCGCTTGCATCAAAAGCCTGTATGCCAAAGTCGTCCAGTATCAACAGATCCTGCTTTTCGATTTTGTTTAATTCTCTTAAGTGTGAGCCATCGGCTTTAGCCATTTTTAAAGCAGACATCAGTTTGGCCGTGTTGGTATAAAATACTTTAAAGCCCAACAAACAAGCCTGGTGGCCGATGGCAGAAGCCAGGTAGCTTTTTCCTGTTCCGGTACTGCCGGTAATAAAAACATCCTGCGCTTTTTTAATAAACTCACAGGTAAACAATCGGTCGATTTGATTTTTATCCAGTTCACGTTTTTCACTAAAGTCTATTCCGTTTACATCGGCCACGTAACGGAACTTTGCTGTTTTAATGTTGCGTTGCAGTGATCGGTGTTTACGGTCGTCCCATTCGCTTTGTACTAAATACTGCGCCATTTCATCGTTGGTGAAGCTGACCGATGGCGGCTGCTCAACAAATGCTTTAAATGCAGTTTGCATACCATACAGGCGCATGTCGCCCATTTTCTTGACTGTTTCGTTGTTCATGTACTTTGATTGTTGTGATTAAAAAATTATTGGTAGTAATGTTGCCCACGTATGTTTTCATGCGAAGGCATGTCGGTGCCAGCTACCTCATCTTCAAAAGGGATTGCATCGGCTTTTGAACGCAGTATCTGATCAATGATCGCATAGTTGTAAATACCAAAACTGTCAGCTCGTTTACAGGCATTGATCAATCGTGCATGGCCTACACGTTTGGCAAAACTCAATACACCGGAACAGGATTTATAACTTTGTTCAGGATACAGTTCTCTTGCCAGTATTTTGGCAACATACTGTGCTACTTCTTCACCAATAGAGGCAGCGGTGGCCATAAATTTCTGCGGATTCCATTCGGCTAAATATTTATGTTGTGTTGCAAGATGATCCTGCTGTGTGATGTATTTGCTGCCCTTGCCAAAAAAACGTTCATGCACGGCAACTACTTCGTTCTCGTGATAGACTTCTACTTTGCTGCTCGTATATTTTATTTTCAGCCGCTTACCGATCAGTTTGTAGGGAACACTGTAATAGCGTTTATCTACACTAAGTAATACATGACCGTATTTGTTTACAGTTGACAGCTGCGTTGTCATTGGTTCAAACAAATACGGGTTAAGTGGTTGCAGTGTGTGCTTCTCCAGTTCTGTAAACTGTTGCATCCTGCTGTAATCTTCGCCAGTAAGTTTTGCATTGTTATGCGCATCTAAATGAACAAGGATGTCTTTGTTGAGCTCATCGAGGTGATGATAAATGTTTTGATCGATCTTGGAAAAAATGCTGCTGTAGATAATCTTTACTGCACCTTCTACCAATGCTTTGTCTTTGGGTTTATACGTTCGTGTAGGGAACCCAAACGTGTGATAATGCTCTGCAAAAGCAGCAAAGCTATCGTTGAGTTGCGCTTCATACTTGCTGGCTTTGGTAACAGCCGATTTTAAATTATCGGGAACAATGGCTTGTGGTACGCCACCAAAAAAATGAAGTGCACGTTCGCAACCCAGTATAAAATCTTCTTTGCATTGCGAACGCACAGCCATTACAAAAGTGAGCTGACTACAGCCGAGTATGGCTACAAAAACTTCCACTTCACTCACTTCACCTGTATGCTTATCTACAAGGTTTAACTTCTGACCGGTAAAATCAACAAACAGTTTATCGCCTGCTTTATGTGTCATCTTCATCGATGGTTTACCCACCTGCATGTATCCATTGAGCCGTTCTAAAAATGCAGAACTTTTATATCCTTCTGGACATTGAAGTTTGTACGCATCATACACCATCCCTTTTGTTATACCCCGTTTCTTTAACATAGCTGCCAACGAAGGCAGCAGCGGCTCCAGCTCCTCCTGGCGCTTATTCGGTACAACAATAGGTGCATGAATTAAAAACAGGCGTGACATCGCTGCATCACTCATCGCTTCAATCTGCTCAATTGTTTTGCCTGAAAGTATATAGCGGTACAAATATTTTTTAACGGTGTTACGGGCTATACCCGTTGACTGGCTGATGGATTTGGTTCCTTTACCGCAGGCATACAGCCGCAGAATCTGACGAATTGTAAACATCTCAATTGTTTTGTTAGACATGAAAAAGTGGTACTTGATGAACCAAGAACCTCTTGCTTTTATCCTACAAAAACAACTAATCTTTTTATCAACTTCAGGGGGTCAGTTTGAAATGGCCGCAGGGGGTCACATTGGTCTGGCGAATGGGGGTCACATTAAGCCGGTAGCAGGGGGTCAATTTGAGTGGATTTTCCA
>NZ_SDHW01000016.1 GCF_004118265.1 Lacibacter luteus
CTTTCCTAACTAACTCATTGAAAAACACTCACTTCATACACCTAAAGAACTGCCGCTTTTCGCTTGCGGGTTGCAAAGGTAACAGCTTCGCACATTACAATCCAAACCTTTTTTAAAGTATTTTGAAGATTGTTTACCTAATTCTCTTGAAAGCCTTGCAAACACTGCATTCTATCAAAAAAAAAGTTTTGTACTTTTTTCATGAGGGAGTAAACAAGTGCATCTTTTATGCTGATACTAATAAATGTAAGCCCCTCCCTTATCTTTGCTTCCTATGTTATCCATAAGTAAACGTGGTGAGGAAATGCCGGCCTCCCCTATTCGTAAATTAGTTCCGTTCGCAGAATCAGCTAAGAAAAAAGGCATTAAAGTTTATCATCTCAATATCGGTCAGCCGGATATTGAAACACCTCCCGCCATTGTTGATGCGGTAAAACATGCCGATATACGGGTTTTGGAATACAGTCACAGTGCAGGTAATGAAAGTTATCGCCGTAAACTGGTGCAGTATTATAAAAAAGTAGGAATTGGTGTTGCCTATGACCAGATCATGATCACAACAGGTGGCAGCGAAGCCATCATGTTTGGTTTTTTTACCTGTTTAAACCCTGGCGACGAGGTAATTGTACCAGAACCGTTTTATGCCAACTATAATGGTTTTGCCTGTGCCGCAGGTGTAACTGTAAAACCTATTACATCGCATATTGAAAACGGGTTTGCGCTGCCCCCGATTGAAGAGTTTGAAAAAGTGATCAGCAACAAAACAAAAGCCATTATCATCTGTAGCCCCAACAATCCAACAGGTTACTTATATAGTAAAGAAGAAATGTATAAGCTGAAGGACATATGCCTGAAATATGATCTTTACCTTTTCAGCGATGAGGCATACCGTGAATTTTGTTATGATGGTGAATATGTAAGTGCAATGCATATTGATGGGATGGATGAGCATGTTGTACTGATGGATACCATCAGCAAACGATACAGCGCCTGTGGTGCAAGAATCGGGGCATTGGTAACAAAGAATAAAGCGGTGTATGATGCTGCCATGAAATTTGCGCAGGCAAGGTTAAGTCCGCCCGGGCTTGCCCAGATTATGGGAGAAGCAGCGATTGATTTGCCCGACACTTACTTTGAAGCACCAAAAACAGAGTACTTAAGCCGTAGGGATCTGTTGGTAAAACGTCTCAATGCTATGGACGGTGTTGTGTGCCCTAACCCGGGTGGTGCTTTTTATGCAATGGCCAAACTTCCCATCGATGATTCTGATCTTTTCTGCCAATGGTTGCTGGAATCATTTTCTTACCAGGGAGAAACATTAATGCTGGCACCTGCAACCGGCTTTTATGGCACACCCGGCTTAGGCAAACAGGAAGTACGTCTTGCGTACGTGCTGAATACAGGAGCCTTGGACCGTGCAATGAATTGTTTGGAAGAGGCGTTGAAGGTTTATCCGGGAAGAACAAACTGAGAATACTTTGACTGATAAAAAAAGTCCTCCAATGGAGGACTTTTTGTTTTGTACCGGAGAGCAGACTTGAACTGCCGACCTTCGGGTTATGAATCGAGCTTTTCAGCCTAAGTTCTTATTAAATACCTTGATTATAAATAAACTATGCAGGTAACTTTTTTATAAAATTAGCTGTTTTTATACTAAAGTGTTAATGGTAGTGTTAACGCTGCTTATTGGTGGAAAATCCACTCAAATTGACCCCCTGCTACCGGCTTAATGTGACCCCCATTCGCCAGACCAATGTGACCCCCTGCGGCCATTTCAAACTGACCCCCTGAAGTTGATAAAAAGATTAGTTGTT
>NZ_SDHW01000017.1 GCF_004118265.1 Lacibacter luteus
AGTAATCAATTACCATACACATGGGATGGTCAAACATTTACAGCAGCAGGTCAGAAGGTGAAAACAGGTTTATTGAACCAGTATGGTTGCGACAGTACAGCAACATATAACCTTACAGTAAATCCAACTACATCTTCAACACAAAGCCGCACAATCTGCAGTAATCAATTGCCATATACATGGGATGGTCAAACATTTACAGCAGCAGGTCAGAAGGTGAAAACAGGTTTATTGAACCAGTATGGTTGCGACAGTACAGCAACATATAACCTTACAGTAAATCCAACAACATCTTCAACACAAAGCCGCACAATCTGCAGTAATCAATTGCCATACACATGGGATGGTCAAACATTTACAGCAGCAGGTCAGAAGGTGAAAACAGGTTTATTGAACCAGTATGGTTGCGACAGTACAGCAACATATAACCTTACAGTAAATCCAACTACATCTTCAACACAAAGCCGCACAATCTGCAGTAATCAATTGCCATACATATGGGATGGTCAAACATTTACAGCAGCCGGTCAGAAGGTGAAGACAGGTTTGTTGAACCAGTATGGTTGCGACAGTACAGCAACATATAATCTTACTGTAAACCCAACTACATCTTCAACACAGAGCCGCACAATCTGTAGTAATCAATTGCCATACACATGGGATGGTCAAACATTTACAGCAGCCGGTCAGAAAGTGAAAACAGGTTTGTTGAACCAGTATGGTTGCGACAGTACAGCAACATATAATCTTACTGTAAATCCAACTACATCTTCAACACAAAGCCGCACAATCTGCAGTAATCAATTGCCATACACATGGGATGGTCAAACATTTACAGCAGCAGGTCAGAAGGTGAAAACAGGTTTATTGAACCAGTATGGTTGCGACAGTACAGCAACATATAACCTTACAGTAAATCCAACAACATCTTCAA
>NZ_SDHW01000018.1 GCF_004118265.1 Lacibacter luteus
TCAATCCCGTCTTCGTCTTCGTTCCTGCACCGTCAAAAGTCAATCCATCCCATGTGTATGGCAATTGATTACTACAGATTGTGCGGCTTTGTGTTGAAGATGTTGTTGGATTTACACTCAGGTTATACGTTGCTGTACTGTCGCAACCATACTGGTTCAATAAACCTGTTTTCACCTTCTGACCTGCTGCTGTAAATGTTTGACCATCCCATGTATATGGCAATTGATTACTGCAGATTGTGCGGCTTTGTGTTGAAGATGTAGTTGGATTTACTGTAAGGTTATATGTTGCTGTACTGTCGCAACCATACTGGTTCAATAAACCTGTTTTCACCTTCTGACCTGCTGCTGTAAATGTTTGACCATCCCATGTGTATGGTAATTGATTACTACAGATTGTGCGGCTTTGTGTTGAAGATGTAGTTGGATTTACTGTAAGGTTATATGTTGCTGTACTGTCGCAACCATACTGGTTCAACAAACCTGTCTTCACCTTCTGACCTGCTGCTGTAAATGTTTGACCATCCCATGTGTATGGTAATTGATTACTGCAGATTGTGCGGCTTTGTGTTGAAGATGTAGTTGGATTTACACTCAGGTTATATGTTGCTGTACTGTCACAACCATACTGGTTCAATAAACCTGTTTTCACCTTCTGACCTGCTGCCGTAAATGTTTGACCATCCCATATGTATGGTAATTGATTACTGCAGATTGTGCGGCTCTGTGTTGAAGATGTAGTTGGGTTTACACTCAGGTTATACGTTGCTGTACTGTCACAACCATACTGGTTCAATAAACCTGTTTTCACCTTCTGACCTGCTGCTGTAAATGTTTGACCATCCCATGTATATGGCAATTGATTACTGCAGATTGTGCGGCTTTGTGTTGAAGATGTAGTTGGAT
>NZ_SDHW01000019.1 GCF_004118265.1 Lacibacter luteus
CGTTTCCGGTTTCGAGGATGTGGCAGTGATGGGTGAGCCGATCGAGGAGGGCGGTGGTCATCTTGGCATCGCCGAACACGCTTGCCCATTCGCTGAAGCTGAGGTTTGTAGTGATGACGACGCTGGTGCGCTCGTAGAGTTTGCTGAGCAGATGGAACAGCAGCGCGCCGCCTGATGGACTGAACGGCAGATATCCGAGTTCATCGAGGATGACGAGGTCGGTGTAGAGCAGCCGGTTGGCGATCTGTCCAGCCTTGCCCTGGGCTTTCTCCTGTTCGAGGGCGTTGACCAGTTCGACGGTGGAGAAGAAGCGCACCCGCTTCCTGTGATGCTCGATGGCCTGGACGCCGAGCGCGGTGGCGACGTGCGTCTTTCCGGTACCCGGGCCGCCGACCAGCACGACATTGTCAGCCGCCTCGATAAACTCGCAGCGGTGAAGCTGGCGTACCAGCGCCTCGTTGACCTCGCT
>NZ_SDHW01000001.1 GCF_004118265.1 Lacibacter luteus
AAAAACAACTAATCTTTTTATCAACTTCAGGGGGTCAGTTTGAAATGGCCGCAGGGGGTCACATTGGTCTGGCGAATGGGGGTCACATTAAGCCGGTAGCAGGGGGTCAATTTGAGTGGATTTTCCACCATAGTGCTGTCAACTGCTACGAAATCTTCAATCGCTTTGCTAACGTTCTCAATATTGGTTTGAGGTATTACTCTTGTTCTTACTTTCCCATTGCGTTGCACCGCACCAAATACCATAGTCTTGTTATCAAGCCCTTTTTTAGCTTCCTTCTTACTTGCATGTACGTTCTTTAAACTACCACCTACATAGGTTTCATCTACTTCTACAATACCTTCTAATAATTCAGGTGCGTTATCTGTGAGCATAACTCTAATACGGTGGTTTAAATGCCACGCTGTCTTTTGTGTTACACCTAACCAGTTTGCAAGTTGTAAGCTGCTTATTCCTTTACTGTGAACAGATAAAATGTAAGTAGCTAAGAACCATTTTTGCAAAGGAATTTTTGTGTTTTCGTAGATCGTTCCAACGGTTACACTGAACTTATTTCTGCATTGCTTTTCACGGCACTTGAATATTTTACCATTTGGGAAACGATGAACATTCAATGAGCCACAAAAAGGGCAAGCAGGCGTACCGTTCCAGCGTTGCTGTTCTAAATACTCCCTGCACTTTTCATCTGTGCTGAACTCTTTTTGAAAGTCAAATATATTCTTGAATGTTTTCATGTCTTACTTTGTCTTACAATGTAATTAAAAAAATTATGCCTTCTTTTTTGAGGATTTAACCGCCTGCTCCAGTAACATTTCAATCATGTTGCTGAGTGTGCGGCTCTCTTTTTCAGCCAACGCTTGAAGTGACTCCTTCAACTCTTTAGTTGTTCTGAATGTAATAGATTCTGTTTTACTGTCTTTCATTGTAAGACAAATTTACAACTATTATTAGTATTTTCAAATTTGAACACAACTTTTTTTTAAAATAACGTAGAAAAGTTTTGTTCTTTCCGAAATTATCTACGTAATTTTGGAACTACAAACATGGACCATGGCAAATGATGTTGAAATAAAATACTGTGATACGCTGGATGATGCCCGTTCAAAAGCAAGGGCTTTAGCTGACGATGTTGGAATGGCAACGCTGTTCCCTGTAACCTTATTTAAACAAGGAACAAGGAAGTTTATTTCAACTGTATTCCCTGTTCATTTCATTGTGAATAACTTAAAATTTAATTCAAGCGAGAAAGATAGGGGTATAAAAGATGTTAGGCAGGCTATGAACCGACCGCTTGATTTGCCACATGCTCGTGTGACAAAGGAATATATCAAGCGCAACTATAATGATAAGTATATCCTACCCGCAATGACTCTTAATATTAAAGATGCGGTGGTGGTTTACACGGTTAGTGTGCCGGGTACTGCAACTACTCCCGGGTATATGATTGTACCCTATACAATTAAGTTTTCGGTTACAGATGGGCAGCATCGAAAAAAAGCTTTGGATGATTTGTTTAAGGAATTAACCCCTGAAGAATACGATAAATTAAAAGATGATGGCATTCCCGTAATGATAACAATTGAAAACGATATAGACCAAATTCATCAAGATTTTGCAGATTGCTCTAAAACAAAACCACTTCCTAAGAGTTTGATTGCTGTATATGACAAGAGAAACCCAGCAAATGGTTTCGTTTTAGACTTAATTACTCATTGCCCATTACTGTCTAATAAGGTAGATGCAACAAGATCAACGTTATCGAAAAAATCAACAAAGCTTTTGTTGGTAAGTCAAGTACGTGCCTTCGTTAAAGAATTAACAGGAAGTGGTTCTGCTGCCGGTGACGCAGATTTTGAAACAAGAATGGAGGAAAAATATAGTGATATAAATACTACTATCTACAAAGACGACTTTAACCGATTTAAAGATTTCATAAATGAATTGACAGATAAAACGCCAATTTTAAAAGAGGTAGCAAGTCTGACGGGTGAAGGAGCGACAATGGGCAGAATACCGGAATACAGAAGCCAGTATTTGATTTTGAATTCAGCTGGACTAAATATTGTTGGGCGTGTTGCTTCTGTACTTTTTAAAAATAAAGCAAGCGAAGCGCAGATTAGCCAAGTAATTAAGTCTTTATCTCAAATTGACTGGAAGAAAGACGCTGAAATTTGGAGAAATAATATTGTAACACAAGGTTCAAGAGGCTTAAAAATTTCTACTTCAAACAGTTCGATAAAATTAGCATACGAAAATGTTGCAAGAGAGATAAAGCTAAATGAACTTGTTAGCGAAATAAAAACGGGGCTTTTCAGCCCCTAATAAACAAATTGAAAATGTTGGGTCAGGGACGGTCTCATTAGCTGACAAATCCAGTATTCGAGGTACTGTGTCTGAGACGTGGTGTAAAAGACCACAACCAAAAGTCGACAACCCTCTGTGTAAGTAGTAATTCTCCTTTTGTATCGGAGGTGCTACGAAAGCAGGGGTGTTGTTGTTTTACAAAGATAGTTAAACTATATAACTTTGTAATCATGGCAAAAGATAAAAAGAAACCAGACGAAGCATCTAATACATTTCATAGCATCATGGCTGCATCGGTGAAAGGCAACCCAAAACCTAACAAAAACAAAACTATGTCAACAATACAATTAAATGTTCTTGGGAAAACTTGTACGTTCAACTATTCAATCACAAAAACGTCAGATAAACAGAAAATAGACAGGTATTGGACTTTTAATGTGACCCATAATCACGAAGATTTACCCCAAATACCGAAATCATTCTCATTCAGACATGATACCTTTCACAACGTTACAGAAGGGAAAATAGGAACAATGGTTGAATATGTAAGCGAGCAAATCATGATGAAAGAATTAAAGTGATTTTTTTTAGCCCTCGTGGTCTAACACGTATATAGTTACCCGTCCTCGCCAACGTGCAGTAGGTTAAATTTAAAAATGATTCATCTGGTTAGTTGGCGGGGACGCCAACAACAGCTGAACAGTTTATTCTTTAGGGAAATAAATCCTGTCATTATTAAATCTTTTACTATGCTGATTAGGCAACAACGAGTCAGTTAGAATTGCACCGTCCATTATCTCAAGGTCTTCGAATATTGAATTACTAAAGTCACAGTTTATAAATGTCGCAGGGAATTCTGAATGACCAGATGTTGATGAAACTTTAGCTTCTTTCTCTCCGCTGAACCTTACATTTGTTAACCTGCTTGAGAAGGCACATTCTTTAAAAATAATAGAAAGTATCCAAGTAGATTTTATGTCGCACTTTTCAAAAGTGCATTTATTAAATTCAGTGTTTTGTCCAAAGGTGAAATATTTTCCAGTCAGCTTTGATTTTACAAATTGACAGTTTGAATATTTTACTTGTACCCCCATTGCAGAGTTGTAAAATTTAGTGTCGAAAAATTTGCAATTTTCATACACGCAATTCCATTGTCTAATTTCTGTAAAGTCACATCTAGTAAAATGACAATCTTTGAAAATTACATTTGTCAGGTTACAATTTTGAAAGCTTGACTTGTTAAAGGAAATAAATTGGAATTTCTTATTCTTTATGTCGTTCCTGTAATCAGCACTTCCGTACTCAGTCTCGCTGAAATCAAGATAATTATAAACAGTTCCAGTCTGTTCTTCCATATTTATTAAGTTGTCCGATTACTTCCTGAGAATTTTGAGGCTCAATTAAATTGCTACCAACACCTAAATATACGCACCAACTTGTTTAAAAATCAATTGATACACATCTCAAATTTCAACAAACAACACAAAACAAGTTCGGAACTTCTTGTAAATACGCAGAGTCCAGGTGTCTGACTTCTGCGACGTCCTGACACCGAATTAAGAAAATCTTCACAAGGCAGCAAAGGTTACAACGGTCTTGTCTTTTGTATAAACAGCAGTATTTCGTAATTTACACAGTTCATGGCCGGCCGTAAACACATATTTCGTTTATCTGTACTCATCTGCTTACTTACAGTTGGGCCGTTTGTGTTTGCACAATCAACTGATTCGGTTAGTACAAAAAAAGTAGTGAAGGTTGAATATGGTCCCAATGATACCGTGTTTGTAAAAGCCATGATCATCAATGGCGAACTTTTGGGCGGCAGGGAAATAAGCGAAGTGCTGGTATGGGGCGGCGATCCGAAAGAAGCAGCAAAATACTGGGCCAACTGGACAAGACTTCGCAACGCCGTTTATCTTACTTATCCTTATGCACGTTCGGCAGGTGTGGTTATGAACGATGTAAACAAACATCTCGAAAACATCAACAGCAAAGCTGAACGTAAGAAGTACATCAAATCAAGAGAAAAAGATCTGCGTGCAGGCTTTACCGATAAGGTAACCGATCTTTCTATTTACCAGGGCCGTGTGTTGATGAAACTCATCAACCGCCAGACAGGCAACAACTGTTACGAAATTGTACGGGAAATGAAGGGCGGCTTTACTGCAGGTTTTTATCAAACACTCATGTTTTTTGCCGGTACCAGTTTAAAACAAGGCTGGAACCCGCAGGAAGAACAGTTTGATAAACAGATCGAAGAAATTGTACAGGAGATCGACCGCATGTATTACAACTATCCCGGCTTTACTTCAACCACAAAGAAATAGTTAATTGTTCTGTAGAGAATAACCTGTTGATTTTTCAGGGCTCTGCTTTTGGTATATCCACTACTTTTACACTCCAAAATTTTATTCGATGAAATTAGATATACTCGCTTTTGGCGTTCACCCCGATGATGTGGAATTAAGTTGTGCAGGTACATTGATGGTTGAAATCAACAATGGAAAAAAAGTTGGTGTTATTGATCTTACACGTGGCGAACTGGGTACAAGAGGTACAGCCGAAACACGTAAACAAGAAGCGGCTGTTGCTGCAGCAATTATGGGTTTGCATGTACGTGAAAATTTAGGTATGCGTGATGGCTTTTTTAAGAACGATGAAGAGCATCAGCTCCAGATCATTCAAAAAATACGACAGTACAAGCCCGAGATCGTTATTTGTAATGCGCTGGAAGACCGCCATCCCGACCATGGCCGTTCTTCTAAACTGGTTTCAGATGCAGCTTTTCTTTCCGGCTTACGCAAAATCGAAACAGCACAGGATGGGGTAGCACAGGAAGCATGGCGACCCAAATATGTGTTTCATTACATACAGGACCGCTATGCAGAGCCTGATTTTATTTTTGATATTTCATCTGTTTTTGAACGTAAGGTAGAAAGCATTAAAGCCTATGGTACTCAGTTTAGTAATGCAGGCGTAAATCCTAACGATGCCGAACCGCAAACCTATATTTCAACACCCGCTTATTTCGATACCATTATTTCACGCCACAAAATGTTTGGCAAACGCATTGGTGTTGAATACGGTGAAGGTTTTATTACGGAAAAACGAATAGGCATTCGTACGTTCGATGCATTAATTAAAATAAGTACCTGACGAAGATCAGGGTAGTTTAACGTATCATTTATGGGTCATTCCTTCAACAAGCTGCTCAACCAAAGCTGAGAAAAGTTACCTTTGCGCCAATTTATTTATCGTTATAATGAGCACTCCAAAATTTGCCGTTAAGGCGCAATCCTTCCACACAGAATTAAAGAGAAGGGTAAATACTTACTTCGAAGAACAACGAAAAAAGCCAACAGGAAACTTCAACCTGTATTTTAAAGCAATTGGTTTTGGTGTTGCTTTGGTTGCTGTATACGTTCATCTGGTGTTTTTTACACCTGCACTGTGGTTGGGTATTGCAGAGTCGCTGGTGTTAGGAGGTTTAATTGCAGCCATAGGCTTTAATGTAATGCACGATGGGGCACATGGTAGTTTCAGCACCAACAAGGTTGTTAATATGATGGCTGCGTTTTCGTTAAACATGTTAGGTGGCAGCAGCTTTATGTGGAATTTTAAACACAACATTATTCATCATGCTTATACCAATATTGATGGTGTGGATGATGATATCGATATTCAGCCTTGGTTACGAATGAGCAGCACACAGAAAAAATACAAGCTGCATAAATATCAACATTATTATTTCTGGTTTTTGTATTCGTTGCTTTACATCCTCTGGATTTTTGTAATGGACTATCAGAAATATTTTAAACAAAAGATCGGTAACATGCCATTAAAGAAAATGGAAGTAAAAGATCATGTTGTATTCTGGTCGTTTAAGTTTATTCACCTCATCATATTCGTTGGTATTCCAATTTACTTTGCCGGATTTACAGCGTGGCTGGTAGGGTTTCTTGTAACTACTTTATTCGCAGGTTTGGTTATCAGTATTGTGTTTCAGTTGGCACATACTGTTGAGCATACGCATTTCCCGATGCCAAGTGAAGAAGATGGCCGCCTTGCAGATGAGTGGGCTATCCATCAGTTAAAAACAACAGCCAACTTTGCTACAAGAAATAAATTGATCTCAATGCTGGTTGGTGGTTTAAACTTCCAGGTAGAGCATCACCTGTTTCCAAAAATTTCACATGTGCACTATCCTGCAATCAGCCGTATTATTAAACAAACCTGCAGGGAGTTTAATGTAGAGTATATTGAATATCCAAAAATGCGTATGGCTATTGCATCGCATGTAGCTTACCTGCGTGACATGGGAAGAGGTTAAACTTTTTCAGCAATAAAAAATAATTCTGCGTCTTTACGTGGGGGAATGGAGTTGGTACACAACTCCATTTTTTTTATGTGCAGATGAGGGCTGAAACGTTCTTCGTATTCTTCTTTGCTGCCGCCAAAGGGCGGACCAGCATCGAACATACGGTTGAATAAAACTCCCACCAATTTACCGCCGGGTTTCAGCAATTCTTGCATCTGTCGTACATAGTTGTTGCGCAAAGCAGGATCGAGTGCACAGAAGAAAGTTTGTTCAAGTATAAGATCGTACCGGCCCTTATGTTCAAAAAAATCTGCAGTAATAATTTGTACCGGCTTGTCTTTAAATTTTTCCTGCAATGCAGCTGTTAACACGGGTGAAATATCCAATACCGTTACGTTGGTAAATCCATTTTGCAGCAACCATTCTGCTTCATAAGCATTGCCACAACCTGGAATAAGAATAGCCGGCTGTTTATCTGTTATCGTTCGCAGGTATTCAACAAGGGGAGTGGAGCCGTAGCCAATATCCCAACCTGTATCTTTTTGCTGGTAGCGATTGCTCCAGTAATCGGCATTTAAAATTGTTGATGACATTGTTTAAAGTTAGCAAAGATGAAAATAGAAAAGAGGCTGTCTCAAAAGGTCGCAATTCCTCACAACGTGACCGTCACTGCGATGTACAAAGCAGTCTAATTCTGAGATTGCTTCATTATTATTCGCAATGACGACCTTTTGTGACGGCTTCTAAACAAAAAGCCGGAAGGAATAAAACTCTCTTCCGGCTTTTTGCATTTGTAATGCTTTATTGCGCTTTAAAATAAAAGATGTCGTAGAAGTTAGAGTTAAGCCAGGGTTTTTGTTTACCGCTCGATTTTTCACGCACTTCACGGCCTGTTAACTTAAATACATTTTCAAGCTGCATGTTGGGCGAAGCAATGTATTTGATCAATGAACCTGTGTACAAACCATTGGATCCGGCAACACCATCGCTGGCAACAGAACCGGGATCGGTAGCAAAAGAGATCACGGTATTATCGGGAGGTGTAATAGAAGCTAAACCTTCGTTGGCATCATCATCGCCAAACGAACCACGATCGAATGGATTGTTGCGGCACGCATCCAGAATAACAATGTTGAGTTTTGTTGATGCTCTTTGCATACGATCCAATACCCAGTTGATGTTCGGGCAATCGTCTTTAACATCCGATTTTGTTTGCAGTTTGAAATCAATCGGAATCATAAAGTTGGAGTTATCGACCTGCATACCATGGCCCGAGTAATAGAATAAAGCCACATCGGCACCAACGATCTTTGCCCCAAAATCACGAATCGCCGATTTCATTTGTGCAGCACTGCCATCAATTACTTCTATCACTTCAAAACCACAGGCACGTAAAACCTGGGCCATTGAGCGTGCATCGTTTTTAGGATTGCGCAATGCTGTGGCATATTGGTAAGATTGGTTGCCGATAATAAGCGCCAGTTTCTTTTTAAAGTTGGTAGTTACAAGTCCGCTGGTATTGCTGGTGCTTACATTGGTATTATTGTTATTGTTTGGCTTCGTGTTGTTGTTGCCGGTAGTTGTATTGTTGTTATTTACATTCGGCTTGTTATTATTAGCTGTTGTAGTGTTGTTATTGCCGCTGTTATTTGGCTTTGTGGTATTATTCGGTTTTGTATTGGTTTGATTTGTTGGCGGTTTGTTATTGGTAACATTACTGTTTGTATTGCTTGTGTTAGAAGCAATGTTACCGGTATTACCGCCTGTTGAAGATTGATAATTGTTTCGTACCCATGCATCGTAACCGGGAGGCGGGGTTGTTTTATCCTGGTAAGTACCTTCTTTCCAATAACCGACTTTTAATGTACCGTCAAACTGAACTAACTCACCTTTGCCATGTGTGCGTTGGTCTTTCCATTCGCCGGTATAACGTTCGCCATTGGTATAGTAATAAGTACCTTTTCCGTTAAACTTGTTATCGTCGAAAGTTCCAACATAAAAATCACCAATATCGAAATAATACTTCCCTTCACCATCTCTGTAACCGTTTTTAAAATAACCTTCGTAATAACCATTGTTGTAAACATACTTGCCATAACCATTCTTACAATCGCCGCTGATGCATCCGGTAGCATTGCCGTTCGTTACCAATGTTGATTTTGGCGTAATGAGATTGTTATCTTTCCAGAAACCGATCTTCTTTACACCGGTATTGGGATCGTAATTTATACCCCAGCCGTTACGCTTGCTATCGATGAAATAACCAACATATTTTTCACCCGTAATAAAAAAGTAAGTGCCATAACCGGTTAACAGGTTTTGTTCAAACTGTCCAACCCAACGTGTACCATCATTCCAGTAATAAGCTCCATATCCATCACGTTTTCCGTTTTTAAAATAACCAAAGTAACGATCGTCGCCACTGTAATACTTCATGCCATAACCGGCATCGCAATCGCCATTTAAGCAACCCGTGGTGCCAACAGCTTTACCGTAATAGGAGATATTGCCAAGGTATTTGCCTTTTTCAAAAATGCCTATTTGTGCTGTGCCGTTGCTATAGGTTTTTTCGCCCTCACCATCAAACTCGCCGTTTTTAAAATCACCGATGTATTTGGTTCCATCTTTAAACTCCATTACACCAAAGCCGCTAAAAACATTACCGAGACTTTCGCCAATAAATTTTTCGCCGGTTTTCCAGATATATACGCCAAAGCCTTCACGCTTATCATCGTAAAACTCGCCTTCGTAGATATCGCCGTTTTCGTATTTGAATTTACCAAAGCCGGAACTGCAATTGCCGCTGAGACAGGTTTGCGCAGAAGATTGCGACAAAAAAATGGTGGATAACAGAAAGGTGAAAATAAAGGCTTTCATGCCGTGGATATTTTTGGGTTGAAGATAATGGTTATCCTAAAGGTACAAATACCCAATGGTTGGTATTTAAATAGTTGCAATATTGAATAAAAAACTTTCAACTGTTAGTATCCCTTATCTTTGGCAAAAACGATCAAGTCATATGCATTTTCAATTGACAGAAGAACAGCTGATGATACAAAAAGCAGCGAGAGATTTTGCCCAAACCGAATGTTTACCCGGTGTAATTGAGCGTGATGAGCTGCAGAAGTTTCCCAAAGAACAGATCAGCAAACTGGCCGATTTGGGTTTTATGGGTATGATGGTAAAGCCTGAATACGGCGGTTCGGGTATGGATACGGTAAGCTATGTGCTGGCCATGGAAGAGATCAGCAAGATCGATGCAAGTGTGAGTGTGGTAATGAGTGTGAACAACAGCCTTGTTTGTTATGGCTTGCAGGAGTATGGGAGTGAAGAACAAAAGCAAAAATATCTAACACCCCTTGCACAAGGGAAGAAAGACGGCGAATTATACATCGGGGCTTTCTTGTTGAGCGAACCCGAAGCAGGCAGTGATGCAACATCGCAGCGAACAACAGCTGAAGATAAAGGCGATCATTATCTCATCAATGGTATCAAGAACTGGATCACAAACGGCAACTCTGCTTCTGTGTATTTGGTAATTGCACAAACTGATGCAGCAAAAGGCAGCAAGGGCATCAATGCATTTATTGTTGAAAAAAACTGGCCGGGTGTAAGTGTTGGGGCAAAAGAAAACAAACTCGGCATACGAGGAAGCGATACACACAGCATTTCGTTTCAGGATGTAAAAGTGCCCAAGGAAAATAGAATTGGTGAAGATGGTTTTGGTTTCAAATTCGCTATGAAAACATTGGCAGGCGGACGTATTGGTATTGCATCGCAGGCTTTAGGTATTGCCAGTGGTGCGTATGAACTGGCTTTGGCTTATTCAAAACAACGCAAAGCTTTTGGTAAAGAGATCATGCATCACCAGGCTATCCAGTTCAAACTGGCCGATATGGCGACAAAGATCGAAGCATCACGTTTATTATGCCTGAAAGCAGCTTACGAAAAAGATCAGCATATTGACTATACACTCAGCTCATCTATGGCAAAAGTATTTGCCAGCGAAACAGCCATGTGGACAGCAACTGAAGCGGTGCAGATACATGGTGGTTATGGTTTTGTAAAGGAATACCATGTAGAGCGTTTAATGCGTGATGCAAAAATTACACAGATCTACGAAGGAACAAGTGAAGTGCAAAGAATCGTGATAAGCAGAAGTATTTTGAAATAAACTTAATTTGAGAATTTGTAAATGTGCTGATTTGAAAATGATCAGCACATTTTTATTTTCAGCAACTTTGCGCAATGGCAGTTAATACAGAAGCATATCAATCGATCAAAAAAGAACTGGACGCTAAACAGGTTACACTCGTAGCAGTGAGTAAAACCAAACCTGTGGAAGACATTCTTGCATTATACGATTTGGGGCAACGTGATTTTGGTGAAAACTATGTACAGGAGCTGGTAGATAAGCAAGCGCAATTACCGAAAGATATACGATGGCATTTTATTGGTCATCTGCAAAGAAATAAAGTAAAATACATAGTGCCCTTTGTCCACATGATTCACGGAGTGGACAGTTTCAAGTTGTTTGACGAGATAAACAGCCAAGCTTCAAAAATTAATAGAGAAGTAAAGTGTCTTTTTCAAGTTCATATTTCTGACGAGGAAACAAAATTTGGCTTTAGTGGTGATGAATTGCATTTAACGCTAAACACCATCAAGAAATATAATCAGATGGATAAGTATAAAAATGTTGAAATAAATGGTTTGATGGGTATGGCTTCTTTCAGCGATGATATGGAAAAGGTGAGGGGAGAGTTTCGCAACTTAAAAATCTTGTTTGATCAATGCACTGAAAAATTCACCACACTTTCTATGGGCATGAGTGGTGATTACAAAATTGCTGTAGAAGAAGGAAGTACAATGGTACGTGTTGGAAGTTTGTTGTTTGGTGCAAGAAATTATGCGAAATGAGAAAACCTTCAACAGATTATTTAGGTGCATTCAGGCAGTTATGGCTGTTCCTCACTTTACTTTCATGGGGGGCAGTTATTTTTTTTCTGATTACCGGCGAAACTGGTTCAATGTTACAGGTTAGTAAATATGGTACAGTTAGCATGGGTACAGCAAATGTTTTTTCTGCGCTTATCGTTGCACTTTTCTCTACATTAATATTGATATTTCTTTTTCTTCCTTCTAAAGCAAAAAGAAAAGAAAAAAAATAGCAAATGCTCTGACGGTTTTCAACCGTGCCGACCAATGTATAAGGTTTAATAGCTAATGCTTCCTATAAAGGATAGTTTGGAATATTCTTACCCAGATAAATATTGCGTTCTGCTTTTACCATACTTCCGCCCGGCTTATGCGTAAGTATGCCGCTTCCTCCTCGGTTTTGTAAACGGCTACGTTGTTCTGTTGTTAAGAAAGGATCGTTATCAAAAACAAATTCATCGATCCAGTATTCCTGTTTACCCGGTTCTTTTATGGTAATGTGTATGTGTGCAGGATTCTTACTGTTGGGATATGAACCGGGCCGCAGTGTAAAGAATTTATAAAAACCATTTTTATCGGTCTTCATCCAGCCACGCAAATAACCATGTCGTTTGGCCCAGCCTTTCTCATCGCCTTTGGTTGGATAAATACCGTTACCATCTGTGTGATAAATGTAAATGATCACTCCTTCAGCTGGTGTTTTGCCATCTGCTTTGTACACTGTTCCGTTCACTGCAAGTTTTTGCCCGGGAAGTGTCCAGTCTGCAAGCCATACCATTGATTCCAGTTTTTCAAATGGCGTGGGACTTTCATAGATCGCTTCGCAGCCTTCGCAACCATCACCAACTTTTACATCGTTTGTTGTTTGCTGTTGCGCACAGGAGCTCGCAGGTAAATTTGTAAGAAAAACAAATGCTACTACGATAATGATATGATTCATACAAACCGATTTAGTAACACAAAGCTTGCAAAAAGCCAAAGCTTATCACAACTCATTTACATCTTCAGCGCTGAATACTTGACAAACGGTGAGTTTGCAGTTCATCAGCAAAAAGCAGCAATAGCTGTAAAGCTTTTTAACAGGCAGATTTTGTACATTTATTTTGAGGTATGCACAACGCAAAATTCTTTTTGAAGTACAATCTGCATCATGTTGTTATCTGGATGCTCATTTTCGGTACATGGTTTATGCTCCGCTACGAAGATTATAGTCTGCCTGCAACCGCATTTAAAGTAACGCTTATTAAAGTGGTTGACCTCGCAGCGCTTGTATATTTCACCAATTATCTGCTTGTTCCAAAGTTGCTGTATAAAAAGCACTATGTACTATTTGCAGTTATTCTCATCTGCATTATTCTTTTGAGCAGTTATATAAAAATGAACATCATCGGCCGTGTTACCAATAATCCTGCCTTGCTCCATCTTTCAGGTAACTGGAAGGGCAGGGTATATGATAATGTAATACCGCATTTCTTTTTAGTGTTGGCAGGTGTTGCCTTTAAGCTGATGTTCGATTACACCGCCATGCAAACGAAAATGGCTGATATGGCAAAAGAAAAAGCTGAAGCTGAACTGGGTTTTCTGAAATCACAGATCAATCCGCATTTTCTGTTTAATTCCATCAACGCTGTTTATTTTTTAATTGATAAAGAAAACAAAGAAGCAAGAGAGGCACTGCATAAATTTTCAGAAATGTTGCGGTACCAGTTGTACGAAGCAGGGGATGATAAGATACCGATTGAAAAAGAAATTTCTTTTCTGAACGATTATGTGGCGCTGCAAAAGATCCGGAAAGATGAGCGTTATCTTGTTGACTTTTCCGCTGCACCCGAGGTAAAAGGATTTTCTATTGAACCCCTGCTGTTGGTTTCGTTTGTTGAAAATGCATTCAAGCATATTTCACATCACAGCAACGAAGCCAATTATGTAAAAGTAAAATTGTCGAAAGCAAACGGTGCGCTTGACTTTCTTGTGGAAAATTCAAAAGAAAACATAATTGTAACAGATAAGAACAGCGGCATCGGTTTACAAAATGTACAACGACGATTGGAACTACTTTATCCCGGTAAATACGATCTGTCAATTCAAAACGGGGCAGAAGTATATACTGTTCATCTTAAACTGCATGTATAATGTTGATAAAAGTTGCCATCATCGACGACGAACCGCTTGCCCGTAAAGGAATGAAAGAGTATGTGGCAGATGTGGACTTTCTGCAGCTGGTAGGTGAGTTCGATCATCCGTTGAAAGCGGCCGATCTCATCAGCAAAGGCGAAGTACAGTTGCTTTTGCTCGACATACAAATGCCAAAGATTACGGGCATTGATTTTTTTAAATCGCTGCAACAGGCGCCACCTGTAATTTTTACTACGGCTTATCCGCAGTATGCATTAGATGGTTTTGAACTGAATGCATTGGATTACCTGGTAAAGCCAATTTCTTTCGATCGTTTTTTGAAAGCAGCTATGAAAGCAAAAGAATACTACGAGCTGCGGCAACAAAATAAAGCTGTACCAACAGCAGAGCAACAAACCGATTTTTATATTAAAGCCGATAATCAGTTTGTACGTATTGCTTTTAATGATGTACAGTTTGTTGAAGCGCTGCAGAATTATGTTTGTATTTATACGGCTGAGAAAAAATATATCAGCTACCTTACCATGAAATCAGTGGAGGAATATTTACCTGCAGTTCAATTCATCAAGACACATAAATCGTTTATTGTAAATGCAGCAAAGATCGATGCGATTGAAGGAAATGAAATTCGTCTTTCTCAACACCGTATTCCCATCAGCCGCAGCGAAAAAGAAGAAGTGATGGAGTTATTGCTGAAGAATAAGTTTCTGAAACGGTAATAAGTATGCCATATCTATCTGGAATCGTAAGCTGTTTGTTGCTGTTGGTAGATATGGCATACTTGGTAAGAAACAGAAAGCGGATAGATACAGGTTCTAATCTGTACCCATCCGCTTCAATCAGTTCAATCAGTGTTTTTATTTTTATTTCTTCACTTTCCCGTAATCAAACACAATATTGCAGAAAGCTTTTACACCAACATCCAGCATGCTGTCATCAATTAAAAAGTCGGGTGTGTGATGACTTGTTGATTTAGCACCTTTAGGCATACCACCAAGATTAAAGAAAAATGCAGGAGCTTTTTCTCCGAAATAAGAAAAGTCTTCGGCACCTGTTGTCCAGGTTTCTTCCACTGTGTTTTCGTTGCCTGCAGCACGTTGCAACGAAGGCAATGTATTTGTAACAAGGGCAGGTGTGTTATACGTTACCAGTGTTTTGGTATCGATCACTACTTCGGCAGTTGCACCATACGCTTCAGCAATTGTTTTTGCAGTGTGCTTAATTTTTTCATGCACTTCTTTCTGCATCTTACTGTCGAGAGTGCGTATAGTGCCGCTGAAGGTTACTTCTTCGGGAATAATATTTTCACGAACGCCACCATTGAATTTTCCAACGGTAATTACAACAGGTGCTTTTGTTAAATCGGAGCTACGGCTTACAATGGTTTGCAAACCGTTGATGATTTGTGCAGAGATCATGATGGGATCAATACCCGTCCATGGTGCAGAGCCATGCGCTCCTTTACCTTTTACTTTAATGGTAAACCAATCGCTGCTGGCCATAAATGCACCGCTCTTATAAGTGATCTTACCAATTTCAGTATCGGCCGAAATATGCAAACCAAAAATGGCATCCACCTTTGGATTTTCCATTACACCTTCTTTTACCATTAGTGCAGCGCCACCTTCTTCTGTTCCGGGAGGACCTTCTTCAGCAGGTTGAAAAATAAACTTAACAGTACCGGGCACATCTTTTTTCATGGATGCTAAAACCTCTGCAGTACCCATCAGAATGGCCACATGCGTATCATGGCCGCATGCATGCATTACTGGTACCTGCTGGCCAAGATAATCCGCCATTACTGTTGATTTGTAAGGAACATTGGTACGTTCCAAAATCGGCAGCCCATCAATATCGGCACGCAATGCTACAACCGAACCAGGCTTGCCGCCTTTCAATATTGCAACAACACCTGTTTTTGCAACACCGGTTGTTACTTCAAGTCCAAGGCTTTTTAAATGTGCAGCAATGTATTCCATTGTTTTGTATTCACGGTTACCTAACTCGGGGTTTTGGTGAATATGCCTGCGCCATTCAATTACTTTTGGTAATAATGCTTTTGCTTTCTGATCGATGAGTTGCTGAATGTTTTGTGCTTTGCTGCTGATGCTTAACAGCAACAATGCAAATAGTGGGAACAATTTTCTCATGCTTGCTTATGTATTAAAATTTCAATTTAATTTTTTTTGAGAAACACATAACCGTCGTATTCTACAAAATCAGATGCTTTAATTTCAATGGCATTTACTTTTCCGTTGCGTAATTCAAAAGGCACTGCAAACTTTCCGTATGATGCGTGATTCCATGTAAGCAGGAAATTTTTATTATCAATGTATTCCAGTTTGCCTTTTAAATTTGGATGATGACTGAGCAGTACCGTTAATTCGTTATTCTCTTTTACAATCTGCATATCACCATACACGTGATTGTAATATGTACCCACGAAAGCATCTGCACTTACAGGTAAGGTAGGTTTTTTCTTTGCTCTTATTTCCCAGCCTTCAATTTTCGAATCGGTCATGGCTTTATTCTGTTCGTGAAACTGCATTTGAAATTTGCTGCGGTTTACATATGGAACACCCAGGTAAGCATCCATAATCTGGTAACGTAAAGCTTCGAAGAAATTCTGGTTATCGTTATTGGTTAAAATGCTGATGCCTAGTTTTTCTTCCGGAATGAAACATACATTGGTAACAAAACCAAATGCACCGCCTGTATGCCAGTACACTTGTCGTCCGTTATAATCGGTCATGTATTCACCTAAACCATATGCACGAAAATGCGAAGGATAGTAAGGCGATTTACGTGTACCGGTTAAAATATTTCCATCTCTTGTTTTTTGTAACACATCCCAGGGAATAACAACCTGTCCGTTTAATTTACCACTGTCTAATTGAAACAGCAACCATTTGCTGAGATCGTTTACACAACTTACCATACTTGTTGCCGGACCCAGATTATCAATTTCATCATAAGGCAAACGGCTCAACGGTCCAAATGAATTGGAGTAGGGCACTGCAACATTTGATTTACTGCCCATGCCTGCTGTGTTCATAAAAGTGTTGGTCATACCAACAGGATTTAAGATGCGTTCCTGTACAAACTGCTCCCATGTTTTTCCTGTAGTTTTTTGTAAAATTTCACCGGCAACCAAAAAGCCCGCATTACAATAACCATAGTTCTGACGAAATTCGCCTTCAGGTTTCAGCAAACGCATTTTCCAGATGATGGAATCTTTTGGCAGGTTGCTGTTCCAGAAAGTAAAATCGCCCTGGAAAGTTTTTGTACCTAAACGATGGCACAACATATCTTTTACCGTTGCCAGTTGTGTTGATGTTGAATCGTACAAGCGAAACCAGGGAATATATTTTGTTACTTTATCATCGAGCGATAATTTTTTTTCTTTTTCTGCCAATGCAAGACTGGTGCCTGTAAATAACTTGGAGTTAGATGCAATAATGAACAATGTGTTGCCATCAATTTTCTCCGGCTTTCCAACTTCACGCACACCGTAACCTTTAATAAAAACGATCTTACCATCTTTTACAATAGTAATAGCAAGGCCCGGAATATTCCAGTCTTTCATTCCACGTTCGATGTATTTATCGAGGCTGTCGGTTATAAAAGCAGGAGCTTGTTGAGCAGAAGCAGAGGTAGCAATAAATAGCAGCGCTGCAAATAAGTATTTCATTGAGCAGTTTGTTTAAAGGAAGATACAGAAAAATGAAAAACGACGGGTTGTTCCATCTTTATAAATTAGAAAGCAAAAAAAAGCAGTTGCAAATTGCAACTGCTTAACAAAAGATAGGGCTTGCTTATCGTTCCCACAAGGTTTTCTTTCCAAATACAAGTGTATTGTCTGTAAATTTTATTTTCGATAATTCAATGATCCAGATATCGCCACGGAAGATGCCCGCAACAGGATATTTTTTTAAATAAGCCTTCTTCGCTTTATCGCCAACACTGCCCTCTGCCTTACTGAAAATACCGGTAAACTGAACGCCCTTGGGTTTTACTTTAGTTACGTTGTCGGGCAATACAGTACCACCAACCTGGTTGTTTTGCAAAGCTTCTTCAATGTGCCTTGTATCGCTATCGCTTTTAAAAGCAAGCAGATTATCGCCGGGAACATATGCGTAATAGCAGGATGCACAGTAAGGTTGACCGTTAACAGATGTTGCAATGGTTACCACTGTTTGTTCATTCAGAAAAGTAACGATCTGCTCGGGCATTGCAGGAGAGTTGGTTGATGTATTCATATAAAATAATTTGGGCTAAAGTTGCATGAATATACAAACAAGGAGACTAATCTATATTAGTGTGTCAACTGATTGTTATATGCCGCCTTATTTATACTCTCCAAATACAGCTCTTAACTCATCCGAAATTTCGCCAAGTGTACATTTGTTTTCAACAGCTGTAATTACAGCGGGCATCAGGTTTTCGCCGCTTGCTGCTCGATCGTTAATTTCCTGCAGGCACTGATCTACTTTGCCCGGATCCCGATCGTTCTTCAACCGGTGAAGCTTTTCTGTTTGTATGGCACGGATGCTGTCATCAATTTTAAACACAGGTGTACTGTTTTCTTCCTGCACCTGAAATTTGTTTACACCAACAATAATCTTGGATCCGTTTTCAATATTACGCTGATACTCGTATGCACTTCTTGCAATTTCATCCTGTATAAAACCTTCTTCAATTGCACTTACGCTTCCGCCCATTACATCGATCTTCGAAATAAGATCCCATGCTTTTTGTTCTATTTCGCTGGTAAGCGCTTCTACATAATAACTGCCTGCCAGCGGATCAACCGTATCGGGTGCACCGCTTTCAAAGGCAACGATCTGTTGTGTACGCAAAGCAATGCGTGCAGCTTCTTCGGTAGGTAAACTCAGGGCTTCGTCATATCCATTGGTGTGCAACGATTGTGTACCACCTAACACAGCTGCCAATGTTTGAATGGTTACTCTTGAAATATTATTGAGTGGTTGTTGTGCAGTTAAAGTGCTTCCGCCGGTTTGTGTATGAAAACGCAGCATCATAGCTTTCGGATCGGTAGCACCCAGTTCTTTCATCATTTGTGCCCACATACGGCGTGCTGCACGGAATTTTGCAGCTTCTTCAAACAGGTTGTTATGCGAGTTGAAAAAGAAGGAGAGACGTTTGCCGAATACATTAATGTCTAATCCTTTTTCCAGGGCTGCTTTCACATAAGCTTTTCCGTTTGCCAATGTAAAAGCTATTTCCTGTACAGCTGTGCTGCCTGCTTCACGAATGTGATAACCGCTGATGGAAATCGTATTCCACTTTGGTAACTCATGGCTGCACCATTCGAAAATATCGGTAATAATGCGCATGCTTGGTTTAGGCGGATAGATATAAGTGCCTCTTGCAGCATACTCTTTCAGAATATCGTTTTGAATAGTGCCGGAAATTTTTTTCAGATCAGCACCCTGTTGTTTGGCTAATGCCACATAAAAGGAGAGAAGAATAAAACCTGTAGCATTAATGGTCATAGATGTTGAAACATCTTCGAGCTTAATACCGTTAAACAGCGTTTTAATGTCTTCAATACTGTCAATTGCAACACCCACTTTCCCAACTTCACCCTCTGCCAATGCATGATCACTATCGTAACCAATTTGTGTAGGCAGATCGAACGCAACACTTAAACCATTTACACCCTGCGATAATAAATAGTGATAGCGTTTGTTGCTTTCTTCAGCAGTAGAAAAACCGGCATACTGGCGCATGGTCCACAGTTTGCCCCTGTACATATCGGGCTGTACACCACGTGTAAACGGAAATTGTCCCGGTAGCTCCTGTTCACCGTCTGCGGTGTACAATGGCTTTACTTCAATGCCGGAGTCGGTGTAAAGTTTTTTTTCATCCATAGCAAGAATCGTTAAATATAAAATCAGCTCATCAGCTGTTTTGCTTCATGGTTAATGAGCGTGCTTACAATATTCTGCAGCGATACATGATCTTCATGCGAAAGCAGTTCAACAATCTTTTTACTCAGCTCTGTACCGGTTGCAGTTGCAGGAAGTGTTGATGCCAGCTCGTTAATGATAAACATGTTTTGTTCTTTCAGGTTCTTTACGCCATCCCATGTAGCCTGCGAAACATAAAGCTGCTGACTGATATTGTATTCAAACTCTGTTTTAATGCTTTGTACCATCAGGTTCTGCAATTCTGATGCTGAAAGCTGGTTAACAGGCAAGCGGCCTAACAGGTTGTTGAGACCAATGCGTTCGCAAAGGATCGTCATACGTTCATAAGCCTGTAATTGTAGGCGTACCATTTCGGGATTAGCTGCAGGTGCCTTCGGTTGCTGTGGGCGTACAGCCTGTTGCTGCTGTTGCAATACTTCCTGCTCAGCAGCTTCACGTTTGCGTTCTTCAAGTAATTCTTTTTTTCCTTTAATACGCAAATAAACAGCAAGAGTAATAAAAACAACGGCGGCTGCACCAAAAACGTAGTAGTAAATAGGTTCTAACATAAATAATAAGAGTTGCAACAAAAATAAGTGTTTGCAGCAGAAAACAAGTTGAGGGCTGGATTGATGGTTGTTGATTGTTTCAGTTGTAAATTTGCAAAAACACAAAGTATGGAAACAGTTAGCCAGGCCCCGGTTACTTTTACAACTTCTGCTATTGAAGAGTTGCAGCGTTTATATGCACAACAGGCAGAAGGAAAGTTTTTGCGTGTAGGTGTAAAAGGCGGTGGCTGCTCCGGTTTAAGTTATGTACTGGAGTTTGATGAGAAAAAGGAAAACGATGAATTGTATGTGATTGAAGGCATTTCCTGTGTAATGGAAAAAAGCCATGGCATGTATTTGTTTGGTATGGAAATTAACTGGGATAATGGATTAAACAATCGTGGTTTTACATTTACCAATCCCAACGCCAGCAAAACCTGTGGCTGTGGTACCAGTTTTGCGGTGTAAATAACTACAGCAAGATTTATTTTATTACTGCGGTCTTTGGCCGCAGTTTTTGTTTTTATACAGTCAGGACGTTAAATATACCATCTCAAGGGTATTGTACAGCAGTAGCAATGTTGGTAATTAGCTAAAAATTTATTGTATGAAACATAAGCTGTTATCGGCAGCGTTGCTATTGTTGTTAAGTACTGCTGCAACTGCACAAAAAAAGAAACCAGCTGCGGTTTCGGCCATTATGGGAACAGAATCTGCTGCGGAAGAAAAGAAAAATGAGAATAGTAACAATAGCGGAATAAAAACCGTTACAGCATCGCAGGTAATGAAAATTAAAATTCCGTCTGGGGGAGCAAATGCAGCTTCGGTTGTGTATAATCCTAAAACAAAAAAGTATTACGCTGCACAGGCGGGTAATATGAATTTCCCGTTGGTGATTTTTGATGAAGACGGAGCTGTTATTTCAGATCAGGAACAGACAACCATGATTGATGTGCGTGGGCTTTGGTACAATCCTAAAACCAAGGATATGGAGGGTAACGGATACAATGATAATGGTTGGTTTACATACGAAATGGGAAAGAACGGAATACCCGAAAAAGTAAAAGTTCAAAAGCAGGGGTTGAGCCAACCTGATGCAAACAGTGCAGGCGTTTTAAATACAAACGATAATGAAGTGTTGTTTCTTTCGGGATTGAATATCGTGTGCTACAATACCGATGGTACCGATAAGCGTAAAACCATTCAAATTCATTTTGGTGCAACAAGTGCGGCAGATGATACACAGTTGTCAATTGCAGATTTTGAAAATACCTATAACATCCGTTCTCTTATTTTCACCGGAACAAAAGGAGTTGAGATAGGGGTACTGAATGTTGCTAAAAAACAGGTTGAGTTGTACGATATCAAAACCGGTTATATGAAACAAACGATCAAAATTCCTGCTGAGTTTGCAATTGAAACCTATTTCAACTTTTCGTATGCGAATGGTATTTACTGGTTGTTCGATAAGAATGAACGTTACTGGTATGGTTACAGATAATGTAAAGGCATAAAAAAATCCCCGATCAAACCGATCGGGGATTTTTTTTATGCAGCTGCTTTATTAGCTGATGCTGTGTCTTGCTTTTGCAAGTGTTTTATCTTTTTCGGGTTCACCTAATGGTTTGTCTTTTGCAAAATCCATTAAGATCGGAGCTGCTACGAAAATTGAAGAATAAGTACCGGTTACAACACCAATCAACATTGCAAACGCAAAACCTCTTGTTACTTCACCACCAAAGATGAAGAGGATAAGAAGCGTGAGGAATACGGTTAATGATGTCATGATGGTACGTGCCAATGTATCGTTGATAGCTTTGTTAAGGATGGTTCCTTTATCCTGTCCAAACATCTTTGCACTGTATTCACGCACACGGTCGAATACAATTACCGTATCGTTCATCGAGAAACCGATAACCGTAAGAATAGCCGCAATAAAGTGCTGATCTATTTCGAGCGGGAACGGTACAATGTTGCGTAAGAAGGAGAACACGATCAATGTTACCAATACGTCGTGCATCAGGGCAATGATAGTACCAACAGAATAACGGTAATCACGGAAACGTACAAAGATGTACAATGTAATTGCCAGCAAACCGAGAATGGTTGCCCACAATGCACCTTTCTTCAAATCATCCGAAATGGTTGCCTGTACTGTTTGTGAACTTTGTTTATACTGTGTATCAAATTGCGCATAGGTAATACCTGAAGGCAGGAACGATTTCAAACCTTCAAACAGTTTTGCTTCAACCTGCGCATCTACTCCCTGGCCTTGTTTTTCAATCAGGTAATCAGTAGTAATGTTCAGTTGTTTGCTTGTACCAACCGTTTTAATGATCGGGAATTTGCCAAACTCTTTATTTAAAGCGTTTGCAACTTCTTCGTTATTCATTTCACGGTCGAACTTAACAGTATAGCTACGTCCACCACGGAATTCAACACCATAATCGAAACCGTTGAAGATAGCTGCAATACCAAGTAACAGTACAACCAATGAAATACCATAAGCTATTTTACGGTACTCAATGAATTTGTATGCTGCATGTTTAAAGATGCGGCGTGATACTGCTGTGAAATATTCGAAGTGACGTTTTTTGTTTGTCCAGAAATCGGTAATAAGGCGTGATACAAGGATACCGCAGAACAAGCTCAACAGAATACCGATGATCTGTGTTGTAGCGAAACCTTTTACAGGACCTAAACCAAAGTATAAAAGGATAAGTGCAGTTAAGAGGGTAGTAACGTGTGCATCCAATACCGGTGCAAGTGAACGTTTATAACCATCTTCAACAGCCATTTGGTAGCTCTTGCCTTTGGTGAGTTCTTCTTTAATACGCTCAAAGATGATTACGTTGGTATCAACCGCCATACCAATGGTTAACACCAAACCTGCAATACCTGCAGCAGTTAATGTTGCACCAAATGCACTCAATACACCAATGGTGAAGAGAAGGTTTAGGATCAACGCAATATTTGCAACCCAACCACCGGTGTTATAATACACCAGCATTAAGATGAAGATTACCGCAAATGAAATGATGAACGACATTGAACCGCCTTTCACCGCTTCTGCACCAAGTGTTGGACCAACTACCTGTTCTGCTACAATGTGTGCAGGAGCAGGTAATTTACCTGTACGTAATACGCTGGCAAGATCCTGTGCTTCCTGGATAGAGAAGTTACCGCTGATCTGCGAGATACCTCCGCTGATTGCACCGTTGTTAACACCGGGGGCAGAGTAAACGTAGTTATCAAGCGCAATAGCAATTGCATATTTGTTGCTGAAGGCGTCGCCGGTCATTTTTTCCCAAATGCTGGCACCCTTGCTGTTCATTTCCATTTGCACCTGTACTTCGTTGTTACGTTGGTCGAAGTCCTGGCGTGCATCGGTAATAAATTCACCAGACAGTTTTGGTTGATCTGTACCGGCTACGGTTTTAATTACATAAACTTCCAGTAAACTTTCGCCACGTGCATTTTTACCTGTTGGCTTCGCACCATACATAAAACGCATGGTTGAAGGGATAGATGCTTTTACAACATCGAGGTTAATGTAGTTGGAGAAAGTTGCTGTATCTGCCAAGCGGATCAAACCGATTGTAGCTGAACTGTAACCTTGTGCTGTACCGGTTACCTGCTGGCTGATGAGGGCCGTTACAGGTTGATCGCCTGCTGTTGCAGTTTTTGTTGTATCCTTAATGGCAACACCGTTGCTGTCAACTTTAGTAGAATCGGTAGTACCGCTTAAATATGCTTTTACTTTCGCATCCATCTGTTGCAGACTTTGTCCTACAACGGGGTCCTGGTTGCTGTATGTTTCCCAGAATTCGAGGTTGGCAGTTGCCTGTAAGAATTTACGTACACGAACAGGATCATCAATACCTGCCAGTTCTACGTTGATGATGCCTTTATTCTCATCGTAGCTAACATTAGGTTGTGCAACACCAAACTGATCGATACGTGCCATTAAGCGATCGTAAGTACGTTTAATCGCATCACGTGCTTCTACACGAATAGCATCTAAAACGGCAGTATTGCTTGCATCAATTTTAAGTGTTTTGTTTTTGCCACCTGCAAATAATGGAGCTAAACGTCCGTTGCCGGTTGCTTTGCTGTATTCTTCGCCAAAGAGTGTTACAAAATCAGCATCACTGTTTTCTTTACGTTGTGTTGCACTTGCAAGTGCATTTTTAAGCGTAACGTCTTTTGGATTGTTACTCATTGAACTGATCAAACCATCAAGTCCAACTTCAAGTGTTACGTTCATACCACCTTGAAGATCGAGACCAAGATTTAATTCCTGCTCAACTGCTTTCTGATACGTTAAATTGGGGTAGATCAAAGGAACATTCATGATCACTTTTTCCTTCAGGCTGTCAATGTATCTGCGGTAAACAGCGTTTACAGCAGAGTCTTTTGATTCTTTGGAAGCAGTACCAAAATTGTTCTTTACAAATTTCTCAGCTCTGGCTTTTTGTGTTTTCTCAAAATTGTTCACAATCCAGGTATAGCTTAACTGCCAAACCGAGATAATGATCAAAACAATCGCAAAAAACCTTACCAAACCTTTCAGTGCCATAGTAGATTAATAATTTGGGTTCTTTTTTTTAAGGAGGGCAAAGATAGGGGATTCGATGCGAAAGAGAACAGGCTCAAAATCACTGTTATCCACCGTTCTCAGCAGCTTTTGGCGTAAGGGTTTAAGTCTTATTTTTGAAGATGTTCAAAACTGTGTTCTCCGGTTGTGTACTTTTAGCCGTAACGGCTTTGCTCTGCGCCTGTAAACCCTCTAAAACTGTGGCATCCAACGAAAATTTCCTTGAAAGCCTGATGCAGGCAAACCCAACCGACTTTGCAGCAATACTTGATAACCGTGATTCGATGCGGGTACAGATCGTGTACACCCGGATAGACAGAGACAAGCAGAACCGTCCGCATTTTACCGATTACTTCTTCAATTATAAACACGCTGTTTATTTTTACCCAGCATCAACCGTAAAAATGCCGGTGGCTTTTCTTGCCATGGAAAAGGCGAATAAACTGGGTATTCCTCTTTTGTCAACAATGATCACAGAGAAAGGACAGGAAGGTTTATCGGCTGTGTACAATGATCCAACTACTGCCGATGGGCGACCCTCACTGGCGCATTATGTAAAAAAAATATTCCTGGTTAGTGATAACGATGCCAATAATCGTCTCTACGAATTTTTAGATCAGCAATACCTGCACGATCAGCTGAAAACTAAAGGTTATCCAGATGCACAGATTGTTCGCCGCCTTGCAATCGCAATGCCCGAAAGTCTGCACAGGATAACCAACCCTGTTCGGTTTCTTGATACTTCAGGTAAACTACTTTACGAACAGCCTTTGCAAAACAGCAACATGGAATATTTACAGCGGCACGATTTTTTAGGAAAGGGTTATATGAACGATAGCGAAGTGTTAGTAAATGAGCCGATGGATTTCAGCCGTAAAAACAGGGTCTATCTGTACGATTTACATAAAGTATTACGCAGTGTTTTGTTTCCTGCAGCTGTGCTCGAAAAAGAAAGGTTTGATTTAAAGCAGGAAGATTATCGCTTTCTTTATCAGTATATGAGTCAATTGCCATCGGAAACACGTTACCCCGAGTATGATACAAGTGCGTTTTATGATGCGTATTGTAAATTTTTATTGTTCGGAACACAAAAGCACAAATCCTTGCCTAAGCATATCCGCAGTTTTAACAAACCCGGTTGGTCGTATGGATTCTTAACCGATGTAGCTTACATCGTGGATTTTGAAAAGAATGTAGAGTTTATGCTAAGCGCAACAATTTACTGTAACAGCGATGGTATTCTTAACGATGATAAATACGATTACAATACTGTAGGCTTGCCGTTTCTTGAAAAACTCGGACAAACCATTTATGCTTACGAGGTAAAACGGAAGCGCAAACATCAACCCGATCTTTCTGTGTTTAAAGTAAACTACGATAAATAAATTTGCAGCCTCGATGAACAGAACAAGTATGAAAAAAGACCGTAAGCAACTGCTGCAACTGTTTTTGTTGCTGGGTGTGGTGAGCAGTTTATTTTATTCCTGCAAAAAAGATATGGTGAGGGGTGCGCAAATGCAGGTGCATGTGGTAAATGCATCGGTAGGATCGGGGAGTATTGAATTATTGCAAAATTTAAGATCCATTGGGTCGTTCAGTTATTTAACCGGACTTAGTGCGAATGCTGCGTATCGTAACGTCGATAGTGGGTTTAACGATTACAGGTTACGTTTAAGTAATACAGAACTGGCAAAATGGTTCTTTACAAACACCAGTGGCAGGTATTCGTTTTTCATCTGCGATACAGCAACCTCCTCCAAACTAAAATATTTTTTCCTTGAAGATGCGTTTGATACAACAGGCTTGGGAAAACAATCGAAAATACGTTTGGTGCATACAAGTCCAGATGCAGATGTGTTGGAACTGCTTACAACAAAACCAAGCAACCTGCTCGAAGATTCGGTGCTGGTAAGTGAAAGGGCGTATGATGGAAATGCAACCGCAACTGAGCTTGCCACAACTTCCACATTTCAGAATTTTTATGCCGATACAACCGTGTTCATCAAACTGCGAAAGAAAACAAGCGGAGCAATTTTGAAGCAGTACCAACTGCAGTTTACAAAAGGCGCTGTTTATTCCATTTTAGTGAAGGGCTATGCTGCTAAAACAGATGCTGATTCACTTTCGCTTTCAGTTATCAAACATAACTAACAACTAATAGCTGCAGATACGGTAACTTGCGCAAAACTTTCCTACTAATCAGAATACAAAAATGAAACTTTCATCCCTGTTGAGCAGGTTCAGCGAACCTGAAACGTTAAAAATGGCCAAGCTTGGCCGTGAGTTAAGAGCACAAGGTGTAGATGTAATTGATTTAAGCCTGGGCGAACCGGACTTCGATACACCCGAACACATTAAAACTGCTGCTAAGAAAGCGGTTGATGACAACTACAGTCACTACACACCTGTACCTGGTTATCTCGATGCCCGTGAAGCAGTTTGTGCTAAGTTGAAACGTGACAACAATCTTGATTACAAACCTGAGAATATCGTTTTATCAACAGGTGCCAAGCAAAGTCTGGCGAATGTAATTCTTGCAACAGTTGATCAGGGTGATGAAGTAATTATTCCTGCTCCGTTCTGGGTTACTTATTCTGAGCTGGTAAAGATTGCGGGAGGTATTCCTGTAATTCTTCCAACTAAAATGGAAAATAAGTACAAAATTTCTGCAGCCGAACTGGAAGCAGCTATCACTTCTAAAACAAGAGTATTCCTGTTCTCGTCTCCTTGTAATCCTTCAGGTTCGGTTTATAATTATGATGAGCTGAAGAGCCTTGCAGATGTATTTGCAAAGAATCCTGAAATTTTCATCATCTCTGATGAGATCTACGAATACATCAATTTTGTTGGTAAGCACGAAAGCATTGCGCAGTTTGATGCCATCAAAAACCAGGTGATCATTGTAAACGGTTTGAGTAAAGGTTATGCCATGACGGGTTACCGTTTGGGTTATATTGCTGCAAACGTAGATGTAGCTAAAGGTTGTGAGAAATTGCAAGGTCAGTTTACCAGTGGTACCAACGCTGTTACACAACGTGCAACTATCGATGCATTGGTTGGCGATCAAACACCAACACTGGAAATGACCAAAGAGTTCGAACGTCGTAAAAAACGTGTATTGGAACTGGTAAGCGAAGTTCCCGGTTGGAAATTGGCAGAACCTGATGGAGCGTTCTATGTATTTCCACAAGTGAGTGCATACTTTGGTAAGAGCGATGGTACAACTACCATTAACGATGCAGATGATCTTTGTATGTACCTGTTGAATGTAGCACACGTATCTACCGTTACAGGTCGTGCATTTGGTACACCGGATTGTATTCGTTTATCGTTTGCAAACAGCCTTCCGAAAATTGAAGAAGCGTACAAGCGTATTAAAACTGCGTTGGCAAAGTTGAACTAAGCTAAACAGCAGCCATAAAAGAAAAGGGAGCAATTGCTCCCTTTTTTATTTAATACGATTCATTTTCATTTGGAAAATCGCTGCTCTTAACATCGGTTATATATTGCTGTACTGCACCGGTTATCTGTTCGTGCATGTTCAGATACTGACGTAAGAACCTTGGCTTGAATTCGGTATTAATGCCCAGCATATCGTGCATTACCAACACCTGTCCGTCGCAATGATTACCTGCACCGATACCAATCGTAGGAATGTGCAGACTTTCACTCACTTCTTTTGCAAGATTTGCAGGAATTTTTTCAAGCACCATAGCAAAGCAACCTGCATCCTGTAAAAGCAATGCATCTTTTTTCAACTTGTTTGCTTCTTCTTCTTCTTTTGCACGAACAGTGTAGGTGCCGAATTTGTAAATCGATTGTGGAGTTAATCCCAAATGTCCCATTACAGGAATGCCGGCAGCCACAATACGTTTAATTGAATCGATTGCTTCTTCGCCGCCTTCAAGTTTAATGGCGTGTGCACCTGTTTCCTTCATAATGCGAATGGCAGAAGCAAGTGCGATATCGGAGTTAGATTGGTAGGTGCCAAAAGGCAGATCAACAACAACCAAACAACGATGAATGCCTCTTAATACCGATTGGGCATGATAGATCATCTGATCGAGTGTGATCGGCAGCGTCGTTTCATGCCCGGCCATTACATTACTTGCACTGTCGCCAACAAGGATCACATCAATTCCGGCTGCATCAAAAATGCGGGCAAAGGAATAATCGTAGGCCGTGATCATCGAGATCTTTTCGCCGTTCGATTTCATTTTCTGCAGCGTATTCGTGGTGATCCGTTTTACTTCTTTATTAACAGACATGTTTAATTTTGGAATTTGGTAATTGGGGAATGAAATTACAATACAACCGTAGAAGCATGAAGTTTTTTATTCTTCACTTCCTCGTAAAGCATATGCACCAAGCCATCGGCCAAACCGATCTTTGGAACATAGATTTCTTCAATGCCTGTCCAGCGCATAACATTAACGTATATCTGCAATGCAGGAAGAATAACATCGGCACGGTCTTCACGTAATTTGTACTGTTTCATCCGTTCGGCCAAGGTGAAACTGCTGAGTTCTTTATGATAATCTCTCAACAACTCAAGCGATAAAGGCTTGCCTTCTTTTTTCTTTGAGAGCGAAAATACTTTGTTGATGTTACCACCAGAACCAATAGCAATCATATCACTCTTGCCTTTTGTGCCAAGCTTGATGTAATTTTTCATTTCATCCCAATGCTTATCGGTTACCAAACCTTTCAGCAAACGGATGGTGCCGATGTTGAACGATTCTTTAAACACCAGCTTGCCATCATCAAAAAAAGTAAGTTCAGTACTGCCGCCGCCTACATCAATGTACAGGTAGGAGTGGTCTTTTGCCAGATTTTCAGCTATGTGGTTTTCGTAAATAAACGAAGCTTCTTCATCACCACTAATGACCTTGATCTCAATGCCTGTTTCCATTTTTACTTTGCGGATAATGTCGTCGGCATTCTTTGCGTCACGCATGGCCGAAGTGGCACATGCTTTTAAGTATTGTACTTCGTAAATATTCAGCAGGTGTTTGTATGCCTTAATGGTTTCAACAACCTTGTTGATCTTGGTTTTGGAAATATCGCCGGTCTCAAACACATCAAAACCTAAACGCAGCGGCACACGAACTAAGTTTAATTTATTAAAAGAGGGAGAGCCTTTGCCGTTTTCTTCCACTTCGGAAATCAGTAATCTTGCCGCATTACTTCCAATATCAATTGCTGCCAGTTTCAACTTGTTTCAGAATTTTTTGATGGAGGAAATTGTAGATCTCCACCTGCGAACGTATTGTTTTCCCTTTCCGGTTTACATAAACATTCTGCAGTTGGTTATCCAGTATCCTCGCTTTTACATTATCTTTTAACTGGATGTTGATGCACTCTTTCAGTTCCTCTTTCAGCGCTTTGCCGGTAACTTCAACAGCAGCTTCAATTCGGTGATCGAGGTTGCGTATCATCCAGTCTGCCGAAGATAGATAAACTTTCTCTTTACCATTATTGTGAAATATCAACACCCGGCTGTGTTCGAGGTACTGATCAACAATACTTACAGCATACGGTTTTATTTTGTACTTGCTGCTTTCGGTAAGCATGCAGAAAATTCCTCTTACGATCAATTTAATTTCTACCCCGGCTCTTGCTGCTTCGTACAGTTTTTCTATCAGCTGTGTATCGCTGAGACTGTTCATTTTTAAAATGATCGAAGCAGGCAATCCTTTCTTTACATTATTGATCTCAGTATCGATATGATGCAAAAAACGCTGGCGCATTCCGGTTGGACAAACAACCAGCGTTTTACATTGGCGTAAATATTTTACCCGACTTAATACCGGATGTTCGAGGTACATGAAAATGCGATTGATGTCTGCCATTACTTTTCTATTGGCAGTAAGCAAACAATGATCGCCATACACTTTCGATGTGCCTTCGTTGAGATTGCCTGTGCTTACAAAGCCGTATTGAATGGTTTTATTTTTTATCCGCTTTTTAATTATGCAAAGTTTGGCATGCACTTTCATGTTGGGCACACCAATCAATACACGAATGCCTTCTTCTTCCAGTTTTTCTTTCCATTCAAGATTGGCTTCTTCATCAAAACGTGCACGCAACTCCAGCATAACAGTTACCGATTTTCCGTTACGGGCAGCATTAATCAATGCATTGATTATTTTGGAAGTTTCTGCAAGGCGGTAAGCGGTGATCTTGATTTCTTTTACATCCTGGTCCATTGCAGCTTCCCGCAACAGATCAATTACAGTATTAAAGGAATGATAGGGGAAGTGCAGTAACAAATCTTCCTTAATGATCTCATCTGTTACCCTGATCGTTTTCTGAAACCGTGGATGAAGAAAGGGCTTCTTGCGTTCCTGCTTTGTTGTAAATACATCGCCGGGAAAATCCATAAAGTGTCGGAAGTTGTGTATCCGTCCGCCCGGAATAATCGCATCTCTTCGTGTTAAGTTTAAACGACGAATAAGGTACTCCAACAATCCCGCATCAATTTCTTTATCATAAATAAAACGAACTGGTTTTCCTTTACGTCTGTTCTTTAATCCTTTTTCAATTTTCTGAATAAGTGTTGTACTTACATCCGCATCCATATCAATCTCCGCATCCTTTGTTACTTTAATGATGTGTGCACTGTATTCGTTAAAGCCGAGAAAGGAAAAAATCTTTGGCAAACAATGGCGGATAATATCCTCCATTAAAATAATGTGATGCTGACCGGAAGGCGAGGGGAGTTTTACAAAACGGCGTTTATACTTGGCCGGTATTTCAATAAGTGCATACTTTTTTTTATAGGCAGTACTCTTTGTACTCATGGCAACAGCGAGGTACAACGATCGTTCCCGCAGGTAAGGCACTTGCGGGTTGCTTTCAATCATCATCGGAATCACTTCCTGTCTTACTTCTTCATCAAAAAAAGTTTCAACAAATTTCTTTTGTTCCCGGCTTAATTGCTTTTCGGTAATGAGAAAGATCTTTTCTTTCTTCAGTTCCTGTTGCACCTGGTTCCAGATACGGTTAAACTCGTTCTGTTGTTGCAAAACCACTTCTTGTATCTGTTCAAGGATCTGTTGCGGATTTTTTTCGAGATGCATTTTGCCTTTTACCTTCTCTTCAAACTCCGTCATGCGTTTAAGTGTGGCTACACGCACACGAAAAAACTCATCCATGTTGTTGGAAAAAATGCCGAGAAAGCGAACACGTTCACGAAGGGGAACAGATGCGTCGTTGGCTTCCTGCAAAACCCTTGCATTAAAAGAAAGCCAGCTGATATCACGAACGATCGTCTTACGTTTTTCTGAAGCCATAACTACCGGGTATACTTACTCTAAAAGTACGCAGCATCAGTTTGTTACAACATTAAGTTTTTGCAAAACTTACAGACGCTCAATTTTTTGCAGCAGTGATGTTGTAGATAATCCTTCAACCAACGGAATAATTTCTACTTTACCTCCGTTAGCCATCACTTCTTTTGCACCTACAATCGTATCAACTGAATAATCGCCGCCTTTAACCAATACATCAGGCATAACAGATGTAATTAATTTGTGGGGAGTGTCTTCATCAAACAAAACAACAGCATCAACCATTACCAACGATGCAAGCAGCAACGCTCTGTTCTGTTCGTTGTTTACAGGACGGTTTTCGCCTTTTAACCGTTTGGTAGAAGCATCGCTGTTTAAGCCAACAATCAATATATCTGCAAACGAAGCAGCCTGCATGAGCGAATGAATGTGCCCGGCGTGTAAAATATCAAAACAGCCATTGGTAAACGCTACTGTTTTACCAAACTTGCGCCACCGCATCAATTCCTGTTGCAACTGATGTTCATTATGTATTTTCTGTTGAATGTGTTTGACTGATTTCATTGCTCTTACGATTAATGATAGGTAGAAGAATAAAGCAGATGAGGCCGCCTAACAGAATTACCAGTGTTTGTGCAATCCACAATATCCAGCCGAAGGTGAAGCCGGTGATCTGCGAAAGACCGTACAGCATTAAAATTTCCTGCACAATAAACTGGTAAGCGCCAATACCGCCTTGTGTAGCAATCATACCAACGCTGCCAAATGAAAGAATGGAGAATGCTTCTCTTGTACCAAGGTGCGATACTTCTTCCATTGCATAAAAACCAACACGGCTGCTGAAAAAATACAAACTCCAGATAAGAATGGTATGGATGATGAACAAACGACGTTGTTTGATATACCGTACACTGTTTAGCCCATGCCAGATACCTTTGATTACATTTTTAATGCGTTCAATAATACGGATATGGCTGAAGCGTTTGAGCAACCAATAGCTGATGAAAAGAAATGAAACGATGATGCCAAGGATCATTCCTGCACGCAGCCAGGAAAATTCTTTGCCATTACCATTAAATGTGTTTTGTAAAAGCGATAAGGCATAGTTGCCAACGGTATCAATCTGCAGCAAAATCGTTACTACAAATGCAGTGATCAAACATACCAGATCAATCGCTCTTTCAGCTACGATGGTGCCAACTAATTTATCGGGAGCTACTTTTTCGTAACGTGCAAGCAATGTGCATTTCAGTACTTCGCCTAAACGTGGAAAAGCAAGATTGGCGAGGTAGCCGATCATTACTGCGTTAAATACATTAAAAGTGCCGGGTTTGTAACCTAACGGCTCCATTAAAATTTTCCAGCGTAATGCACGCACATAATGACTGAGGAGTAGCATTGCAAACACAGGAATGAACAGCCAGTAGTTTGCCTGCTTCAACGATGTGCGTATCTGTTGCCAGCCTTTATCATCAATACCCCTGGCCATCCACCATACAAGAAACAAACCAAGCCCGAGAAAAAAAAGGAATTGCGCTGCGAGGATGATTCGTTTCTTCAGCATAAAAATGAATACTCGTTAGAGTTTATTTGATTCTTTTGGAAATACTACCCATGGTTTAAAGTTCTTTGCTTCTTCAAACTTCATGGTTGCGTAAGATATGATAATTACCACATCTCCAACTGCACCTTGCCGGGCGGCAGGTCCGTTAAGGCAACAAACACCACTTCCACGTTTACCTTTTATGAGATATGTTTCTAAACGATTACCGTTGTTTACGTTTACCACCTGAATTTTTTCATATTCGATCATGTTCGCTGCATCCATCAGGTCTTCGTCTAATGTAAGGCTGCCAACATAATGCAGATTGGCTTCGGTAATGGCAAGACGATGAATCTTCGACTTTAATACTTCAATTTCCATGCGGCAAAGTTATAAGGAATCTTTTTAAAGAAATTGCTTAGTGCGTTAATACCATGTTGTCGATTAAACGTACTTCGCCAAGATGTGCGGCAATTAAGGCAACTACCGGATCTGTTCCATTCCAATTATCCAGCGGTTCAAGTGTGGAAGCATTGGCGAGTTCGGTATAATCAACTATAAACCCGTTATAGGTTAGAAGTCCGGAAGCTGCTTCTTTTATGTTTTTAAGATCGCCTTGATGCAATTGCTGTTTCATTTGTTGCAAGGCCTTATATATATATGCAGCTGTTGTTCTCTGTGCATCGCTTAAACGTATGTTGCGGCTGCTCATGGCCAATCCATCTTCTTCACGAAGGGTGGGAGCAATATGTAGCCGTGTGTTACTATTTTCTTGTTTGATGAGGTGTTGAATGATCATGCACTGCTGGTAATCTTTCTGACCCATAAACAAATCATCGGCTTCCACAATTTGCAGCAACCTGTTCATTACCTGGTACACTCCCTGGAAATGACCGGGTCGGTACTTTCCCTCCAAAACTGTTTCAAGAAAACCGAGTTCAAAGTGGGGGAGATCGGTTGTACCGTTTGGGTATATTTCGGCTACCGACGGCAGAAACAGGATATCGGTGCCAAAGCCGAGCAGTTTTTCAATATCAGCGTTAATCGTAACCGGGTATTTTTTAAAATCATTTAGGTCGTTAAACTGGGTAGGATTTACAAAAATGCTGCAAATGGTTATATCGGTGTAGGATTTTGCCTGTTGCAGCAGTGAAACATGCCCTTTATGCAAGGCGCCCATGGTAGGCACAAAACCTGTTTTAAGACCTTTTTTTCTTGCGCTTCGCAAATAGGTTTGTAACTCCGAAATTGTATGAAAAATGAGCATAAAGTATTGTTTTTGCGTGCAAAACAGCCATAATCAAAGCCTTTTGCATAAAATCCACTACCTTTGCACACCTTATTTAACAGGTAACGTTTCTTTAACAATCAGTAATGGTAGCAGCAAAGAAAAGAATTTTATTCATTGCCAGTGAAATGTCTCCGTATCTGGAGGAAACAGATTTTTCGTCCATCGTAAATCAACTGGCAATTAAAGCAAATGATAGTGGTTTTGAGATCCGTTGCATAATGCCACGCTTTGGCGTAATCAACGAACGCCGTCATCGTTTACACGAGGTGGTTCGTTTGAGCGGTATTAATGTATCGGTTGATAACGACGATTATCCATTGCAGATCAAAGTAGCATCGTTGCCCAATGCACGTTTGCAGGTTTACTTCCTCGAAAACGAAGACTTCTTTAAACGCAAGTTCATTTATCATGATGAAAATGAGAAATGGTTTGATGATAACGATCTGCGTACGATTTTCTTCTGCAAAGGCGCTTTAGAAACTGTGAAGAAATTCGGCTGGCCTCCGGACATTATTCATTGCAGTGGCTGGATGACAGGTTTAATTCCAATGTACCTGCAGACAGCGTATAAGAAAGAACCTGTTTTTGGTAACAGCAAACTCATTTTTACTGTTGGTCAAAATACATTTAAAGAAAAGCTTGGTGCTAAGTTTTTAAAGCTTGCAAACATTCATGCAAGTATTAAAGACAAAGATCTTGAGCCATACAAGGATACCAACAACACAGCCATGTTCCGTGGTGGTGCTACGTATGCTGATGCGATTACTTTTGGAGCAGAGAAAGTTGATAAAAAACTGCTTGAAGAGTTTGGTAAAGTGCGTGGTAAAAAAGTGTTGCCATTTAATCCTGATGGTGATTTAACAGACTATTTACAACTATATACCGACCTTTCGGCGAAATAATATTGTCATCATTCTATGAACTTTCTCACACCGGAGATGCGCAGAAGTACTACGTTTTTAGCTGTTTCTTTTTTGTTTGTTTTTATTCTGAACGGTTGTACCAAGCTCGAGAGTACAAGATTGGGTGGCGACTTGTTGCCTGGCAGCGACAGGCTTATAACCGATACGATTGTTCTTCCTGTAATAACCCATTCGTTTCTCGATCAGGATTCCATTCTGTTAGATAAAAGTGAGCAGTATTTGCTCGGTTGGGTAAATGATCCAATGTTTGGTACAACAAGTGCATCTATTTCGATGCAGTTTCTGCCATCATCGTATCCGTTTTCTTATGCAGTGGCAAAGGACAGTCTGTTTTTAGACTCCTGCGTGCTTTCACTTTCATTTAATGGTTTGTATGGCGATACCAATGCAGTAACGAAAGTAAATGTGTATAAGCTAACCGATCCAACATTTAAATCGAACGTTTATTATCCGTTATCATTTTTACCGAATTTTTCAACAGGTGATCTGTTAGGTTCAACATCGTACACGGTTGCTGAAATACGTAACAAAAAATACAATACCCGTTATACCGACGATAGCATTTTCAATCAACTGCGTATTCGTTTAGATAACTCCTTTGGTCGTTTGTTACTCGATCAGGATAATGTAAATGGCGCTTTCCGTAACGATACCATCTTTAAAAATTTCTTTAATGGTGTAGCGATTGTACCTGATACTGCAGTTAGCGGTAATGCTATCAGCTATTTTCAGCTGAGCAATGCTAAAACAAGAATCAACTTGTATTATCGTCAGTTGAACAGAGAAGGAAAAACAGATACCACTTCTATCAGTTTTAATTACGTAGCCGACACTGTACGAAGCGCCAGCGCAAATAAAGTTTACCGTAACTATACAGGCAGCACAGTTGCTGCTTATCTTATAAATACAACGCCTTCAAGCCTTGTATATCTGCAAAGTGGTCCCGGCACAGCAGTGCGTATTTCTGTTCCCGGTTTAGATACTATCCGTAATAAAGAGTACATCATTCACCGTGCTGAGCTTGTTGCGCAACAAGTATATCAAGGACCTTTGGCCCAGGAGAATATTTTTGTTCCTCCTTATCTGCACCTGTTCAGCTATTCTTCAACAAATGCTGTTGAGCCAATTCCGTTCGATCAACCCTATTATTTTACCAATACGTATTTTCTTAATCCCCGCCAGTTAGATACATCGTTTAACATTGAAACTGCTTATACAGGAGGTAATCCGAACTATATCAGAGACAATGTAAATAACCAGATAGCAGAATATCATTTAAACATGACGAGCTATGTGCAGAACCTTGTAAACGGAAAAGCTACCCGCAGAGATTTTAAACTTTCTGCTCCATATTATCCCCGTTTCAGTAATAAGCAAATTGGCTCAACCTATCTTAACCCTCTTGCTTACGGAAGGGTTCAACTAGGTGGCGGCGCACATTCTACTCAAAAAATGTATGTGCGTATCTATTACTCTAAGCAATAATTTTTTGAATTGTTTCGCAGCTTATCTTTGCGGCTTTCCGGGATAAAACAGCGGAACATCTAAACTCATTATTTTATGCCTTATTTATTTACATCTGAATCAGTTTCTGAAGGACATCCTGATAAAGTTGCAGACCAGATCAGTGATGCATTGATTGATAACTTTCTTGCATTTGACGCCCAGTCGAAAGTGGCTTGCGAAACATTGGTTACAACCGGACAGGTTGTATTAGCCGGTGAAGTAAAATCGAAAGCATACCTGGATGTGCAGGATATTGCCCGTGGTGTAATTAAGAAGATTGGCTATACAAAGAGTGAGTATATGTTTGAAGCAAACTCATGTGGTGTGTTAAGTGCCATTCATGAGCAAAGCGCTGATATCAACCAAGGTGTTGATCGTAAAAAGAAAGAAGAACAAGGTGCAGGCGACCAGGGTATGATGTTTGGTTACGCTACCAACGAAACAGAGCATTACATGCCATTGGCACTCGATCTTGCACATAACCTGTTAATTGAATTGGCAGCTATCCGTCGTGAAAAGAATTCGAAGATGCCGTACTTACGCCCCGATGCAAAGAGCCAGGTAACTTTGGAATATGATGACAACAACCGCCCGGTTCGTATCGACGCAATTGTAATCTCTACACAGCATGATGATTTTGATGCAGAAGCTAAAATGTTGGCGAAGATCAAGGCTGATGTGATCAACATCCTGATTCCTCGCATTAAGTCGAAATACAAGAAATACGCTAAACTGTTTAACAACGATATTAAGTACCACATTAACCCAACCGGAAAGTTCGTGATTGGCGGACCACACGGTGATACAGGTTTAACCGGTCGTAAGATCATCGTTGATACTTACGGTGGTAAAGGTGCACACGGTGGTGGTGCATTCAGCGGTAAAGATCCTTCTAAAGTAGATCGTTCTGCTGCTTATGCAACTCGCCATATTGCAAAAAACTTAGTTGCGGCTGGTTTGTGCGATGAGGTACTCGTTCAGGTTTCGTATGCAATTGGTGTAGCGAAACCAACTTCTATCAACGTTAACACATACGGTACTGCAAACGTTGAATTAAGCGATGGCGAAATTGCAAAGATCGTTGAAGGCATCTTTGATATGCGTCCTTACTTTATTGAGCAACGTTTGAAATTACGTAACCCGATCTATAGCGAAACAGCTGCTTATGGTCATATGGGTCGTGTGCCTGAAGTTGTTGAAAAAAGTTTCAAAAGCCCTGATGGTAAAGTGAAAAAAGTAAAAGTGGAATTGTTTACCTGGGAAAAATTAGATTATGTATCGAAAGTGAAAAAAGCTTTCGGTTTAAAATAACCCAATAAACCATCAATGTGGTTCAACCCATAAACCGAAAGGTTTGTGGGTTTCTTTTTTCTGTTTCTTTGCAGGGTGAAACAGTTCCGTCAAAAACAACAGCGTCCGAAAAAATCTTCATTAGTAATCGGTAGAATTGCTGTGCTTGAAGCATTACAGGAGGCGAAGCAGCTCGATCGTATTTATATACAAAGTAATTTACGTGGCGATGTTGCGGATGAGATACAGAAGCTTGCATACAAACAACAGATACCAATTAACAAAGTTCCTGTTGAAAAGCTGAACAGTTTTAATGTAAACGATCATGAAGGTGTAATTGCACAGCTCTCAAAAATTCGCTACCAGGATCTGCAGCAGGTTATTGATTGGGTTGTTGACAAAGGCCAAGTACCAATGTTTGTTATTCTTGATGGCGTTACAGATGTGCGTAACATTGGCGGTATTGCACGAACAGCTTTATGCTGCGGAGCACAGGCAATTATTATTCCTGATAAGGGAGTAGGGGCATTGAATGAAGATGCGATTCTTACAAGTGCCGGTGCATTGGAACTGATTGCTGTTTGCCGTGTAAATAGTTTAATGAAAGCTGTGGATGATCTGCACCTCAATGGTATTAAAGTGCTGGCCAGCGAAATGACAGCGAAGAAAAGTATTTACGATTGTGATTTTAAGGAGCCTTGTGCTATTGTAATGGGTGGTGAAGAAAAAGGTGTTTTTCCGGGTTTAATGAAGATCTGCGATGAAACTTTCAAAATCCCCATGAAAGGAGATTTTGAAAGTTTAAATGTAGGTGTAGCAACGGCCATGATTTTGTATGAAGCAATGAAACAAAGAGGATAGTTTTTTATGCATGCTGCAATTGCTGCTGGTTTTTCATTTGTTCTTTCCGATACAGAAGCACAAGTAGTTTATTTGTTATAGCAGGTGATAATCGGTTTAAATACCATAAGAGTTTTCCCATTGCAGAAAACACAACTGCTTTTTCTTTTTGTTCAATCATTTTAATAAGGCGGATGGCAACCTGCTTTGCTGAAGCAACTTTTAAGTTTCGTTTCGGTTGTGGTATATAAATGCCGTTGCCTGCAACTACTTGTTTGTCGGGATCGTTCTCGGTAAAACCGATATAGGCTATGCCAACAGAAACGGAATGATCGCATAATTCTTTTTGTAACGATTCTGCAAAACCGGTTAACGCCATTTTACTGCTGCAATAAGCTGCATAATTGCCAAGCCCATGGATGCCTGCAACACTGCTGATAAACAACAGATGTCCTTTTGTTTTTTTTAAGTACGGCAGCGCTTCCTTTGAACAATAAACAGCACCAAGAAAATTAACTTTTACAAGCTCAGCAAAAACATCAACATTTATTTCTTCTACTGGGTTTGATTCTGCAGAAAGTCCTGCGTTGTTGATCAGTATATCAATTTTTCCAAAAGTTGTAATGCAATGTTCAATCATTTGTTTGCAGGTATGTGCATCAGAAACATCTCCACAAAACGATGTTACTTTGTAACCTTTTTCTGCAAGCAACTGTTCTTTAAATTTCAACCGTTTTTTGTTTCTCGCATTTAGTACAACACTTGCACCTGCCTGTGCAAATTCCTGTGCAAGCTGCCATCCAATTCCCATGGCAGACCCGGTAATAAGTACAACTTTATTTTGCCAGTTATAGTGCATAACTAAAACGTAGGTGATTGAATAAGATGTTCATTTTTATTCAGCCAATCGTAACATTCGGTGATGGCTGTTTCAATAGGTGTTTGCGGCATGTCTAACTCTTCGATCGTATCATTACAATCGACATACAATTTGTCGCATGCTATTTTTGCTGTTGGATAACTGAGAATTGGTTTGTTGCCCATTAATTCACTACTTAAACCACTCAAAAAGCCGGCAAGCTGAATAACCCTGTCTGATAGTTTGTATTGCGGCGGCTGTACACCAACAATGTTTGTCACCTTTTCAAAAAACTCAGAGTATGTCATGTTTTCATTTCCTGCCACGTAATATTTTCCAACACGGCCTTTTTCAATACTGTTGGCAATTGCTGTTGCAACATCCCTGACATGTACAAAATTTCTTCCGCCACCTGAATAGAATTTCAGTTTCCGTTTTGCAAGCGCAAGTATTAACTTTCCTGACGAGGGCAGCGAGTCGTAAGGCCCAATCATAAATGTTGGAAGAATTGCTAAGGCGGGCAAGCCATCCTGTCTTGCTTTTTCCAATACATATCGTAACGCTATATACTTCGAGTCAACATAATCAAGTCCGTATTTTGCACCAATAAAACTGAGTTCATATTTTTCAGGATGATCGTCGGGAGCATTTACAGAACTGCCCGAACCAATATAAATAAGCCGTTGAATGTTGAATTTCTTTACGGCTTCTACAACATTTCTTGTTCCTTCTATATTTACTTCCCTGATTTTTTTTGAACGTGATGGCCAGAACTCGGTAATGGCAGCTGCATGAATGACCACGTTGTATTCCTGAACTGCAGCTTCAACTGATTCCGGATCAAGTATATCACCAAAGTGTTTTTTAATGGGCAGGTTCTGCAATGTTTTCGTGTACGATCTAGTATGAATGAAAACACCAACAGAATAGCCACGCTCAACCAATAACCGTACAAGATTACTTCCAAGTAAACCTGTTGCACCTGTAATAAGTATTCGCATATAGTTATGATTTGGGTAAGAAAATGAAATAACATGCCTTATGCCTTTTTCAAGACAGTTGTATTGTTGTAGCCAGTTTAGTAATGAGAATGTTTACTTCGTTTAAAAATCGATCTGGTAACTTAATACCGGCACAATGCCTGATTGAGTTTTAAAAGTCCATTTGTTTGTTGTGGGATCATATCTTCTGCTGAGACCATCAACATTTTCCTGTGCAAACAGGTTTTGTATATCGAGTGCCAACTGCCAGCTGATATGCTTTTTATCTTTTCGTAAACTGATTCTTCCATCGGTTCTGAAATACGGACGTATAAATTCACTGTATGGATTTGTTTCATCCAATACAGGCTGTTTGGTACTTCCGTTTTGCACCGCTGCAAGAGGGGTGAGGGGTACACCTCCATTATAAAGCATCTTCCATCCAACCTGTAATACTTTGTTTTTTCGCATACTCCATTCTTTTGCTCCTACAAAAGAACCACTGGTACGTGAATTGAAACGGGTGTTATATGTTTTGCCATTAAGCGGTTTGAACTTCGAATCGAAAACAGAAAATGAAGCAATCATAAAAAGTCCTTTGTTGAAAAACTTTTCCAATGAAAGATCAACGCCGGTATTGCTTCCTTCGCCTTTGCTCACCAATGCCTGGCTTGCATAACCTTCCATTTCATTAAGTATCCAGAATGTGCGGTTTGCATCATTAACAACAGGCACCTGGAATAATTGCTGGTGATAGGCCTCTGCATGAAACCGCCATCTGTTACCCAATAACTGATCGTATGCAAGAATGTAATGGTGTGAGCGCATCATTTTCAAATTCATATTCGGAAATGAATTTCCCTCTTTGTAGAAATAAGAGCCCAATGGCAGCAACTTGCTGTGCAATCCATAAGAAGCAGTAATGCTGTTTTTGGGTGTAAAGCGATACTGTACCGAAAGCCGGGGATCGGTAACAAATTGTTTGTTCAATGCAAAGTACATGGTATGTACTCCCGGGTTTATAAGTAGTTTGCTTGTTGGTTTAAAGCTAAACTGTATATATGGTTGAATTAACCAGCTGTTGCCTTCGCCGTTAATTACATTTGATTTATAATTGTTGTTGCTGTAATCCCATTCGCCTTTATTAAACTTATAATCGAGCATGTTTACATATACGCCTGCTTTAAAATTTACAGTAGCATTCATTTTTAAACTGTACGAGGTAGCGAATGATATCCTGTTATTGTTATACAATTCATCGTTCACTTTTGTGGCAACCTGCTGCTTGGTTAAGGTGTCATCAACCCAGGTTAATTTTTGTCCCATAAAAGCAACCGACGTTTTAAGAAATGATTTTTTGTTGATGTTGATGGTTTGTCCAATGCCAAAAACACCCATCCAGGTACGACTGTCGTAAACTGCATAATCGTCGTATTGTTTCCATAGTGCAGTATCTTCAACAGCAAGAAACGTTTCTTTGCTGTAGCCACCCATTCCCCAGATATTTGTTTGTACTGTATTCTTTTTATTTGAGAACGCTACATTAAACGATGCATCTGTAAATTTATTCCGCTCACGTTCATCAACAAGATGCAAACCAAATGCATTGAGAATATCAAGAAACGAATACCGGTAGTTAAAGAGGTAAGAACTTCTTCCTTTTTGAATGGGTCCTTCCGTTGCAAATTCTAAACCGATCATACCTGCTTTAAATGTGTGTTCGGCTTTTTGCTGATTTCCTTTGCGAAAGTGCACATCAAATGCACCACTTAGCACATCGCCATATTCAGCTGCAAGGGCTCCTGTATAGAAATCAGAATTATCCAAAACACTTAAACTGAAAATAGTAATGCCACCACCGCTGCTGCCTCTGCGAGCAAAGTGATTAGGATTAGGTATGTCAAGTCCTTCAACACGCCAGTTCATACCAACAGGATTATTTCCGCGAATGATGATATCGTTACGGCTGTCTCTGCTGGGCTGCACGCCCGGAAAGCCCATCGCCATTCGGCCCGGATCGTTAGCACTTGCCGGAAAACGCTGCGCTTCTTCCGGGTTAAAAGATCTACCACTTGCAAGTGCGTGTTTATTTACAGGTAGTTTCGGGTTTCGGATACCGGTAATGTTTATCGTACCAAGGCTTTTCTTTTCTTCAACAAGTGTTATCAGTAATTCCGACTCTTTAGCTGCATTAAGAATAAAATGGTCGGAAAAGTAAGTTTGATAACCAACAAAGCTTACCTGCACACGCTGACGTCCTACAGGAATATTTCTGAGAATGAAGTTTCCGGCAGAGTCGGAAATAGTGGTAAACTTACCTTCTGCAATACTTACTGTAGCACCTTTAACAGGCGATTGTGACTCAACATCCACTATACGGCCACGAATTGTTTGCACAGGAGTTTGTTGTTGAGCTTTTGCTTCTGCCTCGCAGTATAAAAAAGAAAGCAGGAAGAAATGTAGTATGCGCATGGTTGTTCGATTTTGGTTGTGATTATTGAATAACTCTGTCTAATAAAATACTTCAAGAAAAAGAATAAAGGAAGTGTTGATATTACTTTTTCGCTTTGTAAGTTTTTGGATTAGTGAAACTGCCCGTTTCCATAAGCTGCTGCTTTTTTTTTGATTTTTGGAAACCGGGGGAGTTATTGGCTCCCCGGTTTCTTTACGGCGTATTTCTTCCAGAATGTATTTGTAATCGCCTTTGTTTGGATTAAAATTGTGCTCCATTAATGTGGGGTTATTTGTAAAATGATTACTTGCCGCCAATCATAAAGCCAAGTCTTACTCCGTAATAACTCATTTGAGCTGTTCCGTCGTCTTTGTTGCCTCCTGGATTAAGGTTGCGTAATCCCCAATTGTAGCTGGCTCCAAGAAAAAGTCCAGATTTAAAGCGATAGCCTGCTAATGTATTAATTCCAAAGTCTAATCCTCTCATGTCGTCGTTTTCTTCATCGTTACCAATATTAATCTTCTCCTTGTCTTCCTGACCGTCGAATTTGTAAATTGACTTTCCAGACATCGCAAACGAAACTGATGGACCGGCACCAACGAAAAATGTTCCACTTTTCGTTCTCGCATTGAAGAGAACATTCATTGGAATTTCAATGTAATTAATCCTGATTTTTGATTCCTCAGTTATTCCGGCATACTCTTCAGAAGTTTTGCCTCCCTTTTGTAAAAAGGACAAACCCGGTTGTAAGCTTATTCTTTTGCCGATAGGAAGGTCTACAACAAAACCAGCTTGTAAAGCAAATAAATCATCTGTAGTAAAGCTTATGTTGTCTGATTTAGCTGAAATTTTGCTCATTGCCATGCCGGCATGGAAGCCGAATGAAGAGTTCTGTGCGTTTAATAATCCTGCAAACAGAAACAGAGCTGCTGTAAGTGCGAAAATCTTTTTCATTGTTTTAGGTTTAAATTGTTAGTGAATGTGCCAATTGACAAATCAAACCTACTTCTGCCAGAAGCCGATTCATAATTGATCCTTGCTGTGCGTTCGCTCAACTTTGTACACTACCACAAAGCGGGGCATACGCTCCTATGCAGCTATTGTTACTTGCAAAAAATGTCGTTATCTTACTAATGGTTATTAAGTTCTGCAAAAGGAAAGAGGCTGCTTTGCAGAAAATCCCAAAACTTACACATATGGACACAAACCACCCCCAGGTACTGTTATTTCAGTATATAAAGACCTCCTTGCCCGGTCATGTTTCACTGGTTGATCAAGTGGCCGATCTGCTTAATATCAGTAACGATAGTGCTTACAGGCGTATAAGAGGAGAGAAGGAAATCTCCCTGTCAGAATTAAAGATGCTCAGCGATCATTTTAAAATTTCACTGGACCAGGTATTGCAGTTAAAAAATGAGCTGGTGGTTTTTCGTGCACCGGAGATAAATTCCGAACGGGTTTCACTGGCAGATTACTTAAGAGGGATGCTGGAGTATATGAAGTACTTTAATACGTTTGAAAAGAAACGCATGCTGTACTTCTGTAAAGACATTACCTTTTTTCATTTTTATTTATATCCGGAAATTGCTTCGTTTAAAACATTTTTCTGGAGTAAAACGATCAAGGATCTGCCTGAGTATAAAGGCAAGCTTTATTCTCTTGAAGAGTATCCGCATACAGATTGTTTTGAATTGGGGCAACAGATTATTCGGGAGTACAACAAAATCCCATCGCTGGAACTATGGAATGCAGAAAGCATCAACAGCACACTCAGCCAGATAAAGTATTATAAAGAAGGCGGTTATTTTAAAAACCCCGACGACCTGGATATTATTCTCGATTCGTTTCAGCTTTGTCTCGATCATATTGAACTGGAAGTAGAGAAAGGAATAAAGTTTATGCCCGGCGATTCGGAAATTGTTTACCGTGCACCTTTACAGTTCTACATTAATGAAGTAATAATCGGCAGTAACAACATACTTGTGGAACTTGATGATGAAAAGCTCTCGTTTGTAACTTATAATGTACTCAGTTATCTTATTACCAAGGATCCCCGCTTCAACGAAAAATCATTCGGCAACTTCTTTACGCTGGTGAGCAGGTCATCGCAAATAAGTGCAACAGGAGAAAAAGAGCGCAATCGGTTTTTTAATACGATGCGTGAAAAGGTGGCGGCCCTTAAAAATTAATACGGCTCTCTTCGCTTAATTTTGCAGGCAACTATGGTACAACAACCCATCAGGCTTGTCGAATGCCCACGTGATGCTATGCAGGGGTGGAAACACTTGATTCCTACCCAAAAGAAAGTAGCTTATATCAATGCTTTATTGAAAGTAGGATTCGATACAATCGATTTCGGCAGTTTTGTATCACCCAAAGCTATTCCTCAAATGGCGGACACAAGACAGGTGCTCGCAGGACTTGATATGGCCGGTTCTAAATCGAAACTTCTCAGTATTGTAGCAAACGAACGTGGAGCAGAAGAAGCTGTTGGTTGTGATGCAATCAGCTACCTCGGATTTCCCTTATCTGTTTCAGAAACATTTCAGCAACGAAACACCAACAGTTCAATTGCAGAATCGCTAAAAAGGGTAGAAGCAATACAGGAGCTTTGCATTAATAACAGCAAGCAACTTGTTGTATATCTCTCAATGGGTTTTGGTAATCCGTATGGCGATGCATGGTCGGAAGATATTGTTTTTGAAAAAGCCAATGAACTTGCAGAAATGGGAATAACGATTATTTCGCTTGCAGATACCGTTGGTTTAGCTACAGCCGGGCAAGTTGAACAAATGACCGGCTACCTGGTAAAACAAATGACCAACGTTGAAATTGGTGTTCATTTACATTCCACCATCAGTAATTGGAAAGAAAAGCTACAGGCTGCCTATACAGCCGGTTGTCGCAGGTTCGATTCTGCGCTTTTGGGAATTGGCGGCTGCCCAATGGCAAACGATGAATTGGTGGGAAATATGGATACAGCCAAACTGCTCGACTTTTTTGAAGGAAAAGAGCCTTTACAAATTAATGCGGAAGCCCTGCAGCTAAGCCTGTACTTAGCGGCTGAAATATTTAACTGATGAACTTTTTTGCACATATTGACCTGAAGCCATTGCCGATGCCCATAACGCATCAACATAAGCTTTTACTCATTGGAAGTTGTTTTACAGAACATATAGGAAATAATCTTAGTGATTTGAAATTTAATATATTACAAAATCCAAATGGTATTTTGTTTGAAACTGAAAGCGTGGCCCGCAGTTTGGTTTCGTATATTCAAAACAAACAATATACAGCAGCAGATTTGTTTCAATATAATGAGCTTTGGCAGAGTTGGAACCATCATAGTCGTTTTTCAAATCCATCGCAGGAAGCTGCCTTAGCCGGCATTAACCAGTCGCAAACCCGGGCGCACTCGTTTTTAAAGGATGCAGACTGGTTGATCATAACCTTGGGTTCTTCCTTTGTTTACAAGTTAAACGATGAAGCACGTTTTGTTGCGAACTGCCATAAAGCACCAGCTCAATGGTTTACAAAGCATCTGTTGCCAATTGATGAGCAGATTGCTTTGCTTGATAATACGATTCATCAATTATTTCATTTTAACCCGAAGTTGAAGATCATTTTTACCATCAGCCCGGTAAGGCATTTAAGGGATGGTGTTGTTGAGAATAACCGCAGCAAAGCCCGTTTGCTTGAAACGGTTCATCACCTGGTAAACAAGTTCGACAGGTTGTTTTATTTCCCGGCTTATGAATTAGTAATTGATGTGTTGCGGGATTATCGTTTTTACGATATAGACTTGGCGCATCCGAATTATGCCGCTACACAGTTTGTTATGGATAAGTTCAGTGAGTGTGCTTTTACAGATGCTACAAAGAGTTTAATTAAAGACATTAAACAAGTTGTAACGGCTAAAAATCATAAAGCATTTCATCCCGATTCGAAACAACACGAGCAGTTTCTGCGACAACATTATGAGAAAACCTTGAAGCTGCTCCAAGAGCATCCACACCTGGATTTGCAAAATGAGCTAAAGTACTTTAAGCCTGGTTAGTAATAGATTAGAAAATTATTTTCTTATAATTAATATTATGTTAAACAGGTAAAAGACAAATTTAAATCGTTATTTGCTGCTTCTCGATGATGAATGGAATTAGGTTGTCGAGTTCAAGGTCTGCCCTGTTTAATGCATCGGCTATTTCATTTCTGTTAACGTTAGCGGCAAAGCTTTTTTCTTTCAAACGTTTCTTAACACCTTTCAGTTCCATGCCGGAATATCCTTCAGGTCGCATTAAACTGTAAGCATGAACCAGGCCGCTAAGCTCGTCAAATGCATACAGCATTTGATCCATTCGTGTAACCGGCTCCACACCAAAATGATTTGGTCCATGACTGGCAATTGCTCTTATAATCTCAGGATCAATATTTCTGCTTTCAAGTTCTTCTATGATCTTTCGACAATGTTGCTCCGGCCATTGGTCCCAGTCTGCGTCGTGCAGTAAACCTGCCATTTCCCAACGCCACTGATCAGTTTCGTTCAGACCTTCCTTTTCGGCGGCCCAGCTTTTCATCAAGTAAGCTACCTGGTGCATATGTAGTTTCAGCCGGTCGTTTTTAACCCATTCGTTCAACAATGTATTAGCTTGTTCCTTACTTAATACATTTCCGGTATTCAAAGGATCTCCAAAGCTGGTTCGGTTCAATTGCAGCGACATCGTATTTGATTTTCGTACTTAAATGTAATAAAAAAGGCTGCTCAAACGAACAGCCTTTTTTATTGATAATCAGTTATTATTGATTTAATGCCTGATATTTTGTGTCATATTCTTTTTCCTTGTCTTTGTTGCCAAGGAAACGATGTGCTTCGGTTAAAAGATATACAGTTGATTTGTATTCGTTCTTTGTACGTCTGTCTTTTAACTGATCTGCAGTCATAGCGCTGTAGATATTGTAAGCATTATCAAGATTAGGAATTGATTCTTTCATGCGATCATCCATTTTCTTCTTCATGTCGTTTTTCTTCTGCGTATCAGCCGGTGTAGTTCCTTTAATTTTCTTGATTTCATCCTGAATAGCTGCAGCTTCGTTATAATAGATTTTACCCATTAACAAATGTGCGTCTGGTTGTTTTGCATCCAATTCAACACAGTTTTTGAGGATTGAAATCATTTTATCGAAATAAACAGGACGTTGCTCCGGAGTTGCCTTCAGATCCATATAGATCCAGTTGAAGATTTCGGCAGCATAATCATACCGTACTTCGTAGTCTTTAGGATCATAATTGGCAATGGTCTCATATTTCTTGAAAACTTCAATCGGGTCAGCTCCGTTTTTTCGCATTTTGTCCAGCTCTACTTTATCGTAATAAGAGTCTTTTGGATAAAGCTGGCGACCGATATCAGCATATTTTTTAGCGTTATCAGCATCTTTCTTTTGTTCAAAATAATATGCGAGGTAACGGTAAACTACATCAAATCCTTCTCCGCCAATCTTTGCATCAGCAATTTTCTGGAAGAAATAAACAACCTCTTCTTTGTTTTCAAGTTGCATTGCAGCTGCACCTGCGTAATAGTACAGGATTGTATCAACTTCGCTGAGGGCCCATTTGTTTTTGAAAATGAAACGTCCAACTTTATCAGCCTTCTTATAGTTATCCAATGCTCCCTGGTAGTTGCCGGTGTTGTATAAACTATTTGCTTCTTTTTGTAATTCCAGGTAGTTTTCGAAAACCGGGTAGCTTTTCGTCATCATACCAATTTCAGTTTGCTTGCTATCCAGCTCCATTGCTTTTTGGTAAGCTTCAAACGACTGCATCCATGCATCGGGAACTGTTGCTTTGAGATTGGCATCTTTTGCTATCTGGCCATAAACCATTCCTTTGTAATACCAGGCTTCCCAGTTCTTTTGCTCTTTCTCGGTAGCCAGGGCTAAGTCAACAGCTTCTTTTGCTTTTGCCCAGTCTTTTTTGTCGTAGGCGCTGCGGATCTTCTTAACATCCTGAGCCGAAATACTCAATGCAAACGTTACAGCAAGCGCTGCGAAAAGAAATTTTTTCATTTTCTTTTTTATTTTGATAATTATTGTTTTGTCTATTGATTGTCAGTTTGTTCAGTGTTTGCTTGTTCGTCGGTTGGCGTTATGTTTTCGTTAGATGATTCAGTGGTGGTATCCGTTGCATCGGCATTTTCAACATCAGTTACTTCTTCGTCTTCACTATCATCTAATCGTGTAATTGCTGCAATTTCATCGCCATCATCAACACGAATCAGTTTTACACCCTGCGTTGCACGTCCTTGTTCGCTGATCTGTGCCACCTTCATCCGGATGGTAATTCCGCTCTTACAACTGATCATCAGGTCTTCTTTTTCGGTTACTTCAAGCATACCTACTAACGGACCTGTTTTATCGGTAACATTGATGGTTTTAACACCTTTACCGCCTCTATTGGTAATACGATACTCATCAACTGCCGTACGCTTACCATAGCCTTTTTCGCTTACCACCAATACCGTTCTGGTAGAGTCTTCCCTGTTTACACAAATCATACCAACCACTTCGTCGCTTTCATCATCCACTTCAATACCTGCAACACCAATTGCACCCCGACCTGTTGGTCTTACTTTTTCTTCAGGGAAACGGATGGCCCGTCCGCTCTTCACCGCCATCATAATTTCGCTGTTACCATCGGTCATCTTTGCTTCCAGTAACTGGTCGCCTTCTACGATGGTAATAGCATTAACACCGGTTGCACGGCGTCTGCTAAAATCTTCTAAAAGTGTTTTCTTAATAATTCCTTTTCTTGTACACAGTACAATGTAGTGATTCTTCACAAATTCCTCATCGTCAAGATTAGCTACATCTATGATTGCTCTCACCTTATCATCCGGCGGTAATTGCATCAGGTTTTGTATAGCACGCCCCTTACTAGTTTTATCACCTTCAGGAATTTCGTACGATTTCAGCCAGTAGCATCTTCCTTTTTCAGTAAAGAAAAGTAATGTGTGATGGGTAGATGCAACAAAGAGGTGTTCTACATAATCTTCTTCTCTTGTTTTACTGCCGATTGCTCCCCTGCCGCCACGTTTCTGCTGACGGTATTCTGTAGCCGAAGTACGTTTAATATAACCGTGGTGTGAGATGGTGATAACCACATCTTCTTCTTTGATCAAATCTTCGATACGAACTTCGTTATCGAGGTAAGTGATCTCTGTTTTACGTTCATCTCCAAACTTATCTTTTACCTCCAGCAGTTCGGTCTTAATCAAATCGAAACGCATGCCTTCGTTCGACAGCAGTTCGTTCAGGTGGGCAATGAGTTTCATCAATTCATCATATTCCATCTTGATCTTATCACGCTCCATGCCTGTTAAACGCTGAAGTCGTAATTCAAGAATTGCTTTTGCCTGTATTTCATCAAGTCCCCATCCTGCATTGATAAGGTTATCTTTTGCAATATCGGGAGTAGCAGAACTGCGGATGAGTGCAATTACTTCATCGAGATGATCTAATGCAATCAAATAGCCTTGCAGGATATGCGCACGCTCCTGCGCTTTTCGTAATTCGTATTTGGTACGGCGCACAACCACTTCGTGACGGAACTCCACAAACTCTGAAATCATGTCTTTCAGGTTGAGCGTTTTCGGACGTCCTTTTACAAGTGCCACGTTGTTGATGCCGTAAGAAGTTTGCAGCTCGGTATATTTGAACAACTGGTTAATGATAACGTTTGCTACTGCATCACGTTTCAGATCAACCACAATACGTGTTCCTTCCTTCTGGTTACTTTCGTTGTTTACATGAACAATGCCTTCAATTACTTTATCGTTTACAAGCTGGCCGATCTTATCGGTCAAGGCATCACGGTTTACCTGGTAAGGAACTTCGGTAATGATGATCTGTTCACGACCACTGGTTTTTGTTTCAACCGATAATTTACCACGCAATACAACACGGCCACGACCGGTGTGATAACCGGCTTTAATGCCTTCCATGCCAAAAATGGTTCCTGCAGTTGGAAAATCAGGAGCTTTAACGTAGTGCATCAATTCTTCAATGCTGATATCACGCTTATCGATGTACGCAACGCAACCATCAATAACTTCACTGAGGTTATGCGGCATCATGTTGGTAGCCATACCTACAGCAATACCACTTGAGCCATTTACAAGCAATTGCGGAATACGAGAAGGAAGCACAGATGGTTCTGTTTCCGAATCGTCGAAGTTATTATTGAAGTCGACTGTTTCTTTGTCGATATCGTTAAGCATACTTTCGGTAAGGCGCTCCATACGTACCTCTGTGTAACGCATTGCCGCCGGACCATCACCATCCTGGTTACCAAAGTTACCCTGGCCATCAACCAATGTGTAACGCATGCTCCATTCCTGGGCCATACGCACCATGGCATCATATACCGAGCTGTCGCCATGCGGGTGATATTTACCCAGCACTTCACCAACTACCCTGGCACTTTTTTTATAGGCTTTGTTGTATTGAAGCCCTAATTCGTTCATGGCAAATAAAATGCGGCGATGAACAGGTTTTAAACCGTCTCTTACATCGGGAAGTGCACGGCCAACAATTACCGACATCGAATAATCGATGTAGGCTGTTTTCATTTGCTCTTCAATATTAACCGGAATAATGCGGCCATTGCGATCCTGGCCGTTTTCCATTGTATTTTCTGTTTGATCCATAGTAAAAAATAAAGCGGTCAAAGATACCGAAAAGCGAGGGCAATACGCACTTCAACAAGCGTTTATTTACACTGTTTTTCAACAAATTAACGGCCTATGTGGAAAAGAAAAGCCGGAGGATTTCCGGCTTCAAAAAATTACTAAAAAACATTGATCGGGCAGCCCAGTGAAGACCGCTTTCTTCCTCCTCTTCCTCCTCCTGAGTTACTTCGGTCGCCACCTGTAATTCTATAGCTGAGCGTAACACCTAAAAAGTAATAATTATCGTCGTATTGACTGCCACCTCTTACTTGTAAATTGGGTGGATAAGGATCGTTACTGTGCGTAGGCAGCTCCGGTGTACGGTACGACATCTCAACAGCTTTTGCACCACGATTCGCAAATAACACAGTCGGATCAACGTAGGTTTTGCTTACATCATCCATGTAATCCGTAAAGGTTTTGCGATAACCTATTTCTACACCCACATCAAGCCTATCGGTTAGAACCATGCGTACGCCAAAGCCAACCGGAACGGCAAATTGTGTTAAGCTGTAAGGCTTCCTGTCGGGGTAGCCGGGCAAACCCTGTCCTTCTGTAGACAATGGTTTAAGGAAAACTTTATTACCTGTTTGATCGTATGCGTAAGGATTATAATAAAATCCTGCCAATGCTCCGAAAACATAGGGAGAGAATGCACCTCTGTCCATACCAAGAAAATGATATTCTGCCCCGGCATGAAGCTCATAAATATTTGTACTGAAACTGAGATTTCGCAATTGATTAAATGGATTGGTTTGAAAACGATCTTCGGCTCTTACGTTTGCAAAATGCAATCCACCACGCAACATGATGTAGGGATTAATATCGTAACTGGCCCACAAACCAAGTGCATAACGTGCCTGCTGAAATGTTAATGGCTTTGCCTGCAGATCGCCATTGTAATTGGCCATACCGCCAAACAGATTTAAGCGAAGATCCTGTGCTGTTGAAAAAAGAAAAGACGAAGCGGTAAAAATGAGTGTCAGCAGTTTCTTTTGCATAGTATATAATTGTGCAAAAATAAAGCCAGTTTTAATTCAAATGTTGTTTTCCAAACATAGAAAAAATCATAGAACATCAAATTAAACAAATGCTTTGAATGAGGGATTTTAGTTAATCTTGCGGCCGTAAACGAAGCATATGAAAAATGATAACGGACAGTACTACCCCTCTTATTTGCAATTAGAAAAAATTCTCGACAGTCAGCACCCTTTAAGTTTTGAAGAAGGGCAAGCTCCTGCTCATGATGAAATGTTATTCATCATCATCCACCAGGCTTATGAACTGTGGTTTAAACAAATCTTATTTGAACTGGATTTTGTAAAAAAAGTATTCAGCAAAGAAAAAGTGGATGATAACAGCGAAGACCTGAACCTTTGCCGCCACCGTTTAAAGCGTGTTACAAGCATTCTTGCATTGCTCAATCAACAGGTAACGGTTCTGGATACAATGACGCCGATGGATTTCCTGGAGTTTCGTAACCTCCTCACTCCTGCTTCGGGTTTTCAAAGCAAACAGTTCCGCTTAATAGAAGCAACACTTGGGTTGAAAATGGAAAAGCGTCATCAGCATGATTATTACAAACGCACCAACGAAGGTGGTTTTGCACCGAATGATTTTAATGAAATCAATTCAATTGAAGCTTCCAGAACCATTCTGCAGCTCATCAATCAATGGCTGGAACGTATGCCGTTCTTTGATGAAAAATTCTGGAAAGGTTATGCAGCACAATATGCATCAACAGAACTTCATCCGTTCTGGAACGATTACCGGGCCATTTATGCCAACAGTTTAACGGAACGTGAACAACATAAGCTGGTTGATTTTGATACGCAGTTCATCCAGGAAAAGCAAGCAGATGGTTCTTTCAGCGATGCAGCTATGCGTACTGCATTGTTCATTATGCTGTACAGAGATTTTCCTGTGTTTCAAACTTCATTTCAGATTCTTGATACATTAATTGAAATTGATCATTGGCTGGCAGGCTGGCGACATAAACATTATGTGATGGTGCGTCGTATGATTGGTATGCGTGTGGGCACAGGTAATACAAGTGGCGCCGGTTATTTAGAAGGTGCCGTGCAACAGCATTATATCTTTAAAGACCTGGCAGCACTTTCAACTTATTTGATTGAACGGAGAAAGTTGCCGAAGCTTCCTGAAGAGTTGATCAAGGCGTTGGGATTTATTAGCTAAGAGATTGAAGAAAGAAAAAAAGATGTAAGAGATAATATAGATGTGGTAAAAGAATCATTGCTTTATTTCAATAAAAAAGAGGGAATACATATTTGTAATCCCTCTTTTATTTTTCTCCTTCTTTATCTCTTAGTTCAATAGCTGTAAACTAAATAACCCCATGGTGCTAAAGTAAAATCCTGTCCATCGGTTAAATGTTCGTGTTTGTTGGCAAAGATATTTTGTGTTTCGCCCGCAATAGCACCTTGCAGTTTTGTTGTTTGTGGTTTATTTGAAAGATTGAAGATCACCAAAACTTTCTTTCCTCCCTTCTCCCTTGTATAAGCAAACACAGCTTCATCGTTTGAAGATTGCAGTTTTGTGTAAGCTGCATCAACAGCTAATGCAGGCGTGCTCTTACGTAGTGCAAGTAATGTTTTATAAAAAGCAGCACGTTGATATTTACCAAACGTGATCGTGTCTTTATAGAAAAATGAAATAGAATCAAGAAAAGGTTCTTCCTGTCCGCTGTAAATTAACGGCAATGTATTTTTCCATGTTTGTGATAGCACTGCAAACGGCGCATGTATTTCGCCGGGCATGGTTTCATAGTCGGCTTTGTTCCAGCTGTTTTCATCATGATTGCTGGTGAAATACATTTTAATGTAGTTGGGGTTATAAGTTTCATCCAAATGACGAAGCACAGTATCAAGCACTTTCGGACTCGCCTCTCCTTTTGCTACTTTCTTCATCTTTGCAAAACCATCCCAACCATAGCTTGCATGAAAGCCTGCATCGTGTAACCAGGCCACATCACCTTCGGCCAGCATAAAAATATCGGGCTTTACTGTTTTTAGTTCAGCAATGCATTTTTGCCAAAAGCTACGTGGTACTTCCATCGCCACATCGCAACGGAAGCCATCGATCTTTGTTTCGGTTAACCAGAATTTCATGGCGTTGATCATGCTATCGTGCAAAACAGGATTCCAAAAGTTAAGATCACGTGTATCACTCCAATCGAATGCAAATGCCAATGTGCCATCCGCTTTTTTTACAAAGAAATCAGGATTGCTTTGTATCCATCTGTTATCAGCACCGGTATGATTTGCTACCCAATCGGTAATCACTTTAAAACCTAATTCATGGGCTTTGTTCACCAGGCTTTTCCAATCATCCATTGTTCCAAATTCCGGATTAACTGCGGTGTAATCTGCTACTGCATAATAACTGCCTAATACGCCTTTACGGTCTGCTTTGCTGATGGGTGTAATGGGCATAAACCAAAGTATTTCCGCTCCCATTTCTTTTAAACGTGGCAGATTTGCTTCAAAGGCTTTAAATGTTCCTTCGGGTGTATATTGGCGCACATTTACTTCGTAGATATTTGATTGCAGTACATAAGATGGCACAGTGTGTGCAGCAGTTTGTTCGGCCTTCTTGTCTGATAGATTGGTACACGAACTAAACAGAACAGCAAAGGCTGTAACTGCACTCATGAATTTTTTGCTTGGCATAATCAATAGTTTGGAAGAGGAAATTTAGACACTTTTTGAATACGGATTTCAAAAACCATGAAGAACAATTCCTTTTTAATTCCTGCCTCTGTTAAGTATTTTAAATTAAAACCAAGGTATATGAAACAACTGTTAACAACAGTGCTTTCCTGTTTCTTTGTTACAGTGCAGGCAGCACAATATAATGTTACAATCGTTGGAACAGCCTACTCGCCAAGTACAGTTACGGTAAACGTAGGCGACCAGGTAATTATTGAAGCAAGTGGTTCTCATCCGCTGTTACAGGTAAGCCAGGCCAGCTGGGATGCCAATGAAGCTACACAACTATCAGGTGGGTTTTCTTCCACATCCAATTATACATTAACCATTACAGCAGGCATGGCCGGCACAACTATTTATTATGGTTGTAGCGCACATTTCAGCTCGGGAATGAAAGGACAGATTGTTGTAAATGTTGTATCGGGGATTAGTGAAAATAATGTACGGGACTTTAATTTCACTGTTTATCCCAACCCGGTGAGTGCAGATGCGTGGATCAATATTTATCTAAAAAAGTCAGAGAGAGTTTCAATACAGGTGTACGATCTTGCCGGACGTATTGTGCATACGTTTATCGATCAGCAAATGAAAGCAGGAGAACTTACGATGTCGTTCTCTTTAACCAATCTTGCCAAAGGAAATTACATTGTACAGATGCGGAACGGAAATGAGCGAATGCAAAAACAGATCGTCATCCGCTGAGTTATCAAATAAGTGTTTTCAACTTTTGAACTACAGCATCCACTTCTTCTTTTGTATTGTATTTACTAAAGGAAAAACGAACAGGAATCTGGTTGGGGTTACTGTTAATGGCACGAATTACATGGGAGCCTTGTTGTGCACCGCTTGTACAGGCACTGCCGCCCGATGCACAAATACCATCCATATCAAGGTTCATCAACAGCATTTCAGATTTTTCCGATTTAGGGAAGCTTGCATTTAACACGGTATAGTTACTTCTGCCCATTGGATCGCCATTGAAGCTTACGCCTTTAATGTGTTTCTTTAATTGTTCGATCATGTAATACTTGATGCCTTGGATATAAGCACTTTCTTCTTCCAGTTTTTCTGTAGCAATTTGTAATGCTTTTGCAAAGCCAACAATACCATACACATTCTCTGTACCTGCACGCATGTTACGTTCCTGTCCGCCACCATGGATATAAGGTTTGATGTGTACATTTTCGTTGATGTATAACAATCCTGCACCTTTTGGTCCATGGAATTTATGCGCTGAACCACTGATGAAATGCACGGGTGTGCTGCGCAGATCGAAGTTGAAGTGGCCGATGGTTTGTACCGTATCGGAATGAAAAATGGCGTTGTATAATTTACAAAGATTACCTACGGCATGCAGATCGGTAATGTTGCCGATCTCATTGTTGGCATGCATCAAGGTTACTAATGTTTTTTCTTCGCTTGCAGCCAGAAGTTGTTCAAGGTGCTCCAGATCAATATGACCATTGGGCAAAAGATCAACATAGCTTACTTTGGCTTCATCACGGTTATCGAGATACTCAACAGTGTGTAATGTAGCGTGGTGTTCTATTTTAGAGGTGATGATGCGTTTGCAACCAAGATCACGAACAGATGCTGTGATGGCTGTATTTGAACTTTCGGTACCACCGCTGGTAAAGAAAATTTCTGCCGGGTGTGCATTCAAAATTTTTGCCACGCTTTTACGGGCATTTTCAATGGCTAATCTTGTTTCACGACCAAAGGAATAGATCGATGAAGGATTACCAAACCCGTTTTGCAGAAAAGGTAACATAGCTTCTACTACCTGGGGATCAATAGCTGTTGTGGCGGCGTTGTCGAAATAAATACGGTTCATACACAGAAAAATAGAGTTGCAAAGATAAGGTGATTACTATCGATTATTAGCTCAATCAAACATGTTGACTTAAAGATTATGGCGCAGAGAAATAAGAAACCGAAGTTTGCGCAGAGGGCTCTGCGTAAACTTCTTTAACTCCTTTCTTTGCGCCATAAAAATAAATTCATGTAGTAAACAGATGGAGGGGTTACATCAACCCTTTAATCACCTCCATCACTTCGTTTGCCAATGCATCCGCCTTTTCTATTGTTGATGCTTCAGAATAAACACGAATGATGGGCTCTGTATTGCTGCTGCGTAAATGCACCCAGCTTTTATCAAACTCGATCTTTACGCCATCAACGGTATTCACAGGTTGTGCTGCGTATTGTATTTTTACTTTTTCAAGAATCGCTTTTACATCAGTGCCTTTTGGCAGATCGATCTTTTGCTTACTCATGAAATAGTCCGGATAGGTTTTGCGAAGTGCCGAAGTACTCAATCCGGTTTGTGCAAGATGCGTTAAGAACAACGCAATACCAACCAATGCATCCCTGCCGTAATGCAATTGCGGATCAATGATGCCGCCATTGCCTTCGCCGCCGATCACTGCATTTACTTCTTTCATCATCTTCACCACATTCACCTCTCCTACTGCACTGGCAAAATATTCGCCGCCATGTTTCTCTGTTACATCTTTCAATGCACGGGTTGATGAGAGATTGGAAACAGTATTTCCTTTTTGTTTTGATAAGATATAATCTGCAACAGCAACCAAAGTGTATTCTTCACCAAACAAACTGCCATCATCACTTACAAAGCAAAGACGGTCCACATCGGGATCAACTGCAATACCCAAATGAGCTTTTTGATCAACAACTGCTTTGCAGAGATCAACCAGGTTTTCGGCCAATGGTTCAGGGTTGTGTGCAAAGTTGCCGTGCATTTCTGCATTCAGTACTGTAATATCAGTAACACCCAATGCATGTAATAAAGCAGGCACTGCTTCTGCTCCTGAACTGTTGATGGCATCGAGTACCACTTTAAATTTCTTTTCAGCAATGATCTTTTTATCAACTAAGGGATGAGCCAAAATTGCATCAATATGTTGTTGCAGTAAAGTTGTACCAACTGCATAAGAACCTAACTCATCAACTGCTGCAAAATCAAATGCTTCTTTTTCTGCTATGCCCAGCATTTGCTGTCCCAGTTCGGCACTGATGAACTCACCTTTTTCATTCAACAGCTTTAATGCATTCCATTGTTTGGGGTTATGTGATGCGGTGAGGATAATGCCGCCATCTGCTTTTTCAAATACAACCGCCATTTCAACGGTGGGTGTTGTGCTTAAACCAAGATCAATTACATGCAAGCCCATTCCCTGCAATGTATTCACCACAAGGCTACGCACCATTTCGCCGCTCATACGTCCATCACGACCAACGATTACTTTTTTGCCCTTGCCTAAAATGGTAGCATACGCTGCTGTGAATTTTACAATATCAACAGGAGTAAGATTATCGCCGGGTGCACCACCAATAGTACCACGAATACCGGAGATCGATTTCATTAAAGCCATAAGTGATTTATGATTTCGGATTTACGATTTATGATTTATGATTTGCTGCGAAGGTAATGGTTGTTGTTTGTTTGAAAAGGCATGGTGCAACCGTATGCGTGGATATTAGTTTATGGTTTATAGTTTTTAGTTTATTGTTGGTGAGAGTCCTTTAAGCCTGAGCGAAGTCGAAGGACGCACAGGACTACTAGCTACTCAGCTCTTCCTACATCATCATCTTATAAATCATTTCTTTCAACAACGAGCCGTCTTCAGTTCCAACATCACCCACACCAACACTGCGTAAGTTGTAATGATGCATCAGCAAAAGGGCCGATTGCACACCTTCATAGCCATATGCATTGGCTGTTGCTTTATAGTCTTTCATAAACCATGCGTTGATGCCTGTTTGTGCAGCTACGGCTTTATCATCGCCCTGTACGCCAAACAACATAAACACTTTGGAAAAATAACTGTAGAGCGATGGCAGCACAAGTTGTATGGGGGCAGCTTTAGGATTGCTTTCAAAATACTGAACGATTTGCAGTGCCTTTGCCAGATTTTTTCTGCCAACTGCATTCTGCAACTCAAATACATTATACTCTTTGCTGATACCGACAAAGTTTTCAATATCATCTTCGGTAATTGTTTTACGATTGCCGAGGTTAAGAATTACTTTGTCTATTTCGTTGGCAATGCGGCTTAGATCGTTGCCGATATGATCGACCAGCAGATGAACTGCTTTTTGCGTGGGTTGATAACCTTTCTTTTCTATGAACTCCTGTGTCCATGCAGGCAGCTCATTGTCGTACATTTTTTTAGTGCTGAACAGTTCGCCTTTTTCTTTCAGCAGTTTGGCCAGCTTACTGCGACCATCTACTTTTTTTTCTTTATGCGCCACCACAAAAATGGTAGATGCAAGTGGTTTGTTGATGTAAGCTTCAAGCTTATCAATGTCTTTCATCTGTTGTGCTTCTTTTAAGATCACAACCTGTTTTTCCGAAAACATCGGGTAACGCATGCAGGCATTTACCACATCACTCCATACAGTATCTTTTCCATAAAAAACAGAAAGATTAAAACCGGCTTCTGCTTCATCGAGAATTTTATGTTCGGCAACATCAATTAACTGGTCAATATAAAAATCTTCTTCGCCTTCGAACCAGTAAACGGGTTTAAAGCTTTTCTTTTTCCAGTCGTTGAGAATTTTTTCTACGCTCATTACTTAGGTATGGCATACCTATGTGGCATGCTTATGATTAATCAAAATACGAATAGGTATGCCATACCTATTCTGGCTTTTATCCGGCAATAAAAATATTTTCCTTCGGCAGCAAAGGTAATTGTTGAAAGCGTAGAAAAATCTGGGCTACTGCCACCACATCTTTCTGGCAGTATTCAACAATGCGCCGTATATCTTTCTCTTTGTAGTAAACGTCTTTTACCATGCTGCCATCAATACCATCTTTTGGTGTTTCAATGCCCAGGCAATTGGCTAAAAGATGAAGTGAAGTATAGTTTTTATAATCGCCGAATTTCCAAAGCTGCATTGTGTCTATAAGATTTGTTTCCCACGGTTTTTTTCCGCTAAACTGTAAGAAGGCAGGCAGGGATAATTGGTTGATGAGCATACGGCGGCTGATGTATGGTATATCAAATTCTTTAATGTTATGCCCGGCAAAATGCATATCGGGTGTTGTATGATGAAATTTTTCAATATCGATAGTAAAGGACTGTAACAATTTTTTTTCATCGTCGCCCGCATACGACTTTAAACGGAAACATAAGCGACCTCCTTTATCTGTGTAAAAGAACCCGGTGGAAATACAAATAATTTTACCAAATTCGGCTTGAATTCCAGCTCTTTGCTGATAACTGTCAGCCGCAGAAAAATTTTCTGGCATGGTTTTGGAAATTTTGTCTGCCCAGAGATCTTTCCATACTTCCGGTAACTTTTCGAACGATGCAAACTGTGGTACTGTTTCGATATCGAGTACCATAATACGATCGGGAAGAATATGCGACTGGTTAGCCATGGATAAATGTAATTTTTTAAAAATTAAAATCAAATAGTATGTCGTATTCAAATTATCCTTCAGCAAATCCGCAGGAACCTACTCCATCTGCGCCTCAGAAAAACAATCGTAGCCTTATCTATGGTTTGTTAATTGCCGCATTACTCGGAACATGGGGTTATATCATCTGGGATAAATCAAAAACAAAAGAAATGACTACGCAGCTTCAGGCGCAGTTAAGTACCAGTGATAGCAGTAAAGGAGCTATTCAAACAGAATATAATGCAGCATTGCAGCGCCTTGACGAATTAACAAGCATGAATGCAAGCATGGATAGCCTGGTTAAAACAAAGAATGGCGAAATCGCTAACATGAAGAGCCGAATTCAAACGCTGTTGAACAAACAAAATAAAACGGCAGCAGACCTGGCTGAAGCAAAACGTTTAATCAACGACCTGAATGAAAAGATCAGTGGTTATGTTGTAGAAGTAGAAACATTACGTGGCGAAAATCTGCAGTTAAAAACAGAAAAGCAGGAATTAACTACACAGAAAGAAGCTTTGCAGGTACAGTACGATCAAACAAGTGCTGAAAAGAAAGTAGTTGAAGAAAAACTGGATGTAGCTTCTACACTTAACGCTTCATCTATCAATATTGTAACAATCGACGAACGCCGTAACGGTAAAGAAAAAGAAAAAGATGTAGCTAAGCGTGTTGATAAAATCCGTCTGTCTTTTAATGTATTTAACCGTGTTGGTGAAGAAGGTACAAAAGATGTATATGTAGTAATTACCGATCCTACCGGCCAGGTAGTAAGCAACGAAGCTTTGGGTAGCGGTCGTTTTACAACAAGAGAAGAAGGTGAAAGAGTGTTTACAAAAATGACAAGCTTAACTTTCTCTGCAAACAAAACTGTTCCTGTATCTATCGAATGGAAACCAGGTGCAAAATTTGTAGAAGGTCTTTACAAAGTTGAAATTTATAACAACGGTTTCAAAATTGGCGAAGGTTCAAAAACATTACGTAAAGGCGGTTTATTCAGCTAAACATACTTACACGTTGATGGTTTATTGGTGTAGCGGCAGGTTCTCCTGCCGCTCTTTTTTTGGTTGGTATTCTGGTATGCCATACTTGGCAAACCAGAATTGTTTTACGGAGGTTACTAAAAGTATGGCATACCTGTTTAAAACAATGCTCTTACTCCTGCCCTTCCGGTATGTATTGCTTTTGCTTCGCCGGGTTTTCTTCCTTCGTAAGTAAAATTAATTTCCATGTTGTTAGAAAGGCGGCGGGTAAAATCGATGTTCCATAAAAAGTTTTTGCCGGGCAATAATGCATCGAGCATAATAAATGCAACTGTTGTGTTGGTTGCACCTGTAAAATTGATATTGCTGAACTGGAATTTTCCATTTAACGTACTGCTTGAAAGTACGCTGTACCGGACTTCTGTAATAATGGAATTAATGGTTGCTTTTTCTTTTTGCCCTTCGGTATTGGTTTTGTTTTCCAGTTTGTAGTTTAACGCAAACCTGTACTTAGTTCCTTTTTGAAAGCTGATGGATGGCTCTGTAACAAACTGCTGCAGGTTATAATTGCGGTTACCGAATTTGGGTGTTTCTAACCGGTTGCTGATCGATTTTACCAATACTCCTGTTGAAAAACTTTTGCTCATGTTCCACCGTATGCGTGCCGAAAGATCTCTTATAGTTCTTGTTTCTAAACCGTATGTAAGAATGGAGCGGCCAACATTTTCAATATGTGTAAAATCTACTCCCCATACAGTGCTTGATCGGTTAAAGAACAAGGTGTTGGTAAGCACAGAACTCAATGATATTAAGCTGGTATCTTCTTTTGGTTTCGAAAACGGATCGAAGCTGATGCTTTTATCGGATATCTCTTTTTTAAATATCTGCAAACCCGATTGAACGGTTATACGTGTAAGAAATTTTTTAAACCCTTTTGCATTGTTAACATCAATCAAAGCTCTTGGGTTAAGATTAATGCTGTAGTTAAACTGGTTGTAATTGGCCCTTATAAAATCGAGTGTTGGTGTAAACACACGAATGTAACGGGCCTGATCCTGGTACAAAGCTATTTCAAATTCGTTTATCTGCGGAATACCATCGGCATTGTAATCGTTCCAGGTATATTCGCCCTGCCCTGCCGGAACTTCCAGGAACGAATAATCTCTGCGTTGTTCCTGTCCGCTTCCTGCTTCGTACAAAAGATTACCGGTAAGCATACCTTTCCATTCGTTTACAAAATATTCTGCACGGCCAAGCAGCGTTTGTTCGGGCCGTTGACCCGTAAGTTGACTGTTGTATACTTTTAGTTCACGCACTGTTGCATTTAAACGAAACTGATGTTTTTCACTTGCCATCAGTTCTACGTAAGCATTGTAGTTGAAGCTGCGGTCGGTTTGCTCAAGCAGTTTTCCTAAAGGAAGTTTATCTCTGCGTGTAAAAAAGTTAAGCCCCCATTTGTTGGCAGCTTCTTTCGAACGAAGATAAAGCGTCCATGTATCCCAACTGAATGTAAGTGCTCCAAGTGAATCGGTTCTTCGGTTGCGTATTTCACTGTGTTCAAGATAATACTGCCCACCAATTTCAATATTGTCAAGTTTTGCAAAACGTCTTTTCAAATCAACAGTAGGTCGCAGAAAAAATCCTTTGTTGAAACCGCTGTCGGTTGAAGAATAGTTGAGATTGCCCATCCATGTCCAACCTTTTTGCTGAAAGCTGTGCTGCACAATATGCCGAAAGCCTTTGAACAATTCTCCTCTGCGGTAATTCTGTATGGTATAGCTGAATTTATGATCGCTGCTGCGCATCAACTCTATACCTGCATTTGCCAGTTGTTCTTTTTCCTGTTGGAGAAAAATGGGTAAGCCCCACTCTCTTGTAAACTCCACAGGCCGTAAGCGTTCCAGTGCACGGAAACTTTGCTGTACATATTCGTAACTGCCGGTAAGTTTATAGTTGAGTGGCTTTTTGGTTTGATGTTTAATAGTGTTATTGTACTGTACTGCAACACGGCCGGCTGCACCATCATCATTCAGTTTGTCTTTTCGGGAAAGTGTATTAATGTCGAAACGGCTGATGGCAATTTCTGATTTTACAAGGAACTGTTTTGTAAGTTGGTAATCGGCCCCAACCGTCATCATTTGTTGTGTACGTGGTGCAACCAAACGCTGGGCAGGTGCATAACGTCCTTGCCGGACGCCATTTACAGGTGCAACCCATTTATAGGAACGTCCATTGGTGCCTGCTTCTTCTAAAATGTAATCGGCATTACCAATACCCACATCGGTAAAGGAGGCGCCATATACATCGGGCTGATCGATGGTTGTGTAAACCAATACCGAATCGTATAAAATATTATTAACCGTGCTGTCTGTTAAACGGTACACAATTTTGTTGGCAGCAAATGTGTCTTTAACGATTGATGGATACAAAGCTGTTTCTACCCTGTCGCCGATATCAAATAAAAACTGCCGTTGTTCTGTATTTAAAAACTGGTTGACCGACGTGTTCTTTGCATCAGCATTTGAAAATGCATTTACTCTTACAGTAACCTTATTGTTTATCTTCAGTTCATTACCTACTATAAATTGCGAGTTTACAAAGTTGCGGTCGGCATATTCAAATTCCACTTGTATCCTTCGGTCTTTGGTGATCATGCGCCGTGGCGTGAATGTAATTTCAGCAGTGTTGTAATTGATCACATAATCCTGATCTTCGCCACGCTGCATCAACTCACCATCAATAAATACACGTTCTGTTCCTGCAAGAACTATAAAAAATAATTCACCATTCGGCCCCTGCAAACGATAAGGCCCCTGGTTACCTTCCTGTCCCTGGAAAACATAACGGTTAAACTTTCCTTTAGCAATAGCACCGGAAACAAGTGTTGTATTTTTTCCTTTTGCAAATACTTTGCTTTCGTTCTGAAACGAAATGCCCTGCAGGCGTTTATAAAAACTCAGAAAGTAGGCATCGTTCTTACGAATATCAATATCGCCGAGATTCAATTGCCAGCCTTTCTTTTTTAATTGAATCCATACACGGTCAAATTCGTTCAGCTGTTGCGTATTACCTTCTGCCTGTACAGGAATATTGTTATCGGTTAATGCAGCAGAAAGCATCATGCTGTCGCCGATCATGCCATTGATCTGCAGATTCAACACTCCATTCACAACAGCATCCTGGTTATTGCCAAACGAAATGCCCCGGCCAAAACTACCGTTGTAATTCACATTGCCAAAGTCGAACATACCTTTACCAAAGCCCGGATTATCGTCGAGTGTAATGGGCGTGGTCATAAAGTTGTTCTTTACATCATCAAAACGCAATCGTTGTACTTGTGCATTCAGCTTGTAAGGAAACACACGATAAGTAATTACAACCGAATCGAGCGTTTGCTGTTGCAGCCATGTAAGCTTTGCGTTTATTTCATCTACAACAAAGGCATCGTTTCCAATACCCGCAATAACTAAGGATTGTGGTACAATACTGATCGTATCAATTTTTACCGGACTAACTTTTGTGCTGATCTTTTTTGTGCGAAGGTTGGATAACGGCATCAGCTGCTGGGCATTTGCCAGAAGAAAGGAAAGCAACAACGCTATGACAAAAACGAGTTTTCTGATAAAGCAGTGGTTTTCAGGATAAGAATGTGTAAAAATAGAATTTATTGTGTAACACACCGTCTAACGTCCTCGTTTGACGGTATTCTCCGTTAAATTGATAATTCTTGCCAAGGAACGGCTGTATATTTTCTTAAAACAAAAAGAAAAGACTCCCATTCGGAAGTCTTTTCTTTTATATGAGGTTCATTCACCCTTGGGGTGAACACTCAACTTATTTATTTGCAGTTAAACTTGCAACAGCATAATCTGCGTTAAGGCTGGCAATGTTTGTTAACGAAATTTCTTTCGGACAAACAGCTTCGCAAGCACCGGTATTAGTACATGCACCAAAACCTTCTTTATCCATCTGTGCAACCATATTAATTACACGGGTATTTTTTTCCGGTTCACCTTGTGGCAATTGGTTAAGGTGAGCAACTTTAGCACTCACAAACAACATTGCTGAAGAGTTTTTACAAGCAGCTACGCAGGCTCCGCAACCAATACAGGCAGCAGCAGCAAAGGCAGCATCTGCTTTTGCTTTATCAATAGGCAGTGCGTTTGCATCAACTGCATTACCAGTATTTACACTAATGTAACCACCAGCTTGAATCACACGATCAAAAGCTGTACGATCAACCATCAGATCTTTGATCACCGGAAATGCATTTGCCCTCCAGGGTTCAACAACGATTGTATCACCTTCGTTGAACGCACGCATGTGCAACTGGCAAGTTGTGTTTGCTTCCCAAGGTCCGTGCGGACGACCATTGATGTACATACTGCACATACCACAAATACCTTCACGGCAATCGTGATCGAAAGCAATCGGGTCTTTTCCTTCGCCGATCAGTTCTTCGTTCAATACATCAAACATTTCGAGGAAACTCATTTCCTGCGAAATATTCTTTGCATCGTAGGTTTCAAATGAACCTTTATCGTTGCTGTTTTTTTGACGCCAAACTTTCAGCTTTACATTGATATTCTTATGTTCCATTGAACAACGTTTTTATTATTCGTGTTCGAAGCTCTCAAGTTTAATTAAAGGACTTCGTGTTAATTTTCGTTTTGTTTTCTTTATTAGTCTACAATTCTCATCTCTTTCAATTACTTCCTCCTCTCCTGTTAACCAATTCATATCTTGGAATTTCCTTCCTGAATCACCAATCCCCTTACCGTTACAATCGCTTCCAATCCAGTGCGAGTCACTTGTTGACCCTATTAAAAAAAAGCCATTTTGTTGGTATCTGAATTTCTGTATGTCGAACCAACGCCAGTTGCTACCCCCATAGTGAGTTACAGACAATATACCTTTATTTATAATAATCCCATTATATGGATCGCCATACATTCCGCCACATGCTCTACACATCAATGCATTCTCAGACTTTCCGGCAAGTTTGTAACCTGCTTTTTGTTGAAACAAAATCAAGAGCAATCGCTTTGGTTCCTCATCCATTTCAAAACTGTCTTCACCATTGTTCTTCAATGCCATGACTACGTCGGCAATTCCATCTTTATTGAGATCACCTCTTGCAACTTCAATTGTATCGTATCCTTTTGGGATGAATGATGCAATTGTTTTGCCTGTAACAGGAATATTTAAAAGAACTTCTTGTGCGGATGATGAAAAGTAAAGACTAAGAAAGAATGCTATGATCTTTACTGATTTTACCACATTTTCAAATTTTCAAATTACTTGTAGCTTCTCTGACTCGGTTTCACCACTTCGTAATTCAGATCTTCTTTGTGCAACTGCCATTCATGATCGCCTTTCATTTCCCAGGCTGCTACATACATAAACTTATCATCATGACGTAATGCTTCACCTTCTTCTGTTTGTGATTCTTCACGGAAGTGACCACCACAGCTTTCTTCACGGTTCAATGCATCAAGACACATCAATTCACCCAGTTCAATAAAGTCGGCCACACGGTTCGCTTTATCCAGCTCAGGATTCATTTCATTGATCTCACCCGGAATACGCACATCACTCCAGAACTCATTTTTCAACTGCTGAATTTCTTTGATGGCTTGTTTCAATCCTTCTGCATTACGGGCCATACCACATTTATCCCACATGATCTTACCCAAACGCTTATGGAAACTTTCAACGGTTTTTGTACCCTTGATGTTCATGAGCATATGAATACGGTCACGCACTTTGCTTTCTGTTTCAGCAAATGCAGGATGATCTGTTGGTATTGCTTTGGTGCGAATCTCATCAGCTAAATAGTTACCGATTGTGTAAGGAATAACAAAGTATCCGTCGGCCAAACCCTGCATCAACGCACTTGCACCCAAACGGTTTGCACCGTGGTCGCTGAAGTTTGCTTCACCTAAAGAATATAAGCCGGGAATATTTGTCATCAATTCATAATCAACCCACAAACCACCCATAGTATAGTGTACCGCAGGGTAAATACGCATGGGTACTTCGTATGGGTCTTCGCCGGTGATCTTTGCATACATATCAAAGAGGTTACCGTATTTCTCTTTCACCACATCCTTACCCATTTGTGTAATGGTTGCAGCGTCGGCATTAATGCCACGTTTACCTGCTTCAATTTTTCCGTAACGTTGAATGGCGGCAGCAAAGTCGAGATAAACCGCTTGCTTACTTGTACCAACACCGTAACCGGCATCGCAACGTTCTTTTGCTGCACGGCTTGCCACGTCACGTGGTACGAGGTTGCCGAATGCAGGATATCTTCTTTCTAAATAATAATCTCTTTCTTCTTCAGGAATTTCAATTGATTTTCTTGTGTCGCCTTGTTGCTTCGGAACCCAAATGCGTCCATCGTTACGAAGCGATTCACTCATCAACGTCAACTTACTCTGATGATCGCCACTTACAGGAATACAGGTTGGATGAATTTGTGTGAAGCAAGGGTTGGCAAACATGGCACCTTTCTTATGCGCTTTCCATGCAGCAGTAACGTTACTGCCCATGGCGTTTGTAGAAAGATAGAATACGTTACCGTAACCACCTGTACATAACAGTACCGCATGACCGAAGTGACGCTCCAGCTCACCTGTTACCAGGTTACGGGCAATAATACCACGGGCCTTATCATCGATCATTACAATATCCAGCATTTCGTGACGTGAATACTGCGTTACATTACCCAATGCAATCTGGCGCTCCAATGCTTGGTAAGCACCTATTAATAACTGCTGACCGGTTTGGCCTGCAGCATAGAATGTACGTTGTACCTGTGTACCACCAAAAGAACGGTTGCTCAACAATCCACCATACTCACGTGCAAAAGGAACACCTTGTGCCACACATTGGTCAATGATGTTTGCACTTACTTCTGCCAAGCGATGAACGTTACCTTCACGTGCACGGTAGTCGCCACCTTTAATGGTATCGTAGAACAAACGGTAAGTACTGTCACCATCATTCTGATAATTTTTAGCAGCGTTGATACCACCTTGCGCAGCAATAGAGTGTGCACGACGTGGGCTATCCTGGAAACAAAATGTTTTTACTTTATAACCAAGTTCACCTAATGCAGCTGCAGCAGATGCACCAGCCAAACCTGTACCAATCACAATCACTTCAAGACTGCGTTTGTTGGCAGGGTTCACCAGTTTACAACTGTTTTTATAATTTACCCATTTAGTATCTAACGGACCGGCAGGAATTTTTGAATTGAGCATATCGTATCAAATTCGGTTATCGTACAATTAATATGGTAGTTTTTGCGAAGTCAGCTATTACGGATGTTACCCGATCCACTCGAGGTACATTGCAATTGGCATTAAAGCAAACAGTAATGAAACAATCAATGAAAAACCAACACCGATACTGCTTAACAAAACAAGGTAACGGTTGTTGCTTACACCTACAGTGCGGAACGCACTTTGAAAACCATGCATTAAATGCCAGAAAAGCGAAATACAACCAATAATATAAGCTATAACTACCCACAGCTGGCTGAAGGTTACTTTCATTAAGCTGAACATATCGTGCATGTCTACACCATTATAATTAACAGGCATATCTAAACCCTGGTGTGTAAAACGTGCAGGCACCCAAAAATGACTGAAGTGCAGAATAAAGAACAATAACAGCAATGTGCCTAATAAACCCATGCTGCGGCTGTACCATTTGCTGCCTGCGTTGCCCATTGGTTTATCGTAACCAACAGCACGTGCTTTGCGGTTGAGCATTTCAAGCATATAACCCTGCACAATGTGCAACACAATGCCGGCCATTAAACCAACTTCGAGAATGCGGATAAGAACAGTAGAACCCATGAAGTGGGCTGCTTTATTAAACATTTCGCCGTTATCATCCGGATTAAACAGATCGGCAAAAATGGTAGCATTAATACTTACATGTACAATTAAAAAAGAAATCAGAAACAAGCCGGTAAGTCCCATCACAAGTTTCTTACCAATCGAAGAGGTAAACATCTGCTTGAATGTCATAACAAATTAGTTTTTGGGGAGCCGCTGCAAATTTAGGGTATGAACAAACGCAAAATGCAGATAAGTCAGATTTGTGTAATAAAAAAATGCTCCTTTCAAAGGAGCATTCTATTTTAATCATAAACCGGTATTATTTAAAATCTGATACCAAGTGTTAGTCCGCTTCTGATACCACCCCATGGACCATCAAAAATTGCTTTTGCACTGTTTGCACTTACTTCGGCTTTGATCTTTGTAAGTGGTATTTCTATTGATTCAATTTCATTGCGGAGATCTTCCTGTTCCTGTTGTGTTAATGGTTGCGATGGAACACCACTCAATGTTCCGCTGCTTTTACCGTAATGTGCACCAAGTATCCACCAGTCAATTGAAACAGCTTTGCCTACTTTCCAATTTACACCAAATAGTAAACCACCTGAGTTTGTTGTAATATCTCCTTTTAAACGAATGGTGTTTGTTGTGCTTACGCCAGATTCATATTCAACCGGTAATTCTTCTGAGCTGAATTTTGCATAACGGTAATACGGGGCAATGTAAAAACCACGGCCGTATCCTTTTTTACTCAGGTAAAAACGAACTTCCGGAGTAATGGCCAGATTACCTGTTTTGAATTTAGCCAGGTTGTCGATGGTTTGTTGATCGGTAATATCGGCAAGTTTTACAAAAGTTGATTGAAAAGGTAATGTGGATGAAGGCATAGTACGTACACCAAGTGCCAGGGAAATATGTTTGTTCAACACACGTTCGTACTGAAAAGAAAAATTCTTTAAAGGCAAAGCAAACAGGTTTACTTTCAGGATATTCATCTTCTCTCCTGTTTTTTCACTTTTTGCCGGTTTCTTGCCGGCCGATTGATCGAGCGATTGTGCGTTTGCATTTAATGCCAGGCTGCAAATACATGCGATAGCGCAAAACTGTTTTATAAGTTGCATAACAAGTTGTTTTGGGTTTGGAAATTGAAGATAGGTAAATGGCCAAACTACCCTATACCAATTAATGGGTATTTTAACTATTAATCGAGAAGACGCTGTTCTAATTCGTCATTAATTTTTTTAAAGAGATGATAGGGTTTGTAAATACGCCAGTTATCAATCTCTTTCAGTTCGAGATAGCGATTCAGTTTAAGTTTTTTAAAATCGTATTGTGTTTGTTCCGGCATGTTCAGAATTACCGTCCAACCGTTTTCATCTGCACAGTTTTCGTACCACTCTTCGTAGTAATCTTTTTCGCTGCTGTGGAAGTTGAGTACGTTTTCGGCAATAAGAATAAATTTGTAAATGCCTTCATTCATTAGTTTTTCAATTACCTCACGCTTTAATTCCATTACATCGTTTTCAATAGCATCGTTCCATTCACCAATCAATTCAATCACTGCATATTTTTCTATGTAATCTGCAATTAATATTTTCAGGTATAATGTACGGCTGCCAAACTCATCCCATTGCGGATGGATATAGTAGTTGTATACTGTTTGCGAAAATTCAAACTCGGAGTATTGGCGGCCATAGAATGGCGATCGTTCATCTTCTTCGCTAACGTAAATATGTCGCCAGTTATAAAAAGGTTCTATATCGTGCATATCCTCAAATCAACAACAGGCTTTAGTGCCGTTGCTGCAAATTTCAAATTTGCACGCAAAACAAAAAATTAATTATCGTTACTGTTATTGTAATAGTCGGCCGTTTGCAAAATGGTGCAGGGATGTACGTAGTTAAACAATGTAGTAGTGATAAGTTCTGCAAGCTCCTGCCGGCTTACACAAAACGATTCGCTGCTGAGCGATAATTTGTATGCATGGATTTTGTGATACGCAAGAAAAGCAAGGCGGCTTGTGTGATCTTCAATGATGGCGAAGGATTCGGCAATGTGCGAATGATCGTCGAAGTAATGGCGTTTCATCGGAATCAGATTTTGGTTTAACAGATGTTGGATACAATAACAACGTAAATATAGCCCGTAAAATTGCCTTTACCTGTAGTATAACATCAACTCTTTTGTAAACCAATCGCTTATTGCTGCTGCTGTTGCTGCTGTTCTTCTGCTTCGGCCAGCTGACGTTCGGCTTCCTTATCTGTTTCGGACACGATCATTTGCACATCATTCACTTCTTCAAACATGTGCCCGTCTTCGTAACCAACCGAAACATAAACCGATAAGGTTTGCCGTGAAATACCTTTAAATGTTCCTTTTACCGGAGAACAATCGTTGAAGTTACGGCCAACTGCCAGTTTTACGTGGTGCGCTGTAGCCCAAACATTGTTGGTAGGATCGATACCAGCCCAGCCATACTGTGGTATATAAGCTTCAACCCAGGCATGTGTAGCCCCTTCGCCCCGCATACCGTTTTTATTTGGACAGATATAGCCACTTACATAACGTGCAGGAATGCCCATTGTACGCAGCAATTGTAACAACACATGTGCAAAATCCTGGCATACACCACTGCGATGATCGAGAATTTCATCAACTGTTGTTTCAATATTGGTGATGCCTTTAATGTATTTAAATTCGGAGAAGATATAGGCCGAACAGGCTTCTACTATCTGCATTACTAATTGCTGCGAACAGTTCAGCTGTTCGATAATATCGTTAATAGCCTTGGTTGACTTTATTTCTTCTGCACGTGAAAGTTCGAGCAGTTGAAAATCGTTGCTTACCAGTTCCTGCAGTTCTTCTTTGGTACTGTTAACCTGTGTAATGTTTTCTGAACCCAACGTGCGAACCATTACCCTGCTGTCAATTACAAGTGAAGTATGTGCTTCCAGCAAACTGAAATCGGCACAACGGTTTCCCCAGTAATCAATAAAGAAGAATAATTCCGGATCGGTTGAAATACTTACTTCGTGCTGCAGTATTTCCTGCTGGGTAGAAGCAACCGGGTAAATGCGTAACTGGTTTACACTTTCCTTTACAGGTCGGTTGTATGTATATTTTGTAACGTGCTGTATTTTAAAAACGGGCATTGAATCCTAAAACTAAGTGTACGAGAAAAATTGTTGACCAAGCATGTGCGAAAAACTCAGCAGGTCTGTTTTTGTTTCCTGCAAAAAGCGCTGCAATGTAGCTTGTTTAATGGAGCTTTCATCTGCAAATTTTACACGGCTGTAAATACGGCCAAATTCACGGTACAAGGCTTGCTTTTGCGGCGGTTCATTGTCTTCCAATACATCCTTCAGATACTTCTCTGCACGGGATAAAGAATAAACTACCGATCGTGGGTATAAATGATTAAGCATTGCCTGGTGTAACACATTGGAGTTAATGTTTGCACCCTGGTAACTTTTCAGATGCAGTTCATAACCTGAGAGTGAAAACAAAAGGTTACGCCAAAATAAAATGTCCTTGTTATCGTCAAGATCATAACCAATTTGCTCAAAGTGTTTGCTTGTTACATCGGTAGTAAGAATGGCCCTTTCAATAAAACGACCAAGACTCATAAAGTTCCAGCCCATACCACGTGGCATGGTTGTATCGGTAACGCCTACGTAAGTTAAACAGAGCTTAAGAAAATGATCGATGGTTGGTAATGCTTCCGAACCGGTTAGTTTTTTATCGAGCCCGGCCTGGTTAACGGTGTGATAAATAAGATTTACTTCTTCCCACACCTCCTTTGTAATATGATCCTGCATGCCCCTTGCATTTTCTCTTGCTTTGGTAATAATGCAGCGTAAAGAATTTTGATTCGAAGGCCGCATGATCAGATACTGCAATGCATCGGCTGGCGAATATTCAATTGCTTTAATTTCTTCGGCATTTAGTGTGCCGAACATTTCCAGCACCGGTTTCCACGAATACACACCGTGTGGTCCTTTATCGAGCGATATAAAATAATTCGTTAGTAATACACGCAACAAACCTTCGGCCCGTTCCATATAACGGTTCATCCAGAACATTGAATCGGCAACACGACTAAGCATTTATGATTTCTGATTTTAGATTTATGATTTTGTTTCTGGTTTCAATGATGCGGTATTTCCTACATGTAACCAGTAACTTGAAACGGTTTTGATTTTCGTACTTCCAACTTTGTATCTCGTACTTAATTAATCAATCACCCAAGTGTCTTTACTTCCTCCTCCCTGCGATGAGTTAACTACAAGTGAACCTTCTTTCAATGCAACACGTGTTAAACCACCCGGAACGATCTTTACGCCATCGGGTCCGCATAAAGCATAAGGACGAAGATCTACATGTCGTGCTTTTAGCTGCCCATCAATAAAACAAGGAACAGTTGATAATTGAATAATCGGTTGTGCAATAAATTCTCTCGGGTTCTTTTCAATTTCATTTTTAAACAAACGCATTTCTTCGTCTGTTGCTTTGTTGCCCATGAGCATACCATAACCTCCACTTTGGTTGGTTCGTTTCACTACCATCTTGTTCATGTTTTCAAACACATGTTTGCGTTCGTCTTCATTACTCATTTGGTATGTTGGTACGTTCTGCAGAATGGGTTCTTCGTTAAGGTAATATTTGATCATTGCAGGTACATAGGCATAAACCGCTTTATCATCGGCCACACCATTACCAACCGCATTGGCCAAAGCAACAGTTCCTTTACGATAGGCACCCATAATACCAGGTACACCCAACATACTATCCGGACGGAAAAGTAACGGATCCATAAACTCATCATCAATGCGGCGATAGATTACATCAACCTGTTGCAAGCCACCTGTTGTTTTCATGTACACTTTGTGGTTGTCGATCACAAGATCTCTTCCTTCAACCAGCTGTATTCCCATTTGCCGTGCAAGAAATGTATGTTCGTAATAAGCCGAATTATAAACCCCCGGTGTAAGTAATACCACTGTTGGTTTGCTTATTGCACGTGGCGACAATGCCATTAAGTTATTGTGCAGCAACAATGGATAATTATTCACCATACGTACATTGGCTTTAACCAGCAGATCTGGGAAAAGTCGCTTGGTTACTTCCCTGTTCTCTAACATGTACGATACGCCTGATGGCGTACGCAGGTTATCTTCCAGGATATAGAATGTGCCATCTTCGCCACGAATAAGATCGATACCGGAAATATGTACATAAATATCATGGGGAACTTTTATACCTGCTACTTCCCGCAGGTAATGCTGGCAGGATGCAATGAGTTCGGCAGGGATGATTTTGTCTTTAATGATCTGCTGCTCATTGTAGATATCTTTCAGAAAAAGGTTTAGTGTTTTTAAACGTTGTGTAATTCCTTTTTCTATATGATCCCATTCGGCAGCAGTGATGATGCGTGGCAGAATATCAAAGGGAAAAATGCGCTCAATACCGGCATTATCGCTGTATACCGTAAATGTGATGCCCTGGTTCATAAACAACTCGCCGGCGAGTTTGTCTTTTGTACGCAGTTCGTCAATACTGTGTACGCCCAAAGCTTCTACTAATTTTTGGTAAGGAAGGCGGATATGCCCGTTCTGCTGCATTTCATCAAACAAAGCAGGGTTTGTCTGATAATACTTTATCAGTGTTTCAGTCTCCATTATCGATTTTAGTGTTAATGAAAAAGAGTTGCCAGCGCACAAATTTGTACGGCAAACAACTCTTCGCTCAATTTAAGGAAAACAGCTTAGTTGATGAAATAAATTATTAAATGCTCTTAAAATCGTTGTTATTAAGAAATAAAGAAAAAATGAAATTTAGAAGGGCAAAGAACAATATTGGCAGTACAATGAGAAAAAAAGTTATTGTACTGTCTAGCCATGAAGGTTGAGAGGAAAGGTTTGTATTCCACAACTTCCCTTCTTCAGTTTGGTTAACAAAAGTGTAATCCTTGTCTTTGTAAAGCTTTGAAATTTTTCCTTTTGATAGCAAGTAATTATTTACTCTATGATAATATTTGCTGATGATGTATAAGAATACAGAATAGTAAAATGGGATCATACTTGCATTTAAAATCGCAAACTGTACTTTTCTACCATAAAAGAGAAAAATACAAAAAGGGAAGACAAGACTGATCAGGATCGCAGAGGATATTATTTTTTTACTATACAACTTTTGAGTGAAGATGAAAGTAAAGAATAAATGTACAATAACGAACCCAAGTATGATAAAGCTCATTGCCTGATTTTTTACTTTATCCTTATTGCTTTAAAAAATCTTTTAAGGCTTCAAACGTAGCATTAATTTTTGTTGACTGCTTTGGCAGATCAATGATGTCTTTTACAGATTCGGGTAATGGTACTGTTTCATTTAAAACCGGTTCCACCACATCATAAAATTTTACAGGGTGTGCTGTTTCGAGGAACATACCTTTTAATAACGAATGTTGCTGCAGGTATTCTTCCAACGCAAGGTATCCAACAGCACCATGCGGATCGAGTGTATAGCCTGTTGCATCAAACACACGTTTCATTGTTTGTTTAGTTGCTTCATCGGTAATACTTACACTGCTGAATTTTTCTTTCAGCTGCGGAAACTGTTGATGGAATAATTCAAGTATGCGTACAAAGTTGCTGGGATTACCAACATCCATTGCATTACTGATAGTAGCAACGGCAGCTTTGGGTTGGTATTGCTGGCTCTGCATGTAATTAGGCACAACATTGTTGGCATTACAGGCTGCAATAAAATGTTGTACCGGTAAACCGCTCATGTGTGCTAATATGCCTGCACAGATATTACCAAAGTTGCCGCTTGGTACAGCAATAACCGGCGCCTGCTCTTTCTGTTTCCATTGTTTATATGCAAAGAAATAGTAGAACTGCTGTGGCAACCATCTTGCAACGTTGATGGAGTTTGCCGAGGTAAGAAATAATTGTTTGTTGAGCTCCGCATCTGTAAACGCCTGTTTCACCATTTGCTGACAATCATCAAATGTACCGTTTACCTCCAGGGCATGAATGTTTTTACCAAGCGTTGTAAGCTGTTTCTCCTGCACACTGCTTACTTTACCACTTGGATAAAGAATAACCACATCTACTCCATCCACATCGAAAAAACCATTTGCAACAGCGCCGCCTGTATCGCCGCTGGTGGCAACAAGCACAGTTACTTTTTTGCCTGCACCTTTTACAAACTCACCAAGACACCTGCTCATAAACCTTGCACCAACATCTTTAAACGCCAGTGTTGGCCCGTGAAATAATTCAAGTGATGAGATGTTTTCTGTTACCAGTACTAACGGAATCGGAAAGTTGACGGTTTCGGATACAATGCGAAACAGGTCATCTTCCTTTATTTCGTTACCCACATAAGGTTTAATAACACGAAAAGCAATTTCTTCGTTGCTGATGTTTTCGATGTTACTGATAAGTTCTTTATCAACCTGTGGAATAGTTTCGGGAAAGTACAATCCTTTATCGGGGGCCTGGCCAAGTATGGTTGCTTCTTTAAACGAAGCAATGGGCGATTGTTTATGTAAGCTGTAGTAATTCAATTTGAAAAAGTTTTTTGTTATTCGATTTTAAACGTCATGTCGAGGAACGAGGCATCTCTGCAATTGCAGGCAGGAATATTTTTTGAGACCTCTCCTGCGTCGAGGTGACGGAGAAGCTTCGTAACTCGTACTTCTTACTTCGTACTTATCTCACTTACTCCTTCCTGCGCAATAGAAGTAACATAAGTTTTATAATCGATGCCCAGGCGCTGAAACACTTCCTGCATAATCAGTTCAACACTTTTTGCAGTTGCTTCATCGGTACTCAACATAAAGATCGATGGTCCACTGCCCGAAATACCGCCGCCTAATGCTCCGGCTTCTTTGCTTCTGGTTTTAATTTCATCAAAGCCGGGAATTAAAATGCTGCGTACAGGTTCAATGATTACATCTTCCAAACTACGACCGATAAGATCGGTATCGCCTTTTTCAAAACCTGCAACCAACCCTGCAATATTTCCCCATTGCTTAATGGCATCTTTCAACAACACTTCTTTGCGAAGGATCTGTCTTGCATCACTTGTTTTTACTTCTATCTGCGGATGCACAACTGTTACAAACAACGAAGGTGAGTTAAGCGGCACAATATCCAACGGATGAATAGAACGGATAAGTGTTACGCCACCGGTAATGCAAGGTGTAATGTTATCGGCATGCTTTACACCACTCGCCAGCTTTTCACCATTCATGGCGAATTGCACCAGTTCATCTTTTGTAAAACGATTCTCCAGTAAATAGTTTGCAGCAACCGCAGCACCGGCAGCACTTGCAGCACTGGAGCCAAGACCACTACCGGGTTTAATATGCTTTTCAATTTCAACTTCAAAGCCAATATTATCGCCCAGCTTTTCCATGATCGATAACAATACCACACCTGCCACATTTTTTTCTGCTTCGGTTGGTAAGTTGTAATCATCTTTATTGGTGATGATCACTTTGGGTTCGTTGATCAGTTTCAGTTTCATAATATCGTATGGCTCTTTCAGCGCCATACCCAATATATCGAAACCACAAACGAGGTTGGCAACAGTTGCCGGACATTTCACTACTACTTCTTTCATCGGTCTTATTTTTGAGCTGCTCTTAAAATATCTGCAAATACACCACTGGCAGTAACTTCGGCACCGGCTCCGGCGCCTTTCACCACCATCGGTTGTTCTTTATAGCGATCGGTATAAAATAACACCACATTGTCTTTACCATACAAATGATAGAGATCGTGTTGCGGCGGAATATGCTGCAAGCCTACACCTGCTTTACCATCTGCAAAACTTGCTACAAATTTCAGCTTACAGTTTTCTGCATGTGCTTTATCGTAAATGGCTTTGAAGTGTGCTTCTTCTTTTTTCATTGCTTCGTAAAAATCAGCGACACTACCCTGCATGCAACTGTCGGGCAAGAAACCATTACAGCTGATCTCTTCCATTTCCATCTGCACACCTGCTTCACGAGAAAGGATCAATATCTTACGCATTACATCCACCCCGCTTAAATCCAAACGAGGATCGGGTTCGGTATATCCTTCGTCCTGTGCCTGTTTTACAACTTCTGCAAACGGTCTGCTTCCATCGTAGTTGTTAAACACAAAGTTGAGTGTACCGCTTAATACCGCTTCCATTTTATGTACACGATCGCCGCTACGCATCAAGTCATTCAATGAACCGATAATGGGCAAGCCTGCACCTACATTTGTTTCAAACAAGAAAGGCGCATTAAATTCCGATGAAAGATGTTTGAGTTTTTTATAATTACTTAATTGCGATGATGCGGCTACTTTATTACACGCAACAACGGCAATACTTTTCTCCAGCAGCGATGCATATACTCCGGCAATGGCTGCGTTTGCTGTAACATCAACAAAAACTGAGTTGCGCAAATTGCGCTTAATGATCGATTGCACAAATGCCTGCAGATCGGCTTGTTCTGCATTAGCCAGACTGTCTTCCCATTTCGCAAGATCAATACCGTTTTCATCGATGAGCATTTTACGACTGTTGCTTAAACCAACAATGTTTACCTGTAAACGTAACTGCTGTTCAAGAAAACTTTGCTGTTGCTTTAACTGATCGAGTAATTTCTTGCCTACATTACCTGTGCCTACAATAAACAGGTTCACCTGTTTTTTTGTTGTTTCGAAAAACTCTTCGTGTAAAACGTTTACTGCTTTGCGTACATCGGCCGCAGCAACTACTGCAGAAATATTTCTTTCGGTTGAACCTTGTGCAATTGCACGGATGTTGATACCGTTACGTCCCAATGCAGAAAACATGCGTCCGCTGATACCTGTGTGATGACGCATCTGATCGCCAACCAATGCAACGATCGATAATTGTTCTTCTATCTGCAATGGCTCTACTTTATCGCTGTTGATCTCGTATTCAAATGCTTTGTCAACCACTTCTTTTGCACGACCAGCCAAAGCAGCATCAACACCTACACAAATACTATGTTCAGATGAGCCTTGTGTAATGAGAATAACGTTGATCTGTGCATTTGCCAATGCAGCAAACAAACGGCTGCTGAAACCGGGAATACCGATCATACCACTTCCTTCGAGGCTTAATAAAGCAAGAGAGTTGATGCTTGATATGCCTGTGATAATATTGCTTGATTCCGATTTGAATTCAATCACCGTTCCATGATCATTTGCTGCAAATGTATTCTTGATCCATGTTGGAATATTTTTCGACAACACCGGTTGAATGGTTGGCGGATAGATCACTTTTGCTCCAAAGTGCGAAAGCTCCATTGCTTCCTGGTAAGAAATGGATGGGATGATCTTTGCATTGGCAACCCAACGTGGGTCGGCTGTCATCATACCGCTTACATCGGTCCATATTTCCAAAGCACTTGCATCTACTGCTGCTGCAAGAATTGCTGCTGTGTAATCCGATCCACCACGACCTAAGGTTGTAGTAATCTGTTCTTCATTACCTGCAATAAAACCGGGTACAACAATCAATTTGGCGTTCGCTTGTTGTACATAATCTTTTATCTGTTGATTGGTTACAGCAAAATCAACTGCTGCATTACCGTAGTTGGCATTTGTGCGAATGAGTTCACGTGCATCTTTCCAAACAGCAACAATACCTGCATGATTCAATGCTGCATTGATGATGGTAGAAGAAAGCAACTCGCCATAACTTACCAGTTTATCTTTTGTTCGTAAAGAAGATTCGCTGAGGAGATAAATACCGTTGCAGATATCTTCAATTTCGTTACAGTATTTCTTTACCATACTCAGTACACTGCTTTGATGCTGTACCGGAATAAGCGCTTTCACTGCATCGAGATGTCTTGTTTCGATCTGCTTTAAAAGTTCTTTATACGATTCATCGTCTGCAGCAGCTTTTGCGCCACAGTTTAAGAGCAGATCGGTAGTGCCGCTCATAGCACTTACCACTAAAAACAACGATTCGTGTTGAAGTTTTTCTTTTACAATGTCAGCAACCTTTTTAATTGCTTCTGCACTTCCCATTGAAGTGCCGCCAAATTTTAAAACCAGCATATAAGATTAACGTTAAATGATCAGTAGAGTTTCTGTTCTTGCAGCAATTTGTGCCCTTGGGGTAATATGGTAATGTACAATCCGCTTAGCGGATTGTTGTTGTAAACGTAGTTGTACCTGTAGCCGAAATAGCTACTGGAGTGGAGATTGTATGTACAACTGTCTGTTTCATTATGGTGTGAAGTTAAACAGCGGTTTCCATTCAACAAGCGTTAGTCTTAAAATATATTTGAAATAAATAAAAAGAGCTGCATTGCTGCAGCCCTTTACCGTATTGATTTTTCGCTTTATTGAAGAATAAATTTAGAAGTATACACTGCTTTCAATTCGCTGTTGAGCACTTTTACAAAGTACATGCCCTTGCTTATTTTTTTGTTGAGTTCAACTCCTTCAAATTGTCCGGGCCCGCTGATGTTTACGATTTTATTCAGCAACAGTTTGCCTGAAATATCCATAACCTGAATTGTATGAATACCTGTTGTTGTTTCTTCGAAGTTTAATTGAAAACGATATTCTGTTACAGGATTGGGATACATGCTGATCTTTTGATTTGCTGTTTCAAATGGAGAACGGCCTTGTACGTATTGTCCATTATTAATTGCCGGACGAAGTGCAAGATTGCTGCTTGCCAGATCTGATGCATTGATGCGTTGGTCTTTTGTAAATGCAAGTTTTGCCTGCAGCTGATCAAGCTCGATTTGATAAAAAGGTTGATTGCCGTAGCTGCAGGAAAGCAATATCATTCCTTCATCGTTTACTGCAGCACCGTTAACCGTAAAGTTTTCAGGCAAACCTTTAATTGTTCCAAGGTTCGTTGTAATTCTTGTTTCCGGATCAATTGAAAATACCTGCTGTCTTTGTGAAATGAGGTAAAGCAAACCATCTGTACCTGCAACAACATCGCCACCCCAACTGCTGCATTGGCTGTGTACCGACATTGCACCGTTAGCAGCTGCATCAACAAGATTGCCTAAGTCGGTAAGTTGTGGTTTTTTGCCCGTAGTAAAGCGATAGAGATGATTACCGTCGTTGGTTATTGCATAACCGTATCCATCTGCTCCAATCACCATTCTGGTAATATGATTTGCAGGATCGTTTAAATTAAGCTCATTCAATACCGCAGATGATGTTGTATAATATTTTGCTTCAGCCGGCGTACGCACATCGGCCCAACGTAATTCTGCAACACGCATCGGAATAAAAAACATGCGTTGTGTTTTACCATCGTAAGCTGCTGCCGCAACAGTTGTAGTAGTTGGCAAAGCATTGCCGGTTGTTGTACGTTGCTGATTAGTTTCAATATCAACTACTGCAGCATGTTGTTTCCTGTAATCGTAGATGGTTTGTACCAACTCTCCTTTTTTACTGTTCATCAATTCAATATTCAGCCAGCTCGCCTGGTTTTCGGGAGCACTGATCATATAAACAAACGATGATTTTTGCGCTGCTGATGATAAAGCAATGAAAAGGAAAGCGGAGAGTAAAAAATTCTCTTTCATAATGTGCAGTTTTATTGGTGTTTACCGAAATGGAAGATATAAGTTACAACCATTCGCAGCCAATTGCAACCCTTTCGGGTACATTTTTATGAACGAGAATAAGGGCGGATGGACTGATTTATCCGCCTATAGCAGTAAGTGCTTTTTTTACGGTACCATGTGTAAGCAGCAGATCTTTTGCCTCTTCGTAATTAGTAATGCCGCTTCGGAGCATGAGCATTTTTACTCCACGGTCTACCAGCTTTTCGTTACTCAGCTGCATATTTACCATACGGTTGTCTTCTACCCTGCCAAGCTGTATCATGATGGAAGTGGAGATCATGTTCAGCACAAGTTTTTGGGCGGTGCCGCTTTTCATACGGGTGCTGCCGGTTACAAACTCGGGCCCAACAATTACTTCAATAGGAAAATCGGCTGCCTGCGATACAGGTGAGTTGGGGTTACAGCTGATGCTGCCGGTAATGATATTTCGTTTACGGCATTCTTCCAGTGCACCAATTACATAAGGTGTTGTACCGCTTGCGGCAATGCCAATTACAACATCTTTGTCGGAAATAGTATAAGCTTCAAGATCGGCCCAGCCTTGTTCCTTGCTGTCTTCTGCAAATTCTACAGCATTGGTAATGGCTTTTTCGCCCCCTGCAATGATACCGATCACCAAACCATAAGGAACACCGTAAGTTGGCGGACATTCGCTGGCATCAACAATGCCCAAACGGCCGCTTGTGCCTGCGCCAATGTAAAACAAACGGCCACCCATCAACATCTTATCGGTAATGGCAGAAACCAATGGTTCTATTTGAGGAATTGCTTTTTCAACAGCAGCAGGTACAATACTGTCTTCTTTGTTGATGTTGTGCAGCAACTCAGCTGCACTCATGTTTTCGAGGTGATGATAATGCGATTCCTGTTCTGTAATCCGTACAAATTGATCTGCCATGCTGCAAAATTAGCTATGATATTCGATTAAACCCTGCATTGGATTTTTAAGGATGCGGCCAAGCTGTAACTCGTAGGTATTACAAAGTGTTTTAATCACATCTTTAAATGCAAAGGCTACGCCACCTGTAAAATGAATGGGGTGTAACCAGCTTTCACGATACTTATATAAGTGTGTATAGAAAAATTCGTTGAGCGAATCTTCAACAATATTTTCAACCATGTAGTGCCCACGGTTCTCACTCAAAAAAAGTGCATAAGATGCAATATAGCGATTGGCTAAAGGCATGCGGTAAACATGGTTGAGGATATCGGTACGGTCGGTTGCGTACTTGGCATTGAATTTGGCCATCAGTTCTTCATCGAAGGTATTGTAGAGAAAATGCTGAATTACTTTCCGGCCCAGATATGCACCACTGCCTTCATCGCCCAAAATATAGCCAATACCCGGACTGTTTTTGGCGACCTTTTTTCCGTTGTAATAGCAGCAGAAAGAGCCTGTGCCCAGGTTTACAACCATTCCCCTTTTATCGCCGCATAATCCTTTTGCAGCCGACATTATATCGTTGTCAATCTTAATTTTTTTGGCTGTATAAAAGGTTTCTTTTAAAGCGGAACGTACGTTTTTTACATTTTCCGGATTATTACAGCCTGTACCGTAATAATAGATCTCGGTGATTTTTTCCTTTTTCAGCTTTGGCTTCAGCTCTTTCAGCAGCATTTTATGAATATCATCCGTCGTCATCAAGTAAGGACTGATGCCTTGTGTAAAAAGCGTTTTCTTCTTTTTTCCACTTAAAACACTCCATTCTGTTTTAGTAGCGCCGCTATCTGCTATTAATTTAATCGAACTCATACCGTTATTACGTTTTTCGGGCCTTTACTGTAATTTATTAAAATCGGGATAAAAGTAGGAAGACAATATGCTTTATTTTCATGAAATTTGCGGGTCTTTTACCAGATAATAAGTTCATGAATCAAAAGAAAGTTCAAGTTTGGTTGCCGGTTGTGTTGTCCGTTACCTTGGTTTTGGGGATGTTTTTTGGTTATAAACTCCGGGACAATATGGGCAGCTATGCCCCTTCTTTTTTCCATCGTACAAAGAAAAATCCTGTTCAGGAAATTCTTACACTCATACAACAGAAATATGTTGATACGGTAAATGTTGATTCGCTGGGCGAATTTGCTATTCAGGATTTGTTGAGCCAGCTCGATCCGCATTCTACTTACATTCCGCCTGTTGAGCTGGATATGGTAAATGAAAAAATGCAAGGCAATTTTCAAGGTGTTGGAATTGAATTTGGAATGCTGAACGACACGCTGAATATACTTTATGTAATGCCTGACGGACCCTCTGAAGTGGCGGGTGTAAAAGTTGGCGATCAGATCATTACCGCTAACGATTCAACCATATCTGGCAAAAAGAGAAAAAGCGATGAAATCCGCCGCATTTTCCGGGGCCCGAAAGGTTCCGAAGTAAAAGGTGTTTTAATTCGTGACGGTAAAAAAGTAAACTATACCATTGTACGGAACATCATACCTATTAAAAGTGTTGATGCAGCTTACATGATTGAGCCAACTGTGGCTTACATACGTTTAAATAAGTTTTCCAGCACTACTTACGAAGAGTTTATGGAAAACCTGGAGCGCCTGCAGAAAGAAGGAATGCAAAAACTCATTCTCGATTTGCGTGGCAATGGCGGCGGTATGCTGGATGATGCTGTGCAGATTGCAGATGAGTTTTTAGACGGCAACAAAGAAATTGTTTACACAGAAGGTAAATCCTACCCCAAACAAATTTATTCTGCCCGTCGCCCTGGTCTGTTTGAAAAGGGAAAACTGGTGTTGCTGATCGATGAAAACTCAGCATCGGCAAGTGAGGTTTTAGCAGGTGCATTGCAGGATTGGGACAGGGCAACCATCATTGGTCGCCGTTCATTTGGCAAAGGACTGGTGCAGGAACAATTCAGTTTAAGCGATGGAAGCGCAGTACGTTTAACCGTATCAAGATATTTTACACCAATTGGCCGCAGTATTCAAAAGCCTTACAGCAGAGCCGATCGTGAAAAATATGAAGCGGAAGTGCAGAACCGTTTTACCAATGGTGAAGTGTTTCACGGCGATTCGTCTGCACACAATGGAAAAGCCTTCAAAACAAAAGGCGGGCGTGTTGTATATGGTGGTGGTGGTATTTCGCCGGATGTGTATGTTGCAATTGATACTTCAGCTGTTTTACCCCGCAATAAACGTCCGAAAATAAGAGGCTTTGTAAGCGATGCAGCTTATTTGTATTTCATCAAAAACAAAAAGCAGATCAGTGCTTTCAAATCGGCTTCTCAGTTGCAACAGCATCTTGCTGCAAATGCCGATGCACTTTCTTTTCTTACAACTAATCTGGCGAAAGACAGTGTGAATCTCTCAGCTTTTACTGCCCCTCAACAAAAAAATCTTACTGAAAACTTTATCAGTATGATCAGTTGGTATGTTTGGTATAACGAGGGTTATGCCCGTGTTAAAAACAGTTCCGACCCGATTGTATTAAAAGCTTTGCAGGAAATTAAAAAGTAATATCCCTCTTTCGTATTGCTACTTTGTTAACAACGGGCTACTAACCGTTAGTGTACAGTTATTCCTTGTACATTTGTGCACTTAACAGAAGAAAATACTATGGATATTAAGAATAACATTCTTGAAACGATTGGAAACACACCCCTCATCAGGTTAAACAAAGTAACCCGCAATTTTCCTTGTACTGTGGCAGCAAAGGTTGATTATTTCAACCCCGGCAACTCTATTAAAGACCGCATGGCGTTGAAGATGGTTGAAATTGCTGAAAAGGAAGGCAAACTAAAACCCGGTGGAACCATCATTGAAGGCACCAGCGGTAATACCGGTATGGGCCTGGCATTGGCAGCTGTTGTAAAAGGTTATAAATGCATTTTTGTTACTACCGATAAACAATCGAAAGAGAAAGCTGATATACTTAAAGCTGTTGGTGCGGAAGTAATTGTTTGTCCCACAAATGTTGCTCCCGAAGATCCCCGCAGTTATTACAGTGTTGCTGCACGTTTGGCAAAGGAAGTACCCAACTCCTATCATATGAATCAATACGACAATCTTGCAAACAGGTTGGCGCATTACGAAACAACCGGTCCTGAAATATGGAAGCAGACCGATGGAAAAATTACACATCTTGTTTGTACAGCGGGTACAGGTGGTACTATTACCGGTGCTGCTATGTATTTGAAAGAGAAAAACCCAAACATACAGGTATGGGCAATTGATGTGTATGGTTCATTACTTACAAAGTATTTCCGCACCGGAGAAATTGATATGGGTGAAGTGCATCCATACATCAGCGAAGGTTTTGGAGAAGACTTCGTTCCTAAAAATTATGAGATGCGTGTTATCGATCATTTTGAACAGGTAACCGATAAAGATGGTGCTGTTATGGCCCGTCGTTTAGCAAAAGAAGAAGGTTTATTCTGTGGATACAGTGCCGGCAGTTGTTTGCAGGGATTAATGCAACTGAAAGATCGCCTGAAGAAAGATGATCTTGTGGTTTGTATTCTGCACGATCATGGCAGCCGTTATGTAGGAAAGATTTATAATGATCAATGGATGATGGAACGTGGGTTCCTCGATGTAAAAACGTTTAAGGATATTGTTTCATCCCGTGCTCACAACCGCTTAATAAGTGTTGAGCCGGCAAATACTGTTGCCGAAACGGTGGAGCTGATGAAGAAATACGATATTGAACATTTACCTGTTATTAAGGATGGTGAGCAGGTTGGTTCTATTTCGGAAAATGGCTTGTTCAATAAAGTATTTTCTAATCCCGAAATAAAACATGCAGCCGTTGCAGAGGTAATGGAGGTTTCTTTACCTATTGTTGCGTTCGATACGCCAATTGAACGCATCAGTTCACTTATTACCAGAGAAAACGGAGCTGTGCTTAGTAAGGATGAAGCGGGCAACTACCATATTGTTACCAAATACGACATTATACAGTCGCTTACGAAATAAAAACACAATTGTATAAACACGTAAAAGCCGCTCAACAGCGGCTTTTTTAATGTCGGTTATTGCTTTTTAAGCTAAAGAAACTGTTATTTACGTAACTACACGAGTGCGTACACGTAGTTTTACGTTATCGGAGGTAAATACCGATGGTTTGAAAAAGAGAAATACTGCTCTTGTACACTTTTAACATTGCTTATACTTTTGTATCGGAAGTTGATTGAAACACAATCGCTGCTAGACTACGAGAAACACCTGAATTAGAAAATCCAAATCCATTAAAAAACCGTAACTAATTAATCCAATATCAATTGACTTCCATTTTTTGAAAAACCAGTTTTAAAAATCCAATAAACCTGTAAGAGAACCAAAACAACCGTTGAAAAATCCAAATGAAATCCTAACTGAAAGAACCGCACCAAATCCTAAAGAAAGACCAAACGAAAAATCCAAGCGTCCTAGGAAGAAAGACCAATCCTAAGTCCTGAAAAACCAAAAAAAGCCAACCGGATCAGAATTAATCCCTCTGTTGCGGAAAACCAAGAGACCAAAAAGGCTTTATCTAAAAGATCTGGATCCTAAGAAAACCAACGTAAAATCCAAACGTAATATCCTCTGAAATCCAGATCTTTTTTTCTTTTTATCTGCATTTAAACGAAGATATTTTGAAAGAAAGATGGAACGTTCCAAAATCCTAGAATGAGCTACCTGATTCTGTACCAAGAAAACTAAACACCAAAGGAACCGTTCAATTAATTAATTTGCCTGTTTGAAAAATGAAATGAAAAATTTTCACGATCAAACAGGCAAACGTGTTTTTATACCATCCCCACCTTTGCGGATTATATCGTTAGTGCCGTCGCTTACCGAATTACTTTATTCATTGCAGCTGGAAAATGAGGTAGCTGGCATTACAAAATTTTGTGTTCACCCGGAGAGTTGGTTCAGAACAAAAAAACGTATTGGCGGAACGAAAAATGTTGATGTTAACGCTGTGCAACTATTACAACCCAACATTGTAATTGCAAGCAAAGAAGAAAATGTAAAAGAACAGGTAGAAGCAATAGCCGCATTTTGCCCCGTTTATTGCTCCGATATAGCCAATTTGAATGATGCATATGAAGCGATTGAACAGATAGGGTTACTTACAGATCGTTCAGCACACGCAAAGGAATTAACGCAGCAAATTAAGCAACGCTTTGCGCAAATAACAATTGCAAAGCAAAGCCTGCGCTGCATTTATCTTATCTGGAAAAAGCCCTACATGAGTGCAGGAGGCGATACGTTTATTAACGAGATGCTTACTGCCGCAGGTTTTGAAAATGTACTGCAGGAACAAAAACGTTATCCCGAAATTACCCTGGAGCAAATAGCAGCATTAAATGTTGATGTTGTTTTCTTTTCATCAGAACCATTTCCATTTAAACAACAACATATAGATGCGTTTACAAGCGAATGGCAGTACCAAATGCCGCAAATAAAAATGCCTGCACTGCAAATAGTTGATGGAGAATTTTTCAGTTGGTATGGCAGCCGCTTATTGTATGCTGCTGAATATTTTAAAAAACTGCGGGAAAGCTTATTTTTAAGCGATGAATTTACTCATTAAGCAACGTCTTCCATTTTCACTTGCAACATTCTGTATCCTTTTTGCAGTAACATGGCCATTGTATCAATATGTTTCCGACCTGGATGCGATCGGTTATATGGAAGTAGCCCATCATTATCTTAAAGGAGAATGGAAGTTGGCAGTAAATGGTTTTTGGAATCCTCTGCATTCCTGGCTGGTACTTCCTTTACTAAAGTTGGGTTTAAATGATTGGACTGCATTTAAAATAAGTAACCTGTTTTTCTCGTTGGGCTCATTGTATGTGCTGCATTCATTGCTTAATAAGTTTGAGCTTTCGTTGTGGTTAAAAGCTGCCATTCAATATTGCAGCATCATTATTCTTTTGCACTATTGTTATTTTGAACTTGCTGCAGATGCCTTATTGGTATTCCTGCTGTTATGCTATTTCAATCTTATTAAGCAAGACGATTTTTATACAAGCACGGGCAAAAATATTCTTGCAGGTTTTATTGGAGCCATGTTATACTTCGCAAAGTCGTATGGTTTTCCTTTCTTTATTTTTCATTTTGTTGTAATACATCTTTTGTTTAACCGGCTTGCTACAGTTAAACAGTTACTTATTGGCCTGTTGGTATTTGCAGTGTGTATATTTCCGTGGCTATATGCTTTACATTGGAAGTATGGAGAGTGGATGATCGCATTTGGAAAATTTAATGCACATTGGCAGTTTGGCGATGCGCCGCTGCCCGGCCCCATCCTGCACCCCCCGCCACACGAAGGTTCATCTTCTGTTTGGGAAGATCCCTGGCATATGCGTGCAGATAATCTTGCTTCAGCTTCATTGCTGACATTGGTGCTGCATCAAATACGTGTTGTACTTTTCAATTTTCAACAATGGTTAAAATGCATACATGAGCTGAGTTTTCTTGCTTCGGCAATTTTATTTCTGTCAGGCTATATGTATTTCAAACAACGGTCGAAACAATGGTTGTATTTGCTTGTTGGTATGTTGGTTTTGCCATCGGGTTATTTGCTGCTTCATCTCGAAACAAGATTTATATGGGTAACAACATTTATCTTTTTTATTGCAGGTGCGTTATTACTGCAACAGTTAACTGCAGTTTATCCGCTTCGTAAACTGCAACAATTATTCATGTGGTTAATCTTCTTTGGTAGTTTTCTTATCGAACCGATCAACCTGTTAAAGGATCAGATCCATCATCATAAAAATATTTTTGAAGCAGCAGCCGAAATTAAAGAACAGCATATCCAGGGTCGCTTCACTTCCAACCAACGTGTTGACGAATGTATGGTGTATGCTTATCTCAGCAACAATCCATACTACACCATTTACAAACCTACTTATGCAGTTGCGGATCTAATTACGGAATTAAAGCAAAACAAGATCAGGTATTATTTTTATTATTATAGCACACAACAAGACAAAGAAGAATTTTTAAAAGGAAGCATTGCTGCAACCGGTATAAAACAAACAGAATTGTTGCCCAGCTTGCTTGTTATACAGCTTTACTAATGTGTGTTTGCTAAACGAAATTTCCTAAGAATTTAAACTCGCATTTTAACTATCTTAGCGGCGCTTAAACACAGATTTTAATCTGTCTTTTTCAACTATTAACAAACCAATTATGAGCAAGTACAAAGCCGGCGTCCTCTTTGGCGAAGAACTGGAAGCGTTATTAAATGATGCAAAAGAAAATCAGTTTGCATTACCAGCAGTAAACACAATCGGTACCAATACAATTAATGCTACACTGGAAACAGCAGCGAAAGTAAACTCGCCTGTTATTGTTCAGTTTTCAAATGGTGGTGCACAATTCATTGCAGGTAAAGGCATGCCAAACGATCAGCTGCAAGGCAATATCCGTGGTGCTATTTCAGGTGCTTTACATATTCACAACGTTGCAAAATATTATGGTGTTCCTGTTGTTTTGCATACCGATCATGCTGCAAAAAAATGGTTGCCCTGGATCAGCGGATTGATTGATGCCGGTGTTGAATTTAAAAAAGAAAAAGGTCAGCCTTTGTTCAGCTCACACATGCTGGATTTAAGTGAAGAACCAATTGAAGAAAACATCCATACTTCTGTTGAATATTTCAAACGCATGGCGCCATTGGGCATGGGTATTGAAATTGAATTAGGTGTTACAGGTGGTGAAGAAGATGGTGTTGATAACAGCGATATTGAAAACGATAAGCTCTATACGCAACCCGAGCATGTTGAATATGCTTATACTGAATTGAGCAAGGTTGGCAAATTGTTTACAGTTGCTGCCGCTTTCGGTAACGTACACGGTGTTTACAAATCCGGTAATGTACAGTTAACGCCAATTATTCTGCACAACAGCCAGGTGCATATCGAAAAGAAATTAGGTACTGGTCCAAAGCCTGTTTACTTTGTATTCCACGGTGGTAGCGGTTCGCCTCAACACCAGATCCGTGAAGCCATCAGCTACGGTGCTATTAAAATGAATATTGACACCGATCTGCAATGGGCATTCTGGGAAGGTGTATTAGACAATTACAAAGCAAAAGAAGGTTATCTCCAAGGCCAGTTGGGTAATCCTGAAGGTCCGGATAGCCCGAATAAAAAATACTACGATCCCCGTGTTTGGCTGCGTAAGGGTGAAGAAAGTTTCATTAAGCGTTTGGAAGTTGCGTTCGAAGATTTGAACTGTGTGAACAGAAACGCTTAATTGCTTACTTTTACCCACTTTTCAAATAAAGGAACGATGGCTAAAAAAGAAGAGGATATTGAAAAAAACCTGACGGGTGATGATCTTCCGCAAGAAGATGCCAGTCGCTCATCGTGGTTTAAACGGGTACAAAAAGGAATTCTTACTTCAACTTCTGAAAAGAAAGAGATCCAGGAAGGACTTTGGGCTAAGTGCCCGGAGTGCAAGTACACCTGTACAACAACTGAACTTTCAGAAAACAAATATGTTTGTCCGAAATGTAATTACCACCACCGCATCGGCAGTGGCGAATACTTCGACATATTATTTGATGGCGATGAATACACAGAGCTTTTTGCCAACATCCGCTCAAAAGATTACCTGGGCTTTACCGATCTGAAACCTTACCAGAAGCGTTTGGAAGATATCTGGAAAAAGTCTGATCTGCATGATTCTATTCGTGTAGCGGTTGGTAAAATTGAAGGAAACGAAGTACTCATCTGTTGTATGGATTTCGATTTTATTGGCGGATCGCTGGGTAGTGTAATGGGCGAAAAAGTTGCCCGTGGTGCCGATTACTGTATTGAGCACAATATTCCCATGATCATGATCTGTAAAAGTGGTGGTGCCCGTATGATGGAAAGTGCATTTTCATTGATGCAGTTAGCCAAAATTTCGGGTAAGCTTACACAGTTAAGTGATGCGAAACTCCCCTACATTTCATTGCTTACCGATCCAACCTTTGGCGGTGTTACTGCTTCCTTTGGTATGCTGGGCGATCTCAACATTGGTGAACCCGGTGCATTGATCGGTTTTGCTGGTCCACGTGTTATTAAAGAAACCATCAAGAAAGATTTGCCCGAAGGTTTCCAACGGAGCGAATTTTTACTGGAGCATGGTTTCCTTGATATGATCATCGACCGCAAGGAAATGAAACAAAAGTTCGGCGTTATCTTCTCTTTGCTTAAGAACTAAACGAACCTTTTATATTTGCAATCAGTAAAAGCGAAATCTTTTGCTGATTGCTTTTTTATTTAACGCCGGTAAGGTATGCCATACTTCTGCCGGTTTTAGATTTATCAAGTAGATCATAAGTATGGCATACCTGCACAGGTTGAAAAAAGTATGGAACTGAAGAACAGAAGCGCCTTTCACGAATATTACATCGAGGATAAACTCGTGGCAGGTATGGTATTGGTGGGAACGGAAGTAAAATCGATCCGTGACGGTAAAGTAAGTTTTGCCGATGCGTATTGCTTTTTTGATAAACATGAACTGTGGGTGAAAGGTCTGCACATTGCAGAGTATCGTTTGGGCACCACCAACAATCATATTGCAGTACACGATCGTAAACTGTTGCTCAACAAGCGTGAGATCAAGAAATGGGAAAACAAATTGAAGGATAAAGGTTATACCGTTGTGCCCTTGCGGATTTTCTTTAATGAAAACAACCTGGCAAAAATGGAAGTTGGTTTGGCAAAAGGTAAAAAGCTGCACGATAAACGGGAGACCATCAAGAACAGAGATGCAGAACGTGAAATAAAACGATACTTAAAATAAAGCAAGCAAGCCAGCGAATGCCGGCTTTTTTATACATTACAGTATGACCAAAGAACAACTGCTGAATGAACTGAGACATGATACATGGGTAATGATGAAGCCTTCTCCCATTCATGGGAATGGTGTGTTTGCGTTAAGGGATATTCCAAAGGGGCAACGAGGACTGTTCTCCAAAAACATTGGTGAATGGATAAAGATCGAACGAACTGAAATAGATGCATTGCCTGCACACAGCAAAGAGTTGGTTGAAACCTATTGTTTGTTTGATGATGAGTTTTATTATGTTCCTGATTATGGTTTTAAAGTGATGGATATTGTGAACTTTCTCAATCACGACGATACGCCAAATATTATTTCCATTAATGATGGTGAAGATTTTGAAACACTTCGTGAAATAAAAGCAGGTGAAGAATTATTGATCAATTATGGAGAGATCGTTGATAGTGATGAATGATGAAGAATGAGTGATGATTTTAGAACCCAGACAGTGGTTCAGCATAAAATATAAAAGCCGATGATGCCGGGTATTGCATCATCAGCCGAGGTTTTCACAGTTGATAAGTTGATGTCTGTTCACCTGAAAGATGACTGACATCTTTTATTTAGAATCGATAGGTCAATCCTGCTTTATATCCTTCATTAAATGCTTTGAAGTTCTGATTCTTGTCCAGGCGTTGAAATCCTCTTTCGTACGCTGCAGTAATGCCAATACCATTTGCAAATTCATAACCAATACCACCTGTTACACCTACATCCCAACGATTGAATTGCTCGGTAATATCCATATCTGTATTGATCAATGAAAAGCCCAGTACAGAAACATCGGCTCGTAAATTATTCTTCACCAGGTAAGAAACCTGCGGACCGGCAAACAACTGCAAACCAGCAGCTGGCTTTACTTTCAGCAGCACAGGCAGATCAATGTAGTGCATTTGTGAGGTTGCTCTTGCATCCAGTGCATCGATCTTCATATCGTTGATGGTGAGATTTCCTTTAATGCCATAACCACGTTGTGAATAAACAAGTGAAGGCTCAAGAGAAACAACATCGCCCAATGGTAATTCAATACCTGCACCCACATAAAATGCTGTGCGGTTTCTTGTGGTAATGTAACCATCAGTCTTATCTATTAACTGATCGAATGACTGACGGGCCTCTCCTTTCCATGTTGATTGAATAACACCTGCTTTGATAACAGGTTTTACTTGTGCGTTGGTTGTAATGGCTGCGGTAGTAAACACTACAAGTAAGCTCAGGTAGATCTTCCTCATATAAATGGTAGCAGGATTTTAGTAGCTGCTTGCTCATTCAGATGCAGGAATTATTTCTACGGATGTATGACGGTTTCTAAACTTTTGTTAACGGGTAAAGCTCTTAACAGAATCTTTTAAACAGGAACGGCGGTTTCAAAGCAACCGCTGTTCTGTTTTACAAAAAGAAAATCGAGAAATACACGACGAGGTTGAAAAAACCGATAATTGCCATTAGTGAAGCCGAAAAGAGATTAAATAGAGCTAAAAGCCTTGGTGTTGGGAAATGAGGTTTAGGAATCCTGAATTCATTCCAGACTTCTTGTGGAATTTTGGAATGGTTATTTTTATAGATTGTTTTTTCTATATCATCATAAATGCTTGAGTCTATTTTTTTAATCAGAGTAGAGAGATAATTCTTCGACCATAAATTGTATGAAATTTTTTGTTTTACACTTACAATTAAGAAAATGAGTAGAGGCATAAAACATAGGATTATACTAAATAGTGATCCTCCAATCAAAAAAGGAATACTCCATAATGGAAATATTTTTGCTACTTTATTTAATGGATGTTGAATGAAATAATCTTCAATTTCACTGCTAAACGAAAAGTTGCAGTCAATAAGTTCTCGATGATTAAAAGCAAGTGATGGATAAATCATTGAATCCTTTTTTTTGGGTTCTAGATAGAATTGCAAAACAAGTAACTCGTTTGGATTCCATTTTTGAAATCGTAATGCAACAGAATTATCATTAGTAACCTTTAAGTCCGACTGAATTTGATTTTCCACAGGCTGAGAGGCTAAGAGTCTATAATTAGAGTCAATATTTATTAAAATGTAGTCATTTTGAAAATTGCTATTTTTCCCATAACCGATAATTGGTTTGTTGCCTACATTCTTACACTTTAGCGTTAATAGCCATATTCCCTCAACTTTTTTGCCTTGAAACGAATATGAAGCTTCAAAATCCTGAATCCTAGGAGATTTTGTTAAATCTTGCCAGGTAGTGGCTTGTATTTTTATTTCTCGGTCTTCAAGTTCAAATCCTTTTACCAAGAAGACTACAATAGCAATAATACTTGCTATTAAAGATACAATTGTACCGATGGCATTTAAAATCTCTTTAGTATTCATTTTTAATAAATATTATTCAAACAACTCCGGTTGTGCATTCGGATCTTCTTTCACCCATTCCATTTCAATGCTCTTGTTGAAATCGGTAAGCTTGGCACCGACTGCTTTCCAGCCCATGATCTCAGCAACTTTCGCCAGCTTGATCTTTGCACTACGCACCTGTGCACCTTTTCCGCTTTTTACAGAGAGAACAGGTTCTTCATCTGTTGTTACCGCTTCTACATAATTCTTTGCTCCTTCTTTAATAAAGAAGAATTTGTTTTTGAGTGTAGTTGTTTCAATTTTGAAACGCTTTACATTGTATTGCAGCTTATCGTTATCTAAATAAACAGCAGTAATAATCCGGTCTGGTTTAAACAACTCGATCAACAGAATATTTTCAGGATCGAATTTCTGTGTCATCTCCTGATCCGTAATTTCATAGTTACCATCCTTGTACACCACAAGAATACGATCGTCCGGTTCAAACTTGCCGAGGTACTCTCCTTTCTCTTCGGTATTCAAGCGACCAAACTTATCATCGAACCACATTTTCTTACCGCTCAATGTTGCACGGCCTTTCTCTTTAAACTTCACACTCTTCACCGCATACTTGGTCACCTGGTTACCCATGCTGCTACGACCTTTAATATCGAGTTCTTCAAAATAGAAATCAAACTCTTTAATACGGGCACTTGCACTTGGGCTCAATAATATTTTAACTACTTCTGCTTCACCATTCGGGTTCACTGTAAAGTAATGCACTTTACTTTTCGGATCGCCTTTGGTGAGATCATATTCCTTATCACGTGTAACACCGGTTACATTAAAACGCTTGGCATAGCTGATACCTGTTTTTCCGTCAGCATAGATCATGTTGTACGTAGTACGTTCATCATTCTTCTGGAAAACGGCAGCATGTATAATGTCTTTGCCGATGTACGCTTTATCGCTCACCTTCACCACTTTCATAATACCACGTTTGGTAAACACGATGATATCATCAAAGTCGGAACAATCTGTAATGAACTCATCTTTCTTCAGCGATGTACCAACAAAACCATCTTCACGGTTCATGTACAATTTGGTGTTGGCAATAGCTACTTGTTTCACCTGGATCACTTCAAATGGTTTGATCTCCGTTTTACGCTCACGGCCTTTACCATATTTCTTTAACAGGTTTTCATAGTATGCAACAGCAAAATCAACGATGTTATCAAGATCGTATTTCACCTGCTTGATATCTGCTTCCAGTCCTTTGATCTGTTCGTTGAGTTCAGCAATATCCAAACGATAGATACGACGCACAGGTTTTTCCGTGAGCTTCAGAATATCTTCTCTTGTTATATCACGCTTCAGGTGTTTTTTGAATGGAACAAATGCTTTATCAATTGCTTCAATTACTTTATCCCATGTTTCATGTTTCTTCTCCAGCTCTTTGTAAATCTGTTCTTCGAAGAATATTTTTTCGAGTGAAGTATAATGCCATTTCTCCTGCAGCTCACCCAGCTTGATCTCCAGTTCTTTCTTCAGCAATTCTTTTGTCTGCTCTGCTGAGAATTTCAACAAATCACTTGCAGATAAGAATTGTGGTTTGTCATTGACGATCACGCATGCATTGGGCGAAATAGAAACTTCACAATCAGTAAATGCATACAATGCATCAATGGTAATATCGGGCGAAATACCGGGCGCAAGATCAACCTGTATCTCAACTTCTGCTGCGGTATTATCCGTTACTTTTTTGATCTTGATCTTTCCCTGGTCATTTGCTTTTACAATGCTTTCCATCAACTGCGTTGTGGTAACACCGTAAGGCACATCTTTAATCAGCAATGTTTTTTTATCGAACTCTTCAATATGTGCACGCACTCTCACTTTACCACCACGCTTACCATCGTTGTAATTGCTGGCATCGATCATGCCGCCTGTTTGAAAATCGGGCAACAGTTCAAAACGTTTGCCACGCAACGATTTAATAGACGCATCAATGAGTTCGCAAAAGTTATGCGGAAGAATTTTTGTTGAAAGACCAACAGCGATACCATCTGCACCCTGCGCAAGCAACAACGGGAACTTCATCGGCAACACTACGGGTTCGTTCTTACGACCGTCGTAGCTCAATTGCCATTCAATTGTTTTGTTGTTGAATGCAACATCCAATGCAAATTTTGATAAACGTGCTTCAATGTAACGAGCTGCAGCCGCATCATCACCTGTTCGTACATCGCCCCAGTTACCCTGCGTTTCAACCAGCAGATCTTTTTGTCCCATGTTCACCAATGCGTCGCCAATACTTGCATCACCATGCGGGTGATACTGCATCGCCTGACCAATGATGTTCGCCACTTTGTTAAAGCGACCATCATCCATTTCTTTCATGGCATGCAGGATACGGCGTTGCACCGGCTTCAAACCATCTTCAATGGCAGGTACGGCACGCTCCAGAATTACATACGATGCATAATCGAGAAACCAGTTTTTATACTGTCCCTGGATACCGCCATCGTTGTCAAAAACATTTTCTTTCTTTTTAGATGCACTCATTTCTTAAAATCAATTTGTGTACTTAGCTTTTGTACTACTATTATGCTTCTGTTGTGTCACTCACTTCATCGGTTGGTAATTCAGTTCATCAACTTGTCACCCCTCCCAAGAGGGGATCAACATCTTGCTATTACTTCTTTCCTATTTCACCTAAATGCGTAAACTTAAATCCGTTTTCATATTTCAAACCATAACCGAATACCCTGTCCATTGATGAATGACCGAACAAAACAATACCGGCCTGAATAAACGGGTCGGAGTCGAAGAAAGGAAACTGCAGTTTTAATACAAGTGATACTGCAATGACCAATATTGCAATTGCTTTATGGTGAAAGATGTTGTACAGGATTGCTCCTGTTTTATTTCCTGCCAAATATCCAAGCATGCTTATATCCGGACCAATAAACATCAACAAATACCACCACCACTCTACAGTTGAAATGTAAAGCAATGCGATGCTTACCAACAGCATCGCCAGCTCTTCCAGTTTAAGTATTGTCTTCATGCTTGGACTTTCTGATTCAATTATTGTTCAGCCGGCTGTGCTGTTTCAAACAACTGTCCCGACTTTTTCTTCAACTCAAAATCTTTCATATTCTTCAACTCTCCTTGCACATCGTATAAATCTGTTGCAATGAGTTGTTTGATTCGCCACAGCACATACATATCACCGGTAGTGTGTTTGTTCTTACTTAAAAACTGGTTGATGACTTTACTTGCTTTCTGCCAATCACCTGTAATAAAATTCTTCAGATCAGCATCGTAAAAATCATAATCCTTTTGTCCAAGCTTTTTACCACCTTCCAATAAACGCACTCCTTTTTCTTCGTTGCAGAGTTTGGTCCACTCATCCGGATCAACCTCAAATTCACTCGGTGTAACAAGGCGTGCAAGCTTTTTGGCTTTGGTCATTTCCTTCGGCTGAATAGTGCTGATCCACTCCGGGTAAAACAACTGTCCTTTTTCATTAATGAACGGCAGATTGTTCAGGTACAAAATATAAATGCGGCCCTGGAAATCTTTCAGCTGACTGATAAGCCAGTAATAACCGCTCACATCGTGTTTGTTCTGTGCAGCCCATATCCAAACTTTCTCTTCTTCATCTTTCTGCAAACGCTCAACAATAAAAGCGATGAGCTTGTTGTCATCCACATCACCTTCATCTACTTTCTTTTCAAGATCGGTGCCGGTCAACACTTCTTTCCACCATGCACGGCGTGCAGTAATTCCTTCTTCTGTGTATATGTCCTTCAGCGGACCAACAGCATAATCATCTTCCACCTGCAACACTTCGCCTTGTAATGTTTCATCCAGTTCAATGGCTTTTTGCAGTACGTCAATATCAGCTTCGTTAAAAACAATATGTATCATAAAATCTAATTCTGTTTTGCCTGTATCAGATAATAAACACAAGTGGTGAAAAAGTTCCGTACAAACGGAAGGGCTTTCACCAAACCAAACTGTTCTTTCGGTTTCCAGCCAAACTTGTATTCATAGATTGGGTTAATTAAAAAATGTGTTTTGTTGATGAGGTTGTATCCTTTCTCCTTGCAGATACGTTCGAAACGCTCAATGGAAATACCTGTTTCTTTTATCTCCAGCATTTCTTCCCAGTTCTCTCCATTCGATTTCAACAACCATTTGTAAATAGGCGTTGGCAGCAAATGATAGTAAGGAATTTTGCTCAACCACTTTCCTTTATTGATCTGCTGATGACCACCAAATGGCATATACCAGGGCGGAAAACCAAAGAAGATTACACCATTTGTTGTCAAAAAACTTTTCATCCACTCGATCAACTTTGGCTGATCGTGGATGTGTTCAATTACATCCTTCAAAACAATTACATCAAATGCACCACCAAAATCGGCATCGGTTGCTTTGTAAATATCTTTTGAATGAAAAGTGATCTTGCCTTCTGCAATTTCAGCTTTCATCCATTCTCTTGCATTCACCAAACGGCTTTCATCCAGCTCAATACCTACACCTGTGCAACCTCTGTCAACAAATGCTTTCAACACACCACCTTCACCGCAACCAATCTCCAATACACGCATACCCGGTTTTAAAGAGAATACTTTCTCAATAAAAGGCAACACATACTTTTCTGTGTTCAGTATCTGTATGTCGAAGTAACGTTTCCGGTCGGCGTGAAATTCAAACATTCAATCAAATCATTTTAATTACGAAGAACGTCATTGCGAGCCTTGTATTTGGCGAAGCAATCTCAACAGACTGCTTCGTTCCTCGCAGTGACGATCATTATTTACACTGTTTCTTCTACTTTATCCAGTTCCACTTTCAGGTTGTCGATAATAAACTCCTGTCTGTCGGGAGTATTCTTACCCATATAATATTCCAGCACCTGCTGTATATGTGTTTCAGGTAATAACATCACCGGCTCTTTGCGCATTTCTGCACCAATAAAACGACCAAACTCTTCGGGACTGATCTCACCCAAACCTTTAAAGCGTGTGATCTCCGGTTTACCGCCGAGTTTTTTTACTGCAGCCTGCTTCTCTCCTTCATCATAACAATAAATGGTTTCCTGTTTATTGCGCACACGAAACAATGGTGTTTCTAAAATAAACACGTGCCCGTTCTTCACTAAGTCAGGAAAGAATTGCAGGAAGAAAGTCATCAACAACAAACGGATATGCATACCATCCACATCAGCATCGGTAGCAATCACAATATTGTTGTAGCGGAGATCTTCGTAGTTGTCTTCAATGTTCAACGCATGTTGCAACAGGTTGAACTCTTCATTTTCGTACACCACTTTTTTTGTTAAGCCATAACAGTTAAGCGGCTTACCACGCAAACTGAACACCGCCTGCGTTTCAACATTGCGGCTTTTGGTAATGCTACCACTCGCACTGTCACCTTCGGTAATAAAAATGGTGGTCTCTTTCTGCTTCTCAATAACTTTATCTTTATCCTTGCCTGTAGCTTCATCGTTGTAATGAAAACGACAGTCTCTTAATTTCTTATTGTGCAGGTTGGCTTTCTTCGCACGCTCGTTTGCCAGTTTTTTAATACCTGCTAATTCTTTCCTTTCTTTTTCATTTTGCTCAATACGTTTTTTCAACGCTTCAGCAACCGATGGATTTTTATGCAGGAACAGATCAAGGTCACGTGCAAGAAAGTCGCCGACAAAGTTTTTCATCGTCGGACCGCCTTCATATACCACGTTTGAACCAAGCTTTGTTTTCGTCTGACTTTCAAATACCGGTTCCTGTACACGTACGCTGATGGCTGCACAAATGCTGCCACGTATATCAGCCGCATCATAATCTTTTTTGTAAAACTCACGAATGGTTTTTACAAAGCCTTCACGGAAAGCAGCCAAGTGCGTACCACCTTGTGTAGTGAACTGTCCGTTTACAAACGAGTAATACTCTTCGCCGTATTGATTTTCGTGTGTAATGGCAATTTCAATATCCTCGCCTTTCAAATGAATGATGGGATAACGCAATTCATCTTCGTTGGTTTTGCGTTGCAACAGATCGAGCAAACCATTTTTCGAAACGTATTTCTTTCCATTGAAGTTGATCACTAATCCAGCGTTGAGGTAACAATAGTTCCAGAACTGGTTATCCATGTACTCATGGATATAGTGATAATTTTTAAAGACCGAATCGTCAGGAACAAACAACACTTCTGTTCCGTTGCCTTCGGTTGTTTTTTCTTCTTTATGCTCTTTGGTTAAAATACCTTTTTGAAACTCGGCGGTCTTTTGTTTGCCATCACGAAAAGCGGTTACTTTAAAATAACTGCTCAATGCATTTACCGCTTTTGTACCCACACCATTCAAACCAACCGATTTCTGAAACACTTTGCTATCGTACTTGGCACCGGTGTTGATCTTGCTCACCACATCCACTACTTTACCCAACGGAATACCACGGCCATAGTCACGCACAGTTACCGTTCCTTTTTCAATAGCAATGTCGACCGATTTGCCATAGCCCATCGTGTGTTCATCAATACAGTTATCCACCACCTCTTTCAGCAACACATAAATACCATCGTCGGCACTGCTGCCATCGCCCAGTTTACCAATGTACATACCGGGGCGCAAACGAATATGTTCCTGCCAGTCGAGGGTTTTAATGGAGCTCTCGTCGTAATCAAACAAATTCTTTTTTTCTTCAGCCATTGAGATGTTTATAGTTTTCAGTTCTTAGTTTTTGTTACCGGCAGCAGAATGTCTATCGGCTGCATTGGCGTCGCACCCTTGTACAGGAGTACAATGCCGGGCAACTGCTCATATCGTACTTCGTAACTCCTACCTCGTACTTCCTTCTTCACCGGAACGGGCAAATATAACAAAACACACCTCCCATCCCATTCCCAAATTTGTTCACAACCCTGTGAATAATTTTTGGCCTGTAACTATTTATTTCTCAATTTCGCAGCAACAAAATCACAATCATGGACAAAAAGATTTATACCCTTCTTACCATTTACATCGTTTACCTGGTAATTGCTTTATCAATGGTATTGTCAACAGGTGCGCAAAAAGTGCTGACTGCACTCATTTTCGGTGGTGTGGGTATTGGTATTTTCCTGATTGCGTTTTTCATCTGGATGCTCAACCGCAAACACGAAGGGTAAGCAAATCGTCCTTTTCCGATAAATTTATTCGCAGCCTTAAGCCACGCTTAAGGCTGCTTTATTATATTTATGCTATGAAAATATACTTATCCTTTATCCTTCTTTTCGTTGGCCTATCTGTAACCGCTCAGCAGCAACAGGAAGTTTATAAACTCGACAGCTGTGTTCAATTTGGCGCAAATCCCTTCGACGATGTGGTGGTACGTGTGCAACAAACAGCCAAATGGAAAACCAAAAAACCTTCTCTTGAATCGCATCTTGAAAAATTCTTCGACGATTACACCCAAAAAAGGGCAGGTGGAAAAATAACCATCAGCCTGCTGGTTAACAGTGATGGTAAGCCTTGCACCTACGAAGTGCGGCCCAACAGCAATGTGCGTCCCGATATGGCCAAACTAAAAGCCTGGATGGACATGTACGAATGGGAACCCGCCATCAACAACGGAAAGCCGGTTCGTTCGTTTAAAACCCTGCAGATCAGCTTCGAAGGCAAGAAAATAACCATAACCGAACTCGATTAAGTGTAAGCCGTTGGTTTACAATAGTGCTCAATTAATTTTTTGTGAAAGCCCCGTTTGTGACAGATTAACAGCTCTGCCAACAATGAAACGTGGTACATTTGTTTTGTACTTAACCCGTACTTACAAACCCCGCCCGGTACACGTTTCTACCCATTACATTCTGAAGAACCTATTGTTGAATTTTTTAAACGGAGAGAGCTATGTTTACGTACGAATTGTTAGAGGCAGGGTGCTATTACCTTATTCAGGAAAAAGAAGAGGAACCGATCAAGCTTATTAAGCTGCATTTTAAAAGTGATTATGCAGTTTGTACTTCTTCTTTTGCAGAAGGCGAAGAAATTGTGTGGAAGAAAAAAGCTGATCCGATACTCGACATTGTTGAGTGTTTAGATGATCAGGCTGTTGCCGCCTGGGAAAAATTGTATTACAGTCAGGATGCTTATTACGAAGAAGACGATGAGGAATAAACTTCATTACAAAAACAACCGAAGGCTTTGCTTTCGGTTGTTTTTGTTTTAAGCTGTTTATTTAATCCTGTCTTTTACGTAAGTGATTTCTGTTTTACCATGAGGAGCAGGTTAACCCTCCTCATCTACATTTACAAATACAATTTTATTGATGGTAAGAATAGACTCATGCGTAAGTTTATTCCGTACTTCGCAACGCATAGTTAACGCTTGCAGCAAGAATGCTTACCTTAATAGTTCTATAATTGCTAACAGATTGCCAAAAAGATAACAACATTACCTGCGCTTGTGTAAAAGAATTAATAATAGCATCAACAAAAAAACAGAACATGAATTATAAACTTTTTGTCCCGGCGCTTGCTTTATTTCTTATTCAGGCTTTTTCTTGTAAAACGAGTAAAACAAATACATCAACTCCTTCTTCCGGCGAAGTAGTAAACCCTCCCACCATTGCTGCTCCTGTTGTAAGTGAAGGAAGCGAATATTTATACATGTATCGGTGGTATGTAACCGAATTAAACAGTAAGCCGGTTAGCTTGGGCGATAATGCAAAAGCGGCACATCTGTTATTTACTTCCGGCCAGGTGAACTCTGTTGCAGGATTTACCGGCTGTAACCGATTGAATGGCCGTTTTGAATTGCAGAAGGATAATGTGATTAAATTTTCTCCTTTGGCTGTAACTAAAATGGCTTGTTTAAATACAGGCAATATGGAGTCAGATTTTCTTGTCGCTTTGAATAAAACAAGCAAATGGATTATCCGTAACCAAACACTTTATTTCTATGAAGAAGATAAACTGCTTGTAAAGTTTGCATCTGTTGATGCTGCACTTGCTAAACTTGAAGGCAATTGGGAATTGAATTATATCTCCGGTATCCGCATTGCATTTGACGGATTATACCCGGAAAAGAAACCGTTTATCCGTTTCGATTTAGCTAACAGCCAGATAAACGGCAATACCGGTTGCAATGGTTTCAGCAGCAAATACAGTATTAACGGCAATACCATAAAGTTTACACCCGGCATTTCAACCATGATGGCCTGCCCCGGCAATGGAGAAAAAACATTTACCGAAATGTTGAAGAAAGTAAACCGCTATGCATTAAGCGATGATAACACTCTCAACTTTTTAATTGATGATGTGGCTGTAATGCGTTTTGTACGGAAATAGAACATTCGCATTATTTCTTAATCGTCTTCAGTACATCCGCTGTTTTACGTTTAACAGTGGATGTTTTATTAAAATTATAACTGAGTGTAATGCGATAATTTCTTGTTTGTGTGCGGCTGTAACTTTCTAAATTAAAATTCGGTCCGTAGGTAAATACCCTGTTGTTCTGTTGAATGAAGGGATCGGTTGTATTGATGGAAACAATGATCTTTTTCTTAAACAGTTTTCGTTGTGCTCCAATGTTCATCGAAATATTGCTGCGCACAGTTCCCTGCGGATTGGCAAAACGGTTAAGTGAAAATGCCCCGGTAAACGTCCACAAGTCGTTGGGATTATAGTTGGTGCTGAAGTTGGAAGTAAATGTTCCGCCATCCCGAAACTTACGCACCAGTTTATCGTATGCATCGTATTTGTTGTACGAATAGCTGGCACTTAAATTAGCTCTTAATTTACGACTGATGGTAAGTCCTGCCCATGTACTTGCTTCAAACTCCTGTCGGTTGCTTACATTATTCCATGTAACAATTGTTTTGCCATCGGTTTGCAGCGTACGTATCTGGCTGAATACATCTTCAACCAGGTTGTAACCAATGCTGATGTTTGTGAAATACTTGCTTTTTGTTTTACCTGCTACCAGATCGAACGTATGCGATTGTGATGGCAACAGATCAGGATTGCCATAACGGAGGTTGTAAGGATCACCATAGTCAATAGCGGGATTTAATTCGCCAATGCCGGGGCGCCGCATTGTTCTCCGGTAAGAGAATGTAAGATTGGTTCCATCCTTCCAGCTTCGATTTACGTTAGCAAAAGGCAGAAAGTTTAAATAGCGGTTGTATTCTGTTTTCTGATCTCTGAATAATTCAAACAAAAAATTCGTTTGCTCAACTGCTGAACCTGCTGTTACCGAAAAGCCCGGTTTAAAAATATGTTTCATCGATAACCGAGCACTGATGATGTCCTGGTGAAACATGAAATCATTACTCAACAGATCTGACTTTAAGAATGTGTACTCCGGTTTTTTCATAAACTCTGTTACTAGCAGCACATCGCTGTTTGTTCGATAATAAGCAACACCTGTTGAAAGACTTGTTTTCTTATTACTCAGCTGCCTGTCGTAAATAATGTTAACACTATACCCGTTCGATTTGGTTTTGTTTGTTTGCCGTTGTGTACTGTCAACTCCTGTGGGTGTATTATCGGCGTAGAGAAATTCCTGAAAATAATTACGTGTGTTCCTGCTCCAACCAAAGTTCGCAGCAGAGATCAACCGTATCGATTCACCTGGTCTTTTGCTTTTGTGGATGTACGTAAAGTTGATCGATGGATTTTGATTGGCAGCTTCCGAAGCAATAGTACGTTCACTTAATCTCGAAATATTGTTGAAGCGATCGATATTGGTATAACGGTTAAATCCACTGTTATTACTGTTGCTTTGGTTGTACTGTGCAACAAAGTTGAAGCTGTTCCATTTGTTTGCTTCGTAATCAATATTTAACCGGAGGTTTGGTCGTATACTTTTGTTGAACGAGCTGTTGATTGTATTCAACTGATTGCTGGAGTCTTTGTAAATATTGGTGCGGTTGCTGTAACCATCTGTTTGAAATTCGTTGTAACCAACACCGGCATTCAGGTTTACAGCAAAGCCTTGCCTGCGGTAGTTGAAGTTGGTACTGATGCCTGTTTGTCCTCTTGTACCGGCATACAAATTCACTCTTGCACCAAAGCCTACTCTTCCTTTTTTTGTTACAATATTAATTACCCCTCCCTGTTCGTTTGCGTATTGTGGTGGAGGGTTAGTGAGTACTTCAATTTTTTCAATCATACTGCCGGGCATACTTTCCAATAAGTCCTGCAGTTGTTGTGCATTTAATTCAACAGGTTTATCATCAATTAAAATCTTGGGTTCTTTGCCACGCACTGCAATTTTTCCATCGGCATCGGTTGTTACAAGTGGCGTTTGCTTCAGCAATTCGGTAGCGGTGCTGCCATTGCTCAAAGCACTTTCGCCAACGTTGAACGTGATATTTCCTTCCTTCGATTCGATCAAAGGTTTCTCTACAAAGATCACCACCTCCGAAAGCTCAACCGATTGGTTGCTGAGCGAAATATCGTTCAAGTTAAAATCAGCCCGGTCTGTACGCAGATGAATACTATCGATGGTCAATGTACGGTAACCAACAGCACTGATACGAATTTTGTAATAGCCCAATTGCAGGTTCGCTAAATGGAAGCCCCCGTTTTTATCGGTTAAAAACACAGTTTGCCTGCTTGTATCGGTATAAGGAATGGCCGCAACGGTAGCTCCCATCACAGCTTTCTGGTTGCTTGTATCGATAACTGTTCCAACAAGCAGCCCGTCTTTTTTAAGCTGTTGGGCGCTTACTAAGCAGGAAATCAAGGTTAGAATGATAAAAAGGAAACTAAATCTCAAATGAAAGGGTTGATTTTGAGTAAAGATAATTTTCAAAGCTACTCAACAGGCTTGCTATTCCATCAGCGGTATCTTTTGCTGTCAATCTGTCACTACTTCGGGATTCTTTCGCTAACTTTGCCTGCTCAATTTGCGAATGAATATGATGGATCTGATGACAGACAACAAGGTACACGACGAAAGCCGTCAAGGTGAAGCTTATGCGCCTTTTGCCAACGACCCCAATCAATACAAAAAGAAGTTTTATATCGAAAGCTATGGCTGCCAGATGAATTTCAGCGACAGCGAAATTGTAGCCAGCATCCTCAATAGTGCGGGCTATGGTGCCACACGTGATATGGAAGAAGCCGACTTGGTTTTGCTCAACACCTGTTCCATCAGGGAAAAGGCCGAGCAAACTATCCGCAAACGCCTTACCGAATTCCGCAAAGCTAAAATGCGCAAACCCGGAATGCTGGTAGGTGTACTGGGCTGTATGGCCGAACGTTTAAAAGCAAACCTGCTGGAAGAAGAAAAGCTGGTGGATATGGTGGTTGGCCCCGATGCTTACCGCACATTGCCCGGCTTGATTGTAGAAGCAGAAGGTGGACAAAAATCGGTGAATGTATTGCTGAGCCGTGATGAAACTTATGCTGATATTTCGCCGGTGCGTTTGGAAAGCAATGGTGTAAGTGCATTTATCTCTATCATGCGTGGCTGTAATAATATGTGCAGTTTTTGCGTGGTACCGTTTACACGAGGCAGAGAACGTAGTCGTGATGCACAATCAATTGTTGCCGAAGCACAGGATCTGTTTGATCGTGGCTTTCGTGAAGTAACCTTGCTCGGGCAGAATGTAGACAGCTATTATTTTGTGGATGAAAAGAGTAATGAGACGGTTTCATTCGCCAACCTTATGGAACGTGTGGCGCTGATCTCTCCCGATCTGCGTGTTCGTTTTTCAACTTCGCACCCGAAAGATATTACCGATGAAGTGCTGCATGTAATGGCGAAGTATGAAAACATCTGCAACTATATTCATCTGCCGGTGCAAAGTGGTAACACACGTGTGCTGCAGCTGATGAACAGAACCTACACCCGTGAATGGTACATGAAGAAAGTGGATCGCATTAAGGAAATTATTCCCGATTGCGGTATCAGTTCCGATATCATTGCAGGCTTTTGTTCTGAAACGGAAGAAGAACACCAGGATACATTGAGTATTATGGATTACAGCCAATACGATTACAGCTATATGTTCTTCTACAGTGAGCGTCCGGGAACGTTGGCAGCACGCCGTTATAAAGATGATGTGCCGGAAGATGTGAAGAAACGTCGTTTGCAGGAGATCGTAGATAAGCAATACTATCTTTCATTAGACAGTAACAAACGGGATGTTGGCCGCACCTACAAAGTATTGATAGAAGGCGAAAGCAAAAAAGATGCAAATGCGTGGATGGGCCGCAACTCACAAAACAAAGTAATTGTATTTGCAAAAGAGCAGTACGATTTAAAGAAAGGCGATTACATCAATGTAACTGTAACCGACTGCACCAAAGGAACGTTGCTTGCTGTAATTGAAAAATAACAATCATGGATTTACAAACAATAAAGAACAGGTTTGGCATTATTGGTAACTCCCCCGCCCTCAACCATGCGTTGAATGTGGCAGTGCAGGTGAGTGCAACGGATTTAACGGTATTGATCAATGGAGAAAGTGGTGTAGGTAAAGAAGTGTTTTCGCAGATCATTCATTCCTTATCGGCACGCAAACACAACCCGTTTATTGCGGTTAACTGTGGTGCTATACCCGAAGGAACGATTGATTCGGAATTGTTTGGTCATGAAAAAGGTTCGTTTACCGGTGCGGTAGATACACGTAAAGGTTATTTTGAAACAGTAAACGGCGGTACTATTTTCCTTGATGAAATTGGTGAAATGCCATTGGGCACACAGGCTCGTTTGCTGCGTGTATTGGAAACAGGTGAGTTCATACGTGTAGGTTCATCGAAAGTGCAAAAGACCGATGTACGTGTTATTGCAGCTACCAATAAAGAACTACTGGAGTACACACAAACCAATAAGTTCAGAGAAGATCTCTACTATCGTTTAAATACAGTGCCCATTCGTGTACCTGCATTGCGAGACAGGAAAGAAGATATTCCACTCCTTTTCCGTAAGTTTTCGGTTGATTTTGCTGAACGTTATAAAACAACACCCGTACAACTGGAAGAGGATGCGAAAAATCTGTTAATCAGTTATCCTTTCCCCGGTAATGTGCGGGAATTGAAGAATATTGCAGAGCAGATCTCAGTTCTTTCGATCAATAAAATTGTTTCATCGAAAGATCTGACTGTGTTTTTACCCGAACGTAGCTTTAACCGTCTTCCGGTATTGGCGCATCAACAACCGGTTGCCGGAAGCGGAACAGAATTTGCCAACGAACGGGAGATTTTATACAAGCTCTTTTTCGATATGAAGCGTGATGTAACCGAGCTGAAGAAAATGTTTTTAGAAGTGTTGCAGCACGGTGGTACTGCCGTACAAATGCCTGGCAATTTTTTTAATGAAACATTGATGCCGGAACATAAGCCGATGGAAGTTGCCCCGCAACCGGTATTGAGTCCGGTGCAACCAAATCAACCAATGATCATTGGCAGCAATGGCGATATTCATGAACATGTGGAGGTGGAAGAAAGTCTCAACATCATGGATAAAGAAAAAGAACTCATCATTAAAGCACTGAAGAAACATAAAAGCAAACGTAGAGATGCTGCACTCGACTTGGGCATCAGCGAACGCACACTGTACAGAAAATTGAAGGAGTATGATATTGAAGAACTTTAATAAAAATCCAAAGTACAAAGCACAAAGTACAAAGTACGGTACTCCGCAATTTGTAAAGCTTTACAAGTTGGCAACTGTTTCGTACCTCGTACTTCTTACCTCGTACATCCTTTCCTCCTGCTATTCCTTTAAAGATGTTTCAATAGAGCCCGAAGCAAAAACGGTTCGTATCAGTTATATCGATAACCGTGCAAAAATCATCAATCCAAATCTCAGCCAACGGTTAACCGATAAACTTCGTCAGAAAGTAGTCAATCAAACAAGATTATCACAAACCAATAACGATGAAGCGCATTACGATATCAGCGGACAAATTACCGATTACTATGTAACAACATCGGGTATATCCAATCAGCAGGCTGCAACAAACCGTTTAAACGTAACGGTGCACATCATCTTTAAAAACCGTATCGACGATAAGAAAAGTTTTGAAACAGACTTTACACGCAACTTCGATTTTTCTGCAAGTCTTTCGTTAAACCAGGCCGAAGCATCCTTAACCGATCTTGTTGTACAAAACTTAACCGACGAAATTTTTAACCGCATTTTTTCTAACTGGTAACTTTTTCGTTTACTTTGCCGCAATGATGAATGCAGATGCTTTTAACCGATTGCTGCAGCAACCTTCTTTACTGAAAGAAACTTCACTTGCAGAACTCGAACAGCTGGCCTACGAATATCCATGGTTCAGCACCGCACATTTATTGGTTGCTGCAAAAAAGCAACAAAACAATGTAGCCGATACAGAACAACAATTGCAGAAAGCAGTTGCTTACACAGCTAAACCTTTATGGCTTACCAACAGGTATAAATTATTTTCAAATGCACTGGCAGGTAAAACTGCTGTTGCTGAAAAGGAAACTGTAATTGCAGACGAAAACGATGCGGCTATTGATGCAATGGTACTTGTTGAAGCTGAAGATACACGGGAGAAAGTTGAATTTGCAGAAGATGAAACTGCCTACGATGCGGCAGTAGTGCTCGATGCCGAAGCTGAAATAGAAACTGCAAAATTGCTGGAAGATGCCGAAGCTGAAGCGGCCGCCGAAGCCATGATCGCAGCAGATGCAGAGCGTGAAGTGGCCGACTTTATTGAAAAAACAGATGCAGAACTGGCTGCTGATGCCGCAATTGAAAGTGCAGATGCACAGGATGCAATGCAGGAATCGATCAATAAAATAATAACTGCAACCCCTGCCCCTGCTGCACAGCCGCTGGAACCGGTGTTTACCTTCGAACCTTTTCATACTGTTGATTATTTTGCTTCGCAGGGAATTAAACTCACAGAAGACCGTCTTGGTAACGATGTATTGGGCAACCAGGTAAAAAGCTTCACCCAATGGCTCCGTTCAATGAAGAAGATCTATGTTGAAGAGAAGAAACAACTCGACTCGAACGAAGAAGAACGGGTTGTAACCAAGGCTACCGAAAGCAACCAGCAGGAAGATGTTATTACCGAAACAATGGCCGAAGTACTGGCTAAACAAGGCCGAAAGGCGCAAGCCATTGATTTGTACAGTAAATTAAGTTTGCTGCATCCCGAAAAAAGCGTTTATTTTGCCTCCCGTATTGAAGAATTAAAACAATAAACAATGACTTGGTTATTCATTATACTGGTAGTTTTGGCCAGTGCATTATTAGGATTCGTGGTGTTGGTACAAAACCCGAAAGGCGGTGGCCTCAGTGGTTCTGTTGCCGGTTTCAGCAACCAGTTTATGGGTGTTAAACAAACAACTGATGTATTGGAAAAAGGTACCTGGTTATTTGCAACCATCATTGCGGTTCTTTGCCTTGTATCTTCTTTATTCATTTCAGAAGTTGAGGGTTCAGGTGGTTCAGGCAACCTCGATAAAGTGCCTGCAACACAACAAAGCCGTCCTGCAACAAACAACACAACTGTTCCTGCTGCGCCAGCACAACAGAAATAATTGTAAAAATATTTTACGAAACCCCGGCCTTGCGTCGGGGTTTTTTGTTTTATTTTGAAAACGGACGAAACGATCGCTTGTCGTTCGTTTATGGCATAATAATTTCTCTAAGACCAATGCTCTGAATAAACCATTATCTCTCAAATGAAAAAAGTTATCGGCTATAGTTTTCTAATTCTTTCTCTTATCGCCTTATTTTTTGCATGGAAGTTCTTCGGCAGTGCTACTGCATTTAAAGACTCAAAAAAATATCTCTACATCTACACAGGCAACGCCAATCAAAAAGCGGTGATGCAATCATTAAAGGATTCCGGCTTTTTAAAAAATCCGGCGTTGTTTGAAACAGTTGCCGGTCGTTTAGATGTGTGGGAGCGTTTACGTCCCGGTAAATATGAAATTGAAAAAGGAAGCAGCCTGTTTACACTTGCACGCAAGCTGCGTAACGGTTCGCAAACTCCGGTTAACCTCGTTATAACCAAACTGCGTACAAGAAACGATTTTGCAGGATTGGTCGGCCGCAAATTCGAATCGGACTCAACAGCGATGTTGCAGTTTATGAACAGCAATGATTCGTTGAAGAAATTTGATCTGGATACAAATACAGTAATGACGACTGTATTTCCCAATACCTATTCCCTGCTTTGGAATTCGGAACCGCAAAAGATATTCCGTAAGCTGAATGAACAACGTACAAAATTCTGGACGACTGAACGCAAACAAAAAGCAGCAGCACTTGGATTAACCACAGCCGAAGTGCATACGCTTGCATCGATTGTTGAAGAAGAAACCTTACGCAACGATGAAAAGCCAACTGTTGCCAGTGTATATCTTAATCGTTTAAATAAGGGAATGAATCTTGGTGCCGATCCTACAGTAAAGTTTGCAGTTGGTGATTTCAGTTTAAAGCGCATTCTTTTTGGTCACATTAATTCAACTGCTTCATCGCCGTACAATACGTATCGTAACAAAGGGCTGCCTCCCGGACCAATCTGTACACCATCTGAAAAAACCATTGATGCTGTTTTGAATGCTGCTAAAACCGATTACCTGTTCTTTTGTGCAAAGCCTAACGGCAACGGGTACCATGCATTTGCATCGAACGATATTGAGCACGCAAAAAATGCCAAAACTTACCAGCAATGGCTCGATAGTTTAAACATAAAATAAGCACTAAAACAAGTACTTTCGGCCTGCATGACCTTTGGTGAATTTATATATCAGCTGCCTCTTGTCCGCTCGGTGATCCGTTTCAGTAAGCGTTTTCGTCCACCCGGTTTCGAAGGTGTAACCTTGTATGAAGTAACCAATTTCTTTGTACGCCAGATTCAACAAGGGCGTTTAAATCAACGTGCTGCTGCCATTTCATTCAACTTTATTATGGCACTTCCCCCAGCCTGTATCTTTTTGTTTTCGCTGGTGCCTTTGTTTCCCATTGCAGATCAGTTTTATTACGAAGTCAATTCGTTTGTACGTGATCTTACGCCAAACGCTGCAACAAGAGATATTGTAGAAAATTTTTTGGATGATTTTTTTAAGCGACCGAAAAACAGTTTGCTTTCTCTCGGTTTCCTTACATCGTTATATTTTTCTTCCAATGCTGTGTTGGGAATCATTCACAGTTTTAATCAGTCAATACACGAGGTGGAAAGCAAAAATTTCTTTGCCTATCGCTGGAAAGCGATCCGCTTAACATTTGTGATCATTTTCATCTTTATTGCCAGCATGCTGCTCCTGATTACACAGGGTGCATTGTTTAACTGGTTGCTGGGATTGTTAAATATTGATAATGCATTTGTAAAATGGCTCATCATTATTTTACGGTGGGTGGTAATTATCGGCCTGTTCTTTTATTCCATTGCATTTATTTACAAGCATGCACCTTCGGTTGAGAAAAAATGGAAACTCATCTCCCCGGGTTCTATTGTTGCATGCCTGCTTATTATTTTGTTTACGTTCCTGTTCTCGTTCTGGATCAACAATTTTGCAGCCTATTCTATTTACGGATCAATCGGTACGATCCTCATCCTCATGATCTTTATCAATTTTATTTCACTGGTATTGTTAATTGGTTTCGAATTGAATTTAAGCATCAAACTCCTGAAACGGCAGAGCGATAAAAGGCTGAAAGAAGAGATAAGCGGTGCTGTAAAAGACCTGCAATCGTAGTAACTTTAATACACACTTAAACAGATATTGATATGAAAAAGATCCTTTTTTCAGCTGTTATAGTAATGGCAGCTTTCGCATTTACTGCTTTGCCCGAAGAGTTAACCATCGGCAGCAGCATTCCCAATGCAAATAAAAAAATGAAGGATATTTCCGGTAAGGAATATTCGTTCAGCGATGTGAAAAAGAAAAACGGACTGCTTGTGGTGTTCAGTTGTAATACATGTCCCTGGGTGATCAAAAACCAGCAGGTAGCTGCTGAAGGTTATGGTTATGCGCTGGGTAAGGAAGTTGGTGTAATTGTGTTGAATTCAAACGAAGCAAGCCGTGGCGATGGCGATTCGCAGGAAAAAATGAAAGAATATGCAAAAGCACAGGGTTATAAATATCCTTATGTAATGGATGATAACAGTACAATGGCCGATGCATTTGGTGCACGTGTTACACCTGAATGCTATTTGTTTGATAAGGATATGAAGCTGGTTTATCATGGTGCAATTACCGATAATCCAAAGACTCCATCAGAAAGCACACGTGATCATTTAAAAGTAGCGATTGATGAAATCGTAGGTGGTAAAGATGTGAGCATGAAAACATCAAAAGCAATGGGCTGCGGTATTAAGCGTAAATCATAACAAAAAAGATTCACTTATAACAAAAACCTGCTACGGATGAAAACCTGGCAGGTTTTTTCATTAAGACATAGTTGTCGTATCTGACCCTTATAATGTCGCTTTCGTACTTGTATGATCAGGGGCAGTGATTTTAACTTTAGGAAACTTAAACTCATATGTTATGTTGCTGAAAAATAAGAATACAGTTATCTATGGAGCAGGCGGATCATTAGGTGGTGCTTTTGCAAGGGCGTTTGCAGATGCAGGCGCAACGGTGTTTTTATCAGGTCATCATATAGAACCGGTGCAACAACTTGCCGATGAAATAAACACCGCAGGTGGAAAGGCATTTGCAGCAGAAGTTGATGCTATGAATGAAGAGCAAGTAAATAAATACCTGACGGGATTAGTGGCAGATGGGCATAGCATCGATATTTCATTTAATGCCATTGGCTGGAAAGACGTACAGAATTTCCCGTTAACGGAAATGGAGTTGGCCGATTTCATGCGGCCGATCAACATTTCGACGCAAACAAATTTTATTACTTCTACTGCTGCGGGCAGAGTCATGTCGAAACAAGGCACAGGTGTTATTCTTTCTTTAACTGCAACACCCGGCGGTATTGGTTATCCTAACACCGGTGGTTTCGGTGTGGCTTGTTGTGCGGTGGAAAGTTTTTCACGCAACCTTGCATCGGAATTGGGTGTGCATGGTGTGCGGGTGGTGAATATCCGTTCAGGTGGTTCTCCCGATTCAAAAGTATTCAAAGAAGCGATTGATGCGGGTGGAGAACTGGTTCCTGAATTTTTGAAGAAGTTAAGAGACGATACAATGCTGAAAAAACTTCCGCTGATGAAGGATGTTGCTAATACAGCTGTGTTTCTTGCATCAAATATGGCTGCTACAATTACCGGTTGTACCATTGATGTTACAGCAGGCACTACGGCTGCAATTAATTACGATGTAACACAAATAGCATTCTTAAAAGAGAGAAATACGTTCGGGTAGTTTGAGCGATGTAAAGTTATTTAATTAATACCGGCAGCAAGTTTCACTTCTCTCTCTACATCTTCCGGTTTCATCTCTGCTTCCACAAATTTGCGGTAGCCTGTTTTTTTATTGATGAATAAGGTGGCCGGCATGGAGCCTGTCCATTTTGGATCGATACGTGGACAAAACTCATCGGGCTTTTCTTCATCCAGCCAAACGATTTCGGCTGTGTATTTCCGTTTATTGGCAAAATCACGAATACGTTTTGGATAATATTCTTCAAAATCAAGACTCACCAGCAACAACTTTACATTTTGCTTTTTGTATTTGTTGGTGATGCTGTGAAAGTAAGGTAACTCAGCAATGCAAGGCCCGCAGAATGTTGCCCAGAAATTAATAACGAGTACAGAATCGTTTGTATCAGCATATTGCAACAAGTCATCCATTTTCCATCGTTTGATGGGTTGTGCGTCTGCTGCAACAAAGATCATTGCAAGTATTGCTGTTAGTAAGAAGTTTTTCATTTATTAAAGTTACTGCTCTTCTTTGTTAATGGCTTCCAAATCATCGGCCCTGAAACCCCATTCATCCAATAGTGTGTTAAACGTTCCATCATCCAATCGTTGCTGATCGTAGTGGCCTGCATTCTTCTTTTGTCGCATCGCTTCATAAATACTCACCGCACACGCAACAGAAATATTGAGCGATTGAATAATGCCCATCTGTGGAATAATAAAATTACCATCAGCCATTGCAATGATCTCCTCACTTACACCTGCATGTTCATTCCCAAATACCAACGCCACACTTTCGGTAAAATCAATTTCATGCAAACTAACAGCATCGCTGCTTAGATGTGTGGTGTAAATTTTTTTGTATTTCTTACGCAAGGCTGCAAAGCATTCTTCTGCACTTTCAAACTGATGAACGGTTAACCATTTGGCAGCACTGGATGAACTTCTTGCTCCCCATTTTTTGTGTCGGGGAATTTTATTCGTCAATACATACACTTCCTGTATGCCCACCGCATCGCAGGTACGCATTACTGCAGAAATGTTGTGTGGATCAAACACATTTTCCAACACAACTGTAAGATCAGGTTGCCGTTTGCGTAATACAGATAGTAATCGTTCTCTGCGTTCTGTAGTCATGCCACGAAAATAAGGGAATTTGCAGCCGCAGCGTGGGTTAAGAAATAGAAACGCTGATAACACGGATGCGACGGATTAACACTGATTAAATCTATGTTTCCGTGCTTACGTGGTGTTTTTTCTTCTTGGTGTTCCTTTGCGTCTTAGGGTCTTGGTGGCGCTATCTTTCTTTACTTTAGGCGTTTATATTTCTTAAACGGTCGCAGATACTTCGCCCCTTTTCTTGTTTGAAAACGTGTACCGATCTGGCGCCAATTGCCACGCTCCGATCGCCATACAATAAAATGCAGATGCGGAAATGCCGTATAACCTGTGTTGCCGCTATAACCAATGAGTTGACCTTGCTGCACAGTATCACCCACATTCACCACAGCACCGTTGTATTGCAAATGCCAGTAACCCGAACGTGTACTATCGTTGTGGTTAATGATGATGTTATTGCCATATTGCCTGTAATGCCCATCGAGTCCGCCTTTATCACCATCTTCTTTCACCCGCATAACAACCCCGCCTCTTGCTGCATAAATGGCTGTTCCTTTTTTCATCTTAAAATCAAGTGCTGCTCTGTTGCGATGTGTAAACCTGCTGAAATATCCCTGCACCAACCGGTGTTTATCAGCAACTGCAAACGGAAGTGAATACACATAACTGCTGTCGTCTTTGATCTTTCCTTTTTGCAAAGCACGGAAACGAACGGCTTCGGCACTTTTGTTGACAGCACAGCTGCTGAACAAAAACAAGATGCAGCATGTAGCAATAAGGTACAAGGTTGGTTTGTACATAGAGTACAAATTTAAGGGTTGCATTTATTTGGTAGCAACCCTGTAGTTACGATTCATAGATCCACAACAGAACAGGTTCCTTTGACTTATTGATGATCGTTTTTAACTCCTGCAGAAAGCCCGGTGCAACAGTTGGACAACCATCACTCTGACAAATTTCTGAGAATGTTTTTTCTTCCGGCACACAGTCATGTGCATGCAACACCACAAACCGTTTAAATGCATTGTTGTTTGATGAATCAAGTCCATGAAGTTTGTAAGCCAACCCAAACCGGCCGTTATAAGCGTTGCCGACTTTATATTTTCCTAAGGATGTACAACCACAGCCCGGCTCGTTGCCATATCGTCTTCCAACCAGCCAACGTTCATTGCAGCGGCCATGAGTAACTACACCGGAACGGATGACCGAATCTGCTTTCAGATCATAAACAAAAAAACGTTCCTCTCCCGAACGGATCTTCATATCAATCAAAAAACAAACTTGCTGGTTATAGTTGTTTCTTTTTATGAATTTCCTGGCGATGCCTGCTTTTGTAAGCAATGCTTTTACGGCTGTGTTTTCCGTATCGTCTTTCTTTAGTTCTTTATTGATGTTAACGGATGATGGTTGGGTCGTAACATTCTTGTAGAAATAGTAAACTGTTGCAGCCAGTAGTGCACAAAACAGCAGGATGATGGTTTTCTTCATGTAATTGTTTGAGGAGGAGATGCAGCCGGGTTATAAATCCATACCATCAAACGTTGTATAAAAACAGAACAGCATCTGCAAAACTCTTTTTCACAAAAGCTTTACAAATGCTGTCCGGTTAATGCTGTTTACTATTGTAACTGCAGCTCTAAAATGGTATCAACATTATCCCAACTGATACCGTTCAAATAGATGAACGTTCCTTCGGGTTGTTGTTTGAATTTTACTTCGGTCTTTCCATCAAACGTAGTGGTCTTTTTGATCTTTTGTTTTAATTCAGGAATGAAAATATAATCGCCTTCTTGTTTTTGCAGAATATGCATGTACACTGTTTTGCCTTTTTGTGTAAAACCACCCCAGTTCTTTGGCGTTGTGATCGCTCCTCTTGTACCATACACTGTTGATCCGTATTGCTGCAGCCATTTGCCCATCAAAGCCAGTGTATCTGTAAACTCCTGTTGAATAGTACCATCAGGCATGGGGCCAACATTCAATAAAAAATTGGCATTGTAGCAAGCAGCCTTTACCATGTATTGAATAAGATTCTTTGATGTTTTGTAATTACGATCGGTAATATTGAAACCCCAGCTGTCGTTCATGGTCTCGCATGTTTCCAATGGAAGTTGCGAAACGGATTGTCCGCCAAAGCCGGTCGTATTGTGACCGGGAAGATCTTTTTCAAATGCCTGGAAATCTTCACCGGGTATTGGTAAGAGATGATGATTGTTGCTGATGAGGCATTGCGGTTGCAGACGATGAATGAGTTCATAAATTTCATCGTAATGCCAGTTCACTTTCGACTTGAGTGTTTTGTCAACATCATTATCCAGTTGATCCCAATGTCCATCGAACCAGATACCGGAGATTTCACCATAGTTGGTAAGCAGTTCAGTCAACTGTGCTTTCATAAAACGGATATAACTTTCCCAATCGCTTTTTTGTTTGCGGCCAGTTCCCTTTCCTGTTTTACCAGTTTCGTATTGATAGTCGGTGCGGTACCAATCGAGCAACGAATAATAGCAATAGAGTTTGATGCCTTGTTTATGACATTCATCGGCCAATTGTTTCAATGCATCTTTTGCATAAGGCGTCTTGGTGATCTTCCAATCGCTTTGCTTGGTATCCCAGTTACTGAAACCATCGTGATGACGTGTGATGAAAGTGATGTACTTCATGCCCGCCGCTTTTGCAGTGGCAACCCATTTTGCTGCATCAAAATTCTGCGGATTAAAAATGTTGATGAGACGATGGTATTCCTTCACTTGGATGTTACGGTTATTCATCACCCACTCACCATGACCAAGCACACTTGATGCACCCCAGTGAATAAACATCCCAAACTTATCATTTTGAAATTCTTCCCGTGCAGCAAGATTTGTTGCAGAAGGTGTATACGTTTGGGCAAAGGAACTACTAACTATGCTCAGCATTGCATAGCAGGTAAACAGCAATCGAAACAGTTTCATGTTTTATGATTTAAAGATTGATTACAAACAGCGGGTTCGCCACGAAGGCTCAAAGTCACTAAGAAGCACAAAGAAAACAGTTCAGCTTTTGTTTTCTTTGTGCCTTATTAATAAGATCATGCATTCGCCATTGCTCTGTCGAGATGCACATAACCACCATCCACATAGATCAACTGACCGGTTGTGTGACTCGATACAGGCGATAATAAAAACACCGTCATGTTCGCTATTTCCTCAGCAGTGGTAAAGCGTTGTTCAAACGGTATTTTGGAAGTGATCTCTTTTAATTTCTCTTCGGGGTTTGGCAATGTTTTGATCCATTTATCATACAGCGGAGTATAACATTCGGCCACCACCAATGCATTTACACGAATTGAATATTTCGCCAACTCAACAGCCCATTCTCTTGTCAACGCATTACGTCCGCCGTTTGCAGCAGCGTAAGCGGATGTATTTCCTTGTCCTGTCTCAGCCGTTTTGGATGTGATGTTCACAATGCTGCCTTTTGATTTTTTTAATTCAGGCAATGCAAAATGCGCCATCAAGTAATAGTGCACCACATTCTTATGCAGACTTTCCATGAAACGTTTATAATCGCCGCTTTCCAAACCAACACCATCATTCACACCGGCGTTGTTGATGAGTCCATCAATACGGTTGAATTTTTCGATCACAGCTTTTACTGCTTTCTCACATTCTTCCGGTTGCGATAATTCAGCAACTACCTGCCATGCTTTACCACCGGCAGCTTCCACTTCTTTTACTGCAAGTTGATTGTCTGCTTCGCTTCTGCCAACAATAACAGGAATGGCACCTTCTTTTGCCAATACATCTACAATGCCTTTACCGATGCCTTTTGCACCGCCTGTTACGATGACTACTTTATCTGCTAACTGGAGATTCATTTTTATGAGTTATGAGTGATGAATAATGAGTTGTGAATGCTTCTAAATATTCGGATATTGATTATAGTTGATAAAATTTGATAGCATTGCTGCTGAAAACTTTTTCCTGTTCTTCTTTTGTAAATGATGAAAAATATTCCTGCACGGTTTCGATCCATCTGTTGTACGATGATGCAACTAAACAAACAGGCCAATCGCTGCCAAACATGATACGGTCGATACCAAAGCATTCTACAACTACATCAAGGTATGGTTTCAATTGATCTGCAGTCCAGCTCTTCCAATCGGCTTCGGTTACCATGCCGCTGATCTTGCAATACACATTGTTGTGTTCAGCCAGTTGCTGCATGCCTGCTTTCCATCCGATAGCTATCGGATCATCGATCTTTCCGTCTTTGATGTATGGTTTGGCTGCATGATCAACAACAAATCGTTGTTGCGGAAATTGCTCCACTAATTGCAATGCTGCTTCAAGATGATGTGGAAAGATGAGAATGTCATAAGCAAAACCAAACTGATCGAGTTTGCTGATACCATTCAGAAAATCTTTTTGCAACATGAACGAAGGCTCTTCGCCCTGCAATACATGACGAAAGCCAACAAGTTTTTCAAACTGCATGTAATGTCGCAAACGGTCTTCAATTTTATCACTCCGCAGATCCACCCAGCCAACAATACCTTTGATAAAATCGTTCTTTGCAGCCAGCACAATTAACCAATCTGTTTCTTCTTCTGTCTGATTGGCCTGCACTGCCACACAACCCTGCACCTTGTTTTCATTCAGCACAACAGCCAGGTCGCCGGGTAAAAAATCTCTGCGTATCACCTGCATGTCATCGTTGATCCAACTGTAATTCACCGGATCATATTTCCAGAAATGCTGGTGTGTATCAATGATCGTCATGAAGAATGTTTTAAGTCAAACATTTTTTTCATCAACATCCACTTCTCTCCTTTCTTCGCCGTGGGCAATGCCTGCTGGTAATTCCACATCAGCGTTTCCCACTCCTGTACTTTTTCACTGGAGGCATCTGCGGCTGCTTTCGCTTCAAACGAAAACGCATCATTTGTTTCCATGATCATGAACAATCTGTTTTCGATGCGATAGATCTCCATGCTTACAATTCCTGAGTCTTTGATCGATGCTTCGATCTCGGGCCAGATGCGTTCATGATACTGCTCGTATTCTTCAATAAGTGTTGGATCATTTTTTAAATCAACAGCAAGGCAATAACGGTTCATTCAAATAGATTTAATTAGTGACCAACAGAAACTTTTACAGCTGCTTTTTTCAATTGCGTTGCACCATAATATGCAATGACTGCAAAACAGACGAGCGGAACGATGTAAGCGATCTGGATATTGCCACCGTTTGCATCACTCAGTTGTCCCATCAATACAGGGAACAATGCGCCGCCCACAATTGACATCACAATAAACGAAGAAGCAATTTTACTTTCTTCACCCAAACCATCAATACCCAATGCAAAAATGGTTGGGAACATGATGCTCATAAAGAACGGTACCGCCATCATTGCATACACCGCCACACTTCCTTTGCTCATAATCGCAACTGCAAGCAATGCAATATTGATCAGTGCATAAACACTTAACAATGCTGCAGGTTTAAAGTAACGCATGAGGAAGGTGCCAACAAAACGACCGGCCATAAAACCAACCATCGCAATGGAGCCCCACCAATAGGCTGCTTCTTTTTCACCCATGTTCATCGTGTATTTCGAAAAGCGGATGAAGAAACTACCCACGCCAACCTGTGCGCCTACATAAAAAAATTGTGCAATCACTGCCCAACGAAAATGCGGAAAGCGGAATACACGGAAAGAAAATTCTGATTTACCATCTGTTGTATGCTTCTCTTCAATTTCAGGAAGCTTGATCAACGCAAACAAGATCAGGATCACCAATACAACAGAACCAATAACGATGTAGGGCATTTTGATAGTGCCTGCTTCAAAACTTAAATAAGATTGCAACTGCTCGGTCGACATTTGTTTTAATTCCGCTTCGGTATGCTCAATGCCTGATAAGATAAACTTACCACCAATGAGCGGCGCAATAAATGCACCAACACCGTTAAACGATTGTGCAAGATTCAAACGCCTTGCTGCTCCTTCTTCTTCACCCAACTTGGTGATGTAGGGATTGGCAATTGTTTCCAGAAACGTTGCACCTGCTGCCATTACAAATAATGCGGCAAGAAAGAAACTATAACTTCTTGCAGAAGCCGCAGGAATAAACAAATACGCACCTACACAATAAAGTATCAGGCCAACAAGTATTCCTTTTTTGTAGCCATATTTATGCATGAACCATCCGGCAGGAATGGCCACAAGAAAATAGCCGAAGTAAACCGATGAATCAATGAGAGCACTTTCTGTGTCGGTAAGCGTACAGGCTTTCTTAAGATGCGGAATTAAAATGGGATTGATATTGTGTAAAAATGCCCAGAGGAAGAAAAGACTGGTCACCATAATAAAGGCAACCAAAAAGGATTGTTTTGATTTCATATGCAAGTGGTCGTTCTGTTTTATTGATAATGAAAGCGTCTGATAATTTTATCAGACGCTTTCATTTGTTTATTTTTTAAAAGCAATTACAGTCTGCTTCGATGTTCCCAGTCCATCAATACCCAACTCCATTACATCGCCGGGTTTGAGATATACTGGCGGATTCATACCCAAACCTACACCTGCAGGCGTACCCGTTGAAATAATATCGCCGGGCAACAAGGTCATGAATTTACTTACGTACGAAATAAGGAATGGAACATTGAAGATGAGATTGCTTGTTGAACCATCCTGTACTTTTTGTCCGTTGAGTGTTAACCACAAACGAAGTGCATGCACATCTTCCACTTCATCTTTAGTCACCAACCATGGACCGATTGGTGCAAACGTATCGCAACCTTTTCCTTTATCCCATGTACCGCCACGTTCCAATTGAAATTCACGTTCGCTGATATCGTTGTGCAAACAATAACCTGCAACATAATCCATCGCTTCTGCTTCTTCCACATACGATGCTTTCTTACCAATGACAACTGCCAGTTCCACTTCCCAATCTGTTTTTACTGAATTACGTGGAATCATCACTTCATCATTCGGGCCAATCAAAGCTGATGTTGATTTAAAAAAGATCACCGGTTCACTTGGAGGCGTTGCACCAGTTTCTTTTGCATGATCGCTATAATTCAAACCAATGCAAACGATCTTTGATGGACGCTTTACCGGACTACCGTAACGATCAACATTCACCACAGGCAATTTAGCAGTAGCGACAAGCTGTTCTAATTTCTTCAACCCATCATTTGCAAAAAAATCTTCATCGTAATCGTTTACATGTGCAGACACATCGTAACAAATGGTGCTTAGCATGACACCTGGTTTCTCTTTACCTGCTTCACCAAAGCGGATCAGTTTCATCTCTATTCAGTTTATATGTTTTGTGTTGTAATTAATTATTCAGTTTAATAAATCCACCATCAATCGGGTAATCACAACCGGTAATAAAACCTGCTTCGTCGCTACAGAGATACAATGATAGATAAGCAATTTCATCGGTTGTACCCATACGGCCAATCGGCTGACTCTTCGATAATTTTTCAAACATCTCCTCTTCTTTACCCGGATAATTCTTTGCAAGGAAACCTTCTACAAACGGTGTAAACACACGTGCAGGCGAAATACAATTGCAACGGATATTGCTACTGAGATAATCTCTTGCAGTAGATAATGTCATACCAAGCACTGCACCTTTACTCATGCTGTATGCAAAACGATCAGTAATACCAACCGATGCAGCAATAGAACACATATTAAGGATCGCTCCTTTCTGTTGTTCTTTCATCACCGGCAATACTTCGTGCAAACAATTGTACACACCTTTTACATTGATGTTAAAGATGCGGGTGAAATCTTCCTCACCTGTTGATTCTGCTGTGCCGATATGTGCCACGCCGGCATTGTTGATGAGGATATCAATGCTATGTCCGTTTGCTTTTATTTGCTCTACCGCTTTTTTTACTTCCTGCTGATCGGCAATATTTAAAACAATAGCATACGCAGATCCACCTTCGGCTTTAATTTCTTCCACCGATTGTTCTGCACCTTTTTTATCAATATCAAAAATGTAAACCGTTGATCGTTGTTTGGCAAACAGTTTTGCAATTGCACGGCCAATACCGCTGCCGCCGCCGGTAACAATCGTTGTTTTGTTCGTAAGTTGAAACATGTACTAATTAAAAAATGTTAGAGAGATACACCACGTTTCCATGGAATGAAATCGTCCTGGTTCAGTTGCACAGCTTTCGGAATTACTTCGCCACTTGCTGCACGTATCACATACTCCAGTATTTCCTCTCCCACTTCAGGAATTGTTTTATCGCCTTCAATGATGCTGCCTGTATCGATATCAATAATATCGCCCATGCGTTTTGCAAGATTGGTATTGGTTGATACTTTAATAACCGGACAAACAGGATTACCTGTTGGTGTACCCAACCCTGTTGTAAACAAAATAAGTGTAGCACCACTTGCTGCTTTACCTGTTGTTGCTTCCACATCGTTACCGGGTGTGCATACCAAATTCAAACCGGGTTTCACTGCAGGCTCTGTATAATCGAGCACATCTGTTACGGGTGATGTGCCACCTTTCTTACATGCGCCGTTACTTTTAATGGCATCAGTGATCAAACCATCTTTGATATTACCGGGCGATGGATTCATATGAAAGCCTGAACCGGCTGCAATTGCCTGGTTATTGTAATCGGTCATCAGCTTCATAAACTTGCGTGCAGTTGGTTCGTTCACCGAACGATCAATAAGATCTTGCTCTGCACCACATAATTCAGGAAACTCTGCTAACAATACTTTACCACCTAAACCAACAACCAGATCAGCACAATAACCAACTGCAGGATTTGCAGAGATACCACTGAAGCCATCGCTGCCGCCGCACTTCACACCCACTACCAATTCAGATAATGGTGCAGGTTTACGTTCGATCTTGTTTACTTCAATGAGGTTTACATACGTTTGTTGAATAGCTTCAGCGATCATTTGCGGTTCGCTTCTGCTTTGCTGTTGTTCATAAATAAGAATTGGTTTGCTGAAGTTTGGATTACGTTCAGCAAGGTAACGTTCAAAATCACGCACCTGTAAATTCTGACAACCTAAACTCAACACCGTTACACCTGCAACGTTTGGATGATCGGCATACGACGCTAACAGTTTACCAAGTAATTCTGCATCCTGTCTTGTACCACCGCAACCACCGGGGTGCGTTAAGAATTTAATACCATCTACATTTTTAAATACACGACTGCTGCCGGGTGTTGATAGCACAGAAGTAATATCTACCTGTGTAATATCCTGTCCCTGTTGATAAGCATCAACAAGTTTACGAGTATAAGTTTTGTATTTATCAGTAACCGCATAGCCAAGTTCGTTGTGCATGGCTTCACGAATTACATCGAGATTACGGTTTTCACAAAACACCATTGGAATAAAGATCCAGTAGTTGGCTGTACCCACACGACCATCTTTGCGATGATAACCCATGAATGTTTTACCTGCAAACTTCGATACATCCGGAGCTGTCCATGTATAGTTTGAACCATGATAATCGAATTGATCAGTTGCATGCTTGGTATTCTCCGTACTCATGCGTGCACCTTTTAAAACAGGTTGTGCAATGGTACCAACCGTTACACCATACATGATGATCTTTTCGCCGGGCTGCATGTCCTGCATAAAGATCTTGTGTTTACCTGCAATATCTTCTGTGAGCGTGATGGATTCGTTTTGAAAGCTGATGGTTTCGCCCTGTTTCAGATCTTTCAGCGCTACCAGTACATTGTCCGAAGGATGGACTTTTAATACGTTTTGTTTCATATAGCAAAATGCTTTATCAAAAAGAAATGCCGGCTTTTACAGCGGCAGTTTAAGCAAGTAAAATTAATCAAATGACCGTCTTCTGCTTTTACTTTTATTGGCTTTGTGTTGTACTATTTTGGCAACCTGCTGGCATATTTCGTTATTTTGTGATAAAATACTGTAATGAATCCGCATCTCCTCAAAGTAAGTACAGGGCCGCACCAGAGTTTCAATATCCGGCACGATGTGGTTCAGTATTTCTATAACCGCTGGCATTTTCACCCGGAAATTGAACTGCTGCATATTCAGAAAGGAACAGGTTTGCAGTTTATCGGCGATTCCATTCAACGGTTTAAAAAAGATGATGTGATACTGGTGGGCGCTAACCTTCCCCATTTGTGGCGATGTGATGATGCGTATTTTCAAAAGAGTAAAACGCTAAGGGCGCAATCGAATGTGATCCACTTTAAAGAAGATTTTTGGGGTGAGCGTTTTTTAGAATTGCCGGAAAATAAAAAGCTGAAACAGTTACTGGAGAAAGCAAAGCGTGGCATCAGTATTAGTGGCGCTACCCGGCAGTTTGTGATTGCACAGATGGAGCAGATGCTTGAAGCAAAAGACAGTGACCGTATAGTGTTGCTGTTGCAGATATTAGGACGGATTGCACAAAGCAAACAACTGAAGCTGATATCATCTGCAGGCTTCAGTACACAACTGGAACAGAAATCAACGGATAAGATCAATTCGGTGTATGCTTATACGTTGGCACATTTTAAAGAGAAGATCAGTTTAAAGAAGATCGCTGAAGTATCGAATATCAGTCCCAATTCTTTCTGCCGGTATTTTAAAGTGCATACACGTAAAACCTACAGTAACTTCTTGCATGAGTTACGTGTTGGGCATGCAAGTAAATTGTTGATTGAAAACAAACTTTCCATTTCGCAGATCTGTTACGAAAGCGGTTTTAATAACGTTACCAACTTTTATAAAACCTTTAAACGGTTTACGGGACAAACGCCATTGGCATTTCAACAGATGTATAATACAACTGCGGGAGAATAGAGTTTGTTGAAAAGCGAATGAACAATCGGAGCGTCATTGCGAGCCCTGTTGTTTGGCGAAGCAATCTGTTTGGTTGAGGTAGATTGCTTCGTTCCTCGCAATGACGAAGCCTCTATGGCTGACTTATTTTGCCTTTGAATGTTTTACAATGGCATTGCCTGTTTAAATGTCTTCCCAATCCTTCCAGTTGATTCTTATGATTGGGCGGGTGAATGTAGAGTATTACTACGAAGAATGCAACAATCGTAGCGTCATTGCGAGCCCTGTTGTTTGGCGAAGCAATCTGTTTGGTTGTGGTAGATTGCTTCGTTCCTCGCAATGACGTAGCCTCTATGAGCTGACTTTCCTATAACAATGTTTTTTGCAATGTGATCACCAGTCTTTAATATCTTCCCATAAATCCTTTCATTCAGGATTCATTCTACTGATGAGCATTTCCTTTTGTTTTCTGTTACCGCCTTTTATTCTTTTTTCTTCTTCAATTGCAGCTTCTATCGTTTCGTAAAATTGATAGTAAACCAGCTTTATGCAATTGTACGTGGCTGTAAAGGAATTGGGATTGGTTTTGTTCTTATGCTGCTGCACTCTAACTAAAAGGTCGCTGGTTACGCCTGTATAAATAGTTGTATTGTTTAAACTACTTATTATGTAAACCGTTCCGCCTTTTGCCATCCGTTCAAATTAATAAATAAAATTCCCGAATGAAATATTGCACTAACGTATTTGCGGAAAATAATACTGTTACTCCAACACAACCACAAAACCACCAGCCGCAGGCATGGTAATGGTTTGTGTTTTTCTTGCGTTCACCTGTTTTTCAGCAAACAGTTTTTCGCCTTCTGCTTCAGTGATCAGTTTTGCAGCTTTCTTTTTAAATGAAGAAAGATCGAGCTGAATGGTCTTGGCGGTTGCATCGCCATTGATACCGGCGATGTACCATTTATTTGCCGAACGCCTTGCGATCACCACATATTTACCGGGGAAACCATCGATGAATTTTACCTCATCCCACGTGTTGGGCAACGTACGTAAAAACTGTTGAATGTTTTCGGGCACATGCTGCATGCCTTCGGGTGATTCTGCATAATGTTGAATACCGGAGAGAAATAAGACCGATGTTGCCAATTCAAATGCAGCGGTTGTTTTGCGCTGCACCTTGCTTTGAATTTTATACAGGTTCATCGGAGTAAAATCCATTGGATCGAATGCGTTGCGTGTGAACGGAAGCATAGCGCAATGTGTAGCCTGTTTATCAGCATCAGGTTGTTCGAATGTTACCATTTCAAAACCACGTACGGCTTCTGTAGTCATCAGCTGCGGATAGGTACGGCTCCATCCTCTTGGCAATGTGGCTCCATGAAAATTCACCAACAGTTCATACTTCGCTGCATCTTTTAAAATATCAAGATAGTAAGCAATTACTGATTGACCATCGCCTGCAAAGAAATCGATCTTCACACCTTTGATGCCCATCTCTTTCAATCGCTGAAATTCTTTTGCACGACTTTCCGCAGTAAGCAATAAGTTTTTTGGTGTGTATTTCACCGTATTCCAATCGCCTGCAGAATTATACCACAACAGTAAACTCACATTTTTTGTTTTGGCATAATCGGCCAGTTCTTTCATTTTATCGTAACCGATCTTGGTATCCCAGTTTACATCAATCAAACAATACTGCCATTTCATAGCTGATGCAAAATCAACATATTTCTTCTGCTCATCGTACACAATGAAATTGTCTTTTGAGTTGATCCAGCTCCATGATGATTTACCCGGCACTACAAATGCAGTGTTCTTGATGGTTGATGATTTTGCAAGATCAGTTCCTGCAGTTGATTCGATGATGGTTGCCAAACTTCCAACAGTGATGATGCGCCAAGGCGAGGTATAAGTTGATTGAAAAGTTGGCAACAAACCTTTGCCGGTAATGATCTCACGTGGATCGGGATAGCCAATGCAGTATTCACCATCAGGAGATTCAGCTTTTAATCGTGTGGCACAATCGCCTGCTTCCAATGATGCTTCGGTGATGAGTGCCCACACATCGTTTGAACGGAACAAAGCAGGATAGATCCATCCTGCTGCAGAAGGTGATTTTGTTCCTACTGCAACATCCTGCACATAATGCTCTTCATACGCAGGATTGGTTTGCTCCCATCCTGTTTTTGAAACCTGCATCGGCTGTAACCATGCCTTTGCTGTTAATGGAAAATGAAAGCTGGTTAATTCATTTGTGATGTTATCGGTAAAATTATTTCCTTCCTTGTATTGATAACGGAAAGCAACTGCATCGTTCGATACCTGGAAAATAATGTCAAGCGATTTACCATTGCTGTTTCTAAATTGTACGATGCGTTTGTTGGCTTTGTAAATGCTTTGTTTCTTCTTGCCATGCAATAAGCTGTATGAATCGTTTACCTGCTGTACCGGTGTTGCGCCTAAGAGATTATTTCCTTTTGAAAAATCAACCGTTGCTGTTTGAATACCGAGTGAGGAAGTACGCAATACTTCTGTTTCGAGATGATGCACACTGTACTTAATAGCTCCTTCTTTGTTTACAGAAACCTGTACAGTTATTTTTTTATCGGGACTTGTAATACCAACCTGTGCACTAATAGTTGTATGCAATGAAACGAGAAGAAATACAGCAATCAAAAAGCGCATAAACAATCAATTAAGGGTTAACAATAATTGCCGCAAAGAAACAGAAAGATTGTTAGCGGAGGAAAATAAAAACCCTAACGAATGTGTGCTTAAAAATAGAAACACGGATGACACAGATTGATGCGGATGAAAACGGATTAAATCAGTGTATAATCAGCTAAAATCCGTGTCATCTGTGATTCTGTCATCCAACAATATGCACGATCAAACTTCTTGCACCGTGTGCACCAATTACCAGTGATTGTTCAATGTCTGCTGTCTTCGATGGGCCTGCAAGAAAAACACCAAAGCCTTCTTTTGCAGTTTCAAGTTGATTGTAGGCATGATGCATGGTTGGCACAATGTTTTTCTTTTCAATAACAATCACCAAGTGCTGACATATAAAAGGCAACAAACGATTACCCATATTGCTTTCGTACAACCAGATAGCGCCATTCTCCGCAACGGCAATGTTGCCGTTAATGTAAGCTGTATCAACAGCTGCAAGATCAGTTGCGGTTAATGTGTTAAGCGAATCACTTACTTCGCCCAATGCTTCAATACGATTCACCACAAAATCGCCATTGGCTTTCTTTGTTGCAAACTCCTCTTGCAGTGAAGAAAGCTCCTGCAATTCAACCGTACCACCGCCAATGCTTTGCAATACGGTTTTGTATTGCTGTACAAGATCATTGTATTGAATAACGTCATTCAAATCAATTGCAGGAAGTTCCACAAGTTGTGGTTTATTGGCAGTAATATTTTTCAGTATCGATTCTCTTGCACTCATTGTTTCTTGTTTTGAAGATACCAGTCACGGAAGCTTTGTTTGGGTGGCGCAGGCATTTTCCTTTGTTTATACCAGGGATTGAGTTTGTTGTTCACGATCCACGGAAATAAACGCATCACGCTTCTTCCCATCTTTCCAGCAAAGCGATACAGCCCAGGTCTTGCCAATAAAAAAGCCATTCCTTTCAATCCAGCCTTCTTTGTTGAATCAACATAACCTTCACTCACTAATACCTGTCGCCATTTCCACAACTGATCGTGTATATCAATTTTCACCGGGCATACATTGCTGCAACTGCCGCAAAGTGTAGAAGCAAACGGAAGATCAGCATTTGCTTTCATATCAATATTTGGATTAAGAATAGAACCGATAGGACCTGCAACTGCAGTATGATAACTATGTCCGCCACTTCTTCTGTAAACCGGACAAGTATTAAAACATGCAGCACAACGGATGCACTTCAATGAATTTCTGAAATCGGCACGACCAAGTTGTCTGCTTCTGCCGTTATCAACAATCACAATGTGCATCTCCTGCCCTTCTCTCGGTTTCATGAAGTGACTGGAGTAAGTTGTAATGGGCTGGCCCGTTGCACTGCGTGCCAACAAACGCAAAAACACAGAAAGATGTTCCGCTTTCGGAATCATTTTTTCAAAACCCATACAGGCAATATGAATTGGTGCAGCATGTGCACCCATATCGGCATTGCCTTCGTTGGTGCAAACAACAAAACCACCTGTTTCTGCAACGGCAAAGTTTACACCGGTGATGGCCAGTTCAGCTTCAATAAATTTTTCACGCAAATGCTGACGTGCAGCTTCTGTTAAATATTGCGGATCGTTATTTCCTTTTTCAGTATTGAGATGTTCATGAAACGTATCACTCACATCCTGTTTCTTCAAGTGAATAGCAGGTAATACAATATGACTTGGTGCTTCGTTACGCAACTGCACAATGCGTTCGCCTAAATCTGTATCAACTGTTACAATTCCTTTTGCATGCAGAAATTCATTAAAACCACATTCTTCCGTAAGCATGCTTTTACTCTTAACAATCTTACTGATGTTGTTTTTCTGAATGATATCGTAAATGATACGGTTATGATCAGCACCATCGGTTGCCCAATGCACCGTAACACCATTTGCTTTGGCGTTGCGTTCAAACTCCAGTAAATAGTTATCGAGATTGGAAAGTGTGTGTTGTTTTATTTGCGAAGCCCATTCACGCAACTGTTCCCATTCGGGTAAACCATGTGCGGCTTTATCTCTTTTCTGGCGAACAAACCAAAGCGTTTCATCGTGCCAGTTAGTACGTGGCTCGTCTTTAATAAAGTTTGCAGCAGCTTCGGCATGCTTCATTGTACTGTTGTGGCTCATGCGTTGCTGTTTAAAATTTCTGCAATATGAATGGTTTTCACTTTACTGCCGTTGCGTTTTAAAATTCCTTCTAAATGCATGAGGCAACTGGTGTCGCCACCGGTAATGTATTGCACATCGTTTTGTTGATGATCCGCCACACGATCCTTCCCCATCTTCACACTCACCGCTTCTTCAAACACACAAAACGTTCCGCCAAAACCGCAACATTCGTCGCTGCGTGTTGGCATCTTTAATTCCAAGCCGTTTACCATGTTGAGCAGTTGCTGCGGTTTGGAATATGCAGGAAGATTGCGTTCGCTCATAGATGAAAGATGTAACCCACGCTGACCATGACAACTGTTATGCAACCCAACTTTATAAGGGAATGATGCGTTGAGTTTTTCAACCTTCAACACATCTACTAAAAACTCAGTGAGCTCGTACACATGTTTGCGGATATGTTCTGCTTCGCCCGGATGTTGCTCATCATGCAGATGTTCTTTTAAGTGCAACACACAACTACCCGACGGCCCAACGATATAATCGAAGCCACGGAAGTTTGACACAAAATTTTTATCGCATGATTTGCTGAGTGAAGCGAAACCACTGTTGGCCATCGGCTGACCGCAACAGGTTTGATTGAGAGGGAAACTTACATCGCACCCCAGTTTTTCCAGCAACTGCAATGTTGCAATACCTACATTCGGATAAAACTGATCAATATAACAGGGAATAAATAATCCAACTTTCATCTCTACGTCCTTTATAATGATTTACAGATGTTATTTATCAAGGATCATCTGTATTCGCAAAGCAAAACTATGTGATTATCTTTTATAACAAGTGTTATACGATTGGCACTTTATTGCTTTGATTCAGCATAAAATTTCAACTCGATGATATCGGTTGGTAATGCTTTTGTGTTCCAGTTTTTATGAAAAGCCAGTGCTGCACCCAACGATGAAGCTTGCGCAACCGATGCCGCAAACACTTCAACATCTGTAAATGCGTCTGCCAGCATATGCATAAAGATGGGGTTCTTTCCAAAACCGCCATCTACAAAAATGCGTTTTACTTTAGTGCCTTTCAACACAAGATTGGTGCTGTACACCTGTTGTGTTATAAGATCAGCAATAAATTGATGATAAGCATGATCGTAATTGCTGAACTGTAACAGCTCACGGTTGGCAAAAGCCGATTCTTTGATCATTACATCATCATCGCTTGTTTTTGCAAATGTTTTTGTTTCGATGATGCTTTGAACAATCGCCGGGTTGTATTCTACAGTTTTATAATGATCGTTTGGTACATTGAAAAATTCTGCCAAACGTTTGGTTTGCTGTTCGTGTTCGTAACCTGCAAATAAACGGGATGCTTTTACAGGGTTGCCTTCGTACGAAAGATAACACAAACAATCCTGATGCAATTCAAGATCGCTCAGTTGCGAATGATTGAACGGATTCAACGTTATGCACCATGTACCGGTTGAAAGTAGTACGAACGGTTCATGAAATGAAGCGAGATAAGGTATTAATGCCGATGAGCTGTCGTGCAAACCGGCACCTGCAGGAATTTTTTCTTCTGTATAACCTGCAATGGCATCACTTTTTAAAATGGGTGCAAACTTCTCTGCAATGCTTTCTGCCTTTACCCACTCGTGGTATCTTTTTTCCTGAAAATCCCAAAGATTGGTGTGGCATCCAATGCTGGTTATATCGGTATGCAGTTTGCCGCTTAATACAAAACTGAGATATTGTGGTAAGTGCAATGCGTATGCGATCTGTGCAAATTTTTCCGGTTTTTCGTAACGTAAACGGTACAGCTGCATGCCCGAATTAAGATTACCTAAAACCGGAGATGCGGTTTCTTTCGAAACCATACTCTCTCCACCATATGTATCGTAGAAAAATTTCTGTAACTCGGGTGAATAAGGTTTGAGGTAGTTGTAAAGCGGGAGGATGACTTCATTGTTTTTATCGAGATAAACAAAACTGGCGCCATATGCCGAGAAGTTGACTGCCTTTATTTGAAAACGTTCGTCTTGCGAAACTTTTTCAAACGTTTCTTTTACCCAATTGGTAAGCAGTGTTACGTCTTCGCATGCAAAGCCATCTTCGTCTGCTGTTTCTTCCAGTTGTGTGCTTTCTTCGTGTACAACTTTATAATGTTCATCGAACAGCAATAGCTTTTTATTGGTTTTACCAATATCAAAAATTGCTATAACCGGAAGCTTTGTCATTATAAACCTGTTGCAATTGTTTTAGTTCCACGTTCTTTAATCAATTCAGCACGCAATTGCTGATCACGGAAGAATTGTAAAGGATACAATGCTGCACCACTGCGCAATCTTGCTTCTGCAACCAATGGACGCAGATCGGTGCGGAATGTATTTTGTAAAATTTCCTGTGCTGCTACAACATCGTTCGCTTCCTGTGCTGCGTTGAGTTTTTTTCTGTCAACAGTTAATGCCTGTGCATAAGCCAGCATAATGGCTTCAACAGATTGCAGCAGATCTTCCAGCGGATCTTTTACATTATGACTTGCATCAATCATCCAACCAAGATCGGTTGCATGATCCATTGCTCTTGCATCCATTCCTTCAACCAGTTCGTTAAAAATTAAGAACAGTTGATAAGGTTTGATGCTGCCAACGGTCAAATCATCATCACCATATTTACTATCGTTGAAATGGAAACCTGCCAGTTTACCTTCCATCAGCAACAACGAAACAATCTGTTCGATGTTGGCATTGGGAAGATGATGACCAAGATCTACCAATGTATACGCTTTCGGACCAAGTTTGTTTGCATACAGTAATGATTGTCCCCAATCCCCTACTGTCATTGAATAGAAGTTGGGTTCAAATGCTTTGTATTCAACAAACACTTTCCAGTCTTCGGGCAGTGTTGCATAAATTTCCTGTAAGCTTTCCAGTGTATTTTGAAATGCCTTACGGAAATTCAATTGGCCTGGAAAACAGCTACCGTCGCTTAACCAAACAGTAAGTGATTTTGAGCCAAGTTCCACACCATGTTTAATTACATCAATGTTATGTTCAATGGCTTGTTTGCGAACTGCTTTGTTTACATGTTGCAGTGAACCGAATTTATAACTCAACTCCTGGTCTTTCTGATCCTGGAACGTGTTAGAGTTAACTGCATCGAACTGCAATCCAAGTTGTGCAGCCTGTGCTTTAATAGAAGCATAGTTCTCAGGAATATCCCAGGGAATATGCAATGAGATTGCACCACTCGATTGGTTGAGCGCATGCAGCAAACCAACATCTTCTAATTTTTGTTCAAGACTGCCAGGTTCGCCGGCGCCTGCAAAACGGCCAAAACGTGTACCACCTGTACCCAAAGCCCAGCTGGGAATGGCTACCTGGAAATCGATAAGCTTTTGCAGCACATCTTCAACATTATTTATTTCGGAAGCAAGAAAATCGAATTTGCGTTTGTGAGCAGATGCATGCAATCCGTTAAATTCAGCAATCCTGTTTTTATCGAGAATCATAAAGCAAGTTTAAATGTTGTGTGAAGTTAAAAAAAGGGGTCGATAGGGAACTACCAACCCGTCAACTATTGATTATGAACAAAAAATCTTAGCGTACAAATGCGTTGGCAACACCGCCATCCACATTTAATACGTTACCGGTTGATTTGCCTAATAAGCCGCCAACAAAAGCGTAGCAGGCATTTGCAATATCTTCCGGTAAAATGATTTCATTTAATAATGTACGACCTGCATAGTAAGCCGGTAATTCTTCAACAGTAATACCATAAGCTTTGGCACGACCTTCGGCCCAGCCACCACTCCAGATATTACTGCCTGCAATTACCGCATCAGGATTAACCACGTTTACACGGATCTTATCCTTGCCTAATTCTGCAGCGTTCAATCTTGATAAATGCAGTTGTGCTGCTTTTGCAGATCCATAACCTGCATTGTTCGGGCCACTTACCAATGCGTTTTTGCTAACGATGTTCAATACATCGCCGCCAATACCCTGTTTGCGCATTACTTCTACCGCTTTTTGTGTTACCACAAACTGGCCTTTTACCAATACATCGTATAGAATATCCCAATCTTTTTCGGTATGATCTTCGATTGATTTAGAGATGGACAAACCTGCATTGTTCACCACAATATCAACACCGCCAAATGCCAGTGCAGATGTTGTAAGTGTATCGAGGATGGTAGCTTCTTTGGTAACATCCAATACATCGGCAGCTACCACATCTTTACCAAACTGTTTTACAAATTCATCTTTTGCTTCAGCTAAACGTTCTGCGTTCATATCGTTCAGGATCACACATGCGCCTTCTTCAGCAAAACGTTTTGCAATGGCTTTGCCAATACCGCCACCGCTACCGGTAATCAACGCAACTTTACCACTCAATGCTTTCGGCTTAGGCATACGTTGCAGCTTTGCTTCTTCGAGCAACCAGTACTCAATGTTGAAAGCTTCCTGGCGAGGTAATGAAGTGTATTCAGAAATTGCTTCTGCACCTTTCATTACATTAATGGCATTGATATAAAATTCTGCTGCTACACGTGCGGTTTGTTTATCTTTTGCAAACGTGAACATACCAACACCCGGATAAATAATTACAACAGGGTTTGTATCACGAATAGCCGGACTGTTTGGATGCTTACAGGTATTATAATACTCTGTGTACATGGCACGGTATGCTTCAAACAGAGGCGCAATTTTTTCTTTGATCGCTTTTACATCGCTCAGGCTTTCTCCGGCTTCAAGATTTAATACAAGCGGAGAAATTTTTGTGCGAAGGAAGTGATCGGGACAGCTTGTTCCCAAAGGAGCCAAACGATCAAGATCATTTGAGTTGATGTATTCCAATACACGGGCATCATCGGTAAAATGACCGATCATGCGGTTTTGCGATGAGCAGAAACCACGGAGTACAGGTGCTAATGCAGCTGCTTGCGATTTACGTTCAGCTTCCGGCAATGATTCGATCTTTGCACCACCGAATATTGCTTTTTGTTTGCTGATGTTATCCTGCAAATATTCTGCACAACGCTCAATTACTTCCAGTGTGTTTATGTATGATTCGTAAGCGGTATCGCCCCATGTAAACAAACCATGTGAGCCGAGCATAATACCACGGATGCCGGGGTTTTCATCTAAGCATTGCTTCAATTGCAAACCAAGATCAAAACCGGGCTTCTGCCATTTTACCCAACCAATGGTTCCGTTAAATAATTCTTTAGTGATCTTTTCGCCATCTTTTGCAGCTGCAATTGCAATGGCAGCATCGGGATGTAAATGGTCGATGTGTTTGAACGGAAGGAAGCCATGTAACGGTGTATCGATTGATGGAGCTTTTGAAGCAAGATCATAAATACAATGGTTGAAGAGTTCTACCATTTCATCTTCGTGTTCAATACCACGATAGATATTTTTTAAGCTGCGCAAGCGATCAACATACAATGCTGCTAAACCGTTACGCTTCATGGTACCGAGGTCGCCGCCACTACCCTTCACCCACATCACTTCCGTTTCGTTACCTGTAAGCGGATCTTTTGCCATGGCCTTGCACGAAGTGTTACCACCACCGTAATTGGTTAAACGAAGATCGGCACCCAACAGGTTGGAGCGATATACTAATAAAGCCACTTCATCACCGGCTAATTCTGCAGCCTTTGCATCATCCCACAAATAGCTTACATGTTTAAAATTCTTAGTTGCTACTGACATACGCTGTTCTTTTCAGTTGATTATTATATATGGAGGCTGTTACCACGTCCTACCAGTAATACCGACAGGATAATGATGACAATGCCTACTGTTATGGTTGTTATGGTTTTTTTACTTACGCCTTTCCACTCACGCAACACAAGCCCCCACATGTTGGCAATAAGAATAATAAATGCCATGTGTAAGATCCATGAACTGGGACCGTTTCCTAATTTGCTTTCGCCCATTCCGTAAAAGAAGAACTGCAGGAACCAGGTTGTACCGGCCAATGCGGAGAAGAGATAGTTTTTAAATAAGGGTGCTTTTTGATTGGTATAATCGCCAAAGGTTTTGTTGCGTGCATTTAAGATCATACACCAGATGAAGTTGGTAGTTAACCCACCCCAAAGCAACACTACATAAATAACATTGTTACGGTAAAGGAATTCGCCTTCGCCGGGGTTGGCGGCTTTCCATGCATCGTTGGCAACAGTTGCCATTTCCTGCCCTGCTTCCAAACCAAAATTGAAACAGGCGCTCAACACACCCGAAACAATGGCAACGAACATACCCAAACCGAATTTGAATTCGGTGCTTGTTTCCGCACCATGCGAATCAGTGCCCGAAGTTTTCAGTTCTTTCTCCTTCATCACACCTGCCTTACCGCTAATGATGATACCGAGAACACAAACCAATAAACCGCCAATAATGGTTAAACCCCAGGTAGAGCCAACCATTGCGCTGAATGTATCTTTTCCTGCAACAGGATTAAAATCGTAATAAATAGCGGGAATCAATGCGCCGAACACCATGCATAACCCAAGGATGATGCTGCTGCCCAACGATACGCCGAGATAACGCACCCCAAGGCCATAGGTTAAACCACCGATGCCCCACAGTACACCAAACATAAAAGTGAGTGCCAAAGCCGAACTTGCAGCTCCGCTGATGATATCGCCAAAACCGGGAATGGTTAAATACGCAGCAATTGGAGGTACAATGAGCCAGGAGAATAAACCACCAACAATCCAGTAGCTTTCCCAATGCCAACCTTTTACCTTTTTATAAGGAATGTAAAAACTGCCCGATGCGAAACCGCCGATGAAGTGAAAAATAACGCCTAATAATACCTGCATTGTAATCCTTGATTTATATGGCAAGACATGAAAAGATAAAAGTAGTTCGCAACAGCATAAATTCCGTCATGTACTATCCTGAGCTGAAGAAAAAGTGAAGCCGCATTTGGTTCGGTCATAAACTGTACATTTACATCCCTTACCGATTATAATTGCCTACAAACCCTGTTTATGAGCGACAATATTTACCGCCATATCGTAATAGATGAGCAGTCCATTACCCCCAAGTATGTACAAATTGTAAACTCCATTCTGAAGGCGGTTGAAATGGGCAAAATTCAAAAAGAGTACCTGTTGCCTTCCATCAACGATCTTAGTTTTGAATTAAGCATAGCAAGAGATACTGCAGAAAAAGCTTACCGCCAGTTGAAACAACTTGGTGTGGTGGGTTCGGTACCGGGCAAGGGTTATTTTATTTCGAAAACCGACATACGGCAGGATGTAAAGGTGTTTCTCATCTTCAACAAGCTAAGCTCCCATAAGAAGCTTATTTACGATTCATTTGTGGCAACCCTTGGTGATAAAGCTGCCATAGACTTTTATATTTACAATAATGATTATGCCCTCTTTCGTAAGCTGCTGCAAAACCGTAAAGAAGGTTATACGCATTATGTAATCATCCCCCATTTTCTTGAAGGTGGCGAAAATGCCTACGAAGTAATTAATGAAATTACCGATGGACAGTTGATCTTGTTAGATAAACTGATAACCGGCATTAAACGGGATTATGCAGCAGTGTATGAAAATTTTGAAAAGGATCTGTTCAATGCATTGAAAGATGCGCTGCCAAAGCTGAGCAATTACCAGAACCTTAAATTGGTATTTCCTTCGTACACTTATTTCCCCGATGAAATATTACGTGGCTTTGAACATTTTTGCATGGAATACGCTTTCAATTATAAAGTGGTACATGAAATAGCAAAAGAGCCTATTAAGGAAGGTGAAGTATATATTAACCTGATGGAAGATGATTTGGTTGTATTACTCGACAAAATAAAGGAGACCGATCTTGTTGTTGGAAAAGATATTGGTATTATTTCGTACAACGAAACACCCTGGAAACGTTTTATCCTGAATGGCATCACCACGATATCTACCGATTTTAAACGTATGGGCGAAATGGCTGCCGAAGTTGTTTTGAAAGGTGAGCCGAAACGGGCAGAAGTTCCTTTTTCGTTAGTGTTAAGAGATTCGCTGTAGCATTTGCTTCCTATAGCTTCTACTGTATAATACATTCTTGTTGAGTTAACTCCTTTTTTCAATGTTATATTTTTTAGCAAACAATAATTAAACCACTACTTGCCAAATGAATAACGAAACAAAACACAGACGACAGTTTCTAAAAGACTCTGTAAAAGCATCGGGCTTACTCTTCATGACGCCGATGATGGAAAATTTTAAGACGGTCAAGTCTTCTTCAAAACAAAAAGAGATCATTACCGCTCCCAACCGCATCCGATTTGCAGTTATTAATATCAACCATCCGCATATTTATGGTATGACGGATGCTATCAAAAGAGGTGGTGGAGAATTGGTTGCGTTATATGCTAAAGAAGCAGATTTAGTTGCAGCATTTTCAAAAGCGTACCCCGAAGCAAAACTGGCAAAAAGCGAAAAAGAGATTTTAGAAGATCCTTCTATACAACTTGTGTTGAGCTCAGGCATACCCGATGAAAGAGCACCATTAGGTATTCGTGTAATGCAGCACGGCAAAGATTATTTAACAGATAAGCCGGGTATCATCAGCCTCGAACAATTAGCTGCTGTAAAAAAAGTGCAGAAAGAAACCAAACGCATCTATTCTATTATGTATAGTGAGCGCCTGGAAAACAAAGGCACAGAAAAAGCAAGTCAGTTAGTAAAAGCAGGTGCAATTGGCAATGTAATACAAACGATCAATTTAGCGCCACACAGGATCAGCAATAAATATGGTACTTCGGGTTTGGCCGTGCGGCCGGATTGGTTCTGGGACAAAAAACGTTATGGTGGAATTTTAACTGACATTGGCTCGCACCAGTTTGATCAGTATTTGCATTTTACCAACTCAACTGAAGCAACAGTATTGATGTCGCAGGTAGGCAATGTGCATTTCCCGGAAGCTCCTTTGTTTGAAGATTTTGGCGATGTGATGCTAAGTGGTAATGGTGGCGTGGGTTATATCCGTGTCGATTGGTTTACACCAGATGGTTTAGATAGCTGGGGCGATGGACGATTGATCATTATGGGAACAGAAGGAACCATTGAAGTGCGAAAGAACATTGATATTGTTTCAGGTAAAAAAGGCGGTAATCAGTTATACCTCGTCAATAAAAAAGAAATGCTTCACATGGATTGCAACAACGAAGCACTACCCTTTGGTCCGTTGTTAGTGGATGATGTATTGAACCGTACAGAAACTGCCATGAGCCAAGCCCATTGTTTTCTTGCAACAGAGCTGGCATTGCTGGCACAGAAAAATGCAAAAACGCTGACTCTGAAAAAATAAAAGAAACAGATGCGATATAAAAACAAAAGCTTCACATTGCTGTGAAGCTTTTTTAATTGTCGGGACGACTAGATTCGAGCCAGTCCCAAAATATGATGACGATCAATACCTTGTAAAATGTTTCAAAACATGCTCACTGAACTACTCACTAAGTAGTATTATGAAGAACTACCCGAAGGTATATAAGTTAGGAAAACAGATAGATACTTTCTTAAGACTGCACCTGAGTAATAAAATATTGAATTGCTTGCTAACACCTGGGATCTAGCAGGAAGGCGGTTCCTGTGCATTAAAATTCTGTAACACAGAGTTTGTATCGCAAATGAATCAATTACCATCACTGATGTTAAAAAGAAAGCCGCTGGAAAGCGGCCTTCGTACTGTTTCAAAACTCAGTCATTTTGTGACTGATATCGTTGCAGAATCAATTAGAGATCGTCCCGCAATTTTTTTAAACACAACAGCTTGCAGATTAAAAGTAGTTGTGCTTCTTCGAGTCTATTTAAAACTTATCCAATCTGTTCCGGTTTGGGTGCCATTCTTTAAAATCACAAACAGATTTTTAATTCCTGCTTTATAGTTTAATACCGGCGCTTCTATCAATTTCCACTCATTACTTTTAGGAATTTTAATTTCAGCAATGACCGGCCCGTTTAAATTGTCAATGCGTACTTCTAATATGCCGCCATCAACAGATCTTGCATTAATTGTTACTGATTTTAACGGCTTGCTTCCAAAGTCAACTTTGTTGTATTGCGACCAAGCTCCCGGTTTAGCAAAAATTGTTTCCCATCCTTTAAACCTATTCATCGTATCAAGAAATGCAATGGAGCTACCATCCGTACTTAATTGCGTATATCTATCGATTTGAATTTGTGAAGTTGCTTTTGTAATTCCTACGCCTCGTAGCGTGGGTATTACTTTCCTGATCGTTCCATCTGCATTGAATGATAAACTATCTATCCGTATCGACCTTGCTTTATCAAACCTTGGAGAATAGTCTTTATCATGATAAAAAAGATACCATTGATTTTTAAACTGGATAATCGAATGATGATTGGTCCAGCAACCGCTTGCCGATTCATCCATAACAGCCCCTACAATTTTAAAAGGCCCAAATGGATTATCACCAATTGCATATTCCAGGCGTTCAGTTTTATTTTCAACATGTGGATAGGTCATATAGTAAATACCATTGCGCTCAAACACGTAAGGACCTTCTTTCAAACCTTTTGTTGGCAAGTCACCTAATATTTTCACTTCCGAATCAAGCTCCAGCATATTTGCTTTCAACTTTGCACCATAAATATTTCCTGCCGACCAATAGAGATATGCCTGTCCGTCATTATCAATAAACACATTTGGATCAATGCCCCGCACTCCTTTTATAGGTGTTTCTTGCGGAATATATGGCCCTTCAGGTTTGTCGGCCACTGCCACACCGATAGTAAATCCTCGTCCGTACGCAACCGTATCTTTTGCTGCTGTTGGGAAATAGAAATAATATTTACCATTGCGTTCAATACAGTCAGGCGCCCACATACTGTAACTATCGGGTCTAACCCATGGTACTTTATTTTGGGTTACGATCATCCCATGATCAGTCCAGTCAGTTAGATTATCCGATGAAAACACATGATAATCTTCCATGCAAAACCAACCTACACGGCCTTTACCTTCTGTTGCAAGTATGTCGTGCGATGGATAAACATAAACTCTGTTGCCAAAGACTCTTGCAGATGGATCGGCAGTAAATTGATCTCTGATAAAAGGATTTTGAGCAAATAAACTATTTGCACAAATCAGCAAACTCACGCAAGCTGTAATAATTTTTTTCATTTCAATTTATTTAAGGTGAATGATGATCCTTATTCACGCTTTATTGTTACTCACTTTTAGATATTGTATCACTGATTCTGAAATAATCAAAGTCGGCAGACCCACCCACATGCTTCGTTGCATAATTGAACAATGCAAAACGATAACCCATAAAATGCGGAAGAGTGTAAGCCATCTTTAATTGAGTTCCAATTCGCTTCCAGGTTCTCCCATCAAGACTATAGAAGAAATCTGCCACATCTTTTCTATCGGTAAAATTGCACTCAGCCTTAAAGTGTACTGTTGTTTGATTGAAAGGAATACTTTCTGCTTCAACAGGCTTCCCGGTACTTGCATTGATCATGACAATCACTTTTGTTCCTCCTGTTACTTTAACAGCCACCAGGCCATAATTCTTTTGCAAAAGACCAAATCCGGCAACATTACCATCTTTCATGTTTGATACATCCAATGCTGTAACACCTGTGCAAACAGGGCCAATCGTTCTTTGTGTTAATGTGTTTCTTGCTGAAAGAAAGCTTGTATCAACTCTACCAGTTGTTAAGCGTAAAAAACCTTTTCGTGCTGTAACAGACCAAAAACGATTATCAGGATTATGATTCCATTGCCACGCAAGTGGAAGAGCAGCTTCAGCTTTTATGCGATTGAATTCATCAGAAACAACAATGCCGGGAATCAATCCTTTGCTCGCAGGTAAGTTGAGTGTTAAAGGCACTTTCCCATTTTCACCGAGCACAGGCCAACCATCTTCCCATTTCACAGGAACAAGATATGGAATACGACCTACAGCTCCATAATCACGAAACAAATATGAAAACCATCTGCCATCGGGCATATCAATTAATCCACCTTGTGCAACACCAAGGTCTTGCAATGCAATTTTACCTTCCCATGGACCGGTAAGTTTTTTTGCACGATGAATCACCACTGTACGCATCCCTCCTCTTGGCCATGTGATGTTGAAAAGATAAAACATGCCGTTTGCTTTGAACAACTGCGAGCCTTCACCCAAACCACTTTGTCCAACGCTTTGGCTGGGTTGGGTTGCATCTTCAATGATCACCTGTTTGATACCGTTCTCTTTAATGCCCGACAGATCATCTTTTAATTCAACCAGCGTTAATTTTCTGTTGCCATAGATCATGTATGCTTTGCCATCGTCATCAAAGTATAAAGAGTGATCATGCAGGTCAGGTTTGAACGTAATAGCTTTCCATGGCCCTTTTTCAATATTCTTCGTACTGTAGATATGCGTTTTTCCACTTGTAGCAGCAAATGTTGAAACATAGTACGTGCCTTTATGGTAACGGATACTACTGGCCCACGAACCTCGACCATAAGTAGATTTTCCATTTACAAGATTCATTTCATCATTGCTCACCAATGTGTCATATGCATAGCCGATCAGTTTCCAGTTAACGAGATCGGTTGATTTCATTATAGGCACACCAGGACTCATGTGCATGGTGGTGCTGCTCATGTAATAGTTGTTGCCAACACGTATCATTGACAGATCGGGAACATCAGCATGTATAACAGGATTGATGGCCTGATTTGTTTGTGCAAATAAATTAAGACAGCAAACAAGTGCGCCAAAGACTAAAAGAAAATTTTTGTTCATTTATATCGATATTTCTGCGAAAGATATTTTCAAAAACTAATTACGATCACTTAACAGGTTTCACCCCTTCTGTAGTTTGAATGATTTTTTGAATGGTTCCATCTTCATTGTAATACATATAATCAACACAAATCGACCGCCTGTAACTGCCACCTGTTGGCAAAGTACCATTGTGATAAAAGAAATACGATTTGCCTTTGTAATCAATGATGCCGGGATGCGTCGTAAAACTATTCGGTACATTTTCCTGTATAATGCCTTTGTATTCCCATGGCCCTGTTGGGCTTTTGGCCATACAGTATTCAATCATTTCAGGTTTGGTGCCAACGCTTGCATAAACAAGATAGTACCATCCTTTGCGTTTGTAAATCCATGGACCTTCAATGAAATTTTTAATGCTCACCACATTGATGCCGCCATCAATTTCAATCATATTTTTTTTCAACTTCACCCATTTGCAACTTCCGTTGCCCCAATACATATAAGCTTGTCCATCATCGTCGATCATTACGGTAGGATCAATATCGTCCCATGAATGTTTTTTATCCGTTGTCATTTCGTTAACTACAAGTGCTTTACCAATTGCATCTTTAAAAGGGCCTGTTGGTTTGTCAGATACGGCAACACCAATTGCTGCGCCACCACCACTTACACTGTCTTTTTTATGAAACGTTGAAACAAACCAATAAAATTTTCCATCCCGTTCAATACACTGCGCTGCATACGCATCGCCTGTAGCCCACGAAAAAGTATGAGGTGAAAGCAATACACCATGATCTTTCCAGTTCTTCATGTCGGTTGTAGAGAACACATGCCAGTCGGGCATTTTGTAATTGGTAGCAGTTACCGATGCAGTATCATGTCCAGTGTATAAGTATAAAGTGCCTTTGTGTACAATTGGCGAAGGATCTGCAGTAAAAACGTGTTTGATAATGGGATTTTGTGCTAAGGCAGTTGCTGATCCAATGATTACTGTTATTGCAATTGTAAGTAGTTTTTTCATTTTCGATTTATATTTAGTTCGATTGTTTACTTTGACCTGAAGGATGTATTTATTTGCTGAGTTTATAACCAAGTATCGCCAGCATCTTTTCTGCATAACGGTTTCCAAATTCACGATAGCCCTCTGCATTGAAATGAAGATTATCCGGTGAATCGGCACATCCTTTCGATGAAATAACATGTGCAGTTGGAATAACAGCAGGCAATTGATTGATGATATTATTCATACCTGCGCATACACCACCCTGTTCTGCATGCACTACCTCACCCGCCAGCAACGGAACATTATTTGCATTGAGCTGAAGGTCGCTGAGCAAATTTTTATATACCATGCTTACTTTTTTCGGCCACGTTGTATCACCTGTGTTCGACTCACCCTGGTGTAATAAAATTCCTTTGATCACACCTTCCATCTGTGCAAGCTTTGCCATTTCAACCAAACGTCCATAAGGATTTCCATCATACTCTTTCAATGCATTCATCATCCAGTTTGGCGCTGTTGCTGTGTATGTTTGATAATTGTCCCGATCGAACAATTCAATCTTACAACCACCAACCGAAACATTGATCACTCCGATCTTTACATTGGCCGGCAGGTTCGCCAGCAATGTTCTTCCAAAATAATCAACAGGTGTAAGGCCGGTTCTGCAACGGCATAACGGAGGAATTGCAGTGTACCATTTTCCTTTTTCTCTGCCGATTGCCGGACAATCAACTGCCTCTAATACTTTAAAGCGTGGATCAACATTCACTGTATCCTGCGCTTCAATTCTTGCATAGCCTTCCATATTGGATTGACCAAAACTGAGGAAAATATAAAAGTTTGGATCCTGTGCAACAGCGCTTGTACAGGTTGAAACCAGGATAAATGCAGCTACAATTAATTTTTTCATTCTATAGTTCGTATTATTTAAAGAGCAATTGTGCAAAGTTGTAAATGTTGTTACGCCATACCGGCCATGTATGTCCACCGGGATATTCGCTGTACTTATATTTAATATTCAGCTCATCAAATTTTGCAAGCATGATCTTGCAATTGTTGTAAGCAATATCTTCCTTACCGCCCATTGCGATCCAGAATTGTTTTACATTATTATTGATGGTGGTTGCATTTGTTTTCATGTATTCATATTGTGGATTGGAAAGCACAGGTTGATTACTCCACCATCCTGAACTGAATACACCGAGATAAGAAAACAGGTCAGTATTTCTTACACCTGCATGCAATGTTTGCAAACCACCCATTGATAAACCGGCCAATGCTCTGTTGTTTGCATCAGTTGCAACACGATAATTTTTTTCAATGAAAGGAATAAGCGTTTGCTTTAATTCATTCTCAAAAACACGCAAGGCCTGTTCGCCAAAACCACCCGGGCCACCTGCTGAAACGTTGCCATCCATCATGACAATGATCATGGGTTTTGCTCTTTGCTCAGCAATTAAATTATCAAGGATGATATCTGTTTTACCTTGTGTAGCCCAGCCACGTTCATCTTCGCCACCCCCATGTAATAAATAGAGAACAGGATACTTAATGGTTGTATTTGCATCATAACCCGGCGGTGTATAGATATAACATTGACGCCATGAACGTGTAACTGCAGAATAATATTTTTTAATGCGGATATCACCATGTGGCACATCTTTCAACGCATAATAACCATCACCTTTAAATGGAATTTCAATACCACTTGCCATGCGTCCCATACCATAAAATGTTTCGCTTGCAGGATCAGCTACTGCAACTCCATCAATGATCAATGAATAATAGTGAAATCCTTCACTGATTGAATCGGTGGTAACGATCCAATAGCCTCCGGTATCTTTCTGCATGTCATACTTCTTGCCTAAATCAATTTGCACTTTTTGTGCATCAGGAGCTTTTATGCGAAACATCACACGGCTATCGGGTAGTATTTGCGGATATTTTGCTGAACGTATATTACTTGCTGCGGCTGTACCCAGTATGGTGTATTTAGAAAACTTTGATGCATCAACCGGCTTAAAAAGGAATTGCGAAAACATATACAATCCATTTTTCCAAACCTTGAAATCATGTACACCTGGTTCAATATAATAGATATGTGGTACATCGTTTTGACGCAGGTAATCATGAGTACGTTTGCTGAAACTGATTAAACCATCATTATCACCGCATGAAATCCACAAGAGTTTTAGTTTTTGTTTTGCTGCTTCCGGGTTAGGCACTAACTCATTCGGCAACTTCGTATTCGGGGCAGATGAAAAGCCTCCCACCCATGCAAACTTGTCGAGATTGCCTAATCCGAAATTCAATGATTGTCCACCGCCCATTGACAAACCTGCAATAGCCCGATTTTCCCGATCACTATAAACAGAAAATTTCTTTTCAATAAAAGGAATTAGATCATTTAATAAATCCTGCTGGAATGTTGCAAAGGCTTGCACTTTATCCGGTGCCATGATGTTGCCGGTTGCACGGTCGTCTTTCATCGCTCTGCCGTTTGGCAGAACAACGATCATTGGTTGCAGCTTCCCTTCAGCATAGAGGTTATCAAGAATCACCTGTGGTTTTCCTCCGTTGAGCCATTCTTTTTCATCGCCACCAATACCATGCAGTAAATACAACACAGGATATTTTTTCTTTTTTGAATAGCCCGGTGGAGTATAAACAAGTGCTCTTCTGTTTACGCCAACTGTTTTTGAATTATAAGTGATGGTATCAATTTTTCCTTTTGCACTTTCTGTACGCACTTCATCATAACCTTTCGGCATCTGTTTCAGTATTTCCTGTGCCTTCAGGTGTAAGAAAGAACTGATTATAATAACAACACTAAATAGTTTTTTTATCATGATCGAAATTTATCTGCTTTAATTAACCGGTTTTATGATTTGATATTTGCCGCTCAAATGCAGCAAGCTGAATAAATACAATAAGCCATCGTAGTAAGGATCGAAATAGCCATCTTCATATGGCTCTAACTTTGCATTCCACAATGCATGTACAAAATCGTAACGATTATTTTCTGAATAGATCATTTCTGTTGTGGCCAGCGTAGATACAAGTCCGATTGAGTGACGAAGTTTTTTAAAGCCTCCTGCCTGTAAAATAGAATCGGGCCTTGTGCCATCCATGTTGAACTGATCTTCAAAGCTGTTGATGCCTTTTGAACGGAAGAATGTTTGAATACGTTTTGCATAATTGAGTTGCCATGCTGCATCTTTTTTGTACCATGCATAGTCCATTGAAATATTCATGGGCACACGCCATGAATCGTATCGAAATGCAACCGGTATCCATCTTGTATTGTGTGGAGCTCCGCTGAATTCACTGTAGTCCGGATTTAAACCGGTGACGGGATGACAAGCACGATGCAAATACGCTCTCGACGTATCAGCACATTCTTTATAAAAATCTTCATGACCATCTTTTGCATACATGGCCCATACTTCCATAAAGGAAGGAAGATGATACGAAGGATCTGTCCATGAGTAACCATTGCCTTCCGGAACAAAACTGATCTGCTTGTGTTCTTTGTTGATGACATGAAAAATATTTCCGGTGCCATCTTTCTTCCACATGGCATCTAGTATGCGGCGTGCTTCACCATAATAATTGATGCCCGTGTTATTGCCCCATTTGTTTGCTGCAAATAGAAGGCTTGTTACAAAATACAATTCTCCATCTGATGCAGATCCTTGCGAATTGCGTTTTAATGTTTGCGGATTAATGCTCCAGGCAAAGTATGCTTCTCTCGGTCCTTCCTGGTGCTGTGTATATTTTTTCGTCCATCGCCAAATCTTGTCGAACACTTCCTTTTTATTCATCTGCACAGCCACCATCATACCGTATGAAAGACCTTCACTTCTTGCATCATGATTTTTCAGATCAGAAACATAGCCCATGGTATCGCCCACGTTGAAATAAATTCCCTGCTGACTTTCAAACAGATCATGGTATGCTTTTTCAATCTTTGCATCTATATCAGCCTGCTTATACCCGGCTTGTTTAAAAATATTTTTGTACGCAGGTGCAGTATTCTTTTGCTTGTTTTTTGGGGGCTGTGCATCCGCATGTTTATATGAACATATCAATGCACATGCAGTTAACGATATCAGTAGTAAGAAACGTTGACTTTGTTGAGAGATTCGAAGGTTGTTCATTTATCGTTACTATCTTATTTAAAAAGAGATGGTGCCATTTCGTATAAACTTCTCCGCCAGCTTTGAAATTCATGAGCTGTGCCGGGTGAAACATAGGTAGCCACTTTATAACCTGCAGCTTTTAAATCTGCTTCTACTTTAGATAATCCTTCAGCGCCACGGGTTTCTTTACTTCCATAAGAAATGAAAATAAATTTTGGTTTCATTTTACCTTCCAGTTGCGCAGGAGTGTAATTGCCGCCACTTAATAATCCCCAGTAACTAAATACTTCCGGCTTTGCCAATGTGATAGTATGCGTTTCAAAACCACCCATCGACAAACCAGCCATCGCCCGATTATCTCTGTTGGCTTTTGTGCGGAAATGTGCATCGATGTATGGAATTAATTCATCGAGTAACACAGTTTGAAATGCGCCTACCCCTGTTATTTCACCAGCAGTAATTCCAGTAGCAACCATGCCTTGTGCACCCATTCCTCCGCCTGCAGGAGGTGCAGGATTAGGAGTAGTAGTACCAGCTGGAGGAGGTGGTGGCGTTGGTCTGCGACCGATTGGCATACCGGTATTCGTCATACCATATGTCATCACAACAATAAAAGGTTTTATTCTTCCTGATGCGATCATATTATCCATGATGAGATTTGTTTTTCCCTGCACAGCCCATGAGGTTTCATTCTCGCCCCAACCATGTTGCAGGTATAGCACAGGGTATTTGGTATTGTCCTTATCATAACCGGGAGGAGTATATACAACTGCTGCCCTTTGGGTGTTGGTACTTTTCGATGGGAAAATGATGTGCTGCATATTGCCATGCGGCACATCTTTCAATGCATAAATATCCTGGTCCTTAGAAGGGATTTCAATGCCACTTTCCCAACGTTGTGATCCATAAAAAAATCCGGTGCCGGGATCATTAAACGTAGCACCGTCAACGTTTACCCGATAGTAATGAAAACCTTCATCCATTGGACCTGCAGTAGTGCCAATAAAATAACCGCTATCTGCCTTCAATAATTTTGTGCCTCCTTGTCCACCAAGACCAAGACTAACCCGAACACTGTCTGCATTGGGAGCATGAATTCTAAACCTTGCATACCCTTGTGAGTTTACCTGTGGGTATGCCTGAAATGGTTGATTAAATGGAGATGGTTTAAAATCTTCTATTATGGTTGTTTGTGCAAAGCCTATGCTGTTTGCAACAAGTGCTGCTGCCAGCATACCGATTGATTTTATTTTCATATTACTTGTTTTATGATGGTTAAGAAGTGTTTGTTTTTGCTCATCGAAAAATTTCCTGAAGTGTTGTAGCTAAAAACAATTTACAATTCATCCATGTGTGCCCGCCGGGTACGATGTAGCTTTTTAGTTTGATCTTCTTCTCTTCAAATAGGGCGATATTCTTTTTTACTGGTTCGTATAAAAAATCTTCTGTACCTACACTGATTGTAAAGAGTTTTAACTGTTGATTGATTTTGTCAGCATCTGGTGAATAGTTGGCAAAGTTTTTCTGAAACTCTTCTGTTGCTGTAAACGGAGCATACGAGCTGACATAAGCAAACTTATCGGTGTTGGTTAAACCTATATTGAGCGTTTGCCCACCACCAACGGAGAACCCTGCAATTGCACGATGTTTACTATCAGTATACACAGGATAGTTTGCTTCAATAAAAGGAATGATATCATTGATCACATCTTTTGTGAAGTCGGGCATTGGCTTGGGCCGAACATTTCCATAAGGCATTACAATGATCATGGGCACCGCTTTGCTTTGCGCAATGAGATTATCTGCAATGAAGTTTGCGTTGCCAACTTTAGTCCACGTTTCTTCGGTGTCAGACCCACCGTGAATGAGATATAAGACAGGATACTTTGTTTTACTGTTTGTATTGAATCCCGGCGGTGTATACACCAGCAATTGACGTGTGGTACCTAATGTTGCGGAATTATAATAACGGTAACTGATCTTTCCGTGTGGTACATTTTGCAAGGAATGAACCAGTGGCGTTTTGCCCGGCACGTCAAGAATACTTCTTTTAAAACGTTCATTGGCGAAAACATACGTATTGTTTGGATCAGCCAGCTCAACATTATCGACGTTAAAACTGTAAGGATAAATGTCGGGCTTAATATCTTTTGCTGTAACTGACCAAACACCCGAGGTATCTTTTACAAATGGAAGAGGCGCAGAAAGAAATTCGCCTTTCAATACCACGGCTTGTGCTGTTCTTGAATAATACCTGAATGTAACGCTGCCATCAGCATTCACATCAGGTGAGCTTATAACAGGTGGTCGTTGTTGTGCAAATACAATACAGCCTATGAACAAAAATGCAGTTGTTATAAAGAATGATTTCATGCGTTAATTATTTGAAAAGTAACGGTACTGTTTGAGCCACGTAGTCCTTTACATTCATCCATGTATGTCCTCCACCAGTGATCAAACTTTTGTGATTGATATTCTTTGCCTTTAAATAATCAATAAACTCTACGGTTGATTTGTATAAGAAATCTTCGTTACCAACACTCACCCAAAGCAGTTTAAAGTCTTTATTTGTTTGCGTTGGATTATCAACTAATTTTTTATACCTGCTGTCCATTTCTTGTGGAGATAGATAGGCGCTGTAACAGCAGATCCAGGAAAACTTATCAGTGTTACTGAAGGCAGTTCGTAAAGTTTGGCCGCCGCCTCTTGAAAATCCACCAATGGCCCGGCTGTTACGGTTGTTGATGGTGCGGTAATTTTTTTCGATGTAAGGAATAACATTGTTGACGAGATCTGTTTCAAACAGTTTGGCACGGGTGATAGCATCTTCACTATCTCTCCCAACAATATCAGCAGGCTTCGGTTGTTTTTTCTGCTCGGCTATTCTTGCCATGGGATTGCCGTATGGCATCACCACGATCATTGGAGTTGCTTTACCTTCTGCGATAAGATTGTCGAGAATAAAATTGCTGTTGCCTACTTTAAAAAAAGTTTCTTCTGTATCAGTAGTTCCGCTGATGAGATAAAAGACAGGATATGTTTTTCCTGCTGATTGATCATAACCCGGCGGAGTGTAAACTACCACTGAACCTGTAGAACCTTCAACAGAAGGATAATATTCATACTTAACAGTTCCGTGGGGAACATTTTTTATTGAATGAATCAACGGCGTTTCACCGGGAATATCAACAAGACTTGCTTTAAATCGTTCGTTGGGAAAAAAAGAAACGTTCGCCGGGTCCATCACCGTTACACCATCCACCACAAAACTATAAGGATAGATATCAGGTTTAATTGGACCTACTGTTATACTCCAGATGCCAATGGAATCTTTTGTCATTGCAACTTGTGCTGCACCAAACTGGCTGCCTCCAAGTTTTACTTCTTTTGCTGAAGGAGCGAGATAACGAAACGTTACTTTTTTATCTGCATGCACCTGTGGAGAAATTACAAACGGCCCTCGTGGTGGTTGTGCGGTCGCATGCAAAGAACATGAAATCACAATTACTGCAAAAACAAACCGTTGAATTAAACTTGATGTCATTTTTTTTGATTGCTTTCGTTAACATTTTTGTACAAACCTGGCTTGATAAATAAAGAAGAAATGGCCTTAGTCGTTCGGCTTCAAGCAATGTTCTGTAATGGTTGATTAAGATGTATTGAAGGTTACAAGTTATAAAGCTCACTCCTCTTAAACTTCCATAAAACCACAGCGAAAAATATTATACAAACAGTAGTATCTGATCTTTTATTGTCAGCAAATCGGCTATAAACATCCGGGCTTTTTTCTATTTCAGGTAATACTCATTTTAAAACCATTGTTACAATTTGACCGGGTTTTGTAGCTATATCATACAAAAACGTTTTACTTAATACAACAGGTGCAAGAGTTGCTTTTTCAGAAACAACCGGTTCTTTAATTGTTTCAACTACATAAAGATGGTTGCTGTTTTCTCCAATTGCATTTTTGAATGCAACACCACTTGCTGCTTTCAACTCATTGGGAGTCCGTACCCGTAAGTTTCCTCCGATGGCTGATTTGATCACAGCTTTTACTACCCTTCCGTTTTTCCATTCCATGCTGATGATTTCAAAACCGCCTCTTGCACGTAAGCCAGTAATACTTCCGGCATTTTGCCAAACAGTTGGTAAAGCAGGCAACAAATGAATAGCGCCATCCGCACTCTGCATCAGCATTTCAGTAATGCCTGATGTGCAACCAAAATTTCCATCGATCTGGAACGGTGCATGCGCATCAAACAGGTTATTATAAGTTCCACCACCACCTTCGTTTGTTCCAACCGGTGTGAGTTGATTTTTGATGAGTTGAAAAGCATGATCGCCATCCAGCATTTTTGCCCACCAGTTTACTTTCCATCCCATACTCCAGCCGGTTGAAATATCGCCACGGTGCAGCAATGTAATTTTGGCTGCATTGTGTAATTGTGCTGTGCGGTATGCAGAGATCTGGTTCGAAGGAAACAAACCATACAAATGTGAAATGTGCCGGTGCTTATCGTTGGGATCATCAATATCATCGAGCCATTCCTGCAATTGCCCATGCTGACCGATATGCATCGGAGCCAAACGGTCACGCATTTTTTTTAGTGTATCAACAAAAGCTTTGTCTTTCTGCAAAATTTCTGCAGCACGTATCGTTGAGCTGAATACATCAAACACAATTTGATTTGTCATGGTTGTACCTGCATCGAGTGAAGAACCCTGGTGAGCTCTTGGTGCATTCTCCGGCGACATATCAGGATTCATCAGCAACCATTTTTTTGTTGGATGCTCAACCAAAAAATCAACATAAAACAACGCAGCACCTTTTAGTACCGGATATGCTGTTGCTAAAAATGTTTTATTACCGTTGTATAAATAATGTTCCCACAAATGCAGACTGAGCCAGCCACCACCATTGGCCCATGCACCCCAGAATGCACCATCCACTGCGCCGGTTGCACGCCAGATGTCGGTGTTGTGATGCGCCATCCAACCTCTTGCGCCATACATATCTTTTGCTGTTTGCACTCCCGTTACCGATAATTCTTTCACCATTTGCAACAACGGCTCATGCAGCTCCGAAAGATTTGTTTTTTCTGCCGGCCAGTAGTTCATTTCAGTATTGATGTTGATGGTGTACTTACTGTCCCAAGGTGGACGGAGTTTGTTGTTCCAGATTCCTTGCAGGGTGGCTGGTTGTCCGCCGGGTTGTGAAGAAGAGATCAACAGGTAGCGACCAAACTGGTAATACAATGCAACAAATTGCGGATCGTTGACGCTTGCAAAATTTTTCAAGCGTTCATTGGTTGGATGTGCTGTAGCATTGGTTACTCCCAGATCGATCTTTACACGATTAAAATATTTTTGATACGCTGCAATATGTAACGGCCTGATCTGTTGAAACGATTTTGCAACTGCTTTGTTGAGATAAGATGCTGCACGTTCGTTTTCGTTCCCGCTTACATCGTTATAATTATTGAAACTGGTAGCAATAGAAATATAGATGGTTACTGCTGTTGCATTTTTGACACTGATGGATGTATCGGTTGCAGAAGTTGAACCACCAATTGTTTTGATTTCTGAAATGCCTTTATAGCGAAGCATTCCTTTTACTCCCTCGTGATCATTGCTGGTGCCGGCGATGGTCAATTGATTGCCTGCAATTGTAGTACGTTGTGCATTCGGCAAAAGAGTTTTATAAAAAGCAGTAAATGAAAGACTGTTTGGTTTGCTGGAACTAAGATGCATTACAATTACACGATCGGGAAAAGAAGCCAATACTTCTCTTGTATAATTGATACCGTTAACACTATAAGATGTTTTAGTGATTGCTTTTTCAATATCGAGTTCACGGTAATAATCAGTGTAGTTGTCATGCCCATCAAAATGAAGATGCAATTCACCGGCAGGTAAAAACATCTGCCCATGTGATTTTTTGCTGATGATGACTTTGTTGGCTAACCGTTCCGCTTCTTTTTGTTTACCATCAAAGATGAGCTTACGCATTTCAGCCAAAGAATCCAATGCAAGCGGGTTATCGTTTCTGTTCGGACTTCCGCTCCACAATGTATGTTCATTCAACTGTATAATTTCGTTGGATACGTTTCCGTAAACCATTGCACCCAACCGTCCGTTGCCAATGGGCAATGCATTTTCCCACGTGCTGCCCGAAGGGGTATTGTACCACAATTTTAAAGCAGTATTTGTTTGAGCGAAACAAATACTGTGAGCAAAAAGAAACGAAACAAATACTAAATATTTCATCATAAACTTATGAACTGGCAATTGTTTAAATGTAATCATCCTTTCAAACAATTACCTGCTGTTTATTTACCCAAAAAACGAATGCTCTTTACAAATAATTGGTGATCGCTTCCACTTCTGAACCTGATAAACAGGTCGTGTTTGCCTGTTACATTTTTTAAATTTTTGCTTACAGACTTCCATTGATTTTTACCCGTTGCTGCAACAGGCATAGTTGCAACTAACTTACCTGTTTTTAAATCGTCGATCCATATTTCCAACTCTCCTGCTTTCAATGCTGATACAACAAGTTCAATTTTTGTTGCACTGTTTCCTGTTTCCACACCTGAGATCATAAACCAACCACCATGTTCAGAATTATTTGTTACAACCACATCATCACCAACAGTCACTTTTTCAACAGCATAATAATTGCTGTAGCCAACTGCAGGCATTGTAGAGAAACCGTCTTTGCAAATAAATAAATCAAAATCCGCCGGCTTGCCTTCTGCAAACAAACCTACACTTGTACCAACCCATGAGTTGTAATTGGGCTGCACCTTATCTAAACTAATCGCACTGATAGGTGCACCCATTGATAACCATTTTTTTCCATCGGCACTGTAATAGCCAAATAATTTATGCAGTTGCCGTTCTACTTTCAGCCAAACAACATTTCCGGTTGTGTTTGAAATTTTCCGCACAGCAGTATCGAATGAAAATATCAACTGCTTTCCATTTTCAAATGCGCTGTACAAACGCACAACTGTTTTCTGATTACCATTTGAAAGATACAGACCGGCTTTTGCTGCAGTATCTGTTGCATTGAAATCAACTTTGGTTACTGCAGAATAATAATGATCGGTTTCTTTTTGTACAAGGCTTGTTCTGCCGCTATCGGGAATGAGACGCACCCATCCCTTTCTTGCATTGACAGAATAATTTGCAATATCATTTTTTGTTAAGAAATGCCAGTTCAGATCAAGGATGTCTTTATCAAAATAATCAGTATGCACGCTTCTCCATGCAATACCTGATTTTGGAAGATCGGGTTTCTTAACCGGGTGCGTTGTTGGTGCCATGCCCCAAGGTCTGTCGTCTTCCCATATTACAGGATAGAGTGATGTTTGACGGCCTTTGCCCGACCAATCATCATTGCCATATCGTTCATAACTCTGTCCAATTGTCCACCAGGAACCATCTGCTAATTGAATGGGAGCTGATATGTGATTGGGACGACGAAAACCAACATTGGGATCGGTTATTGGTTTGAAAAATTCTCCCAGACGTTCCCATTGTGTGGAATCGGCTGTAAGTGCTTTTCCTCTTAATACATATTGACCACCTGATACATCACCTGCAGGAAAATAATAGTAATAACCATTACGCTTACACATAACAGGACCTTCGGCCCAACTGTATTGCAGCTTCGCATTCACCCAATCAAGATTAATAACGGTGTCGGTTAGCTGCCCATCTCTGCCAAGTGCCTGGATGCGGTTTACTTTTTGTCCGTTCTTGATCACCATGTAAGGCTTACCATCATCATCAACAAAAATGGAGTTATCATATCCTAAAGGCCCGGTAACAGGATTTGATTTTACCTGCACAGCATCGGACCAGGGACCTGCAGGTGAATCTGCTTTGCTAAACCATTGACCATTGGCTGAAAAATAGATCCAATACGAACCATAGAAATATGTAATCGCTCCCTGCCAGATACCTGCAGAAGGACGATCAGTAACAAACGAAGCTTTTGCAGGCGTAACCACACGACTGATCAGTTTCCAATGCACCATATCTTTTGAATGATAAATGGGCAGGTAAGGTGTAAAATGAAAGCTTGAACCGCAATGGTAAAAATCATCTCCAACACGTAACATGGTAGGATCAGGATGATCGCCGGGCAAAACAGGATTAACATAGGTTTTTACCTGATTATAAAAAACAGAAGAATCAATATCATCTTTCTGTCCCAGCGCAACAAATACATTTGCTATTAATATACTTGCAACTGCTATACTTCGACGAATGTTTACATTCATACCGTTCTGTTTATACTTTCGTATGTTCAATTTTTGTGATTCCATTTTTTCTTCACTTCTTTTTTGCAAGGCAGAGACTCTTGCCCGGCATCTGCTTGAATACGCTTAATTTAAAGTCCGCTGTAGAAACGGCGGACGATTAACTATTGATTGCTATACGTGATAAAAGCTTTTTTATAATAACTTCAATAAATCATCCGGCTGAATAAGACAGGGAACAGATTATTTACTTTTATTTTTTAATGCAATGACTTTGTAAAAAGCAGACTTGGGTTTAAACTCTTTATCAAAAAGTAAAGGATAATTTGTTCGGCCACGAACAGGAAAGCCATTGAGCCACGATTGTCCATCATCAACACCCCAAAGTGTAACACGGCTGATCTTATCCTTGTGTTTCAAGAACAGGCGAAACACATCTTCGTAACTTTTAGCAAGCTGTGTTTGCACAGAATCGGGCAAACCTGTTGTATAAGGGTTTAGCTTTGCTTCATATGCTGCACGTTGATTTACATCTGCACCAACAATGTCCCGAGGGTTGGGCAATACACTTAAATCAAGTTCAGTAAACATTACATCAATACCCAAAGCAGAAAATTCAAGAATACTTTCTTCAATATCTTTTAATGGCAAATGATTAATGTGCCAATGCCCCTGGATGCCTACCCCATCAATACGCACACCTGCGGCCTGTATTTTTTTAATAAGTGCAATGGCACCTGCTCTCTTTTTAGGCTGCTCAATATTATAGTCGTTGTAATAAAGTTTGGTTTTTGGTGCAGCTTTTTGCGCCAGTCGAAATGCTTCCACTACAAAATCATCACCCAGCTTATCCAGGAAAATTGATTTACGCATTGTACCATCTTCATTCAATGCTTCATTTACCACATCCCACGAATACACCTGGCCATCGTATCGGCCGGCAATGGTATTAATATGATCGGTGAAGAAAAGACGAACTGAGTCTGCATCTTTTATACGGCGCACAAATTGTGGTAATTGACTATGCCAGATCAGCGTATGTGCATTCACTACGATGTTATGTTTTTTAGCATAAGCCACAAGTTTATCAGACATCTCAAAATTATATCTACTCCATTCAGGATGCATCACCTCCGCTTTCATAATATTCTCAGGTGTTACTGCATTGAACTGCTGAGGAACCAACGCAGCCGCACCCGGAATTTTTTCTTCGATCTGAGCAGTATTTAATGCTGTGCCAATAAAGAAGTCTCCTTTAAAACTCTCCTTCAATGAAGGGCCATCATTTATTCCGCTGCAGTTAAGAAAAACAAATCCACCTACTGCTATTACTATACTTTTTACAAATCTTTTTTGCATGTTGTACTTTATTAAAAATGTCATTCATATACGACATTACCCTGTTGTTTTATGAACATGCTGATGTCTGTTCATAAAACAACCACTGTGATTAACGTTTGCGCTTAATAAACTACCGGATTGAAAGTTTCGAATTTTACGCCTCTGTCTCTTAATACAAGTGTATCAGTAAAACTGTGTGTTGTTGTGCCAAAGTTTACCTGGTATTTCAAATGCAATACATCACGTTTTTGATTTCCCCACATATCACCTTTCTTTACAAAAGCTCCATTCCCACTCACTGTATAACTTGCAGACGCAGGCCCTGCAACTGAACAGTTACCGGCATTGTCGAAGTTTAATACCAATTGAAATGCTGCATTGATATTACCCTTGTTCTTTGCATTTAAGGAAATACTATCCTGTGTCATCGACTTGGTGAACAGGTTACATACTTCATCCTTTTCTACAAACTGGTTACGGTAAACTACAGTTGTATCTAACGCTGTATTGCCATTATTACCTTTCACTTCTGCAACACCTCTGCGTAAGTAAACACCATGAAAAGGATTGATGTATTTTATTGCATACAACACGTAATCCTTTGGTGCAATACCCCAATCTGCAGCAAGGCGTGGATCGGGAGATGTTTTTGTTGTTGAGCCCCTGAGAATAGAATCTGCATTAACAACAGAAGTAATCCTCATCGGAATAACAAAGGTATTTTTGATGGCTCGGGGATCAGCAAAAAAAGCATCAGTGAGCTGCACTTCAATACCGCCCATCACCTTTCCTGAAGGAATAACAATCTTCATGTCCTGTGGAAGTGTATAGTAGTTAGCAGGCATTGCAATCACATCAGTTCCGGTTGCCGACCCAAATCGTAAGCGTTGTGTGAGTGTATTATCCACTGCTACAGTAAGCGTAACATCTTTCTTGTTTTCATATACACCGCCCATTGTTGCCATAATTAAACACTTGCGCTGGTTATCCAGTGTGTTATCAATGATATCTTCTCCCAACACAAGCGTTCTTACGGGCGATTGATACGGAAAATAAACCGTTGAATATTTGTAATCAGGAAACTCCCATTTTTTATTACAGGCAGTAATGATTGAGAGTAAAATAACAGATATTAAAAAAACTCGTTTCATATTTCTAGCATTAATAGTTATAGTTCAAATATTACCAGCCTTTGTTTTGTAAAAGATTTGCTTTGAGTGCTTCGGTTAATGGTATTGGGCCATAGTACATGTTATCTGTGTACTGTCTGTTCTCCACATTTTGTATGGTGAATACATTGTTGTTGATGACAACACCTTTTGCAGGTTCAGCAAGATTCTCTTTCCAGCGGCGCATATCCCAAAAACGGAATCCTTCAAAACATAACTCAAGTCTGCGCTCGTTACGGATTAACTTACGCATATCTTCTTTTGTTGTAACAGATGTCAGGTAATTATCTGGCTGTGCTATGCCTGCTCTTTTCCTGATTGCCAGGATAATGCTCCTTGCAGAATAGCCATGTGTAGTTGCAACATCGGGCCCCCATGCTTCGTTTGCGGCTTCTGCACAAATAAGAAACAGTTCGGTATAACGGACATGCACCGGATAATGCTTTTGCGTTGAACTTGCTGTAGGATTTGCATTCACATCTTCTCTTAACAGTTTACGCATATAATAACCGGTACGTGTAGATGTAGGCAGTAAGTTTACAGCATCGTTGGTAGGAGCATCTGTTTTTGTGAAAATTGTTTTGTTAGAAATCGTTCCTCCGTTTACAACAATATAGTTTCTTAAGCGGGGATCACGATTGGCATAAGGATTTGTTGCTACATAACCACTTGCCGGATCAGTAATAGGATATCCATTTGCCATTGGAAATGCATCAACAAGATTCTGTGTTGGATTTATTCTCCCGTTACCAAAAAGTGTTGGTGGAAAATTATTGATCTCCAGTGTGTTTGTATTAACAATATTTCCTCTCCATAACATTTCCTTTTGCTCAATAGGCGCACCTGAAGAAGGGCTGATATTGATTGCGTTTACATTTGCTGCTGTATAAAATAACGCACCCTGCGGATCTAAACCATTAATGCCACCGCCCAGGTTTATTACTTCACTGGCATCGTTTGCTGCTTTCTCCCATTTCGCTGCTGTTGATTGTGGATTAAAAGCAGGACTTGCCGCCAGCAAAGCTGTACGTGCTTTAACTGCTTTTAAAATACGACCCGACATGCGCTGCCTGTTAAATGTTCCGAATACACGGTTGTAATCTGCAACAGCCATTGTGCTGTATTTTGCAGGAAGCTGACCGGCAGCAATATTTGTATAATCAAGCGGTAAATATTTTTCAGCTTCGGTTAAATCGGTATAGATCTGCTGCACACATTGATCGAATGTGTTACGTGGTTTTGTAAAATCCGAATCGGGCGTTAATACTTCTGTAATAATGGGCACACCCAACAACTCTCCATTTGCACTGTAACCTGCATGTGCCTGTAACAGATGATACATGAACAAAGCACGCAAGCCATACACTTCGCCTTTTAAACGATCGGTAAAAAGTATACGTACATCTTTATTCATTGGTGACCAGTTTACACTGTCAACCTCTTTCAAAAAAAGATTTAAATACAAAATAGCAGAGTACGAGTTGTTCCACTGATCAACAGGATTGTTTGCTGCCGACCATGATCCTGTAGCCATATTCAGTAACGGATTAAACTTATCGTTTGTAACCGCATCGTCTGTTGCTACTTCGTTGAATGTGTAACCATTTGTGGGGAGCCTGGTGTACGCATTCATTAATATACCTTCTGCATATGCAGGATCGGAATAGATATCGCTTAATGTTCTGTGGTTGTCATCAAGTGGTGCAAGTATTTTTTTACAACCACTCAATGCAAGCACTGTTATAAAAAGTATCAGTAATTTGTTAACCATAATGTTCAATTTTCGGTGTGGATCTTACATTAAAATTGTGCTCTGATTCCTGCGTTGTAACTTCTGAACTGTGGTGTACTTGCAACAGATAATTCCAGGATCTTACGGTTTTGTGCAAATGTGTACAGGTTAGAGCCTGAAACATAAACCAGTAATCCTTTCACAAAAGAGTGGCGAAGCATGGTGTTCGAAAAGTTATACGTAAGCTGTACTTTGCTCAGGTTAAACCGGTCTGTTTTGTAAACCCAAAAATCAGAACTGCGGAAATTGTTATTGTTTTGTTGGGAGCTTAAGCGTGGATACGTAGCAGTAGTTTTTGTTGCTTCTGTCCATCTGTTGCGTACAACATCAGAATATTTCAGATCGCCGCTTACCCAGTAATAGTTGTTATTGGTAAGTCCATAACCATCGTTGTTTCCGGTACCTAATACAAACAGGTTAAAGTTTTTGTATGCTACTGAAAAATTAATTCCATAAGTAAACGGAGCGATGTACCTGCCGATCATCACTTCATCACGACTGTCGATTACATTATCTCCATTCTGATCAACATACTTCAGATCGCCGGGCTTTACTTCACTGAACAATTGACGAGGGCTGTTATTGATATCAGCCTGATCCATAAAGAAACCTGCATTTTGCAAACCGAAAATTGCATCAAGTGGTTTGCCGTTTCTGTTCTGGTAACTATCCAAAAACAGTTCATCACGTTTTGTTACAGTAGATTTTGTGTACACAAGGTTTGTTCCCAAACTAAGTTGCACATCACCCAACTGCTTATTTACATTCAGCATCAGATCAAATCCTGAGCGTTTATAGGCATTGTAATTGGTGTAAGGAATAAATGAACTGAAGTAGTTAGGATATTGCGAAAAACGCTGTGTCAGCAATCCATCCATTTCTGTAATAAAGAAAGTTGATTGCATTGTAAGCAGATTATTAAAGAAAGCAGCTTCAACACTTGCATTCACTTCTTTTCTTCTTGGGAAACCAAGGTTTGGACTTGCGCCATATGCTGCAGCAGTTGCCTGGTTCTGTGCCTGCACACCGTCGTTCCAGGTAAAAAATGAACCACGCTGATAAATATTCTCGTAGAGATAATAACCACTGATATCAAGATCAGTATTTAAAATACCGCCTGAAGCAGATAATTTTAAATGATTAATGGCTTTAGCTCTTGCTAAAAATTTTTCTGAACTTAATAACCATCCAAGACTAAAGGTTGGTGAAAATGCTGCTCTGTTTCCTTCCGGTAATTTTGTAGAGTTCACATATGCAGCACTGAAATCAACCCAGTACTTGTGTTTATAATTATAGCCAAGTTGCAACGCAATATGCGAATTCGTGATGGGCTGGTAAACATCATTCACAGAAACAGATGAAGTAAACCCAAGCAGTTTGGCTGAAATGTTATGATTGGCCGCAACTGTTTTATCGTAACCGAACCAGGAAGAAAAACCAATGTTCTGTCTTTGAGTTGTGTTGTTGATATTCTGTATACCCGGGCGTGCATCTTCTCCAAACTTCTGCAATCTTGTTAACGTATCTGCAGTAGCACTCCATGTTGGCGCATAAACAGCATAGGTATTGTTGATCGATTGCAGATAAGAGTTAGCGTAATCTAAATTAAACAGTGTATGAAACGATAACCCTTTGATGACAGAGTTGAGGCTTGCATTAATTTCGTTTGTTACCTGGAATACTCGTCTGATGTTCATGTCGTAACCCGCAACATACAAGTCTGCAATTGGGTTGGTAAGAAACTGTTGCGCACCACCCAGCAGGTATTTGCCATCAATTAAATTACGGTTTGCAGCAACCAATGCCAACGATGTTTTATCGTTTGGAGAAATCAAATCGATCGGGATCAGCGGAGTAAATCTGTTTGGTAATAATGTTGCGGCATTACTCCAATAGTTACCACGTGCCCTGCGGCTTTCGCTGAAAATTGCCGATACATATACCGAACTGGATATGTGCTCGTTCAGCTTCAAATCAACATTACCACGAACGTTTAAACGGTTATCGTTTTCGTTTTTACCTTCTCCGATATTTAATAAGGTAGAACTGTTCGACCATCCGATATTAGAATAGAATCTTGCATTCCTGTTACCACCGGAAAATTCTGCATTGGCATCAGTTGCATTTTGATGCTTTTTCAAATATTGTGATGAATAGTAATCTACACTTGGATAACGATATGGATTACCGCTTGCATGATTCTGAATGGTGGTTGCATCATAAAGATTGGTAAGGCCATCATTATTTCTTGCCTCGTTATACAAAGTCATATACTCAGATGAGTTGAGATAATTGGGCAATTCACTTGGCAAAGCAACACCAGAGTTAACCCGTATACCGATTTTACGACCGTTCACTTCGCCTTTCTTTGTTGTAATGAAAATAACACCTTTTGCTGCCTGACTTCCGTAAAGTGCAACTGCATTGATACCTTTAAGAACAGAGATCTGTTGTACTTCGTTAAAGCTGATATCTGTAAACTCACGACGTATCCCATCGATAATTACAATTGCATTTTCCAAACCCCAGATATTGTTACTCCAAAGCATACCTGCTACCCTGCCATTCATACCACCGGTAACCGACAGGTTAAAATCCTGGTCGATATATGTTTCAGGATTCAACGTACTGATAGCGCCGGCTACATCTTTTTTATTTATTTTAGTAAAGGGCAGGTATACTTCATTATACATTGCATCGTTGCCTGCAAGAATAATGTTTTCAAAACCCGCAGTTGCTTTTACTGTTTGTGTTCTGAAACCTTTTGCTGTAATAACCACGTCTGAATTAATCGGAACATTAATCAGGAATTTTCCGGCTTTATCAGAATAAGCAACAGTCTTGCCCTGGTTACCAGAAATAATGGCTCCTTCAACCGGGTTTCCTTTTTCATCGTACACTACAGATGAAATATTGATTTGTGTTACGTCCTGCGCTTTTATTCCTGTTGAAAAAAGACAGATAACTGCACAGAGCATCCAACATATTTTAAAATACTTCATTAACTAAATTTTAAACTTGAATTTTACGATAACACGGCACGTTACAGGTTTTAAATCCTGTTCGTAAGCGTTCGTTTACTTAGTGATTACCATCCGGGATTTTGACCAAACGATGGATAAAGATTTACCTGGTTGGTAGGCAGAGGAAGCCAGTTGTGTTTCTTTTCAAACACTCTTGTTACAACTACCCGCTCTCTAAGGTTAAGCGGCTTTCCATTACCACCCCTGTCAAAATCGATCACCGTTTTTTCTGTATATTTTTTCTCACCTGCCACACCCCAACGGCGCAGATCGTGCCATCTTAAACCTTCAAACGCCAATTCAACTGCTCTCTCTCTCATCAATTCACTCATCAAACTTTCTTTCGATCCAAGAAAACGGACATCTATATCCGGCACACCTGCTCTTGTTCTTATTTTATTAATAGCACTTAATGCAGTAATACTGCCAGGTACGCTGCTTTGTGCGGTACCATAACCCTGTAATACTGCTTCAGCATACATTAAATAAACATCGCCTAAACGCAGGTATGGAATAACAATATTGATATTGTTCCATTCATTGTCTGTGTTGTTACAGCCATCGGTTACAAACTTGCGAACCAGGTATCCGCTGCGGCTTGCTGTATTCTCCAAACGCAGATTGCCACCGGTATGAAGATTAGCAAAACGATAAGCTGCATTAGCAGTACCACGGATGAGCCGTACACCATCATAGGTAATTGCTTTGTAGAAACGTGGATCACGGCCGGTCCATGGATCAGCTATATCATAACCTGAACCAACTGCATCGAGCGGAAGACCGTTCGCCATACCGAAATAGTTTACATAATTGGCTGCAGGAGATGAAATACCAGCCTCGCCTCCTAATGGTGGAGGAATAAACATGTTCACTAACGACCAACGTGATTTCCAACCAACAAATGTGGGAGGACCAAAAATTACTTCGGGATAACCGGGATGTTTTGAGTAAGAAGATATGGTGTACCAGTTTTCACTGTATTTATCCCACGTTAATAATTTATGATACGATTCTCCCGCTTCAGACATTTTAATTACACGGGCAAAAGCATCTGCTGCCTGCTTACATAATTCTTCATCGTATCCATCTTTTCCGGTTGACTCCTTGTTCATCATTGGGCTTGCAGCATAAAGCAAATCCTTTCCTTTAAATCCAAGCGCCATCGATTTTGTTACACGCTGCTGATTATTGCCTAATGTTGTTTGACCAACAGGTGAATTATCCCAATTGCTTGGCAGTAAAGCTGCAGCTTCTTCAAAATCTTTTGCAGCTTTTAATGCCGTTTCTCTATAACTCAAACGTGGCAACTCCAGTCTTTCCGAACTTGAAAGCACTGTATCGATGTAGGGTAATCCGCCCCAGTAACTCATTAACTGAAAATGAAAGAAACCACGGAAGAACAACAATTGCCCTCTTAATACATCTTTTTCTTCCTGTGTTGCAGTTGTTAATTTATCAAGATTTGCCAAGCCAAGATTTGCTTTGCGTATGCCATACCATGATAAAGGCCAAAGACCTTTGTCGTGACATTCGTTGGGATTTGTTGATGCAGTTCTGTCATCGAGCCAGCTATTATCCCAACCACCGCCACCGGTTTGCCAGGCTCTGTAGTTGCCGTTATCAAATTCTGCATTCAACCTGTAGTTTGCGTTGGTAGTGGACAAAATATCATCGCCCATATTCCATTCACTGTTCCAGGTAGATTTCGACATATCGGGCAAACATGCATACAGCTCTTCTGTAAAACCCTGAAAGCTGCGAAAACTGGTAAATACATCTTTTTCTGAAATGTTTGCATCCAGAGGTCTGTCTAAATATTTTTTACACGAAACCAAACTCAATACAATCAGCAATACAGTTGCTGCTAAGTTTAACTTTCTAAAATGCTTTGTCATAAATAATTCTTTTGCAGTTATAAGCTTAGGTTAAGTCCGAAATTGATACGGCGAACAGTTGGGTATGCACCCTGTCCGGAGAAGTTGCTGGAACCAACATTTGCTTCACGATCGTCGGGCATTTTACTCCAGAAAAGAAGATTGTTACCGTTGATGTACAAACGCATTGATTGCATCCCTGTTCTTTTCAACCATGATGGATTTAATGTGTAAGAGATCTCTGCAGTTTTCAAACGAACATAAGATCCGTCGTAATTGAAGAAGTCGCCGTAACTGTAAAGTCTCGATTTCCAGCGTGGAAGCGGAGAAACTGCATCTGTATTATCTTTTGTCCAGTAATCGCCTTGCTTGAATACAGAGTTCAATGCAGCAGCGAAGTTTGTTTGTGTTAAATTCCTTGTTATATTATTTACAGCATAGAACTGAACAAAAATGGAGAAACGCTTATAATCGAAACCAATGCTGGCTGTGTATGTATTCTGTGGCCTTTCAGGATAAGCATATGGTACATTATCAAAGTTGTTGATGACACCATCACCATTAAAATCAATTAAATTAAAATTACCGGGGAGTTTATTATTGTCGTTTTGATCAACAATGCTGCTGCCATAAACTTCGTCCCATGTGTTGTAATAACCGGCACGTAATTGCGATCTGTATTGACCGATCTGATAGCCTGCCTGTTTCAGATAATCGTCTAATAATTTCGGATCATCTCGATCAATGATTTCATCTTTAGCATGCGTCATAGCAATGTTAGCCCACAAACGGATATCACGTTGTTTATTGAAAGTTTTATTGAACTTCAATTCAAGTTCATACCCCTGTACAATGGTTTGACCAAGATTTGCTGTTGGAGGTGTGCCACCGAAATATGCAGGTACTGCACGTTGGCTACCGCTGATTAGTACATCTGTACGGTGATCTCTGTAAAATTCGAGACTACCTTCAAGCAAACCTCTGAACAAAGTAAAATCCATACCGAGGTTTGCCTTAGCCACAGTTTCCCAATGAATATCAGGATTACCAATTGTATTTTCTCTGAACCATACATACGGACTGTTTGCATTGTTATCGCCCATACGTGCCTGTCCACCATAAGACCATTGTGTTAAATACAGATAGTTGCCGCCAACTGCATCGTTACCTACCAAACCATAAGAAGCACGCAGTTTCAGTGTAGATAACCATGAAATATTTTTCATGTACTTTTCATTTGTCAATGTCCAGCCAACAGCTGCAGATGGGAAAAAGTCGAATCTGTAATCGGGGCCAAAACGTTGCGATCCGTTATAAGCACCATTTACTTCTGCAAAATATCTGTTTCCATAATTGTATGTAGTTCTGAATACCCAATCTTCTCTGAATTCGGGGAAAGAGCTACCCACTGCATTTTCATTACGCATGAACAAACCCATAGAAGTAATGTTATGCTTACCAACTTTTATTGCATGGTTCAGCTGCAGCTGATAAACACGTCTTCTTCTTGTTTGTCCGTTCTGGAAAGCATCAGCTCTAACAGACCATTGTGGTAAAATATAATCAAACTGGTTAGGTCCTGCAGTGTTGCGGTATTGTACTCTTCCGTCTGGCGCAATCCATTTAACAATTGCACTACCATCATCAAACTGGCCACCTTGTGCAACGAATGTATTATCTAATGAATACGAACCTTTGAACGATAAGTTTTTGAGTAGTGCACTTAAATCCTGTGTAAGGATAAAGTCCGTAGTCATTTGTGTTGTTTTGGTATTTCGTACACCGTTGTTTGAAAGGATGTGTGATGGGTTATTGGTTGATACAGGATCAAGCGGATAATAACCAAAAGAACCGTCGCTGTAAACAGGGTAGAAAAGATCGGGAGCAAGACCATAAATACCCTGGTACCATGAATATTCAAAACCACTCCATGTATCCTGGCGCTTACCATAAAGAGCAGATACGTTTGAAGATAAAGTTGTAGTGCGGGTTAATTTAAAATCAAGATTTGCACGAATATTCAACCTGTCGTAAAAAAAGCCCGGCTTATACCCTTTACCATTGTTGGGTATTTTCATAATGTCGCCTTCATGTAAAAAGTCAACAGAAGTAAAATATTTTACAAAGTTCGAGCCGCCTGATATATTGATGTTGGCATTCTGAGCCATTGCCATTTTCTTTAACGACTCAGCCTGCCAATCTATATTTGGATATTGTTGTGCTTCCTGTGCATTTGCAGGGTTGCGGTATTTGTCGATGATCGCCTGTGGTGTGTAATCCTGCCACGATGCAGGGCTAACGCCAAGCTCACGTTCAATGGCCATGTTTCTGATGGTTAACGCATCATACGCATCATACTTTTCTGGTAAACGTGAAGGTATTTTAATAGTAGAGTTAACAGTAACATTAATATTGGCTTTACCTTCTACACCTCTTTTAGTTGTAATAAGTACAACACCATTTGCACCTTTTACACCAAATACTGCAGTGGCAGATGCGTCTTTTAAAATAGAAACACTTTCAACAGAACCAATATCAACGCCGTTAATAGAACGTTCAATACCATCTACTAAAATGAGCGGACCTGCACTGTTCCAGGTTCCCTGTCCACGTATATAAATGAGCGGATCTTCTGCACCGGGCATACCGGTACCTTGTATAGTTATTACACCGGGAACATTGCCGGTTAAAGCTGCACCAATATTTGATACACCACCTGCACGTTGAAGAACTTTACCGGTTGTTTGGCTGATGGCACCCACTACACTTTCTTTCTTTTGTTTGCCGTAACCAACAATCACCACATCTTCTAATAATGTGCGGGCAATACCAAGCCTCACTTCAATTACAGTTTGGTCGGTAATGCTTACTTCCATTTCATCCATTCCAACATAACTGATCACAAGCATTTTATTTTTTGCCGGAAGAGTTATTTTGAAATGACCTGTTGAGTCGGATGAAGATGCAATTTCGGTACCCTTCACCTTAATTGTTGCGCCACCAAGAGGTATACCTGATGAATCTTTAACGGTACCGGAAATTGTTCTCAAACTTCCTTGTGCCGACGCATGTAAATCTGTTAATAAAATACAGCAGAGAGCAATCGTTAGCCTAAGCAGCCAGTTTTTAGCCACGCATTTCATACTTGATTTTTTAAATTGTAGAAAGTCTTGATTTCGTTTTATGTTTTTAAAACATGCTATACCAAATGCTGAGAAATCGTGTTCAGGAAGTATCCATATCTTAAAGCAATCATTTTTATGTTAAGCAATTCTTTATTGGCCCTTTATAAAGACAATCAGAACCTGATTATGTACCAAAGCGCTTCAATCTTTTGTTTAATTTGAAACCGCCTGTGCAAACGGTTCCTGTACAACAACGAAGAGTGCCTTTCCTATTTTTTTAGTAGCGATCGACATTTGATTACGAACTGTAAAAACAGAAATATTCAATTCCGAAGCCACCTCTTTGTACTTCAATCCTTCTTCTTTTACCAGTTGAAAGACCGCTTTGCATTGTGCCGGAAGCCTATGAACTACCTGTTCGATGCTGATAAATGTTTCCTTTGCGATCAACATTTCTTCCGGGCTGTTGAGCTCTATAATTGTTTCAGCAGGTACTTCATTTAACACCCTTACCGGGCTCTTCGATTGTTTTGCGATGTAGTTGAGCGATAGATTTCTGGTTGTAGTATACAGGTAGGCTTTCAGATTATCTATGCCATGTAACTGGCTGCGCTTTTGCCAGATTTTAATAAATGCATCAGAAACGATTTCTTCTGCACCTTCACGAGACTTGGTAATTGAAAAGGAAAAATGTTGAAGCCTATCCGACAAAAGCAGATACAGTTGCCTGTATGCCCGAATGTCGTTGTGCAGCGCAATTTGTAGTTGTAAATCTTTTAATACTTCCATATGGCAATCAGCAGTAATGACCCTTAATCACATGCAGTGACCCGCATAGAAATACTATGCAATGTGCAAAGCAGTTAATCAAGGTTGGTTATGTTTTACTAAACAATCGTGTTAAAACAAGTCAGGTTGCAGTCAATTCAAGGAAAGTCAAATGTTGAGTTGTCTCTCTTTTTTTAAACCTCCTATACCCTTCTTGTGATGTAAAAATTTCAGAAAGCAAACCGAACGCAAACCTTTGAAGCTTTAAAAAATCATTACCTGTCAAAACTAATTTCTGCGTTCCGGCAGGGCTGGCTCATTTGTTGAAACTTATAGAAGAAATGTTTTGTTTCAATTAATGCAACCGATTAGATTGATTGAAAATCAATAAGTTAATTTTTTGACTACTTTTGAAAATGCATTTTTATTTGCAAACAAGTTTTACATTAGCATTTGTTCTTTGCTTTTCGGGTTGAATTAAAAAATGCGTTTCGACAGAAAACTATATCACAAGTTTTGGTAAAGATTCCTGTTGAAACTTGTTGCCTTCTGTTTTAAAATTCTGATGCCAAGCAGCGTTTAGAAAAAACTGAAACTCTACTTGTCAAATCGGGAAAAGAAAACAAATCCAGTACTGTTTTACCGTGAGAAAGATTGAATAATCGATTGTTATTTAATGATACCCCGGGGAGTGAAGAAGTGCTTTTGATATTACTTTAAAAATTACCTGCAGCCACAAATGTCAATTAATAAACCCCTCCTGTTTTTCTGCGCCTGTTTATTTACCAGGCTGTTTCAGGCAACTGCGCAAGAGGATATTAATTTTACCTCGCTGACTACTAAAGACGGGCTGTCTTCAAATAATGTAAATGCGATCATAAAAGACCGGTACGGGTTTATGTGGTTTGCAACCGATGATGGTTTAGACCGTTTCGATGGTGCCAACTTTAAGGTTTACCGCAACAAACCGGCTGATCCATCAAGCTTACAGGCTAATGAAATTTTATCACTTCATGAAGATGGAGAAGGAAATTTATGGGTGGGAACAAGTGGCGGTTCATTAAGCCTGTATAATCGAAAGAAGGACGCTTTTACCAGTTTTACTTCCAGACCCGACGAAAATTCAATCCGTAATAATGTGATTATGAATCTTTGTACGGATTTTTCGGGGAGATTGTGGATCGGTCATTTTGATGGCGTCAGTATCATGGATAAAAAAACGCAACGTATTACTGACTTCAAACCAGATAACCGATCAAGATTCAACAAAACATGCAATGCGCTTTTTGAAGATAGCAAGCATAGAATGTGGATTGGAACAAGTGAAGGGTTATACCTATATATAAAAGAAACAAACAATTTTACCCGTTTCAGCTATTCGGCAAATGATCCTGCAAGTTTAAGCAGCAATCATGTGCAAACAATTAAGGAAGATAAGTATGGCACCATTTGGATTGGCACTGCTGATGGCTTAAATATGTTGGACTGGATCAATAAAAAATTTGTGCGGTTTAAGCACACACAGGGCAACAGTCAAACATTAAACAGCAACATTATTTCTTCAATAGCCGTTGATGCTGCCAATAAACTGTGGATCGCTACATCGGAGGGAATGAACATACTTGATCCTGAAACAAAAAAGATCACCGGTTATAATTTTAATCCCCGCAATACCAATGGCCTGTCGAGCAACAGTATTCGTTATGTGTACCTGGCTGATGATGGTATTTGCTGGCTCGGAACACTTTTGGGTGGCGTTAATAAATATGATAAGAACCTTACGCTTTTTAATTTGGTTCAAAGTAATCCATTCGATAAACAAGGGTTGAATGCGCCAATTGTTACTTCCTTTGCAGAAGCAAAAGACAACAAAGTTTTTGTAGGTACTGACGACGGTGGGCTTAGTTTATTTGACCCTGCAACGAAATTGTTTCAGCAAATCAATCTCAAGTCAAGACGTACAGGAAGCAATAACCTAACGATCATGACCCTGACAATGACAAGAAATAATCAATTACTGATCGGTACGTTTGGTGATGGATTATTTGCTTACGATCAATCGTCGGGAAGATACGAACAACTGCTGCAGGGAGAAAAGATAACTGATATCAATTCGAACTATATCTACAGCATTAAAGAAGACAGAAAAGGAAACAGGTGGGTTGGTACAAACGGGAACGGTATTCTAATTCTGGATAATAACAACAAAGTAACAGCCAGGTTAACTCCCAACCCAACTTTAGCTAACGAAATTAAATTACCGATCAATGGATATATACGTGATCTTGTTGAAGCAAAAAATGGCGATATCTGGATCGCAACACATGGCGGAGGAATTGCAATTTATAATCCTGCGTCGGGAAAGTTTACCATTTACACAACACAGAACAGCAAATTGCCTAACGACAAAGTGTTGACATTACTGGAAGACAGGTATGGAAATATTTGGGCCGGTACGTTTGGAGGCGGCTTAGCGTTATTTGACCGCAAAACAAACCAATTCATTACTTATTCAGAAAAAGAAGGACTTACCAATAATAATGTTTATAAGATAATTGAAGACAATGACGGGCTGCTCTGGATAAGCACTAATAAAGGCCTGAGCAGTTTTGATACACAAAGCAAAAAAATCAATAACTACAACTATCACAACGGCATTCAGCATAATACATTTATTCTTGGATCTGGTCTGCGTTTACGAAACGGAGATCTGTTTTTTGGAGGACACGAAGGTTTCAACTATTTCAATCCTGCGAATCTCAAAAAGAATAAAACTATACCACCCGTTATTATAACAGATCTTAAAATTTCCAACAGATCAGTAGTGCCATCAGAAGATGGACCTATAGAAGAAAACATAACTACAGCAAGCGAAATAAACCTTGACTACAAACAAAACTTTGCTCTTTCCTTTGTAGGCTTAAATTATACTGCCCCTGAACAAAACCAATATGAATATAAACTGGAAGGATTTGATAAGGATTGGATCAACATTGGTAACGTCTCAACCGTATCGTATACCAATATTTCTCCCGGCAATTATGTGTTTAGGGTAAGAGCAAGTAATAATAACGGCGTATGGAATACAAAAGGAACATCAATAAAGATCTATGTTCGTCCTCCCTTTTGGCGAACCATTTATGCCTATATCTTTTATACGCTGCTTATTGCTGGTACATTAATTTATTTCCGGCACAGAGGAATTGAAAAAATAAGGAGCAAGTTTATGCTTGAGCAGGAAAGTTTTCGTGCAGAGCAGGAACGAAAAGAAGCGAAGCGTATACATGAACTGGATCAACTTAAACTTAAGTTTTTAACTAATCTAAGTCACGAATTCCGCACACCGATATCGTTGATATTAGGTCCTGTTGATACATTACTTTCAAAAGAAAATCAAAATGGATCAAAAGACCAGCTTGGAATAATAAAACGTAATGGCCGGCGGTTGCTGAACCTTGTAAACCAGTTGCTCGATTTCAGAAAAATGGAAGAGCAGGAATTAAAATTGCAACCCAAAGATGGCGACCTGATCTTGTTTGTAAAAGAGGTATTCGATTCTTTTCTTGATCTTTCTGAACGAAAAAAAATCAAATACAGGTTTAGCAGTAACGCAGAAAAATTTTATACAAGCTTTGATCATGACAAAATAGAGCGTATCCTTTTTAACCTGTTGTCGAATGCATTTAAGTTTACCACTACCGGCGGAGAGATAACGCTTGTAATAGAAAAAAAAGAAACCGACCTCATTACAAACCAAACCTCGTTTTCCATTGAAGTAAAAGATTCCGGCATTGGTATCCCTGCCGATAAGAAAGAAGCAATTTTCGAACGCTTCTTTCAGCATCCAACAGCAGCATCCATCCTTAACCAGGGTTCGGGTATTGGACTTTCGATTACAAAAGAATTTGTAAAAATGCATGATGGTTCTATTACAGTTGAAAGTGAAGAAGAAGTTGGCAGCACATTTACTGTTCATCTTCCGTTGAAAGAAGCAGCATTGGCTTCCGAAATAACCCCAATTGCTGTGCAACTAAACGAAGCAGTTGCTGAAACTGAAAACCAACTAGAACCTGAAGATGATATAAACCTTGAAGATAATAGCGGAGAAACATTCGCAACGATATTACTCGTTGAAGACAATGATGATTTCAGATTCTATTTGAAAGACAATCTTCGTCAGCGATACAAAGTTATTGAAGCTGCAAACGGATTGGAAGGCTGGCAAAAAGCATTGGCACAACATCCTGACCTGATCGTGAGCGACATCAGCATGCCGCATATGGATGGAGTTGAACTTTGTACAAAAATTAGACATGATAAGCGCACAGGTCATATTCCTGTTATCCTTTTAACTGCATTAACCGAAGAACATGAGCAGATACGTGGATTAAAAACAGGCGCAAACGATTACATTATCAAGCCATTTAATTCAGAGGTGCTCCATGCAAAAATTAAAAACCTTCTTCAGCTAAATGATACTTTAAAGAATACCTACAGTAAGCGTGTAGATATTCTTTCGCCAGAGATTGCAATTGAATCGGCTTCTGATAAACTTCTTCTTTCCATTACAAAGTATATTGAAGACAACCTCACAGACACTCAATTATCGGTAGAGAATCTCAGCAAGCATGTTGGAATGAGCAGAAGTACTTTATACAGTAAGCTACTTGAATTAACCGGCAAAACGCCTGTTGAATTTATCCGCTCTGTTAAGCTTGATAAAGCAGCGCAATTGCTGGAAAAAAGTGATCTGACAATTGCTGAAGTGGCCTACTCGGTTGGATTTTCTACACCCAATTATTTTGCCAAATCATTTAAAGCGAAATTCAATTTGCTTCCATCAGAATACTTACAAAGGATGAGAAAGTCGTAGTCACACTGTTGTTTAAAATTCTCCACTGGATTCTATTGGTAGTTTTTGCTTTTGGGAAACAATACTTTTCGTTTCAATTCAGAATTCTGCATTGGCAACGGATGTTGCAGACTTTATTTTAAATCTAAAATTGTTTGTTGTATGAAAAAGAAAACATTCTTTCTCCTGGGAGTGTTATGCACGCTCGTTTTTCTTTCCTGTACCAAAAACATGATCTATGCTGAAAATGAAAACAATGATCTTAAAGAAGTACAATCTTCTGTTTTTGAAAGCAAGGTTTTTCCTGCCACTACTTTTTTTGATCCCACTGGTCTTATTTCTGCAAGCCAGCACGGTGTGTTAGACACTGTTCAAAAAGGATTTCGTTTTACCGAAGGTCCAGCTGTTGATAAAAACGGTAATGTGTTTTTTACTGATCAGCCCAATGATAAAATTTACAAATGGACTGCATCTACCGGGCAGATCTCTACGTTTTTAACCGGTACAGGCCGTGCTAATGGAATGGCTTTTGACAAAGATGGCTATCTCATTGCTTGTGCAGATATGCATGGAGAACTTTGGAAGATAGCTCCGGATGGCTCTCACACCGTATTAGTAAATAACTACAATGGCAAACTGTTAAATGGCCCCAATGATATATGGATCAACCCCAAAGATGGAGGCATTTATATTACCGACCCTATATTTCCAAGAGATTACTGGGATGCATCTGATCCACGCAAACAAAATTGGGAACCCACACACTCTGAGCAGGCCGCAACAGGCAAAGGAGGTCATGTTTATTACCTCGCTCCAGGTAGCAACACATTGGTTAGGGTAACAACAATGGCGGGTTGGAATGCCGATATATGGCCTAACGGCATCACAGGAACTCCTGATGGTAAAAAACTGTATGTGAACAATTGGACATACGATGGTTCTGGGCAAATCAAAGTTTTTGATATCAATGCTAATGGTACACTTTCTAACATGCAGACATTGGTTAACAATTTAAATTTCTGTGATGGCATGTCGCTTGATGAACGTGGAAACATTTATGTAAGTGGCGGTCCGGGATTAAATGCTTATGATAAAAAAGGCAACAAGATATTAACGATTCCCGGTGGTGGAGGTACAAACAATGTTTTTGCAGGGGCAAATAACAAAATACTATTCATGACTAGTCCGGACAGGATTACTTCAGTAAAAATGAACGTTAAGGGCGTAGAGAAATTTTAAATTATTTATTTCACACTAAAATATATGTTTATATGAAATTCATTTTTTGTGTATTGTTCTTATTAGGTGGTTTCAATGTTTTTGCTCAAAATGCTATTGACGGTAAATGGAAAGGCACCCGTGAAACACCTAACGGCACGTTTGAAGTTGAGTACACGTTTAAGGTTGAAGGCAAAGTGGTTACCGGCATTTGGAAAACACAATTCGGCGAATCTAAACTTGAGGAAGGGAAAATAGATGGGAAAAAGTTTTCTTTCACTATTTCCTTTAATGAAAACAAATTGAGCAGCACTGCAGAACTTGTAAGTGAAAATGAAATACTGATAAAAAATGACAGAGGAGAAATGAAACTTACAAGAGTTAAATAAGCAATGGCTATTGAAAAGAAAACATCAATAAGCGTACTGATCTTTGTAATAAAAAATCCTGCAGTAATTTCACATGCTGCAGGATTACAATAAAAATTCCGGATCATTTATTCAAAAATTGGCACGCCGGGTATCGCATACTTTTTCACTCCTTCTTCATTTACATCAACACCTATTCCCGGTTTTTCTGAAACAGTAATGAATCCATCTTTTACCCATTCGCCATCATATTTTATAATGTCCTTCCACTTTTGCTCAGTATGGAAATAAGCTTGCCATTCAAGTATCATAAAGTTAGGTACCGATGCGCAAACATGACAGGTGGCCATGCATCCAAGAAAGGAAGCTACCATGTGTGGCGAAAACGGTTTGTAATATAAATTGGCAAGATTGGCAATACGTTGTCCTTCTCCCAAACCTCCGCATTTTTGCAAATCGGGCATTACAATATCTACAGCTCCAATTTCCAATGCTCTTCTGAAACCATAAGCCAGGTAATTGTTTTCACCGTAACAGATCGGAATGCTGGTTGATTCTGTAAGCGATTTATAAATATCAACATTTTCTGTTGGCATTGGTTCTTCCAGCCACATCAAATTATATTTCTCTAAACGCTGAGCAACAGCTTGTGCCGTTACATAATCATACCTTCCATGCATATCAATGCAGATGTCAACCTTTGGTCCCACTGCTTCTCTTGCTGCCGCAACCTGCTCTTCCATACGTATTAACTCACCGGGGCTCATCGTCCAGTTATAACGATCATATTTATTTGGATCATTCGCCTCATCTATATCGTACTTAATAGCAGTAAAACCCATGCTTACTCCTTTTTTTCCTGCATCTACATATTCTTTAACCGGTGGATTTCTGATTGCATAAAAAACAGTATCGTAATATACCCTGATCTTATCCCTAAACTTTCCGCCTAACAAACGATACACGGGTACACCCAGTGCTTTGCCTGCAAGATCCCAAAGAGCAATTTCGATAGCAGACAAAACTGCTATGTACATTCCGGCTTGTGCTCCCTGGAAAATTCCTTGCTTGCGTATATCTTCAAATATGCGGTTAACATCCAACGGATTTCTACCCTTTAGACGAATACCAAAATTTTTAACGAGATGATAAGTGCCTGGTATAGCATCAACACCTTCTCCATAACCTACTAAACCCTGGTTAGTGGTTATTTTAATATACATCCTGTTATTCGGCAAATATGCAGGCGTTACATTTTCTATTTTCAGATCGGAAGGAGCTGATGATTTTGATGTTTTCTCAATAGCATCTTCCATTGGTTTGCCAAATGACGCAAGTGGTGCTAGTGGCGCCATGGCTGCAGCTACAGCAGCTTTTGTTATAAATGATCTTCTTGAATTTGACATTGTATGATTTTTTTCTATGGTGATAGTTTGATTATTGATCTTACCAGGTACGATCTTTCAAATATTCTTGAATCTGTGCTTTGCCTACCGGCAATTCATTGATGTGATCATTCAGCCACTTTGAAAAATCACGTTCAATTTCATCAGTCCATCTTGCATCAATTTGTCCGGCGGTATATTTCCCCTCACGCAAACGCTGATGACCAAACATATCTCTCAACCTTACAATCTCTGAAGTTGTAACAACACGTTCTGCAAGGTGTGGAGGAATAAAAACAACAACTCCTAATTTGCCGAGCACCACATCACCCGGCATAACTGTAACCGTTCGAATACGTGTCGGATGATTAATGCCAACGATCATTGTAGTCAAATCACCGGGAGGATTATGATAAGAAGGATCATAGCTTGTATAAAAAGAGGTAAAGCCCGGGATATCTTTTAGTCCTTCAACATCACGCAAAGCGCCATCATACACAATTCCGTTTCCGGTTTTTGCATAGATCGCATTACCAACATTATCACCAATGGTGGGACCGTTCTTTTGTGCACCAAACTGATCGGCCACATATACATCGCCTTTTACAAGTATGTCAACAGCCCAGGTATTTTGTCCACGTTTGCCTGCTTTTTTTCCAACCGAATCAATTGCTTTCCAAACATCGGGCCGGCCAGGCATAAACGTTGCTGTTACAGCACGACCAACTAAAACACTATCTGGATGAATGAGCTGCCAGCCTTCTGCAATTTGATAGGCATAGCCAGCGTTTTTCATTACAGCCCATGCTTCTTCCACACTTACATTTTTCATTCGCTGTAATATCTGATCAGGAACTTTTGGCCGACCGTCAGGAAAACGCTCACCTGTCCAAAGTGGCGTTAATGCAATCAGTTGTTCTTTGCTGATTTGTACTTCCTGGCCTAGCAATGGTTGAAGCAATAAAAAAAAACACAACGCAAGCAAGCCGTTTTTAAATTTTATCATGGCGATTATTTTTATTGAGTGACCTGGTTTAATTCTTTTTCATTTATTTTTCTACGGGTGGGCGATTATGCCACCAGCTGGCCAATGCCGACCCTGTTATATTCATGAGTGGCCCAAACACAGCGGCGGCTAACCCGATGGTTGAAATTTTTCCAAGCTCTTTTGCAATGCCGGATGCAAGTCCCGCATTTTGCATACCTACTTCAATGGCAATGGTTCTGCAATCTCTTTCGCTCATGTTGAATAAACGTCCACTCCAGTAGCCTAACAGGTATCCAAATGTGTTGTGTGCTATTGCAACAACAGTTAAGAGCAATCCAATCTTTAACAGGTTATCCCTTCCCGAGGCAACAATAATTGTAACAATAGCTGTAATAGCAAACATTGAGATCAACGGCATGGCTTTATCAAGCCATTGAATTTTTCCTTTCAGCAGTTTGTTGAAGATTAATCCCGCACCAATTGGCAGGATGATCATTTTAAAAATATCCCACATCATCTTCAATACATCTATTTCAATTAAGGCTCCTGCAAATAATTTCATTAGTAATGGTGTAACAAATGGAGCAATTAATGTAGTGATGGATGTAATGGTGATCGATAACGCAAGATTGGCTTTTGATAAATAGGCCATTACGTTTGAAGCCAATCCGCTTGGTGAACATCCAATCAAAATAATACCTGCAGCTATTTCGGAAGGAAAGTTTGTTACATTGGATAATATAAAACCAAGCGACGGCATAATAATAAACTGGCTTGCAACACCTATCACAACTCCTTTTGGCGATTTTACAACTGCTGCAAAATCGTTCACACTCATTGACGACCCCATTCCAAACATCAGCAATTGAATAAATGGAATAATGGTACTGCTTAATGAAAAATTACCCCAGTTGGTAAAATATTCAGGGTGCCACATAGCCAATACAACTGAAGCCAAAATGATAGCAGTAAACGAAAGCCCTTTTAATAATGGAATGCCTCTGAAAACAAATGCAAGACTTAAAAAAAATAATGCCAGGGACCATCCTGCCAGGGTTATATTGTTCGTCAGCCAAAGTACAATCGTTAATGTTGCAAGTACGACAGCAATTGCAGAATAAAGAACTGGTTTCCTTTTACGCTCCATTTTTATTTTATTCTTTTATCAGTGATATGAGATTTTTAATTCCTGATTGAGTGTATTTATTAATTTGCTAATTGGCAACAATCGACTTACGATGAAATGATCTTACTCATGTTGCAGCGCTGCAATGTCAGCAAATTCACTCGCCAGCTTTGTACTTAACCTTTCGAATATTTTGAAGTACTTCAAATACGTTTTGTTGTTTTGTTTATCTGGTGTAGCGAGGTCGGGCAATACAACCGATTTAGCAGCTTCATCAAGCGATTTATAAATTCCCATCTCTGTTGCACTTAATAAGTAAGCGCCATAACTCACACTGTGATACTGTTGTCGTAAACGAACTGGTTTGTTATAAATATCAGCAACCATTTGGGTAAAGAAGGGCAAGGTTCCAAAACTACCATTGATCGAAAGGCTGTTAATGGTTCTGTGTTCTTCCAATGTTTTTCCAATGCTATAGAGCTCGTATAAAATACCTTCAATGGTTGCTCTTACAAAATGTGATTTTTCATGTTTGATATTTAAACCGAAATAAACTCCACGTGCATTGGCATTCCAGATAGGAGCACGTTCGCCTAACAGGTATGGAAGAAACAATAACCCATCTGAACCTGCCGGCACTTTCGATGCTTCATTGATCAACTCCAGCATTGTATGTTCAATGTCGAATGGATTTTTAAAATCCCCGAACTGTCGTGTGAACCATTCGAAGATGACGCCACCGTTATTCGTTGGGCCACCTGATACATATTTATTTTCCGTAAGCAGGTAATTAAAAAATCGTTGCTTATCATCCTGCATTACTTTATCACTCACAACTCTTACAGCGCCACTATCTTCAACAGTAATAGTTGCCACTCCTTCTCCGGTAACACCATCACCAAGAACCGCCATGCATCCATCACTTGACCCTGCCAGTATGATTGTATCGGCCGATAGACCCAATGAAGCCTGGTATGCTTTATTTAATTTGCCAACCTTTGTATCTACGGGTACTAATTCAGGTAACATGGCTGCAGTAATTCCTGCAAACTTTAATGACTCTGCCTCCCACTTAATTTTATGGATATTCAACAAGCCGGTTGCTGAAGCAATACTGTAATCAATTACATATTCCCCGGTAAGCTGTTGCAGTATATATGCTTTAAGCGATAAAAATTTACTTACCTGCTTGAACTTTTCATTTTCCTGGTTTTTGATCCACGCAATTTTTGTAAGCGGCGACATGGGATGAAGCGGGGTACCTGTTGCGTTGTAAATACTTTTTCCAAGTGATGAGCTTTTCAGTTCTGCTGCTTCTTTATTCGCCCTGTTATCGGCCCAGATAATTGCATGCCCCATTGGATTCCCACGCTTATCAACCGCCAGCACGCTGTGCATCGATGAACTGAAACAAATACACCTCACTTTAATTTTCTTTGGATGCAATACATCATTCAGGAGATTTTTTAATACATACAGCATGGTAATAAAAATCTGGTCGGCATCCTGCTCACTGTAATCAGGCTCGCTGTGAAACGTAGGGCAATATCCTTTCAGCGACCCGATGATATTTCCGTTGAGATCAAATGCATAAACTCTTACTGCATTCGTGCCGAGTTCTATGGTGATGATACATTCCATTTGATATAAATTAGTTTGTTCCCAAATGATTTTTTCTGAATTGACTGGGTGTATAGCCGGTTAGTTTTTTAAATGTTGTTGAAAAATGCTGCGATGAATAAAAGCCGGTGTCCAAAGCAATGTCCGTTAAGCTTATATCGGGCATCTTCAATAATTTAATTGCTTCTGATATTCGGATATTGATAAGATAGTTCAACGGCGAAAAGCCCGAGTAGCTTTTTACTTTTTCGTTGAACAGTGTTGTACCTAAGCCAACCAATGCAGCCATTTCTTCCACCGTCCATTGATGCGACAAATTCTGACGTAGCTCCTGCTCCAGTTTCATAAATGTTTTGGGGAAATCACGACCGGGATTCAACATTCTTGTAAACTGCCTGCACAGTTGTATCAGTATCTCATCGATTAAATGATTTACTCTCGTTTGAAATCCTAACTCCTGTTTAAATAACTCAGTTTGTATTGACTTGAGTATAACACCTGCATCTGTAAATTTTTGCAGAACGGGTGATTGATCGGTTTGCAGTATTTTATCAATTGCATAGCTTTCTACCTGCGTTAAACTGCTCCATGCCCCTGGCTCCAGCTCGCCTTTTTCGTTTTTACTTATTTCTAAACATATCCAAGAAAAACTCCCTATCTCCAGTACTGCACTTTCATTTCCAAATTCAACACCTGGTAATACTAATGCAACGTCTCCGGGAAAAAGTGTGAAACGTCTTTCATTGATACTCCATTCAAATTTTCCCTCTTGTATATAGTATAATCTTAATGAACGCTCTGCAGATAAAGGAAAGCCGTTGAGACGAATTGCCGTATTTTTAATTGCACCTATTTCTATAATGTGAGGAAATAAGCGCAACTCAGAAGCAGTGGTATGGCTAAGCACAAATTGATTCATGTGTAATACTGTACAACTCTGTTCGATGCAATCGTACCTGTTACGGCAGTATGTTATAAAGAAAATGAATTTATCCCAGCTGCATTTATAAAATTCAACGAAGTTTTTTAATGGAAGTTTTTGCCTGCAGCTGTAAATACTTTAGCGTACGATTATAAGACCCTGTAAGTTATTTTAATTTACCAGGTTACTCATCACTTAACCAAAACGATTGCATTATGAAGGAAAATCTCCAACCCGGATTTAAAACGGGTTTGATCAGACTACTTTTCTCACTCTTCCTCCTCACTTTTTTTACTGCTGCAAATGCGCAAACAGTTACAGGTACTGTGCTCGACGAGGAAAATAAACCCGTTAACGGAGCCACCGTTGCAGTAAAAGGCACAAACAAAGCAACTGTTACAAATGCTTCAGGCAATTTTAGTATTGCTGCTGCAGGAAACGACGTGCTTGTATTCAGCTCTATTGGATTTTCAAAACTGGAAGTGCCTGTAGATGGCAGAGCCACTGTTTCTGTTACATTGGCCAAGAGCGAAACCAATATGGAAGAAGTAGTAGTGATCGCATTGGGCGAAAGAAGAGCTGCAAAAAAGCTGGGTTATTCCACAACATCAGTTAATACAGATGAAATGGTAAGACAGCGAACTACAAATCTTGGTGAATCACTTGTGGGCAAGGTTGCGGGCTTAAATATTACACCACCTGCTGCAGGTGCTGGTGCGAGTAACCAGATCCGTTTGCGTGGACAGGTTGGTTTTGCAGGAGCTAACAACGCCCCACTTTTAGTTGTGAATGGTCTTCCTCTAGATCAAGAAGCAAGAAACAACGAAGGAAACAATCCATCACGTGACCGTGGTGATAACCTGGCAAATATTAACCCTGATGATATTGAGAGTATGACCGTATTAAAAGGAGCAGCCGCTGCGGCTATTTATGGTTCAAGAGCTGCTGCTGGCGCTATTATCATCACCACAAAATCAGGTCAAAAAAATCAAGGTATTGGTGTTGATTTTACATCGAGCTATACCAGTTCGCAGGCTTTGAATTTTATGGATGAGATCGTTCAAACGCAATATGGCCAGGGGCAAGGTGGTGTAAAGTTTACAACCGCTGCACAGATCCAAGGTAATGGTCAGTGGGGATGGGGTGCTAAATTAGATGGACAACCAACCATCAATTTCGATGGTAAAATGCGTCCCTACTCTGCTCATCCTTTCCAGTTGTTTGACTATTTACGAACAGGAACAAATCTTACCAATACGCTTGGGTTATCAGGTGGCGGAACTAATGGAAGTTTCAGAACATCACTCTCTACAACAAGCGCAAAAGGTATTGTTCCGGGCAATGAATATAAAAGAAGGATCTTCAATATCGGCGTGAATCAAACCATTGCAAAAAAACTTCGGTTACAGGTAAACGTTAACTATGCTGATGAAGATTATATTAACCCTCCGCAAATAGGTACACAAGGTGATGGTGCCGTCAATTTCTTTAACAGGATGCCCATTTCTGTTCCTATTGAAGCTTATCGTGATAATGCAAAAGATCCTGCTACCAATGCAGAATGGAGAACAAGCGGATTCCAGGGAACAGTGAACAATCCATACTTTGCTTTGCAATACGGACAAAAATATAAGGAAGACAGAAACCGTCTTCTCGGTACAACTACTTTACGATACAACATCACTGATTGGTTGTATGCACAGGGAAGATTTAACTACGATCGTGGCGATAATTTCATGGAATCTTACACATTGAATGGTCAGGGCGCCAACACTACTATTGCTACTACTACTCCTACTGTTACATACAGAGGTGCGTATAATCTCAGCCAAACAACAACAACAAACATAAATGCTGATTTCCTGGTTGGTGCCAACCACGAATTTGGTAAGTTTTCTGTTGATGCAAGCTTTGGTGGCAACACATTACGTTCAGAATGGAAGAACATGGTGCAAAGTGCCACTAACTTTACTGTTCCTGATCTTTATTCATACCGCAACGGTACTGTGAAAGGTGCAGGTGATGGTTTTAACTACAGCCAGCAACGTGTGAATTCACTTTATGGTGTGCTCGAGTTAGGTTACAACGGGCTTTTATACATCAATGGTACAGCAAGAAATGATTGGTTTTCGATCCTCAATCCTGAAAACAACAGTAAGTTCTACTCATCTGTATCAGGAAGTTTTGTTTTCTCCCAGCTCCTAAAAAATGTGAACTGGTTATCATTTGGTAAACTAAGAGCTTCATGGGCACAGGTGGGTAGTGTAGCTTCGGTAAATCCTTATGATGGTGTGCTTACTTATGGACTTGGTGCAAACCTGTTTAATGGACAAACCACCGCAAGCATTAACGGAACCGGCGCTCCAAACCCATTATTACAGCCGTTCACAGTAACAGAAAAAGAATTAGGTCTTGAATTAAGATTGTTTAAGAACAGGTTGATGTTAGATGTTGCAGCATTTGATAAAGTAACAACTGAACAAATCATTGATGTTAATCTTTCTACTGCATCGGGCTATAATACTTCCAAACAAAATGCAGCTTCATTAAAGAACAGTGGTTTGGAAACAATGATTGAATATAAAGCGGTACAAGGCAAAAATTTCAACTGGACCACTTCCTGGAACAACGCATTTCTTAAAACAAAAGTGTTGAATGTTGGTAATCCCAGCGGAACAATTCTTCTGCTTTATTTTAATGGAACAGGTAATGAATTCCTTGGAGAAATAAGGTACACAGAAGGTTTAGCTATGAATCAACTGTACACAAGAACGTATAGAAGAAATGCCAATGGCGATATCCTGATAGGTAACGATGGCCGTCCTCTGGCATCAAATACAAATCCCAAAGGTATTACTACTGGTTTTGTTCCTGTAGGCAGTGCAATCCCTAAGTTCACCGGAGGGTGGAACAATACGTTCTCCTATAAGAATCTTAGCCTCGGTGTTCATGTCGATTATAAATTCGGCGGTACCGTATTATCATCTACACTGTTGAACATGACAAGGCAAGGTCATAGCAAGTTGTCTTTAACTGGTCGTGAAGGTGGTTATGTATTCCCTGGTGTTAACGTTAACACCGGACAACCCAACACTGTTGTGGTTACTGTTGCAGCTAATGGTTTACAAAATTTATGGACAGGTTACAGAAATGATCAGATAGGTGATCCATTTACATTCAAGTCAGATTTTGTAAAACTCAGAAACATTTCTTTAGCATATAATTTCACCAGTCTTATTGGTAAAGTATCGGCATTGAAATTCGTAAAAGGATTATCTCTGTCTGCTTCCTGCCGCAACGTGGCAATTCTTTACAAAGATCTGCCTGGTCTTGATCCTGAAGCTATCCAATCATCTGGTGATATCAGGGCTGGTTATGAGAATTCATCATTACCAACAACACGCAATTACAATCTTACTTTAAATGTTAAATTCTAACAACATGCTGAAGATATTTAAACAACTCATCCTTATTATTTGCAGTGGCTGTTTACTTACAGCCTGTGATAAGGATTTTGAAAAAATAAATACCAACCCCTACGCTGTAACATCAATTGACCCTGCTCTTTTGTTAGCAGGTGCACAACGTACACATATCGGCACATGGAATGCAGAACATATCATTGTGCAGCAGTTTATTGTTCCATACAACACCGGGGCCAACCAGGGTTTCAGTTTCAATGTTGACATTGATGGGAACAGTAATCCCAAATGGGATCAATCATATTCCGCAGTGAATAATGGCAATGCACCTCCCGTAAAAAACCTTACACAGGCTTTGACACTTTTGAGTGCTAACACAACCCGCATCAATCTAAAGAGCATGATCCGCATCTGGAAAGCACAGGTGTTCATGGGATTGGTTGATGACTACGGAGATGTTCCTTACTCAGAAGCAGGAAAGGCAGTAATCGATGCAAAATTCTTTCCGAAATACGATGACGATGCAGCCATTTATGAGGACCTGTATAAAGAGATCAAAGAATCAACAGCAGCAATAAGTACAACAGGTGAATATATTTCTGCTGATCTTTTCTATGGTGCAAATGCGCAGGCATCAACTAAAACTTCAACTGTGGCAGACCAGGCAACAAAATGGAAAAAATTAGGTAATTCATTATTGCTACGCTTAGGAATGCGTTACAGTAAGCTTGATCCTGCAAAAGCTGCAACCATTGTAGCCGAAGCATTTGCCGGAGGAGTAATGACATCAAACGCAGATAATGCATTTGTAAAAAATGATGGAACAGCTTTTTCGCAGGCAGATAATGCAGCATTACGGAACTTCTCCCAATTTAACTATGCTGCAGAGCCATTTGTTAATCAATTAAAGCTTACCAATGATCCTCGTGGTAAATTCCTGATAGCACAATACCCCGATCCTGGTGCTATTGCAAATAATCTCACTCCTGATATGGTGTTGGCAAATCAATATGGTGTACCAATCGGCGTTACCAGCGATCAGATATTAGCTACAGGAAGCCCTTACAGAGGAGCAAGAGGATCAGGACTTAATTACTCTCAGTTCAATGTAAATATTGTTGCTGCACCGGGTGTACCTGAGTTTTGGGTTACTTATGCGCAAACATCTTTGTTACTGGCAGAGGCAGCAAAAAGAGGTTGGATTCCCGGAGGAGATGCACAAGCAAAGATCTATTATGACAATGCAATTGCAGCTGACATGGCATCCTATTCTCTTTACACCGGCACCACTCCTATCTCTGGTGCAGAAGTTCTTGCATATACAAATGATCCCGGTGTGGCATATACTCCTGCTGATGCGTTGAAGTTGATCAACACGCAATATTGGATCATTAATATCAGGAACGGAACAGAGGCATTTGCCAACTTCAGAAGAAGCGGCTTTCCTGCATTAACACCCAACCCTGTTGCAGGGGCACTTGGCAGTGTAGGTTTTGCAAGAAGGCTTTCATATCCTGATCTTGAAGCATCATCCAATACAGCACACTATAACAATGGAGCTGCAGCTATTGGCGGAGATAAATTAACATCAAGAGTATTTTGGGACAAACTATAGTAACATCGAAAAAAGTTTCCTCGGGATTTTATTTCTTGTTTGAGTCGATAGCGAAACTTTTTAAATGCAATTCAAAACGATCGGAGAAAATAAGACTGGAATAGTTTACTACAAATAGCTGAAGTAAGATCCAACTTGCATAGCATTATCGTTAGAAATAGACCTTTTGTATCTACAAAGGGTCTTTTCCATACCGACGCTTGCAATTAATCAACATTTAGTATGATAAAGAAAACGCAGATCATTGGGTTCAACACATCAATAGAAGGAACTGAAACGTTTTATTCGTTAAATCCTGCTAGCGGTGCAAATAACGAATATGTTTTTCCCAAAGCAACAAAGGAGGAAGTAAATACAGCAGCCGAAAAAGCGGCGGCTGCTTTTCAATTGTATTATAAAAAAAGCGGCGAAGAAAAAGCTTCTTTTTTAGAAGCAATTGCAGAAGAAATTAGCAACACCGGCGTGCATTTAATAACGGTGTGCAGCAGCGAAACCGGTTTACCCCCGGCACGCATTGAAAGTGAAAGAGGACGTACGGTGAATCAATTGAAAATGTTTGCTGCATTGTTGCGTGAAGGTTCATGGGTGGATGCTCGCATTGATACTGCTATACCGGATCGGGCTCCTGTTCCTAAACCTGACATACGATATATACAAATTGCAATTGGCCCGGTGGTTGTTTTTGGAGCAAGTAACTTTCCATTGGCCTTTTCTGTTGCGGGTGGCGATACTGCTTCTGCATTGGCGGCAGGTTGCCCGGTTATTGTAAAGGCACACAGTGCACATCCTGCCACTTCATCCATTATCGGCAAAGCAATTCAAACTGCCGCAATAAATACCAATATGCCCGATGGTGTTTTTTCATTGCTGTTTGGCGATGGCCCAGCTGCCGGCATGGAGTTGGTAAAACATCCAGACATTAAAGCAGTTGGCTTTACTGGTTCATACAAAGGAGGAAAAGCGTTGTATGATGCAGCTGTTAGTCGTCCTGAGCCCATACCTGTATATGCAGAAATGGGCAGCAGTAATCCTGTTTTTATTTTACCACAAGCGATGAATGAACGAGGCGCCGCTATTGCCGCAGGTTATGCTGCATCTATTACATTGGGTGTTGGACAGTTTTGTACCAATCCCGGTCTCCTGTTTTACAAAGAGAATGAAAGTAAATTCAAAAACATATTGAAACTGGAATTTGAAAAAGCAAACGGAGGTGTAATGCTGGCTCCTGCAATTTATCATTCGTATACAAAGGCTGTAGAACAACAGTTGCATGTAAACGGTGTGGTTCAATTAGCAACCGGTGCCGCAGCAAAAGGAAATGAAAGCAATTATGCTACACCGGTATTGCTGGCAACAAGTAGCGAAACATTTAACAACAACCCGGAATTAAGCGAAGAAATATTTGGTCCGGCAAGCATTACCATCAATACTACAGGGAAAAAAGAGATGATCGAGATTGCTAAAAAACTTTCAGGACACCTCACTGCTACTATTCATGGAACAGAAGACGAATTGGAGGAGTATAAAGATCTCATACATATTCTTGAGCAGAAAGTTGGGAGACTTGTTATTAATGGATTTCCAACAGGTGTAGAAGTATGCAGCGCAATGGTGCATGGTGGCCCATTCCCTGCAACCACCGATAGCAAGCACACGTCGGTTGGTACTGCAGCTATCAATCGTTTTACAAGACCGGTATGTTATCAAAATATGCCTGACGCTTTATTGCCGGCAGAATTAAGAAACAAAAACACGTTGGGTATTTGGCGTTTAATTAATGGTGTAAGAACCAATAAAGATGTTGAATAGACAGCAATGTTCCCCGTGAAATTTATAAACAGAAAAAGATGAGCACACATTTGAGAAGCCACGATTGGTTTGGCCGCAAAGACAAAGACGGAATTATTTACCGCAGCTGGATGAAGAATCAGGGCATGCCAACAGATATGTTTGATGGCAGACCGGTGATCGGCATTTGCAATACGTTCAGTGAACTCACACCTTGCAATGCACATTTTCGTGATCATGCAGAAGCAGTGAAACGTGGCGTGTTGGAAGCAGGTGGTTTTCCTGTTGAGTTTCCGATCATGAGTTTGGGTGAGACTTTGCTAAAACCAACAGCGATGTTGTTTCGCAATTTGGCAAGTATGGATGCAGAAGAAAGTATTCGTGGTAACCCGATCGATGGCGTGGTGTTATTGACCGGTTGCGATAAAACAACTCCGAGTACTGTGATGGGTGCAGCGAGTGTTGGCTTGCCTACGATAGTTGTTCCGGGTGGACCAATGTTAAACGGACGTTACAAAGGACAAACCATCGGAAGTGGTACACATGTGTGGAAGTTTGATGAAGACATGAAGACGGGAAAGATGACGCAGGAAGAATGTGAATATGCAGAAAGTTGTATGAGCCGTAGCATTGGTCATTGTATGACGATGGGCACTGCAAGTACCATGGCTGTGATGGTTGAATCATTGGGTTTAACATTGAGTGGCGCATCTGCTATTCCTGCAGCTGACAGTCGTAAAAAAGTAATGGCACAGTTGAGTGGAAGGCGCATTGTTGAAATGGTGAAAGAGAATTTAACCATCGATAAAATATTAACAAGAGAAGCATTTGAAAATGCCATTAAAGTAAATGCAGCCGTTGGTGGTTCTTCAAACTTTATTATTCATCTCGCTGCCATTGCCGGAAGAATTGGCGTTGATCTGAAGTTGGATGATTTTGATGCGATCGGTAGTAAGATCCCTCTCCTGCTCAACCTGATGCCTTCAGGAAAATATTTGATGGAAGATTTTTATTATGCAGGTGGATTACCAGTGATCTTAAATGAACTGAAAAAAGAATTGCATCAAAACGTTATTACTGTTACAGGAAAAAATCACCAGGAGAATATTGTTGGCACAACAGATAACTATAATGCTGATGTAATTGCTGCATACAACAAACCATTTATTCCGGAAGCTGGCATTGTGGTGGTGAAAGGCAATCTTGCAGAGAATGGTGCTGTTATTAAACCATCGGCTGCAACACCTGCATTAATGAAACATACCGGCAGAGCAGTGGTGTTTGAAAGTATTGAAGATTATCATGCACGTGTGGATGATCCTGAATTGGATATTGATGAAAACTGTGTAATGGTGTTGAAATATGTTGGCCCGGTTGGTTACCCGGGTATGCCGGAGGTGGGTAATATGGCTTTGCCGAAAAAAATATTGGAGAAGGGAATTAAAGATATGGTGCGCATCAGCGATGGAAGAATGAGTGGTACTGCGTATGGTACGGCTGTATTGCATGTAAGTCCTGAAAGCGCAATTGGTGGTGCATTGGCATTGGTGCAGAATGGTGATATGATCGAACTAAATGTTGAGAAGCGATTATTGCACTTGCATGTTAGTGATGAAGAATTGGCTAAACGCAGAGCAGCCTGGGCATCACCTAAACCTGCAGCTACTCGTGGTTATGTAAGTATGTATATTAAACATGTGATGGGTGCAGATAAAGGTGCTGATCTTGATTTTTTACAAGGAAGCAGCGGCAGTGAAGTAACAAGAGATTCACATTAAATCCAACTTGATGATGAATGAAAAAATTGAAAACACATTCATGAAAGAAGTATTGTGCTTTGTCTTCCTGATTTTCAGTTCAACTCTGTTTGCTCAGGATTCGATTTACAAATTAGGCCCTCATTCGCATCCGAAAGATGGCGTTCCAAAAGGAACCGTAACAAAGCATGAATGGAAAAGCAGGCTCTATAATAATTTTCGTGAGTATTACATTTATGTGCCGGCTCAATATGATGCAACTAAACCTGCAGCATTAATGGTATTTCAGGATGGGCATAGCTATGTAAATGATTCAGGCGACTTTCGTGTGCCGGTTGTTTATGATAATTTAATTCATCAGAAAAAATTACCTGTCACAATTTGCTTGTTTGTGAATCCTGGTCATCCTACAAATGATTACCCACCTAACAGGTTTGCAGCAAGAAACCGTGCAGATGAATATGATGTGCTGGATGATCGTTATTCTACGCTGTTGATAGATGAAATTATTCCGGAAGTAAAAAAGCAATACAATATCAGCAATGATCCGAAGATGCATGGCATTGGCGGTTTATCGAGTGGAGCAATTTGTGCTTTCACCGTAGCGTGGGAACATCCTGAATATTTCAGCAAGGTGCTTAGTCATATTGGTAGCTATACAAATATCCGTGGAGGAAATAATTATCCATCGATCATTCGTAAACATAAAAAGAAAGATATTAAGATCTTTATGCAGGATGGCACTAACGATCTGGACAATGAACATGGCAACTGGTGGTTGGCAAACCTTGAAATGGAATCTGCCTTTCAATTTAAAGGCTATGAATTTAAATTTGAAAAAGGATCAGGCACACATAGTGGTAAACATGGCGGCAGTATATTACCTGAGTCGCTGCTCTGGCTATGGAGCGATGCAATGAACAAATAAATAGCAATCATACAAACATGAAATTATTTAAAACGAAAGCAGGCGTTGTAATTGAACAGAACAACCAGTTTTTTTTAGTAGCAAACGAAAGTTGGGATACATTCATTAATGATGATAACGTACTTGTAAAAGCAACATCGCTAGTTGCAAATCTTCCTACAGTTGATCCTTCAGTAGTAAATGAAGTACTGGTGCCTATGGGCAGCAACCAGGAATTATGGGCTTGTGGTGTTACCTATTACAGAAGCATGGTGGGCCGCAAGGAAGAAAGCAAAGCAGCAGGCGGTGCCGATTTTTACAGCAAAGTATATGAAGCCGAACGCCCTGAATGTTTTTTCAAAAGCCCCTTTCATCGTGTTGTTGGTAGCAACGATTATGTACGCATCCGTAAAGACAGTACATGGGATGTGCCTGAACCCGAATTGACTTTGGTAGTAACATCATCCGGAAAAATTATTGGTTACACAGTGGGAAACGATATGAGCAGCCGCAGTATTGAAGGAGAAAATCCATTGTATTTGCCTCAGGCAAAAACATACGATGCCTGTGCGGCAGTTGGTCCATGTGTTTATCTTACAAACGATCCACTCGATCCAGATACAACTATTCAACTTATAATCAAACGTAATGCTGCTGTGGTATTTGAAGGAACTATTGCCATTAGTCAAATGAAACGCACAGCACAGGAATTGGGTTCATTTATTTATCGTGAAAGCAGTTTTCCGCATGGTTGTTTAATTATGACGGGTACTGGCATTGTGCCCGGCAGTGATTTCACTTTACAAAGCGGTGATGAAATAAGAATTTCAATTGAGGGTATTGGCGAATTAGTGAACACCGTGAAGTAATCAATTGCCATCAATAAAAAAACAAGTTCCGTTGAAACAGTTACGCTATTTATTATTTGTATTACCACTTATTGTTATTGGCTTCGCCTCCATGAAAAAAGTAAATCGAACGATTGCTCCCGATCAAACATTAAAAGATGTGTACAAGGATGCATTCCTCATTGGTGCGGCCGTTACCCCAGCCATTACATCAGGTGCCGATAAAGCTTCGCAGGATATTGTAGTAAAACATTTCAATACCATTACCGTTGAAAATGTGATGAAGGCTGCCCTGATCAATCCGGAGCCCGGTGTGTTTAATTTCAAACCTGCAGATGATTTTGTTGCCTTCGGCGAAAAGAACAAGATGTTTATCATCGGTCACACATTGGTATGGCACAATCAATGTCCTGCATGGTTTTTTACAAATGCACAGGGAAAACCAAATACAAAAGAAGAACAGATCGAACGGTTGCGGAGTCATATACAAACTGTTGCCGGACGATATGCCGGTCGTGTACATGCATGGGATGTGGTGAACGAAGTAATTGATGAAGATGGAAACTACCGGCCCACAACATGGGTAAATGCATTTGGTAACGGTGATACATTGGTGAAATATGCATTTGAGTTTGCTGCACAATATGCGCCCAACACAGAATTGTATTATAACGATTTCAATGCATGGCGTCCTTCAAAACGGGATGGCATTGTTCGGCTGGTAAAAATGTTGCAGAAGGAAGGCATACGTATTGATGGTGTGGGTATGCAAGGTCATTGGGGATTGAATTATCCTAAAACAAAATACATTGAAGAGGCGATTGATGCATATGCTGGCTGTAATGTAAAAGTGATGATCACGGAACTGGATGTGGATGTACTGCCGTTAACAAAAGAAGGACAGATCATTGGTCAAGGGATGGCTGATAAACAATTTCAACTTGAAGAGTTCAAAACATTTTTGGATCCTTATCAAAAAGGTTTACCCGATAGTGTGCAACGTTTACTAACAAATAGATATGCAGAGTTTTTCAGTATCTTTTACAAACGAAGAGATAAGATCGATCGTGTAACACTGTGGGGAGTGCACGATGGAATGAACTGGAAAAATGATTATCCCATACCACGACGCACAAATTATCCTTTGTTATGGGATCGTCAACGACAATCCAAACCTGCCTTGCAGGCAATAATGGCAGTTCCCGGTAAATAAAAATTTGCTGTCTTATACGGCAGCCCTCAACGATTGTTTGCATGCAGTTATTCATTATACTTAGCGCTATTCTTTTACAGGTATTTCTCACTGTAAAAAAGATCAACCCGTTTATCTCCTTATTAATTGTGGCAATTCTTGCAGGCCTTGCATTAGGCATGCCCGCTCCTGCTTTGCTGAAATCAATTGAAAAAGGAGTTGGTAATACATTAGGTGGATTGGCGTTGATCCTTTGCCTCGGTGCAGTGCTTGGAAAAATTTTAGAAGCAAGCGGTGCAGCGGAAAAAATTGCCATCACCCTTATAAAAAAATTCGGCGAACAAAATATTCAATGGGCAGTATTGCTCACCGGTTTTTTAATTGGTATTCCGTTATATTATAACGCTGGTTTTGTTATTCTTGTGCCGCTGGTATTTATGCTGGCACGCAAAACAGGATTGCCGCTGTTGTATATCGCTATACCCATGGCTGCATCGCTCAGCACTACGCATTGTTTTTTACCACCACATCCGGGTCCTGTTGTATTGGTGAATGCATTTAAAGCAGATATGGGAACGGTGTTGATGTATGGAATTGTTATTGCCATACCTGCGGTAATAGTTGCCGGCCCATTCCTTGGGCGATTGGTGAAAGGCATCACATCAAAAGAAACGAACCTGTTCACGTCAATAGAAACAGAATGGAAAGAACTGCCTGCAGCCTTACCAAGTTTTTTAATTGCCTTACTTCCTGTTTTACTTATTTCGCTGGCTGTTCTTGCACAAAATTTCCTGGCAGATGGATTACTGAAAACCGCTTTCCTGTTTATCGGCGATTCAACCATTGCCTTACTACTTGCAGTATTGCTTGCATTTTATGTGTTTGGTGTGCGGAAGAAGATCAGCATGGACAAGCAAATGAAATGGCTCAACGATGGTATCTCCGGCATTGCCATGATCTTACTCATTATTACAGCTGGTGGTGTATTTAAACAGGTGTTGCAGGATAGTGGCACCGGCGATTACATTGCATCGTTCAGCAGCAAATGGCAAATGCCTCCGTTGATCTTTGCATGGGTGATCACTGCATTACTTCGTGTCACCATAGGTTCAGCAACAGTTGCAGGTATTACTGCTGCGGGTATTGTTGCACCGCTAGTAACGAGTGGAACTGCATCACCCGAGTTAATGGTATTGGCCGTTGGTAGTGGCAGTGTATTTGGTTCGCACATCAACGATTCCGGCTTCTGGATGTATAAAGAATTTTTCAAACTATCACTCAAACAAACATTTCTTTCGTGGACGGTGATGGAAACAATGATTTCAATTTTGGGGTTGATAGGTGTTTTGTTATTAAACTATTTTATCTGATCACTGGATAACGTAATTTATTCCGCAGTGTTTTCTTTCCTGTTATAAAGCAATTGGATTCTGAGATCAGTCACCTATGAATTTCGGATACTAACTAATTAAAATGGGAGCTTATGGAAATCAACATTATCTCTGCTGAAAAGCGTGTCATTACGTACTTGATCGAAATACCTGGAGACTTGAAACACTACCAGCCAAAACTTGCAAACAATATTGTGGCAACGGATTCATTTGGCAATATACTTTTCCATGAAGTGAACGAGGGACGTTTTTCTATCTGGACCAGTCATTACCTGATAAAAGAAGATGCCGGATTTATTGCTACAGGTGTTGATTTGTTCTTTTGCTGAAAATTCTGCGTTTACGCCATCAACTGTAATGCGCACATAAATATGTGCTCCCTGTTTATCTGCCTTGCATTTTCGTAAAAGAAAACAACGCTGAATGTTTGTCGTTCCATAACGTTGTCTCGTTTGAGGTTTGAAATGATTTGAAATTCACTCTTCACGAAATACCAGTCCGCAGTTTCAAATCCATTTCGAATCCTCTGTTTCGTCTTGACTAAATTTGAGACGACAGTATGGATTGCAATGAATTAGATGCTTCTCAGTGAGTACAATTCAAATGCCTGAATGTACTCACCGATTTACACCATTTTTTTGAGTTTTTTTAATATGATTTGACAGAGACAAAATAAAAAAGACTGCAAATCAGCTGATTCTATAGAGATTGATTCAACTTAGAATCACCATAGTCGGGATGACTGGATTCGAACTAGCGATCTTCCGCCTATTGCGGGATGCGTTACCGTTCAATGTTTTATGAAACACAAAAGCTTCACTTTTCAGTGAAGCTTTTTATTCAGTCGGGACGACTAGATTCGAACTAGCGACCCCTTGCACCCCATGCAAGTGCGCTACCGGGCTGCGCTACGTCCCGAACTCATACAAGACCTTGATCCTGTAAGTATCTTTTGATTCCTCTTTTTTTTATTTTCAATTCCAGTTGAGCTGCACTTGATCGAGAAGTGCATTCAAATGTTGTAATTAAAATCCAAGGAATACCTTTTGATGTATAATTACCTTTTCCTGCATTATGCTGATTTAATCTGATACTTACATTTTCAGTATAGCCAGCATAATACTTTTCTAAAGAACTACTAAAGAGAATATATACGTAAAACATAAACTCTCTATTTTGATCAGCAGCCCTCCCGCCTCCGGCGGGATGCGCTACCGGGCTGCGCTACGTCCCGAACAAAGAACGAAAATCCACCCCTGGATTTCATTCGGGGTTGCAAATGTAAGAATTCTATCTATTTGACACAAAATCAATCAAAAAAAACGATCTTAGCGGCGCAATAATTATCCTATAGGTACATGACTATTCTTATTCGTCAGGCGCATATTATCGATCCGCTTTCAACTTTTCATAAGAGTACACAAGATGTTTTTATTGAGAACGGCCGCATCAGCAAAATCGGTTCACTACCCGATCAGCAAGCCGATAAAGTGATTGAAGCAAATAACCTGCATCTGTCACCAGGCTGGGTTGATGTGTTTGCTCATTTTTGCGATCCGGGTTTTGAGTTTAAAGAAACATTGGAAACAGGTATTGCAGCTGCAGCAGCTGGTGGCTTTACCGAAGTGCTCCTCTTGCCTAATACCAATCCGATCGTAACAGGTAAGTCGCAGGTAGAGTACATGGTGCAGAAAGCAAAAAATGAAGTGGTGAGTGTACATCCGTTGGGTGCAGTTACCAAACAAACAGAGGGTAAAGAGCTTGCAGAAATGTACGATATGAAAGCTGCAGGTGCTGTTGCTTTTACTGATGGATTACACCCTGTACAATCTGCAGGTTTGTTGTTGAAAGCACTGCAGTATGTGAAAGCATTTGAGGGAACGATCATCCAAATACCCGACGATAAAACGATCGGCACTTATGGTTTAATGAATGAAGGCATCATCAGTACAAGACTGGGTTTGCCGGGCAAACCAATTCTTGCAGAAGAAATTCAGGTTGCCAGAGATATTAAACTTGCACGTTATGCTGAATCGAAACTGCATTTCACAGGTATTACATCGCCAAAGAGTATTGATTATATTAACCGTGCAAAACAAAGCGGTGCAGCTATCAGTTGCTCGGTAACGCCTGCTCATCTTTATTTTACCGATGAAGATCTGCAGACCTACGATACCAACCTTAAATTATATCCGCCGGTGCGTACAGCAAATGAACGTGATGCTTTAAGACAAGCTGTTTTAAATGGTGGCATCGATTGTATTACTACACACCACGAGCCACATGAATATGATAGTAAAGTGTGTGAGTTTGAATATGCAAAACCCGGTATGATTGGTCTTGAAACATGTTACGGTGTAATGGGGGCTGTATTTGCTGATGCGTTGAGTACAGAACGTTGGGTTGAGCTGGTTTGCAGCAATCCACGTAAATTGATGCAGCTTTCGCAACCTGTAATTAAAGAAGGTGAACCGGCGAATGTAACAATCTTCGATCCGATGGCGACATATGTGTTTACTGAAGATGCCATTCGTTCCAAATCGAAAAATTCTGCCTTTGTTGGTAAGGAATTAAAAGGTAAAGTGATTGGCATCATCAATAACAATCAACTAAAACTCAACTAAACTTTTGTTTATGGAAACAAAGCAATCAAATCCCTTATTACAGTTCGGTCTTTTGTCGGCTCTTATTGGTGTTATCGCTTATATTGGTTTGTATCTGGGCGGTGTAAAAATTTTAATGAGTCCGTTGGCTTTTGTTACCAGTTATGTACTGCCGATTATTTTTGCTGTAATGGCCTGCATTGCGGCTAAAAAGCAAAATCATGGATTTCTTGAATTTGGTAAAGCATTAAAAATAAGCTTTGGTGTTTTTGTGCTTACTGCACTGGCCGTTTCTGTTCTTTCTTATATACTTTTTAATTTCATTGATCTTGAATTTAAACAGGCAATGGTTGAAGAATCGTTGAATATGTCGGAAAAGATGCTGAAAAAATTCGGTGCATCGCAGGATCAGATAGAAAAAGCTATGGATGAGGCAAGAAAGAAAGACAGCTTCAGTATTGGCAACATGCTGCTGGGTTTTGCTTTCAGTTGTTTTATTTATTTCCTCTTCTCTTTGATTATTGCTGCAATTGTGAAAAAGAAGAATCCCGAAAACGAAATGCCACAAACACTTTAAACTACACATGAACTTAAGCATAGTTATACCCCTGAAAGATGAAGCCGAATCGTTACCGGAGCTTTGTGCATGGATTGAACGTGTGGTAAACGAACAGCAGCTGAGCTACGAAATTATTTTGGTTGATGATGGCAGTACAGATGATTCCTGGAAAGTGATCAAGGAATTGCGTTCGGCCAACAGCAACATTAAAGGCATTCGCTTTCAACGGAACTATGGTAAGTCTGCTGCGTTGAACGAAGGTTTTAAAGCTGCACTTGGTGAAGTTGTGATTACAATGGATGCTGATTTGCAGGATAGTCCCGATGAAATTCCTGAGTTATATAAAATGATTACAGCTGATGGTTTTGATTTGGTGAGTGGCTGGAAAAAAGTGCGTTATGATAATACGCTCACAAAAAATATTCCGTCGAAATTGTTTAATGCAGCTACCCGTAAAATGAGTGGCATTTACCTGCACGATTTTAATTGCGGACTAAAGGCATACAATGGTCGTGTGGTAAAAAGCATAGAAGTATATGGCGAAATGCATCGCTATATTCCTGTGTTAGCCAAGTGGGCAGGGTTTCGTAACATTGGGGAGAAAGTTGTTGAACATCGTAAACGCAAATACGGTGTAACCAAGTTTGGCTGGGATCGTTTTGTAAATGGATTCCTCGATCTTGCAACCATTACATTCGTGGGCAAGTTTGGTAAACGCCCAATGCACTTTTTTGGTTTGTGGGGTTCCTTGTTTTTTCTGCTGGGTTTTGGAATCAGTGCTTATCTCGTTATAGCCAAGCTGGTTGATTTTAACTTCTCCATCACCAATCGTCCAACATTTTTTATTGCGTTGGTGGCAATGGTTATTGGTACACAATTATTTCTTGCCGGTTTTATTGGAGAGTTGATCAGTCGAAGTTCTTCCGAAAGAAATTTTTATTTAATTGGAGAGAAAGCAGGGATAGAATAAAATAGAAACACAGATTTGACTGATTGGATAGATTTACACTGATTACTCAACTTTAGATCTATGTATCTTCATCAGGAGCTGACCGAAAAAATCATTCGTTGTTTTTATAACGTATACAATGAACTCGGGTACGGCTTTCTTGAAAAAGTATATGAAAATGATTTGCTGATTGAGTTGAGAAATAACGGGCTTAGTGCTGAAAGTCAGTTCCCAATCAAAGTATATTATCAGGAAAAAGAAGTGGGTAGTTATTATGCGGATATTTTAGTAGAAGGTAAGGTGATACTTGAATTAAAAGCAGGCGATATGGAGGAAACAATTCTTAATCATGAATTGCAGATCACAAACTATCTAAAAGCTACAAATTACGAAGTCGGTCTTTTGCTGTTATTTGGTACCAAACCGCAGGTTAAACGAAAAATTTTCACTAACGATCTAAAATAAATCTGTTCAATCAGCAGAATCAGTTTAATCAGTGACTCCATTGCATTCATCCAAAAAAATAATCATCCTCGGTCCTGCTCATCCCCTTCGTGGTGGTATCGCCATTTTTAATGAGCGTTTGGCAAGGCAGTTTCAAAACGAAGGACATGATGTAAGTATTTATTCTTTCAGCCTGCAATATCCCGGCTTTTTGTTTCCCGGTACAACACAATACTCATCCGAACCTGCACCTGCCGATCTCAACATCAACATTAAAGTCAACTCCATTAATCCAATCAACTGGCTTTTAGTTGGCAACGAAATCAAAACGCAAAAGCCCGATCTGTTGATTGTGCGTTACTGGTTGCCGTTAATGGGCCCCGCATTGGGTACTATTCTTCGTCGAATAAAATCGAACGGCCATACAAAAATTGTCTGCATAGCCGATAATGTGGTGCCACACGAAAAACGTACAGGCGATCATGCATTCACAAAGTATTTTATAAAGCCTGTGGATGCATTTGTGACCATGAGCGAAAAAGTGATGACTGATCTGCGCAGCTTTACCCACACAAAACCAGCAGTATTGCAACCGCATCCGTTATACGATGTATTTGGTAATGCTGTTTCAAAAGAAGAAGCCAGAACTCACCTCAACATCAATCAAAACGATTTCATCTTTCTGTTCTTTGGATTTATCCGTAAATACAAAGGACTGGATATGCTGCTTGAAGCTTTCAGCAAGCTGAACAACCATAAACAAAAAACGATAAACTATAAACTTCTTATCGCTGGTGAGTTTTACGAAGACCGAAAACACTACGATGAACTGATTGCACAACTGGGCATTGCAGACGACCTGATTCTTAAAACAGAATTCATTGCCGACAGTGAAGTGAAATATTATCTCTGTGCTTCTGATGTGGTGGTACAACCTTACCGTAATGCAACACAGAGTGGTGTTACTCCCCTTGCCTATCACTTTGAAATTCCCATGATCGTTACCAATGTGGGTGGCCTCCCTGCATTTGTACCACAGGGAAAAGTGGGGTTGGTTTGCGAGCCCGATGCGGCTTCAATAGCAGAAGCAATGCAGCAATACGTGCAAACAGGAGCCGCACATTTTCTACCTTACCTGCAGGAAGAGAAAAAGAAATACGGCTGGGATAAAATGACAGTGGCTATTCTGCAACTGGCTGCATCGGTGTAACAGGTATGCCATACCTATTACCAGGCTGAATATAATCATGAATATTGATAGGTATGGCATACCTATCGTACGAACAGCCAGCAGCTTTTTTCATTTACATTTGCACAATGAACGAACAGATCAAACAGATCATCAGCGATTCAATAGCTGTAAAACAGCAATTACTTGGCGATGAAGCAATGCTTACAAAGATCAACGACATCAGTAATTTAATTGTTGATGCATTTCGTGCAGAAAAGAAAATTCTTTTTTGCGGCAACGGCGGCAGTGCTGCCGATGCGCAACATTTGGCTGCAGAACTCAGCGGTCGTTTCTACCTCGATCGGGATGCATTACCTGCCGAAGCCTTGCATGTAAACACATCCTACCTTACAGCTATTGCCAACGATTACAGTTTTGAAGTGGCCTATGCACGTTATATTAAAGGTGTTGGACATGCAGGCGATATACTTGTTGGTTTATCAACTTCCGGTAATTCAACCAACATTATCGAAGCATTTAAGGCAGCAAAAGAAAAAGGAATGATCACCATTGGTTTTACCGGCGCAAGCGGCGGCAAACTGAAAGAATGGAGCGATCATCTGTTCAATGTGCCATCAACTGTTACGCCACGCATACAGGAAAGCCACATTATGCTCGGCCATATTATCTGTCAGTTGGTCGAAGAGCGATATTTCAATCCAAAGAATTGATGCATGATCCACACAACACTTACAACAAACGTTCCGGCCAATACCGCTTATTTTATGCCTTTGCCACATAAAGAATTACCAGCTGTTACAAACGAATGGACTTTGTTTCTCGATCGTGATGGTGTTATTAATAAAGATGTGGTGGGCGATTACATTAAAAGCTGGAGCGAATTCCATTTTACCGAAGGAACATTGGATGCTATTGCTGCATTATCGAAATTATTCGATTGCATTTTTGTGGTTACCAACCAGGCAGGTGTTGGTAAAGGATTGATGAGCGAAGAAACGCTGGAAGAAATTCATGCAAACATGCTACAGGAAATTGTTGCAGCCGGAGGACGTATTGATAAGATCTATTTCTGCACATCAACCGATAACAAACACATCAACCGCAAACCCAATCCCGGTATGGCTTTACAGGCCAAGCAGGATTTTCCGGAAATTGATTTAAAGAAATCGATCATGGTGGGTAACATGCCTAACGATATGTGGTTTGGCAGAAAGTTCGGCGCATTTACTGTTTATCTTCCTACCCGTCCCGAAGAAAAGCCCGACCCCTCCACTGTGGATGCACAGTATAAAGATTTGTTAGCATTTGCACAAGCTCTCAGCAGCAAGGCTTAAAACACAATAATTTTGCCTTTAAACAGTTAATAGCATCAATGAAGAACCTGTTTACCTTTCTTGCGCTTTTTATTGCAGCAACTGCTTCGGCACAGAAATTTACTCCTGCTGAGTTAAAGCAGTTTCGTTTGCGTGAAGATTCGCTGAAAAAATTCGGTTATGAAATTGTGCGTGGTAAAGATGCAGCCGTTCGCTTCCGCAGCGACAGCAACTTTACACGTATTCTTGTTCGAGCAATCGTTCAGGATAAATCATTTCAATATCCGTTCGATTCGTTGAAGACCATTTCGAAAATTTATAGTGAAGACAGTTCGTTCCGCATATTTACCTGGCAGGTAGTAAAGGATGATGATTATTGCAGGCAAAAAGGATTTATCCAGTTTCGGAACCCCAAAGGTGCTGAAAAATTTATTCCGCTGCGTGATGCAGATCAGTTTATTGCGAACGACGTAGATACCATTGCCAACAATCTGTGGTGGATTGGTGCAGTGTATTACCGCATTGTAGAAAAAGAATTCAACGGTAAAAAATATTACACACTGTTTGGTTACGATGAGAACGATACACGTACAACCCGTAAATGGCTCGATGTAATGTGGTTCGATGAAAATGAAAAACCCGTGTTTGGTAAACAGGGTGCGTTTTCGTTTGCACAGGATTCTGTACCAAAGCCTGCCACGAATCGTTTTTTGCTGGAGTACAAAAAAGATGGCCGTGCACGTGTGCAATACGATGAAGAATTGGATATGATCATCTTCGATCATCTTGTATCAGAAACAAGTGAACCCGGCAAAAAATACACACTCATCCCCGATGGCGATTACGAAGGCTTTAAATGGGAAAACGGGCAATGGCAACACATCGATAAAGTTTTCAACTTTAAATTAGAAGACGGACAGGCACCTGTACCTGAAGCAATTGATTTCAACAACCGTCTATTACGTGGTGAAATTATTGAGGAAGCACCTCCAACAGCGCCCAAACAACAACCGCAGAAAAAGCCGGTTGCAAAACCACCGGTGAAAAAGAAAACAGGGAATTAAAAATAAAGGCCACAGCAAGTGGCTTTTGTATTCTTCAGGCTACCAACTAAGACGTAGATTATACCAAGCCAATTACAGTTCAGCTAAATCTTAAAAAAAAATTCTTCTTGGTTTTTACACAGTTCATGTTGGTATAGGCTTTTACTTTTTGGCAATCCTGTTTAGGTCTGCAAAAAGCCCCGTAATATTTTCGTTCTTTCTTATTTTGTTTACTTTTTCTAAAAGTTGGTCTGAAAATTTTTCTGATTCATTCCCTGCAAACCATCCTAACTTGTCGTTATCAAAGTGACCATTGAAAGGACTGTCAAAATCAAAATTTCCATATTCAACTAATTTCCAATCACCTGAAAAAACTTCATCTGGTCTAAAAACTGACATAACTATAGAATAAGTATCAGTATTCAATAGTTCTGTTATTTTTTGAGAATTAAATACGTTTGGATTTACCCATAGTCCAATACGATTTCCAAACATCCATATACAAAATGACTCTCTGCCAAATTCAGTCAAATACCATCTGAAATCCCAGGAATTCCAACTTGAAAATGACCAACCGTTTACAACGTCTTCTTCACAAAATCGTTTTGTTACGAGGGTTTTCATTTTTTGATACCATTGATTTCTTATTTCATCTTTACTACTTGAAAGTTCTAAAAATGAGTTCCATTTGTCTGCTGTGTCAAACATCAGCATTGCTTGGTGTATTAATTCTTTTTGCATTTTAATATATAGTTATTGCCAAAATTCAATGTATTGCTTGATATATTCTTTAAGTCTATGATTTTCTTTTGGAATGTCGTTATAAGTTTCGCTCAACCAGCTATTAATTTCATTACTAAACTTCCAAATTTTTGTTTCAAGAGGCATTATGGTTGGCAAACTTGTATCCCAATTGTTTGGTCTTAATGTTGTGTTTTCGCTTGGTTGTTTCCAATCAGCAGGGGTTAAGAATACTACTTGATATTTTTCAGGATGATGTTTAGAGTAATCATTTTCCCTATGTCTGTTTGGGTAGTATATTTCACGATACCAATATCTATAAAGTTGATTAGGCTGGTCACCAGCATAGTTGGATTTATTTTCAATTACTATTACACTGTGTGGGTGTTGTCGCTTTATCAAAACATCAATTCTTCCTTTTTCAGCGGTAATTGTCCATTGACCTTGCTCTGGAAATTCAATGCCTAATTTTTGTAAAAATGAAAGAAGAAATAAATTGCCTTGTCCGTGTTCAGAATTAGGATTTAATATGTTAGCAAGCAAAAAACTGTGCATTGGTTCATTGATACTAAATAATTTCAAAACGTTGAAGTCGCAGGAAGTCTCTTTATTTTTTTGTTCAGCTTTTTTTTCAATTAGCTGAAATTTGTCAAGCAGTTCTTTGTTTTCATTAATTACTCTGTTCTTAGTTTGAAGTTTAATATGTGAGTAGGCTTTAATTATTTTTTTAAGAGATGTGTCTAATTTATTTGATTTGAAAGGTTGATTTATTATTTGGTGATATTCATTTAAACGTTTTGCAGTAATAACATTTTTTTGAGTTGACAAAACCTCAAGTAATTTGTCTGCTAATTGAGTGTCTATTGTTGTCATACATTTAGTTATTGAAGCGGGTTTTGTCAGCTTACGCCCAACGTTGAGGGTATTGCCGAAGGCGGGGCGTTTCAGCACTACTGTTGATTTGAAAAACTAAAGCTCGGTTAAGCACAAAAGTTTCATAGAGGCACGTCACCCCCGCTTTTGGCAATACCTTGTTAGCGGCTGGTTTTTTTCTTCTCATTTGTCGGTTTATGTTTTGTCAAGTAGTCGTCAGCAATTTTTAGAGCTAAACTTTTTAATTGGTCAACAGTGAAAATAATTTCAAAGTCTCTTTCTTCGTTGTATGTATTCCAAAGTTTTACACCAACCCATTTGTTGGCTTCATTTATACCTTCAATGTTTTGATGTGCAATACCATTTCTCAATTTATTTATAAACCAAAATTTGTCCTGAGATTTTAGGTCGGACTTATGCCCAATTTTAGTTTCTATTTTTTCAACTCTTTCATCTGTCAAGTCTTCTGAATGTCTTTTCTTAATTATGAAACCAACTTTGTCTGGGAGTAGTGAAATAAAGGCATGGTCTATTTTGCCATTAAATGTCAATTTTGATTTTTTCTCATTTTCTGAAACATTTACAATGAGGCCCAACAAACAGTTAAGTAAAAATGTTACTTCCTTGTCTTTGCTCTTAAAGTCAGCAAAGTTGTCGTTGAGCAATTCTTTTGTTCTGGTTACAAAATCAATCTTATAGTTTTTAATCTCACTCATTTATTTACTTTTTCTATGTCCAATAAAACGCTTTCCGGATTAGGTTAGCACTGTCTTCTAAACTTGCCGCTAACACATAAATGTACGCACCTTCTTGTTTAAATAACCATTCATTTGCAACCTGCTTTTCACCAAATCAACAGGCAGAAAAAAGCGGCACAGACTTTTGTTCATCCATTATCTGTTACACGAGTATCGCCTTCGTAAAAGTTTCATTAAATGGATTAAAGCATTTCGTTCATTGGTCAGGCGACCAACTAAGGGTTAACGACCAACGAAGGCCTGAAAGGTTATCCCTTCCCTTTCTTTTTGGTTGATGCTTTAGGTCTGTTGTTGATCTGTTGCAACAACGAATCATTCACGGGTGCATCAAGTTGCTCATCTTTTTTCTTCACCCATATCGTAATGCTTTTGCGTACTGCAGGTTCCTGTTTCAAACTCACTTCAACAACAATACTGTCGTAAGGAAAAGTCCAGTCGAGCCAGACTGTATTTCGTTCTAGCTTGCCGGCACTTACTTTAAAGTTGAGTTGTTCGGCAGTTAGCGGCATGTATTTGCCGTTACTCAGTTTGGCATCTACATTAATATAATTCCAGGAACCTTTCTTTAAACTGTCGGTGTACAGATTAAAAAACAGGCTGTCGATCTTCTGTGCTTTAACAACAGAAAACAAACAAAGGAACAGCAATGAACAAAGTACCTGCTTCAAGCAACTGAATTTACCTGCAAAGATTGTAAAAACCGCAATGTGGTTGGCTGTTAAATAAAATTAACAGGCCATCGCCACAGAATTTTATTCGTGTTCCTGTTGTAATTTGTACAACAAACAGTACAACATGAAACTCATCGTATTTGGCGCAACCGGACAAGTTGGAGTGCAAGTGGTGAAACAGGCTTTGTGGCGTGGACACGAAGTAAAAGCATATGGCCGCAATGTGCATCAATTGGCAGACGGAGACCCGAAGCTGCAGTTGATTAAAGGTGCTTTGTTTGATGAAGCTGAAGTGTATGATGCAATAAAAGGATGCGATGCGGTAATCAGTGTTATCGGCGGAGCATTTGATGGCGCCGATAAATCCCGTTCCTTAGGTATGAAAAACATTATTAAACAAATGACAAAAGCTGCTGTGCGCAGAATTGTTGCATTGGGGGGCATGGGTATTTTAAATGCAGATGAAAAGGGTTTGCTCATCGATCAGAAAGATTATCCGCAGGAATATTTACCCGTTGGCAACGAACATCGCAAAGCTTATGAATACTTAAACGCTTCCTCGCTCGATTGGACATTTGTGTGCAGTCCGGATATTATCAATGATGGCCCAACCGGAAACTATATTACCGGCAAAGACTATCCGCCGCAACCGAATTTATACCGCATCAACGCAGGCGATCTTGCCCAGTTTATGCTCACCGAACTTGAAGAGAATGCTTATGTAAAAAGCAGAGTTGGCATATCAGCTATTTAACAGAATGGCAGCGTATATTGATAAAACTGATTTTCACTGATTTTAAAAATCTGCGTAAATCTTTTTGATCCCTGTCATCTGTGACTCTATTTTCCTCTCTTCAACTCCCACAAAAAGATACTTGTAGCTATTGCTGCGTTCAACGATTCAGCCTCACCAAAACGTGGAATCATTAATGCATCTGTAAGCATTGGAATGACTTCTTCCCTAATGCCATTTGCTTCGTTGCCAATTACTAAGATGCCACCGCCTGGAAATTTATACGATGCTAATTCGGTACCCCCCAATACGGCACCAACAACAGGTACTTGCTGCTGGCTGAGAAAAGAAGTCAGTTCAGCTTCATGTACTGCAACCCGCATAATGCTGCCCATGGTAGCCTGTATTACTTTGGGGTTGTAGATGTCTGCACAATCGGGCGAACAAACAATGTGTTTAATGCCAAACCAGTCGGCAAGGCGGATGATGGTGCCCATATTTCCCGGATCACGGATGGCATCGAGTACCAGTGTCCATTCTGTTGAAGAAGGGCTCCACTCCTGTTGCGGAAAATAATGTACAAGCGCAAGTGCCTGGTTAGGGGTTTGCTGTTGCGAAATACGCTCCAACTCTTCGTTACTGATAACAAAATGTTGTTGAATCGTTTTTGCTTCAGCACAATTGGTATAAAAGGTTTCGGTAGCGAATAAACGCACTATTTGCGTTGCATACTGCTGTACCAACTCAGCAACCATCTTACTTCCTTCTACCAAAAACAGCCTTTCTTCGTCCCTTCTTTTTTTGTGGCCTAAACTTTGGATATATTTGACTTCGTTTTTACTGAGCATTGATCATCTTTTTATGCAATTAACCCGGGCAGTTATTACCATATTAGTCAGCTTCATTGCAATGCAGTTATTTGTTTCCTGTGCTGCATTTAAAAAACCAACCCGGCGTCAATATACCAAAGTAAAGAAATATCCCATAGATAAGCCCTTTGTTTATTACAACGAGATAAAGGTTGTAAACGATAAGCTGAGCAAAGATGAGAAAACAGTTTTGGGTGATGGGTTGCGCACACAACTCGACGATAGTTTACAAACAGTGGTAAAGGAGTCGTTTGTATTTTTTAAGAAGCTTGAATCGCCTGCAGTTTACGATACGGCTTATGCTGTTAACAGTGCCCGTAACATGGAGATCTATTTAAAGACAGAAGGTTACTATAACGGCAAGGTTAATTACGAATTATTTCCTTTCGATACCATCTACAAAGGAGATCCTGAAAAGGAACAGATACGTGTGGCAACTAAATTTATTGCCAACACCGGGCCTGTATTCCGTATTGATTCCATTGCCATTATTCCAAACGATTCGGGACGTAATTACCTGTTGCCTTTGCAGGAACTTTCGAATCGCAATCTGTCGCAAAGTTTGCTGAAAAAAGGAAAACCTTTTTCTGAGCAGTTGGTATCGGGAGAAATGAATCGCCTGGTTGAACTGTTCCGTAACAATGGTTATTACAATTTCAGCAGGGATGCTATTTATGCAGATGTTGATACTGTTTTTTTGGCACTGCTCGATCCTTTGCTGGCCTTAGACCCTATCCGCCAGTTTGAAGTTTTCCAGGAAGCACAGGAACGTAGAAAGAATCCGGTTATCAATGTGTACATCCGCACAAAACCTAATCTGAACCCTTCTGTTTTTCAGCAATTCACCAATAACAAAATTGTTGTTTATCCCGAATTTAAAGGTGGTGATAAGTCTGATTCCATCCCCTATATCGATAGCGTTCGAAACAGTATTATTGTTCGCTTTCACGAAGGAAAATATAAACCGTCATTTATCCGTCGCAATTTGAAATTGCGGACAGACAGTTTGTACAGTGCACTCAAGGTTAGCCAAACTGCCGAAGAGTTAAACAAATTAAATGTGTGGCAGGTTATCCGTATTCAGCCAAAACTTTCAACAGAAGATTCAGCAAAAATTGATTACGATATTTTGTTGATTCCTTACAAACGATACACGTTCAGTACTAACCTCGAAGGTGTGTTTAATCAACCATTAAACCAGTTAACAGGTGCGGGTAACCTTGTGGGTTTAGGTGTAAACTTTGGCTTGCAGGATCGCAACATTGCAAAACAGGGTATTCAAATGACCAATACACTTCGTACTGGTATTGAGTTTGGCTTACCTCCTATTAATGCAGGTTTGCAGGCAACAGAATTAACCTTCAGCAATTCCATTACATGGCCACGTATACCGGATAAGTTGTTTACACGTAAAAGCCGGCGTTGGCTAAATCGCAAAACATTCTTAACGTCCAATATCTCCATCATCGATAGAAATATTAACAAGAATGGATCGTTTGCGTTAACCACGGTAAGCTCAACATTTGGCTGGCAGTTTCAAACGCCTAAGAATGCGTTGTGGCGTGTTAGTCCGTTGAATGTTGAATATGTAAACCTTTACGATATTTCCACCAACTTCCAGGAACAGCTGAATAATAATCCGTTTTTACGTAACTCTTTTAACCAGGGTTTTGTATTAGGTGTTGTAAATGTTGGGTATAAGCAACCATTCCGTATTAAAAAGCACGACAATCATACTGCTGCACTGCGTGTAAATTTTGAAGAGTCGGGTGCATTGTTTGGCCGCTTTAAAAAATCGGTGAAGTTGTTCGATGAACAATTGTTTGAGTATGTAAAAGCCGATGCAGAGTTTCGTTATGCTATTACTAATCCTGCACGAAACAGGGAATTGGTTTTTCGTGGAGCTGTTGGCGCAGGTTATTTGTACGATAATGATACTTCGAACATGCCGTTCTTTAAACAGTTTGCAGGTGGTGGCCCTAATAGTATGCGTGCATGGCCTTTACGAAGTTTAGGTCCGGGTGCAAGCCGTAACGATCCACGTACAGGTCGTAACCAGTTCTTCAGTCGCTCGGGCGATATGCTTATTGAAGGAAACATTGAATACCGTTACAATATCTGGAGCATATGGCCCAACACACTTATTCTGCGTGGAGCACTCTTTACCGATATCGGCAATGTCTGGAACTTCCGTAATCAAAGTAACAGAGGTAACGATACCGTTGTGTTTCAGTTAAAGAATCTGTACAGAGATTTGAGTGTAAGTGTTGGAACCGGTTTCCGTTTGGATTTTGTTGGCCTTTTCCTGATACGTGTTGATGTTGGTTACCGCTTAAAAAACCCTGCTTATCCTTTTGTACTTACCAACGATGGATGGCGTATTCCTAAATTCAGTGATGCTGCAAATCTTTTCAACGGTTCGGAAGCTGCCAGAAACTGGCGTTACGAAAACATGAATATTTCGTTGGGCATTGGCTTGCCGTTCCAGTTCTGATGATGAGTAATGAATGATGAGAGCGGTAAAATCCTGAGCGATTTGCTCACGGTAACTATGTGAGGGAAAATACAATGGTAAGCATTGCTCATTGATTCACTTGTTCGCTAAAATTTCTGAATGCACTTATTATTCATCATTCATCATTCCCGCCTTCACTTCTTTTATCCACGCCAATGTTTCAGGTAATGTTCTTGCATGTTCGGTTGTAAACTCGCCAATGCGTGTACGACGCAGGCTGCTGAGGTAAGCGCCACAACCCAATGCTTTTCCATAATCGTGGGCAAGACTACGGATATAGGTTCCTGTAGAACATACCACACGGAAATGCAAAACAGGTAATTCGATCTTTGTAATTTCAAAAGCTGCAATGTGTAAGGGCCTTGGTTCAAGCACTACATCCACTCCTTTTCTTGCCATTAAGTAAACAGGTTTACCATCACGCTTAATAGCCGAATGCGTTGGCGGCACCTGCATAATATCGCCAATAAATGGCTTTGTTGTTTCGTGAATGAGCTCTTCGGTTACAAACGAATAATCTTTCTCCTGTTCAGGCGTACTTTCAAGATCATACGTTGGTGTTACTGCACCAATGGTAAACGTACCGGTATATTCTTTTTCACGTGCCTGGTATTCGTTAATGCGTTTGGTAAACTTGCCCGTGCAGAGAATAAGCAAACCTGTAGCCAATGGATCAAGCGTGCCTGCATGTCCTACCTTTTTTATACGGATAGTACTGCGCACTTTTGCCACCACATCATGCGATGTCCATTCGAGTGGTTTATCAACTAAGATCACTTGCCCTTCGGTAAAAATAGTTTGCTCTTCCTGTTTCATGCGTGGGCAAAGGTAGGGAATGGAGAGCGATGCGTGAAGTTGAATGAGTAATCAGTTGTCCTTAGCCGTTTCCTGTTTATGGTTTATCGTTTTTGGTTCTTTATAACTTGAACCTTGTGTCTTATTCTTTGGTTTTTATATTTTGCGCATCGTCAGGAAGAGCAAAAAAATCAATAACTAATTCCATTAAATTTGGAAAAAAACCAAATGAAAAAACTTGGATTGATAGCCTTGTTCTTATTATTTTCTATTGTTGCTTTCTCTCAAAAAACAAAGGACCCTGTGGAAGTTACAGTTGCAATTGAAAAGAAAATCGCAAGCGATATTGCAAAAGAAGCTGATGTGCTAAAAGCTAAATTAATCAAGGACAATGATCATGAATATAGTATCGAATTTGAATTAGATACGTTTCGAGTGCACCGTTACATGCAACTTTATATAAATTACGATTGGACAACTGCTGGAATGCGTATGGCTACTTATGAAGCGGCGGCAAAATATGATAGCTTGCTCAATAAATATTATAAAAGACTGATGGACGTTCTCAAACCGGAGGATAAGAAAGCACTTATTGCTGCACAAAAAGCGTGGCTTACTTTTCGGGATAACGAACGGAAACTGATCGACGTTATTGGTAAAGACGAATATTCTGGCGGCGGTACAATACAACAATTGATTGATGCCTCTGAATATTTAGATCTTATTGAAAAAAGAACAATTACTCTTTTTCAACATTACATGCGGGCAACACAAAGTTATTAGTGTGGGTGCTTTTTACTTCGTACCTCGTAGCTCCAACCTCGTACTTCTATATCGCCTGCCTTGTCTTTATTTCAATGTATTTATTAATCGTATTGACGGTTACATTTTCCGGTGCAGAAAGAATACTGAGAATGCCTGCATGTTGCAGCTCCTTTACAATGAGTTGTTTTTCGTGCATGAATTTACCGGCGATGGTTTTTACATACAGATCTTCAAGGTCGTTCACATCCTGCATGCTTACTGTTTTTAATTCGGTGTTTTCGAAAAACACAACCAGTAGCAAATGGTATTTTGCAATACGTTTGAGGTATTGCATCTGTCGTTGCATACCCGTTAACGATTCGAAGTTGGTAAAGAGAATAATTAAGCTGCGTTGTTTGATGGTTGCACGGATACGTGTGTAAAGCAATTCAAAATCCGATTCAAGAAAAGCAGTTTGCTGATTGTACAAAAGCTGCAACACTTTTTCCAGCTGCACCGGTTTACGATCGGCAGCCAACATAGAACCTGCTTTGTTACTGAAGGTCATTAATCCAAACTTGTCCTGTTTATTCAACGCAACATTACACATTACAAGACTTGCATTAATGGCATGATCGAGTAAGGTCAATCCCTGGAAAGGCATTTTCATCAGGCGGCCTTTATCTACAATGCAATACACCTGCTGACTTTTCTCATCTGTGTACGAATTCACCATCAACGATCCTTTGCGTGCTGTTGCTTTCCAGTTTATATTCCGCACATCATCGCCCTGCACATATTCTTTTACCTGCTCAAACTCCATACTGTGGCCGATCTTTCGTAAACGTCTGTTGCCCGCTTCTTTTGTTTGCGCTGCTTCTGCATGTAACTGGTATTGCCGCATACGGATGAACGAAGGATAAACGGGAATCATTTCTTCGCTTGCTCCTGCAAACTTCCGTTCAACCAAACCTACTAACGAAGATGCAAAGAGTTGAACAACACCAAACTTATATTCACCTCTTTCCAACGGACGTACAACATAATGTTGCTCTTTGGTTTCGCCCGGTTTCAACGTAAGACTTAGTTTAAAGTTCCGTTGCTCAAACTGTTCGGGTAATTCATCAATCAGCTCTGCATGTATTCTAAACGGATATCGGTTGTGTATCGTAATTTTTATGGGATTATTATCACCATTACTCAAACGTTCGGGAACAATCCGTTCAACTACGGGTTTACGGTTGATGACAAATAAGAAAAACAGATCGGCTGCAAACAATGCCGTGAGTACAACAAAAAAGATGCGGGCTGCAGTTTCAATTTCGGGAATGAAAAATGCCACAAGGAACAGCACAGCAGCTATTGACAGCAACACATAAAAACGGTTGCTGAGGTACACTGTCTTTAGCACGTAGTGCGACAGTACATACAATAAACCTCCGGAAAGTAACAGCAGCCAGAACATATTAACGTGGTACCTCCAGCGATTTGATGATGCGGTCAATTAATTCGTCGGCAGTAAGTCCTTCCATTTCTTTTTCAGGTGTAAGAATAATGCGGTGACGTAATACATGCGGAGCCACTTCAATAATATCTTCGGGAGTAATAAAATCACGGCCACGCATTGCAGCAAATGCTTTCGATGCTTTAACAATTGCAAGCGATGCTCTTGGCGATGCTCCGAGAAACAAGGATGGATTATTTCTTGTTTCAAATACAATACGTGCAATAAACTCAAGCAATTTCTGATCAACAACAATTTTGCGGATGGTTTCCCTGTATTGTGCAATATCAGTTGCCGATAAAACTTTCTCCACTTCGTTCAACAGGTTTCTGTTATCGGCCTGGTGCTGATTGCTGAGAATGATCACCTCTTCTTCCAATGTTGGATAACCCACTTCTATTTTAAACAGGAAACGGTCGAGTTGTGCTTCGGGTAAACGATAAGTTCCTTCCTGGTCGATGGGATTTTGTGTTGCCAGTACCATAAACGGTGTATTCATCGTATAGGTTGTACCATCAACTGTAACCTGCCGTTCTTCCATTACTTCAAACAATGCCGATTGTGTTTTTGCCGGGGCACGGTTAATTTCATCAATCAACACAATGTTGCTGAACAACGGTCCAGCTTTAAACTGAAAGCTTGCTTCCTTCGGATTAAACACAGATGTACCCAATACATCGCTCGGCATCAGATCGGGCGTAAACTGTATGCGTGAAAAGCCTGCATCAATGAGCTTGGCCATCAGTTTAGCCGAAAGTGTTTTTGCAACGCCGGGTACGCCTTCAATAAGAATATGCCCGTCGGCTAAAATTCCTGCGATCATAAGTTCTACCATTTGCTCCTGCCCAACAATTACTTTTCCAACTGCTTCTCTTATAGTTGCAATAGCGTTATTGAGTTGCGACAAATCTGTACGTTGTTCAAAAAATGAATATTCCATGCCTGCTTATTTTAAAAATTGTTGCATTCTGTTATTGTATTCTAATAATTCCTGGTCAGAAACCTGCGGACTCTCCTGTAGTTGCTGCAAGAAGCGGAAAAAATCTTTCACTTCTATTTCTGCTACTCCGCTTTTTCTCGATAGCGACGACATAAACTCTGCATTGAGATGTGCCGTATTAAGATAATAATGCGTACGGATATACTCAAGGAAATAAGTCGTCATTTTATGCGCAATATTTACATTGTCTTTCTTTTGCAGGTACAAACGTCCGATTGTTTCAACAAATGAAATACTATCGTTACTGTTCACTGTTTTTATTGGAATAAAACGTTGCCTGCGTTTACTTGCAAACGCAACATAAAAAATGAGTAAGGCCATAGTAAGCAACAGCGCCCACTTCAGCATTTCGTGTTTCAGAAACACATCAAACATCGAAAAGCTTTCATTAGGTGTACTGCCAATGCGATAATAATCATCCCAGTATACCATTGTTCTTGACGATGGTAAATAAGCAAATGCTTCTTCAGCGTATCCTTTGTTCTGATTTTGCAGTAAAAAATAATTACTGAATGCTTCCGGGTTTAAATGCAGATAGATGCGCCCATTGCCATGTTGTAATGAAATATAGTTGGGAGAAGTTTCGTCGTTCTGACCAAGTACAACAGCTCCTTTCTCTTCGGGGCGAACAAAATGTGCATCGAACGGAAAATAAAAGAAATTGTATTGTTTTGGTTTTAACGAGTCGGTTCGTTTTACCGAAACTGCAGTGTAACGCATTGGGCCAGCCGTATCGGCCTTTTGCTGAAAAATACTTTTAACGGTGTAGTATTGCGGTTCAATATCTAATTTTTCGAGCAGCTGTTCATCAATATATTCTGCAGAAATAAAAACCTGGTTACCGTTGCTTACATAGTTCAGCAACAGTTCCACATCTTTTTCAACCATTAACACCCGTTTTGCAATAATTACATACAAACTGTTTCCACTTTCGTTATGAAAAGCAAATGTTTCGGAAAACGGTTTTGTCATTGTAAGTACAGTTGATTGTCTGTACCTGGTTGAAAGCATGCTGTATGCAACATAAGCACCAAACGGTTTCTTGCTTCTTTTCGAGTAGCTACGTGTCATGTCGGGCAGCTTTACTTTGTTTTTGCTTCCGCAGGATGTAAAAAAGAGAAGTGCTGAAAGGAAAAAGCCGTATCGTAGCAGTTTTATCAAAATTGTTTTACAGATTGGTTGAATAAATCAAAATCATTTTTTACCTGTTGGTATACCGTTGCATCAATTTCAAAATCGCCATACCATGCATATTCATAATGAAGAGTAATTCTGGAAAAACCATTTCGCAGTTGTGGTTTTGCAAGTTCACGAACATACTGATAGTTGGTTTTGTCGGGCGAAAGATGCAGCCAGTTGCGTTGACTGAGTTTGTTTAACGACTGCAGGTATAAATAACGAATGGCCAACCGGTAGTTTTGATCGCTCAGCGCCTGTTTTAATTGTTGATCGAGATATGCATCGTCGGTTAACTGCTCCTCCTCTACTTCTATCTGCTTGTTTTTGGTTGGTGATGTAAACAAACCTTTGTCGCTAAGGAAAACACGGTACAACACAAATAACAATGCTGCAATAAGAATGCCCCAGAGCAGAATTTGTAATACGCCTCCGATATTAACCGATGTACCTGTACTGTTGCTTACTTTTTTTTGTTGTTTGTTTAATTCTTCCTGCCTCAGTTTTAATAAACTGTCGAGGTTGTTTGCATAGCTGAAATCTTTTTCTCTGCGCAGATGATTGATGCTGTCTGCCGGGTAAAACCATTGTTGAAAAAGAAGTGTTGTATCGTAAACTCTTGTATCCTCAGTTGATTCTTCGTAATCTTCATCCTCCACCACAACTGATGTGTCAACAACAGGTGGGTTTACAACAACGGTATCATTCTCCTGCGCATTGATGTTGGCAGAAAACAGAAGAAAGAACAGTACCAGTAAAAACGAAGGATATCTCATGCGTTTAGTTTTTCTGCAAAGGCCGGATTGTTACGCAATTTTCTTTCTAAACGAATAGGATAAATAACAAAGTACCAAACAATGAACAGCAACGATACCGCCAGTATACTGATGCTTGCTGCTACTGGTAAAGAGGTATTGGTTGTTTTATCAAATGCATTAGAGCTTAAACGTGTAATATAACTTTCAAGAAAAGCTGCAAGAATGGTGATGGGTACAAGACTTACACAGATCTTCATCGCATCCTTCACTCCCCGTTTAAACGAAACCCAGCGGGAATAGGTGCCCGGAAATACAATGCTGCTGCCAAGTATAAAGCCGGCACAGGCTTCAATGATCATTCCTGAAATTTCGAGTGTACCATGTATCCAGATCACCAATACACTTTGCCAGCCTAAACCTTTTGCAAAGAACATGTATTGAAAACTGCCTACCATAATACTGTTCTGAAAGAAGAAATACAAGGTTCCGAATCCGAATGTGATACCGCTTACAACAATTAAAAAACCAACTTTGATATTGTTGAATGCAATACGTACCCACATCGAAAACCTGCTTTCATCGCTGTACACACCAAAAGGATCACCCTTTTCAATATTCTCTTCCGTCATGGCCACATAGTTCTCACCCAACACACCTTTTACAAAACCATCATCTTTCATCGAAGACAGTATAGCTATTGAACACAACAATGCAAATAAGAGAAACGTATACAAAAACATTTTGTGATACTTGCGGAACATCAACGGCAACTCATAACGCCAAAATGTAATGAGTCGGGAGAAGCGCTGTTTCTTATTTTGATAAATAGTTTGATAAATGCTTACCGCCAAACTGTTGATCCATTGTGTAACCTTACTGTGCGGATAAAACGTTTTGGAGTAACTCAGATCGTCGAGCAGGGTAATAAACCTTTCGGCCATCTGATCGGGGTCCTCGGTTTGCAGATATTGGTATTCGTTCCACTTCTGCGCATTTTTTTTAATAAAGAGTGCTTCTCTCATGGTGAGTCGGAAAATTGAAAATAGCAAGTAATTTTTAATTACAGCCAACTGTGCAATAAATTATTCCTTTATTTTACAAATACAAACAGATCTATGTCTAACGTACAAATCAGTACACCTTTTAATATATCGCTCGACTTTGAAATAGCCCCCTTTTTCAAACGGCTTGTTGCTACATTGCTCGATCTTACGTTGATGGTTGTATATGCATCGCTCATGCGCTTTGTACTGTACGATGTTTTATTGCTCAGCGGCGAAAAAGCAACTGGTATTGATATACTGGCTGTATCTATTCCTCTGCTCCTGTATCACCTTGTATTTGAAATTCTGTTTCACGGACAAAGTCTTGGCAAAATGGCAATGGGCATAAGGGTGATGAGTCTGGATGGTGGCGACCCTGCCATCAGCCAATACCTGTTACGTTGGTTTTTTCGTGTGTGGGAATGGCCACTGGTATTTGCATTTGTATTACCGGGCTTGTTGATTCTTTACCAGATCATAATCGTTTGCGTATTCGGAATAGTAGTTGTGATTATTGTTGCCGTAACAAAAAACAATCAGCGGCTTGGCGATCTTGCAGCCAATACTGCTATTGTAAGTACCCGTATTAACCGTTCTATACATGATACGGTGTTTATGGAAATTAACCAGAAGGATTACAAGGTGCTTTTTCCACAGGTATTAAAACTGAGCGACAGGGATATCAATACCATCAAAACTGTTTTAAACGATTCTTACAAACGGGGAAATTTTGAAACAGCTCATCGTATTGCAGGTCGCATAAAATCGGTACTGAAAATTGAAAGCGACCTGGAAGTAGATGCTTTTCTGGAACGCATGATCGCCGATTACAATTATCTTGCAACAAAAGAATAAAAAGAAAAGCCGCTTCAGTTGAAGCGGCTTTTCTTTTATAAAGCTGATGATTTTTATCCTTGCAGCTCCTGCATACGACGCATCATTTCATCGGGATTGCGCATGGCTTCAATACCGAAAGTGGCAATCATAACAATGATAAGAATAAGATACAATGCTGAAAGAATTAAACCAATAATAGCACATACTCTTCCTGCATTTAAGTTTTTTAAACTTGAAGCTGTATACAGTTCGGGTTCCGCTGCAAACAATTTCTTGTCTTTTGCAGCCAAAACAATAGCTACAATACCAAGAATAATACCCAAGCCATAAAAGCAACAGGCTATAATGGAAAGAATGCCCAGTACCAATACAATTGTTGCATTTGGTAACGGACGTTGCTGTTGAAATTGATCCATGTTAAAGTTGGTTTTGATGAATTGAATTGATTGCTGAGATTAATTGAAACCACCTGCAGCTCCTGCAGCGGTAACCAGGAAAACGATGAAAATAATATACACCAGGAAGCCGATTAGCTGCAACGCAATACCAATGATTGCACAGATACGCCCGGTTTTAATATTGCTGTACGACTGTGCTGTATATGCACCGGGGTTTGCTCTGTACAATGCCATGTCTTTGTTGGCCAATACCAAGGCTATAATGCCGGTAATAAAGCAAATAACAATGGATAAAATGCCTAACACAAGTACGGCTGTGGCGTTTGGTAAGGCTTGTTGTGTTTGTTGACTGGATAAATAATCCTGTTGTTGATTTTGTTCCATTAATGCAGTATTTGGTTTGTTGTTACTCTGTAAATATAATGTACCACAATTATTAGTGCGCAAAAAATATAACCGATTGTAAGTATTCTGGCGCCGTTTTTAAAACGCACAGCTATATGCGTCAAAAGATAAAGAAAAAGTAACAGGATGGGTATAGCTGCCGGGTACAAACGAATGCTTTCAGCAATGTTTCCCTTGAGCAATGCAATATAACTGCGTTGCAAACCACAACCCGGGCAATCAATATGCAGGAACTTTCTGCTTGGGCAGGTAAGCATATGCTTCTCCAGCCAAAGAACAATATCAGCAAAAAAGCTAAGAAGTAGTTGCATACTTCAAACATACAGGGCTTGCACTTTTTTTCAAAATAAAAAGGCCGGCGATGAGCCGGCCTTAGAATAATATGCGGTTTGTTTTTTAATATGCTAATGCAAACAATACTCTTTCTTTCGAAGCTTTGCCGGTAAGAATACATTTACCTTCTTCCTGTTCGTTGTTCAACGGAATACAACGGATGGTTGCTTTTGTTTTTGCTTTGATCTCTTCTTCAGTTTCAGCAGTGCCATCCCAATGTGCCGATACAAAACCACCTTTGTTTTCCAATGCTGCAACAAATTCTTCCCATGTATCAGCTTTGCTAATATGGCTGTCTCGATAAGCTTTTGCTTTGTTAAACATGTTCTGCTGAATTTCTTCCAGCAATCCATGCAGGTAAGCTGCAAGGCCATCCTGACTTACCGTTGCTTTTGTTTTTTCATCCCGTCTTGCAACCTCAGCCGTATTATTTTCAAGATCACGACCGCCTATTGCCACACGCACAGGCACCCCTTTCAATTCATGCTCTGCAAATTTCCAGCCCGGTCTTGCATTATCGCTGTCATCGTATTTAACACGAACGCCCAATGCTTTCAGTTCGCTCATCAATACGTTTACCTTTTCGGTAATCGCCTTCAATTGTTCTTCGCCTTTGTGAATAGGAACGATCACCACCTGCAATGGAGCAATTTTTGGTGGAAGAATCAATCCCTGGTCATCGCTATGCGCCATCACCAAACCACCAATCAAACGTGTACTTACGCCCCAGCTGGTAGCCCACACATATTCAAGTTCGTTTTCTTTATTGCTGAATTTTACATCAAATGCTTTTGCAAAATTCTGTCCCAAGAAATGTGAAGTGCCTGCCTGCAATGCTTTGCCATCCTGCATCAATGCTTCAATACAGTACGTGTCTTCTGCACCTGCAAAACGTTCATTGGCTGTTTTCACACCTTTAATAACCGGTACGGCCATCCACTCTTCTGCAAATTGTGCATATACATCCAACATCTTTCTTGTTTCTTCCACTGCTTCCTGCGCAGTTGCATGGGCGGTATGTCCTTCCTGCCACAAAAACTCAGCAGTACGAAGGAATAAACGTGTACGCATTTCCCAACGAACAACATTTGCCCATTGGTTTACCAATATCGGCAAATCACGGTACGATTGTATCCAGTCTTTATATGTATTCCAGATAATGGTTTCAGAAGTTGGGCGAACAATCAGTTCTTCCTCCAGCTTTGCTTCCGGGTCAACTACTACACCCCCACCATTCGGATCGTTCTTTAAACGGTAATGCGTAACAACCGCACACTCCTTGGCAAAACCTTCCACGTGTGCCGCTTCTTTGCTTAAAAAACTCTTTGGAATAAACAACGGAAAATAGGCATTAACATGGCCTGTTTCTTTAAACATCCTGTCTAACTGATCACGCATATTCTCCCAAAGTGCAAAGCCGTAGGGTTTAATCACCATACAGCCACGTACAGCGGAATAATCGGCCAAGCCGCCTTTTAAGATAAGATCGTTATACCATTGCGAATAATCCTGCTCACGAGATGTAATTGCCGCTGCCATTGTTGAATGCCTTTATAAAAGTTTACAGTTAGTTTAACAGGCCAGATACACGAAAAAAAGTGCAATGGCTTGCTATTTGTTAAAATATTTATTGAACTATCTAAGGAGTTGCAAAAGTAGTAACTTCACATTACAAACCTCAAATTCAAAACATCATGGTAACCAGAATTTTACTCGTTGGTTTGGTAACAGCAGGGCTGACCTCCTGCGCCACCTATCGTACAGGACAAACTCCTGATGACGTTTATTATTCACCCGAGCGGCCACAGGAAACTTATGTGCAGATAGACCGTGATGAAGATGACCGTTATTCTTACAACGACCGCAGTTTGGAAGACCGTCGTTTACGTCAGCAGATCCGTGATTCACGCTTCCGTTTTGAAGACGATATTTACTGGAACACGCCACGCTACAACAGCTGGGGTTGGAATACTTGGAACAGCCCGTACAATACCTGGGGTTGGAACAGCTGGAACAGTCCTTATAATTCATGGGCATGGAACAGTGGCTGGAACACCGGTTACTATAACAAATGGAGTTCCCCATACATCTGCATACCCGGCGGCAATAACCTGATTGTAATTGCAGGCCCCGGTGCTCCAAAATACAGCACTGGTATTCGTTACTCAGCTCCTATTCAACGTTTCCCTAATTCAGGAACAAACTTCACTTACGGCAAACCTACCGGTACAGGTTCGGGCAGCCGTTACTTTGGTAACAATACCAACAGCACCAGAAGTGGTTACTTTGGCGGAAACAATAATAACAGCTCATGGAGTGGCGACAGAACATCGAGCAGCCGTTCGTTCGGAAACAGTAATAACAATACTTCTTCCGGCAGTAGCAGCAGAAGCATTAGTTCAGGCTCATCATCATCCAGCAGTTCTTCTTCCTCTTCATCAAGCAGCTCAAGTGGCAGCTCAGCCGGAGGACGCCGTAACTAATAACAAGTCATAAGACGATACGAAGAATCAAAAAACGAATATGAAAAGAATTTTCATAACGGGGATAGCTGTATGCCTTCTTCAAAGCTCATATGCCCAGGATGTATTTGATGCCTTACGCTATTCTTACCCCATAAGTTCAGGAACTGCACGTACGCAAGCCATTGGAGGAACAAATATTTCGTTGGGTGGCGATATCAGTTCGGTTTTTATTAATCCAGCCGGTATTGCTCAATTTAAAACCAATGAGCTTGTACTTTCTCCGGGTTTCAATTTCAATAAATACAAGATCAATTACAACGATACCATCACCAAAGGAAATAAAAGCAAATTGAATGGCGGTACAAGTGGCGTGATTTTTAGTTTTGGTGGAGGAAGATATGGCCGTTCGAGAAATAACACCACCCTTGCGCTTGCTGTAAACCAAACGGCCAACTTTAATACACGGTTTTCTTATGGCGGACGGAACTTAAACAGTTCGTACACCGAAAAATGGTTGGAAGAGATCAAGTACAGTAATGTATCAACAATTGATGGAGTTCGCAGCAGTTTTCCTTTAGGTGCAAGCCAGGCTTATGAATCGTACCTCATCGATATTGTCAGTTCTCCTAACGGCGATCTGTTGATCACCAATGCCGACATCAGCAAAAATATTACGCAGCATTTTGCATACGAATCAAAAGGAGGTATGACGGAAGGTGCTATTGCTCTTGCCTGGAACAGCAACGACAAAGTACTTTATGGTGTTACCATCGGTATTCCGATTGTTCAGTACGACAGGCAAACGGTTGTAACGGAAAATGACGGAACGGGCAATACAGATAATGATTTTGAAAGTTTCACATTCACTGAAAATCTTGCAACAAGAGGTGGTGGTATTAATGCGAAGCTTGGTGTTTTGTTTAAACCCGTTGAATATTTCCGTATCGGTTTAACTTTTCATACACCTACGATTATGTCGCTTACAGATTATGCTGATGCGACCATTACAAGTAATATTGAAAACTATTCACGCCGCTTGAATAACGATCCGAGTAAACCTACATCTTACACGTACAACACAAAAGATGTAAATGAACTTACAGGTGGCGGCGATGAAAACAGGTATTCGTACCAGATCGTTACTCCATGGCGTGCAGGTTTAGGTTTATCGTATGTTTTTCGTGAAATAAGCGATGTAACCAAACAAAAAGCATTTATTACAGGTGATGTTGAGTTGATCAATTACAAAGCAATGAAGTACAGCAGCAGCCAGGGGTCGCCCGATGTTGGTGAAACAGAATACTTCAATGGCTTAAACAGCCAGATTGATGAGATGTACAAAATGGCGATCAATGCACGTATTGGTGGAGAACTGAAGTTTAAAACATTGATGGTGCGTGCAGGTTTCAATTTTATGGGAAGCCCGTACAACCGCAATTTTGTAAACGATGTATTTGGTGAAGATTTACCCGGCTGGAGAATGACGCCAAGTCTTGGTTTAGGTTACAGAGATAAAGGTGTGTTTTTTGATCTGACCTATGCACATGCGTTCGGCAGAAATTTTCATGTTCCTTACACTTTACAAGATGCATCTTACCCGTTTGCAAAAAACAATATTTCAAACGGACAGGTTGTAGCAACTGTTGGGTTTAAATTCTAAGCAAACAGCTTTATAGAAAAAAGAGCATTCATTTCGAATGCTCTTTTTTTATTGCAGTAACAAATTGAATGATCGCTTCAGTATTGGATGGATGAAACCATTTCATTGCTGTATCCCGTTTAAACCAGGTAAGTTGTCGCTTGGCATAATGCCTGCTGTTCTGTTTTATTTTGTCGATGGCTTGTTCTAATGAAATGCTTCCGTCGAAATAATCGAACAACTCCCTGTAGCCAACTGTTTGTAATGCATTTAACTGCCGTTGCGGATAAACTGCTTTTGCTTCTTCCAATAAACCTTCTTTCATCATCAGGTCTACACGCAGATTTATTCGGCTATATAATTCTTCTCTTGGCAGTTCAAGCGCTATCTTAATTACATTGAACGGCCGCTGTTGCTTCTCCCCTGTTCTGAATTTGATGATCGATTCACCGCTTGCCAAAACAACTTCCAATGCACGGAGCATACGCTGCGGATTTTGCATTTCGCCCTGTGCTGCAAACAACGGGTCGTGCTGTTGTAATTGCTGTTGTAACCAACTGATGCCTTGCTGCTGATAGGCTTGCTGCAACTCCATTCGCAATGCATCCGGTACTGCAGGTATCTGATCCATGCCCTCACAAAAAGCTTTAATGTACAACCCTGTTCCACCAACCATTACTGCAACATCATTTGTTGTAAAGATTTTATCAGCTGCAGCTAACGCATATTGCTCATATGACGCTGCCGTAAGCTCTCCTGTAATGGAATGTGAATTGATGAAATAATGCTTTACCGCTGCTAATTCCTCAGCTGACGGTTTGGCTACGCCAATCGTAATTTCTTTGTAACACTGTCTTGAATCGGCGGAAATAATTGCAGTATTGTAATGCTGTGCAAGCTGTATAGCCAAAGCTGTTTTGCCAACTGCTGTAGGCCCTGCAATAAGAATAACTGTTTTGTTCATGTTTTGATGAGTTTGTAAAGAACTCAGCAAGTGTCCAGCGTCTCAAGGAGCTTCCGACACATTTATAAACGTAAATAAAAAAAGTAACATTGATATCCGTCAGACGGATGTGTTAAAATGCGGCATCATCCTCTTCTGTTGCGCTATCCTCTTCTTCCTCTGCTCCTTCACTTTCTTCGCCTTCTTCACCAAAGCCTTCGCCAACTGCACTCAAATCATATTTTTCTTCCATTTCGGCCAGCTTATCGCCAACCAAACCTTTGGTACCGTACTGACTTGGTGCAATGCCTTCGCTGCGAACAACGCAAGGGTATGTAAGTTTCGGATTATCATCTTTGCTTACGTTGATCAACTCAACAAGGAATGTCCAGTTCTTATTAAAATCGTAAACGAAAATGAACTTCTGATTAGGCTCACGTATTTCAGTACCAACTGCCGTTTCTTCCATCAGCAAAGGTTCTGCCTTATAATCCTTCTCGTATTTTTCTAATGATATTTCACGACCCCGCTGCCAGTGATCGTTACTACGATGAAACGTAGCCTTATGTTTGTTATCGAATTCGTATGCTTTCAGGATCACTTCGTGCAGATCTCTGAAATTTTGTGTGTGCTTTACAGCAACATCACGATAAATGGCATCATCTTCTTCCCAATAAATTCTGAATCGTAAAACAGCCATAACGTAATTTGAAAATGAATGAATTTGAAAATTTGAGAATGAAATGCAATCGCTTTCCTCTTCAAACGGTCACTTACAAAAGTAAAAACATTAACTCACAGGAACAAGATTTACTTCTTTTGCTTTTTGGAGCATAAAGGCATATGCCGCTTCGTAACTGTTTTCAATTGCACCATCGAGAATAGCATCTTTAATGGCCGTTTTCAGGTCGCCTACTATGCGTGACGGCGGCACATTAAATATTTGCATGATCAGTTCGCCGGTAATGGGTGGTTGCCAGTTGCGGATATGATCTTTCTCCTCCACCTCTTTGCAACGTTGGCGCACCAGTTCGAAATTCTGCAGATAACGCTGTACTTTCTGTTGGTTTTTTGAAGTGATATCGGCATTGCACAACAACATCAATGCATCAAAATCTTCACCCGCATCAAACAGTAAACGGCGGATAGCACTGTCCGTTATGTTTTCTTTGGTTAAACTGATGGGTCGAAGATGCAGCTCCACCAACTTCTTTACAAACTTCATTTTTTCGTTTGCTGGAAGTTTTAACTGTGCAAAAATTTTCGGTACCATTCTGCCTCCAACAACTTCGTGCCCATGAAATGTCCAGCCATGACCTTTTTCAAAACGTTTGGTTGCAGGTTTGGCAATATCGTGAAGAATAGCTGCCCAACGCAACCACAAATCGTTTGTATGTTCGGCAATATTATCCAGCACCTGGAGTGTGTGATAAAAATTATCCTTGTGTCCTTTACCGTCAATGTATTCGGCACCGGCAAGATCGATCATTTGCGGAAAGAATAATTTAAGCAAACCGCTCTTGTACAACAGATCGAAGCCAACAGATGGTTTCGGACTGAGTACAATTTTGTTCAGCTCATCGGCAATACGTTCTTTTGAAATGATATGTAAACGATGTGCATTTTCAATAATACCCAGCCATGTTTCCGGAACAATACTGAAGTTTAATTGCGATGCAAAACGAATGGCACGCATCATACGCAAGGGGTCGTCGCTGAAAGTTGTGCCGGGCTCTAATGGTGTACGGATGAGTTGCAGTTTAAGGTCTTCCACTCCATTGAATGGGTCGATCAACGCACCGAAATCATCTTTGTTTAAACTGATGGCAAGTGCATTGATGGTGAAATCTCTTCGACGCTGATCATCCTCCAAAGTACCGGGCTCCACTTCTGGCTTGCGTGAATGTGCAGCATAACTTTCTTTACGTGCACCTACAAACTCAATTTCAAATCCACCAACTTTAATATTGGCTGTACCGAATGTTTTAAAGAAAGCAACCTGTGGTGTTGGTTTAAACTGTTTCGCTACTTCGTTTGCCAATTCAATACCATCGCCTACGCAAACAACATCAATATCTTTACAGGCACGTTGCAGTAATTTATCACGCACAAAGCCGCCAACAAGATAACAGGGCAATTGCATTTTCTGTGCACAGTTACCAATTATCTGCAGAATCTTCAGCTCTTCTTTTGAACAATCAATCATCATACGCTGCAAAAATAAGAAAGACAAAACAAGTTTGAAGTACGAGGTTAGAAGTAAGATTTGTTACAATTGTTTAGAACAATTTTTTATAAACGTTCATTACGCTAGCAGCAGTTGCTTCATTGGTAAAGCGTTGTGCATGTTGCCAACCTTTTTCTACCTGTTGTGCAACAAACGTACTATCGTTTAAAATGCGTTTCATTTGCGCTGCAATTTCTTCGGGTTTATTGGGATCAACATAAAAAGCTCCTTCCCCCCCTGCTTCGGGCAAACAGGAAACATTCGACGTTATTACCGGAATGCGGCTCCACAACGCTTCCAGTACAGGAATACCGAAACCTTCAAACACACTTGGATAGATCATGGCTGTTGCCATTTGGTAGATGGCAGGAAAATCTTCTGCCGATTGAAACCCCGGAGAATATTTTGCTGTTTTGCTATCGGAAAGAAAAATGATCTTTTCATCGAGGCGGTTTAACGTAACAAAGTCTTTTACTTTTTGTTTGTATTCGCCACCATTACCAATTACCACCAACGGCAAGGGATTTTCATTGCCCATCAACTGCATTGCCTTGCAAAGGTTGAGCAGGTTCTTGCGTTCAATAATGGAACCAACGTATAAGAAATAGTTCTCTGGCAGCTGGTAATGTTTACGGATGCGTTCTTTCGTATCGGCAGAAACTGTTTGTGCAAATGCAGGATTACAACTCTGGTAGCATACATCAATTTTATCTGGAGCTGTTTGATAAAATTCGATGAGATCGCTTTTGGTTTGTTCACTGATGGCAATGATACGATCGGCATGTTCGCAAGCGTACCTGAATTTATTTGTATAAATTTTTCTGTCGATGGCTTTATATTGCTCAGGATAACGTTCATGAATAAGATCGTGCATGGTAACAACCGACTTAATACCGGTGCGCTGAATATTTACAGGTATTTCGTGGCTGAGTCCGTGATAGAGATCAATGTTCAATCGTTTTAAATCGGACTTGATCCAGTTGCTGCGCCACAACGATGATAGTTTTTTGCTAATGAATGTTTGCGGCTGTACTTCCTGTACATTCTTCAAGTCATCAAAAAAGAAAAGTGAAGAAGATTTAGGATTGAAGAGCACGTACTGATGTTGCGGAAAGCCTGTTGCCAGCGAACGGATCAATGTTCGACTGTAGTGCCCTAACCCTGTTTGATTATGATATGCCCGTTTTGCATCGAAGCCAATATTCATGGCGCAAAGGTGCGGAATATTGTGCAATAGTGAATTGTCAATGGTGAATAGTGAATGGGGTGCTGTTTTTGTAAATTGCTGTACAAACGGCATGGAGCTTATCTCCTCCTCGGGAGGGGCGGCAACGTGTTGCACATAGGCAACGACTGCAGGGGTGGGTTTTTGATGAATAGTATTCCCGGACGTACAAGAGCTTGCGTGGCAACAGGCGATGCTATAAAATACAGGCGCTGGTATAACATATAAAATATTCTTTCGAATTTTTAAATCCTCTTGTTGACAATTCACTATTGACTATTTTCGCAGCAAATTTGAAACAACAATGAAAGATTTGATTCTTGAAGCATGGGGTAACCGTGAACTTTTGAAGGATAATAAATACAGTGATGCGGTGCGTGCTGTTATTGAAGAAGTAGATAAAGGCCGTTTACGTACAGCAGAACCAGTTAGTGATGGCTGGCAGGTAAACGAATGGGTAAAGCAGGCCATCCTGATGTATTTTGGTATTCAGCAAATGCAGACATGGGATGTGGCTCCGTTTGAGTTTTACGATAAAATGTTGCTGAAGAAAAATTATAAAGACCTCGGCGTACGTGCAGTACCACATGCAGTAGCACGTTACGGTGCTTACCTGGCGAAGAATGTGGTGTTGATGCCAAGTTATGTAAACATTGGAGCGTATGTTGATGAAGGTACGATGGTTGATACATGGGCTACAGTTGGTAGCTGTGCTCAGATTGGTAAAGGTGTTCACCTGAGTGGTGGTGTTGGTATTGGTGGTGTGTTGGAACCATTGCAGGCAAGCCCGGTAATTATTGAAGATGGCGTGTTTGTAGGCAGTCGTTGTATTGTAGTGGAAGGTGTGCGTGTAGAGAAAGAAGCTGTGCTTGGTGCAAACGTGGTATTGACACAATCAACAAAGATCATTGATGTGAGTGGCGCTGAACCGGTTGAAATGAAAGGCCGTGTTCCTGCTCGCAGTGTGGTGATACCGGGTTCTTATACAAAAAAATTCCCCGCAGGAGAATATGGTGTTGGTTGTGCATTGATTATTGGTCAGCGTAAACCAAGTACCGATCTGAAGACAAGTTTGAATGATGCGCTGCGTGATTTTAACGTGAGTGTATAACAGGCGAATATCTTTTTAGCTTTTTAAAAGAGTCCTGTTGTAATATGCAGGACTCTTTTTTTTAACCTTATGTCGAAAAAACAATCACTTGCATTCATTGGTTTTGTGTTGACGTTTACAGGATCGATCCTGTTTTCAACCAAGGCCATTATTGTTAAAAAAGCATTTGCATCCATTGAAGTGGATGCATTGTCGCTGCTGGCATTGCGTATGCTGTTTGCATTACCGTTTTACATAGCAGTATTATTTGTTACAAAACGTACGAACACAACAACGCTCAGTTTAAAAAAATGGTTGCAGCTGGTTGCAGTTGGTTTGCTCGGTTATTATGTAAGCAGTTATCTTGATTTTGAAGGGCTGCGTTATATTTCAGCCGGTCTTGAACGATTGATCCTTTTCCTCTACCCCAGTTTTGTGGTGTTGATCAATGCATTTGTTTTTCGGGAGAAGATAAACAGTAACCAGCGATTGGCATTGCTGCTCACCTATTCCGGAATTGCGTTGGCCTATGCAGGTGAATTTAATCTTTATCATTTGCAGCCCGGTTTCTTTTGGGGTGGCTTACTGGTATTTCTCTGCTCTATTACGTATGCACTTTATATTGTAGGCAGTGGTCGTTTAATTCCGTTAACAGGTGCTACTGCATTTACTTCTTACGCCATGCTTGCAGCAACGGCCGGTATTTTTATTCATTTCCTTGTTGGGCACGATGCATCGTTGCTGGTATCGGTTGCTAAACAACATTGGCAATATGGTTTGTTGTTGGGCATTATTGCAACTGTACTTCCATCCTATTTAATTGCAGGCGGCACTAAACGCATCGGCAGTAATAATGTGGCCATCATTTCCAGCATTGGCCCAGTATCAACTATCTTACAGGCATGGTGGTTTTTGGGCGAAACGATTCACTGGTCGCAATTGGTAGGCACAGGATTGGTGATTGCAGGCATCCTGATATTGGGGTTGAAAAAGCAAAAGACCTAAGCGATTTTAATTTTTTACTTTCCTGAAAGCCCGTTACATTTGCACCCCCTGAACCCCGATATTGTCGGGACAAGTTGCCCAGGTGGCGAAATTGGTAGACGCACTGTGTTCAGGTCGCAGCGTTCGCAAGGATGTGCTGGTTCGAATCCAGTCCTGGGCACGATAGAAAAAGCAGTTCATTTGAACTGCTTTTTTGTTTACTTCGGATGTTTCTTATAATAATAGATGCCTATTGCTCTTTATAATGTATGGCAGATAAAGATCTGAGTGTAGCTGCTGCAGTTTCTGCAGTGATGTCCCGTTGCGGATTAGCCAGCATTTCATAACCCACCATAAATTTCTTTACGGTAGCACTTCGCAACAATGGTGGATAAAAGTGCATGTGCCAGTGCCATTCTTCATGCACCCCGTCATTTACGGGTGATTGATGCATCCCTGCTGAATACGGAAATGATACATGAAAGAGATTATCGTATTTGGCAGTTAATTGTTTAAGGATTGATGCCAACGCTGTTTTCTCTTCATCAGTAAATTGTAATACATGCTGCACATGACGCTTGCTTACAATCATGGTTTCATAAGGCCATACTGCCCAGAAAGGAACCAACGCCACAAAATGTTCGTTCTCTATGATAATACGTTCCTGTTGTTGCAGTTCAGTTTGCAGGTAATCACTCAATAAACTTTTACCATGCTGCTGAAAATAATTTTGTTGTTGTGTAGTTTCTTTTGAAAGCTCCAATGGTATGGATGAAGATGCCCATACCTGGCCATGCGGATGCGGATTGCTGCATCCCATGATTTCACCTTTGTTTTCAAAAATCTGGATGTACTTGATAAATGAATGTTTTGATAATTCTGCAAATTCATTTTGCCACAGCTCAATTACTTTTTCAATTGCCTGCTCACTCATGAGCGGCAGTGTTAAACTATGATCAGGTGAAAAACAAATAACCCTGCAAATACCGCTTTCACTTTTTGCCTGTAAGAGACTGTTGTTATATTCACCTGTAGGAGTATCAGACAACAACGCAGAAAAATCATTGGTAAACACATACGCATTTTCATACGCCGGATTCATACTCCCATCAGAACGTTTATTACCGGGGCATAAATAACAACCGGCATCATAAGCAGGTCTGTTATCAGCAGGCAAATCTTCTACCTTCCCCTGCCACGGACGCTTCATACGATGTGGTGATACCAAAATCCAATCACCCGTAAGTATGTTAAGCCTTGTATGCGAATGCTCTTTTAAATCAAACATGGTTTATGCAATTCGTTCTGTTCCGTTTTCAATAGTGGCCACATAATAAGTCAAAGGCAGGTTCATGGTTGCTTCATATAGCGGTTGAATATTTTTGATCAATGGCTCAATGGCTTCTTCTTTAATTAAATTGATGGTGCAGCCACCAAAACCACCACCCATCATACGTGCACCCATCACTGAAGCATTACTTTTTACACGATCAACCAACCAATCCAGTTCTTTGCAACTCACTTCATACATTTCACTCAGCCCTTTGTGTGTATCAAACATTTTTGCGCCTAATGCTTCTATTTGTCCGTGTTCCAAATCATCACACCCCTGTAGTAAGCGGTTGATCTCCCGCACTACAAAACGGCTTCGCTTATCAACCAACGCATCTTCTGGTAATACATATTGATTGAGCATTTCTTCATTTGCATCTCTTAATGCTTTTACATTTGGGTGATGTTGTTGTATCCATGTAACAGCTTGTGTACATTCTTTACGACGGGTATTGTATTCACTTGAAGCAAGCGAATGTTTTACGTTGGTATTTAATAAAAGAATTTTGTACCCATCGAGTTTAAACGGTTTGTATTCATACTCTAATGAGCGACAATCCAAACGTATCACATGATCTTTCTTGCCCATCATGCTTGCAAACTGATCCATGATGCCACACATTACACCCGCAAATTCATGCTCGGCTTTTTGTGCCATTTGAACCATGGTAATACGATCTAGTTGTGTGTTGAGCAATTCATTTAATGCAAAAACCGTAGCACATTCAACAGCAGCAGATGAAGAAAGACCGGCACCCATCGGCACATCACTGGAGAGCACAACATTAAACCCACGAAATAACTTCTGCATTTTAAAAAACTGAATGGCTGAACCTAAAATGTAATTGGGCCAGCTTACATCACCCACAGGTTTTAAACCAACAAGCGAAGTAGAAAACGTTTCATGCAAGTCATGCGCCACTAAATGTATTTCATCATCGTTCCGAAGAGAGATGGCTACATAAGCAGCTTTATCAATCGCAGCAGGCAATACAAATCCATCATTATAATCCGTATGCTCACCTATGATATTGATTCTGCCTGGAGAGCGAACAATGACTGGTTCTTCCTGAAATTTTTCCAGGAATACTTTTCTTATTGATTCTTTTATTTGCATGAACTTTTTTGAATGATTGTTATTCTTACCAGAGTAAATATAAAATCCGCACTTGTAATAAATTGTTCATTTAAGGGAGAAGGATGTACCAGTTGCTTAAAAAACAGCAGCGATGTAAACGACTTCTTATATAGTCGCAAACCTTTTCGGTGTTGGCATACAGGAATGAATACTATCCTTTGTACGATTGCGATCAGGTGGTCGGTTACTGTTACCGCAACTGCTGCACAGCAGGATGGTAAAGAACGATATATTAAATAAGACTAAAGAAAAGCACTTCATCTGCGATGATTGAAAGATTGTGGTTCTCACAGTACAGATAAAAATTTGTTTCTCAGTTGTATCGGGTTACGCTTTCCTTATATGCATCAATGAAGTGCTTTATTACCGGTTAATCATATTTTATTGTTGTCATTATTTCCAAACAGGGTTTTGTTCCAATTTAAGATTAGCTCTTAACTCTGCTGTTGGTATTGGAAATATAGTCGATCTGTCCAGGTAACCGATACGGGCACTGTAGTTAGCAATGTTATCTGCCTTTGCCCTGTTAAAAGCATCCTGCACTGTACCCCATCGTTTTAAATCATAATAACGCAACCCTTCAAAGGCTAATTCTACTCTCCGTTCATGACGAACGATATTTCTTAATACAGCCTGACTTAAACCAGTTCCTTCTGCAACTTCAACTGTTGGCATGTTCACTCTTGCTCTTACTTGGTTCACCAATGCAGGCACACCTGTAAGTTGCCCCAACTCTACCATTGCTTCTGCACGCATCAGTAACACATCAGCATAGCGAATTACAATAAAATCTTGTCCTCCCGGATTAAACGGTGCAATACCTGTAGGCGAATTTGCATTGCGTATATATTTCTTCTGGCCATAAGTGGTAGCATTTGTTGTAAACACACCAACAGGTGCAATTCTGTCAACCAAAAATGCATCACCTCTGAAATAGACAGAAGCTAATAAACGGGGATCCCTGTTATTTTTTTGCGGTGTATTGTTTGTGGCAGTGCCGGGACTGTATAAAGGTGATGTAGTAATTGGTTTACCATCTGTGCAATAGTAATCTTTTACAAGATTGGGCATAGGTTGCTGATCTACTTTAGGTGCAGTAAGAAAAACACCGGAAAACAATTCTCCATTATTCGATGCATCCTGAATAAATCTTACCGAGAAAATAATTTCAGTTGATAATTCACCTTGTTCTGTAAACAGCTGCGCATAACTTGGATTTAATGTGTAGCCAAGCGTTAACACGGAAGCTGTTGCATCTAACACACCCTGGTAATCTTTGTTATAAAGAAGAAATCTTGCAAGTAGTCCTAACGCTGCGCCTTTTGTAGCATAGCCATATTGAGCTGCAGGATAAGACTGTGGCAGAAAATTAGCAGCGTCCTTTAAATCTTTTATCACCTGCGTTGAAATTTCCTGGTAAGTATTCTTGGGTACATAGGCTTCTTCTAATTCCTGCACTTTTAAAACAAGTGGAGCATCCTGGTAATAGATGGCGAGATGCGAATAAAAAAGTGAACGAAGAAATAGAGCCTGTCCTTTGATGATTTGTTTTCTTGCATCAGGTATTACTGAGGTTGGTGCTGCTTCAATTTTTTCCAATACGGTATTTGCACGACGAATGCCTTTATACAACGAATTCCATAGAGAAGTAAACATGTCATGATCCGGGGTAATGTTTGCTTCCATAAAATTTCCTGGACCTTCAAACTTAAATGAATTGAAGGCATTATCACCCAAATTATCGTACATGGGAAAACCTGCGGTGCCATTTAAGCTGCCACTGTACTGAACCCTGTCTTGCAATACTTCGTAGGTGCCGTTCAGCGCCAATACAAAATCCTGCTCTGTTCTGAAAAAATTGGCTTCACTGATCTGTGTTAACGAACGTCTTTCCAAATAGTCTTTCGAACAGGCTGCAAAAACAAATACAATCGCTATAATAATTATTTTTTTCATGTTCATTAAAATTTGAGGTTTAAGCCAATGGTATAAACTTTATTAAGTGGCGCTAACTGATCTGTATTTCCTCCCCTTGCTCTTTCAGGATCAAAATTTTTCATTTTAGTGAATGTGAGTATATTTTGGCCACTTACATAAAACCTTAGTTTTGAAATGCCTGCTTTTCGAATGATGCCATCAGGTATTGTGTAACCTATTTCAATATTTCTTAAGCGTAAATAAGAAGCATCTTCAATATAGAAATCAGAAACCCGTTGATTGTTTTGTCCACCGAGTCGGGGAAGTTTAGAAGCTGTATTTGAAGTTGTCCACCTGCCGGTCCAGTAAGTAAGTGCATTATTTCTGTCGCCCTCAAACGGTAGTTGTCCATTATCATTGAGTAAGCGATCGACTCTGTTTAAGCCTTCAAACAAAATGTTGAGATCAATTCCCATGTAACTCAAATTTGTATTGAAGTTGTAAATGGCTTTCGGAAACGGATTACCAATGACTGTGCGGTCACGATCATCAATGATACCATCCGGTTTTCCCTCAGGTCCAGACAGATCAGCATATTTAAAATCGCCGGGACCAGTTGTTGTACTACCAAATTGTCTTGGAGAATTTGTGACTTCATCAGTCGTTTGAAAAATACCAATCACTTTCAAACCATAGTAAGCATTAAAAGGAACTCCAATTGTAATAATATTCTCTACTGTTACTGTGGGCGCACCATCTTTGCCGAGGCCTGTTACATTATTATCAGCAAATAAACTTAAACTACCACCCACGCTATAGTTAAACGTCTTATGGCTGTTGCGAAAATTCACTGAAATCTCCCAACCACTATTTACCATGCTGGCTGCATTTTGAGCAGCTAAATTGGTTACACCAATGGTAGCAGGAATTGGAAAATTAGCATACAATACATCTGTACTGGTACGTTTAAAATAATCTGCAGTAACGGATAACCTGTTTCTAAACAAACCGGCATCCAAACCAATATCATATTGCTCCACTGTTTCCCAGGTAATGGTGGGGTTTGCCAACCTTGTTAATGCTACACCCGGAACAACCGTAGCGGTGCCTAAAAAATAATCAATATTAGAGCTGCCATAAGTTTGATCAAAAATATAATTGCTGATATTATCATTACCGGTAATACCCCAGCTGGCTCTTAATTTTAAATCACTGATCCATTTGATCCTTTCAATAAATTTTTCCCTGTTGATCCTCCAACCAGCGGAAGCAGACGGAAAGTTGCCATACTTATTAGTAGATCCGAATTTGGATGAACCATCACGACGGAAATTTAATTCCAGCAAATATTTGCTTTTATAGATGTAATTAACTCTCGTAAAGAAAGATTGTAATGCTTCTTCTGCAACACTACCACTAACAGCAGGATTTAATACACCTCCTCCATCAAATTCTTCTATATCATTTGTCGGGAAGCCTTGTAATGATCCACTGAACCCATCATTGCGGTTGTAAATAACGGAATGGCCTAAAAGAACTGAAAGATCATGATCACCTGTAAAGTTCTTGTTATACCTTAACAGATTTTCATTTAACAGACGATAGTTAAAACTGGTATTGTTATTTAATGAATTGACAGATGTACCCGTTACCACATTTCCTGCCCAATCATAATTATCATTGGTAGGTGTGAAGTTGGAGACCATGCCATAAGCAAGATTTAAACTTCCTGCTGTTTCAAAAGACAATGATTTTGTAAAGTCGACTTTTATACCAAAACGATCTGCGATATTAATATCATCACTTTTGTAGTTACCAAGAAATCCTCTTTGCAAGGGATTCGTAATAGGAAAGCTTGGGTTGTTTGCTTTCAAATAAGAGCCATCAACCGTTCCATATTTCCCATTCGAATAAAATACGGGAACCGTTGGTGCTGAACGTTGAAACTGGTTGATGATACCTGTTTCACCGGTAATAGCATCAGCCCCACCTTGCGGTCCTTTGAATATTGCCCAATAAGCATTGGTAACATTACTGATCGTTAACCACTCTTTGATCTTTGAGTTTAAATTAAGACTTAAATTAAAACGTTCTGATTGAAACTTGCCTTTTACTACCGCTTCTTGTCGTTGGTAACCAAGAGAAGTTCGGTATGTAGTTTTATCGTTGCCGCCCGAAAAAGCAATGTAATGATTTTGTAAGGGTGCCCTTCTTAATATTTCATTGGCCCAGTTAGTGTTTGCATATTGATCTGGTGATAATCGATTAGAGATTGCTGAAATATCAGCAGCAGAATATCTTAATGCTGCTGAAGGTCCGTTTCGATTAATGTCGGCTTCGTTTTTCAGCGTAGCATAATTGATTGCATCGAGATATCTTGGAACCACAGTTACTTCCTGCATACCGATATAACTGTTGTAGATCACACTCATCGCACCGCTCTTTCCTTTTTTAGTAGTTACCACAATAACACCATTGGCACCACGGGCACCATAAATAGCACTGGCAGATGCATCTTTCAAAACTGAAATAGATTCTATATCTGATGGAGCTAAATTGTTAAACACTTCCAGCCCACTGTATTGAATATTATCAATTACCAACAATGGTGTTGATGAACCAAATGTTCCAATTCCCCTGATATTTATACTTGAACCATCTGCACCGGGTAAGCCGCTTGATTGCGTTAATTGCACACCGGAAAATTTGCCGTACATGAGTTGGCCTGAATTGGTTACAGGCTGGTTTACGGCATCATCTAATTTAAGCGTTTGTGTTGCGCCTGTTTGATTTACTTTCTTTTGCGTACCATAACCTACAACTACTACATCCTGTAATGTAGATGCAGATGACTCGAGCTTTACTGAAATATCAGCACTGCCATCCCATGCCAATGTAAAGGATTGAAACCCTACACTTGAAAAAACAAGTACCGGCTTTGCTTTCGTTACAGTTAAACTGAACTTACCATCTTTATCAGTAGAAGTTCCTTTACTGCTAGCTTGCTCTGTAACCGATACGCCTGCAAGTGGAGTATTGTCAGTTGCATTTACAACTGTGCCGGTTACAGTTCTGTTTTGTGCAAATAAACTGAAGCTGATCAGCAACAACAAGGATAAGAAGCAGAACCGGTTGTGGAATTTTCTTTTAAACACAAGCATCGCTTTCGTTTTAGTTTGATTAATAATTACAGAGACTAAGTAAAGCACAATATTTTATTTGCAGGGTGTGCTTACACTTCAAAAAAGCGGTGCATTTAGGTCAACAAAACAGGCTTGAAATGTTCAGGAGTTGGTCTATTGAATGCTGATAATAATAGCTGAAGTCTTTAACCCCGCCGATGAAGCTTCAATCTTTACTTCACCAGCCGCTCCTTTCTTACTTCTGATTACTAACAAACAGAGCCCGTTAAATGTTTTGCGGTAATTGGCCTGGAATGGTTCGGTTGATGCTGCATTGCCGTTATCAACCGCTGCTATGGTTGCAGGGCCTGAAAGCTTAAATTCAATTTTATTATCAGCAAGAGGGCAAAAATTTCCATCTTCATCTTCAATCTTTACCGTGATGAAAGACAAATCTTCACCATCTGCACTGATGACTTTTCTATCAGGTATTAATTTGATTTGATTTGGGGTCTTAGCGGTGTTGATTGTTTTTACGGCTGCTTCTTTCCCATTTTTATAGGCCACTACTTTCAGTTCGCCTTTTTCATACAGCACATTCCAGTTAAGGCGGTAAGGTGATTCAAAATTTTTTGGCCGGTTTTTCCATGCATTGAAAGCAACAGGTACGATGGTTTTATCAACACCCATCTTTTTTCTTCCATACGATTTTCCATTTACAAATAATTCCGCTTCATCACAATTGGTATAACAGTACACCGGTATTTCTGTAACGCTGCTTCCTTCCCAATTCCAGTGTGGTAATACATGCACCATCGGCTCTGTAGTCCACCGACTTTGATACAGGTAAAAACGGTCTTTGGGAAAACCTGCTAAATCCACTGCACCGAAATAAGAACTTCTCGATGGCCAATCTGTATCCCAATTGCCATGTGTAAGATTATCTTTTCCACCATACGGCGTTGGCTCGCCGAGATAATCAAAACCTGTCCACACAAATTCACCAATTGCATTGGGTAATGAATCCTGGAAATGAAATTCAACATCTGGTGGGTAGGCCCAGCCGGGACTTTGATTATCATAACTACTCACCTGCAACGAAGGATGCTTGTCATACTTTTCTAACGGCAAATGATAAACGCCTCTTGATGATACGCAGGATGCAGTTTCAGAACCATACACAATCCAATCTTTATGTTGCTGCATGGTGCTTGCATAATCTGACGGTTTATAATTAGCTCCTACTAAATCTATTTCAGCAGCAAGACCATTTTTAATAGCAACCGAAAAATTATTAAAGCCCGCCGTAGTGGGTCTGTTCGGGTCTTCTTCTTTACAAATTTTTGAAAGTGAACGGGCAAGCAGGTAACCATCTTCTTTATTCTGTTCCCTTATTTCATTACCAATGCTCCACATAATAATCGATGGCCGGTTCCTGTCTCTGCGAATCATATCTCTTAAATCCTGCTCATGCCATTGCGCCCAATATTTGCTGTAATCATTTTCTACTTTTGGCATTGCCCAGCAATCAAACGCTTCTTCCTGCACCAACAACCCCATCTTATCACACAAATCTAATTGCTCCGGCGATGCAGGATTGTGTGATGTGCGGATGGCATTCACTCCCATTGCTTTCATGATTTGCAGTTGCCGTTCCGTTGCCCTGTAATTAACAGCAGTACCCAACGCTCCTAAATCATGATGCAAACAAACACCTTTTAATTTTACACGTCGGCCATTTAAAAAGAAACCTTCTCTTGAATAGCTGATGGTACGTATGCCAAACTGTTGAGTGTATGTATCAACAACAATATTGTTTTTGTAAATGCTGGAAACTGTTTTGTACAAATGCGGTGTTTCCATATCCCACAACTTGGGATTAACCACTTCCAGCTCTTGTATTATTTTTGCTTCTCCTGAAATAAATTTAAAATCAGCCATCAGTTTTGCAACTTCTGCACCATCAGCATCCACAATACTTGTTTTGATTTGATACTTACCAACATGATTTTTTTGTTTGGATGATACCATTGTTTCGACCTTCACTTTTGCTTTCTCTTTTTCAACAACAGGTGTGCTGATATGATTGCCCCAGTGTTTTACATGCACCGGGTTTTTTATTTCCATCCACACATTCCGGTAAATACCTGCGCCGGAATACCATCTTGATGCAAGCATTTCAGGATTTAGTTTTACGGCAATTACATTATCGCTGCCAAGTTTTACATACGGTGTAATATCAATTTCAAAACCGATGTAACCATAAGGCCGTTCATACACTTTACTTCCATTGATGTACACCGATGAGTTGTACATAATACCATCAAACTCCAGCGTAATTATTTTGCCTTTTGCTGATGCGTCTATTTTAAAATGTTTACGATACCATGCTTTATCAAAAATGGGAAGACCTCCTGTACGTGGATTGTATTCAGGTTTGAAAGGGCCTTCAATAGCCCAGTCATGCGGTAATGACAACTTACGCCAATCTTTATCGTTGTATTGAATTTGTGATGCGGATGAATCAGTCGTTTTTTTAAACAACCATTCTTCCGTAAACCGCTTTCGTTCTCTAGGTAATTTTTGTGCTGAAAGAGTAACAACAATGAATAAACAAATGGATAAAAGAAGATAGTATTTATATGTGAACTTGTTGCTCATGTTGTTTCTCCTTTTCGTTATTGTTTGTAAGCAGGGTTAAGGGTAAAACTGCCTGCTTTGTTTACTGTAAGCCATTTATCCAATAGTTCTTTTAATTGCTTTGCTGTTTGTGCGTTTTCAGCAGCAATGTTTTTCTTTTCAGAAACATCAGCAGCAATATCATACAACTCGGTGCTGCTATCTTCATAATTATAAATCAACTTATAATTTCCTTTGCGGATAGCTGCACCCGGCTTACCTCCCTGGTTACTGTAATGCGGATAATACCAATACAGTGTTCTGTTTACCGCTTGCGTTGGTTTTAATAAAAGCTGCAACATATTTTCGCCTTCAACTGCTGTTGTTTTTTTATAAGTTTTATTGATGGCGGTTGCAATAGTTGAATAAATATCTGATGTGGTTATGGGTACATCAGTAACAACTGCCTGTTGCAGTTTATCTTTCCAATACATAATCATCGGCACTCTTATCCCACCTTCATACAACCAACCTTTTCCTGCTCTTAAAGGCGCATTGCATGTGGGACTTCCTTCTGCCGTACTCAATCCGCCATTATCAGATGTGAAGATGATAAGTGTATTCTCCAGCAATCCTTTTTCTTTTAATGATTGAATGATGCGACCAATATTCCAATCCATGTTTTCAATCATTGCTGCATATACAGCATGGTCTTGTACCAAACGTTGTTTCCAATCATTTTCATTCTTCATCCAAGCCTCATCTTTTATGAAACGGTCTTTATCAGTATAACCCAATTGTTGCTGTTTTTCTTTATACTTTTTAATTAATGCTGATGGTGCCTGCAATGGATTATGTACAGCATACAATGAATACATCATTAAAAAAGGCGATTGCTTTTGCTGCTGAATAAAGCTGATGCACTCATTCGCAAGCCTGTCAGTAATGTATTCACCTTTGGGGCCATCGGGCAATGTTGGATTATTATAAGGTGTAAAGAAACCACCTGTGCTGTCGTTTATTTTTCCTGTTGGCCCACCTTTACTCCATCCACCAATATTGGTTTGAAAGCCCTGGCTTAATGGCCAGTACTTCTCTTCTTCACCCAAATGCCATTTGCCTGCAAAAAAAGTTTGATAGCCATTTTGTACTGCATACTCCGCAATGGTATTTTCTTTGAGCGATAACTCGTAAGCTGTTGCCGGTGCAATTAATTTTTCAAATGGTTTTGCTTTTCCGTTTTCCTGCCGGCCTTTAATCCAGTCTGTTACTTTTGTGTTGATGGGATTTTTACCCGTCATAATGCTTGAACGTGTGGGGCTGCATACAGGACTGGTAGCATAGCTGTTCGTAAACCGTACTCCTTTTGCTGCCAACGCATCAAGATTGGGTGTTTCGTAAAATGTACTTCCGTAGCAAGTAAGGTCTTTCCAACCTAAATCATCTGCAAGAATGATGATGATATTGGGCTTGCTGTTTTTTTGTTGTGCTTGTGCAATTGAAATGACTGCACTACTCCAAACAAAAGCAAGCAGATATTTTAAGAACGTAAACATCTTTTATAAACATGATTTTAATTGCTGCCTTCTTTAATTTTTGCAAGTAATGCCTGCATCTCTTTCACTTTTTCCGGATGTGCTGCTGCTACATTTTTTGTTTCGCCGGGGTCATCGGTTAAATTATACAACTGCGGTTCAGGTAAATTACCCAACTCGGTGTTGGTGTCTTTGTTCATCTTTGGTCCTTTGGATGGTTCAATATATTTCCACTGCCCTACAATTAATGATAATGTTGAGTTGAGTGATTGCTCCACCAAATACTCTCTTGATTGTTTTGTTTGATTGAGTAATACCGGCAAATAGTTTTTACTGTCGGGTGCCTGGCCAGCTTCTACTTTTACACCTGCAAGCTTTGCAAACGATGCATACAAGTCAACCTGGCTGAACAATGCGTCATTGGTTTTACCAGCTGCCACTTTTCCTTTCCAGCTTACAATAAACGGAACTCTGGTACCTGCTTCAAACGCACTGTACTTGCCACCACGATAAATACCGCCGGGTTTGTGCGTTCCTAATTTTTCAACTGCATCATCTTTATAACCATCATCAATTACATGACCATTATCACTGCTAAAAATGATGAGAGTGTTCTCCAGCAAATTATTTTTTTTGAGGATGGCCATGATTTCACCAACCGTCCAATCTAACTGCAACAACACATCGCCTCTAGGTCCCATGCCACTCTTGCCTGCAAAACGTGCATGTGCTGTTCTTGGCACATGAATATCATGCGTAGCGAAATATAAAAAGAAGGGATTGTTTTTTTGTGATGTGATGTAAGCGTTTGCTTTTTGCACCAGCACATCAGCAAAGTCTTCATCTTTCCAAAGTGCACTTGTACCACCGGTCATATAACCAATGCGACTGATGCCGTTTACAATCGTCATATCATGACCATGCGAAGGATGCATCTTTAACAACTCCGGATTTTTTTTACCGGTAGCTGCGTTTGAATCAAGCGGTGCAGCATAACTTACTTTAATGGGGTCGCTCTTATCTAAATTGATGACCTGTTGATTTTCTACAAACACACAGGGAACACGGTCGCCGGTTGCAGGAATTAAAAATGAATAATTAAATCCAATTTCCTTTGGGCCGGGTTTAATTGGTTCATTCCAGTTAATACCCTTTGCATCACCCAAACCCAAATGCCATTTACCAATCACTGCTGTATGGTAACCCGCTTTTTGCAACATGCCCGGCAATGTGGTTGTAGTAACAGGAATGATTAATGAAGCATCACCCGGAGCAATACCTGTTCCCTGTTTGCGCCATGCATATTTTCCTGTTAACAATGAAAAACGTGATGGTGTGCAGGTTGCTGATGTAGTATGTGCATTGGTGAATCTTGTTCCGCTTTTTGCCAATGCATCCATATTGGGAGTGGCAATAGCAGTTGCGCCATAGCAACCCAAATCACCATACCCTAAATCATCTGTATAAATTAAAATGATGTTTGGTTTTTTATTTTTGACTGACTGGCTATTTGTTGCAACAGCCGCAAACAGCAGAATGATTGCAAGCAAGAATCGGTTAACCATTTCCTGATTTATTTTTTAAACAGGTGATAATAATGATTGCTAAATTATCAAAAGCAGGTTTAGCTTTTATTTCAAAAAAGGGGTGCTGATGTAGCATTAAAAAAACTACATAATGCATAAAAATCGCCGCTATTAAAATCTATTTCTTATAATCTGACGGCGATACTCCAAACTGGTCCTGGAAGCGTTTTCTGAAATACTTGATATCATTAAACCCTGCTTCATAAGCCGCTTCGGTTACAGAGTAATTACCACTTTCCAGCAGCTTAACAGCAAAATTTAAACGGGCTGTTCGTATAAACTCATTGCCCGACATGCCGGTTACTGCTTTCAACTTCCTGTAAAATGTAGAACGGCTCATAAACATCAGATTGGCCAGTTCATCATTACTGAAATTGCTATTGGAAATATTTTCTTCCACCAGCTTCATGAGCTTGTAAAGAAATTCTTCTTCGTAGGTTTTAATTTCAAAACTGCCTGTGCCCAGCAAAATACGTTTTGCATATAGCTCTTTTAATTTGTTACGGGAGTTAATGAGGTTATGAATATGCACCAGCAGCAATTGTGAGTTGAATGGCTTGGGCAAATACACATCTGCCCCTTCCTGTATGCCCTGCACATGATGCGCCATATCACTCAGTGCCGTTAAAAGAATCACCGGAATATGTGATGTGTCTTTATGCGATTTCACCGTACGGCAGAGTTCAATACCATCCATCTCCGGCATCATAATATCACTTACAATTAAATCAGGAATAATTTCAAGCGCCTTGCTTAATCCATCTTTACCATTAGAAGCTGTAATGACTTTAAATGATGGTGAAAGAATTTCATACACGTATTGCTGAATATCCGTTTCATCTTCTACAACAAGAATAATGGGCAGCTCCTGTTCCTGGTTCAGCATTTCATTTTCTTCTGACATAACTTCTATATTTAAGTTTGTTTCTTGTAATTGTTGATTGAACTGTAAAGGCTCAGCAACTGTTGGGTATTTTTCAATAAGCTCTTTATGTGGAAGTGTTATGGTAAACAGAGTTCCCTTGGGTTTATTATAGGTTGCTGTAATAGTGCCGCCATGCAGTTCAACGAGTTCCTTTACAAATGACAAGCCAATACCTGAACCCGAAATGGCAGCAATATCATCTTCCTTACCACGATAGAACCTGTCGAAAATCTTATCCCGTTCATTTTCAGGAATGCCTTTACCCGTATCAGCTATTTTAATTTCACAACTTTTATCTGCATGGCGAATAATCTCCATGTGTATCGCTTCTCCATCCGGGGTAAACTTAAACGCATTGGCCAATACATTAAACACAATAATTTCCAGTTTGTTGAAATCAAACACAAACGAAATGAATTTTTCCTGTGCATGAAAACTATACTGCATGTTTCGCCTTGCAGCTTCGTCTTTAAACAGTAAAAATAGTTCGTTGCAAAAAGTAACTAGCTCACCTGGTTGCAATATCAGCTTTAAACTTCCGGCTTCTGCTTTTTGATAATCGAGTAATTGATTCACCATCCGCAGCAATCGCTTGGATTGTTTTTGTATCAACCGTAAACTTTTTTCAACAGGTGCTTCTACTTTCGTCCGTTGCAATAAATCTTCCAACGGGCCTAAGATGAGTGTAAGCGGTGTGCGAAACTCATGTGAGATATTGGTAAACAAACGCTCTTTAAAATCAGACAGCTTTTTCTCCTGCTGTCTCGACATTCTTGAAAGCGTTAATTGATTTTTCAACGCCACTTGTCTCAACCCAAAATAACGTGTAAGCCACAACAGGAAAATAAACAACAATACATAAATGGTATAAGCCCACCAGGTGCGCCATGGTGGTGGCAGGATAATAATTTTTAATTCATGCGGAACATCATTCCATATTTTATCGCTGTTGGTTGCTTTTACTTTCAGCGTATAGGTGCCTGCTTTTAAATTTGTAAATGAAACAGTTCTGTTATTGCCTGCATATACCCAATCATCATGAAAACCTTCCAACTGGTACATGTATTCATTTTTATCAGGCGCATGATAGTCAAGTGCAGCAAACCCGATGGAGAAGATATTTTCTTTATAGTTGAGCGTAATACTTTTTGTTTCATAAAAAGGACGACTCAACACTGTACTATCGCCTTCCTTTTTACCAAATTCATAGGATTCATTGTTGATAGTGAGATTGGTAAAATATACCGGCGGATGAAACCGGTTGATGCGGATACTATCAGGTTTGAAATAAGTAAGCCCTTCTAACCCACCAAAAAACAATTGACCATTTGCATCTTTAAACGAAGCATTTTCAGAAAACATATCAGATTGCACACCATCCCGTTTATCAAAAACAGCAATGGATTGATTTACGGGATTGATTCTTACAAGCCCCTTGTTTGTTGTTGCCCAGATATTGCCCTTATCATCAGCAAGAACTGCATGAACATAATCATTGGGCAATCCATCACGAGTGTTATATCTTATTACCTGCAGCTGTTCATTGCTATCAACCGAAATTTTATTGAGACCGCTTTGTGTACCTGCCCAGATATTTCCTGCTTTATCTTCTGTTAAACAAAGAATGGTATTGTTGCTGATAGATGTTTTTCCATCGCCTGTTTGAACAAATACTTTAAAGGAATCATCAGAAGGATTGTACAAATGCAAACCTTTATAAGTACCAACCCAAAGTCTTTTCTTTGAATCAACCAACAGGCAGCTTACCCTTTCGTTTTGCAAAGCGCCTTTCACTCCAAATGCATGTAAATATTTTTTGAATATCGGTTTATTGTTTTTATCAAACCCCGTAATACAATTGAGACCGAATTCCTGCGTGCCTATCCATATTTTTCCTTCTGCATCTTTCACCAACGCATTAATTTTTTTATCACTGATGGAAGCAGGATTATTTCTATCCGGCAGAAATAATTCAAACGCACCAAGCGTAGTGCCGGAATTAACAATCCGCATCAATGCCTTGTTAGTGCCTACCCACAAATAATTTCCATCTTGCAAAAATGAACGGCTTACGTAAGAAGAAATGGGGTCTGCAATATCCTGCTTGGAGTTAATACGATATTGTGTAAATGTTTTACCATCTGTTGAATATTGAATACCACCTCCTTTTGTTCCCAGCCATAATTTTTGAAACGGGTCTGTATAAACTGAAATGATATGTGTGCTACCAATGAGTGCATTGGATTTAACCCCGATATTTGAAAACTTTTTTTGGTTGAGGTCCATTTTAAAAACACCTGCACCATCTGTACCAATCCATAATAATCCTGATGGGTCTTCACGAATTGTTAAGATGATTCGGTTATCACTTGTATTAAGACCGGGAATGCTTAAATCCATTTTTTCAAAACTGTCTGTTGCTTTGTTGAATAGGTTTAACCCCGCACCCCATGTAGCAACCCATAAACTACCCTTTGAATCAAGATGTAAACGATACGTATTATTTGAACTTACTGATGCAGGATTATTTTCTTCGTGTTTGTATTGTTTAAATGCTTTTGTTTGGAGATGAAATTGAATCAATCCTTCATTCCATGTGCCTAACCACAAACAATTATATTGCTTATCATGAACAATGGAAGTAATATTAATATCAGGCTTATCAAACTCATACGTAACATCATTCACTAACTGTTTATTGAGATGTCTTAAACCGCTGTTGGTAGCAAGCCAGTAACCATTTTGTCCATCGGCCTGTATATCAAAAGTTTTCCAGCTGCTGTTGAGGATAGTGAACCTGCCGGTTTTTTTATTTAAGTATTGAAAACCCCTCCAGGTACCGATGAGCAGTTTTTCATCATCAGCATCATACAGTGAAAGAATATAATCAGCATTGAATCCGCTGTTTGTTTTATTGTTGTTGGGATAATTGGTGATGATGCCGGTTTTTAAATCAAACGAACTTAAGCCGCCTGATTTTGTACCAATCCAGATATTGTTTTGTTTACCGTTGAGTAATACTTCAATTGACTGGCTTAATAAATTATTGCCTGTTGTAAAATCACTTTTCAACAGTTTCATTTCATAACCATCAAAACGCTGCAGCCCTCCCCTTGTGCCAAACCAGATAAATCCATTTTTATCCTGGATGATGGAAGTAACTTCGTTGTTCACCAGTTCATCAGAAATGCGAATAAAATTACCGGCCTCCTGTGCATAAAACTTCAGGGCCACTCCCATGAATAGAAGAAGAAAAACATATCGTTTAACAATGTGAGGCAAGCGTACTGAATTAATCGTTAATACGAACTTACAATATAAATGAATTCAGTAAGGTTCTGTTAACATATTATCTGGGTATTACAAAAAAACGATTAACGAAATAAATAGCAGTACCAATAAAAAATAGATAACAGCAAGTTTGATATTTAACTGTTTATTATTTCGGGCAATCGTTTCTTTTTTTGGTGGTATGTGCATGAGGCGTGTTGTTATAAGTTATTACTGATTGTTTGCTGAACGTTTTCGATCTTTTAAAGTAAAATCTTCTTTCTGTTTCTTCTGCGCAAGGTTTAAGTTGTCGTTTGGTGAATATCTTAAGGATTCAAAAGAAATCAACCAAACAGATCTCCTGCTACAACAGTTTTTATTCATAGAAAGAAATAATGTGTTAAAACTATATTTATTCTTTTTAATTGAGTGTTGCTGTATTCTCAAATAAGGGGGGCATTCTGTTCAAAATAAACATCGAACTGTCAACAGAACGTTTGACAAAAACTATTTCCTGATATTTTCTTAAAGAATAACCTTACAGTGCTTGTTGTTGTTAACAGAGTCCAATCTTAAACAAAAACAAAATTTGAAAAAATAGCCCCCTTTCTTGATTCAAATGTTACCATGCTTGTATAACCGGTTAAATAGTTTTGGCTTAACTGTAAAAATCAAAACTACTTGCCATGCGTACATTCAGTCATCAGCTCCGGGTACTGCTTTTTTCAATCTCCCTTTTATGCACCGTATCACTCTCAACTTTTGCTCAGGGCGGAAACCCATGCGATGCTTCAACAAGTTATTTATACTGGACCGGTGAGACTGACAATGATTTTTTTAATGAAAATAACTGGAGAGTTGGCGTGGAAGATAATGCCGGTGGGTCTTGTGATGTGTCCAGCCCGTTGTTATATAAAATATGTCCGTCTGCTCCCGACCTTGTAAACAACCCTCACCCTGATGCAAATACTTTGGAGCCCGGTGCACCGATCAATTTCAATCTCTATATTTCATCTGCAACTGTTGCAGCAAGTGGTGATATTGTTTTTGCCTGTGCTCAAAAAGGGTTAACGCTGGTTGGTTCAAAACTTACAATCACGAACGGAACAGTTACACAGGGCGTACTGTCTCTAAACAATGAGAGCACCGTGTATCTGCAAGAAGGAGCCATGTCTTCTTCACTTTCTTTAAACTTTTTAGATGCTGCTTCCTGGGTTTATATAAAACAAGATACACCTCTTGGTCTCCAGGCAAGATTGAGTAACATATTTGTGAATGATGTTGTTGGTGTTTTAGATAATAATTTCCGTGTCAATAATTATTACCAAACAGGTTCTGTGGTAAGACCACTCTCCGCTTCATTTGCTCCTGCAACAATTTACAGCAATAGCAATCTACAAGGTTCTTCTGCTGGTGTAAATGAAGATATTATTTACAAAGGCTCTGCTGTTCCCAATGGGATGAATAATAATATTGGTTCATTTAAATTAAAAAGAGGTTTTATGGCCACCCTGGCTATAAACGATAATGGCACCGGGAAAAGCCGGGTGTACATCGCATCAGAAACAGACCTTACAGTGAATACACTTGATGTTGCCTTACAGGGCAATGTAAGTTTTATAAGAGTGGTGCCCTGGAACTGGGTTGCTAAAAAAGGAACCGGTTTTTATTATGATTTAAATGCTGGCTGGTATTACAACTGGAATTTAAATGGCAATCCCTATCCAAATACAGAATACGTTCCCATGGCATGGGGCGCCAGCGGAACATTCCCTTCTGCATTAAGCCAAATGATTGCAAAGAAAAAAACAACACAGGTACTGGGCTTTAATGAATCGGATAATTGTAACGACCAATCCGGACAATTCAATAATCTTTGTCAGCCTGCGGTTGCAGTGGCCTACTATGAAAATCTCATGAGTCTTGGAGTAAGGCTGGGCTCTCCTGCACCACGGGAGGAAGGACCAACCGGATGGTTAAGAGATTTCAACACAATTGCCAAAGCAAAAGATGTGCGTTTTGATTTTGTTGCTGTGCATTGGTACGATTGGGCAAGCAATCCTGCCTCAACACCCAATGCAACGGCGGAGCAAATCTTTAATCGTTTTAAAGCTTACCTGCAAAATGTGTACAACATTTATCAATTACCTATTTGGATTACAGAGTTCAATGCCAATCCAAACAGACCCAATGCAACACAGGAAGCATTTCTCAACTTAGCATTACCTTATTTAGAAAGCTTAGATTATGTAGAACGGTATGCTTATTTTCAACCCGTTTCAAATACAGGGAATTATTATGATGCCGGAGGTAATCTTACCAATATCGGTACACTCTATAAAAATCACACATCTACAGCATCAATAACTGCATTAACAAAAATATGTGCCAACAACTTAGATGGACTAAATCAACCCTATACGCCACCAACAGTAAATACAGCAGCGTTTGAAGCTGAGTGTGGAAAGTACATCGGCAACCAATGGGTTGTTACAAATGATGCAGCAGCATCAAATGGAATGTTTATAAAAGGTGATGCAACTCTTGCAGGCGCTACAACAATCGCTAAACAAATTCATTTTGAATTTGAAACTTCAACAGCAGGTTCTTACCGTGTTTATATCCGTTCAGCTTCAACAGGAACTGGAGCTATAAAAATGGGAATGGATGGTGCAGTGCCGGAACAATTGTCGCCATTTACAAGCACTGCATTTACATGGTTTCAGATTCCAAGATTTTATGATTTAGGAACAGGCTTGCACCGTTTAACAGTTGAGTTCCCCAACTCCAATATCAAACTCGACCAGATTGTGATTACGAATGGCCAGGAAAATTTAGATGCATACATGAAACCTGAAGGCTACTGTACTCCATCAAATGTGAAATTTGGTTTAGACTTAACAGATGTACTTACATTCTATGAAGCTGAAAATGCTGTACATGGCATTAACTGGAGTGTTCAAACTTCTACAAACACAGGAGCTGGTGCTTATTTAAAGAGTGCAGATAATATTACTTCAGCACAACCACCAACAGGCACCGATCATCAAATGACATTCGCCATCAATGTTGCAAAAGCAGATGAATATGAGCTTTGGGCAAAGATCAAGGCCATTAATGCAGGTGAGAATAGTTTATGGATTGCTGTTGATGATGAGCCATACCGCAAATGGGATCGTTTAGGCAGTACAACGTTTGAATGGTATTGGAAAAAGTTTCATTATAGTTATGGAACGCAGGACAGAAGCTTCACTTATTTTCTTGCAGCAGGTCAGCATACAGTTAAAATTGCTATTGCAGGTGGTAACGTACAGGTAGATCGTTTAGCGGTTGCAACAAAAGGAAAAAATCCTGAAACAACCGATCCGAATGTGTTATTGCTTACTGAAAACTTAGAGTTTGAAGCTGAGACTGCTACTTTCCTTGGAACAATTATTCAGCAAAATTGTGTAAACTCTTCTAATGGAATACAAGTAAATATGGGCACAGCAACTGCTAATGGTGTACGGTTTTCGAATATCGTTGCTGCAACTCCTGGTGCTTACAAACTGAAAGTTTCCTACATGAGTAAGGACAGCAGGAGTTTTAAGGTAATTGTAAATGGCACTACTTTAGGCAGACAAATAACTGTATCATCAGGTAACTGGTGTTTCATAGATGCATCAAATCCAACATTAGGTTCTCCTGCAATTCATGAAGTGATTGTAAATCTGAATCGTGGTATCAACACAATTGATATTAAACCATGGGGCGCAGGAACTCCACTTCCCAACTCACCTTTTATTGATAAAATAAAACTGGAAAAAGCTCCACTTACAGATGTTACGCTTGAAGCAGAGTTGGCAGAATTTGTTGGCACTACTAGTATAACAGCTTGTAACACTGCTTCAAATACGGCATTGGCTAATTTGCCATTAGGTACTGCTAACGGAATTCGTTACAATAACCTTCTATGCTCTGAAGCAAAAACTTATGATGTTGATGTTTCTTACATCAGTAAAGTGGCACGCAATTTAAGAATCTCAGTAAACGGTGGCGCTTATGTTACATATTCATTTGGCCCATCAGGTAACTGGTGTTTCGAAGGTGGTTCGCCAATAATAAAAACAATACCACTGGCATTGATACAAGGTGTTAATACCATTGAAATGCGTGCAACAGCTGCGGATGCTCCTTTCCTAGATAAGATATTGATCAGAGAACAGCCTATCAGCAATGTTACATTTACAACAAGCGGTTTACCTGCAGGCGCTACTTCTGTAAATGTGAATCATCAATATTATACAAACCCTACTACACTTAGTGCTCCATTGGTGCTTGCTACTGATTTTACAGCACCTGTGGCTACCAATAAACAAATCTATTTCTCATATCCGTCAACCTTTATTGTTCCCGGTGGAAATGTGTATTCACTTACAGGTGTAACTGCAAGCGGTGGAGATATTTCAGCTTCATCACAACAAGGATATAACAACCAGTTTGTTCCAACACAACCACGTACCATAACCGGTGCTTATGAATTAACATGCGCTGTTCCTTCCATAACAACACAGCCGGTTGACAGAGAAAAAACCTATGGTGATACAGCACGGTTTGCATTTGTTGCAGAAGGAACAACTGTTTCTTACCAATGGCAAATCAATACAGGTAGTGGCTTTTCAGACATTACTGCTTCTGCTAATAATCCGGGAGACATCTACACAGGTTATAATACCGCACAATTAGATATTGCTTCATTAACAGTATCTATGAGCGGCTATCAATACAGGTGTATAGTAACAAACAGTTGCGGAACTATTACAAGCAATACAGTTAGTCTTACTGTGAACCCGGTTGCAGCAACCATCACAGCAAATAACAAATCAAAAACGTATGGTGATGACAACCCTGCTTTTGATGCAGTTGTTGGCGGCACCATTAATGGCGATGTATTGAATTATACGTTAACTACAACTGCTGAGAAGTTTTCACCAGTGGGTAATTATCCCATTATTGTATCATTGGGTTCTAATTCCAATTACACTATTGCTGTTAACAATGGCAGCTTGTCTATTGAAACCCGTAATGCTGCAATTACTGCAAACAACAAATCAAAAACCTATGGTGATGATAATCCAACTCTTGATGCGGTTGTAAGCGGAACAGTAAATGGCGATATGTTAGATTACTCGGTTTCAACAACAGCGCAGAAGTTTTCAGGCGTTGGTAATTATCCAATCACTGTAACATTAGGTTCTAATCCAAACTATACGATTGCAGCAACAAACGGAAGCTTGCTGGTAGAAAAAAGAACAATTACTGTAACTGCTTCAAGTAATCATTCAAAAGTATATGATGGAACCACCGATGCAAGTGTAACTACAGATGCTGCAAATACAATAGCCAATGTGAAGCTGTCTGATAACAGGGTGAATAATGATGTACTCAGTATTAACTACGGTAGCGCTTATTTTGATTTTAAAACAGTTGGAACAAATCATGTTATTACTGTTTCAGGTCTTAACATTACCGGCGCAGGTGCTGACAATTATGAATTTTCACAAACACAAGTGAGCACAGGTAACGATGCAGTTATTACACCTAAAGACTTAACCGTTTCTGCAACAGGTGTTGATAAAGACTTTGATGGAAATACAACAGCCACAGTTACATTATCTACAGATAAAGTTGCAGGAGATGATGTGTTAGCATCATTCAGCTCAGCCAACTTTGCTGACTTTAATGAAGGAACATGGCAGGTTTCAGTAGAAGGTATCGCTATATCCGGAAACGATGCAGGTAATTACACATTGTTGAATTCTTCAGCATCAACAAATGCAACAATTAACAAGGCCGGTACAACAACAACACTTATTACCAGTGCTGCAACTGTTCAATACATGGACCCATTAACCATGACGGCAAAAATAAAACCAGCAAATACCGCCCAGGCTTTAACAGGTACTGTACAATTCTCAATCGGTGGTGTTAATTATGGTTCACCTGTTACAGTAGTTCCTGTACCAGGCGATGCAGAAGGTATGGTGCAGGCCACAATGATGCCACAGGTATCAAATCTTCCATCTGCAAATCCTTACAGTGTAACGGCTGTATTTGCAAGCACAAATACTAATTACGGTGGAAGCAATCAATCAAAATCTGTAACAGTATTGCAACGCAATGCAAGTCCATACAATGAGTTTGTAGGTTTTTATACAGGCACTTTGTTTGCATGGACTTCAGGGCCTAACTCAACTACTGCATCTGTTACATTATCTACTACTATTAAAGATAATAATGCACCAAGAGGTGATATGAGAGGTGCAAGAGTTACCTTCTATCTCGTTAATGGCAGTTCGTTAACACCTATCAATGGTGCACAAAATCTGCCTGTTGGCTTAATTGATGTTAACGATGGCTCTATTGGTACAGCCAGTGCAATTGTGAACTTTAATATTGGTACAAATAATGCACAAAACTTTTTGATTGCAGTGGGAGTATCCGGTGCTTATACAAATAATCCAAACTCATCACTGGCACAAACAATAGTTACGGTTTCAAAACCGGTGCCGGGTGGTTATATGGTAGGTGGAGGTAGAATTGAAAACATCAGTTCTTCCGGGTACATTAAAGGTAAAACGGGGTTGAATACAGATTTCCAGGCTGATATATCTTATACTAAATCGGGAACAAATCCAAAAGGTAAAGCCAATGTATTAGTACGCAGTTATTATAAAACAGATGGAACATTGGATACAGAACTTCATACTTATATTATTGCTACCACTGCTATTTCTTCCTTAAACGTTGGCGCACCAACTGCTACGGCTACGTTTACTGCAAAAGCAAATTTGTATGAACAAATGCCTGATTTGAGCCTGGTGCAAATAGAAGGCGGATCAACATTTGAAATGGTTGTTTATCAGAATGCATGTGATCAGAAAGTAGCGATTACACTTTACAGGAAAGCCGGTGGTATTTGGTATTCCAGCAAATGGAATGGAACAGCAACAGTGAAACAAAGTTTGAACGGTGGTGAAGTAGCTGTTGCAGGTGGTGGTGTTTGCTCATCTACACCATTAAGAGCTAATAAGGCTGTTGAGAATATTGAGTTATTGCCAGTAATCAACTTTGCAATAAAGGCATATCCTAATCCAAGTAGTTCGTACTTTATAATTAAAATAGAAAGCAGCGACACTAAGAAGCCAATTAATGTGAGGGTTCTTAGTATTGATGGCAAAATAATAGAGCTGAGAAAAGACGTAACAGCAGGACAAACGATTGAAATCGGCAATGGCTATTACCCCGGTACGTACATAGTTGAAGTAATGCAAGGAGAAAGGAAAACAACAATGAAGCTGATAAAACAGTAAGAATAGTTTGTCCTGTTCCTATGCAAATCAAACAAAGTTCCTGCTCATGTGGGAACTTTGTCTTTTTTTAATTAAATAGATGGCTATATTAATAAATGAACAGCCCTTTAGAATAGTATTGTTTCTACAAGGCTTAAGAACAACTGAATTGATTAATTTAAATATTTAAAATGCTTTGTAAATCTGTTTGGAAAAACTTCGAACTCCGGTTAGTTCTGGGCACGATAAAACGAAAAGCCTTGACCGCAATTGTTGTCGAGGCTTTTCTTATTCCCGCAAGTTTGTTATAAATTATTTATGAATGTGTTTAGTAATCCTATTCATTAACTCTCGATTTCAAAAACAACTATTTCATTGTTGATTTTAGCGGCATGTATTGAATGCTATTTAACGTTACGCCTTTAACAGAACGGATGCTGATAGAAGAATAAGGCTCAGCAGGGAAAAAAACATCCGTCATCACTGTCAGTCCATCATCGGCGAACAATTCCACTGAAGCAACATCTACGATTATTCTTAAGCTGATGTTTTTGTTGGTTGATATTCTCGGCGCTACATGTTTCTTTGCAAAGCCTTTTTCAAAATCAACGGCACCTGATTTACTTCGGTCAATATAATATTGGTTGGAGGTTTTATCATAGCCGATCACCAGTTCTTCGCCTTTCTTATTTGATAATACAATAGAAAAATCATTCGCTGCAATTTCATTTAACGAAAGTTGAAACACGCTGCTTTTTGCATTTAATTTTGAACTGAGGTTGTAGCTGTTCTTTATGTTGATATTTGAAAGCGTTGTTGATTTTACCTGCAGCTTATCAACTTCTTTCACCGGTTTTGATGCAAGGAAAATTTTCTTATTCACTTCTTTCAAATAAAGTTCCCGTGGAATGGTCATAGCACCACGCCAGCTTTTTGTTGGCACTGCCTGTGCATATTGCCAGTTGTTCATCCAGCCAATAAGTATTCTTCTGTTTGCCGTATTTGAAAATGTAACACCGGCATAGTTATCAGTACCATAGTCCATCCATTTAGTTTCTGTTTCAAAAGGCGTGAACGTTTTTCCGTTAAACTCACCTGTAAAGTATTGTGTAGCCGAGCCGCCGTTTGGTCCTCCCGGATTAATGCTTACCAACAATACCCAAACTTGTTTGCCATTTAAAGTCAACGGAAACAAATCAGGGCATTCCCATACGCCACCATGTGCACCAAGTGTTTCACCAAACTCACTTTCCTTACTCCAGTTTTTAAGATCGGGAGATGAATAAAACGTTATTCTGTCTTTTGTCGCCAGCGTCATTACCCATTTGTTTTCTTTTTCAAACCACATTACTTTGGGATCACGGAAATCAACAATGCCCGGATTTTTCAGTACCGGATTGCCTGCATATTTGCTCCAGGTTTTACCATCATCGAGCGAATAAGCAATGCTTTGGTTTTGAAAATCGATTCGTTTTTCCTGCTCTCCTTTCGGATTGTGGTGTGTAAATATGGCAACGATAGCCCCCTTGCCAAAACCTGCAGTATTATTTACATCAACTACTGCACTTCCAGAAAAAATATAACCTAAACTATCAGGATATAAAGCAACCGGTTGATGTTGCCAGGTCAGCAAATCCTTACTGGTAGCATGCCCCCAATGCATAGGTCCCCAAACTGTACTATTGGGATAGTATTGATAAAACAAATGATAAACGCCTTTGTGGTAAACCAATCCATTCGGATCATTTATCCATTTTTCTTTTGGTGAAAAATGAAGTTGAGGACGATGTTGTTCTGCTACTGCCTGCTGACTTTTTGCAGAAACAAGTAAAAGAGAGAAGCATAGCATTAAAATATTTTTTTTCATTTTTTTTATTCAAGGTGTACAATAAGTTGAAAGCTGCTGTGGTCTGTTTTCAGTTAAGTTGCCGAAGTTTAGCAGCTAATGTGTTTAACGGAATATCTTTTGAATAAGTGCTAACAAGATTGCCATTTTTATCATGCAAAGCAACAAAAGGCATATCCAGCACTTTGTAATAATTCCGCACAAAAAAACCTGTGCCTTCTGTACCGGTAAAAATATTGGGATGTTGTTTTGTTTTATACTCTTTTTCAAATAAAGCTACGCTGGTAACTGGCAAAAAAGTGATCATTACAACCGAAGCCTTTTTGAAATCATTCGATCGTTTAAACCATTCTTTCATCAACACCTGGCAATGATCGCATTCCGGTGAAAAATAAATAACAATAACAGGTTTGCCCATCGGCAGGTTACTTGCGCTAAACAGTTTCCCATCTGACAAAGCCATACGAAAAGGCGGAATCTTTTGCTGTGCGCAAACTGCATTCAATGCAACAATAAATAGTACAAACAATAATAACCTTTGCATGATCTCTGAATTTATGTTTCTCCCTGCTTGGTGCTGCATGATGCTCATGCAGCACGAAAGGGAATTTCAATTATCAATTAATTATAACCAGGATTTTGTTTGTACAAACCGTTGGTAAACGTAATCTCCGATTGTGGAATAGGTAAATACTCATCACGACCGGCTGTAAACACAGCTGTTGCTAAAAATGGGCGTCTTGTTTTTTCTACAGAAATGTATTGATTCAACACCTGTGCTGCAATACCCCATCTTACCAAATCAAAAAAGCGATGACCTTCTGTAGCAAATTCCAAACGTCTTTCCCATTGTAAAGCCTGGCGTGCGTAAGCCTGTGTCCATCCAGCTGCAGGATATGGCTTTACATTATAGATTGATGCAAACGTTCCATTTGCTTTTTTCAACCGGCCTGTACTTGCGGCAGCCCTGTTACGGATGCTGTTGATGATCGGCAACGCTTTATCTGGCTGTCCTAATTCAATATATGCTTCTGCCTGCATCAGCAATACATCATCATAGCGAATGATATCGTAGTTTTTTGCAACACCCATAAACGGTCCGTTCTTGAAATAAGAAGAACTGTTTGCCAGTTGTTGATTACGCATGGTATGAAAATAACCATACACACCGGGGTCACGCACCCAACTGTTGCTGAACGGTTTTGTATTATCATATTTATAAACATGCCCGTCGATACCAACTGTATGATCTAAACGTACATCTACAGATGCAGTGCTTAAATCAGCATTGCTGTTGTTGAACGTTGAAAAATTAGGCAATCCATTTGCATCAGTGGTATGTGCATTTACAAGATTCTGACTGCCGGCATGAAAACCGCAGCAACCATATTGCGGAGCACCATGCGGATAGTTTAATCCATCCTCATAATTAAGACGGCCGGATGTTGTACCATCATTAATGGTGAACTGAATTGCAAAAACAGACTCGGGTCCGTTTTCAGTTTCAGGTAAAAAGTTATCCGCAATATCAGCACTTAAACTATACTTACCCGATGAAATTACTGCTTCGGTTAAGCTTACTACCTCCTGCAATCTTGTTGTATTAATAGATGTTACCTGGTGCGTTGCATTCTGTTCATATGCCTGGAACAAACGCAGCTTTGCAAGGTATGCTTGCGCAGCATGCTTATTCGCCCTTGCAATTTGTGTTTGCGTTGCAGGAAGATTGTCGATTGCATATTGAAAATCGGCTGCAATCTTATTCCATGAAGCATCATTGCTTAAATCATTTTTTGTCTTCAGGATATCCGCTTCTGTTGCTGTTTCATCAAAGATGGGGATGTTCTTATACAATAGTTTCATTGTAAAATAACTATGTGCCCTTAAGAATTTCAGTTCAGCCAATCTTGTTTTCTTTTGCGGAAATGAAGCATCAGAAAATGCATTCACAGCCCTCATCGCAACGTTGGCTCTCGAAATTGATTTAAACAAATTCTGCCATGTGCGTGATACAAATGCACCCATAGTTGGAGTGACCAGGTTATAATGTTCCATTGCGTCAATTTCACCAACGTCGCCTGTACCGCCGCCGCCTTTGTATGCATCATCTGATCGCACACTTCCATAAGCCCAATTGCTGTAAATGGGCCCGATCATATCACCATTACCAATGGCAGCATAAGCTGCAGTTACAAGTCCTTCTGCTGCTTCTGTTGTTGTAAGATCGGTTGATGACAATACACCTGTTGGTGTATAATCCAACTGCTTTTGGCAGGCATTTAATAAGAGCATTGCTGCTATACCGATAAAGAATTTATGTTTCATGTTGCTTTGTCTTTAATTGTTAGAAAGATGCGTTAATACCCAATGTGTACGTTTTAGGAATTGGAATTGGGTTGAAATCGATCCGCTCAGGATCCGGCCCCAAATACTTTTTGTTTTTAAACCAGAAAACATTTTCGGCCATCAGGTAAAAACGTAATCCGGAAAAAACAGATTTTGGTTTAACATTATAACCTAACTGTACATTTCTCACTTTAAAGAAAGAAGTATTTACCATAAAGTAATCGGATGTACGTGTTTCGTTGTTATTATCTTTCAACGTAAGCGCAGGTACATTTGTGTTGGTGTTTTGCGGAGTCCAGCCGTTAAAAACACCGGGGCCAACATTTTCTCTGCCACGCATGAGATTATTAAAAATTGAATAAACATCAAAACCAGATCGGCCTGCAACACCAGAGCCAAAAACAGACAGATCGAAATGTTTATAAACAGCGTCAATTCTAACACCGTATTCAAGATCGGGCAGCGTTGTTCCAATCCATGTTCTGTCGAGATCGTTGATCACATTGTCTTTATTAATATCGACGTACCTGATTCTTCCGGGGCCTGCACCAATTTGCGTGGGTGCAGCATTCACTTCTGCCTGCGATTGAAAAAGACCATTGGTTTTATAGCCGAAAATATCGAACTGTGAATGACCAATAATTGTATTCACAAGATTACCTGCATAAGCGGGACGAACAACCTCCGGCAATTCTGTTATCTTATCTCTGAAATGCGCAAAGTTTAATTGTACATTATAACTGAAATCATCTGATTTGTCAGAACGGTAACCAATTACAAATTCCCATCCCTGGTTGGTTTTAGATGCACCATTTACCGGTTTCGATTGTCCTTCACCCAATGCAGATGCAACGGGAGGAGTAATCAATATACCGGTTGTGTTTCTTGTGAAATAATCGAATGAACCGAAAATTTTGTTTTTCAGAAATGCAAAATCCAAACCGGCATTCAATTCATCTGTTGTTTCCCACTTGAGTCCTGTATTGGCTGCCTGTGTTTGCACAAAGCCGGAAGGAAGTGTGCCCGTGTTGGCGCCGCTTAATGAATAAGCTGTTCCAATATTCATATACTGCTCCCAAAAGCCACCCACTAATTGCGATAACGCAGTTCCATATCTTGCTTCAAATATTCCGAAACGACTGATATCCCCGATTTGCTGGTTACCTACACGACCTGCACCCAAACGTAATTTCAACTCAGAAAACAACGTGTTATTTTCCATGAAATTTTCTCTGTCAATTCTCCATCCAATAGATGCAGCAGGGAAAAGACCATAACGATTGTCTTCACCAAAACGGGATGAACCATCACGACGGAGTGTGAACGCTGCTAAATACTTGTCGGAAAAATTATAATCAACACGGCCAAACAAGGAGAATAACCTGTTACCTGTTGAACCACCAAACACACTGGAGTTTCCTGTGCCGGCGCTAATTGTAAAATACTCTTCGGTTTGTACAGCAAATCCTTCCTTGCGTGTGTTTTGAAAGTTAAGATCTGTTTTGATGTATTCTGTACCTGCCAGGAATTTAAGATTATGTTTTCGGTTGACATCCCAATTGTAACGAAGTGTATTCGAAAATGTAGTACTTACTAATTTGTTTTGATCGAACGTAACACTGTTGGTTGTCCGGTTAAACGCACCTTCTGTAAACGTTGGCAAAATTACTTTGCTTAAATAGGCAGAGTAATCGGTACCTACGCTTGTTCTGAAAACTAAATTTTTGACAGGTTGTATTTCAACAAATACATTTCCAAAAGCTGTTAACCTGTTGGCGTTATCCCATCTTGATAAATACTGCATATGCAACGGATTATTCCTGTCGGAGTAACCACCACCAGAAGCGCCGGCAAACGTTACACCATCTTTTTGATAAACAGGAATTGTTGGTGCCTGGAAAACGGCCAATGCTGTTGTAAGCGCACCACCAATGTCTCTTGAAGTAAGTGTTTCGTTTGAATTGGCAACACGCAGATTCACGCCAACAATAAGCCGTTGGTTATAGGCTTTTGTAATAGCATTGATGCTGCCGTTTAAACGTTCGTAACCTGTATGCCTGAGCATGCCGGTATTTCTGAACTGTCCTAAATTAAGTTCAACAGAAGAATTGCGATTTCCTACTGATACTGTAAGACTATTATTGATCACCAGTCCTGTTTTATACATAACATCCTGCCAATCGGTATTACCTGCAGGTGTATTCGGATCTCCACCAACAAATGGTTTTACCGTAACAGCATTTAATACAGGATTGCTTAAATTATTATTCCAATCGAAATTGTAGATCTCACCATAAGCATCTTCGGGTTTTACACCATCATTTACTGAAGCCTGCCACAAAGCTCTTCCCCTGTCAATTGCATTTAACATTTTAAAACGCACACCTTTTTCCGATTGCGCTGCAACGCTTGTATTAAACTGGAAGTTTACTTTACCTTCTGTGTTGCCTCCATTTTTTGTTGTAATGATGATAACACCATTAGAGGCACGTGAACCATAGATAGATGCTGCAGATGCATCTTTTAATACCTGCATAGATGCAATAGTTGCAGGATCGATATTCTGAAATACTTCGGGCCTGGTGGTTGGCACACCATCAATGATGTATAAAGGATCAGTATTACCCAGTGTGTTTGCACCACGAATTAAAATTTTTCCGTTGCTGCCGTTTGGTGAACCACTTCCTCTTTCAATATACAAACCTGCAACACGGCCTTGCAGTGCCTGCATAGGATTACCGGATGAATTGTTTTTAACGGCTGACAGATCAACCACTGCAACAGCACCGGTTACATCTTTTTTACGCTGAGCAGTATAACCTGTAATAACAATAACATCACCTTCTTTAATGGACGGTTCCATTTCAACAGTCAGCGTTGCATCGCCGGCATTTAGTTTAATGGTTACAGGTTTCATTCCAACATAACTGAATGTCAGATCATCACCTACAGATGCAGTAATTGAAAATTTTCCTGAAGCATCGGTAACAGCTGTTGCAGTTTTACTTTGTACGGAAACTCCTGCAAGCGGTGCTTTATCTGCTTTCGCTGTAACAGTACCCGTAATTGTTTTTACCTGTGCAAACGAGCAGATCGCAGACAGAAAAAATGGCAATAGAAAAAACAACTTTCTCATAATCGTTAATTTTAAAATTGAAAAATTCAGCATAGCAGTCGATTTATAATTATTGGATGGTTTGTGTGTTGTTAATGACAGAATCGATATCGGAAATGTTATAAGCAGGCCAGCCGCCGCTTTTAGATGCTACTAATGCACCAAGACCACTCGCAAACGTGAGAGCTTCTTCAGGTGATTTGTTTTGTAATACGCTTGATAAAAAGGCAGCAAGAAAACTGTCGCCACTACCAATAGTATCGGCCACTTGCACTTTATAGCCATTGTGCCTGTGGTAATTGCCACGAAAGTTTACGACAGCGCCATCGGCACCCATTGTAACAATGATGGAGCGGATGTTGAACCTGTCCTGTATCAGTTGTATGCGCTCTTCAATACTTTTATAATCAGCAAACCAACCGGTGATCAGTTCCAACTCCGAGATATTCATTTTCACCACATCGCATTTGCGGAGCAACTCTTCTACACTTTCTCTTGTGAAGAATGGTTGACGCAGATTTATATCAAGCACTTTGCTGCTGGCTATCTCTAACAGTTTGTATAAAGTTTCCTTCGATTGTTTGTTACGTGTGGCCAAACTTCCAAACACAAAGTATTCTGCATTTTTAACCACCGTTTCAACATCATGATCGTATTGAATATTATCCCATGCTGCAGGTGCTACAATTTCATAACTCATTTCACCATGTTCATTTGGTGTTGCATGAACAATACCGGTTGGTAATTCATAATCGAGTTGTATAAATGTTGTATCAAGGTTCATGCTTTCCATAATCGTAAGCAGTTCTTTGCCACGTTCATCAATACCAATACGTGTAAGCAAAGCAGGTCTTTCACCCAACCTGTGTAAGTGGTAGGCAACATTCATTGGTGCACCGCCGGGCACAGCTTTGTCGGGCAAAATATCCCAGAGTATTTCGCCAAAGCAAACAACATTGTAAGAAGAAGTTTGAGACATAACAGCAAGCATTTAGTTGTGAAAGAAGAATTTTTTACCTGGCGATCGTTGCAGGTTTTTCAGTTACAGTATTTCCTTTTTGTGACGACTTGTTCAGCAATTGAGCTTCCAATTGTTCAAGAGGAACTCCTTTTGTTTCGGGCATTTTAAATAACACCCAGAACAATTGCCACAACATCATCAGCATAAAAAAGAAAAAGATTTTCGAAGGGCCGATTGAAGGATTGTTCGCAAAAAACGGGAACACACTTGTTACAATAGCTGCCATTACCCAATGCGTTGAACTACCCAGCGATTGACCATACGACCTTACCTGGTTGGGAAAAATTTCTGAAATAAACACCCATATAACAGCACCCTGCCCGATTGCATGTGCAGCAATAAAAAGAAACAACAGAACAGGTACAACTATTCCACCAAGCCATTGAAAATAAAAAGCAGCAGCTACTGCGCCCAACGAAATAATATAGCCGATGGAACCAATAAGCATTAATTTTTTACGGCCGATACGATCAATGAGGTACAAACCCAGCATCGTAAATACAAGGTTTGCCAAACCAATACCTGCGCTTTGCAAAAACGCAGCGCTTTTACCAATGCCTGCCAGTACAAAAACCCGTGGAGCAAAATAGATGATGGCATTAATACCACTCATCTGGTTAAAGAAGGCGATCAGAAATGCAAGTATGATCGGTTTTGTAAATCGTTTTGTGAAGAACGAAGCAAGTGTTGCCTGTTGTTTTTCTTCGTCTATGGTTTTATGAATAGCTTGAATTGCATCATCCACTCCTTCGGGATCTGATACCTGTAAAATTTCACGGGCTTTTGTGTAATCGTTTCTGTGCACCATTAACCAACGTGGGCTTTCCGGTACAAAAAACATAAGTGCAACAAACAGTAAAGCTGGAACAGCCAGGATGCCCAACATCCACCGCCATGCATCTTCGCCGATAGTGCTTAAAAAATAATTGGAGAAATAAGCGAGTAATATGCCGAACACAATATTGAATTGAAAAGTGGCAACCAGCTTGCCCCGGTTTTTCGCAGGTGCGATCTCTGATATAAACATAGGTGCCACCACGGAAGATGCCCCGACACCCAAACCACCTAAAAACCGGAATATCATGAATGATACAACATCATCAGCCAATGCTGACCCAATTGCAGATACAAAAAAGAGGATACCGATCCAGATCAATACTTTTTTTCGTCCAAATTTTTCGGCCGGAATGCCACCAAAAAGAGCACCGATAATAGTACCGTAAAGAGCAGAAGCAATGGCCTGGCCATGTACCACATCACTAAGATTCCAAAGTTTCTGTATTTCCTGTTCTGCTCCGGAGATAACGGCTACATCCATCCCAAAAAGTAAACCGCCAAGAGCGACGACGATACTCCAAAAAACAAGTTTCTGATTCATATGGCAAAAGCAATTTCACACAACTTAGGGCGCAGGGCCAGGAAAATAGTTCCGGTTTTTCATCATATTGTTTCGATTTTATTTCATTCGCTTAAACAATTAAATTTTGAAGAAAATCAATAAGTTAGATTCCTGATTTCAAAAAATGACCAAATGGTTGCTTTTAATTTTATATCTGCTTCTTCTAAAATAATATCAATAATCCTACATTTAGATCATGAACTGCTTTGCCATTATCTCCAGGATTATTCCTTTTTCTAAACATTGGAGCAAAGGGATGTTTCTTTTGCTGTTGGTTTGTTGCTTTACTGCCTGTAAAACAGAGAAAGAGAAGGAATATGTCATTGGTTTTTCGCAATGTGGCGATGCAGATAACTGGCGCAAAGCCATGATTGGAGAGATGCGGAGAGAATTGGCATTTAACCCGAACTTCAGATTATTATACAAACAAGCCGACGATAATAGTGCGGTGCAAATAAAACAGGTAAAAGAGTTATTGAAAGAGAATATCGATCTGTTGATTATTTCTCCAAACGAAGCCGCCCCTCTTACCCCTATTGTGGAAGAAGTATATAATAAAGGCATCCCTGTTATCGTGGTTGATCGTAAGATCGCTTCACAGCTTTACAACAATTATATTGGCGCCGATAATTATGAGATCGGTAAAATAGCCGGCAACTATGCTGCTTCACTCCTGGGCGAATCGGGAAACATTGTTGAAATTGGCGGATTACCAGCTTCATCACCTGCCATTGAACGGCGGAAAGGATTTGCTGATGCTTTGGCCTCGCATAAAAATATCAAGGTTGTAAAACAAGTGAATGGCAACTGGGTAAAACCAATAGCCAAGGATGCCCTGTTAAAAGTAATTGACAACGTAACCACTCCAAGCCTGGTATTTGCACACAACGATGTAATGGCGCTTGGTGCATATGAAGTGTTTAAAGAAAAACAGTTGCCTCCGGTAAAAATAATTGGTGTAGATGCATTGCCAGGCAAAGGCGCAGGAATGGAATATGTGAACAACGGTATCATCACTGCTTCAGTATTATATCCAACAGGCGGGGCAGAATCGATCCGTAATGCGGTAAGTCTATTAAACAACCAACCTGTACCAAAAGAAACGGTTTTACAGACTTTGATTGTTGATAGTGCAAATGTGCGGATGACATCGCTGCAGGCCGATAAAATATTAGAACAACAAAAAGATATTGAGCAGCAGCAAATCGTGATGGATAAGCAGCAGCAAACCTATCAAACACAACGCAATCTTTTATATGTGCTGGGGATTACATTGGCATTGACGTTTTGTTTTGCCGGACTTCTGTTTTATTCACGCCAGGTAAACAGGCGCATGAACAAGCAGCTTGCACAAAAGAACGAAGAGGTACAAAAGAAAAGTGAACAGTTGATGGAAATGTCGGCGAAGGCAGAAGTTGCACACGAAGCAAGGCTTAATTTTTTTACCAATATTTCGCATGAGTTTCGAACGCCACTCAGTCTTATACTTGGTCCGGTTGAAGAATTGCTCGATTTCTCAAAACTCCCTCCATCAACCAAACAGCCATTGCAGCTTATTCAAAAAAACACACAACGTCTTCTGCGACTGGTAAACCAGTTGATCGATTTTCGAAAGATCGAGTTTAACAAAATGCAGGTGAAAGCTACTGAGACAGATCTTGTGCTTTTTGTAAACGAGATTATTCAAACATTTCAACCCATTGCAGAGAAACGGGATATTGATTGCAGACTTATTACACAGGAAAGAGCCTTATATATTTGGGCCGACCAGGGAATGCTTGATAAAATTTTATTTAACCTGCTTTCCAATGCGTTTAAGTTTACTGCAGAGGGTGGCTTCATTACTGTATCGCTGGAAAAAGATCCTGTTGCTGCGTGTGCAATTATTAAAGTTGAAGATAATGGCAGAGGTATGCTTCCTGAAGAAATGAACCAGGTGTTTGATATCTTTTACCAGGGAGATTATGGTAGTCATAAAGGATCCGGGCTTGGTTTGCCATTAACAAAAGAACTGATAGCATTGCACCATGGAAGTATAACTGTGAGCAGCCAAAAAAGTAAAGGCAGCGTTTTCACTGTAAGACTTCCGCTTGGGAAAGAACACTTTACTGAAACAGAATTATCTCTTGCGAACGATATACAAAAGTTCAGCAGCGAGGAAGAAGAAATATTTATGTCGGATCTTTATTCAGATGATCTTTTTATACCCGGCAATGAAGAAAGCAAAAAAGAAAAACTTGGCGCCATTGTAATTGTTGAAGACAATCCTGAAATGAGAAAATTTCTCAGGCAAAGACTTTCAGAAACCTATTATGTTTATGAAGCAGAAAATGGTGCAAAAGGTTTACAGATTGTATTTGATCAAATGCCCGACCTGGTTATCAGCGATGTAATGATGCCGGTAAAAGATGGATTTACGTTAACCGAAGAATTAAAAAAAGATATCCGCACTTCTCACATACCGGTAATATTATTAACTGCAAAAACATCAGCACAGCAGCAAATGACAGGTCTTGAAATTGCAGCTGATGCCTATGTGGCCAAGCCATTCAACTTTTCAATACTTGAAAAAAATATCAGCAGCCTTCTTGCAAACCGTAAAAAAATAAAAAGCCATTACAGCAGTGAAATACCTGTGGAGTTAAAGAGCAGTGGCAAAATAACTGACCGCCGTTTGGTTGCCGATTTTATTTCGATTATTGAAAGAAATATATCCAATGAAAATCTTTCTGTTGATGACATCTGCAAAGAACTTAATCTTTCGAAAATACAGTTGCATAGAAAGATAAAATCGTTGATGGATACCAATATAAATGAGTATGTCTTGAATACCCGTATTCAAAAAGCAAAATACTATTTGCAGCATGAAGAATTATCTGTTGCTGAAGTGGCTTACAAAACCGGCTTCTCCACGGCTGCTTATTTTTCTACAGTGTTTAAAAACAAAACAGGATTAACTCCCAAAGCATTTAAGGAAAAAGGAAGCGCTTGATTTATTCTCTTAACCTTTAAGACGCCGGGAAATTTTACTAATTTAAGAGGTAGTATATATCGGCGAACAATATTCCCGAACTCCGGCTAGCACTGGGCACGAATAAAAAAAAGCAGTTCAAATGAACTGCTTTTTTATTTACTCCATTTTTAATAGCCCACTGTAATCAAGTCATCGTTTCTGCTTGTGTTCATACTGTTCTTTAATGGGAGGCAAAGTTCTCAGGCCCGCTCAATTTGCAAAAAGAAGGCATTTTCTTGTTTACTTTAAGATGTAAAACGTTCGTGTTACAGGTGCTGCTGTTTTTGTTTTTCCTTCAATACCATACTGCCAGGCAACGACAGTAACTTTAACCGGAAATTTTGTTCTCGGCGGAATAGCGGTAATATGCAACGTACTATTCGAGATAAATGCCGGTCCTTCTTTTACAAAGAACTGAATTTTTTCATCTGCAGATGATCTTGCAGATAGGTTCAAAGACTTAACTGTACTTTTCTGACTGGGAATACTATCGAATTGAATATGTTGATCTGTGCCTATATTGTTGATGTGTGGAATCTTCATGTTGATTTGCTGTACACTACTTTTATAATGATTGTCGGCTTTACTGCTTGCCAGTAACCATACATCGAAACTACGCTTGGCGTTATTAAACCCAAGTCGGTTAAAACTTATCTGAAAAGTTGTATCGTTGATCTTTTTTACCGGGCCGCAAATGCGATCAATTATCAGCTTTTGGTTTGAAGACTTATTTGCCTTTTTCAATTTTGTTGAGTCGGAAAAAAATGCGGAAAGGGTGAAACTTATTCCGTCGGGTTGTGGCTTGAACTTAATATTATAATTTGCATGCGACTTGTCTGGTTGTATTACTGCGCCTTCTTGTTTAAACCCAATATATTGCTGTTGCTTGCCTCTCACCTTCGCATAAAACGCTTCAGTTGCATCTGCCATTTCTTTATCAAATACCCAGGATGCAAATTTTCTTTCGCCTTTGTATGCTGAATATTTTGCAGCTGCTGCTTCCGGCAAACTATCCTTATGCCAACGATCCATCAACCATCCTTGTTCTGCCTTTACAGGAAGCAGGATGTTCGGTTTGTGTATAGACATTGAAGATGGAAGTCTTTTTGCTGCAGCCTTTTTAATGAACATGCATACATAAGTAATCATCTCATCACTGTAATCAAAATGCCCATGTCCTGCATCGCAAAACAAACTGATGGCACTGTTGGGATGTTTTGCAATGTAATTGAATGCAGGTGTTATCCTGTCTTCCCACCATTCATATTCGCCCATGATGAATAAAGCAGGAACACCGTCAATAGTTCTGTTGCCCCATTCTACATTTGCTCTGCCGTAACCTGTAAGATGAGTTTGCGGCGCATCGCCATGAATTGATACAAGTGCAAGTGTGCGTTGCGGGTTCCATGCTGCGAAGTTCCAGGGAAAAGTTGCATAAGCAGAATGTCCAAGCGGAATGACCGGTACACTCGCCAGTTCTTTGTATCCTGATACATCCGCAAGCTTCTTCATCATGTATTCAAAATCTTCGCCGGCATCTTTTGTAAAATCAAACGACATATTTATTCCAGGCGTAACCCACACTTCTGCAATTCCAAGTTCACGCATTGTTTTACGGAAATGCGCATGTTCTAACATCCCCTCTTCAATCATGTTATGTTGTGCAAATACAACTGCCCTTACCTGCTTACAATTTTCCGGTATCCACAAATAAGCCTGTGGATGATCATTTGTTTCTGATGAAATAACACAATCTACAGAAACACTCCATTGCCACACCTGAGCGTTGGTTTCAGTATAACCTGTAATCAAAAACAGCAAGCATAACAAAAAGTATTTCATACAATAAATCTTTCTGTTAAGTTTAATTGCTATCCGATTTTAATTGCAACATATTGCCGGCATTAAACTCAGCTTTTATCAGCTGTCCATTCAGTTTGAGATTACTTCCCTTTCTATTAACTAATAATGAAGCACGAATCAGCGGTTGACCTTGAAGCAACACTTGAGGAATTTCATTAGTAAAATCTGCATGCATAAATATTTTTGATAAGGAATGCAATACCACTTCTCCGTTCTTTCTGACATAGCTGCCGTTTGCAACAAACCAGGATTTCACATTTGAAGTTGAAGGAATACTGCCTTCCGGGTAACTCATACTCATCAAATAAGCATCCGTTTCCCAGCCATTTATTTCGTTATGACTGTTGCGGTGCATAATCCGTCCATCCGCCATCAGGTTAAAATAAACATCTGTTGTAATTCCGTTTTCTGTAACACGCACACCGATGTAATTGTTCCCCTCCAGTTTTTCTATTTTCGGCAAACCGGTACGCATTTCTTTTGCACTGGCCATGTTTGATAATGCAGGCCCTTCAACCGGTTTATTTTTATCATCCAGTAAAATGATGGCTGTTATAAACTTTGTTTGTTTCAACTGTTCTGCAGGAGAAATGGAATAGTAGGTAACTTTTGTATTCGGGTCATGATCTTTAACGCCTTGCTTCTCTTCCAGGTTCATTTTTTCAGGGAAGTCGTGCGGATAACCATTCGGTAATGTTTCAGGAAACAGCGGTCGTACTAAAACCGATGCATTGCCATCTGTTACATCCAGGTCAATTCCTTTTTTCTTTGCATCAACTGCAGTATGCAATAGCCATTCAAACTTTCCTGCTTCATAACTTTTTACATCATCAATAATGAGTATAACATTTCCCACCCAAACAACATTTCTGTAATTGCGCAGAAAGTAACGGGATGTAGGGCCCGTGGCATCAGATAAAATATATTTGAAGTTACCTCCATCAATCAGGTTGTACAGGCGACCGGGAGTTTTAACTGCATTATACTGATCTGTATATTCCTGTGCTTTACCATTGAACAGAATTACATTATGTGCATCGCTGCGTACAGAATAATTACTGTAAGCCGGGTTTCCATAATTTACATTGCCTCCATCTATCAATAAATTTTTTCCATTATGGTACAGGATGAAAGAACCCGCATCAGCATGCGCATGATTCCAGGTGTAACCTGATTTTACAGCGATCATACTTGCATTTTCATTCCATGATGAACGTAATGAAGCCCATCCCATGTTTTCATAAATGGAAGATGTTGCTAACGATGGCAGCGGTTCTTTATCCGAAATAATCAAACTTAAAAGCAGCCCCATTGGTGTGCTGTTGTTTAAATCTTCTCTTAACCGGCTTCTTTTTGTTTTGCTCAGATACCAGTCGTAATTTTTACTTTCAAATCCGAGTGCCTTCATCAACTTTACAGGTCTGTCTGCATTGATTGTATGTGAACCGTCGCCAAAATTTACCGACTCTAAAATTCCATTGGTTGGATAACTCATGTGAATAAACCAATCCATTGTTTTTTGAAGCAGACCATCGTATGGTTTACTTAATTTGCTTATTGCATTCGTCCATGCAAGACGAAAAAACAAATACTCTCCCACTCCGAAATTTGCATAATTAATGCTCTCGTAAAACCCACCTGCCGGATCGAAATTTGAAGGTTTGTTTTCTAATACACTTCCTGAAAAAGCAAACCATTCATCGGCAGCAAGCATCACATCATCTGCCCATTTTTTTGCTTCAGGAATTTCGTTCATTACAGCTAACGATGCAATGCCTGCCTGGAATACAATAGCACTCCACCAGTTATGACCCATGCTGTTGAGTGTATGAATCCGTTTGTCAGCAGATATCCATTCACTTAATGATGGTTCAATGCCGAGCACAACAATACGTTGCGCCATGTTTTTTCGTTCAGATGCTGTAAGTATATCATAAATGGCATCAAATACAGTACTTGCAACATTGTTGTTGTGCGCTGTACCTAATGCAGAGCGCCAAACAGGAGTTCTGTCTTCAAGCAAATCCCATTTTTCTCTTGCAAGCAATGCTTCCAGTATTTTTTTTGCTTGCAAGGCATACGCTTTATCGCCTGTTATTTTGTACGCCAGACTTAGCAATTCCATATCGCCACCTTTTCCAGCTGCCACAGCAGCATCAGCTTTTGCCAGCATGTTTTTCCAGGCAGTTGCTGTTGCTGAATCGATTTTAATTCTTTGCTTCAGATCATTCACCCGATCGTTGGTATAAAAAAGATATGGGTGATTTTTTGCTGCTACACTTGAAAAGAAAACACTGAAACAAAGCAGTAAAAACAAATTCTGCTTTTGTTTTCTTATAGTCATGAAGAACATACTTATCTGTTGTTTTAATGTTATTGAATCGTCCAGTAAACCACATATCGCTCTCTGTGTATATCATACAAAGGCCGCAACGTAATTCCTTCTTTTGTTTTAAATGTCAACGTTCTTCCTTCTGCAGGTTTAATATCAGCTGAAGGATTTGCACGGTTAATTGTTAACGATGTTGAAATATCCTGCGGCACTTTAAAATCATACGTATAGTAATCATTGTGCTGTGTTGGATCTGAATAAGGCGCTCTGCCTGTGAATCCTTTTGTTCCCATTTCGCCTGCCAGAATAATCGGGCCATAAGCAATTGCCGCTTTATCAGCATTGTCATTCGTGGCAATCAACTGCAATTCCATTGTATAGCTAATTTCTATTTTATCACCGGCTTTCCATTTCCTGTCGAGAACGATGTACCCGTTTTGTTTGTTGATCTTTGTTTGCTTTTGGCCATTAATTTTTACTGATGCATTTTTTGCCCATGATGGATAACGCACACGAATCTTTTGCAGTACTTCACTTGTTTTCTGTACTGTAAAAACAACAGTTCCGTTCTCCGGAAATTTTGTTTCCTGTTGCAGTTCAACGCTTGCCTCTTTCCAGGTTAGCTTCGAAGGAATGAATAAATTCACATAAACATCATTGGCGGAATGATAATAAATTGCTTCGCCATACTTCGCCTGGTTTTCAAATCCACTTCCTACACAACACCAGAAAGAGCTATCGGGTGTGCTGTATAATTTGTGAGCGCCCGGCAACATCGGGAGAAAATAAGCGACCATTCCTGTTGCTGGATCTTGCTGACCGAGGATGTGATTGAACAATGCTTTCTCATAATAGTCAGCATATTTTGCATCCGGATTGTAGATGAATAAGTGACGGGTCAGCTTCAACATGTTATAGGTATTGCAACTTTCGCCGGTATAACCTGTAAGATGTTCAGAGATTTTATCTGGTGTGAAAAAGTGTTCTTTATCGCTGTTGCTTCCTGTCGCAAAGGAGTGATGATCGATAACGGTGTTCCAGAAAAAATCTGCAACACTCATTCCGTCACCTTTTCCTTCTAACTCATAATCTCTTGCAAGACCAATCAATTTTGGAATAAACGTGTTCGCATGTTTCGGATTCAACACATCCTTCTTTTCTTTTAATGGATCAAGTACTTCGTTATGATAAAAGAACCCGGCAAGCCATTTAAACTGTTCATTACCTGTTATAGCATACAGGTTATAAAACGAATCATTCATACCTCCGAATTCATTTCGCAACATCCTGATTCGTTGTTCTTCGGTTAAGGGCTTTAATTTGTTGTAAGCCCACTCACCCATTTTTGTAACAATATCGAGTGCCTGCTTATTATCGCAATACAAATACTGATCAATAAGCCCCGAATAAATTTTATGCAACGTGTACCAGGGAGCCCATACAGATTTACCGGCTATGTTCCGGTCTATCAGTCCTTGTGAATAAGCGGATAAATATCCGTTTTGCTTTAATGCTTCCTGTACTTCTGCCAAACCTGCAACAATACTATCAGCTTTTATTTTAAACTCTTCTCTTTTTGTTGTGGCATATAATAATGCTAACCCTGAAAGTATATGCCCGGCTGTATGTCCACGAACTTCACAATCAAGCGACTCCCAGCCTGCAAATTTTTGTGTTCCTTTTGTTGGGGAATATCCACCTTCCAGTCCGCTAAAAACTCCGGCGTTAGTTCGAAAACTATGCAACAGGCTTTTTACAGGAATTGACATGATCCATTTTATTTCCCGATCTGTATTTTCTGTAAAGCGGCTTGGCAACATCGTTACATCACTTAAATCAAATGCCTTTACAACCGGGTCAAACTGATCCTGCAACTTAAATTTTCCACTATGCTGGCCAGGATAATGCGATTGTGAGTAAATGAGGTTACTTAATACTGTAAAAAAAATAATGTATATCATTTTCATAAAACACATTTCACTATTTAGACATAAAAAACGATCAAACTTATTTCCACTTTTCTTTAAGGGATAATTGTTACTATTATTCTTTGATAACGTGTTAATGCAGGCTTTCCGTTATCTGTAACTGATAAAATAATATGCAATGTTTCACTTTTGTTAACACTAGGTGCAACGAACCATGCCAGCGCATTTTTTTCGTTCGCTATCCTGACAGAGTTTTCAGTCATACCATAGGAACCCACTTCTTTGTAATGCATCCAGTTATAGCTTAGTGAATTACTGTCCGGATCGTAACTCTTGCTTGCGTTCATATAAACTGTATCTCCTGAACTAACAGAAATAATTTTGTTTGGCACAATTGGTATTGGAGGATGATTGGCGTTTTTAAAATCGTTAACACACCAATCCATTCTTGCAGCGAAATCGTTTTGATAAGCTTCACGCCATCGCCATACTGTTGCTTTGTCACTGATATACCATCTCCCGTCATAACCTTTCACTTCGTCTTCTGTATTGCTCCAAATTGGTCTTGTTTCGGGTTCGGGCATCCACTTTCTTTGTCGTGGAATATACAATTCATACCTGCCACCCCAACTACCCCAATCGGGATGTTCGGGATTATTTAATCCATTGCTCACCAGGTAAAGAAAACTTGGGGTATCTCCTTCCATAAGAAACTTCCATTCCGGATATTGTTCTCCCAATGGTCCATGATTAAAACGTACATTTTCATTAAGCCATTGATTGCTGACAATTGTTGAATCAGGGCCGTTGAACTTATGCCTTACATCACCGCTAATACCTGCCCAGGTTGAATAATGATATGCATAAGTTGTCATACCAGGACTTACGATATAGAATAGCTCAGGATAATTTTTCCTTATCCATACACCCGAATCGTCCTGGTCGCTGATTGTATAAACACGCAATTTTGAAACAAGCTTTGAAACTTCATTCGGATCCTTATTCATTTTTAGTTTCCATAAAGCTTGTGCAAGGCAGTTTGTGCCTCCCCAAACTGTAACCCACAGCGGTCTGTTATCTTTTTTTTCAAGTAAAGAAATAAGCAATTCTGAACCTTCTGAATCTTTTCCTTCGCCTACAGCTTTCATTCCATAATCTGCAAATCCTTTTTTTATCACGCTGTGCAAATATTTTTCCTCTGGAAAACCTGCTTCATGTTTTAGTAAATTATTTCTCACCTTTCCATAGGCAGTTACAATTTCATGCATCCTCCAATCAGCAATTTTGTTTTTTTGGTGGATAGATGTTGTTGCAATCAATCCTTCTATGTCCCACATGTTTGAATAGACAAGCAACCGTACAAACGATTCGGCATCATCCGGTTCATTTTCAATATCACTTAACACTGCCACACGAAGACGTTCCTGCGCTATTGAATAAAAAGTAGCCCCAAACAAACATACTATTGTGAGAAACTGCTTCATTAACTTCATATTCACGATAAATAATTTACAGCAATTATCTTTTCCTGTTTTTCGAAATTTTGTCATATTTATTTTCTTCAATTGCATTTCTTACATCGTTCACAATAGCCGGACTTGCAAGGAATGAATTAAACCCATTCTTGAATTGAACTATATGCGTAAGAAAAAAGCCATACACATTTGTTCTTCTGTCAATCCACGGATATGCACCTGCCCATAATGGACTGCTGATGAGTGTTGCATTACCGGCTTCATCAACTTCTTCTCTCCACTCGCCTAATCCATAAATATCAGTACGAACTTCATGTCTTACTTTTCGTACAAGATCGTCTTTGAGTACAACAGCTTCTTTCACCTGATCTGCTTCCATAAAATCAATTGCGGCTTCTGATAAAATTCTCTTTCCTTCAAACATTCCTTTATGAAAGATCATTGAAAGGAAGTTCATATAATCCTGTAATGTTGATCTGGCACCACCTCCCAACATGGGTGCATGGCCGCCACTGGAATCAACCGGCGTAAATCTTGTTGACTGCATGCTCAGAGGTATTGCAATCTGTTCCTGAAAAATTGTTTCCCATTTTTTTCCTGTTGCAACTTCTGCCATGCGTCCGGCTACATTCATTCCCAAGCCTCCATATTTAAATGTTGTTCCTGGTAATGTATCAGCAGGAAGAGAAACAATATGTTTCACCGATTCCTGCAAGGTTTGATACATATCAACGGGTTTGTTGGCCGGTTGATAATCGGGATAGCCTGAAGTATGTGAAAACAGTTGTGCTAATGTTGCTTCACCTTTACTATCTGTAAACTCCGGCAACCATTTTTTTACCTTGTCATTCCAGTTGAGTTTGCCCTGATCAACAAGTCTTGCAATTGCGGCTGCTGCCAGCCATTTACCTGCTGATGCAATAAAGACAACTGTTTCTGGCTTGTAACTGCCGAAGTAGTTATTATATAAGATTTGTTTGTCGTTTGCGATAATGATCGACGCTCCATTATAGTAACCACTGTCAACCCAGGATTGGATTTTGTTTTCAAGTGGTTTAAAGTTGAGCGTTTTATGTTCCTTCTCATAATGCTGTGTAAAAACAACCAGCGGCATTATGAATGTCAACATCAATAAGATTGCAGTATGTCTGTTTCTGAATTTCATTTAAACAACAGGATCTCTTATTTCAGTTATTTACTTCTTAAACTCTATTCCTTCCACATGTTCTCCTACAAAGATGTTTGCCATATCGGAAGTTTTATACCATTTGGGTTTTGCTGGCATGTCATCCGTAATTACAACACCATTGACAACCAGGTTTTCAAATACAATATTTTTAACCTTTCGTGTCGTATCATAACCATCAATAATTGACAGCGTTGCGTTATTGCCTGTATAAGTAATGTTTTTGAACAGAACATTTTCAATTCCCTGTCCCGGTGCTGTACAATATTTTTTGTTGAATGTTATTCTGATATGTACCAGCTGCCCCTGCCTGAAATTTTCAACACGAATATTTTCGAACTGAACATTACGTACCAAATTGTTATCTCCGGCATTAATAGCCATGCAGCCCTGGTAATCGATCTGTGCTTCTTTATGATCAAGAATATCGATGTTGCTGTATTTCAAATCCTGAATTGTATCCGGTTTAGGAGTGTTACCATGCAAACCAATCATGATCGGATGTGCCACGTCAGCCCAAAGTGTGGAATTCTGCATTGTAATATTTCTGCACCCGCCGGTAAAGCCTTTACGTGTTGCATAAACAGTTGTACAATCATCTGAGTTACGACAAAACACAGCATCGAATAAAACATTATTACTCGCAAAAACATTCAGTCCGTCACCCCAGCCATAATAACTGATACTTTTTACATTCCTGATCGTTACACTATCTGAACCGCCTGTTGCGCATTGCGTTAAACAAATACCTTCAACCATTATCCGTTTTGAGTTGGCAATATGCACGCCCATTTTTACGGAAGGATCGATCACTCCTCGCCCAAGTATTTTCACATCCTGTACGCCTTCTACCAATAACTGTCCCATCAATACAGCACCACCGGCTATATAAACTGTTTTACCGGATGGAATATATTTTTTTCCGCCCTCTATTTTATGCACACCTGCACCATAGTAAATGAGGTTAGTATCTTGTTTATTTACTGCAAATGCATCAACAGGATTTGCAAACAAATGAAGGTTGTGAAAAATATCATCATTCACCTCAATCGATAAGTTGCCTGGTTTTGATAAACGGAAATAAATTGTGTTGCCTTTTACTTCATGTTTAATATCATAAGAAAGCGGCCTGATCTTTACCTTCTTTATTGCCGATCTCTTACTTGTTACAGCCACTTCCACTTCACCTGCGAAATCAAAACTGCACATCGATGCATTTTCAACATGATGTTTTGTATTCTTCACTTCATCCACTTTTACATTGTATTCAAACAGATCCTGCCATTTGCCACCTGGTTTACGCACCTGTACAGAAAAATCATTATTATGCATTGCATCTGTTTCCGAAACAGGAAACGGATACACTACCAGTTGCTGTGCGGAAGCAACAAACTGCCACACAAGCAAAAACGAAACAGCAATAACTTTTTTTAAATAGTTCATTCTTTTACCAGTTTCTTTTCAAGACCTTCTAACGACACTCCTTTTGTTTCAGGAACCTTTGTTAATACCCATACTAACTGTAAAGCCATCATAAATGCAAAAAAGGCGAAGATGGGCCAGGGATTATCTTTAAATATTCCATTGTCGGCATCTAAGAAAACCGGAGTGATCAATGTAATGATTGCAGCAAATACCCAGTGTACACTTGCACCAAATGCCTGGCCGGTTGCACGAACTTTATTGGGGAATATCTCCGCAATAAATACCCAGATAACAGCACCTTGTCCTACTGCATGTGCTGCAATAAATAATAAGAGGAAGAATAACAAAAAGCCTGAGCTTGCTCCGCTGTAAAAAGCAAAGGCAACCATTGCAAGGCTGATGATATATCCAATAGAGCCAATAATGAGCAGTGTTTTCCTACCTGCTTTATCAATTAAATACAAACCAACAAATGTGAACAGAAGATTGGTAGCTCCAATGAGGATGGAGTTGGCTAAAGAATCTTTTGCGGCCAGTCCAGCACGTTCCAATATTTCCGGTGCATAGTATAGTATAAAGTTGATACCGCTCCACTGGTTAAAAAAAGCAACTAAGAATGCAAGCCAGAGAATGGTTTTATATTTTGAAGAAAAGAAACCTTTCTGGCCGGCATGTTCTTCATGTTGAATACTTGCGGAAATAGATGCAATTTCTTCATCCGCATTTTGTACACCCAATTGTGTGAATATATTTTTTGCAGCGGTTAAATCGTTCTTCTTCGACACAAGCCAACGTGGACTTTCAGGAATGCTTAATACCATTACGGTGTAGATCAACGATGGAACAGCCATTACGCCGAGCATCCAACGCCAATCGTTTACACCACCAACACCTTCAAGAAAATAGTTCGATAAAAAAGCAATGAGGATACCAAACACAATATTAAACTGGTACATGGCCACTAACCGACCTCTTGTTTTAGGTGTAGATATTTCAGAAACATAGGTTGGTGCTGCAACTGATGAAACGCCGATACCTAATCCACCTATGAAACGAAAGAATGAAAAGGTATATGGATCCATTGCTAAGGCAGAACCAATTGCCGATACACTAAAAAGAATACCGATCCACAATAATGTTTTTTTGCGGCCATACTTTTCTGTTGGTACACCACCGTAAATTGAACCGACAACAGTTCCCCACAATGCCATGCTCATAATAAAAAAACCATGAAACCAAGGCGAAGTATGCCATAGTTCTTTAATGGGCAAATTGGCGCCTGAGATCACCACAGTGTCAAAGCCAAAAATAAAACCGGCTAATGCTGCTATTAATGAAATACCGAAAAGATTTTTTCCTCCTTTGGCAAGACTTTCGTTTGATGCAATTGTTTGCATAATGTTGTTGTTTGTTGTAAACTGAAATTAACGCTATGTTTTATTATTATTGAACTTTTGCCAACGCTGTTTCAAAAATGCAGGCAGCACCAACCAATGCCGCATCTTCTGCAAGAGATGCTTTTACAATATCCGGTACCGTCTGCAGGTTCTTTTTTAAAGTATCTTTTACTGCAGGCATGAATAAATCCCAAGCATTTGCAATATTTCCTCCAACCACTAACAACTGAGGACTCTCTGCCTTGATAAACTTTTCAAGAAACCAAGCCAGATGTTCAGCAAACAGCTTGAATGTTTTCGCTGCATGCAGATCAGTTTCGGCCAGAACCGCCAGTTCCTTCGCATCTTCTACTTTTTTACCACTCAGCTCAGCATACATGTGCTGCAAGCCACGGGTTGAAACAAGCTCCTCAATTATTTCACCTCCGTATTCAGTTACACTTAACTCTGCATCAACGGTAATTCCGTTATGGCTTTTGGCAGAGCCTAAACCAGTACCAAGTGTTATTCCAATTGCATTGTTGAACCCTTTACCTGCACCACCATTTAATTCACCTGCCAAAAATGCTTCTGCGTCGTTTCGGAATTGAATGTTTTCCGGATTCAAACAAAAAGTTTCCGCAAGAATTTCCCTGATATTCATTCCAAATAACGACTCATACTTATTAAACCCTTTTATCAAACAAATACCGTTTGCATAATCAAATGGGCCAGGCATTGCAAATCCAATCTTTTCAACTTTAACCTCACTCTTCTCTATCACTTGTCGAATAGTGCTTATCCATACATCTAAAATTTCCTGTGCTGTTCCGTTACTGTCTAACTTGTTTCTAAGCAGGGATGATTTGATCACTTTTGCATCAGCCATATCAATCAATGCAACTGTTATGTGTGATCCTCCAATGTCAACTCCTGCTACGTACTTCTTATTCACGTTCTTCCGGTTATTTTTGATTATTAATTATTCTGCGCTTTACTTTTTTTCAGGAGTAATCCAAATTGCATGGCCGCCTGATGCCTTTAATTGAATTGTTATTACCGTTGACTGTGTCACCTGTTTTTTTTCAACCTTTACTTTGGTCTTGGTTGAAACATTATCATCATCGCTGTAAAAACTTGCTGTGTATTTTTTTCCTTTGGGAAGGAAATCGAATTTTAACTGAACGGTTCTTGCTTCGTTATTGGTAATAGTACCTACAAACCATTCTTCCCCTTTTCTTCTTGCAGTTGAAATAAACTGCCCCGGGGCTCCCTGTAATACTTTTGTTTCATCCCACGTGGTTGGAATTTTATCCCAGAACTCAAGCTCAGGTTCATCTGCGCTCATTGCCGGTTTATCGTACCAGTAAAGCGTTTGAATGGGACTGTAATAAATAGCAGCAAGTGCTAATTGATGTGCATGTGTTGTTTTGATACGTTTATCATAATAGCAAAGCGTATAATCAGCCGCACCTGCCATGTATCGTGTAAATGGCAGAACAGTATTGTGCGTAGCATCGGGCATTTCTTCGTTGCCACGAATACCTTCAGCAGTCATTAAGTTAGGCCATGTGCGTTGTTCACCTGTTTGCCGCCAGTCATCATGTACGTTTACCATGATCTTATTCTCTGCAGCTTTCTTAAACATTTCTTCGATCCATGTTGTCCAGCGATGTGAGCCAGCCTGTACAAAACCAAACTTTACACCTTTTACACCCCAACTGTTATACACACGAAACAGCGAATCTGATTGTGCATACAAACCCTGTAAATTGCAATACAACCAAACGCCAACACCTTTTTCTTTTCCGTAGTTAATAATGGCAGGCAAATCAAAATCAGGGATCGCCACTTTTGTTGCATCCGATGAAAAACTAAAGGCAGGCCCATACCATTTCCAATCGAACAGGATGTACTGCAGATTGTGTTTTACGGCAAAATCGATGTTTTCATAAGCATCTTTTGTTGTTTGCGTCATTACACGCATGATCTTCCCGGGTTTGATCCAACTCTGATCAGTAATTTTTGATGGTTGATTCAGGTTGAGAATAAGATCATTGTTTTGTACAAGTTCGCCAGCTGTTTCTCCTGCCATGATTACTCTCCACGGTGTGGCAAATGGAGAAATCAGATCGGCGGGCGTGTACATTGAGGTAAGGATCGTATTTGGTTTTTCTTTGCTCAGTTTAAATTTCGTTCGTGCATAATCAACCATCTGTGCTTCTGCTAAACATGCAAACATGCCATTCGGCAATTCCAACATCAGTGGCCGCTCACTTTCATCGGGCCAGTTTTCTAATGGTAATAATTTATAAGGTGCCTGTGCCCATGAATGATGCCATGCTTTTGTTCCTGACGGAAATGTAAACGATGTGTTTTCATTCATGATGCGATAGTAAGTGCCTTTACTGTTTTCAGGAAAGAAAAAACGAAAAGCTGCTCCTTCGTTGTACACACGTAATTCAACACTAACCGGGTAAATGGGGTTATCATCCTTTACCATTTCAATGGTAGCTGCCTGGTAATTTTCTGTTATAATATTTCGTTCACCATAAACAGGTTTCCATGAACTGTTGACAGATGAAGTGACGATTTTCTTTACAACAAGATTTTCGCACCAGTTCGCATGTTTATCTACTTTCAACGCCATCGCTCTTTCAGAAAGATTATTATCCAACTGAATATCGAGCACCGATTCAAGAATAACCGGTTGGTTTTTGTAGTCGAGTTTATAAAACATGGTTCTTGTACCATCAGTATGCTGCTTTTGGTAAAAAGTAAACACATATTTTTTATCGGGAGAGCTAACCGATATTTTGGTTGAATCGATGAGCTGTTGCGAAAAAACCTGTGTAAACAAAAAAAGAAATCCTATCGTAACAAATACCTGTTTCATGCATTTACAATTTGTCTGTTAATTGTTTTCCTTCCTTTAAGCGTTTTAAACGAAGTAATGCTTCGATGTAATAATAATCGGCGTAAATGATCGAAGCATCAATTTCACCACCGTTTGGTTTATGCCCAGTGCTGTGCAAGAGGAATGCATTGTTTACATCTCTGCTCTGGTATTTTTCAGATGAAAGTGAAACAAGCATCTTTCCTGCTTTATCCAAATATTCTTTTGCTTTAGCCTTATCTGCAAGCATGGTTGACAATTCAATTAATGCAGAAGCAACAACACAGGCAGCAGATGCATCTCTTGGTGCGTTTGGAATAGCCGGATCATTAAAATCCCAATAGGGAATAAAATCATCGGGTAGATCTTTCAAATACACATCTGTTACTTTTTGTGCAAAGTCAAGAAAGCGTTGCTCTTTTGTTTCACGATAAACCATTGTGTAACCGTAAATAGCCCAGCTCTGCCCTCTTGCCCACATGCTGCTGTCGTTAAGTCCCTGGTGTGTGATGCCTTTTATTTTCTTTCCTGTTGCAGTATCATAAACTACTACATGGTAAGAAGAGTAATCGGAACGAAAGTGATTGTTCATCGTTGTTTCAGCATGTTTAACAGCCATATCATACAACTGTTTACTGCCGCCGTTTTTTGAAGCCCAGAACAACAACTCAAGATTGATCATGTTATCCATGATCGTATTATGATTCTTAGGCCAATCAACACCCGGCACTTCTCTTGGCCATGAAAGCATGGTACCTACTTTGGGATTGAATAATTTTGAAACAGTATCAGCAGCACGCAGCAAAACAGATTTATAAATTGAATCACCAGTAAGCCGGTAACCATTACCAATACTTGTAAATACCTGGAAACCTAAGTCATGATCAATAGCCGCTGAATCTACCAATGGAAACAATGCAGCTGAATAACGTTTTGCCGTCGCTTTCCACTTTTCATCTTTCGAGTATTCATAATCGTACCAAAGAATGCCCGGCCAGAAACCACAGGTCCAATCTCGATAGCTTACATAACGCCATTCTGTTTTTCCGTTGGCAATACTGCGGGGAATGCGTGAAGAATCGGCATCAAGTCCGTTAAGTGCTTTTGAACTTTGAGTAATGCAGTAGTTCAATGCTTCCTCAATATTCAGCTTTGTTGTGTCTGCATTTTTACATCCACTTATCAATATGCCACAGATTACTATCTCAATCAAAATACTTCTCATTTAACTTTATTTAATGCCATAATGTAATTGCAAGTTGAAAACCTGTTTTGTTCATTCCGTTTTTCATTATAGCTCCAGCCGGTTTTTATCCGGCCGGAGATAACGATGTTGTTCAATTTTTAAACGCAATATCAACTTCACATAGTCAATTGATCCACACTTATAGTTTAACCAGTTTCCTGGTTGTAACAGCGCCATTAATGATCTGCACAAAGTAAACTCCCGGAGCCAGTGATTGCACCGGAATATCCTGTGCAAGATTTGTAAGCCTGATTGTTTTGATAACAGTACCGGTTGTATTGTATATCTTAACCAGTGCACCTGTACTTAAACTGTTAACCTTGAGTGTAAACTTATCTGCAACAGGATTTGGATAGATAAATGTTCCATTGCCATTATTTTCCAATGCAATTGCTCCTTCGTTGGCAGTACGGGTTGAAACAAGCGTACAACTTCCCAGGTGATCACCGTGATTCAAGTGATCTTCTACAGATGATGAAGTAATACAGATTTCTTTTCCGTTATGACAGATCATTACCTTGTTGCTGCCACTACCACAGCGCACATCGATCAGTTTAATTTCGATAGTTGCAGTTTGTGAACAACCCTGCTGATCAGTAACAGTGGCAGAGTAAGAGCCTGCATTGTTTACTACAATGGAAGATGTTGTTGCATTTGTGTTCCATAGATAATTATAGGATGGCGCTCCTCCGTCTGCTAATACCGAAAGAGAAAGTGTACCGGACCCATAGCCAAGGTAAATACTGTTCTTTACATCGGTTAATGGGTTCATTGCATATACATCCGGAATTGAAACAGTCAAAGCAGGATTTACAACAACTTTTACAGCTAATGTTTCACTATTGCCATGTGCATCTGTAACCGTCCATGTTATGATCGACTCACCGGCTTCAAATATTCCCGAAGCATCGTTTCCTTCACCAGTGCGTAATGTTGCGCCGGCAATGCTATACTTCATCTCTGCAATTGCACAATTATCACTTGCTGAAAGAAGTGGTATTGTGTATTGCTTTGTTGTATTAAAACAAAAGAACTGATCTGGAATAGCTGAAAGTTTTGGTTTCAGTTGATCAACAACTGTTACAATCGCTTTTGCAGTGTTGCTATAGCCTTTTGCATCAGTTCCCGTAAGCATTACTTCAACGGGGTTATTAATATCAGCACAAGAAAAAATTGTTTTGTCAATACTAAGTGTAAGCTCGCCATTAAAACTTTGTGACCCGTCGTTTACATCGTCGACTGAAATCTGGGCACTGCCATTTTCATCAACCAATAGTTGGATATTCTTAGCTTTTACCAATGGTGGAACAAATGCAAGTAATGTTTGCTTAACTGCATCGGCAGCATAATAATTATTGTCGCCGGGTTGTGTTGCAGTTATTTCAGCTGAACCTCCGGAAACAATCTGAATTTTTCCATTAACAATTTTCGCAACAGCTTCGTTCGATGAAGTGTAAACTACTGCTAAACCTGAGTTGGAAGTTGCGGGAGAAAAATCTTCATCACCTACTTTCTTTTCAGGAATTGCCGGAAACGTAATTGTCTGGTACATTGGCAAAACAAACTGCTGCAGTTCTTCAACTGTCTTTACTGTCTTTACCCAATCAACCTGGTAACCTGTTTCACCTGATGTGATATCTGCAATTTTAAACTGGAACAAAGTAAGGTTCGTGGGACTTGTTAACAAGGTATTAGCTGAACCAAAACCTGTTTTTGAAAGATCAAAATAGAAAATGCTCTCGCCTACTTTGCCTGTAAACTTATTGGAGCCATTACCAAAGGAGCCAAGATTTGTATCGAATGTAATATTAGCTACAGCGGGCTTCTTCAATTTGATTGCAATAATGGGATAGTTACCTGCATAAAGCATTGCACCTGCATTGCGTTTGATATCGCCACGGTAACTGCTGTTACTTTGTTGCGCAAGCGCTACTTTCAACTGGCCATTTTCTGCCGTTACTGTTGCCGCTGCAGTTGGTGTAGACCATCCATCAGTTGTTGAGGTGAAATTATCATTGATCAATCCTGTATTTGGATCGTAAGCAAGAATTTCATTGATGCTTTTAAATGTTTTCACCCAATCTACAGTATAAACTGTATCTCCACCTGCAGGAACATCTGCCATTTTAAATTGAAATGTACTCAGACTTGTTTGTCCAACTGTTGACAGAAAATTTGGAGCGGCGCCAAAGCCTTTCGTTAGATCGAAATAATAAATATCGGAGCCGATTTTTCCTGTCCATTTATTTGCACCGTTTCCATAAGCGCCAAGATTGGTATCAAAGGTCATGTTTACAACAGCTGGCTTTTTAAGTTTAATGGCCAGTATTGGATAATTACCTGCATGAACAATTGCTCCGGCGCTTCGTTTAAAATCGCCACGATAAGTTCCATTCGTTTGCTTCTTCATTACAACAGTTATTTCCTGTGTACCCGGAGTTGCAACCGCACCGGTGGTGGCTGTTATCCAGCCATCAGCATAACCATTAAAATTATCATTGATTAAACCTGCTGAAGTATTTCCTGTGCCAGAAAAAGTATAATCAGCTTCGGGGTTTAAATAAAAGAACAACGAACCATAACCCGGATTATCGGCACCGAAAGGAGCACCTTCTGCGCCAATGACTGTTGCTAATGCCTCCAATGTATTTGGCATCGTTTTGTTTTTGCGGAATACATAGTGATTGTAAGCAATTTCAAAAACAGCTCTAAAGCTTCCACGCCCATTCGATGAAATAGATTCGGGTGTATAATCCTGGTAATTCTTTTCGCAGAAATCATAACTTGTTTGATACGGTACATCATAACCAAGATTGTACTTGGCTGTATATTCATAACCACGCATGATTGCGTTGTTATTCGCTGCATATAAATCAAAGCCCTGCTTTAATGCGATCTCTGCAAGTTCAGCAAGCGAACCCATTGCAAGCATGGTATGTGGTTGATCCCGATTGCTCTCCTGTAACTGACCTGCATCGGTTAATACATATTTACCAATGCTGCCATTACCTTCTCCATAATAAAAATAGTTCACCACTTTGTTGAACATCGCATTGTCGTTACTAAAGACAGCAATGGCCATTAATGCTTTCATGCAAATAATATCCCAGTTGCCATGTGCACATGGCCGGAAGTTTTGCAACGTTGGGTAGAATACATTCTTCAACATGTTCTGACATTGCAGCACTTTCTCCGGTGCCCAACCTGAATAAGTATAACGCATCAACTCTGCTGCATTTGCCAGCATAAATCCATAGAGCCCGTTCAGTTCGGCATCCGCTCCAATAATTCCTTCTGTAAAACCTGCGTAGGCATCTAATATCTCGATCGACTTCAACGCATGCGCTTCATTTCCGGTAATATTCCACATCAATGCATTGTAATATGCTGCAAGAAAATCGCTTTCAACACCATTCTTTACTGCACCGCCTGATGCTGTTCCTGTTGGCGTAGCTATTGTTAACGAAGCATCACGTGTGAGATATTTAAAAGGTCCGGCTTTTGTATAATTGTAAGATGAGCGACTTGATGCAAGTAACAATTGATAACTTTTGTTTGGTCGGGTTACCTGTCTTGTTATTAAATCTTTGATCCTTGCAAGATCTGCAGTGTTGTGTAGCAACCCCGGGTGTGCAAATGCACCACTGTATTCAAAAACAGGATTGGTTGTGCCGGATGGATTTACAAACGTTCTCAATTCATCTACGGAACGGAATGTTTTTACCCAATCAATTTCATACGAAAAATCATTGGCAGCAATCTCAGTTGAAGAAAAAACAATGTCTGCAATTTTAAATTGAAATAAACTCAGTGTTGTTGGTTGTGTAGTTGAAAGTACTGTACTGCCCAGTTTTCCTGTAGACAGATCCCAATAGTATACATTACCATTGGATGTTTCGATCTTGGTTGAATTGTTATTGGTATTGTTGTATGCACCCAGGTTTGTATCGAAGAACCAGTTACACCTTGGTGGTTTGTTTATTTTGATAGCAACGATCGGGTAATTACCTGCATGAAATGTTACACCACCTGCTTTCTGAAAATCACCCCTGTATTTTCCGTTGCCTTGCAAGGAAGATGTAATGACAAACCTGTTATTTACAATTTGGCCCGAAGCTCCTGTTGTATTTGTTTGCCAGTTATAAGTATTGGCGGTAGAAAAATCATCATTCAACAATCCATCTTGTGCCAGCAGGTTTTGCTCTGTAAAGAGCATTGTTAAAAAAGCGATCGCAAAAAAAATGCGGCTCATCCGGTTACGTTTGCCGGATTTATTTCGTGTATGTTGATTAAAAAAAGTCATGACAAAATCGTTAGTAGTTTTGATTAAATTGATTTGCGGTACACTATTCCATAACAGCTGCGCATAGTTCTCCCCTTCGGGAAAAACCGTTCAGTATATTACTCAGCATACTACTTCAGTTGATGATGCAGAACTCTTGAATTGGCGGTGAAAAGAGTTTCACCGCCGTTTTCAAAGAGATTTGCTGCCATATAAATCGTTATACAATTATTGCCAACCAGGATTTTGTTCCAGGTTTGGATTTAATGCTCTTTGCTGTGTTGGAATTGGTAATAAGTAATTTTTAGCTTCCCATTTACGACCGCTTTCAAAAATGATATTACCATTGGCATCTACAGGATAAGGAGGATTACCACCTGTTTGCCATCTTGTTTGCCAACGTGTGCCCGTCCATTTAATTCCAACAACATTCATGGGCATTTCTACTTCTGCAGTTTTCCAACGCTTCAAGTCATCTACCCGAAAACCTTCTGCTACCAATTCAATATTTCGTTCTCTTCTTATTTCAGTTTGCATATCCAACGCATTGGCAGTTACAAAAGCATTGCTCAATTTTGGCATTGTTTTGTTAACACGATTACGTACCAGGTTTAATGATTTGTCTAGATCTGCATCTGATATCGCTCCATTACGTTCAAATTTTGCTTCGGCATAATTCAGGTAAACTTCAGCTAAACGAATCACCGGCCAGTCATATCCTTCTTCATTATCATTCAATCTTCTTTCTGTTTGCCATTTTTGTAAACCGTAACCTGTACCACCTGCATTATTTGCCCTTCCTCTTGAGTTGGCTATATCAATTGCATCGCCAAGCCAGTTAACTCTTGAACCTGGGTTTTCATTATCCCAATAATAGTTTGAGTCGATGACCATTGTGTATTGCATACGGTGATCCCGGTTCAGGTATTCTGATCGTGTCATGGCATAACCTTTAAACAATGGCGATTTATCAATCGGTAATCCATCTTCGCTCAGAAACAAGTCGGCAAACTTTTTTGAAACTGCACCAGCACCTGTATGCGTTACATTGTTACGAATTTGACGTTGTGTGAAAGAATAACGGTTTGCAAGGATGTATTCTTTATTTGCTGATTTAGCAATGCTTGCCGGATTAGATTTCTCGTCTTCAAGAATAAATAAATATTTAAGTGCAGAGTCGCCAAGTATTGCAGGTGCAAACAACTGGTATTGCGTGCTGGTTATAACAGCATCACTTGCTGCAATGGATTTATCTAATAATGCATTGTAGCGTGTAGCATTACCTGCTCTGAACTTTTGCCAGGTTCCTTCGTATAAGCCAACCCTTCCTAAAAAAGCTTGTGCTGCACCTTTGCTCACACGGCCTTTGTTAGCAGCTGCAATAGCCGATTCCAATGGTAAAACTGCAATCGCTTCTTCCAGATCTTTTATGATAAAGTCAACTACTTCATCTCTTGAATTGCGTGCTGCCTGCAGTTCTGCAGAAGTTGTTGAAAGCGGTTTGTCAACAATCGGAACGCCGCCGAACAATTGTAACAAATCGAAATAAACATATGCACGGAAAAACTTTGCTTCTGCTACGTATTGTGCAATGTCTGCCGGAGTAGAATATGATTTTGCTTTGTCCAGCAGATAATTGATTGCTCTCAATCGTGTATAGGCTCCGTTCCAACTACCATCAGTAGCAGATAATGTATTGGTACCATTGCTAAATGTGTTACGTGCTGCAACAAAATCGCCACGCATGTCGGCGTGCGGAGCATCATACAACACAGTGCCGAAAGTAATCATGTAGTTGTAGAATTCGTTGGCTGCAAGCTTAAACTGATCAGCAGTTTTCCAATAGTCTGCATCCGATATTTCGTTAATTGGTTTTAAGTCGAGCATCTTGTTGCAACTGTATTGGGTAAACAACAACAGGCTAACAAAAAGGAGAATTTGTTTATTATATAGCTTTTTCATTTTTAATTCAGTTTTAAGATTAGAATGTAACGTTAACACCAAATGTTATGTAGCGGTAGAAAGGAAACCTTTGGCTGAACGTGCTTTGATTGTTGTTGTTTCCATCTCCATTATTCACCACACTTCGAGACGCTTCAGGATCCCAGCCATCTCTGATCTTTGTTGTTTCCCATAAATCGTTGCCTGAGAAATAAACACGGAGTTTCTGAATTTTTAACCGTTGTGTAACTGCTTGTGGTAATGTATAACCAACAACAAGATTTTTTAATCGTAAGTAATCGCCATTCTCCTTCACCCAATCAGATGGGAAGTAGTTATAATTGTTGATTGTTCCTGTTGTAGAAATACGTGGATAATAGGCATCTGTTCTTGTTGAAGTCCACCATTCGTTTTCAAATGCTTTGTTTTGCGCCTGGAAGATCACCGCTGTTGGAATTCTCCAGTTACCGTCACGAATAATGGTGCGCTTTCCTACCCCTTGAAAAATTACATTGACATCAAAGCCTTTCCATTCAATACCACCATTAACAGAATAGATAAAACGTGGATCATCTGTTCCTAGATAAACTGCATCTTCCGGGAATGTGATCTTTCCATCACCATTCACATCTTTATACATGTTATCGCCCATTGCTAACCGTGAGTTTGCTTGTGCAGTGGTTGCACCAGATGGCATTCCAATATTGTTTCCGGGAATAAGAAGGCGATAATCATCCAACTGCTTCTGCGTTTGAATGCGGCCTGCATACACCAATCCAAAATAAGAGTTGATTGGATAGCCTTCTACTGCTCCATTTAAACCTCTGTTTGCTGAGCTGATGATTTTTTGTCCGCCAAAGTTTACCAGGTTTGTTGAATAACCTGAAACATTACCTCCAATTCTGTATGTTAGCTTACCAACATTATCTCTCCAGTTCAATGCAAGTTCCCATCCCTTTGTTTCTAATTTACCGTTATTACCTGCAGGTGCACCTACTCCCAACACAGAAGGATAAGTGCGTGCAATCAGCATATTGTTATTATTCTTTTGATAAACTTCAAAGCTTCCGCTTAAACGATTTCTTAATGCTGAGAAATCAAGACCAATATTGCTGGTTGTAACACGTTCCCATGTTCTGTCCAATGCAACAAGACCACCCGGTGATACCCGCACAACAGGACTGGTACCAAGAATAGGAAAACCGGAATTAGTAGCGCCTGATGTAAAGTTCATGTTGAGCAGTTGTATATATTCATACAAACTGATACCGCCCTGATTACCGACATTACCCCATGAAGCTCTTAACTTCAGATCATTAATGAACTTAACATTCTGCATGAATTTTTCCTGCGATATTTTCCAACCTGCAGAAAATCCATAAAAGAATTTCCAACGGTCATCTTGAAGGAAGCGTGATGTACCATCGTAACGTGCATTGAATTCAAACAAGTATTTACCTGCATAGGTGTAATCCACTCTTCCAAAATAACCTGCAAGTGCTGAATGGTATTGTGCTTCTGCTACTGTTTTAGAAGTTGGATCGCCATAGCTCAAACTGAGTGAAGGTGAAACACCGGGAACAATATCCAATGCTCTTGCAAAGAACCTGTTGTATTCCTGGCGCTCATATTGTGTACCGATCATGGTTTTTATATCGTGCATCGAACCAATGCTCTTTGCATATTCGAGATAGGCGTTAAAGTTGAAGTAAGCATCCTTACTGTTTGCTCTTTGATAGAAACTACGTCCTTGACCGGAAGGAGATAAAGAAGAGATCACATTCTCACCTGCATAATCATACCATGTAATTAAATTCTCCAGCGTTCTGTAATCGGCATTATGAAAATAGTAACCTGCTGCACCGACTGCTTTCAGGTTTTTTGCGATGTTATAAGTGAGATTAAAATTGGTGTTGATTCTTGTATTGAGTTCTTTTGCATCGCCACCGTAGTTTGCAATAGCAACTGTTGAAGCGTTCGCAATACCTGAACCCCAAACATATGGTTTACCTGTTAAACCCATACCACTTGCAGGTAAGCCCGGCTGAATACCATTGTTTAACACTGCACCAATGTTTGAAGGTTGGATGATGTCATTCCTTTCAAGAGATATATTACTTTCCAGTTTCAGTTTTGATGAAAACTGGTAATCGTGTGTTAAACGAACATTGTAGCGTTTGTTTGAGTTATTACCTACACGCAACAAACTGCCATCATCAAGATAGCCCAGCGAAATTCTGTAACCTGACTTATCATTTTTTGATGAAATACTTAACTGATGCTCTGTCGATGTTGCATCGTTGTACATATACTCCTGCATCGTTCCGGGAAAGAAAACAAAATCTTTTACATCGGTAAAGAAACCGCCGGTTGTAAGCCCCATGCCTGTAAGGGCTGTTGCAGCATCAGCAGCTTTCATATACTGGATGTTATTTGTAACTGCATATTGTGCAAGTTTTGCATAACGATACCAAAGATCAGAATTGGTAAACCCATCTGTAATACGGGCTTCTTCTATCATTGGGCCCCATCCTTTAATGTCAACAAGCTTTGGTTGTAAGCCGATCACTTTTCGTGAAACAGATCCATTGTATTCAATCACTGCTTTTCCTGATTTTGCTCTTTTGGTAGTAATGATCACGACACCACCTGCAGCTCTTGCTCCGTAAATAGAGGTTGCTGCCGCATCTTTCAGGAACGAAATATTTTCAATATCTGCAGGGTTAAAAGAATTTAGCGCACTTGAATTAGGTAACGTTAATCCATCAACAATAACCAAAGGTTCGCCACCATTTACAGAAGAGTTACCTCTTATCAAAAAATTCCATCCTTCTCTTCCCGGTTGTGACGAACTTCTTGTGATCGTTACGCCAGGCACCTGTCCTTGCAATGCTGCAATAGGACTTGACAAGGGACCTCTGTTTGAAAAAGTTTTAGCATCTACTGTTGAAACAGATCCTGTTACAGATCCTTTCTTCTTCGTACCGTAACCCACAACTACCACATCGCTTAATTGTTGATTGGTATTTACCAACTGAATGTTCAGTATTCCCGAAGCATCAGGTTTAGCTTCCAGGCTTTCGTATCCAACGCTTGTAAATACTAAAACAGAATTGCCTGATGCTGTTATTGAAAATTTTCCCGCAGCATCGGTAGTTGTTGAAGTCTTTGTTCCTTTTACAGAAACTGTTACTGAGGATATTGGCTCCATTGTTTTTGAATCAACTACAGAACCAGTTACAGTAATTGATTGAGATGAAGCAGCATTTGCAAGAATGGATAGAACAAGAACCAGTATTATTTTATAAACCGGCTCTATTTTCAGCAATCGTTTAAACGTTCTCATACACTTGTTTTAAGTAATTAAAATGTTTGGTTATAGTTTGGTTTCACTTTTGGACATGTTTGTTTTTACAGCGAATGTTGCATTCCTGACTGATGATTCCCGTACAATTAGCTCGGTTGGTAATGCATAGGTTTTTGCTGTCAGTACAGTATCGTTTTCAGACAATGCTTTTATTAAGAGCTGCACTATTTTCTTTGATATTTGTTCTACCGGTTGAGCAACAGCAGTGATTGACGGGGTGAATAGTTCAAAATGACTGTTATCATCAAACCCAACAATTCCAATATCGTTTGGAATGATCATCTGCAAATCCTGAATAGCTTTTAAACCACTTACGGCGAGGTAATTTGTACCAAATAATATCCCATCAACGCCGGCATATCCACTGATGAATTCTTTGATTTCTGCAGACAGGTTTTGTACAGATGTTTTGTACCTGACTTTTAAACAGCGGCTTTCCAGGTTTGCTTCAGCAATGGCCTTGTTGAAACCGGCTAGGCGCTCACTCATTTGAATTTGATCAGAGTCCAGCGTTACAAAAGCGATCTTCGTGAAGCCATTTTCAATTAAATGCATTGTCGCTGTATAAGCGCCACCTGCATTATCAATCACTACGTTTGTTGTTGCTATTTCGGGGAAGTAACGGTCAAAAACGATGACAGGCTTGGCTTCGTGTAGTAGTTCAAGAATTTCCTTTTGAATGCCGGGGGTTGGTGCAACGATGTACCCATCTACCTGGCGTTCACGGAATAAATGAAGCAGGTTTCTTGCTTTTTCTGTGTCGTTGTCGGTGCTTGCGTGAAATATCTTGTAACCCGATTTATAAAGACTGTCTTCAACAATTCTACCAATGGCTGAAAAGAAAGGATCCGAAATATCCTCCACCAACATTCCTATAATTTTTGATTTACCTGTCCGGAGGTTTTGGGCAATCGGATTGGGTTTGTACCCGATGCTTTCGATATAACTAAGTATCCGCTGTTTAACAGGCTCACTTACCTTTTTACCACGTTCGCCGCCTTTTAATACGAACGAAATAGTGGTGGCTGACACCCCTAATTCCCGGGCAATATCATGTATGGAGAGTTTCTTTTTCAATATGGGGCAATTCCTGTTTAAAATGATAAACTCGATTAGTAAATCGGTTTACCATTCAAAATTAGAGTGGATTACCCCGAAACCGGGAGGGTGGCAGATTGATAAAAAGGGGGGCGGAGTATGATTTTTGCTGAATTTTACCTGAAACAGGCATCTTTTTTAGCCATAGAATAAAGTCACCGATAAATTCATTTGACTTTTGGTTCGATTTGCATCAAAGGCCACTTTCCGGATTTATCAGGAATTGATCCTGGAAAGGCTTGCGGTATTTTTTAATGTATTCTGATGGCTTTAGTCCAAACAGCTTGTGGAACTGCTCCCTGAAAAATTTAGCGTCGTAGATTCCTACTTTGAAGGCTACCTCTCCCACATTTTGATTTGTATTGATAAACAGCTCGGCAGCTTTCCGCAGCCTTACAAAACGAACAAAGCCTTGTAAAGACTGCCCGGAGATCATCCGTATTCGTTTGTATACACTTGAATAACTTCTTCCCATTTGAGTGGCAAGCTGTGTTATCGTGAATTCATCGTCCTCAAGATGCTCCTCCACAATAGCGATGCATCTTTCAAGAAACTCCTTGTCTTCTTCAGAAATTTTCAGATCGTGTTTCTTCAGCGTAATCTCATTAAAGAAGTAACGTTGCAGGTTGATCCTGCTTTTCTGGAGATTATTTACCCTTGCTAACAATAGTTCCTTTTCAAAGGGCTTGGTAATATAATCATCAGCTCCACCCTCAACCCCTTCCAGCTTCAGATCTGAAGTGTGCGTTCCGGTGAGTAGAATAACAGGGATATGACTGAGCGAATTGTGCGATTTTATTTTCCTGCAAAAATCAATACCATCTCCATCCTCCATTTTAATATCACTGATAATGATATCCGGCTGGTGCTTTTCAGCCATTTTAAGTCCCTCTTTCCCGCTTTGTGCTTCATAAACGTTGAATTGATCTCTGAACATTCCCGATACATAGCTTCGTATTTCTTTATCATCATCAACAACAAGCATGATCTGTTTTGCTGAAAAAACAGATTGCAGTTGCCCCTCCTCCGTATTTTCCTTTTCAGTCTCCTCGCTAAGCAGCTCATCACTTTCATTCAATTCATTCAAAAAACTCGTCTCTATATTTTTGCTTTCAAACACCTCTACATCTTTAAAATGGTCTTTATCTTTTTTCAACGCTATTTTAAAGGTTGTGCCTTTTTCTAATATGCTTTCATATGAAACACTTCCGTTGTGCATTTCAACCAGTTGCTTTACGAGGTATAGTCCTATGCCAAAGCCCGGTTTTGTTTGAACACCCGGGCCTTTCGCCTGGTAGAATTTGTCAAAAAGTTTTTCACCGGCTTCTTTAGGTATGCCGGCACCTGTGTCCTTAACAATTACTTCTACTTCCGAATCTGTTTCAACTATTTGAAAAATGATGCGGCCTTTGTCAGGCGTATATTTTATTGCATTTGAAAGAAGGTTGTACAAAACGATCTCCATCTTTTCCCGGTCAGCGTATAATTCAAGTTCCGGATTATCAGCTATAAATTCATATTGAATGTTACGAAGCCTTGCCTGTTGTACAAAACATAAAAAAACTTCATGGGAAAGTGTGTAGAAATTAAGTTTTGCAGGCTTTATCTTATCAATTCCTGCATCCGTCTTCCGGAAAAAAAGTAACTGATCAACCAGGCTAAGCAAACGGCGTGCATTCCGATACACAATTGTCATATCTCCCTTCTTATCATTAACCTCCCGTTTATTTTGTAAGAAGTCTTTTACAGGATTTATGATCAATGTCAATGGTGTACGAAACTCATGTGTGATACTGGTAAAAAAATCGAGTCGTTTCGTATTCAATTCTTTTTCCTTTTCACTTACGATCCGATCAGCTTCGTGTATTGCTTTTTCCTTTTCATACTCAGCACGATGTTTTTCAGCCTCTGCTTTTTCTTTTTCAATACTAATATTTGCAAAAGCTATTTCATATTTCAACTTAGTTTGACGGTGACGATACAACCAAAATACATATATCAACGACGCCACAATTAATAGATAAGATGTATATGCCCACCATGTACGAAACCATGGTGGAAGAATGACAATTCGAATAGTTCGTTCGCTTTTACTCCAGTTTCCCTCAACATCAGTGACTTTTATCCGAAGTGTATAAGTGCCTTCGGATAAATGTGTATAGTTAGCGATTCTCGTTTTTCCTGAATAATTCCAATTTCGATCCCAACCCTCGAGATAGTATGCATAGGATATTTTTTCAGGGATCGAATATTCAAGTGCTGCAAATTCAACTGAAATAACAGCCTGGTTATAGGGCATTTTCAATTCCGTAATTTCATCCTGGCTTGTCTTCATTACATATGCATTGTCTGCATTAATGGCGCTATTGTTAACCTTGATACTTGTTACAACAAGTGGAGGGAAAGTTGTAACTGAAGTAATTTGTTCAGGATGAAACAGATTAAATCCTTTTATACCTCCAAATAAAAATTCTCCGGAACGAAGTATTAAAGCAGAGTTATAATTAAACTGGTTGCTTTGTAACCCATCATTATAATAGTAATTCTTAAAAACTTTTGAAGCTGGATCAAACCTGGAAAGACCATTGAGGGTACTTATCCATAAGTGACCTGCAGCATCCTCCAATATATTCAATACAGCATCACTACATAATCCTTCATCAACTGTAAATCGGGCTTTTATTTTTTTCTGTTGGCGATCAAACAAAATAAGCCCACCTCCTTCTGTACCTATCCAAAAATTACCTTTACGATCTTCATAAATTGCCTTTACCGGCTGGCCCAATGTAAAAAACTCATGCCTTTTAGTAACCCGGTCGATCTTAACTAACTGATTTAAATTGCCACCCCAGAAGTTTCCGGATTTATCTTCGGTTAAGCAAAAAAGATCTGACAATCCTGTATCAAATGCCTCAAAACGATCGTTCAGTCTATTGTAATAATATAAGGCTCCGTATCGCAAGCCTTGTCGAAGAGTAGATGCCCATAATGTCTTCTTACTGTCTGAATATAATATTGATATTACAGGGTTTTCCAGACCAGATAAAGGATTTATACATTTATAGCGTTTGGATATTTTACCGTCCGGATATAGACGACACAAACCGGCATTAAATGTGCCCACCCAAATATTGTTATCAGCATCTGATGTAATTGTTTCAATTGCATCAGAAGGCAAAGAATTTTCATTACCCGGCTTTGACTGAAGGTTTGTAAACTTATTTTTCTTTCGATCCCAAATGCTTAAGCCAGCATCATCAGTACCAATCCATAAGCTGCCATCATTTGCTTCAAAAAAACAAGACACAGAATTACCAGAAAGCCCTCCTGGTATTCCGGCATCATGAGCAATTAAGCGAAACTTTTTCTTTTGAGGATCGATAATATTCACTCCGCCTTTAAGCGTACCTATCCATATTCTTCCATTCGGATCCTCATAAATTGCGTAAACATAGCCCGACAGCAAAGAAAATTTTGAATCTCCTGCGTTCAGGAATTCCATGCTATTTGACCTGGTATTCCAAATATTGACGCCTTTATCTACAGTGCCGATCCATAAGTTATGCTCTCTGTCAACTGTAACACTCCAGATCTTTTCAGAATTCACGGGAATCTCCAGAGCTGGTCTGCCTTTTCCCTGAGCGATATCATAATGATACAATCCCAGTAACCCTCCGATCCAGATATCATTTCCATCAATATCGATTGCAGAGGCTGTTTGTGCTGTTGAATCGATCAATTGAAGTTTCATTGAAGCATAGTCAAATAAACACAGACCACGATTTTGAACAAACACCCACACTTTGTTATCCTTACTGATTTTTATCGCCTGAACGCCAAAGCGTGTTGTAGTTCCACCGGGAACAGTAAGTGCAACAGAAGTAGAAACTGGAGAACCATTTTTACAAAAGAATAAGCCTGAGTTTTCTGCTCCAACAAATACGTTATTTGAACTGTCTGTTCCAATTGCTCTAATTACATCGTTAAGGATGCTATTCTTCTTATCAGCTTTAACCGATAGGCGATTAAATTTATCGGTAAGACTATTGTATATACTAACACCTCCTCTCGTCCCGATCCATAAATGACCATTTTTATCCTCGCTTAAAGTGTTGATAAATGGATTGATTAAAGAAGTGCTATCGTTTACCTTACTTCGAAATATCCGAAAAGAATACCCGTCGTATCGATTTAGACCATCATAGGTGCCAAACCACATAAACCCTTTATGGTCACGCAATATGCATCGAACAGAATTATTTGAAAGTCCCTGATTGATACCCAGGTAAGCAACCGGGATTTGGGCATTAAGCGGTATAACAGTGATGATAATACCGATCAATAAAAAATGAAGCTGCCGCTTTCTGATAACAGAGATCATGGTCTTTCAAAATTATGTAAAGTACAATGATTGATCGCTGAAAAGCTGTAGAAAAGCATGTGGCGCTTTGTTCTGCATCGACAATGTAAATGCCCGTGTTTTGAGTTTTGATTTTTTATTGGGAATAGAAGCTTATTAAATTCTGTACATCTTCAATCAAAATTTTTGAACATGGTTACCACTGTGCACGAAATAAAAAAGCAGTTCAAATGAACTGCTTTTTTATTGCATTACTTTTTCTTGCTTTTCCGCTTCACTGGTTTTCGATCTACCAACTGCATCAACTCAGTTCCTGTAAGTAAGAATGCTCCCGGCCCGTATACTTCTGTACTGTTATAATCAACTACACCGGGCTTCTCTCCTATTTTTTGAACATAACCAAGTTTACCATCAGGATGAACCGATGTTACCAACGCCACCCATGCTTTTTGCAACACAGGAAAATAGTCATCGTACGACAAATAACCTTTGCGGATGCCCCAGGCTAAAGCATACGCATAAAATCCTGTACCACTTGTTTCTTTTGATTGATAGCTTTCCGGATCAAGTAAAGCAGTATGCCAGGTGCCATCAGGTTGTTGCAGTGCTGCAATACGTGCAGACATTTTTTTAAACAGTTGCACAAATTTTTCTTTGTTGGCATATGAGTCGGGCATATTGTTGATCATACGCACCAAACCACCCATAACCCAACCGTTGCCACGTGCCCAAAACATTTTCTTTCCATTGGCTTCAAGCTGATTGATATAACGGCCATCACGGAAATATAGATTCTCTGTACTATCGAATAAGAATGCTGTTGTTTTCCACCAGAGCTGATCTGCTTTTTGCAGATACTTCATATCTCCTGTTGCTGTTGTTAAATACGCCAATGCAGGCGGCGCCATAAACAATGCATCGCACCATGCCCATTCACGCAACTGAATACTGTTCTTCCATTCAAGTGATTCGTTGTGTTGTTTCGCAACAATGCTGTCGGCCAGTGGCTTGAACTTAGCGATCATTTCCGGCTTCTTATAAATCAAATAGAGCTGCGAATAAGTTTGTGCTACACAATAATCATCACCAAAAAAACGACGTGGGCCTGTATTCCAGTTATTAGCCGTACCAATCTTTATCAAAAAATCATGATAGGTTTTTGTGTTGCTGATTGTGGCAAGCTCCATCACACCTGTATAAAATGCGCCGTTTGTCCAGTCCCATTTTGGCCAGCGGTTACGGCCTTTTTCAAATTCATTGATCTGCCAGCCGGCAACCTTTTCCATCTTGGCTTTTATAAAGGCAGGTTTAAAAAAAGAATCACTCTTCACTTGTGCTTCCAGGTTAGTATGCAAAAAAGAAACAAGCACTAAAGGCAAAAGAAATCTCTTCATCATCATTCGTATTTAATCTGTATTGATTGAGTAATTAATAATCCACTGCATAATCTTTTGCAAATGGTTTTCCGCTCCATGCTTTGCGTTGCGTCCATTCTGTAAATGGATCTGACCAGAATTTATGATCTGCAGGTAAGCCTAATGAAAGAAACACAAGCGAGGTAACATACATGCTGCCTGTGTTGGAGTAATAATCTGCAAGGTCTTTTTGATTGTTACCTAATAAACCCAATGTTAACCATCCTTCTTTTGTAAAGGTGGAAGGAATGAACATGCGTTTCATAACTGCAGTTAATGCACAACGCACTTGTGCAGGCTCAATGGTTGAAGGCAATTTATTTTCTAATGCGAGTTTCACCAATGGCTGAAAAGCACCCACACGATAAGTTGAAGAACGACCAACAACCAGATACGTTCCTTCGGGAGAAATATAGCGTTCCTGGAACGAACCATAACGCTGCATACGTTTATAAGCTGTTTCAAATTCTTTGGCCTCTCTTCTGCCCTTTGCTACGTTAATGCGTAACACATCTACCAGCATAGGATGCATTACAAAACCATTGTAGTGATCAAAATGAAACTTATCGCCATCGCTGTACCAACCATCGCCTACATACCATTTGGTGATCTGGTCAATGGCATTATCAATTCTTGCAGCATCAATTTCTTCACCAATACTCAGCAGAAAACTTTCAATCATTGCCGCAAACAATAACCAGTTACTTTTAAATGGTTTTATGCGGCGTATATTTTTAAATTCATGAATGAACTGTTGTTTTGTTTTTTCACTAAGTGGTTTCCACAACGCATCTGGTGCATACAGGAAAGCCTGTGCAATATGTGCGGCATCAACTAATAGCTGTGCTGTTTTACCATCGCCCCAAAATAAATAATCTGCACTGGTAGGTTCTACTGAATGCGCAAGACTTTGTAATGTTTGCGTACGAAGACGTTGCCGTATTTTACTTTCAGCAGTTGCATCATCAGGCAATGCAAGAAAAGGTGCAATACCTGCAATTAAACGACCGAATGCTTCCATATAACCAACTTGCGCATTTCTGCCATCCCATGTAGGACTGTATTCCATTTTCATGTTCTTCCGCAACTCACCCTTACTCATATTACTCAACACAGGTGTAGCGATCTTATCAAGTAACGTAACCCAATAATCACGGTCGCTTTTGCCGGGCAATGTTTTATCGCTGAACAAAACGGCATCTTCTGCAAGCGCAGCTTTGCCCGGCAGCAAACCTGCAACACCAAGTAAAGATGACCATCGTAAAAAGTTTCTTCTTTGCATATCTCTTCGTTAATGCTTCCGTTATTAATTAGTTTTTAGTGTTACTGTTGCAGCAGCACGTGTATTTTTTCCTTTGCGTTTGGTCAAATCATCACCGAGATCTTCTCTTGCCTGCTCTGCAAAACCAAGTATCAGCTGTACAATTTCAGGATAGTTTTTTTGTACATCATACACCGTTCCGGGATCATGTGTAAGATCATACAAAGCCATTGGCACAGACTTTATTGGTGTTGGCCCCGGCTTTCCATCTTTACCCGGCTCTCCTGCTGAATATGCCTGCGATGAATGTGGCAATACCAGCTCCCAGTTTTTATAACGGATGAGTTTAAGATTGTTTGCATCGTAATACACATAGAACAGATCACGTGGCGATTGATTTGTTTTGCCGGTTAGCAACGGCAGAAAATTTAAACCATCAATTTTTTGTTTGGGTGATGTGGCTCCTGCTGCTGCAACAATTGTTGGAAGTAGATCCATATTCGTCAACAACTGGTTGCAGACAGTCCCTGCTTCCACATTGCCTGGCCAGCGTACAAAGCAAGGCACTCTTGTACCGCCATCCCATGCTGTACCTTTTCCTTCACGCAAACCACCCGATGATCCTGCATGATTGCCGAAGGATAACCACGGGCCATTATCGCTTGTTACAATTAGCAATGTGTTTTTTGATAATCCTGTTTTATCAAGCAGATCAATAATGCGGCCGATCGACCAATCAATTTCAGCGATCACATCAGCAAACAAGCCAGCTCCTGTTTTTCCGGCAAATGCCGGCGATGCAGCCAATGGCACATGCGGCATTGGATGCGCTAAATAGAGAAAGAATGGTTTTTGCTTTTGTGCAGTTATAAATGCTTCTGCTTTTTTTGTGAAGGTTGATGTTAAGAATGCTTGTTCCTGTAAACTCAGAATTGTATCAACCTGTTTATCTCCATCATATACCGGCAGTGGAGGAAATTTCATTCGCCAGTTACTTGTATCTGTAATTGGTTTTCCTTCATAATCGATCGGCCACATATCATGCGAATAAGGAATACCATAAAACTGATCGAAACCATAATGTATTGGAAGATGCGGTGCCGTTGCACCTAAATGCCATTTGCCAAACATCGCTGTTGCATAACCTGCTTTCTTTAATAACGATGTGATTGTTTCTTCATTCGGGTTTAATGCTTTTGTGCTCCACGGCATTAAAGCACCACCACTCATGCCGATACGATTAGGATAACAACCTGTAAGCAATGCTGCTCTTGAAGGAGAACAAACAGCCTGAGCTGCATAAAAATGTGTGAACCGCATGCCTTCCTTCGCCAGCCTGTTAAAGTTTGGAGTGGTATAACCGGTTGCGCCAAAGGGTTCTGTATCACCATAACCCATATCATCCATATTTATAAGAATGATATTTGGCTGCTGTTGTTTTCCCTGCTGTGCATTTACATGAAAAGCAAAAACAGTTAAACAGAAACACAACAGATATTTTTTTATTGGCAACATTTATTTTGTTTGAACGGGATGATAATAATTGATACCGGCTTTCCTGTATAACACAAAATGCTTTGTAAGATTTTGTGAGAATACATCGAAATTTTTCCTGCTTGTCCATGCTGCTTCTGCCAATGCTGCAATGCGTGGAAACAACATATAATCGAGACGTTGTTCATCCTGCATTGCTTCTGTCCACACATTGGCCTGTATGCCGAGGACTTGTTTGCTGTTTGAAGAACTTACAGGCGATAAATTTGTAACAGCGAAATCATACACGTTCTTTAACGGGTTAAATAATTTTCCTCCCCATTTACGGCCAACAGTATGTGTGCTGTCCTGCACAAAATCGAAATACAAAGGCAGGCGTGGGCAAAGCACAACATCGTATCCTTTGCTCAATGCCGTTTGCAATTGTTTAGGCTGATCGTGGCGCCACCAGAATAGAATGGTTTTATCAACAGGCAATCCGCTTTCTGCCACTTCATCCCAAGCCAGCACTTTTGCATGCATGCTGAAAACAGAATCGGCTATGCGTTGCATAAAATATTGCTCTACCTTATTTACAGTTGCAAGGTTTTGTTTTTTCATCAATGCCTGCACCAATGGATCGGCAGCCCATTTTTCATTACCAAAACTAACTTCATCGCCACCGAGATGCAACATGCCGGATGGAAACAATGCATTTGTTTCTCTTAAGATCGTTGTGAGATAACTATAGGTTTCTTCTTTTGCAGGATGAAAGGTGAAGTCAGGATGTTTATCGGAACCGCCACCGCTGTATTGCGGATAAGCTTTATTGGCTGCGGTTGCATGACCTGGCATATCAATTTCCGGTATCACCACAATATTTCGTTCAGCTGCATAACGAACAATCTCCCGTACATCTTCCTGCGTATAAAATGTTGCTGTTGCAAATGCATTGGTATAATTGCCGATGCCTCCTACCAATGTCAGCAACGGATATTTTTTTATCTCTAATCGCCAGCCGGGTTCATCGGTTAAATGCCAGTGAAAGCGATTGAGTTTATAAAACGCCATCCAGTCGAGAATAGACTTTACTTTTTCTTTTCCATAGAAATGTCTAGATTCATCCAGCATCAATCCACGCCAGCCATACAAAGGAGCATCGGTTATGTTCCAGCAATCTACCAACAGGTTTTCATGCTGTTGTTTACTGCTGTTAAACAATTGCAATAACGAAACAGCTGCATAAAAAGCACCTTGCTCATCATTGGCAGTAATAACGATTTCATTGGCCGACATATTAATGTTGTAGCCTTCTGCTTTCAAATCTTTCTGCTTTGCTTCCTGCCAGCGAATAACCGTATGCTGTGAAGTTTGTTGCATACTTACAGCAATATGAAATTGTTCCAGTAGTTTTTGCTGCAAGTAATAAGCTGCATCTTTAAACTTTTTATCCGTAACAACAAAAGCTGTTTTATTTGACAGCTGAAAGATTGCCGTTTGTTTTGCCGCTGTTTGTGGTTGTGGAATAACAGGGCATTGTGCTGCCAACTGATTCGTTACAGCAAGAAAAATTAAGACGATTGATAATTGTTTGAATAAAGACATGCTGAATAATTCGTTCTCTGTTTATGTTTTTGCTTTCGGGCCTGCCTCTTCCTGTTGTTTAACCGGCTTTATATCCAACACAATTACAAATGGCTTTACAAATGTTTTGCCTTTGGGTAATTGAATAAATGAAGCACCGTAATCAAGTTTCTCTGTCGATAACTGTTGTTTACCTTCTAAGAGGGTTGCTTTTTCAACAACATAATTTGCAGATGGCTTTATTTTCAATGAGCCCGATAACGGAACATTGAATACAATCATGTACACTTTATCCTCTCCACGTTTCTTTGTGTAGTAACCCCAATCCTGTTTTTCCCAACCGGCATATTCACAATTATAAATCGCATCGCTGTTGATCTTCATCCATTCGCCGATCTCTTTTGCATTGGCTATTTCTTCTTTGCGGAAACTGCCATCGGCCTTAGGCCCAAAGTTGACAACAAAGTTGCCGCCGAGTGAAACGCATTGTGCCGTCATCTCGATCAGTTCATTAGTTGTTTTCCAATGGCCCATCCATTTTTCTGCATAACCCCATCCGTTTTCCGGAATGGTCATTACGCAATCCCAATCATTACCATGCACATCGGCATAGGTCTTTGGAATTTTTCGTTCCCAACCCTGTTCATAATCGCCCATCAATACACCATTGGCATCCACATGCCTGTTGCCTTTTTCATCGGCACGCAAACGGCTGCCAATGATCAAACCGGGCACAAGTGATTTTAAATATTGTTCGAGTGAATCGGTAAATGCTCCACTCTTCTTCCAACTATTATCCCAGGTGCCATCAAACCAAAGTCCTTTTGTTTGCGGATAACGTTGCAACAATTCCGTTAACTGATTTTTTGTAAACAGTTTAAAGCGATCAAAGGCAATGCTGTCTTCTTTTGTTTTCAGATCATATCGCCAATCGGGATGATGCCAATCCATAATGGAGAAGTAGAGATACACATCTATCCCTTCTTTGGTATAAGCATCCACCACTTCTTTTACAATATCTTTTTTGTACGGTGAACTTTCAATTGTATAATCAGTGTATTTGCTGGGCCACAAACAAAAACCATCATGATGTTTGGTGGTGAAGGTTAAATATTTCACACCCATCTGCTTTGCCATTTTAGCCCATGCCGTAGCATTAAAGGTCGCCGGATTGAATTGTTTGTTCAATACATCGTACTCTGCATTCGGCACTTCTTTCCAGGAGCGTATCCATTCAGCAGCGCCGTTGTAATACTTACCCTTGTACTTCCCTTCTAAAATGGAATACAGTCCCCAATGAATAAACTGTCCTAAACCATAACCACGCCATTTAGCCATATCAGCATCCATACGTTTACCTGTACGATGTGCACCGTGTTGTAATGGTATAGGTTCTTTCTTAACAGTTGATTGTGCTGTTGTATTTAGTGAGAAAAGACTGCAAACTGCAATAACTGTAAACAGCTTTGCAACTTTGCTTTGTTTCGTCCTGTTCATCCTTTTTTATACTTGTTTTAAAGAGAAAGCATGCAGCCTGAAAGAAACAGGCTGCATGCTTTCTTATATTGATTATAGCTTGATTAACTTGATGAGTTCGCTTTGCTTGCCTTGTGTTACTTCTACAAAATAAATACCTGCTTTTAATTCCGAACCAAACCGGAAGTTTTGTCCCGCAACTACCTGCATTTCACGAATGATGCGGCCTTGCAGATCCATTACTTTTACATTTACTTTTTCATCGCTGCCTGTTTGTACATTCAGTTTAAATTCCTGTGCCGATGGATTTGGATATGCCTGCACCGACAATTTATTTCCTGCATTTGTAACCGAAACATCAGCAGCAGTCATCATGGTTCTGTTACTGCTTACAGCATTGCTGATAACAATATCACCTGCATTAATTGTTTGTTCTGCAGTAACGCCTGTCCAGTTGCTCGAATACCACATGCTTCCGTTCTTGTTCCAAACAGTAATGGCGATCTTATCTGTTGCGTTATAATTACTGCCATCCGTCATACTCACCTGCAAGGTAGCATTACCATCGATAGCAATTGGATTCAACGGATCAGTAATATCCTGGATATTGGCTTTTGCACCAAAAGATGCAGTTGGATAAGGATGCGTTGCACTGATGTTTCCATCAACAACCATCGATGTCATCGAGTTGGCTTTTACCTGGTACACATGCAGTACACCGTTTTCCATTCTTCGGATGATGGTATTGAGATAGCCTTGCAGGTTACTCTTCGATTTATTCCATTTCAAACTAAAGCCAAGATCATTCAAAGTACCTGCATCGCCTGCCACTGTTCCTGATGAATTAGTCAGTAACAGGTTGCCTCCACCGGCAATAAAATCATCCAGCGGTTTCGATACCGTAACAATGGCATTATCAGCAGAACTGTTACGTGTATAGAAATTATTGACAACAATACCAATGGTGTAACTCTGCGAGTTGGCAGTACCGATATCTACATTCCAGTTGTACGAAGCAATAGCAGTTTTTGTGTCACCGTTTGTAACAAGTACCAACGGCACATTTGCTGCAATCACTGTATTATTTTCCCTGTTGATGAAGGTGGCTGTTGCATTACGAATGTCGCCTTCAAATGCATCGTACAATGCACTACCTGTTTCAGCAGTTATATCACGAATGGTTGCTTTCAGATGAATGGTTGCCGATCCGTTATTGGCAGCTGCGGTTGAAACAAATAATGCACCGCTGTAATGTGCAGCCGCATCTTCTTTTACAATACTGAAGTTTACTGCCGCAGGATTTGTTACAACATACGCTTCATTGATGCTGGTAAATTCAACCGATACCGTTTTGTTTGTGCCCGGAGCATCTGTAAATGTTCTATCGTTATAGACTGCTACCAGATCGTTACCATTTACCTGCATAGGAACAGTTGCCAACACTTCTGTACCCAGTTTAAAGGTTGCAGTTGCAGCTGCACTGCTGCCACAATTACTTCCACCGTTTGTAATGCGTGCTGCAAACACAGGCTTATCACTATACTGCACTTTGCTTGTACTAATGTTGAGTGATGAATAGGTTGTAATTGCATTCACTGTAACAGTAAACGAACAGGTAGATGTATTGCCTGCTGCATCGGTTGCAACAGCTGTAACAGTTGTTGTACCTAACGGGAATACTGATCCACTTGCCAGGCCATTCGTAATATTTACAACAGGCGTGCTGAAATTATCGGTTGCAGTTACACTGTAATTGATGGTTGCACCGCAAACTGTAGGATCATATACTGCAACTATATCAGCAGCACAGGTAACAACTGGTGCCGTGGTATCTTTTACAATCACTGTAACAGAATCGCTCCATGCACTAATGCCTGAATTATCGGTTGCTTTTACACGGATACCATAGCTGCCCGGAGCAGTGTTTGTCCAGTTCCATTCGTATGGCGCTTGTGTAACGATTGCTTTCTGTTCTCCATTGATGAAGAATGAAACGTTTGCTATTTTTTTATCATCAGTTGCTTTTGCTTTGATAAGAACGGTACTCTTTTCGATCAGCGAATCGTTATTAAGCGGTTGCAACAAGCTAATAACCGGTGGCGCTTCAATGATGAGTTTTGGACGAACAGCCGCATTTGCTGTTTCTTTTGAATAAAATGTTACATCAGAAGTACCATTCACCACTGTTCCAACAATGCAAAGCGTTAATATTTTATCTCCGTTTGCTTCTGCTTGTACAATGTTGCTGATATTCCACTCTGCAACCCCACTACGTTTGCCGGGAATTGTTCCCAACAAAGTTGTGGTTGCGGGTTTGTTATTCCAGTTAAGCCCTGTTTCTGTCCAGTTATCATTATCACATTTCCACAATTGCCATTGAGTAACGGTTGCATTGGTATTGCCGCTTTGAATGGTTAACCGCAGCTTCGCTGTATCAACCTTTGTGTAATCACTTACGTCAAACTTCAGGTAAGTGATACGATTGAAACCGCTTCCGTCTTTCTTTACTACCAAACCTGTTTGTGTACCAAAGTTTGTGTTAACGTTGGCGCTTCCATCACGTACGTACGAATCAGCAATGGGCTCGATCATACCCGATGTATCTTTTACACGTACCGTAATTGAATCAGACAACGTTGTTAATCCTAAACTATTGGTTGCTTTCGCCCTGATACCATAAGTGCCGGGTTGCAGGTTATTCCAGTTCCATTCGTAAGGCGCTTGCGTATTTGTTGACATACTTTGTCCATTCAACATAAATGTTACAACAGGTACATCATTTACTGAACCAACATTTGCTTTAACGGTTGTGGAAGAGCCGATCTCAAACACATCTGCATTTACAGGCTGAGCAATTGCTATTCCCGGATAAACATTGATCAGTAATTTCGGACGAACCAATGTTGCTGTTGCTTCTTTTGAATAAAAATCAGCACCTAACGTTTGTCCTGCAACAGCAGACATTACAGCGACGGTGAGAATTTTATCGCCGTTGATCTCTGTGTTCACAAGGTTTGTAATATCCCATTCCACTACTCCACTCAATTTACTGGTTTGCGAACCTGCTAAAGTAATTGCGGCTGGTTTATTATTCCAGTTAACACCTGTTTCAGTCCAGTTATCGTTATCGCATTTCCATAATTGCCATTGTGTGCCATTAACACCACCCAATAAACTCAACTGCAGTTTAACATTGTGCAGGCTGCCTGTATAATTACTCAGATCAAATTTTAAATAACTGATGCGACTGAATCCTGTATTGGCATCTTTCTTTACAGTAAGCTGACCGAGTGTACCATAATTCGACGATGCAAACGAACCATCACGCACAAAAGCATCTGCTGATGGCGCTAACAATGTTGTGCTATCTTCTACTACAGTAATAACAGCAGAATCTAACGCAACAAATCCCTGTGTGTTCGTTGCCTTTGCAATAACGGTATAGCGACCCGGCGTTACATTGTTCCATGTCCATTGGTATGGGGAATCAACCAACACTGCTTTTTGTTGTCCGTTGATAATAAACTGCACATCGGTCACCGCAATTTCATCCGAAGCAGTTGCTGAGATCAACAACTCATCACGTTTTGCAAACGCAGCACCGTTTGTCAGTTCTGTTAATTTTACTTTTGGCGCCGGGAAAATATCTATTTGCGGAATGCCATCCACAACATTGTATGCATAGCTCCGTGAAAAGATCGAACCGTTTTCATGCAGTAAACGTATTGTCATCACATAGGCATTATCACCCGGATTTGTAAACTCACTATAAGCCATACTTAAATAAAAACTATCTGTACCGATGATGGGCGTTGTCCAGACTGTAGACCGATAATCGCCGCCTGTTTCATTTTTCTGATGATAAAAACTTACATAGTTCACAGGCGCAGAAGAGTTGCTTGTATAACGGCCCGACACAATGATGTTGCCATTGCTGTAGTAAGCCCGAAGTCCTTTGATGGTATCCTGCACCGAAGCATACCAATCGTTGCGGACAGATTGTGCAAACACCTGGTTGTTGTTAAGGATTGCACAATCTGCTTTGGTAAGATAGGTTGGCGTTCTTTGATAGGTTGAATTGCCACTTCCCATCAAGGAAGTGCCGAATAATGTGTTCACTGATTTTATTCCGCCATTATGTGGCAAACTTAATCCATGTCCAAGTTCATGCATCATACCACCAACATAGGTTGTTTGTTTCGCTGCTGCTTGCAGATCCATACCGGGATAATCCACTGCAAAGCACCAACCTAAACCGTAACCATAAAACGGAACATCTGCACTTGCATGATCTTTACAGTAAGTGATCACAAGATTCATCCTGCTGTCTGTACGATCGGATGGGTTTGCATTCAGGTAACTGTTGATCTCTGCTTTCATTGCATCTGCAGAAGTTGTACTGTAAGGATATTCTGCCAATGTTTTTGCACCTCTGATAACAATGAGTTTTACAAGTTGATGGGCACTGTCTTTGATCAACCCGTATGTTCTGTCGCCATAACCCCAATGATTCATCCACTGGCGATAGAAGGCCTGCCCATCAAGCAAATATTTACTCACCCGTTGATGATAAGCAGAATCAAGTGTTTGATCACTTGCAACAAAGAGATAAACATTCAGGTTATACCGGTAATCGGGCGTATAAACAGTATCGTTGTTTGATTGTGCTTTTAAACTATTTGACAAACAAATCGCAATCAGCACAACAAAAAAGTATGTGTAGAATTTATTCTTTTTCATTTATAAAATTTATGCTGTAGAAATTTCAAAAAAGGCCCCGGCCGCAGAAGCGGCAGGGCGGATTTAGGTCATAAACCTAACTAACTGCTTTTGAAAGCATCTTATCACCAGCCTGGGTTTTGCACCAGCAAACCGGCTCTGTTAATTTCAGATTGTGGAATAGGATAATAATACATTTGCGGGCCGATGAATGTGCGTTTCTCAAACGTAAAGCGGCCACCTGGGATCTCGGAAGTGCTGGGCGTGGCTGGAATAGTTACATTGGAAAATACGGCTCCGGTTGTTCCGATCCTGTTCCAACGCATCCCAATCATATCACCGCTAATCACTCTTTCAGCAATTTTCCAGCGTTTGATATCATAAAAACGATGTGCTTCTTCAAACGCAAATTCAACACGACGTTCGTTACGGATGATGGTACGCATCTGTTCTTTTGTAAGACCGGCAGCTAACTGGTAAGGATTCAATCCTGCTCTTCTGCGAATAGCTTCTACAGCCTGGTACACCTCAGGTGTTGCGCCTTGAAATTCATTTAATGCTTCTGCATAGTTGAGTAATATTTCAGCATAACGCACTACAACTAAACCAACCTGTGTGGTTACGCCAAAATTTCCGCCTGCGTTTTCGTTACAGAATTTCCGAAAGAGATAACCCGTACGTGTATTATTACTTGTACCTAATCCATCACCCGGGGCCTGCCAGTAAAGATCAACCACTTTCTTCGTGTTGCTTGTACGGTCGAGCCACAACGCCTGGTTGTAAACAATGGTATAATAAAAACGTGGGTCACGGTTTTGATAAGGAGTCGTTTCGCTATAACCCGAACCCGATTCTGTAATGGATTTACCATTTGCCATCGTAAATGCATCAACCAATTGTTGTGTTGGATAAGAATATGCCTGGCCACCTCTTGAAAGCGGAAGCAGCAGATTTTCATGCCACCTTCCTGTATTCATCATAATCTGGAATACCTGTTCGGTATTCTTACGATCGATCTGCATTTTGTAAAAACCATATCCGGGTGCAGTTGTGTTATCTTCAATCAGTGAATAAAGATTCATATCCATCACTGCTTTTGCAGCATCAGCAGCCAGCTTCCAGCGATTGGCATCGTAAGCTTCATAGCCTGTGAGTTTTTTCAGATCATTTGTTGCTGCCGGGTTTTCGCCATTGAATAAAGGGCTTGCAGCCAGTAATAATAGTTTCGCCTTCATACCCAATGCTGCTCCTTTTGTAGGGCGACCGAAATCTTCAGGCAAATGCTCGGTTGGCAAAATACCCGCCACTGCATCCATTTCACTTTTGATGTAATCAACTGTTTCGGCAAAACTGTTGCGTGGCATATTAAAATCTTCGTCCAGTGTAAACAATTTATCACCAAGCAAAGGAACACCGCTGTAATTACGTAACAGATGATAATAAAAGTAGGCTCTTAAAAATTTTGCTTCTGCAACCAGCCTTGTTTTTCTCGTTGCAGAAAGCGGTGCCCTTTCAACATTTCCGATAAATACATTCACCCTGCGAATAGCACCATAACAGGTTGACCATACATTTCTGAATCGTGTATAATCTGCATTACCCGGAAATTGTGCAGTGTTAAATCCCGGAGATGCCTGGGTAGCCGGATTTGTCCATCGACACTCACTATCATCACTACCATCACTATAAGACCATACACCACCGCCATAGATACCATTATCCATATAATAGTTATACGAAAGATCTCTGTACACACTGTTCAGGAATTCATGCGTTAAAGCACTGTCTGCAAATACTGTTGTTTCATTTAACTGACCAACATCGGTCTTATCCAAAAAGTTTTTATCGCTTACTTTTTTACAGCTGCTTGTGCATAAAGTTGCAACCGCAAGAGAAGTACCAATAAGTATATGTGTGAGTTGTTTCATTTTTCTTTTTTTAGAAAGTGATTTGTACACCGAAGTTTACGATCTTCTGTTGCGGATAATCGGAGTAAGCAGAAGTTGTACCGTCGCCATTAATCGATTCAGGATCCACATCATAGATCTTCAGCTTAAACCATGTAACAAGATTTAATGCATTTGCATAAACCCTGAAATCGGTTAGTTTAAGTGATTTAATGAAACGGTTGGGTAAACGATAACCCAACTCAACGTTTTTCAAACGCAGGTAATCGGTTGGGCGTAACCAGAAAGTAGATGCATCGAAGTTTACTCCACCTAAACGTGGATACTCTGCAACATCACGTGTTTCAGGCGTCCAGCGTTTCATGTGAATGGCAGAAGGCAAACCATTTGCATTACCGATCTGCAATAATGTTGAAGCCATTAAACTACCACGTGCTGCACCTTGAAATAAAGCAGACAGATCAAATCCTTTGTAGCTGAAACCTGTTGAGAAGCCATAAGTGATCTGTGGAAGATTGGGATGACCAATTGGACCGATATCGCTCTGATCGATCTTGCCATCTCCATTTACATCTTTGAATTTAATATCGCCGGGTTTTACTGTTCTTCCAACTGTTACAGGGCTTTTTGCTACATCAGCATCATCGTAATAAAAACCTTCAGCTATATAACCATACAATTGTCCGATCGGCCGACCTGTTCTTCTCAACATCGGGTTCGCTGCATTTGCAGGTTCATCACGAAACAGGATCTTGTTTTTTGCGTAAGAGAAATTTCCTTTTACGAAATACTGAAAATCTTTCCCAATGGTATTGCGGTGAACCAATTCAAACTCCCAGCCTTTATTACTTACTTCACCAATATTTACAACAGGAAGATTAAGACCTGTGTACAACGGAACACTTTCACGGGTTGTAAGGATATCGTAACGATAGTTATCAAAATATTCGGCATTGATCTCTAATTTGTTTTTGAACAGTTTGATCTCTGCTGCAACATTTGCTTTGCGTTCAATTTCCCAACGCACATCTGCATTGGCCAGTGTGCCTGGCAAAATAGTTGATTGAGCTGTTGGATTTTCACCAAAGTAATAAGGGCGGTTGGGATTATTTCGTGTATAAACCTCTTCATAGATATAACGGTTGCCACCTACATCATCACTACCAACAATACCGTACGAACCTTTCAGTTTAAAGAAATTGATAAAGCTGATATTGTCTTTAAAGAATTTTTCTTCGCTGATGTTCCAGCCTGCAGATACTGCCGGGAAAAATCCATAACGCTTTTTTGCTTTAAAACGATCGGAACCATTGTAACCTGCATTCAGTTCAACCATGTACTTCGATTTGAAGATATAGCCGAGTCTACCCGCAAAACCCTGGAAGTTAGCAGGCGCTGCTGAAGTGGTTATATCAGTTGAACGATTGAACAATGCAAGACCATATACATTATGTCCTTTGATGTTTCTGTTATAGTCAAGAATAACTTGCGTATTCAATCTGCGGAAAGGTAAAGATGTGTTTATATTGCCACTACGCACCAGCGGTTCAATGCGTGATAATTCAGGAAACACAGGATCGTAAATACCGGCTGTTGCATTGTAATCAAATACAGGAAAACGTCCACGTGTTAATGTGCGGGTAAAACCGAAATTATTTGTATACGCCAATGTACCTCTCAGCGAAAGACCTTTTGTAATAAAATCGAGTTTGTGAATAGCTGATAAGTTTGCATTGAGATCGTTACTGTAACTACGGCTGTAACCTGCATATTGCAAAATGCCAACAGGATTTAATGTTTCGCCTTTCTTTCCTGCGTAAGAACCATCTGCATTTTTTACAGGATATTTCCACGGTGTTAATAAACCACTGGTAATGCGACGCCAGAAAGGCCATGCACCACCTGGTGTAACATCGGGTAAGTTGGGAGAATTTACATCGCTGAAACGTGCAGACAGATCAAGCTTTAAAGACAAGCCTTTGTACACTTCCACATCAAGGTTTGAACGGATGTTGTAACGTTTCAGATAATAGTTACTGTTGAAGTCTTCTTCTTTCGAAATATCTTTTAAAATACCGTTCTGAAAAATATAACCAAGCGAAACAAAGTAACGCACATTACTTGTACCACCGGAGATGTCTAAATTGTTACGTTGCTGTAACGTTGCTTTACGCATCACTTCATCATACCAGTTTACATTGGGGTATTGATAAGGAAGATCGCCTTTGCGGAAATGTTCAAGTGCATCGGCAGAATATAAATTGGGGAAATCAATTTCAGGATTAGGTGTACCAGAGTTGATGAGTTGTTCTTTCAGCAATGTCAATGCATCGTAAGCACCCAATGGTTTACGTTTTACAGTTGGCATTTGCAAGCCTGCTTCTGTACGGAAAGTAATGCGTGCAGGACCTGTTTTACCACGACGTGTTGTAACAATGATTACACCGTTGGCACCCTTCACACCATAAATAGAAGTAGACGATGCATCTTTTAAAATAGAGATATTCTCCACTTCGTTTGGATCCATTTGTGTAAGCTGCGAAATACTTGCTTCCACATCATCAACAATTACCAGGGGCGTATTACTGCCGGTATAAGAACTTACACCACGAATAAAAATATTCGCCGCATCTCTTCCGGGTTGTCCACTACCCTGTTGCTGAAACAAACCGGGTAAACGACCTGCTAATGAGTTTTGAATACTTGCTGCAGGACTTTGACGCAACTCTTTACCTGATACAGAACTCACCGATCCCACATTGGTGATCTTTTTTTGCTTGGCAAAACCAACGATCACCACTTCATCCATATCAGCATCATCTTTTTCCAGCTGCACAGTTAACTCTGCATCATTGCTTACAGCAATTGTTTTTGGTTTATGGCCTACTGCAGTAACAACCAGTTGTACATTGTTGCCGTTTACAGTAATTGTAAAACGTCCTTCGGTATTGGCGGCAACTGTGTTTTTTTCTTTTTTGTATTCTTGTATGGTAGCGCCGGCAAGAGGTTCGCCGGTAGCATCTGTTACACGTCCACGAACAGTACGTTGCTGAGCAAACGCAAGCGTGGCAGTAAACAGCAGTAAGAAGACAGTAATGAATTTTCTCATTGTATTGTCAGTTTAGTCTTGTTAGAATTAGTATGACCAACCGGGGTTTTGGGTCATGTTAGGATTGGTTTGTATTTCGGAGAATGGAATGGGCAACCAATGCATTTTTGTTGCATCAAAAACAGATGGTGCTACATCAACAACATTGTATGTAAATGTTCCGCCTGTGTTTTTCACAATGTTCATTCCTTTTACCGGCTGGTTCATTACCTGTTCAGCAATTTTCCAGCGGCGTATATCCCAGAAACGATGTTCTTCAAATGCGAGTTCAATACGACGTTCGTTACGGATCAAGTCACGCATTTGTTCTTTTGTTGCAGCAGCAGGTAAACCATAGAGATTATCTGCACCGGCAGTAACACCTGCACGCTTGCGTATATCTTTCATAGCTGTGTACACATCAGCAACAGGACCACTTGCTTCATTCAGCGCCTCTGCATAATTCAATAAAATTTCTGCATAACGGAACAGAATCACATGATGATTTTGATTGCTGTAGCTGGCAGAGCTTTCAAACTTGCCCATGAACTTGCGCAGGTAATAACCTGTTTTTGTTTGCACACGGTTGCCGCCGGGTTTATCCAACCCACCTTCAAATGTTTCTACTGCACGGCCTAACCAGTTTTTTCCATTGTACATGATGCTTGCATCAAAACGATTATCCCTGTTGGTATATGGAGCAGTTGCACTATAACCCGAACCTGCATCGGTAATACGTTTGCCATTCTTCATTAAAAATGCATCAACTAAATTTTGAGAAGGACTGGTGCGACCTGAACCAACCAAATAACCAACAGGACCATTGTTGGTTTCCACATTCTGGCTTTGTGCTTTCTGCACCATAAAAATGATCTCAGCATTTTTTACTGCATTGAACAACGCAATAAAATCAGTTGAGAGCGAGTATGCATTCATCTGCATCACTTCTTTTGCTGCATTGGCCGCATCCGTCCATTTTTGTGCGTTGTTTGTTGTATTCATCAACGGACTTGCTGCATACAACAACACTCTCGATTTTAAAGCCAATGCAGATCCTTTCGTTGCAACAGCAATGTATTTATCGGCTTCTGCTGCGGGAGTAAGAGTAATATGGTTGATGAGTTGATCTTTTACTGCATCAATTTCGCTGAGGATGTATGCAAGACATTCATCCAATGAATTACGGCTGAGATTGATATTATCTTCCAGGCCAAATACTTTATCGCCAATAAGCGGTACTCCACCCCAACGTTTTATTAATTCGAAATAAAAATAAGCACGGAGAAAACGGGCCTCAGCTTTCCATTGTGTGCGCAAATTTTGTGGCGCAGGAACTGCATCGATCTTTGATAAGAATAGATTTACTTTTCGTATGCCGGTATAGTTACGGCTCCATTGGTTATCCACTACATTCAATGCAGTGATACGTCCGTTACGGAAACTTTCAATGCTGATGCCGTCTTGCGAATGCACCGCATCATCAGTACCTGCATCAAGAAATGCATTCGATAAACGGTTATAACCATCAGGCAATTGCAAGTAAGTACCATACAAAAACTGTTTGGCATAATCAGCATTCTTATCCATTTGATCGAATGCCATTTCATCGGTGATGCGTTCCAGTGGTTCACGCTCCAGCGATTTACTACAGGATGCAAGCACACCTGTACATAACAGCAGGAAAATATAATTGGTAATGATCTTCATTTTATAATCTTTAATCGTTTTAGAATTGAATGTTGATACCGAAATTGATCACACGTTGATTGGGATAATCCCAGTTGAGTACTTCGGGATCAACACGCTCCAGTTTCGAAAACGTAAGCAGGTTGAGTGCATTTACAAATGCTCTTGCTTTGGTAATGCGTACAATGCCTGTCCACTTGGTTGGTAAAGTATAACCCAACTCTACATTGCGTAAACGCAGGTAGCTGCCATCTTTTAACCAAAATGAAGAGTTGCGGTGATTGTTTGGATTATCATCTAAACTCAAACGTGGATAAGTTGCTGTAGCCGCAGTTGCAGGCGTCCAGCGATCAAGATGATGTGCAAATGCCTGCCCATAACCACCGTTGCTGTTTTGCTGAAACTCAAGTGTGTTGCTGTTATTCGTCCATATGTTGCGATTGCTTACGCCATTCAGCAACATAGAAAAATCAAGACCCTTCCAGTTGAAGCCCGCAGTTAAACCGTAAAAGAATAATGGCTTTGTTGAGCCGATAGCTGTTTCATCAAACACATTAATAATACCATCGCCATTTGTGTCTTTAAATTTAATATCACCGGGCACAGGATTGTACCCTTCAACAACCGGGCTGTTATTAATATCTGTTTGTGATTGATAAAAACCAATAGCAGTTAAACCAAACGGCTGACCAACCGGTAAACCTGTGCGGCGTTGGTAGGCATAAGGACGAATCACTTCATCCATCCAAATGATCTTGCTTTTGCTGACGGATGCATTGGCATTTACATACCAATAAAAATCGCCTGCATGATCATTGTAGTTGATCGCCGCTTCAAAACCTTTGTAACGGCGTTCGCCCATATTTTCGGAAGGAAGAGTACTGCCAATGATGGCACTTGCATTAGTGCCACGTTGCTGCAACAGATCATAAAACAGGTGATCGTAATAATCAACACTCAGCTCCAGTTTGTTGTTGAAGAAACTGATATCGGCACCCGCATTGAACTTGCGTGCTTTCTCCCAGGTAATATTCGGGTTAGCAAGCGATGCTTCGCTGAGTGTACTGTTGCCTGTTGATGGATTCTGGAAATAATAAGTAGAACCGGAATTATAAAACTGCTGGTACACATAATAACCTGCACCGCTGTTGTCACCTGTTTTGCCATAGGTTGCACGCCATTTTAAATTACTGATCACAGGCACATGAAACCATTTTTCTTTACTCATGTTCCAGCCTAAACCAACTGCAGGAAAGAAACCCCACTGTTTGTTTTGTGGATAACGGTTCATGGCCATGTAAGAACCTGCAACTTCTGCAAAATAGGTTTCATCGTAATTGTATTGTGCTCTTGCAGCAAAACCATAATTGTTCAATGGCAGATCGTAACCCGTTACATAATTATCGCTGTTGAACAACAAGGCACTTTGAAATGCATGCTTTCCTTTTTCTGTATCATAACCTAATGAAAACTCATTATAGATCTGGCGGTTTTGTGAGTTTACACTTGAGCTGTTGCTTTGCGATGCATCGGTACCGATCTTCTGCAATGTGGTGTCGCCGGTTAATGGATTTAACTGGAAATCATACACCGCAAATGTTTTACTACGGTTGATCGATTCATCATAATAAGAATTGAATGAGGTGAAGCCACGTACATACAAACCTTTGATGAAATCGAGATTCTGACGAAGTGCTACATCTACACCCAAATTGCGGTTATAGGTTGGCCGGTAGCCCGAACGAAGAACCTGTCCGTAAATATTATTGCTGTATTGTACATTACCACCAAGCGATTGGTTGTGATTAAACACAGGGTAAGCATTGTTGGGCGTTGCAAGTATGTTATCGTAAATAGCATCTGTACCTGCACCCGGCTCGTTGCCGTTACGTAAGCGACCGAATATATTCAGCGAAAGCAATGTGCTTTTGGTTAAATCAACATCAATATTGCTTCTGAAAACATAACGCTTGTAGAAATTATTGGTAGGATACGTGTTTAACTTGTTATCGGTAATAAAGAATCCTTGCTGGTTGAGATAATCAAGATCAACAAAGTAACGGGACAGTTTGCCACCACCTGAAATGTTCAGGTTATAGCGCTGCATGGTTGCCTGTTTGTTCAAGATAGAATTGTACCAATCAACATCAGGATGTGTATATGGACTTGAATGATCTTTATACTTATTCAAATCATCTGCAGAATACACCGGTGCTTTACCATCATTCATCAATGCTTCATTGAATAAGGAAGCATAGTCGAAAGAATTTAAAAACTCCGGACGATTTAATTGTTGCTGAATAGCCGATTGTGCAGTAAATGAAATTTTGCGTGGTGCAATGCTGCCACGTTTTGTTTTTATCAGCAATACCCCATCCGAACCACGCTGACCGTACATGGCTGTTGCCAATCCATCTTTTAATACGGTCACCGATTCGATCTGTTGCGGATCGATGCTGGTGAATGTGCGGGGTACACCATCAATCACCACCAGAGGGGAAAAACCACGTAAGGAAATAGAAGGTTGATCGCTTCCGGGTTTGCCGGATGCCTGAACAAGATACAACCCGGCGAGTTTGCCGTATAACGCTCCTTCGATCTGCGTTACCGGAACAGATTCCAGTTGACTGCCCTGAATTCTGCCCTGTGCCTGGAGTAACGCACTACGTGTTTGCTCTCCAAATGCAACCGGCAATTTTTCTGTTTGCCCGGCCTGCTTCTGCTGCGTTGAATCTGTTGTTTGTGCAGGTAGCACCCGGCACAAAAACACGATGCCCGCAAAAAGCATTGCCTGTTTCAGCAATTGCTGCTGCCCGTAAAATGTTGGGCGTTGTTTTTTCATTTCTGCGTAAGTTTTGGTTTAGTAGTTTGTTTATGGCATAGCATTTCTGCTTCGCTATAAATCTCCTTCAGCCGCAAAAAGCACAGGGATGAAAATTCTGTTGATGTGGGGGTGTAATCCTGTTTTTCTGTAAGAAAATTGACAATCAATTAATTATTCCCTAACATTTGCATAATAAAGCAGATTATTACCCTGTGTAAACAGGATTGCACCCCCTGCTTTTTCGCAGGTATCGGTGCTTAAGAATGAAAACTGCTGTGTAAGATGTTGCCAACCTGCACAACACCCGATTTCACTAATTTGTGCGCCAGCTTATGCCCACGAACCAATTGTCTTTTACCGGTTTTCGTTACCTGTACAATATGTGCAAGGAATGTTTTGTTGCTGCTCTTCTTTTTATCAGTGCAGGTCTTTCTGCACAAAAACTCAGCTTTCATCATTTAACTGTTGAGCAAGGGCTTTCGCAAAACACGGTGCTTTCAATTGCGCAGGATGCAAGGGGTTTTATGTGGATGGGTACCCGTTACGGACTGAACAGGTTTGATGGGCACTCCTTTATTAATTACCAGAACAATCCAAACGATCCCCGATCGATCTCCAACAACTATATTAATTGTGTGTACAGCGATTCAAAGAAAAATCTGTGGATCGGAACCGAAAACGGATTGAACCGCTTTGAATCTGAAACAAACTCTTTCAACCATTATTCACTCCCCTTTCCCGATAAACGAAAAGACCAGGTTATTTCCTGTATTGATGAAACAAAGGATGGAATGCTTTGGGTGGGAACATTTGGTCGCCTGTTCAGCGCAGCAACCGGCAGCGATGAGTTTAAGATCGTTGTGTCGGCCGGCGGCACTCCTTTTTATTATACAAGCATCAAGCGGGTGTACAGAGATCATGCAGGATTTATTTGGGTAGCCACAACAACTGGCTTGGTAAGGTTGCAAAAAACAAGCGGTGGTTATACTGAGAAGAAGTTTGTGAACGAAGCCGCTAACAGCAACAGTCTCTCTGATAATTATGTTACATCAGTTACAGAAGATAAAGCTGGCAATTTGTGGGTTGGAACAATTAATGGATTAAACCTTTTCAACAGAGCTACGGAAAGCTTCACCCGTTTCTATTCAGCACAGGCAAACAGTATCATCAATAATAATATCCGCACACTGCTTTGCGATAAGGAAGGTAAACTCTGGATAGGCACTCAGGAAGGTGTAAGCATTGTAGAGCCGCAAACAAAAACTTTTACCTCGTATCAAAACAATGCAGCAGATGAAAAGAGTTTAAGTCAGAATTCGGTACACAGCATTTTTGAAGATGCAAATGGTTCTGTTTGGGTGGGTACTTTTTTTGGCGGTGTAAATCTTACGTATAAAGACAAAACAATTTTTACTACCTGGCGTAATAAAGGCCCTGCATCGGGCATCAGTAATAATGTAGTGAGTTCAATTGTTGCTGATGAAGAAAAGAATTTATGGATCGGTACTGAAGGTGGTGGTTTAAATTATGTGAACCGCAGTACAGGAAATGTGAGCACTTACAGGAATCAACCGGGCCATGCAGGAAGCATTGGTTCCAATCTTGTAAAAACAGTTTTTATTGATCGTGATAAACAATTGTGGGTTGGTACACATGGTGCAGGTCTTGCACTCTTCAACAAACAAACACAACAGTTTCAGAGTTTTTATATTAACGAAACAGAAAACAGCAGAAAGCAATCGGAAGTTGTGGCTATTATGGAAGACAGTGAGCATAACTTCTGGGTAGGCAAACATTCAGGATTGTATGTATTTAAACGAACGGGTACTGTTTTAACCGACGCTCCGCAACAGTCGTATTTAAAAACACTATCATCAGCAAGTATCAGTTATCTTATTGAAGACCGTAACAAAAATATCTGGATCGGTACACTCAATGGTTTGTATGTGTTTAACCTGCTTAAGAAAACACTGCAACCTGTTCAACTGAAAACAAACAACCCTGTTGTAAACATCAACTGTATAAAAGAAGACAGTGATGGGAATATCTGGATCGGTATTCATTACGGCGGATTAATAAAATATCAACCAGCTACAAAAGCATACAGCAGTTTTACAACCAAAGATGGTTTGCCGAACGATAATGTAGTAGGTATACTGGAAGATAACAATGAAAACCTGTGGCTGAGTACGGGTAATGGATTAGTAAAATTTACAACAGCCGATACCAGTTTTCATACCTACACTGCGGGTGATGGACTTGCCGGAAATGAATTTAATTACAATGCATTTTATAAAGACAGTAATGGTGAAATGTTCTTTGGCGGCATTAATGGATTTACCGGTTTTTATCCGAATGAAATTGAAACGAATGAAGTATCTGCACCACTCGTTTTTACCGGCTTGAAGTTGTTCAATACTAAAGTTGACATCAATGATGCAACTGATCTGTTGAAAAAAGATATCAGTTACACACATAAACTGGAGTTTGGTTATAATCAACACACATTCACCATTGAATTTGCATTGCTGAATTTTATCAAGCCATCAAAAAACAAATACGCTTATAAACTAGAAGGTGCAGGAAAAGAATGGACAGAGATTAATCAACCTTCTGCAACATTTACCAACCTGGCTGAAGGCAGTTATACGTTATGGGTAAAAGGATCGAACAACGATGGTGTTTGGGGAAAGCCGGTTCAAATGCAGATCACTATTCTTCCTCCTTTCTGGAAATCGTGGTGGGCCTTTTTCATTTACTTGTTGCTGCTTGCTACTGTGCTGTTTTTTATCGTCCGTTATTTTTACCTGCAGGCATTGCTACGCCGGGATCAGGAGTTGCACCAGGTGAAGCTTAATTTCTTTACCAATATTTCGCACGAGATACGTACGCATCTTACACTCATTATGACGCCTGTTGAAAAGATGCAGCAGGAAAACAAAGCCAACAACATTTTATCGCAGCAATTGTCGAATGTGCGTACAAATGCTGATCGCCTGCTTAAACTTGTAAGCGAGTTGATGGATTTTCGCAAAGCAGAAACCAATCATTTAAAATTGTATGTAGCAAAGCATGATCTGGTTGCATTCCTTCATTCTATTTACAGTTCGTTTGAAGAATTATCACTTTCAAAAAATATCCGTCTTTCGTTTGTGCACAACAAACCATCAATACCTGTTTGGTTTGATAAAGAACAAATGGAGAAAGTGATCTTTAACCTGCTCACCAATGCCTTTAAGTTTACTGCAGAAGGCGGACAAGTATTGCTGCATGTTGAAGAGCAGGATAAACAGGTGTTGATTAAAGTAACTGACAATGGTCGTGGTATTGCTCCTGAGTACATTGATAAACTGTTCACCAATTTTTTCCAGGTAAATGATCATACTACACAAAATACAGGGTATGGAATTGGATTAGCATTGTCGAAAAATATTACGGAGCTGCACAAAGGCACCCTAACAGTTGAAAGTGAAACAAGCGAAACAGCAGCCAACAACCGCACCTGTTTTACAGTAACGTTGCTGAAAGGCAATGCGCATTTTTCAAACGAAGAGCTATCGCTCCAAAGCGAATTGGAAAGCATGCACACTCCTGCTGCTATTTCAGAAGCAACAGAACTTCCCGAAGCAGAACAATTACCTGAAGCAACACAAAGAACCGTTCTTATTGTAGAAGACAATGCCGAGTTGCGTGAACTGATAAAAGAAACGTTGCAGCACAGTTATAAGATCATTGAAGCGGAGAATGGTGCAACAGGCTGGCAGTTTTCAACGGAAGAAATTCCTGATCTTGTGGTGAGCGATGTGATGATGCCGGAAATGGATGGGTTTGAATTGTGCAGTCGTTTAAAAACCGATGAACGTACCAGTCATATTCCTGTTGTATTATTAACGGCTAAAACTGCTCAATCCGATCATGTGAGCGGATTAACCAAAGGAGCCGACAGTTATCTCACAAAACCTTTCAGCACGCAGGTATTGGAACTCACCGTTCGTAATTTGCTTGCAGCAAGAGATGTTTTATCGAAACGTTACAGCAAGCAGTTCTTCCTGCAGCCGAAGAATGTTACCATCGACAATACGGAAGAGCAGTTTTTAACCAAGCTCATTCTGATCATTGAAGAGCATCTCGATCATCCTGATTTTGGTGTTGACATGCTGGCGCAGAAAATTGCGATGAGTCAATCAGTGTTGTACAAAAAATTAAAAGCACTCACCGATATGTCGGTGAATGACTTTATTAAGTCCATCCGTTTAAAACGTGCAGCACAACTTTTACGCATGCAGCAGTACAGTGTTTTTGAAGTAGGCTATATGGTTGGCTTCAGCGACCGGAAATACTTCAGCAAAGAATTTAAAAAGCAGTTTGGTAAAACGCCGAGTGAGTTTATGCAGGGGGAAGAATAAACTTTTTATTTAACCCATCTTTATAAACCTAATCACAACGTTATCAATTGCGATTTTCCTTCTGCAATTTTATATCGCTTCACTTTATCTCCTGATTTAACCACAATAATGAGATTTGTATTAACACGCTCAACTTCCAAATCAAACACATGCCCGAATGAATGAATATTCCGCAGCGCCATTTTATTCCATTCTTTTGGCAACCGTGGTGTACAATTAAAACTGTTTATATCAACGGGGCGTATTCCAAAGACGCCTTCGGTATAAATGCGGCAATACAAACCGCTTTCAGCAGACAGATGCCGTTGATTTCCTTCGGGGTATGCTTCCACTGCATAAGGAACATGTTCGCCTAATAATCTTCGTCTTGAAAAATATTTCAGAAATGTCAATGCCTTTTCTGGTTCACCTGCAGCAAAAGCTCCACGCAATCCATATAAAGTAGAACGATCCCAGAATGTTTTATTACCTGCCAATGAAGCGAGCCCATCTTCCGTCCATAAGCGTGGGGAAAATAAAGCAGCCACTGTACCTTCTTTCCGGTCAAAAATATCAACTGTTAACGGAGTGGTGATCCATGCACGTAACGTATCATTGCCTTTGTAATAACGGTAAGTCTGGAACCCATCTATCGTGGCACCAAAATATTTTTCAATGTTTGCACGAAGTTTTATTGCTTCTTGCTTATACGTTTTGAGTTGCTGTTCTGCAATGCCCAATCGTTTTCCAAGATAGGCCGCAGAAAGCAACGCATCATAATACAATGAACTGGTATTAAGATTTGCTTTGCCTGCCGGGAAACGTCCTTCCAGTTCATCACTGTCAGAATATACAACGCCATCTGCTGTTAATTTTCGTTTCAAATATTCGAGACACCATTCGATCAATGGCCACAAAACTTTTGCTGAATCAATATTACCATATGCCAATGCATAACGACCGGCACCATAAGCAATCATCGCCATGTCGCCCCTATCCTTTGCGCCCTGCCAAACACCTGCACCTTCTGCAATAATTGAACTTGGGATTGGTTTGTATTCCGGGTTCATATATTTCGCAAACATGCGGAAGGAATTCATAGCCGATTTATTTCCGACATCATCACCAAGAAAAGCAAAAAAGGGATTTACATATTCTGCCTGATCATTTGCCCAGATGGCTGCATAATATCGTAAGCCCCCCGGCCCATGCATATAACCGCCCCTGGTGTTATAGATACTTTCAGTGCTGCGGATCTTTGCAAACGCAAACATTGTGTTCAATATCCTGTCGGGTGTTTCCAGAATTAAATTTTCAGTCATCTGTTTTACACGGTACTGCCTTGTAACTTCTTCTTCATTAACGGATGCTTTTATCATTGGTTCATTCGCTCTTGTTGCCTGGTAGGTTATTGCAAACACAGCACTATCGCCCGGTTGAATGGTTTTTAAACCTTCACCAATTGTAGAAATAATAAAATGATGTGGACCGTTACTGGTTCTTTCTGCTGATGGACTTACATCCCGTTTAAGATACTCCATATCAATTTTCACAGCTTGTTTTCCAGCATTGATAAACACCAGTTTTTCAACAGCCATTGCTTTATCAACAGATGGAAAATAAATACGCTTCAGCTTTAAACCATCTTTGCCGATCTCGCTGTTTATCTGCATAATGCCATTATGTGTAATGCTAATTACTTTTTCAGGCATATCATTCATGATGGCTGCATTGTGCACACCGGCTTTCAACAACCTATCGTTGATATAAATTCTGGGGAGATCGTTGTCTTCCACATTATAAGTCATGTGTGCAATGGTGCGTTGTGGCAATAACCGGAACGAAGGAAAAACCAATGTACGTGACAGTTTTGGTTTAGCCGTGCTGTCAACAGAATATTGCATCCACATGGAGATTTTTTCGCCACTCATTTCTATATGATCATGATGTGGAAGACGTCCATCAATTGTCCACTGAATACTGCCGTCTGGTTGAATGACCCATCTGTCCTGTTGCTCAGTGAGTTTTGTTTCCTGTGCAAAAGAAGCTGCTGTAAACAGCAGCAGCATTAAAGTGGAACTGATTTTTTTTACTTTCATAACCCGGTTTATAAGCTTGGTTTCTTTTAGTGAAACAAAGGAGAGAAAGTTAAGCCAACCGCTGTTTTATACAATTAACCAACTATTCAACTATTCTGGCAAACGGTTCGTTTCTGTAAAAAAAGCCGGAATATTATGTTCGATTTTATTTGTTCATTCTTATTGTATTGCTATGTCAAGAATCAGTTTTCAAAAAACAATTTTCATCCTGTCTGCCATTGTCGTTCTTTCATTTCAATCGCATACCGATAAATGGGTATCGAAGTTTATCAAACTAAATAAGAACGGCTCGCTGGAATATATTCCCGATGAAAAAGGAAATATCATTCCCGACTTCAGCAGAGTTGGTTATTACAGCGGAGATAAAAACATTCCGGAGATACCAGTTGTTAAAACCATTTCAGCAACAGGTTCTGATAATGATGAAACCGTGATTCAGCAAGCTATTGACGAAGTTGCAAAATTGCCTTTGAAAAAAGATGGATTCAGAGGAGCGATATTATTAAAAAAAGGAAGCTATATCATTCCCAACAGTATCCGTATCAAAGCAAGTGGTATTGTTTTAAGAGGTGAAGGTGATGATACAAAATTGCTGTCCACATCAAAAAAACAAGTGGCAGTAGTTGATGTGTCGGGCGATGGAACTATAACGGAAGTAAAAGGCAGCAGAACAAAGATCATAAACGAGTATGTGCCCACGGGTTCATTTACGTTCAGCGTTTCATCGACTAAAAGTTTTTCTGTGGGCGATAAGATCATTGTGTTACGACCCGGAACCAATCAATGGATAAAGGATTTAAAGATGGATCAGATCGAAGACCGTGGTGGCACACGCCAATGGCAGCCGAAAGAATACGATCTTGAATTTGAACGTGTGATCACTAAGATTGAAGGCAATAAGATCAGCATCGATAACCCGATCGTAATGCCGATGGAACAGAAATATGGTGGTGCTGAAATTTATAAATACAGTTTTGCAAATCGCATTAACCATGTAGGCATTGAGCATCTTTCGTTTGAAAGTTCATTTGAAACCGACACTTCTGAAAATCATGCATGGGACGCCATTAAAATGAATAAAATAGAAAACAGCTGGGTTCGAAATGTTACAGCAAAACATTTTGGCTTCAGTTGTGTAAATCTTGGAGCGCTTGCAAAAAGCATTTCTGTGCTTAACAGCAAATGTTTCGATCATAAATCAGTTATAACAGGCAGCCGCAGGTATTCGTTCAGCAATAATGGTCAGTTGAATTTATTCATGAACTGTCAAACTTCTGATGGAAGACATGATTATGTAACAGGTGCCCGAACAAATGGGCCCAATGTTTTTTACAATTGCACTTCCACCAAAACACATGCAGACATCGGACCGCATCATCGTTGGTCAACAGGTACATTGTATGATAACATTGTAACCGATGGCGAGATCAATATCCAGGACCGTGGTAATTGGGGAAGCGGTCATGGATGGGTTGGTGTTACACAGGTTGTTTGGAACTGTACTGTAAAACGTGCAGCGGTGCAAAACCCATGGGTATCGGGTAATAATTATTGTATTGGCCTTAAAGGAGAAAAATATGATGGTCGTTTAAAAGGCAGACCGGATGCGTTGTGGGAAGGACAAAATAAAGACGGATTGCAACCAACCTCGTTATACATGGCGCAATTAAATGCAAGGAAGAAGTAACGAGGCATTTAGGCATCGCTTAAGCCATATACAGTTCAAAAAAGCAAAAATGAATTTTATGGAAGATAATCATTCTCTTTCCCGCCGTGAGTGGCTAGGTAAAGTAACTGTTCCTGCAATTGCAGCAGGTGCCACTCTGCTTGCAGCAAATGCAAACGCATCTCCTGTTGCTGAAGAAAAAGAAGATCATCTGCAAGGTGCAAAAATTTACAACGTGAGAGATTTTGGTGCTAAGGGCGATGGTAAAACATTAAACACAAAAAGCATTCAGGCGGCCATCGATCAATGTTATGCCGATAAAGGCGGTACTGTGTTGATCCCGGCAGGTGATTTTCTTTCCGGCACATTAGAATTAAAGTCGAATGTTACACTTCATATTGCTGCTTCGGGTAAATTGTTAGGTAGTCCAAAACGGGAAGATTATACAGCAGGTAAAGGCGTACCGTCCGGTAACGGAAATATTGTTTTTCTTTTTGCGGTGAATGCACATCATCTCTCAATTGAAGGGAAAGGAACCATTGATGGAAATGGTCTTGCCTTTTATAATGGTAAAGGAGATAATACAGGGCCGGGGCAGAATGGTGTAGGCGGAAATTTTGATCGCCCTCATCTTGCTATTTTTTTTCAATGCAGCAACCTGCGGATGGATGATGTTTTTTGTACAGCAAGTGCCTACCATTGTTTCCGCATTTTGAGTTGTAAGCATGTGCATATCGATGGCGTAAGGATCTACAATCGTGTAAACAGGAATAACGATGGCTTTCATTTTAATAACAGCGAGTATGTACACATCATTAATTGTGATGTGCAGTGCCAGGATGATGCATGCGCCTTGTTTGGCAGCAACAAATTTGTAACCATCAGTAATTGCAGCTTCAGTACACGCTGGTCTGTTTTTCGTTTTGGTGGTGGTGAATCGCAGAACATCACTGTCAGCAATTGTTTGATCTATGATACTTATGGTTGCCCCATCAAGATCAGTGCAGGCAGAGCATCAATTGAAAATCTTAGTTTTTCAAATATCATTATGCGAAATGTAACCGGGCCAATCGGTATTGGATTCAGTGGCCCATCAACGGGCGGCAACAGCAATAATGCATCAATCACAAAACCATTTATCCGCAACATCTCGTTTAACAATATCCGTGCAAGTGTAATTGAAAAACCAATCGATCACCCCGATATTCATTTTGGTGTAACAGTAAGAGAAGGCGAAAAGAATTCATGCATTACCTTAAACGCAATGGGTGAATATTATCTTGAAGATATCAGTTTCAATGATGTTCATGTGAAGTATGCAGGTGGCGGAACTGCAGAACAGCCGGCGAAGGTTATCCCTAAAATTGCGGCGGAGTATTTCGGCGTGTGGGATCCCCTACCCGGCGGCCCTCCTGCTTATGGTATGTATGCCCGCAATGTAAAAGGTCTTACGCTGAATAACGTACGGTTTGAATATGATCAACCAGATAAAAGACCTGCAATTATTTTTGATCATGTGCAGGATGCATCTGTTAATGGATTAACAGCAATGGGAAGTCCCGGAAATGAGTTGCTACGATTTGTAAACTCACAAGACATTTTGCTTAGCGCAACCAAAGTATTGACAACTGCTGCTACATTTCTTCATGTAGCAGGAGAATTAAGTCAAAACATAATTGTGAATGGTGGCGATCTGAAGAAAGTGAAACAGCAGGCAACCTTTGACCTCGGAGCATCCAAGGAATCAACAATGTTTTCATAGAACTGCTAATAACCTTTTCGTCAAGCAAATCTCACTTCATATCTAAAATTCCAAACACGCTGCTTATTGTGTTTTATTTTTGATAGAAATAATCGTTAATGAAACCGATACAATCTGCTTTTACACTGATGACATTGGTTGCATGTTTGTCAGTTGGAAAACTGCAAAGAAACTTAAATGATTCGTCCATACTGGGAATATTTGCAGGTACTACTCCTTGTGGTCAGTTTATACGACCATTACACAAAGTGTCAGCGGAGGCCGATTGCGCAATGGTGCAATGGAAATTGATTTTGTACAGAGATCCTGTTTCCCGCAAGCCCACAACTTACAAGCTATCATCTGTCAACAGGTTTATTGTAAAGGGAACAAATATGTATTCCGAGCCGGGTACAAAAATGGAAACAGAAGGAAAATGGACAATTGTGCAGGGCACTAAAACAAATCCCAATGCCGTAACCTACCAGTTGGGATCGGATAAGACTGAAAGATCCATTCGCTTTCTTAAACTAAGCGATAATCTGATCCATTTATTAGACAGCGACGGGAAACTGATGATCGGTAATGAATCGTTTAGTTATACATTAAACCGTGTTGCAAACTAACTTTCTTAAATAATGTTTATGAAAATTATTTCTTTTGCTTTATTGATTTGCAGTTGCATATCAGCAACAAGTGCATTAAAGCTATCAGATCGGTCTGTAAAGAAAATACAATCACCTAAAACAGTAAACAATACAGTTTTAGGTGTGTTTGCTGGCAGAACTCCTTGCCAGGAATTTCTTAACGAATACAACCTCGGTGAAAACGCAGCATGTGCAAAAAGAAAGATGGGTGTTATACTTTACCAGGACGCTGTTACACTTCAACCAACTGTGTACGAAACATGGGGCATGGGGAAATGGACCGGAAAAGGCAACTGGAATATTGTAAAAGGAACAGCAAGCGATCCGAACGCAATCGTTTTTCAGCTTCAACTTGATGCAAATACATTTTTATTTTTATTAAAGGGTGATGAGAATGTTCTTTTTATCCTCGATAAGAAAAAGGATTTTTTGGTCGGCAATGAAAGCCATAGTTATACTCTGAATCGGGAAAGAAATAGAATTCCCTGGGAACAAATGATCTACTTAGAAAACAAAGGCAGCTCGGAATAAAAAAGTGCACCACTTTACGTGATGCACCTGTACTCGAAAACTACCTGCTGTATGGTAGTTCGTTTCGCCGACTTGTTTAGTTGTCCAGTTGAAACTGTTTGTAAGAACAACCAGCAATGAGAACATTGCCGGTTGTTGTTTACCTGATAACCTAAACTGTCGACGTTGCTATATGAGAAAAACTTGTGTTCATTTACCAATCAAGATTCTGTGGATATTTTGGCCCTGTTACAACGGCATCGATCTGCGCTTGCGGTATTGGTCTGAGTATATGTTTACTCAGAATGTTTGGTGCTGCTTCTGAATTATGCAGCTTTACTCTTTCTAATAGTTTACCGGTTCGTACAAGATCCAACCATCTTGTTAATTCACCGCATAGCTCTCTTGTTCGCTCATCCAGGATAAAATCAATATTGATATCAGCTGCTGTTATCTGCAACGTTAATGGATCACCTGTTGGGAAAGCGGCCCTTGTACGTATGGTATTAATGTAAGTCACAGCGTCGCCCATATTTCCTGTTCTGAATGCTGCTTCTGCTGCGATGAGATAAGTTTCTGCAAGACGATAAGCAATCACAGGACGAATAGAAGGGAAATTCAGGTTCGCTCTTTTTGTATCGTTATACTTCATCATGTAAGGCGATAAAGAACTATTGTAATTACGTGGTGGTATTACCAATGGTTTACTGGCAGCTATCTGTGCATTGGTACGATCAACACCAGGCATAAAAATAGCCGTATCACCAAACGCAAATTTTGGTTGACCTGATACAGCGCCTGCCGGTGCGCCAGCAGGTAAAGGCGTTGGCCACTTGGGATAACTTGCCGGGTCAGGATTGTTTGCCAGCCAAACAGTTTGAAATGTTTTACCGTAACGTGTATCATTCGCTTTGTTTGTAAACACAGTATCTGTTGTCCATCGTGTAGGTATACAACGTATGTACGGACGTCCGTATAATGTGCTGCGTATCATCGCAGGTTGACGTTCGTATTGCGGCACCCACATGTGATTGAGTACATTGTCTGCACTAAAGTTTGAAACACCGCTGTTGTTTGGCCCGTTGAATGCGAGGTTGGATGTATGTTGTACAGACCAGATCACTTCGCTGTTTGCTTCATTGCCTTCTTCAAATACTTTTCCAAAATCCTGCAACAGATTTAATCCATGTGTTGCTCTTGTATCTATCAGATCTTTTGCGGTGACAAGTGCATCAGCATAGTCGGTTGCTTTAGCAGCTGATGATCCGCCACGTGTGAGATAAACTTTCGCCAGCAAATGCTTTGCTGCAGCACGTGTAGCTTTACCGGGCAACACATCTTTGATCAATCCCGCAGGCAGATCAGCAATAGCATCTTTCAAATCCTGCACAATAAAATCATACACTTCTGCCATCGGCTGTCGTGTGGCAGCAGTGCTTGGAGTTGAAACAAAATTTTTATTCAATGTTACATCACCCCAAAACTGAACGAGTAAAAAATAATAATTGGCCCGTAGAAATTTTGCTTCAGCAACCATCGTTTTCTTTTTTGCAGCCGGCACATCAACATTCGCAGCATTGTCAATTACACCATTGCAGGTGTTAATGAATGTGTATGCATTGCGCCAGTTCGCATTGATTACGCCGGTTGATGGCGTGTAACCACTACTGTAAACATTGATGTCGCTGTTGCCATCAATACCTCTTCTGAATTCGTCAGTACCTATTACTGTGATGGTAAAATAATCCTGGTTACCCCAGATCAAACGTGTACCGGCATAAGCAGCATCCAATCCCTGTTGAAACCCCTGTGTAGTGGAAAAGAATGCAGGTGTAAGTATCGATTTCGGATCTTCAATCAACTTCTTTTTACAACTGATTAAGAAGCATGTTGCAAGTATGATTGTATATAGTATGCTATTTGTATGTTTCATGTTATTCCTTTGATTTTTTTACAACGAAATATTGATACCAAGTATCAGTGACCAATTTGATGGAGTATCGAGATTTAATGTTGCATTTGACGGACTGGTTGAACTGCCTGCAGCTTCCGGATCGATTCCACCATATTTATTAACGAATGGTGAAAAGAGAATAAACGGATCTTCTACTGTTGTATAAATGCGAACCGCTCTTGCCCGTAATCTTTTGATGTATGAAGGTGGAAGGTTATAGCCGAGGCTTAATGTTCTGATCTTTACAAACGAACCATCAAAAAATCCAAGCAATGAATTGTTAGGTGTGTTGGTATTATTTGCATTTGGTTTTGGATATTCATTTTCACCGTTGGTTGGTGTCCAGTAAGGGGTTTTAATATTGTTATATGTTCCCTGGAAAGTATTGGCAAAACCACCACCATGCAGATTGCTTCTGATCATATGTCCCCAACGTGCAAAAGCAACAACGGTAAGATCAAAACCACGATAAGAAAAACGATTGGTTATACCACCCTCCCATTTGGGTTGACTTGATCCCAGTATCATACGATCATACGTATCCGTTAACTTACCATCAGGTTTTCCTTCTGGTCCACTGATGTCGGCCCTTCTTATATTTCCAATTACTGAACCTACACCGTTTACTGTTTGCCCCAATGCAAGTGCTGCGGCTGTATCGGCAGCAGTTGCCTGCCAGATACCAACCTTTTTCCAATCATAAAAAACGCCGATGGGATGGCCAACAAACCAGTTATTTGCAACATCCTTCGTTACGCCATTTGCCAACTGTGTAATTTTACCACGATTGATAAACACATTCAGGTCAGTTGTCCAGCTAAAATCTTTTCTTCCTTTTCCCTGGAAATTAACTGAGCTTAATTGCAACTCAATCCCTTTGTTTTCTGTTTTACCAATATTTGTAACGATAGCATTCGGTATGCCTGTTGTGGAAGGAAGATTTTGCGGCAACAATAAATTATCTGTAAACTGCTTATAGATCTCAATTGAACCTGACAAGCGGTTCTTCAACATTCCAAAATCCAATCCAACATTTACTGTTGAAGTATATTCCCAGGTAAGATCGGGGTTTGATACATTGCTTAGATATAATCCTGTTGTTGTAATATCACCAAAATTGTACACAACGGGTGATAATGAACCGAGTGTTTGATAAGCGTTGATGGCGGTGTTACCTACTCTTCCATAACTGGCACGCAGTTTCAGATTTGAAAATGCACTTACATTGTCCATGAAAGATTCTTTCCAGATATTCCATGCAACAGCAGCTGAAGGAAATGTTTTGAATTGGTTACCCGGAGCCAAGCGTGATGAACCATCAACCCTCATTGTTAATGTAAGCAGGTAGCGATCATTATAACTGTAATTCAATCTTCCCATATAGGAAAGAATATCCCACTTCTCATGGCTACCTTCTCCAACAAGATTAGCTCCATAAGTTGGATTGAAATATTCCAGATCATCCGAAAGAATGGTGTTGTTCCTGAATTCATTTCCCTGTGTTACCTGCTCCTGTAAACTGAACAATCCTGTAAATAAAACAGAATGCTTTTTCGCAATTGTTTTATCGTAAGTGATAATATTCTCCAGTGTATAGTTGGTGCGGAAGCTTGTTCGGTTTTGTGAAGTAGATAAACCACCGAGGTTATTGGTTGTTTTGCTCGCAAAGAAATCGCCATAAATATCATTGCGTAATTCAACACCGGCATTGAAACGATACTTCAATCCCTTTATAATATTAACATCTGCAAATGCAGTTGTGAATGTGCCGAAGCGTTTTCTTTTTTGTATAGATGCTCCTTCTACTTCAAAATTTGCCAAAGGATTCCATACCTGGCTTGCACTGCCGGGTACAAAATCATTCAACAGTGTTCCATCAGGATTATAAGGAGAAACCATTGGGCTGGCCCTTAATGCTTGTCCCATCGGGTTTGCACCTTCACCATCTGTAACAGTAAATGTATTCAGTGTGCTTATGCCAATCTTTACCCGTTTTCCAAACTGCTGATCAACACTTGCCTTTAATGAATAACGCTCAAAGCCCTGTCCATAATAAATTCCCGTTTCTTTAAAGTAACCTCCCGATAAAGCATATTGTGTTGATTCATTTCCGCCTGTATATCCCAGTTGATGATTGGTGATGATACCGGGTTTGTACATCAGCTTCTGCCAATTGGTACTGCGACCTGTATTCATACTTTCAATTTCTTCAGCAGAAAAGTTTTGTGAGATCAACAATGGATCATCAGGGCTGCTATAGGTTCTGTTGTTACCACTGAAACGTCCATTGTATAAGGCCCATTTTTTGAACGCAGCAAACTCCTGTGTATTCATCACCGGAAATTCTTTCAACACCCTCACTTGCCCTACATAGGAATTATAAGTAATTACAGGTCTTCCTGATTTGCCACGCTTGGTTGTAACAAGAATAACACCGTTTGCACCTCTTGAACCATAGATAGCTGTTGATGATGCATCTTTTAATATTTCTACTGATGCAACATCATCCTGGTTGAGATCATTGATGTTTCCATTGAAAGGAATATTATCAACTACAATCAATGGATCGTTACCTGCACGAACAGATCTTGATCCACGAATAAGTATTGATGGCGTAGCACCCGGCTTGCTGTTACCTCCGTTCTTCTGAATATCAATACCAGCTCCCTGCCCTTGCAATGCTTGCGTAAGATTTGCAGCAGGAATATCTTTGATCGATTGTTCACTGATTGAAACAATAGCACCTGTTACATCTGATTTTTTCCTGGTGCCATAACCAACTACCACCACTTCGTTCATCTCATTCTTATTCGGAAGTAATTGAATGTTGACATTCACAGCACTTGTATTGCCTAATTTTATTTCTCTTGTTAAATAACCTACATAAGAGATAACAAGAACAGCATTGGGTGAAGCTTCGAGTTGATAAGAGCCATCTGTTTCTGTAATCACTCCTTTGGTTGAACCTTTTACGGTAACGTTAACTCCTCCTAATGGTTCGCCGGCCTGGCTGGTAATAACACCTTTAGCCGTTATTGTTTTGGCATCCTGTGCCGGTAGATAGGAAAGAAAACAAAGAAAAAAGATTGTAAGTAATGCTATCCTTTTTTTCCTGGAAAAGATAGCATCATGATTTGGTTGGGTGGCTAAGATTCCCAAAAAGCATCTCATAATTAGTAGTTTTAGTTTTAAACAAGCAGATAGAATCATTCATTGAGATTTAAATCCATGCTTAATAGACATTCAGATTGAGAAAGCAGTACATAACATCATAAAAGAAAACAGGAAAGAAAAGGCAATACAATAACACATGATGTTTGGCATCAAGCTGGCATCAATCGTAACGCTGTCAAGCGCCGGAATTAATCGTTATAAAAAATGATTACACAAGTAAATAAAAATTATACGGGATTTCGTTTTGCGTGTTAGCAAAGCATTCAACAATTTTAACTGTAAAATGACAAGAAAATAGTTGTGTAAACTGTATATGCAAAAAAGTAAACTTAATAAGTATGTTGAATAGCTGGAAGAAATTTTTACATGAATAAGTCAAGTGTAAATAGTGTTTTCACAACTCCTTTATTTCAATTTTTCGATAGTATGTTTCTGCTCCTTCTGATTGAATGAGTATTCGTCCGGCACGAAGACTGACATCAGTTGCTTCATTAACAACAACGCCGTTTACGATGTGGGTACACTTTCCTTTGATGGCTATCACTTCAACACGGTTCCATTCACCGGTTGGTTTTTCATTATCTGTTTTCTTTTTAACTCTTGTATTTTTTGTAGGGCCTTGCTGCACGCCATCGATCATTGCAGTAACACTATCAATTAACCAGAAATCACCACAATCACCTTCCTGTATCTGGCACTCTACTGATCGTGGCCATACTTTATCTGTTGCAACAACATAATAACAAATACCGTTGTCCCTCACTGCATTTTCTCTTGGTGGATATTTTTTCTCGCCCCATTTAAATTCAACGACCAGATGAAAATCTGTAAATGATTTTTCTGTAACAATATAGCCAAAGTCCTGGCCAGTGATCTTCAGCAAACCATCATTCACGGTAAACACCTGGTTAGAATCATTGTCCTTTCCTTTGTTCTTCAAAAAAGAATACCAGCCGTTGAGATTTTTGCCGTTAAATAAGGGTTTGAATTTCTGCGCAGCCGACTGAGTTATCGAAAGTCCTGAAAAGAGAACCAGCAAAATAAAGTAGGGCGTTCTTTTCATAAACATTTTGTTACGTTGTTGCGGTTCATTTTATTTTCGCAAAATCAGCAGCCAGCTTATTCATTGCATCCGTTGTTATGATCTCGCCTGAATGAATAATGATCCTGTACCTGAATGTTACTGATTGTTTGGGTTGAAGGGAAAAATTCAATTCTTCTTTTCCATTGCTGAAGACTTTTGCTCCAAGCGGATTAACTGCAAACAAACCATAACCTCTTGCATGCCAGTAAGCCGGGTAACCAATATTCAGCGGATGATCAATGATAGCGATGGTAATATCTTTTCTTTCTTTTCTCCCAGTCATCATAACCCAGTTACCCCTGCTGCTCCATACCGAATCGCCTGTTTTTCCATTGCTGCTGTAATACATACCACTCACATCGGCTGAGCTTGATGGTGGTACTGTTGTAATATTTCCTTTATCATCAACAAAGTTGCTTTTCTCTTTTGAAGGCAGTTCTAATTCTCTTGCTACACGTATAGCAAACATTCCATCTTTCACATCTTTAAACAGCACAACCGAATCTGTTGCTGTTAATGTTGTGATACGGTCAATGATAAAATCATTTCCGTTTACACTAAAGTTGAATATCGTTTTTTCATTCAGTAAAACTTTCGCATCGGGCCTCACCCAAGTTGCTGTTACACTAAGCGAAGCATTTTTATCATTGACATTTTTGCTAACAACTTTTTGATGCAGGATCGTTCCGTAATGATCTCTTTTAGCAGGAGCAATGGCTGTTGAGTTATTCCAGAAATCAAGACCATTCACCGATTCATAATTCAACCAAATGCCTGTATGATGCGGATGATCAGTACGCTCACCTGCTACAGTTTTAAATGGATAACTACGTGTAACGGTGATACCATCAACCGTATTCACAGGAAACAGGATCGGCTTTTTGCTTGAATCGTAGTAGCAATAAGCAGTGAGCAATTGATTGTTGTATAAAACATCCACCTGTTTTTGTGCAGGATTTTCTTTGATGCTGAAACCAGTTGATCGTTGTGCATCCGCAGATACAGCTACGATTACAAATGCTATTGCTAAAAAATAGTTGAGCATGCGGCTACTTAGTATTTAAATATTTTTCCGTTGGCCATTACTTCCTGTGTCTTTTCATCAAAGGTTACTTTGGCTCCGGTGCGTGCTGCTGCATTGGTCATAATGGTAGCAATGGAATGATTATAGCCTGCTTCTACCGGCGCATTTGGTTGTTTCCGGCTACGGATGGATTCCATCCAATTACGCACATGATTGGAAGTAAGTTTATCACCACCTGTATTTGCAGATGCTATCACCGGTTCAACAACGGACAATGTTTGATCCGGTAACAAATTCGGTTGCATCTTCATTTCATCTGCAAATCGTTTTGTTAATCCCCCTCTCGATGAAACCATATTGGTGTTCAGATTTAATTCACCGCCGTTTGAGTAATAGATCTCTGCCGGTTTTTCATCGCCATTGTGCATGCGGGAACCAAATGTAACCTGGAAGCCCGATGAAAGATCATTTGCAGGGCCATAGTCAAACACTGCTGTTATGGTATCCCAGTTTTTCCGTCCATCTTTCCACATATAAATGCCACCATTGGCAACAACAGAACGTGGATGAGCAAGGCCGCTGAACCAATGCACCGTATCAATCTGGTGACTCATCCATTGACCGGGCAGTCCTGATGAATAGGGCCAGAACAAACGATACTCTAAATATTTTCTTACATCAAAATCATCCTTTGGTCTGTTCATTAAAAAACGATTCCAGTCAGTATCTTCCTGTTTTAATTGTGCAAGCAATGCAGGCCGGCGCCAACGTCCCGGTTGATTTACATTCCATGTTAACTCAACCATTGTTATAGGACCAAATTTTCCTGAGCGGATAAAATCATTGGCCGCATGATAATTAGAACCACTTCTCCGTTGTGAACCGATCTGTATTATTCTGTTACTCGCTTTGATCACTTTTAATGCAGCACGGTTATCTTCCATCGTTTCAGCAAAAGGTTTTTCAACGTATGCATCGCATCCTGCTTTTACCGCTTCTATTGCATGCAATGCATGTTGAAAATCGGCAGTACCAATAAACACAGCATCCACCAGTTTTTTATCATACATCTCCTCATTGTTGCGGCAGGCAACAATATCATGTCCCATTTTTTCCTTCCAGATAGCGGCGCCTTCTTCTCTTCTTTTCTTCCATATATCTGAAACAGCTACTAAATCAAAATTCAATTCTTTATAATGATTCAGAAAGCAAGGAAGATGTGAACTTCGATGACGATCAGAAAAACCAACTACACCCACACGCACACGATCATTGGCTCCAATGATATTGGCATAACTTTTAGCACTGAAACCAAATGCAGCTGCATATACTGCCGCAGAGGCTTTTGCTGATTGCTTGATAAAATGGCGACGGGTTGTTGACATGATGTTTGTTTTTATAAATGTAAGATTTCAATCGCATCTTCGTACTACCACTTGAATAACTGAACCATTCTTCGCTTAAAGAAAAGAATGGTTCAATTTTAATTCAACATAACACGAATGTTATTACCGTAACAAAGCTGTTGCACACCACAATAAAGGAGCCTGCCCATGCAGATCACCAATATTTCGTTTGCGATCGATATAATATTGACGATCGTTCTTTTTGTTGGTACCCTCGCATACTTCCGTGATGTCGTTATCGGCATTAATGTATGTGATCAGTTTTAACCATGCTTTGCGTGCAGCAGGTGCATAAGTTTTTTTATCGAGCCAGCCTTCTTTCACACCGGTGATAAATGCAAAGGTGAACATACCTGTACAGGAGGTTTCTGCCCATGAAGTTGGATCATCAATGAGTTGATGCCACATGCCATCACTCCCCTGGTATTTCAATAAAGAACTCATCATGAGTTTATAGCCTTTCATGATGCGATTATAATTTGGATTTGTTTTTGGAAGTGAACGCAACAACTCACTCATGCCTACTGCCATCCAGCCATCGCCACGACCCCAGAAGAATGGTACATCGGGTGCATGATAAAAAAGCCCGTTTTCTTTTTGCAATGTGTCAAGATATAAAACCATTTCTCTTGCAGCCCTGTTGATATACGCTGTATCACCTGTTGCCCTGTATGCCTGTGATTGTACTGCTGTGATCATGAACATATCATCAATCCACATACGTGTTTGCCAAGTCATCCCTTTATTATAATAGTAATGCGATTCTGCTTTTACTCTTGGTCCTTCGGGTGGCCCCCATTGTTTATCGGCAATATGTTTTCCCAACGTGAGATAACGTTGCTCTTTTGTTTGCATGTATAACTCTAATGGTACAGAACCAAACACTGTTAAGTCAACATGATCTGGTTTTGGTATCAATGTGTCCCTGCTTCCAAACAATGGTTCAAACCGCTGGGCAAGTTGTTTTACCAATTGTTTATCGTTTGTCGCTTTTGCAAAAGTTAATGCACCATACCATGTACATGTCTCCGGGTATGTAATTGTTCTTGGCGGAGTTGGACGATTAAAATTGGTATGTGGCGTTGCTATAAAACGATTGGCAACTCTTACTCCTATTTCTTTTGGAGAAGTTCCCTTTGGCCAGTTTTTAAATTCAGCAATTTCTGTTTTTGTTTGTGCTTGTAAGATGCAGGGAAGTAACAATAAACATGTTGCAACGAAAAACATTGCTTTCTTTATCTCTTTTTTCATCATTGATTTATTTAGTGTATGATGGAGTAGTTGATTACTAATTGTTATATCCAATATTGATCAATGCCTGTTTACCCAAACGTTCTTTTAACTGTGATAAGTAAAGACTTGCCGGTGCAACAGGAATACCATGAGAATCATAAATACCTTCGGGCAGCATTATTTTTTCAGTATAGCTGATAGAACCTAATTCGTTTGAACCGGGGATGGCTCTTTTCTGTTGCTCACCAATACTTCCAATTACCCAGTTAGCAGAACCCGGAGGCATTTGGTTGAGATATGATTTTGCTTTACAGTTCCATGCTACAGCCCAGCCGATTGTCCAACCATGACCCGAACCCATTACACCACGGTTCATAAAATCAATTCCACCGTCAGGAACAGTACATCCGTCAATCAATAATCCTGTGGCCCATCGTTGATGAGGTTGTATCCATCCATTACCACGGAATGTGCAATTCAACACAACAACAGGGCCAGTTACTTTTGCACCTGTGCCAAAGAAGAAAAGATTGTCGCCGGTGATTGAACAACGGTTGAATAAGATCTGCTGACCGCTTCCATTGAGATCAGCTGGCTTTGCTGCACCAATCGTAGGTACATCATGCATGATGCTGACATTTTCAACAGTGATCCTCCTTCCTGTAACACTTACGCTGTTAACAGTATTCAACACATCAATGTTTCTTGCCCAACCATCACTAATACCACTCATGGTAAATGCCCGGTGATGGCCTTCGTTAATGGTGACTGATTGTGCTGCTGCAAGAATGCGGAAATTTTCAATGCCGATTTGAGTGAGAAGACCTGTTGTTGTGATCTTCTGAACAGCCACCGCAGGAGAAATATAAGTTGCATCGTATGAATCATTCAACGGCACATCAACAGTGATCTTATTTTGCTCAATCTTTGCAATGGTTCTTTCTGTTGTAATATCTCCACTGATCCATATTTGCTTCTTACCACTACGCACCAGTTGATGCATACCCATAAACTCAATCCATTTATCAGTAATGGGTCGTGTAATGCGAATGGTATCACCTGCTTTTAATGCTGAAGCATTGGCAACTGTAAATGAAGTTGCACCTGAAGGAACATAACGATCAGTGATTGTTGTTGCTTCTCCAATTGTTGTTGATTTTACTTCTCCTCTTACAGTAACAGCAGCATGCGGCTTCCCAATTAAATTAAGCACAGTACCCTTTTCAGTTGAGCCGCTTCCACGCAATACCACACCGCTTGCATTGATCACTAAAGGCTTTTCACAATCATATACACCTGGCTTCAATAAAACAGCGCCTCTGAATCCATTCTGCAGTTTCATTTTCGATACTTCATCAATGGCTTGTTGAATAGCTGCTGAATTATCGCCTGTAACCGGGCTCAATGTGATCTTTAGATCTACATCAGGAATTTTTACACCACCGCCCATATATCCTACAAAAGAAAAATCCATGATCTTATCGCCGGTCTTAAGCGTTTTATAAACCAGTTTCCCTTTTGCATCAGGATACACCCATTCGCTTTTTGCAGCCGACTGAGCCATACCATGCTCCATGATTGCCGCTGCAAACACTACAAAAAGAAAAAAGAATCGATATGCTTGTTTCATGTAAAACGGTTTGTTATTTGGTTCCCGGTAAGCTGATTGTTTTTTTGATTTCTTTTGTTTGATTCTTTGTTACAACAACTGACTTACTTTCTGCTCCTTCCACTTTTACAAACAAACCGGCAGTACCTTTCACTTCGTTGTTCTGTATTAATGCGCCAACTACATTCTCTAAGCGGATGATGGCTTCACCTCCTTCAGTTGCTGGAATTTTCCAGCCGCTTACTTCAATCTCTTTTCCATCTTCACAAACAAATGCCGGACGCAGATCATTATTCTTTAGTTTGAATGATACATTAATGAGCTTCAAACCTTTTACATGTCTTGCCCATACACCATAAGCCGGAATAGTTGGTCCGAATGTTTTTACTTCAGGGTATTGATCGATTGCTTCGGGAACAACATGTCTTGAATTTTCAGCAGTACCTGTGCCCAACAATTCTATTTCAATATTCTCCAGTTTAAGATTTGTGATGTAATGACCGGGTACACCAGTTATTAAAATTCCCGAAGCCGGTTTTAATTGTGCACTGTCCGATGCTTTTGCTTTTACATTCCTGATCACTACGTTTTCGAAAGTTCCTGTGGGTTGTTTTGTATCCTGCCCTTTTCGGAAAACATTTAATCTTGATCCCAACCGGAACAGCATCGGTGTTCTTACATCATCCATAGTAATATCTGAGATCTCAACGTTGCGTAAATGAGCGCCATCAACTGTGAGTAATTTAATACCACCATTCCTTGTTTCGTAAATATGACAATTGCTGATCTTAATATTTTCAAATGCTGCCATTGATTCTGTTCCCATCTTGATACCTGCCTGCGAACTTTTTAAACGCAAGCCAGTTGCTGTAATATTCTTACAAGCCATTTTGCTGGAAGTAGTTTTAAATACCAATGCATCATCACCACTGATCACATCACAATTTTTAATGATTACATCCTGGCAGCCATCAATACCGATGCCGTCATTATGTGCAACACCCACACTTACGATCTTTATATTTTCAATGCTGATGTTCTTTGATTGAAAATAATGCGATGTCCATGCAGCAGCATAGTTGAGTGTAATATCTTTTACCGTTACACCTGTACATCTTACAATACGAACTAAAAACGGGCGACGTCCCCAACGTTGACCTTCAGGTCTTGTATCTTTTAAAATATGTTCTGCTTTCAATTTCGATCCCTGTCCGTCAATTGCTCCTTCACCTTCTATACCGATATTCTTTGCATCAACTGCTACCAATAAAGCCCAGCCAACATCAATGCCCAATCCTTCCGTAAACGGATCAAGGTTTCGGTATTGTTCTAAATCAGTACTGCCAAGCAAACGGGAATCTTTGTTGAAATGGAGTGTGACATTATTTTTTAATTCGATGGTACCTGATAAATAAATACCTGCAGGGAAGATCACTTTTCCTCCACCACTCCTTGTGCATTCATCAATTGCTTTTTGAATAAATGCTGTATTGAGTGTTTTACCATCACCAACAGCTCCATATTTTGTAATATCAAAATCAGCAGCTGTTGAAACAACTGCTGAAATTAAAGCGACTACTATTAAGCTGGTTTTTCTGAACATAGTTGAAGAAAATTGAAACCTCATTCATTAATCAATTTCACCTGCTTTCATTTTTTCTTTTGGTTTGAGCGATGCAGCATCCACTATTCCTTTTACTTCAACTTTAATAACGGTAGCATTTGCGTCGATTGCTTTTTCCGGAACGCTGATCAGCAAAGCATCAGCATTTTTTTCTGTTTTTAAACCCGTACCATTTGCCAGCAATTTTGCAGAAACGATCTCATTCTTTAAACCCGGGATAGAAAGCTTGCCGTCTTTTGGCCATTCAAACACAGAAAAATATAGGGTTGTATTTCCATTGCTTTCTTTCTTGGTACAACGTCCCCATGTAAATAATCCAAACGGACTTGCCTTTGTTCCATAAATTGATTCACCATTTACTTTCATCCATGCGCCCACTCCTTTCAACAGATCAATACTTTCTTGTGGAAATGTTCCGTCTGCTTTTGGCCCAACGTTCAATAAATAGTTGCCACCTTTTGATGCAATGTCAACGGTATTTTGAATCAATGTTTTTAAACTCTTCCAGTTGTGGGCATAACTTTTATAACCCCATGTTTCATTCATGGTCATACATGTTTCCCAATCTTTTCCATCAAGTTCACTAAGGTTAGGTATGCGTTGTTCAGGTGTTTTGAAATCGCCGGGAAAGTTGGGTCGCTTTAAGCGGTCGTTTGTGATAATATTTGGTTGCAGTTTTAATACTGCATTCAGTTTCTCTGCAAACTCATCCGTCATACCTGTTGGTGTATCCCACCAAAGCACTGCCACATCACCATAATTTGTGAGTATTTCACGCACCTGTGGTACAGCCACCTCATCAATGTATTGCGCCATTGTTTTTGTTGTTTGCAATGGGTCCCAATGACCATTGTTTGCGGCAGTATAGGCATCAATTTTTGCTGAATCAGGATTGGCCCATCCTTCAGTTGTTACTTTTCTTGCAGCCGCACCACCCGGGTTATTCCAATCCTGTGCATGTGAATAATACAACCCAAGTTTAATACCATACTTACGGCAAGCTTCCGCCAGTGGTTTGATCAGATCCTTTCCATAAGGAGTAGCATCCACAATATTCCATTTGCTTGCGTTTGATTTAAACAAAGCAAAACCATCATGATGTTTAGCTGTGATCACAATGTATTTCATACCTGCATCCTTTGCCATTTTCACCCATGCTTCCGCATCGTACTTAACAGGATTAAAATCTTTTGCAAATGCCTGGTATTCTTTCACCGGTATTTTTCCACGGTTCATGATCCACTCACCAATGCGATCTATTTTTTGTCCATTGTAAGTACCGGCAGGCACTGCATACACTCCCCAATGGATGAACATGCCGAAACGGGCTTCACGCCACCATTCCATACGTTCATCATTTGAGGTTGTTTGTGCACGCAGTGAAAAAAATGCATAACAGCATAGCGAGAGTAATACGAGTTTTCTTTTCATATTCGCAGGCAATATTTTTTATTAATCAGAAATAGTAGTAATTAACTGCAACTAACCGAATAATACGATTGATTGCTCACAACAAAATCACCTTTCATTCAATCATTTTGGCATGGCAGGACATCTTATCTTATTCTCTCTGAAAAAGATTCTGCTTAGCCTTTCTTCCCAGCAAGAAATCCGACATCACCTGGATTTAATATCCTTGCTTTAACAGGACCATCAGAAAATTCATCTGCACCTACATCCAATTTTCCACTTCTCTGCTGACCATCCATATCAACAGTAACAGTTGCATAATTTCCTTTTGCTGCATCAATAGCCGGGCTCCCTTTTTGTAAATGATATTCACCTGAAGCGTCTCTCAGCAATTTTGGATCAGTATTGATAAAACTTACATCCGGGATATTGCCAGCTCCTTTCGTATTAAAAATAATATTGCCTTCGTAGGTGAAACTTAAATAAGGGCCAACAATTGAAACCGCAGCATCACCACCCACAATAATATTATTCACGATGGTAATAAATGTTGAACCCAAACCATTTGTTCTTGCTGTTTGTACAATATTTGTTTTGTTATTGACCAATGTATTAAATGCAATGAGCACTCTGTCTGGGCGATCATGCGAAGTAAGTGGTGCGCCATCGGCCACTTCTGCGCCGCCATTGCCGATATTGATACCGATGCTGCAATTTTCAAAATGATTGCTATGGATCAAATGATCATCACCAAAAATGCGCAGACCGGGTGTGTTGATAAAATAGTTGCCATACACCTGGTTAAAATTTCCATGCCGTAAGGTGAATTGCGCAGGACAATTTCGTATGGTATTGTATCGCACTGTTACTCTTGATGCTTTTACTGAGATCAATTCATTTTCGCCATCACAATCTTCAAATAAATTATACTCAACAAGACTGTTGCTTGATGACAAGCTGAAGCCACTCAAACCAAACTGTAATGCTTCTGCGCCATTTCTGTTTCCCTGGTTCTTTTGCTTTTTGAAATAGTTATGATGGATATGAAGCCGTTCAGCGATCTGGCTGCCCACTCCTTTGATAGCAATAAATTTTCCGAGTGAATCTTTATTCTGAAATGTGTTGTAATGAATTTCATGATCGCTACCGGCTATGGTAAGATAATCGCCTGTGCCGGGTGTCTCAAAAATATTGTTTGTCCACTGGCAAAAACTTGAACCGGCAGAACATCTTGCCTTTGATGCTGCATGCGTAAACTTAAACCCACGGATAATGATATGTGCAGCAGGACTTACTAAATTAAAACCGGAAGCGCCTGTGATCTCTGCTTTACCTGCAACTTCTGCTTCAATGATGATGGGTTTTTCTTTTGTTCCGGTAACATTGATCAGAATATCTGCAGTGGTTGTATAAACTCCATTCATCAACACAATTACATCACCCGGTTTTGCAGTATTGATCGCCTGCTGAAGTTCTGCAATAGATTTTACAGTTACAGGATTTGCAAACAGGTTTCCTGCAAGCAAGCAAAAAAACAAAACGGTTGTCAACTTTTTTTTCATATGCTTGGGATGTTTTTAAAACAACTGTTTCTTTTCTTTTAATTTTTTTGAACGAAGTAATGCTTCCAGGTAATAATAATCGGCATAACAGAGTGGCACATCAACTTCACTGTTTGAGGGCTTGGAACCTGTGCTGTGCAATAAAAGAAAACCCCTGTTCTCTCCTATTGCCGAACGATAACTTTTGGTGAGATTTACAATAACAGCATCAGCTATCTTTTTATAAGCTACTCCGTTTTTGCTGTAAAGACTTAATTCATACAATGCCGAAGCCATGACAGCTGCTGCCGATGCATCTCTTGGTTCATTGGGAATACCGGGTGCATCATAATCATAATACGGAACAAAATCTTTTGGAAAATTTTTATGCTTTGTCATATAAGCAGCAATTTTTTCTGCCTGCTGTAAATATTTTTTGTCTTTTGTAAAGCGATAGCACATCGTGTATCCATACAAGCCCCATGCTTGCCCTCTTGACCATGCCGATTCGTTTGCATAACCTTGATGTGTTGTTCTTTGTGTCACCTTACCTGATACAGTATCGTAATCAACTACATGATAGGAACTATAATCTTCCCTGAAATGATTTTTCATTGTTGTGTTGGCATGGCTGACAGCAATTTTATAAAAAGAAGAATCACCTGTGAGTTTTGTTGCAGCAAATAACAATTCAAGGTTCATCATATTATCAATGATCACCGGGTATTTCCATTTTGTACGGTTATCCCACGATTTGATGACGCCTGCAACTTTATTAAATCTTGTAGATAATGTTTTTGCTGACTCAATGATCACTTCTTTATAGTGTGCATCTTTTGTAAGCCTGTAACCTGTACCAAAACTGCAATAGACTTTAAAGCCCATATCATGTGTGCCGGCATTTGTTTTTTCCCGTTCAATGCTGGCTGTATATTTTTCAGCTTCAGTTTTCCATTCTTTCTTTCCTGTAAACTCATATAAAAACCATAATTCGCCGGGGAAAAATCCGCTGGTCCAATCCCTGGAAGAAACTAATCTCAACTTACTGCTATCTAATGTTCTTGGTGAAACAAGTTCTTGTCCTGCACTGCCGGGTGTTACACCTACCGTTGCAGCAGAACCTGTTGTTTTGGCTTTTGGAATTTCTGCCAACATCACTTTGGTTTGCTTTTCCGCATCAGCAAAAATTTTGTTGAGATCGGCAGTTTGTGCATTACTATAAGAAAAACAACTGATCAATGCAACTGCACTACTGATAACTCGGATTTTCATGCGTTCTTTTTTATTTGATTTTGATCTCATAGTATCTATAAACACGTTTAATTATTGATTGGAATAAGTTCTACTTCCAGTAGTTTCATCAACTCCTGTTTGTCTATTTTTTCCGGGTGAATACTTAACCGGAATGTTCCTGCACCTAATGAAATATTTCCCACCTCCTGGATAATCACATTCCGTGCATCAGTTGAAACACCATGCAGTGAATGAAAAAGTTCTTTTGAAGTTTTTGAATTGAGCTGATCCACCACAACAACAAACGAACCGCCACTGGTTTCCTGTACAGCAAGGTAGCGTACAACGATCTTGAATTTTACAGGCATATCATTCCCCGATCGGAACTGCCAGCTTACACTTTGCTTTTTCGATTTCCATCCATCAAGGTAATAGCGGTTGGTCTTACCATCGCCAAAGCTGAAACCTGTTCCGTGCTGGCTGGCATCAAATGCCAGGAAACGTTCCTTCATTGTATTATTTGTTATAAAGTGTGTAGAATCGGGATACAGCTTTCCCTTATAATCAAAAACGAGTACCGTGTTATTTTTATCAGGTGCATTCTTTGGAATGTTCAGTTGCAGATCACCATTGGCAAGTTTGTTCACCTTTATTTTTTGTGTTGGGTCTGCTAACAAATAACCATTGTTGATTTGTACAGAACCACTCACGAATAACTTTCTATCAGTTGGCCAATGAAACACATGCAGGTAAAGTTTATTTTTCTTAACGGTTGAAACTCCCCAGCTATGATAAGGAAGAGGGCCTGCATCTGCACCATAAATACTTTCGCCATTTGTTTGCATCCATGCACCAATGCCGTTTAATATCTCCTTGTCCTTTTCATCAAAGCTGCCATCTCCCTTCGGGCCAATATTCATTAATAAATTACCACCTCTTGATGCAGCGCTTGCGATCAGTTGGATAAAATGTGTTACCGATTTATGACTGCTATCGTACTTATGATAACCATAACTTTCATTGGTTGTTGGTATGGCTTCCCAATCTCCTGTAACCGGATAAAATTCAGCCGGTCGATCGGCCGTATTTTTATAATCACCAAAATTTGCAGCAGCATTTCTTACCAATCGTCCATTCACCACAACATTGGGATCTGTTTCCCTGATCGCTTTTAAGATGCGTATGTTTTCAGACAACGGAAGTTTATGCGGCGTATCAAACCATAAAATATCAGGATGATATTTAGTCAACAATTCTTTTATCTGTGGTATTGCTTTTTCATCAACATATTTTATTGCTTTCGGCAACCATTCCGGATGTGCATCGTACCAATTGGCACCGCCAATTAATTTATCACCGCCAGGGTTGTTGTATTCCCAATCATTTCCCGGTGCATCAGGATGCTCCCAATCAAATGCATGCGAATAATAAAATCCAAACTTCATTCCGTGCTTTTTAGCTGCTGTTGCCAGCTCAGCCATCGGGTCTCTTTTAAAAGGAGTTTGCTCAAGAATATCAAAATCAGAAAACTTTGAATCGTACAATGCAAAGCCGTCATGATGTTTAGCTGTGATGATAAAATATTTCATCCCGGCTTTCTTGGCATTCAGTATCCATTCTTCTGCATTGAATTTTTCAGGATTAAACTGATGTGCAAGATCGAGATAATCGTTTCGTGAAATTTTTTCTTTGCGCATCAAATGTTCTGCATAGCCACTTACTTTCTTTCCTTTCCATTCACCGCCGGGCAACGAATAAATACCCCAATGAATGAACATACCAAACTTTGCTTCTCTCCACCATGCGATCCGTTGCTCCTGTGTTTTCATGGATGCAGTCCACCATCCATTGATCGCTTCCTCAATAGCCTTCTGATCCCGTTGCTTTGCACGGTTAAACATTTCTTTGTCCTCATCACCTGCTGTTTGTGCTGAAGTATAATGAACAGCAAGAATAGAAATTGTATAGAATAAAAAACGTTTCATTTAATTGATCCAGATTAAAGGATTTCTTACAGGCAAGTTCCTGATAACTTCTTCTACTTTGGGAGAATGTTCAAGTCCCTTCCATGTAATAAACCAATTAGTTTGCTTATACGCATTTGCTCCAAATAATAAAAAAGGTTGTGCTACAGGCCATTCATTCCAATACATCACATCCGGTTTCAACGGCCACTTTGTTTTATCTGCAACAAATGGATATAAATACTCGATTCCTTTTTTGATCGAACGTCCATCTGCTGTTTGATACTCCCAGAGATTATCTTTTTCAGATGATAGCAATTGACAGATGGTTGTCATGGCATCCAAATTAAAAATGGAATAACCATAAGGCTTTGTTCTGCGCAACTCCTGCGGAAAACTTCCATCAGCCGCCATCTGGTTTGGCAGCAATACATTTTTATAACGGTCGCTGCAGAATTTCATCAACGTATCATCGGCTGTGAATTTTGCAAATGCTGCCACCTGCATTACCCAGCAAGTGCCATGATTGTTCGTGGCATTCATTTCATCTTTTCCATATTTATGTGTGATAAGCCATTGGAGAAACTCAGCGAACCATTTCTTTGTAGCAGTCAACACCGCCTTATCCAGTGATGCTGCTTTTTGCATCACTATTAATCCCTGTGTTACTTCCATCAATTGAATGGCATCAATGATACCGATACCTCTTCCTGTAAAACGACCTTTAATTGCCTGTGCATATAACAAATGCGGATGCATCATCGTAGCTGTATCAGCAAACCATGCTTTACAATGTGTTGTTGCATGACGAACATATTTTTCATCGCCTGTTACTTTGTATGCTGATGCCAATGCGCCTACCACTTCACTCAGCCGGATCATTGCATGACGATGTGCAACAAAATTATCAGGGTTGGTCATGCCGTCTTTCTGAATATAAGGACTATCAACACTGGCAGGATTGGGCCACCAGTAATCACCTTCACTGTAAAAATCATGTTTGCCTCCGGCACTTCTTGGGGATGATTGTGCAGTTACAGTAATTGGTTCTTGTTGTAGAGCCCATGCAGCTTTACTTAGCACCTGTTTTCGCAACACTTCTTTCACTTCTTTATTGAAAGGAGAACGAACAAGTTTTTGTTGCGCTGAACAGGTAATTGCAAAAAACGATATGACTAAGTATAAAATTTTCATTTGCTTCACTACCCTTTAGAGATTTTCGTCATAAACTTCCAGGTAACATTCCCAACTGAGTTCGGTTTGTTTTTTTCCGGTGCAGCAATTGTTCCTTTCCATTTTCCTGATTTATCTTTTACAGTTTTTATTTCACGAAAACTGTATTCCCCTTTTTCATAATTGAATGTTTCTCCATCATCATCATACAAATTATAGATGCCGGGCTTTTCACCATACACCCTTATTTCAAGATCAACTTTCTCTCCTGCTTTCGGTGCTTGCAGTCTTGCTGTCATCATTGGAATAATGCCACCATCTTTTACATACACCGGAATTTTATCAAGACCGGGTGTAACAGAAATAATTTCACCATCACCCACATATTCTCCGGTATAGAAATCATACCACCTGCCTTTTGGCAACACAACTTTTCTTGTTGTTTGCCCGGTGAAAACAGGTGCAACCAATAAATACTCTCCCGCCATGTATTGATCCTTGATTTCTTTTGAGGTTGCTTCGGCATAAGGATTCTCTTCCAGGTTTGTATTCACAGCTTCTTTCTTTACTTCCTGTTTAAAACCTTCTTCCAATGCCATTGCACGGAAAGGCGGTATTCCTTCAAAATGATATTTAGCAAACTCACTATACCAGTAAGGCAGCATCTGCATACGTAACAATGAAAATTCTTTTACCTGTGCTGCCACCTCTGGATATGACCAAGGCTTTGTACCACTGCTCCATGCATTGATCATCGCCATTGGCGAAAACACAACTGTTTGAAAACGACGCAACCATTCTTCACCTGTTTTGGAAGCTCTTGCTTCGGGTGTCCACAGCACACCTGCAAACCCGCTATTAATTAATGCTGTGATGAAATCTTCGTGATTGTAATAATCGTTATAGATCACAAACGGAAGTGATACGCCACCTGCATTGTTTGCACGCACCAATCCATAAGTACGTTGATTTTTTTGATGATACATCTCAGCTGCATAACGCATTGCCAGCACACCATACGTGTTTCGCATCTGCTCACCACTGATGCCTGAAGGAAATGTTGCAACATCGGGCCAGAGATAATGATCATAACCATCTACTTCATCGATCTTATATCCGCTTACACCAATATCTACCTGGTCTTTCTGCAACTGACCAAAGAAAATTCTTCTTGCTTCAGGAATGGTAAAGTCCGGCACTTCTCCAACCCATACGGTATGCGATCCTGTATATTTTGTAATGCTATTATAAAACGGAGCTTGCTTTGAAACATAAGGATTGATCCAGAGATTTAACCGTATGCCTTTGTCCTGCATTTCTTTTACAAACTTCGCCGGTTCGGGATAACGTTTCTTGTCCCATTCAAATGTTCCGGGATAAGCCCTGCTTTGCCAGCCCGGTTCAAGACCAATAAAATCCAACGGATAACCTTTTTCTTTAAATGCATCAGCTTCCGCTTTTACTTCATCGGCAGTAAATAATGATTTTACACGTTGCGTAAAACCCAAACCCCAGCGTGGAGGTAACACACCGCCTCCATTGAATAAATTAAACCTACGTACAGCATCTAATGTTGTTGGCCCGGCAAAAACATATACTTCAACTCCTGCTGCTGGCACTGAAATTTCAACTGCATCGGAGTAAGGTCGTGAGCTCCATGATTTATCGCTGTTGCGGTCTTTTTCAACAGGAGGGTTCTTACTATCCTTTTTCACTCCTGTTCCTGCATACACATCTATATAGCGTGCAGAGTTGATAAACACACCATAGCCTTTCGATGAAACATAAAACGGAACAGGTGCATGTGTCCGTCCATTATCTTTTCCGCCGTAATGATCCATGTGCAGTTGTAAGATCTTTCCTCTTTGATGAACCGTTTGAAAATTCAAACCAAAACCATAGAGTTGTTCTTCTTTCTCTAAAGGAAATCGTAAGAAAGTCTTTCCATCACTGATAGTTCCTGCAATATCATTTTGAGTAAATGGAAATGCTGCTGCAACAATTTTTGCCAATGCCTCTTTATTGGGTGTGGCACCAGATGCTTTCAGCAGATCATAGGCTTCGGGTTGGCCGACAATTCCTTTCCATACACCGGGGGCTACTTCTGTCCATTGAAAAGAAGTAGTTTGCGCCAATGCTTTTTGTGTAGTTACAATCAACAACGAAAACAAAAAAGTTTTAAATAATCGCATCTTAGTCATTTTGTTTTTATCTGCTACATGTTTCCAATCAACTTCGTTGTGTCACTCAGTTCATCGCCTGGTTTATTACTCAACAACCCACCCCGGGTCGTTTTAATTATAGGAGTCTGATATCCGCCCCTCCAGGGAGGGGATGTCTCATTTTATAAAGGAACAACCGTATAAGTTTTTCCTTTCTCTGTTATAAAATCAATCACATATCTTTTTGCAACGGGCAGTTCAACCAATGTTGCTGTTTCATTCTTTTTATAAACCGGTTTACCATACGAAGTATTCAACTCATTGCTGTTATTTCCTTGTGCAGGTTTCGATTTTACTTCAACTATTTTCACCGGTTGCAATGAACTTACACGGCATACACCTCCGTTAGCGGAATAAATTTTTGCCTGTGATAACTTGCCATCTTTCCAGTTGATCGCTAACGTAAAATTCCCTCTTGCTTTAATTCCTTTTACTGATCCTGTTTTCCATGCTGTTGGTAAAGCTGGCAATAAAGTCAATTCTCCATTATGACTTTGCAATAACATTTCGGTGATGCCAGCTGTTGCGCCGAAATTTCCATCGATCTGGAATGGCGGATGTGCATCAAACAAATTGGGATAAGTTCCACCTCCACCCATCGTTTCTTTTATTTCCCTGGGATTGATATAAGTGAACGCATCACTTAAAATTTTATATGCATGATCCCCATCCTGCAAACGTGCCCACCAGTTAATTTTCCATGCCATGCTCCAGCCTGTGCTTACATCTCCACGATGAAATAATGATTGCTTTGCTGCTGCCGCAAGTTCCGGTGTGCTGGTTACATTCACCTGGCTGCCGGGATATAATCCGAACAAATGCGAAAGATGACGATGTTTGTCTTTCGGATCATCCCAATCATTAAACCATTCCTGCAATTGTCCGTATTGGCCGATATGATACGGATATAGTTTTTTATTTGCTTCGATCAGTTCATGTTTAAATGCAGCATCAATGTTCAACAGCTCAGCAGATTTTATCACTGCTGTAAATAATTCACGGATGATGGACATATCCATTGTGCTGGCCATCGTTAACTGGTATTCTTTGCCTTTTATCTTAATTGTATTCTCCGGTGAAGTAGATGGATTGGTAATGAGATAACCCGACTTGGGATCAACAATCAACCACTGCAATAAAAATTGCGCTGCACCTTTCATCAACGGATAAGCTTCTTCTTTTAAAAACTTTTTATCACCAGTAAATAAATAATGTTCCCACAAATGTGTACTGAACCAACCTGCTGCCATTGGCCAGCAACTCCAGCGTGGCATTGATTTTGGATCGTTCCATAATCCACCCGGTGGAGATGTTTTGGCCCAGAGATCAGCGTTATGATGGGCAACCCAACCTTCGTTGATATTGTAATTTACTTTGGCAGTAACGGCTCCATTCACAGCAAGTTCTTTCATGAAATCAAATAAAGGCTGGTGACATTCGGATAAATTGCTATTCTCCGCCAACCAGTAATTCATTTCTGTATTGATGTTGGTTGTGTAGTTGCTACCCCATGGTGGTTGCACATGATCGTTCCAGATTCCCTGCAGGTTTGTTGGTCTTGAGCCGGGTCTTGATGAAGCGATCATTAAATATCTTCCAAACTGGTAATACAAGGTCTGCAACTGGTAATCATCCGGCGATGCTGCATATTGTTTCAATCTTTCATCAGTTGGTTGTTTTAATTTATCAGCGCTTGAACCAAGATTTAATTGCACCCTGTTAAACAATGCCTGGTAATCTTTTACATGCGCCAACTTTAATTGTGCAAATGATTTCTGCAATGCTTTGTTGAGATTTGCTTTTGCTTCAATGGATGGATCTTTGCCCTCTTTACCTGCAGATTTATTGTAACCGTTAAAACTTGTTGCTTCTGAAAGATAAATGGTAACAGCATTGGCATTGCTTACGATCAACTGATCGTTCTGTTGTTTGGTTGTTCCACCTTCAGCAATCACTTTCACATGCACTTCAAAATTCATCCCTTCTGTTTCATCATAAATCACCTGTTGCGGTTCTGCTTCCCTGTTGGCAACAAACATGGGCGCTTTTCCTTTTAATACAAGATAATTATCGGCAACAGCTGCTGTTTTAAATTTAAGTTTACTTGTGAGTGATGTTGAAAAACTGATCATTGATTTCTTATCAGCCGTTATTCTGATGATCATTATTTTATCAGGATGACTGATAAATGTTTCCCGTTGATAATTCACGCCATTGATCCTGTACTTTACTGTAGCAGTTGCATTGCTGATGTTCAGATCACGGTAATAGGATGAAGGAACAGTATCACTTAATTTATTTTCAATCCACAGATCAGCCATGGTTAAATAACGTGCAGAATAAGGTCCGTGCATTTTTCGCCAGGCAGTTGCAGCACTGTCGTAATTGCCTTCAAATACCTGTTTGCGAACATCTGCAACAACAGCCGGACCGCCAACAGTATTGCCTGGATTCGGGTAACCAGACCACAGTGTATTATCATTTAACTGAAACCGTTCTTTTGCAATACCGCCAAAAACCATTGCACCTGTTTTTGCATTGCCCAATGGCAATGCTTCTTCCCAAATGGAAGCAGGTTTGCTGTACCATAATTTTAAATTGGGATCAACAGTTGTTTGTGCTGAAACAATTTGTGTAATGAACAACAGAACTATGCTAAAACTTCTTTTCATCATTCTATAAATTAATAAACACCGTTGGCATCCCTACTACTTTTGCACTGACAGCTGATTTACCATTGTTTGTTTTTAAAGAGATCACTGCACGGCCATTGTACATTTGTACATAATTTGAACCTGAGGATGTACCTTGGTTATCGATCAACTCACCATCGCCTGTTAAACCAAAGCGTATCCAGTTAGTTGCGTCGAGACATTGCACATTTTTATCGTCAAGCAATTTCGCTTCTAAAGTGATGATGCCGTTCTCTTCTTTTACCTTTTCAATCAGCAATTTTGCAGGTTTGCTCCATTTCTCTGTTTGATACCTAAAACGAATTGCATCTTCAACAATGATCTTCCCTTTTTTTGCAATCACTTTTACATCAATGTTTCCCTTATTCAACACCACATTCCAACGCAAGCCTGCTGCAGGAAAATCCTGGCTGTTGCGTTTTTTAATACCCATACTTTTTCCATTCACAAACAGTTCTGCTTCATCACAATTTGAATATACTTTGATCATTTTTTCTTCACCTTCATTTCCCCAACGCACCGGCCATGAATGACCATAGATATGAACCATTGGTTGCGCAGTCCAGTACGATTGAAAAACATAATAGGATTCTTTCTTTGTGAAATCTCTTTCCACCACACCTTTCTGATTCATGTACGGCACAGGATTATCCGGACGCACAGGTGTAGAAAAATCTTTGAAAGGCCATTGTGCAGTACCCGTTAACCACGGCATGGTTTCCTGTTCTTTCAAATGCCAGTCAATTAAATTACAGATATACGATTCACTCCAATCTCCATCTTTTGATGCTCTTGCTGCACCACCAATTAACGATGCATCACCAGCACGTTCATCTGCACCTCCGCCTGTTTTTATATTACGCAATCCATTATCCGGATTTTCTGAATGACGACCGGCATGACTATCGCCTCCCCACTCTACATGTAAAAAGTGTTTTACTTTTTTCATCTCCTCTTCCGATACCTGTTTGTATTCGGTATAAATGCCCCTGTACCATCCGGCCCAGATTGAAGGCGAATACACATCAACAATATCTTTACAAAAATCACAGCGGCGTATCGCTGTCTTGCGTGATGGATCAAGTTTGTGTGAAAGATCATTTAACTCCTTCATAAAAGTTCTGATCTTTTCTTTGTCAAACTCTGGAAAATCACCGGGCCAGTCATTTTCATTACCAAGCCCCCAAATAATAACTGAAGCATGATTGTAATGTTGCTCGATCATATTGGTGAGCATTCGTCTTGCCTGTTCTTTATATACATTACCGCCCAAACCACCACGGCACCAGGGAATTTCTTCCCAAACAACAATGCCCAAGCTATCACATAGATTTAAAATAATTCTCGATTGCTGGTAATGCCCCAAGCGAATAAAATTTACGCCCATCTCTTTCATCATGATCATTTCAGTACGCATCTGTTCTTCTGTCATTGCGCCTCCAACGCCTGCATGATCTTCATGGCGATGCGTTCCTCTTAGTAGCAAACGTTTCCCGTTTAACATGAAAGGCCCTTTCTCCACAAACTCAAAATGACGGAAGCCGATCTTTTCCGTTTGTTTGTATTCGCCTGCTGTAACTTCAATGCTGTATAACTGCGGTTGATCGGTTGACCATAGCATTGGCTTCGTAACATTAATATCTCCAATCACTACCCCATCGTTCGCTATCGTTACATTTTTCGTAAACTCATGAACAAGTTTTCCTTTTGGATCAAACAGCTTAACAGTAACAGCAGTAGTTGTTTGTTTAGCTGGATTATAAAACCTTGTGCGGATATTTACTTTTCCTGTTTTACCCATCTTATCTGTTTCTGCAAAAGCAAAAACCTTGTCAATGGAAACAGCAGGCACATACACCAAATTGAGGTAACGGTAAATCCCTCCATATAAATTAAAATCCGAAAGATCAGAAGGGATCAATTCAAGATCACGTGAATTATCTGTTCGTATAGATACCGGAATTTTTCCTTTGAACTGGTTTTGAAATGTATCGATTTTTTTAAATGCTTCAACTGCATCTGTAATATCAATCGTGAATTCATCATAGCCTCCTATGTGTGAAGCAACTTTTTTATCATAGACATACACATCTGTTTTTTGCCCAGCTCCTTCAAAGTGCAATAAGGTTCTGCCATTCGTGTAAGGGTTTTGAATCGTTAATTGTGTGCGATACCATGCAGGTCCCTGGTAATAATTTACATCAGGATCAACAGCATCTGTTGCATTCACACAATGCGGCAATGAAACGTTCGTCCATAACGGAACATCTTCAGGATTTCCTGCTTTCACCGGTCTCACTGCTTCCCAAATTCCGCCAATATCCTGTTTAAGAAATTGCCAGTTGCTGTTGAGTCGTGTTGCTTGTTGGGCAGAAATGATTTCAGTAAATAACAGGATCATGAGCGAAAAAACAAGTCTCAATTTCATTGGTTTATTTATTGCAGGTTACAGATCAAATGAAGTTATTCGACTGAATAGAGAATAAAAACAACAATGGTTGTTGCACTGCATATTGCAACAACCATTGCAAGCCGGTTTCAGAGATCAAAACAAGCCGACTTTTTATCCTTATTTTAATATCTGGTTGTCGTTATTAATATACACATGCTTCATCACTAGCGTTGTTCCAACGTTATTTGATTCTTTAGCCGGGAATGCCACACGGTATTCCTTAGGTGATGGATCCTGAAAACCGGAATAAGTTGCCCTTGCATAAGCTAACCAATCTTTTATACCGTTGCTGGTAAACCACAACTCTCCTCCAACATACGCATGAAAAACATCATTTGCATCAATAGAAAAACTAAGATTTTTCAGCGCTCCGTTTGCCATTGCAAGCCCGGGATAACGACCTTTTACAGGACTGATAAGCGGAAGAGGATTGGGAGCGGTGTTACCCACAGTACTGAATTTTGAAACATTGGTAGCAGGTACAAATGTTTCGTACCGGATCTGAAAGTTATCAGTTGTTGCAGGGTTCACAGTTGGCCAAATCTCCCAACGGATTTCCCGGATATAAGGATATGTTGGATTTGAAGGTTGATTAAAAAATAAGCTTATAACAATTGTTGAGTTAGCTCTGAAATAAGTTTTCCAGCCCAAACGGGTACGAACTGAAAACGGGATTTTTAATTCCGACAGATCTAGGTTTCTGCGCACATTGGGAGCAGTTGTTGAACTGGCGGTCAACTCTAATCTTGAAGAAGCTGTATCAACATTTGTGATCAATGAATTTGATGTATTGCTGGTGCTCCAGCCATTTCCGTTCAACGTATAAGCGCTTTGAAACTCATCAAAAAAATACCTTGTCACTTTCAGTTTTGCAGATCTTGATGAAGAGCCGCCACTGCTGTTTTTTGCTGTTGCTGTAATTGTATAATCGCCCGCAGTGCTTGGAGCAATCCACAGATTTTCAAAAAGGTTTTGTGTTCTGAAACCATCAAATGTTCCACCTGTTGCGTTCCATTCGTAACTCACCGTATTATTATCACCGGAGGTTGAGGCCCATACAGGAACTTTTTCGCCGAAGTAAAATTCTTCGCCGGATTTATTTAATGATTCTATTGTAATTCCCGGAGCTTTTTTGCAGGAGAAAGCCAAAAGAGAGAGGCTTATCAGCATCGTACAGTAAAATATTTTCCGCATAAAAATCTGAATTAGTTGGTAATTAATTATTCAATATAGCAGCACGTGTAGGCAAAATGAACCATTTGTTCATTACATGAATAACACCGTTTGTTGCGTGCAAATCCGGTGTTCGTGGCGCATTATTGCTCCAGCCCATGCTTATACCTTTATACGATGCAGGCAAGCCTACGTAGTTGTTGATCCGCAAATTGGCTTCACGCACATTTTCGAGGTAGAGATAAACTTTTGCAGAATCATTTGTTGCACTCATTGCAAACGTTTCAACCCACTTTGGTTTCGAATTAAGTGTACTGTAGGTATGTGTTCCTTTCAACACATGGTAACGGAGCAGTTTTGCAACTGAATCCCTGGGATACTGTGACCAGTCTGATCCTCTCATAGAAATTGTTTGTGAAGGATTATCAGGATTTGGCCCCATCACCGTATTTACAGCCCAATAACTCGTTGCATCTTCGAGGTTTGTTAATGCCGTGTTGTGAAGTAAAAGAAATGTATTGCCTGTGCTCGAATACATTTGTTTCACATCTTTAAGATTTGGATCCTGATCAACGTATTCAATTGCTGCAAGCATACCGGAAAAAATATCTTTACGGGTTTGCATAAATTCAAGTACGCTCATTTTTAATTCTGTTGAATAGTAGGATGGCTTATAGTCATAGCCGTTCTGGAGCTTATTGCAGCCCGACATAACAAGTGCAGCTGCCATTATCAACAATATAAATTGATTATTCTTTTTCATTACTAAGTAGTTTAATTAATCAGTTAATCAAAACATCGATCTTACTCATCGTAAGGTTGATTCTGGTCTCCTCTCAGTTTAGAATTAGCGTTAAACATCGCAGCGTTGATGGGATACAGTATCCTGCCCATGTTTTCATTTTCGTAAAGAATGGAACCGGAACGTGTTGCTAAAATGGGATTCAACGTTTCACGCAGATATTGATAACCCGCATTTGTATAATCGTATATTTTGTCGATGCGACACAGGTCGAACCATCTTTTTCCTTCACCCATTAATTCGTATTGACGTTCTTTTAAAATGGTGCGCTCAATACCTTTCATGATGTCAACCGGGTAATCAGCCAACAATGCATTTTGCATATACCCAACCCTGTTCCTTACGATATTCACAATGTCAAGCGCTTGTTGGTGTTGACCTTTTTTATTTAATGCTTCTGCTCTTAACAGCATTACATCTGCAAAACGATAGATCGGGATCTTTACACTACAATCGCTATTGCCTTCGAATGTAAAAAAGGAACCCGGCGTTTGAACTGCTCTCCAGGGTGAAAATTTTCCCAATTGCACTACAGCTGCATCATAAACCACATCATCGGTGTAGGTTAATGTATCCCAGTAAGCCCACAGGCGACCATCAGTTGATTTACCTGTTACCGGATTAATGCGATCTTTCATTTCACGCCATATTGCAGTAGTTGGTTCATACTGATTTGTATTTGAGCTGGAACCTACTTTCTGACAAACACCTACACCACCGCCTCTTTCAGTAACTGACCAAAAAAGATTGAAGATGGTTTCAGTTGAATTTGCCGGATCAGTAAATATATTTTTGAATGCTGTGATATTTGTTACCCATGTACATCCACTTGCAGTCATACAATTTTGTGAAGCGGTTAGTGCCAGATCGTAATCCTGAAACCACATGGCTACATCTGTTTGCAGTGCATACACAGCAGCCTTTTGCATATAATACTTCTGTGTGGTTACAGTACCAATTATTTTCAATGATTCAGTAATATCATTAAGAATTAACGCCTTCATATCATTAATTGAAGAGCGTGGCAATTCGATCGGTTGACTTAATGATTCAATGGGTACTACATGCAATGGCATTTTACCCCATACACGAAGACCATAGAAATACATAAGTGAACGGATCGCATAACATTGACCAAGATAATCACGGTATGTTGATGCAGCACCTTCAATATTTTCACTTATCATGGCAGGCAAATATTTGATACCATAATTACAGAGAGAAATTGTTGTGTACAAATTGGTCCACCTTGTAATTCCGTTGATATCAGCATCATTAGCCGAAAGTGTATTGGTGATCATTGTAAGCTGGGCATTACCTGTTCCACCCACCCTTATATGATCGGCACGTACTTCACCCCAATCATAGTAATTGGTACTTAACGTTGTTTGCAATGAATTGTAAACGCCTGCCATCCAGGTGGCAGCATCGTTGCGGTCTTTCCAGAAATTATCCGGCGCTACAGTTGAAACAGGTTTTTCATCTAAAAATTTCTTACAACCTGTTCCAGCAAAAAAGAAAACTATACCCAATATAATGGAAGCAAAATTTATTCGTTTCATGTCTCAATTAATTAAAATGAAATATTAATTCCCATACCAAATTCACGTCTGCGTGGGAAACGACCGGGATCGTTACCTGGCTTAATTACACTACGCTGACCAACTTCAGGATCGAAGCCTGTGTATTCAGTCCATGTAAGCAGGTTTGTTCCGTATACGTATGCACTAAGGCTACGCATCTTAGCTTTAGCAGAAATCTTTGTTGGAAGCTGGTATCCGATACGTACACTTTGCAGGCGAAGGAATGAACCATTTTCGAGATATTGACTACCTCCACGACGCATGTTGTCAGTTGAACGATCACCACCACGATAAGTAGCGGTTAACTGTCCCGGATATTTCCACATTTCTCTTACGAAATAAGAATCGGGAGTAGTATTGCTATTAGAGAAAGAGGCAAGATTTCGTCTGTTATCGTTATACACCATTCCGCCAAAATTGCCATACATGTTTACTGATAAATAAATGCCTTTGTAAGAAAGACTGTTATTCCAGCCAATGCTCCAACGTGGTTGTCCATGGCCAAGGAACTGACGATCTTCATTACCAATATCACCATTATAATCGCCTTTACTATCAGGAAGATTTTCCCATATCACATCACCGCCTTTTGAAACCACACCGGCTGTTGTCATTTGTTTCACAACACCACTGTAGGGAGTTCCGTTTGGTAATAAATAACCAAGCAGGATCGGTTGCATATTTTTTTGAATGATTACATTGCCCTGCGCATCACGCTGAAACTGCGGAATCAGCCGTTGTGTATAATCTGCCGTGTAAGCATTTGATTGATCATACTCATAGATGCCCAAAAATTTATAGCCATAAAAATTTCCTGCTTCTTTGCCTTGTTCAACACTCCAAATGTCATCGATATAATCAACAGGCAGGCTAACGATCTTGTTTCTTACAGTAGACCAGTTTACCGATGTTTGCCAGCTGAAATCTTTATTGCGGATAGGGTAACCGGACAGCATTAATTCAATCCCTTTGTTTTGAATTGATCCTGCATTTGTACGAACGCCACCCGAAAAACCTATTTCATTTGGCAAAGGAGAATCATAAAGGAGATCCGTTGTAAGTTTTTCGTAATAATCTCCGATAAAGCTTATTCTTCCGCCGAGAAAAGTAAGATCAAGACCAATATTGCTTTGTGTTGTTTCTTCCCACTTAAGTGCAGCATTGCCTAACCTTGTGTTTGTACGTACACCACTTACAGCATTGTAGAAATATGATCCGAACACAAACTGCTGTACTGCATCGTAATCTCCGATCTGTTGGTTACCTGTCATACCCCAGCTTGCACGCAGCTTACCATCTGTAATGATATTGCTCAACTTGCCCATGAATTTTTCATCACTAAAGCGCCATCCTACAGATACAGAAGGAAAATTACCCCACCTGTTCTCCGGACCAAAAACCGATGAACCATCTCTGCGTACTGTAGCATTCACAAGATATTTTCCTTTGTAATCGTAACCGGCACGTGCATAAAAACCAACAAGTGCAGAACCGCTTTGCAAAGAATACAAATCAGTAAGATCGTATTGACCTGCTGCATTCAATGTTGAAACGGCTTCGGTTACAAAGAAACTTCCGGAAATATTGGTTTGCTCAAGTTTGTTTTTCTCCAGGTTCATACCCAGCAAACCTGTGATGTTATGGTCTCGTTTGATGTTTTGTTTGTAAGAGAGGAATGCATTACCCTGTAGCCTCAACGGTATTTGTGTAGCGTCGCTTCCTGTACTTATTGGCGGATTGCTGCTGCTTAAGAATTTAGATGCAAACTGGTAATTTCTTCTAATCTCAAGATCGGCAGAAGCATCTACATGGAAAGTGAGTGGATCAAAAATTTTAAAATCAAATCCCTGGAAGAGTACTCCCTTGTAAATAGTTGAAACATTTTTACGCAGGTAAGCTTCTGCTAACGGGTTTCGTCTTCCTCCATTGAAATAAATGTACTCCCCATTCGGGAAATAAAGCGCCATACCCGGAGGGCGTTGCAATGATTGTTGAATAACATTGCCTTCGTTAATATTGTTTTTATCCTGGTAACTGAAGTTTAAACGTGAAAACATGCTTACACGTTTAGAAGGGCGATATTCAACATTTGTACGAAGTGTAAAACGTTTATTGTAACTACTGATAACAATTCCCGTTTCATCCAGAAGCTGAATACTGTTAAAGTAATTGAGATTCTGATTTCCACCTTTGATACTTACATCAACCTGGTTACGGACAGCAAGCTGTGTAATGAGCGCCTGATAATCGTTATCAGTGTTTCTTGTGAATGCAGTTGAATCAACAGGTTTAGGATCGAGCCCAAGATTACTTCTGCGGTCAAACATTTGGCGTTCCAGACGATTGGATTGTGAAATACGGTTTGAAAGCTTATTGTAACTTCTCAACAGATCGATGTTGATCTGCGGTTTACCAGACTCTCCTCTTTTTGTGGTAATGATAATTACACCGTTTGCCGAACGTGATCCATAGATGGCAGCAGATGCTGCGTCTTTAAGAATCTCCATTGATTGAATATCCTTTGGGTTGATCGCATTGATATTGTTCATCGGTACTCCATCAACAATATACAATGGCCGTACACCGGCATCAGACAAAGTAGATAAACCTCTGATGGTAATATCTGCTTCTTCGCCTGGCGCACCCGAAGAGCTCATAACACGTACACCCGGTGCTGCACCCTGTATGGCATCAAAAACAGATACGGGTTGTCTTTCTTCAATAGACTTTGCGTTAATTGAACTGATAGCTCCTGTAACATCCCGTTTCTTTTGCGTACCATAACCAATTACAACAACCTCATCGAGGTTGCTGATTGATTCGGCCATAGTAAGATTTACAGTTGTACGTGCGCCAACAATCTCTTCTTTAGTAGTAAAACCAACTAACGAAAAGACAAGCACAGCATTACCGGCCGGAACATCAAGGCTAAACTGACCTGACTGGTTGGTAGTTGTTCCACTTTTTTCATCAGACTTTAATGCAACACTAACTCCCTGTAACGGATTTCCCTTTCCATCCTTAACGGTACCGGTTACTTTTTTAGTTTGAGCGGAAACTGACAGCACAACCAGCTGTAGCAGAAAAATTAAAAATAGCAAGCGACTTATAATTAAGTTGCTTCTCCACGATGTGAAAATTGCAGATTTTCTCATATAGCAGTTGGGTTTAAAGACGTGATCCAAATAAATCGTTAACCAAAACCAAAGAAAGCAGATGCGTTCCCCGGTATAATCAATAGTAATTATTAAATACAAAACCAGTTTACAATTGCAAACTAATTCAATCCTGTTTCCCGGCACCTCTATCAATTAACTAACTAATAAGTTATTTTGACATCAATTTCCTGCTTATTCAACAGCCGGTTTTACATGGGACAAATTATATCGTAACAGACTTCTTTTCGTACCGTTATTCTTTAAAAACGGACAAGTTTAAAGGCTAAATTGCTGCATAACTCAAGTTATAGTTTCTTTCACTGCATAATATTGAAGTAATAAAAACTAACATTACAAACTCCATTCATTTATTTTCCGGCTGTATAAACTTAACCGGATTTTCGCCCCACACATGCTGATAAGAGATCACAGAATCAATAGCTACCGGAGTTGATGCTTTGTACCTGATCGGCGCATCATTATCGGCAGCCTTCATCATCTTCACATTCTTTAACGTAACGCCCACTGCATCATCAAAAAATAAAACATATCGTTTATCTGTAGCTTCAAAATTAAAACTGCAGTTCTTCACCGTTAAATCCATCACATGCCTGGCCCAAAGACCATACGAGGGTTGCACTTTCAGATTGGAGGCGTTGTACTGTCCAACACCAAGTTCTGGAGATGTTGCCGCTGAGTCTGAAGCCGGGTTACCTCCTTTAACAAGTATGTGTACATCGGTAAACAAAATATTTTTAATATAACCTGTATGCTTACCATTCGGTAAAGAAAAATTCAAACCGCCTTCTACATCTGCTGCATCAGGCAAACGATATCCTGCAACAATCGGCGAAGCCCTGCGTTGTGAGCCATCGTAGCTATTCCATCTTCTGTTTTTGTCGCCAAATGAACTTCCTGCATACAGTTCTGAAACATCAACTCCGTTGATGATGATATTTTCTACAACGCCGATGTTTACATTTGTAACAAGTAATTCGTCGTGCTTCACGCCATTCTCATCAAATTTAAAACGGCTAACGGTTGCACCCAGAATGCGCCCCCGGTTGGAAATAGAAATAAAAAAAGGTGTGAACGTTCTTACCATTTTTGAACGTGAATGAAGTGAACCTGTGTGACCACAATTGAGATGAACATCTTTAATATGCGCACCATCATTTGTTGAAATAGAAAAACCTGCTTTGTTTGCTCCCAGCACATAAATATTATCTACATGCAGATCCATAATATCATCAGCGGTTTCAGAACCGATCTGGAAGAGATTGCAATTGGTATCACCAATAATATTGCGCACTTTATAGTTCCGTGCAGGACGTGTAAACCCCAAAGAACAATCAGAGCCAGGTTTCACAATATCATCTGAACTTACTTTAGAATAAATATTGAAAACCGTTACATCATTACATGCCATAAAATCATAAATATCACGGGCATTTGATTGATTGAATTTAGCAAAATACGTGTTGTGCACGTTTATGTGATCTGTGCCGGTTGCAAGTAATACAAAATGACCTGCACGATCGATCTGCAACATGTTATCTGTAGTAAAATCTTTTGCAGCATCTTTACCGATATAATAAGGTTCATCTTTTTCTGCATCATACCACAAATCATCTGCACGATAGTCTCCGCCGATTTCAATATTTGTACAAAGCTTAAACGTAAACATTTTATCAGCCCGGTTATCCGGCGCATTGTTCATCACCCTGTCGCCTGTTACTAAATTCCCATTCCCGGTGATCAATCCATTGCCGATAATCTTAATGTTGTCCTCTCTCTCTGCAAAGAACATGGAGTTGTGGAAGTAGTGATGACCAACATCTTGCTTGGTCATATAATTCTCCGGATCATCATAAGGGCCGGTATCGGTTGGTGATAACCCTGAACGGTATTTCTTATCGCTGAACCAGGTACTCTCCGGTGCATCTGCTCCTTTTATTGCCTGAATTTTTGCAGCCTTGTTTATATATAACCATACATTACTTTTAAGGTGAATAGTTTTCACGTTGTAAATACCATCGCTGAACAGCAGGGTACCTCCGCCAATACGATTCATGTAAGTAATTGCCTGGTTGATCTTCTCCGTATCATCAGCTATTCCATCTCCTTTTACTCCTAAGGCTTTGATGTCCATTTTTCCAGAATAGAAAAACACTTCATTTGATGTTCCTTTTTGCTCGCCTTCGTTTATCAACAATCTGAATGTATAAAGCTTGTGCGGCACTAAATTCTTTACCGTTGCAGTAGCATTTTTTTTATCAATAGTTGCAGCAGAGGGCATCCAGCTTTTTCCATTATCTAACGACTGTAACACCTTGATATCTGTAAGATTTTTATTTTGCCCCCAACGGAACGCTACTTCCGTATAACTGTTTTTTTCTTCTTTATACAGTGGGTCTTTGTTTATTACTCTTTTAAAATCGGAAACCGTTTTTGTAACTGTAAGCATTGCTGTTTCACTTTCTGCTCCTGTACTTGTGAGTACTTCCGGGAGAGAAGTACTATAAACGGCTTTGAATATATAAATGCCCTGCTTATTTAGTTTTACATTTTTGATCACAATCTTTACATCCGTTCCATTTGCTGGCCGAAGATCAAGCTGTTGTAATGACAGAATCGTTTTACCTGTGGGTAATTTTGCAATACGATAGGTTCCCACTTTTTGATATGCGTATTTTGTTCCTACCCGTCCAATCGATTGCGAAGGCAGGTGCTTTAGCTGTACATCGCCCCGGCCAATAATATTTACGAATGTATTTTCATCTGTGATTGAAATACCGGGCGGAATATAGATGGTTACTGTTGCATTGGGTGTTCGTTGCCCGGCAGTAAAATGCAGCGTAATATCACTGTTCGTATTTGCAGTTATCTTCTTTTCTTCGATGCGGAGCTGACTGTTGATTGCAAGCTTTTTTGTTATGATGGTATATTTTTTTTCAGCACCATCGTTTGAAGACACAATCAATTGATCGCCTGAAATCAAAATCCCTTGTTTTTTTTCAACGCCAGTTTCACTAACGATTCTGTACTGCTGAACAACTGCATACTTAGCAGCTATCTGATTCAGTAATTGATCAACATTAGCCGTTGTAGCAACTAACCCGCTGTCGGGATGTGTATCAACAGAGAAAGAATACGTGCTTCCTTTTACAACTACAATTGTGTCTTTGTCAATTTTTGCAATATGGCTTGCGTTCTTTGCAACAATTTCACAACTCATCTTTTGAATAGTTGTTTTTTGAGCAGCTACAGCCAAGGGTATGTAAATGCTTAAAAAAAGAGACAGTCCTATTTTCGTTGTTATGTGCATTGATAAAAAATCTTTATTAACCGGTAACGGATTATTGTATGTTTAGTGAATCTTCATTTCATTCTGCTGTAATTTCAAAAACATTACTGGTGAGTGAATTAACTCTGCCGGGAGTTAAATTCAGCCCGACCTTCATCAGATACTCACCACTTACAACTTTGTCATTATCCGGTTGCGTTGATTTTGTTTCGGGAAACAAATTAACTTCTGTTATTCTGTACTTTTTTTCAGGATCCAAACCTTGCAACAATACACGATTAAACAGATCTTTTCTGCGAATGTTCATGTTATAGTTGAAAAGAATGCTTTTACTTTTATTTTCATTCACATACATTAACACGGCACGGTTTTCTTCATACGGAGAAACAAGGCGATACAAATCGCCGAACCAAATTACATCACTCATACGTTTATAGGTTTTAACAGCTTCGTTACTAAACTGCAACTCCTGTTTCGTAAAATTATTCACCCGAATGTCGTAGCCCATTTTTCCCATCATTGCAACATCTGTACGAAATTTCAATGATTGCTGTTTGCCCATACTTGTTACATGCGCAGAAATTGTATTTGCCGGAAAAAAATACGAATAACCCCATTGAATAAAAATGCGTTCCAACCCATCTGTATTATCGCTTGGCCAGAATTCAGTAAAATATTTCAACGCCCCATAATCTGTACGACCTCCGCCACCTGCACAAAGCATAATGGGCAAATGCGGATGTTTTGCACGAATGCGTTCCATCACTTTATACAATCCTTTTGTATAATCGATGTAAAGATGTGTTTGCAGATTTTTTAAGTAAGGCGAGTAAGCATTGGTCATACTCCTGTTACAATCCCATTTAATAAATGCTATGCCAGGATATTTTGTCAGCAGATCATTTACAAGATTGAATACAAAATCCTGTACTTGTGGATTAACCATATCCAGCACCAATTGATTACGTCCGTAGTTTTCTTCCCTGTTCGGAAGTTTCAGGATCCATTCGGGATGTTGTTCATACAATTCGCTTTTAGGGTTTACCATTTCAGGTTCCAGCCAGATGCCGAATTTTATTTCTTTCTTCGTTGCTTCCTGCACCAGGTATCCAATACCACTTGGTAATTTTTTTTTGTCTTCCTGCCAATCACCTAACCCTGCTTTGTCATCATTTCTTGGATATTTATTACCAAACCATCCATCATCTAACAAAAAAAGATCGATGCCGAGATTTTTTGCTTCATCAAAAAGTTCTACCAGTTTCGTTTCTGTAAAATTGGTATGTGTAGCTTCCCAATTGTTAAGTAAGGTCAGTCTTGGTTTGTTGCCGTCAAGCACAGCATAGTTGCGTGCCCAGCGATGAATATTTCGGCTGGCTGTTCCTTTACCTGCAGCTGAATAAGAAAAAATAAATTCAGGTGTTTGAAAAATCTCACCCGGCTGCAGGTTGTATTCCGTTGCATATGGATTAATACCGGAGAGTACACGAAGTCCGTTTCGTTGATCTATCTCAAACGTAAATTTGAAATTTCCTGTCCATCCTAAAGTACCGGCAATTACTTCTCCATCAGTTTCTGTAGAGGGTTTGTTGAGCGACACAAAAAACATTTGCGTCTGATAAAAATTTGTTCTTGCACCAAGCTTGCTTTCAAGTGATTTAATTCCGTTGGTCAATTTTTCTTCAACCATATTCACTTCTCTTGCCCAGTCGCCATGAAACTGCGTAAGCCAATATTCATCTGCATTTAAATGAAGAAGCGAAGAAGCATAATGAGTAAGTGTAACCGGCTTTTTTTCACGATGAACAATATCTGTCCAGCATTTTATAACATCTTCATTGTAATAGCTTACGTAATGCATAATCACTTCTACAGGGTATACAGGATCTCTTAATACAATATCTGTTCTTTTACTGTAAGCATCAGCAGTTGTTTTGGAAGATACATATTGCAGTTCAAGCGAAGGATTTCCATCTGCATGGATAATACGAAGAGCAGGTTCAAACTGATTGTCTATACCGGCAGTAAGGTAAACTTCTCTGCCGGCTTTCATTTGCATGTAATCTGCTGTTACTAATTTTTTGCCGATGTACGATTGTAGCAATCGCTGGTTGCCTGCAACTGTTAATACAATTGCTGTATTTTTTGTTTCAATGATAATGACGTCTTTCGACTGTGCTGTCAATTGAAAAGAAGATAATAGCAGTATTACAAACAATAGCAAATTTCTCATACAGCGGTTTAAATATAACTGCAAAGAAACCGGGTTAATGCAACCCATGTTTTTATGTACTTACCTGTTTATTGAGTTATTTTAACCAGGAACATCACACCGTTTTTATACGGTTAATTTTCCCATAAACTCTTTTTGGTAAGAAAGGGGGCTTTTGCTGGTAATCAGTTTAAAATATTTATGAAAGCTGGTAAAATTATTAAACCCGCTTTCGTAACAAAGCTGTTTAATGCTGAGGTTATTTTCGATGAGAAGTTTACAGGCATGTCCTACTCTTATTTCAATCAAAAACTGTGAATAGGTTTTTCTTGTACGGGATTTAAAATAACGGCAAAACGAATTGGGACTGATGTTGGCGATGCCTGCAATCTCTTCAAGCTGAATCGGACGTTTAAAATTTTTAAGACTGTATTCATAAATAGCGTTGATACGGTCTTTTTCATCTTCAACCATATCATATTTGAAACCGATCGAAGACAATGGTTCTAATTGTTTACAGTCTGCAATAATGTTCAATGCTTCTATCAACAAAATAATGCGTTGGTTATTATTGCTGCTTAGTAGTGAGCCAAGCAAACCGGCAACTTTTTGCCGGGTGCTGCCGGTTACCTGCAAGCCTCTTTTGGCTCTGTCGAGTAAACTTTTAATATGATAGTTTTCCGGCAGTTCGAGGAATTGGCTGCCCCAGAAGTTTTCGCAAAAATGTGCCACTCTTACATCGGCTTCAACCGGAGCATTTTCTTCAAAATAAATATCATCAAAACGCCAGTAGTGTGGAAGATTTGAACCAACAAGCACCACATCCCCGGCCTTAAAACTGCGAATACTATCACCGATAAATTGGGTTCCCTCTCCTTTTTTAAAATGGATCAACTCTACTTCTACATGGTAATGCCAACGGTTATTGACATAAGGAGCAAGATCTCTGCGAACACTGAAAGAGTGTTGCGGCTCTTTTGACACTTTCAATAGTTGAGGTCTCATACAGCAAGTTTTCGTTTTTAAGCAATCTTAACCTGTATTTCAGCAAAAACAGGTTTACACAGCCAAATTAGCTTACTGATTACCCGATTGTGAAAAAAACATGCGCAATCGTTTGCGTAAAATATATTTTTTCATTTTAATTGAAAAACAAGATGTTATGAAGGTTTTGCAAAAAGGGGGGTCTCAAAAAAAGTTGTCAAATTGCAGCAAAAATTTACGCAATCGTTCCCGAAATACGTCTTTTCTACGCATCTAACGGCTGCAGATTTCCCCTTTTTTATTGCAACATCTGCTTTTTGCAGCCTCAGTTTGCCAACATTGCTGAATAATTAGGCAATCGTTGCTGCCAACTCAATTTGCATTCTTTTTTTATTTGTAGCCCAACATCAGCATGAAGAACGCATTACGACAGCTTATTTGGTAATGCCCAGGTTATTTGCTTCCTCCGTTGTCTTGCCACTTCCAAGGGAAATAATAGCTGCCTCTGCAAGTGTTACTCATTTATCACCCTTGGCTTTCCGGAAATCTTTCCGTGCAAGAGTCGTTATGGCAAAATTATCTGTCAATGGAAAAGCAATCTGTAAGCGAATATTCTACAATAGAACAACGACAACCCTCTCTCAAAATTCACAGCTCGGACAATGTACTCGTTGCATTAAAAGATCTGCCTGAAGGCATTATTATAAATAACAACGGAAACAGCATACTCCTGGCCGATCCGATACCGGCAAAACATAAATTCTTTACAGATGATATGAAAGCCGGTGATGATGTGATCATGTATGGAGTTTTGGTTGGAAAAGTTCAGCAAGCGGTAAAGAAAGGGCAACTTATGACCACAGTCAATACCAAACATGCTGCTGCTAATTATTCTTATCGTGCAGCTAATTATCAGTGGGAAGCACCCGATGTTTCCCGTTTCACCAATAAAACATTCAGGGGATATAAACGAAAAGACGGGCGTGTAGGTACTGCTAATTACTGGCTGTTCATCCCCACTGTTTTTTGCGAAAACAGAAATCTTGATGTTATTAAAGAAGCAATGTGGAACGAGCTTGGGTACGCTGTTACCGATCGTTATAAGCAATTTACCAGGCAGTTGTTTGCAGCTTACCGGGCAGGAGAAAACATCGATTCCATTCAATTAAATCCGTCAGAAACCAATGCATCCGACCGTTTTTTTAAAAATGTAGATGGAATCAAATTTCTAAACCATGCCGGGGGCTGCGGAGGTACACGCCAAGATGCATCAACATTAAGTGCTTTATTAGCTTCATACGCCGATCATCCAAATGTGGGTGGGGTTACTGTATTGAGCTTGGGCTGTCAGCATCTGCAAGTAAATAATTTTCTTAACGATCTGAAGCATCGTAATCCCGGGTTTGATAAACCCCTTTTTGTTTTTGAACAGCAAGCAATACAGAGTGAAGAGGAACTGGTAACAGAAGCCATCCGTCAAACATTTAAAGGGCTTGTTGAAATTAATCAACAGAAACGGGAAGAAGTACCGCTGCATCATCTTTGCATTGGTGTTAAATGCGGCGGCAGCGACGGGTTCAGCGGTATTTCGGCAAATCCTGCAATTGGTCATACTTCTGATTTGCTGGTAGCCTTGGGAGGAAAAGTACTACTGGCAGAATTTCCTGAATTATGCGGTGCCGAACAGGAATTGATTGACAGGTGCCCGAACGAAGAGGCTGCCAATAAATTTATTCAGCTAATGAAGAGTTATGATCAGCAGGCGCAGTTGGTCGGTTCCGGTTTTCATATGAATCCTTCGCCGGGAAATATCAAGGATGGTTTAATAACTGATGCAATCAAATCAACAGGAGCAGCAAGAAAAGCCGGCACATCGCCGGTAGTATCTGTGCTTGATTATACCGAACCTGCTATTCTGCCAGGGTTAAGTCTTGTTTGTACGCCTGGCAATGATGTTGAAGCAACAACAGGAAAAGCAGCATCAGGTGCAACTTTAATTCTTTTTACAACAGGGCTTGGCACACCTACCGGTAATCCCGTTGCTCCTACCATTAAACTGGCCACCAATTCTCCACTTGCAAAACGCATGAGCGATATCATTGACATTGACACCGGCCCAATTATATCCGGTGAAAAAACGATTCAGCAAATGGGTGAAGAAATTCTTGAGTTCTGTATAGCGGTTGCAAGTGGAGAGCTAATTCCCAAAGCGGTACAACTTGCCCAGGACGATTTTATTCCATGGAAAAGAGGCGTGTCGCTGTAGATAAAAAATAAAACTGCAAGATTGCTATCCCTGTTTATTTGGAAGTAGATTTTCGCTCAACAATCGTTGAGGATAAAGCTACCCGTTTATCGTTCGGCAACAATACTTTTTTCTCAATGAGTTTAAACAATACATCTGTAGCTTTTTTACCAATTTCATAAGATGGTTGAATAATCGTGGATAAAGGCGGATCAAATAATGCAGCAGCTGAAAGATTTGAAAAACTGATTACTTTCAGCTTTGATGGTATTTTTAATTCAAGTTCTTTACAAACTTCATACGTGTTAACGGCTAATTTTTCTACTGCTGCAAAAATAGCATCGGGTCTTTCTTCGCCTGCAAGCAAAGCATGTATTTTTTCCCGGTTACTGCTATCAACTGCATCGCATTCAACTGTTTTCTGATAGCTGGTCAGCTGGTGTTTGTTTAATGCCCGTGCATAGCCGGCATATCTTCGTTTGCATATAGAAAGACTATCTGATAGCGATAAAAAGGCAATTTTTTTAGCTCCTCTTTTGATAAGCAATTCTGTTGCCCGGAAAGATGCTTCCTCATCATCCGATGTTATCCTTGGCACTTTCACCTCTTCGAGAATGCGATCAAAAAAAACTAAAGGCATTCCTGAAGCACGACAAGCCTCGAGATGATCATATTCAATGGTGGTATTGGAAACTGAGATCATGATACCATCTACCCTGCCGTTTCTTAGTAAATTGAGAATTTCATTTTCACGCTCTGCATCTTCATGTGTGAGATAAATCAATACATGGTATTTTTTTTCTTTTGCAATTTCCTCAACCCCATTCAATACTTGCGAAAAAAAATTGTTTTGAATTTCAGGGATGATCACTGCAATTGTTTTGCTTTTGTTTTGACGCAAACTGCTTGCATGTGGATTTGGTTGAAATCCCCATTTTGCTGCAAGTGCTTTCACCCGTTCTTTTGTTTCCCTACTTACTTCGTGACTATCTCTTAGTGCACGGGAAACCGATGAGGGTGACAGATTGAGCTCTTTCGCTAATTTTTTAAGATCCAGTTTATCCATACAACGCAGGTAATCTTGAAAATGAAACCAACAACAAATGTCATGCTTTTTTAGGATTGCTGCTTAAAAAAAAGTTCCTTTTCAAACGATAATTAACTGAAAAATAAATGATATGCTTTTGCCCGATGCAGGAAGTTAAAATTGCTGAATACTAAGTAAAGGTCCCTATCCACAGCCTTCTGCAATTGGGGTTTATTTGTAAGGGAAAATATCCTTAATTACTGTTTTCTTCAATTTGGGATTTCTCACTTTTAAAGTATAGCTATGCAACGAATGATGTTTGGACCGCTTCTTTTCTTTTTATTTTTTGGAAACCCGTTAAAAGATAATGTTCAGCTGTTTACAAACGAAAGTAATCAACAACTTTCAGTTGGTTCGGGTTTGCGTTTACCCGCCGGGTTTTCGGCCACTGTAATGGCTGACAGCGTAGGAAAAGCCCGTCATATCATAATCAACAAAAATGGGGTTATTTATGTAAAGCTCAGCAAGCTGTTAAACGGTAAGGGCATTTTACGTTTGCAGGATAGCAACAGCGATGGAATAATCGATAACATTACCGGCTTTGGAAATTATATTGGCACCGGTATTACTATAAAAAATGGTTACCTGTATGCTTCTTCCAATGCAGAAGTATTTCGTTATAAGCTTGATTCAAATGAGGAAGTAATTTCTCCCGATGAACCGGAAAAAATTATTACCGGACTAATCAATGGCCGACAGCACAATACCAAATCTCTTGCTTTAGATAATAACGGGAATATTTATGTGAACATCGGTTCGCCATCAAATTCCTGCCAGGAAATTGACAGAGGCGTTGGCTCAAAAGGGAAAGACCCTTGTCCTGTACTTGACTCAGCCGGAGGTATTTGGCAATTCAAAGCTGATAAATTAAACCAGACCTATAAAGATGGAGTAAGATATGCTACAGGCTTACGTAATGTTATGGGACTTAAATGGAATGAAGAAGTAAATGAATTATTTGTGGTTCAGCATGGGCGTGATCAACTCGATATGTTTCCTGAATTTTTCACGCCTCAACAAAATGCTGTGATACCAGCCGAAGAAATGTTCATGGTAAAAAAGGGAGATGATTGTGGATGGCCTTATTGCTATTTTGATGTGCAGCAAAATAAAAAAGTATTGGCACCGGAATATGGTGGTGATGGTAAAAAGACTACCAGATGTGAAGGTGTTGTACAACCAATAGTTGCTTTTCCTGCACACATGGCTCCGAATGATCTGTTGTTTTATACAGGCAATATGTTTCCCGCTAAATATAAGAATGGTGCATTTGTAGCCTTTCACGGATCATGGAATAGATCACCTGAAAAACAAGAAGGTTACTATGTTGTTTTTGTTCCGTTCAAAGATGGAAAACCAAATGCTGCATGGGAAGTTTTTGCAGACGGCTTTTCTGGGGTGGAAACTGTAATGTCTCCACGACAAGCCCAACACCGGCCCTGTGGTTTAGCTATGGGACCTGATGGTGCCTTGTATGTAACAGATGATGTAAAAGGAAAAATCTATAAAATAACTTACCAGGGTAATTAATATTTTCTCCAATGAAACGAATATTTTTTTTAATTCCTGTAGCTTCCATTGTGTTGATTGGAATGACAACACAACAGATCGATAAGAAAGTAATGGATAGAGGAAAAAAAGTTTATAGTCAATACTGCTCACCTTGTCACCAGGCTGATGGTAGTGGTGTTCCGGGTCTCAATCCTCCGTTGGAGAAAACAACACATGTACTGGGAAACAAGTCTTCGTTAATTAAGATTATTCTGAAAGGTTTAAATACGCATGAAGAGATCAATGGTGAAACGTACAACAATGTGATGGCTCCGCACAATCACCTAACTGATCAACAAATCAGCGATGTACTTACTTATGTACGCAACAGTTTCGGCAATAAAGCGAGCCTGATTACAGTTGCTGAAGTGAAATCGGTTAGGGCAAAAACAAAATAGTAATGTAACTGAAGTATGCATCGCAGACGCATACTTCAGTTATTATTTGCATCATCGATCAACTTCTTTTATAACCCTGCCCATCAACGGATCGGTTTGACCATGCTTCCCGGTTTCAACCCGGCCTGCATATCTTTTTTCAAATGCTTTATAGCCCTTTACTTTTACCGTAAGATCATACCAATGAAAACTGTCTGCAAGGCTGAATACTTCTGTCTTTCTGTTTGTCGATTTCGGTATAAGAATTTTCCGCAACTGCTTACCATAAGCCTTATCCTCTACTTCAACTGTGTAATCATGATGTCCCGGGTTTGTAAAATGCAATACAATGTTTCCTGTTAACTGATTTGAATTAAATTTTTGCTGTTCATACTGTAACAGTATGTTAAGCTGTGGATCGTTTTTATCGCCTTTAAACTCACGGAAAAAACCATTGGGGCCATAAACCTGCAGATGATAGTTGCTCATTTCAAAATCATGCAAAGCCCATTGTCCTTTTAACTGATCGCCAGCACGCACTGCATAGGCCCATGTTTTTACAGCTTCATATGCCTCTACTATTCCCTTGTTATAAACAGCATATTTACCGGGAGCATATACATTAAACGGCACACCTGCTGTAGCTTTTCCAAATACATTGCTTGCTGCATGGAATAAAATTTCAAAACCTTTCTTGTCTTCGCTCAAACTACCATCAACATGCAACTCGTAAGGCAATGCGCAGGAATGTCGTGTACCTTCCTCCTGTTGTGGTAACAAAAGCTGATTATGCTTATGCTCTCGTATTTGTGTAAGCTCCTGTTCTGTAAACTGTTTATATGCATCAGGAATTTGTTTATCCTTTGCATTGACAATTTCTTTTACCCACTGCTGTTGCTTTACAAATGCAGGCATGTTCACTTTCTCTCCCTCCCATGATCTGAATACAGAAGTAAGATCGCCGGATATTGCCCGCCGCCATTCGCTGATATTGGTTTCTCTGATCTGCTTACCGGTTTTTGCAGAAAGAAATTTTTCAAGAAACTGCAAGGTGGAAGTAATATCACATACTTCTGAATTAACCCAGCCTCCACGGGTCCATGGCGAAGCAATAACTAGCGGCACACGATAACCTAAACCAACAGGGCTTTCTCTTGCATCTTCTTTATCAAGACCGGTGCGTGCAAGCTCCTCTTCAATTGTTACATATTCAACCGAAGTATCAATTCCCTCGGAAACCTTACCACTTCGCACATCATTTGGTTTCGGTGCAACAAATGGAGGAACATGATCAAAGTAGCCATCGTTTTCATCATAAGTCAATATAAAAATTGTCTTCTTCCACACTTCAGGATTTTGTGTAAGTATGTTCAGCACTTCAGATACATACCAGGCTCCATACCAAGGCGAACTCGGATGATCAGAAAAGTTTTGTGGAGCTGCTAACCACGATACCATTGGGAGTTTACCCTCGGTAACATCTTTTCGAAACTGATGCAGAATGTCACCTTTTGGTAAACGTGTGCTTCGTTGTTCACCATTTTCTTCATAACTGAATAGCTCTGTTTGCCTGTAAGACGCATCATTGTTGTTTGTTGTAAATGCTTTTTGATGAATACTTTTTTCAAAAGAAGAAAGCTGTTCAAAATATTCCGGTTTCCACTTGTTTAATTCTTCCCGGAACTTCAGCAACTGTTCATTTTTTTGCTTTTGCTTTTTTTCAAGCCCGGTTTTTTTGTTTTGATCGGCTGTTTTGATCTGTTCATCAAGTTCCTCAATCTCCGTTGGCAGCTCTTTCACTCTTCGCTGCAAAAACAAATAATGCTCTTTGTGAAAACGCACGTTGTATTGGCTGAACCATTCGAGATTGTTATCGGTAAAATTGGAAAGCCATCCATCATCTTCATCATTCAATCCTGTTTCAAGACTAATCTCATTCTGGTATACTTTCCATGAAATATCATTTTCTTCCAAACGTTCAGGAAATGTTTTCCAGCTTGCTTCCCTGTTATAATAGAGGTCAGAATTACGCACACGTGCAGTATCGGTTTTCTTTTCCCTTATTGCACCCGACCAAAAGAATGATCTGTTGGCTGTTGTTCCTGTAAGCGATGCACAAAAGTGCTGATCACAAACTGTAAACGCATCGGCAAGTGCATAATAAAAAGGAATGTCTTGCCTTGTGTAATAGCCCATTGTCATGGGAATATCTTTATACTCCTTTTTCCCCGGTCGTTTTGCTTCGAGCCATCCGTCGTATTTTCCATTGTTGCGTGCATCTACCTGGTCTTCCCACGAATGTGGCAGTGAGCTCATCCATGTTGCTTTCGTATCTTTTATATTCAAACGGAAAGGCGCATAAGTTTGCCCTGCTTTGTTGCTTTGTAACCAAACAGGATTACCGTTTGGTAAACTGATAGCCCTGGGATCATTAAATCCTCTTACACCTTGCAGTGTGCCAAAACAATGATCAAACGATCTGTTCTCCTGCATCAGGAACACTACATGCTCAGCGTCATAAAATGTACTGCCTGCTTTTGGGTCTATCGCCAATGCTTTCTGAATAGCGGCAGGTAATTGCGACCATATACCTACTCCACCGGAAACCAATGACATTTTTCTAAGAAAATCTCTTCTGCTGTTCATAAATGAGTTTACGGGTTTAAAACTTTTGGAAACATAACAACAATCGTTAAAAACTAAAAATTTACGCTGTTTCGTTTATAAAATGTAACAAGAAAATAACCCGCAGTAAGAATACTGCGGGGCGACTAACTAACTGCTATATGAGAAGCACTTTAATTATAAACTCTGCCGGGATTGGCCTATTCGCTAATCTTTCAGTATCCACATTTTTTCATTCACATTGTCATTGCCTGCATACTGTTGTGTAAGTGCCGTTTGAAGGTTTGCCGAATTGTAGTTCAACTCATTTGATGGATACAACCAACGTACAGGAAATTGCGTATTGGGAATATTCAGATTAGAAGATGAGTTAAGAACAAAAGTTGGATAACCCGTTCTTCTGTTCTCGTACCATGCGTTGTAATTACTTCCCTGCAGAAACCCGGCAAAATATTTTTGCAGGATGATCTGGCCGATCTGTTGATCGGCAGTACCAGTTAATGCAACAGCTGGAGTTAACGGGTAAGCTGCAATGTATGCATCATCCATTTTCATGTTATGATGATAATCTGCAAGATCGGGAGTGTATTTCACTATAAATCTCATGGCATCCATAATGCCGTTTGCATAATAAGTTTGAGCAGTTGTGCCGCTGATCCATCCACGCACTGTTGCTTCTGCAAGTATGAATTGCAGTTGTGCATAACTGAACACGCTTACAGGCTCTGCATTCACAAGATTCACATAACGGCTGTTAAAATCAGAATAATCTTTCGATACACGTAACTGTTGCAGACTTGTAAAAGACGCAGATGGTTCTGCACCAACATATGCATCCCAATCGGATTGTGTTTTTCCTGCTGCAATTTTTACAGGCGAAGGTTTGGCATAATAAAACAGGCGACGATCCTGCAAGGTTTTTAACGGCTCAAGCAAAGTAGCCGTTAACATTGCATAGTTCGATTTTACGTTGGGGTTAGAACCTGCCGGTATATCCGACCATGGGTAGTTTTGTCCTGCAGTAGCATTATATGCTAATGCAAAATTATCAGCATTGGATGCCAGCAACGGCCTTGTAATAACATCATTAAAACGCTGCGCAACTTTCAGTTCGGCATCAGCTGTTTTTTATACAATTGTAATAATACATGCAATTGAAAACTGTTTGCAAGCCTGCGCCATTTATCGGCCTTTCCTCCGTAGATGGGATCGCCGTCAAAATCGGAACCTTGTGCAAATAATTGATTCGCCTGGTCAAGTTCATTTAATATTCCCAGGAAAACAGTTTTCTGCGCATCGTATTTTGGCTGTGTAATATTATCCGATTCTCCTTTTACTGCATCGGTATAAGGAATATCACCAACCTGCATTGTTGTGTGAAAAAATTGCCAGGCTCTTATAAAATGTCCAAGTGCTGTATACGATTTTTTCAATCCGTCGTTTGCAGCAAAGCCAATCATGGGAGTTACATTACGAAGTAAGGCAATACGGTTAAATGTTGTACGGCCTAACCTGTTATACTGGAGATTTTCCTGTCCTTCACCCCATGTTACATATTTGCCCAGCAGGTAAGGTTGCACAAAACCTTTCTGTGTGCTGATATCGCTTCTTGTAATACTCAGGATCATGGTTGTTGCCAGCATAGCCGAACTTACTTCTGTAGGCCGGTTTGGATTTGTATTGATCTTATCAAACTTGGTACAGCCTGTAAGCAATATCAACAATGAAAGCATGATGAGACTGTATGATTTCATCTTGTTCATAATTCGTTTTTTATTTCAGTTTAAACAGGAGCAGGTTTTTATTAATCTGCACTTATTATTTACGCTTCAAAGTCTGCTCCTTTGTAATAATGTTTGTTATCAGAACCCGATCTTTACGTTAAAACCTACTACCCGTTGAGAAGGTGCATTAAGATTTTCATCGTCAACATCAGGATCAGAAAATTTGAATTTTGTAAGTAACAATACGTTCTGTGCAGTAAGAGCTACAGATAACGTTTTTATACCTGACTTTCCGAAGAATTTTGCCGGCACACGGTAACCCGCAGAAATTTCACGGAGTTTTACAAATGTTTTCTTCTGTACACCAAAATCGCCGCCACGGAAATTCTGTGCATAGTCCTGGTAAGAAACCGGAACATCGTTGATTGCATACTTGCGTGTGTCGCTGATGATATTACCGAAGTTGTCGTATGTAACAGAACCTGAAATAACTTTTACACCTTTACCTACATAGTTCGTGAGACCATTTACTGTTTCATCATAACGGTATTGGTTATCCGATTCAGGGTTGGTACCGGTATCCCACATTTTATCGTACACGTAGTTATACATTAAACCACCAATACGTCCATCAATATTCAAACCTGCCATAAACTGACCGAATGTGAAAGTATTGATGAATCCGAAACTGAAAACAGGATCGGTATAACCATATCTTTTCCTGTAATCACTGTCAACCGGTCTTCCGTTGTTATGAATAACATTACCCTGTGCATCTGTTAACCAGTAATAGTCAAGATAATTATCAAGGCGTGCGCCTTTTTTAGTCCAGAGATCTTTTGCCGACAATGTTGAATCGAGGTCAACATAATAGCGATGTTGATTCGACCAGTTAACGGTACTGTACCATTCAAATTTCTTCTTCTTGATCAGAGAACCGTCTACGGTAATTTCAAATCCCTTACGTACATAGGTTTCTTTTGTATTAATGAGAGTTGTATTAAACCCTGATGAAGCCGGGATAGTTGAAGAAACCTGCCTGTTGAAATAATATTTATTGAAATAAGCAACATCCAGATGCAAACGTTTTTTGAAGAGATAAGCTGATGTTCCCACTTCCCATGTACGGGCAGATGTAGGAAGCAGATCGCCACCAAAAAGATTATCAGGATAACTTGCTGAGTTCATTGTATTCCACGCCAGCGTTGTTGTTGAATACAGGCGATTAGTTGCATACACTCCAGCCGGCGTTTTGAATGTTGCCCATGAACCTCTGACCTTCCACATATCAACAAAACGAGGCATTTTAATAAACTCCGACAACACTACACTTGAGCCAATTGAAGGATAGAAATAACTACGACTGTTTTTGGGCTGAGCCGATATCCAATCGTTACGACCTGTAAAATCAATGAACAAACCGTTTTTCCAGCCAATAGATGCACGGCTGTATAAACTGTTTTTCTGATAGCTTTGAAAAGCAGGTGTAATTGTAGCAGGTTCAACAGAACCATTTAATGAAAAGAAAGTGGGTGATGTTAATCCATTCCTTGTGCTTGCACTCAAGCCTTCATCTACCCAGCGGTAAATATTTGCACCTGCTATGGCATCAATACTGAACTGACCGAGTTTCTTTTCATAGCTCAGCATTACATCATCATCTGTACTCCAACCCCATGTTTTATTAATACTGTACCAGCCTCTTGCATTCCAACCACCACGTGTTGAAAAGATATTTGATGTAGGATTGCGCCATGTTTGTGTATTGCTGTATACATCGTAACCAAGACGCAGCATTAATTTTAAGTCATTCGTAAACTTGTAATTTGCCGTTACACTCGCATTGATGGTGTTTTGTTCAATACCATTCAGTTTTTCATAAGCAATGAGGTAAGGATTGTCGTACCATGCATCGTACATCCAGTTCTGTGTTTTGTTGGGAACTTTCCAATAGTTACGGTAATCACGAATGTCGTATTCAGGGCCCGTCCACATGATCAATTGATAGAGGTAGCCCTGGTTGCCATAACCCGTACCCCATATTTGTGGTGCTTGTCTGCGGCTTACACCCATACGACCTTCAAGGTTAAACTTATCACTTGCTTTGATCTCACCACTCAACGTAAAGTTGTACATGTTAAGTTTGGCATTGGGGAACTGGCCTTTGTTGTGAATGTGGTTAAATGAAGCACGGAAGCCACCGTTTTGCCCACCTTGCGCTACACTGATATTGTTATTTGTAACAATACCGGTTTGCATAAAATTCTTCAGGTTGTTTTTTCCTAGTGAAAGCATGGGACGGTTATCTTCAAACTGCATTGTTACCGGATTCCAGTCTCTTGCAGTATTACCTGCATTTAATTTTGGCCCCCACACATAATCATTATCAATCTGGCCATATTGTCCACGTCCGTAATTACTTTGTACTTCGGGAATAGCAAGAAAGCCTAATTGAAACATTGTATTGCTGTTGATGTTCACCGAAAGACCTTTGGCAGATGCTTTCTTGGTTGTTACCATCAATACACCACCGCTTGCACGTGCGCCATATAAAGCCGACGCTGTAGGTCCTTTTAATACGTTGATGCTTTCAATATCATCTGTAGGAATATCACGGAGTGTCATGTTACCATACGCAACACCATCAACCACAAGTAAGGCGCCTTCTCCTCTCAATTCAACAGTTGGACGTGCAAAAAACTCTGTTGAATTTTTGATTACAAGTCCTGACACCTGACCTGTAAGTGAAGTGGCCATATCAACCCCTTTAACTGTTTGTACAGATTCTGCTTTTACTTTTTGTACAGCATAACCCAATTGTTTCTCTTCCCGTTTGATACCAAGTGCTGTTACAACCACTTCTTCCATATTGGTTTCTTCAGGTTTTAATTTCACAGTAATATTCCCCGCTTTTGTTACGGCTATTTCTGTGGTTTGATAACCAATAAAGGAGATAATCAAAACGCCCCCAGCATCTGGAAGTTCGAGCGAAAAATTTCCACCTGCATCAGTTGATTTACCTAATGCAGATCCTTTTATTTTTACCGAGGCACCAGCTAATGGCTTTCCCTCTTCATCCGTTACTTGTCCGTTTACTTCGATTACAGCCGGAGCTGTTGACGGTGATGCAACAGGCGTTTCCACTTTTTTGTGCATTACAGTGATTGCCTTGTTTACAATTTTATAGGTCAACGGTAAATTTTCAAAACAGATAGCCAATGCTTTTTCCAATGGCGTTTCTTTTACATTGATATTGATCCTGCCAGCCTTGTTCAGTAATTCATCTTCATAAAAAAACTGGTAACCGGTTTGTTTATGAATTTGCCGGAAGATTTTTTGCAATGGAGCGTTTTTTTCGGTGAGGGTTACATTTTGTGCAAACCCACCCGCACTAAGTTGCAGACAAGCAGTTAATAACAGTACTACTGTAAGATTCATCGCTAACAGTTTTTTTCTCCAGCTGATACGGCTGATGGTTTTACGCCGCAATAACATGGAGGTTTGTTTTGATTTATTCCGATAGTGCTCCTGTGCTGGCACTGTCGGAACAAAAAGATCCGTTAAATGCATAACTTTGGTTTTTGGTTTAATGAAAGCAATCTGTCCAAGGATTGTATAATTGAGTTAATCCAAATTTTTTCCGCTTCGGGTCGCATCCGGAGCGGTTTTTTGTTTTAACCTGTTTCTTTTTTATTATTCCTGCTTTGCTAATACTGTAATATTCTTTTTTTCTATTTTAAATCTGATTCCTGCACTTTCCATAATCTTCAATACTTCCGACACGTTGTTGTCCCTGCTCACAATACCTGTAAAATGTTTATCGCCTGGTTTTCCCTGGTAATGCACATCCACATCGTACCATTTTTCAATCTGCCGCATAATATCAGTTACCTGCAAGCTGTTGAAGTTGAACCATCCGTTTTTCCAGGCCATTACTTCATCCATATCAATATTGTTTAACACCTTTATGCTCTTTACATGCCCGGGCTTTAAGGTTGCCTGCTGTCCCGGCTTAATCGCTTTCGGTTCGGTGGAACCGTCAGAAACATTCACGGCTCCTTCAAGTAAAGTCACCCGAAACAATTCTTCATCGTCGTAAGTATTTACATTAAAATGTGTTCCCAGCACCAATACTTCCATCTCATTCCGTTTTACTATAAAGGGCATTGATTTATTATGAGCCACTTCAAAATAGGCTTCACCTGTTATCTCTACTTTTCTTTCGGTGCCGGTAAATGTTGTGGGATAAGTAATGTATGAAGCAACATTTAACCATACCTGTGTTCCATCGGCAAGAAGCAATTGCATGGGCCTGCTTCCTCTTGGTACAGAAAGTTTGTTGTATTGTACAACTGCAGGCTTTGTGGTGCCGGCGGCATTGTAAGCTATCTTCCCGTCGTTGAGTTTAGCAACAGTTGCATTACCCTGCGTAGCAAATGCACCTGTTGCAGTGCTGTCAAGAATAATTGTTGTTCCATCGGCAAGCGTTAAAACTGCTTTATTTCCTGCGGGAGCAGCTATATCTTGTAAAATTTGCGGAGCAACTTCTACTGTAGTGTTATTAGTTCCGGTCGATTTAATTAACAGGTACATTCCTCCCATGCACATTACAAGAATGGCAGCCGCAGTTGCTCTAAAGAAAGCTGTTTTATAAAATGGAACAACCTTGCTGTCAGCATCCAGTTCCGCTCTTGTGCGTTCATAGAGCTGTTGTTTCACAGCTGCCAGATCTTCGTTCATTTCGGCAGAATCATCTAAAGATTCATACCATTTCTCCACCCTTGCTTTTTGTTCGGGATCAGCCTTGCCATAGAGATAAGTATGCAGTAACTGTATGCCGTTTTTTATTTTCATTGCCTTGTTTTAATGACGGAAAGATGCCGGTGCCTGTGTCCTTCTTTATTAGAATCGCAAAAAACAATCAACAGTACCGGTGTGCATCAAAGTTTTTTTTAAATAATATCAACTCAGAGATGAGCTTTGCTATGTCTTCTTACCTAAGGTTGAAAAGTGAGGATGAGTTTTTTCCTGCTCAGATCATAAACAGGCAAATGGTGGAGTAACGTGCAAGTTTTTCACGTAAACGTTTTAAAGCGATGGTCAACGTATTTTTTACCGTTTGTTCAGAAAGGTTTAAACGCATGGCTATTTCAGCAACCTGCAAGTGTTCGATACGGCTGAGACGATATACCTCACGCATCCGGTCAGGCAAATTGGCCACCTCGTTGTTAACAATCATCTGCAGCTCTTTAAATTCAAGCAACTCTTCTGTTGATACTTCTATGCGTTCCAATTCTTCAATCGATAATGGTACGGTAATTCCCTTTTTAGCTTTGCGGTAAACCTGGCTGATGATACAATACTTAAGCGCTGTAAAAAGATAAGGAGCAAGTGTGTTCTCCACTTCAATCTTATGCCTGTTACGCCACAGGCTTACAAAAACTTCCTGCACCACATCCTGTGCATCATCACTATTGCCGAGCCTGTGGAATGCTTTTTTATATAACTGTTCCCAATAACGGTTATACAGCAATTCAAAAGCAATCTGTTCATCAGTTGCTAACAGCAGTACTTTGTCTGTCAAACTCTCCGGCATTCAGCAGCAATTAATAGTGCCAAAGTAAAATATTTTGATTTGATCAACCAAAACGGAAGCAATTAATAAAAAAAGCCTCGACGATGTGCTGGAACAACATATTCTGTGTGACTGCTATAAAAGCCTGTCATCGATTGAAAAAAAATCTTTAAAAAACGAGGAGACTGACAACCAACTGACTGTATATATCGGCAAATTTTCTATGAGCAGTACCTAGGGGCAGATTTTTTTTAATAACCATTATACATAAAACTATGCAAGCGATTGCACAAGTTTATTTTGGACAGCTTGTTCGATTGCTCAAAAAATGATCAATCGTTTGCACAACAGGGATGGCCTAAATTCGGGGGAAGGTTTACAACGATTACGAATCGTCTGCTCGTTTTTATGAACTGTTATTACAACAAATCGAAAGCAGGTGGGGTTAACAGTTTTGAACCTTATTCTGCCTTGGGTTTTACAAACACCGTTGTGTCGCCTGGAAGCGTTGGCACAATATAACCACCTGTATCAATGGCTACCTTTGGTAAAGCAGTTTTTATCGCTGCATACGATTGCTTATCCACAGAAGTCTGATAGAGGTAAATGGCTTGTAAGGCTTTGATGTTTTTTAACTGCGTCAAACCATTGATGGTTACAGCAGTGCCAACCAAATTAAGTGTTTGCAGGTTGGGCAATTGTTGCAGATGAATAAATCCTTTATCGGTAATCTTTGTTTGATTCAGATCCAGGCGGGTTAATGCTTTGCATTGCGCAATAGATGTAAGCATGTCGTCTGTTACCGGTTGATTACCGAGCTTTAACCACACCAATTGTTTTTTAATGCCCAGCAACAGTTTAATGTCTTCTTCTTTTAAGTTTTGTACTGTAACAAAATTTACCAACAAATAATTACTGTTTTGTGCAACAGGCAACACAACCACTCCCCTGTCTGTAAGTTTTTTGATAGCTGCAACATCGGCCTGTTCAACAGAAGCTTCCGGCAGCTGTGGTTTTGCTTTTACTTCATTGCCTGCTGCGGTTTGCAGGCTCAACAGTAAGGGTTTTATTTTTTCTGTTTGTGCAAGGTCTTTTACTTTTTTATCGAACGACAAACCCGAATTGATCCACCAATGCAACAAGGCAATTTCTTTTTCACTTAGCTGTGGTTTTTCTTTTGGTGGCATGTGGTCTTCGTGTTGCTTGGTCAACAATAACCGTTTGATGAGTTCGCTTTCATCGGCCTTGCCTGTAATCACAACTTCGCCCTGCTTCCCTCCTTTGCTGATCCATTCAGGGCCATCAAGACGCAATTTTCCTTTTTGTTTGGCAGCATTGTGGCAGCTATAACATTTTTCTTCAAGTATTGGTTGCACCACATCGCTGTACAACACAGCTTCCTGAACATTGGCAATTCGTTTCTGTTCTTTTTTAGTTGCTGTAACAGCAATTGATTTTGTAAGATAATCAGAACCATGAGTGAGCGAACCGCCTGAATGACCTGTAATAAAAATGAGTATGGTCATTAAACCGATCGTCCATTTTACAGCATTGCTTTTTCGTGTGTAAAGAAAATAAGATACAATGGCAATTGCAGCAACCGCAAAGCCCATCCATTTATGTATGCTCACTATATCGGCTTCATAATCGCCACTAATGGATAATAAGTAACCGCTGATGCTGGAACCAACCGCACTCAACATACCAAGTAACAACGCAACGCTTGTTGCCTGTTGCAATGCTTTGTATTTTTCCCTTAACGACAAAAAATAAAATACTGCTGCAATCAACAAAATACCAATTGGCAAATGCACAAGCACCGGATGAAAACGACCAAGAAATTCTGATATAGTTAAAAGCATGATAGAAAGCTGCGAATATTTTACTTTAACTAAAGCTGATTGTTATTTTATTCTTCGAAGGATGCCCGTCAGATGAGAACCCACTCATTACTCATCACCGTCATTCATATCTCTTCCGCAACATTTGCATCATGTACACATTGATCGCCCATTGATCGGCTACCACCTGTCTTGTATAAGGCAACACCGGCATATAATTCGGCGGACCAAACTCAGTTAAGATCGTCAGTTGTTCGCCGTTTGCTTTTTTACGTTCAACAACTTTGTCCCACCATGCAAGATGTTGTTTTACCGTTGCTTCCCATTCTGGTGCACGTGGATCATTTACCTGCGGCCCTTCCTGGTGACCAACACGTGAATGGATGTGCCCTACTCTCGTCAGCGCCAGATCAACCGTTTCTTTCTGATCGGCCAATAAACTTTCATGTACATTACACCAATGCGAAATATCGAGTGTTAAATGCAGCTCTGGATTTTTTTCGATGAATTGTCGTGTGATATGTGCGGCAAATAGCATGCGTCCACGATGTGTTTCATGATAAATAGGAATGCCCGTTTCTTTTTTCTTTTGCGTAGTGTATGAAATGAATTCCTGATTTTGCTCAAACGTAAAATAATCTCTACCTGAATGGCAGTTAATGTACACTGGCTTTTGAATTCTGTTACTTGTGGCAGCATCAAGATTTTTTTTGAATGTTGCAAGATGTTCCTGCCAGTTGCTTTGTGAACCGCCACATAAAAATCCAATTTGCAAATTGTGTTTCTTCAACGCTGCGAAAAGATCGTCCTGTGCTTTTTTATCATCTGCTGGCCACCACACTTCAATACCATCGTAGCCTTCTTTTTTTGCTGCTGCACAAAACGAATCAATGTTTCCATTGAAGCCCCAGCTTGTTTGCATAAACAGCAACTTAAATTTATCGTTCGATGGAAACAATGGCTTTTCCATTTCAGCCATTGATGCAAATGGAGCCAACATGGCGGCTGCTGTTGCTGATGAAGTTGATTTAATAAAATTGCGTCGGTCTTGATTCATTGTAATGATTGGTTGTACTTGTGTGTTGTTATGCAAGAATATCGGTGATCACTTTACCGCTTACATCTGTTAAACGGAACGGTCGCCCCTGAAATTCATAGGTAAATTTTTCATGATCGAAACCAAGCTGGTTTAAAATGGTTGCCTGTATATCGAATGCTTCTGTTTTACCACTTGCAATGCTGTAACCGATCTCATCTGTTTCACCATAAGTAGTGCCGCCTTTAATACCGCCACCAGCCATCCACATACTGAATGCTTCTGCATGATGATCTCTTCCTTTAAACGGCATTTCTTTTCCGTCTCGGTTTTCCTGCATCGGTGTACGACCAAACTCTCCTCCCCAAACAACCAGTGTTTCGTCTAACAGTCCCCGTTGTTTTAAATCAAGTATTAATGCAGTCATGGCTTTGTCCACCTGTCTGCATTTATTGATCAAACCAATATCAACAGCACCATCGGCACTTGTGCCATGCGTATCCCATCCCCAATCGAACAGTTGTACAAAACGAACACCTTTCTCCACCAGTTTGCGTGCAAGCAAAACATTGTTGGCAAAACTTCCTTTGCCGGGTTGTGCGCCATACATTTCACGAATGTATTCCGGCTCATCGTTGATGTTCATTACTTCAGGAATAGAGATCTGCATCTTATACGCCATTTCGTATTGCGAAATGCGTGAAAGAATCTCCGGATCATTAAACTCTTTGTATTGTTCCTGGTTTACTTTATTGATCGCATCAATAGAAGCTTTGCGCAAATCTCTGTCAATACCTTGCGGATCGTTGATGAACAAAACAGGATCGCCTTCACTTCTGCATTGCACACCTTGATAAACACTCGGTAAAAATCCACTACCCCACACACTTTTACCTGCATCGGGATTATTACCGCCTGATGTTAACACCACAAAGCCGGGCAGATTTTGATTCTCTGTTCCCAAACCATAGGTCACCCAACTGCCGATACTTGGCCTTCCTAATCTTGCACTGCCTGTATGCATCAGCAATTGTGCAGGTGCATGATTGAATTGATCGGTTGTTACTGATTTGATGATCGACACATCATCAACTATTGTAGAAAAATGCGGTAAGTAATCACTCACCCACAAACCACTCTTGCCATGCTGTTTAAAATTTGCCTGCGGCCCCAACATCTTTGGTACACCACGAATGAAGGCGAACTTTTTTCCCTCGAGTAATGAAGGCGGACAATCCTGTCCATTCAGTTTTGCCAGCTCCGGTTTATAATCAAACAATTCCAGTTGCGACGGTGCGCCTGCCATGTGCAGGTATATAATTGATCTTGCTTTTGCAGGAAAGAACGGCATGCGTGGTGCAAGTGGATGTGCTGCATCGAACACAGGCGATGAAGCCATTCCCATGTTGTTGCCGCAACTTCCCAGCAATGAACCAAGCGCCAACGCACCAAAGCCCATGGCGCTTTCTTTTAAGAAATGCCTGCGGGTAAAGAACTGCAGTTCTTTTTGTTTTGCTTCCACAGCTAAACGTTGATTGTTTAATTCTTTTTGCGTCATAGCAATTATTTTTTGAACCACTAAGACCCGATGCCACAAAGGCTCACAAAGAAATTCTTCGTGAATCTTAGTGTCTTTCTGTCTTCGTGGTTCACCTCTTCATGGTTTAGTTTTTCGTTATCCATTCATCCAAATTCAGCATAGCATTGATCACCACCACCAATGCCGCTGTTTCAGGATTGTTGTGTTTACTATCCATGCCAATCACTTCACATGCTTTCAGTTTATCTGTATTGAATGTGTTGAGCGATTGAGTATACAGATCGGTAAGTGCTTTTAATTTCTCTTTGCTGATGGGTTTGTACATCATCTGTTCATATCCCTTGCTGATCTGTTGTGTTGCATCCTTCACTCCTTCTTGCTTTAACGTATAAGCAAAGTTTCTCGCCATATCGAGATAAGATGAATCGTTTAATGTTACCAATGCCTGCAACGGCGTATTGGTATTGATGCGTCGTGCAACACAAACATTGCGTGCAACTCCATCAAACATCATCATAAACGGATAAGGCGCACTTCGTTTCCAGAAAGTATATACTGCACGGCGATACTTATCTTCTCCTTCACTTATCTTCCATTTTTCTCCGTTGTAAGGCGTAAGCCAGATGCCTTCGGGCTGATAAGGCATTACGCTGCTGCCAAACATTTTCGGACTTAACAAACCACTCACCGCTAATGCCTGGTCACGCAATTGCTCTGCAGACAGTCGCACACGTGGCCCTCTTGCATACCATTTGTTCGACGGATCTTTTTCAATTAACTCCTTTGATGCAATGGAAGTTTGCCTGTATGTTGCTGACAATACAATTTCTTTGATGAGTGTTTTCAAACTCCAGTTATACTTATACATCAACTGCCAGGATAAATGATCGAGCAACTGTTGATGCGTAGGTGGAATACCCTGCGTACCCATATCTTCCAATGTTTCTGCAAGACCATGACCAAACAATTGTTCCCAGATGCGGTTAACAATAGTGCGTGAGACCAACGGATTTTTTTTATCGGTTAGCCACATTGCTAATCCTAATCGATTGTTTGGAGCATTCGACGACATTGAATTGAGCGATCCGGGTACTCCCGGCTTCACTTCATTTCCCTTCACCATCCAATTGCCTCTTTCAAACACATTTGAAGAACGTGCAAGATCATTTGCACCATCTAACAGTATGGGTGTAGAAGTATATTGTGTTGAACTGATGAGATCGACATATTGTTGTTTTGCTGAATCATAACCAGGTCGATCATTGCCCGGAAATGTTTGTGTAAAGTAAAACCAACTGAAGTTTGCACCGTTCTGTTCCGGCTTTTTCAGGTTGGGATTTTTATACGTTAACCACAGATCATGTATGCCATCTGTAACAGGGATTGATGCTGTTGCAACATTCCACCCCTTTGTTGTTTTCAACGATATGCTTGTAAGTAATGGCCCATTGATGCTGTCGAGATGAACACTCCACAATCCTCCTTCCACACCTGTTGCATAACGAAACATGAGTTGATTTTTTGTACGCAGATCAACATGTTTGATTCTTGTACTTCCGTTATTGCGAAGTGAAAGCCATTTGGTATCGGCTAATGCACTGTTGGTAAATTCATCGCACACAACAGAGTTAATGGCAGGCTGACCTGTTTTGACAAACCGAATGATCTCTGTTTTTTTCTCTTTCGATACATGCTTTGTTAACCATGCACTGAGTTTTTCAAACTTTACACTGTCCTCATTTTTATATTCCCGCAAAACAGGATAATCTTCATATGTGTCTTCATCACGTGTGTTATTGAAGAACGCAAGAAATTGATAATACTCTTCGTGCCTGAACGGATCGTAGGGATGACTATGACATTGAACACATGCAAACGTTGTGCCCATAAGTGTTTCCCATGTTGTGTTTACACGATCCATTACTGCGGCTGTACGATACTCTTCATTATCGGTACCACCTTCATCATTGGTCATAGTGTTTCGATGAAATGCTGTGGCAATGTATTGCGCATCGGTTGGATTGGGCAAGAGATCACCTGCAACCTGTTCAATTAAAAAAGTATTGTAAGGTTTGTCGTCATTGAACGATTGTATCAACCAATCACGATAACGCCAGATAGAACGATAGCCATCACGTTCATATCCTTTGGTATCAGAATAGCGTGCCATATCGAGCCACATGGCCGTCCAGCGTTCGCCATATTGCGGAGAAGCAAGCAAACTATCAACTAAGCGTTCATATGCACCAACACTGTTATCATTCAAAAATTGTTGCGCCAGTTTTTCCGAAGGAGGAACACCTGTGATATCCAAACTTGCACGACGTAATAATGTTGCCTTATCTGCCTCTGGTGAAGCTGTGAGTTTTTGTTCAGTAAGTTTTTCGTTGATGAATAAGTCAACATTGTTGCGTACCCACTCCGGTTTCTTAGCAGGCAACAATCCAAAGAAACGTTTTTCTCCTTTGGGCACTTCCTGTTCTTCAACCGTTGCATAGGCCCAATGTGTTCCCCATTTTGCTCCTTGCTTGATCCATGTACGCAACACATCAATTTCATTTTCAGAAAGCGGATGCTCTTTATACGGCATACGTTCTTCTTCATCTTTCAACGATAACCGACGGATCATTTCACTTGCATCCGGATCGCCGGGAATAATAGCAGGTTTACCGCTTTTTGTATCGGCTAATGCTTCTTCTCTAAACAGCAAACTGAAACCGCCCTGCTTCTTTACACCGCCGTGGCAAGAAATACATTTTTTGTTGAGGATAGGTTTTACATCGGCGTTGTAATCAATATGTCGATTGTCTTTGAACAGAAAAGCTGCAGCAGCAATCAACACTACCAATGCGGCAGTGATCAATAAGTATTTTTTACTTAAAAGACTTTTCATGACGACAAAAGCAAACGTTGGTTGATCAGTAATAACAGAACCGGCTCTTCAGCCAGCATTCCGTTTGTATTCAAATATCCTGATTTCAATGATAGAAGCCATGCATTTCCTGATGATTATGATGGACAATCTTCTGATTGCAAAACCGGAAAGTTGCTTACCTGTGATGAACGAGTACTTCCAGTTGTCTTTTCCTGCTTCTATAAATGGATGGCGACATTTCCATCAGCTTGGTAAACATTCTTGAAAAGTAATAAGGATCGTTTATGCCCAGTTCATGTGCAATTTCTTTTACCGACCGATCTGTAAACAATAGCAACTGACAGGCTTTCTGAATTTTCAACTGGTTGAAATATTCCATGGGCGGATAGCCGGTTGCCGTTCTGAACAAAGCAGAAAAATGAGAGGAAGAAAGATTGGCAAACCCGGCCAGCTCCTGCAATGTAAACACGCTGTCGATGTTTTTTTGCATATGTGCAATTACTGCGGCGATCATATTGTTTTCACGGTTCGGACTTTCGATCCTGAACTGATCTTCGTATAATAAGGAAGCCAGGAAATGATACAGCGTCATATTAATGAACCGAAGATTATCAACGCTATACCCTTTTTCGAGATTGCCGTACATCAGATCAAACAACCTGATCATTTCTTCTGCGTGTACAATATGCGGTTGTTGTGTTTTTATTTTTTGAACGAGAAGATCAACAATTGCTGTCGCCAGTTTTCCTTTAAAATGAAACCAATAAATACTCCATGGATCGTTTTCATCCGCTCCGTATTTATGTGCTGCATTTGCGGGGATGATTACAAATTGTGAGGGCAACAACAGCATATGCTTACGGTTATATTCAATCCATCCTTTGCCCTTTGTACAATAGATGAAAATGTATTGATCGCATCCATTCTTCCTGTGCACATAATGATGCCGGGCTTTAGGATAATAACCAATATCTGTTATAAACAACGGACGGATAATTGCATCACGTAACAAAATATCACGCTCAATTTTTTTGGGTAATACAATCATCCGCTGACCTTCAAAGCCTTCCTGTTTTTTAACTTGTTTTGGTTGATTTCTTGCCATGTAAAGGCAAGTTAAGAAACATAAGATAATCCATCCTTGCAGAAAACATCGTCCTGCTTTTCAAAAGAGTGCCCGTAAACTCATTCTGAAAAAAATAACCCGTTGAAATTTCAACGGGTTATTTCGGTTATAGCATTAATTATTTTTTCGTCCCCGCTTCTCTTTTTCTTCTTCCTCCTCCTCCTCATCATCCTCTTCTTTCACTTTTAAAAAAGCGCTGCGTCTTGGTGCGGGCATCGGCGAATCTTCTCCTTTTACCGTTTTCCAAACAATTTCACTGAAGATCAAATCGGGAATGCTGTCTTCTTTTTTAAAGTCGAAACTATTGCTGAGACGAGCAGTAGCTGTATTTTTTGTATTGCGGTCATTGAAGTTAATGTTCGCAGGCAATGCAACAAACGGTTTGTAATCGGCTTTTGCTGTAAATGAATTCCACATAGGCATTGCAGCAGCATCGTACTGGCTCATTGGCGGCAAACCAAGTATCAATTCCATTGTACGCAGCATGGACGATGTGGAATACATGGTATGATCTACATATCCACGTTTTACAAAAGGCCCGGCAACATAAGCGGTGGTCCTATGCGCATCTACATGATCGGGGCCATTCTGTGCATCATCTTCAACAATAAACACTGCACATTCTTTCCAGACAGGACTGTTTGATAAATACTCAACAAATAAACCAACAGCAAGATCATTATCTGCAACATGTGCAAATGGCGTTGGTCTTCCGGTGCGTTGCCCTTCTGTATGATCGTTACCAAAACGAACGGTATTAAACTGCGGAACAGCATTAACTGCAATCAGCGAATCAAACTCACGTTTCCATTGATAAAACCGGGTTGTATCCCGTATGGCGAGATCATAGCTTGCAAAATAGGGACACACATGATTCTCCAATACAGGAATATTGGGTTTACCATCATCTGCAAATTCTCCATAGGTACGATAGCTTACACCGGCACGCTTGCAATAATCCCAGATAAATCCTTTTTTCGGATTTGCAACAGCACGGTTGCCTTCGCCGGGATAAGTACCGCCTCTGCCACCATAACTGGTTACCCAGTTCTTTTCAAGATAATCAGTTGCATTTGCCGATGTACTCCAGTTATGTCCATCTGCACTGACCTCTCCATCTGCATAAAAATTATCAAGCAATACAAATTCATTCACCAACTTGTGTTGATTGGGTGTTACGTGCTTACCAAACAGCAACAGACTTGTATCGCCGTTACCGCCGGGCACATCGCTCAAAACCTGATCGTATGTTCTGTTTTCTTTAATAAGATAAAACACATACTTAATCGGCGATACACCACCAACCTTCATTGGTATAGGATTGCCAGCCTCACCTGCAGCATTCATTTCTTTTTCCTTGCTGTAAGGCGTATTGGTATAAACTGCTTTTGAATAAACAGCCAGTGTTGCATCGTTGGGCTCATCAACTATCAAAAGTGTTCCTTTCATTAAACCACCAATATATCCCGAACGAACCCGTACAGTCGTATCGCCAACATGGTGTTCAACTGTCTGTTCAGGTTTTGTTGGATTAGGCCCTGTTGGATTTGCAAAAGATGAAAAACCTTTTCCGTTTGCAACAAACAATTTCTTACCGATCACTTTAATATTGGAAGGATACCATCCAACCGGGATAAATCCTTTTGAACGGCTCTTACCAGCATTCGCTACATCAAATACAGCCAGGCAGTTATTATCAGCATTTGCTACATATAAACTTTTTTCATTTGCAGACAGTGCAAGGCCATTCGCCGTTGATCCTGCAGGCGCATCAGGGTACAATGCTGTATTGAGTACTTCCAATACTTTGCGTTGCTTAACATCAATAACGGAAACACTGTTATCGTTTGCATTGGCAACAAACAGCAACGAACCTTTCTTGTTCAGCAATAATTCGTTCGGGTTATCTCCTACCGGAATCCTTGTATCGATGCTGCGGTTAACTGTATTAAAAACAATTACAGCATCACCGCCCCACGAGGAAATGTAAAGCTCTTTCTTATCTGGCGACAGGATACATGCATACGCTTCGTTCTCCAAATTTTGTTGATGCAGAATTTTCTTTGTTGTCAGATCTACTACATACAACGCATTATTTTCTTTTGTTACAACATACAGCAGTCCTGCTTTATCGTCCAGCGAGATACCTGCAGGCGAAATTTTTACCGGCCACTTTTTACCTAAGACAATACTGTCTGTCAGTTTCAGTTTATTATTATTAATGCTGTATTGTAGTATCCAGTTATCGTTTCCGCCCGATGCATACAAAAATTTTTCATCGGCACTGAATGCAAGACCGTACCACGATTTTGGAATAATGATACTGTGCAATATTTTTTCCGATTTCGGATCAATCAATTGAATACTCTGTACGCTTTGTCCATTGTTTGTAACAGCTATATACTTCTGCGTTTTTGAAACGGCAATATTCAACGGCAGATCACCCAGCGGCAACATTCTTCCTGCAGGAGACAAATGCCAGCCATTCGGCAAACGCACTCTCGATTTATTTAATTGCTGCTCAAGCGTTGAACTTTGCTGGGCAAAAAGCGTTTGACCGATAATAAGAAGACTGAAAAGAAATTTAACTGATCGCATGATAAAAGATTATTTAGAACCTGAATATTCCCGACCTCAATGTCAACCGAAAGGTAGTAAACATTATGAAAGCCGGATGAATGTTGTGTGCATTAAACTGCAGTGTGACTGCTTACTGCTGTTTTAAAATTTGCTGCAATTTGTACAAACCTGCAAAACAACAATTGCAGTTCGTAAAAGATATTAATTCGTTAACATAGCAATGACATAGAATCGGCAACTTCGCTAAAATATTTTCTTGCAGCACACAGCATCAGCGTTTGGTAAGGATTTTTTATGGGGTGTAGCCATTGCTGCTGCACAAAACGAAGGCGCCTGGAATACCGATGGCCGTGGCCCTTCTATCTGGGATGTATTTGCACGCCGTCAGGGTAAAATAAAAGGAGGCGGCAAACCAACCGACAACTGCGATTTTTATCACCGTTACAAAGATGATCTTCTGCTCGTAAAAGCTTTAGGCTTCAACGTATTTCGCTTTTCGTTCTCGTGGAGCCGCATTTTTCCCGATGGCATTGGCAAAGTAAATAAAGAAGGCGTTGCATTTTATCATAAGTTGATCGATGAATGTTTGCAACTCGACTTAATTCCTTTTGTTACGATCTATCATTGGGATCTGCCGCAGGCATTACAGAAAGAAGGCGGCTGGACAAGTGTACACATGCTGAAATGGTTTACCCGTTATGCAACTTTTTTAGCAGAAGAATTTGGCAGCAAAGTAAAACACTGGATCGTATTGAATGAGCCGATGGGTTTTACTTCGCTTGGATATATGCTGGGCAAACATGCACCGGGCAAAACAGGATTGGAAAACTTTTTTCCGGCTATTCATAACGCTGTGCTTGCACAAGCCGAAGGTGGACGTATTGTTCGAAAACATGTGCGCAATGCAGTGATCGGCACCAGTTTTTCCTGCAGCGAGGTTATGCCCTTTACAAATAAGAAAGAAGATATTGAAGCAGCAAAACGTTTGGACATTTTGCTGAACCGCTTGTTTATTGAACCAACGCTTGGCCGCAATTATCCGCATGATGATTTTCCATTGATGGATAAACTGCACATGCAAACAAAAGCATGGCGCTATACCGATCGCATGCAGTTTGATTTTGATTTCATTGGTATACAGAATTATTTCTCCGTAACGGTAAAACACAATGCACTTGTACCCTATATACAGGGAACTGAAGTAACCGCAAAAACAAGAAAGGTTCCCCATACGGCTTTGGGTTGGGAAATCAATTCCGATTCGTTTTACCGCATGCTGAAGCGTTACTGGAATTACGGTTCGGTAAAATCGATCATTGTTTCGGAAAACGGCGCCAGTTTTAAAGATGTTGTGAAGAACGGAGCGATTAACGACAATGAACGTATTGCCTATTTTAAACAATACCTGGCAGCCGTACACAAAGCAAAACAGGAAGGAGTTAAAGTGCAAGGCTATTTTGCCTGGACGTTGATGGATAATTTTGAATGGAACGAAGGCTTTAATGCACGGTTCGGATTAGTGCATGTTGATTTCAACACACAACTACGAACCATTAAAGACAGTGGTTACTGGTGGCGAAATTTCCTCTTGGCAAAATAAGTATACAAAAAGAAAAACCGGTTGAAATACAACCGGTTTTTTTATTGTTTTCACTTACAGGTTATTGCAGTTTAGTTGCTCCTTCGCCTTCTATTTCACTCAACACAGATGTTTTTGTAAGCAGAATATTATTTTGTGCTCTTGCTTTCATCCAACGGCCTAATGCAACATTATACTCCCCACCCATCTTATAAAAATAACCACGGTCTGCTGTTGTGTAGGCCATGTTAAGCGTATTCGATCCGCTTCTGTAAAAAGGTTGCTCTTCCAGTGTAATCGGATTTTTTATATCGTACCAATCAGTGTTAGCAATACGATAGCCCATAGGAGAAGGTGTTGGCGTATACAAACTTCCACCTGTAGCAACAAACAATACATCAACAGGAACAGATGCTGCTGTAACAGTTGTGCCTGCAAACACTGCAAGGCCTGATGCGTTACCGCTATTGGCAAACAATCCACCTGTTTTTGTACCAAAGCCATCGCCATTGTTTACAGTATAATCAAATGCACGGATCCAGTTTACGTTGCTGATGCTGGTTGACGATGGACCATTGATCATTTTAGTTGTACCTCCTACATAAAAGAAGGTTCCTTTTGCTGCCGTGCCCGAAGTAAGATTGATCTTATAGGTACGCATGCTGCCCGTAGCCCATCCGTTTCCGGGATAACCGGTTGGTGTGGATGCATTGGCATTGTTGGTAACAACAACTGAGAACGGTGTTGCTGCAAAATCAATATCACGGGTAGCCATAAACTGCATGTACTCATAGTTGCCGTCGCCACCTGCAACATCGCTGATGAAACCTGTAATTAAAACCGGTGCAACATCAATGGTTGAGCTTAATATAACCACATCGCTTGCTTTACGCATGTTCAATTGCGGTACTAAAACCTTATCAGCTGTTTGCTGATTAAAGACAATGCCATAAAAGTTTGCAAGAAAAGGAACTGCATTATTTGCAAAGGCTGCAGTGGAGGCTGTGTGCAGTTTCAACTCACCAAAACCATCGTTGAGTAATTTATCACCGCTCAAAACATCTGTTGGTGCAGGTGCAGGATTAAATCCACCTTTCACCACAACGATCAATGTACTTTCATATTTATCCGGATTTGCAAGTACAAGATTAGAAGGCACTCTGTTTACAGCAATTGCTTTTCCGGATGCTACTTTTGTAACTGCTGGTTCTTTTACTCCTGCAATCTGTAAAATACCGTTCTCTCTTTTTAACACAGCTCCTTCCACATCAACTATAATTGAATCGCCCGGAACATAGTTTGCAGCCGCAGCACCTAATGCAATTGAAATTCCACGCAACTCCGATAAACGACGGCGATCCTGCATTACCAATAAACCGGCAGGCATATTTCCTTCTGCATGATCGGAAACAACAACGCCTGTAATTTTCGTTGAACCATACATTTTTTTTGATGTAAGTGTTACATCGGTTCCTTTGTACAGATCACGCACATCAAACAATGCAATGTAGGGGCTGATCTTTGCACCGGGGTAGGTCTTGTCTTTTGCACAACCAGTTAACCCAACAAGTGCAGCTATAAAAAGAAAAACTATAATTATTTGTTTCATTGTTCTGTTTTTTGAATACACATCAAGAATTACATCAGGTTTGCTTATGGTTTCTGCCACCACACTTTTGTTGAAATAAGATCGGGTCCCTGTTCTGCAATTGCTGCTTTATAGTTTGTAGGATTTGCAGATTGTACATAAACAGGATACGTCATACGTGCAGGCATTTCGCCATTGTTGCGTAACCCTGCTCCTTTCGGTAACACAGGATAACCTGTGCGTCTGTATTCAAACCATTGTTGCAGATCGGCAAGAAAAAGTGCGTAGTATTTCTGCAGATGAATGCGCTGCATTTTATCTTCAATTGCTGCTGCATTATCCCACTGCATATCTGCAGCAGCAAGATGCGTTCTGATATCGTTCGGCAATCCTGTTTGTGAGTTGATAATTGTTGGCCACAAAGGCAACCACAGTGTAATGCTGTTTAACGCCCCGTTGTTATAATAAGTTTCTGCAGAACCAGTAATCCATCCTTTGGCTGCAGCTTCTGCAAGAATAAACTGCATCTCAGCATAGTTCATCATCATACCTGCCATTGGTTCTGTTTGCAATGAAACAGCAGAAGTCATTGAATAGAAATAGGATTTCTTGATTGGATTTTCTCCTGCTGCATAACCACTGTTAATGCCCAAATATGCACCTGAGTAAGGAGCAATACCCCAACGGTTAAAACCTCCGCTGCCGTAAGTTGGAATATCGATACGTGGATCGTTCCAGTCAACTAAATTCTGAATAAAAAAAGTTGCTAACCCGGGCTGACGAAAATCCTGCTCCCGTACCGCAACCAGTGGCGATGTATAAGGCGCAATACCCGTCCAGCGTAAAATTGCCGATTCATCATTACTTGCAATAACCGGGTAACTTGATGCATTTGTTTCAACGATCTGCTTGATTTTTACAATTGCATCAGCCGAAGCTTCTGCTTTGCCCGAAACACGCAAGAGCAAACGCAGGTATAACGAGTTGCCGAATTTGCGCCAGCGTGAAACGTTACCATAATACACAGGATCGCTTGCTGCTACAATTGCTGTGTTTGCAGAAAGTAATGTATTGGCTGTTTCCAGCTTTTGAAATATATCCAGGTAAATATCTTTCTGCTTATCAAATGCAGGCTCGTAACGTAACGAATCTTTTGCCTGGTTCGATTGTGAATAAGGAATATCGCCATAAGTATCTGTAAGAATAGAATAGATCCACGATTGACAGATAAGCGATATACCCATGTACGATTTGTTGTAGTTACCTGAAGCCGTATCGCTTGCCATGCGGTAAATGTCTTTGAAGTTGGTTAACTCCGAATACAAACCATTGTACAGGTAATCGGCCCATGTAGAACGGAAGTCGTAACGAAACACCTGCCCTTCGGCTTCACTCATGTTTACAGTAACCTGCATCAGTTCATTTGTAAAATTGCGGTTACGGATCATATTATAGTTCATTGCTCCTGTAAGTGCAGGCGCAAGTAATTGCTGCGGTAATGCAAAAGCAATGTTGTTGTTGTCTGTGTTGAGATCCTGAAAACCTTTTGTACACGACGACAGCGCAATGCTGCAGAACAACACAACTGCAAATAATTTATAGTTCTTCATTTGTAATAATCTTTAAATGGTTTAAAATGCAACTATGAGGTTAACACCCATTGTGCGTGTTGAAGGAAACTGACCTGTTTCGAAACCTCTTACAATATCAGTTCCGCTGAGTGTACCAAATTCGGGATCGAACATGGGCCATGGCGACCAGATAAACAGATCACGACCATACACACCCAGTGTTGCTTTTTGCAATTTTAATTTTTGTACAAGTTTTGAATGCAGTGTGTAATCGAAACGTATTTCACGAAATTTAAAAAAGTCGGTACTGAAGGTGCTTCCTTCTGCATTATCTGCACCATAGTGTGAACGGTAATATTCATCAATGTTTGTAGCAATTACATCGTTGGTTCTGTACTTTCCATCAGCTGTCATTAACACGCCATTACCGATGATACCATTATAGCGGCCGGGTAATGTGTTTTTTGTTTTGCCCTGTTCTGCCATTTTGTAGTGCATCAGCGAATGTGCTACACCACCGATCTGTGCATCGAACAGGAAACTCAAACGGAGTTGTTTATACGTAAACTCGTTGGTGATACCGAATTTATATTTAGGGATCGTATTACCGAGATAGACTACATCCTGCGAAATAAGAGCATTACCGGTTAATGTATCATACACCACCTGCCCGTCGGGAGAGCGAACATAACCACGACCATACAGATCGCCCATACTGCCGCCAACTTTTGCAACAATTTGTCCGCCTGCAACAGGGCCTGTTTGTAATACTACCGAACTGTCAAGTAATTCTTTAATCTGATTTCTGTTGGTTGAAAACACAACACCAACATTCCAGTTAAAACCGTTCTTCGATTTTACAGGCGAACCATTTAATGCAACTTCAACACCGCTGTTGTTTACACGACCTGCATTAATTAACACTTGTGTAAAGCCCGATGAACGATCGAGAATTCTGCGTAAGTGCTGATCCTTTGTACTGCCGGTATACACAGCAACATCAAGGCTTAACCTGTTCTTAAACATTTTTAATTCGGCACCTGCTTCGTACGAAGTTGTTCTTAACGGACGAAGATTGGGGTTAGCCAACAGCGCAGGTGTTTGTAAACCGCCTGCAAACAAACTTCCTGCAGATTCGTAATTGTATGCAGTTAAGTATGGATTGGTACCGCCACTACCAACACTCGATGCAGAGAAACGAACTTTAGCATAGTTGATGTGCCTTGGCAACCTTGTTACGTTCGATAAAATAAAACTCATATTGGCAGATGGATAGAAGAACCCTGCATTTGATGTACGCTCGGGTGTTGCCAATACACTGTTCCAATCCTGACGTGCTGTTAAATCGAGGAACAGATATTTATCGTACGATGCTGTGAGCAATCCGTAAAAACTGTTGATGCCGTAACGACTTCCATAAGGCATACTAACCAACGGACCAGCTGAGTTTGCAAAAGAATATAAGCCGGGATAGATCAACGAATCTGCACGTGTTTCATCACGCTTGTATTTGTTGCGTAACAAACTGCCACCACCCATAACAGAAAGATCAATATGCGATCCGATCTTCTGGTTGTACTTCAGTAAAAAGTCGGCACTTATTTCACTTGAGAAAATATTCTGCGTACGTAAACTTCCTTTGGTAAGTTTTGACCCCGTATCGTACGGACGTTTTTGTGCACGTTCTTCGTATGCCTGGTCAACAGATGTTCTTACCTGCAGACTTAAATCTTTTGTAAGTGTATAGTTTGCCTGGATATTACCTGTAACGCCATGACGGTTGGTACTGTTTAAAAACTCATATGCAATAGCATATGGATTTTCGGGGAAGCTGCTGAAGGGAAACATGATTTTTTTATTCTCCTGCCCATTTGCCCAATAGTTTTTTAACCAGCTTGGGTCTGCACTTGGCTGCCAGAAAATATACCAGTACATGATCGACTGATTACCGTAACCTGCACCGGGTAAATTATCACTCCATTTATTGGTGTAGTTTACTTTAGCACTGATCTGCAACTTGTCATTCACTTTCGAATTAACCGATAAAGCAACGGTGTTCCGTTTGTAACCGGTGTTTGGAGTAATCCAATCGTTCAGCACATTCGTCATTGAAAAACGTGCAGTTGTTTTATCGGTACCACCATCCACACTAATTGAATTGGTGATTGTTTTGCCTGTGTTGAAATAACTGTTTACACCATTCTTATACGGTCTCCATTCTGTACGTTGTGTTCCCTGCGCCTGTGTAACAGGATCAAATTGATAAAACTGTTGTCCGTTGAAACGTGGACCATAAGCAGAACTTGTACTGCTTGTACTTGCACCATCTGCAGATGCACCGTATGAATAATAAGCAGCACCGGCAAGACCTTGACCATACTCATATTGCAGATCGGGCCAGCGGTTTACCTGCTCCATTGAAACATTGGAGCTAAAGGTTACACCTAAACCTTTACGTTTAGAACTGCCCGATTTTGTTGTGATGATTACAGCACCATTTGCACCACGTTGTCCATACAATGCAGCAGCGCCCGGGCCTTTTAATACAGTTACTGATTCAATGTCTTCCGGATTAAGATCGTTTAAGCTGCTGCCATAATCCGCAGGCATGTTATCGCTGCCTGTACCGTATACTACTTCGCCTGCTATTGCACTGCGACGACCACTACCCTGATTGATTACAACACCATCGACAACGATCAATGCTTCGTTGTCGCCTGTAAGATTATTTTCTCCACGAAGAATGATTTTATTTGTTCCTGTTGGGCCACTTCCCGAACGCACCATATTTAACCCTGCAACTTTGCCCGACAACGCATCGATCCAGTTTGCAGATTTTGCATCGGTCAGTTGTTCGTTATCAATTGTTGTTGCTGAATAACCGAGTGCCATTTGCTTACGTGTAATACCCAACGCTGTTACAACAACCCCTTCGAGTTCTTTTGCAGATGACTTTAATAAAATATTGCGAATGCGTTGGCTCTCATTTGCAACAAAACGATGCTCCTCGTATGATACAGCTGAAAAAACAATAGTTGTTCCTTTTGCTACCGATACTGTATAGCTTCCATCTTCACTTGTAATAAATAATGATTTTTTCCCTGCAACAGCTACAGTAACACCTGCAAGCCCTTTGTTTGTTTCTGCATCTTTAACAACGCCGGATATAACTACTGTTGCATTTGTTTGCTGCGCCTGTGTTGAACCCGAAAAGATAAGAAGTAGAAAAACGAAACTAAGGCTTACATAAAAAGAAAGCTTCATCTTGTAAGTTTTGGTTAAGAAATTTTAAAATGGTCTGCTGATTTTTATTTCGGGCGCAAGATGTCCGCTCAATGTTTCCGTATTGTTATGTGAATGTTATTGGAATATTAAGCGTGACGAACGGAAAATGAAACCGGAATGTTAAGGTGATGCCGAAGAAATTTTTTCACGCATATTAAATACACCAGACTTCGAGAAAGAAATGATGTGTATGTATCAAAAAAGTCAGTTCAAATGAACTGACTTTTTTGATTTGTTACTGATTGTTTATTTCACATCCTTCACACACCTGAAACCAACATGATTGGTTCCTGTGCGCCACTCGCCTTTTCCACGTGTACCTATTACATAACGTGAACAATACTGATCGGTACAAAGAAACGAACCACCACGATGTACTTTCTTTTTCATTCCAGGTTCAGCAGGATCAAAACTTTCTGCAGGGCCTGCAGGATTCTTGATTACTTCATTTGCAGCCAGGCTTTGGTAATAATCATGATTGTACCAATCGGCACACCACTCCCACACATTGCCCGCCATATCGTACAAACCATAACCGTTTTTTGTAAACTGCTTTACAGCAGCAAGACCTTTAAATCCATCTTTTGCAATATCATTGTTTGGGAAATTTCCCTGAAACGTATTGGCCATTGCTTTACCCGATGGATTAAACTCATCGCCCCATGCAAAACGCTTTCCGCAGTAACCACCTCTTGCAGCAAACTCCCACTCTGCTTCTGTTGGTAACCGTTTGCCTGCCCATTTTGCATAAGCCATTGCATCTTCCCACGCAACATGCACAACAGGATAATTTTCTTTTCCTTCGATGTTACTTCCTTCTCCCTGCGGGTGTTTCCAATCAGCAGCTTTTACAAATTGCCACCACAACAGATAGTCGTTTAAATTAACTGCAGATGCAGGCGGATTAAACACAACCGATCCTGCAATCAACATTTCAGCAGGTGCATCGGGAAACTCTTCTTTTGTTGGTACTTGTTCTGCAATCGTTTTATAGCCTGTAGCCTTTACAAACTTTGCAAACTCTGCATTGGTTACTTCGTGTTCATCCATTAAATAAGCATCTACATATACCTGGTGTATGGGTGTGGCATCGGCAGTAATCCCTTTTACTTCGCACAACGATTCGTTGGCTTCTGCTGTGCCCATTGAAAATGTTCCGCCGGGTATCCAAACCATTCCTTCCGGAATCGCATTTGGTTTTGTAAGATTATTTTCAATTGTTGGATGAAATGCCGACAAGCCGTTATCAACAGCACATTCGATGAGTTCGCTATTCTTTTTGTCTTCTTTTTTATTACCTGCACAGCTACCACACAAAACAGCTGTCAATAATAAACAGGAATATGCATGCAATGCTCGTTTCATCAATACTCTTTAAACCGTGTTTGTTTACGTTCTACGCAAACTTATTAAATAGTACCTATCTAAATCGTTCAAAATAAAAAAGGTGGCCTGTAAACAGACCACCTTAACTTGTAACCTATAGTTGAGCTTTCTTACGCCAAATCGAAACGATCGAGATTCATCACTTTATTCCATGCTGCAACAAAGTCTTTCACAAATTTTTCTTTACCATCTGCACAGCCATATACTTCTGCAACTGCACGAAGTTCGCTGTTAGAGCCAATGATAAGGTCGGCACGTGTTGCAGTCCATTTCAGATCGCCTGTTGCACGGTCGGTACCAAAGAAACCTTGTTGTACAGAATCGGCAGCTTTCCAGGTTGTACCAAAATCGAGCAGGTTTACAAAGAAGTCGTTTGTAAGCACACCCGGTGTTTTGGTAAACACGCCATGTTGAGAACCATCGTAGTTCGTATTGAGTACACGCATCCCACCTACAAGCGCCGTCAATTCAGGAGCAGTAAGTGTAAGCAGTTGTGCTTTATCAACCAATAACTCTTCTGAAGTTGTAGCTGCACGGTTGCTGAGATAGTTGCGGAAGGCATCGGCAACAGGTTCAAGCACTGCAAACGAATCTACATCTGTTTGCTCCTGCGTTGCATCGGTACGGCCGGGTGTAAATGCTACTGTAACAGCAACACCTGCATCTTTCGCCGCTTTTTCAACAGCAGCACATCCTGCTAATACAATCAGGTCGGCAATTGAAACTTGTTTACCACCTGTTTGTGCAGCATTGAATTCTTTTTGAATAGCTTCCAATGCATCCAGCACTTTTGATAACTGTGCAGGATTGTTTACTGCCCAATATTTCTGCGGAGCAAGACGGATGCGTGCACCATTTGCACCACCACGTTTATCCGATCCACGGAAAGTTGATGCAGAAGCCCAAGCAGTTGAAACCAATTCTGATACAGATAATCCTGATGCCAGCACTTTGGCTTTTAATGCAGCAACATCATCTGCACTGATCAATGTGTGTGAAACGGCAGGAACAGGATCTTGCCAAATGAGTTCTTCTGCAGGTACTTCTTTACCGAGGTAACGTACACGTGGACCCATATCTCTGTGTGTAAGTTTAAACCATGCACGTGCAAATGCATCTGCAAACTGATCGGGGTTTTCGTAAAAACGACGGGAAATTTTTTCGTATGCAGGATCGAAACGTAACGACAGATCTGTTGTAAGCATAAACGGTGCATGACGTTTAGATGCATCATGTGCATCGGGCACTAAACCTTCGCCCGCATTACCTTTCGGCTTCCACTGGTGTGCACCAGCCGGACTCTTTGTTAATTCCCATTCGTAACCAAACAGGTTTTCAAAAAAGTTATTGCTCCATTTTGTAGGTGTGGTTGTCCATGCACCTTCTAAACCACTGGTAATTGTGTCTGCACCTTTACCCGTACCGAAACTGTTTTTCCAACCCATGCTTTGTTCTTCAATACCTGCAGCAGCCGGCTCTTTGCCAACATGCGATTCGGAAGCAGCTCCATGTGTTTTACCAAACGTATGTCCACCTGCAATCAATGCAACTGTTTCTTCATCATTCATTGCCATGCGTGCAAATGTTTCACGAATGTCACGTGCAGCAGCAATAGGATCAGGATTGCCATCGGGGCCCTGCGGGTTAACATAGATCAAACCCATTTGTACAGCAGCCAATGGTTTTTCCAGATCACGATCGCCGGAATAACGGCTGTGAGGATTGTTACTTAATGCCAGCCATTCTTTTTCACTTCCCCAATAAATATCTTCTTCGGGTTCCCACACATCTTCACGACCGCCACCAAAACCAAATGTTTTAAAGCCCATCGATTCCAATGCACAGTTACCTGCAAGAATCATGAGATCGGCCCAGGAAAGTTTCTTTCCATATTTCTGCTTAACAGGCCACAGTAACAAACGGGCTTTATCAAGATTGGCATTATCGGGCCAGCTGTTTAGCGGAGCAAAACGTTGTGTACCTGCACCACCGCCGCCACGGCCATCATGTACACGGTATGTACCTGCACTATGCCATGCCATACGAATAAAGAGTGGTCCATAATGACCATAATCGGCAGGCCACCAATCCTGCGATGTTGTCATCAGATCAACAATATCTTTCTTCACCGCATCGAGGTCAAGACTTTTAAATTCTTCTGCATAGTTAAATGTTTCACCCATTGGATTAGACAATGATGAATTCTGACGAAGCACATTCAACTTTAACTGGTTGGGCCACCAGTCACGGTTTCTTGTACCACTACCTGCACTTTGCTTACTCGTAGCGCCGGTAAACGGGCACTTGCCTTGCGATGTGTTATTTTCCATTTTTTACGTTTTGATATGAAAAGATTAGTAATGAAGTTTTATGTTATATGGCTTATTGAGATGTCAAAACTACTGACTTAGAATTATAAATTCGATTGATTGTTTTTATCATTCAATAGTTATTATCTATAAGGCAGTTTGCCCGATCTATTACGTCTCTTGGGAATGCTGCAGCTTAAAGTTAAAGGCAGACATTGAAATTTAATAGCTGACAAGACTGACAGTTATCAGATTGCTATTGATTGAATGAACGGGGTTTTACGGTGCATCTGCATACGCTTGTAACATTCAGCTTTAATTTCTACTTTGTTCTGAAACACCCCGATTTATGAAAAGCAAAAAAAACAATGTGGTGCCTGATAAAATTGATATCAGGGACAGAATGTATCAACCTGCAGTAACAACAGCCCCAGGAAAGTCGTTCATTCAAAAAACAAAACTTCCCATTTTAAATCAGAAAGAAACCAGCGCCTGCACCGGCTTTGCATTGGCCACTGTTGTTAACTTCCTTGTTCGGAAAATCGATCCGGCCAATCAAACCTTTACAGCATCGCCATTTATGCTGTATTCAATGGCTCGCCGCTACGATGAATTTCCGGGATATAAAAAAGATGAAGGTTCCAGTTTAAGAGGTGCAATTAAAGGATGGCATAAACATGGTGCATGTGAAAACCGTTTCTGGAAAAGCCTGGAAATGCCCAAACCAGATATTAATGCAGAAGATGGCGATTGGTGGCTTAATTCAGTCAATCATCCTTTAGGTGCTTATTACAGGGTTGAACCAAAAAGTATTGAAGACATGCATTGTGCCATTAACGATTTGGGTGTGTTGTATGCAAGTGCTATCTGTCACGCAGGTTGGGATCATCCAAGAAAATCAAAAGATGATGCGTACGCCAAAATTCCCAATACAAAAGTGAAAGAAAGCGATGGCGGGCATGCGTTTGTGATCATTGGTTATAATCAAACAGGATTTATTATTCAAAACTCATGGGGCAAAACCTGGGGAACAGATGGACTTGCTGTATTAACGTACGAAGACTGGCAACAGAATGCCATGGATTGCTGGGTTGCACAAATTGGAGTTACAACAGATCTACATTTAACGATTGCTAAATCATCAACGCTAAGAGTCGACAGTCATAAAAAAGTAGCAATTGCTACGGATCCTATTCTTAAAAAACGAGAGCTGGATCCGTTTATCATCGACATGGAAAACAATGGAATGCTCAGCAATTCGGGAGAATACAGAACGACTGAAATGGATATTGAAGCATTAGTGTCGCAACATGCGGGCATTGCACGACAAAGGTGGGGCTTGAAGAACAAGCCAATGGATGTTGCCATTTATGCACACGGTGGATTGGTGGGAGAAAAATCGGCAGCTGACAGTTATGCGCTTTGGTGTAAAAAATTATACGATGCGCAAATATTTCCCATTATGCTCATGTGGGAAACCGATATTTTCAATACCGTTAAAAACATGATCGAAGATACGCTGCTGGGACAGGAACCACGGGCAACAGCTGGCTTTCTCGACCGGATCATCAATTGGAAAGATGAACGGCTTGAACGTCTTGCTGCACCGTTAGGTTTAAAAATATGGAAGGAGATGAAAGAAAATGCAAAGGCTATCAGCTATCAAAAAAACAGTGGTGGTCAGTTATTGTATAAATGGGCCACAGCAACTAAGAGCGAGTTAAAGAGCCATGTAAATATTCATCTCATCGGACATTCTGCCGGCAGTATAGTGCATAGTCATTTGGTTGAAAAAATGATCAGCCTTGGTTGGAATTTTAAAACCGTGCAGTTCATGGCACCTGCTGTTACCAATGATCTGTTTGATGCAACAATCCTAAAAGCCATCAACAGTAAAAAAGTGGGCAACTATTATCAATACCATTTAAGTGATGAGGTTGAGCTGAAAGATAATTGTTCCATCTATTCCAAATCGCTGCTCTATCTTGTTTCCAATTCGTTTGAGCCGGGCAGAAAAACTCCGCTTCTGGGTATGGAGAAATATTTTAAAGATGAAGCCAAATACAAACTGTCTACCATAAAATCGTTCAGCAGCCCCGGAGCTTCTACAAAAAGCACTTCACACGGAGGCTTTGATAATGATGTTACAACAATTGAAACCATCATTAAAAATATCAAGCGATAATTCAGTTTTATTTAGTGGTTGGTGTCGACACCAACTACTAAATAAAAAATAGCAAGCGATAATTTAATTTAAGTTTACTTACTCGTGCCGCATTCCTTTTGCTACACGAAACAGATGCAGCACATAAGGAAACAATGCATCCATTGTTTCGGCAGCACCTTTGGTAGAACCGGGCAACGTAATGATCAATGAATTGTTGATGAATCCTGCCACACCTCGTGATAACATCGCATACGGTGTGCGTTGCTGACCATAGTTGCGTGCAGCTTCCATCATACCGGGTATTTCTCTGTCGAGTAAAGGTTGAATAGCTTCTGGTGTAATATCTCTTGGCGATAAACCTGTGCCGCCGGTGAATAGAATTAAGTTATATCCTTCTTCGCTGTATTGTTTGGCTTTTGATTGAATGGCATCAAACTCATCGGGAATAATTTCATACACAGATGTTTTGAGTTGATGTTGTTCCAGTTTTTGCAGAATGGCTTTACCGCTGCTGTCTTCCTTTGTACCTGCAGCAACAGAATCGGAACAAACGATCACTGCTGTGCGGATGCTTTCTTTCAACTCATCTTTAAAATCTGTTTTACCCCCTTTCTTGCTTTCGAGTTTGATGGAAGAAATCTCAACGCCTTTATCCAATGGCTTTAGCATGTCGTACATAGTTAAAGCCGTAACTGCTGCACCATGCATGGCTTCCACTTCAACGCCTGTTTTATAAATGGTATGCACTTCAACAGTAATTAAAATGCGTAATCCATCAATGGAATGTTTGATGGCTGCAAACTCAACCGGCAACGGATGACAATCGGGAATCACATCACTTGTTTTTTTGATAGCCAGCAACCCTGCTGCACGTGAAAACTCAAACACATCACCTTTGGGAACAGTTTTGTTTTGAATGGCTTCAATGGTATCCTGTTTTGACACGGTGAGTATTGCCGATGCAATTGCTTCCCGTAATGTGTTTGACTTATGTGTGATGTTGACCATTGCTTATTGATTAGTATGAATTCCGAAAAGGGTTGCCAACCTTTTGAAGGTTGGCAACCCTGAGTATTTTAAATTGTTTGTTACCTATTCACTTTCCATTGATGTGTTTCGTCTTCAAATAATTCCTTACCCCAAACGGGCAATTCTGTTTTGATGCGTTCCACTACTTCGTTGCAGGCATCAATTGCTGCACGGCGATGTGCCGATGATGTAAACACAAACAAACAGATCTCCCCTGCTGCAACTTTACCCAGGCTGTGGTGCACATGCATACAGGTGAGTTCGTATTTAGAAAAAATTTCTTCTCGTATGATATGCATTTTTTCCAATGCCAGTTCTTCGTAGGCAGTGTATTCGATTGCTGCCACTTTCTTATCATCAATTACATCAGCCCTCACCTGTCCTAAGAAAATGCTATGTCCGCCAATATCTGTTTTTGTGCTGTGCTTGGCAATGCTCTCTGCAATAAATGCAGGATCAATTGCGCCTTGTGTAAATATATTCTTCGGTTTACGTTCCATTATACGGTTTGTTGTTGTTGCATCCATTGCTGAATGCCGCCTTTTAAACTATAGATCTTTTTTGATGCACCGAACACCTCTGCCAATTGTTTGGCGGCTTGTGCACTGCGTTTACCTGATAAACAAAATACAACGATCGTATCTTCTGTTAACCATGCTGTATGCTGTTGCAAACTGTTTAAAGGTATCTGCATGTGACTGAACTCTGTTACAACAGGTTGTTCATCCTTCTCACGCACATCAACTATGGCTGCTGTTCCTTCAGCAATGAGTTGATTAAATGCAGTTGCATCAATTTCGTTTACAACAATTGTAGTACTGCACAACCATTTGTAATCGGTTTGCTGCAAGGTCTCGATTGTTGGAGGAATAAGCGAAGCAGTTTCTGCTTGTTTGCTCAATTCCAGTTCATAGGTTTGATTGTTGAGTGTATTGTAGGTAAACAGTTTGTTTGCAAGCAATACACCAGTACTAGTGATGAGTTTAATAGTTTCATTTGCCATCATACTGCCAATGATACCAGGCAACACACCCAACACTCCTGCTTCAGCACAATTCAACACTTCACCATCTTTTGGCGGATGCGGAAACAGGTCACGGTAGTTGACGGAACGTTCATTGTTCTGTTGCACATTAAACACAGCTACCTGTCCTTCGTACTGTGAAATAGCACCGTACACCAAAGGTTTGTTCAACAGCACACAGGCATCATTCACTAAATAACGTGTAGCAAAATTATCAGAGCCATCAACAATTACATCAAACCTAGAAAGAATGGTTGCTGCATTTTTATTAGTGAGCCGTTCTTTGTAAACAGCAAATCTTGTTTGTGGATTTAGTTGCTGCAATACTTCAACTGCACATTCAACTTTTGGCCTGCCGATCATTTGCACATTGTACAACACCTGCCGATGCAGGTTTGAAAGCGACACCACATCATCATCCACAATTCCAACTTCATCCACACCCGCTGCAACAAGATATTGCAACACCGGACAACCCAAACCTCCTGCACCGATCACCAATACATTCGCCGCCAACAGTTTTTGTTGAGCTTCAGCACCAAATCCCTGCAGGATCAGTTGCCGTTGATAACGTTCATATAGTCGGTCGTTGTTCATGTTTATCCGCCAGAAAAAGGTGGCAGTAATGCAACAGTGCAATGATCAGTTAAGGAAGTATTTCCGGTGATCGTTTTCTTATCAACCGCTACTATATATTTCTCGGCTGCAAGCGCCGGGTATTGCAAACGCAGTTGCTCCAGCAGTTCATCTGTTGATGCAACAGCTTGCAGTTCTGCCTTTGCTCCGGCGATTTCTGCCAGCTTACCAAAAAATAACACCGTGATCATACTGCAAATTTATTGAACCCTTGCTTATTTGTTATCACTATATCAATTTATGCCTGTGTGAATAATAATTTATAAACCGCAATCAGTAATACAATCGCTAAAGCATTTTTCAACCACTCCTGTTTTAATCGCATAGCACCCCAATAAGCACCTGCAAGTCCACCAGCAAAGGCGATGATCACATACAGGTACATATCGTTTGTAAACTGAATACCCTTGGTTAATTGTCCGGCAAGCCCGGATAGTGAGTTCACAAAAATAAACAAGGCACTGATGGCTGCTGTCTGTTTCATATCAGCCCAGCGAAGCAGAAGTAATACGGGTGATAAAATAATACCACCACCAATACCGATCAATCCTGAAAGAAAACCAATGACAGCACCGATGATGATTGCAAGTGGCAATGAATGCTTTTTCTTTTCATCAACAGAAATATTACCGAAGAATAAAAAACGGGCAACAGGTATCAGCAACAACACACCCAGTATTTTTTTATAGACACTTGCATCAATCGTAATCAATCCGCCAACAAAAGCCATTGGTACTGATGCCAAGGCAAACGGTAAAAATAATTTCATCCGAAAATAACCACCACGATAAAACTGAATGAACGATGTAAGCGATACAAACAAATTCAAGAGCAAGGCTGTCGGCTTCATTACTTCCGGCGCAATACTGAAGATCGCCATCAATGCCAGGTAACCACTGGCACCACCATGCCCTACCGATGAATACAGGAATGCAACAAAAAATAAGAGCACATAAAACAGGTAGATATAGTCCATAAAATTAAACAGGTAATAAGTGGATGGTTACGGGGGCGCCGGTTTGATACTCTTCTTTTTCGCCCTGCAGTTGCAGCAGACAATTGGCTGTTGCAAATGAATTTAATTTATACGATTCCTGTGCGGTTAACGGCAACACCGTCTCGCCATTATAATATGCTTTTTGAAAATGCGTTAACCCCGGAGCTTTTTTACAATCAGCAGCTAAAACAGTTTGTACTTCTTTTAACTGCAACGGTCGTTTTGTTTGCAGGGATAATGCTTGAGTTACATATTCATAAAAACAAGTGAGCACGGATGAAGGATTGCCCGGCAAACCAAAAACCAACTTCTCCCCCTTCGTTCCAAAGAACAAAGGTTTACCCGGCCGTTGTTTTACTTTATGAAACTGTTGTGTAACACCGCATTTGTTAGCTGACTGCAAGACAAAATCATAATCACCCACACTTACACCACCCGTAAGTAATACAAGATCGCTTTCGTTCAGTGCTTCCTGCAAGGTTGCAGTTAAGGCATCTGCATCATCTTCTACTTTATAAATTTTATGAACAGGAAGATGAAGTGACTCCAATGCAGCGGTTAAACTAAACGAATTTGACTCATACACTTGCCCGTATGATAACGCCTTGCCCGGCTCCTGTAATTCGTTGCCCGTAAGAATAATGCTGATGCCAGGATCTGGAATAACCAAAACAGTTGTAACACCAATGCCTGCTAAAAATCCAATGGCAGCAGCAGTCAACAAACTTCCTTTCGGCAAAGCTAGTTCACCTGCTTTTATTTCGGAGCCTATCGGACGAACATTGCTGTTGCGTTGCAGCTTCTCATCTTCAATAATGAGTATTCCATTTTCTGTTCTTACTTTTTCCTGCATTACAACCGTATCTGCACCGGCAGGCACAGGTGCTCCGGTGAAAATGCGGATGGCTTTACCCTTTGCAACTTCTACAACAGATGAACTACCTGCAGCCATCTCTCCTTCGATCCGTAATTCTTTTTGCAGATCATCAAATGCAAAAGCATAACCATCCATTGCCGATTGCGGGAATGCAGGAATATCAATTGCTGCAACTATATCTTCAGCTAATACTTTCCCTCTCGACTGTAATAAAAAAACAGTAACAGGCTTTAATGCTGTTACGTTTGTAGAAATAATATGTTTGGCTTCTGCTACGGAAATCATGTTAAATGGTTTAGGGTTGAGGGTAAAGGGTGTAAGGAAAACAATCAACACTCTGTCTACATTTCGGTGTATACGTTCGACAAGGCGTCTGACGGAGCGATCCTTCTTCCTTCCACCTTATGCCTTTTACCTTATTACAGCTTCTCTAGGTCTTCCACTGTATCAATATCAATATCTCCTTTGGGAAACGGAACAAATCCAGCTTCGTTGATGTACTTGCGGACAAGGCTTTTTGCTCCAACATCATCTGCTAATTGCATCAGCTCAGGAAAATATTTTTTATCAAATAATACTGGTGTTCCAAATGTAGTTCCATATTCACTTACAACAATGCTGCGCTGTTCTTTTCTGTTAACTTCCATCAAACTATTTATTAACGCTGCTGTTACAAAAGGTTGATCGGCTACCATCAATATAACTGCTTCAATGTTTGGATTTATTTTCACCAACGTTTGTAATCCGCAGCGGATGGTTGATGCCATACCTTCTTTCCATTGTTCATTTACAACAATATCGGCGGTTGAATCTTTCAATGCTTCTTTGATGATATCTGCATTTGCACCCAACACAACCAGCACTGTTTCTGCATTGGAATTTTGTGCAACTTCAACGGAATGCTGCAACAAGGTTGTGCCAGCGTATGCCACTAATTGTTTGGGAGTTCCTAAACGGGAAGATTCGCCTGCTGCAAGAACAATAACAGCAGTATGTGTTTGCTCACTTGCCATTGCTGCTTAATTTCTCCGAAGTTAATTCGTTGCGGGAATGAATACTCACTGAACGGTTTTTCAAAAAGCCACCGGTACGTTGAGCAAACACGGCTTTTATTTCTGCCAATACAGATAATGCAATTTCTTCTGCAGCTTCTGCACCTATATCCAAACCGATTGGCCCGTGAATCACTGCTTTTTGTTCTTCAGATACAACAATGCCTTCTTCTTTCATTTCATCATACATCCGTTCCAACCTTTTCTTTGGACCGAGTGTGCCGATGTACCGGCAATTTGTTTTCAACAATAATTTCAGCATGGCATAATCGTACTTATAATTATGCGTCATTAACAGAAACACCGTCCATTCATCTATTACAAGTTGCGAAAGAATTGTTTCGGGCTTTCCGGTGATGAGTTGCTGTACATTGGGGAAACGCTGAACATTAGCATGTGTGGACCGTCCGTCTGCAACAGTGATCTGCCAATCCAACACCTTCGTCATCTCCACCAACGGAAACGCATCATTCCCTGCACCAATAATGATGAGTGAAACGGCAGGCTGCAACAATTCAACAAAAGCAGTGAGTTCAAACACATCGTATTCCTTGATAACTGATGCGCCTGTTGCAAGTAGTGATGCCGCATCGTTTTGAACAAGACTCTTCAATCCTTCATCATCAATTTTACTGTGTACAGTTTCTGCATCAAGAAAAAAACAAGTACCTGGTTGATGACCATGAAAATTGTGCAAGGAGAACAAGGTCACCAAAACCGTTTCTCTTCTGAACAATTGCGAACGTTCCAGCAAAGCAATAGGATTGTTTTCATCAGCAGCATCAATCGGTTCAAACAAAATATGTACAATACCATTGCAACCAAGCTGCACACCAAACTCTACATCTTCTTCATCGAGTGTATTGTAAGTAACGAGTTTGTTTTGTTGCTGATGAATAGCAAGTAAAGCTTTTCGTAATGCATCACCTTCCAGACAACCGCCGCTGATAGCGCCGGTCATACGCCCATCTTCCTCCACAAGCATACGGGCTCCCGGTCTGCGGTAAGAGGAACCTTCCACATACACAACCGTTGCAAGAGCAGTTTTTATTCCTTTCTGCTTTGCCTGTTGATAAGCTCTAATTATTTCATTGATCTCTTTGGTCATTCGTTGCAGAAGAGAGTTGTCTGTTTAAAATTTCTGATAACCTTTTGCTGGCGCTTTTAATCCCGGTTGAATTTCTTTCGGCGTTATGGCCGGGTATTTATTACCCCACGAATTACGGATATAATTTAACACATCAGAAACTTCCTTGTCTGTTAAACTTACCCCCGGCATCTGACTGTCATAATTCACGCCATTCACTTTTACGGGGCCTCTCATACCCAGCAAAATTACTTTGATCATCTTGTTCTTATCAGCAAGATTTTTTGATTTTGCCAATGGAGGAAAAGTCCCTTCAAGTCCGTTTCCTTCGGGCATGTGGCAACTCATACAACTTGTTTCATAGATTGTCTTACCCCTTTGCACACTTGCTTTCAAATCGAACGCCTGGTTAAACGAAAGCAATGTTATTGCTGTGGCCGAGAGTACAAAAGTTACAACGATCATTTTCATATTCACACACATTTTAATTACACTTATCAAACTCACTTATGCTTTCTTTTGAAACTCTGCAGAGAAAGGCTGATTGTAAAAACGCTTTTTTTCACTTTTATACAATGCATTTGCCACTGCCGCAAATATTGGAGGAAAAGGCGGCTCGCCTAACCCTGTTGGATTAATATCGTTCTGCACAAAATGCACATCGATCTTTTTCGGTGCTTCCCGATGACGGATCATTCTGTAACGGGTGAAATTATTTTTTTCAGGAACACCTTCTTTAAATGTCTGCTCGCCATACAATGCATTGCCGATGCCGTCAACAACAGCACCCTGCACCATATTTGTTGCTGCATCTGGATTAATCACAATACCACAATCAACAACGCTGGTTACTCTTTCTACAAATGGTTGCCCGTCTTTCTTCACAACATCAACCACGTGTGCTGCATAAGAATTGTGACAGAAATATGCAGCTACACCACGACTGTATTGCTTGTTTGCAGCATCACTCCAGCCCGATTTTTCTTTCACCAATCTCAATACTTCTGCATATCTGTCTGCATCATACTCATTGTTTTTACCAACAGGGTTTTCTTTTGCACGTTTCAACAGCTCCAATCTGAATTCAATCGGATCCTTTCCCATCACTTCTGCCACTTCATCTAAGAACGATTGCTCTGCAGCTGCATTAAAATTAGAACGTGGTGCACGGAAAGCACCAATGGTAATATTGGAAGGTATTTCCCAACCTTCAGCTAAATAGTTATCAACTGCACCTGCAGGAAACCTGTTTGCATGAATAGGATTCTCCGGAATACCGCCGCCTTTTACATGAAATGCAATTAAATTTTTATTCGCATCAAATGCTGCACGGTATGTTGCTGTGTACATAGGTCGATAAATACCATAGGTCATATCGTCTTCACGTGTGTACATCAATTTCACAGGCGCTTTTACTTTTTTGGAAATGATCGCTGCTTCAACAAACGTATGTCCATACGCTCTCAAACCAAAACCACCACCCATGCGTGTTATCTGCATATCAATTTTATCAGCAGGCAGATTCAACACTTTCGATAAGGTTGGTTCTATCCAGCTTGCTGCCTGGTGCGGACCAACAATCAATGCCTTATCATCTGCAACATGCGCAAAGCAATTCATCGGCTCCATGCAATTATGTGCCAGGAATGGTGCGTTGTAAGTGCGCTCAATCACCTTTGCTGCATTTTTAAACGCAGTTTCAGGATCACCATCTTTGCGCAACAGTTGTGCAGGCTTGGCCGCATACTCTTTCATTTTTGCAAAATGTGTTGCAGTGCTTTCCAATGCACCCGGCACAAGCACTTCTCTGCTTCCACCTCTGCCCGCCATCTTATCTTTTGTATCGCCTTTTGGCTCCCATGTTACTTTTAGTTTTTTGCGTGCATTCATTACTTCCCATGTTGTTGCACCAACTACAACTAACAGATCGTTGAATGTACGTGTATCAAAACCTGCCTGCTCATAACCGTCTTCATACAACTTCAACGTAAACACATCTTTAATGCCGGGCATCTTTAATGTTTCAGCTGCATCAAACGATTTTACTTTCATACCAAATGCAGGCGGATGTTCGATCATAGCGATCAAGGTTCCTTCCTGCGTATAATCTAATCCAAACAACGGTTTACCTGTTACGATCTTTACGCCTTCCACATTTTTTTGTGAATGACGAACAACATTGAAATCTTTTACATCTTTCAGCTTCACCTCTTTTGGAATGGGAATAGCGGATGCTTTTGATGCAAACTCACCATACGTACCCGACTTACCTGTTTTCTCATGATAAAGCATGCCTGCTTTTGTTGTGATCTCTTCTGCAGGTACATTCCAGGTTTGAGCTGCAGCTGTAATGATCATGTTGCGTGCAGCAGCTCCTGCATCACGCAACGGTTTCCAATACATGCGTACAGAATTGCTACCACCAGTAAACTGCGGACCAAGTTTCACATTGTCATGCGGCCCCATTTCCACCACTACTTTCTTCCAGTCAACATCCAATTCTTCCGCAACGATCATGGGGAGTGATGTCATTACATTCTGTCCGAATTCAGGATTGGGATTGAATATTTTGATGATATTATCCTGTGTAATCTTAATGTAGCCGGTTAATTCATACCATTCACCGGGAAGATCAGCGGCATTTATTTTTCCATCCAAACTGAATTTTGCCAATCCGCTGAAGCTGATCATTAAACCACCACCAGCAAGTAAAGAAGATTTTAAAAAAGCTCTTCTGCTATTATTGGTTTTGAAGTTTTCCATTTCGAATGCGTTTAGAAATTTACAATTGCGTTCGCTCAACGTTTAGTTTTGTTTTGCTGCCGTCTTCACCGCTTCTTTAATACGCAGGTAAGTTCCGCAGCGGCAGATATTACCGCTCATTGATGCTTCTATTTGAGCATCGGTTGGATTGGGATTGCTTTTCAGCAATGCCGCCGCAGTCATGATCTGTCCTGTTTGACAATAACCGCATTGCGCCACATCAAGTTCCAGCCAGGCTTTCTGCACCGGATGATCACCGTTTTCACTCAAGCCTTCAATGGTTGTAATGGCTCTTTTTGCAACTGCGGAAACGAGCAACATGCAGGAACGCATAGCCACATTATCCAGCATAATGGTACAGGCACCGCATTGGGCAACGCCGCAACCGTATTTTGTACCAACAAGATGCAGATGATCTCTGAGAACCCACAGCACAGGTGTTGCAGGATCAACATCAACCGATACCGTTTTTCCGTTAACGTTCAATGTAATTGCCGGCATAGCGAATAGTTTATTAAATGTCAGAAAAGAGACCACCGGTTGAAATCATTCAACACTGGTCATTCAAAATTCCTTTACTTTTTCTGTTTGATGCGTATACAGATTACTGATTTGCCTACCATAATTACTGATTCGGATATGCAGTAATTAAGCGCATCCAATTCTTTATAACGAGTGAGCTACGCCAACTGTTCAGCAAACGGCAATTTGCGTAACCGTTTACCTGTTGCCGCAAACAATGCATTGGCAAGTGCAGGCGCTACAGGTGGCAAACCGGGTTCGCCTAAACCCGTAGGTGCTTCATCGGATTGAACAAACTGTACTTCAATATCCGATGGCACATCTTTCATGCGCAGGAATTTATAGGTATGAAAATTTGTTTCCGCTACTGCACCATTTACAAATGTCACTTTCGGGAACATGGCATGACAGATACCATCAACAATTGAACCCTGCACCTGGTTTTCGGCACCGCTTAAATTAATCACACGGCCGCAGTTAACAGCACAATACACATTGCTGATCTTCGGCTGACCATCTACCATTTGCACATCAACTACCTGCGCTACATAAGAACCAAACGAAAACCATGTGGAGAAACCTCTGAATACACCTGGCTTTTTTGTACCCCACTTACTCATCTTCGCAACAAGATCAATCACGCTTTTATATTTTTCCGGATCGTAGTTGATCTTTCCAACAGTTTGCTCTTTTGCTTTTTTCAATAATTCCAAACGAAAAGCCACCGGATCTTTTTTCAATGCAACACATACTTCATCCATAAAACTTTCGGCAACAAAGGCCAGTGTATTTGCACCGGGTGCTCTCCACCAACCGGTTGGTGTGTTACTCGTAAGTCCCTGTCCTTCGGCACGGTAATTTGCAATTGCACCAGCAACATAACTATCACCACGCACACCACGACCAATGCCCACACCTGATTGATGCCATGCTAAAAGATCAGTAGCTGAAAGTGCTGCACGGTAACGCCACATTTCTGCAGGACGATAAAAATCATTTTGCATATCATCTTCACGTGTCCATTGCACCTGCACAGGTGCTTGTGCTGCTGCCGAGATCAATGCAGCTTCCACTCCGTTATCAGTCATTAATTTTCTTCCGAAACCACCACCTTGTCGTGGCGATGAAATGGTAATATGTTCTTCAGCTATTCCTAACAGTTTCGACACTTCTGACCTTACTGCTCCGGGCACTTGTGTTGGACCAAACAATTCCACTTTTCCATCTTTTACATTAGCAAAAAAGTTGAGCGGCTCCATCTGTCCGTGCGACAGTGTTGGTATTTCGTAAGTAACATCAAGATTTTTTGCAGCACCTTGTTTTGCTGCATCCACATCACCATCGTTTCGGTGAGGAGTTGCTGTTGGTTTGTCGAGCATTGTTTTGAATGTTGCAAAATGTTCAGCACTGTTCTCCAGTTTTTCACTTGCATTCCATTGTATTACCAATGCATCTCTTCCTTTTTTTGCAGCCCATGTTGATGTGGCGAGTACAGCCACTGCATTTTTTATCTTCACTACTTTCTTAACGCCTTCAACTTTCAACGCAGCTGCATCGTTTACCTCACCTAATGTTTTGCCGTAAGCAGGTGGGCGACTGACCATAGCAAATAACATTCCTTCTCTTCTTGTATCAATACCAAACAAAGGCTGACCTGTTACGATCTTATGTGCATCTACATCCTGTACACGTGTACCAATGAGTTTAAATTCTTTTGGATCTTTCAATGTTGGTTTTGCAGGCACTTCCAGTTTAGCAGCTGCAGATGCCAATGCTGCAAAACTTAATTTGCGGCCGCTTGCTTTATGGATCACTTCACCGTTTTCAACTGTACATTCTGTTACCGGAACATTCCACGATTGTGCTGCTGCAGTGGTTAACATTTCACGTGCTGTTGCACCAACTGTCCGCAGTTCGTTAAAACGTCCTCTTACAGATCCGCTGCCACCTGCTGTTTGCCGTCCCATACGGCTGTCTAATGGCGCTAATTCCACTTTGATCTTTTTCCAATCCACACCCAGCTCTTCTGCAACGATCATGGGCAACGATGTTTTTACACCTTGTCCTATTTCAGGATTGGGTGCCAGTAACACAATTGAACCGTCTGCAGCAATTTTGATATACGCATTTGGTGTAAATAATATTTCTTCCAAAGCATGTGCTTCTGCCGGCAGGTTCAATAAGTTAAAGCTGATGAGCATACCACCACCTGCTAATGCAGATACTTTCAAAAAGTTTCTTCTTGATTGTGTTGTTGCCATAATTATTTTTTGCTTTGTGTTTTGGCTGCTAAATGAATGGCTTTACGGATGCGTACATGCGTACCGCACCTGCAGATGTTTCCCGACATCGCATTATCAATATCCTTATCGGTTGGTTTTGGATTTCGTTTTAATAAGGAGGCTGCACTCATGATCTGTCCTGCCTGGCAATAACCACACTGCGAAACATCCAACTCTTCCCATGCCTGTTGCAATGGATGATCGCCTGTTTCACTGATACCTTCAATGGTAACAATGGCGTTGTTTTTAACAGCAGAAACGGGCAAGGTGCAGGAACGTACGGCATTGCCGTTTAAATGAATGGTGCATGCACCGCATTGCGCCATGCCGCAACCGAATTTTGTACCTACAAGATTTAAATGATCTCTCAACACCCATAATACCGGTGTTGCGGGATCTACATCAACCGTTACTGTTTTACCGTTTACATTTAAATTGATTGCTGCCATAGCGGAATACTTTAATGAAAGTTAGCAAAGGAGTTTTGATTTCCCTTGTTTTTGGAAAGATCTTCTTGTTTTCTGCACAACCGGTGTACAGCTTACAGACTAAGCTACCAATATTAAGGCTTTGGCTGCCGCAGTAAGATGAAGATTTTGCTAAGCGGCAACTATGGTTTATGAAATGAGAACGGCTTTACAACAGTGGGAATTTATTTACAGCAGGTTTACAAACAGGATTGAACTATTTTCTGGTTTCGTTCCGATGAACCGTCAGATGTGGCTTACTTCTTACTTCGTACTTCTCCTATCCTCCAATCCCGATCATACTCCTGTTATGAATGGTTTCGGCATTGATGTGTTCGAAGTCGGCAGTGAATTGTCCGCCCAGTTCTTTGGCTTTGGAAGCAATGTTTTGTTGTATGAGTTGGGTTACATCTTCTCCATTACGTAATGCAGTTAACAGATCCATTTCGTTTTCAGCAAACAGGCAGTTCTTCATTTTACCATCTGCGGTTAAACGCATACGGTTGCAGGTGCTGCAGAACGGCGCACTCATGGTGCTGATAACAGCAAACGTTCCTGCATGACCCGGAACAATATAACCTTTGGCCGTATCGTGTTCTTCATTCTTTAAGGGAAGAAAAGAACATTGTTGCTCCACCACCTGTAAGATCTGTTGCAGGGTAAACACTTTGTTGCTCGTCCATTTGTTACCGCTGAAAGGCATAAACTCAATGAAGCGAACATGCACAGGTGTGTCTTTTGTCCATGCAATAAAATCGTTGATCTCACCATCGTTCAATCCTTTCATCACCACCACATTTACTTTTACATGAAAGTTGCGGCTGATGAGTAAGTTGATATTGTTGAGTACCGTTTGAAACTGATCTCTTCTGGTGATATGTTTGAACGTATCGGCCTGTAAGGTATCCAAACTGATGTTGAGCGAACGCACACCGGCTTCTTCCAGTACATCCACAAACTCATGCAGTCGTGTACCATTGGTAGTGATGGTGAGCTTAACGGGTAGTTTGCCCAGCCGACGGATAATATCCGCTGCATCTTTACGTACCAACGGTTCGCCACCTGTTAAACGGATCTTGTTTACACCCAGCTGTACAAATGTTTTCGCCAGCGATTCAATTTCATCTGCCTTCATTAATTGTGATGATGGCGTGAAATCATATTCTTCTTCGGGCATACAATAAAAACAACGCAGGTTACAGTTATCGGCTAACGATATCCGTAAATAATTATGTACCCTGTTATATTTGTCGATCAACATTTATCTTTTTTTAATCGTCATTGCGAGACTTGTTGTTTGGCGAAGCAATCTGAATGACGCACTATTGTAATTGCAACCCTGCTTTTGTCTGTACTACTTTCAACTCATCTCCCACTTTAATCTGCCCTTCGTTTTTATATAAAATATTCTGCCCGAAATATACTTTATTATTAGCAGTGCGATACCCGGCCAATGTCTTCAACGGTTCTTTTGCAGTAGCACCGGTTTCCTGGTCGGTGGTTGTTACCACGCATCTTGCGCAAGGCTTCACTGCATAGAAATCAATTCCACCAATTTGAAAATGCTGCATCGTATCTTCCTCAAACGGATCGCCGCCTGTAAACACAATGTTTGGCCGAAAACGATTCATCGGTACCGGAACTTCTAATCTGCTGTTGAGATCATTCAATGATGCCTGCCCGATCATCAACACAGGGAATGCATCGGAGAAACCGGTGATCTCATTATTCAATGCATAATTACGATCCACTTTACGTTTGCTTTCAACGGGCATATATACCATCTTGCAGGACATATTCAGTTTATTTGAAAACCATTCGTTGATCTCCTTACTCATTTCAATTGCTTCACACACATCATCCCAAATCTGTACACTTACCAAATCGCTCCCGGTTGGGTATAATTGCAGATTGATCTTTTCCGCATCATTTCCTTTTTCCGATATGATCAATTCATTTTCATGCATGGCTGTACGCAGCAAAGCCAGTTTTGGAAACTCCCGTTGGGTTAAAAAGCGATTATCTTCTCCCACGAGCATCCATCGGCGATCATGTTCAATTCCACGGTCGGTTAGTTTAGCTGAACTAAGTTCAATACCGCCCAACGACTTAACAGGATATACATGTAAACGACTGATAGAAAGCATGCCTAAAATTACAGCATTTGCAAACGCCTGCCGTTTTGCTTTTTACCGCAAAGAATAATTTTTAACCGGGTAAAATAACAGTAATTTTATAGTGCTTATTAATCCTTCACAATAAACGATCACACATGAAACCCGTTATTACCATTGAATACTGCCCCAAATGTCATTGGCTTTTACGTTCTGCATACATTGCCCAGGAATTACTAACAACGTTCGAAAATGAATTGAAAGGCGTTACACTGCAACCAAGTGAAGTAAGCGGCGATTTTCATATTTCCATTGACGGTAAAGAAATTTTCAACCGTAAAACTTATGGCGGCTTCCCCGAGATCAAAGAACTGAAACAGGTGGTGAGAGATATTGTTAGTCCGGGTAAAAGTCTTGGGCATGCCGACACCAAACCACATCACCAAAGTTCACTCTAAACTTATTTTATGACAGGCATTATACTCTGCGGCGGACAAAGTACCCGTATGGGTACAGATAAGGGCCTGCTGAAACTTGAAGCAAATACATGGGCACAAACTGCAGTTGATAAAATTGCAGCCTTGCAGTTGCCTGTAAAAATTTCTGTCAACAATCAACAATTTGCAGATTATGCAGAAGTGTTTGCAAAAGATGACCTAATTGCAGATGCTGCATCACTTGCATTACACGGCCCTTTGTTGGGTGTATTAAGTGCACACCTTTATTTGCCCGATCAGGACTTGATGGTACTGGCTTGTGATCTTCCGTTAATGGAACCGGCTTTACTCAAAGAACTTTATCAATATCATCTCGACAATCCCGGTTATGATGCTTACCTGTTTGATAATGATGGTGAGCATGAACCATTGTGTGCGATTTATGTTGCAAAAGGATTATTAACGATTGATGAGATGCGCCAAAGAGGTGAGCTTACACGCCACAGCATGAAATTTATGCTCGATCATTTATCTGTTTACAGCATACCTGTGAAGGAGGACCAAAAACAATACTTCCGCAACTTTAATGCACATGCCGAATTAAACGGTTTGTAAACCGAGCAAGGCTTTCTCCACTTTTACAAATGTTTCTTTCCCTGCATCGCACAACGGGCAACAGTAATCTGCAGGCAATGCTTCAAACTTTACGCCTGCTGCAATATTGTTCTCAGGCTCTCCCACTGTTTCGTCATACACAGTTAAACAGTCGCTGCATTGATGCACATATGCTGTTACCGGTTTTTTATCGGTTTCTTTTCTTGGCGCTACTACTTTTTCAACCTTTGCCTGTTTGCCTTCGAGATGCTGATAAAATGCACTGATGGAACGGCGTAACTGTTCAGACAATAAAAACTTTGGATTGTTACTGCTGAACACATAACCTGTGCGTTCATTTGGGTTGAACTCGTTTGCGCAAAGCACATCATACACATACAAAAACTCCCAGCCGAATAATCTGAATAATGGTTTACGTTTTACGAGTATGCTGCTGAACACTTCGCTCTTGCTTCTTGTTTTAATACCGATGCAAAGACCAAAGGTTCTGATGTCTTCATTATTGAGTTGTTTAACAAGGTAGTTTTTCAATGCCAGCCCTTCACTGCAATCATCTTCCACCTGGAAATTCAATTCGTTTGCAGCATGACGCACATTCACCTGGTACTTATCAAGCAACAAACTCCATTTCGCTTTATCTTTTTCATCAATCCCTTTTACAATAATACTTTTCCATGGTGTAGAACATAATTGCCCGATCTTGGTTTCCAAGCAAAGCTTACTCACCTCTTTCAGAAAATCAACGCTGAACAATTCATCTCTGCGGTACACTCCCATCCAGTATTTATTATTGTTGTAGCGGTTGAATCCTTCGTAGTAAGGAAGATTGAACGTTGGCAACTGCACTGTTTTATCTGCCGGCTTTGTAATGTATTTATCGGTGTGCACCAGCTTCATCAATGTTTCGCCCTGTGCTTCTGTGTTATCAGAAAAACGCTCACGGTGATTGATGATGATCTCTTCAATTTCCTTTGAAACTTTTGCTACATCATTGGTATAAACAAGCTGCGACCATTCGTAAATATTATTGGTCTTTGGAAAACGGATAAACAGATGCCAGAAATGTGCAGCATCTTTTGCAGCCACCCAGTTGATATTACCCGTAAGCATCGGTGTAAAACTCTGGTTGCTGTCGCTCACATTTATTTTTAATGTTGGTTGATAATCGATGCCATCAAAAATATCTTTGTACACACCTTCGCTGAGCCATGTGTTGTTGATGAAAATTTCTTCTGCAGGATAAGAACTCACGATGTTCGGATGCCGATCGTTGCCTGTTTCATAAACAATATCGATCAGATCAAGTTCGCTCAGCAATGCTTCCCTGTTCTCAATACTTACAGTAATGAGTAACTGCTGACGTAAACCAAAGCTTACATGACGGATACCCACTTTTGTACAAGCCACCAATGTATTGTACAGATCGCCGGGCGAAATAATACCGCCACGGAAATTGATCTTTATGGTAGAACTGTTACTCATGTTTACTTTCTTTTTATGAAGCAACCGTCAACGGGGCTTTTTGAGCCACCGTTGGGGTTACTTTATTTATCTGCCATTGCAGTTTCCTTTACGTTTGTCTGAAGGTTGGCTTCCAGTATTGCTTTCACTTCCGGCCGGCAACTGCCGCAACCCATACCTGCTCCCGAAAGCTGGCACAACTGTAAATGATCTTTACAACCTTCTTTTATTTTATTGATGAGATTTCCTTCGCCTACATTGTTGCAACTGCACACCAGTTTACCAATAACAGGTTCCGGTGCTTTACCCGAACGTAAGAGTTGTAAACGTTTTTCGCTCAACTCCATTTTTTGTTCAATGAGGTTGCGGTATTCGAGGAACTCACTCTTATCACCAATCAGGATAGCACCGATCAACCGATCATTATGAATGATACATTTTTTGTAATAACGTTTGGCTTTGTCAATAAACACCACTTCTTCATAAGCAGGATCATCCGGACATTCCACTTCGCCCAATGAACAAAGTTCTGTGCCATGCATTTTCAAAATATTCATGAGCAAGGAACCGGAATAATAGTTTGATATATCGCCACACAAATATCTTGCAACTACTTCTGCCTGTTGTTCGGCTGCTGCAGTAATGCCATACAGGAATCCTTTGAACTCAGCTATTTCACCAATGGCAAACACTGAGGGATCACTTGTTTGCAGGTATTCATCCACCACAACACCACGTTTACAATCGATCCCTGCTGCTTTTACAATTTCAATATTGGGTACTGTACCAATAGCGATTACAATTGCCTGGCAATCGATCATTAAACCACTCTTTAAACGAATACCTGTAACGGTTGTATCGCCGAGGAAACGTTCGATCTCATCGTTGTAATAAATATCAACTCCTTTATCCGTTAACTCCTCATGCAACAACTGGCTGCCCAACGGATCGAGCTGACGATCCATTAAACGGGAGATACGTTGAATGATGGTTACTTCCACTCCCACTTCACGCAATGATGCGGCTAACTCGATACCCAGCAAACCGCCACCAACAATCACTACTTTACCCTTCGCCGGATCAACATGATACTTGAAATTATCTGCATCAGTTCTGCTGCGCATGGTAAAGATGCCCTGCATAGCAGGCACATCACGCAACATGGCTGCACGGCTACCTGTTGCCAACAACAACACATCGTAGTGATGCGTATTGCCTTTGCTGTCTGTTACCGTTTTTTGTTCACGGTTTATTTCGTTGATGCTTACACCACGATGCAGTTTAATGTTGTAATCATACTCTTCTGCATCACTCATCTTAATTAAACTCTGCCACGGTAACGTACCGCTGATATAATCGGGCAACAATACACGATTGTAAAACGGAAAATCTTCTTTGCTGAAAATTTCAATTTCATCATCGGTATTGATCATGCGATAGCTGCGAACAAAACCACAGGCGCCAGCACCCGCACCAACCACAATGATCTTTTGTTTGGCTTTCTTGTACAGTTTTACTTCAACAGCAGAAAACTTGAAATCAGGCTCTTTACTTTTTGGATCCACCAAATTATTGGTAAGATTGTTTGCACGGTTCAGATCGCTGTTGAGCACTTTACCCCAATGCATCGGCAGAAACACAACACCTTTCTTAATATCGGTGGTGAATTTTGCTTTCACTCTTACGTTTCCTCTGCCATTAAAAATTTCTACAACATCATTTTCTTTAATGGAACGTTTCTCTGCATCATCGGGATGAATTTCTAAAAACGATTCAGAAATATGTTGTTTGAGTTTATTTACTTTTCCTGTTTTGCTCATCGTATGCCACTGATCCCTTATGCGACCGGTGGTTAAGATCAATGGAAAATCAGGCGATAATTTTTCAGATTGATTTTCGTCGCTAAACGAATGGATGATGGCTTTTTTAGAAGCTGTATAAAATTTCTTGTCGGTAAACAATCGTTGTGTACCATATCCCTCAGCATCTTTCGGATAAGGCCACTGCACAGTACGCTTCTCTTTCAAAATCTCATAACTCAATCCACTCATATCAACATTCGTACCTGCAGTAAGTGCAGCATGTTCTGCAAAAATTTCAGCGAAGCTGTTATAATCAAAACCATTGTAGCCCATCTTTTTTGCAAAGCGACAAATGATCTCTGCATCGGGCAATGCTTCTCCCGGTGCATCTATAATTTTATTCAAGTAGCTGATGCGGCGCTCTGCATTCGTCATCGTACCTTCTTTCTCAGTCCATGCAGCAGCAGGTAACACCACATCTGCGTACCTGATCGTCTCGGGTCTGTTACTAACATCCTGTACCACTACAAACTTTGCTTTCTTCAATCCTTCTTCTGCAGCACGCACATCAGGTAAACTGATGAGCGGATTGGTGCAAAGGATCCAGATCGCTTTCAAGCGTCCATCGTTTAACGCTTCAAACATTTCTGTAGCAGTAAGACCAGGTTTTGCTGCAATTGTTCCGGGAGCAACGCCCCAGAATTGTTCAACAGCAGCACGGTGTTCAGGGTTCAGCAGATCACGATGAGCAGGTAATAAGTTTGATAAACCTCCAACTTCTCTTCCGCCCATTGCGTTGGGTTGACCGGTTAATGATAACGGACCGGAGCCGGGTTTTCCAATATGTCCGGTAATTAAATTTAAGTTGATGAGCGAAAGATTTTTGTTTACACCAATCACACTTTGATTAAGGCCCATCGTCCACATGGTAATAAAACCTTTCGCATTGCCGATATATGAAGCAGCTAAACGAATATCTTTTTCTGCAACACCACAAACAATTGCAGCTTCTGCAACGGTGCGTTCAAATACAGTAGTCCGGTATTTTTCAAAACCCTCTGCATGATTGCTGATGAAATCGTTATCGATCTTTCCATCTTCGATCAACACTCTACCGATTGCATGATGCAGTGTTACATCGGTACCGGGATTCAATTGCAGATGCACATTGGCAAGCGAGCAGGTTTGTGTTTTACGAGGATCGCTGACAATAATTTTCAGATCAGGATTCTTTTCACGTGCTGCTTCTACTCTTCTCCACAAAATAGGATGGCACCAGGCAGGATTTGCACCTGCTACAAAAATGACATCCGCCAGTTCAAGATCATCATAACTTACCGGCACACTGTCTTCTCCCAAACTCAACTTGTAACCAACAACTGCACTGCTCATGCAAAGGCGTGAATTGGTATCGATGTTATTACTGCCAATGAATCCTTTGATGAGTTTATTGATGACGTAATACTCTTCCGTTAAACATTGTCCCGATGCATAGAAGGCAACAGAATCAGGACCATACTTTTCAATGAGTGTAGCAAATACTTTTGCGGTACGTTCCAATGCGGCATCCCATGTAACACGTTGACGGGGTTGATTTCGGTTATAACGCATTTCCGGGTACAGCAAACGATCTGTACGATCATTCACCGTGTAATGCAGGTTCATCCCTTTACTGCAAAGCATTCCTTTGTTCACAGGATGGTTCTTATCACCTTCCACATGCAAACGTCCGAGCTTATCCTTGCTTGTAACAATACCACAACCTACTCCACAGTAACAACAGGTGGTGAGGTTGGCAGCATTGCTTCCGTAGCTGTTTAAATCCATAGTATGTTCATTCGTTTCCTTCACAGTAAATTTTTATTAGCAAGCAATCGTTCATCATCAGGCTGCATTTTCCAACGCCACTTCCAACTCTGCAGCTTTTTCTTTCTTTGTAAAACGTGTTACCAATACCAGTAACGATACGCCAATAACGATCATACCGATATAACCAAACGCTTCAACGTATGTAATGCTTTTGCTTTTAAAGAGAAAACCAAACAACATGCCACCCACATTACCGCCTGCACCAACAATACCACTTACCAAACCAACATTCTTTTCATTTACAAACGGGGTGATAGCATATGTTGCACCATTGGCCATTTTTAAGAAGAGTGCAAAAGAGATCATTGATACAATGGCCATACCAAAAGAACCAGCTTGCGCAAACAAGATCAAACCTGCACCTTCAAGCAACAATACCGAAGCAAGCAATAAACCTTTACCACGCATACCATATTTCTTGCCTACTTTATCTGCAAAGATGCCACCGAGTGCACGTGCAAAAATGTTCATGAAACCAAATACACCGGCCCAGAAACCCGCACTGCCCTGGCTTAATTTAAACTCCTGTACAAAGTGCAATGCAGCAATATTGTCGAATGTAATTTCCATACCAAAACAAACTGCATACGCCAATGCCAGTGCCCACACCCTCCAATCTTTCAGCACGCTGTAATCTGTTTTGCCTTTTACTTTTACTTCACGTTCAATTTCATCGTAGTTACCGGCAGGTGTATCTTTTGTATAACGGAAATACAGAAATGCTGCGATCAACATCATTACACCCGGAACGATCATTGCATAACGCCATGCTTCTGCTTTTGTATAACCAAAACCAACAATAGCAGCAAAGATCACCGGCATTACCATGTTGGTAACGCCACCACCAAGGTTACCCCAACCACCAGCAACAGCGTTTGCGGTTCCTTTAATGTTTGGTGCAAACATCATGGATGTATGAAACTGTGTAATAACGAATGATGCTCCGATGATACTGATAGCTAAACGGAACAGCAGGAACGATGTATAGGATTGTGCTAAACCAACACACATTACCGGTATTGCACCAATGAGCAACAACGTTGTGTAGGTTTTACGTGGGCCCCATGTGTCGCACAACTTACCAATGAGCAAACGTGCAATGATGGTACCTGACACTGATGCGATAATAATATTGCCGATCTGTGATTTATCTAAATGCAGATCTTCTTTAATAGTAGGCATCAATGGAGCAAGACCAAACCATCCAAAAAAGCAAACAAAGAATGTAAGCCATGTAACATGGAAGGTTTTCATTTGCACACCACTCAACGAAAAAATATTGAGCTTGGTTAATGGTTGTTGTAACGACTTTTCCTGCATGAGATAGATTTTAAGTGTTAAATGTTTTAGTGTATATCGTTAATCGAAAATTTGTCAATAAGAAGACTTAACAGTTTGTCGTGTATTGCCATGTAACACTCATCGTGTACAATTTCTTTTTTGTTACGTGGTCTTGGCAGAGGCACATCCACAATTTCCTTGATGGTTGCAGCAGGACCATTGTTCATAACCACTACACGATCGCTTAAGAAGATGGCTTCTTCCACATCATGTGTAACGATCACAATTGTTTTTTCCCTGTTATCGAGGTTCCATAATTTCAACAGCTCCACGTGCATATTGCTTTTTGTTAAAGCATCCAATGCTCCAAATGGTTCATCGAGTAACAAGATGCTTGGGTTGATAGCAAATGCTCTTGCAATGGCCACACGCTGTTTCATACCACCCGATAACTGACCCGGCAATTTGTCTTTGTGCGACCAGAGATTTACCATCTTCAGATTCTTTTCTACCAATGCTTTTTTCTCTGCTGCTGTTTTATCTTTCAAAGCTGCGTCAACAGCTTCGTAGATATTGCTGTACACACTCAACCACGGAAGCAAAGAGTAGTTTTGAAAAACAATGCCTCTGTCGGGGCCTGGTTTCGTTACCACGTTTCCATTTGCTTTTACTTCACCGCTTGTAGGTTGCACCATGCCGCTGATAGTTCCCATTAATGTTGATTTACCACAACCTGAGTGACCGATCAATGCAATGATCTCACCCTTTTTTACCTCGAGTGAAATTTCTTTTACAGCAGTGTACACACCTGTTGGTGTTTTGAAACTTACTGTTACATTGTTTATTTCAATGCTTTTTTGTTCAGCAGGTTCAGCTGCTGCATTTATTTCAACCACCCGTGGACTTAGTTCTAATGTTGTTGTCATAACTGTTCAGTTAAGAATTTAAAATTTCGTTTGTGTTATCCTGCTTTTTGTTTTGCAGCTTTTATTGCTGAATACAACGACACACAAAACGGTGTAATGTAGGTAAGCATGATCCGCATCACATTCTTACCGGTAAACCTTCCTTCCGCAAACACATCGTAACTGTTTATGATGTTCAGAACAGAACCAACTACCACTGCTACCAGTAAAGCTGTTGTTATATTTTTCTTATTCATAAACATGTGTTTTATTTTATCCTGCAAAACTGAAACGCTTTTGCAGTGTCATAAAAATTCTGTCGAGTAACAAACCAACAATACCAATGATGATGATCGCTACCAGGATCTTTGCAACACTGCCTCCGTTAAATCCTTCTTCCCAAACAAAATAACCAAGCCCCATACCTCCCGATAACATTTCGCCGGCAACGATCACCATCCAGGCAACACCAATCGACAAACGCAAACCGGTTAATATGTGCGGGAATGTATAAGGCAACACAATTTTTGTGATGTATTTCCAACGGGAGAAGCCAAATGCTTTTCCAACATTTTTATGATCCTGCGGAATATGCGACACACCAAATGCTGTATTGATAAGCGTTGGCCACAACGAACAAATGAAGATCATAAAGATGCTTGCCTGTGGTGAATCCTGGAAAATTGCAAGACCCAACGGAAACCATGCAAGCGGCGATACAGGACGAAGGATCTGCACCATTGGATTAATGATGTTCATAGTGATCTTACTTGATCCCATGATCAACCCAATTGGAATGGCGATTAAACTACCAAAGCCAAAACCAATACCTACACGACTGAGTGAGCTTAACAATTTTACACCGATGCCTTTATAATCAGGATCGTTCTGCATGGGATTTTGCATCACCTCTTTAAACACATCCCATGTCATAGCAGGCGTGGGAATTTCGTGTTTTGTGATGGCTGCAATTAATTCCCATATACCGCCCATCAACGCCAACCCTCCAATAAAATAGAGAGCAGAAAGAAGCGTGTTAACTGAGAATATTTTTTTCATCGTAATTATTTTATTGTCAATAGTGAATGGTCAATAGTGAATAAAACCGTTTCATTACAACCCTCACTCACTATTCACCATTCACTATTCACGAATTAATGTTTTGTTGTCTTCAGGTATGCGCTCACATTGTTTGGATCGAATACCACATCAAAATTTGTTTTGATAGGCTGCATATCCGGTTGTACGGGCACTCCCATTTCTTTCGCCACTTCTGCAAAAAGATCATCAAGAATCAACTTCTCTGCAATGGCTTTGTAATTCGGTTCTGCTTTTAAATAACCAAAGCGTACATACTGTGCAAGAAACCAATGAGCGTACGATTTCTTTGGTGTGTTTACAATACCATTGTTGTAAAAGGTCATGTAATCATCTTTGTATTTCTGTACACCTAATTCGCAACCCAGATCGTACGAACCTTTTAGTCTTGCTTCAAGAACCTGTACAGGGGCATTTACATAATTTGGTTTTGAAAGCCATGAAGCAACCTTTGCACGGTTACCCATATTATCTAACCATTTGCAAGCTTCAATAATTGCTTTCATCACTTTCTTCAGATCTTCTTTATTACCTGCAGCAAATGCTGAGTTTACAACCAATGCTTTTTCAGGATGATTTTTCCAGAGATCCTGTGAAGCAATATGTGTGAAGCCTACGTTTTGTGCTGCAGCAACACCATTCCATGGTTCACCCACGCAATAACCTTCCATGTTATCAACACGCATGTTGGCAACCATTTGCGGAGGAGGAATGGTAATGATGCCGACAGATTTTTGATTGATACCTGCAGCACTCATCCAGTAACGTAACCAGATATCGTGTGTGCCGCCTGGGAATGTTTGCGCAAATGTTACTTCCTTACGACTTTGCACAGCCTTTACTCCTGCTGCAGCTTTGTTCACTTGTTTAAAACCAACCTGTCCGCAAAAATCTTTTGATAAAGTGATGGCTTGTCCGTTATTGTTCAGCACCATTGCAATTTTCATTTCAGATCCTGCTTTACCACCTACGCCTGTATAAACAGAAAGCGGCATTGAGAATAAGCAATGAGCACCATCCAATTCACCATTTAATAATTTATCTCTAACTACTGCCCATGATGCTTGTTTTTCAAGTTCCACATCCACTCCATACTTCGCAAAAAGTCCGAGTTCTTTTGCCGCTACCAGTGGTGCGCAATCGGTAAGAGGAATAAACCCCAGTTTTATTTTACGTGAAGGCGTTGAAAGCTTAAAAGCGAAAATGCCGGTAAGCAATAAGGCCATTGCTGATAAAAGCGTTATTTTTTTTATTGAGAGTTTCATTGTTTAATGTTTTAAGTGTGATCAATCAATGTTCATTCAGTTTCACTTTTCATTTACTGCTTAATAGCTACCGGTTTCGTGTAAAAGAAATCAGGCGAAAAACGGATCATAGCATAGAACCAGTTTCCTGTTGTTCTGTAATTGGCAGCGGCTGCATCCGTTGTTGCCTGGCCTTTTGCAATAGCCATACTTTTTGATGCATTCATGATTGAATAACCCAACTCAATATTTGTAAACTTGTTCATGTTGTAGTTCAACTGAAAATCAAGTTCATTACCAAGATCTTTACCAATGAAAGAACCATCGGCTTTCTTCATATCCTTATCAATAGAGAACAAATGGAAATCAACACCAGCTGTCAACGTTGTACCGGTGTATTTCACTTTGAAATAGGGATTCTTTAATCCACCGGCTGGTGAACCTGTTCCTACATAGAAATAATCCATATAACCCCAGTGGCGGTGTGGTGTACCATATAATGGATCGAATTTTTCATCTGTTGCAGTTGTTGCATCGTTACCACTTAAGAACTCATAGCCGGGAGTAACACTGACCTTTCCTTTTTGATAAGTTGCAGAAACAGCGTAGTGATAAGCATTTTTCATTTTTACACCATCACGGTTCTTTCCGCTTTGTGCATAGAAAGCGCCCTGGAAAGCGATCTTGCCAAAACCTGATGCGTTACCAATTGTTTGATTCAACATTAAACCATAAGTGAAACGTTGATTGGTTCCTTTATAATTGAACGGATCAGCAGCGCTTGCCGCAACAAAGCGACGGCCAAATACATAACCTGTTGCATCCGATCCTACAGAATCGAGTTTATATTTTCCGAAATTGTCGTTGAAGAAAAGAGCAGAGAATTTTGTTTGTTTGATCTTTTTGCTGATGTACAAACTTGTAAAAGACTTATAATCCTGGTTACCACCGTTTGTTGTAGGAGGATTCATCCATACCGGTGTACCTGTTTTGCTGCTGTTGTTTGCAGCACTACCTGCCGATGCCATTGGCAATAAGCCTGCAGGAGTTGGAACCAATGTTCCTAAAGAATTTTTTACATACGCAGGTACATTGGATGGAACGTATCCTGTTCCGGTATAGCCAAATGCATCTGTGTTTTGATTGAAGGCATAACCAATGTCGATCTGCCATCCTTTGTGTACGGTTTTCAGCAAAGCCATATCATGACGGCGAGCCTGCTGTAACCAATCTAAGTTGCCAATTAAACGAACATCATCATAAATTAATTCCTGGCGCCCAACTTTGAGGCTCATCAGATCAATGCCCTTTGCTTTAATGGTTGTATCGGCACTGTTGAAGAGTGTGAGATCGGCCCAACCTTCATGCAACATAAAGCGGTTGCCATCTGCATTACTGATAGTAGAAGCATCTTGTCCCCAAACACGAACATCCTGTAATGAAACACCAAATGTTAACCTGTCCCATTTGTAACCAAAGTTCAAACGTGTACGTTGCGAAGTAAATGCTGCAGGCTTTGCACCTTTTAATACAAGGTTACCTAAACCATTGCGCACTTCTGTACGTGTACGCAGCTGGCCTGTTAATGTAATCTGAGCTTTTACTGAGCAATAAGTGAACATGGTTACACTTAAAAAGATTATTCGTATTGTTTTAAAATTTTTCATGTTAATTTTGGTCGATTTTAAGGTGAGAAATCCTGGAATCATACGGCCCGGTTAGACTGCCATCTGCCGGGCTATTTTTTTCAGCTATGCTGAGTAATAGTTCTTTTATCTCTTCATGCACAATATGGTTTTGGTGAAACAAATGTTATTGTATTAATCTTCGATACCGATATACACAATCCCTTCTTCCACTTTTACTTCGTAGGTTTTAATAGCGCATTCATCGCCACTCAGGCATTCGCCTGTAACCAGTGAAAACGTTTTTTTGTGAAAAGGACAGGCAACTTTCGGTTCATCGTTTTGTGTACCGATCATACCACGGCTTAATGCCATTTGCATGCGATGCGGGCATTCGTTTTGTGTGGCATACCACTCATCTCTTCTTGTAAAATGGAAAAGTGCAATTTGTGTGTCGTTGTATTTCACACACACACCACCGTTTGCAGGAACATCGGTTACACTGCAGGCGGCAAACCAGGTAATTGTTTTTTCTGCGATCATATATTTAGTACTTAAAGGATTTATAAAAGCTGTTGTAGAGAACGCATGAAAATGAACAGCCGCATTACCTTTTTTTATATGGTGGCAATCGCAGAAAATTGGCCATTGGGCCTAAAAGCAATCAAACAAAATCGTTAGAAGTATGATTCCAAGGTTAGAAGAACTTTTTTAATATGGCAGCAATCGTACTTATTCAAAACCAAAAATTATTTCCACTCTTTTGCACGCTTCTGTTCACGCATAGGATCAAATACAACCGTTGGATCTTTTTCTTCCGGTGCATTTACAAAGTGATTAAAGCGTTTGCGTAACTCAGGTGTTTCAATAGCCGCTTTCCATTCGCACTCATAAGAGTTTACATGGCTTTCCATCGCCGCTTCCCATTCTGCATTCATGCCCAACGCATCGTGCACCACCACTGAACGCAGGTAATCGATGCCACCTTCCATTTTATTTAACCATGTAGCTGTACGTGTTAACGGATCGGCAGTTTTTACATAGAACATCAGGAAGCGATCGAGATATTTCAAGCATGTTTCTTCATCAATATCTGATGCAAGCAGCAATGCATGTTGCGGTTTACTACCACCGTTGCCACATACATACAGGTTCCAACCTTTTTCTGTAGCGATGATGCCAAAGTCTTTGCTTTGTGCTTCTGCACATTCACGGATACAACCACTTACACCACCTTTTAATTTATGTGGCGCACGCAAACCACGGTAGCGCTCTTCTACTTTAATGGCAAAACTTACACTGTCGTGTAACCCGAAACGACACCAGGTACTACCCACACAGCTTTTTACTGTACGCAAACTTTTACCGTATGCATGTCCGCTTTCAAAACCTGCTTCAATTAATTCTTCCCAGATATTTGGCAGATCGCTGAGGTGTGCACCAAACAAATCGATACGCTGACCACCGGTGATCTTAGTGTAGAGATTGTACTTCTTTGCAACCTGTCCGATCACAATTAATTTTTCAGGCGTAATTTCTCCGCCGGGAATACGGGGCACTACAGAATAAGTACCACCTTTTTGAATGTTTGCAAGGAAACGATCATTACTATCCTGTGCCGTATCATTTCCTTTTTTCAGGATCACTTCGTTCCACAAACTTGCTAGGATCGATGAAACAGGAGGCTTACACAATTCACAACCATCACCTTTACCAAGCTTCGTCAATACTTCATCGTATGTACGCAAATCGTTCAACTTAATCAGATCAAACAACTCCTGGCGGCTGTAATCAAAATGTTCGCACAATACATTACGCACAACTTTACCTGCTGCTTTCATTGTATGTACCATCAGGTCTTTCACCATTGGTACACAACCACCACAACCTGTTCCTGCTTTGGTACATTTCTTAATACCATCAACAGTTTCATAGCCCATTTGCACAGCACCGCAGATATCACCTTTGGTTACTGCTTCGCAACTGCAGATCACTGCATCATCGGGCAAGCTTGTAACACCAGCACCACCATCGCCTTCACCGCCTCTTGCACCAAGAATTACATCTTCTGTATTGGGAGGTAACACCACTTTGTTCTTGCATGTTTGCAATAACATATTGTACTGCTCTGCATCACCTACCAAAATTCCACCCAGCAATTCTTTGCCATCGGCACTTACATTAATACGTTTGTACACACCTTTCACGCTGTCATCAAACACAATACTTTTAATACCATCACCACTAACAAACGGATCACCAAAGCTGGCAACATCCACACCAATCAATTTTAATTTGGTGCTCATGTCAAAACCGGTAAATGATTTTTCGCCGCCTGTTAATTTTGTTACTACCACATCGGCCATTTCATAACCGGGAGCAACAAGGCCATAGATCATTCCTTTATGTAAAGCACACTCGCCAATAGCAAAAATGAAAGGGTCGGATGTTTGCAAGTGATCGTTAACGGTAATTCCTCCACGTGGACCAACTTCCAATGCTGCATTTTTTGCGAGCTCATCTCTTGGTTTAATACCGGCAGAGATCACCAGCATATCAACATCGAAAGAAGAATCATCAGAAAAACTCATGCTTGTAATAGCATCATTACCATTAATAGCAGTTGTATTTTTTGATGTATGAATCGTAAGACCGAGGTCTTCCAATTTAGATTGTAATAATCTTGAACCCGCATCATCAATCTGGCGGGGCATTAAACGTGGAGCAAACTCAATTACCTGTGTATCGGTTACACCAAGATCGAGCATTGCTTTTGCCGCTTCCAGACCCAGCAAACCACCACCGATCACCGCACCTTTTTTCGACTTCTTAGCCCAGTCGGTCATGAGTTCCAGATCTTCGATTGTACGATAAATGAACACACCTTCTTTTTCAACACCGGGAATGGGGGGAACAAATGCAGCCGAACCGGTTGCAAGCACCAGGTAATCGTAACTTTCGGTAACACCTGCATGAGAGAAAACAGTTTTCGCTTCCCTGTCAATTGAAACAACAGGATCGGAAAGATGCAACACTATGCCATTTTCACTATACCATTCTTTGGGGGCGAGGGAAAGGTCGTCGGCCGACTTGCCGGCGAAATACTCACTCAGATGAACCCTGTCGTAAGCAGGTCTTACTTCTTCTCCAAAAACCACGATGGAGATATTACCGGCTGTGTTCTTTTTTACAAGCTTTTCGCAAAACTTGTAACCCACCATGCCATTTCCTATTACTACCACTTTCATATCGTTACTGTTTTAAGTGTAGACAATAATGGTAGCAAGCAATCGTATTAAAATTCATTACATATGATGTTTAAAATATTTTCACACTTTTAAAAACATCTTTTGAATGATTTATGTCATGAAATTAGTCAGTTTTTTCTAATTTTAGAAAGAATTTCATGATTTCAATCAAATATATTTTATTTTAATTTATTAAATTATGAGAAAACTGATACTTATAGGTGCCGGACCAGGCGATCCGGAACTTATTACAATAAAAGCTATACGTCAGTTGAAGCAAGCCGATGTGATTTTATACGATGCTTTGGCTAATGAAGAATTGCTGGCTTATGCTAAAGCCAGCTGCATAACGCAATTTGTAGGCAAGCGCTACGGTTGCCATGCCCTGTCGCAGGAAGAGATCAATACACTTATTGTAGAATACAGCCAGAAATACAATACCATCGTTCGGTTGAAGGGCGGCGACCCTTTTGTATTTGGCCGTGCACAGGAAGAAATTGAAACAGCAAGAGCTGCAGGCATGCAGGTAGAACTCGTTCCGGGAATATCAAGTGCTCTTGCTGTACCTGCTGCACAAATGATACCCCTCACCTGCCGTGGTATCAATGAAAGCTTTTGGGTAACCACCGGCACTACCCGTTCGGGTGAGATTTCAAATGATATACAACTTGCCGCACAATCGAGCGCCACTGTTATTATATTAATGGCCATGAGCAAACTGGAAGCCATTATGGATATTTTCAGCAGTTATGGCAAAGCCGATACAGCTGTTGCCATTATCCAAAACGGAACAACAAAAGAGGAAAAAATGATCACAGGTTCTGTAAAAGATATTTTCTTTAAAGCAGAAAATGAAAACATGAGCAACCCTGCCATTATTGTGGTTGGCGATGTGGTAAAGCTTCATCCTTCACTTGTACGCACAGCTGTAGAGGAACAAACAAAAGGCCAATTACAGCCCAGGCAATCTTTATAACGTACCCAAACCTTGTTTGCTGTTACTTTGCAGCAGCAAAAAATCGTAAATGAGCCATGAAGCAAAATAAGAAGAACTGTGATTTGAAAAGCTGTACCATGTGCAAACAATGCCAACACGATTGGCTTCCTGCGCTTGATGTAAACCGTAAAAGCTTTCACTTTAAAAAGGGTGAGCAATTATTTACCGAAGGCGAAGAAGTAGAAGGAATGTATTTTATTTCGAAAGGCCTGGTTAAAGTGCACAAGCGTTGGGGAAATGAAAAAGAACTGATCCTTCGTATAGCGAAAGATGGTGATATTGTGGGGCATCGTGGCTTGGGTGATGATGCATTTTATCCTGTTTCAGGAACAGCAATGGAGCCTACCGATGTTTGCTATATTGACCTCTCCTTCTTTAACAGCACACTACGTACCAATCCCGACTTTCAATATAATCTATTGATGTTTTTTGCAGCAGAGTTAAAAGAGTCAGAAAAGCGTATGCGTAATCTTGCACACATGAATGTAAAAGGACGTATTGCCAATGCATTGCTCTATCTGCTGAATAAATTCGGAAAAGACAGCAGCGGCTATATCAATCTTTCAATCAGCCGCCAGGATCTTGCTTCGTACACCGGTACAACCTACGAATCACTTTTTAGAATTATGAATGAGTTGATGGAAGAAAAAGCAATTGTTACTGATGGAAAGAAAACAAAGGTGCTCGATGAGAAAAAATTAATAAAGCATACTGCACAGGAATAGTAAAAAAGCCGGAAGAAATTTCCGGCTTTTTTATTCAAGCTTATTCATACAGCATTTTATGCAATGCATATTCTGTTCCTCTCAATTCGGCTAAGCCTTTTAAACGACCAATAGCTGAATACCCGGGATATGTTTTTTTCTTAAGATCATCGAGCATCTGATGACCATGATCGGGACGCATTGGCAATGAAATATTTCTTCGATGCTGTATAGCCAGCACTTCTTTAATTACCTCAAACATATCTGTATCGCCTGTTAAGTGATCGGCTTCAAAGAAATTACCTTCGGCATCACGCTTGGTATTGCGCAGGTGAAGAAAATGAACTTGATCGCCAAAGCGCCTAAGCATAGCCGGTACATTGTTATCGGCCCGTGCACCAAACGATCCTGTACAAAAGCATAATCCATTTGCAGGAGATGGTACTGCTTCAATTAAATCGGCAGCATCTTTTTCCGTACTCATAATTCGTGGCAAGCCAAGAACGGGATATGGCGGATCATCGGGATGAATGGCCATCTTTAAACCATACTCTTCTGCAACAGGAACTACCTCTTTCAAAAAATAAAACAAATGCTCTTTGAGTTTAGCTGCATCAATACCCTGGTACTTCTGCAATTCCGATAACACCTGCCCGGGAGTAAATGCATCGTCGCTGCCGGGTAAACCCAACATCATATTATTAAATAAGAATGCACGCTCTTCTTCACTCATTGCATTAAACCGCTCCTTTGCCTTTACAATTTCTTCTACAGCATACTCAGCATCGGCCTCCGGACGCTTTAATAAAAACAGATCGAAGACAACATAATCAATGCGGTTAAAATATAATGCGGTACTTCCATCTTCTAACTTATAGTACACGTTTGTACGTAACCAATCAAGCACCGGCATAAAGTTATACGTTACCACTTTTAATCCACAGGCAGCTATGTTACGTAAACTTGCTTTATAGTTCTCGATATGGTAGAGATAATTGCCCGACTGACGTTTTATGTCATCACTTACAGGCAAGCTTTCAATTACCGTCCAGGTCATACCCGCATCTTCGATCATTTTCTTTCGCAAAAGAATTTCATCCGATGTCCAGATGTCGCCAACAGGAATATGATGAAGTGCGGTAACAACACCGGCACAACCAGCCTGACGAATATCTGCTAAACTTACAGGATCATGCCGGCCGTACCAACGCATGGTTTGATGCATCAACATAATTTAAATTTTAGTAAAGCTATTGTACAAAGCACAAACACCCAGCTTATTCATCTGTAGTTTGTACGCAGCTGTTGAAATAATAAAGTTTAAAGTCGCTTAAAAAGCTCCGTTCATTTTAAAACTTACTCTCATTGCAAAATGCAAACCGCTTTTTAAACTCTTGGACCTGTCGCTTAAGCGGTATTTGCAATCGGTTGCACTAAAATAAGCTAAAAACACTCTTGCCAGAGATTAAACCCTGATTTATCTGCTGATTTCACTATCGCTTTAAATAGAACACTTGAAATTTATTATCAATGCATTATAGTATTTTTCTGAGTGAAATTGTAAATCCCTTCCGGTTTTTTGTCTTTCGTTCATGCTGTATTTCGACAAAATGCTTACTCGAATAAAAAAATGCAACCGATTACATTTTTTTAGAAAAAACCTTTACCTTAGGCTTTTAAACGAAGCTTGTCAGGTAATATGAACCATTACTCCGCTTTTTCGAGTCCAGATTGCCGATTTACGGATTCTGATGCATCCGGAAGGGTTAATCAGGTTGACAGACAGGTAAGGCTCCGTTTCTTTTCAAAAAATGATTCCACTCGGCTTTTAAATATTTGTATTGATAATCCGGTGCTGTATAAATCAGGACGAAAAATGACGCCTTGCACTATACATTTGCCAGAGCCCAGAATTATTAAGGACAAAATATTATTCATGCCTGCCGGCTGTATTAACAGGCAGTGTATAAAGCAGAAGTAAAATGAAAGAGAAAAAAGAAGTAACCATTTACGACATTGCACAGTTGCTGGACCTTTCGACAGCAACAGTAAGTCGTGCTTTACAGGATCATCCGGCGATTAATAAAAACACCAAAAAGAAAATTCAGGATGCAGCAAAAGAAATGGGTTACCGCCATAACAATTTTGCCAGCAATCTTCGCAAACAAAAGACAAACACTATTGGCATTATTGTACATGAATTGAACAGTAACTTTATTACTTCTGTACTGGCAGGTATTGAAAAGATCAGTACCGAAGCGGGTTACGATCTTATTATTACGCACTCGTCGGAAAGCTTTAAAAAGGAAACGGCCAACGTTCTCAACTTGTTTCATAAACGTGTTGATGGTATTATTGCGTCATTGGCTTTTGATACAAAAGGGCTTGATCATTTTCAGCCATTCTTTGATAAAAAGATTCCCGTTATCTTCTTTGATCGTGTTGAAGAGAATTCTGACAATGCAAAAGTGGTGATCGACAACTATAAGAATGGTTACCAGGCAACACAACATTTAATTGAGCAGGGAAGCAAGCGCATTGTGATCGTAACTGCCAACCTCAGCAGAAACGTATATGCCCAGCGTTTTAAAGGATACAAAGATGCTTTGTTTGATAACGGAATTGCATTTGATGAAAATCTCGTACTCATAAAGGATCTAAGTGAAAAATGTGGTCGTGAAGCTGCAGAACAGATTCTCGAAATGAAACCAATGCCTGATGCAGCATTTATCACCAATGATTTTTCGGCTGCTGTGTGCATGCAAACATTAAAAGAACATGGCATCCGCATTCCGGAAGATATTGCCATTGTTGGTTTCAATAACGATGCCATCAGTAAAATTGTAGAGCCACAATTAACTACTGTGAATTATCCCGGTATTGATATCGGCGAAATTGCTGCCCGTAACTTAATTGCACACCTGAAAGGTGAAGTGAACATCACCCAGACAAACACCATTATTGTAAAATCAGATTTAATTATCCGCAAATCATCTGTAAGAAAGGGATGATGCTGTAACGATCACTTACATGAAGAGATTAAACGTATTGCTACTTTTATTGATTGCCTGCACTTTTGTACAAGCTGAAACCGGCTATGAGTTGTGGTTACGATATACAAAGATCAGTAACACATCATTGCTTCAACAATACAAACAACAACTTGCTTCACCCGTTGTACTTGGCTCCTCACCTACGACATCGATCATTCGTGCAGAATTAAGCACTGCCTTAAAAGGATTAATGGGAACCAACTATAGGCTTGCTTCTTCCATCAGTTCTTCTAATACATTGATCATTGGAAAAGCAGACGCAACAAACATACTTTCATCGCTCGCAACAAAAGATGAACTGAAGAAACTTGGTGAAGATGGTTTCATCATCAAAGCAAAACCCGGCAAAACATTTATTACCGGCAATACCGATGTAGCGGTGCTGTATGGTGTGTTTCATTACCTCCGTTTACTGCAAACTAATCAACCAATAACAAACCTCAACATTGTATCTGTACCAAAACTAAAACTACGGATGCTGAATCATTGGGATAATCTGGATCGTTCGGTTGAACGTGGTTATGCAGGCGAATCGATCTGGGACTGGCATCGTTTGCCCGGTTACATCGATCAACGTTATATCGATTACGCAAGAGCAAATGCATCGATTGGTATTAATGCAGTGGCATTAACCAATGTAAATGCAAACGCAACCATCCTTACAGCAAACTATCTCGAAAAAGTAAAAGCATTGGCGGATGCATTTCGACCTTATGGCATCAAAGTATTTCTAACAGCTCGTTTTAGTGCACCCATTGAATTAGGTAAATTAAAAACAGCTGATCCCTTAGATAATGCTGTACAGCAATGGTGGAATGAAAAAGTAAAAGAGATCTATTCGTTCATTCCTGACTTTGGCGGCTTCGTTGTTAAAGCAAATAGTGAAGGTCAACCTGGTCCGCAGGATTATAAACGTACACATGCCGATGGTGCTAACATGATGGCAAAAGCATTGGCGTCGCACAAAGGCATTATTATCTGGCGTGCATTTGTGTATGCAGCCGAGAATCCGGTTGACCGTCACAAACAGGCATACGATGATTTTGTTCCGCTTGATGGAAAATTTGAACCCAATGTAATGGTGCAGGTGAAGAATGGTGCTATTGATTTTATGCCACGTGAACCTTTTCATCCGTTGTTTGGAGCAATGCCTAAAACACCGTTGATGATGGAGTTCCAGGTAACACAGGAATATACAGGGCAGGCAACCAACTGGGTTTTTCTTGCGCCGTTGTTTAAAGAAGTTTTAGACAGTGATACATATTCTAAAAGCAAGAACAGCACTGTAGCAAAAGTGATCGATGGAAGTTTAGATAATCATTCACTCAATGGCATGACAGGTGTTGCGAACATCGGCAGCGATATCAATTGGTGCGGCCATCCAATGGCGCAGGCAAACTGGTATGCGTTAGGAAGACTTGCGTGGGATTACAATTTATCAAGTGATACAATTGCTGATGAATGGTTGCGTATGACATTCAGTAACGATGCATCGTTTGTACAATCAACTAAACAGATCATGCTCAACAGCAGGGAGATCATGGTAGATTATATGAATCCGCTTGGCTTACATCATATCATGGGCACAGGTCATCATTATGGTCCTGCACCATGGGTAAGCAATCTCAACCGTCCTGAATGGAATCCTGTTTATTATCACAAAGCTGATAGTGTTGGTATTGGTTTCAATCGTACTTCAACAGGCAGCAAAGCCATTGAGCAATATCAACCTGATGCAAGAAAGCAATGGGAAAACATTGCAACAGCTGATGAAAAATATTTGTTGTGGTTTCATCATGCATCATGGAATTATAAAATGAAAAGCGGTCGTAGTTTATGGAATGAGTTGTGCCATCAATACAATGCCGGAGTCGATAGTGTGAAATGGATGCAGCGTGAATGGCAAAAGCAAGCAACAAAAGTAGATGCCGAACGATTTAAAGCAGTGAGCATGTTACTCAACGTTCAACTGGAAGAAGCAAAATGGTGGCGCAATGCATGTTTGCTTTACTTCCAAACGTTTTCAAAACAACCAATTCCTTCGAATTACGAACAGCCCGATAAAACATTGGACTATTATAAAAGTTTACGTTTCCCGTTTGCGCCGGGCAACTAACTTGCAGTATAAACTAATATTTGAATTATGAGCAACAAACAAAAGTTAGCTATTGTAACAGGCGGCGGTTCGGGTCTTGGACTGGCAATAGCAAAAGCATTTACTGCAAACGATATTAAAACCATCATTGTAGGTCGTGATGAAGAGAAATTAAAAACAGCAAAAAGTGAATTAGGTGAAAATGGTTTTTATAAAACATGCGATCTGAGTGATCTTTCCACCATTCCTGCATTGATCGAAAATATTCTTGCAGAGTTTGGTGAGATCGATATACTGGTGAACAATGCCGGCATCAATCAAAAGAAATTATTTGAAGAAGTAACAGATGAAGAATTTCAACGTATACTCACTACCAATGTAACTGCTGTGTTCAGCATCAGTCGTGAAGTGGTGAAAGATATGTTGAAACGCAAAAGTGGCTGCATCATCAATATCAGTTCAATGGCTGCACAATATGGTTTACCAAAAGTAATTGCCTACAGTGCAAGTAAAACCGCTATTGATGGTATGACGAGAGCTATGGCTGTTGAGCTTAGTCCAAATGGTATTCGTGTAAATGCCATTGCACCAGGTTTTATCTACAGTGCTATGACGGAAAAAGCATTGAACAGCGATCCTGAACGTAAAGCAAAAGTATTTAACCGCACACCAATGGGCCATATGGGTCAACCGGAAGATATTGGTGCAGCAGCGTTGTACTTAGCAAGCGATGGCGCTAAATATGTTACCGGTGTTGTGCTGCCAGTTGATGGTGGTAACAGCGTTGGTTTCTAACAATAACCGATTTAATCCGCAGCAGTTTTGTAACACACAACTGCAAAACTGCTGCATTGTTTGCATTATGAAGAAAACGATTTTGCTTGTCGCATTTTGTTTGCTGTACCTTACTTACGGCAACGCTCAACTGCTTGCAACCGGTGCAGGTAGTTCTTCCTATTCCATTTCCGGTGCCACAATTTTGGTTGACAACAACGATCATGCTGTTGTACAAAAGGCGGCGCATTTTTTTTCAACCGATATGCAATCGGTTACATTGAAGCAATCAAGCGTTATAAACAGTCTTTCTTCGTTTGGCAAAACAGTGATCATCATCGGCTCTGCAGATAAATCAACCTTCATCAAACAACTTGTTCAGCAAAAGAAATTATCCATTGCTTCACTCAAAGGCAAATGGGAAGCTTACACTATTCAAACTATTAAAAATCCATTCAAGGGAATTGAACAGGCGTTGGTGATTGCAGGAAGTGATCGCAGAGGTACTGCTTTCGGCGTGTTTGAAGTAAGCAAACAAATAGGTGTATCGCCCTGGCATTGGTGGGCCGATGTACCGGTGCAGCAAAAGCAGGATGTATTCATCAGTGCAAATGAAAAAATTACAGACGCTCCGAAAGTAAAATACCGTGGCATTTTTATTAATGATGAAGCTCCTGCACTCAGTAACTGGAGCAAAGAAAAATTCGGTGGCTTCAATTCAAAATTTTATGCAAAGGTATTTGAGCTGATGCTTCGTTTAAAATCCAACTACATCTGGCCTGCCATGTGGGGCAATGCGTTTTACGATGATGATTCGCTTAATATTAAAGTGGCTGATGAATATGCCATTGTTATTGGCACATCGCATCACGAACCATTGATGCGTGCACATGCAGAGTGGGCAAAGTATGGTAAAAAGCAAAAATGGAATTATGATAGTACGGAAGCAGGTCTGCAGGAATTCTGGCGTGGCGGTATGCAGCGTGCATGGAACGAAAAAATTGTAAGTGTTGGTATGCGTGGGGATGGTGATGAACCGATGAGCAGAGAAACGGCAACAGCATTATTGGAACGAATTGTAAAAGATCAACGCAAGATCATTACCAACGTAACAGGTAAACCTGCTGAACAAACACCGCAACTCTGGGCGTTGTATAAAGAAGTGCAGGACTACTATGATAAAGGCATGCGTGTGCCGGATGATGTTACACTTTTATTATGCGATGATAACTGGGGCAATATCCGTAAACTGCCAAAGCCAAATGAAAAGCCACGCAAAGGTGGTTACGGTATTTATTATCATTTCGATTATGTGGGTGGTCCACGTAATTACAAATGGCTGAACACAAATCCGCTTCCCCGCATTTGGGAACAGATGCATTTGGCATATGAGCATCATGTAAAAGATATCTGGATCGTGAATGTGGGTGATATAAAACCAATGGAGTTGCCTATCTCCTTCTTTTTAGATTATGCATGGGATCCAGCAAAGATTGACGCAACAGATGTTCAAACCTATACAGTTAACTGGGCCGCACAACAGTTCGGAACAAAACATGCAACTACCATTGCGGAATTACTGGCGAAATATGCAAAGTATAACAGCAGAAGAAAACCTGAAATGCTCGATGATAAAACCTACAGTTTCTTTTATGGCGAATGGGAACAGGTGGTGAATGAGTATAACGACTTATTGAATTTAGCAGAGACAATCAACAACGCTTTAAGTCCCGAACAAAAAGATGCATTTTTTCAATTGGTGCTGCATCCGATTAAAGCCTGTGCAAATCTCAACGAACTATATTACAATGTTGCATTGAATAAAGAAGCATTCAAAGAAAAATACGAAACAACAAACGGGTATGCTGACAAAGTAAAAGAGCTCTACAAAAAAGATTCATTGATCACGGTTGAATATCATCAACTCAACAAAGGCAAATGGAATCATATGATGAGCCAGACACATATTGGTTATACGTATTGGCAACAACCGCCATTTAACAGAATGCCTGCTGTGCAATACCTGCCCGACTCCACTACCTATAAAGATGAAGTGACATTGATCGGCAGAGTGCCACAGGCTGAATATCCTGCAACAATAAAACACAATGCTTTCGTTGAACGATTTGAAACTGTATCAATAGAAGCTGCACATTATACAAATGCAAACAACAGCAAAACCATTAACTGGAAAGTATTACCCGATCTTGGTAGAACAGGCTCTGCTGTTACAACATTTCCTGTAACTGCGGCTGAACAACAATCATCAGCAGCTACTCCTTTTCTTGAATACGAAATTTATACTTACAGTAAAGACAGTTTTACGATTCACGCTTACTTCTCTCCTACTCTAAATTTCTTTAACGAAGAAAATGGTTTGCAGTACGCCATATCGGTTGATGATGAAGCTCCACAGATCATCAGCATAAACAAAGAAGATAAGAACAGCATCAGCGGCATCTGGAATAAATGGGTGGGCGAGAATATTATTATCAAAACAAGCAGACATAAGCTCAGCTCGCCTGGTAAACACGTCATCAAATACTGGATGGTGAATAGCGGCGTGCTGCTGCAAAAAATTGTAGCCGATTTCGGTGGCATGAAAAGAACTTATCTCGGTCCGCCTGAAACAAGGATCAATAACTGAACTATTAACTACTGATTAAAACGAATAACATGAAAAAGTTCATTGTAAAAATTACTGCAGCCGGGGCAATACTTGCATGCTTCGCTTATTGCACAAGCACAAAAAATGCAACAGGCAATGCTGCTACCTCGTTAAAAGATGCTTACAAAAAAGATTTTCTAATTGGCACAGCGTTGAACACGCAACAGATAGAAGAGAAAGATGCGAAAGCTGCTGCATTAATTCCTTTGCAGTTCAATGCCATTACCCCGGAAAATATTATGAAAGCGGAGATCATTCATCCGCAATGGGATCAATACAATTTTGACCTTGCTGATAAAATTGTAGCGTACGGTGCAAAGCACAACATCAAAGTAAATGGTCATACACTTATCTGGCATAGCCAGTTGCCACAGTTTGCAAGAAGAATAAAAGATGTTGATTCGTTTAAAACATTCTTCACCAATCATATCAATACCGTTGCCGGTCGTTACAGCGGTAAGATCTTTTCATGGGATGTGGTGAATGAAGCATTGAATGAAGATGGTACGATGCGTAAATCAATCTTCCTCGATAAAATGGGCGATGGTTTTGTTACAGAAGCATTTCGTCTTGCAGCTATTGCATCACCCAATACTGAACTCTATTACAACGATTACAATAACGAACAACCAAAGAAACGTGAAGGCTGTCTTGCATTGGTAAAAAAAGTGCAGGCTGCTGGTGTACGTATTGATGGTGTAGGAATTCAAGGTCATTGGCATTTAGGTCGTGTACCATTGAAAGATATTGAAGAAAGTATTCTTGCTTATCACGCATTGGGATTGAAAGTAATGATCACTGAACTGGATATTGAAATGCTGCCGAGAAATTTTCAAGGAGCAGATGTGAATCAACGCCAGGCTTCCAATCCTGCATTGAATCCTTATGCCAATGGCATTCCTGATAGTTTGTTACAACAACAGGCAACAGATTATGCCAATCTCTTCAAACTGTTTTTAAAACACAAGGATAAAATTACTCGTGTTACTTTCTGGGGTGTGAACGATGGACAAAGCTGGTTGAATGGCTGGCCTGTTCCCGGCCGCACAAATTATCCCTTACTCTTTGATCGTGCTTTTAATCCAAAGCCAGCTTATCATTCGGTAATGGCGTTAAAGAAATAAACCAATTGCTTGCTCAATAAAATCAACTCATGGAATCTTCGCAAAAATTATCAGTAGTAGAAAAAGTTGGTTACAGCTTAGGTGACCTGGCTGCTAATCTCGTGTTTCAAACATTGGTAACATGGATCGCTTATTACTATTTAAATATTTATGGCTTAAAAGCGGAACATGCTTCCATGTTAACGCTTATTGTTGGCTTGGTTGCTGCGTTTGCATTCAACCCGATCATGGGTGCTATTGCCGACAGAACAAATTCCAAATGGGGAAAATTCCGACCATGGATCTTGTGGACAGCAATACCATTGGGAGTGATTTCATTGCTGGCTTTTAAAACTCCGGACTTTGCCTACCAGGGAAAAATTATTTACGCAGTTATCACTTATGCATTACTGTTGTTGCTATATGCAGCCAACAATTTACCTTATGGCGCATTAAGCGGTGTAATAACCGGCGATATGAAAGAACGCAACAGTTTAAGCTCCTATCGTTTTGTTGCAGTAATGTTTGCCCAGTTTTTTGTGCAGGTTTTCATGTACAATTTTATTATTAAAGCAGGCGGAGGAACAGATGCGGAAGCAATGAAAATCGGCATCTCAAAAGTAATGACAGTGCTTGCTATTGTTGGCACACTGATGCTCATTATTTGCTTTCTCACAACGAAAGAGCGGATCATTCCCAAGCCAGAACAAAAATCAAGTCTAAAAGAAGACCTCGGCGATCTGTTTAAAAATAAACCATGGGTGATCATTCTTACCGTAACTACTCTCATCTTTATTACACTTGCATTAAAAGGCGGCTCGTATGTTTATTATTTTGAAAACTATGTTGACAAAGCCGAGCTCACTGCTTTCTTAGAACCATTTAAATCATTCCTCCCAACATTTGAAAATGATACTTCATTAGGCTTGGGTGTATTTAATGGTGGAGGTATTCTGGTTGGTCTCATTGGTATCATGATCTCGCCGTGGTTTGCAAACAGATGGGGCAAGCGCAATGTATTCATGGCTTCCTTGCTTATTGCAACAGTATTCATCATCCTGTTTTACTTCTTCCCGCCTAAATCAATTGCCATCATTTTTGCTGCGCAGGTGTTGCATGGATTTTTCTACGGCATCAATACACCTATTCTCTGGACAATGATCGCTGACGTAGCGGATTACAGCGAATGGAAAAATAACAGAAGAGCAACGGCTATTATCTTCTCTGCAATGATGGTGGGATTAAAAGCCGGATTAAGCATTGGCAGCTCATTAGTGTCTTGGATATTGGGTAAGTATCATTACATGCCGCAAAGCACAACAGGACAAACTGAAACCGCCATCAACGGAACAAAAATGCTGGTGAGCATTTATCCTGCTATTCCGTTTCTGCTTGCAGCTGCACTCCTGTTCTTTTATGAAATCAATAAAAAGATGGAAGTGCAGATTGAAGCTGATCTGAAACAACGACGTAACTCATAACTCATCATTCATAACTCATTATAATGCCTGAAGACAGTATTGCACATATCGACTTTGAAGAATTAAATAAGAAAGCCATTTCACAACCGTTGGTGAAACATATTTACACAGCCGATCCATCGGCACATGTGTTCAACGGAAAAATTTATATCTATCCATCGCATGATGTGGATGCAGGTGATGCGTTTGATGATCTCGGCAGTCACTTCGCTATGGAAGATTATCATATTCTTTCTATGGATTCACCAACAAGCGATGCCGTTGATAACGGAAATGCATTGCATGTAAACGATGTGCCTTGGGCATCAAAACAAATGTGGGCACCTGATGCTGCAGAAAAAGATGGCAAGTATTACTTATTCTTTCCTGCAAAAGCACACGATGGTATTTTCAGAATTGGTGTGGCAGTAAGCGATTCACCTGTTGGTCCTTTCACCCCGCAACCGGAAGCGATCAAAAACAGTTTCTCCATTGATCCTGCTGTGTATAAAGATGAAGACGGAACTTATTACATGTACTTCGGTGGTATCTGGGGCGGACAGTTACAACGCTGGCGCAGCGGAACATTCAATGCAGAACAACCTGAAAGCCCGTTTGCATTTCTACCTGAAGCAAATGAACCTGCGTTATGTGCAAAGATCGCTAAGCTCACAGATGATCTGCTTGAATTTGCAGAAGAACCTAAAGATGTTGTGATCACAGATGAAAACGATGAGCCGCTTTTGCAAGGTGATACTGATAGAAGATTTTTTGAAGCAAGCTGGCTGCACAAATACAACGGGAAATATTATTTCTCTTATTCAACCGGTGATACACATTATCTCTGTTATGCCATTGGCGATAATCCGTATGGTCCGTTCAAATATGCAGGCAGAATTTTAGAACCTGTTGTTGGCTGGACATCGCACCACTCAATTTGTGCATTTGAAGACAAGTGGTATTTGTTTTATCACGACAGCAGTTTGAGCAAAGGAGTAACACATTTACGCAGTGTGAAAGTAACGGAGCTTGTGCATGATGAAAATGGATTAATTAAAACGATCAAACCATATATCGATTAACCAGATGAAGAAAATTCTTTCGGCAATATTGTTCAGCTTTGTATTTGCAATGACGAATGCTCAAACATTTAACAATCCCATACTGGCCGGGTTTTATCCTGATCCAAGTATTTGTCGTGTAGGCAATGACTATTATGTTACTACTTCCACATTTGCTTATTTCCCGGGGCTTCCGATCTTCCACAGTACCGACCTGGTAAACTGGAAGCAGATCGGCAACGCAATGGATCGTGAAGAACAACTCGATCAAACCAATGCGGGTGTTTCAAGAGGTTTGTTTGCGCCAACCATCCGCTACCATAAAGGAACGTTTTATATTCTTTGTACGCTGATCGATAAAAAAGGAAACTTCATTATCACTGCAAAAGATCCGAAAGGCCCGTGGAGTAATCCTATCTGGTTGCCGCAGGTACGTGGTATTGATCCATCAATTGATTTTGTTGATGACAAAGCCTATGTTGTTTACAACAATGATGCGCCGGATAACAAACCATTGTACAATGGTCACCGTACCATCCGCATGTATGAATTTGATATTAATGCGATGAAAGTGGTGGGTGAAGAAATTTTATTGGTGAATGGCGGAACCGATCTTTCCAAAAAACCAATCTGGATCGAAGCGCCACATCTCTTTAAAAAAGATGATTGGTACTACCTCATCTGTGCAGAAGGTGGTACAGGCTACAATCATACAGAAGTTGTGTTCAGAAGCAAATCAGTGAAAGGGCCTTATGTTCCCTATCAAAATAATCCCATCCTCACACAAAAACATTTAGATAAAAAACGTGCCAACCCGATTACAACAACCGGTCATGCCGATTTTGTAGAAACACCGGATGGAAAATGGTATGCAGTTTTTCTCGCCTGTCGTCCTTATGATGATGATTTTTATACAACCGGTCGTGAAACATTTTTATTACCTGTAGAATGGAGAGACGGATGGCCGCATATTCTGGAAGGTGATGCAACAGTGCCTTACACATTACCCGTCCCTCTACCAGCCATTACCAAAAAAGTAAACAACCCGTTTGGTGGTAACGTTACATTCAAAGATGATTTTAAGAGTGACAAGTTTGATTTCCGTTATCTCTTCTTACGCAATCCGGAAACAGCTGCTTACAGTTTAACTACTAAAAAAGGATTTCTGCAATTGGCATTACGTCCGCAAACAGCAACAGAACGTAAAAGTCCTTCGTTCCTTGGTTACCGTCAGAACAATTTGAAAGGATACGCAGCAACAAGCATCAACTTTTCACCTGCGTCAGAAAAAGAAAAAGCAGGTATGCTCATTTTCCAAAGCGAAAATTTTTATTACTTTTTATGTAAGTCAGTTGAAAATGGAATACCTGTTGTGCAGTTATTCAAATCACCCGCAAGAGGAAAAACAGAGCCGGAATTACTGGCTTCGCAAAAATTAAATTCAACAAAAGAACTGTTCTTGAAAATTGAAGCAAGAGCCAACACGTATGCGTTCTTTTTTGCAGAAAAGAAAAATGACTGGAAGCTGTTGAAAGACGGCGTTGATGGTTCGTTTCTTACCACAAAAGTTGCAGGTGGATTTGTAGGAAGCCTGTTTGCATTATATGGCACTTCAAACGGAGCACCAACATCAACAGTGGCTTTGTACGATTGGTTTGAGTACAAAGGAAATGATGATGCGTTTAAAAAATAAACAGATAAACAAACTTTTCAGATAAACCGGATCAAAACAATCAACAATGAAAATCGTTCTTGCAATCGTCAGTACAGTGCTTGCCCTTACAGCATCGGCGCAGGATTACAAATCATTCCCGATGTGGAATCCAAAACTTTCCATTGAACAACGGGTGAATGATGTAGTGAGTCGTTTAACATTGGAAGAGAAAGTTGCACAGATGCTCAATGCAACACCGGCTATTCCACGTCTCGGTATTCCGGCTTATGATTGGTGGAATGAGGTATTGCATGGTGTTGCACGTACGCCTTTTAAAACAACAGTATTCCCGCAGGCAATTGGCATGGCTGCAACATGGGATACCAATTCATTGTTCCGCATGGCTGATTACTCTGCATTAGAAGGCAGAGCTATTTACAGCAAAGCAGTTGAACAGGGACGAACAGCCGAACGATACCTTGGTCTTACTTACTGGACACCCAACATTAACATTTTTCGTGATCCCCGATGGGGCCGTGGACAGGAAACGTACGGTGAAGATCCATTCCTAACGGCCATGCTTGGGCGCTCTTTTGTACGTGGCTTACAGGGTGAAGACCCTAAATATCTCAAGGCAGCAGCATGTGCCAAGCACTATGCAGTACACAGCGGTCCTGAACCAACACGACACTCCGATAATTTTAATCCTACTGCTTATGATCTGTGGGATACCTATCTCCCTGCATTTAAAGAATTGATCGTTGATGCAAATGTGGCGGGTGTAATGTGTGCTTACAATGCTGTTGATAAACAACCTTGCTGCGGCAATGATCAGTTGATGAATGATATTCTCCGCAAGCAATGGAAGTTTAATGGCTACGTAACAAGCGATTGCTGGGCTGTTGATGATTTTTATAAATATCACAAAACACATAAGGACGCAACTGTATCGGCCGTTGATGCAGTGGTTCATGGAACAGACCTGGAGTGTGGCGTTACAGTTTACAAAACATTGGTTGATGCAGTAAAGAATGGGTTGATCACGGAGGCACAACTTGATGTTTCGTTGAAACGTTTGTTTACCATCCGTTACCGTTTAGGTATGTTCGATCCGGTATCGATGGTGAAGTATGCTCAAACACCTTCTTCTGTTTTGGAGAGTGCACAGCATAAAGCACATGCGTTAAAAATGGCGCAACAATCGATCGTGCTGTTAAAGAATGAAAACAATACATTGCCGCTGAGTAAAAAAATAAAAAAGATCGTGGTGTTAGGTCCTAACGCCGACAACAGTATTGCAGTGCTGGGAAACTACAATGGCACACCTTCTGAAATTATAACCATACTGAAAGGAATTCAAAATAAAGTGGGCAGTTCGGTTGAAGTGGTTTATGAAAAAGCGATCAATTTCACCAACGACACATCGTTGGTGTATGCCGATGTGAGTGATCAGTATTTGTATGAAGGAAAAAAAGGATTCAAAGCAGAATACTATTCGAACAAAGATTTGCAGGGAGAACCTGCTGTTGTGCAAACAGAAGCAGGCGTTGATCATTTCTGGCAGGAAGGACAACAGGTATTAGGAAATATCCGTGCAAACAATTTCTCTGCACGTTATACAACCAACTTCACTGCTGCAAATGATGGTTCAATTCTGTTTGAAGTAGAAGCAGATGATGGCTATAAACTTTCAGTTGATGAGAAAGAAGTGTTGAATGCCTGGACAAGAAACCGTTGGGGTGCACGCACCTATCGTTTAAAAACTGAAAAAGGAAAAACCTACAAGCTGGTTCTGGAATATTGGCAGGGCGAAGGAAAGGCAAATGTAAAATTGAAAGCAGGCAACTTAGCACAACTGAACTATGCTTCATTACTCAAAAAAGTAAGCGATGCAGATGCAATTGTTTATGCAGGTGGCATCTCCCCACAGCTCGAAGGTGAAGAAATGCGTGTTGATTTTCCGGGCTTTAATGGCGGTGATCGTACAACCATTGCTTTGCCAACAGTGCAAACTGAATTGATGAAAAAACTTCATGCAACCGGAAAGCCTGTTGTATTTGTAATGCTCACAGGTAGTGCCATTGCCACACCTTGGGAAAGTGAAAACCTTCCTGCTATTGTGAACGCATGGTATGGTGGACAAAGTGCAGGCACTGCTGTTGCTGATGTACTGTTTGGTGATTATAATCCTGCCGGTCGTTTACCTGTTACATTTTATAAGAGTGATAGCGATCTGCCAGGCTTCAGCGATTATTCAATGGAAGGAAGAACCTATCGTTATTTCAAAGGTGAAGCATTGTATCCGTTTGGTCATGGTTTGAGTTATTCAAACTTTAACTACAGTGGATTACAGTTGCCCAAAACAACTGCAGCCAACAAGGCTGTTACAGTTACAGTAACGGTAAAGAATACAAGTAAACGTGATGGTGATGAAGTGGTGCAGTTGTACGTATCACATCAAACAAAAAGCAAGGCACCCGTTCGTGCATTAAAAGGTTTTAAACGCATTGCATTAAAAGCTGGCGAAAGCAAAACCATCAGCTTTAAACTTACACCCGAAGAATTATCGCTGGTAAATGAAACAACGGGCAAGTACTATCAGCCAAAAGGAAAAATGCAGATCAGTGTGGGTGGTGGTCAGCCGGGTGTAAAGAATAAAACAACAAGTAATGTATTAAGCAGTTCAATACAAGTTCTTTAAACTTACTATTAACGATTACCTAAATCATATGCCATGAAAAAAAGAAATCAATCACGCAGAGAGTTTTTAGAAACATCGTTGAAAGCTTCTGCCCTGCTTGCCTTTCCTACCATTGTTCCTGCAACTGTGTTTGGAAAAAATGCACCGAGTAACCGCATTAATATTGCAGCCATTGGAACCGGACGTATTTCACGTGGGCATGATATGCCCGGTGTTTGGAAATATGATTATGCACAAATCATGGCTGTTTGTGATGTTGATTTGAAGCGTGCAAATGAAGGTAAGCAACTGGTGAATGAATTTTACTCGAAGCGTGATAACAAACCTTTCGATGGCGTGAAAGTGTACACCGATTTCAGAGAAGTGTTACAAAACAAAGATGTGGATGCAGTGTTGATCAGTACACCCGATCATACACATGCCATGATTGGTGTTGCAGCAGCACGTGCAGGAAAACATATTTATATGCAAAAGCCTGCATCATTAACGATTGCCGAAGGAAGAGTGATCAGTAATGTAGTGCAAAAGAGCGGCGTTAAATTTCAGATCGGCAGTCAGCAACGCAGTGCCGAACAATTCCGTTATGGAGCAGAACTTGTTCGTAATGGCCGTATCGGCGAATTAAAAACGGTGTATGTTGGTTTACCCGGCGATCCTCCCGGCGGAAAGAAAGAAGAAATGCCGTTGCCAAAAGATTTTAATTATGATATGTGGCTTGCATCAACACCTGAAGTGTATTATACTGAAGAAAGGGTGCATCCGCAGGTTGGGTATAATCGTCCGGGTTGGTTACGTTGCGAACAGTTTGGTGCAGGTATGATCACAGGCTGGGGTGCACATCATATTGATAGTGCTCATTGGGGCATGGGTATGGAAGCAAGTGGCCCTGTTGAAATATGGACAGACCATGTTGAGTTTGCAACAGGTGGCTTGTGGGATGTGCATGGTATTTTTAAAACAGGTGCCAAATATGCAAACGGTGTAACGATGATCGTTAGCAATGAATTTCAGAACGGGATTAAGTTTGAAGGAACAAAAGGCTGGGTATTTGTTTCAAGAGGTGATTACCAGGCTACATCAAGCGATCCGAATGTTGGAACAACACAGGCGAAAAAAATTGACGCAAGTGATCCTTCTATTCTTACATCGGTGATCGGTGAAAAAGAATTTCATTTTACCGTTAGTAAAGATCATCATGGCAATTGGTTAGAAGCCATTCGTGATAACAAAAAAACGATTGCACCAGTTGAAGAAGCACATCGTGCATGCTCTGCCTGTTTATTGCATCATATTTCCATGAAGCTGAAACGCAAATTGCAATGGGATCCTGCGAAAGAGCAATTCATCAATGATGCAGAAGCAAACAAGATGTTATCCCGCCCGCAACGTAAAGGGTATGAAGTAAAATAAACCAACACACATTTATGAAACGACTACTTGCCATTCTCTTGATTACACCCTGTTTGGCTTTTGCGCAAAAGGATTCCATTTTATCCGGTGCTTACAGCTGGCAACAACCAACTGCACAAAAAGGAAAAATCAGTTCTGTTGTGTTGCTTGAAGGAAAAGCATACGACTTTGAATGGATGCAATTTGCAGCAAACAGCATCGCCGGAAAAACAGAACTAAAACAAACTATTCCATCAAACCAGGAGCAATTGCTCATTGTAAAATCCGGGAGTATTACAATTCACTTGGGTGATTCCTCATTTGTATTAGCAGCCAATAGTGTGGTTGTTTTAATGCCCGGAGAGAAATACAGTTTATCAAATACTGCAATCACAACAGCTGATTTTTTCAGCATGAAATACAGCAGCAAAAAATCTGCTGGGACACAACGTTCAGGAAAGTCGTTTGTAAAAATCTGGGAGAACATTCCGTTTAAACCCAATAACAACGGCGGCGGCCGTCGTGATTTTTTTGAACAGCCAACTGTTCAGCAAAAACGTTTTGAAATGCATGTTACCACCTTGAAAGAAGGATTAAAAAGTCGTGAACCACATACGCACCGTGCAGAAGAGATCATACTCATGATCAATGGAGAAACAGAAATGCTGTTAGGGGACAAAACTCATAAAATTCCGGCTGGTGGTTTTTATTATGCAGGAACAAATGTATTACATGGAATAAAAAATATCGGCACAAGCCCTTGTATGTATTTCGCCATTCAATTTGAATAAGAACATGAACTATTTAGCAACATCGTTACGCATTCTTTCCATTCTTGTTTTTGTAGTATTTACAACAAAAGCACAGGTAAAACTTCCGCAGATCGTTCGGGACAGTATGATCCTGCAAAGAGATGTGCCTGTAAACATCTGGGGATGGAGTGCAGCGAATGAAAAAGTAAGTGTAAAATTTAACGGCAAAACCTACAATACAAAAGGCAATGCCGAAGGTAAGTGGATCATAAAACTTCCTGCAACAAAAGCAGGTGGCCCTTATAACATTGATATTACTGCCAGCAACAAGATCAGCATCAAAGAAATTCTATTTGGCGATGTTTGGTTTTGCAGCGGACAATCGAACATGGTGCATCAACTCAACATTCATGATGTAACCTATGCAAAAGACATAGCTGAAGCAAACGATCCGCAGATACGGCAATTCTGGATACCGACACTCACCAATATGAATGCGCCACAACAGCAGTTGCCAAGTGGTTACTGGAAAGCAGCAGTTGGCGAAGATGTTCGTCCTTTCTCTGCAGTTGCTTATTTCTTTGCAAAGCATTTGTATGCACAATACAAAGTACCGATCGGTATCATTAATGCAAGTGTTGGCGGCACACCCATTGAAGCATGGACAAGTGAAGAAGGCTTAAAAGACTTTGTAACCTTGCAAACTACCATTGCAAAAAATAAAGACACAGCTTATATCAACAGCTTTAACCGCAGACCAAGCAATACGCCACGCATTGCTCCTCCTGTTGATGCAGGTTTAGCAGGTGCATTAAAATGGTTTGATGTAAACTACAGTCCGAAAGGTTGGCGACCAATCAATATTCCCGGCTATTGGGAAGACCAGGGAATAAAAGATCTGAATGGTGTTGTTTGGTTTCGGAAAGAAATTGACATACCAGCTTCAATGGTTGGTAAAGTAGCGAAAGTTTTTCTTGGAAGAATTATTGATGCAGATGAATTATACATCAACGGAAAATTAGTCGGCAACACAACTTATCAATATCCGCAACGGAGATACAGCGTTCCGGCAAACATATTAAAAGCAGGCAAAAATATTTTTGTTATCCGTGTTACAAACAATGCAGGCAAAGGCGGATTTGTAACAGATAAACCTTACTGCATTTTTTCAGGCAATGATACGGTTGATCTGAAAGGAACATGGCAATATAAAGTCGGGCTTGTAAACAGACCGTTTGCAGGCGGCGGGTTCGGTGGCGGCATCAGTGCACAAAATCAACCAACAGCTTTGTATAACGCCATGGTTGCTCCCGAAATAAATTATACCATCAAAGGTTTTTGTTGGTACCAGGGTGAAAGCAATGCAGGCCGCCCACAGGAATATGGTGCATTGTTAACCGCACTCATCAACGATTGGCGCACAAAATGGAAGCAAGGTACTTTACCATTCTTGTATGTGCAGCTTCCCGGTTTTATGGATTACAATTACCTGCCTTCAGAAAGTGGATGGGCTGTATTACGTCACGAACAATTAAAAACACTTTCTGTTCCTAACACGGCAATGGCCGTTGCCATTGATCTTGGCGAGTGGAACGATATTCATCCGGATAATAAAAAAGATGTGGGTATTCGTTTAGCATTGGCAGCTAGAAAGCTTGCGTACAACGAAAACATGGTTTATTCAGGTCCGCTTTATCAATCAGCAAAAACAGAAGGTAATAAGATCATCATCTCCTTTACCAATATTGGCAGCGGATTAATCACAAATGATGGTGAAGAATTAAGTGAGTTTGCTATTGCCGGTGCCGACAAAAAATTTGTATGGGCTAAAGCAAAAATTGAAGGCGATAAAATAATTGTGTGGAATGATGAAGTGAAAGAACCAATGTATGTACGTTATGCATGGGCCGATAATCCGGTGAATCCGAATCTGTACAATAAAGAAAACTTACCTGCATCGCCGTTTAAAACCGATCAATAGAAATTCTTAGCAAACAATCGATCTATAACACTTAACGCTCAACTGCCAAATGAAAAAAAAGCAAAACCGCCTTGTGTGGATTACCGTAACCATGCATGTTCTTTTGTTCATGCTCGTTATAACTGCCTGTAAAAAGAAAGGAAATCCGGAACCATCACCCCGCCCTGTTGTTACACTCATTGCAGAAGTAACAATTTCTGCCAATCAAACTTACCAGACAATTGACGGATTTGGTTGTGCTACTGTTTTCCGTCCATCGAATGCTTCGTTAACGAATGATGAACTGGACAGATTGTTTGGTAAAGCGAACGGGCAGATCGGTTTAAACATCTTACGCATCCGTATTGCAGAAGATGATTACTGGCGTTCACTCGAACTTGCAAATGCAAAAGGTGCTATACAACGTGGAGCTTTAGTACTGGCTACACCGTGGAGTCCGCCATCAAAATTCAAAACAAATAAAACGCTTATTGGCGGATCGCTGATTGCAGACAGTGGTGCAGCTTATGCAACTTACCTTAACGGTTTTGCAAATTATATGTCTGCGAACGGAGCGCCTGTTTATGCAGTATCTGTACAAAATGAACCGGATATTAAAGTGAGTTATGAAAGTTGCGACTGGACAGCCGCTGAAATGCTGAACTTTCTTAAAACACATGGTCACCTTATAAGCAGTACAAAACTGATGGCACCGGAATCGTTCAACAATAACCAAACCTACAGCAACACTTTGTTAAGTGATGCCGGTGCAGCTGCGAATATCGATTTAATCGGCGGTCATATTTATGGCAGCGGTATTACCGAAAATGCCTTGGCAAAAACATTGAATAAACCGGTATGGATGACAGAACATCTTGATACCAATTACACACATTTTGCAAGCATTGGCACAGCAGCAGAAATTCACGACTGTTTTACCAAAGCAAATTTCAGTGCGTATATCTGGTGGTATGGCAAACGTTTTTACGGACCTATAGGTGAAGATGGCACTGTAACAAAACGAGGATACATCATGTCGCAGTTTGCAAGATTTATTACTCCCGGTTCTGTACGTTTAGGTACAGGAGGCAATACACAAGCCGAGGCACGTGTATCGGCTTACAGAACCAGTGCAGGAAAAAGAATTATTGTAGTGGTAAACAGTTATGCAGCCATTGTAAAGCAAACCATCAATATCAGCAATGCAACGGTTGGCGATTTTATTCCATACAGTACAACTGAAACTACCAATGTAGCTGCAGGAACAAAGATTACCGCAACAAACAACAGCTTTACCTACAACCTGCAACCGTTAAGTGTTACAACTTTTGTAGAACAATAGATCATCCGCATTTATTCAACAAACACAAACAGTCGTCATGATAAAAAACTATTCACTTCTGCTTCTGCTCGTTGTTGTTAGCTACACAACAACCGCACAACAAATTGATAGCAGTAAGTATCCAAAGCTTACCGTTTTTAACGCACAACAGGACCAGGCAAACATGATGCAACAACTTGGCATCAAAAAATTACGACCTGGCAGAAGTGGCAATGACAATGATCCGAATCATGCAAATTACGATGAGGCTTTGGCAACCCCTTGTCCGCAATTACCCGATGTGCTTACATTAAAGAATGGTACAAAGATCACTACTGCTGATCAGTGGTGGAAACAACGTCGTCCTGAATTAATTGAAGAGTTTGAACGTGAAGTGTATGGCCGCATTCCAAAGAATGTTCCGAAAGTAACATGGACGGTGAAGATACTCGACAGAGAAGTGGTGAATCGTATTCCTGTTATTGCAAAAGAAATTATCGGTCATGTTGATAACAGTGTCTATCCATTGATCAATGTTGATATAAAAATGGTATTGGTTGTTCCAACAAATGTAAAAGGACCTGTACCTGTGTTGATGATGTTTGGCCGGCCTGTATTACCTGCACCTGCACAACCGTCGCCCGATGACCTGGAGAAAATAAATGCAGCGTACAAGGAAATGATGATCAAGTCTGATCCTGCAATGAAAGAAATTTTTGAAAAGTATCCGGCTTATCAACCAATCACTCGTCTCCCCGCTCCTAACTTTTTTGCGCCTGCAAAACCTGATGATGAATTAACGCCGCAGGAAAGATTATTAGCTGCTGGTTGGGGTTATGTTACGATCGATCCGGGAACAATACAACCGGATAATGGTGCAGGTTTAACAAGAGGTATTATTGGCTTAACCAATATGGGTCAGCCACGCAAGCCGGAAGATTGGGGTGCATTGCGTGCATGGGGATGGGGCGCCAGTCGTGCATTGGATTATTTGGAAACCGATCCATTGGTAAATGCAAAACAAGTGGGTATTGAAGGTGTGTCGAGATATGGCAAAGCTGCATTGGTAACAATGGCATTCGATCAACGTTTTTCAATTGGATTAATTGGTTCATCAGGAAAAGGTGGTGCAACATTGCATCGTCGGGTGTTTGGTGAGTCAGTTGAAAATTTAACCGGCGGTGGCGGTTATCATTGGATGGCCGGTAATTATTTAAAATACGGAACGGAAGAATCTTCATTCGGTAAAAAAACAGGTTGTGATCTTCCGGTTGATTCGCATGAACTCATCGCTTTGTGTGCTCCCCGTCTTACATTTATCAGTTATGGCATTCCTGAAAAAGGTGATGCCAACTGGCTCGATCAGAAAGGAAGTTACCAGGCAACCATCGCTGCAGGAACTGTATTTAAATTATTAGGTGCAAAAGATCTTGGTGTAAGCAATGATTACCTTGTTGAAAAAATGCCACCGATGCTGACTGATATGCTGAATGGTCATTTAGCATGGCGACAACATGATGGCGGGCATACAGACGCACCGAATTTTAATTTTTTTATTCCATGGGCAAGTAAGGGATTAAACTATGAAAAGAAACTACCTTAACAGCATGAAGAAATTATTTGTTGCAGTTTGTTGCGCATTCAGTTTGTTAAATGCAGTTCATGCACAAACCAATGCTGCATGGAAAGGAAAGAAAGCTGCAGTGGTAATTACCTATGATGATGCAATCGATCAGCATTTAGATAATGCTGTTCCTGTTCTTGATTCATTGGGATTAAAAGCGACGTTTTATCTGACAGCCTTTTCGCAATCAATGCAAAAGCGATTGAATGAGTGGAAGAATCTTTCTGTAAGAGGTCATGAGTTGGGTAATCACACATTGTTTCATCCCTGCGTTGGTAATATGCCCGGTCGTGAATGGGTGAGTAAAACAAACGACCTGAACAATTATACTGTTAAGCGAATAGAGAACGAAATGCTGATGACCAATCTCTTTTTGCAATCGCTGGATGGAAAAACCAAACGCACATTTGCCTTTACCTGTGGCGATATGAAGATCGCTGACTCTTCCTTTATCAATGGTATGAAAAAAGATTTTGTTGCTGCAAGAGCAGTACGCAATGAAATGCATAAGATAAACGAAGTGGATCTGTACAACGTCGATTGTTATGTGGTGAACAATCACAGTTTTGAAGAAATGAAAACTTGGGTTGATAAAGCCATGCAGACAAATTCATTACTGGTGATCCTGTTTCATGGTGTGGGCGGTGGCAATGGCTTGGATGTAACAATTGAAAATCATCGTAAGCTTCTCGCCTACATCAAACAAAAAGAGAAAGAGATATGGGTTGCTCCTATGATAGATGTGGCAGAACATGTACTGCAATGGCAACAACAAAATAAAAAATGATGAAGTCATAACTAAAACAAATTCGTATGAGTCAGCAACAATCACGAAGAAGTTTTCTGCAAACGCTGGGATTAGCAGGTTTAAGTATTCCGTTGATCTCTGCGGGCAACTGTAATGAACAACAATCAAAACAAAAAAGCATGCAAAACAAAGATGGAAAACTTGGTATTGCCTTGGTTGGTCTTGGCGGTTATGCCGGCGGACAGCTTGCACCTGCTTTGCAGCAAACCGAACATTGCTATCTGGCAGGCATTGTAACAGGCACTCCTTCCAAAGCAATTGCATGGAAAGAAAAATACAATCTCCCTGATAAGAATATTTACAATTACGAGAATTACGATTCAATTAAGGACAATCCGGATATTGATATCATTTATGTTGTATTGCCAAATCACATGCATGCTGAGTACACAGTTCGTGGAGCAAAAGCAGGCAAACATATCATTTGTGAAAAACCCATGGCCATTACCGTTGCAGAGTGTGATCAGATGATTGCTGCATGCAAAGAAGCAGGTAAACAATTATCGATCGGTTATCGTTTGCATTTTGATCCGTACAATCTTGAAATGAAACGGCTGGGTCAGCAGAAAGTATATGGAGATATTAAAAAGATCAGCTCTGGTTTTTCATTTGTTGCACAAAAAGGAATCTGGCGATTGGATAAAAAAATTGCCGGCGGTGGCCCGTTGATGGATCTTGGTGTTTACTGTCTGCAGGCTGTGATGTACACTACAGGTATGGAACCGGTTGCAGTAACTGCACAAACATTCCCTATCAGCGATCCTGATAAGTTTAAAGACATTGAAGAAACTCTTGCATGGCAAATGGAAATGCCGAATGGATTGATCGCAGAATGCAGAACCAGTTATTCAGAAAGCAGTAACTTCCTGAAAGCAGAAGCAGAAAAAGGATGGTTTGAATTGCAACCTGCATTTAATTATTCAGGATTGAAAGGCAATACATCAGGTGGACAAATGGATTATCCAAGATTATCGCAGCAAGCTAAACAGATGGATGCATTTGCATTGTCAGTTAAAAACAAACAGCAAAGCATTGTGCCCGGTGAAATGGGCAGAAGAGATGTAAAGATCATTGAAGCGATTTATGAAGCAATGAAGACGGGGAAAAGAGTGACCGTATGAGTAATGAATGATGAGAGATGAGTTGTGCTTGCTCTCCGTAGCTTTAGCGAAGAAGTGAATGGTGAATGGTCAATGGTGAATAGTGAATAAAGAACTGTGGACATTCAACTATCCCCTCTTGGGAGGGGCGAGTAACAGCATGACTGAAGATAGTACATTGGGGTGGGTCCTTCGACTTCGCTCAGGATCAATTGAATTACAAAACGTACAAGTGTCGAGACGCTTTCGGTCTCGATGCCGACCAGAGCGTCGGCATGCGACGCAACAAAAGTTTAATAGTAGCATAAAAGCTAAGTAAATAAATAAATTATATGTCACGACGATTACGCAGCCACGATTGGTTTGGCCGCAAAGACAAAGACGGAATTATTTACCGCAGCTGGATGAAGAATCAGGGCATGCCAACAGATATGTTTGATGGCAGACCGGTGATCGGCATTTGCAATACGTTCAGTGAACTCACACCTTGCAATGCACATTTTCGTGATCATGCAGAAGCAGTGAAACGTGGCGTGTTGGAAGCAGGTGGTTTTCCTGTTGAGTTTCCGATCATGAGTTTGGGTGAGACTTTGCTAAAACCAACAGCGATGTTGTTTCGCAATTTGGCAAGTATGGATGCAGAAGAAAGTATTCGTGGTAACCCGATCGATGGCGTGGTGTTATTGACCGGTTGCGATAAAACAACTCCGAGTACTGTGATGGGTGCAGCGAGTGTTGGCTTGCCTACGATAGTTGTTCCGGGTGGACCAATGTTAAACGGACGTTACAAAGGACAAACCATCGGAAGTGGTACACATGTGTGGAAGTTTGATGAAGACATGAAGACGGGAAAGATGACGCAGGAAGAATGTGAATATGCAGAAAGTTGTATGAGCCGTAGCATTGGTCATTGTATGACGATGGGCACTGCAAGTACCATGGCTGTGATGGTTGAATCATTGGGTTTAACATTGAGTGGCGCATCTGCTATTCCTGCAGCTGACAGTCGTAAAAAAGTAATGGCACAGTTGAGTGGAAGGCGCATTGTTGAAATGGTGAAAGAGAATTTAACCATCGATAAAATATTAACAAGAGAAGCATTTGAAAATGCCATTAAAGTAAATGCAGCCGTTGGTGGTTCTTCAAACTTTATTATTCATCTCGCTGCCATTGCCGGAAGAATTGGCGTTGATCTGAAGTTGGATGATTTTGATGCGATCGGTAGTAAGATCCCTCTCCTGCTCAACCTGATGCCTTCAGGAAAATATTTGATGGAAGATTTTTATTATGCAGGTGGATTACCAGTGATCTTAAATGAACTGAAAAAAGAATTGCATCAAAACGTTATTACTGTTACAGGAAAAAATCACCAGGAGAATATTGTTGGCACAACAGATAACTATAATGCTGATGTAATTGCTGCATACAACAAACCATTTATTCCGGAAGCTGGCATTGTGGTGGTGAAAGGCAATCTTGCAGAGAATGGTGCTGTTATTAAACCATCGGCTGCAACACCTGCATTAATGAAACATACCGGCAGAGCAGTGGTGTTTGAAAGTATTGAAGATTATCATGCACGTGTGGATGATCCTGAATTGGATATTGATGAAAACTGTGTAATGGTGTTGAAATATGTTGGCCCGGTTGGTTACCCCGGTATGCCGGAAGTGGGTAATATGGCTTTGCCGAAAAAGATCTTGCAGAAAGGAATTAAAGATATGGTACGCATCAGCGATGGAAGAATGAGTGGTACAGCGTATGGCACAGCAGTATTGCATGTAAGCCCTGAAAGTGCTATTGGTGGTGCATTGGCATTGGTGCAGAATGGTGATATGATCGAACTAAATGTTGAGAAGCGATTATTGCACTTGCATGTAAGTGATGAAGAATTGGCCAAACGAAGAGCAGCCTGGGCATTACCTAAACCTGCAGCCACTCGTGGTTATGTGAGCATGTACATTAAACATGTGATGGGTGCAGATAAAGGTGCTGATCTTGATTTTCTGCAAGGAAGTTCAGGATCAGAGGTCACAAGAGATTCACATTAAGATAGAAACACTGATAACGCTGATGCGACTGATCAAAACAGATAAATACAAATGACATGAAGCCGTATAAATCACTATTCTTTTTTTCAACAATGATGTTGCTGTCCTGCAACAACCCATCAGAACAAAAGCAAGAAACAATGTATAAGACCACCAGAACAATTGAGCGGCTTGATCCTGCTATCAATGCAATCATTTCTGATTCTGCAAAAATTGAAATTATTGCTGAAGGATTTGAATGGAGTGAAGGTCCTCTTTGGCTGGAGAAACAACAAATGCTCATCTTCAGTGATGTGCCGATGAATACAATTTATAAATGGACGGAAGAAAAAGGTAAAGAAGTTTATCTGAAACCATCCGGTTATACAGGCTCCGAACCTTCAGTATGTAAAGAGCCGGGCAGCAATGGCTTAACATTCGACAACAATGGCAATCTTGTTTTATGTCAACATGGTGACAGAAGAATGGCAAGGATGGATGCACCTCTTGACAAGCCAACAGCAAAATTTAGTACGCTTGCAGATAAATATCAAGGCAAACGTTTCAGCAGCCCGAATGATGCAGTGTATAACAAAGCCGGTGAATTGTTTTTTACCGATCCGCCGTATGGTTTGCAAACACAGGACGATACGGATTCAAAAAAAGAAATCAAACACAATGGTGTTTATAAGGTGATGAAAGATGGAACAGTTAAGCTGCTTATTGATTCAATAACAAGACCCAATGGTCTGGCATTTTTACCAGGAGAGAAAAAGCTTATTGTTGCATGCAGTGATCCTGCTTTTCCCAATTGGTATATCTATGACCTGAATGTTGACACATTTGAAATTGATAATGGCAGAATATTTTACAGTGCAAGTGAAGAGGCTAAAACTATGGGCGGCTTACCAGATGGTTTAAAGATTGATAAAAATGGGAACATATTTGCAACAGGTCCGGGTGGTGTTTATATATTTAACAGTGATGGGAAAAAGCTGGGCATGATTAAACTGGAGAACTCCGCAAGTAATTGTGCTTTATCGCCAGATGAAAAGACATTGTATGTTACGAATGATATGTATTTACTAAGAATTAAACTAAGAGATTAAAATGAAGCTTTACAAAACAAAAACCTGTGCTGTAGTTGAACATAACAACTTGTATTATGCTATTCATCGTGATTGGCAAACGCTGGTAAACGTTGACAATCTTTATCAACAGCTAAGTGAGCTGATTGCAACATCACCTGCAGGAACAGATACGTTAATAAAAGATATTGAAGCACCAATGGGTCCGCAACAGGAACTCTGGGCCTGTGGTGTTACATACTTACGCAGCAAGGTTGGACGGCAGGAAGAAAGTAAAGCCAGCGGTGGTGCCGATTTTTATGCAAAGGTTTATGAAGCCGATCGTCCTGAATGTTTTTTTAAAGCAACTGCTCATCGTGTGGTTGGTCATTTGGCTAAAGTGCGTATCCGCAAAGATTCCACCTGGGATGTACCCGAACCGGAGTTGACATTGGTTGTAAGTTCATCAGGCAAAATCGTAGGCTATACAATTGGTAACGATATGAGCAGCCGAAGTATTGAAGGTGAAAATCCATTGTACCTGCCACAGGCAAAAACATACGATGCCTGTGCAGCACTCGGTCCCTGCATTTATGTAACAGAACAAGCACTCTCTCCTTCTACAAGCATTGCTATGCAGATAGCACGAAATGGAAAAACTGTTTTTGAAGGAACCATCACTATCGATCAAATGAAACGTACAGTAGAAGAACTCGCTTCATTTATTTATCGTGAAGCATCGTTTCCACATGGTTGCTTTATTATGACAGGAACAGGAATTGTGCCCGGCAGTGATTTCACTTTGCAAAGTGGCGATGAGATCAGCATCAGCATCGATTCCATCGGCACACTAAAAAATACCGTGCAATAATTACTTGACCTTTCTTATTATCATACTTGCCATTGCCTTACAGGTTTTCTTAACCGTAAAAAAAGTAAGCCCGTTTCTATCCCTGCTGATCGTAGCGATCGTTGCCGGTCTTGCCTTAGGCATGCCTGCTGCAGATTTACTCAAGTCAATTGAAAAAGGTGTGGGCAGTACATTGGGTGGACTTGCACTTATTCTTTGCTTGGGTGCAGTACTGGGAAAAATTTTAGAAGCAAGTGGTGCAGCAGAAAAAATTGCTATCACACTCATTAAACGTTTTGGCGAAAAAAATATACAATGGGCTGTATTGCTCACCGGTTTTTTAATTGGCATTCCGCTTTATTACAATGCCGGTTTTGTAATACTCGTGCCGCTTGTTTTTATGTTAGCAAAGAAAACAGGCTTGCCGCTTTTGTACATTGCGATTCCAATGGCAGCATCGCTCAGTACTATGCATTGCTTTCTGCCGCCACATCCCGGCCCGGTAGTATTGGTAAATGCATTCAAAGCAGATATGGGTAAGGTATTGATCTATGGAATACTCATTGCCATTCCTGCTGTAATTGTTGCCGGGCCTTTGCTTGGCCGAATGGTAAAAGGAATCACATCATCACAAAGCAATTTATTTTCTCCTGTTGAAACAGAATTAAAAGAACTGCCTGCGGCTGCTCCAAGTTTTTTTGTTGCATTATTGCCTGTGTTATTGATCACTCTTGCAGTTATTGCACATAATTTTTTAGCTGAAGGAATACTTAAAACAATACTACTGTTTATAGGCGATTCAACCATTGCTTTACTTATTGCTGTGTTACTGGCTTTTTATCTTTTTGGTATATGCAGAAACATTGCAGTGGATAAACTGATGAAATGGTTGAGCGATGGCATCTCCGGCATTGCTATGATCTTACTCATCATTACAGCAGGCGGCGTATTTAAACAGGTATTACAGGATAGTGGTACCGGTGCATACATTGCATCATTCAGCAGTAAATGGCAAATGCCGCCGTTGATCTTTGCATGGGTTGTTACTGCGTTGCTGCGTGTTACTATTGGTTCAGCAACAGTTGCCGGTATTACAGCAGCAGGTATTGTTGCTCCGTTAGTAACAAGTGGAGCAGCTTCTCCGGAGTTGATGGTGTTGGCTGTAGGCAGTGGCAGTGTGTTTGGTTCGCACATCAACGATTCAGGTTTCTGGATGTACAAAGAGTTTTTTAAACTATCGCTTAAACAAACCTTTCTTTCCTGGACGGTGATGGAAACTGTTATTTCGATACTGGGATTAGCAGGCGTATTGGTCATCCATTCACTTCAATCATAAGGTATGTACATAAAAAATCCCCGACATGTCGGGGATTCTTATCAGGCTTCGAGAATTTTTTGTTTCGTTGTCCGTTCTCTTTTAGGTACAGAAGCCGTTAGCTTTGCATAGGGTTGGGTCGGGATTTAAAAACAGGCCTTTCTTGTTTGGATTTTAAGGGCTTTCGCCACTTGGTTTCTTAGGTATCGGATTTAATAGAACAATATTACCGCAATCGGGAATACAAAATCTTTTAACAACTTAGCATTTTCCGTAATTTGATAGTAACACGAAGCCGGGCTAAGTAATTGCACTTAGTGTTGTTATAAACTCGTTTTCAAAACACTATCCACTCCATTCACATCATTGTGAACAACTTTTTTCAGTAAAGTTTCACAGATTTTGCAATTTAAAATTCAGTTTTACCGCATCATAGATTTTGAACCCTATATGGAACAAACAAAAGAAATAACAGCCCTGCTCCACCTGATTGATGATCCCGACGCTGAAGTTTACTCTACCGTCAGCGAAAAAATCATCTCGTTGGGCAAACAAATCATCCCTAACCTGGAGAATCTTTGGGAAAATACACCCGACGAGTACACCCAGGAAAGGATTGAAATGTTGATCCATAGTCTGCATTACCGTGATCTGCAGGTTGATTTTAATGCATGGGCCAACGATAAAGAACACGATCTGTTTACCGGTGCTCTGCTTGTAAGCCGTTACCAGTACCCCGATCTCAATCTATCATCGCACTACCAGGAGCTGGAAAAAATAAGGAGAAATGTATGGCTGGAACTGAACAGTTTTCTTACGGCTCTGGAAAAAGTAAATGTGCTCAACAATATTATTTTCAATTATTACAAGGTAAAAGGTGTTGAGATCAATTACAATCACCCCGACGAATTTCTGCTGCATAAATTGATCGAATCGAAAAAAGGAAATGCTATTTCAATCGGTATTCTTTTGTTGAGTCTTTCGCATTTGCTGGATATTAATCTGTACATGATCAATATACCCCGCCAGTTCATTCTTGCTTATTTTGATGATGAGCCATCGGATATAGACAACGACTTTCCGCCACAGCATATCCAGTTTTATATGGATGGCGCAACCGGGCAGATATTTTCACATAAAGATGTTGAAACCTATTTTAAACGCATCAACGTAGCACCATCGGCCTCCTACTTTAAACCATTAGAGAATAAACAGGTTGTTGCACGCATGCTTGGTGAATATGCCCGTTGTTTTGATAACGAGAAAAATAATTACAAAAAACAAGACTTGCTTTCGCTTGCATCGCAACTAACAGATAACCATGAATGAGTTGATTACCTGGAACGACTTTGAAAAAGTACAGATCAGGGCCGGAACAATTATTGAAGTAAGTGATTTCCCCAATGCACGCAAATCTGCTTATCAATTAACAATCGATTTTGGTGAACTTGGTTTAAAACGTTCTTCTGCACAAATCACACATCATTACAGCAAAGAAGAATTGATGGGCAAACAGATTATAGCTGTTGTAAATTTTCCTGTTAAACAAATCGCCAACTTCTTCAGCGAATGTTTGGTATTGGGTGTGTACGACGAAAACAAAGAAGTAGTTTTAGTTACACCGGATAAACCTGTTCAAAACGGAGGCTCCATTGGCTGATGCAACAATTCATATTGCGTATTACAAATCACCGATCGGTTTTATTGAACTGACAGATGAAAATGGCTATTTAACTGTTGCTTCATTTATGGATGAACAAAAACGTGCAGCAACAAGCCCTACTCCACTTCTGCAAAAAGCATTACAGCAACTCGATGCTTATTTTGCAGGAAAGCTTCATCAATTTGATCTGCCGCTTCGCCCGGCAGGAACAGCTTTTCAGCAAAGCGTATGGAATCAGTTAGTACAGATTCCTTTTGCAGAAACCATTACGTATTTACACATGGCTAAACGCTTGGGCAATGTAAAAGCCATCCGTGCAGCGGCTTCTGCCAATGGAAAAAATCCATTGGCGATCATTATTCCCTGCCATCGTGTGGTTGGAGCCGATGGAAAGTTAACCGGCTATGCAGGAGGTCTGCATCGCAAGCAATGGCTGCTGGAGCATGAAGCAAAACATGGCGGCAGTAAAACACTGTTTTAATTACTGCATATAAAACACATCTTTCAACGGCGTACTTACGGGTGAGTTATCCGGGTTTGTTTCCATGATGTCTTTCATATAAGCCCACCATTTTTTCATCACAGGATGATTGGGCAGATCGCTGAGCTTTGCAGGATCTTCAGCTTGTAATACAGCAAACAGATCACCTGTGGCTTCATCTAAAAAAATACTGTAATCGCTGATGCCTGTTTGGTGCAGCAGTTCTTCAAGGTCGGGCCAGAGTTCGTCGTGGCGACGTTTGTATTCTTCTTCCTGGCCTTTGAATATTTTCATGCGGGATGCAATACGTGGCATATAATAGTTTTAGTGTTGTTTAAATAAACGTCATTGCGAGTTTATACCTCCGGCCAAAGCGTCGGAGATACGAAGCAACCTATACATACCGCAGTGACGAAGAGAAATTATTTCTTTACAATATAATGTGCAAGTTCACCTGGGTTTTGTAAGATCAATTGCTGAATAACAATCTCCACATTCATCTTTGCACCATCAAGACCGGTATGTGTCTTATCACCATGAAAGAATTTGCTTACTTCTGCTTCTCCCAACTGATCGTATTTATCAGCGATCAGTTTATTCAGGTCAACAAAGTACGCTCCTTCTTCTTTTGCAATTTGTTCAGCCCACAATGCATAACTATCAGTTGAGCGACCAACTTTTCCATCTTTCCAGTTGTTGCGTGGAATCAACGAACAAATAATAGGCACAGCACCTTTTTCTTTTGTTTCACGCACATACTTACGCATATACCAGCCATAACTGTAAACCGTTTCTTTTATTTTTCGAATGGGATTCCATATTTCTGAACTGTCGTTGCCAATACCACGGATGGTTCCTCTTGCTCGTGCAGTATCATCTAACGGACTTGCATCGTTATGTCCAAACTGCATGATCACATAATCACCTTTCTTTAAATTAGCAATGATCTTTTCCCATCTGCCTTCTGTAATAAACGTACGACTGCTGCGTCCTCCCAATGCATGATTCTGAACAGAGATCTTCGACGTATCAAAATACTCCGCAACAAAACTACCCCAGCCCCATTGTCCGTTACTGCCTGTACCCGAACCATTACGTACCGTTGAATCGCCAATAATATAAAACACCGGCTTTGTCTGCAGTAAAGTAAACGACATGGTTACAATTGCAGCTACAGCTAATAAAAGTCTTTTCATTTTGTATTCGTTGAAATCAATTTAATAAATAGTTGATGAGAGGCAAGCCGCTAAGCAGTTTAAGTCCTTCCACCACCGATGCGGCATTGATCTTTGCCCCGTCTTCATTGGTATGTGTATGATCTTTGTAAAAGAGCTTAGCCACTTCTGTTTCACCCAGCACATTATACTTTTCGGCGGTGATGGTATTCAGATCAACAAAAGCAACGCCTTCACTCTCTGCCACTTCTTTCGCCCATTTACCAAAGTCTTTATTCGCCAAACGAACTTTGCCGTCAGTCCACTGATTGCGTGGAATCATAGAGCAAATAATCGGCGTAGCACCTTTCTCTTTTGCTTCACGAATGAATTTACGCAAATACCACCCGTAACTATGCACCACTTCAATGCTGCTGTCTTTCCATGTAAGACTTACCGAATCATCGCCTGTGCCACGCAACACACCACGGTAACCATTGCGTGAAGTATCGGGCTTACTGCCTTCGTTATGACCAAACTGCATGATGACAAAATCGCCTTGCTGTAAAGTTGACAAAACTTTCTCCCAACGCTTTTCTTTAATGAATGTTCTTGTACTCCTGCCAGCCATCGCCTGGTTGCTGATGCTGATCTGTGTGGTATCGAAAAACGACCCGATCATTTCGCCCCAACCGCATTGCGGACGGTTGGTATTTCGTACAGTTGAATCACCAATGATATACAAGGTTGGTTTTTGATTGCGCAGTACGATAAATGATGATGTTGCAAAGAACAACAGCAGCAGCTGCATCGCACGCTTGTTTTTTTTAATGAAGTTCATTTAAGCTCTTTGTTGATGTACAGTCACCCTTCGGGTGAACAGACATCTTTATTTTTGATTAACGATCACAATATTTGGTTTGGCGGGTGTTTTCATTCCCTCACCAATAAAATAACTTACATGCGGCGGTTGATTGTACGCCACATTCTGCCACGCAATGCTCAACCGGTATTGCGGATTATGCATAAGAGTGTATAATTTAATTTCTGTTGGGATAGAAGTTGAATAGATTCGTAGTTCTTTGCTATCTGTCGTGCGACAAATAATTTCTTCTCTCCAATCGCCAAATAAGTCTGCACTTAAACATGGATTTGATTTGGTGCCGTTGTTGCTTACACAGCCGAAATCTCTTCCATCAAATAATTTTACCATTGAATTGTTGACATAATCCCATTTGCTGATGTTCACACCATTCAACACTTCACTTAATGCATCACCATCCCAATAAATACCCATATTGCAAGGCGGTGTCTTTTCAGCGATCTTATTTCCTTTATTATCAAACAAGCCTGTTATACCTGCACCTGCCACCCAACATTCAAAACCGGGATAACGTGGATCAATATCCAATGCCAAACCACGACCAGGCCCTTCACCATCTTCACCTGCTTTTACGGATGCTTTCTTCCAGATCACTTCACCTGTTTTTGCATCACGAAAATTTGCACCTGCATCACCAAAGCGTTCCTGTATGCCGAACACTTCCAAACCCGGACGTTCTGTATCCATATCACTTACATGCAATGCATCACCATGACCAATGCCTGTTGAATACAAACCTTTGCCGTTATCATCAATCGTCATTTGTCCATAGATGATCTCATCTTTTCCATCAGCATCAACATCTGAAACACTAATATTATGATTACCCTGTCCTGCATATGATTTATTGTCTTCTGTATTACTATCAAATACCCAACGCTTCACTAATTGATTTCCTTTTAGATCCCATGCAGCTAACACCGTTCTTGTATAATATCCACGACACATTACCAATGATGGGTGTTTGCCATCGAGGTAAGCAATAGCTGCAATAAAACGATCCATGCGATTGCCGTAACCATCACCCCACATTGTTTTTAATTCAGCTTCTGATGGAGTAAGTGATGTTGGAAATCTTGGAGGATCATAACTCACTGTAGAAATAGCAGCACCTGTTTGTCCGTTGAACACAGTAAGAAACTCCGGGCCACTTAAAATATAACCACGTTGATTGCGGTAATCTTTTGTACTGTCGCCAATAACAGTTCCTTTGCCATCAATACTACCATCAGCCGTTTTCATAGCGATCTCTGCCTTACCATCGCCATCCAGATCGTACACCATGAACTGTGTATAGTGTGCCCCTTCTCGAATATTTTTTCCAAGGTTGATCTCCCATAAAAATGTTCCATTCATTTTATAACATTGAATGATGGGTGGGTCAGTCATACCTGCCTGTGAATTATCTCTTGCACGACCCGTCATGTGTACAAAAATTTCATACACACCATCACCATCTACATCACCAACACTTGCATCATTGGCCGAATAACCTTGTGGTGTGCGTAACGGAATGGAGAGATATGGTTTTGCACTCGCAGCAAGTGTAAACGATTCACCTTTTGCCTCTTCTTTTTTGTTAATGATCGCTTTGACAGTATATACGTTCACTGCATTTGTATCAACAGCTTCATCAATAAACCCGGTTGCTTTCAGCAATGGGGTTCGATTCAGTTTTTTTGTTTTGCCACCAACTGTTTTATAGAGATTGAAAGTAAGCCCCTGGTCTTCTGTCCCCAGCAAACGCCAGCTTACAAATACTTTTCCATTACCTGCAGGTACCGCATGTACGCCACGGGTGAGGAATTCCATCTGGTATTGAGCCTGCGATGTGAGTAAGGAAAAAAATGCAATAAGCACCAGGAAAACCTTTGGTGAATGGTGAATAGTGAATGGTGAATAGTAAGCCGACTCTTTAGAGCTGCTTACTAATAAAGGGGTTCTATTCATTATACAATCAATTATCAGTTTTGCAATTGTCAACTATAAATTATTAAACTATCCTTTTAGACGTTCCTGCTCTTCAATCCCTGTGGGTTCTTTTTTCTTTTCCACAGGTTTTGTTGAAACATCAATACTTGTATTGATAAATTTCCAGCCTTTGGTATATTCCATAGTGCCCAACGTGTTGGCAGTGATGATGGAATTGACAAAGCGGAAGTCTTCCAGCAACGATTGCGGAAGACCATTTATCTCAAATGCTTTTTGTGCATTGGTGATCTTTACATTCTGAATCACAAATTTCCTTGCAGCAGGAATTCCTTTTTCAGCAGGGGTCACTTTCTGCAGCATCGATTTCCAATGAGCAGGAACAGTTTCCATGGTATAACCTTTGGGTAATTCAGAATAACTATAAGCAGGATACCAGTTCAAATTGAATTGATACGCATTACGAACAGAATCCAAAACAGAATTAACGAAGTACACATCCTCCACTACTCCACCACGTGTTGTTGCCGATTTAATACGCAAACCATTATCGGTATTCTTTGCATAGAGATCGGTGCAGTAAATATGACGGATGCTGCCTGATGTTTCACTGCCAAGTGTAACAAGTCCTGCACCACGGCGTGCAATGGATTTGCGTATCACTATGTACTCAGTTGGTTTGTTTACTCGCAATCCATCCCAATCACGCCCGGCTTTTAAACAGAAATTATCATCGTTACAATCAATGTCACAATTCTGTATCAGCACCCAGCTCGATGAATCCACATCAATACCATCTGTACTTGGTCCACTTCCATCCTCGTTGTTCTTGATCACCACGCCATCAACAGTTAAGTAAGATGAATACAATAATTGCACTGTCCAGAAACCGGCGTTCTTAAACGTTAATCCTTTTACTGAAACATCGGTTGCATTCTGCACCAGCAATGTACGGACACGTTTAGCATCGTAGTCAACGATCCAGCGTAAACCTTTTGCATCATACTCTTTCCGCATCGCCCAATATTTATCCCAGCAGAATTTTCCTCTTGCATTGATAATGCCTTCGCCGGTAATAGCCACGTTCTTTACATTCAATGCATTGATGAGTCCAGCAGGCCATTTCATTTCAAGCCCTGCAATACGGCTATCCATATCGGGATAATCATCGAAGTTTTGCGAACCAAGGATCAACACGCCTTTATCAATTCGCAAATGAACATTACTTTTTAAAAAGATAGCACCTGTAACATAAGTACCCGGTTTAAATGCAACAATGCCGCCGCCTTTTGCTGCACATGCATCAATGGCGCTTTGAATAGCTTTTGTATTGACAGTAACGGTATCGCTTACTGCACCATAACTGTTGACATAATAAACTGTTTTGTCCGAAGGAAAACTTCTTGCACCTACTTTCTTTGTCCACTCGGGAACAACTGATGTTTGAGCAGTTACTGATAATACTGTACATAAAAAGAGAACGATCAAACTGCTTTGTTTACTTGTATTCATTTTACTGTTTAATGATCTTAATGGTTGCTGTTTGTTTTTTACTCATCACTTTTATAAAATAAATGCCTGCGCCTAACTCAGCACCTGTTTCTGTTTGATTAATGGCTGTGCCCTGCTGTTGCAGTTTGCCGCCTGCATCATAGATGTGGAAAGTAAAATTTCCGTTGGCTTTAATGCGAAATGTTTTTACAGCGGGATTCGGAAATACATCAACTGCTATCAGCTCACGCTGCAAATTGTTTACAGCTGTTGTAATATTCTCCACCAGTTGAATATTGGGCGTTGGTGGCGCACTCATTTCTTCACCCAAATAAAAACCGGGATGAGGCGGTTGATTATAGGCAGAGTTTTGCCATGCAATTGCCAGGCGGTATTGCGGATCGTGCATGAGTGTGTAAATGCGGTGTGTTGTTTCGTTCACCGTTGTATAAATGTTGAGAAATTGTTGATCGGTGCTGCGTAGAATAATTTCTTCTCGCCAGTCGCCCAACAGATCTGCTGTTAAGCAAGGATTCTTTTTGGTTGAATTATTTGAACCGCCATAACCAAGACCTGCCTGGTAAAGCGTTAACAAACGGTTTGAGCTATTTGTATTATAATTCCATTTATCCAATACATCGCCATCAAGAATTTCCCTTAGCAGATCACCATCCCACCACACAACATGGTCAATACTTGGGCGTGATGTTGCAATTTGATTTCCTTTACAATCCTGTAATGTGCCTGTGCCCCAACATTCATAACCTTTATAACGGGGATCGATATCCGCTGCTAAAGCCCTGCCAATATCACCTGTAGTATTGATGCCCCAAAGTGATTGACCTGTTTTTGCATCAAGCATACGCAAACCTTTGCCTGCATATTTCGATTCTTCTTCATAACACTGCCAAATCTCCAAACCCGGACGATCAGGATCCATATCTGTCATGTGTAACGCATCACCATGTCCTAATCCATTTGCAAAGAAACCCGTGCCATCATAATTTACTGCACTCGAACCATTATACACTTCATCTTTACCATCACCGTTTGCATCACCTACCGTCATCTGGTGATTACCCATGCCTGCATAACTTCCATTGCCACTTGTGTTGCTATCAAATATCCAGCGTTGTGTTAACTGCCCGTTTTTAAAATCCCATGCACTTCGCACCAAACGTGTGTAATAACCACGACCAAACACCATGCTTGGAGAAATGCCATCGAGATATGCAACCGCTGCAATAAAACGATCGACACGATTACCATAACTATCGCCCCAACTGCTCACCGTTCCTCTTGCCGGCGTGTATGCTTTTGTATCCATTGCTGCACCTGTTAATCCATTGAACACGGTAAGATATTCAGCACCACTCAAAACATAACCACTGCTGTTACGATAGTCAGCTGTTGCATTTCCGATAATTGTACCAACACCATCTTTTGTGCCATCGGCTGTTTTGCAGGCAACTTCTGCTTTACCATCACTATCAAAATCATACACAAGAAATTGAGTGTAGTGTGCGCCAGCACGAATGTTAATACCAAGATCGATACGCCACAATCTTGTGCCATTCATTTTATATGCATCGAGATACACATTACCTGTATAACCAGATTGTGAATTATCTTTTGAATTAGTAGGATCCCATTTTAAAATGATCTCGTATTCACCATCACCATCTACATCTCCCACACTTGCATCGTTTGCGGTGTAAGTATAGGCAACAGCATCAGGCGTTGTGCCGCCCGCCGGTTGCTGAATGGGAATCTGCATATATTGCTTTGCCCATACAGTAGCCTGCATGCTGTTGCTTTCTTCTACACCATTTACAACAGCTTTCACCACATACGTTTCATTTGCAGTAACTGCATCTGTATAATTTGTTGCACCTGTAATGGGTGTGCCGTTGAGTTTAACTCCGTTTCGATAAATATTAAATGCAGTAGCAGCCGTTTCGGTGCCGAATAAACGCCAACTGATAAATACGGATGAACTGTTAACCCGAACCGCAACTGTACCACGGTTGAGTTTTTCCATTTTACGTTGTGCTGTTGCAGTGAAGCAAAAAGCTAGAACGAGAAAGAGTAGAACTTTTTTCATTGACAAACAAGCAGGCATAACCCTATTGCAACTGTAGTGTACAGTTCGATTTGTAAATACGTTTCTCACTCTGTAAAGAGCATTGAATAATACTAACCGGTAGGAAATGAAGTGGAGATCGAACCTTCGGCACACAGCTTACCGTTGGTACAGAAACAGGCAATCGCAGCAGCATAGCAATTTATTTGCTCACAAATTAGCCATAGAATGAGCGGTATCTATCCTGCCGCATCCTGTACAAACGTTTGCGAAAACGTTTACATGATTTTATTACGATTATGCTATGATTCCCGCCTGTTTTTCGGATAATTTTGCCTCTTGGAACAGACATTATCGACTATTTCTACAGCAAACACTGACTATTCGAAACTGCGTATGCGTATCGCCGTTTCCGTTTTCTTTTTCTGCCAGGGCATTTGCTTTGCCAGTTGGGCAAGCCGCATTCCTGATATTAAAACTACTTTACAATTATCCGAAGCTGCATTGGGTAGTATTCTGTTGGCATTACCTGCCGGACAATTAACTATGATGCCCTTCAGCGGCAAACTGGTTACACGTTTTGGAAGTAAGTATGTGTTGCGATTGGCAGCAGCAGGTTATGCGTTAACATTGATCCTGATCGGTGCCACTACTTCATCGTGGCAACTGGCTTTGTCCCTTTATGTTTTTGGTTTAACAGGTAATCTCTGCAATATTTCGGTAAACACACAGGCGGTGAATGCTGAACATTTGTTTGGACGATCTATCCTTGCATCGTTTCATGGTGTGTGGAGCACGGCAGGTTTTACAGGTGCATTGGTTGGTTTATTGATGATGCGTTTGGATCTGTTGCCTGTTTATCATTTTATGATCGTTGCGGCGATTGTTATTACGCTGAATATTTTCTTTCAGAAATATCTCATCATTACGCCCACAAGTAAAAGCGCTTCTTCATTTAAACGTTTCCAGTTTCCGAAAGGTTTGCTATTACAATTAGGCTTGATCGCTTTTTGTTGTTTAAGCGCCGAAGGTTGTATGTTCGACTGGAGCGGTGTGTATTTTAAAGAAGTGGTGGAAGTAAAAGGTGAACTGGTGTCATTAGGTTATGCATCATTCATGGTGATGATGGCAACGGGACGTTTTACAGGCGATAAATTAGCAGAACGTTTTGGCCGTAAGAAAATGGTACAGTTAAGTGGTGTGCTTATTTTTTCGGGTATGATGATCGCAGTGCTGTTGCCCAATATCATTTTCGCCACCATTGGCTTTATGATCGTCGGTTTTGGTGTGAGCAGTATTATTCCGCTTGTGTATAGTACGGCAGGAAAAGTAAAAGAAGTAGCAAGTGGTATTGCCATTGCAACAGTATCGGGTGTTGGCTTCTTGGGCTTTTTGATGGGACCACCGTTGATCGGTTATATTGCTGAACTGGGAGGACTACGTTCTTCCTTTGCTGTAATAGCTACACTTGGCCTCATGATCAGTTATATGATTAGTAAGATTAAACTGGCGTAGTTTTATTTCTTTGAGTTCTTTGTGAAAATCTTCGTGTACTTAGTGCAATAAAAAAAGTAACCCAAAGGATACACGGAGAGCACTAATGCGTTCTACTTCGGCAACAATTCAAACTCTGCTTTACTGATTGTAAAAATTGTTCCGTGCCTAATGCCGCTCGGCAATGAAATCTTATCGGATATATCTGTCCAGTTTTTCAGATCGGTTGATTGCACAGCACCATACTTATGATCCCTGTATTTATCGAAGTACACAATCCATGTACCATTGATGCGTAAAGTGGTTGGCCCTTCTGCCCAGTAATTACCGGTGATGGGTGCAGATGCATCCGTGTAGCCGCTTCTGAGTTTTTTACTTGTGGCAATCTTGATATTCTTCTGTGCAGGTTCTCTGGTTTCATCTTTCAGAAACATGACAAACTGTTTTCCATCGGGAACAATCGTTGCATCGATCACATTAAAGCCTTTATCGTACAGCATTTTTGTTTTGCTGAAAGTTGAAAAATTTTTTGTTAGAACATAATACATCCGGTGATTATAACCATTCTCAACTTTCGGATCAGCAGGATATTTTCCTTTGATGGTGGTAGCCCAATAGATCATGTATTGCTTGCTCTTTCCATCGTAAGTGATCTCCGGTGCCCAACAGTTACGAGCTGAATCTTCATGCATCATCACCGGGATAAAACGTTGTTCACTCCAGTAAATAAGATCCTTACTGCTTGCATAACCAATACCCCGATCATTCCAGCTGACCGTCCACACCATATGAAACAAACCATCTGCACCACGGATGATGCAAGGGTCACGCATCAGTTTATCTTTTGCAACTGTTGGTTTTAGAAATGAACTGTCTTTCTTTAACGCACTCCACTTAAAACCATCATTACTGTATGCCAGGTGCAAACCATCCTGCCCGTTGTTTTTAAAATAGGCAAAGATGTAAACAGAATCAGATTGAGCTCTTACATACAAGAGTTGCATCAACAGTATAACCAATAGACTAAACTTCTTCATCATTCAATTATTTAAACAGCGCTTTGTAACGCATCATTGCTTCAACAAAATAATAATCGGCATAGGTTAACGGCACATCAATTTCTGTACCGGCCGGTTTATGTCCTACACTATGCTTCAACAAAAAGCCACCATTTGTGCCTGCTGCCGCTTTGTATTGTTCGGTTGACAGGTTCTTCAATATCGTTTCTGCTGCTTTAAAATACTTCACCGACAATTCTTTGTTGACATAACCACTTAACTCAAGCAATGCAGAAGCCATGATAGTTGCTGCCGATACATCACGCAATGCGTTTGGAATATCAGGTGCATTAAAATCCCAGTAAGGAATGTTGTCTGCGGGCAGATTCGGATGATTTAAAATGAACGCTGCAATTTTATTCGCCTGTTCAAGATAGATGGCATCTTTTGTTTCCCTGTATGTTTCAGTATAACCATAGAGACCCCATGCCTGTCCACGTGCCCATGCGCTTTCATTGGCAAAACCTTGTGCTGTTCTTTTTTGCTGCACCGCTCCTGTTTGTGAATTATAATTCAAAACATGGTACGAACTGTTATCTGCACGGAAATGATGTTTAATAGTTGTATTCGCATGTGTCACCGCAATTTTATAATAAGAGGAATCACCGGTGAGCTGTGTTGCCCAGAACAGCAATTTCAAATTCATCATATTGTCAATGATCACCAGGTATTCGTTTTGTTTTCCATCCCAGGATTTAATGCAGCCTGTCACCGGGCTGAAACGGGTTGACAATGATTTGGCACTTGTTATGAGTATGTCTTTATACGCAGCCGATGGCTGAATCAGGTTTGCATTACCAAAACTACAATACATCATAAAACCCAGATCATGTGTTGTGGTGTTGAACTGTTCTTTCTTCAACACTTCCAAAATACGTTGGGCTTCTTTGTACAGCGCTTCATCTTTTGTTTGCTGATAGAGATACAGCAAAGTGCCGGGATAAAACCCGCTGCACCACCAACCTGAATTACTGAATTCATATTTATTAGTTGTGGGAAAGTAAGTTTTTGGAAATTTTTCGGCCGGCAGGTTTTGCGCCAGCACTTTGTATTGAGCAGCCGCATCAACAAAATTCTGATCGATCGTTTTTAATAATGCTTTATCCGGTTGATGTTTTGTCTGTGCATGGCTCAGGAACAACATAAACAATGCAGCAATAAAAAAGGAAAAGCGTTTTGCAAGCAACATATATCTATCGGTTTATTCAGCAATTTAAGGCATAGATCAGTTGGATGTTTACTTTACTTCATTAATGTTACACTCATCAACCCGATCACCACATCATTGGCAATGGTCTTCAGTACAAGGTTTTTCAGTTGTTTATGCGGATTTAACTTCAAACTTAAAACTGTCGCTGCTCCCCCATCAATTGCAAAATTGGAAAAGCCTTTGATGCTTGTGTATTTATAATTGGCAGGAATCACCTCTCCTGTTTTCAACGACACCCGTGTTGGTTTTGGCGCATCAGTGGTAAAGGCGAAACCATCTGTAAAATAATCCTGCTCAATGGGCCACCAGTTTTCCGGGTTCTTTAATTCAAGAACAGACGATGTGCCATCGGTATAATTCACCACAATAGTTCCGTTCACCAAACGACTTTGCATAGCATTGGTACTACCAGCCATTAAGAAATACGCATACGATGCATTACCGTTCATCGGCAACGTTACCGAATCAGAATAATTATCCCACATGGATGTGAATACGATATTCTTTCCCGCTGTTGAGTTTGTCCTGAAAGGAATTTTATCGATCACAATTTCATTCTTTACACCAGCTTTTACACGCAAACCACTGTCGTTGATATTTGCTGTAGTTAACGGGTAAGCCCAGTTACCGATACCTTGTGTCGGCAGCTGTAGAGTTGGCACAGCCGGTCGTGGTGATAAATACTCGTTCCTGAAAATATTCGTCACCGCATCATTGAAATGCGGAGCAATATCAACTGTTTCAAATTTAGTAGCTGCTGTGATTGTTGGTTCTTCTACAAAACGTTCATCAATGATCATTGAAAAAGTCAACGGTTCAAACCAACTGAAATCACCTTGCTTTAATTGCAGGTACAAACTGTTTACACCAGCTTTGTTCAGGTTACCAGACACGATATTTGTTGAGCGAATTATATTACTCAACACTTCTACCGGTTGATAGCTATTTATAATGATCGCCTTATTCATTTTCACCTGCACCAATTCTTTACTGTTGTAGGCTTCTTTGTAAACCGGCTTTTCAAATTCCTCTCCTTTCCATTTAATCACAATCACATAGGATTTTGCAGACGCAGCATCAATTTGTAACGATGGCGTTCCGATAATACTGTCAACTATTCTCCATTGTACAGGCTTACCATTTACGGTTATTGATTCAACAAATTCTCTATAAGCAGGAATGATCAATTGCAATTTCAACTGTTTACTGAAAGTTGGTTGCAGGATATATTCTTCGGTTAAGCGTGTACGTTTAAACACAAACTGAATGTTAGGTGTAGTTAATGCAGCATCGTTCCATTGTTTCGGCAAACCGGGTTTAATCACTAAACGATCATTCAACGCATCAGGCAATACACCAAACAAACCTTCCACCAATGTTCTTCCCGCCATCGCAATCGGATCAGCAAAGTCCCTGTACAACTCTCCTCTGATTGCATCATAAAAACTCAACTGCTGAATGCTACCCGGACTTGCACCGAGATACATACTTTCCATCAGCGAACTCTTCCACAAACGATAGGCTTCTTCTTTATCGCCACCTTGCCAATATGCCAATGCAGTATGCAACAATTCAGCAAGCGCCACATTGTTCAGACTCCAGGTATATGGTTGCCAGTTGGTAGTTGACAATGTATACAGCGATGAATCTTTCAACCCCTTTGCAAGAATGGGAATATGCGGAATGAAGTAGTTAACGTATTGCAGAGATTGATATGATTGAAAAGGATCAGCAATACCTTCGTCGAGTGCATGATAGATCGTCCACAAAGCAGCCGACTCATGCAGCAGTTTATTTCCCAGCAGATCTTTATACTCTGCATACCAACCTTTATCCTTCAACCACAATTGTTGATTGATCGCATTGAGAATTTTATTTGCTTCTGCTTCATACTTCGTTCCATCAACACCAATGATCTTTGCAAGCTGTGCCGCCATTTTGTTTGAACGATAGTTGTATGCCGATGAATGTGTAACACCTCCACCACTGTATTGCAATGCATCACTTGCCCAGATAGCTGCATAGGAATCATACAAACCATCGCCATCCACATCAAAATTTCGTTTTTCCCAATCAAGATGACGGACAAGCAAGGGCCACATTTGTCGCACATACGCTGTATCACCTGTCCAATTAAAATGATTCAGCAACTGATCGATGAACACCAGGTTCATATCATAATGATGTGCACGAAAATCGCCACCGGGATTTCGGGAAATATAACCACTGCTGAACAATGAATTGCCCAGCTTCTCTTGCTGCCGACCTAAATGCAAAGCCGTATCACTTACAACAGGCCCTGTTGCAGGCGTGGTTAATTGCGACAACGCATAACCGCTAAAATGTTTTTTTGCACGATCATGCCAGCCAAACACATCGGCAATGTATGCACCACGCCAACCATTCAACCGCATGCGCCATGCAATAGCACCATGCATGAATGATGGATCTTCCCACACTGCATCGGCTGCAATACCAAGTACTGAACCAAGTGTGTTGATGAATGGATCGGGTGTAACAACTTTAATACGTTCAGCTAATTTTTTTCTTGCAGTTTCTGCCTGTTGAAATAATTGCGGTAATGCTGCATACGTTACAACCTTATTCTTCTCCGGTTTTTGTACGGCAAAGAAATACGGTTGTTTATCTTTTAATGAAAGCCTTGCAGTGATCAACGGACTTGCAACAGAACTATCTGACTGTAATAAGATAATGGGCGATTGTTGCTTTGTTCCATCTGCAATTTTTAATACTGCAGTTGACGGGAATACACCTGCAAGTTCTTTGCCTTTATCGGCAGTAGCAGTTGTGTTTGCGTTTGAAGGAAGATGTTGCACTTCATAACGTTCTTCTTCACTCAATGGCTTTGCAAAACCATACAGCAGTTGAAAACTGTTTTGTTTGATCTTATAAATATTGTCCTTGCAGTATTCTGGTTTCAGGTAAAAGGAGGATTCAGGATCAGCACCAATATCGCCATCACGGGAAAACTTTTTTCCGGTTGCTCCGCCATACACTGCAACTAATTGTACAGAGGTTGAAACATTTTCTGTTTGCAGTTGCACGATCATTCCTTCTCGATCATACAATGCAATTACATGCAATTGAAGAATACCATTGCCCAGCAATTCATCTTTTATTTCGTACAGCATGGAACCTGCACGATAAATAGCTTTGATCTTTTTGCACTCGATCAGCCATTTACTTTTACCATTTGCAACAATGCCAAATTTCAGATTACCACCCATGCCCGGCATGTACAATGCAAACTCAGGTAAGTCCCCAGCTTCTGTACGAAACGCAGTGTTGCCACCATACAATGCACGATTGAAACGTCTTGTTCCATTTTCAATCACAATATCATTTCCTTCGGGGCGATAACGAAGCTCCCGTTCAATACCATGCCATGGAGTTTGCTGACTAAACCCCGACAACATAACAGCAATAAAAAAACAAATCGTACTTACTCTTTTCATAAGATCATCCAATCTTAGTTTAGTTGCCAGATCTTTATATTATCGATCATCTGTCTGCTTTTTGTACTCCTGATGGCAAACCATCCTTTTGTAAATGGTTGTTCATCTTTGAAACTAAAATACATTTCATTGTTCACTGTAAAACTATTGATACCATTCTCTGATTTGATAACTACATGATACCGGTAATTCGGTTTTAGCAAGTGTGCAGCGTCTGTAAACTCACCAACAATTTTTAAATTCTTATTGCCATCGTAACGACGCATACGTGTTGTTGTATTGTAATTGCCGCCCATGCCAACATAATACATTTGCAGACTATCGTATTCACGAAAACCTCCTTTGCGTGTAAACATTTTCTCTTGTGGATCAGTTGCCATCCAGAATTGATTGAGATCACTCAACCGGTCATGCTTTCCTCCATCAATCACAACGATCCTGTCAAACTCAATTAGTATGTTTCCTTTTAATTCATTTTTATACCAAACGGTTATTCCTGATTCCGTATTCAATTGCAATTGCCCGTTTACAATTGTTGCAGGATCTTTATCGTTCTCACTTGCTTCGATGATCCATTTGTCGGAGAGGGTTGCAGCAGAAAAATCATCTTTAAAAATGAGAACAGGTTCTTTTGTTACATTGTTGTTCGTATTAAATGATAGCAGAGCAAGGATCAAACTCATTAATCGGTAATTCAATTTCATGCTTAGGTTTCCTTTTTCTATTATTAAAACATTTTCCTCAACCCTTCCCATTTCACATTCCAACTTTTCGGAAAGCCAATATTAATTCCTTTATCTGCATCAGCACCGGTACACATCAACGCCACTGCATTTAATACACCACCGTTGCCCGGTAAATAAATCGTCAAACGATCATCCTGGTAATTATGTCCGTTGATCAAATATGTATTCGTACGCACAGGCATCAGCAATGCATTCACCGCTTCTTCGCCCATGTGTAAACGTGCAGCCGTCATGGCCATCAGCGGATAATCCCAACCCCATGTTTCATTCCAATCCCATTTTTCCAACACAGTGAAATATGTTTTCTTCATCACAACCGTATCCAAACCATTTGCAGCAGGAATAGTGCTGTAAGCACCCAGCACTGCCGGATGATCCGTTAAATACTTTGATCCTTTTTCATAACAATCAGGTGTGTTGCCTGCAGCCAGATAAACTCCATTGATCTGTGGCAACGGTGCAAGATTGTTAATGATCTCATCCCATTTCTTTTCTCTTTGCAGACCTGCACGTATGCGCCATTGCTGCGCCACTTCCAATGCCCAGCTCCAATACGATAATTCATACGTAGGATTGAAAGTAGAAACAGCATCAAAACATTCCTGCGCAGGAATTAATCCTTTACCGAGATTATATTTTTTTGTTGCTTCATTATATGATGGAAATGATGCCATGAAATCAGCCGTAGCAAACAACAACTCTTTGTACTTGTTGAGTGTTTTATTATTTGGATTGTGACGATACAACATCTCCGCCATATAAATAAAATGCGGCTGCTGCCAAATAAGAAATGCACCAACTGACGATGGCGCTTCATCACCATTGTTATCCGTCATCTTTTGCCATCGTAAACCTTCAAAGCCCTGGCGTTTGGCAATGAGCTTTGCTTTTTCTGCAACAGAGAAATACCAGTCTAAACTTTTTTCCATCAGCTCAGGTCTCCCCCATTGTGCAAAATGTACCGCATGCCACCAATGCATTTCAAGGTGTGGTTTACCAAACCAACTGTTATACGTTAAACCTGTTTCCTGTGGCGGATAAGCAGATGAACAATTTACTTTGGTGAGATATTGCGACAGCACCACTCTTCTTTCCATTTCAAATGCACGTGGATTTTTTGTAGCAGAAAAATCAACTGCACCACCACTTAGCCAGAATTTCTTCCAGCTCACTTCACTGCTTTGTTTTGTTTTGAAGAAGTTGGTGATGGTGGTTACAGGTTTCTTTTCAGAAAAACTGAAGCTGCATTCAAAGGAACCTTTTGCTGTTGGTTGCAATACGAAATAATGGGCAGCTATTTTTTTGATGGTTGCAGAAGAAGTCCAGTTTACATCCACATAATAGTTGGTTGTATCGAGTGTGCGTTTGATGAGTGCAGAACCTGTACTGCTTGTAAGGGATGATGAATGTTTATCATCGCTTTTGTAATTGTCGCCAACATCTTTAAACTGACCATTTGGGTAAGGAAAACGCAGACGTACTGCAATGCGGTTACTATTTAACAGCGACGATTCGATACGAAATGAAACAGCATCATGCAGTTGATGTGCAGCTGTTGTTATTTTCACAGGCACACCCTCTACTTTAAAACTGCTCGTGATAATTCCTGACCAAACATTCAGTTCCTGTTTGATCTGTTGAATATCATTTGCCATTGCAAGCGAACCATCTTTCTTCTTTATTTCCAATCCAATATTGCCTAACTGCAAACGATGTGGATTCACACGGAAATAATCAACGGTCTTTCTGCCAAGCTCCGGTTCCTTTACCTGAACCGTGTAAGAAATTTTTCTTCCTTCCAGGTCGTAGGTTTTTAATGCATCCTTTACGTTTAAATTTTCTGTGTTGGGAAAACTGTGCCAGCCCCATGCAGATTGTGTACCTAATGGAACTCCTTTGGCATATGCTTCAGGAAAACTCTGCATACCTGTTGCATCAACAGTAAAAGCAAAATTGCCATTACCAACAGTAAGCGAAGAAAGCGAATCGATCTTATTCACTTTTACATTGTGCCGTTTAACGACTGCTTCACGGTTGATGGTTTGTGATTGAACCACAGAGGCACTAAGAAAGAAAAAAGCGAAAAGAAGAAAAGAAGTTTTAAGTTTCATTCGTACTATTTTATTTAAAACCGCTGACGGGGTTAACAACTGAATTTGATAAGTTTTCGTAAAATTTATTAATTCGAGGAGATAATAAAATCAAAAGAGTCCAAAGAATTGGTATAACAACTGACCATACCAGTCCCCAATAACCCGACTTTATAAATCTCCCGCCATCATGTATAATATTTAGATACATTAAGCAGCAAAGAAAAACTCCAAAAATTAACGGTGACAAGATACCCCATCGTATGACAGCAAGCCTAATCTTGAAATCAGAAGAAATTGGCAAGAACACAAATATCAAGGAAAACATATACGAGCCACTTGTTGATACTCCCATCTTTTCTGCGTAAGCAAGTCTTATTTCAAACGGACAAAAAAACATCACTACAAATTGAGTTATTACAGTCGCTAACGCAAAAAACATAAACAGCTTCATTTCTGTAGGTGCAGAAGCCATTTTTTTAAAGATATTATCTGCACGAGTTGGATTTACTTGTTCTTTCCTTTTTGTCATAGTTTTTTTTAGGTTGTTGAGTGATCCTTAGAATACATTATCAATTGCAGGCCGACTGTAATTCTCTTTTGAATCTGTTGTCTTTGGCAAACCGAAATAAAAATACAATGTACGTTTCTTACTGCCGCTCACATGATTCAGTTCACTCATTGGCCCGTACACTCTTGTATTGGTAGTTAATCCTGTTGCCAGCTTGGTTCCTATTGGCGGAATACAATCTAAGAAGGAAATATTACCAACAGGAATTTCAGGATGTGGTTTGGCTGCCGCACTCAACGCATAAAAATCAAAGAGACGAACAAACAAACCATTATCAGGCGAGGCAATGTAGAGTTTGCCTTCTACCGTACTCAACTCCATCCATGTAACATCACCATAGTAACCTTTGAACTCCGGATATACCACCGGCGAATAACCCGTATGCGTATTGTTGTAAACATTCTGCCACACATTTACAGGTGTACCGGCCATACGGTTTTTCCATTGGCGTGAAGGGCCTTTACCCAACCAACGTGCACCCAACACATAATTTTCCGGATAATTAAAACTGATACCCGTAAATGGAAGATCACCTTGCACCGCATATTCATACTCCATCGTTGTCCAGCCGCTTGCATTCATTTTCCATTTCACTGTTTTCAGATCGCCGGTATATGTAAACTCAACAACAACATCATTGCCTTCTTTGTATGCTTTTGATGATGCAACTGTGGCCGTTCCTTTTACCAGCACAGGACCATTGTTGAATGAAAGCACATAATCGTTCGATGTATTTTTTGTTGTAACAAGATTGCCTGATTTTTTATCGAGTACAACTGTTACATCACCCCCGGTGATCGCATAAACCGTATCGGTTTCTTTAATGGTTGCTGCTTCATTCGTTGCTGTAACAAAACCACTCAGCTGTACCTGTTTTGTTTTGATCTCGCTTGTCCATTTGTAGATCTCTTTTCCAAACTGATCTCTTGCAACAATCACCAAGGCATCATAGTTTTTATAATCAGCAGGTAATTGTAATTGCAGTGTGCCTTGCTTTGTTGCAGCAATATCCGGAGATGTAATGGTTCCTTTTTGTTTGACGATGTATCCATCAAAACGATCGAATGGTTTACTGAAATCAACCAATGCCCAATAGAAACTGCATTGTTTGGTATTGGTGAAATGAAAACGGTTGTCGAGTTCAATGCTGCCGTTGAATGTTGCAGGTAATTGTGCTGGCAGTTTTAATTGAATGGGTGAAAATATTTCACGCAATGCATAATAGCTTCCCTCTTTCTCTCTGTGCGGACCAAGAATACCATCGTTGGCATTCAGTCCATTTGCATCAAGCATATTGTTGAGATCGGTACGAACAACCGATTCATCCACCAATGCCCAGATAAACACACCACCACTCTTCTGCGATTTCCAATGCAGGTTCCAGAAATCCTGCATAGCTGCACCTGCACCACCATCATCCTGCGCATGCAACATTTCTGTTGGCATGTAGATCAATGAATCGTTCAATATTTTTTCAGTGCTGTAATAATCTTCGTAGTGATTGCAATCAATTCCGTTAATGGCATTACCCGGACGATGATGCGCATGAATAACCGTACGGTTCGAGAAATCATATTGTGCATAATCATCTACCAGCTCTTTGTTATGTCCACCTTCGTTACCATTACTCCAGAAAATGATCGAAGGATGATTCAGATCTCTTGTCACCATTTCTTTTACCAATGGTGTACCGGCTTTTGTACTGTATGCTTTTTGCCAACCGGCTAATTCATCAATTACATAAATGCCCAACGAATCACACAACTGCAAAAAATATTTATCCGGTGGATAATGACTGCAACGCACAGCATTCATATTCATTTCTTTGATGATCAAGGCATCCATCAACTGCTGTTCGTTGCTTAAGCTACGTGCCGTTTCAGGCCACCAGCAATGACGGTTAGCACCTTTCATTTTCACCTGCACACCATTGATGTAAATGCCCATACCATGACGCACTTCAATGGTACGGAAACCAAACTTCTCAACAACTTGGTACTTTTCTTTTCCGGCTAATAATGTAACTCTGACAGAATAAAGATTTGGAGTTTCGCTTGTCCATTGTTTAACGTTATCCAACTTAGCTTCAAGTATTGTAATAGAATCTCCACGAAGTGCTTTCCCAAGAATTGTTTTAACAACATTGCCCTTGCTGTCAAGAATATCGGCTGTCAAAATAGATGTAGCGCTAATATTCTTCATCAATACTTTCATTCCAAACTTACCGTCAGCCTTTGCATCTATTCCCACATAGTCGATAAATTGTTTTGGTGTTGCTTCTAAAAACACCGGGCGAAAAATGCCGCCAAACACCCAATAATCAGCGAGGCGTTCTGCGTTGTTCACACTGGCATCGCTGCTCATCTTGCTCACTGTTACTTCAAGCGTATTCGGTTTATCATAATTCAATAAAGAACTGATATCATATTTGAAACGATAAAATGAACCACGATGAATTTCACCTGCGCTCTTACCATTGATCTTTACTTCTGTATCCGTCATGCTCCCATCAAACACAATGTTGATGTTCTTTCCTTTCCATGCAGCAGGCACGTTGAATTGATACTTGTACATTCCCTTCTCATCATAAAAACGAAAATTCTTTCCATTGGTTTTGTAATCACGACCATAGTTGTAATTACCAAAACCCTGCTGCTCCCAGCAACTCGGCACCTGTATCTTTTTCCATTCGCCGCTGTTACGACCAGCCGTGCAAAAGAAATCCCATTGCACCGTATGTGTAGCATCCGTACCAGAGAGGAATTGAATTTGCTTTTGTTGCGAATGCAAAGAAGTTATGAGTAATAAGTTAAGAGTTACGAGTAACCCAAGTTTGAAAATTCTCTTCATCGTATCGTTTTTAGTATCATTTTTTTGAACAACAAAGACAGAAAGACATTAAGCAGCACAAAGTCTTTGTGTTCCTTTGTGCTTTTGTGGCTTAGTGGTTCAACTTACTCCACTTCCACTTTTCTCAACGCCAATCCCGTATCTAAAAAATAAACCCTCACCGTTGTCACTCCTTCTTTCGTTATACTCAACGGCAACACGGCTTCGGTATAACCTCTTAAAATATCAGTCTTCCATCGCTTATCTTCCTGCGGATTATCAATATCTGCAAATTGTACTTCAGCATTGTTGATGGATACTGCAAGTCCGAGGCTTCTTCCTTTATGAATCGCATGCGTTGGCAAACATTTCAACACCAACTTGTAACTACCCGGCTTTACGTTGAATGTATAATCAACATACGGCGCTTTGCTCCATTCTTCTTTTTTGAATGAAGTGCCTGTAAACGGATAACGTGCAATACTTTTTCCACCAGCACCTAAACCTGCAACAGTAATGATCTTTTCTGTTGCAATTTCTTTTTTCAGTTTATAATCACCAGCATACAAACTCAGCAGTGAAGCTTTGCCTGTTTGCACACCAAAGGAGTCAACTGTTCTGTCTAAATATCTTCTGTCGTAAACAACGGTTTTATTTACGCCGCCTTCCAGCACTTCAGGTGCAGCAACAGCAGGCATACCAAACACCGAAAGGTTGCGTGGCATATCGCTCATCATGCCATTCCATTTTCCGTTTTCAATACCGGTATTGTAGTGCAGTGTTAATTGTTTGATTGTTTCATACGCTTGTTTCGATTTTAACGAATACTCTTTTGCCTGTGCAGGAAATTCATAACTCATCTGCGCATAAATGATTTTTTGATTAATGAGAGCTGCACCTTTTACCGGGTATTCGATCAATTCAAAAAATGCATCCATCAACTGTTGCGGAATTTTCTTTTTGAGTGCTTCTGTTTTTGCAAACAGTTTTTCATACGCCAGTAAACGTTCTGTTCTTGCAGCAGGCACATAGGTGAGCATACGCATGAACTCCGGTTTACCTTCCTGTGCCAAACGATAATATTCATTTTTGACCGCTGCAATTTCAGGCGCTAATGTGTTTCCAAAATTCTGCGTTGCCCAGTGCAACACATACTGCTGTGCTTTTTCAGGTGTCCATGCATGGATGTCCCATGCAAGATCTAAGAAGAACTGTGTTTCCAGTTCGGCAGGTTTAATGTCGCCAACATTCACCACCCACAAACGATTTGCACCAAACTGGTAAGCCTTCGTCATTTCATAAGAGATCAATGAAGGCGCTGTTGTTGACAACCATGTATGATCATGTGGGCCACCTAAGTAAGACAAGTGATAATACACGCCACTGCCGCCACTGCGTTTTTGTTCTTCGGGTGTACTCAGCTGACGGATATAACCAAAATTTTCATCGGGCCAGATGATGGTAATATCATCAGGCAGTTTCATACCCCTGCGGTACAAACTCAACACTTCTTTGTAAGGAACAAATATCTGCGGTAGTTTTTCTGCAGGCTTTTTAAAATGATTTTGCAAAATTCCACGTTGATCGCTGATGATCGTTTCCAGCAATTTTACTTTTTCACCCGGATCATTCGGGCCGGGCATACCACCATCGTGCACACCACGCATACCAATTGTCACTACCGATTCATAATTCACCGCTTCTTTAATACGATCATCCCAATAGGTATAGATCTCATTCTTGTTTACATCGTAACGCCATTCACCGGGTTTGCGTTTATATTCTTCTTCATAGCCATGCTCCCATTCACCTACGTTGTTACGCAACATCGGTTCGCAATGACTGCCGCCAACTGCAATCGCATAGTCATTGGCCAGCTTCGGATTTTGTTTGTAATAATAAAATGCTTTCGTACTGTCGTGCATCGCCGGCCAGATATAGTTTGCTTTCAAACGCAGCAATAGCTCAAACACTTTGGCATAAGTTTTCGGGCCTATGTTTTGTACATCGGTATCAATTGTGCGTTTTGCCCAGGGAAACAATCCCCAGTCTTCATCATTAATAAAAATACCACGATACTTCACCGAAGGTTCTTTCGACGCATAACTACCGGAAACGTACAACTGCTTTTTCTTTTGCGGCGTTACATCGGCCCACCAAACCCACGGAGACACACCCAACATTCTCGACAAATGAAAAATACCATAAGCCGTTCCTCTGCGGTCGCTTCCTGCAATAATGAGTTTGTTACCGGATGTTTTAATCAGAAAACTCTCCCACTTGTTGTTGATGGACGACACATCGAGTTGTTTTGATCTGATCAGTTCATCTATCAAAGCTGAACTCCCAACCGTACCCGCCACAATGGAAAAATCTTTTGTTGGAACAGCTGACAATACCTGCATCTGCCGACCGCTTATTAAAGCAATATCATTTGCAAGTGCATTGGCAGCAATGCTCACCACTTTTGCATCTTGTTCATCCACACAAATGGAAGCAACAGACGAAGAAGTAAATAAAGTAAAGGAAGATGTTTTTTCTGAAACAGTTAACTGATTGGTCTGCGACCAACCATCATTCACAAAAAGAAAAAAGAGACAAGAGCAAAACAGCAGTTTCGTAATCTTCAGCATACACAATCGTTTAAAACAGCATGTAAATTTAACGCACAGGAATGCTAAGCTATCCTGCGGCATCCTGCAATGAATAGTGGGTATCTTTTCAATACATTAACCAGGCGGAGCAGTCTTTGTGCAGGAGTTGTGCCGAAGCAATGGGCTGTGAATGATCTTAGGCATGCCATACCAGTTCAACTTTGTAAGCAATGATGTAAAAACAAGAAAGCGCTTTCTCAATAACACATTACTCCGTTCGATTCAGTCTTCTATTCACTTTATCTGTCATCATCACTACTCAAACAAAGGAAATTGGTGAACGCTATCCTGAGTTTGCAACGCCAGATTTAACGATTGTTGCACACCGTTTTGTTTCTTTCACCTCGTCCTTTCTTACCAACAATTACCCTCTCTTCAAAAATTGCAAAGACTTGATTCCATTTCCAACAGAGTAAAACACTTAGTTGGGTTAGTCAATTACCAATACATTTAAAAAATAACGATATATTGAACACAAACACACTTTCATAAACAACAGGCAGCAGTTATTTTTAACCCATCCCGCAATTGATTGTTTCGGATAGTATACAAAACTGAATGCAGATTCAGTCTATTCAGCAGCTCAATTGTTCCACATTTAAAAAATCCAATAGCATGCAAAATCCATTTCGGTTATTCGGCTTGTTACTCCTCTTTGTGTTCTCACACATGCAGCTTTCTGCTCAAACGCAATTCTGGTCAGATGATTTTGAAGATTCCGGTTCACCTTCCAGCGGAACCAGAACTCCTTCCACTACCGTTTTATGTGGCGGGCCGCCGGCAACAGCCTATTTTAACCGGGTAGTTACTTCTTCTATTTGAACAGGAACTGTTTATACTGGTTTCTCCGGCTCCAAATTCTGGGCATCAGAAGATGTAGACAAAGGACCTACCTGTGTTAACAATTCAATCACTGCACATCAAAACATTGCATGGTCATCCATTAATATCTCAGGCAAAACAGGTTTAACATTTAAGGGCTTGTTTGCAGTAGGCACTACTACAGCATTTGATGGATTTGGAATAGTCAATTCCGGCGGCACTTCTGTTTATGATTATTTGATTGTACAATACCGGATCGATGGAGGTGCATGGACAGATCTTATCCGTTTTTTCCCGTCTATCAACAACGCAGGCAATGGTACTTTAGCTGTTGAAACTACCGGCGATTCAGTTGCGCAGGGAGAAGGAACAGGTTTAACCACAACTGCTGCAGAATTTACAGCCAACATTATCGGCACGGGAACAACCCTGGAACTGCAGGTAAAATTGCACAGCAACAGTGCAGCAGAAGAAACATTGATCGACAACTTCCGGTTGTTTGAAACACCGGCATGCGCTAACCCAACCATTACAAGCCAGCCGTCGAACGCTTCTGTTTGTAACGGAAACAATACTTCATTTGCTGTTACTGCAACCGGCGCAACAGGTTACCAATGGCAGGTAAACAGCGGCTCTGGGTTTTCAAATATTTCAAACGGGGGCGTGTATTCAACTGCCACCACTTCATCCCTGACTATAACAGGGGTAACCAGCGGAATGAATGGATATACGTATCGCTGTGTTACAACAAACAGCACCTGCTCTACAACCAGCAATGCTGCCACACTAACAGCATCAACACCATCGCTTACCGCTGCTTCACAAACCAACCTGGCCTGTTTTGGCGGAGCTACCGGCTCTGCAACAGTCAATACTGCAACAGGTGGTATTGCCGCCTATGCCTATAACTGGACACCCGGAAACCCAACGGGTGATGGTACCGTAACCGTAACCGGTTTAACAGCAGGTACATGGACTTGTACCGTAACAGACAATATTGGTTGTACTGCAGAAAGATCGTTTACCATTACACAGCCCGCATTAACTCCCGGCTCCGGCTCTTACTCGTTACCAACAACCAACCAAGCGATAACACAACCTGTAAACAACTATAACTATTCAAACGGCACATGCGAATTAATGACAGCCGTGGTTGCCTCAGGAGCAAGCCCGGTAAGCGGTGAAGTTGCCAACAAAGTGTGGATTGAAAGCAGTGTTCCAACCCATGCATCCATCCCATTTGTACAACGTCATTACGAAATAACACCCACAACAAATGCAGGCACCGCCACAGGTACAGTAACACTGTTTTTTACCCAAACCGAATTCGACAATTTCAATGCACATCCCAACAGTGGCATGAAATTGCCAACAGGCCCTGCCGACAACCTAGGTAAATCCAATTTGCGTATCGGCAAATACAGCGGCGTTTCCGGAAACGGTACTGGTCTGCCGGCTTCTTACAGCAGCTCTGCAATAGTAATCGATCCGGATGATGCAAACATTATATGGAATGCAACGGCCTCTGCCTGGGAAGTAACGTTTACAGTAAACGGCTTCAGTGGCTTTGTTGTTCAAACAGTATCGGCCACGCTACCTGTTACGTTTCGTTCGTTCGCAGTAAGCCAAAAGGGGGAAAATGTATTACTGAACTGGGTGACTGAAATGGAACAAAACGGCCATACGTTTCAGGTACAACACAGTTTCAATTCAATGAACTGGACGACTCTTTCAACTGTTGCAGCAGCAGGTAACAGCAATACAGTAAAAAACTATGTATACCTGCATCGCAACGCTTCTGCCGGAATCAATTATTACCGGATTGTGCAACAGGATCTGGATGGCAAAACGTTCTACAGTGAAGTAAAAACAATACGGATTGAAGCACAAACAGCAGCCATTCATATTGTAACAACACCGGTGCAGAACGGGCAGGTTCAATTAACGGTTACCGGTAACGCTCAAACTATCCGCCTGTACAACATGCAGGGATATTTACTGTTAACCCGTTACCTCGAGCCGGGTACACATCGTTTAAATGTAAGCCATCTTGCAAAAGCAATGTATTGGCTCAAGGGTGAACAGAATACAGAAAAACTGATCATTCAGTAAAGGATAAAAGCACTGCTTACCCGCAAACTAATTCGTTATACAAAGCTGCCGTGGATTGTGAACAAACCACGGCAGCTTTTTTCATGACAACCGCTTCATGCGTAGCAATAACAAACATTACTGGTGCAGGTCTCCCGACCTGTACCTATCCGTTACTTATTTTGGAATAGAATGTTGTGGTAAGATTAGTAACGACTGGACACAGGTCAGAGACCTGCACCAGAGGAGGATTGTGAACAAACCACGGCAGCTTTTTTCATGACAACCGCTTCATGCGTAGCAATAACAAACCTTTGCCATGGTTCGTGTCTTCACGAACCACTTGTTATGTTTCCTGTTTTTTCTTAGTGGTTGAAGTCTCCTCCAATCACTTCTATAAATACATTTCGGTTGGTGGCGACAACAACCGATAAAGAAGAAATATCCCGTCAATTCAAAGCTCCTTACGAAGCCCGTCATGTCGACGAGAGGAGACATCTCTACATTCGCAAACTGTTCCATTGCAATCAACCCGACAAACTATCAACTCACAAAGAACGTAGAGATCCCTCGTATCCTCCTACGTTACAGTCGGAGTTCTAAACTCGGGATGACGTTCTATTGAGCAACATCATAAACCTCATCAATAAACAAAGCTCCCCACGAAGCCCGTCATTGCGAGGAACGAAGCAATCTCACGCAATCAAGAAATATCAAAGTCAGATTGCTTCGCCAAACAACAAGGCTCGCAAAGACGCTTCGATTGTAGCATTTCCGTCTGCCGGTATTCCTTTACTACAACACATCATTACTCTTTGCCCAAATCCCTCAACGCAACCACCTTAAAGCCCCGTTCCTTCATAAAATCAAGATACTGCGTAAACACTTCAACCGAGGTTGTATAATCAGGATGGGCAATATCCGGCACACCATGAATGGTGAATAACAATACCTGCCCCGGCTTCACTTCTTTCAATGCTTTCCATGTACGTTCCTGCAGTTTTTCTGTTGAACCCATTGTAAAGGTGGGCAACTCCAATACCGCATCAGTTGCAGGATGATAATACCTGCTTCCTCCTGCCCTTGCATAACGGTAACCCATTTCTTTCAATACCACTTGCGACAACGAATCGGCACGGTTGCCGGGATAAGCAAATGAAATGGGTTTGGGAATACTGTATCGTTTGCACATGGAATCAATATAGCCGATCTCCCGTTTCATTTCTTCACGGTTGAGTTTGGTCATGTTCTTATGATGACCGGTGTGGTTACCAATTTCAAAACCCATGTTGTGTAAAGCAGCGATCTGTTGCCAGTTCATGTAATACTGCGTATCGCTTTTTGCTTTCAAAGGCATTTCACATACAAGAAAGGTGGCATCAAAACCATATTTCTTTAACAGCGGTGCCACAATGGTATAATGACTGATCTCCGCATCATCAAAACACAACACAACAGCTGCTGGTTTTTGAACTGCTGTTGTTTTCATTTGCTGCAGTTGAAGCATGGCTGTTGCATAACGTTTACCCAACTCTCTTGCAGCTGCTGTATTGAAATGCAGACTGTCACCTTTATGTTCCAAACTGTTTGCAGAAACAACAGCAGTGTTGGCAACTTCAATCGGCAGACGATTAATTTCTTTATTGATAAAATTTACTTTGTTGAAATAACCGATCTCACCTGCAACAAAAGGAAGGTTGGGCATTTGCAGATCGCTGCGTAAACGATTCACCAATGCAACCAGTTTCTTTACATAAAGTTTTGCTCTTGCAGAATCATTATCCGATTCGCCCTGGTGCCAGAGTACGCCTTTGAGCACACCTGTTTGCATTGCCATCTTTATTCTTGCAATAGCATCATCATAAAGATGTGCTGCAAAATAACTTGCGCCCGGTTCCCATACTTTTATGGGCGAACCACCCCATGCACAAGGCACCAATGCAATTTTGATGTTCTTGTTATTGCCTTTCATCTGTTTTGCAAAACTGATCGCCGGGCCAACGCCTGCAATGGGTTTATCGAAATGCACAGGATCAGTTGCAGGCCGCCACTTGTTTTGTGAATCGAGCATGATGATCTGCGGATCGATCTGTTTGCTTTCTGCATCAACTTGTCCACGTCCGGCCATGTTACTCTGACCAATGAGCAAATACACATGCACATTGCTGTCGGATTTTGTTTGTTGCGCATGGCTGAATATCGCAAGCAGTAACAAACAAATTGTAAAGAATGATTTTATGATCTGTTGAATCTTCATATTAATAATTCATGGCCTTATTTTTTTCCTAATGGTTACAGTCTCCTCCAACACTTTTTGTCATTCCGACGAAGGAGGAATCTGCCCACTGTTGTACTACTGCCCAACAGATCCCTCGTGCCTCGGGATGACAAACAGAATGGAACTACATTGAAGTCTTCTGCATCCTTCGATAAAGAAACATTTTAAAAAACCTAAACCCATTTGCCACAGCGGAGTGTGGCGTTTCTCCCCTCCTGGGAGGTAACCAAGCATAGCGATGGTTAGGAACACAGTTCGGGGGTGGGTTTTCTCATGCTCCCTAATACACAATCCCCGTACTATTCTTCACCTCATACACCGGCTTCCCAGCATCCACCATCTTCACCTCTTCAAACCTCACCTGCTCTGCATCGTTGATCACTACTTTTGCATTTGCAGGAAGTTTGATATTACTAAACACAACATGCTTTAATTTATGTGCAGGATCGCTGAACCCGTTGATATTGATCACCGGTTCTTTTGTATTCGCCTGGCTCAGATCAATATGCTTAAACACAAAATTTTCAAACACAGGTAACACGGGTGCCGCTTCCCCATCGTTGTTATAATTCACCGCAGAAAAAATAGTGATCTTGAGTAACTGGCAATTCAGCACCGTTACATTCTTTACATAACCGCCACGGTCTTTCGTGCCTTTGATCTGCAGTCCATGCAGCAAAGCACCTGCTTTACAATCCTGCACCAGCACACCACTAACACCACCACTCATTTCGCTGCCAATGGAAATACCATGACCACGTTTAAAGTCACAATCGCTGATACGCACATTCACCGTTGGCTTGCCCACATAATAACCTTCGGGATTTTTGCCTGATTTGATGGCAATGCAATCATCGCCTGTATCGAATATGCAGTTGAAAATATAGGAGTCGATGGAAGAATCAGGATCAATGCCATCGCCATTGTGAATGCCATGTGTTTTAATCGTTAGATCATGACAACTGATATTATTGCTGTACACATAATGCAATGTCCAGCAAGGCGGCTCTGTTAATGTAAGATGATCGATGCTGACGTTCCGGCAATTCATGAGTAAGATCAAACGTCCCCTGCTGCGGATGCCTCTTGCGGCTTTGCAGGCAAGCTCCAGTTTTTTACCACCGCCTTTAATAGTGCCGCCACCGGTAATACGCAGGTTCTCTACATTGTACGAACCATCACGGTTGAGCGTACCGGCGTTGATGAGACTTGCATAAGTGTCCATCTCCCAACCTTCAAAACGGTTTTTGATGAGGGGCAGGTAATCGCTTGTATCAATGGAACCCTGCAACACAGCACCTTCTGCAATATGCAGGGTCATATTACTTTTTAAAAACAGTGCGCCCGTAACAAAGTTGCCTTTGGGAATATACAGCGTGCCGCCTGCTGTGCAGGCATCAATGGCTTTTTGAATTTGTTTTGTGTTGATGAACGTTGAATCGCTCTTTGCGCCAAAGTCGAGGATATTGTAAACCTTTCCTTTGGCTGCTGTTGTAAAGTGTAATGCAAACAGTGCTTTGCTCTTTTCGTTTTTCAACCGGAGCGAAACGGTATAACCCGTTCCGGCTTTCAACCGAAGTGAAACGGTATAACTTGCACCGGGTTTCAACCCGGTGATTCTATAATTTGTTTTGGTAGTTGATCCATGCAGTTTGCCATTGAGCTGCAGTTCGTATTCAACAGCAGTGTTGCGAAACTGTTTATCCCACAATACCACCACCGATGTTTCGGATAAGGTGCCGGGAGCAATGAGTAAGTTGTAGTTATTTGTTGGGGCAGCGAACGCTGGTACGGCCAATACAAAAAGAAGAACAACACAGAAGAAACGTTTCATACAGCAAACTTTAGCAATCGGATAAAAATAAGTTGCTTGGGAGAAAGGAACATCCTGTACTGTTACGGGAGAAGTTAATGTAAACCGATTCGTTTTTTACTGGTGCAGGTCTCCCGACCTGTACTTATCCGTTACTTATTTTGCAATAGTATGCTGTTGTTGGATTAGTAACGCTTGGACACAGGTCAGAGACCTGCGCCAGAGAGGTTAATTATTGTTTTATTTAAATTGCTTGTTTGTTTTATGTCATCAGTGTCAATCAAAAATAAATCGATGTCTGAATTTTCAGAAGCTTCTAAACGTCCGTAGCTTCCTGTTGCAAATACGCAAAGGGATGAGTCTTTTAACTGGGGTATTTGAGACATACGGTTTGAAATTTCCTTAAGTCTTAACTTGCTAAAGTCTCGATGTTTTTCTATTTCCATACTGATAAAGTTAAGGGATCAATTGCATTAAAGCTAACGTTAAAGGATTGGGAAGGTGGCTTGATTCTGAGTTCTGCCAGTCCGTTGTCGTTGCTGATTAAAGATTCTAAAGCTAAACATTTATTCTTCTGTTCGGCACCATTCGTCTGTTGAAATTGAAGGTGATTATCGAAAAAAAGTTGAAAATAAAAACGTCGCCCCGCCATATTGCCAATTCAATGTTAGCGGTAGTGCTTCTTTTATATATTATTTATTTTACAGTAAACGTTCAATACTTCTTTTGCATAATAGTAGCCACGTTGTTTACAGCGAAGCCACAATGTTAGAATAATCGGAATCAAGACAGCATAATATTTCCAGTCAGAATAATTTTTTGTCATAATTAAAATACTCCCAATAATAACAGTAGTAAGTAAGGTTCTTGAAAATGCGTAGATAGCATTAAAGTCTTCTATTCTCGAATCCTTTTGTCCATTGACATTTCTCATAGCGATCGAGAACAATTCGTCATTAGTAGCATTTGCATTAGTTGTTTTTTGAGAAAGATGCTGATGAATTTGCACATGATTATAAACTCTTATTTTCCATACTTTTTTGCCACTAAGAAGTTGTGACGATGGCTTGCCTCCCCATGTAAAAAAATAAAAATGTTCAAGCCAACTGCCAATAGTGTTTAAGACGTAGCCTAGCAAAAAAGCCAATGCTGTGTACCCAATAACAAAATCTTTGTCATAAGGTATGTTCAAAAAGTAAAGTAATCCAAGTAACATGATGAAACCTGGAACTAAAGAAGAGAATATGTCGTAAGCTTTGAATGTCATTTTTATGCGTTGTATTGTATAATACCGTATGCTTGAAATTTAGAATTATAAACTGGTTCACTCCAACCTCGATTATGCAAAAAATTGCGAGCAAATTCAAAATTCTTTACGTATAGAACTACTTTTTCAGGTGATATGTCCATTATAATATATCCAGCTTGATTGTTGGTTATTCTTAATGATGCAGCATAAGAGCTATATGCAAGATGCTTGGAACTCGCATTCCCAAATAAAGTGACCTTAGGTTTTACTGTTTTTAAAAACTCATAGCTCCTTCCAGAATCTCTGCCATGATGTGGTGCAAATAGAACATCCACATTTGCTACATCTTCTTTATGGTTAGATAAAATATATTCCCATGAGTTGTCCTCGCTATCGCCAGCAAATAGAAACTTCCATTTGCCGCCGTTGGATTTAGGCGGCGTATAAAGCAAGACATAGGAAGAGTCGTTATAATTTCCACATTCATTTGCGTTTCTCAACAGTTCAGGGGTTGGACACAAAATTTTTAGATTGTCTTCATTGTAATAAAGATTATCATTTTTAGCAAAATATGTGAGTCGTTTGGTTGTATTTACTTGCCCGTTTCTTAGTTTTCTGTAGAATTGCCAATCTTCTTTGTTATAGCCTGCAAAATTTGCATCGGCATCAATTGATTTTTTGTTATCTGTATCCCATGTATTAGTAATGCTGAACTCTGAATACAAATCTTGTATGCCATCCAGATGGTCCATATCAGGGTGTGTAATGATGAATCTAAAAATATCACTAATTCCATACTTCTTTAAGTAAAGAATTGGATTGTCGGGCGTTTTCTTTTGCCCATAGTCAATTTTATCAGTTGGAACTTGAGTTCTTAATCTCATAATTTTCCTCACTTCTGAAGCCTTCACCCGTCTTTCTTCTTCGGTGTCTATGTCGTTATAAGCATTGCTAACGTCAATAACAGAAACTCTGCGTGTATCGTGTTGAATAATATTGCAATCACCTTCAAGTACGTTCAAAAAATGGATAACTGACATTTATAGTATGATTTAATTATTTTGGGTTGTCGCTGCATTACCGCTAACAAAAATATTTATGCTATTAGACGCTACAGCTAAAAAATTAGTGCTATTGATTACTATTTATTGTTCAACATTTTGTGCCATTGTTCGCATAACCAATTCTTTCATTATCCATTCGAAACGTTTTTAAACCTACAAGCACTGAAACTTGCATTAAAAAACATTATCACTAAAATTTTCTTGTAGTATCCCGGCACATCATCCCTACTCTTCTCCTGCGCAGCAATCAAAATAAAATTGTCCGGGGTGTAGCGTGGAGTTTGGGTTAGCTCTGGCTGTTCCGGTGGTTCACGTTAGCAGTTTCACAATGCTGGCGCAGGTCTAAAATAAATAAAAAATCATCAACTTGTTTTAAAATCAACAAGTGAGGTAATGGAAATATCCAATGCCTTGGCTATTTCATAAAGTGTGTAAAGTGTAGGGTTTACTTTTCCGCTTTCCAATTTCTCAATAGCCTGCCTGTCTTTACCGCAGGCTCTTGCTAAATCTGCCTGTGTAAAACCCTTCTTTGTCCGCTGGTCAATAATTCGTTGTCCGATCTTCTTGTTTAAATCTGTTTTTTTCACAGCACAATGTGCTGAAAATAATTTTGAACATTGTCATATTAAAAGTTGACAATGTAAAATATTGTTTTTAAGTTTGTCATATTCTTTGCTGACTACTAAAAAATAACCAATGCTATACCATCAACTTCCCCCGCAATTCAACAACACACCTGTCCGTTTAAGCAAAAAGGAAGCAAAACTAGCCGGCAACTTCATCCAAAAATTTTTCGGCGCTTATCATCTCCACGAGATCCGTCGTTCACTCGCCGCACTCACCGAGATAGCCCTTACCACCAACAACACCCATTTCGAAGATGCCAAAGAAAGAGACAGCATCCTCTGGTTCTACTACGAATTGGAGATTTTCATCGAAGCCGCATGGTTTCAAAACCAGCACAGCATCAAACACAAACCAAAACCCAAAAAGAAAAACAAATAACATCTGTGTTAATCAGCGTTCATCAGTGGCCTCGTGTCAATTAGTGCCCCGTCCTCCGAAGTTTTAACGCAGGAGGGCATTCGTGGTCACCACACTTAACCCATAACTCTTAACTCATAACATTTTCCCATGACTTACTCCGAACAAGAATTCATCAAACTCCTCTTCCTCCTTTCCGACACACAACAATGGCTCACCCAAATGAGTCATGACCTATTTGCTCAGTTACCAAACTCAAGCCGCCTAAAACAAAAAAGCTATTATCTCAGCATCACAGCATTTGCACACATTATTGAAAGGCACTACTACCGCATCGAAAGACATCCAGGTACAGGTAAATTCGCCATCCCCATCCACGACATCATTCAACACATCAAAGAAGCAAAAGAAGAAACAACACAACCCGTACACGGCACATTAAATCATTACCGCACCAAAGACACAGGCACCATTATCGGTCATGAACGGAACGGCACACCCACTTCGTTCATCACCGTCATCACCTGCCCCGCAGGCAATATCATCACCGCTTTCCCCGGCATTCCTTAACTGTATTTCATCAGTGATCTTCAGTGTAATCCGTGAGCAACAGCCCCCCTCTTCTTGTCATTTCGACGTTAGGAGAAATCTGCCTGGCCTTTGCACTTCAGCAGTTCCCTCGTACCCTCGGGAAGACAACAATATTGAGCAAAAAAGCCGGTACTCCTTAACTGTATTTCATCCGTGATCTTCTGTGTAATCTGTGAGCAACCATTATTCTCATCATCTCAAAAAACATCCCATGAGCACTCTCCCCAAAACCCTCCGCAACTACAAACAACAGCTTACAGAAAACCCCACCAAACAGCAACTATGGGCAATCATTCAGGATTATATCCGCTACTATTCAGCGGAAGGCATTAAAGAAGAACTCTGGATGCTCACTATTGGTGTTCTTTCCAGCGATCACATGGATGAAGTGGAAAAAGGCCTCGACCGCCACAACCGTATTTTCTTTTACGAACACAGCCTGCTCTTTATCGATGCAGTACACCAATTGTATCAACAGCAGGAGAAGAAAAAAGCTAAACGGAAATCAAAATCGTAATACAAAACAGCCCACACAACCGTAAGCATTGTTTTCTATCTAAGCTCCATATAGAAATTTCTGGTAATCGTTGTTTACTTAGGCCTGAGTTTTAAGCGGGTAACAGCACCGCTATAAGGCATTGTGCCGAGTATTTCAATTTCAGTTTCTGTTAATGAGATAATTTGAAAATCAAAATTTTCGCCTTTAACCAAATCCAGAGCATCATCATCATCTGTATTTGTAACCCTCACTATTTTTAAGGAAGGGATATACTCCCATTTCCAGGCAAGGGGTATTGCCTCTGTTTTATTATTCCACTCTACCCGCACTATTTGGCAAGTTGAATCGTTTACTAAACTATCTCCTTTATAACTACCCTTAAAACTCCATTTAAAATCGCCGGAAGGAACAAATGTCGTGTAGATCTCTTCAAATACCATTTGATAAGATATAGTTCCGCACGGCCCCACATCGTCCGAAAAATCATTCCAGGCTCCTAATTGAAAATTCATCCATAAAGCTTCAGTAGATTTCCATGTTTGAGATTGCAGAATAGCTAAAGTGTCGAGAGCAGTTGTAGCTTTGAATATAATTACATTGCTTTTTATAGGCCAATTGCAATATTTGGCAGTAATGGTTGCTTCCATTACCTGTTCTCCTTCTTCAGGCCCCAATTTCCAATAGTAACTGATATTATCAGGAGAGGTTTCCCGTACACTTCCTGTCCCTTTAATATTTTTCCAACTTACAGAATAGTAACTCTTCGGTAAAATATCAGTGAGCCCATTTCCATATTTAACAAAGATAAACAAGGGGTATTCCAAGTCCTTGGATGGTGATCCAACTTGCTCATTATTCGAACTTACCGTAATTAAATCGGGAATTACTGTTTTTGTTGCAAATAAGTTATCTGGTGGCGTGTAGGGATGCGATATTCCAAATGTCACACCAGCTTTTACTTCTCCAGCAGTGCAAGGCATAAACCAATTAATACTGGCTTTACCTGAAAGATTTGTTTTCCCTTGGTACACAGGGCCAGAAGGAACTCTTTCAAAACCACCTCCGCCTTTCAAATCAATCCAATAAAAGTCAACACTTTTTGGATTTCCTGTTTCGTAAGGATAATACTTTGGATCTGCTTCGGTCAGAATTTCAATCTTTACGGAATCACCGGTAAAGTATTCCTGTTTTAGAGAAGTCTGGCTCTTCACGATGAAACAATCGACTGCTTTATTTTCATACAATATAGAACAGTAGTCTCGTTTTTTATCACCATTAACCCAATCAAAGTAACCAAAAGAAACTTTTTCCAACCCTTCTAACTGTTTATACAGGTTAATGACTTTAAACACGTATTTAAAAAATTTGAAAAAAGGATTCACATCATTATTGCAATCCACCAGGGTTGTATAAGTTTCAGTCAAAAACGGATCGTACACATCCTTAATTAAATTTGTTTTAGGATTCAATGCAACAGCTGAACTGATATGTGATTTCAAGCTTGAGATAACCGCACTTCTGCAATCATTGTTGGTAATGTTAGAAATATCAGGGCTAATAAGTTCAAACAAGGTCATTGTTAGTTCGTACGTGTTTTCATCCAATGCAAGTTTATCTTCATCTGAATTGTCAAAAGCAAGACCACTTCTGAGCCTTATTTCGTATTTGGTGTTTTGATAACCGAATGAACTCAAATCAAATGTTCTGATAAAATCCATATCATCCTTGTCTAATTTATATTCGGCTGGCCTCCCATATTTTAAAAAACTTGAGTTATACAAGATCGATCCGGCAACCATAAACGGCTTTACATTGATATTCTCCGGCATTTTGTAAATACCACCTACAAAAGTATAACTTCCCAAATTGTCAACCGCCACAGTAGAACCGGTAATGCGGAATTGTGGTTTCCCTTCCGCATTACGAAGTCTTATTTTATTATAATCCCTTTTAAGTAGAACTAAAGAAGCGTCAGCAAGATCTTTATTGGTTTCTGAAAAAAGCTTTCCGCTTCCTTTTATCACTTTATTTATTTCATCCTGTAATTTTTGAAACGACGTATCTGACTTAAATTGATTTATCAGCGTTGGCTTTTTTTCTGTTGCAATTGGTTTTTGAAATGGGTAGATCATTAAAAGGGCAATACCAGTTGATTCTGTAGTAATTAAGTATTGTGTTTGGCTACCTATAAAATAACCTAACATTAAAATATCTCCTTTACCATCTACTGCAAATAACAAATTCTCTTTTATTGTGTCGGCAATAAGTAATTCAAAACTGCTATCCTGTCTTATCTTACAACTATCCAGCGTAGAAAATGCAGTTAAACTTTCAGGGTTTATTACTGAGCCGGAAGGCAATACTATTTTGCCCGTTATTAACCTTGCACTTATAATAGCTTTATCCTGGATAAACGCCGCTTTAACACCGCTATATATGGGAGAACATCCTTGCTCAGTAATTTTAGCTCTGTAATAAGTTGTCTTAGAGGGCTGTGTCGTAAAGTTAGCGGTTGAAGCGCCTGTAATATTGGTCCATGTTATTTTATCGTACGATTGTTCCCACTGAACGTCTCCACGATAATTATCTAGTTTTAAAGTAAAATCTTTTGTTTGCGCCTCAACAACACCCGCACTCACCAATGCCAAACAAAAAAATAACCAATGAACAAATTGCTTTCTCATCTTCTTGTGGTTTAGGTATTATTGAACAATTATTTTATAAGCAGTATTGATCTTTGTGCTCGTAAACTTCAGCAGGTAAAGCCCTTTCGAAAACGAACCCAGTTCAATCGTTTGATTGAGCGTTGCAGTTCCATTCACCTGTCTTGCATACACTTTCCGGCCATGCACATCATACAATTCAAGCAACAATAATTTATCAGCGAATGCTCTGCTTGTTCTGATATAAATACGATCACTTACCGGGTTTGGAAATATGCGCAAACCATACAAAGCAGAAAATTCATCAACAGATGTAGCAAATGAAACTTTCAGATTCACTGCCGAAGTTTTTATACAACCCAAACCATCATTAATGGTTAACGTATAAGTAATATCCTGGTTAACGGTTGCCGTTGGGTGAGAAATATCCGTTTTATCAAGTCCGGTAGCTGGCGACCATGCATAAGTGTAAGTACCGGAACCTCCACTTGCTGGTGAAATTCCTCCTAATACGATCGAACTGCCTTTAATAACAGTACTGTCTTTGCCGGCATCCGCTTTCAGTAACGGGAGTTGATTAACTGTAAATTGAATAACTGATTGTGCTTTTGTTGAGGAAATAAAACACAGAAATACAAAAGCAAGATAGAGTTGCTTCATAATGCAGAGTTTTGGGAAAGAACAAGATATTTACAAATAGAGGCAATTCCAATACCGCCAAAGGAGTATTTTCCCCCTGTTTTTTTCTAAATCAGTGGAGTCTTTTGCAGCTTTGTTTCCGTTAGTGAAGAGAGCACTTATAATGGATGTTAAAACTCCCTTCCAGCCTCACCGCCTTCCCGGCCTTGGCAATTACCCATTGCCTATTGTTTAGTGCCCACACCCTTCGTTGTTAAAGGCAGGATACTCCCACTTTACTACCAAGATAAAGCGTATCGGCAGTATAAATCCAACAGAAAAACCCTTGCCCAAACCAAAAACACTTACAACATCATCATTACTTTCCAGGGCCTGCCATAGCTCTTTTTATCTGTGGCTCTCCTGTGCAATCCATGAGCTATATTGAATAACAAAAAAGGCCGCAACAATTGTCACGGCCATTTTTTTATAAGTTCATCAAAAATTATGGGCACGTTGTACTAAATGAGTTCGAAGAACCACCTTGAGTAAGGATCGCAGAGTTGACCTGCGTTTCCTTTAATATTTCACCTAACAGCCCGGCACTGTTAATAGTGCCGATATTCGGCCAGTATGCGTATGGCTTGTTAATAGGAAGGCCGCCCAATAACAAGATATTTACAGCGTAATCCACATTGTTATTATAAAAAAAATGATAAGTTGGGAAAACAGTTAAGCTATGCCTGGCATAATTTAGAATATTTGCAAATTGTGTGCTGTTAACACCAAATGTCAATGCCACATCATAAGACTTGTTACTCTTATCAAGCAATACTCCCGTTGCAGTTTGAGTGCTGTTTTCATTTACAGGAGAAGAGGGATAAAAACCAAATACCCGTGTATAAGAGCCTTGCTGAATTTCAATAAAAACATCACCAACATTTGCGGTTGAGCTACCTAAGTCCTGCCATAACTGGTCAGTATTGGCAGTTGGCTGGTCAACGTAAACAGTGATAGTTGCTGAACTGTTAGGATCAAGGCATTTAAAGTAATCGTGTATACTGCTGATGCTGCTGCCATTTAAAGAATTGAAGGTTGAGGTGTTGGTTCCCCATAATGCTGTTCCTCCTGAACCATTGGGTGGTGCAGTGCCGGATGAAGGTGATACTGACCTGCAAACGGTGTATGAAACGTTCGTATAAGCTGCATACCATTGACCATATTGGTTTTGCTTTAATTCCCAGGTATAATCATTTACTTCATGACATTCAACATCAAAAATGTCTGTTGATTCTTCCCCCGGAGATTGTACCAGCTCATCCTTAGCTTGGTGCTTTTCTTCTAACGATGATTTTTGGCAGCTGGTAATAATACTGCTAATGGAAATCATGAGCAGGAATAAAACTTGTAACGTCTTAATTGAGAAGCGGTTTTTGCTTTGCTTTTGTAAATTCATAGATTTTTTTTTAAATATATGGCTTGGGAACTATGTATTGTCAGAAAATTTAATAAGTGTGGGGTTTTAGGAATAACTGTTCCCGTGGATAGCTAATCAGGGGTTTATTCACTCACCTGTATAGCTATTTTAGGACTAGACAAAAGGCAGGATACTCCCACCTTAAAGCATAGATAAAGCATAGATAAAGCGTACATAAAGCGTATCAGACGTATAAATCCGACAGGGTTCAACTCCGTTTCCGGGCCAGATAAGGTCACTCCCATATCACTCACAATGGGGATATCAAATTGAATTGGGAGGAAGAAGGTCTTTTAAATTGACACCCGCATTTTTAGCCAGTTTTTCCAGCTGTTGCAGCAGCTTTTCCTCCATTGAAATGCTGTTGTCTTCCACATCAATACCAAGTATATCGCCTATTTGGCCATACAACTCATAACAAAACTCTCTGTCTTCAGTATCTAAAGGATGGTCTTCAATTTTATCAAGCGAGTTGCGGACTGTTTCTTTCAGATCCGCATCAGTAATACTTGCTTGCTTCAGTTGTTGTAAAAGCTCCGTACAGAAGGCATTCATTTCGGCATTAACAAGGGTCTTGGTTTCTTCCGTTGAATTTTCTACAGCCGGTTGCAAATATTGGTACTTCACAAATTTATCAGCAGCAATAAATGTTTCAAGCCCTGCTCTGATTTCTTCGATATTGTTCATATGCTTGCTTGTTTCGTTATCATTTGTTTCCTGCCGGTAAGACGGGAAGACGAAAAGCCTTTCTTCTAAGTCCCGGGGGCGGCTAAGGCCAGACCCCGGGCTGGCGTTGATTAATCAACCTGCTTCACATAGGATGTTTGTGCAGGCAGTAAAGCAATTAATTACAGTAGCAGAAAAGCTAAATCAGGGCGCAAACCGAAAACCAGGTTGTATATTGGTTTTCGGGGTCTTTTTTGTTTCTTTTTGGACAAGCAAAAAGAAAAGAAAGAAGCTTGAAGTTGCACGATCAACATGCAAATTCCCACTTAACCTGTAACACATAAACTCTTCTGTTTATCTGTTGTAATGTTGCCCAACAGATCCCTCGTACCTCGGGAAGACAAGCAACATGCAGCAGCAGAACAGCTATTGAACTGATGAGCAAAGACAAAATCAGTATTTATCTTTCTGATCCGTGTCATCTGTGTTTCTATTGCTTCGCTGTATACGCCGTACTAAACTCATATTTCCCCGAACCAACTTTCACTACCACATATTCTTTCGCCTTACCAACTACTTCAATCTCTTTGACTAACGCTAACGGCTGACCGCTTTCCAGCACATCGGTTGCAGCAGCTGCAGGAATATAAATGGTGGCCGTTGTGTTGGCCGGAACGAATGCATGCAGGGTCAATTTTCCATTCTCAATTTTCCAACCACTGCTGAGTGTACCATATTGTGTAATGTAATCGGCATATGCATGTGTAAACTTACCACCGATATGTGGCTTGATGCGGATCTGTTTGTAACCAACTGTTCCGTCTTCCACATCAATACCCACCATTACACGATACATCCAGTCGCCAATGGCACCGTATGCATAATGGTTGAAGGAGTTCATGGTAATGGCCTGGAAATCGCCGTTGGTGCGGATACCATCCCAACGTTCCCAAATGGTAGTGGCGCCTTTTGTTACCGGATACAACCACGATGGATAGGTTTTCTGCAACAGCAAGGTGTAAGCCACATCGCTATAACCATAACGACTCAACACATGACAGAGATAAGGCGTTCCTAAAAATCCGGTGGTTAAATGATTACCGTATTGTTTGATGTTGTTCACCAAACGATCGGCCGCCTGCTGACGTAATGCTTCAGGAAACAGATCGAACTGCAAAGCGAGTACATACGATGTTTGTGTGTTGCTCATGGTGGCACCATTGGGCGTTGTGTATTCTTTTAAGAACGCTGTTTTGATGCGTTGCAGTAAGGCGGTGTAAGTTGCCACATCATCGGCCTTGCCTAATTCCTTTGCTGCATTGATGAGTAACTGTGTAGAGTAAGCGTAAAAGCATTGTGCAATTAAATATTTATTGGTGATGGCTGCATTGCCATCGTTATCATCGGCCATGGTATAAAACAACCAATCGCCGAAATGACTGCCGGTATTCCACAGGTCGTTCTTGCTTTTGCTTTGCATATAACCCACCCATGCTTTCATACTGCTGTACTGGTTTTCTAAAATGCGTTTATCGCCATACACCAAATACATTTCCCATGGAATGATGGTTGAAACATCGGCCCAGCCTGCACTGCCGCCTGCTGCCCATCCTTCTTCGCCCAATACATTCGGAATAACATGTGGTATGCTGCCGTTTTTAATTTGATCGGCCGACACATCTTTCATCCATTTGGTAAAGAAATTATTGACGCCACGTAAGAATGTTGCAGTGCGGAAGAATGCTTGTGCATCACCTGTCCAGCCCATGCGTTCATCACGCTGCGGACAATCGGTTGGCACATCTACGAAATTTCCTCTCAATCCCCATTCAATATTATGCTGCAGTTGATTGATGAGGGAATCGGATGAAGTGAAGCTGCCTGTTTGCTGCATAGCCGAATACAAAGCAATGGCTGTAAAATTCTGTGGTTGCAATTCAGTTGCAACACCTTCTACTTTTATGTAACGGAAACCAAAGAAGGTGAAATGCGGTTCAAAGATTTCTTCGCCATTTCCTTTGAGTATATACACAGCCTGTGCTTTTGCATTACGCAGATTCTCGGTGTAAAAATTTCCGTTCTTGTCTAACACTTCTGCATGCGATACTTTGATGGTATCGCCTGCTTTGCCTTTTACTTTTAACTGCACCCAACCCACAAGGTTTTGTCCGAAGTCGATCACTTTTTCTTTTTTGGGTGTAGTGATGACTTTTAATGTTGCAAATGTTTCGTGTTTTTTGATGGGCTCGTTATAAGTGGCTACTAAAATATCTTTTGATGCGTTGGATGTTTTTACTGCAGACCAGTTCTTGTCATCATAGCCTGCAACTGTCCAGCCAATCTTTTCTTTTGTTGCATCCACCACTTCACCTTGATAAATTCCATTGGAGCGGATGGCACCGGTTGATGATTTCCAGCTTGCATCAGAAGCAATGGTTGCTGTTGTTCCATCGGTATAAACGATATCGAGCTGAAGCAAGAGTGCAATATCTTTTCCGTAAATATTTCTGCGGTGATCGAATGAGAAGTTACCACGATACCAACCATCGCCCAATGTAACAGCAATAGCGTTGGCGCCATCTTTCAACAGATTGGTTACATCGTATGCCTGGTATTGCAGGCGTTTGTTATAACTCGTCCAGCCGGGTGTGAGATAAGCATCTCCAACACGTTTGCCATTGATCTGTGCTTCGTACAAACCATGTGCAGTGATGTAGGCTGTTGCTGATTTTATTTTTTTTCCGGTGCTGAATTCTTTGCGCATGAGTGGTGCTGCAAATTCTTTGTCTTCGGTATAGCCGGGTTCGATCCATTGTGCTTTCCAGTCTGTTGGTTTTAATAAACCCATTTGCCAATGATTCACTGCACTCCATGCTGATGCTTTACCATTATTATCCCACACACGCACCTGCCAGTAATATTTTTTTCCTGCTGTCAACGCAGCGCCTTTGTAGGGTACATGAATGGATTGATTGAAACTGATCTTTCCGCTTGCCCAGCTGCTGCCTTTTGTTAGTGCTGCTACATCTTCTGCTACTCTTATTTCATACGCTGTTTGTGCAATATTCCGTTGATCGGAAATTAATTGCCAGCTGAAGTATGGTTGCACAACATCAAGCCCGATGGGATTGCTGAGGTTTTCTGTTTTGAGATGATCGAGTTTTACCTGTGCAAGCAGGGATAAGGTGATGCATTGAAAAGCGAGAAGGAGCAAGCTTATTTTTCTCATATCAATTGTAATTTATTTAAAGGTCTTGTTTTTTTGCTGCTTTGAATTGCCCCGGGCTTAAGCCCGGGGCAATTCAAAGCAGCTAAATATATCTATTCAACAACTACAACATTGTTAATCGAAATATAATGGCCTTTGCTTCCTGACAATCGTCCCGACTTTTCTTTCCACCACCATTTTTCGCCCAATACTTTTACGGTAACAGTGTACGTATCTTTTTTCATTGACGGACTCATAAACTTCGTTTGCAGTCTGGCATATTTCGAATAAAAATCTACATTGGAAGTGAGTACGGTTTCGCCTTTGCTGTTTTTGATGATGATGCTGGCATAACCACCATCTGGCCTCGACAATCCATAAATACCGATCTGTGTTGCTTTTACCGTGACGGAGAAGGAAGCACCTTTTTCATCAGTACTTTTTAGAGACAATGTATCATTCTCCCAGTTACCATTGTACACAATTCGTTTATCAGCAGCGTCAATCGTTTTTCCTTTAATGATTACAGGTGCAGCAATGCCTGTTTGCTGATCGATCTTCCATGCTTCCCAGAATTGAATCAATGAAACAGTATAACCCGAAACCGATAACGGCTGCCACACATACGTAGCAGCTGTTGTTTGTTTGGGAAACGACCAACGATCGCCCATGAACATATAGGTTGTTTCTTTTGAACCTTCAATGGGTAATACAAATGTTGTTTGTGAATTCCAGGTAAGCGTTCCTTCCGGCGCAAAGAATCCTCTCTTTATCCACGGGCCTTTTAATGAAGTGGCGGTGAAATAATAATTATCATTCCGCTCCCATCCCGTCAGATCAGAACCAAGGAAATAATATAAACTGTCTTTATGAAAAATAGCAGGCGATTCAAAACCTCTTTCAAATGCTTTGTTCACCTGTTCGCTGATGCTTTTATAATCATCATTTAATTTGTAAATATCACCACCATGCAACAACACATAACCGCTGCCGTCTTTATCCTGGAATGTGCCCATGTCCCATTTCTTAATGGGCTTGCCATTAAATAACAATGGACCATGAAATGTATAAGGCCCGGTGATATTGGTTGCAGTTGCATAACCTACAAACTGGTCAACATAACCCAGTGTATCTGCATGCATGTACATGATGTATTCACCTGTTGATGGACATTTCATCACTTTGCAACGTTCGCCTACACGGTTTGGCCCAAGCTTACCCACTGTTTGTTGTGGCAAGGCAATGCGTTCAAATTTCCAGTTATAAAGATCAGTTGACGAATAACAATTGAAGCCAACGAAGTCGTTGCTGCTATCGTCGTGACGTTCGCCAAACAAATAATATTTGCCGTTCTCTTTTATAATGTTAGCGCCATGTGCACTTACGGTATTTCCTTTTTCATCGTACCAGGGAACGCCGGAGACGATGGCGGTGTTTTTCTTTTGTGCAGATGAATCGATTTCAGCAAAACAAAAAAGAAACAACAAGATCAGCTTGCACAACAGCTTCATGTGATTTTTATTTAAGAGCATCTTTATTTCATTACTTCAAAACATCCAAGGTCTGGTGCTTTGCCTTTGAAGGGCAACCCAACATTCACACCTTTATCAATTAAAACACTTCCCGGTTTTAATCGCATAAAATCAATATCAGGCAAACTGCCATCCGGTTTTCTTGGAGCAGTTAGAAGCGATGTATCCAGGCTGATAAAATCTTCTTTAGATATCCTGATCTCATTATTCAAAAAACTATTGTATTCAATTGTACATCTTGCCGGATCATAGTTTGTAATATCATTACTTGCCGAACGTGGTGAAAAACTGATATTGTTTTTTAACACATGATCGTAACCCGGCCCATCAACAAGATATTCTGTTTCTAACTTTCCTTTTCGATTTAGCATGTTATAGTTGCTGCCGTTTTGATAAGCAGTATTGTTAAACCAATCACTTCCATTCAGGTGATGATTGGAATAAAACCCATTGGCCTTATTCATTACAGAAAGACAATTGCGGATGCTGTTTCTTGGAATAACAGGAGGAAGCAGGTTTGGAGCTCTTGCACCATAACCACCGGCTTTAAATCCATTACCATCTGCACGACTAATAAAACCAACAGAATAACCATTATAAAACGCCCAGCAATTTTCAAATACCGTTGATTCAAATGCAGAGATACAATCATATCCATCATCACTGTTTAGCCATGCCCTGCATCCCCTGAAAACATTATTGACACTTCCCGCCGAAGGATGATTACCAAATCCATCTACATTACCACCGTTTCTTCCACCTCCTCCCTGCGATACATAATCATAGTTTCTGTAAGCATCACAATTGAGAATAAGATTATTGGAGCCCGCTGTTAGAAAGAAGCCAATGGCTTGCCCATCATGCATGTTTAACTGCTCGTATATATTGTTGCTGCCACCATCGTTTGAAAAGCAAATGGATTGTGTATTCACATTTGTAATGGTTACTTGCACACCAACTACTTCCAAGCCTTTGAAATGAAGCCAGGAGCCTGTAACCTCAAATGCATGTACACGATAATTTGCCGGCTTGATATTGCTGAAATCAAAAACTGGTTTTTCATCTGGATATGCCCAATAGTTGATGCGTTTATTTTCAGTTCCACTTTTATCCAACAAAATAACATAGGCCCAGATCCTTGTATAAGTAGCGATCTGCGATTCCTGCATCATGTATGTTCCGCCACGTATATAAACAGTATCGCCTGCAGAAACAAGTGATTGAGCTTTTTGTATGCTTTGCAAAGGTTTCTCTTTTGTACCCGGGTTTGCATCATTTCCATTTGTTGCTACATAAAAAACGGATGCATGTGAAACAGCGCAACTCAACAACCCAATAAAAACTGCAATGAATTTCATTTTATTTTTTTAATTGAATGATAACCGGTTCATTACGATCGCAGACAACTTCACCGTTTACATATTTCAACTCGGCCAATTGTATCACACTTCGTTTATCATCAAACGAACCTCTTGGAGCAGGATTGGCTTTACTTCTTCCGGGGTGAGTGAAATAATAAACATAGGCTTTACCATTGTTTATGATCACATCACAATGCCCACCAATGGCCTGGTCGTCTTTTCTTTTGCCGGGATTTTCTAAAATGCGGTTGGGTTGTTTTGTCCACTTTAACAGATCATCAGACGAGTACACTTCCATTCCTTTCCATGCATCCACGATCATAAAATATTTTCCCTGCCAATAAAATGTTTTAGGCCCCTCGCCTCTTGCTGCAATGGCCTTGCCTTTATCCACCCAATTGTACAGGTCTTTGCTGTCGGCATAATAAATACTCTTCCCATCTTTCTCATTATTGTACCACATGCGGAAAGTTGTATCGTTGATCTTGTACACCGATGCATCAATGACCTTTTCATTCACCAGTTTTAATGTTGATTGATAATTCCAATCTTTCAGATTCTTACTTGTGAGATGAACGATCACTCTCGGATGATTCCAGTCTTTGAATGTGCCAGGCACGTAGGTGAGATACATGTGATACGTTCCTTTGTGTTCAATTACATCAGGCGCCCAATGTGTATAACCTGCATCAGGACGATAATTGACGTTTGCTGTATCAACATATTTCCATTGTACACCATCATTACTTTCAGCGATACCAATCCGTGTGCCATGCACCCATTGCACTGTTGAATCTTCTATTGAAGCACGACGATTGGTGTACAGCATCCACCATTTCTTTTTTGCTTTGTTGTAGATGATCACGGGATCGGCAGCGCCATGATAAACAGGATCATCGAACAAAGGTTTTGGCACAGTGTTGTTTTGTGCTGAAGAAGTTTGAACCACGAAGGCACAAAGAACACAAAGAATCACAAAGGAGAATTTTAATTTCGTCATTTTGATACAGCTTTTGTTTGCCCGTCTGACGCCCTCGTCTGACGGATTTTAATCACCCTTGCCAACCCACCCCTTTTTATCAATCCAATTTGTAAGTTGTAGCCGCCCCTCCCAGGAAGGGATTGACATGCTGTTTGTTCATCACTCATTATTAATCATTCATCACTCATCAACTAATTATCTTCAACGCATTTGCATAAAACTCTGCAGCCCTGTTCTCTGGAAATGTTACAAGCAATCCATCAACTGTTTGTTCAAATGCAAGTGATTGTTTTGTGCTCAGCAATTCAACTTTGCTGATTTTCTTTTTGTAATGCTTGCTATTGCTGCCAAGATTTTTAATCATCACTTTTCCATTCTCCGGCCAGCCCATTACTGTTGCATACAATACATCTCCTTTTGTAACAAAACGAATATCTGCAGCTTCAAAAGGTTTTCCTTTGCCTTCGTTAAAACCTTGCGCTGATAATGGCGCTGTGTTTTCCAGTGCAGGCCCTTCACCAAAAATGGTCCAAGATCTTGTATCGTAAATACTTTCACTATTTGCTTTCATCCAACGGCCGATCTCTTCAACGATCTTTCGTTCATCACTATCAATGGTACCATTTCCTTTAACAGGTACGCTTAACATCAGGTTCCCATTCTTGCTCACCACATCAACCAATGTATGCACAACTGTTTTTGCAGACTTGTAACGATGATTATCGAAAATGGGCTTGTTGTAATGCCAGCTGCCGATGCAGGTATCGGTTTGCCAGGGCAATGGTTCAATGCTGTTGCTTTGGCCACGTTCAATATCCCATACCATACATTTACGTTGCTGCTCATTCAATATTTTACCATTGATGACAGCCTGCAATGATCCTTTTGTCTTGATACTTTTATTATATAGATGAGCAGCGATCTTCAATCCCACATCACTAATAGGATATAACGGCAATACCGTATCATCGAAATAAACAACATCAGGATCGTATTTGTCAATAAGATCAATGGTGCGTTTAAAAAATTTATCACAGTAGGCTTTATCCGGAACACTCACACCAGCACCCCAATCCCACTGCGCATGGATCACTGCATTATCAGTACTTTCTTTACTTAACGGATGATTTTGTGCATAGAGTTCCTGCGGATCCAATCCTTCCCACCATTTTCCTTTGCCATCTTTCTTTGTGAGTTTACCATCGTAGGGAATTCCTGCTTTCGGTCCGTTTTTATCCGATCGTTGTGCTGTTTCGTACCAGCTCCATGCATGCGCCGCATGTACACTCACACCAAAATACAATCCCTGTTTGCGTGCAGCTTTAGCCCAACCTCCAACCAGATCTTTCTTCGGTCCTATTTTGGTTGAATTCCATTTGTGATATTTACTGTCGTACAAATCGAAATTATCATGATGGTTGGCCAGTGCCATAAAATATTTGGCACCTGCATTTTTATATAATTCCAATAACTCTTCAGGGTTCCATGCTTCTGCTTTCCATTTGTTGATCACATCTTTAAAACCAAACGCCGAAGGATGACCATACTTTTCTACATGATAGTTGTACTTGCCATTTCCTTCCATGTACATCTCCCGTGCATACCAATCGCCAAACTCGGGTTCGCATTGCGGTCCCCAATGTGCCCAGATTCCAAACTTTGCATTGCGATACCAATCGGGAGTTTTGTATTGCTGCAATGAATTCCAATTTGACTGAAAAGGTCCGTCTGCAATTCGTAATTCATCTGATGAAAAAAAAGAGGCAGCATCTGCATGTTGTGCCAACCAGATTGCGGGCACAGATGCAGCCAGTTGTTTGATGAGGGCTCTGCGGTTCATGTTCATTATTTTAATGAAGTTAAGGTAACCGGCCCTATCAATCCCGATGACAACGGACTCCATGCAGCTGCTGTAAAGATGCCCTTCTTGGCATTCTCCGGTTTGCGTGCAGGCATGTTGGTGTTATAAAATATTTTCCAGGGAAGATTGTTTTGATCCATGTAAATAATGCGGTTGGCCATTAAGTTGGCAACAATAATTTCAAGCTTGTTATTCGCCTGCATGGCTGATGCAGGAATGACACATTGAAATACAGGTCCGATCACTGTTGCGATCTTTTTGCCATTGAGAATTACTTCTGCTGTCTCATCTACATTACCGAGATCGAGCAGGTATGAACCTGCAGTACCGGTTGGCTTTGCAAAGGAGATACTGTACTTCGCTGTGCCGGAAAAATGTTTTACATCAGCTGCACCTAATTCTGTCCACGATTTTAATTGTGTTGTTGTGATGGCAGCAGGAATGGCTGGTCCGCCTTCAAGGAAGTTGATCGTCCACTCTCCTTTTATTTCCTGTGCTGTGCCGTTTGTTTCTTTGTAAGGAAATGCTTCGCCTGTTTTCTTTACAGTATAAGATTGTACAATGATTGATTCGAATGATTGTAATTGCAGCAACACTTCTATTGCACCATTGCTGTTCTTACGAATTTTTGCCAAACCTTTCTTACCGGTCATTGCATCAAACAAGGCAAACGAAGCTGCATTGCTATTGAGTTCGATCCATTCTTCGAATGGTTTATCGGTGCGGTTGTTGATGAGCCAGATAGTTCCATCATTGTTTTTCCGGCGCAATACCGACAATCCTTTTTCTGCATAGCTTTCTTTTCTTACTTTGGCAACCTGCAACAATGCTTCCATATCATCACTCACAACAAACTTTCCTTTACCAACTGTTGCCTGTTGCACATTGTTTGCTGTTGCAAATTTTAAACGACCGATCAGTTGCTGAAATGTTTTTCTTCTTGCATCAAGCTGATTAAAACCCGGCACATCCTGCGGCAGATTTTTATACACTAAGATAGTTGCACCTTGTTCAGCCAGTTTCATTATCTGGGAAAATGCTTTTTCATTGATTAGTTTATTGGCAGGCAATAAAATGGTGCGATATACATTACCACTGCTAATGATATTGTTTCCATTGTTGGTAAAATTCTGCAGCTGACGTTCGCTAAAGAAATCGAAACTATATCCTTTCTCCACCATCCATTTTGATACATGTTCAAAATCGGTGTTCACAAAATTCCGTTCCATGCCATCAAAGTGTTGCAGCATGACGTTGCCCGGCTCTGCATAACGATCAACAATGGGATAATAAACCAACACATCATTATCAGGCTTGCCCTTCTGTAAAAAACTTTGTGTACGGGTGATGTAGGTATTCAACGCATGAAAATCTTTCCACTGCGGATTGGTTGGTTGAAAATGCACGGCTGCATAAAATAACCAGCCCGGCCATTTTGCTTCCTTTGGCGAATATTCTGTACCGTGATAAAAAATATGATTCACACCGCCGAGGAAATACAGATCAATGATCTTCTTTACATCGCCCCAGCTTGATAAGAAATGTTCATTGAGCCATGTTGCCGATTCAGATGATACGAGTTGTTTGCCCGATACATTCGCTGCTGATGTTGCAAATTTGAAACGAAGAATATCTGTTCCTTCTGTTTCCGGAATATCAACCACGCTGTACAAGTCTAATGTATTTGCAGGAGAACCATGCGATTGGTTACGCAACATCTTTCCTTTTGTGCCTGCCCATTTTTTCCAGGTAATGGTGAAATGTTCCAGCAGCAGTTCATCAATTACCGAACGGTAATCGTAGATGACACGACTGTTTTTCTCTTGTGTATCTTTTCCAAACAGTGCAGGCAATTGTGTTTTAAGATCGTAGCCTTTGCGTTTTATGAACTCTGCAAAGAAATCCGGCGTCCAGTTACTTTGTCCTCTTGCATCATCCACTTCATACGAATCGTTGAAGAAAGAACGGAGATAAGAAATATCATAACCTTTGAACGATGCATCAAACTTTTTAAAATAGTTGTTGGCTGCATTCAATGAAAAGTGATCGATGGCATATCCTTCCCCGCCGGGTGCTGCACGTTCCACCATCTTACCATGCAAGCCCTGGAATAATGCGTACAATGTCCAATTGCCTGTTGGAGCAGTCCAATTTAGTTTTCCGTTTGCATCAACTTTTGTTGTGAGATCAACCGTTTCATTTTTATCAGAATAAGCGATCAATGTCTTTAAAGACAATTTGCCGGGATATTGAATCTGATCCAAGGCCAATGCCTGTAGATTTTTATTCGTCCACACAGGCTTTAATACTTGGTCGAATGTTGCAGGTTTATTATTGGCTGTGCGAATGAACCCTTCGTTTTTGTATTCAACAGCTTCACTTAATTGTTCGCCACCTTTAACGTTGAATGTTTTATAGAAAATACTTTTGCTTGCATCTTCATCTTTCACCCATGGTCCGCCGAAAGGCCAGCCTGTTCCGTTTGCCAGGTCAACACCTAGACCCAAACGTTTTGATTCATTGAGCGTGTAAGAGAACATCTGCATCCATTGTGGCGAGAGAAAATTGATGAACTGATTTTCGTAACCTTCCACACCATAAATGGGTGTTAATTCAACGCCACCTAATCCGGCTTGTTGGTATTGTTGAAGATTCCATGTAAGATCGGCTTTGTTTACTGCACTTCCTTCCCACCACCAACGTGTCCAGGGTTTGGTGACATTTGTTACAGCAGGCCAGTTGATCTGTGCTGTTGCTGCAAAACCGTGTGCTACAATCGCCGATGCAAGAATTAATTTTCTCAATGTTTTTTGTTTAGGATTCATCTTGTTTATTCAATTCAAGCGTGACTACGGCACGCAAATATGATTTATTATTTTTCTAGTAATCAGTTGTTCCTACGGAACAGGGTGATGCACGTAACATTTAACTCATAACACATAACTTCTTTAAATCAAACCCACCCCTAAATCCCCTCCCAAGAGGGGAAGCTCTCACACAGCCCTCGCTTCTCAACCTATCTGCTATTACTCTTGCTCATCTAGTTTTCAGACACTCATAACACATAACCCTTAACCCGTAACTTCTTTCATTCACCACTCACTATTCATCACTCATCATTCATAGTTCCACCGCATACACATTCTCTATCCCTTCAAAGTTTGCACGAAAGATCACCCACTTTCCATCCGGACTGAAATGCACATTGGGTTCAAGGCGATAATTGTGATGTTTCATATTCACCAAACGTGTTGCTGTAAATTTATCGCCATCGGGTTTAAATAAATAGATCCACATACCATCTTTTGCTCTTGCTACCTGTCCGGCATCACCACCATCACCACAAAACAAACTATTGTCTTTATTGCTGTTGAAATGAATACTCCATTCATCACGCTGCAATTCGTACTTTGTTTTTGCGCCGGTGTTTACATTATGACCTTCCACATAAAATTTGGTGCTGCGTGGTTGTTGAAGATCGTACCAAATGGTTTGTCCATCAACACTGGGCCACTCATGACCTGCAATTTCCATATCCATAATCCGCTTATGAATCTGTGTGATCTTTTTTGTTTTTACATCGATCGTCCAGATACGGTTCACTTTATGCCAGGGGCCTTCGTGACAAAACATCAATAAGTTGGGATCGGTTGAAGAGAACTGCACATGATTCAACCATGCACTATCACTATGTACTTTGTCCAGTTCTTTTGTTTTTACATTGATCGTAAACAAAGTGCGTGGCAACTTTGCTTCGTAGATGATGTTGAAGTAACTTGATTTGTTGGGATATTTTTTGAACAGTTCTTTTTCTTCGTCACTTGATTTGGCACCACCCAGCAAAGTACCATCAGCATTGATGGCTGTAACTGTTCCTTTAAAATCGGCAGGAAAAACAAATACCTGCTTTACTTCTTTTGTTTTTGCATTTACACTGAATACAGTATCCCTTATCTGGTAATAAACAATTCCCTTTTTGTTATCAACGATCTCACCATTCATGGGCAAGCGATGATAAGTGAGCTGCTCTGTCTTTAATGTTTTCAGATCAAGCAAATGAATTTGTCGGTTGCCCGATATAACAGTGGAGATCTCCTGCTTGCGTACACTATCTACATTGTTTTTGTTGCTGCTGTAAAACACCATCGAGTTACCGATGAAGGGATTGTTGTGAAAGTAAAAGCTGAGATTGCTCCTGCCTTCCAGTCTTGTTAATTTGATGATGCGATGTTTTGTGTCTTGATCGATCCATTCGTCCGGCATCTTTTTACCACCGGTTTCGAGGACTTCCTGTGCATGCAGGCACAATACAGTAGCGAACAGCAGAGCAACCGTTGAGAGCAATTTCATTTTATACAGCTTTTAAACAGCCTATAAAGTAAAGCTTTAATGGCAGGATGGTTGTCCTGTACAATCCTGCTATTTCCCGGCCTGTTTCAGTGCACGGTACCTTCTCCGTACATCGGGGAAAAAGATGAAATTAAAGTAAAGGAAATTTACGACAATGATAATGTAAGCGACATTAAAGGGGAACTTCGAACGATACCTTACCATGGTGCACTCCAGCGCAATGATGGTGAGTGCCACGGTAAACAATTTTGGATTAATCACTTTTCTCATAAGAATTGGTTAAGTCGTTCGGCTGCAAGTTAATCATTTTGCCCGTACCAGCATTACATCATCCACATAACAAAAGGCATTGGCGGCCCCTTCTGCCACAAAACCAATTTCCACTTTCCCTCCTTTCACTAATACACGTTCAATGGTGATTGTTTTCCAGTTTGCATTTTCTTCTTTGATGGAATAAAAGCGAACCTTTTCATTACTCTGTGCATACATGTTCAATACCGTAAAGCCGCTGCTGTTTTTCACTTTGGCTGTTAATGTATAGTTGCCATCTTCCAGTTTTACATAGGGTGATGAGGCGATGACCTGATGCACTCTTCGATTAAAGCCAACCTTATCACTTATCTGCAAACTCTTTTCTCCGATCACTGTTTTACGATCGGTTGCTGTGTTGAAATAATTCAGCACAGGTGAACTGTTACTGTCGAGTGAAACTTTGTTGCCTTCAATTACAGTCGTTGTCCAGCCAAGCAAAAACTCCTGCACAGGTTTTACATGACTTGGAATACGTTTCCTGTCTGCTTCAAAACTTCCATTCATTACGTAGTTATGATCGGCAGCAGTTTTCCACTCCCCTGTTTTTGCATTTACATTCCATGAGCTAAGTGAATTGAAATAAGGTTCGGCGCCGTTAAATGAAAGCGGAAACCATTGATTATAACCCAAACCATTACCTGCAAAGTTTGCCCAACGATCACCGCAGTAAACAACTGTTTCCTGTTTACTTCCTTTGATGTTGAAGAAAAATCCTGTTTGTGTTACATGTGCATAATCATTCTCGCTTCCTTTCATCACCTGCATATTGTTTACTGGTGTGTAAGGCCCACGAATATCATCGGCAACTAAATAGTAAGCATACGATGCATCCCATCCATAAATGTTTGATGCCGCCATATAATACTTTCCTTTGTATTTGAACATGCAGTTGCCTTCCCTGCTTTCGCCCTGGAATACTTTAATGCAGTCCAATAAATTCACCATGCCATCTTTTGCACCAATTTCAGAAACATAAATTTTATTTCTGCCGCTGCCATAGGAATAAATGAGATAAGATTTACCACTGTCTTCATCGGTAAATACTGTTTGATCGCCGGTGTTGGTTGTACCAATCATCTCTTTCATATTGATACGTTGGTGCGAGGTGAATGGACCCGTTGGCGAATCAGCAACTGTGATCAATACCTGGTTGCCATGTTGCACAATCATGGTATACTTATTCAACTCTTTGATGTAAGCAACACCTAAACGACCAACCCATGTTTTAGGAACTGTTTTAAATGCTTCTTCTTTTGTAAACACATCTGCTTCAAATATCCAGTTTACTAAGTCGGTTGAACTGTAACAGGTAACCGATTCAAACGTAGCATTGGGCAATGTGATAGAAGGATCGTTGCGATAAATCGCTGCTTCTTTGTATTGAACACCGTACCAATAATATTTTTGATTGCCGGTAGCATCTTTAAATTTAAAAATACCACCGCCCTGACTATAGATGGGTTTGCCATCTTTCGTATTCCAGAAAACATCGTTCTTGATGTTGAGGAATTGTGCATGCACACTATTAATGAACAGCAGCACAACAACGATGTGTATTGAAAATCCTTTCATATTTACTTGTACTTTCTTTTCAACCATTCTTCCGGCAGGTAAATGATGCAGATGTTCATGGAGCGATTGTCGGCCGACAACATCGCCGATTGAATTTGAATTTTTGTTCCGTCATCACTCATTGTTGGATGCGGATGATCGGCTGCAGTTGTTTTATGACCTGCAGATAATAACATCATTTCATTTGTATGACGGTCGATGAGATAAATGTTGCGGGTAAAATCATCACCTACTGCCCAGCGACCATCAGGCGAACCCGTTACATGCCACAAACCGCTACCACTTTTTGTTTGCCCGGCAATATAACTTTCTCTTGTGCGGAGATTCACAATAGCAAGACCTGTTGGTTTTTCTCTTGTACCGCTTGGTCCCCATGCAGCATCCTGTCCGGGGTTTGCACCACCAACGCCCGTACCTGTTGTATCAACGCCACCGATCTTACGGTGACCCATAATCGCAATTGCCACTTCATCTTTACCGATCACCGCTTCATGTGTTACCCATTCGTATGCTGCTTCGGGATAAAGAGGACGAAGACCTGAACCATCACGCTTCACCGTCCATGTACGTTGCGGTGATTTGCCACCTGTCTCCCAACAGAAAACAATTTCACCCGACATCCACGGATTGCTTTGTATATGACCTATCTGAAAAGGAACCGATACAACATATTTTATTTCGCCTGTCAATACATTCATTGCGGCAATACCATTTGGTCCTGCACCCATGTTGCGTGGCCCGAAATTATCTGCAGGTTTTGTTCCTGCTGCCAACTGTTTTGCTGCTGCATTTTTTCCCACACGGAAATAAGCCCACTCTTCATCGCCATCCAATGCCATATCGCCACCACCTTCCAGTTCAATGGGAATAGTTCCGCAAATACGTTGATAGATATGTACAGGTTGCATCTTGCCTGCTTTGCTGTCGGCAAAAACTTTTGCAAGATCAACTTCTACTATTTGTAATGGGATTTGATTTCTTCTGCGTGTTGTATCAGTCGTTGTTCTTCTTGCAGTATCACGCTCTGGCATCCGCATAAAATAAAGCTTCATGCTTTTGCGTGCAATGTTGAGCATGCCGGTGTAACCACCTTCTGTTACCTGCACCATCTCGCCGGTTTTTTCATTCACCGCCATTGCTTCGCCACGAGTACGGCTGCTGCGGAAGATGAGCCATTCACCATCACTCGTCCATTGATTATGCGTTTGATAAATTTTTGAATCACCTCCGGGTGTGGAAGTTAAAAACACAAGTCTTGCACCTGTTACAGGGTCTTTTATTTCTTTTCGTTCCGATGGAAAACGTTTGCCGATCTGTGCCGATGCAAACATTGAAATACACATTGCTGCAAAGAATAAAATCTGTTTCATGTTTTTGTTTTTTTTCACTTGCCCCGCCTTTAAAGGCGGGGCAAGTAATCACCAATCAAGTTTCAATAAACTAACTCCCTGTTGCGGTAAGGAAATATTCATCGTCAATACGCCATTTGTTGTTTTTAATTTCTTTGGTTGTCCTGTTGTTTTTAACTGACCTGCTTTTTCCAATACAGCAATTTGTTCTTTCGTTGGGTTTTGTGGTGAACCCATTTTCTTCCATACTTCGTAACTATTGCTATGCTCATTATCGATGCGGTACTCGGTGACAGTTACATTCGTTGCAGGAACACCATCTACTGTTACCCGTACAGGCAATGCAGGTTGCTGCACATCGTTATCATGATAGTTCCAGATCATGACTGTTGCAGAACGTTTATCTTTTGCTGCCAATCCACCAACATCATTATAACTTTTGCGAACACTTGAATCAACCATGGTTTTCAGATCATACATCTGGCTGCCCTGCAACAACACCCTGTTACCTTTCATCATACCAAACATGCGAAACACATTCAGCACCGGTTTATCTACACCGTTCGTTGCAAGGTCACGAAAGCCATAGAACCAGGGTTGATTCTCAAATTCAAATGCCCATGATACTGCACCAAGAAAATTTATTTTGAATGAATCGGCCAGTAGATACTTGCGTGCAAACGATGCAGCGGTGTAACTGGAGAACATCGTTCCGTTACGATACGCATTCTCAGGATTGGTGTGCATACCACAGGCCGCACAACCTTCAGGATCACTTTCGCCAATGATGATGGGCAGATGTTTTAACTGCGGATAAGATGCGACAAACTTGAACCCTGCATTGATATCACGCAACTGCGTACCCATATTCATTTGCACATGACCATTTACAACACGTGGTGATCCTTTTGCATGAAACAAAATTGCATCAACAGGTGAGCCGATCTTCTTTGTTACATAATTCGTATCGCTGTAACAATGTTTTACAAATGCATGCAACCATTCCTGTGCTCCTTTGCCTGCAGTGCCTGCAATATTTATTCCACCGATCTTTGCAGTTGGCAATGCACGCTTCGCAGCATCGGCGGTATAATCATACAGTTTAAAGAACTCTTCTTTTGTTCCTTTCCAGTAACCATTGGGCTCGTTCCACAATTCCCAATACCAACTCTCCACTTCCTTTTGTCCGTAACGTTCTACACTATGCTTCACCCACTGGTAAATTAACTCGGCCCATTTGTTATAATCCTTCGGCGGATAAGCCCAACCTGTAATGATCTTGAAATAAGGATCACCAGGTTTCCAATCATGTTTGTATGGTTGAGGATTGGTTGATAATGCTTCGGGCATAAAACCAATTTGCGCCAATGGTTTCATACCACGTTGTATGTAGGTATCAAAAATACTGTCGATGATGCGCCAGCTGTAAACAGGATTACCATTTGCATCTTCGGTGTAAGCATTGGTGCTGCCCCATTTCAATGCAGGTGTTCCATCGCCTGTAACCAATAAACTATGTGCCCGTACATAAACAGGAACCGGACTTAATGCAGCGATCTCCGACAACAACTTCTTTCCATCTTTCATGTACGTATAGTTTGGTTCATCGTAACCAAACCATGCCCAAACAGGTTTCATTGCACCCACTTCTTTTTTCAGATCAACTTGTATTGTGGGCGATTGTGCAGATGCAACTGAACAAATAAATAATGCAAGGAAAAGATGTTTCATGTATGTTTTGTTTACCGGCTTTTGTATTTCATAGCATCGTCTGTTGTGTCACTCACTTGTGCGTTCAGTTTTCATAGCAGCAGACCTCATCCTCTTATCCTTCTCCTTTAGAGAAGGACGGCACTTCTATCTATATCCAAACTTTATCACTTCCACATCGGCTTAAATTCTTTAATCATCTATCTTAAAACGTTTAAGTGTCATCAGCACTTTCATAAAGCCAGGGCTGTGCGTTGACTTCTCCCCTTTCAGGGGGAGTTAGAGGGGGTTAATTCCCATCCGGCTTCGTACTCGTCATAAACGAACTCAACGGCCAATAGAATTGTTCAAATGCCAATGGTTTTGCTGGATCATAAACAGGTACATCTGTTTTAATAAATTTCTCTAATGGCAAATGCTGTTCACGAATACTTTGCACAATACATTTTGCTAACTCATACGCACCATACGTACTGAAATGTGTATTGTCTTCCAACTTGGTTGTTTGTCCGGGAAATGTATTGGCAGGATAATGCACAAATGCTTTGATGGAGTTTGTTGGCCCCCACGCTTCGTACAACACTTTGCTCATCGCATTCAAATCAACAACAGCTACATTTTCTTCTTTCGCTGTCTGGCGAACAGCTTCCGGATATTCCAGCAATGTATTGATGATCTTTCCGTCTTTATCAAAATTGCGGCGATGCATAGATGTAACCAGTACAGGAATACCGCCTTTCTTCTTTACTTCAGCAATGTATTGCTTTAATAACTTTTTGTACGAAGTAAAAGGACCGATACCCGGGCCTTTCTGCTTCATATCATTATGTCCAAACTCAATGAACAAATAATCACCAGGTTTCATTAAGCTCAATATCTTTTCCAAGCGTCTTGCACTTAAAAACGAATTGAGTGCTTCACCACTCTCTGCATAATTGGCAACAGCTACACTACCCGGTGCTAAAAAGCGTGGGATCATTTGTCCCCATGCAGCCCAGGGCTCACGACTTTGATCAACTACTGTTGAATTGCCAGCCAGGAAAATAGTGGCAGCTGTTTTGTTAGGTGTGATCTCTATTGCACACACTTTCGGTAACGAATCATTGAATTCAATAGTGAGAAAATTATCCCAATGCAGGTATTCGTATTCACGTGGCTTTAGCTTCACTGCTTTTACAATGTTGCCTTTTGCATCACGGATCAAACTGTCACGCACATTCACCGTAAATGTTTCGGTAACAATTTTTCCTTTTGCAGTGCGGATATTCTCAAGCATTAAGCGCCTGCATTCAGCACGCACTGTTGTAGCCGACGTTCCTTTCTTATCACCGAAAATAATTTTTACATCATAATTGCCATCAGGAAGATTTACTGAAAAGTAAAACGGCTTTGTGGATGTGATGTAATCATCATTCACCGTTTTACCGCCACGATCAACAGCGGTCACTTCCGACTCAGCAGTAAAACCATATCCTTTTTCATTGGCGAATTTCGAATCGGGTGTAACAGCGGTATAACCTTTCTTTACACGACCATTACCAAAATCGAACTTATATGTTTGTGCGTTTACAGCAACACTTAATAATACAACAGCAACAGAAACAACAATATATTTCATGATTTACTTTTTCGACAGTTGCAGCGAACTGTCATTGATCTCGAATTTAAATTGATTGAGTAATTGATAAATTTCAGCACCTGCCATGATCACCGGGCCGTAACCGTGTGCAGCAAACACGTTCACCGGACGGTAATAATAAAACGCAGGATCAAACGCCATTCCTGTGCCCACACAAGTTCCTTCCACCTGTCCCTGTGCATTTACTTTTGTTGTTACAGCATTCCACGCAAGAATTGCGGTTGGAGCGTATGTCATTGCATCGATCCATCCTTTATTAATCGCATGTGTAATGCAGTATGAATAAATGGCAGTGGCAGATGTTTCCAGGTAAGAATCTGTACGATCAAGCAACTGATGCCAGAAGCCGGTACCATCCTGGTATTGCATCAAACCATTTACATGCGCTTTGAACTGCTGCAACACAAATGCTCTGCCCGGATGTGTTTCAGGTAATGCATCCAGCACTTCGCACATCGTTAATAATGCCCAGCCATTTGCTCTTGCCCAACGAAATTCAGGATGATGTTCCATGCTTTCTACCCAGCCATGCATAAACACACCTTTGTCTTTGTTGAACATGCGCTTGCTGTACAACTGTATCTGGTTCACTGCATCATCATAATATTTTGTTTCGCCTGTAAGCTTACCCATGAATGCCATGGTAGGCACACCCATGTACAGATCATCGAGCCATAATGTATTTGCCTGCGGACGCATACGTGCAAGCGTTCCGTCTTTCAAACGGTATTCTTTGTTCACAACATAATCCGACAGATGATCAATGATCGGACGAAGATTATTACTCAAGCCACTGTTCTGTGCTTTGATCATGGATGCGCAAACAGCACCTCCATCATCCAAAGCATGCGGCGCAATGGGCTGCGACAGCAATCCTTTCTTACGGATATAATCTAACGGAAATTTATTCTTGATTGCAGGTATCCATTTCGCCAGGAAATCATATCTCGTCTTCACGTACGCTGCATATTTCTGATCACCTGTTGTTTCAGCAGCACGTTGAAATGCAGAATAGGTAACACCCCATTCGTAACTGGTTAAACGGAAATCGCCTTGCTTCAACACGGTGTTTGTATCCAATGCATTTACATCGGTTACTGCAGCACCGGTTTTCTTATTCATCATTTCTGCAGGCGTAACGGCATTGAGATAGTTGTACACTTTATCTACTACAGCCTTTACACTTTCTTTAGTAGGTGCACCATATGGCGAAGGATAATCCACCTTCATGGCATGCAGTGGTGTGGTTACATCGTTTTGTTTCTGTTGAGGCTTTGGTTTAACCTGTGCATTGGCTACAGCTGCAGTAATAAGCGCAGCAATAAAAAGATTTCTTTTCATAACAAACAATTCGGTTTCGTACTTATTCCGCTAAATATATTATGTCTTTAACTAACGCTATGAAACTTCCACTTAATCGATTTCGTTAATCTGAATATTTTTTTATGAATGCTTTAAATGAAAAAGACAGGTACTTTATTCCCTGCCCTTTTAATACTTTGAAAAAGTGAATAGCCCATATGCTATTCTATAAAAGTTATGGATTCGAATTAAAAATATTAATCTAAAATTCGATATTAATACCCACAACCAGCTTCGCATGTATATAACTCGTTGCTTGCATAATTATATGCCGAAATGATTGGATTTAGCCTTGTGGCGTAGTCTGTGGCAGCAGCATTCTTACAACTATCTCGCTGATTATTATTAATAAAACTATCGTTACAAAGATTTATAGCTGCCGAATAATCAACATAGGCTGCTTCTTCTTCCATCATCAGAGCATCTGCTAGCATATAATATTTCTCCATACAAAATGACATACATTCAGTACGCCAAAACTCCCGACAACCAACAGGATCATTTTCAGAGTCACAATAACTCGGAATGTAACTCCATGGACCAAATTGACGTCCAGAGATTGCTGAAGAACTATTACTTCCATTGTTACGCTTGTAAGGTTTTATTAAACCCTGTAATTGGGTATAAAATTCTTCAAAGCTAATAGTTCCCGCTTTTAATTTATTAACTAATAAATTGTAATCCTTTGGCAATTTATTAGGGACGGGCTTAGAGAACAAAAAAAGGGGTCCGCTATTTTTCTCATCTTGAACTTTGTTTGGTTTCAGCGGGTCAGATTTTGCACATGAGATTACGGTTACAAACAAAACGATTGCGATAGGTAAGATAATTTTCATAATTATAGGTTTTGAGTTTTTTTTATTATTATAAGGGTATTACCATTTAAACGGTAAATACCATTCTTTTGCCATTAACTTCGAACGAGCTGCTGAAGCAGAAGACGATGAAATGCCTGATTTCATAAGTTTAACATAAACTCTATCAGCAAGAAAAGAAGGGTCATTGTTTCGAATCGCAATACGTAGTAAATCTGGCCAGCGTGTGCCCTCAAATGCATTCTCTAATGCACCTTCTTTAATTAAAGCACTTTCTATAGTCATCAAGCTGTCATTAGCAGGTACAGAAATGTTCACCAGATTCGCCCTCGCTCTTATACCAAGATTTCTACACCAGTCAGCACGATAATATGGAACGCCGGAATTACCACTGTTACGAGCGTCAATATTAAAGGGATAAGGTTCGTTCAATGTGTTATGATAATTAGTAACATCATTCCCAGGAGCTGGATAGGTACCTGCAATTCCATTATTCAATAACCCACATGATAAACGATATTTACCTGAACGGTTCGCTGCTTCAATAAAACGTAGATGCAAATGTGTTTGACGAAATAAAAACCATTTCCCATTTTTTTGCAACGGATTTAATGCCGTACCGGTATTCCATCCAATATAATTATACAAATACTTCATTGCCACCGGCTGGCCGCCGATTGTCATTGTACTTAATAATTTACGGGCATCATAAGGAATTGAACCTCCCTGAGCCGGGCGTTGAGTCTCCCCATCCCATAAATCAAATACTTGTTGAGAAGGACGAAGTAAATAGTTTCCACCAACCGGAGAGAATAATTTGATCATCGGATTTTGTGGATTAAACTTGTTATCGAACGGCATTACCCATAACCATTCATAGTTTACGTTGTCCGAACCAATGGGCGCTTCAAAAATCTGCCTCCATCCCACAGTATAATTTAAAGATGTCGCATCACCCGCACTTCCATATCGAATATTTTGTCCAGCCAAATCATCCTTCATACTTCCCATTTTATACATCCCAAAACGAATCCTGTCATCGGCAGAGCCTGTATTTTCTTCCATTACTTCACGATAATACGTAGCAGCTTTTTGATAATTCCCTTTCCACAAGTACAAATCTCCTAATAGCGCTCGCTTATGTATGTAAAATTTCTGGGTTTGATAGGCATCGACTGAAATGTTTAAATTCGTTCCTGTAGGATAAATACCTTTAAACGGAATAGACTCTGTTGTACTGATCAAACTATCGAGCAATACATTAAACGGTAAACGTTTGAAATTAGCTGTATTCTTTACTTCATCTACATTTTTTAATGAACTTGTTACGTAAGGCACTTCACCAAAATGAATACCCAACTGTAAATAAAGAAACGAACGCAGAGATTTAATATCAGAAAAACGCTGGTTAAACTGATCTTCATTCATTTTCTTTTCCTGTACCATTACTTTAAAGTGCTCAAGCACATCGTTACAGTTCAGGATCAGTTCGTAGAATGCTTTAGGACTTGCATAAGGATTGTTTTCGGTAACTGTATGTGTATTGATCTGGCGTAAAGCCTCGTTTGAATTTGCTGTAACATCCAGCAAATCGGCACGCAGTTCATTTAACACAACATATTGTTCAGCCAATCCCATAAACTTTCCATAAATACCAATTACTGCAGCATCGGCATCGTAAACGTTTTGGTAAGCATTCGCTTCGTCTAACTGATCTTCCGGCTGAATGTCGAACACTTTTTTACAAGCCGACAAACTAACCAGCATCATCAGCACTAACACAAATTCGGGCAAATTAATTTTCTTCATATCTGAAGCAGCATTTTTTCGTTCAATAATTTAAACTTCAATCGTTTTTATAAACCAAGTCTTGCACCTAAAATAAACGAGCGGAATAACGGATCGAGTCCGGCATCGGTACCTTGAGCAAACAAAGAAGGTGATGCACTGAATTCGGGATCGTAACCACTGTATTTCGTTAATGTAAAGAGATTGGTTCCGCTTACATAGATGGATGCGTTCTTAAAGAATTTTTCTTTAAACGGAATATTGTATGTAAGCGATGCACTGCGCAGGCGGAAGTAAGAACCATCTTCGATCCAGCGTGTACTGAAACGGTTATTACCCATTGGGTCGCCATACGTAGCTTTCGGCATATTTGTTTTCTGACCTTCTGCTCTCCAGCGGTTTACTACACTGTTCAATTGATTTTCTACCGTGCTTGATGATTCAAGTTTGTAACGGAGATAATTAAACACATCATTTCCCTGCGAGAATGTAAACAACGCATCCAATGTAAAGCGGCCATATTCAAGACGGGTTGTTACACTTCCAAAAATATCCGGTGTAGGAATACCGATAACAGTTCTGTCTTTTTCATCAATGATGTTGTCTTTGTTTATATCAAGAAACTTAACATCGCCGGCATTAAAATAGCTATAAGAACCATCTGCATTTTTCTTTCTTAAACCATTTGCCGCCGGTTGCGTACTGTAAACACCCTGTGCTACATAACCGTAAAAAAGTGTTGAACGAAGTCCCTGGCGTGTTAAGATTGTTGCACCTGCGTATTCTGTAGTAATTTCTTTATTAGGAACAGCTACCACACGGTTTTCGTTGTGGGCAATGGTAACACCTATATCCCACTTCAATTTACGCTTATTGATGATGCGGACATTTGCACTTGCTTCAATACCTGTATTCAACATGCTTCCGCTGTTAGTAGCCACTTTGCTGAAACCTGAAGCAACGGGTACATCTTCGTACACCAGCATGTTTTCAGTTTTATTGCGATAGACATCTACACTAAAATTCAAACGCTCGTTCCATGTAGAAAGGTCTGCACCTGCATTAAACTTTTTATTGGTTTCCCACTGAATTGCAGGATTGGCAATACCACTGCGAACCAAGCCCTGCATACCTAACAGGTTTTGCGATGTATAGGTTTGGCGTGCAGTATAGTTACCAATATCATCGTTGCCGGTTAAACTAAAGCTTGCACGAAGTTTCAACAGATCGATGCTTGATGTTGCCATAAAACGTTCGGATGATAATAGCCATGCAGCAGCAACAGATGGCATGATGGCATAAGTAACACCGCCCATTGAAACACCGCCTTTTGCTTGCGAACCAAAACGTGATGAACCATCCATTGCAGCATTAACAGATAAGAAGAGTTTGTCTTTATAACCGTAATCGAAATTAAAATAAGTGTTCATCCAGTTCCACTCACCTATTCCGCCACCTGTTTGGCGTAAAGCATTTACACCATTCTGTACACTGATGAGCTCGTCTGTTGCCGAGTTATAACCCAACGTAAAATCCTGTTCTGCACGGTTTTGCTGATAACGCAAACCTAAACGGGATGCGATACTGTGACGAAGCTGATACGTACGTTTAAATTCAATACGTGTATCAGAATAAACAGAGAACAAACGGCGAACCTGTGTACCTAAACGACTGTCGGCAATAGCGTTGCTTAATGTATCGTCTGCTACACCTTTACGTGGCACAAAAATATTTTCACGGTTTTTATCGTACACAATACCAAGTAACGAAGAGGCTGATAAGTATTTATTGAAATCGTACTTAAAGGTGTAAGAACCCATAAAACGATAGTAGCGGTTATACGCCTGCATATTTTCAATCAATACCGATGGATTGCTGATACCGAGAATATCTGTATCCTCAAAGTTTGGTGACAGCACCCCTTTCTCGTTCATTTCGTTTGGAGCTAAGAAAGGCGACTTGGTTAAAGCTGTGTACAACGCACCGGTTTTATTAACTACTCCCTGGTATTTAAGATCGGCCTGGTTGTAAGTAAACGCAAGGCTTGCAACACCTGTGAATTTTTTAGAAAAATTAAACTGTGCGTTAAAACGGGTGTTGTAACGTGTAAGACCTGTATTGTTAATTGTACCTGCATTACGGCTAAAGCCAACACTTAATGCATATGTAGCAATATTATCACCACCGGTTACTTTTAAATAGTAATTCTGGCTTACGCTGTTACGTAAAACATTTTTTTGCCAGTTGGTGTTGTTGTGATAACGATAATACGCCGCATTGCTGCTTGTATCGTCGTTCATGTAAGGCATTGCTGCAATTTCAGCAGCACTTAAGCCTTTGCTTTGCAGAATATCGCCAAGATAAGAACGGTAAGCAGAAGCGTTCATTACATTCAAAGGCTGTGGTGCCTGGTTGTAACTTGTGTATACACCAAAATCGATACTGGTTGCTTCCTTTCTGGCACGTGCGGTGGTAATGATGATGGCACCATTTGCACCTTTCGTTCCGTAAATAGAAGATGCATCTTTAATTACCGTGTAGTTATCAATATCGTGAATATTGATCAAGGATAACGGGTTGGTATAATTATTTGCAATGATGCTGTTTCCATAATCATTCATATCATACACGATACCATCAACAACAACAAGTGGCGCATTTGTACTGTACAACGAATTGTAACCACGCAAAAACATATTAGCGCCAATGCCCGGTGTACCCGAACGACGGATAACATTTAAACCGGCTGCCTTACCCTGCAAAGCAGCATCACCTGTTTCAAACGGACGTCCCCAATCGCTGTTGGCATTAAATGCTGTTACAGCACCTGTAATATTCCGTTTGCGCATTGTACCAAATGGCATCATCACATCTTCCTGGAAGGTTGTTGCCGACTCTGAAAGCAGTTCTGCTGTTACGGCATTCTTCCCTTTTAACGAAACCTGTTTCGATGCAAATCCCTCACCACTGATCTCTATATCGGTATAATAAGAAGGAACTTTTAATGTAAACTCGCCATCATCATCGGTAATAGCAGCAGAAAAATTCTTTACTTCAACACGTATACCTGCCAAAGGCTTTTTACCTGCAGCATCGGTAACCTTGCCGGTAATTACAATTTTTTGGGCAGCGGGTAAACTGTCTTTTTTTGTTGTATTTGTTTGCTGGGCAACAACTTCCTGCGGCGAGCTTAACGCTGCTGCAACAAGCATTGCTATAACCAGACTATGTACATTCTTTTTTATCATCACAACTTTCTTTTAATGGTAGTTCGTTTATAAACTTGGCACCAGCTTAATATAATCGCATGAAAGCGGGTTAACAGCTGCTGTTGTACTATTAGCTCCCACCAAATACACATTGAGCACAGGCGAATAAAATGTGAGCGGAATTTCGCCAACATATACTTCGCTGTAAACATTTGGATTCACAACAGCAGACAGCGCCGGAAGTACTGCACCTGTACCCCAACCCAACCTTTGTGTATAAGCTGCGGTTTGAAAATCGTTCAATGCTACCCAGTAAGCTTTGTATTTAATAGAAGGCACTTCAGGAACTTCGTAACGAAGCCAAAAATTAGATACACCATGATTGAATACGTTTACATCGGTAAAATCCAATCCTGTAAGCGGATTAAACCTGTCTCGGAAATAAGTATTACTTCTCCTGTTTACACTTTGCGCAATATAACTTTCGGCCTGAATGGTAATTGTTTTAAACTTACTTGCGGGCAATACATTCATCTGGCTCATTACGTACACAATACCATTACTTGTTTTAATGGTACGTACGATAGCCGATTTATTAACCGGAAGTTTTGTTCCAAACTTTGATACAACCGTATCGGGAATGGAGTTGGGTTGATAAACTGTATCTACTGCAAAATCTTTTACAACATTCCAGCTTGTAACAAGTGTATTACTGTCTGCAGTATTGGTTACGAAATAGGGCATGTACTTTGTTATTTCTGCATCCCATGCTGCATCTGTAAGCATGAATAGTGTAAACTGTTTTTTCTCAACTTTCAGATCGTGTACACGATTCCAGAAAAGATTGGTAAATACCGAATCTGTTCCTGCCTGGTAAATCGGTTCACCTGTTACAGGGTTAATGCTAGTAACAACCGCATTTGTTGGATCAAATACTTTACGGAAAAGCGAAAGCATAAATGTTTTTTGCTTTACAGGTGCGTTGCTGCTGTTATTTAAAAACTCCCAGCAATTATCCAAAGCAGGCAGTGCCTTATCTATAACCTGCAGCAAACCGTTACCTGCATATTTATCCGCTGTAGTAATGGTTGCATCTTCAATTTTTTTGCCTTGCATGTTATTGTACTTATCGTTCAACATACCAATACGTGTAGGCTGTACAATTTCGCTGGTACGGTATTGTTGCAATGCAATGTGGTTACCAATAAAGCTTTTGAGTTTTACCGCATCGTTTACAATTGCAGGATCGAGTGAAGAAAGTGCACTGTTAACAGGCGCAAAAACGGTGTAATTGCGTGATGAACTAATAACTTTATCGTAACCCGTCTTCACCAGGTATTCTTTAAAAGTACTTAACTGGGGATTGGCGTTTACAAGATCCAGTACTGTCATTTGCAACGCAGGATCCGTAATATCGTTTCGTTCGTCTTTTACTTTACTGCAGCTGCTTAAAAGCTGCAAAGAAAGTAACCCCGACACCAGTAAGAGAGAGGTATGCCTGATCTTCATGTTCATTATATTTTTCAGTACTTCTGTCGTTAGTTATTATTGATAAATCATTGTGCCATCCGGACGGAAACGTGGCAACACCTGATCCTGATCGATCGGAATAAAATGGATCATATCAAGGTTGTTATTGTTCTGCGTTCCTGTTAATGCTGTAATACGGATGAGTTGTTGTTTGGTTGTTGTAAACTCAATTACACCTACCTGGCGTGCAGCCCAAAGATTGCTTGTGTTTTCGGTATAACGTTTCCAACCGATTGCTTCCAGTTCAGAGTCGGTACCTGCAGGACGTGTATCAGTAAAGTTCATTGTACGTTGCATAATGGTGCCGTTTACACTTACCTGGCAAAGCATGTTGGAGCTGCTCGATTGTTTTTGCTGACGGTAACAAACCCATACTTTGTATTTACCTTTTACAATGGGCGGCGTACGCATTTCCCACCATGGCGGACGGTTAGGTAAACCGAGCGGCAGCATATTGATATCTGCATTATAAGCATAGTTGGTAATACTGCTTGCTGCAGAATAAGTATAAGTAAGTGTGTTTGTACTTGCTAACGGACCCCAACCCCAGTAATGATCTTTAATTGGATTATCCGCTTCTGTTGCACGGGTAAAATTGTAGTTCGCTTTTTTGTAATAAGCTGGCAGCTTTTTAATTTCATCGAAAGAAGACACATCCCAATACAAAGCCGTTGGTTTACGGAATTTCACCATAAAGTGCGCAGCTGCATCGTGCCATACGCCATTGGTTGCAGCAACATCGCTCTTTGCACGTGTCAGCACCACACCTTTTTCCAATACACCATTAAACTCATCCTGGTTAAGTAATACCTGTTGATCGATCAACTTAATACTTACCACTTCCTGAGGTTGTAATGTTTCGTGTGTTGGCGTTGAAATAATATCGCCAAGGAATTTCAAACCTTGCGAAATATGATAAGCTACATAAATGTGCAGGCTATCGTTGTCGTTTGCAGGATTACCTGTTTTAGAATATTTCGCTTTTAACGCAGCATATGTTGCAAAACCGCTATCGGCTAACGCTTTATTACTTTCTGCAAATACTGTCATCCAACGTTTCGATGTGTCGGCATCCACAGCATTCAGTTTCGCATAATAGCCTGTTTCCTTTAATGCCTGTACAAAAATGGAATACTCAGGTTTTTCTTCCAACTGTTGTGCAATGGTTTTAACAGCAGGTTTCAGCACATTGTCGATTACATGAATGACACCGTTACCAACACGTACGTTAGAACGAAGAACTGCACCTTGTCTGTTAATAAGATAACTTGATACACCGCTTACATTGGCAACCGATGTTACGAGGTACTGACCGTACATGGTAACAACGGGCAATTTACCATCTGTAAACGAGTTGGTATAAACCGTATCGCTCAACAAATGCAAACGCACCATATCTTTTAATGTGTTGATATCGGCAGCTTCAACAGAAGCAGCACCAAGACCGGCCAGGTATGTTTTTACACCACTGTTTGTTGGTGCAAAACAAGTGTAGGCTCCATATGCATTGAGGAATGCAGCGTTGCCTGTTCTTTCCAGAATCTGGCGAAAGAGTGAAAACGAATCAAGATTTTTATCGAGATAGCCTACAATATTTACGTCACCCGTTGTAGATTCCTCGATCTTGATTTTTCTGCAGCCCGGGGCCGACATAAGCAGAGCTATAACTGCAACCGAAGCTAAGGCAAGAACAATGTTTCTTTTCATAATGCAGGTTTCAATTATTTATAGAAAGGGTTTTGTACTAATTGTTTATTGGTTTGCATTTCGTAGAGGTAGATCGGCAGGTAATGACTGTTTTGATCTTTAAACTTTGCCTGCGCCGATTGCTGCATATTGGATGGTACGCTGATAGATACCATACTTAACAGGATGCCGATACGTTCGTATTTATTACGTTTTGCATTGCGCAATACATCGAACCAGCGTTTACCTTCAAAACAAAATTCTCTTGCACGTTCTTCCAGAATAAAATCCTGGATAAGATTTTTATCGGAAGCTGCGGGTGTAAGATCTGTTGCATCCAATGCATTTGCACGTGCACGGATTGTATAAACAATATCCAGGGCTTCCTGTCCACGACCAAGCTCATTCAATGCTTCTGCTTTCATTAATAAAATATCTGCATAGCGATAGAAGAACCAGTGTGCATAGCTTTGATCAAGAGCACGGAGCCCGGTAGCATTTGCACCAACATATTTCCATACGGTAGTTGTTGCTGCACGAACTGAAGCACCATCGCCACGGATATCGTAGTTCTGATCGTTGGTGTAATCAACAGTAAACACACGATCCATCAGGTCGGCTGCAGCAGTCCATCTTCTTGCAGAAATACTTGAAGAAAAAATAGTGAAGTAAGGATTTAAACGTTGCTGGCTGAACTGCAATTCAAAAATGCCTTCGTTTGAATTACCGTTATAGTACAAGGTATTAAACCATGCATCGTTGTACTCAACAATTGGTCCGTTTTGCGTTGCACCACGGATTAAACCGAATTTACCTGAGTTAATAACTTTATCGCAGGCCGCAATACTTTCGGTATATTTTTCCATCCACAAATACACATCAGCTAAAATAGCATTGATGGTATAAACAGTAACACGGCCTTTATCAGAAGCTGCGTCGCCATAAGTTGTAACAGCTTTCGCTTCTGCTGCAGTAAGATCTTTTACTACCTGTGCAAATATTTCAGCTTGCGCTGTTTTAGGAATAGGAGTAATATTTTCATCACTCAACGTTGCATCAAGTTTTAACGGCACATCACCAAAAGTGCGGGCCAGGTAAAAATACATGAGTGCACGAACGGTTAATGCTTCGCTTAAATAGTTATCGAGTTGTTTTTGTGTAAACGTATTATCGTTTGCCAACACTTCGGGAGCCTTTTCAATAACGGTGTTACAGAAGTTGATGGTTCTGTAAAAAGGACGCCAGTTGGCATTTACGTTTGTTGGTTGAATATTGGCATTGATCAATGCAATATCATCGGCACTGGAAGCGGTGGCAGATGCAATATGATCGGCCCTGCTTTCGCCCCAAACAAAAAACAGCTCGGCCATTGAAGGCACATAATTTGTCGGGTTACCATACGTGCCGCTGGAATATTCCATCATCGATGAATAAATTCCGATAACGGATGCCTTTACCTGTTCTTTTGTTTTCCAGAACTCTTCTTTTACAATACCATCCTGCGGTTTCAGAGCCAGCCATTTTTTACAGCTGCTGAAACTTACTGCGAACAGTACCAAAAGCGAATATGTAAGAAATTTAATCTGTTTCATGCGTTTGTAATTAGAATGCTGCTACTAAACCAATTGTAATATTTTTTGCCGGCGGCGTCATTGAATAATCGTAAGATACACGGAACGGATCGGAACCACGGAATGATACTTCGGGATCCTGACCGAGATAGTTGGTGAATGTGAAAAGATTTTCTGCGGTTACATAAAAGCTTGCTGATTTCATTTTCATTTTCTTCAGCGCTTTCTTATCGAAATTATAACGCAGTGTAACAGTTCTGAAACGGATATACGATGCATCTTCAACATAACGGTCGCTGCCAAGCCAGTTATAACCACCTGCAATTAATGCACGTGGCATATCAGTTACATCGCCTTCTTTTCTCCAACGGCTTAACACAGCTGTACTTTGGTTATCGAAACCGTACATGTTGGTTGTATTCATTTTGGTGCCGTTAATTACATCGTAACCCCAACGGAAGCTGAAGAACGATGTTAAGCGGAAATTCTTCCATGTAACTGATGGACCAAAACCTCCCGATAATTTAGGATTACTGTTACCGAGATAAACAACATCCATGTAGTTAATGTTACCATCATGGTTAATGTCTTCATACATCGCATCACCCGCCTGGAAAATATAATCTGTTTGCGGATAGTTAAAGCGCATGTAAATTGTTTGACCATTAGGTCCTACAATTGGATTTCCTTTTGCATCTGTTGCAACAGTTGCAGATTTGTTTGCGTAAACTCCTTTGTACTTGTAACCATAGAACGAACCAAACGGATTATTGATCTGCAACAGACGGAGATACTCACCATTCTTCGTTACATCACCTCTTTGGTTTGGATAGAATTCAGAAATTTCACGAATTACGTTTTGGTTGGCCGAAATATTAAAGTCGAAACCAATCGTTAATGTTTTTGTTTTATAAGGCTGCGTCCATACCGCCAGTTCCCAACCCTGGTTATCCATTGTACCAACATTCATGAACAAGGAATTGTAGCCCGTGTAAGAAGCAATCTGTAAACCATCCATAAAGAGGTCTTTAGTACGGTTACGGTAAATTTCACCATCCATACGCACACGACCTTTAAAGATGCTTACGTTGTAACCGATGTTACTTCCACGCAATGTTTGCCAACGCAGATTTTTCAATTCCATACGTGATGAAATGATACCTGCCTGATCGAGATAAGTATAATCGTAGGTACTGTATGTGTTGTAAAATAAATAATCGTAACGAGGAACCTCACCCGCAATACCATAGCTTGCACGTAAACTCAAATCATCAAGCCACTTTGCATCTTTCAGGAATTTTTCTTCTGAAATGCGCCAGCGTGCCGAAATAGAAGGGAATACACCATAGCGATAGTTTGGACCAAAACGTGAATTACCATCTGCACGTATCGTAGCATTGATAAGGTACTTATCGTTAAACCCATATTGTGCGCCAACCAATGCACCAACCGAACGGTTTTGTGTTTGTCCGGAAACTGCACGCAAATCGCTGTTTTGTGTACGTGATGCAATAGAAGGATCAACCAACAATGAAGATGCCGTATTCGACGACATTACTTCCTGGTAAACTGCAGTATAATCGTTTGTAAGAATGTTCATGTACGCCTGTACATTGTGTTTCTCCGATTTTAGCTGCGGCGTATAAATCAAACTTGTTTTTGTACCAACACTAAAAGCATCAATATCGCCATCGTATGCACGGTTAACTACAGTTTCTGTGTTAGGACGACCGGTAGCGATTTGTGGAAGAAAACTGTTGTTCTTTGTATTATTAATATCGAACTGTACATCGAAAGTTGCTTTCAGCACACGTTTGATGATATCGTAATCAACCTGGAAACGTGGAATGATACGATCGCCCAATACACCATACTTTGCTTTGTCGGCCATTGCAACAGGATTGTACACACGGCTGTATTGACCTTGTACGTTTGCGGCAGGCGAAAAATAGTTAGTGGTAATATCGCCGTTTGCATCGTATTCAAACACACTCATGTTTGGCATCTTAATGTAAGCCATACCACGAATAGAAGATTCGCTGCTTGAGAGATAATGACGAACCTGGTTGGAGTGTGTGTACGAGAAACTGGTAAAGAATTTGATTTTTTCTGATACGGTATAATCAAGATTGATACGTGTATTGATACGTTGTAAACCTGTACCAATGGTAATACCTTTTTGATCGAACCAACCAACCGATGCAAAGTATTTTGCTTTTTCACCACCACCGGTTAAGCTTACAGTGTGATCCTGGATATAACCTGTTCTCGAAATGGCATCGATCCAGTTTGTATTGTTACTGTAATTATGATACCAGTATGGATCGTTGGGATCGTAGTTAAACTCACGGTTAACGGTTGTGTTCAACGTAGTACCAATACGGTTCATAAACGCTTCAGGAATCAATGAAGAATACTGATCGCCATTTAATAACGGAATAGCCTTGGGCACCAAAGAAACCGAACCTTTAAATGTATAGTTAATGGTAGGTTTACCAATACTGCCACGCTTGGTTGTAATTACCAATACACCGTTTGCAGCTTTGGCGCCCCATATAGCAGTTGCAGCAGCATCTTTCAACACAGTGATATCTTTAATATCGGCAGGCGAAATATTTAATAACTGTGCATAGCCTTGCTCATCGGCAGTACCAAAATTAAAGTCACTTGGAATTTCTGTTTCATAAGGCATACCATCCAAAACAATCATTGGTATACCGGTAGAGTTGATTGATGATACACCACGAATACGAATGTTCATAGCAGCACCGGGATCGCCACTTGAAGCTGTAATATCAACACCACTTAAACGACCTTGCAATGCCTGATCGATACTTGGCGCCTGCATCTCTTCCATTTCTTTTGCGTTGATGCGTGACACAGCGGTTGTAAGATTTTTCTCCGGTACATTGATCATACCGTTTGAAGATGACGGGCGTGCAATTACCACAACTTCACCTAAATCGGCCTGCGAATCTTCTAATGAAAAGTTGATGGATGTACGTCCGTTAATGCGTTGCGTTACGCTTTTGTAACCGATATACGAAAGTGAAATTCTGTTTTTGCTGTTTACATTCTTCAAAACAAAAAAACCTTCAATATCGGTTTGTGTACCACGTACAATCCGGTTATCTGCATCCAGTTCCGATACCGATACACCTTGCAGCGGCTTACCGTCTTTATCGGTTACTTTACCACGCAGTACATCCTGTGCAAATACCGATACAGCCACAAGAAGAAATAATGCAGTGAAGGAAAACAGTTTCGTTAATTTATTCCACATACTATGCATTGTTTGGGTAATGAGTTTTATTTATAGCGGAGGTAGTTATCGATCAAATGAATCGTACACCTTGTGCTTAATTGGTTACTTGATGCAGTTACTACAGCGCCCGATCTGCTCTTCATATCGTTTAAGGTGATGCTGTTTGGCGTGCTGTTGTTCACGAAGATGGTTGAAGGATCGCCATTCGGAAACTTATATAAAGTCTCGAACGTGCCACTCTCCTGCCCGTCTGTTGCAATATTTTTCTTGTTAAGAATATGATAGTAGATAAATGCATCAACCTGTTCACGTTCCGCAAGGGTTAAGCCTGTGTACTTTGGTACTTTGTTTGGTGCAGTTCCAGTACCCGGTAAATCGCCTGCATTTACAGCAGCAAGAATAGCTGTATTGCTTGGTATAAAGAACGTATAGAACGAACCCGATGCTACCTGTACAATTTCGCCTGTTGTTGTATTAAAAATTGGTGACGCCTTCAGGTAATTCCAGAAATAATTATACGGCGAAGTTGTTGGTGTACCCAATGTTTCAATGTGTTTACCAATTATTTTTTCGCTGAATTCCAGAATACGATCGATATAATAAACGGTACCGTTCTTCGCTGTTTTTTTGTTAACAACAGTTGCCTGGTTACCTGCATCGTAGTTACCTGCAGCAGCAACTTTGTTGTTATCAAATTTTATAAACTCTCCCGAGTTAGACATAGCAACACCTGCAGTTGTAAGTGAAGTAATGTCTCTGCCCGGTACTACATGCATATTTAAAATACGTTGCAAACGCACCAATGCAGATGAACCTGTTAATTGTGTACCACCAGCCGGAGGCGTGTAACGCCATTGTTCATTTATATTATTGCTTACAGTTGCATCAGCATAATAACCGGCAGCATTAAATGCAGTGTTGCTGATGAGGAACATGGTGTACTTCTGATAAATATTTGAGATCTGAAATTTAAGATCAAGATTCAGTAAGCTTGTCATGATCGAATATTTCGGATCGAGATAAGCTTTACCATACACACTGCTGAACACGTTTGCTTCCTGTACTTTATTGGTACCGTAAAACACCCCGTTACTCAACACCTGCTTGTCTACAACATCTGTTGCTGAATTAAAGCGTGCTTCTTCGCCAACAGAGTTGTAAGTAGTGGCAAACTTCGAAGGCCAAACCACTGTACGCCACATATGCGCATTCATAAAATCATAAATTACATTAATCGGTAATGCATCCACACTTGAATAGTGCTCGAGCAATACGGTATTGATGTAATTAAGTAATGCCGCATTTTCAGGAACAAACATGGTGTAACTGTCCGACTGACCATCATTATCCTGCAATTTCAAAAAGTTTTCGTTATTGGGCGAAAATGCCAAACTGTTATTGTACACTTTAGTAAACACATCTGCCGCAGTACCGTAAATGGCTTTATAGTTTTGCGATACAGTTTGGTTTAACACATACTGTACAAGAAACTTATCCATGAGTTTTTTAAACTCGCTGTAACGAGGGTTGGTACCAATGTACTGATCGATGCTGGGCAACACGGTAATAACCCTGTCTATCACATGGATAACGCCGTTTTCAGCGGCAATATCTTTTTCTGTAACCTTTGCATGCGCAACGTTAAAACCTGCGTAAGTGGAGTTTGGATAGAAGTAATTGTAATCAGCAGCCGTTAACGATTTTCCGCTCATATAAGCAGTTTCAAAAACAGGAACATACTTGTTGTTGTTATCTGCATCCACATAGTATAACGCACCTGAATTATTACGGTTTGATGCAATTGCTTTGATATCCTGGCCACTGAGGTTTTTAGTTTCGTAGATGCCTGTATAATTAGCTGTACGTCTGCGGAACGAAGCCCCTTCTACCCAACCAAGATTACTTTGATAATCGGAAATTCGCTCCTGTTTAAATGCATTATACACAAGGCTGTAAGTAACGATCTTACGTGCGGTTGAAGAGTCGATTGCATCTACATTCGCAATACTGTTCTGTGTAAGATAAACAGTAACAGCAGAGTCGTGTGGTGCAAAAATTGTCCAGTAACCTGCAGCAGACAGCGTTTGTTTATAACCGGCCTTGTCAATCAGTTTTAAAAACTGTGTAAAGCGGCCTTTAGCCTGCAATTGCTGATAAATGGGTTGTTCAAGAGTGTCGGGCCTTTGATAAAATTCATCGAATTTCTTTTGGCATGCAAACGTTATAGCTGTAAGCGCAAAAAAAAGGCAAAACTGTTTGATAAGCTTAAACATAAATCTACAGTTCATTTAATAAATCAAATGTGATCGATGGAAAATAAATACGATTCGTACGTGACTGGAAGAAATAAATAACCGGAGAATGACCTTTACGTCAAAGAAAGGATCTGTGGCAAAACAGTTTTTTTCTACAAAGCATAGCAGTTTATGCAATTGGGTCATACAGCAGCAATCTTTTTCAATCAGCAGTTATTGGCAAATATTATATTACCGTTAACAGCACCAAATTATTGCACACACTGCATTTAACCGTCATGTGCCATCCTGAGTAATTCCTGCTTTTTACGCAATCGATGTCGAAAACGGATTTCGATACAAAAAGGGCTGCCTGTTGGGCAGCCCTTTTTGATTATTTTAAGTCGTCCTTAGTAACCGGGATTTTGCATTGCCTGCTTTTGTGCGGCAGTTAAAGCTAAACCTCCCATTTGTATACCATCAAGGAATGTTTGCGGTATAGGGCGTAATAAATGTTTATCCTGGATATTGGGTGCAGCATCGGGGTTAAATGCTTTTGCACGGGCAATTAATGTTTTTGTACGAGACAAATCCTGCCAGCGTAAATATTCGCCTGCAAGCTCACGTGAGCGTTCGTTCAACAGGAAACAAAGCATCCTGTCGTATGCAGCAGAATAGCCCAACAAGGTAATAATGTATTCATCTGCTGCAGGTAATGCAGCAACGTTTGTAACTGTTAAACTTGCAGAAGCTGCGGTTGTAACCGGAATATTGTTTGATTCGTAGTAAGAGTTTTCAGGAAAGAATGACGGAGGAATTGATTGCGGAACACTGCTGGGCGCTGCACCACCATCATAATATACCGAGCGATTTTCGCCGTTTGCATACTGTGCTCTTACACGCAGAGGATTAATATATACTAATGCATCAGCATAGGTACCAACACCGGCTTTTGCCTGGCGAATTTTTGCTTCTGCAGCAATCAGGTATGTTTCAGCAGAACGTGCCAATGTAATATCACGTAAACCTCTTACATCGTTAAAGCCGGCTGTACGTGAACCATCCATAAACTTACTCAGCGATGGAAAACGACGGGTATCGTTCCAGCCGCCATCTGCTGTAACACCATTTTTATACGCTACATAAACATGCGGAATGGTTTTTCCCGTGCCGCTGTAAGTAACAGAATTGTTTAACAGGTTTGCAGAAAAACGAGTATCGCCGGGCTGATTAATTACATACATAATACCCAAATCACCCTGTACATAACCACTGGTTGGTGCATTAGCATTTACCTTATGCTTTGTTCTGAAAGTTTTCCAGAAACGTGAATCGTTTTGCATATCGTAAATGCGATACATAAAGAATGTTGGAGATAAACGGCTGAATGGACGATCACCACTTAAATCACGCTGCATTTGAGCGATATCTTCATAACGTGATACATAATACAAATGCTGTGTATTTTGGCCGCTTGCCGTTAAATCCGATGTAAACTGAGCTGACAAAATAACTTCACGCAGATTTTCATTTGCACTATTTGGAGATGTATAACGCCATAGATCTCCGTAGTTTGGAGCCAGTGCATGATTTGCAATTACGGCATCACACAAAGGTATAATCGCTGCTAAATCGGCTGCTTTTGTTGATCCATTCCACGAATCATTAATTTCACTTGTACGACTCAAATAAGCTTTTGCAAGAAAATGTGCTGCAGCATCTTTTGTTATTCTTGCCGGAGAGCCGGTATTCGTTAATAAATTATAAGCCTGTGTAAAATCAGCAATAATTAAATCGTACACTTCTTTAGGATTAGCACGGGTAAATTCCAGGTTTACAGTTGTAATTGGTGAAGTTTGTAAAGGAACTGCACCATACTGGCTTACTAAACGTAAATAGTTATAAGCTCTTAAAAAGTAACCTTCGCCTAAAGCTGTTTTCTTAATTGCATCAGCTGTAGATGCACTGGCTGTTGCATTTTGAATGATAATGTTAGCTTGACCAATACCAATGTATAAATTATCCCACTGTGCTTCAGCAGCCACCGTATTACCGTTGTTTGGTGTTACGAATGAGCCAAAAGTGTTACCATAAGAATTATACATACCGTTTGATGGGTCTCCACCTACACGAAACTCATCTGTACCGTAACACATATTGGAAAAGGCCATTTCGCCGTTAAACTGAGTGGCAAATACCTGGTGATATGCACCATTAACCAACTGCTGAATACCGGCATCTGTTTTATAAAACTCCAGATCTCTGGATGTTTTTAATGTTTCATTTAAAAAACTCTTTTTACAAGATGTAGCCAGCGTCATTACCAGAACGCTAACCAATGCTATATTTAATATTCTATTTTTCATTTTGTTGAAAATTTAATGATCTAGAAACCTGCGTTAATACCTACAGTAAATCCACGATTTGAAAACATCGAAACCGCATCCATATCCATAAACTTAATTTGTGAATACAGCATTGCCGGGTTAGTAGCCTGGAAGTACACACGTAGGTTTTGCATATGCATCGATTTGATCATTTTACTATTAAAATTGTATGCAAGTGAAACATTACGAACTTTAATGAATGAACCTTTTTTATAACCCAGTGCGCCGGAATAGTTGTCGCCCGAACCTACTGAGTAAAATGGTTTTTGATATTCAGCATCTTGATTGTTTTCAGTCCAATAATCAATCTGACGCTGATTACCACGAGCTGTTTGCGCTTCACCACCAGTATTATACCAGTACTTTAAACGACCATAGATAAAGAAAGACAATTCAACTCCTTTGTAAGAAAATGAGTTTGTTAATCCCACTACCCACTGTGGTCTTGTATTACCGATTATACCACGATCGTTATTTGCATCAATTTTATTATCACCATTTAAATCATTTGGTTTTACCTGGCCAGGTGTAAATGTGTTACCATTTGCTGCAAACTTTTTTAAAGTTGCCGTGTCGGAGTATTGCCACATACCATTTGATGAAAATCCATAAATAACACGTATTGGCTGACCAATAAAGTAGTTGTTTAAGATATCATCTTGTTTACCATTTGCGCCTTCATCAATACGATCTTTTTGAAAGCTTACATTAAGACCACTTGTCCATTGGAAATTCTTTTCAGAAATGTTTACCGTATTAATATTTACATCAACACCTCTGTTTGAAGTTTGACCAAGATTGGTAAGCGTAGTTGAATAACCTGTAACAGTTGGCAAACGTTGCGGGAAAATCAGATCTTTTGTTTTAGATGTATACACATCAATTACACCCGAAATTCTGTTCTTTAAAATACTGAAATCAATACCAACATTATACTGTGCTGTTTTTTCCCATCTTAAATTAGGATTACCCAATTGTGTTGTTGGAAGTGAAGCAGGTATTACACTGCCACCATTTGCATAGAAATAAGGTACGCCGTATGTTAAAGTTTGATAAGGCCCAATTGCTGAGTTACCTGTAACACCCACACCTACTCTAAATTTCAAATCATTAACAAATGCAACATTCTGCATAAAGTTTTCACGGCTTAAACGCCAGGCAAGTGCAGCACTTGGAAAGAAATCTCCTTTATATCCTTCGCCAAGTTGAGATGCCGCATCGTAACGTAAAGATGCAGTCAATAAATAACGTTCATCAAAACCATAGTTTACACGAGCCATGTAACTTGATAGCTGGCTCTCTTGTAATGGTGTAACACGGTTTATTGTAAGATTTGTTGAAGGGAGTACACTGCTGTTAAGTTCATACCATTTTTGTGCTGCAAAAGGAATACCGGTACCCACAACTCTGTTTACAGGACTTGCCACATACTTTGTTGCACTTTGTAATAAAGTAACACCGAAATTATGTTTCTTAATTTCTCTGTTGTAGTAAATCAGGTTATCCAAAGTCCAGGAATAAGTTTTTGCTTCCTGTAGAGATGCACCATTTATACCGCTGCTTGCTGCAGATTGACCATCAATGTATACACCGTTCGAATAATTAGAAAAATCAGGTCCAAAATTGAAGCGATATTTTAAGCCTTTTAATGCGGGATGAATTTTTCCAAAATCAAGCTGTGCATTCATGCTACCAAATGCACGTAATGTTGCACGTTGATCTTGAGTATATTTCTCTTCGCCAATAACTGTTTTGATGGCAACGTCGCCACCTGGGTAAAGAATTCTGTTTCCTACAGAATCGTAAGGAACAGCCCATTTAAATAAACCTCTTGCAGAGTTATAAATACTTGTTGCCGGCGATCCAACAAAAGACCCAATTACAAGATTCGACTGACCAAATTCCTGAATTCCATATGTAACATTGAAATTAACACCCATGCTAAACCAATCAGTAGCTTGCACTTCTACGCTTGTTTTGCCGGAATAACGAATAAATTTCTGACCAATAGAAGTTCCTTTGTTGTTTAAGTAACCAAAAGAACCGTAAGCTTTAATTTTATTTGTACCGCCGCTTACACTAATTGTATTATCTGTTGTAATACCTGTTTGAGAAACCAAACCGGTCCAATCGGTATTTCCGACTTTTGTACCATCCCAGGTACCACCTGCCCAACCTTTCGCAATATTTTTCCAGGCGTCAGGATCAGACGTTGCCAGAAAAATATCACGATCATTGGCAATTGTAGGAGCGTCACCACGAGGACGACCTGTGGGGTTACTGTAATAAACAGCCCAACGACGAAAATCGATATATTCTGAAGCAGACATAATAGGCGCCCAATCACGTACTGTTTCAAAAGTTGCAGAACTGAAAAAGTTAACCTGTGTTTTACCTGCCTTACCTTGCTTTGTGGTAACGATAACAACACCATTTGCACCCCTTGAACCATAAATAGCGGTTGCAGATGCATCTTTCAAAACATCAATAGACTCAATATCGTTCGGGTTGATGTACTCAATACCACCGGTAGCCAAAGGAATATTATCTACTACATATAAAGGATCGTTCGTAGCGTTTAAAGAACGTTCGCCACGAATACGAATTGAACCCAATGTACCGGGGCGTTCGTTCGAAGTAATATCTACACCGGCAACTTTACCCTGCATTGCCTGCAAAGCATTATCAACCGGCCTGGAACGAATTTCTTTTTGATTGATACCGGAAACAGAACCGGTTACATCTTTTTTCTTTACTGATGCGTATCCAATTACAACCACATCTTCAAGCGTTGATGCGCCTGAAGCAAGTGTTACATTAATTGTGTTTCTGTTGTTGATTTCAATTTCCTGATCTGTATAACCTACAGACGAAATAACCAGTACCGATTTACCGGAGGGAGCATTTAATTCAAATCCACCATCGGCTCCGGTTGTTGTGCCTACAGTAGTTCCCTTCACCAACACACTTGCACCCGACACAGGTTTACCTGCATCATCAGATACTTTACCGGAAACTTTAAATGTGTTTTGTGAAAAAGAAGCGGAGACTAATAGACATGACAGCAATAGCAATACGCTGGAGCGTATCCATTTTTTTTCTTTCATATAGCAGCTTGTTAAAAGGTTTAGATTTTAAAAGTAGAAGAATTTCGTAGCGAGGGTATCCTGTCCTGTCCTGTAGGGCCATATTTATTTACGCAATCGTTCCCGATGTGATAATCGGGAATTAAACCTGATAAACTGTAAAATTTCAATGCAATTGTTTCAGTTTCAGGATGCAGCAGGATGCCTTTCCTGCCATTATATACTATCATTGACCTTTCTTAAAATAACATTGCTGCTATGCTGAAAAGAATCGTTTGTCTGCTGTTGATAGGCTCATTTTTATACCCTGCAACAGCCCAGAAATTACCTGCCAAAAAAAAGATACTAAAAACGCTGAGGCTTACCAACCAGTACTTCATGAACAAATGGCCCGATGCCGGTAAGCCTATTTTCACCAACATTGAACGCCCCAGCAACATCTGGACAAGAGCTGTTTATTACGAAGGCTTAATGGCGCTTTATGCCATAGATAAACAACAAGCTTATTACGACTATACATTGCAATGGGGCGAAAAACACAAGTGGGGTTTGCGTGGTGGCATTAAAACACGCAATGCCGATAACCAATGTTGCGGTCAAACATATATCGATATGTATTTGCTCGATAACAAACAACATCCCGAACGTGTAAAGGATATTAAAGCTTCTATTGACTCGATGATGCTGACATCGAAAGTAGATGACTGGAACTGGATTGATGCATTACAAATGGCGATGCCTGTGTTTGTAAAACTCGGTAACCTTTATAACAATACTGCTTACTTCGACCGTATGTACGAAATGTATGCATTCTCTAAACATAAACATGGAGGCAATGGTTTGTATAACCAGGCCGAAAAATTATGGTGGAGAGATAAAGATTTTGTTCCTCCTTATAAAGAACCAAATGGCGATGATTGTTATTGGAGCCGTGGCAATGGCTGGGTTGTTGCCGCATTGGTAAAAACATTGGAAGCCTTACCAAAAACCGACCCACATTATAACGAATACCTGCAGGACTATAAAGACATGTGTGCTGCTTTACTTCCATTGCAACGTACCGATGGTTATTGGAATGTAAGTTTGAATGATGCCAACCATTTTGGAGGTAAAGAAGTATCTGGTACATCACTGTTCATCTATGGTTTTGCATGGGGTATCAACAACGGCATCCTCGATAAAAAAACATACCAGCCTTCTATTGCAAAAGCATGGAGTGCCATGTGCAAAGAAGCAGTACATACAGATGGTAAACTGGGTTATGTACAAGGTACCGGTAAAGAACCAAAAGACGGCCAACCTGTTACTTATACCAGCACACCCGATTTTGAAGACTACGGCTTAGGTTGTTTCCTACTTGCAGGAACAGAAATTTACAAACTGAAATAATTTAAAGGAATGAAAAAGATATTACTCATAGCAGCAATGAACATTGCTGCTCTCTTTTCATTTGCACAACGCAGTAAATACAATTTCAATCATGAATGGAAAGTATTTATTGGCGACGATTCTGCTGCTGTTGCCCCCGCTTATAATGACAGCAAATGGAAACAGGTTACACTCCCCTATGCCTGGAACGAAGATGATGCTTTTAAGAAAGACATTGTTGATCTTTCAACCAACATTGCATGGTATAGAAAGAAATTTAAGCTTCCTGCAACAGCGAAAGATCAAAAAGTATTTATTGAATTTGAAGGCGCACGACAGTCTGCTGCTGTTTATGTAAACGGTGTGTATGTGGGATTGTACGAAAACGGTGTTTCAGCTTTTGGTTACGACATCAGCAAACTGTTGAAGTTCGGTAACGAAGAAAATGTAATAGCTGTGCGTACCGATAACAGCTGGGAATACCGTGAAAAAGAAACCAACACCAAGTACCAATGGATCGACAGAAACTTCAATGCCAATTATGGAGGTCTCAGCAAAAATGTGTTTCTGCATGTAACAGGTACAGTTTATCAAACATTACCCTTGTACAACAATCTTGGTACAACAGGAACATACATTTATGCAAAAGACTTTGATATAAAGAACAGAAAAGCAACAATCGTTGCATCATCCGAAATCAAAAACGAATCGGGTAAAGCACAAACAGCAGCGTATGTTGTAACAGTAAAAGACATGAATGGTGTTGTGGTGAAAACTTTTTCATCTGCAGCAACCATTATTCATGCAAATGAAACAAAAACCATCAGTGCTTCTGCTGCAACATCCAATCTTAATTTCTGGAGCTGGGGCTATGGTTATTTGTACGATGTGGAAACAAGTCTGCTCATCAATGGAAAAATTACAGATGCTGTTGTTACCAAAACAGGTTTCCGCAAAACAGCATTTAAAGACGGAATGATCTGGCTCAACGACCGTGTAATACAGGTGCATGGCTATGCACAACGCACAAGTAACGAATGGCCTGCTGTTGGCATGAGTGTACCTGCATGGTTAAGCGATTACAGTAACAACCTGATGGTTGAAAGCAATGGCAATCTGGTACGTTGGATGCACATCACACCCTGGAAGCAGGATGTGGAAAGCTGCGATCGTGTTGGTTTAATGCAGGCCATGCCCGCAGGTGATGCGGAGAAAGATGTTACCGGCACACGTTGGGAACAACGTAAAACTGTTATGCGTGAAGCCATCATTTACAACCGCAATAATCCAAGCATTATTTTTTACGAATGTGGTAACGAAAGCATCAGCGAAGAGCATATGTTTGAAATGAAAGCCATACGTGACGAATATGACCCATTCGGTGGCAGGTCCATCGGCAGCAGGGAAATGCTCGACAGCAAAACTGCAGAGTATGGTGGCGAAATGTTATACATCAACAAGAGTGCACATATACCCATGTGGGCAATGGAATATTCAAGAGATGAAGGTTTGCGTAAGTATTGGGATGACTATTCATTTCCTTTTCATAAAGATGGAGATGGTCCCTTGCACAAAGGTGAGCCTGCAAAAATTTACAACCGTAATATGGAGTCGCATGCGTTGGAAAATATTGCACGCTGGTACGATTACTGGAAAGAACGACCCGGCACAGGCAAACGTGTAAGCTCCGGCGGTGTAAACATTGTATTCTCCGAAACCAATACGCATCATCGTGGTGCAGAAAATTATCGCAGAAGTGGTGAAACAGATGCATTACGCATCATTAAAGAAAACTTTTATGCTCACCAGGTAATGTGGGATGGCTGGGTTGATGTGGAGAAGCCACGCATTCACATCATTGGTCATTGGAATTACAGCGACACTACAGTGAAAGATCTGTTTGTGATTTCATCTGCAGATAAAGTTGAATTGTTTGTAAACGGTAAGTCGTTAGGTTTTGGTGAGCAAAGTAACCGTTTCCAGTTTACCTTCAAACAAGTGAAATGGCAGACAGGTATAATCAAAGCCATTGGTTACGATGTAAATGGCAAACAACTCTGCTCAACACAAAAAACAACTGCAGGCAAGCCTGTTGCTTTGCGCCTGAAATCAATTACACATCCAAAAGGTATGCAGGCCAATGGACATGATCTTGCATTGGTTGAAGTGGAAGTTATTGATGCAAAAGGGCAACGTTGTCCGCTTGCGTTCAACACGATCAATTTTAAACTGGAAGGTGAAGCAGAATGGAGAGGCGGCATGGCACAGGGGCCCGACAACTACATTCTATCCAAACAAATTCCTGTTGAATGTGGTGTAAACAGAGTACTCATACGCAGCACAACAAAAGCAGGAACCATTCAACTTATTGCAACTGCAGATGGGTTAAGCCCTGCAAGTATTCAACTGCAATCAACTGCTGTTCCGGTAAGTAACGGTCTCAGCAAACAATTACCATCTTATGGGTTGAAAGGCAATCTGCAACGTGGACCAACTCCTTTAACGCCATCTTTCAAACAAACAAGAAAAGCATTGACGATTGTAAAAGCAATAGCAGGATCACGAAGTGACAGTGCATTTGCAAGTTTCGACGACAATGAATTGACCGATTGGTTCAACGATGGACAGCTTTCAACTGCATGGATCGAATACGAACTGGATAAGCCAGGCACTGTAAGTGAAGTAACGCTAAAGCTGAACAATTTCCGTACACGCTCCTACCCTGTTCGTATAACGGTTGATGGGCAGGAAGTTTTCAACGGCAATACAACTACGGGTCTTGGTTATTGCACTATTTCGTGCAAACGTTTGACCGGTAGTAAAGTGCGGATCGAATTAGTAAAATCGAGTAATTTAACCGGCGAAACTTCAACAGAAGTATCAGGTAAAAAATTAGATGATGGTGTAACCCGCAATGATGCCAACAGCAAAGGCCGTTTAAGCATTATTGAAGTGGAGATTTACGAAGCACTGAAATAAAACAAAAACGATAACACAACATCAAAAAAACGTCGGCTGAATTTAAAAGAACAACCGGCGTTTTAGTTTACATATGTATCGCCTGCTTATCATATTTTTTCTTTGCTGTTGCAAAATTGCCGATGGTCAAAAATTGCAATACAGTAAAAGCGCAATCAAAGATCCCGGAGGCGGCACGCTAAAGTTATTGGCAAATGTTAATGGCTTTCATCATCTTATTTACTTCGGTTACGCAAAAAAACCAGTTGTTTATGTATTCAATAGTCAAATGCAACTGGAAAGCAGGAAAGAATTAAACATCAGCATTCCGGAAAATTGCGATGTACGTTTACTGCAACTGAAAGATCACTACGTTTTATATACACATACCGACAGACCTTCCGCTCACCGTTTAATGAGAATAAACAGAGATGGCCTTGCAACTGATATTTCAAACCTGTTGAACAAACCTGCAGATTCTCTGTGGAACAGAAGCAAGGCCACTTTTCAGTTATTCAATCACAACGACAGTCTTTATTTAATAGCTCACTCGTACCACAATGAGCAAAAGAAAATAAAAACAACAATCGTTCAGCCAAAATCGGATGCGGGGGTATCTCCTTTTTCACAAGTGCTGTTTCCTTTCGATTTTGAATACGACGAATTAAAAGAAGTAACGCTTTTAAAAAAACAATTACTGGTTTTAAAAACAAGCAGAGATGAGGACGCAGTAAACACGCTCATGGTCATCAAAACAGATCTGTTAACAGGCAACCAGTTTTCAAAACAATTTGAGAGCGGAAAATATGTTTATCATAATCCAACGCTTCGGTATAATACAGCGGACTCGAGTGTGTTTGTTTATTCGTTATTGCGAACACCTTTTGGCTACAGAGGTGCAAGGCCAGAACTGTTCATGGCAAGGTTAAACAGCAAATTGAACGAATTAAACCCTGTGCAAACCTTGCCCAATATTTTTAAGGGTAATGCAGCATCTGCATTCATGGTAGAAAAAACACAGACTTTAGGATGGATGTGCTTTTCATACGATCAACGGGCTTTTGGCAGAGGTGGAAGAATGCCATCAAACCAGTTCAGCTCTGACTATATGGATGAAACAAGGCGATTTACAGATAACTGGCTCAATCCGTTTGTTTACGATGAGAATATGCCTACTGCAGTTTCTATGACTTTGCTGAAAAATAATCTTGAAAGAAAAACAGACAGCATTGTAAAAAACACCGGCAGCTATTACAAAATTCATCCGGCACCTTTTGCACAGTTTGTATTGCAAAACACCGCTTATCTTTTATTAATAGAAGAACTCGCTGCCAGGAAAAAAGGATTACTGCTTGTATCACCCGGAGAAAACGGAGAGTTGAACTTGCAGCCATTGCGTGTTCACGATCAATTTAATTTTCTGCTTTCATTAGTACAGCCTGCCGGCGATCATACCTTCATTATTCCGTTTACCAATAAAAATGAAATGGGTTTAATGAAAGTAACATTAACCAACTAAACAATTATTGCAATTCATCAAATGAAACTTACTTTTTCGTTTTTCCTGCTTTTGTTCGTTACAGCATCGTCTGCAATTTTTGCTCAAAACAAAAAGCCCAATATCATTTTCATTTTTGCGGATGATTTGGGTTATGGCGAACTGGGTTGCTATGGTCAGCAAAAAATTGAAACGCCTAATCTGGATGCATTGGCTGCAAAAGGAAAAAAGTTTGTACAGTTTTATTCGGGCACTTCTGTTTGTGCGCCTTCTCGTGCTTCACTGATGACAGGTTTACATACAGGGCACACGCCTATTCGTGGCAACAAACAATTTGAACCGGAGGGACAAACTCCTTTACCTGCTTCAACAAAAACCTTTGCTAATTATTTGCAGCAAAACGGTTATGCAACCGCTACGTTTGGTAAATGGGGAATGGGCTTTAACCAAAACAGCGGCGATCCGAACAAAAAAGGGTTTGCTTTATTTTATGGCTATAACGATCAAAGTCTGGCACATGATTTCTATCCACCTTATTTATGGAACAATCATAACAAAGTTGACCTTTCAATTAACAAACAATACGACTCTGTTTATTCTGCAGCGCTGATTCATCAGCAGGCTGTACAATACATCAACCGGCAAGGCAATAAACCATTCTTCATGTATCTGTCTTATACTTTACCCCATGGTGATGTAATTGGTCCGCACGATAGTTTGTACAATTACTATAAACAAAAATTCAACGAACAACCGCTCACCGGTGCAGCATTGAAAACAAGACCGCATAATATGCAGCCCGAACCATATCCGCATGCACAGTTTGCAGCAATGGTTGGTCGTTTAGATTTGTATGTAGGCGAAATTGTAAAAGCAATCAAAGAAAAAGGGTTGGAAGAAAACACCCTCATCATTTTCAGCAGCGATAACGGACCACACAGAGAAAATGGCGGCGATCCCGAATTCTTCAACAGCAACGGTATCTACCGTGGCATTAAAAGAGATTTGTACGAAGGTGGTATGCGTGTTCCGTTTATTGCCTACTGGCCAACGAAAATAAAACCGGCAGTTATTGAAAAGCCTTTTGCCTTATGGGATATGTACCCCACTTTTCTGGAGTTGGCAAAAATTCCCGTTACAGAAAAGATCGATGGCATATCGATTGTACCCACTTTACTTAACAACAGCAAACAAAAACAACACGAGTATTTCTATTGGGAGTTTCACGAAAACAATGGCCGCCAGGCAGTATTGTGGGGCAAATGGAAAGGCGTTCGTTTGAATGTAAATAAACAGGATGATGCGCCTGTTGAGCTGTACGATCTCAATACAGACCCATCAGAAGAAAAAAATCTTGCAGCGCAATATCCTGCTGTAGTAGAAAAAATAAAGCAGTTCATGAAACAGGCACACACAGGCAACAGCGACTGGCCATTGCTTAAAAGCGAGTTCGGCAAATAAGTTGTGTTGTTACTGCAAATCAGAACTTGTAAACGATAATGGCAGCAACATTGCAGCATCGGGAATGATGTACACTTTACCATGCATGCCGCCGAGCACTAAACGAATGGGTTGCTTTGTTTTTTCTCTGAACTCCTGTAATGCCTGCCGGCAAATGCCACAGGGAGAAATAGGATGATTGCTTTCGCCGTTGTTGTTGAAATAGCTGATAGCTATCGTTTCAATCGGCACTTTAGGATACAACGAAGAAACGGAAGCAAGCACTACCCTTTCTGCACATAATCCCGCCGGGAACGATGCATTTTCCTGGTTGCTGCCGGCAATGATTTCGCCATTATTGAGCTTGGCAACAGCCCCAACCTGGAAACGGGAATAAGGCGCATAGGCATGCTGTGTTACTTCTCTTGCTTCGTCTAAAAGCCATTTGTCTTCTTCTGTAAGATCATCGATGCTTTCGTACACCTCGTAATCAAACTGGTATTCTTTTTTGTTCATGGTCACCTGTTTATACCGGAGTTTAATCCGCATTTAATCAATATCCTTCTGCCCGGGCTACGATTTCAGAAAGGGTTAAAGACAAAAAATCCCCCGAACATGTCGGAGGATCCATCATAAAAGCTCGGTATCAAATATAAGTTATTATTTGATTGAACGGAAAATCCTGTTCCATCTCGGGCCCTTGTTCCAGCTAAAGAAAATGAGGGAGGCCTTGCCCACCACATGATCTTCGGGCACAAAACCCCAGTAACGGCTGTCGAGTGAATTATGGCGGTTATCGCCCATTAACCAGTAATAATCCAGTTTAAATGTGTATTTATCGGTAGCCGTTCCGTTAACATAGAACTTGCCATCTTTCATTTCAAAATCGTTGTGCTCGTATGTGCGTATCACACGCTCGTAACGACTGTAATTTTCAACAGTAAGCTGAATAGTTGCTCCTCTTTTGGGTATGAACAGTGGGCCATAATTATCAATCGTCCATTTGCAGTACACACTGTCATTCGGGTACACATCAATACCGCCAATACCTCTTGTATCTTTTTCGTACGCATAGTTTACAGGTGTAAGTGTTTCAACAAATGATAACTTGCTGAAAACAGCCACCTGTTCTTTGGTTAAAAAGATCTCGTAGAGATTATTACCGAGATCTCTTACTTCGCCGACATCGGCACGAATACCATATTCTTCTTCAATGGCGGCATAATCTAAAGGTTGACCTTTTGTTTTCAGTACATAATTGGTTTCGGAATGCGGAGGCGTTTCGCCCGGCTTACCGTTAATGAACACCACACCGTTTCTTATTTCAAGTGTATCGCCTGCAACAGCCACTGCACGCTTAATAAAGTTTTCACGCTTGTCAACAGGCCGTGTAATGATGATGTCGCCATAAGCATCCCATAACGCAGTTCGGTTACCGTTGAACTCGCTGCGCAACGCATCGTAATAAGTTACTTTCGATCCGTAACGTTCTTCATCATTAATAACAGTATCGCCTACAGGCAAATTAAACACCACTACATCGTTACGCTTAACGGGTTTTGCAAACCATCTTCTGTAATCGAGTTTGATCCACTCTAAATACGATTTCGTTTTAACAATGGGCAGTGTATGATGTACCAATGGAAATGCCAACGGTGTATTGGGTACACGTGTGCCGTATGCGGTTTTACTTACAAAAAGAAAATCGTTTACCAGCAACGAACGTTCCATTGAAGGCGTGGGAATAACATACGCTTCAAAAACAAACATGCGAATTAAACCTGCAGCAACAATAGCAAAAATGGCTGCATCCACCCACTCACGTGTGGTAGATTTTTTATGCGCAGTAATGGCCTCTGCACCGAGGTATTTATCTGTTTTATTAAAGCCTAAATAAATAAAATAGAGCGGTGATGCCAATACAGTTAATGCGTGCTCCCAAAACTTAAACTTGCCGTATGCTTTTACAAAATCGATAATGATGGCAATGGAAATAAACCAACCTACTATTGGCAAAAACTGAAGAAAGAACCAATACTTCTTCATACCGGCAAGCTCTACCATTACCCAAGTGTTGTAAAAAGGAACAAATGCCGCCCATGGAGCAACACCTGCTTTTTTAAACATACCATACAAACCAATAGCAGGCAGCAGTATTACAAGTAAGCCAATCAAGAAGATTCCTAAAATTTCATTTCCTTCCATGCTCAGTTTTTTTATTGGTCACAAATGTAAGGGTTTCGGTTTTGCAGCCCGAAACCACTATTAAAATATTCGTTTATTGTTTACGCAGCTGTAGTTCGTTTAGAATGATGCTGCTTATTTCAGCTGCCTTGTTATAGATCATAAAATGCCCGCCTCCTTTAACGATATGGGCTGTTCTTACTTTGCGTACAGGAAACAGTTTATCGTTTGTTCCATGTATCTGTATGCAGTTTGCAGGTTTTGTTACATTGTTCCATGTTACAATTTCGTTAATGGCCCAATGCATAAAACGCCCATCAATATGTTTACGGAAGTGATTGGCCATTCTTCTCTCTGCTTTTGAAGATGTGCCCAAAAAATAGTTTTCTATCGGGTATAACAAGGGATGCGGTTTAGGTTTTACCAGTTTATGCAGGCGAAGCTTACCTGCAAAACGCATCCACCAGGGTTGTTCATCTTTGGTTACCGGGGTTGATACAAGAAAAAGTTTCTCAACATGGATGAGCTTAGCTATTTCAACTGCTACAATACCTCCAAATGAAACACCCAAAAGCACAGGATGCCCATCGGTAATAAAAGCGGCAATCTGTTTGGCATACGATTGTACCGTTTCATTTTCCTGCGGCGGTATCCATTGCAGAAAAATCAACTCGCAATTGCTCAACTTCAGCTGTGAAAAAACCTTTTCATCGGCTCCCAAACCGCTGATGCAATAAATACGCTGGCTCATGCCCGGGGAATCACGAAATTGTAAACATCTTCTTCCGAAATGGTTTTGCCTGAGAGAATTACCAGGCGTTCCATTACATTCCTGAACTCACGGATATTACCGCTCCAGTTGTGTTTTTGTAATGCTTCTACTGCAGATTTATCAATTCCTTTTTTTGCCTGGCCATAATCATCCGCCACCTGTTGCAGAAAATGATCGGCAAGTAATGGAATATCTTCTCTCCGCTCGTTGAGCGAAGGGACATGAATAATGATTACACTCAAGCGATGATATAAATCGAGACGGAAACTCTTCTCTTCTACTTCCTTCAACAAGTCTTTGTTGGTAGCTGCAATTACCCGTACATCTACAGTAATATCTTTTTCACCACCTACTCTTGTTATTTTATTTTCCTGCAGTGCACGCAATACTTTCGCCTGTGCGGTGAGACTCATATCGCCAATTTCATCGAGGAAAAGTGTACCGCCATTGGCCTGTTCAAACTTGCCGATGCGTTGTTTAATGGCCGATGTGAAGGATCCTTTTTCATGACCAAACAATTCGCTTTCGATCAACTCACCGGGAATAGCCGCACAGTTTACTTCAATGATGGGGCCATTTGCACGGTTACTTTTTTCGTGCATCCAACGGGCGACTAACTCTTTACCCGAACCGTTTTCGCCGGTAATAAGCACACGGGCATCTGTTGGCGCTACTTTATCAATCGTGTCTTTAATCTTTTTCAAAGCAGGGCTTTCACCAATCATTTCCTGCACTTTACTCACTTTGCGTTTCAACACTTTGGTTTCTGTAACCAATGTTTGCTTATCCATTGCATTGCGGATGGTAATAAGCAAACGGTTAAGATCCGGTGGCTTGGCTACATAATCAAAAGCCCCTTTCTTAACTGCCTCAACTGCTGTTTCAATAGTACCATGTCCCGAAATCATAATAATGGGAACATCCGGATTGATTTCTTTTGCCTTTTCCAAAAATTCAAGACCATCTACTTTTGGCATTTTAATATCACACAAAACCACGTCGTAACTTTTTTCCTTCAGCTTCTTTAACCCTTCATCGCCGTTTTCTGCATCTTCGATCTTGTAGCCTTCGTAAGAAAGAATTTCGCCTAATGTTTTCCGTATTGCCTTTTCGTCGTCGATAATTAAAATGTTGCTCATATTGTTTAACAGATTCTTTTGTGGATTTTTTTACGAATTGATTCAAAGCTAACCAAAAACCATGCAAGTATGAATCCAGTCGCATTTTTCTTTACCTGCGTAGGTATCTTTCCTTTTTCAATTAGTAATACTCGTGTTACTCCTGCCGCACCAAAAACAATTTATGAAATTCCATTGCCAGATGGTTACGAACGAAAGCAAGTGCAGGAAAACAGTTTTGCTAAATATCTTCAACAGCTTTCGTTAAAGAATGATCGTACTGTTTATCTCTACAACGGTAAACCTAAAACCAATCAATCGGCTCAATACGCCGTGCTTAACATTAGTGTCGGCAATAAAGATCTGCAGCAATGTGCCGATGCTGTAATGCGCCTTCGTGCCGAATACCTGAAAAAACAAAACAAGCCGATTTGTTTTGCAGATAACAATAGCAAGAAATACTGCTGGGATGATTACCGGCACAGAGGTTGGCAAACTTATTTAGATGTTGTATTTGGCATGTGTGGTACTGCTTCGCTTGAAAAACAACTCAACAAAAAAAGCTGGAAGGCCTTGGCAGCTGGCGATGTATTGATAAAAGGCGGTTCGCCCGGGCATGCTGTTATTGTTTTAGATGTTGCCTGCCACAGTAGTACAGGAGAAATAATCTACCTCCTGGCGCAAAGTTACATGCCGGCGCAGGACATTCATGTGCTTAAAAATACGAACAATAAAAGCTTAAGTCCATGGTATTCTGCATCATCTGTAAATATCATTTCAACACCAGAATGGACTTTCTACGAATCACAACTACGTAGCTGGCCCTAATTCCCCGTCAGTAAATACCGCTTTAAAATACAGGTTTTCTTCGATTGCACAGACCAGACAGGTTGTGTACTTTTGATATGTACCAAAACCAATCCCTATGAAGTTGAATTCAATCTCGTCGCAACCAGCATGGAAGCTCGCAGCTAAAATTTCTGCATTAGGGCTTTCGTTAGTATTTGTTACCTATGGCCTTGTCTGGCTCATTTTAAGTACGCTTCGTTTGTTTGTAGAAGGTATTATGCCGTAAAGCGATTTGCCGCCGTTTAAAGGATAAGACGGAGAAGATTCCGTCTGTAAAAAAGAAAAGCCGGATAGACATCCAGCTTCGTTTAAAATCCAATATCCTATGAAAAACCGTGGCAAATATGCTTCAAAAGTTTTGAATAAAAAATTCTATGGCCATTTATTTGTCCAGAATGCAAAAAGCCGATCAAATTGATCGGCTTTTTCTGTATTTGAAGTAAAATTATTTCTTCATGTACATCACTTCCTTCACCAGTTTTACGGTGCGTGGCACATCGGGCAGATAAGCTCCTACCAATGTAGGCGAATAGTGCATTGGCGCATCGGCACTTGTAATACGACGAATCGGCGCATCGAGGTAATCGAAACCTTCTTTCTGAATGCGGTACGCAATTTCAGATGATATAGATGCAAACGGCCATTGTTCTTCTACAATTACAAGGCGGTTTGTTTTTTTCACACTTTCAAGAATGGTAAACCAATCCAACGGACGAATCGTGCGTAAGTCGATTACTTCAGCTTCAATTCCTTCTTTCGCCAATTCTTCAGCAGCAGCTAAAGCTACCTTCATCATTTTGTTGAAAGAAACAATGGTTACATCACGGCCGGGACGCTTAATATCTGCTTTACCGATTTCAATGATGTATTCGCCTTCAGGCACTTCGCCTTTATCGCCATACATCACTTCACTTTCCATAAATACAACCGGATCGTTATCACGGATAGCCGCTTTCAACAAACCTTTTGAATCGTATGGGTTAGATGGAGAAATTACTTTTAAACCGGGAATGTTGGCATAATAGCTTTCGAAAGCTGTTGAGTGTTGTGCACCCAATTGACCTGCCGAACCGTTTGCACCACGAAAAACGATGGGGCAACCAACCTGTCCGCCACTCATAGCCAGCATTTTTGATGCAGTATTGAGGATCTGATCCAAAGCCAGTACAGCAAAGTTCCAGGTCATAAATTCAACTATCGGACGTAAGCCATTCTGAGCAGCGCCCACTGCAACTGCAGTAAAACCCAATTCGGAGATGGGTGTATCAATTACACGTTTTTCACCAAATTCATCCAGCATACCCTGGCTAACCTTGTAAGCACCGTTGTATTCGGCAACTTCTTCACCCAGCAAAAACACTTTTTCATCTCTGCGCATTTCTTCCTGCATCGCTTCACGCAGGGCTTCACGCATTGCAATTGTTCTCATTGAAATAGCTTTGTTTTAAAGTGGGGCAAATTTATTGATAGAAGGGCAAACACCCAAAACTGATTCGTAACATAAATTCATCACTATAAATTAACTATGTTCGCTTTTCGTAACTCGTTAAAAGAAAAAGCATTTGAAAACGATCCTTGTCTTTGGCGCCGGCAAATCGGCCACTGTTTTAATTGACTATCTCAAAATTACTGTAGCAGCAAAACAATGGAAATTAATTGTAGCCGATGCAAACCTGCAACAGCTACAGGAAAAACTCAGTAACGCTCCAAACACAGAGGCTGCAGAAGTAAACGTAACCAATGCAGAAGAGCGGAGCATGTTAATTGAAGCTGCTGATCTCGTAATATCCTTACTCCCTCCTTTTTTACACAGCTATGTTGCCAAAGATTGCGTTGCTATTGGCAGGCATCTGCTGAATGCTTCTTATGTTGATGAAAGCATTCAACAACTTGAAGCCGAAATAAACAGCAAGGAATTATTGTTTTTGTGTGAAATGGGACTCGACCCCGGTATTGACCACATGAGTGCTATGCAATTGTTTGATGAGATACAAAGCAATGGAGGAACAATTACATCTTTTAAATCGCATTGTGGTGGATTGGTTGCTCCTGAAAGTGATGACAACCCCTGGCATTACAAGATCAGTTGGAATCCACGCAACATTGTAATGGCCGGGCATGCAGGTGCTGCTTACAAGCAAAATGGCGAGATCATTAAAAAAGACTATGCACAGGTTTTTGAAGATTGTCCTGAAATAAGCGTTGATGATCTTCCTGCATTTGCATGGTACCCCAACAGAGATTCGTTGAGTTATATACCGCTGTATAAACTTGAAAACGCAGCAACATTTATACGAACAACTTTACGTTATGCCGATTTTTGTAAGGGATGGGATGTAATGGTTGATCTTGATTTAACCAGTGAAGATGATACGGCGTTGGTAAAACAATGCAGCACCTATGCCGATTGGTTTGCTGCAAAAACAAAACGCATCGAAGGCCGTGAACTTAGCCTGCGCATGTATCTTGAACTGTATGTAAAAGAAGCCGATCATGATCTTATTCTTGAACAATTCGCCTTCCTTGAACTTGAAAGCAACGAAGCTCTCCCATCAACTGTAAAATGCAGTGCAGATATTCTGCAGCAGAAAGCAGAACAGAAACTGGCACTTAAACCTACAGATAAAGACATGATTGTTATGCTGCACGAAATTGAGTACAGCAAGAACAACCAAACACATACGGTTAACAGCAGCCTTGTTGTAAAAGGCGATGACAGTCTTCGCACAGCAATGGCCAAAACAGTTGGCCTGCCATTGGGCATTGCTGCAAAACTTATACTGGAAGAAAAAATAAAGCTGAGAGGTTTACATATACCTACACGAAAAGAAATTTATGAGCCGGTGTTACTTGAGTTGCAACAGCATGGTGTTGTTTTTAATGAACAACGAAACTAATTGTGCTTATTGAGAAGGTATTCCTTTTCCACATCAAGTAAATCGTTATCCTGGTTATCCAGAATAAGTTTGCGGCATTTTTGTATTTGTATCCAGTAAACAATAAAACAAACAAACCATCCTGCTCCTGCAAGTGTTTTAATTTCTTTAACCGGAATTAACGAAACGAAATAAAGAAGAATACTTGCAATGCCTGCTGCACGTGTAGGATATAACTCCCTTCGGGTAATTTGTAAGCGATCGAACTCTTCTGCAAAAGAAGCCGACAAACGGTTAACAACAACAAACGACCAGTAGAAATTAAAAACAGGTATCAGCTGAAACCAAACATCACTGGTATTTAATTTCCTGCTTGGCAAATAGATCACACTTATTGCCCGGTGTTGCCCATATATGAAAAGCACAGCAACAGCAATCAAGAGAAAGAATGTAAGAAAAGGGATCAGCAGTATGCCGTAACTAAAAATATCGTCCATAGGGTGCTCTGCATTGTTTCTTAAAAAAAGCTATTCTACAGCTATTAAAAAAGTACCAAGATCAACAACTTCGCCCTCTCCCATTTTAAACTGCTGCAAATCTTCTATACTCAGCTCCTGCAACACTTTTGTTGTAAACACAGGTTTATCGTTTTGCAGTACCACAAAATAAAAGTCGGGCTTTGCTTCTTTAAATGCGGCATCGTTTACAAATGCGTCGTGTGCAAAAGCAATACGTATATGACCTTCTTTATCCGGGTAGCTTTCGCCCAAATAATCATCATCAACAATATCCCTGTCGTACAGCCGAACTGTATAACCATCACCAAACAAAGGTTTGTCGTTGCCTTTTGTAATAAACCTGGCAGTAACAATAAGATCGGGTTCTTTATTAAGTGTAAAGTCGCTCATAGTTGCGGGTTTTGTGTGAATAGGGGTATTACTAATTGAATTTACGGAAACTTACGATAAATAAAAAAGCACAAAGAATGTTCTTTGTGCTTTAGTTTATCTATTGAGCAGATCCCTCATAATTCGGGATGACAGCTTACCTCATCTTAATCATCCAGTTTCAACACTGCCAAGAAAGCTTCCTGCGGCACTTCTACGTTACCTATCTGGCGCATACGCTTCTTACCTTCTTTCTGTTTTTCCAACAGTTTACGTTTACGGCTGATATCGCCACCATAACATTTTGCCGTTACATCTTTGCGCATTGCACTGATGGTTTCACGAGCAACGATCTTGGCACCAATGGCTGCCTGTATAGCAATCTGAAATTGCTGACGGGGAACCAACTCTTTCAACTTTTCGCAAAGCTTACGACCAAAATCATGTGCACGGCTGCGGTGGATCAATGCACTCAATGCATCCACTTTATCACCATTCAACAGCACATCCATTTTAATAATATCTGCTTCACGGTAACCAAGCGGGTTATAATCGAACGATGCATAACCACGGGTTTGCGATTTCAGTTTATCGTAAAAGTCGAATACAATTTCCGTTAACGGCATTTCAAAGATCAATTCTACACGTGTTTGTGTGAGATAGCTTTGATTGATGAGGATACCACGTTTGCCCAAACAAAGCGTCATAATGTTTCCGATGTAATCGGGCTTGGTAATGATCTGTGCTTTGATGAAAGGCTCTTCGATCCTGTCCATGGCCGTTGGTTCGGGCATTTGTGCAGGATTGTTCACCTGTATTTTTTCACCACGGGTGGTGTAGGCTATAAAACTTACGTTGGGTACAGTTGTAATTACAGTTTGGTTGAACTCACGCTCCAGACGTTCCTGGATAATTTCCATGTGCAGCAATCCTAAGAAGCCGCAACGGAAACCAAAGCCAAGGGCTTGTGATGTTTCCAGTTCAAACGTTAATGAAGCATCGTTCAACTGCAGTTTATCCATGCAATCACGCAACTCTTCAAAATCTTCTGTAACCACGGGGAAGATACCGGCAAATACCATCGGTTTCACTTCCTGGAAACCACGGATGGCTTCCTGTGTTGGATTAGCAGCCAGTGTAATGGTATCACCCACTTTCACCTCTTTGGCATTTTTAATACCGGTGATGAGATAACCCACATCGCCACAAGTCACTTCTTTCTTCTCGGTCATCTTTAGTTTTAAGATGCCGATCTCGGCTGCTTCATATTCCTGATCGGTACTTACAAATTTTACTTTATCTCCTTTCTTAATACTGCCGTTGAGAATACGGAAGTAAACAATGATACCACGAAAACTGTTGAACACGCTATCGAAGATCAAGGCCTGCAATGGTTCAGCAGGTTTGCCCTGTGGTGCAGGAATACGTTCAACAATGGCTTCAAGAATTCCGTCAATACCAATTCCTGAACGACCGCTCGCCAACAGAATTTCTTCGGGCTTACAACCGATGAGTTCAATGATCTGGTCTTTTACTTCCTCGATCATGGCCCCTTCCATATCGATCTTGTTGATAACCGGAATAATCTCCAGATCATTATCAATGGCCAAATAAAGATTGGAAATGGTTTGTGCCTGGATACCCTGTGCTGCATCTACCAGCAGCAATGCGCCTTCGCAGGCAGCAAGCGCACGGCTCACTTCATAACTAAAATCTACGTGGCCGGGTGTATCAATGAGGTTCAGGATATATTCCTGACCATCGGTGTGTTTGTAGTTGATCTGGATAGCGTGACTTTTGATGGTGATCCCTTTTTCACGTTCCAGATCCATATCGTCCAATACCTGGTCCATCATTTCACGTTCGCTGATGGTGTTGGTGGTTTGTAATAAACGATCGGCCAGGGTACTTTTTCCGTGGTCGATATGGGCGATGATGCAAAAATTCCTGATATTCTTCATTAAAACTCCTTCGATTTCAAGGCGGCAAAGATAGGTGAATTAGGCGTGCGGAAAGCAGTGAATAACGGGTGGGGATAAAGACAGAAAGGCAATGATGGGACGGGCTTTTAAGACTATGAGGAGCTGTGGTTGCGTCGCACACTTCAAAGCAGGGAATACTATTAAACGCTTTAAGTTAAGGTTTTACTTAGCTGTCTGACATCTTCGATATCCCGACAGCAGATACGATCTGAATTTCGGATGCGATGTCAGGACACTGTAAGTGTCAGACACCTGAAGGAATCCTGTATCATTGTAAAACATTTTCGTACACATGAAATTCAACCTTCGATATTTTGTACTCTTTCTTCTGCTTTTGGCAACCGAAATCCTCATTGCCCTTTTTGTACACGACACAATCATTCGCCCGTACATCGGCGACTTATTAGTTGTGATCCTCCTCTACTGTTTTATTAAATCGTTTTTTGCAACGCCAGTGTTTAAAACAGCAATTGCTGTGTTGGCTTTCGCTTTTCTGGTAGAGCTGCTGCAATACTTTAATATTGTTCAATGGCTCGGGCTACAACATTCAAAAGCAGCCCGCATCATCATCGGTTCTTCATTTGAATGGAAAGATCTGCTGGCTTATATGGCAGGTGCAGTTGTAATAATTTTATTTGAAAGAAGAAGAAAGACCTCTTAAGGTGTCTGACATCTGCGATGTCCTGACACTGCATGCTTTCAAAATTTCGGAGTGTGGTGTCAGTACGCTGCAAGCGTCAGATACCTGTAAAGAACACAGCCTGAAAAAGAGAATCTGCCGTTTAATCAAATCGCAGAAAATTTCTATCTTCCTTTAAACTTGCCATTCAATATGAATTCTATCAAACTGCAGGAAGCCTTTCTTCGCATCGATATACTCAAGCAACAAGGATTCTCTAACGATGAGATTCTGCAACGTTTACTGGAAACAGGTTTATCCAATGATGTGGCCCAACAACAATTCAACGAATGGAAAAAGATCCGCAACGAAAAGAAACGCAATTCCGCATTTGTGTACTGCGGCATCGGCATTTTCCTGCTTACGACAGGTTTCTTTTTTACGCTTATGCTTTTTAACAGTAACAGCAATTTTAATTTTGCATTGTACGGCCTAACAATCATCGGACTTGTATTGGTATTTAAAGGCATGATTGATTTAATGAGTTAACAATCTTCGCCTCTCCTCTCTTTTATTACTCATTGCTTCTTACCTTTCATGCTACCAAACCAATACAGCATGAGAAGTATTTTAGCATTCGCTTCATTATTCCTGTTCACGTATGTGCAGGCACAAAAGAAACCAACAGTAAGCAAAGACGATCAATTAAAAACGCAGGCATCCTCCTCTATCCAGGCCGGCTACGATCAATACAAAACAATGGCACTGCAGATTTGGGATTATGCCGAAGTTGGTTATAAAGAAGTAAAGAGCAGCGCACTTCTTCAACAAACTTTAAAAGACAATGGGTTTACAGTTGAAGCAGGTGTTGCAGGTATTCCAACTGCGTTTGTAGCAACTTACGGCAGCGGCTCTCCTGTTATTGCTATCCTTGCGGAATTTGATGCATTGCCGGGTTTATCACAAACCAATGCGCCGGAAAAAACAAGTGCGGGAAAAGATGCAGGTCATGCATGCGGTCACCACTTATTTGGCGTGGCATCTGTTGCATCCGGTATCGCAATAAAAAAACTCATTGAAGAAAAAAAGTTCACAGGTACTATTAAAGTATTTGGTTGTCCTGCAGAAGAAGGCGGCAGTGGTAAAGTGTATTTGGTAAGAGCAGGATTGTTTAAAGATGTAGATGTTGCCATTCACTGGCATCCGGGTAATGATAATGGCGTTACCATGACAAGTGCATTGGCAAACATGAGTGCCAAGTTTCGTTTTCGTGGTATTTCTGCACATGCAGCTGCATCACCGGAGCGAGGCCGTTCCGCATTAGATGGTGTGGAAGCCATGAACAATATGGTGAACATGATGCGTGAACATATTCCACAGGAAACACGTATTCATTATGTGATAACAAGTGGTGGTAAAGCGCCCAATGTAATTCCTGATTATGCAGAAGTGTATTATTATGTTCGTCATCCAAAGCGTGACCAGGTGCAAAGCATCTTCAATCGTGTAGTGAATGCAGCAAATGGTGCGGGACTTGGCACCGAAACAAAAATGGAATTTGAAATGATCGGTGGCACACATGATCTCTTACTCAACAGAACATTGGCTGAGGTTATGCAGAAAAATTTAGATAAAACAGGTGGTGTACAATACACAGCTGCCGAGGTTGAGTTTGCCAATAAAATTCAGGCAACGTTCGGCTTTCCAGCACCGCCTGTTGCAAATGCGGGACTTGTAAAGCCATTGAAAATAGAAATGGATGCAGGCGGTGGCAGTACCGATGTGGGCGATGTTAGTTATGCAGTACCAACAGTTGGTTTACGTTCGGCAACATGGGTATCCGGTACAGCCGCACATAGCTGGCAGGCAGTTGCATGCGGTGGTACAGAAATCGGCACAAAGGGCATGATGGTATCAGCCAAGACAATGGCCATGACGGCAATTGATTTATTTCTTCACCCCGAATTAATTGAAAAAGCAAAAGCAGAATTTAAACAACAGATCGGCGATTATCAATACAAAGCATTATTGGGCGATCGTAAACCTGCATTGAATTACAGAGATTAAATAAGCTTAAGTATGCCATACCTGTTTTGCTTTTCGATTTAAAAGGAACAGGTAGATAGGTATGGCATACTTACAAATATGTTCAAACTGAGAGGCAAAAAAGTATGGCATACTTATCTATTGATTTATCTTGCGGCACTTTAGTTAATTGCAGTTCATGTTTACATTTACCGATTCAAGTCTCGAAGCACTTTCTGTACACTATATCGATCAGGAAGGCCAAACCGTTTTAACAGAAGAAGGTTTTCCTTTAGCTGACACAGCTTTGCGTGATCTGCTGAGCCAGTTTTTTTTAACTGCATTTAAAGAAGAACAGCAATACCAGTTTGTACATGAAACAGATTTGAAGTACAACGAAATGTATGCGTACTGCAAATCCATTTTTCAAAACCCCAGGAGTTTGCATGAGCAATCGGTTGCTATAGCCAAGCATCTTGCTGTTGCCAGCAAACATCCCGGCATTAAACCCGGCGAATTATTTACAGCCTATTTTAAGGATTTAACCTTTGAACAAAAGCAGGTTGATGCAATTGTGCTCATCAAAGCAGAAAACAAAAAAGATTTTCTGTTGGTTGATCTGATGCGTGACCAACTCGATATTCAAAGTCGCAAAGGGCTTGACCCCAATAAAGCCGATAAAGCCTGTGTAATACTTAATACAGGTTCGGAAGATGGCTATCGTTTATTCTTAATTGATCATACCAACAAAAGCAATGAAGCGATTTACTGGAAATATGATTTTTTAAAAGTGAAAGAATGTGCAGACAGTTTCAGCTTTACCAAGAACTTTCTCAACGTTGCGAAAGAATTCATCGTCAACAATATGCCGGCATCTTTTGAAACATCAAAAGCCGACCAGGCAGGTTTGCTTAACAAATCGGTTGCCTATTTTAAAGAGCACGACAACTTCAACATCAATAATTTCCAGGAGGCCGTGTTCCAGGAACCGGAACTGATCGAATCGTTTCAGCAATTCGGCTCGCATTACCTGCACGAACATAACATTGAAATCGCCGACTCTTTTGCGATCTCTTCATCAGCTGTAAAAAAGCAAGCCCGTGTTTTTAAAAGTGTAATCAAACTCGATCGTAATTTTCATATTTACATTCATGGCAACAGAGAATTAATTGAACAGGGTTACGATGAAGTAACAGGAAAAAAGTATTATAAGATTTACTTCGACCAGGAAATGTAAATTGCAGAACTTTTTAAACTACATGTATGATTGCACAAGCTGTTAAAGAAGATATTCCGCAACTTGTTGATTTACTCAACAGTGCCTACCGTGGTGAACGTTCGCAAAAAGGCTGGACTACAGAATCGCATTTAATTGCAGGCGATGTACGAACCGACGAAACGGACGTACTAAAAGTGCTGCAACAACCAGGCAGTATCATTTTAAAATATACAAACGATGCAGGTGAAATTATCGGCACGGTTAACCTGCAGCAACACGACCGGGGACTGTATCTTGGAATGTTTGCCGTTGACCCCAACCTGCAAGGCGGTGGCATCGGCAAACAATTATTAAAAGCAGCTGATGAATATGCAAAAAAAATTGGAAGTGTAACAATCTATATGTCGGTGATTTCTGTACGAAAAGAGCTGATTGATTGGTACAAACGCCACGGATATGCCGAAACAGGTGAGCGCAAACCATTTGTGCAAGACGATCTTACAGGCGCACATTTACAACAGTTAGAATTTCTGATTCTGGAAAAACAGATTCACTGATAATTCGCTTATTTTCGTTAAAATTTACAACTTATGGATTTGCATCAACAATTTGAACAGGCAGTGGCTGAAAGCAAAACACTTAGTGAGCGACCAAGCAACGACACATTACTCCTCCTCTATTCTTTATACAAACAAGGCAGCGAAGGCGATGTAAATGTAGAAGCTCCTTCGAACCCATTTGATTTTGTTGCAAAAGCAAAATACGAAGCTTGGGATGCATTAAAAGGTAAAAGCAAAGAAGCTGCAATGCAGGAATACATTGAGCTGATTTCAAAACTGAAAGCTTAATTTATTTTTTCTTAAGCACCTGTTTATACCAGTTGCTGATTTGTTCACCAATAATTTGAGGGCCGAATTCTTTTTCTGCAGCTGCAGCAATTTCCTGTTGATTGTATTGAACTTTTCCTGAAAGAAATTCGTTCATTGCATTAGCCAATGCTTTTGTATCGCCGGGAGCAATTAAAACGCCATTCGATGCATTCAGCAATTCTGCAATACCACCAACATTTGATGCTATAACAGGCAAACCACAACACAATGCTTCGTTTATAACGCATGGAAGATTTTCGTAGTTGCTGAAATGCAGTAATGCATCTGCAGAACGCATTGCATCTGCAACCTGGTTATAAGGTAGAGCGCCTTTCCAGCAGATGTTTTCATTTAATCCGAGCTCGTTTGCCAGTTGCAGATTTTCTTTTGATGGCGGCCCAACAAACCACATCTCCCAACTTGTTGTTTGCTGTTGCAAAATTGCCAACGCCTGTAAAATACCGCTTACATTTTTTAGCGGATGCATCATTGACACATGAATAAAACGCTTTCGTTCATTCATATGCTGCTGCGGATAAAACCTTGTTGTATCCACAACATTGCGGATAAGTTTTGTTTGTTGAATATCGAATAAGGATTGCAACCGTTTGATTAACCAGTTGGAAACAGAACTTACTGCTGCAGCCTGCTTAAATGTTTGTTTGGTTACAAAACGGAAATAACGGTTACGGCTAAAATAGTTTTCGGGAATATGTTCAAAATATGCAGAGCTATGCTCAGTAACAACAAAGGGAACATTGTATTTCTGGTGCATCAACACCGCCGTTAGTCCGGCTTTTACCGGCACGTGCACATGCACAAGATCGGGCTTGCCGTTTGCTGCAATGTATTGTTCTATCTGCTGCTTATAAAAAGATTGATACCGTTTATTAAACGCATATACATTGAAAAATTCAAATCCTGTATCGGGTAATGGAAGAAAATAAATGGATGCGTTCAGGTTCGAACTCTTTCGCTCTTCTTTTTTTATTGAAGTAGTTCCTTTTAATAAATGCTTATTCTGCACCACATGTATTACATCAACCTGTTGATATAGCGTCACTGCCTTTGCATGCCGTTCAATAAAATCGCCATCGAACTCATCGGCCGAATTTGGATACCAGCTGCATAACCACAATATTTTCATGCTTCATCGGTTTTTGAAGGTGAAAATTTTTCTTTCAGCAAACCCATTAACAGGTGTGCATCTGTTTTTTTGAATAAAAGAAAATCGATAAAGCGGCTGTTATATTCTTTTGCATGTGCCAGCAACATATAACTCATGTAACAGATATAACCAATACTGCTTACTACCGCTGCACCTGCAATACCATACACAGGAATAACCAGCCAATCGCCAATAACAATAACCGTAAGTGCCACAATATTTCCGGTTAAGTTTACACGTAATACTTTTTTTCCACTATAGTAAGCTGCCAGCAAATGAATTACTGAATACGAAAGAATGGCGGGGATCAGTAAGATAAACGGCAGATACATTTTCTGAAATGTAGGGCCGAATACAAAGGGGAACAACCAAAAACCTGTCAACAATAAAAACAAACAGGCAAGAGAATAAAAAAGGATCAATCCACGTGAAAGCAGTTGCATTTTTCTATTCATCTCTTCTTTACGTCCCGATGCTGTCATTGGAAAAACTACCCCTGCAAGAATTGATGGAACAATAAAAAACAATTGCGCCAGTTTACACGCCTGTATGTAATTACCAAGATCAGAATCGTTAGCAACAAATTTATTTACAAACCAGTAATCGATCCTGTACATTAAAAAGGTCATGGAATTGGTTACAACAGCAATAAGCGCAAACGATATAAACGGCTTTATCAACTCAACAGGTATCTTCTTTATTTCACTCCACCTAAAATAGCGAAAGAAAAAAAACAGCATCAGCAAAAAACCCTGCATAAAAAAACCAAAGAAGTACAACTGCACATAGCCCGCATCAGATAAAAAACCGCTGGCCCATTCGTTATTCGGCACCAACACAATCAGCAAAAGATTTACTGCTACCAACAAAAGATTCGGCAATACAAAATCCATTTTTGCATAAAACAATGCAACAAAAAAAGTAATCAGCAGATTACCGGTTAAAAATGAAGCAGCAGAAAAATGAAACCCTGCCAAATGCAATAGCCCTTCTTTTGGAACAGGTAAAGAATTTATCACAAACCAACAGGGCAGCATGATCAGCAATGTCCACCCTACTGCTATTAATGCCAGCTGCGTTTCGTTAAGTTTTTTTTGCGACAGATAATAACCCATCGGTGCTTCCAGACAAAAACTAATGATGATCAGTGTAAACGCCAGCAGATTTATTACATAATACATCTGTCCACTGCCTTCCGACTGAAAATGCCTTGCAACAAGAATGTTGAGCAACATTACCGACAGAAAATAAAATCCACGCCATAAAATACTCTTGGAAAGTGCAGTTGCAAGTTTCATGTTCGCCTCAGTCAGTTTCAAATATAGAGCGATTAGCCTGTACAACAAACAATATTTAGCGGCAGCAACAGCCGCAACAAGCCCGCAAACCTTTCATTTCTGTAGTTTTACAGATATTTGAATTATGACATCAACCAAGAGCCGGCTTAACCGCCTTGCAAAAGAGAATAAAGAAACGGGCCTGAATGTAAACAGCAGGCAAAGTGGCGGTCGTTTCTTTCAAAAAGATGGCCGACCCAATGTGCGTTTCAGAGGAGTCTCCTATATGCAGCGGTTCAGCGTGTATCAATACATGTTAAAGCTGCCAACCTGGAAGTTTATTTTATTTATTGCTTGTGCGTACATGATCGTAAACCTGCTTTTTGCCTGCATCTATTTTTTTGTAGGTGTTCATCATTTGGGCGGCATGGAAGAAATTACTGTGCTGGGAAAATTCTGGGAAGCATTCTTCTTTAGCACCCAAACACTTTCCACCGTTGGTTATGGTCATGTATTCCCCGATTCATTAACATCTAACAGTATTGCAGCATTTGAATCGTTTACAGGTATTTTGATGCTTGCATTAGCAACAGGTCTTATTTACGGACGGTTTTCGCAACCCAAACCCTATCTCAAATACAGCAGCATTGCTTTGTTTGCTCCTTTTAAAGATGGTTATGCATTAATGTTTCGCTTTGCACCTTTTAAACAGCATTTTTTAACTGATGTTGAAGTAAAAGTTACTTGTGTTATGCGTTATACCGAAAACGAAACGGAACGAAAAAACGCATTTTACAGTCTCGATCTGGAACTGTCGAAAGCAAACTCGCTTGCAAGTAACTGGACGATTGTACATACAATAAATGAAAACAGTCCGCTTTACCAATTAACAAGAAAAGAAATTGCAGATGCAGAAACAGAAATACTTGTTTATGTAAAGGGATATGATGAAGAGTATGCAAACATTGTTGTAAGCAGAAGTTCGTACAGCTTCGAAGAGTTTATATACGGGGCTAAGTTTGATATGATGTATGAACCAAGTGAGGATAAAACCACTACGCTTCTGCACATGGATAAGATCGATAGTTATCACGAAGAAAAATTACCGGTGAATATTTAAGATGAATACAGAAACTGGAATTGATATTACTGCAGCAGCAAACTATTTAAAAGCCGGCGAACTGGTTGCCATACCAACAGAAACGGTGTATGGTCTTGCTGCGAATGCGTTGAATGAAGATGCTGTTTTAAAAATTTACGCAGCAAAGAACCGGCCGCAATTTAACCCGCTGATTATGCATGTGGCTTCGTTTAAACAAGCCAAGCGGTTTATTAAAGATATTTCTGCGGAAGCAGAACAACTGGCTGCTGCATTCTGGCCCGGCCCGTTAACCATGCTGTTCAACAAAGAACAACTTGTTCCCGATCTAGTAACTGCCGGGAGCAAACGTGTTGCAATACGTGTACCTAATCATCCCCTAACGATACAGCTGCTTTCGCAACTTGATTTTCCTGTTGCTGCGCCAAGTGCAAATCCATCGGGCTATGTTAGTCCAACAACAGCACGGCATGTGTACGAAGGTTTGCACGATAAAATTCCTTACATACTCGATGGCGGCGCCTGCAATGTTGGTGTTGAATCAACGATTGTTGGATGGAATGAAAACGATGAACTTGAATTATATCGTTTAGGTGGTGTTGCTGTTGAAGAAATTGAAAAAGTGACCGGCAAAAAAATCAAGCATCATAAAAAGATTACCGACAACCCGAATGCACCCGGGCAGTTGAAAAGTCATTACGCTACAAATACGCCGTTGTATTTAGGAAACATCAACGAACTGTTGCCGCAATTTGCAGGCAAGAAAATAGTGCTCATTAATTTTAAAGAGCAGCATACTGCAATTGCAAAAGAGCAGCAATTTGTTTTATCGGTGAATGCTGATGCTGGCGAAGCTGCAAAAAATCTTTTCCGTGCATTGCGTGAAGCAGACCAGCTGCAAGCCGATGTTATACTTGCAGAATTATTACCCGACGAAGGTTTGGGAAGAGCTGTTAACGACAGATTGGAACGGGCACAGCATAGCATGAAGGGATGAAACGGTGGTAGTGCTGAGCGAAGTCGAGATTGGCGTTTAGCTCATCCTGTTCTCCCAATCCCTTTCAATCATTTCTCTTTGTAACACGCTTCAACCCTTTCCACGGAGGGGATAAACAGCTTGCAGCTTCAAACTATAAACATCAAATTCATCATTCATCCTTTTTCACTTTTTCATCTGCAATCAAACTGTCTTCATCCCAGCCCTGGTCTTTTTCCAGATGCAGTTGTTTGATATCTGCTTTAATAATTTCTTCCAGTTCTTCAATATATTCTCTCGATTGATTGATGTATTCTTTTTCGTTATCCCTGATCTTAGACAGGTCTTTCAACTTCTGTTCGTCGTACCGTAAAAACGTACGTGCAGCACGTTGAGCAGTATATGCACGAAAGCCCAACAGCTTCATTGCATCAACACCCATGCGCAACGACGTATCAATTGTTTCTCTGTAAATATGAAGAATCCCTGCATTCATCTGATCGTAGGTATCTTCTCTTGTACTGCTGCGCACAAGCATCTGCAGATCGGGAAAATGCTTTTTAATGGTTTCGATCATCTGCAAACGTTTTTCTGCATCATCAACTGCAATAATGATCATTTTTGCTTCAGCTGCACCTGCTGCCAATAAAATATCGTAACGACTGGCATCACCGTAATACACTTTAAAACCCATCTTACGCAAAAACTCTACACGGTTACTGTCAATATCCAACACCGTTGTTTTAATACCATGTGCACGAAGAAAACGGCCGATGGTATTTCCGAAATGGCCAAAGCCTGCAATGATCACCGGATTTTTCTCATTAACTGTATCCGCTTCTTTTTCAGCTATTGTTGATGACAACCGTTTATCAACAAACGGCAACACAATTTTTTCATTTAGAAAAAAAGCAATGGGTGTAAGCGCCATACTAATGGCAACAACCGCCATCAATATTTCTACATAACCACGTTCAACAATTCCTTCGGTTAATGAAAAGCTCAACAATACAAACGCAAACTCTCCCACCTGCGATAAGGAAGATGAGAAAATAATATTCTGATCGACACGCAGCTTAAATGCTTTACCCAACGAAAGCAATACAATTGCCTTTACCAACATCAATGCAAACACCAACCCGAAAATGAGTAAGGGCTTTTCAAATATTAAATTGAAGTTGATGGATGCACCAACAGCAATAAAAAACAACCCAAGCAACAATCCCTTAAATGGTTCGATGTCGCTTTCCAATTCGTGTTTGTATTCACTGTTGGCCAATACCACACCGCTTAGAAAAGTTCCCAGTGCAGGACTTAATCCTACTGTTGACATGAGCACTGCAATACCAACCACCAACAGCAATGCAGTTGCGGTAAACATTTCACGCAACTGTGTAGAAGCAACCAAACGAAACAAAGGCGGAATTAAATAGCGACCACCGATAATTATAAACGCAACAGCACCCGATACAATCAATGCACGCATCCAGCCACCATGTCCTTCAATCCATGCTTCTGCTTCATTGCCTGCAGTTTCAGTACTTAATCCTGCAATAGCAAGTAAGGGAAACAATGCCAGCATGGGAATTACTGCTATATCCTGGAAAAGCAAAACAGCAAATGCACTTCGTCCCGCAGTAGTGCGATTAATTCCTTTCTCTGCAAGTGTTTGCAATACCAATGCAGTTGAACTGAGAGCTAATGCCATACCGATTGCCAATGATGATTGCCATGGTAATTTTAAAAAATAAGCAATGCCCGAAATAATAACAGAAGTTATAAGTACCTGCAATCCGCCCAGGCCAAGAATTGCTTTACGTAATTTCCAAAGCAATGCAGGCTCCAGTTCAAGACCAATAAGAAACAACATCATCACAACACCAAACTCTGCAGAATGCATCAGGTCGTGCCCTTCGTTACCAATGATCTGCAATACTGCAGGACCAATTAAAATACCTGCAAGTAAATAACCAAGCACCGAGCCTAGTCCAAAACGTTTTGCAAGCGGCACCATAATTACAGCCGCACCGAGATAAACCATTACCTGAAAAAGCACCGTATTACTATCCATCGGTTATGATTGTATTGCGTTAGGAATAGGAACAAGATCGTTCATGTAAATACAACTGTCGATCTCCGGTTTACTGATGCGATCCTGCGAAAGCGCCAGCAACATTTGCTCGTACTGCAATGCATGCAGATCCATATCGGTTTCGGTTAAACGATGTGTGCCATGTATTACAAACGGCGGCAGGTATTCGATACCGCAGAGATAAGCTGTTTGTTTAAAAGGAAGCAGGTAATCGGTTAATGCAAACTTATTCCGGCCCGTTTTGCTGTACGACTTTTTTGAACCACCTGCAGAAATTGCATTCATAAACTTTTTACCTGCAAGTGCACGCCCTTCGCTGCCGTAAGCCCAGCCATGTTCCAACACAAGATCCTGCCATTGTTTAATAATAGCGGGTGAATTGTACCAGTAAAACGGATGTTGAAATATTATTACATCGTGTTGCAGCAGCAGGCGTTGTTCGTAAAGCACATCTATATCAAAATCGGGATAACGTTCATACAGATCGTGAAAACGTATGCCCGCCGACTTAGGTATATGCTCCACCAAGCGTTGATGCACCCTCGATTTCTCCATTGCAGGATGCGCAAACAGAATAAGAACTTTCGCCATACAAACAGTTTTAAGAAATACAGTAAAACTGTACAGCTACAGGCAGCAATTGCAGACGGACAGACACATCATCTACATGCAATGCTGTGTAACTGCAAGCCCTGTTACAGTTGTAAGATACGAAAACTTATTCCCAGAATTTTATTGGATAGTCGGAGCAGGCAGAAGCAGTTAACACACCAAGCGATTTTTCCAATGCTGCAAAATGCTCTTCAAGAATATGCTCCTGAATGTATGCAAACAACTCCCGTTCTTCGAAACGGATATGCTGTTCAAGCTGAGTATAGAATGAAGTGATTAATTCTTCAGAAGTTTCGCCATTGCGTACAGCATCGATCATGCGGCGCATTGTATGATGCTCTGCTTTCATTTGCTCGTACATGGGCATCAAATCGGGTAAATGTAGAAAGTGCGGATGCAGGTAAACTTCTTCTTTAATAAAATGTGTACGTAATTCGTTTTCCCAGCAATGCACAATAAAGCTGCTCAATACATCAACTGCAGCTTTCTTTTCAATACCTTTTTTTAAAAGCAGAACAGCCATTAAACCATTATGATGCTGATGTGATAGTTTCTGTAACTGTTCTGCTCTTTTCATTATATCTTACTTCAACGATTGAATAATCTGTACAAATTCATCAGCTTTTAAAGATGCTCCGCCTACAAGTCCGCCATCAACATCGGGCTGACCAAAAATTTCTTTTGCATTAGAACCTTTAACACTGCCGCCGTACAAAATTGAAATCTCATTTGCAACATCTGTGCCGTATTGAGCAGCCAATACACTACGCAGGTGCGCATGCATTTCCTGTGCCTGTTCAGAAGTTGCGGTTTTACCTGTACCAATAGCCCAAATTGGTTCGTACGCAATAATTACTTTTTTTAGATCGTCTGCACTTAAATGAAACAAACTTTCTTTTAACTGGTTGCCTACATATTCATTTTGTGTTCCGGCTTCACGAATGCTTAACGCTTCTCCGCAACAAAAAATTGGTGTAAGACCTGCACCTAAAACAACATTTACTTTTTCAGCAAGCATTTCGTTGCTCTCATTAAAATATTCACGGCGCTCACTGTGGCCCAATACCACATAACCAACTTCAATCGACTTCAACATCTCTACAGATGTTTCGCCTGTGTAAGCACCTGATGTTTTTGTATAACAGTTTTGTGCAGCAACACCTGTGTTTGCTTTACCTTTCAATTTATCTGCAACCATTGTTAAATAAGGAAACGGAACTGCAAATACCGCATATTGATCTGCCGATAATTCATGCGGCGTATTAATGATTCCTGTAATTAACTCTTCAGCCTGTTGATAAGTAAGATTCATCTTCCAGTTGGCTGCTGCTACCTGTTTACGCATTTTCTTTTTGTTTTAAAATTATAGTTGGCCGTAAAGATATTCCACTACGGACTTATCGGCGTTAGTAAGCGTTTTATTTTTCATCTGCATCCAGTTTTCAATATCGCTAAGGGCTTTTTCAAAAATGTATTTTTCGCCTGTACGTATATCCCAGGTAAAATCTTTTACAAATTTTGGCGATAATCCATCATTCAGAATATGACTGCAAATACCGGCAACCATGCCTGTGGTCAGCGATGCATTGATAGATACTTTTGAATAGTCGCCCAGCATTACACCGCACTTATTACCGGCAGCTATCCATTTGCGTAGAGGCTGGTTCCATATTTTTACAGTTCCTGCTGTGTTTTTTACATTGGAGCAGGATGCTCCTGCGCCGATATTACACCAGGAGCCGATGACAGCATCGCCAAGATAACCATCGTGTGCTTTGTTCGAATAATCGAAGAACACCGCATTTTTAATTTCACCACCAACAGTACATTTCCGTCCAACAGAAGTAGCTCCGTAAATTTTGCTGCCCATTTTTACTACAGCTTCATCTAATGCTGCAAATGGTCCACGTATCATTGTGCCTTCCATAAGCAAGGCATGTTTACCAATATAAATTGGTCCGGACGAAGCATTAAGATGGCAATATTCCACTTCTGCTCCTTCTTCTATAAAAATCTGTTCAGGATTAATTACGGTATTGGTTGATGATAGTGTTGCAGATTTTCCGGTTCGTTTTATAAAATCAAAATCCATCCGCAGCAATGCATCGTTCATGCGCACAAGATCGAAAGGATAAGCAAGCAGGTTTACAGCAGATTCAGTTGTTTGCTTTTTAAAAGAAGCCAGCTGCTCTTCTTCTATCGGAAAAGACAATGCATTGCTGCAACAAACAGCTACCAACACATCGCCTTTGTACAATGCTGTTTCTTTTGCAAGTTTTATTACTTCATTAAAAAGTTCGGTTGAAAAAACAATAGATGCATTGATGTAAAGAAAATCATCGTTATTTATTTCCTGCGCCGGCAAGTGCTGTTGTAAATAGGCTTCAGTTAACAGCGAAACATCTTTTCCCAATACAGCACTCCATCGTTCCTGCATGGTAAAAATGCCACTGCGTAATGTTGCCAATGGTCTTATTAACGAAAAAGGATATAACTGAGTCCTGACTGACGTATCAAACAAAACGATCTGCATACGCAAACATTTTACATTCTTGTAAAAGTAAACGAATAGCATTTACATACGCACAAAAAAACGGCACCGTAATGGTGCCGTTTAATTATCTGAACAGAGTGCTTATTGTGGCAATAGCACCTGGTTAATTTTAAAGAAGTTGCCGTTTACAGCATTACGATCTACTAACGGAATTGAAGCAGATGCAGGAGCAGCGGTTGCCGCAGTTGCATTTGCTGCGCCTTTAACAGAAAGTCCAACACCCAAACCCGATGAGAGTGTTGATGAAATTGCCAAACCCGGATGCGAAGGAATAGCACTGTTAAGCAAGGTTGGGTAATTAGCCGCAGTAGAACCAAAGTTCACTGAATATGCACGTTGGCCCATAAAATGATAAACAACAATACCTCTTACTACCTGTGCAGTTAACACACCGTACAAAGCTGCATTACTGAAAACTGTAGGGCTGCCAACCAATGCTGTTGTAGCAGCAGGTGCGTTGGCATCGGCATACGCTTTGGCCGCAGCATCGGCAGTAGCCGCATCGGCACCGCCTGCAATTTGTGCATCATATACTGCTTTATACATTTGCCCCCACACAATAGGATATGCTTTTGCATACAATACTGCCTGGAATGCAGCATTCGTTGGAGCAAATACAGTAAGGTTAGCAAAAGGCTGACCTAATGCATACTGCAAACTTGGAGATGCGGTTGTTACTAAACCCGAATCGGCACGAACAACTGCTGCCATAAAATAACTGAAATCAGTATCACGGCTTAGTGTATCGAGCAACACACGTGTTGGCGGAGCAACCACTGCTGCTACACGATGCACCACACCATTCGAACCCGTCATAATATCTGCAGACACAACCGGGATGTTATTTGCCCATGCAGTTGTTCCTCTTTTTGATGGGAAGATCGACATCTTAATGGGAATTGCTGTTGTTGGAATTGAAGCAATAAAAGCAGTAGTGGTGATATTCAGTTTCGATTTCTTTTCCACGTTAGGAAATGCTTCCGGTATTTGCGCAAATAAAATATTTTCTGCCGGGATGATATGATAGTTTATTGCTGCTGTAAGATCTGCAAGCGGAATTGCAGCAACAGTTGTAGATGTAATACCTGCTGTAGCCATTGCCGTATTATCTGGAGCAAATACAGTAAACTTTGCATTAGCCACATCAAGCTCTGCAGAAATACCGGTACGCACCAACGCCGCAACAAAAACAGAATAGTTTGTATTTGCTGCCAGTTTTTTGTAAACAGTATTTGCTACATCGCCTTCGCTGTAGGCAGTGTACGGAACAGGTTCGTATAATTTATTACATGCACCCAACGTTGCCAACGATGCGGCAATTACAGTAAGGCGGCTTGTTTTTAAGAATTTATTCAACATGGTATATTCTTTAATGATTTAATTAATAAATGTTATAACCGATACTTACATAGTACAATGCACCAATTGCAGGATTGCCGGGAGCCTGTACATAATATTGGTTAAGAATATTGCTGCCGCCTAATTTGAAAATGTATTTGTTTGATGGCAATTTGTAGCTTACCTGCGCATCAAGTGTATTGATCTGAGGAACTTCACCATTAATGAAATCGCTTTCAAAACGGTAACTGCTCATCCATTTATAAACAATGCTGAATGCATATGCTTTTCTTGCACCAAAACCAGTGTTCGAAACTTTTACGTTGGTCTTATATTTCGGTGTATTGAAACCTGCCTGGAATCCTGCAGGAACATCTGTCAACTCATCGCTGGCAAAGTTAACACCAACCAAAAAGTTTGCAGGCAAACGGTAATCGAGGCTGATACCGTAACCAAAACTCTTCACTTTATTTTCTGTGTTGTAAGGAATAGAGAACTTACGGTTTGTTGCAGTCTGGAAAACAAGACGACGTGTAAGGAAGTCCTGGTATTGACCATAATAACCGTACACATCAATCAATAGTTTGTTTGCTATTAAACCTTTGTAACCTGCTTCAAACGATGTTACGGATTCGGGTTTTAAATCAACAACCGTTACCTTATTTGTAGTAACCACATCGTTTTGAATTGCATAAACCGGGCTGCCGTTAAGGTTATAGAACGATCTGAAGGCAGGAACACCGCCAATCAGCTGGTAATCGTTACCCACAAACAAGTTGATCCATTGCATTTGTGTACTTGGGAACCGGTAAGCTGTTTGGTAAGACAAACGCAGATTGTTGTTTGGCGATAAACGAATAAGTGCTGTTGCACGTGGTGTAAAACGACCGGCAAAATTTTGGTTCTTATCGTAACGGCCGCTCACTGTTAAACGAACTTTTTCTTTAAACAACTCTTTTGCTATTTGTAAGAAAGCGCCAAACTCATTAATACCAATCGGGCCGGTACTGTCTGCAAACAAAGTACCTTGAGAATTTAATACGTAGCGTTTGTAGTTAGCACCAACAAGTACATCAGCAAAACCTTTTGTTACATCAGAAAGGTTGTATTGTCCTTCTGCGGCATACAAATCGGTTTTATCGAGGAAACGACCACCGCCTAAAGGAGCACCTGCGGTTGGTTTACCAATAGGAACACCTTTAATAAAGTTGAACTGCTGATTGAACTGTGCACTTCCGGCAGCCGGACGGTTTCTGTCTGCAAAAGCACGGGCTGCAATATGCGCCTGCTGATCGTTTAATCCACCGGAAACACGGCCATTCATATAAGCTGCAATATACTCGGGCAACCAAACCTGTGTTGGTTTCCACAACTCGTTAAAATAAGAAGTTGTTGCAGTAAGGTTGTAAGAATTACCCGAGTTTTCCTGTGTGGTGTAAGCACGCACCAACCAGTTCTTACTGTTTATTTCAAACTTAGCCTGCCCCATTTTCAGGTCTTGCAAGCTATAACGGTCGCTACCTGTATAAACAGTATTACCTGTGCCCCAGTATCCGCTAAGGATAGCTTCGGTGTTGCTGTTTATTTTATAGTTTAACGATCCGCCTAATTTAAAGTTTACTGTATTAGGATCAATCAATTCTTTTTCAGTATATCCTGTTCTTGATACAGGCATTGTTGCAGGTAAGGTTGCAATAATTGCAGCGTAACCCGGAATTGCAGCAAAATTGTTGATGATCGGCCGGATATCCCGTGCAATTTCATCGCCATAAACATTTATACCATTATAAGCAGCATCGGTAACACGATCGCCACCTTTAGGTAAGCCGGTTGCTTTATCGTAGTTACGGTAATCGGCCGCAACCCAATCTTTTGCCTGGATGATTTCTGATGTGATTTTAAACGCAAAACGATCTGTTACTTTCTGTGCCCAGCGAAGTGTCCAGTTGGTATAGCCTGATAAATCACGGAAACGGTTATCGGTATGCATGATCCCCTGCTTCACCTGGAATGACAAGCCTTGGTATTTAAATGGATTTTTGCTGTTGATGAGCAATGTACCATTCATACCACCCGGACCATATAATGCAGAAGATGCACCGGGTAATAATTCCATATTATCTACATCGAGTTCAGACAAACCAATAATACCACCAACAGAAAAGTTTAAACCGGGAGCCTGGTTATCCATACCATCAACGATCTGGTTAAAACGTACATTACCGCTACCAAGAAAGCCTCTGGTTGTTGGTGTTTTAAATGTAAGTGATGATGCAAGTACATCTACACCTTTAAAGTTTGTAATTACATCATAATAAGAAGCAACCGGCGCATTTTGAATGGTAGTTGCACTTACACGCTCAATAGAAACCGGCGATTCAAGAATGCGGGTTGCAACCCTTGTTGCAGATACCACAATTTCCTGGCCGAGTGAGCTGGCAGTGGCTAATGTAACATCTACAGATGCTGAAGCCGATGTTACAGTTACTTCCTTCGTTTCGAAACCGATAGAAGAAACAACCAATGTAACAGGTAAGGATGGAACCGTTAAGCTAAATTCGCCTTTATCGCTTGTATACACACCTGTTGAAGTTCCTTTAACGGTAACCGAAACAGCGGGTATCGTTTCACCTGACGCAGCACTCTTAACAGACCCTTTTATTGAAATAGATTGGGCAAATAATGAGAAGGAGTAAACGCAGGATACTAACAGCAATAACAATGCACGCAATTTTTTTGGCATAGTCAGTCGTTTTTGGTTTATGTAAAGAGCAAAATAAAGATTGTTAGTTTAATACAAAAATTTTCTTTCCACCAGTTATGTACCCATTTGGCACTTTTCTTTTTAAAACTTGGCAAACACTTCAGGGCGTTTTACTTTAGCACATGAATATGTATCAATTTCCCGATCAAACGAATTATTACAAAGGAAAGGTGCGTGATGTTTACAGCATTGGCGCAAATTTATTGGTAATGGTGGCCAGCAACCGAATTTCTGCGTTCGACGTTATTTTACCTGAGCCTATTCCTTATAAAGGACAAGTACTAAATCAAATAGCTGCATACATGCTTAATGCCACAACGGATATTTGTCCTAACTGGCTGTTGGCCGTGCCTGCACCCAATGCCAGTATTGGTAAAAGATGTAATCCATTTAAAATTGAAATGGTTGTGCGTGGTAACCTTGTGGGGCATGCATGGCGTACGTATGCTGCCGGCAAACGTGAGCTTTGCGGCGCTGCTATGCCCGATGGATTAAAGGAAAACGATTACTTCCCAACCCCCATCATTACCCCATCTACAAAAGCCGAAGCAGGACACGATGAGGACATTTCACCCACAGAAATTGTTGCCCAGGGTATTTGCACGGAAGCAGAATGGCAACAGTTAAGCGCTTATGCGTTACAACTTTTTGCAAGAGGTAAAGAAATAGCAGCAAAGCAAGGTTTGATTTTGGTTGATACGAAATACGAGTTTGGAAAAATCGACGACAGCATTTACCTGATGGATGAAATTCATACCCCCGACTCTTCCCGTTATTTTTATGCAGATGGTTTTGAAGAACGCCAGCAAAGCGGCGAACGTCAGAAACAATTAAGCAAGGAGTTTGTACGTGAATGGCTCATCGAAAATAACTTTATGGGCAAAGAAGGACAAACTGTTCCGCACATGAGTGCAGAATGGGTAAACACCATCAGTAAACGATATATTGAGCTCTACGAAAAAGTTATTGGGGAACCATTTGTGCCAGAAGATTTAAGTGAGGAAGAAACACAACAACGCATTATTACTGCACTTCAAACTCTATAATCTGTATATGTCGCCCGATACCATATTCCATCTAAGCAACATTATTGCGTTGCTTGGATGGATTTTTCTTATCGTCATCAGTCCGTTCTGGTTTTCGTTTGATAAACCGTTGATCGGAATTGTTCTTGCACTTTTTGTGTTAACTTATTTCTGGCTGCTTGCACAGAACTTTAAGTTCAGTGATATGGAAAAGTTCAACACGCTCGATGGCGTAATGGAACTTTTTACCAACCGTATAGCTGTAACAACTGCATGGCTTCATTTTCTTGCATTTGATCTGCTGGCCGGCATCTGGATAAAGAAGAATGCAATTAAACATGGCATTAAACACTGGGTACTTCTACCCTGCTTCTTCTTTACGTTTATGATTGGGCCGGTTGGTGTATTGCTGTATCTGCTCATTCGCACCATCCATACAAAACAATACTTTGCAGATAACTATTAACGTTCGGGTTATTCTTATCTGCTCGTTTGGCATTGCATAGCAATCAACTCAGCTTTTAAACCTGTATCTTTAAGCAGCTTATTATTCTTTAAAAAATAGCTTCCATGAAATTGTTTTTGCCTCTAAGTTTGCTCCTCTGTTTTTCGCTCAAAGCACAACAATATCATTTGCTTGTCGGCACTTATACCAATGCAGGCAGTGAAGGCATTTATACCTACAAGTTTGATGTGCAAACAGGCAAAACAACAGCAAACGGTTCGGTAAAAACAACAAACCCATCCTACCTTGCCGTATCTCCCGATCAGAAATATGTATTTGCTGTAAATGAAAACGATTCGGGTACGGTGAGTGCATTCAAATTCAATAAAGAAAATGGTGCATTAACTTTTTTAAATACTGTTACCAGCGCAGGAGCTCATCCATGTTACATCAGTGTAAACAAGAAAGGCACTGTTGCTGTTGCGGGTAACTACAGCAGCGGCACCATTGCAGTAATGGAAATTCGATCCGACGGACAACTCAGCCAGCCAAAACAGATCATTCAACTAAAAGGCAGTAGTGTAAACAGAAGCCGCCAGGAAAAATCGCATGTACATGCAACAGTTTTTTCTCCTGATTTCAGGCATTTACTTGTGCCCGACCTGGGCACCGACAAAGTGATGCTCTACAGTGTTGCCCCAAACAGCGGCGCATTGCAGGCAATGGAAGAACCTTATGCCGATGTAAATGCAGGAGCCGGTCCACGTCATATCGACTTTCATCCAAAACTTGAAATTGCCTATCTCATCGAGGAGTTAACAGGTACCATCAGTGTGTTTAAATATAAAGAAGGACAACTGGAGCTTTTGCAAAACACTTCATCACACCCGTTAAGTTATATTGGTGCTTTTGGTTCGGCAGATATTCATGTTTCACCCGATGGCCGTTTCCTTTATGCAAGCAACCGGGGCGATGCAAACAGTATTGCCATCTTCAGCATCGACCAGGAAACAGGTATGTTACAGATCGCAGGCTTTCAACCAACACTTGGCATTCACCCACGTAATTTTTCCATAGACCCGACCGGTAATTTTTTATTAGTGGCGAACAGAGACAGTGATGAAATTGTAATTTTCAGAATTGATAAAAAAACAGGTTTACTCGACGATACAAAACAACGCATCAATGTATCGAAGCCCGTGTGTGTAAAATGGATCGTTACGAAATAACGATTTACACGAAAACGATTTAACTGCATCCGAAAAAATAAACACATGAAAAAGATTTATCCCGATACAATGCCTGTTCCGAAAGGCTATTACTCTCCTGCTGTTATTCATAACAATACTGTTTATGTAAGCGGGCAATTAGCATTAAATGAAAAAGGCGAACCGCAAACAGCAAGTATTGAAGACGAAACAAGACAATGCATGAAAAACATTGAAACTATTTTGCTTGCAAGCGGCAGTAATCTGCAACACATTTTAAAGGTAAACGTGTTTATTGCAGACATAGCCAACTGGCAGGTATTTAACCAGGTGTTTGCGGAAATAATGGGCGATCATCGTCCTGCACGCATTGTTGTTCCCTGCAACCAGCTGAATTATGGTTGTGGAATTGAAATTGACTGTATTGCAGCTGTTGCGGATTAAAACACTGTACGAATAAAAATACCTTCTCACAGTTTATGACTATCACAAAAGAACAAATTGAACAGGCACACGAAAGAATTAAACCATTCATTCGTCAAACACCTGTGCTTACCTGCAGTACTATAGATGCGCTTGCAGGTGCTTCTTTGTTTTTTAAGTGTGAGAATTTTCAGAAGATAGGCGCATTTAAAATTCGTGGCGGTATGAATGCCGTGTTAACACTGCCACAGGCAAAACTTGCAAATGGCATTGCCACACATTCATCGGGCAATCATGCGCAAGCTATTGCCTTTGCTGCCCGGCAAACAGGTACGAAAGCCTACATTGTTATGCCCAACAATTCGCCTCGGGTAAAAGTAAATGCTGTGAAAGGTTACGGTGCAGAAATTACATTTTGCGAACCAAACCAACAGGCTCGTGAAGCTGCTTTGCAAGAGATTGTTGACAGAACAGGTGCTGAATTTATACATCCCTACAACGATGAACGTGTAATTACCGGGCAGGCAACCTGTGCCAAAGAGTTACTGGAAGAAATACCACAACTCGACATACTTATTGCACCTGTTGGTGGTGGTGGCTTGTTGAGTGGTACGGCTTTAAGCACATATTACTTTTCGCCTCACAGCATTGTATATGCAGGCGAGCCTGAAGGCGCAGCCGATGCTGTGCTCTCGATCAACAGCGGAAAAATTGAACCGGCTCCCTATATAAATACCATTGCAGATGGTTTATTAACCAAACTTGGCGACAAAACTTTTCCCATAATACATGAACATGTGAAAGATGTTCTCACCGTAAGCGACGAAGAAATAATTGCAGCACTTTGCCTGGTTTACGAACGAATGAAGGTAGTTGTGGAACCGAGTGCAGTAGTTCCTTTAGCAGCGCTGCTAAAAAACAAGGAGCTCTTTGCCGGCAAACGAGTAGGCATTATTTTTTCGGGAGGCAATGTTGATCTCAGTAAACTGTCTGGCTGGTTTAACGCAGCTTAGCAAGCCTATTGCTTAAGGCCCAACCAAAGTGGCCAAAGGGAATATATATTCGCAGCGTTTGCCAGGGTCGATTTTGGGAAACTGCTCTTCTTGTTTAAAGCAGACTTTTATCTTTTCAAAATCGGATAGATTGGTAATGGGTTCGGCAAAAATTTTAATTGCTCTCCTGGCCAGTGAATCAAGGCCTTTTTCTGTAACCGGCAAATTACGGCTATTGTAGAGCGTTAGGCTTATGTTCGCCTTCAGCTTTTTATCTCCTTCAATTTGCACAGGCAACACCTTTACATCTGCATTGGCAAATTTGGCGGTGGCCATTACATCCTGAATAACGACGGAATAATTTTTTGAAAAACTTGGTCTTACATTCTTGTCCTTGCCGGCACAAGCTATTAAGCTGATGGCAGCTAAAAGCAGAAATGATGCAGTGAAGTGATGGGTTGTATTTCTCATGGTGAATCTGTGTTTTTTATATAAGCCGGCAACCAAACAAATGCTTCTCTATATTACAATGTTTTGGGGAAATTTACAACTGACTTGCGTTAGGCTTCAATGACACCACAGTGCATATCGGTCTTGTTTTCCTTTAACTATTGCTTTTTAAAAAAAAAGGCCATCCCTGGAAAGAGTTGGCCGTTGCTAACCTATGAAAAACACCTATGATGCAAATGTAGGGCGCCCGAACAACCTGTCTTGTAGTATTATTACGATATTTGCTGTAGTATCTCTTTGCTGTTTAAAAAGCCGGGACACGACCTTTCCGAAATCGATTGCAGGTAATAACTTCTTCAAGGATATATCATTAGTCTATTTCAGATATACAACAAAGCCCGGCTTAGCCAGGCTTTGTCATAGTTATGTAAGCAAACTGTTAGTCTGTCTTTAGATCTTTCAGCCTTGATTTTGCTTTATTAAACACATTACGTCCCTTATCTATACCACTGCGTAAGGCCTTTTGCTCCTCTTCCGGCAAGTGAATAAAGTCTTTGCATTCTTTACTGCAGGTTCCTTCCATCTTCTCTTTGCACTCATCGCACTGGATAAAGAGTAAGTGACAGGAATCATTTACACAGTTAACATGTGTATCGGCCGGTTTACCGCATTGATGGCAGCAGGAAATTATTTCTTCGGTTACACGTTCGCCCAATCGCTGATCGAACACAAAATTCTTTCCATGAAATTTATTGCCGAGCCCCTGCTCTTTTACCTGGTTCACATAATTAATAATTCCACCTTCGAGATGAAACACATTTTTAAATCCTTTATGCAGCATATATGCACTTGCCTTTTCGCAACGGATACCACCTGTGCAATACATAATGATATTTTTGTTCTTATCTGCATCCATCATATCGGCAGCCATAGGAAGCTGCTCCCTGAAAGTATCGCTGGGTATTTCAATTGCATTTTCAAAATGACCTACTTCAAACTCGTAGTGATTTCGCATATCAATTACCACTGTATCCGGATCGTTGGTAAGCGCATTGAACTGTTCGGCATTAACATACCTGCCTTTGTTGGCCATATCAAACAACGGATCATCAATACCATCTGCCACGATCTTGTTTCTTACTTTAATATCCAATACATAAAAACTTTTGCCGTCATCATCAACCGCAATATTCAAACGTAACCCGTTTAATGGTTCTATGGCGTAGAGATAAGTACGAAATGCATCAACATTGGCAGTGGGTATGCTTATCTGCGCATTAACACCTTCCTGTGCAAGATAGATGCGGCCTAACACACCCAACGCTGTAAAGTCTTTATACAGTTTATCACGAAAAACTTTAGGCTCTTCAATTTTGAAATAAGAATAAAAGGAAATAGTAGTGCGTGGAGTTTGATCGAGTAAAATACGCTCTTTTAACTCCTTACGGGAGATGCGGTTGTGCAATACTGCCATTGTTTGAATTTTAGTTTTAAAATGATGCACATGAACATCGTTCAGTACAGCTTTCAGACCCTTCTATCCTTCAATCCGATAGCTATCGGTTCGCTCAGGAAGCAGAATCATTAGAACCCCAATTGCAGGTTGGGCAAAATTCTAAAGCGGGGCAAAGATAACAAGAATGCAGAAAGGCACAAGGAGCTGCAACAAGAAGGGAGAAGCAAAATCCAAGATGCAAGGTTCGAGAAAACCAAAGCTAAACAGCAAAACAATTAGTCTGCTGCCTCATCTATGAACCATGAACAGACACAAATCTACTCATCATTAGCGCTACCGATATTAATGAGCGAACCTATACGCAGCTCCATACGTGGTTTCAATGCCTGCTGATAACCGGTAACAACATCAACTCTGAAAAAGCGAAATACATTTTCTAACCCCACATGCCACTCGGCATAGGTTTTCTTTGGTAGCCACATTGCAGATACTCCACTTACCAAATGCCAGTTAAGCTGTTTGAGTCCTGGAATTTTATTGGTAATAAATCCATTGAAATGATGTTCAGCAAAAACCGTTGCATAATTACGTTCGCTGTTGCTGTATAAATAATATTGCGGCAGTTGAAACGTCTGCATAAAGTCGGACGAACGGATCAAACGGTTGCCCGGCATATGTTTCAGATCGGGTAAGAAAACAGATGCAGCGTTGATAAACCCACCGGTTTCTGCACGATAATTAAAACGGCCTGCCATTTTAAAATTGAGATTATCACGTACAGCAAATAACCATTTATCGTAATCAACATCACTGCCAAAAACTGTCTTTAATCCTTTCGTGTATTGCAGGTTGAACACAGGCCATTTGTTGCCCGCATTCACTGTTCTGTCGGGGAACTCAATGTAACGTGCACCGGGACGAAAATTGACACCGAGCGTTGCAATTGCAGCCTGGTGCGGTTGAAAGTTTTGTGTAACAAGTTCCGATGGATGATTGGGTGTATAAGGTCGATGACGTTTATTATTCCAGGTATAGTCTGTTGTGTTTTCCAGAGGCGATCTGTTTTGATAGTTGAAGTTAGCATACAAAGTTAATCCCCCACCAATACCCTTTGAAAAATTGATGCGCACAAAATCGGCAGCATACAATTTCATAAAATTATTTTTATAGATGAGTGTTGAAATGCTGTTTGCTAAAGGATCGATCGGATTATCGTTATTGATCTGAAATACACGCTTACCTCCGCTAATGCTTACAGATGAAACATATTTTTCGCCAAACACATAACGTGTGCTGAGCCATGCATTAAAACGTTGATTACTGAAACCGTAACGGATATGCGGTGTAATAACAAGATAGTTTCGTTCTGCAAATGTTTTGGTGCTGCTTACTGCAACATCGGCAACCAAACCTTCAACTGTATTAAACTGCAGCGACGACAATATGCTTGGTAATCTAAAGCTGAGCTTCGCTGTTTGTTTATTGATTGTTTTACCACTGAACAGAATATTGCCGAACTTGATCTTGTTATTCACTCTGTCAACAGAATCAAGATAAGCAGGATCTTTCCGAAGCTGCTCCAGGCTGTCTTTCTTAATGTAATCGATCTGCTCTTCTTTTGTTAATGCCAGCGGACGAATACTATCCCAATAGTTGATTGATTTTTGATTGCTGCCCCGTTCGTATTTCAACACCGTATTACCGAAATACTTTTTATCAAACACAGGTTCTGTATTGAAGTTGCGGTAGATATTCGCAAACACACCATACGCATCAAACCCAAAAAACTTAACTGCAGGATATAATACCTGGCTTTGCGGCACCCAATGGTTAACACCCATTTGCCTGTACAATTGTTCAACACGCATTGTATCAGCAAAATTCATCTGGCTCTCTTTTACCAACTGCAACTGTAAACTATGTATTCGCCATTCATCTTCTACAATATTGATGTATCCACTAAAACAAGGTTCGTAACTACGTTTGGGTGTTACTTTAATTTTACTCACCAGCTTGCCTTCTTCGCTAAACGCACCTTCGTATTTGTATTTGTAATAGTGTAAAGCGTTTTCTGCAATGGGTGAAATAAATCCACGGGGATTAAGCGAATTACTGATCTGCACATTGTTTTCATAAAACGAAAGAAAATCGGCACCTGCAAAACCAAAACCATCTTTCTGTCCACTCACTCTTGTGCTGATCACTTCTGTTTTTTCTTTATTGGGTTTATCAACCGATAACTTTGAAACAGTTTCGGATAGATAGATCATTTTCTTTTTACTGGAATCACCATCTTCAAAATCAACTGTTTCACCCATAAATTTTTTGGGGAAATCACGCAGACTCATTGTCCCCTTGCTGTACACTTCGCAGGTGTAACGATTGTTTTCAGCAACGTATTCTTTTCGCTTTTTGATTGCCTTTCGAATGATGGCATACGCAGGATCTTCTGCTCCCGCCTTTACTACCACTTCACTTAAACTCACCGATTGTTCTTTTAAACTGAAGTTGAGTTGTATGTCTTCGTTTGTAATTGTAATTGATTGCTCCTGCCGTTCGTAACCAACATGCCGACAAATAACCGTGTACGTTCCTGCAGGCAATTGTAAAAAATAAACACCCTGGCTGTTTGCCGAAGTACCTTCTTTACTTCCTTTAACAGTAATCGATGCATAAGGAAGAGGCTCGCCCTTATTGTTGGTAACAACACCGGAAATTTTTCCGGCATAAACAGTAAGCGAAGTAAATAAGCTGAAAAGCAGCAGTGCGAAGGTTTGCATGATACACGAAAATAAAGGCACTGTTGTTAGCAAAAAACTAATTCTTCGTTTCAATCTTTGGCGCAGAGAATCTGAGAAAAGGACCCGATAGCTATCGGGTTTAACGCAGAGAAATCACTCTGCGTTTTTCTTTGGGTTCTTTTTTCTCAGCGGCGGAAAATCATACAGCAGATTTCTTATCAACTCTCAGATAAGCCCCGCTCAATGCGGCGAACCCGGCTACCAATGCAGCCACCAAACCTGTAACACTCATGATCAACGCATGTGAATGCGATTTAAATAAAAGCTCCGCTATTTTCATGGAAAGAATGTGTTGGTTCTCCATATCGATGTACAAAGCAAGACCAACCCATAATACAAACAATGCAAGAAAAGCACTTACAAATGCTTTCCATGGTTTTTGCGGAACAGCTGCAGCTACAATAAATGCAACAATGGCAATACTCCACCAGGGCAAATAAAAACCGGCGGCATAACTTAAAAGAGCAGTGAGTATAAAGGCAACTAAAAATTTCATATTGTTTATTTTATTCTTCAGTCGAGGTTTAGCTCTAGTTGGTCGCCTGACCAACTAAAACGAATTATACTTTTTTAAACGTCATTGTCCATTTTACTTTCGCATTCTTCTCCTCACCTTTCTTCATTACCCATGCTTTGTAATACTTACCTGCAGCCCATGTATCAATAAACAGATCGTAATACTTGCTGCCGGGGTTACCGCTTTGTCCGCCGGGATACACCACATACGCATCTGTTTCATTGGTGAGTTCCACAATCATTCGCCAGCTGGGGCCATGGCTGTGTTGCGCAGCATTGATGATATGTTTACCTCCTCCAATTGCCAATCCTTTGCGTGCAAACGGCATCACCGCATCTTTGAGCATATGATATACGGTTGTGTTTTTATGTGCACCCCATTCCAGCTTCCCTTCTTTTTCCATTTGCAACAATACAGGTATTGCTGCTTTTAACGATGCTGCAAATACATCGTAAATGGTTTCTTTGGCTGTTGTGTTGATATCATCAATAAATGAAAACGCAGAATCTCTTGTTAACGCATCGGCTAATGTATTTTCATAAGGCCATGCATACACAACCGAATCCTGTTGTGTTAATTCATCGTACCAGATCTTTGTTTCCAGACTATCGAACCAAACCTGGAAAACCGTAGCTGCTTTTGAATTGATGTTGTTCTGCAGATCCCATTGCTGTATCATTTCAAAAAAACGTTTTTCATCTGCTGAAAGAGATGAAGCATTCGTATACTTCTTCATCAGTTTTGTTACAACCTCTGCAAAAGGGTTATAGTTTACATTTTGTAGTTGCTGCATATCGGTTGTGGTAATGCCATTCATTTTTGCCAAGCGCCTGTTTATTTCCAATCCACGATACACATCATAACCACCGGGAATAAAATACGGATAAGTACCATCAACAGGTCGTTGATTGGCACTGCTTACAAAACCTCTTTCCGGATTTACCTGGTGCGGATTTTCATCGGGAGGAATAATGCCCTGCCACATATAGCTGCTGTCCTGCCCCGGCATTACATACAGCCCCTGCCTGTTCCAGCGCAAAGGAAAATGCCCTTGCTGCCAGATAGCTATATCGCCACGTTTGCTGGCGAAGATCATGTTCTGCGCAGGCACAGTAAAGTATTTGATGGCATTGTAATAATCATCGTAATTCTTTGCACGATCGAGATAATGCCACATCAACAGTTCATTGCTTGGGTCGTGTGCGATCCAGCGTGTGGCAATTGCCTTTTTATTTGTAAGTGGCGTGGTAAAACTTTCATCGTATGTAACCGGACCAAACACCGTATAAGCAACTGTATCAAACACTGCCGGCTTTCCTTTTACCTTAATTTCTTCAATACGTTGTGGAGCATCTCTCCACTCATTATTAAACCAGTATTGTTTTTTTGTATTGTCTTTGAATTTTATCTCGTAAAAATCACGCACATCTCTTCCTGCATTGGTAAAGCCAAACGCAATGCTGTCGTTAAACCCGATTACCACACCTGGAATACCCGGAAACGAAACACCATATGCATTCATATTATTGGTAGTGATCTGCATTTCGTACCAGATGGCAGGTAAGCTTAATTCAAGATGCGGATCGTTACAAAGAATGGGTGCACCACTTTTTGTTTTGGCACCACTAACCGCCCAGTTATTACTGCCGTTATCTTTTGAAGGCTGATCCATCAACGCCATTTTCAACGCTGAATCTTTTTTCTGCAGATAAACCGAATCGGCACCAACCGGAGCAACTGCTGTTGCTGCTGGCGGAGCAAAGGTTGTTCCCTTCGGCACAATAGGATCTAACGAATCCTGTAATTGCGGATAAAGAATTTCAATCTGGTCATCACTAAACACTTTTCGCAATGCAGTTAGTGGAAGATCATCAACCGAAAAAGCAAGCGTCTTTGTCATTTGTTTAATGAAGAGAGCAGTTTTGAGATTGTTCCATTTTTCCGGGCTGTAACCAAGAATTTTATACTCAATTGGCAATTCACTCTCTGCTAATGTTTCAATGTATGCATTCACCCCTTTGGTATAATTATCAACCGAAAGTTTCGTGAATTCGTTTACTTCCATTTCCTTCAACATATTCTCTGCAGCAAATACCATCCCGATGCGTCGTTGCTCTTTATCGAAATTAACAGCACGCTCGCCGATGATTTCGCTGATGCGCCCTGCTGCTGCATGGGTAGAAAATTCCATTTGCCATAAACGAAATTTTGCATGCAGATAGCCTTGAATGAAATACGCATCTGCATCGTTATCGGCAACCACATGCGGAACCAACCGCTCATCGAAATACACATTTGCATTTCCGCTCAATTGCGGAAAACGAAGTTCTTCACTAAAGTTTTTATCAGCAGGTTCGGCGTTTTGCCAAAAACCATGTTGCGGACTTAAAAACTTTCCGAGAGCCGGAGCCGGACCAATACGTGTGTTCAACGTATAAACAAGGCCAATGGTTACTGCGGATGAAATGAGGAATGGGATCAATCGCATAAGAAAGATTATAAGGCGGGAAATTAAAGAAAAAAAACAGTAACCCTCCAACATATCATCTCCTCAATTTTCTACCCTGTTTGTGGTATTGTTTGGCATTGAATTAATCCGTCATTTTGCTTTACAAATCAGCTAACCAAAAACACTCAATTGATTTTAAAAATGGTCGAGCTGACCTGTGGTTGACACCTTTCAACTTTAAGTTTTAACACCTGCGGCTCCTGGTTATCCGGGAGCCTTTATTTTTGCAGTATGCAAGAAGATTCAATTGATGTAAAAAACATACTCGGCCTGCAATTACCCAGCGATCCCCGTTGGGTCGACCTTGCCCCTCTTTCGCTGGAAGACATTTTAACCGATCATGCTTATTGCGAACAGAAGGCTGCAACAACCTGCATATCGCTGATACAACGTTACAGTCAATACGAAAAACTTGTAACCGAACTGGCACCAATTGTTACGGAGGAATGGGGTCATTTCCGGGCCGTATTAAATGAATTGCAGAAACGTGGTTTAAAGCTGGGCAAGCAACGAAAAGATATTTATGTAAACGAGCTGCTGTTATTTCAGAAAAAAGGTGGGCATGTAGATGATCGTTTCCTCGACGAACTGTTAACGATGGCATTGATTGAGGCCCGCAGTTGTGAGCGTTTTAAACGGTTGAGCGAAGGGTTGAACGATGAATATCTCCGAAAATTCTATCGCATGTTTATGGAAAGCGAAGCCGGGCACTATACATTATTTATAACCCTGTGCGAACATTACTTACCAAAGAAAAAAGTGCGTGACCGCTGGAAGGAATGGCTGGAGTTTGAAAAAGACCTCATGAACAGAATGGAAATAAGAGGCGACAGAATTCATTGATCGGCACATAAACGTCTCACGTTTATTGATCACAATTGCAAAACCAATCAGGATGTTCCTACTGCCAACATCTTTTTATTTTATCGATCTATAAGCAGTAAGCTCCTTCGGAGCATTCATCAAATCCTGAACCAAACCGTATTTGATTTTGTAATGCAGTAACACCCTGCTTATAGAAAAAACAAAATACTAAAATCGACTCCGTTGGAGTCTCTCTGTTTAATAAAACCGTTTATTCAATTCGTCAAACGTGGGCGTCATACGATGATGCTTTTCTGCAAACAATAAAAAAGGGTAACACGTTGAAATGTTACCCGGGTATATAGGGAAGAGTGCTCTTACATAGGGATAGTATGTCTAAATAATTCCATTTCTGCGATCTCTGCGATCTTCCTTACGATCACGCACATCTTCTCTGCGATCTTTCACATCTTCACGACGATCACGTACGTCTTCATTACGGTCTCTTACATCTTCACGACGGTCACGAATATCTTCCATACGATCTCTTCTTCCACCATCGTGTTTTGCATCACGCACATCTTCACGACGGTCACGGATGTCTTCACGACGATCTTTTACATCTTCACGGCGGTCACGGATATCTTCTTTACGGTCTCTTACATCTTCACGACGATCGAAACGGTTTTCTCTACGGTCGAGTTTACGCTTCATTTGAGCTGATGCTTCGTTTACTGAGCCAATCAATACTGCGGCAACTACTACGGATAAAAAGAGGGCTTTTTTCATGTGTATACTTTTTTTGATTAATGATTACGGCAAAATAAATTCCGTCTTTTCAATGCATTTAATTTCTTTATTTGCATTTGTATATAAGAGACCCGGAGTGAAAATGAAGGTTTAAAATCGTAACCGGATTTTTTTTAAAAACATCCTACATTCACCACTTCTTAACAAAAAAAGGCATGATCAACAGAAGACGTTTTTTACAACTTACCGGCCTATCGGCCACACTTGTCGGCACCAAAGGGTTTGCAGCAGCTACCCCTCCCAAAGGACCTATTGTACTTTCTACCTGGGCACATAATATGAAAGCCAATAAAGCAGCATGGGAAATATTAAGCAAAGGAGGTTATGCGCTTGATGCTGTAGTAAACGGTGTAATGGTACCCGAAGCCGACCCAAGCGATAACAGTGTTGGTTATGGCGGTCTGCCAGACAGAGACGGAAAAGTTACAGTTGATTCCTGTGTAATGAATGAGAAAGGACAATGCGGTGCTGTAATGTCGCTTGAAGAAATTCTGCATCCTGTGCAGGTTGCACGTTTAGTAATGGAGAAAACACCACATGTACAATTAGTGGGTGAAGGTGCATTACGTTTTGCATTATCGCAAGGTTTTAAACGTACCAACCTGCTTACACCTGAAAGTGAAAAAGCATGGAAAGAATGGTTAAAAACATCCAACTACGATCCGTTACGCACAGTAAAAGAACTGGAAGAAAAACTTAAACGTGAAGGTTACGAAAAACAGGAAGCGATGTTATACAAATGGCCTTCGGAAGTATTGAATCATGATACCATTGGAATGATTGCACTTGATGCAAAAGGAAACCTGTGTGGTGCCTGTACAACCAGTGGCATGGCTTTTAAAATGAGCGGACGTGTAGGCGACTCTCCTATTATAGGTGCAGGCTTGTTTGTAGATAATGAAGTGGGTGCAGCATCGGCTACAGGTGTTGGTGAAGAAATGGTAAAGATCTGCGGCTCGCATACTGTTGTTGAAATGATGCGCCATGGAGCAAGTCCGGAAGCGGCTTGTAAAGAAGCTGTACGCCGCATTGTAAAGAACAATGGTGCAAATGCAAAAAATGTACAGGCCTGTTTTATTGCTATTAACAAGAAAGGCGAATACGGTGGCTATTCGGTGATGAAGAATTTTTCGATGGCCGTACGCAACACCAGTATTGAAACATCTATTAATTCAAAAAGCTGGTTTTAATTTTTGCTGTTTTTTTTGCGTAACAAAATAATCTGTTAATGAGCTGGCTGAAAAAACTATTCGTTCCTGTTATTATTCTTTTATGCACACTCATTTCAATTAATGCCAATAAGCACCCGGAAAAACTGATTTGGTCGGATATGGAAGGGTACTATGTGTATTTACCTGCTGTATTTATTTACGATGGTTTTAAAAAAGAAGCTGTAAGAGATACGGCTTACATAAAGGAATACCCCGGCACGAACATTATTTACAGCAAGTACACAGCAGGGGTTGCAATACTCGAACTTCCTTTTTTTCTTACGGCACATTTCTTAAGCAAACCATTAGGATATATTCCGGATGGGCACAGTTTAATATATGCATATGCACTAATGGCTGCAGGCATTTTTTATTTGCTCGCAGGCCTGTTCTTGTTATGGAAAGTAGCAGTTCAATACTATAATCGTTTAGCAGTTGCGCTTGCTTTGTTTTTTTTGTTGGCAGGTACTAACCTGTATTATTACAGTTTCTTTCAGCCCGCAATGTCGCATGTATTTAGTTTTTTCTTATTTGCCTGCTTATTGTTTCAAACCGAAAAATTAGCAGTTTCATTAAAAAACAATAAGCCATTTCCTATTTCATTTTGGTTATTACTTGCAATTACCAGCGGTTTAATTATTCTAACACGGCCGACCAACATTATTGTACTGCTTTATCCTTTTTTAAGATGGTTAAAGGAATGCTCTGATAAAACAGCGTTTCTAAAAACAAATATGAAAGGAATGCTGCCGGCGGCTTTAGCATTTATATTACCATTTATACCTCAACTAATTTATTGGCACCATGTTTCCGGCAAATCCATAATATGGTCTTACAACAACGAGTCTTTTATTTATTGGAAGGAGCCAAAGCTTATTCGTGTGTTAATAGATCCGTGGAATGGCTGGTTGCTCTATAGCCCTGTTGTTATATTTCCACTAATATGGATGTTGGCAACACGCAAAAAAAGTAAACATGCAGAATCCGTAATTCTCCTCATTTTTGTAATAGCAACATACCTGTTCGCCAGCTGGTGGGCTTGGTGGTTTGGAGGGGCATTTGGTCATAGGTCGTATGTAGAGTTTTACGCATTACTTGCATTACCGTTTGCATCATTCATTTCCTGGCTGCAAAAAAGCAAATGGAAACTGTCGTTATTCCTTTTTACAGTTATGATCTTCGCCTATTATAATCTGGGTCTCACATACAACTATTCGCCGCCCTGGGATGGCCCCAACTGGACTTATGAAAGTGTGTGGTTAGAAATTAGAAAGCTATTTTTCTTTTTATAACGAGAATAACTATAATGAACTACAAACTCGAAGTTATTGCCTTCAGCATCGAATCGTGCAGCATCATACAAAAAGCAGGAGCCCATCGTATTGAATTGTGCGATAATCCCGGCGAAGGTGGTACTACCCCATCCTGTGGCATGATCAAAAAAGCAAGAGAGCTCGCTTCAATTGAACTGTACACAATGATACGCCCACGTGGTGGTGATTTTTTTTATAATGCAGATGAGTTTGATGCAATGAAGGAAGATATTAAACTCTGCAAACAACTTGGCTGCGATGGTGTGGTATTTGGCTTATTAAATACCGATGGTACTGTTGATAAAGAACGTACTGCACAACTGGTTGAACTGGCTTACCCGATGGGCGTAACCTTCCATCGTGCATTCGACCGTGCAAGAGATGCATTTGAGGCATTGGAAACGATCATCGACATTGGTTGCGAACGTGTGCTTACTTCAGGTTTGCATCCCAATGTAACTGAAGGTAAAGATGTACTGAAGCAATTGGTAACTGCAGCTGATGACCGTATCATCATCATGCCCGGCAGCGGTGTGCGGCATACCAACCTTGCAGAGCTTGCTCAGTTTACAGGTGCTGTTGAGTTACATACTTCGGCCCGCACAAATCTTGCAAGCGGTATGAAGTATATCAACACACAGATGAACGAAGACCTTTTATCTGTTACAGTAGATGAAGCAGAAGTACTTGCCTGTGTGCACGCATTAAAGCAGCTGCAACAACTCTCTTAATTTTTTCTACTCTTTCAAACTCTTAGCACAAACTCTTTTTCTTCTTCCACTCTTTTAACTCCTTGCATCTGAATTTACGTGAAGAAATATTAGCTGAACATTCCAAAGCACAGGCAGCGAAAATTGTGCAATGGATCGGAACATCACAAAAGCGGATGGACGAGCTGGTACATTTGTTTACAACCGATGAATACCGTGTAGTGCAACGGGCAGCATGGCCGATTGGCATTATTGGGCAGTCGCAACCGCAACTATTGAAAAAGCATTTACCGGTGTTTGTATCATTGTTACGAAAGCCCGGTGTTCATAACGCCGTACGCAGAAATATTACAAGAGCTTTGCAACATATATCCATACCTGAAGAACTAAAAGGCGATGTGATGGATTGTTGTTTTGAATTTATCAGCAACCCAAAAGAAGCAACGGCTGTGAAAGCCTTTTCGTTAACTGTGCTGCAAAACTTATCCCAAGAGTTTCCTGAAATATTACCTGAGATCGTTACGATCATTGAAACAAGATGGGAACATGAATCAGCAGCGTTTAAATCGAGGGCAAGGAAAATGATGAAAGAAAAGTAATTCTTTCTTCACCAAACAACAATCACTGGGAACTGAATGAACGACAGAAAAAGTACCCGCAATTCAAATCTCCCAATTTGTAAAGCGGGTAACTTAACCAAAGGTTCTTGACCATCACTGTTTTACTACCTGTTGTATTTTTTCAATGCCATCAGCAGTGTACTTTAGTGTAACATAACCATTGGCATCTTCTAAAATTGCCTGGTAAGCAACAGCATCGTGTGCTTTTATTTCAATAGCCCTCAGGAGGCTGTAAGCAGCATATTCTTTTTGGATGGCTTTACTGAATGCTTCAGGCATATGTGCCATATCACATACGGTAATGGCATAATTCATTTTTCCTTTTGGCGTAAAGCAGGCACTGGCCTTTCGTCCATTGTTTAAAAAACTCACCCAGTAATTATCTGCACCTGCGACCCATTGCAGATCTGACGCATTGGGAAACAAAGCCGCAAACCTGGCTTCGATTTTGGGATTGGCCGCAGGCACAGTGGAAGTAACCATATTTGTACTGGAAGGAAGGTTATTTTTTACAAACGCAGCATCTGCTGAGGTATTAATTGTTGATTGTTGTGCTGTTATCGTGCCGGTTGTTACAGCAGTAAACAGGATGACTGACGCAATAATTCTGTTGGATTGTTTCATGATAGTTGCTTTTGGTTTGTGAAGAATTCAGGTGATTTCTGATGACATAAAACTACATTCCACAGCACCCAAAGGGCTATAAGGATCGGTTCAAACACTATCAATATTGCGTCAACTAAGCTTTAAAACAAATTCGGAGGGCGTAATACCGTACTGTTCTTTAAAACATTGACTGAAATAAGAGGGACTGCTGAAACCCACCTGGTAAGCTGCGGTGGAAATATCCAACCCAGCAGAAATAAGTTGGGAACCTTTTTGTAAACGATACTGCTTAATCAGTTCGTTGGGAGAAATATCAAGGAGTGATTTTAATTTTCGGTTCAAGGTGCTACGACTCATGGCCATTGTCTTGCAGAGGTGATCAACATTCAGATCTGCATCATCCAGCTTTGCATCCATTTCTTTGTAAAGCGCTATCAAAAACGGGTCGGTAATTTCAGGCAGCTGTTCTTGGGGAGCAGTATTGATCAACCGGGCCTGCAACCATGCCCGTTGTTTTTTCTGCGTCTGCAAAATGTTGGCAGTGCGCAATTCAAGCTCCTGCAGGTGAAAAGGTTTTGTGATATAGTCATCGGCACCGGTACCCAATCCTTTTAAGCGGGCATCATGAGCGGCTTTTGAAGTGAGGAGAATAAACCCAATATGAGCTGTCCGGTTATCGGCTTTACATGTGCTACAAAGATCAAACCCATCCTGCCCGGGCATCATCACATCGCTGATGACAATATCCGGAAGCTCCTGCAAAATGATTTCCCAGGCTTTCAATCCATCAGCAGCCTCCAGCACACGGTAATGACTTTGCATGGTTTCCACTAAAAAAGACCGAAGCTCATCATTGTCTTCTGCTACCAGCAGAAGCGGCAGTTCCTGTTCTGCGGCAGTTATTGGTCTACTTGAAACTGATGAATGAACGGCTCCTGCAGTTTCTTTCGTCATCATTTTTTTCATGGGAACCGAAACGGTGAAGCAGGTTTCTACGCCGAGTTCACTACGCAACTTAATTGTTCCATCCATCAGCTCGGTTAATTCTTTTACCAATGATAAGCCAATGCCTGTGCCGCCAAATGTTCGTATAGCTGAATCATCTACCTGATAAAAACGATCGAATATTTTTTGTTGATGATGGAGGGCTATTCCGGGGCCGTTATCTTTTACTTCGAGATGAATATGATCCTTATCTGATGAATAAAGCGAAACAGAAACGACTCCGTTTGCAGGCGTAAATTTTAATGCGTTGCTCAACAGGTTCCATACAATCTTATTCCACTTTTCTTCATCGAACAAATAAAATCCATCCACTGCGTTGGCCGAAAAAAGAAGACTGATATTTTTTTCATTGGCAGCTGTTTCAAATGATTTTACACATTCTGTTGTAAATAATGCCAGATCACCTGTTGCCGTTTTTAATTGCAGCTGGCCATTATTGAGTTTGGAAAAATCAAGAAACTCATTGATGAGTTGCAACAATTGTTTTGAATTACGTTGTGCCGTTTTTACATTGCTCACAGCAGCTGCAGAAAGCGAAGGATCATGCTCTAATTTTTCCAGGGGCGTTAGGATGAGTGTAAGTGGAGTTCGGAATTCATGTGTGATATTGCTGAAAAACCGATCCTTTAATTCATCAACCTCTCTTAAACGAAGTGCTTCTCTTTTTTCAAAGGCAAAATTCTGTTCTGCTTTTAATTTCCCTTCCCTGAAATTGAAATACCATTTTAATAAAGCCAATGCAATGAGTGCATAGACAATATAAGCCCACCATGTAGCCCAGAACGGTGGACGGATCCTGATGCTGATCTCTTTTACTGTATCGGCCCATAACCCGTTTTGATCAGATGCATTTATGAGGAAGGTATACGTTCCGGGCCGCAGCGCTGCATACGAAGCAACATTCGATGTGCCATTTTCTATCCAATCATTATCTGCACCTTTTAATTGATAACGGTATTTTATTTTTTGCGGTTGATTGTATAACAGCGCTGCAAATTCGAAACGCAGATTATTTTTATTATAAGGCAATTCGATATCGGATACAATGCTTATTGGTTCTTTTACAAAGCTGTTGTCAATATTAAAATCCTGCTGTTGATTGTTGATCTGCAAACCCGTTAACAGAACAGGCACTTCTGTCTTTTTTGCATCGCTATTAAAATCTGCCGGATTGAAAATAGTAAAGCCATCCAATCCACCAAATGCAAGGCGTCCATCAGCAAACATGAATTTGTGCGACCTGTTGAACTCATTACCCGGCAGTCCATCTGTTTTTTCGAAAGTCGTTACCTGCCCTGTCCTTCTATTAAATCGAAAAATACCTTTGTTGGTGCTGCACCAGATGTTACCTGCATTGTCGGGCAGTATGCAATAGATGGTGTTATTCGGCAAGCCATCTTCCTCCGTATAAATTTTCTGCAAACCTTTTTGCACATCCCATAATATTAAACCACCACCACGTGAACCGATCCAGAACTTTGTTGTGTCAACCGGGTCGGCACAAAATTCTGTAAGACTCTCAGGCACTACTCCATTCTTCAATTGTCCTGAAAACCTGTTTACTTTTTTTGCCGGAGTATACTGCAACAATCCATGTTTATAAGTTGCCATCCAGACAGAGCCACCAAAATATTTTGCATCGTTTATTTCAACGAGGTTCGATAGCTCCGGATCGATCAATACTTTTTCTGGCCCCTCAACATTTGATTTCCAGAAATACCACGAAGGTTGATCCTGGCTCAACAGCCACAATGCACCGTTGGGCATATTGATCAATGCTGCATTCTGATACTGCGGCGGAAATTGAAAAAAAGGATGAAGCTTTGTTTGGCTTAGTTGAAAAACATTAGCAGCACTCAGCCAACCTGAAAAAATAAAGTGATTATTCTTTTTATCAATGGCTTGGCGTAGGTAATAAGATGCTTCTCCTTTTGTTTGTTGATTGAGCGGCATCGTCAATCTTACGCCAGCGTGCTCCAATATATCTGCAATAAAATTTGTGCGATACTTATACGATTCAAATGGTGCTGATTGCAGATCGATCTTTAACAGCCCCTGCGCATTAATGCTGACCCACAACACATCTGAACGATCAATAAAAAATGCGCTGATGCGTAAAGAAGGATTGATGGTATTCTCCCAAAGCATTTTCATTTCACCGCTTTCCGTGATCCTGAAAATACGTCCGCTATTTTCAAAATAAGCCCTTCCCTTTGCATCAACCTGCAACTCACAATTCAAAGGAGCTAACGCTGTTTGCAGATTCGCAGGAGCTGGTATAAACCGACTTATTTTTTCTTTTGTATCTAACAGGATGATCTTATTATCCTGGGCAACAATTAAACGATCACCCGGCAGGCAAACAATGGAAAATCGTTCACTCAGTTCCGATGCAAGCACCACTTCTTTTTTTACATGTGTTGTAAAACGCATCCATTGAAACTTGCTGCGACTGGTATCGCTTATGTGCACCCCATCTGTACTCACCAGGTACAACTTTCCTTCATTCGATTCAACAACAGCATTAATGGTATCCTGTTGCAACAAACCGTTTACTTTATTAGCATAATGCACCTGCCCTGTTTTACTATCGAGCCAACCCATGCCTTTGTTGTTGCTCATAATAAAAAGCCAGTTGCTGGTCGTGTAACCAACATGAAAAGGTTGCCAGCGTGCATAGGGAATTTTATTCAGCAGATCCGCAGCTTTATTTCGTTTTGCTTTAAAGGTGCGCAGGTTAAAATCATCGGCTTCGTTTGTACCATAATGTATAGTGATTGTATTGTTCCTGAACCTTCCAATATTGTTAATGACATTGGCAAAAAGTCCATTGGTATCTTTTGGATTGTAACGAATATTTTTAAATCCCCTTCCGTCGTATCGGGATAGGCCATCCATTGTTGACAGCCATATAAAACCATCGCTATCCTGCATTATACCACTGATGAAATTTTGAGGTAACCCATCCTCTACAGTAAACAGTTGCTGATTGGTAAACAGCCGTTGTTGTGCAAACAGCAATGATGCTGAACTAAAAAAAAGGGATAGCAACGTTATACGCACAACATTTATCATCCTTAAACAGTGAACGCTTTGGTGTGAAATGAAATAGTTAAGATGCGGAAGTTAGCTATTAAAAGTTGAAAATAAAATGCTGTATTGACCCAAGTTGCCTAAGGTATTGATCTGTTTAATATCTTACAACTTTAAAGTAACAACCCATGATCGACTTCAGCAACATAAAACAGTTTACCACTCCCCGTCCCGATAAACCATCGGTGTTTGGTACAGCAGCAGAGTTTGATGCTTTGCCCGAAACACATAAAGCACAGATCTGGTTTCTTGATACCACAGCAGCAAAATTTCTGAATGAGTTTATTGATCATACCTGTTTATTGTCGGATGGTGGTTGGGCACCATTTTCGTACAAGAATTATAAAATCATTGAAGAGTTTGAACATGCCGTTGATTTGCACGAAAATATTCCCTTGCTGAAAAAATGGATGTACAGCAGGAGTATACCCTTTAGCAACTATGTATTTGTGTTAACCGACAGTAACGAACAGCCTTTACTGATGACGTGGAAAATGGCGATCAAATATGCGTTCGATCTGTTCATCTCCGGTGATACGCTCATCTTTGATCCAACGATTAACTGGGCTGTTTATAACTATCACGAAGGGAAATTGTTTTTTGCCAAAGACAATATCTACGATCCTTCGGGCATGGAGCTTTATGTACAGGAGTTGAATGAGCGAAAGAAAAAATATCCGCAGTTCAGGCATCCGTATCTGTAACTGTTATTCGCATTCACAACAATACAAGCAGGTTTACGTTTCTGCTGTTACTAACAATCATCTGATGAAAAAACAAATTATTGCCTGCCTGTTCCTGTTCGTCGCTTTGTTTACGCATGCACAAACAAACACAGTGCCCGACAGTGTTTATCTCATACAGGACAGTGTACTCATACCCACAAAAAGCGGCATCAGTATTTCAGCCATTATCGTTCGAAAGAAAACAAACACAAAGCCCTTACCTGCTTTGCTTTTTTACACAACGTATTATCAAGGTGCTGGCGATGCAAATGCAGGCAAGCGTTCGGCCGACAGAGATTATGTTGGCATTGTGGCTTATGCAAGAGGTATACGAACAGATCTGAAACACTATGCACCTTATGAACATGAAGCAACCGATGTTTATGATATTATTGACTGGATCAGTAAACAATCCTGGTGTAATGGATCGGTGGGTATGTTCAGCGGAAGTTATACCGGCTTTGCACAATGGTCGACTGTAAAAAATATTCACTCGGCTTTAAAAACAATTGTACCGCAGGTGGCAGTGATGCCGGGCTATGATACACCGCTTGAAAACAATGTGGAGTTGAACCTTGGTTTGTATTGGCCAAACGATAATATATACAAACGTGAAGCCATACGCAGAAGTTTACCTTTTGAATGGTTTGAAAAAGGTACAGCATGGAAAAACATGGATAGCCTTGCAGGAAACAGGAATGCCATTTTTCAAAAGTGGTTGCAACATCCTGCATATGATCAATACTGGTCATCAATGGTACCCACTCCTGCTGAATATGCACACATCAACATACCGGTGCTAACAACAACAGGTTATTACGATGGATCGCAGATAAGTGCCTTGCAATATTTTAAACTGCATACAAAATATAACAGCAACGCCAATCATTATGTTGTTATCGGGCCTTATGATCATTGGGGAGGTCAGCGAAGACCAGCCTTGAACTTAATGGGTTATTTAATTGACAGTGTTGCCAATGTAAGCATGATGGAGCTGGCTTATGAATGGCTCGATCATATTCTGAAAAACAAACCGAAACCTGCCTTGCTCAAAAACAAGATCAATTACCAGGTAATGGGCAGCAACGAATGGAAACATGTTGCAACACTTCAGCAGATGAATAACGATACGTTGACATTTTACCTGCACAAGCGATCGCTTGTAAAACAAAAACAGGCAACAGCTGCTTACCAATTACAGACAGTAGATTTTAAAGACAGGAAAACAGAAAACAATTTCTTTGTACCACAACTGATAATGGATTCGCTTGATGCAGGTAATGGATTGATCTTTTCAACTCCTGTATTTGAAAAAGAGTTTGCTATCAATGGTTCCTTTACCGGAAACCTTTTTGCCAGCATCAACAAAAAAGATATGGATGTTTCGCTGGCATTGTATGAGCAAATGCCCGATGGAAAATATTTTTATCTCACAAGATATATTGGCAGGGCAAGCTATGCAAAGAACAATGCACAACGGCAGTTGTTGCAGCCTAACAAAAAAGAAAGCATTCCGTTTACCAATACAAGATTTGTGAGCAGGAAGATCAGTAAAGGAAGCCGGTTGGTGATTGTACTGAACGTTAATAAACATCCGTTTGAGATCATTAACTATGGATCGGGCAAACCTGTTGCGGAAGAAACAATAAAAGATGCAGGTGCTCCTTTACAAATCAAATGGCATAACAGCAGCTATATTAAAGTACCTGTGTGGGTGTATTAACAATGTTGCTTACAACATCTTTCGTTCATGCACACTTACTTCCGATCCTTCTGCTACAAAAACAGAATCGGGCTGCATGTCGTTCATGAAGGCAAAATCATCACCATATAGTTTTTCAAAATCGATGGTATAAGAAAATCCATTGACTGGGTACACATTCCAGCGAGGATGCTCCACTTTATACTCACCTGTTCGAAATGTTGATAGTGAGGTATAGCCGAGGTAATGTTCAAAAATAAATTCTTCCTTACTCCCCCGTTGAATAGGTAGCACATGTGCTGCTGTTTCCACTTTCAGGTGATGTTCCTGTTCTTTCCCCCATTCAAACTGCAGGTAACGTAAATTGGTTTGTTCAATTTTACTTTTAATGGGTGTATAGGCATAGCGTTCGCCATATACAAGTTTGGCTACCCATGCAATCATACGCTTTGGCACCAGTTCTTTAATGAACACCACGCCACGTTTTACTCCTTCCTTTGATGGATAACGCACATAAAAACGAAGATTGATCTCTTCAAAATCCTTGTGATAAGGAATAGCAATGCCTTTAAGTTTGGTATCAAGAAAATGAAACGCCACAAAACTTACATAACATTTCCCGTTATACACATCCAGTTCAACACCGTTAGGTAAATGCGGCTTCAGCACCTGTTCAGGAACTACATAATTCATCATTACAAGATTGCGCCATTCAGCCGTAAGAAATGCACCCATTCAATATTTTTTTAAAGGTTGCCAACCTTATGTTTTTCTTCTTTTACTCTTTTAACTCTTAGCTTCCTCTTTCCGATAAAACTCTTTAAAGATCAACCGCAGACTCTGATCGTAAGTAACATAGTTATACAACCAGTTAACAAACACAAAGAATCTGTTCTTTACGCCAAGAATCAGCATCAGGTGCAGACCCATCCAGATAAGCCATGCAAAGAAACCACCGAAATGCAATTTTGTCCCGATAGCTATCGGGATCGGCATATCAACCACTGCAAGGTTACGGCCAACCGTTGCCATTGCACCTTTATCGTTATACTGAAAAGCTACTGCTTTTTCACCTTTACGCAAATGCAATAGATTCTTTGCTAACAAGGTTGCCTGTTGTATGGCTACAGGTGCCACCTGCGGATGACCGTTTGGAAAAGCTTCGTTTTCCATGTACGCAATATCACCAATGGCAAACACATTGTTCATTCCCTGTACAAAGTTGAAGGCATCTACTTTTATTCGGTTGCCTCGTGCTATTAACGAAGGATCAATACCTGCAGGAATATTGCCTCTAATACCTGCAGCCCAGATAACCAACTTAGAAGGAATGATTGTACCATCTTTCAACGTAACCTGTTCTCCATTGTAATCCTGCAGCAACGCATTTGTTTTTACGGTTACACCTAACCGTTGCAGATAGTTTAAACTGTTGTTGCTGCTCCGCTCACTCATTGCCGCCAGTGTTTTGCCTGTTCCTTCGAGCAGGTAAATATTCATTTTTGAAAAATCGAGTTCGGGATAATCTTTCGGCAATACATATTTTTTCATTTCTGCAACAGCACCACTTAACTCCACACCTGTAGGACCACCACCTACCACTACAATATTCATCAGCCGTTGCAATTCTGTTGCATCATTGGCATGCAATGCATCTTCAAAATTCTGGATAAGCTTATGCCGCAGCTGTAACGCTTCTACCGTGCTCTTCATAGGAAAAGCATGCTGCTCCAGATTTTTATTGCCGAAGAAATTGGTGCTTGCGCCTGTTGCAATAACAAGATAATCGTACGCATAGCTGTCTTCATTTGTAATTACCTGTTTGGCAGCTGTGTCAATACGTTCAACTTCTGCCATACGGATGCGAACATTCTTACTGTTGTGAAAAGCTTTGCGTAAGGGGAAAGAAATATTACTTGCATCCAGTGCGGCTGTAGCAACCTGGTAAAACAGCGGTTGAAACTGGTGATAATTGAACCGGTCGATGAGTGTTATTTCAATACCTGGTTTGTTGTTGAGAAGGCGGGCCAGTCGTAAACCTCCGAAGCCCCCGCCCAGTATAACGAGTTTCATAAAGAAGATTTAATCACTCGTCAAATTTACGAAGTTTTCAGTATTTTTTGAAAATATCGGAAAAATTTAATTTTCTTTACCACACATCCTGCTTTACATTTAATCAACAATTGACCGCTTATGAAAAAGGCTCTGCTGCTCATCTCTCTATTTGTTTTGTTTTTACTTGCCTGCACAAGAGAAAATAAACCTTCATTCTTAAATACAGGAAATATCCGTACGCAGATCTTTACAATTGACCCTGCCAAGGCAAACACTTTAAAAGGTTTCCGAGGCGGCATCTTCAACATACCAGCCGGCGCATTTGAAGGAACAGCTGCCGTAACTATTGAATTAAAAGAAGTGTATGCTCCTATTGAAATATTAGCTGCAGGATTAACTACAGAATCAAACGGTGAACTATTGGAAAGCGGTGGCATGTTTTACATTAATGCAAAAAGAGATGGAATACAATTAGAATTAAAAAAAGACATTCAAGGATCAATACCTGCGGATTACATCAACGATTCAATGAAATTATTTAAAGGAGATTTGAAAGAAGATGGCAGCTTAAACTGGGTTGAACCGGAAGCATTATTACCTGCTACCGACTCTAATACACTTTGCATACAGGCTGGAGAAAGAATATTTAAGTCAAATTGCTTATCGTGCCATGATATATCAAAAAAAATAACTGGCCCTACACTAATTAACAGTGGCAAATATTACAACAGTGACGAATACTACCGACTGTTGAAGAATCCTGGGCTCTTTGCAAAAGAAAACAGACGCTTTGATTGCCAGATTTATGACTATAATGGTGTAATAATGACGGCATTCCCAGCTATTAGCAAAGACAATGTATCCTGCATGATCAAGTATTTCGAGAATGAAAAAATGAAAAGGCCTGATTTAGCCACAAAACTTGATAAACAAGATTTTGATAGAGAAGGATGCGACAGTATTACTATTGAGAAAAATAAATTCCCCTGCGGAATAGATACTTTTTATAACAATGAAGAGTTTGAAAAAATTGTAGCAAACTCATTTGCTGATATCAAAACAACTGACACAATCATAAAACCATTTCAAAGCTCTGGCATTGACACTCTGAACACAGATTTTCAGGCACCTAATGAATATAGATATGAATTTAAGATTAACTCGTTGGGTTGGTACAATATTGATATTCTTTTAAAAAAACTTGAGGGAATTACTGAAGTTACTTTGGATGCAACAACTACCTTTAAAGAAAAAGAACAGGTTGATATCAGATTACTTTTCCCGGAAAAGAGAATAGAATTGAAAAGCGAATATCATAAGGAGTCCGAAACATATACGTTTGGCATGGATGATAATACAATCCCGTTATTTATCGGAGACATTGCCATTATGTTTGCAATAGCTGAGGAAAGCGACAAAATCTATTATTCGGTTCGAGAATTCCGGATCACTAAAGAACAGCATATTGAAATGCCTTTTAAAGAAACATCTAAGGAAAAGCTTGAAGAAGCATTTAAAAAAGTCAACCTCGACAATATTATTCTTGACCGACAAACCAAAAAGCCTGTTATAGTTCGAAAAAACTGTTCCGAATCAGGAAGTTTTTCTGATTCAACTTCTTCAACCTCAAAATAAGTTTGCGATTAATTCCACCCGCCCGATGTCCAGGTATAAATAATCAATCCAACAAAATAAGCGCCTGTTACAATTCCCGCAGCAGCACCGGTAGTTGACAGCAACGAAAGTGCAACGGCTGTAATACCGGTAAGAATTAATGCAGATGTAAAAATTGCTTTAACCGAACGCAACGTCATAGTATCACCATCTTCGAACCTGCTTACAGGCATACACATGGTTGCAAGTATTACACCGGCAAGTGTAAGATTAATATCCAGATTGTTAATATAAGCAACAGAGCCAAGTGTAATACCACTCAGCAACAGGCACACAATGGCAATGGCAGTATAGCGTTCCCAGTTGTTGAGAATATATTTTCCGTCTTTATGAAAAAGCAAAATAAAATTAGCAACCGAACTGCCGATCCAGCTAAACGAAACATATAAGAGGTACAACACAATAAACGGCACCAGTATCCATCGTATACCCGGCATGGATGATGCCATACTGGTTACAAAACGAAACAGGATGTACAAGCCTATTGAAAAACCAATACGAAAGCCCTGCCCTTTTTCTGCGAGCCAGAAACCAAGTTGCAACAGAAAACGATACGGTGGAAAGTTTGCCTTCAACGCTTCTTTCAAACCTTCTTTTGCGGAATGTAAATTGGGCGACAAACGCAATGCTTCCCGAAAATGCTGTTGTGCTTCTTTATGTTTTCCTCTTTCGAGATGATTGAAGCCGATCGTAACATGTGTGAAATCGCTTTCAGGAGCATTGCTTAATGCATCCTGCATGGTTTCAACTGCTTCATCGGTGCGTTTCAGTTTGTTGAGTGCTCTTGCTCTTGCATTTAAACTGGTAACATTTTCAGGATCGAGTTCCAATCCTTCATTGGCCTTTGCTAATGCAAGTTCATACTTGCGGTCGTCGAGCAACACAAATGCATACAATCCGAAATACTCTGCATGATAAGGATATAAACTGATGGCTTTGTTCAACTCTGTTGTTGCCATTGCCAACTGATTCAAATGATAATATGCAAACCCACGCAGATAGAAATAATAAGCTTCATCGGGCTCAAGCGAAATGGCCTGTTGTATTTTATTGAGTCCTTCGCTGTATTCGCCTTTTGCATAATGACAGCGTGCATACAACGCATACACATACGCATTATCAGGATCCTGCTGTAAAGCACTTTTTAACTCCTTTACAGCATCGCTTATTCTCCCCTGTTCCAGCAACAACTCTGCCCTGCTGATGTTTACATTATTCGGCTGCATAAAAAAGTACGGTTCTAACGTTTAATCTTTAAATACTTCAGTATCTCATCGTACAAACCCGATTCGTTTGCATACAATGCATAATTGCGTGCACTGCTGAACCATTCCTGTGTAGTTGGCTTATGTACCTTTAATGCACGCAACAGATCTTTTGTGGTAATGGGCTGCAACTCGCCTGTTTCAATAGAGTGCGCCAGTTTATCTTCCACTGCAATATCAATCAAAGCTGTAAGGTCGGCGCCTGAATAACCATCGCTTTGTGCAGCAATTTTCTTTACATCAATTTCAGCAACAGGCTTTTCCTTCAACAACTGTTGCAGAATATCAACTCTTGCTTCTTCATCGGGCGGTGCAACAAAAATGATGCGGTCGAAACGACCCGGTCTTCTGAAAGCGCCATCCACACTCCATGGTGCGTTTGTTGCAGCCAAAATTAAAATGCCTTCATTATCTGCATCCACACCATCCAGCTCTGCCAAAAACTGGTTGATGACATGACGCATGGCAGATTGCTTTAAATCGGCACGGCTGCTTCCTAATGCATCCACTTCATCAAAAAACAAAACACAGGGTTTGTTTGCTCTTGCCACTTCAAATACCTGGTGCAGATTTTTTTCGCTGTTACCGATCCACATATCCAGAATATCGTGCAAACCGATGCTGATGAATTTTGCATCAATTTCACCGGCAGTTGCTTTTGCAATAAATGTTTTACCACAACCGGGAGGGCCATATAGCAAAATACCGCCACCGGCTTTTTTGCCAAATGCTTTATACAGATCGGGATTTTTTAATGGCTGAATGATCTTTAAGGAGATTTCATTTTTTACATTCTTCATACCACCAACATCGCTGAACTTGGTTGTTGGTTTTTCGAGAAAATAATCCGAGTCATCAAATGGAAATTCATCATCCATTTCTGTTGATGTACCCAAACGAAGTACTTTGTCAATTTCCTCATCAGCAAACTGCGGATGATGTACAAGCAATTGCCTGTACAATTCCATTGCCTGCTCAATAGAATGTTCCTTAATTAAACTGCGGATAAAAAAAGCAGCCGACTGAACGGGTAACTGTTCAAACTCGAGCTGCTCGTACGTTATAATTGCTGCAGAATATTTACCTAAATAATAAAAGCATTCTGCCAATTGTTGTTGTGCGGTTGTATGTCCGTAACTGCGTTTCAGCACTTCGCTCAGCTGCTCAACAGCTTCGGCATACATTTTTTCATTCATCATCAGGTGCGCCACCTGTAAACGCAAAGGTACATTGTCGGGCGACAGATTTAATGCGTCTACAAGGTTCTGAATCATTTCTTTCATAGGCTGCGAATTTAGTAAACCATTCGCACCTTGATCGTTTCTTTTACTTCTTTTAGCAATTCAACAGCTTTTTTCGAAAGTTTGCTATCCACATCCAGCACCACATAACCGATCTGGTCGTTGGTTTTCAGGTATTGTCCAAGGATGTTGATATTGTGTTTACTCAACTGGGTATTGATCTGGCTCAATACTCCCGGCACGTTTTTATGAATATGGAGGATGCGGTGTGTACCTTCCTGTACCGGTAATGCCAGTTCGGGTACGGTATGCGATCCAATGGTTGTACCCCCTTCTAAATACTGCACCAGTTTGTTACTTACATCTTCACCAATATTTTCCTGTGCTTCTTCGGTACTGCCGCCGATGTGCGGTGTAAGAATAACATTTGGAAGATCCTGCAACGGTGTCTGGAAACGATCGCCGTTTTTCTCAGGCTCCCAGGGAAATACATCCACTGCAGCGCCTGCAAGATGTTTATCAACCAATGCCTGGCGCAATGCATCAAGATCAACAACCTCTCCTCTTGCATAGTTTAACAGGATGGCACCTTTTTTAAACTGTTTCAGCAAAGTTTTATTAATGAGATTTTTTGTTTGATTGGTTTCCGGCACATGCAACGAAACAACATCTGCCTTGTTCAATACATCTTTCAGGTTTTTGTATTGTACTGCATTACCCAACGGAAGTTTGGTTACAACATCGTAGTAGATCACTTTCATACCCAATGCTTCGGCCAATACACTTACCTGGCTGCCGATATTACCGTAGCCGATAATGCCTAAAGTTTTTCCACGTAATTCGTAGCTGCCTTTTGCATCTTTGTTCCAGATGCCTTCGTGTGCAGCCTTATTTTTATCAATAATTTTTCTGATGAGTACAATGCTTAAACCAATCACCAGTTCCGCCACACTACGTGTATTGCTGTAAGGGGCATTCATTACCACTACACCTTTGGATGTAGCCGATTTCAGATCTACCTGGTTTACACCAATACAAAAACAACCGATGGCCTGCAATTTCGTTGCAGCATCAAGTACCTTTTTTGTTATTTGTGTTTTCGATCGGATACCCAGTAAATGAACATCTTTAATTTCTTTGATGAGTTCTTCTTCGCTTAGCGCCCCACCTAATTTGCGCACGCTTGCATACCCAGAGCTTTTAATGTTTTGTACAGCTGTTTCACTAATGTTTTCCAATAAAAGAATATTAATCTTGTCTTTAGGATAACTGGTGGTCTTTTTTTCTGCCATAACTGTAAGTATGATTTGCTTATTTTGCAGCGCAAAGATAGTCTACCGGAGCCCAATAGAATGTTAGTTTTTAAACTTTCCATTGAAGCAACTTCTTCGGCACTATTTTTAGTAATAATCACTCAACCACCGATTTGAAATAAAAAGCATGACATTGTTCAAAAAACGAACGTTCTTTTCTATAGCGTTGATCTCTTTTCTTGCAGCATGTAACAGCTCTGCACACAAAAAAACACAACAGGAAAATTTAGGCTACACGCCAACCCCTGTTGCACCGTTGCCCGAAGCTCAGTTAAAAGAGTATCAACGAAAAATCAATAACTTTTACGATTCGTCACTTGGCCGTACAGGTTTTAACGGATCCATACTTGTTGCAAAAAACGGTTATGTGCTGTTTGAAAAATACAATGGATTTGTTCGTTTACAGAACAAAGATTCAATTACAGCTTCCACTCCTTTTCATATAGCATCTACCAGCAAAACATTTACAGCAATGGCTGTATTAAAGCTTGCAGAAGAAGGTAAACTCAACATCAACGATTCGTTACAGAAATTCTTCCCCGGTTTTCCTTACAATGGTATTACTGTAAAAATGCTGTTGAACCAACGCAGCGGTTTACCCAATTATGGTTACTATCTTGAAAAAATAAATTGGGATAAAAAACAAAACGTAACCAACAAAGATGTGTTGCAAACACTCATCAGCAACAAGCCCGATTTAGCCAATGCCATCAACCGCAGGTTCAATTATTCCAACACCAATTTTGCGTTACTGGCATTGATTATTGAAGCAGCTTCAGGAAAATCGTATGCAGATTATTTGCAAACAACTTTTTTTACGCCTTTGCAAATGACCAATACAAAAGTGTACAATCATGCAGATTCTGCAACCGTAACACCATCGTATATGTGGAATGGTGTGCAGGAAGCATTTACTTTTCTCGATCTTGTTTATGGCGATAAAAATATTTACAGCACAGTGAGAGATCTTTTGAAATGGGACCAGGCATTGTACACAAACAGACTTTTCAAACAGTCTACACTCGACTCTGCTTTTCAACCCTACAGTTTCGAACGCCCCGGTATACACAATTATGGTTTTGGCTGGCGTATGTATACTTTGCCGCACGATAAAAAAATTGTTTATCATAACGGATGGTGGCACGGTAACAACTCAACCTTCTATCGTGTATTGCCCGATTCGTTAACCATCATTATTCTCGGCAATAAGTTTAACAGGAATATTTATCGTGTAAAACCATTGATCGAATCGTTGACCGATCTGCGTTTTTCGTACGAGCCGGAAGAATAGATCTCATTCAGCAAAAGCATGCTTTTTGTTGGGCAACAAATTTTCTTTACTCCATTCTATCTGTTGCTGAAAAGGAAATTTTCGAACAGGGCATTCACTTAACAGGCAATGTCTGCAACTTGAGCTGATGCAGGGATCGGTATGAATAAAAAATTCGATGCTGCCCTTTTGAAAATTTTTATTCAGTACAGTGTCAAGCTTGGTTAATTCATCATGCACTTGTTCTAACGAATAATAATAAGGCATGGTTACATGGCAATCCACATGATAATAATTGCCGAAACGCTGCACACGCATGTTATGCACATCGATCCATGCTGCTTTTCTATTGAGCTTCAGAATTTCAACCAACTCATCTACCACTTTCATATCCACTTCATCCATCAAACCTTTAACCGATTTACGCATTAACCGAAAGCCCGTGTAAATAATTACCGCTGCAGCAAATACCGATGCTACAGGATCGATCCAGCTATAACCGGTTAACAGAATCAATACAACTGCAACCAGTACACCAATGCTGGAATAACTATCGCTGAGAATATGTTTACCGTTACCGGTTAATGTTAAACTGTTTCGGTTTTTACCCGTTTGTACAAGAAAATATCCAAGAATAAAATTTGCAGCTCCACCTGCTACCGTTAACCACAAACCGGTTGTTAATCCTTTTAAACTTTGCGGATGAATAAAACCCTGCACAGCCTGTACAAGAATGCCGATACCTGCAATAAGGATCATTGCACCTTCGAAACCGATGGAAAAAAATTCGATCTTACCATGCCCGTACGGATGCTCAGTATCTCTTGGTTTGTTTGAAAGATAAATGCTGTACCATGCAAACGCAGCAGCAGCTACATTAATGATCGACTCCAAAGCATCACTCAATATTACCAACGAACCTGTAATTGCCCACGCAACAAACTTTACAGCACAAATAAAAATGCTGACGATAAAGGAAAGACGGATGTAGAAGAGATCGGTTCGTTTCAACAGTTGTTATTTAAGACTCCGCAAAACAACACATTTTATTGCATAAAAAAAGGGCGTGTTTTACAACACACCCTCCTGCTTTTTTACTGATTGTAAATAAGGCTGACCAACCGTCTTCTTGGTTCAGCCGTTGAAGTTGATGTGATTGCGTTATAACCTCTGGCTATTACGGTATACACACGCTGATTAGATATTGACGCTGTAGTACCTGCATATGTTACCAGGTTAGTGGTACCGCCTGCCACACGAATAGCCCAAGTGGTTGATGCATTATTTGTAGGCAATACAAACGAAGGGCTTACACCTTTGTAAGGAATAGCTGAAGCCACCTTTACTGTACCAATGTACAAATCCAAACCTGCAGCTACATCGGGCATCATGTTTACAAACTTGTACTTCGCATAACCCGAATCGGGAGCTATCAACGAATCTTCTACCAGCAAACTTGTAGTAGCTGCACTTGTATCGGCAAAATAGAGCGAATACTTTTTACCGGCAGTAACAGTGTGTTGCACATTTGCCAGCTGCAACGAATCTACATTGGTGCCAAACTTAGGTATAGCAACGGCAAAACTGTTTTGTCCTGCAGCAACACGCAGGTAATCGGCCGTACTTCCTCCCCCGGTATTTAAACCGCCGCCGGGAAATGGAGTAAATGTTGTAAGCGTACTGCTTACAAGCTGATCGTTTATTTTAATATAGATACGGGGATTTGACCGGTAAAAAGAAGCAAACATCACTTTTACCTGCGCCTCGTTTGAAGTAAGTTTATTTACCTCTGTCGTTTTCAGTTCGTTTTTTTCGCAGGCTGTAAACAAAGTAACAACAGCTGCAAAAAAACATATGAGTTGAAAAAATCTGTTTCGCATATGTAATAGTTTAAAAAATTAAGGTAAGCTGAACCACATTTCTTTTGTATGATAATCTACTGCTGTTCCACCAATACGGATCAACTCATCAAGGTTCCATACATACTCCGAATTGTAACGTGGCCGAATGCGTGTTGCCAGTTTACCATTGTTTGTTGCAGGTATTGCAGCAGGAGTAATGAATCCTTTATAAACAACTGTGCCTGTAACAGGATCAAGATCGGTATAGTGGTAACGACGCATATCAACCCATGTTTCGGTAAAGCCCCAGCCCCAAAGTGCAATGTATTTCTGCAACATAATATCGGTAAGCGTTAATGCAGCGGCACTCTGTTTTACGTTTGCACTTACGAGGTAAGCGTTACGTTGTGCGGTAGAAATTGTTACCGTATTATAAATCGGCACATTGCTTCTTGGATAAACTGCTCGGTTAATAAAATCGAAGTGGCCATTAATACCATTCAGGTAAGCCTGGTAAGCCGTTGCATCAGGACCTCCTGCTTTTTTATAGGCAGCTTCTGCTTTCATAAACTGCAATTCGCTGTAAGTCATAACTGGCGATACGGCTTTATCACGGAACAGATATTTACCACGTGATGGGTCGAAACGGCTTGCACTTGGATTGGCATAGATCGAATCGCCAAATGGTGCAGCAACACGTTTGGGGGACGTACTTCCATTTGGATCAGCTAATCCCGGTTCAAGACCGTAGTACCCTCCATTCCCATTTGTTGTATCGTTCGAAGCGCAAAGCATATGGCGCAAACGGGGATCTCTGTTTATGCCTAACGTAGTGCCGGTAAAAGTTGTACCATCGAGCAACTGTACAATCATTTTTGTTTGACGGAAAGAACTAAGGTTATCACGATAAGTACCAAAGAAATTAGAATCATCGTTTTTGGTTGCATCAAAAGGAACAACAAAATCTTCCTGTGTGTTGGCAAATGAGCGATCTACATAATAAATCACCGAATCGGCCAGGTAGGAAGATTTATTGGTCATGCGATGAAAGTTTTTTGCCAATAGGCCATTCACAAACTTGATCCATTTTGCATTGCTTCCATCGTAAATATAATCGCCTCTTACCAATAAGGAATTTGAAGGGCTGAGATCGGTACGTTGCAGATAGTTCAACGCCAACTTACATAACGAGTCGATGCCTTTGTAAACAACCTGCTGATCGTCGTACTTAAACATCGATGTATTTTCCTTAAAAGCTTCAGTGTAAATAATTTCACCATATTCATCGGTACACATCTGGAACATCATTGCCTTTAATGCATACGCAGCACCAACATAATCCCACTGACCTTTACGTTTACCATTGTCGATAATGTAATTAAGGTTTGCACCCAAACCATAGTAACACTGGCGCCAGATATCGCCACCAATGTCGGATGGGTTGGGATAGTTTTGATGTCCGTGAAGATCCCATGCATTAGCTGCAGCGTTCTGTGCAAAGTTTTGGATGTACTTTGAAACATAACGTGCATCGTATTGCGTACCTCTTGGTATTGCAGCCAGCATTGCAGGAAATACCGATGACACATCGGGCTGCTGCGGTGTATCCGGATCGGAGTTGATGTCGAGATATTTCTTACAGCTTGTTGCATTGATCAACACAGCCGAAAGAAGCAGTATATGAAGAAGTTTCTTTTTCATGTTCAGAAAATTTAAAATTTAATAGCACAACCAAAGTTGAAACCACGTGGAATACTTAATGCACCGTAATCAATACCTGCACCGCCGAAACCACGGTTTGAAGCAGTGTTTGCATTTACAGCAGGATCAGCACCGCTGTAATTGGTGATCATTAATAAATCTGTACCTGTAAAATAGATAGATGCAGACTTAATAAATTTTGCACCTGATAGTATTCTTGCAGGAACAGTATAACGAAGCGTTACATCACGCAAACGAGCCCAGTTTACAGTCTCAACAAAATCTTCTTCTGTTGCAGCTGTTGTGCTTGAGTAAAACGATGAGTTGTACATAGGTGTAACTGCAATGGTATTTTTGGTTGGATTAGCTGTATTTTCCAAGCCATCCTGCAATACGCCTTCAATTACACGTGGCATTTCACGATCGAGTGTTTTAACGCTGTAACCTGTTAAATACAGGAAGTATTCAGTAGCATTAAACACATCGCCGCCTTTTCTGAAATCGATATTAAATGATAAATCGAACTGCTTGTAACGAAGATTGTTTACCCAGCCTAATTTAAATTGTGGCTGACGATCTCCAACAGTTTTAAAATCATTATCACGAACAGGTAATCCTGATGTTGGACTGATTAACACCTGGCCTGCATTGTTGCGGGCAACAGTGTTCGCAGCCATATTACCAATTTTCGCCCCGGGGAAATATTGTGAGCGAAGGTTACCGAATACCCAGGTATCAGAATCGTAGTACGTTGGTAAACCTGCAGGCATTGATTTTACTGTGCCTACGTTACGATCGAAATTGAAAATTGTTTCCCAACGGAAATCCTTTGTTTCAACAGGCGTACCTGCAAGTTGTACTTCAATACCCTTGTTTTCTACTTCACCACCGTTAAACCACTTAATTACAAAGCCGGTACCGTATGATGCACGTGCTGCAAGTATCTGGTTTTTGCTCAACAAATGATAGCGGGCAACATCCAAACGTATACGGCCTTTAAACATCGATAATTCTGCACCATACTCCAGGTTGTTTGAACGTTCAGGAATCAGATCGAAGTTATTACCCGTAACATCGTATGCAAAACCACCTCCTGTTGTAATCTGGCTTGTAAAACGATAGTCGATAATGTAAGGAAGAGAAGGGCTCTTACCTGTTGTTGCATAAGAGATGCGGCCTTTGGCAAGGTTCAACCAGGGCAATGCTTCTTTTACACCTTTAATATCAGAGAATACAAAACTAAGAGAAGATGAGCCATAGTTAAAGAACGGATCTTTATCAACTACACTCGACATAAAAGTTGAAGAACCTTCACGGCTGCCTGCCAACGACAAGTAAGCAAACTTATAACCTAAGATATAGTTACCAAAGAAACGCACCTTACGGATGTTGCTGATAGCTGTACGGGCATCACGTGAAAGCGGATCGGTATTGTTTATGCCAAGAAAATCACGTTCGTAAAAACGTTCGCCTTTTTGCGATTCAACTTTCGTGTAGTTATTCTCCATATAAAAGCCTGCAGTAAACGAGTTACTGAAATCGCCGAACTTTTTCGTTGCAGTAGCTTTAAGCGTATTACTGAAGTTGCGTGTAGTTTGTTGATACAACGAATAAAAACCATTACCTGCTAAACCAAAACGTGAAAGCGGATGAACAGCCAGTGTACCATATTGTGTATAATAGTCAATACCTGTAACTGCACCAAGATTTAACCAGCTTGTTACATCGTACGAAAGATTAAGATTACCGGTTAAACGATCTACTTTATCCATGCCGGGGTTTTTGTACACATCCCACATAGGGTTATCGTACTCCAGATTAAGATTGGTGATATTTCTTAAAGGAATTTTTGTTCCGTCAGGTTTTTGATAATTACGTACATCAACCGTAACAGGCCATGTAAGTAAGGTGAGCAAATAACCTCCTGCACCTTTGCTTGCTTTTGTTGTGGTGCTGCTAACATAGTTCATACTGGTGGTTAAGCGGAGCTTATTACCAATTTTAGTTGAACCCATTAAACGTGCTGAGAATTTTTCAAATCCTGTATTTGGTACCACACCAGCCTGATCGGTATAGTTAGCAGAGAAACGATACGTTGCAATATCGCTGCCACCTTCTACATTAATATTGTGCTGTTGTGTAAACCCGTTACGGAAAAAGTTTTCAGCATTATTAAACGTTGATGTACCTGTTGGCAGTTTAGGACCATAAGCTGCAGGAATACCGGCACCTGTTGATGTACCTAATACTGAAAACGGATTCGTTGTATAGTTTGGATCATAGATACCGTTGTTACCCAAACCATACACCTGTTGTACTTCGGGAAAACGATATACATTCTCCACACGAAAAGAGTTATCGTATGAAATTGAAGCTTTCCCCGATTTACCCTTCTTTGTAGTAATTACAATGGCGCCTGATGCACCGTCTGCACCATACAATGCAGTTGCTTCAGGACCCTTTAAGATGGTTACATTTTCAATATCATCGGGGTTAATATCCATTGCACGGTTACCATAATCGGAGTTACGGTTTGCAAACGAAACAGAACCGCCAACAAGATTTTCCTGGTTAAGCGTTTGGTTATCGTATGGTACACCATCCACCACAAATAAAGGCTGGTTATTGCCACCAATTGAAGTGGCACCACGTAATACAATTTGCGATGATGCACCCGGCACACCTGATGATGGAGTAATAGTTGCGCCTGCTACACGACCAGCAAGAGAGTTTACAAAGTTTTCACGACGTGTTCCGGCAATTTCATCACCATCAACAACCTGTGTAGAATAACCGAGTGATTTCTTTTCACGACGGATGCCGTAAGCAGTTACAACTACTTCTCCCAAACTGCTTTTAGAAGTACGAAGCGTAACAGTAATAGTGGTACTGGTTCCTAAACGAACAGATTGTTGTTCGTAACCAATATAACTCACTACTAATGTTGCACCGCTTGCAGCACTTATTGTAAATACACCGGAAGCATTTGTTGTTACAGATCGGTTTGTACCTCTAACCGAAACAGTAGCTCCGGGCAATGGTGTGTTTTCTTCGGATAGAACTGTACCTGTTATTGTTTTATCCTGCCCAAAAACCAATAAGGGCAACCAGAAAAACAGCAACAACAGTTTGTCTTTGCATTTCAACAGTTTTCTCATGATCCAGTTTTATTTTGGTTGTTTAAGAATACATATGAATTATAAAACGATTACACCTGCTTTGTGGTAATCGTTTAATCGTTTATCATCGGGCGGTAATTCTGTAATAAGATGTGTGATCTTTTCCAAACCACATATCCGTAAAGGTTGCGAACTGTTCAGCTTTTCGGAAATACTCAAACACACAACTTTCTTCGATGCTTCAATCATTTCACGTTTAAGGTTTGCAACTTCCCAATCGTTTTCGGTTACACCGCTTTTGCTGTCAATTGCATTAATCCCCAAAAAACAGATATCGGCATTTAACTGCCGTATTTTACTAATGGCTTCCGAGCCGCATGTAATTTTTGAATCCTTCAGAATTTTATCACCGATCATTACCACATCTATCGAAGGATGTTTGAGGTATTCGTTTACTGCAGGAATACTTCCTGTAATAAATGTTGCTCGTAATTGTGGAGGTAACACTTTGGCCATTTCCACAATAGTTGTACCCCCGCCGGTTAAAACAAACATTCCATTCTCCACTAAGGAAACAGCTTTCTCGGCAATAATGCGTTTCTTTTCCGGTGAGTATAAATGATCGGTTGAAAACTGGACTTCGCTAAAGGAAAGCGATAAGGCACCACCATGCACTTTAATCAACTTCTCTGCCGCTGAAAGTTCCTGCAGATCCCTGCGGATCGTATCTTCCGACACTTCCATTATCTGGCATAAATCGTTCGACAAAACCTTGTTGTGCAGGTTTAGCTGATGCATAATAAACGCATGTCGTTCTTTCTTAAGCAATTTCTTTGGTTTGAACTCCAATATAGTAAATAGCTGCAAAAAACCGCACAAACTCTCAACAACTTGCAGGAAATGTGGAAAACTAGTAGCTATTAGTTTACGGTCCGGGCAAGAAAAAACCCTGAAAGGAATTCCTTTCAGGGTTTGCTTTAATTCGTTTACTACCGCCTAGAAGAACACCGCATTACACAACATCAGCTTTCCGTTTTCCCAGAAATTACGGAACATGATATTATCGGTTAAATACACTACCGAACCACGACCAATGTTTTGTGCGCCAAACAACAATCCATCTTTCAAACGGTTTTGCAGTTTATTACCAACAAAACCTGCAAGCTGTCCTTCTTTCTTTACTACGCCAACATTCCATCCGTTTCCGTTCATGAAATCGTAAATATTATCATCCATTTTTAATGTGAAATAAAAATCCGGGTAACCAAATGCCAATGGATGCGTATTATCGAGTTGAACTTTGTAAATAGAACCGGGTGTCATTGTGCTTACAAAATCACGTTCACGGTTTTCGTAAGTGGTTAACGCCTTGTAGGGATCTTTGGTTGATGCATCTTCTGTTTTCTTTGATTTCAATCCCCAATCTAAACGTGCAAATGCTGCAACTGCTGCTTCAAGCGCAATTACTTTACCGCCTTTGCTCACCCACTCTTTTAACTGATCGGTTGATGTTTTATCGCCCATAAAACGATAGTTCCCATCGGGCATAATAATTACATCTGTTTCGGCCCAGTTAATTCTGCTGAAGTCGTTTGCATATACCAGCGAAACAGGATACTCCAATTGCTTATCAAAGAAATGCCAGATTTCACCGGCACCTAAGCTGCTTACACCTTCGCCTGTGAGCAATACAACTTTCTTGAGTTTGAAAGGTGTAACAAGATCACTTCCAAAATCGCCGCCATTGTCTACAAAACCAGTTGTTACCGGATAGAGTTTTACATTATTTGCATTGGCGGCATCAACCACATGTTTCCACAATTGTGTACCCAGCGATTGGTTACTTGTTTTCATTACAATAATGGAACCTCTGTCAAACTTCTGTCCGTTTACTTCAAACGGCACTTCGCTGTAACGCAGAGTGATTCCTTTTTGCAATAATTGGCCTGCAGTTTTTGCACTTTGCACGCCTTCCCACTTAATTACATAAGCATACACATCAGCAGCAGCATTTACAACAGCTGCCGGTTTTTGATATGCAGATGGATTAATGCGGTCTTTCGAAGCAAAAGCCTGTAACCCGTATGCATATGGAAGACTCCATGCTGTAATATCGTAGGTTGCAGAATCGCTCAGTTTCGATTTAGGTTCAAGCAAGGCTTGCACCATTGCCGAACGTGGCTGAAATGCACTTACCACCACATCGCCATTGGCAACTGCAAAATTTTCTTCTTTAGCTGTAAAATAATTGTAGCCTTTGCCTGTTGCTGTTGCAGTACCATATTCGATACCATTCTTTTCGAGTAATTGTAAAAATGCCTGCAAACGATCTGCATCTTTTGTGCTGCTTTTAATGATGTATGTTTTATACTCACCAAAACCACCACTTATTCCTTTATTAAAAAACTTACGGTATTCAGCAATAAGTTTTGATGCATTTACAGATGCAACTTCAATCGTACTCATGCCAGTAGTGAAATGATGGATAGCACGATCGTACAGGGTAAGCGTATCGCCTTCTTCGGTTAATGCAGTTGCACCACCAGCAGGACCGCCACCTTGCTCATACGTCATACCAATTGCTCCGTTGTAAGTTGGATAAGTATCGCCGTAAGAAGGATAAAACAGATCGAAACGAAGTTTGGTAAAATACAACCAGCCATTTGCGTCGAAATATTTTGCATGGTTCTTACCAATTGTTGTTTGAAAATCACGCTGCCACTGTGTAATTATTTCATGAAAAGGTTCTGCGGCCGGTGCAAAATAATACGGCTCGTTAATGCCCTGCTCATGATAATCAACATGTATCTGCGGCATCCATTGGTTATAAAGTTTTAAGCGTTGCTGACTTTCTACCTGTGTTTGCCAGGCCCAGTCACGATTAAGATCGAAGTTATAATGATTACTTCTGCCGCCCGGCCAGGGATCACGGTGCTCACGTGTATCCATGCGAGGTGTAGCTTTTACACCTACAACCGAATTAAACCAGTTTACATAACGGTCACGGCCATCCGGATTAATACAGGGGTCCATTACCACCACTGTATTCTTCAACCACTCTTTTGTTTTTGTATTGGCAGGATCAACCAATGCCCACACCGTCATTAAAGCAGCTTCACTGCTCGATGTTTCGTTGCCATGCACATTGTAACTGAGCCAGACAATGGGTGCTGCATTTTCGTTGGGTGCAGCTTTATCTCTGCTGAGGTTTGCCAAACGCAGGTTGTTTGTACGAATGGCTTCAAGATTGCTCATGTTTTCTTCTGATGAAATAAACGCAACCATCAGTGGACGACCTTCGTTTGTTTGTCCGTACTGTTGCAGCTTAACTGTTTTAGGTGCGTTAGCTGCTACATGTTGAAAGTAGCTGACAATTTTCCAATGTGGCGTATAACGTGTTCCTATTTTATAGCCAAGAAACTGTTCGGGACTTTGTAATTGAGCCCAAGACTGCCCTGCAAAAGCAGCTAAAAGAACCAGTAATAGAAATTTTCTCATAACTTAAAAATATGTTGCAAATGTAAGGATGCGGTTTAGTGGCAGCTTGCCACTTATCACAACTTTATAATAATCAAGATATGTTGCTTTCGTCCGAAAAAATTAAATTCGGCAAAAAATAGTACATGAGAAAAATCGCTGCATTGCTGCTGTTATTGGTATTTATTAATGCAGAAGCCCAGTATAATCCTTACCGGTACAGTATTAGCAAAAAAGCAGAAGTTAAAAACGGAGCAGTTGTAAGCGCACATCCGCTTGCAAGCAAAGTGGGTGTTGCTATTTTAAAAAAAGGAGGCAATGCGTTTGATGCAACGATTGCAACGCAATTGGCATTAGCCGTTGTGTATCCCGGTGCAGGAAATATTGGCGGCGGTGGTTTTCTTGTAGCTGTTACTGCAAAAAACGAACAGATCGCTTTAGACTATCGGGAAAAAGCACCTGCGGCTGCAAGTCGTGATATGTATTTAGATAAAGATGGTAACGCACAAACAAATCTGAGTCAGAATGGACATTTAGCATCGGGTGTACCCGGTACTGTTGCCGGTTTATTCTCCACACACAAATACGCAAAGCTTCCATTTACACAATTGATACAACCTGCAATTGATCTGGCCGAAAAAGGTTTTGCAATTACAGAGGCTGAAGCAAACAATTTAAATAACAGCATGGGCGATTTCGTACGTTACAACACAAAGTCCAACGCCCTTATTAAATATGGTGGATGGAAAGCCGGTGACACCTTGATACAAAAAGAGCTTGCAGCTACATTAAAACGTATTCGTGATTTTGGACAGAAAGGTTTTTACGAAGGCGAAACAGCTAAATTAATTGTGGCCGAAATGAAACGAGGTGGCGGTTTAATTACATTAGCCGATCTGAAAAACTACCAGACTGCAAAGCGTGAAGCAATGGTATCGCAATACAAAGGCTATACAATTGTTGGTATGCCCTTGGTAAGCAGTGGCGGCATTCTTATTCAGCAAATGATGGGCATGGTCGAAAACAGGAATATTGCACAATATGGTTTTCATTCGCCAGAGGCTGTGCAATTGATGATTGAAATTGAACGCAGAGCATTTGCCGATCGTGCAGAATTTCTTGGCGACAGAGACTTTGTAAAAGTGCCTGTTAAAAAACTTACTTCTCCCGAATACTTACGGCAACGCATGGCCGATTACGATGCAACAAAACCGGGCAGCAGTAAAACAACCACACATGGCAACATCAGCCCCGAGAGCGAAGAAACAACACATCTGAGTGTATGCGATCAGTTTGGCAATGCTGTTTCGGTAACCACTACATTAAACGGCAACTACGGAAGCCGCACTGTTGTTGCCGGCGCAGGTTTTTTATTGAACAATGAAATGGATGATTTCAGCATTAAACCCGGCGTACCAAACATGTATGGCGCATTGGGTACAGAAGCCAATGCCATTGCCGCCAACAAGCGCATGCTCAGTTCCATGACGCCAACTATTGTATTGAAAGATGGCAAACCTTATTTGGTACTTGGTTCACCCGGTGGCACTACTATTCCTACACAAGTATACCAGGTGTTAATAAATACACTGGAGTTTAATTTAAGTCTGGAAGATGCAGTATGGAAACCTCGCTTCCACCATCAATGGTTGCCCGATGTGGTTTATGTGGAACGAAATTTTCCTGCAGATACTCGTGATAAATTAAAAGCAATGGGTTATGAAATTGTAGTGCGTGGAAACATCGGCCGCTTTGAAGCAATAAAGATTACAAGAAATGCATCCTCCGTATTAACAATTGAAGCTGTTGCCGATAACCGTGGCGATGACCATGCAGAAGGATACTAGCAAGTACGAAGTATAAAGTTGGAAATACAAATTGAAGGCACAAGGAAAAAGAAGAAAATTCCAAAATCCAAAAACCAACCATAACAAGAAACAAGCAACAAGGCACAAGAATCAGCGTGCAAACATTCATCATTGACTATTCACCATTCACTATGACATTCGCAGAAACTTTTTTAAACTCTTATATAAAACGGGCGCTTGGCTATAAAGAGTTAGCCGATAAAACATTTGCACAATTAAGCGATGCCGATTTTCATTATCAGCCAAATGAAGCAAGCAACAGCATTGCAGTAACCATGCAGCATTTGGCGGGCAACATGCTTAGCCGTTTTACAAACTTTCTTACAGAAGATGGCGAAAAAGAATGGCGTAAGCGTGATGAGGAATTTGAAGATCAGCAATGGAGTAAAGACGCATTGTTGAAAAGATGGAACGAAGGCTGGGACTGTTACCTCAATGCAGTTAAGCAATTAACAGCAGATGATCTGTTGAAAACAATTACCATCCGCAGCGAAGGTTTAACTGTTATTGATGCATTGAACAGGCAACTGGCCCATTATCCTTATCATGTTGGCCAGATCGTTTATGTAGGCAGAATGATAAAAAACAACGAATGGCAAAGCTTATCTATCCCCAAAGGACAGTCGCAGCAGTTTAACGATCAAATGCAGCACAAACATTCATGATCACTTTACAAAATATTCCCGGCCGAACAACAATCATCAATAATGAGGAATTCCAGTTCTTCTCCGGTTATTCGTATCTCGGCCTGGGTATGTTACCGGCGTTTACCGATCTTGTGAAAAAAGGAATTGATCTTTACGGCGTTGTTTATCCATCATCCCGTATTTCCAACACACAGCTCGCTCTGTATGCAGCTATGGAAAAACAATTAGCCGCATTTACACAAACAGAAGATGCAGCCTGTTTATCGTCAGGTTTTCTTTCGGCACGTACAGCGGTAGAAGTAGTGAGCGAAGAAATGATGGTTTATGCATTGCAACATACGCATCCGTCATCGACTGCATTGGCAGGCATACAACAAATTCCTGCTGCACAAAGCTGGGAGGAGTTCTTACGGCTACGGGCAGCCGCAAACGAGTTTCGGTTTGCTGTTGCAGCCGACAGCATCCATGCTACTCCCGGGCACATCAACGATTTTTCCTTTTTTAAAAATACGCCTGCAAATTTCAGCATTACACTCATCATCGACGATTCGCATGGCATTGGCTGGTTAGGTAAAGAAGGCCGGGGCATTGTTTCGTTGCTGCAATTGCCGGACAATATTGAGTTGCTGCTGAACTTCTCCTTATCTAAAGCTTTTCATATGAACGGTGGCGCAGTTTGCGGCTCACGTAAATGGATAAACGCTGTTCGCAAACATGTAAATTATGCAACAAGTACACCGTTTATGCCATCGCTGGCATATGCGTTTACACAAGCCGGCGATCTGTTTCAACAGCAACGGGTTAAGCTGCAGCAAAACATCGAATATTTGCAAAAACTAACTGCAAGCCATACATTTGTGGCCAATGAAGGAACGCCTGTATTTGTTGTAGCAAAAAAAGGTATTGCACAACATCTATTGCAAAATAACATGATCATTTCATCCTTCGGTTATCCTCATCCTGAAGACGACCCTGTAAACAGGGTTGTTGTGAATGCCCTCCATACCAATTCCGATTTAGAAAAACTGGTTCGCTTATTGGAAGCGTTTTAAACTTCCGGCTACAATCACTAAAATAAAAAATGTAATGAAATCTCTTGTGCTTACCACTGTTATTTGCCTGTTTCTTTCTGCAACATCGTTTTCGCAAACACTTGGTAAAATTGAATATGGTATTAAAGGCGGTTACAGTTATGTATTCTCCAGTTTTTCTGCTGCAAAAACGGAAGGCTTTTCCGGTGGCTATGCAGGTGTAATGATGAAAATACCCTTCGATAACCGTTTATTCTTTAATCCGCAGGTTGACTTTAATTATCGTGGCATGAAAACAAATGCACTGCCTGCAGGCACGTACAGCAAGCTCAACGAAGTGCAGTTACGTTTAATGCCTGTTGTGCAGATAGACTTTAAACACCCAAGTCAAAATGAAAACAGCATGTTTGTAATGACGGGGCCTTCGCTTGGCTTTGGTCTTACTGGCAAACAAACAAAACAGGATGGCGCAGGTGTTCCAACAAATGCCAAACTTAAATATGGTTTTCAACACTACGGTATGTATGATGCAAGCTGGCATGCAGGTTTAGGTTACGAAACAACTTCGGGCCTGCGTATTTTGGTTGATTATACCTATGGCTTCGGTAATATGATCAATACAGACGATGCGCCGAGTTTACGTTACCACACTGTAAGTGCAGGCATCGGTTATTGGTTTGGTCGAAAAAAATAAGAACTTCGCTTTTTACTTGTTAGTATGATCGGTTACAATCCTAAAGAGTGGTTTACGTTTTTGTTTCATCTGCATAAGTCAGATACTATTCGTAAACTGTCGCCCCTCCTGCTCGGCATTGCTGCTTATTCTGGCATTATTGCTGTGCTGGAGGTAGAAGTATTTCGTCTTTCAGATAATAATCATCTTAAAAACATCCCTTTAATGCATAGCCTTTTGGGCTTTGCCATTTCAATGCTGCTGGTATTTCGTACCAACACGGCGTACGACCGCTGGTGGGAAGGCCGCAAACTTTGGGGAGCACTTGTAAACAATAGCCGGAATCTTTCAATTAAACTGGCGACAATACTCAAAGAAGATGATAAAGCCAACCGTACTTTTTTCAGCAGCAGTATTCCCTTTTATGCATACAGCTTATTGAACCACCTGCAGCAGGAAAGCACAAAAACAGCTTTGTTTGATGAAGATGATCATGGTCATTTAATTGCAACCATCGACCAGGGAAAACACATTCCTAACCAGGTGGCAGCACAATTGTTTAAACGTGTGCATAGCTTACACAAGCAGGGAAAAATAACCGGCGAAGAATTGATTGTATTGAATGCCGAGCTGCAATCGTTCACCGATATCTGTGGTGCCTGTGAACGGATTAAAAATACACCCATCCCCTTTTCGTACAGTGTGTTTATTAAAAAATTCATCTTCTTCTATGTAATGACCCTTCCTTTTGGTTTTGTATTCAGCATGGGTTATTATGTAATACCTGTAGTAACGTTTGTGTTTTATGTACTCGCCAGCCTGGAGTTGGTAGCCGAAGAAATTGAAGACCCTTTTGGTATTGATGCCAACGATCTGCCAATGGAGAAAATAGCCACGAATATTAAAAAGCATGTACAGGAGATCCTGCATTAAGCAATTGTTTGCACGAATCGTTAACCGGCTGCACTATTTGAGTTTGTTTTGTTAATTATGGTATTGAATTTGCCGTAACAGGCCGAATGGTTATTTTTACAGCTCAGATACCTTGGCACGAAAAATCGCTAAAATACTATCCCGCATTGTACTTGTTTTATTGCTTCTGCTCATAGCGGGGTGGTTGCTCATTCAAACAAGTCCCGTACAAAACTGGCTTACAAAAAAAGCAGCCAACTGGCTTGCCGGCGAATTAAAAACCGAAGTAAGTGTTAAGCATGTTAACCTTTCACTGTTTAACAAAGTATCGATTGAAGGCGTACTGGTTAAAGACCGCAATAAAGACACGCTTGCCAATATTGGTAAACTGAAGGCAAACATTACCGACTGGTTTTTCCTGAAAGAGAAGATTGAGTTGGAATATATCGGTCTTGAACAAACGAAATTATATGCCTACAGGAAAGACAGTGTATGGAACTATCAGTTTCTCATCGATTACTTCTCTTCTCCAGGTACAGGTAAAAAGTCGAAGTCGCAAACCGATCTGCGTTTTAAGAAAGTTGAACTGAAAGACATCGAGCTTATTCAACGTGATGACTGGCGTGGACAAACTATGTCGGGCAAACTTGGTTATCTCCTGGTAAACTTTAAAGAATTCGATCTCAACAAAAAAATAATCAATGCCGAATCGGTAGAAATAGAATCGCCTTACTTCAGCATCAACAGTTATGCGGGACTACGCCCCAAACGCCAACGGAAACCTGACAGTGCCTATCATCTAAACGAAAATAGTCCTGTTCACTGGAATGAAGCCGGCTGGAAATTTTCTGCGGCTGATATACGTATTGCGAATGGAACGTTCAAAAACGATATTGCAACCGAACGTGCAGTCTTCGATTATTTTGATGGTGCACATATTGCGTTTGAAAAAATAAACGGCCGTTTTAAAGATCTCAAATTCATTGGCGATTCGCTTACTGCAAACATTCAGCTTTCAACAAAAGAACGCAGCGGGTTTCAAGTAAAACAATTGAAAGCCGATTTCCTGTTTCATCCGCAGGGTATGGAGTTCAGCAACCTGTTGGCAGAAACAAACAAAAGCCGGCTCAGTAATTTCTTTGCCATGCGTTATTCGCAGTTCGATCACGACATGAGCGAGTTTATTACACATGTGCGTATGGAAGGTGTGTTTAACAACAGCGAACTGCATAGCGATGATATTGCCTTCTTTGCCCCTGTTTTAAAAGACTGGAATGATAAGATAAATATCAAAGGCCGGGTAAGAGGTACAGTTGATCATTTAAAAGGAAACGACATTGTAATAACAACGCTCAAACAAACAGAGTTTGATGGCAGCTTTACCATGGATGGCTTACCCGATATTAACAGTACGTTTCTTGATCTGAAGTCGAATACACTCCGTACATCATATGCTGATGCAGCTGCAATTTATCCTCCTTTGCGCAACATCACCTACCCTGCTATTTCAAAAATCAGCTATCTCAACTTTACCGGATCGTACACCGGCTTCTTTAACGATTTTGTTACCTATGGCACCATTCACACCAACCTTGGCACATTGGTTACCGATATTAACCTGAAGCTGCCGAAAGGAACAGAAGCTATTTATTCGGGCAAAATAAAAACAGATGGTTTTGCATTAGGTACGTTTATTAAGGATACCTTGTTTGGCTCTATTGCAATGAATGGCTCTGTAAAGGGAAAAGGCTTTAACCCGAAAACATTGTTTGCAGAAGTAGATGGTAATGTGCGTGCCATTTACCTGAACGGTTACACGTATAAGAACATTACAGCAAAAGGCATTTACGAAAAACAAAAATTCGATGGTGCTTTTGTTGTAAACGATAGTAACCTGCGTGTAAATCTTACCGGTTTGGTAAACTTCAGAAAAGATACTCCCGTTTACAAAGTAACCGGCGATGTGTACCACATCAATTTTAAACAGCTTGGTTTTACTAAAAACGATCTTCGTCTTAAATCGTATGTTGATCTTGATTTTAAAGGTCGCAACATCGACGACTTTTTAGGTACAGCCGATTTACGCAATGCGGTTCTTACAAACGATACTACTCAACTCTCATTTGATTACCTTTCTTTATCATCGATAATTATTGATGGAAAAAAACGATTAACGGCAAGCAGTAATGAAGCTGATGTTAGCGTTGCAGGCGATTTTAATATTCTTGATTTGCCCAACGCTACCCTTTCATTTTTGCATACCTATTTTCCAAGTTATATTGCTCAACCCAAAAAACAGGCAAAGAACCAGGATTTTACATTTGAAATAACTACAAGAAACATTGCATCCTACATCGACCTGCTGAATATTCCGGTTAAAGGTTTCGATAACAGTACGGTTAAAGGCCGCATCAGCACAAAAGAAAATACGTTTGAAGTACAAACCGATGTGCCTGCTTTCAAATACAACAATATTGCGTTCAACAGTTCGTCCATTGTTGCAAAAGGCGATTACAATCGCTTAAACCTGCAGGGCGGTATTAATGAAGTAGCTTTTAACGATAGCCTGAGTTTACCAAAAACAACTTTTTCCTTAGTTGCTGCTAACGATACCGGCTCAGTAAATATTCGTACAAGAGCAACCCAAACGTTAAAGGATGCCGATCTCAATGCAAAAATCAAAACATCGAGAGAAGGTGTTGAAATTGTATTTCAACCTTCAACCCTGGTTGTAAACGATAAGGTTTGGAATATTGAAGATAAAAGCGATCTGTTCATTGGTAAAAACTCAATTCATTCGGACCGTATACGTTTGAACTCAGGTAATGAATCGATACTTGTTTACACAAAGATTACCGATACAGGATCATATTCGGATGAAGATGTTATAGTGGAATTGAACAAAGTACAGATCGGCGACTTTATGCCTTATGTACTCAAAGATCCACGGCTTGAAGGACAGGTAACCGGTCGTGTGGATATTCTTAATCCGCTTGGAAAGTTTATGATCGAAACAGAACTCGATGCAGAGCGCTTTCGCTTTAACAATGATTCAATCGGCACCGTAAAACTTTCGGGTAATTACAACAGTCAATCGGGTGAGATCAATACAAAGATTATTTCCGACAATCCGCTGTACGATTTCTTCAGCGAAGGAAAGATCAACATCAAAGACCCGAAGAACCCGCAGATAGACCAGGTAATTGATGCAAAGAATTTAAAGCTGAGCATTCTTGAAAAATACCTGTCAATTATTATGACGGATATGCGTGGTGTTGCCAATGGAAAAATTCTGGTTCAAGGCAATGCTGCTAAACCCGACCTGATCGGCAATGTAAAACTCAGCAACGCATCGTTTGTGTTAGACTATACGAAGGTTCGTTACAATATGAAAGAAGGTACCGAGATCGCCTTCCGTAAAGGCGAAATTGATTTCGGCAACATTGCTTTAACCGATACAACCAACCGTGCTGCAACTTTTTCCGGAAAACTCTATCATCAATTCTTCGACAGCATGAGTTTCCGTATGTCGTTTCGTGCAAACGATACCCGCAGAGGTTTGCTTGTGCTTAATACTACCAAGAAAGACAACAGTCTTTTTTATGGAAAAGTAATTGCAAACGCAAGCGGCACTGTTAATGGCGATGTTGACAATCTTGTGTTACGTTTCCAGGGCGAACCAACAGACAGCTCACATATCTACTTACCTACTTCCGATTCGAGAGTAACGGGCACAGCCGATTTCATTGTGTTCCGCAAGTATGGTAAAGAAATGAAAGTGGAATCGCAGATAAAGAAAACATCGAACATGTTGGTTGATCTGGATATTACTGCCAACCCGCTTGCAAAAGTTGACTTGATCTTAGATGAAGTAACCAATGATATTATTCAGGGGCAAGGTTATGGCAACCTCAACATTCGCACCAGTACAATTGAGGGCACAACCATGGCTGGTCGCTACAATATTACCAATGGTAAGTACACCTTTAACTGGCAGAAAGTATTTAAAAAACAATTTTTTATTGATAACGGAAGTGTTGAATGGAATGGCGATCCGTATAATGCAAACATTAATATTGATGCGAAATATATAACTCCTAATATAGCATTACCTCAGGATCTTGTACAGGGTTGCAGCTCAAACGAGCGAAGCCCTATAACATTGATCAGTAAATTAACTGGAACCCTTTCCAATCCAGTTATACAATTCAGGTTTGAGCTACCAAATGATCACCCTTGTAAATCAAATGCTGCGACCAGAGCGGGCTTCGAACGTTTATATGCAAATCCTAACGAATTGAACAACCAGGTTTTCTCGGTGTTATTGTTCAACCAGTTCCTTTCAACAAGCGCCAGCTCATCTAACTCTGCTGCGAACATTGGGACAAGTGTGTTGAGCAGTGCAGCAGGTACTATTTCAGAATTTATTGCACAACAGCTCGAATCGGGTTTGGGTATAGCGTTGAAAAATATTCCCGGCATTAATAAGCTCAATCTCGATCCGTATGTAACATTTAATCCGCTGCTCGTTTCAGGTTTGCAGGCACAAGGTGTAGGCTTCAACGGCACAGGAAATTTTGGTGTAACCAAAACCATGTTAAACGGAAGATTGATCTTAAAAGCAGGCGGTTCCTTATTGGTAAATACAGGCCAGGCCACTACTACACAAACCAACCAGCTGACTCCTGACTTTACATTGGAGTGGTTACTTTCACCCGATGGTAAACTGCGTATCATCGGCTTCTACCGAAGTGTATACGATGTGCAATGGCGTGCAGCTAACCGCACAGGTATCAGCTTCTCTTATGTTCGGGAATTTGAATAGAAAAAAAGCTGCTTGAGTTTTAAGTCAAACAGCTTGCACACTTTATTTCAGAATTTCGTGACCGAGTTTATCTCTTTTTGTTTCGAGATATTTTTGATTGTGCATGTTGGGAGCGATCTGTATGGGAACAGTATCAACGATCTTCAACCCATAACCCAATAAACCTGCACGCTTTTTAGGATTGTTGCTGATGAGTTTTATGTTGCAAACATTTAATGTACGCAGAATTTGTGCACCTACACCATAATCTCTTGCATCCATTGGTAAACCAAGATGAAGATTGGCTTCAACCGTATCCATCCCTTCTTCCTGCAGCTTATAAGCTTTTAGTTTATTGAACAAACCGATACCTCTTCCTTCCTGGTTCATATATAATACCACACCCTTTCCTTCCTTCTCAACCATTTGCATGGCGCCATGTAATTGTTCGCCACAATCGCAACGCAGCGATCCTAAAATATCGCCGGTAAAACAAGATGAGTGCACACGCACCAACACCGGTTCATCATGTTCCCACTGGCCTTTTATTAATGCAAGATGTTCCTGTCCGGTTTCTTTTTCTTTAAAAGCAGCTAGTTGAAACTGTCCGTATGCTGTAGGCATTTCTACCCGTACAATTTCTTCAATAAGTGAATCTGTTTTTAAACGGTACTCAATGAGGTCTTTGATGGAGATGATCTTTACATCGAGCTTTTGTGCCAGCACTTCCAATTGCGGCAAACGAGCCATGGTGCCATCTTCATTCATAATTTCTACCAGCACGCCGGCGGGTTCAAGACCTGCAAGTCTTGGCAAATCGATAGCCGCTTCGGTATGGCCTGTACGACGGAGTACACCGCCGGGCTTTGCACGCAAAGGAAAAATATGTCCCGGACGGGCAAGATCTTCTGGCTTGGTATCGGGATTAATGAGCGCAAGAATTGTTTTTGAACGATCCTGTGCCGAAATGCCTGTTGAAGTTCCCTGACCAATCAGATCAACAGAAATGGTAAAAGCAGTTTCGTGTAAAGATGTGTTGGAAGAAACCATTGGTTCAAGGTTCAGCTCTTTACAACGGTCATCGGTAAGCGCTGCACAAATAAGCCCACGTCCCTCTTTTGCCATAAAATTGACAATTTCGGGAGTAGCGTGCCTGGCCGCAACAATAAAATCGCCTTCATTTTCACGGTCTTCATCATCTACCACAATAACTATTTTACCTTGCTTAATATCCTCAATAGCACTTTCAATAGAATCCAGCATGCGTTTCCTTTTAGGCCGCAAAGTTAGTTGAAAACAAGGCCGGAAAACGCAAGAAAAATGAGTTGTTTAAAAACGCCCGCTTGCACTTGCAGCAATTGCTTAAAAACCCTTGTCATTCTTTACGAATTGTTAATATTTCTTTATTTCTCTAACACAAGTTTGTTGTTTATTTGCACACGTAAAACTATAAAGTATGCTAAAAATCAAAAAACTGCTTTTGGGAGTCATTTCCCTGTTTCTTGCTTTTGCAGCCTATTCGCAGGTTACCACGGCTAATATTGCGGGTGTGGTAAAAGACGAGAGCGGAAATGTGCTTGAAGGCGCAACTGTTAAAGTAACGAATACCCAAAACGGCTCAGTTAAGTTGTCTAAAACAGACAAAAACGGTCGTTTCTCAATCCCCAACCTCGATGCAGGTGGTCCGTACGTTGTTTCTGTAACTTTCGTAGGATTTACGATTGCCGACAAAACAGATGTAATTCTGCAACTCGGTACAACTGAAACACTCGATTTTACTGCACGCTCATCGGGCAGCACACTGGAAACAATTGTGGTAACAGGCAGCAGATCTTCCCGTACCATCAAAACCGGTACAGGTGCAAACTTCAGCCAGCGTACAATTAATAGTTTACCGAACATTAACCGTAACATTTCAAACGTTGCTACTTTAACTCCACAAGCTGGTGGTGGTAACTCGTTTGGCGGTCGTGATGGTCGTTATAACAATATTCAGATTGATGGAGCCAGCTTCAATAACAACTTTGGTTTGTCGAGCAGCCCTTTGCCAGGTGGTACTATTCAGCCGATTTCTATCGATGCTATCGATGAAATTTCGGTAAACGTAAGTCCGTTTGATGTGCGCCAGGCAAACTTTACAGGTGCAGGCATTAACGCTACAACTAAAAAAGGTACCAATACATTTAAAGGAAGCATTTACGGCTTCTATCGTGATCAGGAGTTTTTGGGAAGAACAGCTGTAGGTCAAAAAATTCCAACTGTAACACAGTCACGTTCTAAAACAATGGGCGCACAAATCGGTGGCCCGATCATCAAAAACAAATTGTTCTTCTTTGTAAACGTAGAGCAGGTGGAAGTAAGTGTACCGGGTGTTGTTTGGAAAGCAAGCAGACCAGGTGTTACTCCAGATGCAAATACTACACGTGTTCGTGCAACTGCACTCGACTCTGTAAGTGCTTATTTGAAATCGAAATATGGTTACGAAACAGGTCCTTCCGAAAACCTTGGCAACTTCGAAACCAAGAACCAGAAAATCCTCGGCCGTTTAGACTGGATCATTAATACAAAACATACAGCTTCTTTCCGTTACAACTTCTCTAAAACAGACGACGACCAGTTGCTTAACGGTAACAGTGCGCCTAACCCACGCAGCTCTACCAACAGATGGAGTGTAAACAGTATGAGTTTTGAAAATTCAAACTACGCAAACACGAATAAGCTTGAATCGTATGCATTGGAAGTAAAGAGCAACTTTAACGATAAACTTTCGAACCAGTTTATTGCTACTTACACAAAAGCAAACGATCCTAAAAGAAGCTCTAATTCAACTCCTTTCCCTTTCATTGATATATGGGAAGGTGGTTTCAACTACATCAGTGCAGGTTACGAACTCTTTTCATGGAACAATGATGTTGTAAACAACACATTAACCTTTAACAACAACGTTACCTACACTACCGGCAAACACACTTTTACAGGTGGTGCTGCTTACGAAAAAATTTATGTACAGAACTATTTCATGCGTTATGGTACCAGCTACTACAGATATAATTCTTTAGCTGATTTCTTCAATAACGCAACTCCAAGTTCTTTTGCTATTACATTCCCTGTTGAAGGAAGAACTCCTTATGTTGAGTTAGACTTTGGCCAGGCAAGCTTGTATGCACAGGATGAAATTAAGTTCAGCGATAAATTTAAATTAACTGTTGGTTTACGTGCAGATCGTCCTTTATTCCAGAACGATCTTATTGCAAACAGTTCAATCAAAGCATTAACTTTCTACAATCTTAACAACCAACCTTTCAACATTGATGTAAGCAGCTGGTCGAAAGAACGCACTTACTTTAGCCCACGTGTTGGTTTTAACTGGGATATTCAAGGCGACAAAAGTTTAATCATCCGTGGTGGTACAGGTGTCTTTACCGGCCGTTTCCCGTTTGTATGGTTTACCAACCAGCCAAGCAACAGCGGTACTTCTGTAGTTCCTTACGAAGTTTCAGGTGCAGCATTAAGCAACTACCTGTTTAACCCCAACCCTCTGCATTATGTTAGCAGCTTCCCAAGCAGCGCTGGTACACCACCGTTACCAAGCAGCTTAGCAGCGGTTGACAAAGATTTTAAAATGCCACAGGTGTTCAGAACAAGTCTTGCTGCCGATAAAAAATTAGGCAACGACTGGACATTAACTGTTGAAGCTATTTTCAATAAAGACATCAATGCATTGTTGCAGTATAACGCCAACCAACGCCAGGCAGTAGGTACCACATTTGGTCCAGGCAGCCGTCCGTTATTTGGCAACACAACTGCTACAAGAAGATATAACACAGGTATCTCTGAAGCGATCATCCTTTCTAACACAAGCCGTGGTGCAGCTGGTATCTTTACTGTACAGTTAGCAAAACGCTTTAACAAGAACTGGGATTTCTCAGTTGCTTACACAGGAACAGTTGCTTTAGATGTTACGGGTAACCCGGGCTCACAGGCTGCAAGTTCCTGGAGTAACGTACAAAGCTTAAGAGGCAACAACAGTCTTGATCTTTCTTACAGCGATTACGCTACACCAAACCGTATTATTGCTTATGCATCGTACAAAGCAAACTGGAACAAGTTCTTAAATACAACATTTACATTGGTGTACTTAGGTTACGAACAAGGTCGTTTCAGCTATGTATATTCAAACGACTTCAACCAGGACGGTTTATCGAACGATTTGATCTATATTCCTAAAGATGCATCTGAAATTACATTTGCAACAAATGGTGCTTTCAGTCCGCAACAACAAAGCGATGCATTCTTTGCTTACATCAACCAGGATAAATACCTGAAAAAACACAAAGGTCAATTTGCTGACAGAAATGGCGCTAAAATGCCTTGGTTCAGCAACCTCGATTTCCGTGTATTACAGGATATCTTACCAATCAGCAAACACAAGAATTATGGTGTACAGTTAAGCTGGGAAATTGAAAACTTCACTAACCTGCTTAACAACGATTGGGGTGTAAGTAAACGTACAAACTACAACAACGGTGCAATCTTAGCTGTTGCTACTGCTCCTACAACAACTACAGCAGCAACTTACAGAATGAACCTTGTTAACGGTGCATTACCGGGCAAAACATATAGCAGCAATATTACTGTTGCTAATACCTGGAGAATGAACTTTGGTGTACGTTTGTTATTCTGATAACAGCAAATCACTATAAAAGAAAAAGGTTGTCTTTGCAGACAACCTTTTTCTTTTCAATCAATTTTTTATTTACCCCATCCCCACTCTAAAAACTCGGGAAATGCTTTGGTCCATGTTGGCACATCATGTGCTCCATCTTCCAGTTCGAGGTATTTTATTGCATCTGCAGCATAACCTTTGCGTTTCAGTTCCATTATAAGATCCAACGCATCATCAATTGAATCGATAATACCGTTGTTGTTGCGATCGGACTTTTCATCGAGCAATCCTGTTTGAAAAAAGAACCGCAACCACGGTGATGCTTTTCCTGCACGCACCTGGTTATGCATAATGCGGTCTGCCTCATCGGTATAACCATTATCATACGCCTTTTGCCGCCACCACAACGAGCCGGAAAACACGCCTACTTTAGTAAACTCATGTGCATGATTCCAAACAATATCCAACGCCATTAAACCACCGAGCGAAAAACCTGCAAATGCTTTTTCTTTAAACTGCGGAACGTTGTATTTTTTACGGAGGTAAGGGAGCAATTCGTTAAACACAAATTTTGTGTACAAATCTGCTTTGGCACCACGTCCTAAATAATCGGCCTGGCTGGCAATACCATATTCCATTTTACGATCGGTACCGCAATGTATACCCACACAAAGCAATGGTTGTATTTTTTGTTGATCGTATAAGTTTTCAAGAATATCTGTAAACGGCATTTTCAATAAATCCTGTCCGTCGTTTATAAGCAGTAAACTTATTTCGGCCGAATCAATAACGGGAGTCGGCAAATAAAAATCAACCGTTACTTCCCGTTCCAGGTACTCCGATAACAGCAGCTCCGATACAAACACAACCTGCATTAATTTCGTGTTAAGCATAAACGTCAAAAATAAGGAAATGCAGTAAAATATTTTAAAGGCAATAATTGATGTTACAGAATTGTGTGCTATATTAATGCAGTGAACAAAGAACTATACAATCAATAGTTCACACATCACCTACACAAAATAAAAAAGTATGAAAAAGATCGGCATCTTACACGGAAAAGAACGCTCTTTCCCCACTGCATTTGTTGACCGTATTAACAGTAAAAACATAGCCGGTATAACAGCTGAGCCTGTTCGTATTGACAAAGTAGTGCAGGGTGTAAATAATGGTTATGCTGTTATTGTGGATCGTATTTCGCAGGATGTGCCGCATTACCGTGCTTATTTAAAAAACGAAGCCATTACGGGCACAGCTGTTATCAATAACCCATTCTGGTGGAGTGCCGATGATAAATTTTTCAACAACTGTCTGGCTACAAAAATCAATGTACCTGTTCCCAAAACAGTGATCCTTCCGTCGAAAGAACGACCAGACGATACAAGCGACGCATCGTTCAGCAACCTTGCGTACCCGATGGATTGGGAAGGCATGTTCAACTACATTGGCTTTCCGGCTTATATGAAACCATTTGCAGGAGGTGGTTGGAAGAATGTTTACAAGCTCAACAATGCTGCCGACTTTTTTGATAAGCATGCAGAAACCGGACAGCTTGTAATGTTATTGCAGGAAGAGATTGTGTTTGAAGAATATTACCGTTGTTATTGTATTGGCCGCAAGTATGTACGTATTATGAGTTACGAACCACGTAACCCACATCATTTACGCTATGTAGCAGACTTTCAACCATCGGCAGAAAAACTGCAGATGATGACAGATATTGTATTGCGCATCAACAATTATCTTGGTTATGATTTTAATACCGTAGAACTTGCATTGCGTGATGGTGTGCCGTATGCAATTGACTTCTGTAATCCTGCACCTGATGCCGACCTTGCAAGTGTTGGGCAGGAAAATTTCGATTGGGTTGTTGAAGCTGCCGCCAATTATGCCATTGAACGTGCCTTAGAACAAAAACCGGGTGAAGACAATTTAACCTGGGGTGAATATGTAAAACGTGGAGCGAACAAGCAATCCTTGTATTAAAAAATTAATATTAACGAATGGCTAGCATCAACTATAAACAGTTTACAATAGGTGTTGAAGAAGAGTACATGGTTTTTGATCCTGTAACAAGAGAATTAAAAAGCCATGAGCAGAAAATTGTAAGCGAAGGACAAAAAGTGATAAAGGACAAAGTGAAGGCCGAGATGCACCAGGCTGTGGTGGAAGTTGGTACAGATATTTGTCACAGTATTGAAGAAGCGTACAACGATGTTGCTTTACTGCGCAAAACCATACATGGTATTGCAGGCAATATTGGGTTAGCTGTTGGCGCAAGCGGTACACATCCGTTCAGTCATTGGCAGGACCAGCTAATTACCGATCATGTACGTTACAACCAGATCGTAAACGAATTGCAGGAAGCTGCAAGAAGCAATCTCATATTTGGTTTGCATGTACATGTAGGAATGGAGAACAGGAAGATGGCTATTCACCTGGCCAACTCTGCACGTTATTTTTTACCACATGTATATGCACTAAGTACCAACTCTCCTTTTTGGGAAGGACGCATGACGGGTTACAAATCGTTCCGCACAAAAGTGTTTGATAAGTTCCCCCGTACAGGCATTCCCGAATCGTTCGACAGTATTGAAGCATACGAAAACTATGTTGCACTGCTTATTAAAACAAACTGTATTGATAATGCAAAGAAGATCTGGTGGGACCTACGTGTACACCCCTTCTTCAACACCATTGAGTTTCGCATTTGCGATGTACCGATGACCGTAATGGAAACCATTGCGATTACAGGCTTGTTCCAGGCTATTACAGCTAAACTGTATAAGCTGCGTAATCAGAATATGAACTTCATCCAATACCAACGGGCACTGATAAACGAAAACAAATGGAGAGCGAGCCGCTATGGCATTGATGGTTATCTGATTGATTTTGGTAAAGAAGAAGAAACCAATACCCGTGCACTCATTTACGAATTGCTCGATTTTGTTGATGATGTTGTGGATGAGTTGGGTTGCCGTGCTGCCATCAACTACATTCCTGAAATGTTGAACAAAGGCACCGGTGCCGACAGACAGCTAAAGGTATACGAGGATACAAAAAGTCTTCCTTCGGTTGTTGATTATATTGGTGCTGAGTTTTTGAGTGGAGTGTAATCCTCGTCAGACGGAACGTTCTACAAACGCCACACTACCTCCAACCCAGGTTTTGTCTTTGTTATAACGCACACCAATCATTTTCCCTTTGCTCATACGTGCAAGGTTAATTGCTGCATGCGGACGCTCATCGCCATCAGGCCATACATACATGATCCGGATTTCCACTTTTGCAGGATCGTCGGGTGTTTCCACCACATCGGCATATTGCACTTTCTTTTGCAGAATATAATTTTCAGGATCATTAATTGCATCAATATCTTCCTGCGTAACATCAATAATTACACCTTGCCCGGCAAATGAAAACAACGGTTTCAATACATACTTCGACAAATCATCTGGCAGTTGTTTGATCTCATTCAGGAAAAATGTTTCAGGGATGTAAGGATGTTGAATAAACGGCAATGTGAATTTGCTGATGCGATAAAACCAGTTGGGATGCGGCAACCATTCCACATCAAGATCCTGCGTAATATCCACTACATCGCCCAGCTTTTCTTTATTCGCTTTCAGATCGTCGAAGATGATGCGGTTGTAAATGCGCTTTACTTCTGTTTTTACACCATCCTTCATGTAGTAAAGCTTGCGTCCTTCCTGCATCAGTTTAGTTAAACAAACAGCTTCAATACCGATATAATCTTTGGTGCAGGAAAAATCAATTCTTGTTTTTTGTTCTTCAGGTTTTATTTCAAGCAGAATAACATTTTCTGTTGCATGCGAACCGATGATGAGTTTTCGCAGCAACTCGATATACGTTTCTTTTGTATACCCGTTTAAGAATTGACTGTAGTTAGAAGGGATATCAAAATGCCGTTGCACTACTTCGGGATAATACACCTGGAAACCAAACAAGGTTGGGAAACCCTGCATTTCGATCAACTGAGGCTCCAGTTCGCCCGCTTCATTCATGCACACACCAAAATCAAATGCGATCATGTGTGCTTGTTTGTTTTCGTTGGGTACTTTTTCTCCTGCCGGAATTGAACGTTCGGTTAACGAAAGAAAAGAAGGTTCACAAATAACATCTACAATGCGTTCGCATGCATCGATCATTTTTTGTGCAAAAGCTTTATCTACAAACACAGGTGTTTCGCTTACACGAAATTCAATATCTCCGGGATGAAGACTGTGCAGGTCTTTTAAGAAAGCCTCATACTTTTCAACAGTAAATGCATTGTTGAATGCTTTGCGTATTGCAGGAACCATAGAAGATGTTTTGTCTTCTAAAAGTATTTGATTTTATTTAAACAGGAAAGTGTTTACGCTTCTACCGCATATTGAGAAAAAACAGCACTGTGTAAAAAGTTGGGAAGTATATGCGAATAAGTGAACAGAATCTTATCCGGATCTTCAAGATGTTCGATCATGCTCTTCCATTTTTCGAACCCATGATTATCGATCACGGTTTTCTTTTTGTCTTCTTTCTGCAGGTACATGCTCATACCAATTGCATCGGCCTCGGGGTGAAACTGTGTACCGATCATGTATCGGTTAAAACGTACACCCATAATTGCACGTTCGAGCGGTATATGCGGACGTTCTTTTTCAATACACAATAAAGATGCTCCTATTTGCTTCAGGTATTTATGATCGGGCTGTATTACCTGGTAATCTCTGCTATCTACAGCATAGAACGGATCTTTCAAGCCACTAAAAACAGCCTCTCCTTCTATGCCTTCAATAATATGAACAGGAAAAACGCCAAAGGCAGTTGATTTGCGGGCACAAACATTACCGATCTTAAAATAACGGCAGGCTAACTGAAACGAGTGACAGATAAAAAACACCGGCTTTTTCTGATTGTTCAAGGGATTATCGTTCCAATGTTTTACAGAATCGATCCAGCTGAAAAAAACATTCTCCCATTCTGTGCCTTCGCTTTCCAATGGACTGCCGGGACCACCTGAAGAAATAAACAAATCGTACGACAGATCGGGCACTTCGCATTTACCACGTACATCAAATTCATCCCAACTCAAATCCAGTACGTTGATGTCGGCAAAACTGTTCAGTATTTCACGAATACAACGCATGCCCTGGTTCGCAACGCCATCATACATATCCAATATTGCAACACGTACCTGTTTTACTTCTGCCATAAACGGCAAAAATACCGAAAAATTGATGTTTGAACAGGCATACATCTATCCACAAATGTGAAAAAGCAACAGGCCGCTGATTTTCAGCGGCCTGTTGTTATATCAAGTTTGTTTGAGCTTACATACCCATATCCATTTTCTTTTGCTTCAGACTGTTTAACGAAGGATCTAATTCAATGGCTTTATCGCAAAGCATCATTCCTTTATCTTTTTGTCCCATTTTTTGGTAAGACATGCCAATCATGTACAATGCTCTTGCATTTTTATTATCGTTTTGCAACACCATATCCCAGTTGTCAATTGCATCTTTATACTTGCCGCCTTTGTAGAACGATTCGGCCAAAGCATAGCGAACAGTTAAGCTATGTGGTCTTTTTTCAAGCGATAATTGAAGATTTTCAGCCGCCTTTGCAAAGTCGCCGATGTTCATATAACAATAAGCAAGGCTCTCGTAATAATCCGCATTTTTTTGCCAGCCTCTTTCTGCAGCGAGCTGAAACGTAGCAATAGCATTTTTATCATCAGGAATTGAATAATAAACCATTGCCATCTCAAACACATAACGTGCATTTTTCTGATCGGCATTAGCTGCTTTCTGATAATAGGGAATGGCTTGCTTGTAACGCTCCATTTCTAAATAGCTGCGGCCAATGGTATAATACAACACCGCATTACTGGTATCTGTTTCCATGGCGTACATTAAACGGTTGATGGCTTGCGGATAATTTTCGAGATAATAATTACACATGCCGGCAATGTAATGCATGGGTTTATCCTTGTGTAACTTCTCCCATTTTTCGGTGAAGCTTAATGCATCCTGATGACGACCGAGATTAAAGTAAAGTGTTGCAAGTTGCTGAAATGTTTCTTCGTTGTTTGGTTCCAATCGATTCCAGCGGGTGTATGCATCAACTGCCTGACGGTAGTTACGGCTTTCAATACCATATTGCCCCATCGCTTTTAAGGCTTCAACATTCGATGTATCGTATTTGATTGCCTGTTCAAAAAGATTCAGTGCTAACTGAATACGACGCTCATTCTTAGCAGTAATTGCACGCTGCAATACGGCGTTTGAACTATCTCTGTTTTGTGCAAAAAGGGAAATACTGCAGGTAAGAAAGATGGTTGTTAGGGTTAACCAGGTTTTCATGGATTTACGGTTTTTGGATTTCGTGTAAAATTAGACATATTAAAGTTATTGCAAAGCGTAAATCTACTCGCATAAATCCTGCCATTTTTCCCATTTTTAAGGGTTTACTTTAAAATAATTGCCCCTAAAGAAGGTAAATGCACGTTCAACTCGTACCAGCCGGCTTGCCCATCAACTATTCTTACCTGTATGTCGGGATTGTATGTATCGCCTGTTCCCCAGAATTTTGCGTCGTTGCTGTTGAAAATCTCTTTCCAGCTTTGTTTCCCCTGCACATGTATCTTCCAGTCTTTGCGAACAACCGGAGTCATATTTAATATCACCAGAACATCGTTTGCAGCATCCTTTCCTTTGCGTTTGTACACCATTACCGATTCGGCTCCGTGGTTCAGATCAACCCATTCAAACCCATATTGGTTGAATTGGTTTTCGTACAAAGCAGGTTCTGCCTTTAATAGATTCGCCAACGCTTTTACACATTCCCGAACACCATTATGCGACTCGTATTGCAACAACTCCCACTGCAGTTCACTCTTGTAATTCCATTCGTTTGTAGCTCCAAACTCGTTACCCATGAACAGCAACTTGCCTCCCGGGTGCGTAAACATATAACTGTACATTAAACGCAGGTTGGCGAATTTCTGCCATTCATCGCCGGGCATTTTATACAGCATCGGGCTTTTGCCATGCACCACTTCATCGTGACTGAGAGGTAACATAAAATTCTCGTCGTAATAGTACATCATACTGAAAGTGAACTGATCTTGCTGAAACTGCCGATACACGGGATCTTGCTTAAAGTATTTCAATGTATCGTGCATCCATCCCATCATCCACTTCATACCAAAACCCAATCCGTCTTCAAAAGTAGGCTTGCTAACGCCGGGCCAATCAGTTGCTTCTTCTGCAATGGTTTGTACATCGGGAAAATCACGGAAGATGGTCTCGTTGAGATCTTTGATAAATGCAATTGCTTCCAGGTTACCATCGCCTCCATGCTCATTTGGCTCCCACTGTCCTGCTGTTCGGGAATAGTTCAATTTGAGCATTGAAGAAACAGCATCCACCCTTATGCCATCAATATGGTATTTGCGGAACCAATGCATAGCGCTGCTGATGAGAAATGATTTTACTTCGCCACGTTTGTAGTTAAAAATATAACTGTTCCAATCGGGGTGGTAGCCTTTACGCATATCAGCATACTCATAGGTATGCGTACCATCGAACATAAACAAACCATGTGCATCGTAAGGAAAATGCGAAGGCACCCAATCGAGAATAACACCAATGCCTTCGTTATGAAACGCATTAACCAATTCCATAAACTCCTGCGGTGTTCCGTAACGGGAGGTTGGTGCAAAATAACCCGCTCCCTGGTAACCCCAGCTGCCATCGAAAGGATGTTCCATGATCGGCATTAATTCCACATGCGTAAAACCCATCTCCTTTACATAGCTAACCAGGTGCTCTTTGAAAAACGAATAACTATGATAGATTTCTTCATTGTGCTTATCGGGACGCATCCAACTGGCAAGATGCACTTCGTACACACTCCAGGGCGCATCGAGTTTGTTATGCTCTTTTCGTTTATCCATCCACGTTACATCGCTCCATTCATAATCAAGTGCCCATGTACGGGAAGCAGTATTGGGTCGCACTTCCCAGAAGTTTGCATAGGGATCGCCTTTATCTAGCTTCTGTCCGGCATAACCATGAGTGTGAAATTTATACGACGCTCCTTTCGGTAAATCGGGAATAAACCCTTCCCATATACCGGAATTATCGAGACGTACAAAGAGCGGATGACTTTGCTTATTCCATTCGTTAAACTCGCCGAAAACCGATACAAACGTTGCGTTGGGGGCCCAAACTGCAAAATAATATCCTGTTGTTCCCAGCACTTCCATTAAGTGCGATCCAAACAATTCATCGCACCGGTAGTTTGTACCGTTTTGAAAATTGGCAATATCATCGCCTTCAAACCGGGAATAATTCCACACGGGTTTGGTTGTATCAACAAAATGATAGTCTTCGTATTTGCCGGCAGTTTGCATGTGTTAAGTTTAGTTGGTTCAGTTTCCTTACGAGAAGCCCAATTACACAGTTATAAAAAAACTATTGTCGTTTGTATGGAAATATACCACTTTAACATCTTTCAGGGAAAAACTCTAAGAAAAACATTTTAATATCGCAACCACTTATTATCATCAATTAAAACCATGATGTCACCAAAGCAACTACTACTGCTCGTATGCGGAGCATTTATCGCATTACAATCCTTTAGTCAATCAAACAAAATTTCAGGCAGCATTACCGATACCAGCTCGGGTAAAAAACTGAGTATGGCTGTAATCAGTTTGATACGTACGAAAGATTCCACCCTTTCGAAATTTACCCGAACCAACGAACAGGGCAGTTTTGAAATAAACAATCTCCCCGCAGGATCTTACATTTTCATGGTAAGTTATCCCGGCTATGCAGAATATGTAGACGATGTGCATATTACTGAAGGCAGTAACGTACAAAAGAACATCACCATCATTCCACGAAGTAAATTACTGGAAGAGATTATCATTCAACAAAAAGTAGCTGCCATTAAAATTAAAGGCGACACTACAGAGTATAAAGCCGATAGTTTTAAAGTAGGACCGAATGCAAGTGCCCAGGAATTGCTGAAACGACTGCCGGGCTTGCAGGTTAACTCCAAAGGTGAGATTACCGCACAGGGACAGAAAGTAGAAAAGATATTAGTGGATGGCGAAGAGTTCTTTAGTGACGATCCTGCAGTTGTTGCACAAAACCTGCGTGCCGATGTGGTTGACAAAGTACAGGTATTTGATAAGAAGAGCGAGCAGGCAGAGTTTACAGGTGTTGATGACGGGCAGAAAACGAAAACCATTAATCTTGAGTTAAAAGAAGATAAGAAGAAAGGCTATTTTGGTAAGATTGAAGCAGGCACCGACTTCGACCGTTACCGTAACGGCAAAGCAATGATCAACTCGTTTAAGAAAAAACAGAAAATTACAGCATACATTACACACAACAATACAACATTTGAAGGGTTGAACTGGAACGAACAACGCAACTTCGGCAGCAGCGGCAATACCAACATGGAAATAACAGATGATGGGGCAATGATGATGTGGAGCGGAGGCGATGATTTCAGCGGCGGACAAGGTTTACCTACTTCCACCACAGGAGGCATTTCTTATTTGAATAAATGGAACAAAGACAAAAATACCATCAATGGCAGCTACCAGTTTAACGATCAAAATGTGACAGGCCGTAACGGAAGCTTTACGCAAACACTGCTCGATGATTCAAGTTTCAGCAATACAACAACAGAAATTTTCAACAGTAATCGCCGCCGCAACAAGCTGAATGCAAATTACGATTGGCAAATTGATTCAAGTGCCACGCTGAAGTTTAAAGCAAGCGGTTCGTTGGTGAACAACAGCAAAACAAGCGAATATACCGGTATGTCTTATACCGATGACAACCTGCCCATCAATGACACCAAACGCACAACAACAACTGCGGGTGATAACAAAGACTTTACATCGGAGTTGAGTTTCCGAAAACGTTTAAAGAAAGCAGGCCGTACCATCAGTTACACAGGCAACTTCAGCAGCAATAACAAAACCGGCGAAGGTTTTCTTTTTTCTGAAAATAATTTCTACGATAAAACAGGTCAGTTTTTACGCAATGAAGATATTGATCAGAAAAAAATAAACAACGAACAGCAGCTCACGTTCCAGAACAATATTGTTTACACCGAACCGCTTTCTAAAAAATGGAATCTTGAACTAATCTATCGCAACAACTTCAGCCAAAACGATGCTGAAAGAAACACACTGGAGAAACCTGTGAGTAACGATAAGTACACAGACATCGTTGATACCCTAAGCAATCATTTCCTGTTTAGAACAAATGATCATACCGGAGGATTCTCATTCCGTTATGCAGGAAAAAAAATAACTACTTCGTTTGGCGCAGCTGTTGGCCGCACAAACTTCAACCTTGATGAATTGAACAAAGGAACCAACCGGAATATTTCTTTTACCAACTTATTGCCAAGAGCAAGTTTCCGTTTTGCTCCTAAAAAACAACGCAGTTTTACACTTAACTATAACGGCTCTACACAAAACCCGAGTCTGCAACAAATCAATCCCATCAGAGATAACAACGATCCGTTGAATATTACAATCGGTAACGAAAATCTGAAACAGGCCTTTCGTCATAATTTCTCATTCAACATGAGCGATTATAAAATTATCAAAAGCAAGAATCTGTATGCAAGCGCCAACTTCTCTTTTGTAAACAATGCCATCAGTAACTCAAACTATATCGATTCAATTGGCCGGCGTATTAATCAAACAATTAATACCAACGGCAACTACGGCGGAAATCTTTGGGCACATTATGGTTTTGAACTTTTTAAAGGTGTGAATTTCAACATCAGTACTAACTCAAACATGAGCAGGCTTGTAAACAAAGTAAACAACCGGCTTAACACAAGCGACAACTATTCAGCCGGGCTTGGTATTGGTCTCAGCCGCTGGAGCGACAAATGGATCAGCTTTAGTATAAATCTTCAACCGACTTATAACTATTCAAGATCATCTATCAGCAAAGCACGTGAAATAAAATACTGGAGTCTGAGCTCCTACCCATATCTGTCGATGCGTTTCAAAAAGCAAAAACTATATATCGATATGGAAAGCAACATTTCAATTTACCAGAAAACAGAAACGTTTGCCAACCAGCGCAATGTTGCTTACGTTACAGCAGCCATACGTCGCACTTTTACAAAAACAGATGCTTTTGAAGCAAAGCTTTCTGTAAACGATCTGTTTAATCAAAACCTGGGAGTAAGACGTAACATCAGCAGCAACTTTATTTCGGAAAACACTTTCCAGAACATCCGTCGCTTCTGGCTGCTTACACTTACATGGAACTTTACAAAAAACGGCAAACCATCAGAATTTTAAACCTTATTCAATTTTAAATACATGAAACATCTTTTAATATTCTTTTTACTTGCAAGCTGCAGTATTGTAAATGCACAAGTAAAGTTCATCAGTACCGGACATATTGAATATGAAAAACGCAGCAACCAGTTTTCGTATTACGATAAAGACGACGATGAGAGTCCGTGGGTTGTTGAAATGAAAAAAGCATTTCCAAAGATGGTAAGCGAAACGTACACACTCGACTTCAATGAAGAAAAATCGGTTTATAAATTAACCAAGGAAGATCCTGCAGGCAAATATGTATGGGGCCGTAAGCCAAGTGAAAACGATATAACGGTAAAGGATGTACGAACAGGACAAATATCGTTACAGCGTGATATTTTTGAACAAACTTATCTTATTAAAGACAGCATACGCAATTACCAATGGCGTATTACCAACGAAACAAGAACCATTGCAGGATTTGAATGCCGTAAAGCTGTAACGATTATCTGCGACTCTGTTTATATTGTTGCGTTTTATACCGATGAAATTACCGTTAGCAGCGGACCGGAAAGCTTCGGGGGTTTACCAGGCATGATACTGGGCCTTGCAGTACCACGTTTGCAAATGACATGGTTTGCTACAAAGGTTGAACTTAAAGAACCCACTCCTGCCATCCTTGCACCAAAACAAAAAGGTAAAACAGTAACATGGGCCGCTTATGAAAAGGATTTAAACAAAGCCATGAGCGATTGGGGTAAATACGGTGCCAAGGTTTTATGGACCAGCTTCCTGTAACAAAACAATCATCAGCATAAAAAAAGACAGAACATTGTTCTGTCTTTTTTTATTGTAAGAAGCGTAGTTGCTTTAAACTTATTGTCCTGTAAATTCCAGTTCGGGTATACCGGGATTTTTTGGATCTTCTCCATAGTTGTTTACAAAACGATTTCCATCGGTAAACAACCAAACAAGCATTAAAATTGGTCCAACAAGCGGTATAAAATACATTAAGAAATACCAGCCGCTTTTATTAAGATCGTGCAGGCGGCGAACTAATACAGCGAGGCTTGGTATAAGCATCCCCAGTGCAAAAATGCCAAGCACGCCCATGCCCAACGAACCAACTATTTCCGATTCGTTTAACATACCGCCGATAAAAAGAATGTAAAGAGGGATGTAAACAATAAAATTCACCAAAACAAAATTCCAGTATTCGGCCCTGCGTGCACGGCCATTGAAATTAGCGTAGTTTTTAAATACTACTTTTTTCCACCAGTCGAACAAATTGTAATTCGATTCATGTTTCTCCATGTTGTGTTGATTTTTGGTTTAGGATTAAATATTCTTTTAAAAATAACCTATTCGAACTTATTGACCAAAGCTATTCCATCATCCCACTTTCCATATCCGGCAACAGCATTAATATGCCCGGCATTACCAATGTTTACCAACTCGCTGCCCCAGTTTGCGGCAAAGAACATCGCACGTTGCAACAATACCCACTCATCGTTTTCGCTTGCAACAACAATTGTTTTAAAAGAAAACTTGTTTAAAGGAATTGGTGTAAATCCTGTGGCAGGAAATGTATATACCGGGCTTTCAATATCGCTTGGTGCAACAAGTAATGCAGCTTTTATAGTTCTGCCATATTTGGCAAACCAATGTGCAATGGCCGTGCAGCCAAGGCTATGACCGATCAACACAACTTCATCTGAATTATATCCGTTGATGGCAGCATCAATCGTATTGATCCAATCGGTACAATCAGGAGCATCCCACTCCTTTTGCTCAATACGCTTGCAATTGTTTAATGTTTGCTCAAAATATGTTTGCCAATGATCGGCGCCTGAATTACCAAGTCCCGGTACAATAAAATAATGCGTCATAAATGAAATTAAGTGTCGGTCATCTGTTATTTCAGCTCCAGCACAAGATTGGAAACAGGCATCAGTTGTAATTCTTTCTCCAGTTTAAATTCTATTCCTGCAGCAACATCAACAGCAGAACGATAACCATTCATGCGTTCTGCAAAACGGGAAAGATCGATGGTCTTCGGTTCTGCATTCGTATTCATTACACACATCACCGTTTGTTTGGCATCGTAACGGAAGTAAACATATACACCATCAACAGGAATAAACTGCATCAGCTTTCCTGTTTTGATGGCTGATGATGTTTTACGAAAATTAGCCAGTCGTTTAATGTAGTTGAACAGTTTGTTTTCTTTTTCGGTGCGCCCTGCTGCAGTAAACTTATTCTCTTTATCGCCGTCCCAACCGCCGGGAAAATCCTGGCGCACATAACCATCGTTGGGCGAAGTAAATCCTGTCATGAGAATTTCATTGCCATAATACATTTGCGGAATACCACGGAATGTAAGCATCCATGCAAAAGCCATTTTGTATTTCGAGGTATCTTCTCCCACTACCGAATAAAAACGAGGCAGGTCATGATTGTCTAAAAAGATCACCTGGCGCATCGGGTCTTTGTAAAGAAAATCCTGCGCTGTTGTTGTATACAGTTTATTTACACCGTCTGTCCATCCAAACTTTTCGTTACATGCAGCTTTTATTCCATAAAACAACAGTTGAAAATCGGTAGTTGCCTGTAAATTACTTTTGTAAGGAATTGTGTATTTGTTTTCGCAAAAGAAACTTTGATTAGGCACACCATGCACCCATGTTTCGCCAAAGATGCTGATGCGTGGATATTCATCGTACAACGCTTTGTTGCACCTGTTCATAAATGCAAGATCGTTGTACGCATAGGTGTCGATGCGCCATCCGTCAATACCAAATTGTTCAACTGTCCACAATGCATGCTGTATTAAAAAGTTTTGTACAAACAGATTGCTTTGATCCCAATCGGGCATTGAGGTAACAAACCAGCCATCGCTCATAATTTTCTTATCAACCATTGCGGCATAAGGATCGAAGAGCGCCTGATCTTTATAATTTGTTTGTGTGAATTTTGGCCAGCGATGAAACCAGGTGCTGTCGGGCTGATCTTTAAAAAGAATATGATCAATCCCTACATGGTTATACACAGCATCCTGAATGATCTTAATACCTTTTGCATGTGCAGCGTTAATTAAAGTGCGGTACGCTTCATTGCCGCCTAAACGACGATCTACTTTATAATGATTGGTAAACGCATATCCATGTTCGGTACGTTCGGCCATATCGTTTTCGATAATGGGGTTTAACCAAAGTGTAGTAACACCAAGATCAGTAAAGTAATTGAGATGATTTTGAATTCCTTTTAAATCGCCGCCATGACGGTTGAATACAGTATCTCTGCGAAGGGTTTGATCTTTCATACCCGGCACACGATCATTTGAAGGATCGCCATTGCTGAAACGATCGGGCATGATGAGATACATGAGATCGGAAGAGGTGGCACCATTGGCATAACTTGTTCCATTGCCTTTGCGACGAGGCACCAGATCAAATTCAAAATTTGACTGTTTGCCGTTTGCATTAACAGAGCGGATACCGATTGTTCCCGGCTTTGCTGTTGCAGCAATACTTATATCAAGTATAACATAGTTGCTGTTGCTGAACTTATTTACTTTGTTTAATGTAACACCGGAATAACGGATAGCAAAGCCACTATGTTTGCCAACATCATTACCACGGATCATCAACTGAATTTTATTGTACTTCATACCAACCCACCAGTTGGATGGATAAAGCTCATAACTGTTTTGTGCAAATGAAAAAGTTACTGCTGTTAACAGTAACTGAAGGATAAAAAGTCTTTTCCGCATAATTGAAAATCTTAGAGAGTCAACAGAAATAAATTGAAAGCTAAAGCCGTTGCCTTTGTTCTTTTACAAAAAGAAAACAGATGGTCGCAGCCAATATCATTAATCCACCACCTATCTGTACAGCCAGTAAGCGATCGTTATTTAAAACGTTCCGCATCAGCCAGCCAAAGCCAAGCGAAGCAATAATTTCGGGCAATACAATAAAGAAATTGAAAATACCCATGTAGATGCCTACTTTTTCCTTCGGCAGCGAACCACTTAACATGGCATAAGGCATACTTAAGATGCTTGCCCATGCAATACCAACGCCCGTCATACTCACATACAACATGTATTTGTTTTGTACCCATGCTACGCTTATTAAACCAATAGCACCTGCAAGTAAACAAAGTGCATGTGTAAGTTTTCTTCCTAACTTATCGGCAATAAACGGTAACACCAATGCAAACAAAAACGTAACAACACTGTAGTATGAGAGTGTTAAGCTGCCAAAGTCGGCACCTTCTGCATAAACAGGATCGCTTGCATCTTTACCACCAAATACATTTACAGCAACGGCAGTGGTGTAATAAAACCACATGAGGAATAAACCGGGCCATGTAAAGAATTGCACCAGCGAAACAATCTGCATGCGCTTAGGCATATTGCGTAATGCGTGCAAAATCTCACTTGCACCTGTTGCAAAACCACCTTTCTTTTCTTCATCCTTTTTAATGCCTAATTCTTCAGGCGAATATTCTCGTGTGGTAAACACCGTGTATAAAACAGAAGCCAGAAAAAAGAATGCGCCGAGATAGAACGACCATTTTACATTTTGCGGTATCTCTCCTATTGCAGCTGTGTTTTGCAGTTTAAACACGTTCCGCATGATCCAGGGTAGAGCCGATGCAATACTTCCTCCTAAACCAATCATTAAGCTTTGCATAATAAAACCACGGTTCACCTGTGAGTCGGGTAACTTATCTGTTACAAATGCCCGGAAGGGTTCCATTGATACATTACCAAACACATCGAGCACCCATAACAAACCTGCAGCCATCCACAATGCACTGCTGTGCGGCATTGCAATTAATGCAATGGAGCTTAAGATGGCACCGATCATAAAGTAAGGACGACGACGCCCCCATTTCGGATGCCAGGTATTATCGCTCAAATAACCGATGATGGGTTGTACCAACAAACCGGTTAACGGAGCTGCAAGAAAAAGAATGGGAACTTCATCGGGATTGGCACCAAGATTTTCGTAAATACGTCCCATGTTGGCACGTTGCAAATCCCAGCCGAACTGGATACCAAAAAAGCCAACGCTCATATTGATGATCTCAACAATACTGAGCCTTGGCTTTGAAACAGAAATATTCTGCATAACAATCATTCATCTCCCGTCCCGGACGAAAGATCTGTTTAAGTTCATAATCAATAGTCAACAAAAACTTTCCGGGAAGAAAGTTTAAATCACAAAACCGTCCGGTAAAATAGCGCCCTTCTTCACCACTACAATGCCATCTTTCACTGTGTACAATGAATGATCGGTATTAGGTAAATGATGACCGCCATTAATACGCACATCGTTACCAATGCGGCAGTTTTTATCGATGATGGTATTTTTGATGTAACAACGTTCGCCAATACCAATTTTAGGAATACCTCTTTCTGCAGCGTGTTTCATTTCTTCAAGTGTTTCGAAATAATCGCCACCCATAATGTAACTGCTTACAACAGTAGTACCATGACCAATGCGTGTACGAATACCAATTACACTATTCTCTACTCTGCTTGCAAGAATGATAGAACCTTCTGCAATAATTGTTTTCTCTAATGTGGTACCGCTGATCTTTGCAGGAGGCAGCATACGTGCACGTGTGAACACAGGCTTTGTATTATCAAACAAATTAAAATCGGGTATCTCCTGTGTAAGTGCAAGGTTGGCTTCAAAGAAAGAATAGATGTTACCAATATCCGTCCAGTAACCATCGTACTGGTAGCTTGCTACTTTATATTTTTCAATAGAAGCAGGCATAATTTCTTTACCGAAATCTGTAGCATCTTTATACTCGTTCTGTAACTGATCGATGAGTAGTCGTCTGTTGAAAATATAAATACCCATTGATGCAAGATAGATGCGGCCTGCACCACGCATTTCATCGCCTGTATCGCTTACCCAATCACTTAAAATATCTTTCTTCGGTTTTTCAATAAACGAAGTGATCATACCCTGATCGTCCGATTTCAGAATACCAAACTCGGGAGCTTCACGCTCTGCTACAGGAATTGTAGCAATGCTGATATCTGCACCACGTGCAATATGATCTTCGAGCATTTGCTGAAAATCCATCTGATACAACTGATCGCCGGAAAGAATGAGCACATATTCTGCATCGTGTTGTTCAACATGACGCAAACATTGGCGTACCGCATCAGCTGTACCCTGGTACCAACCCGGATTATCAGGAGTTTGTTCTGCAGCAAGAATATCAACAAACGCATTGCTGAACATGCTGAAGTGATACGTGTTTTTAATGTGTTTGTTTAACGATGCTGAATTGAACTGCGTTAACACAAACATGCGGTTAATACCCGAGTTAATACAATTTGAAATGGGAATATCAACCAAACGGTATTTACCGGCAATAGGTACTGCGGGTTTACTACGGCTTGCTGTTAACGGATATAAACGTGTGCCTGCGCCTCCACCAAGGATGACAGCAAGGGTGCTCTTTGCGGGAGATTTACTCATAGAAAGTAGTTTAAGTGTAAGGGGCCTGTTCTAAAATTATCGCAAACTTTGATACAAAGCAAGATATTGTTGCACACTTGTTTCCCAACTGAAATCAAGTTGCATCATTTGTGCTCTTGCTTTAGTAAATAAAGATTTATCACTATACAAATCGCATGCACGCCAAACTGCATTGCATACATCGCCAACAGAGGCATTGTTAAACACAAGACCATAACCGTTTTCTTCGGCTATGTCTTTTACCGTATCACGCAAACCTCCTGTATTACGTACCAGCGGCACCGTACCGTAACGCATCGAATACATTTGATTTAAACCACAAGGCTCCACTCTGCTTGGCATTAAGAGAAAGTCAGCTCCGGCATACATGAGGTGACTGAGACCTTCGTTATAACCGATATAACAACTGTAATCGTTTTGCGATAAAGGCATCATACCGTTTAAACGGGCTTCTACATCGGGTTCGCCACTGCCGAGAATGAGAAAGTTCATCCGGCGACCAATATAGTAAAACGAATCACCAATAACATTCGGTAACAGATCGGCTGCTTTTTCCCCTACCAATCTTCCAATAAAAACAAATAGCGGTTTGTTTACGTCCAGGCCAAATGTTTCACATAGCTGGGCTTTATTTTTTGCCTTGCCTTCTTCAACAGTTGCCAGAGAAAAATCGTGTTTAATGTAAGTATCCGTTTCCGGATTCCATACCTGCGTATCAATTCCGTTTAAGATACCCACACATTTTCCCTTCTCATATTCAAACAAAGCTTCAAGACCATTGCTCATGTACTTCAGCTCGTCGAGATAACTATTACTTACAGTTGTTACTTTACTTGCACACTTTATAGCACTTGCCAATGGATTAATGCTGTTACCCCATTCCAGCATGCCACGTTTCCAATCGTCGTACGGGGGAAGAAGTGTACTCTGCTCCCATGTCATCCAACCCTGGTATTGTGCATTGTGAATAGTAAGTACAGTAGGAATAGACGCAAGTGCATTGTAACGGTAACAATGCTGCATCATAAACGGAATCAAGCCTGCATGATAGTCGTGTACATGCACCACATCGGGTTTAAACTGCCAGGAAGCAATCCAGTCTACCACGCAAACCTGGAAAGCAGTGAAGCGTTGCACATCATCATCGTATCCATAGATCTTTTCCCGATCGAGTAAGCCATTTATATCAACGAGGTAAAGACCAAAGCCCAGCTTGTTTGTTTTTTCTTTGATGATGGTATAGTCAAAGAAATAGTCGCCAATATTGGTGTAGCCTTTATGCACTACATCAAAATCGTTGTTGTAAAGAAATTTAGTACGGTACATCGGCATTACCACTTTGGCCTGATGACCTGCATCCTGCTGATATTTGGGTAAAGCTCCCACCACATCGCCTAAACCACCGGCTTTTGCCACGGGGTAACATTCGGCACTAACATGAAGTATTTCCATTTGGCAAGAATTTGTAACTGTTTGATGACCTGAATATAGGAAGGACTTTGACTGTTACCAAAAATGAATAAATAATTTTTCGCAAAGCAATTTCTTGCATACTTTCAGCCCTTCAACAACAACTATTTGATTTATGTCTCAGCAAACAAAATGGTCACAATTTGGTGTGCTCATCTCCGTGTTCTTTTTTTGGGGATTTGTAGCCGCATCAAACGACATCCTCATCCCCGTATTTAAAGAAAAGCTACACCTCGCACAATGGCAATCGCAAATGGTTTCGTTTGCATTTTATGTTGCTTACACCGTTGGTTCAATTATTTACTTCCTTGTTTCAAAAGCCGTTGGTGGCGATGTACTCAATAAGATCGGTTACAAGAACGGCATTTCATTAGGTTTGGTTATTTCAGCTTTAGGCACATTGCTGTTTTACCCTGCAGCACAAAACGCATCGTTTAACTTAATGATTACCGGTTTGTTTATTGTTGGTTTAGGCTTCTCATTGCAACAAACAGCAGCAAACCCGTTGGCAATTGTTATGGGCGATCCTAAAACTGGTTCGCAACGTTTAAGTATGGCTGGCGGTATCAATAACTTTGGTACAACCATCGGACCATTGATTGTAAGTTTTGCCATTTTTGGTTCTGTTGGTGCAGCTTCAAGTGATGCCAGCATTGAAAGTATTAAAACGCCTTATTTGATTTTAGGTGCTGCATTTTTAATTGCTGCAGTTATTTTCAGACTGTCTTCTGTACCTAACAAGATCGATCTTGAAGTTGCAGACGATCCTATTCATCTTGATGCGGACTCTTCTACAAAAGGAGGAACATCTAATCCAAAAATGTTGCACAAGAAAAGTGTATTACAATATCCACAACTTGTTTTAGGTATGATCGGCATATTTGTTTATGTAGGAGTTGAAGTATCTACAGCATCGAACCTGCCGGAGTTTATGAAGCAACACCTCAACACGCCTACCGAGCAGATCGCTCCATATGTTTCGTTGTTCTGGGCCAGTTTAATGATCGGCCGCTGGACATCTGCAACAGGTGCATTTGGCGTAAGTAAAAGTGCAGCACAGATCCTTCGCTTTTTAATGCCATACATTGCGTTCGGCGTGTTCCTTTTGGTAAACGCTATTGCACAACACGATCTTTCACATTTCTACATTTATGCTGTAGTGATTGTATTTATGATCATCGGCGATATGTTTAGTAAAGGCAGTCCTGCACGTTTGCTCCTCATTTATTCACTCATGGGTATTACAGCATTGTTTATCGGTATGCTTGCCGATGGTATGTTAAGTGTATACGCATTCATTAGTGTAGGCTTGTTCTGCAGTACCTTATGGCCTTGTATTTTTACACTAGCCATTGCAGGTTTAGGTAAACACACCAACGAAGGCGCAAGCTTTTTGATTATGATGATTATGGGTGGTGGTGTTATAAGCCTTTTACAAGGTGTGGTTGCAGACGATGCTATTCTCGGTATTCAATGGTCGTACCTCGTTGGTGTGGCTTGCTTTGCTTACCTTGCGTTCTATGCCATCAAAGCCAAATCGATCCTGAAAGCACAGGGTATTGATTACGATAAGCTCGAAGGCGGCGGCGGACATTAATAACAACCTTTGTCTATAGTATTAAAAGAATTGAATAAACAACCCGAATTATGACTAAAGACTATGCAGTAGGCATAGACATCGGCGGAACGAATACCAAGTTTGGTATTGTTGACAGAAAAGGAAATATCCTTGAGCAAGGCCGTATGCGTACTGACACACATGAGAATGCAGAAGATTTTATTTCCGAACTGTATGTAAATCTTTCGAAGCTTATTGACTCGCATGGTGGTAGTGAAAAATTTAAAGGAATTGGCGTTGGTGCTCCTAACGGCAACTACTACACCGGAACCATTGAATATGCACCAAACCTTAAATGGAAAGGCATTATTCCTATGGCCGAGCTGATTGAAAAAAAGTTTGAATTACCTACCAAACTCACCAACGATGCCAATGCCGCAGCAATGGGCGAAATGATGTATGGTGTAGCAAAAGGATTAAAGCATTTTATCACCATTACACTTGGTACAGGCGTTGGCAGTGGTATTGTTATTGATGGTAAAATTGTAGTTGGTCATGATGGTTTTGCAGGCGAATTAGGCCATATAATTGTAAAACCGGGCGGACGTTTACACAAAGGAACAGGCATGCGTGGTTCATTGGAATCGTATGCATCTGCAACCGGTGTTCGTGAAACGGCCATTGAGTTTTTAACCAACGAACCGGATACAGCAAGTTTACTACGCAACTATTCAATCGATGATCTTACCAGCGAAACAGTGTACAACTGCGCCATACAGGGCGATGTAATTGCAAATAAGATCTTTGAATTTACCGGTGAAGTTTTGGGTGAAGCATTGGCCAACTTTGTTATGTTCTCATCACCCGAAGCCATTGTATTGTTTGGCGGCTTAACCAAAGCAGGCGACTTAATACTGAAGCCAACCGTTCGGGCAATGGAAGCAAACCTGTTACCCATTTTCCAGAACAAAGTAAAAGTGATCTTTAGTGATCTGAAAGAAGCAGATGCCGCCATTCTCGGTGCAAGTGCATTGGTTTGGGAAAGTGAGCATTAAAAAGCATTATTTGTTCGTAGACAAAAGACGGCAGCTGTTGCCGTCTTTTTTTTATCTTTATTGCATGGCACAGCCCGCAGTTAAATATTATTCACAGGAAGAATATCTTGCTTTCGAACGGGAAAGCCCCGATCGGCATGAGTATTATCGGGGTGAGATTTTTAACATGAGCGGTGCATCGTACGAGCATAATGTTATTGAAGATAACATACGAGTAAACCTTGGCAGCTTTTTAAAAGGTAAAAACTGCCGCTCTCTTGGCAGTAACCTGCGTGTACACGTAAAAGAAAATACCCTTTACACTTACCCGGATGTTTTGATCGTGTGCGGAGAACCGGAATTCCTGGATAATACATTCGACACGTTATTGAATCCGTCTGTTTTGTTTGAGATACTGTCGCCTTCAACAGCCAATTACGATAAAGGTGTAAAGTTTGAATTGTATCGTGATATTCAAAGTCTGCAGGAATATGTATTGGTAAACGCAAGCAAACAGCATGTTGAATTTTATCAACGCAACAAAGACAATTCATGGACACTCACCGAATACAAAAACATTTCAGATGTATTTGTATTACAAACGATCAACAAACCTATGCTGTTGAGCGAAATATATGAAGGTATTTCGTTCGGTTAAAAATCATCCAGCAACTCAATTCCCAATCCCGGTTTATCACTCACTTCTACTTTTCCATACTCATAGCTTAATCCTGTTGCAATATCTTCTGCAAGCAACAACGGACCATCCATATCTACATAATCAACAAGAGGAGCAAGATGAGCAATTGCAGCAGAACCAACGGTTGACTCGTTCATACAACCGATCATGATCTTCATGTTCAATGTACGTGCTTTATCGATCATTCGTTTGGCAGGTGTAATACCACTGCACTTGGTAAGCTTGATATTGATGCCATGAAAATAACCGTTGCATTTTTCTACATCCTGTTCCAGTACACAACTTTCATCGGCAATTAAAGGCAAAGGCGATTCGTTGTACAAAACTTTCATACCTTCCCAATTATCTTTTGCAAGCGGTTGTTCTATCAACTCCACGCCCAATTCTTTCAGTACAGGAATTTTTTGTTGCGCTTCTTCCAATGTCCAGCCTGCATTGGCATCCACACGAAAAACAGCATCGGTGTGTTTGCGTAATGCTTCTACCATTTCAAGATCGCCGGACACACCTACTTTAATTTTATAAACAGGCCAGGGCTTCTCCTGCATTTTTTCTACCATCTTTTCTACTGTATCAATACCGATGGTATAATCGCATACAGGCGCTTTGCTGTAATCGATATTCCAGAGTTTATGCAACGGCAGATTCCGCAGCTTGCCATATATATCCCAGCTGGCAATATCCAATGCACAAACCAAAAAATTATTCTGCGGAAATAAATGATGCAGGTAATGCCAGTAACGTTCCGGATCGGTGTATGCAAACTTCTCCACAAACATTTTCTTGCGTTCAAGATCTTCGGCCATCTTATCAACCGGAATATTGTAATACGCAATGGCAGGTGCTTCGCCGTAACCTTTACGTCCTAAATATTCCAACTCTACAACTAATGCAGGCTGATGTGTTTTCGTTCCCTTTGAAATAGTGAACGGGTAACGGAACGGTAACTCTGTTTTTTTATAGCGAACTTTTAAAGGCATCTGTTTTTAAGGTTTAAGGTTGAGGGGATAAGGCTTAAGGAAAAGGCACAAAAAACAAGTCACAAGGTTCAAGGTTCAAGACTCCATAAACAATAAACTACAACCCATAAACCGCAAACGTTTTATCCTCTTCCACTCGCATCAATATATCCTTTCAACTCCTGGTTAAACATTTCTTCATTCAGCAACTGTTCAAATGAAAGATGCATACGGTAACGCCAGTAGTGTTTCGGATTGGCAGGAACGTTAATCCGTTCTTCAGCCGGATTTTCTCTGCGCAGCACACCATTCATACCCAACAATTCCTGTATTTGAAAAATGCTCCACATTGCAGGCGAGTACAGGTGCTGTGTAATAATGCTGCGAACGATCCAGGGTTCGCAGTAATAAGGCGCTTCGCCTGTTTGTGCTAATTCGTGTGTAAAGAATTTTTGTGTTTGTGTACGGTCTTCTTCCCACCATCCACGAATTGTACTCATATCGTGTGTGCTGGGTGTAACCACACTTAAGTAAGGTGCATCTTTCGGATGAAAGAATTGTTTGGCCGGATCTTTTGGCATGCGTTGAATTTCCAGGCTCAGCATACCCATCTGTTTCATTACATCGGGCACACAATCGGGCACCATACCTAGATCTTCGCCACAAACCAACATATTTGTGCTGCGTTTAAGCGAGGGAAGTTTTGCCATTGCTTCCTTACGCCAGAAATCATCCTGTCTGCGATAAAAATAATTTACATAAAATTCATCCAGCTTACGACGGGAATCTTCATCCAGAAAACGGAACGATGAAGTTGAACTTACACTGATGCGGAAATGAAACTGCTGCGATTGGCTTCCTTCCACTTCAAACAGAATTACATTGCTGATGCAATCGTACAAACCATGTTTGATGTTTTCGTTTTGTGCATTCTGTTCCTGTGCTGCAAAATGCGCTTCTACTTTGCGCTGTGTATTGAACTCTTCTTTTAATTCAAACTGTCCGTTACCAATGTGATTCAGGTAAGGCTTTAATATCTCCACATCACCATTCATTAACTCACGCAATACCTCATCGTTAATAAACGGTTTGCACAAACGTTGATAATCGAACCACAAACCACGTTGACCAAATTCGTTGATGTGTACCGGTAACGCTGGTACAAAATAACCGAGTATACCTTCAACTGCATCCATTGGAATACTCCAGATGCGAAAGAACCCAAGTATATGATCGATACGGAATGCATCGAAATAATTACTCATCTGTTCAAACCTTCTGCGCCACCATTTAAATCCATCTTCTGCCATGCGTTGCCAGTTATAGGTTGGGAAGCCCCAGTTCTGTCCTTTCACTGCAAAATCATCAGGCGGTGCACCGGCCTGCATGCTCATATTGTACAGCTCAGGTTCAACCCATGCATCGCAACTGTTACGGTAAATACCAATCGGGATATCGCCTTTTACAACAATGCCGTTCTTATGTGCATAGTTTGTTGCATCGAGTAATTGCAAATGCAAATGATACTGGATGAAATAATACAACGCAATTTCATCGTAATGCTTTTGCGATGGTGCAACAAATTCCTGTATGGCATGTTCGTTATAAACACTGTGCGATTTCCACTTTGTAAAATCAGGTGTCTTGTACTTATCCCGCAAATAACTGAAAGCAGCGTAAGGAACAAGCCAATACCTGTTCAATTCAAAAAAGCTGAAAAATTCTGCATCTTCATGCAGTGCATCTTTTTGTTCCTGGTACAACTCTTTAGCTGCAGCCCATTTTACTTTCATCACCGCTTCATAATCTACTTCGGGCAATGCATTTAACTCCGTTTGCTTTTTCTTTAATGATTTTATAACCGGATGAGTTGCTTTCTGTGCAATCATTTCCAGGTTGAGATAAACAGGATGCAAAGCAAATGCAGAGATTGCTGCATACGGATAAGAATCCTGCCAGGTATGTGTTGCTGTTGTATCATTGATGGGTAAGATCTGTACGAGCTTCATGCCTGCTTTCTTTGCCCAGTCAACCAACAACTTCATATCGCTGAACTCACCAACACCGAGGCTTTTTTCTGTACGCAAACTAAACACCGGAATAGCAACGCCTGCTCCCTTCCAGCCATCTGCAGGCAATTGTGCAAATCCATCGTGCAGAATGGTTATTTTCTTTTTGCCATAACTATCGTAAAGAATGCGGTTGTTACCACTCTCAAACTGCACAAAAGTTTTTGTTTTGGTATTGAACACACCATACTTATATGCAACAGGAAAACTTTCGTTCGAGAGATCAATGCGTGCTGTCCACCAGTTGTCTTCTTTGTGCATCAGCAATGGTTCTGCATTACTCCATTTGCCCAGTGTTTCGTTGCTGCCCGAAATAAACAACACTTCATCGGCCTTTAGCAACGGAGCTTTTATTTTAAAGAGATGTGTAACGCCTTTATACGTTCTTGTTTTGTTTTCTCTATGCTTTGGGAATAGCACTTCCTGAAAAGGCTGTGTAAAAAAAGCATTCTCATATTCACCTGCATGATTCCATGTATCGATAAGCGTAAGTTCATCCACCTGCAGTTTCATAAACTCAACCACACGATCGTTCCCCCACTCTCTTATTTCTTCGCCATTTTCGTTTTTAAGAATATAGCTGTATTGCAGATCGTTCTCGAAATCTTTACCCAGTTCAACAGTCACCGTCCAGAATTCATCTGTAAGATATTGCATGGGAAGAGCGGCAGACAAATCGTTATTTCCTAAAGCATCGCAGTTTCCTGTAAGAAAAAGGCTTTGGCCATACTGCGTAAAGAAACGCAGATAGAATTGAATCTTCATAATCAACAATTGGGTGGAAAAATACTGAAATTCCGATGGTTATCGGAGTTTATGTGGCCAAAAAGAAGCAGGTTTTTCTGAACTTATCCCTAAATCGTTTGCAGAGAATGAGGACTTCGGCAAAAAAGACCTAAAACAGACTAAAGCCTCCTTCAACCATTTACATGCAAACCACTAAGTAACGAGGATCTGCAGGGGAAATATTGTAAAGCGGCTCGATGCATACATTATTTTCTAATGGCTGCAACAACAGATCGATACGCATCAAGTTTTCTTCCATTTGCATCAGTCATCTGCAAATGGTGAAGCAGCTCCGGCTTTAAATGCTTTGCGTGCTTTCAAACCAAGAATTTCAAACATGGTCATATCATCTTCAAAAGAAGGATTAGGAGTAGTAAGTAACTTATCGCCTGCAAAAATTGAATTGGCTCCGGCCATAAAACACAAAGCCTGTTCGGGCAAACTCATTTCCGTTCGTCCGGCAGATAAACGTACCACGGTTTTCGGCATAACGATTCTTGCAGTAGCAATCATGCGTACCATTTCCCATACAGAAACACGTGGCTGGTTTTCGAGCGGTGTTCCTTTTACGGGAACAAGTGCATTGATGGGCACAGACTCAGGATGATGCGGCAGCGTTGATAATGTATGCAGCATTTTTATCCTGTCGTTGTTGGTTTCGCCTAAACCAATAATACCGCCGCTGCATACTGTAATGTTTGCTTTGCGAACATTATGCAGAGTATCTAAGCGATCGTCGTAAGTTCTTGTGGTGATGATGGTTTCATAATTTTCACGTGACGTATCTACATTGTGATTATATGCATACAACCCGGCTTCTTTCAACTGTTGCGCCTGTTCGTACGACAGCATACCAAGTGTGCAGCAAACTTCCATTCCTGTTTCATTTACTGCTTTAACCATCTCCAGCACACGTGTAAAATCTCTGTTGTTACGTACTTCTCTCCAGGCAGCGCCCATACATAAACGTGAAGCACCGGCATCTTTCGCTTTTTTGGCTGTTGCCAGCACTTCTTCTACCTGCATTAATGCATGCACATCAACATCGGTATTGTAACGTGCAGCCTGCGGACAATAAGCACAGTCTTCAGGACAACCACCGGTTTTAATCGAAATCAAACTACTTATCTGCACTTCTGCATAGTCGTTATTGTTGCGATGAATTTGGGCGGCACGGAATATCAGATCTAATAATGGCGAATGATAAATGTTGGCGATCTCTTCAAGAGACCAATCGTTTCTCAGCATGTTTTCGATTTAGAAGTTGATGACCGTTCCAATATCAACTATCGTTTTTGGAACGGGGCAAAGATAGAGGGAAAGCAAGTTTCATTTCGTCACACTACTCTTCAAATAAATTGCAGCACAACGATATTATACGTAAAAAAGCCGGGATGTTTTTAACATCCCGGCGTGTTATCGATTGCATAAAATTCAGAATGCTCTATCCTCCAGATGTTCGGGCAGTTTTGAACGATCGATACCGTTCTTTAACCACTCAGGAGCTTCTTTTCCTTTAAGGTAATGATCGAAGAATTCCATCATACGCACACTGTAATCTTTCCGGTTCTCCATTTTCGCCAACCCATGATTTTCACCTTTGTACTGCATCATCACCACCGGCTTTTTCAAACGACGTAATGCGTTGTAATACTCAATACCCTGTGTAAAATCAACCGCACCATCTTTATCGTTGTGCAACATCAGCAACGGTGTGTTTACTTTCTTTACATGGTATACGGGTGAGTTGCGCAGGTACGAATCCCAGTTTTCCCATGGACCACCTTTGAAGCGGCCTTGCGATGCTTCGAAAATAGCCATGTTGCCACCACCACTGTTCCAGTAAATAAGATCGTACATACTTACCATATTGGTTAAAGGCGCACCTGCTGCTGCGGCTTTAAACATATTTGTTTGTGTAATAAGATAAGCTGTTTGATAACCGCCCCAGCTATGTCCATGAATACCAATTTTGGTTTCATCAATCACGCCTGTTTGTATTGCCGCTTTTACTGCAGGCAACACACACCATACAGCACTCATACCGGGATCGTCCATTTTATAAACAATATCCGGAATAAATACCGCATAGCCATTGCTGGTGTACATCGTAGGGTTCCATCCTGTACCGCTAAAGCCGGGATTGCTGTAACTGTGCAATGTTTGCGACAGCTTTTCGTAATAATAAACTACAGTTGGATATTTCTTTCCTTTTTCGTAACCGGCAGGCAGGAACAATGCACCTTGCAGTGTATCGCCTTTATCTGAAACATAATTTACCAGCTGTACACCTGCACTCCATTTGTATTTTGCAGCATCGGGTGTATTCTTTGTAAACTGTACAGCATCTGCAAGCTTATCGTTTGCTGTAAAGAACTCTGTAGGCTTATTGAAATCTTCTTTTGCAAACATAAATACGTTTGCATTTTTTGCTTTTACCAATCCACCAACAGAAGCATCTTCCCACACCAATACAGTTGCGCCGGGTTTTAATCCGTTTGTTCCCGGATCAATTGTTACAACACCGCTTTTCTTTGTCCACTCGCCATAAATGCGGAAATAGTTTTTCTTTTTCAGATCAAATCCTTTCTCTTCTTCATCAATGGTATAACGACCGGCGTAACGTATTTGCTCTTTTTTTCCATTCAATGTAAGATTAACTGCACTGCTGCCATTAGCAGCAATTTGCCAGATATCCCACAAATCACGGATAAGAATGTATTTGCTGTCACTGCTCCAGCCAATTACAGAAGTAAGCGGTTTGGTTACATTATGATCGTCTTCGCTGTTTACAAAACTTGTTGCAACTTTTTCTGTGATGTTGATGGCTGCATTTGTTGCAAGGTCGTACACATAATAATGACCGTCTTCACCATACACGAATTTCATACCATCGGGAGAAGGGCGTGGAGTTGAAGTGAATGAGGGACGATAGAAACGTTCCTTGAATTTTGTTTTAGCGCCCGTCTTCAGGTTGATGATGTACAGATCAGAATAGCTTTGTCCGTCGAGGTTCTGATCCAGTTCATATGCATCCACATCTTCGCCCATTGCAAAGAATTGCTTTGGCATAATGGATAAAGAGCGCATGTTACCATCATTCAGCTGTGTAAACTTATTTGTAGCTACATCAACCATTGCCACATAAGAAAAATTCTTATCCTGCATTTCCGTTACCTGCTGGCGGCTTTGTAAACGTTTATCCTGCCAATGCCAGATGTTCATATCGGGTTTTGTTGCATCGTTTGCAGGCTTCACTTCAGGCTTGCCTTTCGCTTCTGCTTTATCCAACGCACGTTTTAAATCGGCAACCGTTTTAATACTTGTATCGGCTTTAATACGCACAAGCACTAACGAATCGGGTTCTTTTACAGGAGTTGCTTTTGCTTTGCCTGTTGTATCGGCTTCTTTCTTTACTAATTCCAAAGGAGCAATACCAAAGAAAACTTTTGTAAGATCATCGGACCAATATGGACGGCGGTTACCGCTCACCGTCATCTTTGCTGGAAAGTTGAGCGAATCCTTTTCAGGATCATATGTAAATACAGTTGGAGTTGTTGCAATATTCTTTACACCCAGCACTATGCCTTTATCCGTTTTATATTTCTCGTCTTTTTTTGTTTTTAAAACTGCAACCGCATCTTTATCATCGGCCCAAACTAAAAACTTATAGCTGAGTTTATCGTTATCCAACACCGATGTTTGACGAGAGCTAACTGTATAGAGATATAAACCGTTACCCGATTTATTGGTTGCATCCACAGTATATGCCATCAGGTTTCCGGCTTTGTTAAAACTAAACTCACCAACATTACCAATATTGGTTGTTTTACCTGTACCAAGTTCAATAATGAGGAGATCGCCTCCCTGTCCATCTTCGGGACGTGGAGGTGCAGCACTTCTTTCTTTTACGGTGCGTACAGCCAAATGTGTTGCTGCTTTTCCGTTAAATGAAAATGCACCAGCCCTTTCAATTTCTGTTTTTTTATTTGTTGCCAGATCGATGAGATAAAGCTTATCGAACAATTGCTTGCCCGGCATTTTTTCGTTGGCCTTTACTTCTCTGAACTTAGCCGATTCTTTATATACAAGCCATTTGCCATCTTCCGAAAAACTGAACTGCGGAAAACTGCTGTATCCAACAGGATACTTTCTTTCTACTGTATCGTTTAATTTTTTTACAACTAATTCGCCGTCTGCTTCAGCAGCGGTAATGGGATATGCGGCCCATTGTCCGTTTGGTGAAAGTGTAACCTGGAAGTTGCTGATGGAGCGCCAGCCGGGTACATCTTTCCAACTCATAGGTTTTGCTTCCTGTTTGGCCTGGCTAAATGCTGCTGCACAAGGCAAGAGCAGAAAGGCCAGTAATGCTTTTTTGATCATTGTTTGATGGTTAAGGTGAAGAAAGCGAGAAAGGTAACGACTATTTTAATATGAAGGAAAGAAGAGATCGGTTGATATGCATACTATCTGAAAGCTATAAAAGCAAAACCTTCCTTCGCTAAAGCTACGGACGTAAACCCTCCGTCGCTGAAGCTATGGAGGGTAAAGGGATTCGACTTGTCCTCCGTAGCTTCAGCGAAGGAGGAACGATTTAAAGTAAATGTTTATTCCTGAAGGCAATGCCCGATCCGGATTTCAAATACTTTTCAAAAGCAAATGCCTTACCCTTGCTGCTAAAAGCACAGTAATATGCCAATTCCAATGGCCTGAAATCACGGGTAGAATCAACATATCCTTTTTGATGCCGATCAAAGCGATCTTTTAAATCATTTGTACATCCGGTGTAATAATTATTATCGGAGCGTTTAAGAATGTAAACGTATTGCATGGTGTTTAGGTTTGATGAAGCAATGAATATAGAAAACATTTCTTCGATGGAAAAGAAGTAACCCTCCTTCGCTAAAGCTACGGAGGGTGATGCGGAGGGAAAGGGATTCGAACCCTTGATACAGTTGCCCGCATAACGGTTTTCGAGACCGCCCCATTCAACCACTCTGGCATCCCTCCGGGAAGATAAAATTACACACAACTTCTTTCGATTAATTGCATAAAAAAACCAGCCACATAAATGAGGCTGGTTTGGCGGAGAGAGAGGGATTCGAACCCCCGGACCTGTGACAGTCAACGGTTTTCAAGACCGCCGCATTCGACCGCTCTGCCATCTCTCCGCGGCAAAAGTAAGGGTACAGTTTTTTTAAGCCAAAAAAATTATCAAATATGTATAGAGATATTTTCGGAGCCTTACCATCTGTTGCTAAAGAGTATTAATAAAACACAATGCCAGCTTGCATTACATCCATTTTGTATTAGCAAGCTGCTTATCTTTTTTAAACTATATTTTCAGCTTTTCACGTCAAACTATAGATTTGCTGCACATTTTAAAACGTATGAAACAACATTTTCTACTAATCCTGTTATTGGCACTGCAAACAACACTCATTGCTCAAAACTCAACTGTTAATTGGGGAGAAGATCTTAAAATTAAAAGGGGCACAACCGAACTGACAATAATTACCGCCGACAACACAGGGGTATACGTACAGGAAGGAGGCGTGCGCTATTTTACTATCGGTATAAACAATATGACGGGATTCAAATTCAGAAAGTTCGACAAATTTTATAACGAAGTTTATGAAGAGGATTACAAACAGGAGTTGAAAGGTAAAGAACTGAACCGTATTATCCCTTTTAAAAACAAGCTTTACATTTTTGCAGATGATTACGATAAAAAAGAAAAGCAATTTATTACTTATGCTGCCGAAATTGATAAAGCTTCCGGGAAGTTAAAAACCGATTGGAAGGAAATTGTGGTTGTACCACGTGAAAACAGAGGTGATGCATATGAGTTCACAATCATTCCTTCTTCTGATTCTTCCTCAATGATACTTGTTGCGGACATCAGCAATAACGACCGTAGCTCTGTAAAAGTTCTTGTGATGAATGAAGCTTTGCAACAGCAGTCCGTAACCACTATTAATCTTCAATATGCAAAAAACAGCTATGCGTTACAGGATGTACTATTCACTAACGACAAAAAAATCCTGCTTGTTGGAAAGATTTATGAAGAAGTTGAACTGACGAAGAAAAGAAAACGACTGATGTTTAAAAAACTTTCCATTGAAAAGTACGACCTGGCCGGAAAGAAAGAAATGGAACTACCCACTTCTGATGCAGGCAAAGTATTGGTAAGCGCCAAAATGATTCAAAACAAAAAAGGCGAGCTCTTTGTTTGTGGCTTTTATTCAAACAATGCAAAAACACAGGATATAAACGGCCTGCTTGTAAACAGGATCGACCTCGCAACAGGTACTGTTATTGCAAGCACTACAAAACAGATTGACCCAAGCATGATCGGCACTTTTGATGATGACGCAGATGATGATAAAGATGCAGAAACCAAGCAATCGAAACTTTCATCGAAACAAGCTGCTGCAGAGGGTGACCTGGATGGTTTTTCGTCTGATTTTCTTTTTAGAAAAATATTTGTTGGCCAGGACAATTCTATTCTTCTGCTTGCAGAAAAATTCAGATTTGACACATATACAAGAACCGAATCGAGCTACGACGGCCAACGATGGACTTACAGAACAGTAACAACTTACCAATACACCAGCGGCGATCTGCTGACAATTAAAGTGGGCGATGACGGCACACTGAAATGGGTGAATGTAATTCCGAAACTGCAGGTTGAAGCTGTAAAAGCAAGAGGCCCTGCAACTGCTACGGGAGTTAATTACAATCCTCATCTTTTTATTTCAGGAGGATTGCCTTTTTACAGTTCCTTCAATGTTGCTCCGTTTAAAAACAAACTCATTTTTTATTATAACGATAACACAAAAAATGCGGCAGTAAAAAAAGTTGGCGACAAGGCTAAATCAACTTACAACTTTAGCAAATCGAATTGTTATACGCTTACACTTGATTTAACAAGTGGCGATGTAGCAAGGAAATTTCTGTTTACAAACGAAGATGAACCAATAGCCATGGTGCGGCACGGCATGCTTACAGGTAATGAACTTTATCTTGTAGCATATAAACCGAGCCTGTTAGGTAAATCGACACTGAAGCTTGGCAAAATAACCATCCGCTAATAACGAAAAGATCCGCTTAACAGCGGATCTTTTCGTTTATTCTTATTCTTCAATTTTATCCACAACCACCACCAAGTCACTCAAACTTACGGTAATGGGAATTGCTCCTAACTGCACAACTGCATTTTTACCCTTCAACTCTTTTACAACACCCACCTGCCGGTTCTTCATCATTTTTACTTTTACGCCGGGCTTAATTTCGCCGCCAATTTCTTTAAACTTTTCGTTGAGCTTTTTATCTTTTTTCTCTGCTACCTGTTTCTGCCGTTGATCAAACAGCAGGGCATTGATCTGTTTCATCACCTCAGCTTTATTATCACTCCGCTTCCACTCCTGCACAATAGCTTTGAGTTTGCGATCCATATCCTTGAGGTAAGCAATACGGTCTTCGGTAATTTTATTCTGCTGTTTTAATAATTCAACCTGTTGCTGATGCCGTTCTTTGTTGAGCACCTGTTCCATTTCTTTTTTCAGGCGTTCATTTTCTTTCAGCAAACGATGCAGTTCTTTTTCTTTTTTCTCGATCTGCCGCAGATCGCTTTCTGCACTGTTCAATAATTTATCTAAACGGAAATGATCTTCATCAACCAACGCTCTTGCACGATCAATGAGTTTTTTGTCGAGACCAATTCTTTCAGCAATAGCAAATGTGTACGAGCTGCCGGGTTTACCAATGATCAATCGATACAAAGGCTGTAAACTCTTTTCATCAAAACTCATAGCACCGTTAATAATACCAGGTGTATGATTGGCCATTACTTTTAAGTTGAGATAGTGTGTGGTTACAATACCCAACGAATGTTTTTTTACCAGCTCCTGCATAATTACTTCGGCAAAAGCACCACCAAGATTAGGATCGCTACCGCTACCCAACTCATCAATAAAAAACAATGTGCGGCCATTGGCTGTTTCCATAAAATGCTTCATGTGCAACAGGTGACTGCTGTATGTACTCAAATCGTATTCGATACTTTGTGTATCGCCGATATGGATCATGATCTGTTTAAAAATCCCAAATTCACTTTCCTGATGTACAGGTACCAGCAACCCACTCTGCACCATCAGCTGCATTAAGCCCACCGTTTTCATGGTAACCGTTTTACCACCGGCGTTTGGTCCGGATATTACCAGAATCCTGCTCTTCTCATCTAAACGGATTTGTGTTGGAATCGTTGGCTTTTGATTTTTTTTGTTGTACAGTAACAGCAATGGATGATAAGCATCTCTTAATTGAATAACAGCTTTATCTGTAAGCATAGGATAATTCGCCTGCATATCCACACCCAGCTTTGCTTTTGCACGAATAAAATCATACTCGCCTAAAATACCATGATAAGTTGTAAGTAAGGATGCATAAACCGAAAGCTGCTGTGTAAGCTCACGCAAAATGCGATACACTTCCCTACGCTCTTCATTTTCTAAACTGAAAATATCGTTGTTCAGTTCAATGGTTTCTTCAGGTTCAACAAATACTGTACGGCGGCTTTCGCTCTCGCCATGCAATATTCCTTTTACCTGGCGCTTCTGTTCTGCAAACAAGGCCACTACTCTCCTTCCACTCAAAAACGATTCTTCAATATCGGCCACATAACCCTGCTTCTGTAATTTTTTCAACACCTTTTCAAACTCTTTCCGCAGCTCGTTCCGTTTGCGGTATAAATTCATACGGATGTTGCTCAACTCTTCACTTGCATCGTCTTTTACCATGCCGCCGCTGTCGAGCACATCATCAATCAACTCCAGAATTACTTTCTCATAATATGTACCTTCAATTACCTGCGTTAATGCAGGGTAAGCCGAACGTCGGTCGCTATCGAACCAGCGAAAAATACTTTGCATATTTTCTGCCAGCTTGCGTAGTTGCATAAACTGTTCTTCAGTAAGTACAGCACCTGCAATACTCAACAGCTTTAACTCTTTCGACAGATTGAGAATATAATCGGTGGGAAAATATTGTCCCTGTTGCGTTATCAGCATCATTTCATAACTCTGCTGCAACTCCAGTTGTATATATTCTTTTCGGGTATGGATGCGCAGGTTCTGTGCCTTATTTTTTGCATACTCTGTTTTGCAATGCTCAAACAACAAGGCCTTTACTTTATCAAACTCCAACTGCACTAATGCCGATTCCGGGAAAAACTTTATCACAGAAAACCACTTTTTTGTTGCCGGCAAAGGTAATTCTTCTCACCGTTCCTTGCGTCGCATGCAGACGCTTTCGGTCTGCATTCCGATATTTTATCGTCGGAACACTTTTACAGCAATGCAGGCAGCAGCAAGGCCGTTGCATTTTGTATCGTACAGTTCATTAAATTGCTGCAAATGACCGGCTGCATGAAATATCTTTTACTCATTTTATTTTGTATACCCATTGTTACAACTGCACAAACTTCTTACGAAGATTCTGTTACTGTATTTCTGAAAAAATATGTTACCGATCACGAAGTGGTTACCGGGGCCGATAAACAAAAACTGAAGTTCTTTCCGGTAAGCAAACAGTACCGCATTACTGCAAGTTTCGAAAAAAAAGAAAACAGTGCATGGTTCTGGATGAATACTTCGGGCAAAGAGAAAAAACAATACAGAGTGTTTGGCGTACTTTATTTTCAACTGAACGACAGCTTGCTAACGTTGCAGGTGTATCAATCACGCAACTTATTGAGTTCGGAAAAATACAAAGACTATCTCTTTATTCCGTTTACCGATAAAACATCCGGTATAGAGAGCTATGGTGGCGGCCGCTACATTGATCTTGTACTGTCAGACATTGTAAACAAAACCTACACAATCGATTTCAACAAAGCATACAACCCTTATTGTGCCTATACAACAGGCTATAACTGTCCTATTCCTCCGCAGGAAAATGATTTGCAGGTAGCCATTAAAGCAGGTGAAATGAATTACGGGAAGCATTAGAAGCCGATTCTGTCGTAATACTTCTACAAAAGCGATCCGATTCGTTAAAGCAAGTATAAAATCTGTAAATTGTCGCACAGCGTACAAACTGCTGCAATCTTTCGGCACAATTTTGAACGTAAATTGCATGTTGCGAAAAACAACAAAAAACGATATGTGGAGTAAATTTCTTTTGAGCATATTAGTAACAGCGGGATCGTTTCAGTTTTTTTCCTGTGTTACCAGCGAACCGAATAATAAAACTATGAGCGATACTATTTCTACCGCTGCTTTTACCGGCGGTAAATCAGGCGAAGAAACAGATACAGCCACCTTTGGCGCAGGTTGTTTCTGGTGTGTGGAAGCTATTTTTCAACAGGTGGAAGGCGTATTAAAAGTGAGTAGTGGTTATTGTGGCGGCCACGTAAAAAATCCTACTTACGAAGAAGTGTGCAGCAAAACAACAGGCCATGCAGAAGTTGCACAGATCGTTTTCGATCCGAAAAAAATAAGTTATGATGAGTTGCTTGAAATTTTCTGGCAAACACACGATCCTACTACTTTAAACAGGCAGGGTAATGATGAAGGCCCCCAGTACCGCAGTGCAGTATTTTATCATAATGCAGAACAAAAACAAAAAGCAGAACATTATAAAGCAGAATTGGATAAAAGTGGCGCCTTCAGTAAACCGATTGTAACAACAATTGAGCAGTATAAAAATTACAGCGAGGCAGAAAACTATCACCAGAATTATTACAATCTCAACAAAAACACAAATCCTTATTGCTACTACGTAATTAAGCCCAAACTGGATAAGTTTGAAAAAGTGTTTGCAAATAAAAAGAGGAAGAATTAAGGGTTTATCGTTTCTGGTTTTTCGTTATTATTCTTGAAACTCAAATGTTCCCTTTTTTGTTACAGTACAATCGGGTGTAATTAAACCATGAACAAAAAACTAAAAACCAGAAACTACTTCAACTTCACCCTCCGCAGCTCCAGCCAATTCAACGCATTGGGCCGAAAGCCTTTTACATTCGGTTGTACCAAGTGAATCACCATATCGTACCACAAAGGCACAACAGGTGCATCCTGTACAATTAATTTATCCATTTGCTGATAAAGCTGATAACGTAACGAATCGTTTGGTTCTTTTGTCGATTGCTCATACAACACATCAAACAACGGATTTTTATAGCGTGTATAATTCGGCGGTGCCGGGTTCTTACCATAAAACACACTCAGGTAGTTTTCTGCATCAGGATAATCGGCTATCCAGCTGCCACGAAAAAACAAAGCTTCGCTTTTACTTGTTTGTGTAAGCAGTAAACTTTTTTGTACGGCTTCTACTTTTACATTCAACCCAATATCCTGCAACTGCCGGGCAATATAACTTCCAAGATCGGCATAGATAGGAATGGTGAGCAACTTTATTTCAGGCACATCTTTTCCGTTTCCAAAACCTGCCTGCTGCAACAATGCTTTTGCTTTTTGCGGATTGTAGGTATAACCATGCACAGCAGCAGTATCAAAACTTGGTAAGCCCATTGGTATAAATCCGCTTTCTGCTGCGGTACCAATGGAGTTACGTAAGTACAGCATCATCTTTCGGCGGTCGAATCCATAATTAATTGCCTGCCGTATTGCTTTTAATTTCAAAGGTGAATTCTTCACCAATGGATTCGTTGAATCGACCAATATACCAATGTATTCGATATTGAGATAAGGATGTTTGTTCAACACAATTTTTCCTTTCCAGCTATCACGCAACTCTCCTTTCTTGCTCAACACTTCATCTTTAAACGATGCATCAATATCATTAATAAAATGCAGGTTGCCTTGCCGGAACTCCATAAACTCACTCGCCTTACTGTCGAGAAAACTCACTTTCACGCCATCAACATAAGGCAAACGTTTACCTGTACTGTCGGTTTCAAAATAATTCGGGTTGCGTTCAAGCACAAGCGCCTGCCCTTCTTCCCATGCTTTAAAACGAAAAGGACCGCTGCCACATGGATTGCGTCGAAAATCAACGCCATATTTTTCTACTACTTCTTTCGGTACAACAGAGCAATACACATTACTCAGCACACCCAATATCTGCACAAATGGTTTTTGTAAGTTGATGCGAAAAGTTGTATCGTTCAATGCTTCAAAACCTTTTACGGAATCGATGCGGTTGTTAAAGATCCATGCACCGGGGCTTGCTGTATTTTTATCCATCAACCGTTGAAAACTGTACACAACATCCGCTGCAACAAGTTTTCGTCCCCGTCCATTTGCAAAAGCTGCATTGTCATGAAAGAACACATCGTTACGTAAATGGAATGTAATCTGCAAACGGTTTGCACTGATATCCCAACTCTTTGCAACCGATGGAACAACATGCAGCTGATCATCTGTTTCAACCAATGTGCTGTAAAGCTGATGTGTTACCCAAATAACCGATTGGCTTTTTGCAAATGCAGGATCGAGAGAACTGACACCGCTAACTTCGTTATACTTGAAAAAATTCGCATCGTTCTCCCTGCGTTTACCGCAGGATATAAACAGCAGTACAACACTTAAACAGCCCATTAGTGTATGCAGAAAGTTGATTTGTATATTTTCCGTTCTGTACATAAATATTTCCTGCTAAATTTAGCCTCAAATATTTCCCGGTGAAAAAAAATCATTTGCTTCTGTCCCTCTTAACCTGTTTTACAGTTTTTTCAACAGCCAATGCCCAGTTAATGCAAAACGAAACATCGTTTACACGACAGGATACCTTGCGTGGCAGCATAACCCCTGGTCGTGTTTGGTGGGATGTAGTGAAGTACGATCTGGATGTAACACCCAACTTCGATAAGTTTACATTAACCGGCACAACAGTTATAACGTTTCGTTTGGTAAAAAAGCCAGGCAAACAAATGCAGATCGATCTGCAGGACCCAATGATCATCGACAGTGCAATTCTTAACGGTACAAAAATGAATTTCCGCAGAGATGGCCATGCATGGTTTATTGATATAGCAAAAGGTCGTCTTCCGAAATCTGCAACATCAGCAACAGGTGTGCATCAGTTACGCATCGTTTATCATGGCGTACCGAAGCCTGCCCTGCGTGCACCATGGGATGGCGGTGTTGTGTGGAAAAAAGACAAGAATGGCAACCCATGGATCAACGTTGCCTGCCAGGGTTTAGGGGCAAGTGTTTGGTGGCCTTGTAAAGATCACCAAAGTGATGAGCCGGATAATGGCGTAACCATCAGCGTTACTACTCCCGATACATTAATGAATGTTTCGAACGGACGTTTACAAAATGTAAGTAATGACGGTAAAGGTCATAAAACATGGACATGGGCTGTTACGCAACCCATCAACCTGTATAACGTAACGATGAACGTGGGCAAGTATGTACATTTCAGCGATACGTTGCAAGGCGAAAAAGGAAAACTCGATCTTGATTATTATGTACTCGATTACAATCTTGATAAAGCAAAAAAACAATTTGAACAGGTAAAACCAATGCTGCGTGCGTTTGAATATTGGTTTGGTCCTTATCCATTTTATGAAGATGGTTACAAGCTTGTAGAAAGTCATCACCTTGGAATGGAACACCAAAGTGCTGTTGCTTATGGCAATGAATATATGAATGGTTATAAAGGAAACGATTTAAGCGGCTCAGGCTGGGGAAAAAAATTCGACTTCATCATCATTCATGAAAGCGGACATGAGTGGTATGGCAACAACATCAGCAGTAAAGACATTGCTGATATGTGGGTGCATGAAGGTTTTACCAATTACAGCGAAACCTTGTACACCGACTATCTTTATGGTGAAGAGGCAGGCAATGCCTATCTGCAGGGCATTCGCAGAAACATCCGTAACGACCGCCCCATAATTGGCAAATACAATTTGAATAATGAAGGAAGTGGTGACATGTATCCAAAAGCGGCAAACATGCTGCACATGGTTCGGCAGATCATTGGCGACAAAAGCACCTTCCGTTTGTTGCTGCGTGATATGAATGAAAAGTATTACCACAAAACAGTTACTTCTGCTGAGATAGAAGATTTCATTTCGAAACGTACAGGTTATAATCTTTCAAAAATGTTCGATCAATACCTGCGTACAACGCAGGTGCCAACACTGGAATATTATTTAAGTACAGAAAATGCTTCGCAGATTTTGTATTACCGCTGGAGTAATTGTGTAAAAGGTTTTAATATGCCTGTTCGTTTACCCGGTAACAGCAACGGTAAATATGGTTTATTGCTGGCTACTGAAAACTGGCAACAGGTACGCACCAATTTCAAAGAGGGCGAAGACATCGGTAATCTGATGGATAAGAATTTTTATGTAAACTATAAGAAGGTAAAATAGTTGAAAGGCGTAAGGTATAGGGTTAAAGGAAAGCCTTATACCTTTGACCTTCTTCCATAAAACTTTTCACCTTTAACCATCTACCTTAAACTAAATGGGACAAATCAGGAAACAAGCCATCCTATCCAGTATCGTCATTTACATTGGCTTCTTTGTTGGCTTTATTAATACCTGGTTTTTCATCCGCAGTGGCGAACATGCGTTTACTCCGGAACAATACGGTTTAACCCGTTTATTTTTTGATATTGGTCAGTTGATGTATGCAGTATCGGCATTTGGTGTGGTTGCTGTTGTATACAAATTCTTTCCGTATTACAAAGACAATCTGCAGAAGAAAGAAAACGACCTGTACAGCTGGTTGTTATTGATTCCGATGCTGGGTTTTATCTTAGTCATTGCAGGCGGACTTTTATTTGAACCACTGATCGTTCGAAAGTTCAGTTACCGCTCTCCTATTTTCGTTACATATTACCACTGGACGTTTCTATTTGGCTTTGGCACATTGTTGTTTTCGATACTCGAAAGTTTTGCGTGGACTTATCAAAAAACCATTTACTCCAACTTTTTACGGGAAACAGGTTTGCGTTTGCTTACTCTGTTACTGGTGATGCTCTTCTTTTTTAATCTGGTTGAATTTGATGGCTTCATCAAGTTGTTCTCGTTGATGTTTATTGTGATTGCTCTTTTCCTTTTGTTTTACCTGAAACGTGGAGGCGATTTACATTTCACCTTTAAACAAAGCCGTGTTACCAAAAAGTTTAAATGGAAAATGGTTGCGCTATCGAGCTATGTATATGGCGGCTCACTTATCATGATTCTTTCGCAGGTGGCAGACAGCATTATCATTTCCAGTGTAAGTGAAAACGGCATTAAAGACACCGGCGTATACAATCTTTCGTCGTACATCGCCAATCTTATACAGGTGCCGCAACGCAGCATTGTAGCTGTTACTATTGCAGCTTTATCTATTGCCTGGAAGAATAAAAATTTAAAAGAAATTGAACGGCTGTATAAACGCACATCCATCAATCTGTTACTGCTTGGCTTGTTTATATTTCTTGGTGTGTGGCTGAATGTGGAAGATGCATTCGATCTGTTGAAAATACAAGGCGATTACAAAGCCGGGCTGATGGTGGTATTTGTATTGGGCATTACCAAACTCATCGATGCGGGTACAGGTGTAAATGGTCAGATCATTGCAACATCTGTTCATTGGCGCTTTGAATTTTTCACCGGTGTAATATTGATTCTTCTCATACTTCCGTTAAACTATTTGTTGATCAAAGAGTACGGCATAGTAGGCAGTGCGTATGCTAACCTCATTTCCTTTGTTATTTACAATGCTATACGTTATGTGTTCCTGTTGCGGAAATATAACCTGCAACCGTTCAGCAGCAAAACCATTCTTGCGCTTGTAACAGGAGCTGCAGCCTATTTCATCAGTTACTATTTGTTTAACAGCATGAACGGATGGACAGGTGTTTTTCTGCGTAGCAGTTTATTCAGCATCATCTTTGTTGCAGCCGTGTTTGCATTAAAACTTACACCCGATGCATTGCAGTTGGTGGAGGTGGTGAAGAAACGATTTGGGAAGAAAGGTGAATAGTCAATTGTGAATGGTGAATAATCAACACGCTTCATACATCCTAAATTCTATATCTTACATCTTTAGAATTTCTTCAAATCATTCAACGTCACCCTTCCTTCGTAAATAGCTTTGCCAACAATTACACCCGTGCAACCGATATTCGCCAGTTCATCTAAATCGCTCATAGAACTTACACCGCCGCTGGCAATAAAATGAAGTTGAGGGAATTTCTGCAGAATATTTTTATAGAGTTCGGTTGAGGGACCTTCAAGGCGACCATCTTTACTTACATCCGTACAGAAGATCTGCTGCACACCATGATTGATGTATTTCTCAATAAAATCGTAGATCCAGATATCAGTTGTTTCCAACCAGCCACCTACAGCTATCTTTTCATTCTTTACATCAGCACCCAATAAAAACTTAGCAGCACCAAACTGTTGCAACCATGAAACAAATGTTGTTTCATCTTTCACAGCAATACTGCCCACTGTTGCCAATGCAGCACCGGAGTTGAACACAATGTTTACATCTTCTGCTTTTTTAATACCGCCACCGAAATCAATCACCAGCGATGTTTTTGCTGCAATTGTTTCCAGCACTTTCCAGTTTTTAACAGCACCTGCTTTTGCGCCATCCAGATCAACGAGATGCAAACGCTGTAAGCCGGCATCTTCAAATTCCTTTGCAACTTCTAAAGGGTGTTCGTTGTAAATTTTCTTTTGAGAATAATCACCCTCTGTTAATCTCACACATTTTCCATCTATAATATCGATGGCTGGAATTATTTGCATTATCAATAATCAATTAAAAAATTATCAATTCGAAAATCACTCTACAACTCCAAAAAATTAGCTAATATCTGCTCTCCCACCTTTGCACTTTTCTCTGTATGAAACTGCACACCGTAGAAATTATCTTTCTGCACAGCGCCTGCATACTCCAATCCATATTTGGTAGTGGCAATACAATACGGGTTCATTTCAGCACAATAGCTGTGAACATAATACACATAACTATGTTCCGGTACATTACTGAACAGATCGGTTTTTAAATTGTAAATATCATTCCATCCTACCTGCGGAACTTTTATCGGAATATCCGGACTGATCTCTTCACTGCGAAACAATTTCACTTTCGCCGGAATAATACCCAAACATTCCGTATCACTTTCTTCTGAATGATCGAACAACAACTGCATCCCCACACAAATACCCAGCACCGGTTGCTTTAATTCTTTGATCACTGCATCCAGTCCCTTTTCTTTCAAACTATCCATAGCACTGCGAGCAGCGCCCACACCGGGAAAGATCACCTTATCCGCTTTCTGCAGTTCTTCAAAATCATCCGTCACTTTTGCATCCACACCCAATCGTTCCAATGCAAACAGCACCGATTGAATGTTTCCTGCGTTGTATTTTACAATTGCCACAGAGCCCCCTCCGCCCCCTGAAGGGGGAACTGAAAAGACCCCGCTGTTTTCTACTGTACTCATTTTTTAAAATTCAATTTCATGTTTAACTTTAAACATACTAGCGGAAGTAGCTCATTTGGTAGAGCATCAGCTTCCCAAGCTGAGGGTGGCGGGTTCGAGCCCCGTCTTCCGCTCATTGTCTGAACCATGATTATTAAGATTTAAAGGATGAAGAAGATGATAAAATCATTTAATCCACCCAAATCCTGGTTCAGACAATTGCCTTCAGAAATTCTTTTGTTGTTTTCGCCACATCACTTGTTCCTTCCAATGCCTTGATATAGGCTGTACCGATGATTGCGCCATTTGCATTTGCACAGGCTGTATCAAAAGTTTGTTTGTCTTTAATGCCAAAACCAACCAGCACCGGATTTTTCAACTGCATGGCTTTTAGTTTTTGCAGATAAGCATTTACATCGGTCATGTTTTTATCACTACCTGTTGTAGACGATGATGATACTGCATATAAAAAACCTGTACTCAAACTGTCGAGTCTTTTAATACGTTCTTCACTTGTTTCAGGTGTAACTAAGAAAACAAAATCAAGTCCATGCTTTTTGATGATAGCGCCATACTCCGTTTCAAATTCGTATTCAGGAAGATCAGGTAAGATCAAACCATCCACGCCAACATCAGCAGCATCTTTACAAAATTGTTCAAAGCCATACTGCAACACAGGATTCATATAGCCCATTAAGATCACCGGCACATTTATCGTCTGTCTGAAATCTTTCAATTGTGCAAACAAGGTTTTAATGGTCATGCCATTTGCCAAGGCTATGGTACTGCTATGCTGTATCACCGGACCATCAGCCAGCGGATCACTATACGGCATACCTAACTCAATTAAGTTTGCACCGTTTACCTGCAAGGCAGACATTACTTCCAGTGTACTGTTCAACTGCGGATAACCGGCTGTGCAATACACATTCAATACACGATTGCTTTTTGTTTCGAATAATTCTTGTATCCTGCTCATATTATTTACCACGGAGACACAGAGGCTCGGAGCTACTCTGTGTCTCCGTACCTCTGTGGTTAATTTTAAATATGTTTCATATACGTCGCCAGATCCTTATCTCCTCTTCCGCTCAAACAAAGAATCACCTGGTCGTTTTCTTTAAACTTCAGTTGATGCAATGCAGCCAACGCATGCGCACTTTCCAAGGCCGGAATAATTCCTTCCAGCTTACACAATTCAAACACTGCTTTCAATGCTTCTTCATCTGTTGCACTTAAAAACAAACCACGACCACTATCAAATAAATTTGCATGCAGCGGACCAATACCGGGATAATCCAAACCTGCCGATATACTATGCGGCTCCACCACCTGTCCATCTTCTGTTTGCATCACCAAACTTTTACTGCCATGCAATACACCCGGCTTACCGAGTTGTGTTGTAGCAGCACTCATGCCACTATGCACACCTTCACCAGCAGCCTCCACAGCCACCAACTGCACACTCAACTCATCAAGGAAATGATAGAACGCACCGGCTGCATTACTTCCCCCACCCACACATGCCACCACATGCGATGGTAATTCAGCGCCCGTGTGTTCTTTCAACTGCCAACGCATTTCTTCGCTGATCACGCTCTGAAATTTCGCCACCATATCAGGATATGGATGCGGCCCCACTACACTGCCGATGATGTAATGCGTATCGTTGGGGTTATTGATCCAGTCACGGATCGCTTCATTCGTTGCATCCTTCAATGTCTTACTGCCGCTAGTTGCAGGCACAACCGTTGCACCCAGCATTTTCATACGGGCCACATTCGGTGCCTGCCGTTCAATATCTTTTTCGCCCATGTACACAATGCACTCCACACCTTTCAATGCACACACCGTTGCCGTTGCCACTCCATGCTGACCTGCACCTGTTTCTGCAATGATGCGTTTCTTACCCAAACGTTCAGCCAACAGAATTTGTCCGATCGTGTTATTGATCTTATGTGCACCGGTATGACAAAGATCTTCTCTCTTCAACCAGATGTTGGTGTTATGCAGTTTGCTCAAACGTTTTGCTAAATACAAAGGCGTTGGCCTGCCCACATAATCTTTCAGCAAACCACGAAACTCCTGCTGAAACGATGCATCGCTCATAATATCGAGGTAACGGCTCTGCAGCTCCTCCACATTGCGATGCAGCATCTCCGGGATGTATGCCCCGCCAAACTTTCCGTAATAACCTTGTTGCGAAGGTTTTTGATATGTTGTTTCCATCATTTTATTTTTTATCCTCCGAAGCTTTAGCGAAGGAGGGTTATGTAGCCACCGCTTGTGCTACTATTTATCTTCTGTTGCGTCGCACACTTGTACGTTTTGTAATTCTATTCATCTTTAAAGAATCTGCTTCGATTTATCACTTCCGGGTTCAAGCAAAAACATTCCTTTTGTAGTTCCAATCCAAAGTCGATTGTATTTGTCAATAAAACAAACATCGGCGTCGCCTCCTTTAACCCCATCGATTATTTTTAATTGTCCCTGTGAGTTAATCATGGACAAAACTGTAAAATCCTGCCTACCATCATTACCTTCACCCAATACAAAAAGAGTATTTCCAACAATTGAGAACGAAGAAAACCATTTGTATCCTTCAACTTTGGTGATAGAATTAAGCTTTTGTTCTTTTAAATCAAATTGAAAAACCTGACTATCTTTTCCATCTAACAAATAAACAATACTGTTGTTAAGTAAAACAGCCAATTCTAAATCCTCAATTGGACTTTTGCTTCGTATCAACTTTTTTGCTTTTGTATCAAACACCCATAAACTATCCCCGAGTCCACTAATTTTTAAATATGAATCTCTGTAAGATGATAAGATAGAAAGCCTGCCGAAATCATTAAAACTTGTTCGTTTCTTCCAACTTAAACTAGTTTCAACGTTGGTTACTTTATGCTCCCATATATCACTTTGTGCATCTACAATCCAAAACCGTCCTCCTATTTCAATGAAATCCATTGCAAAAAACAAGTCTGTGTTAAGCTCAATTTGTTTCCATGTTTTACCAATATCATCAGAGTAAAACAATCTGGAATAACTTCTTTCATGTATTCCAATCCAGCTATCAATACCCCAAATACGCTTACCATCTAACCCTAATTTCTTCATTAATTGACGTTCCGTTGTTATCCACGTTTTTCCTCCATCATGCGACACGATGATTGACATATCGTAAGTTGATGCTACAATAGTGTCTTTGCCAATAACAACTAAATCAAGGATAGATGACGATTGCGATTTTGCTGAATTAGCAAACAGACTTAATAAAATAATTATTACGATTCGCATTTATCTTAATCTCATTTTATTTATCTAATCAACTCTCAACTAGCGCAAGTCTCTGACTTGTGCTTATTCGCTACTTATCTTTTAAAATTTAGTAACACATGGCATCAGGTCAGAGACCTGCGCCAGAAAACATCGGTTGTGCAAATAGCATCAGTTTTCCCCCGGCATATTTTTCAGCTTCAATATTTCCCCTCATCTTTTTTAGTTATCTGCTCAATCAACACCCAATCCGAATCCTTACTCAATCTGCTCAGCGTTTTATAAATAACTGCCAAACCAAAATTTCCCCAATGGCCATAATCATCAATCTTTTTTACTGTCCCTTTATAACTAATTACCAGGTGAGAGGTTCCAACATCATGTACATTTTCCATTTCATAGCGACCTTTTAACTCCCATAGATTTACGGCACAGATTAGATTATTAAGGCTATCAAAAATCTCTTTCTTCAACTGACACTGATAAATCTTCCTGTTCCCCATATCAAAATCTTCCCTTCTAATAACTCCATTAGCAAAAAGGGTAAAATAACTATACTTGTAGGAAGATGCCAACCAGTTTGATGTTGTATAATATTCCAACTGGTCAAATCCTATATTGCAAGTATTGTTCTTATTAATAAACTCTCCCTGGAAATAAAAAAGCGTATCAAACCCCAAAACCTCCTTCCTGAAATCAATCCATTGCCTTGCAACTACAAAACTCTTGCTTTTTCTATCCATTCCAATAATTCGCCCAAGCAAATACTCGTACCGATGCCAAAGATCTTTCAGATCGTATTTTCCTTTCTCATTCGACACAAATGCTTGTATAAAAAATCCATCAAAATACATTTGACTCGGCACCCGAAATGCATAACTCACTATTAAATCCTTCTTGCCATCCTCATTAAAATCATCAACCAGTTTATGCACAGTCTGTAGAGAATCAAAAACAGTTACAGCTTCAAGCTGCTTTCTTTCTTTTAATTCATCAATCGAAACAAGATGTACATTCTGAAAATTTCTTCCTGTTTGCTCACATACAAATGCTTTCACTAGTGAATCATTCATCAACTCCTCAACTTTTAACTGAGCCATTACATGATTAGCAACAAATAAAACGATCAAACAAATAGTCTTTTTCATAATAGTTGTTTAGCATAGTTGATGCACAAGTACTTTTACTTACACAAACTCTATAAGCCATCATGCTGAGGCACGAAGCATCCCTAAACATTCATACCTTATATATTCACTCATCCCTCCATCATTCAAACAGTCTCTACTCTCAGAGATGTCTCCTTCGTCGACATGACGAATCGCCAACATCTTCTTACATCCGAAATCATACATCATAAATCCAACATCCTGCTATCCCCTCACCTCTTCCACAAACTTCTTCACCAGCTTCATATCTTTTACACCCGCACTCAGTTCAAACTTACTGTTCATATCCAATGCAAACAGGTTTTTCGCTACCGGTTCGTTGGCGAATTCTTTTACTGCTGCTGCATCGGTTGGTTCTATTCCGCCGCTTAAGAAAAACGGTTTACCAATATCCAGTCCCTTCAGCATATTCCAGTCAAACTTTTTACCAGTGCCACCATAACCTGCACCCATCGTATCGAACATATACATATCGCAGGCATCAAAATAATCTTTGATCTTCCAGGCGATGTTATCATCCTCGGCAATTCGAAATGCCTTGATGGTTTGTATATACTCACTCACCTGTTCACAAAATCTCGGCGTTTCATCGCCATGCAACTGCACAAGATCAAGACCAAAATTTTCTACATGATTCATGATCTCATCATACGAAGCATTTACAAACACACCCACCTTGTACACTTTCAGCTTGGCCCTTTTCACCTGCTCACCCGTAAGCGTGCGCAACACAAACCTCGGCGATTTATGATAGAAGATCATACCGGCAAACTCAACACCCAGATCGCCCAGTTGTTGCAGTTGCTCCAGTTCGGTCATGCCGCAGACTTTTATGCGCATAAGCTTTGCTTAAAAGGTTTTGTCAGCAAACGCAATCGTTATCTGTTTTCGTCATTCGAGGAACGAAGCAATCTACTTTTTCAACTGAGATTGCTTCGCCATATAAAACGCTCAAAATCCAACCACCTCTCATGGCTCGGCTTCGTATTATACTTCATTCTCCACTATCCATTAACCAATTATCAATTATTTCAACCCCACTTTAAACTGTAACACTTTCGCCATATCCTTTGTACCCGGTTCTGTTTCAAATTTACTGTTGATATCCACGCCATAAAAATCAGGGTGCTTAAACTTCTTGATCTGCGCAATATCATCCACACCAATTCCACCGCTTAAGAAGAATGGTTTTTCAATTTTGCTTTTGGCGATTATGCTCCAATCGAATTGTTTACCGGTGCCACCTTTCAACTCACCTGCTTTTGTATCGAACAAATAATAATCACAAGCTTCATCGTACGGTGCAACCAATGCATCAATATCTTTTACTGATTCATCAATGTGAAATACTTTGATCACTTCCACATCTTCATTCAGATCGCTGCAAAACTCAGGTGTTTCTTCACCATGCAACTGCACCACATCCAAACCATAATCTTCAATTGCATCGAGTATATCGCTGTACGATGGATTGACAAACACACCTACTTTCTTCAGATCAAAATCTGCATTCTTAATTGCTTTCTTATCCAGCTTACCTTCTACATAACGTGGAGAATCGGGCACAAAAATAAATCCTGCGAAATCGATATCTAATCCGTCTAACTGTTGTACTTGTTTTGCTGTGGTGATGCCACATACTTTTATGTTCATGCTTTTTCTTTTAGTTGTTGTACGAATGCTGCAAATGCTTTTCCCGGGTTTTCTGCTTTCATAAAATTTTCGCCGATCAAAAATCCTCTGAATCCATTTGCTTTGAACAGTTGAATATTCTCCACCGAACTGATACCGCTTTCTGCCACTTTTATTTTTGTATCAGGGATCTGCTTGGCCATGCGCAGACTCCGTTCAATATCCACTTCAAATGTTTTGAGGTTGCGGTTGTTGATGCCTACAATCTCTGTTTCATCGCAGATATGCTGCAACTCTTCTTCATCATGCAGCTCAAGCAATACTTCCAGCGAAAGTTTTTTTGCATAAGCCGCCAAACGTTTTACTTCATCTGTTGTTAAACATGCTGCGATGAGCAAAATTACATCAGCTCCCATTGCCTTTGCTTCTTCGATCTGGTATTCATCTACAATAAAATCTTTGCGGAGAATAGGAATGCTGTTTACTCTTGCTTTGATGAGATCATTCGTGCTGCCGCCAAAGAATTGTTCGTCCGTCAATACACTTAAACAGGAAGCTCCGTTGTTTGTATAAGCAGATGTTACTTCCGCCACGTCAGCCGTTCCGTTGATCACTCCTTTTGATGGCGACTGTCGTTTGAATTCCGCAATGATGCCGGTCTTTGTATCATCGAGTAAAAACTGTTTCAACGAAAGTGTTGCACGGGCATACAAGGGCTGTTGCTGTAATTCAGCAATGCTTGTTTTAGCTTTGCGTTCTGCTACTTCAATTCGTTTTTGTGCAATGATCTTATCTAAAATATTCATGTCTTATCTCTTCGTGAATCTTTGTGATTTCTTCGTGTGCTTCGTGGTTCAATTTTTACCACAAAGAGCACAAAGCTTTACACTAAGGACACAAGGTTTAGTTATTCAATTCTATCAATTTCTTTAAACAGTTATTTGCTTTACCACTCTCCAGGCTTTCCACTGCTGCTGCAAATGCATCATCATAAGTTGTATAAGCACCGGTGCAGTACAAACCCATTGCTGCATTCGCCATCACCACTGCATTTTGCGCCCATGTCCCTTCGCCGCTTAATATCTTCGTAAATATCTTTGCAGCTTCTTCAACCGTGTTACCGCCATGTATATCGCTTTGCTGCACCATTCGCTTGCCGAGTTGTTCAGGCGTCATTACAAACTCTCCTTTGTTGGTGATCACTTTGGTATCGTTGGTCAATGAAATTTCATCGTAACCATCCAAACTGTGAATGATGGTGAACGCACCGCCTGTTTGCTGCAACAGATAATTGTACACCCGTGCCATCTCCAAATTATACACACCCACCAGTTGATACGCAGGTTTCGCCGGGTTAACCATTGGACCGAGCATATTGAAGAAGGTACGCATGCCGAGATTCTTACGAATAGGCCCAACAGTTTTTAATGCAGGATGAAACATCGGCGCATGCATGAAACAGATGTTTGCCTCTTCCACTTCACGTTTTAATTGATCGACATCGTTTTTGAACTTATAACCCAACTGCTCCATTACATTACTTGCACCGCTGATGGTAGATGCCCCGTAGTTACCATGCTTGGCAACTTTTTGTCCGGCACCCGCCACAATAAAACAAGCAAGCGTTGAAATGTTGAAGGTGTTTTTTCCATCGCCACCTGTTCCCACAATATCCAACACTGCATGACCATTCAAATCAACCGGCACACACAATTCCAGCAATGCATCACGGAAACCCTGCAGCTCTTCAATGGTAATGCTGCGCATTAAATACACCGTCATGAAAGCAGTGATCTCATGTTCGTTGTACATGGCTTTACCAATGTTGAGCAACGCTTCTTTTGCCTGCGCTCTCGACAAACTTTTATGTTCAAACAGTAACTGAAGTATTTTTTTCATTTTCAAATTTTCAAATTCACTCATTATCAAATTACGCCTTCAACCAGTTGCGAAGAATGTCTTCACCTCGTGGTGTCAACACACTCTCCGGGTGAAACTGCACGCCCTGAACATCATACGTTTTATGTTGTAACGCCATGATCATTCCTGTTTCATCTTCGGCAGTAATTTCCAATTCTGCAGGAAAGCCTTCTTTGTTCACCACCCAACTATGATAACGACCCACCTCAATTGTATCCGGCAATCCATTTAACACGCCATTGGGTTTTGGATTCTTTGGATTTTGGATATTGATAGGTGTAGCTACCCCATGAAATACAGTTGACAGATTCGTCAACGTTCCGCCAAATGCTTCACCAATTGCCTGGTGACCCAAACACACACCAAGTATAGATTTTGTTGCTGCATATTCTTTGATCAACGGCAACAGCAAACCTGCTTCTTCGGGAATACCGGGACCAGGCGACAAAATAATTTTATCATAAGCTTTTACATTTTCCAAGGGAATCTGATCGTTCCGGTACACATCCACTTTTTCATGAATGATCTTCTCTACAAGATGAACAAGATTGTAGGTAAACGAATCGTAATTATCGAAGACTAATATTTTCATTTTTATTTGGTTCATGGTTGATGGTTCATTGTTCATGGTCTTTTTTACTATGAACCATGGACTATCAACTAATTTCTTCAGCAAACTCAATTGCTTTTTTCAATGCTCCCAGTTTATTATTTACTTCCTGCAATTCACTTTCAGGTTTACTTGCAGCTACAACTCCAGCACCGGCTTGATAAAACAATGTATTCTGTTTACTCAGGAAGGTGCGGATCATGATGGCATGATTACAGCTTCCATCAAACCCCATAAAGCCTATTGCGCCACCATAATAACTGCGGGCTGTTGTTTCATATGCATCGATCAACTGCATGGCTTTGATCTTTGGCGCACCGCTTAATGTACCTGCAGGAAATGTTTTCGCCAATAATTCAAACGGATTGGAAGCAGGACGAACTTTTGCAATCACTTCACTCACCAAATGAATCACATGACTGTAGTACTGCACTTGTCTGTAATGCGCCACACGCACATCATCACAAACACGACTCAGATCGTTACGGGCAAGATCAACCAACATGACATGCTCAGCATTTTCTTTTGCATCTTCCAGCAGACGGGCTGCTTCACGCTGATCAATTTCATCATCGCCTGTGCGCTTGAAGGTACCGGCAATTGGATGCACCACTGCTTTACCATTATTGATGATGATCTGCGATTCAGGTGATGAACCCATCAGCTTATAATCGCCATAATCAAAGAAGAATAAATAAGGAGAAGGATTGATGCTGCGTAAGGCACGGTACACATTAAACTCATCACCGGCGAACGATTGTTGAAATCTTCTGCTCAACACGATCTGGAACACATCACCACGCATGCAGCTGGCAATACCTTTCTTCACCATCTCAATGTATGCTTCGTTAGTAATGTTCGATGTTTCTTCACCTTTTACTTCAAACGGGTAAACGGGAACATCTTTACTCCGGATCAAACTCTCCACAACTGCCAGCTCACTTTCAATACCTTTCATTCTGTTCTCACAAATGAACAACTCATCTTTATGATGATTGATAGCAATGACATATTGATACAGGCGATAACGCATCAACGGAATAGCCGATGCCTGCACTTTTGCATCACTCAACTTCACCGCATCAAAAAACTGCACCGCATCGTATGTAGTATAACCATACAAACCATGTGCAAAACGGGCTTCCTTGCAATCACCTGTCGCTTCAAAGTGGTTCATAAAATCGAACAACTGCTGCGGCACTTCCGATGGTTGCTTAATAGCAATCCGTTCCGGCTTTTGTCCGGGCAGTTTAAATTCTATGCTGGCATTGGAGCTGATCTCCATACCTGCAATGGCATTGATACCAATGAACGACCAACTGTTTTCTGCTGCATGATGATCAGTACTCTCCAGCAACACGGTATCTCTGAACCGGTCACGCAGGCGCAGGTAAATGCCCACCGGTGTGTACACATCGGCCAGCATTTTCTTACAAGTCGTTTCTATGTTAATTTTTTTCATGATCCGTTTAGTTCAATTATTTTTCTTAACCCACCCCTAACCCCTCCAGGGAGGGGAATAAAAAAGCCCCGATAAAATCGGGGCTTCTGAAATATGATACAATAATCATAGCAACAGCATTACAGCCCCTTTAGAGTTGTATGCCACCACCACTGAGTATTTGTAATTGTTTTGTTCATTGCTGTGCAAATATGTTGAAGGATGATGGAACTGCAAAATTTTTTTTACAGGATCGGAATTAAAATTTTCTTTACGAATGGTTGTTTATTTTTGAAACAGCATTTAAACCCTTTAAATAGTTTCCTACATGAAAAAGCTTGCATATATAAAGTTTACACTTTGCTGCACCATTTTATTCTTATCATTTACTTTAGTTCAAGATAACCCCGATGCCATTATCGGTTCATGGAAAAATGGCGAAGGAACAGGCATTATTCAGATCTATAAAAACGGAGATAAATACCAGGGAAAGATCATTTGGTTAAAAGAACCGAACGATCCTGAAACAGGCAAACCCAAGCTCGATAAAAACCACCCGGACGAAGTAAATCACAAGCGCCCGGTGATGGGTCTGGTTAATATGTGGGGTTTCAAGTATACTGATAAAAACGAATGGACAGGTGGCAAAATTTACGATCCGAAGAATGGCAAAACCTATTCCTGCAAAATGTCGCTGGATGGTGCTACTAAATTAAAAGTACGAGGCTATATCGGTGTATCGCTTATTGGCAGAACCGATACATGGACAAAACAATAAGATGTTGTAAGCTGCAAGCTTTCTGCTAACAACTTGCAACATATTATAACCATATCACTTTTTCCGGCTGATCCAACGCATATCGTTTAATGATGTTTCGTACAAAATCGTACTCGGGATATTCCTGCAGCTGTTTCCGTAATTCATCTTTCATACTTACATCAAAACCGGCAGGCACATAACCCATTCCATAAAAGCGACCGTCCTCCATCAAAATACAACTGTCCTGTCCGTTAAAATAAGAACGTTCACGAATGGCAAAGCTGGGCAGCTCTTTACGCAGCTGTGCAACCGCCTGTTCTACACGTTCATTGTAATCAGTTGGCAACTCCTCGCCTGTACAGGCGCCTTTGCATTGCGGATGTTCACAGGATCTATCTGTTGACCGATCGATAAAGCAAAGCTTATTACATAATTCAAACTCCTGTATCAGTCGTTTCAACTCCAGGGTTCCTTCATGTCTGCTGTAAAACTGGTAAACGGCAGGAACATTCTTATGCTTACGGTCTATGCCTAAACGATAATACCCTCTCCCATCTTCAAACAAATACAACCCATACTGTGCTTCATATCCTTTAACGGCCCGGTTGTACTTCGGCCACAGTCGCTTTATTTCAATTGTTTCAAGCACCGATGCCATTAACTCTGTACCACACTGCTGGTATGAAATACGATGAACATTTCGCTGAAATTCCTGCTTCTGTTTAGTTGGTTTGTTATTGGAAAAATGACTTGTTACACGCTTCTTCAGCTGTATCGCTTTCCCCACATACACTACTTTGTCTTTTGCATCGTGAAAATAATATACACCAGGTGTTAAAGGCAGCTGATCAATATCTTCTTTGTTCAGATGCAACGGCAAATACTGTTCTTTCGATTGTTTGCCGATCATTGTATGCAGATGATTGTTTACATCATTTTTACGCAACAATTCGAGTAACTGAACAGTAGCTTTTGCATCACCTGCTGCACGGTGACGATTGTATAAAGGAATTTCGAAATGCCGACAGAGGTTGCCTAAACTATACGATGCAAGCTTTGGAAATATTTTGCGGGTGTAACGTACCGTGCAAAGTTTTTTGCAGTTAAGATGATAACCCGATTGCTGTAACTGGTGACTTACAAAAGAATAATCGAAGTTTACATTGTGTGCAACAAATACTTTGCCCTGGAAAAGCTCAAACAAGCGGGGAGCTATTTCTTCGAACGATGGTGCCAGTTGCACCATATCGTCGGTAATACCGGTTAGCGATTGCACAAACCTGGGAATGGGTTGATGCGGATTTACGAGCGACTCAAAACTATCCACTATTTGCTGACCATCATAGATGTAAACAGCTATTTCGGTTATACCGTTTGCAGAAGCATAGCCACCTGTTGTTTCAATATCAGTTACAGCGTAAAGCATATTTATCGTAAAAACACGTATAGCAAAGTAAAAATAAATAGACGAGATTCTTTGTGGGGCACGAAATCTGAAGTAAATTCGTATTAGAATTAGAATAAGTATAAGATTCCCTCGTAAGGCCTCAACAGTATATTAGAATTCCGTATTTCCTGTGATCGTAATTTGTAACCTTTAAACTTAAAGTTATGGCATCAAATTCTTCACAAATGAGCGAATCAGTAAAAACTACAATCTTCGTTATTGTATTTTTTGCAGCAATTGCACTCGTTACATTATTAATGTTCGGTTAAGCAATTGCCTATGGTTCAAACTTTACGCTGAAGGCTGTTGAAAAACAGCAATGTACCTTATTCACTTTATTCAAAAGCTCCCTACAGGGAGCTTTTTTATTTACATGCCTCATTTTCAGCAGGATTTCCTTCCTGCGTCCACCCTTCATTCCTTAACTTTGCACACCAAAAAAAGTACATCCTTCATGGAACTCAGCAAGAATTTTGAGCATCAGGCATCCGAGCAAAAATGGTACAGCTACTGGAACGAGCGCAAATACTATAACAGTACTCCCGACGACCGTGAACCTTATACGGTTGTAATACCCCCGCCAAACGTAACGGGTGTGTTGCACATGGGGCATTGTCTCAACAATACCATTCAGGATGTGTTGGTGCGTCGTGCCCGTATGCAGGGGAAAAATGCCTGCTGGGTACCGGGTACCGATCATGCTTCTATTGCCACCGAAGCTAAAGTGGTACAGATGCTCCGTGAAAAAGGAATTCAGAAAGCATCACTCAGTCGTGATGAATTTTTGAAATATGCGTGGGAATGGAAAGAGAAGTACGGTGGTATTATTCTTCAGCAATTGAAAAAGCTGGGCTGTAGTCTGGATTGGGAACGCACCAGCTTCACCATGGATCCTGATTATTACCAATCGGTGATCAATGTGTTTGTTGACCTGTATAACAAAGGTTATCTCTATCGTGGTAAACGCATGATCAACTGGGATGTGAAAGCGAAAACAGCGTTGAGCGATGAGGAAGTGATCAGGAAAGAAACACAGCAGAAACTTTATCACTTAAAATACAGAATTGACCATGGTCAACAGACGACAGACGATGGCAATACAACTGTTGACAGTGGACAGTCGACCGAGGACTTCATTACTATTGCAACAGTTCGTCCGGAAACGATCATGGGCGATACCGCCATCTGTGTACATCCAAAAGACGAACGTTATGCTCACCTGCATGGCAAGTTTGCGTTTGTGCCATTGATCAACCGCCGCATCCCCATCATTACCGACGATTATGTGACGATGGATTTTGGAACAGGTGCATTGAAGGTTACACCTGCACATGATATGAACGATTACCAGTTGGGCCAAAAGCACAACCTGGAAGTAGTTGATATCTTCAATGAAGATGGAACGCTGAACGAAGAAGCACAGATATTGATCGGGGAAGATCGTTTTGAAGCAAGGAAAAAAATTATTCCAATGCTTGAAGCAGATGGTTACCTTATCAAAACAGAAGATTATACCAGTGAAGTTGGTTACAGCGAACGTACAGATGCAGTTGTAGAACCACGTTTGAGTTTGCAATGGTGGGTTGATATGAAAAAGATCTCCGGCCCGGCATTGGATGTGGTGATGAATGAAGACATTAAATTCTATCCGGCTAAATTCAAGAATCTCTATCGCCATTGGATGGAGAACATTAAGGACTGGTGCATCAGTCGCCAGTTATGGTGGGGACATCGTATTCCGGCCTGGTACGATGCGGAGGGCAATTATGTTGTTGCTGTTTCGCATGAAGAAGCATTAAAACAATACGAAACAAAGTTTGGCAAATCCATTACTCAACTTTCGCAGGACGAAGATTGTCTCGACACCTGGTTTTCTTCCTGGCTCTGGCCTTTTGAAGTGTTTAAAGGTTATAGCAATCCCGGTAATGCAGATGTACAGTATTACTACCCTACCAATACATTGGTAACCGCTCCAGAGATCATTTTCTTCTGGGTGGCCCGTATGATTATGGCGGGTATGGAATACCAAAAAGAAATCCCGTTCAAAGAAGTGTATTTCACCGGTATTGTGCGAGATAAGCAAGGACGTAAGATGAGTAAGAGCTTGGGCAACTCACCCGACTTACTTGAGCTGATTGATAAATATGGCGCTGATGCCTGTCGCTTTGGTATCCTCATCTCCTCTCCGGCAGGGAATGATCTGTTGTGGGATGAAGGCAGCAACGAACAAGGCCGCAACTTCAATAACAAATTGTGGAATGCCTTGAAGCTGGTGAAGATGTGGGAAGGAAGACAAACGACGACAGACAATGGACCACAGACCACAGTTGAAAACAACTTTGCAGTTGAATGGTTTGGCAACCGGTTGAATGAAGCGAAAACAGAGATCAATCAACTGTTCAAAGAATTCCGTTTGAGCGAAGCGTTGAAAACAATATACTCTCTCATTTGGGATGATTTCTGCAGCTGGTATCTTGAGTGGGTGAAGCCGGGTTTTGAACAACCGATTGATGCGGAAGTGTACGCAAAAACAGTTGCCTATTTCGAAGAGCTGATGCAATTGTTACATCCGTTCATGCCGTTCATTACAGAAGAGATCTATCATGCACTGAAAGAAAGAGCAGCAGGCGATGACATTATCATCAAACAATATGCAACTGCAGGAACTGCAAATGCAGAAGTATTGCAGCTGGCTGCACAGTTAAAAGAAGTGATCAGTTCATTGCGTGACGTTCGTGTAAAAAACCAGATCAAACCAAAAGAAGCCATCAAGCTTTCAATTGAAACAGCCAATGATGCATCCTATAAACGCATTGCATCTATCCTGCAAAAACAGGTAAATGCAGAAAGCATCGATTTTGTGAGTGCAGCAGTGGCAGGCACCATTTCAACCGTAGTACAAAAAGACAAGTTTTACATTGCAACCGAACAGGCCATTGATACATCTTCTCAAAAAGAACAATTGCTGAAAGATCTTGATTACCTCAAAGGTTTTCTCGTATCGGTTGAAAAGAAACTGGGCAACGAACGCTTTGTGCAAAATGCAAAGCCCGAAGTGGTGGATGTTGAACGGAAGAAAAAAGCCGATGCAGAAGCAAAGATCAAGGCAATAGAAGAAAGTCTTGCATCGTTATAACAAAAATCAATTTGATCCATGTTGCTGAAAAGACCATTCCGTTTGTTTTTTGCCTTGTTTGTTCTGCTCTTAAGCACACAAACAAAAGCCCAGGAAAAACCCAAGCCTACGTTAAAACCACCGGTGCTGCAAAGTTTCTGGGGTAAAACAAAAGGTGGCGACTTGCCTTTAGATCTGTTGTTGCCAACAATCGATTCGGCTATTTGGGTAATCGACGACAAAAAAGTGAAGTACCATATTTCCCGCTTTATTCTTGTATACAAAAGCAAGGATAAGTTTGAAGATGAGAAAACAGGCGAAATCAAAACCCGTTTCAATACTTCGGGTGCTAACGTAAGCAACTCTCCTTTTCTCCCTGCAAACTGGCAAAAAAACCTGTATGAAATCGTTAAGAAAGAAGACGAGATTCTTATCACCGATATTATTGTAAAAGATAAGTTCGGCTATTATTATACAGCTCCGGATATTAAGATCAAAGTAATGTAAAGAAGAAGCTGTAAGCTATTCGCCAAAAGGTTCTTACAATAAAAAATGCCGATGACAATGAAATGTTATCGGCATTTTTATCTCATACTATCGTCGATTAAAACAATTCGATCGGCAGTATCAACTCAAACTGATTAGGATTCTTTCCGGGCTCCAGCACATCGGTTGTAAGCAAACGGCTGTAACGTACCCCAAATGTAAAGGGCTGTACATTCCACAATCTTGTATCAAAATACAATTCGCCCCCTGCCGATTCAAATGGAAATTCTCTTCCTGTGCGCAAACTCCTGCCATGTGTATAATCGTAAAACAAATTACCACGCACACGCAAAAAGTAAATAAGATTGGCTATTCCAAACTCCGGGTATACGATCGGGAAATGATAGTTGGCACTTACTCTCCACATGCGTGGCAAATTCACTGCATTAAATCCACGTGCAAAGGAAAGATTGTTGCTGAACAATCCACCACGCAACGTGTCTCTTGAAAAAGCAGAAGCAAATAACACAATACTATGGTTACGCAACAAACCCGGCAGGTATAACCCTGCATTGAACAATACCTGGCTTCCCTGTTGTCCGTTAACCGTTCTTCTGTAACGAACTGAGAAAACGTTTGCAAATTTCGGATAGATCTGTTGGTATGCTTTCTGCGTTTGCGTTACCCAACTGATGGATGAATTTGTATAATTGATCGTACGATCGTTTAATAAACGCTTTGCAATACCTGTAAAATTCATTTGCTCGGCATTAATGGAACTGCTGAATGTAAGATTACTGTACAACAATCCACCGGTAAAATTGAATGGCAATGTTACACCTGCGTTTACGTTGCTTACATTCCATGTTAACGTAGTATCGGCATTGTACACCTGGCTGCGGCTCCATGTTTGCGATGCACCAACAGATAATTGCGGATACAATCCACCATAAACAAGTGCAGCCGACAAACCATGCGATGCTTCGTTGCGGTTGTAGTTATAGCTATACTCACCAACCATTGTGTTGAGTATATTGTTGCTGAAGAAGGTAATACCATAATCGGGATCGGTAGTATATGGTCGCCAACTGTGTATATTAAAAAGATTGAGACCCGAACGATACCGTTTTATTGTTCCTTCCAATGGCTTCACCTCCTGCAAAATGTTTCGTTCAATTGATTTGGTTGTTGAAACATACAGATCGGACAAGGCATTAGGTTGCGCTTCTTCTGTTAAACGCAGATCGGTTATGTTCTGCTTCAGCAACATATATCCATCAGCTGTAAAAGTATTCCAGAGCAACTTACCCGTTGCTGTATTTAAACTTGCCTGGTAATTTCCGTTGGGCAGATCGGCTGCACGAAACAATTTCTTTTGCTTCAGATCGTACAGGTACAAAGCATCTCTTCCGTTTTGTGGTGCTGTAAATACAACCGTATCACCGGAAACCTGCACATATCCCAATACGGTATTGCTGAACGGAAATAACAATTGTCCTTCTTTTCCTTCAAGGTTTGTTTGCAGCAAACTCATTTCACCTTTTTGGTTACGCACTGCACTTATAACCGACAATCCATCTGCCGAAAATTTGGGATAAGAATAAACATAACCCTCCGGATTGGGCAAATCATATTTCAACGAATCGTTTACGCCAATCATCTGCAGATTCGTTTGCAGATCGGTTGTTGCATTTACTGCAATTACTTTCGATGCATCGGGCGAAAGATCGGGTTGAAACAAACGTGTTTTGCTGGTGATCTTTTTTATTTCATTCACTGCCGGGTTCCAGATCTTCAGCACAGAATAGGTTTTCCATTCCCAGCGGGCATCAGTAGCAAACGCTGTGTATACGATTTTTCCGTTACGATACGAATAGTACTGATCTTCGGCAATATCTTTTGGCCGCAGTTTTTCTTCATGTCCGTTTGTATGAATACGCACCCATGTTGGCACTTGCCTGTACGATGTTTTCAACACAAGCACACTGCCATCTGCCTCTTCAATCGGATAGAGGTAGTTGCGCACATTATTCTTATCGGCTTTGGTAACTGTCTGCATGTTTGCAAAAAACGATTGCGATTCGATCTGCATCTTTGTTTTATACCAGCTGAATGCATCGTTTACAAATTGCTTATACGTTACACCCGTATATTTCTGTACCGCTTTCTGAAACGGGAATACAATCTTTTTAAAATCAAGTGCATCTTTGTTCACCTTTGTCCATAAATCGTTGCCGAACTTTTCCCGTCCATAGGTTACAAGCAAATAACCAAGATCGTAATGGTTAGGTACAAAATGCCTGTATGATCCGTTTCTTAATTTCTGGTACGAATAATTTTTCTTAGCCAGCCACAACGAACGATAGGAGTTAAAGAAAGAGGGTAATCGTCCCCTTCCCTGTTCGCTGCTCATTGTTTCCTGCCAAACGGCATCGCCTTCCCAAAACCATTCGGGAACTGCAAGATTCATTGCTACAGCTTGTCCTTCCTGTCCAAAGAATACGCCTGCCAGTTTAGGAATGGTACGATTGAAATTCGAGAACTGCTCCACATGCCTGAACTCGTGCAACGCAAGATACCGGTGCCAGGGAAGAGCACCACTTTGCAGATTGTTTAAATCGGGCATCATGTAAAACTCACTGCGCCACGGTGCCGGACCAACATACGCATTGGATGCAGTTGTTTGGTTCTGTAACACCACATTGAACTTACGGTGCTGTGTACCCAACGCCGCAGGATTGTTCTTTACCAGCTGATGCTGCAACCATGCGACTTCTCTCGCCTGCTTTTCCAGCGACTTAGGAAAGATGACACGCACCGTATCGGTAGTAAGCTGATAGAATTTTAAAGAAGTTGGATTACCGCCAAACACCTGGGCATTGGTTTTAGCAGCAAAAACAAAAAGTAAGAAAGAGAAGATCAATCGTTTCATAACCATAATTAAAAATAAAAAAGGAAAATCGATTCTGATCTTCCTTTACCATGAAATTATTAAGCTTTATTGATTGTGATGATCCACCAGCTTCTTCATCATCTCCCCACCAACTGCTTCGGCCGATGTGCCATAGCCATTTACAAATACACCTTTGTGCCCGTCTTTCGATTCAATGGCATACACGATCTCTTCATCTGATGGATTTGTATCACCTTCAAATCGATAGATCTCTTTGATCTCAAATTCATGCGGCGTTAAATTCAAATCAGGATTAAAACATTGCAAGGAGTTTACCTGCAAATTAAAATCAAGCGTAAAGCCTCTTTCTCTCAAACCGTTGATGGCATCGGTTACTGTATCGTAGTTGTACATATAATAAAGTTTATAGTTTATTGTTTTTAGTTTCTTGTTAATCGCTAAAGTCTTACTTCGTACCACTTACATCCTACTTCGTCCCTCGTACTTCTCTACACCATCACATGCGTTTGTTTCAATACGCCCATTACAAACACACTCTGCACATTGCCCATGTTTTCGCTTTGGCTCAGCTTGTTTACATGAAAGTTATAATAATCATCCATGTTCTCCGCCACCACCTTCAACATAAAATCAAACTCACCGGAAATATTATAGCACTCGATCACTTCCGGCAACTCATTAATATGTTTAATAAATTTCGTGCCTGCATTTTTGCTGTGCTCTTTTAGCGAAACATAACAGATCACCATTAAACCCTTCTTTACTTTTGCATGATCGATGAGTGCAGCATATTGCTTGATCACCCCACTCCGTTCCAGCCATTTGATGCGTTCATGCACTGGTGTGGTGCTCAGGTGAACCTTATCTGCGATCTCCTTCACCGTCATCCGTGCATTTTGCTGCAGCAGACGGAGAATACTCAGGTCGGTTTTATCGAGCGTAACCGGTTCTTTAGTGATTTGTTCTGTTTTGATCGCTTTTGCCATGGGTAAACAGGTTTTTGTCCTTTTATCTACCTCCAATTTAGAATGATTTCCTGAATTTATTCACATTCGTATTATTTTATCCTGAAAAACTACCTTTGCAATCTAAAAACATTACAATATGTCAACGCTCACAAGAAGCACTATTGATTTCGATCTGAAATACAAAGTGGCAGATATCAGCCTCGCAGAATGGGGTCGTAAAGAAATTCGTTTAGCTGAAGCAGAAATGCCGGGCTTAATGTCGATCCGTGCAGAATTTGGTGCACAACAACCATTGAAAGGTGCACGTGTTGCCGGTTGTTTACACATGACCATCCAGACTGCGGTGTTAATTGAAACACTCGTTGCTTTGGGTGCTGAAGTTAAATGGAGCTCTTGCAATATCTTCTCTACACAAGATCATGCTGCTGCTGCTATTGCTGCTGCAGGTATTGGTGTTTACGCATGGAAAGGCCAAACACAAGCAGAAGCTGACTGGTGTATTGAACAAACATTGTTCTTTGGTGGTGCTGACCGTCCTTTGAACATGATCCTTGATGATGGTGGTGATTTAACCAACATGGTGTTGGATAACTATACTGAACTGATTGCCGGTATTAAAGGTATCAGCGAAGAAACTACAACAGGTGTTCACCGTTTGTACGAGCGTGTAACAAAAGGTACATTACCAATGCCTGCTATCAATGTAAACGACAGTGTTACTAAATCGAAGTTCGATAACAAATACGGTTGTAAAGAATCATTGGTTGATTCTATCCGTCGTGCTACCGACGTTATGCTTGCAGGTAAAATTGCAGTTGTTGGTGGTTACGGTGATGTGGGTAAAGGTTCTGCTGCTTCATTAGCAGGCGCTGGTTGCCGTGTGATTGTTACAGAAATTGATCCTATCTGTGCTTTGCAAGCTGCAATGGATGGTTTTGAAGTAAAGAAAATGAAAGATGCGGTGAAAGAAGCTGACATTGTTGTTACTGCTTCTGGTTGTCGTGATCTCATCACCGGCGAACATTTCAAACTGATGAAAGACAAAGCCATCGTTTGTAACATTGGTCACTTCGATATTGAAATTGATGTTGCATGGTTGAACGATAACTACGGTGACACAAAAGACACAGTGAAACCACAGGTTGATATTTACAATGTAGATGGTAAAGACATCATCCTCTTGGCTGAAGGTCGCCTCGTAAACCTTGGTTGTGCTACCGGTCACCCATCATTTGTGATGAGTAACTCATTCAGTAACCAAACATTGGCGCAGATCGAACTTTGGTTGAACCACAGCAAGTACAACAATGATGTGTACGTTCTTCCGAAACACCTCGATGAAAAAGTTGCCCGTTTACACCTTGCTAAAATTGGTGTTGAACTGGAAGAATTAACAACTGTTCAAGCTGATTATCTCGGTCTTGCAAAAGAAGGTCCGTTTAAACCTGAACATTATCGTTATTAATACAGCTTTAAGCTGCAAGCAAAACCCGTTTCAATTGAAACGGGTTTTTGTTTTTTAAGTTCTTGCTTATCTTTAAGCACAACATCTTACTATGTCATCCATCGGCCAACGCATCACCCAAATTGTAATAGCACTTGTTGCATGGTTTGCAATTCTTTTACAATTGTACCTGCAGATCATTAACCGTACAACCGGCGTTGCAGAAGCAGTAATTCGTTTCTTCAGCTACTTCACCATTCTCACAAACATCATCGTAGCTGTTTGTTTTACTTCATTAGCCCTTCAAAAAGGAAAAGCGTTTCGCTTTTTCAATAACCCCGGAGTGCTTACAGCAGTAACTGTTTACATTTTTATTGTGGGGCTTATTTATAATCTTGTATTACGTTCGTTATGGAACCCGCAGGGTTTGCAATTGCTGGCAGATAATCTTTTACATTCGGCAACACCAGCACTTGCATTGCTTTACTGGCTGTTTTTCGCCAATACCAAACAAGTAAGCTGGAAAAGCACCACTTCATGGTTGATCTATCCATTGCTCTATCTCATATATGTGATCATTCGTGGAGCGTTCAGTAATTTCTATCCTTACTTTTTTATCGATGTAAGTAAACTCGGCTACAGCAAAGCATTTGTAAATGCATTTTATGTAACGGTTTGTTTCCTGCTGGTGTCGCTGCTATTATTATGGGTTGGCAAAAAGAAAAAAGCATGATCAGCTATACCTTATAAAACAAAGCCCCCGCTTTTGCGGGGGCTTTGTTTTATTATCCGGCAAAAATATACCCACAACCATGTTCCTGTGCCCTGCCTAATGCCCATACACCGGAAGGCACCGGTTGAATACCCGGCAACATTCCTGCCAGCCATTCTTTACGAACAGCTTCAACTTCCATTTTTGCAGCACCGGCAACTACTGCTGAGTAAACGCCAAATGCTGCCTGGCAATAACAGAACATCACACCTTCTTTTTGCAGGTCATTAATACCAAGTGGTATTGCACCAATACCCGGAATGACAAAATCATCGGGTTTGGGTTGCCAGAAAGGATTACGTGTTGCTGGCTTACTTGTTTTAGGATCGTTGGCTTTAAATACTTCACCAAGATTATATTTTGCCCATAATTTATCTTCCATTGCATAACCAATTGCCGAATGACGCAGCACCACCACCACGCTGCAGTCTTTTGCACCGGTACCGGTAGCTTCATTGGTCAACAGGAAAACTTTAGGCCATGCAAAAGGAAAAATTTCATGCGGTTGTGTTGCATCAAACACAATACGATGTTTGCCTTTAATTTGTTTGAACCATTCGTCGGGGTTTGATTCATCTGTTGCCATACTGTTTTCCAGGAAAGCCCCGGCATTGGCAGCTCCTGGAAAAGACGCAAGGCCAAGAGCCGCAGCTCCGGCAGCAAATGCACCTAAAAATTCTCTGCGTGCAGTTACCTGTTTCTGTTCATTTTTTTTCATGACTTTTTTTATTTTGATGTTAAGAACAAGACAAGGCATACGAACCGGCACAGATTAAAACGGGAGCGGAATTTAAAAGGTTGGTGCGGAAGAGTAAGTATAACAAGTTAAACAATCCGTTACTGAAATGCAAGCAGTAAATCGTTGCTGTGGCATATTGTTGCAAATATGATAATTGCGTGATCGTCATCATCTAAGTTCGCAGTTTAGTTTTACTTTTAGCATGATAAGCGTTTTCGAAAGCATGGGCATTTATTCAAGACTACTTTTCTGTTGTTTATACTGGCTTGTTGTGTTTGCAGCAGCTGCACAAACACACAGTAACACATATGCAGACAAAAAACAACAGGCGTTATCGCTGGTAAAACAAATCACTCTTACAAAAAGCAATAGCTGGCCAAACGTTAACCCCGATCTTTTTCTTGCCAACCTTAAACGTAACATTGAACGGCCGGTGTTTTTATATGCAGGACGTAACACCAACTTCTGCAGTTATGCCGCTGTAGGCTATATCTTACTCGAACAGGATCCGTCAGGTTACGTACAATTCATGCTCGACCTGTATACGAATGGAGAAGCGTTGTACGCAAACACAACGTATAAACCAGCTGAAGCTGTAAGAAAAACAGCAGGCACCATTTTGTACGAAGGTGAGCTGGACCGCAATGATGCCGACCAGGTTTTCTTTTTTACACTTGCCGATCATTACAAAGGTTATCTCAACATTTTGCACCTCAAGTATAAACGGGATGGAGAACTTGGACTTTGGGCCGCAACCAATCTTGCAAAATTCAACCGTATGCTTCGTGCTATGATGCAAACTGAAATACGTTGCATTGGTTACGACCTTGTTCGGGTAAAACAAAAACACCTGGTTGATTCGCTGCAGAAAAAACTTGCGCAGGGCGATGTATTTCTTTATCTCAACAATGGCATTCTCCGTAAAAAAAATCATAACAAAGTAAAGAAGCACATCCCTACACACTATGTTGTTTTAAAAAGTATTGTTGAAGAAAACGGACATATCACAATGACTTACTGGGATGCAGGCTTTACAACACAACGGCAAATTGACACAAAAGCTCTTTACAGCATGCTTTTCGGCATCAGCTGGAGTGTACGACACAGGTAAGATGAAAAACAGATTGTTCATATTGATTTTTCTATCAGCTGCTTTCATCAGTGGATGCAGAACCGGCAAACAGTTTCCGGGCAATTATTATTTTCAGCATGAGCAAGCCATTATTGCAATTGAAAAGCAATATGCACAGCTTACAACAAACCGATTAATATCGCTCGGTTTTACCGATGGAGAGTTCAGGCATGTACTGGCCGAAATGAAAACAGACAGCATCCGCTATGTGTACGAATTCAATCTCGCCGATCCATCATTTGCAGATACACTTGTAAAATACGGTTACGATGCAGTTACCTGTATTAATCTGCTGAAAGACATGAAGACCATCAAATGCACATGGATCAATAAACTCGATTATTATACAGATAAAGAAGCAAAGCTGCTTACGTTTATGAGTATTCGGAATGGTGCACGTACTTCTCCTTTTTCGCCCGAAAAATATTTTATTCTCACCTTTTACCAGCAACCGCAGTACTACGATGAAAACGGTGTATTGCTCGACAGAAGAAACCTGCGGCGTGCACGCAAAATCAACAACGAAATTTTCTACCGTATAAACGAGAAAGTTTGTTACACTGTTTCAGCTAAGTTCAGATAACTGCACATATCTGGCTTTATGATCCTGTTTAATGATCATACTCTTAATTCCTACCTCATACTTCCTGCTATCTCTCCCAACCCATCCCCCTATTCCGCCATTCATCAAAAGCAGAGCTACAGGCTTTTGTTTTCAGTATATTCGGCAACCAAAACAATTTCAGTATGATGAAAAGAATAGGTGCTTACCTGTTGTGCATGCTCTGTTATAACAGCATCACCGCACAAACAGGCTACAGCAATTTCGCCCAGCAAAGCAACCGCATTAACGCATTGGCAAAAGCCAATCCGCAATGGGTAAAAGTAAAATCAATTACTAAAACAACAGGTGGCAAAGACATTTGGCAGATCACCATTGGCTCCGGCAACACCGAAAGCAAACCTGCTATTGCAGTTGTTGGAGGTGTGGAGGGTAATATGCCACTCAGTTCTGAACTGGCCATTGGTTTTGCAGAAAATTTATTGCAGGGCATCAACAGCGACAGCATTAAAAACCTGTTGAACAAAACAACGTTTTATATTTTTCCAAATATGAGTCCTGATGCAATGGAACAATACTTTGCATCGCTGCGTTATGAACGCCAGGGCAATGCTACTTCAACCGATGATGATCGTGATGGCAAAAGCAATGAAGATGGTTACGATGATTTGGATGGCAACAACAAGATCACCTGGATGCGTGTTGAATCGCCTATTGGTACCTACCGTGTACATCCCAACGATCCGAGAGTATTGATAAAAGCCGATGCAAGTAAAGGCGAAAAAGGAACTTATCTTGTTTTTACCGAAGGCAAAGACAATGACAAAGACGGCAACTTCAATGAAGATGCAGAAGGTGGCGTTTGGTTCAATAAGAACTTAACATTTAAGCATCCATCTTTTTCACAAGGCTCAGGCGAATATCCTGCAAGTGAAAATGAAACAAGAGCGCTGTTGGATGAATTGTTCGATCGTTTTAATGTGTATGCTGTCATCAGTTTCAGCAGTAACAATAATTTAAGTACACCTCTTTCATTTAATCCGCAAGCTGCCACCGCTCCTGTTCTTGCAGGATGGTTAATGCCCGATACAAAAGTAAACAGCATGGTGAGCGACCTATACAACAAAACTGTTGGTTTAAAAGATGCGCCTGCATCATCTGCAAACGGCGGCGATCTTTTATCATGGGGTTATTATCACTATGGCCGTTTCAGTTTCAGCACACCGGGATGGTGGGTGCCGAAAACAAAACCCGATACTGCAAAAAATGAAAAAGCATTTACCGTAGAAGATGCAACAGCAAACTATTTGCGTTGGGCTTCGCAACAAAATATCGGCAATGTTTTTACCGAATGGAAAACAATTCAGCATCCTGATTTTCCGAATCAAAAAGTGGAAGTGGGTGGTGTTGATCCGTTTGTAATGCAAACACCTCCTTTTTCACTCGTACCTGATCTTGTAAAAAAACACAGTGCATTTATTGTAAAACTTGCAGCTGCACAACCCGAGATCGACATCATTAATGTGCAAACGGAAAAACTGGCAAATGGCTTAACAAGAATTACGCTTGACGTCATTAACAAAGCTGCCTTGCCTTCGCATTCTAAATTAGGTGAACGTAGTTATTGGGTAAAACGCATCAATGTAAAAGTGAACAACAGCAGTTCGCAATCCATCATCAGTGGTAAAAAGATTCAACTGTTGAATGCATTGGAAGGTTACAGTTCCAAACAACTTACATGGTTAATTAAAGGAACCGGCAAAGTAACCATTGAAGCAGGAAGTCCAACAACAGGAACAAAAACAATTGAGGTTACACTTTAATGTTCACTCCAAATTTTTCTACAATGAAACTTCACATAAAACAATTCATCGCATCAGCAGCATTCAGTGTAAGTGCATTGCTTGCAACTGCACAAAATGCCGATCAGATATTTAAAGCAGCAGGCTCACCAGCCAATCCAAAAGTAACAGTCAGCTGGAACCGTTATTACGATCATGCAGGCATTACTGAAATTTGCAAGAAGATTGCTGCCGCACATCCCGAGTTAGCAAAACTGCAATCCATCGGCAAATCGTATAAAGGCCGTGATATCTGGTGCCTTACCATTACCGATTTCAAAAAAGGAAATCCTGATCAGAAACCCGGTATGTACATCGATGGTAATATACACTCGAACGAAGTGCAGGGCGCAGAGTTTTCATTGTACACTGCATGGTATTTAACGGAGACGTTTAAAGACACACGTTTCATTAAAGAGTTGTTGGCCGATAAAGTTTTTTATATCGTCCCAACAATTAATCCCGATGGCCGTGACAGTTATTTTCATGAGCCTAATACAGGAAGCACACCACGTTCAGGTGTTATTCCTGTAGATAATGATCGTGATGGTTTAACAGATGAAGACGGTTATGATGACCTTGATAAAGACAATGAAATTTTATTGATGCGTCGTAAGAGTGCAACGGGTCGTTACCGTGTTGATCCGTCCGATCCACGCAGAATGATACAGGTTGGCCCGGATGAAAAAGGGGATTATGAATTGCTTGGACTTGAAGGAAAAGATGATGATGGTGATGGTGTGGTAAATGAAGATGGTTATACATTTCAATACGATCCTAACCGTGACTGGGGTTGGGGATGGCAACCAAACTATATACAGAATGGTGCGTATAAATATCCATTCTCGTTGCCTGAATCGAGAGCAGTGATGGATTTCGTGATGAAGCATCCGAATATTGCAGGTGCACAATCGTATCACAATGCAGGTGGTATGATCTTACGAGGCCCCGGCGATCCTACCGACCAGGTTACTTATAATCCGCAGGACATACAGGTGTACGATATCATTGCACGCAAGGGCGAAGAATTGATTCCGGGCTACCGTTATCTCATTGTACACAAAGATCTCTATGCTGCGTATGGTGGCGAACTAGATTGGTTCTATGGCGGTCGTGGTATCTATACTTATTCGAATGAATTATGGACTCCGTATTTAATGTTCAATAAAGATGCAACACGCAACCCGCAGGACAACAGCAATTTTCAATTTGACAGTTATCTCCTATTTAAAGATGCATTTGTTGATTGGCATGAATACGATCATCCGCAATATGGTAAAATTGAAATTGGTGGTTTCAAGAAAAATTTTGGCCGTGCACATCCCGGATTTTTGTTAGAAAGTGATGCGCATCGCAATATGGCTTTCACGATCTATCATGCATATCATACGCCGTTACTCAATGTTGATACAGTTACAGAAAAAGACTTAGGCAATGGATTGAAAGAAGTAACTGCAGTTATTTCAAACAGTCGCATTATGCCAACACACAGCAGTCATGATCTGAAGTTTAAAATTGAACGACCTGATTATATTTCCATCAGTGGTGTAAAAGCTGTTGCAGGAATGGTTGTTGAAAATGCCGATCTTAACATCACAACCGAACAAGCGACAAATCCTGAACGTATTGAAGTGGCTAATATTCCCGGCTTATCAACTGTTACGGTTCGTTGGGTTGTGCAAGGCAGCGGAAAATATACCATTAGCGTTGATAGTAAGAAAGGTGGAGTAGCGAAGAAATAAAGTACGAAGTAAGATGTACGAGGTACGAAGAATGAATCTCTCCGTTTCCTTGGTGCATTCTCAGTGTTCGTTGTGTAACTTATTATTCGCTCAAAGAACACAAAGTCTTTTCACGGAGCACAAAAAGAAAATCCTCACACTAACGTTGTGAGGATTTTTTATTGATGTCTGTTTACCGAAAGCTTTGTAATTTTCGGCATCAAGCATTCAACATGAAATCATTGCTACTTTTTATATGCACTTCACTCCTGTTTATACAAACACATGCACAGGTATTGAAAACAGATGCCAACCTTTTAAAGCTAAAAGCACCCGAAACTTTTAAAGCAGAGTTTGTAACAACCAAAGGCAATTTTACCGTTGAAGTATATCGCAACTGGTCGCCGCTTGGTGCCGATCGGTTTTATCAACTCATCCGCAGCGGTTACTATAACAATACTGTTATCTTTCGTGTAGTAAAAGATTTTTTGGTACAGTTTGGTGTAAGCGAAGACAAACAGAAGAACATTTTCTGGCAGGGGAAAAATTTAAAAGACGAACCGGTGGTTGGCTCCAATACCGACAGCACCATTTGTTTTTCACGTGGCGCCCCCAATACACGCAAAACATCCATCTTTATTAATCTACGTAACAACCTCACTTATGATACATTGAATGCAGGCGGCGTAAAGGGCTTTGTTCCTTTTGCAAAAGTCATCACCGGCATGGATGTGGTGCGTCAATTCTTTTCAGGTTATGGAAACGATGCCATGAAACCGGCCGATACCATTTACTTCAAAGGCAATAAATGGTTCATCAATAAATTTCCGCAGATCGATATTATTAAAGAAGCAAAAGTGATCAAAGAATAACCCTAACCCTTGTTTAAATGTTTCGCTACACAATTCTCTTTTGCATACTGCTTACTCTTTCTGCTTACGGCAACTGCTTTGCACAGAATGAAAAAACGATCGACAGTTTAGAAACAAAATACCAAGCCTGTCTCGATGAAGGGAAAAACATGCTTGACTGTTCTAAATCGTTTTACAAAGTGATGGATAGCATGCTCAATATTGTTTATTTCAAAATAGCTGCAAAACTCGATTCAAACCATAAGATTCAGCTAAGAAACGAACAACGAAGTTGGCTAACATCCCGAAATGTATATTTTAAAATGACTTTAAATAAGTTTAAGCAAAAACATCCTGGCAAATCACCATTGGGTAATTCTTCGGGAGCTCAGGACGATGCGATGATAATGCATGATGAAAATGCTCAGTTTGTTAAAGAAAGAATACTTGCATTACTGAAAAGAACTTTCAATTAATCGCTTTAGCCTGACAAAGGTTAAGTTTTCCACAAAAAACAACTTGTGCATGAGATTTGCTTTTGTTTCTATTCCCATATCCGCATCAGTAGAACAGCACACAACTAAAAAACTTACATACTGATGAAACTACAGGTAACAAAAAACATTCAGTTCACCCGTTTAATTAAAGCAGACGGGCGCTTACGTGAATTCAACTTCCGCAAGCTTGGCGGCTTACAGGAAGGCATCTTTAGCGTAGATGTGGCCGATGAACGTGGCAACCGCCTACTCTTTAAAATGCAGAAAGACGATTACGGCTGGAAGATATCGGAAGAAATTACAGAACTCCCCGATTGGGTACTTGCCTCTTCGCAGATTCTGCATGAAAAAATTGAAGAAGTGCTGCACGCCGAATTAACACATCACGAAAGGGAAGAACAATAAAAAAGCTGTTCAGTAAATAACTGAACAGCTTTTCCTGTTAACATCAATCATTAATAACCCTGGTTCTGTACAAGGTTTGGATTTACTTTGATTTCATTAAATGGAATCGGGAATGTCCACGATCTTGACGTTGGGGAAATATTGCAGTTGGATGCACGTGAACCACCGGCAACACCACACTCTGTGCGGATAATGGTCTTCGTTGTTCTGCGCAGATCGAACCAACGATGACCTTCACCAAGCAACTCAACACGACGCTGCAACAAAATTGCATCGAGCAATGCTGTACCTGCTTCTGCACCTGTTGCTACTCCCCTGTTTGTACGCAACAGGTTAAGATCATCAAGAGCTGTGGCATCGCTTGTTCGTTGTTTTGCTTCAGCACGCATCAATACCAACTCGCCTGCACGAAAAACTTTAAAGCTGCGTATGCCGGGATACTTCCAGCAAAGTGTACGTTGTATACCACCAAGACCGGCTTGGTTAAAACGATTAACACCTGTGTTTATGTACGCACCGCCCTGCGATTGCAATACCGCACTCATTGCTGCTGTTACACGATAGTTAGGACTTGCGCCGCTTACAGCAGCACCGGGACGTAAAGCATTATCCGACGGAATAGCCCAATACACTTCGCTTGATGGAGCTGCTTCACCCGCAACAGAAAAAGCTGAAACATAATTTGCAGAAGTTCCTACTGGGCGTAAACCCAACGCCACATTTGCATCGCTGATAACAGCTGTCCATTGCGAAGCATAATAATTAACCCGTGCACGCATGGCATACACAACTACACTGTCAATGTAATTACGTGTTGTATTATCGGCTGTGTTACCACCATCACGAAAAGCAACCAATGCATCTGCAAAATCTTTCAGCACTGCATCGTAATTTTCTTTAACAGTGTTACGTGCAGGTAAGTTTGCAAATGGTTTTTGCGGATCGAACACCGTTACGTAAGGCACACCAAGTGCAGTTGAATTACGTCCGAAGTCGGGGGCGAAATAACGCATCAGATCAAAATGTGCATGTGCACGAATTGCCAATGCCTGTGCTTTGATCTGTTTGGCTTCAGCAGCTGTTGAACCTGTTTCGTATTTGTCAATATACTTCAGCAGGTTGTTCACCCTGGAAATAATTTCGTAGGGTTGAACAAAGATGCCGGCAGCCTGTCCGTTATCGGAAGCATAGATCATTTCACTCATAATATTCCAGTTGCCTAAGCTTTCCAACGCTTCTACAAAATCATCCCCCATGAGTTCGGGCAAACCACTCCAGCCACTTGGCGAACCCGAAGCACCGGGATTACCATAATAGTTATTGCTTTGAAAACCATCGTATGCACCACGTAACGCATTGCGTACATCATCAAATGTTTTCAATTCGGTGAGCGACGTATCGGGCACCGTATCCAAAGGTTTCTTACATGCCATGAAACCTGTAAGCAACAGGGCCATCAGCAACAGAAACGGTTTATTCATCTTCATATACTAAGAATTTCGTTCGTTAAAAATTTAAGTTCAATCCAAAGTTGATGCTGCGTAATGCAGGGTATTGTGCACCACTTACAGAAGCATTGTTTCCGTCGCCATCAACAATTGAAGACACTTCAGGATCCCATCCCTGGAACTTATGCCATGTGTAAAGGTTTTGTCCTTGTGCAAACACACGCAAGCCTTGTATCTTCAGTTTTTGTGTAATACTTTTTGGCAAAGAGTAAGAAAGCATCACATTACGCAAACGCAGGAAGTCGCCTTTTTCAAGAAAGCGTGTCGTTTGTCCCTGTGTTGCTTCATCAATACGTGGGAAGTTGGTGATTTGTCCGGGTGTTGTCCATGCACTTAAACCGCTGCTTGCAAAACCGGATGTGGTGTATTGATAATACTCTACATTAAAGCGTGCATTGTTGTACACATAGTTACCTGCAGAATACACAAAGAATGCAGAAAGCTCCAGTCCTTTAAAGTTGAAGGTATTGGTGAAGCCTGCGTTATGCGGTGCATCACTTGTACCTAACACCGTAAGATCGTTGGCATCATAATCTTCTGTAATAGTTTTACCATCGGCTTTAAGGTATTGCGAATTACCATTTGCCGGATTTACACCTGCATATTGCACGAGATAAAAACTGTTCAATGGTTTGCCTACCTGCAATGCCTGGAAGCTTTTAAACAACTGGAAATCCTGGTTATCGGGCAATGATTTAATGGTGTTCTTATTGTACGCATAGTTTGCATCAATATTCCATTTGAAACTTTTTGCATCAATAATTCTAAACGAAAGACTTACTTCCACGCCTTTGTTTTCCATGTCGCCTGCGTTGGAAAGGAAGGTTCCGTTACCACCACTTGTTGCCGGAACTTTTGGTTCGAAGTACAAACCTGTTGTAACACTTTGGTATAACTCAACTGAACCTCGTATACGACTCTTCAGCAATTCAAAATCCAATCCAATATTTGCTGTTCTTCTTTTCTCCCATGTAAGATCAGGATTTGCAAGGCGTGTAATATTCAATGTTCCTTGTCCGCCATAAGTTGCACGACCATATTGTTGCAGATAAGGAAATTCGCCAATACCATTTTGATTACCAACTGCACCAAAACTTGCACGCAGCTTCAGGTAATTGACAGCATTTACTTTGAAGAAACTTTCATCGGATACTAGCCAGCCTGCACCAATTGAACCGTACTGTGTCCAACGGTTTTGCGGACTGAGGCGTGATGAACCATCTGTTCTTCCCGAGAGTGAAACAAAGTATCTGTTCTTAAATGAATAATCGGCTGTACCAAAGTACGAAAGCAACGAACTGTTTTCGGGAAAGCCACCACCAACAATAGGAATATAGCCATTGGTTGCAGTACCGGCAACAAGCCCGGCTTCATTATCGAACGGAAGTAACAAACCAAAACCTGTGAAGTTAAAACTGCGGCCTGTGCGACGAATAAATTCGGTATACACAGAAGTTGTTAATTCATGTTCATCATTTGCACCAAAACTTGCTTTGTGTGTAAGGCTGTTGGTAATAGTTGAACGGAAACGACGATCAAGGCTTCTTGCAATAGCACCATCAACAGAAAGTCCACTGCCGATTGCACCGTTTTGTTCTGCAGCTTGTGTTCCTTTCTTTGTAATAGCAAATGCTTCTGTTTGTGAATAATCGCCACCTGCATTAAAGCGATAAGTTAAGTTTTTAATGCCTGGTATTTTGTATTCAACAAAAACATTTCCGGTTGATTTTAACTGCCAGCTGTTATCACCATTCTCCAGTAACTCCTCAACAGGATTTAACCAGAATGGAAACTGAACAGAGCCTGCATACGTACCATCATCGTTATACGCTTTTTCGTAAGGCAATACCCACAAAACAGTATTCAATGGCGAACCAACACTCTGATCGCCTTCAAACGTTCCTCTGAAGTTTGACCAACCACCTGAAAGATTTACACCAAACTTAACGTTGCGTTCGGTATGTGCTAAATTCAATCGTCCGTTATAACGTTTTAAACCGGTATTGATGGTTACACCTTCCTGATCGAAATAACTGAACGAAGTATAGAAAGTTGTTTTTTCATTACCACCGCTTGCACTAACCTGGTGCGATTGCATTTTACCATCACGAAAAACAAAATCGTTCCAGTTATTATTGATCTGGCTGAGAGCAGTTACATCGGCAGCAGACCACCCCCATGGATTACCTGCAATGTTCATTTCAAAATCGAGTTTCTCTGCAGTATTCATCAGCTTCAGTTTATTTTCCGGAAGCATTGAAATACCAAATTGTCCATCGTATGCAAAACGAACTTTACCGCTGCGGCCTTTTTTGGTTGTAACAACAATAACACCATTTGCTGCACGTGAACCGTAAATAGCTGTTGATGCTGCATCTTTTAATACCGATACACTTTCAAAATCGCCTTGGTTGATGGTGCTGAAATCGCCGGGGCGTACCTCTACCCCATCAACGATATACAATGGATCTACCGATCCGTTTACAGAAGTTCGTCCACGAATAATTACATCGGCATTACGACCCGGTTGTCCCGATCCTGTTTTAACGTTTAAACCCGGAGCCTGTCCTTGTAAAATCTGATCGAAAGATGCAATGGGTTGGGTGCGGATATCGTCAATTACAACCGTTGCAGCTGAACCAATGTTCGAACGTTTGGAACGTGCACCATAACCGGTAATCACTACTTCTTTTAACGCACTTACCGTTGCAACTACTGTTGCATTAACAACAGTGCCATCAACAGTAATTTCTAAACGTTCAAAAGAAGTGCTGGTGAAAATAAGAACATCGCCTTGTTTTGCTTTGATAGAATAATTTCCCTGAGCATCTGCAGTAGCAATGGTTTGTGTGCCTTTTACCTGTACAGTAGCAAAAGGCTGGGGTTCTCCGTTTTGTGATGCGATCTTTCCCGTTACTGTTTGTGCCTGCACAAACGCAAATGAAAACAACGCAATCACAAATGAAAGAAGAACCCGGAGGTTTTTTCTTTTCATGAATGATAAGGTTTAAGTTGAAACAATGGTATAACTGTTGTCGTTCAACGGTTATAATGCATGCGAATTAAACGCACTGCACATTAAACTGACATCACATAAATATGTTACGCTGCTCATACGGCTTACTCATTTGATGAATGGTAATTTTTCAACAGCTATTAAAAACACAATTGCTGTTTTTTACATTTTAAACTGCATTTGTCATTTTCCTGTCAGCAAAAAAGCTAGCAGCCTGTTTGAAAGGAACAAATTTTTTTTCTTGCCGCAGGGGTTTATATTGCATCCCCTTTTTAACAAGACAACGTAGATAGAATGACAGAATTTTCATCAAAGATCGCAGGTTCATTAAGCCTGCGTGTGCAGCAGGTAGAAGCCGTAATGGAGTTATTGAACGAAGGCGCCACTATTCCGTTTATTGCCCGTTACCGTAAGGATAAAACAGGCAATTTAGATGAGGTAGCGATTCAGCAGATACAGGATCAATCGAAATTCCTGAAAGAGTTTACCGAACGTAAAGCCTTTATTGAAAAAACAATTACCGAACAAGGTAAGATGACGGAAGCATTGCAGGAGAAACTGGACAAAGCTGCTACGTTAAACGAACTTGAAGATATTTATCTCCCCTATAAACCTAAACGCAAAACAAAAGCACAAACAGCACGTGAAAACGGACTGGAACCTTTAGCCTTGCTGTTGCTTGAACAGAAAGATATCAATGTAGCAGAACAAGCCGCAACATTCGTGAATGAGAAAGTTGCAAGTGCAGATGATGCGTTACAAGGCGCAAGAGATATTATCTCAGAAATGGTGAACGAAGATGCCAATGTGCGTGCCAAGCTTCGTAAGTTTTTTGAAGATGAAGCATTAGTGAAGAGCAGCGTAATGAAAGATAAAGAAACCGAAGGCGCTAAATACAAAGACTATTTTGACTTTAGTGAACCCGTACATAAAATTCCTTCGCACCGTATTCTTGCTATTCTGCGTGGTTTTACAGAAGGCATTTTAAAGATGAGTATTGAACCCGAAGAAGAACTGGCCATTGAATTGGTTGATGGTTTGTTTGTAAAAGGCATGAACGATTCTACTGCACAGGTGAAGCGTGCTGTTAAAGATGCCTATAAACGTTTACTGCAACCAAGCCTTGAAACAGAATTCCGTTCGCAGCTGAAACAAAAAGGCGATGAAGAAGCCATCACCGTGTTTGCAGAAAATTTACGTCAGCTGTTGTTAAGCAGTCCGCTTGGCAGCAAACGTATACTTGCACTTGATCCCGGTTACCGTACAGGTTGTAAAATTGTTTGTTTAGATGAGAAAGGCGAATTGCAGACAACTGATCTTATTTACATACACGAGCCGGGTAAGCTTTACTCATCTGAACATACCATCCGTCATTTAGTAAGCACTTACAACACGCAGGTATTTGCCATTGGCGATGGTACTGCGGGAAGAGAAACTGAACAGTTCATTAAAAAACTCAACTTAGGTTTACCCATCTTTTTAGTGAATGAAGATGGCGCATCTGTTTACAGTGCAAGTGAAGTGGCACGTGAAGAATTTCCTGATAAAGATGTAACCGTTCGTGGTGCAGTAAGTATCGGTCGCCGTTTAATGGATCCATTGGCTGAGTTGGTAAAGATCGATCCGAAAAGTATTGGTGTTGGACAATACCAGCACGATGTAAACCAGCTGCGTTTAAAAGAACGTCTCGATCAAACAGTAGTGAGCTGTGTAAACCAGGTGGGTGTAAACTTAAATACTGCCAGCAAACATTTGCTCAGCTATGTGAGTGGTATTAACAGCAGCATTGCAGAAAACATTGTGAAGTACAGAAATGAGATCGGTCGTTTCACCTCACGCAAACAATTGTTGAAAGTACCCCGCCTTGGCGATAAAGCATTTGAACAATGTGCAGGTTTCTTACGCATCAATGACGGAGAGAATGCTTTGGATAAAAGTTCGGTGCATCCCGAAGCATATGCGGTTGTTGAGAAAATGGCGGAAGACTTACAACTGAAACTGGAAGAACTGGTAGGCAATGAAGCAACAGTAAAACAGATCAATGCAAAAAAATATGTAAGCGAAACGATTGGTGAATTAACCATCAACGATATTTTAAAAGAGTTGGTAAAACCCGGACTTGATCCACGCAGTGAAGCACAGGTGTTTGAATATGCCAACATCTTCAGCATCGAAGAAGTTACACCCGGCATGGTTATTCCCGGCATGGTTACCAACCTCACCCGCTTTGGTGCTTTTGTTGATATTGGTGTAAAACAAGATGGCCTTGTACACGTTTCAGAAATTTCACACGACTATATTACTGATCCTGCTGAGAAATTAAAACTCAACGATAAAGTAATGGTGAAGGTGGTGGAAGTTGATCTTGTTCGTAAACGTATTGCACTTTCGATCAAACAAACACAGGAAGCACCGGCAAGAGGAACAAGAATGAATAAAAATCCCAATACCAAATTCCAAAAGAAGGAAGAGGATTTAAGCACCCTGAGTGTAAATGATGCGTTGGCTGCTTTGAAGAATAAGTTTAAGAAATAAGTTACAAGCTTTTAGCTGCAAATAAATACAGAAGAGGCGCATCAAATGATGCGCCTCTATATTTATGATGGAGTGATTGTTTTAGCCAATGTCTTGCAGCTAATAGCTAACAGCTTCTTTACAATCTGAAACCAATTGTAAAACTCAAGACTCTGTGCTTGTTATTTTCATCTGCATTGTTGTCGCTGCCGGATTGCAACTTTGCTAAACCTAAACCATAGTTTACAGAAAACATCGCTGTTTTACCTTCGAAACCGATCGTTCCGTTTAAACCATAATCAAAACGGCGGAGAATACCGTAACCTGCACCTTCCTCTCCTGCTGTTGTTGGATCATCATTTGAAAATTCAATATTATCTGTACGGTTGTACACAATATTCAACGCCTGGTATTCGAGTTTACGTTTACCTGCAATACCCATTGCTACATACGGACCTGCACCTGCAAAGAATTTTGCACCATCGCCCATTGGAGCTTTTACCACAACATTCACCGGTACTTCAATGTAATAAGGATTGGTTGATGCTTTAAAGTAACCATTGGTACCTTCTGTACCACTTTGTACTTTAGAACCTTTTCCTGTAAACAGCAAAGCGGGCTGAATAGATAAAAGATTTTTAACTACAGGAATATCACCTTTTATACCCACATGAAAACTTGGCAACATGCGTGCTTCGTCAATATCGCCACCATCTGTTACCGACACATTGGCCATATTAAAACCAGCTTTTAAAAATACTGATGATTCCTGTGCTGATACACTGCTTACAACAGCAGATAAGAGAAGAATACAAAGCGCTTTGATTTTCATAAACGTAATTTTTCAGTTGTTTGCCAAACACCATGCCAAACTAAAAATTGACCTGGGTACGGATTGTTTGTAATGAATTTGTTTTCTTGTTTACGCAAAACGTAAATACATAGATTTTAAGACGGAAATAAAACTGCAATGTTTAATACAGCACAAAAAAAACTCCGCACTTGCGGAGCTCTTTATATAAACAAGGGGCAAGTACACAAACTAATCTGTAGCTTCGGTAACATAGGCCGATACCCAACCAACCTGTCCGTTTTTAATTAAATAAAACTGTTTGGCTTCGTTAACCGATTTAAACTGGCGCATAATACGCAGCAGCAATGCACTGCCTGCCATTAACGACTTTTGATCGAACACGCTGTGTACACGTTTTACTTCATCACTGATCTGTTTTTTATTCCACTTACCATTCCCCAACTTACCAACAAGGTATGCTTCGCTTAACGAAGAGAAGTTATCGCTTACACGTTTGGTAAAACGTTCAACATCTTCGTATGTAACCGGAATGATGGGATTATTACTCAGCTCAGGATATAATAATGTTGCAGTAGCCCATGCAATACCGCCACTGAAGGCGATATGATCACTCACCGGATAACTGCCACTTGTATTTACAGCGTATGTAATATCGGCAGCCTCTGCATTAGCAGCTACACGAAGCAATTGTTTGCTGTAATTCTGCAACGATTTATCATCGCCACATAATTTATCGGCTGCGTTCGCTGTACTTTTTGTTCCCCAGTTTAACTGAAACAAATAAAAGTAACTGTCGTTGCCGTAAGGAAAGAAACCACCTTTTGTATTACCGCTGCCAATATCAATTAAAAAAGTATTGTAACGGCGGGCCAATGGCACAATACCCTGGTGCGAAAGTTTTGCTTCATCCATTACATCCACCACATCAACCAAACGGCCAGGCTCATTAATTTTTGTTTGAAATGCAGAAATAAGTTTCGAGATCGATTCTGTTTTCTTTTCTTTTTCGGCCTGTTGTTTTACACCACTGCTTACAACAGTAAACACACGTTTTGTTGGAATATTATACTTTGTAAGCGCTGCATTGAACAGTGCTGTTAATCCATTTAATGTAGCATCGAAGGTTGCGGGAGTAAACGAAATAAAATCGGTATTAATGCTGGTATCTTTTACAATGGCAAAACTGTTACCTGTTTCTGCACTGCGTGTAAATTCGATCAAACTCATTTTTACACCTTTTGAACCTACTTCGATACCGGCATACAGATTAGGAATTTTGATGTTGCGGTTGACACTTGTTTGTGCTGCAACAAAAGCAGTAATAAATAGAAACGCAGCAAGCAGTGCACGGGCTTTCGTTTTCACCATAGCGTAATGTAAGTTTGGGTAAAAGTAACACAAACATAAGCCCAGTAAGGGTTTGCGTAAAACAGCATTGTGCAACTGTGAAAAAAATGTGCTTAACCCTGTACCGTTTAATTTAAACGCAATTCGGTGCGGGCCATACGCATACCATTTAAATATATCTGTACACTGTATGCGCCTTTGCTAAAGCCTGCAAGTTTAAGGTTTACAGCAAAACGCCCCGGCTCACCTCTTTTCGCCAGCACTTTTGCTTTGCGTGTATAAGCAAGGCGATCATCGTTGGCAGCAGTAAACATTCCCGATTGCCAGGGATCATCCTGTATAACATCACCCGAAGGATCGGTAATAACCATAAATACATCCGACTCCGCTGCGTTAGCTGATGTAGTTTGCAAAGTTGCTCCAACACTCAGGTAACCTGCAGCATCGGCTTTTGCAGTGGGCAGCTCTCTGCCTGTTTCCATAGCACGAAAACTGACACCTGAAACAGTATAAGAAGTTTCGACGGTTGGTGGTTTAATGGAATTATCTGTTTTTGCAGTAGTAACGGTTGAACGTGTTTCGGCAGGTGATTGCACAGAAATTCCGGCTGTTTGTGCCAGGCGTTGCTGCAGTTGTTTTATTTTTTGCTCTGCCCGTTTAAGATCTTCCTTTGTTATGTTATTGATGGCAAGTATTGCCGAAATTTCGTTGCGTAAACTATCTATTTCATTTACGGCTGCAGTTGTGCCAACCGTATCGATCATTACAGCATTGCGGGAAGAATCCATTTGTTGTAACAGGCTGTTGTAAGCCAACCGTAACGAATCGTTGATGCGGCTTTGCAATGCAAGCGAATCTTTTACAGGTACAACTTCTTTTACACTTGTTGCATATTTGTTTTTATCATACAAATGATAACCCCAGGTGGCAACAAGACAAAGTGAAACTACAACCAGCAAAATATTCCTCGTATCCTTCATACCGCTGCAAACTACTTATTAATTAAGGTTTGAAAGATGCCGCACCCGCTTTGTGGATAAGCTGTGAAATGCAAAATCCCTCCGCAAACGCAGAGGGATCGGGTTGTATACATTGATGGTTTAAAAACTATCCTTCAATTTTAACCTTTACTTCCAGCTTTTCCCAAAGTAATGAGAAGCTGCCTGTTTTTCCTTCATACTTCAGCACTTCGTTGGCAGCAGCTGCAGCAGCAGGAGTTACCGTAACACGCAGCACATCATCGGCTTGTTTGTAACTGTAAGCGCCCCATTGTTTCGCTGTTTTGTTAAAGATGATGGTCCACTCTTTTTCGCCAGGGATGGTAAAGAATGAATATTTACCGGCAGGTAATGTTTTACCTTCTACCTTAATATCCTTATCGGTTTCAAAAGTAGTTGCTTCGTTGGCACCTGCACGCCATACTTCGCCATAAGGCACCAGCTTACCCCATATTTCCCGACCCTTTACAGAAGGTGCATTGTAATTAATCTTAATAGTAGCTGCACCGCTTTTAAATTCGGTTGATGCAGGAGGACTAGGCTTTTTATTTTCCTGTGCACATGCTGTTACTGTAACAACAAATAACAGAAAAGGCAGCAAACGGAACATACGTTTCATATTCGTTATTTTTTTTGAGTGAGTAAATTACTACAAAATACTTGCAATATTGTTGCCTGTATGACAAACGGTTTTATTGCTCAAAAAAAGAAAGGTTGTTACCTGTGCCAAATGGCCTTCGGTAACAACCCTTCGTTCAATCAGTCTTTTTAGTATCTGCTTATTTTACTTCAGCTTTTTTCTTTTCGTAATAGGCTTTATCAGTTGCTAATTTTTGTGCTTCGGTTAAAGAAGCAATGTAAATGCCACGGCCATGTGTACCCAACACAATTTCATTATCACGATCCTGTATAGCTATGTCGTGGATAGCCACTCTTGGTAATTCGCTCATCCATGCCATACTGCTTGCACCAGCATCAACCGATACATACAAACCATGATCTGTACCAACGTACAACAGGTTTTCGTTTTTCGGATCTTCACGCAATACATTCACAGGCTCTGCAGGTAAATCGGTAAACAGTTGTTTCCATGTTGCACCATAATCATCACTAACAAATACCCATGCATTAAAATGATCGTTGCGGTAACCGTTCATGGTAACATATACCCTGCTCTCTTTGTATTTCGATGCAACTACACGGCTTACGTACAGGCCCTGTACTGTTTTAGGTAATTTGGTATGAATAGCCGACCAGCTGTAACCACCATCTTTACTTACATTAATAAACCCATCATCGCTTCCGGTATAGATCAAACCAAAACGAACAGGCGATTCGCTGATAGTTACCAATGTACCAAAAGGAACATTGCCTTCACGCTTGCCACCTGTAAGATCGCCGCTCATATTTACCGACTGCTCGCCTTTGTTTAAACTGCGGTGAAAACGATTGGTACCAAAATAAAATACATCCTGGTTATGTTTTGATAACAGGATCGGCGATTGCCAGTTGAAGCGAAGCGGTTTATCGCCCAGCTCGTGCAGCGGACGTACACTTACTCTTGTTGGAAACAAATTGGTTTTATCGCCACGGATGTATGCACCAAACTGCGAACCGGTGTAAACTGTTTTGTTATCTCTTGTATCGATCTGTACCTGCATACCATCGCCACCACCAATTGATTTAAATGCGTAGTTGCCGTTATCGTGCCAGTCTACTGTTTCACGGTTGTTGCTTGGGCCATACCAACTACCGTTATCCTGCAAACCACCGTATACATTGTACGGCTTTGCATCATCAACTGTAATGGCATAAAATTGTGCAACAGAGGGCGTGTTGGCTTTAAACCAGTTGGCACCATCATCGTATGTAATATTGATGCCGCCATCATTACCATTGATCATGTGATTATCTTTCTTTGGATTAAACCATAACGCATGATGATCGGAATGCACATTGCGGCCGTCAATTACTTTAAACGACTTACCGCCATCAACACTCATCCATGCACTTACGCCAAGCACAACAATCTTATCAACATTCATTGGCGATACATAGATCTTCGCAAAATAGTAACCATAAGTGCTGAAGGCTTGTGGCAGTTTATTGTTGATGAGCTTCCATGTTTTACCTGCATCATCGCTTCGGTAAACTTCGCAACCTTTTACGTTGCCGCTGAAACCATCATCACCTGCATCATAATAATCCCACAATGCAACGGGCTGAATTTTTCCGGCACGAACCATCTCTTTCACAACTGCGGCTGTATACTTAGCAGGAAAACGTTGCTTACGCATAAACGTATCCAGCTTACTGCTCTCCATGTTCAGCAGTTGTTCGTTTGTCATTGTTTTAAAATCTTTCAACTGCAAACCGGTATCGGCTGTTTGTCTTCTGCGACTTGTATCGGGCATTGCATCGTAGTTATCAATTACAGCAAAAACAATATTGGGGTTTTGTGCATACACACTTAAACCAATACGACCCAGTTTCTTTCCTTCTGCAAAACCACTGCCCGGTGCAGTTATTAAACTCCAGGTAGTACCACCATCGGTACTTTTATAAATGCCACTTGTTGCACCGCTTTCGGTAAAGCTCCAGCCACGGCGTGTGCGATGCCACATGGCAGCATACAGTTCATTAGGGTTGTTGGGATTGATCTCCATTTCAACAGCACCTGTGTTTTCATCAACTGCAAGTGTAAGCTTCCATGTTTTACCGCCATCAACTGTTTTATATACACCACGTTCTTTATTGGGCGAATACAAATGCCCTAATGCGGCAACCCATGCTGTGTTAGGATCGGTTGGATGCAATTGTATTTTACCAATATGATGACTTTCGGGCAAACCAAGATACTCCCATGTTTTACCATTATCGCTGCTCTTGTACACACCATTACCTGCGTACGATGAGCGGCTGCTGTTTACCTCACCCGAACCAATCCAGATAACACGGCTTCCATACCATTTCACCGCAATATCACCAATGGTCATAACATCTTCGTTATCGAACAAAGGCGTAAATGATTGTCCGTTGTTTTTTGTATGCCACAAACCACCGCTTGCATAGGCAACGTAAAATTCAGTAGGGTCTTGCGGATTTACATCTACATCAACTACACGGCCGCTCATTACCACCGGCCCAATGTTGCGGAACTTTGCATCCTTTAATAATGATTTCTTTTCGAGCTCCTTGCGTACAACCATTCCCTTCTGCCGTTCGTCTGCTGTTGTTGGCTTGATTTGTGCGGAAACTGTACAGGTAACCGACAGAAATGAAAGAATCGGAATAACTTTGAAGAGGCAATTTTTGATGCCTGCAGTCGTTTTAGTTGGGTTCATGCGTTGGTATTTAAATTCTCATGTTACGATGAAAAAGACATTGACTTGTTCAAACATACGAAGGTTGATTTTAAGTGCAGTTGCTGCTTTCATTTTTTGGATGAATGGTTCTGCACAATGTAAAGACTATACCATTGGGGTGAAAGGCGATACCTTAAACTGCACCGATGTAAAAGATCTTAAACAGGGTAAATGGGTGGTTCGGGTAGAAGAGGTTCGTGGCGAACCGGGTTATGAAGAAGAAGGCATTTTTAAAGATGGAAAAAAAGAAGGTCCCTGGCGTGTGTACAGTTTAATGGGCGATATTCTTGCCATTGAAAATTACCGTTGGGGAAACAAGCATGGTAAGCAGCAATATTTTAATACCATGGGCGATATGGTGCGTGAAGAAAGCTGGCTTGCACAAAACCCCGACAAACCAACCGAAACAGTGGAAGTGTACGATGTAAACGACCCCAAGAAAATTACATTGGTGGAAGTGAAGATGGAAGCAAGCTGTACACCACATGGTTTCTGGACCATTTACGAACCCGGCACCGGCAAAGTGTTACGTAAAGAAAATTTTATTCTTGGTAAACTCGATGATGGTACAGGTACAGCCAACGGTATTGTAAAAAAAGATCCCAACGAAGCAGCAGATACCAACAGCACTACCAAAAAAGAAACCACGAAAGAAAAACCCAAGCCCAAAGAAATACTCGAATACGAAAAGAAGAACAGCGGCAAGAAGAAAGTGAAAGTTCGTACCGGGCAAACGGGAGGATGAGTTGGGTAAATGGGTTTTGAGTTTTGGTTTCTTGTGCCTTCTTCCTTGTGGCTTGTGTTATTGCATGCACATTCATCTACCAGCAAATTACATTGGTAAAACATTCCCCTACCCCATAAGGAGTATTTTCAACTGCCCATTGCCCTGTTTACAGCAAATCAATTATTTTGCAGCCAAACCACAAACAATCACCAATGCGTTTACCCCTGAAAGCTGTTGCGTTTCTGCTCCTTATTATTTGCAGCCAGCATGCTGTCGCCCAAACAAGGCAGGAAGTATTTGCTGCTTTGCAACAAATCGTTAACCGTGCTGTAGGCGAAAAGATAGACGGCAACAGTCTTTTCAGTAAAGAGCCCGACAAGATCACCAAACAACTCTTTACCGAAACTGCTGTGGCAGTGTATACCAAAAACATGGAGAAAAAAAGTACCGAGTGGATACACCGTTACAGCAATATTTCCTGGAACGATATTTTTGACCATGATGTTTTTACAGAATACAAAAACAGCGATCTGCAGATTGTAAAAGTGAGGTTTAAAAAAAGTTTTAAAAGTGAATTCTTCCCATCAGATGAAGCCGCCGACGACGATCCTTCTTCATCCGATTATTTTGAATTTTACATTCGTACCAAAGACAAAGCAGAGTTTGAGAAAAACATGAACCTGCTTTACAGCTTTAAACCAAAGAAACAGGAATCGGCTTTTAATGCACAGATCCGCAAGTTTACAAAAGACCAAACCATCAGCTGGCTGCAAACCAAACTGAACGAAAATTTATATGCAGGGCAGTATGGCAGCAACATCAAAATAAGTATTAACAGCTGCCAACTAACGGTAACGTACAGGGGCCTGGTAAGAAGTTATGAAGAGATATTGCCTACCGCTATTTTAGCCATTAACAAATACGGCAAATTCGAGTACAGTACAAATGCAGCAAGCATACGTACCACTACTCCCGACAGTTTTGATGATGGTAAAAAAACATTTGGCAAATACTCCGGCGCTGTAGCTATTTCCGACAGGAATGAAGAGATCATGGAAAACATTGCCTGTGCATTAAAACATCTTTCGGGTTTTTGTAATGGCACCAACAATTCATCAACCGCTACAGCAGTTCCCGGTAACGGCTCAACAACTTTAAATCAATCGGGTATTAACAACAGCTCAACCGGTGTAACAACCAACAAGCCCCCGGTTTCTGTTAGTGGAGAATCGGGCGCACAAAAGAACAACAACTCTTCAATTACCACCGCACGCTGGTATGTACATTTCAGCAGAGGTAAAGATCTTGGCATGCAGGCCTGGAATTCTTCCCTCGACTTCCCTTCTGCTGCAATTGACAGCCGGTGGAAATCGGATTATTATATTACCGACATTACGTACGGAGGAGCAGACAGAAAATGGTTTGTTACGTTTTCGAAAAACACAAACTACACAGATCAGATATGGCGATTAGCAGACAGCAGGGAAAAGATAATGACTGCTATTAAAGATATCTGGAGAAAAGATACTTCACACAAGATCACTACACTCAGTTACATCAACAATCAGTGGATCGCTGTTACCTCAAAAGGATCGAACTATAAAAGCCAGGTATTTTTTCATGCAGATGAATTTCCTGAAACAAAGATTGAAGCTTATTGGAAGCAGAACTACGATATAACCGATATGGCCTACAGCCCAACAGAGGGATGGATTGTAGTGATGAGTCTGGGTGGCAATTACACGCAACGTTACCGCAAGTTTGCGTTGGAAGACGGATGGAACCACAGCCGTATACTTGAAGATGAAAAAAGTAAATTCTATATTTCCTCTGTAGCAAAAACAAAAACCCATTGGTATGTATTGTTGCAAACAGACAGTAAGCTTACTTCTTCTGCATACAATTACGGAGAAGCAATAAACGTATCGGAGATAAATCCTAAATGGGATGCAGGATACAATATTGATAAAGTGTTTTACATACCGGGTAAAAACGATTAACGGGTTAAGCTGTATTTAGTGCAGGCATGTTAGAACCCGGAAGGCGGGAGCTTGTTCCTTGGTGCTTGGTTTTTGTTTTTTGAGCTTTATTTTGTTATTACATATGTGCTATACTTAATAAAAAAGAAAGCTGCCCCAAAAAGAGGCAGCTTCTTTTTATTTAAACCAACCAGTGCTATTGTTTACTGGTTTCTTTTTTGCAGCAGGTATTTGTTTTATTGCAGCACTGCTCCGTTTTCTTTTTATTTTTTTTGGGTTTATCTGCAGTAACACCTGCGTAAACTGTACCAATAAATGCAAAGGCAATTGCCATATAAATAAGCTTTTTCATTTTTTTAAATTTTGATGTTGATAAAATAAAATCTGTCAGATTGTGAAGTACAGCAGCAGAGCCGGCGGCCGCCATACGCTGACAAGATAAAACATGCTGTAATGATTAACTACATCTGCAACATGCTTTACTGTTGGTGCTGTAACCTGTGTATATGTAAATTCTTTTTGCAGCAAACAGGCTGTGCTTACTGTGTTATTGCAGCAACAGGCATCTTTGTTTTGCTCTTCGTTTACGGGCTGCGTAGCATTACAAGCTGTACGGTTTTGTTTAACAGTTTCCAGGTAAACTGCAAATGATTCTGTTCCGGTAAGCAAACCAATGAAGCCAATAAGTAATATGAGTGCCTTTATTTTCATTCTGCTAAACGGGCAGTTGTTAAATGCAGCATGAAAATAGAAAAGACCAGAAAAGCTGCGTACTATTTTTGAGTAAGTGGTAAAAAAAAGCAGATAAGTTGTAGCGAAATGCAGATAAGCTGTTTGCGGGTTGTGGTTTAGTTAGTGGTTACCGGCAAACAACAACTATCAGCTAACAGAGTTAAGCCTTTTTCTTCTGCCCGTTTTTCAGCACTTTAATTTTTGTGTACATAAATACTTTAGCTTCTTCGTCTAAACCAAGCTTTTCTACGTTAGCGCCAACCGGGTAACCATTTTCATTTACTATCCGTCCGGTTACTTGTATTTGCAGTGGCAAATTATCGCCACTATACAATGTATCTGCATTTACCAAAAGTGTATTTTCAGGCTCTAACCAATAACGAACCCTTTCACTGGTATCGTTATTAAATTTCGATTCACTCCATTGCGCACAGGTACAGGAAATTGCATTATAACTAAGTATCAACGTTTGTATTTTACTTTCAGCGTTTACGTTTGGTTTATTTACTTGTGCGGCTTGTTGCTGTAAAGTATCTCTTACAGTAGGTTGAGCATTGTCAACTTTGCCTGACTTTGTTGTGCACGCAGCAAGAAAAAATATGATTGGAAAAAAAGTTTTCATTTGGTTCATGTATTTCATACAATGTTAAAACGATATGCTCATTACCGCAAATTTCAACTTTTGTTCTTTGATTACGACGAGTTGGCGCTGCCAGACGCCGTCTTTGAAGCTTGGAGTTTCAACGAAGAAAGCAAAGCGTTCAGGACTATCGGCAACTACTCAATGCTCTGCCCAAACGTAAGCAGATTATTATCGGGGTCGAGTAACGAAAATTCAATTTGTCCCCAGGGTTTTATTTGAAGGTGACCGTTAGGATGAATGGCAATTTTATTTTGCAATAGCTGTTGATACAATTCGTTGATGTTGTTGGTACGTATATACACCTGCCCGTAATTTTCTTTGGGCTCCAGTTCTTTAAATTCGAAAAAGTGAATTTCGATATTTTCCTTTTTTACCATCAGGTAAGGCTCAAAAACCGGATCGCCCAATTGTGTAAAACCTAACTGTTCTATATAATATGCTTTTGTAACAGCTGGGTTACGCATGGGCAATTTTGGATGGATGGCTGTAAGCATTGTTCTTGTGTTTGATTGATCGTTGTTATTGACGGCGCTGTCAACATTTAAAAAATTGGCAACATCTTGTTATTAGAATTCAACCCATAACTTTTTTCACGTTAGTCAGCTTTGGCCAATTTTTCTTTATCAGTACTGAACCTTGCAATGATGATTGGCGTTAAAATGCAAACGATACCAATAACATTCAGCAAAGCGGTTGATGAAAAAAAGTTCATTACAACAAGATAAAGTCCGCAAACAGAAAAGATAATTTTAATGATCGGTTTATCCCACTTTGAGCCGACCAAAATAAAATTAATGCCAATAAGCGTAAACATGGCTGCATTTAACAGTGCATTTATCTCCTTTGGAAAATGCAAAAACAAGTTTATTATTTTAAGTGCAAGTATCAGCAAAAGTGCTGCACGAAGTATACCAAGAAGAAGTTTAGGCATGTCTCAGGTGCTTTATTTTCTGAAGTTACACAATTGCTGTATTGATCTCAATCGGGTTACTTAAAATTTTATGAACGGGGCATGCATTGGCTACGGCCAGCAAACGACTTTGCTGTGCATCATCGAGGTTGCCGATAAATCTTATTTCTCTGTTGATGATGGTTCTGCTTTCAGCTGTTATATACTCCAGGTTAATCTGTACCTGTACTTCTTCTAACTCCCACCCTTTTCTATCGGCATACATACGCACTGTTGCACTGGTACAGGCAGCCAATGCAGAACACAGTAATTCTTTTGGTGCAAAGCCTGCATCTTTACCTCCATTCGAAACCGGTTCATCGGCAATAACCACATTACCCGACGGCGATTTTATTTCTATACGGTACAACTCCTTTTTAATAACTGATGATACACTTGCCATGCTGTTAACGTTTTAATGTTGGGTAAAGAATAAGGAATAGGGTAAAAGGTTTAGGGTATAAGGAACAAGAAACCTGCAGCCAGCTTCTATCTCTTCGGTGCAGGGTAAGGAACAAATTCTGTTTCATCGCCTTTAATTTTATCGAACTGTTGTGCGATCCATTTTTGTTTTGCGGCTTCAATAATTTCTTTGCTTGTTGCAACAAAATTCCAATCAATAAAACGCTCTTCGGCAAAAGGCTCACCACCAAAAATATAGATGGTACTGTTTGCTTCAATAGTAAACTCGCAAAGGGTGCTGTCTTTTGCCACAAGTAACTGCTTAGGCCCAAAACTGTTGCCATCGCTTTCTATACCGCCTTTTAAAATATACAAACCCGATTCGCCATATAATTCGCTGCCGATCTTTACTGTTTGTTGTGTAGTGCTTTTTATTTCGAGCATATACAGTTTGCTGTAAACAGGTACAGGCGACTGATGACCACATGCTTCACCTGCAACAAGTTTATATTGCAAACCTCCATCTGCCCATGCAGGAATATCTTCTTCGTTGATATGATAAAACTCCGGCTCCATCAGTTCCAGTTCTTTGGGTAATGCTACCCATATCTGCAAACCATGCATTGTTTTGGTTGAATGACGCAGGTATTCCGGAGTGCGTTCGCTGTGTACAATTCCCTTTCCTGCCGTCATCCAGTTTACAGCACCGGGTTTAATTTCTATTGCTGTTCCTAATGTATCCCGGTGCATGATGCTGCCTTCAAACAAAAAGGTAAGTGTGCTGAGGCCAATGTGCGGATGTGGCATTACATCCATGTTCTCCCGTTCGTTCATTTGCACAGGCCCCATGTGATCAATAAAAATAAACGGCCCTACCATCCGCTTTTCACGAAAGGGCAATAAGCGGCCCACCATAAACTTGCCGATATTGGCTGCACGTTCTTCAATAATGAGATTGATGTTTGACATGATAACAGATTCTTCTTCGGTTGACTAATATTGTTTGCAGGAAAGAATAAAATTAAGCAAGGTTCGTTCAAAAAAAGAAAACCGTTTTACTTCATTAAAATAATTACAACGGAACCAACAAGCATAATTACAGAACCAATGAGTTTTTTGCGGATGTTCGCTTCGTTAAACAACCTGTAACCAAACAGCACACTCAAAATAGTTGAAAGCTGAAACAAACTTAATGCATAACCAACAGGCATACGATCGAACACGTAATTGGTGGTAAACTGCATGGTACCGATGCAAACAATCAACAGCAGGTAAAATTTAAGATCGGGTGTTGCAATCTTTTTCAACTCTTTTGCAAGCGGCAACCTGTACACAAACAACAGCAAAAACGAAAACAATGCACCAAAACAACACCAGCTTACAAATGCAATTGTGGCGCTTGATGCAACAATTACTTTCTTTACAAAAACAGCTTCAATTGCAGTAAGGATCATAGCCCAGATGCGAAACTGTATTTCACTTTTTTTAAACAATGCCCACGAAAAACGTTCTGCTGTTGTATCGAGCACAAAATAGCTTCCGTAAATAATGAGTGCAACGCCAAGCAAGCCCCAAACATTGGGCAATTCGCCCAACAGAAAAACAGCCACGATTATTCCTACAACCGATTTATACGAATTGATGGGGCCCAAAACCGACAGATCGCCTTTTTGCAATGCCTTTACTAAAAACCCATTACCCAACGCACCAGTCAAACCTCCTGCTATTGCAAACATCCAGAACTGTTGCGGCAACAACAGCCAGCTTGTTGTAACAAGTATGTACCCGCAAAGTACCGACAACAACAGGTAGGTAAGAAAATTAACCAGCAAAGGATGATTGCCTTTTACCGTTAATTGTTTTTGCAACACATTACCCAACGGGTTCGATATGATGCGCAATAAAACGGCGAGGACAGTTATAATTGTTTCCGGCAACAGTTATTAATTAAAATAAGCTGCGAAGATACGAGGGGAGAGTTGTTATGAGTGATGGGTTACAGGTTATGGGTTATGGGTTATGGGTTATGGGTTATGAGTCTTGGTTTTTGGATCTTGTACCTTGCTCCTTGCATCTTGTTACTTCCCCCTATCTGCTTCCTTTTCCAATAACAAACTCACCGGGAATTGTATACCCGTTTTCATGTTTATATGCTTCTATCGACTGCAGGTATTCTTCACAAACTTCTTTTTTTACAACATCCGAAAATTTGTGATACGCCAAAGCCACCGGCCCTCCTTCAAATGCTGCTGCACATGCTTCCTCTGCAGATTTGTATTGCAAATGAGTATTTATTTTTTCCAACACAATATCAGAGAATCCGGCCATCTTCATACTTCTTTCCAACATACCATCGTTGCCAAGATTAAAAAACATAGGACATACTTCTGATGTAACCCGTTTGTCTACAATTTCAAATATACTTGCCCAACCGCAATGCGGTCGCTTTCCCCAAACAGAAACAACACATCGTCCACCATGCTTTATTACACGAAACATTTCTTGTAATGCACGAACAGGATTGGGCATATACATTAAACCCAATGCACAAAGCGAAACATCAAACTCTCCATCACCTGCAACAAGCAACTCCGCATCCATTCTTTCAAAACGACAGTTTTCGCTTTTATTCATTTTAGCAACCTGCATACACAGCTCAATCATTTTATCCGAAATATCCGTTCCTAAAACATAGCCATCAACACCTGTTGCCTCTAATGCACGAAAGCTGATGAGACCTGTACCACAGGCAGTATCAATTATTTTTTCACCTACACTAATTTGAGCAAGTGCGAACATGCTGTTATGTGCCGGCTTTAATTGTTGCTGCCACAATGTTTCGTAATACTGTGCAGCTTTATCCCATCCATAACGTTGTACACGCCTTTGTAATGCTTCTTCCATCAGGAAATTGTTTACTTGGAAATGATATTAATTTTTCGCACACATTTTTGTGCCCTGCTGAAGATGTCTAAATATGGACTGTACAAATCACCTTCATTGATCATCTGCATAATTGCTTCATCCGTTTCATCCGATTCTATCGTTATTGTGTACCTGACTTCAAGATAGCCGGGAGGAATTGTTTTGTCTGCAGTACCAAATAACGCACCATCATCAAAATCGGCCTCAACAGTTACTTCAAGATTATTAATGCGAAGTTGCAATTCAGCAGCCTTCATCATATAACCAATAGCAAGGCAAGCGCCCAATGCAGCACGGCCGTAAACACCCGGAGTTGGTGCAGAACCTTTACCACCGGCACCTTCGGGCATATCAGCATAAAACTTCCAGTTACCTTCTTCTATTTCGCACCTCAACCCTTCCGAAACTTTTACTTTTGAAACACCCGTTCCTTTTCCCAGCGATGGTTTTAGCAACAAGGCCTTTTTTGTACGTTCAATTGTTGTTTTTATTTGTTCTGTGTTGTGCATACAATTTTTGTTTAAGGCTTGGTAATATTCTTTATGCAGCAATTGCTGTAAGAAGCATTCTGTTTTACGCAAAGCATACTGCTTTGAAAGTTTTTTAAAAATAGATTTATTCTTTGTAGAATGCAAACGCACAATAATTACACGAAAGAATGCACTTGTGTTGCCAGGATTAAAAGGGATATTTTCAATTGTGTAGCTATTTGCAGGCAACAGCATCCATAAAAAAACAAGGCAGGTTCGTTAAAACCTACCTTGCACAGTTGTTGCAGTATTTGCAGTTGTTAAATGCTGCTATTCTGCAACTTCTTATTTAATCCGGTAATTGTCGTGGTCTCGTTCGCAGCTTTTATGCTGCTTTGCAGAAAACAGGTTTATTGTCTTTTAAGCAACGCTGCTGTTTCCTTTCTTAACCGACCTACTCCGTGTTAAAGTTGTTTGAAGGTACCGAACTTTACAATCTGTTCCTATGATGCCCGTCATTTCCAGATTATTTTTTATACGAAAGCAACATGCATTCAACTTCTGTTTTACTGTGCAGGCTTGCTGTTTAACGGAGCGCCAACAGCAATATCGCAGCGATGGCCCGGCTGACCATGCGGTGGGTTTTTTCCTGCAGCAACAGTACCCGGTGCAGAAGGTGCAACAACTGTATTGGTAACAGGTTGCATTTGTGGCGGCTGTGTATTTATGGTTGTTGCAGGAGCTGTGCCTGTAAGCGGCTCTCCTACTTTAATATCGCAACGATGACCGGGTTGCCCATGCGGAGGATTTAGTGTAACCGTTCCTTTAGTAGCTGTTTGTTGCGGCTGCTGTACTGGCGGAGGTGCAGCAGGAGCTGTTGTTGTTACAGGAGTTATTGTGGTGGCTGATTTACCTTCTTCCAACCCATTACTGCAGGCAGTTGCAAAACATACTGAAAATAAAGCAGGGAATGCTTGATACTTTTTCATACAGAAGCTTTTTAGTAAGATACGGAATAAATGGGGAGATGGGAAGAAGGTTATGGATGGCAGGCATGCTGCCATTGGCGCTGCACCAAACAAAAGTTTCCGTATCATAATTTAAAGCGCAACGGGGTAAAAATTATAAGCATCCGAAACACGTAACTGTTAACCTTTATCTGCATTTACAAAATCTGCAACTGTCGCTTATATATCTGCACGGCATTTTCGTAACCAAGATACAATGCATCACAAACCAAAGCATGTCCAATGCTTACTTCATCTATCCAGGGAATTGTTTTTATTAAATAGTTGAGATTTTCAAGATCGAGATCGTGTCCTGCATTGATGCCCAAGCCAAAACTTCTTGCACGTGTTGCAGCAACAAGGTATTCCTGTACAGCATAACGTGGATCATCTGCATATTTTCTTGCATAACCTTCGGTATACAGTTCAATACGATCAGTACCGGTTTCAGCTGCACCTTCAATCATCCTTACTTCCGGATCAACAAAAATGGAAGTACGTATGCCTGCACTTTTAAAAACGCCGATCATTTCAACCAGGTAATTTTTATTCTGTATGGTATCCCAACCATGATCGCTGGTAAGCTGTCCGAGTGTATCGGGCACAAGTGTTACCTGGTGGGGTTTTACTTCCAGCACCAGATCAATAAACGATTGCTCACGGCAATTGCCTTCAATATTAAACTCGGTTGTAATGATCTGTTTTATCTGCCGCACATCATCGTAACGGATATGACGTTCATCGGGGCGTGGATGAACAGTGACGCCATCGGCACCAAAACGTTCGGCATCAATAGCGGCTTGCAATACGTTGGGGCGGTTACCACCACGGCTGTTCCGCAGCGTGGCAAATTTGTTGATGTTTACAGAAAGCTTCGTCATGCTGTAAAGGTAGGGAGAGTTTGAAGTTTGTGGTTTATCGTTTATTGTTTCTTGCTATAGGTTACAGGTAGCCTGTTACGGGTTAAGGGTTAAGGGTTATGAGTTACGAGTGTTTGACACTCTCCGGTTGAACTCTCACTCTTCCTTTCCTGCGACAAAGATCTCTTTTAACGCAGAGAACAGGAGGAAATGGAGTTTGCACAGAGATGAATACAAATAAACAGTGTTGTGAAACAGTTGAAAGATTGCAACCCGTTGATGAGGGCCACTCTCTGCTCCCGAAAACACTTTTCTTTGCAATAACTTCACTAATTTTACCAAAACACATAATCTATGACGCTGCTCTCCCCCGACTGGACACTTATTTTTTGGGCACTTTTTTCACTTTTATTTTTAGCTGTATTTATTCGTGCTGTTTATTCTGTGTGGGGCAGAAATGATCTTTATCAAAGCACAAAATTACTCTGGAGTATTTTTATTGTACTTGCACCTGTTATCGGTCTCGTTTGCTACTTTATGTTTGGCAGCCGCAGCGACATTTCTTTAGAAGAAGAAAACAACTAACCTATGGAACTGGTTGAATCTGCTATGGGAGGCTTCCTTTACCTCATCTTTCTTTTTTTGCTGATTGCAATACCACTCACATTTATTCTTGCTGTGTGGAAACGAAACGATATCAGCCAGGCATCCAAAATTATGTGGATGCTCTTTTTTGTTGTTGCGCCTTTTATTAGTATAATCTGTTACCTACTCTTTGGCTACAAACCAAGTCGTGAACGATAGAAGAAGGTTACGAGTGGCTAACCCTCTGCGTTTAGCTCTGTCTCTTCTTTCGCTGCACCAAAGATTTCTTTTAACGCAAAGAACAGAAGGATATGGAGTTTGCGCAGAGATGAAAAAATTGAGATCTATGCTATCAGGCGATCAAGCCCCCATTCACCATTGACCACTCACCATTCACCATCAAATAAATCCCCTGCAGTTCTTTGCTCCGCATTGGCAAGGCAGTTTACCGTCGTGATGTGTTTCGCCATAATCGCAGGTAAGCTCCTCTCCTTTTTTAATGGGCCGTTTGCTGTAAAACTCCACCTGCCTGTATGCACGGCGCATGTATGTATTGGGGTCGCAGGAATGATTGATGTATGAAAGTTCGTTGCGGTTAATGCTTGCATCCAACGCCACAGGATCGTTGTCAAACTCCACCATCAGTAATTCACCGGCATGTTGCTGCTTTACTCTGCGTTGTGCTTCTTTATAGCTGATGATCTCCCCCGCCATATTGCCCAGCTTCCGTTTTGCCGGAATAGCCTTTTGTGCAAACGCACCTTTACCTGCCACTTTACTTTTTTTAACTTCAATGGGATAGTTGAGCATTTTCTTGATTTGTTGATTGCAAAGATGGGTATAAAACTGTTACGGGTTATGCGTTAAGGGTTATGGGTGCTTATAACTTTTATCATGTTGTATTTAATTCAGCTGTTTAAACTTTTGTTTGGCGCAGAGAAGTGAGAAACAGAGTTCAATCGCAGAGTGCCGTCCACCCGTAACAAACCATAAACAAGAAACCATAAACTGCAAACCTCAGTTATCTTTGCATCCTATGGCATATAGTTCGCTCGAAGCATGTTTAGTTGATCTTGAAAAGAACGGTCACCTTGTACGCATTAAAGAAGAAGTTGATCCGCATTTGGAAATGGCGGCTATCCATCTCCGTGTGTATGATGCAAAAGGCCCGGCACTGTTGTTTGAAAATGTAAAAGGAAGTAAATACCGTGCCGCTTCCAATATCTTCGGCACACTCGATCGCAGTAAATTTATTTTCAGAGATACCTTGCAACTGGTGCAAAAGATCATTGAGTTGAAAGGCGATCCTATGAAAGCCATTAAACGTCCGTTACAAAACATCAGCACCGGACTTGCAGCGTTAAAAGCATTACCTAAAAAACAATCCTCGTTTTCGTTCGATCAAATACAGGTAAGCGATCTGCCATTGATCAAGCACTGGCCGATGGATGGCGGTGCGTTTGTAACACTGCCGCAGGTATATACCGAAGATGCAGACAAGCCCGGCATCATGCAATCGAACCTGGGCATGTACCGCATACAGCTAAGCGGCAACGACTATGAACTGAATAAAGAAATTGGTTTGCATTACCAGATACATCGTGGCATTGGTGTGCATCAAACAAAAGCTAACAGGAAGGGACAAGCGCTGAAAGTAAGTTGCTTCGTTGGCGGACCACCTTCGCACAGCTTAAGTGCAGTAATGCCTTTGCCCGAGGGCATCAGCGAAATGACCTTTGCCGGTTTATTGGGAGGAAGAAGATTCCGTTATGCGTATGATGCATTGGGCAACGCCATCAGCACCGATGCAGACTTTGTGATTACAGGTGAAGTTGATCCTTACCAAACAAAACCCGAAGGACCGTTTGGCGATCATTTGGGTTACTACAGTTTAACACATCCGTTTCCGTTAATGAAGGTGCACAATGTGTATGCAAAGAAAAATGCCATCTGGGCATTTACAGTAGTTGGTCGTCCGCCGCAGGAAGATACCAGTTTTGGCGAACTGATACACGAACTAACGGGCAACGCTATTCCACAGGAAATACCCGGCGTAAAAGAAGTACATGCGGTTGATGCCGCAGGTGTGCATCCGCTGTTGCTGGCCATCGGCAGCGAACGTTATACGCCCTACATGCCTGCCAAACAACCGGCTGAACTGTTAACGATTGCTAACCATGTATTGGGCACAGGACAGTTAAGCCTGGCGAAGTTTTTATTTATTACGGCTGACGATACGAATCAACTCACCACACACAACATTCAACAGTATCTCGAATATATTTTTGAACGCATTGATCTTAGTCGTGATCTGCATTTCCATACCAACACCACTATTGATACGCTCGATTATTCCGGTACAGGTTTAAACAGTGGAAGTAAATTGGTACTGGCTGCTTATGGCGATAAGAAAAGAGAACTGTGCAGAGAAGTACCGCAGGCGTTGAAAGAATTACAAGAGTTTGAAAATGCACAACTCTGCATGCCCGGTGTTGTTGCACTGCAAACAAAGAAGTTTACTACGTATACTGAAGCTGCCAAAGAAATGGAGCGGCTCAATGGTGAATTGTCAATGGTGAATGGTGAATTGAATACAGTAGCCCAAATCATCATCTGCGATGATGCATCCTTTACTGCTGCTACATTGAAAAACTATTTATGGGTTACGTACACAAGATGCAATCCCAGTCATGATGTGTATGGTATTGATTCGTTTGTACAGCACAAGCATTGGGGCTGCAACGGACCTGTTGTGTTTGATGTACGTATAAAGCCGCACCATGCACCAGCGCTGGAAAAAGATGCTGCTGTTGAAAAGAGAGTGGATCGTTTGTTTGCAAAGGGAGGAAGTTTGGAAGGAGTTGGATGATTTTAATTGCGGCAATTGTGCAACCAACAATCTGAAAAGCGCATAGAACAAGTAATGAAAATCAAAAGATTAGAAACCCTGTTTTTTGAACGGGTTGCGTATGTTCATGTGTTGGCTGCTACTTGTACCTAACAGCTCAAACGTCCCAAACTTTGACAATCGAAAATGACAACAACCAAAAAATTAAAAATTTGGACCCTCATTACTCATGGACTTATTTTAGTTGGAGCAGGGCATGGAATTCTATTCCTCTTTATCATTGAGATATTCACGTTTCCTTATTTGACAAAAGATAGCTTCATCTTTTCATTCAATGGAGTTGACAATCATTTTGCTGTGATTGGTTTTTTAAGTCTATTAGGACAAATTTGTTTATTATTTTCATTATTCAATCTCAAACAAAATCTAAAAAACGTATTTCAAATTGTTGGGCTTATTTTATTTTGGCTTAGCATTGCTTATTTCATATATGACACAACCAAAGATTCATATACTCATATTGCTTTGGTGACAGTTATTCCATTTGCTGTATGTACAATCATAACGTTTCTCGGACAATCGGTAAGAAGACTTTACAACAGGATAATTGATTGATAAAGCAGCAGCCAACATTTTTCTTTTCGGTTGCTGTCTCCACCAACCGAAATTTTGTTATAACAGCTGGTTGGCGAAGACAGCAACCAGTAAATAAAAAGTCTTAAACTTATCAGCTTTACTTTTCTGCACGCTCACTATCTTCTTACTTTAGTAACAACAATGCCAAACAGGAACACAACACATTCTGAACAAACAATGTCACAAGCAAACCAATTGAAAGAAGATAACATTTTATACAGGCAACTTTACCTGGCAAAGGAATCGTTGTTCGACCTGTGCAACTTTGAATTATCCGATTTTGTAATGGAAGATGAAAGCCGGGAATATGAAGCTTGCAGCTTTAAGCTGAATGATCTAAGAATCAGGTTTCGGGCTTCTAAAATAACTCCTGAAAAGACTGGGCAATTCGTAACAATCTGGAAAAGAAACAAGCAAAACATTACAGCACCATTTAACCAGAATGACGATTTTGATTTTCTGATTATTTGCTCGCAGGACAAAAACAATTTCGGGTTGTTTATTTTTTCAAAAACTATTTTAGCTGACAAAGGAATTATAACAATAAACAACAAAGACGGCAAACGAGGAATCAGGGTCTATCCAAACTGGAACACAGTAACAAATAAACAAGCCGAAAAAACGCAACGTTGGCAAACAAAACACTTTATCGATCTCAGAGCAAACGAACAACCAAATTTAGATTCAGCAAAACAACTATTTGGAACCAGTTGAATAGATTGAAGCGAAGAGCAACGAATATGCAATAGTAGCTTTTTGTCAGGCCAGTATCCAGAAAGGGAGCCGCATACTTCTCCGCCGAGACTCCATACTTCAAAGACGATGTCCGGCAACGCCGATTCGTCGTAAAAAAGGGGTTAGAAATTTCGATTTATTAATGAGTTGCGTATATTAGTCTTTATTGCAGAAGCAGCAACAACAAAACAATGAAAAATATACTGTTCGACTTTATTTCAAAATACATTTCTCTTACAGAAGATGAGAAGAATGCACTCATTTCTTTAGATTTATTCCGCACGGTAAAGAAAGGCACTGTTCTACTCAAAGAAGGACAACATTCAAATGAAAGCTACTTTGTTTTAAAAGGCTGCATCCGCACATATTACATCATAGACGGAGAAGAAAAAACAACCGCTTTCTACACAGAAATGGACGCCTTAACACCTCATTCTGTTATCAATAAAACGCCTTCTGACTTTTTCATCAGTTGCGTGGAAGACTGTATTCTCTCCGTTTCCAACTCCGATATGGAAGCAGAAGTAAACAGTAAGTTTCCAAAATTTGAATTAATGTGCAGAAAGTTGTCGGAAGAATTATTAGCGAAAGAACGAATCGACTTTGACGAATTTAAAACTTCTTCACCCGAGGAACGATACCTGAACCTATTGCAAAAAAGACCGGACCTTGTTCAACGTGTTCCGCAACACCAGTTAGCAAGCTACCTCGGCATCAAACCCCAATCATTAAGCCGGCTGAGAGCAAGACTGCTCGAAAAAAAGAGCTGAACCTCATTTCTTAACTTAAGTGAACGGGTTATGGCATCCCGTCCATCCACTTTTGCAGTATCGTTTAACAATTACAAAAAGATATGCAAAAGAAAACTTTATGGCTTGCACTTGCCTTTCTGTTGGCAGGCAGTTTACAGGCAAATGCACAAGATCAGGACAGCACCTACAAGAAATGGTATGTTGGGAGCTCGCTCTTTCTGTTAGGAAATTTTGATAGAGTAAACAACCCTGAGTACATACAATTAAATGTTGGTTACAGGATAACACCCAAAGATGTTGTTTCCTTTGAGTTTAAAAGATCTGTTTACGCCTGGCCACTGGGCATCCCCTTCGGACCATCATTTGATGCAGCAGGGCTAAACTATCCCGGACATGCACGCATACTTGCACCTACAATAGCATACCAGCGTTTTTGGTGGAAAGGCGCTTATACATCCGTGTATGCATTGAATGCTTTTGAAAAATACATGGATGAGGATGATGATAAAATTGGAAATGGATATACGTTATACCTGAACTTCCATTTGGGTTACCAGTTTAAGTTTTTTAAAAACCGTTTCTTTTTTGAACCGGCTATTGGGTGTAGTTATTGGCCTGTAAGAACAAATGTTCCGGAATCGTTTAAAGCTGTAGAAAAAAAATGGCCCAACTATTTTTTGCAACCCGGTCTTCACTTTGGATATAATTTCGATTTTAAAAAGAAAAAATAATAGCCACAACAACAATAACCACCAGATAAAAGAGCTGAACGTTATTTCTTAACTTAAGTGAACGTATTGAAGCTACCTGCCAATCTAGTTTTGCAGTATCACTTTACAAAAAAGAATACATGCAAAAGAAATTTTTATGGATTACACTTGCCTTTGTGTTGGCAGGCAGCTTACAGTTGAACGCACAATATGGTAAAACAGACAGCTCATTTAAACGGTGGTTCGTTGGCAGCACTGTTTTTTTATTGGGCAATTTGTCAACTACAAATCCCCCCAACTTTGTTCAACTGAATATTGGCTATCGTATTACAGGAAAAGATGTAGTTACGTTGGAACCAAAAACCTGGAAATATGCCTGGCCAAATGGTATTCACCCGTTTTTAAACAAAGCATATGGAAAGCAGGAAGAACAGTTTCCGGGATATGTTCGTGAGTATGGTTTATCACTGGCATATCAACGCTTTTTCCGGAAAGGCCTTTATGCCGAACTGAATGTAATGCCTACACTGCAAAAATTTGTAAATACTGATGGTGAAAAAATTGATAACGGATTCCAGGTTTTCAATACTTACCGAGCCGGTTATCACATCAAACTTTTTAAAGACCGGTTTTTTATTCAACCATCCATTGCAATAACGCATCGTGCTTATCACACAGAGTTACCTGATGGATTTAAGCAGCTGGATGACAAATGGTCGAAATTCGTTTTTGGAGAACCGGGATTTCATTTTGGATTTAATTTTTAGTTGTTATTTTTTCTTTTCGGTTGCTGGCGACAGCAACCGAAATTGTATTAACACAGGTTGGCGAAGAGCACAACCGTAAAACAATGTGCAGTTCGGAGACATGCGCAAGATTAAACATTTAGTAAGCAGCTGCATGTCTGAAGTTTGCTTTGTAAAATTGTGGCCGCTATTTTTGCACAGGTGGCACTCATACAACTGTCATCGTTCATAAACAAACATAACCGAACAATAATGAATGAACAGGAATCAACACAGGTAAAAGACAAGGAATTGTCTGCTGAAGCAAAGAAAGCTAGATCAACTGCAATCACCAATGCAGTATTCATCGGGTTTCTTATCGGCATTGTGCTGTACAGTATTGTAATGAACAGCTGGGGCTTTCTTACACTCATCCCTTTATATCTCATCTACAAACTGATCAATAATGGAAACAGCAAAAAATAGCTGCCGGCTTACAAAACACAACTTCAAAAAACTGAAGCAATGAAACTATTCTCCTTGTTTATTGCGCTATTATCAGCAATTACCGGCGCAGCACAGGCAGACAGCACATCGGCCAATATTATTTTCTTTGATGGTTTTGATAACAATGCCAACAACTGGACAGTTGCTGACGATAAAAACGTACGTTCAAAAATTGAAGGCGGCGTTTACTATTTAACCGCAACAGGTCACGCTTATGGCGAAGCACATGAAATAAAAATTGATACCAGGAAAGATTTTCAAATTGAAGCAAGTATAAAAATTGTAAGCGGCAATGCAGAACATAAAAATTATTTCAGCATGCTTTTCTGGGGAAGGGAAGCAATGCAAAGCCACTATTTTACATTCGCTAAAGATGGCTTTGCTTCTGTTCAGTTCTGCACGGGCAAAACCCTGAGTTCCTGTACAGTAAAAAAAGGCTCGTTACAAAAAACAATGCTTAACCCCGACGATTTCAATGTGTACCGTATTAAAAAAACAGGCAACACTTATACTTTTTCTATTAACGACGATGATATATATACCATGCCCTTTACTCCTTTTTTCGGAAATTTAATTGGCTTCGGTGCCGGCAGAAAAATAAGCCTGGCAATTGACTATTTAAAGGTTATTTATTTATAACTTTTCTGCAGCATAACTTTCACAGCTTGCAATCGCCAATTATGCCTTACAATGACAGCAGAAGCAAACGATAAAAAAACGCACTTCGCACCGGAATTACATATTCCGAACGGCACTTTCAACATCGACTTCTACATAAAGTTTGGCGCAACAGAACATTTTATTTTCAGAAACGACGACGGCAGCATTCATGTAGCTGAGCTGGAAATTGATGGCGCTATCTTTCATCTTCACGAAACCATGCGTTGGTTTGAAGCAAATGAACCCGTAACCGCAAAAGGAGTAACAGCAGTTATTGGTTTGTTTGTGGATGATGTGCAGGAAGTTTTCGACCGTGCAATTGTCGCCGGTGCAACCGGCATTACCCCTGTTACCGATCACGACTACGGATACAGACAGGCCATGTTTAAAGATCCATTTGGACACTACTGGCAAATACAGAAAAAAATAAGTTCCGGCAAAAGCATCTGATCGCAAACCGCTTGTCATTTTCATTTTAACGCACACAGGTATCTGCAGTAATTTTATCTTTAGCAGAAAAAAATAAACAGTGTACTCTGCCTGCTTCCCTTACATTGTAAAAGCTCAACCATTTAACCATGAAAAAAGTACTCCTCTTCGGTGCATCCGGTAACTTAGGTAAAGAAATTGCAAAAGAACTTGTACAACAGAACTATCAGCTTACTGTTGCTGTAAGAAGCGAAGCCAAAGCAAAAACATTATCGCATATTACATCTGCTGCTGTTATTGTTAACGCCTGTAATGCCGATTCATTTTCTGTTCTACAGGACTCATATGATGTTATCGTATCAGCATTGGGCAAAAGCGTATCGCCAAACGACAACAGCAAACCAGGCTTTAAAGAAGTTGATCTCGACGGCAACAGTAACATTCTCCACTATGCTGTTGAAAAAGGAATTAAAAAATTTGTGTACATCTCTGCGTTTCATGCTGAGAAATATCCGCAGCTCGAATACTTTCGTGTGCACCATTTATTTGCTGAGCGACTCAAATCTTCCGGCATCGATTACAGCATCATTAAGCCTCCTGCCCTCTTCAGCGCATTCATCGACATTATTGATATGGCAAAAAAAGGCAGACTGGTGAATATTGGCAGTGGCGATAAAAAAACAAATCCTGTTTACGAAGGCGATCTTGCAGCAATTGTTGTAAAAGCAATCGATCAGCCAAATACTGTTATTGAAGCTGGTGGTAAAAACATTTACACAAGAAAGCAGTTAAATGAGATCATCAACAATGAAGCTGGCAAATCAAAAAAACTGCGTACCATACCGCTATGGCTGCTCAACAGCATGCTGCCTTTACTAAAACTTTTTAATAAAAACATGTACGATAAGTTTGCCTTTTTTACCGAAGTAATGCAACACGATACCATTGCTCCGCAAATTGGTGCAACAACATTTGAAGCATATGTAAAACAAAAAGCAGGCAATTAAAAAAAATGCACAGGCTTTACGCCTGTGCAAATAATTTCACAGCTGCTGTATTATTGCAACACTGCTTTTAATTTAAAATCGGAGGTTTGTAAAAATGTTTGTGCTTCCGGCTCCATTACAAACCCCGGCCGTATTTTAGCAGTAATTTCATATGCACCTGCCGGTAAAGAACGAGCATCAAAACTTGTAATAACATCTGCCTTTTGCCCCGGCAACAAACCTCCCGAAGGAATTAAAACAAATGTGCGTAATGGCGACAATGCCGGAACAGGATCGGCATGAACGATCTGGTTAATTGTTATTGGTCTGTTGCCCCGGTTATGTAATTCACCTGCTTTGAGTTGATGATTTACACCGGTTGCCAGTTGCAATGTTACCTGTTCGTTCGTAAACGCAACGGGCTTCACCACATCAACCACAATACTGTAGGTTACAGTTTCGTTACCACGTTTTAATGCAACATAAAATCCTTTCGGATAAGCAAAGTCAAGCACCTGCCCGTTTGCGGGATATACATTTGCACTGTTGCCCGGCACCTCTGCTGCATTTTGTGTATAACGCACTTCGCTGCCATTGTGTACCATTTTTGCTGTTAATGAACTGAAGTTGGTACCGGCAGGAACAAACAGGTATACTTTACCAATAGAAGCATTGCTATGCAGTATATGTGCTGCATGAATATCGGAACCTAATTGTGGATTTGAAGATTGAAGCAACTGCACATCCGTTAACCGAAGCGCACCTGCTGTTTCTTTTTGTACAACAACTTTATACCGCAATTTTTTCCGGGTGTTTTGAGTTGATGTAATCGTATACAGCACTTCCTTGTTCTCATAGTCTGTTTTTATGCCAAGCTGTGGCGAAATCGTAAATTCCTGCTGTAGAAAATTTGAAACAAGGGGTGTTAACTGTAACCCGGTTAAGTCTTCCGGCATAATGATTTCAATACGACCTGCTGTTGTTTCCTCGCCATTAACAAGTACAGGATGTGTAATGTTTACAGACACAGCTGTTGCTTCGGCAAATTCAAACGCAGTTATTTTTACCTGTGAAAGATCTACTGCCGGGGCTGTTGAAGGAGTTGGTTTTTTGCAGGAGCTGATACTCAGCAACTGCATAAACAATACAGTTGCAACAAAGGTTAACAAACGCATAGATGAATAGGTTTTTAATTTAGCCGCAAAACTAAATTTGAGCCAATGACATATTTATGTATTAATGCGCAACAAACGCAAACAGCAGATAAATGGATATAAAAATGGATGGATGGATATACTAACAATATCCCGATAAGTAAGCATCAGTAAAAAGCATACAGCTGCACAACAAAATTTCCTAACTTCAACTAAAACCTTTTCATGACACTTATTGCTATACTTCTTCCCTGGCTTTCGTTTTTTCTGCGTGGAAAAATATTCACCGGTATTTTATGTTTGATTTTGCAGATCACTATTCTCGGTTGGATACCTGCTGCAATATGGGCTGTTATTTCGCTTAATAATGCAAGAGCCGATAAACGCACCGATCGTATTATTAAAGCCATGCAACAGCAACGCTGATTGTTTTATTTTATGGTACGTACCAGTCGAAATCCGCAGGGAAGAGAAAAGAATGTTGAACGTCCTGTATTACCTGTTGAATTTCCGAAAAAATTAAGCGTTACTTCCCCGTTATCAAGCATACAGGAATTGGCTTCGTTGTATTTTACCGTGTACTGTTTGTGCCTGATACCAATGCCGAAATAACATTCGTAAAACCATTTTCCAGAAGAAAAGAAGGGCTGCCGTGTTCCGTAGCGAAAGCTTATGTCGTACACTTCTTTTATTCTTTTATACGTATCAAACTTTTCGTAAGAAGGCACGTTATTTACACAATCCATTCCCAGCCATCCCTGTTCTTTAAGAGCGGTACGTTTATACATCAGTACCAGTTCTACATAATCAGTTTGCAACCTTTTGTTGTACAAACGAAGCATTGGCCTTACTGCAAAACCATTCAGCGGTTTGCTGTAAGTACTACTCCAGAAATATGCCGACACATCAGCTCCTGCATAAAGCCTGTTTGCAACTTTTGTATCGAACCCTGCACTTACATTGTGTTCAATCACATCAAGCAAGCCAAGCGGGCTGATATGCAATTGCGTTTGATACAAAGGAGAGAAAGATTTTTTCTGTGCTTTTAACTCTGCATGCACAATAAAGGCTGCCAACAACAGCAGTATTTTTTTCATCCGGTTATTGAATAGTGGTGAGTAAAGCAGGATTGCGGTTGTCTGTAATATCGTAGAGCGAAACACCGGTATCCGTCCAGCAAATCAACAGATCATTGTACGGAATCACATCAAGAAACCATCTACCTGTCCAGATTGTTTTTATTTGTACAGGTTCGTATGCTTTGCTTATATCAAAAACAATTAAACCACGTTGCCGGTCGCATACGTACAGCACGTTATCTTTATAACCGAGTCCGTAAGGTTCGCCAACCAACGCTACTCCCCGTTGTACCGGCCTGGTAATATCTTTTACATCATAACAGGCAAGTATACTTTGCACCCCACCGCAGGCACCATTTACACGAAGCGTTGCGTATGCAACGGTATCTTTTGCAACAACAGGGTCGCAACGGCGCATTACATCGGGCGAAATTGCCTGGCTTAGTTTTTCAGGAGACTGCGGATTGCTAATCGAAAAAATATGCACGACGCTGGTGCTGCCAATAAACAATTTATCCTTGAACGGAAAGATCGTTTCAATTTCAAATCCAACTTTAACGATATTAACCAACTGCGGATTTGCAGCATCGGCAATAGAAAAAACAGAGAGATTTTCTTTGTCTACTGCATACATATAATTTCCAACAACAGCAAACCGGGCAAGCGAACCTCCCTGGCCTGCAGGTGATCCTCCGGCATAATTATTAGCTCCACTGTCTTTACCGCAATGCAGAAAGAAAGCGGACACAAATACGATGCAAAACAGTTTTTTGAAGTAGCGATACATAGGCGTTGTTTTTAACGTCGGCATTTAGGATCGGTAAGATTAGCTGATTTCCATCCTACCACAATTCCTTTTGAGGGATCTACACATTCGAAGTAAGTATTACTTACAGGCGGATACTCGCTGTTATGATAAGGAAATACATTTTTCAATCGCTTTACTAGCTGTGGATTTGCAGGGTCGGCAACTGTAAACACAAGCAGATCGTTGTAATTGTTTACGTAGAGATAATTATTCTTTACCGAAATTTCGGTGCTGAAAGGCACACGCAGAAAAGAAAGTTTAACCGGTTGTTTAGGATTACTTACATCAATAAAATGAACACCACTGTTTACATCGTTTTGAAGTAAAAGGTTTCCAATCACATAAACCTTACCTGGTTTAACTACGGGTTTAGCAGCTTCAACACCAATATTCTCCAGATCAACAGCTTTGGCATAAACAGGTACATAGCCGGAAGTAGCAGAATTAAATCGCCAGTCCGAAGAAGTGTCGCACGACGAGAAAAGCAGTGCCCCTGCAATAAGTAACAGGAAGAATTTCATAAGCAATATTTTCTTACAGAAATGATTACTGTGGCGGGGCTTTCGCTGCATGGTTATAAAAACTTACTAAAAAAAGCTGTTTAAACGGCACTACAAGTTACCTGCATGACGGCCTGGCGCAAATGATCTTTAAGCAAAAAGCCGGTCTGTTGAAAGACCGGCTCCTGCTATTTAGTGCTTGAATAGTATCAATAATGCCAACGTACAAATGCCTCCATTGCAGCATATTGTGTTAAGCCCAGCTTACCATACAGATCGGCTGTTGCTGCATTTCGTTCTTCAGCACGTTGCCAGAACTCTCTGCTGTCGCTACCCTGGAACGGCACCATATCCTTCTGCGATTGATGAATGAAAATGCCGAAGCGTTTTTTCATCACCTGTTCGGGACTCATTGGTATGGCCATTTCAATTTCTTCAAGGTTCCACTCCTGCCATGCGCCTTTGTATAACCACAGCCAGCAATCGTTCACCCACTCATCACCTGCTGCTTTAATACGCTTCAGCGATTCCAAAACAACATTAAAGCATACAAGATGCGTTCCATGCGGATCGGCAAAGTCGCCTGCACAATACACCTGCTGCGGTTTAATTTCACGCAACAACTGCATTGTTAACAATACATCTTCTTCGCCCATCGGGTTCTTTTCAATGGTTCCTGTTTCGTAGAAAGGAAGATTCTGGAAATGCCATTGCCCTTCTTTCAATCCAACATAACGGCATGTTGCTGCAGCTTCGCAGCGACGAATCAAACCTTTTATCTCACGGATCTCTTTTGTATCAATTTCGTTCGACTTTTTCTTTTCCAGATAACCTCTTGCTTCTGCTAATATCTGTTTCGATTTGTCTGCATCAATTCCAAACATCTGTTCAAAACCTACAGCAAAATCGAGAAAACGAGTAACAAACTCATCGGTAACAGCAATGTTACCGCTTGTTTGATAAGCTACATGTACTTCGTGTCCCTGATCGTGCAGGCGTTGAAAAGTCCCCCCCATTGAAATAATATCATCGTCAGGATGCGGCGAAAAAAGCACCACTTTCTTTGGATAAGGATTACTACGTTCCGGATGGTTTGGAATAACTGCATTTGGTTTACCACCTGGCCAGCCCGTAATGCTGTCACGCAACATATAATACACCTGCAGGTTTATTTCATATGCATCTCCTTTTTCTACCAGCAGATCACTTAAACCATATTCATTATAATCGGTATTGGTTAAACTCAATACAGGCTTACCTAATTTCAGCGCCATGTTCACCACTGCTTTTTTGATCATGCGCTCGTTCCATTCGCATTCACCCGTTAACCAGGGGCTTTTATAACGGGTAAGCTCAGCCGCAGCTGCTTCGTCCACCACAAACGTAACATCATCGTGATTTTGCAAAAGCGATGCAGGCACATGTTCCGTATCATCGCCTTCTACTGCCTCACGAATAACAGGTGCTTTGGTAGAACCCCATGCCAACAGAATAACTTTCTTTGCTTTTGTAATTGTGCCAATACCCATTGTAATGGCCAAACGTGGTACTGCACTGATGTTTGCAAACTCGTAACTGTTGGCTAAACGTGTTGAGTTGGTAAGGGTGGTTAAACGTGTTTTAGTAAAAATGCTTGAGCCTGGTTCGTTAAAACCAATATGTCCATTAACACCAATACCAAGTATTTGTAAATCGATGCCGCCTGCTTCTGCAATTTTTTGTTCGTAAGCAGCGCAATGATGTTTAATTTCTTCTTTTGCAGTTGTGCCATCGGGGATATGACAATTGTTTTGATCGATATCTACTTTATCGAACAACTGCTGTTTCATAAAGCGATGATAACTCTGAATAGCATCACGTTCAATGGGATAATATTCGTCGAGATTGAAAGCTATTACGTTTTTAAAACTCAAGCCTTCTTCTTTGTGCAGACGAACCAACTCAGCATACAGCGATTTTGGTGTAGAACCTGTTGCAAGACCAAGAACACAATTTTCGTTCTTTGCCTGTTTTTCACGAATCAATTCGGCGATCTGCTGTGCTGCATAAGCCGACCCTTGTTTTGCTGTGGTAAAAATTTTGGTGGGGATCTTTTCGAAACTGTCAATTAAATCCATTGAGGCAGTCTTTTTTGCCATAATCATTGTTCTTAGTTGAAACCCAAAGATATTCAATTCAGGTTTAACCATCCCAATTCAACCGTTTGCATAAAATGAACTAACAAATGCCCGATAGCCTGGCAATTATAAAGACGAAAGAGACAAACTGCTGTAATCCTTTATAAACCCAATAATATTATTATAGACTGCAAACTCATGCTCTTCATGCATGGTTGTAATTACTACTGCTTTCATGCCTGCAGCAGCAGCAGCTTCAACACCTTTTGGTGAATCTTCAAACACAATGCAATCTGCCGGAGCAACCCCCAGTTTTTCTGCACATTTAAGAAATGTTTCGGGGTGCGGTTTGCTGATGGTTACATCATCGGCGCTTACTACCGCCGAAATGTACGAACGAAGATCAAGGCCATCCAATACAAAATCGATATTGAACATGATGGCAGCAGAACCAATGGCCATTGGAATGTTGGCCTGCTTTGCTTCGTTCATTAACACATCCAAACCATCAATAAGTTTTAAGTGTGGACCAAATGCCTGCTGGTATTGTTTTTCTTTTTCAACACTCATCGCATCTTTCTCGGCAAGTGTAAACCTGCCGGGAAAAGTGCGTTCCAGTAATTCATGATTTTTGCCGTAACACTGCAGCTTGGTTTCTTCGTATGTTAAGTGTGCACCTAACCCGTTTAAAATAGAATGCCAGGCACGGATATGATACTCCATATCATCGATCATCGTTCCGTTGAGATCGAACAAAAAAGCTTTCTGCATAGTTCTGTTGGTGATTACTGCAAAGAAACAGTTTTACTGAATTGAATAGTGAACAGTTGACAATTGTTGCAATGTAGCGGCTGCCATTTCCGGCGTAATATCACGCTGTGGATTTGCAAGCATTTCGTAACCCACCATAAATTTCTTTACAGTTGCACTGCGCAGTAATGGCGGATAGAAATGCATATGCCAATGCCATTCGGGATGTGCACCATCATTTACAGGCGCCTGGTGCATACCCCCACTGTATGGAAATGAAACATTGAACAGGTTATCGTATTTGCAGGTAAGTTGTTTGAGTATTTGCGCCAGTGCAATTTCTTCTTCGGCAGTAAACTGTGTTACAGTTTGTACATGTCGTTTACTGATGATCATTGTTTCGTACGGCCATACTGCCCAATACGGAACCAGTGCAACAAAATGTTCGTTCTCCACAACAATTCGTTCTTTCTTTTGCAACTCTACATCGAGATAAGCAGAGAGCAAACTCTTATCATTTTTCTCAAAATAGTTTTTCTGTTGTGTGGTTTCCTTGGTTAATTCTAAAGGAACAGAAGACGAAGCCCATATCTGTCCATGCGGATGCGGATTACTGCACCCCATGATCTCGCCTTTGTTTTCAAATATCTGAATGTATTTGATGTGTTCGTTTTGCGACAGATCATTGAACTCTTTTTTCCACAGCTGAACAACTTTTACAATGGCTTCTTCCTGCATTACAGGAAGGGTAAGGCTGTGATCTGGTGAGAAACAAATTACACGGCAGATACCGCTTTCGCTGCTACTTACCAATAAACCATTTTCATTTTCACCACCATCGGGTGTATCGGGCAGCAATGCGGAAAAATCGTTGGTGAATACATACGCATCGGTGTATGCAGGGTTCACTGTTCCGTCGCTGCGTTTATTACCCGGGCAGAGATAGCATGTAGGATCGTATGCAGGACGATTATCTGCAGGCAGTGCTTCTACTTTTCCCTGCCAAGGACGTTTCATGCGATGCGGCGAAACCAATATCCAATCGCCTGTGAGAATATTTAAACGTGTATGTGAATGTTCTTTACTGTTAAACATGATTTAGATGATTTCTGTTCCGTTTTCAATAGAAGCAATGTAATAATCGAGTTGTAAACCGGTTGCTGCTTCGTAAGCCGGTTTTACTGCTGTAATCAATGCATCAATGGCTTCTTCTTTTACAAGGTTGATGGTACAGCCACCAAAGCCACCACCCATCATACGTGCACCAAGCACTTCCGGACGGTTGCGTACAAAATCAACCAGAAAGTCGAGTTCTTTACAACTCACTGCATACATCTTGCTCAACCCATCGTGCGTGGCAAACATTTTCTCACCGAGTGCTGCAATATCACCTTTCTGCAAATCGGCACAACCTGTAAGCAAGCGATCAATTTCTTCTACCACAAAACGGCTGCGTTTATCAATGGTTTCATCTTTCGGTAACACATGCTCATCCAACATCGCAATAGTTGCATGACGCAGCGATGTTACTTCCGGATGATGCGCCTTGATCCACTCCACCCCTTGTGTACATTCGTTGCGGCGTGTGTTGTATTCCGATGAAGCAAGCGAATGTTTTACATTGGTGTTTAATAAAACGATTTTGATTCCATCTAACTTAAACGGTACATATTCGTAATCGAGCGAACGGCAATCGAGTTTAATTACATGATCCTTCTTGCCCATCATCGATGCAAACTGATCCATAATGCCACACATCACACCTGCATATTCGTGCTCGGCTTTTTGTGCCATGCTCACCATTGCCACACGGTCGATATTGGTTTGCAGTAAATAATTCAATGCAAACACGGTTGCACATTCAACTGCAGCAGACGATGAAAGTCCTGCACCCATTGGTACATCACTCGACAGAACCGCATTAAAGCCCGGAAGCTTCATGCCACGTTTTACAAACTGTGCAACAGCGCCTAATATATAATTGGGCCAGCTAACGTCGCCAACCGGTTTTAATCCGCTTACAGTAGTGGAAAATGTTTCGTTGAGATCTGCTGCTGTAAGATGAATTTCATCATCGTTCCGCAAGCTCATGGCAACATATGCTGCTTTATCAATAGCAGCAGGCAATACAAAGCCTTCGTTGTAATCGGTGTGTTCACCGATAATATTTACACGGCCCGGCGAACGAACAATTACTGTTGGTTCAACAGCATATTGCTCTAAAAAAGTTTTCTGTAGTTTTTGTTTCATTCTCTGATAGTTGTTATACACATCAGGCCGTTTTTAAAAACGGCCTGATGCATTTATTTATTCAAATCAATAAGTAAGCGAAGACCGTGTTACTTTACAACGTAAAAACGTTGCACAGTAGAACTCTTGTAAACTTTGCCTGGCTCTAATACCGTTGTTGGGAAAGTTGGTTGATTCGGTGAATCAGGAAAATGCTGTGTTTCCAGGCAAAACGCTGTGCGGAAAGTATCTTTTGTACCATTCTTTAATGTGTTAAGACCACCCATGAAATTACCACCGTAGAATTGCACACCAGGCTCTGTTGTTAATACATCCATTGCAATACCACTCTTATCGCCTTTAACTGTAACAATCAATTCGGGTTGCGCCGTAATGCCTTTATCTAAAACATAGTTATGATCGTAACCTTTACCGTATTTCAATTGTGTGTTATCTGCTTCAACACGTGAACCGATTGTTGCTGCAGTTGTAAAATCGAAAGGCGTACCTGCAACGGGCTCAATGCCTGTAGGAATCAAGGTAGAATCAACAGGCGTATATTTTGTTGCTTTGATCAGTAACTCGTGGTTGTTAATGGTACCGCTGCCTTCACCATTCAGGTTCCAGTAGTTGTGATTGGTAACATTTACCACTGTTTTCTTGTCGGTGCTTATTTCGTAATTCATCACTACTTCATCTGCATCGGTAATACGGTACTCAACCTTCACGGTTAATTTACCGGGATAACCTTCTTCACCATCAGCAGCTACATAAGTCAATACAACCGATGAACTGTCGGGTTGTACCATATCCCACATTACACTGTGAAAACCTTTGGGGCCGCCATGCAGTGCATTTACACCGTTGTTCAATGCCAATTGGTATTCTTTACCATCGATGGTAAACTTTCCTTTTGCTATACGGTTACCAAAACGACCAACGATAGCGCCAAAGTAACGTTCAGGAGCGCTTGCATAATCTTTAATATTATCGAAGCCAATACAAACATCTGTTGGTACACCGTTTTTATCGGGCACTAACAAACCAACCATTCTTGCACCGTAATTGGTAACTGCTGCTTTAATACCATTTTTGTTAGAGATGTAAGCAAGTTGTACTTTTTTACCATCAATGGTAGAATCGAACGTAGCAGCGCCCGGCAATGTAGCTGCGGCTACCGAATCGGTTGTAGAATTCATTTCGGTTTTGTTGTTTTGATTGTTTGAACAGGAAAATAATAAGAAAGAAATAGCTGAAATAAAGGTAAACTTAATAGCTTGATGCATATGGCAATGTTTATTTTAAAAAATGAAAGAAAATGGCGAGTAGTAGACACTGCCCGCCCAACTATTGATTATGACCCTTGCGGGTAGACAAAGTAAAATTATTTTTTTTAATTGTCAAAATTACATTTATTTTTATCGCCATAACGTTTGCAAGTCGTATGACCAAATATAACCATCAGACAAAAATTCTCATAGCAGCTGACTGTATTATCTTCGGGTTTGATGGAAGACAGCTTAAACTTTTACTGGTACAAAGGGCGCTTGAGCCCGAAGCAGGCAAATGGAGCCTTGTAGGTGGTTTTGTACAACCCGAAGAAAGCCTTGGGCAGGCAGCATCAAGAGTATTGCACAAACTCACCGGTTTATCGGATGTATACCTTGAAGAGCTTTCCACCTTCAGCGAACCAACCCGTGACCCTGTTGAACGTACTGTTTCCGTTGCCTATTTTGCCCTTATTGATATAAATAAATACAAGCAGCAGATCACGACCGATTATCATGCAGAGTGGTTCGATCTGAATAAGTTTCCCAAACTCATTTTCGATCACCAGGAAATGGTGGAAAAAGCAAAAGCCCGTTTACGGTACAAAGCAGCCTTCCACCCTATTTTGTTTGAACTGCTGCCGGCAAAATTTACCCTGCCGCAATTACAAAGCTTGTACGAAGAAGTTTATAACATAGAAATGGACAAGCGCAATTTCAGCCGCAAGATCCTTTCGATGCACTTATTGGAAAAGCTCGATGAAAAAGATAAAGAGAACTCAAAGAAAGGTGCATGGTTTTATAAGCTGAACAAGAAGAAATACAAAGCCAATTTTCATTCGGTGGCTACCATTATTCCCAACCCGGATATTTATTATTCTTAAATAAACAGTTGATGAGTCAATATGTAATAGGTGTAGACTACGGTACAGATTCAGTTCGCTCCATCCTGGTAAATGCAAACAGTGGCGAAGAAATTGCTGCATCGGTATTCTACTATCCACGCTGGAAACAACAATTGTATTGTAATGCAACAGACAACCAGTTTCGCCAGCATCCGTTGGATTATTTAGAAGGTTTAGAACAAACCATTAAAGTCTGCCTGGAAAAAGCAGGACCGGCAATAGCAGCAGGAGTAAAAGGTATTTCAATTGATACCACAGGCTCTACTCCTGTAGCAGTTGATGCAACAGGTACTCCGCTTGCATTGTTGCCTGAGTTTAAAGAAAATCCCAACGCCATGTTTGTGTTGTGGAAAGATCATACCAGTGTAAACGAAGCAGCAGAGATCAATGTGCATGCAACAAAATTCCCCGTTAACTATTTACAGTATGTAGGCGGTATCTATTCATCTGAATGGTTTTGGGCAAAGCTCCTGCACATTCTGCGTATTGATGAAACTGTACGCAGCAAAGCAGCATCGTGGGTAGAACATTGCGATTGGATACCCTTTGTATTAACAGGAGGCAACGATGTTACACAAATGAAACGTGGTGTGTGCAGTGCAGGCCATAAAGCATTATGGGCCGAAGCCTTCAATGGTTTTCCTCCAAACGAATTCTTTGCAACACTCGATCCGTTGTTAGATGGTTTTACAACTAAACTGTTTACTGAAACATACACATCAGCACAACAGGCAGGCATTATTTCTGCCGAATGGGCACAACGTTTGGGTTTACCAAATGATGTGGTGATTGGTGTAGGTGCGTTTGATGCACACATGGGTGCAGTTGGTGGGCAAATTGAACCATACCACTTGAGTAAAGTGATGGGCACTTCTACCTGCGATATGCTGGTAGCTCCTGTTGCCGACATCAACGACCGTTGTGTAAACGGCATCTGCGGACAGGTTGATGGTTCTATTATTCCCGGTATGATTGGTCTGGAAGCAGGTCAATCTGCATTCGGCGATATTTATGCATGGTTTAAATCTGTATTAGATTGGCCGGCAAAAAATTTGTTGCAAAACTCAGCAATCATTGATGCAGCTACTGCCGAAAAACTGCAACAGGAAATGAGCGATAAACTCATTGCTGAATTATCGAAACAGGCCGCTGCCTTAACCATCAGCGAAGATGCAGAGCTGGCAGTAGATTGGATGAACGGTCGCCGTACCCCCGATGCCAATCAATTACTCGAAGGAGCTATTGCCAACATCAACCTCGGCAGCAGTGCACCACGCATTTTTCATGCATTGGTAGAAGCAACCTGCTTTGGTGCTAAAGCAATTGTAGATCGTTTTATTGATGAAGGTATTCCGGTGAAAGGTTTGATAGGTTTAGGTGGTGTTGCAAAAAAATCACCGTTCATTATGCAAATGATGGCCGATGTCATGAACATGCCGATCCGTATTCATAAAAGTGAACAGACCTGTGCCTTGGGTGCAGCCATGTTTGCAGCAACAGCAGCAGGCATCTATAACAAAGTAGAAGAAGCAATGGAAGTGATGGGACAAGGTTTCGATGCAGAATACAACCCCAACCCTGCAAAAGTTGCGTTCTATCAAACACGTTACAATAAATACAAACAGCTGGGTGCGTTCATCGAACAACAAACCAAAGCTTAATCACTTTTAATCATTCATCATGAGTGCGTATCAACAAATAAAACAAGAGTGCTACGATGCCAATATGGAACTGCCCAAACTCGGTTTGGTGCTGTTTACCTTCGGCAATGTGAGTGTGGCCGACAGAGAGAAAAAAGTTTTCGCTATTAAACCAAGTGGTGTTCCTTACGAAGAATTAACGGTTGATAAAATGGTGATCGTTGATTTCGACAGCAATATCATCGAAGGCGATCTGCGTCCATCATCCGACACCAAAACGCATGCTGTACTTTACAAGCATTGGGAAAAAATCGGCAGTATCGTACACACGCATTCAACCTATGCAACCGCATGGGCACAATCATTAAGAGATATTCCCATCTTCGGCACCACACATGCCGATCATAACACCGTTGATATTCCCTGCGCAGCACCAATGAGCGATGAAATGATCAAAGGCAACTACGAATACGAAACAGGTTTCCAGATCATGAACTGTTACAAAGAAAAAGGATTGGATTATACCGAAGTGGAAATGATGATCGTGGGTAACCACGCTCCTTTTACATGGGGAAAGAATGCACACAAAGCAGTTTACAATGCAGCTGTGCTGGAATCGGTAGCAAAGATGGCTTGGTTAACTGAACAGATTAACCCCAATGCGCCACGTTTAAAAGATGCGTTGATTAAAAAGCATTACGAACGCAAGCACGGACCGGATAGTTATTATGGGCAATGACGGAGATGAGTGATGAATGATGAGTGTTCCACTATGAACCATCAACCATGAACCATGAACTAAATGACAGAAAAACCGATCTATATTGAATAATTAAACAGCAAACAATAAAATATCTTGTGCCCCGCACAGGACAAAACCAGCAATATGAGTTTACCAAATTTAAAATCGTTCGAAGTGTGGTTTGTTACAGGCAGCCAGCACTTGTATGGTCCTGAAACCTTGAAACAGGTAGATGAACATTCAGCAAAAATTGCCGAGTCGTTTAATAAAGCAGCCGTTATTCCTGTGCAGGTAAAATTTAAACCCGTTGTAAAATCACCGGAAGAAATTTACAACATCTGTGCAGAAGCCAATGCAGCAAAAAACTGTATCGGTATCATTACATGGATGCATACCTTCTCTCCTGCTAAAATGTGGATCAATGGTTTAAAGATTTTACAAAAACCATTGCTGCATTTACATACACAGTTCAACCGTGATATTCCTTGGGGAACGATCGATATGGACTTTATGAACCTCAACCAATCTGCACATGGCGACCGTGAATTTGGTTTTATGATGAGCCGTATGCGTATTGAGCGCAAGGTTGTGGTTGGTCACTGGCAGGATAAAAAAGTGTTGCAACAGATCAACACATGGAGCCGTGCTGCTGCAGGTTGGTTTGATATGCAGAATGCAAAATTTGTACGCTTTGGCGATAACATGCGCCAGGTTGCAGTAACAGAAGGCGATAAAGTAGAAGCGCAAATGCAATTCGGTTACAGTGTAAACACACATGGTGTGGGCGACCTCGTAGCGGTATTGAATAAAGTAAAAGAAAAAGAAGTAGATGCGTTGGTTGATGAATACAACAAAGCCTACAAGCTTGCAGCTTCATTAAAAAAGAATGGCAAGAATCATCAAAGCCTGCGGGATGCAGCGAAGATTGAAATTGCTATCCGCAATTTTTTAGAAGAAGGCGACTTTAAAGGTTATACCGATACCTTCGAAGATCTGCATGGCTTGTTACAATTGCCCGGCATTGCAACACAACGTTTAATGGCCGATGGTTATGGCTTTGGTGGCGAAGGCGATTGGAAAACATCAGCCTTGGTGCGTGCATTAAAAGTAATGGGCAGTGGTTTGCCTGGTGGCAACTCGTTTATGGAAGATTATACGTACCACTTCGAACCAAACAACAATTTAGTGTTGGGTTCGCACATGCTGGAAATCTGTCCGTCAATTGCCAATGCAAAACCAAGCTGCGAAATTCATCCGTTGGGTATTGGTGGCAAAGCCGATCCTGTACGTTTGGTGTTTAACTCTGCTGCAGGTGCAGCATTGAATGCATCCATTGTTGATATGGGTAACCGTTTCCGTTTGCTGGTAAACGAAGTGGAAGCAGTTAAACCCAAACACGATCTGCCTAAACTGCCTGTTGCAAGAGTATTGTGGAAACCATTGCCCGATATGAATACGGCATGTGCAGCATGGATCTATGCAGGTGGTGCACACCATACAGCCTACAGTCAGAATCTTACAGCCGAACACATGGAAGATTTTGCAGCAATGGCCGGCATTGAATTAACGCTGATCAACAAAAACACAAATCTTTATGACTTTAAGAACCAGCTTCGCTGGAGTGAAGTATATTACAAATAAAACAACTTAAACCACAACACATGGGCTCATTAAAATCGATTGACCTTGTCGTATTCCTTGTCTACTTTGCAGTGGTAACGTTCTACGGCTACTGGATTTACCGCAAAAAGAAAAAGGAATCCGTTTCTGCTTCGCATGATTACTTTTTAGCCGAAGGTTCACTTACATGGTGGGCTATCGGTGCATCACTTATTGCATCCAACATTTCTGCCGAACAGTTTATCGGCATGAGTGGTAACGGTTACTTTGTAGGTATTGCTGTTGCCGCTTACGAATGGATCGCTGCATTGGCACTTATTATTATTGCTGTATGGTTCATGCCTGTATATCTTAAAAACAAGATCTACACCATGCCGCAGTTTTTAAAAACAAGGTATAACGAAACCGTATCACTCATCATGGCCATCTTCTGGCTGTTTTTGTACGTATTCGTAAACCTTACTTCTATTCTTTATCTCGGTGCTATTGCCATCAGTGGTTTAATTGGGCCAGAATATCTGCATGCTGTAATGATCGGCCTGGCCATCTTCTCCCTCATCATCACACTCGGTGGTATGAAGGTGATCGGTTATACCGACGTTATACAGGTAGCAGTACTCATCATTGGTGGTTTTGCAACCATCTATTTTGCATTAACCATTGTAGGTGAAAAATTCGGTGTTGGTCGAGATGCGATTGCAGGTTTTAAAACACTCATGCAACAGGCTCCGGATCATTTCAAAATGATTCTGCAAAAACCAACAGAAGCATCTTCTCAGTCTGAGATTGACAAATACCTGATCCTTCCCGGTATTGCGATGTACCTGGCCGGTCAGTGGATCGTAAACCTCAACTACTGGGGTTGTAACCAATACATCACACAACGTGCATTGGGTGCCGATTTAAATACTGCACGTAAAGGAATTTTGTTTGCAGGTTTTCTGAAGCTGATGATGCCGATTATTGTAATGCTGCCCGGTATTGCTGCTTTTGTGTTACACGAAAATGGCGGTCTCCAAAAGGAAATGCTGGATGCATCTGGTACCGTTAATCAAGATCAGGCATACTCGGCTATTTTGAGTTTCTTGCCAAACGGATTAAAAGGTTTATCAATTGCGGCACTTACTGCGGCAATTGTAGCATCGCTTGCTGGTAAACTAAACAGTATTGCTACAATCTATACGCTGGATATTCACATGAAATATTTCAGAAAGAAAACAAAAGAAACAGAGGGATCCGGTGCCGAAAAAAGTATGGTATGGATTGGCAAGGTGGTGGCGTTTACATCCATTGCCATTGCTGTAATTTTTGAATGGAACGATTTACTGGGTATTAACAGCAAAGGTGGTTTTACTTTTATTCAGGAATATACCGGCTTTATCAGCCCGGGTGTATTTGCCATGTTTATTCTTGGTATGTTCTGGAAACGTACAACCGGACAAGCTGCTGTGGTTGGTTTAATTACCGGCCTTGTAGTTATCCTGTTCTTTAAATTATTTGCAGTTAATATATTTGGTCACGAAACACTTTTATACACTGCATTTAAAAACAGTAAAGGAGCTTATGAAATTCCATTCTTGATTAACATGGGTTGGTCGTTCTTCTTTACCATGTTGGTAATGATCGGCATCAGCTTAGCCGGACCAAAAGTAAATCCGAAAGCATTTGCATTGGATAAGGAAATGTTTAAAGTAAGTCCGCAAATTTTAGCAATGATCGTGGTAACACTGCTCATTCTTGTGGCACTGTATGTGAAATTCTGGTAAGAAGTTTTATGTATAGATAGAAAAGCCGCTGCAAGTTTTGTGCAGCGGCTTTTTAGTTGGGAGAACTTAAGCCGTGTACAAATGTTTTTAAACGTTTGTACACGGCTTTAAGAAAAGTGGATTGTACCAATAACAATACAAAAAGTTGAACATTAACTTATTGACTATTAAAAACGTTTTCTAAATTAGTACTGCGTATAATAACATCAATATACGTGTTGTATGCTATGCTATTCGACATCGTATGCTAATCAAAATTGACAGACAAGAAGCAATTAATAAATTCCCAATTCTTCCGTTGCGACACTACGACAAGAAGAATGATGAGGAGATTTTTAACTCTCCCAAAGTTTTTGCGAACTACGTTTTGACACTTCCCTCAAAATCTTACAAAGGACATCAAAAGCTACTCGGGACACAGATTGCTTATTTAGTAAAAAACTTAGGCTATGACCGTTTAGTATTTCTGGGCGATATAGATATTCCTTGGCTTAAACGACTTGACACTTACGAAAGTTTTCAAGAAGCATTACAGTATTTAGTTGACAATAAAATCGGTAAGCGATTTAATGGTGCCTTGCAAGTTGACATAAATGAACTGCAAACCTTTATTAAATACCTTAGTTGGCTGGTACGGACAAACGGCATTGTTCAGTATGTTCACTTCACTGACCCAGAGCAAAATATCGTTGCTGACATTTGTCAATATGGAAATCTTCATATCTCGACAAAGAATAAGACAGCAGACACTCTATTTAAAGATATCGTTTCTAAAAGTGAGTTTACTTACTTGACAGACACAAATTGCACGAATAAATTTTCAAAAACCAATGCAATCAAAAGCAGGACAATTGTAGTGTAACAAAAGCACAGCAGGTAACATTGCATTTGTGTTATGTCGGCGGACAGATAACGCCACATCAACTTCAGCTGTCAATCATCTGTAGTTATCAGCTCGACGTTATAAATTGAGCAACAGAAGTAACAATGAACTTTAGTATTTTTAATCAGCATTTGTACCAAGCTGACGAATTTTAAATTCCGCCACAAACACAAATGCTTTAACGTTACCTGCAAGCATAGTGCGACACCTTACAAACTTTGAAGTAAAATGAGAGTTTTAAAAACGTTTCTGATAATGGGTATTTTGACAACACTTTTTGGTTGTGGACAGAACAATTCTAAAAATAACAAGACCGACAATTCAATAATAACAAAACCAGTTGAAAATATTTCAGCTACTAAAGAACAAATTGAACGGCGGGCAAAGTCTGAAGAAATTTGTAAATCTAAAAATGTCCCTGTTTACAAAAACCCCAACTCTTTATTTGTTGAGACAGACGAAAAGGTTAACATAAGAACACAAGATGAAGTTGTTGACAGGGCTTTGGCACTTTGCTATATTGGTTTAAAAAGCGAAGGGCTTGAACAAAAACATTTAGACCAAATGGACAAAGACTTTGGCATTTCAGAAAAGTTAAGTCCAACCGAAAAAGCCTATGCAATATCAAACCAACCGACAGAACAACAGAAAGTGGACGCAAATTGGAGATATGAAAGTTTACACGTTTTATTATGGGCATTAGGATACATTGACACATTAAGTTACCCAGACAAGATGTGTAATGTTGCTGACGATGTAAAAATAATTTACGAACTCAAAGAAGAAGGGTTCAGACAAAAAGCCAAATTGAGAAGCAAAAAGGAAATTCTTGACCAAGCAGACTTAATATTGCGACTTGACTGGGCTTGTGTAAGTGCAAGAGTAAAAAATGAAACAGCACCAGGTGGGCTTGATAAAAGTGTGGTTTTTGAAAGACATCATACTTTGAATTGGTTGATAAATTATATGAACCAATCTTGGGACGATGTAACAACAGACACATAGAAAATGCCAGCAGGCAACATCGTATTGGCAATGCTAATTGACACTCTCTAATGACTTCAACATTTAATTTACATAGGACAATTGCTTTTATATTTAACGCCATAATTATTGGGCTTATCATTTATTTTGTAATCAAGACCGACTCTGACAAATCCCCAATTATTTTCATGGTGTTTTATCCTGCTTTGACAATTTTGAATTTAATTATCGCTATTGTTTTGGGACTTTTAAAAGTGACACAAGCAAAAATTTATAAACAAATTATCATTGGACTGTTATTGCTATTTGTTCCTCTTGTAATTATAATTTCACAATATTGACAAAGGCTTTTTTTCTTATCGGTTGGTGTCCCACAAACCGAAATAACATCATAACAAAAAAGATGGTCGGTGATAACACCAACCAGTAAAACAATAATAGCTTTTTTGTTTGCTGGTTTTGATTATTGAATGTTGTTGTGTATAATAGAGTAAATATTGGATGATGATAAAAATGAAGCGTATCACCATTGCCATAGCTATCTTATTCTGCTCTCTTTCCTGTAATCATTCAACAGGATCAACATCAAATGACAATTCTTCCAAACCCAACAAGTCAATTGTTTATCACAACTACAATAACACTACTGTTGCCGGATTTTTTAAATCGTATGTTAGCAATCATATACCCGATTTTAAATTAATCAGCCACTCCATCTTTATTGACTTTTGCAAAACAAACAACCTAAACGCCAAAGACTCTCATAATATCAAACAATTCTTTACTATAGGTATCATACATAAACTATTTACTTCGAAAAGTCCAACCAATGGCTCAGTGGGAGACATTATTAATATCCCCTATTACTGGCATTGGATAAATCCAAACCCGAGATACAATATTTTTCTAGCCAGAAACAACATAAAACTGAATGACCTAAAAACCTTAAACGCCTATCCAAAATATGGTTCTTTTGCTGACATTGACCGAACACCTTATCTATTTTTAAGTGACCTGTTTGGCGATTACCCAAAATATAGAAGTACACTTTGTGATAGTTTTTCAACATTTGGATGGTGCAGCGAACGGGAAATGTCATTTATATACGTAATGGAAATGATGAACTTTAAAGGCAAGGTAGTTTCAGAAAATAATCACAGCTGGTCTGTACTTATGGTGCCGATGAAAGAATATTCAATGAGAGAAAAAACATTCAAAGTAAAAATTGACAATACATACGACGAAATCACTTGGAGTGAACTGACCCAAGCGGATTATTTACAATGGGAGCAATATTATGGAAATGTCCCTTTAGCCAACTGGTATAATTCACAAGCGCATTCGCAAAAAGAAAAATCAAGAATTGAAGCAATAAAAATTTCATCGTCAGCAATTAAACACATAGAGCAGTCAACTATTACATATCTTCAAAAAAGTATTATCAAATAAAGAAACGCCTCGGTTTCTATCTCCACGAACCGAAATAATTTACAAATTGTTCTGTAACTTTCAGAAACAATAAAAACCTCTGGTCAATCATTATTACTATGAATAAAACATTCGTTTTTCTCCTTATTATCATTTTATCAACAGCATGTAATTCAGAAACAATTGCAAAATTTGAAATTACAAATGCGAGCTCCGAAAACGTTGACAGTCTTTACATTCTTCCAGACAAATCGAAGAACAACTTTCTTCAAATGACACCCGGTTCAAAAGCATTGTATGAAATTGACATGACAGGCATTGCTAAAACAGACGGCTATTACCTGTTATCATTTAAATTAAAAGGCAAGCCCGTTGTCATGCCTTTTGGGTACTTTTCAAACGGCATCCCACAAGAAAGCGTTACAAGAATTTTTATTCACAGGGACACTGTAATAATAAACCCACTGTATAAAAACTAACGCCTTGGTTCCTCTTTCCACGAATCCAAATAATTTACAAATTGGCCCGTGATGGTACAAACCAAGGCTTCAGTAACTTACCCACCCCATCAGTTTACTGCTCTGCATCAGCAAAACGCCTCCTCTGCCCAACTAAAAACGATGTTTAAGGCTTTGCAGGTTTATGAAGCATGATAATAATCAGTTTTGCAAAGGTTGTATCCCATCTTTTCGTCCGTTGCGGGGCAATAAATTTGCTGCATAAAATAAATGTGCCCGTAAAAGGCGGTTTGTTAACTGTATTCAACTAATTTTTACTTTATGAATCGGTCGGTTTACATCATTACACCATCCAACCAAAGTGGAAAATCCATCATCAGTCTGGGGCTTATGCAAATGCTGCAACGCACTACCCCGAGAGTGGCTTTTTTTAAACCTGTGGTTGAAGACAAAGAAGAAAAAGACAATCATATTGATGCGGTGCTTTCGCATTTTAAAATTCCGATGGAATATGAAGATGCGTATGCATTTTCGAGAAGTGAGTTGAATGAACTCCGTAACCAGGGCCGCATTAATTATGTGTACGAAGAGATCATTGATAAATACAAGAAGCTGGAAGAACGGTTTGATTTTGTGCTGGTGGAAGGCAGCGATTTTAACGAAGAAACTTCTGTGTTTGAAGTTGACTTTAATGCATCGCTTGCAACATCGCTTGGTATGCCGGCGCTGCTTGTAATTAAAGACAACTTCGATACATGTGATGAACTGGTAGAACATGTGCAGTTACAACTGCATTCGTTCATTGCAAAAAACATCAAGATCATTGGTGTGTTTGTAAGCCGCTGTACCAAAGATTTAGCGAAGTCAGAAACAGCACTTAAAGCAAGATTGCCGAAAGAACTGGTTGTATCGCTGATTCCCGACAACGAAGAGTTAGGCCATCCCACCATGAAAGAAATTGCCGATGAATTAAAAGCCCATGTTTTGTTTGGTAATGATAAGATGGATGCGATTGCACGCAACTCCATTATTGGAGGAATGCAGCTCGCCAATTATCTCAACCGCATTTCGCCCGACTGTGTGGCAGTAATGCCCGGCGACAGATCGGATCTAGTGATTGGTACAATGCTGGCGAACATGTCGCCCAACTATCCACGTGTTGCAGGCCTGGTACTTACCGGTGGTTTTTTACCTGAACGTTCGGTGGTAAATCTGATGGATGGTTCGCAACATACATTGCCTGTTTTAGCAGTAAGCACAGGTACATTTGAAACTGCATCACGCATTGCCAACATTCAACCAAAGATCTATGCAGGCAACGAATACAAAATAAGATTGGCAATAGAAATTTTTGAATCGGCTGTTGGTACCGATGAGCTGAGCGAAAAGATCAACTCGGTAAAATCGGAAGCTATTACCCCGATTATGTTCCAGCATAATTTACTGGCAATTGCAAAAAAAGCACAAACACATATTGTATTACCCGAAAGTGAAGATGAACGTATTTTAAAAGCAGCATCCCGTCTTGCAAAAGATAAGATCGGTTACCTTACACTGTTAGGCAAACCGGATGAAGTGAAACAGAAAGTAAATGATCTTGGTTTGTATTGGGATGATGAACGCATTAAGATTGTTGACCCGATGAACAGTGTTAAGTATGAAGATTATTATACAACCCTGTACAACTTACGCAAGAGCAAGGGAATGGAGATTACTGTTGCCGCCGACTTAATGACCGACTCATCGTACTATGGAACAATGATGGTGTACAAAGGCGATGCAGACGGAATGGTTTCGGGTGCTGCACACACAACAGCGCATACCATTAAACCTGCATTGCAGTTTGTGAAAACAAGAGCAGGGTTCAATACGGTATCGTCTGTTTTCTTTATGCTGTTACCAGATAGAGTTGTGTTGTATGGTGATTGTGCCATTGTTCCCAACCCTACTGCAGAGCAGTTGGCAGAGATCGCCATTTCATCGGCCGATTCTGCAAAAACTTTTGGCATTGATACTCCAAGAGTAGCCATGCTCTCCTATTCATCGGGTTCATCGGGTACAGGTGAAGAAGTTGAGAAAGTACGTTCGGCAACAGCACTGGTAAAAGAACGTCGTCCGGATATTTTGGTGGAAGGTCCTATACAATACGATGCGGCTGTTGATCCTGTTGTTGGCCGTAGTAAAATGCCCGGCTCCGAAGTTGCAGGGCAAGCCAATGTGCTCATCTTCCCCGATCTCAACACGGGTAACAATACGTACAAAGCTGTACAGCGTGAAACAGGTGCGTTGGCTGTTGGCCCCATGTTGCAAGGGTTGAACAAACCCATTAACGATTTAAGCCGTGGTGCAACCATCGACGATATTTACAACACCGTAGTGATTACAGCTATTCAATCAACGAACAAATAAGTTATGCAGATATTAGTGATCAATGCCGGTAGCTCATCTATGAAATACCAGCTAATAGAAACAGATGATAAAACCGTTTTAGCCAAAGGACTTGCAGAACGCATTGGCATTGCAGGCAGCAGGGTGAAACATCAGTTTACAAAAAACGGAGCCTCCATTGAAAAAGTTGTTGAGCAGGATCTTCCAAATCATAACGTAGCTTTTGAAATTATTACACAGCTGCTTACCGATAAAGAAGATGCAGTAATTGCATCACCTGAAGCGATAACAGCAGTGGGTCATCGTATTGTACATGGTGGTGAAAAATTTTCGGAGACACAGGTAATTACTCCCGAAGTAAAAGAAACCATTCGTGCATTGATTCCGTTAGCGCCATTGCATAATCCTGCAAATCTTATTGGTGTGGAAGCTGCAGAAAAATTCTTCCCGAATGCTGTACAGGTTGCAGTATTCGATACGGCTTTTCATCAAACACTTCCCGAACATGCATTCCGTTATGCTATTCCTGAAAAATTTTATGCCGAAGAAAAGATACGGGTATATGGTTTTCACGGCACCAGTCATAAATATGTGTACAACGAAGCAAAGAAGTATTTAAAGAATGAAAAACTAAAAGCCATTACGATTCATCTCGGCAATGGCAGCAGTATGACGGCAATAGATGAGAACGGACATAGTATTGATACCAGTCTTGGGTTTGGACCTTTGTGCGGATTAATTATGGGCACACGAAGCGGCGACATTGATCCTTCGGTAATCTTTCACATGCTCGAGCAATTGAACATGCCTTTAGAAAAAATTAAAAATGTGTTAAACAAAGAAAGCGGCATGCTTGGGCTTGCAGGCAGCAGCGATGCACGTGATGTAGCTGCCCGGTATAATGAAGGTGATCCTAATGCTGCTCTTACATTTGAAATGTATGGCTATCGTATACGCAAATACATTGGAGCATACATGGCCGCACTCAATGGTGTGGATGCGTTGATCTTTACAGCCGGGCTGGGTGAAAACTCTATCCTTACACGCCGTTATGCCTGTAAGAACCTGGAAGGCTTAGGTATTGAACTGGATGAAGAACTGAATGTTGACAACAATCATGCTGATACTCCTGTGGAAATACAAACTCCATCTGGTAAAGTAAAAATATTGATCGTGCCAACCAATGAAGAATGGCAGATAGCAAAAGAGGTAGCAGAGTTGGTGGCGAAAGCCTGATGCTGTTAACTGATAGCAGATTAAAAGCAACTGTAACCGGTTGCTTTTTTGTTTAGCGAATGATTGCCAGAAAAACTTACAGACTCCTTAAAAAATCAATCTGTATTCTCCATCAGTACCAATAACTTTACATACGATCATCAACAAAAAGTCAGTTACAGTATGCGGATAATTATTTCAACTCTTGTATTTCTCTGTTCGTTAACCATTGCTGCAGCACAAGCAGAAGATGCTAAACTTAAGATCGCTCATTTAACGGAAAACTTCTACATCTATACAACCTACAACACCTACCAGGAAAGTAAAGTACCCGCAAACGGAATGTACCTTGTAACAAGCAATGGCGTGGTAATGTTTGATACGCCGTGGGATACAACGCAATTTCAGCCGTTGCTCGACAGCATACAAGTAAGGCACAACAAAAAAGTGATTATGTGTTTTGCTACACATTGGCATAGCGATAAAACTGCCGGACTGGAATATTACCGACAGCAGGGAATTAAAACCTACAGCACCGTTCTTACAGATGAACTAAGCAAAAAGAACAATAAAAAAAGAGCCGAGTTTTTAATGACAAAAGATACCGTTTTTCATGCAGGTGAATATTCTTTTGAAACCTTTTATCCCGGGCAAGGCCATACAGTTGACAATATTGTAATCTGGTTCAAAAAAGAAAAAATTCTTTTTGGCGGTTGTTTAATAAAAGGTGCAAGCGATGAGAATCTTGGTTTTCTTGGCGATGGTAATATAACCGAATACGAATCTACACTAAAGAGGGTTGAGAAAAAATACAGAAGCCCCCGGTTTATCATTGTTGCACACAGCGACTGGAATAACCTGAACTCATTGAAACATTCGATAATGATGGCGAAAGAGCTTAAGAAGAAAAAGAGCAATTAATCTACGGCACTTCGCAAAAAATATACATTAGCAGAACAACTCCAAAACAGGACTCTTAAAATGAATTACTGGAAACACAGTTTATTGTCAAAGAAAAAATTTGGTGGTACTCCGGAGGATTACCTGCACATCCACAAATTTTTAGACATCAGCAAATTATTTTATTTCGACATTAAACACAGAATTCTTTTACATAACACATATGGAATTGATCTTAGCATTGAAAAATTCGGGGAAACTGTAACTAATTCTGAAGGGCGAACAATTATGGTGAGGGATATTTCTGCCGAACATTGCAAAGAAGATTTGCTTGGTGTTGTACCAACTCTCAATAATTGGTTTAAATATGTTGACGACACTTTACTGTCGCTAATCAAACCGATTAACCCTGACGACAGCAAACTAAAAGAGTTTATTCTTCGACCGTTCATTATGTCTGGCTTAAAGTCTACGCTTATAATCACACACAGCAACTTTGGCATTTATCTTACTAAAGAAATACTGGGTATTGACTATGCATTGGAACTTGCAAATTATTTAGACCGCTCAGACATTAATGAATTACTGCAATACGTTAAATTGAAAGACAGATGGCAGTACTCACCCGATTTACAACAACTAAAACAAATTGACAATGGGTTTATTTCGTAATTTATTTAAAACTCTTTTTGGCACTTCGAACAATACAAAAAAAGAAACACCTGCTCCGCCGGTAATAGACTATATGGCTGCCTGGGAAAAAGAAAGGCAAGAAAGAATAACAGCTGCCGAACATAAACTCAAGGACTGGATATCTGCACAAGTAAAAGAAAAAGAGAATTTATCATTTACCTGGGAAAGCGGAAACGATGAAGCTTTTGTTACATTCAAAGATGCGAGCACAGAAGAAGAAGACAATTTTTTCGAACTGGAACAATACATGATTGACAAATTAGACATTCCTGATGCCGGCGAATTTGAAATGAATGGCAAAGGAAACATTTCCATTGAAAACAACCGGGTAGTAGTAAAATATAGTTCAACCATCAAAGCTCTTCTTGATTTTAATGAAGAAACCGAAGAAGAAATCTATAGTGAAGAAGAACAGGATAGCGGTGAAAAAACTCTTTTTGAATTATAATTCTTTACGAAAGAAACATCGGATTAAAACATAGATATTACCTTAAACAATCCACCATGCAGTTTTCAAAATTAGTTCCGAATATTTTTTATAAAGACATACGAACCGGTTTAAAACTTTTTGTCGATTGTCTTGAGTTTCAGATAAGTCATAACGAAATTGAAACACAAAACCCTTTTTGTGTGCTGAGAAAAGACGGACTTGGGGTTAATCTCTTTCAACATACGGCCTTGGCTGAAGAACACAACCCTGAGTTCCGGCTGGTAACCGATAACATTGAAGAAGTGTACGAATCAGTGAGTAAACGGTTTCCCGAATTTTTACATCCTAACTTATCAAAAGTTACGCTGCGTCCCTGGGGAGCAAAAGAGTTTGCGCTTACCGATGGACAGATCGGCATTATTATTCAACAATGGTAAAATGATACGCAGAATAACGATTGCTTTTATATGTACACTCCTGCTGCAAACAGCAGTTGCGCAAGTAAAGAACAAAACGCTTTTGTTTATCGGTTCGTTCACCGGCGGCAAACCCGATACAGGTATTTATGTGTATGAATTGAATACATCAACAGGTAAGCTTACACATCGGAGTACGGTTGAAAAAATTACCAACCCTTCCTACCTTACGGTTTCACCCAACGGTCGTTTTTTATACGCCTGCACCGATACTAAGTTGCCGCACAACGGAAGCATTACTGCTTTCAGCATCGACAGTATTAACGGCAAGCTCAGCTTTATCAATAAACAATCGAGCGGTGGTGAAAACCCTGTGTACATTACTGTACATAAAAACAACCGCTTTGTTGCAGCAGGAAACTATACTGGAGGAAGTGTAGTTGTACTTACTGCCAACAGTGATGGCAGCATCAATCCTTTCTCACAACTCATTCAATTTTCAGACAGCGGCATTAACAAAGTACGACAGGAAAAAGCACATATTCATTCAACTGTTTTTTCACCCGGAAACGACTTTTTATTTTTACCCGATCTTGGTGCTGACAAAATACGAGTGTTCCGATTTAATGCGAAGCATGTAAAACCACTGACGGCTTTTACCAACTATTTTGTTACCACAACTCCCGGTAGTGGCCCAAGACATTTTACATTTCATCCAAATGGGAAGTTCGCATACTGTATTGAAGAACTTGGCGGAACAGTTGCCGCTTATCGGTATCGTAACGGCAAACTTGATTCCATACAACGTATATTTTCTTATTCTAAAAAACTTGAAGCATATACAAGTGCCGATATTCATATTTCACCCGATGGACTTTTTCTGTATGCATCCAATCGTGGTACAGAAGAAAATACCATCTCCATTTTTTCAATTGATCAAACAAACGGAAAGCTTGCGTTAGTGGGCCATCAAAAAACCGATGGCGATCATCCAAGAAATTTCTGCATCGATCCAACAGGAAACTTTTTGCTTGTTGCCAATCAGTTTACAGGCAACGTTGTTGTTTTTAAGAGAGATGCTTTTACAGGACTGCTTACTAAAACAGGAACAGAACTAAACATACCGGGTGCCTCCTGCTTACAAATACGAACTTATAAAACCAGGTAGCTAAAACGATCTGCCCAACAATTGAAAGTCCTGCTTTCCATTCCTTAATCTTTACTACATTTATTCAACAGAACAGAATTGTTCGTTTTTACAAACCTTATTAACCAAGCATGTCATGAATCCAAAAGTTGATTTCTACTTTAATAAAGCCGGTAAATGGCAAAAAGAAACGGAAGCTTTAAGAAAAATAGCAATTGCCACAGGCTTAACCGAAGAATTGAAATGGGGTTGCCCTTGTTATGTAGAAGGTAAAAGCAATGTGGTGCTCATTCATGATTTTAAAGAGTATTGTGCGTTCTTATTTTTTAAAGGTGCATTATTGAAAGACCCCAAAAACATCCTTATACAGCAGAGTGAAAATGTACAAAGTGCAAGACAGGTTCGTTTTACTTCGGTAAATGAAATCAGCAAACTTGAACGCACGTTGAAGCAATACATTTTCGAAGCAATTGAAATAGAAAAAGCCGGTTTAAAAGTGGAGCTGAAGAAAACAAAAGAATATGCAGTGCCGGAAGAGTTTCAAACTGTACTCAAAAAAAATGCGGCTGTAAAAAAAGCTTTTGCGACTTTAACACCGGGCAGGCAACGGGGTTATCTCCTTCATTTTGCTGCGCCTAAACAATCAACAACAAGAGAAGCCCGCATTGAAAAATGTTTACCGCAAATACTTGCTGGAAAAGGCTTGAACGATTAATCTCCCAATCATGAAGAACAATAAAAAAACAATTGCAGCCAAAGAACGTGAAGCTTTACTAAGCACACTGCAAAAACGTTTTGAAAAAAACGGCAACCGGCACAAAGGCATTGCCTGGAACGATGTACAACAGAAACTGGATGCTTCTCCGGAAAAAATCTGGTCGCTCAACCAAATGGAACAAACAGGTGGCGAACCGGATGTTATTGGTTACGATAAAAAAACAGGCGAGTATCTTTTTTGCGATTGCTCGGCCGAAACACCGAAAGACCGCAGAAGTATTTGTTACGATCATGAAGCATTGGAAGCACGCAAAGAACACAAACCCGAAAACAGTGCAGTGCAAATGGCAGAAGATATGGGTGTTGAACTATTGAACGAAGAACAATACCGGGCATTGCAGCAACTTGGTGAATTCGATCTCAAAACATCAAGCTGGATCGTTACGCCTGCTCCTATCCGTAAACTGGGCGGTGCTTTGTTTGCCGACAGACGATATGATCATGTATTTGTTTACCACAATGGGGCACAATCGTATTATGCAGCAAGAGGGTTCAGGGGAATGCTAAGGGTGTGATGATTTGTTATTTAATTCTTCTTCACATACGGCCAACCTTCCGCATCCCACAACAATTCATCAATGCGTAATTTGGAACGGCCTTTATCTTCCGCATCATAACCATGATAAATGATGTAATCCTTTCCTTCGAATGTATAAGCAGCATTATGTCCGGCACCAAACCATTTCTTACCATCACCTTCAATAATGAGTGAACCACCGTTCAGTTCCATTGGCTTGCCTGTCTTATCGGTATACGGACCGCTTACGGTTTTACTTCGGCCCACTACTACTTTGTAATTACTCTTTTCGCCCTGGCAACAATAATCCCAGGAAGCAAAAAGATAATAGTAGCCGTTCTTCTGAAAAATGAATGGCGCTTCAATAGCTCCGTTTCCTGCAGCTGTATCGGATGAAGCTGCACGTGGCCTTGCTGCAATCGTACGCCATTGCTGCGGCTCTGCAATGCTGATAAGATCGTTGTTGAGCTTTACCAATTTTAATCCACCCCAGAACGAACCAAAGCTTAACCATGCTTCCTTCTTTTCATCCAGTACAAGATTGGGATCAATCGCATTCCAGTTATCTCTGCCGGGAACAGAATGCAACAACTTGCCTTTATCTTCCCATTTAAAATCGGGTGAAGCGGGATCGAGTGTTTTGTTTACTGCTACGCCAATGCAGCTTGTATTTTTTCCAAATGCCGATACGGAATAGTAGAGATAATACATACCGTTATGATAACTGATATCGGGAGCCCATGTATGTCCACGATAGCCGGGCACTGCAGCAACAGCCCATTCGGGAGCAGTTGCAAAAACCGGCTTTTCTCTTTTCCAGTTTTGCAGATCGGTTGAAGAGAAAACAGAAATGCCAAAACCTGTGCAGAACAAATAGAATGTATTTCCCTCTTTGATCATTACCGGATCGTGTACCGGTGTTTGAGCAGTAGTAGTAACAGTACCAACAGACGATTGCCGCTGTTGTGCATGCACAACAGCGGCAATCGTTAAAGCAAGAAGAAACAGACTCTTCTTCATAAATAATTATTGCAGTTTAATACGCAACACACTAAACGAATAAGGCGCTGCTGTATAATCAAATTTCTTTCCGTTGATAGTGATCATGCTTTCAACCGGTGCTACCTGTTGCGGAGCAGCAATAGAATTCAATGCAGTAAGATCGTTCTGTTGCATCAACTGCAGCTTTGCAGTCTTTGCGATCTTCTTCGCACCTTCTACACTGATGGTTTGTATCTGTTGTTTGTTGGATGCGTTAACAATCTTCACCACAAGCTCATTGGTTGCTTTATCCAATACTGCCGATGCATACAAACTGTCTTGTCCTGCAACTGCTTCGTTGTTGAATGTAAGCGGAAGCACTTGAGTTCCTTTATTGAGTGAGAATAATTTCTGCACATAATAATCGGGAGTGCCGTACACATTAAGATTGTTTACCCAGATAAGATCGGGAGCCCACTGCCAGCCGTCAACATGCGCAAACAAAGGCGCATAAGAAGCCATCTGTACAACTTCTGCATTGCGTTCCAGGCCAGTCATAAATGCCGCAATGCTGATGCCCGCCAACCAGGTGTTGCGTTTATCGCCATTGGTTCTGTCTACATGCGATGCATATTCACCCGCAAATACTTTTGAACCTGTTCTTGTATAATTATCGTAACGTTTTACATTACTGAAAAACCATTCAGGCTTTCGGTAATAATGTTCATCAACAAACTCCACATTCATTTTACGCAGTTCTGTATTCAGCAGATCGTAACGTGCACCATCCGGATCGGTACCGGAGCTGGTAATTAATTTGAACGTTGGATATTTGGCTTTGATGGCTGTTTGAAAAATTTTCAAACGTTCCAGGTATTGCGGTCCCCAGTTTTCGTTACCAATGCCCATCATTTTTAAATTGAAAGGAGCAGGATGTCCCATTTCTGCACGCTTCTTACCCCAGGTACTTGTAACATCGCCGTTTGCAAATTCAATCAAGTCCAATGCATCCTGTACATACGGATCGAGTTGATCTAACGGAACAAGTTCTGCAGTGTTGAACTGACAAGCCATACCACAGTTAAGAATGGGCAATGCTTCTGCACCAATATCTTCACACAGCTGAAAGTATTCAAAGAAACCTAAACCAAAGGTTTGAAAATAATCAGGCGCTGCACGATGTGGAAATTCTACGTTCCAACGATTCATGATGAGCTGACGTTCCTCAATTGGCCCGATTGTTTTTTTCCATTGATAACGGTTTGCCAGATCAATACCTTCTACAATACAACCGCCGGGAAAACGTACAAAGCCTGGCTTCATATCAGCAAGCATCTGTATCATATCAGCCCGCATACCACCGGGACGTTTCTTCCAGGTATCTTCCGGAAACAAAGAAATCATATCGAGATCAACTGTACCTGTTCCTTCAAACCAAAAACGGCACTGCCCTTTTTGTGCGGTATCTTTCGATTGAAAACTTTGTGCGGCTTTACTCCAGGAGCTACCTGTTGCAGCAAGGTTTACAACGCTGTTACCGATCACTTCATTTTTTGCATTGAGTAATTCAACATGCAGTTTAAGATTGTTTGCAGTTGTACGATACATTACTGAAAAATCGTAACGCAGATCTTTTTTTAAACCCATTCCACGAAAACCTTCATTGGTTAAATTCAAGGAAGTTTGTGAAGCATTGTTTAGCTGCACACGCAAAAAACGTGGATTCGCAGCATTGTTGCCCTGCCTGTTCTGCACCGTAACAGCACCTTCTGTATACGGACGCTGTTCTACTTTCCATCCCATCAATGGCCGTGCAAATTCAAACGAACGGTTCTTGATGAGCTCGGCATAAATACCACCATCGGCACCAAGATTAATATCTTCAAAAAAAACACCCCACATGGTTGACTGTACTTCTGCAACGGGTGTATTGGCTTTTACAACAAATGTTTTTTTGTCCTGCGCAGTTGCAGTTAACAAAGCAGCAGCAGCAACTATCGATAAAAAAGAACGTTTCATATTTATAGTAAGCTTGTTTTCGTTACTGATTATTTTACGGCAAGTACCACTACACTGCAGGGAGGCAATGTTACTTCCAGTGTTGAACCGTTTAATCTGGCTCCTTTAAATTCTACCGGTTGAATTTTATTCGGCTCATCAAATGAATTGTAATCCTGTACTTTTTTAGAAGTAAGTACACGGCCCGATACTGTTTTAAATGTACCGCCACGCAAATCAATTGTAATCGATTGAGGTTTGTTCGCATCAATGTTCACCAATGAAATGTTGGTTACACCTGCTGCATTCTTTGAAGCCGAACCTGAAACGGCAGGCAGCCTGTCGTTACCCAACGTGTAATTTGTTGTTGTTAGTTGTAATGGTAACATGGTAGCATCCTGATGTACATTGTACATTTCCATTACATGATAGGTAGGCGTAAGAATCATTTTTTCTTTATTGGTAAGCACCACCGATTGCAACACATTTACCGCCTGTGCAAGATTCGCCATGCGTACACGATCGGCATGATTGTTAAAGATGTTAAGCGTAACACCTGCGATCATTGCATCACGAACAGTGTTTTGTTGATAAAGAAATCCGGGATTGGTACCTGGCTCTACATCATACCATCCACCCCACTCATCAACAACCAATGCAACACGTTTTGCAGGATCGTATTTATCCATAATGGTGCTGTGGCGTGTAACCAGCTCTTCCATATGCAAAGCAGAACGCATGGTAGCGAAATACTGTTGCTCGGTAAAATCTCTTGCCGGCCCTTTTTGTTCCCAACGGATAACCGAGTAGTGATGCAACGCAATGCCTTCCATTAATGATGAAGGAATTTCACGCATCAACACTTCTGTCCAGTTATAATCGCCACCGTTTGCACCAGATGCAACACGAAACATTTTAACACCGTTACTTGAACCTGCTGCATACGTTGAATACTGACGGAACAGATTGGCATAAAACTCCGGCTTCATGTTACCACCGCAACCCCACGCTTCGTTACCAATACCCCAGATGCTTACATTCCACGGATCTTTACGTCCGTTCTGCACACGCCATGTACTCATGGGGCTCGATGTTCCCGGATTATTTACATATTGCACCCAATCAATCAACTCCTGTACAGTACCACTGCCCACATTACCGGCGAGATAAGGTTGTGCACCCATCAGTTCGCACATATTTAAAAAGTCGTGTGTACCAAAGCTGTTATCTTCTGTTACACCGCCCCACCAAACATTTACCAACGACGGACGTTTATCCTTCGGACCTACACCATCTTTCCAATGATACGTATCGGCAAAACAACCACCGGGCCAACGCAGGTTCGGCACTTTTAATTTTTTTAATGCCGCAATAATATCATTGCGTACACCAGCTGTATTGGGAATTACTTTGTTGGTATCGCCCACATAAAAACCATTGTAAATACAATTACCCAAATGTTCGGCAAAATGACCGTAAATGTTTTTGTTGATAACATGTTTACCGGCATCGGCATTAAGAATGGCTTTGTTCTCTTGTGCTACGATGGGTTGTGCAGCAACAACAGCTGCAAGCAATAAAGCGGAAAAACTTTTTTTCAGTAACATGGTTTGTTGTTATGGTTACAATTAAATGAATGTGTACACAACATAGCATTGCATACAGCAAAAGCATTTCCCTTATGAATAACAGATGAGCATGCGGCCGGTTGATGCTCAGCAAAGCATACGGCCAGAGAAGAATAACTAAAATCAAACGGCATCATCAGCAATCGGTTCAGGAAGTTCAGCAGGACTAAATTACAGGAATAATTGTAATTTTTACAATTATTAATTTTCTGCTCAATTTTTAACAAAAAAGCGACAGCCTGTTAGCAGACTGTCGCTTTTTTTAAAAGAACGCTTGTTCTTTTATTTTGCAAACACGGAAGAAACCGGTTCTGCAACCGGATGTATTGCTTTGTATGTATAACCTAATAAACGGGCAATGGTTTGTGCAAACTGTTGCTGATAAAACTGCTGTTCGCTTTTTACTTCTCCCTTTGCTGCAACACCCGGCGCCATTACCGCAAACCATATTTCAGATGCACCTTTAATAGAATTACCATGACTGGTCCATTCTGCTTTTACCACATCGCCCCTGCCATGATCGGTTGTAATAAACAATGCTGTTTTGTTTTTGTATTGCGGATCGTTTTGTACATAATTCCATAATTGTTGCAGCCATGCATCAACCTGGTGTGCAGCATCCAGGTAAAAACGGTATTGTCCTGCATGTGCCCACTCATCTGTTTCTCCGTAAGCAATGTACAGTACGTTTGGTTTCTTTGCTTTTAAATGTGAAAGTGCAGCGTAATGCGTAAACACATCCAAACATTCATCTTCATGCCATGGCTTGTATGAATCTGTAAGCATTCTGTTCACCAACTTTTGCTCTGAAGAAAGCGAAGCAACATTAGCAGTATCGTATGCTGATACAACAGGAATACCACTTCGCTTTTCATTTAAGATACGATCGAAAGCTTCCCATGCACCAAAGGCTGCTACCTTACCTTTTAACTTTGGTTGTTGATTGAAATATTCCAGCACTGTTACATGCGGGTTGGGTTTGTAATCATTGGAGTTGATCATTGTATCGGCATAACCCGTCATAATCTCGCTGTAACCGGGATAACTGAACCAATACGGATTGGCATTGTTTACATAACTTTTATAATTGCGGTTGCCATACAGTTGCCCTTTTGCAGCAAATGCCCTCCACATAAACGGCATCAGTTTGCTGCGGCGCTCTTCTGCAGTTGCAGCCCAGTAATGTTTGAAGATATAAGCACTGTCGCCCCGGTGAAACTTTTTGTTATTGGCAACGGCCGAATCCATACCGCCATATACTTCCTGCCAACGCAGACCATCGGTAGTAACAATAATAATGTTCTCAATTTTTTGTGCTGTTGAACTGAGTGCAGCAATAAAAAGAGCAATCGTAAAAACTATACGCATAAAGTGATAATTGATTTATTCTGCCAGTTTGTACAAACCAAATGAAGAAAGTGTTGGGTTTAACCTTGACGAAAGTATACGAAGCCTTATTTCTTTGGCAGTTACTGCATTAAATTTCAGTAAGCGCTTATAACCGATGGTGCTGCCTTCAGCAATCTGCTTCCATTCATTTCCATCCTTGTATTCAAACACAAACTTTTCTACCCGCTGACCAATACTGATGTTTTCCTGCAGACTCAATACATCAAATGTTTTTGCTGATGGAAATGAAAAGCTGATGGTAGTAGCAGTATCTTTTCCTTTCGTCGTAAAGTAAGTTGTGTACGATTGATCGAGCACTGCATTTGTATTGATACCGTTGCTGCATTTTACTGTTGCACCTTTTGCTAGATTGTTTGCAAATGTGTTCTTAAGCAGCACAGAAAAGCCTTCCAGGCTCTTTACATCACTTGCAGAAAGCAATCCATCTCTGCTTGGCGGAATATTCAACAGCAACACACTGTTATATCCTACCGAACTGAAATAAATATCAAGCAGACGTTGCGGCGATTTTACTTTATCATCTTCTTTTGCATGATAGAACCAACCCGGCCTGATCGATACATCTGTTTCTGCCGGATACCAGATCAATCCTTTTGCATCTTTTATTTTTTCCCTGCTACCAAGGTCTTTCTGCATCTTATCTCCTTTCGGAGCAAAAGCCACATCTTTCTGCGAACCATCGGCAATCTTCTCCATCATGTTTTCATCGGCAGGTATTACACTCCACTCCTGTTCACGACCCATACCTGTTTCGGTACCTACCCAACGTACATCGGGCCCCATGATGGCAATGGTTGCTGTTGGCTGCAATTTGCGTATTACTCCATACCAACGATTGAAATCATACACTTGCTTTTTTCCATTCGGTCCTTCGCCGTTTGCACCATCAAACCACACTTCATCAACTCGGCCATATTGTGTAAGCAGTTCCGTTAACTGGTTTACAAAAAAATCGTTGTAGGCATCTGTACCATACATCGGCGCATTCATATCCCACGGCGATAAATACACACCAAATCCTACTCCATATTTTTTGCAGGCGGCAGCTACTTCTTTCACCACATCACCTTTGCCGTTTTTCCATGGACTGTTCTTCACCGAATGTTCAGTGTACTTACTCGGCCATAAACAAAAACCATCGTGATGTTTAGCCGTAATGATCACCTGTTTAAAACCTGCTGCCTTTACCGTTTTGATCCATTGTTCTGCATAAAACAAAACAGGATTAAAAATGGAGGGACTTTCCTTGCCTGTTCCCCATTCTCTATCGGTATACGTATTCACACCAAAGTGAAAGAAAGCCGTTAACTCCAGTTGTTGCCAACGCAATTGTCTTGCACTTGGCGTAACAGTTGCAGCTTTGCGAACAATCTCCTGTTCAGTATCACCGGGTTTGATCACTACATAATTCTTATTGGTTGCTTGTGCAGCACAGACCTGTGCCACAATCAATGCCACAACAGAAAACGAATACTTTAACAAATGATGCATCATAATTATTTATTTAACCGGAACGATCCAGTAAGTGTAACGATGATCAGCAAACGGAATACGGTATTGCTGCATTGGCATTGAGCCCCAACTATCGATACCCTGCAAACCGCTTTGTTGCAGATCTACATGCATGTAAATTTTATCTTTCGCTACCAGTTCGCCTGAGTGATATTGTTTCTTCTCAGTCTCCGGATCAAGATCATCGAGCGTGTAAGGTAACGCAGAAAAATTCAGCAGACTATCTGCATACACAAACTCAATTCCTTTGCCTGCTTTGTTTGTCATCTTAACCCAACGCACATCGGCTTTGTTACCACTCTCCTGCGGACGGGCATAAGAGAAATATTGATTGCTCACTGTTTGTTTGTACAAACCGACAAGTGATGCCGATTTGCGATCCCAATAGTTTTCCCATGGGCCACGACCATAAAAACTGATCTGATCAAATTCTTTCTTCAACTGCAGATCAGTACCAACACGCAACAGCAACGGATATTTTCCTTTCACTGCATCAATACTGCTGCTTACTTTTATTTTACCATCGGCATAAACTGTAAACTGCTGTTCACTTACCGCATCGCCATTCACAACTTCTTTTTTAAAGAGAATTGTGTACGAGCCATCCGTTTGTTTTGTAACAGTTGCTGCAATCAATTTGCCTTGTTCGTATGCATTGCGCCACATACGCAGGTTGCGGTTGAAGCCTGCACCAATATCATTATCGGTTGGTGCACGCCAGTACGATGGTTGCGGGCCTTGCTCAACAACAGTTGTTCCGTTTACAATGTATGCACCCATTGTACCATTCTTCAGATCGAAGTTTACTGCAAAACCTTTACCACTGATGTTACAGGTAGTTTCGGTTTGATTCACCTGCAGATTTCCTTTGCCAGTGATCATATCCTGTATAACCGTTCCGGGATTCAAAGCAAACTGTTCGTAAGCGATCTCGTAACCTTTCTCTAAAAACGGTTCTGCTTCTTTCAATGTATAATGCACATTGATGAAATATTCTTTTGCTTCTTTTTGTTTTGATTTGATGGGCAACGTAACTGTTGTTGATTGCTGCGCTGCAATTGTTAATTGATTGATGATTCCTTTTTCAATTTGCTTCCCATCTTCCATCAGCTCCCAACTCAATTGTACATTATCCAGGTTGCGGAAGAAATAAGAGTTGCGTATTGTCAGTTCATTTTTGTTCAGTGATGATTTGATGAACTGATGCACTTTCTTTATTTCAACAGCCATGGGTGTTAAACCACGATAAGCCGTTACCACACCCTTTACACAAAAGTTATTATCGGTGAAATGTTGCGGCACAGGTCCTTCTAAGGGGAAATCACCGCCGTAAGCCATGATGCGTTTACCATTCTTCACGGTATCAATCGACTGATCGATCCACTCCCAGATAAAACCACCCTGCAGATTAGGATTGTTTTCTATCGCATCCCAATACTCTTTAAAGTTACCGAGACTGTTCCCCATGATGTGTGCATACTCACTCATAATCATGAGACGTGAAGGATTGCGTGATGCATAACGCTTTAACCAATTGGGATCAGGATATTGCGGAACGATCATATCTGTGTTATAATCGTTCTCTGCACGTTCGTACTGCACGGGGCGAATATCATTTTGCTTTAACCAATCATAAGCTTCATAAAAATTAACACCATTACCTGCTTCGTTACCCAGCGACCATGTAACAACGGATGTATGATTTTTATCACGTTCGTACATGCGATAGATACGTTCGAGATGCGGCATGCGCCATTGTTTATCGTTGCCCAATGTGTAAGCAAGATCATAATAACGTCCGTGTGACTCAATGTTGGCTTCATCCACCACATACAAACCAAACTCATCACACAATTCCATCCAGTATGGATCGGGCGGATAATGCGAATGACGAACAGCATTTACATTCAGTTTCTTCATCATCTCCATATCCTTGTGCATGTCTTCTTTCGTCAACGTATGACCTTGCGTTGCATTATGCTCATGACGGTTTACGCCTTTCATGAAAACACGTTTGCCATTCACCAAAAAATTATTGTTGATGATCTCGATTGAACGGAAGCCCACACGTTGCGGAATTACTTCCACCACATTGCCCTGTTTATCTTTTAACGTAATGTATAAAGTGTAGAGATAAGGAAGCTCTGCCGACCATTGTTTTACATTGCTGATCTTTTCTTCGAACGAAACAGTGCTTTTGTAATTACCCAACACTGTTTGTACTCCTGCAGTTGATCTTTTTATGATACTGTTACCAACCGCATCCACCAATTCAATATCAACAGCAAATGTATCGGGCTTGCTGTGGTTGGTGCGTTGATCGATACGATAGTTGTTGATCTCTGCTTTAATGTTGAGCAAGCCATTGGTATAATTATCCGTCAATGTGCTCATCACTTTAAAATCACGCACATCGAGCTTTGGTGTTGAGTAGAGATACACATCACGTTCAATACCGGAAATGCGCCACATATCCTGGCATTCGAGATAACTGCCATCGCTCCAGCGATACACCTGTAATGCAACAAGATTCTCTCCCGCCTTTACATACTTCGTTATATCAAACTCAGCAGCAAGTTTACTGTCTTCACTATAGCCAACCTTTACACCATTCACCCAAATAAAAAATGCAGATTTCACAGCACCCAAATGAATGAACACCTGTCTGCCATTCCAATTTTCAGGGATGTTTATTTTTTTACGATACGAACCAACAGGATTGTTATCAACAGGAATATCAAACGGCGGTGTCATACGTGCACCTGTTCTTGTACTTCCTGCAAATTCATAAGGCTGGTTTACATAAATGGGTAAACCATAACCATTCACTTCCCAGTTGGCAGGCACTTTAAAATTGCTCCAAGCTGCATCGTTAAAATCTGTTTTATAAAAATCAAGCGGACGTTTGCGTGGATCCTGCACCCAATTGAATTTCCAGTTACCATTGAGCGAAAGAAAATAAGCCGACTGTTCTTTGTTACGGCCTTGTGCCAATGTGCGGTTTTCAAATGCAAATGCCGATGCACGCATAGGCATGCGGTTTACCGAAACAACATCAGGCGTTTGCAATTCTGTGGGGAGTTCCTGTGTAAAAGCAGCCTGTACAAACAGTGCTGCAACTGTAATCGCAATTAAACTTTTCATTTGCTCAAACTTACTTGCTTATTGTGGCAAAGCACTGTGCAAACGATTGACCGAATTGAGCAGAAATCAACTCTTAACTGTTCGTTTATTTTGTGCAATGTATAAACCAACGCTAACCAATAAAACACCAATAAATGTGTAAAGACTTATCGGCTCACGCAAACTGATTGCAGCGATCATAAATCCAAACACAGGACAAAGAAATAACCAGTAAGAAGCTGTAACAGCATTTCGTTTCAACAACCACAACCACAACTGCACCGCAGCTACAGATACCGGAACAACTAACCAAAGAACAGAAGCGAAAAATTTCAGATCGAAATGGTTCAACTCCGGTTTATAAGTAAACAAAAGAAACGGCAGTAAAAACAAACCGCCCAGCAATGTTTGCCAGCCGTTAATGGTAAGGATATGCAGATCATTCCATTTTGTTCTTGCAAAGTATATTGCTCCTGCAGAATAGGCCAGCATGCTTATTAACATCAGCAACAAACCTGTTACGGTTGCATAACTGTTTTGCAACAGGGGCCATGCAGCAATCACTACCCCAACAGCACAAAACAACAGACTAAGCCAATGTTTTAGTTCCATTTTATGATTAAACAGTAAAACAGAAATAATACTGATGAGCACAGGGTTAACAGCTACTGCCATACTTCCCAAACCTGCCGACACTTCCTGCATTGCAATTACATACACACCCAGGTAAATACTGATATTGAGTAACCCATAAACAGCAAGAAACAACCATTCCTTTTGTTTCGGCAACCGTTTACGCAAAACAAGATGTGTAAACAACAACATGCCTGTGCCTGCTAAAAAGAAACGGGCAACTGCAATTACAAATGGCTGTGCCGATTGTAACCCAATTTTTGTAGCAGCAGCCGCAGATGACCACAATAATGCAAACAACAATCCCGCTGATATAACTTTCCAGTTCATGACTTTTTTCTGCAGCACTTACAACAACTGCGCTGCAAACATATTCTATCTGCAACTAACAGAACGAAGCAAACAGCATGAGGATATATGATTAAGGATATTGGATTTTTATCTTGTGCCTTTGTTTTATTTACTTCACAATTACTTCATCAATAAAAATATGTGTTGGCGAACCTGCACTCTCGTGCCATGCAGGCAATTGTCCGCCTGTTTTTGCACGCACACGAATATAACGTGCCGTTGCATTTACACTTGCGCCGAGTTGTTGCACTTCAGGACCTTTGGCATCTGTTGTAATTTTGTTTACAACTGTTGTTAATGCTGTAAAGTTTTTTCCATCATTACTTACTTCAAACACCACTTCTTTTGGATAAACGATCCAGGGGCTTACTTCCTGCAGCACATTTATGCCAACATATTTTACCGGTCTTACTTTCTGCAGATCAATAATGGCAACAAAATCTTTTGCAAAATAACTTTGCCAGTCGCCTGTTTTCCAATTAGCATCACCCACTATTCCGTCGATCAATGCATCTTTACCACCAGCGGTGTACATAGGATGCACTTCGCTGAGTACAGTAATGGTTCTGTCGCTTGGCACTTTGTAAAACTTCTGCGCAATCCTTGCACTCTGTTTGCCATTCTTGCTTGCAAACAGTTCAACTGTTGCACTTTCCGTTAGAGCAAACGGTTTTTCGTAACGGATAAACCGTGGCTTTGCTGGACCATTCACAATTGCATAATAAATTTCAGCCTTCGGATCAAGATGTTGCAGCTTAACAGGCAAACTGTATTTGAATTTATTCGTGTTCATGTTAAAGAACGGAACTGCTACAAAATCTGCATCACTTACTTTCGATGATGGCATATCCACTTTATTAATGCCACGTGTTTTGTCAGGCGTTGCAGCCATATCAAAAACCAACTCACCGCCATTTTCCACATCCGTATTCTTAATAAATGTAGCTGCATGTTCCTTGCCATTCAACAACACATTGTTTACATAAAAGTTCCTTGCTGTTCTGTTCTTTGCAGTAATGGAGAATGTTTTTCCATTCTCTAAATGAATCTTTACTTCATCAAACAAAGGCGTACCCAATGCATACACACCGCTGCCGGGTGTTGGTTGATAGATGCCCATTGCACTCAACACAAACCATGCACTCATTTGTCCGCAATCTTCGTTGCCAATCAACCCATCGGGATTGTTCGGATAAAACTCTGTGCAGATCTGGTGAATCAACTCCTGTGTGCGCCAGGGTTTGCCGGCGTAGTTAAAGAGGTAAGCCATGTGATGACTCGGTTCGTTACCATGTGCATACTGGCCAATGAGTCCGGTTACATCCTGCTGGTCTCTGCCACTCATTGCTTGCTTGGTTGTAAAAAGTTCTTCCAACTTGCGCAAGAAATTTTCCTTGCCACCATAAAGTTTTATCAAGCCATCAATATCCTGCTGTGCAGAAAAAGAATAATGCCAGGAGTTACCCTCTGTGAAAAAGTTATTGACTTCTGTTGCATTGAATGGCGAAAACCAAAAGCTCTGTACTCTACCACGAATATGATAAGTAGTTGGGTCGAAGAGATTCCGATAGTTCAATGCACGTGCTGCATATTTTTTTGCTACAGCTTCATTACCTGTCCATTTTGCAAACTCTGAAATACACCAATCATCATATGCATACTCAACTGTCTTCGATGCACTCTCGTGATCATAATCGTTACTTACAAAACCTTGTTGACCATATTGCGTTAAACCATAGCGACTGCTTTCTGCATAATTCGTCATAGCTTCTAAAGCCAGCTTGGTATCAAACCCTTTAATACCTTTTTGATAAGCATCCACAATAACAGGAACAGAATGGTAACCGATCATGCAAAATGTTTCATTGCCACTCAACTCCCACACAGGCAACATACCACCATGTTTGTATTGTACAAGAAAAGTATTGATCCAATCTGCAGTGCGTTTGCGATTAATGATGGACATTAACGGATGCAATGCACGGTGCGTATCCCACAACGAAAACACAGAGTAGTTTGTAAACCCATCGGCTTTGTGCACTTGCAGATCAGTACCACGATATTCGCCATTTACATCTGTATAAATATTCGGGGCTACCGATGCATGATACAATGCAGTATAAAACGCCACCTGCTGATCGTTTGCGCCACCTTTCACTTCTATTTTACCCAACTCTTTGTTCCATTCATCTTCAGCTTGTTGTTTCACTGTTGCAAAATTCCAATGCGGAATTTCTGTATCGAGATTGAGCTTTGCGTTTTCCATGCTTACACCTGAAATACCAACTTTCACCTGAATGGTTTTGTTGTTGCTCACATCAAAACTAAAATACGCTTTGATGTTTTTTCCGCTGGCAGAACGCATGTTGTTTTGCAACACATCGTTCAACGCAATGCCAAACTCTTTTACCGGTTTTTCAAATTTCATGTGGAAGTAAAGGATTTGATTTGTCGCCCAGCTTTTGCTGCGGCGCACACCTCTTACTTCGTATTCGTTTATCATTTCAAAAGATGATTCAAGTACTTCATCCCTGTGTTGCAGATCGAGCAATACTTTTCCTTCGGTTGCAGCAGCATCAAATGTGTACGCATGCATACCCGAACGAAAAGATGTGGTAAGTGCGGCATGAATGTTATGCTTCTTCAGTAACACTTCGTAATAGCCTGCATGGGCTTTTTCATTTTTGTGTGAGAAAGCTGATGCATATTCATTGTTCTTCCATTTTACTTCACCAGTAAACGGCATCAACAATACATCGCAATAATCGGGAATACCCGTACCACTCAAATGCGTGTGCGAAAAGCCGTACATGATACTGTCGCTGTAATGATAACCGCCGCATCCATCCCATCCTTCCAATCTTGTATCCGGACTCAACTGCATCATACCAAACGGCATAGTTGCCCCGGGATAGGTATGTCCATGCCCGCCTGTACCAATAAAAGGATTTACAAGCTTTGCATAATTTGTTTGTGCATGAATAGAAATACTAAAAACAATAAAACAAAAAACGAACACAATTCTTTTCATCATCTTAAATTTTCAATTCTTAATTTAATCCGCCTTGTCCACGATACAATTTAACCGGCTTATCGAGTTTTACTTTTACAACAGTGATATACTTATCCAATACATTTTGCGGAACATTAATGTACACAAGACCGGGCACCGGGCTCCATGAAATTTTTCCAACAACTTTAGGAGCAAGCTTCGTGTTGCTGCCGAGCACTGTGATGTCCTGAATTTTATTGTCCAGTCCTTTGATCATAATGTTGCCACCTGAACTTCCATGCAGAAACAGATACAAGGTTGTTGAATCTTTAGACAATGTTGTTGGCCCATAAAAATGTCCTTGCGGAAGTCCGCCGATGGTATTAAAAATGGCTTCGCCGTTACGTTTGTTCCATGCTCCCAATTCTTTCAACACATTCACCTGTTCAGCAGGAATGGTTCCATCTTCCTTTGGTCCCATATCGAGCAAAAGATTACCGCCATTCGAAACCGCATCAACAAAAATGCTGATCACTTCATACGGCGTTTTCCAGTTATTATCGTGATGGAAGCCCCAGTTATCATTCGTGGTCATACACAATTCCCACCAGTTGAACTTTGGTCTTGATACAGGAAAATTCTGTTCAGGTGTATCATAATCACCATAGCCCTGCAAACGTCCGTTGATGATTGCATTGGCATTACCTGCCAAGATGAGACTTCTAACTTTCTGCGATTCCCATTCTTCAGCACTGCGTTCCCAATCGCCATCGAACCACCAGAGATCGGGTTTAAACATGGAGTTGATTTCTTTAATCTGTCCCTGGAAAAAAGAACGGTAACGGTTCCAGCGTTCGTAATCATTAGCGATCTTATAACGGCTGCTGTCGTTTAAAAAACCGGGATAATCGGGATGGCTCCAGTCGAGCAATGAAAAATATGCACCGCATTTGATGTTGCGTTTACGCAGTTCATCAAAAAAAGGTTTGATCATATCTTTTTTTGCCGGTGTTGCCTGTACAATACTCAGCTTGTTCATTTTTGTATCATACATCGAAACACCATCGTGATGTTTAGTAGTGATCACCGAATACCGTGCACCGCTTTCCTGTATCAGATCGGCCCATGCAACAGGATCATAATTCTTTAAGGTGAATCCTTTCAGCTGCTTCATATAATCGGCATAAGTGATCTTTTTGTTATGAAAACTCCACGACTCATCAATACCATTTACTGCATAAATACCTGCATGAATAAAAATACCCAGCTTGGCATCGGCAAACCACTGCATTTTATCTTTAATTGTTCCAGCATCCGTTTTTTGTTGGGCATTTGTTGTAAGCGAAACAAGAAGAACAAATGCAATCAATAGTTTTTTCATTACCGGCATATTATTTAACTGAAGAATTTTACATCATCATTTCATCAAAACATCATAAAGCGATTTTATTTTGATCTGCGGAATTTCCTTTGTTGAAAAATACCTGTTCTTCACCTGCAGATACTTTTTCTGTCCGGCCTTTAAATCAAAATAATTATCATCGATAGCAAAGAAGGATTGCTGTTTATACAAGTATACATACTTTGCATTCACATTACTTACGATGCTGAACAGATTTTCGCCTTCATGCTTTATCACAAACGAAGGCTTCGTCAATACAAGTTCCTTTGGATACACGCTGTCTTTTACAGGCTTCACATCAGTTCGATACGCTTCTTTCACTGCATACCATGCAGCTTTGGGTTCTCGACTGTAATCGGTGATACTCCAGCTGGCAACCGGCCAGCAATCATTTAACTGCCATAACAATGTACCCATGTTATAAGGTTCTTTGCTGCGATGAATAGCAATGGCATTTTTAAAACTGTAATACTGCAAACATTGGGTGAGGTAAGTATAATCCTGCAAACTCAGCTGTTTCACTTTTGTTGAATCGAGAAAATAGCGATGCAGGTAGCTTTGGATTTTTGCAAAACCATTTCCTGCTTTCTGGTGATGATTGATAATATCTGAAAAAAGAAAACGATCCTGCGGCACAGTAAACTTTTCAATGCTTGCATAATTCGGCATTGCCTGCATGCCATACTCACTTACAAAACGGCCGGTCTTTTGTTCAAAAATTTCCACCGGCTCCAGCCCCCACCAAAAGCCCCAGTAATGACTATCGCCTTCAGTAATACTTTTTGCACGGCCCCACCCGTTTGCAGGCGATGTACTTACATAAGGTCTTGTGCCATCAAACTCGTTTACCCATGCAGCGATACTGTCACGAAACAAACGCACATAATCATTCCATACCCTTGCAGAATCTTCGCCATGTAAATTGAATTGCTTTTGCCATCCCCATTGGTGCCACGCTTCATCAATTTCATTATTGCCACTCCACAGCACAATTGACTTATGATGACGTAACCGTTTTACTTGATATCTGATCTCTTCTTTTACATTGTTGAAAAATGCCTCATCGCCCGGAACCATTGCACCTGCAAACATAAAATCCTGCCAGATATAAATGCCCATTTCATCGCAGAGATCGTAAAACGCATCATCTTCATAAATACCACCACCCCACACACGCAACATATTCATATTGGCATCCTTGGCCAACTGCAAAATTTTTCGATAGTCAGCTTTTGTTAAACGTGTGGTGAACATATCAGAAGGAATGTAATTCGCTCCCTTCATGTACACAGGCTTGTTATCTATTTTAAAGTAAAATGTTTTTCCATGCTCATCGGGTTCCTGCACCAATTCAACTTTATTTACAGCCGTAAAAGGTTTTTCTTTTGGTTTTTCATTAAATGCTTCGAGGTAAACATTTTTCCAGATGCCGCAAGTAATGAAAGTCGGCCCCCAATCCCACCCAAAATGATATTGTGCCTTGCGTGCATAAGTGCGGGGATTATCGGGCAACACAAACGGCAGTTTTGATTTTGCAATCGAATCAACTTTATTTTTAGCCGAACTAAAACAAATAAGCAACGTATTGTTTGGCTTGAGCAATTGTTTTATTTCTGCTTTCCATTGGCGAAACATATTATTGGCAGATAACAGCAGCTGACCATTGAGATATACATCAGCATACGTATCTAATCCATCAAACACCAATTCAATATGCTTCTTTTGTAAAACAGAAGCATCTGCTGTAAATGTTGTTTGATAATTCCAGTTGGCTTCACCGATCCATTGTAATTTCTTTTCATTGTCTCTGTAATAAGGATCGGGAATAAGCTTGTTGTTAAGCAGATCTGTATGCACTGTGCCCGGCACCTTTGCAGTATACCATTTATTTGTATTCTGTTTACTGAATGTCCAGTTTTGATGTAACAATATTTTTTGAACAGGAGATTGTGAAGTTACTGTAGCGGCAACAGCAAAAACAAGTAACAGTGAAAACAGAAATTCTTTGTTCATAAAATAAACATTAACCAATACGCAGCTGCATTTTAAAAAAGAGGCCAGCCAGGAATGGCCGGCCGTATAGTTTTGTATGCTAAAACTACTGATTATGAAAAAACTGAATAGTTCATAGGAATATTTTCAAGTTTTGCTAATTGCAATACAACTTAAATTATAACTGCACCTGCAATACCCACACATGATCTGTTACCGGTTTTAAAGAAGCCGGCAAACTGATATCCACTCCTTCAGCACCTGATTTCCATTTTAATTTCTGATTACTGCCAATCAACTTCACGGTTGTTTTTGCATTGAACGATACATTTTTTATATGCACATTCCCATCAGGATAATTAAACAGAAAAATATTCAATGTACGTCCGTCTTTACTTTGGGTAAAGCGGATATTCTCACCTTCACCAAACAGCTTATACATCCGTGTGCCATAAATGGCATTGCCGTTTAACTTCATCCACACACCAATTTCTTTTAACCGGTCATACGCAACAGGATCAAACTCACCTTCGGGACTTGGCCCGATGTTGAGTAAATAGTTTCCCCCTTTACTTACAATATCTACAAGCTTTTCAATTAGTTCGTTTGTTGGTTTGTATTGATCGTTGGGCACATAGCTCCAGCTGTTTGCCATCGTCATACAAGTTTCCCATGGATAAGGCAATCCGTTTTCAGGAATATGTTGTTCAGGCGTTAAATAATTTTGTTGTTCTCCCGGCACAGCTCTGTCTACCACAATAATTTTTGGTTGTTTCGCTCTTACTTTTTTTACAAGTTCAGGCATATTAATATCCTGGCTTTGGGGGTTACGGGCCCAGCGACTGCCTTCATAAATTTCAAACATATCGGCTTTCACTTCTTCATCTGTTTTTTTACGCACCCAACCACCATCAAGCCAAAGAATATCCACTTTTCCATAATCGCTTACCAGCTCGTTAATTTGATTATGTGTGAAGTCTGTAAATTTTTTCCATTGTTCAGGATATTTCTGAACAGAATAACTTGGGTTACGATCACTTGCAGGAAATTTTTTCCACCAGTAATAATCGGTATGCCAATCGGGCTTTGAGAAATAGGCACCGATCCATAAATTTTCTTTACGAAATGCATTAAACACTTCTTTGGTAATATTACTCCTTGGATTACTTGAAAAAGGCGTTGCCTTATCTGTAACCTTGTAATCGGAATACTTTGTATCAAACATATTGAAACCGTCATGATGTTTTGTTGTAAACACCATGTACTTCATACCGGCATCTTTTGCAGCCGCTGCCCAACGTTCGGGATTAAACTTTGTTGGGTTGAATGTTGTTTGCAGTTTTTCGTATGCTTTTACATAATCGACATAGTTATCTGCAACACCGGGTTTTCTTGCACCTGTTGCCCAACCCAGATCTTCGGGACAAATACTCCAGCTTTCAACAATACCCCACTGACTATAAGTTCCCCAATGCATCAACAGTCCAAACTTCAGATCTTTCCATTCTTCTAACCTGCGTTGAATAGCTGTATCCGGATCGGGATAATATTCTTTGTGCTGGGCATTTGTTACTGATAACAAACTTGTAAATAAAATCGACAAGGTTATTGCCAGCTTATTGTTTTTTTTATTCATAATCGCATTGTTGACGGGCATGTAAAATCCGTTTCCATGAGTCAATCTTTTTCAGAAGCCTGATAATAACAGGGCCTTAATCAAGGCCCTGTTTAAAACCCTAAAACTGCTGATCGAAAAATTAATTATCCCAGAAAAGTTTTGTTGTAAGATTATCTTTTGCTTTTACCTGGTTATAATTAGCTGTATTGTAAGTTGACTCTGATGTAGCATACAACCATCTTACCGGAGGAAGTTGCTGTGCATTTGCATTATCAACTTCGAAACTGAAAACCGGGCTGTTCAAACGACGTACTTCTGACCAGTTTTCTAAAGGCTGAATAACACTGAAGTCGATCCATTTTTGCGTTGCAATCAATTTCAATTTATCTGCAGTTGTTGTTGCGAGATCCCAGTTTACGCCTGCCATTACTTGATAAGCTGAAATTTCTGCAGGCGTTACAGGAGTAAGTGCGCCGGCCGTATTATCGTTACTTACGGTTCTGTACAAAAAGTAATTTTCAATAGACTTGGCAATACCTGCATTGTAAGCAGTTTTTGCCGCTGTATTGTTTCCTGCTTTCAGGTATGCTTCTGCAACCAAAAAGCTTACTTCGGCAGCATTTACCAATACTCCCGGGAAATATTGATTACGACTGATTGTTGAACGATTATAACGTGCAAGTGTACCACCTGCAACCAATGTAGTTTGTGTTGCTGCAGTTGCCATTGGATCGAGACCAATATATGCACCACCTGCTGCATTTGGTCCTGGTTCAAACATTGCTCTTCTTCTTGGATCAGCGTTTGTGTTCATGTGATCGATCATTAATTTGCCCGCTACATTACCATCCCAATCTTCCAAACCTGTTCTGAAACCTGTTGAATTAAGCGGAGTATTTAAATCATGAACTTTTATCTGAACATTTTCTGTATTTGTTTCAACAACAGGATAAGTAGAAGGGCTGCCTAAGATAGCAGCAGTTTCGGTAGCTGCCCTTGTTTGAAATGCTGTTACACCCGATACTCTTCCTAACATACGCAAACGAAGCGAATTACAATACTTCTTCCACGTTGTCATGTTTCCTTTGTTTATAATATCCTGGTTTTTGAAACCTGTTTGAATTGCAGCAGAAACAGTAATTGAATTTAACTCATCTGCAAATGCTTTCAGATCATCCAGCATTTTGGTGTAAAGATCTTCTGCTTTATCATATTTCGGCAGCGAAACAGCATAGTCTCCTCCGTTTGCACTCAGCTTTCCTGCTTCAGAAAATGGAATATCGCCATGAAGATCTACTACTTTCTGTGTATGGTCGTACAGATAAATAGTTGCAGCAATCATATAAATTCTGCGCAATTGCTGATCAGAAGTGGTCATTCCTGCATACACTTTTTCCATTTCTCTAAACTGTGCAAGGAAACCATAATAGTTGTTCCAGCGATCATTTATACCTGCAGCCCCCGGAACGTATTGACCGGTTGAATTAACCCAGCCAACAGCCTGCGAATACCGGTTTACTGTTGTACGCAACACAACAAAATAATTCCAGTAAGAAGGTAAAACATACTCCCTGTTATACGATAAGAATCCTGCAAACTGCTTTTCAACAGAGGTTTGAGATATCTTAGAAGGATCAGCATAATTATCTGCAAAATCCTGCTTTTTACAGGAGGTTATTGCCAGCGATAGTACTGTTGTTCCTATCAATATTATTTTTTTCATAATTACTTTTTTAGTCGTTAATCAGAATTAGAAATTTGCCCTGATCATTACACCATAACTTCTTGTTGATGGGTTTGTACCGGCATTGTTTAATGTTTGGAACCATCTTGAACCTGCAGTTGTTTGTTCAGCATCCATATCCTTTAATGTTCTATAGAGGTAGAACAGGTTACGGCCAAATGCAGATAATTGAATTTTTCTTGCACCAACAAATTTTGCAGCTTTTTCAGGCAACGTGTAACTCAGAGAAACTTCTCTTAATTTAACGTAAGAGTTCTTCTTAATATACAGTTCATATCTTGAATAGCTGTACTGAGGTCCACCCCAGTTGTAAACATTCCAGTAATAGTAAGCCTGAGAAATAACATTGGTATTTTTCTGACCATTAGAAGTAACGCCATCAACCAGCATACCGTCATTATAAACCTTTTCACCATTAGGGCCTGCTGTAGCAGTTGTTTGCATACCTTTTCCCTGCGCATTTACATAATAACTGATACCGCCGTGTTCTTTATCCATGTAGTTCAAACTTTCTTCCAACAAACCACGACTGATCATCCAGTTAATACCCGTTGGCATTACATAACCTCCAAAACGAAAATCGGTAAGCACATCTAAGTTGAAGTTTTTGTACCGGATTGAATTAAAGAAACCACCTACTACTTTAGGCATTGCGTTTCCTACTTTCACCATGTTGTTAGCATCGAGTGTGTACAAACCGTTCGAGCCTACTACCTTTTCGCCTTTGCTGTTGGTTAATACAGGGTGTGCATAAAAATCACCCATCGACTGACCTACAACTGATTTCAACTGAGCTGCATTGCCATCATAATCCTGATGCAGCAATTCATTTGAACCGGATGATAATTTTTCTACAACATTTTTGTTTTGAGAGAAGTTAACACCAGTTTCCCATTTGAAATTCTTTTTACTAACCGGAGTTGCTGTTAATGCAATTTCAATACCCTTGTTACGAAGTGTACCGATATTTGTAAGAACAGAAGTAGCACCAGAACTTGCAGGAATAGTTAATGGTAAAATCTGGTCTCTGATCTGTGCATTGTAATAAGAAACCTCAAGGCCTAAACGGTTATTCAGGAATCTTGCTTCAACACCAAATTCCATTTCATGTTTTTCTTCGGGCTTGATCGCATCATTACCAAAAGATGAAGGAATGGTTGTATACAATACCGGTTGGCCACCTACACTTTGTACACCCAATGTGTTTTGATTGTATGCAATATTTGCATTGTAGATATCCGGATAGTTACCTACCACACCCCATGAAGCACGCACTTTAGCAAAGCTTACATAAGAAGGAAGCTTAAACGCATCGGAAAGAATAAAGCTTGAGTTAACAGATGGGTAAACAAAGCTGTTATGACTTGGGTTCATTACAGAAGTACGATCTCTACGCACTGTTGCCTCAACAAAAAGATAGTTTTTATAGTTGGCATTTACAGTTCCGATAATGGCATCCTTTATCAGGAAAAATCTTGATGAAGAGCTGTTTGCAGTATTTACCGATGCAGCAACATCATACAGATTTTCTGTACTTAACCCACCATTTGTACCACGGCCAATTAATGTTTGCGTTTCTTTTGTTGCAGTATAACCGGCCATTGCATTAAACTCAATATCACGGGTAATGTTCTTAGAGTATGTGAGCAAGGCATCGCCATACAGAATATTATTCTGATAAGAGTTCATTCCAAAATAACCAGAGTTACCAAATGCTAAAGGAATTTCTGTTGCCTGTTTGCTTTCTGAACGAAGGGCTGTAAAATCGCTTGAGAATCTTGTACGTAAACGCAGCTCATTAATAATTTGCCAGGTATTGGTTATGCTACCGATAATACGGTTACTGTACTCATCTTCATTGTGTCTTTTTACTCTCCACACATAATCAGCAATATCACCTTTAAAGCCATTGTAGATGATATTTTCACCGGGCGTTAAGCTTTGGTTGGTTCCAGTTACAAATCTGTAACCTTTGCTGGTTTGATATTTATTGAGGTACCAGTCTGCATTATCGAAACGGCCCATCATACCCGTAAAGTTGTTGATCATACGATCAATCGAATATGGACGGTTATGTGTTTTCTGGTTAATAAAGTTTACAATTACATCAGTTGTAAACTTCTTGCCGAGTTTAAGCGAAGTATTAAGGTTTGCAATGTTCTTATAATTTTCTGCACCAAGACTTATACCCTGGTTTTGCTGACGGGTTAAAGAAAACCTTGTAGTTGCATTTGCAGAAGATTGCGAAACAGCAACGTTAATGCTTGAATTTCTTCCGGTTTGGAACAAGCCGGCATAGTTATCTTTTTGAGCTTCATATGGGCGAATAACACCATCCCAGCCCATTGTAGGCTTACCATCGAACTTAGGTCCAAAGTTGATACTGTAACCAAGAATACCTCTTGTTTCTTTAATACCATCACCATTTGTATCGTAATAAACAAAACCTTCAGCATCCTGTCCACCATTACTTACGTTCAACGGAGCACCTGCACCACGAACATTCTGGTAACGGGGTAAGTAAGCTACCTGATCAACGCTGTAGTTGGCATTAAAATCAACACTAAATCCTCTACTGCTTTTAGAACCTTTTTTTGTTGTAATCAAAATCACACCATTTACCGCTTCCGAACCATACAAGGCTGCAGCAGATGCTCCTTTCAGAATTGAGATGTTCTCAATATCTTCCGGGTTAATATCAAGTAATCCATTACCACGTAAACGTTGATCGTTCCAATAATCGTTGTTTCTTACCTCCTCGTTACGGATAGGCACACCATCCATTACAATCAATGGTTGGTTTTTACCCGTAATAGAGTTAATACCACGAATATTAATGTTCACCGCACTGGTTGCACCACCGGGTGTTGCACCAATACGAACACCGGGCGCTTTACCATATAATGCTGCTGCAAAGTTTGGAGAACCGGCTTGTGTAAGATCTTCGGCTTTAATGGTTGAGCTCGCATACCCAAGCGCCTTCTTCTCTCTTGTAATACCCAGAGATGTTACAACTACTTCGCCAATCTCTTTGGTAGATACATCCATGCTTACTTCAAGAGTAGTTCGGCCATTCAAACTTTCCTCCCTGGTTTCAAAACCAATAGAAGTAAACACCAACGTAGCATTAGAAGCTACTGTAATGCGGAACGCACCGTTTGCACCAGTTGTTGTTTGATTGGAAGTACCCTTTTCCTTAATTGTTACCGAAGCCACAGGATTTCCTTCCGCATCCTTTACGGTACCGGTAACCGTCTTTTTTTCTTGTGCTGTTACACTCAACAAGCACAGAGCTGCCATAGTAAAAAGCAGCAATCGTTTAAACAACGTTTTCATTGCAGTTTGTTTTTGGTTAAAAAATAAAGAGACTGTTGTGAATAATGGAAGTAAGTAAATGGTAGCCTAAAGCTCAACCTGGCTACCTGCATTTTTGGTTTTTCGTCTTTCTAACGTATCAAAATGGTCCATTACCAATGCTGCTGCTCCAATTAATTCCGCACGAAAACCAAGTGATGAAATTTCGAGGTGTGTATTCTCCGCAATTTTGGGAATACAATGTTCATTGATTGCTTGTTGTATAGGTGCAAGCCATATTTTACCACCAACTGATCCTCTTCCGCTCAACACGATCAGTTCGGGATTGAATAAATGAATAAGGATAGATATACCACGGCCTATATGGTAACCCGCTTCTGATAACAATTCAATGGCATATTTATCGCCTTTGGTTGCCGCCTCCATAATTTCTTTGGATGAATCTTCGGCATGTTCCAATGTAAGGTTCTTTAAGATCGAAACTTTCCCCTGCTTTAAACCTGTAATGGCTTTTTCGGTAACAATAAATAACGATGATTCTGTTTCTAAGCAACCACTCTTACCGCAACTGCACATTTTGTTATTGCTGAAAAGCGGAAGGTGACTGAACTCGCCTGCAAAACCATTGTTACCACGAAACAGTTCGCCTTTTACAACCATTCCGAGACCAATACCCCAACCAATGTTTACCACCATTACGTTTTGCTTACTGCGTGCAACACCAAACTTTAATTCGGCAAGTGCAATTAAGCTGGAATCGTTATCAATAAAAACAGGTACTCCAACAATCGCTTCAACAGTACTTATGATGCTATTACTACCTTCTGTTTTAAGAAAAGAATGATTGATGCCTTTGGTTACATCAACAAAACCGGGCATACCAATACCAATACCGGCAATTTTATCTTTTGAAATACCTGATGCCAGAATATAGTTATTGATGTGTTGTGTTAGCTGTGTAAGTGCTGCCGGATTGTTACTTAAAGGAAGTTCGATGCGCACCGGTTCCAGCACATAATTGTTCTGCATGTCCAGAATGGCAATACGTGTTACCAACTGATCCATGGCAACCGAAACCACATAAAGCATATCTGCTTTTAAAGAATATACCAACGGGCGACGTCCTCCGGTTGAATGGGCATAGCCCGACTCAACTACCAATCCCTCTTCGATCAACTCGTTCAGCACACGGGTTGTAAGCGGAAGGCTTTTATCTGTGAGCAGACTCAAATCGGCGCAGGAAAGCTCCTTCTCAAAATAGAGATGCTTTTGAATCTGGCGTTTGTAACGACTATTCTTTAACAGCATGTGGGCAATCGGTTTTTAAATCGAAGCTAAAATAGACAAACTTTTAAAACTTCTTAAAAAAATTATAAAAGTTTTTCCACTTATTTATAAACATTCCCAACTTAGCCCACTAACTGTTAGCTTTTTTGGCTTTTTCGCCTACCGGTTTAGTATTCCACCTTATAATCTTTCTTCACCGGCTCACCTTTCCAGGCTTTACGGCTGGTCCAATCGGTTGCAGCATCAGTCCAGAAAGCGTGACTGGCAGGTAAACCAAGCGTTAAAAAGCCAATGCTGCAGATGTATAAACTACCTGTAGAAGTATATTGATCGGCGATCATTGGCTGATGCCCGTTAAAACCAAGTACTAACCATCCATTGCTATCAAAGTTTTGATTGCCACTGTACATCTTATCAATAACAGCAGTTAATGCACCACGCACCTGTGCCTGTGTAATATGTGCGGGCAATTTTTCCATTAATGCAACCTGCGCCAATACCTGGAAAGCAGCTGTACGGTAAGTGATGGAACGACCGAATGCAGGATATGTTCCTTCGGGTGAAATGATACGTTCTAAAAATTCAGCATGACGTACCATGCGTTGTATTGCCTGATCGTAATCCTGTTGTTGAGCCATTTTCTTTTCAACCAATATTTTCAGCAGATCAACCAACATTGGATGGATGACATACGAGTTGTAATAATCCATGCTGAACTTTTCACCATCACTATACCATCCATCACCCACATACCATTCTTTTATTTTACGAACACCAAAATCAATACGAGCAGGATCATATTGTTCGCCAATACTTAACAGGAATCCTTCGTTAAGTGCAGAAAACAACAGCCAGTTATTATAAGCACCTTTACGGTTGCGTAATGATTTAAACTCTTCAATAAAACGTTGTTTTGTTACAGCATCAAGTGGCTCCCACAAAGCTTTTGGTGCACGCAAAAATGCATGCGCCACATATGCAGCATCAACAATGGGTTGTCCTTCCGTACGAAAGTTTAAATAATCAGGATGTGCAGGATCAACAGCATTGCGTAAGCCTTTCAGTAATTCATCACGCAACTGTTTACGCATTTTACCTTCAGCAGTTTCATCATCAGGCAATGCCAGCCAAGGCGCTACACCAGCCATGGTGCGGCCAACAGCTTCGAGATAGGTTACTTTCTTCACAGGCAAATAATACTGTGGTCCAATTTCTAATGGAAGGTTTTGTTTTAATGTGCCTTCTGCAAGATTATGAATAACAGGGTAAGCAATTTTATACAGGTTGTTTACCCACACCTGTCTGTCTTGTAAGCCTTGTGTAACTTGCAGAGCTGCAGTTTCTTTCTTTTTTGTTTTTTGCGCATTGATCGTATTGTACAAACCTGTTACAACAATCAGAACAAAAAGCAACGTATATTTTTTCATATCCTTCTTATTACACTTAAGCTACTGCTTATTATATAAACAGTTTATTTTTTGATAGGAGTAAACAACTTTTTTCCTTTTAACAACAGATCGTAACGTTGTAACGCTTCAAGAAAATAATAATCGGCATATACAAGTGGCACATTGATCTCAACATTATGTGGAATGCTACCAACAGATTGCATCAGCAGAAAATTTCCATTGTTGCCAAGCGGTGCTCTGTAAGCCGGGCTTGCCAATGAATGTAACATCTGTGCCGCAAAGTTGCGGTATGCTTTTCCTTTGGTAGTGCTGTATGTACTTAATTCCATTAACGCCGAAGCAACTACTGCTGCAGCTGATGCATCACGATAAAGAGTGGTAATATTTTTTGCGTTTGAACGTACACCGGGTGTGTAGCCTTGTTGTTGTGCATTAAAATCCCAATACGGAATTTTATCGGCCGGAAGATTTTTGTGATGCATAAAGAAATCTGCAAGCCCTTCTGCTGTTTTTAAAAATCGGGGATCTTTTGTTTCACGATACACCATGGTAAAACCATAAATAGCCCATGCCTGTCCTCTCGCCCATGTTGAATTATCTGCATAACCCTGTGCTGTTTCTCTACCTGCAACTTTGCCTGTAATGGTATCGTAACAAACAACATGATACGAGCTGTAATCTTTTCTTACCTGGTACTTCATGGTATTTGTTGCATGTTCTATTGCAATATGACGAAAGGATGTATCGCCGGTTACTTCCGATGCAAAGAACAACAGCTCAAGATTCATCATATTATCAATGATCACCGGGAAGTTGTAGGTTTTATTTCCATGCCATGACTTAAATACATTCCACGACTTGATACAACCTGTTACCGGGTTAAACCTTGTGCTGAGCGAACGGGCAGATTGTACTAAAATATCTTTATACGCTTCGTTACCGGTAAGTCTGTATGCATTGCCATAACTGCAATACATCATAAACCCAAGATCGTGATGTTGTGTAAATGTTTTTAAAGGCTCCAGCGTTTCTGTCCATTGCTGTGCTGCCTTTTTCAGTTCTGCATCGTTGCTGTATTCAAACGAATACCAAAGACTGCCGGGAAAGAAACCCGGTGTCCAATCGTACATAGACGTAGTTACCAACTTTCCGTTTTTGTTGATGCTGCGTGGAAAAGCAAGTTTACTTTTATCAACTTCCTTCAACATATTTTTCAGTTGCTTATTGGCATAGCTGAAGTTTTCTTTAATAAAAGCTGTATCCTTTTTATCGTTCCGGAATGCTGTTAATACAAGCGCAATAACGCAGACGAACAAGAGTGACTTTTTCATTCAAATACTATTATTTACTGTTTGTTGATTCGTTTTTGCTGATGATAAACTTATAGCGGCCTTTGAGTTGTTGCTTCTTCGCAAGCAACACTAACCTGTACACTTCACTACCCCATACTTTCGATAAACGTTGGTCGGTTTGCGGAATGCTTTCGACTGTTGCGTCAAACAATGCAGCATCGTATTGCATTGTTACAGACTTACCTTCTTTATGCAATACAACAATGCCCGGCTTTGTTAACTGCGGCTTGGCCCAGGTCATAAAATTGAGTTGATTGGCAGCTTTCTGTTCTGTTAATTCAAACACATCTTCGATTGTAAGTTGATTGCTGCCCAATGTATAATTGCGTACCCATTTCTGCACAGCAGCGTTTTTATTATAAGCAGCAGCCATGTTCAACGTAAAGAGATTTTTCTTTGCATCGAACGATACATCGCTTGCCCTGTATTGTGTACCGAACTGTTGCGGCTGTCCATTGATCATTGGAAGATTATGGTAATTGCTTTGCATGGTCCAGATGGTATAACGTTCGCTGCTGAACGTCTGCCTTGTGTAGGTTCCTACACCTGCATCAATAAATACCGGAGTCGTATCAACATATAAAGAGAACGTACCTACATCATTGTGGTTATGACTTTCGTTATTAAAGCCGGCTTTCCCTGCAAAAAAGAAACCTGCTTTGTTTTTCATGTAGCAGAATTGTGTTTGCGGATACCAGCTGTATTTTACTGAGGGCAACGCCGGTGATGCAGCGAGCAATTCATTATACGAAGCAATGTTCTCCATACTGCGGAAAAAATCTCTGCCTGCATTGATCTCTGTTTTTCCATTTGCAGCCTTTACAAGGTATGCAGCAAAGCTCTGCATCTCCATACTGTTCACAGCTTTGCCATAACGATAAATAACACCTGCATCGCCACCACCTTTTGCAGAAGCATCAGCAAAATTTACCACCCAACCGTTACCAACATAACCGCGGCCGATGTATTCGCCCATGTTCCTGATCATGGGTTCGTTGAAAATACTGAGCTTACCTTTACTTGCATTGCTGAGCAGTTGCAGGTAGTCGTATAGTTTTCCTGCTGCATGTCCCCAATACGAAGGACCTTCTTCACAAGCACCATCGGCCTGCACATAATTGATGAAATGATCTACACTCTGCATGCTGCGATGCACAGCTGCTGCCAGTTTATCTTTATCCTCTTCCAGCAAAAGAAAACAAGTGAGCACGTTTGAATTACACCAGGGATTCCAATTGTTCACCAGCACACCCGGTTTGTAATTAAATGCCTGCCACCAGTAATCACTGCGTTGCATAAAAGGATCAAGTATGCGTTGCTGTATGGTTGATCGAAGTCGTGCAGCAATTACAGGATTTACTTTATCAAATGCATCATGCAAAAAATACCAGGTCCATGAAAGAAAGGAACCAAGATCACCCGATGTAAGATCAATGACCTCTTCCCTGTAATCGGGCAATGCTCTTCTTGATTTTTGTGCGGAGAGATGCGCAGATAAAACCCACGACGACATATCGCATGATTGCCACACGCCGTTTATGATCTGATCCATAAAGCGGCCTTTGCCTTCTGCAAGTTCTGCAAATACCAACCTGCTTAATGCTGTATTGTTTGCACCAAACGGATTTTCCATTGCTACACGGCTGCCGCTGCGTTCGTATTCTAAATAATCAGAAGCTTTTACAACCTTCCATGTATAATCAAGATAGGCCTCACCTTCTTTGATCAACTCTTCTTTAAGCGAACCGGTAAACGCATCCCATCCTTTCCTGTTAGAATAAGAAGGATAAGTGATCCAGCTTTCTTTTGCTACAAGACTGTTCTTTACATCTGCTACTGTTGCTTTTTTTTGCAACAGATCACGCTTCTCGTATGCAAACGACAATGTAAAAAAGAAGAAAAAGCAAATTGTGATAACGCTACGCAACATCGGTATTTGTTTTATTGTTGAAGACTATAGCAACGAACATAATCAACTTTCATAATTGTTGATGTAGTTGCTTTTGATCCATACCCGCCTGCAGGAATTGGACCGGCCCATGAACCTACTGCATAATTTTTTACTTCGGAACTGAGAATAATAAATTCACTGCGTTGAGAAATTACAGTTGAATACGTCCACGTAAGAATGCCATCTACATAAAACTTATAATAAGTGGGTGTCCATTCCAGTGTGTAAAGATGATAGTTGCCGCTGTTGGCACCAAGATCGGAAGTTTTGATACCGGTAGTTTTATGATCGGCACCATAACCATCCCAATGGAGGTTATGATGTACACGACCATCGTTACTTAATGTTTCCACTACATCAATTTCCATTCCTGCTGTTTGCGGATTACCAATGGGGTTTCCCATTGTTGCACTCTGCAACCAGAACGCCGACCATGAACCATACTTATTTACAAACGAAGCCCTCACTTCAAACTTACCATAGCGCCATTCTTTTTTTGTGGCGATCATACCGGTGTGATGTTTAACAACAGCATTGATGGTATCGGAATAAACTTTAATGAACAAATTACCATCGCTTACCGACACAGTTGTTTCATCATTAAAACCATCGTGCCGCACACCGGGCAAACGATGAAACCATTCGCCGGTATTCAATTGCGCTGCATCAAAATTATCTTCCCATACAAGTTTATACACGGGAGTTTGATTTGTCGTCGCTGTTGTATCTTTTTTCTTTGCACAGCCTGCCGAAGCAAATGCAACTGCAAACAGAACAGATGTAAACAAATATTGCATCATAAAAAGATTTTTAAAGCACCTGTTGGAAAACAGGCGCCTGATTATTGCTATATGAAAACTAACTACTGCAGTGTTGAAAAATAGTAAACCTATGTACTGTATAAGTTATACGGCTTTTATTGCCAGTTAGGGTTTTGCGTTAATGTGTTATTGCTTAATCCAATTTGCGAAGTTGGTATTGGCCATAAATAATCTTTTGCAGCATTAAACTTTCTTTTATCCGCTGCCTGGTAAAGAACATAACCGTTCTGCAATGTTGGCGCTGTAGCACCCCCGTAGTTTACACCTGTGGCAAAGTACTTGCGTCCCAAAGCTGCTTTCGGCAACTCTGTTTCCGCTGTTTTCCATCGTAACAGATCCCAATAACGAAATCCTTCAAATGCAAGTTCAACTGTACGTTCACGGCGAATTTCAGCCTGCATATCTAATCCATTGGCAGTAACAAAAGCGTTGGTCAACAACGGTAGTTTTGCAACATCGTTGTTGGTAGCCCTGTTACGCAGCAGATTAACTGATAAATTCAAATCGGCATCAGATATACTACCATTCAATTCATACACAGCTTCTGCATAGTTCAACAGCACTTCACCAAAACGAATAGCAATAAAGTCTAAGAAAATATTGGGCGATGCTAAGAAGTCGGCCTGGCCTGTCCAGTATTTCTGTTGATGATAATGATAAGTATTACCGTAAGTTGGACTACCACCAGAGATGGAAGCGAATGGATCGCCAACTTTAAATGAGGTTAATACAAAACGTGGATCTCTGTTTCTGAAATCTGTAAGAAGACTGGTTTCTTTTCCGTTTGAATCCAGTGAAGATTTCCCTGCAGGTAATCCATCCGAATAAAGCGCCATCAAATGAAATGTTCTTGATGCAGAATTTCCACCGTCAGTCAATTGTGTACGCATGTAAGACTGTGAAGCAATAACATTACTGATATCCTTACCGTATATTCTTACAAGAATATTTTCTTTGTTATTTGTATAACCTTCACCGGGATACCTGAACAGGTTCTGATAACTTAAACCAGCATCCTTTGTATAAAGACTGTGCTTTCCTTCGTTCATCACCAATAAAGCTGCATCACGTGCAATAGTAAAATGTTTGGCTGGATCTTTTGTTTCTGTAAACTCCGGCGCACTATGAAACTTGTGCCATGAACCTTCGTACAAAGCTACACGTGATTTAAAAGCGAGTGCTGCACTTCGTGTAATACGTCCGTACTCCATACCAGGTTGACCTGCTGAAGTTGTGCTTCCCGGAAGCTTATCTGCCTGCGGACAAACACTTGCAGCAAAATCAAGATCTGCATAAATAGAATCAACAACCGCTTTGCGTTCAGTACGGGGAGTATATAAAGCAGGATCACTGCTTCCACTAATCGTTTTGCTGATATAAGGCACAGCTCCGTAAGTTCTTACCAAACGGAAATAAGCCAACGCCCTGAAGAAACGTGCCTGCCCGATGCAATTCCTTTTCATAGGACCATCCGGAATGTTAGCAGCTTTTTCAATTACATTGTTGGCTGCCCTTATAAAAGTATATGCATTATTCCACTGCCCGTCGGTAGCAGAGATGGGACGACTTCCGTCACTCACAGTATTAAGATTAAAAGCTCCTGCAGAGCTAAGACTGACTGCAAGATCGCTGTAACGATCTTCAAGCGGTGTATCAAAATCCGGCAGGCTTGTGTAGAGATAGTTTGTGCCCACGATCAAATCGCTGGAGTCTTTCCAAAAAACAGGATCTGTTATTACAGTACGGGTATTTAGATCTAACTGTTTCTTGCACCCGGTTGTTATAAGCGATACAGCTGCAACAGCTATACAGTTTATTATAGAGAATTTATTGAAACGCATTTCTTGAACATTGAAGTAATTAATAATCGTAATTCCATTTACGGGTTAACTAAAAGCTGATGTTTAAACCCATTGCATAGCTTCTCCAAAGTGGATAGCCAAATGATATTCTATCTGTATTTTCAGGATCGTAGTAGTTGAACCACATTCCTGTTTTTTCCCAAAGATCCTGTCCGGAGAAATAGAGCTTGATATCACCTAAGCCTTTTACGTTATGCATTGCCTTGCTGAATGTATATCCCAACTGGAGGTTTTTCAAACGTATGTAGCTTGCATTCTGCACCCAATGAGATGATATCTGATCATTAACTCTGTCACTAAAACGTAGAGCCGGAAATTTAGCATCTAAATTATCGGGCCTCCAATAATCCTGGTGAATAGCCCAGGGCATTCTCCATCCGTCATACAGGCCAATACTTGCAGTTGGCTCAATCAGAATACTTCTTTTACCAACACCGTTGAAGAGCACAGACAAGTCGAAGCCTTTCCAGTTAACACCTGCACTAAAACCAAAAACATAGCGTGGGTTTGTATTACCGAGATAAACAAGATCACCATGATTAGCTGCTGTACCAATACCCTGGTTAATGAAACCATCCTTGTTCATGTCGAGCAATTTAATATCGCCTACACCTGTATTCGTGGTTCTGCGAGGTGATCCTTGCACTTCTTCAGGCGTATCAAAATATCCTTCAGCTTTGTAACCAAATATTGAGTTGGTTGACATGCCTAAGATTGTGCTGTTAATGCCTGCAGCATATGTATTGGCACCATCGTAACGAACAACTTTGTTTTGATCATCGCTGAGGTTTGCAGAAACAAAGTATCCACCATTTCTAAACTTATCGCTCCAGTTAAGCGTAAGCCCCCAGCCTTTCACTTGTATGGCAGCAAGGTTGGCGCTGTTTGGTGTTACGCCAAGAAGTGCCGGAAGATTCTGCGCAACAAATACATTGTTGTTTTCTTTGATGAAGTAATCAAAATGCACACGCAATCTTCTTTTCAACACTTCAATGTCAACACCGAAGTTGGTTGTTTCAATGATCTCCCATTGTTTGCCTTCCGAAGCAAGTTCTGCCTGGCGCAAAAACGCTGTACGTGAATCGTTGAATGGATAAAAACCTCTTGCCAAAACGCTTTGGAAATCGTAGTTGCTGGTATTAGGATTGGAAGTTTGCGCACCACCTGCCGTACCATAGGAAGCTGCTAATTTAAATTCATTAATAAAGGGTAATGTTTGTTTAAACCACTCTTCCTGCGAAGCACGCCAAAATGCGTTCAGCGCATAGAATGTTTGAAACTTATTACCCGGCGCTAAACGTGAGCTACCATCACGACGAAGCACTCCTTCAAAATAATACTTGCTTGCATAGTTGTATGATAAGCGTCCGAAATAAGACAGCCATCTGTTTTCTTGTATGTTATCTGCAACGTTCGTTACATCGGCAGTAGCAAGAGTTGTATAATTTAACGTCTCAAAATTGTTCAACAACAAAGCCCTTTGGATAGCCTGCATCCAATCGTACGTATATGTTTTGTACTCTGTACCACCTAATAAATGAAAACTGTGATCACCAAGTTTATAATCGTAATCGGCAGTTGCAAAAATGTTTTGACTGATGGTATAAGGCCTTGTTTTATTATATGAGTTTACCTGGTTAATAGCTGTACCTGCAATGGGTACTTTGTTAGAGTCAATGGAGAAGCGTGCAACTGTTTTACTAAACACTTCTCTTGCAGAAAAAACCATACCCGGGCTATACACCACTTTCAAATCAAGTCCTTTTACAATTTGTTTTGCATTAAGACTAAGAACACCATTCATGTTATATCTGTCTTCCTGATCGTAACCACCATCTTTCAAAACGGGGTAGGCAGTGGATATTGTTCCAATGAAAGCATATTTGCTGTCGTTTGTTCCCGGTGTGAAAATGGGATTGCGGGCAGCACGGATCGAATAAATATTATAGATCAAACCTTCGCCGGTAACACCCACTGATGGAGCAAGTATATTTTCCTTAACAAAAGACAAACGGGTATCAAGTGAAAATATCTTTGACAGCTTTGTATTATAATTCAGCCTTGCATTGAACCTGCTATAGCTGTCGGGCCCAAATTTGAATACACCTTGCTGACCCAGGTATCCTACAGAGAAGAGGTAAGTAGATTTATCGCCACCACCAGAAGCACTAAGATTGATATTGCGCTGTGAGCTTTGTTTACGCATCAAAATATCAACCATGTTATTGTTATAATAATAGTCCCATGCTTTGGTATTTGTATTCCATACATCCTGTACAGTTGGGTCATCAAACCATTCCAGTTGCTGATCAGTAAAGTCTTTATTCTGGTTGGCAAATACCCTGGCTGCATTTATCAATTCACCCTGCCTGCGTGAGCTCAACAATTCCGGGCGGGCAAACGGAGTACGGGTTGTGTACATCGTCGTTAATTCAAAACGTGTTTTTTGACTCGCCTTGCCGGCTTTTGTTGTTACCAATATCACACCTCCACCTGCCTTTGCACCGTAAATGGATGCCGAGGCTGCATCTTCCAAAACAGATATTGTTTCAATATCATTCGGGTTTAATGCAGTAAGATCACCTTCAACTCCATCAATAATTACTAAAGGAGAATTATTAACACCCAAAGAAGTGATACCTCTTATTCTTGCTGTGAGTCCTTCACGACCAGGCTGACCGTTAGTACGTGTGATGACAAGCCCGGGAGTAGTTCCCTGCAGCGCATCCATTGTATTTGTAACAGGCCTGTTGTTCAATAATTTTTGATCTACTGTTAATATACCACCGCCAATATCTCGTTTGGTCTTTGTACCATAACCCACTACTACCACATCGGTGAGTTCAGTGGCTTTTGTTTTTAGTTGAACGTTCAGGCTGTTTCCTGTTCCAACCGTTACTTCAATTGATTCATAGGTTACTGCCGAAATAATCAGCACATCTCCTGTGGCAGCAATAATCGTAAAGTTTCCGGCTTCATTTGTAGTTGTGCCGGCGTTTTGTTTTTTAATGGTAACGGAAGCACCCGAAACGGGTTTGCCGTCGCTGTCTTTTACCGTTCCGTTTACAGTTTTGGTTTGAGCTGCCAGAAAAAGAGGCAGCAGAAAGAGGATCGTCCAACCCATCGTAAGTTTTAAACCGGGTGGAACACTGGTCATTTTCAGCAATCGCATAAGCATTTGTTTTAAGGGAAATAATAAAGAAAGCTGCCGGCAATTTGATCGTTCGAAAAGCTTGAGCGGCTTTCTTCCTACAATATTTCATACTGTTGAAAAAATACCGGGGTGAGTATCGTAAAAGAATGGGGTGAATTTTATAAACGACAAATCAACTACTTGATTTTCAATAAAGGCTGTTTCGCATAACACCTGTATTCTCTTGAAATATCTTTACTTTTATTGCAGTTGATACGAACGATATGTGCCGCAAATATTCCTGCATCGCCCACTTCCTGCTTACATCTCTGCTGTTTGTTTTACCCGGCTTTTACAGGCCACTGCAAGCACAGGTCCGAACCATGCTCTTCAACCATGTAACACTTGAACATGGATTGTCGAGTAACTCTGTTTTATCAATTACACAGGATCGTTCAGGTTTTCTTTGGTTTGGAACACAAATCGGACTCAACCGCTACGATGGCACACGCTTTAAAACCTATTTCCATAATAATAAAGACAGCAACACACTTTACAACAATAATGTAATCTCTCTTTTGTGCGATTCACGTAAAACGATCTGGGCAGGTACTTCAACCGGGCTTAACCGCTATAACGAGGCAAAGGACCAGTTTGAACGGATTCAACTCAGAACAAGCCCGGTGAATATTAATAGTGTGTATGAAGACAGGCAAGGTAATATTTGGGTAGGCAGTTCAGATGGGTTGTACTTATTCAGCAACGGACAAACAGATAAGCCAACAATCTTCAAAGCCGGTAATGCAAATGGTATTGCCGGTAACAATGTCCGGGCTGTTTTTGAAGATCATAACAAGCACCTGTGGGTAGGAACAAATAAGGGGCTAACCCGGATGATTCCACAAAAGAACGGATACAGCTTTGAAAACTTTACGCATGAAGCAGGTAATGCCCGTTCGTTAAGTGCGCTATATATTACCAGTATTGCAGAAGATGCCAAACAGCAATTATGGGTAGGCACACAAAACAGTGGTATTAATTTGTTTGATGCAGTTACAAAATCGTTTACACGTTTTACGAAAAACGGAAATGGCGAAACAAGTATCATTAATAATAATATTCGCATCATCAGATCAACACGCAATGGCATGTTGTGGGTGGGCACACAGGAAGGGTTAAGCATTATTGATCCTGTTACAAAAAACATCCGCTCTTATCAAAACGATCCCGGCAACAGAAAAAGTCTTAGCCAGAATTCGATTTACAGTTTGTATGAAGATGCCAATGGTTCGGTATGGATCGGCACTTATTTCGGCGGAGCAAATTCAACCTACCCGTACAGCACCAATTTTTCTGTTCTGCAAAATCATGCAAACAAATCAAGCTTAAGTAATAATGTGGTGAGTAGTATTGTTGAAGACGAACAGCACAACTTATGGATGGGCACCGAAGGCGGTGGTTTAAATTATTATAACCGCAGCACGGGTTTGTTTACAGTTTATAAAAACAATGTAAACGATGCAGCAAGTCTTGGCTCTAACCTGGTAAAGATCGTTTTGGTTGATAAAGAACAAAACATCTGGTGCGGTACACATGGCGGCGGTTTGAATGTTCTTGATCGCAGGCAAAATAAATTTAAACGCTATCTCTATAAAGAAAATGATGCAGCCACCCTCAATTCAGAAATCACTTCGATGATTGAAGATGACAACGAACGGCTTTGGGCAGGAACAAATTTTGGTTTACAGTTGTTCAGCAAAAAAGGAACGGAGTTAACAGCACTTTCATTCAGCAGCATCAATGGATTTACAAACGGTGTTCCTGCAAGAACATTTTATAAAGATGCACAGGGAGCCGTATGGATTGGCGGCAACCCGGGTTTGTATGTGGTGAACGGCAACAACATGAAAGAACTGAGCGACGATCTCTACATCAACAACATCACACAGGATAAGAAGGGAAACATATGGGTGGCGTTAAGCTATGGCGGCATTGCCATGTACAACAGCAGTAACGGAAAGTTTGTGCATTATACAGAGAAAGAAGGCTTGCCCAATACAAACGTCATCAGTTTGCTGGAAGATGAGAATGGATTCTTTTGGCTGAGCACCGATAAAGGGTTGATCAAATACAGTCCTGCTTTAAAAACGGCACAAACTTATACGATGAGTGATGGACTTGCAGGCAATGAGTTCAACTACAACTCATACTTAAAAGACAGCAAGGGTGAATTTTTCTTTGGCGGTTATCATGGTATTACCAGTTTCTTTCCCGGCACAATTGAAACCAACAGTTATGTTGCACCTGTTGTATTTACAGGTTTGCGTTTGTTCAACAACCCCGTTACAATTAATGGTGATGATGAATTGCTCGATCGCAATATTAGTCAAACAAAACGCATTGTGTTCACCCATAAACAGAATGTGTTTACCGTTGAGTTTGCATTGCTCAACTTTATCAAAAGCAGTAAAAACAAATACGCTTACAAGCTCGAAGGGTTTGATAAAAACTGGAACGATGTAACAACTGCTTCGGCTACCTACACCAATCTTCCTTCGGGTACCTATACATTTTGGGTAAAAGGCGCCAACAATGATGGAGTATGGAGTCAAGCTTCATCCATTGAACTGAAAATACTTCCACCCTTCTGGCTTACCTGGTGGGCTTATTGTATTTATATACTTGCCTTTGCAGGAATATTGTTTCTTGTTGTTCGTTTCTTCTTCCTTCGTGCATTGCTGAAGAAAGAAGATGAGCTGCACCAGGTAAAGCTTAATTTCTTTACCAATGTGTCGCATGAAATACGTACGCATCTTACCTTGATCATGGCGCCGGTTGATAAACTGCTCGATACAAAACAAAACGATGGATTTGTACAACAGCAATTAACACAGGTAAAAAGCAATGCACATCGTTTGTTGAAACTGGTGAGTGAGCTGATGGATTTCAGGAAAGCAGAAACCAATCATCTAAATCTGCATGTTGAGCGGCATAACCTGATTCCTTTTCTCCAGGATGTTTACAACAGCTTCCGTGAAATGTCGCTGGCTAAAAACATTTCCATTTCCTTTATTCATAACAAGGAAGAAATGTTTGCGTATTACGATGAAGAACAACTGGAGAAAGTATTCTTCAACCTACTGGCCAATGCATTTAAGTTTACACCCGAAGGTGGACGCATTCTTTTTGAAGCAACACAAGAGAACAATCAAATACTTGTTACAGTAACCGATAACGGAAGAGGCATTGCACCCGAGTATATTGATAAATTGTTCACCAACTTTTTCCAGGTAGCCGATCATGGCATGCAAAACACAGGCTATGGGATTGGTCTTGCACTATCGAAAAACATTGTTGAACTACACAAAGGCAACATCAGTGTAGAAAGTGAACCATCCACTGCTGAGAAGGAAGGCAAAACTGTTTTCACTGTTACACTGCTGCAAGGCAATCAGCATTTCGAAGTTGCATCAGCTGCACAAACATCAACCGTTACACAAAGCATTGCTGCAGAACAAGCGCCTGTTGCTGTTCAACATCAACCGATACCAGCAACGGATAGCGTTGCAGAAAAACCATTTACCATTTTAGTAGTTGAAGATAACAGCGAGCTGCGTTTGCTCATTAAAGAAACATTTGCTGCCAACTACAATGTATTGGAATGTGAAAATGGTTTGCTCGGCTGGAACACTGCTACCGAACAAATTCCCGATCTCATCATCAGCGATGTAATGATGCCGGAGATGGATGGCTTTACGCTTTGTGAAAAACTAAAGACCGATGAACGCACCAGTCATATACCGGTTGTATTGTTAACTGCAAAGAGTTCGCAAAGCGACCAGGTAAGCGGATTGGAAACAGGAGCTGATATTTATTTAACCAAACCCTTCAGCACAAAAATTCTTGAACTGAATGTACGCAACCTGCTTGCTGCAAGGGAGAAGTTGCGTGAACGTTTCAGCAAACAAATAACGGTAATTCCTGAAACGAAAACAGAAACAGCTGAAGAACACAATGTAACAGGTTATGCCAACAAAGTTGATCAGGAGTTTTTAGAAAAAGTAATGCAGATCGTTGATGAGCATATGGATGATCCTGATTTTGGTGTAGAAAAATTATCACGCAAGGTTGCCATGAGTGCACCTATTCTCTATAAAAAGATCAAAGCGGTAAGTAATATGTCGGTGAATGAGTTTGTAAAATCGCTGCGTTTGAAAAAAGCAGCACAGCTTTTATTACAAACCGATCTTACTATAAATGAAGTTTCGTTTACTGTTGGTTATAACGACAGAAAATATTTTAGCCGTGAGTTTAAAAAACAGTTTGGGAAATTGCCAAGTGAGTTTAAAGAGTCGTGAATTGTGAATGATAAATAGTGCGTACCGAACAACGGCCCCTGGTTGTCTGTTGTCCATCGTCTGTCGTCTTTTCCTTCACTTACGGGCAAAAAAAAAGGTCATCTGTAAAAACAGTTGACCGTTAACGATTGCTTGCCATATAAAAAAAGAGTTCGAAGATCTTGTTTGTGAAATAAGGTGAATCACTTTTCTAACCGCTCTACCCTTTCGCCTTATTTGATAAATCAAAATTACTATGAAACCGATTGCGGCAAAAACAAGAAAACGGCTCATTTTATGATGCCTACGGCACGAACAAAAGCTGAAACGCAATCTGGCAAAGGATTTCAGCATAAAAAACCAAATGACTTCCAACGCATTTTTGGGCTAAAAAATAGTTGCAAAAAACTTCACGCAATCGTTCCCGAACATGCAGATTCCTGCAAAAAAGAAGGGAATCCGTATTGCCGGATTCCCTTCTTTCATTTTAAAGACCTCATTTTTACGCCAACGAGCGGCTGATGCCCAGCTCAAGCCCTCTTAATTCGGCCAGGCCACGTAAACGGCCAATGGCACTGTAACCTGGATTGGTCTTTTTGCTTAAATCGTCGAGCATCTGGTGACCATGGTCGGGCCTTACCACAATGCGGCGGTTTTCTTTCTGCATCAGCAAAACCACTTCTTTCATTACTGCATACATATCTACATTGCCTTCGAGATGATTGGCTTCATAAAAATCGCCATCAACATTTCGTTGTGTGCTGCGCAGATGTAAAAAGTAAATACGATTACCCAAACGTTTTACCATACCCGGCAAATCGTTATCTGCACGTACGCCAAAACTGCCCGTGCAAAAACATAAACCGTTTGCAGGCGATGGTACAGCAGCAATCAAATCATTAATATCTGCTTCTGTACTTACCACACGAGGCAAACCAAAAATAGGATGTGGCGGATCGTCGGGATGAATAACCAACTGCACACCTGTTTCTTCTGCAACCGGTATTACCTGCTGCAGAAAGTAAATTAAATGCTGTTTCAGTTTTGTTGCATCAATATTATCATAAGCAGCCAATGCTTTTGCAAAATCAGCAACAGTAAAACTTTCTTCACTGCCGGGTAACCCTGCAATGATGGTGCGTATAAGCGATTGCTTTTCTTCTTCCGTCATTGTTTGCAAACGCAGTTCTGCTTTTTGCAACTCTTCTTTACTGTATTCATCTGCTGCTCCTTTGCGTTGCAGAATAAACACATCAAAAGCAATATAAGCAGCACGTTCAAAACGCAATGCTTTACTGCCATCGGGCATTGTGTAATACAGATCGGTTCTTGTCCAGTCGAGCACAGGCATAAAGTTGTAGGTAACAACAGTAATACCGCATGCACCCAGGTTACGGAGCGATTGTTTATAATTTTCAATATACAATTCAAAGCCCGGCTCCTGCCTGCGGATAGCTTCATGCACAGGCACACTTTCCACCACATCCCATGTTAAGCCTGCAGCTTCCACCTCGGCAATGCGCTTTTTTATTTCTTCAATCGTCCATACTTCACCGTTAGGTATATGGTGCAGTGCAGTTACAACACCCGAACAACCGGACTGGGCAATATCGTTTAACGATACAGGATCGTTAGGGCCATACCAACGCATTGTTTCAATAAGCCCTGCATTTTTTTTATTCATTCTTGTTAGTTGGTTAAAGGCGTAAAATTAATTTACTGCAGAGTTAAATAATCAACTCTAACAGCATAGTAGTAAACAATAAACGAAAACGTTTACGTGAAGCAAGCGTTCGTTTAGTTTATCCAGTAACGCAACCAATCGATCATCCGACTGGTATAGCCATATTCATTATCGAACCATGCAATGAGTTTTAACTGCCGTCCTACAACGGAGGTAAGTTCTCCGTCGATAATACACGAATGCGTGTTTCCTCTTATATCTGCCGATACCAACGGATCTTCTGTGTACTGCAGTATGCCTTTGTATTCGTTGTCGGCAGCTTTCTTAAACAGTGCGTTGATCTGTTCTTTTGTAATATCCTCTTTCATCTGCACCGTAACATCGGCCATTGCACCATTGGTAACAGGTATGCGTACCGATACAGTTGCAATTTTTCCCTGCAGCGGCAACAAACGTTCCAGCGATTGTGCCAGATCGATCTCTACGGGAATAATTGATTCTGCCGCTGCCCTGCCCCTGCGGTATTGTTTATGTGCAGCATCAACCAGTTCCTGTCGGGATGTGTAAGAATGTAAAATATTCAGTTGTGCCGATTCAATACCGATTGAATTGAGCAGATAAAGAATATGTGTACTGCAGTTGGTCATACATCCGCCGGGTGAAACTATTTCATCTTTACCTGCAGGATTGGTATGATTATGCCCGTAAATAAGCAACGGAATATCGGTTGAACCTGTCGTAGAAAGCAATACACGTTTTGCACCTGCTGCCAAATGTTGTGTTGCCTTTGTTTTAGATGAATACGCACCACTGCATTCCAGCACCACATCTACTCCATACTGTTTCCAGTTAATATTACTTACATCAGCTTCCTGCAGCACTGCAATGTCTTTGCCTGCAACAGTAAATGTATTGTTATCCTGTAACAGCTCCTGCTGCCATGCACCGTATAACGAATCGTATTTTAATAAGTACGCAAGATTGGCCGCATCCATCAGATCGTTTACTGCCACTACTTCCAGTTGAGGATCGTTTGCAAGACGACGAAACAACATTCGTCCGATCCTGCCCATTCCGTTTATCGCAATTCGCATTTTTAAATATGGGTGATTGTTGAAGCCGCAAAGTTAAGCAGAGGATGTTTAGGATGGAGGATTGGGATTTTGGATTTTGGATTTTGGATTTTGGATTTTGGATTTTGGATTTTGGAATTTGGAATTTGGAATTTGGAATTTCCTTGTTATTATATTTACAAAAAAACAACGCATGAGAACCGATCAATACCTGTACATTTTATCGAAAGGCAGAGTGGCTGCAATAAGCAAAAAGGACGGAAGTATTTTCTGGGAAATAAAGCTGAAGGATTACGCCAACGTAAGCAGTACATCGTTAGGCTACGGACAAATAAGTGTTGAAAACAACAAGCTTTATATCGGAATATCGGGTCTTTTATTTTGCCTTAACGCAAAAGACGGATCGTTGGTATGGTTTAACGAGCTGAAAGGCTGGGGCTATAACTTTATCAGTATTGCAGGAGCAGGCAACGAATCTGCTGCAGCTGCTTCTGCCGCAGCACAGGCTGCTGTTACGGCTGCAGTTGTTACCACTACTACATAATGCAGTTTACGTAATTGCAGATGTTATTACAAGTGTGAAGTTTTGGCTTTATCGTCGTTCGGCAATGGTGAATCGTGAGTGCCAAACTGCAGCGCATTGGTTGTCGGTCGTAAGATTTTCAGCAATTCGCATAGCCTTACTTATTTTGAACCGGTTATAGAAGGGCGCCCAAGAGCATGCACCTCTTTACAAAAAATCATACTTTGCTTCAGCGTATTTTACTGCGTCTTCGTACCGGAAAAAAATGTTTACCGGCGGCTGATTGATATCAAAGTTCCATAAACTTGACAAACCATATTTATTAAGGTCTGAAAGCAGAAAGGCAATATCATACTTATCTTCAAAAATCTGCAATTCAAACAAAGGGCTCAACGCATCAATAAATGAATTGCCGAAGGAATATTGCAAAAGCGACATATCGAGCAAAAGCGATGAGGGACGCATGGCCAGCAGATTTATTGCCAGTTCCTGCTTGATATAACTACAGTCGGGTTTTGCCTTGCTGCCCTCCGAGAGTACACCCGTTAATCTTGCAAGCATGATACTTTTTCCTTCATCCTTAAAAAATTCAACCTTCACATTCTTTTCTGTATGCTTCTCCGTTTCGTAAGGTTTAAAATTTGCCATGTATATATTCAGTGTTAATGTTTCAAATCGCCGGTAATGTTAAAGAATTACTCCAGACAAAAGATTTATTGTTGTACCGGTTCTGCACTGAAGCTGAATAAAAATAATTACCACTCTCTTTCACGTATTGCTTCCTCAATATCTATATCGATGTTGAAATACTTAAGAATATTGTCTACAGTTTCGCCGATCGATTCTCTTGCAACTGTTTCAATCTCGCTGTCATGTTCATCAAACTCTTCCTCCAGCTGATTTATACCCAACGTCATTTTATCGAGTGAAGCCTGAATTTCTTCGTTTGAATGATCACCTTCTTCAATAAACAGCACAACACTCTTGATCAGCTCCTTTACTTTGTCAACAAGAAAGTTGGGAAAATATTCATCTGCGTACATGTCTTTTAAATATTCGAAGTCGCCTGGGAGTTTCTTTGTCATATTAAGTATTTTAAGTTGTTTTAAACGTTTTTTCTTCTTTGGTGTAAGTGTTCCGCAGAATCACTTGTTGCCGTTTATTTCTGTTCCGATCCGATAGCTATCGGATTTATCGGAAACTTCATTTGCACAACAGCTGCGGTAAATAATAACATACAGCTTTGTACTATTGCTCAGTTCTTGATTTCCAAATTCCCCGATACAATCGGAGCTACATTAGTTGGCATCAAGTGATCCACTGCGATGGAACACTTGCGCCAGCGTGAGTTCTGTCGCCCCTGCTATTGCAAATACTTTTGTTGCCTGCATGTGTTTTGTCTATTGAATATAATACCACCCATCTATATTCTTTTCATGTAGCATATTGATATAAGTAACACACACTCGCCTGATTATTGATTTTTTAATTACAAATTTTTTTGTTTTTTCGTCAGTCATTATATGAATATACATGCAATCTGCCTGAGATATTGCCTCAACATCTTCTTTTTTGTATTGGCTAACAGTTTGGTTACTCTCAAATTTCACAATTGAATTATACTCAAGATTGTCAATGAAACCTTTGAGAAGTTTTGATGAAAATGAAACAAATTGAGATGAAGTCAATTTATAGACTACTCTATTATCGTCCCAAGTAATAAAATATTTGTTGTCGCCAAAAACGGATGTTTCATTTTTCGAAAAAGTAAATTTTATAGCCTCCAAATTTTTCGTCTTTTCCTGGTATAGTCGTAAGAGTTTTTTACCGTAATTATTTTTCCTGATTTTTAAAATCCGTTTTAAGGTTTTTAAAACTTCAGCAGAGTAAGTGCTTTCCGATAATAAGTATAAAATATTCTGTAAGCTTTTCTTCAATCCTCTCGTTCCAAATACTGCGTTGTACAATTAAGTCAAGTTTTCCATTAATAGATTTGAGTTTGTCCGGCTTAACTATGTTTTTTTCAAGTGTCGGGTCGCCGAAAACCTTTATTGTATATCCACCCGCACCTAAGCACTTTTCGCAAAAGTCATACCCACCAATTTGGCAGTCAGGACAAACAATATACTTTTCGTAATGCAGTTTCATAAAGTCTTGGTATTAAAAATAGCAGAGTGTCAATTTAGCATTGCAGGCAACGTTAGGGCTTTATACAGGCGGTCGTTGTTGTTACATCCAGCCCAGCCTACCGAAACCGAATAAAGTTACTAAAGTTGAAAATATAAATATGTAACTGGCGCAGGTCTCCCGACCTGTGCATTTCCGTTACTTCTTTTTATACAGTTTGCAATTACAAATTTAGTGACGCTTAGGCCAGAGAAACTTACCGGCGCATATCGCTGATCTGTGCCATAGAACTTTCATTCACTTTTTACATTTTATGGTTCAAGCACCCGAAAAAAGACTGAACAACTATTACCTGAATATAATAAATAAGAAAGCAAGCACCCCAACCAGCATCATTAGTTTACCCATTTGCCGTGTCTGTTTATTATAGGCATAATACGTTTCGCCTCCGTCGGTTTTAATTTTCGATTGACTGTACACATAGCCTGCATAGATGCCCAGCAAGCCGCCAAGCAATGCCAGCATAAAACAAAGAAAAATATACAGTGGGTTGCCATCCTTTCCTTCTTTAAGTTCTTCTTTAACGCTTTGTTCAGCTTCCTGTTTCTGTACAGCAAAATTTTCCAATACAATATTACGGGCAAGTAATTCTTCTTTAGCAAGGCGCACAAATTCGGGGTTATAGTTACGGGAGTTGATGTAGATATCGGTAAGCTCTTTATCGGTCTTTTGTTTTATCTGATCGGTAAAATCAAATTGCATACTGGTACTTTTTACAGAGGGTTTGTACTGTAAATATATACTTTGATAACAAATGCTAAAAAAAGCGCCAGATTGCTTCATTGTATTTCCTCACAAGAACGCTTCGGATAGTGCAGACAATAGTAAGAAATAAAAAAGGGAAAGACGGTGCAAGTAATGTATTACTATGAACAATTAACGTTGAACAACTGACCACAGTCTACCACAGTACTATAGCCTGGCATTCACCACTCACCAGTTCATGGTTGATTGTTCATTGTTCACGGGAAGGCAATACAGCTGATGTATTACTATGAACCATGAACTATGAACCATGAACTATAAACTATAAACCATAAACTACAAACCTCCCGAAGGAACTTTCAATAACTCTCCCTCCTTCACCGGCACTCCAAAATTGGGTGTACCATCTTTGTTCCAGGTAAACAGTTGTGCACGTGGTGATCGAAAGCCACCACAACCTTGCCCCGGTTTTGAATTGGCGTGATAGAGAATATAATTTTCTTTACCATCAGGCGATTGAAAAAAGGAATTATGCCCCGGTGCATATACACTGTTCTCTGCAGATTGTTTAAACACAGGCTCCGGTGATTTTTTCCACGAAGCAGGGTTCATTAAATCACTGTTGCTGTTTGCAGTAAGCATACCGAGTGCATAGGTATCCGTCCAGCAACCACTGGCTGAGTAAATAAGAAAAAGTTTGTTGCCATTCACTAATACCTGCGGCCCTTCATTGACATATACATTCGGCGGATCATCGGGGTTACTGATCTTTCCATTGCGTTCCCATGGATACTCAGGCGATGAAATTTTTACACGTTTGTTTTCTACTGTCCACGGGTTTTTCATTTTCGCCATGTAAATATTCTGTTGTCCGTTTACGTCGCCTTCCCAACCCGACCAGATCATGTACAGTTGTTGCTTGTGTTCAAATACCGAACCATCAATGCTCCATTTATCATCGGGTGTGGTGAGTTTTCCTTTTACGATCCATTCGCCTTGCAAAGGATCGGCTGCACTGTTTTCCAACACATACATACGATGATCGATGTTCTTGCCACTATCAGCTGCAAAATAGATGTACCATTTATTTTGCAGGTAATGAATTTCAGGCGCCCATAATTCTTTTGAATACGGACCTTTTGCAGGTGGCGTAAACACCACTTTCTTTTCAGCCGTTTTTAAGTTGGCAATGCTTTTTGTTTTCCAGAGTGTGATGTTGCGGCCTGTTGTATGTGTGTAATAATAATAGCCACCTTTATACATACACCAGGGATCGGCGCCTGCAGGCAATAACGGATTGGTAAATGTTTCCTGTGCCGCTGCACAAACAGATGCAAACAAAACAAGCGCACTAAAAAGAGGTTTCAGCAATTTCATCATCATCAAAGTAAACTTATTTTTTTACAGAAAACTTATAAACAGAGCTTGTTTTGTACTGTTGCCCCGGCTCCAGTACCGTTGATGGAAACGAAGGTTGATTTGGCGAATCGGGAAAGTGTTGGGTTTCCAAACAAAACGCTGTACGGAAATCATCTTTCCCTCCACCCTTGATCGTGTTCTTCGATTGCATAAAGTTACCACCATAAAACTGCAGACCGGGTTCCTGCGTAAACACATCCATCACAATATTTGTTTTATCACCTGTAACTGTTGCTGCATGATTCAATCCTGCACCTGTTGGTTTATTCAGCTCAAAATTATGATCGTATCCTTTACCGTTTTTCAACTGCACATCATCGGCATCTACCCGTAAACCAATAGCAGTGGGTGTACGAAAATCAAAAGGCGTATTGGCAACAAATTGATTTTTCCCCAATGGAATTAATGTAGAATCAACCGGCGTGTACAGATCGGCATTGATCCACAGCGTATGCTTATTGATGGTGCCACTACCCTGTCCGTTTAAATTATAAAATGCATGATTGGTTAAATTCACCACCGTTTTTTTATCGGTCGTTGCTTCGTAATCGATCTTCAGTTCATTGTTGGCCGTAACTGTATAAGTAACTTTTACAGAGAGATTACCGGGATAGCCTTCTTCCATATCTTTTGAAAGATAGGTAAGCACCAATGAACTGTCGCCAACCTGTTGCGCATCCCACACCACATCCTGGAAACCTTTTTTACCACCATGTAATGTGTTGGGGCCGTTGTTGGTGAACAGTGTGTATTCTTTTCCATCCAATGTAAACTTACCTTTTGCAATACGGTTGCCGTAGCGACCAATGGTTGCACCAAAATATGGTTCGGTTGATGCTTTGAATTGCTGCACACTGTCGAAACCAACCACAACATCTACCATGTTGTTGTCGGTATCAGGCACAAGCAGACTTACCAAACGTCCGCCATAGTTGGTGATGGCCGCCTGCATGTTGTTTTTATTTTTTAAGATGTACAAACTTGTTGCTTTACCATCAATGGTTTGTTTGTATGCTTCAACCGATGGCAGTTTTGCGCCTGCTGTTTGTTTTTCTTCGGTTTGCTTTTCTGCATTGTTGCAGGCTATTACAGCCGCCATGCTTAACAACAGGATGAATTTGTTTTTATGTTGCTTCATAGTTTTATGCTTTTATTTTACTACAGGAAATGAAGAGATGCGTAAGCGTGCTGCTCCCATTGGGATCAATTCAATGTTTTGTGCTTTGGTTGAAGTTTGTACAGGACTTTGCGGCAACAGATCGACCAAACCGTTTTTATCCAGTATCCATTCAGGAATAATTTTTCCTTTTGCTTTGATCATAAACGGAACGGCATCCTGTGTAAAGGGGAAATTATTCGTAGGCCATGATTTTTTAACGATCTCAAACTGTTGTTCCAATGGTTGATCGTTCAACAACAAACCATAGTTCCACATACTTGCCGGATAAATCTCAAACGAAGGCCATTTGCTCTGATCTGCATTTGCCTGCCATTTAGAATCACCAATGGCCGATTTCTTACTATCCATCAGCTTGTATTGTTCTTCTATCTTCAATGAAAAAGTAAGTGGGCCATAATTAATACTTACACTGTTTTTATTTTTTGCCCAAACATCTTTCTGCAATTTCATCGGTACTGTTAATTCAACTACATCGCCCTGTTTCCATTTACGTTCAATGCGTGCATAACTGCCTGCTTCAAACGAAACATTTTGTGCCACACCATTAATACTGATTGTTGCATTGCTGCACCATGCAGGTATCCGCATGTACAAAGGAAAGTTTGTTGCAGCTGCAGCGTTCACTTCAATTTTTATTTTATCATCAAAGGGATAATGTGTGCTTTGCTTTAATGTTACCTCTGTACCTTTTCCGCTTCCTACTTTTGCACGCACTTCACTTTCGCTGTACAGCATGGCAACAATACCATTATCAGGTGTAGCCATCCACAAATGTTCATTGTAATAAGGCCAGCCCATTGCATGGTTGTGTTGGCAACAACGGCTGCTGAATGGATTCATCATTAAGAATGGTCCCTCGTTCTGTATGCCGGGTGCATGATTACGGCTATCACTCACTGCCATATTGGGTGCTGTGAGATAACGCAATCCTTTAAAGTCGGGCATTACTGCTGCCGGATAACTGTTGAACGCCACATTCTCACAATGATCTGCCCAGAAAGGATCACCTGTAATACCAACCAGCAATTCATTCGATGCCATTTGCTCTACCAAACCACATGTTTCAACAGCCTGGCGTGGATCATCATATCCTCTTCTTGCATTTTCATCGGCACCAAACATACCACCGGGCACTTGTCCGTACAATGTGCGGATGAGAAAGAAATCATTATAAGTTGCTTTTAAATGATTACTGTCTTTCGTTTGCATGTAATAAGTAGCAGGCTCACGAAAACATTGCGCCACATTTACATTGTGCCAGTTGGGCAAATTATTTTTCTGACTCCAGTCTGCAGTATTACGATGAATTTTATGTGCAAGATCGAGCAACCATTTTTCACCCGTGCGGTTGTACAACCAATAAACACTGTACAGATTATCGCCACCTCTGCTGTTTTCCCAATATGTTTTTAATAATTTCTCATCGGGCACATTCATCAACCATTTACTGTACTTCAACATGAACGGAATTACACGTGCATCGTTTGTGTATTCGTAATACGATTGCAGTGTCCAAAGCATAAGCATGTTTGGCCACAGATCAGGAATTTCTTTTCTGTCGTTCGGAGAAAGCTTTGGCCCGAAGTAACCATCGGGTTGCTGGCTTTCAAATACTTTATTCAGCCACAGTTTTGTTTCTGCAATAATGGTTGCATCATTCAATGCATAACCAAGATTACCGTAACCTTTTAACCAGTACGGCACTTCTTCCCAACCATGATCGCCTTTACCATCATTGCTGAACCATGCGTTGTTATTTTTTTCAAGCCATGCACTGATGCTTCCCAACTGACCCGTTAACCCATCACGTTGCAACTCTAAATATTTTAATACCCAACCGCCCGGCTTCACCGAACCGGCAGGAAGTTTTACAAAACTTAACGGTTGCAATGGCAAACGGTTGCCGGTATAAAAGGTATTGGCAGTTTTTGTTGAAGGCCTTTTTACATTTGTGATCTTATCCTGTGCAAAAGCACCGAATGCTGTTAATGCAAACGCACAAACGGCCGCTGCCTGTTTTAGTTTTTTGGTTGCCTGATTTTTTTTGTTCATAATTTTTTAGATGACGGGTTGTCAATAATTTATTTGTTGGTTCAATAGTTATTTATCGCCTGATGGTTTTGGTATAGCTGTAAACAGTTGCACGGGTGTTCCAAAGTTGGGTGTACCATCGGCATTCCAGGTAAATTTTTGTATGCGTGGACTACGCAGATCGCCACAACCTTCACCACTGTTTGCATTTGCATGGTAGATGATCCAGTCTTCTTTTCCATCGGGTGATTTAAAAAATCCATTATGCCCCGGACCAAATGCTTTGTTTGCTGCATACGTGCTAAACACAGGGAAAGGATGTTTTGTCCAGTTTGATTTCAGCAACGGATCACTGTCTTTCTTTAATGATAATTGACCGAGTGCATAATCATCGGTCCAGCATCCGCTTGCAGAATAAATGACAAACACATTACCGTTTACATTCTTCAATGCTTGTGGCCCTTCGTTTACCCATTGTGTGCCGCCTTTCTTTTCCCAATCGTAATCGGATGATGAAAGTAATTGTCTTGCAGTTTCCAATGTCCAAGGGTTGCTCATGCGTGCGATGTATAAATATTGTTTTACTTCTGTGTTTGAAGGATGCGCACTCCAAAGAAAATAATTCTTGCCGTTGTATTCAAGCACTGTTCCATCGATTGAAAAAAGATGTGCTGCTGCAGGATCGCCGATCTGTCCTTTATCAACCCATGTATCTGTAAACGGATCTGCTGCTGCATTCTCCAATACAAAAGTGCGTTGCGTATTGAGATCGCCTGATGCACCTGCTGTGTAATAGATATACCATTTGCCTTCGATAAAATGTAATTCAGGCGCCCAGATGTTTCTTGAGTTAGCACCTGTTGCCGGAGTACGCCACACTGTTTTTACTGCTGCGTTTTTCAGGTCGCTCATAGCTTTTGTTTTCCATAACTCGATCCTGTTGCCCAATGTGTGCATGTAATAATAAAAACTGTCTTTCTTGTACACCCAGGGATCAGGGCCGGAACTCAGCAACGGATTCATAAACGTTGCAACAGTTGTGTTGCCTGTTTGCGTGTTCGTTTGCGAACTGCTTTTTTTGTTACAGGCCTGTAGCAAAAACGAAAGCAATAACAGAACAATCGGAAAATGTTTCATTGAACGAGTTGACATATAGCAGCAATCTGTGTTATTAAGCTTAAAGAAGAAAAGAGTACCTCATGTAGAAACATAAGGTGTTAACGATTGCTATGTGTATGAAAATTACTTGACGCCGTTCAGCTTTTTAATGAGATTGATCTCATCGTTGCGGTATGCACTTCCATCTGTATTAAAAATATCATGGAACCATTCAATCGGTTGACTGCCGTCGGCCAACGGTGTATCCCATGCATAGATGGTATTTGTTTTACCTGCAACAAAGCCCCAGTTAATAGCGCCTACGTTTTTATCTTTCAACATCGGCATAACTGTTGCAAAGCGGCTGTTTCTTGTACGTGCCATATACTCAGTACAGATCAATGGGCGACCGCTTGCTTTTAATATTTCAACTACACGTTTGTGTTGCTGCACATCCTGGTAGTCGTGATAGGTAATAATATCGGAGTTAAGTAACTGAAATGCGTTCAGATTTTCAAGATCCCATTTCCATAAGCCTGCACTGATGGGTTGCTCAGGATTTACCTCACGTGCCCATTGAAATACTTTTTTCAACAACGCCAATGATGAATCGCCTTTGCCATTATTGCCGGGTTCGTTGTACAGATCCCACAAAAGAATGCGTTTGTCTTTTGCAAAATGCGTCAACACATCTTTTACATATTTTTCAAGCTCCGGAAAATTTGTACTCTCAGCAGATGCAGGCTGTCCGGGATCCTGCATCCAGCCTGAATTATGAATGCCTGTTTTTACTACAGGTTGTAATCCTGCTTTTGGTTCTTTGTTCCAGCAATCATCAAAGAAAACAAACATCGGTTCAATACCATGTTTTGCAGAAATGGTTAAGAACTGATCCATGCGTTTTTTAAATCCTTCAGGATCCTGTTTCCACGCCAACGAATGCAGGAACACACGCATGGTATTAAAGCCAATACCTTGCGCCCAACCTAATTCTTTATCAATAAGAGCAGGATCAAATGTATCGGCCTGCCACATTTCCAGTTGATTGATGGCATTAGCAGGAATATAGTTTGCACCCGTAAGCCATTTATGTTGTTTGTACCACGCATTTGCTTTTTCTATGCTCCATATTTTAGAAGCAACAGGTACAGGTGGAGCAACGGCCTCTTTCTTTGTTTTTTGCGCCTGTACAAAAGCAGTCGTCAATACTAAAAACAACTGACACAGAATGATCGTCTTCTTATACATAGTAGTTCATTAAAAATTAAATTGTATGCTTTTATTCCCCTATTAACCGTTATTTATTTTCTAACAGTTGCTGTACAAGCAAAAGCACATCGCTTCGTTTTAAAAAATCGGTTTTATTTGTTTTAATAAAATCATTGATCCATTGTTTCTTTTCCGGAAAAACAGCAATGAGTTGTTTTGCACTGCCAGCCTTATGGTATTTTCCATCCTTCAATATCCAGAACGTAAAGCCGGGTATAACCTGGTAATCGTCGGGCAGTTTCATTTCATAAGCCTGCCCGTTACGTCTTAACGAATTAAGCGAAACAGCGTTGGTTGTAGCAGATGCATTACCATAGCCGATAGATGCACCCGGTTCGATCAACTTTGCTGTAAACTCCTGGAAAAAAGGATAGGCTCCGTTTACTAAAAGCTCGTAAAAAACTTTTTCTACAGGTATAAATTTCCTGCCTGCAATAAAAACAGTATCTACTTTCAACGGTTCTTTTATAGCGAGATACTTCCCTTTTTCCTCAAAGATCATTTCACCCGTGATGGTATTATAATTCATTCTTCGCTCAAACATCTCTCCCGACTTCATCTGTACTTTGCCTGGTTGAAATGTATCGAACACATAGTGCAAAATGGCGACCGGCTTGCTTATTTGCTGAGCCTGCAGCGATGTGCAAAATAGAAGTGCGATGAAAACAGAATACCTGGCCACAGTTGCTTATTTAGTTTTCATTTTTTGTTCCAGCACTTTCATGTAATAACCTGCCACTACACTTCTTGCCTGGAAACCAACCATACGACCCGTTGTGGTTTGATGCCAATCTGAAACCGGCACACGTGATGCTGTTTCCATTGTAAACTTGTAAATGGGATCAACCAGTGCATTAAAATCTTTTTGGTTGGAAGTGAGTACAGAAGTCCAAACGATCCAATCCGATTTTGTGTACGTAGCCCGGCTATCTAACGGTAAGCCATAGTTGTTTTGTTTACCGAGGTAATAGCTGATCTCTTTTGCATACACTTCTTTTGGAAACAGATTTAAGTTTAACACCTTATCCCAAACAAGATTGTATTTCTGGCTCCATGTTCCTTTTTTATCAAACGTTAATGCATAATGATCACCATCATCGGCCATCTGCATCCACTTGGTCACCATTTCTTTTGTAAGCGCTTTGTATTTTGCTGCAGTTTCTTTCTCACCTAATTGTTCAGCCATTAACACATAGCCACCCAATGCAACAATTGCTTTGGCAGAAAGATTTACGTTGCGTGCAAGATGCCCTGCAAAATCATCGGTGCATAATTGATTGGCGGGATCAAATCCTTCCCTGCTCAAATACTCTGCCCATACAGATAATGTTTTCCAATGCTTCTTTGCATAAGAAGTGTTGCCTTCTGCTTTTGTAATGGCAGCTGCAAGAATGATCATGTTGCCGCTTTCTTCCACAGGCATATCTTCACCATAGGTTTGTCCGTTGGCTAATGGATAAGTACCAAGATCATGTGCTGCAAAAGGTTTCGTCCATTTACCGCTTTCGCTGTAATAGAAAATACCATTCATCATCCCTTTCAACAACTCCGGATTGTACACAAGAAACATCGGAGCTGAAGGATAAGTGATGTCAACCGTATTGATAGAACCATTACTGAAATTTTCTTTTGATAAAAACAGCAGTTCACCTGTTGGGCTTTTTACCAGTTTATGTGCAGCAATACTTTGCCTATACACCATTTCGCAAAGCTTTGCATAGGTTTCGCCACCTGCTTTTAACGCATCGTTGTAAATACGCTGGTTAAGAACAGAACACTTGATCATCACCTGTGCATACTCTTTTAATGATGTTGACAGCAACTGCTCCATTGTTGCAGTAGTGCCTTGTTTCCACCAGGGTTTCAAATTTGTTCCGAAGTACTGAACAGGATTCAGATCATCATACCCGATCATCAACACCTGGTCTTTTGCAATACTGCCGATTTTACCCATGCGTACAACAGTATTCAAAAACAAATGCTTGCCGTTTTCTACAGATGCAGTTGGTGCAGCAAATGAATTAGCAATACCTTCTTCTGCAGAAATATATTGTGTTACGGCCGCAGTTTGCGGAACTGCAATGTACATATAGCCCCAGTCGATACGTAAGTCATCGCCCTTCTTTTGCAAAACGGGTTGTGTTGTTGTACCGGCTTTTAAAATACCAAGTCCGTTTGCTGTATATTTTTTTGCTTCTACCTGTTGTGCAGAAGTGTTAGTGGCAATATCGGTTGATGCGCCAACAAACAACTGCACATCATGAGCTGCACCATCGTTCGATTTTACTTTTGTTGTGACATAACTCACCGGCCTTGCAAGCATGTTAAGATCGTTGATCAATAACGGTGATGTAAATGTGAGCGTAAGATCAACCTTGCCACATGTAAACTGGTAAATGGTTTGTGTAGCATTGATTGTTACATTTTTTTGCTCGGCAATTTTCTTTGCTTCGCTTTGTGGCGGCTGCACTTCCTGCACAATACCTGCATCGAGCCATTGCCCGCCTGCAGTATTTGCTACATGTATCGCCAATACATTTTTCCCCTGTTTTATTTTTGCTTTTACCGCCTCGCTTACGGGCAGGTAAATATATTTTCCTGTCCAGCCAATGGTTTTATAAACCAATTCGCCGTTAATAAAAACTTCTACATTATCATCGTGATGAAGTTTTACAAACAAATCATTTAAATCGCTGCTGTTCATAGTAAACTCTCTGCGCATCCAGAGATCTTTCGACAACCACATGGTTTGTGCAGTGGTTTTGTTATCGCCGAAAGCGCCTTTCCCTTTTTTCCAGTTGCTGTCGTCGTATGCAACACTTGTCCACTCACCTGCAGGTGCAGTTTCGGTATAAGCTGCATCGTAATATACTTCGTCTGCTGCAGGCAATACCTGTTTAAACTGCTTGCCGGTGTTGCCTAAAAAGCGATACACTTCGCCATCCACCTTCAACAGACCAACCAATGAATGATCAGTTCCCGTCCAGTGACGTGTTGGCGACTCTGTAAGCAAATCGGTTGTTGACCAGATGCTGAAATAAGGATCGTGTGTTACCAAAGGATAAGCAGGCGCTTTTCTGCTCTGTGCAAAACCCAACGAACCTGCTAAAAGAAATACGAGACCTAATAAACCGTTTTTTTTCATTTTCATTTTATTTGAACTGCGGAACAACTGCTGTTAAGTTAAAATAAGAAGGCCATTTAACCAGCGTTAAATGGCCTTGGTAACGACTCGTAATAAACAAACAAGACTTACCTGTATTCCAAAACTAACTGCTGCCCTTTTTTAAATTGCCGTACTTATCGCATAAGCATAAACACATCAAAACGTCAACTTCGTAACAGGAGAAAAGATCCTGTCTTCCACACCAACGATTTTAATACCTACACGTGCAAACACATAGTTCTGTGTTGGCGTCATTGTGGGAATTGTTACCTGCATGCTAATGTTGTTTGGATCGGCTATTGAACCACCTGCAATAGTTGTAGAACCAATATTATCTGCAGATGATACAAACTGTGTTTTGTTGATATAAAGACTAACGCTTTCAATATTTTTACCGGTTGCATCAACAACGATCTTTTCTGCCTTGAACGAACCATTCACTTTCCCTGAAGCAACAGAGAACTGTGGTGTGCGGATCATGTAATAAGGCGTTACTTCAAGATCAAGCGTTTGATTACCTTTTAAATTGATCACAACACTGTCAGGTGAACCCGATGTTGTTTGTTTCCATTTAAAAGGGCCCTGACCTGTTGGTACGATCAGCTTATACTGTCCATCAAACAATACACAGGAATAGGTACCTTCTTGTGTAAATGATTGACGGATGGCACCTACTTTACCAAAACCAAACTGGTACAGTTCAAAAGGAACACGATCGTACTCTACCTGTATAGCCTCGCCCTGGTAATGTACCTTTCCTTTCAACACGGTAGTTGGTTCTTTGTAATTATCTTTTTTGCAGGATGCTGCAGCAATTAATAAAGCCAGCAATCCAATATAGTGAAACTTCATTTTCATCTTTCTGTTATTTAAAATTTACAACGATGAGAAAAAGTGAGTTGCGTTTAAGCTTGCATGCGAATTGTTGAAAACGCAACCCACTTGATCATTCTTATTGGTTAGGCTGCTTTACAATTTTTGGATTGTTAGCCCTGATGTTATCATCAATGAATGAATAATAGTTACCCAACTGGAAATTGTTTGCACCTGTTACCAGTGATGGCAGTACAATTTTGTAGATCCATTTACCATCATTCGGATTACCCGGGTTGAAATATTTGTAAGCCCAGAGTGCATACGGTTGTGTATTGCGTTTGGTTGCTTTACCGATATTGGTTAAGAGATCGCTCACCGTCATTTTTGTACCATCCCAAACCTGGTGTGCAATTCTCCAACGCTTACGGTCGAAGAGGATATGTCCTTCAAACGCAAGCTCAACACGGCGTTCGTGTACAATACGATCGAACGTAATATCGGCTGCTGTTAAAGGAACAGTAAGTCCTGCTCTTGCACGCACCTGGTTCATAAACAATGCAGCTTCTGCTGTGTTACCTAATTCGAATGTAGCTTCCGCAGCATTCAGTAATACTTCTGCATAACGGTAACGGATAAACGGCAGTTCGCTGTTTGTACCACGTGAGCCGGAACCAATTGCAGGATCGAGATATTTACGCAGGTAGAAACCACTTTGTGCAGTAAACTCTTTTGCATTGATCGGTCCGTCGAAACCAACTACCTGGCGTAAACCTGTTGTACCGGGTAATACTTTTTGTTGTCCACGATCATCACCACTTACAACTGAGCCATCTGCCATTTGGTAACCGTTCCAGATATCAACCATACGGCCTTTGAACGATGTGCCGGGCAACATTACTGTACCGGCCAAACGTGCATCACGACCTGCGAAAGGATCTGTTTGATTGCTATAGTAAAGTGGATTGCCACCACCATCTGCAATTGGAATTGGAGCAAATGTGTTGTTTAATAATTCGAACTCCTGTACAAAGTTGAGCGATGGATTAATGCGTCCACCTTCTTCTTCTTCTGCACCATAACGTGGCTGGTTCCAACCTGTGAAATAATGCACTTTACCACTTTTCAGTTTAAAGTCTTCGATAAAGATCGTTTCAGGATTGTTGCCTTTATCGATAAAGATGTTTGAAAAGTTTTCGCTCAGATCGGGCTTTTTGTTGTACAACGCATAAGCACCTGCACTGCCGTTGATGATTTCTTTTGCAGCAGCCAATGCTTTTGTATAGTAAGCCGTTGCTTTTGTTTCAGGAATACCAACTTCGCCACCCGGTAATGATACCGCAGGAGTTGTACCGCCATACTTTGCAATAGAACCTGCATACAATGCAGCTCTTGCCTGCATAGCTAATGCTGCACCTCTCGATGCTCTTGCAGCTGTTGCTGCACTCGATTTTGTATCGATCGGCAGATCGGCTTTAATCGCATCTGCCTCTGCAATTACGAAATCATACATTTCCGATTCTTTTGAACGGGGAAACTGCAGGTTGCTTGCATCACCACTGAAATCATATGTCAACGATTTCAGAATAAGTGGTACACCACCCATACGTTTTGTTATTTCGAAATAATAGTTGGCACGAAGGAAACGGGCTTCTGCTTTAAACAAAGCTTTATCTGCAGCTGTAAGTGCTGTTGAAATTTCCAAACGTTCAAGGAAGAGATTTAATTCACGTACGTAACCATAATCCCAGCTACCCCATTCGCCAAAGCCCCAGCTGTTACGTTGCACTAAAAATGCACGACCGTTTTCTGATGGAAAACTTTCACTGAAGTCGGCCATGGTATACCAATCTTTCAGTGTAGAAATATCTACCTGGCGGTTATACAAATCGGCCAAAACAGAAAGTACATTGGCAGAGTTTGCAAAAGCAAGATCGGTAGAGATAATGGATGTTGGCTGTACGTTCAGAAATTCACTATCCTTTTTACAGCTTCCCAACGCCAACAGGGAAAGTGCCGTTAAACTTATATATAATCGTTTCATTGAAATTAAGTTGTTGTAAGAAAATTAAAGGGTGATGTTAACGCCTACGTTTACAACCTTACTCTGCGGGAACTGCAGACCGTTATCATCGTTTACTTCAGGATCGATGCTGAACTTCTTCACATTATCAATTGAGAAGAGGTTGTATGCATTTAAATAAACACGAACCTTTTTAAACGCTCTCACTTTTTCCAGTACAGATGCAGGCAATGAGTAAGCAAGTTCTAACGTACGTGCTCTTAAGTAAGTAACGTTGTGTGCCCAATAAGTAGAGCTGCGGTTGTAGTTGCTGTGACCACCTTCGTTGTAACGCAATGCAGGATAACGACCGGGAATCCATGGGCTGTTACGATCATAAATATCTGCTCTGTGCCATCTGTCTTCGAAGATCTTGTTTAAGTTACCATCGTTCTGGAACGCCCAACGTGTTTCCCAGTTCTGGAACCAGGTATAGCCTGATGCACCTGAGAAGTCTGCATGAAATTCAATTCCTTTCCATGCAACTGCAACGTTAAATCCAAAGTTTATGTTTGGTTGTGCACCGCCACCATAACCGATCGGACGAACATCAAAACCATCAATTTTATTATCGCCATTGATATCTCTGTAGATCAGATCACCGGGCAATAAGGTTCTGTTACCTTGTCCATCGATGTTAACAGGATGGTTGTTGATTTGCTCCTGTGTCTGGAACTGACCATCAATGATATAACCCCAGTCAATTCTTCTATACCTGTTTTCACTTGAGTTACGGTATTGATCCCATGAGTTAAAGAATGTTGGGTTGTAAGTGTCAAGTGACATTGAGCGTGTGTACGAAAGATTACCACCAACCTGGAAGTTTACTTTACCAAAGTTGTCGCTATAAGTTAACGAACCTTCAGAACCGAATTGTGCATCGCTGTTAAGGTTTTCGTTCGGTAATGCATAACCGATCTCAACAGGAATGAGGATGTTTGTTCTTACACCACGTAAACCTGTTCTTTTACGATAGAAATAATCGAACGAACCGGAGATCTTTCCTTTAAACAAACTGAAGTCTGCACCGATATCTGTAATACGGCTCACTAACCACGAAATGTTTGTTGTTGGTGCACCACGGTCTCTTGAACCGATAACAGGAACACCTCCAATAATAGCAATACCCTGGTTGTAGTTATAACCTGTCATGTATGCATAAGCACCTAAGCCCAATGCAGAACCATCATCACCCAACTGACCGTATGAAGCACGGATTTTGAAATCAGTGAGGATATTGCTGTTACCCAGCAAACGTTGAATGAATGCTTCTTCTGTTAAACGCCAGCCTGCAGAAACACTTGGAAAGTAACCTACACGTTTATCAGGCGCAAAGAGATAAGATGCATCTCTTCTTGCAGATAACTCAAGGAAGTATTTGCTTGCATAGTTATAGTTAACACGGCCAATGTAACCGATACGGGCCTGGCGGTCGTCGCTATCCTGGTACTGATCTGCAGTAGCAAAATAAATCAACGGCAATGCATTGGTAGTTGGTACAGAGTGGATCCAGTTACGCAAACGCTGGTTAGAAATTCGCTCTGCTACAAACGTTGCACCTACAGTATGATTGCCGAATGTGTTGTTGTAGTTTGCCTGTGCCTGAGATGTAATGTTAATCTGTTTTACCTGTTCTCTTTCTCTCCAAGGGTTAATAGATCCACCCGTTCTTTTATAAGTAGAATCGGTTGGATTGAACGTGTATGTATCGTATGTGTACTCGTGATTGTTAAACAGATAATCGGCAATGTAGTAAGAGTACATACCTCTTACACTTAAACCTTTTATGAAAGGCAACTGGTATTCAACTGTTGCATTGGTTTGCAATACACGCCAGTCGTTATGAAAACGACCTGCGTTCTTATAGTTCAGATAAGCCCAGTTTGTTTCGTTGTGCTTGATATCGTTGAGGTATTCCGGATTATCATTTGCATAAGGACGTTCCAATGGCGTATTACGCAGAATAGCAAAACGTGCTAACCAGTAGTCATCACCACCGGGTACACCGGGATTGTCTCTTGTTTCAATACGTCCGTTAATAGCTAACCCGATCTTTAAACCATTTGCAACCTGTGCAGTAATGTTTGATTGCAGGTTTGTACGACCGAATTTATACTCACGACCCAAAACAGAATTTTGAAACAGGCGTGTACCTGATACATAATAATTGATTTTGTCGTTACCACCAGTGAAGTTGATGTTCACCGAATTTAAAGGAGCGTTTCCTTTAATGATAAAATCTTTCCAGTTGAAACTTTTATTGTAGCCGGGCAATGTACCATCTTTCCATTTGTCCAGCTCCGCCTGTGTAATTGCAGTGCTGCCATAACGGTTTACTTCAGCTTCTGCTCTGTAACGTTGATAGTCGTAAGAGTTGGTTAATACATCCGTAAATCTCGACCAGTTTTGCACACCTGCATAAGCACTGATGTTAATGGTATTGCCTGAGTTACGACGACCTTGTTTTGTTGTAACAACCACAACACCGTTTGCAGCACGCACACCATAGATGGCTGCAGATGCATCTTTTAAGATGGTGATGCTTTCGATATCATTTGGAGCAAGGTTGTTAAACTGTCCTGCATCCTGTTGAATACCGTCAATTACATACAAGGGATCGCCCATGTTACGTATCTGTATGTTGGCACTTGCACCGGGGCGACCATCGGGCATTTTAAATGTAACACCCGGTAATTTACCTGCAAGACCGGAGCTTACAGTAGAACCACCGTGTACACGATCCATATCTTTTGCAGTAATGGTAGAAACGGCACCGGTTAATGATTGCTTACGTTTGGTACCGTAACCGATTACAACAACCTCTTCCATATTTACTTTTGAAAGTTCGAGTGAAATGGAAATGTTTGTTTGATTGCCTACCACAATTTCCTGTGGTGAAAATCCAACAGAAGAAATGACCAATACCGATTTCGTACTTCCTACAGTAAGTGTAAACTTACCATCAGCATTGGTTGATGTTGCATTTTTTGTTCCCTTTTCAGAAACAGTTGTGTTAGGAATACCGGCGCCTGTACTGTCTTTAACGGTACCCGAAACGGTAACGCCTGTTCCCTGTGAAAAAACAGTTGTTAAGGAGCATAAAATGAAAAATGTAAACAGCAGTAGTTTTGCTTTTTGCCGGAGGTTGACGGGAGAACATACATCAACTGGCTTAATGCGTTTTTTAAAAAAACTCATGAGGCAAGAAATTGTTAGTTAATAATGGTTAATCGTTGTGAGCTTATTTCGGAGAGAGATCCTACCTTAATTTCACGATGTAAATTAAAACCATGTTTTCCCGACGGGTCATTCCCGGCGTTTCATAATTTTTTCAAATTGTTTCATTTACTTTTAGGTCTGTTACAGCAACTGTAACCGGTTTCAACCTACTAAACCAATGCTTTAACTTGAAACAGACTACGTATAAACGGCTTGCTTTTTTTCTGCATCTTCTACTTTGTATTTGTGCATCTCACAGCAATGCACAATCGTATACTTTCCGTCATTACCAGGTAGAGAATGGATTATCGCACAACATGGTTGCCTGCAGCGTACAAGACACTACCGGCTTTCTCTGGTTTGGAACAAAAGATGGACTGAACCGTTTCGACGGCTATCATTTTAAACATTATGATATTGCAAACAATGGCAACAGAATAACGCCTTCTATTATTAATTGCCTCGAGGTTGACAAACAAAACACATTATGGATAGGAACACAAAGAGGCATTTATTCCTTTAACAGGCAGGAAGAAAAATTAATTCCGTTTATTGATACACTTGATGCAATCATTTCCATCAACTTCGATAAAAAAAATAATCTTTGGTTTATAGCTGCCGGCGTTTTACACAAATACAATCTACAAACAAAAAAACTATTCCGCTTTTCCGAACCTGAATATTTTCTTGCTTCTTCTGTTTGCATTACACCCGAAGGAGAATTATGGGTATCATCCTTAAACGGCTATCTGCATCAGTATAATTATGCAAACAACAGTTTTACTTCGTTTAACATGTTTGCACACTCCCCTCCTCCTGCATCAACATGGATACCGAAAATATATTACAACGGACGCAACGGTATTTATGTGGGCACTTCTATTCAAGGTTTAAAAGAGTTCGATATTGCAACACTTACTTATAAAGACATCCTTACTTACAACCCCGACCGCACTGCTGTTTTTGTACGTGATATAGAACAGTACTCCACCGATGAATTCTGGATTGCAACAGAGTCGGGTATTTTTATTCTTAATACTAAAACAAATGAATACATCAACCTGAAGAAACGGTTTCTTGATGTCTATTCACTTTCCGATAACGCTGTTTACTCACTATGTAAAGACAGAGAAGGCGGCATTTGGGCAGGCACTTATTTTGGCGGCATTAACTATTATTCCAAACAGAATACACTGTTTCAAAAATTTTTTCCCGACAATTCTGCAACTGCAGTAAGCGGAAATGTTGTTCGTGAAATCTGCGAAGACAACAAAGGCTTTTTATGGTTAGGAACAGAAGATGCAGGGCTGAACAAATTCAATCCGGCAACAGGTGTTATTACACAGTTTAAACCAACCGGCAAAAGCACAGATATTGCGTACAGCAATATTCATGGATTATTGTTGAATGGAAACGAACTATGGATCGGCACCTTCGATCATGGCTTAGATATTATGGATCTGCGAACAGAAAAAATCATCAAACGCTATAGTTACGGTACAGGGAAACATGAATTGAAAAGCAACTTTGTTGTATCGATGCTGAAAAGCAAGAAAGATGTTATCTACATTGGTTCCAGCAATTCACTCTATAAATACAACCCACAAATAAAAGCGTTCGATCTGTTGGATGATGTACCCTCAAACATTTTTATTTCCTGTTTACTGGAGGGGTCTGATAACACGATTTGGGTAGGCACACATAATCACGGTGTTTTTTATTTCAACCCGTATACAGGAGCCAGGGGACAAATTCTAAACAAGCCGGGCAGCAACATCAGTTTAATGAACAACATTGTAAATGCATTAACAGAAGATCGTCAGCATAACATCTGGATATCTACTGATGGCGGTGGTATTGCAATGCTGAATAAAGAAAAAACAAAACTTACTTCTTACACTACAGCCGATGGTTTGCCCAGCAATTTTATTTTCAAGGCGCTTGAAGATAATGATGGCAATATGTGGATCACTACTACACGTGGGCTTGTACAACTCATCTCAGCTTCAAAAAAAATTACTGTATACACAAAGGATAACGGATTGCTAAACGATCAGTTTAATTACAACTCCGGTTATAAAGACAGCAACGGCATCATGTACTTTGGCAGTGTAAAAGGAATGATCCGTTTTCACCCCGATGATTTTGAAAATGCATCCAAGATCGGTCCTGTTTATATCACCGGCTTCCAGGTGCAAAACGAAGAGCAACAGATTGGCGTTAAAAATTCGTTTCTGAAACAGTCGATCCTTTACACAAAAGAAATTGTATTGCCACACGACCGTTCATCGTTCAGCATCGATTTTACATCGCTCAGTTACACTTCGCCTGAAATGACGGAGTACAGTTATTTTATGAAAGGAGCCGATGAAAACTGGACTACAATAAAGCCTAATCGAAAAGTGTATTTCAGTAATCTTTCGCCCGGCAGTTATATTTTCCAGGTGAAAGCTTCTGTAAATGGCATGTGGACGACCGATGTAAAAGAGTTGAAAATAAAAATACTACCGCCATTCTGGGCAACAAACCTGGCTTATGCTGTCTACAGCATTCTTGCGCTTTTACTGTTCTATTATCTCTTCCGTATTTACCATATTTATAACGAAAGCAAAAAAAGAAAAGAGATCTACGAAGCAAAGATCGATTTCTTCACCAATGTTGCACACGAAATAAAAACACCTTTAACGCTTATAAAAGGGCCGGTTGAAAACCTGATGGAAAAAGTGGATGAGATACCGGTAATAAAAGACGATCTGTTTATGATGAACCGCAATACCAACAGGCTGGTTGCGTTAATAACACAGATACTCGATTTCCGCAAAACAGAAACCAACTCATTCCGTCTTGATTTTTCGAAAGTGAATATTACCGAACTGTTGAAAGATACATTTGCCGATTTTTCCGCAGTGGCTAAAAAAAGAAACCTCGACTACAGCATCGAATTACCCGACAGTGATGCTTATCTTTACGCAGACGAAGAAGCATTAAATAAGATCTTCTCCAATCTTGTTGACAATGCGGTAAAATACGCTTCGCAAAAAGTACAGATTCGCTTGCTGCCACAGGAAAACAACAAAACAGATCTTACTGTTGAAATTGAAAACGATGGACTTGCTATACCCGACGACATGAAGGAAAAAATATTTGAGCCGTTTGTGCGGCTTAAAGAAACACAAAAAAGACAGGGAACAGGTATAGGGCTGGCGCTTGCAAAATCACTTACCGAATTACACAAAGGCAAACTGTTTTTACGTATCTCGCCGGAAGAACATAATGTGTTTGTTGTTAACTTGCCGCTGGAAAACACTGCAAACTGAATTTAAACAGGCTCTAACATTTAATAAAGAACAACATGCTGCCCTCGATTTTAGTTGTGGATGATAACGAAGAAATTCTTGACCTGCTTGAAAGATCGCTCAACAGCAAGTACACGATACTGAAAGCCGAAGACGGCGAACAGGCATTGAACATTCTTAGTAAAGAAGCGATCAATCTTGTTATAAGCGATGTAATGATGCCGGTGATGGATGGTTTTGAACTCTGCAAAAAAATAAAATCAAACTTCGAATACTCACACATACCGGTAATACTGCTTACAGCAAAAAACACCATTCAATCGAAAGTGGAAGGTTTGGAACTGGGTGCAGATGCATACATCGAAAAACCTTTTTCAAAAGAACACCTGCATGCACAGATCGCCAGTTTAATTTCGAACAGAAACATCATTCGTGATTTTTTTGCCAGCTCACCGTTGGTGCATATTAAAACACCTGAGCATTCAAAAGCCGATGAGCGTTTTCTTGCAGAACTGAACAATGCCATTTGCAGTAATATTGATGATGTTGATCTTGATGTGAACAAATTAGCCAAGATCATGAACATGAGCCGCATTACGCTTTACCGGAAAATAAAAGCGGTATCGGTTTTAACTCCTATTGAGCTCATCAACATTACACGATTGAAAAAAGCTGCTGAGTTATTGGCAGAAGGTGAATATAAAATTTATGAGATCTCATACATGGTGGGCTTCAGTTCGCAAAGTAATTTTTCCCGCAACTTTCAGAAGCATTTCAATTTAACACCACGTGAATACGTAACATCGAAACAGGCAGAGCGAAATAAGCAATAAGCAGTTCTATCGCACAATATTTACAATACCGTGCATTTTTTTTCTGCCATCGCCAACATCAAGCACCCATGCATACGTGCCGATGGGTTGTTGTTTACCATTAAACATCCCATCCCATCCTTTTGATGTTACTGTTGATTGATAAACCAATTGACCATACCTGTTATACACTTTTACCGATGCACCCGGATATGCATTCAACACTGCTATTTCCCACACATCATTCAAACCATCTCCGTTTGGTGTAAACGCATTGGGTACAAAAATATCTTTCACCACTTTAACAAACACATCATCAGTTGCTTCACATCCGTCTTTTGATACAACACGAAATGTATACGTAATATCAGCAAGCGGTGCAACTTTTGGTTGCAGCACAAGATTATTTTCAATTGCTGTAAGCGGCAACCATTCATAACGCAAACTATCGCCTTGTGCAGCAGCATTAAGAATGATCGACATGCCGGATAACAAGGTTCTGTCCGGCCCGGCATCTGCAACAGGTTGCGGATATACTTTTATCAACTGCTCTGCATAAGCTGTACAACTGTTGCCTGCAGTAAATGTATAACGAATGGTATGTGTGCCTGCCTTTGCAATGGCAGGATCAAACAAACCGGCAGTATTAACAGCGGCTCCACTATAACTACCGATGCCAGACAAACCACTTATCTCTGTTGCCTGTGTTAATGTAAAAAGCATTGCATTTTCACATACAGCAGGCAATGGAAGAAACTGTACAACGGGACTTGCTTTTAATGTAACTGTTTGGCTGAGCTCATTTACACAACTGATGCCGGAATAAACAACATACCGCAGCTGTACATCCTTTGTTGCAGGACCTGTGAAAGCAGGATAACGATGCGTGTAGCGCTTGCCTGCAGATGGTAACGAATCAACAAACTTTAATGAAATATCATTCCCGTAATCCCAATACACTTCAATGCGTGTAATGCTTCCGAAGTTCACAGTCGATTGATCCTGCAAAACAAGATCCGTATTGCTGCAATAACTTACAGCCGGATCTATCCCGAATTTTGCAACAGGTTGTGAACCGTTTACTGTAAAATTCTTAAGCGTATCTTTTACACAACCATCTTTCGATGTAACTGTAAGTTTAACAGGATAGATGCCAACTGCCTTATACGAATGATCAGGCGATACAAGTGTTGATGTGTTCGTTGATGCAGGCATTGCATTTGCATCGCCAAAATTCCAGAGATGTGTAAACAAAGATTCACTGCCGTCTTTAATTACGGATGTATTGATAAATGTTGCAAATGAATCGGCAAGACAAATAGCAGGCACTATAAAATCAGGTTCGGGCAAAGGGTTTATTGTTACATCTTTTGTTATGGGTTGACTTTTACAACCCACTACATTTTCAACTGAAAAACTTACGCTGTACTTGCCTGCTGTTGCAAACACATGTGAAGGATTTGAATTGCTTGTGGTTGTACCGTCGCCAAAATTCCAATTCCATTTTTGCAAGGCTTGCCCTCCTGTTATCGACCTGTCGGAAAACTGTACACTGTTTTTTTCGCAAAGCGGTGCTGTCATACTGAAATCAGCAACAGGAGTCGGATGCACAACTACAGCAAGCGAGTCGTTGTTTACACAGCCGAGACTATCCGTTACTGTTACATAATACATTCCGCTATTTGCAACAACAGTATTTGTGATCTGTAAATTATTTGCAGTTCCGGAAACTGCGTTCGGTCCGCTCCAGCTGTAGCGGTTACCACCCGTTGCAGTAAGCAACAAGGTATCGCCTGCACAACGTGGGCTGTTACTTCTGATTGTTACAACAGGTAATGGATTAATATTCACAGTGATCGGGTTCGACGCAACCCGACAGGTTGTAATACCAATGTTGATGCTCTCTGCAATCAACAACCGATACAAATATTTTCCGGGAGCAGTAGTTGTGCGTGTGTACGATGCTGTTGTTGCTCCGGCAATATTATTCCATGTGCCGCCATTGTTTGTACTCAATTGCCATTGATAGGCAGTAGTAACATAACAGTTTTCAACAGTCGATTGAAACGTAAGCGAACGAAGATCATCTGCACATAAGTTGATCGTATCGCCCGATATTCCTGCTGCACTTGCTTTTACTGCAGCGCCTGCCGGACGAAATGTAATATCATCCAAACCAAGATCGTTCCCTACTCCACCAGGCGAATTGTTACGCATGCGTAACACAACCGACGACACTCCTGCAGGTGTTGTAAAATATAAACCGTACTGTACCCATGTTGCAGGATTCGTCATAGGAATATCGCCTGTGTTGTAAGAACCCAGCACCGTTCCGTCAAGCTTTTCAATTGTGAATGTGATATTGGGTTTAATACCGGTAACGCTGCACATGTTCAGCAACCATGCAGCAAACTGGTAAGTTGTGCCGGCACAAAGTCCGTTAATGGTTTGTATATAAAAATTACTTGGTTGATTGGATGCATTGATCAACATATAATAACCATTTGCATCACCAGTATGATCGGTAGCTGTATGCCAAACAACATCATTCGGCCAGCAACCTGTTGAATAATTATTGATCGAATAATAACCATCGGGAGGACAATTTGCTCCCTGGTATTGCAAACTGCTGGTTGTGCCTGCAGGCAATGGCGGTCCATAGTTTGCGCCGGAACCAAACGCAACGTTTACAATAGGATCGCCTAAAGAAGTGCGGCATGTTTGTGCTTTCACCGATGCAGTAATGCAAAGCAAACAAAGAATGCTTAAAAACAACAGATATAAACGCATGAATGTATTCTTCAGCAAAAAGCTTTTGTTCTTTATTAATCTACTTTTTCAGAAAATAAAAACTCTCTTTATCGGCTACAGGTTTATCAATACCCAATTGCTCATCCTTCACAAAACTAAATTTGATAATGGCTGTTTTACGTGGCCCTGTACTGCTGTCGGAAAAATGTGTATGAAAAACATACAACAGGTTATTTTGCGCATCTGTAAAAAAATCGCCATGTCCTGTACCATTAATGCCAAGCAAGGAACGACTGATCAATGGCCCGCCGTTGTATTTCTTCCAAGGCCCATAAGGTGATGTGGCTGTTGCAAAACCAACAGCATAATCAGGATTACGAAAATCGTTTGCTGTGTAGAACATGTAATAAAGTCCGTTATGCTTTAATACTGTTGGGCCTTCTGTTACCGGCCAGGGAGCATTCGCTGTGTTTTCCCATTGTTCTGTTGCATTGATGCATTCCTTTACTGTTGCCGGTTTAATAGCCGACAAATCATCTTCCATTTCTGCAACAAAAATCCGGTTGCCGTTTGTAAGCCTTACATGATAGAGATATTTCTTTCCATCATCATCTGTAAATACAAAGGGATCGATCTGTTTAACAGGTGCATCCAATTGCTTTATTGTTTTTTGTGTAAACGGTCCGGCGGGACTTGTTGCTTTTGCAATTGCGATCTGTTCATCTGCAACATAGGCCATATAAAACGTATCTCTCTGCTGAAAGATATGCGGTGCCCAAAAACCCGACTGACCAAATGCTTCACCTTTCTTTAATGCATAGCCTTCCTGTGCGGCTGATCTTTTCCAGTTGATAAGATCGGTGGATGTATAGACAATAAATCCACTGTTTGCATTTTCATCTGTTGTGCCATAGAGATAATAAACACCGTTGAGATGAAAGATACATGGATCAGCAAAATAAACCGTATGCGCATCTTTAACCGGGCGCTGTGCAACAGCAGTTGTAACAAACAGCTGCATCAACATTATGCAGCAGACAATTCCTTTTAAGTTGTGTTTAAATACGTTCATTCTACAGTATCATTTACTTGTGCGAACTGCAACAGGTTTTGCTGTTCGCCTTGTTCGTAATTTGTTTACAATAAAAAATCCTATTTTCTTTCCTTCGTCTAACCCATTTATAATGGATGGCATGTAATGAATGCCTCCGTAAAAACGACTGATAGCAGCTTCCTGTGCAGCTTCATTGAACGAGTTGAAATGACGAACAGGAATATTAAATTCAAGTTCGGTTGAATCGTCGTAAGAAAAATGATCGCCGAATAGCTGTGTTAAGATCACAGCACTTGCAGATGACACTACACTATGTCCACTTGTATATTCAGGAAACGGTGGTGTTTGCAGCAGTGGTGTCCATTCTTTATTGATGTGCTGATTGATGTAGGTCTCCGGTCTGATGACTCTGCTTCTGTATTTTTCATCCCAGCAACTGATAAAACTATCTGCCAATCCTATTGCAACTTTCACATAAGCTTCTGCCGATTGCACCAAACCTGCAGCAGCTTTCTTGCAAGCCAATGCAGTGATGTTTATCCAATGACCTCCCGGAGAAATTTTCTTGGTTGCAAACATCACATGCCCGTTAATATTCATCTTAAACGGATTGCAATCCCAGAAGTTAGCGATCTCCGTTTGTTCATTCGTAAGCTTCAACCGTATTTCATACACATCATTTGCTTCTTGGTAAAAACGGCTTTCTTTATCAGTAGAAAATATTGTTGGTCGTGCAGGTTTAAACTGTGCTGCTGAATCAATAACAAAAGTTCGCAGCTTATTCCAGTTTGGTTCAACTGCTTTCATATAAGCAGGCGGTGTTGGTTGCCAGCTTCGGTTATCATTACTCAACGGATATTTCGCAAGTGCTCTTGTTTCTTTATATTGATCCTTCGAAGCCCAGAGAAGTATTTTTTCAGCAATTATTTTACCATAAGCAACAGAGTTGGCATACACCTCATCCGGCATGCCTGCATTTTTTATTTCCTCCATCATTGCAGCATGCTCTGTTTTTATTTTCTGTTCAGATATAACCATTGCCTCTGCTACCAGCAACATTGCATGTACTGCAGCAAGTGCGTAACTGTATTCTTTTCCTGCTGTTGGTTTGGGTAAAGATGAAAGTCCTTTTAATTGTCCGCCAAACGAAACAAAACCTGCATCTGCATGATGTGCAGCTTCGTAAGCTGCAACAGCAACATAAGCATAAATACGACTGGCAACGGGGGGAGAATAAATATCATGCACCATTACATCGGTTACCTGTTTCATTGCACGATGCAGATACACGGGGCGCTCTGTTGTACTTCGCCAATCAGTTCCGCCTTTTGCAAACGATCCTGCAAAGATGAGTAACAGTAAACTAAAAACGCATTTCTTCATACAACAACAATCGTGGCAGCAAACTACCTTATCTGCGCCTGCCGCTTTATTCTGAAAGTATCTTTTCTTATACAAAACTATTCAGGCAGCAACCTGTACAACAAGTGCTGCCTGAATAAACTTATTTATAACGTGAAGCTGCAGTTTATACGTTTAACAGCTGCGGCTTTTCTTTATACACTTTCCATAAAAACTCACCAAAGATGGTATTGGCCCATGCAAACCACGAACGGGTGAATTTCTTTGCATCATCTTTATGAAATGCTTCATGCATAAACCCTGTGTCGCCATGCGATCTTTGCAACATCTCTACGCACTTCTTAATTTCCTGTTCGTTTGAACTGGTAAGTCCACGCATCACAATACTTAATGGCCAGATCATATCCACACCAACATGCGGCCCGCCAATACCCTCGCCTGCTTTTCCTTTAAAATAAAACGGGTTGTATTCGCTCAGCAATAATTTTCTTGTGTTGATATAAACAGGATCGTTTGCAGCAACTGCTCCTAAATAAGGCAACGATAAAAGACTCGGCACGTTGGCATCGTCCATCAAATTAAAACTGCCGTAACCATTTACTTCATACGCATACACTTTTCCAAACTGCGGATGGGTTACAACGCCGTATTGCTTAATCGCTGCTTCCACTTCTTTTGCAAAGGCAGTACATTCATTTGCAAAGGCAGCATCTTTATAAACAGCGGTAAAAATTTCAGCCATTTGTTTTAAGCTTACTACTGCAAAAAAGTTTGCAGGAATAAACAACGGATAGATCGTTGCATCATCACTTGGCCTGAACATAGAGAAGATCAAGCCAACCGGCTTTGCCGGATAACCATAACCACCTAAGGGCACACCATCGGTTGCCCAGCTTGTTCTCCGTTCGAACTTGTAAGGCCCTTTTCCTGTTTTACGTTGCTGCTCACGGAATGTTTGCACAATCAACTTTGCAGCTTTGTTCCATGTTGCATCAAATACCGAAGTATCATTGGTTGTTTTCCAATACCTGTATGCTAAACGTACAGGATAACATAAACTGTCGATCTCCCATTTGCGTTCATGAATACCGGGCTTCATGGTAGTGTGATCGGTCTTCCACTCGCCTTCTTTTGTTTCATCGTTATAAAACGCATTGGCATAAGGATCTTTGTTAATGCAAAAAGCCTGTCGGTTAATCACACCGGCAATCAACTCCTGCAATGCTTTGTCTTCTTTTGCAAAAGAAAGATACGGCGATACCTGTGCCGTACTATCCCGTAACCACATGGCATCAATATCACCGGTAATTACATAGGTATCAGGTCTCCCGTTTTTTGTACCGGTATAAACAGTAGTATCTAATGTATTGGGAAAGCAGTTGCCAAACAACCAGGCCAGTTCTTTGTTTTTTACTTTCGATGAAAATTCTGCAATTGCTTTTTCAATAGCTGCACTTTGAAAATGACGTTTGTCTGCTGCCACACGCACAATAGGGAAATCAAATCCACTACCTGCAAATGAAAAAGAAGGATTTAATAAGACGCCTGCTCCTGCAATACTTGTGTTTCGGATAAATTGTTTTCTGTTCATAAAACTTATTTTGATAAAGAGAACGGTTTGCTGTTATCGCTCACGCCTCTTTTTAATTCGGGTTTTGAATCCATTACCAACTGCAATGTACCACCATTCATAATATCTGCATAGGTGATCCAGTTCTGATCGAATGATTTTCCATTGAGTGTTGCAGACTGAATGTAAACACTTTCTTTATTGTTATTTTTTGCTTCGATCACAAACTGTTTCCCGTTTTCTAATGTAATCGTTGTTTTTTGAAAAACAGGACTGCCCATTACATACTGATCGGTTCCGGGACATACACTGTAAAAACCCAATGCACTCAATACATACCACGAAGATGTTTGTCCCTGGTCTTCATCGCCGGGATAACCATTCTCTGTTGCATCGTATAATTTCTCCATTACATTCCGTGCATGGTATTGTGCTTTCCACGGTTCGCCGCTGTAGTTGTATAAATAAACCATGTGCTGTATAGGTTGATTGCCGTGTGCATATTGCCCCATGTTCGCCATCACCATTTCTGTCATTTCATGGATCATGCCACCATAGCTTCCAACGTTGACGGTATTGGGAACAGAAAAAACTGAATCGAGTTTTGCATTGAAGTTTTTATTGCCACCCATTAAATTGATAAGTCCCTGCACATCGTGAAAAACTGACCATACCCAATGCCATGCATTTCCTTCAGTGAAAGGTCCGCCCCACTCAACCGGATCGAAGTTGGGCGCCCATTCACCATTTGCTTTACGGCCACGCATAAAATTTGTTGAAGGATCGTACACATTTTTATAGTTGTACATCTGCCTTGCAAAAATGTTTTGATAAAATGTATTGCCTGTTGCTTTTGCTAACTGATAACCGCAGAAATCATCGTATGCATACTCCAATGTTTTTGCTGTTGCTTCACGCACTTCGGGATAAGGCGCATAACCTAACTGGTAATATTGCTTCCATCCATCTCTTCCGTTTGCAGGGCCCCATGGGCCTTTGTTGGTTGCTTCGTTGAGATATGCTTTCAATGCTTTTTGCGGATCGAATGTGCGGATGCCCTTTGCCCATGCATCAGCTAACAATGAAATTGCATGATTGCCGATCATACTTCCGGCTTCGCCGGGAAAACTCCAGGAAGGCAACCAGCCACATTGTTCCTGTGCATCGAGCAAGGCCTGCATATAACGGCCATGCATAGTCGGATACATCAATGCATTCAGTGGAAACTGTGCACGGAAGGTATCCCAGAAACCGGTGTCGGTAAACATGTAACCCTTGTGTATTTTTCCATCGTAGGGACTGAAGTAATATGGGTTGCCGTCTTTATCATATTCATAAAACTGCCGTGAAAACAAACTTGCCCTGAAGAAGCAGGAATAGAACGTTGCTTTCTGTTCTTCTGTTCCTCCTTCTACCAAAATGCGACCGAGATGTTTGTTCCATATTGCAGCAGCTGCGGCTTTAGTATCATCGAGTGTTTTATGTGTAGCTAACTCTCTTGTTACATTCAACGTTGCCTGTTCGGCACTGATGTAAGATGATGCAACTTTCGCCTGTACGATTTCACCATTTTTAAACTGAATATATGCACCAATGCCGCCACCTTCGCCTTCTGTTGCATTTTCGCTGATGCTGTTATTCCTGTTTTCCCAAGTGCCGTATGCTTTGAACGGTTTATCAAAATGAATTTCGAAATAACTTTTAATGAGATTGCCTCTGTTGTCTTTATTATTTTTTACATAACCGGTGATCTTTTGTTCTTTTGGCCAAATCTTAATTCCACTGAAACCGGTATAACCATCCAGCACCAGGTAACTCGCACCTGTTTTTGGAAAACTGAAACGCAGATGAGCACCACGTTCTGTTGGCGACATTTCCGTTACAATACCGTTATCAAGTTTTACTTTGTAATAATGCGGCTTTGCAATTTCGTTTTCATGTTTAAAACCTGTGGCCCGTTCATTTTCGTTTACAACCAACTTTCCTGTAACAGGCATAAATGAAAACACACAATAGTCCGTTGTCCACGAACTGCATTGATGCGCCTGCTGAAAACCACGGATCGTTGTTTTAAAGAACTGGTATTTCCATCCATCGCCGTTCCTGCCTGTTTGCGGCGTCCATGTGTGCATAGCAAAAGGCAATGCAGTAGTGGGATAGGTATTGCCACGAGTTAATTCGTGTTTTGAATTTGTACCCTGTAATGTATTTACATACTCAACCGGATCTTTTCCTTTTGCCGTACTACCAATAACTGAAAATTGAAGCAGTAAAAGGAAAAAGAAGAAACGATTCAACCGCATTCGTTGTTGTTTTTAGTTTGAAAGATGATTGATGCCTGCATATTTTTCCAGCCATGCAAAACGTGCAAGCATTTCCAGCATGCCGCCTTGTGGTACAAGATGAAGCGGATGATCTTTGCCAAACAAGCCCAGTTCATTTTTGTTGTTTGCAATGGCATGATCTACACACTGCTGAAAACCTTTGATATACTTTGTGTCTTTATTGTATTTTAACAGATGCTGGTAGCCACGAAGCAGTACTGCATTGAACCAGTAATCGTCACGAAATTTACCATTGCCATAAAAGTATGAAAGTGAACTGTCGGCAATAGCCGTTGCTTCCTGCAAATACTTTTTGTTGCCTGTGCATTCATACAGATACAAATTTGATTGCAACATAGTGCCCGTGTTATAAGAGAACGTCCACTTGGTGATCTTCTGATCTTTCACACTCATGTTATCATAATACAAACCGGAAGGCGTTTTCAATGTCTTGTTTACCCAGTTATATAACAGCAAAGCCGTATCGAGATAAGTTTTCTTTTTTGTTGCCTGGTATAATTGCAGTGCCAGGATAATACCCGGCCCATTAGAACAGGTATTCTTCGATACTTTTTTATTCTCCTGCCAGTACAAACCACCGGTGAGCACCGTATCGAAGCCCGTCATCATGTAAGTGTAAATTTCTTTACCGATGTTGAGATGCTGTTGCTCTTTGTTATGGCTGTAAGCATCCATTGAGGTGATGCCGATCCATTGGTTATCATCATAAAAACGATCGCCGCCTTTTAATTTCATAATATAGGATGCATAGCCGGGTGCAGGCGGCGCAGGATCGTAATAATCACGAATGATGCGTAACATCGGATGCACTAAATCTGTTTTCTTATCCAGCTTCTCAATTTCATGTACTGCCTGGTACATCGCACAAATGGGCCAGAGATAAGAATATGGATTTTCATTTGGCTTGGGCGACACTTCTTCTTTGTAATACCCGGCTGTACTATCGTAAAAGTTTTTTTGAATAGCAGCCTGCAGCTGCTTCATTTGTTTGTAGTAATAATCATTTGCCTGTTGCTGCTTTTGCGCAACAGTCAGGTTCATTACTAAAAAGAAAACAACTACGGTTAAACCTGCCGGTTTTCGAATATGCATATACTGTTGATTCATAAAATTAAAATCGCTTTATAAGACATCTCTTTTCTTTCCACTGAAACTTGTAACAACTATTTTCACTGCATCTTCCTCAGTAAGCATTGTACGTGACGATTGCGACAAATAAGTTGAGCCATAATAAAATTCAACTTTTCGTTTTGTACCATTCTTATAACTGATCTCTGCACTTGCATCATCAGCCTTTAGCTTCAATCTTTTTACAGGCTGTGCATCTTTTGCTGTTTTATTGAACAGCAGCAGACTATCCTGGTTTTGTGTAACGATCCATACATCTTCATTGCGTGCAGTAGTGATTTTTGCCAACCCTTTTGCATCGCCTTTAACAAAGAACCCACTCTCCGTTACCGTCATTGCAGTGAAACCTCCTTTACCATCTCCTCTTAAACACAAACCATTAAATGCATCGTGCCTTCCGCTGTAAGGCTCCATATCATAATCGTTACCAACAAGCAACAGATCTGTATTACCATCGCCATCTACATCATCGGTCTGCATTCCGAACAGCGGTGCTGTTTGTGCCTGCAATGGCAAGGGTTTTATTTCAAACATTCCATTGCCTTTGTTTTCGATATAACAGCTTTGCATTTCAGTCGCTTCCTTTTTAATTGCGCCCTGCCTGTCTTGCACCGTCCACAATTCATTCATCGATGCAAGTCCGTACGATGTGTAGGTTGGATATTTTTTGCGGATAGAGATCAGTTGTGTAGACAGATCATCTTTTGCATGCATCGGAAAAGGTTTTCTTGTTCCGTCTGCTGCTTTCATGTAACAAAAGATCATGGCATCTAAAGAACCATTCTTATCCATATCCTTTGCAAACAATGTCATCGGCTCGGCAAAGCTTGCTTTGTAATTCGAATTCAAACCAAGATTACCTGCCACATAATCCGTATCACCATCCTTATCAAAATCTGCAGCTACAAGACTGTTCCACCAACCAACATGCTTACTGATGCCGCTGTTGTTCTGCACCACAAATGCAGTTCCTGTATTTTTTGCAAACGTAACAGGCATCCACTCTCCTGCCAATACAAGATCAATTTTTCCATCATTATCAAAATCGCTCCACAATGCATCGGTGATCATACCCATTGTTTGTAAGGCCGGACAAACAAGATTCGTAACATCGGTAAACTTTCCTGCATTGTTTTTATAAATAAAATTCTTTGGTGCAGATGGATAAGCGCCGGAAACTACACGACCACCAACAAACAGATCAAGATCACCATCTTTATCAAAATCGGCAGCACGCACGCAGGAACCATTGGTTACTTCTTTTGGCAATGCGGTAAGCGACTGTTTGAATTTTCCTTTTCCGTTGTTGATGTACAAACGATCCTGCGCTGCAACATGACCCGGCGGAATTTCGTAACTGCCGCTCACCGTGTACAGATCGAGATCGCCATCGTTGTCTGCATCAAAAAACAATACAGCCGCTTCCTCTTCCAGCTCTGTTTGTTTACGTTGAATAGCCGACGTATCTTTTTTGAAACTTCCATTTGCAGACTGCAAGTAAAACACTCCGGGATTTTCTGATGTACCGCCTATATAAAAATCATCATAACCATTGTTATCAATATCGCCCACTGCAATACCGGGTCCAAACTGGCTAAGCTTATGCGGCAACGTTGATTGAATATTGTAATCGATAAAATCTTTTTCTGTTGGTTTATAAGATAGATTATACAATGATGCGGCTGGTTGAAACAACGTTTGCATTGAACCTGTTACCGGCATAGCATCCCGTTCTACTGCATAAGCAATCGTAAGCAACTGATCAGTTTTTACATTGCGTACAACCTGTATTTTATTATCAGGCCATGTTACAACAACTGAATCAACAACTGCAACAACTCCTAAGCCAAAATGTGCACGGCCATCAACTGTAGATAAATAACCACGAGCAGGCTGATGCTCGTAAAACTGTTGCTTGCCGTCGTAATACAAATGAATGGATGCACCGATTGCATGTTTGTTCAAGCCATTTCCTTTCAGCTGCACAACCAGCTGATGATTTGTTGATTGCTGCTGCTGATTCAATGTATTTTCATATACAAAAGCAACGCTGTTAATATTGTTTACCACAAATTCAAGATCACCATCATTATCCAGATCGGCATAAGCAGCACCGTTTGAAAAAGAAGAACCGGTTAACCCCCAATCAGCAGTTGCATTTTTAAACTGCAACCCGTTTACATTTTTAAACGCATAATTGGGAATATGTACCACAGGTAATGTATTGGCCATTGCAAGCGACAGATCGTTCTTTGCGCCGCTTTGACCGTTATCGTATGCGATGTAATCAAGATCGGTTACATCCCGTGGCAAACCATTGCTGATGATGACATCCCTGAAACCATCATTATCAAAATCGGCAGCAAGCGGGCACCAGCTCCAATCGGTTTGATAGAGTTCGGCCATAAAACCAATATCGGAGAACACAGGATGACCAAGTTTTGTTGGTCCGCTGCTTAACTGCAACACATTGCGTACATACTGGTGCTGGTAATTAAATTTTGCACTGTTGAAATAATTGTAATACTCGTTTCCGGTAAACATGCGTTTCTTGCGCAGATTATCTTCGGGCAACATTTCCAATGAAATAAGATCGGGAAAACCATCGTTGTTGAAATCAACCACATCGGTTCCCATTGCATTCCATGCTGTGTGCTTAAAATAGTCATCAATTTTATTTGTAAATGTCCCATCGTGATTATTGATGTACAACAGATCGTTCGAAACAAAATCATTCGCCACATAAATATCGGGCCAGCCGTCATAATTAAAATCAGAAACTGCAGCAGCATGCCCCCATCCTTCAATTGAAATACCCGCAGCACGTGATACATCGGTAAATGTTTCATTGCCATTGTTACGATACAACCGATCGGTATTCATTGCAGAACCATCTGTAAGCTTCGGACGAAAATGGATCGGTGTTCGTGGATCGTACAATGCATTGGTCACCTGGTACAGATCGAGATCACCATCTTTATCATAATCGAAAAAATATCCCTGTGTACTATAGCCTGCATCATTCAATCCATACGCAGCGGCTTTTTCTTCAAACACAGGAATACCTTTTTCATTTAACCCTTTGTTGATGTATAAGAGATTTGTTCTGCGGAATGCATCTTTCCTGAACGAAGCTGATACATAAATATCCAGCCAACCATCAGCATTAATATCTACAACAGAAACACCGGTACACCATCTGCCACTACCACCAACTATTGCAACATCGGTAACATCTTCAAACTTCATTGCTCCTTTGTTGAGATACAGTTTGTTTGAAACCATATTGCCGGAAAAATAAATATCCTGCAATCCATCGTTATTAAAATCGCCGATGCCCACACCGCCGCCGTAATAAATATTAGCCTGTGTTAGAATATTGAGCGAATCGCTTTCGGTAATGGTATTGCTGAATGTAATGGTTGATGTTGAAGCGGGAACCGATTTAAACAACGGTTGTGCAATAAGCGGCGTGGCCGACAGCAATTGGAATAAGCAGATCAGTACGTAAGGCAATCGTTTATGCGGACTCATAAAGGAGTGAAGGAAAAATAAAATCGGCTGAATTAGTATGCGTTTTATTTCAATCTTCATTCAAATTGTAGCAGGCATAAAAAAGCAGGCATCTCCAACCTGTTACGGTCAATGATGCCTGCCTGTATGTACAGCTGAAAACGCTGTTTAGTTGATCTTTACTTTGGGGTTGCTGTATAGTTTCTGATGCAGCTCGAACAATTTATTCAGCGGCATTTTAATTTCTTTACGGTCGTACGTTAAGATGCCGTTTGTTTCCACTTCCACATCAGTTGTTTGTGTGTAAACCGCAGCAGACAATCCTTTAGTGATTAAATCGGGAATACGGTTTACAAACTCTGCATACCTGTTCCACAACTCGGTGTTGTTTTTAAAACTCTGGTAGCCCCAGTTGTTTTTTTCCTGCCATGTATGATTTTCAACAGGCAAGCCTAACCCACCAAATTCGCCCAATACCAGCACCGTTGTTTTACCAAACATATCGGGATGCGGCATTAATGGTTCGGGATAATTGTGCAGATCGGTAATATGTCCCACATCTTCAAAATTACCACCACTTGCTGTGTTCACTAAACGTGATGGATCTTTTTGCATCGTCCACTCAACAATTTCTTTTGTTTTGAATTGGCCCCATGCTTCATTGAACGGAACCCACACAACAATGCTCTGGAAGTTGTGCAGATCCTGCATAATTTCTGTCCACTCTTTACGGAAGATCGATTCTGATTCTGCAGTACGTTGCTTATCGGTTGCACGGCCATAAATGCCCGGACGGTTTTCCCAACGGTTACCTAAGTCGCCACTCGGCATATCCTGCCACACCAACATCCCTGCTAAATCGCAATAGTAATACCAACGTGCAGGCTCCACTTTTACATGTTTACGGATCATGTTAAAGCCCATCTCTTTTGTTTTGTCGATGTCGAACTTCAACGCTTCATCTGTTGGTGCAGTGTATAAACCATCAGGCCACCAGCCCTGATCGAGTGGGCCGTATTGAAATACAAACTGATCGTTCAGCAGCATCCGCTGAATTCCATTTGCATCGGCCTTCATTGAAATTTTGCGCATAGCGAAATAACTTTTCGCTTCGTCAATTGTTTTGCCTTTACGCAGGATGGTATACTTTAAATCGTAAAGGAACGGATTTGCAGTTGACCATAATTTTGGATTGGCGATTGCCAGCACAGCTTCACTGTTTGTCGTAACCGTTTGTTCTGCCACTTTTGTTGAACCATCCCATGCACTTACAACCAACTGATCGCCTGGTTGCATATTCTCCAGCTTTGCACTTACGCTTACCGACTTTTTATCTACATCAGGAGTTTGTTTTGTTTCGGCGATATAAGTTGATGCAACAGTTTCAGCCCATACTGTTTGCCAGATGCCTGTTACAGGTGTGTACCAGATACCATGCGGATTTTTTACCTGCTTGCCTCTTGGCTGAGGGCCTTCATCAGACGGATCCCAAACACGAACAGCGATATCCTGTTTTGCACCTTTCTTTAATGCAGTGGTGATATCAAACGAAAACGGATCGTATCCACCCTGGTGCGAACCAACTTCTTTTCCATTTACAAAAACCGTACACTGCCAGTCAACCGCACCAAAATGCAGTAATACATTTTTTCCTTTTGCAGCAGCAACTGATACGGTTCGTTTGTACCAAAGTACACTGTCTTTTCCTACTGTTTTACCAACACCTGATAAAGCAGATTCAACTGCAAACGGCACAAGAATTTTTCCTTGTGTTGCTGCAGGAATCGTTTGTTCACTCTTGGGAAGAATAGCATAGTCCCAACTACCATTAAGATTAACCCAGTTGTTAGTACGTACTAATTGTGGTCTTGGATATTCGGGCAAGGGGTTTGCCGGGTTCACTTTTTCGGCCCATGGCGAAGTAATTTTTCCCGGTACAATTTTCCACTCCTGCTGCGCATGTGCAATATGTGCAGAAAGGAGTAAGAGGATGGCAAGCGATTTTTTCATGTTCATATAAATAAGTAAAACAAATGTATGCGCTCAACTTGAGCAAATCTATCAGCTGCAAAATATTGGCAATCTCATTGAACAACTAGTTCAATTGTTTCTAAAGTTTGTAAATGTGTTTCAACATTGAATTTATACATCAATGCCAACACTGTTGCTAAAAGTGAAAATTAATTTTTAGGCTTCGGAAAAACCGCATGTGTAAATGCCCATGTACGCCATTGTGCAGCTAACTTTTCTACAACGGCCGGATATTGTTTTGAAACATCGTTGAGTTCTGTTTCATCAGCGTCGATATTATACAATCGCCAGGTAGTATCGCCTGACAATGAAACAAGTTTCCAGTCACCATCACGCACATATCTTGCTCTGAAATGTTCGTTGTACAGCACTCTTGCCTTTTCTTTTGCATTGCCTTTAAATGCAGGCACTAAACTTTCGCCTGTGTAAGGCGTAATGTTTTGTCCTTTGAATGTTTTAGGATATGCAGCAGAAGTAAGTTGTAAAAATGTTGGCATAAAATCCATTACATGCCCAACCTGGTTTGAAAAACTTCCTTTGTTAGAAATACCTTTCGGCCAGAATGCGATCATAGGTGTACGAACACCGCCTTCGTACGATTGTTCTTTTGCAAAACGATAAGGTGTGTTGGCAACATTAGCCCAACGCTGACCGATTGACGCAAACGTTGTTTCCGGTCCGGGCAATACATCTTTGTTTACAGGATAATAAATGGTACGGCCATCTCTTGTTTGGTTGGGACGATCGAAACCGGGACCATACCTTGCACAGTCTTCCGGACTTGCACCATTGTCACTTAAAAAAAGAATGATTGTATTATCGAGTTCGCCTGTTTCTCTTAATGTTTTAATGATGCGGCCAATACCCTGATCCATCCGATCGATCATAGCTGCATGCACAGCCATTGCATGTGCATCCCAATCTTTGTTGGGATTGTTTGCCCAGCTGAGATCGTTATTGATGCGGGGCGATAATTTTGTTACTGATGAATCGATCAAACCTAAGCGGATCATTTTTTTATAACGTGCTTCACGAATGGCATCCCAACCTGCTTTGTAAGTATGTTCGTATTTCTTAATATCCTCCGGCAATGCATGCAAAGGCCAATGCGGTGCTGTTTGTGAAACATAAATAAAGAAAGGTTGCTCTCCTTTGCTGAACTCTTTGATATACGTTACAGTTGTATCGTTGATGGCATCGGTATGATAATAACCTGCCGGCACTTTCTCCACGGGCTTTGTAGCATTTACCAAACTGAACGGATCAAAAAAATCAACCACACCAAAAATATTACCGTAATATTTTTCAAAGCCTCTGCTTGTCGGGTATTGTTCAACCGGTGAAAAGTAAGGATGTGTTGTTTGATGATTCAACCATTTTACCTGCTCTTCTTTTGTTGGCTGTTCAATGGTATTCGATACATGCCATTTGCCTGTCATCGCTGTACGGTAGCCTGCAGCATACAATACTTCAGCAACTGTAACTGCATTGGCTGTAATAAATCCACGATAACCTTCTTCTTTTCTTGGCGTGGTCATTTCACCAATACCTGCCTGGTGATTGTATAAGCCTGTAAGCAGCGATGCTCTTGTAGGGCAACAACGGGATGTATTGTAAAAATTGCGGAAACGCAATCCGTTTGCAGCGAGGTAATCGAGATTGGGTGTTTGTATTTCACCACCGTAACAACCAAGATCGGAATAACCAAGATCATCGGCCATGATGAGTATAATATTCGGACGCTTATCCTTTTTACCGGCAGTTTTATTTTTTGCTGTTTGTGCAAACCCAATTGCCGATATGAACAGAATGATAATTGTTGTACTGTATCGTTTCATCATGACAAGATCGTTACTCCTTTTTAATCTTACTGGTATTCGTATTTATTCAGCGAATACCTATGTGCGTAAAGGACATTAAAAGCGCTTTAATCATTTATTCAGGCTGTTTCAAAGTTTTAGCATTCTGTTTCAGTAACAAGCAGGCTATAAATTTCTTGATGAATACAAAAAACTGCTGCCGTACTTTTAGGATATTTAGTTTCTGTTAGACTTTTATACCATTTCATTGAGTTATTTTTATAAGCAGCAGAAGCGAAGCAATCAATTAATATTTCATTCTTACAACACATGAAACGAATGCACAAAAGGCCAACAGCAAAAAATATAAAGCAGGTAATTGCGGCTGCACTACTCAGCAGTTGTTTAACAACGGGAGTTGTTGCACAGGCAAAAAAAGACACAGCAAGTTCAGGCAATCCCCTGTTCAAAGGTTGGTATGCCGATCCGGAAGCGATCATCTTTAAAAAACAGTACTGGATCTTCCCTACTTATTCTGCGCCTTATAACAAACAGGTTTTCTTTGATGCATTCTCATCAAAAGATCTTGTTACATGGACAAAGCATGAACGCATTTTAGATACAGCTGCTATTAAATGGGCGAAGCGTGCAGTGTGGGCGCCCTCGATCATACAAAAGAAAAACAAGTATTACCTGTTCTTTGGCGCCAATGATATACAGAACAATAACGAGTATGGTGGTATTGGTGTAGCAGTTGCTGATAAACCACAAGGGCCGTACAAAGATCATTTAGGCAAACCGCTTGTTGATAAATTTCACAACGGTGCACAACCTATTGATCAGTTTGTGTTTCATGATAAAGACGGCAAGTATTATCTCATCTACGGCGGATGGCGTCATTGCAATATTGCGCAATTGAAAGATGATTTCACTGGTTTTGTTCCATTCAGTGATGGCACAACCTTTAAAGAAATTACACCTGAAGCTTATGTTGAAGGTCCGTTCATGTTTATCCGCAATGGCAAATATTATTTTATGTGGTCAGAAGGTGGATGGACAGGCCCGAACTACAGTGTAGCTTATGCTATTGGTGATTCACCTTTTGGTCCATTCAAGCGTGTTGGAAAAATTCTGCAGCAGGATCCAAAGATCGCAACAGGTGCAGGACATCATTCGGTAATTAATGTACCGGGCACAGATGAGTATTATATTGTGTACCATCGCAGGCCTTTAACAGAAAAAGATGGTAACTCAAGAGAAACCTGTATTGAATATTTATCGTTTGATGAAAATGGTTTTATTAAACCTGTTGTGATAACGAATGAAGGTGTAAAGGCAAGAAAGATAAAATAATTGCATCGTAATTCAATTAGATTGCTTCGTACCTCGCAATGACGTTTTTCAGAACAACTAACTATTTGGGAGCGTCATTGCGAGCCTTGTTTTTTGGCGAAGCAATCTCATTCTTTTAGAGTCATCAACAAAACATGAGACTGCTTCGTTCCTCGCCGTGACGAATGCCTAAAAAACAAGAACGGCAACTGGAAAGTTGCCGTTTCATTTAACTGCTGATGCTTAACCCTTAAAACTGCTGTGGGCTTTTTTTTGCCCTGTTCTCTTATGGGCTTTATTTCTCGATAATCATTTGCCATGTTTATTCGTCATCACAAATACGACCTCACCACCATTCATCAGATCGGCATGCTTGATGGCTGTTCCTGTCATTGCTTTACCATTAATGAGAACAGATTTTACATACATGTTCTTTTCGCTTTGATTCTGTACAGCGATCTTTAATTGTTTCCCATTCTCCAAATTGAAAACAGCATTGTTTACAATCGGACTACCTATCTCGTATTCATCTGACCCAGGTGCTACGGGATAAAAACCCAACGAACTGAAAATATACCAGGCACTCATTTGTCCGCAATCATCATTACCACCCAAACCATCAACCGTTGGTTTGTATTGATTGGCAAGAATGCGACGGATCAGCTGCTGCGTTTTCCAAGGCTTGCCTGCAAAATTGTATAAGTAAGCCACATGATGCGCCGGTTCGTTACCATGTACATACGTACCAATAATACCTTCACGTGTGATGTCTTCTGTTTCTGCAAAATATTTATCCGGCAGGTACATGGTGAACAATGAATCCATATTCGCCAAAAACTTTTTGGTGCCACCCATTAACGTAATCAGATCAGTTGGATTGTGCGGCACAAAGAAACTGTAGTTCCAGGAGTTACCTTCGATCAATCCTTGTCCATGTGTGCTCAACAAATCGGCATTGGGCAAGAAGTTTCCGTTCGCATCTTTTCGTTTTACAAAACCATCTTTGTCGAATACATTTTTGTAATTCGCCGAACGCTTGATGAACTCCTCATAAATATCCATGCGATCAACTTTCTTCGCCAGTTGAGCAATTGCCCAGTCATCGTATGCATATTCCAATGTATTGGAAATGGATACACCCGATTTTTCGGAAGGGATATAACCATACTTGATGTACTCGCCTATACCTTCGTAATTGCTGCGCCGTGCAGTCGTAATACAAGCATTCAATGCAGCATTTGCATCTACATCAGTCACACCTTTTACAATAGCATCTGCAAGAACTGCTGCACTATGGTAACCACTCATGCACCAGTTATCATTTGCATAATGACTCCAGATGGGCAGCATATGCAATGCACTTTCGTTGTAATGCGCCATCATCGATTTTACCATATCGCTGTTGCGTTTCTGCTGCACAAGATTGTACAACGGATGCAACGCACGATAGGTGTCCCACAACGAAAACGTAGTGTAATTGGTAAAGCCTTCTGCTTTGTGATTATTCTGATCAAGTCCACGGTATTGCCCATCCACATCCATGAATGTGTTTGGTGCAATAAATGCATGATACATGGCCGTGTAAAAATTCTGCTTGGTTTCTTCGTTTGCATCAATTTTGATACGACTCAACTCTTTCTCCCATTTTGCACTTGCTTCGGCAACTGTCTGTTCAAAATTCCAATGCGGAATTTCGGTGCGGAGGTTTAACAAAGCACCTGCAGAACTTACACCCGACAGTGCAAACTTCATCTTTACTTTTTCGTTTGCTTTTGTATCGAAGTTGAAATAGAGTTTTAATTGCCGACCGGCGAGATCAGGAAAGTTTTCTTTCTGATTGAACTTGCGCCAGAAGCCACCATACATTTCCTGCTTTTCATTTACACTGCCATAACTTTTGATGGGCTTTGAAAACGTAATAGCGAAATAAACTGTTCTTGTTCTTGCCCAACCCAATGTTTGGCGATAACCGGTAATGAGTGTATCATTCTCTATACGCACAAAGGTCCACACATTCTTTTCCGGATAGTTGTAAATGCCGTGCACCATATCCAGAATAATATGTGCATCAGTTGTTTCAGGGAATGTGTATTGATGAAAACCTACACGTTCTGTAGCTGTTAACTCTGCTTTCACTTTATAATCATCCAGCACCACACTGTAATAACCGGGACTTGCCTTTTCTGTTTCATGACTGAAAGCAGAACGGTAACCACTTCTTGGCACACTCGCAACACCGGGATTCAATTTCAACGCACCAACTGTTGGCATCACTAAAAAATCACCGAGATCGGAATGGCCTGTACCACTGAAATGTGTATGACTGAACCCAACAATTGTTTTATCGGTATGCTGATAGCCCGCACAATACTTGTACATGTTGGGATTGTAACGTCCTTTATCTAAATATTGCAACGTATCTGTATCAGGACTCAACTGCACCATTCCAAACGGTACAGTAGCACCGGGAAATGTATGCCCCATTTTTGCTGTACCGATCAATGGATTTACATAGGACGTTAATTTCTGCTGCGCAGATGTTGTTACTGCGAAACCTAACGCAACAACCAATGCACCTGCTTTTATCTTACTCAACATCATCGCTCTGCTTTTAATTATAAGTGATCTCTACTTTTGGATTGGCTTTGTACTCTACCCACAACTCTTCAACTGTTTTGCCTGTGTTTGCTTTCCAGAAATCCGAAGAGTATTTATTGGTGCGTGCTGCATCATCGAGCTTCACTACAAAATCTTTTTGATAGTTCTGTGTTATCCATAACAGGAAACGTGCTGTAATGCGGTATGCATTATTGTAATTATGTGTTGCCTGTAATTCGGGCATTGTCCATTTACCTTTTACATTGTTGATGCCTTCTGTTGCACGCACATAATCGGCAATGCCTTCTGTAACCCAACCGGGCACATTGTTGAATTTATAGGCTTGTGTAACATGCATTAATTCATGTGTTACCACATCAATGTCTTCCGGGTTTTTATGAAACCATGCCGGGTTGTACACAATGCGATTGTCTGCAGTTGTTACGGCTACTCCATCATATTTCGGATCGATCACAAAGTTGATCGCCTTTTTTGCATTGAGATTATACTTCTGTATCAACTTAGGATATTGCAAAAAGAATGCATCGATCATACGTTGCTTGAATTCTTTTGTCAAGCTACTCTCTTCATCGATCATGTAAAGCGTTAAACCGTTTTTTGTAATGGTGTCAGGCTTTGCAGGCAATGTAATGGTTGATAAACCCGGAGGCTGAATGGCTTTTACTTTATCGTACAATGCTTTTTCATCTTTCGAAAACGAATAAGGCAGATCCGATTCTTTTGTTACTCTTGCTTTATCGGGTGCGCTGCTCATGTTCAATGCAAAAGAGCCGCCTTTGATCACATCAAAATACGAAAGCCATGTTTTGCTGTAAGCTGCGCCGTTTAATGTTTGTGTTTTAATGTAACGGTTGCTTGCACTGTTCGCAGGTGCGTTGATCACAAATTTCTTTCCGTCTTCAAATGTTAAGGTTGCTTTCTTAAACAAAGGCGCACCAATCACATATTGATCACTGCCCGGACAAACAGGATAGAAACCAATCGCTGAGAAAATATACCAGGCTGAAGTTTGCCCGTTATCTTCATCGCCACAATAACCATCAGGTGTGGGTTTGTACAAACGATTCATTGCTTCACGCACCCAGTATTGTGTTTTGTATGATTCTCCTGCATAGTTGTACAGATAGATCATGTGCTGGATCGGCTGGTTACCATGTGCATACTGTCCCATATTAGCGATCTGCATTTCACGGATTTCATGAATGGTACCACCATAATAACTGTCATCAAAAACTGGCGGTAATGCAAATACAGAATCGAGCATGTTTGCAAACTGCTTACGTCCACCCATGAGGTTTGCCAGATTATCAATATCATGAAACACACTCCATGTATAATGCCAGCTGTTACCTTCAGTAAAAGCATCACCCCATTTCAACGGATTGAATGGCGCTTGGAAATTTCCATCTGCATTTTTACCACGCATCAGCTTGTGGCCTTTATCAAAAACGTTACGGTAGTTGAGTGAACGTTGTGCGTACAATTCAATTTCAGAAGCAGGACGGCCTAACTTCTGTGCTAATTTGAAAATGGTGAAATCATCATACGCATATTCCAATGTACGTGCAACATTCTCGTTGATCTTTACATTGTAAGGCACATAACCCAACGCATTGTAATACTTCACACCATAACGACCAACAGCATGCATAGGGCCTTCGTTGTTAGCGCCATTCAGCAATGCTTCGTAAAGTGTATTAATGTCTTTGATCTTCGCACTCTTTAAATACGCATCAGATACAACTGAAGCAGAGTTGTTACCCACCATAATATCAGCAAAGCCGGGGCTGCTCCACTCTGGCAAGAAGCCTCCTTCTTTGTAAGCATTCAACAAACCTTCCTGCATTTCTTTGTTTACCGATGGATACATTAAGTTGAGGAACGGGTACAATGCACGGAATGTATCCCAGAAACCTGTACCACCATATAAAAATCCTTTCTCTACTTTACCGTTGTATGGACTGTAATGCACAATATTTCCTGTTGCATCTTTTTCGTACAGTTTATTCGGGAACATCACTGCACGGTAGTAGCAGGAATAAAATGTTTTCAGTTGTTCTTCTGTTGCACCTTCCACCTGGATCTTTCCAAGTACATTATTCCACAACTGTTGTGTTTCAGCTTTTACGGCATCAAATGTTTTGCTGCCTACTTCGTTTTTCAAATTCAGTTCGGCTTGCTCAAGACTGATGAAAGAGGATGCTGTTTTTACGATTACCTGTTGATTTGCTTCCGTGATGTTGAAACCAATGATGGCGCCTGTTGTATCGGCTTTTACATCCAGTCCATCTACATACTTATCTTTTGACCATACTTTTTTAAACGTAAACGACGTATTGAACTGGAGTACAAAATAGTTGGCGAAGTTTTTCAATCGTCCTCTTGCATGAAAAGTTGTGTAACCAACGATCTTGTTTTCTTCGGGAATAATTTTAATATAACTGCCTCTGCGGAAACCATCCACTACCACAAACGCACTATCAGTTGAATGATAGGTGATACGGAAGATAGCTGCACGTTCAGTTGGCGTTATTTCAGTTGTAATATGATGATCGGCCAGGTATACACTATAGTAATGCGGCTGCGCCACTTCTGTTTTGTGTGTAAACCAGCTTGCACGTTCTTCCTGTTTGAATACCGATTTTTTCGATACCGGCATAATAGAGAACACACCATAATCATTCATCCATGGAGAAGGTTGATGTGTTTGTTTGAAACCACGGATCTTATCGGCTGTGTAAGTGTATTGCCATCCGTTGCCATTGTCGCCTGTTTGTGGTGTCCACATATTCATCGGCCACGGTGTACCAATTGCCGGGTAAGTATTACCATTCGACAGATCGGGTTTTGATAACGAACCCATTAACGGGTTTACATACTGTACAAGATCTTTCACCTGTGCCTTTACTGCTGCTGCACATGATAGCGCTAATACGGCTATCATTACTTTTCTTTTAAACATGTTGATATGATCCTTTATTTGAATTGCGAAGTAAAATTATTTTCGACAAGAAATGTATTGATTGTTTCCAGAATGTATTCAATATGTTACAGATGGAAAATCGGTTTTTGCTTTGTTGAATTGTGTTTCCCATTCTGCCGGCCAGCCAAAAGCTGTTGTGGCAAGGGGTTTTAAATTAGCTCCTGCTGCCCCGCTCCAGAAGTGAATAAACTCACCCCAGTTTAAATCTCTTGTATATTGCCTGTTACCATCTTTCGGAAAATTAGCTGCAAGCAGCTTAAAGAATTTATTCAATACAGCACTGCCGCCATATTGATTATAAATTGGATAAAACCAATTCTTAAACCATTGTGTATTTGTTTGAGGGAAATTGTCGGTTGTGCCCATCATTAAATTATACCAACGGTCGGCATCAGCTGTACGGCCCAAGCCTTTGTATACATCGTAAATATAAATCTCCATCCACTTACTGTCTTTCCAGATAGCAAATGCAGGCGAACCTTTTGCATTATTGTTTGCACTTTCCACCACATGACCCACTTCGTGTGTAACAAGATCGAGATCGTTACCTGTACCAGCCGTCCATGCATTGAGGCTTGATGAACCGCAATCAATGACGTTTCTGTTATCGTGGCGGCTGCTGTAATAATAACCCGGATGACCGCCACTGTATTTGCCCGCATGAAAAATGGCATACAGTCTTTTATCAGATCCGAATTCGTAACCATAGGTTTTTCTTGTGTACTGCCACACTTCTTTTACAAATGTGTTTGGCCATGTAATACTTTTCTGTACATCATTATCAAAATATACTACCAGCGAAGTATCGTAGTACACTCTCGATACAAGCTGTGCATGATCGAACCAATGTTCCTGCCAGGTTGATGGCGGCACATCGTAATTAATAACAGGCGGTGGTGTTGAACCACCACCTGTTTGTTTCTTTTTGCAGCCCGATACCAATAAACCAACTGCCGATAAAATCATAATCAATATTGTGTTGAGCATATACTTTTTCATTGTGTATGTTCTGTTACCCGAAGTATTATCTGTGCAGTCGGCTATTGGCCAAAGAGCGTTCTGCTAAAAAAACAGCAGCAGTGAAAAAGATTCACTGCTGCTTTGTTCACTGTTGGTTATTCATATTTTATTACACGCCACTCTGCCATTTGAAAGAGAGAGCTGCCGTTATTTGCTGTCATGAAAACACGGTAGTAAGTAAATGATTGCGGCGACGCCACTTCATACCGTTTGGTTTGAAAACGTGCAGCAAACTGCTCACCTGTACGTGTATCAAGATCGGTCCAGGTTGTATTATCATTTGAACCCTGCAGTTTCCAGTCTTTAGGATCACGTGTTGCTCCATCGTTTGCAGAAGTAAATGTGTATGCACCAACCGTAACCGGTGTACCAAACTGTAACTTCCACCATGCACCGCCGTTTGTAGCTAATGCAGTATTCCATGTCTGGAACAGGTATTTTGTATTGATGTCGTTATCGATGAGTTTAGGTGAGCCTTCGCCTGCACCTGAACCCCCATCATTTTCATTGCTTACTGTTAATGTACCAAGACCTGTTACATCAATCGACTTACGTAACAATGTATCAAAACGGAAATAAGTGGTTTGAAGTGATGATACAATTTGCCCGTTGGCAGCAGTGCTGAGGGAAATAGGCAACATATAACGTACACCTACTGTTACCGTATTTGTTTTAACTGTTAACGTTAACGGCGTTGAGCTTGTTGCACCTGCAGGAATAACCGTATTTAAACCGGAAAGTTCGTAACTGGTAGCAGGTAACAACGTGTAGTTCGTTCCATTTGCTGCATTGTATGCTGCAACTTTTGCAGCATCTACAACAAAGGATACACTGTTATCACTTCCTGCTGTTTTTAAACCACCGTAAGCGGCACCAAACACCAGCTCCTGGCGTGTATTGGTAGATGTAAACAACAGATCAACCTTTGCTCTTGTACCTACAGCCTGTGGCATATACACCGAGCCTTCGTTTGTTAATTCAATTGGCTTCGGTTTATTGCAGGCACCCATTGCTACAGTAAACAATGCTGCTGCTGTGAGTTTATAAAAATTATTTTTTTGCATTTTGTTCAATGTGAGTTGATGAAACAAATAAATTACCAACCGGTGTTTTGCTTAACAAGCGGATTTTTCAACACTTCGTTTGCAGGAACCGGGAACAGGTAATCTCTCTTACGGAATGTTCTTGTTTCCAACAATGTTTTCGTATAGAAAGCTGTTCCTGTTTGCGTTCTGTCCATACCGTAAAACGTACCGGCATCTGTTTGTTCGGCAACCTTCCATCTTCTTGTTTCGAAGTAACGCACATTCTCAAACGCCAGCTCTACCCTTCTTTCTGCACGGATGGCTGCACGCATTTCTGCTTGTGTTGCAGGCACAGGCAATGGGTTTGTTCCCGCACCGTATTGTGCAACACCTGCACGTTCACGAATGAAGTTGAGGTATTTTAAGATGTCTGCATCAACAGGATTCGACTCGTTCAATGCTTCAGCATAATCCAGATAAATCTGCGCCAAACGCAGATACAAACTTCCTCTTGCATCATCTGTATTGGCAACACCTTTACGGATAATGTAACCGGTTGGCGTAACATCAGATGTACTCTGTGCCAAACCGGAATTACCTGTCCGCTCCATATTTGTTACAATCAGGTTACCTGTATTCTGGTCAGGATAAAGCCATACACTGTTGTTGTAAGTGATACCAACATAAAAACGTGGTTCACGGTTTGTCCATTGATTGAATGTAGAACGTGTTGTGTTATCGTATGGCGCTTTGAAACTGCTGAAGCCTGTAGCTGTGTAACCTGCAGTTGGATCAGTAATGGGTTTACCATTCGCCATAAAGTAAGCATCTACCTGCGCCTGTGTGGCGCCGTTAGCACCTGCACCACGCTGGTTAGCATAACCTGCATGGAAAGGAGTACGATCGTAACGGATGAAACTGTAACCGGAATTAGAGCGACCGAAGATCCATTCTTTGTTCCAGCTTTGAGTGATCACATCACGACAAGACAGGTAAGCAGCTTTAAACGGATCAGCATCCGATACACGATACAGATCGTACGTACCCGGAGCAAACTCCGTTAAAAAATCTTTTGCTGCAGTTGCTGCTTTTGTCCATTTAGCAGCATCGTATGTTTGATTGAAAAGATTTTTTCCATCATCATTTTTCAATGCAGCATAATCGGTGTTACCGTTAAACAACGGACTTGCAGCCAACATCAACACCTGTACTTTATATGCTTTTACCACACCTTTTGTAAACTTACCGGCAACAGCAGATGTTGCTGGCAATTCGGTGTAAGCTTTATCGAGCTGATCAATAATAAACGTTACACAATCATCAAACGTAGAACGTGGACGGTTTACTTCTTCTGTAGTTGCTGCTACAGGGATCAGATCTTCACCCAAAATAACCACAGGGCCATAAATACGTAACAACTGATAATAGTAAAACGCTCTTAACGCTCTTGCCTCACCTCTCAGAATTGTTTTTTCAGTTGCACTGATCTCAGGCGTTGCATTATCGATACGTTGAATAAAATCTGTAGCATTACGGATAGCACGGTAATAATTATCCCAGTACACAGAAACGTTGCCATCTGTATTTGCCCATGCACTTTTGTTCATATTGTTGGCATACACAAAATCCCAGGTATACTTGCCTTCGTCCGATGCACCCGTCCAAACACCTGAGTTTTCATTGCCGCCAAAACGCTGATTAAATTCATTTGGCATTGCCTGGTAAATATTACCGATGTAACGGATAACATTGGTACGTGTTTTAAATACATCTTCAATGGTGAGGATGTTATCGGGCACAGTATCGAGATACTTTTTACAGCTGTTCATCGATACCAATGCCGTTATAAGAGATATAGAAACAATTAATTTTTTCATGTTCGTTTGTTTGGATTGATTATAAGGTAAACTCAACACCCAAAGAGAAGTTTCTGATGTTCGGATACAATGCACCGTTTGTTGTGTTCAGCTCAGGATCCCACAGTTTAAACTTGCTCCAGTAAAACAGGTTAAAGCCCTGTCCATAAACCTGTGCACTTCTGAAACCGATCTTCTTCACCCATTTATCAGGCAGATTATAACCAAATGCAAGACTTTTCAAACGCAGGAACGAAATATCTTTTATCCACCATGTGCTTGCAACAGTATTGTTTCTGTTTGCAGCATTACCATAAGCCAGGCGTGGATAAAATGCATTGGGGTTAGGATTTGCTTCTGTCCAGCGATCATTTGCTATTGACAGCAGATTACTTCTTTCAGGACCAGTGCTGTTGTTGAACGGAATAATACCATCGCCGCCAAGCAAGCGTTGTGCTCCCTGTATACCCTGGAAGAAAGCGCCGAAATAGAAACGTTTCCACTCTACGTTAAATCCAAAACCATAGATCCAGTTCGGCACATCACCATTACCAATACGGCTTACATCAAGGTTGTTGATCAAACCATCGCTGTTCAAATCTTTGTAACGGATATCACCGGGGCGTGGTTTGCCACCCAATGGTGTTTGATCGGGAGCGTTATCAATTTCTTTTTGATCTTTAAATAAACCAAGTGCAGTATAACCAAAAGTAGAAAGTGTGTTATAACCTCTTCTTTCCATATAAGGATATGGTTGTGTTGGCTGATCGTTTTCCATGATCATATCACGGTTATAAGTAACAGTACCTCTGAAATCCCATTTGGTTTGTCCCCAATAGAACGGCGTTGTTTCAACTGTTGCGTCGAAACCGGCATTGTTGATGACACCGAGGTTACCATAAGGACTATTATTTAAACCAACATAAGAAGGTAAGCTTGCTCTCTGTAAGAATACACCTGTTCTGTGTTCTTTAAAGAAGTCGAGTATAACCGATAATCTTGAATCGAGTGTTTTGAATTCGATACCCAGATCTTGCTTGCGTGATTTTGACCATTGTACAGGTGCACCATAATCCTGGATCTGTACACCGCCGCCACTGCCTTGGTTAGAAGTACCGTTACCCCATGTAAAGCCTGCAGCACCATCGGTAACAATTGTTAAGTATCCGAAACGGCGGCCACCTGCACCTGAACCAACTAAACCATCCGAATAACGGATCTTGAAAAATTGGAAAACAGGCTCAACAGCTTCGAAGAATTTTTCTCTTGATACAACCCAACCCATACCGATTGACGGGAAGAAACCAAAGCGATTTTCAGGCGCAAAGTTTTCTGAACCGTTGTAACCGAAGTTTACTTCTGCAAAATATTTTTCTTTATATGCGTATGTGCTACGACCTGCCAAACCCATACTGCGGAAAGGAAGTGATGCTGTTAAGTTTGCAGCAAATGCATCAATATAAGAGCGTTGGTTGTAAAGTACCAACCCTGTAATGTGATGATCTTTTTTAAACTCACGGTCGTAGTTAACTGCAGTTTCAATATAGAACGAACGGTTACCACCATTACTGCGTCCGTAAGCAAGGTTATCCGAACCGGTTGTAATAACAGGTAACAGGTTTACCGAGCCATCTGCATTGTACGGTGTAACAGGATTTATTTTATACGTGTTACGCTGGCGTGTACGGCTGATGGTTTGTGAGTTAAACGCATCGAACGAAAATAAACCATAGGCAGATAAACCGGGAACGATCATTTTCAGATCCTGCGTAATTTTTGCATTTGAATATACCTGGTTGCTGGCGCTGTTGATGTAACCTGTTTGTGTAATTTCTTCATACGGGTTACGCTGTGCGTTTGCAGCATTAATACCGGGTACTAAATTCCCGGGATACATTTTCGGATAAAGGATCGGAGTTGTCTGCATCACTTCTCTGAACGCCTGTTGCGCATTGTAACCGGGCGTGTTCAAATTGGTGATGTAACCTTGTATACCCAGATCGAACTTGGTTGTCTTTGTCCAGCTCATGTTAATGTTGCTGGTAAAGTTGTAACGCTTAAAACGTTGATCCGACTCGTAGCTTTGTGCACCATCTGTTTTCAGCAAACTTTGTTCGTCGTAATAAGCCAACGCCACATAGTAGTTTGCAGTTTCTGCACCACCACTTGCACTAAAATTCATTCTTCTTGTGGTACCTGATTGGTTGAAGATCTCTTTCATCCAGTCTACATTCGGATATAAATAAGGCTGATTACCTTTTAATGTAGAATCGATATACGCCTGCGTATATTCTGAAGCAAGGCCTGATGCAATGCGTGCTTCGTTACGCAGATCCATATAATCTTTTGCACCTGTTAACTGTGGTAATTTCGTAAAAGCAGTAACACCCTGGTTGTAGTTGAATTTTAAAACGGGTTTTGCAGATTTACCCTTTTTGGTGTTGATGAGAATTACACCATTTGCACCAGCCACACCATACACGGCTGTAGCAGATGCATCTTTCAAAATCGTAAAGGAAGCAATGTCTTCAGGATCGAGTGAGTTGATATCACGCCCCTGTACCCCATCAATAATAACCAGTGCACCACTTGAGTTAGGACCAAATGTAGAAATACCACGGATCCAGAGATCGGCAGTATTCTCACCTGGTAAACCTGTACGTTGCACACCAACCACACCTGAGACACGGCCAGCTAACACCGTACTTAAGTTAGCTACAGGTTGTTTGAGTTCTGTTACGTTTACAGTAGATTGTGCGCCTACAAGACTTACCTTTTTAGCCTTACCGAAACCAACCACAACTACTTCCTGCTGGCTGCCCTGCTTGGCATCCATAATAACTTCGAAGTAAAGTGTGTTGTTTACCGGTCTTGTAACTTCTACAAAGCCTACATAAGAAAATACCAGCACATCGCCGGTTGTTACGGTGATAGAGAACTCACCTTTTTCGTTGGTTGTTGTTCCGGCTTTACCGTTACCTTGTACAGTAACACTTACATCGGAAATAACTTTGTCCAACCTGTCTTTTACAACCCCGCTTACTTTTACTGTTGTCTGCGCAATTGCCGATACGGCCAGCAGACTAAAGCAAACAAGTAAAGCAAGGATGCGTTTGCATGCAAATGTTTTGCTCATAACTAGTTTTGGTTTAGGAACAGCAATACTAATTTTTAAAAAATCAGGTTGTAGTCAACACAAATCCAACAAATAGTTAATGAATACTTAACGAAAGAAGTTTGGAGGTTAGAAAGCAGTTATTTTGTACTTTACAAGATTCGTGTAAAGCCCATTCCACCCGTTATGTTAAAGCGTGACAGGATATTTATTTTTAAGATCATTGCAGTTGTTTGTACAACTGTACTTTGCCTTGTACAGCTTATTCACATCCGTAATATTTATAAGCTGGAAGAAAAGGTATATAATATTGATGAGAAGAAGATCCTTAAAACTGCTTACGAAGAAAGCATTGTAAACGACAAAGTATTTCGTGGTGCGGTAAAAATTATCGACACCATCTTATACCGGGAGTTTCCCGAACTGGAACGTTTGGCAACAAGCAACACCGATGCGTTTAAAAACCATGCAGCAAGGCTTTGCGATACGTTGTTCAAAGCACTGAACAAAGCCAACAACATGGATGCGTTTCTCGATTCAGTAAAAAAAGCAAACAATATTGATGCAGCAATCAACTATGCTCTTTTTGTTGAGCATTTTGCTATTGCCACAGAACCTAATCATTATTACACTTTATTTTCAAGCAACGAAGCTGATTATAAAACATCCGTACCCTATGTAGTAAATCACGGTGCAAAAATCGGAGGTACGCTTACTTCCTATAATCCGCAAACACTTACATCGGCATTAAAAGTAAGTGCTCCATCTGCACGCAGTTATCGTATGAACTTTGCGTTGTATTGCGACCGGACCGATCGTTTACAGCAGATCGTTTATAAAACATTACCGCAAACATTACTCTCAGTTTTTTCCATCGTTGCAATCCTCACTATATTCTTTTTAACCTTTGCAAACTGGATACGGCAAAAGAAAGCAAGTGAAATGAAATCGGATTTCATTAACACCATCAGTCACGAATTTCAAACACCGCTTACCACCATCATCATTGCCAATAAAACCATCGAAAACGAAAACCAGGCAATACGCAGCGAAAAGCTCGACAGTCTTTACAACATTATCAAACGACAAACCGAACGGCTAACCATTTTAATGCAGCAGGTAATTGAAACAGGTGGCGAAAAACCGATTAAGCTGGTGATGGAAAAGCATGTTATCAATAATGAGCTGGAAGAAATCATTTCCGACTATCGCATTAACCTCGATCTTGCCAATACGAAAATTTCTTTTACACCCAAAACAAACGAAGATGCAGTGCTGCTCGACAAACTGCATTTCACATCCATCATTCTGAATATACTTGACAACAGCGTTAAATACAATCACAAAACGGTAAAAGATATTGCTGTTACAACGTATGCCAAAAACAGTCAAACACTTGCCATCAGCATCAAAGACAATGGCGACGGCATGAGTAATAAAGTAAAGCGTAAAATGTTTTTTAAATTTTACCGTAACCCTTCTTTGGTTAGCAGCAATGCGCCGGGCATAGGTCTTGGATTATACCATACCAAACAATGCCTCGATGCACATGGCTGGAACTATGAAGTAATGAGTAAAGAGCAGGTTGGCACAGAATTTATCATTTACATTCCGTTAATAATTGAACAGGCCTGATGTTGTTATTTTTGCAGTATCACTAATGAGCAGAATATGACAGAGAAAATACTTTTTGTGGAAGATGAGCAAGACCTGGGGAGCCTCATTAAACAATACCTCGAAACAAAAGGCTTTGATATAGACTGGTTCGATAATTCGAAGAATGCATTAAAAGCGTTTAAAGAAAACACATCGAGCTACGGGCTTTGTTTACTCGACGTACAGATGCCGCAGAAAAGCGGTTTTGAACTGGCTGAAAACATTGTGCAGATTAAAGAACATATTCCGTTTGTTTTTTTAACCGCACGTACAGAAAAGAAAGATCGGCTAACAGGACTTAATCTTGGTGCAACAGATTACATCAGTAAACCATTTGATATTGACGAGCTGGCATTAAAGCTTAAGAACATTCTGAAGATGACATCGGGTGCTGTTGCTCCAAAAGTGCAACTATCTTCGTACATGATCGGCGATATTCTTTATAACCGTGAGCAGTTAACAGTAACTACTCCCGATAAAAAAGTAGCCAAGCTTACAACAAGAGAAGCAGAACTGATTGAACATTTTTACCACAACAAAAACAAGCGCATAAAAAAAGAAGAGATCCTTGTAAAGATCTGGGGCGAGAACGACTACTTCCTTGGCCGCAGCCTCGATGTATTTATTTCACGCCTGCGCAAAATAATTGCACAATCGAAAAAAGTAAGTTTAAGCAATGTGTATGGTGCTGGGTATATTTTTAATGTGGAAGAGTAAGATAAACTCGTAAAATCTCCATTGACAGTCTTCCAATAACTTAAAACGACAATTATGTATAAAGTTGATACAGAATTAAGCGAGGGTTACAACCTTAAAAGTTACTAACGCAATAAAAAAGCCTCATTCTGTTTGAATGAGGCTTTTAGCTTTTAAAGCTATTTTTGTGACTCCGTCAGGATTCAAACCTGAAACCTTCTGATCCGTAGTCAGATGCTCTATTCAGTTGAGCTACGGAGCCATTCCCGTTAACGGGCTGCAAATATAGGGCGGTTCATTTAATTTCCGAAATCTTTATTACTCAGTTTTTTAAATAAAAAAAATCCCCCGCTGTAAACGGAGGATTTCTGAACCTGTAAATCCTTAAAAATGGTAGCCAAGCGACAAGCCAAAGCCGGTATTGCGGTAGGCTGTATTATCGTTACTAACACCTTCTATTACCGGGTTTATTTTCTGTAAACCAAGCTGGGCGTTCAGTTGCAGACTTAAACGGCTGCTCATCTCGTAACCAAAAAGTAAGTTGGCACCGGCATCCATACGGCGGTAATAATAATCGGAAATAGCTTCGGATGCGGTAATTGTATTTTTAAACTTTACAGTACTCTTATCGCCATCTTCCTGCGTTACTTTTCCGTTTAAAGCAAAACCAACATACGGACCTACACCCAACATCATTCTTCCTTTGCCCAATACCGGTTTATACAAAAATGTTACCGGCACATCGAGGTATGAAATATTGAGTACATCGTTTGAGCCTTTAAACTTTGTACCCTTACCCGAATAAAGCAATCCGGGTTGCAGATAAAAGTCATCTGCTAAAGGCACATCGGCAGTTACTCCGGCCTGTAAACGTGGAACCAGCTTATTCTCGAGTTTATTATCGGAAAAGCTCCGTCCATTAATGTTTTGAAAATTAACTCCCGCCCTGATGCCAAAGCTTACGCCGTTTGATTTTGTTGTTTGCGCCTGTACTGCAGCAGTAAATAAAATTCCTGCTGCTAAAAGTTTCATTCCTTTCATATGTATGTTTCTTTTGTGTGAGTAATTATTTAGATGAACCGGCCTGTTTCTGTGCATCTGATTTCATTTTTTCATTTGCCGTAATTAAAAATTCCACACGGCGGTTTTGTGAACGACCTTCTTCGGTATCGTTACTATACTTGGGATAATTTTCGCCCATTGGTTTTGGATTCATCCGTGACAATTGAATTCCTTTATCAATGAGATACATCATAACTGCATTAGCCCTGCGTTGCGATAGTGATTCGTTGTATGCATCGCTGCCTTTATTATCGGTGTGCCCTTGTATTTCAATGTTTGTATCAGGATATTTTTTCAGCACAGTTGCCAACTCATTTAAACTTGTTTTTGCTTCAGTTTTTAATCCTGATGCATCAAAATCAAACAGCACTTTACTTTCAAACTCAATTTCAATACCCTCACCCACACGTTCAACCTTTGCGTTAGGCACTTGCTTTTTTATTTCTTCGGCTTGTTTATCCATTTGTTTGCCAATTAACACACCGGCGGTACCACCAACTGCAGCACCAATAATTGTTCCCAGAGCAGTGTTGCCCGATGCACGGCCAATTACCCCACCAATGGCGGCTCCGCTTGTTGTACCAATAATGGCACCTTTCTGTGTTTTTGTCATTCCTTTACATGCAGCAAGCAATAAACTTATTGCTACCACTGCGTACATTAGTTTTGTTCCTTGTCTCATGGTCATTTTATTTTATCTGCTTGCTCCTTGCCAAAGATTGTGCCAACGCAAGTATTAACATAAAAAAGAAGGACTGCGAATGCAGTCCTTCTTTCTGTAAAACAATACGGTATATTTTTTATTTAATAAGATTTAGTGCACTTAACCAACCGGTCCGTTTTGTGCTCCATCCACTTAAAAAAGCCTCAGGTTTTAAGCCGCCTTCAAGACTTTTTAAAACACCTGTTGCCTGCGCCATTGTTTTAACTGTATTTGCAGTTGAAATAAGATTCTGGACGTTAAAACCCTGCTTAAACATATCTGGTTTTATAAATCCTGCAAGTGATGCAATAGACTTGCCAACACCAACTGCATCTTTTACTTTACCTGCAGTGCTTAAAAAATTTCCTTTTGCACCTGTCCATTGATCTGTAAAAGATGCGGGCTTAATTGCATTTGTAAATTGAGAGAGAAGACTGCCGATGTTTGCTCCTCCATTAACTTTTGGTAACTGGGCGTTGGTTACAGCAACAAAAAACAGCATGCATAGTGCTGTTACAGCGAATTTCAATTTCATAGTTTATAATTTAATTGTGCGAAAGAACAGTTTTTTGACTGTGTTACAAATTTTATTCTGTGCCCGGTTGTTTTAACTGCCAGCCGGTTTTCTTTTTTTCTTCACTTACCATCGTTTTAACATCAGCCAATAACTTTTTAGCATCGTACACAATGCCATCTTTAATGGTAAACTTTACGCCACCTGCACGTACAACTTTATTTTCTGTATTTAAACGAATGGCGCCTGTGCCATATAATAATTGCAAATTCTCCAAAGGGTTCACTTCAACTACAACAATATCTGCCAGCTTACCCACTTCAATACTACCCAGATCTTTTTCTACACCCAAAGCCTGTGCTCCATATAATGTGGCAGAACGTATTACTTCCAACGGATGGAAACCAGCCTCACGCAACAACTCCAACTCACGTATGTATCCAAAACCATAGGTTTGATAAATAAACCCGTTATCGCTGCCTGTTGTTACACGACCGCCACGGTTTTTATATTCGTTGATGAAGCTCATCCATAACCGATAATTTTCTTTCCACTCTACTTCCTGTTCTGTTCCCCAGCTATGCCAGTAACTGCCATGCGATACACGGCTTGGCTCGTAAAATTTCCATAACGATGGCAATGTATACTCTTCATGCCACTCTGCCCTTCGTGCACGTTGCAGATCTCTGTTAGCTTCGTAAATATTAAATGTAGGATCGATGGTAAAATCAAGTTTCAGTAATTGATTCATTACATTATTCCAATGATCGCTGAAGGGTGCTGCTGCCTGTTTCCATAATTTTCCTGCTTCTTCAAAACGATGTTGTTCGTTGCTGTAATTATAACTGAGTGGATATTGCTGAATGGTTTGTTTTGTAAACAAAGCTTCAGGCAAACCATACCAATGTTCCATCGAAGTCATTCCTGCTTCTGCAGATTTCAACACATTCCAACGTGCAACATCCATTTGTGCATGATGTGCACAACTGCGTAAACCCAGCTTTTTATTTTCACGGATTGCTGCATCCATTATTTGTGGCGCTGCTCCAAAAAACTTAATACCATCGGCACCGTTCTTTGCATTTTGACGAACCCATTCAATAGCTTGCTCAGGCGTACTGATGGGCGTTTTACTTCCCTGACCAAATGCTGTGTAAGCAAAAATGCGTGGCGCTGTAATTTTATTTTCGGCACTCAATCTTTTTTCTTCAAGCACCCAATCAAGACCGTTACCACACGAAGGGTCACGAATTGTTGTTATACCATGCGCCATCCAGAGTTTAAATACATATTCTGCATTGGCTCCTTGTCCTGTACCGCCGATATGACCATGCATATCAATAAAACCAGGTAGTACATACTGTCCATCGAGTTTCAGTTCTTTACCACCTTCTTTTAGTTTAGGGCGATTGTTTTCATTAATGACTACACCGGGATAACCAACATTGGCTATTTGTACAATGCGGTTCTTTTCAATTACAATATCAACAGGACCAACAGGTGGTGCACCTGTACCATTGATCATAATTACTCCACGAAGAATAAGCTGTGTATACGGCCCCTCGCCTTCGTTTTTAACCGGCGCTTTTGCAACCTGGGCCTGAAGTGAAATAAAAAAACAAACAGCAAGAATAATTGTAGTAATAAATCGCATAACAGATAGTTGTACCTGAAAATACAACTATTCAGCAGAACACTATTTTTCAAATGCTATGCATAAAAAAGCTGCTTATGTACGGCATAAGCAGCTGATGAACGATTTACTTATTTAAACTGATGCTCCGGAAAATATTTCCCGAGCAATGTTTTAAACGCAGCTGTATTCCTGATTTTTGCAAACTCTTTCTGGCTCCACACTTCTTCTGCATCGCCATATTTCAGTTTCAATGCATTCTCAAGATTGCTGAGAACTGCAGCATCATTTCCTGTTGCTGCATGGCTTACTGCAAGGTAATAATAACCCGAAGCCGCTTTATTATTTGCTTTAACCAAACGTTCAAGGTATGGAATTGCTTTTGCGTATTGATTGGTATTGACATGTATTAAACCAATAAACAGCAATGGATTTTCGTATGATGGATTTATTGCCAATGCCTTTTCGTAATACTGCAATGCTTCTGTATAGTTCTGTTGAGTATAGAACATACTGCCGAGATTATTGTAAGCACGGATCATTGCCGGATCTAATGCCACAGCTTTTAAGAAATAGTATTGTGCCGAATCGTATTTTTTATAGCGGAGATAAACTACACCTGCGCTGTTGTACAAGTCGGGCATTTCGGGACGTAAGGCAATAGCCTGGTGCAACATTTTTACCGACGAGTCGGGCTCACTCATATCTCTGAAGAGATCCGCCATATCAATTAACACCGAAATATTTTCATTGTTGTATTGATAAGACATGCGATAGTTATACAGAGCAGAATCTAACTTGTTTTGCTTTTTATGCAGCAAAGCAATACTATTATAGATCTGCGCATTACCCGGACTTAATTCCAACGCTTTATTTAAACAATAAAATGCAGAATCGTATTGCTTGTTACGTTCGTATACCGATGCAAGATTGCTGAAGAAGGAAGAATTAAGCGGATCGTACTGTACAGCCGAACGGAAATATTTTGCAGCAGAATCGAACTGGTTTTTCCGGAAATAATAAACACCGATTGAATTGTACGTACTGCCATCGCCTGCATCAACCGAAATTGCTTTATTAAAATAGATATTGGCAGAGTCGGCCATACGTGCATTCTGATAAAATGTTGCCATGCTGATGTAAGCATTTTTCGACGTAGGATTCATGCTGATGATCTTTCTGAAATAAAACGAAGCAGAATCTACCCTGCGCCCCTGCTCATGCAAACGTGCAAGATCAAGATACGGCTGCATATAAAAAGGATCGAGTTTAATGGACCGATGAAAATAACTCAATGCAGAATCTGCAAGATTGATTTCTTTAAAGAAATTGCCTAACAGATCGAACACATAAGCCTGATCGGGATAGTACTGCACGCTCTGCAAGTAAAACTTTCTTGCCGAATCGTATTGTTTCATTGCTCCATACACACGTGCAAGACCATTGTAAGCCGATACAAATGAAGAATCTTTTTGCACACAACTTGTAAAGTATTGAATCGCTTCTTTGTACTTTCCCTTCTCCTTCATTAACCAACCAACATTGTTTAATGCCGATATGTTATTCGGATCGAGCTGCAATGCTTTCTGGTATAAACTCAATGCCCTTTCCGTTTTATTTTGCTGAAACTCGTAGTAACCAAAGTCAACATACGCATCTGCATTCTTCGGGTCTATTTCAATTGCTTTTTCGTAGTAAGCCCTTGCCTGTTCAAAACGTTTCAATTGTAAATACGAGTAAGCAACCGTTGTATAAGGATAACGCCAGCGTGGTGCTTTGCTGATTGCTTTTAAACTGTAGTACACAGCACTATCGTACCGCTTTAACTGCAGGTGTAGCGATGATATGGTGTGCAGAATATAAGCCGCATTGCTATCAAGTGCATAAGCCTGGTAAATAAGGCTCTTTGCTTCCTGCATATCGAGCACTTTGTTCTTTTCATCAAACAAACTCCGTGCTTTAAAGAACAAGAGTTTACCCCGTAAACTTTTAATTAATGGTTCATCAGACTGATCGATAAGGGTAATTGCTTTCGCCATCATTGCAGCTACTTTGCTAAAATCGAGACCGGCAATATACTCGAGCCGTTGAATACCTGCTTGTATTTCTTCACTGCGGCTGTTATCGTCGAGCTGTGTACGAATCTGTTGAATACCGGCAGCATCTTTACCACTCAAATACAAATTGATCTTACGTTGTGCAAAATTGATAAACTCAGCAGCCAGTGTTTGACGTGCATCAACAGTTAACACATCATCGGGGTAAAGCCGCTGCATTTTTTCGTAAAAGAAATCGGCAGAGCTATCGCCGGTAAGCTTTAGTTTTTTTATCGATTGATTAAAGTCATTATATATCTGTACAATATTACTATCGGCCAGCAAAGCGCCCCTGCCTCTTGCACTACGCATCATTGCATTTACGCCGCCATCTTCCATTGCCACATTACCAACATTCTTACCCATTTCCCACTTCTTCAAAAAACCACTGTCAACAACCGCTACATTTTTTTGGCCATTATCATCGCAACAAATAAAAGGTTCCTGTTTTTTCTTATACTTTTTAAGTGCAAACTGCGGCACTTTATCCAACACATACGAACGAAGCTCAACCAATGTTATTACGCCGTCTTTTCCTTCGTAACCATCGGCCAAACCACTTAAACCATCAACAAGGTAATAGGTAAACAATCCATGACCGGAACCAATTGTTGCGTCCTCCATCGACTCTTGCCCTGCTCCTGTTGCCAGCATAATTACCTCTCCGGCTTTGCGTTCGGAAATTGCCGAACTTAATATTTGTTGCCCATCCTGGCCGCCGGGTAATTCGTTGGTACGACAGGCATCCATAATGAGGTAGATCTCTACATTTTTACGACTGAGCTCGCCAATGCGGCTTTTAAGATTATACAGCTGTATACTACCTGTTACAATGTAATTGTTTTTATCGCCTGCAGGATTGCAATCGTAAGTAAGAAAAAAGTATTCGTCCTGGTTAATTGCATCGCCATGGCCAGCGAGGTAAATGTACAGCCTGTCGCCTGCGCCAAGATTTTTCTGCCGTAACCACGCCATCCCCTTTACCCAAAAGTTAGCTGATGTTGCCTGGTCGTTTACGAGGTACAACATTCTGTCGTCGGGTATACTTGCCTCACCCCTGGACTGCAAATAATCTTTAAACAAACCTGCATCACTATCAGCAAACGAAAGCGGACGAATGTGTTTGTAATTGGAAATACCAATGATCATGGCATAACTTTTCCCAACCACGGCAACTTTGGAAGTATCGTTTGTTGCAGATGTTTGAGCCTCTATGAAATGTGGATTAAATAAGGTAAATGCACAGATCAGAACTATCAAAGCAGCGTAATTTCTCATATATTCGGGCACTAATTTAGCAATTCAGTTCTAAGCTTACAAGCATCTACACCAATGCAATCAACCAAAACCACAAAAAAAGTCAAAACATCCCCGGGTGTTTTCAATAATATTTTCCAGGGGCTATATCAATTTCTCCGCAAATCGTTTCGCAGGCTGCACCATTTTTACCTGCGCTATTTATATAAGCGAGATACCATTTTCGCCACAATTTCTGTGTTTTTGTTTATCGGGCTGCTTGGGCTTATACCAATTAACACCGGCATTCTTAACCCTTTTAAAACAGCTTTAAAAGACCTCGACTTTAACGACATCGCTTATTCTGTTCTCAAAAAGAACAAAGGCACTGCTGTAGAAAACCGCATTATAGTCGTAAACATTGGCAATGCCGACCGAACGGGTTTAGCATTGATGATTGAAAAGATACGTGCTGCAAATCCAAAAGTTATAGGGCTTGATGTGGAGTTTAACGGACCAAGAGAGCCTGCACAGGATTCGTTAATGCGCCACATGGTAGGTAGCACCCCACAGCTGGTAATTGCCTCCAAGGTAAATTGGCAAAATAAAACAGAGCCCATAGATCCCGGATACTTTGGTATATTTACAAAAAACACCGGATACGTAAACCTGATTGGTGAAGATGGAGGTACAATCCGCTATTTCTCTCCCTTTGAAAAAGCAAACGGCAAAACATACAAAAGTTTTCCCGTAGCGATTGCAGAACAAGCCAGCAAAGAAGCATTTCAGCATTTAGAGCATCGCAAGCGTGCTTACGAAGTAATTCATTACAGCCGCACTATAGAACAATACATTGTTCTTAATGGCGAAGATGTGTTGCTGGATAATATTGCGCCTGAATTATTGAAGGATAAGATTATACTGATGGGGTATATTAATCCCGATCCGTACAATGTAGAAGACAAACATTATACACCGTTAAATAAAAAATTTGCAGGAAAGTCAACACCCGATATGAATGGGATCATTATCCACGCCAACATAATTTCCATGATACTGGACAAACAGTATATACGTGAAATTCCAACCTGGCTGTTCTGGATCATTACCATTCTTATTGCCTGGCTGCATGTTGCATTGTTTATGCGTTACTACATCGAAGATCATATCTGGTTTCACCTGGTGGCAAAACTTGCACAGATCTTTTTTGCCATTCTTTCGGTGTACATCGGTATTGTTTGCTTCGATTGGTTTAGTGTAAAGATCGACACCAAGATTTCGTTGATCGTAATTATCTTGGCAATCGACATTATCTATTTTTATGAAGCGCTGGCCGTTTGGTTGCATACCAAATATGGTTTCCATACCAATTTTCACTCAAAAGCACACTAAATATGAAATCGATTCAACTCTTCCTTCTCGCATGTGTATTTGTTCTAACTGCAAATGCACAAAAAGCAAACGCTTATTTGATTTATTCTGTGAAAGGATCTGTTACCATTACCGAAAACAACAAACCCGGCAAAGCACAAATAGGCAAACTGCTTACCGACCAATCGAAACTTACTGTTGGCGCAAATTCGCTTGTAAGTATTATTTGTAATGAAAACAGTTTGTTCTCTGTTACCAAGCCCGGAACCTATGCAATGGATCAGTTTAAAGATTCCTGTCTTACAAACAAAAGCTCCATTACATCAAACTACCTGAAGTTTATCTGGAACCAGCTTACTACACCAAAAGGCAGCCCGGAAAAAAACAGGAAAAGTTACATGAACAATGTAGGTGCCGTAAGCCGTAGCAACATGAGCATCTGGATTGATTCAAGACTGGATACCATTAACTATTATTCCGGTTCGTTTCCTGTATCGTGGAAAAGTTATTCCGATACAGAAGAATTTTTATTTGAAGTGTACGAACAACAGCAGGGCGGAAAACCGATTTACCAGAAAACAGTTAAAAAAACGGCCGTACCTATTGCAGATTTTGCATCGAAGCTGAAACCCAACACACCGTATTACTGGCAAATAACGGTGAAGAACGAAGACCCCGAAAAACGTAAAGTGATTTATATATGGGAAAAAGCTGGGTTCGAAAGTTTTGTTACACAGTTGAAGGATTTGCAAAAAGTACAGGAAACAGAAGCTGAACAATTGTTCAGAGTTGGTTTCTTACTTGAATCTGCACGTTTTTATTCTGATGCTTATCGTTATTACCAACGTGCTGCACAGTTAAATCCTGAACTCGAACTTTACAAAAAAACACTCGAAGCATTTAAGAAAGATTTTTTGCCGCAATAACCATACTTTATTATCAACCACGAAAGCCCCTACTGCAACGTTGGGGCTTTTTCTTTATCGGCACAACAAATACGTTTTGTTCTTCCGACATTTACAGCCAAAACAGGAACATGAAAATAAAGCTCTGGAGTATTGGCAAACCACATGAACAATATGTAAAATCGGGTGTGGAAGATTTCACCAAACGCATCTCTAATTACTATCCTGTTGAGTGGGCCATTATTCCGGTACCGAAAAATGCAGCTGCACTTGGCGAAGCAAGTTTAAAAAAGAAAGAAGGTGAAGTGTTGCTGGGCATGTTGGATAAAGATGATTACCTGGTTGCGTTGGATGAACGTGGTAAACAACTGAGCAGCGAAGGACTTGCTGAATTTATTATGAAGCGAACCAATGAAAGCACAAAGAATCTTGTGTTTCTGATTGGTGGTGCATATGGTATAGATGAAGCAGTGATGCAAAGGGCAAATTACAAATGGAGTTTATCGCAGTTGGTTTTTCCGCATCAGCTGGTGCGGTTGATCCTGGCTGAACAAGTATACAGGGCATGCAGTATTAACCGGAATGAAAAATACCACCATAGTTAAGTACGAAAGAATTTCGGATGTAGGATTTAGGATGTCTGATGTAAAAACTGCAACCCATTCACTATTGACTATTCACCATTCACAATTGGCCATTCACTATTTCTCATTAGATTTGAACATAAACGATTAACGAAATGGATATTCCTGTTACCTATCTCATTATTGGATTTACCTGCCTGGTTTCCATTCCCGCTTTTAACAATGAAAAGATGACCAACAACATGGTGTTCTATCCTGCACGTATGAAAAACGGGAAAGAACTCTATCGTTTTTTAACACATGGTGTGCTGCATGGCGATTATATGCATTTGATCTTTAACATGCTTACACTTTACTTCTTTGGACCTTACGTTGAAGGAGCCATTCTTGGAAAGTTTGCATTTGTTCTTTTATACGTAACTGCATTGGTTGCTTCTTCGATGTTTGATTTCTTTAAACATAAAGACAATTACTATTATCGTTCGCTCGGAGCATCGGGAGCAGTATCGGCAGTGCTTTTTGTAACGATCATTGTTGATCCGTGGGCAAGAAACATTTGCCTGTTTGGTGTGCTCTGTTTACCCAACATTATTTTCGGTGTTGCCTATATTGCTTACTCCAGCTATATGGATAAGCGTGGCGGCGATAACATTGGGCATAATGCACACTTGTGGGGCGGCATCTACGGTTTTATTTTTGCAGCTATTGCAAGGCCCGATCTGTTACAAGGGTTTATTGAGCAGTTAACGCACCCCCGTTTTTAACGAAAGCTTTAATGCAGTTGTAGTGCTGTCTGTAAGTTTAAACCGATCATCGATCCGGTGACCAACCACCCAGATGATTTTTTTATTGCACTCCAGCACCCATACATTTTCTTTTTCGGTTTTGGATAATTTCTGATCGATAAAGAAACGGGCCAGCTTCTTTTTCTTTTTCATGCCAAGCGGATAAAAGTAATCGCCGGCTTTCCATTTGCGCAACAGTAATGGAAATTCAATATGCTTTGCATCGAGCAGCACAGTTGTGTTGGAATTGGGGATTGGGATTTGGGAATTAGGAATTTGTTGCACTTCCAGCAGCCCTAATACAAACCCTGTTGTTCCAACACCCTCCACAACCACATGTCCCACTTCTGCAGTATCGTAAGCTGCAATTACCAGCCATGCCCGATTTTTAATGATGCGGAAGAATAAGAGCGGCGATGTAATGAACTTACCTGTTTCAGCAACGGCCAGCTTTTCCACTTCTTCAATTTGCCGTTCGGTAAAACCATAATGACGGATGATCTCATAGATCAATGCCCTGTTATTGTATTGCAGCAACTGTTTGGCGGGAATAAATACTTCATCGCCTTTTTGTTTGCATAGTTTTTTAATGAGCTGTTGTGTTGACAGTTGATACAATGCTTCAATTGATTTAAAACGCTCCAGGTTATCCTGCAGATTTTGCTTTACCTGCGGATATACTTTTTCAATAGCCGGAATAATTTCATTCCGGAAAAAGTTGCGGGTGTACTTCGACGATTGATTCGATGAATCTTCCCTGTACTGCAAGTTATTTTCTGCAGCATAGTTCACCAACTCCTGCTTGCTGAAAGAAAGCAAAGGCCGTTTGATATGTCCGTATGCAACAGGAATACCTGTTAACCCATGCAGACCTGTGCCCCGAAAGAAATGCATGAGCAAGGTTTCGTTGTTGTCATCGGCATGGTGGGCGGTGAGGAGATGAGTGATGAGTGATGAGTGGTGCCTGCTCTCCGTAGCTTTAGCGAAGGAGAGAGTGGAGGCCGCTGCGTTTTCCGATTCACGACTAACGATTGACGCATCACTGTTCACCAACTCCTCAAACCATTCATACCGCAACACCCTTGCTGCTTCCTGGATAGAGAGTTTATTTTCTGTTGCGTATTCTTCTGTGTTGAAACGCTGCACATGCAGCTGCACATTGTATTGTTGTGCCAATGAACGTACAAAACTTTCATCGGCTTCACTCTCCTCGCCTCTTAGTTGAAAATTACAATGTGCTATGCTGAAATGATAGTTGGATTTTGCACAAAGATCAACCAGCACCACACTATCCACTCCTCCACTAACGGCAAGGAGCAGTTGATCTTTTGGTTGAAAAAGATTGTACTGTTGAATGTATTGTTGAAAACGATGTAATAAACTCATTTAGTAATATCTCAAAGATGAACCAATCAATGTAGTACAAGTGTGCGACGCAACAAAAGAACAATCAAAGCTCAAAAGCCGGTAACAAAAAACTACAAACCAAAAACTATAAACTATCTAAAACGTCAACTCCTCCAACGCCCCCCTCAATTCTCCATACGCATGCTGCTCTCCTTTTTCTTTCGCTACCTGCATGCCTTTTTCGTACCAGGAAATGGCTGCGTCATTATCGTTCAGTCGTTCATATAACTTGCCCAAATGATAATACGAACCCACATAACCCGGATCGGCCGCCAGCAATTCTTCAAACAATTGCTTCGCCGTAACATCATCGCCCAGCTTAATATACTCCAGCGCCAAGGCGTGTTTCAGAAAGCTGTCGTTAGGACTATCCGCTAAAAACTTCCGCAGTTGCTCTATCCGCTCCATGTTTGTGAATATTTTTTCGTTTAAGTTCGCCGATGAGAGACCCAAACCTTTATCTTTGTATAGTTGCATAAACAACTATTTCTTAACACACACTAAATTTTTGCTTGCATGAAGATTTTAGTTTGCATCAGTAAAACACCGGACACGACGGCAAAAATAGCCTTCACCGATAACAACACAAAGTTTGCACAGGACGGTGTGCAATGGATCATCAACCCCTACGACGAATGGTATGCATTGGTGCGTGCCATTGAACTGAAAGAAAAAGATCCTTCTACAGTTATTCATTTGATAACAGTTGGTGCAGCTGATGCTGATCCCATCATCCGCAAAGCATTGGCATTGGGTGGCGATGAAGCCATTCGTGTAAACGCCGACAGCCACGACAGTTTTTACATTGCTTCGCAAATTGCAGAAGTAGCAAAACAGGGAGCTTACGATCTGCTGTTCACCGGTAAAGAAACCATCGACTACAATGGTTCTGCTATTGGCGGCATGGTAGCTGAACTTCTTGAGCAACCTTATGTTTCCCTTGCAACAAAATTTGAACTCAACGGCACAACCGCTACCATCAACCGTGAGATTGAAGGTGGTGAAGAAACCTGCGAAGTTAGTCTGCCCGTAGTTGTTAGTTGCCAGAAAGGAATGGCGGAACAACGCATCCCTAACATGAAAGGGATCATGGGTGCACGTACCAAACCGTTGAAAGCAGTTGAACCTGTTGCAGTAGATGCATTAACATCTATCGCATCGTTTGAATTACCTCCTGCCAAAGCCGGTGTAAAACTGGTAGATGCAGAGAATGCAGGCGAGCTGATTAAGTTGCTGCACGAAGAAGCGAAGGTGATCTAAAAATGGATAATTGATTAATGGATAATTTATAATTTACCATAAATCAATTACCATGAAAGAAAACATCTTAAAAACAAAAAGCTTCGATTTTGCAGTACGGATTGTAAAACTCTACCAATTCCTGAAAAAAGAACACAATGAGTTTACACTCTCACAGCAAATTGTACGAAGCGGCACTTCGATAGGAGCATTAATAAGAGAAGCAGAACACGGCGAAAGTTTAAAAGACTTTATTCATAAGTTAACGATTGGACTAAAAGAAGCGAATGAATCGAAATACTGGTTGGACTTACTCTTTGCTACCGATTTTATAAACAAAAAGATGTACGATTCGATAAATAAAGATTGTGAAGAACTTTTAAAACTGCTTACAGCAAGTGTAAAAACTTCAAAATCGAGATTAAACTAATTATCATTTATCAATTAAAGAATTATCAATTATGAGCGTTTTAATATTCATTGATGCTGCTGATGGTCATGTAAAAAAATCTTCGTTTGAAGCGTTGACGTATGGAGCACTGTTAGCAAAACAATTAGGCACAAGTGCCGAAGGCGTTTTATTAGGCACTGTTGCCGATGATGTGGCAGCACTTGGCAAATATGGTGTGTCTAAAATTCATCATGTTGCAAACGATGCGTTGAATCATTTCGATGCGCAGGTTTATACCAAAGCAATTGCTGATGTGGCAACTGCTGCAGGTGCAACAGTGATTGTTCTTTCGCATAATGTAACAGGTAAAGCAGTATCGCCACGCCTGAGTGCACGTTTAAAAGCAGGATTGGTAACCGGAGCTGTTGGTCTGCCCGATACAAGCAATGGTTTCGTAGTAAAGAAAGCTGTATTCAGTGGTAAAGCTTTTGCAAAAATCGCTATCAATACAGCTGTGAAAATTGTTTCACTTAGCCCCAACTCTTTCCAGACAGTTGCAGGCGAAGGAACAGCAGAAGTTGTTGCAGCGAACGTAACCGTTGATGCAGCAAAAGTAAAAGTAACAGCAACCAATAAAGTAACGGGACAGGTTCCTTTAAGCGAAGCTGAACTGGTAGTAAGTGGTGGCCGTGGATTAAAAGGACCGGAGAACTGGGGCATGGTGGAAGAGCTGGCCGGTTTGCTTGGTGCAGCTACAGCCTGCAGCCGTCCTGTGGCCGATGCACATTGGCGTCCGCATCATGAACATGTGGGACAAACAGGTGGTGCCATTGCGCCGAATCTTTATGTTGCGATTGGTATCAGTGGTGCCATTCAACATCTGGCAGGTGTAAACCGCAGTAAAGTAATTGTGGTGATCAATAAAGATCCGGAAGCACCTTTCTTTAAAGCTGCCGACTATGGTATTGTGGGCGATGCATTTGAAGTAGTGCCGAAGCTGATTGCTGAAGTAAAGAAGTTGAAAGGAGTGGCTTAAGATAGCCGATAGTTAATAGTTTTTAGCCGGTAGCCTTTGGTTGAAAGTTGTTAGAATTTTACTGACGACTATCGGCTAAAGGCTATCGCTTTTTCTTGAGAATTATCTTATAGAAACTATATTTGAAATTGAAACAAATAACCAAATGATCATTTTACAAAACACCTGCAAATTCATAGTCGGACTTGCTCTTTTTTTAGTTTCCCCCTCCAGTGGTAATACACAAAATTTATTTGAAGGGTATATATATTACAAAATAGGTACAGACACCAGCTCAACGCCTGATTTTTTCTTTGCAATTAAAAATGGTAATGCAAAAACGTCTGGAGATATTGCAGCTCCCTTAGGCAAAGGAGGTATAACCACTGCTTACACTTTGTTTATCTCAGGCAGGGAAGCGAATGCATATGTGATTAATACAGATTCTCAAAAAGTAAAACAACTAACCCCTCGTTATGAGAAAGGAGGAGCTGATACCACTCTTTTGAAAACACTGATTAAATCCAACAAAAAAAGAGTTATTGCCGGAATCAATTGTACAGGTTATGAACTTAAGATGGAAGCAAATGATTTCTTCAAAGCGTACATCTGGCTGGCGGATGACATAACAGTATCAGGAGAATTTGACTTACACTTTGATGTAATGATAAGTGAGTATATGGTTGCAGGTAAACTAATCATGGCTTTTTCCATGATTTCAGGAGATACACAATCTGATATGATAAGAGTCCTGAGAGTTGAAAAAAAGGAAATCAGTGATTCAGAGTTTCAAATACCACAAGGCTATAAGCATGAGAAACTGTCTGTTATGGCGGGAATTAAGACAAAATGGGTTTTTGAATAGTCAGCAGATTTTAACGACAAAGCCCTTAAATTTGCCGACAGGTTATGAAAAAGATCGAACTGGAAATAGTTGCCCTTTCGCACAGCATTACCCAAACGCACAGCTACGCCGTGGTGTTGGGAGAAGTAAACGGAATGCGCCGTCTGCCGATAGTAATTGGTGGTTTTGAAGCACAAGCCATTGCTGTGGCGCTTGAACGTATGCAACCCAGTCGCCCCCTTACCCACGACCTGATGAAGAATTTCATGATGGCTTTTAATGTAGAGCTGCATGAAATTGTGATCAACGATCTGCAGGAAGGCATCTTCTATTCCAAACTTCTTTGCTCAACTGATCATGATACGGTGGAGATCGACAGTCGCACCAGCGATGCCCTTGCTTTGGCCGTTCGTTTTGGCTGCCCCATTTATACTTACGAGCATATTCTTGAAAGTGCCGGTATTTTAATGGAAGATGAAGAGAAGAAAAAAGAAGAAGAAGTTGCAGTTACTTCAACTACAGAAAGCGGCGACAAAGAAGACTTGAAATCGATGAGCATTGAAGAACTGCAAACCCTGCTCAACGATGTACTGGAGCAGGAAGATTATATCCGTGCTATTGCCATCCGTGACGAGCTCTCGAACAGGAAAAAATAATTGTTTTAAATGGATAATTGATAATTCTTTTTATGCCTGTAACTTCAAGATTATTATCCATTATCAATTACCCAATTATCAATTAATGCTCTCTTTTCCCAATTGCAAAATCAATCTCGGTTTACAGATCCTCAACAAACGGGAAGATGGTTATCATGATCTTGCGACTGTATTTTATCCTTTGCCGTTGAAAGATGCGTTGGAAGTAGTGAGAAGAGACGATGGACGATTGACGACAGACGATAGTAAGACCTCTGACGACTCACCACTCACCACTCACGAATCTTCAATCGATTTCTCCTCAACAGGTTTAGAAATTGCAGGCGACCAAGCAAACAACCTCTGCGTTAAAGCCTATCATTTACTGAAAAAAGATTTCCCTACGCTCCCACCTGTGCAGATGCATTTGCACAAAGCTATACCCATGGGTGCAGGTTTGGGCGGTGGCAGTGCTGATGGTGCTTTTGCATTGAAATTATTGAATGAAAAATTTCAGCTGAACTTAACGGATGAACAACTGATCGCTTATGCATTGCAGTTAGGCAGCGATTGCCCGTTCTTTATTTTGAATAAACCTTGTTATGCAACAGGCAGAGGTGAATTACTGGAGCCGATAGCTCTTGATCTCTCTGCTTATCGTTTTGCTATTGTGAATCCGGGCATTCATGTAAATACAGGTTGGGCATTTACGCAACTTCAACTAAGGTCAGACCACGAAACGTGGGCCGACCTGCGAACAATCATTCAACAACCCATCTCCACCTGGAAAGAACAACTCATCAACGATTTTGAAGAACCGGTAAGCAAAGCACATCCGGAGATTGCAGCGCTCAAACAACAGTTGTATGATGCAGGCGCTGTTTATGCAAGCATGACGGGAAGTGGCAGTACGGTGTTTGGGATGTTTGAGAGAGAACCGGAGTTGAAGTTTGATCAAACTTATTTCTTTAAGATTATTTAATCTGCATCACATTCAATAAATCAATCTTCAATTATGTTCCTTTTCGGTTTCTCCCGAAAAGCAAAGATTACTTTAACCCAAAAGACAATGAGAAGAATTATTATAACAATCACTAATAGCAGGTCAAGCAATTGTTGGTCGTAGCTTTTGAAAGTTGCATAATTCTTATTTACCTGTGAAACTCTAATGGTAACACTATCTCCTTTTTTATATCCTAAGTCAGACTTTGCTATATGTTCAAATGAAAAATGCCTATCTCCGTACTGATACTCAAAAGTGTAATCATAAGAAACATCAGCATCAATACTATTTCTTATAATTATACTAGAAGTCGAGGCACGTTTATACTCGAAGTTTCGCAGATAGTAAAACTCTTTGAATGTCCTTTTTACAAATTCAAAAGAGCCAACACTTAAAACAATTGCAACGATCAAATACAACCCTTTTTTCATCAATTCTATTTCAATAAAATTATAACCTGTAACAGAAGCTTACTCCGCCTCCTTCAACAACCCTTCCAAATCCAATCTCTTCGTAACCATTTCTAATTGTCCATTTGCATCAAACGGCCATTGCTCTTTGGGTTTATCCCAATACAATTCAACACCATTTCCATCGGGGTCATCCAAATACAATGCTTCACTCACACCGTGATCCGATGCTCCGGTCAATGGATATTTCGCTTCAAGCAATCGTTTCAAGATCACCGCCAGATCTTTGCGAGTGGGATAAAGAATAGCTGTGTGATACAGCCCCGGTGCATTTACCGGCGCAGGCCCAGCCCCCTTGCTGTGCCAGGTATTCAAACCGATATGATGATGATACCCGCCTGCAGAAATAAACACGGCCTGCGAACCATAACGTTGCACAATTTCAAAGCCCAGCAGTTCATGATAAAAAGCTAACGAACGATCAAGGTCGGATACTTTCAAATGCACATGACCAATACGTGTTTGTGCAGGAACGATATAGCTCATAACTGTAAGTTTAAAAATGTTTCTGAGTTAACGGTCGTCATTGCGAGCCTGCGAAGCAATCTGCTCATGTAAGACTGCTTCCCCGTAAAGCGGGGCAGGCTGTTCCTCGCAGTGACGTTCAAAAAAAATCGTAACAGTTTCAAGTTAAGCCAGTAAATTTGTTCTGCAATGAAACAGCAACATTCCTTCCTCAAACAAAATCTCGACCTGCTCAACCACTAAGTTTTGAGCCCTGTTTCTGATCAGTATCACTGATCATTCATTTGCATTCACTCATCATTCATCACTCATCATTCATCACTCATTATTTATTTTCTCATGCATACTTCTATTGCAGCAACATCTGCCAATACACAATATTTTATCGATAAAGAAGAACAGTTCGGCGCACACAACTATCATCCATTGCCTGTTGTGCTGCAACGTGGCGAAGGCGTGTTTATGTACGATGTTGACGGTAAACGTTATTACGATTTTCTCAGTGGTTATTCAGCCGTTAATCAGGGGCATTGTCACCCACGCATTGTGGCATCGTTGATTGAGCAGGCGCAAAAGCTTACACTTACATCACGTGCATTTCATAATAACCTGTTGGGTGAGTATGAAGAATACATCACGCAATATTTTGGTTACGATAAAGTGTTGCCCATGAACACCGGTGTGGAAGCAGTGGAAACAGCGATCAAGCTTGCACGTCGTTGGGGTTATGCAGTAAAAGGCATTGAAGACAATAAAGCCAAGATCGTTGTATGTGCTGAAAACTTTCACGGAAGAACAAGCACGGTGATTTCGTTCAGCACCGATCCTTCTTCTTATTCAAAGTTTGGACCGTATATGCCGGGCTTTAAGGTAATTCCTTACAACAATCTTGAAGCGTTGAAAGAAGCATTGAACGATAAAGATGTGTGTGGTTTCCTCGTTGAACCAATTCAAGGTGAAGCAGGAGTAGTTGTTCCCGAAGAAGGCTACTTATCAACTGCAAAACAATATTGTGCCGAAGCCAATGTATTGTTCATTGGCGATGAAATACAAACAGGTCTTTGCCGCACTGGAAAAATGCTGGCATGTGATCATGAAAATGTTCGTCCGGATATTTTGATCTTAGGTAAAGCACTCAGCGGTGGTATGTTACCTGTTAGTGCAGTGCTGGCCGATGATCAGATCATGCTCGGCATTAAACCCGGTGAACATGGAAGTACGTATGGCGGAAACCCATTGGCATGTGCTGTCGCAATTACTTCATTGCAAATTCTAAAAGATGAACAGTTGGCAGAACGTTCAGAAAAACTTGGCGCATTGTTGCGTGAAGAACTGGCAAAACTCAATTCACCTTTTATTGAAACTATCCGTGGCAAAGGTTTGCTCAATGCTATTGTTATTAAACACAGTAACCCCGAGGCAGCATGGGAGCTTTGCATGGAAATGAAAGAAAATGGACTACTTGCAAAACCGACGCATGGCGATAAGATTCGTTTTGCTCCCCCGTTGGTCATTACCGAAGAACAGATACATGAATGTGTGGGAATTATCAGTAAGAGTTTGGAGATACTGAAATAAAGCCATCAGCTTTGAGCTGTTAGCAATACAAGTATGGCATATTTAAATTCAAACATCAACTGAAATGGAAATAATCAGAATCGATCATACACAGGTTCACCTGGTTGCAGAACTCTTCGATAAGTATCGGGTGTTTTACAAAAAAGAATCCGACATCGAAACAGGTAAACAGTTTTTGCAGGCAAGATTAGACAATAACGAATCGGTGATCTTTGTTGCAATGGATAAAGAAAACGCAGTGCCCGTTGGCTTTACGCAACTCTACCCCACTTACTCATCTGTTCGTGTGGTGAAGAACTGGATTTTGAACGATCTGTATGTGGAGCAGGCTTACCGCAAGCAGGGAATCGGCGAGCAACTGATACAAACTGCGATGACCTTTGCAAAAGAAAATCACGCAACATTCGTTCAGCTTTCAACAGCAGTTGACAATTACACTGCACAAAGCCTGTACGAACAGATCGGTTTTAAAAAGGAAGAACCTGAAACTGATTTTTATACTTACCGTATTAATCTTGCATAATCTTACACGGGTATTTCAATCGAAAGAATATTACCATTTGAAATACCTGTTACCAGTTTAATTGTACCTCCTGCTTTTCGCACTCTTGCATCAATGCCGGCAGCAACAATTTCTTTTTCAGCAACGCTAAAGTCCTTTTTCTCTCCATCATCTTCCACTGCTAATTCAATACGGTCTGTTAATACAAGATGAATATTTACCTGTTGAACAGCGCTACGTTTCTTTAATACCTGTACCCATTTTTCAAATATGCGGAACAGCATAACTGTTTTTTCAACAGGCAAAGCAACAGACGAACCTGTTACTTTTAATTTCAATTCAAAAGAAACTTCTTCATTCAACTTCCGCACATGATCGATCAGCAAATCTTCTACAGGTATGCTCAGCAACACAGAAGGATTGATCTTGTTTGAAAGTTTCCGCAGATCGTTAATGATCTGTTCAAGATAGGTATTGGCAGTATGCAGGTAATCACTTCGTTGTTCTTCGCTGTCTTCTGCCATGCGTATAAACAACTTGCAGGCCGCTGCTTCCTGTGCAATCTGTTCGTGCAGCTGTTCTGCTATTTGCTGTTGTTGCTGATCCTGATCGGCCAGCACAGCATTTACAGTTTTGTCTTTTAAATCAATGATCTGTTCTGCCCTGTTGCGGATTCGTTTATTCTTTGCTCTTAACTCAAGTAATCGTGTAATTTGTGCCGATAAAATTTCCAAAGCACGTTCCTGCTCTACGGTTAGTTTGCGTGGTTCATTATGAATTACACACAAGGTGCCGAGATTATAACCTGTTGGTGATACAATAGGTGCACCTGCATAAAAACGTACAGGCGAAGTTGGATCGAGTGTATTGGGATTATCATGAAAGCGTTCATCGAGCCGTGCATCTTCCACTATCATCACATCACTCTGTAAAATAGCATGTGCACAAAAAGCCTCATCTCTTGTTGTTTCTCTTGGCCCGGGATCAAGTCTTGCCTTGAACCACTGCCTGTCTCTTTCAATAAATGTGATCATCGACATCGGGCAATGGCAGATCTGTCCAGCCAGCTCCACCAGGTCGTTAAATTCTTTTTCTGATTCGGAGTCGAGTATATCGTAAGAAAAAAGATCCTGCAAACGCAGTTCTTCATCTGTTGGTAATTGTGCAATGAGCATTCAGAGGACGTTTGGCCGTAAATTAATTGAAAACTCAATTCAAATATGTTAATCCAATGTATCGCCCTATTTTACCGGCTTTCCCTTTTGCCAGCTACCCGAATGGCCGTAAATTCGCAGCTTATAAGTAAAACTGTATGAGCGAACTGAAAGAAGAGAAAAGTCTGAACTTTATTGAAGAGATCATTGAAGAAGACCTGAAGACCGGGAAGCACCAAAGCATCCTCACCCGTTTTCCTCCGGAGCCGAATGGTTACCTGCATATCGGTCATGCAAAGAGTATTTGCTTAAACTTTGGTTTGGGTATTAAATACAATGGTAAGACCAATCTCCGTTTCGACGATACCAATCCTGTTACCGAGGATACAGAATATGTGGAGAGCATTAAAGAAGATATTCAATGGTTAGGTTTTAACTGGGCCAATGAATTTTATGCATCTGATTATTTTGAACAGCTCTATGCATTTGCAGTGAAGCTGATTGAAAAAGGATTGGCGTATGTGGATGACAGCACGAGTGAAGAAATAGCGAAACAAAAAGGCACACCCACACAACCGGGTTCACGCAACCAATACAGCGAACGCAGTGTAGAAGAAAATCTGCAATTGTTTGCAGATATGCGTGCAGGAAAATATAAAGACGGCGAAAAAGTAGTTCGTGCAAAGATCGATATGACATCGCCGAACATGCACATGCGTGATCCTATTCTCTATCGCATCAAACATGCGCATCATCACCGTACTGGTGATGCATGGTGCATTTACCCGATGTACGATTTTGCACATGGACAAAGTGATTCGATTGAAAAGATCACCCACTCTATCTGTACGTTGGAGTTTATTCCGCATCGTCCGTTGTACGAATGGTGTATCGATCAACTTGAAATATTCCCTTCTCGTCAATACGAGTTTGCACGACTCAACCTCAACTACACGGTAATGAGTAAACGCAAACTACTGCAGTTGGTGAATGAAGATCATGTAACAGGTTGGGACGATCCACGTATGCCTACCATCAGTGGTTTGCGCCGCAGAGGTTATACTCCTGAAAGCATTCGTGATTTTGCTGAGCGTGTTGGTGTAGCCAAGCGTGATAACTTAATTGAATTCAGTTTACTGGAATTTTGTGTACGGGAACATTTGAACAAGGTTGCTTTCCGCCGTATGGTGGTGTTCAACCCAATCAAACTCGTCATCACCAACTATCCTGAAGGGCAAACAGAATTACTCAGCTCAGAAAACAATCCTGAAGATCCGAACGGCGGCACACGTGCTATTCCTTTCAGCAGGGAAATATTAATTGAAGCAGATGATTTCATGGAAAATCCGCCGAAGAAATATTTCCGTTTGGCTCCCGGACAAATGGTTCGTTTAAAAAGTGCATACATCATTAAATGTGATGAAGTATTGAAAGATGATGCAGGTAACATCACTGCTATTCATTGCTCGTACATTCCTGAAAGCAGGAGCGGCAGCGATACAAGTGGTATTCATGTGAAAGGAACCTTGCATTGGGCAAATGCAGCAACTGCAGCGGAAGTGGAAGTAAGAGAATATGATCGTTTGTTCCGTGTTGAAAATCCTGCAAGTGAAGAAGGCGATTTTAAAGAGTACATCAATCCCAACTCATTAACAGTGGTGAAAGGTTATGCAGAACCAGCTATCAACGATGCAGCATTAACCGATCGCTTCCAGTTTTTGCGTAAAGGTTATTATTGTTTGGATAAAGATTCAAACGCAACTAAACTCATCTTCAACCGCACCGTAACATTGAAAGATGCATGGGCGAAGGAAGTGAAGAAGGGATAATGCTGAAATCCTGAGCGCAGTCGAAGGATGAACATTTTGAACTATTTCTTCACCGCAGAGAACAAGAGAAAAGGAGTTGTACGCAGAGTTTGCTCTGCGAAATCCTCAGCGTTCTTCTTTCTCTGCGCCAAAAAATAAAAAAGATGAACAGTCACCTTTCAGGTGAACAGTCATCGAAAAAGAAACCCCGCCGATGGCGGGGTTTCTTTTTAATGCGATACATTTTCCAATGTTGCAGGATTATGTTTGTGCCGGAACAACACAGCAAACAATATTGCTACGATCAATGCATAGATCGCAAAAGCGATCCAGATACCGGGCCAGTCTTTCTCACCACTTGCAAGCGTATAATATTTATCAATCACCACACCGCTGATAGAACTGCCGAGCAATGCACCAAAGCCATTCGTCATCATCATATACACCCCCTGTGCACTTGCACGTATAACAGGTTCGCTTTGCGTTTCTACAAACAATGAACCGGAGATATTAAAAAAGTCGAATGCTAAACCATATACAATGCAGGAAAGAATGATCATCCACAATCCACTACCCGGATTACCATATGCAAACAATCCAAAACGAAGCACCCACGCCACCATACTGAACAACATCACCTGCTTAATACCAAAACGGCGCAGCATAAACGGAATGGCAAGAATAAACACCGTTTCGGAAATTTGAGAGATGGACATGATGATAGCCGGATACTTTACTGCGATCGCATCTTTGTACGCATCCACTTTTGCAAAGTCGTGTAAGAAGGTATCGCCATAAGCATTGGTTAACTGCAACGCTGCACCCAGCAACATCGCAAAAATGAAAAACAAAGCCATCTTCCACTGACGGAACAATCCAAAAGCTCGTAACCCCAACACATCCACCAACGGACTGCCGGGTTTTATTTTTAAACCGGGAATACATTTTGGTAAAGAGAAAGAATAAATACCTAAACAAACCGAAGCACCTGCTGCCACATAAAACTGACTTGCCGAAGTTTCAATGTGCAGCAAACTCACCATCCACATTGCTGCAATAAAACCAATGGTGCCCCATACACGAATCGGCGGAAAATCTTTCACTACATGTCCACCATTATTCTTTAACGCATTGTACGAAACCGTATAACCCAACGCAATGGTAGGCATGTAAAAAATCATATTCAACAACATCACCCAGAAAAAAGTGACAGGATCATTTACCTGCGGCAAAGCGATCAACACGGCAGCTGCACATAAATGAAACAAACCGAGTAAACGTTCCGCATTGATCCAACGGTCGGCTATAATACCTGCGATGGTTGGCATAAACACAGCCGATATACCCATGGTAGAAAAGATGGCACCGAACTCTGTACCCGACCAATGCTTGGTTTGAAACCAATAAGCGCCAATGGTAATTAACCACGAGCCCCAGATAAAAAATTGCAGAAAACTTAATACTGTAAGACGAAACTTCAGATTCATCAACAATAATTTTAGTTGAATAAAATGGATTAAACACGTAAGATAACTGTTTTTGCAACACAGCGCCCAATGCTTTAAACCTCAAAATGACCTGTTCGTCCAACTCATACAACTAATTTCAGTCCGAGTTCGTATTTTCACTGTACAACTATTTATATGCATCTGTTGAAGACCGTCCTTATTGCGCTTTGTGTAAGCACCTTACTGTTTTCGGCCACAGCACAAAAACAAAAACAGTTACCCGCAAGAGTAAAAAGCTTTCATCGTTGCGGTACACAGTTTATTCTGGATGAAGCCGTACGCAAAGACCCGAAAGTAAAACTGCGTATGCAAACAAGCCGTGAGCTGATTAATCAAAAGCTCAACAATGTATTGCAGCAGCAACGCATTTTACAAACACAGGCAACCATCACAATACCTGTAGTAGTGCATGTAATTTTAGCAAACCCTTCGCTGGTAACCGATGCGCAAATACAATCGCAGATAGATGTGCTCAATGCAGATTATGGCGGAAAAAATGCAGACTCAATCCGCATACCTGCAGCATTTAAAAGCCGCTTTGGTAAAGGCAACCTGCAATTCTGCCTTGCAAGAAGAGATCCTGCAGGAGAAGGAACAACAGGCATTGTTCGTGTAGCTTCATCAACCGTATCTGTTCCCGGCGATGGTGATCCGGTTAAGTTTACCTGCCAGGGAGGAAGCGATGCATGGAATCCCAACAAATACTTAAACATCTGGGTTTGCCAGATGGAAGATGGATTTTTAGGTTATGCTTACCAGGCATCTTTATCGTTAAATGATATTCCCTTAAACGAACGTGGTTTTGTAAACAACTACCAGGCTTTCGGAAAAGGTGGTACAGCATTAGCTCCTTATAATCTTGGCCGCACTGCAACACACGAGATCGGTCACTTCTTCGATCTGGATCATATCTGGGGACCGAACAATTGTGATGGTGCACAAAGCTGCAGCGATGATGACGGTGTTGCCGATACCCCAACACAGTTCGATTGTACTTTCGGTGCACCTGCAGCCGACAGCATCATCACAGACATCTGCACACCCACTGCACCCGGTGTAATGTGGATGAATTATATGGATTATGTTGATGACCGTGCAATGGTGCTCTACACACCGCAACAACATGCAAAAATGGAAGCGAGTCTTGCAGCTATTTCGTGGATGCAGACACTTGCTACATCCGATGGTTGTACGCCTGTAACAGCGGCAGGCAGAGATGCACGTTTTGTACGTTTTGTTGATGCAAGCGCCGGACCGTGTACAAACAATCAAACTACTGTGTACACCTGCAACAACAGTTACCAACCTGTTGTGCGTATTAAAAATGCAGGCTCAACAACAATAACAGCATTAACCATCACCGCACGTTTTGGAACTGGTGCAACAGTTGTAACAAACTGGACAGGCAATCTCGCATCGCTCAACTCTACCGATATAACCTTAACAGCAATGCCGCTTAATACGGGCAGCAATGCGAATCTTACAGTGTATACATCGAACCCCAATGGCAGTGCCGATGAACGTGTAGCAAACGACACCGGAAAAATTGCAGCTGTTATTTTCCCCGTATCAGCAATTCCGTTAACCGAAGGTTTTGAATCAACTTCTTTTCCACCGGCAAACTGGCAACGCAATAACCCCGATAACGGCTTTACCTGGGAACGAAGCACAGCCGCAGCAAAAACAGGATCAGCATCACTGTTCATTAATAACTATGAGTACGATGTAAATGGCAGCCAGGATGCAATGGTTTCTCCTTTGCTCGAACTAAGAGGTAAAGACTCTGCATTCCTCACCTTCCAGGTTGCAGCTGCGATGTACACCGATCCGTTAAACGCTGTGGGTGTTCCTGTTGATACACTGGAAATTTTTGTTACCGATAACTGCGGACAAACACTCCGTTCTGTTTACAAAAAGTGGGGCGCCGATTTAATTACAACCGGCAAAGTATCCACACAGGATGCATTTGTGCCGACAGCAAACCAATGGCGGAGAGACAGTGTTTTTCTTGGCAGCTTTGCAGCCGCAACTGCGCAATATGCACAGGTTGTATTCCGCAATACAACCAATTTTGAAAACAATCTTTATCTCGACGATATTAATATTTACGTAAAGGATGTAAACCCCAATCTTAAACGCAAAGGTGTAATGGTTACACCCAACCCGTTTGTACAAAGTTTTGCCATCCAGTATTACGAAGCACCGCAAAACCTCGAATACATCAATGTGTACAACCAGGTGGGTCAACTGGTGTGGCAAAAACGTTTATCGTATCAGAAGCCGGGCAATTACACCGCACCAAATTATATTGAAGTAAACCTTGATAACCTCAACAGCGGCATTTACAACGTACAGGTGGTGTACCGCTCTAAAAAAGCCGATACATTCCGGGTGATCAAGATCAACAATTAATCTGCCTGATAGCAGTTAAAGGCACAACATTGAACCGATTCGCAGCGTAACTTTGCAGGGTTACGCTGTTTTTATTTTACAAACAGTGTTTCCTTTAAATACCAGCTTATGCAATCAGGACTTGTTGAACTTTTGAACAGTAACCGTATCTCTGCCGAACTTAAAACCATTGCCGATAAAATTTATAACAATCAACGCATCAGCGAAAGCGATGCATTGGTATTATTTCAGCAAGGCAGCCTCCCCTTTTTAGGTGCATTAGCCAATTTTGTGCGTGAGCGTTTGCATGGCGATACTACTTATTTTAACCGCAACTTTCATATTGAACCAACGAATCTGTGTGTGTTCAGTTGTAACTTCTGTTCTTATTCTAAAATTTATGCAAAGCGTGAAGAAGGATGGGAACTGAGCATTGACCAGATGTTGCACATGGTACAGAAATACGATGGACAACCTGTAACCGAAGTGCATATTGTTGGTGGTGTGCATCCGAAAATGGATCTGCAGTTCTTTGCCGATTTATTGAAAGCCATTAAAACACATCGCCCCGGTTTACACATTAAAGCCTTTACCGCTGTTGAATACGATTATATGTTCCGCAAAGCGAAAGTGAGTGTGGAAGAAGGATTGAAAATACTCATCAGTCATGGACTGGATTCGATACCCGGTGGTGGTGCAGAAATTTTCCATCCCGATATCCGTACAAAAATCTGTGCCGATAAAGTGGATGGTGATGGATGGTTGAATATTCATGCAGCTGCACATAAACTCGGTTTACACAGCAACGCAACCATGTTGTACGGACATATTGAAAAGTTTGAACACCGTATTGACCATATGAACCGTTTGCGTACACTGCAGGATGAAACGAAGGGTTTCCAGACGTTTATTCCGCTTAAGTTCCGTAACCGGGATAACGATATGAGCAATGTTGCAGAAAGCACTATTGCAGAAGATATGAAGATGTATGCAGTGGCCCGTTTGTTCCTCGATAATTTTCCGCACCTGAAAGCCTACTGGCCAATGTTGGGCAGACACAATGCACAAATGACCTTAAGCTTTGGTGTAAATGATATTGACGGCACCATTGACGATACCACTAAAATTTACAGCATGGCCGGCAGCGAAGAACAAACGCCAACCATGAGTACCGAACAATTAGTGGCGCTGATTAAACAGGTAAACCGCAAACCGGTTGAACGTGATACGCTCTACAATGTGGTGAAAGATTACAGCGATGTAACAGTTGCAGAAGAGGCAGGATTTTCGAGTAACTGAAATTAAAAAGGCAAATAAAGCAGAACTTCTTTTTTGAGAAGTCCTTTTTTTATGCTCGTCCATGAAATACGTTTATGGGAACCTTTTGAACGGTAGACCAATTGGCCCTGGTAAACCTCTGTTGAAAGCAACTCAAAATCATTTGCGCCTTTTAAAAGGTATAACTCCCGCCATTGGCTGAATGCAATTTTCAATTCCGGATTGTAATAGCTGAGTTTTATGATTTGTTGAATTTTCATTTGTAAATCAGTCATTTTTTCACCAAGAAGGTACGTATATTTATGTGTTGCCTGCAATCAAATGGACAGCCTACGACTTCAAAAATATAACAGACAAGGATCGCTAATCGACAAAGACATCAACTCACTTGATAAAATTTCAAGAAAGGGAATGCATGTTTCGGGCAACACTAAGCTGACAGACAAAGGACTTATTAAATCCGAAAAACAATTCCTTGAGTATTTCATTAATGACAAACCTTTATCAGAACTGCTGGACAATTTCTATAATTCAAAAACAACTATTTTAGAAAACAGGACTGGAGCATTAGGTTCAAATCCAAAAAACAGATCCTATCAAAGTAAAACAACTTCTTCAAAAGAAAATTTCAGACACAGAAATAAGGCAAGTATATCCTTCGGCATGGACTGACGATGAGTTTAGTTGGTACTTAGACAAGTATCGGGAAGAGTTAGAAAATCCTGAAGTATTGATTTATTGTTGTGCGGAGTGTGGCGACTATGATTGTGGCGGCATTGCAGTAACCATAGATAAGACTGACACCGCTGTCATTTGGACAATAAAAGAAGGAGACAATGTACTGAAATTTGAGTTTGACAAATACTCGTACTTTGAAGTATTCAATAACTACTTGCGAAAAATTACCAAATGACATTGACTGCAGGCAACATGGGTTTTCTGCTATGCTGGCTGACGAATATATACTGATCGTCCAGTTCGCTTATCATCTGCAGTCCGGGCTGAACGAATAAAGCCGAACAAAAGAATGTAACATCAACTTTATAACTTTACTCATCAGCGGTTCGGGCTGACGAATTACGGAATATCAGCACAGCAGCAAGCCCTGGACGTTAGGTGCAATTTGGACAAACCTTCATAAATGACGAAAGACGATAAAATTTTTCTGATTCATTTTGTTACAAGAACTGGCATGTACATCAACCCAGTTGACATTCACAATATTCAAAGCTTCGTCACTGGTTATGAAATAGGACGAAAAGGTAAATGTCGGTTTTATGAACTCTCCAAGAATTTACTTTCGACAAAATATAAAATCAAATATTTAAGCGATGGTTTTATAGGACAAATAAAGAGACTTGCTGAAAAGCAATCTATATCTGAGGTTGTTGTTTTTAAAAATATTGCGATAGAAACTATTGCTTTAGATGAACTTGATATTGAAGTTGGCAAAGTATTAAAGTCAAGAGTGGCTGAACTTATAAATAGAATTGACAAGGCTGGACATCCATGGTACAATGAAACATGGAAAGACAGCTGGCTTTCTTTAGTTTTTGTAACTAAGGCATGGTACAGACAGCTTTGGAGTAAAGAAGAATTTTCAATAATAAAAGCTATAGAGAAGGAAGTCTTGATTGGAAATATGTTCAACAGTTATAGAGGCAAAACTCCTTCCAACAAAATGCTAGAAATTAAAGTTAAATACGACCAAATAAACTGCACCTAACATTGGGTTTTATGCAAGTTGGGCATGACCAGCAAATATCAACAAATTGCAAATCCCAACCCGCTTAAAGCCCTGCCCGTTGTACGCCACTTAAACAGACGTTTCCAAATATGACAAAAGCATTAATAACAATTTTGATTTTGACAATTTTGAGTTGTAATAACTCTGACAATTCAAATGCTTCTTCATCTTCCGACACAAAACAGGTTGAAAAAACTGACACCTTCCCAGTAAAAGAATTATTTGTAGAAAACGGTGATGAGGAAGGTTGGGGAGCTGACATAAGGCTTTCAATCATTTCAAATTCAGAAACGGACACATCAAAAGTGTTTACAGCTATATCCACATATGAAGGAAAGAGATTAGGGCTATTGGTTTCTATTCCTAAGAAAAAAGAGGGCGACAAAGGTTTTGCTAGTGGGATAACTTTAAAAAGTATTGGTGCTGAATCAGACAATTTGTTAAAAGTTCTTTCAAAACTCTATAAACAAAAGGTTGATACAACATTAAAATTTACAAGTTCAGTTTCGGTTACATACGTTAATCTTGACGAATTTGCAAAAAGCCTTGGTGCAGAAGACGGTGGACAATACAAGACCGAAAATCAGTATAAACTATTTTACGAAGGAGAAAAAGAAGGAGACTATGCAGAAATTTATTTGAATATTAATCCGACTGAACATTGGATTGAATTAAAAGAAAAGGACGAAGAGTACAGACCAGTAATAATTAAATTCCTTCGACAATAAGCGACGTACAACATTAGGTTTTATGCAAGTTGGGCTTGACATTGTAACATCAGCTATTTGCAAATCCAATCTGTGGTTCGGGCTGAACAAATAACTTTTAACTTTAGTTCTTAATTTCAACATCAGTTTTTCAATCAGCAGCGGTTGTGGGCGGACGAATAATAATTCCAAACCTGCATAAAGCCCTGCTCGTAGGCAGCAATGTTAAGTAACATCACGATGAAGCAATATTCTATTGACAATTCATCTCTCCAGCTAGACATCTATTCGGGACATTTGTTATTTGTAGATCCTTTATATTTTCAAAAAATAGCAGACAATTATTCGACACTAAAAACGCAAACAACTGAGAATAAAAAGGAGCTTTTGAAATCGTACGAAGAGCAAGTATTTCCTTATGGTGGTGGCGCACTTTTGGGATATAAATATCTTACCGAGAATATAAAAACATATCTGCTTGATCCACGAAGCTTGAAACCTTGGGACTCTGACGATGACGAAAACGATGAAATTGAGAAACAAGCTGCATTAAAACAAATCACAGCTTTCAGATTAGATACTTCAGTATTTTTAATTATCGATCTTGTAAATATGGACAAGCTTTTGGATCTAATCAACTACAATGATTTAATTGACGCATTGTTTGACAAGAAGCTTGACATATATTTCGAAAAAATAAATCAGCAATTGGGAAATAAGGGATGGGGGCTATGTAAGCTTGACGATGAAGCTTCAATTATCGTTCCCTGACAACACTGCTGCCTACATGGGTTTTGCAGCAATTGGGGCTGACGAATAATCTTTCAGCTTCAGTATTCCTAATCGGCTTCAGCCTGGGCTGACGACTTAATATGAGACATTTGACTAATCACCAACATTTGTAAATTTAACGGGCTGACGTAGTGGAGCGACGGTAATCCTAATCCCCCGCCTGCGCAAAGCCCTCAACGTTGGCTGTAATGATATCATGACACTTCAAAATTTTATAGCAAAAATAAACTGGCGACAAATTCTAATACACTTTGTTGCTTTCTGGTTTTTTATTCATGCCTTTCAGACACTTTCCTTTTTGTATAACACAAATCTTGTTGACATAGTAAGACATTCAAATGGGCAAGACACGGTTAATGTTTTAACCAATAATGGCACGACAGCGTCAGACCTTGTTTATTTTCAACTTTGGACGAGTGTTTCTGGGTTTATTGGCTTATTGGTAGCATTCATTGTTTCATTGGTTATATCAATCAAGCGACACTGGTTCTGGGTCAACTCTTTAATTGCTTTCATTGCGACATACTTTCTTTATCGTTACGACATTTTAGGCTGGACTTATTTAAAGAAAATATTTTGGTTTGTTGGTCAAAAATTTAATAACACAACAATTGAGTTTTTATTTAACGGAATTGTTCTTCTGACAATTGGGCTTTTAATTTTTCTGTTAAAGCGACCAAACCAGTTTATTGAAAACAATAAATTGGCGACAGTCTAAAACCACTGCAGCCAACATTGGTATTGCCAATAGCGGGGCTGGACATTGGAGCAATCGGCAGCGGTAATCCTGCTGTACTGCGGTTCGGGGCTCGACGAATAAAGCCTAGCTTTAGTTCTTAATATTTAACTTTATCAAAAAGCCTGGCAGTTGTTCCGGCGGACGGAATTCTAATTCCCCACCATCGGCAATACCTGCTCGTTGCCTGCAATACGAAATGAAAGCGTTTCTATCAAAATATAAGTGGAAAATCCTTTACTGGACATTGTTTTTGACAATTGTCTTGCTTTTTGTTCCGAGACAAAGCGACTACTATTTAGACAACGACATCAATGCTTTTAAACAGACTTATCTGACACGAATTCTATTGTGGACAGGCATTGTGACAAGCGGTGCAATTTTTGTTTTGGTACTTGTAAAAGCCAAATCATTAAAGCAATCTACAACCACTTTTATTTCTGCAGGCGTGACAATCGCTTTTTTCTTTTCATTTTTCAAGATGTAATATTAGGCTTCTCATTGTTTTTAAACAGGCAGTTCAAACGTGAAACTTTGCAAAAGGCATATATTGTTGATTACTTGGCTGGCACCGGCCAAACGAAAAGCAACTTTATTCCTTATGACATCGCATCAAAACAAATAATAAACGAAAAAAAACTTACGGACAAGATTTACAGGTTGAACTTAAAACAATTTGACACGATACGAGTGATATTTGACAAAGGACTATTTGGAATAGCCTTTCAATCACAACCTTTCGACAAATGAAGTACTACAGGCAACACTGGGTTTGCTGCTATGGCGGGGCGACGGAATAAACTTCGGCATTGGTTCGCTATTCAGCTTCAGTTCCGGCGTGACGAATAACATTCTTTCTCCGTCGAGTCTCCATACTTCAAAGACGATGTCTGGCAACGCCGACTCGTCGTGATCAAGGAACAAAAGCTGAGCGTTGCAGACTTAGGCGCATCGTTTAAACAAGACTAACGCCCTGGCTCCTGTCTCCACGAGCCACCCTCACAATTCATCCGGTTCCTCCCCTTGACAGAGCAATTTCAATTGCTTAACTTATATGTCTTAAAATAACGGTTATGAAATACCCATAAAAAAATATCGATTGATTCACAAAAAAACAGCAATGTTGTTTTTTATGGGTATACTATGTGGCTTAAATCAATTAAAAAATCATCACATGAAAAAGTTCTTTTCTCTTTTGTTTGCGCTGTTCTTTACAGCTGCACTTATTGCACAAAACAAACCTTACAACGTAGTGTTTGATATTACCAGTGCCGACCCAGAAGTACACGCAAGGGTTATCCGCTGGATCAACCTTATTACCGATGCCGATCCCAATGCAAAAATTGAAGTGGTATTCTATGGCAAATCGCTCAATATGGTTACAAAAGAAAAATCGTCGGTAACAGACGATATCCAGAAAATAATAGCCGCCAATAAAGCCAGTTTTAAAGTATGCGAAGTGGCCATGAAAGTACATGCCATCAACAAAGAAAATTTATTACCCGGCATACAAACAGTACCCGATGGCATTTACGAACTGGTAAAAAAACAAGCCGAAGGTTATGGCTATATTAAAGTGGTAAATGAAAGCAAATAATGTATTGGGTTTAAAAAACATTTATTGGCTTAACGGCCAATAAATGTTTTTTTTATTTTTACTGAAAGCAAGCCTATGTTTCGGTCAAAAGCATTTTTACTTTTTCTTTCGCTTTTTGTATTTGCAGCTGCTGTGGCTGCATTTGTTATTACTGCTTTGCGTTTTGCAAGTGAAGACCGCTTCAACTCATTTATGCGGATTATAATGGGAATTATTTTTCTCATCTACGCTGTTACTAAATTTTTGCGCTGGAGATCTGCTTCGCCTAAAGCGTAAGCTCAGTTTATAACAGTAAGCAATTTTACCTGTGCAAGCATCCACAGTACTAAGTGTTAGTACGTTGCTTTCTTTCTGTTGTTCACAGTCTGTCCACATTGCTGCATCAACATACAATAAGCCTTCGCCTAACAGCGTTAATGCTGCAGTTTTACCCACATCCTCCGTTGTAAAAAGTTTCAACTGTTTTTTAAAAGCAATATGCTATGAAACGTTTTTTACCGGCACTGTTTATGAGCACAGGATTTTTTGTATCCTGCTCCACCAATTCCAATTCAACAGCATCAACAACCACCGCTCCGGCTGTTAAAAAAAACAATCCTGCGCCAACGGTTTCCACAGCAAATAAATCGGGTATCAGATCAATGCAAAAGTTTACAAGAACAGCAGGTGTGGCTACAGGCCCGGTGCGCATTGTAATTGATAAATCGGATTTTGAATTACGGGTGTACGACAGCAAAGGTTTACTTGCTGCCTACCCTGTTGTGTTTGGCTTAAAGCCACTGGAAGATAAGTTTATGCAGGGCGACCGTAAAACACCGGAAGGAAATTTCAAAATTGTTTATACGAAGCAACATCAGCTCTGGCGAAAAATGTTTATGCTCGACTATCCTACCAAAGAAAGCATGAGCAGGTTTAACAACCGTAAAAGCAACGGACAAATCCCGGCCAATGCGAGCGTAGGTAACGGCATCGGCATTCATGGTGTGGAAAAAGGCAACGATTATTTTATTGATCGTTATTACAACTGGACCAACGGATGCATTTCGTTAAAGAATACGCATATTGATGACCTTGCGCTTTATGTAAAATCGGGCACAGCAGTTTACATTCAGAAATAAAGGGCTTAATTGATATTGCAAAGATCAATTTCATCTACACCTTTTGTGCTGAGAATAACTTTATTAATGGTGCCCTTCATGTTGTAATACACGATCATGATACCAAAAGCCATTTGATACGCTTCCCAGTTGGCATCTTTTACTTTGGGGTTACCAAACTTTACAAACAGATCATCCGACTTTGCGCCAAGTATGGGCACTGTAAATTTTCCTTTGAAAGCTTCGGTGATCACTACATAATCACGCTGCACATAAAAGCAAATGCCTTTATCGTCGTAATACACACCCCCACCGCAGCCCGATTCGTTTCCTTCTTTATCAAACGAAGTAAAACAAGGAAGCTTGGCTTTTATCTGTTCAGGATCGGCATTGGGCTTGGCTTCATTGATCCAGCCTTTGTGTACATCAACCGTAATTAATCCGCAATCGGGTTTTGTTTTTAACTGAGCTGTTGCACCGGTAACAGCAACTACAAAAGATAAAACCAGGAGGAAATGTTTCATAGAAAAGTTTGCGTAATACTACAAATTTTAAAAAAACAAAAATACATGCTTTCCGCTCAACAATTATTGATTACACAAATCAATATCATCTGTTGTTTTTGTGCTGATGATAATTTTATTGATTGTTGCTGCAGTATTGTAATACACCACTATTATTCCGTATGCCATCTGGTAGGCTTCCCAATTGGCATCTTTCAGTTTGGGGTTGCCATACTTTGCAAACATAGCTGCTTTCTTTACACCCAATAAAGGAGAAGTAAATTTGCCTTTGAATTTATCGGTAATAACAATATAATCACGTTGCGTATAAAACCGGATGCCCTTATCATCAAAAAAAACGCCGCCACCACAGGTTGAAGTCGTACCTTCTTTTTCAAACGAAGTAAAGCAGGGCAGTTTTGTTTTTATCTGTTCCGGATCGGCATTTGGCTTTGCCTCGTTGATCCAGCCCTTGTGCACATCTACTGTAAGCACACCACAATCGGGTTTTACTTTTAATTGAGCCGTTACCATAACCGAAACAGTAACAAGTACCAGCAGCAATATTGCTTTTTTCATAAATTGATGTTTTATACCCAGCTGCAAAATCCCTGCTAAATGTTGCGTGCTGCATAAAAATTTTTCAGGCCGTGGAAATTTTTATCTTCACGCTATGTTCTTCATACTGTCGAAAGTCTTTAATTTTTTATTGTCGCCATTTAATTGGCTGTTAGTATTGGTACTGCTATGCTTTTTTGTAAAAGATGCCCGGAAAAAGAAACGCTGGATCATCATTACCTGCTGCTGGTTTTTAATATTTTCTAACCCCTACATCATTCATAAGCTTACGGTTAACTGGCAGGCCAACCAAAAAATCTTTCAGCAAAACGAGCAGTATAGTGTGGGCATTTTACTTAGCGGGTTTGTTGGTTTCGAATTTAAATCGAAACAGGGCTTTTACGGAGGAGCGGCCGACAGATTTATACAGGCTGTGCGTTTGTATAAACTGGGCTATATCAAAAAAATTCTGATCACAGGTGGCAGCGGAAGTATAAATTCTACACGTCAGCAGTTTAAAGAAGCAGATTTTGTAACAATACAACTGCAGGAAATGGGCGTACCGAAAGAAGATATTCTTACCGAAAATCAAAGTCGCAATACGTATGAGAATGCCTTGTTCTCAAAGAAACTGCTCGACTCAACATCGCAAAAGGGCCCCTTTCTGCTCATTACTTCAGCCATACACATGAAACGTTCGCAACAGGTATTTACAAAAGCCGGCATTGCAACTGTTGCGTATCCTTGTAATTTTAATGCAATTGATAATCCGCAGGAATTTCTCAGTTCAATTATGCCTTCGCACAACGCATTTACGGGCTGGGATATTTATTTGAAAGAAGTTGTAGGATTATTTGTGTACAAGATGACGGGAAAAGCGTGAAGAAAAGTACGAAATACGAAGATAGAAGTACGAAGCAAACCGCAAGCGTCCATCTCGACTCCGCTCGATGAACTTAACAGCCCTTCGACTTCGCTCAGGACTTCTTCCTCACTTCCACTGTATGCATCTCGCCTAATTTAAACAGCACTTCTTCCAAACGGTTTTTAGGAATACTGATCTCTACATCGCAAAAAAGATTCTGCTCCTGCTTTACTACCGTGCAGTTGTATTGCTTCACGATCATCATCACATCGTTCATACGTGTATAATCGTAATGCAGCAAATAGTTCACTTCAATTTGTTTTTGAATGATGGGTGTTGTTTGCAACGCCAGTGTTGTGGCTGTTTTATAGGCATTGATGAGTCCCGGTACACCTAACAATGTTCCGCCGAAATAACGCACTACCACCACCAGCACATTGGTTACCTGCTTGCTATCGATCTGTCCAAGTATAGGCCGACCTGCACTTCCCGATGGTTCACCATCATCACTTACACGATAGGTATTACCATCTGTTCCTAACCGATAAGCAAAACAATGATGCACTGCTTTTGAATGTTCTTCTTTCAGTTGCTTCAGCTTTTCTTTAAACTCATCAACCGATGCAATGGGATAAGCATAGGCAAGGAAACGACTGCCCCTGTCTTTAAACTCGGCTACAACAGATTGTGAAATGGTATAGTAAAATTCTTCGTTCATGTAGTGGAAAGGATGAGTAATGAGTGATGAATAATGAGTAGCGAATATTACCCGTATGCGATCAGGGCAATGGCAAGCACCGATAGTGCAATACCCAGCCAGTTGATCTTTGCTAATTTTTCGTTGAATAAAATAAGTGCGGCAACTGTACTGAACAACACAATGCCTGTATTGTTGATTGGTATAATGGCCGAACTGTTTCCTGCATTGGCTTTAAGTACATGCATTAAGCACCAGATGGAAAAATAATTCGGCACGCCGATCATTAATCCCGTAAGTATCGCTTTTGCATCGAAACGCATACGATTGGTAAAGAGCAGAAACAACATACCCAGCACTCCAAAGAAAGCAGCCGACGCAAATGCTGTGATCAGGTATGCATTGTGATTCTGCTGATCGATAAAACTGATCTCCACGTATTTAATCATCGTATCAAGCAATCCGCTTGCGATGAAAATGATTACAGGTAAAAAATACCAGGTGGGGTTGATTGTTTTTTCTTTCTTGTTTGAGGCAGAAGGCCAGCAGGTAAACATCACCGCAAGTAAGGCAATAAAGATTCCCAACACTTTCAATATGGTTACAGTTTCGCTGTACAAATAAATAGAAAACACGAATGGAATAACCAGCGACAGTTTATTGGCAACCGATGCAATGGCAACACCCAGCTTTTGTGTTGTAAATGCAATGACGTTAAAAAGTGAAACAAAAATAAATCCCATTAGGAATGCCCAGCCAAACCAGGGCTCCTGTGCAGTTGCAGTATTGATGGGGAATGCGCCATTCACAAACGAACCCGTAATTACGCAACTGATATAGTTAAACACGATCGACTGAAATGTATTTACACCCAAACGCTCCACTACTTTAAACGAAAGTGTGAGCCATGAGGTAAGAATAATACTGCCGATGAGATAGAGCATGATAAACGATGTAGGATTTATGATGTAGGATGTATGATTGGATTTTGCAGCTTGTTTTTATACCAACAAATTTTATCACTGCCGAGCTGTTGTATTTCTGTTTGCAATTCGTTTTGCAGCAACGGTGCTTTTACAGCATCTGTAACAATCAATTCTTCATTGGTAATGATGCGTGCTTCATCCCACAACCCTTCGTTGATGAAATGCTGTAACAGTTCTGCACCACCTTCCACTAATACACTGTTCAACTTGCGTTGATGCAGCGCCTGCAAAACCTGTTGCACAACAGAACCGTTTCCGCTCAGTTGTTCATACTGCACAGCTCCTTCATTTGATTGCTGCACATTGTTCAGCACAATGGTTGCAGCTTCTCCATTAAATAATTTTAATGATGAGGATAATTTTAATTGACGGTCTACAACTAAACGAACTGGTTGTTTTGCCGCATCCCAATAACGATTGCTGAGTTGCGGATTATCTAACAAAGCTGTATTAGAACCAACAAGAATTGCTGCTTCTTCGCTTCGCCATTGATGCACCAAACGATTGGTGAATTCGTTACTGATACGCAAACGTTCTGCAGACTTGAAACCGATGATGCCATTTTTCGTTTGCGCCCATTTCAAAATCACATAAGGGCGTTGCTGCTGATGAAATGTAAAGAAGCGTTTATTCAGTTCAACACACTCCTCTTTCAGCACATCAACGATCACTTCCAAGCCCGCTGCTTTCAGTTTTTCAATTCCCTTTCCGTTTACTTCTTCAAACGGATCACGACAACCAATAACAACTTTTGGAATTTTATGTTTGATGATAAGATCGCTGCAGGGAGGTGTTTTACCGAAATGGGCACAGGGTTCTAAAGAAACATAGAGTGTTGATTGTTGCAGGTTTCCGGTCTGGCCACTTTGAGTGGCCTGACCTATGCAGTTCACTTCGGCATGTGCTTCGCCATAACGTTGATGCCATCCTTCGCCAATAATTTTTCCATCGTGTACCAATACTGCCCCAACCATTGGATTAGGCGCAACAGAACCGGCTCCGTTGCGGGCCAGTTCAATACAACGTTGCATGTATTGTTCGTGGATAGTCATCTGTAAGGCTGCAAAAGTAACGGTTTCGCAGCGAGGACAAGGTATGCCAGACTTTAAGCACCTGATAAATTTGATTATAATGTCGTAAGTATGGCATATCTATCGCCAACCGAATTAGCTTTGCAGAAATGAACTGGCAGGAACAATATCAACACTTACGGGAAGCACTAACTGTTGCACACGAACCGTCTGAAGCAGAAGCTATCGCCCGTTTAGTGACTGAACATGTTGGCAAAAAGAATTTCCGAAGTTTAGAAGCTGCAGCAGTTACCGCAGAAGAAGAAGAAGAGATCAAGTCAGTTCTTCAACAACTGCTCAAGCATCGTCCGTTGCAATATGTATTGAACGAAGCCTGGTTTTACGGATTGAAGTTTGAAGTAAACGAAAGCGTTTTGATACCAAGACCGGAAACAGAAGAACTGGTTGATTGGATCGTGAAAGAGGTACGAGGTAAGAAGTACGAAGTACGAACCGAAATGCCTGCGTACCTCGTACCTCGTACTTCGTACTTACGTCTTCTCGATATTGGTACCGGCAGCGGCTGCATTCCGATTTCTTTAAAAAAGAATTTGCCCGATGCTAAATTATCAGCCGTTGATGTTTGCAGCGAAGCTTTGCATACAGCAACAACCAATGCGGTGAACAATGAAACAGAGATCAACTTTCATTTGCTCGATTTTTTAGATGAAAGCAAATGGAGCCTTCTCGACAAATACGATATCATCGTAAGTAATCCGCCGTATATTAAAAACACCGAAGCAACCACTATGAGTAAGCATGTGTTGGAGTTTGAACCGCACAAAGCATTGTTTGTTCCCGATGAAGATGCATTGTTGTTCTACCGTAAGATTGCTGATTTTGCACTGCAGCATTTGCAACCGAACGGAGCCGTGTATGTGGAGATCAATCAGCAATTGGGAAAAGAAACTGCAGCGCTGTTTCAGCAAAAAGGATTTACTGTTGAGTTAAGGAAAGATATGAGCGGCAATGAACGGATGATAAAAGCTGTTTATGGTTTTTAGTTTTTTGTTTATAGTTAGGCTGCTTCTGTTTAATACTGAACTGCAGTACAAGTGTGCGACGCCAATGCTGTTGATGCCTGTTCAATTGCTCAACAACAAAAAACAATAAACCACAAACCATAAACAAAAAGCCCGTCAGATGAGAACGTCTGACGGGCTGTATTTCGTACCTCGTACTTCTAACTTCGTATTTATCAAAGTCCTTTCTTATCTACATTCATCACCGCTTTTACACCTAAGCGATCGGCAGCACGGAGTACCGCAGCAAAACTTTCCAGTTTGCAATTACGATCGGCGTTTACAGCAATGGTTGGTTCTTCCCCATTGGCCCGTTTTGCATTGATGATTCTTGCCAATGCACTATCCATCATCAACGGATCAACAGGTTTTGCTTCTACATAAAAACGGTTTAACGAATCGATTGTTACAGCAACAGATTGTTTGGCTGTTGTATTGCTCTTGGCTTTTGGCAACGATGCTTTGCGCACATTGGGATTAGCCAGTGTAGATACGATCAGGAAAAACATCAGCAGGATGAACAGGATATCGTTCAACGCATCTGTAAACACCTCACTCGATTCAGCTCTTTTCTTTCTTAAATTCATGCTTCATCAGTTTAACGGGTGGGTTCCTGTAATACATCAAGAAAATCGGCAGCTGACGCTTCCATTTTATTCAACGCTTTTTCTACCTGCGTGTGCAGAATATTGTGAAACAGGTAGGCGATCAAACCAATTACCAGACCGCTGATAGATGTGATCAGTTTTGTATAAATACCACCGGCAATTGTACTCAGTTCGTATTCGCCTGTTGCATTGATGTTAAAGAACAACTGCATCAAACCAACCAGAGTACCAACGAAACCGAAGATGGGTGCCACTTTCGAAATGACCGAAAGTACATTTACATTACGTTCCAGTTTGTACATTTCCAGTTGCGCCACATTCTCCATACTGTTTTCAATGGAGTCGATAGGTTTACCAATACGTTGCAAACCTTTATCGATGATGCGTCCAACGGGATTGTTGGTGTTGCGTGCAAAATTGCGGGCAGCAGTAACGTTTCCGCTAAGGATATTGTCACGGATGATGTTCATGAAATTGCCATCTACTTCTGTTGCTTTTTTAATAGCCATCCAGCGTTCAACAAACACATACACGGTGGCAATGCTTAACAACAGCAACGGAATCATGATCCATCCTGCCTGCATCAACAGATCAATTAAATGCATTTCTTTTTTAGGAACGGCCTGAGTTGCAGCGTTGGTTAAGGTATCAACTGCATTCTGCACTTGGAGAAGAAAAAAATTCATACTGTTCAAATGGTTTTAGTAATGCGGATACGCAAACGTTCCCGCCGGTCAAATGTAAATCGTACAAAGCAACTTAACGTGTTGAGCTGCTGTTTATTTTCCACAGTCAAATATGCAGCCATGTTTTAACGATTTGTGTTATGGATAAGCTAAAAGAAGCCGAAAGAAATAAACCGATAGCCAATAGTACGTAGTTACAAGTCATAAAAATCTGCCCTAACTACTACCAACTATTGGCTACGGGCTGTGAACTATCGGCTAACATCCAGCAGCTTCTTCCCTTTTGCTATTTCCTTCACTTAAGTTACCTTCGCAGCCGATAATTTTCAAATTACTGCATTTTCAAATTTTCAAATTCTCTGTATGGCATACGACGTTATTGTTCTTGGTAGTGGTCCTGGTGGTTATCCTGCCGCTATCCGTGCTTCTCAGCTTGGTTTTAAAGTAGCAATTGTTGAAAAAGAAAGCCTTGGTGGTGTTTGTTTAAACTGGGGTTGTATTCCTACAAAAGCGTTGCTGAAAAGTGCGCAGGTGTACGAATACATGAAGCACAGTGCCGATTATGGTATTGCCGCTTCGAGTGTACAACACGATTTTGGCGGTGTGGTAAAACGCAGCCGTGGTGTGGCCGATAAAATGAGCAAAGGTGTTACCTTCCTCATGAAGAAAAACAAGATTGATGTAATTATGGGTTACGGAAAAATTGCCGGCAAAGGCAAGCTGGAAGTAACTGCAGCCGATGGCAGCAAAAGCATCGTTGAAGGAAAATATATTGTGATTGCAACAGGTGGCCGCAGCCGTCAGTTGCCTTCTATGCCGCAGGATGGTAAAAAGATCATTGGCTATCGTGAAGCAATGACTTTGGCCGATCAACCAAAATCAATGATCGTGGTTGGCAGTGGTGCTATTGGTGTTGAGTTTGCAGATTTCTATAACAGCATGGGTACAAAGATCACCATCGTTGAATTTATGTCACGTGTGGTTCCTGTGGAAGATGAAGACATTTCGAAAGAACTGGAAAAACAGTTCAAGAAGAAAGGCATCACCATTATGACCAGCGCCGAAGTAACAAAAGTTGATACTTCAGGTGCAGGTGTAAAAGCTACTGTTAAAACAGCTGCAGGCGAACAAGTACTTGAAGCAGATATTCTGTTAAGTGCTGCCGGTGTTGTTGCCAACATCGAAAACATCGGACTTGAAGAAAACGGTATCAAAACTGAAAAAGGAAAGATCGTTGTAGATAAGTTCCAGCAAACATCTGTGCCCGGCATTTATGCTATCGGTGACTGTGCTCCCGGCCAGGCCCTTGCACACGTTGCAGGTAAAGAAGGTATCAATGCAGCTGAACACATGGGTTACCTCGAAAAGAAATACCACCATACTCCTGAAGCAATGGACTACAACAACATTCCCGGTTGTACTTATTGCACGCCTGAAATTGCAAGCGTAGGTTATACCGAAAAAGCTGCGAAAGAAGCAGGTTACGAAGTAAAGGTTGGTAAGTTTCCGTTCATGGCAAGTGGTAAAGCAAGTGCTGCCGGCGCTACTGAAGGTTTTGTAAAAGTAATTTTCGATGCGAAATATGGCGAGTTCCTCGGCGCTCACATGATTGGCATGGGTGTTACAGACATGATTGCCGAAGTGGTTGTTGCACGTAAGCTGGAAACAACTTACCATGAGATCCTTAACTCAGTGCATCCGCATCCTACCATGAGTGAAGCAGTGAAAGAAGCAACTGCTGCTGCTTACGGTGAGGCGATTGATATTTAATTGTCCGAACCGTGATTATTAGGATTTCACGGTTTTAAGAGATAAACAAAGCCCCGACTTTAAAATCGGGGCTTTTCTTTTCCGTTGACCGATTTAAATTATTTTACGATGAACAGTCATCAATAAATCGAGTTCTTCTTCTACGCTATTCAAAGCCGCATCAAACTCCTCTCTCCCACTTACCGCAACAACAGAAAGATTACGGTAATAGTCAATCCCATCACGCAGGTTGCTGCAGAAAGAAGTAATGTATTTTTTCTTCTTCGCATCCTGTTCAACAGTTGCTCCTTCTGCCAATTGCTCACGCAGGTAGTTCATATATAAATGCAATTCGGCAATAAACATATGCGGCCTGCTTTTATTTTCCATAATGTTTTCTCTGCCGTAAATATGATCTGTCATTGTTTGCAAAGAAACCACTTTGGAAAAATTGGCAATGTTCGGGCCGGGACAAATGGTTACGGCTTCCAACTTCTTTACAAAAGTTTGCTTATAGTTTATTGCAGCAGAATTACTGAGACCAACACATAAACATTCTTTATCCAACACTTGCTGTGCCTGCTTTTCATACTCCGCTTGCGGCAATTGCAACAACTGTAATTGTTCCAGCTTCAACTGCTGGTATTTTTTTGATGCAGTACAGATTGGTTCTTTTGTAAACTCGGTGTTAAACGACAAATGCTTTTCGGTGCAGGGGCTGCCGGGATTTCCTTTGTTGATCCTCGTTTCTTTTTCTTTTGCTGAACTTGTTCCTTTGAGATAATGAAAACGTACACCCAACGGCGAGTTATTGCTCAGCACCACATCGTTTTCTTTGGCTGCGCATAACAGTTGCATGGTTTCTTCATCAACCGTTGTTGCTTCGGGTACTAATAAAAACGGTGTTCCCCAGCCGGTACTTTGTATGCCGTATTGCTGATGCAGGAATTCATCTTCTTCGCTTGTACCAATGCCGCCTTGTACCGAATACACAATCGCTGGTGCTTTATCGAAACTGCGGTTGTTCTTTTTCTGTTGTGCCGCATTATAAATTTCAAACAAAGCACTTGTCAATTCTTCTTTCTTTGTTTTAAACTCTTCGAGTATGGGCCCAAGCAAATAACCTTCTGTTGCAAATGCATGTCCTCCACAATTCAACCCCGATTCAATTCTGAACTCACTTACCCAAATACCTTTCTTGGCTAAATATTTTCCCTGTATCAATGCCGATCGGTAATCACTCACCTTCACCACTACTTTCTTGTTAAACACGCCTTCCTCATTTGCATCCAGTTCTTTGCATTGTTCAAGATAGTTGTACAAACGTGGATTCATTCCTGCAGAAAAAATTACGGACGAATTAGCAAGATCGCTTTTTACAAATCCACGTAAGGCAGCAACAGCTTCCGAACCATCTTCCTGTAACACACCTTCTTTATTGAAAGTTTCACGATCAACCTTGGTCATGATGTTTACATCAATTGCACCAGGCACAATCTGCGAACGCAAATACTGTTCAATCTTTTCTTTTTCGTGTTGATGACTCATCTTCATCATTTGCTTATACAGTTGCTTCAAAGCACTGTCCTCAGGCAGCATTTCAAAATACTTGATGATCTCCGAGCCTTTTTCAAATGCAGCTGTCTTCAGCTTCTCCACCTGTTGTTGCACAATGCTGTTTACAAGATTGAGATAGTCAGCAATACGTTTAGCCCTGTAATCTTCTTCATGCGTTGCAATGGGATGATAAGGAAGATTGGCTGTTTGATAATAATGGCTACGCATCATTTCAATTAACCTGTCTTCCACAATGGAAATAACAGAAGAGATACCGAAGCGTGCAACTTTAATGGGACTATCAACAGTGTAGGCCAATCCCATTACGGGGATATGAAACCTGTGCGGAGAAGAATAATTCATGCTGCAAATAACCAGGCACTAACAAATTGCCTGTTGCGTTTGGAGTGATCAATAAAACAGTTGGTTGTTTAGAAACCTTTTTCGTTCGCAAAATTATTGCGACTTGCCAAGCTTCTGTTGTACAGTTAAATGACAGGAAACCTGTTTGCGGCTGACCTTCGTCAGTTCGGTTATGGTTTGTAAGCCAGTTGCGCAAGGGTTGCCAACCTTCATCCTTCGGCAGGCTCGGGAGTTGGCAACCCTCACCATCCAACCACTCTATCAACCGCTGCAACGAAAGCCCTGCTTTTTTTCTGTGAGTTCTTTACTTTCAGGCATAAACCATTTAAACAACCAGTATGAGAAAGCTTCTGTTATCGGCTTCCTTGTTGCTAAGCCTTTCGGCTCTTGCACAGGAAGAAAAAGTAGATCAGGAAATCATCAACAAAATCATTAAAGAGGGAACAACCAATTCGCAGGTAATGAACATTGCGTTTCATTTAACCGATGTAAGTGGTCCACGTTTAACCAACTCGCCCGGCTATTACCGTGCTGCGGACTATGCCATTGCCGAAATGAAAAAATGGGGCGTATCCAAAGCAGGCTTAGATGCATGGGGCGAATTTGGCCAGGGTTGGCAGTTGAAAAAAAGCTATGTAGCCATGACTGCACCTTATTACAAACCTATTCTTGCCTATCCAAAAACATGGACACAAAGTACAAAGGGTTTGCAAAAAGCAGAAGTAGTTGTGATTAATGTAAAAGACTCAACAGAATTACTGCAATACAAAGGCAAGCTTGCAGGCAAAGTAGTATTGGTAAATCGTACAGACGAATACAAGCACAGTTTTAAACCAGATGCAACCCGTTATACCGAAGATGAGTTGCAAAAAATGGCAGCGTATCAAATTCCAACACAGCCACAAGGTCCACGCCAGGGTGGTAATCCAAACATGGCACGCTTTGGAGCTGCACAACGTTTAAACACACTCATTAAAGAATTAATTACAAGCGAAGGTGCTGCAGCATTTTTAACCGCCAGCACAGCATCGCACGACGGAACCATTTTTGTACAAAACCCCGCTGGTAACCGTGTTGATTTTGTAAACGGCAAACCATCGGTACTGGAAATTGCTGTTGCGTATGAAGATCTGAAAACCATCAATCGTTTGGTAAACATGGGCACACCAGTGAGTATGGAATTAGATGTACAATCGGAGTTTACGGGTAAAGATGTAAAAGGTTACAATGTTATTGGCGAAATAAAAGGAACCGATCCCAAACTGAAAGATGAAGTGGTAATGATTGGTGCACACCTCGACAGCTGGCATGGTGCAACAGGTGCAACTGATAATGCGGCCGGTTGTGCTGTAATGCTGGAAGTGATGCGCATTTTTAAAGCATTGAACCTGCAACCGAAACGCACCATCCGCATTGCATTGTGGAGCGGCGAAGAACAAGGTTTACTTGGCTCCCGTGGCTGGATCAAAAACTATGTGGGCGATCGTGTAACAAAAGAAATTAAACCTGAACAGGGAAAAATTTCTGCTTACTACAATATTGATAACGGAACAGGAAAAATAAGAGGCGTGTATTTAGAAGGTAACGCTGCCGTACAACCGATTTTTTCGAAATGGCTGGAGCCGTTTAAAGAAATGGGCGCTTCAACGCTTACACTTCAAAACACCGGCGGTACCGATCATATTTCGTTTAACGAATTAGGTATACCGGGTTTTCAGTTTATCCAGGACGAAATTGAATACGACACCAGAACACATCATACCACCATGGACAGCTACGATCATTTGGTTGCAGATGATCTTAAACAAATGGCTGTAATTGTTGCCAGCTTTGTGTACAACACAGCAATGCGTGATGGTTTATTACCACGTAAAGAAATGCCGAAACCTGTACAAACGCAACGATAAAAAATGCATTTACAAGAAACAGCCCCGCTTTTAGCAGGGCTGTTTTTATTTATAACCATTCAAACTACTACACACTAAGATCAAAGTTTTACAAACTTGTACATTTTAGCTGCAACAGCATCCTTTTGCTGCACATACAAATAATACGTACCCGGCTTAAGCAAGCTGATATTCATCTTAAGGTTGCTGCCTGAAAAAGTTGTTTGCTGCAAAACAGCACCGGACACATCGTATATAACCGCCTGTGCATTTTTAACAGGAGCTCCGGTATATAAATTCAGTTCGTGCTGTGCAGGGTTGGGATAAAAATTTAACTCATCCGTTAATTGATTAGCTTTTATCAAAACAGAAGAAGAATATACAATTGAGTGATCTTTCATGATCACTTTTATTCTGTAGTTAAACCCAACTCCCTGCGCTGAAAGAATATCTTCAACAGCATAAACAGTTTTATGTACAACCGCATTAACTTCAGCAACCGTTACATAAATTCCATTATCTGCACTTCGTTCAACCACAAAACTATTTGCTGAAGAAAGTATTTCAGCATCAACCTTCCAACCCACAAACGCTTTATTGCCTTTGCTGTTTCCATTTATTTCAACTTTTGCGTTGGGCAAAACTGAACAACTGCCTGTTGTATAAACAATCTGAATGGTATCAACTGCATGTACTTCACATCCGTTATACAAGCGTTGCGCAACATAGTAAATACCGGGACCGTTGATATTTACAGATGTGCCGGTTGCCGGATTGGTAGTAATACTTCCGTTGGGTGTACTCCATTCGTAAGAAGATGAACTAACAGGGTTATTAACAAAAAGTGTACTTACAGGATTGTTAGGACACAAAGCCGGGAAATTTGAAGAAGCATTCACTGCAGAACCCGATGGCAATGCTCCAAAATCGTAAGGCCCCATAAAATCCTGCAGGTTTGATGTAAAGGAAGCCGATGATCTTGATTTAAAAAAAACAGAATTGAACAATGGTGTACATTGACCTATACCTAAAGCAGTATACAAAGCAGGATCTAATCCTATCCTTGTTAAATTGATACCGGTTTCAACAAACTGAAGTTGATCGAAATTAGAAGACCATATCCGTTGTGTATTTGAAGAATTAAAAGTTGTTGTACCCCATGGTGTAGCATATGTAGTATCGGTAAGTGCTATGCCACTGTAGTTAGACGTACCCGCACCAAACGCTGTAGTGTTTGCATTTGAAACAATTTGTGCGTAGCCATAACTGCCCCCCGATGGCATATCGAAATTTGCATTAAAATTAAAGAACGCCGGATTTACTGTGCTATAAGTAGAAGCTGAAATCCAGATTCTGATGTCGAGTACAGGAGCTGAGCCAGGACTAAATGTAGCTGAAATGATCATATCGCCTGTTTGAATAATCTGCCCACTTGCATTAAACTTCCATTCGGAATGTCCTCCTTCTGTACCACCGGTAGCGAACAAACCTGTTGTTGCATTATAAACACATGATTTTTTAAAAAGCTCTATATCATAATAGCGGGAGCCTAGTACACCCAGCGTAGTTATGCCAAAATTCATCCATAACGAGTCGCTTGCCGAACTCCCATCTCTCCGCATGTGCGCAAATCCATCAACAAGATCATTCTTACTTGGTATTGTTTGCGTACCTACATTCCAGCCAGTATTGGGATTATCTGCATTTTTAGCTGCATTACCAAAAGTTGTACTATCGTAAGTTGTAGTGGAACCAACTGCACTACCAGTATAATCTCTTACATATAACCCGTCAATCCAAACTCTTCCATTCACAGTTGTATTATTCACAACATTCATTCTTCGGCTGAAGGAAATGTTTTCACCGGTCATCAATCTTGTTCTGTAAGCTGAAGCACCGGTAGTGTCAATTACTCCTCTTCCTGTACCTGAATATGCTGCAGGTAAAAACCAATCATCGTTATTATATGCAAGAAGTGTTGTTGTGCCGAATTTTGCATAACCAACTTTTGTATCACCATCAATTGTAAAATTTGCAAGTGTTCCGCCATTTGCCAATTGAGCTTTAACATGCAAGCTGTTAACAGCAAGAAGAATAAGGAAGGGTACTAAATGTTTCATAAGTATAGGTTATAATTACTAGGTTAATACGTGTTGATACGATGAGCAATTAGCGTTTTACGATTTAGTTATCGTAAACAGCCGCCTTACAGCTTGTTCATTCAAATCGAATCCCGTAAATACTTGTGAAACTGAATAAGAGAAAATACTGAAGAAATATTCATTTTCATTGGGATCGGATAATCGAAAACACTTATAATTCTAACACAAAGCTAGTAAAACTCGTAACCGGCAAAAGAGACAAATCACTTAGTAAAAATACTATTCATTATAAGTGCCTGTCTTCCTTCAACTTATTACAATAAAATATGCAATTATTTAAATGCCCGAATACAAGAAAAGAGAATATGCTGTTTAAACACCATGTTTCCTGTTACCTTCGCTGCCATAATTAATTACTAAAGCACTGCGTATTTTTTATGAGCAAACGAGCCAATTATATTTCATGGGACGAATACTTTATGGGGGTTGCTTTACTTTCGGCAAAACGAAGTAAAGATCCTTCCACACAGGTTGGAGCGTGCATTGTAAACACAAAAAATAAAATTGTTGGCGCCGGCTACAATGGTTTACCCGCAGGTTGTAATGATGATGAATTTCCGTGGGATAAACAGGGTGCGTTTCTTGAAACAAAATATCCCTATGTATGCCATGCAGAACTAAATGCTATTCTCAACAATATTGGCATGGATCTTCATGGATGCAGAATTTACACCGCTCTTTTTCCTTGTAACGAATGCGCAAAAGCAATTATACAGGCGGGTATATCAGAAGTTATCTTTCTATCGGACAAATATGGAACAACCGATTCATCGCTTGCATCGAAACGCATGTTACAAACAGCAGGTGTTATTTACAGAAAAGTAGAAACCGACATCCAACACCTGCAACTTTCATTTAAGGAAACAGAAATATAACAGGCAATTATTTTCGAGCCATACGAAAAAAAACACTTCCCCATCTACCACTTATAGGTGTTAGCAAAACGAAAAAAGCGGTTGTACCTGTAAACGAAGCAGTTAAGGAAATGCATAAATTTTTCCCCATAAATGTGATTAACTTTTTATTCACTTAGGCGGGTTGGTATTCCTTTATCTTACTTTCCAAATCGTATTTTGCAGGAGTATGAAAGCCTATATTTCCATCAGTTACCAAAAACGCCGCAGTTTAAACACCGCTATTACAGCTATTATGACTGTATTGGAAGAACACCAGATTGAATCGCTGGTATTTGTAGACCAACACAAGTTTGAACCCGAACAGGAACAGGAAATGATGCAGGCTGCACTTGCTTCTCTCGACCAATGCGATATTCTCATTGCAGAAACATCGCACAAAGGCATTGGCATTGGTATTGAAGCAGGTTATGCAAAGGCAAAACAAAAGCCGGTAGTTTATTTACGTCATAAAGAATCGGAACACTCTACTACACTTTCCGGTGTTAGTGATTACGCTGTTATTTACAAAAGTGCCGACGATCTGCAACAACAATTACACAATGTTGTAAAAGAAATTCTACTGCAGCCCGTTGCCGTTGCCAGCAATAGCTAAGCAATATTTTATTGTTGCTGATGTTATGATTTTACAGAGAAACTTTCTACATTTCTAAACTGTTCGTACTCCTCTGTTAACGAGCCATGCCAGCTTGCCTCTCGTAACTGCTATTATTTTTTACTCCAAAATTACCAACCATGCGTAACTCCATGTATTTGCTGTGCGTTATTCTGTTGAGCATGTTTTTTATGAATGCCTGTAACGAACAGGCTCCGGAAACAAACACAGGCACCAAAGAAGTTCCTGTTAAATCGCCGGAAGAAATGATTAAAGAAGGCGAACGTTTAGTTGCGTCACACGACTGCGAAATTTGCCATTCACCCAAACGTTTAGGACCGCAGGGTCCGGAGATCATTCCTGAACTTCGTTTCAGCGGTCATCCATCTACCAGCACATTACCTCCAACAAATGATGCAGCATTAAAATCGGGCTGGGTATTATTTGCTCCGGATTTTACTTCTGTTATTGGGCCATGGGGACAATCGTATGCCGGAAACATCAGCAGCGATTCAACCGGTATTGGTATGTGGACAGAAGAACAGTTTAAAAAAGTTTTACGAGAAGGTAAATTCAAAGGCCTGGATAACACACGCCCCATTTTACCGCCTATGCCCTGGCAGGCATTTCAACATATGACCGATGATGAAATTAGTGCCATTTTCGCTTACCTCAAATCAACAAAACCGGTTAAGAATGTAGTACCGCAGGCAAAGATCAATGCACCACCGCCACCTGTAAAAAGTTAGATTATTCATTGTATAAAAAAAGACCACAGCTGTGGTCTTTTTTTATACATGTTGTTTGAAAAATTATTTACCTGCCTGCTTCACCATTAACGCCTGTATCTGTTTCATTGTCGATTCCATTCCGCTTGCACTGCCATCGAGGAAAATGATGTTGCCTTTGCCATACTCTGCAAAGTTCTTTACAGCTTCCGTCCACATGCTGAATAAAATTACATTGGTATCAAGATTAGCTTGTTTCATTTGTTCCGCAGCTTCCGTCATACCTTGTGCAACTTCTTTACGGAACAATGCCACACCCTGCCCTCTTAAACGTGCAGCTTCTCTTTCTGCTTCTGCTGATATTTTAATGGCATTACCTTCTGCTTCTGCCGATTTTGTTTTAGTGATCAATAACGCCTGTCCTTCGTTTTCTGCAGCAGCTTTTAAGTTGTTACTTGCTACCACACGGCTCATACTTTCCATAATAGCCTGGTCGAAAGTTATATCGTTGATCTGCAGATCCTGTAAATGATAGCCCCAATCTTCGAGCGAATGATCGATTTGATCTTTTACAAACTCCACAATTTCCCTGCGCAATGAAAGAATTTCGGCCTGGCGTTTGGTTGCCACAAAAGCACGGATGCTTCCTTCAACTGTACGTACCAATGCCTGCATCAGATCTTTATCGCTGATGAATTTAAATGCTACTTTTTTGATTGTTTCTTCATCTGAATTCTGAACACTGTACAGCAACATGCTTTTGAAATAAACATTCGCCTGGTCTATCGTTACTGCCTGGAATTCCAGTTCTACCGAACGGTTTTGAATACTTACCCGTTTGTACACCTGTTCAATAAGTGGTATTTTAAATTTTAAACCCGGACCAACAGAGCGCTGGTATTTTCCAAACATGGTAATTACAGCCATTGTACCCTGGTTAACGGTAAACAAACCGCTAAAGACAATGATGAGGATAACGAAGACAAACCAATAGCTAACAAATAAATCTAACATAGTAGTAAAATTTAAATCCAAAGTAGCACATTCCTGTTAATTAAGAGAAGGAATCTGTTTGCAGTTTTTGTATCTTTCAGGAAACTATCATCATGAATCGCAGTAAGAAAATCTTCATTGGATTCCTTTCCTTTCTTCCCATTATAGCATCCGTTGTTCTTATAGGATATATGCTTATTAATTTTCTGCCGGAGATGCTTAAGTTAGAAAGGGAATATCAGGGAGACATTCCACCCGAAATATTCTTTTTCAACATGACAGGTTTTATTATTACTGCTCTTGTACTGGGCATTATCCATCTTGGTTTACTCGTATTCTTTATTATTCATGCAATTAACAACACCCGTGTTAAGCCAGAAGAACGCATTATCTGGGTACTGCTGTTCATTTTTGTAAACAGCATCGCTTTCCCCATCTATTGGGGGCTTCGCATTTGGCCTGCCGAAAAAACAGAAAGCAATTTTGTTCGCATGTAACCAATTCAACTCATTAAATTTGTTTTATACCAAACTACGTTTATGAAAAATGTAATCCTCGCTACACTGCTAGCCATGTTCTTTGTTGCGCCTGTTTTTACAAATGCAGCAGAACCCATTTTGCCGGTAAAAACTGAACCGACAACTGTTGTAAAAAAAGAAAAACACACTTCATTTAAGAGCTTTCGTAAAGCAACAGAAAAAAAGCTGGGTCGTAAACTAGGCTTATTCGAACGCATTGGTTTATGGTATTACACCACACTTACCCCCGAACCGGAATTTGATGCGAAGAAAGCAAACAATCAGGCCTTAGCAGGATTTATATTAGGTGTATGCAGTCTTGTAATTTTTCCTTTGCTGGCTATACCGGGCTTTTTTCTTTCAAAGTCTGCAACCACAAAAGAAAAACTCGCTCCCGGCACTTTAGAACCAACCAACAAAAGCCTTGCAAAAGTTGGTTTGATCTTAAGTATTATCGGTATTGTTTACCTGTTTGTATTGATCATTTACATTGCCATTTTAATAGGAGCTTACGGGATGGGATTATAGCTGTTTGGCTTTTTCTTCCCATACTTTTACCAGTTCAATAAGCATATGGGCGCTTTGCTCCATGTCGTACACAGCTACCCATTCGTGTTTGCTGTGTATGGCCTGCATACCTGTAAACAAATTGGGGCAAGGCAAACCCATGTAACTTAAGCGGCTTCCATCGGTACCGCCACGTATAGGTTCTTTTACAACAGTTAAACCACAACGCTCATATGCTTCCACTGCATTTGCTACAATCTGCGGATGTTGATCAAGAATCAATTTCATGTTACGGTATTGTTCTTTTACAATAAACTCCATGCTGCAGCCAGGGTATTCTTGCATTATTTTTTCTGCAATGATTTTTAAACGGGCTTCATGCTTCTGCAAATTATCAGTTGTAAAATCACGAACAATAAATTCGATCGTTGCCTTTTCTGCTATACCTGTAACTGCAACGGGATGTACAAAACCTTCCCGCTTCTCCGTTGTTTCAGGGCTCCACTCCTGCTTTGGTAACGCACTCACTATTTCCGCTGCAATTTTCAATGCATTTACAAGTGTATTTTTTGCATAACCCGGATGCGCTATTACACCATGCACAATAATTTTTACGCCGTCGGCACTAAAGGTTTCATCTTCTAAAGTTCCCAACTCGCCACCATCCAAAGTGTAGGCTAGATCGGCTCCTAATTTTTGCAGATCCACTTTATCTGTACCCCTTCCTACTTCTTCATCAGGTGTAAATAAAAGTTTAATAGCACCATGTTTTATTTCGGGATGCTGTTGCAGATAATTGCCCATACTCATAATAATAGCTACACCTGCTTTATCATCGGCACCAAGCAAAGTTGTACCGCTGGCCGTAATAACATCTTTTCCAATATGCTGTTTGAGATAATTGTATTTCGCCGGACTGATAACCTGCGATTCATCATCCGGCAATACAATATCGCCTCCATTGTAGTTTGTATGCAGAATAGGTTTTACGTTGGTTCCGCTGCAATCGGGTGCTGTATCTACATGGCTGCAGAAACAAACAACAGGAACCTGCTTTGTGGTGTTTGATGGAATTGTAGCGTACACATAACCGTAAGCATCCATATGCGCATCGGCAATGCCCATTGCCAGCAATTCTGTTACGAGCATGGCCGATAAGTTTTTTTGCTTTTCGGTTGTTGGCGATAAATTACTTTCAGGGTCACTTTGTGTATCTACCTGTACATATCGCATTAACCGATCTGCTGTTCCATACTTGTATTCTGCTGCCATACACTTATTTTTGAGAATGTAAAATAACAGCGTTTCACCGCTCAACCCAAAACTGTTCTATGGATTCCACTGCTGCAATTAAAAAAAGCTGGCTCAGAGTTTTACTCTTTGTTATCTTCTTTACCATGCTAACCTATTTTGGCAGCACGCTTGTTGCTGTCTTTTTTGTTGTACTTGGTTTACCGCAAACCGATACCAGTTTGTTTTACGTTGGAACAGTACTCATTTTTCTTTCCGCTTTTTTAAGTGTATGGATTTTCAGAAAAGCAATCGACCGAAAATCGTTTGCAAGTCTCGGTTTTAAATGGAAAGGTTTTACAAACGAACGCAACACAGGTTTTTTAACCGGCATTGTTGCCATCACTATACTTGCAGCCGTATTATGGGCCATGCAGCTGCTGCAATGGTTTACTGCCGATATTAACTGGATTGAGATATTGCAGATAACGTTCATTCTCATCCTTGTAAGTTTCTCAGAAGAACTTGTGTTTCGTGGCTACATACTCAACAACCTTTTACAAGCGATGCCCAAGCTGCCTGCATTGCTTATATCGGCGCTTTTGTTTGCAGGCTTTCATACCTTAAACCCAGGTATGTCGTTAATTGCATTTCTGAATATTTTTGTTGCTGGTGCATTAATGGGTACCAACTATATTTTTACACGCAACCTGTGGTTTTCCATTTTCTTTCATTTCAGCTGGAATTTTTTCCAGGGACCTGTATTAGGTTTTGAAGTTAGCGGACTTGATTTACCGGTAATGCTCGAACAAAACCTACGTGGTTCAACATTACTCACAGGCGGTGCATTTGGTCTTGAAGCATCGTGGCTTGCAACCTTTATTTTAAGTATAACCGGCATCCTTCTCTTTGTTGTATTTCAGCGTAAGTACAAAAGCGTTGAATAATTGTGTATTCAGAACTTGCGAATACTCGTTCTATTCTCTACTTTACTGTTTCACCAAAATCAACAAACATGAAGAAGATTCTTATCGGCGGCCTTGTGGGCGGTCTTTTACTTTTTACATGGCAAACCATTTCTTTCGCAGTTGCTAATCTTCATGATAAGGGACAGGCTTACACACCTAAGCAAGACACAATTCTACAGTTCCTCAACAATTCGGGTTTGGAAGAGGGCACTTATTTTATGCCTCGTCTGCAAAACGAAAACTCATCCGAAGAAATGGAGAAGTTTATGAAAGAAGTAGATGGTAAGCCCTGGGCTCAACTAAGCTATTACAAAGCCTGGAAAATGGATATGGGTATGAACATGGCCAGAGGTGCATTGACGAATATCATTATTGTTTGTTTACTTGCGTGGATTTTTTCAAAGATGACAGCACAAAGTTTTGGCTCTTATTTTCTTGCCAGCATATTTGTAGGTATCATTTGTTTTGCCAATGGTCCATATACGGGTCATATATGGTACCCAAAACATGATATCAATGCCTATTTAATGGATGCTTTTGCGAGTTGGGGCCTGGTTGGTTTGTGGTTGGGCTGGTGGATGGGGAGGAAGTAGTTTCAAGTTTATAGTTTCTTGTTTATCGTTACAGGCTTTTCAAACTTTGATGAACAGAAGTAATTTCATTTTTATACTTGTGGAATTCTATATAACAAAAACGGTTCGCAATAATGCGAACCGTTTTTTATGTTGCTTATTGAACTTTTGTACAAGAGTGCGACGCCAATGCCGCTGATAGTAGTAGTAAAGCTTGTAACAATAAGCTATAAACTTGTTACGGAACAATGATCAGTCCTTTCGAATCAATTTCTACCATTTCAATATCAAATACCAGCTCTTTACCTGCCAGCATATGATTTGCATCCAGCACAACCACCTCTTCTTTTACTTCGGTAATGGTTACAGGAAACTGCTGACCTGCACTGTTGTTCATCATCAGCTGCATGCCAATTTCCGGCGTCATATCATCAGGAAAATTAGAAAGCGGAAAATCGATCACCATCTGGTCGTTACGTTCGCCATAAGCTTCATTTGGCGGAATATTAATTGTTTTTTTATCGCCAATGGCCATACCAACCACCGCATCATCAAATCCTTTAATCATCATACCGGCACCAACTTCAAACTCAAGGGGTTCACGACCTGCACTTGAATCAAACTGCTCGCCCGTTGTTAATTTACCGGTGTAATGCACACGAACGGTATCGCCTTTTTTTGCTTGTTGCATAAATTGTAATTTGAAGCAAAATTACCCGCAAACACCAACCCTGCCAATAATTTTTTTTACCATATTATTTGTGCAAATTTGGTATACAAAACCCCAATAACACATGCGACTCACCCTGCTTTTAAGCTTTTTATTGTTAACGCTTTTTTCCGGCGCCCAAATAAAACATAAACGCTCCGGCTACAATCGTGGTACAATGAATGGCGGAGCACTGCAAACAGGAGCAGAAAACCTGGCGCAATACATTCCGTTGCTCAGTGGCAAAACAGTTGCCGTGTTCGCTAATCAAACATCTGTTGCAGGCAGATCGCATCTGGTAGATACATTGCGCAGATTTGGCATAAACATCAAAGTAATTTTTGCACCAGAACATGGCTTTCGTGGCACTGCAGATGCTGGTGAAAAAGTTGGCAACTATACCGATCAGAAAACCGGTATTCCCGTTGTATCATTATACGGTACAAAACGCAAACCTTCAAAAGAAGATCTTGCAGGTGTTGATGTGATGTTGTTTGATATACAGGATGTAGGTGTACGTTTTTACACATTCATTTCATCGCTTGAATATTACATTGAAGCTGCAATGGAATTTGGCAAATACCTTGTTATTCTCGACAGGCCAAACCCCAATGGACATTATGTGGATGGTCCTGTTTTGGAAGCTCCTTACAAATCGTTTGTAGGCATGCAAGCGGTGCCCGTTGTTTATGGCATGACGATTGGCGAATATGCACAAATGATTTATGAAGAAGAATGGATCGATGCACGTTATTACGAACTTGCCGGCAAGCATGGTAAATTTGAAATGACGGTGATCCCATGTAACAATTACACACATGCAACTAAATACGATTTACCTGTAAAGCCTTCGCCTAACTTACCAAACACACAATCGATCTGGCTTTACCCTTCCACTTGCTTTTTCGAAGGCACAGTACTTAGCGAAGGAAGAGGAACAAACAAACAGTTCCAGATTTTCGGGCATCCTTCTTTACCAAAAACATTAACCTCGTTTACACCACGCAGCATGGAAGGTGCAAAAACACCAAAGCTGCAGGATAAGCTTTGCTACGGCTGGGATGTTAGTGGAACAAAAGAAAAAGTGCTGCAAACAGTAAACAACAAAGTACAGTTGAAATGGTTGCTGGAAGCTTATCGTCTTTTCCCCAACAAAGAAGATTTCTTTTTGCCTGCAGCAAGCGGCAAACCACAGGATTTCTTTTTTAATAAACTGGCCGGCAACAGTACGCTTATGCAACAGATTAAAGATGGAAAAAGCGAAGAAGAAATACGCAAAAGCTGGGAACCTGCTTTAAGCAAATTCAAAACGTTGCGAAAAAAATATCTACTTTATAAAGATTTTGAATAATCGATTTTTTATAAATGCGGTTTTGCACATTACTACTATTCATTTTTTTTAGTGTTAACTGTTCAGCACAGTTTCCTGCTGAAATTCGTTTTACGAACTATAACCGCAGCAACGGACTTTCTGAAGAATTTGTAAACAACATTACGCAAGACAGCCGTGGTTATTTGTGGCTCGGCAGCCGTGAAGGACTTATACGTTTTGATGGATTGTATTTTAAAACATGGTATGCCAATACCAACGATAGCACTAAATTTTACAGCAACAACATTAGTGTAATTGAAGAGTACAAGCCCGGCTGGCTGCTTTTCATAAGCGGAGCCAACCTTTGGCAAATAAATATTTTCAATCATCAATTAAAAAAGATAAGTCGTTTCTCAAGTGCCGACATTATCGTTCATCCACACAGGCTTAACAGCACACGTTGGTATATATCTAAAAAAGATTCGTTCTATATTACAAATAATGATTTTACTGTTTTGCATTCATTTGCAATAAACAAGTTTTATCCTGCGGGCTCGTTGGTTGATTGCTACCCACTACAAAATTCCTGGTTAATGTTGTATATACATGGTACCGATAAAAAGTATCTTGTAAATTATGAAACCAAACAGGTATTGCCCTTTAATTTAAAAAATGAGCGCCTGGATAGTCGTGCAGCATTTTATACACCTGTTTTGTACGACAATGGCATGCAGCGCCTTTACCTTTCAACTTACTTTAATGGAAATTTTTATTGCGATCTTCAACTTCCGCAAAATACTAACTATACACCTCTCCCATTCCTGCAACAACCCAATGGAGCTATTCGAAAAATGATGTTATTGCCCGGAAACAAAATGATCCAGGCTGGCGATTTCGGATTATACTTTGTAAGCGATACAGGCCGAAATGTTTTTAAAGCCGACGCTTTTACCGGAAACATGCAAACATCCGATGCAGTATTAAGCATCTGTAAAACAAACGAGCAACTTTATTGGATTGCCACAATGAATGGGATCAGCCGGTTTAGCCTTGATGAACCTGTTTTTAAGTACAGCAGTCCCGAAGCAAAAGATCTGAGTATCGACGATATTAAATCAATGATCAAAACAGATGCGAATACAATTTATCTTTTAACTGAAAGAAACAGTTTATTAAAATTCAATAAGCAGGAAAAAAAGTTTACACAGGTAGAAAAAAAAATAGCGTATGCATGGACAGCAGTAAAGCTTACCGAAGACATATTAATAGGCGGTGCCGGGCAAAAATTAGCAGTTTACAACATTGCTTCCGGCAAAACAAACTACCCTGCTTTTTTACAACCCTATTACACAGCTAATACCGATCTTGTTACATTAATTTACAAAGCACGTAATGGCGACACATGGTATAGTTGTAATGGCGGTGCAGGCATTATGCGATCTCCCGCAGGCTCATCACAACTAATACAATACAGTCGCCAATCATCACCACCTACCTTTAGCCATAGTTATGTGCACTGCGCAGCAGAAGACAGCAATGGAAATATCTGGTGGGGCAATAATAAATCGGCACAGCTGCTTAAATGGAATACAACCACCCGGCAATTTGAAGAAAAGTTTATTGGCGCACTATTGCCACAATACAATGGTACAAACGGCATCAATCATTTATATGTAGATGCATCGGACAACCTCTGGATTGCGCTTGATGGCGCAGGGCTTATTAAATACAATGTAAACACAAGGCTAGGCGATTATTATGATATTAACAAAGGCTTACCTGCCGATGGTGTTACCAGCATAACAGGAGATTCGCAAAAAAGAATATGGCTGGGAACCCGTAAGGGATTGGGTTGCTATTTACCCGAAAAGAATAAGATTGTAACCTTTACCACGTACGATGGTTTACCCAACGATAATTTTGAAAGCAGAGGCGTATTATACGATAAAGAAACAAACCTCCTTTACATTGGCTCGAAAAATACATTGATATGGTTTAATCCCGATACACTGCTGAACAAAACAATTTTGCAGCAACCGAAAGTATTTATTGATGCAATGTTTGTAAACAGCAAGCCCTGGTATTTCGAAAACGAAAAAAACATTACACTTCAAGCCGATGAAAACAATATTGAGTTTAGCTTTTCGGCCGTGGACTATGCCCGAAACAATCAATTACAGTTTCAATACAAATTAAGCGGCACGGGCAACAATTGGACAGAAACAGGCGAAAGCCGTTCCGTATCTTTTAATAATCTTCCTTACGGCAGCTACACATTATCGATTCGTTGCAAATACAAAGAAACAGATACATGGAAAGAAACAAGCTATCCATTTACATTTACGATCCTTACTCCCTGGTATAAAAAAACCTGGTTTATGCTGTTGCTTATTGCAGCAACTGCAATTATTGCAGCACAGTTTTTACGGTTGTATTATCTGCGGCAAATGGAAAAGCAAAAAATACTGATTGAAAAAGAACTTGCAATTGAACAGGAACGTACACGTATGGCAAGGGAGCTACATGATGGTTTAGGCAGTATGCTCAGTGGCATTAAACATTCTTTCAGCGCAATGGAAAACCAAATGGATATGAATGAAACGCAGCAACAAAGATTTCAGTTTAACATAGAAAAAATAAACGAAACAATTACAGAATTACGCAGCATTTCGCATAGTATGGCAACAGACAATATGCTGAAATTTGGTTTTGTTAACTCCCTGCAGGACTATTGCCGCAACATAAGCCAACCGGCAGGATTAAACATTTCTTTTTCAGCTATTGAAACAACCAATATCAATTTAAGCGAAGAAGTGAGTTTGCATCTGTTCAGAATTATACAGGAATTAATTCAGAACATCATTAAGCATGCAAAAGCAAACAATGCCATTGTACAGTTAAGTGGCGCTAATAACAAACTCTCCGTTACAGTTGAGGATGATGGTACCGGTTTCGACCTTAATAACATTTCGCAAAAAGAAGGTATTGGGTTAAAGAATATTGCAGCCAGGTTAAAAATAATAAAAGGGGTTATTGACTATAAATCTGAGAAAGGGAAAGGCACATCAGTTCTTATCGAAATACCATTAACGTAAAGCTATTTAACGTAAAAGCGAAGCAGCGAAAATTCGGCGGGTTTTAAAAGTGCATAACCCGCAACCAATACTTTTATATTTACCGCTATCTCCTGTTGAGATGTAACCTCTACGCCTGTTTTCACAAAAAAACATTCCTCCGGTTTATTGCCGGCAAATTTGCCTGTACGATATAAACTATCAAGGTAAAAGACTGCATCTCTTTTTAAGTTAATCCATACTGTATCAGTTGATGGTTGCCCTTTATATCTGTTAACTATCGATTGCAACCTCAGCTGTATTTCATTCGCAAGAACAATTGAAGCTGATGACCTTGCAGTATTACGTTCATTAACCATCAACTTCTTTGTTGTTCGCAGGCTGTCTTTAACCGGCAGCTGCCTAATTTGCGCCACGCCGTAACTACCTGTTACAAAAACTAAAAACAGAAAAATTAACCGCATAAGGTCGGGATTAATGATTTACAGCAATCAGTTGATGATAAAACGCCAGCTTGATTAACTCCGCAACATTCCTGGCATTCAATTTAGCAAGCAGATTTTTCCGATGCGTATCCACGGTAGTTACGCTAACAAAGAGTTTAGTTGCAATTTCGCTATTGATCATTCCTTCAGCTATAAGTTCGAGTACTTCCTTTTCCCGACGGGTAAGAATAAGATTGGCTTCCGATTTGGATTTCATTGTTTTGATGGCATCAAAACTTAAATAGGTTTTACCCTTTACAACAGTTTGCAGTGCTTCAAGTATTTCTTCTTTCGAAGCATTTTTCAGCACATATCCCGAAGCTCCGTTTTCCATCATCTTCTCAATAAAACTTTGTTGATTAAACGTGCTTAATCCAATAATAAAAACAGCCGGGTATTTCGCTTTTACTTCCTTACACAAATCAATTCCGTTTTTTTCGGGCATGTTTATATCCATCAATATAACATCGGGTAATTGCTTTTGCAGAAAAGCCAAACAGGAACCTGCATTCATAGCATGACCGGCCCACTCTATATTTTTTTCGTTCTGCAACAGAGAACGAATGCCCTCAATTACCATGTAATGATCATCTACGATAAAAACTTTTATTGCCATTAGGTGAGCAGTTTTTAATTATGCATTCAGTTCTATATGAACAGAAGTTCCTTTACCGGCCTCTGATCTTACATCTAATTTACCTTTTAAATACTCAATACGGCTCAGAATATTCGTCCAGCCAATACCCCGTGCAGCTTTTAATATATCGGCATCAAAGCCCTTACCATCATCTTCAACGGTAATGGTAATTGCATCATCTGTTTTGCTTAATTGCACAATGGCATTTTTTGCAACCGCATGTTTCATTGTATTATTAATTAACTCCTGCACAATACGATAAATAGTAATTGCAGTTGATTGTTCAAACTCTACCTCTTCAATGTTAAGCGATTGGTAACTTACCTTTAAAGCGCCCGATGCATTAATATCATTACAAAAATCTTTCAACGCTGTATCTAACCCAAATTTCACCAATGCTTCCGGCATCATGTTATGTGCTACACGGCGCATTTCCTTAATAGAACTGTCCAGCATATCCATGCTGCGTTCAAAAGCCTGTGCATTGTCAGGCGTAAGAATTAAGTTCCCTTTCATAGTATTAAATGAATATTTAATGCCGCTCAACATTCCTCCTAATCCATCGTGCAGATCTTTTGCTAATCGTGTTCGTTCCTGTTCTTCGCCTTTTAATACAGCTTCTGTTGCGGCCAATTGTTTTTCAGTTTCCAATTCGTTAATACGCTGTTGCTGCAATTTTTGTTTATGCCTGTAGTTGCGGTACGATAAAAGAGAAATAATAAGCAGAGATGCAGCACTGCCAATTAAAATATAATTGAGTGTATTTTTACGGCTGATGGTTAACTGCTGAATTTTTTTATCATCTTCTAACCGTTGAATACGCAAAATCTTTTGCTGAGATTGATATTTGGCTTCCAGATCCAGGGCATTCCTGCGTATCTTGTCGCTCAAAATACTATCAGCTAAAACATCAGCAGCACGCAGATAAGCATAGCCGCTCTTCATATCGTGCAGAGCAAAATAAATACGGGAAAGCGTTTGCATGGTCTGTTGCTTTTCCATACGCAAGTTGTTTGTATCGGCAATGGTATAAGATTGTAATGCATAGGCTTTTGCTGTTTCGAACTCCTTGCGGAAAAAATAATATATAGCCATGCCTCTGTAAGAAATTACCAACCCATCATCCGATTGCAATTGTTTGTTAAGTACAACTGCTTTTTCATAAAACGGTTTTAGTTTTTCATATTCTCCTTTTTGCAAAAACACATCGGCCATATTAAGCATTGCCGACGACTCCATTTCCACATGTGCAATACGCTTACTGATTTTTAATGTTTCATTATACACTTGCTCAGCCTCATTAAACTTTCGCTTTTTTATATAACTCAACCCAAGATTGTTTAAAGCAGTACCTAACCACATTGGCTCATCAACCGTACGGAGGTATTTTACAGCAGCCTGGCCATATTCGATGGCCTTATCATAATCTTCAATATTAAAATACATTAACTGTAAAATATCATACCCCTGCGCCGAAAGAAAACTATCTCCATTATCTGCAAACAACTTTCTACCCTCTTCATAAAACTTTGCAGCTTCAGCATACCTGGCCAATTGCCTGTAAGATGTGCCTGTATTAAACAATGCCTTGCCCAGCAATACAGGATCGTTCAACGTTCTTGCAATGGCAACTGATTGTTGATTTAGCAGTAAGCCCGAATCGTACCTTGCCTGCAAATTGAGTACGAACGTGTAATTGAAAATGTAACGAACCACTCCTGCTTCGTAGTTAATTTTTTCGCTGATAGTACCTGCTTTCCTGTAGTAATACTTAGCAAGCTCCGGTTCATTGGCTTCGTATTGCTGACCGAGATTAATGTAAAACTCTACACCTGCCGAATCCTCTTTTATAGCAGGCATTAACCTTAAAAGACTATCTCTGTTCATTACCGTTTGAGCAGTTGAAACAAACGACAAAAAGAGCAGTATAGAAAATAGCAGCTGTTTCATCATATAAACTTAATTCAACAGATTACAAATAAAATCAACATGGTGCAGGTAATTCCTCCCCTTTTTACATGATTTTTTAAGGCACACAAAATATCCTTCTTTTAAGGGATAGATTTCTTTTAGGCAAGTCATCATTTTTACGTCAATAAAAATCACAGACATGAAAAAATTAATTTGCCTTCTTGTATGCATTGCTACATCCCATCTACTACTGGCGCAAGCCGGCCGTATTCGTGTTTCGTTTGCAGGTTTTGATTGCATTCGTGAAACCTGGGATGATATTCTACACGCAGATGGAAAGGGCGATGAAGTCTATTTTACTTTTTCCTTTTTACTTGGCGATAAAAACGGAACCACAAAACTCAACTATGAAAAAAGAACGCCTGTTTATGGAGATGCTACAGGGCAGTTTTCGAACCGCATCAGTGTTGGCTCTTGGGTGGATGTGTTTGGCAACAATCGTGGAGGCATAAAAGCCGGTGATAATTACAGAGGCAACCTGTTACTTGGTGAGTACGATGTAGCCAATGACGACATCTTAACGATTGTACCTACTGCATGGGAGCAGGATCCCATTGCAGATAACCAGGCTGGCTTTAGTTCTACTATTCAAAGTATGGCTTACAGCATTAATCAGAAGATAGCTCCTGTTGTTTTAGGCATCGGCATACTAACTATGAATCCCACTTCAATTATTTTTGGTGCAGGGCAGTTAGGCATTCCAAAAATAAAAGCTGGTGGTGAGCAGGGGGAGTTAGGCAAACCCGGAACAAGACCAATTGGAATGGAAAAATATGGTGATTTTTCTCCAAAATTTGTTGGACTTAAATCGAGCGATCTTGCATTTCTAAGTAATAGTGATATGGGGTATGGCAAAGGTGTTATTCCAGTTCACTACGATGAAACTGCAGTTGGTAACCTGCGTGACCATGGCATTTATACTGTTTTACTGAAAGTAGAATTCTTTCCTTCGCAAACACAAAGTACAACAACAACGCAACCATCAAACACGGGCAATGGTACAACTACTACCACAACAGTTACAAAAACTACTGCACCATCAACAATTAAAACAGTAAACACAGGCACAACAACAAGCACATCTACTGTTGCAGGAATCTGGAAAGGAACCTATGGAACGGGCAGCAGCAATAACACAACTTTTTATTCTTTTCAATTGAACCCTGATGGCACTATGAATGTACTGGATGCTTCAGGAAAAAGTATTGCTGCAGGCACTTATAATCTTAACAACAATCAGCTAACTGGGATTTACAGATATACCGGAAATAATAATGCGTTTTCATTTGCGGCTTCAGTTAAAGGTTCGCAAATGGAAGGCACTTGGGGCTCAGGTTCAAACGTAAGCGGCGGAGGCAGATGGATGATGACGAAAGCGGCAACAGGAGCAACAACCAACATCAGGTAAACGCTATTCAATCAGGTATTACTTATTTCATTCTGTCTCTAAAAATAAAATCATGAAACAGTTGGCTTCAATAACAATTCTCCTTGCTTCTCTAAATAGCTATGCCCAATACCCAATTAGTACAAAAACACAAATACAGCAAGGCAATAACGTCACTATCGCAAACAAAATACTCCCTTCAAAAACCTACGATTTCAGTAATATGAAAATTTGTGTGGACCGTCCGCTACTTAATCAATCATTACCGGAAAGGGATTTTTCATTGGTAACCGCACCGCCACGTATCAACAGCGATGGAAGCATTTCAACCATAGCGGTAAAACACCAACCACTTGCAGGCGAAACATTAAAAATGTGGAGCCCCGGCGAAACCATTAAAGTTTTTTTGAGTACCACCAATGGTTCAGATGCCATACGTGAGCAGATAAAACTTATTGTAAAAGAATGGGAGCGAATTGCCAACATCAACTTTCAGTTTGTAACAAGCAAATCAGATGCAAAAATTAAAGTATGGTTTGCATCCAATAAAAAATATTGGAGTTGGATTGGAAGGGATGTGCTGTTTAACCCATTTGATGCGTACACAATGAATCTCGGTTTTATAAATTCAGGCATAACAACAACTGATGTACGTGCCATTGTACTTCACGAATTTGGACATGCATTAGGGTTTATTCATGAACATCAGTCGCCTGCATCGGGCATCCAATGGGATAAGGAAAAAGTATATGCTTTCTTTGCAGAAGAACCAAACAAATGGAGTCGTGCAGAAGTAGACCTCAATGTGTTTAACCGGTATGCAAGAACAACTACTAATTACTCCGCTTATGACCCCGCCTCTATCATGCATTACGAAATACCGGCGGAGTTAACCACTACTAATACAGGCACCACTTACAACACAAATTTCTCCTACATAGATATGCAGTATGCAAGAGCATTGTATCCGTTTCCGGTTTATAACAGTGGTGCTACAGGCACATTACGCACAGGCGATGATTGTGATTTGATTGATTTTCGTGTTGATTATAATGTTGTACCTAAAGATAAAATTGAATTTATTTTAGAGCTGGGCACCAATAGTTCTGGCAGAAATATAACCTGGTGGAAACAAATTGCTGTGCCGCTAAAGAACGGAACAGAAGCAATGAACTGGGTTCAAAACCATTCACTCATTGCAAGCGAAAACAGAACTTCTTATACCATCCAGGTAAATGCAGCAGATATAGACCGAACAAAAGGGATCAGTTTCTGGAAAGCTAAGCTACTGGGAGTACATACACTGCTTCCCTATAAATGGCCGGTATTAGAAGCCCTGACCGGCGGATGCAGGGTAAAGCTTACATGGAAGAATGATAAATGTGGTTAAAGCCGAATGAGTAAACATTCTCAGTATTTATTACAATTATTAATCACAACAGCATGTTACGAATTACATATACCATCATCTTATTGCTATTATGCTTTGTGTGCACGGCACAACAACCCAAGAAACCCGTAAAGCCGCAGGAGAAACCTCCTACGCAAAGTGAAATGGATAAAATGATGAAGGAAATGGAGGACATGTTAAAGAATATGACTCCGGAAGAAAAAAGAATATACGACAGCCTGGGTATTAAACTTCCCAACATAAAGAATATGCCAAAGATGACGGATCAACAATTGGCTGATGCATGGGAAGATGAAAGCAGAGTTGTACCCGCAAGAAAAACAGCAATCATTAATACACTTCCCAAAACAATTTTTTCGAAAGAGCAACTACTGGCATTTGTAAAAAAAACCAATGTATCTATCCTGTCTGTTATTAAGCCGGAAGCAAAGCAAATGGCAGATAAAATAAATGAGCAATTTAAAAATGATCCTTATTACGGATACATGATTGCTTCAGCAGCCAATGGTATGTGGATGATGGGTTACAAAGAATCTGCCACTTACCTTATGGGAAAGGCGGCAGAAGTAATTCCCAATGCTGACCATCTCAACAACTTTGCATCTTATTTAACAATGGGTGGTGCGGCGCATATAGCTATTCCTATTCTTGAAAAGTTAAACAGCGTACATAAAAACAACAGCACGATACTTAACAACTTAGGACAGGCCTGGTTGCAACTTGGTGAAGAAATAAAAGCAGAAAAATATTTAGACAGTGCGATCCGTGTTTATACTTATCATCCGCAGGCGAACTATACAAAATGCCTGCTGCTAAAATCAAGAGGGAAAAAAGCTGAAGCGATTGCTGCACTGCATCGCTCTTTAAAACACAGCATCACTACGCCAAAAACAAACCTGTTAAAAGAATTGGAAGGTAATCAATACAAGCCCGTAAAGTTTTATGCACCAAGAGTGTACTATTCCACCACGTTTAACTTACATGAATATGCAGCATTGGTTCCCAAAACTTATGCAACTGCTTTGGGAAGCAATGTAGAATTACAATGGAGTGAATTCAGAAAATACATTAAATCAGAACTGGAAAAGATTAATAAACAAATGGAGATGGTGAGCAAAAATGCAAGTATTGCTGAACAAGCATTTTTTAAAAAAGCACAGTCAAACAAATTTAATATTCATTCACCTTATCATACTAAAGCTGTCGAACGTTATAACAATTATACAAAAGATTTTGATCGCCGCTTAAAACAACACACCGAAAAACTCCTGCTTTTTATAACAGAAAAAAACAAAATAAAAGAAAAGTTCAATGTAGCTTATAAAAAAGAACAAGAACGTTTTAGTGAAGAAATCAAAAGAGGCGCAAACAAACAGGTGAATTGCGAGGGTCAATTACCCATCATTAATGAATTTCTGAAACAAACAAATGAGCTGAACATAAAATCCAATGAGCTATCCGTTTCATTCTGGCTTACTGAATTTTATAACATGTATTATTATTACCCCTCTACTGCTAATACAGATGCAACCGCTCAATTAATTGTTTTGAATTTACGGGCAGGATTCCTGGAAAAACTACATGAATTATTTCACGAAAGTGATTTAGGTTATCCCTGCAGCTCAGATGAACAGAAAAAAACAGAATACAGCATATTAAAACCATTGAATGACTATGATGAGGTAAACTGTAAAATTTTCAACTGGATTTATACGCCCGGCTTAGGTGCTATTGTTATGCGCTGCAATACAATGAGTGTTCATTTAAACCCGATTTTTCTTCCGTTTGATGCAAGCTTAAGAGCAAATTTTGATGGCTTTGTTGAGCAGGCATCCATTGCAATTCAGGTAAAGTCTGTAAAAATAAAAGCAGGTGCAGAGTTTGATGAAAAAGGAAATTTCGAAAAAGCTACAGGAGGTCTTGAAACAAAAATTATGAAGGATGTTAAAATAAGCCTTGAGGGACAAATAACATTTGATGAAAACGGATTTAAAAAAGGCAGTATTGAACTTGAGCTTGAAAATGAATTAAAGCTTTTACCAAAAAGTTTAGAAGAAGAAGCACCGGTGGATATAGGAATGAAAAACAAGATGGGCGTTGGAATGGAATTAAACAAAGACAAAGATGGAAATCTGATTTCAGACTTTGTTGTTAAGGATAAAGCAGAAATAGAATTTGGCAGTAAGCTTGAAGTTGACAACGAAGTTGAAATTAGCCCGGGTATGATTTCTAAAGCAGGAAAAGTAACTGAACCTGAAACAGTGAAGCTTGGTTTACCTGCTGCACCATCAGTAAACGTAAGTGCAGACAGCCGCTGGAGCGTAAACAGTGGTTATAGTGCTAAAGGTGAAAGTTCATTTTCAAAATTAAAATAACCACCATGAAGAGGATAACGGCATTAATGCTTTTTACTTTTTTTCTAATCAATCATTTAACTGCACAATTAACAGCAGAGCAACGCATACAGGATAGTGTAATTGGCTGGTGGAATAACAACCGCTTTGATAACAAAATAAAACCAACCGCCGACCCGGTTCAAAAAAGAAGAGTTCAAATTTGTGACAGCATTGCAAGCTGGGTAAAAAAAAGTTATACGCCTGTAGCAAGTTTAGGAACGTTTACACGATATAACGGAGACCTCTCATACGGCGTTTCATTTGATGCATGGAATGTGAGTCATGATAAAAAATGGACAGATGAAAAAGGGCGTTTCAAACCAATACCTGAAGAAAACACAACTTTTGCACTGGAAGTAAATACACTCCCGGCAGTTACGCCTGTTGATTTCCTGAATCATGAAAAAGACTTTTACTTTTTGCTGGAGCCGGATGAGTATATGACAGAGCAAACTGCTAACAGAAGAAAAGGAATTGATTTTAAAAACAACTCCAATATTCGCAGGTTTATTACCCGTATTACCAATGGCCAGAATTGGGTGATGCTAGCTCCCGGGAATATCTCCCCGTTTGTGCAGGTAACAATCGGCGAGTTCCTGGATAAAGCAGAAGCATCAATAGCAAAAGAAAAAATAAAGGAAAAAGAAATTGTTGACCGTACATTTTCCGGAAACGGCGAAAGAGATAAACAAAGCCGCCTACAAGCCTGGTCACATAAGGAAAAACAATTTGAAATTGTATTGGCACGTATCAACAAATGGAGACAGGTTCATAAAAACAGGTTGCAGGAACCCGCTACATTCAGAGCAAGTCAACAGTCTGTTTTAACCGGTTTTAATACTGATGATATTGACCCCTTTAGCTTAAGAGAAATAGAAAAGCAACGGAAACAATACCAAATTGTTTATAAAATAACAAAAGAGGTAGTTGAGAAATGCAAAGCTGACAAGCCTCAATGGATAACAGCATGGTGGTCTTTTGCCGGAGCTGCAGATGGCGTAAAAGATTTTGAATTGAGTACTGCTATGATGGAAAACATTAATTACGAATACATCTATAACTATTTTTTTAGCCCCGAAAAAATAAATGGCATTTCTTACAAGCCGGCTAATGAAGAGCAACTACAGCAAAGACTTAATGCATACAGAACAAAATACAGAAACAGTGCTATTGAAGTTCCAAATACTAAACCCGCAGCGTCCGGTGCATTTTTCTTTGACGATTTTAGCACAGGAACTATTGGTACTACACCCCGTAACTGGTATCATGAAAAAGGGGGAGTGGAGCCGTTTACTTTAAATAAAGTAAACGGCTTTGATGGCAACTGGTTAAAATTAAGTTATGGCAGAAGAATAAGCCCGAGCTTTTTGAAAAACCCACTTCCGCAAAACTTTAAAATGGAATTTGATGTAGTTACCGACCCAAATTTCACTACAAGAACCGGTGGCAACGTAGAACTGATACTAAATACCGAAAAAATAAATCAAACAAATCAAAACCAGGAAAGCAGGCTTTTTACCAATGGCACCGTTTTAAAAATTGAAATTCACTCTGGAAATGATGCGGATGCTGACAATAATAATTATCGTGGTTTGATAAAAGCAAGCATCAACTCCTCTCCTACTGTTAATCGGGAAAATTTTGAAGAAGGTATTTATGCTGAACGACCATTAAGAGCATTTAACGGCAAAAAAAACAAAGTGCACATCAGCATCCTGGTAAAAGATGGGAAGGTTACCATTCTTGCAAACGAACAACCTGTTATTCAGCCGGCAGATTTTAAAATGAAATACGGCGGTGCCTGTGTATTGTGCGGCGTACCAACCGGCAGAAGTTTTAATTTTTTAGCGTTTAACAATATTACCAACAATGCAAAAGAAACAGGTGTGTACATCAGTAATATTAAAATTACAAAAGAATAAGCATGAAATTTTTTACTATTACAGCTATTGTCCTCTGTCACTGTTATACATCGGTTGCACAGTATAACTATGATGAGTATAAGCAAATGTATGTGGGCTGGATAAAAATCTACAACTACAAAGGCGCTTTAAACCCTGTAACTGTTGAAAATAAAACCTATTCAAAAGCACAGTTATCCATTGTTGATTCGTTTGGCAACTGGATGCAGGCCAGTTATACGCCCAAAGGTTCGTTGGGCGATATGAAGAAATACCTGTCACCTAAAACAGGAATGTATAATGATGATGTGTACAACAAAGTGCTGCCGCATAGTTTTGGTGTAAGAGCCGTTAGCTATGTTTTTCTTAAAAAAGTAAACAACAACTACACACCGGTTAACAACCTCGGTAATCACTGGGCCATAAGCGCCAATGAAATCCCCCTGAACTACCGGCTTGTTGATTATTGTACTGATAAAGCATTGTACTTCACGCTTCCTTCCTATAATCTGAAACACGATGATGAACGGCAAGAGCTTGCATTATACGATGTACCATCTCACTCATCAGCCGCAAAATACAATCATAATGTAGTTCCAAGAGTAGGTCAATTCTTACGTATAAACCAGGTGTTGTTAAGCAAAAACAATATTTCGCCTTTTGTGCAAATTACAATTGGCGAAGCATTGAACCACCTGGAAACTGTTTTGCCATTTAAGATGGAAGAAATGCTGGCAATCATTAGGGGTAATAATATTGGAAGACCACAGGAAATAGCGATACAATCAGAACAAGTGAGAAAAAGATTTGATAAAGCAAAAGCAACTTTAAACTTGCTTAAAGAAAAATACAGGAACAGGAGAAATGAATTGGCGTTTTCAAAAAGCTACCTCATTTCAGATCTTGAAAACGACTATGATATTTTCTCCGGTTTAAAAATAGATGAACCCGGCACCTATGGAACATTAGACCCCATTTTAAAAATAAAACCGGAGTTTGAAAAACTATGCAGTACAGATAAACCGCAATGGATTGTTGTAAGATGGTGGGGAGGCGAGTTAAATAATGAAGCATTCAAACACATGCATGAATCCATTATTAACAATTTTGATTTTGATTATCTGTATCAATTCTTTTTTGAACCTGAAAAATTAAATGGCAGAAAATACAAACCACTTCGCTCGCCTGTTTATGAAGCTCCGGTAATAACAAAAGAAAAATCATCAGCCACAAAACGAATGGAAACAGACCCTTCTGTTTTTTATTTTGACGATTTTTCCACTACGCAGCAGGGAAGCACACCTACCGGATGGAACTCTGACTTAAATGCAATATCAAAAAAAGCAGTTGTAAAAACACCGGCAGGCGAAACCGGCAACTGGTTTGAAATCATCGGGCAAAATGTGCAGGTGAATGAGCTTGGCAAAAATCTTCCGCAAAATTTTACCATGAGTTTTGATGCTTGTGTTCGAAAAGATTTTCAATGGGGTGTGCCGGGTTTGGAATTATTTATTGTGGGTAATAAAAAATCAAGGACAGTTTATGAAAATAAAATCAGGGTGAGAATAAGACCCGGTTTTAGCGGAAGAGATGGTTGGGCAGTTACCAATATTGAAACAGCAACCAAAAACGAATTTCCAAAAGAAGTTGCTATTCCCGGTTTTTCTAATGATAAACTCATTAACAAAGTACAGGTAGTAATTCGTAAACAAGGAACACAGCTAACAGTATGGGTTGAAAACAACAAACTGTTTGATATAAATGATGCACTGCCTGCTAATACTGTTTTTAATCACTTTTATTTTTCTAATGGGCGAAAGGGTTGGGAAGTGGAAGAGTTTTACATCAGCAATATCAAAATCAAAAAAGAATAAATAATTCCTTTTTTTCTGGGATAAGAAAAACATTACAGCAGAAATACATTTGAAAAAATAATTTTATGCGCCGCTATCATTTCATACTGCTCTGCACATTTTTATTGATGCTTGCAGTTAACCACACATCAGCCCAATCGAAAGTAGCTGAGGTAAAACAATCGTCCTTAACAGGACTTGCATTACCTGGCGGAAGCAAGCAGGATAAACGTTTTCTTTCAATCACTGCGGCCAAAAGCGTATTGGAAATGGTGAGTAAAAAAGCAGGCACTACCATTAAAACCACAGAAGTGCTTTCGCTGCTTCCTGTTGCTGCCAACAACTTCAACATGCAATTATTAAAAAATAATTTACAGCAAAGCGGATGGAATGTTACTGATGTTGCCGGTGAACCACAATACTTATGGCTGCAACAAAATGGTAAACATGTATTGCTGTATTTATCAAACGATAAACAACAAACCAATCTTTATTTTGGCGAAGTAAGCAATGCACCCGTCACTATGCAACCAACTTATGGCAACACACAGCAACCAACACAAACTGAGCAGCAACAACAACCAATTCAACAGGAACAAACTACGCAACCTGCAAACACGGGTTATCATTTTACCAGTACCAATTTTGATGATGGATGGACAAGTGTTGAACAATCTGATTGGGTGGAAGTAAGTAAACCGGGAATAAAAATTTTGATTCATTATCCCAACCAGGCTGTTGATGCATACAATACCGATAAATCACAAAGTGATAACAATGCCTGGAATACACTGGTGGCGCAACGTTACAGCAACATCAGTAATTTATTCGACAGGGGTATCCAGGATTACCAATCCATTACATTCTTTACTGCAGATGCCATAAATGCGCAAGGTAAACTGGTGCACGTTGTATTGTATAAAAAGAAGTATGATACCGGTGTTGGCCGCTACATGGAAATAGTGACAGATGACAAACAAACATTTGAACGGGAGTTTGGCAACAACTACATCAATCGTTCAGACTGGAGTTATATGGACCAGATTAAATCATGGGATAAGCTGGCCAACATGCAATGGAGAAATAAGTTTGCCATTGCCCCTACTGATTTGCTGGGTAAATGGGGCGCCAACAATTATGCATCACTTACTTATTATTATGTAAGCAGCGGTGGTTATGCAGGTGCAACAGCTACATCAACGTCTGATGAGTTTACTTTCTTATCCGGCAACAGTTATCAAAGCGACCATGCAGGTGCATCGGGCGTTGTAGGTAATCAACAATTTTCAAGACAGGCATATAAAGGAAATTCAACTGTTACAGACTGGACTATTTCACTCACCAATCGTTTTCAAAATCAATCAGAAACATACAACAGCTATTTTGAAGCTGTAAAAGGCGGCCGTTTGCTAATCATCACCGACAGACTTGGAACAACACTTACGCTGGCGAAGACACATTAAATGCAGCCTGATCTTTTTTACAACACTACCCAAAATCCTCTTTTTACAGGATAGAACAGCTTTAAGCAATCAATTAGTATTGTATAAACATAAAAAGATGAAAATCAGTTTTAAACAACCGGCACTTTTCATTATCATATGCAGTTTATGGTTAGGTGCAAATGCACAGGCAAAACTTACGGAAGTAAAACAATCAACGGTAACAGGTCTTGCTTTACCAGATGGCAGCAAGCAGGATAAGCGCATGTTGAGTATTGGTGGAGCTAAATTATTACTGGAGATGGTGAGCAAGAAAGCAGGTGTTACCTTGAAAAATACAGAAGTACTTTACCTGTTACCCGTAAACATCAACAACTTTACAAATGAAACGTTGAAAACGCAAATGCAGCAATTGGGTTGGAATATACACCTTGTTGATGGAGAACCCGAATATTTATGGCTGGAACAAAACGGCAGGTTTGTTCTCGCATATTATCTCACTAATAAAAAGGAAACCAATCTTTATTTTGCTGATGCGAACCAGGCTCCCGGCAATATTGTTATGGGAGGAGGTACTATACAGCAACAGCCTGAACCTGTAAATCAAACCATCAATCCCCAGGAGCAAACAACTACACAGCAACAAACATTTCCCGAACAACAACAAACGGTTACAATACAACAAACGAATAATGTAAATTCAGGGTACGCTTTTAATACCACCAACTTTGATGATGGGTGGACAAGTACCATTCACGAAGACTGGGTGGAAGTAACCAAAGGAAACATTAAAGTGTTGTTACACTATCCAAAGGATGGAACTGTTTTTCCTGCAGCACCTGATCAAGTGATTGCTGCCGCCTGGAATATTTTAGTAGCACCACGCTACTCACAGCTTACAAATTATAAAAATGCGTATGTAGAAATCAATAACCGTCCGTATTTCGGAATGGGTTCTGTAACAGAAGCATCATCCGGCAATACATTTTTTGTTGTGCTCTTTCGCAGAGGTGGCGGATGGATGGAAGTGATTACTCCGGATGTAAAAACCTTTACTTCCGAATTTGGTTTTAATCCTGAAACGATACGCTGGGCAAAAGTTACTGATTACTCCGGTGGTTATGTAGTTGATAACAGTATGGGCCAAACTGTATTGGCCGATGAGGCGCAACTCTACAATAAATTAGAAAACATGATGGGCAGAAACAAGTTTGCAGTAGCTGCATCTGACTTAGATAATACCGGCCGCTGGAATGCGAACTATAACAGCAACACATTTTATTATAACTATTACACCGGTAACTCAGCCGGCATGAGTACGTTCTCTGCATCTGAGTGGTATGATTTTAAAGGCGGTAATAACTATCACTGGGAAGCAGTTATGACCAATACAGGTGGAGGAAATATGAATGCTGCACAATCAAAAAGTGATGGTTCATTTAAATCGCCCAACAACTGGCAACTATATTTTTCAAATATTGGAGGAAACGATAAAACATTTGATGTGTATTTCTCAGCCATAAAAGGCGGAAGAATTTTATGGGTAAACGATGCAAACCATCCCGGTAGTGGAATTTTTACAGGATTAACCAGGAAAAAATAATTACGCTACTAAAGTATAAATCAAAATAAATTATAAAAGCAATATCATGCAAACAGAAAACATAAACACAAACAATTCTGCATTAGATGGAAAATCCATTGCCATCATCAGCTATCTTACCATCATTGGCTGGATCATCGCTTACGTTATGCACAATAACAGCAAAACACAGCTGGGAGCATTTCATTTACGGCAATCGTTGTTTTTGATGCTTACAGGGTTTGCAACAGCTATTGCACAATCGCTGTTTCTCTTTATTCCCATTTTGGGATGGCTCATCTCTATCCTCCTCTATTTAGTTTTACTCGGATTGTTTGTACTATGGATCCTTGGTTTAATAGCGGCCATTAACGGCGAGGAGAAAAAAGTTCCTGTTCTTGGAGACAAAGCACAAGAAATTCTGAAAGGAATTCAATAAATCTCACCTAACCACAAACACTATACATGAAACAAGTTATTTATTTCCTGTCGGTGCTGTTGCTTGCAGCATGCGGCGGTGGCAGTTTCAGCAAAGGCGTAAAAAAAGATATAACAACGGGGCTTTCCAGCAGCTACAATGGTTTTTCTGTAGATGACATTTATCTCTCCGATGACAAAGGAAATAAACTGAGCAGCAACAAAGTTGCATTAGGCAGTGCGTTATTATTGGTTGCAAGCGGAGTAGAAAACTATAAACTGGTAAACGGAAAAGCCTACCCCGGCTGCACCATCATTCTTACAGATAAAAACAAAAAAGAACTACTCAATCTTCCCGATGCGTTTGCCTCTTTAAGCGATGGTTTACCTGCAGCAGAAGCAACCGAATTAAAAGCTACGCTAACAACCGGCGCACCTATGCAGGCAGGCGAAACCTATGAACTCTATGTTCACTTTTACGATAAGCAGAATGTAACATCGGGTATTACTTCAACTGTGAAACTTTTGGCCCTGTAAACCGGCCAATTTTTGGTTAATACGCAGCGGTGATTCTTCATCGCTGCTTTTCTTTTTAACAGCTCGGTTAAATCTTATTACCTTCGGCCCTGAATTCTTATTTAACTGATATGATTACTGTACTTCATCCCTGGCATGGAGCCCATTATGGCTCAAAATCACCTGAAACGGTAAATGCGTTGATTGAAATTTCGCAAGGCAGCCGCAGCAAATACGAAATTGATAAAGACACAGGCTTACTTAAACTCGACCGTGTAATTTTCTCTTCGTTCATCTATCCCGTTAACTATGGTTTTATTCCACAAACGTTAGGACACGATGGAGATCCGCTTGATATTTTAGTCATCTGTTCGCAAGCCATCCAGCCTTTATGTTTGGTTGAAGCAAATGTAATCGGCAATATGCAGATGATCGATCAGGGTGAGCACGACGATAAGATCATTGCTGTTGCAAGTAATGACCCTACTGTTAAACATATTAAAGATATTGAAGAATTGCCCGAACACTTTTTCCATGAATTGAAACATTATTTTGAAGAGTACAAAAAACTGGAGAATAAAGTGGTGGAGATCGACAATTTCCAAAGCAAATCTGAAGCGTTTGCAATTATTGAAGAAGCAATTGGATTATACAAAGACAAGTTCAGAGATAAGTAGTGGATGTTTATTCTCAGAAATGGATGTGACTCTCAAATTGAAAAAATCCATTTTTGGTAGCAACCGGATTTTTTCCAAAATACTAAATGTCATAATGTTTCATGTTATTTCTTTAATTATTTCACTGTAAAGAGACTTCACCTGCCTTTACAGTGAAATAATTAGCATAATCAAATATTACAAAAATTCAGGCTCCGTGTAAAATTTTATAGTGGACGAATTATCGGAATGGCCGTATTTTCTAATAAGCAATAACTGTATTAATTCAATTTATACGTAACCTACTCAACCATGAAAAAACTCACACTGATCATATGCTTATTTGCTTGTATTTACAAAGTCAATGCTCAAAACGACTCACTGTCTCAACCAGAAATAGGCCCTTTATTTCATAACATTACACTTAATAAAGAATATGAAGTATGGATTGAGGAATTAAAAAAACAACAAGAGAACTTTTCTGATACAACATTTACGGGGAAAAATGTACGAGCGGCTTTTATAATAAAAAACCTCAACCCTTACCTTGACTTTTCAAATTATATTATAACCGGATATATAATTGTTGGAGTTTATACTTATGATAAAACAAAAAAAGTGCAATACGTCGCAGTTAGACTAAAAACAAAAACTGGCACAACTAAAGAACAAGCACAGGATGCATATGATAAGATCTGCGCAAAAATGGCTCCCTTATTTAAACACGCTCTTACAGGAACACCAAAGAAATATACAATAAAGCATTTTTCGCAACAATGGCCGCCCGAAGAAATTACTCCGTTTGAGGTTGGTTACGGCTATGATAAACAACAAAGATCATGGTATGTGCTACTAGCCATAAAAAAGCCAATTGCATAACCTGACATCTCTCATAAACGTTTTATTGTACGTAATCTGTGCGTTCGTTCTCCCGAACGACGATGAATGATTCCTGCAGTATCAATATGATCGATGCGTACTTTTCCTGCAGCATGTACAATTTCATGATCGTTGAGTAACAATCCTACATGTATGATCTTTCCATCTTCATTATCGAAATAAGCAAGATCGCCACAACGTGCTTCCTGCAAAAAGCCAACATCTTCTCCTACCATTGCCTGGTTCGATGCATCACGTGGCAATTTCTTTCCAAAAAAACGCATCAGGTTTTGCGTAAACCCACTGCAGTCGATACCAAAAACCGAACGCCCGCCCCACAGGTAAGTTGTGTTTAAAAACGAGAAAGCAATCTGTCGTATACTTTCTTCATCAAACACATAAGCTCCTTCCATTACAAGTTTGCTGCTGCTTTTGATCCATTGATCGTTCCATACGGCTTCGCCGTTTTGCAAGCCCGGCACAGCACTGCCAAAAGGCACATGCATGGGCACATCGTTTACCATCATAACACCACTCCATGTATTTACAAGCGGCACCTGGTCCATCAATGCAATTGCTTCATCAACCTCCACCAACTGGTTGCGCATGCAATACCCGGTGTACCCATCGTACAAACAAAGCAGTTCCACCCAATCGCCATGGGCAGCCAGTAATTCAACGGCTTCTCCAAACAACAGCTGCGATGTCATTTCTGCTTCATGCCTTGGCTCCTTACGGAGAGTGGCAACCGGAACAATACACAATGCATTATTCATACTGTAAAAAATCGTTTCCATGAATATATGGAATTTCCATTGCCTGCGCATCTCAGAGGTAAAATAACTAACTTGTTCCCCGAAACCTGTTTGTGAATTCATCTTACTCTACCATACCCGATCAGGAATTACTCAACCGCTTTTATTCCGATGGCGATAACAGATGGCTTGGCATTTTGTTCCAACGCTATACCCTGCTGCTGTTTGGTGTATGTATGAAGTATTTGAAAAACGAAGAGGAAGCAAAGGATGCCGTGCAACAGGTATTTGAAAAAGCCATTAAAGAACTGGGCAAATACAAAGTAGACTATTTTAAAAGCTGGCTGTACATGGTGGCAAAAAATTATTGCCTTATGCAGCTGCGGGATAAAGGCAAACTGCCGAAAGAATTAAGTGAACAGATGCTGGCAACGCCTGCAGAAGAGGCCAATAAAACCGAACTGCTGCAGAAAGATGAGTTACTTGAAAAACTCAGCATTGCCGTAACCGAACTAATACCCGAACAACGCACCTGCATTGAATTGTTTTACCTGCAAAAGAAAAGCTATACCGAAATTGCCGATGACACCGGCTTTACACTGATGCAGGTGAAAAGCTATATTCAGAACGGAAAGCGTAACTTGAAAATGATTTTGCTGAAACAACAGAAACATGGGCGATAACCTGCTCGACATATTAAAACAGCGTGACGACCTCACTGAACAGGAATTGCTGCAATACCTGCAGGGCGATCTTACACCCGAAGAACGCCGTGCCGTAGAAGAAAAACTGGCCGACAGTGAAATGATGAGTGATGCAGAAGAAGGTTTGCGAATGGCCGATACTGCAAAAACAAACTTCGCAGTAAACGATATTAACCGAAAGCTTGCACAACAATTGCAGCAACAACGCCGCAAACGCAAACAAAAACCTGTGCCCAACCAATCGTTGGTAATCGTTGCAACTTTTTTAATACTGGTATTGATTGTATTGGCGTACCTGGTGATTTATAAGATACGAAGCGGGCAGTAAAATGACGAGATTCCTTAACATTATCACGAGTTATATACTATCAATAGCAAGCCGAGCGCTTAACAATTATTTACATGGCTTGTCCTATTTATCGATCTGCATAGTTTTATTTACAGCGTCATTAATCAAGCTGCTAATCTCCCGTTTTGCTCCGTCATTTTTGGCAAATACATATCTAAAAGGATTCTTCCAGTTATCAATCTTTCTTTTCATCCCACTATTTCTTTTCTTTGTTTTCAAAAAGAATAAAAAGAGACCTATTCCATACAACCTTTCAAGATTAACCAGCATAATTATTTTTACTATTCTTTCTATTATACTCCTTTTCCTCTTTACTTACTTGCTTTTGTTTGAATCACAAATCATGATTCGAAGACTATAAATTTGCAACAGTTATTTGGAATAATAAATATTCCCATTTTTTATGAACTTTCTTTTCCAACGTAACCACCAATACGAAACCCACACTTCCATTGAAGATATCCGAAGCAGGATAAAAGAATTACGAAAAACAAGCTGGCATGATATTGCTGTTAACCTTACCGGGAAAGTAGAAGAAGACGACAGTTTTCAACTTTCACGCAAACTTGGTTTCACGGGCTTCACGAAAGGCTTGCCAAAGAACTTTGTTTTAATTGACGGGCAGCTTACTGAAGACAATACTGCAACTACCATCAATATCACTGTTCGATGCAACTACTTACTGTTATTTTACTTTTATGCTGCCTCTGCATTCCTTGCGTACGATCTTTACTGTTTACTTGAAAGCAATTTCACAATAGATTATGTACGACCAGTAGTGCTTTCGCTAATACTTCTCTACTTTATTTTTTTCACTCGCTCTCAACTCAATCGAATTACAAACAGTTTTGAAAGTTACCTACGGGTGGGCAAAAGATAAGTTTTAACAAAACAGCCTATCATGTAAATGCTTTCAATGATGTACTTTCATTACAGTAATCACGTTTTGAATGAACAACAACATCAACATTCTCCAAACAGACATCCTTTCTAACAATTGGTATATCCTGAAAAAAGTAACCTACGAGTATCGCATGAAAGATGGCAGCGTGCAGGTACAGCAACGTGAGGCATACGATCGGGGCAATGGTGCGGCTATTCTGCTGTACAATACTAATCAGCAAACGATTATTCTCACAAGGCAATTTCGTTTACCAACCTATATCAACGGCAATGAAACAGGCATGCTCATTGAAGTATGTGCGGGCTTGCTTGATGCAGACAACCCTGAAGATTGCATTCGCCGGGAAACAGAAGAGGAAACTGGCTACAAAGTAAGCGAGGTTAAGAAAGTGTATGAAGTTTACATGTCGCCGGGATCAGTTACAGAAAAGCTGTATCTCTTTATTGCAGCATACGAACCGCAGATGAAAATTAACGATGGCGGCGGTTTGGAACATGAACAGGAAAATATTGAAGTACTTGAATTGCCATTTGAAAAAGCCTTTCAAATGATACCAACGGGAGAAATACAAGATGCAAAAACGATTATGCTTTTACAATATCTGCGTTTGAACAGCATTTTATAACAACTATCTGCACAACCGTTCTATCCATTCTTTATGCTGCGGATATTCATTTAACAACTCCTCCCTCTTCGCCATTTCAAAATCATCAAAATCAAAACCCGGCGATACAGTACAACCAACTAATGCATAACTGTTTTCATCCACCGTTTTCGAAGCAAACCAACAACCGGCTTTTACCAGCTGCTGAAAAGAAAAACCTTCGTTCAGCTTATTCCCCAGCTTCAGCAACTCCCCTTCTCCGTTTGGATGAATAACATAAATTTCCAATCCTTCGCCTTCGTAAAAATGCCAAAGCTCATCGCTCTTTATCCGGTGAAAAGCTGAAAAATCTGTACCACTCAGTAAAAAATAAATAGCCGTTGAAAAACGACGACTTGCGGCAAAACGTTCGGGCAATGCATTGGCCGCCACCTGTTCACTGCTGGCGTAAGTTTGTTTATAAAATCCACCTTCGGGGTGTGGATGTAATTGCAATTGCTGAACATACTGCTGAACTCTGGAATGCATGCGCTGCTGTTTAATGCATGCAAAATAGCAAACAACAGTCAACAAAAAAGCCCCCGACGATTCTGTCGGGGGCTTATAGAAATCTGCAACAGGATTATTTTTTGGCGGGTTCATCATCGCCGTCAAACTTGTCTTTTACTTTATCCCAAAGTCCGGAAGCTTTTTCTTTCAGATCATCAACAACATCTTCGGCTTTGTCTTTAAACTCTTCAAACTTGTCTTCCGCTTTATCTTTCAATTCTTCCAGTTTGTCTTCAGCCTTATCGGCATACTCCGATGCTTTTGCTTTCAGCTCCTGTAATTTATCTTCGGCTTTATCTTTCCAGCTTTGTTGATCGTTGGCAGGTTGCGTGTTTTTGTTTTCTTCCATTACTGTAAGTTTTAAGGTGAAAAAAATAGAATGAGTAAGATAAAACAAATTACTGGCCACAGATATGATTTTTTTATGAAGAAAGCTTTTTGAAACAGCAGCGGCAGGAGTTTTGCAAACTGCCCTTTTCTTATCTTGCGGCATGCTTTTTCTGCAATCGCTGCAATTGATCCAGTTTAAAAACTACAACCAGGAAACGTTCCGGTTTCAAGGGGCTGTAACAGCAATTACAGGAGCAAACGGTATTGGCAAAACCAATGTGCTCGATGCTATCCATTACCTCAGTTTCACGAAAAGTTATTTTCAATCGGGCGATGGCTTAAATGTGCAGCACGGTATGCAGGGCTTTCGCATCAACGGCACATTTACACTTTCGGACGAAGAACTTTCGGTAAGTATTGTTTTGCGTGAAAACGGAAAAAAAGAAGTGAACTGCAACGGTGCCCCTTATGAAAAATTCTCGCATCATATCGGCCGTTTTCCCTGTGTAATGATTGCACCCGACGATGTGGAGCTGATCATTGGCGGCAGTGAAATGCGTCGCTCCTTTCTTGATACTGTTCTGTCGCAGATCGACGCCGTTTATCTTCAACAACTGATCACTTACAATAAAGTAGTACAGCAACGCAACAGCTTTTTAAAATCCTGCGCACAAACACAAACCCGTAATGATGCATTGCTCGATGTACTCGATGATCAACTGATAGCAGCAGGCAATTATATTTTTACAACACGCAACGGATTTCTGCCCGGCTTTAACGAACAGGTGCTGCAGTTTTACAGCTCAATTGCAGGTAAGGCCGAACCTGTTGCTGTTACTTACGAAAGTAAATTGCTGGAGCAGCCGTTCGAGTTGTTGTTGCAACAAGCAAGAGAAAAAGATTACCTGTTGCAGCGTACCAGCAACGGTGTTCACAGAGATGATCTTTATTTTTCGATGAATGATGAGCCTTTTAAACAAACAGCATCACAAGGACAGCGAAAGAGTTTATTGTTTAGTTTAAAACTTGCAGAAGCAGAAGTAATAAAAAAACAGAAAGGCTTCGCTCCGCTGTTATTACTGGATGATGTATTTGAAAAGCTTGATGCAGAACGTATGCATAACTTGTTAAATTATGTTTGTTCGCAATTTGGCGGACAGGTTTTCTTAACCGACACACATCCGCAACGGATGAAAACGGCTTTTGCAGAAATGAATATTCCGCTGCAGCTGATAGAGTTAGGTTAATCAGTTGAGTTTATGTTTCTGGTTTTTAGTTTCTGGTTAAAGCCGGTATTTTCTTCCTACATCATAAATCACAAATCAGACATCCCTCATTCTTCCTACCTTCGCAACATGGGCGAAATGAGTATACAGCAGGCAATGGAAAAATTCCTCACACAGAGCAAACTCAAACAACGAGTGCGTGCTTTGGAAATTACCGACGTATGGGAAGAGCTCATGGGCAAAACCATTGCCAAATACACCGACGAAATTAAGCTCATTAACCAGCAGCTCATCATCAGCACCAGCGTTGCCCCACTGAAACAGGAATTACTTTTTCAAAAAGAAAAGATCCGCAACCGCATTAACGAACTGTTTAATGAACATGCGGTAAAAGAAGTGATCATTAAATAAGCAACATCTTACTAATAATCAACATCGAGGTCGGCCCACGCCTTAGCGTGGTCTGACCGGCACGCTCACTTTCAGCATTCATTCACAGCCCTGAGTACTCTCATCTTTTTTGCTAACGCTCATCATCCTTTTTTCAGCTGTATTGAAGAAACTTTGAAACTGTCATTCAGATTTCAAACATCTAAATTAGTTTGCCATGAGCTATACTACTGTTGCCCATTGCGGCACCGACCACCAGGAATGGTTAAAAGCAATTGATTTTTACGATAACGAACTGGATATACTGGAAGAGCGCTTAGCAGAGGTTGCAAAGAAAAACACAGGAGAAGAAGTGATGAAAGGTGTTGAACATTTCCAGAACCAGTTTATTATACAACGCAACACAATCGACGAACTACGGCATTACATTCATGAACACGAAGGCAAAGTATTGAGAGATGTACAAATCCATGCCGGCCATATTGAAACACAACAGGTAGTTGGTCATAATGCTTTGAAAGAAGAGTTCAGTGGCTTTGAAAAAGTAATCAACGAATTAAGAGATGAGTTCAAACGCTATCTCAGCAAATGGATGTAGATCCATAAACTTACTGGCTGTGCAATCGGCCAGCTGTTAATCTTTAAATAATCGAGCCGCCTTTCCAGGCGGCTCTTGGTTTTATAGCATGTGTTACATTTTTCCTTCGTCTACATCTTTAATAAATGCTATAACACCACTCATAAACACCTGCTGATCGTCCCACATCGCTAAATGACTTCCATTAGGGCAATAGAGATAACGACCTTTCTGCACCAGCTTACTTTGTTCTTCCATTGCAGCAGGATCCATGGTATCATGTTTTGCTCCGATCATGAGTGTGGGTATTTTAATTTCTTTCAGTCGAGCTTTAATATCCCAGTTTATTAAACGGCCACCTACACCAAATTCACTTGGTCCCTGCATCATGGTATATATCTCTCCGTTTACATGTTTCATGGCACGGTTAAATCCATCGGGCCATTCTTCGAGTCTGCATAAATGCTGTTTATAAAAATTAGGCAGCAACAATTCCATGTAACGTGGATTTGCAAAATCACTTTTTGCTTCTATTGCCCGTACTTCGGCCAACACAGCCGAATCCATTTGCTTTGCCAATACTTCCTGTGCATAACGGCCATACGCAGGTGCACTTGCCATCATGTTGGCAACAATCAAGGCTTTCATGTTGTGTTGATATTTCAACGCATACTCCATACCCAATATGCCGCCCCACGAATTTCCGAGTATGTAAAAATTTGTGCTGTCTGCTCTAATGGCTTTTCGCACCTGTTCCACCTCTTCAACAAAACGTTCGGTGGTCCAAAGGCTGCTGTCTTTCGGTTGATCGCTGTAATACGAACCAAGTTGATCGTATTCATAAAACTCAAAACCTTCTTTTGGAAAGAAGCTTTCAAAACATTCCATGTATTCATGTGTCATTGCCGGACCGCCATGCAATAACAATATTTTGATGCGGGGATTATTACCAAAACGTTTGGTCCATACTTTAAAAGTTCCAACAGGCGTTTGAATGGGAATCATTTTGATGCCTGCCGATTGCACACCGCTATCGCCATAGTTAAAATAGTCTGCAACAGTTGGCGTTGTTGATTTTTCCTTGCAGGAAAAAAACACACCTGTAATGAAGATGAAAAGAAGCAGTCGCATATAGTTGTAGTTTTATTTGACTCATAAAATCCATCCGACGGTGCGTACTTCTAGCTTCGTATTTCGTACTTATGTCAAGCTACTCTCACTCTCGGATCAACCACACCGTACAACAGATCGGCAAGTATATTGATCACCACAAAAATAAATGCACTCAACAACACACTCCCCATCACCACCGGGTAATCCAGTTTTTCCAAAGCATCTACTGTTACTTTACCAATTCCTTTCCAGCCAAAAATATATTCCACAAAAAAAGCACCTGCAAGCAACTCGGCAAACCAACCCGTAACAGCAGTAATAACCGGATTCAATGCATTACGCAATGCATGTTTCCAGATAACTGTTGTACGACTCAGCCCTTTTGCATAAGCAGTGCGTACATAATCCTGGTTCAACACATCGAGCATGGAACTACGTGTAAGCTGTGTAATGATTGCCAATGGACGAATGCCCAATGTAAGAGCAGGTAACAACAGGTTTTGCAACGTATAATAATGTTCGCCTGTTTTTACATCAATATCAAACCAACTGCCGGTCATGTTTAAGCCGGTGTATTTGCTAATAACAAAGCCAAAGAAATAAGCAATGAGAATGCCCATGAAAAAAGAAGGAGCTGATATACCAACGATGCTGCTGAACACTGCAGATGTATCCATCCATGTATCTTTTTTTACCGCAGCTATTACACCAAGAAAAACGCCGAGTACTGTTGCGACTAACATAGCTGCAATCGCTAACATAATGGTACCGGGCAGAGCTTCCATCAACAACTCTCCTACTTGTTTTTTTGTTTGGTAACTTCTGCGCAGATATGGCCATTTGATCGCCAGTTTGTTTTCACCACCAATGAACACCCCTTTCAACTGTTTTTTTTCAATTTCTGTTTGCGAATGAACTGCAATGGGCGATACATCATTTACATACAATGTAAACTGTTTCCATTTCGGCTGATCGAGGTATAATTCTTTTTTGATGTTGTTGATGGTGGCACTGTCACCGGTTTGCCCCATCACCAAACGTGCAGGATCGCCAAAGCCCTGGAACATCCAGAACACAACGGTAACCACGCCCATTAATACGAGCAATCCATAAAACAGTTTGCGGAGAAAATAAGTTGCCACCTTTTAAAGATCGGTTATTTTATTTTTTGGAGTAAACAATGCAGCCCATCACTTTTAAAAGTCCACTCTGCGCTTAACTTCCTTTCTCATATTCTCTGCGACGAAAGAAAAAGCAGCGTTATTTTACTTTATTAAAATCGGCAGCACTCCATTTACCTTCCACTACCGGGCCGTTCATTTTGTAAAGTGTTGGTATGGCACGAGCCGCAGTTTTAATAGCAGTAACATCGCAAACCAATAACTGCATCTGGCCAAGAATAATATCCGATGCCATAAAATCTTTTGCAACATCGGGCACACTTGTAATAATAATCAGCTTGCTCTTTTTAGCAAGACTGCTCATTTGTTTTACCCACGCATCGGAAGTTTTAAGATCATTAAATTGCTGTACAAATAACAAATAGTAAGTTCCTTTCTGTTCAAGTACTTCGCTTGTAACATCAACTCCGTCGGGATTCTTCAAATCAAAATCCTTGATCTTCGGTTCGTTGTTTTTTCCTTTGGCTACCAGCGTTTGTTTACGGTCAACAAATTTCCAGGTACTGTCGGGAAGGTTGGTCATAGCAAACGATTGTTGCTTCCCATCTTTTTCATAAATAAACTGGTATTCGTATTTATCGGGTACAGCATCTGCAGGAAGTTTGCGTAACTCAACAAGATTGTTTCCCTGTTTAAACGGCAAACAGTCTACAATGGGTAAATGCTTTAACGTGTACCACTGTAACCCAAATGCAAATACAACAGCTGCAGCTACCTTTAACACATTCAGCCATGCTGTTTTAAACAACGGTTTAATTTTTTTACTGTTGAAGAAAATAAACCCGATCAATACAAGCAATAAAAGATCTTTTAAGAATGATTGTACCGGTGTTAATGGCAAACAATCGCCGAAGCAACCACAAGAAGCAAACTTGGGCATTCCATCCGGATTTTTTGCCAGCCATGCATAACCTGTAAGAAAAGTAAAGAAGATAATGAGTAACAGCAGCAACCAGCTGAACAAACGCATACGCCAGCCAACGATCACAGCTACACCTGCAATAATTTCAAAGGCATTCATTAACACAGACATTGCAAGTGTATAATCGTGAAAGCCATTGATGCTCCACGCTTCAAAAAACTCCTGCATTTTGTAACTTAATCCTAACGGATCGTTGGCCTTTACCAATCCTGAGAAAATAAAAAGGATGCCAACAAACCAACGGACTACTGTAAGCGATTTATTCATATGGTGAATTGTGAATGGTTAATGGTGAGTAGTCAACAGTTACTTCTTACCTTCTACATCAGAAACCTACATCAGATATTCTGCATCCTACATCTTATGCTTTCCTTCCTCAATCAAGATCAAACCAAACACAGCATAGTTGATGATATCGTAATAGTTTGCATCAATCCCTTCGCTGATAAGCGTTTTTCCTTCGTTCACTAATATCTGGCGAATACGTTGCAGCTTGGCAAGGATGAGATCAACAAAACTTTCCTGGCTCATTTCACGCCATGCTTCACCGTAATCATGGTTCTTATCAAGCATCAATGCTTTCGCATTAGTTACTTTTTGCTCATACAGGCTCATCACCTGTTCCACACTCAACTCCTCACCTTCGCTTGGCGGCAATTCCAACTGAATTAACCCCATGATGCCATAGTTCAAAATACCTTTAAATTCCGATGCAATTGTATCGCCGATCTTCTGTTGTTGCTTTTCCTGTATGGTGCGTATGCGCTTTGCTTTAATGTATATCTGGTCAACAATAGAAATGGTGCGGTACACACGCCAGGAAGTGCCATAATCGCTCGTCTTCTTCTTAAACACATCCATACACTCCTGCACGGCCCTGCTATATTGCTCAATTGTATTCATGAAAGGTTGAAAATTGTTTCGTTAATTCGTACTTCTATCAAAGTTCTCAAAAATAAGATGTACACGCTCAATTGCAAAGGAAGATTATTAACCATTGATGAACCGTTGGTAATGGGTATCCTCAACGCTACTCCCGACTCGTTTTACAGCAGCAGCCGAGTACAGCAAACAGATGAGGTATTGCAAAAGGCATCAGCAATGATTGCTGATGGAGCTGCAATACTCGATATTGGCGGACAAAGCACCCGCCCCGGCAGCACACGCATTTCGGCCCAAGAAGAAACAACAAGAGTTGTTCCGGTTATTAAAACAATAAAAGAGCAGTTTCCTGAAATTTTTATTTCTGTTGACACGTACTATTCAACAGTAGCAAAAGACGCTGCATTGGCAGGTGCAGATATTGTAAACGACATCAGCGCAGGTGATCTCGATGAAGCCATGCTTTCAACAATAGCAGATCTAAAGATTCCGTTTATTGCTATGCATATGCAGGGTAACCCAGACACGATGCAGCAAAACCCACAGTATGAAAATATTGCAAAAGAAGTAGTTGATTACTTCATAAAAAAAGTTGAGCAATGCAAACGAGCAAGCATCAATGATATTATACTCGACCCCGGGTTTGGCTTTGGCAAAACCATTACCCATAATTTTCAATTGCTGAAGCAAATGGAAGCATTACAAATGTTTAACCTACCGGTGCTGGCAGGGCTTAGCCGTAAATCAACTGTTTGGCGCACATTAAACAGTTCAGCAGACGAAGCATTAAACGGTACCACTGTACTTAACACAATTGCATTAACAAAAGGTGCTTCCATACTTCGGGTACACGACGTAAAAGAAGCTGTGGAGGCAGTAAAACTATTTACCGCCTACCGAAAAGCATAACAACACATCACTTGTACTAAAAACAAAAGCCGCAAACATTTTTGTTTGCGGCTTTTTATAGCGAATAACTGTTGCTTATTGTTTACCACCTTGTGGTGCTGGAGGTGCAGTTGGCTGAGGTTTCGGAGTTGTAATATCGATCAACTCAATTTCAAACATCAGAATTTCGTTTGCCTTGATACGGGGAGGTGAACCTTGTGCGCCGTATGCAAGTGCCGAAGGAATATATGCTTTGATTTTTCCACCTTTTGCAGTTTGCTTAATTGCATCTTCAAAACCGGGAATACTTCCTTGCTGACCGATTACAAATGTATAAGGATCGATGTGACCAAAGCTTGTATCAACGTTTGAATCAAACTTTTTGCCTTCGAGGTTCATACCTGTATACTTTACAGAAACCTGCTGACCTACTGCCGGTTTTTCACCAACGCCAGGAGCAATTGTTTCTACATAAACACCCAATGCAGTTTTTGATGCAGTGATCTTGTTTTTTGTAAGGAATTCAGCAATCAACTTATCATCTTTCTTTGTTTGCTCAATACCACGGATAGAGTCTCTTGTTCTAGCTCTTTCCATAATAGCAATGTTTGCTTTTTCAGCATCTTCTTTTGTATCTAATACATCCAATACTTTAAATGAGCTTACTATAAAACCACCTTTCTTTATAAAAGCCGGCACATTGCCTTGGCTGCTTTTGATAATACTGTCAGCAGATTGACGGATGATGATACTGTCACCTTTTCTGATCTGAGCAAAAATTGCATAATAATCAGGAGGCAATTGCATAGAATCGAGCGGTACAATCTGGCTCATCACATTTTCAGGATCAGACAACAAGGTATCTTTTCCTGCACCTGTAAACTTTGTTTCACCAAACTGGAGTTCGAAAAATTTGCCATGTCCAATCTTCTTTCCCTTATCGTCGGAAATAATTTTGTACAGCAAGCCACCCTTTGTTTTTTTGAAAGAGCCGCCACCGCAACTCCCCAGGATCGCAACCGCCATCAGGGCAGCAAAAATGGTTTTAATTGTCTTCATTGTTTGTATTTAAATCGTTTCTAATTGTTCTTTATAAAGCTGAATTACTTTTTTAAACTGTCTTACCGTTGTATCAAGACTGTCGTCGGTTTCACCTCCGGCAGCATTAAAATGCCCGCCACCATTAAAATAAGTCCGGGCAAATGTATTGCAATCAAAGTCTCCTTTGCTGCGGAAACTCCATTTTCTTTTTTCGTCCCTGTCTATCACAATACATGCAAGTTTTATACCCTGTATGCCTAACGGATAATTAACCAAACCTTCAGTATCGCCGGTTTTGATCTGGTAACGCAGCAGGTCCTGCTTGGTTACCCAAATAAGTGCTGTGTTTAATTGGTAATCGATTTCCATTCGGTTGCTGAGTACGTGACCGATAAAACGGAAACGGTTCTCCAGGAAATTATCGTAAATGTTTTCGTGTATACCGGTATGCTCCAGTCCTCTGCGTTTAAAATCGGCCACCATTTCAAATACACTTGCCGAAGCCGATGCAAAACGAAAACTTCCTGTATCACCAATTAACCCTGCATAGAGGCATTGCATCATATCCATGTTCAACTTATCTGCGTTGCCACTTTTTACAATAAAATCGTAAATCATTTCGCAGGTAGAGCTCTTGGTTACATCACTTACACCATAAGCAAACACTTCTGTTTGCGGCTCACGGTGATGATCGATAAGCACCCGTTTGGCTTTTGCCTCGCCTACTACCTGTCCCATTTTTTTCAAACGGTTCAACGCATTAAAATCCAGGCAAAAAATCCAATCGGCATTTTGAATGATGGTATTGCTCTTATCAATGGTGACTTCGTAATTAAGCACTTTATCGCAACCGGGCATCCAGTCGAGAAAGGCAGCCCAGTTGGTTGGCGAAATTACCTGCACGGTATGCCCGAGCTGTACCAATAAATGGTAAAGCCCAAGCGATGAACCCATTGCGTCGGGGTCGGGCTTTTGGTGGGTTGTAATAACCACATTGGCCGGAGTACTGAGTAAGGGGTATAATTCGTTAATTGCTTGCATAAAAGGCGGTTGCAAATGTAGGGGAAAACAGGCATTTGAAGGCAAAGGGTTTAGGGCCGGAGGTTTAGACTGATGGCATGCTGAAAGGCGTCTGTGCTTTGATTCCAAAACCAAGCCCAACACCGGAAAACCAGGAGTTCCCCAATTACTTAATCCAAATTCCCGCAGCCTACTTGCCCCTCCTTTCCTATCTTTGCGGCCCAAAAAGGAAAAAACAATGAGCAATCGTACGTTTACAATGATCAAGCCCGATGCGATGAAGAACGGTCATGCCGGTGCTATTTTAGACAAAATTATTAAAGCAGGTTTCCGTGTTGTTGCATTAAAGCAAACAAAACTTACAACTGAAACTGCCGGTGAATTCTATGCAATTCACAAAGCACGCCCTTTCTTTGGCGAACTGGTTGAGTTTATGAGCAGTGGTGTTATTATCGCAGCTATCCTTGAAAAAGACAATGCTGTAGCCGATTTCCGCACACTTATCGGAGCAACTGATCCTGCAAAAGCAGATGAAGGAACAATTCGTAAACTGTATGCAACATCTGTTGGCGAAAATGCAGTACACGGAAGTGATAGTGATGACAACGCAAAAATTGAAGGAAACTTTTTCTTCAGTGGTCTTGAGCAATATTAATAAGTGAAATATCACACTAAGAGGTCCCTCTTATTCCTGAGAATAAGAGGGATTTTTTTATATAAAAAATGAACGTATATGCTGATTGTGTTTTAAACTTGTATACCACAAAAACACATCAATATGAGAAGCATTGTTGTAATGCTGTTGCTGATTGCATTTTCCACCGCCACTTCAGCCCAGAAAATTCCATCGTTCGGTAAAATTGATAAAGAAGAGCTTGCAAAAAAAGAATGCAGCTACGATAAAGAATCGATTGCTGAATATTTGATTGACATGGCTGAAGTACGTTATTATTTTGCCGGCAACGATTTCATTTATGAAACCACAAAACGTATCCGTATAAAAATTCTGAACGAAAAAGCGTTAGAGCTTGCCGATGTACGTCTTGGATTTTACAGTAAAAACAACCGCCAGAATATCCGATCCATCGAAGGTTATACTTACAACCTCAATGCAAACGGAGAAGTAGAAGAAACCAAACTTGAAAAAAAATCGGTAATAACACAACGTGTTGATGAGAATGTTGAAATGATGGTTTTTTCTATGCCTAATGTAAAAGTCGGAAGTGTTATAGAATACCGTTACGAACATAGTAAACGTAATTACTTCGAAATTGAAGATTGGGTATTTCAACGTCCGCATCCTGTTCGTTACAGCGAGTACAATGTTGAAACACCTTCTGCTCTCGAGTTTACCTATCTCATGCGTCGCACATTACCTGTTAAAGAAACAAAGGAAGGCATCAGGAGTATTCAGCGATTTGTAATGACAGATATTCCCGGTCTTGATAAAGAACCTTTCATGAGCAGTTCAAAAGATTATCTGCAACGTATCGACTTTCAACTCCGTGCAATTAACGGTACTCCTGTTATGACTACCTGGGAAAAATTAATTGAAATTCTTACCGAAGAAGAATCGTTTGGCTTGCAGATAAAAAAGAATGTTTTTAAAAACACCGACTTGCCTGACATACTGAAGAAAATACCCCGCCAGCAAGATCAGCTGAATAAAATTGTAAGCTATGTAAAAAAAGAAGTAGCGTGGAATGGAATTTCTTCAAAATGGTCGCAGGAAGGCATTAAAAATGCAATTGACAAACATGTTGGCAACAGCGCCGATATTAATCTGCTAATCATTAGTCTTTTAAGAGATGCCGGTTTTAAAGCTTATCCGCTGCTCATCAGCACAAGAAACAACGGAAAAGTAAATACCACCTATCCGTTCCTCGACCAGTTTAACGACGTGTATGTTTATACGGAAATAGACAGTCAACCTTATATCATTGACGGATCGAATTACACAAACCCGATTTCGCAGGTACCTTGGGATGTTCAATTTACCGAAGGGCTTTTAGTTGACAAACAATTGGCCCAGTTTATAAACATCGGTGATATTAAACATCGCTTCAAACTGATTACTTCTGTTTTATGTGATATTACAACAGATGGAAAATTAACCGGATCGGCTAATATTCTTGCATACGAATATGCAAAAGACGAGCGCCTGAGATCATTACGACAAAGTGAGAAAAAATATCTTTCGGATTACTTTAATGGGCCTCACCCCGATTTTAAATTTGATTCACTGAAATACAAAAACAAAGACATTGACTCTTTGCCATTAGATAATATTATCCAATTCAGCGGCACATTAAACAGCAGTGGCGACTACCTATTTTACTCGCCCAACTTTTTAATGGAGCTGGAGAAAAACGAATTTATTTCGGATAAACGCTTTACCGATGTTGAGTTTGGTTACACACAGTATTACAACATGTATACTACAGTGCGCTTTCCTGAAACTTTTGAACTGGAAGAGTTACCAAAGAACATTAAAATAATCATGCCCGACACCAGCATTATTCTGCAACGCTTTGTAAGCAAAACAGAAAACACCATTGCCATGCGTTATTCCATGGAAATTAAACGGCCTACATTTTATGCCGATGAATATGATTTCTTCAAAGAGTTTTATACCAAGCTTTATGAAATACTGAACGAGCAGATCGTTTTCAAGAAAAAAGCAACACCCAAGCCATGAGAAAACTGATAGTCTCTCTTTTAACTATTTGTGCAGCTGCAAATCTAAATGCGCAAAGCCTTTTTAACTATTCCTCACTTTCACTGCCGGATAGTTTAAAAAAAGATGCCGATGCCGTTTATCACCTGAATGAAAGTATCGTTGAAATAGAATCGCCGTCCCGAATGAGAATCAAGTCGCATACAGTTGTTACGGTACTCACAAAAGCGGCATTGCATCATGCAAGACAACGTATTGCTGTAGACAAACTCCGAAAGCTTGATGATATTAAAATAAAAATTTACAACGAACTGGGCATTGAAGTTGAAAAGTACAATAAAAAAGATGGAAGCCTGCAAGGCATGTTTGATGGCATGACACTCGCTTCCGATATTAAAATCTTCGAACTCGATTTTCCGGTACCAGGATTACCCTGTACAATAGAAACAGAATACGAATTGGATTTTAACGGATTTATCGACATCCCTTTATGGTTTTTTAGCGGAAGTACTGAAGCGTACAGGAAAAGCAGGTATATCGTAAAATCGGCAATTCCTGTTAAATACAAAGCGTACAATTTTAAAGATGAGCCTGTTATTACCACCGAAGCTGATAAAAAAATATACAGCTGGGAACTCAACAACAAAGCAGTACAGGTAAGAGAGAATAATTCCTACGGTGCAAAAATTTCGCTGCCCTGGATCGATGTGTCGCCTTTACAATTCAGTTATGATGGGTATGCAGGATCGCTTGAAAGCTGGAAGGAATTTGGCAAATGGAGTTTCCCTTTTTACGAAGAGAAAACCGGGTTTACCCCTGAACGCTCTGCCTTTTTTCAATCGTTGGTGAAAGATGCAAAAACCGAACAGGAAAAGATCTCCATCCTGTATCGTTACATGCAAAAAGAAATGCGTTATGTTGGTATCCAGTTTGGCATCGGCGGTTTTAAACCCTTTCCTCTTTCGTTTGCCGAACAAAAAAAATATGGCGATTGTAAAGGACTTACACACTACATGAAACAGATCTTAAGCACTGTTGGCATTAAGTCATTACCGGCGCTTATTAACTCAGGCATCAATCAATATCCTGTAGATCCTGTATTTGCATCAAACACATTCAATCATGTTATTTTATGCGTGCCTTTGAAAAATGATACTGTCTGGCTTGAGTGTACCAGCAAGCAAAATATTTCCGGTGTATTGGGTCCGGCTACCGAAAACAGAAATGCGCTGCTTATTACCGAAGCTGGAGGTGTATTGGCAAAAACTCCAACCAGCAACAGCATAGATAATCAATGGCGGTCGGAAACCGTTGCTGAGCTGTTCGATGATGGTAGTGCTATCCTTAACAGCAGGGTTTATGTTAGCGGCGAATTTTGGGACTACGTGTACGCTTATCTCAACGGCCAAACAAAAGAACAAATGAAAAAAGCACTGGCAGATGCTTTTGGCTATAAAGTACCAAATGATTTAATGGTAAGTATTTTAAACGACTCGGCAAACGGACATTTAGTGGAGATTAAACTTGCCTATAACCAGTATTATGATTTTAAAGCCGGCAGCAAACTTTTTTATCCTGTACGCCAATACAAATTGAACGACGAGCCTATAAAACCAGCTGAAAAACGAAAATTCGATTACCTGTTCAATTACCCGTACTTAAAAACCGATAAGATTACCTACAAACTGCCAACGGGTTTTGTAACAGAAACACTGCCCCAACCCAAAGAAGTAAAAAGCAGCATTGTAACTTATAACAGCAAAACAGAACTGAATGAAAGCAAAACGGAATTAACGGTATACACCGAACTGCAATTATTGAAACACCTTGTACCTGCCGTACAATATAACGAAGTTGCCAACAGTTTTGAAGCAATTAAAAAAGACGAAACTCAAAAAATAGTTTTAAAGAAAGGATAAGAAAAAAGCCCCGTTAAGGGGCTTTACTTTTTGGACAAGAATACCAAAGTCTTCTAATTAATATTTTACAACTACAGTCAAAATTGCAATCACTAAAAAGGATACAATAAAGAGCGCCAGGGGTACATCTTTACGACTATAGGGCGGAATGGTTTTTTCAAAGCGTTTCATAGTAATATGATTTTTAAACGTGAAAAGAGTCTACAATATAACGATTTTTGCCTTTACTCATTGCATTCTAACCAAAAAAAATTGCCAAAAAGCAGCTACCACAGCGGTTTTCAGAGGATCTTCTTCATTAAACAGTCTGTTTGCAGATCGGTTCCCAGCAGAAATTTATGCTCATCAAACTTCTTAAATCCCCACTTTTCGTAAAACGAAATAGCCCTGCTGTTCTTTTCCCATACACCCAGCCAAACGGCTTTCATCTGCATTTCTTCTGCTATCTGCAGGCAGCTTTGCATTAACGCTTTACCAACGCCTTTGCCAATTGCTTTATCCAACGCATAAATACGGGCAATTTCAATTGCAGATTCATCTTTCAGTTTATTCTCAACACGCATACGGGCATAGCCTAAAGCTTCGTGGTTGTGGTTAGCCAACAAAAAAATACCATTGCCCTCTTCTACTTCTTTCATCAACATTTCTTTTGTGAACTGCTCGTTCATAAACATCTCCATATCGGCCGCAGTATTATCCTTTGCGAATGTTTGGTAAAAGGCAGTGCGGCTCAGATCGGCTATCAACTCAGCATCAGTTGCTGAAGCACGTGATACAGTAACTTCAAATTCGTTCATTGTACAATTTTTATCGGAAGTATAAATTTCCTGAAATGTTTTACAATAATTAAAATTTATCTTTAGAACGACGATTAATTTAAACTATGGACAGACAGTATTGGGAACGTATTGCGCCTAACTACAACGAAGAAATTTTTGACGTACTTCAAAACGATAAAAGCGGAAAAATTATTCATGCCATTGAAACAGCAGCATCGAAAGACAAGACAGTAATGGATATTGGTTGTGCAATTGGCAAATGGATACCCTTGCTTGCTACTGCTTTTAAATACGTGGTAGCCACCGACATTTCTGCCATTAATCTCGACATTGCAAAAGAACGATGCAAAGACTATCCTAATGTAGATTATCAGCGGATGGATATGAGTGCTTACTCATTAACAGTAACCCCTTGCGATGTGGCTGTGTGCATTAATGCTATTTTAACCGACAATCTGAAGAAACGCATCAACTTCTTTCAATCGCTCGATCTCTGTTTAAACAAAGGAGGCTCACTTATACTGGTTGTTCCATCGCTTGAATCGAAACTGTACGCCAACATTATTGCTAACCGTTGGAATGTGGATGAGGAAAACAAAGAAAAAATAGCATCGGAAGAGAAAGCGTATGCTTTGGCAAAGAACATAAAGCAGGGTGTAACCGATATAGACAATGTGCCTACCAAACATTACCTGAAAGAAGAACTGGAGTTGCTGCTGAAACTCGAAGGTTTTACCGTAGACTGTGTTGAAAAAATAAACTATACCTGGAAAACAGAATTTCATAACCCACCCAAATGGCTGGACGAGCCATACCCATGGGACTGGATGTGTGTTGCACAAAAAGACTAAGCTTTATTTTACTAAACTCTAACGGTTATCACTACCGCTTTTCATTAGAAAAGAATGCAAATATTTATGCTTTGATTTGGCAGAAAAGTTAGCTACCTTTCTTATTACTCCCATCCTATCTCAACACTACCCTCGCTTTTTTTTCACATTTTAAAACAACACAACATGAGAAAGATTTTTCTTCTCTGTTTGCTTGTTCCTGTACTTGGAATAAGCCAGAACAATGTGCTCAGCACTTTCAGAGTTTTTCCCAAAGCAGACAAATTGTTAGAGTTTGAAAAAGCATTAACGGCACATGCGCAAAAGTATCACACCGGCGATTGGAAGTGGCGGGTGTTTTATATTGAAAGCGGGCCCGATGCAGGGGGCTATCATGTAACGGAAGGGCCACTTAGCTGGGAGCAGCTTGATAAACGTGGCAACATCAGCACAGAACATACCGCAGATTGGGCAAAAAATGTTTCACCACTTACACTCGATCGTGGAACTACAGGCTATTCTGTTTTTAATGCCGAATTGAGTACAGTTGCTCTTACAGATTACAGCGACAAGATCATCATCAACCATATGTTTATTAAACCGGGTATGATTAACAAAGCAACCGACCTCGTAAAGAAGTTGAAAAAAGTATGGGCTGCCGGTAACGAGAGCGTTGCGGTATATAATGTAAGCCTTTCGGGACCGCCGCAAATTGTAACCGTAACAAGATTGAAACAAGGGTTAAAAGAATTAGCTCCCGGCTTTCGTAAACCAATGCCCGAACGGTATAACGAAATACATGGCGAAGGAGCATGGGAATACTATTTGAAAGATTATGCGGAAGCTGTTGAAAACAGGTGGAACGAAATGCTTGTTTTCCGGGCAGATCTCAGTTCAAAATAACTCCGTTGTTAACACATCTCTTTCATTAAAAAAATCAACAAAATGAAAATCTCGATTCTTCCATATACAAAAATGCTTTATTGCATTTTGCTCATAGCCTTGCTGTTACCATTACGGCAACAGGCGCAAATAACTTCTTATCAATACCGGCATGTGCCTGCAAACAAAGTAGATGAATTTATTAAACGTGAAACAACTTACTGGAGCAAGGTTGCACAAAAAGCAGTTGATGCAAAGAAGATGAGCTTTTGGGCATTGCTTGAAAAAGTTGGCGGTTACGATTTGCCCAACTCGTCGAACTACTTATTCATAAATACATTCCCGAATATTGATTCTGCATGGTCGAGCGGCGTGTTTGATATTACTAAAGTATTTCCTGCTGTTCCTTACAGCCAGATGGAAACAGGTTCTTTTACAACAGTTACCAGTCAGTTGTTTTTACACGATGAAGATTGGGTTGAAGCAAAAGCTGTTAATCCTGCAAAAGATTTCAATTACGTGGTAATGAACTATCATCTTTCAAACGACGCACAGAGTTTTATTAACGCAGAAAAAAACATCTGGAAACCTTTTCTTCAAACCGCTATGGATAAAAAACAAACCCAACAATTAGGTTGGGGAAATGCGATTGTACTTTCGCCAACAGGTGGAAATGTACAATTCAATACAGTTTCGTACGACCTGTTCCGCACATTACAGGATGCGTTGCTCACTCCATGGGATCCTGCAACTGTTTTTCCCGACAATCTTCAACTTATCGGCAATATGCGCAAACAGGAAAGCGCAAGAGTTATTTACAGAGTTGTAAAAGTAGTGGCAGCAAATTAAGCCAGCCCCTCTAACTTCTCCAAGGGATTGCTTAACACAACCCTTACTTTTTGCAGAGCAAAATAAAAGAGACCTCTCCGATATTCGGAGAGGTCTCTTTTTATAGAAAATTATGTAAATCGATAGCTGTAATAAACAAGTATCTTTTATGAATACTTAGAGATTTACATTTTCAATCACCATTGCACTTGCACCACCGCCGCCGTTGCAAATGCCGGCAGCGCCATATTTTGCGTTATTTGCTTTTAATACATTAATGAGTGTAACAATAATTCTTGCACCACTTGCACCCAACGGATGACCTAACGAAACGGCTCCACCATGTACATTAACTTTCGCAGGATCGAGTTGCATACGTTTGCTGTTTTCGATACCAACAACTGCAAATGCCTCGTTCAGTTCCCAATAAGCAATATCGCTCATTTGCAAACCTGCTTTGGCAACAGCTTTTGGTACAGCTAATGCAGGTGATGTGGTAAACCATTCCGGCGCCTGCTCCGCATCGGCGTACGATTTAATTTTTGCAATAGGTTTTAATCCCAGCTCATCTGCTTTTTCTTTGCTCATTAACAGCAATGCTGCAGCACCATCGTTCATTGTACTTGCATTGGCTGCAGTTACAGTTCCATCTTTAATGAATGCAGGATTTAATGTTGGTATCTTATCAAACTTTACATTGTAAGGCTCTTCATCTTTTGCAAACACAATAGGCTCACCTTTGCGTTGTGGAATTTCAACAGGCACAATTTCGTTATCGAACAAACCTTTTTCCCATGCAGCCTGTGAACGTTTATAACTTTCAATAGCAAATGCATCCTGATCTTCACGGCTGATACCGCATTCCTTTGCACACAATTCCGCTGCATTACCCATAGCCTTACCATCGTACACATCAGTGAGACCATCTTTCGCCAATCCATCGATCAAACCTGTATTACCATATTTGTTTCCCCAACGTAAACTATCTACATAAAACGGAACATTGCTCATGCTTTCCATACCACCTGCAATAACAATATCTGCATCGCCAAGCATAATACTTTGAGCCGCCTGTGCAATAGCTTTCATACCGCTGGCGCAAACTTTATTTACAGTTGTACAGTTTACTTCGTTCGGCAAGCCTGCAAATTTTGCAGCCTGCCGTGCAGGCGCCTGACCAAGATTAGCCTGTATTACACAGCCCATTAAAACATCCTGTACTTTATTTGCATCAACACCTGCTTTTTGCAATGCGCCTTTAATGGCAACAGCTCCTAATTGTGTAGCGGTTAAACTTTTTAAACTGCCGCCGAAACTGCCCATTGGTGTACGAACAGCTGAGATTACATATACTTCTTTCATATAGCTTGTAGCATTTGAGATTGCGAAGTTAACGATTGTAAGCAAAAAAACTCGCTGCATGAAAAGGCGGATCCAACCTATTTAACAGAAGTATTTTTTTTGATGCGTAGTTTTTTACCCGGTTTCATTTCCATTAGTTTAATATCGGCAATGGCTCCTGCATGAATTTTAAAATGAACCTGGTCCTTTGCCATAATAATTCTACAATCCTTTACATACAAATGATCGAAATTAATTGCCACCGATTTTCCGGCTTTTCCTTTTGCGATCGCTTCTTCTACTAAAGGAGGAACAATATGAATAAACGAATCCAGTTTCAGCGAAAGTTTCGATGCAATGGTATCTCTTATGTTTTGATGCAGCAATTCTTCACCTGCATTAACCAAACTGTTATCAGAAGCAATGGCATACTCAAAATTATTAATGCGGATCGTTTGTGTTGCCACCTCAAATTCCGGCTTTCCACTTGCAATCATTTTCCCTGCTATATCTTTTCCTGTATTGATCTCAACAGAAAGACCTGCTTCCGATGCATAAGCCCGTACATCTTTAACAGAAACATTGTAACCTTTAGCTGTAAACGATTTTCCTTTCAGGAGCTTGTTGATCTCTTCATTTATTTCATCGAACGATGCAAATGCATATAAATACAATTCCGAAGTGGGCGATACATTGCGCAGCGATTTAAACATGGGCAATCGTGAAGGTGCTGCAAGATTCGTTGTATCCGTCATCATCATCATTTTTGCCCGCACACTCGTATAACAGGCTATAATACCGGGCTGCAATTCTACCTTACCTTCAATGCTGTTACAGGTAAATTTCATCCAGGCCATCGGTTGCTTACGATGCACCACCAAGGGCTTTTGCAGATCGGTCCATATTTTACTGATTACCGGTTCAAGCGATACCGATTCATTGATTTCCTTGTCGAGCATATGTATAAGCTGCTGTTCATTTTCATTCAGCCACTTGCTTACTTTCTTTTCAAGATTATATTTAACCGGCCCAAACTGCAACACAGGTTCTTTTATCCAAGCAACTTTCTGCACTTTAAATTTTGTAAGAATATTCCAACCCGCATCAATACCAACTGTTGTTGCAAGCTGAATAACAACCTGCGCCTCTACAGTTTTAAACCTGTCGGTAATTAATTTTCCTAAACGGCTGTTTACAATTTCGCCGGTAATGTGTAAGGGTAAATTACAAAGCAATCTGTTGCCCGATGTTGTAATACGTATGGGGTCAATTTTGGTGAACTCCAGTTTTACTTCGTCCTTTTTATTTGAGGATGGATATACGGTAGTTTCTAAAAAGCGCCCGGTTATTTTTTTGTTGATCCACTCTTCAAAATTTTTCACCTCGTAAAAAACAGGAATATTAATAGTTGACACAGGAATATCGACAGATGTTATTTCTCTGATGGGATCGGCCATAGCTGCCATTCTGTTTTTATAACAGCCTTTACAGCCTGTTAAAACAAGCAGAAGTAAGCACACAATAAATCCATATAACAACTTTGTGTATTTCATGGCACAATGTTTTACTCCGGGTATTATTTTATCCGGACCTGCATACATAACCAACCAATACTTAGATAAACCGGGTATACAATTTCAAGAAACAGGCCAAGAAAATTATTTGCAACAAACTGCGTCTCTATCGGCCCGCATCCGCTTAGCTAAATGGAACAGAAAGACCGCCTGCTTTCGGTATTGAAGTTAAGTGTTAGCAGCTTGTTATTATCCGGGTTTTGAAATAAATAAAAAAGCCTTGTTCGTATTGAAAGAACAAAGCTTTTGTAAAACCATCGGAGTTTGTTTAATCCCACAAGGTACCATCGAGCCCAAGAATTGTACCTATCCACAACCCAAAAACATAAACAATAAGACACAACGCAAACGCTGCAATTTTTTGCCAGCCTGTTTTGCTGCGCATCGGCTTCATTAAATAATAAAAGAATCCACCAGTTGCTCCGGCTAAAGGAACAACAATCAGCGGCCTTAGTTTCCAGTAAGGCGACCATGCAGGATCTGGATTATTTACTGTGGAAAGGAGAAGAACGATCAGCAGCAAAGCTATGCCGGCGCCAATTAAAACAGGCATCAGAAACGACGACTGTTGAGAGGTTTGTTTTAAAGAAGATTGATTCGCTGTCATACAGATCTATTTAAATACAAGTAATTAAAAGCACTTTGAATTGCAAAGTAAAGTAAAAAACTTTACTCCTCCAACAGCTTTTCTTTGTTTTAAAAGGAATCTCTTAATTAAGCTTAGGACTTTACGAAGCCGTTATTGGCACTTCGGTATTACTTCGCCATTAAGGGTTGTGCATCAAAGTGGATGCCCTCCCAGCCTGATACCATAAAATTGCGGATATTGGCATGATTGGTTGCTTCTGGATGTTGCAACACATCAACCCTGTAATAATCGCCAAAGCAGCTAAGCGTTTCTTCTTTTGTTAAATGCTGCAAACGTGCAAATGCAAACAACTTGCAGGAGCCCGAATTACTGCCAACTTCGTTAACAGCTGAACCATTGGTAAAACGCACAGGCGTAAAATCGTAATTGGCGTCAATGGTTGCAATGGTATCGGTAAAGGCAATCGCATCGGGATTGCTGCGGAGTTTGCTTAAAAAATCATCAATGCGCATAACAGATTTTTTTTGAATGAAAATTGAGAGCGCAAAGATGAAGAGAAATCTGCGAATAAAATGAGCGAACAAAAAGTCGACAGGGCTGGCAATCCTGTCAGAACATCAAGCAACAGCGCCCCTTCGTCAAACAAATTATTCAGTACTGTAAAGCTTATCGTCCTTTGTACTGTTCATTTATTTAACTCATATAAAACCTTACAAGCATGAACACAAAAAGAATTTCTGCAGTACTTACACTCATTGTAGCATGTGCGTTATTGCTTTCCTTTATTAAGCCTGCCGGCGGCGAGGGTTTTGAAATTTATGTAGACAACACCCTGGTACTTCGCCAGTTTAACCAGGAAATGAAACAGCTGAAAAATATTCAGCTTACAGCAAGCAACAGCAAAAGTGTATTGAAGGTGAAATTTTATCATTGCGGTATGACGGGTAAAAGCCGGGTGCTGGAACTGAAAACTTCCGATCAAAAAACATTAAAGCATTGGCAGTTTAAAAACGAAGAAGGAAAGAATTTTGGAATAACAGTAGCTATTAAAGACATTCTTGATTCGCAGAAACAAACCGGCAGTGGCGCACTCTATCTTTATTATGCATCGAAAGAAACTCCGGAGGGACGTTTACTCGCAGGTATTGTTGGAGCCAACGCAACTGCAAAAAAATAAACGCTGTTCCGGCAAATAGATTAAAAAAACAAAAGCGCCCGGGCTATTTAACCGGACGCTTTTGTTTTCATGTGAAGCTGTACATCAGAATGTTAGTTGATGACAGCATTTATTTTTTGCCAGAGTTCATTATCAAATCCTGAAACAGCAAAGCTTGGATTTAACGGATCGGAAGCATCGCCCATTCTCACAATTACCATTTTCTTTGACGGGATCACATAAATACGTTGATCTTCGGCACCCATTGCTGCAAACATATCCGAAGGCGCATTCGGCACTAACGGCCCCGTGTAAACGGTTTGTCCGCCGGGCACCATAAAACTTGTTTTCCCATTCAACCACCATAAATAACCGTACGATGGATTGATGCTTTGTGACGTATTGGTGCTTTCAGTAAAAAAAGTTTCGTTGATCACCTGCTCATTTCCCCATTTGCCTTTATTAAGGGCCAGTAATCCAAAACGTGCCATACTGCGGGTGTTGCTGTGATAAATAGTAAATATTGTTCCGTAATTCCATGAGCCTTCCATACCTATTTTACTCTTCAGCTTATCCTGAAAGTAAGTATCAAAACTTTTACCACTTGCTGCTGCAGTAACATCAATTAATTTTTGAAATACGTTGTGGTACGACCATCTTGTACCGGCATCGGCCATGTAGGTAAGATTGGGTTTTATAACAAGGTTGTTGCTGTCGTTAAGACCAGATGACATTGTAAGCAAATGCCGAACAGTAATTAAGTTTTCTTTCAGCAGCGGTTCGCTGGTCCATGCCAATCCAACATATTGTGAAACCTTGTTGTTGATGTTGAGTAAACCTTCCTGCTGCGCTATACCAACAGATGCGGTAACCAATGTTTTACCTGCACTGTTCCATTGCCAGGTGGCTGATGCACTGTGACCATTAAAGTATTCCTCCATTACAATCCGTCCATCAACAAGGACCATGAACGATTTGGAATGTTTTTGAATAAGATAATCTTTTAAAGGTTGAATGGCCGTTTGGTTCCAGCCAAGTTCAGTTGACGATTTTGTTTGCCAGCTATTATCTGTTGTTGAAGGAAAATACATGCCCGTTGCAGGCTGATCGTTTTTTTTACATGCAGTAAAGACGATGCATAGGCATAACAGCAAATTCAGCGATTTCATGATTATTGGTTTCTTTTTCGGTTTGGATTCATTGATAGCCAGAAAACTCCTAAGTTTAATGAGGTTGGCTTTTAACGGACAAATACCCTTTCATATTGCTGACTTTTCATTTGTTGAAAAGAAATAGTTCAAAATTCATTTAGTACTCTCTTCTTAGGGAGCACACGAGGCTGAAATTTCGCCCTCCCCACAATTGCCTACCTTCGCCGCATGCAACAACAACCGGAATGGCTCAGCAAAGCGTTGAACAACCTCAACATTAAAGCGCTGAACGAAATGCAGGAGGCCGCTTTAACAGCCACTGCGCAACACAAGGATCTTATTTTACTATCGGCCACAGGTAGCGGCAAAACACTGGCTTTTCTTTTGCCACTGGTGGAGCAGTTGCAACAAAACCCAACTACCACAACGGCCATTATTATTGTGCCATCACGTGAACTGGCATTGCAGATAGAAACCGTTTTTAAAAGTCTACAGCTTAATTTAAAAGTTACCTGTTGCTATGGCGGGCATAAACGGGAAATTGAAGAGAACAATTTAAAACAGGCACCTGCCCTGCTCATCGGCACACCAGGTCGCTTAGCCGATCATATCCGCAGAGAAAGTATCAACACAAAAACAATTACAACACTGGTGCTGGATGAGTTTGATAAATCATTAGAGCTGGGGTTCCAGGAAGAGGTATCATTTATTATTGGTTCAATGCCCAATATTGAAGAACGCATGCTTACTTCAGCCACACGTATGGAAGAGATTCCGGCCTTTGTTGGTTTGCAGCAACCGGTTACACTTGACTTTCTGAATGCGAATGAAGAAAAAGAAATTGGTCTTAGTATTCAATTATTACAAAGCGAAGAGAAAGATAAAATTGAAACACTGTTCCGATTGATCTGTATGCTGGGCAACCGTTCAACGATTGTGTTCTGCAATCATCGTGAAGCGGTGGAACGTACGAGTGCATTATTAAAAGAGCGTGATATTGTGAATGTATTTTATCATGGTGCTATGGAACAGCGTGACAGAGATGCGGCCTTATGCAAGTTCCGTAACGGCACATCGAATGTTTTGGTGACGACTGATCTTGCAGCACGTGGGTTAGACATTGCCAATATCCGCTACATTGTGCATTATCATTTGCCGCATAATGAAGATACGTTCACACATCGCAACGGACGTACGGCACGCATGGAAGCAAGTGGTACTGCCATCGTTATTCTCGGACCGGAAGAAACAAAACCCGAATACATTCCTGCAGAGGCAGAAGAAATTACGTTGCCAACAGAAGCTGTAATACCCGACAAACCAAAATGGACAACCTTGTTTATTGCCGCAGGTAAAAAAGACAAGGTGAACAAAATTGATATTGTTGGTTTCCTCAGCAACAAAGGCGATTTGAAAAAAGAAGATATCGGCTTAATTGAAGTGAAAGATTTTTTTGCATTCGTTGCCGTAAAGAAAATAAAAGCAAGTCATACTCTTAACCTGATCAAAGACGAAAAGATAAAAGGGAAGAAAGTGAAAATTGCTGTGGCCAAGTAAGGCGTAAGGAATAAGGCATAGGGTTTAAGGCAAATACAGGTTCTAAATTTCATATTGCCTTCCCTAAACCTTATACCCCAAACCTTCAACCTTCTACAGACTACCTTAAGCCTTCTACCCTAAACCATATTCAAAATGAATTTATTTACAACCTCGTCCACCATCATCATTACTTGTCACAAGCGCATTGCTCCATACTTAGAAAAGGAAGTGATGGAGTTGGGCTTTGCAATTGAAGAAACATTTGTAACAGGTATTAAACTGAAGGGAACGATCAATGACTGTATCAAACTCAATTTAAACTTGCGTTGTGCCAGCCAGGTCTTGTATAGTTTAAAACAGTTTACTGCACATGATGGTGATGATATTTACAACAGTTTGAAACATTTTGCATGGGAGAATATTTTACCCAGTCCCGGTTATTTTTCGGTGACGAGTAATGTGAACAATCCCACCATTAACAACAGCATGTTTGCCAACCTGCGGGTGAAAGATGCTATTGTTGATCGCATACGGGAGAAAAGAGGTACACGCCCATCAACAGGTGCAGAGTTAACAGGAACAGTTATTCATCTGTTCTGGAAGAATGAAGATGCAGAAGTGTTTATTGATACATCAGGTGATTCATTGGCAAGGCATGGCTATCGCAAGATTCCCGGCTTAGCACCAATGCTGGAAGGATTGGCATCGGCCACTATTTATGCAACGGTGTGGGATCGCACATCACCCTTCATTAATCCCATGTGTGGTTCGGGAACGTTGGCCATTGAAGCAGCATTGATCGCTACCAACAGAAGACCGGGATTGTATCGTACCAACTATGCATTTATGCATGTGCAGGGTTACGATGAAACTGTGTATCACCAAGAAGATGCATTGCTCGAAGAACAGATCGTTGATGTACAGGGTTTAAAAATTATTGCGACTGATTATAATCCGAAAGCAATTGAAAATGCAAAGAAGAATGCTGTTGCAGCCGGTGTACAAAAGCTCATCGATTTTGCTGTATGCGATTTTGCAAAAACAGAAGTACCGCAGGATGCAAAAGGCATCATGATGATCAATCCCGAATATGGTGAACGTTTAGGCGACATCAAAGAACTGGAAGCAACTTATGCACGCATCGGCGATTTTATGAAACAGCAATGCGGCGGTTATTATGGTTACATCTTCACGGGTAATATGGAGCTTGCAAAAAAGATCGGGCTGAAAGCCAAACGAAGAATAGAATTTTACAACAGTACGATCGATTGCCGTTTGCTGGAGTATGAATTATATAGCGGTAGCAGAAGAGAAGGGAAAAGTTTATAGTTTTTAGTTTGTGGTTTATAGTTGAACAAGGTTGGCAATGCTACCCCTCCCTATCTTTGCATTGCATGCAAACAACACATTACCCCATCATCATCATCGGCGGCGGGCCTATTGGTTTGGCCTGTGGTATTGAAGCAAAGAAAGCAAGTATCTCCTATCTTATTTTAGAGAAAGGTTGTTTGGTGAATTCATTGTACAACTATCCTGCAAACATGACCTTCTTCTCTACATCAGAACGGTTGGAGATCGGCGATGTTCCATTTGTATCAGTGAATGCAAAACCAACAAGAGCAGAAGCATTGGAATATTACCGCAGGGTAACTGTTGCCTATAAACTCAACATCAACTTATTTGAAGAAGTAAATAAAGTTGAACGTAATGAAAACAGCTTCAGCATTCAAACTTCAAAGCAAAACTATACAGCCGACCATATCATCATTGCATCGGGCTTTTATGATATTCCTTACCTGCTGCATGTAAAAGGTGAAGACTTACCGAAAGTAACACACTACTATAAAGACCCACATTTCTATGCTTTTCAAAAAGTAATGGTGGTTGGTGCAAACAACTCTGCTGTTGATGCTGCATTGGAAACATGGCGTAAAGGAGCAGATGTTACAATGGTGATAAGAGAAAAGGAAGTGGGCGAACGGGTAAAGTATTGGGTTCGCCCCGATGTAGTGAATCGTATTGCTGAAGGTTCTATCAAAGCATACTACGAATCAAGTATTGTGGAAATAAAAGAACACGAGGTCATCATTCAAACACCAGAAGGCATGCAAACAATTGCGAACGATTGGGTAATTGCAGCAACCGGTTATCAACCCAACTTATCCTTTCTTGAAAAGATCGGTATTACATTATCAACAGACGATGTACGCAAGCCCGAGTACAACGAAGAAACACACGAAACAAATATCCCCAACATTTACCTCGCAGGTGTTATTTGCGGCGGCATGAACACTTCCCGGCTGTTCATTGAAAATTCAAGAGAACATGCTGTACGTATTCTTTTGTCGATCCAACACAAGTGACTTGTCGTAGAATTTTTACACCCGCTATCAGCTACGTTTAAGGCAGCTAAACAAAAACCATTAATGCGTCAAAAAAGGCGGAACAAGCGGCACGCATAAGTACCCTTTGCGTAAATAGTATAGTAACTTTACTTATATCCAAATCCAATGCCCGTTGAAGAAACATGCACTGCATATTATTCTTCTTTTTCCGCTATTCCTGTCTGCACAGATTACCTCCCCGGTAATAAGAGCAAACTTTGGATTAGATGCTGATGTACGTTCCAATTTTTTCAACTTGCTTTGGTCGCCCGGTAATGATGATTGGTTTGGTAATGGATCCCTTGGTTCCGGTATTCATGTAATTGATACAACGGGTGCTGCTGCTATTGTAAGTGCCTACACAAGCAATCCTGCATCGAAAGGTTATGCGTTTGCCCGTGGGATGCGTTATCCGGTATTAAGTACAATCAGCGGACGTATTTTATACGACGCTTCTTATGTGCGTGATTATCGTGGTACCGACACAACAAGTTTCGCAGGAGGAAATAAAAATGCGCAAAGCCCGCAGTTGTGGTCTACGGCTATTTCGCCAGTGCTTTCAAAGAATGATATCACCGAAGTATACTTACATGTCCGCAGAGACGGCACAACCCCTTCCGACTCCTTATGGTTTTTTGGTGCTGTAGGTATCTTGGGAACAAACGGCGATCGCTATTTCGACTTTGAATTATACCAGACAGATATCAGTTTCAATGGCACAACAAGAAAGTTTGAACACTATGGACCTGATTATGGTCATACCACCTGGAAGTTTGATGCTTCAGGCAACATTACACAGTTAGGCGATATTATTTTCACCGCAGAATATGGCAATTCAGGTTTAAATTTTATTGAAGCAAGGGTATGGGTGAAGAAAACAGATATTACCACGGTATCGCCCGGAGCATTTGACTGGACGGGTACTTTTGATGGCGATGGTACGGGTGCAACGCATGGCTATGCAGGAATTATTCCGAATAATGGTGGAACTTTTTACCAGGGTTTACAAAACTCCGTTTCAACATGGTCCGGGCCGTTTGGTAATTTCAATACAGGCAATGCGCATGTAAGTAATTACGACGCTATTCAATTCATGGAGTTTGGAGTAAATCTCAGTAAACTAGGTTTAGATCCAATGACGTTTACCAACGGTTCTATGTGCAATCTTGCGTTTGGAAAAGTGTTGGTTAAAACAAGAACCTCTACATCGTTTACTGCAAGCATCAGCGATTTTGTGAGTCCATTCAGTTTTCGTTCGGTTGCCAGTGTTGCTGCCACTGCCGATTTTCCTGCAATGTGCCCGTTACAATTCATCAGCAACTTATCAGTAAGAAATCCTTTGTCTACCTCCACTTATTACTGGAGCACATCTAATGGACATATTGTTGGCTCATCAACCGGCACTTCAATTACAGTTGATCAACCGGGTACGTATATTGTTACACAGGAACTGTTAAGCGGTTGTGGCGAAAACGGAAGAGATACAATTATCATTACATCCGCCGGCAATTGCAGTGTGCTCGCATCAAAACTTCATTTCTTTAAAGGAGCAGAACGGCAAAACATAGTTGCACTTAACTGGCGCATCAGCAATAACAACAATGTAAATAATATTATAATTGAGCGAAGTCTTAACGGCAGCAACTTCTATCCTATCGGTTCTCTGCAGGGAAAAAGCGGAGCAGAAACAGCCGATTATTATTTTTCTGATTCGCTTTACAACATTGATCACGAAACAGTGTATTATCGTTTACATATTACCGATAAAAACAACGGGAGCAATTACAGCGATATTATTTCGTTTAAACGTTCTTTCAATAAAACATTATCTGTACAAGTAAATCCTAACCCTGTTAACAACAGTTATATGCAGGTATTTGTTACCGCACCATATAACCACACAGCAACACTTCAACTTGTTCATTCATCGGGAGCAATCGTTCAAACGCAAAAACTGCTTTTAGTAAAAGGTAATAACCATATACCGGTTGCGGCAAATACAAAATGGCAAAAAGGATTGTATATACTTCGTATACTAACCGATGCCGGCCCGGTTCAGCAAAAAGTACTGGTAACAGAATAACGAATCATGCGTTCTTTTCCGCTCATCACAATCTGCGTGAAACAACAAGCAGCTGTTTAATCATTTCTTATTTTCGGAGCATTCGTAAAAAACAATAATCACATCAACATGATTCGATTCTTTTTTGCTTTGCTGCTGATTGGCTCTACAGCAACTGCACAACACAAAGATTCTGTAATGGTGAGCCGCATTATTAAAGAGGCTACCGAAAATTCGCAACTGAAAAAATTAGGACAGGAACTGATGGATGGCATCGGTCCACGTTTGGTTGGCAGTCCGCAAATGCAACAGGCACACGATTGGGCTGTTGCAAAATACACAAGCTGGGGTGTAACTGCACGAAACGAAAAATGGGGCGAATGGCGTGGATGGCAGCGTGGCGTAACACATATTGATATGGTATTGCCTCGTGTAAAAACGTTGGAAGGTATGCAGCTTGCATGGAGCCCAAGCACAAATGGCAAAACAGTTACTGCAGATGTTATTCTTATTCCCGACCTGGCAGATTCGATCGCTTTTCAAAAATGGTTACCAAGTGTAAAAGGAAAATTTGTGTTGATCTCAATGAATCAGCCAACCGGTCGTCCAGATTATAACTGGGAAGAATTCGGCACAAAAGAATCCTTTGAGAAAATGAAAAAAGAACGTACCGAAATTACAGATGCATGGACAAAACGCATCAGCAAAACAGGTTACACTGCACGAACATTACCCGTTGCGTTAGAAAATGCAGGTGCAGTTGGCGTGATTATGAGTAACTGGTCGAGAGGTTTTGGTGTAAATAAAATATTCGGTGCAAATACAAAGAAAGTTCCAACAATTGATCTTTCATTGGAAGATTATGGTTTACTATACCGTTTAACAGAAGCAGGAGTTGCGCCAAAAATAAGTGTGCGTGCCGATTCGAAAGAGAATGGTGTTGTACCTACTTACAATACTGTTGCTGAAATAAAAGGTTCAACAAAGCCTAACGAATATGTTATGCTTTCTGCACACTTCGATTCATGGGATGGTGGCACAGGTGCAACTGATAATGGCACAGGTACATTGGTAATGATGGAAGCAATGCGTATTCTCAAATTGGTATATCCAAATCCAAAGCGTACGATCCTTGTTGGTCATTGGGGAAGCGAAGAGCAAGGCCTGAATGGTTCACGTGCATTTGTGGAAGATCATCCTGAAATTATTTCAAACATCCAGGCATTATTCAACCAGGATAATGGAACTGGTCGTGTGGTCAACATTTCAGGCCAGGGCTTTTTACATGCGTATGATTATATCGGTCGTTGGCTAAGCCGTGTACCCAACAAATACAAGAGCGAACTTGAAACAAGATTTCCGGGTGCGCCCGGCGGTGGCGGATCGGATTATGCATCGTTTGTTGCAGCAGGTGTTCCTGCATTTTCATTAAGCTCTAACAGCTGGAGTTATGGCAACTATACATGGCATACCAACCGTGATACTTATGATAAGATTGTTTTTGATGATGTACAAAACAATGCCATCCTCACTGCTATTCTTATTTACATGGCATGTGAAGATGAAAACAAAACATCACGTGAACGTATTGTGTTACCTGTTAACCAAAGAACAGGCGAACCTGGTAAATGGCCTGCACAAACAAAGCCTACCCGTAAAGGCGGACTTGATTAAGTACACTTTCAACTGTTTTAAAAAAAGCATCCTTTTCAGGGTGCTTTTTTAATATAACTTTATTTTTAACACCCTCGGAATGATTGCCGTCACCCGGAGCACAAACAATCCTCATAAAGCCCCCCTTTCGCAGCTTATAATTTTACTCCCAATAATAAAATGCATGCAAGTTGCACCACTACTTACAACACTTAAAGTTCTAAATGCCAGAAGAAGCCCTGCGCTTACAATTACTTGCATGTACTTAATTACAGGTGTATTCTGGATTATCTGGAGCGATACCATTGTTATGCACATTGCAGGTAACAACAATGCCCTGTTACTTGAACTGCAGAGTAAAAAAGGAATCCTGTATGTAGTACTGTCGGGCATTTTGTTGTTTTTCATCAGTCATCGCCTGTATAAACGTTTACATAAGACCGACAAGCAAAAACTATCGCTCCAACAAAAAGTAGAAGCACTCAACAGCACCAACCCTGGTGGCATGATTGATTACGACCTGTCTGCGAACGAGGTTCAGATGAATGAAAAGATGAGCTTTTTTGCACCAGCCAATGAACTTGCTGAAAACAGTTTTCTGCATGTATTGTTAAACCGCATCCATGCAAACGATAAACAAAGAGTACGTGCAGAATACGATACTGCTGTCAACTCTTCTGCCAAAACATATACTACCGAATTTAAACTGCTCGGCTCCGACAATAACTATTATACCGTTATATGCACACTCTTTCTTATCCGCAATAAAGAATGTTTGCTTGAACGGTTGATCGGCGAGATCAGAGACATTACACAGTTACGTAATCTGCAGGCCGAATATTATAATCAACAATTAAAGCACAAGCATCGTCTTGCATCTACCATCATCAAAGCACAGGAAAACGAACGCAACCGATGGGCAGAAGAGTTGCACGATAATATTTCGCAAATGCTGGCTGTTACCAATCTTTATCTCGGCAATACGCAGGTGCAAAAAGATAACAACATAACAATGATTGAACAGGCTAAAAAATACATCACCGAAGTTCAGCAGGAAATCCGTTTGCTCTCGTCAAGTATTAAGCCTCCTTCTTTTCATTCAACAACATTACAACAGTCGATTGTACGGTTAATGGCAGATATTAAACGTATTAAAAGGATTGAGTTCAGCTTTACCGAAGACCCTGTAGCCGAATCGGCAATGAGTGATGAACAAAAACTGATGGCCTACCGTGTAATACAGGAACAGTTAAACAATATTATCAAGTACGCTGAAGCTACACATATAGAAACACAGCTGTGGTGCGAAAATAATCTTGCAGTTATCTCTATTAAAGACAATGGCAAAGGCTTCGATACAGATAAAATAACTACCGGACTTGGTTTCAGAAATATTCAGAGCCGTTTACAACTCTATAATGGCAATATGCATATCAATTCAGCTCCCGGAAACGGTTGCGTGCTTACTGTTTCGTTTCAACTCTAAAAAAAAACTACAGCAGTTTGTTAAAATAACATGTTGTGCTTTGTTTGATTTTCAGCTATCTGCTCCCTTCCTTTTTCTTTGCTTTAACATTTTTAATTATTTCTGGCATGCTTTTTTTAGATGCTGTACAGGCAACCGATTTCTTAACCTGTAAAGCAAAAGTTATGAAACAATTATTTACAATTTTATCTGCAATGGTTATTATGGCAGCATGTAAACCAAAAGCAGAAACAGACCAAACAAAAGTATTATCGGCAGTTGACTCGGCAGAGTTTGCAGCTTTCCAGGAATGGAAAGAACAACAGGAAGCAAAGAAAAATGCAGAAACAAAAACTGTATACGTTGTACAAAAGCAAGCAGCCGCTACAACATCGAACAGTACAACAACTGCAACACGTAAAAAATGGAGCAACGCAACCAAAGGTGCAGTAATTGGTGGCGTAGGTGGTGCCATTGTTGGTGGTGTGGTAAGTAAACGTAACCGTGCAGCCGGTGCTGTAATTGGCGGTATTGTTGGTGGTGGTGCAGGTTATGGTATTGGTAAAACAATCGATAACAAACAAAACAATCAATAATTAAACTTTAAGCGGCAATCGTTGATTGCCGCTTTTCTGCTTTGTATCCGTATGAATTATGTTGATGTTTATACCATCGTATTATTAATTGTTGCTGCGTACATTGGTTTCAGAACCGGCGCAGCAAAACTTTTTAGTGAAATAATTAAATGGATCGCTTCGGCCGCTATTGCTGTACTGCTGCCTCTTTACATTAACAGCAACAGCATTTCGGGCCAGCCGTTGCTGAAAGATTTCTATCTTCCTTTATGCATGTTCACGTTGTTCCTGCTTACCTATCTCCTGCTTTCCTTTATTCAACAATTACTTACAAAGAATGCAGGCAACAGCAAGCATTTAACAAACCGCATTGCAGGTATTTTTCCCGGCTTATTACTTGGAGTGTTGGTGGTAACCGTAAGCAGCAGAATTGCAACCCTTACAGCCGACAGCAGCGTTGCCGATGAAGTAAAAAGCAGTTTCACTTACAATGCGACAGCACCTTATATCAGTTTAACAGAAAACTATATCAGTCCACGCATTGCAAATGTTACAGCCGGCGCAGAAACAACAAACAGCAATGCAGAAGTATATGCAACAGCATTGTTTAAACATAGACCCGACCTGGAATATCAGATGTTGCAATTGTTGAACAAAGAAAGAAAGCAAAGAGGGTTAAGTGCGCTGCAGGCCGATGAACCCTTACGTAAGGTTGCAAGACAACACTCGGAAGACATGTTGCGTCGTGGATATTTTTCGCATGTATCTCCTGAGGGGAAAGACCCGTTTTACAGAATGAAAAAAGCTGGCATTCAATACAAGCTTGCAGGCGAAAACCTTGCTTATGCTTCAACACTCAGCAAAGCTCACACAGGATTAATGCATTCGAAACTGCACAGAGAAGCTATTTTAAACCCTAAGTTTAAACGGGTTGGAATTGGTATTGCCGACGGAGGTAAAAACGGGTTAATGATTTCGCAGGAGTTTAGAGATTAATTGTTACCGGAAGAATATATCTCCTTTTTTACGATCGGCAATTGCACATGTAATTCGTTTAATCCATTTGCAGATTCTACAAAACGCAAATGCCCGTTCATACCAATTACACGATAGTATAATGCATTACGGAAGATTTCATTCTCTTTATCGGCAAACCAGCGATCAGCAGCATTGTCACTGATAACAATATGCACGCCTGCATCAATCGTTATTGTAATGTTTACTTTAGTTATAAGCGGTTGTTTTAACAACACCTGTAACCAAGCTTCTGTTATACGTACATAACTTATCAATTGCAAAAAAGAAACCGACGAACTATTACCGCTGATAAGTAATTCAACATCCAGTCCATCTTTTTTATTCTTCTCTAACAGATCTTCCATTAACAATTGAAGATTGGATGTTTCGAGTGTAGAAGGACTGAAATTATACGAGAGATTTTTAACGTTATCCATAACCTGCCTTATTGCTTTTTGTGCTGCAGCAATAAATTGTACATTTTTTTCATTGCCATTATCGGCCATGGTTAAGTATAGCCGTATGGCTGCAAGATCCTGTGCAATATTTTCGTGCAGTTCTTTTGCCATTAATAATTGCGCCTGATCGTTCTCTGCAATAAATTCCTGTAAAGCCTGGTCTTTTAATGATATTAATCGAGCGGCTCTGTCTTCAATAATCTTTGTTTTTAATCGTAGCTCCAGCAGCTTTGTAACCTGGTTCGATAATATTTCCAATGCGTGTTTTTGAAAATCGTTAAGTGTACGTGGTTGCTGGTCTATAACACAGATAGTACCAAGGTTCTGGCCTGTTGGCGATACAATTGGTGCTCCTGCATAAAAACGTACATGCTGTTCTCCGGTCACAAACGGATGATCATCGAACCGGATGTCTTTTGTCATATCCTCCACAATCATTAATTCGTTATGCAAAATTGCATGCGAACAAAAGGCTACATCTCGACCGGTTTCTTTAACATCAAAACCTTGTTGCGATTTATACCATTGCCTGTCCCGATCAACCAGACTAATCATGGATACGGGGCAATTGCAAATTCTGGCAGCCAGCTCACGCAATTCATCAAACTCTTTTTCAGGGGGAGAATCAAGAAGATGGTATAGATGAAGATCGGCCAACCGGACGTCTTCAAATTTGGGTAATTCGGCGACTAACATAAAAAAAATTGGGTACGGTAAAATGGTCAATATCATCTACGCTGATTCTAGCCGACAGGATTTTGCCACTTACACCTTTATCAAAAAACAAATGAATACACTTATTTCAACTAAACTGCCCATTAATTAATGTGCCCGCTAAACACAAAAAAGTTCATTGTCGCAGTTGCTCTTTTACATCTGCAAATTTCTTATATAAAGACGACATTGCATACATCCGCCTGCTTTCGTTTGTTCTTATTTTGGGGATATAAGTAGTAGTACTTAAGCCTTATAATAACTGTTCAGTTGCTCCGGCAAACAATCAACTACACCGCAGTTACAATACATTAAGTGCCGGCAAAAAGAGTGCTTGCAAACACCGTAAGCAAAGAGTAACTTAACATAGCAAACAATTTCCTTACACTTTAAAACAAGTAACGATGCCTATTGTAAAAATTATTGAAGTAATTGCTTCTTCAGAAAAAGGAATTGATGATGCCATACGACAAGCTGTTGCCGAAGCATCGAAAACCGTTCGTAATATCGATTCGGTTTATGTGCAGGACATAAAAGCACATGTAAAAGACGGACAGGTTACCACTTTTGGATGTGTTTGCAAAATATCGTTCCGTATTGAGTAATAAAAAAAATCCTGCCGTTGGCAGGATTTTTTTTATTCAGACTTCAGAATTACTCAGGCCATCATTTCTTCCTTCGCTACCTTACTGTAATCATCAGCAAGTTTACGTTGTACTTCAAACGGCACTGCTTCATAATCGAGAAAATGCATTCTGAATTTTGCACGGCCCTGTGTAAACGAACGAAGGTTACTGCTATAATCCTGCATTTCGGCCAATGGAACTTTTGCCATCACTTTTGTAAAATGACCTTCGGTATCCATCCCTTCCACCAACGCTCTGCGTGTTTGCAGATCGCCAATTACAGAACCGGTAAGATCTTCGGGGCATAACACTTCTACATGATACATGGGCTCCAGCAATTGCGGATCGGCCTGTTGAAATGCCTGGCGAAACGCCTGCAATCCTGCAATTTTAAACGAGATATCATTACTGTCTACTGCATGCATTTTACCATCGAACACGCTTACCCGTACATCACGCACAAACGATCCTGTTAACGGACCCTCCTGCATTTTTTCCATTACACCTTTAAGAATAGATGGCAGAAAACGTTGATCGATAGCACCCCCAACAATGCAGTTGTAATAAACCAGCTTACCACCCCATGGCAGTACATGCGTTTCTTTACCACGTACGTTTAAACCATCGGGCTCAGGCATTCCTTCGTACCAGGGTTCTATACGCAAATGCACTTCGCCAAACTGGCCACTGCCACCACTTTGTTTTTTATGCCTGTACATACTTTCGGCACTCTTACGAATGGTTTCTCTAAACGGAATGCGTGGCTTAATAAACTTCACATCCAGCTTATGCTGATTTTCTATTTTCCATTTGGCTACTGCCAAATGCATATCGCCCTGGCAATGGATGAGTGTTTGTTTTAACTCCGGCGATACTTCCACTTTAAACGTAGCATCTTCGTTACGCAGTTCGTGTAATGCGGCAGAAAGTTTTTCTTCTTCACCTTTCTTTGTGCTTTCAATTGCCATGGTAAGATTTGATGCAGGAAAAACAATCGGCATCAATTCCATATCCTTACCACGCTCGTGCAACGTGTTATTTACATGTGTGTTTTTCAGTTTTAAAGTAGCACCAATATCGCCTGCCACCAACTCGTTTACCTGTGTGCGCTTATTTCCTTCAACAACAAAGAGCTGATTGATTTTTTCGCTTACACCGGTGTTTTCGTTTACCAGTTCCATCCCTGTTTTAATTGTACCACTGTACACTTTAAAGAAAGAGAGTTCGCCTACATGTTGCTCGGTAACTGTTTTAAAAACAAAAATGCAAACAGGTCCGTTTGCATCACATGGAAGAGTATTGCCGGCTTTTGTTGTTTGCGCAGGCATTTCGTTGGCACTGGGACAAACATTATCGATAAAGCCCATTAATCGTCCACTTCCCATATTGCGTTCGGCAGATAAACAAAACAGCGGAAACAGATCGTGATGAATCATGGCTTTTTTCATGCCCTCTTTAATTTCATCTTCATCCAGTTCGCCTTTGTCGAAATACTTCTCCATAAGTGTTTCATCGTTTCCGGCAACAGCTTCAATTAATTCTTTGTGGAGCAGATCGGCTTTTTCTTTTTCATCGTCCGGTATTGCCATTTTCTCCGGTTTACCGCCAGAGTCTTTAAACTTATACATTGTCATGCGGAGCACATCAATAATTTCGTGAAAGCCTGCTCCCTGCTGACGTGGATATTGCACCACTGTTATATTCGATCCAAAATGCGCTTTGGCTTCGGCAACCGTTTTATCAAAATCAGCAGTTTCATCATCCAGTTTATTAACAGCAAAGATCATTGGTGTTTTAAACTGTTCGGTATAATCCCAGATTATATCTGTGCCTACTTCTACACCATGTGCTGCATTCAGGAGCATAACACCGGTGTCGGCAACTCGCAGTGCGCTTATAACTTCGCCCACAAAATCGTCGTAACCCGGTGTATCAATGATGTTTATTTTATAGCCCCGCCATTTACTATGGAGCAGTTTCGAAAAAACAGAGTTGCCTCTTTCCTGTTCCAGTTCGTGATAATCGGCAACGGTATTTCTTTCGGCAATGGAGCCACGGCGGTTAATAATGCCTGCTTCGTAGAGCATGCTTTCCGCTAATGTTGTCTTACCGGAGCCGGCATGGCCCAGCAAGACAATGTTTTTTACATGTGAAGTATCAAAGTCTGCCATAACATTCAATTTTATATGGTAAATAAATGCCTGCCCGCATAATTGCTGCAGGTAGATGCTTGTACAGATGGATACAGATAGAATTGAATGGGTGGCTGTTGAATGGGAAGAGTGAGGTGTTTTACAAAGAGCTTTTTATGCTTTCGCTATAAAATGCATAAAATCGCTACGCAGTTCGCTTAGTGTGCTTTGCAACACCTCGTACTGTTCGTGTAGTTGTTCGTGCTCCTGTAATGCTTCGGGAGATAGTTGACCGGACATACGCATTTCTTCCATTTGCAGTCGACGGTCGTGTGATTTGATCGCTTGTTTCAGATCGTGGATATTGATCTGTTGAATGTAAAACTGGTTGTGATAATGTTCCACTTCGGTAAGGACATCTTTGTCTTTTTCGCCGCTGGCCATAAGTTGAAGCTGATCTCTCAGCTGACTCATTTCGTTACGGCAGGAACGCAATTGCTCTCTCCAAGAGCTGCATTCCATGTTAAGCTGTGTTGTGTCTGTTGAAACCATGGGAAACAGTTTTAAAAAGTGAAGAATATTGTTTCATCAAAGAGCTACTTAAATGTACGTTACCCATTTGAGATTTCCTATAAAAAAACATATGATTTACGCACAAAAAGAAACTGATTTTATACCATAAATGAGAACGGAACGTTAATTTAGCACCTAATAGATTTCTATGAACCAAACCCGCTTACTAACTGCAGTACTCACCTTGTTTGTGTTGAGTACAAACGCCCAAGCCCCTTCTAAAAAGAAACAGCAACTGCTGTCGTACAATCTTAGTCTTTCCGATTACGAATTACCCGGATTAATAAAAGATTCTTCGGCAAGTAAAGCATTTAATCAAAATACCTGGTATAAAGCCGGACGCATGTCGTTTGGTGTTGGTGTAAGCTACTGGCGTGGCCTTACCAGTAATATCGATTTTTCGGGCAGCCTTACCGGAACGTTTTCCAACTTTCCCGCCAATTTTGTAAAAAACGATACAATCGGGCAGGCTGGTTTTTCCACACAGCTGGATGCGTTGCTGCATATGCGTGCCTTTAAAGAAACTGCACCTGTAAATCCTTTTTTAACCGCAGGTATTGGCATGGGTTATTTTCCCAAACAATTTGCGGTATATGCTCCTTTGGGTGTGGGTTTGCAGTTTCGTTTTAAACAAGGCGCCTACTTGTTTACGCAAATACAATGGCGTAAAAAAATTACGGCGGGCATTACCAACGATTATATTTACCACAGCATCAGCTTTGCGCAAGACTTTCCTTTTGGAAAGAAGAAAACAACTGCTGCTCCTGTTGAGCCGATACCAGTTGAACCTGTATTGCCACCCGACAGCGATGGCGATGGTTTTGCAGATGCCAACGATAAATGTCCGGATGTAAAAGGAACATTAAACGGCTGCCCCGATACCGACGGAGATGGTGTTGCAGATAAAGACGATGCTTGCCCCACAGCCAAGGGTACACTCAATGGTTGCCCCGATACGGATGCTGATGGCGTTGCAGATAAAGATGATGCATGCCCAACAGAAAAAGGACCGCTCAATGGTTGCCCCGATACAGATGCTGATGGCGTTGCAGATAAAGATGACAAGTGTAAAGATGTTGCAGGTCTTGCACGTTACAATGGCTGCCCTATACCCGACAGCGATAAAGATGGTGTGAACGATGAGGAAGATAAATGCCCCAACCAAGCAGGTGTTGCTGCCAACAATGGTTGCCCTGAAATTAAACAGGAAGTAAAACAGAAGATTGACTTTGCAGCAAAACATATCCTGTTCCGGTTTGCAAGCGATGTAATACTGCCAGAATCATTTGCATCGTTAAATGAAGTGGTAAAAGTATTACAACAAAACCCGGCACTTAAACTAAGCATTGCTGCACACGCCGACAACTTAGGTACACCTGAACGGAATATGATGTGGAGCGAAAGAAGAGCAAAAGCAGTTGCCGATTACTTCATAAGCAAAGGCATTACAGCCGACCGTATTACATTTAAAGGTTATGGCGATACGCAACCTGTTGCAAGTAACAGCACAGCAAAAGGCAGAGCCGCCAACCGCAGGGTTGAAATGAAAGTGGATTATTAATCTGCTCAAATGAATATAAACACAAAGCCTTCCAAATGGAAGGCTTTGTGTTTATTGAGATTATTTACAGCTGTACTGCTTTCTATTTTTGCTGCAGATCGTAATTGATCATCCATTCAATACCGTATTTATCTCTGAACATACCAAAATATGCTCCCCATGGACTATCGGCCATAGGCATCTCTACTTGTCCTCCTGCTGAAAGGCCGTTAAACAAATGATCGGCTTCTTCTCTGCTTGCTGGAGCAACGGCAATTTTACTTCTTGTTTCCTGTTCGCTGTGTTTACCCATTACAGAAGGTGTATCACTTCCCATTAACACACTGTTGTTACCAATGGGTAAAGCAACATGCATAATCTTTTCGGTTTCTTCTTCCGCAACAGGAAAACCGGAGGCTGCCATGTCTTTAAATCTTGACAGCATTGCGAACTCGCCGCCAAATACCGATTTATAAAACTCAAATGCTTCTTCTGCATTGCCGTTAAAATGGATGTAAGGATTGATCTGTGCCATGATGTTTGTTTTTTTATGCGTTCGTATATTTTCACCAAACCTACTACTTTGCAGTTGCAGCTGCAAGCCGTACTGCGACAAAAACAAGGCCGTTTGCGACAGGCGCAGTTTTCTTTAGAACAACTCAGCTTTTAACCGCTTCGATACAAACCACCGACGATGGACAACAGACCTTTACAGATTTATTGTTGGGCCACTACCCGCAACAGGCAACGCTTCAGCCTTGATTCATTTCTTCACCAACCTTTTCAATTTTATTCCTGCCGGAGAAGACACGAGCAGAGGCATTAGATTCCGATAACTATCGGGATTGGAATTTTTGTGTTTTGATTTTTAATGTTGCTGTACATCGTTAAACTGCCAGAGCACATTGATAATCTTCCATGCACCGTTCAACTTCACAATATGCATATAATCGATCCATTCGTCTGCAATTAATTTAACGGAGGCTGTTCGTTCAGAAACATCGAGTAAGATCACTTCTTTTTTGGGAGAAGCAGGAAACTTATCACCCTTTTTATTATAGCTTTCTGCCAGCAGAATCATCGACTCTGTTGTTGTTTCACGTACATAATCTTTACCTGTGGCTTTGTCTTTCCAGAATGTTCGCTTTACCATACGGGAATGCAATGCACTGTCCATTAACCCTGGGTTGGGTTTGTGTTGCGATTCGATATAAGCAAGAGCAGCTTGTCTTATTTCCAGGCTATCCTGCTTTGTTTGTGCAGAAATGATGTTAACAGAAAGAATGAACAGAAGCAATAAAAATGTAAGCTTTGGTTTCATGTTAGCGATTTAACTGTGAATATTTTTCGGCTGCAAATTTATTTTGATTGCTGAGAGTAACAAGCAACAGCCAGCGATGTTTCGTTAATGATTTGTTGTATTGAAAAATCTTTTTCTTGATGACAGGAGTCTCCTCCACTGTTTGCTGCACATACCTTTCGTTTGGAGGGGACTGCAACCTGCAAAAAGGATAACAGACGATAGACCGCAGAACATCAACGTTTGATTGCTTGGTTATCACTCATACCACCCCCGTAACAAATCCCATCCCGATAGCTATCAGGCCCCAAATCCTGCTTCCCTCATCCTCCATCAAACCACTACCTTTGCGCAAATTATTCTATTGCAACTACAACTTTCTTTACAGGCGATACTGGAAACAGCAACTGCAAAGCAACAGGAAAACGATCGCTTTGTACAACACCTGAAACAACTCAACGAAGATGAACTGGATGCAGAAGTGCAACGGCTCGACAACGTTATTTCGCCACAGATAAGTTGTACCGATTGTGGCAACTGTTGCAAAGGATTAATGGTGAACATTACTGCCGAAGAGGCCGACAGAGCTTCTGCTCACCTGCACATGAGCCGTGAAGCTTTTGATGAAAAGTATGTAGAGAAGGGCGGGCATGAACTGATGATCCTGAATAAAATCCCCTGTCACTTTCTTTCCGATAATAAATGCAGCATTTATGAAGTGCGTTTTGCAGGCTGTCGTGAGTTTCCTGCATTGCATCTTCCACAGTTCAACCGCAGACTGTTTACAGTTATGATGCATTACGATCGCTGCCCCATTATTTTTAACGTAATGGAAGAACTGAAGAACACTACGCATTTTAATGCAGAAAGCAAGTAGGAATTAGGAATGATAAATGAAGAATTAGAAATGAAAAAGCAAAAAACCTCCTGCTTTGCTTCAACATTCGATTATTGAATCATTGCCCGGCACTCACAACGCTCCCTCCCGAATTATCTGCTTGCATCTCTCCGCTATTTATTGTAGTTTTTTGCTTCAATCATTTACTATGGCTATCCGTTTGCTGCTGCTTGCATTACCTGCTTTTGTTACTGCATTTTTTGCTGTACAGTTAACCGAACGTTTGCACACATCGAAACAGTTGACGCAACTGCAAACCTATAAACAACAACGCAGCATCCGTTGCACGCCCGACTGGAATGCATTGAAAAACTTTCTCGACGAAGTGGATATTCCACCCATTGCAGGTGCCGGCTCATGGCAATGGAAAATCACTACGCAAAGCGATAGTGCACAGTTTTATTTTAACCAGGGCATGAACATGTATTATGGCTTTCACATTATTGAAGCAATGGCGTCGTTTAAAAAAGCAGAAAAGTTTGATGCAGGCGCTGCCATGATCCATTGGGCGAAGGCATTGGCTTACGGACCGAATATTAACGATGTAGGTTATGCTGCTTCGCCCGATGCATTAACGGCTGTTGCAAAAGCAAATGAATTTGCAGCTAATTGTACTGCTGTTGAAAAAGGATTGATCGCAGCACAAACCATTCGTTACAGTGCAGACAGTACACAAGCAAGAACACATTTGAATCAGTTGTATGCTGACAAGATGAAGGCCCTATACGAACAGTTTTCCAACTCGGCCGACGTTGCTGCTTTGTATGCCGATGCGTTGATGTTGCAGCACCCCTGGGATCTTTGGTTTACCAATGGCACACCCAAAGAATGGACAGCACGCATACGTACTGTGCTTGAAAAACTACTTGCTTCAACACCCGATCATCCAGGCGCCAATCATTATTACATTCATGTAATGGAGCCATCGCCTTATGCTGCATTGGCTACTGCAAGTGCCGATCGTTTGGGTAAACTTACTCCGGCACTATCGCACATGGTGCATATGCCTTCGCATATTTATTTGCGTACAGGTAATTACAACAAAGGTGTTCGTGTAAACGAAGAAGCTGTTGCCGGGTATAAAAAAATATTGCAGGTATTTGCACCGGCTGCCGGTGCCGATTTTTTATACGTCATTCATAACCTGCACATGCAAGCCAATCATGCTATTATGATGGGCAATAAAAAATATGCTGAAGAGAGTGCAGAAAAAACAGCAGCAAGTATTCCTGCCGATTATTTATTGATGGAAGGTGCAATGGGCAACTATCTTCAATACATCTATTACACATCGGTATTGGTAGAGGTGCGTTTTGCAAACAGTGTTGCTTTGCTTACCATGCAACCGCCTCCTGCAAAACAGGTTTATGCCAATGTGCTTTATCATTTCGGCAGAGGCATGGCATTTATACAATTGAAAAAACTGCCCGATGCAAAACGGGAGTATGGTTTGTTGAGAGCGTTGTTGAAAGATGAAAGTCTTGCTGTACCGTTTACGCCCTTCTCTCCTGCCATTGACGGTGCAAAAACAGCTGCCGATCTGTTGGCAGGCAGTATTGCACTTGCGCAAAACCGTACTGCCGATGCCATTGCTTTGTTCGGCAATGCAGTTGCTACGGAAGAACAAATGGTGTACAACGAACCAAGAGACTGGTTGCTGAATCCAAAACATTATTTAGGTAATGCCTTAATAAAAGCAAAAGAATGGAAAAAAGCTGAAGCAGTTTTTTTAAGCGATCTGAAAAACAACAATCTGAATGTATGGGCTATTACAGGTTTGCTTACAGCTTACAAAGCGCAACAGAAAACAAAAGAAGCAGCTGCTTTAGAAACGCAATTAAAAGAAGTGAATAAACAAACGGATATAAAGATTTACGGAGCGGTGATGTAGAGAAGTCCATAGACGACGGGCGACAGACCACTGCTGTTTGTAGAATGAAAAATACGAAATGAAGAATAACAAATTATCACTAAAGTGTCTGACGTTTACAACGTCTTGCCGCCATCGGTCATCATTCACCATTCACTACTCACCATTCACCCCACCCCGTCACATTTCCAGGCTTGCTTTAATAAAGTCGCTTACAAGATAGCTTATAAGCTTTCCAATGGTTTCACTTCTTCTTCCATCGTTTAATGCACTTGCGGCTTCGCAAATATGCAGGTAAGCAACTTTTGCATCTGTTGCTGCAAAGTTGAGGTATTGCCTTGCATGTATTTCATCAATACCTACAGGTGTTAAAGCACTGCTTAGTGTTTTACGTATGCAATCCATATCCAGTTCAATACCGGTAAACGTATCTTCTGTAAAACCTGTAGCATGTGCTACGGCCTGTATAAAGTTTCTTTTTTCATGCAGAAAAATATCTTCGTATGTAATTAAATCGATAAAGGGATTGTTTACAATATCGATCCATACATTTTGCGGAATATAATTTTCATGCACACCTATCACACAATATTTCTGTAAGTAGCCATCTTCTTCTGCATAACGGAATGCATTGCCGCTGTGCCTTCCTTCCAACGGACGGTAATCGGTATGAGCATCCAGGTTAATACAGTTGATTTGTGCCAGTTGAACTTTATTGATCTTGTGCAATCCTTTTGCAGCACCTTTTATTAAAGGATAAGCATTGTTATGTCCGCCACCAATTGCAATGGGTATTTTGCCATACGATGTAATCAGTTTTGTTAAGGCTTCTACTTCATCATCAATACTGTTTACTGCATGTCTGTAAGCATCGAGCCGTTCTTCGTGCCCGTGTGCATTTTCTTCGATTAGATGTTCTATATGATGAAAATCGAAATGTCCTAAGAGCAACACTTCATCCCCTTGCAGAAAATCGTTGCTCTGCGTATTTAAAAAGGCAGTTAAAAAAGGAAACCATGCTGTATGTGCGCCACCAACCCCATCATTTGCTTTTACACCAATATCTTCGGGTATACCAAACAAAGCAAAACGGGCAGTAGATGTTTTTAATATCTCTTCGAACTGTTCTTTGTTATTGGGCAGTTGAACACGTTCGCCAAGCTTTGTTTCAAAACGACGGATCTTCGTAAGCGTAAGTACATCTTCTTTGTTGTAATAACGGAACGATTGCATATGGCAGTTGGTTTGTTTCTGTAATATAACTTATTTCAATCAACTAAGTTCAGTGCGTCATAGTCCATTTTTTTTCTTGCATCCAAACTCACCCCTTTCAACCTGTTTGATTGTTTAAATACATTCTCCCCTCCCTGGACGGGATGTACCTGCACGATAGTTGTTAATACATCAACGAAAAAACTCTCCACCAATCATTACACGATCAATGAGGTTACTGCCAAACGCATAAGGAAGGTAAGGAAGTGAAGGAATAGACCTTGTAAAAATAAGATTGGCCCGTTTGCCTACAGTAATACTTCCAACCTCCTGTTCAAGATTCATAGCAAAAGCGCCATTGATGGTTGCAGCGTTGATGGCTTCTTCGGGCAACATCTTCATACCAATGCAACTCATGCTTACTACAAGATTCATATTACCCGAGGGTGAAGAGCCGGGATTAAAATCGCTGGCCAATGCTACTGCCGCACCTGCATCAATGATTGCACGGGCAGGTTGATAAGGCATGCGCAGAAAAAAAGCTGCTGAAGGTAACAGCGTACCAATAACATTCGACTGTGCAAGGTCTGCAATGTCTGCATTCGTCATTGTTTCTAAATGATCGACTGAAACAGCATTCAGCTCAATAGCTTTTTGCAAACCACCAATGCTGTGCAGCTGGTTTACATGCAGCTTGGGTTTTAATCCATATTGCATTGCAGCCTTGCAGATCTCTTCCATTTCTTCAACAGAAAAAAATCCCTTTTCGCAAAACACATCCACAAAGTCTGCAAGATTTTCATCGGCAATTACCGGCAGCATTTCGTTAATGATCGCATCAATATATCCTTTGTGATCATCTCTGTAAGCTAACGGATACGTATGGGCGCCAAGAAAAGTTGATACAACAGGTATAGGTGAGGTTTCTTTCAGCTGCTGAATAACACGCAGCATTTTCAACTCCGCTTCTACCGATAAGCCATAACCGCTTTTTATTTCAATGGCACCTGTGCCAAGACTTATCAACTCTTCTAATCTGCTCCATGCCAAACGCAACAACTCCAATTCACTCATAGCCGCAAGTTTTGCTGCAGAGTTTAAAATACCTCCACCCTTTGCGGCAATGGCTTCGTAACTCACACCTTTGATCTTATCAACAAACTCTTCTTCTCTGCTTCCGGCAAATACAAGATGTGTATGGCTATCGCACCAGGCAGGTAAAACAAACTGTCCTCTCGCATCAAAAGTCTGTTCCATAGAATTTGCCCATTCGCCCAAATGTTTCATTTCGCCATAAGCTGCAATTACGCCATCGTTAATTAACAGGTAAGCATCTTCAATAACAGGCAACTGTGCAAGCTCTTTCCCACGCAGTAAAACATTCTCTTCTCTTACGCCAACCAGTTGCTTAATATTTGTAACAAGCAGTGTCATAATTTTAAAAGTAAGTGATTTCTTCCGGTAAAAAGAAAAGCCCCGTCTAAAAAAAAGACGGGGCCGTTATACCAAGAAAACCAACTTATTTTTTAGCGGCTGTTACCTGTTGCATTGGCATTGCTACACCATCAACAATATGAATAACACCGTTGCTTGCCATAATATCGGCATTGGTAACATAAAATGCATTACCTGTTTCATCGGTCAACTTTACTTTACCTTCTTCTACCGTTGCTTTTAATTTACTGCCTGCCAACGTGGGCAATTCAACCACACCATTACCATGTTTAATAGCAGCCATTAATGTTACAGAATTCCAGTTACCACCTACTACATGATACTTCAATGTTTTTGCCAGATCGGCTTTACTCTTCATAAGTTTTGTACGATCTGCGGCAGGAATTTTATCGAACGCTGCATTGGTTGGCGCAAACACCGTGTATGGCCCGTTCATCTTAAATACTTTTACAAGATTAGCATCAGTAATTGCTTTTACAAGCGTGGTATGTTCGGGCGAACCGCCGGCAATATCAACAATATCCTGCTGAACAGCTACAGGCATTACTTCTGCTTTTATCGATGAGTCCTGCCCTTTTACTGTTACAATAGATGCGATCATTAAAAATGCTGTTGATGAGAATGCAAATAGAATCTTTTTCATTGCTTACTTTTTTTGCGTTTTAAATTGCCAACTGTTATTCACTGAAAAACCATGCTGCTATACATAAGCTTATGCTGCTTCATAATTTTCCGGCTCATTTCATTTGGTGTTGAATTTCTGTTTATGTAGTTTTTATAATAGATGAACTGTTTTGCAGTTTGCACTGCAAAAATTATTCAATACCCTTTCGGGAAGACGTTACGATACGTTTACTTACAGATGGAAAATTGGGGAGATACTTTGTTAACGAAGTTCAACGGATAAAAACAAGAACCATGCCAGCAGAAATAATGTGCATACTTTCCTGCCTGCAAAAAAGTTTGTAAGTTGAACTATGATCAGCTTTGAAACCATCATCAAAAAATTTGAAAAACAGGGCGAAAAAACCGGGTGGACCTACATTCTCATTCCTGCTGCAATTGCTGAAAAAATAAATCCAGGCTGCAAAAAAACGTTTCGTGTAAAAGGAAAATTTGATGCGTTTGCATTTGATGCCATGACTTTGCTGCCGATGGGTGAAGGCGATTTTATTATTCCATTAAAAGCCGATGTACGAAAAGCAATTGACAAACGTGCAGGCGATAAACTGAAAGTACAACTCGCATTACAAGCAAAAGCATATGAAATTGCTGCCGATTTTATGGAGTGCCTGGAAGATGAACCGAAAGCTTTACAACATTTTCAATCGTTAGCCGGTTCGCATCGTAATTATTTCAGCAAATGGATTGAGAGTGCCAAAACAGAAGAAACACGCACAAAACGGATTGTTCTTGCAGTAAATGCATTAGCAAGAAAGATGGGCTATCCTGAAATGATTCGTGAACAGCAGGCAAAAAACAAACTAATGCGTTAGTTTATACACATAACAGCCGTTAGTTGTTAATAAGAAGCAGGCTGATAAAGGGTTCTCGTGGGTTACCTATCTTTGTTTCCGGTATAAAAAGCGGAAATGTTTATTTCCATAGTCTGATTAATTATTTATTCAGGTAAACAGTAAACCTAAAACAAACATAAATGATCCAAAAAACTTACTACAAAACAAAGGACTATTGCAAGGTGAAGTTTTCATTTAAACCTGAAAGTGCAGATTCAGTAGAAGTGCTTGGTTTAAACAGCGACTGGAACAATCCTTTGGTATTAAGCAAGAAAAAAGATGGTACTTTCTCAGCAGAGATCAACCTGCCAAAAGAATCGAAACACGAATTTAAGTACCTGGTGAATGCTACCGATTGGGTAAACGAACCCGAAGCCGATGAAGAACAACCAAACGCCTTCGGCGGCGCTAACAGCGTTCTTGTGCTGTAACACTCTTCCCCCACATTAAACGATTGCTTTTTTAAAACGGGATCTGATAATAATTCAGGCCATGAGAATTGTTATGTCTGTACCCTTTTGCTTTTTATTTCTGCAGTTTGCTTTTAATAAATTTTTCAAACTCTACTGCATGAAATACAATTGCTGCTGCACCAATACAAATAGCCAACTCCTGCAACGTTAATGGCTGCGTTTTAAATATTGCATTTGCATACGGCAAATAAATTACACCTAACTGCAATACAAACGTAAGCAATACGGCTCCCAGCAATTCTTTATTACTGAGTAATCCCTGTTGAAACAAATACCTCCGTTCGCTTCGTATAGCTAATACATGACCAAGTTGCGCCAGCGATAAAACAGTAAACACCATTGTTTGCCAATGTGCACCACTGTGGTTAATACTCCATGCCTGTATACCCAATGTAACACCGGCCATTAATAAACCCACCCATACAATATGATACCCGATACCTTCGGAAAATAAACTTTCATTGGTTTTACGTGGCGGGCGTTGCATAATATCTTTCTCTGCTCTTTCGCCTGCAAGCGCAAGCCCCGGCAAACCATCTGTTACAAGATTGATCCAGAGAATATGAATGGGCAATAACGGAATGGGTAAGCCAATCAAGGGCGCAAGAAACAACGTCCATATTTCTGCACCATTACAGGTCATAATATACTTTACAAACTTGCGGATGTTATCGTAAATCCTTCTGCCCTCTTTTACTGCTTTTACAATGGTGGCAAAATTATCATCAAGCAAGATCATGTGTGCTGCTTCCTTACTTACATCGGTACCATTAATACCCATTGCCACACCAATGTTGGATGATTTGAGCGAAGGCGCATCATTCACCCCATCACCCGTCATCGATACAAAATGATTTTTGCGCTGCAGTGCTTTTACAATATTTAATTTTTGCTCGGGTGATACACGTGCATATACACGGATCTTTTCTACCTGTTCCTCAAATTCATCGGCTGCTATCGACTTCAACTCTTTACCCGTCATTACCAGATCGTTCTTTGTAAGTATGCCGATCTCTTTTGCAATAGCCGCTGCGGTTGCCGGATGATCGCCGGTGATCATTACCGGATGAATACCTGCAGCTTTACATTCTGCAATCGCTTGCTTTACTTCTTCTCTCGGCGGATCAATCATACCAACAAGCCCGGCAAATTGCAGATCGGTTTCAACATTTTCATAACTGAAAGGTTCGGGTAATTCATTCACCAGTTTAAAACCAAATGCAATCACACGAATGCCGTTCTGCGACCACTCATCTGCTGTTCGCAAAATCGCATCTGTATCGATCCATGTTTCAAGAGAAGCCGTTACCGATTCAACAGCACCTTTAGACAGAACAAGGTATTGCTGTTGGTAACGATGTACAGTGGTCATACATTTTCGATCGGAATCGAATGGAAGTTCGGCTATACGTAGTAACACAGTTTGCAGTTCCTGCAGTTTAGCAACACTATGTTGGATTTGAAAATATTCTACCAATGCAATTTCGGTGGGATCGCCAATGAGTTTTTTTTCTTCTGTTTCTTTTACATCATGATTCAATGCAATGGCCACATCAAAAACAGAAAGACTATGGAGATGTAATGCTGCCTGTTGTTCGCCCTGCACCTGCACCACTTTCATTTTATTTTGTGTAAGTGTGCCTGTTTTATCGGAGCAGATAAATGTTACCGAACCTAACGTTTCAACAGCAGGCAATTTTCTTATCAATGCATTTTTCTTTACCAATCGCTTGGCACCTCTTGCAAGTGCAATGGTAATTAATGCAGGCAATGCTTCCGGTATTGCTGCTACTGCCAGCGAAATAGATACCAGCAGCATGTTCAATGGTTTTTCGCCACGCAGCAAACCAATGGCAAATAACAACAAACAGATAAACAGAATGATGTAGGAAAGCTTGCGGCCAAAATCGGCCATACGTTTTTGTAACGGTGTTGCTGCTTCATCCTGCTGCAACATGCGTGCAATTAAACCAATTTCGGTTTGCATGCCTGTAGCAATCACAATTCCTTTTGCCCGGCCATTTGTTACCAGTGTGCTTTTAAATCCCATGTTCAAACGGTCACCAATTGGCATATCGATCTCGCCCATTTTCTGTTCTGTTTTTTCTGCAGGAACAGATTCGCCGGTTAATGCCGATTCATCAATTTTTAAACTGAAAGTTTCAATCAAACGCAAATCTGCAGGTACAACATTACCTGCTTCAAGTAATACCAAATCACCGGGCACAAGTTCTGCTGAGGGCAGTATAACAGGTTTCCCATCACGCAAAACCTGCGCCTGCAAGGCTGCAATTTTCTTTAATGCTTCCATTGCTTTTTCTGCACGATACTCCTGCACAAAACCAACCACTGCATTCAGTATAACAATGATGAGAATAATAATGGTATCGGTAAGATCGCCTGCAATACCTGCAATAATTGCTGCAACCAGCAATACAAGGATCATAAAATCTTTAAACTGTTGCAGAAACAAAACCCAGGCTGGTTTCTTCTTTTTTTCCTGCAGTTCATTAGGACCATACTCTGCAAGTTTCAACACTGCATCTTCGGTTCGCAAACCATTTTGCGATGAACCGGTTACAGAAATAACTTCGTCGGTAGGGAGATAATGCCAATTCATAAGGAGTATTTACAGGTAATGTTCGTAACTGTAAGTTACAAAAACATTAAGCAATTACTACTTACCGTTACTTACAGAAAGCTGAATAGCGTCAGGGCTTTTTTAAAATGGCAACAGTAAGACGACTTACACAAACAAGTTTTTCCCGTTCGTCGTAAATCTTTATATCCCATACATGCGTACTTGCTCCAATGTGAATGGGAGTAGTAATACCTGTAACAATTCCACTGCGTACAGAACGGATATGGTTGGCATTGATCTCTAAACCAACACAAATAAATTTTTCCGGATCGATGATCTTTGCCGAAGCAACACTGCCCAATGTTTCTGCAAGCACACAACTTGCACCACCATGCAACAATCCATATGGTTGGTGTGTGCGATGATCGACAGGCATGGTTCCTTTGATGTAATTATCACCAACTTCAGAAAACCGTAAACCAATTACATCTGCAATGGTATTGGCTTCCATACCTTCAAAATCAGCAAGCGATAAATTTTGTTTGAACCAGATAGCAGCCATCGCTTATTTGTTTTGCACAGCCTGATTTACGATCGGCGGAAGAAAAGGCGATGCATCGCCACCGTTGCGTATAACATCACGCACCAATGTTGAAGCAACCGATGTGTATTGCGGTAAACAAGTAAGAAAAATTGTTTCGATATTATGATCAAGACTGCGGTTCATATCGGCAATTGCTTTTTCGTATTCAAAATCGTTTACGTAGCGGATACCACGCAGAATGAATTTTGCATTTACACGTTTGCAGCAATCAACAGTTAAGCCTTCATAAACTACCGAATCAACACGTGGTTCATCTTTAAAAATAGATTGAATCCAGTCCACTCTCTTTTCTTCGCTGAACATAGGCACTTTGGCTGCGTTGCGGCCAATGCCGATATACAGTTTATCGAACAGATCGAGCGATCGGTAAATGATATCAAGATGGCCGACGGTGATAGGATCAAATGTTCCCGGAAACAAGCAAATACGCTGCATGCAATTGATTTAGGTTCCGAATATCGAACGAATCGGTCATATAACAATGCAACGCCCCTGTTTATTATGCAAACGTTTACGGTAACCACATTAAAGTATTTTAAATGCGGGATCAACTTTGTATTTTTCTGAAAACAACCTAACCATGAGCAACCGCAGTACATCTAAAATAAGAATCCTCAGTATTGACGGCGGAGGAATACGGGGCGTTATTCCCGGAACGATTGTGGAATATCTTGAAACACGCATTCGTGCAGTAACAGGCAATAAAGAAGCAAAAATTGGTGAGTACTTCGATATGATTGCCGGCACCAGCACCGGTGGCATTCTTACCAGCATTTATTTAATGCCTGATGAGAAAGAAACGGGCAAAGCAAAATTTTCTGCTACCGATGCCGTACAACTGTACATGAAGTTTGGTAATAAGATCTTTCACAAAAAATTCTGGCAGCACTTTAAAAATTTCAGTTTCTGGAACGAAAGTTTCCCTTCTGACAATCTGGAAGTATTGCTGGAGGAGTACCTTGGCGACACATCACTTAGCCAGATGATCAAACCATGTGTGATTACTGCTTATAACTTTTACGAACGAAGAGCCGCCTTCTTCAACAGTGCCAACTCCAGAAAAATTGGTGGCGAAGTGCGTGATTTTAAAATACGAAATGTGGCAAGGGCAACCAGCGCTGCTCCTACTTATTTTGAACCGGCCATGATCTACAGCTTAAGTGAAGCACCGCAGTTTTTAATTGATGGTGGTGTGTTCGTCAACAATCCTGCATTGTGTGCTTACAGCGAAGCAAGAGGTTTAAACTTTAGCGATCAGCGTGTATTGTTTGGCAACTATAAACAACCAAAGCCCGATAAGCCTGCAGCAAAAGACATGTTGCTTGTAAGCATTGGTACAGGAAGCAGTAAAAAGAAATATGAGTTTGAACAACTACGCAATGCCGGTTTAATAAAATGGCTACCCGTGCTTATTGATATTATGATGAGTGGCAACAGTGAAACAGTGCATTATCATCTTGTACGTATGTGGGATACATTAGATGATGCAGACAAACAGGATTACTATCGTATTGAACCCGACCTGAAAACGGCATCGCCTGAAATGGATAATGTGAGTAAGAAGAATCTGAAGTTATTGAAAGAAGCCGGTGAAAGTTATGTGTTTGAAAACACAGAAAAACTGAATGAGATTGTTGATAAGCTGTTGTTGTATAATTGATGCCATCCCGTGAACGAGGGATCTGCTTCATCTATGTACTAAAGCCAAACAAATTCCTCCTAACGTCGGAAAGACAGCAAAACTCAACTCCCCTCCGTCATGTCGACGAAGGAGACATCTCTACAACTTAAGAGTTGATTACAAATAAAAGAGCCGAAGCAATTGCTTCGGCTCTTTGTTATAACACAAATACATTCCTTAATTCAAATTCCTGAAATCCACCGGCACCAGTTTACTTACACCGGCTTCCTGCATGGTTACACCATAGATCACATCCACCGCACCCATTGTTTGCTTGTTGTGCGTTACAATAATGAACTGTGAGTTTTCGCTGAACTTGCGGATCATGTTGGTGAACTTACCTACGTTGGCATCATCCAATGGTGCATCCACCTCATCAAGGATACAGAACGGAGCAGGCTTAATAAGATAGATCGCAAACAACATCGCTGTTGCTGTTAATGTTTTCTCACCACCACTCAGCTGTGTAATACTGCTCGGACGTTTACCTTTTGGTTTCGCCACAATATCAATTCCTGTTTCAGCAAGGTTCTCCGGATTTTCCAAAACCATGTCGGCCGTATCATCATCGGTAAACAAGGCCTTAAATACTTTCTGGAAGTTTTCACGCACCTGGTTAAAGGTTTCGAGGAAACGCTGGTTGGCGGTTGCTTCCACTTCCTGGATGGTTTGCAGCAACGATTCTTTTGCAGTAACAAGATCATTCTTCTGTTCAAGAATAAACTCGTAACGCTTGCGCATTTCTTCAAACGCTTCGATCGCTGTCGGGTTTACCTCGCCGAGGTTTTCCAAACGCTTTTTCATACGATCTACTTTCGCCTGCAAGTCTTCCTGCGATTCATCGCCTGTACGGTCTTCTTCAATTACTTCTTCAAGATTTACTTTAAACTCAACCTGCAAACGTTCTTTGGTACCGCTTAACTGCAATTTAAGATCAGTGAGTTTATCTTTTATTTCGCTGAGAGAATGATCAACCAGTTCTTTCTCTTTTTGTTTGCTGCGGAGCTCACTTTCTTTTTCGCCCAATGCATTACGCAGATTGTAATAGTATTGATCGGCTTCGTTCAGCTTACGCTCTTCGGTTTCTTTGTTTTGCAACAAGGTCACCAATGCATCCTGTGCATCCAGCAAGTTCGCTTCACTATCGTTGATCTGGTTGGCAGCTTCATCCAACGCAGCAGAGTTCGTAGTTACCTGCAATTGCAGATCCATTAACTGGTTGCGTTTAAACTCAAGCTCTGTTTTCAGCGATGTTACCTTGCTTTGTTGGCGTGTTACATTGAGGTTATAATCATTGTACGATTGATTGGCTTCACTGTATCCACGTTCTGCCGCTGCATATTCCTGTTCAATAGCTTCCAGTTTACCTGCAAGCTCATCGAGTTGTGCATTGTATTTATCCAGCTCATCACGGTGCTGCTGTTGGTTTTCCTGCACTTCTTCCTGCTGCAGTTCCAGATCTTCCAAACGCTTTACCGCATTGGCTTCCATACCACGCAGGTTTTCCATGCGGTTATCCAAACCATACACCTGGTTCACCAATTGATTGATGGCTGATTCGGTTTCTTTGATCGCATTTTCTTTCAACTGCTCGTTGAAACCGATCACTTCGTTGTGGCGCATCTGGATAGCATGTTTCAGATCGAGCACCACTGTTTCCTGTGCTAAAATTTCTTCGTGTAAACGTTCCAGATTTTTTGCACGACCGAGTTTCTTTCCTTCAAACAAACCAACGCTGCCACCACTGAGTGAATATTTTCCTTTGAAGAACTTACCGGTCTTCTCCAGCACCACGCCATTAAAACCAACAGGTAAATTATTTTCATCTTCTGCAATCACTACCTGTCCTAACAGATAGTTGATGAGTGATTGATATTTTGCATCCACTTCCACCACACTCAATGCAGCAATGGTTCCTGCAGGAACTTCATTCAATCCTTGCTGACCATTGAACTGATCGAGCATAAAGAAGTTGGCCTTTCCTTTCTGGTTGCCATGTAACAGATTCACCGCTTTCAACGCATCATTCATATTACCCACAACATAATAGTTGAGGTATTGCTCCAACAGGTTTTCAACTGCTGTACGGTATTCTTCTTTACAATAGATCACATCACTCAACAATGGCGATTCTACATTCCAATCGGGATTGTTATGTAAGAATTTCACACTGTCAGGATAACCTTCCATTGAGTCAACAAGACTCTTCAGAAGATCGTATTCATTTTTCTTTGAATCGAGTTTACGGTTTTCATCGGCCAGCTGGTTACGCAAACCTTCCAATGCCGATTGTGTTTGCAAAATCTGTTCTTTGGTGAACTCGTGTTGCTCCTGCAGGTTTTGTAATTCTTCTCTGCAGTTTGCCAGCTCATGTTCTTTCTGCTGTTTATCTTCTTCCAGCTGTTGCAACTGTTGTTTGCGGTTGGCTTGTTCTTCTTTTAACTGGAAGATGGTGCGTTGCAGGTTTTGAATAGATGTTTCGCCAACGGCTACATTCTTCTCCGCTTCAAACTGACTGCGTTGAATAGCCTGGTTCTCTTTACGGATCTCATCAATACCGCTGCGCTTTTCATCAAACACTTTACGTGTGCTTTCAACAGCACTGCGTAAGGTATCCAGTTGCGAACCCAAATCGTTCAGCTTTACTTCTTCTTCCTGAATTTGTAAATCGGTAAACTGAATACTTTCTTCAATGCCTTTTAACTGTCCGCCTGCTTTTGCTAAGAAATCCTTTAAGCTGGTTTCTTTTTCTTTCAGGTAATGCAAACGCTGCTGCGCCAGGTTCTTTTCGTTTTCCTTGGTACGCAGGTTTTGCAGAATATCATTAAACGAATGCTGCATTGAATGCAGCTCACGTTCTTTTTCAATAAAGCCTACTTTCTCCTGTTCAATCGCTGCTTCATCGGTAGCGATCTTTGCTTCCAGCTCAACTTTCTTATTCGTTTCTTCGTCGTGCTGTTCGTTGAGAGTTTTCCAGGTAAGGTTAAATCCTTCGAGAGCCGCTTTCGCCAATTCAATACTTACTTCACGGTATTCTTTTTTGATCTCGTAATACTTCTCTGCTTTCTTGGCCTGGTTCTCCAGTGTTTTCAACTGGTTGTTGATCTCGAACAACAGATCTTCAATACGGGCCAGATCCTGTTCAGTAGCATCCAGTTTATTCTTGGCTTCTTTCTTACGTGTTTTGTAGATGGTGATACCGGCAGCCTGCTCCAACATGCGGCGACGGCTGTTGTCCTTATCCTTGATGATATCATCCACCATACCCAATTCGATGATGGCATAGCTATCGGTACTTACACCAGTATCGAGGAAAAGATTTTGAATATCCTTTAAACGGCATTGTACATCGTTAAGGCGGTATTCACTCTCACCACTTTTATAAAACTTACGGGTTACTGTTACGGTGCTGAATTCGGTAGGCAGCAGGTTACGGGTGTTCTCAAACGTAAGACTCACCTCGGCCAAACCCGAAGCGCTTCTTGTTTTGGAACCATTAAACACCAGGCTCTCCAGGTTTTCACTACGGAGATGGCTGATCTTTTGCTCACCAATAACCCAGCGGATACTGTCGATAATATTGCTCTTGCCGCAACCGTTGGGGCCAATGATGCCGGTTACACCTTCATCAAAACTAACCACAGTTTTATCGGCAAAACTTTTAAAACCCTTGATTTCTAAACTCTTTAAACGCACTATTTTTCAATTTAGGAAGGCGACAAATATAGGCGATTCGGGTTGCAAAAAAATTTACCCTTTTTGCATCTTATCAACAGTTTGCTGTAGGTTTTCAACAGAAACAGGCTTTATTTGCTGCCAACACAATAATATTGGCCGTCACGTTATGTATGCAGTTTTAACCCTTATACGCTACAAAAAGCGCTTTATCTACTTTGCTTTGCTGGCCATGGCGCTGCATCGTTTACCCCTTTGGCTCAACCGCCGGGTACGGTTTTACAAGTTGCTGGGCTGTGGCAAGGGCGGCACGTTCAGCCAAACTACCGATTGGCAGCAATGGGCGGTATTAGTGGTGATGGACAAGACTGAACTGACCGGGTTTTCGGACAAAGCAAGTCTGCACCGAAAGGCGTTTGGCAAGTTCATTCCTGGCTGGTGGCGCCTTTTTGGCTGCCAGACCGAAACTTTTTTACTGGAGCCGATTGAAGGACATGGCAGTTGGGACGGAAAACAGGCGTTTGGCGAACTCCCGGTAAAAAGCGATTATGAAGGACCGGTTGCGGTACTCACCCGGGCGACCATCCGCCGCAGTAAACGCTCCCGTTTTTGGGAACATGTGGATGCCGTATCAAACGAAATGCGGAAGGCTGATGGTTTTCAGTTTTCGGTGGGCATTGGTGAAAATCCCTGGTTAAAGCAGGCCACTTTTTCTGTTTGGGAAAGCAAAGAACACATGAAACAGTTTGCATACAAAATGCCGAAGCATGCCGATGTGGTGCAAAAAACAAGAAAAGAAAAATGGTATAGTGAGGATATGTTTGTGCGGTTTAGGGTTGTGGAGAATTGGCAGGAGTAGTTTGGGATTTTTGAATAATATTCGCCTTAATGGCTGGTGCCCCCACCAACCAAATCATTCTAACTATTTTCTGGTGGAGGCTATACCAATCGATAAAAAACCGTAAATGCAAGGAAAAATAAACAAAGACTATTTAGTATTACTGAAACTAGATCTCGATAGTAAATACTTAAAAGTAGATTTTTTGAATATTGAAAAATTACTCGAGCATGAGCTTCACAAATTTTTAAATGCACTTGAAACAAGTACGCAAAAAAAAACACTACTCCGAGAGTTTAAAGAGTTTCGTTTTCTATTAAACTACTTTGATTATTGTGAAGTAATTGCCAACTCATATCAAGAAATACCTAACTATTCGGGCTATAAAGGACTCCGATACTTACTTAGCGAGCCCAAAGATGAGCTTATTAACATTGTCAAAATAAGATTGAGTGCTTATAGAATTGAGAATGCTTATACGTTTGCAAAGTCCTTGATTGAGAAAGAAAAAACATTGGCCTTCTCTCATAGAAAAGCAGGATGGTCAGCAGAACCATTTCAACTTAGCGATAAATTCCAAATTCAATTTAAGACTAATTTCGGGTACGGCTATGTAAGCTATTTTTATTTAGTAATAACATATAAAAACATAAAAATAATCCCATATAGCGACTGGATTATTTATAATGATGCATCGACCTACGAAATTCAGCGCTATACCAGAAAATATAAATTAGCGGATGAGAGTTGGAATGATGCGATGGAAGATTGCAAGTCCTTATATAACTCATCAATTTCAAATGAGAATAAATTCGTCGAGACATACATTATCCAAGAAGCTAAAAAAATGGTCGAGGGGTTGAAAAAAATAATGGAATACAATGAATTCAAACTTCTAAACTTAGACAAAGATTTAATTATTATAAGAAATGATGGTTATAAAATAATTGAATATAGGGCGGAAAAAGTTTCCGGAGCTCTAACGTTTATCAATCATTTGAAAAACTTTTCTGCTATACAGGCGATTTCTGAAATAATAAATGAAATTAAAATCATAAATAAGGAGCTTTTGCCAGTCCTAAAGCGTGAGATTGAATTGATAACTGAACGATTAAATAAAATTGAACCAGAACTACAAATACTTGAGCCATTTGTCCGAAGTCTAAGTGATAGAAGTAATAATATTCGTCATAGACGCAACCAAATAGTTGATGATTTGCACAAAAAATATAAGATAAATTTTGACAAAAAAGACCGGAAAGAAGAGATAGAAAGGCTACTTACAAAAGACTTTCCTTACTGGAAAGCAGACGAGAATGAATATTTTGAAATTCACAATAAGAATTACAACCCGCTTAAAATGGAAGTAACAAAACTAAAAACAACACAAGAAAAGATAGCGAAACATTCAGAGGAGATTGAAAACTATTTAAAAAAAACATAATCAATCAAATGCATTATCAAGTGGCACAAGTGCTTGTTTCCCAGCTAAGTCTCTATTCTTCCGCTGGCGCAGGTCTCTGACCTGTTGCCAACTGTTACTACTCCTTCGATTCGATAATGCAAAGTTTAGTGACAACAATGCACAGGTCGGGAGACCTGCGCAAGTGATATACTTTGAACGATCCTTAACAACATTTCTCTTCGCTACCGAGTCTCAGCAGTTCAAAGGCGATCCCTTATTCACTGCGGAGTCTCCGCACCTCAAAGGCGATCCCGCATAGGCGGGACAAGTCGTGTCAGATAGCATTGAACGATGGCCTTGTAGCACTCACCGTTAACAAAAACATTTTCCGGTTTTAACATCAACTATATTTGTGCTCAACGTTACTGTTAATCATCTTCAACTATGAAAATGTATATCCTGGTCAAAAGGCATATTCCCGATAAACTTGTACCGGTTATTACGGCACATGCTTCTCTTGCCTGTTTCAGAAAGTTTGAACACACAGCTAATATGCAGACATGGATAAACGGGATATTTAAAAAGGTGGTTTGTGTTGTTACAGACGCAGAATTTTTAAATGCGCAAAAAGAACCTGACAATATTACTTTAACAGAGTCTTCATTGGATAACCAAGAGGTATGTATTGCATTTGCACCAAGAGAAGAATACGCTAAAATGTTTAAGTTTCTTAAAATGTGGAGGCCGCAGGGCCCAGAACAATACACACAACAATGACAAATAGTTCTTTCTTTAATGGTTGGTGTCCTCACCAACCACATACTTTTATCTAATTTCGGTTGGTGGCGGCCCTAACACATTGCACAACACCTCTTCAATAAACATCAATGGGACTTTTTTCATTTCTTAATTTTCTCAAAGCTGACAAAAATCAAAAAGTAGAGTTTGATCCAAACGAGTATGTTCCATCATTTTGGGAGGATGATTATTGTCAAATAGAAATTGTCCCTGCAGAGAATCGATACTTTATAAAAAAACAGTCACAACAAATTGATGAATTGGCCTCCAAGTCAAGAACAGACTATGGTTTTGGAGAAACGTTTGAAAGAGGGCCGATGCCAGTTACAACTCGCTCAAAAGAATTCAGAGTTAACTTTTTTGAAAAAACCTTGACTGACTTTAAATTTCAAAAAGCAAGGCACATTCGTTATAACAAAAGTGAAATCCTGAATTGTGAGTCTGGAAAGACAAAAGCGTTTGGCTTCTCAAATTTTACAATCTTCTTTGACACAGATGATGAATTTGTAAAAAACATTTGGGTAGACATCGGACTTATTGTTTCAGTACCACAGCTTGATCTTATTCAAGACACATTATACACTTTAGGAGAGGAATGTGAACTTGTTCTAATTGATTGGAATACCCTAAGTCTATACGACTTAGCATACAAAAGCCAAATACAAGATTACTTGATGTGGCATTTCAAATAATTAATACTATGCTCATGTTGGTGTCCTCGCCAACGTGTAGAAGGTAAAATTTGTAAATAACAATCACCTCAGTTGGCAGGTACGCCAACAACATCAAACCGCCCACTCGCTTAAAAGCTGTAATCTTGCAGCAATTGAACATGTCAACTTCACCACACCGTTATTTCATCATCAACAAACCATACAACATGGTTTCGCAGTTTATCAGCTCGCATGATGTGCGGTTGCTGGGTGATCTTAATTTTGATTTTCCGGAAGGCACACATGCCATTGGCCGTTTAGATAATCATTCAGAAGGATTACTCCTGCTTACAACCAATAAAAAAGTAACACGCCTGCTGTTTGATCCAAAGAAAAAACATGAACGGTCTTACCTCATCATGGTCAAAAATATTGTAACGCCTGAATTGTTAGAACAATTAAGAAAAGGTGTCTCCATTCCTGTTACAACAGGTGAAGATTATATTGCTGTACCCACTTCTATTGAAATCGTTGAAAATGTAAAAGATTATTACCTGCACATGGATGATGTGCGTCAGCAATATCCGCACACCTGGATGTTGATGACCTTAACCGAAGGTAAATTTCACCAGGTACGAAAAATGTGTTTAGCCATTCACCGTCGCTGCCTTCGTTTAATTCGTGTTTCTATTGGCAACTTAAAACTCGGTGATCTTGAACCTGGTGCAGTAAAAGAAATGAATGAGCAAGAGTTCTTTGAGTTGATCGGGATTGAGTATGCGGCGTAACCTTTTAGTATCATCTATACCCACCCCTTTCACCGTCATTCTGTGTAACAACCCAACTCCCCTCCCGGGAGGGGATAATCAATCGCTCTGCTCTCAAAAAAACAGCTCAAAGGCAACAATCTGCTGTCAAATATCGCTTTACAGCTCTGCATTTACCACTCCCTCCTACGCTAAAGCTTCGGAGGGCAGGCACCACTCATCATTCATCGCTCATCATTCATTTTCCCTATCTTGCAGTATGTTTTTACAGAAACATATCACTACAAATAACTTGCTTCCATATTTCCTCAACCTCATCGCTGCGGGTGAAGGCAGTCTGCCGGATTACTAATTCATTTTCCTAACTTGTTTACCGGAAGGTGCTGCATGCACATCTATTTTCTGTTGATGCGTGTAAACAGTGCTGCGGCTAAACATTTTCCTGTTTCCTTTCTTTACGCACAAAACACTTATCATTTAAATATTTCTTTTATGGCTCAACATAATTATTACGTTGAAAACGAATTAGGACGTTTACGAAAATTACTCATTCATAGCCCCGATGGCGGCATTGGAAAAATTATCCCCGGTACGTTTGCCGATAACCTGTATGATGACATTGTGCACCTCAACAGTATGCAGAAAGAATACAACCATTATGTAAAACTGCTGCTGTATTTCCTCGACAGAGAAAAGGTGAATTACATTAACCAATATCAGCAAACAGCAGATGCTGATAAGCGATCATGGTGTTATATTCCCGGCAAAGACGAATATTTCAACAGCGATAAAGTACTGGATACACAACAGATGCTGGCCGAGATCATTAAAGATGAAAAAGTAAAACTGCGACTAATCTCTGCTATCTGTTCATACGAAGAATCGAGCTTTGCCATACAACAGGTGCTGGAAAACATTACTGATGCAGCATTGCTTTCAAAAATTTTCATCACGGGTATTTTGCCTGCTGAAGCTGCAGGCACGCAGGAAGATCAATACATCTTCCCTCCTATTCCCAATTTTATTTTTACACGTGACATTGGCATTATGGTGAAGGATCACATTCTGCTGAGCCGTATGGCTACCGGTGCCAGAAGAAGAGAATCATTGCTCACCAAATTTTTATCGCTCTATTATTTCTTTAAAGAAGAGCCTCAAAAGGTAATGGAGATCATTGAAGAGAGTGATTTCTTTTTGTACGAAGAAGAAGAACGCAAACACCGCATCATTAGCATTGAAGGTGGTGATGTGATGATGATCCATCCCAAACATTTTGTGATTGGTTGCAGTATACGCACAAGCAGTAGTGCGGTAAATGAAATTGTACATACGCTGTTCAGTAAAAAAGAACTGGGCATTGAAAAAATATCGGTGGTAAAAATTCCGAAGAACAGGGCACAGATGCACATCGATACTATTTTCACGCAGGTGAAACGAAATGTGTGGGTGCTGTACGGTCGTTTCAGCGAACGCATTCTTCGTGCAGAGCACATCAGCAGACATAGTTATGTCAACAAACTTTCGCACAATCCCCGTCAACTTGAAATGGAACAAGTGGAAATTCTGCAGTTCCGAAAATCAGCCAATGAACCTTATGTGCGTACAAGAGATTACAGTGTGCCGCAACGTGTTACCGGTATTGAATCGTTGTTGCGACAAATAAGTATTGAAGATTTTGGTGCAGAACCCAACGATGTGAAAATTATTTACAGTGGCGGCAATGTGTTTCCGCATGATGAGCGTGAACAATGGACAGACAGTTGCAATGTGGTTGCGTTGAAAGAAGGTGTGGTGATCGGTTACGACCGTAACGATAAAACCGCTGAAGCATTTAAAGAAGCAGGTTTCAACGTGCTGACTACTGCTGAAGCATTTACTCAATTTGAAAATGCTGTTGATCCGGAAACAATTGAAAACACATTGATCTTATTGCCCAGTGCAGAACTATCAAGAGCAAGAGGCGGCAGCCATTGTATGAGTATGCCGTTGTTGAGGGATCAGTTATGAGTTAATGGTTATGGGTTACGGGTGCAGCAAGCCACTTTCAACTCTTAACCCATAACCCGTAACTGTATTACCATGAACAATGAACTATTAACTATTAACTAGAATGCAAACAACTTCACACATATTAATGATCAAACCCGTTGCGTTTGATTTTAATGCCGAAACAGCTGTCAACAATGCGTTTCAGCAAAAGGGCAGCAACAACGGTGCACAGCAAAAAGCAGAAGCTGAATTTGATGGTTTTGTACAAAAGTTAACTGCAGCCGGTATTGATGTTACGGTGGTGCAGGATACAGCTGTGCCGCATACGCCGGACAGTATCTTTCCTAATAACTGGATCAGTTTTCACAACGATGGAACGATCATTCTCTACCCCATGTATGCCGTAAACAGAAGAGCCGAACGCAAGCAACATGTGCTGGATGCTGTTGAAGCAAAGTTTGCAGTAAAGAACAAACTTGACTTTACACATACCGAAAGCGAAGATCATTTTTTAGAAGGCACCGGCAGTATGGTGCTCGACCGAGAACATAAAATTGCATACGCCTGCCTTTCCCCTCGCACCGATGAAACGGTGTTTGAAGACTGGTGCCGCACCATGCATTACACGCCTTGCAGTTTTTACAGTGTTGATGAGAACGGTGGCGAAATTTATCACACCAATGTAATGATGTGTGTGGCCGATAAATATGTGGTGATCTGTTTAGACAGCATTCGTGATACAACAGAACGCAATCACATCCGCAGCACCATCATCAACAGCGGCAAACAGCTTATCGAAATTTCATACAGCCAGATGAATCGTTTTGCTGGCAATATGTTGCAGGTACAAAATAAAAATGGACAACCTTATTTGGTAATGAGCAGCCAGGCTTATCATTCATTAACTGCAGAGCAGGTAGAGCAATTGGAAAGCTACAATCCCATCATCCATTCCGATCTTACAACCATTGAAACAAATGGCGGCGGCAGTGCAAGATGCATGATGGCGGAAGTGTTTCTGCCGTTAAAATAAGTTTTGATTATTTTTTTTCACGGCTCTTACGTTGCGTAAGAGCCGTTTTCTTTTCAGCAAATTCCGTTTGCAATTGTTGTTCTGCTTTCAGTTGCTGCTGCTGAAGTTTCTTAATTGCCCTGTTGTATTCGCTGTGCAGTAATTTGTCTTTACTGAGATAGAACTGTTGTTCTTGCAACCAATCGAACATATCAATCATGTCGTGCCAGTTGCCGATCTTCTCCTGCAGTGTATCTAAACGTTTACTTTCATTAACCGGCAACAGTTGAAGCTTTTCTTTTTCTGTTAACCAATGCTGTGCATATAACAGTTGCTTTACCTGTTTCCGGTATTCATGCCAGCCTTCGTTTGAAGTTGCAAATGAAAACTGTCCAACCTGTTCTTTAAGTGCTGGTATATATTTCAGCAACTGTTCATGCTTTGTATCTGAAGTTAACTTCTCCAGTTTTGTTTGCAGCTTTACGAGAATACCTTCCCATTCTGCTGCACGGTCAACAAAAACGCTTTCTTCTTCTTTTATTTTCTGCTGTAACTGCGCAGCTGCTGCCAGTGCAGAGTAGTTATTTTGTTGCAGCCAGTTACTGCGTAAGTGCATTTCACGAACCGTTCCTGCTGCACGAAATAACAACTGCAATAATTGTTTGCTCTTTTTAGAGTTCCAAGATGTTTCAGAGCGGAGATAGTGCAGCACCGCTTTTATTTTTTTCAGTGCCACCCGTAATTGATGCAGTGTTTCAGGATCTTTTTCAACTGCATATTCCTTCAGCAATTTTGTTGCAGTATCCAACTGCTTAACGGTATATTGTTGAAGAATATTCATGGCAAACATTCGAAGACAAAGTTCCGCTTTCCCTGTTAAATAAAATCTTTATATCCCAAACGATTTCCGCAATCCTTCTTCTAAACGCACAGGAACAAATCCCAATTCTTTTACCGCTTTTGTAATAATAAATCCTGTTTTTGGCGGACGTTTTGCAGGTTCGGTAAATGTATCGGCAGTAACTTTTTCTATTAAGCCTGCATTAAGTTGTAACGTATCGGCAACCATTACTGCAAGCTGATAAGGTGTACACATTTCTTTTCCGGAAATATGATACAGGCCTTTTGCATGTTTCATTACAACCAGTAATATCCCTTTCGCCAAATCTTCTACATAGGTTGGTGTGCGCAACTGATCATCTACTACTTTGATATGTTCTCCCGCAGTGAGTTTATCTTTCACCCATTGAACAAAATTACTTCTGCTTCCGGGCACCTTACCACCATATACCAACACGGTTCGGATGATTGCCCAATGCAACGAACTCATGGTAACCATTTCTTCTGCCAGCAGTTTGCTTTCACCATAATCGTTTACAGGATTAGGCTTAGCCGACTCATCGTAAGGCCCTTCTTTTCCATCAAACACAAAATCGGTACTGAGATAAATAAAATACGATCGTGTTTTTTGTGCAGCACGCAACAATACACGTGTAGCTGCAACATTTGTTTTCCAGCAGCCTGTTTTATCTTTTGCACAATCGTTGGGTTGAGTTATCGCTGCTGTATGAATAATGATGTGGGGAGAAATTTTTTCGATGAGTAATTGTGTTTGCCGGTAATCGGTTAAATCGAAACTGTGGTAGTGCACTCCGTTTCGTTCGCCGTACGATAAACGACTGGCCCCTTTTCCGCAGGCATGAATGACAAACTTGCCTTCATCAACCAACTGGCGGACAAGATGCTGCCCCAAAAAGCCATTTGCGCCTGTTACAAGCACTTTCATTTCCTAATTGTTATTTTTTATGAAGTGTATTTGCAAAAAAATGACAACAGCCGTTTGATTGATCTTTGCCTGCTGTTGCTGCAGGCGCATTTCGTGCATTGAATATAAGAAATGCCTGATAATGAGTAAAACATGTAAAACGGAAGTAAAACTGGCAGCTTGGTACCGCTGAAACAAAAAGAATAATGAATGAACAATTTGCAAACGTTTGAAAACCATCGACGAACAATTGTTATCACAGCATTTCCTTATTTTTGGCCCGCCAAAAGCAAGCTATTCTGCAAATCGTTGCAGCAACTTGAATCGGTACGATCTAATTCAACTATCTAATGAGCAAAAAAGTACACAAGATCGGCGTATTAACATCAGGTGGCGACTCACCTGGCATGAATGCGGCCATCAGAGCCGTTGTTCGAACCGGTCTCTATCACAATATGGAAGTGTTTGGTATCATGCGTGGATACCAGGGTATGATTGACGACGACATTGTTCCCATGCACAGCCGAAGCGTAGCAAACATCATTCAACGTGGCGGCACCATTCTTAAGACAGCAAGAAGTAAAGATTTCTACACACCCGAAGGACGAAAGAAAGCCTACGATAACTTAAAGAAACACGGCATTGATGGCCTGGTTGTTATTGGTGGCGATGGCAGTTTCCGTGGTGCACAGAAATTCTCCAACGAATTTGATATTCCCTGTATTGGTTTACCGGGCACCATTGATAAGGATATTGCAGGCAGCGATTTTACCATTGGTTTCGATACGGCTGTAAACACAGCTATTGAAGCAATTGACAAGATCCGTGATACAGCCGACGCACACGACCGTCTTTTCATTATTGAGGTGATGGGGCGTGATGCAGGTTATATTGCCTTACACAGTGGTATTGCCACTGGTGCCGAACACATTCTTATTCCTGAAACAAAAACAGATATTGAAGCTGTTGTTGATTCGCTGGAAGAAAAAGAACGTCGTAAAAAACTCGTAAACATGATCGTTGTGGCCGAAGGTGATGAAACCGGTGGTGCCAACGAAGTGTTATCGATCATTAAAAAGCGTTTACCACATTTAGATACACGTGTTTGTATTCTCGGTCATATCCAGCGTGGTGGTTCACCATCCTGCCTCGATCGTTTAATCGCCAGCCGTTTAGGTTATGCAGCGGTTGATTGTTTACTGGAAGGCAAGCACAATATCATGATCGGTATTATGAACAACAAACTCCATTTCACTGCGCTTGATAAAGCTGTTAAAGCAAAACAACGCATCAGTGAAGAATGGATGAAGATCGTGAAGATCCTGGCGAGCTAATGATCGTCTATCTGTTTGTTCGCACTTTGAAACTTAATTCCCGTAGCGGGCTTTATAAAAAATAATCACCCAAACTGACTGTTATGTCAAAAAACGTTGAAAAATATTTGCATCAGGAAATGGATAAGGAAGCGGGTAAACGCCACATGAGCCACCGCACTAAAATAGTTGCAACAGTTGGTCCGGCCTGCGATACTTACGATAAGTTACTTGAGTTGGTAAGAGCAGGTGTAAATGTGTTCCGTCTTAACTTCTCACATGGTGCACACGAAGACAAAGCCCAGATCATTGAACACATCCGCAACATCAACAAAAACGAACCGTTCAATATTGCCATCCTTGGCGATCTGCAAGGTCCGAAGTTGCGAGTAGGTGAAATGGAAAATGGTGGTATTGAAGTAGTAGAAGGCGACATTCTCACTTTCACTAACGAAAAACTGGTTGGTACAAAAGAACGCATCTACGTTTCTTACCCCAACCTTCATAAAGATGTAAAGCCCGGCAACATTATCTTAATTGATGATGGTAAGCTCGAAGTAAAAGTAGTGGGCATTACAAAAACAAACGATGTACAGGTACAGGTTACATTGGGCGGTCGTCTTTCTTCGAAGAAAGGCATCAACCTCCCCGATACAAAAATTTCTTTACCTGCATTAACCGATAAAGATCTGGCCGATCTGGAATTCATCATCGATCAGCAGCTTGACTGGGTGGCGCTTTCGTTTGTACGTAACGTAAAAGACATTATCATTTTACGTAATAAACTCGACGAACGTAAAAGCAAAACCAAGATCATTGCGAAAATTGAAAAGCCCGAAGCCGTTGCAAACATCCGTGACATCATTATTGAAAGTGATGCCATTATGATTGCACGTGGCGACCTGGGTGTTGAAATGCCTGTTGAAAAAGTTCCGTTGATCCAGAAAGACATCATCCGCAAATGTATTCACCGTGCAAAACCGGTAATTGTTGCTACGCAGATGATGGAAAGCATGATTGACCGTGTGAAACCTAACCGCAGTGAAATTACCGACGTTGCCAATGCCGTAATGGAAGGTACCGATGCGGTAATGTTGAGCGGCGAAACAGCAACAGGTAATCATCCTGCATTGGTTGTTGAAACCATGTGCAAGATCATTGAAGAAGTAGAAACAAGTACTTACTACCGTTACGATCGTGAAGAAGATCTGAAACCGCAACCGCACTCTCCTTCTTTCCTCAGTGATGCGATCTGCTACAATGCCTGCGAAATTGCAAAAGACGTACATGCAAAAGCATTGATTGGTATGACGCAGAGCGGTTACACTGGTTTTATGCTGAGCAGTTTCCGTCCGAAAGCCCCGCTCTTTATTTTTACGAAAGAACGTACACTGGTTAACCAGTTGAGTTTAAGCTGGGGTGTTCGTGCCTTTTATTATTCTGAAGAGATCAGTGTGGATGATATCATTGCAGACCAGATCAATATTCTGCGTCAGCGTGGGTTTGTACAAACAGGCGATATTGTGGTGAACACCGGCAGTACTCCAGTTCATCTGCATCTGCCAACCAACCTCATCAAGATCAGCGTGGTTGACTAATTAGTTTCAACAACAAGAAATAAAGAAACGCTCCTTTTAAAGGAGCGTTTTTGTTTAGTTTGTATTTTGAGCCTGCATGTACTCCTTCACTATCCAACATGTTAATGAATATTCGATCCTGCTTTCTTTTGGAAACAGCATTGATGTACTTATTCACCGGAAACTGATGCATGCGAAACAATGTATTGAACAACATCCTTTTCCCGGTTTTATTGAAACAGTTCCTGCATACAATACACTGGCAGTATATTACAATCCTGTTGAAATTGTGAAAACAGCTGCTACCATTGCGGCTTCGGTTGAACAGACTGTAAAGGCAGTAATTGCAGATGCAGCAAACACAGCTGCAGCAACAACTACCCGGCAAATTGAAATTCCCGTTTGTTACGATGAAGCTTTTGCTCCTGATCTTAAAGAAACGGCAAGCACTTTGCAGTTAAGTACACAAGAATTAATTCAAATACATTGCAGTAAAACTTATCATGTGTACATGCTTGGTTTTACACCGGGCTTTCCATACATGGGTAAGGTTGATGAACGCATCTTTACAAAACGAAAACAGCAACCACGGCTTGCAGTTAAACCCGGATCTGTTGCCATTGCAGGCGAACAAACAGGCATCTACCCTTTTGCAACACCCGGCGGCTGGAATATTATTGGTCGTACCCCTTTGCAATTATTTGATGCAAACAGAACCAATCCGTTCCTGTTAAAAGCAGGTGATGAAATAACGTTCAAAGCGATCACAAAAGATGCGTTTGAAAACTACTTTCCGTCAGACATCCTCGTCGGACGGGATTCAATAAATAGTATTACTCATCCGTCGAAAACCTTTGATGACAAAAATCAAATTATACAAATTGAACAATGCGGTTTCTTAACCACATTGCAGGATACAGGACGCACCGGCTACCTGCAATACGGCGTAAGTAAAGGTGGCGTAATGGATAAAGATGCTGCGCAACTCGCAAACGTATTGATTGGGAATGATGAAGATGAAACAGTATTGGAATTAACACAATCGCCACATCGCTTTTTGTTTACAGCTGATGCTGTGATCGCTTTTACAGGTGGCGGTTTACAACCGGAAACAGAGCAGCAGTTATTACCCTTACATCAACCATTGTTTATTGCAGCCGGAACAGTGGTGATCTGCAAACAACAACTACCCGGTTTTCGTTTATACATGGCCGTAGCCGGCGGTTTTGCAGCCGATGCGTTTCTGCAAAGCCATTCAACCGATCTGCTGACAAAAGCTGGTGGCTATAATGGACGACCCTTAAAAAAAGCAGATGCACTCTATCAAAAAAACAAACTAAGTAAACTGCAGCAACAGTTATTGCAGGTATTAAAAGCGGGTGCTTTCTTTACATTATTTCAGCAAGCTGCTTCATATACTTCAAATGCAATAGGCGTATTGCAGGGTGCAGAATGGAATTACCTTACAGAAGAATCGGCAACAAACTTTACACAACAATCCTTTGCTGTTACACAACAAAGCAACCGCATGGGTTACCGGCTTAAAGCAAATACTTTGCATACAAAACAGACTTGTGAAATTATTTCATCACCGGTAACGCAAGGCACTGTTCAATTAACAGCATCGGGAGAAATCATTGTATTAATGGCCGATGCGCAAACTGTTGGTGGCTATCCTCGCATTGCACAGGTATGTGCTGCCGATCTTTCGTTGCTGGCACAGAAGAAACCAGGTGATACAATTCAATTTCAAATTGTAAGTTTACAGGAAGCAGAAGAACTGTACATGAAACGTGTTGATGATTTGAAGCGGCTGAAGGAAGTTTTACAAACAAAGCTGAGTTAATAACGGTGAGTCACCGGCTGTATTTGAGTGGCTCACCCGCCGAATAAAAAAATGGTCTGACGGTCTGCGACCGTACCGACCAATGTTCATATGAAATCAATCGATCTTAATTGCGATTTAGGTGAAGGCTTGTTAACCGATGAGCAGATCATTCCGCTCATCAGCAGTGCAAATATTGCCTGTGGTTATCATGCAGGCGATACAGACACCATGAAACGAACGATTGAATTGTGCATGCAACATAATGTTGCTGTTGGTGCGCATCCATCCTGGCCTGATAAAGAAAATTTCGGACGAACAGAAATGCACAAATCAGCTGCAGAGATCATTGAACTGTTGCTGGAGCAATTACAGTTGATCGATAAAACAGCAAAGCAACTTGGTGCAACGCTTACCCATGTAAAACCACATGGGGCTTTGTATAATCAATCAGCAAAAGATATGGTTGTTGCTGCAGCAATTGCGGATGCGGTACATACATTTAACCCATCACTTGTTTTATTTGGATTAAGTGGAAGCCTTTCAATTACCATTGCGAAACAAAGAGGCTTGCAAACAGCCAATGAAGTGTTTGCCGATCGTACGTACACAAACGAAGGCAACTTAACGCCACGCTCCCAACCGAATGCATTAATCGAATCGATTGATGCCGCTGTTGAGCAGGCTTTGTTAATGGTGCAAAAACAAAAAGTAATGAGTGTTACAGGTAAACCCATTCATGTTACTGCCGATACCATTTGTTTGCATGGCGATGGAAAACATGCCGTAGAATTTTGCAAAGCAATTGTTGACAACTTAAAACAAAACCACATTGACATCAAAGCCCTGGTATAAAAACATTGCAGGTTCCGCCGGTATTGGTGCTGCATTTTTAATGGCAACATCTGCTATCGGTCCGGGTTTTCTTACCCAAACAACTGTGTTTACACAACAGCTGATGGCAAGCATGGGCTTTGTGATCCTTATTTCTGTACTCATCGATATTATTGCACAGCTCAACATCTGGCAAATACTAACGGCCAACAACAAACGTGGAAGCGAACTGGCGAATGAAGTATTGCCGGGCAGTGGTCATGCACTAACAGTGCTTATTTGTTTGGGCGGACTTGCATTTAACATCGGCAATATTTCCGGTGCAGGTCTTGGATTAAACATACTATTTCCGGTGAGCGTTGAAACCGGCAGCATCATCAGTGCAGTGATTGCCGTTGTACTTTTTCTTTCGAAAGATATTGCCAAAGCAATGGACCTGTTTGTAAAAGTGCTGGGCTTTGTCATGCTTGGGTTGATGTTGTACGTGGTATTTTTCGCACAACCATCTATGGGCGAGGTTGTACATCGTACAATACTTCCATCAACCATCAACTTTACTTCCATTGTTACGTTGGTAGGCGGCACAGTTGGCGGTTATATTACGTTTGCAGGTGCACATCGTCTACTAGAAAACAAAACAGCCGCACCTGCCATGAGCGAAGTAAAACGAAGTGCAGTAACAGGCATCATCATTACCGCCTGTATGCGCATATTATTATTTCTTGCTGTATTAGGCGTATTGCAACAGGGCGCACAACTCAACGATGCAAATCCTGCAGCTTCTGTCTTTCAATCTGCACTAGGCAACATTGGTTATAAACTGTTTGGTATTGTATTGTGGAGTGCAGCCATTACTTCGGTGGTTGGTTCTGCATTTACATCAGTAAGCTTTTTAAAAACGTTGCATCCGTTTTTTGAAAAACAGCAACGTGCTGTTATCATCAGTTTCATACTACTATCCACTTGTATCTTTTTAGTGTGGGGCAAGCCGGTTTTCATTCTTGTAATTGTTGGCACACTCAATGGATTTATTCTTCCCTTCTCACTGGGTTTAATGCTATGGATCATGATGCGAAAACAATTGCCCGGCTATAAACATCCGCAATGGTTGTTGTGGAGCGGCTGGCTGGTTGTTGCTGTAATGCTGTGGATGAGTATTGTAACCTGCATCAACGAAATACCAAAGTTGTTTTAGTGTCTGCTCACCCGAAGGGTGATTGCAGACTCAAACTTTGAATCAGAAATAAATGAATAATGCAGCAACACATAGTATGTTTTACATTGCTGTTCTTTGTCCGCCTGAAATTGACAACAAAATACAGGCACACAAAGTATGGATGCGTGAACGGTTTGCTTGTACCGTTGCCATGAAATCTCCTGCACACATAACACTTATACCACCTTTCTGGCTGGCGAATGAACGGGAACAGATCCTGATCAACACTTTGCATTCACTCAACACTTCTGTTCAATCATTCACCATTCAATTGAAAAACTTTTCGCATTTCAGTAACAAAGTAATTTTTGCAGCAGTGGAGGAAAATCATGTGCTGGGCAGTTTGCGTAAAGCAACAGAAGATCATTTTATTACTGTTTTTCACGACAGCATCAAGCCCGATGATCGGCCTTTTCATCCGCATGTGACCATTGCCAACAGGGATATTAAACCCGGCGATTTCAACAAAGCATGGGCTCATTTCGAAAAACTGGATTATGAGCAATCATTTCCGGCATCAAAAATATCCCTGCTAAAATTAAGTCCGGCTAAATGGAATGTGATAGCTGAGCAAACTTTTTAATGCCGGTGAGCCACCCAAAAACAACTGGCGGGTGACTCACCGCTCAATGCAACCGTTTGTGCACAATACAGCAACGGCAAAACCGCTTTCACTCAAATTCGATAACTTTCGAGCTTAAATAGTTCCGGCATGAGAAAGCTCCTTTTTACACTTGGTTTTTTATTTCTTCTTACAACTGTTTTTGCTCAAACACTGAACCCGCAGGATTCTGCCTGGATCAAAGACAACTATATTAAAAAAGAAATACTTATTCCCATGCGGGATGGCATTAAACTGTTTACAGCTGTTTATCTTCCAAAGAACAGCAGTGAAGCACATCCCATCCTCATGAACCGTACACCTTATTCCTGTGCTCCGTATGGCGAAAGTAATTTTCGTGCATTCTGGGATAATCATTGGCGTTATTACATGCGCCGCAACTACATCATCGTTATCCAGGATGTGCGTGGACGTTGGATGAGTGAAGGAGAGTTCGTTGATGTGCGTCCTTTCAACCCAACAAAAAAGGGAATTGAATTTGATGAAGCAAGTGATACCTACGATGCGATTGACTGGCTGGTGAAAAATATTCCCAACAATAACAAGAAGGTCGGCATCTTCGGTATTTCCTATCCCGGCTTCTACTCTACTATTGCTGCACTGAGTAATCATCCCTCACTCGTGGCCGTTAGTCCGCAGGCACCTGTAACCGATTGGTTCATGGGCGATGATTTTCATCACAACGGCGCATTCTTTCAGATGGATGGTTTTTCATTCTACTCTTCGTTTGGCAAACCAAGACCCAAGCCAACAACAGTTGGCTCACCCGGTTTTAATTTCCCAACAAAAGATGCGTATAAATTTTATTTAGAAGCAGGAAGTACCAACCAACTTGCAAAATTATTAGGCGATAGTATTGCGTTCTGGCAGGAGATGTACAAGCATCCTAACTATGATGATTGGTGGCAAGCACGCAACATCCGCAATTTTGTTGATCATGTTCCATCGCACACCGCAACACTTGTTGTTGGTGGTTTGTTTGATGCGGAAGATTGTTTTGGTGCATGGCGTACGTATGAAGCAATTGAAAAGAAAGCAAAGAACAATAACCGTATTGTGATGGGACCCTGGTTTCATGGGCAATGGAGCAGAGGCGATGGCAGCAGTTTAGGCAATGTGAAATTCGGCAGCAACACTTCAACCTATTATCAAAACGAAATTGAACTGCCTTTCTTTATGCATCATTTAGAAGGCAAAGCAAATATTGATGCATTGGCAGAAGCAACCATCTTTTTCACCGGCGAAAACAAATGGAGAAATTTTGCACAATGGCCTGCAGCCAATGTACAAATGACGCCGATGTATTTACAGGCAGACGGCGAATTAAGCTGGAGCAAACCATCTGTTGCAAAAAGTTCTTCCGATTATATCAGTGATCCATCAAAACCTGTTCCTTATACAGAAGATGTGCATTTCAGCAGAACCATTGCATACATGACCGATGATCAGCGTTTTGCTAACCGTCGTACAGATGTATTGAGTTTTCAAACAGATGTATTAACGGATGATGTTACACTTGCAGGTACAGTGATTGCCGATCTGCTCACCAGCATTTCAACAACCGATGCTGATTTTGTTGTGAAGTTGATCGATGTATTCCCCAGCGATTTCACTTATCCCGGTGCAACTGCAGCAGCAGGAAGACTTGGCGGTGGTTCTTACCCAATGGGCGATTACCAGATGCTGGTACGTGGTGAAGTAATGCGTGGACGTTTCCGTAACAGTTTTGAAAAACCACAGGCGTTTACGCCCAACAAAGTAGAGAAAGTAAAATTTGAATTGCCTGATGTAGCGCATACTTTTCAAAAAGGACATCGCATTATGATACAGATACAAAGCAGTTGGTTTCCGTTGGTTGATCGCAATCCCCAACAGTTTGTAAATATTTATGAAGCCGATGCGAAAGATTATATCAAAAGTAAAATTCAGATCTGGCACGATGCAAAAAACAGTTCGAGCATTGTGTTACCTGTCTTAAAATAAAGTCAACTATTCATTATCATAAAACAAAAAACAAACCAGCAGATGAAAAGGTTTTTATCGATCATGCTTGCGTGTTGTACGCTTTGGGCTTCGGCACAGGAAATCAGTATTATTCCTCAGCCGCTCGAAGTAAAGCAACCACAAAAAGGAACCTACACCTTAAACAAAAAAATTACATGGAACAGTAATTTTTCAAACAGCAACGGCGATGCGGTGTTCAATTACTTCGCAGAGTACATGAAGAAGTATTATAACACCGAAGTGGTAGCCACAAAAGGAAAAGCAGACATCACTGTTTTGTCTACACGTATGCCTACAGGTGGTGGGTTAGCTTATCGTTTAAATGTTACTAAGAGCGGCGTCCGCATTGAAGCAAATTTTGACGAGTCAGCTTTTCATGCAGTTCAATCGTTAATTCAATTATTACCTGTTGCTCAAAACGCAACTGCAACTATTCCGTTTGTACAGATTTTTGATAAAGCCCGTTTCGACTATCGTGGTGTACATCTTGATGTGGGCCGCCATTACGAACCTGTTTGGTTTATTAAAAAGTATATTGATTATCTCGCATTGCACAAGATCAATACATTCCATTGGCATTTGACAGAAGACCAGGGCTGGCGTATTGAAATAAAAAAATATCCTGAGTTAACAACTATCGGCAGCAAACGTAACGGAACCATCATTGGCCGTTATCCCGGCAAAGGCAACGATAACAAACCACACGATGGTTTTTATACACAGGATGAAATTAAAGACGTTGTTGCTTATGCAAAAAGCCGTTTTGTTGAAGTTGTTCCTGAAATTGAAATGCCCGGTCATGGTAGTGCAGCGATTGCAGCCTATCCATGGTTAAGTTGTTTCCCCAAGAAAACAACTGAAATTCCCTTGAACATGGTATCGTTGAAAACAGTACAGGAAGCACAGCAAGGCCGCATAAAATTTGTACAGGAAACATGGGGCGTGTTTGATGATGTGTTTTGTGCAGGTAAAGAAGAAACATTTAAGTTCCTTGAGAATGTATTAGATGAAACAATTGCACTCTTCCCGTCGAAGTATGTGCATATCGGTGGCGATGAATGTCCGAAGACACATTGGAAACAATGTCCGAATTGCCAGAAGCGCATGAAAGATCTGAACCTGAAAGATGAACATGAACTGCAGAGTTATTTTATTCAGCGTATTGAAAAGTATCTGAATGCAAAAGGCAAAACCATTATTGGCTGGGATGAAATTCTGGAAGGTGGTTTAGCTCCGAATGCACAAGTGATGAGCTGGCGTGGTGAAGCGGGTGGTATTGCTGCAGCAAAAGAAAACCATTATGTGATCATGACGCCGGGCAGTCACATGTACTTCGATCATAAACAAACAGCAAATGAAGATTCAGTAACAATCGGTGGTTTTACAACGGTACAAAAAGTGTACACTTACGAACCTATCCCGAAAGAGTTACCTGAAAGTCAGTGGAAGTTTGTACGTGGTGCGCAAGCAAATGTTTGGACCGAATACATGAACAATACAAACAAAGTGGAATACATGATCTTACCACGTATGGCTGCATTAAGCGAAGTATTATGGACAGCAAAAGACAAACGCAATGCTGCCGATTTTGAAAAGCGTTTACTCGTTCAGTTTAAACGTTACGATCTGTGGGGAGCGAATTACAGCAAAGCATACTTTGACCCGAAGTCGACTGTTGAAGTGAAGAAATAAACATTCAAGGCACAATATACAAGGCACAAGAAAAAGCCGATGTTCGTAAATGAACATCGGCTTTTTAATTTAGCTGGCTTTATTAAGCCTATTAAACTACTTCTTTACTCGCATTAATTTCGATTCAACAGACTTCATATGTTCATTTTCTATGACCATCTCTCGATTGGTCAATTTTATAACTTTAAATTTTACAGGTAGGGGAACTTCATCAATCAGTAGAGAGAGTATGCCATTGGTCAAACTCCATTTGCCTTTTAGAGTTCCGGTATTATTCCAGCCTTCAGATTGTTTCGGCTGTTGATCTAAGCCCACTAAGATAAAAGTTGAATCGTTGTTAAGTATCAAATCTCTAAACCTTGCAACATTAGAATTTCCATTCTGTTCTTGCACAAATGCGTCAACAGGCCGCCAATGACCTACAATAGATATTTCTTGATTACAGGATGTTGTACAAACAAATGATACAATTATTGAAATAAAAACTCGCATTCGATCTAGCAAACAAAAGATTAAAAAGTCGATTCCCTTGTTCCTTGGGTTTTCTTACTTGCACCTCCTTACTTCAATATCTCTTCCAGCTTCTTCTCCAGCGCTTCGCCTCTTAAATTTCTTGCAACAACAACACCGTTGGGATCAACGATCATGTTGAATGGAACAGCTAGTACCCCAAACTGCAGAGCTGCAGCATTTTCCCAACCTTTCATATCTCCTACCTGTGGCCAGGTATAGTTATCTTCTTTTACTGCCTTGAGCCACTTATCTTTTTTTTCATCGAGCGTTACTCCTATGATTTCAAAATTACTGTTCTTGAAACGCTCATAAGCTTTCACCAGGTTTGGACTTTCTGCACGGCAGGGAACACACCAGCTTGCCCAAAAATCGATCAACACATATTTTCCTTTAAACGAAGAAAGACTGATCATTTTTCCATCTGCATCAGGTTGTGAAAAATCAGGTGCAGTTGCACCAACCATTGACCTCTTACCTACTTCGATCATCTCTTGTATTTTTTTCCCACTTTCAGTTTTTAGCAAAGAATCACTAAGCAATGAAAATGCAGGCAGCGCTTTCGTTACATCCATATCATACCCTAAAAAATTCTTTATTAAATACAACGAAATAGGCGAAGTAGTGTGCGCTTTAATAAACTCCATCTCTTCCAATGAAACCAAATCAGCATGCTTTTTTATTATCTCACTCAAAATCTGAGCAGGCTCACTTTGAGACGGATAATTTCTTTTCACATCATATATTTTCGCCAGCAATTCATTTATACCTATTAATCTTCTTTTATAAGATTGAAAATCATTCACAACATTCGTCCCGTTAACCTCTGCAAGCGATAATGTAGTTTTAGTAGTTACTGTTATTGTTCCTTCATCAAGAAACAGCTCTAGTGAATTTTGTGATAGCGTAGAAACAGAAATACTGTTTTCTGCAACCTGACCTACTTCACTTATCCTCAGCAAAGCTTTGATTGGAGCATCAATTGACCCAGTAATAACAAACTTCCCATTTGCAATTGCCACTTCCTTTTCTCTTTCACCACTACCCCACCTTAATTTTACATGGTATTTTTTTTCAGAAGAAGGTACAGTGCCAATTATCTTAAATTTTTTCTCCTGAGCTGAACTAATTAAACTTATCAGCATTAGAGATATGAACAGAAGCTTAGGCCGCATTTCATTTACTTTAATATTTCTTCTAACTTTTTCTCCAACGCTTCGCCTCTTAAATTTCTTGCTACAACAACACCATTCGGATCAACGATCATATTAAACGGTATACCCATTACACCAAACTGTCTTGCAGCTGCGTTTTCCCAACCTTTCATATCACCAACCTGTGGCCAGGTATAGTTATCATCTTTAATTGCTTTCTGCCATTTGTCTTTTGTTTGATCGAGCGACACACCGAAGATTTCAAAGTTTTTATTCTTGAATCGTTCGTATGCTTTCACCAGGTTCGGACTTTCTGCACGGCAAGGGCCACACCAGCTCGCCCAGAAATCGATCAAAACGTATTTTCCTTTGAACGAAGAAAGACTGATCATTTTTCCATTTGCATCGGGTTGTGAAAAATCTGGAGCAGTAACGCCCACCATCGACTTCTTTCCCACTTCGATCATCTCCTTTAATTCTTTCCCTTTTTCAGATGTACGCAGCTTTTCACTCAACAACAAAAACATTGGCTCTGCTTTAGCAGCATCCCTGTCCATGCCCAACGCCTGCTCTACCATAAACAATGCAACAGGCGATGCCGGATTGTTTTGAACAAATTTCAACTGTTCAACATAAATAAGCGACTGATGCAGGTGATACATATCCATCAGCGTGTTGGTTGCTTTCATGTTTTTTGTCTGGGCATAATCTGCATACACATCACCAATCTTATTTTCAAGATCCTGCAGACTCTTTGTCTGCTGCTGATATTTGTAATAATCATTTACCACAGCAGAGCCTTTTACTTCCGCATCATTCAATCCTGTTTTAGAAGTAATGGTAATAGTTCCTTCATCTAAAAACAACATAAGATTGTTCTTACGATATTCAGCCATATCAAACTTCTTACCGGGAGCAGGATTTGCTTCTTCAATGCTGATGGTTGCCAGCATTGGACCACTCACTTCTGCATTGATGGTAAATTTTCCATCAACCAGTTTCGCTTCTTCTGCACCGTTGCCGTTATTCCAGCTGAGCAATACGTTGTACTTTTTGGTATAAGAAGGCAGGTTGCCACTAATGGTAACTTTTTTATCCTGCGCCGTTACAGCAACTACTGTAAACAGGCTGCAAACAAACAAGAGCTGTTTTATCATGTACGAAATGTTATTTGAATAATTCTTCGAGGCGCATCTGCAGTTCTTCGCCACGTAAATTTTTTCCGATGATAACACCATCGGGTCCAATGAGCAGGTTCTGCGGAATAGAAGTGATCTTGTAAATGCGTGCAGCTTCGTTGTTCCAGAATTTAAGATCGCTTACATGTGTCCATGAAAGTTTATCCTGTGCAATTGCTTCTAACCATTTACCACGGTCACGATCGAGCGACACACCCAACACCGTAAAATTCTTTGCTTTGAATTTGTTGTAAGCTGCAACTAAATTAGGATTCTCCATACGGCAAGGGCCACACCAGCTTGCCCAGAAATCGACCAGTACATATTTACCACGAAACGATTGCAGTGAAACAGGGTTGCCCGATGTATCGGCCTGTGTAAAATCAACCGCTTCGTAACCAACAGCACCAATGCGGTTTTCTTTTACAATGCTTCCAACCAATCGACCAAAATAACTTTGCTGTGCAGAAGCTGTAAGCTGTGTGAACCGTGTATCCAATACTTCGGCCTGTTGAAAAAAGCTGTACGTAAAATAAAGCAGCAAAGGTGTTACTGCCGAATTATTATTTGCTGCAACATAGGCATCGGCCCTTGTATTGATTTCTGTTGCAAGATTGCGGATAAGATTGTACAACGAATCCTGTTTCATTTGCATAGCAGGGTTCGATAGTTCTCTGCCCAACTGATCAAGCTTCATAAAATAAGGATCGAAGCTGCCACGGAACTGCATAAACTCATCGTGTATTGCCGAGCCTTTTATAACTGCACGGTTCAATGTATCAATATGCCCGTTTACCTCTACATTGCCTCCATTCAAAAAAATACCCAGCGGTTGCGAAGCTCCATCAATTGTAATTACATAGATCGCTGCCTCCGGAACTTTGCCTTTGAGCTCAAAGCTTCCTTTTTTTATAACAGATTCCGCAAGCGTTTTACTTTCCGGACTATCCAGCTTTATGCTCACCTTCGCATTTTCCTGCGCCCCCCTGATGTTTCCTTTAATCGCAAAAGCCTGTTGTGCCTGCGTTTGCACAGCCACCATCATCAACAAACATATCGTTACAATGTACTTCATGATTTATCCTTTATGTGCATGGCGTTCTTTCAGCACATAGATCACATCCTGCAAAGAAACATTTTTAGCCCTTAACAAAACGATAAAGTGAAACATCAGATCAGCCGCTTCGCCTAAAAACAACTCTTCGTTGTTATCTTTTGCTTCAATTACAATCTCCGTTGCTTCCTCACCTACTTTCTGTGCAATTTTATTAATGCCTTTATCGAACAAACTCTTTACATAGCTTTTACCATCGGTGCTCTTACGACGCAGTTCAATGATCTCTTCGAGATACATTAAAAAATCATCGCTGTGATTTTTTTCGCTCCAGCAGGTATCAGCTCCTGTATGACAGGTTGGACCTTCCGGTTCAGCTTTTATCAGCAATGTATCCTGATCGCAATCGAGCAGCACCTGTTTTACATTTAAAAAGTTACCACTCTCTTCGCCTTTTGTCCACAACCGTTGTTTACTGCGACTGAAGAATGTAACCTTTCCTGTTTCTTCTGTTTTAACAAATGCTTCCTGGTTCATGAAGCCCAGCATTAGCACTTTGCTGGTTTTATAATCCTGGATGATGGCTGGTACCAGCCCGTCTTGATATTTTTTAAAATCCGGTTTCAACGTTGTTGATTTTTTATTTTTAGTTGATAGAAACACGGATAACGCTGATTAAAGCTGATTCAACAGATCAATTCTTTATCCGTTATCATCTGTAAACATCCGTGTCATCTGCGACTCTATTGTTTTCCCCCGCAAAGCTAAACCCTTACTGCAATATTTCTCGCCTTCAAATACGCTTTCAGATCAGCAATTTCAATTTCTTTAAAATGGAAAATACTGGCAGCCAATCCCGCATCGGCATAAGCCTGCTCAAACACATCAGCAAAATGCTGCATAGTGCCTGCACCACCGCTGGCAATAACGGGGATGGGCAATTCCTGCGACAAACGTTTGGTAATATCCAACGCAAAACCTGCTTTTGTACCATCGTTGTTCATACTGGTAAGCAATATTTCACCTGCCCCAAGTTCCACACCCTGCTTTGCCCAATCGATACATTTCATCTCCGTTTTGGTACGTCCTCCATTGAGGTATACATACCATTCACCGTCTTCCTCCTTCTTTGTATCAATGGCCAGCACACAACATTGGCTGCCTGCTGCCAATGCAATATCATTGATGAGTTGAGGATTTTTAAAAGCGGCTGTATTCACACTCACTTTATCTGCACCGGAGTTCAGCAACACACTCATATCGTCAACAGTACTGATGCCTCCCCCCACTGTAAACGGAATATTTACATGACGGGCAATACGCTTCACTAATTCGCTTAAGGTTTTGCGCTTTTCTACTGTAGCTGTAATATCAAGGAACACCAGTTCATCTGCACCCTGCTGTGCATACAAAGCACCCAGTTCAACAGGATCACCTGCATCACGCAGGTCAACAAAGTTGGTACCCTTTACCGTGCGGCCATCTTTTATATCTAAACAGGGAATAATGCGTTTTGTTAACATATTTTTTTCGTGGTTAGGTATGCCATATTTCCAATAGTCTGTAACCCTTCAATCTACCTGTTTAAATATGGCATACCTACTGATGCTTAAATAAAAAAGGCTTCAACTTAATTGAAGCCAAGCTTTTGCAAAGATAATGCTTATGGAAGTGGAACAGTGCCCGCAAGCCGTCCTGCTCCAATTAATTTACGGCTCCAGTAGGTTTCGTTCAGATCACTGATCATGACTCCCCCCGAAGTGGAAGCATGCACAAACTTATTGTTATGCAGATACACACCTACATGCGATACGCTTCCTCTAGTATTAAAGAACACCAGGTCACCTTCACGCAAATCGCTCATCGGTATCCAGGTAGTACTTTCTTTTTGTTCTCTTGCAGTTCGTGGTAATTGGAGTGCAAACACACCAAACATCAACGTTTGCACAAATGCAGAACAATCGATGCCTCGTTGCGTGGTTCCTCCTAAACGGTAAGGTGTACCCCACCATTCGTCGATGAGATTGTAAAGCGATTTATTCTGTAACGCCTCAACCGGCACATCTAAACGAATAGCATATTTAAACTGCTGTAACGAAAACAATTCGAGAGAAGCACTGTAACCACTGATTTCTTTTGTTTGAAAAGCGGTGCTGTTATTAACAGTAGAAGAACTGCCCACTTTTGCCCGTTTGTTCTCGGGCTTTACTTCGGGCATTGGTTCGGAAGCGGGTGCTTGTGAAACTGCTGTTTGCTTTGGCTGAAGCACACTCTTTACCATACTGCAACTACTGAGCAGAATGATGGCTGAGAGGTATGTAAACAAATGTTTCATCATGATATTGAATCTTTCAACACGGCGCAAAAGTAGCGACGCTGCCCTTTTTGAGCAAGAAACGAGCCAAATCGTCAATCGTTTAAAGATAAGCTTCTGCTGAAATGCTGACAAATTTTCACCCGGCCTTTTTTATAAAACGTTCATTTTGTGGATTTCTTATTCCTGTTTTTTCGAATGAGAACTACGAAATTTGACGCCTGAGTTGTCGAAGGAGAGAGATCGCATCTCGACTCCGCTCGATGCTCCGGGCAACGTCCTTCGACTGCGCTCAGGACTCAGGTGCGATTATTCACCCGTTTATCATTATGAGCAAATTTTCCCATTTACACGTTCACACACAATATTCTCTGCTCGATGGTGCTGCCCCCATCGGTTCGTTATACAACAAAGCCATTAATGATGGTATGCCTGCATTGGCCATTACCGATCATGGCAATATGTTCGGCGCTTTCCAGTTTGTGGCCGAGGCTTACAAGCATAAGAACGAAGATGGTTCTTTAAAAGTGAAGCCGGTTGTTGGCTGCGAATTTTACCTTGTTGAGAACAGACACGCCCGACAGTTCACGAAAGAACAGCGTGATAATCGCTTTCACCAGGTATTGTTGGCAAAGAACGAACAGGGCTATAAAAATTTAGTAAAGCTTACATCGCTTGGTTTTATTGAAGGCATGTACAGCAAGTATCCACGTATTGATAAAGAACTTATTCATAAATATCATGAAGGTTTGATTGCCACCACTTGCTGCCTTGGTGCCATGGTGCCGCAAATGATTTTGAACAAGAGTGAAGAAGATGCAGAGAACGAATTCAAATGGTGGTTAAATATTTTTCAGCAGGATTACTATGTGGAAATTCAGCGACATGGCATGGCCGAACAGGATAAAGTAAATGCAGTGTTGTTGAAATTTGCAAAGAAGTACAATGTAAAAGTAATTGCCAGCAACGATTCGCATTACGTAGATCAAACAGATTTTAATGCGCATGATATTTTGCTTTGCATCAACACAGGTGAAAAACAAAGCACGCCTGCCCTTCGTGAGTTTAGTGATGATGATGTGAATGTGAAGAACAAACGTTTTGCATTTCCCAACGATCAGTTCTATTTTAAAACAACTGCCGAAATGAAAAAGGTATTTGCTGATGTGCCAGAGGCCATCGACAATACCAATGAAATTGTAGATAAAGTTGAAGTACTGAATCTGAAGAAAGATATTCTGCTGCCTGCCTTTCCTATTCCAAAAGAATTCCAGATTCACAGCGATGCCAACTTAAATCAATGGGAATTTTTAAAACATCTTACCTACATCGGAGCAAAAGAGCGTTATGGCGAAATAACAGAAGAAGCAAGAGAACGCATCGACTTTGAACTCTTCACGATCCAAACAATGGGCTTCGCCGGTTACTTCTTAATTGTAAGTGATTTCATTAAAGCCGGTCGTGATATGGGTGTATTCGTTGGTCCCGGTCGTGGTTCGGCTGCAGGAAGTGCAGTGGCCTATTGCATCGGCATCACCAATATCGACCCTATTAAATACAATCTGCTGTTTGAGCGTTTCCTCAACCCCGATCGTAAATCGATGCCGGATATTGATACGGACTTTGATGATGAAGGTCGACAAAAAGTAATTGACTATGTAGTTGATAAATACGGTAAGGCACAGGTGGCACAGATCATCACTTATGGTACAATGGCGGCAAAGAGTAGTATTGCCGACGTTGCACGTGTAATGGATCTGCCTTTGCCTGAAAGCAGAGCTTTATCGAAACTTGTTCCGGAAAAGCCGGGCATTTCATTAAAGCGTGTATTGCATGCACCGCTTGCAGGTGAAAAAAGTTTATCAGAAAAAGAAGCACTCGGTCCTGATGAATTGGAATTGGTAAAACGAATTCGACAAGTGTATGATGGCGATGATCTGCCTGCAAAAATTTTACACGAAGCAGAGATCCTTGAAGGTTCTGTTCGTAACACGGGCATTCATGCGGCAGGTATCATCATTGCACCAAAAGATTTAACTGAATTGATTCCTGTTTGTACATCAAAGGAATCGGATTTGTGGTTAACACAAATTGAAGGAAGTGTAATTGAAGAAGCAGGTGTAATCAAGATGGACTTTCTTGGTTTGAAAACACTCAGCATCATCAAGAATGCGTTGCAGATGATCAAAGAAAATCATGGTGTGGAAATTTCAATTGATGAGATACCACTCAATGATGAAAAAGCATACGAACTCTATCAGCAAGGCTCTACCATTGGTACATTCCAGTTTGAAAGCGTGGGTATGCAGAAATACTTGCGTGAACTGAAACCCGATCAGTTCAGCGATTTGATTGCAATGAACGCCTTGTATCGTCCCGGCCCTATTGCGTATATCCCCAACTTTATCGATCGTAAACATGGCAAGGAAGCCATCAGTTACGATTTACCGGAGATGGAAGAATACCTCGCCGATACGTATGGTATTACGGTTTACCAGGAACAGGTGATGTTGCTTTCGCAAAAGATCGGTGGCTTTAGTAAAGGTGATGCCGACGTGTTGCGGAAAGCGATGGGTAAAAAACAAAAAGCTGTACTGGATAAAATGAAAAAACAGTTTGTGGATGGAGCGATGGCTAAAGGACATCCTGCAGACAAACTGGAAAAAATATGGACCGACTGGGAAGCGTTTGCACAATATGCCTTCAACAAATCGCACTCTACCTGTTATGCATTTGTGGCGTATCAAACAGCGTATTTAAAAGCACACTACCCCGGCGAATACATGAGTGCGGTGTTAAACAACGCAGGCGCTATTGAAAAGATCACCTTCTTTATGGAAGAGTGTAAACGTATGGGCATTAAAGTGCTTGGTCCGGATATTAATGAATCGCAAAATGGTTTTGCTGTAAACAAAGCAGGTGAGATCCGTTTTGGTTTGGGCGGATTGAAAGGTGTGGGTGAAGCAGCGATTGAAAGTATTATTGATGAACGTGCAAAGAAAGGTCCGTATAAAGATGTGTTTGATTTTATTAAGCGTGTGAACCAACGTACGGTGAACAAAAAATCATTGGAATGTTTGGTGTACGGTGGTGCGTTCGATTGTTTTAAAGAATATCATCGTGCACAATATTTTCATGTAATGCCCGGCGATACAGTGAATGCACTGGAACGCATCATCAGTTTCGGCAACCGTTTCCAGGCAAATGTGCAAAGCAATACCAACACGTTGTTTGGTGAAAGTATGATGATGGAAATACCTACACCTAAAATTGTGAACTGTGAAGAATGGACGTTAACGGAAAAGCTCGATCATGAAAAAGAGATCACCGGTATCTTCATCAGTGGTCACCCGCTTGACCATTTCCGTTTTGAATTACAGCATTACAAAATTTCTACACTGGCCGACTTTAATGAATTTAAAGAAGCGATACTGATGCATGCCAATCCATTCCAGACATTCCGTTTGGCAGGATTGGTAACAAGCCATCAGCAACGTGTAACCAAAACCGGAAAGCAGTTTGGCATTGCCATGATCGAAGATTATACCGGCAACACCGAGTTTGCTTTGTTTGGTGAAGACTTTGTAAAATTCAAAGATCATTTTACACCCGGTGCTGTGGTATTTGTTACGGGCGCCTTTAAAACACGCTGGAACAAGAGCGATGATTTTGAATTCAAGATCAGCCAGGTGCTGTTGCTGGAAACAGTAAAGCGTACCATGACCAAGCAGTTGATCGTAGATATAGAACCTCGTTTCCTCACCGAAGAGATCGTTGAGTTTTTTGAAAAGAATATTAAGAAGAATCCGGGTAAGATCAATCTCAAGTTTAATCTCTACGAACCAAAGGACAATTGGAAGATCAGCATCCGTACTGTAGAAAAAGGATTTGACATGAACGATGACATGAGTGCCTTTTTACTTGAACGTAATGAAATGAATGTAACAGTTGTAACCGCATAAGCTGAAGTGCTACAGATCAATCACCAATGTTGTGATTGATCTGGGGCTCAGCTGAAGAGAACGCAACGATTCCTCAACAGATGATTTCATGTTCTCTCCTGCATCTGCAGATGTAGTGTAGCGCTTTATTTGTTTCAGCTTCTTTACTCCCGGAAGTGTTACTGCAATATTTTTTGTTGATGTTGTGTAGTTGACGATCACCACCGTTACTGTCATTTCATTTGCAAATGCAGTCAGCATTATATCCTGTGCCTGCTGCACTAAGCTCAATCCATCGTTTCGTTCGGTAAAGATCCGTTGCATACCCGGTCTTACAAACCTGCTGTAATGACCGAGTGCCCACAGATTTTTTGTAACGGAGTAATCGGCGTTTTTATAATCCGCAATGTTCCGCAATGCAATTAGATTATAACGTGTTTCTGCCTCGGCACGACCGGGTTCCCATGCATTCCAGAAATGCCAGGCAGTTGCATTGGCTATTGTAAAATCGTGATGAATCATTTTGGCAAGGAACAAGGCGCAGTCCATTGACGATCGTCGCTCTTTCGACCCTTCTTTATATCCATCGCCCAACATGCTGTACTCCGATTGCCAGAACGATGTATTGTACTTCGCTGCTGTATCATGCAACTGTTTTCGCACGCTGATGATCGCACTATCGCCATGATCGGTAAAATAACTATGCCCTTCAATTACGTTGTGCAGATGTTGTAGGTTTCCAATGTACAATTTGCTATCCTTCGCATAAAACTGTTGCAGTTGTTTTGATGCATGATTGTTTCGGCTGTACAGATATGTAAGATCGCCTGCTTCTGTAACAAGAATTTTTGTGGTGAGATGTTGAGCCGTTAATGCACTGTCGAGTTTTACAGCGATCTTATAAATGTCTTTGTTATGCCAGGGCGAACCTTCCTGGTTCATACTTCCAAACTTTGCCGACCAATCCCACTGTGGTTCGTTTACCGGGCTGATGTAATTGAAACGAATGCCCTCTTTATCAAAATGAGCAAGCACTGTTGCTAAAAATCCAGCATAGTCGTTGTACTTATCATCGCTTAAGTTGGTAACAAAATCTTTTTGTGTGCGAAAGCCTAAACCGTTTTTTGTGAACTGAACAGGTGGCGTGTTAGAAAAAGCGATCAAGTCTTTTACGCCATACGCTACAGCTTTCTTTGTAAACCATAGATAACCTTCCTGCTTTGTCCAATCGTATGTGCCGTCTGGCGAAAGAAAACTTTCGACTCTGCGAAATGCATTGCGTATGCCGCTGCTGTCGCCTTGTTCAAACGTTCCTCCTCCGATATTGAAACGCCATGCAGAAAGACCAATACCCAATGGGTTGCCTGTTGAATCAAACGACTTACTGAATAGCAATTCTGCCATTCGTTCTTTTTTTTCTGCAAGCCAATACTTTCCTATTCCTTCGCTATACCATGCGCCGGATGCACCGATGTTCTCAATGGTTTGCGCTTTGTGTTTGAGATCGATGGTAAAAGTTACTGTTTGTCCTTTTGCAAAAAAAGCACCAAGCCAGACACAACAACAAAAAACAATACACTGCTTCAAATGATTGATCTTGATTTTTTATTATTCATTTACAATTACCAATGTAAAACAAGCACCGTCTTTACGATCGGGTCTTGTACCTGCTGCATCAGCAGAAGTCAAGCTTCTTGCATTCGGGTCTGCAAACAAATATTTATGTGTGGCCAAACTCATCAGCATCAAATCACCTTTCAACATATCCTGCCATTGAAAAAGAGAAGCAGTTCCCTGCTCTTCTTTTTCAATACGCACCTGTGCCAGTACGCCATCGCCTTTCACTGTCACAAAACCGTTGTTCAAAACAGATTGCAATGCAATACGGCCATTACCACGATCGAGCACACGAAACTGTACAGCCTTTGTTTTTGTTAAGGGATCGGCCGCTGCAAACGGACGAACAAAATCTTTCCAGTTGGCAAGAACGGTACCATCGGCTAATGAAGTAAGTGTAATAATCTGGTTGTATGGAATAGGCTTGGTTAATCCTTTCGAACGTGGCTCATCTACAACAAAGGAGTTAAAATCGGCATAACCTCCTTTTGCATTGCTGCTGTTATAATTGAACAAAGCATAACGCACTCCTTGGAATGTTCTTAATTGAAAAGGCATGATCACTGTATCGCCCAGCAATTGAAAATCGTTGCCATTTGTACTGTAAGCAAATCTTGCTTTGTCTGTATCAAAATTGCAATGTGCACGCAGCCATATTTTTTTTCCGTTGAACGAAACAGTATCGGCTTTACCCGTTTGTTGATTGAATGTTTTTAGCTGCAACCCTTCATTGCTTTTTACAATGCCGATCCATGCATAAGGAAGATTTAATAAAGCCAACCCTGCCGCATCACCTGTTTTCAACCCGGCGATTTCAATTTCAGTTGTTGCAATTGATTCCGGCCCGATGGCTCTTTGTGTTAATGAATTTCTTGCTTTCCAGAAATCTGTTGCAGGTGATGATTGTAACCGCAACGAACCTTTCTTTGCTGTTAACGACCATAACGAATCATTAGGCACATGATTCCATTGCCAGATGGGTTTCAATACTGTTGCAGAAAAATCATCGCTGCGTTCATAGGTTGCCGTTGGCTTCGATGAAAAACCGGTGTTGGGTTTTATCCATGTGCGTGGCGAACGTGTAAGATTACCGGGCAAACCAAAATAAGGCCAGCCATCTTTCCATGTTACAGGCGATAAACAGGTAACACGTCCTACAGAATTATAATCCATCATGCTCCATCCCCACCACTCACCTGTTTGTGTTTGTACAATACCACCCTGATGCATCGGTATACAACCAACATAATTTTCAACAGGTGCAACTAGTTTATACGGAGGTCCGTTACGTGTATCGTTCAAACGCCAGCCTGTACCAACACCTAAACTTTCTTCAGCACTCATTACATTTACTTCATAAGGACCTTCGGGTTTATCGGCACGCAAACAAACCTGGTAACAAAGCGGATCGTAATTGGTATTGGTGATATAATACTTGCCGTTGATCTTGTAAAAATGACAACCCTCTCCTGCGCCGCTTGATTTGCTGACGATTACTTTCTCTGTGCCGGGTTTTGTATCGGTAAGATCGTCTGTAAGCTCCGCCATCTTCACCTCATCGTAACCCCACACAACATATACCTTCCCGTCATCATCAAATAAAACCGACAGATCATGAAATGATTTTTTTAATGCAGTCTGTTTCCATGGTCCTTTTGGATTGGTTGCAGTAAACAATTGCGTTGTTTGTCCGTTTACATTCGTGAAAATGTAAAACATTCCTTTATAATAACGAAAGCAGGGAGCCCATATTCCCTGGCCGTAAATATCTCTGCCGTTCTGCAAACGGTATGCCGGGCTGAAATCAAGTTTGTTCACAGCGTAGGTGAGAAAAGTCCAGTTCACAAGATCTTTTGAATGCAGCACAGGTAAGCCCGGCATTGCATGCATCGTTGTACCGGTGAGATAATAATCATCACCCACACGAATCAGATCAGGATCAGAAAACTCATCGTAAAACAAAGGATTGGTAAATGTACCGTTGCCATTATCGGAAATCCATGTTGGCCGTTGTATTGTTTGTGAAAAAACAGAACAACACTGCACAAGCAACAACATCATTAAACTGACACAACGCATAACTGAATTATTTTATAACCAAAGTATTTATTTCGACGCTTACTGACAAATAAGATGATCGTAAGTTTTACTTTTTCAGCAACCCTTCACTCGTCATTACAATGCGTTTCATGGTTCCGTCTTTGTTGTAATACAAGCGGTCGATACAAACCGAACGGTGAAAACCGCCATGATCGGCCAGCACACCATTGTGATAAATAAAATACCACTTGCCTCTAAACTCAATAATAGCCTGATGGTTGGTATTGCTGTTGCCTGCCACTTCGTTCAGGATACCTTTGTACTCCCATGGGCCATTGATGTTTTTACTCATGGCATAAGCAATCTTCTCCGGAAACTGGTAAGCATACGAAAGATAATACCAGCCGTTGCGTTGATGGATCCACGGCGCTTCTGTAAATTTCTGCAAACCTTCCACCACCTGTATCGGCCCATCAAACTCGATCATGTTTTCTTTCAGTTTGGCATAATAACATTTCGTATTGCCCCAGAATAAATAAGCTTGCCCATCATCATCAATAATAACGGACGGATCAATATCATCCCAGGAAATAGCGGTTGCCTTAGTCATATCATTTGTAACAAGTGCTTTTCCCAATGCATCGGTAAACGGACCTGTTGGTCTATCTGATACAGCAATACCGATTGCTTTGCCGCCAATTGTTTTATGTTCAACAGCTGCATACCAATAAAATTTTCCATTGCGTTCAATAACCTGCGAAGCCCATGCGTCGGCTTTGGCCCATTCAAATGCTTTTACATTCAACGGCGATGGATGTTCTTTCCAGTTTAACATATCGGTTGAAGAATAGCAAAGCCATTCATTCATTACATAGCGTGCCTGTCCTCTTGGTGCTTCATCATGCCCGGTGTACAAATAAACAGTATCGTTATAAACCAATGCTGCAGGATCGGCTGTAAACTTATTACGGATGATGGGATTGAACGGAACAGAATCGCTGTACTGTGGTTTTGTTTTTTGCGCATGTAACTCTTTACTTATTGCACAAACCAAAACTATTGCTGCTGTTAAACAGCCTGCTTTCTTCAACTTCATTTATTTTTTTTAACTGCTTAAACAATGATTTTGCATCGAATAAAGAAGGCCCCTTGTGGAAACAATGGAGCCTTTCTGTCGATTATGACCCTAACAATAGTTGACGGATTCAATTTTTATTTATCCCCTTTTTATTCAAAACGGCAACTGCTAAGGAGTAAGCTATAATCGCACTTAGTTTTAATTCGTACTGAAAAGTTGAATTCGTTTTATCTGGATATAACTACCGGGGTTTCCGCTGCCGACAATATTTGCAAGAAAGCCAATTGAAACAACAGACGGACTGCTGAGCGTAAACGTGAAACTTCTTGTATCGGTAGCACTTGGCGAAGTAGCGCCAATGTTTGCTCCATTATACGCTCCAACATAACCCAACGCAGTAGACAGATTTGCAAGTACAGGAATACCGGCATCTCCCGCTGCTGCTACACAGTAGATCGTTGAATTTGCCTGTAGTTCAGAATACTCATCAAATGAAACAACATATTTTCCTGCAGGCAACGGCGATGACGTTGTTTGGTAAACAATACCATTGGTAACAGGTGTATTATTCCATGTTTCCCAGTTTATAACACCACCTGCATCTGAAGAATAGCCTCCATATAAGCCGCCTTTATTTTTAGCTGCAGCATTGGTGATCCAGGGAGCAGCAAGTGTTCCCCACCTGCCATCAAATGTAGCACGCTGAAATCCGGGACCTGTATTCGATAAGTACTGACTTGTTATTTCATACTTCACGCCCACCGTTTGTTGTTGACAGCTGAACGTATCAATACAAGTTGGTTTCGGCAGATATAAGGTACGCAGTACAACCGATGACCCTGGTTTGAAATTATCAATTGATGTTAATGTTTGCGTAAGCGGTACAAATACCGAATCAACCACATCTCCAACTTTTGTAAATCGTACCCATGTACCCAATGCGCCTGAAGCGGCATCAAGATTATCCCAGGCCAGTTCTGCTTTGCCGCTTGGCATTAACTCTGCACGGTTCACCACTCTGTTGCTGAGTCCACTTTCATACTTTGCCCCATACGCAGTACCTGCTGCATTTACTTTCATTGAACTGTTACCAACAGCATCAAACGTTTGAATAGTGAAATTGTAAATACCTTCGGGTATTGCAACTATTTTACTGAAGCTGTCGATACCGATGCCTTTTGTAATATCATACATAACAGAATCCTTACCATCATTCCATTTGATCTTACATTTTACAATCTTCGGATCTGCAGGAAGTAAGCCTGTAATTTTTATACGGTTCTTACCCGGAAATGTTTTTACTGAATCCATTTTACCGGAGTAGATCGTTTCGCCTGCCTCTGTGTATTTTTTATAACCATCCCATTTGGAACAGGCTGCCAATACAAGCACCAGCATTGCAATGAACGAAAGCTTTTTATATTGTTTTTTCATTTGTAAAATTTTTATCTGAAACTGCACGCTGCAGCAATCATGTTATCAAACAATCAGATTCGTATTAACGGGGATCGCCGTACACTTTCAACTCATTAATACTTTGTGCCGTACCACCTGCAAAATTTTCGAGGCAGCGGATGCGGATGTATCGCACTTTCGGTGCAGCCAGATCAATTTCCCAGTTAAATCCTGCAGCTGCTGTTGCCTGGTCGTTTGCATCATCAGTACCATATGCCAGACCCGAAGGTTTCTTCACTGTATAAGATCCAAGCAACTTCCATGAAGCATCCAATGCACCACTCAGGTTTGGATTGTCTGAACCATAAATTTCAAAACGCTTCATGGTTGTGAGATAGTAATAACGTGTTCCTTCCGGGAATGGGCGAATCCAAATGCGACTGAGTTTTGCCAACGCACCTGTATTGAATGTGATCATGTGCGGACCACTTCCACCGGGTACCTGGTTGGTAAAGCTTGTATAAGGCCAACCCAGCTTACCATCCCATGCATATTGCAGAGCGGCGCCATTGGTTACCTGTGGCGCATCGCCAGGTAATACCAACCCGGAGAATTTAGCAGGATCGAGTTGTGTTTCAAAAATCGGGCGAATAACCTTATACATGGTGTCGGTTTTATTACCCCATCTGTCGGCAACCAAAAAACCAAAACGATAACTACCGGTATCCAATCCACGAATTTTCGACAGCACACTGTCTACATTGGTGTACACCGTTTTATTGTTATCAATTTCATATTCTTTAAACACATTGGGTTTGGTAACAATAATAGAGATGTTTGCTTTCGATGCATTTACAGCTGTAAGATTGTAACCACCAAATGCATCGGTTATTGTAATACTGCGGAACACTTCCCATATTGGTGCTGTAAGCGGCTTAATTTTTACTGTTACGGGTTGCGATTGCACTTCGGAACGGCTAACCGAATACAGTTTTACTTCATGCTCCAACGTATCTGCAAAACCTTCTACTGTAAGTGAGTTGTTGTAGTACGATGCTTTTGTTTCGTACTGCTTACCTGTTGTAATCGTGTAAACGGCTTTTACGTAAAGCAAGTGCGGATCGTTTGGCAGTTTATACGTAATGGTTGCTTTACCACTTCCGTTAGTAACCGTAACATCTGTTATCTGTGCAGGAACCGTAGGATCGTTGCTGATGGGTGTATGTGTTTCCAGTTCTTTGTTGCACGACGCAATGATGAATGCCGAAAGCAACAAAGAAGGAATTATTGTTTGAATGAGTTTCATTGTAATTTTTTTCAGGATTTTTAAATCAGATTACCAACCTGGGTTTTCTACCAGCAATGGATTACGACGTGTATCATAATTGCCGATTGGCCAGAAATAATCACGTGGTGCAACAAAACGCTGACTGAAAATAAATTTCTCTTTGTAGTAAGTAGCATCGGTTTTACCCTGTACACTCCAGCCTGTGATGTCTTTATTCAATTCATCCGGCGCTTCTTTCCATCTGCGCAGATCCCAGAAACGTTGTCCTTCGAACATTAATTCGAGTGTACGTTCACGATGAATGATGGAACGCAAACCAGCCTGTGAACTATACTTTGATGGATTACTTGAATAATTAGTCCACGATTCAACAACACCTTTTAAACCTGCACGCTCACGGATTTTGTCTACATACTGAATAGCGATACCCGATGCAGGATTCACTTCATTCTCTGCTTCTGCATACAACAAGTACAAATCTGCAAGACGAACTTCGGGCCACGGATATGAACGCCATACAGGAGCAGCTGTACCCGCAGTTGTAGATTGCCAGCTAACTAATTTTTTAACAAAGTAGCCTGTTTCGCTCCAGTTGGTAAAATGACCAAAGCCAGCACTTTCAACATTCTTTGCTTTTACATAGTACGTACCGTTATCGCTGCCTGTTGCATTACCATCTTTCATGTACCAGATACCACCATCAAATCCTAAGTTGGCATAGAAACGTGGTTCTCTGTCGAAGTTTAAACGTGCCGTAACAAAACCCGGTTCAATGTAATATTTCTCTGCTGCTGTTGCAGTACGCAGCTGATCGTAATTGGTAAAGTTGAATGTTTTATCTTCTTCAATAGGTACACCATTGGAGCTGTAAAACATTTTTGCAATTTTAATAGGCGGTGCCCATACACCCTGCAACTGAAAACGATTGGTATTGCTGCCTCTCGTCATCGGCGGCATACACAATGCTTCGTTCGGGAAATACATTTGCGAATTGCCCCATACAGTTTCCGACCCCCAACGTTCTGTTACAGCATTGCGGATGTTGAGCTGTGTTTTGGTTGCGGTATTGAGATTATAAATATCATTCTTGTAATAGTAAAGAGCAAAACCATTTGCTTCAGCTGCATCTATTGCTGCCTTTGCTGCATCTCTTGCATCGGCCCACTTATCAGGATCAACAGTAGGGTTAAACAAGGCAATGCCATCTTTGTCTTTAAAGTTTACAAAATCAGGATTACCATTAAACAACGGACTTGCAGCCATTACCAGCAATTTTGCTTTTACGGCTAACGCAATCGGCTGTGTAACTCTTCCCAACTCTGTGTTTTCGTTTTGTATACGTTCGGGTAATAACTTAATCGAACTATCGAGCCATGAAGTGATGGTGCTTACACACTCATCAACAGGTGCACGTTTTACATACGAGCTTGCAGGATCTGCTTCTACCGGAACATTTTTTGTAATAAGCGGAATGGGCCCATACATGCGCAGCATATAATAATGATAGTAGGCTTTCAGGAACAATACTTCACCGATCCAGCGTGAACGTTCTGCCGGATTGATATCGGGTACCTTCGTCATATCGGCCATGTTCTCTAAAAAAATATTACAGTTACGGATGGCGTTCCATATTTTCTGATGATCGTAACGGGTATTACCGGTACCACCTTTGCGCCAGCCTGCCCATTCGTTAAAATACGGATCGGCAACATTCTGTTGACCTTGTGCAATACGGAAAGCAGCATGCCAGTGTGTTTGATCGTCCTGCGGTAACCATATCTCATCTGCAGAAGCCATACCTGCATTGTACCAGCCATCGCCATTCTTGGGTAAATAAGAATAACAGGTAAATAAAAACTTCTCTGCTTCCACACGCAGTTTAAATGCATTGTCGATGGTGGAAATATTATCCGGCACCACATCAAGGTACTTGCGGCAGGAATTAAGTGTTGTTGTAAGTGCAAAGATTGCAGCAAAAAGCAAACCCCTGTTTACAACTTTATAATTAATGCTTGTCTTCATTTCTAAAAGGTTGAATGTTTAAATTAAAAGTTGAGCTGCACACCCATGCTGTAAACAGATTGAATTGGATAGTTTAATCCGTTGCCTCCCATCTCTACATCCCACAGCTTAAAGCCGCTGATGATAAAGAGATTGGTTGCAGAGAAATAAATACGTGTGCCTTTTAATCGAAGTGCTTTAAAATCGGGCAATGTATAACCCATATCTACACTTTTCAATCGCAGGAACGAACCGTTACGCATCCACCATGTAGAGGTTTGATTATTTGAATTCACTCTCCATGTGCTGAGGCGTGGCCAGAATGCATAAGGATTCTGATTATCTTCTGACCAGTGATTATCTGCAATAACCTGTAACAGGTTATTTTGATAACCACCATTCAAATAAAACGGTTGAATATTCCATGGATTGATAAAGAAAGAGCTGCGTGCAGCACCCTGGAAATAGAAACTGAAGTCGAAACGTTTAACACCGAATGATGCACCAAAGCCATAAATAATTTCGGGCTGTTGCGGAAAACCAAGCGGCACCATATCATCGTTGTTAATGAGACCATCGCCATTTACATCTTTGTATTTAATATCACCCGCCAGCAAACCGTTGTCGCCAAATTGTACAGGAGAGTTGGCTACTTCTTTCTGATCGATGAATAAACGTTCAGCAATTAAGCCCCATGTTTGACTGATGGAATGATTTACTCTTGACAGGTAAGAGATGTTTGAAGGATAAACAATTTCATCCGATACTTTTACTTTACTTGTAGCATACGTAAACGTACCTCTGATGTTCATCCATGAATTTTTACCGAGCGAACGTTGATAGTTCATGGCCACATCAATACCTTGTGTTTCTGCTTTACCATAGTTTGAAGATGGAATAGCGGAGAAGCCTGCTGCAGATTCAACAGTTGATTTTGCCTGTAAGATCTGCGAACGCCATTGCTTGTATACATCAACTGTAATGTTGAGATCGCCAAAAAGTTTCATATCCATACCAAGGTTCATCGAACGTGACTGTTCCCATGTAATACCTTCGTTGGCATAACGTGAAATGGAAACACCATTTCGGTAATAAGTGCCGGCACCATCGTTACGGCCAAACGATGCACCAAAGCCACCATCGTTAAGATTTACATTTGATAAGTAGAAGAAACGATCGTTGATATTACCGATCTGATCGTTACCCACCAAACCATAAGTTGCACGGAATTTAAGATCGGTAATTACGTTTTTCAAACGTTCAAAAAAGCGCTCGTTCGAAATACGGTACGCAACACCTGCAGACGGGAAGAAACCAAAGCGGTTGTTCTTTGCAAAGCGCTCGGAACCGTTGTAACCAAAGTTAAACTCTGCGAGGTAACGGTTATCAAAACCATATGTAAAACGACCGGAAAGTGTTTGGTTACGTTGCGGTAAAGAAGCAGTTACACTTCCTGCATTACCTGTTTCGTAGTTCGATGCAACAGCGATTAATGTGCCGCCAACTGCATGTTGTTTAAATGTGCGGTTATAGTTAACAGAAGCTTCCAGCCAGAAACGGGAATCAACCACTTTGTTTCCTTCGCTGTAACCTAAATACTCTGTACCAACTGTACCGATAGATGTTGCACTGCCATCGTTCAACACAACAAGATTATAGTCTTGTGTTGTTGGATCAATAATAGCAGAATAATAAAACGGATTGTAACTTCTGTCTACTGAGTAATAAGAATATCTTCTCAGGTAACCCATTGCACGGAAGCTTAAACCGGGAGTAACAAAATTCAGGTTCTGTTTTAATTCAACCTGTGGTTGCAGGTTTGATGTTTTATAAACCGAATAACCACGCACCATTTGTGCATAAGGATTCACATATAATGTTGAAGTTAACCCGTTTGCATCAACTGTACGTGCCGAACCAAACAACGGATGTGTGATGTAAGGAAGTTTCGATTGCGGATATACAGCCGGGAACATTACCTGGTTGGACCAGAGTGCATTGTTGAACGTTGCAGAACCACCACCGATCGGTCCGTTGTAATCATCAAACTGTCCGTACATACGAATGATCAATTCGGTATTGTTGGAAAGATTGAGGTTAACATTTGAACGGATAGAATAGTTCTTGAGTTTGATATTGCTGTTGAAGTTGTTGATGGGATCAATTTTCAACAAACCATTATCCTGGTTATATGTACCTGCAACATAGTAGCGTGTTCTGTTAGTACCACCACTGATGTTGAGGTTATAGCTTTGGTTAACGGTATATTTTTTAATCAGCTGATCGATCCAGTTATTGTTGGGATAGAGATAAGGATCATCACCGGCTTTTGTATGTTCAATTTTATTTCTTGTGTATGGCTGAATGGCAAGCGGCGAACGTGTAAGCGCTGCTTCGTTTGCCAGCTCCATGTAAGTGATATTATCAGCCAGGTTAAAATTTTTGGTGTTCGATGAAACACGGTTCTCTGCACGGAACGAAAACTTAGCAACACCTTCTTTACCTGTGCGTGTGTTTACAAGTACCACACCGTTTGCACCACGTGCACCATATACCGATGCAGCCGCAGCATCTTTCAACACCGAAAAATCAGAGATGTCATCGGGTTGCAAACGTGCAAGATCAGTTGGAGATGATTCAACACCATCAATTAAAATCAACGGATCCTGTTTACCTGTACCAAAGGTTGATAACCCACGAATATAAAACGCCGAGTTATCGGTACCAAGACCGGGCTCACCACTACGTTGAAAAGAAATAACACCGGGAATACGTCCGGCGATGGCATTGGTAAGATTACCTGTTGGCCCTTTTAATTCCTTTACATTAACAGTAGTAATAGAACTAACCATGCTCTCTTTCTTTTTGGTACCACCAAAACCAATGATCACCACATCGCCAAGATTTGCACTCGACGACTTCATTAATACATCAATCGTTGTGCGGCCGTTTATGGGAACCTCCTGCGTTTCATAACCGATAATGGAAATAACCAGAGTTCCTTTGGATGGTACACGCAACACAAAGTTTCCTTTGTCGTCGGTTTGTGTAGCTTTTTTTGCATCGGTTTTCAGCTGAACCGTTGCACTCTGCAACACTGCAGAATCTGAACGTACGATACCACGTACTGTAATTTCATTTTCCTGTGCTGTTACGGCAACAGAAAAACAAAGCATCAGCACAAATAAAGACCAGGTCCTGCCTGCTTTATTGGTTACAAATTCTTTCATAAGCAATCAAATACTTGTTTAATTAAAAAATAAATGAACCGTGTATGTTTTGGTTAAATAGCTGTTGTTTGGCCTGCAGACATAGTAATCCCATCAGCACCATTGTACCTGCTTCGTAAGTATGATGAAGCATAAGTATTTGATACCGCCAATTACATGAGATATACCTGGAAAGAAATCCTCGGAAAATTTATACCGGTAAAATCTTCAGAAAGGAAACATTGCAGGCAAGCAAAATCGATCAGGTTGACACAGGGGAATGTGTTGAATAAATCATAGCAAGTTCGTTTTAGGAGTTTAAATTAATAAGTGTAAATTTGACAAATATTAACGTACTTGATTCAAACAAAAGTGCCAATATTTCAACAAAAAGTACCATTTTTAATTGCTGCCAATGATCAATTACCCCGTAAAACTTATTCATCTGTAACAAGTATTAACTGATTTGCCTTTGCGATTTATTATTGCCATATGTTTACTACTTGCAGCACAGCTGCCTCATTTGCTATTAGCACAACCTTATTATTTTAAACGCTACCAGGTTGAAAACGGATTATCGCACAACAGTGTAATTTGTGCGTTGCAGGATAAACGAGGCTTTATGTGGTTTGGCACAAAAGATGGTTTAAACCGTTTTGATGGTTATTCGTTTAAAACCTTTCGCAAAAACGCTGCAGACAGCAACAGCATCGGCAACAACTTTGTTAATTCGCTTTTCGAGGATAAGCAAGGTACATTGTATGTGGGCACCGATAGAGGACTATATAGATACAATGAAAAAACAGAAGGCTTCTTGCTTATGCCTTCCACAAAAGAGCACAGCGTTTTTAAACTTACCGGCGATGCAAATGGCAACCTCTGGTTCATCTCAGGTTTTGCATTGTGTAGTTATTCGCCTGCAACTGCAAAGCTCGAGTACTTCGATCATATCAATTTTTTTATTGCAACAGCAATTTGCACAACAGGAGATGGTTCGGTATGGGCAGGCACCATTGATGGCGAAATAAAAAAATATATTCCTGGAAGCAGATCCTTTTCTACAATTCCACTCTTTGCAAAATCTTCGCCAGCAAAATTCAGGTACATTGAAACATTGGTGGTTACAGCAAACGGCGACTTACTTGCGGGAACCAATAATGCAAGTGTAAAGCGCATAAACCCAAATCAGGGAACTTATACAGATCTTCCCTTGCCGTTAAAACGTGAAACCCATTTCTACGTTAAACGGATTCTGCAGGTTGCCAACAATACACTTTGGCTCGGTACCGCATCCGGCATATTTGTTTATAATCTTGAAACAGGTAAAGGTACACAGTTAGAAAAAAATTACAGCAACCCCTACTCGCTTTCCGATAATGCAGTTGAAACAATGTGTACCGATAAAGAGGGCGGCGTTTGGGTGGGTACTTATTTTGGTGGCATCAACTATTATCCAAAACAGGTTACAGCATTTACAAAATTCTTTCCTGCAAAGAACGAAAACTCATTGAGTGGAAATGTGGTGCGGGAAATAAAAAAAGATAAGAACGGAAATCTGTGGATAGGCACTGAAGACGCAGGTCTCAACAGGTATAATCCGGCAACGGGAACATTTACACATTACGAAGCAACAGGCAAGCCCGGCAGCCTTTCCTTTTTTAATTTACATGGGTTGGAAGTAACCGGCAATGAAGTATGGATAGGTACGTTTGAACACGGGCTGGATGTATTGAATATGCAAAGCGGTAAAGTTGTAAAACATTTTCAAAACAGTCCCGGTAGTGTGCTGGCAAGTAATTTTATTTACTGCATCTATGCATTGCATCCCGATTCTGTTTTGATTGGAACAACACTGGGCATTTATTATTACGATCGCAAACAGGATCAGTTAAAACGGGTACAGGGTTTTCCTGAATGGGATTGGTATACCGGCATAGTAAAAGATAATTACGGCAAACTTTGGGCAACAACATTTGGCAGAGGTATTCATTGTTACAACCCCGCTACAGGAAAAAGCGAAACGTTTGAATACAAAGAAACAGATACAACAAGCTTAAGCAGCAACCGTGTTAACAGCGTATTTAAAGACAGTCGCAATCATCTTTGGTTTACAACCGAAGATGGTTTGTGTAGATGGAACGAAACGACACACCGCTTCACCCGTTACGGTACCGCAAATGGCTTCCCCAGCAATTTTATGTTTTCCATACTGGAAGCAAATGCTAATGAGCTTTGGATCAGTACAACCAAAGGTCTTGCACGTTTTAATACTGTTACAGAAAAAGCGGATGTGTTTACTACAGCAAACGGATTGATCAGCGATCAGTTCAATTACAGCTCGGCATATAAAGATGAAGACGGGCGCATGTATTTCGGAAGTATGAAAGGACTTGTCAGTTTTCATCCGAAAGAATTCAGGCAATCAACTTTCTCGCCTCCTGTTTATATTACCGGCTTTGAAATTGCCAACCAGGAAACAGGTATTGCCAAAAAAGGATCGCCGCTGCAGGCTTCAATTACGTTTACCGACAGTATTGTACTTACGCATAACCAATCAACTTTCAGCATCGATTTTGCAGCATTGGAATTTTCTGCAACAGAAACCATCCAGTATGCTTACCAGATGAAAGAGTTATCGAACAATTGGGTGAACCTGAAAAAAAACAGGCGGGTTGATTTTGCAGAGTTACCGGCAGGTACGTATCATTTCCGGTTAAAAGCAATGAACAGTTACGGCATTTCCAGTCCTAACGAAAAATTACTCATCATCCGCATTTTGCCGCCGTGGTGGAAGAGCAATTCTGCTTACAGTATTTACTTTCTTGCTGCTTTGTTGTTTGTTGTTTTTGTCATTCGCTATTACTATCTGCGTATGAAAGAAAAAAACAAACGCCAGCTCGAACAACTGGAAGCGGCGCAGGAAAAAGAATTACTGGAAATGCAACTGGCAAAAAACAAAGAACTGCTCGATGCCAAGATCGATTTCTTTACCAATGTAGCGCATGAAATTAAAACGCCGCTAACGTTAATTAAAGTTCCGCTTACAAAAATCACCAAGAAAACAGAAGCACTGCCGGAACTGGAAAGAAGCATCAAGATCATGAACCGGAACACCAACCGGTTAATTGAATTAACAAATCAATTATTGGATTTCCGGCAAACAGAAATTGACAAGTTTCATCTTGACCTTGCGGTATCGAATATTACACAATTAACAGAAGAAGCCTGTAACGACTTTACGGATCTTGCAGAAGAAAACAATCTTTCTTTTATATGCAACATACCTCAGGAACCACTGTATGCAAAGATCGATGTAGATGCCTTTAATAAAATACTGTACAACCTGATTGGTAATGCTGTAAAGTTTGCAGCAAAGCATGTAACCGTTGCATTGCTTCCAAATTATAAAGCCGCAGACTCATTTACCATACAGGTAAAAAACGATGGCTACCTGATACCCGAAGAGTTGAAAGAAAAAATATTTGAACCATTTTACCGTATTCGTGAAACGGAAACACAAACAGGTTCGGGCATTGGTTTGGCACTTGCTTTGTCGCTTACTCAATTGCACAAAGGCGCACTTGTACTTGACCCGCCATCGGAGAACATGAATTGCTTTTCGCTCACATTACCATTGAATAACGATTCAGCAACATCTGTATAGCAAATCTTTTATACATTCACACATAAACCGAAACCAATGAAGCCGAAGATACTTTTAGTGGAAGACAACAAAGAGCTGCTGGAAGTAATTGCAGATGAGTTGCAGGAACAATACGAAGTACTGAAAGCTACAGATGGTGCACAGGCTTTAAAAATGCTCAGCACCGAATCGGTTGAATTGGTCATCAGTGATGTAATGATGCCGGTGATGGATGGCTTTGAACTGTGTAAAGAAATCAAATCGAATTTCGAATACAGTCATATACCGGTTATTCTGTTAACAGCAAAGAATACATTGCAATCGAAAATTGAAGGATTAAGCATTGGCGCCGATGCCTATATTGAAAAACCTTTCGAAACAGAATACCTGCTGGCCCATGTTGCAAGCCTGCTCAACAACAGAAAAAAAATAAGAGAGTATTTCGTTAACACGCCGTTCGTTAACCTGAAATCGGTAGCACATAATAAACCGGATGAGTTGTTTCTTGAAAAACTCAATCAGCATATTCGTGAAAACATCGACGATCATGCACTGGATGTTGATAAACTTGCAAAGCTGATGAACATGGGACGTACCAGTTTATTCCGGAAAATTAAATCGGTAACCGATCTTACGCCCAACGAGCTCATCAATATTACCCGTTTAAAAAAAGCAGCTGAGTTACTTTCTACCGGCGAATATAAAATTTACGAAGTATCGGATATGGTTGGCTATGGCTCGCAGACAAATTTTGGCCGCAACTTTTTGAAACAATTCGGCATGACGCCAACTGAATTTCAGAAAAACAAACTGGGAAATTAATCCGGCGGTTTACCTTCGCATCAATCATGAAACTCTACATCCGCAATATGGTTTGCAGCCGCTGCAAAATGGTGGTTGCTTCTGAACTTGAAAAAACAGGTATTGTGCCGCTGCATGTAGAACTGGGCGAAGTGGAATTGAAAAAAGAACCCACTGCCAAACAACTGCAGCAGTTCAGCGATAATATTAAGCAGCTTGGATTTGAACTGATCGACGATAAGAAAAGTAAGATCATCGACAAAATAAAAACAGTCATCATTGAACTGGTTCACCACAGTAATGAAGAGTTGACCGAAAACCTCTCCCATCATCTTTCAGCTAAACTTCACCACGACTACAGTTATCTCAGTAATCTTTTTTCCGAAGTGGAAGGAACCACCATTGAAAAATATTACATCGCCCAGAAAATAGAAAAAGTAAAAGAACTGCTGATGTACGATGAACTGTCGCTTTCGCAGATAGCAGTTGACCTGGGTTACAGCAGTGTGGCACATCTTTCCAGCCAGTTTAAAAAACAAACCGGCCTTACGCCTACTTTCTTCAAATCGCTCAAAGAAAACAAGCGACGCAACATCGAGGAACTATGAGAAGTTGCTTGAGTCAGTTGTTCGATATACTAATGGCGATTTTTGGGCTGCAACTGCGTTGAATTTCTCGCCTTAGGCGTTTAGACTATGGCTGCAAAATTCGCCTTGTTTCGCTCCAAAAATCATCCATTATCTATTCAGAACAACCAACTCAAGCAGCTTCAAAATCATGTAAATCGTTTCCATAATTGTATAACAATGCCCGCAGCCGGTGCAGGTAGCTTTGTGTTAAATTAAATTGCTATGACACACAATTACCAACTTACCGGAATGACCTGCAGCAGTTGCGAAGCCAAAGTAAAAAGCAAACTGCTTGCTGTTCCGGATGTTTTATCGGTTGAAGTTTCGAAAGACAACAACTCTGCTACCATCGAAATGCAGAAACATATTTCAATCAATACCTTTCAAACAGCACTGGGCGGCAGCGATAGTAAATACAAGATCGATGCAGTTCATCATAACGAAACAGCAGAGCAGGCAAAAGGCTGGCTGGCCACTTACAAGCCCATTTTACTTGTGTTTGGTTTTATTACAACCATCAGCTTACTCTCTGCTTTTTCGGTAAACGGCTTCAGCAATATGGAGTTCATGCGTGTATTCATGAGCGGCTTCTTCCTGGTGTTTTCTTTCTTTAAACTACTCGATCTTCAGGGCTTTGCCGACAGCTATTCGATGTACGATATTGTTGCCAAACGTTTCCGCAGCTGGGGTTATATCTATGCGTTTGTTGAACTTGGTTTGGGTATCGCTTATGCTGTTAACTTCAACCCACTTGTTACAAACATTGTTACATTGGTTGTAATGAGTGTAAGCATCATTGGCGTATTGCAAAGTGTACTAAACAAACGAAAGATCCGTTGTGCCTGTCTTGGAGCAGTATTTAACCTGCCCATGAGCACCATCACCATTATTGAAGACGGCCTGATGATTAGTATGAGCGTGGTCATGCTTTTACAGCACTTCCTGTTTTAATTTTGTTAAGCTATTTTAAGTTGTGCGGATAAATTGTACTTTCGATTTCTCATTCAGATGAAAAAGCTCATCATCGCCATATTAGCCATTCTTTATATCGGCACTGCCAGCGGTGCCACTGTACAGTTGCATTACTGTATGGGCAAGCTGGTAAACATGAGCATTGGTCATGATGACTCCAACACTTGCGACAACTGCGGTATGGAGAAGGATGGCAAAGGCAAAAATGATTGCTGTAAGGACGAACAAAAGCAGATAAAGCTGGAAAAAGATCAGAAAGTAGCTGAATCGTTCCAGGCAATGCAATTGATTGCAACAGCTATCCCTGTTTCATCCATTGTTTACACATTGCCGCATGTAACTTCGGTTACAGAAGAAAATCCACGCAGCAACGCACCTCCCCTAACGGATGCTACTTCGCTTTACATCCGTAACTGTACTTTCCGTATTTAAGATCAGCTTCTTGTTATAAGCCGGGCATTGCTATGCCGGGCTCTTGGCATTTCCCTATGCCCTGTATTTATTCTTCACCTTTTAATTCTAAACAATGAAATCATTGAACGTACTGTTGATGGCAGTATTCTCCATCCTTGCATTAACTGTAACTGCACAAAACAAAGCAGGTAAAAAAGACAATACCAAACATACACAGCTGTACACTTGCCCTATGCACGACACTGTAGCTGCAAAGAAACCCGGCAATTGTACTGTATGCGGAATGAAGCTTGAGTTATCGAAAAAAGAACAGATGAAAACGGAAGTAACAAAAAGCTACAACTGTCCCATGCATGCAGATGTCAGCAGCGATAAACCCGGAAAGTGCAGCAAGTGCGGTATGGACCTGGTAAGATCAAAAGAAAAAATGAAAACAGAAGTAATGAATCAATATGTATGCCCCATGCACAGCGATGTCACAAGCAACAAACCCGGCAAATGCAGTAAATGCGGCATGGACTTAAAGAAAAAAGAAGATCATTCCAATCACAATCACTAATTAAATAAACAAGCCGCAGAAATACAGAAGCTTTCTTTTCAGGATAGCTGAGCTTCAGCGGCATAATAAAATAACACATGAAACAAATAAGCATTGCATTCATCCTCTTAACAGTTGTATTAGCTGCCTGTTCAAACAAAAACAACAAGAACGGACACGAAGGCCACAACATGAACAGCACAACAACGGAAAGTACACAACCTGCTGCTGAAGCGGAACAAAACATTCCTGCTGTTGCAGTAACATTTAAAGATGTAGATGCATCGGTCTCGACTGTTATCAACGAAGTAGTGGATCATTACCTGCATATTAAAAATGCATTAGCGAATGATAATGCTGAAGAAGCAGCCGATGCTGCAGCAGCTATGGAAAAAGCAGTTGCAAAAATTGACAAGTCGTTGTTCACAATCGAACAGAAAAAAGTATATGATGAAGTGGGTGATGAACTGAAAGAACATGCAGAACATATTGCAAAGAAGGGCGATGACATTAAACATCAGCGTTCGCATTTTGCATCGCTTAGCGAAGATGTATACACACTCGTAAAAGCATTTGGTGCCGGCCGTTCAGTTTACCACGATCATTGCCCGATGGCAAGAGATAACAAAGGTGCTATGTGGATCAGCGAACTGAAGGAAGTTAAGAACCCATACTTCGGTGCATCCATGCTCACCTGTGGTTCGGTGGAAGAAGTGATCAATTAATTGACAATAAGCAATTGTAAATAAATCTTGCTTATTGCCAATTGCTATTGCAAACGCTTATTACAAATTAAACACATGGTTCGAAAAATAATTGAGATCGCATTACGCAACAGGATCGTTGTGCTGCTGTTTGCAGCTGCACTGTTTGCGTATGGCATTTACTCTGTACAAAAAAATCCTATCGATGCCATTCCCGACTTAAGTGAAAACCAGGTGATCGTTTTTACGGAATGGATGGGCCGCAGTCCGCAGGTGATCGAAGACCAGGTTACTTATCCTTTGGTGAGTAATCTGCAAGGCATTCCGAAAATTAAAAACATCCGTGGCTCTTCGATGTTCGGGATGAGTTTTGTGTATGTGATCTTCGAAGACAATGTTGATATCTATTGGGCACGCACAAGGGTACTCGAACGTTTGAACTATGCACAACGTTTATTACCGCAGGGCATCATGCCAACGCTTGGTCCTGATGGTACAGGTGTCGGTCATATCTTCTGGTATCATCTTGATGCGCCTAAACTCGATCTTGGTGAACAACGTGCATTGCAGGATTGGTACATCAAGTTTGCATTACAAACAGTGCCTGGTGTTGCAGAAGTAGCATCGTTCGGTGGTTTTGAAAAACAATACCAACTGGTGATCGATCCCGTGAAGCTGCAGTTCTACAACATCTCTCTCATGGATGTAATGAACAAAGTAAAAGCAAACAACAATGATGTGGGCGGACGAAAATTTGAAATGGCCGACATGGCTTACATCATCCGTGGATTAGGCTATCTCAAAAGCAAAGAAGATGTAGAGAACATTGCACTGGCAAATTACAATGGCATTCCTGTTCGTGTAAAAGATGTTGGTTCGGTACAAATGGGTGGCGATCTGCGTCTCGGCATTTTTGATATGGATGGTAAAGGTGAAGTGGTTGGTGGTATTGTGGTAATGCGTTACAACGAAAACGCCAACAAAGTGATCGCTTCCATTAAAGAGAAAATGAAAGAAGTGGAAAAAGGTTTACCCGAAGGCGTAACCTTTAAAACTTCGTACGATAGAAGCACGTTGATACAGGAAGCAATCGAATCGGTAAAAGGTACATTGATTGAAGAGATGATCGCTGTATCGATCATTGTACTGTTGTTTTTGTTTCACTGGCGCAGCGCACTCATCATTCTTATTCAACTGCCCATCTCCGTGGCAGCCGGTTTTATTTTTCTTGAACTGTTTGGTATTTCATCCAACATCATGAGCTTAACAGGTATTGCACTTGCAATTGGCGTGGTAGTGGATGATGGCATTGTAATGGTGGAGAATGCGTACAGGCATATCAGCGAAGCGCAGTTGAATAAAGAACAGGCAATTGGCAACAAGCAATAATACTTACAATGAAACTATTTAAACGACATAAAGATCCCTTAACAGCTGAAGAAAAGATGAACATCATTGAACGTTCATCGAAGCAGGTGGGGCCGGGTGTGTTTTATTCCACCATTATTGTAGTGGCGTCTTTTTTACCGGTGTTTCTGTTAACAGGCATGGAAGGAAAATTGTTTCATCCATTGGCATGGACGAAAACATTTATCCTGCTGATCGATGCAATCCTTGCCATCACCTTAACACCGGTACTCATCTCCTTTTTCTTAAAAGGAAGATTGAAACCCGAAAGCGCCAACCCCATTACACGCACACTCGAAAAAATTTACACACCTATATTGAACTTCTGTTTACGCTGGCGAAAAACAACCATTGCCGTAAACATTCTTGCATTGGCAACAGGTGTTGTAATGATGACAAGACTGGGTTCTGAATTTATGCCACCGCTTGATGAAGGTTCGTTGTTATTTATGCCCGTAACATTACCCGATGTTTCCAACTCGGAAGCAAAACGTTTGTTGCAGGTGCAGGATAAATTGATCCGCACAGTACCCGAAGTAGAACATGTGTTGGGCAAAGCAGGCAGAGCAAACACCGCAACTGATAACTCTCCCATCAGCATGATCGAAACCATCATTCTGTTAAAACCAAAACACGAATGGCGTGCCGGTAAAACAAAAGACGACATCATTAACGAACTGAATGCAAAGCTGCAAATACCGGGTGTTACAAACGGCTGGACCATGCCCATCATCAACCGCATCAACATGCTGTCAACAGGCATCCGTACAGATGTTGGTATTAAAGTGTATGGACAAAACCTCGACAGCATTTATGCGTTTGCACAAATCCTCAAAAAACAACTCGATGGTATTGATGGCGTGAAAGATCTGTATGTAGAACCCATCACCGGTGGTAAGTATATTGATATTGTGGTGAAGCGAGAAGAGATCGGCCGATACGGTTTAAGTATTGATGATGTGAACACCGTTGTTGAAAGTGCATTAGGTGGTATGAAATTGACAACTACCATTGAAGGCCGTCAACGTTTTTCGGTGAATGCACGTTACGGGCAAGACTTCCGTAACAATCTGCAGGCATTAAAACGATTGCAGGTACAAACAATGGACTTCGGTCCCATTCCGTTGGAAGCAGTTGCCGACATCCAATTGACTGATGGCCCGCCGATGATCAATTCTGAAAATGCAATGTTGCGTGGTACCGTTTTATTCAATGTTCGTGAACGGGATCTTGGCAGCACGGTAAAAGAAGCGCAGGAAAAACTCAACAAGATGGTGACCAAATTACCCAAAGGTTATTTCCTTGAGTGGAGTGGCCAGTGGGAAAACCAGATCCGTGCAAACAGAACACTTACGATGATCATGCCCATTGTTATTCTCATCATCTTCATGGTGCTGTACTTTACGTATCATTCGTTTAAAGAAGCCATTGTTACCATGATCACTGTTCCGTTTGCACTCATTGGTGGTGTATTTATGGTGTACTTCTATGGCATCAATTTATCGGTTGCAGTTGCTGTTGGTTTTATTGCGTTGTTTGGTATGGCCATTGAAACCGCCATGCTCATGACCATCTACCTCAACGAAGCCATGAATAACATGGTAGCGAAACATGGTAATTCAAAAGCAACATTAACATCCGCCATCATTCGTGCTTATGTATTGGAAGGTTCGGTAAAACGTTTGCGACCAAAACTCATGACTGTATCTGTTGGTTTGTTTGGTTTAATTCCCATCTTATGGGCAACCGGCGTTGGAAGCGATATTATGCGCCCCATCACCATACCACTTATCGGCGGCACTATTTCATCAACCATTTATGTACTGCTTATTACACCTGTGATCTTTGAAATGATCAAGGAACGGGAATTAAAACGTAAAGGCAAAATTGAATTAATCGATGTTAAAGAATAACCTACTTGCAGCCATGTTGTTTGTTGCTGTAACCGCACAAACACAAACCTTAAAACTCGATGCCATCATCGACAGCATTAAACAATCGCACCCGGTTGTAAAAATGTATGAACATGAAATACGCTCCATGGATGAAGCAGCCAAAGGTGCAAAGAGCTGGATGCCGCCGGAGTTCAGCAGCGGATTTTTTATGACGCCCTACAATCCCATGCGTTGGCAAAAAATGGATGATGGCATGGGCGGTTATAAAGAAGGCATGGGACAATACATGCTTGGCGGGCAACAAATGTTTCCCAGCAAACAAAAACAAAATGCAGATGCGGCGTATATGCAAGCCATGTCTTCTGTAGAAAAAGAAAAAAAGAATGCATCACTGAACGAACTCATCAACGATGCCAAACAATTTTATTACGACTGGATCATACTGAAAAAGAAGCTTGTTATACTTGATCAGAATGAAAAGCTGCTGGAGTTTATGATCAAAAATGCAGAGATCCGTTACAGGAATAATCTTGAAAAGATCAATGCATATTATAAAGCAAAAGCAGCATTGGGCAATGTGCAGAATATGCGGTTGATGTTTGAAAACGACATCAAAGAAAAACGCATCCGCATCAATGCACTCATGAACCGCTATGCAATGACGCCGCTTGATATTGATACTTCGTATGAACTGAAAACCTATGCCGGTCTTGTGTTCGACAGCAGTCTGTTCTATACCAGCAGAAGCGATCTGAAAGCAATTGACAAAGACATTAACCTTACCTGGCTGAAACAGGAAACAGAAAAGCAAAGTCTGAAACCGCAGTTTGGTATTCGCTACGAGCACATGTTTGGCTTTGGTGGTTTACCCATGCAGTTTTCGTTGATGGGTATGATGAAGCTGCCGCTTACCAAATGGTCGTCGAAGATGAACAAAGCCAATGTAGAAAGTTTAAAGTGGAAAGCAGCGGCATTGCAATCGCAAAAAGAAATGCTGCTGAACGAATACAGTGGCATGGCTTATGGCATGCGCAACGAACTGGAGTTAAAACAAAAGCAATTGAAGCTGTATGATGAAAATATTATTCCGGCCTTGCGCAACAATTACAAAACCATGCAGCTGGCATACGAGCAAAACACCGAAGAATTGTTTATGCTGTTTGATGCATGGGAAACATTGTACATGACGCAACTGCAGTACAGCGATCTGTTGCAGCAGGCATTGCAACTGCAGGTAACAATTGAAAGACTGATACAAAAGGAATAAGGTGGAAGGTGAAGAAAGAAGGTTTAAGGTTTAGGATTAAAGGAAGAAGGAAAAGCCAATGACCAAGAAACAAATTCAAAGAAGAAAAAGCAAGTTCCTCTGTGTACTCTGTGACCTCAGCGTGAGTAACCATTGTAAGCGTAGCGAACAATCAAAAACAAAACAATGAACTACAAATATCTCTACATACCATTTCTCCTGCTAGTTCTCTTTGCTTCCTGCAAAAACAACAAGGCAAAGCAAACAACAGATGCAGCAAAAGAAATGTACACCTGCCCCATGCCGCAGGATTCGGTGTTCAGTGATAAGCCGGGCACTTGTCCAAAGTGTGGAATGGAATTGGTGAAAGTTACAAATGAACAACAACATCAACACGGGCATAATGATGTAGCGGCAGCATATACCTGTCCCATGCATCCTGATGTGGTGAAAGACAACCCTGGCTCCTGCCCCATCTGCGGAATGGATCTTGTAAAAAAAGAAACAGGTGGTGCTGCAGTTAAAGAAGTGGAACTCGATGCACTTATCAAACCAACCAATGAATTTGTGATCTCATCAGTACCCGTTACCAGCATTGAAAAAAGAGCCGAGGAAATTGAGATCGAAGCATTGGGTAGCATAGCTTACGATACAAGAGCTGTTGGCAGCATTTCAGCACGTGTAAGCGGACGTATTGAAAAACTGTATGTGCGTCACCGTTACCAGAAGATCAATAAAGGGCAACGCATCATGGACATCTACAGTCCGGAGTTACTTACGGCACAACAGAATCTTTTATTCCTCTTGAAGAATGATGCAGGCAACACAGCTATGATTGAAGCAGCAAAAGAAAAACTGTTGCTGGCAGGTATGAGCAAAGAACAATTGCAACAGGTACTACAAAGCAAACAGGCATCACTCACCGTTGCGGTGTACAGCAATTACAGCGGACATATTCATGAATCAACAGGAACAGGTATGGACAACAGTTCTGAAAAAATGAAAGATGTTTCGCTGCTCACCGAAGAACTGCTATTGAAAGAAGGCATGTATGTGAACAAAGGACAAACTGTATTCCTTGTTTACAATCCTGCAAAAGCATGGGCTGTGCTCAACATCTTTGGCGATAACAGTGCCTTGTTGCAAAAAGGAAATGCAGTGCGTATTGTTCCTGAAACAGCACCGGGTAAAGACTTTCGTGCAAGGATCGATTTTATTGAACCATTCTATCGAAAAGAAAACAAAACGCTTACTGCAAGAGTCTATTTCGATAACAGCAGTTTGAAAATACCCATCGGCAGCCAGGTAAGAGCCATCGTGTTTGGCAATTCAAAAAATGCATACTGGTTGCCAAAAGAAGCTGTGCTTTCATTAGGATTGGACAAAGTGGTGTTTCAAAAAGTGAAAGATGGTTTTAAAGCACAGAAGATCAACACAGGCATTTTGCACAAAACACATATACAGGTATTGAGTGGTTTGCATGTAACCGATTCGGTTGCAGCCAATGCACAGTATTTAATGGATAGTGAGAGTTTTATTAAGGTGAAGGAGAATGAGTGATAAATGATGAGTGGTTACCGTCTGAGGCCCTCGTCTAACGGATATGAATGAAAAGCAGTGGATAATGAATAAATGATAATTGACTAAAAAAGTTTTATGATACGACACTATTTAAAGCTATTTAGCACACAAGTGCATGTTTGCCTTTTGCTTATTGCCCTTTGCCTGTTTGTTTTTTCTTCCTGCAAAAGCAAAACACATGTGCATACAGAAAGCGATGTGTACTACACCTGCTCCATGGATCCGCAGGTGATCGAGAATAAGCCGGGCAAATGTCCTATCTGCAAAATGGATCTTACGCCTGTTAAGAAAAGCAACGGTGCTAAGAAAGATGAGATACAATTAAGTGAACAGCAGATACAGTTGGGCAATATTCAAACCGATACCATTCGTACAGGTACTATTGGTGATCAGCTCGTGTTAACTGCCAGTTTAAATTTCAACCAGGATAAAACAACTTCGGTAAGTGCACGTGTGGGCGGGCGCATTGAACGTTTGTATTACCGTAACATCGGCGACCAGGTAAGTAAGGGCGCAGCACTTTACGATCTGTACAGCGAAGAACTGAACAATGCAAAACAGGAATATGTTTTGGCGGTTGAACGCAAAAGAACATTTGCAACAGAAACAGCTATTGACTTCGATCAACTGCTGCAAAGCGCAAAAAACAAACTGCTGCTGTGGGGCATGAGTGAAGCACAGATCAACGAACTGGCGAAAACAAAAAAACCAACTCCCATTACCACATTTTACAGTACAGCATCGGGCACCATTACCACACTCGATATTCGTGAAGGCGATTATGTAATGGATGGTGGTACCATTGTAAAGCTTGCTGATCTCTCCGGCTTATGGGCCGAAGCACAGCTGTATACATCACAGTTGGCAGTGATTGATGTGAATGGCAGTGCCACTGTTCAGTTTCCCGATATGGATGGGCTTTCGATCAATGGAAAAATTGAATTTGTAAACCCGGAGATCAATCCTGATACAAGGATCAATTTAATTCGTGTAGCTATTCCCAATAATGGCAACCGTTTAAAGCCAGGTATGCCAGCCTATGTTGTATTGAAAAGTAAACAACACAGTTCGTTAAGCTTACCAATTGATGCGGTGATACGTGATGGCAAAGGTGCTACCGTTTGGATACGCACAGGCACACATTCGTTTAAAAGTAAAATGGTGGAAACAGGTTTGGAAAGCGGCGACCGTATTGAAATAAAAAGCGGGTTAAACGCTGGTGATATTGTGGTCATCAGCGGTGCGTACCTGCTGCACAGCGAATATGTATTTAAAAAAGGAGCCGATCCAATGGCGGGGCATAATCATTAACCGAAAAGCAAGTAACATTGCAACGGTTTCACTAATAATCATCCAACAAATGAAAACAATCTTCACACTATCGCTTTTACTGCTTGTTGTGTTCACCGGCTGTAAAGAAAAAACAAAGAACGATCAACAGGAGAAAACCGCACCTGCAGTAAAAACCAAATCAGACCTCGACAAAGTAAAGCTTACTTCACTTGATGGCGAACCCATTGATCTTAACCAATACAAAGGCAAAACCATCTTCCTTAATTTCTGGGCAACCTGGTGCAAACCCTGCATACAGGAAATGCCATCCATTGCAAACGCTATGGAAAAAGTAAACAAAGATGAAGTGGTATTCCTGTTTGCATCAACCGAAGATGCAGCAGAGATCAAAGCATTTCAGCAACAAAAACCTTTTAAGTTTCACTACGTAAAGGTCGACAACTTTGAGTCCTTAGATATTATGACCATCCCCACCACATTTATCTTTAATACAAAAGGCGAACGTGTATTTAATGAAATGGGTTATCGTAAATGGGACAGTAAAGAAAACATCAACATCATCACCAACAGTAAATAAAGCATGCAAAAACTAATCATCCTCTTCATCGTTGCAATTTCATTTGCAGCCTGTAACAACGAGCAGAAAAAAGAAGCAGCTGCAACTACAGCCATCACAACACTCGCCTCTCCTGCTGCCGATTCCTGCGCAGAGCCCTATCTCTTTACCGATGCAAAAGGCATTGTGCATTTATCATGGGTGGAGAAGAAAGGGAAAACATCAACCTTGTTCTTTTCTACGTTGCAAAACGATGCATGGTCGAAACCGGTTGCAATCAATACCGGTAACAACTGGTTTGTGAACTGGGCCGATTATCCGGTTGTATCATCCGATGCAAACGGCAACATGCTGGCACATTTTTTAGAGAAAAGCGATACAGCAAAATTTACCTACGATGTAAAATTGCTTGCATCCAACGATACAGGTAATACATGGAGCACGCCAACCATCTTACATGATGATGGCAAGAAAGCTGAACATGGTTTTGTATCTATTGTGCCGTACAACGATCAATTCTTAGTGTCATGGCTCGATGGAAGAAAGACAGCCATGGAAGGCGAACACAGCGGTCATGAAGGACATCATGGTGAAATGACCCTGCGTGCAGCCTTGCTTGATAAGAAAGGAATAAAAACAAAAGAATGGGAACTTGATGGACGCATTTGTGATTGCTGCCAGACAACCATTGCTGTTACGGCAAACGGACCTGTTGTGGTGTACAGAGATCGTTCCGATGAAGAGATCAGGGATATGTCGATTGTACGTTTGGTGAATGGTGAATGGACCACAGCAAAAAGCATTTATGCTGATGAATGGAAAATTGCAGGATGCCCTGTAAACGGACCAAGAGCCGATGCCCTCGGCAACAACTTAGCCATTGCCTGGTTTTCGATGAAAGAGAACAAAGGCGAAGTGAAAGTTGTTTTCTCAACAGATGGCGGTGCAACGTTCAATCAACCTGTAAAAGTGGATGAAGGTAAAGCCATTGGTCGTGTTGATCTTGTTATGCTCGATGAACATTCGGCCATGATCAGCTGGATGGAAGGCGCTACCATTAAAGCGATGAAAATACATGCCGATGGTACAAAAGAACAACCTGTTGTTATTGCCGAATCGTCCGATGCACGTTCAAGCGGTTTTCCGCAAATGACAAAAGCTGGTAATAAACTGATCTTTGCTTGGACGGATAGTAAGGCGAAGACGATCAAGATGGCTGCCTTGCAATGGAAGTAAAACCTTCATCGCCATTGTGGTTTTAACACTAACAGTTCTTAGCAGCAGGATTATCAATAAGTCGCATGATAAAAAAATGACAATAATGTACCTGCAGAAACTACAGTTAAAGCCATTTTAACTGTCAGTTTTGTAGTACAAGCACCTGTTTTTTATTTGTGAACAGCTGTGGATAATGACAGTTCATCAGATTCGGCGGAATGGGCTTAAATTTGTCCCTTCATTTCACATAAAAATTAAAAGGATATACATTATGGCACTCCAATTTACAGATGCAAACTTCCAGAGCGAAGTACTCAGCTCAGATAAATTAAGCGTAATCGATTTTTGGGCAGAATGGTGCGGACCTTGCCGTGCAATCGGACCGGTTATTGAAGAATTATCAAAAGAATACGATGGTAAAGTGAAAGTAGGTAAAGTAAACGTGGATGAAAACCCACAAGTGAGCATGAATTACGGTATCACTTCAATTCCTGCTATCCTCTTCGTAAAGAATGGCCAGGTAGTTGACAAACTCGTAGGTGCACAACCAAAAGGTAATTTTGTTAAGAAGATCGAACAGCACATGTAATAAAACATTACAACGATCATAAAAAACCCGTTTCATTTACGAAACGGGTTTTTGTTTTAGCAGATGATTTTACGACACACCCTACTCATCACTCATCTCCCCTTTATACACATTCATTCAACATTTGTTAAACTAATTCGGCCTTATACGTTCTAATAGTTAATTTCAGGTATTAACACAAAATCACCCCATGTCAGTTACCACTCTTTCTGCAACCGTTCTATCGGGCCACTATGGCTTTGCTGAAATTCACAAGCTGCCCGATGTCAATCATCATCTGTTGGTTTCAACAAAAAGTTTTCAGCCCGAAGAAACCATCTGCACATTCGGTGCAAAAGAAATTCATGCTGCTCCTTCACGCTTTACTGTACAGGTAAACGAAACACAACATATTATTCTGCAACCTGAATTTCTGCAATACATTAATCACAGCTGTAACCCCAATGCTTTTTTCAATACCACTACAATGGAATTAATTGCATTGCGTGCTATTGTACCGGGCGATGAGTTTACCTTTTTTTATCCGAGCACCGAATGGTTTATGGCAGAACCATTCGCATGCCGTTGCGGCGAGGCCAATTGCATTGGTACAATAAAAGGAGCGAAAGAGTTAACAAAAGACGTTTTAAAAGATTACCGTTTAACTGATTTTATACAACGTAAAGTGCAGCAACGAAACGATTAATAAGTTACATTTACTTATGCTTCTAAACCCGGTATCATCTCTTCCTGTTACACAACATCCTTTGTTCATTTGGGTACTGGCTCCGCATCTGCAAACCAACGATGCCAATATTGATTACTACTACGATTTTTCACAGAGCATCGAAGAATACACAAAGATTTTTGCGCAACTGCAACTCAACTGGAAATGGCAACCTGTTACACAGGAAAACTATAAATCGATCATTGATGATATTGCAGCCACAACATCATTTCAAACACCTGTTGTATTGAATTTGTGCGATGGAGATGAAGTGAATGGAACACCCGGTGTTTCCGTTATTCATTACTTAAAAGAAAAGCAACTCATTTATACCGGAGCTGATGCGGCGTTTTATGATAACACTACTTCAAAGATCGTTATGAAGAAGATGTTTGATGATGCCGGTATTCCACATGCCAAATGGGTAGCTATTACAAAACGTGATCAGAAACTAAAAGGTATTTGCAATTATGTGGGCACGCCTTTAATTGTAAAACCTGCAGTAAGTGGTGGCAGTATGGGTTTAGGTGTAAAGAATGTTGTACAGAACGATGAAGAGTTGAATACGTTAGTACAGGAATTGTTTGAAGGTTACCGTGGCTGGGATTTTTCATTCGGTGGATTGGTAGCTGAACAGTTTATTAACGGGCCAGAATACACGGTGTTTCTTTCCGGTTCGCATCACGCACCACGTAGCCGAAAAGTATATCCACCTGTTGAGCGTATTTTTCATAAAGACTTACCTGATACTGAAAAATTTCTCTCCTTCGATCGTTTGTGGGAAACCTATGAACAGGAAAAACCATTGGGCGAATACGAAGATTTTTATCAGTACCATTTACCTCCTATTGCATTGCATAAAAAAATTATGGACCTCAGCTGGAAAGCTTACTGTGCAGTAGAAGGAACAGGTTATGGACGCATTGATATCCGCATGGATAAAGCAACCGGCAAATTATATGTACTGGAAGTAAATGCACAATGTGGTTTGAGTGAAGATGAAAATTATACATCCATCGGAGCCATTGTTCGTTTAAGTAATCAACCCTATTCCGGATTGATCCTTCATATTCTGCAGGATGCTATGCAGCGTCATTACAAAAAACAAAAAAAGACAGTGGCTGTACGTTAACAGCATGAAGTTTTATGAAGATCTGTGTACTGCAACCCGACTACTCCACTTCTGCTGTTGATTACCAATATTACGATCCTGCAAGAAATTTATCGGCTTTATTGCCCGATGTTGAGTTTCATCATGTTTTGCTCAACAAACTTACTACCTACAAACAACTGTTGCAGTTAAGTAAGCAAGGCTTTGATTGTTTTGTGAATTTGTGCGAAGGTTATCTCGAATGGGAAGTACCATCCATTGATGTGATCTATACGTTGGAATTATTGAATCTGCCATTCACCGGACCAAACAGTTTGTTATACGATCCGCCAAAAGAATTAATGAAATATGTTGCCTACACCGAAGGTGTTGCAACTGCTAATTATGCATTGATCGACACAACAGACAATCTTGAAGAGCAGATCAAACACCTCAACTTTCCTTTGTTTGTAAAACCTGCTAAAGCAGGCGACAGTTTGGGTATAGACGAGCATTCTGTTTGTGCTACCATTGATGAATTGTATCAGAAAGCAGTTACTGTGTTATTGGATTATCCGCAACTGCTGGTTGAAGAATACATTGCAGGCAGAGAGTTTACGGTACTTGTTGCTGCCGATGCAAAAGATGAAAAGAAATGCAGAGTGTTTCAGCCCATTGAATTTATTTTTCCTGAAGGCCGAACGTTTAAAACATACGCACTCAAAACATCGGAGCTTCATCCCGAAAGCAATATTCCTGTTACCGATGCATCCATCAAACAACAACTAACGGAAGCGGCTCAACGCATTTTCAGAAGTTTTGGCGGCGTGGGTTATGCCCGCATGGATTTCCGTATGAACGATGCAGGCAAACTTTTCTTTTTGGAAGTAAACTTCACCTGTTCTGTTTTTTATACTGATGGTTACGAAGGCAGTGCCGATTACATTATTAAAGCCGATGGTATTGGCCAGACCGGTTTTCTGAAACATATTATTGAAGAAGGGATAGCCCGGCATAAACGCAGACAAAAGAAGTATGTCATGAAGGGCAACTCCATTGCCGGTTTCGGTATTTATGCCACAACACATATTACTGAAGGCGACATCATTTTTAAAGGCGAAGAACGTCCGCAACGAATCGTTACCAAACGCTGGGTTGATGAAAACTGGCTGCCCGAAGAAAAGCTGCTCTTTAAACATTATGCTGTTCCGCTCAGCACCGAAGTATATGTGCTGTGGGATAATAATCCATCGGAATGGGCTCCGCAAAACCACTCCTGCCGACCAAACACTGCTTACAATGGCCTTAATCTGGTAGCACTGCACCCCATTTTGCCCGGCCAGGAGCTTACGCTCGACTACGCCGAACTGCTGAATGAAAGTGCCGAAACATTTGACTGCCAGTGCGGTACACCCGACTGCCGCAAAATCATTTCCGGCGCCAAAGGCAATTCTGTCACACAGAAGGAACAAATTAACAGGCCCCACTGACAAGCCATCGGCCTAACTTTGCCCTCCCTACTAATCCATTACGCTGTTTAAAGGAAGTTTTTTGCTCCACTAAACTGCAGCGGTTCTGCACAGTCAATTATTGGTACACATAAAAAAGGAAGGAACGGTTATGCCCGGCAAATGGATCATTCAAACAATTATCGGCCGCTATAAATACAAATTGCTGCTAACTTATTCGCTGTTTGGTATAGAAATGCTGGGCTTGTTATTGCGCCCGTATTTTTTAGGCGAGGCAGTAAACGGTTTAATTAAAGGTTCGTACCAGGGATTGTTTTATCTGGCAGGAGCACATTTACTTTGGGTAGTGATGGGTACACTTCGTCATCGTTACGATTCACGTACCTACTCCAACATTTATACTTCGCTGGTGGTAAAACTCATGAGCCGTAACCGCAACAGCGATCTTTCGAAACTGAGTGCACACTCAACACTTTCACGTGAGTTCATTGATTTTCTTGAGTTCGATCTTAACTACATTATTGAAGCTGCTTACAACATTATCGGTTCGCTTGTATTGTTATTCTTTTATGATACACAGGTTGTATTACTTTGTTTGCTGATGTTGATACCAGTAAGCATTACCAGCTATTTGTATGGCAAGCGCATGCGTCGTTTAAATAAATTCAAGAACGATGAACTGGAACAGCAGGTAAATATTCTTGCAACAAGAAATCCCTTACGCATCAGTGAACATTACAACAAACTGCGTAAATGGCAAATCAAGATCAGCGACCAGGAAGCGTGGAATTTTGGTGTTATGGAATTGTTGGTGATGGTGATTATTACAGCTTCGTTGATCACTGTGTCATCGGTAAATGGCAAGTCGTTGCAGGCAGGTGACATGATCGGCATCTATACCTACATTCTCAAATTTGTAACAGGTTTGGATACTGTACCATACATGATTCAGCGAACATCAACCTTAAAGGATATTCTGCACCGGATAGAACTTGAACCGGAAGATGAATTGCCGGCTGCAGTTTCTGCGGCTTAAAAAAAAGCAGTTAAAGGTTAAGAGTTATGTGTTACGGGGTGCATGAATCTTGTGCCTTGTACCTTACTTCTTCTCAACTACTTTCATATCAGGTAACACCGTCATCACCAATACAACCAGCGATGCGCCAAAGTAAATGTAAAGCCAGGCAGTTGTTTGCGGACATTCACCATTGCGGCAGGTAGAAAGTAAAAAGAGATTACGTAAAGCCCATGCAAAATTGATTGCGCCAACGAATGGATTTGCCCGTTTAGCCCATAATTTAGGAATGAGGAAAAATGCAGTTGTAAGAACAAGCATAATAATATTCATCAAAACGGGTTTTCCGAAGATTGTTACAACATCAGAACCAAAGCCGGTAACATAAGCCGATTTGGAAGGAATATAAATCCAGTTAAAAGTTGCAGCAAAAATCATCAACAAACCCGCTACAATACCAATGTAATTTGAATAACGCATAAGCTGTAAACAGAAAAAGCGCAGGAGTGTTTCCAACGCTTTTCTTTTTTTAGAGGTCCCGAGCGGATTCGAACCGCTGTAGGAGCTTTTGCAGAGCTCTGCCTAGCCACTCGGCCACAGGACCAATTTGTGAGGTGCAAATGTAGTATATTCGAACAAATACTCCCAAAGAACTATGCAAAGAATTGCAGAAAGTGAATTGATCATCAATAGCAGAGGTGCAGTTTACCATTTAAATGTACGCCCCGATGAACTTGCAAGTACAGTTATTACAGTTGGCGACCCCGATCGGGTAAAAGAAGTTTCAAAACATTTCGATAAGGTTGAACATACATTACAACACCGTGAATTTATTACACACACAGGCTACATTGGAAAAAAACGAATATCGGTTGTATCAACAGGTATTGGTCCGGATAATATTGATATTGTGTTGAACGAATTGGATGCATTGGTGAATATCGATTTTGATAGCCGCACCATTAAGCCGCAACTCGCCCCGCTGCATATTATTCGTCTTGGAACATCAGGTTCGTTGCAGGCCGATATTCCTGTTGATGCATTTGTAGTTTCAACACATGGCTTAGGCATCGATAACCTGTTGCATTTCTATCGTCACGATAATAACGAAGAAGAAAAACAATTGGTGCATGCCTTTGTAACGCATACACAGGTACAGGATAGTCTTTCGTATCCGTATATCAGTAGTGCTGGATCGCAACTGCTCAAACATTTTGTGCAAGGCTATCATCATGGCATTACTATTACCTGCCCTGGCTTTTATGGTCCGCAGGGCCGTGTATTACGTCTGGGACTTTCTAATCCAACTTTTGTAGACAGATTAACCCAGTTTCAATTTGGCCAACACCGCATTACTAATTTTGAAATGGAAACCTCAGCCATTTATGGCTTGGGTAAAATGATGGGGCATCAATGCCTGTCTATCAGTGCCATTGTAGCCAACAGGGTTAAAAAGGAGTTTAGTAAAGATGGCGGGCTGGCAGTTGAAAATCTGATTAAAAAATCGCTGGAGATTATTGCCGGAATGTAGTAACGCTTAACTGACTGGCATACCATAAAGTCGCATCACAGTACATAGAGGCTGAGATGCGACTTTGTTGTAATTTAGCACAACAATAAAATAACACTTAAAACGAGGAAATTGGTTTAGCCCATTGGCTACTTACCACTCCCCTCTAACAATTCATAATGACAATTCCATTTTATAAATACCAGGGTACGGGTAACGATTTTGTAATCATCGATAACAGGAACGGTAATTTTACGCAACTCTCTACCGTAGAAATAGCCTTTTTATGCGATAGAAGATTTGGCATAGGTGCCGACGGATTGATGCTTTTACAACTGAAAGATGGCTACGATTTTGAAATGGTTTATTACAATGCAGATGGCAACGAAGGCAGTATGTGTGGCAACGGTGGACGCTGTTTAGTGGCCTTCGCAAAACACTTAGGTGTTATAGACAAAAACGCTGAATTCCTTGCTACAGACGGGTTTCACGAGGCAAAGGTGCTTGATAACGGATGGATTGAATTAAAAATGAAAGACGTAAACAACATCGAAAAATCGCCGGAATATTCCATTTTAAATACAGGTTCGCCCCACTACATCAAGTGGGAAAACGACATCGCAAAAACCGCAGTTTTTGATGAGGGAAAACGCATCCGCTACTCCCCCCCATTTTTTCAAGAAGGCATCAATGTTAATTTTGTTCAGCTTCTCAACGATACGCTAAACGTAAGAACCTACGAGCGGGGTGTAGAAAACGAAACCCTTTCTTGTGGTACCGGTGTAACGGCTGCAGCAATAGCTGCCAGCAATGACAGCATCGGCTTTCAGGAACGAAAAATTCTTACGCCGGGCGGAGAGTTGAAAGTGAAGTTTGAAAAAAAATCCGAATCGTCCTTTGAAAACATTTGGCTGTGTGGACCTGCCAAATTGGTTTTCGCCGGTACGATTACTCTTTAATCCCATATCCTAAACCCTAACCCTGCACCCAATGATTGCAAAACGCTATCATTTAAACAAATTTCAAATCATCAGCCATGCTGAGAATACCATCGAGGATATTCTCAAGCAATGCAGGCAAATGGATGATCATCTTTTCTTCTACAAATCAGAACAATGGTCGGTAGCAGAAAATCTTGAACATCTATCGCTCACAATGAATAAAGGCTGGCTTAATTTGTTTACTCCGAAAATTATTTTGAAATGGAAGTTTGGTAAACCCGAACGCCCTTCTTACTCATACGAAGAACTGGTACAGTTATACTATCAGAAACTGGAAGCCGGTTACGAAACCGAAAAACGTTTTATACCTACAGTTGTTGAAGAAAAAGATGCAAAGCAACGCTTAATTGCACGCTTTGAACAAATAGCCAATAAGTACCTCGACCAGGTACGGTATTATTGGGAAGATGAGACCATGGATCAATACCAGGTGCCTAATTCTTTATTCGGCTTTGTTACCATAAGAGAACTGCTTTATTTTAACCTGTTTCATAACACACACCATTACAAAACCATCCGAAACCGAAAAAACGAAGCCATCGAATTTTCAACGGTTGATTAAACTGTGGCGCTTACCTTTGCGCCGCTATGTTGCAATTCTTTAAAAACGAAAACGGCAAACCACTTGCCATCGAGAAACCTGAAACAGGTGCGTGGGTAAATATTGTACCCCCTCTGAAGCAGGAAGAGTTTACTGAAATTGCAGATGCATTAGATATCCCTCTCGACTTTTTAACCGATTCGCTGGATATTGATGAACGTTCACGTTACGAACTGGAAGACAATGTTAAGCTCATTGTTATAAAAACGCCTACGGAAAACAATTCGTTTAACGATAGTGATGCTTTTTATATCACCATTCCTATTTGTATTATCCTTACCCATAACCAGATTGTAACCGTTAACTCGTTCGATAACGGTGCCATCAAAAAATTCCTGAACACATTTCAAAACCGTCATCCCGATAAACGGAATATGATGGTGTTGAAAATATTTGAAAAGGTGGTGCAGGCGTACATGGAGTTTCTGAAAGAAATCAACCATCGCCGCAACTTACTCGAACAAAAATTGTACGACGCAAACCGTAACGAAGAATTGCTCGACCTGATGCGTATACAAAAAAGCCTGGTGTATTTTGTTACGGCTTTACGCAGTAATGAAATGTTGTTGATGAAACTGCAACGCACCAACTTTTTAGCGTTGAACGATGAAGAAGATGAGTTTTTGCAGGATCTGATCGTAGATACCAGCCAGGCATTGGAGATGGCGAACATTTATACCAACATCCTCAGCTCAACAATGGATGCGTTTGCAAGCATCATCAGCAACAACCAGAACCAGGTAATGAAACGCCTTACTTCTGTTACAGTAATGCTGCAATTGCCAACGTTGGTTGCCAGTATTTATGGTATGAACGTACCAATTCCCGGTGCTCATTCAAGCTTTGCATTTTACTTCCCTATTTTAATTTCGCTCGGGCTTTCGCTTTTGCTGGGCATTTATTTTTTAAGAAAGAAATTGTTTTAAACTATGACGCTTAACGTACGTGTATACGGCATTATCATTAACGAAGAGAAGCAAGTATTGGTGAGCGATGAATTTATCCGTGGCGCATATATAACAAAATTCCCGGGCGGTGGCTTGGAAATTGGTGAAGGCACAAGGGACTGCCTGAAGCGTGAAATGAAAGAAGAGTTATTGATTGATGCCGAGATCGGTGATCATATTTATACAACAGACTTCTATCAGCAAAGTGCATTTAATCTTGCTTACCAGATCATTTCCATTTATTATTATGTAAAGCCCCTGGAAACAATTACACTTCCGTACAAAACTGTTCCTTTCGATTTTCAACCGCACCAGGTTGCCGATCCAAAAGGTGAAGCAGAAGTAATCCGTTTAGTTAATTGGGATAAGTTTAATGCAGATGCAGTAACATTGCCCATTGATAAAGTGGTTGCTGACATGCTGAAAGAAAAGCACATCTTCTAATCGTTCATAGCTGCATCCTTCATTTCTTTTGCTAATGCATGACCGAGGTAACGTTCAATTATTCCGTGTATGAAATAGATTACAGGAGTAAGCACTACTGCTACCGTAAACTTGTAAATATAATTTCCCGTTCCGGTAACAAGTATTTGTTTTAATGTCCACGCATCGCCCTGCCCTTCCTGTATTCTTCTGCCAATGTAAAAAGCAATAAACAGCACAACAAAACTATCTACCAGTTGCGATATTAATGTTGAACCGGTTGCACGGAGCCAGATGCGTTTTTCGCCCGTTACTTTTTTTATACGGTGGAACACCAGCACATCCAATATTTGCCCGATAAGAAATGCCACCATTGATCCGATAATGATCCACAAACCTTGTCCGAAGATGCCTTTAAATGCATTATTCGCATTATCAATGCCATTGCCAATGGTAAAATACTCCGATGGTTTTAGATAAATAGCACCGGAGAACATCAGGAAAGAATACGTAATTAATGTTACAGTTAAGTACGAAAGAAACTTCACTCCTCTTGAGCCGTAATATTCATTAATAATATCCGTCATAATAAACACCACAGGCCAAAGCAATACACCCGCAGTAAGATGAAAACTGAAGTTGCTGCCAAATAAAGGCAGGTTCAAACGTTTGATTCCAACAGTATCTTCCAGCGAAAAAATCTTTACACCTATAAACTCTGCAATCATGGCATTGGCAATAAAAAAACCGGCCAGCACCAGGAATAATCGGGTTGGTTTATCGCTCAGTATCTGTTTTATCATAAAAAGAAAAAGATAGATTGAATAATGAGTATAGCTGCATTAAAAAAATGAACACTTTTTACTTCAAAAGTCAGCTTTTTACCTGCAAGTAAAATCGCAAACCAGGCCGTTACAGGTATGTTTACAAGAAATGCAAGAAACCATCCTGCAATTACTAAAACCGAAACCCAGGAACCAGATAGTTGCACCGGGCTTAAACGTAATACCAGGCATACAACAAACAAAAGATTTAAAATAAATGCCAGTTTACTTACAAACAAAAATCCCTTCATCTGTTCATACTGTTTTTCAAATTACCAAGGCATTTGCTTTAAAAGATACCGAATAATCCTTCCTGAATATTTCGTACTGTTAAAAATGCCCTCAATCCCCAAAATACCATTATTTTGCCTCACTGAATCTGAAAATTTATTCCTAAGCGGAAATTGATGCAGGTCTTTTACACTTTATACGTTTAAACAAGAGTATATGAAGTTTGATTTCAAGAAACTTTTACCCCATGTAATTGCGGTTGTAATTTTTGTTGTTGTAGCATTAGTTTATTGTAAGCCTGCCATACAGGGCATGGTATTGAATGCTCACGATAATATTGGTTGGAAAGGGATGGCACAACAGTCGATTGAAGCCAAAGAAAAGTATGGTCATATACCCAACTGGACCAACAGCATGTTTGGCGGTATGCCGGGTTACCAGGTTGCAATGGAAGCAACACACAGTGTATTGTTCGGACATGTTGAAAAAGTGCTTTCACTTGGTTTGCCTAAACCTGCTAACTTCTTTTTTCTTGCATGTATCTGTTTTTATATACTCGGGCTTGCATTACGTTTAAACCCATGGGTAGCCGTGTTGGGAGCTTTAGGTTATGCTTACTCTACCTACGACCCAGTTATTATTGGAGCCGGTCATGATACAAAAATGCTTGCCATTGCCTACGCACCACTTGTAATTGCAGGTTTGCTTTTACTGTTTCAGAAAAGATGGTGGGCTGGTATAGCTGCCCTTGCAGCTGGCGCAACCTTACAGATCAGCACCAGTCACCTGCAGATCGTTTATTACACACTGCTTATTTTAGGTGCATTGAGTATTGGATTTTTAATTGACAGTTTTAAAAAGAAAGAACTTGCTCATGCAATTAAGAGCCTTTCACTGGCATTACTGATTGGTATACTTGCTTTCAGCAGCAACGCCATTCATACACTTACCAACTGGGATTATGCAAAAGAAAGTATGCGTGGTGGTGTAAGTGAATTAAAACAAAGTGGCGACAAGAATACAACCAGCGGCGGTTTAGATAAAGATTATGCTTTTAAATATAGTGTTGGCATTGCAGAAACATACACGTTGTTAATACCCGGTATTTACGGCGGCAGCAATGGTGGCGATGAATACAAAAAATCGCAGTTTGCTGATAAACTAATGGAAGTTGGCTATCCGGAAGATCAGGCTTTGCAATTTGCAAACCAAGTTTCTTATTGGGGCGGACAACAACCAACATCGGGACCGGTTTATTTCGGCGCTATTTTCATGTTACTCTTTGTATTTGCATTGTTCTTTGAAAAAGGATGGTTAAAGTGGAGTTTGCTTGCAGCAGGTGTGTTTGGTGTTGTACTTGCCTGGGGTAAACATGCAGAAGCGATCAACTATTTCCTTTTTGATTACATGCCGCTGTATAAAAAATTCCGTGCACCATCGATGGGTTTGGTAATGCCGCAGATCTGCTTTGTTCTTTTAGGAGCAGTTGCCATTAACAACCTGTTGTTCGGTAACAACGCTGCAGAACAAATAAAAAAGGCATGGAAGAACACTGCAATTGCAACTGCGGCGATTCTTGCTGTTGCAGCTCTCCTTTATTTCAGCTTCGATTATGTTTCACCTAACGACAGTGGTATTAAGCAGAATATGTCCGGAGCTATGCTGCAACAATTTGCTCAACAAGGGAAACAACCAACAGCTGAAATGCAGCAACAGGCAGAAACTTTTGGTAAAGGATTTGTTGCAGCTATACAAGCCGACAGAAAGGGTTTGTTTGGCAGCGATCTGATGCGTACTGCATTTCTTTTAGTGTTAGGCATTGGCTTAATATGGGCTTTTGCTGCAAACAAATTAAAAGCAATGCCTGCATTAATTGTCTTACTGGTTATTGGTTCATTTGACCTGCTGCTTGTTGACAGGCGTTACCTCAACGATACAAAATTTGTTGAGCAAGGCGATTTTGATAATGCTTTTACAATGACTGAAGCTGACAAACAGATCAAACAGGATGCGGGTTACTATCGTGTATTAAACACTACAACAGATTTCACCAACGAATCAAATACATCTTACTATCATAATTCAATTGGTGGTTATCACCCTGCAAAACTGCAGATCTATCAAGACCTCATCGAAAACCAGATCGCTAAAAACAATATGCAGGTATTGAATATGCTCAATACAAAATATTTTATTGTGCAAAATCCGCAAACAGGTGCGCCAATAGCGCAAATGAATCCTGCAGCTTTCGGACCGGCATGGTTGGTGAAGCATGTGCATTTTGTAGCAGATGGCAAAGAAGAAATGAAAGCACTCGACAGCATTAATCTGCGTGATACAGCTGTTATACAAACCAAATTTAAAACTGCTGTTGGTGCGCAGCCCGGTGCTGATTCAACTGCAAGCATCCGTTTTATTGAAAACAGGAATGATTATATACAGTACGAGTCATCTTCGTCTGCCAATCAGTTTGCAGTTTTCAGCGAAGTGTATTATCCAAGAGGATGGAATGCGTTTATCGATGGGAAAGAAGCTGAGATCATTAAAGTGAACTATGCTTTGCGTGGATTGGCATTACCTGCAGGTAAACACAAAATTGAATTTAAGTTTGAGCCAAAAGCATTTATCATGGGCGATAAGATAACTATGATTGCATCGATCTTAGTGTACCTTGTTGTGTTTGGAAGTTTGTTTATGGCATGGAGAAGCAGCAATAAAGCAATTGCATGAACAAGGTTTTGAGTATTGTCCCCTATCCTTTTCTTCCTTATTTCTCAGGAGGACAAAAACTCATTGCGCAGTTTAACGCTTACCTTGGAGAGGCATGCGAACTGCATGTTGCAGGCACTGCTAACAACAATGCAGCATTAGCAAAACATTATACGTTCTATCCTTTTTTACGAAACAGCCGTGTACGTTTTTTAGACGTAACGGCTTTTTTTCGTTTACAGAAATTGATTCGTTCTAAAAAGATAGATACGATCATTATTGAACATCCTTACTTCGGTTGGCTTGGATGGTTGTTGCGAAAAGCAACCGGAGCCCGGCTGATTGTGCATACACACAATATTGAACATGAACGTTTCCGCAGTGTAGGTAAACCTTGGTGGAAAATATTGAAGTGGTACGAAACTGCAGTGCTTCGATCGGCAGACACTGTTTTTTGCATTTCTGATGAAGACATGGAATGGATGATTAACAAAATGCAGGTACAGGCTAAAAAATGTGTACTTGTTCCTTATGGCATTACAAACGAAACAGCTCCCGCAGACAAAGCCATTTGCAAAAAACAGGTTTGTGCTCAACATCAGATCGACCCTTCAAAAAAAATACTTTTCTTTAACGGTTTGCTCGATTACAAACCCAATACAGATGCTTTAACAACGATATTGGAAAAAATCAATCCACTCCTGTTGCAAACAGATTTTCCGTATCACATTCTTATTGCAGGTAAACGTTTACCCGAATCGTTTAACGGATTGAAGCAATGGAATAATGTAAACGTAAGCTATGCCGGTTTTGTTGATGATATTGATCTCTATACAAAGGCAGCAGATGTATTACTCAATCCTGTTACAAGTGGCGGTGGTGTAAAAACAAAAATGATTGAAGCACTTGGCATGAATACTGCAGTAGTTGCTACAACAACAGGGGCAATGGGTGTTAAGAAAGAATTATGTGGTGACAAATTGGTGGTAGTTACCGATGATAACTGGCCGCTGTTTATAGCAGCTGTTATAGCCGCATCAAAACAGGAACATGCTACGCCAGATGAATTTTACACTATGTATTCGTGGAAAAATATTACGCAACGGGTTGCAGCACTATAAACATTTGTTAATGCTTTGCCACAATAGCTCAGCTGTTTTTTCCCAGGTAAACTGTTTGCTTCGCTCCACTCCTCTTTGAATTAATTGCTGACGTAACGATTCGTTTGCTGCCAGTTGTTTCATTGCATCTTTAATGGCAACTGTGTTTGTTGGATCTACAATTAACGCAGCATCACCGGCTACTTCGGGCACAGATGTTACGTTCGATGCAATAACGGGCACGCTGCAACGCATCGCCTCTATTACAGGAATACCAAACCCCTCGAAAAGAGGAACAAACGCCAAAGCCAATGCCGATGCAAGCACAAGGTTTAATTCTTCGTCCCCTAAACGACCGGTAAAAACAATATCACTCCCGGATCTTAATGCTTGTTGTGTTGCAAACAGCTCATCTGTTTTATACATGCTGCCCCCAACAATAAGCAGTTTGGAGGTTGTACCTGTTTCCTGTTTAAACAAGTCAAATGCTTCCATCAGCCGCTGAATATTTTTGCGTGGACTTAATGTGCCAATGAAAATGAAGTAAGGTTCGCCTTTACTGTATTTATTTCGTGTATTGCGGATAAGCGTTGTATCAATCGGTTTATAAAACGAATTGATGCCGCAATACACCACATCAATTTTTTCGGGGCTGATGTGATAGTTGATACAAATATCCTGTTTGCTGTACTCCGACACTGTTGCGATTTGCACCGCCCTCTTTGCAAACTTTGGAAAGAAATAATTGTAATAGTTGCGGTTGCTGAATTTAAGATCGGCAGGATTATGAAAGAAATTAATATCGTGGATAACTGCAAACTGTTTGCCTTTGTAACCGAGCGACAATATTCCATCGGGTGAAACAAACAGATCGGGCTTTATTTTATTGAGCAGCCGCTTTGCGCTCCACTCAAACCAAAGTACATTTAATACTGCATGCTTGGCGGGAGGAAACAACACATGAACTGTTACGTTCGGTCCGAAAATAAACGAATGATCAGGCATTGAATCGAAAAGAAAATGAAATTCAATCTGCGGATTTTTTTGGACAATATAACGCAGCGTGTTAAACGTAAACCACCCGATTCCATCCATCCGGTTTTTACGCAGCAGTCTTGTATTTACGGCTATTTTCAAAATTTGCTCTCAGCTATTTAAATAGGCTTCTGAACAGCTGCCTATATTTGCCATGCAAATAAACGGATTATGAAGAAAATTGTGCGTATTCTGGGATTAATTCAGCAGATCAATCAAAAAAAACAATTAAGCAAACGCCAAAAACGTCAGCTTATTAAAACATTGCTGTACCTCGAATATAAATCCTACACAAACGCAGGTTATAATGAAATTGTAACAATCTCTATCCTTGATTTTACTTTTAGCGGATATGGCTACGAAAACTTATGCATCCTTTTCCGTGAAATTTTTGTGCAGGAAGAATACCAATATTTTCAAACAGATTTAAAGAGCCCAGTTATTGTGGATTGCGGCGCTAATATCGGAATGGCTACACTTTATCTTAAATGGAAATTTCCCAACGCAACCATACACTCTTTCGAACCCGATCCTTCTGCGTACAGTATGCTGGAGCGAAATACAAAAGCAAATAATCTGCAGCATGTTTTTCTTTATAACAATGCAGCAATGGCTGAAGAAGGTGAACTTGATTTTTATACAGCCGCAAGTCATAAAGCATCGTTGATGATGAGTACAGTTGCAAGCCGCATGGATGAACAAAAGATTACCGTAAAAGGAATTGATTTTGCAGCATTTCTAAATAACACAAAGCCTTCCCTTTTAAAAATTGATATTGAAGGGGCTGAGAAAAAAGTATTTCCTAAGTTAAAAGAAACAGGAGCATTAATCCATCTGCAACAAATTGTAATGGAATACCATCACATGATCGATCGTTCCGGATCAGATTTTTCGAAAATGTTACACACGCTTGAAGAAAGTGGATTTGAGTATAATCTCATAACGCACTTCAACGAAGCCGGAAAGTTTCAGGATGTTTTATTGTACGCTTTTAAGCCTCGGCAGTAAACGCATCCGCATCATTAATTTTTTTACTCAACCCTAACCAGTCAACATCGGGGCTTACAAGATCCTTTTCCAAATGCGTTCCAATGGCCGGGTATGGTATCCAGAGTTTGTATCTTTTTCCGGAAAAGAAATAGCGAAGGCTGTATTTCACCGCCATTTTAAGAATATTGAAACTCTCCTTATTCGTAAAAAAGAAACGGATATAGGCAACCGGATTTAAAATAAATGTTTTTGTAAGCACGAGCCAAACTGCACAATCGTTATTGCCATTCGAATACGTTAATAACACATCCTTGGTTGCAAGTAATGTTTGTTTGGTTGTAAGAAAAGTTAAGCAGGTTGAGCTGTCGGTTTTCCAATGCTGCCCGTTTACCATACGTTGCTCTTTCGGATGTTGATGGATTGGATGTGTAAACGTATCCATGTGTACATAACAACTTAAAAAGTCAACATCAGTTCCGCTCCTCAACATTTCAAGCATTTTTTTAAACTCTCCCGGGCGGTACAAATAATCATCTTCTGCAAAATACACAGCATCAGCATTCTCCTGTTCAAGTAAAATTTCAATTTGCTTTTTAAAAGTGGCCCAGTTGCCAATTGACGGCGTTTCAATAATTGTTGTATCTGTTATAGGAAAGATTGAATGAATAAGTTCATTATACGATGGCGGACATCCATCCAGAATAAAAAAATAACGCACCCGCAATCCATCAGCCGATAAACGAAAAGATTGGAGACAGGTTTTAACAAGTTGAAACTTGTTATCCGGAAAAATGATCGGCGTTTTTGAAACACCGGGATATATGCGCCAGGCTACTGCCAGATCGTAGTTCTTACTCATAAAATCAGGACTGAAAGTTATTTACTATCTTCGAATTTTTACAAACATTATTCCCGTTCTTATATCTTAAGCAGAATGTTACGAAGGCTCGGATACAGTATTATACAATGCATTCTTTTAATCAGAAATTACGGAGCCTGGAAAGGATTTTCAATCTGGAGACAAATCAACCTTTCGTTTTCACAAACGGCCGTTATACAAAGCCGTTTATTTAAAAACCGTTTACACTTACGCAAAAAAGATTCTGATATTGATATTTTCAACCAGGTTTTTGCAGAGCTGCAATATAAATGGAAAGATATTGAACAGCTGAATCCTGCTGTTATTGTTGATGCAGGTGCCAATATTGGTTTAGCCGCCGTTTACTTTGCCAATTTGTTTCCCGAATCGAAGATCTATTGCATTGAGCCGGTAACTGCCAATTTTAATTTACTTAAACAAAATACTTCAGGCTATGGAAATATTCAGCATTTGCAGGCTGCAGTATGGTTTAAGAACGAATTGCTGCAAATAGAAAATCCCGAAGGGTTTAGTGCCGGCCTTACTTTAAACAGCAGTAACAAAACAACAGGCATACAGGGCTATTCCATTGATGCCATTATGGATCTGCTGAAAATTGAGCACATCGACATTTTAAAAATGGATGTGGAAGGTGCAGAAAAAGAGATCTTCGGACAAGGCCCTGTTGAATGGTTAAAAAAAGTAACCATTCTTGTTATTGAGCTGCACGATATGTATAAAGATGGGACTGCGAATGCATTCTTCGCTGCCTTAAACAACAACTTCAGTAAAATGTATTTTCAGGGAGAAAATATTATTTGCTTTCTGAAAAAAAACTAGTGCATTACTGTTTCTTACCCGGGCTGTGCAAAGCATAATGAATGCTCATACATATTTTTGAATAAGCCCCATATTTTTTCAGCGCATCAACACCCAGTTTCTGCTGCCAGCTGATCATACTTTTAATTACAGCAGGAACATGGTGCAACTGCACATACTCTTCCAGTTCTACAGTTGTTTTTATTTTCAGGTTCCGCATTAAGCGCCAGTAATAATCGTACACAAAAAAATAACTGAGCGCTTGTGCGCCCAATTTGTGTAACAGATAAAAATTCTCCGGCAGCTCAACTTCCCGCTTGCGGAAAGAAGCTTTGGTTATTTGTTCACTGCCAATGCCAATATGAATCAACGGTTGTTTAACAGCATAAAACGAATGCTCCCGAAGCACACGGATATAAAATTCAAAATCAACCACCCATTTGATCGATTCATCAAACCATTGTTTTAATTCGTTTTTGATGAGTGTTGTACTTGGATGTCCTACATAATTGGTACGAAATAAATACAAAGGATTTCGCCGCAACATTTGTTCCTGTGAGCTGCTGAGTACAAAAGATTGCTGCTCTCCTGTTTCAAGCTGCACATTTACAAAACCACTAAAAATGAATACAGCCTTTGTTTGCATTGTTGCATTTGCAAATACAGCCAGACTATGTTCATCTGCAAACCAATCATCGTCGTGCATAATTTTTATCCAGCGGCCTGTTGCATGTGCTATGGCAGCATTCCAGTTAGCGGGAGAGCCAAGAGGTGTAGCATTTCTGTAATATGAAATTGGCAGAGATGGGCGATACTGATCAATCAGTTTACCTACAGCATCATCTGGGCTGTCGTCTGTTACAACCACTTCATAGTCCTGAAAGGTTTGCGACTGAATTGATTGAAACAGCCTTTCCAGGTAAACAACATTCTTGTAAGCAGGAATACAGATAGATATTAAAGGAGAGGAACTCATTTTTGCCTTATGTGACAAATATACAAAGCAGGGCTATAAAAGAAAAAGAACCCACGGACAGCCTATTTTAATTTAACTGTAGCAGGGGTTCAATGCATATAGATGGGTCATAATGGCTTTCGCAACGGCCTTCGAATACGAAATAAAGACAAACGTTTCGCCCTGCAAAGGGGAACTATATAACCGTGCCGCAAAAACTTACAACTGTGTAAAAGCTATGGCTAATACCCGATCCGCTTCATAAAATCGTCTTTTCTACGGGTTGCAACTTCCAGGAAAGTGCCATTTTCCATCTCAACCTCCCCTCCTCTACCCTTATGGTATTTCTTTACTTTATTAAGATTAATGAGGTAGGAATGGTGCAACCGAAAGAAGCTGTCTTCGGGCAAAATATCTTCATACTCTTTGAGGCTTTTTGAGGAAATAAGTTTTTGACCGTCTACCGTAAAAATATAAGTATATGCACCACTTGCCTCGCAATATAAAATCGCTTGAAAATCGACAAAATCCAGTTGGTCTTTAAACGTAGGTACCGCAATTTTCTGCAAGCCGCCTGTTGGCTGTTTAATATTCTGCATTAAAAACCGCAGTTGTTCATTGATGTTTTTTTGGCCTGCTTTTAATTCAGCTTTCGCTACAACAGCTTTTAATTCATTAATATCAACAGGCTTTAATAAATAATCAAGTGCAGAGTATTTAAAGGCTTTTAACGAATACGAATCGAATGCTGTAACAAACACAATTTCAAAATTTACCGGCATAATCTTATCCAGCAGATCAAAAGCATTCCCATGCGGCATTTCAATATCGAGCAGCACCAGATCGGGCTTTAGTTCTCTAATTAAATCGTAGGCCGTGTCGATGTTATCAGCTTCGCCAACATGTTCTGCCTGTGGACAATACTCCTTCAACAATTCTTTTATTATGCGCAAATTCTTCGGCTCATCATCAACGGTTAACACTTTAAGCATAAAAGCAATTTTAATCTATTAGAATATTAAAAGTAAGCAGCATTTACATGCAACATCATATTTAAACAGGAAACTTTACAGAAACACTTGTGCCACAGGCTTCGCCACTTTCATTCGTAAGATCTTTCACTATAATAACAATCTTTCTATCGGCATTTCTGTTTAACAGTTCAACCCGTTCTGCCGTTAAAGACATACCTCTCGATTGATATTCGATTGGATTAACAGCCTTCAACTTACCTGCCTTGTCACGACCAATGCCGTTATCTTCAACAATACATTCCAACACAGCATTTCGTTCAATAAAGGAAAGCTGAATGTGCCCGTTCTTATCTTTTAGATAACGAACACCATGCCGCAATGCATTTTCAACATAAGGTTGTAACATCAGCGGTGGCAACCGAAGTTCCGCAGCAGGAGAAACAGCATCTACTGTTATTGTAAAATCGAATTTGCTTTCCATACGCATGCGCTCTAGCTCAAGGTAATTTTTCAAATAGCCAATTTCCTCTTCTAAGGTGATTTTTTCTTTCGATGAGAAATCGAGTGTTTGCCGCATCAACTTCGAAAATCCGGAAATAAAACTGTTGGCACCTTGTACATCACGATCGATTACATATTGTTGAATTGAATTAAGACTGTTGAAAATGAAATGCGGATTCATTTGCGACTTTAATGCAAGCTGTTCTGTTTCGCTGATCCGGTGTTGTAAAAGTTCTTTCTCTTGTTGTCGCTTACTTATTTCCTTTTCTCTTTTCTTGTAGTAGAAGAATATGGCGGCAATCAACAACATCGTAAGTATGGCCCAGAAAACCGGCGTTTTCCACAAAGGGGCTTTGCACTGTATTGAAAGCGAAACTGTGGCAACACGATCGCTCCAATGCTCAAACTCCCGTTTTGCCTGAATTTCCAAACGATATTTGCCATATGGTAAAGGATTAAACTGTATCTCGAGATTGTTTGTATAAAACCATGTTGAATCGAAACCTGCCAACCTGTAACGATAGTTTAATTTGCCAACATTTGAATAACTGAGTGCTTCGTAACGAACAATTAAATTTCTCTTAAAGCTGCTTACATCCAGCAACGCCTCCTCTGAGCTTATTTGCTCACCTATACGTATAGATGATACATACAACGGTAAGGGTTCGTAGCTTTTTCCGATAAAGGCTTTTTTTGAAAGAAATGAAGCACCGGTATTTGTACCGGCTATTACATAATCGTTATAGGTGATCAATTCATTTACTTCGTTCGAAAGCAAACCGTCGCTTGCATTGATATTGTTGATTGAAAACCGGAGTGGTGCATAAGATGTAAAACGAAGTATCGATATTCCTTTATTACTCGCAACCCATACGTTATCCTCATCAACTAATATGCGCCTGATATTATTACTTATCAGTCCGGTATTTTCTGTTAACTGAATTAACGAGTCTGCATCTTCTATCAAAAGCCCTTTTCCCCGGGTGCCAACCAAAAGCTGGCCTCCATTAAATTTTGCTATATCTGTCACCCGGGAAGAGAAGAGCGGTTTTGTTGAATCGTAAGGAACAATTCTTCCATTTCTGTAATACCACAAACCAAACACATTGCCTACAAGCATATCTCCTTTGTTGTTAACAAATAGCCTCGAGGCTCTGAAAGATTCCTGCGTTATTAACTCAAACCCTTCCTTGTTCTTGGAATTTAGTTTTACAATGTTATTTGTAATCCCGATGTAGATATTTCCATTCTGTTTTACAAAATTTGACAATCCGATAATTGTTTGAAAGGTCTGCCCATTAACTGTTCGGGCAAAAAAACTTCCATCCCTAAGTATATTCGAAATCACACCTCCCACAAAAATCACCTTCGAAGTGTCTTCATAAAACGAATTAACCGATTCTAGGTCCAAGTTGAAATTCTGCCACAAAGAATGAGGCTTAAAACGTACAACTTCTCCATCACTAAACCCGGCGAGTAATGTTTTGTCCTGTAATTGATAAAGAGCAGAAAACTTCTTCTTTAGTATTTCATTATTCTTTGAAAGATGAGCAATTCGAGACGGCTGTAAATAAAAAACTCCACTATTTAAACTTGTTAGCCACAAGCCTCCCTCCATATCCTTAAGTATGGACACCAAATGAATACCCTTTAAATAAGTTGCGACTATTTCACTCCTGCTATTTTCAATTACCAATCCATCTTCGGTTGCATAGTATTTATTACCGTCAACGTTAGCAGCGTCGTATACGATCAAATTGAGCTTTTTGGTCTGGTAGTTACCGTTTCGTAAATTAAGATCAACCTGAAATTCTCTCAACAGTATCACAACTTCCGAATCAGATATCTGCCGGATCTTAAACCGTTCAGGAACTACAACTACAGGCACTTCAACATGATAGGTCCGTTTGTTCATTTGGATATTTACAAATGTTGAAATCTCAGGTAATTTTGGTCCCTCATTATATCGTATTGGATATTCGCTTATATAAGTAAAGAAATGCCCTTGCTCCGCCTGCGCCATAATGATTTTAGACGAAGGCCTGATCTTTATTAAATCAATCGCATCTCCATTCTTGGTAATTTTATAAGAATGCGGTCCCGAACTCGCAACAAACAAATTGTCATCAGTATCAACATAAAACGATTGAATAATTCCGGGCTGTGTTAAAGCCATCAGCTTTTTGTTCCACTTATACTCTTCAAACTTTTCATTTTCAAACACAAACAGCCTGCCCGAAAAAGACCATGCCCAAATGCGTTTTTTATAATCTTCGTAAAAGCCAAGAATGGAATTATCGGCCAGGTTATAGGTTTTAAATTCGTAGCCATTAAACCTGCACACACCATGATCGGTTGCAAACCACATGTAATGCCGTGCATCCTGTAATACTTTATGCACTTCAGAACTTGGCAATCCGTCGTTTGGTGTGTAATTTTTAAATGCATAACGCAGCTGTTGTGCATTACTCCAATGTGCCAGGAAAAAGGCAAGAAAAATCAGCAGAAAAAAACGATGTCTTCCGTAAAGCTGCATCATTAAAAATACAAATTATGCATTCAAAAAAGCCAGGAACTTCTCCATGCCTTTACGTTTGTTATCATCAAGCAAATAACTGATGTTGTGCGTATAATATTTCTTTAAATCGTATACCGGATACTTTTGGGCTTCTGCAATTTCATCAATATGTAAAAAACCTTCGGCATTGGCAGCATTAAAACGAGTTATCCAATCTTCGCCCATAGGAGTTAAGCTTACCCAAACGGCAAATACAAAAGGAAGATTGGTCATAGCCTGCCATTCGCTGGCCAGGTCGTAAATATAAGTAGAGAGTCGGCGTTGCTCCAATGCCCTGTCGCCAATTACCACTGCGCCTGTTCTACCTTCAATTTTGGTACGGTAGCTTTCATCCTGCGCATTGATAATTTCGGGATGAATGCCCCAGAATTCGTTCATCAACACTTTTGCCAAAGCCACCGAAGTTCGGCTTTGATAATCGAGATAAACAGTAGTTAGTTCGTTAACCGGCACTTCGCTGAACAGGCAAACCGAAGCCACTTCATGCTCTGCCGCAATACAATAATCGCTTACAATAAAATAGTTGGGTAATTCTTTCAATAAAGCCACGGGCACAAGGGCCACATCAACCTCTCCAGCTTTCAGCATTTCGGCTACTCTCGCCGGATAACCCGGTACCAATTCATGGTCCTGCAGAAATGCTTCGTTCTGCATACCATACATCATGGGTTTTGTGTTTAAATAACTTACTGCGCCAACTTTTATCTTATGCTTTTCGCTCATCATTTCCTTTAAACAAATTTGTAGCATAATGCCGATTAATAAACCCGGGAAAGGGGTTTTGTTACGTCGGTATTCTTCAATTCATTTACTTTTGCGCTGCAAAGAAAAGGATTTTTTGGTGGGCAGACGGCTTGCTGCTATTGAGCTTCTGTTGCGTCGCACATTTGTGTTGCAACAACCATATGTAGCAATACTTTAGTCAACTGATTAACTACAAACTGTAAACAATTTCATGGAACTTCAAAATCTAACAGCTATTTCTCCGGTAGACGGACGCTATCGTAACCAATTACATCAACTCGATGCTTATTTCTCCGAATTTGCACTGATCCGTTACCGTGTGCTGGTGGAAATTGAATACTTCCTTTTCCTTAGTGAAAAGAAGTTCTTTAAACTTACTGCCCAGCAAAAGCAGGCCTTGAAAGATGTTGTAACGAACTTTTCGGTTGAGCAGGCGCAGGAAATTAAAAATCTTGAAAGCATTACCAACCACGATGTAAAAGCAGTCGAATACTTTTTAAAACGTGAGCTGGAAGCATTAAAGCTCAACGATCTGAAAGAGTGGGTTCACTTTGGTCTTACATCGCAGGATATTAATAACACGGCTATTCCGCTTTCATGGAAAGAAGCGTTGGAAAACGATTTGTTACCTTCTGTTTCAACCCTCATTTTAAAACTGAAAGGCTTTGCAAAAGATTGGAAAAATATTCCGTTGCTGGCACGTACACACGGACAAGCAGCATCGCCAACAAAGCTGGGCAAAGAAATAATGGTGTTTGTTGAACGATTAGAAAATCAGCTGCAACAACTGTCGGCCTTACCTACTGCCGCAAAATTTGGCGGTGCAACCGGTAACTTTAATGCACATTACATCGCTTTCCCTAAAAAGGATTGGGTAAAATTCGGTAATGAGTTTGTTGAACAACAACTCGGTTTACAGCGCCAGCAATACACAACGCAAATTGAACATTACGATAGTTTGGCTGCACAAATGGACAGCATCAAACGTATCAATACCATTTTGATTGATTTATGCCGAGACATCTGGACCTATGTTTCCATGGATTACTTCAAACAAAAAATCAAAAAAGGTGAAGTGGGCAGCAGTGCCATGCCACATAAAGTAAACCCCATTGATTTTGAAAATGCTGAAGGTAACCTGGGCATTGCAAACGCCTTGTGGGAGCATTTATCGGCCAAACTTCCTGTTTCAAGGTTACAACGTGATTTAACTGATTCCACAGTGTTACGTAACCTCGGCGTTCCGTTTGCACACACCATACTTTCATTAAAATCGATCGACAAGGGATTGAATAAATTATTGTTGAACGAAGAAAAAATCAGGCAAGATCTCGAAAATAACTGGGCAGTAGTTGCAGAAGCTATTCAAACAATTCTCCGCAGAGAAAATTACCCTAACCCTTACGAGGCATTGAAAGAATTAACAAGAGGCAATGCTGCAATTACACAAAAATCAATGCAGACGTTTATTAAAGGGTTAAAAGTGAGTGCAGAGGTAAAGAAAGAGTTACTGAAAATTTCGCCTTTTAACTATACGGGTGTATTTTAAAGATAAATTATGTGATAACCACATAACCACTTCCATGCGACAATTACTAACCTCTCTTTTTTTATTTACTTGCAACTTTTGTTTTGCACAGCTGAATATTCCTTGTAATAATTGGTTGCAGTTGCCTTCATATAATTCATTTGTTAATGTTGGCGACTTAGATATTTCTGGTAATCAAGTTACGGTGGAAGCAATTTTTTCAAGAACAACACCTTATTCAGGTGGATATTTATGGGCTGGAGACCTTGTGTCAAAACACACCGGACCAAGTGATGTAAATTATTTGCTACGTCCTAATAATGCTGAAATAACTACAAGTAATGGCTATTTCTGCACACCCCCTGCCTGTAACATACAACTTAATAAAGTCTATCATGCAGCAATGGTTTATGACGGAGTTACTTTAAAATTTTATCGCAACGGATACCTCATTAGTAGTGTACCTGCATCTGGAAACCTTTTTCAAAACAACTTGAATACCCATATTGGATATTATGATGCCAATACATACAATACGAATTTTATCGGCTATATAAACGAAGTTAGAATTTGGAATACAGTCAGATCGCAAGCTCAGATTCGTTCCTACATGAATACATCACTACCGAATCCCACAACTCAAACAGGGCTTTTGGCTTATTATACTTTTGACAATTTATTAAATAAGCAAGGGAACACCACATTTAACGGTACTTTGGGAGGTTCAGCTATTTCAAATAGCACTTTGCCAACATGCAATTATGTTATCGATTCCTGCGAGCAAATCGCCCTACCTGTTGATTCTACCATTATTAACAAATATACCCCGGTGTTGAACTATGACATTTGTCTGAATCAGCTTATTGTAGAAGATGCTTCTGAATTTAAAGTTGGAGATACGGTGTTATTATTTCAAATGAAAGGCGCTGCAATTGACAGCTCCAACACATCATCATTTGGCAATGTAACAGATTACAAAAGTGCTGGGAACTATGAGTATAACTACATAAGAGCAATAAATGGCAATGTTATTGATTTAAAAAATACGCTCCTACGAACTTATGAAATACCCCAAGGAGTAGTTCAGCTGATTCGTGTTCCCTATTATTCTTCCTATAGTAATACACAAGTGCTCACATGCCTTCCTTGGGATGGAAAGAAAGGTGGCATACTTGCTTTAAATGTTCAAAACAACTTTAGCATGGGGCAAAACATTGATGTTTCTGGCAGAGGTTTCCGAGGTGGGGTAGCAATCAATAGCCAATTAAATAGCTGGCAGCCAGGCTGTGAATCAAACAATTATTTTTATCCATCAAATGGAAACGCTTCGCAAGGTAAAGGTGAAGGAATCGCTCAGTTGAGCAGTGCAAAAATGTCTGGCAGAGGAAAGCTTGCAAATGGAGGCGGTGGAGGAAATCTTGTAAATGCAGGTGGTGGTGGTGGTTCAAATGGTACGGCTGGTGGACAAGGAGGAAACCAGTTCGAAGGTTGTGGCAATAATCCATTCGCAAACGGTGGTAGCCCGGGCTTAGCTTTAAGTTATACAAATGCAGTAAATAAACTATTTCTTGGAGGCGGTGGTGGCGCAGGTGATGCAAATGATCCATTAGGGGGAAATGCATTTAACCCTAATGGCGGAAATGGTGGTGGAATCATACTGATATCCGCAGAAACAATTACGAGCAATGGATTTCAAATAATTGCAAATGGGAATGACGGGAAAGCATGTACAACTAATTGCAATGAAGGCATGGGTGGCGGTGGTGCCGGGGGTACTGTTTTCATTTCTGCCAATCAATTTGTTTCTGCATTAACTGTAACTGCAATAGGTGGCAAAGGCGCAAACAACACATCCGTTTTAGTATCTTCTCTATTAAAAAATCATGGGCCTGGGGCGGGCGGTTCTGGCGGAATAGTACTTCTAAAACAAGCTACAAAGCCGACCAATGTAATAATTAATAACAATGGTGGAGCAAACGGAATCATTACAAATAATAGCAATTTCGCTTTTGGGGCGCAAACTGGCACACAAGGATTAACACAGTATAATTATTTTTTACCTATTAGTACCGCCCCTTTCAAAAAAAATATCGACTCAGTTCGAATAAACTTCAGTAACCCCGTTTGTAATTCTTATATGTTTAGCGGTTTGGGATTCACGAATAGTCTTCCTGTTAATAGTTGGCAATGGTTTTTTGGAAACGCTGGAATGGCAGCAACACAAAATGCATCCTACACTTTTAACAATCAGGGATCCTACGATGTAAAACTTATCGCTAAAGATATAAATGGGTGTAAAGACAGTATTACAATTGCTATAACAGCAATTGCTACTCCTCAACAACCTGTTGCTACACTTTTACAACCAACATGTACAATTGCAACTGGAAGTATAACTATCAATTCTCCCCTTGGCAATAATTTTGAATACAGTATTAATAGTACAAATTTTCAAAACAGTCCTGTATTTACTGCTGTGGCACCAGGAGCTTACAATGTTATCGTAAGAAACAAATCAAATGGATGCTTATCACCCATATCTTCCGTTTCAATTGATCCGGCAACAAACTCAGCCCCTGTTCCAAAGGCCCTTGTTACAGATCAACCAGATTGTATTATACCAACCGGTACAATTACAATAAATTCTCCTCTTGGAGCATTTTATGATTACAGTATTGATGGAGTGCAATTTCAATCAGGTACGGTTTTCAATAGTTTATCGCCAGGTAGTTACTCAGTGACTGTAAGAAACAATTTAACCGGCTGTCTTGCAACTTCAACAGTATTATCTGTTGATCCTGTACCCGCAAATCCTGCCATTCCGGTTATTGGGGCTATTTCACAACCAGGGTGTACGGTTAAAACGGGATCTTTTACAATTGTTTCTCCTTTAGGAGCAGATTTATTATATAGCCTCAATGGAAACAATCCGCAAGCCTCAGGAAATTTTGTAGGTTTAACACCCGGCACTTATTCCGTTACTACAAACAATAGCAGTAATGGATGTATCTCTTCACGTATCAATGTAATCATCAACCAGCAACCTGTTATTCCTACAATTGCAACTGCATCAGTAACTGAACAACCCAATTGTACAATTTCCTCGGGAACAATTACAATTACAGCCCCTATTGGTAATAACTATGAATACAGTGTTGATGGAGTTTCCTTTCAATCTTCATTCCTTTTTCGAAACCTTTCGCCCAATAATTATAATGTAATTGTGCGTGATAAAAATTCTGGCTGTTCTTCACAACCGCTTCAACTCATTGTTAAGCCAGACGTTGCTGCAACTGGAAACTATTTTATGGCAAATGCATTTTCGCCAAATGGCGATGGATTAAATGACTGTTTCGGTGTTAAAAACTGGGGAGTAATAACTGAATTTCAATTCATGATTTTCAATATTTGGGGCGAACTTGTTTTTTCAACAACTAACCCAATAGCTTGCTGGGATGGAACTTTCAAAGAACGGCAGTCACCTCTCGGCAATTATGTTTACTACATAAAAGCAAACACACTTTGTGGAAAAGTTGAGCGGAAAGGCAACCTTGCTCTTATCAGATAATTAAATTTTCAAAAAAAATTATACATCAATAATAGCATGGTTGGTATTCACTTTGTGATCAACTGATGTCTTCCAGAAAAAAATACTCCGGTGCTTTGTATTTGTGTAACCGAATGCTGAGTATATCGTACTGAATCCTCTTCCAACCGGGATATTGCTGCAGGTATTCTTCACCTGCATTCATCAACCGTTCTAACTTTTTTTCTGTTACTCCCTCTTCAGGATGACCGTAGGTGTCGGTTGTTCTTGTTTTAACTTCTACAAAATGCAACACCTCATTTTTAGCAGCAACAACATCCAGCTCAAAATAAGAATGCTTCCAGTTGCGATGCAGTATAGCAAAACCCTGAGCAAGCAACCAGGCTGTTGCCAGCTCCTCTCCTTCTTCGCCTGTTTTGATGTGTTTTGCCATAGCACTAAAATAATCGATTCCCGCTTATCCACATATCGTGAATGGCAGCCTGAAAAAATGAACGTTCGGCAACTGTTTTTAGTTATTTTTGTTGCCTAATACAGGTTTATGAAGTCGACTAAAACATACATTATTACATTGGTTGCGCTCGTTATTGTAGCTGCACTTTACCGCATTATCCCCGGTCGCCCGTTCGGATTTGCACCACAAATCGCTATTGCACTGTTTGCAGGTTCGGTCATAAAGGATAAAAAATATGCATTTGCATTACCTATCCTCAGCATGTTCATTAGCGATGCATTGTACCAGGTTCTATACAGTGCCGGGCTTTCTTCTATCAAAGGATTTTATGGCGGACAGTTAACCAACTATATTTTATTTGTCGGCTTAACGGTAATCGGCTTCTTTATTAACCAAAAGAAAGTATTACAGATTTTTGCTGGCGCACTTGCCGGACCGACTGCTTATTTTCTTATCAGCAACTTTTTAGTATGGATCGGTGGTGGTGGTTATGGTCATCCGAAAACATTTGCAGGTTTGATGGCAACTTATGTTGATGGTATTCCTTTTTACGGAGGTAGCTTAGCTGCAACAGTTCTGTTCTGCACAATGTTCTTTGGTGGATATGCATTATTCAATACCTCAAAGGAATTGAAAACAGCGCAATAATATCCTGAGCGATGTCGAAGGAGATGCGATAAACATAACGCTTCAAAATATAGAAAGCCCCGAATCGGGGCTTTTGCTTTTATAATACGTCTGCCGGTCCGGGGCTGTACCGACGAAGCTGCATTACACCTGAAACACCCCCACTCGCAAATCATCCATATCCGGATTATTATTTGCTGCAGCAATTCCTTCGCTGATTACTTTACGTGTTTCAACCGGATCGATAATTTCGTCTACCCATAACCGTGCAGCGGCATAGTAAGGCGTTGTTTGCGCTTCGTATCTGCCTTTAATTTCATCAAGCAACTTGTTCTCATCTTCCGCACTTACTTCTTTGCCCTTTGCTTTCATAGCAGCTACCTGTATCTGCAACAATGTTTTTGCTGCCTGCTCACCGCCCATCACCGCAATTTTTGCTGTTGGCCATGCATAAATAAACCGTGGATCGTATGCTTTGCCGCACATGGCATAATTACCGGCCCCATAAGAATTACCAATTACAATCGTGATCTTAGGTACAACACTGTTCGCAACTGCATTCACCATTTTAGCTCCATCTTTTATAATGCCGCTGTGTTCGCTTCTGCTACCTACCATAAAACCGGTTACATCCTGCAAAAACACCAATGGTATTTTCTTTTGATTACAGTTGAGGATAAAACGTGCAGCTTTATCGGCACTGTCGTTATAGATCACACCGCCTAACTGCATTTCATTTTTCTTATTCTTTACAATGGTTCGTTGATTGGCTACAATACCAACTGCCCAGCCATCGATACGTGCATAACCGCAAAGAATGGTTTTCCCATAGTCCTGTTTAAACTGATCGAAATCGCTGTCATCTACAATTCGCTCAATAACTTCAAGCATATCATAAGGCTTCCCATCGGCAGGGAATAACCCATACAATTCTTCAGCATTTTTTATTGGAAGCTTAGCAGCTATACGATCAAAGCCGGCTTTCTTTTTTTCACCTAGTTTGCTCATCAACTTCTTTACTTCGTCTAAGCATTCCTGTTCGGTCTTGAATTTATAATCGGCAATACCACTCAACTCAGTATGTGTAACAGCACCTCCCAATGTTTCTGCATCAATATCTTCACCAATTGCTGCTTTCACTAAATAAGGTCCGGCTAAAAAGATCGAACCATTACCTTCTACCATCAATGTTTCATCACTCATGATCGGCAGATAAGCACCTCCTGCAACACATGCGCCCATCACAGCAGCAATTTGTGTGATGCCCATTGCACTCATACGTGCATTGTTGCGGAAGATGCGACCGAAATGTTCTTTATCGGGAAAAATTTCATCCTGCATTGGGAGAAATACACCGGCGCTATCAACCAAATAAATAACGGGCAAGCGATTCTCCATTGCTATCTCCTGCAAACGCAGATTTTTTTTACCGCTGATAGGAAACCATGCACCTGCTTTTACTGTTTGATCATTTGCAACAATGATACATTGCCGTCCACTCACATAACCAATGCCTGCAACTGTACCACCTGCCGGACAACCACCTTGCTCTGAATACATTTCGTAACCTGCAAAAGCACCGAGTTCAATAAATGGTTTATCCGCATCTTTCAGATAGTCGATGCGTTCACGTGCAGTAAGTTTGTTGCGTTCACGTTGTTTTTCGATTGATTTTTTACCGCCACCTTCATAGATCTTTTGCATACGTTTACGCATTTCGCTAAGCGAAAGTTTCATTTGATCTTCATTCCTGTTGAACTGAATATCCATACAGCTAAAGTTTATTAATTACAATCGTTAGCGCAAGATAAGTGCAAAAAGGCGAATGATTTTCTTTTCTAAAAACTGCTATATTTGCCACCCATCGGGGAATTAGCTCAGTTGGCTAGAGCGCTTGCATGGCATGCAAGAGGCCACCGGTTCGAATCCGGTATTCTCCACAGCTTTAAAAGCCGCCTTCGGGTGGCTTTTTTATTTATTATTATAAAGAGAAGGCGATTCTAATTGAATCGCCTTCTCTTTATTTCCAATTCTGCCTATTGACATGAAACAACTTCTCTTCACTATTCATCCGATTGTTATTTCATTTTTATTCTTAAAACAGTGAAAGAATATTTCGGCAACAGCAGTTTATTGTTTTGTACAGCTTCCTTTGTAACTACAGGTTTTGAATTCTTATCATCAGGATTTCCTTGTAGTACTGTTTTTTCTATCTGATAATTGCCAAGCTGCAGATCTTTAAAATCAACAGTCGCTTCAACAGGTAAAAGGTTAACGAGCTTTATAATAAGGTCGCCTGTTTTTACATCTTTTACAATTGATGTTGCAATCCTTTTTTGAACATCTGCATTACCATGATCGACAGTAACACTGCTTTCAATATATTCTTCACCTGCATTGTTGCCAAACATCTTTTGGACTTCATAACCCGGCGTGGGTTTCAGTTCGCTGTTGTTGAAGTAGATCATATCCGGATTCCATTGCGTGTGTCCTTCTTTCGCAAGCAATGGTGCGTACGAAGTCATTTCTACTACATCACCGTTTCGTTCCACACTGCACAAATACAACGCTTCTGCAAGAGCAGTTTCCATATTGTTGGGCCTGCCTCTTACATGTGCTGCATATTCACCGAGATAAACTTTCGGTTTTGTACGATCGTACTTGTCATAGTAATCCTGGTTATTGATCAACCATGCCGGTGGGACATAATAATGTTCATCCACCATTGGCACACCCATTGCCGATGCAAAGTCCCAACCAAAACTGTAATCGCTTCCTTCGTAAAACGGCCCTACTGTTCCGATGACGATCATGTCAGGATACTTCGCTTTAATGGCTTTGTAGATCATTGCAAAGCGTTCTTTGAACACTTCTGATATCAGATCTTCATTACCGATGCCAATGTATTTTAAATTGAAAGGTGCAGGATGCCCTGCTGCTGCACGCAGCTTTCCCCATGTTGTTGATTTATCTGCATTGGCCCATTCGATCAAATCGAGAATGTCCTGTATATACGCATCCATTTCATTGAGCGGAATACCACCCTGCTGACCTGCAATGCCTGTTTGATGATGATGACTTGAGTTTTGACAGGGAACACCAGCCGCAAGTACAGGCAAAGGCTCTGCACCAATATCTTCACAAAACTGAAAGTACTCATAATAGCCAAGCCCCATTGTTTGATGATAACCCCATAAATTAAAATCAGGTTTGCGTTCTTCCAGTTTACCAATTGAATTTTTCCATTGATAAATATTATCCAACCCATTGCCATGCGCCAGACATCCACCGGGGAAACGCATAAAGCGAGGTTTAATATCTGCAATGGCTTGTGCAAGATCTGCTCTCAATCCATTCTTTCTGTTCTTAAATGTTTTTTGTGGAAAAAGTGAAATAAGATCAACAGCTGTTTCATTCTTTTTTGCAGTAACAGAAAGCCGTGCATGTTTGAATGATGTGTTTGCAATCAATACTGCTTTGTATTGTTTCCAGTTTGCAGCATTCGCCGCAATGGTTATTTCATTTGAAATTTTGTTGCCATTGCTATCTGTCAACACAACAGACAGACTTCCTTTGTTTACCGAACGTGCAAATAAGGAAAGATCATATTTCTCCCCTGCCGTAACAGCAATGCCATCAAATCCATTATTTACAATTTCATCGCCGCTTTGCAACACAGCATAGTGCGGATTATTTTTAGAAACAGGCTGAGCAGTTTCAATTATCAATTTTCCATTTTTATTTATCCAGTTAGTTGTACTGTTCCATTCTCTTCTGTCTTTCGATGAATATTCAAAATCCCTGTTCTGGATCAGCTCTGCATACAAGCCACCATCGGCTGCATAGTTCAAGTCTTCAAAGAACACACCAACCAGTTTATCGCTGATCGTTTTCTTTCTATCCATGTGTACATTTAATGACACATTCACAGGTTTCAGCGATGGATTTTTTTCTGCAAAACTTTGTGCTGTTACGCTGTATTGCATATTCCGATATGCTTCCAGGTCGGTATGATTGATCAACGCCTGCACAAAACTCCAAGGTTGTTTATAAACAACAGTTGCATTGCTCAATGCTTTATTGATTGCCGGAAATTTTTTCTTCACTTCCTCATACAAAAAATAATCCTGCGGCTTCCATAAAACAAGATCACTCGTGGTTGCAACGCCCACCACTTTATGCTCGGCTTCTGTAAAAAAGTAGCAAGCCCATTCTGTGCTGCTGTTCTTTACCAAAACAGGATCATACATCTTTTTACTTGAACCCCATCTGCCGTAATCGCTTCTCAAAAAAGAAAATTCGTTACCAATGCTGATCCAGTTCTTACCGTCAAAACTGTAAGCGATGTGCAAGCCGTTTTTATTATCGTTCTTACCCGTCGTATATCCCTTTACAAAAACGGAGTCGGGATGATGTGCAAATGCACTCACAAACGACATGATAAAAAACAAAAACAGTAATACTTTTTTCATTTATCAACTTTTAAATGATTTTTTATTTCAACAACCGCACATAATAAATGCCACCAGCGATTGATTTATCTTTTGCTACAAACTTCACAATGATCATTTTTTGTTTGGCTACTTCAGCAGGCAATACATAATCCTCATCAAAAAACTGATCGCCTTTTGTTCCGTTCAGCTCAACAGTTTGCAGCAATACATCATTCACATAAATGTCAAACAAACGGTTACGATCCTGCCCGAAATAAGTAATGCGTAATGTGCGTGCTGTTGCATCTGCATTCTTCAATTCATAGCTGAACCATTTCTTTGCTGTGCGCCAGTGACCATCTCTATGCACACCCGACTCTGTTTGTTCACCTTTAAAAAAATGATCCGATTCCGGTTGCTGTTCACCGGGAGCAACCTGGTCAACAGTTATTTTTTCCAATGCAATTTTCGCTTCTTCTTTTTTGCGTATCTCTTCTTTAATGGTTTCTAATTGTGCTGGTGTGGCATATCGCCAGTACAACATATAACGACTGTCATGAATCGTATAAAAAGGAACTAATTGCAGCTCCTTATACTTCGCCGGATAAACAAATGAAGATGCAGTATAGGTAAATGCTTTGCCTTTTACCGGTTGCAGTGATGTAATATTTTTCTTATCAGCCGTTACGAACATTGGTGCATCATCTATCGGGTACGAAGGCCCGTTTGCAATATGTCCGTTGCGACTTTCATTTGCTTTCAGCCCAGTTAAGCCTGTTGAATCTGTTGCAGCTGCTAATACGATCGGGCCACGTACAAATGATACCCATGATGAACTGTCGGGCAAAAACTCCGCTTTAATTTCCATTGGTAATTTTATCGTAAGCACATCATCTGTTTTCCAAACACGTGTTACTGATGCATAACCATCTGCATTTCGTTTTACGGCTACTGCTTTATTATTTACAAATACTTTCAGCGCTCCTTCTTTTATCCACGAAGGATAACGGAAAACAATTGCAAACTGCTGTGGTTTTTTAATACTGATCTTCAATTGCGTTTCTTCACTGTAAGGAAAGGCTGTTTCCTGTTTTACCTGCAAACCTTTTTCTTTCCAGTTAAGTGTGGATGGAATAAAGAAGTTGACATACAGATCGTTTGCAGTGCGTGCATAGATCAACTCACCATACTTTCCATGATTTTCTAAACCTGTACCAACACAACACCACATACCCATTTGCGGTTGCGAGTATACACGGTAATGCCGTGGACGAACAGGTGTGAAATAAACAAACCCACCATCAGGATGTTGCGACGAAAGAATATGATTGTATAGTGTACGTTCGTAGTAATCCATGTATGTAGCAGAAGGATGAGCAAGAAACAATTGCTTCGAGAGCTTGAGCATATTGTAACTGTTGCAGGTTTCAGGGCCTTCTTTTGTTTCGATCATGGAAGAAAAATCAGTTGCCGGATTGAAATGTTCTCTTACGCTGTTGCCTCCAATGGAAATAGTCCTGTGTTGTGTAACCGTATTCCAGAAAAAGTTGGCTGCATTTGTCCAGCTGCTATCGCCTGCAATGGAGGCAATGCGTGCAAAGCCGATCACTTTTGGTATTTGTGTGTTGGCATGTAACCCATTGAGTGCATCTTTTTGTTGCAGCAGTGGATCAAGAATTGTTTTGTGTGACAAACGTTTTGCAAGCTCTAAATATCTTTTATCGCCGCTGATCACTGCCACATCTGCAAACGCTTCGTTCATACCACCATGTTCGCTGCGGAGAATTGTTTGCAGTTGCTCATCAGTCAGTTTCGATGCAACACTGTAAAACCAATCGGATAGTTTTACAAGAATTGTTTTTGCTTTTTGATTGCCCGCTATGCTGTACGCATCGATCAATCCTGCATACAGCTTATGAATATTATAGAGTGGAACCCATTTATCATTGAGCGAAAAACCGCCGGCATTAATTTTTCCTGCAGCCACATCCTGCCACATTTTTTTACCGCCGGGTATGCCACCTACATAACCATCTGCATCCTTCTGCTGGCATTTTTCTAATTGATCGATCATATAATTCAATCGCCGCAAAACTTCTGCATCACCTGTTGCTGCATACATATTCGCCAATGCAGAAAGATAATGCCCGCCAATATGTCCACCCAATCCATCGCTTTCCCAATTGGGATAGCCGATCGTTTTTGTTTCAATGCCTGCTTCTTTTAGAAACGGTGCAAGCAAACGATCCATATCCATTGCAAGGATATATTTCTTATCTGTTTCCTGTGCCTGTTTGAACGGACTGTTAAGCAATCGTACATCAGAAAGCGCAAAGGTTTTTAATTTATACGTTTGAGCTTTGCCCATCAATTGAAAACAGATGACAATTAAAAAAAATAACCTTGCTTTCATTTTATGTTTATTACTGTTTAATACAACTCTTCAACTTTATTTAAGACCACTTGCATGATCGCCGGGAAAATCCTCTCCCGCCCATATCTTCTGTGAACTGAATTTCTCAGCAGGCTTCATCCAAAAATCATCAGTAGCTGGCAAGCCTAATGGCAGAAATATATTATCACATAAATAAGGACTTCCTGCATTGTTGTAAGAGTCGCCGATGCTTAATTGTTCACCATAAAGTCCAAATGTAAGCCAGCCGTTCGCATCGTAAGTAGTAGGACTTTCCAATGTTTTTTGAATGACAGCCGTAAGTGCACAACGAACAGAAGCAGGCGATAATTGAGCAGGCAGTTTTTTTCTCCATGCCATATCTGCTAAATGATGAAATGCAGCGCCACGGTAAATGATCGAACGACCGGTGGCCGGATAGGTACCATCAGCATTAATGAGTCGTTCCTGAATCACAGCATAACGTTCGTTGCGTTTATAGATATTATCGATCATCGCATCATAAGTCTTTGTCTTTTTGCTGATGACCTCTGATATTGTTGCGAGGTAAGGATGTATCACAAAGCTGTTGTAATAATCAAATGCATAAGATGTTCCATCCATATAAATGCCATCGCCTACATACCATTGTTCTAACTGGCGCATCGCATAATCAACACGCACCACATCCCATTCATATCCATATTTTGCAAAGAAAGCTTCGTTCATTGCAGTAAACAATAACCAGTTACTGAATGCAGGACGGAACTGGCGTGTAGTGCGAATGGAAGCAATCAATTTTTCTTTCGTTCTTGCATCAAGATGCTCCATGATCCACGGAGCCCTGATCAATCCAACTGCTACAAACGATGCATCCACTAATTGTTGACCACCGATATCAAACTGCATGAAATCTTTTTTGGTACTGTCAACTGCATTAGCAAGTCCCTGCAATACCCATTCTCTGTATTGATTACGCAATGCTACTTCTTCCGCATTACCACTGTTATCCTGCAACCAGGGAGCTATTCCGCTTAATACACGGCCTAATATTTCGAGATAAGCCACCTTCTTTCTGTGTTCAGGATTATCTGATTTTATAGACACCCTCGTAGGCATATTGATGCGTAAGCTATCGTGTGCAAGACTGCGAACAACAGGCCGCACCATCTTATCCATTTGTTGCAGCCAGAACTTACGGTCTTCAGCACCTGTAGCCAACACAACTACTGTTTCCTTTTTTACTTTTTGTTTTTGCGACCATGCTTGCACGGTTACAAACAAAAACAGCATAACAGGCAGCAATTTTTTCATGACCATTTTTTGAGTGAATGAATTTAATTTATTCCGAACCCATCTTTTTTTTGGCGAATTCCTGGATCGGTTAAACTTACTTCAACGGCTTTACACCTTCATGTGTTGGTGTTACCTGTTTAATACTTCCATCGGCATTAAATTCCATTTTATCAATACACACTTCACGGTTAAACCCTGCAGCACTACCCATGGTAATTCCTTTTGGATAATTGAACCGGTGATACACGATATACCATTCATCTTTACCGGAAATTTGCAAAATAGAATTATGTCCTGTGCCATAAATACCTGTTGATGGATCTTTAGCTATCACTAGATTGTTTGCAGGAATATTGATAGGGCCAAGCGGCGATGTGGATGTTCCGTAACGCACACGATAGTTTTCGCTGCGTGTATCATCTTCACTCCATAAAAAATAATAAACTCCATTGCGGAAGAACACCGTTGTTCCTTCACGAAAAGTTCTGTCAACTTTGATCGTTTGCAACGTTTCCTGCTTCAAGGAGATCATATCTTCATTCAATTCGGCTACAGCCATATAACCATTGCCCCAGTACAAATAACTTTTTCCTGTTTGCGGATCGGTGAATACTTCCGGATCAATTTCCTGTCCGCCTCTTACTCCTTCCGGTTTTTTATCGATCAATGCTTTGCCCATATCTACAAACGGACCAGCAGGATCATCTGCAACAGCTACACCAATTTTTTGTGCAGCTGTGAAGTAGTAAAAATATTTGTACTGTCCGTTTACTTTCTTTTCAATAATGCAGGGTGCCCATGCATTTCGTTTTGCCCAGCTTACATCTTTCAGCAGATCAACAATTACACCTTCATCTTTCCAATTAACTAAATCGGTTGAAGAAAATGCTTTAAAGTAAGTGCCCGACCATCCGTTAAAGCCATCGCTTGTTGGATAGATATAATACTTCTTTGTTTTTTCAGAATACAACACATCAGGATCAGCAAAATATCCTTCCAGTACAGGATTGTGATTTTCTTTTGCAATCACATTCCATGTTTGCGGTTGTTGCCCTTTAATATTCACAACATACTTCACCGCTGCTTTTGAAAAGTCCTGTGCTGTTGCCGGTGAAACGGTTGTTGAAGGCAATAAACGAAAAGCAGGATTGAATGCCTTGAGATTTGTTCCTGGCTTTACTGACAGATAAACTGTTTTATTCACCGTATCAACTTTGGTGTTGATCTTTTTTATTTGTGTGGATGTAGCGTTGCCCAGCACATCTTCCGCAGCGCCCCATTTCTTCATCAAACGTTCTGCTTCTGCAGTTGTGATCGACATCACCGTTCCATGACGTGGATGAAAATTCATCGACACTTCTTCATCAACTACAGTGAATGCTTTTAAGTCCTTTGTTTTCGTGAACTGATACTTGCCACTGGTGTACATGTCATACATCAATATAAAACCACTCCCATCATTCAGCTTAAATGTGCCTGCACCTTCAACCGGACTTTTTGTTTGCTGCACATAGTCGGGGCTTTGCATTTGATAGCCACCGGTGAGTTTATCGGACACAGCTACTTTTATTCCGGGATGACGATCTTCTGTTTTAAAGAACAAATAAAACTTACCATCTTTCTCTGCAATATCACCATCAATACAGGCAGCATTATCCGGACTGTAAAACAATTGCTTGGGTTCTGCTTCCAGATCAGTAAAATCTTTGTTGGCATAAGCATAGTAGATCTTATCCGGATTTTTTCCATGTTGCATGGAAAAATAAATCATGTATTTTTTTGCAGCCGCATCGTAAATGGTTTGCGGTGCCCATACACGCAACAAACTATCCTGACCTGCAAATCGTTTTTGAATATTTACAACAGAAGAAGTCCAGTTGATGAGATCAGTTGATTTCATTAATACCATTGCACGGTTGGAGCTCCAGCCATTAGCAGAAACCATATCCGTAACAACCATGTAAAAGGTTTTACCATCGGCACCACGTAAGATATGCGGATCACGCACACCACCTGTTTCACTGATAGCTGCTGATTGAATAATGGGCTTACCACTATTCAATGCACGATAGTTGTAACCATCTTTGCTGATGGCAAAACAGATCTGCTCTTCTGCTTTTGCATTACCTGTGAAATACGCAAACAGGTATGCTGAATAATTTTCTTTGGGAGATACTTTCTTTGTTTGTGCTGATACACTTAAACACAGTGCTGCAAAAAGCAGCATTAAACCTTGCTTGCGTCTGGCTGTCATCGTTTATTATTTGTTTGCATTTTATTTTTTTTGATACACCCTTACATAATCCACTTCAAATCTGTTTGGAAAAGGAGTAGATGAAGGATCACCTCCATTCATACCTCCCAAAGCAAGATCAAGCAACATGTAATGCGGTTGCTTGAAGGGATTAAAATTACTGCCGTCTTTGTTTACCAACGCATCGAGATTTACTTTATTCAGTAACTGTTCATCGCAATACAACGCAATGTATTCTTCTGTCCAGTCCATGCGCCACACATGAAACGCATCGGCCCATTTTTTTCCACCAAGCGAATCGATGTTGAAGGTATTGCTGTACCATTCAGCTTTTCGGTTACCGCCGAGGCAGGCAATGTTTGCCAGCAATTTGCCACGGTAGTATTCCATAATATCGATCTCGCCATTGCCGGGCCAGGGTTTGTTTACACCCAGCGTCCACCATGCAGGCCATAAACCACTGCGTATGTCGATGCGTGCACGCATTTCGAAACGGCCATACAACCACTGACGTTTTCCGGCAGTGATCAAACAAGACGAAGTGTATTCGATGGTTTCCCGTTTTCTTCGCCAGTCGTTTGCGCCCGCCTGGTAACGAGGATTTGGTTTCTGTTCTTTTCTTGCTTCGATCACTAATGTGCCGTTTTCACAAAATGCATTCTCCGGTTGATACCATTGTAATTCTTCGTTGCGTACAAAACCACGTTCGTAACTCCAGTTGGCCGTATCGGGTTTGCCGTTGCTGTTAAACTCATCGGCCCACACTAATGTATAACCATCTGTCGTAACAGTTGTTTGTTTTGTTTTACCTGCTGCATGCCTGTTGCAGGAAGCAATAGCCAGGACCAGGAATGTATAAATGCAGTAGCGAATGATCATGATTGTAAAACGATTTATAAGTGGCTCTTAACTTGGTGTCCTTTATGCACCCCTGTTACACGAAGGATACAGAGCATACATAAAGGACACAGATTTTGAATGGATGTACTAAAACTAATTCAACAAACGAATAATATAACTGTAGCTGTATTTTTTATCAAGCAAACGATATTGATCGTGTGGCAATGCACCCCAGCTATCATCGCCTCCAACACCTCGTTGTTTGAGATCGATGTTGAGATAAACATTTCTATCCGGAGGAAGATCGGTTGGATGCTGTTGCTTTTTGCTTAAACCCGGATCAAGACTTTCAACCGAATGATTGATAGCAGTAAAACTGATAGGCTGCACACCTTCAATACGCAAACCATTACCACGACGGCTTGTTAACGTAAACCAACGTACATCGGTTTTGTTTCCACTCTCCTGCGGACGGATATAACCCGCATAGAACTGGTTGCTTACATTATCGGCATAAACACCGAGGAATGAACTCTCTTTACGATCGATATAGTTTTCCCAAGGACCACGACCGTAGTAACGTAAACTATCAAACTGCGAAGGCAATTGCATACGCATACCAAAGCGTGGAAGCTCGGGCAAATCTCTTCCCGTCATATCCATTGATGCAGTTACTTTAATACTGCCATCATTCTGAATTAAATAATCGATGGTGTAAGGAACTGCAATGCCTGTTAATTCATATTCCACTTTTACAGCAAGACCTTCGGCTGTTTGTTCACCTGCTTTTACTGATTTTACTTTTCTGTTTTGATGTGCATTGCGCCAGATACCTAAGTTCCATGGCATACCGTTGCCAAAATCGTTATCGGTTGGTGAGCGCCAGAAATAAGGTTCAGGAAAACGACCTAACTGCATACCATCTTTTATTCGATAGTTGCGGATAGCCCCTTGCTTCAAATCAATTTCACCACTAAGATTTCCTGATTGGAAACTGATCTTGTCTGTTTCTTTCTTGATCTGCAGTTCAGCTTTTGCAGCAACAATCGTTTGGAAATAATTTCCTTTCACAGTAAACTGCTCATTGGCAATTGCATGACCAAGTGGTAATACTGCCGATGATGACAGTTTCGAAACTGTTGCAACAACATTCAGGAAATACTCTCCTTCTTCTTTCAGTTTATCGGCAGGTAATTCAAGCGTTACGTCTTTTTCAGCGTGTGGTAACACATCTGCTTTAAATACACCTGTATGCACCACTTCACCATTACGCAACAAGGTATAAGCAAAGTTGTATTGATTAGTGTTTGTAAAATCGAAACGGTTCTTAACCGTGATGATTCCTTTTGCAATATCCTTTGCATAAAAATCAATTGGCTGATACACTTTCTTCACTTCGTACAAACCCGGATCAGGTGTACGATCGCTGCTAACTAAACCATCGGCCACACCGTTCTCATCATGCTGCCAATAGAACGCACCGAGATCTCCACCGTATGCATAAAATGTTTTGCCGTTTGCATCTTTTGTTTCAATTCCCTGGTCAACCCAATCCCAAATGAAACCACCCTGCATATGTTTGCTGCTGCGGATGATATCGAAGTAAGTGCGGAAGTTACCATTACTGTTGCCCATTGCATGCGAATACTCACACATAATGTACGGACGTGTTTTTGTTTTATCATCCGCATAACGTTTCATGTGACCAACACGTGGATACATAGGACAAACAATATCTGTATTCCAGTCTTCACCTGCCTGTTCAAATTGTACAGGGCGACTGTTATCTCTTTCTTTGATCCATTTGTATGCATCATGAAACACCAGACCGTTACCACATTCATTACCTAAACTCCAGATGATGATAGATGCATGATTCTTATCACGCTCAACCATGCGTTTGATACGATCCATATGTGCAGGTGCCCAATCAGCTAAGTAAGCAGGATGTTTTGCTTTATCGAACCATGCCTGGAATTCTGCCCCCATGCCATGTGTTTCAATATTTGCTTCATCTACCAAATACAAGCCATACTCATCACAGAGTTTGTACCACAATGGATCATTCGGATAATGTGATAAACGAACTGCATTGATGTTAAACTCCTTCATCAGTTGAATATCTTTCAACATCAATTCCTTTGAAGTTGTGTGACCGGTAACTGCATCATGTTCGTGACGGTTTACACCACGCACTTCAATTGCCACACCATTTACCAGCAGTTGTGCATTTTTAATTTCCACTTTACGGAAACCAATTCTTGTTCCTGTATAGGTTGTTTCATTACCGCTTGTATGTGTGATGACACAGTTATAAAGATTCGGCGTTTCACCACTCCATTTCAATACATTCTTAATTGTTCCTGCAAAAGAAATTTTCTGCACACTGTCTTTACCCGGTACATATTCTTTCTTTTCTGAGAATACTTTTTTGCCTTGCTTATCAAACAACTCAACTGTAACTGTTCCTTTGTTTTGATTGCTGCCTGCAAACTGGCGCAGATCAACATCGGCACTAAACAAACCATTTTTGTATTGTGCATCGAGATCAGACTTTAAGAAATAATCCCATACCGTTGTCTTTGGCATCGCAAACAAAAACACATTGCGTTCAATACCGCTGAAGCGCCAGAAATCCTGGTCTTCTAAATAACTTCCATCATGCCAGCGAAACACTTGTACCGCCAACAGGTTCTTTCCTTTCTGCAAGTATTTTGTGATATTGAATTCAGCAGCAGTTTTTGATGCTTTGGTCATGCCTACTTTCTGTCCGTTTACATAAATAAACGCACAGCCACTGATAGAACCAAAATGAAGGATCACTTCTTTATCGTTCCAGTTATCTGCAACGGTAAATTCTTTACGATAGGTTCCCACAGGATTATTCTCCCCGATAAAAGGAGGATTTCTCGGATGTGGGTAGGTAATATTTGTATAGATAGGAATACCAAAACCCTGCAACTCCCAATTAGAAGGCACAGCAATTTCTTTCCATGCTGCCGTATTAAGATCGGTACGATAAAAATCTTTGATGCGGTCTGCATGTTTATCTACATAAGTAAATTTCCAGGTGCCATTCAACGATTGATGAAACGCTGATTTACTGTAATCATCTGCAATAACATCCTGTTGTGAATTAAACAACATAAACGAAGCATGTGACGCTTCCTTGTTTACATCGATCAACTGATGATTTTCCCAATCGTTTGTTGTTTGTGAAAAGGCTGTACTGTTAAGAAGCAGCAATGCTGCGGTACATAGACTAACTACTCTGCTGAACATATTTTCGATTTAATACTTTTTGTGTTTTTGTTTAAGAAACCGGCTGTAGAAACAGCCGGTTTACGATTAACTACTGATATGAAATTGTCTCTTTCTTATTTCGTTTCACTAAAGCGAACCATTTCGCATGCGGCCAGTAAAAAAGCACCTACACCAAAGTTTGCTGTAGAGTTTTTATCAACCACTTGTCCGGGAATAGCCCTTTCGCCAATTGGTTGCACATAACCGATCTTACCATCGGGCTGCAATGCAATTGTCTGCAGATAATTCCAACCTTTTAATGCTGTTGCTTTATAAGTTGCTTTATCTAAATAACCATTGTTCATTCCCCACAAATACGCATAGGTGAAAAATGCAGTGCCGCTTGTTTCATAACCCGGCGCATGTGCTGTATCCATAATGCTTCTTGTCCAATGACCCTCTGCCTGCTGATAATTTATTAATGTTGCTGCCATGCCTCTGAATTTTTCTACGTATTCGTTGTAATGCGCATCATTCTTCGGCAAGTCTTGTAACACTTTTGCTAAACCTGCAAACACCCAACCGTTACCACGTGCCCAGAAATCTTTTTTACCATTGGCACTTTTGTGTTTGGGGTACACATACTTTGCATCACGGTAATAGATCTTCTCCTCTGCATCGTACATAATGCTGTTGGCATAAGTATAGTATTCGTAGAGTTTGTCGAGATAAATTTTATCGCCTGTGAGTTTATACATCTTCGTCATTACCGGCATCACCATGTACAAACCATCGGCCCACCACCAGTATTTATTTTCAGCAGTGCTCACCTGGTAACTCATCACTTCTTTTGCACGTGCAATCTTTGTTTCGTTTGGCTCAAGATTATACAGGTCGATATAGGTTTGAAAGCAGATCTGCCAATCGCCGAACAATACATAATCATCCTTCTCACCATAGTTGAATTTCCATTCGGCTTTATTATTACTCTTTGCACCTTTCCATTCATTCCTCACCGACCATGCTTCTGAATAATTTTTATACGCTTCCTTCTTTGTTAATGCATAGGCTTCCATATTGCCGGTATGATAAGCAGCATTATCCCAAAAAGCCCGGCCATGTACAGGATTGGTTGTTTGCCAGTAGGTGTTGGCTTTATCAATGATGCTCAACAACGTTTCTTTCGATACTGCTATTGTTGTTTGTTTTGATGAACTGCAGGAACTTACTGCAATCATCAATACAACAACAGCGATCAAATTTCCCATATGAATTACCTTCTTCATTCAGATATTTATTTTTTTAAACGCCACTCAAGCACCTGTACCATTTGTGGTTTTGTATTCACCACTCCTTCTCCATCGGCTTGTGTAACCTGTTGCACAAACAAATGCAGTTGCTGTTTTGCTTTCCACAGTTCTGTATCATAGCTTGGCTCCCATGCGCCAACAGCATCGGTAGTGAGATCAATAATTTTCCAGTTTGATTTTTGTGGAGTACCGCAGGCAATGGAAACTTTATTGCCCCTTTCTGCATCACGAAACACTAATACGATTTCTTTTTTCTTTCCGCTGCCGACACACAACACTTGCGGTCTTGCAATCGGTATTTGTTTAGTACCTGCACCACTTAAACTGAAATCGCTTGTACGAAAACCAAGATCAGTGACAGCCCAACCCTTTGTTGTTTTACTGATGATCTTGTATTGCGGCACATTGTTCTTTCCTTTCCAGTAACTCGCAATAACAGCATTGCCATCAGCATCAGTCGTCATAGATGTTTGGTTGATGAGTTCGCTGCTCTGCGGAATGGTACAAACAACTTCTGCTGTTGCCATGCGTATCGGCAACTGATACAATTCACCCGTTGATTTTTGCCAGCTGCGTCCACCATCTTTCGACAATGCATAACTCATATCATGATTACTGGCCACATCCGGGCTTTCACGCCACACCCATGAAACATGAATGGTTCCTTTTGCATCTACACAAGCCTGCCAGTAAGCATTACGTTTTCCTTCACCATCAATTAAGTTTGTTTGAACACGACTCCATTGTTGTATTGCAACATCGTAACGGTTCATCACCATATTACCATTGCCCGATCCGCCATCACGATAAAAGAACAAGAGATCACCATTGGGCAAATGATAAAACTCAGGATAACTCAGTTTGTTTTCATCCTTACCCGTCATCGGCATTTTCTCTGTCAACTCCAGCGACAACGGCTCTTTACTTTTTACATAACGCAACGGATGATTGTGATGATCCCACGCCATGTGCAGGTAACCATTTCCATCAACAGCAATACTGATGCTATTATGTGCATCTTTGATACTGCCTTTGTAAGCAGTGCGTTTTAATTCCCAATTTTGTTCATTCAACTTTCGTTTACCCAACACCACAAATCCATCTGCATCGTAATAGCTGATAAACTGAACATCTTTATGTGTTACCAATGAGTTCTTACGAAACACAACGGTATTAACAGAATTACCTGCCCAGCCTTCGCCTACATTCACCTGCGTTGCATTTTGTACAGTTGATTGCGCAACTGCAACCAAACAATGCAATTGAAAAGCAAATAACAGGAACAGGTAATTCGTAAGCTTCATCTGTTTTATTTTTTACCAACCGGGGTTTTGTAACATCGCCGGCATTTTATTGATCTCTGCACTTGGTATCGGCATCAGATACATTTCCGGACGGAAGTTATGACGACGGATAGACTCTCTTCTTTCGTAAGTATATGTAGCGTTTGAGTTCTTTGTAATCTTCATCACTTTATTGTACTGGTTGTTTGTAACCATCGCAATTTTCCAACGGCGTATATCGTGCCAGCGATGATCTTCAAACGCCAGTTCAATACGGCGTTCGTTACGTACTACTGCACGCATTTCTTCCTTCGTCATGTTTTCTTTTAAACCATACATGTTGTTTGCACCGGGATCGATACCCGCACGTTGACGCAGTTCAATCAATTTCGGATAAGCCAACGCAGTTTGTCCGGCTTCGTTAATTGCTTCTGCATAGTTCAATAAAATTTCTGCATAGCGTATCAGCGGCCATGCACGGTTTGTGTTGGCACTGCTGTTTGCACTGATCATCGAATCGCACATTTTACGACTGAAGTAACCTGTAGTTGTACCAACATCAAATGCATCCTGTGTAGCAACAGGTGCAGGAATGGTACCGGTACCGTTTACAAAAGTATATACCGGAGAAAGACCACCTGTGGCATTAAAATAACTTGAACCATTGTAGATAATGGAATTATTAAAACGGGGATCACGGTTTACGTAAGGATTGGTTGCACTGTACCCAGATGCAGCATTAATTGTACCATCGGCATTGAAGGGTTGCAAACCATTCTTCATCGGGAAACAATCAACAAGATCCTGCGTTGGTAACGAACGGTTAGAGCTTCCACCTCTTGTACGTGGATTATAATAACCTTCAAAATCTCTGTTCGGTGCACGATAGTAACCAAAAATGTATTCAGGATTTACACGTTGTAAAAACATATTGTAAAAGCCATAACCGGGCTTGGTCGTATTGTCAACCATCAACGAATAAGTTCCGCTGCCGATAACTGCATTCGCTGCATCTGCAGCAGCCTGCCAATAACTTGTATTTGCAGCCGGGTAACTTACCAATGCTTCTGCCTGGTGACCGGGAATAATACATCCACCGTTAAATAAAGGGCTTGCAGCATAAAGCAATGCTCTCGACTTTAATGCCTGGCAAGCCCCTTTTGTTACCCGTCCATAATCAATGTCGTTCGGGTAGATTGCAGGCAACAATGCTGCTGCCTTATCAAGATCATCAGTAATAGATTTAACTGTATTTGCAAACGTTTCTCTTGGTAAATTGATGATATCATCTTTACCATATACTTTATCGCCAACCACAGGCACACCGCCATATGCAATTAACAGCTGTGTATAGTACCATGCACGTAAAAACAATGCTTCGCCTTTTACACGTTCCTGCAAACTAGCAGAAAGCGGAGTACTTGACAGTTTCGATAACAACAGATTTACTCTGCGGATATTGGTATAAGGTGTGTTCCAGAAATCGCCAACAATACCTCTTGTATCGTAAGTTGTTGGAGAAATAGAACCGTTGTATAAGATTACTGCAATTTGTGCAACACCTGAAAGTGTATACTCTGCATCATCCGTTGCCTGCTCGGTATTACCATGCGAATCCCAACGGCCTTTATTAAAACTGAAAGCAATATCGGAATAGATACCTGTTAAGAATGCCATGGTGCGGATACTATCTGTAAACACCATGTTTTCATCCAGCGCAATCGCCTGGCCGTCGAGAAAAGAGTTTTGCTTTTTGCAGGCTTGTAAACCTGTAAGCAAGGCCAGTAAAAAAATGATCTTCTTCATATCTTAATGATTTCGGATTGAATTAAAAAGTAACGTTTACACCAAAGTTTACACTCCGTTGTGGCGGATAAATTGTACGATCGGTATTGGTTGAAATTTCCGGATCGAACTCATACAACTTGTCAAGCTTTGTCCATGTAAAAAGATTGTAGCCGTTTGAATAGATGCGGATATTATCAACCTTTAAACGTTTGATCCATTTCTGCGGAATGGTGTAACCAACCTCTGCTGTTTTTAAACGCAGGAAATTTCCTGAAATGAAATAAAATGTTGAAGGGAATGATAACGCATCACTCGGGCCTGCCACCAACGACAGTCTTGGGAAGCGTGCATTATTTCCTAATTCAGGAGTCCATGCATATTTATGAACCTCCTGCAGGTTTGATGCAAAAGGACGGATCGCTTCTGCAACAGCACGTACATTAAAGTTCATTGAACCCTGGAAGAATGTGTTTACCGAAAATCCTTTGTAGTTAAATCCGATCTGGAAACCAAATGTTGTATTAGGTATGTTTGGATAACCTGTTACTTCAGTATCAAAGCCATCAATTTTTCCATCTTTGTTCAGATCAGCATATTTTAAATCGCCGGGGTAAGGTGTTTGACCGGGCCTTGCACTGTTGGCAATATCTGTACTGTCAGTATAATAGCCGATCCAGCGGTACACACGTTGCACACCAATACTGTTGCCGGTTAAAGCCTGGTATTTGTTTGCATAATTCGGTTCGTCCATGAAAACAATTTTGTTTTTTGCAAACGAATACGTTGCTTTTAAACGATACTGAAATTCACGACCGATCTTACCATTGTAATTCAATTCAACTTCAAAACCTGTATTGTCAACAATACCAAGATTTACAGGAGGCAAACTTTGACCGAATACGGCCGTAACAGTTCCTCTTGCAGTAAGGATATCGTAACGTTGGTTTTTGAAATATTCCAATGTACCTGAAAATTTGTTGCCAGCTAACCCAAAGTCTAAACCAAGATCAAACTTCTTTTCTTTTTCCCAGGTAACCTGGTCGTTACCTAAAGCACCTTCACGAATACCGGTAAAGCCATTGCTAGTTGTACCGAAGTTGATGGAACCGGAATTGCTCCATGTTGGCAAATAGTAGTAAGAAAAGCCACTGCCGAATTTATCGTTACCAACTAAACCATACGATGCACGGAGTTTTAAGTTGTTAAAGTTGCGGAGTAGTTTTTTTGCAAAATCTTCTTTCGCAATATTCCATCCTGCAGATGCTGCAGGAAACAATCCGAATCGATTTGCTTTAGCAAAACGATCAGATCCGTTGTAGGCCGTGTTAAATTCAACAAGATATTTTTCTTTGAAGTTATAACCCAAACGGCCTGTAAACCCACGGTAATTATTCGGAATGAAATTATAAATAGCGTTGGAGCTGAAACGCAGATCGGTACCTTGGCTTACCAGTGCCAAACCATATACATGATGTTTACCAAATGTGCGATCGTAGTTTAAAAACAGCTGTGCTGTTAATGTACGGATGGTACTTCCTGCACCATATCCGCTAAAGAAACGACGCACACGATACACGTTCGGGTCTCTTGGAGTATAAGTGTAGGTAGATGTTGCTGCATCGTAAGTTGGTATAAACGACGGAAACTGATCCCTCGTCATACTTCTTGAATAACCATAACTGCTTGCATAAGCTAACGTACCCTTTAACGAAAGACCTTTCGTAAGAAAGTCGAGTTTTTGTGTAGCAGTAGTAATTAAGTTCATGTTGTTTTCGTAGTTACGGTTGTAACCATACATAGTTAAACGGCCAACAATGTTATTGGTGTTGTACGATGCGTTGTTATACCCACCGTTCACCTGCCATGTGCTGTAACCATAAGTCCCATTGGGATTATATACCGGATAAGCAAACGGAGCTAACGAATAAAAACTGCTGTATTCATAAAACACATCGTTATAACCAAACGGGCTACCAACATTTGGTGTGTTAATCTCGCCGATGTTGCCGTAAAGATCAAGACGCAGATCGGTTGTATTGGTTACTTTAATATCGAGGTTACTGCGGTAGTTGTAACGCATGTGATAATAGTTGCCGTTTACATCCTGCGACTTGCTGAAATTCTTGATCATACCATCCTGGAACAAACCACCAAGCGACACAAAGTATTTTACACGTTCTGTACCACCGCTGATATCGAAGTTGGCACGGTACTGTTTGCTGAATTGTTTGAACAATGTACTGTACCAATCAACATTGGGGTGACCATAAGGATCGGTTCCGTTTTTGTAGTGATCAAGATCTGTTTGTGAAAACCGTGGAGTAAACCCTGTTGCAGGATTGATCTTGTTATCGTTGATCTGCGCCTGGTTGTACAACAGAGCCGATTCGTATGCATCGAGATAACGTGGAATTTTTGTTGGCTGTTGTAAACTCGTTTCAATTCTTGCAGAAATTTTTGGCGCACCAATTTTACCTCTGCGTGTAGTAATAATTACCACACCGTTCGCTCCCTTTACACCATATACTGCCGTTGTGGATGCATCTTTTAAAATACTCAGCGATTCAATTTCGTTGGGATCGAGTCTTGCAAACTGATCGTAACTGAATTCAATATCATCTACAATGATCAATGGTGCAGTAGAACCGTTATACGTGCTGATACCACGTACAAAAAACTGTGCACCATCTGCACCCGGACGACCGGAAGGCTGCACCGAGAAGAAACCTGGCAAACGACCGGCCAATGTATTCTGCAAACTTGCCGATGGATTATCACGCAGCTCTTTACCTGCCACACTACTTACCGAACCTGTTGAGGTAACTTTCTTTTGCTTGGCATAACCAACGATCACCACATCTTCGAGCCCACCTGCATCGGGAGTAAGCGCAACACTTATTTCCGATTTGTTTGCAACATTTACCTGCATTTCCAGGTAACCCACACCTGTAACAACAAGTATATTACTCTTTCCCTTTAAAGTAATTTTAAAACGGCCATCAGGACCGGTTACAGTTCCATTATTTGTAAGGCCTCTTTCAACCACACTGGCACCAACTACAGGACCCGCAGAATCGGAAACCAAACCGGTAACAACTCTGTTCTGTGCCTGCAACTGTGCCATTGCAAGCAGTTGAATAAACAGTATATAAATTATTTTTTTCATTGTCTTTTTTTTAAGCTGTTAGTTTGATTGATTACCATCCTTCGTTTTGAATGAGCGCAAGATTCTTGATCATCTCATCGTAAGGAATCGGCATGTGATACAATTTCGGATCAAACTGAAGTGTGCCCACCTGTACTTTCTGATAGGTAAGTGTACTTCCCGATAAAGTGATGCGCATACCAAATACAGGAGCAGCTAACTCAACAGCAGCTGTTTTCCAGCGGCGGATATCCCAGAAGCGATGCTCTTCAAATGCCAGTTCAATACGACGTTCGTTACGTACCACTTCACGCATTTCGGTTTGTGTAATGCCGGCACGTATACCATAACGGTTATTGCTGCCCGCAGTAATTCCTGCACGTTTACGGATTAATCCAATTTGTGTAACAGCATCTTCCACCCTGCCCACTTCGTTTAATGCTTCTGCATAATTCAACAATGTTTCTGCATAACGGAATATGGGAAAGTTGTGACTTTGATTTGAGTAAGTAGAACCTGTTGGAAAGTTGCCCAAAAATTTACGCAGGTAATAACCTGTTTTTGTTTGTACTGCTGTAGAAGAGGTGTTTGGTTTATCACGACCACCTTCATAAGTTTCTACTGTACGGCCTAACCATGCATAACCATTGCGGAACACCGTTACATCCAAACGTGGATCACGGTTTGTATAAGGGTTACTTGCGCTGTAGCCCGACGCTGTGTTGATTGTACCATCCGCATTAAACGGTTGTAAACCATTCAGCATCGGAAATGCATCTACCAGGTTTTGCGTTGGGCTTGTAAAACCCTGGCTTGCAGCAACACCTGCAAAACCTACAGGTGCCTGTGTATTTTCCAAGCCGGTATTATTGGAGCTTTGTTTAGCAAGAATAATTTCTGCATTCTTCTTTGTAATAAAAGTTGATGCAAAGAAATTAGGCGTGCCTGCATCGTTTAATTTATAATATGCAAGATTGCGTAATTCCTCAGCCGCTGCAATTACAGCATTCCAACGGTTTGCATCGTAAGCAGGATAACCTGCTAACGCACGCTTTACAGGATCGGTTTCAATACCACCACCATTAAACAACGGACTTGCAGCGTATAACAACACACGGCACTTTAATGCGATGGCTGCACCACGTGGTACTCTTCCCCAATCGCCATCAGCAATCGCTTCTTTGCGTAAGCTGTCTTTTACAATATTGCATTCGCTTACAATGTAGTTTACACATTGCTCAAACGTGTTACGGGGAATCTGCAGATTGTCATCAAGCGTAAAAATTTTATCGCCGATAAGCGGTACTCCGCCATAACGTTTCAGCAATTCGAAATACATAAGTACACGGATAAAACGGGCCTCTGCTCTCCAGTATTGACGTGTAAGTTTTGCCTGTGCAATTGTTGCAGCATCTGTTTCAACAATAGGAACTTTGTTGATGTTCTGCATAAAAATATTTGTACGGCGGATGCCTGCATAACTGTTTCCCCAATAAGGATCGGGGTTACTTACCACACTTACACGGCGATTTGTGTAATACTCCACCAAGGTATTGTTACGGCTTGGTATTGCATCGCCACTTGCAGCATCTAAGAAATCGCCGCCAATACGGTTAAAGCCGTTGGGGATATAATTATAGAGATCATTTAAGTTAAATGCAGCTACTGTACCCAAACGATCCAATGTATCGAACACAAGATCCGACCCAAACCAATCTTTCGGTACGGTTTCTACTTTTTTACAACTGTTGGTAAACAACATTGCCAGCAGCAGACTGCAAAGAGCAGCTTTTAAAATTATTCTTCGTTTCATATAGCAGCGTTTTACAGTTTAATGTTTAAGCCAAAGTTTACTAATCGTTGCATGGGGTAACTGAATGCACTGATCACTTCCGGATCACGATCGTCTAATTCTTTAGAGGCGAGTGTAAAGAGATTATAACCTCTTGCAAACAGGCGGATGTTATCGAGCTTAATCCGTGTGATCCATTTTTGCGGAACACTGTAACCCAGTTCAATTTGTTTTAAGCGTACGTAATCGCCATTACGTAACCAGAAAGAAGATTGCGCATGATTGTTACCGTTAGAACCAAGATTAAGACGGGGATATGTTGCTGTTGCAGCAGTTGCAGGTGTCCAGCGGTTGAGATTATTTTCATATGCCTGGCCGAAACCATTGTTCTGGAAAGCCCAGATGCTTGAACCGCCAACATATACATCACGATTGGTTACACCCTGAATAAGTGCACTGAAATCAAAACCCTTAAACTCTGCACCTAACGACAATCCAAAGAAGATAAGCGGCTGGTATTTACGACCAATTGCTTTCTCATCGAGCTGATCGATAACACCATCTTTGTTGAGATCTTTGTATTTAATGTCGCCGGGTTGTGGCGTATATCCAACAGTTGTTGCACTGCGGTTAATTTCATCCTGTGTTTGAAACAATCCATCTGCTACATAACCAAAAGTTTGTCCAACTGCCCAACCTGTACGCTGCATCCAGTAATACGGACGAAATACTTCATCCATATAAATCACTTTGGTACGCAACACACTTGCATTCAACAAGGCAAAGTATTGAAATCCTTTTGCTGTTTTTTCCTGCCAGCCCAGTTTAAATTCGGAACCTGTGTAACGGTTAATACCAATGTTTTCACGAGGGTAAGTGTTACCGATAATGGAAGAACTGCGGCCACGGATCTGTAACAGATCGAAATACTTGTTATTGAAATATTCAACTGAAAAAGTTAAGCGATCATTTAAGAATGCGGCATCAACACCTGCATTAAACTTATTTGCTTTTTCGAAATCGATGTTCGGATTTGCAAGAGGTTGTTCGGTAATAGCAGTTTGCGTTCCGGCAGAAGTACCGAAGTACGGGCTGCCTGCATCAAAGAAGCGTTGGTAGTAACTGAAATATCCGGGATCATCCCAACCTGTTTTACCAAATGAACCATAAAGCTTTAAACGGCTGATGAATTTCTGCTGTGCAAGAAACTCTTCCTTATCAACATTCCATGCTAAACCTGCAGCAGGAAAAAATGCACGTTTAAAATCGCCTGAAGGAGGATAGCGGTTAGAACCATTGTATCCAAACGCAGCTTCTGCAACATACTTCTCATTAAAATTATACGATGCACGACCCGAAATACCACTGATGGTATATGGAAGATCGCCGCCACTAACACTGTTTTCGCTGTTTGCAAGAACTATTGCATTAACACCGTGTTTACCAAATACACGATCGTAACCAACAGAAAATTCAGTGTAGTTGTTACGTCCCTGGTAACCGATGCCGTTGCCGTTTGCCTGCGTACCGTTTACACCATACTGATTGTATGTTACCGGATTGGTAGTTGTGATGGCTTGAAAAACAGCAAATGATTTACTGCGGTTAATATCTTCGGACAGTGTTGCGTTGAAGGATGTTTTTATTTGAGCGTACAAACCGGGAGTAATACCATCGAGTTTTTGCTGGAGGTAAAAGTTGGCCAACATATCACGTTTGTAGTTTAAGCGGTAACCCGAAGCAATGGTTTGTGCAAGAATATTATTCTGAAAAAGATTGGTACCACCAAACGTTCCTGTAGGATTATAAACAGGATACGAATTATTGGGCGTGTTTATTAATGAGCCTAAAATAGAAACTGTGCCGCTGCCGGGCTCTGCACCACTGAGAATACGGCCTAATAAATAAATACCACCGCTTAATGCTTTTGTTACATTGATATCAACATTACTGCGGATAACGTAAGATTTAAAATTATTATTGGTATTGTAATTATTCTTATCGGATGTTACAAAGAACCCCGTTTGGTTTACATGCTCCAGCGAAACATAATAACGGGCAAAGCCGTTACCGCCCGATGCATTTAATGAGTAGCGATCGAAACGAGAACTGTTTGTAAGCACCTGATCTCTCCAGTTAACATTGGGATGACCTAAAGGATCGGTTCCGTTTTTATACGCATCCAGATCGGCTTGGGTATAGCGTACAGGTACGCCATCGTTTAACGATGCTTCGTTATGTAAGGTAGCATAGTCGTAAGCGCTCAGTGTTTTTGGAAAACCTAATGAACTTTGAAAACTTGTTTGCGCAGTAAACGAAATACTTTGTGTTTGCGGCTTACCTTTTCGTGTAGTAATTAATAATGCACCATTGCTGCCACGCATACCCAGCATAGCTGTACTTAATGCATCTTTTTGCAGGGTAACACTTTCAACATCTTCCAGATTAAAAATGCTGAGGTTGGCCACCACACCATCAATAATTACCAACGGATCCTGGCCACGCAAACTAACCGATGCGCCATCGGCACCGGGTTGGCCCGAAGCCTGGTAGCTGTACAAGCCAGCCATACGACCGGTTAATGTACTTTTTACACTTGTTACCGGCGACTTTAAAATGTCTTTTGAGTAAAGCGACTCGGTTGAGGTTGCCGTTAAATGTTTCGGCGCAGTCGTGTAAATCAACTGAACCGGGACAGCAGCCGGCTTGCTGCTATCTTTTTTTTCTTTCTTTTCCTGGGCAGAGGCAAACGTACCCATGCTTATCGCACAGGCAAAAAGCAGCAGTGCCCTTTTGGGGGTTCTAGTCATAATCGGAATGTTTAGGGGCTTAGTTTTGGCAGTAACGGAACCGGGGAGTAACTGCATTTGCCTTTCGGCAGGCAGGGCTGGTTCCTTGAACTTAAAATTGAATAATCTCATACAGCAAGTAATTTCTTAGCAATCATTAATGTGAAAATCGGATTTAAAAGTACAAATGACGGGAGGGGTAAAAAGGGGGCTATACAGTACAATAAGGGGGTAAATTCGGATTTTTAGCCAAAAAACAGGGGTAAATGCCACAAAAAAGCCCCTATAAAGGGGCAGCCGAAATTTTTAACGGTAATATTTTGAGACCTTCAAACTAGCCAGAACGTTTCTATTTTTTTACTTTTTCGTTCAATTTATAGTTCTTGCCGAGGTTCTTCCGGTACTTTTCTATGTACTCTGATGGCTTCATACCGAAGGTTTTGGCAAACTGCTCCCGGAAATATTTGATGTCTTTAATACCTACATAAAAAGCCGTTTCATTAATATTATAATCGGAGTTGATGAACAGCTCGGCCGCTTTCCGCAACCGGATGAAACGGATAAAGGCGTTGGCACTTTGCCCGGAAATGGTCTTGATCTTTTTGTAAAGTTTGCTGTGGCTCATACCCATTTCGGTTGCCAGCACCTGTATGTTAAACTCATCCCTGTCGAGATTGCGTTCAACTACGGCAATACAAGCTTCCAGAAACTCCTTGTACTCGCCGGAAATGTTGAGGCTGTTTTGCTGATGGGTGATCTCGTTGTAAAAATACTTCTGCAGATTTTCCTGCTTTTTAAGCAGGCTTTGCACCCTTGCCACCAACATATCTTTTTCAAAAGGCTTGGTAATATAATCGTCGGCGCCGTATTCAATCCCCTTCAGCTTCGATTCCGGCGAATCGGTTCCTGTAATTAATATAAAAGGAATATGCCCAAGCGTTTGCGATTCCTTCACCGCCTTACAAAAGTCCAGCCCCGTCATTTCCTCCATTACCAAATCACTAATGATCACATCGGGCTGTAGTTCTTTGGCAAGCTTTAACCCTTCTTCTGCACTTCCTGCTTCATGCACAATGAAAGCAGTTCTGAAAATCTGCACCAGGTAGTTCCTAAGCTGCACATTATCGTCGGTTACAAGAATAGATGGCTTTTCGCTTACTACTGATTCCAAACCATCTGTTGCAATTTTACCTGCAACAGGCACAGGTTCCATTCCATCATCAATTTCTGCAAGCAGTGAACTTTCATTTTTTACACTTGCCTCACGAACAACCACATTGCCAAAATGCTCTTTTCCTTTTTTCAATTGAACAAGAAAACTTGTGCCCCCTCCTTCTTTGCTTTCATAACTGATCCTGCCTTTATGTTCTTCCACCAGTTGCTTTACAAGATATAGCCCAATTCCAAAACCGGGTTTAACCGGGGCATGCTCTTCTTTAACCTGGTAAAATTTTTCGAAAATGCGATTGCCAATATGTGCAGGTACACCCTGTCCGCTATCTGTAACCTGCACCCGAATACTTGTTGCATCGTCGGTAATGTTAAAATCGATCTTGCCATTATCGGGTGTGTACTTGAATGCATTCGATAACAAATTATAGAATACAATTTCAAGCTGCGTTTTATCGCCAAAAAAATCAAGCGACAGATTGCTGCAATTAAATGTATAATTGATGTGCCTTGTTTTTGCCTGTTGTTTAAAATACAAATACACATCATGACTAAGATCGTAGAAATTAAATGAGGAGATGCTGAGTTTGCCGGTTTCACTTTCCGTTTTACGAAACAACAACAACTGATCAACCAAACTTAACAGGCGGCGGGCATTACGGTAAACAACATTCAATTCTTCTTTCTCTTCAATTTTTTCCTCATGCTTCAATAAATCTTTCACCGGGTTAATGATGAGTGTAAGTGGTGTACGAAACTCGTGTGTAATATTGGTGAAGAACGATTGACGTTTCTCGTTGATCTCTTTTTCTTTTTCTGCATTCAACTCTGCAAGTTTTACTTTATAGGTAAGCCGTGCCTGCTGTAAACGATAACGGTAGAAAACATACACCAACGAAATTGCTGCCAATAAATAAACGAGGTAAGCGAAAATGGTTCTGTACCAGGGCGGCAAAATTGTAATAGCCAACACTGTTTCCTGTGTATTCCAATCGCCGTTTGCATTGGTGCTGCGGATGCGGAGCTTGTAGCTTCCTTCTTTAATATTATTATAGTTGATGTTGCGGATATTGCCGGTGTAGTTCCAGTTCTTATCCCAACCATCGAGGTAATAAGCATAAGAAATTTTTTCGGGAGAGGTGTACTCCAAAGCGGTGAACTCAAAAGAAAGCACTGCTTCTTTAAACGGAACACGCAATTCGGAAATACCGGTACCGTCTGCTTCTCTTATATACTCAGTTACATCCGAAATTGTTTTATTGTTGATGACAATATTTGTAACGTAAAGCGGAGGAGTAAAGGTTCGTTGTGCAATTTTTTCGGGAACAAACACATTAAATCCATCGATTCCACCAAATAATAATTCGCCGGAACGAAGCTTATACGATGCGTTGTAGGAGAATTGATTGCTCTGCAGGCCATCGCTTTCGTAAAAATTTTTAAACGTACTTGTTGCGGGATCGAATTTAGAAAGGCCGTTAAACGTACTAAGCCAGATAAACCCTTTTGCATCTTCCTCAATGTTGAGCACAGCATTATTACACAAACCATCTGCAAATGAATAGCGTTTTTTTATTGTCCCCTTTGCCACATCAAACAAAACCAACCCTCCACCTTCAAGACCAATCCATAAATTCTTTTTACTGTCTTCGAAAATTGCACGAACAGGCTTGCCTAAGTTGTAAAACTGGTGTTGCTTATTTTTTCTATCGATACGAATGAGTGAAATCGTATTACCGCCCCACAATTGCCCTTTGCTGTCTTCCAATATCGATACAAGATCGTTTACACGATTATCAAATACAACAAACCGATTTAATGAACGATCGAAAAAATAAAGTGGCCCATTGATAAATGTAGTTGCCCAAAGTGTTTTTGCTTTGTCTTCGTACATTAACCATGCATTCCTGTTTTCTTCGCCGGTTACATTGTTGATGCAACGAAACCGTTCAAAAGTTCCTGTTGATTTATTAAACCGGTTAATGCCACCACCATAAGTTGCCATCCATAAAGCACCTGTATGATCCTGCAGAATACTTGATACGATGTTATGACTGAGGGATGCTGTATTACCAGCCTGGTACCTGTAATTTTTAAATACATTATTTGTGCGGTTCCAGATACTCAAACCGCCGCCCTCTGTACCAACCAATATATCTCCATCTCTGTCTTCGTAAAAGGAGTAAATAAAATTACTGGCCAGTGAATTTGTTTTGTAAGGATCGTTTGCAACAGTAACGAAATTATTCTTCTGTTCATCAAACACATTGCACCCACCTTTGATGGTGCCGATCCACATACGGTTTTCCTTATCACGAATAATGGAATAAACCGCTTCACTTGATACCTGGTCTTTTTCCTGCCCTGAACTGATATAAGAAAATATCCCTGTTGTATTGTTAAGAATACTGATTGCGCCATCATCGGTCCCTACCCAGAGATTTTGCTGTTTATCAAAACAAAGCGACATCACATCCTGACCACTTAATGCACCGGAACCTGATGCATAATGTTTACTGTAACGATTTGCAGCCGGATCGTACAAGTACAATCCTGTTTCGCCACCGACCCACAATTGTCCCGACTGGTTAAGCAACATACAATTCGCAATTTTTATATCGCTGTTTACCAATGTAACATGGTTCTGTTTTTCGTTGTACACACACAATCCTCTTCCGGCAACAAACAACCATACTTTTTTATTCCTGTTATCTACCTCAACCACTCTTACATTGTACCCGTCGAGCTGTTCTTTACCCAATTGCAAAACAACTTCTCTTGCATACTGATCGTTTGCCTTTTTTACAAGCAAGCCCCAGCCATTGGTGGCAATAAATACATTTCCATTTTCCATTGATTGTATAGCCGTAGCATTAATCGTAACCTTTACGGGTTGCTTTGCCCCGAAGGGGAAACCATACAATGGAGAAAAATTAGCATAGGTACTGTTGTACTTTACAACCCCCTGTCCGGTGCCAACCCATAAATTGTGGCTGGCATCTTCGTGCAACGAATAAATATAATTATGTGGAATAGAGGTACTGTCGTTGAGTTTATTGCGAAAAACTTTAAACTCATTACCATCGTAATAGTTAAGCCCATCGTATGTACCCAGCCAGATGAAGCCACGTTTATCCTGGTAAACCACACGTACAGAATTATTGGAAAGCCCCCGTTCAATTCCAAGGCGGATAACAGGAGGCATGGCTTTTGCCTCCATAAGCATAGCAAATAGAAAAGCAAACAAACAGCAGTAAATCTGTATGGACCTGTTAAACATCAAACTTGAATCAAATTTTTCAAAATTAGAAAAACTCTGTCAGGTCGCCACATGTTGTTCTGTATAAAAAAACAACACCGCATCGCATTTAAATTTAAGCAACTATTCTCTTCATAACAGTTACCCATTAAATGTTACAACAAACCTTACCTGAAAAATATGCAGAGACAATATCCATCTTTTTCACCAGCCAATGCTTTTATAGTTACGATTAAACATTTGCCGAATCCATTCTAAACCGTTGCTACAACCTGTGTAAGCAATTACTTCCGCTTATACATGCTGGATGTTCTTTTTCGATCTCACTGTTGCATTACCGTTTTATATACCCAGGTATTGCCATCAATCTTATACCCCAATGGAAATAATTTATACTTTTAGGTACTTTCAGCTATACAAGCCAACCCCGATAAGAGCTATCTTTATGTTACTATAATTAAAATATGAAAATCCGTTCTTTTTTACTTCTGATTTCGTTGTTGCCCTTTTTTGCAGTTGCACAACAAGCAGACAGCGTGTTATTAAAAAACACACTCACGCTTCAATACGAGTATTTTCATTTTGATAAACAGTTTACAAACGATTGGCATATTACGGGGCTTGAATACAAACATGAAACAAAAAAAGCTGCTATCCTTGGCCGTTTGAATTATGCCAACCGTCTTTCGAAAAATGGCTGGCAAGGCGAACTGGAAGCTTATCCGAAATTTTCAAAGAAAGTATATAGTTATGCCGGCATTGGTTATTCTGCAAACATGCCTGTGTTTCCAAAATTCCGTGCAGGCTATTCACTGTATGTAAACATTCCAAAAGCAATAGAGCTGGAAGCCGGTTTCCGTTACCTTTATTTTGACAAAAGTGTTTTAATTGCTGTTGCAGGTATTGGTTATTATACCGGTAACTGGTTTTTACAGGCCCGTAGTTTTATGAGTGATAACAACGGCTTTAACCTTGCAGGCATGTTTACCGTTCGCAGATATTTTGGTGAAATGAATGATTATGTATGGCTGCAATATGGAACCGGCGTATCGCCTGATGAAACAAGAAATATCCAGTTTACAACAAATCAACGTTTATACTCAAACCGAATTATTGCGGGAGTAAGAACATCTGTTAAACAAAAAAATCTTCTGCTGTTGTCGTTTGGTTATTCAAGAGACGAATACAAGCCATCTACATTTGGCAATCAACTATACGGTTCTGTTGGCTATGGAAGAAGGTTTTAGTTTTTCTTCTTTCCTGCAAATCCCTGTCTAGTCATTTCGCCCCAGGATTTTTTCTTACGCAGCAGATCGATATTTCCACGCACTGCCGACCATACTACAAACGGATGAAAAATAAACGGCTCTAAAAATGCAGTGAGCATTAAATTGAAAATTTCTTTTCGCTTTCTGTATTGATTATAGGTGAGTACTTCCATAAGAATGGCAAAAACAGAGTAGAGAAAACCAAAGCTCAGAATAAAAACAAGCAACGCAAAGAAGAACGACCAATCCATTAAACCAAGTACTGCAAAAACAACAAATGCAACAAAGCCCGCAAATTCGATCAACGGTGCCAGAAATTCAAAAAAGAACCAGTAAGGATAACTGATCATTCCCAATACGCCATACGATGGATTAAAAAACATTTTTCTGTGCAGCTTTAATGTTTCAATTGTTCCTCTTGTCCATCGGTTTCGTTGACGACCTAATATTTTAAAGCTCGCCGGCGCTTCTGTCCAACAAAGCGGATCGGGGATATAAGCCACTTTGTAAGGTATTTTCTTCTCCTCCATGTAACGACGCATACGAACCACCAGCTCCATATCTTCACCAACAGTATTATGATCGTAGCCGCCTGCTTTAATTGCAATTTCCCGATCGAATGCCCCGAATGCACCGGAGATGAGCAACAAGCCATTTAACCTGCTCCAGGCCATTCGTCCTAACAAAAAAGCACGGATATATTCCAATGTCTGCACTCTTGGAATAAATTCTTCGGGCAAATGCACACGAATGATTTTTCCATCTTTTACTTCGCATGAATTAGCAATACGCACCACACCACCTGTAGCAATTACACGCTTTTCTTTTTCTTCAAGAAAAGGCTTAATCAGTTTTTGCATGGCATCCTGCTCGAGAATACAATCTACATCAATGCAAACCAGAATATCGTTTGAAGCGATATTGATTCCAACATTTAACGCATCTGCTTTACCACCGTTTTGTTTATCTACTACCAATAGCTTTTTATAAACCGGATTACTGCTTCTGTAAATAGCACGCACAGGTTTTGTTGCAATATGTGCTGTAAAAACATAAGGCACTTCTACAAGCTGGTATGCATCCATCAGCTTCTGCATGGAATCATCTTTGCTTCCATCGTTGAGCACAATTACTTCCATATTGTTATAATGTATGTTCAGCAGCGAACGCACATTTTCAATAATAGTTGCACCTTCGTTATAAGCAGGTGCAAGAATACTGATGGAAGGAGTATGCTCCGATACAGCCATGATGGAATAATCTGTAAAGCTGCTCTTCCTGATATACTTTCTTGTTTCACCAATAGAATAAAACGCAATGAAAATATAGCACAGCAGCAATACAATTGAATACAGAAAGATAACCCATGTTAAAAAATCAACCAGAAATTGCTGCCAGTTCATAACAGTACCTCCTGTTTTAATTGTACCAACAAAACATTCCAGGGATAAGTATCTGTTTGTACCCGTTGCCTTAACAGGCTTTCAGCATCCGGCTGTGTATAATAAACCGCTCTTGCTGCAGCTACTTTAATTTCCTGTTGTTCGTGTAACAGCTGTTGCAGCAGAAAAGCTTGCTCTTCTTCTGTACCAAATTCTTTCAACATCTGTAAGATGAGGATTTGCACATCAGCATCTTCAGCGGGAAACATTGCAACCAGTATTTCGTTTATTGCGGGATCATAAATTTCTTTCAATGCAGCAAGCGCCTTTTTACGTACAGGTTTTGCTGCATGTTTTAAACAGCTTGTAACAGTTGAAAAACAGGCATGAAGATGATACACTTCTACCAGCCGCAAAGCAAACTCGGTTACACTGCTGTTAGATGACTGCAGCCAGCGTTGCACACCCTCAAACGAACGATTACTGTGTAACGACAGTTCGTACAACAAACACAATTGCTGCCATTCAGTTAACGGATAAGTTGCAACATCTAAAAAACGTAACCCTTCAAAGCCAGTAAGTTTTACAACAGCAGTACGGGCTTCATTACGCACAAGTTCATTAGCGTTATTGGTATGACGATAAATTTTGGTGATGTACTTATTCTGACGAAGACCACTTAACTCCTGGATAGCCCTAGCCTTTACATGCCAGGCTCCATTTTGTAAACGCAAAAGCGAATCGTGCTGCAAGTTTGCCTGCTCATAAAACCAGCATACATTCGTGGCAGCATTACCACTCATATTCTTCACTGTTTTAAGCAACTCCGTAATAATAACACGACGACTGAATGCCTCATGCTCTAATAGCCGGGTAATCCTTTGTGTATCGGGTTGTTGAAGAAAAGACTGCAGCTCTTCGTCCGTTTCGCAAACGGCAAGCTCACTGATACAATTGCTGTATTGCTCCCTTAAACTTCTGCGACGCATGCTGCGTCCTGTGCGCCGTATAAGATAGAAAAGAATGAACAGAACAACTCCTGCAATAATGCAAACAAAAAACAACGTAACTGCAAGCAGCTGTAAGGGATCAACAACTGCATCCAGCAGATATAATGTAATGTAATTGAATACCAAGCCTGGCTGCATACAACATAAAATTAAGGGATGCAGCTAAAGCAAACAATATGTTGTTTTTACAGACTTCCTTATGCCGTTTTTGCAAGACGTTTTACACGCATTGAAAGTTCGTTAGGACTAAATGGTTTTGTAATATAATCATCTGCACCAAGATTGAATGCTTCTACTACTACATTCTCCTGCCCCATTGCACTTAATACTATTACAGGAACATTTCTTTGTCCCGACGCTTTTACTTTTCCTACAATTTCAAGACCCGATGAATAAGGCATCATAATGTCGGTAATAATCAGATCCGGGTTTTGCTCTTCAATCTGTTCAATTGCTTCCCTGCCATCAGCAACAGTAATTACATCGTACCCATCTTTGCGTAATCGCAGGGCAATAGTTTTGAGCATAATTGGTTCATCTTCGGCTACAAGGATTTTCATGTGTTGTTATTTTAGTTATCATAGTTTCAGTTATTCACCTCAGCAGCTTTTTCAAGTTCTGCTTCTATCATTGGGCGTACAAGTTCATATAATTCGTTTACCCTTTTTAACTCTTCCGGTATCAGTTCGAGTTGTTTTTCTTCTTTTGCCTGCTGTTCAATAGTCGTTACCAACGCCAGCATCAGGTTCATTTGCAAAATACCAAGGCTGCTTTTTAAACGATGTGTTTTTTTATACACCTGTTCCCAGTTTTCGTATAATACGGCTTCATGTATTTCGTTCAGCAGAGGAGGCGTTGTAGAAAGAAACAAGTGCAACACTTCGCAGAAGTACTCCACATCTTCCATTTCGTACAAATGCGACAGATTATAAAACACCGGTCCTTGCTGCTCGTCTTTTTTCTGTTGCTGTTTTACCTGCAATGGTTGTGCCAGTAAAAAACGACTAAGTACAGCAAACAGATCTGCCGGCACAAATGGTTTAGTTAAATACTCATTCATCCCCAACTCAAAACATTTCATCTTTTCATTGCGAAGCGCACTTGCCGTCATCGCAACGATGGGTGTAGACAGCTCCAGCTTTTCCCGTATATACGTAGAAGTCTGAAAGCCATTCATCAGCGGCATTTGCAGATCGAGAATGATCAAATCAAACTGCTGACCGGTTTCCAGCAAATCAACAGCTTCTTTTCCGTTATTTACAATAGTTGTAATGATACCCACCTGTTGCAATACATGATGAATCACAAGCTGATTGATTTCATTATCTTCTGCTACCAATATTGTTTTACCTGCCAATTGACCAACCTGCAATACTTCTTTTACATCTTTGCCATTGGTTGCAGTTGAACTTTGTTGCACAACAACGAGAGGAAGTGTTACACAAAATACTGTGCCTTTATGTAACTCACTTTCCACACGAACATTACCGCCCATTAACTCACACAATTGCCGTGTAATGGATAAGCCAAGACCTGTGCCCCCGTATTTTCTTGTAGTTTCTGCAGCTACCTGTTCAAAATTTCTGAAAATAGAACCAAGCCGTTCTTCCGGAATGCCTATGCCGGTATCACTAACTGTAAAGCTGAGTTCACAATCATTTCCTGAGCGTTGCAACTGTTTTACATGCAACTTAATGCTACCTTGTTCTGTAAACTTCATCGCATTACTCAACAGGTTCGAAAACACCTGTGTAATACGTAATGGATCGCCGCAAAATTCCGCAGGCAACGATTCTTCAACATGCAGCAGTAACTCAATTTCTTTTTCCTTTGCTTTTAACCTGAACGGTGCAACAGCCTGCTCAAGAATTTTCCGCAGATCAAAAACAATATTCTCTACACTCAACTTACCGGCTTTGATTTTGGAAAGATCAAGTATATCATTAATCAGCATCAACAAGTTGTCTGACGACTGACGGATGATCTGCACAAATTCTTCCTGCTCAGTATCGAGACTGGTATTCTGCAAAACATTTGTCATACCAATAATTCCATTAAGAGGTGTACGTATTTCATGGCTCATATTTGCAAGAAACTGCTCCTGCAACAATTCGGCAGCCTCCGCTTTTTTCTTTGCATCTACTAATTTCTGCCGGGCTTGTACACGTTCTGTTATATCCGTTGCAATTCCACCAACACCATATACAATTTCATCTTTATCAAACAATGGAAATTTCACAATAAGCAAATTGTGTTCACCATCGGCCATATGCACTGTTTCTTCTGTTTGAACATGCTCCAGTGTATGCAGTACTTTTTCATCGGCTTCACGATAACGGATCGCATCTTCATCACTCTCAAAATCAAAGTCTGTTTTACCAACAACTTCCTCTTCTGTAAGAGAAAACTCTTCTTTAAAAGAACGATTGATCAATAAGTAACGTCCTTCCACATCCTTAATAAACATAATAAGCGGTGTGTTATCAAGAATTGACTGAAGCCTGAACTGGTACTCTTCTCTTTCTTCACGAATCTTCTCCCAGGCACGATCAACAAGTTTACGCTCTGTAATATTTTTTGCTGCAATGCAAACGGCAATTACCTGGTTCTTTTCATTACGAACCGGAAAATATGTATTGTGATACCATTGCTCTCCTTCTTCTGTCTCAATCATTGTTTCTGTTTCCTGTATCACTCCACGCATTACTTTTTCCACCATTGCACGAAACACCTCTTTCCGTTCTTCTCTTATAAATTCAAGTATCTGATCATTTTCACGAACAGGCTTCCCTGCTATGTTACGCAGTATCTTTTTCCCTGCTTCATTGATCATAACGATATTGTAATCGGGAGAGATCATGTAAAAACCTTCCTCCGTACTTGAAAGCATGGCTCTTATTTTCTGATCTGCTTCACGAATTCGCTCTTCATTTTGCTTGATTGAGCTAATATCAGATGTAACAACAGCTGCTCCTGTAATTTCTTTTCCGTTTTCCATTACAGGTGAATGACTGATGCGAAGCCATTGTACACCATTTTCTGTATCATACTTTGCTTCATATTCAACATATTCACCATTAAACACACGTTCAAAGTTTTCTGCAGCCTGCTCCATTACTGTTTCGGGTATAACTGATAACAGGTGCATGCCTATTTCCACTTTTTTGCCTGTGCGCATTTCCATCCCTTCACGTGCAGGCCTGTTCATTACACGAATAGTGAGGTTACGATCAACCATAAAGAACCCTTCATGTGTATTGTTTAAAAGTGTTTGAATAAGCTCTTCAGATTCTTTCAGTTTTGATTCGGCTTCCATTTCATCCGAAATATCTTTTACCGTACACTGAAAGCCAATAACCTGTTCTTCTGCAGAAATAATAAGCGAAGTAAGTTTAACCCATTTCTGTTCTTTGTCTTTTGTTTCAATGGGAAAACGCACTACCATTTCGAAAGTCCGATCGTTAAACTGCTCTACAAATTTCTCAAGCACCTGGCTCTGCCACTGTTCGGGCACGAGCACGGCAAATGACTTTCCCTGTAGTTCAAGTGGTGAATAGCCTGTAAGCACTTTTGCTTTTGCACTAATAAACTCAAACTCACCTTTCAGGTTTGCAGTGAATGTAATAATACCAGGCCCTTCAATGAGCTTTCGGTACTTTACTTCGCTTTCACGTATTTCCTGTTCTGCTTTTTTTCGTAACCGGATATCTTTATCCAATTGCCATAACAATACGGCAATAAAAAGTATTACCAGTATTGCACCTGCAACAGCTATTTTTATCAGCCGCTGTTCTGTCTGTTCACTTACTCTCGTACGTTGCTGCAACAGTATTTGCTGACGATCTCGTATAGACGAGATCTGCTCGTTGATCTGCTGTGCAAGTTTACTCCCCTTGGCATCAAGCTCTGTTGCTTTTGCTATTGGTTTTTGATTAGTAACAAATGCCTGCTGTTCTGTACCGCTTCGTTTTAATGTTGTACTTAATTCACCCAACCATGCTTTTTGTGTTGAGTCAACTGCCATCAGGTGTGCAGTGGCTGCAGCATCTTGAATACTGAGATGAACTTTCGTGAGCTTGTTGAGGATTTGTTCTTCTCCGGTTATCAGGTAACTTCTCACCAACCCTTCACTTTCCGATACGCCTATCCGTATATTATCTACCTGTTCCATAACCCTGTACGTATGCGTTACCATATCATCCGTTTGCTTTGTTTGCACAGAGCCTACGTAAATAATACGGCCAAAAAAAATGAGCACACTTGCTGCCAATAAAAATATCAGCAGAATGGTACGGCTTACCGGAAGGTTTAGTTTTATAAGCGATCGCTTCTTCACAATTTTCCGTTACGGTTTGAAGTAAATAAACAGGCGTAGTTCTCCGCAACTGCAGATACAGTGAAGAATCCGGATAACAAAGATTGAATACGTTTGTGGAGAAAATAAATGATGCGTGAAACACGCAGTTGGCTTGTTAAGATCATGGATACAGGATTTGGATAACATGAATATCGTTGATAAACACTGAACAGCCTTAATCTTCAGAAAAATTAAGTTGAAAATAAGTGCATACCCTTACAAACAAAAAATGCCGGACTACAAGCCCGGCATTTTTTTGTAGAGTAGCTACTACTTACTCCAATTCAGCTTGGCCATCTTCACATCACGTGAATTACCGCCAATCATGATCTGAAATTCACCCGGCTCCCAATCATACTTGAGATCGTAATTGTAAAACCTGAGATCGTTTGGAGAAATATTGAAAGTTACTGTTTTGCTTTCGCCAGCTTTCAATTCAACTTTCTGAAAACCTTTTAACTCTTTTACCGGTCTTGTTACAGAACCCACCACATCACGAATATAAAGCTGTACCACTTCTTTACCGGTAACAGCACCCGTGTTTGTAAGTGTAACACTTGCTGCAATGGTTTGATTGCCTTTAGGAGAAGCGTTGCTGATCTTTACATCACTATAGCTGAAGTTGGTATAACTCAAGCCATAGCCAAACGGATACAATGCATCATTACTAACATCTAAATAATTGCTGCGGAATTTTTGAAACCATTGTCCGTCTGGCAACGGACGACCGGTGTTCTTATGATTATAAAACAAAGGCACCTGCCCGATATTCTGCGGAAAGGTCATGGTTAATTTACCGGAAGGATTTACATCGCCAAACAACACATCAGCCACTGCATAACCTGCTTCACTTCCGCCAAACCATACATTCAGTATTGCAGGAACATTTTGCTGCTCCCATGTTAATGCCAACGGACGACCGGTAAACAATACCAACACAACAGGCTTGCCTGTTTTTAATAATGCTTTCAACAAATCTTTTTGCGCCTGTGGAATTTCTATATTACTTCTGCTGGATGACTCACCACTCATCTCTGCACTTTCGCCCAACACTGCTAATACCACATCACTCTGGTTAGCGATGGCAACAGCTTCATTGATCATTTCTTCAGGCGAACGTTTATCTCTGCCAATGCCTTTACCAAACATCGTTGCCCTGTCTTCAAATGCTTCATCATAATCAAGGTTACTTCCTTTTGCATACAGGAACTTTACTTTGTCGCCTGCTACTTCAGTTAAACCGGTTAATACAGCTGTTGCTTTATCAAACTCTGCTGCAACACTCCATGTGCCCGGCATGTTGCGTTTATCGTTTGCCAATGGACCAATTACTGCAACCGTACCGCTCTTCTTTAACGGCAGTACATTGTTTTGATTTTTCAGCAACACAAAACTTTGTGCCGCTGTTGATCTTGCTATCTTGCGATGAGCCGTAGTAAATATTTCTGTTTTTGCACGCTCTTCATTGCAGTAACGATACGGATCATCAAACAAACCAAGTTTGTATTTCGCTTCAAGAATTCTTCTGCAGGCTGCATCGATCATCTGCATGGTTACTTTTCCTTCTTTCAGTGATTGTTTGAGTGTAGTTAAAAAACCTTCGCCCACCATATCCATATCAATACCTGCATTCAATGCTCTGCCGGAAACTGTTTGCAAATTACCCAAACCATGATCCATCATTTCGTTAATGCCTGTATAATCGGTAACAAGAAACCCTTTAAAGCCCCATTGCCTGCGCAATACATCTGTTAATAACCATTTGTTGGCTGTTGCAGGAATACCATCAATTTCATTGAACGATGCCATTACACTTCCCACACCTGCATCAACGGCAGCCTGGTATGGATAAAAATATTCGTTGTACATCCGGTAACGACTCATATCGGTAGTGTTGTAATCACGACCGGCTTCTGCTGCACCATACAATGCAAAATGTTTTACACAACTCATGATGGTGTTGTTGAGCGAAAGATCTTTTCCCTGGTAACCACGCACCATTGCTTTTGCAATTTGTCCACCGAGATAAGGATCTTCACCATTGCCTTCCGATACACGGCCCCATCGAGGATCACGTGTAAGATCTACCATAGGTGAAAATGTCCAGTTGATGCCATCGGCACTTGCTTCAATGGCAGCAATGCGTGCACTTTGTTCAATCAATTGCATATCCCAACAGGCGCTTAAACCCAATGGAATAGGAAACACCGTTTGATAACCATGTATTACATCCATGCCAAAAAGCAAAGGAATTTTTAAACGTGTTTCTTCTACTGCTACTTTTTGTACTGCTTTAATTTTGGCAACAGATTTAATATTGAAAAGTCCGCCCACTTTTCCTTCTTTGATCTTTTTACCAATGTCGGAATTACCAGCCTGCCCGGTAACAATATCACCGGAGCCCGGTAAGTTCAACTGCCCGATCTTTTCATCCACTGTCATCTTCTTCATCAATGCATCGATGAAGATTTTCATCTTTGCATCATTCGTTTGCTGGGCGTGCAGCTGTAAAGCACACATCAAAAACAAACCAACAAGCAAGCTGTTTACAATTTTCATAACCTGTTTTTATTATTTAAGTAATACCTTTTCCAGTTTTGTTTTCCAGATAGCGTAGCCTTTTGCATTCATGTGCAAACTGTCTTCTTTAAAAATATCCGGCATAGGTTCGCCTGATGCAGTAAGCATCGCACTATACACATCAACAAACTTTGTATTGGGCTTCGTGCTGAGGAAAGCCTGTATCCGTTTATTCCCTTCTTTATATTTCTCCAGCAAATGCAGGCGACTTGGGCTTGGCTTCATCGACACATAAGCAACAGGTACTGTTTTATATTTTGCACGGATAAAGTTGAACAATGTTGTAAACCGTTGCACGACCAACTCTACTGTTACTGTATCGCTCGATGCAAAATCATTTTCGCCGCAATAGATCACAATCTGTTTGGGTTGATAAGGAAAGACAACATCATAACGGTAACGGATCACATCAGCCAAAGTGCTGCCACCAAATGCTCGGTTTAAAATTTTACGATCGGGAAAATAATCCTGCACATCTTTCCACAATGTAAAAGATGAACTGCCGATCAATAATATTTGGTTCGATGCAGGAAATGCAGCACTATCAGCGGCTTTAAATTTCTGCACTTCGTTCCAAAAAGGAAACGGCTCTTTGTTTTGTGCGTTTGTTACAAGCAGAACAAAGAGTAACAACATACTAACTAAACCTTTCTTCATATTATTCAACTTTCATTACGGGTGAACGTTCGCTTACACCGTTTTCATTAACGGCTTCTATGCTATAGTAATACGTTTTTAATGCATCCATCGCCTTCATCCAGTATTCATTATTGGCATGCACCATTATACTCGTGTATAATTTATCCGGATGTGTACCATAGTAAATATTATACGCAAATGCATTATCAACCGGCTTCCATTTTATAAACGCACTGCGTTTATCTTTTTCTGTACGCAATACAATAAATCCTTTAACGACATCGGGCTTTGCGCCATTTCCATTACCAAACACACGCAAACCACTGATTGCAAATTTACCGGTGGGCATGTGTATATTCTCCACTTTTATAAACCGTGCCTGTATTGATTTTTCCAATTCAACATATTCGTGTGGCACATCGGTTTTGTTTGCACTCTTATCAACCAATGCATTCCATTTCTTTCCATCAACTGAATAATACATTTTGTATTGATGATATTGATCGTTCCACTTGCCCAACCTGTTTTGCTCTACATCCTGATCGGCATAATTGATCTGCACCGCATTTACAGTTGATACATTTCCCAAATCGGTTTGTATCCATTCTCCTTTGTTGCCTGTTGCTGCACTCCAGTATGTTTTGATCAACTCATCAGCAGCATTGTTTGCAACATAATTACCAAGTGTTGAAGAAACCTGTACAGGTTTGTTATAGTTGAGCAACATCCAACCGGTGAAGTAAGGCGACTTACCATCTTTCCCATAATTCGATCCATCAACATTAGCAGATGGAATATAATGCGGATAATCGCCAAAGGTTGTGTTGCAAAACATGTTGCCATCTTTATCAAAACCGGTTGGCCAAATGCCGAGCCTGCGTTCAAATGTGTTCTTCACCGATAACACTGTTGTTGATACATGCCAGTACTGACCAAACTTATCCTGAAACGTTGCACCATGTCCTGCACCACGCACAAAACCTCCCAGCTTAATACTTAAAGGATCGCTTTGTGCTTCGAAATAATCTAACGGACCATTGCCAACCAACAAACCATCAGCATAACCACTGAACTCTGTGCCCGGTGCACCATATTGCAAATAATATTTTCCGTTGTGCTTGGTCATGTGGCTTCCTTCAATAAACGGATCAAGAAATGTATTATCCATGTGTTCGCCAAAACGCTGCCAGCCAAAACGCCAGGGTTCGAGCAAATACATTTCCTTTCTTGTGCCAATGGGCTGCATCGTTTTCCTGTTAAGTTCAATACCATACATAGGAAATTTGTTACTGCTGCCATTGTACATGTACAAACGTCCATCATCATCGGTAAAGAATGAAGGATCCCATCCGCCTATATCAAAGGAATCGACCAATGGCTTCCATTCATTTGCTTTTGGGTTTGTACTCATCCAGATGCTGAACTGTCTTGTATAAGTTGAGCCAAAGACAATCATCGTATCACCAATAATACCAACTGCAGGTGCGCACAATTCATCGTATGCTTTATTCCACGGACGTAAAAACTTTCTTGATACAAATTTCCAGTTAAGCATATCGCTGCTATGCCAATAACCCCATTGGTTGGTACTGAATAAATAGTAATCGCCTTTATACGTAACAATTACCGGATCGGCCGTTGCACGATGCCTGCCCCATTCGCTGAAGTTGGGAATGGGTGTATAACCATAATCGATATTAATGGGATTGCAATATGTACGTTGTTGTGCATGCAGCTGCAGCACGAAAACGAAAACTGCTGCCAGCACGATGATCTTTTTCTTACAGAAGTTATTCATTGCAAAAACTTTTCTGATTTGAATAAACAAAAAATTAATAGCGTCTCTTTTGTTTAAAAAGAGCCGCATCTATACTTAAAGTTCCGGGACCGGAAAACAAAAACAGGAAAGCGATCAATACAAACAGAAAAGGATGCTGATCATTATACCATACAATTCCGTTTCCTAAAACAAATGCGATGTAACCAAGTGTTCCGATTGTAAGTAATGATGCCACTCGTGTAAACAAACCCAACACAAACAATACACCTGCAATTAATTCTGCTGCTTTACCTGCATATACCAATACCTTTCCGTTACCGGCTTGTTTAAAATTATCCCAGGCGAGATACACATTCATTTTGGCCGTATCAAACAACTCCCATCCATGATAAATAAGAAACAGCCCAACAATAATACGCACCAATGTTAACCCCGCATTGTATGCAAATGGCTCAGCTGAAAAGAATTTCTTCATACAAGTTTATTTTATATACGGCGATGTAAATCCCAGCTTCTTCAATCCGTTCTGCACATCGGGTATCTTCATAAATAACTTCCACAACAACCCCGTTCTGTAATTTTCAATCATCACAATAATTGGTCCCTGGTCAATTGCCAAATGGCTTTTTGCATACCAGTTATGATGAATACTGAAACCATCTACAAAACCATATTTGCTCCAGATCTTATTCCCCAGTTCATAATAGAAATAACGCAATGCCTCCATGCTTTCTTTCGGTGTGTAAGGCATCGATGAAATGGCAGCAGTAGGTTGAATTACTCCACGATCGTTTTCCGGACTATGGGCAACGTAACCTTTATAACTGTCGCCTGCAGTTAAACCCCAGCATTTATCAGAATATCCTTTGAATTTATTTGGATTCTCTACGCAGTAAGCACGATTGATGAGTGTGTGATGTTTACCCTGCAGAAAATAATCGTTGCCCAACGAATCTTTCAATCCATTCGGATCAATACCCTGGAATGTATATTGTTCAAAGAATAACGGACCTCCTCTGTCTTTATCGTAATTACCTAACGGTAAAACATAGCCGTAATACGCTCTGCCGTTTTTAAATCCTGTACTTCCTGTCCATGTACCATCGTACACCGATTTTTTAATGCCTTTGTATGGCGATGACGCCGCCATGATGTAGGTGATCAAACATTCGTTCCAGCCCCATACCGGAAAGTTCATATCAAACCCATTGTTCGGACTCCAATGCCAGTATAATTTATTTTCGCCGTTGGTATGCCAGTTCCAGTTAGCAGCACCCCACATCTGGTTAATACGTTTACGCAAATAAATTTCTCTTGCTGTTTCTTTATTGAAGTATTCTCTTGCACAGAGAAAACCCATGAGCAGGTAAGATGTTTCTACAATATCCGCACCATCATCCAATCGATCGAATCTGATTGTTTTACCTGTACGTCCGTTCATGAAATGCGGATAGATACCATGATAACAATCAGCATTGATGAGAAAATCGGCGATCTGTATCAAGCGACGCACAGCCGTATCTCTTCCAATCCATCCACGTTCTACCGCAACGATCGTACTCATAATACCAAAGCCGGTGCCACCAATCGCACCTGCATCTTTTCCAAACTCTGTTTTACTGAAATTAGGCTCATCCCATGCTTCGTTAATGTAATCCCAGTAATGTTCTGCTTTTACGCTGTTGCTTCGTTCCGGTGCCAACCCGCTGTAAGGATGTGCGCCATGCCAGAAAAAACGAAAGGTTTGTTTTTGTACTGTTTCCAATAGCTGTTCATCTGATAATTCTTTGATGACACCAACAGGCGCAATGCTGTCGGGACCATCGCCATACTTTCCTTTTTTGAGCGACTGCGAAAAGCTGTTCAGTGAAATGAATAACAGTAAAATACCAATCACTTTCATGCTGATTCTGTTGTTTAAACCATTTATAAAGGTGTGTGACGTTTGCGACGTCCTGACACCGTCAATAATCATCCGCTTTACAAATAAGGTGCACTAAATCCAAGCGAACGCATCCCATTCTTTACTTCCGGGCAGCTGGTAAATAAACTCCACAACAACCCGCTCCGGTGGTTTTCAATCATTACAATGATCGGCCCCTGATCGATAGCAAGGAACGATGAAGCAAACCATGTTTGTTTCAAGGAGAAGGCATCAATAAATCCATACTCTTTAAACAACTTATCGCCCATTACATAATAAAAGAATTTCAACGCCTTCATACTTTCTGTTGGCGTATAAGCCATTGATGAGATGGCTGCTGTTGGTGCAATTACACTCACATCGTTCGAAGGAGAGCTTGCCGTATAACCGTTCGGTATATCGCTTGCTGTTAATCCCCAGATGGAGTCGCTGTAACCGTAATTACCATTCGGATTTGTTACGCAGTATTGATAATTGATGCGTGAATGATTTTTTGTTTGCGTTTCATAATTCGCATACGCATCAACCAACCCGTTTGGATTAATGCCCATAAAGGAATAATGCGAAAGAAATAACGGTCCGCCGTAAGCGCTGCCCAATGGTAATGTAATATTGTAATACTGCGCTCCATTTACAAAACCTGCTGCGCCGTTTCTTGCCCAGCCATTATCGTACACTGTTTTCGGAATGCCATACGTTGCAGATGAAGCAGCAAGAACATAGGTAATTAAACATTCGTTCCAGCCACGTATGGGCAAATTCATATCCCATGCATAATTCGGACTCCAGTGCCAGTACAATTGCTGTTCATTATTTTTTCGAAACCAACTCCATTCAACCGCATTGTACAATGCTGTAATATCATTCCGCAGATTTGTTTCTGCCGCATCCACTACGTTAAAGTATTGTCTTGCTGTTAACAGTCCCATCATCAGCAATGATGTTTCAACCAGATCTGCGCCATCATCCTTTGCACTAAACGCAATAACGTTACCGGTGTTGCCATTTAACCAATGCGGAAAAGCACCATGAAACTTTTGCGCTTTTGTTTTTAAAAACTCAACAATGGTTTGCATACGCTGCAAGCCTTGTGCTCTTGTAATAAAATTGCGATTGATACCTGTTACAATAGCCATTGCTCCAAAACCGGAGCCGCCGGAAGTAACAAGATCACCTGAAGTGTTACGCTCTCTTGCCAGGCCACTTGTTGCATGTGCAAAATCCCAGAAGTATTTAAAGGTTTGTTGCTGCACTTTGGTAAGCAATTCATCATCTGTTATTGCAGGAAACTTTCTTGATGAATCGATCTGCGTAATAAAACTGTTGTCAACGGTGCCGATAAAATTTCCACCACTTGCCGATTGCAACCCGTCAATCAATTTAAACTGGTAACGGGCAACACTTGCCAATGCAGCTGTTGGTTGTACAATCAAAACCGAATCATTGTTCTGTAAACTGGTGGTGATTGCAGTTTCTACTCCTGTTGCCGTATACAGTTTAACAGCTGTTGTAACAGTTGATTGTTTCAACGGCTGCGAAAATTGCAAACGAATTACGGGCTGCAGATTTACGCCATACAGCAATGCATTAAAATCAACAGCGTTTAACTTAATTGATTTAAGTGTTACCTGCTTTGGAGGTTCCGGCGCAGGTGGCGTTGATTTCTTTTTACAGCCGATGATGAGCAGTAAAAAAAGAAGCAAGCTATGTCGTACACTAATTTTCATAACCGTTATGCAGCAAAAACCGTTCTTTTATTGAATAAGATAGGTGTTGATGGAATGTGCCAATGCTTTTGTTGTGGCTGCTTTACCATTGATCCATAACATAAAATCTGTTGGCTTATCGCTTTGATTCATTACCACCACGGCAATACTTCCATCTGGGTTCTGAAATGCAGTTGATAACAACTGGCTGCGGCTTGGTGCAGCAGTAATGCGTTTTGCACCGGGCTGTATGAATTTTGAAAAATGGCCAATGTAGTAATAAGCATTGGTGTAAATGAGTTCACCTGTACGTGTATCAGCATGTACAGGTGCAAAACAGAAATTCTTTACATGATTAGGGCCACCCGTTTCATCGAGCAGAATATTCCAATCGGTGAACCCTGTCATACCATTATTAAAATCGTTGATCATGCTGCGGCCATAACGCTCGCCCCATTTCCATTGATGAATGTTTTCCATTTTAAACGGACCGTTGCAACCTTCGGTAAACAGAATCGGCACATCTGGAAATGATTCATGTACACGACCAAGATTATCAAACATCTGATCGCCACCACTCCAGTCTTCGTACCAATGCAAACCAATACCCCACGCATATTTCTTTACTTCCGGATCGGAAAAGTATGTGCTTGCACGTTGATAAATAAGATCCCGGTTATGATCCCACATAATAATTTTCTTTTCCTTCAATCCTTCTTTTTCCATTGTTGGACCGAGATGCTTCATCAGGAAATTCTTTTCTTCCTCAGCCGTATAAATACAACTCTCCCATATTTGTTTGGCCATAGGTTCGTTCTGGATACTGATGCCCCATACAGGAATACCATCGGCTTCATACGCTTTAATAAATTTTGTATAATACAATGCCCAGCTATCTGCAAACTCTTCTTTTAGTTTACCTCCGTGTAACATATCATTGTTATCCTTCATCCACGATGGCGGGCTCCACGGACTTGCAAACAAATTCAAACTTCCACCTGCTGCCTGCATGGCCGCTTTGATCATTGGAATTTTAAATTTCTGATCGTGTTCAATGTTAAACGATTTTAATTCTTTATCGCCGTCCTGTACATAGGTGTACATATCGCTGCTGAAATCGCAACTGTTGATGTTGGTACGTGCAATGGTATAGCCAATACCTTTCTGCTTATCGAAATGTGCTGTTAAAAACTCCTGCTGTTTTTCTTTGGAAAGTTTAGCAAACACTTCTGCTGATGCATCGGTCAATGCAGCACCAACGCCCATGTACGATTGAAATGTTTTACCGGGGTCAACAAACACCATGATCTCGTTTTCGAATGGCTGCCCCTTTTCTGCAAACGTTAATGTATCGTTGAGCGATAAACGCAGATCGCTACTGTCGGCAGTTGAATACACCAATACTTTTTTGCCATCGGTTGAATAAGTACTTGCAGCTGTTGTTGCCTGCTTATCGTTTTCTGTAGTTGTTGTACATGCTGCAAACAAACAGGTTGCTGCAACAAATAATAGTCTGTTCATAATCGTAGTTTTATTGTTACCAAACATAAGTTGCCACAGCACCTGCAGGCAAACTTGTATTTGCATTACTTCCTTTGTATTTAATGTTGAAGCGAAGTGTGCTTGCACCATCATTAAGTGCGATCAACACTTTCTTTCCATCGTTTCTTAAAAATGCTACAGTGTAAAGATTACCTGTTTGCGTACTGGCAATACGCTTTGCACCTGTGGGTACAAACTTCGATGCATGACCGATAATGTAATACGATACGTTGCGGATAACGCCGCCATCCAATGTTACAGCACCTTTACATTGGTCGCAACCACCAGGTGTATGCGGATTGTAACTGCCATCATTCGCAAGGTTCCAGTTGAGCGCAACCTTACTCCAGTTACGCATAGTACCGATGATCACATTACGTACATGCCATTTCAAATCGCCATCGAAACTGCCACCTGCACCTGTCCACTGTTCGGTGAAATATAAATTCTTATCAGGATGCGCATCACGCACAGTTGACATTGCGGCTACATCGCCTGCATACAGATGAAATGCAGAACCATCGATAAATGGTTTTGCTGCAGCATCGTTGAGCACTGCAATTGGATAATCGGGACGATCGCAGTTATGATCGTACAATACAATTTTAGTTGTAATGCCCGCTGTTTGAAAAGCAGGACCTAAATGATTCTTGATAAAATCAGCTTGTTCTGCAGCATTCATCAACATACTCGGATTATTGCCACCATGCAGAGGCTCATTTTGTATTGTAACCGCATCAACAGTAATACCCTTTGCTTTCATTGCCTGTATATACTTTACAAAGTATTGTGCATACACACTGTAATACTGTGTTTTTAACCGGCCACCTACTGTGTTGTTATTATCTTTCATCCATACAGGTGCACTCCAGGGTGTTGCCATGATCCTGATGTTTGGATTGATGGCCAATATCTGTTGCAACAATGGAATTACATCTACCGTATCCTGCGCCAGCGAAAACTTACTGAGCGTAATATCGGTTTCGCCATTGGGCAGATCATTATAGCTGTACACTTTTGTACTGAGATCTGTTGCACCCATACCAATGCGTAAATAGTTTACAGCAATGGCATTATCTGCAGCACTAAACAATTCCTGCAACAGGTTATTCTTTGCAGCAGCGTTGTATTTGTTGATGAGATAAGCACTTCCTTCGGTGAACGTATAACCAAATCCATCAACCGTTTGAAAAGTTTGGGCACTGTCCACATCAATGGTTAATACAGCTGTACCACCGTTGTTAAATGTAAACGCAGGTTGTTTTTGCAATAACGATGTTTGACTGCCTGTTGTAAGCCACCAGTTTACTTCTGCACCGGGAGTATTGGGTGTACCGCCACCACCTTTGCGTTTGTCGCAATTAAAACTTAACGACATAATTGCAAGCAAAACCAAAATACTTTTCATTGTACCAAGATGTTTCATCATTATTCGATCTGTTTATAGTTGTTATTTCATTGTTTGCAATTCGCCAATACTTTTCATAAATACAAGCGATTGATTGTTTCGTGCAATTGCTAAAATTTTATTACCACCTGTAGTACGTATCCATTGCATATCTCTTACTTCACCTTTAATTTGTTGTAACGATGCATATACAGCCGATTGATCGTTAGTGAACGAAAACAGCGAAGGATACAATGCATCATATCTTCCCTCGTAAGGAATAACGCCATAAAAATTACCTGCAGCGATATAACTTCCACCTGCACTTACCGTTGCAAAGCTCATTACCGGCGCAAGCTGCAATTCGCTGTTAAGATCGTAGCGCTTAAATGCTCCTTTACCATCGTTAATAAATACTGAGCTGCTGAGCACTTCTGCTTTCAACTCTTTATAATCTTTAAACAGATCGTACAAAATATACTGCACTGTTTTTCCTGCAACTTCACCATAAGTGAGGTATGCTTTTTTTAATATCGGTAACGGACGCTCAAGCTCATCCTTCGCTAAAAACGGGAACTCTTCGCCTTTAATGGTATAAGCCAGTATCTGTTCGGTTGTGCCATTGTTATCAAAATCCTTTACATACAGTTTTAACGGACCATCCTTACGCTCCCATAGTTTAGAATTATGCCCCCAGTTGCCTGCAAGTACATCTGCAAAGCCGTCGTTGTTTACATCTGCAACGGTAATATGTTGCCACATACCTGTTGATGCAGGTACATCTGCTGCAGTAAACTTTCCCTTGTTGTTGATGAAAACTTTCAACGGCATCCACTCTCCTGTTACCAGCAAGTCGGACCAGCCATCGTTATTAATATCTGTAAACGCTGCATCGGTTACAATACCTACTGCTGTAAGATCGATCTGCTGCATGGATGCCAATGCAAATTTTGCGTTGCCATCATTTAAGTAGAGATAAGATGGTTTAAGCATACCATAACCAGTAGGGCTTCCCATATTACCGATAAAGAAATCCATATCACCATCATGATCCACATCAGCAACCGTTACACAGGATTTACTTTCATATTGTATTGTGAAAGCATCGCTCTTTCTTGTGAAATTTCCCTTTCCATCGTTGAGGTATAAACGATCGGCCATATCGCCTGCGTGTTTTGGCAACTGGTTACCTCCGCTAACAACCAACAGGTCCGGTGTTTTGTTTCCATCAGCATCAAAAAATACGGCATCCACATCTTCGCATCCTGCATCTTTTTCAAACAAGGAACTATTGGTGGATTGAAAACTTCCGTTTGCATGCTGTATCATTAATGCACCGGGTTGATCTTTTGCAGCACATACATAAAAATCATCGAGCCCATCGCCGTTTATATCGGCTACTGCAAGCTTTGGTCCTCTTGTACTTTGTGCATGCGGAATGAGGTATTGCACATTAAAATCAACAAAATCGTTTTCGGCATGTTTCCAGTTACACGCAATTTCATTAGTAACGTCTTTAAAATACGGAGCCGGTGTTCCAAAAAATAAATCGTATTGAAATGCACCTGTTGCATCTTTTTGCGCAACCGTAAGCTGCTTGTTTATTGCAGGATTTTTAATGGTTTGATATTGTTGATTTGGCCAGACAATTACAACCGAATCGACTGCTGCAATACTATCGAGTCCAAAATGCAAACGGGGTTCTACTGCCGATTGGAAACCTCTTGTTGACATCAGTTGCTGATACTGCATCCCTGCCTTTGTAAACAGGTACACTTTTGCAGCAATACCAAAACGATTTAAACTATCGCCTTGCAATTGCAGTGTGAGATAACTCTTTGTCGTTGTTTCGTTTTTCAACACTGTTGCCGGTGCATTAATATTATTGGTAACAATGTCCAGATCGCCATCGTTATCAAAATCGGCATAAGCAGCGCCATTGAAATAACCTTTCATGTTTGCGGTGCCCCACGCAACACTTACATCGGCAAACGAATGCCCATTGCTATTTTTAAAGAAGAAAGGATGACTGCTTCCATCAGGCATCTTCGCAATGGTTTCATCATCGTATTTATCTGTACCATCCAACCCTTTGTTCATCTGCATGGAAGAAACAAAGCGGATGTAATCAAGATCAACAGGGCGTTTTACAATACCGCTGCTGATGAAAAGATCTTTCTTTCCATCATTATCAAAATCGGCAAACAAAGGACTCCAGCTCCAGTCGGTTGCAGATACGCCGGCCATTAAGCCAACTTCGCTGAAGTTGATACCGCTGCCGTTATTCCGTTGCAAGCAGTTGCGGGAATATTGATGCTGGTAACCGTTCAGTTCCAGTTTTACTTTGTAAATATCAGGGTTCTCATCACTGCCGTAAGTCTTTACTGTTTTTTCATCGGGTGGCAGCATATCAACTGTAATTACATCGGGCTGACCATCGTTGTTATAATCGGCAATATCGTTGCCCATACTGAAGCGGCTGTAATGTGCAAAATGCATTGCACCGCTTTCGCTGAAGGTTCCGTTTTTATTGTTAAGGTAGTAGTAATCGTTTTCATGAAAATCGTTGCCGATGTATACATCTTCCCAGCCATCGTTGTTCATATCGGCTACGCTTAATCCCAATCCATAAGATAAATTGGATTGATAAATACCTGCTTCTGCAGTAACATCGGTAAACTTCTGTTCGCCTCTGTTCAATTCATTTCTGAACAAACGACTGCCGCTGATGCTGTCTTTCTTATTCCGGTTAACTGTATCAACAATATTCGCATGTGGTTGTTTGGAGTGATTGATGAGAAAGCAATCGAGATCACCGTCTTTATCGTAATCGAAAAAAGCAGCTTGTGTTGATAAGCCGGAAAAATCGAGACCATATGCATTTGATTGTTCGGTAAATTTTCCATTGCCTTTGTTAATGAATAATTCGTTGTGGCCTTTCAGATCGTTAAACTTTGCAACAGCAGATACATAAATATCCAGCAGTCCATCGCCGTTAACGTCGGCCAGGGTTACACCACTGCACCAATCGTTGCTGCCTGCAACACCGGCTGCATTTGTAATATCTTCAAATTGAAAATTGCCTTTGTTGAGATAAAGTTTGTTGTTGCCCTTTGTGTTGGCGGTGAAATAAATATCAGTTAGCCCATCGTTATTGATATCGCCTGTTGCAACGCCTCCACCATTGTAGAAATAGAGGTAATATAGAATATTGAGGTGCGGTTTATTTTCGAGTTTATTTTCAAAAGCTATTCCTGTTGCAGCAGCATCTAACTGCTTAAACAGGGGTTTGTTTTCCTTACAGGAAAAAAAGGCGCCGCATAAAAACAGTGTTGCTAAGAAATGTACGTTTCGTAATAAACACATAACCCAAACGAAAACTAAAGAGATGAAAGAAAATGGAGTTGTTTAAAAAGGGCCGCATAAATATGCAGCCCCATTTTTGATTATGACCTAAAAACGACTGCTTCTATAATTTACCTGTAAACAGGGCAGTAATTTCAGCTTGCGTAAGAACTGTGCTGTACATACGAACCTGGTCGATGCCTCCTTTAAATGTAGAAGACAGCCAATCGTTTGAATCGTAGTTTGTACCCGGACCAGCACCAACACGCATTTCTGTAATCTTCGACGCATCAAACACTACACCACCATGTGTGCCCCATGCACGTGTTTTCGAATTTGCAACCCCATCAATATATAGCGTCATTATACTGTTTGTGCTGTTATAAGTTAACACTATGTGGTGCCAGTTATTATCCAGTAAACCAGGAATGGAGCTTGTATTTGAATTTTCCCAGGTAAACCAGCTGTCCGACGTTTTATCGGCAACCATTACCTTCACCTGGCCCGCAGCATTATCACCTTCAAGAAACACCAGCAGGCTTGAACCTGACCAATGACCTGTACTTGCTTTAAAGCTCATCAGGTATTCAGGGCCGTTAGTGCCGGCATTGTTTTTTGTTTGGCCGTTACGTTTAAACCAACAGGAAATTGTGAAGCTTCTCGATATATCTGCCCAATCGTTTGGCTTTGCATATTTCACAAACTTCTTATTCTCACCTTGCACAGCCTTTCCGTTTACACCTGCTATTGATGTTAATGGATTTTCTGATGCAAAGTTTGCACGAATACTATCCACCGCATTCATTAACGGGTTAGTTGTTGTGCCATCAAATGCAACATAAAACTTCAACGGGCCTCCCGGAGGGTTTGTATCTTTTGGATAGTTGCTGTAACCCGGGCGATTCATTTTCTGACAAGCCGAGAGGAGGAGCATTGACGCCAACGCTCCTTTAAATATGATTTTAAACTTTTTTATACGCATACAATTATTTTTTTAAGAATGAATGTTACTGCTAACAATCATCGATTAATAATCGGGATTTTGAATAAGCACACCATTCGATGCATCAATTGCAGCCTGTGGTATTGGGTAATAACGATGCTTGTTCTGATATCCCTGTGGAGCTAATACTGTTGTTGCAAGGTTCCAGCGAACAAGATCAAAGAAACGTTCTCCATCCAATGCCATTTCAAAACGGCGTTCGTCCTGTATAATGGTACGCATTGCAGCCTGTGTTGTAAAACTTATATTGCCCAACCCTGCTCTTGTTCTAACCTGGTTTACATATGTAACTGCCAGTGTTTGATTACCTGCTCCACCTGCTTCGTTAGCAGCTTCAGCAGCCATCAGCAACACATCGGCATAACGAAGAACCTTTTGGTTTCTCCAACCTGCCTGGCGTTGCCCTTTTGAAGTTTGTGTTGCAGGATTCGGATACACTTTTTTGTTCCAGTATGCACGGGGTATAACTGTAGGAAATGCAGGTAATGTACGGCCATATACTCCATCGCTTTGTCCGGAGAAAAGAATTGTACCGTCTTTACGTTTATCGCCGGGAGCATATGCATTTACAAGATTTGCAGTTGGCGTGTTCCAACCCCAACCAAGGTCCCATTCTGCTGCACCACGCACACCCTGGCAAATTGCAAACCAGGAGAAAGGTTCGCTGCTTCCTGCATATTGTGGTCCCTGATCGGCCTGGATTTCAAAAATTGATTCGAGGTTATTTTCACCTTCGTCACCAAAGGTTTTAAAATAATCATCTGCCAATCCATAACGGCCCGATGAAATGATGTTCTGGCACAATGCCAATGCTTCGCTCCACTGACTGCGGTACATTAATGTTTTTGCACGCAATGCTTTTGCAGCATAATTGGTTAAACGGCCGGGGAAACGGCTGTTACCACTTGCATTTTTCCAATCGTCGGGTAAGCTTGCAATTGCTGCCTGCAAGTCTGCATCGATCAATGCATAAATTTCGGCAACGCTTGCTTTTGGTTTTCTTGCATCTGCAGGGTTGTAAATACGGAAGTCGATCTTTGGAACCTGTCCGTATGTACGCACCATATCAAAGTAAGCCATTGCACGGAAGAATTTCGCTTCACCGATATTGATCTGATCGGCAGGGCTGTTGAGCTTTAATGAATCGGCGATCTGCAATGCTGTATTTGCCAATGCAATTAATGTATAATGCTGATCCCAGTAAATAGTAGCACTCCAGTGATCTTTTACATATTGGAAATTATCGTGTATCAATTCCCAATCGGCACCATCGGCAGGGCTGCTTCCTTTTTCCGAATCATCAGAACGGAAGTTGTGCAGCGCCATCCAGGGAATACCACCAAAAGCCTGGCCTGCAACATCACCATTGCGGATAGCACCATACATACCATATATCTGTCCTTCCAAACCACCCTGGTTTAAATCGTCGAGTGTGGTTTGTAATGGCTTGCGATCAAGAAATTTTGAACACCCTGAGAACATCAAGAGCGTGGACGCACCTATCAGAAACATCCACAGAAATTGTTTGATTGTACGCATAGGTTCTTATTTAAATATTAGAATAAAGTTTATCGTTACAAATAGTTATCATCTAAAAATTAACGTTAATGCCACCTGTGAATATTACAGGAATAGGGCCATTACCGTTATCAATACCGAACTGTGTTGGCGAACCACCAAACTCCGGTGTATAACCTGAATTGCGTTTAAACGTTTTCAGATTTTGTGCGTTCACGAAAATGCGGAAGCTCTTGATATGCACAGTACGCAGTTTTTCAGGGCTGAAATTGTAACCTAACTGTACGTTTCTTATACGGAAGAAGCTTCCATCTTCAACACCATACGTTGATGGCAGGCGGTTGATGGGTCGGCTTGATACTGCCGGCTCCCAGTTTGATGTACCATCACCTGTCCAACGGTTTAAGCGGAAAGTTGGATAATTGAAACGTGTAAACGGTAATTCAGAACTACCCCAGTAGCGATAAATTTCATTACCATATACACCTTGAAAATCTACACCTGCATCAAACCCTTTGTATTTAAAGTTGGCAGATAAGCCATACATAAAATCAGGCGTTGGGTTACCGATCATTGTACGATCACTAGCATCGATTTTACCATCACCATTTACATCTTTGTATTTCAGATCGCCGGGTTGGTAATCGTAACCAACAACAGTAGGCGATGCAAGTTTATCTGCATAGCTCTGGTAAACACCTTCAACAACGTAACCATAGAAATAACCGATAGGAAAACCTTTCTCTGTTACACTCGGACGTTCTTCACCGGCAGTTAATTTACCACCCGATGGAAGATCGATCACTTCGTTATTGAATGTTGTAATGTTACCGCTGAGTGTAAGCGTTGCATCTTTCGACAATTGTTGTGTCCAGCTTGATGTTACTTCAATACCCTGATTTCTTACTTTACCGATGTTGCCTAAACGACTGCCGGTTAAGCTTGAAAATTCAAATGCCAGCAGATCGTTTGTAGTTCTTACATAATAAGAAGCTTCAACGTATAAACGGTTATTGAGTGCATATAATTCAAATCCAGCTTCTGATGCACGGATGCGTTCCCAGTTAAGATCACGATCAGGCTCGTAGCTTCTTGCATAAGAAGGCAACAACAGATCGCCAAATACTGCAGAGTTACCTGCAACAATGTTTGGATACGCAGGATATGCAAGCCCCAATGTATTCTGCACACCTAATGTACCTGTTGATGCTTTAATTTTCAGGAAGTCGATCACCTTCACATCATTCATGAACGATTCTTTGGTTACTTCCCAAGCAGCACCTACTGAGAAGAAGTTATTCCATTCGTTGTTCGGGAATGCAGAAGAACCATCCCGACGGAAAGAAGCGTTCAGTAAATATTTTCCGCCGTAGTTGTACAACACCCTTCCGAGGAAGGCTGCATTTGCACGATCCCACTGGCTTGATGATACACGTAGTGTTGCAGGATCGCCCAAGCCATTGCTTACATACCAGAAGCGTGGATCATCAGGAATAGGATCACCTGTTGGCGACTGACGAACAGAACCAAACAAGCCTCTGTATTTTTCTTCGAACGTTGTAAAACCTGCTGTTGCTGTAACACCATGTTCGCCAAAGTTTTTGCGGAAGGTTAATACATGATCCTGCTGGAATTTGCTCCAACGTTCGTTGTTCTGTGTTACAGATGTTAACGAGTTTGCAGGAACAAATGTTGAATCGATAACGGGGTTGTAACGTGCAATCAACGGATTGTAGTTTCTCGATTCAAGGTTCGACATATCGGCATAGAATGTAGAACGGAAGGTGAAGTTGCGCAGGAAGTTGATCTCGGTATAAACGCTACCAACATTGCGGTATTCAACACGTTTCTCTTTATCCCATTTGCTTTCGAGATTCATTACCGGGTTAGAAATCTGTCCGCCCTGTACAGCAAGGTCGTAGAATGTACCTTCTGCATTTGTTACAGGAGTAATGGGCAAAATTCTTCTTGCATCAAACAACAAACCATTTGCCTGGCTAAAAGGCAAACGCTGACGCATGCTGTTTAATGTAAACCCTACTTTAATGTTTTTCGAAATTTTTAATTCGTCGTTAATGTTGATGAACATTTTGGTTAAGCGTTCGTGTTTTACCACGCCTTCGTCAATAGCATAACCAATGCCCATGTAAAATTTGTTTTTCTCTGTACTTGCAGTAACACTTAAGTTATTGGTGTTGAAGAATGCCGTACGTGTCATTGCTTCGATCCAATCTGTGTTACCTGTCCATGGTGTGTAATCAAAACGTTGATTGGTTGGAACGCCGTTGTTGGCTTGTTCTTCATCGTACAATGTTTTGAAACCATTTGCATCAACCATGTCAATACGGTCAACCAGGCGTTTTACACCTGCAGTTGAACTGAAGTTGATGTTGAGCTGACCTGCTTTTGCTTTTTTAGTTGTAATTACGATTGCCCCTGTTGCTCCACGAATACCGAAGATGGCAAGTGAAGAAGGATCTTTCAACACTTCAATCGATTCAATATCGTTGGGATTTAAAAAGTCGATATTGTCATTGAAGATTCCATCCACAACATAAAGCGGACGAACCTGTCCGAAGCTGGATGTACCACGCAGGCGGATATCGGGTTGTGCACCGGGCGTACCACTGTTTACAATGTACAAACCTGCAACACGACCTTGCAAAGAAGATATCGGGTTTATGTTTGGTTTATCTGCAATGTCTTTACCACTTACTTTGGTAATTGATCCTGTAAGATCACGCTTGCTTGCAGCACCATAACCAATAACAACTACTTCGTCCATACGGCGTGTAGCCTGTTCGAGTTTAACATTAACCACTTGCTGGTTATTTACATTTATTTCTGTTGTATTGTAACCAATAGCAGAAATTACCAGCACTGCATTTTCGGGAACAGTTAATGCGAAGTTTCCGTTCATATCGGTAACGGTACCACGTGATGTACCTTTTACTGTAATGGAAACAGCACCTAATCCTTCACCTGCTTCGTTAGTGATTTTACCTGTAATACGCAGGTCTTTCTCATCTGGATTTGATGAACGGATTGCAACAAGATTGTTATCGAGCTGAAGATAAGTGAGCGTTGTACCTGCAAAAAGTTGCCTTAAAACATCATTAATGCTGAGGTTTATAAAATCAACCGATACTTTTTGCTTCAGGTCTTTTAATTTGGAATTGTACAAAAACCTGAAATCACCCTGCCGTTGAATACTGTTGAGAACAGTAGCAATTTCCGTGTCCTTGGTTTTTAATGTTACTGTTTGGGCAGTAAGTCCTGCTGTAGCCTGAAACGTACACAATACAGCAAGCAAAATTGTTAGTTTCATAATCAATAGCGGCTTTTTTAAGGCATGGGTCGCCCTAGCAATCGAAGTCCTTTTTTTCATACTTTTAAGCTTTGGTAGTATAAATAAGGAAACCGTTTTGTTTCTTACATAGCAAGCGGTCTCCGGTTTAAAAGAAAGTGTACTACTTGCGGGGAATGCGCCAACATTTCCCGCTTTTGTTTCCAACACTTTCTCAGGTAGAGTTTTGAAGTTGGGTCATAATCAGTTGCAGTTTAGGTTTTAATAAATAATAACAGTTTTACCTTCTATTTTATACCTGAAGTTGCTGGCAAAACGCAATGCATCCAATGCCTGCTGTAAAGTTTCTTTCGAAAAATCGCCACGCAATTCTTCCATTTCCAGTTCCTGGTTTTTGAAAATGATCTTTACATCGTACCAGCGTTCCATTTTCTTAGCAATCTCTGCAAAGCTTTCATCTTCAAAAGCCAGCTTGTTTCTTATCCACGATGTTTCAACTGCCAGTGTATCGTTTTTCGGATAGGTTAAATGAGTAATGGCAATAATGGGCAGATTAATATCTTTTTTGTTTGCGGCTAATGAAGATTTAGCTACAGTTTGTTCTTCGTTGAGCAATACCAGTTTTTGGTTTGGCTTCAACAAATATTTTTCACCGGGACGGTTCTTTACAAATACTTCTACACTACCCTGCACCAGACTTGTTTCAACGGTTTTATCTTCAGGGTATGCCTTTACATTAAACTTTGTACCTAACACTTTTACATCAATGGTTGATGTATGAATAATAAAAGGACGGGCGGGATTTTTTACCACATCAAAAAAAGCTTCGCCGGTTAAATGTACTTCTCTGTTGCCCGCATCATTTATTTTCGAATAATCAAGTTTACTTCCGGCATTTAACCATACCGTTGAACCATCGGGTAGTTTAAAGCTTGTGTTTTTGCCGTTAGGCATTACTACAACTTTCGGCTCTGCTTTCGCTGTTTCTGTATTTGCCGATCCGGTTGCAGCATTTTTTCTGTTTACCAGCGGAATAATTGCTGCTGTTACAATTACGGCCACCATTACCGCAGCAAAAACCTTGCGCTTATTACGTTTAAAGAAAGAAAGTTGCAACAGCTCCTCCGATTCAACCATGTCGTCGAGATGTTTTGGCTCAACGCCGAGTTTTTTCATCTTTTCAATATGCAGGAGATAAGTTGCTTCGAGATATTCCTTGTCGGGCTGATTATTTTGCATCCATACTTGCTCAAGAGCCTCCATTTCGTATTGAAGCGATGGGTGATCTTCGATGTAAAGCTGTAGCTCCATCAGTTCATCCTGACTTGCTTCACCGGTTAATTTACGGGAATATAAATGCCAAACTTTTTCTTTGCTCATGAGTTGTTACTGATAAGGAGTAGAAAATGGAAAAAATCCCCTAAAAGGATTTCAACTTTTTTATTTTTTTTTGCGGAGCGGTTCGCTGATGGCGGTGGCCAGCTTTTTCAATGCTATTGCCAGTTGATTGTCAACTGTTTTTACGGAGATATTGAGCAGCGATGCAATATCCTTGTATTTCATCCGGTCTTCCTTGGCCAGTTTTAAAATAAGCCTTGCTTTGTTCGGAAGGTTGTTGATAGCGGTTTCAATTTTAGTAACCGTTTCTGTAGAAAGCATCCGTTCTTCGGGGCTTTGGTATAACGAATCCACCTCTACATTTATACTGTCTAAAGAAATGGTTGCATCTTTATTCAGCTGACGGGCTTTACGCACTGCATTGTTTTTCACTGCTACAAAAATGTACAGCTTTAAATCGTCGATCTGGTTAAGCTTTGCACGATCGTTCCAGATAGAAATAAATACATCGGAAACAATTTCTTCAGCATTTTCTTTGGATTGCAGAATACCTTCGGCAAAATGTGTAAGGGATTGAAATAACAGAAAGAACAGCTCTTTGTAAGCAGCCTCATCTTCGTAAACAGCGATCCTTCGCTGAAGATCTTTAATGCTCTTATGCGTTTTTTTATGTGGCAAAAACCAATACTTGAACTGTAAAATAATTTTATTTCTTAGTAATTTCCAAATGATCTTTATCAGCGATCTTCCTAAAATAAAAAACGGGAGCAGTTAACTGCTCCCGTTTTATGCTGTTTTACTTCTTAAATTACTCTTGTTTTACTTTCTCTTTCACTTCGTTTGCCGCCTCTTTAATTTTTTCGCCGGCTTTCTTTACATCGGCTTTTACAGGCTCAATTACATGCTTCTTCAAAGTATCAGCAAGTTTATCGCCTTTGCTTTGCATGGTATCTATCACTTCGTTCATACCTTCCTGCGCTTTATCAATTACGCCGCTGTCGGCTCCTGCTTTTTCGTTATCCGACTTTTGTTCGTTGCTGCCACATGCTGTTAAAAAAGAAGCAGCCATTAAAACCAATACTAATCTTTTCATGTGTTGTATGTTTTATTATAAGTTTAGGATAACGCAAAAACCGTTCTTATTTTTTACGGAAGAACAAACGCATCGGCGTTCCTTTAAAATTAAACGCTGCCCTTAACTGATTTTCCAGATAATTCTTGTACGATTGTTTTACATCATCGGGATGGTTACAGAAAAATGCAAACGATGGAACCGGCGTAGGCAACTGTGTTGCATACTTAATACTAATGGGCATACCACGTACCACCGGCGGATGATAAGCATTAATGGCTTTCTGCAGCACTTCGTTAAGGTCGGATGTTGAAATTTTACGCAGCCTGTTTTCCACTACCTGTAATGCAGCTTCAATACCCTGCATCAGCCTGGTTTTTTCTTTTGCAGATACGAACAGGATCGGCACATCGTTAAACGGAGCAAGACGTTGCTTTAATTCTTTTTCGTAATCACGTGCAGTATTGGTTTCTTTCTGAATAAGATCCCACTTGTTCACCAACACCACAATGCCTTTGCCTTTTTTTACAGCAAGCGAATAAATATTGAGGTCCTGTTGCGATATTCCTTTTTCTGCATCGAGCAAAAGCAAACATACATCTGCCTCATCCATTGCACGAATAGCACGGATCACCGAATAAAACTCCAGATCTTCATTCACTTTTGTTTTACGACGGATACCTGCAGTATCAATAAGAATAAATTCTTTGTTGAAGAGATTATAATGTGTGTGGATAGTGTCCCTTGTTGTGCCTGCAATATCACTTACAATGGTACGCTCCTCACCAAGCAAAGCATTCAACATAGATGATTTACCAACATTCGGCTGACCGATGATGGCAATTTTCGGAATGGTTGATGTTTCTGCCTCTGCCTGTTCTTCGGGTATTAAAGCACTAACTGCATCAAGTAATTCACCTGTGCCGCTACCCGTCATACTGCTGAGGAAAAAGATATGATCAAAGCCGAGTGCATAAAATTCACTCGCCTCCAATAAGCGTTCGTGATTATCAACTTTGTTAATTGCTAAGAAAACAGGCTTAGTGGTACGGCGCAGCAGATCAGTCATCGACTCATCCAGATCAGTAATGCCCGAAGCAGCATCGCACATAAATATCACCGCATTTGCTTCATCCAATGCAATACGCACCTGCTTGCGAATTTCTGTTTCAAATACATCATCACTGCCTGCAACAAATCCACCTGTATCAATCAGGTTAAATGTTTTTCCGTTCCAGTCGGCAATACCATATTGGCGGTCTCTTGTTACACCGCTAACATCATCCACAATCGCTTTGCGTTGTTGCAATAAACGATTAAAGAATGTACTCTTTCCTACATTGGGTCTGCCCACAATTGCTACCGTAAAACCTGCCATAATAAAACAAATAAAGTCGGCAAAAGTACAGAAATAAAAGAGAAAGCGGGGTGTGTTATTGAAAACGACTGTTTCTTAGCCGTTATAGCCATACTCCTTCAGGAAAAGATCGGTATCACGCCATTTAGGCCGCACTTTAATAAACAGCTCAAGAAAAACTTTCGAATCAACAAATTTTTCAATTTCTGCTCGGGCCATTGAACCCAGCTTTTTGATCATTACGCCTTTGTTGCCCAGCAAAATAGCTTTCTGCGTTTCCCGCTGTACAATGATATCGGCCGATATTTTAATGAGTGTATTTTTTTCCTGAAAGGCCGTTACAATCACTGTTGTGTGGTAAGGTATTTCGTCAGAGAAAAGTTCGAAAATTTTTTCCCTGATGAGTTCGGCAACAAAAAAGCGGGTGCTGAGATCCGTTAGCTGATCTTCTTCAAAATAAGGCTCACCTTCGGGCAACAACGGCAATATGTGGTTGATGAATTGTTTTTTGTTGATGCCGGATAATGCCGAAACTGTAATTGCTTTTTTGCAGTAGAGTTTACTTTCGAAATATTGTTTTGCTTCTTCCAGTTTGGCCTTATCAACCGTATCCAGTTTATTCAGCACAACAATGGAAGGCACTTTCAACTTAAGCGATGCAAACAACTCATCATTTTCCTGCCAGTTATCTTTTACATCAACAAGCAACAGTGCAACATCTGCATCTTCCAATGCACTTTTTACACTCATCATCATTTTCTCCTGCAATTTATATTTAGGATCAATGATGCCAGGTGTATCAGACAAGATCACCTGGTAATCGGCTGTTGTAAGAATACCTTTAATGCGATGCCTTGTTGTTTGCACTTTCGGCGAAACAATCGCAAGCTTCTCGCCCAGCAAAGCATTCATCAATGTGCTTTTACCTGCGTTAGGTTTACCAAATATGTTTACAAAGCCAACTTTCATACAATACTTCTTGTTGCAAGCTACATGCTATTAGCTGAAAAAGAAAATCCCCCGCATTTGCGAGGGACTTTTGTTGCGAAGGGGAGGATCGAACTCCCGACCTTCGGGTTATGAGCCCGACGAGCTACCGCTGCTCTACTTCGCGGAATGGAGTGCAAATGTAAGGCGAAACAGATTACCTCCCAAAAGAAAAAAGAAAAAGACAGAAATAATTTCTGTCTTTTTCTTTTTCATCGTTGATAATTATCGAAAACTTATTTGGTACGTTTCTTTAAACTGGATGCTCCGCTTGTTTTAAAATCACTCACAGAAGCTGTTCCTTTATATTGCACATCGCTTGCGCCACTTGCATTTACTTTTAAATCGTTATTTACCGTTACAAAAATATCTGACGCACCCGATGCTACTGCTCTGCAATTATCTGCAACCAATTCAAAGCAATTAAAATCACTTGCGCCGTTTACATCAACATCTAAGTTTTTTACAGAACCCGACAGTTTAGAATCGGATGCACCACTTTGATCGATATTCATACTTTCGTATGCAACTGCACCTTTTAAGCTTGAAGCGCCGCTTAAGTTTACTTTTAGATTGGTTCCTTTTAAAACACCATCAATCTTTACATCGGTAGCACCACTGATGTCAAGCTTGTCGATGTTCTTTACAGAAATATAAGCCCGAAGTTTTTTGTTTTCACTATTCCACTTCCATACACCTTCATTATCGTAGGTAATACGTAAAATACCATCCACCACTTCTGTTTTAATTCGGCTGCGGTATTTTTCTTCGCTGGCGCTAACCACTACTGCCTCCTCGTTGCCTTGTTTAATAATTACATCAAATGCACTGGATACCCGAATACCATGAAAGGAACTTACTTTACGGGGCTCGGCATTTTTATCGTTAATAACGGTTACATCCTGCGCAGCAGCAAAACCGGTTGCAAAAATGGCCAATACAATGAAGCTGAATACTTTTTTCATGATCAAAAATTTTTAGATAAGGTTTAATGGTTGATGAAAAATGAGTGCATCCTCTGTTACAACCGGCTACAGGATCTTTGTTTTCTGCTGCATACTGCCCGAAAACCAGGTTGTAACCGCTGTTGTATAGAAGTTGTACGAAAGATGTTATGAAAATGTTACAGCAAACCTGAAAGAATTTATCTTTGCGGCGTCGAAGGAGCGGAAAACCGGCTTTCGACACAGATTCCCCGGGGTGCTTACCCGTCGGTTCCAGGGCCCGGAACCTGCACGGAGGCTGAGATCAAACCCGTAGAACCTGATCAGGGTAATGCCTGCGCAGGGAAGGAGGTTCCTACATGCATATTCCTCTCTCCGTTACGCAGCATTTCCAATTCAATTTTTAACCGTTAAAGTGATTTTGAAATGAAAAAATTGATGCTGGGAATGTTGATGATTATTTCTCAACAACTGGTAATGGCTCAAGCTACTGTAAAAGGTATTGTGAGCGAAAAAGAAACGGGCAACAGACTTGCCTTTATTTCTGCAGAAATTGATAATGTACTTCAAAGTGTGAGCAACGAACACGGAGAATTCATTATGAAAAAACTCAAACCGGGAAAGCACAAATTAAAATTATCCGGTGTTGGTTACAAAACTTCAGAATTTGACTTTGAAGTAAAGGAAGAAACATTTGTAATTCAATTCCAGATTGAAAAGCAGGTATTGTTTCTTAATCCGGTAGAAGTTACTGCCATTCGTGCAAACGACCGTATGCCGTTTACTAAAACCAATCTCAACAAAAAAGAGATTGAAAAAATGAATACTGGGCAGGACCTTCCGTTCATTCTTAACCAAACGCCCTCTGTTGTTATTAACTCCGATGCGGGTAATGGCATTGGTTATACCGGCATTCGTATACGTGGTACCGATGCAACAAGAATCAACATGACGTTAAATGGCATTCCGTATAACGATGCAGAAAGCCAGGGTTTGTTTTTTGTGAACCTCCCCGATTTTGCTTCTTCTGTAAACTCCATCCAGATTCAACGTGGAGTTGGTACTTCTTCAAACGGTGCAGGTGCATTTGGTGCTACACTTAACCTCAGTACTAATGAGTTTAATGAAAAACCTTACGCAGAGCTGAATAACGGTTTCGGCAGCTTCAGCAGCTGGAGACATACGATTAAAGCCGGTTCCGGATTAATCGGGAAACATTTTACTATTGATGGTCGTGTATCGTTTATCAACAGCGACGGTTTTATTGAAAGAGGCGCATCCGATTTGCGTTCGGCTTATTTATCTGCAGCATACATCAACAAAAAAACATCGCTGCGTTTAAATGCGTTTACAGGAAAAGAAAAAACCTATCAGGCATGGAATGGTATTCCTGAAGCAAAGCTGAGAGGCGATGAAGCGAAGCTGCTTGAACATTACAACAACAATTATTATCTGTACGATACAAAAGAGGATTCTGCAAACCTCTTTAATCCGAACAATAACCGTACATACAATTATTTCCGTTACGGCAATCAAACCGACAACTATCGTCAGGATCATTACCAACTCTTATTCAACCACGAGATCAATAAAAGCTGGAATATCAATACGGCTTTCTTCTTAACTCGTGGTTTAGGTTATTACGAAGAATACAAACGTGGAGAATCGCTGGATGATTATGGTTTGAACGCTGTTACAGCAGATATTATCCGTCAGCTTTGGTTAGATAATTATTTTTACGGTGCTACTTTCTCAGCACAATACAAACGCAACAACGATCAGTTGACTTTTGGTGGCGCATACACTCGTTACGATGGGAAGCATTATGGCAAAATTGTATGGAGTGAAGTTGCTGTGCCAAAAGATTACAAATGGTACAACCTTACAGCGTTTAAAACAGACTTTAATTTCTATACAAAATATCAGCGCCGGTTAAACAGCCGTTGGGAAGCATTTGCCGATGTGCAGTACAGAAATGTGAACCACACGATTAACGGTTTCCGCAAGAATCCAAGTTTGCAATCTGGAGGAAACTTCAATTTTATCAATCCGAAACTGGGTATATCATACGCCAATGGAAACGGCTGGTTAGGTTTTGCATCGTTCAGCATTGGAAATAAAGAACCAAACCGTGACGATTTTGAAGCAGGTGTTACACAGAAACCCAAACACGAAACGCTTTACGACTTTGAAGTGAATATTGAACAACGCAAAGCTCAATACAACTGGAGTGTTACCGGTTATTACATGCATTACAATAATCAACTTGTATTAACAGGAAAAGTAAACGATGTTGGCGGTTATACACGTACAAATGCTCCCAAAAGCTATCGTGCAGGTGTGGAATTGCAGGCAGGTGTAAAACCCATCAGCTGGTTTAATGCAAACGCTAATTTAACATTGAGCAAGAATCGTATTCTCAACTTTACAGAGTTTGTAGATGACTATGATAATGGAGGACAGCAGGAAAATAAATTCGCATCAACACCTCTCTCCTTTTCTCCATCAGCTGTTGCAGGGTTTACACTCAACTTTATTCCGGTTAAAAACGGAGAGATCAGCTTACTGAACAAATATGTATCACGCCAGTATCTCGATAATACCGGTAATGATGCAAGAAGTATTAATCCATTTTATGTAACCGATCTTCGTTTAAGTTACCAGCTTCGCTTTAAAAAGGTAAAGGAAGTAAATTTCAACTTACAGTTAAACAACCTGTTTAACCGGGTATACGAAACCAATGGTTATACGTTTGGTTATATCTACGGCGGGCAAACCATTACTGAAAACTATTATTACCCAATGGCAGGTACTAATTTTATGGCAGGCATCAATATCAAAATCTGATAAAAGAACCGCATATAAAAAGAAAGGCCGCTGTAAACAGCGGCCTTTCTTTTTATTCGTTCAATAAACCGATTAACCAAATACCTGGCGCCAGTTAAGCATACCACCTGTAAGGTTTATAACGTTTGTAAAGCCCATTGTTTCAGCAAACATACAAGCCTGTCCGCTGCGGTTTCCGCTGCGGCAGTAGAAAACCACTTCCTTTTCTTTTAATTCTTCCAACTCATCTACATCCATCGACAGAATACGACCAAGCGGATACAATGTGCCACCAATATTAAACTCAGCGTGTTCGTGCGGTTCACGTACATCAACAATATTTAATTCTTCGCCGGCATCTATTCTTGCCTTCAACTCTTCTGCAGTGATTGTCTTCATTTTTTTATTTATTAATATTCGTTTACAGTTTCAGGTTTCTTTTCCATTACAGCCTTTGGTTTGGGAATGCTGTCAATCTTTGAGCGATCGGTACTGATCCACACATCAATCAGCTGTCCACCACGGATACGTATCGGTCGTCCTTCATCATCTCTAACGGGAGGGTTTTGCTTAATAACAAATGCCGAAGCACTGTCTGCTATTGCACCATCAACCACTACTGCTCCCAGCAAAAGATCGTTGCTTTCCAGCAACACTTTTGCTTCGGCAAATGTAAGTCCTAATAACAAAGGAACAGACACTTCGGTTTGTTTTATACCTCCACCAATTACAAGACTAATGCTGCTGCCCATTGGTATTTTAGCACCGGGCTTAACGGAAACACCCTTGTATAATTGTTCGAGTACAGAGCCTACAGCAAAATCGGGTCTTGTAGTAGTATCGCCGAGTTTTAAACCGAGTGTATTTAATTGCAACTGCACGCTACGATAGGTTTGTCCTACGAAGTTGGGCAAAGTTACTAACGGTGCTTCTGCACGGTTGATGGTTAAATAGATGGTACGGTTCACCTTCACCAGTTCTTCGGGTTGCGGCGATTGTTTTACAATAGAAAGTTTTGGAAGACTATCGTAGTAAACACTATCCTGCACTTCTACCCGAAAGCCCTGGGCCTCCAGTACTTTCGTTGCATCTTCAACCGTTTTGCCTTTTACGGAGGGTACTTTCGCATACTTTCCATGTTGCGTAATACTATCGAGCAGTTGAAAAAAAATAAACACAATTGCAAGCCCGAGTAAAAGCGCAATAAGCAGGTTTACAAAAAAGGAACGTTTGGTAATAAATTGAAACACGTTATTTAGTTTAAAACTTATTTCGCAGCGGCATCTGCCAGTGCTTCTTCAATTAAAGATGCATAAAAATCTTCAAGCTTCCATCCCATTGCTTTTACTTGCTGGGGAACAATGCTTGCGTCGCTCTGCCCTGGAATGGTATTGATCTCTAACATAAACGGTTCGTTACGCTCTTCATTGTAAATAAAATCGATGCGTATTACACCGCTGCAGTTAAACACAGCATATACTTTCTTTGCAGCATCGCTTACTTTTTTATATACTTCTTCGCTTGCTTCTGCCGGTGTTATTTCTGTACTCTTACCCTGGTACTTTGCCACGAAATCGAAAAACTCCATGTCGGCATCAGCTTTTACCTCTGTCATCGGCATTGCAATAATTTCACCTTTGTGCTTAAATACACCTATTGTAAATTCCCTGCCGGTAATCATTTCTTCAATCAACACCTGGTTATCTTCTGCAAATGCTTTTTCAATTGCAGCAGCAAGATTTTCTTTTTTACTCACCTTGCTCATGCCAATACTGCTGCCGCCATTATTGGGTTTTACAAATACAGGAAGATTTAGATTAAATTGATTACTGTCGAAAGCCTGCTGTTTAAACAGGTGCACACTCTTTGCCACATTAATACCTGCAAATGCAGCTACTGCAACAGTATACCTTTTATTAAAAGTGATAGCCGATGTTGCTGCATTGCACGACGTGTAAGGGAAACCCAACACATCAAAATAACCCTGCAGTTTACCATCTTCACCGGGTGTGCCGTGCATACCAATAAACACACACTCAAATATTACTTTATGATTGTTAACACTTATTGTAAAATCGTTCTTATCAACTGCAAACAATTCACCATTCTCTGCTTTATAAAACCATCCCTCTTTTGTAACATCAATTACATACACATTGTATTTCGACTTATCGAGGTGATTAAAGATAGTGGTTGCACTTTTATACGATATTACCGCTTCGCCACTATAGCCGCCTGTTACCAAGGCTATGTTTTTGGGTCCGTTCATGATGATGGTTGTTTAAATATTGGTTTGATTTCCGGTTGATTGTTACGGGGCAGTAAGTATTCAAAAATCCTGCCGCTCTGTTTACATTCCTGTTTTTTCTGCACCGGCGTTACCCGAGTCAATCACAAATTTCCATTTACCATCGGGCTGCCTTTTCCATACATTCAGATAAGTTCCTTTTAACGTTGTATCGGCAGTTACTACTTTATAAACACCATAGGTATAACCCATATCGGCAGAAGCAGCAATATCAGCACCGTGCGGCTCCCATGTCATTTTAAAAGATGTGTCTTCCTGTGCGTTGAGGTATTTTATTACATCTGCTTCAACAATTGGCATATAGCCGGGACGTAACAAAACTGCATCGTCTGCAGCATATTCAAGAAATGCTTTGTTCATTCCGTTTTTTTCGCTTGCGGCAGAAAATGCTTTATCTGTTTCCAGCATTTCATCGAGCTGCTTTCGTGCATCTTCAGTTTTTCCGGAAAGTGTTTCGGGGCTTTCCTGCTTTTTAAACTCCCAATTGCAAGAGGAGAAAATGGCTGCAGCCAGCAGGATGTATGCAAACTTCTTCATTGCTGCAAGATATAAAAAGCAAGGTGAAGGTTTTCAAGCCTTCACCTTTTTTTAACGGGAAATATCACCCGCTGTATTCCGGAATCGTTCTTACGGGAACTCATCCATCGGTTGAAAAAGAGACTAACTGTGTAAGCGATCTTTACGTGCCATCAAATCATCTACAGTTTCCTGGTACATATCATCAGGAACGCAGCAATCTACCGGGCAAACAGAAGCACATTGTGGTTCTTCATGAAAACCCTGGCACTCGGTACATTTATTAGGTGTAATGTAATAAGTATCCATACTCAATGGACTTTGCTTTGCTGCAGCATCCACTTGAGATCCATCAATAAGCGTATACGATCCTTTAACGGTTGTTCCATCAGCGATTGCCCATTCTACACCGCCTTCATAAATTGCATTGTTGGGACATTCGGGTTCGCATGCCCCGCAGTTAATACATTCTTCTGTAATTTTTATAGCCATAACCTTAGAATTTTTTGGGGTTAGATTTAATTTACTTTTGCATTTCAAATGTAAACTAAAGCTTTGAATGAATTTACAACAAAGGCTGGAAATTTTATCGCAACTTGGTGAATATATTTCTTCAAACTCGCCCGAGTGGCAAGTGGCTTGCCAGAGGGCCGAACAGCAAAACAATTGGTTTACACAGGCATTTATAAAAAATGCAACCGACTCAATTGCTGATAACTTTTTATTGCTGACGAAACTACGCAGCTGGGCTGATTACTATCATCTAAACGACAGTGTAATACCAAAGACTATTGGCATTGTAATGGCAGGAAATATTCCATTGGTTGGGTTTCATGATTTTCTTACTGTCTTCATCAGCGGACATAAACAGGTTTGTAAACTTTCGTCGAAAGATGATGTGTTGTTAAAGCATCTTGTTCAAAAAATGACGGAGTGGAATCCTGAAACAGCACAATATGTTCAATTCAACAGCATGTTGAAGAATTGTGATGCTTATATTGCCACAGGCAGCGATAACAGCGCCCGTTATTTTGAATATTATTTCGGTCGCTACCCATCCATCATCCGAAAGAACAGAACATCTGTTGCATTGCTTACCGGTAACGAAACGGAGGAGCAACTCTCTTTGCTGGCAGATGATGTGATGCTTTACTTTGGCTTAGGTTGCCGCAACGTTACCAAACTGTATGTTCCCGCCAATTACGATTTTGTTCCATTGCTGAATGCGTTGAAGAAATACAAATGGATGTTCGATCATCATAAATACCGCAGTAACTACGATTATCAGCTAGCCATTTATTTAATGAACAATGTGTATTACATGACCAACGATTGCATTGTGCTTGTTGAAAACGAGCAATTGTTTTCACCCATCGGCACATTGCATTACAGTTATTACAATTCTGCAAACGAAGTAACGGATGAATTAAAAAACCACGAACAGGTACAGGCTGTTACGGGTACAGCAACAATACCTTTTGGCTATGCCCAGCAACCGGGACTGATGGATTATGCTGACGGAGTAGATGTGATGGCCTTCCTGTTAAGCCTGTAATAGCAGACGTGGGGCTTAGGAATAGAAGGATATTATATTACCGGAAACCAAGTATCGGAGGCAGATCTGTCGATTTCAGTGTAGTCTGTTATTGCTGCCGGATAAATATTTACATTTAGTTTTAAAAGAGAAGAGTGCAAATGCTTGCACTCTCTTTTTTTGGGTATTATCTTAACGGGAGCTCTGATACCAAAATCCAATACAATCACTATGAAACACTCGACACTTATTTGTGTGCTGCTAACCTTATTGATTACTGCGACTAACCCTTCTTTTTCGCAATGCAGTAATTCAGGTTTTAAATTTCCTGCAACGGTCAACAACAACACATCATCCGGTATTTTCTCATGGGGAAGTGTAACAAACATTGTTTCTTCCGATAATCTTGAAGCAACAGCAGGCTACACGCTGGGCTTGTTTGCAAGTGCACAATCAAACAATCTCCTGTCTCAAAATTTCAACATTGCCATTCCTGCCGCAGTTACTATTTGCGGTATTGAGGTGCAGATTGAATGTGATGCTGATGGTTTGGGTATTCTTGGAACCTCCGTTAAAGACCAAACAGTACAATTATTAAAAGCTGGCAGCCTTGTGGGAACAAACAAAGCTAAAACGAGTTCATGGTCAGGATCTGAAGCAGTGGTTACTTATGGAAGCAATACCGATCTGTGGGGAACTACATGGACCTCTGCCGAAGTTAACAGTGCCGATTTTGGAGTTGCCCTTGCAATACAAATAAACTCCGGAGCTGCAGGCGCTTTTCTTAATGCCGATATAGATGCTGTTACTGTAAACGTCTACTATCAGCATATTGCTTTGCCAAAAAATATTGAAAGTTTTAATGCTGTGCAAAAAAACAATACTGTTCAGTTAAACTGGAAATTAGAAAAAGACCATAAAACAAAAGAAATATCGCTTGAGCGTAGCTTATCTGCTTCCGATTGGCAAGAGATAGCTCATTTTAATTCGGCAAAAAACAACCAGGAGCAAACAGACTTTGAAGCTTCCGATCTGTATCCATCAACCTCTAACAACTATCGTTTAAAAATTACAGACATAAACGGAAATAGTTCTTACTCTGCATCGATCAATGTAAAAGTTAAGCCGGTAAACGATGTGCTCATAAGCACAAACAGTCAAAAGAAAGCAGTTGTTATTACAAGCTGCAAACCGATTGCTTATTGCAACGTGTATAATTCTTTTGGCGTTTTACTTAAAACCATTCGCTGTCCCAATTCTGTGTTACAAACAGAAATACCTTTCAACCAGCTGCCCGATGGCTATGTATTAATACAGGCCTGCACAGAAACTGCAAGGGAAAGCAGGCAGCTTTTTGTTCAGAAGTAATAATTATTCAGCATTATGTTTATTGTTAAACCTTAAAAACAAATACACTAAATATTTGCTTCAGGTAATTTTATTCGTAACTTAATAGTGAGGAAGCGGGTTTCATTGCAGCAATTATCAGAACGGGAGAAAGAAAAACAGATATCAGCCATATTTTTTCATTTTAAAACTTCTGTTATGAAACATTACCACATCGTTTCACGGATTGCGATTTATTTGCTCTCTGTAATTCTAATAGCATTTGGCATTTTCCACTATAAACACCCGTATGATTTATTGGTTTATGTACCCGATTTTTTACCGGGTGGTGTTGCTTGGGTATACATTGTAGGCACTGCATTTATATTAGCAGGCGTTTCTTTTCTTACCAACAAGTTTGTAAAAATTACGGGGTATCTACTTGCTGCAATGCTTATTGTTTTTGTATTAACCATTCACTTACCCAACTCAATGAATGCGGGAGCTCCGGAAATGCGCCAAATGGCTTTAATAAATTTATTAAAGGATACAGCCATTGCAGCATTTGCACTGCATATTGCCGCAGGTGCTTATAAGCAACATCTTCATTTCGATCATAACGACTAATAAAAAAGACTAACCAGTTCCGCATACTATTGGCGCAGGTGTAGCATGGCTACGCCTGCATCAGTAGCTCATTTCATCGAGTTTCACCTTTCCTTTAAATGTCCAGAACACAAAAGCGGTATACATTGCCACTAACGGTGTACCAATAAGTGCAATAATGAGCAGTATCTTCATTGTTTTGGCCGAAGCTGCTGCATTATGAATTGTAATGCTGTTGTTGATGTTATTGCTTGCATATAAGAGGTAAGGAAATATTTCCACGGCAACCATTATCAGCAATAATGCAATGGTAACAGCCGAGCTGATGAAGGCGTAGCGGTACATTCCTTTCTTGATCTGTCTTGGAATATTTGCAATGGCCAATATCATTAACACCGGCAACAGAAACAAACCCGGCGATTGCCTGAACTGATCGCAGAGATGTGGCACATACAGCAATGTGTACAATGTTGTAATTACAAAACTCAACACAAAGAACACGGTGAAATTATTGGCCAGCAAGTGCATTTTTGTGTACAGCCTGTTTTCTGTTTTCATGGTAAGATAAATAGCACCGTGCATCAGAAACAGAGCCAGTGTGGTAATGGATACCATAATAGGAAACGGATGAAAGAACGACATCCAGTTACCTGCAAATTCTTTTTGTTCATTTAACGGTAACCCATATGCCACATTGCCCAACATCAATCCTAACGAAAGTGCAATTACAATACAGGCAATATTATACACTACATCCCATGTTTTACGCCACCACAGCATCGGTTCTTTACTTCGAAACTCAATAGCAACTGCACGAAAGATTAAGCCAACCATAAAAATCATAAACGGCACATAAAACGCAGAAAAGATAGCTGCATATGCAACAGGAAACCCGGCAAACAATGCGCCGCCGCCAATTACCAGCCATACTTCATTACCATCCCAAACAGGGCCAATGGCATTCATGGCAATACGCCTGCTTTGTTCTTTTTTAAGAAGCAAATGCAGTGCACCGGCTCCAAGATCGAAACCATCGAGTATTGCATAGCCACTGATAACGCCACCAAAAACCAGAAACCACCAAACATTATAATCTAAACCAAGAAACGTTTCCATAATTATTGTTGCATTATAGGGTTATTGCGTTTACTGCCTTCTTCCAATTCTTCTTTTGCATGATCGCTTACCGGGCCATGCTTTATTTTTCGGTTGAGCAAATACAAAAACAAAACAAGTAATAACAAATACACGATTGTAAACATGATAAGTGAAAACAGCACCTGGTTTGCTGTTACTGTTTTCGATAAAGCATCCGATGTTTTGAGCAAGCCATAAACCACCCAGGGTTGCCTGCCCATTTCTGCTGCAAACCAACCAGCCTGGTTAGCTACTTGCGGCAACAACACAGCAAACACAAAAAGCCAAAGCAGCCATTTTGTTTCGAACAAACGGTTACGTCGCCATTGCCACACAGCAAACACAGTTAGTGCAATCATGGCCATTCCGCAGGCCACCATAATATGATAGAACTGAAAAATAGCATTGATCTGTTTGGGTCGCTCATCTTCAGGAAAAGCCTTTAACCCCTTAACCGGATCATTAAAATTTCCATGAATGAGGAAAGACAATCCACCCGGAATTTTTAAACCGCTCACCTCTTGTGTTTTGTTATTTACATAACCCAACAAAAACATATCAGCCATGGCCAATGTATCATAATGTCCTTCAATGGCAGCAAGTTTTGCAGGTTGATTTTTTGCCACACCATCGGCACTGTGATGCCCTGCTACCAACTGTAATAACGAACATGCTGTAGCAACGATCAATGCAAGTTTAAATGATGGTCGTGCAATTTCAAGATGACGTTTGCGAAGAATATAGTATGCATTTACACTCAACACCAAAAAAGCACCTGAAAGAAATGCGCCGATCCACACATGCGTTAAACGATCTACACTCGATGGATTAAAAACCATTGCCCAGAAATCGGTTATTTCGGCACGTGCATTCATGCCTTCGCCAACAATATGATACCCTGCAGGTGTTTGTTGCCAGGAGTTTGCCACAACGATCCAGATGGCAGAAAACAACGAACCTAAAAACACCATGATCGTTGAAAAGAAATGCACTCTTGAACTAACCCTGTTCCAGCCAAAGATGAGAATGCCAAGAAAGCCCGACTCGAGTGCAAATGCAAAAATACCTTCTGCAGCAAGTGCACTGCCAAAAATATCGCCTACATATTTTGAATAGGTTGCCCAGTTGGTTCCAAACTCAAACTCCATAATAATACCCGTTGCCACACCAATACCAAAAATGAGTGCAAATATTTTTATCCAGAAACGGGTTGCATCTTCGTAAATCTTTCGGCCTGTTTTCAGGTACATTCCTTCCATAATAACAAGCAGCAGTCCCAAGCCAATACTTAAAGGCGGATAGATATAATGAAAGGCTACTGTAAACGCAAATTGTATTCGTGAAAGGACCTCTACATCCATAAAAACGGTTGATAATTGAAGAATAGTTAGCTGGAAAAAACAAAGATAGATGAGGAACAAACCCACATTGAACAGACAGAAGAAAAAATGTTTTTCGGGAACACACGGTTGTTTGCCTTGAAAAACAAAAACCCGTTAAAACACCTTTTTTGGAATTTGCCGGCAATAATAGCTTTGTAGCCTAAGGCCGTTGCTACCTGCACGAAAAACACCTAACCGCAACACTTCGAAAAACAGGCCCAAATATACCGCAGGAGAACATGCACGAAGTACTTATTCAAATTCCGGCAAGTCAGTAATACTGATGAGCCGGTTTTCTTTTTTTACCCATGCATAAGTGTACGAACCATTACTGATCACAAGATATGGAACAGGTACCGACATGTTATAACGAACAATCTGTTCCAATACTTTTTCCGACAATTCAACATCCATTGCTTTGCATTCGATCATCATCCAGGGTTGATGATTGCTGTCATAAATCAATACGTCAAACCGTTTTTTCAATTCAGCAAGACTGATTTCTTTTTCTACACCAATAAATGCAGCAGGATATTTTTTTGTTTGGATAAGATACTGAAGCAGGTTTTGTCGTACCCATTCCTCAGGTGTTAACCGCACCCATTGTTTACGAATTTCATCAAAGATCAATTCTTTCCCCTCATCTTCTTTTATACGGAATGCGGGTTGAGGAAACGTTACCTGTATCATGCGTCAAAGTAAATGATTAATTTAGCAGAATTTAAAAAAATGAAAGTATGAAGACGAAAGAGGAAATCGTAAAGAACTGGCTGCCCCGTTATACCGGTCAGCAATTAGAGGATTTTGGCAAATACATTTTATTAACCAACTTCAGCAATTATGTAAATCTGTTTGCAGAATGGAACAATGTAGAAGTAGTTGGAAGAGACAGACCGATGCAGTGCGCTACTGCAGATGGCATCACCATCATCAACTTTGGAATGGGTAGTGCAACCGCTGCAACAGTAATGGATCTGTTATCTGCAATTGATCCAAAAGCAGTTTTATTCTTAGGAAAATGTGGCGGCTTAAAAGCAAAAAATAAAATCGGCGATCTTATTCTTCCTATCGCAGCTATTCGTGGCGAAGGTACAAGCCGTGATTATTTCCCTTCTGAAGTTCCTGCACTCCCTGCCTTCGCATTGCAAAAAGCCGTTTCAACAACTATTCGTGATTACGACAGCGATTACTGGACAGGAACTGTTTATACAACCAACCGCAGAGTTTGGGAACATGATGAAGAGTTTAAAACTTATCTCGAAAAAGTAAGAGCCATGGCGATTGATATGGAAACAGCAACCGTATTTATGGTAGGCTTTGCCAATCATATTCCAACCGGTGCTTTATTACTTGTAAGCGATAGCCCAATGACACCAGATGGCGTGAAAACAGAAGAGAGTGATAAAAAGGTGACAACTAATTTTGTTGAGAAGCATATTAAAGTCGGTATCGACTCTTTAAAACAACTCATCAATAACGGAAACACCGTGAAGCATCTTCGTTTTGAAAATGAGTGATGCTTTACTTTCCATACAGGATTTAGAAGTTGCGTTTAAAACAGAAGATGGTTTTACAAAAGCTGTTGAGGGTATTTCTTTCAGTATTGCAAAAGGTGAAACCGTAGCAGTAGTTGGCGAATCAGGTTCGGGCAAATCGGTAACATCTCTTTCTGCTTTACAATTGCTGCCTCAACCTCCTGCTGCTTATCCAAACGGAAAGATTCTTTTTACCCGTAAAGACGGAACAACTATTGATCTGTTGAAAATTCCTGCAGCACAATTGCAATCCATTCGTGGTAATGAAATTGCCATGATCTTCCAGGAACCAATGACATCGCTCAACCCTGTGTTCACCTGCGGAACACAGGTGATGGAGGCAATACAGTTGCACCAGCAAGTGAGTAAAGAAGAAGCCCGTTTACGCACCTTATCATTGTTTGAAAAAGTAAAGCTGCCAAATCCTGAAGCAATGCTTCATCGCTATCCGCACCAGTTAAGCGGCGGACAAAAACAACGTGTAATGATTGCGATGGCCATGAGCTGCAACCCATCGTTGCTTATTGCCGACGAACCAACAACTGCTCTTGATGTAACAGTGCAAAACACCATTCTGCAATTGATCAAACAATTGCAAAATGAAAACGGCATGGGTGTTTTGTTTATTACGCATGATCTTGCTGTTGTACATGATATAGCCGACAGAATTGTTGTGCTGTATAAAGGTGCTATTGTTGAACAGGGAACAACAACCGACATCTTTCAACGTCCGCAGCATCCTTATACAAAAGCACTACTCGCCTGCCGTCCTGCACTGCATCCAAAAGGAAAACGCTTGCCCGTTGTCAACGATTTTTTAGAAGTGGCAAATACAGCCGATAGTTTTAAGCCGACAGTGGTTAGTGAAAAGCCCGACATACAAAATCCAAATTCCAAATCCGATAGCTATCGCATCCAAACCCCTGATTCCCCAACTCCTCTGCTTGAGGTAAAAAACCTCAACGTTTGGTTTTCAGAAAAGAAAAAACTTTTTGGCAAACCAACTTCCTTTATCAAAGCAGTAAACGATGTAAGCTTTGATGTATTTGCAGGAGAAACATTGGGATTGGTTGGCGAAAGCGGCTGTGGCAAAACCACATTGGGCCGTGCCATTCTTCGTTTGGTTGAAGCAACATCCGGGAGTATTTTGCTCAATAGCAAAAACATTCTTGATCAGTCTGCCAATGCATTTAAGTCAAACCGCAAAGATCTGCAGATCGTTTTCCAGGATCCGTATTCATCGCTTAATCCACGCATTACTATTGGCGATGCCATTACCGAACCCATGCTTGTGCATCAATTAGCCACTACAAAAAAACAGGCGAAAGAACGAACCGTTGGTCTGCTGGAAAAAGTGAATCTCACGGCCGATCATTTTAAACGCTATCCGCATGAGTTCAGCGGCGGGCAGCGGCAACGCATCGTTATTGCAAGAGCATTGGCGCTGCATCCTTCCTTTATTGTTTGGGACGAATCTGTTTCAGCGCTCGATGTAAGTGTACAGGCACAGGTACTCAACCTGCTCAACGATCTGAAGCAAGAATTCAACTTCACTTCCATCTTTATTTCACACGATCTGGCTGTGGTGCGTTATATCTGCGACCGTATTATTGTAATGAACAAAGGACAAATCGAAGAAACAGGCACTGCCGACGACATTTATTTCCATCCGCAAAAAGAATACACCCGGCAACTTCTCGAAGCTGTACCCGGCCGAACTACCCTGGTATAAACCGTAAAAACCAACGCCCTGGCTATCGGCTATCAACTACCGGCTAAAGACCAGTATCCTGTGGATAAGTTTCCCCGGTTTCGGCCTTTTCCCTTACCTTTGCACCCATCAAAAAGTAACAGGTTCAAACCCGGTGCCGTAAGACGGGGTTTGGAGAGTCACTCCTAAGTACTCATCTCACTGCTGCGTTTGCACCGTTACTAAAATTTATAAAACGTAGTATGAAGTTATCTCAGTTTACCTTCGATCTTCCTCTTAATCTCATTGCCCAGAACCCAACAAAGAAACGTGAAGACAGTCGCCTGATGGTGGTTCACCGCAAAACCGGTCAAATTGAAAACAGAACTTTCCGTGACATTATGGAATACTTCGACGACAAGGATGCTTTTGTTGTAAACAACACCAAAGTATTTCCTGCCCGTATGTATGGCCGTAAAGAAAAGACCGGTGCAAAAATCGAAGTATTTCTTCTCCGTGAATTAAACAAACAAAACCGTCTTTGGGATGTAATTGTTGATCCCGCAAGAAAGATCCGTGTTGGTAACAAATTATATTTCGGCGACACAGAAGATCTGGTTGCAGAAGTAATTGACAACACTACATCACGTGGCCGTACCATTCGCTTTTTGTTTGATGGCACAGACGAAGAGTTCCGCACTGTGTTGTACAACATGGGCGAAACTCCACTTCCAAAATACATTAAACGTAAACCCGATGAAGAAGATCGTGAGCGTTACCAAACCGTGTTTGCAAAACACGAAGGTGCGGTTGCGGCTCCTACTGCAGGTATGCACTTCAGCCAGGAGTTGATCAAGCGCTTGGAAATTCAGGGTGTACGTTTTGCAGAAGTTACATTGCATACGGGCCTGGGAACTTTCCGTCCTATTGAAGTGGAAGATCTGAGCAAACATAAAATGGATGCAGAGTATTATAAGATCGATGAGTTTGCCTGCAAAATTGTAAACAAAGCAAAAGAAGGCAAGCATCGTATCTGCTCTATCGGCACAACAACCATGCGTGCACTGGAAACATCGTTTACCGCACAGCAGCTGTTAAAACCAAGCGAAGGCTGGACAAATATTTTCATCCATCCTCCTTACAATTTTAATATTGCCGATTCACTGGTAACAAATTTCCATTTGCCCAAAACAAGCTTATTGATCATGACCTGCGCATTTGCCGGTTACGAGCTTACAATGGAAGCGTACAAAAAAGCAATTAAAGATAAATACCGTTTCTTCAGTTATGGAGATGCGATGTTGGTTATCTGATAACATTATCCCTCTCCTTGTGAGAGGGATTTTTTTTCTTAGTTATAAAGCAGATAGACGATCAATAGCAAATCTTCGTTTACTTTGCGCCCCGGCCCATAAGCCAAAAACAGTTTTTCAAATGAACAGCAAAACAGCAAAAGAATCGTTTATTGTAATGACAGAGTTGGTACTGCCAAACGATACCAACGTATTTGGCAACCTCATGGGCGGCCGTTTAATGTATTGGATGGATATTGCTTCTGCGCTTGCCGCAGGCAAGCATTGCAACTCTCCTGTTGTTACAGCAAGCGTAGATAATATTTCGTTTGAAAGCTCTATTAAACTTGGCAATGTGGTTCATATTGAAGCAAAAGTTACGAGAGCATTCAACAGCTCTATGGAGGTGCACATGAAAGTGTGGGGCGAAGATACTGTGCAGCAATATCGTTATAAAAGTAACGAGGCTTATTATACATTCGTTGCACTTGACCCTAATCGCAGACCTAAACCCGTTCCACAATTAATTCCTGAAACAGAAGAAGAACAAAAACTCTTCGAAGGTGCTTTGCGGCGCCGCCAGTTACGTTTGATCCTTGGTGGTAAGATGAAGCCACATGATGCAGCAGAGTTGAAAGCGTTGTTTGCGGGTGAGTAATTTGACTATTTGATTACGGAATAATCTATATTCTTGTTTAATGTTTGCGGATTCCCATCCGCTTCAACATAACCAATTTCAATAGGCATCTGATAGTTTCCAGGACTTTTATTAATTTTTGTATCGTAGATAAATCTACCTCTTTCATCAGGTAATATTTTTTCGCCGTTTACGAGCATATAGGATTTAGAAAAGTATCTAAACTCGGCAATACCGGCTGTTATTTGAAGTTGGTCGCCCGATTTAAAGTAACGCATATTTGTACCGATCAATATTTCAGTAGAATTATGATTCAGGTGACTTGTCGTTTTATCACTAATAAAAAAGTACATTCTTTTTTCGTTCAAGAGAATATTCGCTTTCAGGCTTTCCAAAAATGCATCCACCGATATTGCAGGTTGATATTTAAAAAATTCAAGAAAATTATCAAGATTCTCTAACTGCTTTTCATTCTCCGGCACATCAATCAACAGGTGTGTTATATATTCTTTGTTACTTCTGTCTATTGCCTCTAGTTGAGTTTTATATAACTTAAGTTTTCTAAAAAGAAATTTTGCCCGCTCCTTTTGAATAAAAAGTCGCTTAACAGCATCAAGATTGTCTTCATAATAAAAAGGTTCACTTTCATCTTTAGATGTTGCCTCCGCTATTAAATCACTTTGTGCTTTTTTTATTTCATTAATCGCTGAAGTTGTAATACTTTTTACCCCCATCATCTGCGGTAGAAGCAACTCTGCCTTTTCTCTTGTTTCAGGGAACTGTGTTTTCATTTGAAAAGTTGTTAGCGCCTGTTCGTTTTCTCTCTCCAATATCGCTACACTATTTTCCAAGCTTATTTTTAAGGCTTTTACCACATATAAATCATTCGGAGTTCTTCTTGAACAGCCAATAAAGAACAAGTTGAACAATAAAAAAACAAACAGGCTGGTTATAGAGAAGCGATATCCCATCGTTAACTTTTTTATGAAACGCTATTTACAACTGCTTATTATCGTTCTTTAACAACGAGAAACTCACTCAGGCACATAATCCTCCGGCAGCATATTCGCCAGTCGTTCATACATCCACATACCATCGTAGTAAAACGACATGGCTGTTAATAATCGTCCACGGTAATCTACAAGTAACGGAACAGGTGGTTTAACAGGCCGTACTCCCGATACGGTTATATCCCGCAACTGTCCTGTAATGATACGGTTCTTGGTCATTTCATTTTTTAATGCCGTGTTTTTGTTATACAACACACGCAACCAATCGGCTATTTTTAATTGATAAATGCGATAGCCCGAATCGCTGTAGACATGCAGAATACTGTCTTCTGTTACAGGCACGGCCATATCCATACTGCTTATTCCGCTGCTTTGTATGGTTATTGTTGTACCTGCACCGGGTTCTCTTTTCATTTCTTTGCGGTAAACATTCTGCATATTGAAGCCATCCTGCTTGAGATTTTTGTTCACCAGACTTCTGAAAAAATGCATGGAGCTTCCTTCATATGTTTGTCTGCGCCTGCGTGTCCACCTGCGTTTTGTTTCGCCATCGGTATCCTTATCAAAAAATCGGGTGTAGCCAAAAAATCTTGATTCGCCGGTTGAACGGTTAAAGTAAAAATCAACCAGGTCGAAGTTCACAACATAACCCAGCTCAGGATTATCAACCACCAATGTTGTATCACAATAAGCAATTATTTCGTTGCTGCTTCTGCCTGCTGTAAACTGCACATCTTTCAGGTTTTTAATTTTAGCTCTTGCAGCAGCATTTGTCTGGCCCAGTAAAGTATGTTTAAAAATTTCGAGATAACGCATTCGTGTTTCGCTTGGCAAAATGAGCAGCTCACGCATCTGCTGTTCCTTTCTGCCCATTTCAAACTTAATTTTTAACGATGCAGAATGCAGGTTGGCTACATAGAGAATGTTGTGATAACCTACAAACGATGCAACAACTTCGTACTCGCCGGGAGCAAACGGACCTAATTGAAACTCACCTGCGGTGTTGGTAACCGTGCCGCTGGTAGAATTATTGATAAACACACTTGCATTTGCAAGCGGTTGACCAGTATCGCCATCAACTACAGTTCCCCGAATAAAAAAGGATTGCGCATAAAGACAGTTGCACAATGGCAACAGAAAAAGTATGATGATAAAGGTTCGCAAAAAATGCATGGGTGAAATAAAGGCTTACAGTAAAGATAAAAGAAGAACCTGCATACTACTCAGTATGATCGTGATGAAAACTATGGCCGCAGTTCGGGCATTTGACTGTTTTCTTTTGCCTCACTTTTTGCATTTCTTCTAAAAAACCGGCTGTAATAATACCTGCAGGCAATGCAAAAATAGCTACACCGCAAAGCATAATAATTGCCGTCATCACTTTTCCTAAAGTGGTTATGGGCACCATATCGCCATAGCCTACCGATGTAAGTGTAACAAAGGCCCACCACAATGTGGCAGGTATACTGGTAAACACTTTTGGTTGTGCCTGGTGCTCGGTAAAGTACATAATGCTCGATGCAATGATTACCAGAAAAAGTATCAGCACAACACTCAGCTTTAATTCACTTGCACGTTTCACAAATACATTCTTTACCATGCGTGCCGATTTCATGTAAGCAGTAAGCCGGAACAAACGCAGAAAACGCAGGAGTCGTAAAATACGCAGTACACGCAGATCGAGCCCGATAAGCGAATGAATATAGAAGGGTAATATTGCCAGGAGATCAATTATTCCTTCAACAGAAAAAACATAGCGAATCCTTCCATAAAGCGAATGTTCAAACCTTGCCTCGTGTATACAACTCCACAAGCGCAATAAATATTCAATCGTAAAAATGATAACGGAGATAAGATCGAAATAATGAAAGAAGGTAAGATACTTATCGTGTAAGGGCTGTACAGTTTCAAGTATCACCACAACTACGTTAGCAATAATTAAAAAAATGATAAACCCGTTAATGATCTTATCCCATTTTGTTTCGCCTAATTCGGGATGCAGTAAGATGTGTATTTTTTTCCTGACTTTATGGTACATGCAGTGGTTTTTGGCTGTTTTAAAGTTAATGAATAAAACAGGTTTTGCAAGAGCGAACAATGCGGCCTGCCTGCAAATAAAAAAAGGATGAACCTGTTGGTTCATCCCTTCTAACTTCTTTTATTTACACTCATTTATCAATAATGCTCATCAGGTGATGTCTTCCTTTGAGCATATATTTTTTACTTTGTTCAATTGAATCCATTACCTGGTCGAGGATTTCTTCTACAGGTGCATTGTAATCAATATCCAACGGTTCTTTAATGTTTACCGAAAGCAGGCTGCCTCTTTTCTTAAACTTCAAACCTTTCTTATTGAAAGCACGCCAAAAACCGTTGATAACGATTGGTACAACAATTGGTTGATTTTGTTTAATGATGTAAGCAGTTCCTTTACGTCCGGGAGCAAACGGTTTGGTTGTTCCCTGCGGAAAAGTAATTACCCAGCTATCATTTAATGCACGTGCAATATTTCTTGTATCACCGGGGTCGAGTCCACGTTGTACTTCCTTACCTTCTGCACGCCATGTACGTTTAACTGTAATGGCACCGGCCTTTGCAAACAAACGGGTAAGCCATGTATCCTTCATGGTTTCTGCTGCAGCCACATAGTAGATATTTGTTTTGGGATTGAGCAGATAGTAAGGAATACCTAATCCTTTATAACGGCCCCACTTTGCTGCAAAAAAGATGTGCAGGAAAGTGATAACATCGGCAAAATAAGTTTGATGATTACTTACAAACAACACATTACGTCCGGGCAGATTTTTTAAATTCTCGCCACCGGTAATTTTTAACCTGTTTATGAGTACAAGACCAGGGTAAGTAATTACGCCCAGCACACCATAAATAACCCTACGGGTAAGGTTAAACTTCTTGAGTCGTTCTACAAAAGTTGACATGGTTAAAGTTGATTGACGTCCCTTGCGGGTGGTGCAAGATAACATTTTGGTAACATTCAAAGCATTATTTTTTCGATAATTATTTCACATTTAATCATTGATCATGAAACAGTTACAAAGCCTTCTGGTCGTTTTACTCTTTCTTCAAACCGCAACTGCACAACTTCAGTCAGTCAGCAACCCCTACCCAAAAACGATTACCGTATCGGGCACAGCAGAAATGGAAGTTGTACCCAATGAAATTTATGTACAGGTTGACTTACGTGAATACAAAAAAAAGGGGGAAGAAAAAGTAGAGCTTGAAATAATAAAAGAAGAGTTTTTACAACACTGTAAATCGGCAGGCATTCCGGATTCGCTCATCAGCATAGCATCGTTTGAAGGAGCAAATGGTAACGACTGGTGGCGCAAAAGGAAAAAGGACCCTCAGTTATTTTCATTCATCTCTTATCAAATAAAATTTTCGGAGAGCAGTAAAATGGAATTACTTACTGAAAAACTAAACGAAGAAGCTACTGTAGGTTTTAGAGTTATACGTGCCTGGCATACAAAAATGACAGAATACAGAAGGCAGACAAAAATTAATGCCATTAAATCTGCAAAAGAAAAAGGCATTTATTTAACTGAAGCAATAGGTGAAAAAATTGGCCAAGCCATTACAATTACTGAGCAGGATGAAAACAATCCTTTTGAGCCATTTCAATTCCAATTTAACACTTCAAACACAATACTTAAAAATGGATTTTATGCTGACGATAAATCAGAAAGTCAGAATATTAATTTTAAAAAAATAAAAATCAGGTTTACGGTTGATGTAATTTATGCTTTACAATAAAAATATTTCGATATTCCTTTTTTTTACCTAAAGTTTGCGCCATGAAATTAAAGGCAGCAATTTTTGATATGGATGGTTTACTAATTGACAGTGAACCTTTATGGCAGGAAGCAGGCAGTGAAACTTTACATGAATTCGGCATTAATTTAACAACAGAACAATACCACAGCTCTACTGGTTTACGTACCGAAGAATGGATACAGCATTGGTTTCATTATTTCAATATTCCGACGCAACATGCAGTACAGGCAGTTGAAACCATTATTCAAAAAGCTGTTTCAAAAATTGATGCGAACGGCATTCCTTTTTCCGGATCTGACAGCATCATTCCTTTTATGCGTTCGTTCGGTTTAAAGATTGGTCTTGCAACTTCTTCTCCACTTTCGCTTGTTGAAGTTGTATTGAGAAAACTGAAACTTGAAAATAGTTTTGATGCCATTACATCGGCCGAAAAACTTCCGTTTGGCAAACCGCACCCACAGGTTTACCTCAACTGCGCCAACGAGTTGAATGCTGCCGGTATGGAATGCATTGCATTTGAAGATTCGTTTAATGGCATGATCGCTGCCAAAGCTGCAAGAATGAAATGTGTAATTATTCCTGCTGTTGCAGATTACAATCATCCAAAATGGAATGCTGCCGATTTAAAGCTGCAATCGCTTACTGCTTTTGATGAAGAGCAATTGAAACTGTTTTTATAATTGCTCAGAAAGATGATGTGCGTTGAGCGTTTCACGCAAAAGCCCGAGTAATATCCGTTTATCTGCAAAGCCAATAAACGCACCATCTGCATTAATAACAGGAATATGCCATAGCTCCGATATATCGAAGAGACGCATAATTTTTTGAATATCGTCTTTTACCGAAATACTGTACTGTGGTTTTACACTTACATCTGCCACACTTGTTTTATCGAACAGTTCTTCACGCAGCAAAATCGATTTTACATCGTCGATATAAACAAGGCCTGTAAGCTTTTGCTCATCATTCAATACAGGAAAAACAGTTTGATCGGTAATAAGAAATGCATTACTGAGTTTGCGAAAACTGTCGTCGTATTTTAAAGCAATGTATTTCCGGTCGATGATCGACTCCGGTTTAATATTATTCAGGAGCACAAGTTCCCTGTCATCAATTTTAAAACCTTTTTGCGCCAGTTTTTCTGTGTAAATGGAATAAGGCTCAAATGCCCTGCTAATGAAATAACTTACTGCTGCAACAATCATCAGCGGCACAAATAAGGTGTAACCACCCGTAACTTCAGCAATTAAAAAGATAGCGGTCAGCGGTGCATGCACCACTCCACTTAAAATACCTGCCATACCTGCTGCAACAAAATTTACAGTGAGTAATTCTTTCCATCCTGTTGCATTAAAAAAATAGGCAAAGCCAAAACCTGTTACAGCTCCTGTAAACAACGTAGGTGCAAACACGCCACCATTACCGCCTGCATGCAGTGTTAATGATGATGCAATTACTTTAAAAAAAACAATGCCGGCGATGATCACTAAAAAAACATATGGGTTTGTGATCCATTCTTTGTAAAAAGTATTGTTGAGTAATTTGTCTGAATTGTTTTGAAACAAAGCAGCCATTGTTGAATAACCTTCGCCATACAAAACCGGGAAGCAGAAAATTAAAAGCCCCAGTAACAACCCACCTCCTATTGCTTTCGGCACTACAGTTTTAACTGCTGCAAATTTTTTCTCCGTCCAGAAATACATGCGCATAAAATACACCGATATCAAACCGCATAAACCTCCAAGCAACAGGTAAAAAGGAATTGCATCAACACGCCATTCTTTTGTAAGCAGATAAAACAAATGCTCATCGTACATGAGCCTTGAAACAACTGCACCGCTTGCAGAAGCAATAAGAATAGGTATAAACGTTGGAATAGAAAATTCTGCAATCAACACTTCCATTGCAAACAATACTCCCGCAACAGGAGTGTTAAATACGGCTGCAATACCTGCCGCTGCACCGCATGCCAGTAAAACAACTCGTTCTTTATGACTCAATAGAAATATACGTGCAATGTTTGCGCCCACAGCCGAGCCTGTTGCAACAATTGGCGCTTCCAACCCAACAGAACCTCCGAACCCAACTGTTATAGCACTGCCCACCATATGTGTGTACATATTATCGGGCGAAACATTTCCATGCCGTTTAGATACAGATTGAATGATACTGCTGATGCCACTGCCTGTTTTTCCTTTACGTATCTTCTGCACATAAAACACAGTAAGCAGAATGCCGATAAGCGGAAGCAGGTAAAACAAAAACTCCCAGGCATTATCTTTAAATAATCCGCCAAGTGCGAGCTGCAGTGCGTGTACAGATTTTTTCAGCAACACTGCAACAAAGCCCATTGCCACACCTACAATGATGCTGGCAATGAGCAAAAAATTACGATCGCTGATGCGTGCAACTCTGTAACGGTTAATATTTCGAACAACAGTTCTTAGCGACATGAACATCAGGCAAATTCCAGTATCTCTTCAAATCTTGGAGAGGTAATCTGCCGGTCGGCAAGGTAGTTTAATAATTCGTTGGATGAGCAAAAAGAAACACCAACACCAACATGCTTGATCATGCAGAGATCGTTTTCTCCATCGCCGATTGCAATTGCATTGTTGATACTGATATTGTAATGTTGTAAAATGTGTTGCACGGCATTTGTTTTACAAATACTGTGCTTACAAATTGATTCGGTATGATTAAAAAAGAAAGATGGCAACTTTACTTCGCCTGTTGCTATACTTTTTGAAAACTCAAGTTCGTTAGCGAGTGAAAAATCGGCGCCAATTTTTGTTTTGATATGATTTGTTACCACATCATAACTATCGCTGATGATACCTACTACATAGCCTCTGTTTTTTAATTCTTTTACTACTTCTTTTACATCATGTACTAATGGTATGCTGTCAGCAACGGCCAGCACCTGCGAAAGATCAAGCCCCTTCAACAACTTTGCAATGTTTTTTGTAATGCTTGCCGAATCTGCGCCACTTGTGCGGATATTGATGAGTTCTTTTTGAAAACCATACAGCCTTGCACAAGTATCGATAAACCGTCCACGCAAAATGGTATTGTCCATATCAAAAATGGCGATCTTATCCAACCCCATTAAACTTTCACGAATAGCAAAATCCATCTGGTCTCTTATTTCGGAGTAGGACTGTAATTCTTCAAGATTAATTTTTGCTTTGTTTTCTTTCATCGCTTTTTGAATAATTGCTCTCGATACTTCTTTACTCATTTTACCCAACGCCTGCCAGGGTTTGCTCTTATTATCGAGATAGCCAATGTTCACCTCTGTAATACGGGCCTTTTGCAAATACATGTCGATAAGGATACCGATGTCCACACCATAATCATCATAAAAATCAATTTGCTCAAAGAATTGTTTTCGCCCAGCTATCATACCACTGAGTGGTTGTTCAAATTCCGAAAGGCCGGGAAATAAAATATTGAGCAATGGTTTTGCAACAAGCTCTGTTACACGACCTGCATTGCGTGCAAATGTTGCTTTTACAAAATCGTGTGTGTTGTTAATGATTGGGTTTGTAAGATCACAAATTGTGTTCGGAGGATACGGATTAATATCGCCATCGAGAAAAATCAGAATATCGTTTGTTGCACAAAGCATGCCTTCTTTCATAGAAGCGCCTTTGCCTAATTTTGTACTGGTAATTACTTTAGCCCCTGCAGCAGATGCAATTGATACCGTATCGTCAAACGACTTATCGTCTACCACAATTACTTCCGATACATGTTTGTTTGCAAATGCGAACTTAACTACACTCTCAATTGTTTCTGCTTCATTCAAAACTGGAATAATTACTGTTACCATGCGAATAGGTTTTAAAAATCAGAAAATCGGGTTAACGTTCAGTTAGTTTACAAGGAGTACAATTATGAATAACATATCGTTGAAGACAATTGCAAGATGGATGCCACAAAAAAAGGGTTGCCCGGTTGAAATTTAATTTCTGCTAATAATCAGGCAGTTCGAAAAAATCTAAACATAAAAAAAGGACATCTGTATAAGATGTCCTTGTCTTTTATAAAAATTGACAATTATTTAAACGCATTGAAACCTGTTACATCCATACCTGTAATCAACAAATGAATGTCGTGCGTGCCTTCGTATGTAATTACACTTTCAAGATTCATCATGTGACGCATAATGGAATATTCGCCGGTAATACCCATACCGCCGAGCATCTGCCGTGCATCTCTGCAAATATTTGTTGCAATTTCGCAGCTGTTACGTTTGGCCATGCTTACCTGTTGCGGTGTTGCTCTTCCTTCGCTCATCAACACACCTAAACGCCAGTTGAGTAATTGCGCTTTGGTAATTTCGGTAATCATTTCTGCCAGTTTTTTCTGTTGCAACTGAAACGCAGCAATAGGCTTATCGAACTGAATACGTTGTTTGCTGTAACGCAATGCAGTATCGTAACAATCCATAGCTGCACCCAATACGCCCCACGCAATTCCATAACGTGCTTTAGTTAAACAACCGAGCGGGCCTTTTAATCCTTTTACATTCGGTAAAATATTTTCTTTGGGCACTTTTACATTATCAAATACCAATTCACCTGTTGCACTTGCACGCAAACTCCATTTACCGTGTGTGGTTGGTGTAGAAAAACCTTCCATACCACGTTCAACAATTACACCACGCACAATCCCTTCTTCATCTTTTGCCCATACAACAGCTACTTGCGAGTAAGGTGCATTACTGATCCACATTTTTGCACCATTGAGAATAACATGATCGCCTGCATCTTTTATATTCGTCAGCATACTGCTTGGATCACTGCCATGATTGGGTTCTGTTAATCCAAAACAACCCAGCCATTCGCCGCTTGCAAGTTTGGGTAAATATTTTTTACGCTGCTCTTCGTTACCATACGCATAAATAGGATACATCACCAAACTACCCTGCACACTTGCTGTTGAACGCACACCACTATCGCCACGTTCAAGCTCCTGCATCATTAATCCATAACTGATATAATCCAATCCGCCGCCGCCATATTCCACAGGAACTGTTGGACCAAAACAACCCAACTCACCCATTTGCTGTACGATCTGTTGTGGAAATTCTGCTTTTTGTGCATATTCTTCAATAATGGGAGATATTTCTTTCTTTACATAAGTGCGCACTGCATCACGAATGAGTTTATGTTCTTCTGTGAACAACTCATCTACCAAATAATAATCGGGACTTTGAAATAAATCTTGTTTCACTGACATAGCAAAGGCGTTCGTTTTAAAAGTTAACAAATGTACGTGTGGGCATCCACACAAAAAAGTTGTACTTTTTGGTCATCTAAACCCCTTTGTATGAGGCCAGTTATTCTTTTTGTGTTGCTGTTTATCACTTCAGCAACATATGCACAACAAAACACAGAAAAGCCAAAAGATAAAATACAACCTTACTGGTTTGTGATGTTACTGAAAGGTGCTAACCGTTCGCAGGATTCTGCAACAGCTGCTAAAATACAGGAAGGCCACATGGCGAATATGGCACGACTGCATAAAGAAGGAAAACTAAAAGTAGCCGGACCGTTTGGTGATGGTGGCGACTGGGTTGGACTGTTCATCTTTGATGCATCGGCACCGGGCTGTAAAACGAAAGAAGAAATTGAAGCGTTGGTAAAAACCGATCCTGCTGTTATTGCCGGACGATTAACGTATGATATTCGTACGTGGTGGACAATGGGCAGCGGCAGTTTTAAAACAGGTATTCCTGAAAATTAATGACGATGAAAACTTACCTTTCAATTTTTATCTGCATATTGATGATGAGTATGGCATCTGCACAAACAAAACCACTTACCTATTTAGCTTTAGGCGATTCGTATACGATTGGTGAAAGTGTTGCTTTAGAAAAAAACTTTCCGCACCAGGTGGTTGAATTGTTACGAAAAGAAAAGATCAACATTGACGATCCTGCAATTATTGCCAAAACAGGATGGACCACTGATGAATTGCAGGAACAATTAAGCCGGGTACGCTTAGCAGTACCGTTTGATTTTGTTACGCTGCTGATTGGTGTAAACAACCAATATCGTGGACGCAGCGAAAAAGAATATGCACAACAGTTTGAAGAATTACTGCAACAGGCAATAGGTTATGCTGGTGACAAAACAGATCGTGTAATTGTGCTGAGTATTCCCGATTGGGGAGTAACGCCTTTTGCAAAAGACAGAGATAAAAAGAAAATTGCAAAAGAGATCGACGCATTCAATGCCATCAATGAAAAAATAGCGAAGAAGTACAAGGTTCACTACATTAACATTACTGCGTTTACAAGAGAAGCTGCAACTGATAAAACATTGGTTGCGGAAGATGGGTTGCATCCTTCAGCAAAAGATTATGCACGTTGGGCAAAGCTTGTTGCAGATGTTATACTGAAACTTGCAAAATAAATCAGGATTGATTTTTTCTGAAACGTTCAGCAATAATCGTCAGTTCTTCTTTTTTAAGATTTGTTGTTTGTTGAAGTATTGAAATAAACGCAGCTACCTCTTCTTCACTTGCCGGGCAACCGATATTTTCACCTGCTTCTTCTTTCGATATGCCAGGTTTACGCATATAACTGTCTGCAAGTAATTTTTGATCGGCATCGAGTATAAGCCAGAAAGGAAGACCGGCTGTTTCACCTTTGTATTTTTTCTTAACCGCATCTGCACCGGGTGTTTCAAGATGCTTTTTATCTGCCGACTCATCTACTGTGAGATGTACCGTTATAAAATTATCATCAAAGTACTTTTTACAAACCGGATCACTCATTGAAATATCCATCTTCTTACACCAGCCACACCAGCTTGCATGAAAAAGAACAATCACTTTTTTGTTCTCTGCTTTTGCTTTTGCAGATGCCTCTTTTAAAATAGTTTCAGCAGATTGAGCGAATGCATTGTTAACAGAAATCAACAGCAGTAAAGGAAGAATGTATTTCATACGTTGTATTTGCAAACAAGATAACAACAGAAATATTATCTGCAAACCGACAAATAGAGATGAATGATATTTTAACAAGATTTAAATCAGCCGAGATAACTCTTCATCTCAAACTGGTATTGCTCTGCAATGGCTTTTGCTTCTGTTGCAAAATCTTCTTTGCCTGATGCGTAGATAACTGCACGGCTTGCGTTAACTAATAAACCTACATCACTCCGACCTGAAGGTACGGAGCCATTCACTGAAGGTTCGGGGCCAGTTACCATTGCTTTTTCCGAAATATCTTTTAAGCTGCCGCCTTGTGCACCAACACCGGGCACCAGTAAAAAATGATCGGGAATAATACTGCGGATATTTAAAAATTCTTCAGGTTGTGTAGCACCAACAACAAACATCAGGTTATCGGGCGTGCCCCATTTTGCTACTGAACGTAAAACACGTTCATACAAAAATTCTGCACGAAGATGTGCTTCACCATTATCGCTTACCAATTGTTTCAATTCAAAATCGTTTGCGCCTTTGTTTGATGTTAATCCAAGTACAATGGCCCATTTACCTTCATATTCTAAGAACGGACGTACACTGTCTTCACCCATATAAGGTGCCACAGTAACGGCATCAAAATTCATGGCTTCAAAAAAAGCACGGGCATATTGTGTAGAGGTGTTACCGATATCGCCACGCTTGGCATCAGCAATTTTAAAATGTGTATCAGGAATATAATTCACCGTGCGTTCCATTGCCTCCCAGCCCTTCAAACCCATTGCTTCGTAAAACGCAGTATTGATCTTGTAACTAACACAATGCGGCAACGTAGCATCAATGATGGCTTTATTAAATTCGAAAATGGCATCAGGATGTGATTGCAAATGTTTGGGAATTTTTGTTAGATCAGTATCTAACCCCACACATAAATACGATTGCTTCTGATGGATCTGTTCTACGAGTTGCTGCCTTGTCATGCGGCGAAGATAAAGAAAGTCGGAAGTCTGTAGTCGGAAAGTCCGGAAGAATCACTCTGCAAAACGCTGAGAATAATGCTTTCTGACTTCCCGTCTTTCGGACTTACGGTCTATCTGTCTTACCGACTTACAATCTTCTTCAACTGCTCCCCAAACTTCCACACCTCTTCAAATGTATTATACAAAGGAACAGGTGCTAAACGGATCACCGAAGGCTCACGCCAGTCAACAAAATAACCGGCTTCCATTAAAGCAGTATAAATTTCCTTGCCCCGCTGCAGCATATTCATGCTTACCTGGCAACCATGCTCAGCTTCGTTTCGTGGAGTGATAAATTCAATGATAGGGCTGGCTTGTGTCTTGTTTACCTCATCAAGTATATACCAGAAATAAGCTGTTAACTGCTTACGTTTTGCATTGATGTTACTCCAACCAGCTTCTTCAACTATTTCTAACGATGCAAGTAAAGATGCATACAACAACAACGGCGGTGTACCTAACTGCCAGCCTTCTGCTGTTTGGATTGGTTTGAACCCTTTCTCCATTTGAAAACGAGTTGCTTTTTCATAACCCCACCAGCCTGCAAAACGTTGCATCGATGCATCTTTATGATAACGTTCGTGCACATAAGCTGCAGCAATAGCACCGGGACCGCCATTCAAATATTTGTAATTACACCAGCAGGCGAAATCAACATTCCAGTTATGCAATTGTATTTCAATATTACCGGCCGCATGCGCCAAGTCGAAACCAACTTTAGCGCCGGCCTGTTGTGCCAGCTTGGTAATGGTTTGCATATCGAACACTTGCCCGCTGTAGTAATTGATACCGGCAAATAAAACCAATGCCAGTTCATCACGCAGCTCAACGATCTTTTGCAGAATATCTTCGTTGCGGATAGTATGCTCACCGGGACGTGGAGCGATTTCTACAACCGCATCAGCAGGATCGTATCCATGATTCCGCACATGTGTTTCCATCATATACTGATCGCTGGGAAAAGCTTTTGCTTCGCAAAGAATTTTACAACGTTTTCCCTGCGGACGATAAAAACTTACCAGCATCAAATGCAGGTTCACACTCAGGCTGTTCATCACCGTTACTTCGTGTGGTAAGCAACCAACGATCTTACTTAACGGACCTGTTAACCGATCGTGATAATCCATCCACGGTTGTTCGGCATGAAAGAAGGATTCCACTCCTTGCTTTGCCCAATCGTGTAATATTGTTTGCAGTTTTTCTTTTGTGCGTTTTGGCTGAAGACCCAGTGAGTTTCCAAGAAAATACTGTTTGGCAGTTCCATTCTCAGCCGGAATAATAAATTCATTACGAAAGTTTTTTAATGCATCCTGTGCATCGAGTTGTTGTGCAAATGCAAGCGTTGGTTGAAAGTTCATATTATTTGTTCTTGTCCGGCGAAAATGCCAAATGGGGTAAATGAGTTAAAATAAATCCGGGTAATCGCTGATGATGCCATCAACACCCAGCTTCTTCAATTGTTCTATTTCTTCTTTCGTATTCACTGTCCATGGAATGACTTTGATGTTTTTTTCATGACAGTATTTGATCAGTTCAACATTTACCAATGAATAATGCGGACTGTAAATTGTTGGCATAAATCCCAACGCTTCAATCTGTATTTCAATGCCACGTTTATCATCATCTTCAATTAACATAGCTGTTTTGATGTTGGGATAATGCTGATGCAAATATTGTAGTGTACGAAAATCGAACGACTGGATAATAACCCACTGTTCCATTTTCTTTTCTTTGATCACTGTCATTAACAGTTCAACAAACTCTTGAGGCTTGGGATGAAAGATGCCATCTGTTGCAGGAAGGCATTTGGTTTCGATGTTGAAAAATGGTTGAGGACGTTTATGCGATTGCATGTAAACAGCAATACTGTCAAACAGATCACGGAGCAATGGTTTATTCGCAGCGATTTTTTTCTGCTGCGGAAAACGGGGATGAGGCTTTAGTCCCACATCAAATCGTTTCATTTCTTCATAAGTCATTTGAAAAACATTGAATGACTTTTCATTTGCATCTGTTATTGCAGGATTTGCGTAAGTGCCGTACGTAATGGTACTTATTTCATGATTAAAGAACGGCTCATGCGAAAGCAGCACCTGTTTATCTTTTGTAATAACCACATCCAGCTCAAGTGTTGTTACATTTAAATCCAATGCATGAAGCATTGCCGGGATCGTATTCTCCGGCATCAACCCACGGCAACCACGATGGCCTTGTTTATCGAAAGTTGTTTGCATATTTAATGTGTCGTATGCGTAATCTAATGGGTTCATCCATGTACAAGTAAACGGCTTCACGGATGAACAAGAAACGAAAAACAATAAACCAAAAACAAGGATTGCTCTCATTTTCCAAACACTTTATCTTTTCGTTCTTCCATCGTCTTTGCCACTTCAGCTGCTTCTCTTCCCTCTTCTTTTAAACGATTAATAATACGGTCGTAACTTTTTGCATCTCTGTTCTGGCTAAGCTTAAACACATGATCAACAGATGCAACTTCTATTTCAAACCCAACAATTGCTTTCAGCATTTTCGCAGCGTAATCTGCCGGCAGATTATCGTACACAGTAGATGATTGTTGATTTTGTTTTTCGTAGTGCAGAGAAAGTTTACGCAAGGCTGCAATCAATCCTTCTTCATCTAAAAATACCAGCTTACCTCTTACATGTACACTGCTGTAATTCCATGTGCTTACTGTTTGCGGATTTTCGTACCAGGTTGCACTAACATACGCATGTGCTCCGGTAAAAATCACGAGTGCTTCTGCATTTTCTTCAAATACCAATTGATGATCCTGCTTTCGTGTAATATGACCAAGTAAAAACAACTTACCCTCCCGCTCTTCAATCATCAATGGCACCTGTGTTGCAACTGCACGGCCATTACTGTTACCGATGAGCATTGCAAACGGATGTGCTTTCATAAATTCAATTACCTGCTGTTGGTCTTCTTCTTTGAACTGTGCAGAATTGTACATGCGCCAAAGGTAAGGTTCTGCAAAAACAGTAGTATAAAACAATGGTTATAAAAATGGCGGGTTAAAAACCCGCCATCATTTTATCAGTAACCACAATGTCTATTTCGCACTTCTGAATATCAGGTTAATGATCGCCAATATAATAATGGCTCCCAACGCACCTGTAAGTATAGCACCGATCCATCCGGCACCAAAGCTTACTCCGAGTTTTCCCAATACCCAATAGCCTACAATACTCCCGAGAATACCTACCACAATGTTTCCAAGTAAACCCAGCCCATGACCTTTAAATATTTGTGCTCCAAGCCAACCGGCAACTGCACCTATCAGCAGTGTGACAATAATTTCCATACAATGTGTTTTAAATTGATTGAATAAAATCCTGTCAGCAACTGGTATAAAATTATCGTGCCAAAAAAAATGGCGGGTTAAAACCCGCCATTAAAAATGTATAACTGCTGCTTACGAAACAATTTCCAATGTTTGTGTTACAGGCAGTTCGGCATTACGCATTGCAATGCTGCGTACTGCTGCTGCAGTAAATTCTTCAAACGCTTTTTTGGTAATTGCTTCATCGGTTGCCATAACAGGTTTGCCGTTATCGCCACCTTCACGAATGCTTTGTACAATCGGAATTTGTCCGAGGAAATTCATATCAAACTCATCGGCCAAACGCTTGCCGCCATCTTTACCAAAAATATAATACTTGTTGTTCGGCAACTCTGCAGGTGTGAAATACGCCATGTTTTCAACCAAACCAATGATAGGTACTTTTATCTGCGCCTGGCCAAACATTGCAACCGCTTTCTTCGCATCGGCCAATGCAATGTCCTGCGGTGTGGTTACAACAATTGCACCTGTTACCGGCACTGTTTGCACCAATGTTAAATGAATATCGCCGGTGCCCGGAGGCATATCAATTACAAGGTAATCCAACTCTTCCCAAAGCACATCTGTTACAAATTGGCGAATAGCGCTGCTGGCCATCGGGCCACGCCAAACAATCGCATCTTTTTCATTCACCAGCAAACCAATGCTCATAAACTTAATGCCGTATTTCTCCATCGGCACAATCATGGCTTTGCCGTTTATTTCAGTCATTTTCGGACGCTCACCACGTACGCCAAACATAATGGGTACGCTTGGTCCGTAAATATCAGCATCCATCAACCCTACTTTTGCACCACCTTGTGCAAGTGCCAGTGCAAGGTTTGCACTTACCGTGCTTTTACCTACGCCACCTTTACCACTTACAACAGCAATAATATTTTTCACGTTGGGCAGTACCGATTTGGGATCTTTCCTGTTACTGCTGGTGTTAGAGGTAAAATTCACGATCACCACCGCATCTTTATTCACCAATAATTCAATTGCATTGGTAGCTGCACGCCCCATCATATCCTTCATAGGACAGGCCGGCGTGGTTAATACAATCGTAAAAGACACTTTATTGCCATCAATTTCAATATCCTTGATCATATTTAATGTAACGAGGTCTTTGCCAAGGTCGGGTTCCTGTACATTACTCAATGCCTGCAGCACTTGTTCCTTTGTCATGTGTAGTAGTATTTGTTAAAAAAGTGGATCGAAGGGCAAAATTAACCATAGTTCGGTTTCAACAGATGAGGCAAATCATGTTTTCAGCTTATTTTTGAAGCAGATGAAGAAATTTCTACTCCTTATATTCCTGGCCGGATTGTTTGCCCCAGTTGCTGTAAAAGCACAATTTGAATCGTTTAAAGATTCTGTTGTTCAATTATATGGTGTGGTGATGACCGCCGACAGTTTACGTGGCCTTCCTGCAGTTACTGTAAAAGTGCGTAACCAAAACCGGGGAACCTTTACCAACGAACAGGGCGTTTTCAGTATTGTTGTGATGAAAGGCGATGTTATCGACTTTACTTATGTTGGATTTAAACCTAAAGAAGTAAAGATTCCTGCAAACATCGAAGGCAACTCTTTTAGCATTATACAGCTGATGGTTGTTGATACGGTTTACCTTCCTGCAACAATTATTAAAGCAAGACCAAGGCGTGAACAGTTTGAACGGGAATTTGTAAATGCAGATGTGCCGGACGATAAAATTGAGATTGCCAGACAAAATACAAAAACAGCTCAATCGAGAATATTGATGCAATCCTTGCCAAGAGATGGCAGTGAAAATTCACGCTATGTACAAAGACAAAGTTCGCAACAACAGTTCTACAGTGGCCAATACCGTCCGCAAAACATTTTTAACCCTGTTGCATGGAACGAATTTATACAGGCCTGGAAACGGGGAGATTTTAAGAATAAAAATTAAAAGTGGAAAGTTCATAACACAAAAAGAATTGCCAACCTTAAAAGGTTGGCAATTCTTTTTGCAGTACAAGGAAAAGCATCAGAGCAACTGGTAATGCCCGTCATTTCTTCAACACAAAGCTTTCCTTATCTTGCAAGAACTTTAAAAAGCATAGAAATGAAACAGATTGCTGTAGTAGGTGCAGGAACCATGGGTAATGGTATTGCACACGTATTTGCCCAAAATGGATTTGCTGTAAAACTGATTGATGTAAACCCCGGCCAATTGGTAAAAGCAAAAGAAACCATTACAAAAAACTTAGACCGTCAGGTTGCAAAAGGAGTCCTGACAGAAGAACAAAAACAAAGTACACTAAAGAACATTACAACCACACACGACTTGCTCGATGGTGTTACGAATGCCGAATTAGTAGTAGAAGCTGCAACAGAAAACATTGAACTGAAACTGGAAATTTTTGAAGAGATCGACAATGCTGCTCCGGCTAACTGTATTCTTGCTACCAACACCTCTTCCATTTCCATTACCAAAATTGCGTCTGTAACAAAACGTCCGGGCATGGTTATTGGCATGCACTTTATGAACCCCGTACCAGTAATGAAGCTGGTGGAAATTATTAATGGCTATGCAACCAAACAGGAAGTAACCGATGCAATTGTGGAACTGAGTAAACAATTAGGCAAAGTGCCGTGTGTTGTGAACGATTACCCCGGCTTTATTGCCAACCGCATTTTAATGCCCATGATCAACGAAGCTATTTGCAGCTTGTACGAAGGTGTTGCAGGTGTGGAAGAAATTGATACGGTAATGAAGTTAGGTATGGCACACCCGATGGGCCCGTTGCAGTTAGCCGATTTTATTGGTCTTGATGTTTGCCTTGCAATTCTGCGTGTATTGCAGGATGGTTTTGGCAATCCGAAATATGCACCTTGTCCTTTATTGGTAAACATGGTTACTGCAGGAAAATTAGGCGTTAAGAGTGGCGAAGGATTTTACAGCTATCTTGCAGGAAGCAAAGAATTGATCGTAAGTAAAAGTTTTAAGAAGTAACCGTATAGTATAAACAAAGAAAGCCCTGCAATTGCAGGGCTTTTCTGTATATATACCTCTTGTGTTAATTCATTTTTGTATACCGAACAGTATAATCTGCCGAGATGTAAAACACAAGCTGATGAAACTTGACTTCAAATTCAGTTCCTTTTTTAATCCATGTAAAACTGCTTGCAGTGTACATACCGCTTGCCGTAGTCATGTAATTCTGAAACGAGAATGAATTGTTTAAAAGTAAATACTCAGCCGATACACGTGCCGGTATGCCAAGCATAGGCGCTGTTGTGCATTTAAAATCCAGTTTATACAAATTGTTTGCTTTCAAAAAAACCAATGTATCTGCTGGCGCATTCCCTGTTGCTCCTGTTTTGAGCCAGGTTCCCAAAAGCAGATCGTTTTCTTTAGCTTGATCTTTAACACAACCTGCAAATGCAATACAAAAGAGCAGGCAGGCTAAAAACAATCGTTTCATTTTTTAACTTTGTAAGGGAAAGTTAGGAACAATTTTCGCTGTTTACAAGTAGTAACTCTGCCTAAACGTTTGAACATGCTGAAGCACACAAACTATATGGTATTACTCTCCAGCCTTTACCTGCTTTTATTTGTACTTCTGATTCAGTTCGGGTTGTGGATCAACGTTATTTATCTGATGTTTTTCTTTTCTCCTGTTGTTGTATTTGCACTGGCATGGAGTATAGTACGCCATGGTAAATACAATGGAAAAGATTTTTCAGAAGATCAGCACTGGGGCTACCAGGACAGACCCGATAAAGCAAAAAATAAATAACCTGGCTGTACACGAAACATAACTCAGGCAAATGCAAAGGCAATAAGTTCAGATAATCTTCGTTTTTGAAAAATCTGAACTGCGGTATACAAACTCCTGTTCATTGCTATTCTTAACTAACTTTTGCAGACTTAAAATCACCACAAAACCTTTTGATAGAATTAAGTCCAGTTTCACAGCAACAGCGCACTCCTGTTGTTGATATACTTAGAGGATGGTCGCTGCTTGGCGTTGTAATCATGAATTATTTAAGTGTTTATGGCTGGAACACGCATGGTAAAGAAATAGCTTCAACTGCAACATCAACTTTTATTGAAAACTTTACCGAACTTCTATTTGGCTCAAAAGGCTGGCCCCTGCTTGCTATATTGTTTGGATATGGCTTTTCTGCATTATTAAAAAACATCAGCAAATACAACGCAGGTAAATATGCTTTTTTCATTACCAGGATGTTTTGGCTTTTTGCTTTTGCATTTATCAATACCTTGTTTTTTGGTGGAGATATATTGAATGACTACGCTTTTATCGGCTTACTACTATTAGCCTTTCATAAATGCTGCAGCCGGCAACTATTTGTAATTGGCATTGCAATTCTGCTTCTTACTCCTCTTCTGCAATCTTATTTGGGAAAACACAAGCTTTTATTCTCTCCTAAAGACAGAGATACTTTTTATTCGCTTTATGAAGAAGGAACATTTGTAGCTTATCTTAAGGCGAACTTACATATGCGATACAAATGGATGCTTCGCTTGAGCTATTTAATTATCTTCCATCTGATACAGTTAGGCTGTTTTCTGATAGGAGCAGCTTTAGAAAGGAGTAATGCTTTTGATACCAATGGATTTCTTTCAAATAAAAAAGTAATTAAAAAAATATTCTGGTTCAGCTTTTTTAATTCTGCTCTTATCTACCTGTTGCAATTCTTTATTGCACGTTACGAGTGGCCATTTAACAAGTATTATAACCTTTATTATCCGCAAGCCCTCGTTGTAATGCTGTTTATATCTATTTCTATAATCTGGCTGCAGAGTACCAGCAAATTCATTTTAATTTTTGAAGCATTTCGTGCTACCGGAAAAATGACTTTAACCAATTACATCTTACAAAATATAATTGCATTTATTGTACTCATTTATTCAAAACCTGGTTGGGGTATTACAGGCTACTTTCTTTTCGGGCTAATTGTTTTTTTATTACAAATGCCCTTAAGTCAATGGTGGTTGAAGAATTACAACTACGGCCCTGCAGAATGGCTTTGGCGTTGTTTAAGCTATAAAAAAAGATTTGCTTTTAAGAAATAAGATAATCCTTGAATCTGGAAAAGCTTCCGGAATTGCGCAATCGTGTTCATTTATTCAATTGCATTCTTTCAACTATCTTCGAAAACAATACATCAACGAATGCGTCGCTATTTACTTTTTACCGTAATTCTTGCAGCAGCAGTCATGTGCAGTTGCCGCTCTGCAAAACAGTCAGATAAATCCAACGAATGGGTTTCACTTTTTAATGGAACAGACATCAACGACTGGTTTGTAAAAATTCATCATCATGATGTGGGTGTGAACTTTGGCAACACTTTTCGAGTGGAAGACAATATGATCAAAGTACGTTACGATCAATATGGCGATTACAATGAACAGTTCGGTCATTTGTATTACAAAACACCTTATTCCTATTATCATCTGAAGCTTGAATATCGTTTTGTTGGGGAGTGGTATAAATCTGCGCCCTCTTATACCTTACGCAACAGCGGAGTTATGTTTCACTCACAGGATCCACACAGCATGCCCAAGGAACAAGATTGGCCGATTTCTGTAGAAATGCAATTCCTCGGCGGACTGAGCGATGGCAAGCCAAGACCAACCGGCAATATGTGTTCGCCCGGAACAGAAGTTGTGCAAAAAGGAACCATCGTTCCATCGCATTGCATTAACTCAACTTCAAAAACCTATGATGGTGAACAATGGGTAAGTGCTGAGCTGATTGTATTAGGCGATTCGCTCATTACACATATCATTAACGGAGATACTGTATTGCAATATTCCAAACCTCAAATCGGTGGTGGTGTAGTTAACCGTTTCGATCCGAAAATAAAACAGGATGGCAAATTATTAAGCAGCGGATTTATTGCTTTGCAAAGCGAAGGACAACCGATTGACTTCAGAAATATTTACATAAAAGATTTATCAGCCAGGTACAATAAAATCAGCCATTAATTCAACGGAAGAGCAACAGAAATTTTTGTTCCGCTTCCTGCTGTGCTGCTTATTTCAAAATCGGCATGAATTGAAGCAGCACGCTCCTGCATTACATTCAAACCGGGAGTATTGGTTTGCTGGTTCACCTGAAATCCTTTTCCATTATCGCTTATCGTAAGAAGGATCATCTTCTCCGTTTCTTCAATCCGGATTATTGCTTCACTTGCTTCTGCGTGGTAAACAATATTGTGCAATGCTTCCTGGCAAATACGAAACAGATCAAGCTGCAAGTCCTTATTGATCTTAATATCCTCCATATCAGCTTCCAACCGAAATGAAATTGAACTGATAACAGAAAACTCATTGCAATGCCAACGCAATGTTTCAACAAGCCCGAGATCCTGCAACATACCGGGGCTGATTGAAAACGATATTCGTTGAATTGTTTTCATCAGCAATTCTGTAATGGCAGTTGCATGTTGAAGTCTTTCGTTGATGAGAGCTGGTAAAATTTCTTCTCTTGCCTTGATCCAGTCGATATCGATTTTTAATACCGCCAGTAATTGCGCCAGCTCTTCGTGCAAGGCAACGGAAAGATATTTTCGATCACGTTCAATATTTCCTTTAAAATGCCCTACCATACTTTTTACACGATTGTATTTAGCTTCTACTTCAAGCTCTGCCAATTTTCGTACGGTAATGTCTTTTGCAATGGCAAAGACTACTTCTTCATCAGGCAAATAAATCGATGTCCATTCGAGCCAAACAACAGTACCTTGTTTTGTAACATACCTGTTCTGGAAGTTAACAAGCGGAACTCCGTTGAGTAATTTCTCCCGTTCAACTTTTGTAGATGCCCTGTCGTCGGAATGCATAAAATCGGCAATCGGGCGTGCAAATAATTCTTCCTGTGTATACCCGAGTTTCTCAACTACGGCTTTGTTTACTTTGCGACAAAAGCCATCTCTTCCTGCTACAAAAACAAGATCGAGGGTAAGTTCAAAGAAAGGTGACAACTCCATACTGTAACGACTACTTCACATACATCTCAACTTACCTGGTTTTATCCCGTAATTGAGTCTGCAAAGTTTACAATGTGATAATGCTATTTTACAAGCATACAAGTTAAGGCCAGAAAAGCAAATAAAAAGCCTGTTTAACTTCTTGTTGAAAGAATTAAGATTTTGCACTTATACCCTCTTACCAAAGAGTGTACAAATAAAAAAAGCCTTCGAAATTTCGAAGGCTTTTTTGTGGAAGCACACGGGCTCGAACCGCGGACCCTCTGCTTGTAAGGCAGATGCTCTGAACCAACTGAGCTATGCTTCCTTGATTGGGAGTGCAAAGATAAGAGGATGATTTATTCAGCCAAAAAAAAATAGAAATTATTTGAAATTATTTTTTGGCGGGCGTATAAAGTCGAGCGGATTTTTTCTGAAATAGCGCCATAGAATACCCAAGAACTCCGGATAATCTTTCAGCTTAATACCTCTTGACTTAACAGCAACAAAAAAAGCAAAACCAAAGCTTACAAAAAAGTTGAGAAAGCCAATTAATGCAACACCCAAAATTATAATGCTCATATATGCCCAATCAACTGGCTTATCCATTCCAAAAAAACCAATGGCAGTATTACCGGCAGCAATCGTAATGTGCCGGATGTCGAAAGGAATGCCGAATATCTTTCCTATAAATGAAGCCATACCAAGAAAGAAACCAAGTGATACACTACCGGCAATAGATCCTAAATTATTTTCTACAGTATTTGCCAGCCAGTTCAATTGCTTTTTACCTAAACTATGGTGCAAGGCTGGATGTTGTTGAATACGTTGCGGCAGTTGTGCATACACAACATAGTTTTCTACCCAACCGGCAATCAATCCGCTTAAAAACAAAAAGAACCCTGTAAAACAGGCAAACAGTAATGCGAGACTTTTAAACGGATGTTGTGCCTGTAATAAAGCTGTTGCTGCATCGCCTTCCGCAATCATAATTCCGGTTGCTTTGTAAAACAACATTGCAAGCAGATAGGTTAACGGAAAAACAATAATGAGGTTACCGATAAAAGATGCTATCTGGCTTCGTGAAACCTGCGCAACTGTTACAGCAAGATTGTCAAGATCGGGTCGGCCTTTAAGTTTTGAACTATCGAGCGAACTTGCAACAGACGATGCTGTAAACGCAGGTTGTTTTGTTGCCAGTGTTGAACCTGTTGCCTGTATTAATAAAAATCCAAGACTGTAGTTTGTACTGTATGCAACGCCTTGCCAAAAAGGAGCCAATGTTATTTTGCCGAGCAGGTTTTTTGTTATTGCAATAAAGGAAATGATAAAGCCCCCTCCCATTGCGCTGAGGAAAATGCGATTGAATTCTGATTTGGTTTTTGTAATAAATGTTTCACCTTTTTTACCGCCATGTTCCGATATCTGGTAAGCCAGTAACCCCATGTTCTGCGAAAGAAATTCGCCCAAACTGTTTTTCCTGTTTTGATTACGTACTACTGTTATGAAATAAGTAATAAACCGATCGATATCAAAACGCTTATCGTTATCTACTGCATCTAAAATTAACAGCATACGTTCTACATGCTGCTCCATACGTGTAAGCAAAAATGTTTCTGCAAGGCTTGTACCTACACTCCGGCGGTGTTCTTTGATCCAGATAATACTTTGTGAGCAATTATGTAACGCTTCAAAAATACCTGCTGCCAATACCTTTTCATCCTGCAGGTTATGGGTTCCTTTTTTTCTTTCTATTAACAGATTTATCAATCTGTTCTGTTCAAGAAAAGGAAATGCTGCATCGCTTACGAGGTTGTGTTGTTTTGTAATTTCTTTTTCAAGCCCCATCATCGATAAACGGTACGATAATGTTTGCATAGCTTCGAGCAGCTGATGATTTAAAGCCTTCTCATGCAGATCAACCTCAAAGCCTAAACGTTCAAAAAAAGAAGACCATAGTTGCGAATCGATCTTCTCCATCCATACATAATCGTTCCTTTTATAAAAAATACGTTCAATAACATATAAGAAATCCGATGGCTGTAGCAGTGCCGGAATTATTTTGTGCTTTACTTTAGATGTAAGCTCCTGTATAAATCCACGGGAACTCAATAAACCGCTTTCGGTTAATGCTGTTGAAAGGTTACTATTGTTAAACTGCGAAAGCAAAGCTCTGCGAAGAGAAAACAACAGCGACTTATCTTCCTGCAACTGAAATAAAAATGCCTGGAACTTTAATTCGGCCTCCTCTTTATTATCGGCATCAGCAGGCCGTACTTTCCGAAACAACTCTACCAAAAAATCGAGCCCCCTGTTGGTGCTGTTGATAGACAGCACAACAGCCTTCCCTTGTACGGGCGAGTCCTGGGCTTTCTTTTTAGGCAGAAGTCTGAATTTCATACGTTTATTTTACAATCAACCATCATTAGACAATTAACGTACCATTTTAGTTGCGCTAAGTACCGAAAGAATTGTTTATTTATTTTCTCTTTTTAAATTTGTGTGATGGCGCAAATTTCTACCCATACAAAAGAATTTGAAGAAACGGATGTATTAACCGATGTGGAAGAGCCCTGCCACTTAATTATGTGGAACGATGAGGTAAACACATTTGAGTGGGTTATTGAAACCTTGATCGACATTTGTGATCATTCTCCCGAACAGGCAGAGCAATGTGCCTGGATTATTCATACAAAAGGAAAATACGCCGTTAAAAACGGCTCGTACGATGATTTAAAACCGCTTTGCGATGCCATTACCGAACGTGGTATTGGTGCAACAGTTGAAGCCATTGTTTGATCTGTCGTTTTATTTTCTTTTACCTTATTTGATACATGAACGTCGCCCTTCTTACAGATGAATTATGGTTTCCTTCTGCAGAAAAAGCAAAAGCAAACGGCTTACTTGCTATTGGCGGCGATTTAAGAACTGATCGCTTATTACTCGCCTACCGAAGTGGCATTTTTCCCTGGTTTAACGATGATGAGCCGCCGCTATGGTGGTGCCCCGATCCCCGGTGCGTTGTTTTTCCCGATGAACTTTACATCAGCAAAAGCATGCAGCAATTATTAAAACGAAATGCATTTGAGTTTCGCTTTAATACTGCTTTTAAAGAAGTAATTCATTTATGCGGACAAACACGTAAGCTTATTGAAGGAACATGGATAACCAATGAGATTGAAGAAGCTTATTGCAAGCTGCATAACTTGGGCTATGCATTTAGTGGCGAAGCATGGCTGAATAATGAATTGGTTGGTGGCTTATATGGTTTGCGGATAGGAAATGTTTTTTTTGGCGAAAGCATGTTCAGCAAAGTAAGTAATGCAAGTAAGTATGCCTTTATAAAACTTGTGCAACAACTGCAACAGGATGGAGTTGTTTTGATCGATTGCCAGATCTACACGCCCCATCTGGAAAGCCTTGGTGCAAGAATGATCGACCGAAAGGAGTTTTTGAAAATAACAGCAGCGAATACATAACCGATGAGCGATCATGTATCCGCTGCTTTACTTATTACTGCGTTACTTTTGTTTGTTTAAAAAATCCTTTCCTGCGTATCCACCACAAGACAGCAGCAACAAGCATCCACAAAGGCCAGAGATATAACAACCCAATTACAATTTCACCAATAGCTTCCCAACCACTGCCTACAGCTTCTTTTATTTTTTGCCAAAAGGTTTCTTCACCCGGTTCCTGCACAGCAGCATTCAGTACCTGGTAATAGGTAAGATTGATGGTACTCATTGCAGATGCGTTTGCTAAATAGTTGATGCGGCCTGTTGCACTTTCTATCTGTTCCTGTATATCGTTGATCTCATTTTGAACCTGCAGAATTTCTTCCATGTTCTTTGCCTGCTTCAACAGATCGAGGTAGCGAAGACGAACCTGCTTCTTTGCTTCAAGTCTTGAACGGGTATCAACATACTGTGTGGTTACATCGTCTGAAGAAATATTCTTTTCGTTGATCTTTCCCTCACCATTTGTAAGAAAATCGACTGCTGCCTGAAACTGATCAACCGGTACTTTTAAGGTTACGGTGTTTTCGATTTTATATTCCGATTCTGTTTGTTGTTCATTGGCAATATAACCACCGAATTTTGCAACTGAAGTATGCAGCAGCTGATTAAACTTGTTATACTCTTTTACTTCAATATTTAAAGAAGCTGTTTTTACAATCTTCTTGTTCCAGTCGGGTTTGCTTTCAGGAGTTTGCAATGGCGCTTTTGGTTTGCTACTTTGTTGCGGTGAGCCTGATGCAGGAATCTGTTGAGGCTCTTCATATGCAGCAGAAGAATCTGCAACAGCAATATTGTTGATCGCAATATCTGTAAGAGCAACTGTTTTTTCTTCCTCCTTTGTATTGGCATAATTGCATGCAGCAACCAGCAGCAGACATACGATGCCTGCGTAAAAATATGTACGCATAAAATTGTTTTTAATTGGATGCAGAATGGTTTGAAATGCATAAGCGCAGGCAATATTGTTGCCTGCGCTTAGTAGGTTACTTTACTTTCTTAAAGAAGAGTGTAACACTATCGCTGCTCAATAAATGCAGCTGTTCGTTTGTAAGCAACAATACCTGCATGGGTTGCTTTTCCTGTAACGAATCGCCTTCGTTAAAAACAAGATGGGCGCTATCGCTGAATATATAGTTACGCTTTACAGGAACAACACTATCGTTGAGCAATTGTGTAACCGATCCGTCCTTTGCAAAACGAAATGCATAATTGGTAAGATTGCTGTCGAGAGCCATTACCAGCAACCCAATACTGTTTGAATCTTTTGCGGCAACTGAATCAATTTTCCAGTCGCCGAGGATGGTTTCAGTATAAGCAACTGTTGAAGGTTTATCTGTAAGCTTTGGTTTGAAATATACATACAAAGCTCCGCCTGCGGCTGCCAATAGTACGACAGCCAAAATGATTTTTTTCATTTTGATAAGTTTAATTGTTTAAGAAGAGAAGAGAGATGCAGGAGCAGCGAAGTACTTGCTGAATTCATTTGCCGGCGTGCAAATCATTCAACTGCTGATGTATCGTTCATAAGTAATGATTGATACCACTAACTGTAAAATGTAACCGAAGCTAATTGTTAAAGAATGCTAAGAGTTTTAAAAAGAGGAAGAAGAAAAAGAGTAGCCTTAATTAAGCTGCATAAAAAAGGAGTTGCTTTACAACTCCTTTACTCTTTTCACTTATTTAAACTCTTAGCTTATTCACCTGCCAGCTCCAACACAATCTTCCATTCTTCATCTGTTACTTTACCCACACTTAAACGACCCAAGCGTAACAGGTCCATATTCGTCAACCGTTTATCGGCTTTCATCTGCGCAAGCGTTACAGGCTTTTTTATTTTACGCACAGGTTTAAAATCAACAACTACCCACGCATCTTCGTCTGTCGTTGGATCCTGGTATGCTTCTTTCACCACTTTTGCAATACCTACAATTTCCAATCCTTCGTTGCTGTGATAAAAGAACACCTCATCCCCTTTCTTCATATCACGGAGATTGTTACGTGCAGCATAGTTACGCACACCATCCCAAAACGTTTGCTTGTCTTTTACAAACTGATCCCAGCTGTATTTAAACGGTTCTGATTTTATTAACCAATGAGCCATATAATAATTGATAATTGTGTAATTAAAAATGGATAATTATCGAGGAGGTAAATTATCAATTATCCATTAAAAGATTATCGATTTCTTTTACCATCCATTCGCCAATACATCGGCTAAATGCAATGTGCGGAGATTATGTCCTTTCTGTTTAATATAACCTTCGAGGTGCATTAAACAACTAAGATCGGTAGAGATCATGTACTGAGCTCCTGTAGCTAATGCATTGTTCACTTTTTGATCGGCCATAGCTACAGAGATCGGCTCAAACTTTACTGCAAAGGTTCCACCAAAACCACAACAGGTTTCAACATCGTTCATTTCAACAAGCTCAAGTCCTTCTACATTGTTGAGCAGTTTACGTGGTCCTTCTTTGATCTTGCATTCACGCAAACCGGCACAGCTATCATGATAAGTAGCTTTACCCTCCAGTTTTGCACCAACATTTTCCACCTTCAACACATCGGTTAAAAACTCACTGAATTCGTAGAGACGTTTACTTAAATCCTTTACTTCGTTGTGAACAGATGAGTTGTCGAATATTTTTGAGTAATAGTTACGTACAAAGCCTGTGCAAGATGCACTGGGAGCTAAAATAAAATCAGAGCCGGAGAAATCTTTCAGGAATTTTGTTGCCACATCTTTACACTCGTGCTGGAAACCTGCATTAAAAGCCGGCTGTCCGCAACAGGTTTGATTGGCATTGTAATGAACTGTACAACCAAGCTTCTCCAACACCTTTACCATATTAAAGGCGGTTTGCGGATACAACTGATCTACAAAGCATGGTATAAACAACTGTACATTCATATAACGGTTACAACTCTGCTTTTTATTTTCTTAATGAGGTATTGAGGGCAATCATCTTTAACGCTGTTAAGGCAGCTTCTTCGCCTTTATGTCCGTGTTTACCACCAATCCGTTCCAATGCCTGCTCCTGGTTTTCTACTGTAAGAATGCCAAAGATCGTTGGCACCTGTATCAACAGGTTCAGCTGTGTTACTGCATCTGTTACTGTTTTACATACATAATCGAAATGCGGTGTATCGCCACGAATTACACAACCAAGTGTAATAAATGCATGTGGTCTTGTTCCCAGATGTCTCGACTTACTTTCCCAGTAAGCTTTAACAGCAAAACCTATTTCCACTGCACCGGGAATCGTTACAGTAACAACCTGTTTAACTCCGTATTCATCCAGTACCTTTCTGCAACCCTTTTCCAGTTCATCAATAATGGTTGCATTCCATTCGGTACGTACTAACACAACACAGGCACCCGAAAAATCGTGAGTGCCTGTGTTAAATGCGTATAAATTGCTGTTGCTAACATCAGCCATAGTAAAATGGGTTTAGCATTTTTTAGTCGTTTGAAACAACACCCAAGCGTGCAAGAAATTTATCGGCCTGACCTGCACCGTTTGATCTTGGATATTTTTCTTTCAATGCTTTTAATAAATCTGCAGCCTTTTCTTTATTACCTACTGCTTCATAAGCCATTGCTGCACGTAACAGATTTTCCGATGAAGTGAATTCATCTTTCTCGTTCAGCTTTGCAGCTTTTTCGTACATAGCCGGACCTTTATCTTTCTTATCGGTGCTCATATAAGCATCACCTAACATGCGCCATGCAGCGCTTTGTATTTGTGTTGCATCGGTAGAAAAATCTTCGAGGTGCTTAATAGCATTGTTATAATCTTCTTTGCGGAGATAGATAGCGCCTGCATAATAATTTGCAAGGTTTGCAGCTTTCGTTCCGCTGTAGTTTTTAATGATCTTAAGGAAACCTGCGTTAGGGCCATCGCCGTTTAATGCCTGGTTTAATGAATCCTGTGCGAAATACATCTGAGCACGGCTCATTGCATCGTTTGCTTTTGATTCCTTCGGACCTACAACAAAGTTTTTATATGCGAGGTAACCACCTGCCAATAAAATAATCAAACCACCAACATAAGTGATTGGTTTAGAAAAACGACCCCAGAACCCCTTTACTTGTTTAATGGCTTCCACATCGTTGAGTTCCTGTGCCGTTGTTTTTTTTGTTTCTGACATTTTGTATTTGTTCTGATTGAATTGAATATAGCTAAAGCTTCGTTATGCTAAATATTAGTCTACAATGAACGGATAGTTCTGATCAATATAAACATCCTTCAGCAGTTCATCTTCAGTTGGCCATGGGCTTTCTTCAGCAAACTTCACACACTCTTCCACTTCTACACGAACACGCTCATTGATTGCTTCAATTTCTGCTTCGCTTACACCAAATACTTCCAATAATTTTTGTTTTGAAGTTTCAATTGGGTCACGTTGTTTGTATTCTTCTACCTCGTCTTTAGAACGATATTTCTGCGGATCACTCATTGAGTGACCTTTATAACGGTAGGTTTTAATTTCCAGTAAAGTTGGCCCTTCGCCAGCTCTGCCACGTTTTACCGCACGTGCAACAGCTTCATGTACCGCTTCAGGATCCATACCATCAATACTGTCTGCAGGCATTTCGTATGCATCAGCCAGTTTATAAATATCAACCACATTACTTGTACGGGTTACAGAAGTACCCATTGCATAGTTGTTATTTTCACAAATAAAAATAACCGGCAGCTTCCAAAGCATTGCCAGGTTAAACGTTTCGTGCAACATACCCTGGCGGGCAGCACCATCACCAAAAAATGCAAGTGTAACATTGTCGTTACCGTTGTACTTATCGGCAAATGCCAATCCTGCACCGGTACCAATTTGTGCACCCACAATACCATGACCGCCAAAGAAGCCAACATCTGCACCAAAAAAGTGCATACTGCCACCTTTACCTTTTGAACAGCCTGTAGCTTTACCAAACATTTCAGCCATACAAGACTTTGCACTTACGCCCTTTGCAATAGCTAAAGCATGATCACGATAAGCTGTGATCATTTTATCTTCAGGCTTGGTAGCTGTCATACATCCTGCTGCAATGGCTTCCTGGCCAATGTAGAGGTGACAAAAACCACGGATCTTTTGCATTCCATAAAGTTGACCTGTTTTTTCTTCAAAACGGCGGAGGAGCAGCATTAACTCGTACCAGTAGAGATATGTTTCTTTCGTGAATTTAGTGGCCACGTCGTAATTTTTTTAGAGTGGCAAAGATAAGGGGACGAGGTTAAAAATAAATCGGTGATTTTGGATTGTGGATTTTTGAAAAATTTAGCCCGTAAACGTTGTTAACGAGCGTTTTGGCATACACAGAGTTCTGGCATCTTTTTCGATGCAATTGCCATGAAGAAAACCTGTTTTTCTTCGCTAAATTTTAAGTTATGGGTACATTACAGCAATTGGAAAATTGGAGCATTACCCATCACCCCAAATGGCTGGTGGTTTTGCGAATAGCACTTGGTTTCAGCCTTCTGTTAAAAGGTATTTCGTTCATCAGTAACGACGCAACTCTGCAGAACATTTTACAGCAAAGCATTTTCTCTTCTCAGAACTGGCTTGTTACACTTATTCCATGGGCGCATCTTTTGGGAGGAATCCTCATTATTGTGGGTTTATTTACACGTTGGGCAGTGTTGTTGCAGATCCCCATTTTGGCAGGAGCATTTTTATTGGTGCTTTCGCAAAAGAGCTTTATGGGTTCGCAGTCGGAGCTTGGTTTATCGCTGATGATATTGGTACTGCTGTTTGTATTTTTTATTGAAGGAGGCGGACCAATTTCACTGGATGATTATTTCAGGCGAAATCCGAAATAGCAGCCCTTTCCTTTGTTGATTATTGACAGCTGTCTGCTGTGTGGCATTACTGTGTCCTTAAAGCTTTTTTATGATGAAGTGAATAGAAGGCGACTCCTGCACTTGCAAGCATAAATACCGAGCCAAGCACAAATGGGGCGCCGGGAAAATATACCGGTGCTTTAGGGCCTGTAAACGCCGCAAAAATATTCGTCATCATAATAGGTCCAAGAATAGAACTAAAACTCATGAGTGCCGAAAGTGAGCCTTGCAATTCGCCTTGCTGATTAGCCGGTACTAAGCCCGTCATGATCGATTGCAAAGCCGGGCCACAAATACCACCGAGGCAATAAGGAACGAGAAAAGCAAACATCATCCAGCTTTGTGTTGCTAATGCAAACAAGCCCATACCAAATGCATAAAGTGCCAGACCGATGTAAATGCTTTTTTCGTTTCCAAGACGTGGGTTGACCACCCTTGTTAAACCCGCCTGCACTGCGCCTACCAGCAAACCAACAACAGCCAGCGAAATACCGATCATCTTCGAATCCCATTTAAAACGTTCGATCGTAAAGAAACTCCAGTTACTGTGTACAGCATGGCTGCCGAGGTAAACCAAAAAAAGAGCAATTACTAACCCGCCAATGGCAGGATACTGACGCAACCTGATAAGCGTAACAAAGGGCAGTGTTCGTACCCATTCGAACTTGCGTCTGTTTTCGGGCTTTAACGATTCGGGGAGAACAAATAATCCATAAAGGAAATTCAACAAACACAAAGCAGCGGCCACCATAAATGGCACACGTGGACCAAAGCCGCCCAACAAACCACCTAAGGCGGGGCCAATTACAAAACCTAATCCAAATGCAGCACCGATCATGCCGAAATTCTTTGCACGGTCTTCGGGTGTGCTGATGTCGGCAATGTAAGCAGAGGCAGCTGTAAAGCTTGCACCCGTAATACCTGCTACAATACGACCAATGAACAACCAACCTAATGTAGGTGCAAAAGCTAAAAAAAGATAATCGACTGCAAAGCCAAACAGTGATGCAAGAATAACGGGTCGGCGACCATACCTGTCGCTGAGATTGCCCATTAACGGCGAAAACACAAACTGTGTAATGGCAAATGCAAACAATAACCAACCACCAATCTGCGATGCCTTGCTTACATTGGCATGCCCCAACTCTTCAATAAGCTTGGGCATTACCGGAATAATGATGCCGAAACCAATAACATCAATAAGCATTGTAATGAAAATAAAACCGATAGCAGCGTTGCGGTTGGAGGCCATAATTGATGATTAAGGTTGCAAAGATGATTGTTTAAAGAAAAAAGGCAGAAGTTTTTTTTCAACCTCTAACAAACAAAAAAGGCAATGGAATTACTCCATTGCCTTAAAAAAATTGCCACACTATTTTATGCTCTTTTCTTAACCGCTGTTTTTGCAGCAGCTTTCTTTTGCTTTGTTAAGGGCTCAATTACTTTGCAAAATGCGCTGAGGTTTACCGGACCTTTGTAGGGCTCGCCGTTGATGTAGAAATAAGGTACATCTGTAATACCTTTATCGGCACCCTCCAGCAAATCGGCTCTTACGCTCCAGCCATATACCGAATCAACCAGCTTGGTTAAAAAGTTTTTATCGGTAACACCAACATCTTTTGCATAACCTTTTAAGCTGATAGTGCCCAGGTTGCGGCGGTGTGCAAACAAGGTGTTGTGCATATCCCAGAATTTGCCTTCGCCTTCCTGTGCAGCACCAACAGAAGCTTCTGCAGCTTTTTGAGCACGCTGGTGAATACGTGTTAACGGAAAGTGACGGAAGTTAAACTGTACGCCGTCTTCAAACTTCTCCAGCAACTGATTAACCACTTCGTTTGCTTTTGCACAGGCTTCACTTTCATAATCGCCATACATTACCAGTTTCACCGGCGCTTTTTTATTTCCTACCCAAATGTCCTTTGGTGGTATTATTTCTATGTCCGTTGTTTTTTGTGCCATGTTTGTTCCTTTTTTATGAATGATGATTCAGTTGTTGCCGACCGACCATTAGTTAACTGCTGCTTTTGTGTTTCCTTTTGCTGAGGCTGTATGCCCATTTTCATTTCTGAAAACAACTACACCGTCAAACACGTCAACAATTACTTTTTGGCTACGGTCTACATCGCCTGATAAAATTTTCCGGCTTAAGCCATTTACAATTTCTTTTTGGATCAATCGCTTTAAGGGTCTTGCTCCAAACTGCGGGTCGAAACCATTTTCGGCCAGGAATTCAAGGGTGTAGTCAGAAAATTCCAGCTGTAAACCACTTTGGGCCACCAGTTTCTTCAGGTTATTTAGCTGAATGCGAATAATGGATTTGATTTCCTTTCGAAGTAAGGGTGCAAACATAATAATTTCATCCACACGATTCAAAAATTCGGGGCGAATGGTTTGTCGTAACAACGTCATAACTTCCAGTTTCGCTCTTTCTGCCGCCTTATCTATCTCATTTTCAGTGTTTACGCCTTCGTACGCCTCGGTAATCAAATGACTACCGATATTACTGGTCATAATGATGATAGTATTCTTAAAGTTTACCACACGGCCCTTATTATCGGTTAAGCGGCCATCGTCGAGTACCTGCAGCAACACGTTCCAAACATCGGGGTGGGCTTTTTCAATTTCATCGAGCAGCACCACGCTGTAGGGTTTGCGACGAACAGCCTCGGTGAGCTGACCACCTTCATCGTAGCCCACGTAGCCCGGAGGTGCACCAACCAGGCGGGAAACAGTATGTTTTTCCTGGTACTCACTCATATCAATCCTCGTCATCATGCTCTCATCATCAAACAGGTATTCGGCTAATGCTTTCGCCAATTCTGTTTTACCAACACCGGTTGTACCAAGAAAAATAAAGGAGCCAATCGGTTTCTTCGGATCGCTCAGCCCTGCCCTGCTTCTGCGGATGGCATCTGCCACAGCAGTGATCGCTTCATTCTGGCCAATTACACGATTATGCAACTCATCTTCCAGGTGCAATAATTTTTCCCGTTCGCTCTGCATCATTTTAGAAACAGGAATACCTGTCATCTTAGCAATGTTCTCCGCAATATCTTCCGCATCCACTTCTTCCTTCAACAAACGCTTTTCGCTGCTTGTAGCAAGCTGCTTGCTTAATTCTGCAATAATTGCTTCCTGCTCTTTTACTTTACCGTAACGGATTTCGGCCACTTTACCATAATCACCTTCACGTTCTGCACGTTCGGCCTGGAGTTTTAAGTTTTCAATTTCGGCCTTTGCGCTTTGCACTTTCTCCACCAATTCTTTTTCCTCTTTCCATTTTGCCTTGAGTGTATCACGTTCAACAGAAAGATTAGCGATCTCTGTGTTCAGCTCTTTTAACTTCTGTTCATCACTTTCTCTTTTGATCGCTTCACGCTCAATTTCCAATTGACGGATCTGGCGCTCAAGTTTATCCAGTTCTTCGGGCATGCTGTTCATTTCCAAACGAAGCTTGGCTGCACTTTCATCGATGAGATCAATTGCTTTATCGGGTAAGAAACGATCGGTGATGTAACGAACACTCAATTCAACTGCGGCAATAATTGCTTCGTCTTTAATACGTACATGATGGTGCGTTTCGTAACGGTCTTTTAACCCTCGAAGAATTGAAACAGCATCTTCCACACTTGGCTCATCGATCATCACTTTCTGGAAACGACGTTCGAGTGCTTTGTCTTTTTCAAAAAACTTCTGGTATTCGTTTAAGGTGGTGGCACCTATTGCACGCAATTCACCTCTTGCCAGTGCAGGCTTCAGGATGTTGGCTGCATCCATTGCGCCTTCGCCGCCGCCTGCACCAACAAGCGTATGAATTTCATCAATGAACAAAATAATTTCACCATCGCTGGTACTTACCTCTTTCACTACACTTTTCAAACGTTCTTCAAACTCACCTTTATATTTTGCACCGGCAATGAGTTGCCCCATATCCAATGCATAAATGATCTTCGATTTTAAATTCTCCGGCACATCACCATTTACAATACGCATGGCCAAGCCTTCTGCAATGGCTGTTTTACCAACACCAGGTTCACCCACAAGAATGGGGTTGTTTTTACTACGGCGTGTTAAGATGTGTAACGTACGGCGTATCTCTTCATCACGACCAATAACAGGATCAAGCTTTCCTTGTCTGGCCATTTCAATTAAATTCTTTGCATACTTGTTGAGTGCATTGAACTGTGTTTCCTGTGTTTGACTTTTTACGGTATCGCCTTTGCGCAAATCTTTAATTGCAGTTATCAACCCTTTTTCAGTTAAGCCTGCATCTTTCAACAGCTTTGCTGTAGAATCGTTACCCTGCACAATTGCCAATAACAAATGCTCGGGAGTAACAAACTCATCGCCAAAACTTTTTAATGCAGCACCTGCACGCAGCACCACGCTGTTTGCCTCACGGCTGATGGATTGTGCAGCTTCTCCGCTCGTTTTAGGTAAACGATTAATTGCATCATCCAGTTTTGTTTCAACAAGATTGATCGTAACATTATTCTTCTTCAATAAGTATTCAACCGGGCTCTCTTCCTGGTCGAGCAATGCTTTCAACAAATGCTCGGTTTCGATATTGGTATTTTGCACATTAAAGGCTAACTGCTGCGCCTGCTGCACTGCCTCTGCTGCTTTTATAGTGAAGTTTCCTAAATTCATAGTTCCATTGTTTTAAACATTGTTCTCAAATCACAATCCAATAAAAAAAATCAGAAAGAATGTCATTTAATCGCTTCAACATCCGCCCCAAAGTCAGTGCCAGTCTTGTTTTTCTGTTATTCTTTCAGTTTGCTTTTGCCCAACAGGATTTCAGCAAGGTGAACGATTGGGTAAATACCAATCTTACCGACTTAGGCGGCCGGGCTGTATTAATGATCTATAAGGATGGAAAATTTGTATACACACAAAACTTTAACAATTTAACTAAAGCACAGCAGAACCGTGGAAAGATCAAAGCCAAAGTGCAGGGCAAGGATGTGGAAGATGTGTTGCAGGATTATACCACTACTACACGTGAACGTATTGCCAGCAGCAGCAAATGGCTGACTGCTGCATTACTGATGACATATATTGATGAGAACAAAGTTCGCCTGACCGACTCCGTTGGTAAATTTCTTCCTGTAATGACAAAGTATGGCAAAGGCGGCATTAAAGTATGGCAATGCTTAAATCATACAACAGGTATTAAAAGCGGTGGTTTGCGTGATATGCTTGGAGGAATGAAAAACGTAAAAACAATGTTTGAAGCCATTGAACAAATTGCCATGTTGCCGATGGAAGGCACACCCGGCAAATATTTTCATTACAGTAACACCGGTTTACAAATCGTTGCAGCCATTATTGAAAAAGTAAGTGAAAAAGATTTTGAAACTGCTTTCAAGGAACGCATTGCCGATCCGCTTGAAATGAAGAATACCGATTTTGGAAAGAATGGAGTACCACTTGCAGCAGGCGGAGCTTACAGCACTCCGGAAGATTATATGAATTTCCTGATCATGTTATTAAATGAAGGAGAGTTCAATGGCAAACGCATTATCAGCAAAGCATTGGTGAATGAAATGCAGAAAAACCGCTTAAGCCGTGATGTTGAATTAGCATATTCACCTGAAGAAGCAGGCAACTGGGGTTATGGTTTTGGTGAATGGATCATTGATGCGCCATTGGCGGTGAGTGAAAAGAAAGATGCGATGCCGGTTTCGAAACGAGGCGTTGCCGTAAGCAGCCCCGGATTGTTTGGAAGTTTCCCCTGGATCGATAATGATAAAAAGTATTGTGCGTTTTTGTTTGTGTACAATTTAAAAAACAATGGGCGACATGAAAAGTATAGAGAGTTGAAGGGATTAGTGGATAATGTTATGAGGTAAATAACAAGATATAAAAAGTCTCCATATTTTTCTGCGGAGGTTTATGTAACAGTAGATCATTTTGCATCAACCTATAAATTATGAAACATAACCTTTTAACATTTGCACTATTCTTTCTCTACGTAACAGCTCTTGGACAGGTAAAAAAGGACTTAAATATAAAATATAAACTGCGGGGGCAAATCTATGCTCACTCAAGCATTGAAGACACAACTGCAGCGGGTGGTTTCGGCAGTTCGGATAATCTCGCAAAGCAAATTAATGACAGTATAATTTTCGATGAAACTGGAATATTTTTAAAGATTGATACAACAAAAATTGTAAGTATCGCAGACAAATTCAATGGCTACAATCTATTTTTAGGAAATAAGACTGACACTATTTTAAAACTTGAAGCCTCCGACAGTAGGCTTTCGATTATTGCAGAGGCTTTTTATAAGAACGAATGGCAAGCAATTGAATACTTGCCAAGCAGTTGGTGTGGAAATAGTTATCACAATGTTTATTTAAAGACAAATCAATTCTGGGCTTTTGTTATTCCAAGGTTTACTGGAAAAATAAAGACGAAAATCAGATATAAGCTATTAATTTCAAAAGGCAACTACATTTATTCGAATGAAATAAATGCAAGTATAAACAAAGGACAATTGACAGAAAAACAAGGGCACAAATCTCAAGGTCTTATGGATCCTTACATTGACTAAAACCCTGCCTAAAAAAATTAATTAGTTTTTACTTGTAATCGTTCTTGTCTGTCCTTATTTCATGCGACACAAACCGAAGCATGTCACTCATTAGCACTTTTCCTTCTGCAATTCTTTCAATAGAATTATTGACAATTCCTACTGCTTTTATATAAAGCATCAAATTTCGAAATAGTGAAATTTACTTAAACGGCTAACACTTATTCAACAACCTCCTCTATTTCTCTTTATATTTAATGACTTAAAACAATTAATATGAAAAAGATTTTCCTCAGCAACATCTTTTATGCATTAACGATTCCCTGCCTCCTTCTTTTTTCATTTACCACAGTAACTTACCGGGCTAATTTTTCCGGCGAATGGAAATTAGATGAATCAAAAAGTGAATTAGGCAATGCTGCCGGGCGCACAGCACGCTCATTAAAAGCAGAACAAAAAGAAAATGATTTAACCATCAGCAGAACAACTCCCGGTTTTAATGGCGGTAACCCGGTTACTACTACATTTACAGTAACCTACGATGGTAAAACGACAGAATCAGAAGGTTTTGGTGGATCAAAAAGAAAATCAACTGCAAAATGGTCGGATGACGGATCAACACTCACCATCAACAGCGTTATGACCTTTGAAAGAGATGGTCAGACAATGGAATTTAAATCAGTTGAAACATGGTCGCTCACAAGCGAAGGTTTACTTTCAGTTGTTACGCAAACCACTTCTTCACGTGGCGAATCAACAACAAAAGCAGTTTACAGTAAGTAAAAAAAATATACCCATCATCAAACGCCACTGCATTGCAGTGGCGTTTGTGTTTGTAAAATACTGTTGTATATTTAAGTACCTGGCTTTATGATCAACACCTGGTGATATTCCCTGCCTCAACATCATTTATTATTAAGTAAACTTTTATGCAGCCATCAATTGAAGATCTGAGAAAAGTTATTGCATTCAGCGATCTGCCTGATGAACATTTGCAATGGATCATCGATCGTTCGAAATACGAAGAATACCAGGATGGCGATATCATTGTAAAATATGGCGACCCGGCCGAAGTGATGTGGATTGCATTGGAAGGAAAAGTTACGTTCTACATGTACATTAACGGACGACAGGTTTATTATTTTACGTTTGAAAATACCAGTACCACCGGGGGCGTGGGTGGATTACTGCCATACTCTAGAATGAAAACAATGCCCGGCTATTCCTATGCCTTGGGCGATGTAAAAATGCTGCGTCTTCATAAAGATCATTTTCATGAGCTGGAATTATTAAATCCTGATCTCATTCAACGGCTCATTGGTTACATGACCGAACGTGCAAGAATATTTGCCACCACACAATTGCAACACGAAAAGATCGACGCACTAGGTAATCTTGCAGCCGGCATTGCACATGAGTTAAATAATCCGGCAGCAGCCATCAGCGGTATTGCCGACGAGCTTACAAAACGTGTAACACGCAATTACATACTTACCAGGCAATTGCTCGATTGCAATATGACAGCTGAGCACATTCAAACCATTCATTCAATCATTGAAAAAAAGGAAACCACAATAACAGAAATAACCAAGCACACTACCATGCAACGGATACAGGCCGAAGATGATATTGAAGACTGGCTGGAGAGCAACGGTATAAAGCAACGTGAAGCAGCAGAGACCTTTGCTGAATTTGGACTTTCGTTAGATGAACTGGAACAGATACGTACTGATGCAGGAGCAGATGCATTTACACGTGTAGTTCCGTGGTTGGAAAATCTCATCAGTTCGCAAAAAATGATCAAGGATCTCAGCGATGCTTCAGATCGTATTTCAAAGTTGGTTGCTTCTATTAAAAGTCATGTGCACATGGATCGCACAAACGATCTGCAAACAACCAATGTTCATACTGATATTGAAAACACATTAACACTGCTCGGATTTAAGTTGCGTGGAAAGAATATTGAAGTGGTGAAAAAGTTTTGTGCTGATATGCCCGTAGTGCCTGCTTATGTTGGCGAACTGAACCAGGTGTGGACGAACTTAATTGACAATGCTATTTTCGCCTTAGAACAAAACGGAATACTTACCATTGAAACAACCTGCACTTCAAAAGATGTAACAGTTGCGATCATCGACAATGGAAAAGGTATTCCAAAAGAAATTGCTTCCCGCATTTTTGATCCGTTCTTCACCACCAAGAAAGTGGGCGAAGGCACTGGCATTGGATTAGATATTGTAAACCGCATCATTAAAAGGCATAATGCTGATATAAAAGTTGAATCAGCGCCCGGCAGAACAGTGTTTAAAGTTTGTATTCCACTATCGCAACAAATCATATCACACAATCAATAGCATAAACAAAAAAGATGAAACTTCCTTATATCATATTAATTGATGACGATGTTCAGGTGCTTCGTGCTATTCAACGGGACATTCGCAACCAGTACCGTGATGATTACAAAATAGCAGCAACAGAATCAGCAACAGAGGCTCTTGAACTAATTAAAGAACTGAAGTTGAAGAACGAAGTAGTGGCCTTATTCATTTCAGATCAACGTATGCCCGAAATGGAAGGCGTTGCTTTTCTTGAACTGGCAAATGAAATTTTTCCGGAAGCAAAAAAAGTATTGCTTACTGCCTATTCTGATATCGAAGCAGCTATCAAAGCTATCAACACAGTTAAACTGGATTACTATTTACTGAAACCCTGGCATCCTGCTGAAGAAAAATTATTTCCTGTAGTGAATGATCTGTTAGATGAATGGCAGGCATTGTATAAGCCCGATCATGAAGCAACAAGGATCATCGGTTTTCAATGGTCGCCTAAAAGTCATGCACTCAAAGAATTTCTTTCGGGAAATCTTGTTCCTTACATCTGGATGGATGTAGAGAATGATCCTGAAGCAGAAAAATATCTCATCAGTGCCAATGCATCAACATCAGATCTTCCATTGGTGATTTTAAAAGATGGTTCTGTCGTTAGTAATCCTGAATTATCTACACTTGCAGAGCGTGTGGGCCTGCAACAAAAAGCAACCAAAGAAATGTATGATGTACTCATCATTGGTGCAGGGCCTGCAGGACTTGCAGCATCAGTTTATGGTTCATGCGAAGGTTTAAAAACATTGTTGATCGAGCGAAGCAATCCCGGTGGACAAGCCAGTAGCAGTGCACGTATTGAAAATTATCTTGGCTTCCCAACAGGTTTATCAGGTGCTGAGTTAAGCAGAAGAGCCATTACACAAACACTTCGTTTCGGTACAGAAATTCTTACACCACAGGAAGTAAAAAGCATCAGCGTTAAAGATGGTTATAAGATCACAGAGTTAACAGATGGCTCGCAGATACATAGCAAAGCAGTTGTTATAGCCACCGGTGTTGCTTATAAAAAATTAGAAGTGGAAGGCATGGATTCGTTTACCGGTGCGGGTGTATATTATGGCGCTGCTGCTGTTGAAGCGCAGGCATGCCGCAACGAAAGCATTTATATTATTGGCGGCGGCAATTCGGCTTGCCAGGCTGCCATGTACATGAGCAAGTTTGCAAAAGATGTAAATATTCTTATTCGAAAAGATAAACTCTCACAGGTTGCTGCCAATTATCTTGTAGAAAATATCAGCAACACGCCAAACATCAAAGTGCTTCCACATACAGAAGTGATTGCCTGCTCAGGCTCAACCATTCTTGAAACCATCACATTAAAAGATGCAGTTACGGGCGAAGAAAAAACAGTTCCTGCAAAAGCATTGTTCATTTATATTGGTACAAGACCGGGAACCGGTTGGTTAGATGATCTTGTATTAAAAGATGAAAAAGGATTTATTCTCAGCGGTAGTGAATTGATGAAAGAAAAATCTTTTGCAGCCGTGTGGAAATTAGAACGTGAACCTTTTCTTTCGGAGACAAGTGTGCCGGGTATTTTTGCTTCAGGCGATGTACGCTTTGGTGCAATGACAGGTATTTCTGCTGCAGTAGGGGAAGGTTCTATGGCCATTCGTTTTGTGCGGAAGTATTTACAGGAGATGTAAAGAACAACATTTACTTATTGATAATTTACGTTTCATTTATTCGTTGTTCTACTATTTTTCACCTCTACGATTTGCTGTAGCTTAGCAGCAAATCCTTTACCCGTGAAACGATCTGTATCTGTTATTTTTTGTTTACTTTTTGCTTCTGCTTGTTTTGCGCAACCTCTGGCCGATACTGCAGGCAAGTTGATTGAACAGAAAGAAAAAATTATTACTGCTTCTACTGTCATTAAAATAGAAAACCTGGGCTTTCGTGTTAACTCCGAACTTCCGGAATTACGCCCAACCATTTCTGCCGACGGCAATTTGTTATTTTTTATTTGCGAAAGCCATCCCGATAACAATCATGCCCACGAAGTTCGCAACTCGCAGGATATCTGGTATTCCGTTCGTGATACTGCAACAGGCAAGTGGACAGACGCACAACATTTAGGCTTCCCTTTCAACACTGCACACTACAATGCTGTGTATTGGATATCGCCTGATAAGAACAGAATACTCTTACGCAATGCTTTTGTAAACGGCGATTATTATGGCAATGGTGTAAGCATGAGCGAAGTACAAAAAGACGGACGGTGGAGCAAACCCGATATGTTGAAAATAAAAAACTATTACAAATACGATCGTGGATTTCAATCGGGAGCAAGCATGTCGAACAACGGTCAGGTACTGTTGCTGTACATGAGCGAAGAAGCCAAGAGCAGACTGAATAAAATTTATGTTTGCTTTTTACAACCCGACGGCACCTGGAGTGAACCAAAAAGTGTTGGCAAAAAAATTAATGTTACCGGTTATAATCAAATGACACCTTATGTTGCTGCCGATGGACTTACACTTTATTTCAGCAGCGACAGACCCGGTGGCATTGGCGATCACGACATTTGGATGAGTAAGCGTTTAGACAGCAGCTGGACAAAATGGAGCGAGCCTGTTAATTTAGGCGAGCCGATTAACACTGCAGACTTCGATGCTTTTTTTACATTAGATGCAGGCGGTGAATATGCATACCTCACCAGCAGCTTTCAATCGTTGGGAAAGAGTGATATTGTGCGTGTGCAATTACTTGAAAAGGAAAAGCCTGATCCTGTACTGTTGATTACAGGTAACGTTTACAATGCAAAAACAAAGCAGCCCTTAAGTGCCCGTTTAATTTATGAAACTTTGCCCGACGGACAAACTGCAGGCGAAGGATTATCAGCTCCCGGCGATGGTGCATTCCAGGTTACACTACCCTACGACAAGAATTACATGATCCGGGCAACAGCCGATCACTTTTTTGCGCAATCGGAAAACTTTAATCTCGATTCGCTGGTAAAGGCAGGCAATAAAATCATTCATAAAGATCTTTACCTCGTTCCTATTGAAGTGGGACAGATTGTACGATTGAACAATGTGTTTTTCGATTTCGACAAATGGGACCTCCGCCCCGTTTCGTTTGTAGAATTAAATCTTGTAGTGAAGATGCTTAACGAAAATCCTGCTATCAGTATTGAGCTTGGCGCACATACCGACAGTAAAGGTTCGGATGAATACAACATCAAGCTAAGCCACAACCGGGCACAAGCTGTAATGCAATACATTTTATCGAAAGGCATAACACCCGATCGATTATCGTTTAAAGGTTATGGCGAAACGGTGCCTGTTGCAACAAACGATACCGACGAGGGCCGGCAATTAAACCGAAGAGTAGAGTTTAAAATAATTTCAAACTAAAATCTGCACTTCAACATTATGTGCACTCGTATTTTTCAACCATCATAAACGCTGCAGCCACTTCTTAAAAAGGCTTTTTTCAACCCAGTTTGTACAAACCTGCTTTATAAACAAGTCTATCTGGCTAAAAGAACAACATATCGAAGTTGATCAATATATAATAGAATGGGTTTATATGTAAGGAAGAACTACCTTCGTTTACTTTCAGGGGCGGCATACTATGTTTAAGTTGACTAAAAATCCAATTTCTGCTATCAGCTCTGTAATACTCTTTGGAGCTTTACTCATTGCTTTATTATGGGTAAACATTTTTCAACAACTGAAAAAAGAAAAAGAATTTGCAATTAACAAGGCAAAGCAGCTTAATGCCAACCAGGCGCTTGCGCTAGAAAGCTTTGCCATCCGAACAATTCAAAATGCCGACCTTATTCTGCAGGTTGTACGATCAGAATATATACAGAACAATACGTTCAGCGACTTCCAGCTTTTTGAGCACAATACTACAATCGATCAAAAACTACTTGAAGGTGTAGTGATCATGAACGCACATGGCGATCTTGTTTCATCCTTTCACCCATTTCATCCGGACTCACTTACAAACTTCACAACCAAAGAATATTTTCAAATTCATACAACTACTGCAAACGACAGTCTTTACATCAGCAAACCAATTACATCACGCCTGTTTTCAAAAGCTGTTATTGTTCTCAGCCGTAAAATCATCGACAAAAACAATCAGTTTGCAGGAGTTATTGCTTTACAGATATTTCCGGAAACCTTCACTTCATTTTCTGACGGCGCTTTTGTTGATTCGTTTGATATTGTTTCATTAATTGCACCCGACGGTACAACCTATGCACGAAAAACAGGCGCAGTTGCGAGTTATGGTGAGAACATCATAAAAAGCCCTTTGTTTCAACATTTAAAAAACAAACCTGTTGACAATTATTTCGCAAAGGATGCCATTCGTCATATCCCCACTTACTTCAGTTATCGCCAACTAAAAAACTATCCCATTATTGCGACAGTAGGTAAACGGGAAGTTGATGTATTACGGGATTACACAAAAATAAAAACAAAATCGCTGCTGTTTACTTCTATCATTACGTTACTGCTTGTGATGTTTTTGTTTGTAATTATCAGGAGTATTCAAAACAGGCGTCGCTTTTTTTATGCACTTGCAGAAAGCGAAGAGAAATACCGCTCAATGTTTGAAAACAGTAAAGATGCTATTTTACTTACAGAAGACAACGGCACCATCATCGATCTTAATGCAGCTGCTTACAATGTATTTAAGTTGAATTACCCAATGCCTTTTGTGCGGAACATTTCAGAATTTATTGTAACAGAAATTGCTGCTCATTCATCCGCTGTATTTTATAGACAGCAAGCATTTAATGGCGAAGTGGAACTGAAGCGCTCCAACGGATCTGTATTTACAGGAGAGATTGCATCATCATTATACAAATCGAAAACCGGTTGCCATGTAGCAGTTATTGTAATAAGAGATGCAACCGAACGCAGGCGTTTAGAAAACGAGCTGGCTAAAGAACGTAATCATCGTGAACAACTGATCATGCAGCAGGTTATCCAGACACAGGAAAGGGAACGTGAAATTATTGGCGGCGAATTACACGACAATGTATGCCAGATTTTATCGATGACGAAACACTACCTGGAGCTGATTGAACGTAACCGGGAAATAAGTCAAACCTATCTTCCGCAGGCAAGACAATTGATAGATGACTCCATACAGGAAATAAGACATCTTTCGCACGCTATTAATCCTCCAACATTAGCTGCAAAAAACATTGTAGATGCTTTAAACGTTTTGTTTAACAATATTACTGCTACAGGCAAACTAACCATAAGCTTTAATTACAGCCATACTTTTACCGATCTTGATATGCAGCAAAAACGTGCAATCTTCCGTATTGTGCAGGAACAGCTCAACAACGTTTTAAAACATGCTGCAGCTACAGAAGTTCTGATTTCCTTAAGTCTTGAAAACGACGATCTGCATTTAAGCATTGCAGATAACGGCAAAGGCTTCGATCCGTTAAAACAACATGCAGGCCTTGGATTGAACAATATGGAAGCAAGGGTAAAGGCTTTTGCAGGAAGAATTACTGTTGTTTCTTCACCGGGCAAAGGTTGCAAAGTGGAAGCGGTAATTCCTTATGTGAAGAACAGCGAATTGCTTAAGCAGAAAAACTTTTATTAACTGCTACTTCTTTTTTGCTGCAGCTTTTTCCAGGTTTTCCTTTACACGGAATTTTACAATCTTCGTTACCAATGCAAGCGGCAACTTTTCATCGATCGGGAATTGAATTGCACCTTTTGATGTTTTATATTTTTTCAATTCATCTGCAAATGCTTCGATACCTGAAGGTGCAGGATAAAAGCCAATATGATTTTTATACCCGGCAAAATGTACAAGATTACCCTGCAGCTTAAAGGTTGGCATACCGTAGCTGATGGCTTCTTCGGCCTTTGGCGCTGCCTTAGCAATGGTACTACGCATTTGCTGCAGTAAAGTTTGTGTGCTTACAGGAAAATCTACGAGGTAAGCATCGATGGTTGTAATGGATGTATTCATACTAATGTTGTGTTGAAATGATTTTACACCGCAACCGCTTCCTTATGATATTTATTTCTATAGGCAAGTGGCGACAACCCTGTGATCTTACGAAAAACGGTGCGGAATGCTTTTTCATCTGAATAACCGGTATCGTACATTACTTCGTTTACATTCTTGCGGCCGCTTTCGAGCTGGCGTTTGGCTGCTTCTACTTTTACACGTTGAATATATTCCACTACTGTATTTGCTGTTGCTTTTTTAAACCGACGCTCCAGGTTACGACGGCCCAATGCCAACATATCGGCCAATTGATCTACCGTTATTTTATCCTGGTAATTACGTTCAATATATTCCTGTGCTTTTTTGATCGATTCATCTTCGTGTGATTTCTGACCATTAAAGATGATAAAGGGCGATTGACTTTCACGATCAATATCGATCATAAATGTTTTTGCAATACGCACTGCTACTTCCCGCCCTGCATATTTTTCAATAAGATAAGCCAGCAGGTTTAAAAAAGAGTAAGCACCTCCGCTGCTGTACAAACCATCTTCTTCCGTCATAATACGATCATCAACTAAATTCACCTGCGGAAACATACGGCGGAAATCATTTGCAGCAATCCAGTGTGTAGCACATCGCTTGCCATCGAGCAAACCTGTTGCCGCCAGCAGAAATACAGCAATACAGAAGGTAGCTACTTCTGCCCCTTGTTCATACTGCTCAACAATCCAAGGAATAAATGCGGCATTTGTTTGCATTGCTTTTTCCAGATCGCCATGCATGGCAGGTATAATAATAAGATCGGTTTTCTTTACATCATTGATCAGCACATCGGGCTGTATGGTATACAATCCGTTTCGTTGCGGAACAGAACCTTCAAGTCCAACCAGTTGAATACGAAAAGCAGGCTCCATGCCCATAGCCTGCCGAATATTATTTACCTCCGACAAAATCTGGTGTGTGCCATCAATATTTGGCAAACTGGAATGACCAAGAGGTACAAGAATTGAAATATGCTTCATATGGCTTTTTATATGATGATCAAGTTAATGAGAAATCAAATGTAGGAAATGCATTTGTCGTAATCAACCCCACACAATTTCGGAAACACACCCTTTCTTTCCAAAAGGAAGCGATTAGGTTTGTGCAGCAAACACAAATATGTTTACAAACACAATTCATACAGCAACCTTATTAACCGGTATTGAGGAAGTAAATACAGCAATGCTGCATTTACTTACTACAGCCAATGAAGATGCGCTTCATTTTAAACCCACAGCCCGCAGTTGGTGCATTGCACAAATAGCCGAGCATGTATTACTTTCTACAAACTCTGTGCTAAAGGCGATGGCCTTAAAAGGAAGCAAATCGCAGCGGGATCCGGCTGAAAAAATTGAAGAGCTGCAACTAATCTTTCTTGATTTTGAAAAGAAATACAATTCTCCCGAATTTATACTGCCAACAAAAGACATTTATGTTAAAGCAGTTTTATTGGAGGAGTTTGAAACAACACATCTGGCGTTAATGCAGCTATTGTATAAAATTGATTTTGATGAAATGATCGACCATCCTGCATTCGGCAATATCAGTAAATTGGAAATTGCACACTTTGTGTGGTTTCATACGCAGCGGCATTTGCGGCAGATGAACAACTGCCTGCGGCTATACCGGCAAACAAAACCTCAGCAACCTGCAATTGAGTTATTTAAAACCAATGTAACCACAAAACCGGAAGCCGACACGATCATTAACCGGTTGAAACTGCATTATCCATCTTCAAAAATTACCATAGACCTGAACGACTGTGATAAAATATTAAGAATAGAAGGTGAACGGGTGCAACAGAAGCTGATATTAACAACACTTGAGCAACTCGGGCACCGAGGATCTGTTTTTACTTAATGATTGACCAGCGGCGGCCTAATACCGGAAATTATTTTTAGATTTAACTACACACATTAACCAACCTTAAACTTATCTATCATGAGATTTATTAAACGCATCCTCCTCGTTTTACTTACACTTATTGCAATTCTGTTAATTACGGCATTGTTCATCAGTAAAGAATTCAGCTTATCGAAAGAGGTAGTCATTAACAAACCCAAGCAGGAAGTATTCGATTATGCAAAACTCATCCGCAACCAGGAAAAATACAGCGTATGGGTTATGGCCGATCCCAACATTAAAATTGTTTATACTGGTACCGATGGTACTCCGGGTTTTACATCATCCTGGGAAAGTAAAGACAAAAACGTTGGCGTTGGTGCACAGGAAATTATTGAAGTAAAAGACGGAGAAAGCATGAAAGTGGAAATTCGTTTTAAAGAACCAATGGAGGGCACCAACTACGCTAATACAACAGTTACAGCTATTAACGAAAACCAAACAAGAGTAACCACTACCTTCTCCGGCAAATCGGCCTACCCAATGAACATCATGAACCTGTTTATGGACAAGTTTGTTGGCAACGACATGCAGACAAACCTCAACAACATGAAGAAAAATCTTGAACAATAAATTGCAGCAAAGCATGGCCACAAAAAAAACAAAGCCAACCGATGAAGAACAGGTAGCTGAATGGATGAACAAACTGGAGCATCCGTTAAAAGCAGAAATTGATGCCGTGCGGCAGCTGATAAAAGATAGCAACCGGCAAATCAATGAACGTATTAAATGGAATGCTCCCAGCTATTATTGCAACGAAGATTTTTTAACTTTTAATCACCGGGCAACTAAGCATGTGCATCTTATCTTTCATCATCCTTCAATTGTAAAAATAAAATCGGCTTTACTTGAAGGCGATTACAAAGACAGACGGATGCTTTACCTGACCGACATGAAAACGATCAACGCAAATAAAAAAGAACTGCAGCGTATTGTAAACGAATCGGTGCAGTTAATTGGTTAACCCTTTATTTATATTTTATGGAACGACTTCATTTTTCTGTAAAAATCAACGCCCCCAAAGAAAAAGTATGGGACGTACTCTGGACCAAAGGCAACTACGAAGCATGGACGGCTGTATTTGCACCAGGCTCAACAGCTATAAGCGATTGGCAACAGGGAAGCAGAATTTTATTTACCGATGGAACCGGCAACGGCATGGTAAGTGAAATAGCTGAAAAAAGAGAGAACGAATACATGTCGTTTACGCATCTCGGCGAAATAAAAGACGGGATTGAAGATACCACAAGCGACAAAGTAAAAGTATGGAATGGATCGAAAGAGAACTACACACTTACACAAAACAATAACGGCACCACACTTGATGTGGAGATAGACATCAGTGCGGAATATAAAGATTACTTTCTTGGCACCTGGCCAAAAGCAATGGAAGTAATTAAAACAATGGCCGAGCAAACCAATTAAACCTTATCGTATGTCGCATGTAAAATCGATCTACATTAACCTGCCGGTGAAAGACCTTGCAGTAACAAAAGCATTCTGGACGAGTTTAGGCTTCAGCTTTAACGCACAGTTCAGCAACGATAAAGCTGTCTGCTTAATTCTGAACGAAGGCAGCATTTATGCTATGCTGCTAACGCATGAATTCTTTGCCGGCTTCACTACCAGAACTGTTGCCGATGGCAGCAGTACACAGGTGATTATTGCTATAGATGTTGAAAGCAGAGAAAAAGTAGATGCCCTTGTGCAGGCAGCGTTGGCTAACGGCGGCAGCCGCTATCGTGAAGCAGCCGATCATGGATGGATGTATTACGATTCCTTTGCAGATCCCGACGGGCATCAATGGGAAGTGATGTTTTCCGATCCTTCAAAGTTTCCCGGTTAATTACAAAAGTTTAAAAATTATTTTATGCCCGCAACACTCAATCCTTATCTCAGCTTCGAAGGCAATTGTGCAGAAGCCATGCAGTTTTACCAGCAATGTTTTGGTGGCGAACTCAACATTCAAAAAGTGAAAGAAGCACCCATTGCAGCACAGATGCCTCCGCAAATACAGGAACAGGTAATGCATGCACAACTAAACAGCGGTGCAATTGTTATTATGGGTTCCGATATGAACCGCACCAAACTCAACAACGGTAACGGCACGCATCTTTGTGTACAATGTACTTCAGAAGAAGAAGCTCACCGCTTCTTTAACCATCTTGCAATTGACGGCTCAATTATTGAACCGCTTGCCCGCATGTTCTGGGGCGGACTCTATGGTTCCTTAACCGATAAATACGGTAAGTATTGGTTGTTTAATTTCGAGGAAAGTACGCAGGCTTAAACCTTGTTAATATTGAAACGGGTGCTTGCTTGCATACTGTTTCCAATTATCTTTAGCAGCATAAACTTTTTTACATGAAGCGGATGCTGCTTTTTCTTTTTTCTGTACTCGCACTTAACGGAACGTACGCACAAAACTTTAGTGAAGTTGAACAGTTCCTGCTCAATAATCAAAAGCAATTGGGCGACGATCAGGCGCTGATGATCTACAAAGGCGGAAAAGTTATTTACCAGAAAACATTGGGCGATTTTAAACCAAACATACAAGCCCCCATTGGTGAAAGCAGCCAGTGGTTAACAGCAGCGTTGGTAATGATACTGGTGCAGGAAGGAAAAATTTCGCTGGATGATAATGTAGGAAAGTATCTCCCCATTTTTCCAAAGTGGATGAAAGGATACATCACTATCAGGCATTGCCTCAGCCATACCGATGGCATTGAACCCGACAAACAAGGTGCAGGAAAAATGTTTCAGCGCAACAGCTTTACCACACTGGAAGATGAAGTGAATCACTATGCAGAAAAGAGAGCTATTGTAAACAACCCCGGTGTATGGTTTCAATACAACCAGATAGGAACAAATATTGTTGGCCGTGTTCTGGAAGTGGTTACAAAGAAAAAGTTCGACCGGTTGATACAGGAAAAACTGTTGCGGCCCATGAACCTGCGCTTCACTACATTCAGCAATTATACTTCTGCCATCAGTCCGTTTGATGGCGCAAAATCAACTGCAACGGAGTACACAAACTTTATGAGCATGTTGCTGAACAAAGGCATGTTCAACGGCAAACAGATCTTAACCGAAGCATCAGTAGCTGAAATCATGAAAATACAAACCGGCAATGCCCTCAATAAATTTACTCCGCCTTTTATGAATGGCTACAGCTATGGCTTAGGCACATGGGTTGAAGAGGAAGGTAAAGTTGTAAGCGCTGTTTCGCAAAACGCCCCGTTTGCATGGATCGATTATTGCAAAGGCTACACCTGCATTTTACTTACCAAAAAGGAAAGAGATCCTTTAAAACGTGAATTGTACGATCAGTTAAAAACATTGGTTGATGCACAGATAAGCGGCGGTTGTAAATAAGAAGAAGGCTGTGTTCATGTTTCGTTTTGTACCTTTCCGGCAGTTCTGTTTTTAAACTCTGTAGCATGTACGAACACAGTAAACAACCGCTTGCTCCCAAGCACAAATATTACAAACGCATGGCCTGGAATTTGTTTACAGCTTCCGGCATTTTAAGCATCTGCCTTGCAATTGGAGTACTTGGTTATCACTATACCGATAATATTCCCTGGCTTGATGCATTGCACAATGCTTCGATGATACTTAGTGGCATGGGGCCGGTTGTAACCATTACATCCGATGGAGGCAAACTCTTTTCTTCGTTTTACGCATTGTTCAGCGGTGTTGTTTTTATTACCAACATTGGTTTAATACTTGCACCTGCTGCTCATCGCCTGTTTCATAAGCTGCACATTCAAGACAAATAGTATTGATACCTGTAACTGCATATACTTCTTTCATTAAACAAACAGCAACAAAACTTGGTTTCAGTTTTTGCGGTATCAGTAAAGCTGTGCGGCTCGATGATGATGCAAGGCGTTTGGAACAATGGTTGAGCAAGGGCATGCATGGCCAGATGCAATACATGGAAAATCATTTTGAGTTGCGTGTTGATCCTGCAAAACTTGTTCCCGGTGCAAAGAGTGTAATAACACTGATGATGAATTATTATCCATCTGCAATGCAAACAACCGATGGACCAAAAATTTCGAAATATGCTTACGGCAACGATTACCACGAAGTAATACGCAGCAAGCTGAAAGAGTTGTTGTTTGAAATGAACAGTTCGATTGGAGAAGTGAATGGCCGTGGCTTTGTTGACAGTGCTCCTGTTCTTGAACGCAGCTGGGCAAAACGAAGTGGTTTGGGATGGATCGGCAAAAACGGCAACCTCATCAACAAACAACAAGGCTCGTTCTTTTTTTTAGCAACGATCATTTGCGATCTTGAACTGGAGTATGACGATCTGTTTGCAAAAGATTATTGCGGCAGCTGCACCCGCTGTATCGACAATTGTCCAACCGATGCAATTCTGCCCGGTAAAGTTGTTGATGGCAGCAAATGTATTTCCTACTTCACCATTGAATTAAAAGATGCCTTGATCGACGAAAGTATGCAAGGCAAATTCAACAACTGGCTATTTGGTTGCGATGTTTGCCAGGATGTTTGTCCATGGAACCGCTTCAGCAAACAAACTGCAGAACCTGCATTTACTCCTCTTCCCCAAATACTCAATCTTTCTACTAAACAATGGGAAGAGATGACCGAAGAACTATTTAAACAGGTTTTTAAACACTCGCCGCTTAAACGCACAAAATTCAGCGGCATTCAACGCAATCTTAAATTCATTCAAACAAATTAAAAAAGAAAGGCTGTCCCAAAAGGAACGTCATTGCGAACAAAGTGAAGCAATCTCGATAATAAGACTGCTTCGTTCCTCGCAGTGACGATCGTGTATTAAATGACGATCCTTTTGAGACAACCTTATCTATAGGTGTATCCCGGTTATATATCCGAGAGATGATAAAGCAATGGTTAAAACACAAAGCCAAACTTTATTGCGATGCGGTTGAAAGAATAATTATACTTGAGCTCTGATGCATAATCAACCCCTGGCCCTATTATTGACCACCAGCTGAACCCTTTTTGCGTTTCTTCTAATTGTTTGTGCGAATAACCGACGCTGATGAGAAATGCATCTTGCTTTTTTGTAGCAATTTTCAATCCTATCCCTGCATCGGTAAACAAACCCGGCGTCTGATCAATGATATTCTGTTGCTCTTTATTTTTTGTCCAGGCGAAATTAACACCGGCATCGCCGTAAAGAAAAAAGGTTTTACGCTTTGCAGAAAAATCGTACCGCACATCGGCAAACAATGGAACACTCCGCTGCAAATAAAAATCGAGACCTGTACCTACACCGGCATACCATTTTTTATGCCGCATACCGGCGATGGCCTGCAATGTTGCTGACTCTGCATTGTCGCCAACAAGCAACCCTGTTTGTACAATCGTTTCAAATTTCAATGGCATTGCTTTTTGCTTTTGCTGATTTACTTGTGCATAAACAAACAAAGGAGCCATCAACAGCAAACAGAATATTTTTCGCATAGCTTTATTTTTGAATAGCAATACTGCTACGTTGCTGAATATTGTTTGTATTGCTGTAATCGAACTGCAGCAAGGCTGTTTTTGTTACAACCAATGCATTACCGTTCCATGCAATTACATCGTATGCTTCAAATCCTTTAAACTGTTTTATAAGCTTAAGATCGGTTGGCGAAGATGCATCGTAAACTTTCAATCCATCTTTTCCATCGCATACAAACAACAGGTTACCATCTTTCGATAAACCATGCGGATTTGTTAACTGATAGGTCTTCAACAACGAAGGCGATTGCAGATTAGCAATATCCAACACATCCAGCTGGTTAATAACAGCCCGGCAATTGTTACCGCTTCGGAGTGTTACATACGCATGTGTATCATCGGCAATTACAGGATCGCAGGCAAGCACATGTGCAAACGCTCCTTTCTTTACAGGTGCCGAAGGATTTTGCAAACTGTAAATAAACATGCCGGTATTGGAGCCAATGAACAAATGATCTTTAAATGGAAAGATGGTTTCAATGCCCCAACCAAGCTGCACAGTGTTGAGCTGTTGCGGTGCATCAGGATTTTGCAAACCAAATACTTTCAGATCAGTGGTTGAAACCGTATAGAGATATTCGTTCTTTAATGCAAAGCGTGCCATTGAACCATTGATGCCAACTGTTGCAGTATTGGTTCCGCCTGATGCAAATGAAGACAATAACATTGCCGATCTGTCGAACCATCCAAACATTGGTGTACCGGAGCAACCAATTTCAACGGAAGTATCTTTTGTATTCCAGTCAACAATTACAAGATTGGTATCTGCAACAAAGCCCGATGTATACATTCTGTGTGGAAATACTTTTGTTGTAATTTTTGCAACACTTACCTGTGTAGGATTTGTAATATCAAGTGTGATGAGATCGTTATACAGATCGGCATACAAACGGTTTCCCTTCACTGCCAGGTCTACATTACCCGGCATTTCAATAAACGAAAGATTTTTCGGTTGCGACGGATTGCTGTTATCAATTACATGAATGCCTTTATTGATTTCATTAAGAAAAATATACGAACCAAACAGCGTTATTTTACCCGGACTTGTAATAGCTCTTGCCGGTTTACTTTTAATATCGGCATATACTTCCTGTCTTGCTTTGTAAACAGGGCGATAGATGGTATAGGTTTGTGTGCACTTATCTTTCAGGCAACTGCTGAAAAACAAAATCGGCAACAGCAATAATGCGTAAGGTTTAATCCTGGTCATAGCAGTAGTTTATTTAGAAGGTTGACACTGCTACTTTAAAAACCGTTGCTCCTTTGCTTTTTTATTTCGTAAAATAAAAACGATAACGTACTCCGGTTTGCCACCAGTAATCGCTTGCAGTTGTTTTGTAAACAGGTCGTAACCCATAATTAAAGAACAAACCCAGTTGCGATGTTTGCTTTTTTGTACTCCATTCGTACAAAGGAGCAAGTTGCAGCACAGGTTGCCATGTAGTAGCTTTTGCAGTAGCGGTTCTTCCTGCAACTAAACTTGTACCGGAATATCTGTAAGCAGATGCAACTGTTCCTTTCTTTGCAGAAGACAATGTAAACCATTGTTGCAAGCCTGTACCTAAACGAAATACCCCACCTGAAGTTGATGCAATCTTCCATTCTATCTCCAGCGGTATTGCAATGCTGTGCGTTTTAAACAAAGCACTGCTTTCTGTTTTCATAACTGTTGAGAAACTGTTTGTTGTTTGGTAAAAACTATCTACCCGTTGTGTTTGTTCAACTTTATAACTGCTGTACTGGTATTGCAAGCCTGTAACAAATGCATGTTTCTTTAAAATAGTTTTACGCACAACAACCCCTGCACCAAACTGCAGCGCAGGTTTAACCGTAAACTGGTTTACCGTAATACTTGTAGGGCCTCCCGATCCGCCATTGTTTCCAAACAACGGTGAGGCGTCGGCACTCGACGACATTACTCCCGGAAAAACACTTTCTCTTATTTGGGCAATACCGGTATTAACATGCAACCCAACACGCCACTTATTTTTTGTTTTAGTGCTGCTGTCAGCAGGCGTCATACCTGCGGTAGTTGAAACTGAATCAGCATTTGTTTGTACTGTATGATCTATAGTTGCGCTGGTTGTTGTTTCAGATTTAGTATTTACAACAGTTGTTGTATCAACTACTGCGCCTTCATCTTTCTTTTCGGTTGAAACAATGGCTACTTCTTCCTTCGCCGGAAACTGTTTGCTTTGCTGTTGATCTTTTGCAACAGGCAATTTTATTGAAGACTTTGTTACTGTTACTTTTTTGTCTTTCCCTTTTACTGACACAATTGCCGCAGGCCGTTGCTGCTGTTTGTTTATGCTTTGTGGTTCTGCTTCGTTTAGTGAAGCTATTTTTGTACCGGTTGCTGTATTCGTTATTGCTTTATTTTCCTGCTGCTGTTCATTTAATGTGATTGTGCTTTTACTATCCGCTTCTTTGTTTTCTTTATTAACAGTTGTGTTGTTGATTGTTGTTTGATGAGTTGCCGTCGGTTTACTTTCACCATCTCCTGATATTATATAAAACAATCCGGCTCCGCCCAAAAGCAGTCCTGCAAAAAGAAAGAAGAGTACCCATCTGCGACGCTTCCTGTCTTCTTTCAACTGCGCATCTACATTTTGCCACACGGCATCCGATGGCTTCAGCTTAAAGCCGGCCATCTCCTGCCCTATTTTTTGTTCAAATTGATTATCCTCCATACACTTTCTTTTGGGGTTCGGCATTATACTTTTCTATCCAGGTGATCAGCAGGTTACGGGCACGCATATACTGGCTGCGGCTGGTACCTTCGGAAATACCAAGCATCTTCCCTATTTCCACATGCGTAAAACCTTCTACAGCGTGCAGGTTAAAAATGGTTTGATAACCGGTTGGTAATTGCCGTATCAGTTCGGCCAATTGTTTAGCTTGCAGTACTATTTCAGGGTTTTCATTACTTACAGGATGCAACGGCTCGCTCAGGAAAGACATATCGTACTGGTATTCCTTTTTCTTTTTGAGATAGTTCAGCGCTGTGTTCACCATAATCATTCTTATCCATCCTCCCAACTCTCCTTCGTTCCTGTACGAATGCAGGTTACGAAACACTTTAATAAACCCTTCCTGCAACACATCTTCAGCATCGGCCAGCGATTTGGTGTAGCGGAAACAGATACCCAGCATGGTTTCAGCAAAAGCATCATAGAGTTGCTTTTGCGCCACGCTGTTGCCACGCAAACATTCTTTTATTAATTGCCGCTGATCGATCATTCGGGTTTTGTAATGGGTTGACAAAGCTATTTCCTCAATCGTTGCTTTGTTGTAAATTTTTCTTTAAAAAAGAGAAGCCCCGTTAGAAAACGGGGCTTGAACACTTAAAACATAACTACTGAAAAAAGACTTATATCGACGGATCGGCCGGAGTGTTTGGATTGTTCAAACGCTCCTGATCGGGATAAGGATAGAAATTTCTGTTGCGCTCAAATGTTGTAGGAACAGGATTTACATTGTTTGGCGGAGCTGTACGTCCAAAGCGGCGACTGTCTTCCAAACGAAGACCACTTAAGTACAGTTCTGCACAACGTTGTTTGTACACTTCGAGCAACAGATCATTCACAAGAATTGAACCTGTGTAAGCAGGAAGATTGGCATGTACACCAAATGCATCACCGCTCGATTGCTGACGAACTGCATTGATCTCAATCAACGCATCCGTTACCAATCCGCCCGAACGCAGAATTGCTTCGGCTTTGATCAAACGCATTTCATCGGGCAGATAAACCGGGATGGGGCTGCTGTTTACCTGTGCAAAACCACGGATGGTACGTAACACATCGCTGCCGCTTGTTACAGGCGAACCTTGAAAATAAAAAGCCAGGCGCCCATCAGCAGGATCGAACATACCCGCAGGTAAACCAAAATTATCACGTGGCGAAAAGCTGTTTACAACACGTAACTGGTTATAAATTGGGTTAATGGATTGTGCACCATCGTACACAAATTGCGATGCAGAACTTAATGGAACAAGATTGGCTGCTGCGATTGCCTGCGTATAACGACCGGCCATTACATTGTAACGTGCCAGGTAGGCATTGATACAATTTAACAGATTAAAGTTTGCACCCAATACACGTGTATTAAATTCGGTTGATGGTGTATTTGCTGCAATTAATGCTGCTGCCTGTTCTAACAGTTCAATGGCTTTTAATAACCCTTGCTGACGGGCAACAAACGTTACACCGCCTGCCTTGTTGGTTTCTGTTGGCACCTGCTCAAATGCAGTTGCTAATCCACCAATTGCCATTGCTTTAAATAAATGTGCATGTGCTACAATACCCGAACGCATGGCATTATCAGTTGCAAGCACTGTAGGCGCATTGGCAATAATATCATCAGCCATACCCATTACACGATTCATGCGTAACCAAACACCCAATACATTACCGTTAAAAGTTGGTAACGCAGAACCGCCTGCTTCAATTTCAAGCACATTGGTAAATGTTGCAATGCCTTTTACTTCACGTGTGGTACCACCTGTTGTAATTGCAAGCGATTCGAATGCAGAAGCAGCATAGTTCTGCTTCATACCAATACTGTAAGTGATCAATCCCTCACGGGTAGAAACTACCTGTGCATCGGTTGGCCCGTTCGGGTTTACGATATCCATTTTACATCCTGAAAACACTGCAAGTGCAAGCAGGAAGATGGAATGTTTAAAAAGCTTTTTCATTGTATAATATTTTTTTCAATTAGAAATTAACGTTAACTGCAAACAGGACCATTCTCGGAAGCGGCACTTCCACAAAATCGAAACCACGTACTGCATTGTCTTGCCCTGCAGCATTTACTTCCGGATCCCATCCACTGTAATTATCAAATGAAAACAGGTTGCGCCCTACAACACTTAAACGCATGCTGTTGCCTTTTAAAAACTTTGGCTTCATATTATACGATAGCGATAACTCACGCAATTTCACAAACGAACCGTCTTCGATCCAGTTTTCGAAAATGCTGAAGAGTGCTGCGCTTGTACCTTTTGGAACTTTGCCTAACAGTTCTGCTTCATACCCTTTCAAACCACCATAAAAATCTCTGTCGCCCACACGTTTTGTAAAGTTGAACACATCGTAACCAAGCATGGCATCCCATTGCATACGGAAATTGAATTTGCCGAAATCGAGCTCATCAATTTTTGAAATGATATGTTTGGGATTGGGCTGACCAATTACTTTACTCAGCAATGTACCTGTTGGCTGTCCGTTTGCAGCACGTTGTACAGTATACTTGCCGTTTGCTAACTGAATACCTCTTTCACGTTGTGGTAAACCATTCAGATCAAGCAATAACGTTCCATCAGCATTGCGTGCAAAGAATGTACTGTAATAAGCACCCAAAGGATAACCGTTTACAGCTGCCACCTGGCCAAAGCCGCCGGCGAATGGTAATACGCCATTACCTTCTACACCATTCACTACGTTTTTGTTATTGAGGTAAGATAAAGTTGATACCCAACGCAACTTATCCTTGTTAAGAATGGCAGCACGAACGAGAAACTCAAATCCTTTGTTCGTCATTGTACCAATGTTTACAAAACGATTGTTATAACCTGTTGTTGGTGCAAGTGTGCGGTTGAGGATAAGATCTTTTACATCCTTATTGAAATAGCTGAACTCGATACTGATGGCATCGTTGAGTAAACCTAAATCGAAACCAAATTCAACTTCTGTCTGGCGTTCCGGTTTAACGGTAAAGTTACCCAGTGTTGATGGTGCAATATATCCTGCCTGTCCACCGTATACCACTGGTGAGAAATTTGTAAAGCGATCGTACTGACCAATAGCTGTTAAGTTACCACTTTGCCCATATGCAGCACGCAGCTTTAAGCTACTAACTGCTTTTGAAAGATTATCGCTCCAGAATTTTTCGTTTGATACGATATACGAACCACTCACTTTAGGGAAGAACTGCCAACGGTTATCGATACCATAAACAGAAGATGCATCAACACGTGCAGCACCCGTTACAAAATACCTGTTCTTATAACCAAATGTCTGTTGCAGAAATGCACCCATAATTACACGTTCGCCTCTGAATTCGCCTGCCGCAATTGTACCATTGTTAATCGTTTGTCCAAACGCACCTAACTGTGTTGCATTAGCCGAAAACGTAAATGTGCGGTCGTATTGCAATGTACCTCCCAACGAAGTGGTGGATTGCAGTTCGCTGACAATTTCTTTTTGATACGTTGCAGTAAGGTCATTATTCAGCTGCATTACCGTTGCATCAGCACGGCGTATAAAACCTCCGTTATAAGAAGGAGTTGTATTGCGTGGCGGAATATAAGCTGTTGCAGTTTGTGTATAGTTATCAATACCCGAAGTAAACTCGATATTTAAACCTGTAACCGGTTTAATGGTTAATTGTGCACTTGATACAATACGACTTGTACGTTGGCGAAAATCGAAACGTTCAATTGCTTCCAACGGATTGGTACGTGCAACAATTGCAGTAGCATTTACAGATGGATAAATACCTGTGGCAGGATCTTTATCGGGATTAACATAGTTATTGCCGAAAATAAATCCGGTTAATGCACCATACGCTTCATTAATACCACCATTTGGAATTTCTTTACTTGTACTGTGTGTATAGGCTGTATTAAAATTAAGAGTGGTTGTTTTGTTGAGTTTTTGCTGCAGGTTTAAACGAAAGCCATTGCGCATAAAATTGGTATTACGTATAATACCTTCGTTATAAAGGTTAGCAACGGACGCATAATATTTTGTGTTAGCTGTACCACCCGAAACAGACAACACATTTTCTGTACCTATTCCGTTCTGGAAGATCTTATCCTGCAAATCGTAACGCTGTACCGGAACTGTTGTAAGGTCGCTTGCTGTAAAATTTGTAAACCGGAAAGGCACCTGGTTGTACTCCATTTTTTTACGGAGTGTACTGCTGCGTAATTGTGTAGAGAAACTGAACTGTGGCTTTCCTTCACGGCCTTTCTTGGTAAAGATCTGCACCACCCCATTGTTTGCTCTTGAACCATAAATGGCAGCAGCTGCAGCACCTTTAATGATTTCAATACGATCAATATCCGCCGGATTAATATCAACCAACCTGTTTTGTGCATAACCTCCCAAGTCGATCAACTGGCGTGAATCGTTATTGACAATTACACCATCAACAATATATAAGGGGTCAGAAGAACCAACAATCGTACTTGGCCCACGTAACCGAACAGTAACACCACCGGCAGGGTTACCACTGTTTTGTGTAACCTGTGCACCGGCCACTTTACCCTGCAGCCCCATATCAATTGATGTAGCGCCACCTCTTGTTAACTCTCTGCCCGATACTGTTGAAATAGCATTGCCCAATTGTTTCTTTTTTGTAGCAACACCTGTACCTGTTACTACCACTTCATCTAAACCTAAAACGTCGTCGCTTAATTCGGCGTTGATCGTATAACTGCTTTTTCCACTTTCAATTGTTACACTTGAAGTGGTAGATTTAAAACCTACACCCGAAAACTCCAGCACATACTTGCCGGGTTTCAGGTTTGCCGAAAGGCTGTAAGCACCATTTGCATCGGTTGATGTACCTGCTGTGCTGTTACGCACTACAACCGATACGTTTACTGCAGGCGCATTTCCTGCACCGGTTACTTTACCCGAAATAGTTACCTGTGCGGTTGCAACCGAACAGAGCAGTAACATTGCCGGCCAAACAAACAGATGTATCCATCTGCCTGTCTTTTTCTCATTACATCTTTTCATTTTTCAGTTTTTAGTTTGTGAAGGCTTTCATCGTTACAGAATACTAAGTCCGGCGTTTTTATACGGTTGAAAAATTTTATCATCGGGTGATAATTCGGTTATAAGTGTATCAAATTCGTTAACCTTACAAACCTGTATGCTTTGCGATGTGTTTACTTTTTCGGAGATAGATAAAGCGATGACCTCATTCGCCGATTCGATCATGGCTTTTTTTACCTGCACCACATCATAATCATTATCGGTTAAACCATGTTTTATATCCAGTGCATTAATTCCAAGAAAACAGAGATCAACTTTAAACTGCCTGATCTTTAAAATAGCATCGGGGCCAATGGTGATCTGTGAATTTTTCGAAAGCTTATCGCCAATAAAAATCACTTCAATAGTTGGGTGATGTATATACTCCAATGCTGCAGGCAAACTTCCTGTAATAAATGTTGCGTGCAGATTATCGGGCAGCGCCTTTGCCATTTCAATAATGGTAGTACCGCCGGTACTCATTACAAACATGCCATCCTTAACAAGCGATGCGGCTTTTTGTGCAATGGTTTTCTTTGCATCAATACTATATACACTGGAAGAATTGATGGAGCTGTTGAACGAACGGGATAATGCGCCACCATGTACTTTGATTATTTTTCCTTTATCGGCCAGCTCCTGCAAATCACGACGAATGGTATCTTCCGACACATTCATTTGTGTGCTGAGATCGGATGACAGTACACGGTTGTGCAGGTTTACCTGGTGCACAATAAAGGCTTGTCGTTCCTGTTTAAGCATGCTGGTTTTGGCTGTTAATCTTTTAAAAAAGGCATCAGAAAATTACTAAAGATTAAAAAACCTGCAAAAAAATGCAGCCTTATTATTTATGAACGGCATAAATCGGCATGTAAAATTCAGATAGTTCGCAAATACGGGCATTTACTATATTTATTGTATGAACAGGAACATGCAGGCGCTTACTGCCATTGCACAAAAAAAGCAACGCTACATTATTGGATTAATGAGCGGCACCTCTGTAGATGGTTTAGATATTGCTTATTGCCGCATTGAAGGCGAAGGGCACGATACAAATATTCAATTGCTTGCCTTTGAAACCATTGCTTACGATCCCGATTTTAAAGCCGAGATCAAATCGGTGTTCTCAAAAAAAGAAGTTGATCTTGAAAAACTCTGTCTGCTCAACCCATGGGTAGCCCAACAACAGGCAGCAATGATCAATGGCTTTTTAGCAAAGCATCAAATTGCAAAAGAAGATGTTGACTTGATTGCCAGCCACGGGCAAACCATTTATCATGCACCAAAAGCATTGCATCAACAGGAAAAATTCAGCAATGCAACTTTACAGATAGGCGATGGCGATCATATGGCGGTTGATACGGGCATCATCACCATCAGCGATTTTCGTCAGAAACATATTGCTGCCGGTGGCGAGGGTGCACCACTTGCAGTGTATGGCGATTATTTTATTTTTTCGAAGAAAGGAGAAGACCGCATTATGTTGAACATGGGCGGTATTGCCAACTTTACGTTCTTACCCGGATCTATGGATGCAGAGAAAATTTTCAGCACCGATACCGGCCCCGGCAACACCATGATGGATGCGTTGATTCAACAGGAGATAACCGGAAAATATTTTGATGAAGATGCTGCCGTTGCACGACAGGGCACAGTACATGAAGCATTGTTAAACGCATTAAAAGATCATCCGTTTTTTGAACAGGGCTTTCCTAAAACAACCGGACCGGAATTATTTAATCTTGCTTACCTCGAAACCGCAAAACAAAAAGCAGGTATTGAAACCATCAGCGCTGCCGATGCAATGACAACACTTAATCTTTTTTCCGCACAAACCATTGCAGAAGCGGTGCAAAAAACCATGCAGGGAAACAGCAACTTTGTTTTGTATGCAAGTGGTGGTGGTATGCACAATCCTTTATTAATGGAACGGATAAAACTTTTATTGCCTGCTGTTCCAATTAAACTAACAAGCGACTTAGGTATTAATCCTGATGCAAAAGAAGCGGTGCTGTTTGCAATACTTGCCAATGAATGTATTGCCGGCGGCACTATTGAATTTGGAAAAACATTGAAAGGTATTCCTTCAGTAACGATGGGCAAGATCAGTTTTCCCTGGTAAGTGCAGCTGTTGAAGAGCCATACTTCTGTTCGGTATAACTGCGGAATTGCTCAAGTCCTTGTTCAAAAGCCGAACCGATAATTTTATCGATGAAGATGCCAAAGAAACGTTCCCACGGATACCACTTCAGTTTGTACTCCATATACCAAAGCACTTCTGTTGTATTGCTGCTGATGCTTCTGATGCGGAAACCACCTTCGGAAGTATTCATATCTTTTATTTCATGCAGCACTAGAATTTCATCGGGCTTAATGGACTGTATGGTGAAGGTGCCTGCACTGTTCAGCTTCACTCCTTTCCATTTAAAATAAGCGCCCGGTGCATTGGTAACAGCAGAGGTTTGCACAATAGCACCGCTATCGGCTGTTATCCATGGCAACCATTGGTTCCAGTTCTTTACATCGCTCAACTCCTTGTACACATTGCTGCTGTCGGTATTTACAATAACACCTCTCGACACTTTTACACTCGATGGTATCAGCAACCCAATAATAGTAATGACAGCAAACAAGCCAATCAAAACAAACAAAAACATTTTTAGTAAACGCATAGAAAAAGTTGATCGTTCATGGTTTATAGTTCATAGTTGAAGTACCCTTACTTCGTACCTCGTACCTCTCACATCGTACTTTGCATCATTCCCAACGAAACACTTTAATGGCAACAGCGTACAATGCAATACCCCACAAACCAAGAATGCCCAGCTGTTTTCCGCAATCAATTAAATGACTTCCTTCAAACGCAATATTACGCATGGCATCGTTCAAATGTGTTAAGGGCAATATGCGGCAAAGCGGTTGTAACCATTTTGGAAAAGTATCGATTGAGAAAAATGTTCCCGCCAATAAAAACTGTGGCAGCGTAAACATATTTGCAAAAGGCGGTATAGTGCTTTCGTTCTTTGCGAGGCCGCTTACAATAAATCCAAAGCCCATGAAAACAATCAGCCCCACCAAACTCAATATCAGCAGTTCAATAAATGTAACAACGCCATGCACCAATGTAAATCCAAATACAAATTTTCCGATGAGCAGAATAACTACTGCTGTAATTAACTGGAACAATACACGGCTGATGCCTTCGCCAAACAAAATATATCCACGTTTGATGGGTGTTGCAAAAAAGCGTTTCAATACCAGTTGCTGACGCAGGTTAAAAAACAAAAACGCCACACCAAACACGCCGGCACTTAATAAAGAAAATCCTAACTGGCCGGGCAGAATAAAGTCGATGGCTTTATACACACGCCCCGGCATTGGTGGAGGCAAATCAATTTTTGCATAAGTAGGTGCATCAGGTGCAGCCCTGCGATCGATGTTTACAATAATATCTTTTAAAGTTGATTGAAGAATAGCTAACCGATCAACACTTGCTGTTGATGTTAACAGGCTGATATTGTACAAAGGAAACGTATCCGATTTATTCGGCTGCATATCGATCAACGCTGTAATACGTCCTTTCGATAAATCGTTCCGCAACTCCTCTTCGCTCTTTTCAACAATACGGATGGTTTTGTATTTCGCCAGTTGCTGGTAAACAGCATTGCGTTGTGTTGTATCGGTTGTTTTGGTAAAACCTATGCGAACTGTTGGGCTGCCACCACCGATAAATCCAAACACCAGTATAAAAATGAGGGGAAAGGCGAAACTGAAAATAACTGCCGATGGACTGCGAAAGATTGCCCGGAAACTTGCTTTGGAAATAGCCAGCATTGCTTGCCACTGGCTGTAGTTATTACTCATGCCGCAAAGCTATTTGTTTATGCAGTTGCCCCGAAAACTTTTTAAAGGGTTGCCAGCCTTTTTAAGGTTGGCAACCCTTCGCATTATTTTTTACTGCCCTATTTTTACAGCATGGCTTATCATGTTTCGTACATTTTATTGGGCAGCAACCAGGGGCAACGGAAACAGTATTTAAAAAAAGCAATTGCAGAAATAAGACAACGCTGCGGCGGCCTTGTAAAAGAATCGGCTTTGTACGAAACTGCAGCATGGGGTAATACCCAACAAGCAGCTTTCCTCAACCAGGTCATCATTATCCATACACAGCTTTTGCCCGATGAGTTGATGCAGGAACTGCTGAACATTGAACAGGAGCTCGGCCGCATCCGTACCGAAAAATATGGCCCACGCACCATTGATCTGGATATTTTGTTTTACGACAATCTTATTTATCATTCGCCAAAAGTTACCCTGCCCCACCCGGCCATACAAGACCGTCGCTTCGTATTGATCCCTCTTGCTGAGCTTGGCGAACGCAAAATCCATCCTGTTTACCGCAAAACCATTGGTACTTTATTAAGAGAGTGCGCCGATCTGCTGCCGGTGAAAAAGCTGAATTAATAACAGTCAGGCTGCTTAGTTTGCTTCTTTTGCTTGTTTGGGTTGAACAACGGCAAGACGATCCAACGCATACTTTTCCACAAACTGAATAAGTTCATTCTGCAAATTCCACGCATGTTTTAATTTGCCGCCGGATGAAGTACAATTTTGTAACAATAGAAGGGAATATCGGTGCCGGTAAAACAACACTGGCACATTTACTAAGCAAACATTACAATGCCCGATTGATACTGGAAGAGTTTGCCGACAATCCTTTCCTGCCTAAATTTTACGAAAATCCAAAGCAGTTTGCGTTTCCGCTTGAATTGTTTTTTATGGCTGAGCGATATAAACAGCTGAAAGAATTACTGCACACACAGGATCTTTTCAACTCCATTACTATTTCGGATTACCTGTTTACAAAATGCCTGCTGTTTGCAAAAGTAAATCTGCCGGCAGATGAGTTCAGGCTCTATCAAAACCTGTTCGATATCATTCACCAGCAGCTGGTGCAACCGGAGTTGCTTATTTACCTGCATTCGCCTGTTTCACGCCTGCAACAGAACATCCGTAAACGCAACCGGAGTTATGAGCAACAGATAGCCGACGATTACCTGTTCAGTATCCAGGAAACTTATACGCAATACATCAAGCAACACAATATTAAAACGTTGTTTATTGATGCCAGCAATGCTGATTTTCTTGGCAATGAAAAGCATTTGCAAATTGTAATTGAAGCATTAGATAAGGAATACGAACAAGGTCAGCACTACATTACATTACCATGAGTACGCATACAAGGCAACCCTTTCTGTTAAACAATGAGTTTGCATGGTACGTTACAGCACGTTTAATTTTTCTTGCAGGCTTACGCATGACTCCTGTTTTACTTGGCTGGAAATTATATGAAGTAACAGGGAGTAAACTTTCATTGGGCGTACTTGGTTTATCGGAAGTGATTCCTGCTATTTTATTAGCGTTACCTGCAGGTGTTAAGATCGACCGCAGCAATAAGCAACGCCTCATCAGCATTTGTATGCTGTTGTACTTTTTTGTAATGCTGGGTATGTTGTTTGTTACCTCCGATTATTTTATTCATACAACTTCGCCTGCGGCTGTGCAGTGGAGTATTTACGCATTGGTTGCAGCTACAGGCGCCATTCGTGCATTCAGCAGTCCGGCATTCAGTGCATTTCTTTCGCAGCTCGTACTTCCAACTCAGTTGGTAAGAGCAACTTCCATTAACAGCATGGCATGGCTGCTGGCTGCAGTAATTGGTCCGGGTGTTGCAGGTTTGCTGATGGGTTATACCAATGTTACCATTGCCTTTACCGTTGTATCATCGCTTGTATTGATTGCTGTGTTTTGTATGCAAAACGTAAAACAAAAACCTGTTTTATTTAAACCCGGCAATACCCGTACATGGGAAAGCGTGAAAGAAGGCATTCATTTCATACTTACACAAAAGGCATTATTAGGATCGATGACGCTGGACATGTTTGCTGTTTTGTTTGGTGGTGTTACTGCATTGCTTCCTGTTTTTGCAAAAGACATTTTACATCTTGGTCCCGAAGGTTTGGGTTGGTTAACAGCAGCAACTTATCTCGGTAATTTTATTGCCATTGCTGCACTTACCTGGAAGCCGTTAAAAAACAACCAAGGCCAAAAACTGTTTTATGTTGTTGGCGGATTCGGACTTTGCATTCTTGTATTTGCACTTTCGCAAAATTTCTGGTTGAGTTTTGCTGCACTGTTTGTGAGCGGTTTGTTCGATGGCGTGAGTGTGATCATCCGTGGTACTGTTTTGCAACTCTTTGTGCCTGATGAAATGCGTGGGCGTGTAAGCAGCGTAAGCTCTATCTTCATTAACAGCAGTAACGAACTTGGACAGTTTGAAAGCGGAACTGCTGCATCGTTATTAGGAACAGTCCCTTCTGTTATTTTCGGCGGCTGCATGACCTTGCTTGTCGTTACTGTTACCTGGTTTAAAGCACCCAGCCTTCGAAAACTGGAGTATTAATTTACCATTCATCCAATTTATCGGCTAATACATTTCCTGTCTGTAAACAAAACAGCAGATTGTTTATTTTACAGGTAATAAATCAACATGTATGAACCGTAAACATTTCCTGCAATCGTCTGCACTTACAATAGGCGCACTTGCTGTACAGCAAAACTTACTTGCACAATTACTGCAACAACCTGCATGGAAAATAAAAATGTTGACAGATGATATTGGAGTGTTTACCGAACGTGGCGGCACTATTCTTTTCTACTTGAGCAAAGAAGGTATTGTTGTGGTTGATACACAGTTTCCCGACCAGAGTAAACACCTCATTGATGAGTTAAAGACCCGTTCTGAAAAACCATTCAAGTTACTCATCAACACCCACCATCACGGCGATCACAGCAGCGGTAATATTTCATTTAAAGGAATTGTAGAACATGTATTGGCGCATGAAAATTCAAAAGCCAATCAGGAACGTGTAGCCAAACAAAGCAAGAGCGAAGACAAACAACTCTATCCCAATCAAACTTTTGGTAAAACCTGGAGCCAGAAAATTGGCAATGAAAAAATCACGTTGCAGTATTTTGGTGCAGCACATACAGATGGTGATGCACTCATTCATTTTGAACATGCAGATATTGTACACATGGGCGACCTCATCAACAACCGCCGCTACCCATACATCGACCGTACCGCAGGTGCTTCCATAAAAAACTGGATTGCCGTACTGGAAAAAACAACCAAACATTTCAGCAAGAAAACAACCTTTGTTTATGGTCATGCATCGGAAGGATTTGAAGTGTATGGTAAGATGGACGACATCAAAGCCATGCAACACTACTTTGAAAATTTGCTTGCATTTGGTGAAAAAGAAGTGAAAGCAGGAACAAGCAAAGAAGACTTCCTTAAAAACAAAGCGATACCCGGCGTAACAGAATGGATTGGCGATGGCATCCAACGTTCGCTGGCAGCAGTGTATGAAGAATTAACTGCAAAATAAAGCTTCATGAAAAAAAGAGGGTTCATATTCTTTTTCTTATTAATTGGAGTATCATGTTCCCAAAAAAACAAAAACTCCGGAATAGAATATATCAAGGCCCTTACAATATATCGAACAGATTCTGTTAATGCATACAATAAGGGGCTCGGTGTCTATTGGTTCCTTTCACATGATTTCAATACAGATTCTTCTATTTCAAGATTCCCCATCTCAATTGAACCTGTACTTTTCAAAACTCATGTTGGAAAATTAAACAAGGCTTACTTAGATACGCTTATTAATACAATAAAATACTTGAAAAAATTTCCCGAGGGAGTCATTCCAACATTTGATTCTACTTCCCATTATTGTGGCCCTGAATTTCATATGGAATTTAAAGATGCAGAAGGCACACATTTTTATTCGTTTATTGTGGAGGGAAGCTCTCCAATTACTGAATTTTCAGATTTTTTCTTTCGTATGAAAGATTTGAATTGGGCAAAAAAAGATGTAAATAACAATATTGTTAATTCAGATAAAGAAACTGTTAATGCAGCCATTAAAGCTGGATTTTACGAGGAGATTTATCCGCATTATGTAACAGCTTTGTGTGGGGAAGGAATTAATTTTAGTAAGCTACACGGTGAATGGCGTATTGCCGGACAAGGAAAAAAAGATACCTATTACAAAAATGTATTTACAAAAGGTGGTGAATATTTTTACGAAAGAATTGAAAGAGATAGTCTAACTAATAAATTCAATGCAACCTATAAAGTAGACACACAACAAAACCTGATCATTTTAAATAAAAATGGTTCTATAAAAAAGCTCAGAATTCTAAAACTTACCGATGAGTGCTTTGAATTTGAATATGTAAAAGAAAAATATAAAATTGCTAATCACAGAATAAAATAAATTCACATGTGGATCGGCATTATTTTATCGATTGTATTAACCATCGCCTTTTTCAGCTATCGCAGAAACAGGGATATTCCATTTCAAAGCAGCGAATCGAACGACAGGAATTATAGTAGCGATGGTGATTCGGGAAGTGATGGCGGCGACTGATCATTCATCACTCATCACTCATTTCTCTTCATTTCCCCACCGAAACGTTTTCACATCAATCCCTGCAAGATCCAACACACGGTCAACAACTGTTGAAGCAACTTCTTCAATTGTTTTTGGTACGCTGTAAAAACTGGGTGTTGCCGGGCAAATAATTCCACCTGCAAGCGTTACTGTTTCCATATTGCGGATATGAATAAGATTGTACGGCGTATCACGCACCACACAAATCAGTTTTCTTCTTTCCTTCAGCACCACATCAGCTGCACGTGTAATTAAATCGTTGGAAATACCTGTTGCAATGCGGCCCAGTGTACCCATGCTGCAAGGGATAATGATCATTGTATTGAACTGACCCGATCCCGATGCAAAAGGTGCATGAAAATCGGTTGTGGAATAAACCTTGAACGGAAGTTGTTTATACGATTCGTCCTGTAGTTCGGTACGCCACACTTCCTTTGCATTTTCCGTCATAACTAAAGCAACCTCTGTCCACTGTTCCTTTGCTGCAGAAAGTTTTTCCAGCAGTAATTTTGCATAGATGGAACCACTGGCTCCGGTAACTGTAACAACAATTTTATGCACTTATAAGCGTTTAAATGAATAAGATTAACAAAAATAGCATGCAAAAGTTGTCTTTTTATTCCGCCCTTACAGTTCTGTTTATTTCTTTCGGTGCATTTGTAACCGAAGCACCCAAACCCAAGCTGCAATGGAGCAGTCTTACAGAGGTAGAACAAAAGTTGAAAACCGCTCCCCGCCCCGTTTTGATTGATCTGTATACCGACTGGTGTGGTTGGTGCAAAGTGATGGATAAAAAAACCTACAGTAATAAAGATCTCATTGAATACCTCAACAATAATTTTTACCTGGTAAAGCTCAATGCCGAAACAAAAGCAGATGTAAGCTGGAAAGGTAAAACCTATAAGTATAACGCATCCTATAAAACCAATGAAATAGCCTTGATGCTTACCAATGGAGAGCTGGCATATCCTACTACGGTGATTATACCAGGCGAAAATGATGCACCTCAACCAATATCGGGCATGCTGGAAGTTAGCGAAATGGAAATGCTTGTGAAGTATTTTGCAGAAAAGAAATTTGGCGTGCAAAGCTTTGATGACTATGCCCGTACGTTTAAAGGGAATTGGAAATAATTTAACGTTTCAACAATAATTAAAAAAAAATAGCTATTTTGCCATTGATGATAAGGTTTAATGGTTAATGGTAACTGATTAGCGCCTCTTCCTTTACGGAAGAGGTTTTTTTTTGCCCGTAAAGTTCAGAAACCCGCAATCCGGCCATCTTCTGCCCGAAATATGACAAACTGATGCAACTCAAAAAATAAAATCTTAGTCTATTTGTGTGATGATAAGGTTTAATGGTTAATGGTAACTGATTAACCGTCTCCCCTCCTTTCAAGGCGGGGATTTTTTTTGCATAAAAAAAGACCGCATGAGCGGTCCTTGAAATGCAGTGTTCCAAATCTATTTCGATGCAATAACCTTGCTTGCAAAAATGATGTACATCGGCCCTTGTGGTATATAAGCAGCAGGCATATGTTTGTTTTTTTCCTGTGGCACAGCTACAATGGTTTTGTTTCCAAAGCTTGCTACTTTGTAAAAATTATATTTCATCATCACCGAGCGGTTTTCTAAACGTTCGTCTAATGTATTAACAGCATCAGGCCATTGGTTCTCTTTACTGTAGCGTATAATTTCACTCATCAACCCTTTGTCTGTTAACTGGCGCTTTACCTCTGTTTGCTCACTCTCGGTAATGTTATAGGTTGAATACATTTCTCCAAGATCGGTCACTTTAACCTGCACAGCTTTCTTCCCGTCAATATAAAATCCCTTTGTACAAGCGGCAGCTGTTACAACCAAAAGAAAAATGCCCATTATCTGCGAAACTAATTTCATACAATGTGTTTTTGTGAACGTAAGTTATAAACAACCACAGTTGTTTGTTCTTGAAAATAGAAATTAAATTGCTTATGTAAAATTTTACTTTGCAACAAGTAATTTTTCAAGTACATAATAAGTAGCCGGACAAAAAGTACTGTTCTTAAGTGTAAGATGTGGTCGCTTCAATATCACATCTTCATCTGTATAAGGAAAACGTTCACAATCCGACGGACGCACTTCATAAATACTGCAGTAATTATCAGCACCAAGAAAAGGACAGGGTTTTGTTTTCACTACATAATCGCCTTCGTTATCAAGATTGAGGTACTTATCAATAAACTCTCCTTCCTTCATGCGCAGGTGTTTGCTGATGCGTTTTATATCGGGTGTTTTAAAACGGGGCGAATAATTTTTGCAACAGTTGGCACATTGCAGACAATCAACTTTTTCAAAAGCTTCTTCATGCAGATCGGGCAGTTGTTTCAGCACTTTATTTTTTTCTGCACGTTTCAAAAAACGGGCATATTCTTTTTGCCGTTCTGCTGCTTTTTTTTCCCAATTATGTAAGAGATCCTCTGCCATGCTGCAAATGTAAGCCATAGCCGAAAGAGGCAGGTTATTTGTACGCTATACAAGTTTGCCAGAAAAAAAGAAAGAAAATATTGAGAAACCAAATGGTTGCACGTATATTTGCAACCGAACGGTTTCCTAACTCCGTTTTTGAAATGAGAAGAGACGTATTTCAGGCAATTGCCGACCCCACCCGCCGGGCTATCATTTTACTGGTTGCCACGCAGGCAATGACACCAAATGCACTTGCCGAACATTTCGACAGCAGCCGGCAAGCTATATCGAAACACCTGCGCATTTTAACCGAATGTGAGTTGGTGAAGCAGGAACAAAGCGGGCGGAAAATCCATTACCACTTTAACGCAAAAAAGATGAAAGAAGTAGCTGATTTTATTGAACCATTCAGGCAAATGTGGGATACGAGATTCAACCAATTAGACAACCTATTATCAACGATAAAAACAACAAAAAAATGAGTACGAATAAAACAAACGTTACAAAAGATTTTCAGGCAAAATCAATTGTTGTATCAAGAGAATTTGATGCCCCGGTTGCAGATGTGTGGCGTGCATTTACCGAAAGTAAATTACTCGATCAATGGTGGGGACCTTCACCCTGGCGTGCAGAAACAAAAAAGCAGGATTTTACACCGGGCGGCTTTTGGTTATACGCCATGGTTGGGCCTGAAGATCAGCGCCACTGGGCTCGCATGGATTATCTTTCTATCACCCACCACAAAGGTTTTGAAATAGAAGATAGTTTTTGCGATGAGAACGGAACGATCAACCCGGAACTTCCTGTGTCGAAGGGACATAATGTGTTCAAAGAAACGGCAACAGGAACAACAGTAGAGTTTAAAATGATCTACCCCACAGAACAAAGTTTACAAACCATTGTGGAAATGGGCTTTGAACAAGGCATTTCCATCTGCTTCGATCAGTTAGAAGTTTTGTTGAAAAAATAGGATAAGCTGCATGCTGTTCGCTACTCGCTGCAAGCAAATACATAACCTGCTATTTATAAACTACTATAAAAATCGGGAAACGGCTTGCAGCTTGTAGCTCGCAGCGAATAGCATTTTACCCTGTGCAACCGTTTTCACAGCCTTTCCCCAACCGCTAACATGCGTTTATTTGAATTGCTTCTGGCCGTAACTTTGCACGTCTTTAATTTTTCGGCATGAGGAAAAGCTAAAGATGGGCTGGAAACAGCTTCTTTTCAAATAACAGATCTGTTTAAACGAACGAAACACATGAATCTTTTTGAAGCACAACAAAACGAATTTTCCCGCAGACACATTGGTACTACAGGATCGGAAGCAAGCTTATTAAAAACCATTGGCGTAAACAGCCTGGATGAACTGATCGACAAAACCGTACCGGCAGCCATCCGCCACAACGAAAAACTCAACCTGCCCGATGCAATGAGTGAAGCTGATCTGCTGAAGCATCTGAAAGACGTTTCGCTCAACAATAAATTATTCAAAACTTATATTGGCCAGGGTTATTACGATACCATTACGCCTTCTGTAATTCTGCGTAATGTTTTTGAAAACCCGGGCTGGTACACACAGTACACCCCTTACCAGGCCGAAATTTCGCAAGGCCGTTTGGAAAGCTTACTCAACTTCCAAACCATGGTGAGCGATCTTACCGGTTTACCGATTGCCAATGCTTCGCTGCTCGATGAAGCAACTGCTGCTGCAGAAGCAATGAACATGCTGTTTCATCATGTAAACAAAACAGATGTTATTAAAGCACCGAAGTTCTTTGTAGACAACGAAGTGTTCCCGCAAACAAAAGATGTACTCATTACCCGTGGTACACCGCTGGGCATTCAACTTGTTTTCGGCGATTATAAAACTGCTGCCATTGATGAAACTTATTTTGGTGCATTGGTGCAGTACCCTAACAATATCGGTTCAGTTGAAGATTACCGTGCATTTATTCAGCAGGTGCAAAGTGTAGGTGGATTTGTGGCAATGGCAACTGATCTGTTGGCATTAACGTTGATTACTTCACCAGGCGAACTGGGTGCTGATGTTGCTTTTGGTTCGGCACAGCGTTTTGGTGTACCTCTTGGTTATGGCGGACCACATGCTGCGTTCTTCACCACCAAAGATGAATTTAAACGTTCTATCCCCGGCCGTATCATTGGTGTAAGTATTGATGCACAAAACAACCGTGCATTACGTATGGCGTTGCAAACACGTGAGCAACACATCAAACGTGAAAAAGCTACTTCAAATATTTGTACGGCACAGGCATTACTCGCCAACATGGCTGCTATGTATGCTGTGTATCATGGTCCGCAGGGATTAAAAGCCATTGCAACACGTGTAGCCGTATTAACACAGGTTGTGGGCGATGCATTGGCAGAAAGAGGTTTTGGATTAGTAAGCAATTCCTTCTTCGATACCATTGCCGTTAAAGTAGCAGATCTTGCAACTGTAAAAGCAAAAGCAGAAAAACAGGAGATCAACCTGCGTATCATTGATACAACAACAGTTGGTATTTCTATTGATGAAACAACCAACCTTGAAGATCTCTACGATCTCATCAACTGTTTTGTAAACGATGTTGATCCTGTTCATTTTTCTGTTGAAGAAGATGTGCAACTGAACCACATCCCTGCATCTCTCGTTCGTGAAAGCGCCTACTTAACGCATCCGAATTTTAATACGCATAACAGCGAAAGCCAGATGATGCGTTACATGAAACAACTGGAGAACAAAGATCTTTCGTTGAATACATCTATGATCTCATTGGGTAGCTGCACCATGAAACTGAATGCTGCTACACAAATGATGCCGTTGAGCTGGGCACATTGGAGCAAAATACATCCATTTGCACCGGCCGATCAAACAAAAGGTTATCAACAGATCGTTGATGAATTATCAGAATACTTAGCAGAGATCACCGGTTTTGATGCAACCAGTCTGCAACCAAACAGTGGTGCACAAGGTGAGTATGCTGGTTTGTTAGCCATCCGTGATTATCATTTGGCAAACGGACATGCAAACCGTAACGTTATTTTGATTCCTATTTCTGCACACGGAACAAATCCTGCAAGTGCGGTAATGGTGGGTATGAAAGTAGTGGTGGTAAAAGCATTGGAGAACGGGTACATTGATGTGGCCGACTTTAAAGCAAAAGCAGAACAACACAGCGCCAACCTTGCAGGTGTGATGATCACTTACCCAAGTACCTATGGCATTTTTGAAGAAAGCGTAAAAGAAATTTGCGCTATCGTTCACCAGCACGGCGGACAAGTGTACATGGATGGTGCAAATATGAATGCACAGGTTGGTTTAACATCACCCGGTTTAATTGGTGCTGATGTTTGTCACCTGAACCTGCATAAAACATTTGCAATTCCACACGGTGGCGGCGGCCCCGGCATGGGACCTATTTGTGTGAAAGCACATCTTGCTCCTTACCTGCCCGGTCATGTTGATCAAAATGGAAAGGGTGCAGTAAGTGCAGCTCCTTATGGTTCGGCTTCTATCCTGCTCATCAGTTATGCATATATCCGTTTGTTGGGTGCAGATGGTGTAAAACGTGCAACTGAATATGCTATTCTCAATGCCAACTACATGAAGGCAAGATTGAAAAAAGATTTTGATATTCTTTATACAGGTGCTAACGGTACATGCGCACACGAATTTATTGTTGATCTGCGTCCGTTTAAAAACACAGCTGGTATTGAAGCAGAAGATGTAGCAAAACGTTTGATGGATTATGGTTTCCATGCACCAACAATGAGCTTCCCTGTACCCGGTACGATCATGATCGAACCAACAGAAAGTGAAGACAAAGCTGAGCTTGATCGTTTTTGTGATGCATTACTCAGCATTCGTCAGGAGATCAGTGCTGTTGAAGATGGTACTGCTGATAAAGCTGATAATCCATTAAAGCATGCACCGCATACACAGTTTGTGGTGATGGCTGATGAATGGAATCATGCATACAGCAGACAACAGGCTGCATTTCCATTGTACTATGTAACACAAAACAAATTCTGGCCAAGTGTAAGCCGCATCAACAATACATACGGTGACCGTAACCTCATTTGTACTTGCGAACCTGTTAGCAGTTATATGGAAGAAGAAGCGTAATTAAATAAGCAAATAGTGAATTGGCAATATGCAAACGCCCCGTTCAGTGAACGGGGCGTTTGCTTTATACTAGGCTCAAAAATTCTTTAGCTATTCACAGCTGTTTTCTTTTTCCAGAAATAATAAGAAAGCACTCCGGGAATAATCCACATCAACATTCCTAACATCTGCGGATCAAATTTTCCTGATGCAGCAATACCTGAATAAACAGCAGCCAACAGATCAAAAAACAATCCTGCATAAGCCCACTCTTTTACTGTTTTGGGTAGTGGAAGTAACAACGCAATTACACCAACGATCTTTGCCCAACTGATAAACTGGATAAAATAAATGGGGTAGCCTAAAAATTTATGAAAGATCTCAATTGTTTGCTCATTTGGTCCAATACCACCTACAGAAGAAAAGATCATCAGAGCGCCGAAGATGAGTGTAAAAACCCAGTAAAGAATGTTGATTGTTTTTGGTTGCATGATAAATTGGTTTATGTTTTTGATTGAATGATTGTTTAAACAAAGCTACTTGTGCAATTATGAAATTTGCATGTGCAGGTACGACAAACTATAAGGCCATTTCCGACAAATTACATCAAGTTCACTTCATTTCTATAAACGGCTGATGGTTTCCATCAAAACATTGTAACTTCTCATCCTAAATCAACACGCAATGGATCAGCAAATTATTAATCTATACGACGAATACACTCATAAGCCACTTCCACGAAGTGAGTTCATGAAACGCTTAGCAATACTCACAGGCAGCACTGCAGCGGCAGTCGCTATTCTCCCCTTTCTCGAAGGCAACTATGCCAAAGCTGCTGTTACTCCCGATGATGATCTGTTTACTGAATACATTACTTACCCTGCAGTAACAGGTGAAATGAAAGCTTATGTTGCCCGGCCAAAGAAGGAAGCAAAATATGGAACAGTTGTAGTGATACACGAGAACCGTGGATTGAATGCGCATATTGAAGATGTGGCACGCCGTGCAGCAAAAGCAGGTTTCCTTGCTATTGCACCCAATGCACTTGCTCCATTAGGTGGCACACCGGCAAATGAAGATGAAGCAAGAACTTTGTTTACAAAACTGAATGCGCAGGAAACACAAACCAACTTTGTCAACATGTTCAACTATCTCAAAACAAGAAAAGACAGTAACGGAAAATTTGGTTGTGTTGGTTTTTGCTGGGGCGGTGGCATGAGCAATACACTTGCCGTAAACGTTCCTGAATTAAAAGCAGCAGTTGCGTTTTATGGACGACAAGCTGCTGTTGCAGATGTACCAAAGATAAAATCAGCCGTACAATTACATTATGCAGCACTCGACGAACGTATCAATGCAGGCATTACTGCATATGAACAGGCTTTGAAAGATAACAAGATCACGTATGAGTTATACATGTATCCCGATGTGAATCATGCATTCCACAACGACACTGCTCCTACCCGTTATAACGAAGCCGCCGCAAAACTTGCATGGCAACGTACGATTGATTTCTTTAAAAAACATTTAGCATAGTATCCCATCTTAACCATTAAACGAACAAAAGGAAGTCATTGGCTTCCTTTTTGTTTGTAAACAATCGCAAACAACTAATTTCTTCTTAATAGTTTTACGATTGAAAGCATCCATTTTAAAAACACTTATTTTGCACAGCTATCAACATCTTATGAATCGACTCATCATTTGCTTCCTCAGCCTGTTTATTGTAATAACCGCATCCAATGCACAAGCTCCGCCGAAAAGAGAATTGCGGGCTGCATGGGTATCTACCTTTTTAAATCTTGATTGGCCAAGTACATCTGTACGCACTGTGCAGGAAGTAAAAGATTCTGTTATCAAGTTGCTCGATATGCATCAGCAAACAGGTATCAATGCTATTTACTTCCAGGTAAGAAATGAATGCGATGCTGTTTACCCAAGCAAATTAGAACCGTGGAGTGCTTCTGTAACAGGAACGCAGGGTGTTGCACCAGCAGCCGGTTTCGATCCATTACAATTCATGATCGATGAATGTCGTAAACGTGGTATTGAAATACATGCATGGTTCAATCCTTACCGTGCAGTAAACAATTATAATCTTATCGGTAATTATGCTTCAACGCATGTTGCCAAAACACATCCCGAATGGTTGCTTGCACAAGGTTCGTTGCGCATCCTCAACCCGGGTATTCCTGCTGTGCGTGATTATGTTATTTCCATTGTAATGGATGCATTACGTCGTTACGATATTGATGGCATTCATTACGATGATTATTTTTATCCTTATCCCGGTGCCGGCGGCACGAGTGCACGGTTTAATGATGATGCAAGCTTTGCTGCTTACGCAAGAGGTTTCAACAATCAAAGTGATTGGCGGAGAGATAACATCAACCTGTTGATTCAACGCAGCTACGACAGTATTAAAACAGTAAAACCATGGGTAAAATTTGGTGTATCGCCTTTTGGTATCTGGCGCAATAAAAGCAGTGATGCAACAGGATCGGTAACAAGTGGTCTGCAGAGCTACAGTGAAATATATGCTGATACAAAAAAATGGTTGCAGCAGGGATGGGTTGATTATGTTACACCACAAATTTACTGGAGCATTGGTTTTACTACTGCAGATTATGCTGTACTTATACCGTGGTGGAACAGTATTGCAAATGGCCGGCATATTTACAGCGGACAGGCTGTTTATAAATTAAATGCAGAATTAGACAATGATCCAAGATGGAATAATGCATCACAAATCAATAACCAGGTGCGGCTGAACAGAACATACAGCAATGTGTTAGGCAGCACCTTTTTTCGCACCCGTTATTTTATGATCAACCCGTTACATTTCCGGGATTCATTGGAAGAGCATCTCTACACTGCACCTGCACTATTACCAACAATGCCCTGGCGTGATAACAACCCCCCACAACCGGTAAGTAATGTAACGGCGCAGATCAAAAACAATCATGTACAACTCAGTTGGACAAAACCTGCAGCTGCAACAAATGAACTGGACAAAGTAAGACAGTTTGTGGTGTACCGTTTTAACAATGCTACAGTGAATTTAGATGATGTTGAAGCAATACAATATGTTACTGCCAACGATCAAACAACAACATTTATTGACAGCAATCTTACGTCAACGGTTTACTATTACGTAGTTACAAGTCTCGATCGTTTCCATAACGAAAGTGTGGCAAGCAATGTAAAAGAAGTATCGCTTCTGCCGGTAACCATTGCCGTTACACCTAAACCGGTTGTTGAAAATCCTAAACCTACAGATGAAAAACCGAAACCTGCTGTTGAAAAACCGCAGCCACAAGTAACAAGCCCTGCGCAGGATATTGAAATGATCGCCAATCCAAACCCCGCAGCAACACATACGATCATCAACTATACTTTAAATAAGCGAACTGCAGTTTTACTCTTTGTACTTGATAGCGATGGAAGAGAAATCATGAAACTGGTAGATGGCTTTCAATCAATCGGCAAACAGTTGGTTCGCTTTAATACCAGTAACTTACTTGCAGGTACATATATTGTAAAGTTGCAGATAGATAATTTTGAGAAAACATTAAAGGTGGTGGTTGCAAAATAATTGATAGTTGATAATGGATAATTGCCGGGGCATTTGATTGTTGCATCTGCATTATCCACTATCCATTTTTCATTATCCATTCATCCTACCTTTGCACAAATATTTTCCCCATGGCAGAAGACCTACACATCATACAGGGAACAAAGGAAGAGCAATACAAAGAACTCATTCCGCAGATCAAAGGATTGCTGGAAGGCGAACCCGATCTTACAGCTAATCTGGGTAATATCTGTGCTGCACTGAAAGAACAGTTTGGCTGGTTGTGGGTTGGGTTTTATGTGGTGAAGTCTGCCATCAAATCTGCTGAACCGGAATTGGTGTTGAGTACATTTCAAGGACCGGTTGCCTGTACACGCATCCGCAAAGGAAGAGGTGTTTGCGGCAGTTCATGGGCCGAAGCAAAAACACTCATTGTTCCTGATGTAGAAAAATTCCCGGGTCATATTGCCTGCAGCAGTTTAAGCAGATCAGAAATTGTATTGCCCGTTATCCGCAACAACGAAGTAGTAGCGGTGTTGGATGTTGACAGTGTTGATTTGCATACGTTTGATACAACGGATCAGCAATACCTCGAAGAGATCATCAGCTTTATTGAATGGAAGTAATACATGCTGCATATGCAAAAGAATAATGTATTGCTTTATGGTGCCAATGGTTATACCGGCGAACTGATTGCCCGTTATGCACGTGAATACAATCTGCAACCCATTCTTGCTGGAAGAAACGAAGCGAAGATTGCAGCACTCGCCAACCAATATCAACTTCCCTATCGCATTTTTTCATTGGATGATGCAACAGTTCTTCATCAGCAATTAGCCGATGTGCAACTGGTTATCCATGCAGCAGGACCGTTTTCCCTCACTGCCAAACAAATGATCGAAGCATGCATCGCCACACAAACACATTACATCGACATCAACGGCGATATACCTGTTTTTGAATTCATCAAACAATATGATACAGCAGCAAAGCAAGCCAACGTTATGTTGTTACCCGGCGCAGGGTTTGATGTAATTCCTACCGATTGTATTGCACTTCGTTTGAAAAACGAATTACCTGATGCCACACATCTGCAATTGGCATTCATCAGCAGTGGTGGCGGGTTAAGTCATGGCACTGCTACCACAATGATCCAGCGTATTGGCGAAAAAGCATTGGTACGCAGCAATCATCAACTTGTACAAAAACCGTTTGGTCATAAAGGCATGTGGTTAAATGCAGCCGGGCAAAAACGTTTTGTAATGAGTTTGCAGTGGGGCGATATTTCAACAGCACATCACACAACCGGCATTCCCAACATTGAAGTATTTACAGGAATGAAACCAACGGTATATCGCTTACTTAAATTTCAATTTCTCTTCAACTGGTTGCTGCGTACTTCTTTCATACGCAAACGTCTTCAACAACGTATTGATGCGGCACCTGCAGGCCCAACAGATGAACAACGCAGCAAAAGCAATACATTCATCTGGGGTAAAGTATGGAATGCAAAAGCTGAAGAACGAACGGCTTCTTTACAATGTGGCAATGGTTACAGTGTAACTGCATGGGGTTGCTTACACATTGCACTACAAATTGTACAGGGAAAATTCAAAGCAGGTTATCAAACACCGGCATCGGTTTACGGCGAAACACTCATTTTTCAATTGCCCGATAGTAAAAAAATCAGCTAGGGCAGCTCATAAGCATTGGCATTATAGGTTACCAGAAATACTTTTGCTTTTCGTGGTGCAATCAAACCAAATATCCTCGTCACTAATTCTCCTTTTACTTTTCGCTGCCCTTTTGGCTTACGGTTAAAATCGTAACGATCAATAAATGTAACAGGCAACTGCTCGTTGTTATATACAACGGTAATATTTCCCAATGCCCAGCCAAAGTAATCATCGTCACTAAGGTTTGCAGGGATCACACAATAATCTTTTGTTACCGGTCGGCAGTTTGTTGTGGACGATGGCAATAAACGTAGCAACGCTTTCATCTTTTGAAAATCAGCAGTAGAAAGTTCAAACGCAGTACCACTGCCCTGCAGGTAATGTTTCAGTAAAGCACGTTCAAGCGGAGAATTAAGTTTGGGATGCATGCAAATAACCTGGTAAAAGATTTTGCGATAACCTTTCAAACGAACGTTTTTCTCTGCAACAACAGTTGAGTCGCCTGCTTTTGTAAACGCAGGAAGCAAGAGGAACAGTAAAAACAGGTAACGCAGCATGCGGGTTAAAAATAACAAATTTCGTTGCACTGAAATTCTTTTGCGTGCATGAAGTAGCTTTGCGGCTCTGAAAGATTATTACTCCATACTTGAAATTGAACCATCGGCAAGCTTACCTGAAATAAAGCAGGCTTACCGTAAGCTGGTGATGCTTTATCACCCCGATAAAAACAACGACGACCCGTATGCACTTGCACGTTTCGCCGAAATAAAAGAAGCGTATGAAGTGCTCACCAATCCACAGAAAAAAGAACTGTATTTACAGGAACGATGGTTATACAAAGCAAGTGGTAAAAAAATAGGCGAAGAATTAATTACAGCGCCTGCCATACTTATAAAATGCCTGGAGCTGAACAAGCAGGTGGCCACGATGGATATTCATCGTATGAATTACAAAGCTGTTGCCGAACGCATGACAAAGCTGCTGAACGATGATACCATCAGCATATTGATCGATCAGAAAGAAACCGATGTACACGCATCGATTATTGCCAGCATGCTAAAAAGCATACAGCCCTTTCCGTACACAGCAGCAAAACCTGTCGCCAACCAGCTTTTTAAATTAGCTGTTCATCTTCCCGAATGGAACAAACATATTTTTCAAAGCATGCAGAAAAAACAGCAGCAGGAAAAATGGAGATGGCTCAATCCCCTGCTCATCGTATTACTCACCATTGCCATTTGTTTTCTTATCTGGTACAATGCACATTTCTGACGTCGGATTTATGATGTAGGATGTAAATACATTTCAAAGTTCAGAAAATCATACATCCTAAATCAGCCATCCGACATGTTCAACTATCTTTGCGCCATGCATTATGTTTCTGTTGAAGGGTTAACAAAGAGTTACGGCATTACGCCCCTGTTTTCGAATATTTCATTTCATATTGAAGAGGGCGATAAAATTGCATTGGTGGCACGCAATGGTTCGGGCAAATCCACTTTATTAAAAATACTGGCCGGTAAAGAAACTGCCGACGATGGAAAGTATTGGGTGAACAAAGATGTGGACATTGCCCTGTTTGAACAGGAACCCGGCTTTGATGAAAATAAAACCATACTCGACAATATCTTTCAGCACAACCATCCTGTTATCAACGCCATTAAAGAATACGAGGCCATCAGTGAAGAGAACGATGCAGAAAAACTCAACGAAGCCATTGTAAAAATGGATGAACTTGGTGCATGGGATTTTGATGCAAAGGTGAAACAGATACTTGGTAAACTCAACATCCATCATCTGCAACAAGCAGTGGGTACGTTATCAGGCGGTCAGCGTAAACGTGTAGCACTTGCAAGAACCTTGATCGATATTGGTTTTGATCACAAACACGTATTACTTATTATGGATGAACCTACCAACCACCTTGATGTGGAAATGGTGGAATGGCTGGAGCATTATCTCAACAAAGAAAATATTACGCTGTTACTTGTTACACACGACCGCTATTTCTTAGATGCAGTTTGTGATGAAGTGTGGGAACTCGACGGCAGCACCTTAACCGAATACAAAGGCGATTACCAGAATTATTTAGAAAAGAAAGCAGCACGTGTTGAAAGCGAGCTGGCAAGTATTGATAAAGCAAGAAACACCTACCGTAAAGAACTGGAGTGGATGCGCAAGCAACCAAAAGCACGTACCACTAAAAGCAAAAGCCGGCAGGATAATTTTTATGAAGTAGAAGCTAAAGCCAAACAACGCATCGAAGATCAGCAGGTGCAGTTGAACATGAAGATGAACAGACTGGGTGGCAAAGTAGTGGAGATGAAAAAAGTGTACAAGAACTTTGGTGAAAAACAAATTCTGAAGGGCTTTGATTACACATTCAAAAAAGGTGAACGTGTTGGTGTGGTTGGACAAAACGGTGCAGGCAAATCAACTTTCATCGATATTATACAAGGCATACAGGAACCCGACAGCGGTAAGATCAATGTAGGTGATACCATTGTGTTTGGCAACTATTCGCAAAAAGGTTTGGAAATAAAAGAAGACCTGCGTGTAATTGAATACGTAAAAAATATTGCAGAGAATTTTCCTTTGGCAAGTGGAGGCTCGTTGAGTGCTGCACAATTTCTGCAGCTGTTTTTGTTTGATCCGGATAAACAGTACACTTACATTTCAAAGTTAAGTGGTGGTGAAAAAAGAAGATTGCATTTGTTGTCGATCCTCTTCCGCAATCCCAACTTCCTGGTGTTGGATGAACCTACTAACGATCTTGATCTGCCAACATTAGCTGTACTGGAGAATTTCTTAACAGAGTACCCCGGTTGTTTGCTCATTGTTAGTCACGACCGTTATTTTATGGATCGCCTGGTTGATCATTTGTTTGTGTTTGAAGGCGACGGTGTTATTACCGACTTTCCCGGCAACTATACACAACTGCGTATTCATCAGAAAGAGAATGAGAAGTCGGCAGCCGATAATAAAGAGTCGGTAGCCAGCACTGAGCGAAGTCGAAGTGCGGTGCCGGAGAAACCGAGCGAAGTCGAGGGTTCGACAGTAGAGAAAAAACGTTTCAGCTTTAAAGAAAAACGTGAGTTTGAATTATTGCAGAAAGAAATTGAACAGCTCACAACCGAGAAAGAAACCATCACTGCAAAACTCAACAGCGGCAATCTTCCTTTCGATGAACTGCAGCAATTAAGCAACCGCATTGGTGAAGTAACTAACCTGCTCGATGAAAAAGAAATGCGTTGGCTGGAGTTGAGTGAATACAGTGAATAGGAATTTGGATTTGGGGTTTTGGATTTTGGATTTTCGGGAAGCATTCGTGAGTGCAGTGACAACTTCCGTACTTTGTACTTGGTATCTCGTACTTCTTTCTCACAATAAATAACCTTAACAAAAAACCACCCTTATGTCATTCTTTGTAAACGAAGATTCCATTGTTCGGCAAATCTGGGGCAAGAGCGATACGGTGCTTTTTATTTTCGCCGGTGCTTCAGCTGAGTTTGCATTAAACAAAGCAGTTGACTGGTTATACTTTACCGGCAAACTTCCCTCCGATCCGCTTGGTCGTTTATTTTCTACCGTAGATTATGCACGTAAAATAGTTTTTACTTCCGAAGCAGATGCCAACAAAGCCATTGACATTATGCGGCAGATACATGCAGGCGTTGAAAATAAAAGAGGCTATTCCATTCCCGATTGGGCTTATCGTGATGTGCTGTTTATGCTCATCTATTACTCCATCTCCGCTTACGAATTACTCGAAAGGAATTTAAGTGCTGAAGAGAAAGAAGAAGTGTACAATGTGTTTTACCGTGTAGGTGTACGTATGGAATTAAAGGAACTCCCTCCCACTTATAACGAATGGCTTCCGGTTAGAGAAACGCATTTGCAAAACGATCTGCAAACAAGCAACTATACACAAGATCTTTTTCTGCAGTACAAGAAACATCTTGGCGCTATGCGTTTCAAAGTGTTGATAGAAGGACAGAAATTAGTTGTGCCTGAACTGGTGAAACAGTTGTTACAGTTCAGTGATTTTTCTTTACTCACACCGGTTGTACCGCTATACAAAATCAGCAGATTGATGAAGATGGACTGGTTATTGAAAAGTCTGCTGCTTCCTGCCGATTATAAAGAGCAGATCAACGGACTCAATATTCAGCAAAAACAGAAGCAATAAAAAATCCCCCTGCGTTGCAGAGGGATCATATACGTTTAGTTGAAAGTTTATTGCTTGTTGTACATTAACTCGTAGTACTCATGTGCCATACGGTTACTGTCGAACTGGAAGCGAACATCACGCATACCGTTTTGAGTGATCTGGCGCCATACAGCCGGGTTATCGTAATACAATGGCAATATCTGGCGCTCCAGGATTTCATACATCTGATCAAGATCGTATTGATCCTGCTCCTGTACATGCATCGCACTGTAATCAACCGGAGGTACAATAAAGCTGTTGTTACCATGGTTAGCAAACTCGCAGATCCATCCATCAAATGTGCTGAAGTTAACTGCACCATTCATGGCTGCCGTCATACCACTTGTTCCACTTGCTTCACGTGGTACACGTGGATTGTTGAGCCACACATCAGCAGCTTGTTTTAAACGCTTGCTCAATGCCAGTTCATAACCGGTGCATACGGCTACGTTCTTATAATTCTTACTCAGGTGAACAAGATTATTAAAATCGCTGATAGCAGGATAATCAACCGGGTAAGGTTTACCTGCCCAGATGATCTGCACAGGATATTTTTTATTGCTGAGTAATGCATTGAAACGATCAAGATCACGGGTGATCAGTTCTGCACGTTTATAACCTGCAAAACGGCGTGCCCAAACAATGGTCAATACATTGTGATCGAATAATTTTCCTGTTTGATCGGCAACAAGATCAAATGCACGACGTTTGAGATAACCTTTACGATCATCAAAACGCTCTTCGTTGCTTTCATCCATTGAAAAATACAATTGCTTATCGGCCCAGTAACGCCAGTTCTGTGCATTGGTAATATGCGTAATCGGTGCAATACCATCGTAATGGTTCCACATTTTACGACTCACTTCACCATGCAAAGCACTTACACCATTCGCATGCCGTGCAAACCGTAATGCAGCTAATGAATGATTGAACTGATCGTCGTAAATACCGGTGAGCTTACGTACTTCATCTAAAGGCAAGCCACAGAAGTAGCTCATCTTTTCGCAGAGGTACATGTCATGTTTTTCATTACCTGCTTCTTCGGGAGTATGTGTGGTAAACACCATACGCTTTTTCACTTCGTCAACACTTCCGAATTTATTGTAGAGGTAAAATGCCGATGAAATACCGTGTGCTTCATTTAAGTGATACACATCGGGTTTAAAACCGATCTCATCAATCAACTTTGCACCACCAACACCCAGCAAAATAAACTGGGCAACTTTTGTAGCAACGTTGGCATCGTATAAACGATGACAGATGGTTTGCGATACATAATCGTTCTCCGGTAAATCGGTGCTCAGCAAAAACATAGGAGCACTCTTGAACGTTTCAGGATTAAGATACCATGCTTTCACCCATACCGGATGATCGTGAATATTGATCTGGAATTTAATTCCTGTATCTTCTAAAAAATTGTAGATTTTTTCGTTCCACTGCACTTGCAATGATTGATCCTGGTTGCGTGCCTGATCGTAATATCCAAACTTCCACAAAATACCAATACCAATAAGATTCTGCTTTAACTCGTATGCACTGCGCATGTGTGAGCCTGCAAGGAAACCTAAACCACCACTGTAAATTTTAAGCGGTTGATGTACAGCAAACTCCATTGAAAAATAAGCGACTCTTTTTGCATATGCATTATCAGTTGCATAAGGAACATTGTAGTGATTAAAGGCCATAGACGATTATTCTTTACTTAGGGGCCGCAATATAACCTGAAAAACGCAAACAGCCCCTTTTTAGGGTACTGTCTTATCAACATCAAACGTTGGGCAATACAGCAGTAGCTTCAATTTCAATCAACAAACGCTCATCAATAAGCGCAGAAACCTCCACCATTGTAGAAGCAGGTTTAATGGTTTTGAAAAACTCGCCGTGTGCTTTACCTGCCTCTTCCCAGCGGCTGATATCGGTAATGAACATACGTGTACGCACCACATCAGACAAACTACTGCCTGCTTCGGCTAAAGCACGTTCTATTTTCTGAAGAATGAATGTTGTTTGCGCATATACATCGCCTTCGCCAATAAGCACATCTCCATCCATAGCAGTTGTACCTGCCACTTCAATAACATTGCCTATACGAACAGCTCTCGAATAGCCTACCACATCTTCCCAAGGGGAACCGGAGCTGATATTTTTACGAGGAATCATAGTTGAAAGTTGACAGACAATAGTCCACGGACCACTACATGCGGACAGCAATAGCAATCCTTCGTTTTGTTGTTAGGAAAACATTATCACGTCTAACGGAGACGCACTCACCATTCACTACTCACTTCTTCTTTTTCTTCTTTACCGGCTCTGCTTTCTTCGGATAGCTGCCTTCGAAGAAGCAGGTAATGCCTCTGTATAAACCGCAGTTTTGTTCGGATATGCGTACAGATGATGTACCGAAATCGAATGTAAGAATACAATCGCTCGATGCATCACGAAAGATGCCTTTGTTCTTTTCTATCCACTCGCCGGTACCTTTTACCTCACCCACACATTCGCCGTTTTGTTTGCTGAAATGAATAAAAAATTCAAACTCCTTTTCTGTATTTCCATCACGGATAGAAACCAGGTTCTTTTTGTCGATGGAATAATCAGCCGAATATTTTTGTGTACGTGGCATGCTGTCGATGGGGTTACCCATGATCAGATCGCTGAGGTCTTCGGTACTGTTGGTCATCGCCACAATAAACTTACCTTTCTCATCCATGAAATAGATGGTTTCATTCGTCCACAGTTCGCCGGTATTTGTTTTACGTTCCTGTATAAAGCTGATGTTGTTCTTACTGTCGATACGGCAATAACGCACTCCCGTTCCTTTGGGCAGCAAAGCAGTTACATTCATCGAACCTACATACGCTGCTTTCTTATCGAAGTATAAAAGCTGAACGCCTTTGTTCTTGCCTTGTAATGATTTTACAAGAATAAAATTGCCTTTGTCGCCATCCTTTATTTTACCAAGAAGGTACAGCTTCAGTCCTTTTGTTTTGGGATAGAATTGTTGAAACACCGAATCGGGAACAAATGTTTTATACGTTTCCTGGTTAATGAGCAGCGAATCTTTTTCCTTACGGTTGATCAATGTATCGTTTACCAATACAGGGTATGGAAGCGTAGCCGCAAGCGCAATGAAATCGGCAGTGGTAAGATCTGCATCGGTAATTTCTTTGGGCTTTTTGTCTTTGCAGGCAAACAGCGACAACAACAACAACAGTACGAATGAAGAATAGCGGTTCATGTAGTTATCCAAAAAATGAACGTTGAAGATAGTGGATTGTTTTGGAATTGGAAAAGTGTCGAACCTCAATGTACATCGCATTTTTCACCCACCCCTTTTGGTTGGGTTGATCGCTTAAAATTCGTTTGCCCCTCTCACGGAGGGGATACAGCCGGCTTTAAAGCTGAATAGCCAAACAGATGCGTCCGTTTCAATATTTATTTTTAGATTTGTCTAAATTTTAATTTCATACCGAATGAATTTTTCGACAGCAGAGGAAAACTATATCAAAGCCATCTGGCGCCTGCAACAAAGCGATGAGAATGTAACCACCAACGAACTGTCGGCCGAACTGCAAACCAAGCCGGCATCGGTAACGGATATGCTTAAGCGCCTCAGCGAAAAAAAACTGTTACATTATGCACCTTATTACGGTGTAAAACTTACTCCTGAGGGAAAGAAACTGGCGCTCAGCATTATCCGCAAGCACAGATTGTGGGAATATTTTCTTGTAGAAAAGCTGCAGTTTAACTGGGATGCAGTACACGATATTGCCGAAGAACTGGAACATGTAAGCAGTCCCGAATTAATTGAACGGCTCGATGCATTTCTCGGCTATCCCAAAGCCGATCCGCATGGCGACCCTATACCCGACAGTAAAGGAAGAATGACGATAACCAGCAACCTCAGCTTACAACAATTAGAAGTAGGTGCTGCCGCAGTTGTTACAGGTGTAGGCGATCAAAGCAGCAGTTTACTGGAGTTACTGAGCCAGAAAAATATCGGCATCGGTACAAAACTCGAATTAAAACAACGCCATGCATTTGATGGTTCGGTTGAAATAAAACTCCGCAATCAACCCATTATTACATTAAGCGAACAACTGGCAAAAACCATTTTGGTAAAGACGGTTTAAATACTACAGACAAATGAAAGTGCAGCATACAGAAACATCGTTGAGCGAAGTACATGCATCAGTCGATACCACTTTACCCGTGAAAGGATGGCGCAGAATACTGGCTTACGCAGGACCGGCTTACCTTGTAAGTGTTGGTTATATGGACCCCGGCAACTGGGCAACAGATTTGCAAGGCGGTGCAAAATTCGGCTACCAGTTAATATGGGTGTTGCTCATGAGTAACCTCATGGCTTTGTTGCTGCAAAGTTTAAGTGCACGTTTAGGCATTGTTCGCCGGAGAGATCTTGCGCAGGCCAACAGAGAAACCTATCCGCCATTGGTAAATTTCTGTTTGTATGTATTAGCCGAAATTGCCATTGCAGCCTGCGATCTTGCAGAAGTGCTTGGCATGGCATTGGGTATTTATCTCTTAACAGGTTTACCATTGATCTATGGTGTGGGTATAACCGTATTCGATACGTTATTGCTGTTATGGTTACAGAACTATGGCATACGTAAACTGGAAGCATTTATTATTTCGCTGGTTGCAGTTATAGGTGCATCGTTTGTTGTGGAAATTATTTTAGCAAAGCCTTCTATACCCGAAATGGCGCAAGGTTTTATACCAACTGCTTTAAATAACGAGGCATTGTATATTGCTGTAGGTATTATTGGCGCAACGGTAATGCCACATAATTTATACCTGCACTCTGCATTGGTACAAACAAGAAAAATCGGTACCGATAAAGCAAGCATACGGCGTGCGTTGAAGTTTAATTTTATTGACAGTACCATTGCATTGAATGCCGCTTTCTTTGTTAATGCTGCTATTCTTGTGCTGGCTGCAACGGTATTTTTTAAAACAGGTAATACACAGGTTGCAAAAATTGAAGATGCACACCAGTTGTTATCGCCTTTGCTTGGTACAAAGCTCGCTCCCATTCTTTTTGCTGTGGCCTTAATTGCTGCCGGACAAAGCAGTACCATTACAGGTACGCTTGCCGGACAAATTGTAATGGAAGGTTACCTGCATTTGCGTATCAATCCTTTGCTGCGTCGTTTGCTTACACGCTTAATTGCCATTATACCTGCCATTATAGTTATTCTTGTTTATGGCGAAGAGAAAGTTGATGCACTGCTTGTGTTCAGCCAGGTGGTGTTGAGTTTGCAATTAGGCTTTGCCGTTATACCGCTTATTCATTTTGTAAGTGATAAACAAACGATGGGAGAATTTGCAATTGGCCTCTGGATGAAAATTGCAGCATGGTGTATAGCCGGCATTCTTGTATTCCTCAACGTACGTCTTGTACTGCAGGAAATACTGGCAGTGTATGATGAACCGGGTAATCTCTTCTGGAAATTTCTAATACCTGTTGTGGCGTTGCTGTTTGTATGGTTGTTTGTGATGATGACCTTCTTACCACTTATTAAACGACAACTCCGCAGGGAAACATCGAAAATGCACAGCCCTGTTCCTGCATTGAACAACCTGAATGTGCCCGATATAAAATGTATTGCAGTTGCACTTGATTTTTCTGTGAATGATGAAAAACTCATTGCCTATGCATTGCACCAGGGAAGAAAAGATACCACTTATGTTTTGGTACATGTGGTAGAAACAGCTCCATCACGTTTATTGGGCGAAGCTACCGATGATGAAGAAACACGCAACGACAGGCAAAGGCTTGAACTGTATGCAAGCACCCTGCAACAACAGGGTTATGCAGTTACCGCTGCATTAGGTTATAACAACCGCACACGTGAAATTGTGCGGCTTGTAAAAGATACCCAAGCCGATATGCTGATCATGGGTGCACACAGGCACAAGGGCTTAAAAGATTATGTGTTTGGTGAAACAATTGAAACTGTACGTCACGAATTGGATATACCGGTGTTGATCGTGAATGTGTAAACATGTTACGGGTTAAAGGTTATGCCTTACGAGTATGCATCCCCGTAACTCTTAACTCTTTGCCTGGAAAGCTCTATCTTAACAAATAAACATTACAACAGATGAATAGCTCCAACCCCAACGATCGCTATCTCATTTCCTACCTTACCTTACGAAAAACCGTAGGCATTATGGGTATGGCACTGCCCTTTGTATTGATGCTTGGCTTTTTTGTTATAGAAGGTAATTGCAAATTTCCGCCCAGCATCAGTCATTTCTTTTACACCAAAATGGGCAATGTATTTGTTGGTGTATTATGTGGCGTTTCGTTATTTCTGTTTTCGTATAATGGCTACGACAATAAAGATAAATGGGCAGCCAAGCTCGCCGGTTTGTTTGCAGCATTTGTGGCAATGTTCCCTACCGATTACAACAACTTTGCTCCCATCGATTGTTCACGCATGGCAAAAGTGGAAAATGCATTTGCCAATGCTATGCACTATGGAGCATCCGTATTACTGTTTCTTACATTTGCCTATTTCTGTCTTTTTCTTTTTACAAAAACAAGCCGTCATGGAGATGTAAAAGGCAACAAGCTTATCCGCAACAGAATTTATATTGCTTGTGGCATAGTTATACTTGTGAGCATTGCAGGCATTGCAGTTATTGGCGTAATACCATCGTGGTACAAAGCTTTAAAACATTTAAAACCGATCTACGCTTTAGAAACAGTTGCGTTACTTGCATTCGGTTATTCCTGGCTCATAAAAGGCGAAACATTTTTTAAGGACGAGACGAAATAAAATTATGAATCAAAAGCAGTTTGCTGTTGCTGCTGCTTTAAAGCATTCCCTTTGGGTTTCAGGAAAGCCGTAGATGCATTGCAACTGTTTCCATTTCACCTTTTACCAATTGTTCAATATTTCCGTTGTAATAAGATACACGGTTGCTGATGCTGTTTTGCACAGTTGCTTTCTGTTGCTGCAGAAAACGAAACTGCAGATCGTTCTGCGATAAACGAATGGTAATTTTTCCCGGCTTATACAGGATCTCTGCCTTTATGGTTACAGCTGCGGAATGCTGCAGTGTAATATCAAGATAATCCTGTATGATTCGAAAAACAGACAGTTTATCCTGCAAAGAAATATGTTCAATCATTGGTTCGTTACAAGCAAAATGTATTCGAACCTTGTATAAACTTTGTACAGAAGCCAGATAATCTTTAACTCCTTCTATCAGCCCTATATCTGCAATTACAGCGGGGTGTAACTGCATACACAATTTCGAAACATCACCATCGCTTCATCGGTAAGCATATAACTTTTTTCCAGCAAAGCTTTATTGTGTTGTTGCTGCATTGCTTCGCCCTGGTACATTTTTATTGCTGCAAGTGTTTGATTAATATTATCACGCAATGCGTAAACAATATTCTGGTTATCGGTTTCCTGTTTTTCAATGACCGAACGTAACTCCTGTTTACGGCGTCTGTTCTCCAGCACCAAAATGCGACTGTACAGTCTTTCCTGGTAATTGTAAATGAGAATAAAATAATAAACCGTTAATGTAAAGGAAAGAAAGAAGGAAAGATAAAAGGTGCGTTTCGCTTCGTGCAAACGATCGGCAGGAAACTGAAAATTATCATCCGCCAAAATCAATGATAAAAGCAAAAATAATATTGTAATCCCCGAAAACAGGAGTACATATTTTTTTCTTCCTTCGGTACGAAACAGGTAAATGTAAACGAGTATAAGCGGGAAATAATACAGATAAACTGCACTCCTTATTCCCAGTTCAAGAGAAATAAGAAAAAAAGCAATATTGAACGCCATTAACGAAATAACCTTCGCCAGCAATTTAAAGCCCCTGCTATGCAAAACCAACGAGCCAACCAGCAAAAGAGAAGTAACGCTCAGTACATAAACATCATAGTATTCAGCGTAACCGGACTGAATACTATCAACGATATTAATTGCAATAGCAATCAGTGCCAAATAAACAAACCGGTTAAAGCCCGTTAATACGTTGTGCTTAACAACATCGTTATAAGATGAAGCACGTTTCATAGTGAGAATTATTGAAATTTGAATACTGGATTAAACTGACGTAAAATTACTATATCTGCAAACGGGCAGGCCTACACAGCATCACTTTCTCCAAAGAATAGTAGTTTATACTGATGATAGCCGCCATTCGTACTACGCAGGCACAAGAACTCGATTGCTGAATTTTTAACAGAACAAGAAACATTCCTGTCAATTCGTGGGGATTTCAATACTTTTAAATTCTCAAGAACCCGTTATTTATTTAATAATTGCAGTAAACATGAAACCAGTTTTTTCATCGCTCATTCTATCGGCAGTTCTGTTATTGCCTTCGTCCTTACTTAAAGCTCAACAAAAACCTTATGTAAGCACGCCACCAGCAACATCTCCCATGGCCATGAGGCCGGAAATGACAGAGATCTGGAACCCCGAAGTAAAAACCATTACTCCCGGTAAAAAAGACAGTGAAGCACCATCGGATGCCATTGTATTGTTCGATGGTAAAAATCTAAACCAATGGGTGAGCCAGAAAGACAAAACAAAACCGGCTGCATGGAAAATTGTGAACAACGACTACATGGAAGTAGTGCCCGGCAGTGGTGGTATAGAAACAAAACTTTCATTTGGCGATTGCCAATTACATATTGAATGGAGTGCGCCCGATACTGTAGAAGCCGGCGGACAAAACCGTGGCAACAGTGGTATCTTTTTTCAAAACCGTTACGAGCTGCAGGTGCTCGATTCTTACAACAACAGAACCTACCGCAACGGACAGGCAGGAAGTGTATACAAAGACCAGGCGCCATTAGTGAATGTAACAAGGAGTCCGCTTGAATGGAATACTTATGATATTATTTATACTGCCCCACGCTTTAAACCAACAGGAGAATTAGATGCGCCTGCAAGAATTACCGTTTTGCACAATGGCGTTGTTGTACAGAACAATGCAACCATTTCAGGTTTAACACTGTATATCGGTTTACACAATTATCCTAACGCACATGGCGAAGATGTTATTTCGTTACAGGATCATAGCTGCAAAACACAGTTCCGTAATATCTGGATCAGACGTTTGTAAGAATGATGTAACCAACTGAACGAATCAGCATTTATTCATTCAACACCAAGCCAACACATGATGCGTCTACTTTCATACTGTTTGTTCTTATTTGTTTTGCTTTTATCATCGCTCTGCAGCAATGCACAGACCGATAAAGCCGAAGCAGGTATAAAAACAATTATGGAAGAGAACAAAGTGATCGGGCTTTCGGTTGCGGTTGTTAAAAAAGGGAAGATCATTTATACCCATTCATTTGGTTTAAAAGATGTAGAAAGCAATACGGCTTTAACAGATGAAAATATCTTCCGTATTGCTTCTATTTCAAAATCGTTTTCTGCAACATCAATCATGCAGCTAGTTGAAGCAAAAAAACTTTCACTGGATGATGATGTAAGCAAACTGCTCGGCTTTACTGTACGTAATCCAACGTTTCCTCAAACAGTTATTACACTAAAGATGCTGTTATCGCATCGCTCTAGTATTAACGACAGCCAGGGTTATTTTACATTGGATGCCATTAACCCGGAGAAAAATCCTGATTGGAAAAAATGTTACAATGCATACGAACCGGGAACAGATTACCAGTATTGTAATCTTAACTTCAATATGATCGGCACGATGATCGAAATTATTTCCGGCGAACGTTTCGATCAATATGTAAAACATCATGTACTCGATCCGCTTGGCTTGTACGCAGGCTATTGTGTAGACTCGTTAGACAAAACACGCTTTGCAACGATTTACGAATACAACAGCAAAGAAGATAAGTTTACAGCAGCACCCGGCGCCTATGCTCCACGCAGTGAAGAAATACGCAATTATAAAATGGGTTACAGCACGCCAATTTTTTCACCAACAGGTGGCATGAAAATTTCAGCAACCGATCTTGCAACATACATGACCATGCACATGCAGCTTGGCCGTTATAAAAAAACAAAAATCATCAGCAAGAAAAGTGCAAAGCAAATGCAAACCAAACTTTCCGACAAGGAAGGATATGGTTTAGCGATCATGACAACTGAAAATCTGATCAAGGGAAAAACAATGAAAGGTCATACCGGTTCTGCATACGGACTTTTCAGTGCGATGTTCTTTAACCCGAAAGAAGAATTTGGTTTTGTTGTAATTACCAATGGTTGCAATGGAACGTATACTGATGGCATGAATACAGTGATGCGTTCAACCATCAATTGTTTGTACGATGCGTTTATTGCAAAGTAGCTTTAATTGCTCACGGATGTCACAGATGACAGTACGTACCTTTCTCCGCTTGCGTAATTGATGAGATATCAATCCCACGCAGAAAAAAACCACACGGTGTAACAGAAATCGCAGAGACCTACCTGTAACATGAAACCCGTAACCTGTAACCAGTTTTACATATGCTCATCCCGTTTCTTCGTTGCTTCTTCTTTTGACACTTTATCATTTTCTTCCACCACTTCTTTTACACCATTCACCAACGAAGAGATAGGCCCTTTCATATTATCCTGCGGATCTGTTTTGTGTAATGTTTCCGGGTCTGGTTTTATGATAGCAGATTCTTCCTCTGTCGTTTTCTTTTTTATTTCGTTTTGCTGTGCCATAATGGATGTTTTATACACAGTCTGTTTCAAATATGAGGCCAGTGCTGTACTGTGAAAGAAAGCTGCATAGTATAAGGCGGAATTGTTACACAAATACTGCACTAAATACTTGTAAAATAGAGAGCTGTGTTTTAACAATTTAATTGCCTGGAAGTTTGGAAAAGGGAAGTAATCTACTGTTGTCTGCTCACCTGACAGGTGACTGTACAACACATAAACAGAACTACGAATTGCACGAATGACACGGAGAAGAAAGTAGCCACGGATGAACACAGAGGAACGCAGATGAAGAACACTCGTCGGTACGGCGGCAGCCGTCAGACGTAACCAGCCACCGTTGGCGGCACACCTGAAAGGTAACTGTATAACTGATTATCTAAAAGAATTACAATTTTGCAAACCCTTTACGCAATGCTTCCAGGCAAAGCCCAACCCTGCTTTGTACATGAAATTTTTGAAACAATGCTTCACGGTAACCATCAATGGTACGTTCGCTTAAATTCATTTCTGCAGCAATTTGTTTGTAGGTAAGCTCACTGCAGGCATATGACAGAAAGATTTTTTCTTTTTCAGTCAGCACAACAACAGGCGGCTCGTTCGACTTTAATAATAAACGGCGAAAATTAATATTACCTGCATCAGCATTGTAATATCCCTTCAACAATACTTCCTGCAACGCTTTCTCCAACTCTGTAGGATGCGTATCCTTTAACAAATAAGCACAACAACCGGCTTTTACCATATCGATAATTGCGGTATCAGTATCGTTCATTGAAAGAGCAATCAATTTCATAGCAGGATACTGTTCGCTCAACCATTTGCTGGTAGCAACACCATCCATTACGGGCATGTTTACATCAACCAGCATCAGGTCGGGGACACTCCCACTTGTTTTTAGTTTGCTTTTTAAATCCTCACCATTCAGCGCTTCAACCACTACTTCATATTCTTTAAAACTTTCCAACATCAGCCGGAGCGATTTTAAAAATAATTGATGATCATCTACAAGACCTACGGTTATTTTCATGGTTCTTCTGTTTTTAAAGGTAACCGAATGGCGACGGTAGTGCCACCCTCAGCAATAGAATTAAAATGGATAGTACCTTGCAACAATTGCACCCGATGCTCCATATTGGCAAGTCCCATACTTTTTGAAACAGAACCTACATCAAAACCCCTACCGTTATCACTTACTGTTATCAGATAAATATTCTCATTTGCTTCAACTGCAATGCGCATGTTTGTCGGTCCCGCATGTTTCACTGCATTCTGAATAGCTTCCTGTACAATGCGGAACAGGATGATCTGTTCATCGCTTCGCAGAGGAAGCTCAACCGACTGTATATATTCCACAACAATATCTTTTGCCGCATTAATACGCTCGATCATGGTTTGAATATTTTCCGAAAAACTAAAACGCTCCAGCCATTCCTTATCCAGCGATTTTGCCAATGAACGTATTTCGTTGATCGCTTGCCCCAATGTGGCGTTAGCTGTAAGTAAAGTATCAGGAGGATTCTGCAATTCACGTTCGGTTAAACCAATCAGCATACGGGAAGTGCTGAGCAACTGCCCTACATTATCGTGCAGTTCTTTCCCTATTTGCTGAAATGTTTGTTCCTGTACTTCGAACTGCGATTTTAAAAACTGCTTCTCAAATTCTTCTTTCATAAGTGCTTTTTCATGTAGGTGTATTTGTTGCTTTTTTTTATAATTGACCATTACAAAAATCACAACAATCGACAGCATTAGTATAATGAATGAAACAACTATAGCAGCGCTGAGTATTTCCGGTCCTGGTTGTGGCATAGTATACCTATTGTCAGCAAAATATACAAAACGTAATTTGAAACTGAATTAAAGATGCCGTATATCTTTTTTGCGGTTGCCGCTTCCTGCGAAAGCAGGTGATTATAAACACCGTTAATACCAAGCGTGCCGGCAAAATAAATAAAGAAGGCAAGCGTAACCCAAAAGACAGGCAATTGATATATCGCTGTATTCTCCAGCGGAACAATAGAGAAAAACGAAATAATACACCAGGTAATGATCAGCATCCCTTCAATGTTTGCATTAATGCTTGGAAAGAATGAGAAATCCTGCACAAACAGGGAAATGAGTAGCGATGCAAAACAAAATACAAATAAAGAAATCATCATTATTTTTTGCACCCACTTATTCGTGATCCATCGTTTTAAAATGAGTGTGATGAAGATGTATTCAATAATGATAAAAAAGTGGTAGAGAAAATAATAGCCGTTTGTTTCCTTTCCAATGATCTCTACCGCAATTTCAGTTATAATAGAAAAGGAAAGCAATGCCACAAGAAGTTTTATATAAGTATATTTTAAATAAAACAATCCGGTGGCAAAGCAAACCAACATCAGAAAATAATAGATGTAAACCAACATTCATTTTACCTTTTTGCAATCGCTGTAAATAAATCCTTCATAAAATCTGAAAGACTTTGAGATTTTATTTTATCTCCTGTTAGTGATTTGAAAGGTTCAGGCTCTTCTTCCCCATTTCCTCTTTCTTCAATTATAGGATCGTCATCACGGTGTATTCGTTCACTGCCATCCTCTTCATTTGTTTTTAATAGTAGATCCTCTTTAACAGGCGTCCTGAATGCATTCAATCCTTGCAATACAAAAGTTACTTTTTTCTTTTTAGAACCATCTTCAAGCTCCTCTTCGGTCATCGCCTGCATAATGCTGACATATTCACATCCTTCCTGGCTTAAAACCCGCATGATGGATGATTTACTGAATGTAACCTGCAACAGCTTACTGAAAACAGAAAGATCTGGTGCCGCCTCATCCTTAAATTTTTTAACCATTTCCTGGTAGGCGTTTACCGTTATGGGCATGCCATAAGATTTTACATTACTTGTACCATTATTCTCTTCGGTATGTGGCATGTCATAATTCTTGGCAACAGGCTTTTTTTTAAGTCTGCCTTTTGTACTTTCCCATTCGTAGGTTTTCAGTGTCATTTTTTCTTTTGCCATAATAAATGATTTTGAGTTGAAGTGATGATTGTCCGTCAATATCAGCATAACAGTTAAGATAGCACACGGGAAAATTCCCGTATTTACTTTCATGCTTTACCCTTTTCAACATTCTATCATCTATCCATCTTTGTATAACAACCCAAAATTGTAAACCGAACCGGCCGTTGCTAATCTTCTAACACAACTTATGAAGTTCATAACTCAGCCTCTTGCAAAAGAGGCTTTTTAGGATCACAGATGAAGTGTGTCCCGCCTGACGCCTGAGCGACCTGAATAATTATCAAAGCCCAATCTTCACCTCCATTCAGTCAACAAGTTTTCATACTTTCAGGCATTATTTACAAACCCCAATCTGACTTACGAAACATCAAGGCCTTTAATGAAGACTCAAGAGTAAAAATCCCGGCTTTGTTGCATCTTACCCGGTTGGGCTACAGCTATCTTTCCAGGAAAGATCACCAACTGCGGTAGGAAGAAGCCAACATCTTTAAACACATTTTTCTGAATAGCCTGAGCAGAATAAACCCCGGCATTTCAGCAACCGAACTCGAACGCCACCTCGAAGAAATTTCATTAAAGCTGGATTACGACGATTTAGGGAGAGAGTTTTATAAATCTCTCACTGCAACCTCCAGCATTAAACTTATCGACTTTAAAAACTTTTCTAAATCAGAGATTGGCTGCTGCCCATGCTTATGAACGGGCAGATATGTGTAGCAGATGCGTATGAGCAGGTAGCGCAGGCATTGAGCATGGCGGCAGAGGATGCGGCGGGGTATGGGAAGAAAAGATGAGGTGGGAAAAAACCTGGCAGGTTTAATAATCCTGTTTCAACATGTATTTAAAAAAAGCGACTCCTGCCGGAGTCGCTTTTTTTAACCCGTATTATTCTTTAAAATTAGTTCAAAGGAATAAACATCTGTCACTTGCTAATTTTCCTTTTTATCTTTTAGTCCTAACATACTAATGACAGATGAAGGTGCAAATGTCAGCCCCCATGAAAATTTGGGTCCTGAATAATCTCTCTTTGCATATTTCAACGCATCGGGCAAAGAAGTGATAGTACCGATCTCTGTTACCTGTGGTATAACTTCATTCGTCCATGTCCAGCCAACATTCACTGAAAATTCTTTTGTTAGTGCATAATTAAATCCGGCAGTTAATCCTGCTAGCGGATCTTTTGAGATCTTAACGCCGCCGTAAATACCAATACGGGAAAAAAGATTGTTGTAAAACCATTTGGCTGCACGCTTATTTTTATTTTCTATATCTGCGTTTCTTGCAAAGATCGACTTCCAGATCGGATTGAAATTATCAATATCCCTTCCAAATGGATGAAATGCAATCAGAGCAGTTAAATTACTTTTCCATTCCTCTTTTTGTGTAGCATTCGGCTTAACTACAAGGTTGTTATTGGCTATAGAAAAATTATTCGCACTAAATTTATTGTTAGCCAACCCAACCTGGAAGCTAACAAAGTTGCGTTCGTGTACTGCAATTTTAAAATCCTCTTTGAACGACTTATTTTTTACAACAATATCGCAGGGAGCCTTTACTCGTTTGGGATCAATTTCAATCATTGTAAGTTTGAAACTGATTTCACTAGATTTTGCAGAAGCCCCCCCTCCCATTGCACCTACCGCACTATATACAGAAGCCAAATCCTTGAAACTCTGTTTGAAGAAACTGGTCTTATAATTTATGTCCACACCTGAATTTGAAAATTTCTTTTCAAAATTATTTTTTTCAAAAGCCTGGTACCATTTGTCTTCAAGATCAAGCATAAAAACATACACTTTTTTTGTTTCTAATAAATAGTTAGACCATTTATTAGTCGACTTGTCTTTGTGGAGATAAATTGTATTTAATGACTCAAAATCTATTTTCAAGTTATTAACTTTAGTAGCTGGTGTAGTGGCTGTTGCAGCTATATCTTGTACAACAATTGTTATGTTACGGTATAAAAAAACGATCGCAATGTTTTCGTTATTCTCGATTTCTGTAAAAATATTATCATTATCACTTCTGTAAATTTCTTTACAAAAGCCTTCTAAGCCTTTTACCGTTGTCACATCTTTAAACCCCGAGCCACCGTCTTTTAACAAGCCCTTTAATAAGGCTATAAGGTCTTCTTTTTTTTGCTTTTCAAGAACAGGTAAAATTTTATCTACAGTTTCTTTTGTAATTCCTGAAACACTTTGCTTAATATTAGTGTTTTGGTTTTCCTGCGCAAACCCTCTAATTGAAAAAAAGAAGCCGGCAAAAAGTAATGAAGTAAGTAGTTTTTGTTTCATGTTTTAAAGTTTATAATTGTGAGTTTTGGAAATTATCAGCAATATGTATCACACAATTACTGAACCGATACATTCTTGGAAGGATGATTTCAATACTATCTTTTATCTGTTGAAATTCGTTTGTTTGTAGCAGTGTTTGTTTTAGGGCTTTAAAGAAAAAACTATTGTCTGCATAATATGCCTGTTCTTCTTTTTGCGAAGCAGCTATAATTGTATGAAAGCTTTGCTGAGTTTGAAAGTCTGTTATTAAGCCATATGCATGGCAACAATCAACAATTGTAATCATATGCCCATCCGGGCATTTTGAGCGAAAGAATTCCGTTAGCTTAGTATATTCATAATTAAAAATAAAATCATTGATTGGCAATACTAAATCATACCTGAAATTTTCCGCAGAATTAACCAGGTACATTTCGCTGTCTGTTTTTAGCGCCCCGTGCCCGGTGTAATAGAACAGAAACCATCCATCGCTTTCAAGCGAGCCAATTTTTTCAATTGCTGAATCGAAAATATTCTTTTCAGTGGCTGCTGAATCAACAATCGGCGTATAAACTGTCCATTTATAAGTCGTTAAAATATCAACCAAATCACTTAGGTTTTGGTAAACAAAGGGCAATGAAGAGTAGCCGGTAGCCCGTTCCGAATAATAGTCACCCAAGCCAACAAGAACAGCAGTTTTCTTTCCCATGTTTTATTTCTTATATTCTTGTATTAATTGCATTTCTTTGTTCAATTCTTCAACTTTCTTCTGGGCCGCAGCAATTTCATTTTCAAGGTTTGCTATATTTTTTCTGTCAATTTCTGATATATTGTTTGCGGCTGTCTTTGTTAAAATATTTGAGAGCAACGCTTTTTTTGTGTTTAAACTGCTTATCGTAATTCTGAGCTCTTCTTCTTTGTTCAACTTTAAATCGTCTAACTTAAATGTTGGTATGAGTTTTTTGCCAATGTATGCTCCTTGGCTTAGCCCCATCAGCACTAAAAAAGACCAGGGCAAATATGGGAGATGCCCTTTAGTTGTTTCATTCCCATCTTTTTTAAACTCTAAAAACTGGTCTACATTACTATTGAATAGCACTTTAAATTGACTGGGATCCGTCACACCTATAATTTCGTTTATGAAGTAGACTACTTTTGTACTAAAAACAAACAGGGCAATTACAGTCCATATTAACATTTGCACCCGGCTAAAATCAATGCCATTATCTCCAATAATTATGTCAGAAAACTTAGGCTTGCGATGTTTAATTAACTCAGGATGTTTGTTAATTTTATCAACAGTTATTCCTTTTACAGAAATATAGCTACCTAAACTCAGCCCCAATAAGAATAACGTTTCCTCTGAAAAAGTCAGCTCGTAATAATACATTGCATTTGGCATTTGATTTACACCTAAGGCTATTGCAACAGACAACTGATAAGCAATTATTATAAATGCCCATACAACAGCCTGCAACCTTGATAAACTAAATCCGCCTTCGTCACCTATAAAAATGTCGGAAATACCGTAAGTATATTTTACCCTAAAAACTACTCTCACTAAAATCCAAAAAATGAAAAACAACAATAGGATTGAAATCAAAAAAACACTAACTGCCTTTTCATCTTTCAACCAAAGTATAAGTGCTGAAATAGCAAGCACAGCATTAGTAATTATAAATGCGTTTTTATTCATTATTTTTTATTGAATTTAAATTTTCACTGCAAAAAGAACCAGGTAGTTTGAAATGAATACGCACTAACCCATATAATATTAACCCTCATACATGCCTACAATTCTTACTTAGCCTGTTCCTAGCCTGCATCAAAACTGCATAACACTTCTTTGTGATAAAAGGAGAAAAAGCGCAAAGGAATACGGGAAAAATCCCGTACCTGATTTTTTAAGTCATCCGAAGAAAAGAAAGACGCTCCTGTTACAGAGATAAACAGGACAAGACACTTGATGTTGATGTAATTTCATCGAACATATAAATTCCGGGGGCCGCTATGCGCCCCTCGGCTGACAAGAATTTCAGGTACGGAGCCGTGTAGGACTTTATTTGGAAGCATTGAGAAAAGGATTTGCGAAGCTTTAGTATTACTTTTCAACCGAGATTTTACCCCACCCCTTTGTCACCACTTTGTTATTTCCTCTTCTGCACTTCATTCGCTTGCAGCACTTGCCCGTAACTTGCAGCAAATTTTAAAAAGCATGACAGTAGAAATCTGGAGCGATGTTGTTTGTCCGTTCTGTTATATCGGCAAACGACGTTTTGAGGAAGCATTGCATCAATTCGATCAAAAAGAAAATGTAGAAATTGTATGGCGCAGTTTTCAGTTAGATCCTGACGCTGCACCTGCGCCCGGTACCAGTCTTAACCAATACCTGGCACAACGGAAAGGCGTAAGCGAAGAAGAAGCCAAACGCATGAATGCGTATGTAACAACAACTGCAGCAGCAGCAGGATTGGAATTTCAATTGGAGAAAGCCATCATCGGCAATACGTTTACTGCACACCGGTTACTGCACCTGGCAAAAGAGCACAATGTGCAGAACGAAGTAAAAGAAGCGTTGTTAAAAGCATACTTCACCGAAGGAAAAAACATCAACGATCAAACAGCATTAACAGAGGCAGCAACTGCAGCAGGCATTTCTGCAGAAGCGGTTACAGCTGCTTTAGCAAGCGAACAGTTTACACAAGATGTACACGAAGATCAGCTGCGTGCACAACAGATCGGCGTTCGTGGCGTACCTTTCTTTGTCTTCAATAACAAATATGCTGTATCGGGCGCACAGGCAACAGCAGTATTTGCCGATGTGTTACAGAAAGTGTGGGAAGAAGAACAACCTGTAACTGTACTTGCAGCAGACAATGCAGCTTGTGCTGTTGATGACAGCAACTGCTGATATAATTTTAAACAACCGATAAAACATAAAAAAAAGCGAGATGAAAAAAGTTTGGCTTATTACAGGTTGCTCAACCGGCTTTGGCCGTTCGCTGGCAATTGAAGCGTTGGCACAAGGTTATTGTGTAGCTGTTGCTGCACGCAATACAAACGATGTTGCAGATATTGTTGCCAACTATACAGATACTGCTCTTGCAGTAAAACTTGATGTTACGGATGTAGTACAAATCAAAGAAGCTGTTGCAGCAACCGTCAGCAAATTCGGGCAGATTGATGTGCTGGTGAACAATGCAGGCATTGGTTATTTTGGCGCTGTTGAAGAAAGTGAAGAAACAGAAGTACGTCGCATGTTCGAGATCAATGTATTTGGCCTGGCAAAGATGACGCAGGAGGTTTTACCGCATATGCGTGGCCGTAAGACTGGTCACATTCTCAACATCTCCTCTATTGGCGGTTTACGTTCGTTTCCCGGCGTTGGATTTTATAATGCAACAAAGTATGCCGTAGATGGTTTAAGCGAAGCCTTGAGCAAAGAAGTGGCTCCGTTGGGCATTAAAGTAACCATTATTGCACCAAGTGGCTTCCGCACCGATTGGGCCGGCCGCAGTGCAAAAGACAGTTCTACGGTTATTGCCGATTATGCAACTACTGCAGGAAAAAACAAAGGTGATATCCGTGGTTACAGTGGTAACCAACCCGGCGATCCGGTGCTTGCTGCAAAGTCAATGATCATGATTACAGAAACAGAAAATCCTCCGCTGCGTTTACTGTTAGGCGCTGCCGCATTAAAAGGTGCACGTGCTAAAGTGGAAGAACTGAAACACGATATAGAAACATGGGCCGAAGTAAGTGCAGGTGCCGATGCGCCTAAACAGGCATAAAAACCAATACAAGTTTAAACAAGCCCTTCAGGTTATACACCCGAAGGGCTTGTTTGCTTTTGGCCCTTACAATGCAATAATAAACTAACCGGGAGCTCAATTAAATACAACAAAAAAACAGCAACTGACAACGGTCATTTGCAAATGCATTCATTTGTTGTACCTTATTTGTTTCCCTTTACATTTCTTCCGGCTCTTCCAGACTGCTGTTTACTCCCACCCAAAATCAAATCATCTTTTAACCTCCAAAGAACAGTTGTATGAAACAAACATTAACTGCCTGCCTGGCTATTCTCTTTATGTTATGCTTAACTGCCGACGGCCTGGCACAGAAAAAACAAATGACGTGGACTTCTTCTTCCGAACAGGCAAAATCCTATGCAAGAAAAGGAGCTTCGCATATGATGAACATTGAATTTGCACAAGCCTATCACAATTTCGGGCTTGCACTGGAAGCTGATTCCAATTTTACAGTTGTACTTACACTTATGTCGTTCCTAACGAATGGCGAAACGAAGAAAAAATTTGCAGAACGTGCAATAGCAAGCGCTGTGGGTAAAACTGCCGGGGAACAGCTGTTTGTAAAACTTGCAACGCCCGGAAACAAACAGGCCGACAACCAAAAAACATGGGCCGATCTTTATAACATGTTTCCCGACGGCGGCTTCATTGGATTTTATTATGTTTTAACACGGCCAACGCCTGCTGAGCAATTTACTGCTGCAGAAGAATATGTAAAGAAGTTTCCCGAATCGGCTCCAATACATAATATACTCGGGTATATGTATCTGCAGGAAAAGAAAGACAACGAAAAAGCTAAACAACATTTTGAAAAATACATTGCGCTATACCCCGATGGTTGCAACCCTTACGATTCGTTTGGTGAATACTATTTCATTTTAGGCGATATGGATAATGCTGAAAAATATTACAAGATGGCGTTGGAAAAATACCCATTCAATACAAGCTCAATTGAAAAAATGAAAGAGATAGCAACTGCTAAATCAAAAGCTAAATCCGATAAATAACAAAGCGATTCTGAGTGAACTGCTTTCAGTGATTTTCAACAAAAGCTTCTTACAGGAAGCTTTTGTTGTTTATGAAGGAGCGTGAAAAAAAACATCTCTTCCCAACCGGAGAATAAGTATGCCAATCACCAACAGAAAAACATAACGGATAAATACATTCCCTTTGAGGATGGCTGCTTTACTGCCAATATAAGCGCCGAGCATATTGCAACCCATCATAGGCAACGCAATTTTAAATACCACGGCACCATTTAAAAGAAAGCCGATAAGCGATGCAACATCGGCAATGGCATTTACAATTTTTGATGATGCCGATGCATGTAAGAAATTAAGCCCGGCAACACTTACAAATGCAAACACCAGCAAGCTGCCTGTACCGGGACCAATAAATCCATTGTAAAAACCAATTACCGCACCAATGCCTGCACATACAAACATAAATTGTTTGCCAGTGTACTTAACAGCATGTACCGCACCAAAATCTTTTTTTACAAACGTATAAACTGCCAGCACAATAATGATGCATAACAACAGTGGTTTAAATACTTCGGGCTTTATCATCTCCATTACAAATGTTCCGCTGAACGATGTTACAGCAGCCATTGTACCTGTTACAAGCACCACACTTGTATCAACCCCTATTTTAGTAATGTATTGATAGGCTGCAACCGATGTGCCTGCCACCGATGCAAAACGATTGCTCGCAATTACCTGTACATGCGAAAGTTCGGGAAACAAGATCATCAACAGAGGTACCTGTATCAGTCCGCCACCACCTACCACCGCATCAATAAACCCGGCAAACATGGCACCAACACAAACAAGCGTATAAAGCAGCCATTCATTCATGCCGCAAAATAAAGGAGAAACACAGTAGCAGTAAAAACTGTTGCAAATAAAAAGGGCACCCAATGGATGCCCTTTCGTCTATCAGGAATCTGTTGATTAACTTAAATGCTTGTTCAGGAACTTCGCCATTTCAAACATTGATGCCTGACCTTTACCACCGAATACCGGCTTCAGTTTAGCATCTGCATTGATCATGCGTTTGTTTTTAGCATCCTGTAATTTATTTGCTTTAATGTAAGCCCAGATTTTTTTAACAGCTTCTGTACGTGGTACAGGCTTGTTACCGATTACTGCAGCCAGATCAGCACTTGGAGTAAGCGCTTTCATAAATGCAGCATTTGGCTTACGAGCTGACTTCTTTTTAGGAGCAGCTTTCTTTGCAGCTTTTTTAGGAGCAGCTTTCTTAGGAGCGGCTTTTTTAGGAGCAGCTTTCTTTACAGCTTTTTTAGGAGCGGCTTTCTTAGGAGCAGCTTTCTTTGCGGCTTTTTTAGGAGCGGCTTTCTTTTTTGTTGCCATTTGTTTTAAATTTTAGAATAAAAATGGGTAATAGTAATTGTTAACAGAATGAATTTAGGACAAAATTTATATTCAGCAATCATTCTCAAAAAAAGGTTTTTCAGAATGTGAATAAGCTGTGTTTTCATTGGGGAAATCGTTGTTTTTTACATACCGTTTTTATTGTCCGAAACGGGCCAAAATTGCTGCCGCTTCCTGTATATAACTGCCGCTAAACAATACCGCATGCACTAACAAAGGATAAAGCTGTGTAAGCTGTAACCTTTGCTGCCAAAGGGTTTCAAGCGGATACCAGTAATTGTACACCTCGTAAAAACGTTTATCAAAACCACCAAACAAACAGCTCATACCAATATCCATTTCTCTATGACCACAGTAAACAGCAGGATCTATAAGCACGGGAAGCCCTTTTTCATTGGGGAAATGATTACCGCTCCATAAATCGCCATGCAGCAAACTTTGTGGTTCATTGGGAAAAATAGCTGCAATCCGGTTACAAAGCTGTTCTGTATGCTGCATTTGTTTGGCTGTAAACGCTCCGCTGTTACACAATTTCGTTGCTAAAGGAAGTATACGTTGCTCTGCATAAAACAAAGGCCAGTTGTTCTGCTCCGTATTCTTTTGTTGTAAACTGCCAATGTAATTATCGTTTTTCCAACCGGCCATTGGTTGCTTTTGCAAATGCAATGCAGCCAGCTGTTTCCCCATAACATCCCAATACTGCAGTGCCGGTTGTGTACGTTCGATCCATTGCAACAACAGAAATTGTTTTGTACCGGTTACACCTGTTGCAATTATTTCGGGCACATGAAATGCCTCTGCGGCTCTTAATGCATTTAACCCTTCTGCTTCACGTACAAACATTTCAGGATACCGCATTGCATCATTCAGTTTTAAGAAAATGCGTTGTTCATGATTGTACAAAAGATAAGCTTCATTAATATCCCCACCTGTAACCTGTTGTACTTTCATTGCAGGCAAGTTGCAAGCATCGAGCATTTGTTGCAGTTCATTCATCATTCTGTAAAACGTTTTACAACACGTATAACAATGTTGAGCAGCACACTTACCAAAATCATTGTTGTAAGCGGAAAATAAAAGCGGAAGTTTTCCTTTTCTATACGGATATCGCCGGGCAACCGGCCTATCCAATGTAGTTTATCGTGAAAGAAATAAACAACTACACCAACCAAAACAATCAGCACTCCTGCCACTATGATCCATTTACCTGCATCGCTGTTCATCTTTTTTTACAGTTAAATTACTGCATTGTAGGTATTGCTGAAAAGTAATGAACCTTTATTTTCGCATTTCCTCAAATCACAAAATCTGTATATGAAACAAACATTTATTCTGGCTGCATTTCTTTGTTTATCAGTGCAGCTTACTTTTTCGCAAACGTACTCCAGTGGTACACTTGAAGGCGAATGGCAGTTCCTTCGTTCAAAAGATGAATATGTAAAAGTTGAAACGAACAACATTACCATCTTCAAAAAAAATGCATCGGGCAATTGGGAACCGCTGAATGAAAACAGCAACCGCAAAAAATCGATGATCCTCGGCAGTAAAAATGCCAGTGTTTCGGTAATTGAAAGCAACAGCAGCCTGCGTGGCACTACCACGCACTCGATAAACCTGTTTTATATATCGCCGTTTATTGCAGCTGCACACGATGTGTTTTTCATCAACCGTATTGAACAGGCAAAGTTTCCTGAAAGATCATGGTCGTGGGGCGACAGCTCTTTATCAACCGTAGGTACAGAATGGGACTATATGGTGCCACGTATTCAAAAGATGTTTAAACTGGCAGGCAGTATGGCATCAACCAGTAAGTATATTAAACTGGATACAGCTTTCAACACTGCACGTTATACGGTGTTACGTTTTACAGCAAAGAATCTTGAATCCACAGCACAAAATTTCACACTCAATCCGCCGGGTAACGAACATGCCTTCAGCATAACCGATCAAGACGGGAAAGTGTACAATCTGCTCGGGCAGTATGGCTTTGGAGGGTTTAACAGTTACAGTTATCAACCAAAAGGCGCTGTAACTTTTTTTGTGTTTTTTGAACGTATACCCGACGATACAAAACGTATTACAGTACGTGAAGGAAACTGTACAGAAGGTTGCTGGAATTTTTACGATGTTACGCTTAACTAAACTATTTCATACACAAACAGAAAGCCCTCCCGAAAGAGAGGGCTTTGTTTTTAAACCACCAACTGTTGAACCATCTGTAAACCTATAAATGTTTGTTTTTACCTTTTCCTTTACTTGTACCTCCGCCACCACCGGGCTTACCGGCTTTTGCTTTACCTGCACCAGGTGCGTACGACGCTGTTTTTACTTTGTTTTTACCTAATGCAACCTGTTTGCCGTTATTGCCCTTATACTTTGCATATTTCACTTTGTATGTGGCATGCTGCAAGTAAGGTTTAGGCGTATTTAAAACCACCTTGTAACCGTTGTACAGGTTGTATGTACGATAGCGTGATGGTAAGCCTGCCGAATAAATCCAGCGACCATTATTGAGATAAATAAATTGCTTCTTCGGTACATAGTAATAGGTTTCAATATCGGGGAGATAATAATAGTCTACATAATCGTAACCTGTGGGTCCCCATCCGGGCTGTAAGCCGATATTGACATTTACCTGTGCCGATGTTTTTTCTGCTGTAACTACTCCACATACAAGCAGAACAGCCATGATAAGTTTTTTCATAAAAACCAATTTATGGGTTAGTGTTTTCAAAGTCAGTGCCAAAAATGATTTTGTTGGCAAACTATCTGGCTGTCGGGTGCTGTCAATGTGGCAAATAACCACTGTTTGGAACAGCAATTGAGAAGAGAAAGCAGTTAAAAAACCATATCTAAACGTATATGATACAGGAAAAAGGAACCATTTCGATCAACACGGAGAATATCTTCCCCATTATTAAAAAGTTTTTATACTCCGATCATGAAATTTTTCTGCGTGAATTAGTGAGCAATGCAGTGGATGCTTCGCAGAAATTAAAGCGTCTTGCAAGTCTTGGCCACTACGGTAAAGAAACAGGCGAACTGAAAGTAAACGTGTCGGTTGATGCAGCTGCCAAAACACTCACCATTTCCGACAACGGGATTGGTATGACGGCTGATGAAATTAAAAAATACATCAACCAGGTTGCGTTCTCAGATGCTACTGAGTTCATGGAAAAATTTAAAGAAGCAAAAGATGCGAATGAGATCATTGGCCGTTTTGGTTTAGGTTTCTATTCTGCATTTATGGTGGCAGAGAAAGTAGAAATTCAAACACTCTCGTACCAGGATGGAGCAACGCCTGCAAAATGGACCTGCGATGGCAGTACAGAATTTGAAATTACAGATGGCAGCCGCACCGAACGTGGTACCGATATTATTCTTTACATCAACAGCGAATCGGAAGAGTTTTTAGAAGAGCAACGCATTGGCAGCATCCTCGATAAATATGCGAAATTTTTGCCGGTGGCTGTGCAGTTTGGTACAAAAGAAGAAAGTGTGGAAGATGGTGTTGATGAAGAAGGCAAAACAAAATACAAATCGGTTACAGTTGATAACATCATCAACAACACCAACCCTATCTGGACAAAAGCACCCAGCGAACTGAAAGATGAAGATTATCTTGATTTCTACCGTGAGCTCTATCCCTTCAGCGAAGAGCCTTTGTTCTGGATTCATCTCAATGTAGATTATCCGTTTAACCTTACCGGTGTACTCTACTTTCCTAAACTGAAAAATGATTTTGAAGTACAGAAAAACAAGATCAAGCTCTTCAGCCGCCAGGTATTTATTACCGATGAAGTAAAAGATATTGTTCCTGAATTTTTATTGTTGCTGCATGGTGTAATTGATTCGCCGGATATTCCGTTGAATGTAAGCCGTTCGTTTTTGCAGGCCGACAGCAATGTAAAAAAGATCAACAGCTACATCAGCCGTAAAGTTGCTGATAAGTTGAGCGAGCTGTTTAAAAAAGACCGCAAGGGTTATGAAGAAAAATGGAGCGACATTGGTTTGTTTGTAAAGTACGGTGCCATTTCCGACGAAAAGTTCTACGATAAAGCAAAAGACTTTTTGTTGCTCACCAATACCAGCAACGAGCATTACACCATTGAGGAATACAACGCAAAGGTGAAAGATTTCCAAACTGACAAGGATGGCAATCTTGTTTACCTCTATACGGCTGATGCCGAACATCATCACAGTTTTGTACAGGCTGCAACAAAAAAGAATTACGATGTGTTGCTGATGAACTCACCTATCGATACGCACTTTATTCAGCACCTGGAAATGAAACTCGACAAAACACGTATGAAGCGTGTAGATGCGGATGTGCTGGATAAGCTGATTGAAAAAGCCGATGCAGAAAAACACCAGCTTACAGATGATGAACAAACAAAACTGAAAGCAGTGTTTGAAAAAGCCATCAACAATGCTGCAATGAAAGTGGAGATTGAAAGCTTGCCTGCAGAAGCGATGCCCGTAACCATTACCATGGAAGAATGGATGCGTCGTATGAAAGAGATGAGCAAAATGGGCGGCGGCGGAATGATGGGCTTTTATGGTAACATGCCCGACAACTACAAAGTTGCGGTGAATGCAAACCATAAGATCATCAGCAAAATTTTATCGGCCGATGAAGCACAGCAAACAGCTATTGCAAAGCAGGCTTTTGATTTGGCATTGCTTGCGCAAGGCATGTTGAAAGGTGCAGATCTTACTGCGTTTGTTGAAAGGAATGTGGAAGTGATTTAATCCTGAGCGTCCTTCGGCTCCGCTCAGGACCGAAGGGCGGACGGAAGAATCGAGCGACCTGCTCTCCGTAGCTCTGCGAAGGTGAGAGTCGAGATTCGACCTTGGTGACAACCAAATTTCACTTCAACCGCCGTCGGGGCTGTAAGCCGCCGACAGGGTTTCAACAAACATCATTCATAAAAAGAAGAGGCCGATGCGATGCATCGGCCTCTTCTTTTACCCACCCTTTCTGTTATGTAGAAAGTTTTAGATGTTGCCGCCCCTCCAGGGAGGGATAACCATTCTGATAACTCATCATTCATTACTCATCCTCTCATTCCTTCCACTTAAACACAATTGTTCCGTTTTTCTTCGTGTCGCTCTCAACAGTAATGTTGTACACTTTACCTCCCGCTGTAACACGCATTAAAGCTGTGTTAGGAGGCGTTTTGCCGAGGTTCTCTGCAAACATCACCAATGTATTCTTTCTGCCTTTCAGCGCCTTTACATTCAGTACAATGGCCTGTGTGTTTAATTGCTTTTTACTGAGTACCGGATAACTGTTGAAATAAACGGTTACACTGTCGCCATCAATTTCGCCATTATCAAATAACTCAATCTTGATCTCGGGTTTATCAATTTCAATGGTCTGCAGAATAGTATTGGCACGTTCGGCTGTTTTCTTTTCTTCGCCCGGCACATAATTTTCCGGCATCTGAATAGCAGTAAACACATTCGGACCATTGAGCAATTTTGCAGCAGCAAGCTGAACATCTTTTACCGTAAGCTTGTCAACATACTTTTCGTAATTGATAAAGTAATCGATATTGTTACCCGGAAATTTACTTTCGGTAAGTGCAGTTAACCAATCTTCATTTTCTTTCAGATCAATTTTGTGCTGCTCACGCCATTGCTGTTTTACTTTATCAAGATTCTTTTGCGATGGACCTTTTACAGCTATGTCTTTGATCTCCCTGTTCACCGCTTTTAATAATGTATCTGCTTTTTCAGGTCCGCAAGGTAACTGCACAGCAAACGAATAATTGTTATACGGCTCACGCTCCAACCCACCATAAATACCACCACCATAAATACCCCCAATCTTTTCACGCAACTCTTCAATGATACGTATGTTGAGCACTTCCGTTGCAGCCTGTGCTTTCATTTCCAGATCCTGGCTATATGGCACTTCACCCGAATGAAACTGAACAATCAAACTACGTTCATCTGTACCTTTTTTCACCGTCATTTCTTTTTTGCCTTTAACCGTACGCACTTTGTTATCAACCGCTGTAAACTTCTTTGTTGTTGTTGGCAAGCTGCCGATGTATTGTTCAATCAACGGAATGATTTCTGCTTCTTTAAAACTTCCAACAAACACAAATTCCATACTGCCCGCATCGCTGAAACGTTCTTTATAAATTTCAACCGCACGCTTCAGATCAATCTTATTAAAGTTCTCGGCCTTGGGTAAAGCAACAGGCGCCAATGGATCGTTGTTGTACAACACACTGTACAATGTATCAACAAATGCAAACTGCGGATTTGCACTCATCATGGCATATTGCGAACGGTTGCGTTGCACAAACGATTTAAACAAACTTGTATCAACACGTGGGTTTGTAAAATACAACCATATTAACTGGAACAACGTTTCAATGTCTTTCACTGTTGAATTACCACGCACACCTTCACTTGCATTGTTGATGTATGGATTCACCTGCACCGTTTTGCCTGCAAGTACCTTGCGCAGATCGGTTGGTGAAAATGCTCCCACTCCCATCGACTGTACAACCTGCACCGCATATTCGGCATTGTATTTATCCGCAGCGCCATAATGATTTTTACCACCGGGACGAACTGACGACATCAATACCTGATCGGCTTTAAAATCGGTTGGCTTTAAGGTTACTTTAATACCGTTGCTGAGTGTTAATTCGGTTGTACCCAGCTTTGCATCTTTCTTTGTTGCTGTTACCTTGCCTGCAACAGGTTTTGTTTCGATGAGTGTAGATGCAACGGCTTTATCTTCGTAAGGCTTGATCTCTGCTTTTTCAGCTGCAGAAAAATAAGCAAGCAACTCTTTTGTTTCCGGCAGTTTCTCCCCTGCTTTTGGTTCGGGTTGTGTAATGTAGGTAAAGCGATTGTCAACAGCTTTCACATATTTGTTCACCAATGCATTTACTTCATCAATAGTAATACCGGGTAACAATTCTTTTACTTTTGCAAATTCGTATTCAATGCCAGGCGAAGGTTCGTTCTTGAGAAAATAGTTCACATATTCATCTACAAAATTTGCACTTTCATTTTTATCACGGTTGTTGTAAGCACGTTCGTAATAACTCTCTGTTGTTTTTTTGCTGCGTTCCAGTTCGGATGCAGTAAAGCCAAAACGTTTTACACGTTCAACTTCTTCCAGCAACGCCTGCAATGTTTTCTTTACATCGCTTGTACCTGCACCTGCATAAATAGAAAATGCATCGTAGCCTCTTGCATACGAACCAAAACCACCCGATGCAAAATTGAACGGTGGATTTTCTTTCTGTGTTAACTCCTGCAAACGCTGGTTGAGCATACGGGTAAACAACGAACGGATAATGCTGTTACGATAATCTGCAACAGTAGTTGTTGCTTCACTTTTAAAAACAGGATAGTTGATAGACACTTCTGCCGATGACGCTTCTTTATCGGTAAGTACCATTACTTCGTTTGCAGCATAAGGAGGTACAGATGCATACTTGCGCTCACGTGGCATTGCAGGATTTTTAATGCCGGCAAAATGTTTGCGGATCAATGCTTCTGCCTGTTCAACAGTAATATCGCCCACCACAATTACTGCCATCAGATCGGGACGGTACCAGTCTTTATAAAAACGGCGGATAACATCGTACTTAAAGTTTTTAATGATGCTGTCTTTACCAATCGGCAAACGATCGGCATATAACGAACCTGCAAACAAGCCGGGTAATATTTTACGGAACATGCGTTCATCGGCACCTTTACCCAGGCGGCTTTCTTCCAGTATAACATCACGTTCGCCATCAATATCTTCATTCAGGTTGGAAACATTGTGCGCCCAGTCTTCCAGTATCTGAAAACCTTTTTCAAGGTTACCTGCTTTATCGGTTGGTATGGGAAGAATGTACACAGTTTCGTCGAAACTTGTGTATGCATTGAGATCGTTACCAAAGCCCACACCAATTTCCTGCAGGTACGATACGATATCATTCTTCTTAAAATTCTTTGTGCCGTTAAAGGCCATGTGTTCAATCATATGTGCCAACCCCAGCTGATCATCATCTTCATTAATAGCACCGGCATTAACAACCAAACGCAGCTCTACTCTTTTTTCGGGCTTTTGGTTGGGGCGGATGAAAAATGTAAGTCCGTTTTCGAGCTTTCCTGTTTTCACCTTTGTATCGAAAGGCAGTTTACCGGTAAGCTGTTGTGCAAATGTTGAAACAAAAAGAAAAAGAAATACAATGGACAATGACAGGTTTAATCTTGTTCGGTTCATAGAAGCGTTTTTAGAAGTTAAATATAGCGAGTGTACTGCAGTTATAAGAAGAACATGTTTATAAATGGCATAAAAAAGGCCCTCCGTAACGGAAGGCCATTGATATATGTTGATTGTAAGCTTTAAAGACCGATACCTACACCAAGTTGAAAGCCTGTTGTTTTCCATTTGTTTTGATCGCTGATGTCATTGATGTCGCTTAACCCAATCGCATAACGGCCATACACACGTGCACTTAATATTTTCACCTGCACACCCATCAACAAAGAGAAGTCGCCGTTTTTAAATGCTTCTTTGCCATTTTCCACAAAGCTCTTGCTATTGTTTAAGAGAATACCATACTGAGGGCCTGCCTGCAACGAAAGAAACTTAGATGGTTTGTACGAAAGCAATAAAGGAATGCTCAAATAATTCAATTGAGGATTTTTAATATCCTGGTTTTGCAATTCGGTATAAATACTTTTAAAACCGGAAACTGTATCGGAGTTGATCTGGTTCCATAAAATTTCGGGTTGAATTCCGAATTTCTTTCCGAGTGGAATTTCGGCAAACACACCTAAATGATAACCCAGTTTATATTGTTCATCAAAACCTTTACCATCGATCTTACCGATGTTGGCGCCTAATTTCGGGCCTATACGAAACTGGGCAAATGATGTAGCAGATGCGGTGATTGCAACAAGAAGGATAACAAGAATCTTTTTCATTCGATTTGATTTTAGTTAGATGTTTAACGGCTAATTAAGTGCCAATCATTTTTTTAGCGCTGTAAAAATATGTTAAGAAGGAATTATGTACAGAAGATTAAAACATAAATCCTGTTTGTATACTAAACATCGACGACCATTTGTACTGACTGCTCAGCAAATAATAATCGATATATACCTGTGGATTGAAAAAGAATTTTCCAATGTACCAGCTTGCATCTACCTGCAGGCCCAGCGATTGAAATTGAAAATTTGTTTTTTGAGAATAGGTTTCTTCGTAAGAACGGCTGCGGCTTAACCTGCCTGTTTGCTTATACGAACCCTTCGAAGCGATCCTTACATCGCTTGCCGAACCAAGCATTAACAAAGATGGCTGCAACGTAAAATAATCTTTCTTGCCAAATCCATTGAACTGCCATTGGTAACGCAGATAAGGAATGAGTGAGAGATCACGGATACGTATATCGGATGTATCGTTTACATAATAGTAGTATGTAACCAGCTGATTGGTTAAAGGCATTCTTGTTTGTGAAGAATCGAGATATTCAATTGTTTCACGGTAACGACCACTCGAAAACCCAAGCATTACACCCGGAGTAAATTTCTTTTTCCCATATTGTATGTACGCAAGAAAGTCGTTATCGTAAGGCGATACCTGGTTTACAAATTCTTTCTTTCCAAAAAAGCGTGTGTACGAAAAACCAAATGTGGTATTGGCTTCTTTTAAATAATCGTACGAGAGCGTAAGTGCATGTTGCAGCAACTGTGTTTTGCCATCTTCGGTTAAAAGGTAATTGTTGTACGTAATTCCAAAACCCGATTTTGCATAATAACCTACCGTAGGCGTAATACTTAAATTGGCAGTAGACTGTTGCGCATTCAATGCAACGTTTTTAACGCTGAACTGCGTATTACCGCCGCCAATAGAAACCAACCAATAACTACGTGGCGCCTTCAACGAATCGTAGTACGCTAAAAAAGCATCGATCTCTTTTTCAAGTGAATCTTCGTTAATACGCAGGGTATCGGTTGTTGTAACCGGAATAGTATCCTTCTTTGTTTCCTGCGCAGATACACACAGAAAACAGCAAGCAAAGAGTGCAGATAGAATAAGTGGTTTAAACATGCGTGGTTAAGGTTATTGGATAGACTTAACTCTTGCAATATAGTTTAAAGACACGTAAAATTAAGTCAGTTCAATCAATGTAATTTCCGGCAAAATGCCCACCCTTCCGGGGTAACCGATAAAGCCAAAGCCTCTGTTTACATATAATTTCTGCTGTGCCTCCTCGTATAAACCCGCCCATTGCTTATACACATATTTAACCGGGCTCCAGCGAAAACCGGGAAGCTCCACGCCAAACTGCATACCGTGTGTGTGGCCCGAAAGCGTTAACGCAATATCCTTGAAGTTGGGAGTAATTTCATGATTCCAATGCGATGGATCGTGACTCATTAAAATTTTAAACGGAATATCTTTTGCAGCAGCATGTGTATCGGGTAAACGTCCGAAGGAAGGAAAATTCATTTTACCACTTGTATTATCAACACCCAGAATGGCAATCTTTTCGCCATTGCGTTCCAGCTCCACATGTTCGTTACTGAGGGTTTTCCAGCCAAGCTTGCGATGCACTTCTACTACACCAGCAGCATTCGCCAGTTGCTTCTGTTTTACTTCTTCTTTGGTAGCACCTGTAGGAAATCCATAATCATGATTGCCCAATGTGGCATATACGCCATGCTTTGCTTCCAACTTCGAAAACACATCCATATAATCCTTCATCTCATCGGCATGATAGTTTACAAGATCGCCGGTAAACAGCACCACATCTGCTTTTTGTGCATTGATCTTTTCAATGCCTTTCATTACCGCTTCTTTATCGGTAAAACTGCCACTGTGTATATCGCTTACATGAATTATTTTAAACCCTTTGAAGGCTTCGGGTAAATGTGCAAAGGTTAAAGCTATCTTCTGCAGATTGTATTTGTACTTGTTTCCGAAGCCATACAAAAGCGATGTAAACAAACCGCCGCCAACAGCCAATCCTGCCCAGCTTAAAAACATCGAACGGGTAATGCCTGTTCCCTCTGCTGTATTTTTCGGATTCCACGATGGCACAAATAAACTGCCAACCCATTGCACAACACGACGTACATCATCAATTAAAAAGAACATACTGGCCAGCAGTTTTGCAAGGAAGAGGCCAATCACAATTGCAAAAGCATAAGTTCGTAACAGCCTGTGCCACGATTCGTAATTGGTAAACGTAATGCCGAGCATCAATGCAATTGAAAGAACGCTCACACCCCAATACAAACCAAACACGATCAGTTTTGTTCTGGGAGTCCATGTATCGGCCACGGCTTTTAAAGCCTGAAATACATAAATATCAATTACCAGCAGAACAAGTAAAAAAATCCAGGAACCGGCTAAACGTCGCATATATTGTCAAAATTGAGGAATAACTGTACTATTCCGTTGTTAAAATTTCCTGTTTCGGCAGAATACACGGGGATAAGTATTGTTCCCGAATATTAGGCCGAACCCTTATTTTTGTCAGGATGGCATTGGCTGTGTTCTAACACACAAGCTTCTGTTTATCAGCTTCAAAAAACTTCCAATCGAAGATGACATTTACTTACTACGGCCATTCCTGTTTCAGCATAGACGTAAAAGGAAAGAAATTACTTTTCGATCCGTTTATTTCGCCCAACGAACTGGCGAAAAACATCAGTGCCGATACTGTTGAGGCCGATTATATCCTGGTAAGTCATGGTCATGCCGATCATGTGGCCGATCTTGTTTCCATTGCCAAACGTACGGGAGCATTGGTTATCTGCAACTGGGAAATTTATGTGTGGTTGCAAAAGCAGGGTGTAGAGAATATTCACCCGATGAACACCGGTGGTAAAAAAGCCTTTGAATTTGGAACGGTAAAATGTGTTACTGCACAACATTCTTCCTCATTTCCCGATGGCAGTTATGCCGGCAACCCGATGGGCTTTGTGATTTGTGCCAATAAGAATTTTTATTACAGCGGCGATACTGCACTTACAATGGATATGCAGCTGGTACCGCAAGGCGCACCTTTATCGTTTTCGATTTTACCTATTGGCGACAACTTTACCATGGGTTACGAAGATGCAGCAAGAGCAGCGCATATGATGAACTGCCACACAGTAATAGGCGTGCATTACAATACCTTTCCGTACATTGTAATTGATGAGGCACAGGTGAAGGATCATTTTCAACGCAACGGACTCGATCTGCAACTGCCTGCCATTGGCGAAACAATTACCCTTTGAACATAAACTATCATAGCTGAATATTATGGGTCGAATTATAGGAATAGCGAATCAAAAAGGCGGTGTAGGTAAAACCACAACAGCCATTAACCTGGCTGCAAGTTTTGCCGTGCTCGAATACAAAACATTGCTGATCGATGCCGATCCGCAGGCAAACAGTACAACGGGTGTTGGTTTCGATCTGCACAATATTCAGCAGAGTTTGTACGACTGTTTTGTAAATGGTGCCAATGCAAAAGATGTGGTGCTGAAGAGTGAAATTCCCAACCTCGATTTGATTCCTTCGCATATTGATTTAGTTGGTGCTGAAATTGAAATGATCAATCAGCCTAACCGTGAATCGGTGTTGAAGCAGTTGCTTGAACAGATAAAACCTGAATACGATTTCATCATTATCGATTGCTCTCCATCGCTTGGTTTAATTACGGTGAATGCATTAACAGCTGCCGATTCGGTTGTGGTTCCTGTACAAACAGAATTTTTTGCATTGGAAGGTTTGGGTAAATTACTCAACACCATCAAGATTGTACAAAGCCGTTTGAATCCGCAGTTAGTGATTGAAGGGATTTTGATGACGATGTACGATGGCCGTTTGCGTTTATGTAACCAGGTGGTAAGCGAAGTAAGAAGACATTTTGAAGGCATTGTATTCGACAGCATCATACACCGTAACACACGCTTAAGCGAAGCGCCCAGCTTTGGTAAGCCGGTTATTTTATACGACAGCGAAAGTAAAGGCGCTGTTAACTATCTCAACCTTGCAAAAGAAATTCTGCAACGCAACAACCTCACAAAAATTAAACAGGAAGATAAGATCATTGAGGTTGATGAGGAAGAAGAAGCCGATAGCCTTTAGCCGATAGCTGCCAGACATAAGCCAAACCTTCAGAGGTTTGCGCTACGTTTTAACAGCCAATATTTACAAGACATTGTATTTCGTTTAATTAGAAACATAATTGACTTATGGGAGTATATCTTAGTATTAACGGATACCAAAAGAATTCAACTTGTATTGTAGGTCACATTAGTTTTTTAGGACTTTATGAAGTAAAAACAGACTCTATCCAAAAGTTTAAAATCCGAGAGAACTCTATTTCACATTATGGAGATTTATACCTGATATCAGAAAGTAAGAATGATTGGCGTGACTTAGGATTATTCGAACAAGACTTACTATTTTACACTTTAGCAACCAACTACTGGAGCGGCCAAAGTCTGGGGAAATATCAAGAAGAAACTACGTGTTTAATGTTTGACCCTTCCATGTTGCTTAAGCCTATAGATCGTTTTATTGCAGAAAAAGACAGCATTATTAACTCTTTCAGAGGAACGTATAAAGAATTTTTGATACAAGATATTGAACAAAGTAAGGAGGTCGATTTTTTTGTAGAGTTAAAATCACTAATCGAAGAATCAATAAAGAAAGATGCTATTATTGGAATAGTCTTTAGTTAATAATTCACAACAACTTAAAACGATCTCTTTGATTTCTTATTAACAGCTACCCATTTCCTTCCTCTTCACTTATTTTTGCCGTATGGCTGAAAAATCTTCGTTACGTATTGTGTTTATGGGTACACCTGAGTTTGCAGTTGCATCGCTTGATGCATTGGTGCAGGCAGGTTATAATGTTGTGGGTGTAATTACAGCGCCTGATAAACCTGCAGGTCGTGGTATGAAGCTTACAGAAAGTGCAGTGAAGAAATATGCCGTGCAACATGGCTTACATGTATTGCAACCGGAGAAACTGAAGAACCCTGTTTTCCTGAAAGAATTAATTGCGTTGCGTGCTGATCTGCAGATAGTGGTGGCGTTTCGTATGTTACCCGAAGCTGTCTGGAATATGCCAAAGATGGGAACAGTAAACGTGCACGGAAGTTTGTTGCCGCAATACCGTGGTGCAGCACCCATTAACTGGGCTGTGATCAACGGCGAAAAAGAAACAGGCGTAACCACATTTAAACTGAAACATGAAATTGATACCGGCGATATTCTGTTGCAGGAATCATTTCCGATTGGTGAAGATGAAACTGCAGGCGAAGTTCACGATCGTATGAAAGAAATAGGTGCACAGCTGCTGGTAAAAACTGTTGAAGGATTGGAGAACGGAACGCTGCAGGAGAAACCGCAATCGTCAATGGTGAACGGTGAATGGTCAATGGGAAACCCCGAAACATCAGGCACCCACTCACCACTCACCACTCACCACTCACCACTCCAGCATGCTTCCAAAATATTCACCGAAACCTGCAAAATAGATTTTACAAAAACAGTTGAAGAAGTGCATGATCTTATTCGTGGCCTCTCTCCTTTTCCCGGTGCGTTTACAACGTTTAACGGAAAGCTGATGAAGATCTATAAGTCGAAGAAAGAAGTAACTGCAGGTCGGCCCGCTGAAAGCGGCCTGACCGACAACAGCTTTACTACAGATGGCAAAACCTATTTCAAATTTGCCTGCAGCAACGGTTTTGTTCATGTGCTGGAATTACAACTGGAAGGAAAGAAGAGAATGTTGATTGAAGATTTTTTGAGAGGGTACAGAAGCTAAGGGCTAAGAGTTTGAAGGAGGGAAAGAGTTAGTTTATAGGCTTTATCGTTATTCGACTTTCCTTTAATCGAATGAAGAACCCGGCTTTATTTGATGCGAGAACTGATGTTTTATCAACAATGTATTAATAAACTTCCTGAATGATTTACTGAGTCCATCGGCAATATAATAAACCTCATCTCCTTCTCCTACTTTACCCTGCTTTTGGGCTGGTATAACAATGCTCGATTTAAGACGATTACAATCCAGACAAATAGATACATGCGCAACTACTTTCCCGTTTAGGTAATATACCAACCCAACGTGCGGATCGAAACAAAATGCTGTTGCTCCTCCATACGAAGTTTTCTCACCCAAACGCTTACTTAGTTTTTCAATAACTCCTTTATCAAGTACAAACTGCTTTTTTACAGTTTTTGCAAGCCTCCCGTTGTCATCAATAATAGTAAGCCCGATGTCCTTACCTCCTTCAAAATCATATATTACAACTTTATCAAATCGCAAGTTTAGAAATGGATTTCCTTTTTGTTGGAAAGACAAAAAGCAAATCGCAATCAGCAGTAATATTGTCTGGCGCATTTTTTTTGCTTTATCAATGAAGGCATCAGAATTAAAAAAGAGGTTGTTGAATATAACAACCTCTTTGTCATTAAAATTAATTACCTATTATTCTCTTAAACCGCTGTCAACATTTACAACTGCTGCTGAGGTTCTTACTTCGTACCCCGTACTTCTTACCTCGTACCTCTCTATTTCCCCCACACCAATTCTGCATTAAATTTTTCTGCACTGATGCCAAGCTGTGCTGCTGCTGCATTGCTTAAGCGAAACATCAAACCGCTACCCGGACTTGTTTCTTCTACACTACCCAGCACTTTTGCATACACTGCTTTTCCGTTCGATGGGTTCTTTACCATTACGATCGTTCCCTTTTCAATGTTATCCATCAGCACATAATATTTTCCATCGCTCCAGCCGCTTGTGCTTTTAAACACAGAACCCGGACCGTTATTACTATCTGTACGGCGGCCGTTATTTGTCTGGCGATTAAACTCATCTTTAAAATACCCATTGCCTGCATAGCTTACAGGATCAGCAACAACTTTCGGTTCTTCTTTCTTTGGCTCAGGCTTTGGCGCTTCCACTTTGGGTTCCTGCTTTGGCTCTTCTTTCTTTACCACCACATCCTGCTTCTTCGGTTCTTCCGGTTTTACTTCGGGCTTGGGTTGTTGTTTTACAACAGTTGGTTCGCTGCGAACATTCATACCCTGTGCTGCCAACGGCGATAAGGTTTTATCTACTTTTAAAAACCCAACGATCACTTTACTGCCTGCATTTACTGCATTGCCGGAAAGATTATTCCACGATTGAATAGAAGCATTATCGGTACCAAACAACTGGCTGAGTTTGGTTACAGTTTCACCTGCCTTTGCTGTATGATAAACCGGAACAACCGTTTCATTTTCTTTACGTGTTCCTGTTTGCCAGAAATTCACTTCGTTTAACGGAATACGAATTTGCTGACCGATACTTAAAGGAGAAGTCAGTTCGAGTCCGTTATAAGGTGCAAACACACGTGGACTGATATTGTAAATACGGCCAATGCTGTAAAAGTTTTCTTTTGGTCCGATGCTGTGCACGAGGTAAGGTTTACCCTGGCTATCTAACTGCACCTGCAAAGGCGTTGTTTGGGCCATTGCAATAACTGAAACAAACAGAAACAAAAAAAACGAGAGGGCTCTCTTCATGGGATCAACATTATTTTCCTTGCAAAGATGCAGAATTTAGTGAAAGTATTGTGCCAAAGAAAAGCTTAACCCAACTTTTGCAATTGAACGGATATGATTAGCGCTTGAGTTAAGTTCCGACAAACATAGTTTCGTCGGGGCTTAACGTTTCTTTTGCTAACATTGCAGCTTTATGAGCAAAGTAACGCAGAAATACTACGTTGTCTGGAAAGGAAAAGAGCCCGGCATTTATACCAACTGGAACGATTGCAAAACGCAGGTAGAAGGTTTTACCGGAGCTGCCTACAAATCCTTTACTTCTAAAACAGAAGCAGAGCAGGCCTACAAAGAAAACTTTGCCAAACACATTTACAAAAAAGATAAAGACAATACGCCGAAAGATCTTTCTGCAGTTGGCACACCTATTCACGACAGCATCATTGTTGATGCTGCATGGAACAGTGTGGGAAAAGATATGGAGTACCAGGGTATTCTTTACAAAACCAATACCCGCATTTTTCATATGGGGCCGCTTGCAAACGGCACAAACAATATTGGAGAATTTTTAGCCATTGTGCATGCATTGGGTTATTGTAAAAAACACAATATGCTCACCATACCTATTTACAGCGACAGCCGCAATGCCATTGGTTGGGTAAAAGCAAAGAAGTGCAAAACTAATCTTGAGCAATCTGCAAAAACACAACACATCTTCGATCTTATTTACCGTGCGGAAAAATGGCTTACTGAAAACAGCTATCGCAACAAAGTATTGAAATGGGAAACAGAAGCATGGGGCGAAAACCCGGCAGATTTTGGAAGAAAATAGATTCGGTTTCTTGTTTCTGGTTTCTTGTTTGTAATTAGGTGTTGCCGGTTCCGGGCTACTGTTTTTGATTTTGGTTTTTCTTGTGCCTTCATTCTTTCCTGTGCCTTGTCGCTTTCTTCTTTTGGATTTCGTTCCTCGTACTTCTTACTTCGTACTTTTTTTGGCAAGGTTCTTGAAAATTTCAACATTATTCACCTTTTAAAAACACAGCAATATGAGTTTACGATTAATGTTAGCATGCGCTGCCGCAGGTGCAGTTGCAGGTTTGTTGTTGGCTCCTGAAAAGGGTGCATCTATGCGCAGTAAGATCAGCGAAAAACTGGAAGATGTAAAAGAACGTTGGTATAAAGTAAAAAACAGCAGTTCGGAACTGGAAGAGCTGAAAGAAGTATTTAAAACTGAAATTGCCGGTTTAAAAGAAGATACACGCAAACGTGTTCTGGAAATTCTTGAGTCTACAAGAATAACAGGCAACCACCTGAAAGCGCAAGTTCTTTCCTGATGAAAACAAAAGACGCTAAGGCCCGCTCCCTTCGTGTTGGTACAAAGTAAAAAGGAGCAGTGAACTGTTTGCAATCAACCATTTTGTTGATAACGCAGAATGATTACTTTGTGTGTACAACAATGGGGCGGCCTTTTTGTTAGTAGGTCAACTCCCAACCCATTAAATCACTGTAAACAGCTATCGTATGTGGATATTCCGGGTTAACCGCCTGTTCAGAAACAGTTTTCGTTTAATCAGCATCTTGTTTATCATCATTAAACATTTGCTGAAGAACAGCGTTTACAGCAATCGTTTTTTGCGCAGAATAATTGACCCGAAAAGAAAAAATCTCACTTCCCGCTCGGAGCGTATCCGTTTTATGATCGAAGACCTTGGACCAACTTTCATAAAGTTCGGACAGATTATTGCCGATCGTCCCGATCTTGTTTCAGAACAGTTACGCAACGAATTAAAAAAACTGCAATCATCTGCAAGGCCATTTGATAACGATATTGCTTACCGCATCATTGAAGAAGAGCTGGGCGATCCTTTACACGAAGTATTTCAACATCTCGATCATACACCTATTGCATCTGCATCTATTGCGCAGGTGTACAGAGGCGTTTTACGCAACGGCGAAACTGTTGCAGTAAAAGTTCAACGTCCACACATCAAACAAAAAATATCCATCGATCTTGTATTGATAAAGATACTTGCAGAGCAGGTGGTAAAAACATATCCGGAGCTTGCCAGTTTTAATGTAATTGAGTTTGTAGAAGATTTTGGAGAAATCATGAAGAAAGAACTTGATTTTACCAATGAAGCATCGAACATGATGCGTTTCTCCGAAATGTTTAAACATGACGATTACTGTTACATTCCGAAAGTGTACAGCAATTACACCACACAAAAAATACTGGTAATGGAATTTGTTACCGGTATTGAGCCGGATGCAAAAGAGCAATTACAAACAAACGGATACGATATACAACAGATCGCTGTTAACGGCACCAACATTATTTTAAAAATGATTCTGCAACACGGATTTTTTCATGCCGATCCGCATGCAGGTAATTTGTTGATTCGTGAAAACAACCAGGTTGTATTGCTCGATCATGGCATGACGGCGAGTTTAAAACCAGCGCAGATACAGGCACTCATCAACTTCATGCTGGGCTTTGCAAGACAGGATACGCATCGTATTACCAAAGCATTACTGGCATTGCTCAACGTTAATTTTTATAAAGAGCAGGCCGATCTTGAATTTGAGATTGGCGAACTGATACAGAAGTACAGTTATATTCCTTACGACAAAGTTGATATTTCGAACCTGCTGGCCGACACGTTTAAAGTGATACTTCGCCATGGACTAAAAGTGCCAACCAACTTGTACATGTTACTGAAAGCATTGGGCACTATTCAGAAATTTGCAGAAGCGCTGGAAGCGGAGATTTCAATTATTGATATGATTGAACCTTATGCCATCAGTAAGGTGAAAGAAAAATTCAGTTTCGATGCCATTATTAATAAAGTAATCAACTCTGCAGAAGATTATCTCTACATCGTTGACCGCTTACCTACCGATATCAAAGAGATCGTAAACAACTTGCGTACAGGTGTATTAAAACATGAAATTAATTTCAGGGAAGATAGTTTTACCAACAAGGCATTGCGACAGAATTTCAATCGTCTTGCATATGTATTTATTCTTGGTTTGCTGATGATTTGTGCAACACTGCTCATGATCTATCAACCTGCAAGCGACGGTATAAAAATACTTTTCTACTCTACAGCAGCCATTTTGATATGGACAGGTTTTAAACTGTTGTTTAATACAAAATTCAAGTGATGAATGATGAGTAATGAGTCCTGAGCGAAGTCGAAGGACGTTGCTGTTGAGCATCGAGCGAAGTCGAGATGCGAAGAAACAAGTTTTACCGCATCAATATTCTCCACTCTTTGGGATAGTAATTGTTCATGCGGTTGCCTAATAATTTCATCCAGCCTAAACCAAACCCGTTATACGTTGCCAATGCCCAACCTTTGTGCGGATGATCGATTTGCAGATCGTTCTTACGCAGATAATCCAATGCCTGTTCCTTGGTTAATTCAACACGTACAATATTGCTGTTAACGTTTGTACTTACTGCTAATGCATGTTCGGGTAAGAGATCGTTCTTGGCAATACTCCCCAACTCAATTCCGGCATAACGCACTTTCAATTCCTGCATCAGGTATTGAATGGTTTCGTTCCATGCTGTTGGCACAGCTGCAATTACCTGGCCCTGCAATACAAAACTGTACACATCTGTTGTTTGCATCCATTGCGCAGCAATAGCTGCATCTTTCTTCGCAGGCTCCTGGTTCCTTTTTATTTTGATGCGTAACGGAGCAGGTGTTTCACTTTTTCGAAATGCTGCAATAAAAAATCCTTCGCCCTTTACTTTGTTGGGCCAGAAACGATAACCGTATGCACCTGAATTTGATTGCACTTCATCAATACTCCATTCTTCTTCCACCTTCAACCTTAAACCTTCCACCTCAAACCTTTCACTCATCCAATCCAATATCGCTTCATCTTCTTCTGCAGAATAAGAACAGGTTGAATAGATGATTACGCCATCTTCTTTTAAACAAGGCCATGCATCAGCTAATATACGTTGCTGCCGCTGACTACACAGTTCCACATTCGCTTCGCTCCATTCGTTGATGGCTTCGGGATCACGACGAAACAAACCACTGCCACTGCAAGGCGCATCGATCACCAACACATCAAACAAACCGCTGAGTTTTGAAAAGGCTGATGGATCATTATTCGTCACCACTACATTATCTGCTCCCCACTTAATGATATTTTCTTTGAGAATATTTACTCTTGATTGAATGACTTCATTACTCAGCAGCAAACTTTCCTTACTGATGACCGATTGCAACAAAGTTGATTTGCCACCTGGTGCTGCACACAGATCGAGTACCAGCAATGGTTGCGAAAGATCAACTGTTTGCTTCATCGCTTCTTCAACAAATATGCTGCTTGCTTCCTGTACATAATAAGCACCGGCGTGCAATAACGGATCGAGTGTAAACAAAGGACGTTCGCTGAGGTAATAACCGTTAGATGACCAGGGAACGGGAGCGTGAATGGTGAGTGATGAGTGGTGAGTACCTGGCTCCTGGTTGTTTATTGACCATTGACCATTCACCATTGACCTCTTCAATGGATTCATCCGCACCGACACCACCTGCTCTCCACTTTCATGCACCTGCACAAAAGCATCCCGATCAAAACTGTTGATCTTACTGAGCGAAGTCATCAAGGAAGCCGGTAGATTCATCTTCGGGTTTTTGTTCGTTGAGCGAAGTAACAGATTTTACCATTGCAACAATAAAAAACAGTCGGGCAATTGTAAAAAGTGTCCACCCAATAAATATAAACTGAGCTTCGTAGTCCGTTACTACACTACTTAACTCCCTAGAATCATACGCAGAGGGAAGAATGAACATAAGTACAGCGAACTCTACAATCGGTAGCAACACTGAAGAGATGATTGTCATCCATAAATGCCAGCGAACAAGCTTACGCACAAAATATCGTTTCCTGAAAAAAATATAACATAGTGCTTCTACTAGCAACACTACTGGCGGCATTATTTGAATAAAATTAATTACTGTAGATACGGGAACCTGTTTTGCTGCAGACGAACTTTCATTAAGCGACACGATGGTAATATATGAAAACAGCAAAAGAAACACCCGAAAAAAAGACGACAACAAGAGTGTTACAAAAGCTGAAATAAATTTGATACGCCGATGTTTCATATAATTAGAATCTTATTACAAAATGCTCTCTCTCCTTCTGCTCCTTCCTTAAAAACACAAGTCCGATAAAAAACAAATCAATTGTAAGTGTAACCTGTGGATGTTGTTTCAACTCTTCCCATGCTTCTTCCATTTCTGCACTCCAGTGAATATCATCAAACACAAACACCGTATCATTAATTGCTTTTGCCAGCAGCTGTTCAAAATAACGAAGTGTTGGTTCTTTACGGTGATTGCCATCTATGAACACAAAATCAAAAGCCGATTCAGGTTTACTGATCAGCTCCGGCAACGTTTCATCGAAGTTGCCAGTATCAGCATTTACATTTTTCAACTGCAATGCATCAAACTGTTCTTGCGCCACAGCTGCAATAGCAGCAGAACCTTCCATGGTTGTTACAACAGCATTTGTATTTGCTTTTGCCAGATAAGCAGTAGTAATTCCCAGCGATGTACCTAACTCCAGTATTTGTTTTGGCTGAAAATAATTCACCAGGCGAAACAGCAACTGTGCATATTTCTTCGGCTTCAACGATGTTGCAGCGATCTGTTTTACCACACGCTGCTTTGTTAATCCCTTGGTTGAACCTGCACCAAAATCTTCAACTGTAAGCACTGTTTCATTTTGCAACAACAGCCTTCGCTGTTCTTCCACTTCTGTATATGCAGGATGGTTAGTGGTATCATTCAACACCTTGGTAATAAGATCGAAAACAAAAGGCGAATGCACACCATGCCCTTTGCCATTAGCTGCCGTGAAATAATAATGAAGGAATTTCTTTCCAATTTTAAAAGCTGAATACATTCGAATATTAAACCGATGATTTTTTAATGAGTTCGGAAACTGACTGATATAAGCCTTTTTGTTGCAACGATTTTAAAAACGAAGCAGGATCGTCCTGATAAATTTGATCTACCTGTTCATTATAGCCAATATGAGCATGCGGTACATAATACCTTATCCCTCTGAAAAAAACGGAACGATTTTCATCACTATCACATGTAATGGTTTTCTGCAAACCGTCAGATGTAAGAAATTGAAATTTACCAACTTTGAAAAGCGTTATTACAAGAACCAATGTGTGCTTCTCTATAATCGGTTTAATCCATACAATTCGTTCAGGCTCTTCATGCAACACAGTTTGCCAGTAATAACCACCTTTTAAATCGCCCTTAAACTTTCTCAAAAAATAAATGATTGCTATAAGAATTACTCCAGCCGGTATAAAAAAAACAGGAAACTTCAATGCAGAATTAATGATAAAAAAAAGCAGTACCGCAAGAACCAGCAACGCAAACAGCGTTGATAAAGATGCTTTTTCTGAAGAGCTTACAATAAATTTATTAAACTCTTCGTCGTTATAATCTGCAACAGGTAAATGTTCCATTAATTTTTCAATCTCATAGTTCGTTAAACCCTTACTCAACAAAAACGACATTACTTCCTCATCAGATTTACCATTCTTTCTTAAACGAAGAGCCTCTATCCATAAATCATTTTTAAGTTTCCACTGCTCTCTTTTTTGAATTTCATATTGATCGGAAGCTGCATTTCTACCAGGTAAATCAGGAAAATTTAACTTACGCTCTTCGAATACCTTTTTTAAAATTGTCAATGCTTCTGCGGTGATATTCTTCTTTTCCTTTAATGCAAAGCTTGTCAACTCTTCATCAGACAAAGAGAGATAATGCTGCTTTACAAGTTCGCTGTCAATCATGTTACTATACTATTTCAGAATTTATTCTATCCCAAACTTGTATTGAAAACGAATACGCATGCTTTTCATCAGCATTAAAATCACTGGTCTTGCTCAGGTTCCATTCGTTTACATCAAACGATGGAAAGAAAGCATCAGCTGCTTCAATGTTTGCATGCACTCTTGTAAGATAAATGCGGTTGGCAATTGGCAGCGCCTGCTCATAAATGTTTGCACCACCAGCGATGATAATTTCTTTTGTCGCCAGTTTCTTTGCCTGTGCAATGGCCTCTTCAAGCGAAGAAGCAAACCATACATTTTCATAAGCAGAGGTCAAGCCCTGCTGTCTTGAAATAATAATATTGGTTCGTCCCTGCAATGGCTTACCTCCTACCGAATCAAATGTTTTTCTTCCCATGATCACGGGCAATGCCCATGTGGTATTCTTGAAAAACTTCAGATCGGTTGGTAAATGCCAGAGCAACTGATTGTCTTTGCCGATGGCGTTATTGGAAGAAGCAGCTACAATTAAAGAAATAAGCATGAATGAAAAATAAATAATGAAAAATTGAAAATGAAAAACGCCCAGCCTACTGCTTCTTTCGTCTTTCGTCGTTACGCTGAGCTGTTTCAATACTCTTCAGAAAGATCGCCATCAACCCGTTACTTTCAATAAAAGCTTTTTCTACTATTTCATTTGCGTTACACCGCAACCGGTGCTTTTATTGCCGGATGGCTTTGGTAATTCTCCAGTGTAAAATCTTCGAACTTAAATTCAAAAATATCTTTCACTGCAGCATTCAGCTTCATGGTTGGTAATGCAAATGGCGTGCGGCTTAATTGCGTTTTCACCTGCTCCATATGGTTGCTGTAAATATGCACATCACCAAACGTATGCACAAAGTCGCCGGGCTGCAGATCGCATACCTGTGCTATCATCAATGTAAGCAATGCATACGATGCAATGTTGAACGGCACACCTAAAAACACATCGGCACTGCGTTGGTATAACTGGCAGCTTAATTTTCCATCAGCTACGTAGAATTGAAAAATAGTATGACAAGGCATCAATGCCATCTTTGGCAGATCGGCCACATTCCATGCACTGATGATGAGACGGCGACTGTCGGGATTCTTTTTGATCTGGTTGATGAGATCGGTTACCTGGTCGATCACCACACCGTTTGCTCCTTCCCAGCTTCGCCACTGTTTACCGTACACCGGACCAAGCTCACCATTTTCATCGGCCCATTCATCCCAAATGCTTACACCGTTTTCTTTGAGGTAAGCAGTATTGGTTTCGCCTTTGAGGAACCACAATAATTCATGAATGATGCTGCGCAGGTGCACTTTCTTCGTTGTTACCAACGGAAAACCTTCGCTCAGATCGAAACGCATCTGGTAACCGAATACGCTTTTTGTACCTGTACCGGTACGATCGGTTTTTTCGGTTCCATTATCCAATATATGCTGCAGTAAAGAGAGGTATTGTTGCATGGGTGCAAGGTAAAGAAAAGCCGATAGTCTTTAGCCCATAGCCAATAGTTGTGGGGAATGTGTGGATGAAAATTACACTCCTCTCCGCTTCAATTCTTTCTTGATCAGCGCCAGCTCTCTGCCTGTTTGTCCGCTTACCGAACTGTTTTCCTGTGCACGACGCATCAGGTAGGGCACTACATCTTCAATGGGCCCAAAAGGCAGGTACTTGCTTACCGAATAACCTTCTTTGGCAAGATTGAATGTAATATGATCGCTCATGCCGTACAGCTGACTGAAATGCACATGCGGATGATTGTGCGGCAAACCTTTTTCGTGCAACAAACCGGCCGCAAGCAGATTGCTTTGTTCGTTATGCGATGCTACAATGGTTGCAATACGCTCAACATGTGCTAAACAAAATTCTACCGCACGGTTATAGTCACGGTCGCAGGTTTCTTTATCTGGCTGAATAGGTGAAGGATAATTCATAGCGGCTGCACGCTCCCGTTCTTTTTCCATATAAGCCCCACGAACAATCTTGATACCAAGAATAAAATTGCGTTGTTCAGCAGCTTCATAACAATCGCATAAAAACTGGTAACGATCGTGGCGATACAGCTGTGCTGTATTGTACAGTACTGCTGTTGTTTTGTTGTATTGATCCATCATCAGCATGGTTAATGCATCTACCGGATCCTGTATCCATGTTTCTTCTGCATCGATCAATACACCTACTTTTTTGGCAGCTGCAGCAGAACAGATTTTTTCCATGCGGTTGCACACCCGTTGCCATTCTGCTTTTTCATCGGCACCCAGTTGTTCCAATGCAGCTTCATAACGACGCACCAACGTACCGGATGCATTTGCCATCAGTCCATCCATTTTTTCGAGTAAAGCAAAACGTGCAATGCCGGTTACCTTCACACTCATAAACGGAATATTGGCCTGTGTAGCTGCGTAATTAATTACACTAATAAACTGGCTGCAGGAATGATCTTTTTCTTCTTCGCCATAATCGCCTCCTTCCACGCCGTAATCGAGAATTACCTGTACATGAAACTCTTCCAGTTTATCGGCAACTTTGGCTGTTTGCTCCAATGTTTCGCCACCTACAAACTGTTCGAATATTGTTTTACGGATAATACCTTTAATTGGTAATTTGACTTTAATGGCCCAGGGAGTAATACGGGTGCCAATGTTTACCAGCCACTGGTAACCCATGGAAGAAAAAAGGAAATGTGCTTTTTTTAACTGCGTATCATTCTTATAGGCGAACGCATTAGCGGTATTCTCGAAAGATACCTTCGAATTGTTCTGCATGCTTTTACGATTTGAGGTGGCAAATATAGCAGAATTTGAAGCCGCTACTCCTGTTTTTGCACCAGCACCAACATGATATTTCGCACAAAACCCGGTTCAATTTTATATTCTTTTACGAGTTCTTTCTGTTTAACAGTTATCTGTAAGCTAAGCTTGCTCTTACTCTGCGATTGATTAATTACAATAATATCACTTCTTCCCGGTTGTACTTTATGCACTCGTATGCGCAAAGGCTTTTTATACAGGCTGAAAGCCTCGGCAACCGGTTCATCGTTAAGCAGTATAGTTACCGAATCGTTTATATTTTTTTCAACAGAGCTGATATCGATCACCAGTTCGCTGCTGTCTACCTCTATTTCAGCTATTTTTTGATAAAGCCTTTCTTCCGGCTGTAACATAATTCCGGCCAATTCAATACTTGTATATACTTCCTCTAAATAAGTTTCCACTTCTTCTTTTGCAGATTCGGATACCGCCGAGTCTGTTTTCTTTGCTGTAAAGAGATCGCCTTCTTCATTTGCCCATATCCATTTGCAGTTTACTAAAGTATCGTTGCCGGCATTGGAAAAATTCAATTCAAGTCGTTGAAAAAAACTGCAGTCCTGCGTTGTCATGGCGACACCTCTCCGTACATTTTTCCGAATAAGGCGTACTCCTTTCTGATTCATTCTGCCCGAAACAAGATAGTCGCAACCATACACTGTGCCTTTATTGTAACCACGTGTTGAAATAATGCCTACCAATTCTGTATCTGTCTCCATCAGCTCCAGCCGCACATTCATTTTATTTTTCTTATCGCCTTGCAGAAAAAAACTTCCTTCCCAAACACCAACTGGATTTTGTGCAAATGCAACAACAGTTGCCATACAGCAGAAAAAAAGGAGAACAAGGAAAGCCTTTACTTGCATACGCTCTCAAGATACAATTATGAGCGAAAATGCAACCATTGAAAATTTAAAAAACTGTTAACCGTTTTTAAAAATGTGCTGAAGTATTATTTACTCCTGCCTGCGTTTTAACAGCAACCATACATTACCGCCATCCGCTTCTATTTCTATATTCCATTCTTTGCTGAAGCTACCTTGTTGCAGTACAATTTTTACCGGGAGTTTTTGTTTGTCGTTTGATGTATTGATGATGTCTATATAGAAACTTTTTTGATTGACGAAGCGGAAACGCATATCGAACACATTTGCAGATAAGTTGAAATCTTCTGCAATCTGCCTGCTGTTGAGTAAAACGGCAATCGATGCCTTTGGTGTTTTTTGCAGCAAGCTTACGGTCAAAATAATTGGCAGACTGTCAACCGTCAGCTCATCAATCTTCTTATTCATTCTTTCCCTTTCGGTTCTCTCTTTCCGAAGCTTTTCTTCATAAGCATCGCCTCTGCCCTGTAGTCCTTTGTTTAATTCGTCTTTTGCCGATTCGGAAATTTCTGCTCCCGTTCTTTGAGCAACAAATTCTTCGGCCTCTTCTTCACTCCATACCCAGTTTCCTCTAACAACATTTGATGAATCTTTCCTGTCGAAATACAGTTCAATATGTTTCAGCAGAACACAATCGTTGTAATCAATTGCAATGGCACGCTGTACTTTTCGCCGGGTAAGTACCAACACATTATCTGTTACTTTTCCTGCAACTACATAATCGCACCCATATATTGTACCTTTTTCAAGTCCACGTACGTTAACAACGCCCATGAAAGCATTGCCTTGTTGAACAAGCTCTATCAGCAGGTTCATTTTCTGTTTCTTCTTTCCGTTCATGAAAAAACTTCCTTCCCATACACCGGAAAAATTTTGAGCAGGTACAGAACAGGCAAAGCTCAAACTAAGAAGAAATAAAAAAAGCCGTAACTGCATTGTTGCTAAAATATAATTACGAAATAAATGAGCTGAAAGAAATAAAATAACGGAGTGTTAAAACTATTCTTTTGTACTTCGCTATAATTGGTCTTGTCCGAATCCGGAAAACTCATCCCGGTACAAATCATCGTTATAAATCAACTCCAACAACACATCACCCAATGCTTCAATAGCAGTAACCCAAACTTTTCTTTTCATCCCTTGTTGAAACGAAATCTTTACATCCAGTTGCTTTCCAGTATCAGAACTGTTTAAGAAAATAAGCCGATTGACCGGAGTGATTTCCTCCAGCTTAATTATCAAATCACTACTTGCCAAATTAAAATCTTTTACCAGAGCTTTGCCATTTACCCATGCAGATAAAGACGCTGTCGTATCTTTTATTACGGAGCTTACGGTGATCACTATTTTTCTGTAATCCACTTTCAGTTGACCGATCTTTTTCGTGTCAGGTACATAGCTTTGTTTGATCGGCTTTTGATTTCCGATAGTAATATATTTAGTGCGGCTAACTTCGTTAATTTCTTCTTTAGCAGATTCCGAAACTGCTGTATTCATCCTTTTAATCACAAATACCTCCTCGCTGTCGTCTGCCCAAACCCAACGTCCTTTTGCCGTGTTTGTGCTGTCTTTTAAATTGAGCGACAATTTTATGTGTTTAAATGAACCACAATCGTTGCTTGTTATAGCAAACGCATCCTTTACATTCTCCTTTGCAAGAGTGAGGTTGTTGTTTTCAAACCATCCATGAACACTATATTCACAACCATAAGTGGTATTATTTTCATATCCACGTGTGGCTATGACAGCTCGCACCCAATTTTCTTTCTGTATTACTTCAATACGTACATTGATTTTATGTTTTTTACTTCGCAGGTAAAAATAGCCTTCCCACACACCGGTGTAATCTCCGGCAATAGCGGAAAGCACAAACGCTATAAAAAACAAAAAGAAAAAAGCCCGTAACTGCATACTTAGTTAAGATACAATTACGGGCGAATGAAATAATAAACTGAACAGTTGAAAAAAGCTAATAATCTGCTAAAGCTTTTTGCCTGCCTGATAAAACGGCATGTTCTCAACATTTAAATCAATACACTCTTTCTAACTTTCCTGCTACTCCTTTATATCGAGCCGCAGCCATGCTCTTCCGCCCGGATAAAGAAATACGTTCCATTCTTCTTTCATGCCCTCTTGCTCGAGCAGAATTTTAAACTCCAGGTTATACCTTTTATCTGAATCATTAATGAATTCAATGTTACTGATCTTAGGCAGATCCTTCAGTTTGATAACTAAAACTTTTTCAGACAGGTCAAAATAGTCTGCAACAATTCCTTCATTCATTGTTACAGTCATTCGGGGCTTTGTATTTTTTTCAACGGAGGTTATTGTTATCGAGGTCTCTTTATTTTCTACCAATCGTGTACCTAAGCTTCCGGCAAAACGGGCATGTAATTCGCTTTCTTTACGCACAAAGTCGTTACGAAGATCGGAACGGTGTTTAAGGTTGTTCATTTCCTCCCTGGCAAAATCAGAAACTTCTGTTGCCGTTTTTGTAGCAGTAAAAACATTTTTGCTGCTATCCATCCAAAACCATCGGCTTTTTACATTAACAGAATCGTTTTTTTCAAACGACAATTCGGCCCAGCTAAATGAACCGCAGTCGGTAATCTTCATTGCTACCCCTCTTCGCACATTTATCTTAGTAAGCCGTAGTGTATTTTTATTTATACGGCCATGCACAATATAGTCACAACCATAAGTCGTATTCTTTTCAAATCCACGTGTACTAACAAATCCAACAAAGTCTTTATCCTTTTGGACTAATTCAATTCGCACATTAACCCTGTTCTTTTTGCCACGAAGAAAGAAATGCCCTTCCCATACGCCTGCATAATCCTGTGCAGGTAAAGAAAATGTAACCCCGAAAAAAAGAAGAAATAAAAAAGCCCGTAACTGCATTGTTGCTAAAATACAATTACGGACTTTAAACCGAATAGGTTGATTGACTAATGTTCTGTTAATCCAATCCGAAAATTCCTTTGTTTAATACCTGCAGGGTTTGTGTTTTAAACGAACCCGGTACAAGCAATGTTACGTTATGCGGACTACCACCATAACTTACCATACGTACAGGAATATCAGCAATGCTTTCGAACAGTTTTGCAAGAATATGTTCTGTTTGTCCGATTTCGTTACCAACAATACTTACAATTGCCTGGTCTTTGTCAATCTCTACAGTTCCAAATGGTTCCAGTTCACGAATGATATCATCGAGATAAGTACTGCTGTCGATCGTAAGAGATACTGCTACTTCAGAAGTAGTGATCATGTCAATTGAAGTGCGGTATTTCTCAAATACTTCAAACACTTTGCGCAAGAAACCATAAGCCAGTAACATACGGCTGCTCTTTATTTTAATTGCAGTGATGCCATCTTTCGCAGCTACCGCTTTTACACCAACGCTTCCTGCGTTTTCAACTATCAACGTTCCCTTTGCATCAGGCTCCATTGTGTTCAATAACTTAACAGGCACATTGTAGTGTTGTGCTGGCCAGATAGATGCAGGATGCAGAATTTTTGCTCCGAAGTATGCAAGCTCTGCAGCTTCATCAAAGCTCAACTGCTCAATAGCAACTGTTTTCTTAACAATACGTGGATCGTTGTTATGCATGCCATCAATATCTGTCCATATTTCACACACGCTTGCCTGCCCGGCTGCAGCAATAAGCGATGCTGAGTAATCACTTCCGCCACGTTTGAGATTATCTACTTCGCCTTTTGCATTGCGGCAGATATAACCTTGGGTAATGAATAACTTCTTACCACTGTTTTGTGCAAGGATGGCACTGAGTTTTGCTTTAATGGCACCAACCTGTGGTTCATCGTATGCATCAATGCTCATAAAATCAAGTGCAGGCAACAACATATGATCAATACCTTTTTCTTCGAGATAGCAGCTGAACATTTTGGTGCTCATCAACTCACCTTGTGCAAGAATATCTTTATTCAACGCATCGTTGAATGATATTTTAAGAATGATATTTAAAAACTCGAAATGCTCAGCAATGATGGCACGGCACTTCTGCTGTGCTGCTTCTGTTACAAGCAGATTGCTGATGAAGTTTTGATAATGTGCATCCAGCTTATCAATTACCTGTTTGGCTACAGTGCGGTCGCCGTTTGCCATTGCGTTACCAATTTCAACCAGCGAATTGGTAGTGCCGCTTAAAGCACTTAATACCACAATTTTTTCTTCAGCATCACGGGTAATCAGTGTTGCTACGTCATGCATTCTTTCCGGCTTACCTACAGAGGTACCGCCAAACTTCATCACTTTCATTGTTCTTGTTTTAAGTTATATGGGTTGTATCGATGATGATTGTGTACGAACCACAACATCATGTTTGCTGTTTGCCGTTTTGCATTTGGCAGACAACTGCAGATGAATTGCTTCATCATTCCTTCTTCCGTGTTTGTACAGTTGAACTATGCGTTAACAGCCGAAGTTAAGTTGCATGTTGTAATGCAGAAAAGCGGATGCGAAATTAAAGAGAGAGATTGAATTTCTGCCCAACTTTCGCCAAATCTTCCGCAACCGTTCCCAGTAATGGAATTCCTTCTTTCATACGCTGCTCCTCGAACAAACGTTCGGGATCTCCCGGTATTAAAACCTGCTCGTATCCCTCGATTGGCTTGGCCGACCGGAAACGTTGTATCCAGTTGTCCATATCTTTTTTAAATGCCTCTGCTGTACGGAACGCATCAATGCGCATGGCTCCGAGAAAATGGCCCAATCCTTTACCAGGTTGATTTTCGGGCATGGGTACATATGCAGGAAAAGGCGGCACCCACGGACCATAGTTGGCTCCGCTTAGCACTGCAGAAAATATATCTACAATAGAGCCCAGGGCATATCCTTTATGACTGCCATGTTCTCTGTCGCTGCCCAATGGAATTAAAGCACCCGCATTCTTCAATGCATGCGCATCTGTTGTGGAATTACCTTCTGCATCCTGTATCCAGCCTGTGGGCGCTTCCTGTCCTTTACGTTGTAATATTTCGAGTTTACCATTGGCAGCAGTAGTTGTTGCAAGATCGGCCACGAATGGCGGCTCCGTTCCTGCAGGAATGGCAACTGCGATGGGGTTTGTGCCCAACATCCGTTCCTTCGAAAAGGTTGGTGCTACCAGTGCAGAGGCATTGGTCATTGCCATACCGATCATATCGTGCTGCAAAGCCATCATGGCATGATAACCGGCAATACCAAAATGATTACTGTTTTGTACGCTTACCCAGCCTGTGCCGGCCTGCTTTGCTTTGTTGATGGCTACCTGCATGGCAAATGGTGCTACTACTAAACCAAGTCCGCTGTCGCCATCTACTACTGCTGTTGATGGCGATTCGTGAATGATCTTTATATCGGGTGTAGCATTGATGCGTTTTGCTTCCCATAAGCGTACATAGCCACTGAGCCTCGCCACACCATGACTGTCGATACCACGTACATCGGCCGAAAGCAAAGTTGTTGTTGCAGTGGTTGCATGCTCTTCGCTGCAACCTATTGCCAGGAAAACATTTTTTGTAAAAGAAAATAAATGCTGATAAGAAAATATCTCCTCAGCTTGTCGTTCATGGTTCATAGTTCATGGTTCATTGTTAATACAGACGCTCTGGCTATTTCCGTCCGACGATGGAGTCTGATGAAGTACACTCATTATTCATCACTCATTATTCATCCTTATGCCTGCGCCGTGGGACCACCAAAATTCATCGGCACCTGAATTTCTTCCAGGTCTCTGATTGGGCCATTTGCAGCTTCAAAACGTTGTACGTTTTCAGTAAGAGCTTTCATAAAGCGTTTCGCATGTTGCGGTGTAAGGATGATCCTTGATTTTACTTTGCTTTTTGGGGTACCTGGCATTACGTTCACAAAGTCAACCACAAACTCTGCATGGCTGTGTGTAATAATCACAAGGTTTGCATATTCGCCTTCGGCCACTTCTTCGGTAATTTCAATATTGAGTTGATTGGGATTTTGCTGTTGTTGATCCATAATAAAAATTGAGTTTCAAATATACAATGCAAAAATGGTGTTGGCTTTGAAAGAAAGGAAAGAGGTAGCAAAACAAAAAGTCCTCTCAAAATTTGAGAGGACTTTTGCGGACCGGACGGGACTCGAACCCGCGACCTCCGCCGTGACAGGGCGGCATTCTAACCAACTGAACTACCGATCCAACTTCCCTTTGTTTGATTGGATTCTTTTGCAAGACGCCTTTCGTTTTCGGGAGTGCAAAGATAGGGGTTTCACTATTTCACAAAAAAGTTTTTTCTGTTTTTTTCTAAAAAAAGATACTCCTTACCTGCTGGCTTTCCATCATTTATATTTGCTGCTACTTAAACAATATCAATGCTTAAAGTAGCCGTATTTGGTACAGGACATCTTGGAAAGTTTCATTTAAACAACTGGAAGGAAATAGAAGGTGTTGAGCTGATTGGCTTTTACGACCCGAACGATAAAGCTGCAAAAGCTGTAGCCGAGAAGTACCAGCTGCAACGCTACAGCGATGCAGAAGAATTAATGAGTCTTTGCGATGCGGCCGATATTGTTGCTCCTACCAATTATCATTTTGACTTATGCGAAATGGCTGTGCGTAAAGGCAAGCATGTGTTTGTTGAAAAGCCGATGTGTAATACGATGGAAGAAGCTAACGAACTGGTAAAGCTTGTTCGTGAAGCGAATGTAAAATTACAGGTTGGCCATGTGGAGCGTTTTAATCCGGCTTTTCTTGCTGTAAAAGATCTGCAGCTGAACCCGATGTTTATTGAAGTGCATCGTTTGGCACAGTTTAATCCACGTGGTACAGAAGTAAGCGTGATTCTTGATCTGATGATCCATGATATTGATATTATCATGAGCCTGGTTAAAAGCGATGTAAAGAATGTATATGCCAATGGTGTGGCTGTAATGACCGACACTCCTGATATTGCCAACGTACGTATTGAATTTGATAATGGCTGTGTAGCCAATCTTACGAGCAGTCGCATTAGTATGAAGAAGATGCGGAAGATCCGTTTGTTTCAACGTGATGCGTATATCGGAATTGATTTTCTTGAAAAGAAATCGGAGATCATCCGCATGAAAAACAATGAAGACAACGATGCATTTACGTTCGATATAGAAACCAATAAGGGCAAGAAAACAATTGCCATTTCAAACCCTGCTGTTAAAGAAGTAAACGCCATTAAGATGGAGCTTGAACAGTTCAGAGATGCAATTGTGCATAACCAACATGTACCCGTAAGCGAAGTGGATGGTTTACGGGCAATGGATGTTGCACACCAGATTCTGCAGAAAATTCAACGCTCAACTGTCTAAACTTCATGAAAGAAAACACCCGTTTACATATAAGTTGGTATGTGGTTGCCGATTGGTTTTCGGCAACTATTGCCTGGGGCATATTTTATTTTTTGCGCCGGGTGTTATTAGGCGAAGCGCCTACTGTTTTTAATCAACCCGTAGACAATTCTTTTTTTATCGGCATTCTGTTTATTCCTGTTTGCTGGATAGTTCTCTATCACCTTTTTGGTGCCTATAAAAATCTTTACAGCAAATCGAGATTGCAGGAATTAACTTCTACTTTTTTCTGTTCGTTGCTTGGTTGTTTAATTTTGTTTTTTGCATTGTTACTCGACGACCGGATTTATACGTATACTTATTACTATAAAGAGTCGGCTTTGCTACTTGCTCTTCATTTCAGCATTACCTGGTTTTTCCGCTGGTTAATTCTTTCCAGCATTAAGCGACAGTTCCTTGCAGGTAAAGTAAAGATCAATACGCTTATTATTGGCGCACAACAAAGTGCTATCAAATTGTATAAAGACATTCGTCAGTCGAACGAAACACAAGGTTTTCATTTCTCAGGTTTCATATACCCTACACAACACACTTCAAACGGGTTAAGTAATTATTTACCATCGCTCGGTACTATTGATTCGTTGGCAACTGTTGTTCGTGAAAAAAATATCGAGCAGGTAATTATTGCTACAGAAGAAAAAGAGCGCCCCGCAATGGAAACGGCGTTGAGTGTTTTAAGTGAGCTGGATGTATCTATAAAACTATTACCCAATACAATCGACATTCTTTCCGGTTCTGTACGCACAAGCAATGTACTTGGTGCAATGCTCATTGATTTGCATACGGGCATGATGAGTGAATGGCAGCAAAACATTAAGCGTCTTATTGATGTTACAGCAGCACTTGTTGCCATTACATTGCTTTTACCCTTGTATATATTCGTTGCCATTCGTGTTAAACTTTCTTCACCGGGACCGGTTTTTTATTCGCAGGAACGGATCGGATTAAAAGGCAAGCCATTCTCTATTCATAAATTCCGTTCGATGTTTATTGATGCAGAAAAGAACGGGCCTGCATTATCGTCGGAAACAGATAAACGTATTACAGCATGGGGAAAAGTAATGCGTAAATGGCGTTTAGATGAATTGCCGCAGCTTTGGAATATTCTTAAAGGCGAAATGAGTTTGGTTGGTCCACGCCCCGAACGAAAATATTATATTGAACAGGTAGTTGCAAAAGCTCCATACTACCGTTACCTGTTGCGTGTTAAACCCGGGCTAACATCGTGGGGAATGGTAAAGTTTGGTTATGCAGAAAATGTGGATGAAATGGTTGAACGCAGTAAGTACGATCTTATTTACATTGAAAATATTTCGCTGGCACTCGATATTAAAATCATGATCCACACCATACGCTTGATCTTTATGGGAAAGGGTCGCTAACAAACCGATAATATGAAAAAGATTGTTTTGCTTTTTGCAGTTTTTGCATCGCTACAGGTAACGGCCCAACAACAATACTGGCAGCAGCAGGTAAACTACAGTATAGATGTAAAGCTGAATGTAAATGATAAATCCATTAAAGCTTTTGAGCAGATTGAATACATCAATCAATCTCCCGATACATTAACCTTTATCTGGTTTCATCTTTGGCCCAATGCGTATAAAAACGAAAAAACAGCTTTGTATGCACAATACAAAGAAGGCGATAAAGAAGGTGCGAAAAAATTTAAACAGTCAGACAAAGGTTATATCGACAGTCTCGATTTTAAAGTAAACAACATTGCTGTAACTGTTGAAGCAGATAAAAAGAACATCGACATTGTAAAGATCATTTTGCCGCAACCATTACTGCCGGGCGGAAAGATCAACATCAGCACACCGTTCTATGTAAAATTTCCTACTTACTTTTCGAGAAGCGGGTTTATTGATGATGCATTTGCAGTTTGCCAATGGTATCCGAAGCCGGCAGTTTACGATCGTAAAGGATGGCACCCGATGCCTTATTTAAACATGGGCGAGTATTACAGTGAGTTTGGCAGCTTTACAGTTAACATCACTGTTCCTTCAAACTATGTAGTTGCATCAACGGGTGCCTTGCAAAATGCAGATGAGCTGCAGGCATTAAAAGCTTCAAGCTCCATCAACAAAACAAAAACAGAAAACTTTACAGCATATACCCCACTATCAAACACTGCTTTTAAAACATTACAATACAAAGCTGAAAACGTACACGACTTTGCATGGTTTACCGATAATGATTTTGTTGTACAGTACGACACACTTGCACTGCCATCGGGAAAAGTAATTGATGCGTTTACATTCTTTTCCAACAAAGCAAACAGCGAGTGGAGCAAAAGTGTAAATCATGTGGAAGATGCTGTAAGGCATTATTCCAACTGGATCGGCGAATACCCTTACCCTGTTGTAAATGCAGTGGAAGGACCGGGCAATGTATCGAGCGGTGGTATGGAGTATCCAATGGTTACACTCATTACAAGTCCCGAAGCCAATACCGAAACTCTGGATGCAGTTATAACACACGAGGTTGGGCATAACTGGTTCTATGGTATACTCGGCAGCAATGAGCGTGAACATGCATGGATGGATGAAGGACTCAACAGCTTTTTCCAGTTTCGTTACGAAGCAGAAAAATACAGAAGCAATTCTATTTTCGGCAGCGCCTTGCCTGCTGAATTAAAACAGCGTGGCCCGTCAGAATTTCTTGCCATCATCTATAATGCCATGAACGAAATTCCCATGAAGGATGCAATTGAAACGCCTTCGGAAGAATTTAAAAATAAAGACGAGTATGGCATTGTCATTTATTTAAAAACAGCCATCTGGGCTTTTCTGCTCGAACAGGAACTTGGTCGTCCTGTATTCGACAAAGCAATACACAGCTATTACGATCAATGGAAGTTTCGTCACCCCTATCCTGAAGATTTTAAACTGGTGTTGGAAAGTGTAAGCAACCGCAGCTTAGATGATCTTTTTCTCCGTTTAAAAGAGAAAGGCAAACTACTGTAGGTCTATCGGAAAGAAGATGTTATTTTTGAGAAAACCCATTGAGTGAAGTATTTATTTGCTTTCCTTTTTCTCACTGTTACATCTGCTTCGTTTGCGCAGCAACAATACTGGCAACAACAGGTAAATTTTTCTATTGATGTAAAACTGAACGATAGCGATCATACGCTGGATGGTTTTGCAAAAATTGAATATATCAACCATTCGCCCGATACTTTACGTTATATCTGGTTTCATGTATGGCCAAATGCGTATCGTACCGACAGAACTGCTTTCAGCGATCAGTTGCTGGAAAATGGCCGCACCGATTTTTATTTTTCCAATGCAAAAGACCGAGGTTACATTAACCGCCTCGACTTTCGTGTAAACAATGTGCTTGCAAAAACAGAAGACCATCCGCAACATATTGATATTATAAAAGTATTGCTGCCACAGCCATTAGCACCGGGCGCATCCATTGTTATTACAACTCCATTTCATGTACAGCTGCCTAAGAATTTTTCACGTGGTGGTCATGTTGGTAAATCGTATCAAATAACACAATGGTACCCCAAACCCGCAGTGTACGATCGTAACGGATGGCACCCGATGCCTTATTTAGACCAGGGAGAATTTTACAGCGAGTTCGGTAATTATGAAGTGAAAGTAACTGTGCCGAAAAGTTATGTTGTATTAAGCACCGGCGAATTGCAGAATAAGGAAGAACTCGAATGGCTGAAACAACGCAACACAATTACTTCTGTAGCTGCTGTACAAAAACCTGCTTTTAAAAAAACAACAGTAAAGAAATCCGTCAACAAAAAAACAACGCCTGCGATTGTGCCGACGCAGGAAGAAACAAAAACATTGGTTTTTAAACAAATCAATGTTCATGATTTTGCATGGTTTGCCGACAGGAAATACATTGTTCATTTCGATACACTGCAATTAAAAAGCGGTCATGTTGTCAACATCTTCACTGCTTTTACAGAAAACAATAAAGCTGTATGGAAGAACAGTATTCAAATGATGAAAGATGCTGTTACTTTCAGAAGCAATGCAATTGGCGAATATCCTTACGCCGTTGTTACTGCGGTTGAAGCACCAATGGGTTTTCCCGGCGGTATGGAATATCCCTGCATTACTTCTATTACGCCCATGTCGTCAGCAGCAGATCTTGAAAGTGTAATTGAACACGAAGTGGGGCACAACTGGTTCCAGGCAATGCTTGCAAGTAATGAGCGACAATATCCCTGGTTCGATGAAGGCATCAACAGTTATTACGACGAACGTTTTGATAAAGAGTTGAGCCGTTACCGCAGCAGCAATCCTGTAAAGAAGAAAAAACTGCTCAACTTTAATCCGGATGAAAATCTATTCCTGCACAGTTTTGAACAATGGCATGTTGACCAACCATTAAACACTCCTGCAGATAGTTTAGGTGAAGCCAATTACGGATTGATAGCTTATGAAAAAGGAGCCGACTTTATGCAGATGCTGGAACAAAAGCTTGGCCGTACTGCATTTGATGCTGCCATGCAAGCCTATTTTCAGCAATGGCAAGGAAAGCATCCTTCTCCTGCAGATTTAAAATATTCACTCGAACAAAGCAGCGGACAAAACTTAGACAATGAGTTTGCATTGTTAAATAAAAAAGGAGCTTTGCAACCTACGCCGAAAAGAAAGCTCAGCATTAAACCTTTTGCAGGCACAAACAATTCCGCAACCAACACACTCATTGTTGCTCCGATAATGGGCATCAATAAATACGATGGGTTTATGATTGGTGGCGCACTAACAAACTATACACTTGAGCCAAGAGCATTCCAGTTTATTGCAGCGCCCATGTATGCAACCAAAAGCAAAGAACTGAATGGTATTGCAAGAGCGAGTTATACGTTCTATCCCAACAAAAAATTTCAACGCATTACAGTTGCAGTAAATGCATTAAAGTTCAATACAGATAATTTTACCGACACAGCCAATCAAACCTATGTAACAGGCTTTCGCAAACTTTCACCATCGCTCAAATTTGTTTTTGCCGAAACCAATCCACGCAGCACAAGAGAACGTTTTATACAATGGAAAACATTTTTTATTTCGGAAGATAATCTTCGTTTTAAGTCGGATACATTCCCCAACGGAAACCGTTATACCATTATCAATAAAGAAACAGGTACACGATATTTAAATCAACTTCGTTTTGTGATACAGGACAGCCGTGCGCTTTATCCTTATCGTGGTGAATTAATGGCAGAACAGGCAAAAGATTTTGTTCGTCTTGCGTTTACCGGGAATTATTATTTTAACTACAATGAGCGTCTTGGTGCAAACATCCGCTTCTTTGCAGGTAAGTTTATTTACCTGGGAGAACGTACTATAAGTAAAGCGTTTGCAACCGATGCATTTCATTTAAACTTATCAGCACCTAAAGGTTCGGAAGATTACACGTACAGTAATTATTTCTTTGGCCGAAGCGAACAGGATGGATTTGCTGCACAGCAGATGATGATGCGTGATGGCGGCTTTAAAGTGCGTACCGATTTTCTTGCCAACAAGATCGGTAAAACAGATAACTGGTTGATGGCTCTAAACTTTTCAACCGATATTCCCGACCAGATCAACATCCTGCGTATTTTGCCATTTACTGTTCCGTTGAAAATCTATGTTGATATGGGCACTTATGCAAATGCATGGCAACCCGATGCAGAAGGAAGCCGTGTATTGTACAATGCAGGTTTGCAGCTATCGTTATTTAAAAACACGATCAACATTTATGCACCCCTGCTTTACAGCAAACCTTATAAAGATTATTTCCTCTCTACCATCCCTGAAAAACGTTTCCTTAAAAACATTGCCTTCACCATCGATATTCAGAATTTAAGTTTAAAAAAGTTTGATCGGCGTTTACCATTTTAATGGAGGGAATCAATTACATACCGTATGCATCCATTAACAAACAAAAATGGAATGACTGTATCGATCGTGCAGTAAATGGTTTGATTTATGGTTACGCTTGGTATCTTGATGCAATGGCTGAGCAATGGGATGCACTTGTGTTGAACGACTATGAAGCTGTAATGCCGATCGCTTCAAATAAGAAGTATGGCATCAGCTATTTGTATCAACCGTATTTCTGTGCATCGCTCGGTATTTTTTCTGTACAACCGTTAACCGGTGCTGTTACAGAAAGTTTTCTGAAAAGTATTCCTTCACGTTTCCGTTACATTGATATTTACCTGAACAAAGACAACCTGTTTCCGGTTAATGATTTCCCATTAACAGAGCGGATGAATTTTGTACTGCCGTTAAATAAGCCGTATAGTGTTCTTGCAGAAAGTTATCGCAGCAACCTGAAGCGCAATATTAAAAAAGCAGAACAAAGCAAGCTGCTGGCTAGTCAAACTGTTGAGCTTGATGCAATACTTGCACTGGCAAAAGAAACCATGCAGCGTGTTTCTGCAATTACCGATGAACAGCTCAATCGTTTTAAAAAAGTTTTCGAAGAAGCAAAGAAATTTCAACAGGCAGAAACAATGGGCATATACACAGCCAATGGCGATCTTTTGGCGTCTGCTGTTTTTTTATACTCACACAACCGCTGGTATTATATTCTTGTAGGCAATCACCCGAATGGAAAAACATTAGGCGCTTCGCATTATCTCATCGACAGATTTATTGCTTTGCATGCAGATACAGATTCCTTGCTCGATTTTGAAGGAAGTGACATTCGTAATCTTGCTTTCTTTTACAGCAGCTATGGCGCAGAGGAAGAACGCTATGCAGCTTTGCGCATGAACAGGTTGCCGAAATTGCTACGCTGGTTGAAAGAATAGATTTGAGAGATCGCTCTGACTAATAATACCAGTATTGAAATTGCTGAGCCTTCTTTAAATAGAACTCGTTAGAAATAATCATTTCAAGTTTTTTCAAACAAAGGAATATCTGTCTACGTCTACTCTCTTCAAACTCAGGATTATTCTTGCTTTGTTGATATATCAACTCTCTTAACGTTGAAAAATAAAGCATCTTCAGTTTATGAATATCACTTTGAGGTGTTGCATACTTTAAAGATTGTTTGTATTGATATACATCATACTCAGCACAGCCAATCAACCTATTGCTCTGATGCCCGAAATATGTACCGCCGGAATTGAGGTATCCAAAAATGTCATTAACATTTTGATATATACTAATTAGATTCTCCCGAACAGCTTCTAACTCCTTTTCTGGATTTCTGTTCTTTAGAAAATACGCATACAGAATATAAAATCGATCCTGTCCTTGTTCACTGCCAAACGTTAAGTGCATGGCATCTCCATCAGAGTTAACAATATCTTTAAAATATCCACTCTGGGCATAGGCTATATCCGGATGAACTGGTATATGAGAATGCAATGAAGGGAAATTATCTACAATGAGATTGAACTCATCTTTTGTATATCGAATCGTATCAAAATGTATTGAAGATATAATTACAGAATCCGATTTCGCATAAAGTCCGGACGTATCAACTTTAGAAGACTTTGTAATGACAATGTTACTTTTCCCAGCTGCAGACTTTTCATCAATATTAGTATTGCAGCCTGAAAGAAAAAAAACAACCAATAAAAATAAACAAAAGCAATGCATGACTTTATAATAAGATTATCCCTACTCTTCTAATATCTTCTCTGCAATAACCAGATCAATCGGGTTGGTTATTTTAATATTCCTTTCTTCGCCTGGCACTAACGTTACTTTCAAACCAAACGCTTCAACCACTGTTGCTTCATCGGTAAACCAGGCTTTGTAATCAATAGCAAAAGCAGGCAATAAAATTTTACTGTGGAAAGTTTGCGGGGTTTGTACCAACCGCAGCTTGCTTCTGTCAACAGGATCGTTTCCGTCTTCTGTAATTATCCGCACACTATCCCGGCATTCAACAGCCGGTACAGCACTGCCTGTTTCCATTGCTGTTTCGTAACAACGTCTAATCAATTCATCGCTTACCAGACAACGTACACCATCATGTACAAAAATGATCGCTTCTTCTTCTACCAGCTTCAATCCGTTTTGTACTGAATGAAAACGTGTTTCACCACCAACCGTTAATTGAATACGTTGTTCATCAAAATAACCATCAATAATTTCTTTACCCAACTCCAGGTGATCTTCGGGTAACACAACAATCACTTTACATTCCGGTAATGCTTTTAAAAACGCATTGATGGTATAATACAGCACCGGTTTATTTTTCAACAAGAGAAACTGTTTCGGAAGTACAGAGCCCATTCGCTTACCGGATCCACCGGCCACAATAACTACATACGTTTGCATAAAGTCAAAGATAAGAGAGAGAAATGATTAGTAAATGATAACAGCTTTAAGCGAGCAATTGTTTACACTCCTGCAAAAGCCGGTCTTTCTTAATAGCAGCGGTGCCTACTTCTTCACAAACAAGTCCGCCGGCAATGTTGGCCATTTCGGCCATCAGATGAACATTGTTGGTTGCAGCATAAACAAGTGATGCAACGGCAATAACCGTATCGCCTGCACCGCTTACATCGGCTATATGACGCAGATGCGAAGGAATGACAGCTGCGTTTTCTTCTTTCTGATAGAATACTCCTTTTTCTGAAAGTGTAATAAACGAAATTGCATGACTGAGCTTTTCCTGCAACTGTGTATGAATGATACGAAGCGTCTCTTCATTCACATTTTCAATCAACAGGTTCAACCCGTCTTTTACTTCTTTCAGGTTTGGTTTAAATACATCAACAGCTTTGTACGCAAAAAAGTTTTTACGCTTGGGATCCACTGTTGTTATAATACCGTTGTGCCTGCACAAATCAATTGCTTTCTGAATAACTGTTTCAGTAAGCACCCCTTTATTGTAATCTTCGAAGATGATGACATCAGGTTTTTCCTGCGCAATAAACATTTGTATGGCGAGGATCATCCGTTGTTCATCTTCGTAACCAAGATCGTTGGTAATTTCATTGTCCAAACGCATCATTTGCTGGTTACGGCTGATGATGCGTGTTTTACTGGTAGTAATGCGTTTAGCACTTGCAAGTAAAAAATCTGTTTTGATATGCTGCTGCTGCAATAACTGCTGCAATTGTTTGCCATCCTCATCTGTACCAATTACACTCAGCATTGAAACATTTGCACCAAGCGATGCAAGATTCAACGCCACGTTTGCTGCACCACCAATACGGTACTCTTTTTTATCGAGCGATACAATGGGAACAGGAGCTTCGGGTGAAATACGATCTACATGTCCCCACATATAGGTATCCAGCATTACATCGCCAATAACACCTGCTTTTAATTGTGTGAATTGCTGAAATAACTGATCGAAATTTACCCCGCTCATACTAAACCGTCTTCTTTTGATTTGCGACTGCAATATAATAAACAGGAATACCCAATACTACAATTCCTAAACCTATTCCTGCATAAACAGGCTTCATGATAATGAGGAAGAAACAAAACGTTAATCCTAAAATAATATAAATGATGGGAAGAACAGGATATGCAAATGCTTTATACGGACGTTCAATATCCGGGCGTTTGGCACGCAATACAAATATGCCGATGATGGTAAGCACATAAAACAATACTACCACAAAAGAGATCATATCGAGCAGATCGCCATACTGCCCGCTTAAACAAAGTAAAGAGGCCCACACGCATTGTGCCCACAATGCCCATTGCGGTACTGCATTTTCATTTAATGTACCGGCTTGTTTAAAAAACAATCCATCCTGTGCCATGGTATAATACACACGTGCTCCTGATAACACAAGCCCGTTGATACAACCGAATGTTGAGATCATGATCATTACAGCAATTACATACATACCGATGCTGCCGAATATTTCATTAGCAGCTGCTACCGCTACACGATCCTGTTTTGCAAACGCAATACTTTGTTCGCCCCCATTCAACGGCAGTACGCTGATGTACATAATGTTTGCTGCAATGTAAATGATGGTAACGATCAATGTGCCGAGAAAAAGACTTAAGCCGATATTACGTTTTGGGTTTTTAATTTCACCTGCAATAAACGTTACGTTGTTCCATGCATCGCTGCTGAAGATAGAACCTGTCATGGATGCTGCAATAGCACCAAGTACCGCACTACCTGCAATACCGGCAATCATACCACCTTCCTGTATCTTACTCATCTGCCAGGCGTTTTCCCAATTGGCATTCCATACATCTGCTTTAGCAGCTAATAATAAGCCAAACACAATCAAGCCAAACAGCGAAACAAGTTTGGTAATAGTAAAAATGGTTTGAATGATCTTGCCGCCCTGTATACCTCTTGTGTTGATGTATGTAAGCAATGCAATAACAGCAATGGATACAAGTTGTGCAGGATAGAGTTTGAATATGCCTAACTGAAAAAGAATATTCTCATCCTTTATGTCAAGTGCAGGAATGAAATATCCGGTAAATTTTGAGAAGGCTACACCTACTGCTGCAATAGTTGCAGTTTGAATAACGGTAAAGAAACTCCAGCCATAAAGAAAACCTGCAAGTTTATTAAAAGCTTCTTTCAAATAAACATACTGACCGCCTGCTTTAGGAAACATAGCACTCAGCTCACCATAACTCAATGCTGCAGTTAAGGTCATAAAGCCGGTAATCAACCAAACAAATAAAAGCCATCCGGCACTGCCTACGTTACGTGTAATATCGGCGCTTACAATAAAAATACCGGAGCCGATCATTGAACCTGCCACGATCATTGTGGCATCGAGTAAACTTAAGGTTGGTTTAAATTCCTGTTGTGTTGCAGACATAGCAGAGGTTTCGTTTCAAAAAAATATGAAACGGAAGATAAGGATTAATTTGTAACTGCTTATTGCTTCTTGCTGAGCTTGTAGGCGTCGTTTAAGCCCTTTACAACTTCTGTTGTAATGTTAAACGCTGTGTCTTTATAATACAGTGTAGGATTACCTTCCTGTGTAGAGAAAATAAAATTATACTTACCTGCTTTGTTATAATCCTTTAGGTATTCGTTGATCTTCTTTTGAATTTCTTCAATCGCTCTCGACTGATTTTCGAGGTGTTGTCCTTGCATTGATTGTTGACGCTGACCTATTTGCTGATAACGTGTTTGATATTCCTGTTGAAAACGTTCAGCTTCAACCTGTGTAATAGCCTGGCCCTTTTTCAAAAACTCAACACGGTCACGTTCGAGCTTATTTAAGTCGCCTTGTATCTGGTTATCGTAACGGTTCTTCTCACGTTCCAGTTCTTCATTCTTCAACTTAAAGAATTCGTAATACTTCTGCACAGTATCCAGATCGATGTATGCTACTTTAATATGCTGGGGAAGTTCGGCTCCTGCACTGTCTTTTACAACAGTACTTGCTTTTGGTTCAGTTGCTTTTTTACCGGCACTGAAATGCAACACATACAATACAGCTACTGCCGCTAATAACACCCACAATAAAATACTTTGTAAACTTTTCATAACTAGGTGGGCAAAGTAAAGGATTTCGGTTGAGTGTAAAAAAACGAAGTTGTTTTTAAGAAAGCGTTAACAAGATGAAGCTATAAGGCACAATATTCAAATTTTCTTTCCGTACTTATCAACATACATCAAAAAAAAAGTCCTCCGTTACCGGAGGACTTTCGTTTTATCATTCAGCTATTGCTTACTCTTCTTCGTCGAAACTCATGGCTTCTTTGGTAGTGAGGAGTAATTCATACTCTTCTTTGCTACCAACGATCATGTTTTCAAATTCACGCAAACCTGTACCTGCAGGGATCGGGTGACCTGTGATTACGTTCTCTTTCAAGCCTAATAAATCATCGGTCTTACCTTCAATTGCAGCTGTGCTCAACACCTTCGTAGTTTCCTGGAACGATGCAGCAGAGATCCAGCTTTGTACACCCAATGATGCTTTGGTAATACCAAGCAATACCGGTTGTGCTGTTGCAGGATGTGCATCTCTAACTTCTACCAATGTTTTATCTGCACGGCGGAGGATACTGTTCTCTTCACGGAGTTCACGCAATGTAACGATCTGTCCGGGACGGAACTTATGACTGTCGCCAGGTTCTGTAACAACTTTCTTATCGAAGATGCGATCGTTCTCTTCGTTGAATTCGAAACGATCAACCAGGTCTTCTTCAAGGAACTTCGTGTCACCAGCATCAATGATCTCAACCTTCTTCATCATCTGACGAACGATGGTTTCAATATGCTTGTCGTTGATCTTCACACCCTGTAAACGATAAACCTCCTGGATCTCATTCACTACGTACTCTTGTACTGCGAATGGACCTTTGATTGTGAGGATATCACCAGGAGCGATCTGACCATCACTCAACGGAGCACCTGCTTTAATGAAGTCACCTTCCTGAGCAAGGATCTGACGAGTAAGTGGAACAAGATATTTCTTAGTTACATCATCTTTACTTGTTACGATGATCTCACGGTTACCACGTTTGATGTTACCGAACGCAACCACACCATCAATTTCAGAAACGATAGCAGGGTTACCCGGGTTACGTGCTTCAAACAATTCAGTTACACGTGGAAGACCACCGGTGATATCACGGAGCTTACCAAGTACACGTGGGATTTTCACCAACACCTGACCGGCAACTACTTCTTCACCTTCTTCGATCACAATGTGTGAACCTACAGGCAAGTTGTACGATTTGATCTCTTTGCCTTCAACAAGCAATGCAGGGATCTTCGTTTTATCTTTTGTTTCGATAACCACTTTCTCACGGTGACCTGTTTGTTCATCCGCTTCTTCACGGAATGTGATACCGTCGATAATGTTTTCGAATTTGATTGTACCGGCGATCTCAGCAATTACAACGTTGTTGAACGGATCCCATGTACAGATCGGTTCGCCTTTCTTGATTTGCTGACCATCTTTTACTGTAAGTGTAGCACCGTAAGGAATGTTGTTTGTGATTAGGAGACGATCATTCTTCACATCCATAATACGCACCTCACCTGTACGACCGATTACCATCTGTACTTTCTCACCTTCGTTGTTGGTAGCAGTTACAGTACGTAAACCATCGAACTGGATTGTACCATCAAACTTAGCAGGCAATGAAGATTCTACTGATGCAGAACCCGCAACACCACCCACGTGGAAGGTACGGAGCGTAAGCTGTGTACCAGGCTCACCAATTGACTGTGCAGCGATGATACCTACCGCATCACCTTTCTGTGCAGTTGCACCGGTTGCAAGGTTACGGCCATAACATCTTACACACACACCACGTTTGCTTTCGCAAGTCAATACAGAACGGATCTCAACTGTTTCAATACCTGCTTCTTCGATCTTTCTTGCAATAGCTGCAGAAATCTGTTCGCCGGCACCAACAATGAGTTGTTCAGATTGCGGATCGTACACATCGTGTAATGATGTACGTCCTTCAATACGATCACTCAATGGTTCAATAATATCTTCGTTATCTTTTAATGCACTTGTAGCAATACCACGCAGTGTTCCGCAATCCTCATCGTTAATAACAACGTCTTGCGCAACGTCTACGAGACGACGGGTTAAGTAACCGGCATCGGCTGTTTTCAAGGCAGTATCGGCAAGACCTTTACGAGCACCGTGCGTAGAGATAAAGTAATCCAATACGCTCAAGCCATCTTTAAAGTTGCTCAATACAGGATTTTCGATGATCTCGCTTCCTGTAGAACCACTCTTACGAGGTTTCGCCATCAGACCACGGATACCAGCCAACTGTTTTACCTGTTGCTTACTACCACGGGCACCTGAGTCAAGCATCATATACACAGAGTTGAAACCTTGCTTATCAGAAGCCATTTCACGGATCAACGTTTCAGTTACACGTGTATCCACACGGCTCCAGATATCGATGATCTGGTTGTAACGTTCGTTGTTGGTGATAAGACCCATGTTATAGCTGTCCCAAACTTCATCAACTTCACCTTGTGCATTTTCAACCAGTTCCGCTTTAATTTCAGGAATGATCAAATCGTTAATGTTGAACGACAGACCACCTTGGAACGCTGTACGGAAACCGAGTGTTTTAATATCATCAAGGAACTTCGCAGTTTTTGGAACGTTGGTGATCTCGATGATGTCGCCAATGATTTCACGAAGGTTTTTCTTCGTTAATAAAGCGTTTACGAAACCAACTTCTTTTGGTACAAACTGGTTAAAAATTACACGACCTACAGTTGTTTCAAGGAGTTTGAATTCCAATTCGCCATTTTCATTACGAACATTGGTCTTCACTTTAATCCATGCATGAAGATCAACCTGCTTTTCGTTGTAAGCAATGATCACTTCTTCTGCAGAATAGAAAGCTTTACCCTGACCTTTTACAATTTCTGTATCAGTTGTTTTCTTTCCTTTTGAAATGTAGTACAGACCGAGTACCATGTCCTGTGAAGGAAGTGTGATCGGCTGACCGTTCTGCGGGTTAAGGATGTTGTGTGAAGCAAGCATCAACAATTGAGCTTCCAATACAGCAGCATTGCTTAACGGAACGTGTACCGCCATCTGATCACCATCGAAATCGGCGTTGAACGCAGAACACACGAGCGGGTGCAATTGAATGGCTTTACCTTCAATCAATTTAGGTTGGAAGGCCTGGATCGACAAACGGTGAAGCGTGGGGGCACGGTTCAACATGATCGGGTGACCTTTCAAGATATTTTCAAGGATATCCCAAACTACAGCTTCCTTCTTGTCTACCAGTTTACGTGCAGACTTCACTGTTTTTACGATACCTCTTTCAATCAGTTTGCGGATGATGAATGGTTTAAACAATTCAGCAGCCATATCTTTTGGAAGACCGCACTCGTGCAGTTTCATTTCAGGACCTACAACGATAACCGAACGACCAGAATAGTCAACACGTTTACCAAGCAAGTTCTGACGGAAACGACCTTGTTTACCTTTAAGTACATCACTCAACGATTTCAATGCACGACCACCTTCAGCTTTCACCGCATTTGATTTACGGCTGTTGTCGAACAATGAATCGATTGCTTCCTGTAACATACGTTTTTCGTTACGAAGGATTACTTCAGGAGCTTTAATTTCCAAAAGACGCTTCAAACGATTGTTACGGATAATTACACGACGGTAAAGATCATTCAGATCAGATGATGCAAAACGACCACCATCCAAAGGAACGAGGGGACGCAGTTCCGGTGGAATAACAGGAATGTATTGCATTACCATCCATTCAGGACGGTTGGTGATACGTTGATTTGCATCACGGAAAGCTTCTACAACGCTCAAACGTTTCAATGCGTCTGCACGACGTTGTTGTGAAGTTTCAGTTGCAGCTGCATTACGCAGATCGTAGCTCAACTGATCGAGATCGATACGTTGTAACAGATCGTGTACAGCTTCAGCACCCATCTTCGCAATGAATTTCTGAGGATCTTCATCAGGCAGGTACTGGTTATCTTTTGGCAATGTGTCTAACAAATCGAGGTATTCCTCTTCTGTCAACAGATCACCTGTGTTGAGATTTTCTTTAACACCGGCTTGAATTACCACATAGCGTTCGTAGTAAACGATGGTCTCTAATTTTTTAGAGCTTACACCAAGTAAGTAACCGATCTTGTTTGGTAATGATTTGAAGTACCAGATGTGTACAACAGGTACCACCAGTTTAATGTGGCCCATACGTTCACGACGTACTTTCTTTTCTGTTACTTCCACACCGCAACGATCGCACACAATACCCTTGTAACGGATACGCTTGTACTTACCACAAGCACATTCAAAATCTTTTACCGGTCCGAAAATACGTTCGCAGAACAAACCATCACGCTCAGGTTTGTACGTACGATAGTTGATTGTTTCGGGCTTTAATACTTCACCAAAACTGCGTTCCAGGATTGTATCCGGAGATGCAAGTCCGATGGTGATTTTAGAAAACGTTGGCCTCTGACGATTATCTTTTCTGAATGCCATATCTATTTCTTGTTTGTAGTTTTTTGTTTTTTGTTACCAGCGACAGGAAGAAATTTCAGTTTCTGTTGTGTCACTCACTTCATCGTTCTGAACCTGGAGGAGCAAGAGTCAATTCACAATTGACCATTCACTACTCACCTTACTTATTCTTCAAACTTAAGGTCTAAGCCCAAGCCTCTTAATTCATGAACCAATACATTGAATGATTCAGGAACACCTGGTCTTGGAACGTTATCACCTTTAACGATGGCCTCATAGGTTTTTGCACGACCCATGATGTCATCCGATTTGATTGTAAGTAATTCCTGAAGGATGTTAGAAGCACCATAAGCTTCCAATGCCCACACCTCCATTTCACCAAAACGCTGACCACCAAACTGTGCCTTACCACCCAACGGTTGTTGTGTAATTAAGCTGTATGGTCCGATAGAACGGGCGTGCATCTTATCATCCACCATGTGGTGCAGTTTGATCATGTAAATGATACCAACTGTTGCTTTTTGGTGGAAGCGCTCACCTGTTTCACCATCGTAAAGGAATGTATGACCGAAGGTTGGTAAACCAGCTTCTGAAATGTGTCCTGCAATTTCTTCAACAGTAGCACCATCGAAGATCGGAGTAGCGAACTTCACGCCTAATTTTTCACCAGCCCAGCCAAGTACAGTTTCGTAGATCTGTCCAAGGTTCATACGGCTCGGTACACCAAGCGGGTTCAATACAATGTCAACAGGAGTACCATCTTCGAGGAACGGCATATCTTCCTGGCGAACGATTTTGGCAACGATACCTTTGTTACCGTGACGACCCGCCATCTTATCACCCACTTTCAGTTTACGCTTAACAGCTAAGTAAACTTTAGCAAGTTTCAATACACCGGCTGGTAATTCATCACCAATAGAGATGTTGAATTTCTCACGCTTGTAACGGCCAAGTTCTTCGTTATACTTGATGTTGTAGTTATGTAACAACTGGTTGATCCATTCGTCAGTTACAGCATCACCTGTCCAACCTAAAGGATTAACGTTTGCATAATCAATACCTGCAAGGTTCTTCTGGTTAAACTTAGCGCCTTTACCGATCAATGATTCGCCGAAGTTGTTATTAACACCTGCAGATGTTTTGGTTTGCAGGAGCGATAACAATTTGCTCAGCAATACATCCAGTAAATCGGTTGTATTCTTTTCGTGGATCTTTTCAACTTTCTCCAGCAATGCTTTTTCACGGATCTTACCATTCTTATCTTTCTTAGCACGTTGGAAGAGTTTCTTATCAATTACCACACCTTCAGTACCACTTGGAGCTTTCAGTGACGCATCTTTTGCATCACCTGCTTTATCACCAAAGATGGCACGCAACAGTTTCTCTTCAGGAGTAGGATCGCTTTCACCTTTTGGTGTAATCTTACCAATAAGGATATCTCCTTCTTTGATAGCTGCACCAATACGAATGATACCGTTTTGATCGAGATCTTTTGTTGCTTCTTCACTTACGTTTGGAATATCCGGTGTTAATTCTTCTTCACCCAGTTTGGTATCACGCACTTCCAGTTCGTATTCTTCAACGTGTACAGAAGTAAAGAGATCTTCTTTTACTACTTTTTCGTTGATAACGATCGCATCCTCGAAGTTGTAACCTTTCCAAGGCATGAACGCCACTTTCAGGTTACGGCCCAATGCCAATTCACCATCTTTCACCGCATAACCTTCAGTAAGGAAGTCGCCTTCTTTTACTGCCTGGCCTTTCTTAACGCAAGGTTTCAGGTTAATACAAGTGCTTTGGTTTGTTTTGATGAACTTAGTAAGCTTGTACACTTTCAGATCGTCTTCAAAGCTTACCAAACGTTGTTCTTCACTTCTTTCGTAGCGAACGTGAATTTCAATTGCATCAACATATTCAACCACACCTTTGCCTTCTGCATTCAATTGAATACGGCTGTCACGTGCTGCCATTGCTTCCAAACCAGTACCAACGATTGGGGCTTGCGGACGTACAAGCGGAACTGCCTGACGTTGCATGTTCGATCCCATCAAGGCACGGTTGGCATCATCATGTTCAAGGAACGGAATCAGCGACGCACTCAAACCAACGATCTGGTTAGGCGCAACGTCCATGTATTCCACCTCTGCTCTTTCGAGGATCGGGAAGTCGCCACTTTCACGTGAGCGAACTTTATCTTCAATGATGTTTCCTTTATCGTCGATATCGATGTTTACCTGTGCAATCTTCGCTGTATCTTCTTCTTCTGCACTCAGGTAAGTAAGATTCTTCACATCTGCTTTACCGTTTTCTACCTTACGATAAGGCGTTTCAATAAAGCCCATATCGTTTACAGTAGCGTGTACGCAAAGTGTAGAAATCAAACCGATGTTCGGACCTTCCGGAGTTTCAATAGTACACAAACGACCGTAGTGGCTATAGTGTACGTCACGCACCTCGAAACCTGCTCTTTCACGACTCAAACCACCGGGCCCGAGCGCTGAGATACGACGCTTGTGTGTGATCTCAGAAAGCGGGTTTGTTTGATCAAGGAACTGTGATAACTGTGATGTACCAAAGAATGAGTTGATCACAGAAGACAATGTTCTTGCATTGATCAGATCAACCGGAGTAAATACCTCGTTGTCACGTACGTTCATACGCTCACGGATGGTACGAGCCATACGTGCAAGACCTACACCGAACTGAGCATATAACTGCTCACCCACTGTACGTACACGACGGTTGCTCAGGTGATCGATATCATCGATCTCTGCTTTCGCATTCGTCAATTTCACCAGGTATTTGATGATAGAGATGATATCATCTTTCGTTAATACCTTCTTCTCGATAGGGAAGTTCAGATTCAGTTTACGGTTGATCTTGTAACGACCAACTTCACCGAGATCGTAACGCTTATCGCTGAAGAACAATTTATCGATGATACCACGTGCAGTTTCGTTATCAGGAGCATCAGCACCACGCAATTGGCGATAGATATGCTGTACCGCTTCCAACTCACTGTTCGAAGTATCTTTATTCAATGTGTTGTAGATGATCGCAAAATCACCACTCACTTCTTCTTTCTGTACGAATACGCTTTTCACTTCCATTTCACTGATCATTTCGATCGCTTCAGCGTCAAGAATTGAATCACGCTCTAATACCACTTCGTTACGTTCGATGCTCACAACTTCACCAGTATCTTCATCAACGAAGTCTTCAACCCAGCTACGGAGTACACGTGCAGCTAAACGCTTGCCTTCGTATTGCTCCAGTGCTTTTTTATCTGCTTTTACTTCATCAGCCATACCAAACAGTTCAAGGATATCCTTATCTGTTTCGAAGCCAATAGAACGTAAGAGTGTTGTTACAGGGAATTTTTTCTTACGGTCGATGTAAGCATACATCACATTGTTGATGTCTGTTGCAAACTCCATCCACGCACCTTTAAACGGAATTACACGAGCCGAGTAGATCTTGGTTCCGTTGGGGTGAATAGATTGACCGAAGAATACACCAGGTGAACGGTGTAACTGAGATACCACTACACGCTCAGCACCGTTGATAACGAACGTACCACGGGGAGTCATGTAAGGGATGTTTCCAAGAAACACATCCTGAACGATGGTCTGGAAATCCACGTGTTCCTCATCATTACAGCTCAAACGGAGTTTGGCCTTGAGGGGAACCGCATATGTTAATCCACGCTCCATACATTCCTCAATGGAATAACGGGGAGGATCAATGAAATAATCTAAGAATTCGAGAACGAAAATATTACGAGTATCAGTGATCGGAAAGTTTTCCTTGAATACACGGAACAACCCTTCAATGTTACGTTTGTCGGGTGTAGTTTCTAATTGAAAATACTCCTTGAAAGATTGAATCTGAATGCCGAGCAGGTCGGGAATTTCTGCAAGGTGCTTAACTTTTCCGAAATTGATTCTCTTGTTTGCTGCAACTCTTGATGAAGACATATGTTCTTACCGGTTTTTAAGTTTGTGCACACGAATAGCTCACCGTCTTTTTGCAAAGACAAGTAAATTGATTTTCAGTTATTTATGACTGTAAATGGGCGCCAACTTGCTATTCAGCCTAAATTTAGGGAGGCAAAGTTAAGTATATTGTGCGTTGGAACAAAATTTGATTAGGCCGTTTTGTCCACGTTTTGTCAGGATTGGGAAAAGTTGGCAGAACTGAGCGGATTATTTCCTCTCCCTGATGCTTTGTAACAATGCCTCCATTTCTTTTACCTTTTCCGGATATTGCCGGGCAAGGTTGAGCTTTTCACCTAAATCATTTTTCAGGTTATACAGCTGAGCCGTTTCCAAATTGCCCGATTCTATTTCGGTAAGCTTATAAACAGCCGGTCCTTTTGCCGGGCTAATGTATTTCCAATCGCCAACGATGATTGATAATGCACCACCCTGTTCCACATAAACAGAACGACCATCTTTTGTTTTTCCCAGGAATGCGTTCAGATAGTTTTCGCTGTCAATAGCGTCGCCCACCGGAATTTTCAAGTTAAACATTGAAGCAAATGAAGCTAAGAGATCAATCTGGCTTACTAATGCCGGAGAGACAGCGGATTTAATTTGATTTGGCCAGTTGATAATAAAAGGCACACGAGTGCCACCTTCAAACGCACTATACTTGCCACCACGTAGTAAGCCAAGCGGCGTATGACCATTTAACTCTGTAACTGCTCCATCCAAATAGCCATCATCCAAAACAGGCCCGTTATCGCTGGTAACAATGATGATCGTATTCTTTTCGATACCTGCTGCTTTTACCTGCTGCATGATCTCTCCTACCAGCCAATCAAATTGCAGAATAGCATCGCCTCGGTAACCTAAGCCACTTTTGCCTTTAAACATGGTGGCCGGCATGCGGGGAACATGCGGTTCTGTTGCACCGAAATACAAAAAGAAAGGCTGTTGTTTATTAGCTGTAATGAAATTCTTTGCTTTATCAAGAAAGGTAAACGTAAGCTCTTCATCTGTCCAGCGAGCTTCTTTACCACCAGTCATATAACCAATGCGGCCAATACCGTTTACAATGGTTTGATCGTGCCCATGTCCCGGTGTTGCTTTCATCTTCAACAGTTCAGGATTTTCTTTTCCTGTTGGTTCAGTGCCGACTTTTGTTTTATAGTTTACTTCAATAGGATCGTTTGGATTTAACCCCACCACAAAATGATTTTCTAAAAATACTGTTGGTACACGATCGGCTGTTGCAGGAAATATGAATGAGTAATCAAATCCTACTTCATTAGGGCCGGGCTTTACTTCTCCATTCCAGTTTTTTTCAACAGCAGTACCCAAACCTAAATGCCATTTACCCACAAGTGCAGTTTTATAACCTGCCTGTTGAAATACTTTAGGTAATGTTGTTTTATCGGTTGGTATAATCAATGCTGCATCGCCGGGTAAAACTCCTGTACCCTGTTGCCGCCAGGGATAGCGCCCCGTCATCAATCCATAACGGGAAGGCGTACACGTAGCCGAAGTAGTATGCGCATTGGTGAAACGAATACCTGATGCTGCAAGCTTGTCAATATTTGGTGTATGAATTTTTGTTGCACCATAACAACTCACATCGCCATAACCCAGGTCATCTGCATAGATGTAAATAACGTTGGGCTTTTGTTGCGCATCAGCATTTGAAATGAAGCACAAGAAGAAAAAAAACGGGAATGAAAAAAGATGTTTCATGCAATGTATTTAAGCAATCTGTTTGCATGAGAATATTCTCACGCAACAATGCTTAAAGTTAACCATTACAAATATTGAGGCTTTCTGCAAACGGTTGTGCAGAATTTGTTAGAAGCACGCATGTTAACGGATCAGGATAAAACTTCCTTTCCTGCTTACCTCTCTGCCAGTTACCAAATCACGATAAGTCAAAGTCCAGACATAATTTGCAGCAGGTTGTGGTGCGCCTTTTATTGTTCCATCCCAAGGCTTGGTCCAGTCCTTCGATTCAAAAACAAGTCCACCCCATCTATTATAAATTCTGAACAGAAAATTTTCAGCTACCAATGCATTCAACGGGCCAAAGAAATCATTTAACCCATCACCATTAGGTGTAAATGCTGTGGGAATATCGATGCGGCAGGTGCTGAGTTGTGTAACGATCTTCTCCATGCTGTCGCTGCAACCAAGATCATTGGTGATGGTATACCTCACTGTATATTTCCTTTCCGTTGTTGAAGAAGAATATAAATGAGGGGCTGGTAAAGAATCGGTACTTGTATTACCATCTCCAAATTCCCATAAGAACTGCAACGGTCGCTCAGTAACAGGTACCGGCTGTACAAACAATAAACTATCAGGACACAAAAAAGGATTTACATTAAAATCAGCTTTCAGGAAATTATTAAGATGTACATCCTGCGAACTGGTATCGCTGCAAAAACCATTTGAAACAATCAGTGTAGTTTTCTTTGTTCCAAAACTGTTATAGATCACTTCTTCCTGTTGATTTGTTCCTGTGCCGTTTGTTCCAAAATTCCAAAGCCAGCTGCTTACAGCATTTCCACCTGCATGAACGTAGGTTACTGTATCAGCAGTACAGCCGTAGTTGATATTGAAAATGAAATCTGCATTCACGGTGTCTTTTACAGAAAACGACAACTGTGCAGGTAAAGTCTCGATATTACATTCATCCATCACGGTGTTACCATCGTTTCCTTGTTTTATGCTTACAACAAATGTTCCTGCTTGCTGTAAGGGTTGTGAAAAACTGAGAATGATTTCTGAAGTAAGTCCATCTGCATTACAGTTTCCTTTTGCTCCTGTGATGATAACAGGGTATGTTCCATTAATGCTGAAATCTGAACCTCCTGGTTCAATAGAGTTACAACGAATGAGTTTTTTAAATACAAAGCGAACACTATTCGGTGCACAGGTAACCGGAACAATACTATCGAATGGAGTCGGTTGCAACGCAAGAACAGTAAACGGAACGGCATCTGTTGTAGGTATAGCACGATCGCACAGGTCAAGTATTGTATTTCCGTCAGATCCATTCTTTAATTGCAATGAATAATTTCCGGGGGGTAATGATTGAGATAATGTTATGACAACTGAGTCTGTTTCAAAACTGCTGTTACAACCAATCGGGCGCATATTCGTTGCCGTTATGTTACCGGGAAATGCAACCACATCACTTCCATTTGCAGCAATGGTTGAGCACTTCATTTTTTTATTCAGTTTCAACCTTAATTCATTCGCTGCACAATTGGTACGCACTTCCTGCATCAACGGATTTTTTGGATCTGTAATCACTGCCGTACCACCTCCAAATGAAAGATTATACCCTTTTTGCGAATTAGAAAAATTACTGATCATCAAAAGATACGTTCTTCCTGCAACCAGATTAGGCATTCGACTGTACTTTGGTGGATGTGTATTGTTAAACGAACCACATTGTATAAGCGAACTGGCGGAGCCATTTGTTCCCGTTTGGCCGGTAAGTCCCGACCAGTTAGCAGCTATTACACGGGAAGTGTTATTATAAACGGTATTGGGGTCAATACCTGTTATATCCCACAGCTGCCAGTCGTAATCATCACTTGAGCTGATTGGATCAATAAGGAATCCAAGCGATCCGGAAGTGAAGCAGGTAAACTTATACCAGAAAGGATTTACATCGTAATACCTGTTTTGATTTATATCACAACCCGGAACAATTACCTCCCTGTTCTGGCAACTCGGAACATTGCTTTGCGAAAACACAGCAGTACCGCATACCGGAAATGCAGTTGCCGGTGTTTGCCCAAGCGTTGTGCATTGTGCCTGCAGTTTGCTTTCAAACCCAATACTTGAACAAAACAGGAATAGAAAGATAAATAGAGGTAAGTGTTTAATAAACTTCATGTACTCGCTTGCTGTTGTAAAATTAACAGTGTTTGTTTCTAGACAGCCGCCGCTTATAAAACGTTGCGCATAAAAAAACCCCGACTAAGCGTCGGGGTTAATGTTGTATAAAGAATGCATTAAGCAATCTCAACATCAGCACCTGCTTCTTTCAGTTTGTTAGCGATTTCTTCAGCTTCTGCTTTAGAAACACCTTCTTTAACTGGTTTAGGTGCACCATCAACGAGGTCTTTTGCTTCTTTCAAACCGAGACCAGTTAAGTCTTTAACGATCTTAACTACGTTCAGTTTAGAAGCACCACCGCTTTTCAGAACTACGTTGAATGAAGTTTTTTCTTCAGCAGCAGCAGCGCCACCACCATCACCTGCAGCAACTACTACAGCTGCAGCAGCTGGTTCAATACCGTAATCTGCTTTCAGAACGTCTGCTAATTCTTGAACTTCTTTAACTGTTAAGCCTACTAATGATTCAGCTAATGCTTTAATGTCTGCCATTTTTTTACTTTTTAACCGCCTTCATTCTCTTCAGGAGTCCGGCGGATGGTTATAAATAGTGCCTCATTTGAACCTCAGAGGCATTGGTTATTAGTTTAAGTTGAAGTCAGATGTACAGTGTGTACTCCCAACTTCGTAGATCGTACTTATTCAGCAGGAGCTGCTTCAGCAGTTGCTTCTCCTTTTGTTTCAGCGTTATGCAGCAATGCAGCAATAACACGTTTTGCAGGAGATTGGAGCAAGCCGATAACTTCGCCGATAAGCTCGTTCTTTGTTTTGATTTGCGTAAGCGCTTTCAATTGATTATCGCCGGCGTAAACATCACCATTGATGAAAGCAGCTTTCAAAACTGGTTTCTCACCATTGCTTTCTTTACGGAAAGAGCTGATGATCAAAGCCGGTTCTTTTGGATTTTCTGAGAACAACAGTGCAGTTACATTGTTCAATGCATCAAACACGCCATTGTAACGTTCAGCATCAATTGATTCCAGAGCTTTCTTAATGAGTGTGTTCTTAGCCACTTTCATTTCAACATTTTTGTCGAAACAAGCACGGCGCAGTTTGCTCACTTGTTCTACAGTTAACGATTCAGTATCGGTAATGTAGAAGTTATTGTATTGACTGAACTTGCCTTTCAGCACTTCAATCACTTCATTTTTTTGATCTTTTGTCATGATTTTAGTTTTAATAACCCGGAAAGGATTAGTTCATGAATGATTTTGTGTCAACACTAATGGCAGGGCTCATTGTGCTTGCCATGTAAACGCTTTTCAGGTAAGTACCTTTTGCAGTAGAAGGTTTTGCTTTAACCAACGCATTAAGGAACTCTTGCGTGTTTTCAGCAATTTTTTCAGGAGCAAAACTTACACGACCAATAGAAGCGTGAACGATACCCGCTTTATCAACCTTAAATGCAATTTTACCGCCCTTTACTTCATTAACAGCTGCAGCTACATCGTTTGTAACAGTACCTGTTTTAGGGTTTGGCATCAGGTTACGAGGACCTAATACTTTACCAAGCTTACCAATCTTAGGCATTACAGCAGGAGTAGCGATAATCACATCGATATCCGTCCAGCCACCTTCGATTTTAGTAATGAACTCATCCAAACCTACATGATCAGCACCTGCTGCTTTTGCATCAGCTTCTTTATCAGGAGTACAAAGAACGAGTACACGTTTAGTTTTACCTGTACCGTGTGGAAGAGTTACTGTACCACGGATAGCCTGGTCAGCTTTCTTAGGATCAACACCTAAGCGAACGTGAACGTCAACAGAACTATCGAACTTAGTGCAGTTAATTTCTTTTACGAGAGTTGAAGCATCTTTCAGGGAATAAACTTTATTGTTATCCACCTTTGCTTCTGCTACTTTTCTTTTCTTAGTCAAAGACATGTTTCAAAAATTAGAGGTGAATAAATTAGTTTTCCCAAGGGGCTTTACCGTCAACAGTTAAACCCATGCTGCGTGCAGTACCAGCAACCATGCTCATTGCACTTTCCAGTGTGAAGCAGTTCAGGTCAGGCATTTTATCCTTCGCAATTGCTTCGATCTGAGACCAGGTTACTTTACCCACCTTAGCACGATTTGATTCTTTTGAACCTTTTTGAATTTTCGCCGCTTCCATTAATTGAATTGAAGCAGGAGCAGTTTTGATAACGAAGTCGAAAGACTTGTCGGAGTAAACTGTGATCAAAACAGGAAGTACTTTACCCATTTTGTCTTGAGTTCTTGCATTAAACTGCTTGCAGAACTCCATGATGTTAAGACCCTTCGAACCAAGGGCCGGACCTACAGGAGGTGCAGGGTTTGCCTGACCACCTTTTACCTGCAGCTTCACAAATCCTGTGATTTCTTTTGCCATTGTAAAAGTTTTTTTGGTGATAACGTTCCGAAACCGATCGGAACTCCCAAACAAATAATTCTTCTAAAGAACTTTTTGGGACGGCAAAGGTAAGGCTCATTTCCTTACCAGCAAAGGGTTTGAGAAAGATTTTTACTGCATTTCAACTACAAATTACATTGTGGTCACGTGTTCTTTTGTAGAATTAGTTATAAAAAAAGAAGGTGTTTTTTTTATTGGCTGATTATTTTGCTTTAATTTTTCAATTCAATTCACAATTACTCCCAAAAAACAACTCTAAAAACGTAACACACATGGCAAAAGCAAAGAAAAAAGCTGCAAAAAAAGCCATTAAAAAAGCAGTAAAGAAGGTGGCTAAAAAAGCTGCTCCTAAAAAAGCAGCAAAAAAAGCAGCCCCTAAAAAAGCTGCTAAAAAAGCAAAAAAAGCGGCAGCCCCAAAAAAGAAAGTAGCTAAAAAGGCTGCTCCTAAAAAAGCAATTAAGAAAGTTGTAAAAAAAGCCGCAAAGAAAAAAACGGCTAAAAAAGCTGCTCCTAAAAAGGCAGCAAAAAAAGCAGCCCCTAAAAAGGCTGTAAAAAAAGCAACTCCTAAAAAAGCTGTAGCAAAAAAACCGGCAGCAAAAAAAGTAGCTCCAAAGAAAAAAGCGGCTAAAGCAAAAGTTGCAGCAGCACCAGCTGTTGAAGCTCCTGCTCCCACACCAGCTCCGGAACCTGTACAGGCAGAACTTCCATTAGCTGAAGCACCTGCAACAGAAACATCAAGTTCAGAAGATCAGGCATAGTAATTAATCTATTTGCCGATACATAAAAAAATCCCCACTCAATTGAGTGGGGATTTTTATTTTAAGTAAGTTCTTTTTTCTTACGCTAGTTTCTCAACCTGCATGTAGTTGAGCTCAACCGGTGTAGCACGACCAAATACTTTTACAGCTACTTTCAGTTTTTTCTTTTCATCGTTCACCTCTTCAATTACACCATTAAAGTCGTTGAAAGGTCCATCGATGATTTTGATTGTTTCTCCAACAATGAATGGTTCGCTCATGGTCATGCCTGTAGCATCTGCCATTTCATCTACCTTACCCAGCATTTTATTTACCTCTGCTTTACGTAAAGCAATCGGGTTTTCTTTACCGAGGAAGTGAATAACATTGCTGGTGTTGCTGATGGTTTCACGAATATCATCACCCATTTTACCATTTTCAACCTCAATCATTACATAGCCGGGATAAAAGTTACGTTCACGAACAACTTTTTTACCATTTGCTACTTTGTATACTTTTTCAACGGGAAGAAATACTTGTTTAACGATGTGGCTCCAGCCATTTCGTGAAATTTCTTTATCAAGATATTCTTTCACCTTCTTCTCTTTGCCGCTCACGACACGAAGCACATACCACTTACTGGTTTCCACATTGGCGGTTTCTGACATAGATTAAGATTTGAAGAATGAATAAAAGAATTGAAGCGCACTGGCAATACCCAGATCCATTACCCACACAATAGCAGTAATGATAAGCGTAGCAATAAGCACAATCATTGTTGATTGCTGCAATTGCTGCCAGGTAGGCCAGGTTACTTTTTCGAGCAACTCTCTGTAAGAGTCTCTGAAATAAGCGGATACTTTGTTCATCAGAGTAATTTGAAATTTTTTGAAGTTGAAAACCAAATTCACCAATAAACCGATCATTATAACCGGCTTATTGATGAATTTTCAGATTTACTTCGCACGGGCACTAGGATTCGAACCCAGATCAAAGGTTTTGGAGACCCGTATGCTACCGTTGCACCATGCCCGTAGAAAACTAAAAGCTATTCCTTTACCGGAACAGCTTTTAGTTATATGTTGCAAATGTACACCATTTGCTAAAGCTAAAAGCCTTGCCTTAGCTTATTTTAAGATTTCAGTTACCTGACCTGCACCTACAGTACGGCCACCTTCACGAATCGCAAACTTCAAACCTTTTTCCATCGCAATTGGCTGGATAAGTTTTACAGTGAGGTTTGTGTTATCGCCAGGCATAACCATTTCAGTACCTGCTGGTAATTCTACTTCACCTGTAACGTCTGTAGTACGGAAGTAGAACTGAGGACGGTATTTTTGGAAGAATGGAGTGTGACGACCACCTTCTTCTTTGCTCAATACGTAAACTTCACCTTTGAATTCAGTGTGAGGAGTGATTGATTTAGGAGCACAGATAACCATACCACGACGGATATCTTTCTTCTCAATACCACGGAGGAGTAAACCTGCGTTATCACCAGCCTGACCTTGATCAAGAAGTTTCTTGAACATTTCAACACCAGTTACAGTAGAAGTCATTGGAGCTTCCATCAAACCTACGATCTCAACGGCTTCACCTACTTTAATGATACCACGCTCGATACGACCAGTAGCAACAGTACCACGACCTGTGATTGAGAATACGTCTTCAACACTCATCAGGAATGGCATATCAACCGGACGGGGAGGTAGAGGAATGTAAGTATCTACAGCTTCCATCAGCTCTTCTACTTTAGCAACCCATTTAGCTTCGCCAGCTAAAGCGCCGGTAGCAGAACCTTGGATGATTGGAGTGTTGTCACCATCAAAGCCATAAGAGCTTAACAGGTCACGGATTTCCATTTCAACCAGTTCCAATAACTCAGCATCTTCAACCAAGTCAACTTTATTCATAAACACAACAATCTTAGGTACACCTACCTGGCGAGCCAAAAGGATGTGTTCTTTAGTTTGAGGCATAGGACCATCAGTTGCAGCTACTACGAGGATAGCACCATCCATCTGAGCAGCACCAGTGATCATGTTTTTTACGTAGTCAGCGTGACCAGGACAATCTACGTGTGCGTAGTGACGGTTAGCTGTTTGATATTCTACGTGTGCAGTATTGATAGTGATACCACGCTCTTTTTCTTCAGGCGCACCATCAATTTCATCATATTTTTTTGCCTGAGCCAGACCTTTCTTAGAAAGGATGTCTGTGATAGCTGCAGTCAAAGTGGTTTTACCATGATCTACGTGACCAATGGTACCAACGTTTACGTGGGGTTTTTCCCGCTTAAAGGTCTCTTTAGACATCTTATTTTGTTTTAAAATTTGTGTTTACAAAAACTGTTAAACTCTTTTATGTTATCGGCAACAGTTCTTTGCGGAACATCGTTGCGTCGCACACTTCATCGTTTTTCTATTCACTCAACTGTTTAAGGCCAGGCTTCAAACAAACTGAGCCGTTAGTGAGAATCGAACTCACGACCTCTTCCCTACCAAGGAAGTGCTCTACCACTGAGCTACAACGGCTGGTAGAGTTTAGTGAAATATTCTCACATCTAACTTCTAAAAGAACTTTCCTGGAGCGGGAGACGAGGCTCGAACTCGCCACCTATAGCTTGGAAGGCTATCGCTCTACCAAATGAGCTACTCCCGCAATGCAATTTGAAAATTTGAAAATGAGATAATTTAAAAATTATCGTTTCCAAATTTTCAGCCGCAAAAGAACTTAACCATGACCAATTATCGAACTTTCAAATTGGCACATATTCAAATTGTTTGTGGGCAGGAGAGGATTCGAACCTCTGAAGTCGAAAGACAGCGGATTTACAGTCCGCCCCATTTGGCCGCTCTGGAACCTGCCCTAAACCGAGAGCCACTTGTCGGACTCGAACCAACGACCTGCTGATTACAAATCAGCTGCTCTACCAACTGAGCTAAAGTGGCAATTTTACTTTTACTTTTTCTATAAAACCGGAGTGATTGATATACCGGAAAGGCCGGCAAGATAAGTAATTCAATCAAACCTTATCAATTAAAAGTCAATACTGTAAAGAACTTTTTGCTGCTTTGAAGCATGCACCCCGTTTTTTGGGAAGGCAAAGGTAATGGAAAACAGCAAACCGAAAAATTTTTACAAAAAAAATATCAGGATTTTTATAAGAAAGTTGAAGGCAAAAAAAAGCCCTCCGTTTGCGGAGGGCTTTTGAAATGTTTTTTTAGAGATCGTATTGCTTTTCTTTTCTTCTTTTTAATTGGGTGATGAGCGAATCTAATGCTTCATCAAAAGACTGCTCGAATGATTTGGATGTTTGCTTAACGAATAGATGCTGTTTTGGGACGTGTACTTTAATTTCTGCTACTTTGTCTTTAATGTTGTGAACTACGTTGTCGAGTTTTAAAAACACATCAACTTTCGTGATCCTGTCGTGAAAGTTGTAAAGTTTCTGCACTCTCTGTTTAACATACTCGATCAGTTTTGCGTCTGCGTCAAAACGTACGGTTTGGATCTTAACGGTCATAGCGTTCCAAATTTTAGCTAGTGAATAAATAATGTGAAAGAACTGGTTTTTCTGGTTTTGGGTACAGCATTTTCCAGTGATAACAAGTTACGGCAGCAGGCGCATTTCTCAAAATATTTTTTATTTATTACAGGCATTTTTAACACATGCGTTTACTGTCATTTCATTAACAGAAAACATCGGTGCTACGTGCTTTAATCAGGCTTTTGGATGGGCCTTTTTATGAATATCCTTTAGCTTTTCGATTGTATTGTGCGTATAAATCTGTGTAGCAGCTAAACTACTATGACCAAGCAATTCTTTTACAGCATTCAGCTCTGCCCCATTATTCATTAAATGTGTGGCAAACGTATGCCGCAGCACATGGGGGCTTCGCTTTTCTATTGTGGTTACAAGCGACAAGTATTTTTTTACAACCAACTGCACATACTTAGGATATAGTTTTTTCCCTTTTTCATTAAGCAACAACAATTCCTGTCCATCACGTTCACCAAACCGTTCTTTCCTTTTCAGAAGATAGTTTTTTATCTCCTGTTGCATTTGTTCCGAAAGGGGGATCAATCTTTCTTTATTGCCCTTTCCTAATATCTTAAGCTGCCCCTTAGCCAGATTCACCTGAGTTTGTTTCAATCCAAGCAATTCACTCAAACGCATACCGGATGCATAGAGCAACTGAAGAATCATCCGCTCCAAAACACCTTCCCAATTATCCGGGAACTCTATATGTGTAAAAAGCAGTTCGGTATCTTTTTGTTCAACAAAGGAAGGCAGTCGCTTACTTACTTTAGGAGTTACAATCGTTGTCATTGGAGAAATAGCAATACTCTCCTGCCGTAAATGATATTTAAAATAGGAACGTAACGATGAAATGCGCCGATTGAGCGATTTTGAGGAAAGCCCTTCTTCCTTTTGCTTTGCCAGCCAACTACGGATAAATGTTGGTTTAATTTCAGGTAACGGAAGATTGCCAAAAGTTGCGGCAAGATATTCGTAGAAAAAATGGAGATCGTCCTGGTAAGAACGGATTGTATGTATAGAATACCTTTTTTCAAATTTCAGGTAATCAATAAAAGCCTGGATATGTGGATCAGCATTAAATTCCATAAACACGAATAGCCGTAAAGTTATACAACTCTACGGCTATTTGCTATTATTTGATAAGATGGGAATCTTATAATTCGATCTTACCGCTGGCGATCTGCTGTTTGTAGATTGCCTTTAACACCTGACCTCTGCGTTGAACAGAAGGTTTTGTGTACGATTGACGCTCACGCAACTGAAGCAACACTTTACTTTTTTCAAATTTCTTCTTGTACTTCTTCAGCGCCTTGTCAATGTTTTCGCAATCTTTAGAATCGATAATCAGCATAATTAGATACCTCCTTTAAGGAATTTTGAGGCGCAAAGATAAGGGAATCAGCAAACAAAATCTGTTTAAGGCGAATAATTTTTCAATTTCAGCCTATTTTCTTTGCTGTCAAAATGCGCATAAATACACATTAATTGAAGGCTCCATGAAAATAGCCGTTGATTATCACAGCGAAAAACTGGTATTTTGCACTATGTTCACTGGAATTATTGAAGCTACAGGCACAATAACAGAAGTGCTTGAAACCGGTAGCAACCGGAGTTTTTGGATCAGATCTTCTATTTCGAACGAATTAAAGATCGATCAAAGCCTGGCACACGACGGCGTTTGCCTTACGGTTGATGCGTTAAAAGAAGATGAGCACCGTGTTACGGCTGTAAAAGAAACTTTAAGTAAAACCAATCTTTCAACCTGGGCTCCCTCCCGCTTAATAAATCTTGAAAGGAGTATGTTAATGAACGGCAGACTTGATGGACACCTGGTTCAGGGCCATGTAGATACGACCGGCATTTGCGAAATTGTAAAAGAAGAAGCAGGAAGCTGGCTGTACACATTTTCTTTTCCCCAGGAGTTTGCCAATCTTTTAGTAGAAAAAGGCTCAGCTTCAATCAATGGAACAAGCCTTACTGTTTTTAATGTGCAGCAAAACAGCTTCAGTGTTGCAATCATTCCTTACACCTACCAATACACAAATATTCATCAATTACAACCAGGCTCGCCCGTAAACCTTGAGTTTGATATTATTGGTAAGTACGTTTTACGAAATACACAGTTGCAGTAAGCTCCTCTTCTTAATAAGCTGGTTGAACCTTTTCGTTTGTTTGAAAAAAACTGCTGATATTTATTCTAAATCAAAACCTCTGCCTTAAAATGCCACAAATTTCAATTGTAATACCAGTAATGAATGAAGCGGAAAATATTGTTCCGCTTTATCATGAGCTAAAGAAATTTACGCCGGAGGATTTTGAAATAATATTTATTAACGATGGCAGTACAGATGATACAATTCTGGAAATAAAACAGCTTTCCTACGCAGATAATCGTGTGAAATGTATTTCTTTCTCAAGAAACTTTGGTCATCAAAATGCGTTAATGGCCGGTATTGATTATGCAGATGGTAAATATATAATTACAATGGATGGGGATTTACAACATCCTCCAGCCTTCTTACCTCAAATACTTGAGAAGCTCAATAATGGTTTCGATATTGTATTAACTCGTCGCAGAAAGACAGAGAATCAAGGCTTTTCAAAAAAGATTTTTACTAAGCTTTTTTATAAACTCATCAACTTTCTTTCTGATGTTCCAATTGAAGAGAATGTTTCTGATTTTAGAGGCTTTTCTAGTAAAGTAATGCACACCATCCGGAAATTTGAAGAGCGAGATCTTTTTCTGAGAGGAATTTTCAGTTGGGTTGGTTACAGAAGAACAGTAATTCCTTTCGATGCTCCTTCCAGGTTACATGGAAAAAGTAAGTACAATTTTTCAACAATGGTTCGATTAGGACTTAAAGGAACTACTTCTTTTAGTTTTAAACCTCTTCGTATTTCATTGCTTATAGGTTCAATTGTATCTTTCTTTTCATTTATTCTATTAACAATTACAATCATAAACTATTTCCAAGGGAAAACTGTACCAGGATGGGCGTCGCTTATGACCGTTGTTACATTTATGGGAGGAATACAGCTTCTTGTTGTAGGGTTAATGGGTGAGTATGTTGCCAGCCTGTTTAGAGAAAGCAAAAAACGCCCTTTATATATAATTGATGAAATGATTAATGTTGATTAAAATGCATCCCAATCGCCTGTTTGTATAAGCCACTCTGCATTGCTAACCGATTGTTTTTCATATTGCATTAACACTTGCTTTTTCGGCAACAGAAAAGATGGAACACGAATTAAATTGCCAGTTGCTCCCCCAAACTTCATTGGGTTATTTGAAAACATCCCTATCAATGAACAACGTTCGGTTGCTGCCACTTGCCGAAGGAAAAGATTTATTTTTTTTGCAGACCCATTATCCACTGCATGCGCCTCCATCAGCAACAACATTCTTATACCTTTTACGCAAATCGGCCGTATAACAATATTTCCTCCAACGATTCCTGCATCAACAGCTGAGTAACAATAATACTCTGCATGAGGATGTTGTATATATCGCCAGTTCATATAATCGGCACTACGATAAATACTCAGCCTTTTTTCTGCATTAATTTTTTGTGCATATTCATCTTGTTCACCAAGAAATAATGCCGAAGCTTCAAAATTTAATCCCTTTTCTTTCCTCCGGCAAATACCTGTACGGAAAGGCACCTCTTCTAATTGTCTGAATCCTATTTTTTCAGTAGCTGCAAAACTGTTCCTGTTTGGAAAAACATAAATCAACTCATCATTCATTAAGCTTTCCATTAAAATGCTCATACAAGCAGGAAATAACCTGCGGCCTCTTGCTTCAGGCAGTACAGCTGCCTCAACAAAATGCCACCCTTGTTTAATTTTTTTATTGTGCAACAATTCTACCGGATACATGGCTACAGAGGCAAGTAATTTTCCGTTTTCTTCAGCAACTGCAATGCGGGCAGGCCCCGCAGGGGGATTATACTTCCATGTGAAAAAAGCAGTATCGAGATACGACGTATCAATACCCGACTTTGCAAACACATCAGCAAATGCAGCCCTTTGTAACTGGCAATACTTTTCAATATCCAACTGCTTTGAATCAGTAATGTAAATCTGTAACGCCATTCGCTTCTTTCAATTGTTTTAATGCTTCCCATTCCTTTCTACGCCGAGTATGAGTAAAAAAATCTTTTCCAGACTTAAACGAAGCCCATTGTTGCATTTCATCTTCCTGTGATTGCCCTGGATGAAGAATTACTTCAAGTGAACGAACCCTTCTTTTTTCCGCACTCCTTATTGCATTTTGCAGATGCATCCCTGTAATATGGCCACTATACAAAACACCAAAATTTTCCTGAGTAAAAGGCTGGTATTTCATTTTCCTAATTTGAATAATTACCCTGCAAATACGAAGTGCAATTAATTTGCAGAAATTTTTCCAAAAGAACAATCTGTGTATCTGTAACTTTCCCGGCGTCATTACACGTTCTTGTATTACTCGTACGTACGGAATATTATACTTTTGTGCCAGCTGGTTCGTAATACCAAAGAGTGAAGGAAGCATGTGTATATGATTGTGACCATTAATAACTAACACTTCCCGATTGGCAGTTATCTCCTTAATGTAACTAAGTTGACAGTTCCACTCTTTGTATACATCATTTAGAAACTGCTTCTTTCTTTTGCCGTTTATAAGTAAATAAAAAAAAGCTTTTACAAACCCTGTGTTTAACCGACCTTCGGCTGATGTAATTGTTGTTTTATTACATGTTGATAATGCCGCACCATCGGTTAAATTCAAGTGAGCAGAAATTATACAAACCCGTTCCTTGTTTTTTGTAAGTGTTGCCTTTATAAGCTCCCCGCAATTCTTATTCGATACAATACCAAACCCATTTATCATGTCTTGCTCCCATGCATCGAGTATCATTTCGGTAGCCTGCTTGCCTATTCCGGCATCGTCGGCTTGTAAATGAAGTTTCATGTATTGTTCAAATTTCGATAAATATACCTGTTTCTCTACAACTGCTGCGGCATATAAAGATGCCGAAAAATTAAACGCTGCAATTGTATATTTGAGCAAAACTACCACAACCTGCAAGTGAAAAAAAGAAGGCCTTACCTGTTTATATTAATAGTATTTCTGATAGCCTTTCTCCCGGTCGTCAGTTTTGTTTTTGCTTTAAAGAATGATTTTTTTCTAGGTTATTTTCCACCGAAGTTTCTACTAAGCGAAGCATTAAAAAACGGACAGTTTCCACTTTGGAATCCTTATATCGCATTTGGCCTACCTTTTTATGCAGATATGAACGGCGCCTATTGGAACCCCATTACTTGGATTATTGCGTTAACAACTGGCTACAATGCATATAGTATTACTATTGAACAACTGTTTTATGTACTGGCCGGAGGCATCGGTCTGTACAAATTATCTAAACATTTCACAGAAAACTATTCGATACGTTTAATTGCCGCAATTGCATATATGTGTAATGGTTTTGTTATTGGTCACCTTCAGCACTTAAATTGGATCAGTAGTTCAGCTTTTCTTCCTTGGTGCATTTGGGGCATACTTGCTATTAACAAATCCGGACGACTGAAGTATTACTGTATTACTACAATTGCCTTTCTTTTATTCATCAGTTCCGCTCACCCAGGCATGACCATCGGAGCTATTTACTTTTTTATTCCACTTGTATTCTTTCTCCTTTATAATAGATATAAAGAACAACAAAGGCCAGCATTGATAAGCGGTCTGCAGCGCTTTTCTTTTCTATTTGTTTTGGTTTTCATCAGCTGTATTGGCATTATTGTCAGCTATGCAGACATCCTCCCTTTTTTTGTGCGAAACGCAAAAGTTTCTCTCTCTCTTTCGCTTTCAGAAAACACTAATTTCCAGAGTTGGATAAGTCTATTTGTGCCGTTCGGCACAGTAAAAGGACAATCATTTTTCGGAAACGATATTGCATTAAGAAATATTTATTTTAGCCTTACGCTTGCTGTGTTTTTTATTGCTTCGTTTTTTAGTCTAAAAACAAAACGTCACTACTTTTTTTTCTTCACAGGGATATTCTTTTTCCTTATTTCATTAGGGGGTGCTATAAAATTGTTTGCACACAACTATCTTCCGCTGATCGGCTATGTACGTGTAAATGCTGAGTTTCGCATCTTTACTATTATATGCTTTATTCTTACAGCTATTGATACATTTACTTATTACACTACCCATCCTGAATTTAGAAAGACGATAGCCCAGTTAATAAATGTATTGTTAGTGAGTCTTGCTTGTCTGCTTACATTTTCCTTCATTAAGCTCGTACAGGGTAACTCCGTGTTAACATCTATCGATACAACCGCTACAACAAACTGGAGAGATATTTTAAAACTTTTTATCGATCAAATTCAGTTTTTTGACACCTTGTTTCTGCATTCGCTTATACAAATCATTCTTTTGTTGTTCCTAAAAAAAGCTCTTACGCAAGAGCTTTACTCAAAAGTATTACTCCTTACAGCTCTTGATGTGATCATAGCAACATTTCTGCACATGCCGTTTACCGGTGTTGGAAAAGTGCCGGTTGCACGTATTAATGCAATACACAAACAATCGCCTTATGGTGTTCCTACTCCTAAACTTCAGCCACTTATGTTACATGATACGATACCCAATGCGGATAGTGCCTTGGTTGGCGACTGGAGTTTTTACAATAAACAAATAGGTAAGGCTAAACCGGTGTTATACCCGGTTAAACTAAAAAACAACTATGAGTACTATGCAATGTTGGAAAAAGACAGCAACATCTCAGTTGCAAATTTTTCTTTTGTATTTTTAAGTAGCTCAATTAAAGAAGACAAACTCAATGCGTCGGAGTTCCTTAAGCAGGAAAACATTCAGGCATTTACCATGAACAATTTACAGTTGTCGTTTAATGCGAAAGAAGACGGATATCTTGTTTATTTACAGAACTACTATCCGCATTGGCAATATAAAAATAACAATAGCACAGGAAAAGTATTAAAAGCAGGAACTGGTTTTATTGCGGTTCCGGTACAGAAGGGAAATAACAACATAAATCTTTATTTTTCATGGAGAACATTAAAGTTACTACTGATTTTTAGCTTCATGTTTTTATTTATTCTTGCAGCCCTTTTGTTTTTTCCGATAGCAAACCGAATTCTTTTTCAAAAAAAGTAACTCACAAACAATGTTGAATCAGGTAATAAAAAGAGAGTATTTCATTTACTTTTTTTTTGCAATTGTTTACACACTTTTTTTAGTAGGTATAACCACCCTTACCGGCGTTATTACTATCAACGAAGCTGAAAAATACATTTCTGCCGCCGAAAAAATAAGCAACGGCTCAACTGAAAATATTCTTAAAGATTATATATTTTACAGCAGCTACATTGTTTTCCTTACGGCTATCTTTTTACTTGGTAATACCACAACTGTTGTTTTTGTACAAGCGATTTTAAGTTTTCTTGCTGCTCTTTGCATAAAGAAAACTATCGACCTCCTGTATAAAAAATCAGTTATTTCCTATTTTGCCATGTTAGCGTACCTGCTTTGCTTTCCTGTACAGAGCTGGGTGGTCACATTGTTTAGTGATAGTTTTTTTGTTTCCATTACAACCTTTACTCTTTTCTATACAATAAAAAGAACAACTTGGAAGGAGAACATCCTCTGGTCCTTGCTGCTTATTATTCTAATCTTCGCCCGCCCACCAGGAGTATTCCTGGCTGTACCATTTGTTCTGTATAAGTTGCATTTTACAAAAAGCATTTCGTTGAAAACTGCATCACTTTTATTTGCTTTTGCATTTTGCGTATTGATGTTGTTCACCTTTACTGTTCCTGTTGAATCGAAGGGCTATATAACACCTATTGCAGCAGGAAGAGTTATTGTAGACAGTTCTACGTATACGGTAGAAGGATTTAATGCAACAGAAAAAAACGCTTTAAAAAACGCTTACAAATTTTTATCTCAAAAGAACGGTATATCCGGGCTGCTTAAATTATACTTAAAAAAAGCAATCTCTTTCTTTACGCTTACCCGCCCTTATTATTCAAAAACGCACAATCTTATCGCCTTCTTACATTATTTATTATACCTTCTTTTTCTGTTTGGCTCGTTTCATCTTTTAAACACCGAAAAAAAAGGAACTGTACTGCTGTTTGTCATATGCATCTTTAGTTTGATGCATCTCGTAGGCATTACCTATAATGAATGGCACTACCGATTTACCATACCAATATTCCCTTTTTTATTTATTGGAGGAGCCGGAAGTATCTTTTTTTTAAAACAAATATGGAAGCGAGATAGCTAGGGTATTGTTTCCCTCTTATTAAAGAGCCGCCATTCTGTTAATGGAAACCTTTCCTTTGAAGTAGAAATGAATAATACAAATGCTGCAATTCCAAAATAAAAACAAACAAACTCAAACCGGGGGTAAAAATGCGTGCCTAAGAAAACAGTAGGCCCAACCATTAAGGCTACAGTTGCGAGGTAATAGAAGCGATGTAGCCCCAAAAAGAATTTTTTCTGTATATAAAAAACAATAACAGGAAACGCAAGTAAGAAAAAAAATCCCTCTTCGATAAAATCAATAACACCAGTATTGCGTACATGGAATCCTAAGTAATGAAATACATTATTCAATACATTCATATAATTCACAGCATGTGCAGGTGTAAGTTTTGAAGTAGAAACATATTTTAGAAAAGGCCATTGGTGAATACTCACGAAAAACTGCAGTTTACCTGCGTAATACAAATTATGATACACCGGTAAAAGAAGTGTGAGGGAAAAGAAAGTCAATGAAAGAATTTTGTTTTTACTGTTATAAAACATCCAGAAAAACATCAGCATTACCGAAAGCAATGCATTCTGCCGAACAAAAACAACCAAGGCAAGAAAAACAACAGCAAGTATTTCATTTGATTTTACTTTATAGTAATAAACACTCAGCAGCAGGCACAAAATCATCAACCATTCGTTAAGTCCCATCAGAATATTTTTTGTTGCATAAAGAACTGTTGAAGCCACTAAGCAAACAAGTAGTATGCGAAACAATTTCTGTTCAACCGTAACTACAATTGCTTTCATAAACCAGAACAATGCTATTACAAATAATAAGCTATTCAATACACCTATAAAACGATATAAATGTTTAAAACAAAACAGTTGAAACGCCAAATAATAACGATACCCCGGCTGTGTAACAAACTCCTTTCCTTCTTCGGGATATGCAATTTGATCGCCCCCCCATAATGTCTTTTGCTCTATCATATTTTGTGCATAAGCAAGATTTCTTGCAAAGTCCTCGCCTGGGTTGGGTGCAATTACACGAAATAAAAGATCAGTAACAGGTAGTAATTGAATAAAGAATAATACAATTGTAAAAGCTAACAACTTGCCTGTGAATCCATTTTTCAAGCCCATTATTGCAGCAAATACTGTTGCGAGAAAAGGTGGCATAAAAAGAGCAATTGCCTCTATCCCAAATTGATAAGGCAATTCTGCTAAACGAGATCTAAATGCAAATGAAAATACAATGCCGATGATTGAAAATGTGAAAAACAAAGGCCAACCTGTGAATCTATTCAGTAAAAGAAGGCATTTACGCACAACCGGTATAGCCAAGATAAAATCAATATTTAAAGTCATAATGTTTAGTGATGAAGAACCCCTTTTGTAACATTCACTTCCCGATTCTCCAATATTTCTAAGTTCTGATTAAATTGATTATTAAGCAAAAGCCTGAAAACATTCACCAACGATACAGAATCTGTAAATCCATTGTATTTTCTATTAGGTGAATACACAGAAATAAAATTTGAAAAATCGTCACGCTCGTTCCTTTTACCATTGTAAAATCTGTTACCATGATCACTGACAACAATAACAGTTGGCCTCTTTCTGGCAGCAAGGATTTGCTTAATAAGATCCAGTACTACTTTATTACTAAATTTCAGGTATGCAAGATACGGTTCGTTGTACCTCTTTTGTAAAAGTTCTTTATGAGCGACTGACATTTGACGCAGCTCTCCTTTTTCGTTTCGCAGGTAAGGGCTATGAGGCATCATTAAATGGGTGTACACAAATAGCTTACTTGCAGTATCAGAAACTGAATGCTTGATGTTTTCAATCCGATCCTGATTATATTTATCGACTCTTGCATAAAATGACTTAAAGGCTATTTGTACTTTGTTCGAAGAAACATTCAATAACAAGTCATTTTGTGCTACACTCCCAAACGTTTTATCCATTAGCAAGCGATCCTCAACTGGTAAAAAAAGAAAAGGATCATTATCAGTGCCTTTCACGCGAAGAAAACTGTTATTCACAAGTTTAAAGCCAGCAGATTCAAAAAAAGAAAAAATCCTGTTTTCTTCAATTGTCTTTGCTGCTTTTGCAAAGCTCTTTGCAGATTTCAGATCGCCAATTGAAACAGAATCGAGGTAACTCATACTCAACATTGATAAAGTAGAAAACATGGTGCCGTTGTAATTCGATCTTGCCGCTTTCGCTACAAAAAAACCAAGATTCTCCAACTCTGTAATAAAACCATCATTTGAATAATGATACTCCGATTGCAAAGTGTTGCTTCCGGCATATTCATCAAGGATAATCAAAAACACGTCAGAAGAAGCAGCATAGTCAATCGGCTTTATTTTAACAGCATCAAGCAATTGAACGGTTGTCTTACTTTTTGAACTAATATTTTTGATTGCAATCACCGCTTCATACATAAGCATCGTTATAAACAGTGCAGTAATGTATAAGTTGAATTTTGCGATATGCTCTATTTTGGCCCGAACGACAACAAAGAAAAAAGCAAGCGAGCAAATAATCAGAAATGGCAAATAATATTTATACTGTTTCAATGTTGTTACATAAGGTATGCTTGCTACGAATTTGTAAATAAACAAAAAGTATAAATAATGAATGGCAACCCATCCAAGTATTAACATCGCCCGTTCTTTATGGAGAAAAAGTTGTAATACAAAAAAAACAATAAGAAGGACAGCCACAATTCCGGAGAAAATTTTAAAGTTACTCTCTGCCGGTATCAATTGCCAATATTCATTATTTCCTTCCATAATAAAATACAATGGAAGTAAGAGAATTAGAAGAACGCATTTAATAAGGGTACCTTTTTTGCGTAGAATAAGAAAAAATTGCATAGCTGGTTTATTAAATCATAAGCCCGGCCAAAATTAAGAATGGCCGGGCTTATGATAAATTTATTTTAGTTTTTACCGCATCAGGTACATTTTACCATACCCTCGATTAAAGTATTGATCGGTATTATCATCTTCAGTCTTATATTTCTCCAGCCCCTTGCCGTTGTGGTTGGTAATAACACGGTACAGGTAAACTCCATTACCCAGCTTATTCCCAAATTGATCGGTACCATCCCATTTGAATTCGGTTATATTTCTACCTATACGTAATGGCCCTAATTCGGCTTTAGTAACCTCTCGCACCACTTTTCCTGTAATTGTTAATATCTGTATCCTGATATTCTGCGGCACTTCGGAACCTGTAATCGTAAATACAAATGAGGTAGAAGTTGTAAAAGGGTTTGGATAATTAAGCATGTTTGAGATCATTGGTTTATTAATCACCTGAAAACCTACTTTATATTCAAGTTCTCCTGCTTTATTACCGCTTTGATCTGTTCCGGTTACAATTAGCTCATATTCACCATCCTGCATAAATTTCGGAAAGAGGTCAATGGTAGCTGCATTCTCAGCATTGTTTGTTAAATCTGCCGCTGTAAAACGAACACTGTCAGATTGCGGCTTATACTCAACCAAAGGACCGGGGGCTCCATTTACAGATGGATACTGAATTTTGATGGTCATATTTGAGGTATCCTTCAATGCAACGAATCGATTATCGTCCTTCAATTTAACATGTATATGCGGACGAGACGAAACAACATCACGATTAAGAATGTGTGCGCCATCAAAAGTTACATCTAGCCAAGGTTTGTAATTATCCGGTTTTACGTAAAAGTTTTTGTATAAAAAGTTATTAAATAAAAATTGTTCAGGCTGAAGCCCATCGGGATTCACCATCAAATACAATGTGTTTGCTCCTACAAAATCTTTTGATTCAAATACATGCGATACGACAATTGAATCGCCTGCAACCAACGGTTTAGATTTAGGTAATGATATTTCCTTTGGAACATTATTTCTATCTGTTATAATAAGCCGCAAACTCAAACTATCGAAAGCTGTTTCACTTACATTTTTAAATGCCACTGCAAAGTTAAAAGGCTCCCCTAACTCAAGTGTATCCTTAAAACGTAACGTTACATTTGGCGCAATGGCTCCTTCGGGAACATACGAAGCCGTTAATTTCCAGTACTGAAGTTGATGAGGTGTAACGTTTACGATATCCGCATTTTTCATCCTTAACTTTAGGTAAGGAAAATTCTGAGCAGAAATAAAATCTAATGTTGTATCCTTTGCATTTGCAATTTTGGCAATAAGAATTTCTGAACCGGTGCTTGTTTTACCAATTACATCAATCGATGTAACATCCGGGTTACTTGGTTCCAGATGGGCCCCATCCCATAATAAATTTTTCCATTCTTTTGCAGGACCGAACCAGGGTGATTCTATCACTCCTTCTGTAAATGTTTCAGGCGCTTCAAAAACCTGTACTAATTGTAGTGTTGGTTCTCCTACTGCTTGTATCGGCGTGAATGTTGGATCGCCTTTACGGAAAATATAAACTACAGGCAGGCTATTCTTAAATGAGTCGATGGAGGTAATGCCCATTGACCTGATTTTATGATACAAAGATTTTCCCGGACCAAATGTTGCCTGGTCGGCTTTCATGTTGGCAGTATCGAAATAAGGGAAACTTACAGACCCAAAATTTGTAATCGCAACGTATGACCCTACAGGGATACTATCTACAAAATCCATAGCATTTTTTCTGCCCGTTTGGGTATAATAGTTATACTCAAAAAACTTACGATTATACCCACCACAAACATCACCACTCAAATAACGACCTACACCTCCCGACACATTCCAGTTTTCCCAAGGTTTTAAAGTTTTTGCATCAAACACATAAAATTGTATCGATCCTCCATTACAACCATAACGTTCAATATTTTCAAAGTCGATCGCCACATCAAGGCTTGCTTCATTATGATAAGGATTTATACCTGTGCGAATCTGTACACGCCTGAAAGCTGAATCGAAAATGAAACGACGGTTGTTCTCGACCAGCTTAATATGTTCAAAATCGCTTTCTTTATGCTGGTAAAAGTGCGATTGGTTATAACCAGATTCTGCACCTTGCTTATATTGAAAACTAAACCCATTCCATAACACAGGAGAATTCGCATCCGGCTGCATACCAACACGCCAATAATAAACATTGTTGTTAACAAAATTCACTCCAGCAGGAGTAAAGCCAATTAAGCCTCCAACCGAATTGGTAGAATCGAATTTCCTGAATGGCGAATTAAAGGTCGCTGTTGTATCCAGCTGAAAATAATATTTCCTGAGAGTTCCCAATGGATTAGCAGTAGATGAATAGTAAGTTACATTTTGTTTATTAATGATAGAATAGTTGTATGGATATATTGGTCGTATTTCATCTTCAAAAATGAAAAACTCTTTTGTAACCGTATTATTGATTTCACAACTTTCATCTATGTTATTCTCAGGATCAATTTCAATTTTTAGTTTGTTTGTTCCCTTATGCTTAAACGGATCTATTGGAAGTTTTAACTTTATCGAATCAGCATTGGGAATATGCCCCACCTTTTGGTCATAAGCAATCGAGGTTGTTCCGTCAGGCGCAATACGTGTAATTCTTACGTGTACAGAATCTTTCACAGAACGACCTGTATTTACAATCTTCACCGAAGCATCAAATTCCGTTTCTGCAATAGAAATAAACTCAGGCGAAACTTTTACCATAGCATCTTCAATTGCAAAATCAGGTTTTACATGGCTATAAAACTTAATTGCAGGATCGCCATGAAGGGTTACTTCTTCCGCATGCATTCTCACATAAAAATCATCGTATGAGTACGTTTTCATTAACGTATCAATTGTATTAGCCATAATACGACCAATTGACTTCCCATACCCCTCCCCTTCTTTGGATAACTGGTTATAAAACTCTTCTGTATAAATATGCAGATAATTAACTATTCCCAAATGTGTTGATGCAATAAAAGCCACCGATCCTCGCTGCGGGGTAAGTACCCAGCTTTCGGTAATAATATAGCTGCCAGTAAGTCTGGATGCTGTTGGCAAAAACATATTTCCAGCCTGACAACCGTTGACCATCATTATTGGATATTTTCCAATAGAAGGATAACTGCTCGGATCAGATAAATTATATTCTAACGTTGACGGTGATGAGTGTCCGAAATAAGTTAAAAGCGAAAACCCTTCCGAAAATAAACGAGTAATATTCTGGCTGGCGATTGTTTGTATAGCAGCAACGCCGGTTTTTTGTAATGAGTAAATATTAGCCCCAAACAAGGTATCTTTTAAAACAGTACCATATTGATTCAGATAAAAACGTATCTGTTCTCCGAGAAAATCGTTAGCACCTGCAACATGAATAACGTTCTTTTTCCATTGTTCATCCTCAATATTACAGGAAGTTGTATTGTAATATGTTTCGTACTGCTTTACTTTATCCAGGTATGCTTTTACTTCGTTTCCATTTACAGCCGTTAATCGTCCGATAGGAATTTGAGGCACAATGTTCATTTCGGCAGAAGCCATCATCATGTCCGAAGCAGGGTTGCCTAATGTTGGCACCAGGTTCAACTTCTCCATATTCACCGAAGCTTCACCACTTCTATGACTTGGATAAACAACTCCTTTTCCTACTATGAAACAATACTGTGGCCTCACGGCGAAACCTGCATATGCAAAACGCAGGAAATTCTTGATTGCGTAAGCGTTATTTTTTATGCCATATCCAAATTGGTCAATAATGTCCTGTACATTGTAAATTTTGGCATTAAATCCGCCGCCTACAGTACTGCTTCTGTACAAACGATATTGTTCAACCTGGTTAATACCATTTGCATCCGAATACAAAATAGGGTTAGAGATCATGATGTAATCGGCCTGATTTGCCGGAAGTGCATAGTTTACAAAATTTCTAGCAGTAAATCCTGTACCAGATCTGATTGTACTTGCTTCCTGACTTACTAAAACCAATTTTCGATCTGTTGCAGACGCAGGCAACACTATACGCACTTGTGTTGGTGACACAATACTTGCTGTAATCCGCAATCCATTTGTTAAATCGTACAAAACAGGTGCAACACCAGAGAAGTTGAAATTGTCGATAACCAGGTTATTTCCTGTTGCACTTGCAGGCATTTCAAATTCAAAAGATGTTTGGCCTGCGAAATTGAATTGACGGGGATAACGCAACTCGTACATCCCTACCACTATCCGATCGGATACTTCAGCAGAAACATCATCAAATTGTACACTTGCACTGTTAGATGCAAGCAATGAAAGAGGGATATTGTCTGCGCTTTCATCAATAATAGAATTAAAATAATTCATTTCCCTGTCGGCAACAACGGTACCATTAATTGAAACCCGTACAGATCTTGTATTTAATGCACGTCCGGCTGCAGAGAACTTTAGTTTAGCGGCCGGCCCACCTGCAGCTACATACAAATTACTCTGTGCATTCACTAAAGCACTACCCGGTCTAAATTCACCGCTCGTATAGCCCTCTCCTCTGTCGAAAGCAGACGAATAAACATAACTACCTACAACAGCAGCAAATCCCTGGTTAATTACGTTTTTAAAATAGGTGGCTGCTGTATGAATAAAATAAGATTCAGGAGCAAGCCCTGAACTAAGATCATTATTAGTTGTTACAAATCGTTTGTTTTGGCCTGCGTTGGTATTTACAGTTAGAAAGTAAGCAGCTGTATCTGTAAACAAGCTCCATTTATCGTTTATTTGGTAAGATGGATCGAGATACATGCGTTTTTCCCATTTCCCATCGTTCGCCATACCATAAAATTCAATAAACCCATTTGTTGGCAGGGTTCCTGTTGTGCTGGAGGTAAAAATAGGTACCTGTTGGCCATGACGCCAAAGCTGAAAATGCGCTGCATCAGCAGTTGCAATGCCTAATGCTGCCAACTGAGCTTGAGAAATCCGGTATAAGCCTGTTTCTCTAACTTTAAACTTGTAATAAGTTTTATTAAAGTCTATCCACTCATTCATATAAGTTTGAGCGGATAAGTTTGTGTATGCACAAAACAGGAAGGCGATGTAAAGCAGGATGCGTTTCATTACTTACTATTTTTCTTTGGGTTTTTAGATTTCAAAAGGTCGAGACGAAGAGACACGATATGTGTATATAACGGATTTGATTGGTTAGCCAGATTTGTAAAAGCATAATCAACATAAAATGCAGAACCTAATTTAAAGCCGGCTCCTGCACCGGGTTGATAGATCCACACTTTCTTTTGATTTAGCGTATCCCCATCAGCATAGGTTTTCTGGAAATTAAACACACCTCCACGAAGGAAGAACACATCTTTTAAGTTTAGCTCAACACCAATTCTGGGGTCTGCATTAATAACATCCGAGCTGATGACAGTATTACGTTGGCCATCGAATGTTAGATCGAGATTAGCTTCTGCTTTAAGCGTTACATTTTTACGAAACTTAAAATCGTAAGCACCGCCTACAACCAAACGGGGCGCTGTTAATTCTGTTGACTTAACCGGTATTTCGTTATTGGTTAAAAACAATACTTCCTTTTCACGCTCTGTAAAACTGAACGACCATGCATTGAACGTTGTAGTGATATCTCTTGCCGCAGCACCAAACGACCAGTTTTTTCCTTTCATTTGAAAACCTACATCAAGACCAAAACCCCAGGCTTTTGCAAATGTGCCAACGTTGCGATGAATCACTTTTGCATTTACGCCAATACTCATCTGTTTATTTTCTGTTTCTTTCAGCTTTTGTGCAACAGATAAAATCACAGCATAATCGGCCGATGAAAAAGAGCGAATATTGGCATAGTTTACACTACCATCCGGCTCAATTAAATAAAGAGTATTAGGAATATCGTCAACTGCAAAACGCAGGAAGGATAGACCAACTGTGCGCTTATTATTTGCTACGGGAATAGCTAAGGCCCCAAAATCGTATTTGCCTATACCAGCAAAGTATTCCGCATGCATCAACGAAAGAGATGGATCATTCTTAACTCCAGTAAGACCGGCAGGGTTCCAATATCCCGCCGTAGCATCGTTTACAGAGGCTACCTGTGCACCACCCATACCAAAAGCACGGGAACCTGCACCAATATTTAAGAATTCATTGGAATAAATGCGAATCTGCGCAAAGGAATTTACGCAGCACAAAAGGGATACAGATAGGATCAGGGTTGCTCGGGTTATCATCCGGTCAGTTTTCTGGTAAAACAATTAGTTTCTTATTAGAGACTTTCTTTAAGTTGAAAGCTGCTTAGGTAACATACAAAAGTAAGCATAAAAGCTGCCAAAGCAAGGCCCCGATTAAGGAAAGTGCCAAGTTATTCAAACGTTGATTTCCAATGTTTATTGCTCATTATTCTACAAAATGACCTCTACTGCCCTACTTTTGCGGAAAATCGGATTAAAACTATGCATTTGATAGATGAATTGAGATGGAGGGGGATGATCCAGGACATCATGCCCGGCACCGAAGAACAGTTGAAGAAAGAAATGACTACTGCCTATATCGGTTTCGATCCAACAGCCGATAGCCTCCACATTGGCAGCCTTGTTCCTATTCTACTGCTGGTTCATTTACAAAAGGCTGGTCATAAACCCATTGCACTGGTTGGAGGCGCTACCGGCATGATTGGCGACCCTAGTGGTAAAAGCCAGGAACGCAACCTGCTCGACGAAGAAACACTGAACAAAAATGTAGCTGGCGTTAAAGCGCAGCTGGAGAAGTTTCTCGACTTTGATCCTGCAAAAGCAAACGCTGCAGAAATGGCGAACAATTACGATTGGTTCAAAACCATTTCCTTTATCGACTTCCTGCGTGATACCGGCAAACACATTACCATCAATTACATGATGGCGAAAGACAGCGTAAAAAAACGTATTGAAAGTGAAGTAGGTCTTAGTTATACCGAGTTTGCTTACCAGCTGATGCAGGGCTACGATTTCTATTGGTTATACGAAAACAAAAACTGTAAACTGCAAATGGGAGGCAGCGATCAGTGGGGCAATATTACCACCGGTACAGAACTGATCCGTCGTAAAATTGGGGGCGAAGCGTTTGCGTTTACCTGCCCTTTAATTAAGAAAGCCGACGGTACCAAGTTTGGTAAAACAGAACAGGGTAATGTTTGGTTAGATGCATCTAAAACCACTCCCTACCAATTCTACCAGTTCTGGTTAAACGCCAGCGATGCAGATGCAGAAGGATGGATCAAGATTTTCACTTTCCTTGAAAAAGAAGAAGTGGACGGATTGATCGCCGCACACGCAGCTGATGCCGGCAAACGCATTTTACAAAAGCGACTTGCAGAAGAAGTAACAAAATTTGTACATGGAGAAGATGCACTTAAAGAAGCATTGGAAACAACTGCCAAACTGTTTGCCAATCAAACTGCTCCTGCAGAAAGTTTAAGCATTGAAGATCTTGAAGGAATGGATGGTGTTATTAAGTTCGATTTTGCAGCAGATAAATTAGCTGAAGGTATTGATGTTGTTTCCTTCTTAGCAGAAACAACAATTTTTCCCAGCAAAGGCGAAGCACGCAAAACAGTACAAGGTGGTGGTGTAAGCATCAACCGTAAAAAAGTTGAAGGTATTGATATGAAAATTGATACATCGTTGCTGCTACACAATACTTACCTTCTTGTACAGAAAGGAAAGAAAAATTATTATTTGGTAAAAGCTGTTTAAAGCGTTTGAAGGACTTTCCATATTTCATCGGCGACCAATTGGTTGCCGATTGCGTTTAAATGAACTCTGTCTGTAGTTAAAATGCCACGGTCTTTATTTGCAGAATTATTTTTACTGCTGTAATCAAGAAATGCTTTCCGCAAATCAACAAGCGGCAATGTGTTTTTTTGTGCTAGACCACGAATAATTTTACTGTATTCTGTTAAATCGCCATCCTGCGGATTACTGCCATCAGCCTTTTCGCCAATAACAGCGGGTGTACATAAAATGATCTTGATATTCTTCGCTTTCAGCTTGTCAATAATCGCCTGGTAAAACTTAGCAAACTTATCAGCATCGGTACCTGTACCCGACGAAGTTTTGTGCCACACATCGTTCACACCAATGTAAATCACTACAACGTTTGGATTTTTTGCCAGCACATCATCTTCCATCCGCAGGTACAGATCATAAATTTTGTTACCGCCAATTCCTGCGCCAATAAATTCATAGCCCGCTTTCCCCTGTTGCAGCGCCATACTGTCTATCCGTTTTACATACCCACCCGGATTTACACCTGCCTGTGTAATAGAGTCGCCAAAGAAAATTACTTTGGTTTTAGTTTGAAATGTAAAGGCCAGCATAAGCAATGGAGCGGCAAACAAGAGTATTTTTTTCATTCAGAGAAACATTTAGATGTAATATCCTGCAAAAGATACGTGCTTTCTAAAAATCTGTTCATTGATTTTGATAAATTTTTTGGTTGATCATTTGCAGCACCTTATTTTTGCACCCCAACAACGCAGAAATGCCTGTTTGGTACTCCGAAAGGAAGATTGGCCTATAGTATAATGGTAGTACGACAGATTTTGGTTCTGTTTGTCTTGGTTCGAATCCAGGTAGGCCAACAAAAACCCTCCACAATGTGGAGGGTTTTTGATTTTATAGTTTTTCCAACTCTTATTTATTTCGTTTCCTGTAAAAGGGCTATACAGTCTGCAAGACTTTGCTTCCATTCCGGAACAGCAATGCTATACACGCTTTTTATTTTTGATTTATTCAACAACGAATAATGCGGACGCTTTGCCGGTGTGGGGTATTGTGAAGTTTCAATAGGATGAACTATGGCTTTACTGCCCGTTATTTTTTTTATAGCTTCTGCAAATTCAAACCAACTGATCTTTCCTTCGTTGCTGTAATGATAAATACCACTCTCCCATTTGCCCGAAGAAATAATATCGAGCATTGCCTTTGCAAGATCAGCAGCATAAGTTGGAGAACCGATTTGATCAGCCACCACATTCAATTCATTGCGTTCGTTCATTAAACGCATCATCGTTTTTACAAAGTTGTGCCCGTATGATGAATACACCCATGCAGTTCGGATGATGATGGCATCTTCATCTTCTTTCATGCACAGTTGCTCACCCAATAATTTGGAACGGCCATACGTATTGATAGGACCGGTTGCATCCTCTTCTTTATACGGCGTTTCACTTTCGCCATCAAATACATAATCGGTGGAAATATGAATCAGCTTTGTATTGTACTTTTTGCAGACAGCTGCAAGATTACCTACTGCCTCTCCATTAACAAGGATGGCCATCTCCTGTTCGCTTTCTGCTTTATCTACAGCTGTGTATGCAGCACAGTTAATGCAATATTCTGGCTTCGTGGCTGCAAAGAAATTCTCTACCAGTCCGAAGTGATGCAGCTTCATATCTTCACGTGAAGCAAACACAAAACGAAACTGCGGATAAGCAGTTGCCAGTTGCTGCAATTCTTTTCCTACCTGTCCGTTACTACCTGTAACAAGTATTACCTGCTTATCCATATATTAAAATTAAAAGAAGCTATCTTCTCCGAGGTCTGTTAGCAATGAATTGAGTTGATCTTTGCCTGATACAATTTCTTTACCTACTTCAATTCGCCAATCAATGTTCAAAGTAGGGTCGTTATAGATCAATCCGCCTTCACTTTGTTTGTTATAAAAATTGTCGCATTTGTAAAACACTTCAGCGGTTTCACTCAGCACAGAGAAGCCATGCGCAAAACCACGTGGCACCAGCAATGCATTTTTCTTTTCAGAGGCCAACTCAACCGCATACACTTGTTTGAATGTTGGTGAATCTTTACGCAGATCAACCACAACATCCAATATTTTACCGCTCAAACAACGCACCAGCTTTGCCTGTGCATGTTCGCCTTTCTGGAAATGCAGTCCACGTATAACACCATAAGTTGAGCTGGACTGATTATCCTGTACCCATGTATTGAACAGCCCTTCTTTTTCGAACGCCTGTTGATTAAATGATTCAAAGAAATATCCCCGTTCATCACCAAACACATTTGGTTCGAACACAACTAAACCGGGGAATCCTGTTTGTAAAAAGCCCATAAAAAATGTAGGATGTATGATTTATGATGTCTGATAGAAGGCTTCAAATCATAAATCCCACATCAGACATCAGACATTACTTATTATCTTTTTTCATATTGCACATCATAGTACTTCTGATAATCGCCACTTGTTACATGGTTGATCCATTCTTCATTGCTCAAATACCACTCTACTGTTTTTTCCAAACCTTCTTCAAATTGCAATGATGGACTCCAGCCTAATTCTTTATTGAGTTTGGTAGCATCAATTGCATAACGCAGATCATGACCTGCACGGTCTTTTACGTAAGTGATGAGCTTTGCACTATCTCCTTCTGCACGGCCAAGTTTTTTATCCATGATGCTGCAAAGCAAATGAACAAGATCAATATTTTTCCATTCGTTGAAACCGCCTACATTATAGCTTGCGCCAAGTTTGCCATTATGGAAAATAGTATCAATTGCTCTTGCATGATCTTCCACAAACAACCAGTCACGCACATTCTCACCTTTACCATATACCGGCAATGGCTTGTTGTTTTTAATATTGTTGATCATTAACGGAATTAATTTCTCCGGAAAATGATGCGAACCATAGTTGTTGCTGCAATTGCTCATTACCACAGGCATACCATACGTATCATGATAAGCCATCACAAAATGATCGGATGCTGCTTTTGATGCAGAGTATGGTGAATGCGGATCGTAAGGGGTTTCTTCGGTGAAGAAACCTGTTTCGCCTAATGAACCATATACTTCATCGGTTGATACATGATAGAAAAGTTTACCATCGTAGTTGCCGTTCCAATGCTTGCGACATGCGTTGAGCAAAATAGCTGTCCCCAGCACATTTGTTTTTACAAATGCTAACGGGTCAAGGATGCTACGATCAACATGACTTTCTGCTGCCAGATGGATCACAGCATCAAAATGATATTGATTGAATAACTCTTCAACACCAGCTTCGTCAGTAATGTCAATTTTAGCAAATGCATAATTCGGCTTTCCCTGCACATCTTTCAGATTCTCCAGGTTGCCTGCATAGGTTAATGCATCGCCATTTACAATTTTATAGTTGGCGTATTTATTTACAAACAAACGCACAACATGACTGCCGATAAATCCGGCGCCACCTGTTACTAAAATCGTTTTATCAAACTTGCTCATTATAAACTCCAGTATTTCAGTTTAGAAATTTTATTACGGTAAATGCCTTTCAAATCGGCAAACAATGCTTTTTCATTAGCAATGGAAGAAAGATACTCTTCCGAAAAGTCTTTGTAAGGATTGTGTGCTACGGCTAATACAATTGCATCATATCCTTTTCCAATTTCAGCCGCAAGGTTTAAACCATATTCATGCTTCACCTCTTCGGCATCAGCATGCGGATCAACAAAATCAACAGCTACATTGTACTCCAGTAATTCTCTTACCATATCCGCCACTTTTGAATTGCGGATATCAGACACGTTTTCCTTAAACGTTGCACCCAGCACCAGCACTTTTGCATTTGCTGCACTTGGTGCATTCTTAATGATATGTTGAATGATCTTCTTTGCAACATAACGGGGCATTTCATCATTTACAAAACGACCGCTTGCAATTACTTTTGAATTGTATCCCAGCTGTTGCGCTTTGTAGGTTAAGTAGTAAGGATCAACGCCAATGCAATGCCCACCAACCAAGCCCGGTGTGTATTTATGAAAGTTCCATTTGGTACCTGCTGCTTCCACCACATCAAAGGTGTTGATGCCGATACGATCAAAGATGATCGACAGTTCATTCATCAATGAAATATTGAGATCACGCTGTGCATTTTCAATGATCTTTCCTGCCTCGGCTACTTTAATGTTTGGAGCACGGTGCACACCAACTTTTACCACACTTTCGTACACGGCTGCAATTTCCTGTAACGATTCATCGCTGCAACCTGAAACAATTTTTACGGTGTTGCTTAGTGTATGATGTTTATCACCCGGATTGATACGTTCAGGTGAATAGCCTAGCTTGAAATCAACTTTACCTTTCAATCCACTGAACTGTTCAAGAATAGGCATACAATCATCCTCGGTACAACCCGGATAAGTTGTGCTTTCATAAACAACATAATCACCTTTCTTCAACACCTTCCCTACTGTTTCACTTGCTTTTTGCAAAGGCGTTAAGTCGGGTACTTTATGATCATCAACAGGCGTTGGTACTGTTACAATAAAGAACGATGCTTCTTTCAATACATTCACATCATCAGTAAACAGAATGCTTCTGTTTGCAAACATATCAGCATCTACTTCCTTGCTGGGGTCTTCCTTGCGTTGCATCATAGCAATACGTTTGCTGTTGATGTCGAAACCGATCACATCCATATGTGCAGCTAACTCCAATGCCAACGGCAATCCCACATAGCCCAAACCAACTACCGCTACTTTCTTTTCTTTATTGATTAATGATTGATACATTCTCTTGATGTATGATTTCTGATTTAGGATCTCTGATTTAAACTCATCACTGATTACTCATTATTTATCACTTCATACTCACAAATTCCTTCGGTTGTTTTACCCACTCTTCCTGCGGAAGATTTTTGAAATACTCGTACGTAATTTTTAATCCTTCAGCACGTGCCACTTTCGGTTCCCAGCCAAGTATTTCTTTTGCTTTTGTAATATCTGGTTGACGTTGTTTCGGATCATCAACCGGCAACGGCTTATAAACGATCTTTTGTGATGTTCCCGTAAGTTTAATTACTTCTTCTGCAAACTCTTTCAATGTAATTTCAGCAGGGTTACCAATATTCACCGGCATATCATATTCGCTCATGAGCAAACGGTAAATACCTTCAACCAGGTCATCTACGTAACAGAAACTTCTTGTCTGGCTACCATCACCAAACACTGTTAAGTCTTCGCCACGCAACGCCTGTCCGATGAATGCAGGCAATGCACGACCATCATTGAGTCGCATACGTGGACCGTATGTGTTGAAGATGCGGATGATCCTTGTCTGCACACCATGAAAGCGGTTATACGCCATCGTAATGCTTTCCATGAAACGTTTTGCTTCATCGTACACACCACGTGGACCAACAGGATTTACATTGCCCCAATATTCTTCTGTTTGCGGATGTACCAACGGGTCACCGTACACTTCTGATGTAGACGCAACAAGAATGCGTGCACCTTTTGCTTTCGCTAAACCCAAACAGTTATGCGTACCATGTGCACCAACTTTCAATGTCTGGATCGGAATTTTTAAATAATCGATCGGACTTGCAGGTGATGCGAAGTGCAGGATATAATCGAGCTTACCGGAAATGTGAATGAACTTGGTGATATCGTGATGATAAAACTCAAATTGTTCGAGATTGAATAAGTGTTCAATATTCTTCAAATCACCAGTGATAAGATTATCCATTGCAATTACATGAAAGCCTTCTTTAATTGCACGGTCGCATAAATGCGAGCCAAGAAAACCTGCAGCACCTGTAATTAAAATCCGTTTACGATCCATTGTATTTTGTTATGCGTTGGTTGTTGTTAAATTATTTTACTGCTTCACGGCCTACACTTTCGTAGAAGAAACCAAGTTCTTTCATTTGTGTTCTGTCATAGACATTGCGTCCATCAAACACAACTTTATTCTTAAGCATAGAGGTGATCTTTTCAAACTCCGGTGTACGGAATTCACTCCACTCTGTTGCAATGATCAATGCATCTGCATTTTCCAATGCATCGTACTGACTTTCTGCAAAATCAATCTTATCGCCTACAAGTTGTTTTACATTCGGCATTGCTTCAGGATCGTATGCATGTACCGTTGCTCCAGCCTCTGTTAATGCATCGATCATGTATAAAGCCGGTGCTTCACGAATGTCATCGGTATTTGGTTTGAATGCCAATCCCCATAATGCAAAACGTTTTCCTTTCAGATCATTATTAAAGTATGCGTTGATCTTTGGCATGAGGAACAATTTCTGTTCCTCATTCACCTTCATCACTGCATTCAAAATTTCAAAATCATAACTCACTTCGCTTGATGACTTCACCAATGCCTGTACATCTTTCGGGAAACAACTTCCGCCATAACCAATACCAGGGAAGAGAAAACGCTTGCCAATACGCTCATCACTGCCAATTCCTTTACGCACCATATCCACATCGGCACCAAGGCGTTCGCATAAACGGGCAATTTCATTCATGAAAGAGATCTTCACTGCTAAAAAAGAGTTCGCTGCATATTTCGTCAGTTCAGCACTTTTCTCATCCATAAAAATTACCGGGTTACCACTGCGCACAAAGGGTGCATACAGATCGGTCATGATCTTTTTTGCACGATCATCGCTTGTACCAACAACCACACGATCAGGTTTCATAAAATCGTCTACTGCTACACCTTCACGCAAAAACTCAGGGTTACTCACCACAGCAAATTCACCTTTGAAGTTTTTTGCAATGGCAGCCTGCACTTTATCAGCAGTACCAACAGGCACTGTACTCTTATCAACGATAACTTTATAGTCAGTAAGAATTTTTCCAAGATCATCAGCTACACCTAAAATGTATTTCAGATCAGCACTGCCATCTTCACCGGGAGGTGTTGGCAACGCAAGAAATATGATAGTTGTATCTTTTACACCTTCCGCAAGGTTGGTTGTAAAATGCAAACGATCTTCTTTTAAGTTGCGGAGAAATATTTTTTCCAAACCGGGTTCATAAATGGTGATCTGCCCGTTCGATAATTTTTCTACTTTGCTTTTATCAATATCAACACATGTTACCTGGTTGCCTGTTTCTGCAAAACAAGTTCCTGTTACGAGACCTACATAACCTGTTCCTACGACTGCGATTTTCATTTGTTGCTTTCTTTATTTTTTGGAGTTGAGATAAGTTAAAACATGACTGCTGATGAACTGCAATTGTTCTTCTTCCAGTTCTGTGTGCATTGGTAATGATATAACACGATCGGTCAACCAATCGGTAATGGGCAAATTAAAATCTGCACCACCAAAAGATGCAAACATTTGTTGACGGTGAGCCGGCACCGGGTAATAGATCATAGATGGAATTTTTTGCTCAGCTAAATAAGCATTCAATCCATTTCTTATTTCGGCTACGTTTTCAAAACCATCCAGCGTTAATGTGTATTGGTGAAACACATGATTACTGTAAGGCGCACGATAAGGCGTTGCAATATTTGCATGACCTGCAAATGCAGCATCGTAATAATCAGCAGCCTTGCGACGTGCAGCAATGTATTCATCTAACTTTTTAAGCTTGATCTTTAATACCGCAGCTTGCACTGTATCTAAACGTGAGTTGCAACCAACCACTTCGTGATAGTAACGCACTTTTTGTCCATGATTCGCCACCATCTTCAATTGTTCAGCCAATGCATCATCGTTGGTGAACATTGCACCGCCATCGCCATAGCAACCTAAATTCTTCGAGGGGAAGAAAGAAGTACATCCAATTGTACCGATTGAACCTGTTTTCTTTTTAGTACCATCAGGAAAAGTGTAATCTGCACCAATTGCCTGAGCATTGTCTTCGATAACATAAAGATTATGTTCGGATGCAATTTTCATGATCTCATCCATATTGGCTGTGTGGCCATAAAGATGAACCGGAACGATTGCTTTTGTTTTTGGGGTGATTGCTTTACGGATCGCTTCCGGATCGATACAGAATGTTTTCGGATCAACTTCAACAAACACCGGTTTCAGACGGAGCAAAGCCACTACTTCCACCGTAGCAATGTAGGTAAAGGAAGCCGTGATCACTTCATCGCCGGGTTGCAATCCCAAAGCCATCATGGCAATCTGCAATGCATCGGTTCCGTTAGCACAGGGAATGGTATGTTTTACACCCAGATAATCGTTAAGACCAGCCGCCAAATCCTGAATGGGTTTGCCTCCGATAAAAGCTGTACTGTCGAGAACATCTAAAATAGCAACATCCACTTCCTGCTTAATTGCAAGGTATTGCTGCTTGAGATCAACCATCTGTATAGGTCGCATAAATAAGCTTGTTTAAACGGTGGCGAAAGTACGGCAAAAAAGGCGTTTGGCGTTCCTAATTCCGTGTAAGATTTGACCAATTGTAGCTGCTAATAAAGCATTTCAAATTGACTGAAACAGCATTTGGTTTTATCTTAGCAATTAATTAAGCTATTCACCAATGAAATTAACTATGAAACTTTTCAAAACCATGAATAAGATCCTATTGACAATTAGCATCCTTTTGTTGAACTCCAACCCTGGTTTTACACAAACCTTTGATATGGCAAAGCAATTTGGTGGCACTTCTAACGATGCGGTATATGCAATTGCTGTAGATGCTTCAGGGAATATTTACAGTAGTGGTGCTTTTAATGGTACTGCAGACTTCGATCCCGGACCAGGAGTATTTAACTTAACTTCTGCAGGTCAAGAAGAGATTTTTGTAACGAAACTAAATGCTGCAGGAAATCTGATATGGGCAAAGAAATTAGGTGGCGCAGGACGTGAAGGTGGCAGAAGTCTCGCAATCGACGCTTCAGGAAATGTTGTTATAACAGGAGCATATAATGGAACCGCCGATTTTGATCCCGGACCAAATGATTATTTACTTACACCCGTAGGAAGTTGGGATATATTTGTCGTTAAACTAAGCAGCAATGGTGATTTTGTCTGGGCAAGTTCTTACGGCGGATCAACTGAAGAAGATCGTGGATTGGGTATAGCTACAAGTTCGTCCGGGGATGTTTATGTAACTGGCAGCTTTAAGGGAACTGTTGATTTCAATCCAAGTCCTTCTGTGTTTAATCTTACCGCAGACTATATCGATGCTTTTGTTTTAAAACTAAAGGCAGATGGAAGTTTTGATTGGGCAAAAAAAATGGGGGGCATTTATACTGATATGGGTAATTCAATTACGGTAGATGCCTCTGGATTTGTTTACACCACAGGTACTTTCCGTGGCTTAAATTGTGATTACGATCCGGGCGAAGGAACTGCTTATTTAAATACCTATGGCGATTCTGAAGGTTTCATTTTAAAACTTAGCTCTACTGGAAATTTTGTTTGGGTGAAGCAATTTACTACAGGCGCATTTGATTACAGTGTTGCAAATTCTATTGCGGCCGACGCTAATGGAAATGCATACATAACCGGAACATTTAAAGGTGCTACAGACTTTGATCCGGGAGCTGGCAATACAACAATCAGGGCTGGTGGATTAAATGATGGGTTTTTGGTTAAGCTAAACAACGACGGCAATTTTGTTTGGGCAAAACAACTAGGAGGCTGTCAAATTGAAGACTATGGTACATCCGTTGTAGTAGATGCACAGGGCAATGTCTATACAACCGGCATATTTCAATATATAGCTGATTTCAATCCAGGAACAGGAGTATATAATCTTCAATCATCTGGAGCAATTGATGGTTTTATCAGTAAACTTACAACCAACGGTGAGTTTGTTTGGGCAATGCACATTGGCGGAGCTGGAAACGACTATGGATGGGCAATAACTTTGGATGGATCAGGCAACTTTTATACTGCAGGCCATTTCGACGCCACCTCTAATTTCAATTGGGGAGGAACAACCCAAAATCTTGTTTCAAATGGATTGGCTGATGGATTTATTCTCAAGTTTACACAAACCACAACAGGAATAATTGAAGCAAATTTCGATAGTAAAATAAATATTCTACCCAATCCAACTTATGGCAACCTGCAAATAAATTTGGGTAAAAGATATAATGATGTATCGGTTCGCATTAATAATCTAAACGGACAAACAATAGCTACAAAGAAATATGGATCAACCAATTTATTAGAGTTAAATATTGATGCCCCGGCAGGTTTATATATTGTAGAAGTTGTAGCCGAAAAAAAATACAAAGCACGTATTAAAATAATTAAGAATTAAAACAAAAAAGCTTTCAGATAAAATCCTCACTTTAATTAAAAGAAACTAAGACCTTTGTGTAATAACACACAAATCAAGTTTTAGCGTGATCGCTTATTATCAACTTTTTCTTTTTCTATATCGAGCATTCATTAGCATTGCCGCCACCCGTAACAGCAAAGCCAAAAAATGGGTAGAAGGCAGGAAAAACTGGCAACAACAACTGAGTTCAAACTGGAAAACAGAACCCGGCAACTCTATTGTTTGGATGCATTGTGCCTCCCTGGGGGAATTTGAACAAGGAAGACCAATACTGGAAGAAATCAAAACCCAAAATCCAAATTCCAAAATCCTGCTCACCTTCTTTTCTCCTTCGGGTTACGAAATACGAAAGAATTATAACGGTGCCGATCATGTAATGTACCTGCCGATGGATGGAGCTTCAAACGCAAAACAATTTCTTGATCTTATTCAGCCAGACTTAGCCGTTTTTGTAAAGTATGAGTTCTGGCATTATTACCTGGCAGAGCTGAAAAGCAGAAACATCGAAACAATATTAGTTTCAGGGATATTTCGTCCGTCGCAGCCTTTCTTTCAATGGTGGGGAAGTTTCCATCGAAACATGCTGCAAAATTTTTCTCACCTGTTTGTACAAAATGCTGCTTCAAAAGAATTATTAGATGGTATTGGTTTAGCTGGTAAAACAACTGTTGCGGGAGATACACGTTTCGATCGGGTAATTGCTTTGGCTGAACAATGGCAACCCGTTGAAATTGCCGATGCATTTTGCGGAACTGATCCCATAATCGTTGCAGGCAGTACATGGGCAGAAGATGAAACTATCCTTGCTGAATGGATGAAGAGTAACAATCGGTACAAACTCATCATTGCACCACACGAGATAAAGGCCGAAAATATCAGTCGACTAAAAACACTCTTCACAAACTCAATTACATTCTCAGAACTATCTACTCATAACCCTCAACCCATGACTCATAACTGTCTTATAATTGACAACATCGGCTACCTCTCTCGCCTCTACAAATACGCAACTGTTTGTTATGTTGGCGGAGGCTTCAATAAAAGCGGCCATCATAATATCTTAGAAGCTGCCGTGTATGGCAAGCCCGTCATCACCGGACCCAACTTCGAAAAGTTTCAAGAAAGTGTTGATCTGAAAAAGCTTGGTGGAAGTTCTACCATCAGCAATACAAAAGAGTTAATAGACGTAATGGGACAAATGGATATTTCAGCAGCTTCAACAATTGCAGAAAACTATGTAAAGGAAAATGCAGGAGCAACGGCGGCCATACTTAAATGGCTTCAGGAGAAACGTCTTTTCACCAATGCATAAAATTCCTGAACAGCCGGACGGGTATCATCCCAACCCAGTTTAATTTTCAGTTCACGTTCCATCCAGTACTGTGCTTCAGGATAGATGGAAAAATTATTGATGGTTTTTATGCTGCGTTCGTACATGGCTTCATCGCCACGGAAGAGTTCATTAATAAACACAAAGCGATCATTAATGCCTATCGCTTTTTTAAGATCTTTTATCGCATTCGATTCACTTAGCTTATGTACAATTTCTGCTTGATTATTTCCCAGCTGATCATTCAACGAGAGCTGTTTCCCGTTCATTACTTCATTTAAATCTTTACCAGCAGCAGGTGTGGGTGCAGGAGCCGGTTTGGGCTCTTCGTAATTGGGCTGATGAATAAGTGTTGGAACCTCAGGCTCTTCATCAAACAGTAAAACAGGTTTCTGCTGGTGTTGTTGAGCTTCCACCTTTTTAGCAAATTCGGCTTTCTGGCGAATCTCTTCCAGTTCGGCCTCAATTTCCTCTTCATCTATCTGCAGCACTTCTACAATTTTTTCGGCAGGTTTTTCTTCAATCTTCACTATTGCGGGTGGTACCAGTTTCGTTGCTGTAGCTGGGGCTGCTTCAACTTTTGTTTCAGCAACTGCAGTCGATATTCTTGCAGCAGGTAATACCACTGCAACACGGTTCGACCCGGCTGATTGTTTTGTTTGTTGCAAAGATTGTTCTAACTCGGCCCTCAACATGTTTGTGAGTACCAACATCTGGGCTGCATCCGCATTACGCTGGAGTGCTTGCTGTAATTGTTCAACGAGAGAAACAATACGTTCCATGAATAGTGCTTACTTTTGGCGGTATTGGAAATTTGCTGTTAAGTTACAACAGTTTAGCATAAAATATTGATAATGTTTATTGAACCAAATATAAAAGGCGATCGTCGTGGCTGGATTGAAGTGATCTGCGGCTCCATGTTCAGTGGAAAAACAGAAGAGCTTATCCGCCGTTTAAAGCGTGCACGCATTGCCAATTTAAAAGTGGAGATTTTTAAACCGGCTGTGGATGTACGTTATGATGATGTGAAGATTGTATCGCACGATGAAAATGCTATTCAATCCACTCCTATCGATAATTCACAAAAGATATTGTTGCTGGCGCAGGATGTGGAAGTAGTGGGTATTGATGAAGCCCAGTTTTTTGATGCAGAAATCACCAATGTATGCGAACAGTTGGCTTTACGTGGAGCAAGGGTTATTGTTGCCGGACTTGATATGGATTATAAAGCACAACCTTTCGGACAAATGCCCAACCTCCTTGCTGTTGCTGATTATATTACCAAGCTGCACGCCATTTGTGTAGTGTGTGGTAATATTGCCAACTACTCGTACCGCACTTCAAGCGAAGGAGCACAGGTAGTGTTGGGTGAAAAAGATAAGTACGAACCCCGCTGCAGGCATTGCTATCATCAGCACAACTAAAATTATTATCTACTGTTTTAAGCTTACGTATTGATATCAGCACAAAAAATAGCAACCCTGTTCAAAAAAGATCTGCTGCTCGAAATAAGACAGCAGTACACATTTTACGGCATTCTTCTTTACATAGCCTGTACCGTATATATTCTTTTTCTTGCAGTAAACGAACCCGATGCATCGGTGTGGAATGCCTTGTTTTGGGTAAACATGCTCTTCATCAGCATTAATGCAGTAGCTAAAAGTTTTTTGCAGGAAAGCCGTGGCCGCATGCTGTACTATTATTCCATTGCAAGCCCGCAGGAGTTTATTCTTGCAAAACTTTTTTACAATGTTTTGCTGATGCTTGTAATGAGTTTGCTGAGCCTGCTTACGTTTGGCTTTTTTCTTGGTGCCCCTTTTTTACATGCGCTTCAGTTTACCGGCATTACCATTTTAGGTGGTGTAAGTATGAGCCTGGTATTTACTTTACTGGCTGCTATCGCCTCAAGAGCAAATCAGAATGCAGCCATTATGGTCATCATGGGTTTCCCCATCATCATTCCTCAATTATTGCTGCTGATACGTATTTCAAAGGCCGCTTTTGGCGAAATGTTTAAAGACGGAGCCGTATTGCAAATGGTGCTTTTATTAGGCGGTCTCGATGTTCTTGTGCTGGCTTTGTGTATGATTTTGTTTCCGTTTTTATGGAAAGATTAGAGGTCAACCACTAACTTTGCCGCACTTTAAGCAGGCAAAACAAATGTTTGTGTTTGTTTTTTAAAGCTGATTATATGCATAAATCCTGGTGGAAGATAACTGCCGTTGTTTTACTTGTTTACACCATTGTTGGTGGCTTTTTAATGGATGTACCACGGCTCTTCATTCTCAACGAATCTATACGCAATCTTTATTTTCATGTAAGCATGTGGTTTACCATGATGATTCTGTTTTGCGTAAGCCTTGTGTACAGTATTAAATACCTGCGTACGCAAAAATACCGGAACGATGTTTTCGCATCTGCATTTGCTGGCACCGGCACTTTTATGGGGTTGCTTGGTTATGCTACCGGTGCGGTATGGGCTAATTATACATGGGTCACCGATCAGGGACAATCGCTCAGTAACATTTTAAAAGAGCCGAAACTTTTAGGTGCCGGTATTGCCATCCTTATCTACTGTGCCTATTTTGTTTTACGTGGAAGTTTTACCGATATCGATAAACGTGCACGAGTAACAGCAGTGTACAACATTTTTGCATTTGCCATGTTGTTTCCAACCATATGGATCATTCCCCGTTTGGTAGGCAGTTTGCACCCAGGTGCACCCGGCAGCGAAAGTGGAAATCCTGCTTTAAATTTTAATGATATCGACAGCCGTTTGCGTATGGTTTTTTACCCTGCAGTACTTGGCTGGACTTTATTAGCTGTTTGGATTTCTACGATCAAAATCAGAATAAAACTTTTGTCCGATAAATCACTCTTATAATGAAGAAACTATTCCTCGCTTTCCTGCTTTTAGCAACAAACATTTTGCTTTTTGCATCTTCTGCTGCTGCTCAGGCGGAGCAGCCCGAAATGGCAGATGCTATGCGTAGCAATGGAAAGATATATGTTGTGGTTGCAGTGTGTTTAATTATCTTATTTGGTCTTATTGGTTATGTTATCCGTATCGACCGCAAACTGTCGAAACTCGAAAAACAATCAAGAGACTAAACGATTGCTATATTCATTTTAAAAACGATTGTATGTCAACTACGAATTACAGCTTTTTCGGTGCAGTAGAACAGAGCTTCGATAAAGCCGCAGCTTTTACAAAATGGGATAAGGGTATCCTTGAACAGATCAAACAATGTAACAGTGTGTATCAAATGCGTTTCCCTGTTAAAATGGACGATGGTTCCATTGAAGTAGTGGAAGCTTACCGTGTACAACACTCTCAACACAAAACACCTTGTAAAGGCGGTATCCGCTTTTCTATGGAAGTAAACCAGGACGAAGTAATGGCACTTGCAGCACTTATGACCTATAAGTGTGCAATTGTAAACGTTCCGTTTGGTGGTGCGAAAGGTGGTATCAAAATAAGTCCACGCAAACGCTCGGCTTACGAACTTGAAAAAATTACACGCCGCTACACAGCAGAATTAGTGAAGAAAAACTTCATCGGACCCGGCATTGATGTTCCTGCTCCTGATTACGGAACAGGCGAACGTGAAATGGCGTGGATCGTTGATACCTACAGTTCATTACGCCCCGGCGAAATTGATGCTGCAGGTTGTGTTACAGGTAAGCCTGTTTCGCAAGGTGGTGTAAGAGGCCGTCGTGAAGCTACAGGTCTTGGTGTTTTCTATGGCATACGTGAAGTATGTAACATGGAAGATGTGATGAGCAAGCTTGGACTTACAACAGGTTTGGAAGGCAAGCGTGTAATTGTACAAGGTTTGGGTAACGTAGGTTTCCATTCCGCAAAATTCTTCCAACAGGCAGGTGCTAAAATTGTTGCGCTTGCAGAATATGAAGGAAGCATTTACAATTATGATGGTTTGGATGTTGACGCTGTGTTTAAACATCGTGTAGAAACAAAATCTATCCTCAACTTCCCCGGAGCTACCAACTGCGAAAAAAATACAGATGCATTGGAATTGGAATGCGACATTTTAATTCCTGCAGCATTGGAAAACGTAATTAATGCAGATAATGCACCACGTGTAAAAACAAAAATCATTGGAGAAGCTGCAAACGGTCCGTTAACTCCTGAAGCCGATGAAATTTTTGTTGCAAATGGCGTGTTGGTTGTACCCGATATGTTTTTAAATGCCGGTGGTGTAACTGTTTCTTATTTCGAATGGTTAAAAAACCTCAGTCACGTTCGTTACGGTCGTTTGGAAAAACGTTTTACCGAGAATATGAACACAAACATTCTTGGCCAGATGGAATTCCTGAGCGGTAAAAAAGTAAAGAAAGAACACCGTGATGCTATTACACACGGACCAGACGAAGTTGACTTAGTGTACAGTGGTTTGGAAGAAACAATGATTACTGCAGTAAACGAAGTAATGGATTGCTGGAAACAAAATCCTGCTATTCCTGATATGCGCACTGCAGCTTATGTTGTTGCAATTAACAAAGTAGCTATCAGCTACGCAGAGCTGGGTATTTTCCCATAACAGAATCAATCTTTCGCAATACAAATCCCGCCAATACAATGGCGGGATTTTTTTATTCACCACGTAATGAATAAGTCCAAAGAACAGAGCTGCTGTTATTTCTATGACAGTTATTTTTAAGAGAAACTGTAACTTTAGGAGAACTACGAAGGTCTTCATAACTGTTTGTTAAATGTGGCTTCATGGTAGGTCTGAAATGATGGCAGCTTCGTTATTTTACAAACAGAAAGGCACAGCCTTTGATATTTTGAACATTAAAAAAAGAAGATAAAGATGAAAGCAAAACACATTCTCGTAACCGTACTTGTTAGTGCAGTTACTGCGCTCTCAAGTGTTTTCCTCTATGCAAAACTGAGCAGCAGAAACGGTTCTGTAAGCAAAAGCCAGGGCGAAATTCCTGCAAACTACGCAGGCTTGTTTGATGGTGGCGGAACACCCGGCCCGGTAGATTTTGAAGCAGCAGCTAATTCCACAGTAGCAGCCGTAGTGCACATTAAAACCAAAACAAATCCTACACAAACAAACAATACACAACGTCGCCGCAGCAATCCTTTTGGCGATATGTTTGGCGATGATCTGTTCGATCAGTTTTTTGGCAGTCCTCAAAACACACGTCCGCAAATGGCGAGTGGCAGTGGTGTATTTATTTCGGCCGATGGTTACATTGTTACCAACAACCACGTGGTTGATGGTGCAGATGAAGTAACCGTTACACTCAATACAAAAAAACAATACAAGGCCAAAGTAGTTGCTACGGATGCAAATACCGATCTGGCTGTTATTAAAATTGATGGATCAGGATTCCCTTACCTGTTGTATGGTAATTCTGATGAAGTAAAGCTTGGCCAATGGGTATTGGCAGTTGGTTATCCGTTAACACTTGAAACTACCGTTACTGCGGGTATTGTGAGTGCCAAGTATCGTTTCCTTGGTATTAACCAACGTAATGCCGGCCGTAACGCAAACGTGGTTGAAAGCTTTATTCAAACTGATGCTGCGGTTAACCAGGGTAACAGTGGTGGGGCATTGGTTAATACAAGTGGGCAGCTGATTGGTATTAACGCTGCAATTGCATCTCCTACCGGAACATACGCCGGTTATTCATACGCTATTCCTGTAAACATTGTAAAGAAAGTAGTGGATGATTTGATTAAGTTCGGAACAGTACAACGTGCATTCCTTGGTATTCGTCCGGAAGCAAATGCAGATGAAGACACTGATTCGCAAATTAAAGAGGGCGATGGTGTTGTTATTGGCGAAGTAATGAGTAACAGCGCAGCTGCTGATGCAGGTTTAAAGAAAGGTGATAAAATTATTAAGCTCGATAACAAAGCGGTATCAACCTGGTACGAATTAACAGGTACAGTTGCAAGCTACCGCCCCGGACAAAAATTAAATGTTACGTTTATCCGCAACGGCAAAGAACAAACAGCAGCCCTTACACTTAAAAACAGCAGTGGTAATACAGAGATCGTAAAAACTTCTGCATTAGATAAATTAGGTGTTGAGCTGGAAACACTCGATGCTAAAAAAGCAAAAGAATATGGTGTTGAAGGTGGTGTTGTTGTAAAAACATTAAGCGATGGTTTAATAGCCGAACAAACAACAATTAAAAAAGGCTTTATCATTGTTCGTGCAGGTGGCAAAACCGTGAAGTCGGTTGATGAACTTACAAGAATTATTGAAAGTGCAGGCAACAGTGTTATCGTAGAAGGGATCTATCCCGGCTACGAAGGTGTTTACCAATATGCAATTAACGATTTAAGAAACGAACCCTGAAAGAGATAATTATCAACTAAAAAGTCCCCGTTAAAAACGGGGACTTTTTTTTATGCTTTTTGTAAAACAAGATAACCCCATTTGTCAAGCGTAAATTCATCGGCGCTATTGTAAGTTTTCTCCGAAAACAGTTCGGTAAAGTTTCCACGTACACGCATATCATGTAAAACAAGCTGTACGGGCTTGTCCGAAAAATTAAGCAACACTAACAACTCTGCTTCACCATTTTTCCGAACAAAACAAAACACATAGTCGGGTTCTGTTGTTGCAATCCGCCATGTAATGGCAGCATTATTCTTCCCGGCAAACACAGCATATTCTTTACGCAGGTGTAACAGCTTCTGATAAAACGTATGCAGCTTTGGTTTGTCTGTCCATTCTATTTCATCCTTATCAAAAAACTGCAGGCGCTTGTTGTTTGGCAATTCCTGTCCGCTATAAATTAACGGCACCCCACTCCATGTACAACTGAATACAGCTAATGGTAATGCCATCTTACCATATTTTTCATATTCACTTCCGTTCCAGCTGTTTTCATCATGATTACTCGTAAAGAACGATTGCAGGTGTGTTGAAGGATTTCGATGCCTGTATCCTTCTAACGCTTTATCTAGCTCAACAACTTTTTTCCTGTGCTTATAAAATTCTTCGCTGATGTGCATCCAATGCCAGGTATAACTTACATCAAACACATGTGCAAAAGGCTCATCGTTCCATTGATCAAATTCGCCCAGCCAAAACAAAGGACGTAGCTTATCCAGGGCTCTTCTTGATTCAGCCCAGAAATCAACCGGCACAAGCATGGCCATATCGCAACGGAAACCATCAATGCCGCATTCGCTGACCCAAAACTTCATGGCATCAATCATTGCTTTGCGTAAAGCAGGATTGTAAAAATTGAGATGAATAACATCTTCCCAATTTTCAACAGGAGGTTTAAAATTTCCCTGGTGATCCTGTGTATAATAGTCTGGGTTACTGATCGTCCATTCATGATCCCAACCGGTATGGTTCGCTACCCAATCGATGATCACTTTCATACCCAATGAATGGATTTGCTGAACAAGTGCTTTAAATTCTGCAACAGTTCCAAACTCCGGATTGGTATCTACGTAACTGGAACAGGCGTAGTAACTGCCCAATGTTCCTTTACGGTTCTTCACGGAGATGGGCGTTACCGGCATAAACCAGATAATCTCCACACCCATATCTTTCAAACGTGTTAAATGTTTTGCAAACGAAGCAAAGGTTCCTTCCTTGGTATATTGCCGCAGGTTCACCTCATAAATATTCGATGAATGAACCCATTCCGCAGGTTTAAATTCAGCAGCCATAGTGGTCATAATTCAACCCCAATAATACGAACCAATCTGCAAATGGCGGCAGCAGGCGTATTGGCTTCTTTTCGGCGGTGTTTCCATGGCAGTAAACCTTGTACCTTTGCAACAGTTATACACTACCATGAAGAAGTTTGAAGTACCGAATATTTACCGCAGTTCATTTATCACAGCAATAAAAAATAAACGTAAACAGGATGACAAACTGAAGAAGGATTTTACGCCTACACTGCTCGATCTTGGAGATGTGCAGTTTTACCTGGCCCGTCATTTTGGTTTTTGTTATGGTGTTGAAAACGCAATTGAGATTGCATTTAAAACGATTGATGAAAATCCCGGCAAACGTATTTTTTTATTGAGTGAAATGATTCACAACCCGCAGGTAAATGCAACACTAATTGAAAGAGGCGTGCAGTTTCTTCAGGATACTTATGGTAAACAGCTGATTCCTTTTGATAGTATTACAAGTGATGATGTAGTGATTATTCCTGCATTTGGCACCACACTCGACATTGAAGCTATGCTGAACAACAAAGGAATTAAAACGGAGAAGTATAACACGACCTGCCCGTTTGTAGAAAAAGTATGGAACCGTAGTGAACAGATCGCTGCAAAAGGTTACTCCATTGTTATACACGGTAAACCAAAACACGAAGAAACAAGAGCAACTTTTTCACATGCAAGTTCGCACACCCCAACTGTAATTGTAAACGATATGCAGGAAACAATTGCGCTCGGAAAATATATTACGGGGGAAAAAGATGCGCATTTGTTTTACGATGAATTTAAAGGACATTATTCTGAAGGCTTTGATATTGCAAAAGACCTGCAACGTTTCGGCGTGGTAAACCAAACAACACAACTCGCAAGCGATACCCAGGCTATTGCAGAATATTTCAAAGATTTAATTACCAATTACTACAATCTTACTGCTGAAACAATCGGCGAACGTTTTGCCGACACAAGAGATACGCTTTGTTATGCAACAAACGATAACCAGACAGCAGTATCAGGCATGTTGGAAACTGAAGCCGATCTTGCAATTATTGTTGGCGGTTACAACAGCTCTAACACAACTCATCTTGTTGAGTTATGCGAAGAAAAACTTCCTGTGTACTTTATTAACAGCACCGACAAAATTTTGTCTGCAACAGAAATCATGCATTTCAATTTTCATAACAAGCAGGAATATGTTACAAAAGATTTCCTACCGGCAAAACGTCCGGTAAAGATCATGGTAAGCAGCGGAGCGTCCTGTCCCGATTCACTTGTTGAAGATGTAATGGATAAACTTGCAGAAATACTGAATGCACGTGAAGAATTTGATAATATGAAAAAAAAATACGCATAAAGCGAAAGGAGCCGATTGGCTCCTTTCGCTTTTTACTTCTGGCTGTTTATTCAACCACAATCTTTGCCATACTTAAACCAAGCTCTTTAAACTAACACCTAACTAAACAAATTACCGGTGCAAACTGTAGAAACAAATAGAACCCTTTTGATGTATTTCATTTTCATTAAACATTAAACATAAGGGGTACATTCTTTATAAAACATGGCTGTTATCGGAATATGCTTATACAACGACTTTCTTCATAAAACAAGCGTGCCTCCAATGGAGGCACGCTTTCTCTTCGGTTCTATCTGGTTTTTCTGTCCAAACAGTTTATTGCACAACTATACGCTGTGTAATTGTTTCTCCGGATTCACGGAAATTAAAACGAAGCATATAAACACCAGGCTTGAGGTTATTAATTTGCATATTCTGTACTTTAATACCCGACCAGCGTTGAATTGACTTACCAGTATAATCGTCAACAGAAACATCCATTAAGTTATTACTTTCAGGTATTGTTACATTAACCATGCCTCTGCTTGGGTTTGGATAGACTGAGATCGTTAATATTCCATTGCCGGTTCTTACGGCTTTTACGTCGCTGTAAGTCGCACGACCATCCAAGTCTATCTGTTTAAGTCTGTAATAGGTTACACCTTTTGCCAAGACTGTAAGGTCATCAAAGCTGTAACTAAATGCACCACCTGTTCCGGAAGCAGCTTTCGAATCAACAAAACCAATTTTCACAAACTGGCTATTGCCTGCAGAACGTTTTTCAATTTCAAAACCATCATTGTTATTTTCCATGTCTGTTTCCCATGTTAATGAAGCTTTACCATTTCGTTGTGTTGCATTAAATGCTTTTAAAGAAACAGGTAAGGTAGCGCAAGCATTAAACAATGAGCCTTCTATACTTCCGGAATATCCGGCTGTTGTTACAGTTACACGTACTATAAGCGGATCTGTAGTTTTTTCATCACCGGGTGCTAATACAACTCCATATGATTGATTAAACGCTGCATATCTGCTTGTAAACCCTGAAGGAGCTCCTGCTGTAGAAGTTGTGAAACTTGTTGTATTAGTCACCATCAAAGTCGACTCTTCGATAGGATCAACTAAGCCATTTCTGTTATCATCAATGAATACTTTATAAGTACCTGTAATTGGCGCTGCAGTTCCAATCGGATCTTCATATTTAGAATCGATGAACACATTGTATGTTCTGGGATTAGTACAATTTACAGTACCTGAAATTGCAGGATCATTATACACTTGTCTGTTACCGCAGAAATAACATTGTGCTTTTGAATTTGATGCATTGCTATTACTTGCCCAAACAAATGACTTTACTGCCAACAAATTACTTCCGCACAGATAATTGGGAATAGTAAATTTCAAATTCTGAATAGTTACACGAACATACCCTCCGCCTAAAGGAGAAGTTGTCTTAGAAATTAACGTTGGATTCGATGGATCGCCTGAAGTATAATTTAGAACAACGGTATTGTCTGGACCATAGCTAGTGAAAATACCTGTAGTTGCCGGAGTACTTGAAACGAGATCGATATTAAACCCGAAGTTTATGAAGGCATTCGTCAACATTGTAGCTGCATTTCCTCCGGTTTTTGTTGGAGGGTCTTTTGCAGGAGTTTGCGTGTTAGTAACACCACATGTAATGCCGTAAACGTTATTCACAATTGTCTGCGGAAACTGTCCTTCAGCCCAAACATGAAAGAACGTAAACTTGTTTCCTGAATTCGTTTGCAAATCAAATATTACGTCAACTAATACTTCGCAATTTGCTCCATTTTGTGTTGTACGCAGATCTGAAGTCGTTGGGTTTTGAACATCGCATTGTGCGAAGCTGTTTTCATTTAATACAATTAGTAAAACTGTAATGCATTGTAAAAACTTTTTCATACAAATATTTTTGAGGTTAAAAAAACAGAGGTGTTTCGCAGGACACTTGTAGAAAAAGTTATTCAATGGATATAGGTGTAATACAAGTCTGAATAGCTCAGACTATTCAAAGGTTCTGGCAAGTCAATTATGCTTCTGATAAGCATTTCCAAAATGTAATTGGCAAAATCAGTGGTAAAGGACTTCGGTGTTCTTAGGATGGAGAATAGCGAATGATAGAGTAAAACTAAAAATGATATTTTACAAATGCAAGCAATCGATATTATTTTTTACAAAACAGAGAGCCCCACTTTCGTGAGGCTCTCTTTGTTTTGATCTTATCTGGTTTTTCCTGTCCCGATTTTATTGCACAGCAATTCTTTCTGTGATTGTTTCGCCGGTTGCACGAACACTTACACGAAGTGTATACATACCAGGCTTAAGATTTGTTAATTGCAAATTAGATGTATTAACACCAGTCCATTGCTGTAATGATTTACCTGTAAAGTCGGTTAATGTAACATCAACCATTCCTGTACCAGCCGGTATTGCAACATTTGTTGTACCACGGCTTGGGTTTGGATAAACAGAAAGTAAGAGCGTTCCGTTCGCAGATCTTACAGCTCTAATTTCGCTGTATGATGCATTGCCATCCAAATCAATTTGCTTTAAGCGATAATAAGTAACACCTTTAGGTAAAGCTGTATTATCATCAAATGAATAAGAATAAGCAGCGCCATTACCACCAGGAGCTTTCGAATCAACAAACGCAATTTTTTGATATGAGCCAGTTCCAATACGACGCTCAATTTCGAAACCATCGTTGTTAAGCTCCATAAGCGTATTCCAAGTAAGTGTTACTTTACCGCTTTTTTGAGCAGCTTCGAAACCTGTAAGTGTTACAGGAAGAGGACCACCTATTGTCGTAATTACTTTAAACAAATCAAGGATATATTTTGTGCCATTTTGATTACAGTTTGCAGCCACGCTGAAATCATATAACACACGATATTTTTGTCCAACTGGAACATTACCTGATGGTACAACGAGAATATTAGCTGTATTAGCTTGTACAATTTGCACCTGACTTTGACTGTAAATTTCACTTGCAGGTGGAATAGACGCACTAGTCCATGATTCTTTTACAAGATACACCTGTACGTAAGTTACGCAAGGAAGATCCTTTTTTGATTCACACTTAAGGTTTGAATCAAAAATATAAATGGTAAATCCTGCGTTAATGAAAGAGGATGCAGCTCCATATAAAACAGGAGCAGTTAATACTTTAGCAGGGTTGTTACCACCTACACCCGGAGTTAACAAACCATAATCAGCTTTACAAGCACTATCAGGATTGTTGTAAGGGCTTGTGCTCATACCTTGAGCTACATCCCATCCTGCAGGCAAAGTGCCGCCATTAAAACTTTCAATAATTTGAGCATTTGATACAAAAGCAAATGCAGATACAAGAGCAATGAGTAAAAACTTTTTCATAAAAAAGGTTTAGAGGTAAAAAAATAGATCGGCGGTTCAAAGGACAAGGAAACCTTTTGAAAAAGCAATTCAATAGAGGATATAGTGATTACTGTTCAGCAATGCTGAAAAGCTCATCACAGGAAGATGGACAGTATAACCAGAAAATTTAATAACGGTAATTGGGAAAATTGGATAGGGTTAGCAGGATGAAGGGATTTAAGGGGTTTTCCGTGGGGATGGATTACGCTGTAAAAGTATATTTCAGATTTGAAAAAACAAATTTTTTTTAAAAATAATTTGTTCCGGGGTCGCTAAACACTTTTTTTGACCGCCATTTTGCACTCTTCTAATACCTTGATTAACTGTTCGCTAGGGGTTAGATTTGTGTTATCAATAACCAGTGCATCTGCGGCTTTTCGTAATGGACTGTGCTCCCGGTGAGAATCAATATAATCACGCATTTCAAGATTTGCTTTTACCTCTTCAATAGTGATGTTTGGATTTTTGGCATATAGTTCTTGAAACCTTCGTTCAACTCTTACAGTAATATCTGCCGTCATAAAAATTTTCAATTCAGCATCAGGAAAAACGGTTGTTCCAATATCTCTTCCATCCATTACCACTCCTTTTAATTTTCCCATTTCCTGCTGTTGCTTTACAGCAAATTCACGTACTGGTCTAATTGCTGCTACTTCGCTTACTTTTTCAGCAATTACAAGATCACGAATAACGTATTCTATATTCTCATCGTTAAGGTATATTTCAGAATCTCCTGTTTTGGAGTTTGGCTGAAAACTGAGATTAATATTTTTCAGAGCATCTCCTATTTCATCTTCATCGGTCCAATCAATATGGTTCCGTAAAAAATAAAGCGTAATAGCCCGATACATGGCTCCGCTATCGATGTATGTATAATTAAGCTTTTTGGCCAACTGTTTAGCCAGAGTGCTTTTGCCACACGATGAAAATCCGTCTATTGCAATATTTATTTTTTCAGTTCCCATGAAGCTGCAAAATAAGAAAGTCTTCCTTTTTAGGGGAAGACTTTCTGTATTTTACCACTAATAGAACCTTTCTTACTGAATCATTACTTTTTCAACTTTCACTTCACCAGTTGCAATATTTGTAATTCGTACTGCATAAGAACCTGCAGTTAATGCACCTCTTGCAATTGTAACATATTGTACATCGTTTTCAACTACAGAACGTACAGAACGTACTTCCTGACCAGCCTGGTTAATTAAACTTACCACATACGAACCTTTTGCTTTGCTAAACTCGATATTTAACTGAGATGTAAATGGATTCGGGAAAGCTTTAATAGAAATATTACCGGCAGCCTTACGTACTACTGCTACATTACTGTATTTATAAGAACCATCAACATCAATCATTTTTAAACGATAGAAATAAACACGCTGTGTCATTGCTGCATCAGTATGTGCATAGCTTAATTCTGAAGCGCTGTTACCGGCTGCAGCCTTTGTTGCAATCTTTGTAAAGTTTGCACCATCAGTACTTCTTTCAATTTCAAACTCTTTTGAATCTGCTTCAGTGTATGTTTTCCATGTTAATGCCACATCATTCCCGCTTAAAGCAGCCTTCAGATTAACACCTGAAACAGGCAATGGACTTTCTGGTTGTGTTGGCAATGTAAAGCTTACATTAAAACGATCGCCATTATAAACGCTATTTGCGTAAGATGAATTTGAAGTCCAAACCTGGCCAGCTACCATACCTCTTAGATAGAGACGGAAGGTTACGCTAAAAACATTCACACCGTTAATTTTAAAGCTACCTGTACCTGCGTAGTTACCGCCTTCAGGAGTACGTCCGTTCTGCACATAGTCGGTTTGATAATCGAAGCTGTTATAAATTTTCTTAGTAGCCGCATCAAGTTGTGTGCGGCTGGTACCCGACAAACGTTGCAATGTATAATCAGCATTTTCAAGTTCCATATCAACAGCAAAAGGAAGTGTTGGGTATGGTGGCTCATTGATACTTAAAAATCCACCTAAACCTGTTACATGAATGATAGGATTAGCTACAGGACGAGAAAATGTAAATGTTACTTTACCCATATAGTAACGGCCATTTGTAGTACCGCTAATGCCCTCTGCGCTGGCGAACATATTGAAAGCATAGTTATTAAATGTACTTAAGCCTGTGCCAATAGTTGTTTCGAGTGCAGAATAATACGAGCCAACGGGAGAACCAACATTTGCCATTTGCACAAATACTGATGCTGGAGTTGGAATTTTATCACTATTGTTATTGCTGATGCCGAACATCAAACCTTTATCATCAAAACCTGTAAGACCGCCAGCATTGTTACCAAACTGTTGATCGCTATATGCAGCAGTTACAGATAATGCACCTGTATTAGGGTTGGCGCCAGTTGAAGTTTTCATTGCAAAAGGGCCAACAGTGTAAGCAGGTACGGCCGGGCTGCCTGAAAATGCCGTATTGTAAAAGCCTACGAATTGTTGCGCTTTAACGAAAGTGGCACTTGAAATTAATAATGCCAGCGTGAAAATTTTTAAAAGTGGTTTCATCTTTTTTGTTTTAGTTGTTAATGTTGATTCTGGTTTCTCGCTGGATATTTTTAATCAACTACGATAAGTACAACACGCTTGATAGCGAAGTTTACCTCGATAATATTTTGATTGGTTGTATTAATGATGCTTGATTTGCCATCGATCGTACCGTCATTACCTGCTGCTGTTCCTATTGTTTCGCCTGTTGAGCGGAAAGAAGCCGGCAATACTGATGTTACAGGAGCTTGTGATCCTACGGCAGGATTAGCAGTTGTAATAAGCACACGATACGTACTGTACGTTAACACATTAAAGCTGAACGTTCCTGCGCCAGGTTGTCCGTAACCGGGAACCGGTTGTACAGCAACAACAGTATTTGTAAGCGGATCATATAACACTGCATTTATTCCTGAAGGGATAACTGATGTTCCGTTTACAAATCCATCACTCATACCATTGTCATCGTAAAATACATGGCCGCTGAGTACGATTGGTGTTTGTTGAATGAAACCAGCATCTACAGTTGCGTTATTTTGTCCGGAGATGAGTGTAATTCCATTAACTGCCCCACTAACAGGATCGCTGTCTTTTGTATCATCTGCACCTGCATTTGAAGTTGCAGTTACATAACCGGCAGGTGTAACAAACGATACATTATATGTACCTGGTAACAAGCTGCTGAAGCTATAAGAGCCGTCTGCTTCTGTACTAACAGTAAGATTTACTGCTGCACCTGTTGCATCTGTACCTGTAAGGTTTACAGTTGCGCCTGCAATACCAGGCTCACCTGCATCCTGAATACCGTTTGCATTTAAATCGTTCCAAACAAAATCTCCAATACTTGCCGGTTTGTAATAACCTGCATCTACAGTAAAGTTTGTTTGACCTGCTGTAAGCGTTACATTAGAAACAGAACCGCTAATTACATCGCTGTCTTTTGTATCATCTGCAACTTGGTTTGCTGTAGTTTCAATATAACCAAGTGGCTTATCGAAACTTACACTGTAAGAACCGGGAGCAAGATTGCTGAAGAGGTACGTACCTGTTGCATCTGTTATAACAGAAGTTGTAGAACCACCAGGGTAAGTTAATGTAACCGTTACACCTGCAATACCAGGTTCGCCTGCGTCTTGTTTACCATTTGCATTAAGATCGTCCCAAACTAAATCTCCAATTGAGCCTGTGCCTTTAAGACCAAAGTCTAAAGTAAGGTTACCATTGTTTCCATCACCGTCTGTAACAGGTTCGCTGTTTGTAATTAAGGTGATGTAGTTGCTGGTAATTTCGGTTCCGATAATGGTGATACCGTTGTTATCTGTATTGTTATCGTTATTTGGTAACAAGCTACTTAAAGTAGTAAATGCCATTGCATAACCAGATGGAGCTGTAATACCAACGATATAGTTGCCAGGTGTTAACCCTGAGAAACTGTACAATCCATTTGCATCTGTTGTTGTTGATGCAATTGCAGCTGCATCAGGTATATTGTTTGCATCAGCATCAACGTATAATTTAACGCTTACACCTGCAATACCTGTTTCATCTGCATCCTGGAAGCCATTGTTATTTTTATCGTACCAAACGTAGTTACCTACTTTCAATTGGTTCGACTGGAAACCGGCATCAACAGTATTATCATTTTCATCTGCATTCAACACCACACCTGTTACAGTGCCGCTAACCGGATCGCTGTCTTTTGTATCATCTGCACCTGCATTTGCAGCCGAGGCAACAAAGCCAGTTGGTGTTGCAAACACTACGTTATAAGTACCGGGTAACAAGTTGCTGAATTGATAGAAGCCGCTTGCATTGGTAGTTGTTGTTTCAAGCACAGTTCCGCCAGCTGTAGTAAGTGTAACCGTTACACCTGCAATGCCAGGTTCGCCTGCAGTTTGAATACCATCGCCATTTAAGTCGTTCCATACAAAATCACCAATTGAAGCTGTACCTCTTAAACCAAAGTCTAAGGTTAAGTTACCATTTGAACCATCACCATCTGTTGTTGGTTCACCTGCTGTTGTTAAAGTAATGTAATTGCTTCTTACTTCACCGGCAGCTGTTGTAACGCCGTTGTTATCTGTATTGATATCGTTGTTAGGAGTTGTAGACGATACGCTTGAAGGAGCATAACCTGCAGGTAATACTACACCGGCAATGTAATTACCCGGAGTTAAACCACTGAAGTTGTAAATACCACTTGCATTTGTAGTTGTAGTTGCAACTGCTGCACCATCAGCTACATTATCGCCATTAGCATCTTTGTAAAGATTTACGGTTACAGCTGCAATACCAAGCTCGCCTGCATCCTGTACACCATCATTATCCTTATCGTACCAAACAAAATTTCCAAGTGTCAATTGATTGCTTACAAAACCCGCATCAATAGTGGTATTTGTTTGACCTGCTGTTAATACGATGCCTGCAACAGTTCCACTAACAGGATCGCTGTCTTTAGCATCATCTGCGCCTTGGTTTGCAGGAGCTGCAATATAACCGGAAGGTGTAGTGAAGCTTACACTGTATGTACCAGGTGCCAGGTTTGTAAATTGGTACGCACCATTAGCATCGGTAGTTGTTGTTGCAGTTGCACCACCGGGATAAGTTAATGTAACCGTTACAGCACTTAAACCAGGTTCGCCTGCATTTTGGATACCATCGCCATTCAAATCATTCCAAACAAAATCACCAATTGAACCAGTACCTTTTAAACCAAAATCTAAAGTAAGGTTACCGTTTGAGCCATCACCATCTGTAGTAGGCTCTGACGCAGTGATTAATGTGATGTAGTTACTTCTTACTTCACCTGAAGTTGTTGTAACACCGTTATTATCGGTATTAACATCGTTATTAGGAGTTGATGAAGATACACTTGATGCTGCGTAGCCAGCAGGCAACACCACACCTGCAATATAGTTGCCCGGTGTTAAACCTGTAAAGCTATAGATACCATTTGCATCAGTTGTTGTTGTTTGCAAAGCAGCACCATCTGCAATGTTATCGAGATTTGCATCAGCATACAGTTTAACAGTAGCACCTGCAATACCAGGTTCACCTGCATCCTGCACACCATTATTATTTCTATCGTACCAAACAAAGTTTCCAAGGTTTAATCCATTCGATTGGAAACCGGCATCAATTGTAGTATTTGTTTGTCCGGCGGTTAAAGTAATACCGCTAACTACACCACTTACCGGATCGCTGTCTTTTGTATCATCAGCACCTGCATTAGATGGCGATGCAATTGAACCATTTGGTGTTGCAAAAGCTACAGAATAAGTACCCGGAGCAAGATTTGCAAACAAGTACGCACCTGAACCATCTGTTGTTGTAGTTACAGTAGTTCCATCAGGATAAGTTAATGTAACCGTTACACCACTTAAACCAGGTTCGCCTGTATTTTGAATACCATTACCATTTAAATCGTTCCAAACATAATCACCTATTGATGCAGTACCTCTTAAACCAAAATCCAAAGTAAGGTTACCATTTGCATCATCACCATCAGTAGTTGGTTCACCCGCAGTACTTAAAGTAATATAGTTACTTCTTACTTCGCCAGAAGCTGTGGTTACACCATTGTTATCTGTATTTACATCGTTGTTAGGAGTTGCTGACGAAACAGCCGAAGCCGCATAACCCGAAGGCAATACAACGCCAACAATATAATTGCCCGCTGTTAAACCTGTAAAGCTATACAGGCCGCTTGCATTCGTTGTTGTTGTAGCAACTGCAGCACCATCAGCAATATTATCGCCATTAGCATCTTTGTACAGATTTACGGTTACGCCAGCAATACCAGGTTCACCTGCATCCTGTACACCATCATTATCTTTATCGTACCAAACAAAATTTCCGAGTACCAATTGATTATTTACAAATCCGGCATCGATAGTTGTATTATTCTGACCGGCAGTTAATACAATACCGCTAACAGTTCCGCTAACAGGATCGCTGTCTTTAGCATCATCTGCACCTTGATTTGCAGAACCGGCAATATAGCCTGAAGGTGTGCTGAAGCTTATGCTGTAAGTACCGGGAGGAAGATTGTTAAACTGGTATGCACCGTTTGCATCGGTAGTTGCAGTTACAGTTGTACCACCCGGGTAAGTTAATGTAACAGTTACACCGCTTAAGCCCGGCTCGCCTGCATCCTGAATACCGTTTGCATTTAAATCGTTCCAAACAAAATCACCAATTGAACCAGTACCGGTAAACCCAAAATCGTAAGTGTTATTGAAATTACCAGACTCTTGTGGTTCGCTTCCTGCAGATAATGTAACAGCATTACCACGTATTTCACCACTGATCAATGTATTGTTTCCATTATCATCAAGATCTACGTTGTTATCAGGATCAACACCGGTAAGAGTGCTGCTTCTGTAACCTGCAGGTACCACTACACCTACAATGTAATTACCGGCTGTAAGATTACTAAAACGGTAAAACCCGTTTGCATCTGTTGTTGTAGTTTGCAATGCTGCACCGTCTGCAATGTTGTCGTTATTGTTATCTGCATATAACTTAACAGTTACGCCAGCTAAACCTGTTTCACTTCCATCACGGGTACCATTATCATTTAAATCAAAGAAAACACGATCACCCAAAGCAAGCGGAGCAGTAGCAGTTAAGCACAATGCATCGAGCTTCATATAGTTACAGGTAATAGCACTTTGTACTCTAACCTTTACTGTACCGGCAGGAGCAACAGCTGTAATGCTGTACTGCTCTAACTGACCGAAATATTTATCAACGTCTCTTGTAACAACTACATCGTTTTGAGAAATAACTGTGTTAGAAGAGTTATAGAAAATTAAACTCAGTTTAGGACTGCAGGTTAAACCGGCAGTATGAACTCCTGCAAAACCTTTGAAAACAACTGTAGAACCTGCAGCTACAGCAACATCTTGCCAAACACGTGATGTGCCGCTACTCCATGAATTAAATCCGTTAGCAGCTCCACAGGCAACATAACCTGTACCGCTCGATACAGAACCGCCGGATGCAGACCAACCTGTTGTACCATTTTCAAAGCTTCCGTTAATTAACAGATTAGAACTACTGCTTGTGCAATTACAATCGGGAAGGAACCCAAAATCGTAAGTGATATTACTGTTGCTGTTTGTGTTACCATCTACCAAAGGTTCTGTACCTGCTACAAGTGTAATAGCCAAACCTCTCGTTTCTGCACCAACTGTAACTTCACCATTATCATCCGAATTGTTATTATCATCAGGATCGCCGCCGTTTACTAAACTGCTCATATAACCGGCAGGTGTAACAGCACCCACAATGTAATTACCAGGTGCAAGATTTGAGAACATGTAATAACCGTTTGCATCTGTAACTGCTGTTGCAATTGCAGCAGCATCGGCTACATTGTCATTGTTATCATCCTTATATAAATACACCGTTAAATTAGGAATACCGTTTTCGTTGGAATTAATTCCATCGTTATTGGTATCGTACCAAACACGGTTACCTAAAGAAAGCGTTGTAGGGCAATAACCTGCATCTACGTTTGTGATATTTTGATTAGTTGCAAGTGTTATAGTTGAAGTTGCTCCGGTTGTTTGGCTTGCATCACTATCAACATTGTCATCAAGACCAACATTTTGAGGAGTAACTACCGCACCACTGATTGAAGTTGGAAATACTACTGTATAGTTACCAGCAGCTAAGCCGGTAAATAAGTAATTACCACTTGCGTTTGTAGTAGTGGTTGCAATTACTGATCCTAAAGAATTTTTTAATTGAACAGTTACACCGGCAATACCACTTGTTTCACTTGCATCCTGTAAACCATCACCATCAGCATCAAGCCAAACACGATCACCAATAGAACCACCTGCAGGAGGAGTTAAAGTAACACACCACTGATCGGTCTTGATCCAATCGCCATTACCACTAAAACTTACATTCGTGTATTTTGTACCAACCGGAACAGTTCCGCTCCAGGTATATAATTGAGGGCCAACCGGGCTTGTAGAAAGCACTTTATTTACTTCCACTTTTGAATTTGAAATCCAATTCCAGTTAGCATCAAAGAAGTCGATAGCCACTTGATGATAGTAGGAATTGTTGTGTGTACCTGCATACACACTTGCATTAATTTTTGTTCCGGGAGCCAAATCTGTACCAATTGTTTGAGACACCCAATTGCTGGATGTATTTGAGATTTGAAAGTCGCCAGATTTTGATCCGCATGCAATTGCTCCGGTACCGGCGTTAAAACTTCCGCCAGACCAGCTCCATCCTGTTGTTCCACTTTCAAAACTTGGATTAACAACAATATTGCCTGTGCAGGTACATTGTGCATTCGCAACATTTGTACTTACAAACAAAGCAATGGAAAGTGTAAAAAGCAGATGCAAATTCTTAATAGCGGCACCCATGCAGTTCCGTTTGTAGGGTAAAAATTGCTTCATGTTTTCGTAATTTGATTACTAATAGAGTTTACGGATTTACAATAGGATACCTGGGCTGTTTAATAGAAACAACTCTGATTTTAATAATCACAAAGGAATCCTTACGGCAATTCTCATTACAAAATTTGCCGGCAAAATCACCTGTGTTTACTACGGTTAAAAAGAAAGGATAATCACTTCTGCGTAACAGAAGATATACTTGCTTTTTTTACGATAAGTGCTATTATGAAAGCATAGGGTGGATATTCGAAGGATAAATACGGATCTGATTATTTAGAACACGAAGCTATTTAAACTTGTAAATAATACTAGCAAAAACACTTATTTTTTTAAAAAATCGGGTAAAACTACGCTAACATATGTCGTTGATTTACTACATGTTAACCGCAATTATTTCGGTTCACACTTCTTGTTTAAATACGAAAGAGCAGCGTTCTGTTTTTCTTAAACAAAAAAAAAGCCTGAATGCATAATGCATTCAGGCTTTGAAAATGAACCTCTATTTTTTAGTTATTGTCTGAGGACTTTACCGATTTTTTACTCTTCTCTTTGAAGGAAAACTTGATCAATTGTTTCTCCTTATCCAGATCGGCAATAACAACATCTCCTTCTTTAATATTCATGTTAAGAATTTCTTCTGCTAAAGGATCTTCGAGATATTTTTGAATAGCTCTATGCAACGGGCGTGCACCAAACTGCGAATCATATCCTTTGTCTGCAACAAATTCTTTTGCTTCGGTTGTAAGTTCAAGTGAGAATCCAAGATTTTTCAACCGTACACTTACTCCTTTCATCAGAATGTCGATAATGCGGAAGATATTTTCTTTTGTAAGTGAATTAAAGATCATCACATCATCTATACGATTGAGAAACTCAGGAGAGAATGTTTTCTTCAACGCCTTTTCAATAACCGCTTTGCTGTTCTCTTCTGCATTCTGAATACGTGTTGCAGTTGCAAAACCTACACCTTCGCCAAAATCTTTCAACTGGCGAACACCAATATTTGAGGTCATGATGATGAGTGTATTCTTGAAATCTACTTTACGACCAAGACCGTCGGTAAGTTGTCCGTCGTCTAAAACCTGCAACAGAATATTATAAATATCCGGATGTGCTTTTTCAATTTCATCGAGCAATACTACAGAGTATGGCTTACGACGAACACGTTCTGTTAACTGGCCGCCTTCTTCGTAACCAACATAGCCGGGAGGTGCACCAATTAAACGGCTCACTGTAAATTTCTCCATATACTCACTCATGTCAATGCGGATCAATGCATCTTCACTATCGAACATATAGCGGGCTAAAGCTCTTGCCAATTCTGTTTTACCAACACCGGTAGGTCCAAGGAAGATGAATGTGCCAATCGGCTTCTTCGGATCTTTTAAACCAACACGATTACGCTGTATAGCTTTTACCACTTTGCTAATGGCTTCATCCTGACCAATAACTGCACCTTGCAGATCATCTGCCATTTTACGCAGCTTCTCTGTTTCGGCCTGCACCATGCGCTTAACAGGAATTCCCGTCATCATACTCACCACCTCAGCAATAGCTTCTTCGTCTATAGGATAACGCTTATGCTTGCTCTCTTCTTCCCATTTCGCCTTTGCTTTTTCCAATTCTTCACCCAAACGCTTTTCTGTATCTCGTAACGAAGCGGCTTCTTCAAAACGCTGGCTTTTTACCACTTTGTTCTTTTCCTGCTTAATGTCTTCAATCTTTTTCTCCAGGTCAAGTATTTCCTGTGGTACATTAATATTTTTCAGATGAACACGTGCACCCACTTCATCCAACACATCAATTGCTTTGTCGGGCAATAAACGATCGGTCATATAACGATCGCTAAGCTTCACACATGCATTGATGGCTTCATCATTGTATGCAACATTGTGAAACTCTTCATACTTCGGTTTGATGTTGTGAAGTATCTGAATTGTTTCATCAATACTTGGCGGATCAACAATTACTTTCTGGAAACGACGGTCTAATGCACCATCCTTTTCAATGTACATTCTGTATTCATCAAGTGTTGAGGCGCCAATACATTGCAACTCTCCTCTTGATAAAGCCGGTTTGAAAATATTGGAAGCATCAAGCGAACCGCTTGCGCCGCCAGCCCCAACAATTGTATGAATTTCATCGATGAAAAGAATTACATCTCTGTTCTTCTCGAGTTCATTCATGATTGCTTTCATACGTTCTTCAAACTGACCACGATATTTTGTGCCAGCCACTAAAGCTGCAAGATCAAGCGACACAACACGCTTATCGTATAACACACGTGAAACTTTGCGTTGCACAATGCGTAATGCCAACCCTTCAACAATGGCGGTTTTACCAACACCAGGTTCGCCAATTAAAATAGGATTGTTCTTTTTACGGCGTGATAAGATCTGCGATACACGTTCAATTTCATCTTCACGACCAACGATAGGATCTAATGCACCATTCTCTGCCAAACGTGTAATATCTCTGCCGAAATTGTCAAGTACAGGCGTTTTACTTTTTGCACCTGCCGGTTGTTTTGAACGAGATTGAGAGTACTTCGATTTTTCATCGTCAAAATCTTCTTCTCCCGGATCATCGTATTCTGCTCTTGGATCGTTTGATTTTACCATACCTAATTCGTTTCTGAAAATATCGTAATCAATTTCGAACTGGTTCAAAATCTGCGTTGCGATGTTTTCTTTGTTTTTTAAAATGGAGAGCATCAGGTGTTCTGTTTCAACCTGCGGACTCTTTAATGCTTTTGCTTCGAGTACAGTAACACGTATTACTTTCTCGGCCTGCTTTGTTAAAGGAAGACTGTTGATGTTTGCGATGTTCTTGCCGGTTTTATCCTTTACTGCAAGCTCAATTTCCTTTCGCAATTCATATAGATCGACCTGTAGATTTTTTAATACTTTGATGGCAGTGTTTTCTCCTTCCCGTATCATCCCTAAAACGAGATGCTCGGTACCTATAAAATCATTTCCAAGCCGTAACGCTTCTTCCCTGCTGAACGAAATGATTTCCTTTACCTGTGTTGAAAAATTATGATCCATAGCGGATATTCGGTTTTTACAATTATAACGAATAATTTTGACTGAAGTTTACGATAAGTTACACACTATCTGTTAATAATACTATGATTGTCAAAATTGATACCAAGGAAAAATTCCACGTCATTACACCGGGTGAACCGACCCTTTCGGAAAATATGACAGAAGAATTCAGCCAATTGTTGCTTTCCTGTCGTGAAAAGGATATAAAGAATGTTGTACTAAGCCTGAAAGAAGTTACAAGTATTGACAGTTCAGTTGCGCAGGCAATTGTAAACTGTCAGCAGGATTTTTACGACAATGAAACTTCATTTGTTGTTTGTGAAATGACACCCGATGTTGAGTCGTTTTTTGAAGCGGCCGAATTGCTTGATCTGTTGAATTTTACCCCAACTGAAAGTGAAGCATGGGACATTGTGCAAATGGAGGAAATTGAGAGAGACCTTTTTGAAGAAGAATAAACTGTATCATTGTTTAAGTAACCTAAACCAACTGAATTCATGCTCGCTGTAACCATACTTGGCAATAACTCGGCTATACCTGCATACGGAAGACATCCTACCTCGCAAATTGTTACTACCAGCGACGATCTGATTATGTTCGACTGCGGCGAAGGCAGCCAAATACAGATCATGAACTTCAAAATAAAACGCAGCCGCATTAACCACATCTTTATTTCGCACTTGCATGGCGATCATTATTTTGGCTTAATTGGTTTGTTAAGCAGTCTTGCATTGTTAGGAAGAATTCAGCCGCTAAGCGTTTACGGACCAGCTCCTTTAAAAGAAATTATTGAGCTGCAGTTTCAGATATCCAACACAAGCCTTCCCTTTCAATTTACGTTTCATGCAATTGAAGAAGCAGGTTTGCTCTTAGATGCAAAGAATTATACCGTTGAATGTTTTCCAACCAAACATCGTATTGAATGTTGGGGCTTTCTTGTTCGGGAGAAAAAACAACCACGGAAAATAAATATGGACAAGCTTGCTCCATACGATATCGATACAGCTTTGTTTCCATCTTTACAAAAAGGAGAAGATTATGTTGCAGCAGATGGTACAGTTATAAAAAATGATTTACTTACAGATGCCAATACAAAAGCTAAAAGCTATGCATTTTGCGCAGATACAGTCTATGATGAAGAGCTGGTGCCAATAATAAAAGATGTTGACATGATTTATCATGAAACAACTTACCCGGCTGTGCTTGCTGAAAAAGCAACTGAACGCCATCACTCTACCAGCAAACAGGCTGCAACCATCGCATTACTGGCAAATAACAGTCGATTGCTAATCGGTCATTTCTCTGCTAAGTTTGAAGATATCGGTCAGTTTGAAAGAGAAGCACAGGAGGTTTTCGCTGCTACTGAAATTGCAAGAGAAGGAACCACCTACTTGGTTTAAGCCCGTTATTTAACCTGATTTAGCCAACGGATAAAATCGGGCATTTGTGCCTGCCAGAACGCTTCGTTATGCCTGCCGTTCTTAATTACCGTCAGCTTTAATTTACTGCCTCCTTTCTGCAGTAACAGGTTATGCATCCGCTGCATATCTTTCACCATTTCACCTCCTTCCATATCCCCGCTAACAAAGTAAAAGAAGCTACTTGCCGCAGGCTTTGTTTCAACCTTTGAAAACAGTTCAGGTGCCAACCAAAAAGCGGGAGAAAATACGCCTGCTTTTGCAAATACAGAAGGATATTTATACGCCGTATAAAAGGAAATCAATCCACCCATTGAACTTCCGGCAACAGCAGTATTTGCAGCATCAGTTTTAGTTCTGAAACGTTTATCAATGTAAGGCTTAAGCGTTAATGCAAGAAAATCGGCATAAGCATCGCCTTCTCCTTTTCCATACTTCGAATCGAAAGGATTATACTCTGTTAAACGTTTATCGTTGCCATGATCAATACCTACGATGATCCATTGTCTGCGATCGGGGACAGTATCGAGTAACTCATCCACCCCCCATTCTCCATATGCGGAAGTAAGTGCATCAAATAAATTTTGCCCATCCTGCATATACAAAACAGGATATACTTTTTTAGACAAGGCGTATTCTTCGGGCAGATAGATCCAAACTCTGCGTTTTTTGTTAAGCTGCGGAATATAAAAAGCCGTGTCCAGCACAAATACATTTTTTGTTCTGGTTGATACCGGCGGCCGCTGCGGCATATCATCGGCCCAGGCAGCAACATTTATGTAGATAGTTGTATCGGAAGATATTTTGATGATCCGGTTACCGATAGAGGCTCCGTCAGCAGCACATTCTACCCTGCTCCATGCACCACGGGTAATTTTATATTCAAGAAAACCTGCAGATGGAATTTTGATCTGCTTTACAAATTTTCCATCGGAAGTTTTTGTAAGCTGAAAGTGAATGGAACCGGGATTCCAATCGTTGAAATTACCAGCGAGGTACAAAGTGTCGTGCACATGTTTAGCCGGCACATTATCAATTTCAAAATTTACAATGTACTGGGCTTTACCAACGCATATTACTGCCGTGGAAAAATAAATAAACAGGAAAATTTTCTGAAGCCAATGTTTCATACTTCAGAAGATACGATTCTTACTTAAGACGCTGCAAATAATCTGTAACAGCCTTATGCAGTCCTTCGCTTAAGGGCACAACAGGCAAACGGAGATGATTTTCAATCAAGCCCATTTCAGCCAAAAATGCTTTAACACCAGCGGGGTTATTTTCTGCAAACAACAGATCATATGCTTCCAGCATCTGATCGTTCAACAGTTTAGCAGCTGCAAAATTGTTTTGTAAAGAAAGACGTACCATTTCGGCAAACTGCTTCGGCATACAGTTGGCAATTACACTAATAATGCCATCCATACCGCAAGCCATTTGTGGTAAGGCCAGGTTGTCATCGCCACTAAGCACGAGGAAGTCGGCAGGCTTATCTTTTAAGATCTGCATTGCCTGTGTTAAATCGCCACTGGCTTCTTTAATGCCAATGATGTTTTTAAAATCACGGGCTAAACGCAATGTTGTTTGCGCCGACATATTACGGCCGGTACGACCGGGAACATTATAGAGAATGATTGGCTTTGGAGATACTTCTGCCAATGCTTTATAATGCTGGTAAATACCTTCCTGTGATGGCTTATTGTAGTAAGGGCTCGCACTCAGCACAGCTGCTGCCTTATGTAAAGGAAAAGTCTCCAGATCTTTTATAAGGGACAAAGTATTGTTGCCGCCAATGCCTACAACTACAGGCACTCTGTCTGCAACAATGCTGTAAGTAAAAAGGATCAGTTCTATCTTCTCGTCCTTGCTCAAGGTTGGCGTTTCGCCGGTAGTACCCAATGTTACTACATACTCTGCACTGTTTTCAATTACATAATTTATTACACGTTCAAGCGCAGGAAAATCAATTTCCATGTTTTGCTTAAATGGAGTTACCAATGCTACACCTGTACCTCTCAGCAATTCTCTATAGTTCATAAACCGGAAAAAAAGTAGTTATAGTTTTAAGTTGAATTCGAAATTTAGATCTCGTCCCAGAAGCCCATTTTACTGTATCGTTCAATACGGTTTTTAATGCGTGTTTCCGGATCGATTGCTTTTAACTCCTGCAATAAGGGCACCAGTTCTTTCTTCAGTAATTGCGCAGCCAAATCATAATCCCAATGTGCACCGCCGGCAGGTTCAGGTACAATACCATCCACCAGCCCAAACTTATGCATATGATCAGGAGTTAACTTTAATTGTTCTGCTGCAATTTCCTTTTTTTCCCAACTACGCCACAAAATAGAGCTGCAGCTTTCGGGAGAAATAACCGTATACCAGGTATTTTCCAGCATCAATACTTTATCACCTACACCAATACCTAAAGCCCCACCACTTGCACCTTCCCCTATAACCACACAAATCACAGGCACTTTCAGGCGCATCATTTCGTAAATATTTCTTGCAATAGCTTCACCCTGTCCTCTTTCTTCTGCTTCGAGACCGGGATATGCACCGGGCGTATCAATTAATGTAATAACAGGCTTATTGAATTTCTCTGCCAGCTTCATTAAACGAAGTGCTTTGCGGTAACCCTCGGGATTGGCCATACCAAAATTACGCAGCTGACGCATTTTTGTGTTGATCCCTTTTTGCTGACCAATAAGCATTACTGTTTCGCCTTCGAGTTGGGCAAACCCACCAACCATTGCCTTGTCGTCTTTCACTCCTCTATCGCCAAAAATTTCAACGAAGTTCGTACACATTTTATCGATGTACTTTAGTGTGTATGGACGATCTGGATGGCGGCTTAATTGTACTTTTTGCCAACTGGTAAGCTCTTTTGTAATATCTTCTCTTTTCTCAACTATACTTTTTTCAAGCTGATCGATTGTTACTGTATAATCAACTTTCGAATTCTTTTCTGCACGTTGACGGAAATCTTTCAATTCATCCACCAATTCCTTGATCGGCTTTTCCAATTCTATAAACTGACGGTTTTCTAGTGATGGCATATGTATGAAAAGTTAGATTGCTAAATTACAAGTTCGGGCTGCAATATTAATGAAAAAAGGTCGCCCCTGAGCAGAGGCGACCTTTCTATAAAAATATCTGGTTTAAATAGATTATTTATCCCACCAAACTTTAGCGTCCTGAGAGTTATTTGAATAACCCGCAGCAGCAGCAGCATAGTTAGTTGGATTATACAAAGGTTCGTTTGGACCGTAAGGAATACGGCGTGGAACCTGCTTGCCAGAACCCGGAGCAGGAGTTAATACAGGATACCCTGTTCTGCGCCATTCTGCCCAACCCTGGTTACCATCAGGGAAATGAGACAACCAACGTTGTTCAGCAATTTTCTGTGCATCACCTGTACCAAGAGCTACAGCAGGTTGTGCAAGGTAAGTTGCAATTGCAGTTGTTCCAGTAATGCCCCAACGATTCATTTCGAGGGTTATACCTGTAGTATACATTGTTGCAGTTACCTCACTTGTCCAACCAAGTCTTGCAGCTTCTGCACGTGCAAGATACATCTGGCCTGCAGTTACAAGATAAACCGGCATTGTCTGTGGAGTGTTTGTAAACGCTAACAGAAATGCAAAGTTTGGATTTAATGTTTGCCAAGCCAACGCATCGTTACGTGTTAAACCGTAAGGGAAACCTTGTGTAGTATGGCCAAACGCATTAATACGAGGATCGTTGACACCGCTTAAGTAATCTGTAACTGTTTTACTTACAGCAAAGTCGAAACGTTGTGTAATTACATAATAGTTATAGATCGGATTTCTGTAGTTGCCACCAGGATATACGATACCTGCATTATCTGCATTAGCATCAATAACACCGGCTGCAATTGCAGCAGCAAACTCTGTTTTACCCAGTGTTGCGTTTGCCTTCGACATACGAAGCGCAGCAATTGCACGCAATGAGTTTGCGAGTTTCTTCCACTTTGTGATACTACCGCTGTACAGAACATCTCCTGTTACAGTAGCACCGCCATCAAACTGTGCCACAGCTTCTTTCAGTTCGTTGATAATTGCAGGATAAACATTTTCCTGCTTATCGTATGCAATGGTTCCTTTTCCCTGCAGCGCCTGAGAATAAGGGATATCACCGAACGCATCTGTTAACATCAGATAATAATACGACTTTAAAATGCGGGCAGTTGCAATTTGGTTCGCATTTGAACCATTTGCTGCAGCAATTGCTTTAGTGCTTTCATTCGTATTTGTATTGATGATGTTCTGAAGATCATACAAATCACCAGCATAAATACCGTCCCAGTTTAATGTAGGAGCAGCATAGCGTGAGATATCTGTATACTGAGTTTCAGACATATACTGACAATAGAGACCTGCTGTAGTGTTAATACCACCGCCCCAAACGTTACCGCCAACATTAGCCAACACATTTGTAAGCAATGCAGAAGTAATAGGAACAGTTGTAGCGTTCGGGTTATTGTTGAGTGTACCGAAATCATCGATAGCTTTCTTACATCCTGTAAAAGTTAATGCAGAAACCCCCAACACTAAGGCCATCTGTTTTATATTCATTCGTTTCATATTCTGTAATTAAGGGTTTAGAAATTAAGTTTCAGGTTAAAACCAAAAGAACGTGAACCTGCTAACTGACCATCTTCACCGAATACACCACTGATCTCTGAAGGATCAAAGTTTTTCGCATCACGATAGAAGAAAAACAGGTTACGGCCGGTAACTGAGAACTGTGCAGCCTGAAACGCTTTACCAAATTTTCCAAGTTTTTGAACCGGGATTGCATAGCCAAGGCTTACTTCACGCATTTTAGCATAAGTTAAGCTGTGTACAAATGGCTCTGCAATTTGTTGATAATAGAACTGGTGATAATAGTCGTAAGCAGAAATGTATACATCTACAGGAGTTCTACCATCAGAAGCAGCAACACCTGTTACATGCACACCACCACCTGCAGAAGGATCATCACGTTTTGGATTTCCTTTATCATTTAAGCCTGCAGTTGCTTCAAAAATTCCTGAGAAGTGACCCCACTGTTCAGACAAAGAGAAGAATTTACCACCAATTTGATAATCCATTGTCAAACCAAGGGTGAACTCTTTGTAAGTAATGAAGTTCTGTAAACCACCTGTTGTTTTAGGAACAACCGGACCCCAACGTTTTGTTGCATCTCTTTGATACCAACCTAAACCACCGCTGAAGCCATTAGTTGTAATTAACGGTTTGCCTTCAGCATTGCGTGCAATACCGCCACCGGTTAACATACCCCATTGCTCCCCTACGTAGTGGAAAGCACGTGCAAAACGGGTTCCGAAAGAACCGCCAGACAATGTATAGCTGGTTAAACCAGGAGCAAGCGCTCTTACTTTATTATCGATCAGGTAAGCATAAGTTGTATTTACATTCCAGCTGAAGTTTTTCTTTTTGATGATGTTTGCACCAAGCTCTACTTCAATACCAGAACGTTGAACCCATGCAGCATTAATAGTTTGTGAAGTAAAACCACTAACACCACTTACTGTTACACCTAAAGGTTCGTCTTTGTTATCTTCTTTGTAATAAGTAAGTGTCAGATTTAATCTGTTCTTCAGGAAGCGGAGATCAAGTCCTGTTTCCCATGTTGTTGTTAAAGCACCACGCAGATTTGGATCAGGAGAACCATCCGGAGTTGACATTAAGAAGTTTGTGCCCCACAATAATGGATTAACACCATAGTTGAGGTTAAGTGCATATGGGCTAAGCGTTTTGGGCTTTTTACCCCATGAACCAAACACTTTACCAAAGTTTAACCAAGAAAGCTTGTCTTTAGTAAACTCGCTAAATACAAATGAAGCACCAACTGATGGAGACAACAATGAATTGTTTCCGTTAGGAAGTGTAGAGAACCAGTCGTTACGAACAGCCCATGTTACACTTGCAAATTTTTTGTATTCAAAATCACCAAAGGCAAACAAAGAGTTTGCTGCCTGATCAGAACGACCGTTACTGACAGTAGGAGTTGTTTTTGAGTTTGAGATAGCATAAAGATCAGGAACGCTTAAGCCATTGTTTGTGCTGGCAGATACGTTTCTGTTTCTGATTTGCATACGGTTTGCACCGGCATTAACTGAAACTGCTAAATCGCCAAATGACTTATTGTAAGTAGCAACAGTTTCGAAGTTCCATTCTCTGTTAACTGTTGTGCTTGTACCGTATCCCGCAAGGAATCCGGTTTGTACACCAGAGTATTCAATGAGTGTAGGAATAATATTTTCTACACCTGCATTGAACTGGTCTGTACGGATGGTTCCTCTGATTTTAAAGTTGTTATTCAATTTGAAAACAAGATTCAGATCACCATAAACACGATCACGTTTCTGCTGGAAATTAATATTCTCATAATAAGAATTCATATTATACCAGTAGTTCGCACCCCAAACACTATTACGTGGAGCTGCTGCACTCCATGAACCCGGATTACGACGGAAGTTCCATGAAGCCAAAGTACCGATTGGTGTTTTTAAGCCAGACAATTCTTTCAAAATACTCATATCGAGGTCACGATGGAACCATTGGTTAAAGTTACCAGATGAATTGTTTGCATAACCATCACCAAACTCACCATTAATTTGTTGGTTTGTATAAGTGATGTTTGCACCAACGGTGAAGAATCGTCCAAGATCCATACTAAATGTAGTAAAGAGATTATGACGAAGTGATTTTGTATTAGGCAATAAACCTTTTACAGTTTGGTTTGTGTAAGAAACACGCAGACTCTGACCTTCGCCATTGTTTTGTGTAAAGCTTACGTTGGTATTATTTGTAATACCGGTATTCCAGAAATCACGAACGTTATTAGGTTGAGCTGTAAAGGCTGCAGTTTTTGCATATTTATCGTGACCAGGAATAAATGCATACCATGGAATGTATTGACCACCGTCAATTTTCGGACCCCAACTGGCATCATCCGTAAAGTCGTGATAACGTTGACCATTTAAAGCTTGCCATGCGGCAGGCATTGTACTATTGTATGTAAAAGTTAACCAATCACCATCGCCACCACCATATTCGTTTTGGTAACGAGGCATATAAGCTGCTTTATCAATAGTAACACCCTGGTTTACTTCTATACCAATACCTTTTTTACCCGCAAAACCTTTTTTGGTAGTAATTACAATAGCACCTGCACCTGCACGGCTACCAAACAAAGCTGTAGCGTTTGCGCCCTTCAGTACTGTAACGTCCTGAATATCGTCTGGGTTGATATCAAAGGAGTTTGTGATTGTACCGTCAACAACGTAAATAGCTGATTGATCGCCCAAAGAACCACCGCCACGAATACGGAGGAAACCCTGATCGTTCAACTTAGCAGAAGCCTGACCACGAAACTGAACACCAGCTACCTTACCAGCTAATGCATTATTGAGGTTTGGCTGACGGATTACATTCAATTGCTCAGCTTTAATTACCTGAGAACTAAAAGCAGTTGTACGTTGAGATTTTTTTACACCGAACGCACTTGTAACTAAAACTTCCTGAAGCTCATCGGCTTTGGTTTTCAGCGATACATTCATGTAAGCATTTGAGGCATCAACCTCTGTAGTTTCGTAACCTACAGCGGTAATTACAAGACGGGCGCCTTGTTTCACTTTAATTGTAAAAGAACCTGACGCATCCGCTGTTACAGTGTTTTTGGTTCCTTTTTCCTGAATTGTAGCATTAGGTACCGGACCATTATCATCGGCTATCCGGCCTTGCACTACAACAGATTGGGCTAATGCTGCATACGCACAGAACAGCAGCAATGCCACCATTGCAAGAAGTTTTCTCATGTTGATTGATTTAGTTAAAAATACTTTTCAAATATAAGGTTTACTAATTACTAACAAAAAATTGTTAATTTTTTAAAACCCTGTAAAATTTTGACAAAAACTGCATTGCGAATGCTGCATGAGTTTGATATTAAGTTTTCAAATTAAGTCCCGACAGCGTATCCGGGATGGGCTTTATTTCTGGTAAGCAAAAGCAGTTTAACTTTGTTGCAATCTTGCATAACCAGAACTATTACAGTCGTAAAATAACCTGAAGCTTCACCTCCGTTCTTTTATTGTCGGAAATTTCATCAAGCCCGCTTCCTACAGTACTTTTTCCAACATAGATAAACTGCGCCCACCGCAGCCAAAACGAAAGTTTTTTCGATACGTCGTAATTAAGATTCAAATAATACCGATATCCTTTATCGGAAAAAGGAGGAATAGAAAAGCCATATAAAACATCATTTTCGTAGGCATAAATACGGCTGTTGTAATCATCTGTTTCAAAATACTGCAAACGCATATTAGCCGAAAAAGGCTTCATCATTGGCTTGTAGAATACATCGAAAAAAGTAAGAAAACCTCTGCTCTCCTGTGGCCCAACTACATTATACCACATTGCATCAAAACGCTGCCGCAATGTAATTGATGCTGTTGCCTTAAACTGTATTTGTGTTCGCCAGTTTTTACGGGTTATCGGTTCAACCTGCGCTGTTATCAATTCGCCATCTTCTGTGTAATTAAGCGCTTTACTTTCCTGGCGGAAACGTGTATAAATTTCGAGTTGTTTATTGGGTCGATGTGTTAGTTGTATAAGATAATCCTGGCCATTTGACGGAGCATCAACCCGATAGCGTAAAAATGGAAACCGATAAAAATCCATATAACCATCTAGTCGCCATTTGCTGTTTGGCTTGATTGAAATACCTGCAAATAAGCCACTCTCATTTGTTGGATAAGTGCCTTCTGTAAAAGCATTGCCAAAAATAGATTGATACCCTTTTTGCATGTTGCGGTACACAAACGATAAGTCAACTTTGGGATCAACACTTGCAAGTAATCCACTCATCATTGCGTAATTATTGCTGTTATGATTGGCAGCTTCCCCAAACCAATGCAAATTTCTCCAGGTGTAACTCCAATCAATACTTGTATTAGTTAACTGCTTTCCACGAAACGCAAAATTGTTATACGGCTCACTCCCTCTTTTAAAAGGAAGGTTAAATTGAAAATGAACGGCATTAGCGCCAATATGAAAAGCGCCGTTGTTATAGCTTATGTTAGCACCATACGAATTCATTTGAATGGCATTTTTGTCGGCTTGTTCGTTAGCTGTACGGTTTAAACCTGAAGTAATGAGTGAGCTGAAATAATCTTCGGAACTAAGCGTATCTGCAGCGAGGTTACCACTTACCTTTCGAAACGAAGCAAAACCTGTTACCTGAAAATGATCCTTCTCTAACGTTATGCCTGCTCCACGGTTAAAGAAATATTCATTTGTAGAGTTGAAAGGACGAAGAATAGCTGCCTGGCGTTTAGTGTTGAGCACATCCACACTTTTCTTAAATGCAAGCGATTGCCATTGAATAAGCCCCTGTCCCATGTTAACAGTAAAATCGCCGATGGCTAAATTTTTAATAATGCCTGCATTTCGTATAAACAAGTGGGCTGAGTAATAATCGAACCCGTTTTTTTGTGTGCCTTTAAACCATTGCTCCCCGGGATCTTTCTCTGCAGTAATACCATACTGTAGCAGATTTTTGTAATTGTATTTGTACCGAAGCAAAACTCTTTCCCGGCTTCCGGGATAGTAAGTGGTTGCAGCAGTATCTCTTCTTCTTTTAAATCCTTCCGCTTCTTCCAAAACATATGTAAGCCGTGAAAGAATTGAATGCTCTCCATCTTTAAACCGTGCGCCAACATCTTCTTTCAACGACATTGCCGGACCAACTGTAATGTATGGCAGCATCTTTTGAATCAATTCGTAATCCCAGGTAGGTATTGCCTGCAATTCATACATATTAATGAACTTGCCAAACAGTTTTCGGTAATTTAAAAAACTGGCTAATTGCAAAGGCGACAGAAAGGGAAATTCCTTTAACTCCGCTTCTGTTGCACTGTTAAGATTGAGTTTGTTACGTTGATATTGCCTCAGCGATTGCAGGTACGAATCGTCTTCCGTTTCCGATTCGTTTACTTCAGTAATGTTTTCAATCTGCTGTTCGGTGCTTTGTGTTTCCTGGGCAGAAGCTGAAACAGTAAAGAAGAATGAAAATATAATCAGTATGTTCTTCACTCAGCAGTCTTTTCTTTTCGTTTACCATCAAACAAAATCATTACTGCAGGCGATATGCCCAATTGCGGATGGTAAGCGGTGGCTACGTCAACTCTAAAAGAACCAAAACGTAAACCAACACCTACAAATGGTTGCGAGTTAACTGTATTAATGCCTCCTCTTATCAGCAACTGGTTTACAGGTTCATATTGAAACACAGCATTAACGCCGGTATTTTTATTTTCTTCTTTTATAATTTCCGCACTAATAAAAAGCTTATCCGACACTTCGTATCCCAACCCGCCTCTGAATACAGATGCAATTTTTTCATTCGTTGTTTTATTCAGTTCGCCTCCAACCGGATTAAAAACACTAAATCCTGCATGCAGCTTTTCGCTCAAATGCATCAGCAATCCTGCTTCAAAATGTACCGTTGAAGCAGTTGTATAAGCAGGTATCCGCAAACTGTAATAATTAAATTTTGCACCAACATCAATCCTGCTACCAAGCGATCGGGCATAACCAAGACCAAGCTGTGTTTCTGTATAGTTTGCATACCCAAAATAATCGGCTTGTAAACCAAAGGCGCCGGAATTAGTTTGCAAACCCGCAACAGCTGTATACTGACTAAAAGCATTCAATAAAAAACGACGTTCGCTATAAACCCCTGCCCCACTTTGTTTAAGATTGGCCAGAGCTGCCGGATTGACTGTAAATGAAAACGCATCTGCTGCATTTTTACTGTAAGCACCTAAACCGGGGTAACTTGCCAATAAAGGCTGTCGCACAGTTTGCGAGTGTAAAGGCAGGATTGCAACAATACATATAAGCGATAGAATTATTCTCAAGCAGATTGGGTTTGAAACTGAAATTTAAGCCATTTCAACACGCTCTGCAACCTGCCTGTATTTAATTTTTTGTATTCAATGGAAACAAGGTTTGTCTGTGTTACTTTTGCGCCATGCAATTACTCGACGGTAAACTGGCAGCACAAGCCATAAAAGAAGATCTTAAAGAAAAGACAAGTGCTTTACTCCAAAAAGGAAAAAGAGCACCACATCTTGCAGCCATTTTGGTTGGCAATAACGGAGCCAGTGAAACCTATGTTGCATCGAAAGTGAAAACCTGTGCTGAAATTGGTTTTGGTTCTACGTTAAAGCGTTTACCGGAAGATATTTCGGAAGAAGGGTTGCTTGCCGAAATAGAGGAATTGAATAATAACCCTGAAGTGGATGGTATTTTAGTGCAATTGCCTTTGCCCAAACACATCAGCGATGAAAAGGTGATCAGCGCTATTCATCCATCGAAAGATGTGGATGGTTTTCACCCGGTGAGCGTGGGTAACATGGTTGCCGGAACGCCTACATTCATTCCCGCAACACCTTATGGCATTTTATTATTGCTCGAACATTATAAAGTTGAAACAAAAGGCAAGCATGCTGTGGTTATTGGCCGCAGCCATATTGTGGGTACGCCCATGAGTATTTTGCTGAGCCGCAAAGCTTATCCCGGTAACTGTACCGTTACTATTTGTCATTCTGCAACAACCAACCTTAAAGAAATGACGTTGCAGGGCGATATTATTGTTGCAGCATTAGGCCAGGCAGAATTTTTAACGGGGGACATGGTAAAAGAAGGAGCTGTAATTGTTGATGTAGGTATTACACGTGTTAATGATGCAACAAAGAAGAGCGGCTTTGCTTTGAAAGGCGATGTTAAGTTTGATGAAGTTGCACCAAAGAGCAGTGGTATTACACCGGTACCAGGTGGCGTTGGCCCCATGACGATTGCGGGTTTATTGATGAACACATACAATGCTTACGTAAGCAAATTGTAAGCTGCACTAACTTTGTATTTCAAATGACGGAATTGTTGATTGATACTGCACAACAGGTACTGCCTGTAATGGAATCGTTTTACACGTTACAGGGTGAAGGATTTCACCAGGGCCGTGCTGCCTATTTCATTCGCCTTGGCGGTTGCGATGTGGGTTGTGTTTGGTGTGATGTGAAAGATAGCTGGGATGCAACAAAACATCCGAAATACAGTGTTGAGGAAATAGTTGAGAAAATGGAAAAGGAATTAGGAATCAGGAATAGGGAGTTGGGCAGTAACCTTCAACCTTTAACCTCAAACCTTAAACCTATCGTTGTTATCACAGGCGGCGAACCGCTGATGCACAATTTAGATGCGTTGACCAAAGCTATACATACAGCCGGTTATCAAACTAATATTGAAACATCGGGATCATCGCCGTTGAGTGGCGAATGGGATTGGATCTGCCTTTCGCCCAAAAAATTCAAAGCACCATTGCCCGAAGTTGTGCCACATGCAAGCGAATTAAAAGTGGTGATCTTTAACAAGAGCGATTTTGCCTGGGCCGAAACATATGCCGCACAGGTTTCGTCTAATTGCAAATTATACCTGCAGCCAGAATGGGACAAAGCTGCACAGGTTACTCCACTCATCATCGACTACATTAAAGCAAACCCGCAATGGGAACTGAGCTTGCAGGTACACAAATACATTAATGTGCCGTAGTCCTTCGACCCGATAGCTATGGGTTCGAAGGACGTTTCGAAAAATCGAGCGGAGTCGAGATTTGAGCAGAGCCTAAATTCAACACCGCTTTAACACCCCCTCCAGCTAATCTTTGTATATTGAACTATGAATTCAATGCTCGTGAAAAAACTATGCCTTCTACTCTGTGTATTTTTTACACTTTCCTCTTCTGCACAATGGTACGATCCACAAAAAGTAAACACCAAACTCGGTTATAAATACGGTGAAGCAATTAATGAAGCACGTGTTAAAAACTACACCCGTGCCATGCAACTGCTGGATGAATGTATTGCTGCCGATACCAAATTTGTAGATGCCTATTTAAGCAAGGCCGGAGTTTTTTCTGAACAAAAAAAATACAAACAGGCTGTTGAATTTTATCGCAAAGCAACAGAACTCGACTCGGTGTACTGCGTTACATTTTTGCTTCCAATTTCTATTGCATATGCAGGCAACGGCAATTTTGAAGATGCATTAGCAGCCATCAATCGCTTTTTGCAAAAACCGAATTTGAACGAACGCACCATTAAATCGGCCGACTATCGTAAACGTTGCTACCAATTTGCGATTGATTATAAAAAGACTGTTCCTGCAACTTATGTTTTTTCGCCGCAGAATTTAGGCGACAGTATCAACAGTAAACAACTGGAGTATTTTCCTTCTGCAACAATTGATGGCAACACATTGGTGTTTACACGCCGCATTGGACATGAAGATTTTTTCATCAGCGAAAAAAGAAATGGTGCCTGGAGCAAAGCAGAACCTTTGCCGGGCAATCTCAACACAGAAGAGAACGAAGGGGCACAAACAATTTCGCAGGATGGCCGTATGCTAATTTTCACCGGTTGTAATATGGAAGATGGTGAAGGCAGTTGCGATCTGTATGTTTCCTACCTCACAAAAAACGGTTGGGGCGAACGCATTAATATGGGTCGTATTATCAATACCGAATATTGGGAAAGCCAACCAAGTTTAGCACCCGATAAACGCACCTTGTATTTTGCAGCACGTGATCCTTCGGGCTTTGGCGGCAGCGATCTTTTTGTAAGTTATCTGCAACCGAACGGACAATGGGGCACACCACGCAACATGGGGCCGGAAGTAAATACAAGTGCTGATGAAAGTTGTCCTTTCATACATCCCGATAACCAGACATTTTATTTTACCAGTAACGGCCATCCCGGTTATGGCGGCACCGATCTTTATTTTATGCGTAAGAAAGATGATGGCAGTTGGGAGAAGCCACAAAATCTCGGCTACCCTGTTAATACAATTGATGATGAAGGTTCGTTAATGATCGCCGGCGATGGAAAAACAGCTTACTATGCAAGTGATGGTAACGACAGCCGTGGCGGCCTGGATCTTTACAGTTTTGAATTACCGGAACATGCACGCCCCTACAAAACATTATGGGTAAAAGGAAATGTGTTTGATGCAAAAACAAAACAAGGATTACCTTCTGCAGTAGAGCTCATCAATCTTGCATCGGCTCAAACCATCAGCAAAGTACAAACCGACGAAGAGGGAAATTACCTCATTACACTTCCTACAGGTAAGGACTATGCATTTAATGTAAACCGCAGAGGCTATCTTTTCTATTCGGAAAATTTTTCATTAAAAACATCGGGCAGCGACACTACTTACACCATCAATATTCCTCTTATTCCAATTGAAGTGAATGCAAGTGTTGTGTTGAAGAATGTATTCTTTGATGTAAACAAAGCCGAACTGAAACCCGAGTCGATGATTGAACTGGATAAAGTTGTTCAGCTGATGAAGGACAATCCTACACTTAAAATTGAGATTAACGGACATACAGATAATGTAGGTAAGCCGGCAGATAATCTTACACTATCGAACAACCGTTCAAAAGCGGTGATCAATTATTTTCTGTACAAAGGCGTAGCAGCAGAACGTTTAAGCAGCAAAGGTTTCGGCGAAACAAAACCGGTTGCTGAAAATACAAATGAACAAGGACGTGCAAAAAACAGGAGAACAGAACTGAAGGTTGTAGCAAAATAATTTTGCTTTATCTTGGAAGCAAGATGAACACCGACCTGCTCTACCAACTTGCATTAACACAAGTGCCAAACATCGGTACTGTACATGCCCGTATTCTTACCGACGAATTAGGAAATGCAGAAGCCATCTTCAAAGCAAAAAAAGCAACACTTGAAAAAATAGAAGGCATTGGTGAAGTGCGGGCAAAAAGCATTAAAGCATTTGAGGCTTTTAAAGAACAGGAAACAGAGATCGACTTTATTGAAAAGTACAAAATCAAGCCGCTGTTTTTAACCGATGAAGATTACCCAAAGCGGTTGCTTCATTGTTACGATCCGCCAACGCTTTTATTTTACAGAGGCACAGCGAACCTTAATCACACAAAAATCATTTCCATCATTGGTACCAGAAGCAATACAGATTATGGTAAGCAAATGACGGAGACTATTCTTGAACAATTGCTGCCACAACAGCCGTTGGTGGTTAGCGGACTTGCATATGGCATAGATGCTATTGCACATAAATTTTCTGTAAAGCAGCAGTTGCAAACCGTAGGTGTGTTGGCACACGGTCTTGATAAAATTTATCCATCGCAAAACACAACACTGGCAAAAGAAATGATTGCAACAGGCGGTGGTTTATTAACCGAATTCAGAAAAGAAACCAAACCCGACCGGCACAACTTTCCTACACGCAACCGTATTGTTGCCGGCATGTGCGATGCGACGATTGTTATTGAAACAGGCAAAAAAGGTGGCAGTATGATTACTGCTAACCTTGCCAATAATTATAACCGTGATGTGTTTGCTGTACCGGGTAAAGCAACCGATAGCAAAAGCGAGGGTTGTAATTATTTAATTCAAAGTAACAAAGCCGCACTCATCCGCAACGGCGAGGATATTATTGCGCAAATGGGATGGGAAGAACAGCAGAAAAAGAAAGTAATACAAAAACAACTATTCGTCGATCTTACTGCCGATGAACGTTTGATCGTGGAGCTTCTGCAACAACAGCAGCAACTGCATGTAGATGAAATTAATCTGCACACAGCTATCAGCAGCAGTTCGGTTGCCGCAGCTCTTCTTATGCTGGAAATGAATGGCATTGTAAACAGCCTACCGGGAAAAATGTATAGTTTAAAATAAAAACGCTCCTTTTCAGGAGCGTTTCGATTAAGAAAAACGGGTTTGTTTATTTCTTTTCGTTTGAACCATTTTCAGGAATTGCAAACAACTCCTTCACTCTTTCGTAACTCATTTGTTTTAACTGTGCTACCGAATAACCTGCAGCCGGACCACTTGCAAAACGTCCACCTGCAATTAATCCCGGAATTAAAATATAGCGATACTCCAGCGATTGCGGTAAGTTAACCATTACAGGCTCGCCAGTATACGATGCTGCTACTGCAGATGTAAAACGGCAACTGTTGAATGTATGACGAACAACAAAAATTTTCTGAACACTATAGATAGCAGTGATCTGGTTTGTACCGGTGCCGGCATCTGAAATATAAGGCAGTTGGTATGGGCCTATTGAACCAACTCTGAAATAAGTGATCATTGTGCCTTGTGAAAGAATGGTGCTGCTCAATGATGGTGCATTGAAATGGCGCACTTTAACACAAGTGCCATCAATGGTTGTATCTCTCGAGTCGAAAGGGCTTGTTAACCAGGCCGAATAAACTACCTGGGCATTTGTTCCGTTTGTTCCGTTTGAGCCATTTGATCCGGTTGCGCCGGTTGCCCCTGTTGCTCCCGTTGCACCTGTAGCTCCTGTTGGGCCGGCTGGTCCCGCCGGACCTTGATCGCCTTTACAGGATACAAATAATACACTGCTTGCAATAACAAGTACAGAAAAGATCTTTTTCATGTTTTGGTTTTGTTTAAAATGAATTGATTTTATAGCTCCTTTGCATCACTATAGGCAGAGAATACAGCAAATAAAAAATGTGCTCTTCTTGCAAAGACTGAATTAAAAGTGCTTTTCACTGGGCAAATGTATCTTCAGCAGCATACCTCAACAATACCATTAACAGGTAGACCATATACGTAAAAGCGGGTATAACATGTAAAAACAGACTGCGTTTCAGGCCAATTTGGAAGCAATACCTCTGCTCCCTTACCTTTGCACATGGCAACAAGAAATTCTTCCGCTCTCAACAAAGCAATCCAAAGCAAATTTTTCGGTGAAGGTTTAACGTTCGATGATGTATTGTTACTACCCGGTTACAGCCAGGTTCTCCCTCGTGAAACAAACATTGGCTCCCAACTCACCAAAAACATTTCCCTCAACATCCCCATGCTCTCTGCAGCAATGGACACTGTAACTGAAGCAGGTTTGGCTATTGCCCTTGCCCGTGAAGGAGGTTTGGGTATTCTGCATAAGAATATGAGTATTGAAGATCAGGCAGCGCAGGTGCGTAAAGTTAAACGTAGCGAAAGTGGTCTTATCATCGACCCCATTACCTTGCAACAGGATGCAACAATTGGCGATGCATTGCAGTTGATGAAAGAAAACAAGATCGGCGGTATTCCTATTGTTGATCAAAACAAAAAACTGGTGGGTATTCTTACCAACCGTGATCTTCGTTTCGAATCGAACGGTAAGAAAAAGGTAAGTGAAGTAATGACATCTGCCAACCTTATTACTGCTCCCGAAGGAACCGATCTTAAAAAAGCAAAGACCATCTTAAGTGCACATAAAATTGAAAAGCTTCCTGTTGTTAAGAAAGATGGTACACTCATTGGCTTAATTACCTACAGAGATATTTTGCAGCTACAAAGTCACCCCAACGCAGTAAAAGATTCGTATGGTCGTTTATTGGTTGGTGCTGCTTTGGGCATAACCGGCGACTTGTTCGACAGAGCTTATGCTTTGCAGCAGGTTGGTGTTGATATTGTATCGTTAGACAGTGCACACGGCCATAGCAAAGGTGTAATTGAAGCATTGAAAGGATTGAAAAAGAAATTCAAAACATTACAGGTTATTGCAGGTAACGTTGGTACAGGTGCAGGCGCAAAAGCATTGGCCGATGCAGGTGCAGATGCCGTGAAGATTGGTATTGGTCCCGGCTCTATCTGTACTACCCGTATCGTTGCAGGTATTGGTGTACCACAACTTACAGCAGTTATGGAAGCAGCACATGCCGTAAAAACAAAAGGTATTCCGGTAATTGCCGATGGCGGTATCCGTTACACTGGCGATATGGTTAAAGCATTAGCAGCAGGTGCATCAACGGTTATGATGGGCAGTGTGTTTGCAGGCACAGAAGAAAGCCCCGGTGAAACCATTATTTACGAAGGAAGAAAATTCAAACAATACCGGGGTATGGGATCAATTGGTGCTATGCAGCAAGGTAGTGGCGACCGTTACTTCCAGGATGTGGAGGATGGTATTAAAAAATTAGTACCCGAAGGTATTGAAGGCCGTGTACCGTTTAAAGGCAATGTGAGTGAAATTGTACACCAGTACACCGGCGGCTTACGTGCAGGTATGGGTTACTGTGGTGCAAAAACCATTAAAGAATTACAAACAGCACAATTTGTAAAAATCACCAATGCAGGTATGAAAGAAAGCCATGCACACGATGTGATCATTACAAAAGAAAGCCCGAACTATTCACGCTAGTAGCCCTGAGCCCCTTCGACCCGATAGCTATCGGGTTCGTTCAGGATTGAAATCTTTATAGCGAATGCCTGACAGTTATGTCAGGCATTCTTATTTTTACACCCGAATCAATTAAACCCGGAATGAAACACACATTTCTTCTTTTATTACTTTTTTGGTCGGGCGGATTATTTGCACAGAAATATGCCACTACCGACGAGGGCTTACGAGTTCAGCTAAACGACAATGGCACATGGGTACTGCTTGAACAGGATAGTAGTTTAAAAATCAACCTTAACCCGGCAGTATTTATATCATCATCAAAAAACATTGCTGTAAAAAAATCTGCTGTAAACGACATTATCCTCAACTACAATCCAATAAAATGGAAAGTGGAACCTAAAACGGATAATGAAGATGCAGAGTATGAATTTGAACATGTAAAAGGTTCGGCCTACTGCATGGCCATTACCGAAAAGATGGAAATACCAATGGAAACGCTCAAAGACATTGCGTATAACAACCTTAAAGAAAGTGCACCCGATTCAAAAATTGAATTAGCCGAGTACAGAAAAGTAAATGGTAAAAAAGTACTGCACCTTGTAATGAGTGGCACTATGCAGGGTGTTAAGTTTGTGTATTACGGTTATTATTACAGTAATGAAAACGGTACTACACAATTGGTATGTTATACGGGACGTAAACTTTTACCCGATTACAAAGCCGACTTTGATGATTTCCTCAATGGCATGACAGTTGACAATAAATAATTTTTCACAGTTTTATTTTACACATGAAAACAACTATTCTGTTTTTTGCATTTCTCTTTTCAACAGTTTTATTATTTGCACAGCAAACAGCTACCACTAAAGATGGTAAAACAGTTATCCTTAACGATGACGGCACATGGGTGTACCAGACAGAGACCAACAGCAGCAGCAAAACTCAATTCAACGACAGCTTGCTTACAAAGTATAGCAAATCTACCGCTGCAAAAACACTGTTGAAATCGGAAAGAACCGATCACGCACTTTGGTACAACGAAACAAAATGGAATCCGACCGATCTAAAACCAACAGAAGCATCAGAGTATCTTTTAAAGCTGAAGAACCAGGATGGCTATTGCATTACAGTTGTTGAAAAAATTGAAATACCTCTTGAAAATTTTTCGGCTATTGTGGTAAAAAGTATGAAAATGCGTGGTGCCGAAAATGTTATTGTTGAAAAAGAAGAATACCGCATGGTAAATGGAAAGCGTGTTTTGTTTATGCAGTTTTCGGTAACCATGAGTGGTATGAACTTCACCTACGCCGGCTACTATTTCAGCAACGAATCGGGCACATCGCAGGTATTATGCTATACTGCCAAAAATCTGTTTAAACAATATCAACAGGAGTTTATGACCATGCTTAACGGCTTTGTTGTTATTCCCCAATAAAACATTTGCTTTGTAACAAATGCCCGGTCATATTGCCGGGCATTCTTATTTTTACAAAAACCATTTGCTTGAAAAAGTTTCAACCTGTTTTACTCTCGCTTCTTTCCGGATTGTTGTTTTTTATTGCATGGCCTACAGTTAATTTAACTGCAGCCATCTTTTTTGCATTTATTCCGCTGCTGTTGATAGAACAGAAAAATTATTCGGGCCTTACGTTTTTCGGATTGATGTACCTCGCAACTTTTAGCTGGAACATCAGCACCACCTGGTGGATATGGAATGCAGACATGCTGGGCGCATGGCTCGCCATCATCGTCAACAGTTTGCTCATGTGCATTCCGTTGATGGGCTTTCGGTTGATGCGTAAACGTTTTGGTTCGTTTGTTGGTTACACTTCGTTCATTGTTTTCTGGATGAGTTTTGAATACCTGCATCTGCAGGATTGGGGTTTAAGCTGGCCCTGGCTCAGCATCGGAAATATTTTTGCAGGTCGCACAAACTGGATACAGTGGTATGAATACACAGGAACAAGCGGCGGAACATTATGGGTGCTGTTGGTAAATGTGTTGCTGTTTAAATTATTAGAAGTACGAAATACGAAGTACGAAGTACGTATGTCATCACTTGTACTTATTTCAACAGTGCTTGCAACACCAATCATTCTATCATTTCTCATCAGCAATAACCAACCATCCTACATCAAAAATAATACATCAGCCATCAACCATGCTACAGCGGTTGTTATCATTCAGCCGAACATCGATCCGTACGAAAAATTATTTACAGGTTCGTTCGATGCGCAACTGCAACAACTCATTAAACTCAGCGAAGCAAAGATCGACAGCAGCACTACATTGCTTGTTTGGCCTGAAACTGCTTTATATACCGGCAATGGTTTTGACGAGGAAAATCTGAAAGAAAATTTTTTCCTGCTGCCGTTATTCAACTTTTTACGACAGCATCCAAAGCTTCAATTATTTACCGGCATTGAAAGTTATCGTGTGTTTAACGAACGTGTTTCGAACGATGCAAGACCAATTGAAGGCACAAGTAATTTTTACGAAGTGTACAACGCCTGCTTACTCATCGACAGCAGTGGGCCATTACAGATCTATCACAAATCGATGCTTGTGCCCGGTGTTGAAACATTACCCAGCTTCTTAAAATTTCTTGGCCCTGTGTTTGAAAAATTTGGCGGCACTGCAGGCGGTTATGCCAAACAAACAGAACGTACACCCATCAACTTAAAAAATAACAACGTGCTGGCTCCTGCTATTTGTTACGAAAGTATTTATGGCGAATACATGAGTAAGTATGTACGCAAAGGCGCCAACATCATTGCCATTATTACCAATGATGGATGGTGGGGGAATACACCCGGCTACAAACAACATTTGCTCTATGCAAAACTGCGTGCCATCGAAACAAGAACATGGGTATTGCGCAGTGCCAACACAGGCATCAGTTGTTTTATTGATCCGGCAGGAGAAATTCACGAACCACAAAACTGGTGGAATGCTGCCTCAACTAAAATGGCGATTGAAGCAACAGCAAACAAAACATTCTTTGTGCGCATGGGCGATCTGCTCAGCAAAGCAGCACTTGCATTATCGGCCTTGTTGATTTTGTTTGGCATTTACCAAAGCTTCCTGGCAGGTAAAAGGAAATAACTGTCAAGCTTATCGTAAAATTGGTCCCGTTCACCGATAAATAGACTTCAGCGGTGGTATTTTTTGTATTTTACCGCATGCAAAAGACCCACGAACAAAATGCACTAACCGTTTCTTATACCTGTATTGGCAAAGGCAACCCTGTAGTGTTGATTCATGGCTTTGGCGAAGATCACCGCATTTGGCAAAAACAACTTCCTGCTTTACAAAAAAATTATAAAGTACTGTTGCCCGATTTGCCCGGTACCGGCGAATCAACCTTAAACAGCGAAATACTTTCCATCGATTCAATGGCAGAAGCCATTAAGCTGATGTTGGATGAAGAAGAAATAAAAACATGCATCATGCTTGGCCATTCAATGGGCGGTTATGTTACATTGGCTTTTGCAGAAAAATATCCCGAACGTTTACAGGCATTTGGTTTAATTCATTCAACAGCTTATGCCGATACCGAAGAGAAAAAAGAAGCAAGAAAAAAATCGATTGGCTTTATACAGGAACATGGCGCATTTGATTTTGTAAAAGCCACTATACCAAATCTCTTTGCTGCAACGTTTAACAGAACACACAGCGAAGAAGTGCAGCTGTTAACAGAACAAGGCAAACAGTTTACAGCAGAGGCATTGATCGCTTATTACAACGCCATGATCAACCGGCCCGACCGTACAGCTGTATTAAAAGAAGCAACAGTACCCGTATTAATGTTTATTGGAGAAGAAGACAAAGCCGTTAATCCTGCTGATGCACTCGCCCAATCTGCATTACCGCAGGTTTGCATGGTAAAACTTATACCGGGCATTGCACACATGGGCATGCTCGAAGCAACAACAACATTAAACGAAACGATCCTTGCATTTATAACAACCATCATCACACTAAAACAGGATTCCGTAAAAGCATGAAGCGTTTATTGCTGATATTTTTTATTGTTCTTTCGTTTACTCAATTGCAGGCAGGACATATTTCCGGTGGCGAAATGTATTACAGTTATGTTGGGCCAGGAAGTAATGGCGGCAGCATTTTTCGTATAACCTTGCGCTTGTTTCGTGATTGCAATCCTATCACCAACACGGGAGGTGCACAGCTTGCTCCATTGCCCACCAGTGTGGTAATGGGTATTTTTAACAGGGGTAGTAACACCGCTTATCTCGACAGTGTATTGGTACAACGTACAAGTTTCACCACGCTGCAACTGCAAAACCCTTTCAGTTGTATTATTAACGCACCACCTGTTTGTTACGAAGTTGGCTTGTATAGTTTGCAGATCGATTTACCATCGAGTGCACAAGGTTATACAGTTGCTTTTCAAACATGTTGCCGTATTAACGGTTTATCGAATGTAAGCGGCCAAAGCATTGGCGCAACCTATGTAACAAATATTCCCGGCACGGCACAGCTTGGCACCGAAACAAATTCAAGTCCGGTGTTCAATGTAAAAGATACTGTTCTTATTTGCCGCAACAAACGTTTTACATTGCCCTTTAGTGCAGTTGATCCCGATGCTGGCGATTCGCTCAGTTATAGTTTTTGCGATGCATATAACAGTACAGGTATTACAAGTGCCGCAACCGTTAAACCCAATAATCCTCCTTACGGATCACTTACATACAATGCGGGCTACAGCGGCTCATCGCCACTTGGCTCGGGAGTAAATATCGATCCCAGAACAGGTCTTATTTCCGGTGTTGCACCTGTTGGTGTTCCTAACCCAAACGGTGCATCATACTTTGTGGTAAACGTTTGTATTACGGAATGGCGAAAAGGTGTTATCATTTCGCAACACCGCAAAGATTTTACTGTGCGTATTTCCGATTGTGATTTTGCTGATGCTGAACTGCCGTTAGAAAACCGCACCTGCGATGGCTTTACACAAACTTTTCAAAACTTAACACCAAGTACCGAAATCAGAACATGGTACTGGGATTTTGGTGTAGGCGCTGCAACAACCGATACATCAACACAAAGTGTTCCCACTTATACTTATGCCGATACAGGTAAATACAAAGTAATGTTGATTGTAAACCGTGGTGAAATCTGTACCGATACATCGTACTCTGATATTTATGTGTACCCCGGGTTCTTCCCCGATTTTAATGCATACGATGGCTGTATGAATGTGCCGATACAATTTACTGACAGAACAACATCCATTTATGGTTCGCCTAATTCGTGGCGATGGAATTTTGGAAACACAGCTGTATTGAATGACACATCGCTGTTGCGAAACCCGCAATACAGTTATCCCAATCTTGGTACTTACCAGGTACAATTGATTGCAGGATCAACAAAAGGCTGTTTAGACACCATTATAAAACCGGTTGTAATAACCGATAAGCCGGCAATACAACTCACCAACGATACGCTTATTTGTTCTATTGATACATTGCAGTTAAATGCAGCCGGACAAGGAACATTTGCGTGGACACCATCGTACAATATCAATAACCAGAATGTAGCTAACCCACTGGTAAGTCCAGACAGGCCAACAAAATATTTTGTTACACTTACATTAGCGCCCGGCTGTTTCAATACCGATTCGGTTTTTATAAACGTAGTTGATTCGGTTACACTTATTCCACCAAACGATACAACCATTTGCCGTGGCGATTCGGTTACACTAAGGCCATCCGGCGATGGATTATATTTCTCATGGAGCCCACCAACACTGTTCAGTAATCCAACTGCAAAAAATCCGGTTGTTGCGCCACAGTCTGCAAGCACAACGTATACAGTTATTGGTTCTATTGGTAAGTGTACGCAAACAGCCGATGTTGTGGTTAGCACTGTTCCCTACCCTGTTGTTGATGCCGGGCAGGATGATACAATTTGTTTTGATGATACAACAACCATTTCAGCAAGCGGTGTTGCAAGTAGTTGGTTATGGTCGCCTGCACGTTATGTTGGTTCGCCAACAAGTGCAACCACCACAGCCTTTCCATTAACCACAACCGATTTTGTTGTAAGAGGTACCGATACATTGGGTTGCCCCAAACCTGTTTACGATACAGTACGGGTAACCGTTATACCTCCGGTAATTGCATTTGCAGGAAACGATACAGCAGTAGTTGTTGGTCAGCCATTGCAGTTAAACGGAAGCGGCGGCTCTGTTTATCAATGGCAGCCACCAATCTATTTAAACAATCCCAACATTCAAAACCCTGTTGCAATTTTTGATGGTTCGTTGGAAAACTTCCGATACATCATGCTCACCACTACACCCGAAGGTTGTTTTAATTACGACACGGTTAATGTGCGCATTTTTAAAATTGCTCCCGATATTTTAGTGCCGACAGGTTTTACTCCCGACGGTAATAATCTCAATGATGTATTAACGCCCTTTACAGTAGGCATTGCACAGTTTCATTATTTCCGTGTGTTTAACCGCTGGGGACAGGAAGTGTTTGCTACTACCAAACAAAAAGATGGCTGGGATGGAAACTTCAAAGGCAAACAACAAGACCCCGGTGCATTTGTGTGGATGGTGAGCGGTACTGATTATTTAGGAAGAAGGATAACGAAAAAAGGAACAGTGATATTGATACGATGATAATTGCAAAATAATTGACTACAAAGGCTGCAGTTCTATAGCCTTTTTTTATTTTGTTAAATTGAATAATGGAATTCGATAGAAAAAGAAATAAAAAATATTAACTTCAACTAACAACATTATATTAATTGAAAAGAAAGCACCAGTACGATAACATTAACACCACTCCGTTTGAAAACGATCATATATCTTCTCATAACTTTAATTTCTCAAATCTGCTTTGCTCAAAAAACAGATACAATTAGAGTTTTCAATTATCTTAAAGTGGGAGACAGTTGGGAATTAACTATAAAAAGAGAAAAGGAATTTTCCTTGCTTTATTATAATTCATATTTAAGCAATGGAATAGTTACATCCGGTACTTTAGAAATTAGCGACTCAAGTATTCGTTTTATCTGCGACACATCAAAAATTAAAAATAAAAGGTTGCTTAACGGCAACTTGAAAAAGTTTACAAATATTCCATTTATATTATCTGGCGATACTTTTAGAAAACAGAATAAATTATTTGTACCGAGAAATATAAACTTTAATGTAAACAACCTTTTAGAAATAACCACCGGAATATATGCAAGGTATTATCGGGGAGATGGTTACGGTAATTATTCGATAGAGTTAAATAAAGATGGCACATACAAATTTATAGAGCAATCCTGCCTGACAAGAATCGAGGAAAATGGAACATGGAAATTATCAGACAGCATCATTAGTTTTCAGCCTGATAATAAAAATAAATCTATGCTTGACTGGATAACTGAAAACAGAAAACTAATTTTAGTTGATGAACATCTTGTAGGCAAAAAAGTCGAACGAAAAGTAACTACTAAACAAAAAGTAACGTTTAAAGAAACATATAATTTCATGGCAAAAGAGCCTGTATACAAGGAAGAAATTCAGACTAACTAATATTCAGCTTGGCTCTTACGCCGTGGTTCGTGTCTCCACGAACCGGAAAAACATTATAATGGTTCGTGATGACACGAACCACGGCAGTAGAGTCAAACCTAATTTAGACTTAAAGACAACCTATATAATTTCAGAATGCCAATTATCGTAAAAAGAAGTTTTAGTCCCGAATACGCAAGTCTGATAAGACGCCTCGTGTTTCACATAAAGTAAATGAATATGTAATAAACTTCGTCAATGAAAAACTACTAAAACCGAATAGAATTTTACAAAGCGAAAAATATACTTACGAATTTACGTTTCACTTTTCATTTTCAATTCCTAAACGACAATTCCCTTACACAAGTACGTTTGCAACTGACACCAGACTATATTTTTCGCAAAGAGGTTTTAGAACATTTGATAAAGTTCACAAATGGGTTACACTTGTTGTTTTGGCAGACGACATCGACCAAACAATCGAACTATTTGAGTACGCAGACGTGTTATTCAAAATGTTTGCAGACTTTTATTAAATAAATACAAAAAATTTGACAAGGAAATTTTCGATAAATTAATGCTTCAACTAGACAAAAACCATATTGAGAGTTTTCCATTTCCTGCAAGTTTTGAAGAACAGCAATATTCTTTAGATGAAATTGAGTACCCCGTTACGCCTTTGGCTGAAGGACATGGTTGGGTGGGCTTGGAAAAATTAATAACAATAAATCCCAGAATTGAATATCTAAAACACTACCCTTTTTAAATTTATAACAACCGAAAATTGTATCAGACAGCAAAACACTTCTGCTCCAACTTTTACGAGAACCATCTCTAATCAAAAGCAACAAATGATTACAGCCTTATCTTTATACTACTAAACAAAAAGGGATGCGATTTGCTCTGATCAGCATATTACTTATTCTATGTAGCATCGCTAATGCGCAGGAGTTTATCTATCCTTCAATTAAAACAACAGCACAGGCTATTCCTGAATTTGTTCCTTCTGGATGGATGATACACGACAGCATCAGCGGCGACCTAAATAAGGATGCAGTAAAAGACGTGGTCCTTGTACTGCAGCATAAAGACAGCGTAAAATGCATAACCAGTGATGGCGACTCCGTTGTAACGCAGCCAAGAATATTGCTGATCTTGTTTAAAAGCAAAACTGCGAATCAATTTACATTGAAAACACAAAGCAATTCGTTCATTTTACAGCATGACAAATCCATTATGGACGATCCTTACCAAGGCCTTTCTATTGATAGAGGAATATTAAAAATAGAGTTCCACTTATTTTATAATATGGGTAGTTGGTACACAACCAACAGCACATATAAATTCCGTTTTACAGGTAGTAAATTCATTTTAATTGGTGCAGAGCTATCAACGATTCATCGTGCAACGCTTGAATATGAAAATTATAGTTTTAATCTTCTAACAAAAAAACAATCTTATACAAAAGGCAACGAACAAACAGGGAAAAAGAAAACAACTGTAACAAGCATAGAACTTGCAAAACCTGTTACGTTCGAAACCTTTGTAAAACCTTTTACATGGGAAATCGAGAATGAGGTTTATTTGTAATCTCCCTTATTTAGCGCAAGTGCTCTGTCTTAGCGGAACAATTGCGCCAGAAAATTATTTAGGCAGAAGAATTACAAAGAAGGGAATAGTGATTTTGACACGATGTAAGAAGATTATTGAAATAGAAGAAGGCGGCAATGCTATTGCCTTTTGCTTTTATTCTCAATTATCACTATTACCCTTAACAGTTTAACTCTAATCAAAGCTTCATGAATAGTAAACTAGCACAAAACAACTTCTGATTAAGGCACATTAACCCCTGAAAATTTAATAATATCAGTAACGGTAAAATTACCTGCTGCATCTGATGGCAGAAAAGGAGTAAATCCTCCGGGCTTATTGATGTAAGAATCACCATCACGTTTTAACATCCGCACAAAAGTATCTGCTACTATTTTAGCACCCAATGGCCCCAGTGAGTTCCCGCCGCCTACAACTGCAGCTTCACGCAAGCAGTAATACCATAGCGGCGTTTTGCTTAACAGTATACCTCCGTTTGAATTTAAGAGAGTAACCTCTGCAGCAGACAAGCCACTTTTTAATTGTGCAGTAGTAAGAGGAACAAGACCGAGCGCAACAGCAGTGGCCTGCCCACTTGGTAAACCTAAGGCAAGACCTCTTCGTAAATTTCTTGCCGCCAGTATTGACATGATGCCACTCCCTCCAGGCAAAGTTTCCAACCCGTTTGCCAAAACACTATCAATTTTGCGAGCCATATTAAACACAGGAACAGGGATGCCGGTTTGAAAAAATGCATTAAAATCAACTACCCAATTCGATAATACAGGTAGATTTGGATTCCTTATAAATCCAAATGCATCGGCTAAGGGTTGATTGATAAAATTGTGATTGATCCAGTAACGTTCACGAATCAAGCTGTGTCCAAACCGATAAGCGCCAACTGAAAACTCGACCGGCATACGAAACGGGCTGCCAACTGTTGCAACTACAGACGACAATGAATTAGTTACCGTAGCTGCTCCGCAAATACGTTTTAAAAAATCGTTTATAACAGCCCATTGATAATGATGTGTTACTATTTTCTTTGCTTCAACAAAAATATCACCGGTAAATCCCGATGCAACAACAATATCAACCACTGCATTATGAAATTTTAGCATCGCCGATTGAAATTGAGCTACAAATAAGTTTTCATCATTTCGGGGATCACCGATCACTGCAGTATTTGTTCCACTCATGCGGGGCACATCAAAATCAGTTTGTATCTGCATTCCGGCAATACCACCACCTACAGTAGAAGGCCCACCTTTTCCCGCATCTCTGTTTACTCCCAGTTTTAATTTTACAGCCGTTGAAGGACCAGATGAAGGAAATTCATACAAAAAAGGATTTAAAGCTGGTCCACGCCCATATACATTATCCAGATCTAATGCAGGTGTACGCATATTGTTAATTGAATTAGCGTCATTCACAGCATCAATGGTAGAGGATACATCCAGAGTGATGTCATGATCTACAAATTGTCCGAAATAAGTATACCCTGCAGGTATGTTTGAATCAGTTATCGTTGCTTCTCTATCGGAATTCCCCATCAATTCTCCCAGCTGATTGAGTAACCCAACGTTCACAACATTAAAATCCATTTTACTTGAAGCCCTTACTGTTGCAGATGTCAGGTATCCGAATTTATCGCTGCATGGAGAAAAAATCAATTGAGGCGGGAACCACGTAAGTGGTATTTTGGCTCCATGAAACCGTTTGGCACTGTCTTTTAAATTTTTGAGCGATGCCACGACATCTTCTGGCAGTTTTGATACCGGAATAAGAGCATTGGGATTAATCTTCTTAACAGCTGCTGCAAACTTTGTAATATTCACAGTTGGATTAATCCTGAGTACTTTCATTCGTTTTGTCAACTCTGCCAATTCTGTTCCCGTTACTCTAGTGGCAGCAGCAGACTTCTTTACAGGTTTTGTACTTTTTGCCATTGTAGTTGATTTAATAATTGCTTACTCTAATCAGTTTTCAGCTTCCCTGTCCTACTCTTTTATAGATTTTCAGATCACTTCATTGGGCATTGGATAAAAGCAGATTTTTATTTGAAAGATCACTTTTCAAAAACAATTTTGTCTTAGAGATTCAGAGTAAAACTTTATGTTTTGTATGGGTAACAGTATTTCCAGGTTAGCGAAAGCGATAAGCTACCATACATTGTAACAGGCAGCAACAATCGGTTAACAATAACAAAATACAAACTGAATAAACATCTGTCAATTCCCTATTCGTGGTATATCTGAGAGGCAACTAAAAAAAGCAATAGGTTTTGACCTTCCTACAGAACAAAAAAGTAAACTGCTTTTGGATCAAGTATTTGCAAGCACCTTACATAATTCCACACAAGCATCAAGTGATTAAGTCCAGATTGATTCGGATAATGTAAAACAAACCTTGAGATGTTGTGCAAAACCGTACAGGAAAAATCTACAGCAACAGTTATGCGTTTGATGATTCCGATACATCCGATAGCTATCGGATCGAAACAGACTTAGTTGGCAACAAGTGATACTGCGGAACACTTGCCCAGGAAATAATATGCACCGCACAAAACAGGCATGATTCATGTTTTCATTTCAGCATTATTGTTTACGTTTATTCTGATATTGATGTATGCAAAACAGAATTCATGCAGAAGCTATTTACCGTGCAGCAGTTGATGCTGTGCAACCTGCTGCACTGCTGCCACAATACCTGCAATTAAAAGGCAACGTTTTGCAGGCGGGCAATAACACTGTTCCGTTAGCAGCAACAAATCTTTATGTTATTGGTGCAGGCAAAGCAGCTGCGGCAATGGCACAGGCAACAGAACAATTACTTGCAGAACATATTAAAGCCGGGCTTGTTACAACCAAATACAAACATGCAGTGCCGCTGAAGATCATCAAATGCATAGAAGCTGCACACCCGGTGCCCGATGAAAACAGCAGCAAGGCCATTGAGCAAACCATTACTTTTTTACAACAAACAAAACCAGGCGATACTATTCTTTGTTTACTCAGCGGTGGCGCTTCTGCTTTATGGGCCGATGTACCGGAAGGCATCTGCTTAGATGAATTGCAACAAACGTTTCAGCTCTTACTCAACAGCGGTGCTGCTATTGATGAAATGAATTGTGTACGCAGACATTTATCAAAAATAAAAGGCGGACAGTTGTTACGCCACGCAGCACATGCACACTGGCATACCTTCATCATTTCCGATGTGCCGGGCAATAAACTTGAAACGATTGCAAGCGGACCAACCACTGCCGATGCCAGCAGTTTTAACGATGCATGGAATATTATCAATCAATACAACTTAGAAAAAACAATTCCTGCATCTGTTGCACAGCATCTGCAAAAAGGTATTGAAGGCCGTATTACAGAAACCATCAAACCTGCTGATGCGTTACTGGAGCAATCTCATCATTACATCATCAGCAGCAACGAAACCGCACTGAATGCTGCTGCAAAAAAAGCAACGGAACTTGGATACACCGTGTTTACATTTCCGGCATCGCTGCAGGGCGAAGCAGCAGATAATGCTGCAACAATTGTACATCATGCAACAACATACAACGGTTTAAAGCCAGCATGTTTTATTTACGGCGGCGAAACAACGGTAACGGTTAAGGGCAATGGCATTGGCGGACGCAATCAGCAACTGGCGCTTTGTGCATTGCAACAACTCGGAGCAAATAAACAGGTTACTGTATTAGCTGCAGGCACAGATGGTACCGATGGCCCAACCGATGCTGCAGGAGCTTTTGCAGATGAAGCAGTTTTGCAACAGGCATTGCAGCAACAAATACAAGCAACTGTTGCAATTGAGCAAAACGATGCATACACTTTTTTCAAACAAACCGGCGGTTTGTTTATTACCGGTGCAACACAAACAAATGTGATGGATCTCGTAATTGTGTTGATTCATTAACAATTCCTTTCCTAATTTTAAACTGTGAAATATTGCTGTTTTAATAAAAAGACAGCACACATTTTTTTATTCGAACCAACCAGCTGCCTGTAAGAATAATTATTTTGACTTAAAGAATAAGTTATGTCGTTACGCCAGTTTATTGCATCAAGAAAAATATTGCGTCCTGTAGAAATACTCACCAACATGGCTTCCGATGGTTGGAAAGAAGTTGCTGCATTGTTAGGTTTGGAAGATGATGTATTTCACAATCCGCTGCATAAAAAAATTGAAACAGCTGTTACGGCTGTATTGATCGGTGCAGGACACAGAGGCACCATCTATGCCGACTATGCAAAAGAACATCCCGATGAATTACAGATCGTTGCTGTAGCCGATAATAATTCGGAGCGAAGAAGACGTACTGCACGCAAACATAAAATTGCTGCCGACCATTGTTACAACGATTGGAAAGAAGTTTTTACAAAAGAAAAAATGGCCGATGCGGTGATCATTGCAACACCCGACCAGTTACATTCGGCTCCATGCCTTGCTGCACTGGAAGCCGGTTATGATATATTGCTTGAAAAACCAATTGCACCAACCGAAGACGAGTGCAGATTGATTTTAAAGAAAGCACAGGAAACGGGCCGCATCTTTGGTGTTTGTCACGTATTGCGTTACTCTCCATATTTCCGAGAATTGAAAAGTGTAATTGATGCAGGATTGATCGGTGAGATCATCAGCATCCAGCACATGGAACCGATCGAGCATGTGCACATGAGTCATTCGTACGTACGTGGTAAATGGCGCAACAGTAAAATGGCAGCGCCCATCATTCTTGCAAAATCATCGCACGATACCGATATTATCCGTTGGCTTGTAAACAGCCCTGTGCATGATGTACATTGTTTTGGTAATCTCCGTTGGTTCAAAAATAAAAATGCACCTGAGGGAAGTACAGAACGCTGCACCGATGGCTGTGCTGTAGAAAGCAGTTGTCCGTATTCTGCATTGCAGATCTATTACCGTGACCGTAAACGAACTTATGTTTTCGACTTACCTGAAGATGAAGATGAACAGGCGGCTTATATTCTTGAACAATTGAAGGTAACCGATTACGGACGTTGTGTGTATCGCATGGATAACGATCAACCCGATCATTTAACAGTGAATATGTTGTTTGAAAACGGAACTACTGCTGCCTTCTCCATGGAAGCACATGTATCGTACGAAGGAAGAAAAACACGCATTATGGGTTCAAAGGGCGATATTATTGGCGATATGGAAAGTTTTGTACTTACCGAATTTAAAACACGCAAACAAACATCGTGGAGTTTAAAAACCGATGCACATGGCGGCGGCGATCATCGGCTGGTGAAAGATTGGGTGCAGGCCGTTTATCAGCAAAATAAAGAACTGCTCAGTTCATCGATAGAAGTTTCGGTTGAAAGTCACCTCATGGCTTTTGGTGCCGAGCGCAGCAGACAAAACCGTACAATTGAAGATATTAAACTCTGAAGGGGTTATATCCACCACAATCATGTCGCAACAAATTACACTCAGGTTAAGTTCTTAACTTCAACCAACAAAACTCAGTTGCGTTACAAAAATGAAAAGAAAAATTTTCAAGCTATTAAAGCGCACATTACTGGCTATATTAGGCTTGCTTGTTCTTTTAACAGTAACAACCTTCTTTTACATGAAAAAAGCAAAATTTGGCAAACAGCCATCGGGCGAGCGGCTTGCATTAATGAAAAAATCGCCGAATTATAAAGATGGCAAGTTTGTAAACATCAACCATACACCCGAACTTACAGAAGGTTACAGCATGTTAGGTGTAACCTATGAGTTTATCTTCAAAAAAAACGAACGAAGATATCCGGTTGACAGTATCCCCTCCATAAAAACAGATTTACTGAACCTGCCTGCTGAACTGGATATTTTAGTATGGTTTGGACATTCTTCTTATTTTATGCAGATAGATGGTAAGCGGATTTTGGTTGATCCGGTGTTTAGTGGCAATGCATCACCCATTCCGCAAACTGTAAAATCATTTAAAGGAACCGATCGGTATACCGTTGATGATCTCCCTGATATTGATTATCTCTTTATTTCACACGACCATTATGACCATGTAGATCATGAAACGATCATGAAGCTAAAATCAAAAACAAAGAAAATAATTTGCGGTTTGGGTGTTGGTGCACATTTTGAACACTGGGGATATAATATTGACAGTATTATTGAAAAAGACTGGAACGAAACAATTAAGCTCGACAGTAACTTCACTGCTTATACTACCACAGCAAGACATTTTTCCGGCAGAGGATTTAACCGCTGCAATACACTTTGGTTATCGTACGTTTTACAAACGCCGACTATGAAAATATTTATTGGTGGCGATAGCGGCTATGATACACATTTTGCTGAAATAGGAAATAAATACGGACCAATTGATCTGGCTATTTTAGAAAATGGCCAATACGATCAGAAATGGAAATACATTCACTTATTACCTGATGAGGTTTTGAAAGCTGCTAAAGATTTAAAAGCAAAAAGATTATTTCCTGTTCACTCTTCGAAGTTTGTGCTTGCAAACCATGCATGGGATGAGCCCCTGATAAAAATCAGCGAGTTAAATCAAGCAATCAAATTACCATTAGTTACCCCTGTTATTGGTGAGTTTGTGTATCTAAAAAACAATGAACAACAGTTTAAACAATGGTGGACTGGAGTAAAATAATAGCAGTTACATTTTTCTTAAACCGGAATAGGCCGTTTACAGTAAAAAAAGCAACTATGCCTGTGCATTATTTATAACAAGCTTAAAAAAGACACACACACCGTTCGCTCAAAGCAGTTTCTCTGTACATTCACAGCATGAGTAAGCTTGTTTTTATTACCGGTGCTACATCGGGTTTCGGCAAAGCAGCGGCCGAAGTATTTGCCAGTAACAATTGGAATCTTATTTTAACGGGGCGTCGTGAAGATCGTTTGCAATCCATCAAAACAGAACTGGAAACAAAATACAGCATCAGCATTTATACATTGGTTTTTGATGTACAACAGAAGGCTGCTGTGTTTGCAGCTATCCAATCGTTGCCCGAAAACTGGCAGGCAATTGATGTACTTGTAAACAATGCAGGGCTTGCACTTGGCCGTGATAATTTTGATGAAGCAGATATGGACGATTGGGAAACCATGATCGATACCAATATTAAAGGCTTATTGTATGTAAGCCGTGCTGTGTTGCCGTACATGACCAAACGTAAGCAGGGACATATCATTAACCTCGGCTCCACTGCAGGTAAAGAAGCGTATGAAAAAGGTAATGTGTATTGCGGCAGTAAAGCGGCAGTAGACAGCATCAGCAAAGGCATGCGTATTGATCTGCTTCCACATCATATAAAAGTAACTGCCATACATCCCGGAGCTGCCGAAACAGAGTTTTCGATGATCCGTTTTAAAGGCGATGAAAGCAAAGCTGCTGCTGTTTACGCAGGCTACACGCCTCTTTCGGCCAAAGATGTTGCCGATGTAATTTATTATTGTGCGAGCCTGCCTGCCCATGTTTGCATTAACGACCTTGTACTCACTTGTACAGCCCAGGCCAATTCTTTTTACACTTATAAAGGTTAATAAAGTTATTTAAGGCATAATTCTTGGTATATTCAGCAAGTAAAACTCATAAATCAACATAAGGGATAATACGTAGTAGTAAAACATAGTGCTCAAAACATTCCAATATCATATTATTCACCGTATCTTGTACAGGAAATCGTACCCAATCCTGCTGAAAAACAGCACAAAGAACCAAAAGATCCGTACAAGTATGAAAACCTATTTCTTCCTATTTGCATTTGTGTTTGCAAGCCATTTGCTGCACGCACAAGACATCAGACAACGCAGTTGCACCAATCAATCCATTTCACAACAGGTAGACAGTTTAAAAAAATCGTTTGAGCAAAATGGCTTTATGGTTTTGAAAGAAGCCAGCATGACCATGGAAAGCGAATTTGAAATGCCTGTAATTGTACCTATGACGCAGGGCGCATGGTATCATATTGTGTTTATTGGCGACCCCGGTAGCAAAATAACCGAAGTGCGTATGTATGATTACGACGAAAAACAAGTGTATTATAAAAAATTAAAGCCCGAATTAGATGGCAATATTATCAGCTATGGATATATGCCTAAGTTCAGCGAATGGCATATGATTAAACCCGTGCAGGTAAATAAAAAGAATAAAGAATGCTGTGGTTATATCTTGTTGTTGAAAAAAGTAAAAGGCAACAACGAAGCAACGCCCACACGCTAAACGCTGTTTTGGTTTTATCAGGTAATAACGGTCCCGTTCACATAAGTGACGGGGCTTTTTGTTTGAAACCGGTTATACAATTAAAGAATGTTTTTGATAAAAGAACAGCGTCCTGCTTTGCAGGACGCTGTTTAAAATTTTATTTATGTCATCAAAGGTGTCTGACGTCTGACGACATCCTGACACCGTCAGCATTTCTCCAATGCCTGTTCTATATCTGCAATAATATCATCAATATGTTCTAATCCTACCGATACACGTACCAAACCATCGGTAATACCAACAGCTTTCTTTTCATCAACAGATAACTTGGAATGTGTTGTTGATGCAGGATGCGATGCAATGGTTCTGCTGTCGCCAAGGTTATTGGTCATCGATAACATTTCCAATGCATTTAAAAACTTACGGCCACTTTCAATACCACCTTTCAATTCAAAAGTTACAATACCACCACCATTGCTCATTTGTTTCTTCGCAATAGCATATTGCGGATGCGATGGCAGGAAAGGATATTTTACGGAGTTGAGTTTGGGATTTCCTTCCAAACGTTTTGCAAGTTTCAACGCATTATCTGCATGCTTATCCATACGGATGTACAGTGTTTCCAGGCTCTTGGTTAACACCCATGCATTAAACGGACTGAGTGATGGGCCGGTATTGCGCACAAACAAATACATTTCGTGTATCAGCTCTTCGTTACCAACTACTACTCCACCAAGTACACGTCCCTGTCCATCGATAAACTTTGTTGCAGAATGCAGAACAAGATCAGCACCAAACTTAATCGGTTGCTGTACTGCAGGCGTTGCAAAACAATTATCAACCACAAACAAAATATTGTGCTTTTTACAAATTGCTGCTACATATTCAAGATCGATAATATCCAATCCGGGATTCGAAGGCGTTTCAACATACAACAGTTTCGTGTTGGGTTTAATCAACGCTTCAATTGTTTCCGGTTGGTTCATATCAAAGTAAGTCGATTCAAATCCCCACTTTGGTAAATACTTGGTTAAGATGGTATGGGTTGAACCAAACACAGCTGATGCAGAAAGAATATGATCGCCTTTGCTGAGAAAGGTCATAAACGTTGAAAACACAGCGGCCATGCCTGTACCTGTTGCAATACCATTTTCTGCTCCTTCCAATGCTGCTATCTTACCAATAAACTCATCAACAGTTGGGTTAGAAAAACGGGAATAGATATTTACATCCAGGCTGTCATCGGAAAATGCAGCGGCCATATTCTCTGCACTATCGTACACAAAACTGCTGGTTAAAAACAAAGGCGTACTGTGTTCTTTCTCGTTGGTACGGTTCATCTGCAAGCGAATGGCATCAGTTTCCGGCTTATACTTACTCATAATTATTTTATAGCTGAATGAGCTGCGAAGTTAAGACCTAAAGCTGTTTCAACCCTAAGCCAATACCTGCTTTTAGCAGTTTTACTTTCCTTTTACGAACGAATGGAAGCATAGAGATAACCATTGTACTTTTCGCTGATTGTTTTGCAGAAAAGCAGCATTACCGTGAGTAATAAAAAGATGAGGACACTGATGCTGTACGAGGGATAGCAGAGATAAATAAAAATACCTGCCAGGCCAATGCGGGCATATTCAAGAAAAACGATCCAGCGACGTTGCTCCAGCATTGCGCCTGTTGTAATTACACTCAGGATAATAAAAAATGCGGCTGTTGTTAATTGCAACGCAGTAAGATAATGCTCCAGCAAAATCACAACAAATAGCAGTACCAGCGAAACAATGGTTTGCAGTTTAATATAATTGCGCAATGCTTTGGTTTGCGACAGTTCGTATTCCTTGCGTGAAAATTTTCGTTCAAGACCGGAACGGATACGTGGATCAATATCATCAGGCTTTCCAAAAAAACTTCGCCATTTACCTTTCAATGTTGCTGCTCGTTTAAACGATACCAGTATTTCCATAATAAAATGAAAATGCTGCCATAAAAAGCTATGACTGTTGAGGGGCTTGGTCAAGCCATATTGCGGCTGTTCTTCTTCTTTTGCAAATGTGCCGAAGAGTTTATCCCAAATAATGAGTACATCGCCATAATTTTTATCGAGATACTGCGGATTAGAACTGTGATGCACCCGATGGTGTGATGGCGTTACAAAAATATACTCAAACCAACCCAGCTTGCCGATAAGCTGTGTATGGGTGAAGAAAGGATACGCACCATGAATGAGCAATAATGTTGTGATCATTTCCGGCGGAAAACCCAACAATGGTAAAAAAGCCCAGAACAGGCTACGTGCTGCCGATTGCAAAACAGTTATACGTGCTGCAACTGTATAATTAAAATCGTCGCTTTGATGATGCACTACATGAAAGCCCCAGAAAATATTTACCTCATGCCCGAAACGATGATACCAGTACCACAACAGATCGGTAAACAGGAACAAGGCGATCCATGTAAACCAATTTGGTTTTATATCGAACAATGCAAAGTGCTGATAGATCCATGCAAAAAAATAGTAGAACAGCCCGGTTGTAAACAGATCGCTCAATCTTTCAGCTATACCAACATTTACATTTGCAACGGCTTCATCAAACGAAAACAATTGCTGCTTTTGTTTTTTTACTGCTACTGCATATTCGAGTAACATAAACCCTGTAAACAACGGAACTGCAAAAGCGAGGTAGTTCAGATGCATGCTACAAACATCATTTAATGGGAGTTAGCTTAACTGTTAATTGATCTGTTTCGCTTGTAACACGAAGGTTTACGGATTTATACAACTTGTGTTCAACCGTAACGGTAAGCGGAAATACATTCCATGTTTTAAAATGAAAATCACCTTTGGCAGAACTGAACACTTCCTCTTCGCCCCGAACAATAAATACATGCGCACCATGTACTGGTTTTCCTGTTTGGCTGTCGAGCAACTGCCCTTTTACAACAGCAGGTAAAAAATTCACTATTTCTGCAGAAGAAAAAATCATAAAAAAGAAAGTAAACATTGTAAGTGTTACAAGCCTCGTCTTCATAAAAAGTTATTTATTCTTTTGAAGCAGTATACAACTCGTACCAATCCTGGTGATCGAGATCAATTTCAAAGGCCTTTGCAATGTTGCGTATGCGTTGTTCATTGCTTGAACCAATAAGTGGCAATGCGCCCAACTTTGTAAGCCATGCAATTGCTACCGATTCAAAATGTACTTGGTATTTCTGTGCAAGCTCTTCCAGCTTGGCTCTTACCCGCAAAGGCACACGCTCCGTACTCTCGGCAATTCTGCCTTCGGCCAATGGTGCGGTAGCTAAAGGACGGATGTATTTCTGCTTGATATAGTCGATCTGCCCGTTATCAAATGCTGTTGTATTAAGCAAATTCAACTCAATATGATTGGTAACGATGGGTACATGCAAATACGAGCTGAGCAACTGATGCTGAAAAACAGAAAAATTCACTACACCAATATTTTTGATCTTTCCACTTTCCTTTAAGCGGCGTAACGTAAGTGCAGTTTCTTCGAGATCAGACAACGGATCGAGTCCGTTTAATAAAAACACATCAAGGTAATCGGTCTGCAGGTTCTTTAACGACTGTTCAACACTTGCAACAATATGCTTGCTCGAAGTATTGTAATGTGCCACTCTCATTTCGGGTCTGGTTGGATGCGGTACATTGTATCCGCATTTACTGAAGAGTACAATATCTTCTCTTTTTACTGATGAAGTTTTAATAACCTTGCCAAAAACAGTTTCGGCCTGGTAACCAGCATATACATCGGCATGATCGAAGGTATTAATGCCCAGCTCAAGACTAAGCTGCACAATACGTTCAACATTTGCAACAGTAGCTTCATCTTCTCTCCAGCGATAAAATCCATAAATAGCCGGCGACACTTTGGGGCCTGAATCACTTAAGTAAATTTTATTCATTCCAGTTTTTTTATTCGTTTGTTAGTTAAAACAGTTCTGTCTCCACCATCTAATAGTCTACCAAAAATATAGAGTATTTTTTATACAACAAGCATTTTATTCAACATTCTCTACTATTTTTGTAGAATAATAGCAATCGTATTGCGGTGCGATAGATTTCTGCAGGTATTCCGTTACCAATAATTACAGGCAGCCGGTTTTTCCGCTCCTTTCGCATACTATCATATCATGCAAACACTTTTGCTCTCATGATCGACTCAAGCCTCCTGTTTTCACAGGAGGCGCTTTAAAAAAAATCTGCAATATGAAATACCTCATCGTTCCGGGTTTATACAATTCCGGCCCCGGCCATTGGCAAACAAATTGGGAAAGGAAATATCCCAACAGCTTCCATCGTGTTGAACAAACAAACTGGAACGAACCTATAAAACAAGATTGGGTAAACAAGTTACATACACAAATAACTGCTGCTGAAAACGAACCATTGATCCTTGTTGCACATAGCCTGGGTTGCATTACTGTTGTGCATTGGGCCATGCACTATTGTGCAGCACATGTAAAAGCAATTATGCTGGTGGCACCTGCCGATGTAGAGAAAAGTACAAAAAAAGAATTGCGAGACTTTGCTCCTATTCCATTGCAAAGCTTACCGGTTAATTCAGTTGTTGTAGCCAGTTCGAACGATCCGTATGCAGCAATAGACCGTACGAAAATATGGGCGGCAGCCTGGGGGAGCACACATATTAATGCCGGTGCTGTGGGCCACATTAATTCCGATTCAGCACTTGGAAACTGGGAAGAGGGTTTGCGGTTGTTGCAAAGTTTGCATACGAAAGCATAAACCAAATCAATGCTTTGCTGTGTTTTTGCGAAAGTCGAGTTGATGAAAATAGAAAACCCTTGCAATATGCAAATTTCTATACTTGTTACCAGCAGCCTGCTGCTGAAATAAATTCATATATCCAAGCTGCAGGTTATCGTGTTTGTTTACATGATAATGAAAGCCGGCAAAAAAACGATTCTGATCGAACACATTGTAAGTGATCTCACGGCCTGCATTTACAAACACTTCATTTGAAAGTACAAACGAAAAGCTTCCCGGCTTAAACGGCGTGGATCTGTTCAATGCAAACTGCGAAAGAATATTATAGCGGAAACGGAAATTGAAATTGTAACCATCAGCCAACGCATCATCATTTAAAATTTTTCTGCGAAAGCGTTCTTCCAAACGAATCCACTGCATCAGTTTAATGCGTGGATATTTTGCATGCCATTGCAACTGTTGCCAGGGGCGATGTTCGGGCTGTGAAATGTTTTTATGGTTATCGGCAGGAAAATGATTGATGAATGCATAACCTGCTGTAAGTTTTACATCGTTCGATAAATAATAAGTAATACCCGGTCGTATTACAACCTGCGAAAGATGATTGAAAAAATTTTCTTTTGTGCGTACATGCACATCTGTCCAAACGCCCCATTTATTACTGAATCTTGTTTGATTGAAATAACCTGTCCACAATTGCTCTTCTTCTGAAACTATTTTCTGTTGAGCATCTACATTCTGCAACAACAAAAAAGCAACAACTGTTAAAGCTAAGATTGGTTTCATTTTATTTGTATTGACGCTGCAGCCGGAATCGAACCGGCGTAAAAGGTTTTGCAGACCTTTACCTCACCTCTCGGCCATGCAGCTGTTTTAAAAAGCATCCCGAAGAATCGGGACGCTGCTTTGTTACGATTGCTTATTGCTTAGGGAAAACTGAAAACATTTATAGTGTGTATCGAATAGTTATACCATACGTTGCCTGATCGCCAAGTACAGCAGCATAATGCCCTGCATTACCACCAGCAGGTAAAAGTTGTTCGTAGTAATTCTTATTGAAAATATTGCGTCCCCAGATAAAAGCTGAGAAGCCGCTGTTAACTGCACGAAAACCAACTCTTCCGTTAACCAATGTATATCCATCAATATTCAGGTATGCAGATGGCGATGGGCTCGAAGAAAAAGAAGAACGGTAAAAACTCTCTACTGCAATAAAGAATTTTGCAGGCTTATCTAAAAATGTAGTGGCTTTCGTAAACTCACCACCTAACGATCCCGACCATTTAGAAATACCCGGCAGCACGCCACCGGAAATATCCTTGAATGCTTTCTGCACACCATTCTCAGTTAATCCTGTTTCTTCAAGTGGCAATGGAGCATTTGTAAATTTTACATATCTCGCATCTGTATAAGCCAATGCTCCGTAGAATAAGAAATGACTGTTTACTTTATAGTTTGCATCAACTTCAACACCTTTTACATTTACCTCTTCTGCATTGGCAATGTAGCCACGGTTAACACCTAACTCAGCAGACTGCACATTGGTTTGATAGTTTTTAATGTTTGTATTGTGAAATACGAGATTGAAAATAAAATTATCTGTCGGGTTTGTTTTAACACCTATTTCGTAATGCCTTACATCTTCAGGTTTAATTACTGCGAGATCAGTTGCAGCAACACCATTAACGGTTGGCAAGCCGGCCACATTTACACCAACAGGTTTAAAACTTGTTGAATAAGTTGCAAATGCATTGATCTGCTTATTGGGTCGGTACGATACGGTAAGCTGGTAGGTAAGATTATTTTCTTCAGCATTGGCCACATAAGACTGGCTGGTATACACCCCATTCTTAAATCCCTGCAAAGTTGTTTTTTGAGCAGTTGTACCATTATACGTTGCAGTATCTAAACCACCTGATGCAATACGATTGTACACAACATCTTTCTTATCGTAATTATAACGCAAGCCGGGTAAGATGTGAAAACCCTCTGCAACTTCCCAATCAACATTTGCAAAAACTGCTGCACTCTTCGATTTAATGGAAGCTTTTGTATTGATGCCAAAACCTTCGAACAAACCAGGCGTTTTCCAAAGATCACTTGTTGTGCTTTGTGAAAAGCGCCATTGTGCAGAACCTGATTCTTCAGTACCATTGATCTTTACTTCCTGGTCGATATAGAACAAGCCAACAACACCACTTAAACGTGAAGATATCTGTCCGGCATAACGCAGTTCCTGCGACCAGTTCTGATGCTTGGCCGGGTTTTGCGATTTTGATAAAGCCTGTAATCCGGTAAAGTCCCTGTCGTTCGATGGATCCCAATTCCAATAGCGCCATGCTGTTGTTGAAGTAAGTGTACCGGGACCAATCTTACGTTCAATGTTTAACGATACGCCACCTAAATCGTTACCCGAATTCCAGGGCACATCATGATCAATCTTACGATCAAACGCATTTGTGCTTGGCAGTGAATAATTCAGATCGGCGATGATTGCATTAAACTGCCGATAAGCTGCACGTTTTGTTTGCACCACACCTGCTACTACCTGTGCATATCCATCAGGACGCTGACGGGAAAGATCGCCTGCAAGTGTAATAGAAGTATTAGTTGTCGGTTTAAACAATAACTGACCACGAACACCGAGGTTATTAATATCATTCGTATACTTTCCGGTGCGAACATTTTCGATCAATCCATTACGCTGTGTACCGGAGAAAGAAAGACGTCCGGCAATTTTTTTTGCCAATGCACCTGTTATTGAACTCTTCGCCTGTATGTATCCATAGTTACCATAACTCACTTCGAAATTTGCACCCGGATTAAAACTTGGCTTACGTGTAGTAATGTTGAATGCACCTGAAGTGGTATTCTTTCCAAACAATGTTCCTTGTGGGCCACGTAATACTTCTATCTGTTCAATATCAATAAAATCAAGTGTTGCTGCAGCAGGCCGTGCAAAATATACACCATCAACATAAAAACCAACACCGGGATCAAGACCATCATTTGTAAGACCAAATGGCGAACCTAAACCACGAATATTAATACCTGTATTACGAGGGTTGGATGTATACAGCTGCACACTTGGTATCAGTTCTTTTAAACGGTTTACATTGAATGCACCCGCATTTTCTACCTGCGAACCTCCTACAACAGAAATAGCAATAGGAACATTCTGTGCTGTTTCTATTCTGCGTCGTGAGGTGATCACTACTTCCGACAACTGGCTGTTCTCTACCAACAATATGTGCAGCACACTATCCTTCAATTCAGAAATCACAACATCACTGGGCGAATAACCAGCCGAAGTAATTTGTAATGTGAAGGGTAACTGTTTTGGTGCAGGAATAGCAAACTCACCTTTACCATCGGCAACAGCAAAAACAGTTGAACCTAGAATTTTAACTGTGGCAGATTCAACAGGAATCCCCTTGCCATCTTTAATAATTCCTTTTAAAACAGCCTGACTTTGTGCTGTAAGTGTTGCTCCGATAAGCAACAGAATAAAAAATAAACTCTTTCTCATTTCAATTAATTTAAACAATAAGTATTTCGTACCGAACCGTAACAAGCCGGTGCAGTTGTAATGAATAATGCTATAGGAAACAATGGTTAACGCATGCAGAAACAACATCGTGTTGCCGAAGTAAACTGCATGACCAGGTGCGCATTAAGGTGGGTTATCTGTTTCATTTATCCTACAAATTTAGTAGGGTAATATATTCCTACCAAATTAATAGACTTTTATTTTTCATTATTTTTTTCCCCGTTATAAAAGAAAAAGGGGGGAGCAAAACAGATGTTTTACTCACCCCTTAAAAAAGAATTATTTCGTTAGAAAACTTTTACGAGAATACGCAGGCTCCAGATAATTACGAGAATACCCAGGAGAATGAAAGCTGTTTTCCTTGGCATTTTACCTGCTAGTTTTGCCGCAATAGGCGCTGCTATAAAACCACCCAGCATTAATGCAACAATTACCTGCCAATGCGTAACACCCAATAATGTAAAGAAGGTGAATGCACTCGCCAGTGTTACAAAGAACTCAGTCAGGCTTACAGAGCCTATTACATATTTCGGGCTACGACCTTTGTTAATAAGCGTAGTTGTAACCAATGGGCCCCAGCCTCCGCCGCCAAATGAATCTAAAAAACCGCCGGCACCTGCAAGTGCACTGTAACGTTTAAATTTCTTTTGTTGACGTTGCTCACGAAATGCATTGATCAAAAACTTTACACCCAAAAACAACGTATAACAAGCCAGTAACGCACGCAACCAAAAAGCATCTTTATTACCCAACCATGTTAACAACACTGCACCGAGTATAGCGCCAATAACACCGGGTATTACCAGCGCTTTGAATAATTTTTTATTAACGTTTCCAAAACGATAGTGACTGTAACCAGATGCTGCACTTGAAAAAACTTCGGCAGTATGCACTGCACCGCTAATGGCTGCAGGACTAACACCAGCCGACAACAACACCGTTGCACTGGTTACACCATAACCCATGCCCAACGCACCATCAACCAGCTGTGCAAGAAACCCTGCAAGCATTAACCAATGAAAATTTTTATCGAGTGTTTGATAAAAGGTTACTGTATCGTTTGCAATTTGCCTGAACGGTATGTACGAAAAAATGAAGTGACCGATCAGCATTAACGCAAACGCAAGCAAGGAATAAGTGGCAACTTTTTTCCATTTCTTCTCTGTACCAACACGATCATTCTCCACCAATACTTTTGTAATGGAGTTGAGCTTTTTTACTTTGTATTCAAAATTGCCGTTGAGCTTATTACGAACCTTGTGCAGGTTTTCAATTACTTCATCCAACTCATCGGGCAATGCATCGTGTAATACTTCTTTAATCCGTTTGGCTGCAGTTGGCGATTTGCCGTTTGTAGAAATAGCAACTTTTAAATTGCCCTTTTGTACAATGCTGCCTAAATAAAAATCGCAGAGATCGGGAGTATCAGCAACATTTACCAGCAACCCTTTTGCTTTTGCCAACACACGCACTTTTTCATGCAGCTTATGATCGTCGGTAGCAAGTATAACCAGGTCTTTATTTTCAAGATCAGTTTCCTCAAAAGCTTTCTGAACAATTTCGCAGGAAGGGTGCTTCCAAACCAAACGACGAACATCTTCTTTTACCACAGGTGCAACAATGGTAACAGCTGCATTGGGCGAATTGGCAAGTAAAGAATGTAGTTTTTCTAATCCTACATTACCTGCACCTACCAATAACACACGCAACTCCTCCAGCTTTAAAAAAACCGGGTATAAATTATTTTTTACGGTTACTGTATTAGTTGTTTCCATTAATTCCTATGCTTTTTTGAAAGATCACAGCAATGATGCTTTGCGAAGATGAAGCTGAACGATATTGCCAAATGTAAGAAAACTGCAACTGCGATTGCTTTTTTAATGTACAGAATGCCGAAGCAATCAAACGGTTTTGATTGAACTGCATTTTGTTATTACTCAACTGCTGCATGTACTCATCTGCAAGATGCAGCTGTATCTTTTCTGTTGGTGCATAAACGAGTGCGCTACGATAACGAAAACGGGTAGCATAAAATGCTGCCCGTAATTCTGTAGGTTCAAAAAAACGTTGCTCTAAACGAAAACGGCTTTGCACACGCCATGCTGCTTTCTGATTGGTAAGATGAACTACTTCCTGCCACAACCTGTTTTCCTGTCCAAACTCCCGATCATCTTTATCGTAACTTATTCTTGTAAAAAACAATGCCCCACCTGCTGCTGCATTAAAGTGTCCGTTAAAAAAATGACGGATTCCTGTACGATACAATGCCTGGTGCGGCAATACACTTACACCATTGGTGCGATAGCCTGCATCGTTATGCCATTGCCAGTTGTCTTTTTTTCCGAAATGAACCGGCACTGCAACACCAACCCACATTTCGGCAGGCGGATCCTGCGCAAACAAATTCAATGCACTAAACAACGCCGATATGAGGAGCCAGTACTTCACTGCTTAATTCAATATCCATTTACGGTAAGAAAAATCGCCGAATGTTTCGTTTGTATTCCGCTCGGCTTTGTACACCGCAAACAATTCATCGAGTGAAGATAAAATCTGCTCTTCGTTCAGATTCTCTTTAAACTTCGTATTCAAACGCTCCCCTTCCCGATCTCCACCAATGTGCAGATTGTAATGTCCGTAAGCTGTACCGATAAATCCAATTTCCGATGCGCTTGAACGGCCACAACCATTGGGACAACCCGTCATACGTAAAATAATTTCATCTTCTTCCAAACCATGTTTGTTTAACAATGGTTCAATCTTATCGATCAATGTTGGGAGATAACGTTGTGCTTCTGCCAACGCAAGCGGACAGGTATTGAAGGCAACACATGCAATCGCATTCTTACGCAACACGCCTGCATTTTCTGTATGTGCATCAAGTTTAAATTGTTGCAATAATGCATCAACAACAGGCTTATCTGCTTCCAGTACATCAGCAATAATTACATTTTGATTACCCGTGAAACGGAAGTTTGCTTTTCCTGTTTTTGCAATTTCAAGCAAAGCTGTTTTCATTGCCACCTGCTCATCATCCAGCACCCGACCATTTTCTACAAACAATGTAAAGTACCATTTGCCCTGGTGATTTTTCTTCCAGCCATAGTGATCTTTACGTGAAGTAAAGCTGTAAGGTTTGATTTCGCCGAGTTTAAACCCACAGCGTTTTTCCAGTTCTTCTTTCAACCCTTCAACCGTTAAACGATCGATGGTGTATTTTAAACGGGCCAGTTTACGATCGGCCCTGTTTCCATAATCACGTTGTATAGTGATGACTTCGTACACAGCTTTCAATGTTTGTTCAACAGTAACAAAACCCAACACTGTTGCCAAACGTGCATAGGTATTTGGATTGCCATGTGTTGAACTTAAACCACCACCTGCTGCAATATTGAAACCAATGAGTTTGTTGTTTTCAATCACAGCAATCAAGCCTACATCATTCGTTAACACATCCACATCGTTGTTTGGCGGAATTGCAATACCGATCTTGAATTTACGTGGCAGGTAACGCTCCTGGTATAAAGGATCCTCTTCTGTTTTTTCCACCAGCTTTTCCTGATCGAGCCAAACTTCGTAATACGATCTTGTTTTTGGCAAAGCCATTACACTGATCTTATCTGCAAAAGCAAAAACTTCTTCGTGAATTTCAGATTCGTTCGGATGTGCACTGCAGGTTACATTACGGTTTACATCACCACAAGCTGCAATAGAATCCAAACCTGCTGTATTGAATGAAGAGATCGTTGGTTTGATATGCGACTTTAATATTCCATGCAATTGCACTGTTTGACGTGTAGTGATCTTGATAGTACCTGTTGAATGTTCGCCTGCAACATTGTGCATCGCCACCCATTGTTCAGGCGTTAAGAAACCACCCGGCAAACGCAAACGGATCATATACGAATACAACCACTCTAATTTCTTTGCAGTACGTTCTTCTCTGCGGTCACGATCATCCTGTTGGTACATGCCATGAAATTTAATCAATGATTGATCATCTTCGTACAATGCACCGGTTAAGCCATCCTGCAGGCTTTCCTTCAATGTTCCTCTTAAACCTTCACTCGCTGTTTTGATACGCTCTACAGGAGATAAATTATTTTTTTCGCTCATTTTAATTTGTTTGTCCGAAAGTCGGCAAGTCGGTAAGTCGGAAAGAATCATTCTTAATCTTGATCTTTCTTTCGGTCTTTCTGACTTTACTGACTTTCGGTCTTCTTACTATTAACTATTATCTATGAACTATCAAGTTCTCAACCCACCCCTTCGATCCCTCTGCTCGTGTAACACTTTGCGCCCCTCCCGGGAGGGGATGTACGCTCTGTTCACTCATCACTCATTATTCATCACTCATCATCAATACACATCCTTCTCGTAACGGCCTTCTTTCTTCAGTTGTTCGAGATAAGCTTTTGCTTCTTCTTCTGTTTTCTTTCCTTCGGTTGAAATGATATTGAGCAAGCTTGCTTCTACATCTTTACTCATCGGGTCTTTTGTTCCGCTGATATATACCGAAGCACCGGCATCTATCCAGCTATACAACTCTGCTGCTTTCTGCTGCATGCGATGTTGTACATAAATTTTCTCCTGCTGATCTCTGGAGAAAGCAAGATCGATTTTCGTTAACACACCTGTCTGTACAAAATTTTGTATTTCGGTTTGATACAAAAAGTCGGTTACAAAATGTTGCTCACCAAAGAAGAACCAGTTACGGCCATTTGCACCTGTAGCATCACGTTCCGATAAGAAAGAACGGAAAGGTGCAACACCTGTACCGGGGCCAATCATGATCACATCTTTATCGGCTGCAGGAAGTTTAAAGTTTTTATCCTTGTGTACGTAGAATGTAAGCGGTGAACCAACCGGAAGATCGCCGAGGAATTCACTGCACAATCCAAAACGTTGCTCATCCTGCGAAAGAAATGCATCTTTTGCTACCGTGATATGAATCTCGTTTTCACCATGTGCAGCAGGTGATGATGCAACCGAATACAAACGGGGTGCAATCGGCATTAATATTTTTACCACATCTTCAAACTGATCTGCATCTTTTACAGGATAGATACGCAAGAGATCAACAAGGTCCATTCTTGTATCAGGAATTTCCTGCTGCGTAAGTGTTGCATATTTTTTTACAGTTGAAGAAAGCAGGTAGCAGATATTGAGATTATGCAACAACAGATCTTTTACTGTTCCTTCTGCCTTTGCTGTTACAATTATTTTATCTGCAGCAATACCTGTAAGTGAAAGAATGCGATCAACTACTTCCGGACGATTGCCCGGCACAATTCCAATGGTATCGCCCGGTTCGTATGCAATCGGTTCGTCGGTACCAATTTCAATATGAAAGGTAGCTTTATTCGATCCACGATCGTTGAGATTAACATTGGTAAGAACAGTACCGTGATAATGCTTTTTACCAACTGGCTTTTTTGCAGCCGGTGCAGCCGCAACTTCTGCAGGAGCAGCAGTTGTTTTTTGCTCCAACACCTGCAATACTTTTTCAAACCATGCAGTTGCATCTTCTTCATAATCCACATCGCACTTTTGCACGGGCACCACTTCTGTTGCACCAAAGGCTTTGAAGCGAGCATCCACATCTTCGCCTGTTTTGCAAAACATCGGGTACGATGAATCGCCCAGTGCCAATACACTATATTTTAAGTTTGGAAGCTTCAGTTCATTTTCATGAATATAATCGTAAAACTTTTTTGCAGGGATCGGTGGTTCACCTTCGCCCTGTGTACTGATCACCACAAAAAAGTATTCTTCTTTTGGCAGATCGGTAATACGGTATTGACTTACATCGGCAAGTTTTACCTGCACGCCTTTTTTCTTAGCAATTGCTGCCAGGTTTGTAGCCAGCTTTTTAGAATTGCCCGTTTCTGTACCAAATACCAATGTCAATTTTTTTGCAGCAACTGATGCATGTGCAGCAGTTGACGTTGCTCCGTTTCCATTGGGTTTTTCTTTTGCTACAAGTCCAGACAAATAACCATTCACCCAAATTAATTCTTCGGCTGAATAGTCTTTTAAGAAAGCATGTAATTCTTTTAATCTTGCTTCGCCAATCATTTTTTTTCTGATTTCTTTTATTTAACCGTCACTAATTCATTAAATACAGAGCCTGTTTTGTTTGCTGCATACCAATCAAACTGTTCGTGCAGTTTCACTACATCACCAATAATTACCAGCGATGGTGAACTGAATTGTACAGCTGCAAAATCGCTCTTCACATTTGTAAGTGTTGAAACATGCACACGTTGATGTTCTGTTGTAGCCTGCTCAATAACTGCTAATGCTGTATGTGGTTTCTTTGTGTGACGAAGAAACAACTCAGCCAAACCTTCGAGATTACGTGCAGCCATGTAAAACACCAGTGTATCGGATGACGATGCCCATGCTTTCCATTGCTCACGTGTATAAAAACTGCAGGGATTAAACGTGATGAACTGCACTGCTTTTGCATAACCTCTTGCAGTAAGCGGAATGCCTGCATAAGCCGACGCTCCGGATGCAGCCGTAATACCGGGAATAATTTCAAACGGAATATTTGCTTCGCTCAAACTTTGCAACTCATCGAGCACATTGCTGAAGAAAGCAACATCACCACCTTTTAAACGCAAAACTGTTTTTCCGTTTTGTGCATGACCAACGAGCAGTTTATTAATATCTTCCTGTGCAACCGAACCATCGTGATAACCTTGTTTACCTGTCATGAGCACCAATGCATCAGGACGTGCATACAGATCGGTTATCTCCGGATTTACCAACCGATCAACAAAAATTACATCTGCTTCTGCTAAACGCTTTTGCAGTTTGATGGTAATAAGCTCAGCATCGCCGGGACCGGCCCCTGCGATGATCACTTTACCTGGTGTTTGATTGCGTTCGTTTGACATATTTCTTCTCCTTATTATCCTACTCTGCAAGTAGGGTTTAGTTGCATAAAAAAACCTTTCGGTTTTTTATTTTATTAAAACAGCAGCTACTGTGCTGTTGCTTGTTTCGTCAATCAATACAGCACTTCCGTTTTCGCTGAGTTTATCGTACGAATCGAAAACCAATGGTGATGCAGTTTTAATCACTGCTTTCACCACTTCGTTCAGCTTTACGTTTCCTTCAACAGGTTGTTGCTGTAAACTGTTTACATCGAGCTTGTACTCCACCTGCTTAACAACAGAACGCACTAAACGGCTGCCATGCTGTAAGTAATATTTATTTCCGGGAATCAATGCTTTATCGTCCATCCAGCAAAGGATCACATCCAGCTCATTGCTTACCTGCGGAAGATTATCCGATTTTACAATAGAATCGCCACGGCTGATGTCGATATCATCTGCCAATTGAATGGTTACGCTTTGCGGAGCAAATACTTCATCAACTGATTTACCGGCTGCTTCCAATGTGCTGATAGTTGTTTCAATACCCGCAGGCAGCACGGTTACTTTATCGCCTACTTTATAGGTACCGCTTGTTACAGTTCCTGCATAACCACGATAGTCGTGCAGATCTTCTGTTTGCGGACGAATAACGAGTTGCACCTGGAAACGTGGATCAGTTAAATTGATGTCATGATCAATTTCTACTGTTTCCAAAAACTCCAGCAATGGTTTGCCTTCGTACCAGGTAATTGTTTCTGACTTATCTACAATGTTATCGCCATTCAATGCACTGATGGGGATATAGGTTACATCGTTCAAACCTAATTGCTTTGCTACCTCGTTGTATTCAATGAGAATGTTGTTGTACACATCCTGCGAATATTCAACAAGGTCCATTTTGTTTACAGCAACAACCACGTGCTTTATCTTCAGCAAGGAAGCAATGATAGAGTGGCGACGTGTTTGTTCAACAACACCTTGTCTTGCATCAATTAAAATAATGATGAGGTTGGCGTTGCTTGCACCTGTGATCATATTTCTTGTGTACTGCACATGACCGGGCGCATCGGCAATAATAAACTTACGTTTTGGTGTGGTGAAATAACGGTAAGCCACATCAATGGTAATACCTTGCTCACGCTCTGCACGCAAACCATCTGTTAACAACGCAAGATCAACAGAACCATCAGCTCTGTTCTTGGTTGATTTTTCCAACGCCTCCAGCTGATCGATGAGAATATTTTTGCTATCGTACAGCAAGCGACCAATGAGGGTACTCTTACCATCATCTACACTGCCTGCTGTTATGAAACGTAATAAATCCATTTTATCTAAATAAGTTTAAAATCAAAAATTGTGAATGGCCAATAGTGAATTGTGAATAAGCAATAATCATTGACTATTCACCATTCACCTTAGAAATATCCGTTCTTCTTTCTGTCTTCCATTGCTGCTTCAGTTACCTTATCATCAATACGTGTTTCACCACGTTCGCTGATGCGTGTTGCAATGATTTCTTCAATTACTTCATCTAAGTTGGTAGCACTTGATTCAACCGCTGCAGTACAGGTCATATCACCAACGGTACGGTAGCGAACACGTTTGGTGATGATCGTATCATCTGCAGATGGTTGTACAAACTCACTCATTGCAACCAACTGTCCATCGTGTACAATCACTTCACGGTCGTGTGCGAAATAGATTGAAGGCAGATCGATCTTTTCTTTGCGGATATAATTCCAGATGTCTAATTCTGTCCAGTTGCTGATGGGGAATACACGAACGTTTTCGCCTTTGTGTACACGGCCGTTGTAGATATTCCATAATTCAGGACGTTGCAGCTTGGGGTTCCACTGACCAAACTCATCACGTACCGAGAAGATGCGTTCTTTTGCACGGGCTTTCTCTTCATCTCTGCGGGCACCACCAATACATGCATCAAATGCAAACTCTTCAATGGTATCGAGGAGTGTATACGTTTGTAACCAGTTGCGGCTTGGGAATTTTCCTTTCGGCTCGGTTAAGCTGCGTTGCTTAATAGTATCTTCTACTTTACGAACTACCAGTGTTGCACCTACTTCGTTTGCCAGCCAGTCACGAAACTCCAATGCTTCGGGAAAGTTGTGGCCTGTATCAACATGTACTAAAGGGAAAGGAATTTTTCCGGGGGCAAATGCTTTTTTGGCAAGATGAACCATTACGATGGAATCCTTTCCACCACTGAATAAAAGGGCCGGTTTCTCAAACTGCGCCGCCACTTCACGAAAAATGTGAATGCTCTCAGCCTCTAATTGCTGTAAATAATCTAAATGATATTGACTCATGATCGCTTTATTAACCTACTTAGTAAGTAGGGTTTTATAATGCAAATATAATACTCAAAGTGCCTAACACTTGTTTTTAATCAGGTTTAATTACGCAAACATTTGCGCAAATCAGGATTTGGTAGTTTGTTCTACATCTGTATGCACATGCAACCCGCATTCTTTGTTGCTTTTATCTTCCCACCACCAGCGGCCGGCACGGAAATCTTCGCCGGGGCGGATGGCTCTTGTACAGGGAGCGCAACCGATACTTACAAAACCTTTATCGTGTAACACGTTGTAGGGAACATGATTTTCACGGATGAACTGGTTCAGTTCTTCCCATGTCCAGTGTAATATGGGGTGAAATTTGATGATCTGATTGCTTTCGTCCCACTCCAGCTGTGTTGTTTGCTGACGATCGGGACTTTGCTCTGCACGCAAGCCGGTAATCCAGATCTGTTTTCCTTTTAATGCACGTTTTAACGGCTCAACTTTACGAATGCCGCAACATTGCTTACGGTTATCGGTTGATTCGTAAAATGCATTAGGTCCTTTTTCCGTAACATATTGCTGTAACGCTTCTGCATTTGGATAATAGGCATGAATAGGTTGATTGTATGCTTCCAGTGTTGAACGCCAGGTGCTGTATGTTTCGGTGAACATACGACCGGTGTCTAAGGTAAACACATCAACAGGCAACTGCTGGTTGAAGATAAGATGACTGATAGCCTGATCTTCCAAACCAAAGCTGGTTGAAAAAACGATGCTGCCTTTAAAACGTTCGCTGAGTAATTGAAGAGCCGCTGCAGGGCTTTTATCCTGCAGCAGACTTTCCAGTTCGGTTATCTGTTGTTGTAAACTCATGATTAATTAATGTTTAAACCGGCCAGTTCAAGACTCTTTTTTTTCAATTTGCGGATCTCTACATCTTCAATGATCGGTTCGGGACTCAAAATTAAAGAGGTTCCGTTTTCACGCCACCAATTGTTTTGCTTCAGTTCGTTTGCATGTACTACACCTACCAAATATTTACGATCGCTTTCAGCATGCCATTCTTCGATCCATTCCAATTTTTCTTTTGGAATAAAATCCCAGTCATCAAAGCTGAGATAAACTTTCAGGTAGTAGTCGGTTGTAAGTTCGTTTGGCTGGTGATAATACAACTTCTTGTATTCGTATTTGTAATCGTAACGCAAAGCAGAAATATCGCTCAACACAGCCGATGCTGTGGGGAACGAACCTGCTCCTTTACCATAGAAGAATTGCTTATCAGCAAATGAACTTTCTACAACAGCTCCATTGTATTCGTTCTTTACAAAACTTAAATGATCGTCGTGCTTAACAAACTGCGGCAATACAAATGCAGCCACTTTGCCATTCTGTAATTTCTTTGCCTGGCCTACCAAACGGATCTCCAGGTTCTTTTCACGGCCAACAGTTGCATCTGCACCTTGTATATTTTGAATACCGGTGAACAACACATCTTCCACTTTCGATACCACACCATATGCATGCAGTAACAGGATCACCCATTTGTTAACCGCATCCCATCCATCCACATCCAATGTAGGATCTGCTTCTGCAAAACCTAACTGCTGTGCCTGTAACAATGCCTGTTTGAAATCGAGTTTCTCCTCAAACATTTTTGTAAGGATGTAATTGGTACTTCCGTTTACAATACCACGAATACCGTGCAGCAAATCGTTATCGTAATACTCTTCAAGATTGCGGATAACAGGAATAGAAGCACAAGCCGAAGCTTCGTATAAAAATGAAAGACCGGTTTCTGTTTGCAACTTCAATAACTCAGGCAAATGTTCAGCAATCATTTTCTTGCTTGCACTTACTACTTCTTTACCGTTCTTCAACGCTGTTGATACAATATAAAAAGCCGGTTCGCTTTCGTTGATCACTTCCACCACTACATTGATCTCAGGATCGTTCAAAATCACATCCCTGTCTGTTGTAAACAACTCATCGGGTGCATTACGCTTTTTGTTTGCATTCTTGATACATACTTTCTTAATGCGTGCATTCAATGATTCGGTTTGATGTAACACTTTGTATAAACCCTCACCTACAACGCCAAAGCCAAAAAGGCCAATTACTAACTGCTTATCGTTTGACATATTATTTAATTAACTGTTTCTTTAAATCTGTTTTCTGTGTTTGTTGTAAAAAGTTGTTGATGGCTTTATTGATCTGATCGTATTCCAGCAGAAATCCATCATGCCCGTAAAAAGATTCAATGCTTTTGAAAGTAGCACCGCTGATGGTGTTTGCTAAAAACTGTTGTTCACTGATGGGGAACAGCAGATCGTTGCTGATGCCAATGACCAATGTACGGGCTGTAATTTCTTTCAACGCCAGTTCAATAGAAGCACGGCTGCGGCCAACATTGTGCGAATCCATTCCCTTACCAAGAAAATAATAGCTGAATGCATTGTAACGTTTCACCAGTTTATCGCCCTGGTAACGTTGATACGATTCAGCTTTAAAATCTTCGAGCACATCATTTGTTTCTTCGATCTGGCTGATGCCGTATGCATCATAATGACGGTACGAAAGCAATGCAATGCTGCGAGCTGCTTTTAAACCAGCCTGCCCTGCGTCTGCACTTTTATTCTTCCAGGTAACATCGGCTTCAATAGCCAATCGTTGCGATGCATTAAAGGCAACACCCCATGCAGAGTGGTACGCATTTGTTGCAATAGGAATAATGTGTTCGAACAGTTGCGGTTCTTCAATAGCCCATTCGAGCAACTGCTGTCCACCCATGCTGCCACCAATACCGATGTGTATTTTTTCAATACCCAATTCTTTGCGCAATGGATCGTAAGCACGAATCATATCCCTTGTAGTAAACCAGGGAAATTCGTGATAGTAAGGTTCGTTTGTTAATGGATCTATATCCAACGGACCAATACTTCCATATGCACTGCCGGGCATGTTCACACAAACAATAAAATACTTTGCCGGATCAAATAACTTTCCTTCGCCTACCAAACCATCCCACCATTCCGATGGATCGCTGTTGGCTGTAAGTGCATGAAAGATCCATACTGCATTGCTCTTTGTTTCATTCAATTCACCAAAAGTGGTATAAGCTAAATGATATTGATTGAGCAATGCACCCGACTCCAGCCTGAATGGTTTGTTATATGTAAAAACTTTTGTTGACATTACCGTTCTATCGTTATTCTTTATTCTTTTTTTATCCTACCAATTCCTTTTCTGCAATTTTTTGAAATGCCTGTTCCAGATCTGCTTTAATATCATCGATGTGTTCAATGCCCACACTGATGCGTACAAGATTCGGGTCTACACCTGCAGCTACTTGTTCTGCTTCGCTCAACTGCTCGTGTGTTGTACTTGCAGGATGAATAGCGAGTGTTTTTGCATCGCCCACATTCGCCAAATGACTTACAAGTTTTAATGAGTTGATGAATTTTGCAGCGCTTTCTTTTCCGCCTTTAATTGCTACCTGCAGTATACCACCGAAACCGTTGGTTAAATATTTCTTCGCCAGTTCGTGATAAGGATTGCTCTTTAAACCGGGATACAATACATATTCAACTGAAGGGTGTTGCTCCAGCCATTGTGCAAGTTCTAATGCATTGTCAACATGACGTTGTACACGAAGCGACAATGTTTCCAAACCCTGAATGAGTAAGAAAGAGTTGAACGGACTTTGTGAAGCACCATAATCACGCAGGCCTTCTACACGTGCACGAATGATGAATGCAATGTTTGGTAAACCAAGCGGATTGCCTTCACCAAACACATCCCAGAATTTTAATCCATGATAACCTTCACTTGGTTCAGTAAACTGCGGAAACTTACCATTGCCCCAATTGTAATTACCACCATCAATAATAACACCGCCGATAGTTGTACCATGTCCACCGATCCATTTTGTTGCGCTTTCCACAACAATGTTGGCTCCATGTTCTAACGGACGGAACAAATAACCACCTGCACCAAATGTATTATCAACCACCAATGGCAAATCGTATTCTTTTGCCAAGGCAGCAAACTTTTCAAAGTCGGGAATATTTAACCGGGGATTACCAATTGTTTCAAGGTAAATCGCTTTTGTATTTTTATCGATGAGTTTTGCAAAGCTTTCAACATCATCACCATCAGCAAAGCGTGCTTCAATACCCAAACGTTTAAACGAAACTTTAAACTGGTTGTAAGTACCACCATATAAATAAGAAGTAGTAATAAAATTATCACCCGCCTGGAGAATGTTACTGAGTGCAAGAAACTGTGCCGCTTGTCCGCTGCCTGTTGCCAATGCAGCTACCCCACCTTCTAATGCTGCAATGCGTTGTTCAAACACATCGGTGGTAGGATTCATGATACGGGTATAGATATTGCCAAATGCTCTTAAACCAAAAAGGTTAGCCGCATGTTCGCTGTTATCGAAACCATACGAAGTTGTTTGGTAAATAGGTACTGCACGTGATTTTGTTGTAGGGTCGATTTGCTGACCTGCATGCAATTGCAAGGTTTCAAAACGTAAAGTGCTCATGGTTGAAATAATTTAAATGATGTAAAAAAATTGGACAGAAAAAAAGAAAGAAACCTATGGGATACCTCCCCGTTAAGGGGTCGGAAATGATATGTATGCCTTACGGCATACAACAAATACAACAACACTGCATGCATGCAGCAAAAGAAGAGTTTGTGTAATTGTTGTTGTACATAAATGAAGAATGCGTTACAAAAGTAACAGGCTTGTTTTGTTTATACAAATCTGAGTTTGTAAAAGTTTTGTCAATGCTGTTGTAAACAACTGTTCGTTTCATACTGCTTTCTTTTAATGTTTGTTCTTGTTGGTATCGAAGAAAGCAGGTTACCGGCGGGCTTTTCTGTAAAACAAAAAAGCTCATCCGATAAGATCAGATGAGCTTTTGCTATGTAAGTGAACATTGTTAAGCTTTGAATCTGACTTATCTACCCACATTGCTGTGGATGGAATTGGCACCTGTTCTGTCAACTTTCGTTGAGAGAGGTTGCCAAGGCTTCATCGGGCCATTACCCTCTGCCTTTCTTGATAAGTAGTCCCGCTTTAGGCGGGATTTATAAAGAACTGGCGCAAAAGTAGGCAGAAAAAGAGGTATCTGCCAAATTTCTTTCACTAACGGTTGTTAAAGCACAGGGTTTGCTTCACGTACCAGAATCAATGCAGCTAATACTGATGGAATCATTGCACGCAGGTGAGCTTTGCGTTCTGTTTCTGTACTGTAAACGGGTTTAATACTTGCCCGCAGCTGACGATCGGGAACAGCTTCATTTTCCAGCACCACTTCAATGCCATCACCTTCTTCAATACGAAAACGGAACTGATCGTGTTGTTCAGTTGTTGCCGAACCTTTGATCATTTGTTCATCATCGTACTGAATTTTTCCGAGGTTGTGTCCATATTCATTCCGTACAAACTGGAACAACTTATTAAACATGCGTTTGCCAATGAAAATACTTCTTCTTATCATACCGCTTTCCAAACGAAAACTTTCCGTAGCCGGACTCAGTTTTACTGTAAAACGATGCTCATCTCTGCCATCGTTAAAAATCATTGGAACCTCGTTGTAAACTGCTATGCCCATATGTGTAAGTTTTAAAAATGGCGAATCGATCGTACCATTAAGTTAATTGTTAGTTCTGCAAACGTAAACCTCCTGAAGGCTTAATTTTCCACATAACAATTATTTAATAAAGCGTTCATTTCAATCCCGTTCGGTATTGAACGAATACAAAATCTGTTCCGTACTTACCCAAATTCCTGAAAACCATTCAAAGAGATTTTCAAAAACCTAATAACTTTAGTAAACAATTTCACGGTAAATTCGCTTTCCAATCGTAAAAAAGGCAGGAAAACATTATGAGTGAAGAAATGCATGAGTACATCGATGTTTCAGGGGCAAGGGTACATAACCTGAAAAATATTGATGTACAGATACCCAAAAACAAACTGGTGGTTATTACCGGTATCAGCGGCAGCGGTAAATCATCGCTGGCATTTGATACTATTTATGCTGAAGGGCAACGTCGTTACATGGAAACCTTTGGTGCCTATGCCCGCCAGTTTGTAGGCGATATGGAGCGCCCCGATGTTGATAAGATCACCGGCCTTTCTCCTGTTATTTCCATTGAACAAAAAACCACCAATAAAAACCCACGTTCAACAGTTGGTACCATTACCGAAGTGTACGATTTTCTGCGTTTGTTGTTTGCACGTGCAAGCGAAGCGTATTCGTACAACACCGGAAAAAAAATGGTGAAGTGGAGCGAAGAAGAAATTGTTGAGAATATTTACAATCGTTTCGATGGACAAAAAGTTTCGTTACTGGCGCCGTTGGTAAGAGGCCGTAAAGGCCATTACCGTGAACTGTTTGAAGACATCCGTAAGAAAGGTTTTGTAAAAGTGCGTGTTGATGGAGAGATTGTTGATCTTACTCCAAAGATGCAGGTTGACCGTTATAAGATCCACGATATTGAAGTAGTAGTTGATCGTTTAAAAGTGAGTGATGATTTTCGTGTGCGCATCAGCCAGAGTGTACAACAAACATTAAGGCTTGGAAAAGATCTGATGTTCATCGATACTGAAAAGAATGGCCTTGTGTCTTACTCCAAACAATTAATGTGTGAAGACACAGGACTTAGTTATGAAGAACCATCACCCAATGCGTTTTCCTTTAACTCACCTTATGGTGCATGCCCTACCTGTAAAGGTTTGGGCAATGTGTACACTATCGAAATGGAATCCATCATTCCCGATGGAAAACTCACTGTTAAAGAAGGCGGTATTGCTCCGCTTGGTGGCGAGCGTGATGCAAGTGTGTACCAACAGGTGACTGCGTTTGCAAAGAAATACAAGATCAAATTAGATGTGCCTGTTGAAAAACTTTCAAAAGAACATCTTGACCTGTTATTATATGGCGATAAGAATATTAATCCTTCACTTGAAATTGATGTAAATGATGACACAGTACCGCAGGAATACACCGGCAGTTACGAAGGAATTATTCCGATGCTCAAACGCTGGTTTTCTTCGACACACAGTACCGAGAATCTGCGTGAATGGGTTGCCGGATTTACCACATTAAAAACATGCAGCAGTTGTAACGGTGCACGTTTACGCAAGGAAAGTCTTTGGTTTAAAATTAACGACCGCAATATTGCTGAACTGAGCGAACAAAACCTCGACAATCTTGCTGCATGGTTCGATGGTTTGGAATTGCGCATCAGCAACAAACAGGCAACCATTGCAAAAGATGTATTGAAAGAGATAAGAGAGCGTTTGCAGTTTTTGTTAGATGTTGGCTTAACCTATCTCACCTTAAACCGCTCCAGCCGAACATTGAGCGGAGGTGAAAGTCAGCGTATACGTTTGGCAACACAGATCGGTTCGCAACTGCAGGGCATCACATATATTTTAGATGAACCAAGTATTGGTTTGCATCAACGAGATAATCATCGGTTGATTGAAGCGTTGAAAAATCTGCGTGATGTAGGCAACAGTGTATTGGTAGTAGAACACGATAAAGATATTATGCTTGCTGCCGATCACTTGATTGATGTTGGGCCGCAGGCAGGAAAACATGGTGGTCAGATTGTATCGGCAGGAACACCGAACGATGTTTTGCAATCGAAAAGTGAAACAGCACAATACCTGAATGGCGGTAAAACAATTGCTGTTCCGAAAGAGCGTCGTAAAGGCAATGGAAAGTTTATTGAACTGAAAGGCGCAAACGGCAACAACCTGAATAACGTAAGCACCAAATTTCCTTTGGGTAAACTGATCGTTGTTACAGGCGTAAGCGGCAGCGGCAAGAGCACACTCATTAATGAAACGCTCTACCCTATCCTCAGTAAATATTGTTACGATTCAAAAACCAATCCCATGCCTTACAAAAGCATTAAAGGATTGGAGCATATTGATAAAGTGATTGAGATTGATCAATCGCCCATTGGACGTACACCTAGAAGCAACCCTGCAACCTATTGCGGTTTCTTTACTGAGATAAGAACATTGTTTGCTGCAGTACCCGAAGCAAAGATCAGAGGTTACAATGCAGGGCGTTTTTCGTTCAACGTAAAAACAGGCCGTTGCGATGTTTGCGAAGGTGGTGGTATGCGTGTGATTGAAATGAATTTTCTGCCCGATGTTTATGTGCATTGCGAAAAGTGTAATGGCAAACGTTACAACCGGGAAACATTAGAGATCCGTTACAAAGGAAAATCGATTGCTGATGTGTTGGATATGACGGTGGAAGAAGCAGTTGAGTTTTTCCAGGCAGTTCCTTATCTCTACAGAAAAATTAAAGTGCTGGAAGATGTCGGGCTCGGTTACATAACACTCGGGCAAAGTGCTGTTACCTTAAGCGGTGGTGAAGCACAGCGTGTAAAATTATCAACTGAGCTTGCGAAGAAAGATACCGGTAAAACATTTTATATTCTTGATGAACCAACAACCGGTTTGCATTTCCAGGACATTCAGCATTTGCTTGAAGTGTTGAATAAATTAACAGACAGAGGTAATAGTGTTTTGGTAATTGAACACAACATGGATGTAATTAAAGTGGCAGACCACATTATCGATCTTGGCCCGGAAGGTGGTGATGGTGGCGGACAGATTTTATTCGAAGGCACGCCTGAAGAACTTATCAACTGCAAACAAAGTCACACCGGTCGTTTCCTTAAAACCGAATTATAATTCGCCTGTAAAATAAAAGCCCCCCAGACCAATGGGGGGCAACAGGATAGAGTACGGACCAAGAGAAACAAAGTAAAGCATGGTGAAATAAATATCAGTCACTGGTTCTCTCTTCTTAGATTTTCACAGGATTGGAAAACATAGAAATAGGTCTCAGACTAACGTTTACTGCATACTTTACTCAAATAATTGATACTAGTCCTGGTTTACACACGTGGAATTAAGAAATAAGCAAAGCATGGTGAAATAAATATCGGTCTACAGTTCTCTTATCAGATTTTCACAGGATTGGAAAAATAGAGAATAGGGTACGGACTAACGTTTATTGCATACTTTGCTTAAGAAGTTTACAGATATAATTTTTTCTTGAAAATGTAGAGTATTACGTACAGGGAAATTAGACCAACACGTAATAACCAAATTGTCAATTCGGGGTTGGCAGTTAATATTCTTTCCTTTGTTTTTGGAAATTGAGTTTTCATTTTTTAGGAATTTGGGTATGGATTGAAGGATATTGTTACGCTAAAAATATTGCGGACATTTCATTGAGTTTTTATTTCGGAACCAATCGGCATATACATCGCCTATTTTCCAGGTTAAACGAAATGTGCTTGAAAAATATGAATCATTTTTATCGGGGTTACCACGTTTCTTACCTATACGATAAGGAGTATAGCCTGGTATGCCCGGATAAAATGAACTTGGATTAGCAAGATATTTTGCCTGTGTTGCCTGAGCAGGTGAAAGATATTGATCGAACAAAGCAGGATCGATATACTTTGTACTCACATCATCTATATAATCACTGCCTGTTTTTCTGTGGATCAATTCAATACCAAAAGTTATGCGTTCAGTAATATCATATTTAATACCAACGCCCATTGGAATAACATAAGTAAACGTGCTGTATTCGGGAACACCTGTTTCTGCCATTCCTTGTCCTTCAAGACGAAGAGGTTTCAGATCAACCCATGATTCATTACCGGCAGCATCTCTGTATAAACCTTGTGGTTTAAAGTTTATACCGCCTACTCCAATAATTCCGTAGGGACGAAAACGAGGAAGACCTGAACCATTTTTTAAACTGATAAATGCAGTAGGATATAATTCGATACCAACATAAGCTTCGTAAAGTGGAGAACGGAATGTGAGATTTCTAAACTTTCTTGAACCTTCCCATGTATCGGCAGGTTGCTTTTGTTTAATTAACCTGTCATCACCTTCCATCTGGCCAAGATTAAATGCTCCACGGAAACCCAACCATTCTGAAGGATAATAGGAAGCAGAAATACCTCCGATCATATTGGTCATTGGTACGTTATTATCTTTGGGACCAATTGTTCCTTTGCCACGGTTACCACCGAGGTCGCCAAGGAAATTCATGGGGCCAACATTTAATCCGATTTCGAAACGGGAATTTGCAGTAGAGAGACCAATCTGTGCACTAACCGTGTTAGTGGAAAAGATCATCAACAATAAAGCGTACAGGGAGACTTGTAGTGTACGTCTTTTCATAGAATTGGATATTTGGTTTTTCTTGTATTGGATACGACAAGGCAATATTAGATAACAAATTTTGAAGAACAAAATTTTTTGATTCAGAAATACATGTAAACCCTTGTCCAGCATAGGTTTTAAGCAGTTTTACTTATGGTGTTTCGTAAAATTACCTATTAGTTTTCAAATTTCCGAACCATTTCTATGTGTTCAATATTATCTTCCAGATATATTTCGCTTGTTTGTACAAATCCTAAAGATGAATAGAATTTCAGCAGGTAATACTGCGCTCCTATTTTGATGGGCAAATTGCCAAAAAGCTGTTTACATTGTTCAATTGCATTCTCCATTAAAATTCTTCCTGTGCCTGTGCCCCTTGCTGCCGGGTTGGTGAGCACTCTGCCAATGGAAGGTTCGTTGTACGAAACACCAGGCGGTAACAGGCGTACATAAGCCATCAGCATCCCCTCTTCGTTACGGCCCATGTAATGCCAGCCTTTCTGATCTTTATAATCTGCATCTTGGTAAACACAGTTTTGTTCTACCACAAACACTTCGTTACGTAACCACATAATATCATATAACTCGTATGGCGTTAACGCTTCAAACTTTTTTAATGTCCAGTTCATCTTCATGGCAATAAGTCTAGTAGTTATATTTTTCTTTCCAGAGTTGTTTTAAAAACCGGCGCAGTTCTTCTTCTCTTGCATTTTTACCGGGGTCGTAAAATTTTGTTCCGGTAAGTTTCTCAGGAAGAAATTCCTGCAATGCAAAATTATTTTCATAATCGTGTGCGTACTGATATCCTTTGCCGTAATCCATATTCTTCATCAACTTTGTTGGCGCATTGCGAATGTGTAAAGGAACAGACAGGTCGCCATATTGCTGCACTGCCGCCAATGCATTATTAATAGCTACATAAGATGCATTACTTTTTGGCGATGACGCCAGGTAAACAGTGCATTGCGATAAAATAATTCTTGATTCAGGATAACCGATCTTATTCACAGCTTCAAACGTTGCGTTGGCTAATAACAACGCATTGGGATTTGCATTGCCGATATCTTCACTTGCCAATATGAGTAAACGCCGTGCAATAAACTTCACATCTTCTCCTCCTTCGATCATACGTGCAAGCCAGTAAACAGCGGCGTTAGGATCGCTGCCACGAATAGATTTGATAAAAGCTGAAATAATATCGTAATGCTGTTCGCCACTTTTATCGTACAAAGCCATTTTTTGCTGAACAGTATTCAGCACCAATTCATCTGTTATCACTAATTTATCAGATACATTGGATGCGTCAGAAACAATCTCTAATAAATTGAGCAGCTTTCTTGCATCGCCACCACTTAAACGGATCAACGATTCTGTTTCCTTCAGCTCAATCGTTCTTGTCTTCAACAATTCATCTTCCTGTATCGCTTTCTGCAGCAACTGCACCAGATCTTTTTCTTCCAATGCTTTTAATACAAACACCTGGCAACGACTCAACAAGGCACTGTTTACTTCAAACGAAGGATTTTCTGTTGTTGCACCAATTAATGTAATGATTCCTTTTTCAACAGCACCGAGCAATGCATCTTGCTGGCCTTTGTTGAAACGATGAATTTCATCAATAAACAAAATGGCTTTTGCTTCCTGCTTCGCCTGTTCAATTACTTCACGTACATCTTTTACGCCGCTGCTGATAGCACTAAGTTGAAAATAACTTGCATCAACAGAATGTGCTATGATATTGGCGATCGTTGTTTTACCAACGCCGGGAGGTCCCCACAAAATCATACTTGGTATGTTGCCACTGGCAATTGCTTTTTGCAAAATACCACCTGTACCGGAAAGGTGTTGCTGACCTACAAGATCGGCAAGTTTATTTGGACGTAAACGTTCGGCTAAAGGCTCTTGCATAGCGGCAAGTTATTGCAATTCTGCAAACAGGAAAAGAAGGCTTTTACAAAACAGATCAGGGATTGTATTGTTTGATGAATGTTTCCACTTTTAAAAATGCGTCTGTATAAACAGCCGAAGTCCAATCGCCATGACCTGCACCCGGATATAACACATATTGATTAGGCACTGAAACACTGTTCAGTTTATCGTGAAGGATTGATGATTGTGAAGCTGCAACAACAACATCATTACTTCCGTGCAGTAACAAGGTGGGAGAAGCCCCTGCTACAACAAAATTATATGGAGATGATTGCTGATAAATTGCAGAGTTTGACGTAGGCGTACCTCCTGTTACACCGGCAAGTAATAATGGAATTAAAGGATTCGGCGGATTATTATACATCTGCACCAATTCTGTTGGGCCGAAAAAAGAAACCACTGCTTTTATTTTTACTGGAGAACTGTACTTGTACGTATGCAGCAAAGCAAGATGTGCGCCTGCACTTGCGCCTAGCAGAGCGAAATGATTTGAGATTCCGTATTCAGTTTGCTTATTGAAAATAAACTCCACCGCTGCTTTTACATCGTTCTCCTGTGCAGGAAATATATTCTGTCCATTTGCTGCCAACCGGTAACTGATGTTGCAGATAGCATAATCGGGCATACGGCGTTGAAGTGTATCTACAACCGCATTCAGGTCGCTCCGGCTTCCTTCTGTCCAACCTCCTCCATGTATTAATATCAAAACAGGTGTTGTGGCTGTGTTTCTGTTTGCAGGCAGATAAATATCCATTGCCTGTCTTACATCTGTACCATACTTTACTTTGAGCATTGTTTTTGCAGCACCAGCATCATCTTTCTTTTTGCAGGAACCGAATGTTAGCATTGCAAATAAGCAAACAAGTATTGTACGCATACAAAACATTTGCTTTAGAAACGAAAAAGAAAAGAAAGGATTGTGTTAACCAGCTTTGAAACCTTGTTAACTTTTTGGCTGATCATCGAAAATTGCTGCATACTGTTTCAGATAGCGGAAGGTTGCAGAAATATGATAGCTTAAAAAGATGGCATAGATAAGCAGGAACCACATGGCAACCTGCATTATTTTTATAAACAACCCAGTAGAGATGGGCGATTTTGTTTGTTGTGCTGCAGTAAATTCATTTATGGCGGTAGTAAGTGCAGAAGGATCGACAATAACCACCAGCGATTGAACAATATTCATTACAGCAAACACAATTGACACATACGCATTCACTTTGATAAAATCACGCAGTTTGTTTTTAAGTTTTTGTTTGCCATCAATCCCATTGTGTAAAAACAAAAAACTTGCAACAGAATACAATACTACTGCTACCACAACAAATACACTTATCAATAGCGCAGGATTTGCAAGTGCAATAAGTAATGTAAACAATGCCGCAATGCCAAGAATAACGGCAACTACTAATAGAAAATAAGAAACGATGCGATAAAAACCCATAAGTCGTTTTTTAAAGTAAATCCGATGTTTCAACTAAAGAATCACGATAATTCTTTCGAATCTCTTTTATCAGTCGAAACCCATTTACCTGCGTGTAAACTAAAGACGAAATTTTAATTAGAACAAAAGCAAAAAAAAGTAATACAGGAAATAAATCTTCAGACATTTCAAACTCTGATACAATCGGTTCGATTGTAAAAAAAAGATCTATAAAATTGTATAGCCAAGCCAAATAGACAACTATACCAAAAACAGATAAATACGCAAGAATTAAAAAAATGTATTGAATTCTTATCGACAATGCCCTAGATGGATAATACAGCCTGACTAACCTAAATACAGTTATAACAAGAAGTATGTCTGAAATAACAAACAACCACTTCAGGTACACTAAATAATTTTCAGGTATCGTTCCAGAATAAACGGTATAACCTGTGATCAATAAAATCTCAATAACACTTAAAATGAGCGTAATAATTGCGAAGAACCGTAATTGACGCACTCTTTTTGAAACTACTAAATCGCTCATAATTGGACTTTACTTCAAATCCAGCTTTATCTGCAATTCATCAAACTGTTTGTTGCCAATTTCACTTGGTGCATCCAGCATTACATCTCTTCCTGAGTTGTTTTTCGGGAAGGCAATAAAATCACGAATGCTTTCGCTACCGCCAAGAATTGAACACAAACGATCGAAACCGAATGCAATACCACCATGCGGCGGTGCACCATATTCAAATGCACCTAACAGGAATCCGAATTTGTGTTGCTGCTCTTCTGCATCCATCCCCAACGCTGCAAACATTTTTTCCTGCAGCTCACGTTGATAGATACGGATAGACCCGCCACCAATTTCATTTCCGTTCAACACCATATCATAAGCATTGGCTTTGATGTTGGCATAAGGATGCTCCAGGTATTTATCGAGATCATCAACTTTTGGATTGTTGTTGATCATTGTTTCAATATGCGATGGCTTTGGACTGGTGAACGGATGATGTCTTGCTACCCAACGGCCTGCGCCACCACCATCCTGGTCTTCCAATGCAAATTCAAACAAAGGAAAATCAAGCACCCACAATAATTTAAACTCATCTTCTTTTCGCAAGCCCAAACGTTTCCCCATTTCCAAACGCAGTTCACTTGTTGCTTTACGTGTACGTTCTTCTGCACCTGCAAGGATCAAAACAAGATCACCTGCTTTTGCATTGGCCGCATCCGCAATGGCTTTTAATTTTTCTTCGCTGTAAAATTTATCGACGCTGCTTTTATAAGTACCATCTGCATTGCACTTGATGAACACCAAACCTTTCATGCCGATCTGCGGACGTTTCACCCACTCTGTTATTTCATCAGTTTGCTTGCGTGTGTATTCACTGCAACCGGGCACCGCAATTGCCAGCACGGTTTCAGCGTCATCAAACACTTTAAAATCCACACCATCAATTAATGCACTTTGACTTTCTTTTGTTGGGAATGTGTGAGCAGGAAACTTGATGTTGCACACCTTCATACCAAAACGAATATCAGGCTTGTCGTTTCCGTATTGCCACATGGCTTCTTCCCATGTCATGCGTTCAACAGCTTCGGTATAATCAATGTTCTTAACTTCTTTGAAGATGGATTTGATCATTCCTTCAAACATGTTGAGAATATCTTCCTGCTCTACAAATGCCATTTCACAATCGATCTGTGTAAACTCCGGCTGACGATCGGCACGCAGATCCTCATCACGAAAACATTTCACCACCTGATAGTAACGATCGTAACCACTTACCATCAACAACTGTTTAAATGTTTGTGGCGATTGTGGTAATGCATAAAACTGTCCGGGATTCATTCGTGAAGGAACCACAAAATCTCTTGCACCTTCAGGAGTAGATTTAATTAAGAACGGTGTTTCAATATCCATAAAACCATTGCCATGCAGGTAATTTCTTGCAGCACGGTTTACAGCATAACGCAATTCAAGATTTCTTTTCACTGCATTACGACGCAGATCGAGGAATCGGTATTTCATACGCAGATCATCGCCACCATCTGTATCGTCCTGGATGGTGAAAGGAGGAACTGCAGATTTATTCAGGATCTTAAATTCTGAAACAAGCAATTCAATATCACCTGTGGCAATGTTGGGATTTTTATTACTGCGTTCGTTAACAGTACCTGTTGCCTGCAATACAAACTCACGACCAATCGGATTTTCATCCAACACTTTATTCAGTTCTTCACCAAATAATAGCTGAGTAATGCCGTAGCGATCACGCAGATCAACAAACGTAATGCTTCCGAACTTACGAACAGTTTGCACCCAGCCTGCAAGGGTTACAGTTGTGCCGGCATGATTACTTCTTAATTCGCCACAAGTATGAGAACGATACATAACTAAATTTAAAATTGAAGGTTGAAAGTGAAAAGTAGGACAAGTCAATACTTAACAGCTTCAACATAAACGGTTTGCTAAGGAGCGCAAAGATAACTATTGAGCGGTAACTGGCCGAAGCAGATTCAAGCTGATTTTTCTTTTGGTTGGTGACTGCGTTCTTTATTCAATACTTCCTCCGTTTGTGCGATATTTCTTTCTCTGAAATTTCGATTGGTGTAGTAAAGAATATAATACACTGCAAGTATCAAAAGCCCGGCACCGAATGGGATGAGCGCCATTCTCCGTAGCCCCATCGGTCCTTCATCCCAGCCATAAAACTCGCCGATCATCCAGGTGCAGTTGGCAATAATCCAAAATACTACAGCCAGGTTGTGCACCAGTTCGGAAATGATCTTACGTGTTTGCCATGCAATGATCACAGCTGCAAGCACGGTGGGAATGATCATGATCATTCCTAAAAAACGGAAGTTCAATGCCCAGCAAGTGTCTTTGATCAACCATAAAAGAATATGCAGGTTTTCAATACGACGGAAACGTGCCGGAATTGAATAGATAGGATTGTTGTTGCTCATGTTTGCGAAAAGATTGGGAAGGCATAAAAATAAGGAATGAATGGGTGAGTCACCCGCTGTATTCCGGGGTGGCTCACCCGCAAAAAAAGAGGCGAGTATTAAATACTCGCCTCTTACTATTTTCTACTAACTCATTTTAGCTAAACATCTCTCTCACCCGTTCAAAGAAACCCTTCTCTCCTTTTTCAGGTTTGGGTTGAAAGTTTTGGCTCTGCTGCAATTTCTCCAGCACCGCTTTTTCATCCGATGTTAAATGCTGGGGTGTCCACACATTTACATATATCAACTGATCGCCTTTTTCATAACTCTGTACCGCAGGAAAACCTTTGCCTTTCAATCGGAATACTTTACCGCTTTGCGTGCCCGGTGGAATTTTGATTTTTGCACGACCATCGATGGTGGGCACTTCGGCCTGAATACCAAAAACCGCATCAGGGAAAGAAATATGCAGATCATACGCCACATTCAATCCATCACGGTGCAATTGTGGGTGTGCTTCTTCTTCGATCAAAACAATGAGATCACCGGCAGGACCTCCACGCTCTCCTGTATTACCACGACCACTTACATTCAACTGCATACCTTCCTGTACACCTGCAGGAATATCAATTGTGATATTTTCTTCACCATACACACGGCCTTCGCCTTTACATGCAGTGCATTTATTTGCAATAGTTGAACCTTCCCCATTACAGGTTGGACAGGTTGTTACTGTTTGCATCTGTCCGAGGAAAGTATTTTGTACCCGTCTTACCTGGCCGCTGCCACCACAGGTACCGCAGGTTTGCATACTGCTTTTATCTTTTGCACCGGTGCTGCCACAAGTATTGCAGCCTACATATTTTTTTACTTTGATTGTTTTGCTGGCGCCTTTTGCAATTTCCTCGTAATTGAGTTTAATGCGCACACGCAGATTGCTTCCACGAACACCTCTTGTTTTACCACCACCTCTGCGTTGACCGCCACCGCCAAAGAAACTTCCGAACGGACTGTCATCGCCAAAAATATCACCGAACTGGCTGAAGATATCATCCATGTTCATGTGATGACCGCCACCGCCAAAGCCACCACGTCCATTACCGCTTACACCCGCATGTCCGTAACGATCGTACTGGGCTTTTTTATCTGCATCGCTTAAAATCTCGTAAGCCTCTGCCGCTTCTTTGAATTTCTCTTCAGCTTCTTTGTTTCCCGGGTTACGGTCGGGGTGAAATTGCATGGCCACTTTGCGATAAGCTTTTTTGATCTCATCGGCAGAAGCGCCTTTGGCTACACCCAATATTTCGTAAAAATCTCTCTTCATAATGTGAGAATTTGAAAATTTGAAAATGTGCTAATGCCTGAAATTTTCAAATTCTCAAATTGAATTAATTTTCAAATTATTTTCCTACCACCACTTTTGCAAAGCGGATGATCTTATCGTTGAGCAAATAACCTTTTTCAATCTCATCAATCACTTTTCCTTTCAACGCATCTGTTGCTGCAGGAATTTCAGTGATGGCTTCATGCTTATCGGCATCAAAATCCTGGCCTTTTGTTTCCATGAGTTTAAGGCCACGGTTTTGCAATGAAGAACGGAGTTTATGAAAAACCAGTTTCACACCTTCGTCCACCCCACCTGCTTTCGCCAGTTCGGCTTCTGCACGGTCGGCATCGTCCAGCACTTCCAGAAGGGAAACAATCACTTCTTTACCGGCAGTCTGCATCTGCTCCACTCTTTCTTTTGCTGTGCGGCGGCGGAAATTGTCGAACTCGGCCATGAGGTAGAGGTATTTTTTCTTTTCTTCCTCCAAAGCTTCCTTAAGCTTTTCCAGCTCGCTTTCTTCAGCAATCTGTTCGTTCAGATGGTTAACACCGGCGATGTTTTCATCTGTATTAATATCTGCACTGAAAGCAGTATTATTTATGTCTGCTGCGTTTTGTTCTGTCATTTCGTTCGTCTTTTGATCCATAAATGGTAAAATTGTCGGCAAAGGTAAGCTGGTCAAGAATATTGCCAATGGTTCAATTGGGACAAATTGTCTCTTTCATCCATCCAAAATAAAAAAGCACCCGTTGCCGGATGCCTAACCTAATATTTAAACATAAAAAACTACCTGATTACCTTAATACTTCGCTTCAAGGGTGGCGTTTCCATATAACCATCACAAACAGCACAATTATCCTGCTCGGGAAGTTCAATAACAGTTGCCATAAATGACTCGCCCGCTTTCAAACCCAGTTTCATAAAATCGCATGTATTCGCCACAGTAAACACATTTGGATAAGATGTCCCGGCACTATTCGTCCAATTCATCCCCCAATAGGTCCCGTGGCCATCTTCTACCTGAACAATATGATAGCCACAAAAAGAAGCAAGCAACCGAGCTTTAAAGCTGCGTTCCGGTAAACAAGGCTTGCGGCAAGAACTGATAAGAATGATTGCGAAAAGAATAAGATGATAAGGTTTCATAGCTCTTTTCCTGTTTGACCCCAACCCGGATGTTTTCGTTGCACGAAACTCAATTTTTAAAAATACCTTTGCCCGCTATGACGAAGATTACGCTCAACAGAAAAATAGGTCAACGTGTTTTAAACGGTCATCCCTGGGTATTTGCCAACGAAGTAAACCGTGTAGAAGGAAATGCAGAAGCAGGCGCTATTGTGGATGTGCATACGCATGATGATAAATTTTTGGGAAGAGGGTATTTCAATCCAAAATCGCAGATACTGGTGCGTATTCTTACAAGAAAGAAGAATGAAGAGATCAACGATGATTTCTTTTTACGCAAGTTGAGTGAAGCATGGAAGCATCGTCAACAAATGGGTTACAAAGAAAACTGCCGACTTATTTTTGGTGAAGCTGATGGCTTGCCGCAATTGATCATTGATAAGTTTAACGACTATCTCGTTTTGCAAACACTTGCATTAGGGATTGATGTCTGGAAAGATTCTATTGTAAAAGCCATTCAACAGATCTTTCAACCAAAAGGCATTTACGAACGTAACGACGTACCTATCCGTGAATTGGAAGGCATGGAGCAGAAGAAAGGTTTCTTGAGTGAACCATTCGACACCAATATCATCATCAATGAAAACGGGTTAAAGTTTCATGTGGATATTGCCAACGGACAAAAGACTGGCTATTTCCTCGATCAACAAGATAACCGCCGCCACATTCAGCATATTGTGAAAGATGCCGAAGTGTTGGGTGCATTTACATATACCGGCACATTTGAAATTCATGCAGCAAAGTATGGCGCAAAGAGTGTGCATGGCCTGGATATTTCGGAAAGTGCTATTGCCATGTGTAATAAAAATGCAGAATTGAATGGCGTTGCTGATAAATGCAAGTTTGAATGTGTAAACGCATTTGATGTGTTGAAAACATGGGTGAAGGAAGGAAAGCAATACGATGTAGTGATGCTTGATCCGCCTTCGTTCACTAAATCGAGAGCAACGATTCAAAAAGCAATTACAGGTTATAAAGAAATTAACCTGCGTGGAATGAAGCTGGTGAAGCCCGGTGGTTTTTTAGTAACATCATCCTGTACCAATCTTGTGCAGCCGGATCTGTTTTTAGAGATCATTCAAATGGCAGCGAAAGATGCCCGCCGGCAATTACGCCAGGTTACGTTTCAAACACAAAGCTCCGATCACCCGATTGTTTGGGGTTGGGAGAATACACACTATTTGAAGTTTCTAATTGTGCAAGTGTTGTAAAATACATTTAAGAGGTACAAAGGAAAACAGTTGCTGGTTTCTGGTTACAGGTTATTGGCAAAATGCTGACTAATAGTCGGCATAGCAATTCAATCGGGTACCACCCAGAAACAAGAAACTTGAAACCAGAAACAAAAGAGAAACTACTTCACCACCTGGAACTTACCGCTTTCCACAACTTTACCGCTGCGGTCGGTTAACTGGAAGATGTACACGCCACGGAAATAATCGTTAAGGTTAATAACTGTACGTGGAGTAAGATTGTTGATTTCGAGAACTTTCTTTCCAATAAAGTTGAACACTTTGAAAGAGTAATTGGAAACTGCAATGTCTTTAAACTCGAAATTGATAAAAGCTGAAGCTGGATTGGGATAAAAACGAACAACTTTAACCACGTTTTCAGCACCTGCAGACGAAGGTCGATCGCTCTGTGCAAAGGTTGCTGTGGCTATCAGGAGGATAAAGGCGGTTATGGTTAAAATCCGTTTCAACGAAACAAAACTAATTTTATTATTGACAATATACAAGCTTTTTTTCACAATTCTTAACATAAACAAGACGGATTTCAGAAAAATCCATCTGCTTATTTTTGTCAAAGTTATCTTAATTGAGTCCCGATAAGCAATTGTTAATCGCTTCAAAATCAGGCACAGCATCCTTGGTTTCAACCAGTTCGGCATATTGTACCACCCCTTCTCCATCAATCACAAAAGCACTTCTTTTAGAAACCCCTTTCATTTCCAGTATCCAGTTCTCATACAACGAATCGTAAGCAGCTGATACTTCTTTATTAAAATCGCTGAGCAGCGGAAAGTTGTAGCCCTGTTCCTCTTTGTAACGCTTCAGGGTAAAAACCGAATCAACCGAAATGCCCAACACCTGAGCATTGGCATTGTTATACCGGGCAATATCGTCCCTTACTTCACAAAGTTCACGGGTGCAGGTACTGGAAAAAGCCATGGGGTAAAATAAGATCAATACATTCTTTCCCCTAAAATCGGAAAGACCTACTTTTTTTCTTTCTGTATCGAATAGTGAAAAATCCGGCGCTTTTTGTCCAACTTGAATATTCATACGTTTTAGTTTAGTTACACTACTACAATTGTAGCCACTTTTTGTTAAACAAAAAGGGAGCATTTCTGCCCCCTCTGTCCTTACAGTTTCCTTTTAAATATGGAGCAGGACCTGCTCACCCATAGCAGCCGTTCCGAGAATTTTATCAGCCGGTGTTGTTGCATCGGCAATATCACGTGAACGGAAACCATTTTTCAATACTTTATCTACAGCGTTAATGACCGCTTCTGATTCTTCTTTCATACCAAATGAAATATCAAGCAGCAAAGCAGCTGATAAAACCGATGCCAACGGATTAGCTACACCTTTACCGGTAATATCATGTGCCGAACCGTGGATTGGTTCATATACACCGGTTCCATCGCCGATAGATGCACTTGCCAGCATCCCCATTGAACCGGCGATCTGCGATGCTTCATCGGTTAAGATGTCACCAAACAGATTTGCAGTAACTACCACATCAAAACGACGTGGATCTTTAATGAGCAACATGGCTGTTGCATCAACAAACTGGTGTTCCACCTGCACATCAGGATATTCCAATGCTACTTTCTGAATCACCTCTCTCCACAAACGTGATGTTTCAATTACGTTCGCTTTATCAACCGAACATAATTTTTTACCACGTGTGCGAGCAGCTTCAAATGCTTTGCGTGCAATACGCTCTACTTCGTAACGACTGTACTCTGCAATATCGTAAGCTGTATCGCCATCGTTCTTACGTCCCTTTTCGCCGAAGTAAATATCACCGGTCAGTTCACGGAAGAAGAGGATATCTGCACCTTTTAAAATTTCGGGTTTGATGCTTGATGCACCTAATAACTCATCAAACAATTTAATGGGACGAAGATTGGCATACAGTCCAAGTTCTTTACGCATCTTCAGCAAACCTTGTTCAGGACGAACTTTTGCAGAAGGATCGTTATCGTATTTCGGATGACCAACAGCGCCGAACAATACTGCATCTGATTTACGCATTTTCTCCAATGACTCATCAGGCAAAGGAACACCTGTTGCTTCAATCGCCACATGGCCGATTAATGCTTCATCGTAGGTAAATGTATGACCATACTTTGCAGCGATCTTATCCAATACCAATTTACCAACTGCTGTTACTTCCTGTCCGATACCATCGCCCGGAACAATTAAAATGTGTTTTGTTGCCATTGTTATTCTACTTGAACTTCTTTTTGTTTGAGAATGAATTGTCTGTTGTGGTATTCTAACCGCCGACAGGGTTTGCAACCGCTGTCGGGGTTCCCACTCACTATATTATATTCAACATTTTTTGCGTTGCCTTAATAGCTGATACTGTCTGATCGCTATCAAGACCTCTTGTTTTAAATTCTTTGTTATTGTAACTCCATGTGATGATCGTTTCACACAACGCATCACTTTTACCACCGGGAGGAATGCGCACAGCATAATCGGTGAGCTGCGGCAATTCCATTTTCTTTTGCTTGTAAATTTTCTTCAATGCATTCATGAAGGCATCATACTGTCCATCACCTTGTGCATGCTCTTCAAATGTTTCTCCATTAACAGCCAGACGAAGTGTTACCGACGGACGTAATTCCTTTGAATGTGTGAGTACATAATTCTCCACCTTCACTTTATCCTGGATAGAATTACTATCTAAAATATCAGAGATGATGTACGGAAGATCGGCCTGAGTAACCATCTCTTTTTTATCTCCCAATTCAATAATGCGTTGCGTTACTTTTTTAAGATCAGCATCACTCAACTGAATACCTAACTGTGCAAGGTTGTTTTCAATATTTGCTTTGCCGCTGGTTTTGCCCAATGCATATTTACGCTGACGACCGAAACGCTCCGGCATCAGATCACTAAAATAAAGTTTGTTCTTTTTATCACCATCGGCATGGATGCCTGCAGTTTGTGTAAACACATTTTCGCCTACGACCGGTTTGTTTGCCGGAATGCGGATGCCTGAAAATGTTTCCACCAAACGACTGATGCGATACAATGATTTTTCTACTACTGATGATTTAATGTTCGGCATAAAATCATTCATCACCGCAATAGCACTTGCCAACGGTGCATTACCTGCACGTTCGCCCATACCATTTACCGTTAAGTGCAAACCATGTGCTCCTGCACGCAATGCTTCCATTACATTGGCTGTTCCGAGATCGTAATCATTATGACCATGAAAATCGAAATGAGTAGTTGGGTAACGTTGTACGATCTCCGAAATGAAATCATATACTTCAACAGGTGTTAAGATGCCCAATGTATCGGGCAACATTACACGCTTCACCGGTTGCTTCACAATAAAATCGAGGTATTGAAAAACATACGCTTTTGAATGGCGCATACCATTGCTCCAGTCTTCGAGATATACATTTGTTTCAATGCCTTTCTTTTTTGCCAGATTAATCACTTCTGCAATTTCAGCAAAGTGTTGTTCGGGTTTTTTCTTGAGTTGATGTGTCAGATGATTGAGCGAACCTTTAGTTAAAAGATTCGCCACTTTTGCACCGGCTTTGATCATCCAGTCAATCGACACATCTCCATCTACAAACGTGAGCACTTCTACCCTGTTGAGCATTCCGTTTGTCTTTGCCCATTTGGTAATTTTTTTCACTGCATCAAACTCTCCTTCCGATACACGGGCCGAAGCAATTTCAATACGATCAACTTTCACTTCTGTTAAGAGCGATTGTGCGATCGTTAATTTCTCCGATGCAGAAAAAGATACCCCGCTGGTTTGTTCACCATCACGGAGCGTGGTATCCATTATTTCAATGTAACGTTGATTGTTGGGCATGGTTGCTTAAGGGATCAGAACTTAGTATAAACTTTTTTCTGCGAATGCCTGGATATCGCTTTTCATTGATTGCAGGTAGTCGATATCATCGAAACCATTCGTCATGTTATGTTTTTTATAACCGTTGATATCGAATGATTCTTTCTCGCCTGTTGCAACAATGCTGATCGTTTGCTCAGGAAGATTTACTTCCAGTTCAGCTTTCGGATCGGCTTCAATAGCTTTGAAGATCTTATCTAAGAATTCAGGACTAACTGTTACAGGCAAAATACCGATGTTGAGTGCATTGCCTTTAAAGATATCAGCAAAGAAACTTGATACCACACAACGGAAACCGTAATCGTAAATAGCCCATGCAGCATGTTCACGGCTGCTGCCGCTACCGAAGTTCTTACCTCCAACTAAAATTTTACCGGAGTAAATAGGATTGTTCAAAACGAAATCCTGTTTCGGGGTATCGTCGCCGTTATAACGCCAGTCACGGAAAAGATTATCGCCAAAACCTTCACGCTTGGTTGCTTTTAAGAAACGTGCGGGAATAATTTGGTCTGTGTCCACATTCTCGATCGGCATGGGAACCGCTGTGCTTGTGAGGACTGTAAATTTATCGTATGCCATAAGTTTATGTCTGATTTCTGATGTAGGATGTATGATTTAAAAACATCCTGATTATTGTTAAGTTTTACCGGAGTTCGGACATCCTAAATCAGACATCCTACATCCGACATTGTATTTATGCAATCAGCTCTCTCGGATCAGTTACTACGCCTGTAACAGCAGCTGCAGCAGCAACCAACGGACTTGCGAGCAATGTTCTTGCACCGGGACCCTGGCGACCTTCGAAGTTTCTGTTACTTGTACTTACAGCGTATTTACCGGCAGGAATTTTGTCATCGTTCATTGCCAGACATGCAGAGCAACCGGGCTGACGTAACTGGAAACCAGCTTCCGTCAACACATCAAGAATACCTTCTTCTTTAATCTGTTGTTCAACAATATGTGAGCCGGGTACTAACCATGCTGTAATATTATCTGCTTTCTTTCTTCCTTTTACAATACTTGCAAATGCTCTGAAATCTTCAATACGTCCGTTGGTACAGCTACCTAAGAACACATAATCAACCTGCTTGCCAATGATCTTTTCATTTTCTGCAAAGCCCATGTAAGCGAGTGATTTTTTGTAAGAAGCTTCACCATCTTTTACTTCAGCAGCAACAGGAATTGTATGTGTAATACCTGTACCCAAGCCAGGATTTGTACCATACGTAATTTGTGGTTCGATCTGATCAGCACTAAAATTCAATTCAAGATCAAACTTCGCATCAGCATCAGTCTTTAATGTTTTCCAGTAAGCCAATGCTTTATCCCAAGCCTCGCCTTTTGGAGCAAGGTCTCTTCCATTCAGATAATTAAATGTTGTTTCATCGGGCGCAACCATACCACCACGTGCACCCATTTCAATCGAAAGGTTACAAACCGTCATACGGCCTTCCATGCTCATATTTTCAAACACTTCACCAGCAAATTCAATGAAATAACCGGTTGCACCACTTGCAGAAATCTGCGATAAGATAAATAAAGGCACATCCTTCGGCACAACGCCTTTACCCAATTTACCATTGATGGTGATGCGCATTTTCTTTGGCTTCGGCTGCATGATACATTGAGATGATAATACCATCTCAACTTCTGAAGTGCCAATACCAAATGCAATGGCGCCAAATGCACCATGTGTTGATGTATGTGAATCACCACATACGATCGTCATACCCGGAAGTGTAATACCATTTTCGGGACCAACTACGTGTACGATACCATTTTTTGGATTACCCAACCCCCAATGCGAAATACCATACTTCGCAGCATTTGTTTCCAACGCTTTCAATTGATTCGCAGACAGCGGATCCTGCACCGGTAAATGCTGGTTGATAGTTGGTGTGTTGTGATCGGCGGTTGCAAATGTCTTTTCGGGGAACATCACTTTCAACCCACGGCTTTCCAAACCCAAAAATGCAACCGGGCTTGTTACTTCATGAATAAAATGACGATCGATAAAAAACACATCGGGACCATCTTCGATCTTGCGGACTACATGCGAATCCCAAACCTTATCGAACAATGTTGTTGGCGTATGACTCATATATTTTGTATTAGAGGTTGTAAAAATTATCGGGTTAAGGTTGGCAACCTTATCTCTGCTCGTTTTTAAGAAAGGCCAAATTTAACCCGATTCCCTAAATTTGTATAACCTTATTTTTCTATTACATCCATTGATAAAACCGATTTAGAAACATGGAACTCCGTCAGCTGCGCTACTTTATTAAATCGGCTGAGCTGCTCAATTTTACCGTGGCAGCTCACAACCTGTACATCAGCCAGAGTACGCTCAGTCAGCAGATCAAGCAACTGGAAGATGAGCTGGGTATGCCGCTTTTTGATCGTATTGGCAAACGGGTGCGGTTAACGGAAGCTGGCAGCCAGTTTCTCCCCTTTGCCCGTTTAACCCTGAGTGATGCGGAAAGCGGCCGGGCTGTAATTGATGATTTAAAGGGATTGAAAACAGGTGAACTGCGGATTGGTGTAACGTATGGTTTGTCTACTTTGCTCACGCCGGTGCTGGTGCAGTTTTCGGCACAATACCCCGAAGTGAAAATTATTGTTGAGTTTGGCACATCGGAAGATCTGCTGGACAAACTCAAATCGACAAGAGTTGATTTCCTGCTTTCATTTTTGGAGTTGCAGGATAACGATATGTTTATTTCACAACGGTTGTATGAATCACCATTAACATTGGTGGTACATCCATCGAACCCGGTTGCTGATAAAAAATCAATTGCTATTAAAGACTTAAAAGATATTCCGTTGGTATTGCCAGCAAAAGGATTTCATACAAGGCATTTTCTGAATCAGGCACTGGCAGAAAACAACGTGCAACCAAATATTAAAATGGAGTTGAATGATATTAATACATTGCTGCAATTGGTTGAAACAGGAAACTTTTGTACGATCATGACGGTTGCTGCTGCCAAAGGAAGACAGACGTTGAAAACGATTCCTATTAAAGGATTAAACGTGATCAGTCAGGCGTCGATTACATGGCCGAAGGATAGCTATCGAAAAAAAGCAGCGCTGGTTTTTACGGAGATGATTAAGAAGCAGATGAAGTGAGGAAGGTGAATGGTGAGTGCTGAATAGTGAATGGTAGTCCTGAGCGTAGTCGAAGGACGGGTCAGCCAATCGAGCGGAGTCGAGATAGGCGTTTACTTTATGCATCTACTTTCTCTGCGATGAAAATAATTAATGAGGATTGGCTACTTACGCTGCATTTCCATCGCTTCTAACTTTCCTGCTTTCTTACCTAAACGATAAGCGATGATAACAGGAATAATAATGAATAAGCCAAGTGAAAGTATAATAGACAAAAGGATGATCAATTCCTGTGTGCCTAATACGCCTAAGAGTTTAAACATGGTTATTTTTTAATGAATAAAAATAACAGCATTGCATAACAAGTCCAAGTTTTGCGCAACCGTTTCCGCATGCATTGTTGTAGCGTCGCCCGTTGGATGAACAGACAACATTGGTGACGGCTCATCGCAAAGAACTACACCGGCACAATCGTCTGTGCTTTTTTCTTTTTCAGCTTTTCCGGCACAGCAGCAATGATCTCTTCTTTCAATGCCTGCTTCAACCGCTTCTTCATAAAATCCCGATGCACCACCATGCTTACTTCACGTGCAGGTGCAGGGCTTTGAAAACGACGTAACAGTTTTTGTTGGTCGGCCGTCATATCCAATGTAGAAAGTTCGGGCATAATCGTTATTCCATCGTTCATCTCCACCATGCGGCGTAATGTTTCAATACTGCCTGCTTCGTATTCAAACTGTGTACTTAGTTCACTTGCTTTTTTCAGCTCGCATAAATTAACGATCTGCGAACGGAAACAATGTCCTTCTTCCAGTAACCACAATTTCTGTGGCTCAATATCTTTCGCCAGTACATATTTCTTTTTGTACGCTTCATTTTTGGGCGACACATACACCAGCAACTCTTCATAAAACAGCACTTCTTCTTTAATACCATTCTCCTGCAAAGGTGTTACCAGCAGTCCTGCATCAATACGTCCTTCACGCAGACGACGAATGATGTACTCCGTCATCATTTCATGCACGATGAGTTTTACAGATGGATATTTTTCGTTGAAACTTTTGGCGAACAAAGGCAGCAGATAAGGCGCCAGTGTTGGAATAATGCCGATCCGCAATTCACCTGTAAGCACACCTTTTTTATTCTGTGCAATTTCACTGATGAGGTTTCGCTCCTGCAGAATTTTACGGGCCTGCTCAATAATTTCGATGCCGGCATCGGTAGGTATCACCGGCTGTTTACTTCTGTCGAACAGTTTAATGCCTAATTCTTCTTCCAGTTTCTGTATCTGCATACTTAACGTGGGCTGGGTTACAAAACAATGCGAGGCGGCTGTTGCAAAATGGCGGTAAGTATCTACCGCAACGAGGTATTCAAGCTGAGTCAATGTCATAGTCAAAATCTATCGGCTCATAAAATTAATTGATTTGCTTTATTAATTGAGTCTTTGCATTTTTGAAGAGCAAAACGATCATCTTTTATTCCCGAACAATCACCAACCGTTATTGCAAAGAATGCCCTTTAACTTTTTGAGTTATAAATGAGAACAAGGAAAGGCGCTTCCATTTGGGGGCGCTTTTAGTTTGTGCGGCAGTAATTATTTTTTGCGAAGCTCCAGGGTAAAGAGTGTACCATTGATGGTTTGCTGGGCTTTTACCCAGGTCCAGTTACTGTCTTTTAATTTCCAGTTACCATCAAGGCGTTGTAAAGTAACAGCAGCAGAAACCGGGTAATCGGCAATGATGGCAATATTTACTTTATCCTCGTTCCATGTGCCGGTTGCTTCTGTTGCGGAGTTTTTAATAGCGTCTACAGTACGGTCGGTTTTAAACTGAAATTCATAACCGTCAAATTCGCTCTTGTAATCAGTTGTTCCGTCTGTATAAACGGTCACGGTCCAACGGCCATCCGTAATTGCTTTTACAATTAAGGTTTCGGCCGTTTCTTCCTGTATTTTTTTGATGGTCTTTTTACAACCACCTAACATTACTGCCACTACAAAAAGAAAAATGAACTGTTTCATGTAATTCTGTTTTCAGGTTATTTCATAGATTTTTTCAAAGTATGAAATTACAATTAGTTTTCGGAACTGCTAACAGTAGAAGTACGTAAAACAAAACCGTGAGGTTTTACCGCTTGCAACCCGATCGCCCTGCCGAATTATCCTATTTTTACAGCATGCAAATCGGCGATATTATCCGTTTTCTCGAAACACTCGCTCCCCCTTCTTTACAGGAGAGCTACGACAATGCAGGCTTACTCACCGGGTCGGCGGCATGGAAATGTACAGACATACTAGTAAGCCTCGATGCAACAGAAGAGGTTATTCTAGAAGCCAAACAAAAAGGCTGCAACCTGGTAGTGGCACATCACCCGATCGTTTTTGGCGGACTGAAAAAGATCACCGGCAAAAACTATGTAGAGCGTGCTGTAATAGCTTCTATAAAAAATGATGTGGCACTTTATGCCATTCATACCAATCTCGATAACGTTATAACAGGAGTTAATGCAAAAATGGCCGAACGGCTCGGGCTTGTTAACTGCAAAATTCTGCAGCCTAAAAGCGGGTTACTGAAGAAGCTCTTCTGCTTTGTTCCTGTTTCGCATGCAGAGTTTGTAAGGGCCGCTATTTTTGATGCGGGTGGCGGACATATCGGTAATTACAGCGAATGCAGTTTTTCTGCAGCCGGTAAAGGAACGTTTAAGGCGGCAGATGGCAGCAATCCTTTTGTTGGGGAGATTGGGAAACGACATGAAGAGGAGGAATTAAAGATCGAAGTGATTTTCCCCGCCTGGCAGGAGCATTCCATTCTTTCGGCCATGATCAAGGCGCATCCTTATGAGGAAGTGGCCTACGATGTAGTTAGTCTTGATAATCGTTTACAAACAACAGGTTCGGGTTTGATCGGTGAATTGCCGAAACCGCTAATACCCAACGATTTCCTGCAACTACTTAAAGATCAATTCAATTTGACTGTCATTAAACATACCATTCCACCTGCAAAATCCATTCATCGAGTAGCGTTATGTGGCGGTGCCGGCAGCTTTTTAACCAAAACCGCCCTGGCTTCGGGAGCCGATGCCTATGTTACCGGCGATGTGAAATACCACGAGTTCTTCGATGCTGAAAACCGTCTCTTGCTGGCCGACATCGGACATTGGGAAAGCGAGCAGTTTACGATAGATTTACTGGCCGATCATTTGCAGGATAAATTCCCTACCTTTGCCGTCCTTAAAACTGCTGTGAAAACGAACCCGGTTGAGTATTTTAAGTAATCGCAGCTTGAGGAACATTCAAAAAAACTTCAAACAACAATATGGCTACTACAAAAGAGTATTCTGTAGAAGAAAAACTGAAGGCACTTATTCGTGTGCAAAAGATCGAAAGCAAACTGGATGAAATTCAGATTCTGAAGGGTGAATTGCCTATGGAAGTAAAAGACCTCGAAGATGAAATTGAAGGTTTGAATGCACGCAAAAACCGTATTGAAGAAGAGATCAACGGTATCCAGGATTTTGTACAAAGTAAGAAAGATGCAATTATTGAATCGCAGGCTTTACTTGTTAAGTACGAAAAACAAAGTGAGAATGTAAAGAACAACCGTGAGTTCGAAGCAATCAATAAAGAAATTGAAATGCAGGGCTTAGAGATCAAACTTTCTGAAAAGCATATTAAAGATGCAAACGAAGAGTTGGTTGACAAAAGCGAAGTGTTGGAAAAAGCGAAGAAAGCCATTGCCAATAAAGAAAAGAACTTAGAGCATAAAAAAGGCGAACTCGATAAGATCATTGCTGAAACTGAAAAAGAAGAAAACCAATTACGTTCTTTTGTAAACGGTGCAAGAGAAGCAGTAGAAGAGCGTTTACTCGCAAGCTTCGACCGCATCCGTAAAAGCTACCGCAACGGTTTATCGGTAGTGCCTATTGAGCGTGAAAGCTGTGGCGGTTGCTTTAACACCATTCCTCCTCAACGCCAAAGCGAAATTAAACAACACAAAAAAATCATTGTGTGTGAAAACTGCGGTCGTATTCTTGTTGATGCCGACCTGAATGATTCAGTTGAACCATAATTGATTTGAATGTTATACAAAAGCCGCAATGATTGTCATTGCGGCTTTTTTGTTTTGCTACTTGTTCATCACTTTTCTAAAAAACAAAAGCGCCTCCGGTAACCAGAGACGCTTTCAAAAAATCAACTATTCCTGATTATAACTTTACAAATTCCTGTTCATAAGGTTCAAGCCATTTGCTTCCTTCAAGCCCCCACACCGGAAGGATATTCATCTTTAACCAATACAAACTCGTTACCGTAACATCTACCGATTTCATAAATAAAGCAGACTTTCCTGCTACAGGCTGAAAAGGAGTTATGCTGCAAGGCACTTCTGCATAATTATCCCATGTAAATGCACCCTGCAATACAAAATCCTTATTTACCGCACCAGGAGCTTTATTCAGAAATCGACCACCAAATCCATCACTGCAAGGCCAGTAACCAATGAGATTTGCATACCGAGGATGCTGAGTAATATCTTTCGAACATTGCAATGCTGCAACTTCTGCATCAGACAATGCTGTATTAAAGATCATGCAATCAGCAAAGCTTACTGTAACAGCACCCATCCCCTGATCTGTTGCCCAGCCCATGGTTAACGGCGATGTACTTGTAACTGAACCCCTTGCCGTAATATCTGTATGATCAATGCGTTTATCATCGGTATAACGTACCAGCCAACGCTTGCTTGCACTATCCATAAATTTAAATGTAACAGTATGCCATTTATCATCAAACACTACAGGCGTTGTTCCCTGAATGCGTGACTCGCCTGAACCAATTACGCTGATACACCATATGCCACTTGAGTTTGTAAACAGCGACCAACCGGTAGTGCTTGCAAACTTGTCCATTTTAGAAAAGAAATGCGGGTATTGTGTTTTTGTTGGCGATTTCATTTTAACTGAAATTGTTTGCTGTGCTGAACCGGGGTTGTAAAGCCCGCCATCATCAGGTATGCGTGCACGGATTACCGAACTACCTGTGCCTTTCATTGCCACACCCGAAAAACCTGAGCGTACAAATTCCAGTGGCTTAAACTTCTCATGATAGAAAACAGAAAATGCATTTACTTCAGCAGATGATGGTCCTCCGTAACTGTTACCTATACCACCATGTGTACTTGTAACAATCACGAGCCATTCCTCGGATTTATCATAACCGGGTCTTGCTTTCAATGCGGTTAATAACTCGCCGATATATGCATCTACTTTTACAGCTGCATCTTTATACAATGTATTATCGGCAAGAAATGCACCTGCTTTGCCTGCTATGGCTACAGAATTAAACTGCAACACCATAAAATCGGGATTGCCGGTTTTAATACGCTTGAGTGCTGAATCTTTTACGGCTACATCATCTGCTGCAACAACAGGATCCTGTACTTCCGGAACCAGTTTCTCAACCATTGTTCTCCACGACGATATAACTGTTGTGCGCATATCGCTTTTTGGAGAAGATAAGATGTAAGAGAAGATTGACGGGTAATTGGGAACAGATGAATGCTGCGGATCGTTGATACCCTGCGTATAAATAAACGAACTGTCTTTGATCTTATGACGTGAATAAGAAACACCACTCATTAATGTTTTCCACGTTGCAGCGTCGGTACTTACTTCGTCCGACACACCTTCCCACGTGTACTTACTTTTCGATAACATATTTTGTAAAACAGGCAAGCCCATTTTTTTGTATTCGCCGGCTGCTGCACCATCAATGGCAATCAGTAGCACTTTTCTTGATGCAGGCCGAGTTGTATCTCCCGGCTCTTCAAAATAAAGTGGAGGATCAACATAACGTTTGCAGGACGCAAACAATAAAATCATCACCCCTATCGAAGCAACTAACAAACGGGTAAGTTGTTTATCTCTTTTCATATTATTCGTTTATCGCTGATGGAAGATTAAGGTCTTACAATATTTATTTCTGACAATGCTGAGCTGTTACCAGTTGGATCGTTGTCGGATGTAGCCGAAATAACGTAACGGAAATATCTTGCTGTAATATTTGCAGTGAGATTAAAGCTTTGCAATCCTTGTACATTTACAAGCGTAAATGCACCTGCAATTGTACTTGCTCCTGTAACAAACGTAACCGGTGTCCAGCTGATATTATCATCGCTCACCTGTACACGTATGTTTTTAACACGGGTAGTTGTTCCTGTTCCGCTCTGACGCAATGCAGCTGCAAATCCTTTAATCGTTGTTGGCACAGCCATATCTACAGTAATGGTGTACTGTGGAGCTGTTGGTCCTGTTCCGGTTCCATAATTACTATGCCAGTAAGTTGTAAACGAACCATCAAAAGCATGTGTAATAACTCCACCACTTGTACCTTCATTCGTTGCCCAAGAGTTAACAGTAGGCACCCAAACGCTGCGAGGATCGGCCTGTGTATCGCCACCGGTTTTTGTTAACGGATTATACTTCCATATTTCCTGAAATGATAACGGATAAATCGCTCCCATTTTATTCAACGATATGTTGCTGATGGTAATACCCCATGCTCTGAAGAAAGCACGCATATCTCTTCTTGTAAATTCGCATAAGGTTTCATACACAAAGTCACGCTTGTTCTGATCAGTTAATGAAATACGATTTGAACGACGTGTTTTTTTGTACAGCTCTGTTATAAAACTCCAGCCATCGGGCTGACCGGGATAACCCCAGTTAGCAGGGATCTTACTCATGATCTGCACAAAAGGTGTTAAGCGTGCAAACGGATCATTGATCGCAGCATCTGTACCATCAAAATTTCTTGTACCAACTGCAGATGATGCCCAAGTAATTGCAGCAGGTATTGCTGTTGCTAAAGCAGGATGTTTAGGAGGCCATGCCGATGGCGTTGTTGCACTAATTCGGTTTGCAACTTTAAAGGAGAAGAAGTTACAGGTAGTTTCACCTAATGTACTCCAGCTCCAGTAAGTGCCTTGTTGGTTATTGTGACCAACTTCGTGAAACACACCCCAGTTACCTCCGCCGTTAATAGCACTCACGTTTCCAATACCATCAAACCAACTGTAATCGTTTTGCACAACAATAGGAAAGCCTGAGTGACCATAACCAACAACCGGTTTAATATCCATCACTACTCTCCACGGAAGCAATGGTGCTTTGTCAATTGCTTCTGCAGGAGTTGCACTTAACCCTTCCCATTGGTAATAATCAAGATTAATGATATCATCCCAATCCTGCATTGCTTTTTGAATATCTGCAAACGGACGATCGATACAATACTGGCGGGGAACAACAAAGATCATGTTCGCACTACGCAACTCAAGCCAGGGTACACAAGAAGAACGGATCTGTGTTTGCCACGCTGCATTATCTGTTTGGCCGAATACATAATCGGGCGACTTGAGCACATTTGTAAACGACAAGTTTACCGGAGTTGCAATTGGACGGCCTGCGAAAATATAAATATGTCCACCGTATAAATTCCGGAGATAGTTACGTCCGGGATTTAATTGGCTGCGTGTGTAAATAACAGGATCACGTGGTGCGTTTTGAATTACAGAAAGATTATCGGTCCATGCACCAATTTGTACAGACAATGAATATTCATTCTGCGGCACATCAATAATCACCAACTCGCCCGGTGCAGCATAAAGTCCTGTACTAAACTGTGGACTTGGTGGAACAGAAATACGCAATTCATCCTGTACATTGTTATAATTCAAATTCATTGCAAGATCAACTTTTACCCTTGGCTCCGAAGCACACACCAATCCGGGAAATACTCTTGCCTGTGCATATTTACTTGCATCAACATTTTTAATACTGGTATCAATGGTAATACTTGCAACACTTGCACCATCGCCGGGAGTACCATCTTCAAAATCGTATGCGTACTTTTTTCTGCAGGCTGTTACCGCTACTGTGAGTAACAGCAAACAAACCGATAAACGCTTAACAAGCATAACAGAATTCATTTTGTTCGTTTTATTGTAACTAGTTTAATGAGTCGTTGTTCTTTGTTTAACCTCCGCTTACATCGCTGTAAGTAGGTATCCAGTTTTTTCCATCCAATTTCCAGGTGCCCGGCACAGCAATACCAAACCATGCATAGATCTGCACTGCAACATCTACCGAGTTAGGAACTGTTTTGTATACAGGCTCTGTAATTGGTGGACAAACATTTGCAGTAAGATCGTTGAAGCTGCCGGGTGAATAACTATCAAGCACCATATCGTTTTGATAACTGCTGAAATCTTTCATTTTAAACACACCGTTGTCGTTTACAACCGGGAAGCCGGGCCAGAAACCAAGCAGGTTACCATAATATTGATTGGATGGTTCGATGCTTGTTGTACAATACGTATTGGCAATATATGCATCGGGCAGCGCTACATTGTAATAACGGATATCGGTAATCTGAAAGTTGCCAAGATTGGTTACGTTATCGGGAGGAAGATTACCAACTGTAAGTGGTTGCGGACTGTTGAGATTTCCATAGCTGGTAATATCTCTTGTTGCTGCAGAAATACCGCTGTTATAAAGTACACCATCTGTATACGTGTATACATTTCGTGCAGCACCTTCTTTGCGTACTACAACTGTAAGCGTATGCCACAAACCATCGGAAATTACATGACCACGAATCTGGCGATTACCTAAACCTGTCTGGCCAAAGTTGACCATCCAGTAATTGGCTTCCATAAAAAATACCCAACCAACAACACCACCGGAAAAAGAAGCACGTTTTGAAAGAAATGCAGGATAATAATAATTACCTGCTGGAACTTTCACTTTGCACTGCACCGTCATTTCATTTGCAGAACCCATATCAAACAAACTACCTGCAGTAACAGCTTTCGCTCTTCTGTTTTGCGATTGTGTACCTGAAAATTGCGGAGCTGTTCCTGTATAAGGAATTAATGCACCCGGTTTCGAAAGTGCTTTACTGTTGAAGCGTGGGTTAAAGCAAAAGAAGAATGTATTATGACGTGTATCTTCAAAAGCCGACCATGAACCTGATGGATTGTAAACGGTATTGCTTCCTTTATTTGAAGTAATAATCACCATCCAGTTTTCTGAACTGTATGTTGAACGGCTTTTTAAAGCAGTTAAGATTTCACCAATATAACTGTCAACACGTAAGATCGCATCTCTGTATGTTGTTGAATTGTTGCTGTACGATGAGGCTGCACCGGCTTTATCAACATCATGAAACTGTGCAAATACAAGATCAGCATTTTGTGTACGCAATTCTGCTTTCACTGCTTCTTTTACAGCAGCATCATCTTCGTTGTACGATTGTTTAATGGTTGCATCTGCAGCAAGTGTTTCTGCAATGCCGTTCGATGAAAAGAAAGCTGTTGTACGTAAGCCCGGCTTTTCCTGTTTCATGCGTGTAAACAAAGATGGATAATCTGCAAAACGATTGTTGCTGAAATCGGCACCGGTAACATTATGTTTATTTACTCTTACGCCGGTAAGCAGGTTTGCCCACCCAAGATTATTTGTAACAGGTACATTGTCGTAATCGTTCAATGCATCCCACGAAAAAATGGAATAATCAACAAGGCTGCCGAGCACCGGAGGATTTGCCACCTGCACCTGTGTTCCAACTGCACCATCTACAACAATTACCAATGTCTTTGGATTGATGACTTTATTTCCATTTCCTCCCGTTGTATTTGCATCCAATGGGTTTGGAAAAGATTTATTACAGCTTGCTGCAAAATATCCTGCACCCGCAAAGAGTAAAAAGATCTTCAGATATTTTAAACGTTTCATGTATTACTGTTTTATAAGATTGGGGCAATCCTGCATCAACAATTGCCGGTTGATTTTTAGTGAACGGTTAATTTTCCAATTTGATTTTTATAATATCGCCTACCGCTTTTCCATCAAACCGGTCGAAGTCGCCAACAAGAATAACAGCAGGTTTAAGATCGGTTGAAGTACCTTCTACCATATCGTTGATAATACCTCTGAACAATCCTGTGTTGTTATAACCAAGCGCCAGCGATCCGTTACTTTCCAGCACCATAAAGCCAGGCCGTACAACAGATTTATCGGGTGTAGTGAGGTAGTTGTAATTGTAATGGCTGAATGTACCTGCAACAATGACTCTTCCATTATTCAATTGCGCTGCAAACTCAGGCACACCTCCGGTTAATTTTCCAAAACGGAAACTTGCATCAACAGTGCCATCTGCATTAAGCAAGGCCACACCATTAACTTCCTGGTTATTGTATTTTTTAAATGCACCAACAATTAAAATTCTATTGGTAACAGCGTTGTATCTTATTTTATTGATGGCTCCGTCGGCACCAACGCCACCCGGATTAAATGTTGCATCGATCAACCCGTTTGTTGGGTTAATACGTGCAATGTAGTTTGCTGTTGTACCGTTATAAGTTGTAAAGTTGCCTGCAACAATGATCTTACCATCGTTGAGCTGAACAGCATCATAAATAAATCCATTACCACCTTCGTAACCTTCTTTTGTTGCAAAGTTGAAATTGAATGTAGAGTCGAATGCACCTGTTGATTTCATGCGGATAAGCTGACGCACTTTAACCACATCAACCAACGGTCCTGTTTTTGTTGATCGTTCATAAAACGTACTTAAATGACTGGTGAAGTTTCCTACAACAGTTATATCGCCTGTTGTTGAGCTTACAAACATTTTGGTAATGCCACCCGATGTTCCGCCGTTTAAGGAAGGCACAATTGCTTGTCCGTCGTTAGGAAAACCAACGGGATCGGGATTGATCAGATCTACCACTTGCGTTTCTAATACACCTGCCGATGTTAACCGTGTAATATTGTTGATACCGTTTGTTGTATCGTAACTGCCGAAGGAACCTGCAAGCAAATACTGTCCACTCGCTTGTTGTATTACACTGCTTAAACTTCCACCCACACCTGTTTTACCAACTTTCATTTGATCGGCAACCGGGCGGTAAGCACAGTTAAGATCAACAACTGCCATATTCGTGATAGGGTTTGCAACTGTTGCACTGCTTTGATAATTGCTGAAGCGACCATAAATGAAGTATGTACTATTATCTGAACGACGGAAAATGCCTTTGATCTCACCATTTGAAACATAGGCATCGGTATTAAACGAAGCATCGATCGACAATTTCCCCTTAATAACAAAGGTTGGTCCAAAATAATATTCGCCATTAATGAGTACGTTGGCAGCACCTGTACTTGCACCCAACGGCACTTTTACGGTGATGGCATTTTCTTCAACAGAAATGATTTCGGCTTCGGTAAGGTGTACAAAAAACTTAAACTGCCCTTCCTTGCCTTTTAAACCTGTAACGTTAAACTTAACAACAGAACCTTCGCTGCCGGTAGCAGGATAAGGACCGCCCTCAAGGAACTTTACCAATATTGCAGGAGGATCGGGATAAACATCAACCGGTTCTATTTGTTTTTTTGTGCATGCACCTAATAGTACAGCTATCAAAAAACAATTGATAACCGCAAGAGTTATTTGCCTCTTCTTTTTTATCATTGCTGAAAAATTTTTAATCGTTTGCTTTATCATGAAAAACGCTTCTGCTTTTTAACTAATAAACTATGCCTTTGTCAATTACATCTTCAATAAACTGAATGATGCCAAATCCGAAAAAGTGATACTGGTAGTTGAGTACATGTACGTAACCGTTAGTGGGTGCCACGTTTACAGAAGCCACAATTGCCGGGTACCAGCTGTTATAGTCTCTCGGTGCAGAAACAGATGGTATAAAAGAAATAATTAACTGCCTGTAGCCAGCATACTTTACACCACCTGCATCGTTATAGATCACACCAATATTCATAATATCTCCCTGGTAAGAACTGTATATCTGGCCTGGATAAGCAGAAAGGTTACCCGGATCAAGCTGAGGATAATCGTTCATAGAACGGGCACCTTTAAACAAGTAACGGCTTAACTGCCTTCTCCACACTTCCGGCTTAATTTGCGTAAGGCTTGTTACACGACGCTGACCTCTTGAATCAAGGTATAGATTCAATGCTCTCATGATAAGTGTAATACTTGAATCGGCAGGAGCAAAAAAGGTGATCTTCTCATTCTTAAACACATTCTCCATACCTGCAATACGAATGACCTTTACCAACGAGTCAAACATTTGCGGTTTTGCTTGCAAATACTCGTATACATTACCCTGGAAATTGGGTGTATGTTTTCCCGTGTCTGTGAAATAATCTTTTTTCTGACAACCAAACGAAATGGTTGTAATGATAACAGCGATGATGATGGAACGATTCATATAGTTCATCTGCTTTGTTTTAAATGTTATTGCCAATACAGGTTTAATGTCATGCCCGGATTATTGATCAATGCCGATGAATGAATAGGCCATGTCCATGCACCTGCTTTAAATTGTTCTACCGTACAATGGTATCCGAACTTGTAAGATGGGTCGATGATGCGCTTTGTTCTCACTACATCAAACCAATAATGTCCTTCGCCCAATAATTCACGGCAACGCTCATAGAAAATATCTGTTTTCAATTCTGAGCCTGTACTTGTTATCGGTGCGGCGGCTGCCCTAGTTCTTACAATGTTTAATTTTTCTTTTGCCTTTGTATCGTTACCAATATTTGCCAATGCTTCTGCATGCAATAAAATAGCATCGGTGTAGCGAAAAATGATCTGGCTTGCATCGAACGAAGTGCCATCAACCGAATTCGGATCACGGTTTACAAAAAACTTCAGCATTTTAAAACTCCTGTTGCCGGCATACATGGTTGAAACATCAAACCAGTAATCCGTACGTTTATCTGCCTGCCCAACAGGATAAATGGTTTCCATAAACTTTGTATCGTAACTGATATAAGGATGTGTAGGATCGGGAGCAAGACGGTTATAATAAACCAGATCGTAGTAATAAGACCAACCGAACGATTCGCCATAGTTTGCATTCTGCGGTACTTCAAACAATCCTTCTTTCGAACGGCCTTTAAAAATTTCGCCATTACGTTCCAATGGTAATAATGCATATGCGCCACCATTTTCGTTATACAGTTCATCACCCAATACATCCACTGCTTCGTAATAAGCTTTTTCGTTACCGGTATCAAATCCTGCAAGCCACATGTTAATATGCATCAGTAATGCAAGTGCCGAACCACGCATACCACGCACCGCAACAAATACAGGATCCTTATAAGTCCATGGCAAATCATCTTTCACTGCCATCAGATCTTCACGGCATTTCTTTAATACTTCAACCATTGCCATACGCTTTAGTGGAGCACTGTGGTAAGCATCAGTATAATAAGCAACATCACCCCACTGACGAACCATCAGGAAATAAGCCATGTTACGGATGAAGATCGCTTCCGCTTTGTATTGCTTTTTTTCTTCGGCAGTTAATGATGGATCGGATACACCATCAACACGATCTACCGCAATATTTGCTGCAGCAATTACTTTGTAAAAATTATCCCATTGGCTAAAACGGATCATGTTAAACACACGATACCAGTTGTTACCACCACTTGGTGCATCAACAAATAATGCCTTAATATTATTGTTCGACAAGTTGGCTACATATGTACGTCCCCAACCTATTTCTGTATTCTCCTTTGCCATACCACCTCTTAAATCGCCGGAGAAAGCAAAGAAGGGAAAGTTGAAAGAGCTGGCATCTGCTTTCATATCGAGCCTTGCAACCGATTTGCGCAGCAACTCATACATTCCATTGGTATAATTTTCAACATCGGTTTTCGACTTCCAGAAATTATTACCCGAAAGCGCATTTGGCGGATCAAGACTTAAATATTTTTTGCAACCACTGCCAAATAAGATCAGTGCTGTAATTGCAAGTATGCTGATAATACATTTCATCTTTTTCGTTTTTCTTTTACAATTAAAACTGAACATTTAAACCAACTGCATAGCTCCTTGCATTTGGATAACCACCTGAGTTATCTCTTCCCAACTGTGTAACCAATTCAGGATCGGGGCCGCTGTAATTCGAAAATGTAAATACGTTATTGGCTGTTAATGTGAGCCTGCACGAGGTCATCTTAAAACGTGCGATCAATTTCCTGTCGAGGTTATAAGCCAATACAATGTTGTTGATCTTCCAGTATGAACCATCTTCGAGGAACAATGTTTGGTTGCTGCGGAAAGGTTGCATAACACCTGCTCTTCTGAAATCAAATGGATTTGGATATTGTGCATTCACTGTACCGCTTCCTTTGTCTGTAGATGATGGTTTCCAGTAATTGTATTGATCAATTGGTACAAGCGCTGTCGGCTGCAAACGTTCGCCATTTGGACCAATTGCTGCGGGGTTGCCAAAGTTTTGCATCGTCTTCGATAAAGAAGCATTCAGCAGATCACGAAACAGTGTGCACGATACGTTGATGTTTAACTGAAAGCCTTTAAACTGCATTTGCGAAAGAATACCACCTGTTACTTTCGGAATGGGATTACCAATTGGCAACAGATCTTTTTCATCTATGATATAATCGCCATTCACATCTGTCCAACGTGGATCACCACCCTGGAAATAATACCCAGTACCAGAACCTAATTGTTGACGACGACCTGTTGCTATATTCACCGGCACATCACCTGTGCTTGCATAAATGCCCTGTGTATGATAAATAAGATTTGAAATAGCATTACGTCCTATGCGGTAAATAACCGGCACATCACTACCATTGTCTTTTATCTGCTTTGTCATCTGGCGAAGATTTTCAGGAAGCTGCGTCAATATCTCCCTGTTCAATGCACCGTTTACACTAAGTGTCCATTGAAATGGTTTGCTTTGTTTGAACATGCGTACGGTAGCAGTCCATTCCATTCCATAGTTTACAAGACTAACTGCATTTGTTTGCAACTCAGCAAAACCACTGGTATTCGCCAGTTTAATTTCCATAATCTGGTTATCGATGGATCTGTAATAAGTCTCATAAGTTAACTGGAGTGCATTATTAAAGAGTCCTAATTCAATACCGGCGTTGGTACTTGTTTGTGTTTCGGGTAAAAAGTTTTCGTTAGGAATGGTTGCATAATCGATGGTAACGGTCGGGTTGTTATTGTAAGGCAGCCCTACAATGTAACGACCATAGGTATCAAAGATGTCGCCGGTTGGGCGTATGTTACGTCCCCACGATGCTCTTGCTGAACCATAACTTAACCAGGTAACTTTCTCCAACCATTTTTCCCTGTTGAAGTTCCATCTTGCACTAACAGCAGGATTTTTTGAATAAGGTTGTTTTGACCCTGTATTGGATGTTCCATCAAAACGGAATGTGAAATCAATTACATATTTGCGATCGAAGTTGTATGAGAACGAACCGCCGTAACCATGTTGTCTTCTTTCAGTAATATTATTTAATGTGCCTCCACGTGAAGCTCCCCATCCATAACCAATAGGCCCTGTTATCTGATCGTTAGCTGTGCGATCTAAACGAACTGCGTTTGCACGAAAACCGTTTGTGTTGATCTCGTTAAACACATACGCATTAAAGTTGTGAAGATTGCGTAGCGTGGTGGTGTAGTTAATGATCGAACGGTTGTTCAACTGATAGCTCCTGTCGTTATAGCTATATGATTCAGAAGAACCATTACTTAGAAACGATGGCGTAAACCGATCAGTTGTTCCTGAATTGAAATTATAGCTGATAAGATTTCCAAGACGTAATCCTTTCAGTGGTTCATAAGATGCATCAAGACTTGTAAGGATGTTTGCCGTTTTATTATTATTGGTGACTCTTGCCGCCGCTAATGCGCTGTTATTTTCAGAGAACATCGATGGCGATGGCAGTAATGAAGATGAAGATCCACCACTTGCCACACCTGTTTGTATTAAACCAACACCACTACCGTTTTGCTTTTGACCCAGCTGACTTGAAAGGCTTACCAGCACACGCAACTGATTAGTAGGTGCATACTGTGCATTCATACTAAGACCATAACGCTTAAAGCCTGTGTTCTGCACAATACCATTTTCCTGGTAATAGTTCAGGTTGGTTTTATAATTGAACCTGTCATCACCACCACGAATACTCAGGTTATGTTGTTGGTTATAAGTAGTGCGGTAAAAATAATCCTGCCAGTTTGTTGAGTTATTGAAATAAGGATTCAAACTGTCTGACAAGAAAGGTGTTTGATTGATCAATGCCTGCGCTGCTGCATAGGAAGTATCATAATCAAGAATGGTGCGTATGCGGAGTAAACGTTCTTCTTTACCACCGATCACTTCACGTAAGCGTGGCGGTGCCTTCACAAAAAAGTTTGTTGAATATTGTACAACAGGCACTTTCGATTTACCTCTACGTGTAGTAACGATAATCACCCCATACGCTGCTCTTGCACCATATACCGATGTTGCTGCTGCATCACGCAACACTTCCATTTGCTCTATATCTTCTGGTGGTATTAATGCCAATGGATTGATACCTGCCCCACCACCCTGGAATCCGTATTCATAATTTGTATTTACATCAACAGGCACACCATCGATCACAAACAAGGGCGATGTCGGTGTTAAGAAACCATCGCTGCTGATATTAATATTTGAAATACCACGCAGGTTAATTGTGCCCATACCACCAGGTGAGCCGGAGTTGTTCTGCACATTCAAACCTGCTACTTTACCCTGCAATAATTCTACAACATTTGATACAGGTACATCCTGCAACGCTTTACCATTTACAACAGTACTTGAACCGGTAGCAGTTTCTTTTGTTTTTTGCCGGAACCCCTGGATCACTACTTCCTGCATAGCATTATCTTTTACAGAAAGAGAAATAGTTACAGATGAATTGCTCGACATAAATGTTTTACGTACCGCAGTAAAACCGGAGTGTGTAAAAACCAATTCAGTTCCTGCATCAATGGTTACAGTAAAAGCACCATTCGCATCGGTTGTTGCAATTGTTTTTGAAGGTTTAACTGTTGATACTGTTACACCCTGCATACCCGTTTGCTGTGCATTGTCTTTTACAACACCTTTTACAGTTATCTTATTCTGTGCATAGGTATGCACAGCATTAAAAAGCATGCAAGCCAATATTCCTATACAGGGTAACCATCTCATTGCAGTTATTTTTTTGCGTGTGTATATACTTAACATGTGTGTCCTGTATTAATCGTTGGTGAATTTTGGATTATCGTTTTTAAACGCAAATACTATTTCCCAATCGCCGGGTTCATAAATTGCAAAGTCGAGACCTAGTGTAGCAATTTCTCTTCCACCATTAAAACCAATGCGTGAATAGCTGAATCTGGCTATTGCACGACGACCATCGGAAGTAGTGTACCGTGTTGGAATTTCCACAGCAGGAATGGGGTAAGCCATTTTATAGGTAACACCTGTTGCGGTTACTTGCTTTTCGAAACCATGTACAACATTGTTCCAATCTGTTTCTGCAAACTTTGCAGGATCGATCGGGTTGTATAACGTATCGAGAAAACGGAAGGTTAATGTGTTGGTTGAAGGCACACCTGCTTTTACCACTTTGCGTATGTACACATCAATATCGTTGTACGAAAGATAGCGGTTGGTATTGGCGCCTTTGATGTTTGTAATAACAGAAGCATACACACCATTTGTAACAGGCTGCCCGGTTGATGCATTATAGTTTGAAGGTTCGTACGGACGTTCCTTTAAAGGCATCAGTTTAATATTGCGGTAATACCTGCGGCCTCCTGAGTTTGATAATTCCACATCAAACAAATAACCGGAGTCGGGCTGCGAACGTACAAAAGCTGAACGTGCTTCTGCCCACATGGTAAATGCACCGGAGTGTGGTCCTATCTCAAATAATGGGCGATATTGCTTTTCACGTTTTGCTTCAATCTCTGCAATGGATCTTTCATTTCCATCATATGCTTTTTTCCAAACCATCACCGGGAAAACATCTGTCAGTTCTGGTGCAGGATCACCGTTTCTTCTGCGTGGATTTACAATTTTAAAATCGGAAGGATAAGTTGTACTACCCTGGTAGAAATTATCAGTAAAAAATGTTGTACGCCCCAACACCGGCTGATACGTATCGATGGTGTATTGCGAATCGACCCCTACTGTTTCCCTTTCTTTTGGAAGGTATTTTTTACAGGCACTTGCTGCAAGCAGCACAGCAACTGCAAGAATGTAGTATCGGCGTTTGCGCACAACTTTTTGTATTTTTTTGTTCATCGTTATCTTCTGTTTAAAAGAAAATGAGATTTAAATAGAACCTATCGTTTATTCACTCGTTTGATAAAATCGTTTCCAAATCCAAAATCATGACCTGTTGGCAACAGATGCACAATTCCGTTTGTGGTTTTAATATCAACCGTAATGGTATTTACCCTTACCCAGTTGCGTGTAAAAATGGAATTACGTGGATCGCTGAAAGTGATCGTCTTTGGTCCGCCACCTAAAAAACCCGATGCGTTGGTTGCTACATACTGCAGCTGCATATTGTAATCGTAACGGAAGGAGGCATACAGCTTACCATCGGTAAAACCTTTCAAACTATCTGTATGTTGTAAGCCGGGAATAATGTAGCGGCAAACAAATGTGTCGAGCAAAGCCGAATCAATTGTTGCAAGCGATACCTGCGGCATTGCAGGAATAGAATCTTTGCGGGCCTGGTTAATGTTAAAGAGTGCCAGTTCGAAACTTCTGTTATTGGCTGCAAACAATGTAATGTTGCCTGTTTTAAGTGCAGCCGACAACCCTGTTAAACGGCCTGCAACAAACAAAAGCGAATCGTAAACACCTGTTTGTGCAGTAAGATATTCGTAAGTAGATCCTTTAAATGTTCCTGCTGTGTTTGAATAATTGTAATATCCTTTATCGTTCTTGCTGCAGCCAACCAATGCTGCAACAATCAGTACACATACTGCAATCAACAAATAATTTTTTCTGATGAAGCTCATTCGTTACATTTTTACTTTTGCTGAAAACGTTTCGTTTATACCACAGCCGGCTTATTGCCAGTAGGCATTTTGTGTAATCTTTGAATTTCTGTTCAACACTTCCTGTGCAATGGGCCAGTAAATACCACCTTTATCAATCAACATGTTAAAAGCAGGGTTTGTGCGTTTTAATTTATTGAAGCGAACCAGGTCGTACCATCGCCAGCCTTCGCCCATTAATTCTCTTCTGCGTTCTGCAAATATTTCTGTTAACAGATCACGTGATGGTGCAGGAGAAACAGATGCAAGACCTCTTACACCTCTTACAGCATTTAACTCCTGGTAAGCAGCATCGGTTTGGCCCAATACAGCCAACGCTTCTGCACGCAACAGTTTAATTTCTTCGAGGCGTGTAAACACAATGGAAGAGTTGAACACCGCAAACTGTCCGGCGTTACCAACATTACCATCAACCACACGAATCTTTTTAAACACAGGAACAGCTGCACTGTAGTTTTCGAAATAGTTGGTATAAATAGTTTGTTGTACCGATGCAGGATCTACACCAAAGCGTTGATCGGTTCCGCCATTACTTCTGGGAAACGCTGATGCAATAGAATCTTTCGGCACATATATTTCCGGTAACGGTTTCGACATTGGATACAAGGTTGTATTTGCCAACGTGAGTTGTTCAATATGCCCTTCAGAAGTTGTTTCGCCCACGTTGCGGTTAAAGCTGAAACCAAGCAGTTGATTGTAGTTATTATTAACACCGCTGTTAAACAATGTTGTTACCAGGTTGGTAGTGCTTACTAAAGTGAGATTACTTTTTGATGCGTTGTTAACAATATACTCTGTGTAAACAGCTGCATCGATATAACGACCCTGCCACGCTGCAATATGTGCAAGTGTTGCATAAGCTGCCAGGCGTGTTACCGGAGCATTTAACCATTGTGAAGAGTTGTACCCGTAATAATTGTTCGGATAAATCTGTGCAGGATCAACCCCTGAATAAAGAAACGGAAGATTAGGTGCTACCTGTACCAACTCCTGTTCTGCAAACGAAAGCACAGCGTTTTGATTGGTGCGTGGCAATTCTTCAAAACTGCCCTCTTTCGTAGCAGTGATCAATGGAACATCGCCCCATATTCTTGCTATATAGAAATAAGTAAATGCACGAATAGCTCTTGCCTGTGCTACATCGAGTTTGTAATACGACTCCGTATAACGTTGATCTGCCTTACAACCTGCAACACGTTCAATAAACAGGTTACTTGCATTGATAACTGCATAAAACCTGCGCCAGTTAGTTGCAGCTTCAATAGTTGGAAACGATGCGTTGAGTTTACCATCAATCACTGCTTTAAGATCGGTTCTGTACACCGAAAGAAAATCGCCGTTACGCAACTCTCCCCACATCCAATGCGCATTGTTATCTGCAAGCGCTGCACGAAGCAAACCATACAAGCCCATCAAACCGCTTCTTGCATCTTCGTACGAATCCCAATGCCCTTGTTCATCGGCCTGGCGTGACGATTTAATGTCTAATTGTTTATTACAAGCTCCCATGAAAAGCATCAATACGGTAGCAAGCAACAGTTTTTTTCCAACGCTCATTACTTTGTTTGTTGCTGTTAAAGTCATCTTCATGTTTACTGATTAGTTTAAATGATTTTTATAATTCAATTCTAACACCTGCAATAACTGTTCGTGAAAGTGGCAATCCATAGCCTGTATAGATGCCATTATAATTCACCAGCTCAGGATCATCGCCTTTAAATGACGTTATTGTAAAAAGGTTGGTACCTGTTATATAAAACAAGCAACTGCGGAGCGATTTGTTTTTGCTGTTTGCCTTTGCCAGTTCGTAACTGAGTGTTATGGAGCGAAGCTTTAAAAACGAAGCGTTATCGAGGAACAAGCTTTGATCGAGACGGTAAGGCACTACCGAACTCCACGGATTGTACATGGGATAACCCGACAGATCCATTTTCTTTTCCCAGAAAGTGATTTCTTTTACAGAGTTGATATTGTTGCTTGCTTCTACATTAATAAAATCGAGACGTGAGGAAGCATATTGGTTCAACACCTGGTGACCCAATGCTGTATAAAACTGCATATCGAGACTGAATGCCTTGTACGCAAGCGTTGTACTAAACCCGCCGGTAACTTTTGGCAAATAATTTCCTGTTACCAGTTTATCATCATCATTAATACGGTAATCGCCGTTAAGATCTAACCACCAGGGGTCGCCTAATGTAATGGGTACACCACGATAGTTAAGCGCTACACCGGTTTGCGGATTAACCGTGATCTGATTTTGACGTTTGTAGTTGCCGAAATTTTTCAACAACCAAAATGCATCAATGCGTTTTCCAACAACCAGTTTGTTATTGCCAATAATAAGTTCATCCAATCCGCCCGGTAATGCAACGAGTTTATTTTTATTGTAGTTGAAGTTTGCAGAAACGCTCCAACTCAGCTCATGCTTATCCTCAGGAAGAATGTTTGCAAACATGGTAAAGTCGATACCGTTGTTGCGTACATGTAAGCCCGACTTGTAGGCACCTGTATACCCCCATTCTGTTGGTACAGGCACAGGCAACAGCATTTGTTTGTCTTCCCTGTTATAAACATCAATACCAAATTTGAGATTACCGTTTAAGAAACCCATGCGTACAGCAAGATTTGCCTGTTCGCTGTAAGCCCATGGAATACCATAACCAACCCATCCGCTGGTATATGGTCTTGATATGCCCGGAATACCTGCATAAGAACCCAATGTTGGTTCGTTACCCCAGCCCATATCTACACGGTATTGTGCACCTGCATTAAACCTGTCGTCGTTCAACAATTTTCCTAAACGTGCCCACGATGCGTTAACCGAAAATGCATTGAAGTCTTTTAATGCATCGCCATAATGTTTTTTAACATCCCACTCAATGCCTCCGGAAAAATTAGTTGTCCAGCGATTGTCGGGTTGCATGTTTGATGAGCCGTCTCTGCTTACAACAGCATGCAGTTTCAACACATCATCAAACGAGTAAGTTGCCTTGCCCGAAAACGAAGCAAGTGCCGAACGCATTTTGCTTGGGAAATAATAAACACGGAAAGCAGCAGGCAACAGATAGTCCGCTGCATTGGGGTCGCCATTCACCACATTGATCTTTACAAAATCGTTAGGCCCGTTGTATGCATATGCATAATCATACTTATAAGTATCGGCCATAAAGTTCTGACCAGCCTCAAGCATTAATTTTTGCCTGCGGTTTACATCTATCTGATAGGATGCGGTATTGCTTACAACCATGCGTTGGTTGTACCCGAAGTAGTTGGATACAAAATTGTTTTTTTCTAATAAAGTGGTAGGCCAGAAAACATCACGGATGCCTTCGTTGTAATCAAATGCAATTCTGCCACGATAACTGAATTTGTTGAGGTTGGCCGATAAAGCAAAATATCCCTGGATAACATTCGATGTATTATCGTCGATTACTTTATCGAATTCATTCAGGTAAGAACTGTACACGTTTTTATTCGGCGTAAGCGGGTTAGTTAAATCGGGAATATAACGTTGCTCTGCCAGGCGGTCACGAATATTGCGGTTACGTGTACGCTCTAAACGATTATAGTTTAACATGCTCGATACCGTTAACCATTTAATAGGCGAAGCATTAATAAAGAACGAACCTGTGTAACGGTTAATAGCTGTACGGTCGGCACTTGATGCATTTTTGGTTGCACTGCCGAAGAAACGGAAATTAGCACGCTCCGATCCTCCGGTTAAACTCAAATCAAGATTGTACAAAGCTGCATTTTCATAATACTTATCGCCCCAGTTTGCAGGACCATAATAATCTGCATTGGTAGAATCTCTTAAGTAAGGAGGATAATTCAAACGATCTGCAAGCGTTCCAAAGCGATCGTAAAATGGTTTGCGAAAACTATTCTCATACGCAGCATTAACCGGTGTAACTGAAGGCTTCAATGCATAACCATAATAACTGTTTACTGCTATTTCCCTGTAACCTGAATGTGCATTTTTTGTAGTTATCCAGATAGCACCATTTGTTGCAACAGGTCCAAGGGCGGCAAGTGTTAACGGATCCTTTATTACTTCAATAGATTCGATATTATCGGGATTGATCGCTGCAAGCAAATTGGTAGCCGGACCAATGCGGTTAAAATCGTACTTCTGTATTTCGTAAGCAAATGGATTATCCTGCGCAAGTGGAATGCCGTTGAGAAAGATCGCTGCCTGCTGATCGAATAGCTCACGTTTACTAAGCAATGGTGAAGAAATACCACGGATAAAAATATTCTGTTCGCTGCCTGGTTCTCCGCTTGGCTCCTGCACATGTACACCCGCTGCATTTCCTTTTACTATCTGCTGCAACGAAATAACCGGCTGCTTAAGCACATATCGCAAGGGCACAAAACTGATTTCTTTAAACCCTGCTGTTGCAGTTTCTACCTTAACGCCATTTGTAACAGACATGATTGCTGTATCGCTCTTGGAGGAGGTTGAAGTTGTATCGGACTGAGCGTTTGCATTACCAACGAAAGAAAACAGCAATGCAGTAACAATAAGCTTCTGTGCTGTCGCAGACAGAATCATTCGCTTCTTCATAATTAAGTCAGTTAGTTTAGGTTTATACCCAGGATACACCACAGCGTTAACCACAGTAATCCTTATTTATCGAAATCAATCTTCGCCTTAACGGCTCTTGATCAAATTGTCATCAATCTTCTAATCGGGCTGCACTTGAATAATCACATTCTACACACTTCTGTTTTTATTTATATGGCTTTATGGCAAACAGAATAATGGATCATCAAATTTGAATTCAGCAATCGTTTTTCTCATCCTTGCTACATCAACAACTGTATCGAAATGTTATGTTGTTGTGATGTAATTATCATCTCTTCGTTAAACCAAATTTATATGGGTGATGTTATCTCTCCAAAAGCCCCGAAACCCTTTGCACTTGCGCAAACGGTTGAAAAACCTGCGCAAACGGTTGTTCTATTTTTTCAGGAAATCTTTGGCACAGATCATTTGAGCCTTGTTGGGGCTTTACCGTAAAAAAACAAACCCGTTTTATACATCTGTTTTTATTTCAGCAGGTAATTTTTAAATCACTTTTTAAGCGATTTGCCCCCTTTAAACAGCTTTCGCAGATTTGCCCTATTTCATTTAGTTTTGAGCTGCTTATGTTGCTACAGTTATCCATACAGAATTTTGCGATCATAGATGAGCTTCGTGTTGATTTTCAGCAGGGACTGAACATTATCACCGGCGAAACAGGTGCAGGTAAATCCATTTTATTAGGTGCACTCGGATTGGTGCTTGGCAACAGGGCCGATAGTTCTGTACTTCGTTTGCCAGATAAGAAATGTGTGGTGGAGGCAATTTTTGGCAGCAGCAAAAAACAATTGCAGCAATGGCTGACACAAAACGATATTGATGCAGATGAAGAACTTATTCTGCGCAGGGAAATTGCTGCAACGGGAAAATCGAGAGCATTTATTAATGATACACCTGTAACAATTGCACAACTGAAAGAACTTACTTCTGCTTTGGTTGATCTGCACCAGCAGTTCGACACCCTGGAATTGGGTGAAGAAGATTTTCAGCGTGAAGTGTTAGATGCTTTGGCAGGTTGTACTGAAGCTGTGGAGCTGTATCGCTCACAATACCTCGGCTTTGCACGTTTACAAAAAGAACTTGAGCAGCTGAAACAACAACAGCTGCAACAACAAAAAGAACAGGATTATAAACAGTTTTTACTCGACGAACTGGAACAGGCTTCATTTAAACCAAACGAACTGGAAGAAGCTGAGCAGGAACTAAAACTGTTGAACAACGCTGAAAGCATTGCAGCTGTATTAACCGATTCAGTTGCATTTTTAAAAGAAGGCGACACACCGGTTGTGCAACAGTTAAAAATTATATTGCAGCGTTTGCAGCAATATAAAGATGTACACGCCGATATCAGCAACATCAGCGAACGTTTATTGAGTGCTCAAATTGAGCTGAGCGATATTGCATCGGAACTCGATCATTTGCAAAACAACATCAGCATTGATGAAGCACGCATGCAACAGTTGAACGAACGGATGGAGATCGGCTACAAGCTGCAGAAAAAACATGGACTGCATGCTACCAACGAATTGCTTGCCTTACAGCAACAACTCGAAAAGGAATTGCAGGCTGTTGCAGAAGCAGACAACAATATTGCTGCAAAAGAAAAAGAAGCCGAGCAATTAAAACTTCAACTGGAAAAAGAAGCAAAAAACATTCATCAGTTACGAAGCAAACAAACCGAGCCGTTTGTAAAACAGGTGAACGCATTGCTTGCCCGTGTTGGCATGCCAAATGCACAATTAAAAGTTGAACTTACTACCGGCATGTTACATGCTTACGGAATCGATAAAATAAATTTCCTGTTCGATGCAAATAAAAGCAACCGCTTCGAACCCATCAGTAAAGTTGCAAGTGGTGGCGAATTAAGCAGACTGATGCTGTGCATAAAATCGTTGGTGGCCGAACGTATTTCGTTATCAACAATGTTATTTGATGAAATTGATACAGGCATCAGCGGCGAAGCTGCAAAACAGGTTGGTGTTTTATTGAAGGAGTTGGCAAACCGTCAACAGGTAATTACCATTACACATTTGCCACAGATAGCTGCAAAAGCCGAAGCCCATTATTTTGTTTACAAACAGGATGAAAAATCGGTTATTAAAACAAAGATCCGCCGATTGACAAAAGATGAGCAGATAGAAGCTGTTGCAAAAATGCTCAGCGGCGAAAGACCAACCGACTCTTCGCTTGTAACTGCAAGAGAAATGGTAACGGGTTAATTGCGGCTATGGCATCATCAGCAACGCACTTCCAAACAGGTGATTGTATTGCTGGCAATGTATCAGGGCATACTTATACTCAGCAAAATCGGGCATGCCGTTAATTGAATATACTTGTGTACCCATGGTTGCTTTTAATTTTCCTAAACTGATAAAATTAACCGGTTGTATTTCTTTCGAAAGATAAACGTACAGATCCGGACCGTTTGAAATTGTTACGCTGTCCAGAACCAATGAAAACTGTCCGTTATATGCCTGGCTGATAATTGCTTTGCCACTCACTCTTCCCCAAGGGCCATTCATAAAAACACCGGTATATTTCAGTTTTGCTGTTGTATCTGCAGCATCGTTAAGTGTTACCTCGGGTGTTCGTTGTTTTACACAGGAAGAAAAGAATATAAAAAATACAGTTACTGTAAGAACGACAGGTTTCATACAAACTCGGTTTAGCTTTTTCAATTATGAACTATACGAAACTACTGTGCCGTTCGGTTTTAAATTGTCGCTTAAAAGACATTCCTTTCCGTAAAACACATAAAAAAATCCTCTTCGTACTGAAGAGGATTTTTTATAGAAAAGCCGCCCGTTTAAATAAAACGGTTGATCAGGTTTTCGAGATATTCCTGTTTACCGCTTGTTACAGCTGGCTCGCCATTTTCAACTGCATATGCACGCAGATCTTCCAGTGTTAATTTACCTTCTTCAAATTCTTTTCCTTTACCACTGTCGAACGAAGCATAACGGTTGCTGCGGATCGTTTTGTAATCCGATTTCTGCAAAATATTTTCCGCAATAACCAGCGAACGTGCAAATGCATCCATACCGCCGATGTGTGCATAAAACAGGTCTTCCATATCGGTACTGTTTCTGCGGATCTTTGCATCGAAGTTGATGCCACCACCTGTAAAACCACCTGCTTCCACAATTACCAGCATTGCTTCAACCAGTTCGTTGATGTTGTTCGGGAACTGATCGGTATCCCAGCCATTCTGGTAATCGCCACGGTTTGCGTCCATACTGCCGAGCAAACCTGCATCTGCTGCAACTTGTAATTCGTGCTGGAAAGTATGCCCTGCTAATGTTGCATGGTTTACTTCAATATTCAAACTGAAATCGTTGAGCAAATCGTATTGACGAAGGAAACCAATTACCGTTTCGCAATCGTAATCGTATTGATGTTTGCTTGGCTCGCAAGGCTTTGGTTCAATAAAGAATTTTCCTTTGAAGCCGTTTTTGCGTGCATAATCTTTTGCTGTATGCAGGAAACGTGCAAGATGTTCTTTTTCACGTTTCATGTTTGTGTTGAGCAAACTCATGTAACCTTCACGTCCGCCCCAGAACACATAGTTTTCACCTCCGAGAGCAATGGTAGCATCCAATGCGGCTTTCACTTGTGCACCACCGTGAGCAAGCACATGAAAATCCGGATTGGTTGAAGCGCCATTCATATAACGTCTGTTCGAAAATAAATTCGCTGTGCCCCACAAAAGCTTCACACCGCTTGCCGTTTGCTTTTCGGCAAGGTAGGCTGTAACAGCCTGTAAACGTTTATCATTTTCATTTACATCGTTGGTATAATCAACAACATCCACATCATGAAAACAATAGTAAGGTAAGCCCAACTTGGTCATAAATTCAAATGCAGCATCAGCTTTATCTTTTGCACGTTCAACAGCATCTGCTTTTACATCCCATGGAAAAATATGCGTTGGTTCGCCAAACGGATCTGCACCGCTTCCTACAAAACTGTGCCAATACGCACAGGCAAAACGTAACCATTCTTTCATGGTTTTTCCTGCAACTACCCTGTTCTCTTCATACCAGCGGAACGCAAGAGGATTATCACTACCACTTCCTTCAAACTTAATTTGAGGAATGCCTTTAAAAAATTCTGTTTGTCCTGTTACTATACTCATGGTTGTTTTATTTAACTGCTTTTCTGCAGCAGTGTTATCGAATGTTTACTTTTTCAGTTTATCTGTTTGCTCAGCAAGGTATTCCATTCTGCATACAACTCATCATACAACTTACCTGTACCATCCGGCTCAATTACAGCCAAAGGTTTTGTATTGCTGAAGGCTTCTTTTGCGTGTTTATAAATTCCTGCTCCAATACCTGCTCCTAATGCAGCACCAACACTGCCATCGCAATTGTGTAATTCAACAGGTATGTTGAGTGTGTTGACAAATGCTTTTGTAAACACATCACTTAAAAACATATTGGCCTTACCTGCACGTATTACCGAAGGATTCATTTTGTTCTCACGCATAATATCTAACCCGTAACGGAAAGCAAATGCAATACCTTCCTGCGATGCACGGTATAAATGCGCCTGTGTATGTGTATTGAAATCGAGCCCCTGTATATGTGCGCCGGCCATTTTATTTTCCAGCATACGTTCTGCACCATTGCCAAACGGCAAAACAAATACGCCATCGCTGCCAATGGAAACAGCTGTAGCTGCATCATTCATTGCCTGGTACGATCCGTTGCCGGTAATTGTTTTCATCCAGCGGTTAAGAATACCTGTACCGTTGATGCATAACAAAACACCGATACGCTTTTGCTCAGCTGTATGATTCACGTGTGCAAAACTGTTGATACGTGATTGCGGATCGAATGTTAATTCATCACTCACGCCATAGATCACACCACTTGTTCCTGCAGTTGCTGCTACTTCACCTGCTTCGAGTACATTTAACGAGAATGCATTGTTTGGTTGATCGCCTGCTTTATACGAAACAGGAATACCTTGCTGCAACGAAAGTTTATTGGCAACCTCTTCACTCAATCGGCCATGTTCTGCAAATACATTTCTTATTTCGGGAATTGATGCTTCATTAAATCCATAATAACCGAACACATCTTTCGACAGTTCGTTATTTACAAAATCCCAGAAAACGCCTTCGGACAATGCTGAAATACTTGTTGTAACCATACCGCTCAGCTTCATCGCAATATAATCGCCGGGAAGCATTACATGTTTTACCTGATGGTATAACTGCGGCTCGTTTTGTTTTACCCAGGCGAGTTTACTTGCAGTAAAATTTCCCGGAGAGTTTAATAAATGCTGTAAAGATTTTGATGGACCTATTGTATCAAAAGCTGCATTACCAATTTCAACCGCACGACTGTCGCACCAGATAATACTATCACGCAAAATCTGATCGTTCTTATCTGTAATCACCAATCCATGCATCTGGTACGAAATACCAATGGCCGCAATTTCCTTTGGGTTATACAAACCTGTTACGTTTGCTTTTTGAATGGCCAGTTGTGTATGTTCCCACCAGACATCGGGATTCTGCTCTGCCCAACCCGGTTGTTTCGATATAATTTCAGTTTCTGTTTCGGGATAACTCACCGACACAATTCTTTGCTGCGTTTGTGCATCAACCACCGATACTTTGATTGACGATGTTCCAATATCAATTCCTAATAATAGCATTCTTCCTGTTTTGTTTAAAAAAAGGGGGAACGAGAAGCATTCCCCCGTGCTGTTAATTATGACCCTAAACAAACTAACATGAGAATATTTTAATCTGTTATTTCGTTTTTATTTCAACAACTGCAGCTGTTAAACCCGGTGCAGATGCTTTAAGTTTTATTACACCCGGCATGCCCGCTTTCGAACGTACAATTACCAGCACGAATCCAAAATATGCTTCCCGCTCTTTCGATGCAAAAGAAACAAGATTTGCCGGATCTCCGTTATCTGTCGCTACAATTTCTCCCACACCTTCTATACTAAAGCCGATATTGTTATTTGCCACAGGCACTGTTGCTCCATTTTTATCGGTAACACTTACAGTAATAAATGAAAGATCATACCCATCTGCATCAATCATTGTGCGGTCTGCTTGCAGTTTTAATTGCGCAGCAGCACCGGTTGTTTGTATCGTTTCTTCAGCCCACTTCTTTCCATTTTTATAGGCTACTGCTTTTACTGTGCCCGGTTCATACAACACATCATCCCAACGTAAACGATATTCGTAGGCAGCTTTTTTCTTTTTCCCAAGCGAACGGCCATTCAAAAACAATTCCACTTCATCGCCGGAAGTAAAAATATGGATGGGTGTAATTTGTCCAATACGATCGGGCCAGTTCCAATGCGGTAAAATATGTACCATTGGAAGATTGGAACGCCAACGTGATTGATACAAATAGAAACGATCTTTCTTAAATCCGGCGAGATCAATAATACCCGAATAAGAACTGCGTGCAGAATAGTAAGGTGTTGGTTCTCCTAAATAATCCCAACCACTCCAAACAAACTCACCTGCAACAAACGGATGTTTATCCTGCGATGCAAACACTTTATCGGGCGATGCACCAAACTGAGCCGTGTACAACTCGTATGCACTTACATATTTATTTACCGGATCACCACCTGTGGTATCGCTTACCGGTGCACTGTTGCCACTTGTTACCGGAAAAACATACGAACCACGTGTGCTTAATGCAGAAGCCGTTTCGCTGCTTACAATTAATTTATCCGGAAACTTTTCATGAAATGCAGGATACAATGGTGATGTACGGATGCCTCTGAGATGTGCATAAGCCGGAGCATCACGAATACCTTCGCCCTGGTAATTTAAACTGAGCATATCCATTACTGCAGGAAAAGGCATGTTTGGTTTTGCATAGTTCATCGATGCAGTTGCAGGCCGTGTATTGTCTTCTTCTTTTACAATGTTGTACAGTTTTTTTGAAACAAGCGCACCTGTATCTGCCGTGTATTGTTCACCAACTTCGTTACCGTAACTCCATGCTATAACGGATGGATGATTACGATCTCTGCGAATGAACGATCTGGTATCTGCTTCATACCAATCGGGAAAGATCAAATGAAAGTCGAGTGCTGTTTTCTTACGCTCCCAACTATCGAATATTTCATCGATCACTAAAAAACCCATCCGATCGGTTAACTCCAGTAACTCAGGTGCAGGTGGATTATGTGCCAAACGAATTGCATTGCAACCCATCTCATGCAGCATTTCCAATTGACGTTCTGCTGCACGCACATTAAATGCTGCACCTAATGCACCAAGGTCGTGGTGTTGATTAACGCCCTGGAAACGCACCGGCTTTCCATTTACAAAAAGTCCTTTTTCTGCATCAAAGGTTAGTGAACGGATGCCAAACGGCGTTTGATATTCATCCACTACTTTCCCGTTTGCAAGCAAGTGTGTAACAGCAATGTATAAGTTTGGTTTTTGTGCAGGAAGAGGTCCCCACAACAGCGGATTCTTTAGTATAATACTTTTTCCAATTTTACTGTTTGTTCCGGCAGTTGCAACAATAGTTGCTGCAGGAAACGAAGCAACCTTTGCTCCTTTCTTTTTCAACTTAGTATCAAACAAAAAAACTTCGGTAACAACCTGTATGTTTTGATTGGCTGTTGATTTATTTTCAATCTGCACTGCAAGATCAATTGTTGCCGCAGCTGCAGATACATTTTTCGTAGTAATAAAAGTACCCCAATGTGCTACATGCACAGGGTTTACTTTCGTAAGCCATACATTGCGGTAAATACCTGCACCGGGATACCAACGTGCAGAGTTTGTTGGATTATCGATGCGGATCGCAATTTGATTATCACTGCCTGGCTTAACATACGGTGTAAGATCTAAACGAAACGAATTGTAACCATAAGGCCATCCTCCAACAAGATTACCGTTACACCAAACAACAGTGTACGACATTGCACCATCGATGTCGAGATAAATCGATTTGTTTTTATCGGCTGCTGTAATATTTATTTTTTTCCTGTACCAACCAATACCCTGTACAGGCAAACGTCCCATACCACCGCCAACTATTGCATTGGCTTCTTTATAAAACGGCCCATTAATAGCCCAGTCGTGCGGAAGAGTAATTTTCTCCCATTCGCTATCGTTGAAATTTGTTTGTACAAAAGCTACATCTGCACCGGGATTACCTGCAGGTCGCTGATGTTGCTTTGTTGCATCTTTAATAAATCTATTTGCAGAAGGAAGTATCCATTTTTTTAATACTGTATCTGCTGCTTTAACTGCAACTCCTTCTGTTGGTTTTGAATCGGCCACAACATTATCATTTCTGTCTGTAACATCGGGACGCACATCGTACGACAAACCGTTTGTACCGGCAGGATCGCCTTTATGAAAACGCCAGCCATCATTGATCAAAACACGATGCGAACTGTATTGCGCAGACGCAACACTTACAACAAACGCTAATAAACCAGTGAAACAAAAATGACGATATCGCTGAAAAAAAACCATGTTGATTAAAGAGTAAGTCGATCTATAGAAAGTTAAGTGTAATGAAAAGGAGAAATGAATTCATCTCTCCTTTTCATTATTAAGATAGAATTAATAGCCGGGGTTTTGTGTTAATACTGCTCCTGTGTTTCTTTCAATTTCACCAAAAGGAATAGCCCAAAGATTAAAATGCGGTTGCATGTTAACACCATAAAACGAGTTATGCTTTTTCACCCTGTCGTACAGTTTACCTAAGCGCATCAGAGTGAGCATACGTTTTTCTTCAACACCAAATTCTCTCATACGTTCATCAAGAATGTAATCGATAGTAGCTTGTGCCGGAGTAATAATGCTTGCATTTGCTCTGCCACGAACTACATTAATATCTGCAGCAGCTGAAGCGGTATTACCCAATCCTACATAAGCTTCTGCTCTCAGCAAATAGGTTTCTGCCAATCTGAACATGTACTGATCTGCATATGTACCACCGGCCGATGCTTTCAATTCATATTTCAATGTAGGATCTGATGAACCGGGGTTTACATACAAACCGGCAGGATGATCGGCAATAGTTGTAGCCTTTGCCTGGTATGGATAAAAAACCCTTGATGGATATGTTACACCTGAACCGGGAGGAGGATTTTGTGTAGATACTGTTTGGCCGTATAAAGGACTGGCTGGATTTGTAACAGGTATTACTCTGATGAAATTATGATTGGCATTTCTGATATCGTTATTGAAATCGCTTGCCCATACTGTATCAGCAAAGTAACGTGAAGGCTGCATAAACCCTACACCACGACCACCTGTATAATCGCTCACAGGCCAACGAAACTGGGCAACACCATTTACACGAAAATCTCTGAACAAGGGAACATGTACCCTTTCCATTTGAAAAGAACCTGCCATTGCAGTAGAAACTGCACCACCGCCGGGCACATCCGTTTCAAACTGAATTACCCAAAGACCCTCTCTGTTGTTTGCACTTTTTCTGTTTTGATTTTTTGCCTGGAAAAGATCCCAATACACATCGCCGGGATTAACAGCAGAACGTGAACCAAAACGACTCAACATTAAATCTGTTGCAGGATCGTTAATTACAACAGTAGCAGCATCAACTGCATTTTGATTTTGACCTGCTGCAAGATAAACTTCTGCTAAAAGATGTTGTGCAACAAGGTTCGAAATTTCCCCGTCTTTAACAGCTGTAATACCAGGAAGATTTGCTGCAGCAAATTTCAGATCTTCAATTACCTGGTTTAAAATTTCCTGTTTTGTAGCTCTTTTAAAATCTGTTTTCTCCGAAACGATCTCTTCTGTAATAAGCGGCACACCACCCCACAAATAAGCAAGTGTACGATATCCAAATGCACGGAAGAAACGACCCTTTGCTTCAAATGCTACTTTATCTGTTGCAGAAAGAGAAGAAGAAGGAATACGGCTGATGATTGTATTTGCTTCTGCTACAATTTTCCAGATTTGTGCCCAGTGATTATTCGCAAGCGTTCCGTTTGGACCAAATTCTGTTGCAAGCTGTGGATTAGAACCAACAGTTACTTCAATAACCAAATCTGTTCTGTACAGATACTGCATCGGTTGCCAGTCGCTTCGTGCATAAAATTCATCACGTACGTTTCTATACAGATTATTGATCGACGCATTAAAATCATTAGCTGTGATAAATGCATTTGTTGTACTTAAAAACGAAAGCGGTTTTTCGTCGAGAAAAGATTTCTTACACGACGAAACCGTCAGTATAAGAATCAGCAATGTCAATCGATATATATATTTCATTATAGTAGATTTATTTTTTTAGAAAACAAGGTTAACACCAAACGTAAACGTTCTTAACACAGGGCGGCCACCAATAAGCAGACCTTGTGCCTGCAATACGCCATTTGCATCAGCCGCTTCTGTTTCAGGATCCCATCCTTCCCAGTTTGTCCAGGTATAGAGATTTCTGCCGCTTACAAAAGCACTGATTGTTTCAACCGGTAATTTTTTCAGCAGCTTCGAAAAATTGTAAGAGAGTGTAACATCCTGCAATCTGATAAAGCTTCTGTCTTGCCAATAGCTTGGTTCGAACTTAGCACGTGTGCCGGAAACGTTACGGGGGTACTTACCATTCGGATTATTAGGCGACCAATAATCGATACCCATTAAATCGTTAATACGGATTGTATTGTCTTCTCTGAAATAAGAAGGATTGTTGTTACCGAGATATCCGTTTTTACCACCTTGTACAGAGTTAACAAACACAAAGAGTGAGAAACCTTTATACGAGAATGTGTTTCCTAAACTAACCCGGTATGCAGGCTCTCTTCTTCCCAATACAATACGATCGGCGGCCTGTGTAATATCATTATCCTTGTTCTGATCTACGATGCGGAGTGAACCAACAGGGAAACCGGGTAATCTTGTATCTGTTAATTGATAGATGCCATCCAACTGGTAATCGTAAATAGTACCAATTGCTTTTCCGATAAACAAACCACTTGAGATAAGATCATCTTCAATACCATCGCCGTTTGCATCAATACCTCTGATAGTTACGATCTTGTTGATGTTTGCAGAGAAGTTAAGGTTCGCATCCCATTTAAAATCTTTTGCACGGATGATGTTGTAATTGATTGCAGCTTCAAAACCTGTGTTATCAATTTGGCCCACATTTGTTCTGATGCTTCCAAAGCCAGTAACATTTGGTATGTTAATACTGTACAGGAGATCGGTTGTTTTGTTTTTATAAAATTCAAGTGAACCGGTTAAACGGTTTTGTTTGAGCAATCCAAAATCAACACCAATGTTTAAACCTGCAGTACGTTCCCATTCCAGGTTGTCGTTACCAAGCGAAGAAACCTGCTGACCAAATGCTGTTGTACCACCATCACCATAGATATAAGATGTGTTGGTTTCAACACGTGCAATAGATGTATACTGTGCAGTTTGATTTCCGTTTACGCCATAACCTGCTCTTAATTTTAATGAATTGATTGCTTTAATATTTTTCATGAATTTTTCTTCGGAAACTACCCAGCCAAGTGCAACAACAGGGAATACACCATACTTGAAGTTTTTAGAGAATCCTGAGAAACCATCTCTGCGGATTGTTCCCGTAAGCAGGTATCTGTCGTTAAACTTATAGTTTACTCTTGCCATTTGGTAATTGAGTGCTTCTGCATTTGCACTCGATTCTGTAAACCTGTTTGTACCAAGAGAAAGGTTATTGTAACTTAAATTCAAACGTGTAAATCCTTCTGCTCTTGAGTTGGTACTGTTAAACTGGCGTTCAATTGCACCATATAATAAAGTTGCAGTAACATCATGCTTACCAAATGTGTTTTTATAAGTAAGGATGTTATCGAACGTATAGTCGTAATAATTCTGATAGTTTTTAAACGCCTGTCCTGTTTGGCCTGCTGCATAAATACTTGCAAAGAATCGTTTTGACTCTCTGTAGTTATTACCAAAGTTCATACGGTAATTAAGACCTTTAAGGAATGGGAAATTGATGTCGGTATAAATGTTAGCGAAATAGTAGTTATTCCGTTCAACATCGTCTACGTAATAGGTAGTAAACGGACTTGGTTCCAATGTTCTTGTTGGAAAAGGAATAAGCGTTCCGGTGCTGTCGTATGGACGAAGCAATGGAGGCATACGCTGAATGCTTCCGAAAGAAGGTTCAGCACCATCCTGGTTTACAAACGAAGCAGAAGAAACAACACCAACCTTCCACCAGCTTAAGGGTTTTGTTTCGAGGTTCGCTCTGATTGTTTTACGTTTAAAATTATCGTTGATGATATAACCTTTCTGATCAACAAGGGCACCAGAAAGAAAATACGTAAAGCGATCCGAACCTCCTGAAATGCTCAGATTGGCTTCATAAATTGAACCGTTTTTAGTAGCCTCATCAAACCAATCGTAGTTATGTGGCTGCAAACCTGTTGTTGGTGTTCCTAACACCGGGTCAATCCAATCCTGAAGACGAAAACTGGGATTGGGCTGTGTATAGCCGGGCGCCAAATAAGCTTTATCATAGAAATTCTCCGTCATGAATTTAATAAAGCCATCTCTGTCGAATGGTCTCAGGTCTCCGATTGTTGGTTGTTGAACTGTATACGATGAAGAAAAAGAAAGTCGTGGCTTTTCGCTTTTACGTCCTTTCTTAGAAGTGATGAGAATAACACCATTTGCCGCCTGTGCACCATAAACAGCGGTTGAACTTGCATCTTTCAATACATCAATTGTTGCAATATCATCGGGGTTAATTGATGATAAAGAACCTGTATACTGTATACCATCCAATATAATCAACACATTCTGATTACCGCTTAATGTTACTCTACCACGAATTGAAATTGGCGGAGTACCTCCCGAAACAGTTGATAAACCAACATTCAAACCCGGTACAGTTCCTTGCAATACCTGTCCAACATTAGTCATTGGAAGATCTCTGCGGGCTTCGAGATTAACACTGGCTACAGCACCTGTTACATCTATTTTACGTTGCGTACCATAACCAATTACAACAACTTCGCCTAAAGACTTTTCAAGCGGTTCCAGTTTAACATTAATATTGGCATCTGTAACTACAACCTCCTTATCAGAAAAGTTAATAGCCGAAATAACCAGTACAGCATTTCGTTGTACAGAAATTGTAAAGCTTCCTGTATTGTCTGTAGTAGTTCCGTTTGTAGTTCCTTTTACAACAACGGAAGCGCCTTCAACAGGCGACCCTTGTTCGTTTGTTACTTTACCTTTTACCGTTACGTTTTGTGCGTTGGCGGAGCCGGTAAAAAATAGCAGTTGAAGCAACACTGCAATTGCCAGCGTAGCTGCCTTTGTCGCTTTTCTTCCCAAAAGTGACAAAATCGTTTTTTTGTTTGGCATAGTCAATTCGAGTTTTGAGTTTTGAAACAGTTAATAATGGTCGTACCAGGAAATTTGTTATTGGATTAAAACCTCCTTTCAGGTGGGAGGGTGATGTATTTTGCTTGTGTAATAATGTTTGGAGATATAGAACACACAGCCTCTAAAAAAAGACGGAAACACCGATACAGCATTGTACAATGCGGTGGTTAATGCACTGCAAAAAATGATTGAAGCTTTTGGCGGAGCAAGCAATACTCTCATAACAGTAGTTATCGTTTATATGGCCCGATGGATCGGGATTTAGCAAGACATTTTTTTTGCAATCGGTTGCATTAATCAGACAAAAAATTAGCATTATCCTACGGATTACCCGTCTTACAATGCCTTTATAGAAATACAATAAACCAGGCTTGCAACCTTGGTCTATTGTTACCTCCAATTTTTCAATAGCCAAATTGAAGTTTGCCACAATTAAGAAACAGCTGAATGCCTTTCTGAAAGCTAATGTAGGAATAATTTTGAAATATGCAACCGATTGCATAATTTTTTTTTAAAAATCCTTACCTTAGTTTCACTTAGAACTTTGTAAAGGATTGATGCAAAAAGAAATAACGATATACGATCTGGCCCGTGAATTGAAACTTTCGCCGGCAACCATAAGCCGTGGATTGAAAAAAAGCCCGGCATTGAACAAAACTACTGTACAACGCATACTCGCAAAGGCAGAAGAAATGGGGTATCGTCATAATAATTTTGCCAGCAGCCTGCGTAATAAACGTACCCAAACACTTGGCATTATTGTTCCCCGGCTAAACAGTTATTTTATGACTTCTATATTAGCCGGTATGGAAGACGTTGCAAGTAAGGAAGGTTACGATCTTATTATAAGCCAGTCGCTGGAAAAAATGGAACTGGAAAAAAGTAATGCCAGCACGATGTTTAACAAACGTATTGACGGGCTCCTCATTTCGTTGGCTTATACCACTACAGATATAGCACACATTCAACCTTTTTTCGACAAACAGATACCTGTTGTTTTTTTCGACCGTAGCTTTCCGGGAGTAGAAAGCACTTCTGTTGTTATAGATAATTACCAGGCTGCCTACAAAGCAACTACACATCTTATAGAACAGGGTTGCAAAAAAATTATGCACCTCACCGGTAATTTAACGAGAGATATTTATGCCGATCGTTTAAAGGGATATAAACAGGCATTGGAAGAAAACAAAATCGCTTTCGATGAAAAACGTGTATTGGTAAGTACACTTAACGAGCAGGATGCCACAACTGCAGCAAATACAATTCTTGCAATGGATGCAGAACAAAGACCTGATGCTGTTTTTTGTGCCAACGATTTATCTGCTGTTTATTGTATGGTTCACTTAAAACAACATGGTATAAAAATTCCGGATGATATTGCTTTTGCCGGATTTAATAACGATGCTGTAAGCAGAATGATTGATCCTAATCTTACCACCATCGATTATCCCGGCAATAAAATTGGTGAAGTAGCAGTATCCTGTTTAATTAACTTGTTGAAGGGAGATGAAAGTGTAAAAAACACCAATCGTATTATTTTACACTCATCGTTACTAATAAGAGAATCATCGCTTAAGAAGAAGTAGCTAAACTTATATAAAAGAAAAAGGTAACCAAATCGGTTACCTTTTTTTGTCGGGAGGACAGGATTCGAACCTGCGACCCCCTGGTCCCAAACCAGGTATTCTACCGGGCTGAACTACCTCCCGCCGTGTTTACAAGAAGTAAACGATCCCCTAAGGGGTTGCAAAAATAGTTGTATGCAGTTAAAGCACCAAAAAGAAATCCCGAATTCTTTTATGAATCCGGGATCAATTTTTTTATCAGGGTTTTGGGCTTATTTACATCGCAGCCAATTGTACTTTTTGCTGCAGTTCAAGTACGCTTTCTTTAAACATACTGTCTGTATCCATTAAATCTTTTACTGTTTGGCAAGAGTGGATAACGGTTGTATGATCTCTTCCGCCAAAATGTTCACCAATTGTTTTAAGCGAATTTTTTGTAAACGTTTTTGCCAGATACATAGTTATCTGACGGGCCTGCACAATTTCACGTTTACGTGTTTTTTGCAACAGCTTTTCGTAAGGCACATCAAAGTAGTCGCACACCATTTTTTGAATGGCGTCGATGGTAATTTCTTTGGATGATGTTTTAACGAAATTCTTCAGCACTTTCTTTGCAAGATCTAAGTCTATTTCTTTTTTATTCAGCGAGGATTGTGCCAATAATGAAATTAAAGCACCCTCCAGCTCACGAATATTGGTGTTGATGTTATAAGCGATGTATTTTACCACATCCTTATGCATATCCAAACCATCATTCTTCATTTTCTTTTCCAGGATCTCGATACGGGTTTCGTAATCGGGCATTTGCAAATCGGCACTTAAACCCCAACGGAAACGACTTAACAAACGTTCCTGCACACCTTCCAGATCTTTTGGTGGCTTATCTGATGAAAGAATGAGCTGCTTGCCGCTTTGGTGCAGATGGTTGAAAATGGCAAAGAAGGCATCTTGCGATTTTTCTGCACGGCTGAAGAACTGCACATCATCAATAATCAATACATCTACCAACTGGTAAAAATGAATGAAATCGTTGATGGCGTTGTTACGGCTATGATCTACAAACTGGTTAATGAATTTTTCGGAACTTACATATAACACCACCTTATTCGGATGCTGACGCTTTACTTCGTTACCTACAGCCTGGGCTAAATGTGTTTTACCCAAACCAACGCCTCCATAAATTACAAGAGGATTAAAAGAAGTAGCGCCTGGCTTATCGGCAACTGTTTTACCTGCTCTGCGGGCAACACGGTTACAATCGCCTTCAATAAATGTATCGAACGTATAGTTAGGATTCAGCTGCGGATCGATCTGCACCTTTTTTAAGCCCGGTATTACAAACGGGTTCTTAACGGGGTTATTTATCACGAGCGGAAAATCCATTTCGTTATTTGTATACGTTTTATATCCATGACCGGGAACATCCATTGTAATAGGTCGGTTACTATTGTTACCGCTATCCATCATGATACGATACTCCAGGTTCGCATCTTTTCCTAGTTCACGCTTTAATGTTTTTGCAAGCAGCGTTACATAGTGTTCTTCCAAATATTCAAAGAAGAACTGACTGGGTACCTGGATGGTAAGGATCTTATTCTTTAATTCAACCGGTTTAATTGGTTCAAACCAAGTTTTAAAATGTTGCCACTCGACTATATCTTTAATAATGGTCAAACAACTTTTCCAAACTTGTTCAGCCGTTTTCGTCATTGTTCCAAAAGCAGTTTAATATAATGAGTTAATAGTGTTCCTGTTGTTTCTCTCGTGCATTTTTCTATAACGATTAACATTATAAAAAAATTAGGGGGGACGGCGAATATCAACACTTTTTGTGGAAAAAAAAATTTTTTATTCTTATGTTTTTTTACCAACCGAAATTGATTTTGCCGAAGCCAGATTTTTCTTTTTGTACCGCATAAATTCATAGTCTAAACGACCCAACCGAATGCCTCCCCAACCTACCTGATTAATCAACACGTCTTCACCTTTTTTATTTTTTGCTAACATCGGTTCATCCAGAAAGGTATGCGTATGCCCGCCAATGATAAGATCTACATGCTCTGTTTCTTTTGCAAGAATCACATCGCATATCTTATTTGAATTTTCACGGTACTGATACCCTAAATGCGACAAACAGATAACCATATCGCAACCTTTTGTACGTTTTAAAAACTCAGCTGTTTCGTTGAGCTTCTGCACAGGATCGAGATACTTGGTGTTGCCTGCAAGATTATCCGGTACCAATCCCTTCATTTCAATACCAACTCCTGTTACGCCTATTTTCAATTTACCTTTTGTAAAAATTTTATATGGAGCCGATTTTTGCTCCATAGCTGTTTGTGTAAAGTCGTAATTACATAATAATACAGGAAAGCTTACCTGCTTTAACTGAGTTGCAAAATTTTCAAGCCCTGCATCAAAGTCGTGATTCCCCATTGTGCATGCATCATATCCCATCATTTGCATGGCTTTCATTTCCGGTTCACCTTTATATAAATTAAAGTAGGGTGTGCCTTGAAAAATATCGCCGGCATCAAGTAACAACACATGTTCTTCTTCTGCCCTTATATCGCTTATTAATTTTGCCCTTGCCGCTATACCTCCGGCACCTTCGTTGCGGCTGCCATCCATTGGAAAAGCTTCCAACCTGCTGTGTACATCATTTGTATGCAGAATAACCAACCGTTGTACAGCTGCACCTTCTGCAGTTGCCCATTGACCTGCTAATACAGCTGCTGTACTTAGCGATGTATGTTGTATAAATTTTCTTCTACTCAGCATTTGTTACTCTGTTTAATACGGTTACCGTAACAGGTTTTCCCTGTTTTGAAAATTCCTGTACATATTCTATTAATGCATCACGCAGCAGTATGCCTTTATTCATTTGCGGAATAGCTTTCAGCATTTCACTGTTATCTCCACCATTTGCTACATAGTCCGAATTTGCAATTGTATATGTTGCAGAAAGATCCAGCGTTTTTCCTCCAATCAATATATTTTCTGCTTTCCCTTTTTTAATAACCATCGACATGCCAGATAGTGGCCAACCACCTCTACCTGCTATATGATCTAAGAATTGCTTCAATACAGCTCCCTTTACTTTTTGTAAGATGATGATGTTATCGAAAGGCATCATTTCAAATATCTGACCTCTTGTTAAGTTACCGGCCTTAACGTATGGAATGCGTATGCCGCCGTAGTTTACAAAAGCAGCATCAATTTTTGTTTCATAATATTTTTCGGCTACCGATAACATTGCATCGGCCATAAAATCGCCAAGCAAACCTTCGGGCTGTCGTTTATCCATATCAACTGCCAACTTTCCAACAACTGTGCTCATACTTTTATTTACACTATCTGTATAAGGTTGTAAAAAAGTAATAAACGATGAGTCTTTGGAAGTATTGGTAACACTGTACCCTTTGTATTGCACAGCAGCAGCCTTATAAGCGGTGCTGCAAGCTATCAAAAAACAAATAAGAAGGAGAAAACTGACTAACCCGGTAATTCTTCGCATGTACTTGTGTTAACTCTTGGAAGATAGTTTTTTTTACAGGCAGAAAAAAATGTTTTTACCGTTGAAATGTAAAATTTTTCTCCATTGCACTTACCAGTATCTTTGCCTCGAATCATAGTTTTTAGGTTAACTGCCTGACACATATGCAACAACAAATTACACTTCGCTTATTGCCCTCGTTGGCTGCAGACAGTACTGCAATAAAAAAAGAAATTGCAAACGTTACAGGTGTTGCTTGCGAAGCAGTTTCGGGTTACTACATTCAAAAACAATCTATCGATGCACGCAGCAAGCAAGCTTATATAAATCTTACTCTACAGGCATTTATTAATGAACCTGTACAGGATCGACAGGGAGTTGAATTTACTTTTCAAAATGTGCACAATGCTTCAAAAAAAGTTATTGTTGTTGGTGCGGGCCCTGCAGGTTTGTTTGCAGCACTTCGTTTAATTGAAGCAGGCATTAAACCCGTTATTATTGAAAGAGGAAAAGATGTGCGTGCAAGAAGAAGAGATCTTGCTGCTTTAAACAAGCAAGGCGAAGTAAATCCTGAAAGTAATTATTGTTTTGGCGAAGGTGGCGCAGGCACATACAGCGATGGCAAATTATACACACGCAGCAGTAAGCGTGGAAGCATTGATCGTATTCTTCAACTCTTTGTACGCTTTGGTGCAGAAGAAAAAATATTATACCAAAGTCATCCGCATATCGGCACCAATAAACTGCCGCATATTATTACTGCCATGCGTGAATTTATTATTGACTGTGGTGGTGAAATTCATTTTGAAACAAAGCTTACCAATTTTATTGTTGAGCGTGATGTGCTAAAAGGCATTGAGATCAACCATGTCGAGAAATTATACGCCGATGCTGTTATTCTTGCAACCGGCCATAGTGCAAGAGATATTTTTGAATTGCTGCATGAAAACAAAATTGCAATAGAAGCAAAGCCTTTTGCGTTGGGTGTTCGTATTGAGCATCCGCAATCGCTCATCGATTCTATTCAATACCGTTGTTCGGTTCGCAGCGAATTTTTACCGCCAGCTTCTTATAGCTTGGTTGAACAGGTACAAGGCAAAGGTGTATTTAGTTTTTGCATGTGCCCCGGAGGTATTATTGCACCTGCAGCAACATCGCCCGGCGAATTAGTAGTAAATGGCTGGAGCCCATCTAAACGTAACAATGCATTTGCCAACAGTGGTATGGTGGTAACAATTGAAGTGAAAGATGCAGTTGAATACATTAAAAAACAATCCCGAAAGCTTTCGGGACCAAAAACCAAAATCCAAATAGATGAAAACGATCCACTATTGCTGATGAAGTTTCAACAAGCAATCGAACAAAAAGCGTTTGTTGCCGGTGGGGGAAAATTTGTAGCTCCTGCACAACGCATGGCAGATATGTTCGACCGGAAAACATCTTCTTCTCTCCCCGATTGTTCCTATTTACCCGGGCTTAACAGTGTTGATCTTCGTCAGGTTCTTCCGCCATTTGTTTTTGATGATCTTCGACTTGGTTTTAAAGCGTTCGGACAAAAAATGCGTGGCTACTTTACAAACGAAGCGGTAGTGGTAGCAACAGAGTCGAGAACTTCATCGCCGGTTCGTATTCCCCGTGACAATGAAACGTTACAACATACGCAGATCAAAGGACTATATCCTTGCGGCGAAGGTGCGGGTTATGCAGGTGGCATTGTAAGTGCTGCAATGGATGGCGAACGTGTGGCTGCAATGATTGCTGCAGTGTCTGACGCATCAAAGAGCGCCTGATACACTTATCCATCGCTAACCGAACTTAAAATTTCTTCTTTACCTTGTAACAAATGCTGCAAGCGGCACTCTAATACATTGTATGAATACCATTTTAGAAATTCAGAACCTGAAGAAATATTTTTCTTCGCAAAAAGCTGTTGACGATATCAGCTTCTCCATTGAAAAAGGATCCATCTTCGGTTTACTCGGACCAAATGGTGCAGGTAAAACAACCTTGATCCGTATGATAACGGGCATCTTTTATCCTGATGCAGGTACTATTTTACTGAACGGCAAAAAATTCGACCCGGTAAAAGATGTGATCGATATTGGTTATATGCCCGAAGAACGTGGCCTGTATAAAAAAATGAAAGTAGGCGAACAGGCCATGTACTTGGCCCAACTGAAAGGCTTAAGCAAACAGGAAGCATTTACCAAAGTGAAATTCTGGTTCGAACGGTTTGAAATGGGTAGCTGGTGGAATAAGAAAGTGGAAGACCTGTCGAAAGGTATGGGACAGAAATTACAATTTGTAACAACAGTACTGCACGAACCAAAACTCGTAATTCTTGATGAACCCTTCAGCGGACTTGATCCTGTAAACAGTAATTTGATTAAAGATGAAATTTACAACCTGGCGCAAAAAGGCACCACCATCATCTTCAGCACACATCGTATGGAACAGGTTGAAGAAATTTGCGATCATATTGTGCTTGTAAACAAAGGCAATAAAATTCTCGACGGCAGCGTAAAAGAAGTAAAGCAACAGTTTAAGCAACATATTTTCAATGCAGAGTTAAATAAGTTGCCGGCAGCATTGCAACACCCATCGTTCAACATTGTTAAGCAGAATGGTAATAATCTTACATTAAAAATCAACGAAGGTTATCAATCGAACGATATACTGCTGCATTTCATTAATCAGCAAAGTATAATTGTAGCCTACCACGAAATACTTCCTTCGCTCAACGAAATTTTTATTCGCCTGGTAGAAGGCACACCTACATCACGCCAATTCCAAACAGTTACTGCTTAAACTTTTACTATGAACAAGATCGTCATCATCATAAAACGGGAATACTTAACCCGTGTACGTAATAAAACATTTCTGCTTTCAACCTTCTTACTGCCGTTGGTAATGATGGTTTTTATTTTTGGCTCAGCCTACCTCGGAGCCAAATCCATCAAACAATATAAAATTGCTGTAAAAGACGAAACCGGTTTGTACAAAAACAAATTGAAAAACAGCGATGCTGCATTTTATGGTTATCCTGAAAACGTAAACATGAGCAATTACCGTAAAGATGGTTACGATGGTTTGCTGCTGGTTTATTCAAAAGACAATACCAATGCAGATTCGGCACGGCTTTATTCAGAAAAAGAATTAGGTCTTGCAACAGACGAAGCTATTAAAAAGCAATTGCAGAAAATTAACGAAGAACGCCTGTTGCTTGCAAAAGGTGTAAGCCGTGCCATCCTCGATTCAATTCATGCACAAAGTGAAGATGAAGACTTACTCAACTATCGCTCTTACAAAGTATCGGGTGCCGAATTAAAAGAAGGCAACAAAAAACTCAGCAGCATTGTTGGTTTCATCAGTGGTATTATTATTTACATCACCTTGTTTATTTATGGCGCTTCGGTAATGCGTGGCGTAATGGAAGAAAAAACAAATCGTATTGCCGAAGTAATGGTAAGCAGTGTAAAACCTTTTCAGCTGATGTTGGGCAAAATTATCGGCATTGCTGCAGTTGGTTTAACACAATTATTATTATGGATCATCTTAATTGGTTTACTGATGAACATTTTGCCGCTGATCATGTCGCCCGAAATGATGCAACAGGCACAAAACGGGCAGGCAATACCGGGCGGTGCTGCACAAAGCAGCAGTGTTGCCAATATGATTGCTCAAAGTACAGGTGTAGATATTGCAGGCGCTAACTGGCCATTGATCATTGGTTGTTTCCTGTTTTATTTCCTCGGAGGTTATTTATTCTATGCATCTTTATTTGCTGCAGTTGGCAGTGTAATTAATGAAGATCCGCAGGAAGCTCAATCGTTGATGTTGCCGATTACCATGCCTATCATCTTTGGATTCATCATGCTTACGTCAACTATTCAAAATCCATCGGGGCCACTGGCATTTTGGGGAAGCATTATTCCGTTTACTTCACCAATAGTAATGATGGGACGCATTCCTTCCGGTGTTCCGGAAAGCGTTCCTTACTGGCAATTAGGTTTATCGATGGTATTGCTGATAGCAGGCTTTTTCTTTACAACCTGGCTAAGTGCAAAAATTTACCGTACCGGTATTTTGATGTATGGTAAGAAAGCAAGCTGGAAAGAGATGATCAAATGGGCTATAAAAAAAGCATAACCTTTCTGCATAAAAAAAATCCCCCGGTAAACACCGGGGGATTTTTTTATTTAAAACTTAAAAAGAATGAATTGTGATGGGCGATATAAGCGGTTCGTGTATTTCTTCTTCGGCTTCTACCACTTCAAATTCCAGTTTTAAAACCAAGCCTTCTTTTACAAGGATGGCTTCTTTTTTACTTGCACGATAACCAACTTTATCAATGACGATTGTGTGTTCTCCAACAGGTACGTTGTTGATCTTAAAATTACCGTTTGCATCGGTTACGATCTCTTTAAAAAACGATGCTTTGCGGATTGTAGCACTAAAGGTTACGTTAGCCACAGGCTTTTTGGTTTCCGCATCAATTATTGTTCCTTGTACAGTACCGGTTTCGGTTCCTTTATCAGCAGTTGCATACGCACTAACAGAAATACCAGTCATGAGGATCGTTGCAATCAATAGTTTCTTCATAACAATGGTTTTGATGGTGATGATGACAGGAGTTTAAAGTTACACTATCAGAACTGATTTTTTCAAACTTTTATGATGGCCCTGCTTGTTAAATTGTTCTGAAAATCAGGCTGACCTTTCAAATCTACGAATATTATCGTAATATTTGAACAAATATTTCTTATGCCTTATCATCTTACAACAACAAAAAAGATTTTACTGATCACCGTTTTGTGTGCAGCACTTCTTTGGTCGAACGCCAGCCAGCTTCACCGGCTATGGTTATTAACAAACTGCGAAACCGAAACACTTGTGCAAATTGAAGAAATGCCCCTGCTTTTGCATCCGGAAATGTTGGAACCCGGAATTTCAATTCCTGCTCCGGAACTTGAATTAATGGAAGAGAAACTATTACAAAAAGAAGAGTTGCTGAAAGAGTTAGAACAGAAGCTGGAAAAAATAACGATCGAGTAATTAAGTGTGAAGCGGGTTTTGCAATGCGTTTAAAAATTCCTGCCAGATATTTTGAGTAATTGTTGCAGCAGGTAAAATGTCGTCGAGCAAAGCACTTACTTGTCCAATTTCGAGTTCACCTTCCTGTAAATTTCCTTCAAACATTCCTTTTTTGGCTCTTGCACGACCAAGCAACTGCTGCATTTCTTCTTTGGCTGCTCCACGTTGTTCGGCTTCCTGTACCTGTTTGTAAAATTCGTTTTTAATTAAACGAACAGGAGCAAGTTGTTTTAAGGTAAGCACTGTATCGCCTTCGTTGCTTTTGATAACCGCTTGTTTGAAGTTCGTATGGCTGCTTGCTTCTTCACTTGCTACATAACGACTTCCTATCTGCACCCCATCTGCACCAAGCACCATGGCTGCCAGCATTTGTCTGCCTGTTGCAATACCACCCGCTGCAATAACAGGAATATGCACAGCTTTTCTAACAGCTGGAATTAACACCAATGTTGTTGTTTCTTCACGGCCATTATGGCCACCTGCTTCAAAACCTTCTGCTACTACTGCATCACATCCTGCTTCCTGCGCTTTTAAAGCAAACTTACTGCTGCTTACTACATGCACAACAGTAATACCCTGTTCCTTCAGTTTAGCAGTATAAGTTTTAGGATTACCGGCGCTTGTAAAAACAATCTTTACTCCTTCTTCAATAATGATGTTGATGTGTTGATCAAGATCGGGATAAAGTAACGGTACATTTACAGCAAAAGGTTTGGTAGTGGCTGCTTTACATTTTTTAATATGTTCACGCAAAACTTCGGGATACATACTACCACTGCCAAGTACACCCAAACCACCTGCATTACTTACTGCACTTGCAAGCCGCCAACCACTTGCCCAGATCATACCTGCCTGAACAATTGGTTTTTCAATACCAAAAAGTTGCGTAATGCGGTTGGAAAACATCATAAAGAAGATTCTGAAGAATTAGTAAACGTACAAGCAAGCTAAGCAAAACAGTTAGCAACTAAGACGATGCTGCCTTAAACGATAAACCCGAAACCACAAACTTCAAACAGCCTACCCCAGATCAATTTCTGTATTGTCGCCAATGTTGAGGCTTCTTGTTTCGCCTTTTACTTCTGTATCGCTGCCAATCAAACTTTCTTCCAGTACAATATCAAACAGGTCGGCATACGAACCAATGATCGACTCTTTAATAATGGAATAGTTGATGGTGGTATTATCGCCCACTGCCACATTCGGACCAACAATAGAATTGCGTATTTCGCAATTTTTACCAATGCTTACAGGTTCAACAATAATTACATTTTCAAACCTGTGATCGGGAGAAATAGATGTGCCGAATTTTTTAAGCAATGTAGCATTCGACTCCAGTAACGAATCTTTATTACCGCAATCGAACCAGTTCAACACTTTAAACGATTGAAAGGTTGTACCCTTTTCGATCATGCATTGTAATGCATCTGTTAAACTGTATTCATCTCTGTTCTTCACCCCTTCCCGAAAATTTGCTTCCAGGCAATCGAACAGCATATTGGTTTCAATGATCTTGTAAATACCAACCAGTGCCATATTGCTTTTTGGTATATGCGGCTTCTCTACTACTTTATGAATAAGGCTTTCCTCATCAACTTCTGCCACACCAAAATTGCGTGGATCATCTACCTTCTTCACCGCCAGCATTGAAACATTGCTCTGCAACACTTCTTTAATATTGTATTCGCAAATGGTATCACCAAGTACGATCATCACTTCGTCATGCTGCACAGCATCTTTTGTAAGTAAGATGGCGTGCCCCAAACCCTGGCGTTCGCCCTGGTTTACAAACGTGCTGTTGATGGTTGGAAAAGTTTCCTTGATGTAATCCTGAATTTTTTCGCCCAGGTAACCGGTAATAAAAATAAAATCCTGCACACCGGCTTCCTGCAACTGTTCAACAATAATGCTGAGCACAGTTTTTCCCGCAATAGGAATGAGCGCTTTGGGTTGAGTATATGTATGTGGCCGCAGTTTGGTACCTGCACCTGCCACAGGGATAATTGCCTTCATAATCTATCGTAATCTGCTACCGAAGCGGCTAATGTAGCACATTTTAACTGAACGAATGTAAGTTCATCTGCAAATACTGTTTATAAAATTTACAAACGAATTAGGTACAGCAAAGCTTGTGGTTTATTTTTGCCCCGCCAAACAGAACGTTTTTGTTTGTGGTACGGGCAGTAGTGCTTTTATCGGCTGTTGTTGCGTCGCACACTTCAGCGTTTTGTTCTTCGGGCAGCAATCCATCAAATAAACGAACAACTTCACATGCAAAGGGACACAGTCATTTTCAACCTCATCAACCAGGAACTTCAGCGTCAGCGTCATGGCATTGAACTTATTGCTTCAGAAAACTTTACCTCATTGCAGGTAATGCAGGCCATGGGCAGCGTATTAACCAACAAATATGCAGAAGGTTATCCCGGACGCCGTTATTATGGTGGTTGCGAAATTGTGGATCAAACCGAACAATTAGCCATCGATCGTTTAAAAGAAATTTTCAACTGCGAATATGCCAACGTTCAGCCCCACAGTGGTGCGCAGGCAAATGCAGCCGTTTTAAGTGCTATTCTTCAACCCGGCGATGATATTCTTGGTTTGGATCTGAGCATGGGTGGCCACTTAACACATGGTTCTGCTGTAAACTTCAGCGGTAAATTATACAAACCACATTTTTATGGTGTGGTAAAGGAAACAGGTATTGTTGACTATGAAATGCTCGAAACAAAAGCAAGAGAAGTAAAACCCAAAGTGATCATTTGCGGAGCAAGTGCTTACAGCCGTGATTGGGATTATGTACGCATTCGTAAAGTTGCCGACGAAGTTGGCGCTTTTGTTTGGTGCGATATGGCTCACCCTGCAGGTTTAATTGCTAAAGGATTGCTGAGCTCACCTTTCGAGCATTGTCACTTTGTAACATCTACCACACACAAAACATTGCGTGGGCCACGTGGCGGTATCATCCTCATGCATAAAGATTTTGAAAATCCGTTTGGATTGAAAGATGTAAAAGGCAACATTCGCATGATGAGCAACCTGCTTGACCTGGCAGTATTCCCAGGGCAGCAAGGCGGGCCGCTTGAACATGTAATTGCAGCAAAAGCAGTTGCTTTTGGCGAAATCCTCAGCGACGATTTTACAGCTTATGCCAAACAAGTGCAGGTAAATGCGCAGGCAATGGCAGCATCGTTTGTTAAAAGAGAATACCAACTCATTTCAAACGGTACAGATAATCATTTGATGCTGATAGATCTTCGTAATAAAAACATCAGCGGTAAAAAAGCCGAAGGCGTTTTAGGTAAAGCCGATATTACTACAAACAAAAACATGGTTCCGTTCGATGATAAGAGTGCATTTGTAACAAGCGGTATCCGTACTGGCGTTGCAGCAATTACATCACGTGGTATGAAAGAAGAACACATGGATTTTGTAGTTGATGTAATTGACCGCAGTTTGATGAATGCAGACGATGAAGCAATTCTTGCAGGCATCCGTAAGGAAGTAAATGCATTTATGGAACAGTTTCCTTTATACCCCGAATTAGGCTAAGCTTAAAGCATACAAACAATGATTCAACGCATACAAACCATTTGGTTATTATTGGCTGCAGCAGCTTCTTTTGCCAGCTTAAAGCTTTCATTTTACAGCGGCAAAAAAGATGCTGTTTTGTTTGAACAGTTAAGCGGCAGTACAGGAGGCTTTTTATTATTGGTACTTACTGTTGCAGTAGCCTTACTTGCTGTGGTAAGCATCTTTCTGTTTAAAAACCGTAAGCTGCAAATGCGCTTGTCGCTTGCGGGACTGGTATTGCAGCTTGCAGTATTGTTCCTCTATATTCAAAAAACAGCAGTATTTATTGAAGGTAATTACACGCTCACTTCTGTTTTTAGTTTTGTAGTGCCGGTATTCTTTCTACTTGCAGTATTAGGTATTCGTAAAGATGAGAAGTTGATAAAGAGCATGGACCGTTTACGCTAAACAGCTTTTTTAAAATAATGAAGCCGTTGCAATTTTTGCAGCGGCTTTTTTATTTCGTAAAATTTCTCGTAGTTATACGTTTTAGGTTTCACAATTTACCCCTACCAAATAACGGGCGTTAACCCTATATATAAAATAAGGAGTTACCCTTATTTTTGAAATCCAAAATCCATACTCCGTGAAACCAACCGCATTAATCATTCTTTTCCTGCTAAGTACTATACTTATGTATGGGCAAAGGAAAACAGCTATCGGAAACTCGGGTCAAGGCTGGTCTGTAGCCAGTAACTGGTCGCCTGCAGCAGTTCCGCAAAGTGGAGATACCGTTGTTATACCTCTAGGTGTTGTTATGAGTGTTAAAACCAACGTGTACAGCACTGCTCCCGATCTTGTAATTCTTGTTTATGGCACATTAAACTTCCTTTCCGGCGGTAAAATTAACCTTGGCACCAACTCAACCATTACAGTGTATATGGGAGGTTTCCTCACAAGCACAGGTTCGCCTTCTGAAATTATCAGCATTGGTGGTGTAACAAAATTTAAAGGCAATGTAGATGGAACAATTATTGGTCCTGCCAGGGCCACCAGTTCTTCAAGCGTATCGCCAAGCGGATTTTCTGCAAGCATTTTACCTGTTAAATTTGAGTCCTTCATCGTTCGGCTTTCTCCACAAAAACACGCAGTGGTTTCCTGGACTGTTTCAGCAGAAAGCGATATAGCGGAATATGTAGTTGAAAAGAGCAGTGATGCAAGAAACTGGCAACGTTATTCATCTGTTGATGCAAAAAATAATTCTTCGGCCAGCTATACTTACAGCGTTACCGATACCCAATTGTCGTTGGGAAAAACATATTACCGTGTAATAGGCAGAAGTGTTACAGATACTTATTACTACACTTCCATTGAACAGGTAGAAGATAAAAGTACGCAGGCGCTGAGCATTTATCCTAACCCGGTTTCTACAGTAGCGAAAATAAGAACACAAACTACTCTTGCTGATGGTGTTCTTTCTGTTAACCTGTACAACCTTTACGGTGCAAATGTTCTTTCGCAGCAATACAAAGCAGGCACAGGGTATATTGAACTAAACATACAACAGTTGCCAAAAGGAAGCTACACTTTAGTTCTTTGCACAGAAAAAGGAGCACGTTATAATCATCAAATGATCATCCGCTAAATAAACTTTGCTGTTTGGCTGTTCTTCTGTTTAGTAAGATCAGCCGGCAGTCCTGCAAAAACAAGTGTTCCGCCAGCATCACCGGCTTCGGGGCCAAGATCAATCACCCAATCGGCCCGTTTAATCACATCTGTATTGTGTTCAATCACCAATACCGAATGTCCTTTCTCAATTAATGCATGAAAGCTTTTCAGGAGTTTATTAATATCGTGAAAATGCAAGCCTGTTGTTGGCTCATCAAAAATGAACAGAATATTTCCCTGCCCGTTACCACGGCCAAGAAACGATGCCAGTTTTACACGTTGCGCTTCACCACCACTTAAGGTATCACTGCTTTGTCCAAGCTTTACATAACCTAAACCAACATCACTTAACGGCATCAGCTTCTTTACAAGATCTTTCTCAGCACGGAAGAAATCAATTGCTTCATCTACACTCATTTCGAGTACATCATGAATACTTTTATCGTTGTACTTCACTTCCAGTACTTCTTCTTTAAAACGTTTACCTCCACATACTTCACAAGTAAGATGTACATCAGCAAGGAATTGCATTTCTACAATCTGTTCGCCTTCGCCTTTACAAGCATCGCAACGGCCACCATCCACATTAAATGAAAAATGTTTTGGTTGAAAGCCACGTATTTTACTTAATGGCTGACTGGAATAAACATCTCGTATTTCATCGTATGCTTTAATGTATGTAACGGGGTTACTGCGACTGCTTTTTCCAATAGGATTCTGATCGACCATTTCAATCTGTGCAATGGAGTCAATATCGCCACTTAGTTGTTTGTGCATACCTGCTTTATCGCCAAACTCGCCTTTTAGCTTACTGAGCGCAGGATAGAGAATATTTTTAACCAAAGTTGTTTTACCACTACCGCTTACGCCGCTTACAACACACAATACATTCAGTGGAAATTCTGCGTTGATGTTTTTTAAATTATGTTGGCGGGCACCTTCCACTTTAATACTGCGGTTCCATTTACGAGGTTTGCCGAAATCATGTATCTGCAATTCAGCACTCAGGTAGCGGCCTGTTAAACTTTTTTTATTGCTGATGATGGCATCGTAGTCGCCTTCTGCAATTACCTCACCTCCTAAATGACTGGCCAGCGGCCCCATGTCGATAATGTAATCTGCTTCACGCATCATCATTTCATCATGCTCAACTACAACAACAGTATTACCAAGGTTGCGCAATTCTTTTAATACACTGATGAGATTGGCTGTATCTCTTGGGTGCAAACCAATGGAAGGTTCATCGAGTATGTATAAAGAGTCGGTAAGATTGCTGCCCAACGATCGTGTAAGCTGTATGCGTTGACTTTCGCCACCGCTCAATGTATTGGCTAAACGGTTCAATGTAAGATAACCAAGCCCCACATGAAGCAAGGTTTGTACACGATTATTAATTTCAAGCAGAATGCGTTTGGCTACACCTTTATCATAATCGCTTAGCTTCAGATCATCAAACCAAATTTTTAATTCCTTTACCGGCATTTCGCATAGCTCGCCAATATGCTTATCACCAATTTTAATATATAATGCTTCTTTGCGTAAACGATAGCCGCCACAATCAGTACAGGTTGTACGTCCACGATAACGGCTTAACAAAACACGGTATTGAACTTTGTATAAATTCTGTTCAACTTCTTTAAAGAAATCATCAATACCCAATGCAGTACCTACGCCCTTCCATAATTGTTCGTATTGCTGTTTGGTTAAATCAATAATTGGCTTATGAACAGGAAAGCCTGTTTTTGCGGTTGCTTTAATAAACTGTTCTCTCCACCAGCCAAGCTTCTCCCCTTTCCATGGTGCTACTGCAGCTTCGTACACACTTAAACTTTTATCGGGAATAACAAGATCTTCATCAATACCCAACACCTGGCTGAAACCTTCACAAACGGGGCAGGCACCATAAGGATTATTGAAAGAAAATAAATTGGGAACAGGCTCTTCAAACTTTATTCCGTCCAGTTCAAATCTGTTCGAAAAATGCTGCAACTGTTTTCCGTCAACTTCAAGATAAACATCTCCTTCGCCTTCGAAAAAAGCAGTACCGGCGCTATCGCCTATACGGTGTAAATCATCTTCATCAAATTCTTTAGCCACTAAGCGATCTACCAATACATGCATTACCGATTTTGCACTGTCCGCATCAAATAAAAGTTTTAAGTCTTTTTCGGTTTGTTCCAGCAACTCTTCAATGTGCAATATTTCTCCGCCTTCTGCTTTCGCTTTCGCTGAAACATTTTTTTTATATACTCTCGTAAATCCTTTTTGCAGCAAAATGTTCAATTCTTCTTTAATGCTTCGTTTTGCATGCATCGGAAATTTTACAAGCAGCAATATCTTCAACCCTTCTTTACAATTCTTAATTGCATTTACAACATCGGTTACATCATCTTTCTTTACTTCTCTGCCACTAACGGGTGAAATTGTTTTACCTGCACGTGCAAACAACAGCCGCATGTAATCATAGATCTCTGTCATACTGCCCACAGTACTGCGTGGTGTGCGGGTAATTACTTTCTGTTCTATAGCAATAGCAGGGCACAAACCTTTAATGTAATCAACATCAGGCTTGTTCATCCGGTTTAAAAACTGGCGGGCATAAGCACTTAAGCTTTCGGCATAACGGCGTTGACCTTCGGCATACAGTGTATCAATTGTAAGCGATGACTTACCACTGCCCGACACACCTGTTACCACCACAAACTTGTTGCGTGGAATTTTTACAGAAACATTTTTGAGATTGTGTACACGTGCGCCTTTAATGAAAATGTCGTCCTTTTTTAAAGGAGCGGATAAATCCATTCCCTTTTTTTTAACCGCTGTAGCCATAGAAAACAAATTTAGCAGAATAACAGATGGCTTACGAAAAAATGCTAAAATTTATAGGAATGGAACAAATTTCGTTCAGCAAAAAAATTTCGGAGGGCTTGTCGGCCTTGTACGACAGGTGGGGGAAAATACCATTAGTACGCTGCGTGGTAATACGTTAAATAATTCAGAATGTTGGAGGATTCGTTTCTTTCTATTATTTTTATTCAGAATTTCAATATCAAATCAGAAACCCAAATTTCTTTCGCCTATAGCATCAACTTCTACTTAACAATTTTCAGTTTGCTTAACCAGCCCTGAAACCCTTTATTGAAAACCATCAACTGTAGAAGTGTATGCATCTGTATCAACAATTTACCGATCAACAGCTTGTTCATCTGTTTAAAGATGGCAATGCCGAAGCTATGGAATGTTTAGTGCTGCGTCATAAAGACAAGCTCTATACCTCTATTTTCCTGCTGGTGAAAGACAAATACCTTGCCGAAGATCTCTTCCAGGATATGTTTATCAAGGTAATTGATACTATTCGCAGCAATCGTTATACCGAAGAAGGGAAATTTTTACCCTGGGCTATGCGCATTGCACATAACCTATGCGTAGATCATTTCCGCCGGGTAAAGCGTGCGCCAACAATTAAAACAAGTGACAACCACGATATTTTTGAAGTTATCAATTTCAGCAACGACAATGCTGAAGAACGTATAATGAAAAACCAGAGTTATGATCGCATCCGCCGGATGCTCGATCTGTTACCTGAGGAACAACGTGAAGTAATCATTTTGCGCCATTATGCCGATCTGAGCTTTAAAGAAATTGCAACGCTCACTAACTGCAGCATTAATACTGCATTGGGTCGTATGCGTTACGGGCTCATCAATATGCGTAAAATGATGACTGAAAAACAAATCGCTCTGTAAAAATCATTTCCTAAAAGAGAACCTGACAAAATCAAAATCCTTCCGTTTACCGGAGGGATTTTTTTATAAAATAAAAGCAGGCCAGAAGCCTGCTTTTATTTTACTGCCTTGTTATATTTATTTTTTCTTGCCAAACGCTTCTAACCCGCACTCCAACCATTGCTTAAACTCTGCCGCACTTGGCGTATAACCCTTTGTTTTGGTAAGAGCAGTTTCGTCTAAGCCAACAATAGCATATTGCGGTTGAGCTACTGCATTAAAATTTTCGCTTTGGAAGGTTGCCCATTTATCGCCTACAGTAATAATTTCTTTTTTACCGCCTGTTTTTGTAGTGAATGTTTGCTGCTGTGCTGCGGGCAAAACTTTTCGTTCATCAACATAAAGCGATACAACCACAAATTTGTTCTTCATCAAATCAAGCACATCGGAGTTAGTCCACACATTCTCTTCCATTCGTCTGCAGTTTACACATGCCCAACCGGTAAAGTCGATCAATAATGGTTTGTTTTGTTTTCTTGCCAACTCCAATGCTTCATCATAATCACGTAAGGGTTCAAAAACCTCTTTGTCGTAAAGTGAATAGGTTAATGGAGGCGGGAATCCGCTCAACAATCTTAAACTTGCCCACTTTGTATTGGTTAACCCTGGAATGAGATAAATAGTAGCAACTGAAAAAAGAATAATCGTCGTCCATCTCACAGGACCAATCTTCACCTTCTTATCATCGTGGGGAAATTTAATAACACCCAGTAAGTATAATACCAGTAAGAACCCAATGACTACCCAAATGCCAATAAATATTTCACGTGGCAGTATATGCCATTGTTTTACCAGGTCTGCATTGCTTAAAAATTTTACCGCCATTGCCAGTTCTAAAAAGCCCAACACCACTTTTACAGTATTTAACCAACCGCCGCTTTTTGGTAATGATTGCAGCCAGTTCGGGAACATTGCAAACAAAGCAAATGGCAATGCAAGTCCTAAACCAAAGCCTCCCATACCAAAACTCAACTGCATGGCACCTCCATCTTTTGTTAATGCACCTGCAAGCAAAGAACCGAGAATTGGACCTGTACAGGAGAAGGAAACAATTGCCAGTGTTAATGCCATGAAGAAAATACCAAGCGTACTTCCAACGCTTGCTTTTGAATCGGCTTTATTAGCAAAATTGCCCGGCAGTGTTATTTCAAAATAACCAAAGAAGGAAACAGCAAACACCACAAACACAATAAAGAATATGATGTTGAGCCAAACATTGGTTGAAATATTATTGAGTATCTCCGGATCGGTTTGATCGAGCAAATGAAACGGAATGCTGAGCAAAATATAAATGAAGAAAATAAAAAAGCCATAGAGCAATGCGTTGCGGATGCCTTTTGCTCTGCTACCGCTTCGTTTTGTAAAGAACGATACCGTTAACGGTATTAAAGGGAATACGCAGGGTGTAAGTAATGCAATAAATCCGCCTACAAGGCCCAGCAGAAAAATACCCCACAAGCTTTTTCCTTCTGTTCCTTCGTCGCCACAATTACTGGCAGTGTTTTTCAGGTCGATGCTGTTTATTTTGATGCGTGCTGTTTGCGCCACACCACCTTCCATCTTTACATCAAACAAATATTCCTGTGCGGGTAAAAACTCATCTTTGCCACCAGTTGTGTAAACAAGTGAACCTTTAAGCAATGCCGGCACTACTCCCGTAATTACAATATCCTGCGTAAGGTTTACTTCGTTGTTTGCAATGAGTACAGATTTGTTATCAAACACAGGATCGGCATAACTGCTGCTGCCTCCTTTAATTTGCAAAGGACCTTTCTTTGCAATGCTGCTATCGGTAAACTGTACGGCAATAGAATCGAGACCCTCTGCATCTTTTGTAAACAGGTACAGCATTTTTCCGCCCTGCACCTTTCCTTTAAATTGTAATTGATATTCGCCTGTTGCTGTTTTTTTACTACTGACAGTCCATTGCACAAACGATGAATCCTGTGCAAATGCAGAGAGCGACAGAAAAAAAGTTGAAACAAGAAAAACGATCCTGCGTAAACTTAAACCCATAATATGATTGATTTAAAAATCCCGTCTTGTATGAGACGGGATCGTTTGTATTCGTTAACCTTCGAGCTTTACGCTGAACTTTGCTTTATCGGGAGGCAGGCACTGCTTATCATCACAAACCATAAATTCCACATCGCCTGTAATGGATGTTTTTACATTCGATTTTACAGTTACCACCTGCACAAACTCTACTTTATTTGAATAAAAGCGTGAACGTGAATTGGTGGCTTTATCAAACGCATCGGTAAGTTTACCTACTTCTTTTGGCTTGCCGCTAACAACGATCAATGGATTTTTGGCAAAGTTGATGGTTGTGGGTAATGCAATTGCATCGCTGCTTTGTGTTTGGCTGTATAAATGCCAGCCGGGTTGAATATTGGCTACCATACGAATCTCGTATTTTTTGTCGCCAAGCTTCTTCACAATAAAATCCCATTTTACTTTGCTTCCGCTTTGTGCAAATACGGCAACTGAAATAAACACCAATGCCAGTGTTGCTATCATTCTTTTCATGCTGTTTCTTTTACAATTCTGCTGCAAAGATGCCTCCAAATCGGTTATTGAAATGTCATCAAAGTCACAAAACTTTTACAATACTATCTACGTGCAATAAATACAGTTTAGATGGCTACTGCAGCGTTGATCAACAAACTGTTGAGGATTGCACGACCATCGGTGTTACCCAGAATTCCGGATGTAGCACGCTCGGGATGTGGCATCATTCCAAATACATTGCCTTCTTTATTGCAAATACCGGCAATATTGCGGATGGCACCATTGGGGTTTGCCTCAGCAATGATATTTCCGTTTTCATCGCTGTAACGATAGATCACCTGGTCGTTTGCTTCCAGTGCATCCAATGTTTTTTCATCGGCAAAATAACGGCCTTCACCATGTGCAATCGGAATTTTTAAACCCGAACCGCCTACGCCAGTGAGATAAACATTCTTACAAATGAATTTTTGATTGGCATTGCGCAATAACGCACCCGGTAAAAGATGGCTTTCGCACAAGATCTGAAAACCATTACAAACACCCAGTACTTTACCGCCTTTGTTGGCAAAGGCAATTACACTTTCCATCATGGGGCTGAAACGGGCAATAGCGCCGCAACGCAGGTAATCGCCGTAGGAAAAGCCACCAGGCAATACAATACAATCTTCGGTTGAAAACATACTCAGGTCTTTGTCTTTATGCCAAAGCATAATCACTTCCTGGTTCAAATCATTTTGCAGAGAGTCCTGCATGTCTCTGTCGCAATTGCTGCCGGGGAATACAACGATACCAAATTTCACGTGCTAATTTTTTTATTTGATTTTGGCCACATGTTATTCGCCATAAAAACTATCATCGCTGGCTATAAAATTGCTCGATAATTTCTCTGGCTCATTTCATAATAAAAAGGAAAGCGCAAAGGTAAGGATTGAGGCCGATTAGCTGTTCAGTAACACATAATTTGCTACGATCCACAAAAGGCCTAGCCAAAAAATAAGTTCGGGCAGGGTTTTCTTTTTGGGATAATAATAAAATGCTGCATGAAAAAGACTGATGGGTACAGCTGCCAGCACCCAATGAGCAAGTCCGGGTAAGCTGTTAATAAATGGAATAAATAAGGCGATGATGAGATAAAAGATCATAAAATTCCAGCTTTTGCGGGTTTGCACCAACATGCGCACCGAATAACGGCGACTGGTAGCCAACCCCACCAACAATGGAAACACCACCAACGAAAATTTTATCCAAAACTCCCAGCTATAACGAATGTTTGGTAACCGCAGGTACTGGTTTGGCACTACCGCTTCAATCATGTACCATTTATCCCACACAAAAAAGTAAACCAGTAAAAAATAAAACGGAGTAAGAATACCGAGTATAGCGATAAGCCATTCCGTTAAATAAAAAGAGCGGAATAGCAAAAGTGCAACGATCAGTAACAACAGAAGATAGGCTGAAGGAAAATAAAAGAAGGAACAAATACCAAAACCAAAGCCAATATTAAACAATACTGTTTTGGGTTTGGGATGATGGTATAACTCCACCATGCGTGGCCAGGTTATTACAAGAATGGTATTGATAATTAATGCCGGCGATAACACATTCCATTCGGGAACTACACTTGTAATTACCAAATACGAAAGTGCCAGCAGGTAATGAGGTGTTGGAAACAGTTTCTGATCGTTCACCAGTCCGTTAAAAGTGATGGCTTGTGTAAACAATAATACAAACGCAAAAATGGGATAGAGTGTTGGAAAAACAGAACCTGGCTGTTTCAACACCTTCAGCAATTCGATGTACAAAAAACCATCGGTTTCCTGTATTTGCGGAATAACCGGCGCTGTAAAATAAGGCAGCTTGATGAGCAGCCCTAAAAAGAAAAGTGTAAAAACATTTAAAGGATTGTTGCCGGAAAAAAAACGAATCACGTTAAGCGGTTATTTGCAGCACAAACATTCCGAAAGAAATCGATTTAACCAAAAAAAATACCGGGATCGTTGAACCCCGGTATGATTATTTTCCTTGATCAATTAAAACTCAATACGTGCAAAGCTGAATGAGTTGCGGATAATGCAGGGCACAATCATTTCTCTTGCACTTACCTGCTTACCAAAGCGAATCATAAACTCAAAGCCTTTGTCTAAACTTTTTAACGGTGGTTCTTTGTTTATTCTACCATCGGGACCAAGTGACTGTGCATTGAGCAATGGCGATCTGCGGCTCCACTCGTTGTAAAGAAATAAGAGCTCTGCACCTGAGTTCATGATCTGGTAGCTGAGCAGGTTATCCGAATTATCATCGAACTGCGATTTTGCCATCACATTATCCCATTGCAGGTTAGCATCTTTATCGAGGGAAATCACCAACACATTATCGGTATAATATCTTGTTTGCTGCGGCGTGTTCCAGCCATAAGGCGAGTTCCAGCCGCCAAAGCCACCCCAGCCCCAGTTGTTGTAAGGGCTCCAACCATAATAGCGACCGGGATAAAATGAGTTGCCCCACATCCACGGATTATCCCAGCGGTTGTAATTGCTGCCTCTTGAACTGCCGTAGGTGTTTTCGCCGGTAATCAATACACCTCCATCTTTCTTAACAATAATATGCTTCAGAAAATAATCGTTAAAGGCATACCTGCTGGAGTTTTCGCCTTTTGCCAAAGCACGAAAATCATCATCAAATTCAATTGCTTTTTCTACATCCTGGCCGGTAAGATTTTTATTTACAATAGCAGTAAACAATCCATCAACATTACCTCTGCGAGATTTGGAATAAAGCGATGTAAGAATGTAACGGCCGTTTGAGTTATCTACTTTAATACGCAATTCGTCAAGAAAAACTTTATCCAGTGTAAGTTTAAACGAACGGATTGTATCGTCGTATACAGGAAGCATTACCAGTTTCGCTTCGTTGATGTACTCACGTTGTGCAGGCCTTGAAACATGACTGAAGAGGAAGTTTCCTTCATTATCCAGATAAAAATCCGCAATTGACTCTCTTGAATTTTCAAGACTGTAGCCAAACGCTCCTCTTCTTATCGGCATCAGGTTATGGCTTAACAGCAATGTTTGAATATGAAAATCATCCCGCTGTTTATTCTTCATTTTAAACACCATCAGTTTCTGTTTATCATCGCTGATGATGGTGCTGTAAATTTTATTATCACTGAAGATGCTTACTTCGGTGGTATCAAGTTCTAAGGGTTCGCCTATTTTCTTTCCACTGCCGTCTATTTTAACACCCATGCAATACACCACATTCTTCTTCTGATATTGATAAATAACAATTGAATGTTCGGGGTTCGAAAACATATCTACATTAATTGCCCTGTCCGGGATAAAATCGAGTTCCACTTTATCCTTCAGTTTCATATCTGCATCGTACACCGAAATAAAATGACGGCTGCGGATATTTTTATACACCAGGTAATTTGCGCCATACTTGCCCATTACTTCAAACTTGAGCGAACGTAAATCATCCCTGTCGGGTTCGGAATAGTAAATACGTTGTGCATTTACTGTAACAACACCCAACAAAAAAAGAAACGGCAAAACAAAAGTTTTCATCATCTTCATATCTTTTCGGTGGTTCATATTTAAAATTACGTTGAAAGCGAACAATTCGTCGTTAAGATGCGTTTAAAAATGAAATTACACATTCATATCTCATAAAACAATATGGCAACCATTTGTATTACAGGCGGAACAGGTTTAATAGGAAAGGCGCTTACTCATTACTTAATCGCCAAAGGTCATGCCATTATTGTGCTATCCCGAGCAGAAAAAAACAGTTTACACAATTCGATAACGTACAGGCAATGGAATCCTGAAAAAGGAATGATTGATGAAGCTGCTATTTCTGCGGCAGATTATATTGTTCACCTTGCAGGTGCAGGCGTGGCCGATAAACGCTGGAGTAAAAAACGTAAAGAAGAAATTAAACAAAGCCGGGTGCAAAGCAGTGCCCTGTTGGTTGATGCATTAACCCGTATACCCAATAAAGTGCAGGCCGTCATCAGTGCTTCAGGTATTGGTTGGTATGGGCCCGATAAAGGAACAGCTTTTACAGAAACCGACCAGCACAGTAACGATTTTTTAGGTACTACCTGCTTTGAATGGGAAAGCAGTATTGAACCTGTTACACAGTTAGGCATCCGGTTGGTTAAACTGCGTACAGGTATTGTACTAAGCAATGAGGGGGCTGCGTTTACCGAATTTAAACGACCAATACAGTTCGGCTTTGCAACAATACTCGGCAGCGGCAAACAAATCATCAGCTGGGTGCATGTGCTCGATCTTGTGCGGATGTACGAATATGCAATAGAGAATAAACAACTTGCAGGCGTATTTAATGCAGCGGCTCCCAACCCTGTTTCTAATCAGGAGTTGATTGTTGCCATTGCTAAAAAAATAAAAGGAAATGCCTTTATTACTATTCCTGTTCCGGCATTTGCATTAAAACTGGTGCTGGGAGAAATGAGTATTGAAGTGCTTAAAAGCACCTACGTAAGTGCAGACAAAATCCGCCAAAATGGTTTCAGCTTTTTGTATCCTACAATTGATGCTGCACTGAATGAACTGATCGCTTAATTCTTCGACTCTGCAGGTTTCATTACCGGTTGCTTCATAGGTGGTATAACCAGGTTGGGACTAAGCTCCGGAAGTTTTGCTTTGCTTTCGTTTTGTTTGTACAGCATCGCATCAACAAAATACCATTTCTTACCATCGTTCGATAAACCGATGAGTGTTGTTTCCGTTTCAACAGTACCCATCATTATTTCAACTGTCATTGTTTGTGGTAAGGTGCATTGCATTATCTTTTTATGCGTAACCACCTTCGAAGGATTACCCACCAGTATCGATTTTACTTTTATCCCATACTGCTTTTTATACTTTTCAACCGAGTCGATGCCTTGTTTTATTTTCTCTTTACTTGCTTTATCACTCACGAGTGTTGGATACGTATATGTTAAATACGTTTCAATATCCAATGCAGCAAGAGCCCTTGCCATTTTCAATGCTTCGGTTTTAATAACCGTAGTAATATTTTGTGCTGAAATTGACTGGCACAAAAATAAAATCAACAGCACAGTTCCAATACGCTTGTTCATATTACAAATCTCTTTTTTTATAAATCCAGAAAACCAATCCCCAAAAAATTAACAGGTAAGCAATGGTGATAAACACTTGCTGGTTGATAATACTCAGTGAATAATCGTACACCTTAGGGTCAAACCTGCCGAGAAAAGCAGGAACCGGCGTTAACAAATCAGAAGATTCTGTAGGCAGGAAACGACCGGCTTCGGGATGCACATATTTTTTCAGCAGCTCTGCCGAAATATTTTCGACAGGAATTTTATAAAAAATAAATACACCTAATGCAATGAATGCCCGTTTGATCAGAAGGCCTAACAGAAATGCAAATGTCAGTTGAGCAAATGTTTGCAATGCAAACAAGCCAACATAATTCGCCAGTTGAAATTTATCTTTCACATCTGCACCAGTATTAATAAAACCGATGCTTAACGTTACAATGCTGTAAAGTGCTGCTACTATCAACGAAATAATAACTACATTAAAAAACTTAGCAATCAGAAATTCATTTCTGCTCCAGCCATCGATCACATTCTGGCGGTTTGTTTTATAAGTGTATTCGTTGGTAATAAGCATAATCACCAATAGTGCAGGCACGGTAACAAAACAGGAAGATAAAAAAGCTGCCGTTCTGAACACTTCCGGAAATTCAAATGGATTTCCCAACAGCATTTTCAACAGTTGAGCAGCCTGTTTGGAATTGCTTGTTTCTGTTTTATAAACAAAATAAAACATGCCATTAATGCCCGGGTACGATAAAACCGTCATGCCCATGAGCCACCAAAAGCCGGGGTAGTTCTTTAATTTAAGCCACTCTGTTCGCAGTAAGTGAAGCATATATTTTTTGAATTGATAAGGTTAATTGTTAGTAAGTTCAAAGAATCGTTCTTCCAATCGCTTTTTCTTAATAGAAAGATATTGCAACGCAATGCCGTTATTGAAGCAATAACGATTCATGGCTTCTGCACTGGCTGTACCTTTTGGAAAATGCAATTGTATTGTTTGCGCATTGAATGTGGTAGAGGTAGCGCCCGGGTAATTGCTCAAAACATGTTTCAATTGTTCTAAATCTGCAGCCCCTATTTCAACAATATCTTCATCAACCAACACATCTTCCACAGAGCCCGATGTAATTAATGTACCTGTTTTTAAAATGGCTACATGTGTACAAACTTTTTCTACTTCGTCGAGCAGGTGACTGGCCATAATGATGGTATGCCCTTTCTTACTGAGTTCAATAATTAACTCACGAATTTCCATGATACCAACAGGATCTAATCCATTAGTTGGTTCATCAAGCACTAATATCTGCGGATCGCCGAGCAAAGCTGCGGCTATGGCTAACCGTTGTTTCATACCGAGACTGTAACTGCTGAAACGACTGTCACGGCGTTCATACAACTTCACTTTATGCAATACCGCCTCAATTGCGGCTGCATCACCACGGCCGCTGATACTGTTAGTGATCTTTAAATTATTTACAGCCGATAAGTAATGATAAAAGTTAGGCGTTTCCAATAACGAACCGATATGCTTCCTTAAATCGGGTGAAGCAGGTTGTCCAAACCATGAATATGAACCACTGTCGGCATTTAGTACATCGAGAATAATACTAAGCATGGTTGTTTTGCCACTGCCGTTTGGACCGAGTATACCAAACACTGCACCTTCGGGTATTTCAAAGGATACACCTTTGAGTGCCTGTATTTTTCCGTATGTTTTTTTGAGATCCTGAACCTGTAATACGCTCATAGATTTAGTTGTGATGATAAATGATCTTTAAAAATAACTGTTTATTTGGCTGCTTCGTATTTCGGATGATAAATACTGGTAAAATCTCCAAGAACGGCAAAACCTCTTTCATTAAAACGAAGCTTGTGCAGTTTCAGCAACTCAATATCATGCATACAAACTTTCCGGTGCCGTGGATCGAGTGTACCTCCATTTGTACCTGCTGTAACTACCGGATTGTATTGAAATTGCGGATCGCAAATTGTTCCTCTCGGATACATGATACCGGGTATTCCTGCACCACGAATATCAAGATCTTTGGGATGAACCAAACCCAGCATATGCCCGTATTCATGTGCTGCAGTTGTTGATGTTTGCAACAGGTTTGCCAATTTGAAAAAACCTGTGTTGCTGCCAATTCCATCCACAAATGAAATATCCAATGGTGAGTATTCTTCAATGCGGAAGAAAAACAATTTTGGATCGGTGTTGTACCAAACATCTTCGGGCTTTAACTGCGGATTGTAAACAGCTTTGATATCGAAGATCAATTTGTACCAGTCATCTTTGTATTTGATGGAGGCATTTGGTTCGTTCCAATGACAGGCAATATCATCGCCGATGTTTTTTGCAATAGTTTCATTAGCTACATCACCATAAATATGGAAGTGAGAAAAAATGATGAGTTGCTTGGAGGACTGTATGAGTTGAGCGAGTGCCATTATTTCTATTGAATATCTCCTTTATTAATCCATCCAGAAATAAATTTCCCGTTTGCTGAAATGTATTCGGTATAGATCCGGTCTTCTTGTTCTGTTATGTTCAAAATCTTATCGCCTTTAATAAAATACTGTTTAGTTGGTTGCTTTTCAGTTGCAGTACTATAAATAAAGGCTTTCGCATTTTTGATTATCAGCTCCTCTACTTCAAACTGATAAACACTTTTAATGTCGTTTGTTTTTACCAACCTACTTTTCAACGGATATGTACCATGAGCTGTAACGTTTGCACCAAATCCACAGCCACCGTACTCATAATCATGTTCTACAAAAAAAGAACTCTCCTTATTCTTGAATAGCAACTTACAACCACCATAGATTGAATCCGACAACAAGTACAAAGCAGAATCAGCTTTAAACTCTACGAATCCATCAATCTGCCCGCTGTTATAACTCGGAAATCCTTTATTTACATACAACCAGAACTTGTATCTGAATCCACTTACTTTTTTTAAAATAAGTTTCAAATCATATCCAAAATCATCTGACACGGGTTTTTGTTCCTTGAAAAACTCACGCATTTCCTTTGATAATGGTTCTCTTTTTCCATAGACACCGGAAAAATCTGTTTGCGAATAAGCAGGAGAAATGAGGAAAGCAACGAAAATAAAAACGAAAAGATGTTTCATAATTTCTTACTAAAAAAGCCATCGGTAATCGATGGCCCTATAAAATTACATTTTTTACTCGTCTGCAGTATGCTCCTTTTGTTAGTTGCGTACCGGCTTACCACCCTTCAACACACTCTGTATTCTTTCAAGTGTTTTCTTTTCGCCGCAAAGCGATAAGAAGGCTTCACGTTCGAGGTCAAGTAAATATTGTTCGGTTACAAGAGTTGGTTCACTTAAGTCACCGCCGCACATCACATACGCTAATTTCTTTGCTACTACGCTGTCGTGTTCGGTTGCATAACCTGCAGTACGCATGCCATTGATACCCGCAAGCAATGCACCCAATGCAGAGCGACCCAACACTTTTACATCACTGCGTTGTGCAGGTGCAACATAACCGCTGTCAAAAATTTCGATCACTGATTTTTTTGCTTCTGCAATTCTGCGGCCCTGGTTCATCACCACTTCATCCAATCCTTTGCGGAACACGCCCATTTCAAATCCTTCTTTCGCTGAAGTGGCAACCTTAGCTGTTGCGATTGACAAGAAGCGATTCTTGAGTGTGATAGTTTCGGGTTCATCTTCATGCATTTCATCGGCTGCACGCAATACAAATTCTTTGGTACCACCACCGCCGGGAATTAAACCAACACCTAATTCAACCAAACCAATATAGGTTTCTGCAGCAGCACAAACCTTATCACTATGTAAACTCAATTCGCATGCACCACCCAATGTTAAACCATGTGGAGCAACTACTACTGGTATCGATGAATAGCGTGCACGCATCATCGTATTCTGGAACATTCGAATGGCCATATCCAGTTCATCATACTCCTGTTCAATGGCCAGCATAAAGATCATGCCTACATTGGCACCGGCACTGAACTGTGCTGCATCATTTGCAATCACCAAGCCTTTGTATTTATCTTCTGCCAATGCAATTGATTTCTGAATAGCTTCCAATACTTCACCACCAATGCTGCCCATTTTTGTATTCCATTCAAGACCTAATACATCATCGCCTAAATGATAAGTACGGCAAGCAGCATTTTTCCAAACAGTCTGGTTCTCGAAATTCTTCATCACAATAAATGCATCGCCACCCGGAATTACTTTGTACGATTTACTTGCAGGATCGTAACAAACCCGTTTGTTGTTCTCTACTTTGTAAAAACTTGCTGCTCCACTTGCGATCATTTCATCAACCCATGCTGCAACTTTATAACCAGCAGCTTTCATGGCATCAACTGTTTTTGCAACACCCAACACATCCCAGCTTTCAAATGCACCGATTTCCCAACCAAAACCAGCCATCATTGCATCATCTACACGATACAACTCATCACTGATCTCCGGAATACGATGTGAGATATACGAGAACAAACTATAATGAAACTGTTTATAAAATTCTCCCGCTTTATCGCTGCCGCTGCACAGCATTTTCAATCTTGTCTTAAGATCATCAATTGGTTTTGCTGCATCCACACTGCCAAACTTTGGCTTCACACGTGGAGCATACTCCATTGTTTGCAGGTTGAGTGTGAGAATTTCTTTTTCACCACCAGCACCTTTGCTCTTCTTAAAGAAACCCTGTCCGGTTTTATCGCCCAGCCAGTTGTTCTCGATCATTTTGTTGAGCCATGTTGGAATTGCAAAAATTTCTTTCGCTTCATCATCCGGACAATTCTCTGCAACACCTTTCGCCACTTTCACCAATGTATCCAAACCAACCACATCACCCGTACGGAAGGTTGCAGATTTTGGTCTGCCTATGATTGGACCTGTCAATGCATCGATCTCATCAACATTCAATTTCATCTTGTCCATTAAATTCATAATCGACATCATCCCAAACACACCAATACGGTTGGCGATAAATGCAGGTGTGTCTTTGCACAATACGGTTGTTTTACCAAGATAGAGATCGCCGTAGTTCATTAAGAAATCAACCACAGATGGATCGGTATATTTTGTGGGGATGATTTCCAGCAAACGCAAATAGCGTGGCGGATTAAAAAAGTGTGTGCCGCAGAAATGTTTTTTGAAATCATCGCTTCTTCTTTCAGCCATCATGCTGATGGGAATACCGGATGTATTGGAAGTGATCAACGTACCAGGCTTGCGGAATTTTTCTACCTGTTCGAAAATGAGTTGCTTAATATCTAATCGCTCCACCACCACTTCAATCACCCAATCGCAGGTGGCAATATCTTTCATGTTATCGGTGAAGTTGCCGGTAGTGATTTTCTTTATCACATCTTTGGTATACACAGGCGATGGATTGCTTTTAATGGCAGCCGTCAATGCATCGTTCACCAGTTTATTGCGCTCTGCAGGTTTTGTACTTTCTTCAAAACCTTTCGGCACCATATCGAGCAACAAGGTTTGCAAACCGATTCCTGCAAAATGACAGGCAATACGACTACCCATTACACCGCTACCTAAGACGGCAACTTTTTTGATCGTTCTTTTCATGTCTCTCACTGATTTCACAGATATGCACAGATGCTGTACATAAACTGCGTGTTAATTAATGATTCGAATCAAATTTTCTCTATCAAACAGGTTTGCGGCATTGAAATTTACCAGCAAACCAATTTTTGTGTTTGTAAGTTTCAGATAAGTGAGCAATTGTTTTTTGTGTACATCCATTAATTTCTCAACGGATTTAATTTCTACAATCACTAATCCTTCCACAAGGATATCTAACCTGAAACCCATCTCCAGATGCACTTCTTTATAACTTACAGGAATTCCGACTTGAGTTCTTATTTGTAATCCTTGCTGAACCAATTCGTAAGCGAGAGCGGCTTCATATACGCTTTCAAAAAGCCCGGGACCAAGTGTGTTATGCACCTGGAAAATAGATCCACGAATTTTATATGTCAAGTCGTTAATATCCATCAGTGTTTTTCCGTGCAATCTGTGAGCAAAAAATTAGTTAGCTATGCAACTATTTTCATCGAAGATAATACGAATTACTATTTCAGGAAACACTTGAAAAGAAATTAACAGCAAAATTTTTAAAGGAGAGATCAGCTCACTTTGCCTGCCACAACCAAAGCAGTTAAGTCAGGAGTTGGTTTACCACCTTCGTCTTCGAGGGTAATGGCAAACATTTGTGCACCTGGTTTTGTTTGCTTCATTTTCTGAATAGAAGCAACATCCGTTAAACTGATCATACCTGCGTCGGTTGGCTGTCCATCAATCAAAAACCAGAGCTGGTATTGTTTGCCTTTAGGTGCAGGCGGCAAGGAAGAAGGATCGATATACAATTCGCCTGTTGCTTTATTCCATAATATTTCGGCCTGTTGCTTTACATCAGGCTTTACTGATGCCAGCATTACAGAAGTCATGGATGCATCCGATTTTAAGCGGCGATATAGTTCGTAAGAAGAAACTTTTTGATTGAGTTGAGCAACCTGCTCATCGAAGCTTGCGGTTTGTTGCTGAAGTTTTGCAACTTCATCGGTAAGCTGTTCGTTATTGTTATAAAGAAGGAAAGCGATTGCTCCTGTAACCAGCAACAAGATCCATGATGCTGCAATTGCCAATTTGCTGAAAGCAGAACGTTGAGCAGCAACCGGCTTCATCTCTACCACTTTGGCTGCATGTGTCTCCTCTGCAACCATTCCTGCTTTTGCAGGAAGCGAAGCCATTAATTTTTCTTTTACAGAGGCCGATGGTGTTACGGCCATTTGCATTGCGCCTGCTTCAAAAGTAGCGGCAATCGCATCTACTTCCTGTTGAATTTCAGGAAACAGTTTACACAAAGCTTCAATCTTGCCTGCCTCTTCGGGAGGAAGCATACCAAGAACATAAAGCTCGAGGTCACCGGATTGTATGATACAACTCAGATCCACGTCAGGTTACATTTAGTTTTTTTCGTAATACAATTAAACTATTCCTGATTTTGGTTTTGACTGTTCCTAATGGCATGTTTAACGCTTTGCTGATTTCTTCCTGAGTGTAGCCCATGAAATAAGCAAGATGCATCAACTGTCGGTTTTCTTCGGGCAGGTGTAAAAGCCAGTTTTGAACATCCATTGTATCTACACTTGCTCCAACAGCAGGAACAGTTTCGCTTACATATACGGAATCATCGATGGATGAGTTTTGCGAACTGTTCTTAAAATTTTTGGAACGTGTTTTATCAATGGCCTGGTTACGTGCAATATTGATCATCCACGTAAATAAACGGCCTTTGGATGTATCGAAGCTTTTAATGTTATTCCAGATCTTCAGCATCGATTCCTGCAACACATCTTCGGCGGTGGCCTGATCGGTAATCACCTTCATGATAATACCAAGTATTGCTCCTGAAAAACGATCATAGAGTTCGGCCATTGCCTGCTGATCGCCACCTGTGAGGCGGCTTACCAGTTCGCTTTCATTATATGTTGCAGCAGAAAACAAAGAATGTTGTTGTTTAACAAATATAGAATTAAACCGTTTATTTCTTAGTAATAGTATTCTACAACAGCCTTATACGTAAAATGTTCGGTTACGGTTCTAAAACAAGAACAATAACCGAACATTTTTTTGAATTAACAAAATTAACTTACGCCGGCACCCGGATTAATGACTGTTGAGGGTGAAACAAAATGCAGCTTCCCTTCTTTATCTTCTGCCATTAAGATCATTCCGTTGCTTTCAATACCACGCATTTTACGTGGAGCAAGATTGGCAACCACCACTACCTGTTTGCCCACGATATCCTCAGGTTTGAAATGAAGTGCAATACCACTTACAATAGTTCTTGTTTCAAAACCAAGATCAATAGAAAGTTTCAAGAGCTTATCAGCTTTCTCCACTTTCTCTGCTGTAACAATGGTCCCTACTTTCAGATCGATCTTTGCGAAATCGTCGAATTGAATTTCAGATTTCAGATTAGCGGTTTCAGATTTTGCTTCTTCCACTTTTGTAGTTGTTGTTTCAGGTTTTACAAGTCCAGACTTCAGTTTCTCCACCTGGTATTTTATCTCATCGTCTTCAATTTTTCTGAATAACAGTTCGGGTGCACGCAATGTATAACCTACGCTCAGCAGTTTCAACTTACCTGCATTTTCCCAATCAAGCATTTTCTCTACCACCTTCATCATACCGATCATTTTCTTTGCGGTGTTAGGCAGAAATGGGTTGATGAGAATAGCAAGGTTTGCACTTAACTGCAAACACAAATGCATGGTATTATCAATGCTCTTTTGTGCTTCCGGATTTTCAGCTAATTGTTTGGCAACGATCCACGGTTCTTTCTTCTGCATGTACTGGTTACCCCTACGGCTGAGATCGATCACTTCAAACAATGCATCACGGAACTTATACTCTTCCAACAGATTTTCAACTTTCGCTTTTGCATTTTCAATTTCTGCCATCAATTTCCTGTCTTCATCATCCAATAACTCTTCATGCAGCTTCGGTACTTTACCGCCGCAGAGTTTATGCATCAGCACCCATGTGCGGTTCACAAAGTTTCCGAAAATGCTCACCAACTCGCTGTTCACTGCATCCTGGAAACCTTTCCACATAAACTCACTGTCTTTTGTTTCAGGAGCAATTTGTGTTAAGTAGTAACGCAGCATGTCAACTGTTTGTCCACCGCCGTTTTCTTTCTTCACAAAATCGGTGATGTAATCACGCATGTCGAGTTTCCAGTTGCGACTGGTACTCATTTTATCGCCTTCAAGATTTAAAAACTCATTGGCAGGAACATTGGTTGGCAAAATATTTCCATGCAGCTTCAACATGATCGGGAAGATGATGCAATGGAATACGATATTATCTTTTCCGATAAAATGAACCAATTTCGTGTCCTTATCGTTCCAGTAAGGTTCCCAATCTTTTCCATTGTTGAGCGCCCATTGTTTGGTGGCGCTGATGTAACCGATCGGCGCATCAAACCACACATACAACACTTTTCCTTCTGCATCTTTCAACGGCACTTTAATACCCCAATCCAAATCACGTGTTACGGCTCTTGATTGCAAACCGCCTTCGATCCAGCTTTTACACTGACCAACAACTGTTGCACGCCAATCATCTTTATGTTCGTTCAATATCCACTCACGCAAAAACTCTTCGTGTTTGCCCAATGGCAAATACCAATGCGATGTTTTCTTTTTCACCGGTGCTTTACCGCTCAGTGTACTAACCGGGTTGATCAATTCATCCGGACTTAACGTACGTCCGCAATTCTCACACTGATCACCAAATGCACGGTCGCTGCCGCAGTTAGGGCAAGTACCTTTTATATAACGATCGGCTAAGAATGTTTTTGCTTCTTCGTCGTAATACTGTTCGGTTTCTTTTGTTTCCAGTTCACCACGATCATTGAGGTAAGTAAAAAACTCCTGTGCTGTTTCGTGATGAATGGGTTCGCTTGTGCGGTGATAGATATCGAAACTCATGCTCAGGTCTTCAAAATCCTGCTTCATGGCTTCGTGGTATTTATCAATAATAGCTCTTGGTGTAGTTCCTTCTTTTGTTGCCTGGATAGGAATAGCAGTTCCATGTTCATCACTGCCGCACACAAACACCACATCCCTTTTTTGTGCACGCAGGTAACGGGCATAAATATCTGCCGGAATGTACGCACCCGCCAAATGACCCACATGTTTCAATCCATTGGCATAAGGAAGCGCACTCGTAATTAAATATCTTTTTGGTAAACTCATTTTGTAATCGACTTTAGTTCCGCTCAATAACATTATCCAATTAAAAAACGAATACCTTGTTACCAGATAATCATATTCTTATTTTTAAACGGGATATAAAAAGCGATTGCAAAAATAACTAAAGACTGGCAACAATGAGGATTTGCCTTTTTAGAATATATAAAAGCTATTTTTTGTCTAAACCTGAAACTCGCATCTTAAAATCTTCTGCTGAAGTTTCGCTAAAATTCAAGCTCGAAAAAGGCAATTTAGCAATGGTTGCCGACGAAATTGCGGCTATTGGCTTACCCTTTTCTATACCGATACTGATAATTTGGACTGACTCACCTTCCGGGACGTTTGGGAACACTACTGAGTTCCCCGAAAAATACCCAGTCATTGAAGATCTGATTTTATCAAAAACAAGCATTGTGTAATAATTTGAAGCGTCTTCTCCAAGATTAACAATATAATCAATTTTAGGTCGGCTATCATTATAAAACCGGTCGCAGTTAATCCATCCGAGTGACTTTATTTCAACACTGAACAGTTTATTCAAATTTTGCAAAACCAAACCAAATTTTGAATTCCCCGCATAAGTTGTTTGTCCTCCCCCACCTCTTTTAACAATAGTCCTTTTATCCAAAACTTCGAGCTTATACCTCTTGGCCAAATCTTCTCTAACCCAAAGAGTATCTCCAATTGCATAGTAATTATTAGATGTCTTTGTCCATGTAAAGAGCTCTACTGAAGTAGAGTTCCACTCCTTCGATTTTGCTTTTCTGAAAACAATTTTATCATATTCAGGGTACTTATTTCGTAATATTTCAGATAATTCACTTTTAGTAAACTTACTCCTATCTATTTTGTAAAAAACAGCCCGGCTCCTTTTCCCGTAGCGGACTTTTGCCGGCTCATCTCTTAAATCCAAAACTTTTACTTCAGTAATTAATGTATTAGCACTAAAATCCTGGTATTGTGGAATCCAATTTATATTTCCACGCATATAATTACCGGTATCACTGCTCAACATCTGATTATCCGATACTACTTCAACTAGAGGATTCTCAACTTTTCCATAGAACAATTGCATATTTTTCATTGCAGCAGAAGTATCTGGTAAAAAAACCTGTATTGATGAAGCAGGAAGTAATGAGAGCTCTTTATCTCCTGATTTTGCGCTTATATGTAACATACCCCCTGTCAGCAACTGACTGCCATTTGAAGTTGTGGTTAATCTATTTGCAATTATATCTTTATAGCTATAGAATTCTCTTACGTTTATAATCACAGAATCAGCACTTGCAAAAACATTAGCTGGAAACAGTAAAGAGGTGCCTTCCTTACAGAATATGATTGTGTCTTTCTTATTATCTATGATAAATCTTTGAACCCCTTTTTCAATCGAAGCAAAAAAATCTTTAAGCGATATTGACTTATTCTCTATTACTTTTTCAATAACAGGCTCAATTTTAGTTTCAATATCAGGTTCACTCTGCGGTTCCTTTATAGTTACTGATGGTTGAAAATTCGCAGCTTTCTTCAATTTTCTTTTTACGATTTGCTTCTGAATTGGACCTGAAGCTATCTTATGATTAATAATGTTTACTGGCAAAGAGTCTTTCTCCTGCGCCATATTATTTAATTTACGATCTGCTTTTGGGGCATTCACTTCCTGCCTGACATTTTGATAAACAAAAATCAATCCCACTAAAGAAGCAGCTACGAGTACTATCCATAATCTTCTTACTGGTAAAAAAAATGATTTGCCGGCAGGTTCAAGTGCACTTTTAATTTGTTTCCAATGTATATCCATTTTTGACAAATCAGGTAGCGACTGACTCTCCATCTCCCTTAGCTTTTTTTCTATGTTACTATTATCCTGCTGCATTTACTTCAATTTCATCTGTTAAAAGTGGCAATAACCTTTGCTTAAGAATGCGTCTTGCATCGTTTACATGCCATTTGGAGGTTCCTTCAGAAATACCCAAAAGTTCTGCTATTTGCTTGTGCGTAAAACCTTCATAAGCAAACAAGTTAAATACTGTAGAAGTTGCCTTGGGTAACTCTGAAATTATTTTTCTGATCTCATTAACAGCAATGCCGGAAATTATTTCGACATCTGTAAAAACCACTTCACTTTCTATTAATTCGATCTTAATAGTTTTAAACCTTGTTGTTGTTTTAATGAAATCGAGACAACAACGGACTGTAACAATCCTTACCCACCCCATAAACTTTCCTTCTTCTTTATATCGAATTATCTCTTTGAATACTTTCAGCATCGCATTATTATAAATCGCACCAGCTTCATCCAAATCTTTAGCATATCTGGAACATAGCTTTATCATATCAGGGTAACATAGTTTGTATAACTGCTCCTGACAGTGAATATTATTCTCTTTACATCCCGCAATAATTATATCAAGCTGTGTGTTCAAAAAAGGTCATTTATTAAAAACTGGAACTCCTAATATAATTAACGATTCGAAATCAAGAAAGGGTTGGGTAGTTAAAAAATTCTGTGAAACAAGTGTGCTATTGCAACATTTAGCATCGACATTAATATGAAAAGCTACTGCTAACTAGTCAAGGAGTGAGAAAATGCTATTTCGTTTCGCTGTACAAGTGTTTACTGAGAGGAACAGTGAGTGAAACACCCAGCATATTGCGTGATACAGGCTGAAAGCCTTTGTTTTTGATGGTCCAGTTATAGGCATAATAAATACGAAAGAAGAGTAAACCAACCCCTATTTCGGGCCGGAGCACCAGGTTTTTCTCATCGCCGTGCATGAACTGCAACATGCTTACCCCCATTGTGGTGATAGAGCCATTGACCCATGCACCGATCTTTGGTGCCACCAATGTTCCCTTGCTATAAGCCGCCAGCTCTGCACCTCCATACACTGTAAATGCCAGGTGACCATGATTGCTGATCTGGTGACGGTAATAGCCAAGGCCAAGTTCCAATGCGCTTCGTCCGTAATATTTATATCCAATAACTGCTGCTATACTTCTGGCATTGTTTACTTCATCGTGGTGATGAGAAAAAGCACTATCGTTCTGCTGCTGGGCAGCAACACGAAGTGAAAAGATGACAAGGTAAATGAAATGCAGATGCCTGCGCATATTGATTAAACGAATGACAGAACTGTTTATTTTTATACGAAACAGGAAACAACTGCGCATCACTTTTGCAGCAGCCTTTTCCTTAACCAGTTACGCACCGGTTCATCAAACAATTTCAATGCGGCATAAGCCAGTACAATAAACAACACAAACAAACCGGCTGCTACAGGAATAATTTCGCTCTGCTTCGGCTTTTCTACATACACCCATGCAGTGTACACATAAATGAACGGGTAATGCAGAATGTAAATGGGATAAGAAATATCGCCACAGAATTTGCAAACCTTCTCCCAAGCACCACCCAACTTTCCACCTGCACCTGCTGCAACAATCACAGGAAATACAAAGATGATGACAGCTGCTTCGTACCAACCATTCCAGCTGAATGTGGGCAATGCAAACAATAGCGTTAATGCTATTGAACAAAGCAGAAAGGCCAACGGCAGTTGAATACGTTTACCGGAGCGGAATAAAAGTAACCCTGCTGAAAATGGAAACAGCATGCGTACAAAAGCGATCCAGAATGTATCGTAAGCCCAACCTGTTCCCACATCGCCACGCCACACCGCTGTAGCTGTTAAGGCAATGGCACTGATAATAACAACGATCCATAAAGCAGTGTTGCTGAGTTTGCGGCCAAACAATGCGTACAGAATGTTGGCGATATACTCCTGCAGCAACGACCATGTTGGACCGTTCAACGGATGTGTTTCGTTCCAGCCACGAATATCGGGTGCGGGAAGAATAAACATACCCAACACAACTGCTCCGATTATCTTCAATACAAATACGGCGTTGAATTCTTTTGCTGTGTAAGGATCGAGCAGAAAAGCGATCAGCCCGATCACTACACCTAATACCACCAACGGATGTAAACGCACCAACCGTATTTTGAAAAATTGTTTGATGCTCATTTTTCCCCAGCGATCATCATATGCATAACCAACCACAAAGCCGGAGAGTAAAAAGAAAAAATCAACTGCCAGATATCCATGATGCAAAGGCAGATCCTTTGGCACAGGAAATACGGCTTCAAACAAATGAAAAATGACAACTAATATGGCGGCTACTCCCCTTAATCCATCGAGGATAGGAAAATGTGGTTTCGATGCTTGTGGCTGCATATAAATAATGGGTAAGCTGTGTAACTAAAAACGATGCTTTATTTTTTTCTTTTCTGTTGAAACATCCATTTGAGGTAATCGGGTTCCGCAAATGCATTATCCCAGCTGTTATGATTTACACCCGGGTATTCTGAATATTTCACTGTTGCTTTTAATGCATTTAACCTGTCTACCATTTCACGTGAAAGCTTTACATCCACCACCGCATCTGCAGCGCCATGAAATACCCAGAAGGGAATTGCTTTTACTCTCGCATCATATAACGTTGTATTGCCACCTCCGCAAATAGGCAATGCAGCTGCATACAATGTTGGGTAACGGTACACCGACTCAAACGTGCCCATGCCTCCCATCGACAAACCACTGATGTAGATACGTTTTGTATCAACCGCTTCTTCTTTTGCAATTTTCTTCACCAGTTCATTTGCTGCTACCAATGGCCAGTTAGGTTCTGCAGCATAATCAAATTCTATTTTAAACGGTTGTTGGTTACGATCGATCTTTACTGCAGCCCAGAAATTATCCTGCGGGCATTGCGGAAAAATTACAATGGCCGGAAAATTTTTCCGGTTCTCTTCATGTAAAAACAATTTAGCACCATGTGTCAATTGATTTTCATTATCGTTGCCACGTTCGCCTGCACCATGCAGCATTAACACAACAGGATATTTTTTTGTGCGATCATAATTCTCAGGATAAAGAATACGATAGGGCAACACTTTTCCTTCGCTCAATACAAATTCTTTTTTTGCATAAGCATTCAATGCCGGGTCATACTTACTCTTTTCAAGCCAGCCGTTTAACTGTAACCATTCACCAAAACGTTCGATCCATTTATCGGAAGGAAGATTCTGCACCCGCATACCAAATCCATGTCCGCCTTTAGCGTACATGTGTATTTCTGCCGGAACTTTTGCTGTTAACCATTGCTCGTACAAAGCTGCACTGTGCGGTGCAAGTCCTAACTGATCGTCGCTTGCAGCTGCAATAAATGCGGGCGGTGCATCTTTTATGATTGTGCCCTGCATTTGTTTTGGAAAAAACGCATAAACAGGTGCAATAAAGTTGGGTTTGTTTACTGCTGTATAATTATAAGCAGCCGATGCTGCTACTGTTCCACCTGCAGAAAAACCCATGATGCCAATACGGTTGGGGTCGAGCTTCCATTCATCTGCATGTGTGCGTACGTATGCAAGTGCTGCTCTTCCATCGGCAATTGCCAACGGAATGAGTTGTTGATTTTCTTCCTCAAACTTTGGAGTGCCCATGATCTTATTCATATCAGCAATCGGATCATTGGACGGGCTATGCACCAACCGATATTTCAATACAAAACAGGTTACACCTTTTTTTACCAGCCATCTGGCTACATCAAATCCTTCGCTGTTGATAGATAAAGCACGGAAAGCTCCACCCGGACAAATAACAACCGCTGTTCCGTTTGCTTTTCCCGGCTCGGGTGCAAATACCGTAAGCGTGGGCTTTGCAACGTTGAATACGATTTTTGTTTGCCAGAGATTTTGTTCACTCTCACCTTCACTCCAGTTCCAGCTTTCAGAACCGGGTGCAGCACCGTTGTATAAGGATATTACCTGTTGTTGTGCCTGTGCGTGAAACATGAGAAATAAAAAGGTTAGAATAAGTGCAAGCTGTTTCATGTGTGTATTTGTTGATTTTATTTTTGCCACATGTTATAACCAAACTTTTTGCAATATGCAGCATCAGAAATAATTATGGACAGTTTGTGCAAAAAGATCTTTTGAATTATTATTTCATGTGTGTATTGGTTATATAAATAAAATAAGCGGAGTATTTAAAGATACTCCGCACCAGCTATTTGAACATATTATTTTTTCAACTCGTTAATGGTTACTGCAGGAGCCAATACTTTGTTGCATTTTTCAACCAGTATTTCTTTTGCAACAGTAAAACTTGCTGTTTGTTTAATGGCGAGTGATGATGCGCCCACTTTTACGGTATAGGTTCCTGCTTCAGCGATCCATGCGGTTGCAGCTGTATGAAACGAAGCCAATTGCTTTGCTTCAATTACAAACTGCAGCGTTTGTGATTGGCCCGGTTGCAACAGTTCGGTTTTACCAAAAGCTTTTAATTCTTCTGCGGGTTTATCCAATTTACCTGTTGGTGCTGTAACATACAACTGTACCACTTCTTTACCTGCAACAGTTCCGGCATTTGTTACATCAACTGTAACTACCAGCTTGCCTTTAAATGAACTGCCGCTGAGTTTAAGATTTTTATATTCAAAGTTGGTATAACTTAATCCATAACCAAATTCGTAAGCAGGCTTTACATTGAACGTATTGTAATAACGATAACCAACATACACGCCTTCTTCATGTGTTACTTCTGCAGGAATTTCTTTTTGCCCCATAAAACCGGTTACAGCTTTTTCTTTAAACTCTTTACCCGGAAAATTTTTAGCGGTTATTTCATCTTCATATTTCACCGGAAATGTTACCGCCAGTTTACCCGAAGGATTTACTTTTCCGCTCAACACATCAGCTACTGCATTACCAGCTTCCAAACCAGGCTGCCATGCAAGTAATACTGCATCCACTTTTGTTCTCCAGCTCGCAACTTCAATAACACCACCTGCATTAATGATCACCACTACTTTTTTTCCTTTTGCATGAAAGGCTGTACTTACCTCATCAATGAGTTTTTGCTCAGCATCGGTTAAATTAAAATCGTTTACAACTACCCGGTCTTTTCCTTCGCCTGCATTGCGGCCAATGGTGATGATTGCCAGATCGCTTGTTGCTGCTTTGCTGTTGATAACGGCTTTCTCGAGTAACAACTCCGATGCAATAGGTGTAGGATTTACAAACTCTTCAAGAAATGATTTTTTCGGATGCTTTGCTTTGTAATCGTACAGGTAAGCCGAGTAAATACTTTTCAGATCAGCATTTACTGTATAGCCTGCATTTTGTAATCCTTCCACCAGCGAAACAGTGTATTCTTCGTTAACATCGCCACTGCCTGTACCACCCGAAATAAAATCGTACGATGTATTACCAAACGCTGCAATATTCTTTGCATTGGCTAATGGAAGTGTAGCGGCATTGTTTTGCAACAGCACCATACCGTTTGCTGCAGCTTCACGGGCAACAACTGCATGTTGTTTCAGATCGGGCTTATTGCTGAAGGCATAGTTTTTAAACGCAGGCGTACTTAAAATGTAAGCAACGATCCGTGTTGCATTTTCATCAAGCACTTTTACATCGAGTGTTTTATTATTAATTGCATCAGTAATCGCTTTGCGTTGTGCCGGTGTGCCCGGCATCAACAGATCGTTACCGGCTTTCATTTGCGCAACAGCATCTTTGCCGCCAAACCAATCCGTCATTACCATTCCTTTAAAGCCCCACTCTTTACGCAAAACAGTCGTCAACAGATCGTACGATTGCGAAGTGTAGGTTCCGTTCAGTAAATTATAAGAGCTCATTACCGTCCATGGCTTTGCTTCTTTCACCACCAGTTCAAATCCACGCAAATAAATTTCACGCAACGCTCTTTCGCTCACAATTGCATCCACCGTCATACGGTTTGTTTCCTGGTTGTTTACTGCAAAATGTTTTACCGATGTACCAACGCCATTCCACTGAATACCGTTAACCATTGCTGCGGCAATTTTTCCTGTCACCAACGGATCTTCCGAATAGTATTCAAAGTTTCGTGCACCTAACGGATTTCGCATAATATTCATACCCGGACCAAGCAATACATCCACACCATATTCTTTTACCTCATTGCCCATTGCTTTACCAACCTGTTCAACCAGCTTTACATCCCATGTTGATGCAAGCAATGTACCCACCGGCCATGCTGTTGCGTAATAGGTGTTTGCATCGTTTGCACGCTTTGGTTCAATACGCAAACCTGCAGGGCCATCGGCCACAACTGTTGTTGGCAGGCCCAGCTTTGGAATTGCAAAGGTGGTTCCTGCTGCACCTGGCACTTTATCCATTGTTTGTCCAACATTGGGTGCACCGCCGGGCATTTCCATTGCGCCCATTTTCATACCCATGCCTACAACGAGATCTATTTTTTCGTCGAAGCTCATTTTGCTGACAAGCTCTTTGGCTTTTGTGTAATTACTTTCCTGTGCTTTACTGAACACGGGAAGAAAGAGAAGAAATGCAACACTGTGCAAGAGATATTTCATGACAACATCGTTTTAGACTTCTAAGGTGCAGAAGAAAGGAAGCCGTTGATTTGATAATTGTCAAATAATATCAGCGTGCAGAACGGATGCGGCTGAGTGTTTCCAATGTTACACCCAGGAACGAAGCGATATAAGAAAGCGGAACACGTTTGACCATATCGGGAAATTGATGCAACAGTTTTTCATATCGTTGCTGTGCTGTCTCAAACTGGATCGAATCCATCCGTTGTTGCGAAAGAATGAGTGAGCCGGTAAGCATTTTCCGAAACATGGTTTCTACATCATGATATTTCTTTGCCAGTTCCATCAATTTGTTATAATGAATACCCAGCACTTCTGCAGGTTCGATGGTTTGAATGATGAGATGACTTGGCGTGCGTTGAAAAAAACTGGTGATGGATAAAAAGAATTGTCCATCCATAGCAATCCATTCTGTAATTTCTTTTCCGCCTTTGTAATAATAAATGCGGGCAATGCCTTTGTTGATAAAGAAAATATAATCAGCTACTTGTTTTTCCCTGATGAGGTAATGATCCTTTGACACCTGCCAATGTTCAAATGCAGCAACAAATGCTTCATTGCTTTCAGGAGAAAGAACGGATATATGATTGATGGCTTGCTGTAACTGTTCCACTTTAAAAAAGAAAGGTAAGAAATTAACGAATGGCACAACATAACCGCAACAGAAGTTTGTATCTTTTGCCTGTAAAGTTTATACATGAACCGTAAAACATTTGTTTCATCGTTAGTTGCTGCTGGAGCAGTTATTCCATCGCTGGCTTCGGATTTAAAAGAAGAAAGCGATGTGCCGGGTATTGTTCCGCATTATTTAAAAGAGGGCGATACTATTGGCATTACTTCACCTGCAGGTTATATTACCGAAAAAGAAATTCAGCCAGCCATTCTGCAAATTGAAAGCTGGGGATTGAAAGTAAAAAGCGGTTCAACCATCGGCAAACGGGATCATACATTCGGAGGTACCGATGCCGAACGCATTGCCGACTTTCAACAACTGCTTGATGATAAAAATATCAAGGCCATTTTGTGTGCAAGAGGCGGTTATGGTTTTGTACGCATCATCGATCAACTCGATTTTTCAAAAATGAAAACGCAGCCCAAGTGGATGATCGGCTTCAGCGATATTACGGTACTGCATGCACATCTCAACCGCAACTTTGGTATTGCCTCCATCCATTCAAAAATGTGCAACAGTTTTCCGGATGACTGGAGCAAAGCAGAACCGATCCAGGTTGAAACAATTCTTTCTATACGTGATGCCTTAAAAGGTGTGCAGATGAAATACGCAGCTCCTGCGAATGAACATAATAAAGCCGGCGTTGCTGAAGGAACGTTGGTAGGCGGCAATTTAAAAACACTTGAATCGCTTGCAGGAAGTAAAAGCGATCTGCGTACAACCAATAAAATTCTGTTTGTAGAAGATACGGGTGAATACCTCTACAGCATTGACCGTATGTTCTGGAATTTAAAACGAACGGGCAAGCTCGATCATTTGGCAGGATTAATTATTGGTGGTTTTAAAATTAAAGCAAGCGAAGATGTTGCAGAAGAATTTGGCAAGAACCTTTTTGAAATTGTGATGGAAAAAATTCCGGACTGTACCTATCCGGTTTGTTTTGATTTTCCGGTTGGTCATCAGAAAAATAATTTCGCACTCAAATGCGGGGTGCAACATAAATTGCAGGTTACAAACAGCGGAACCACGTTAACTGAATTACGATGACATGAGCAATAAAAATTATTGAGCATCTTATACTGAAGCGATGATAATTTTTATTGCAATTTCCATCTGACCATAAATACTATAATAAAAAGCGGATGAAAATTCCTCCATACTTAAAACAAGGCGATACCATTGGCATTACCTGCCCTGCAGGTTATATGCCACTCGAAAAAGCACAAACCTGTATTTCTGTTTTGCAGCAATGGGGTTACGATGTATTGGTGGGCAAAACATTGCGCAGCAAATCGAAAAACTATTTCAGCGGAAGCGATGAAGAACGACTGACTGAATTTCAGGCGATGCTTGATGCGCCGGAAATAAAAGCGATTCTTTGCGGACGGGGTGGTTATGGTGTTGGACGTATGATTGACCATCTGGATTTTACTGCATTCAAAAAAAATCCGAAGTGGATTATTGGTTTCAGTGATGTAACAGTGCTGCACGCACACATTAACCGTACCTGTAAAATTGCAACGCTGCATTCGCCCATGGCCGGTGCGTTTAACGATGGTGGCTATAAAAACAAATATGTACAATCGCTAAAGTCAGCACTGGAAGGAAAAAAAGCCGATTATAGTTGCAAAGCGCATAAACTTAATCATACAGGCACTGCAAGTGCAGAACTTGTTGGTGGTAATCTTGCATTAATTGCACATCTCGTAGGTACAAAAAGCGATTACCAGACCAAAGGAAAAATTTTATTCCTGGAAGATGTGGGTGAACAGCATTACAATGTTGACCGTATGCTACATCAATTAAAACGAAGCGGTAAACTCAACAACCTTGCTGCACTTATCATCGGTGGCTTTACCGATATGCAGGATACGGAGCGTCCTTTTGGCAAAAAAGTGTACGAGCTCATACATGAACTCATCGCCGAATACAAGTACCCCATCTGTTTTGGTTTTCCTGTAAGTCATGCAAAAGAAAATCTTGCTTTAAAAGTGGGTGCAACGTATCAATTAAGCATCCGTAAACAACTTGTAAAGCTGAAAGAAGAATAATAGTACTAAGTGTAATCTTCTATAAAACGAAAAGCTTTCTGCCTGTGCAGAAAGCTTTTCTGCTTTTGGTCAGTTTTTGATCATGTCGGTAACTGATGATGGTCAGAATAACCCGTGATAAAAGTCACTCCAAACACTGTAATCGATCATTCAGGGGCAAACGATGCGATGCAATATTTGTGCTGTCAATTTAATTAAACGTTCACAAATAAAATAATCGTTATGACACGCCAATCAATCCTTCTGTTTATCGCACTGTTCCTCGTAGCAGGCATTGCAGACGCACAAAGCAAGTACACTACAAAATCATTTCAGATCCTGATAAACGGAACATCCAATGTTCACGACTGGAGTTCGAAAGCAACGAATGTTACTGTTACAGGTGATTTTCTTGTAAACAACAACATCCCCGAAAAAATCAATAACGCTACAGTTAAAGTGCAAACCAAATCACTGAAAAGCACAAAAGATTCCGACCTGATGGATGAACGTACACACAGTACATTAAAAGCCGACAAGTTTCCTGAAATCGTGTATGTGTTTACAAAAGTGATTAACGTACAACAAAGTGGTGGCGAAACCATCATGAATGTAAGTGGCAATTTAACACTGGGTGGTGTTACAAAACCAACCGATCTCACTTTGCGTGTTAAAACACTGGCAAACGGCGACCTCGAAATTAAAGGCAGCAAAAAAATTCTGATGAGTACTTACGGTATTAAACCTCCAAGCTTTATGCTGGGTGCAATGAAGGTTGCCGATGAAGTAACACTCAGTTACAGCATAGTTCTTAAAAAATCATAACCCATAACAATCATTCTTTAACTCAATTAAAACAAAGTATATGAAACGTTTCCTTACAAACTGTCTGAGAAAAGCTGCCGTAGCGGCACTTATTCTGTCTCCTTTAGCAATGCAAGGTCAGCAAGCCAAAATTCAAAACTGGCGCCCTTACGATCAATCCGGTATAAATGTTTTTGAAGCACCAAAAGATAGTGCATCTACATTCGATGGTTTAAAAGTTCGTATAGGTGCAGGCTTTACACAACAATTTCAAAGCTTAACTCATAGCAATAAAGCAGGTAGCCCCGCATTGTATCCTCGTTTAAAACCCGGTTTTAACCTGGCAATGGCCAATCTTAACGTTGATGTACAGTTGGCTGATGGTATCGCATTAAACCTCGTTACTTATCTTTCTGCACGTCACCACAACGAAGCGTGGGTAAAAGGTGGTTACATTCAATTTGATAAAGTTCCGTTTAAAGGAAAAGTTTGGGACGATATCTTTAAAGTAGTTACACTTAAAATCGGTCACTTTGGTGTGAACTATGGCGATCAACACTTCCGTCGTTCAGATGGTGGCCAAACACTTTACAATCCATTCATCGAAAACTATATCATGGATGCATTTGCAACAGAAGTTGGTGGTGAAGTGATTATTCGCAAAAACGGTTTCATTGGTTCTGCAAGTGTTACCAACGGTTTACTTAGCGGTGGTGTACAGGCTCCACTTGAACCAGGCAGCACTACTGAAACTTACAAACGCAACCCATCTTTAGTAGGTAAACTGGCTTACGATAAACAACTCAACAGCAGCTTGCGTGTAAGAGTAGCAGGTTCTGTATTCCACAACAGCAGCTCAGGCCGCAGCACATTATATGCCGGCGACCGTACTGGTAGCAACTACTGGTTTGCAATGGAAAGCGCAGCAGCAACTGCAAAAGACAACTTTACTTCTGGCCGTGTAAGCCCCAACTTTACTAACCAGATCACTGCAGTACAGTTAAACGGTTTGGTTAAATTCCAGGGATTAGAACTCTTTGGTACTTACGAAAACGCACAAGGCCGTACTATCAATGAAAAAGTGGCCGGTACTCCAAAACGTAAAGTTGATCAGTACGCTGTAGATGCTATTTACAGAATCGGTGCGAAAGAAAATGTATTCTTCGGTGTACGTTACAACCAGGTAAAAGGCGAACTGGTAAATGCAACAACAAAACAAACTGTTGAACGTGTAGCCTTCGGCGCAGGTTGGTTCTTAACTAAAAACGTTCTTCTTAAAGGTGAATACGTAAATCAAACCTATAAAGGTTATGCTACCGGAAACATCCTCGACGGTGGTAAATTTAAAGGTTTAGTTATCGAAGCAGTAGTAGGATTCTAATTCAGATACAAACTAAGCAAGGCTCTGTGAATAACGGGGCCTTGTTTCTTCTCAGCCAATCATGTTACGTCTGCTGTTTATATTACCCCTCTTCTTCTTATCAACAGATAAAGCTGTTCCGGTAAAACTGGTTTATCACATCAATGAAAAAAGCCAGCTTTTCTTAACCGGTACTACCAGCGTAAATGATTTTTCCTGCGATTGTAAAGACAAATTCCAACCCGCCATACTCGAAGGCGAAATTAATACTACAAACCGCCAGCTGTCTTTCAAAAATGCAAGACTGAATATTAAAACCAAACTTCTCAGCTGCAAAAACAATCTCATGAACAGGGATATGCACAAAGCCCTGAAAGCCGAAGAACATCCTTACATTTTAGTTGATATTGTAAACGCAACTCCCCTGCACAACGAAAAAGAGTTACAAACCGGTAAACAGTACAGCTACAATGTTGTTACTGTTATTCATATTGCAGGCATTGCCAAAGCACAAATGATACAGGTAAAGTTGCAACGGTTAAAAGACCGTTATTACAAGCTTACTGCAGAGAAGCAAATTAAAATGAGCGATTACGAGATTAAGCCACGCACTCCTTTCAATATTATCAAGATCGATGATAACATTACCATCCACTTCGAATTACTGGTGGATGCCGATAAATAAATCCTGAACATCTTACTGCAACAGGCTATCCAGTTTTTTATTATACAATTCGTATGCAGCCAGGTTATTATGGCTTCCGTTTTCAATCGTTATAAATACATCTGTCTTTTTCAGTAATGGCTTTAACCTCGCCGCATGCTTATACGGAATAACGCCATCGGCTGTGCCATGAAAAATAGTTACAGGTACTTTTACCTGCGGCAAAAATTCGTACAACGGAAAATGATAGCGGATAATGGATGCAGTTGGATACATGGGAAAGTGTGCCCCTGCCAATTCGGTCATGCTGTAATAAGGCGTTTCCAATATTAATTGTTTGCAGGCTGCATAACCTGCCAGTTCAGTTGCAACAGCTGTACCCAACGAACGGCCATAAATGGTTATTGAATCTGCAGCATATTTTTTTGCAGCTAACTTATACAATGCAGCAGCATCGCTATACAATCGATTTTCATTAAACACACCTGTTGCTTTTCCAAAGCCGGGGTATTCCAGCATCCAAACTTCGTAACCATAACTGGTGAGTACTGTTGCTGCATCTGCATAATGCGTGATGTTTTCTTTATTACCATGAAAGTAAAGTACAAGCCCCTTGCAGTTGGCAGTATCGGCAGGAAATAACTTTACAGCATGCATCACTTCATTTTCATTAACAGGAATATTCAGCTCTTCGAAGTGTTGTTTAAACTGATAAGCGTATCCTGCTTTTAATTTCTTTGGCTGCAGAAAAATACTATCCTGCAAATACCACAATGCAATGCCAATGCCGCAGTATAAAATAATCAACAGTTTAACAGCTCCTTTAATTCTTCGTTTTGTTTTTGCTTGCATACTTATACTTTCAGAATATCACGGATAAAATTATGATACTCCGGGAAAGATGGCAGATTATTATGTCCGCCACCGTATATCCGAATAAGCGTAATACGGCGTGGATTGATTTGTTGCAGCCGTTCGCTGTGCGCCAAAGGAATTAACCGGTCTTTTGTACCATGCAAAATATAAGTATGGCATTTTACATTTTCGATCCATTTATCGGTACGTAAATGATAACGCAATACAAAGCGTATTGGCAAAAAAGGAAGAAAGCGTTCTACAACTTTGCGAAAACTGTAGTACGGTGCATCGAGTAATAAATAGCGGGGATGATTGTCGGCTGCCAGTTTAGTAGCAAAACCACTGCCCATGCTGCGGCCATAAACTAAAATATGATCTTCGGGAAACTGCAAACAAAGCTGATCGTATACAAACTGCATATCGTTGAGCATTGCTGCTTCACTTCGTTTACCAATACTTTTACCAAAGCCACGATAATCAACCAATACTACATCGTATCCAAACCGATAAAAATCACGTGCATATTTTCCCCAGCCCTTTATACTTCGTGTGTTGCCATGAAAATATAAAATAAGCCCGTGTGGTTTCTTTACATAAAAATGAATACCGCTGATGGTTACACCTGCTTCGGGTTGAAAGCTGATTTCTTTAAACGGTGCATCGTATTTAAACTGGAAATCGGCGGCAAGTTTCTCCGGTTTAAAAATAAATTTCTCCTGGATGAAATAAGCGATCACCATTAAAAGAATGTAACCGATGATGATATAGAAAACAGTTGGAGACAATACAGTTTATGGTTTGTAGTTTATGGTTTCTGGTTTTAGAACCTGCAGCTTACACTTTGTGCCTTGGTTTTTGTTCTTTGGAATTTGCTTTGCAAAACCTGCTTATCAAGTTAATGAGAATAACCGAAACAAAAACGTCATTGCTGTTTTACCTGCAATGACGTTTCGTTATTCGTTTCAACTGTTGCGTTTATTCCTCATCTTCATCCCGGATGATGCGCTTCAGTTTTAAGCTGCTGATGGGCGAAACAATGAGCGGAAACTTTTCAACCGCCACATTACTCATATCTAATCCAAAACCTTTCTCTTCGCTTAAGCCAACTTTCTTAACAAGGAAATAGATACGCATAATTACACGTTCAAAGAAAGGCAATTCATTATCCTGGCTCAGGAATTTCTCCATCACCACAAACTGAAAATCACCTACTACATTGTTACGTTGCAGGCTTTCGTATCGGCTGGTAATATTCACTTCTTTATTTGCCACCATATCTTCCACCACTTTACGGAACATCATATTAATACGTGGCTGCATACGGAAACCCAAACGGAACTCTACCCGGATTACTTCGTTGGGAATGATGGTAGTTACTTCGTATTCGCAGGTATACGGATCGTCGAGTGTATCTACATGTACAAACCAATAAATATCTGCACGCTTGGGTTTGCGGTTAAGTATGGAATAAATGATCTTGTGCTCTATCTCCTTCGGGTTATTCGCACTGGTAAGATAAACAAGATGTGTTGCGTGTTTGGTAACCGTCATATCATTGCTCAACTCCTGCAACATGGGCAGGTAATGATCGAGACGGACAAACTCCACGTAACGGTTTTTGATTTTGCGTGCTCTGTACCATACGTACATAATGATGAACAGACCCCCGCCAACAATTAAAGCAATGTAACCACCATGCGAAAACTTTGAAAGATTGGCAGCCAAAAATGCAAACTCAATAGAGAGATATACAATAAGGAAGATGTAAATAGGAATAGAATTTACACGATGTGCCACCAGGTAGTTTGCAAACAAAACAGTTGTTGCCAGCATACAAAGGGTAATGGCCAAACCGTATGCCGATTCCATATTTGCGGCCGATTTAAAGTAAAGTGTAATACCCACACAACCCACAAACAGCAACAGGTTAACAGCCGGAATAAACAATTGGCCTCTCTCTTCGCTTGGGTAATTGATCCTCACCCGTGGCCAAAGATTCAACCGCATTGCTTCACTAATGAGAGTAAACGATCCGCTTATCAACGCCTGGCTGGCAATAATTGCCGCCGTTGTAGCAATAACTAAACCTACCAAACGGAACCACTCCGGCATTACACCGTAAAAAGAGTTAAAGCCGCTTGAGATCATATCTGCACTAATCACATCGCCGGTATGATTTGCCAATAACCATGCACCCTGACCGAAATAGTTAAAGATCAAACAGGTTTTTACAAAGATCCAGGAGGTACGGATATTCTCTCTGCCGCAATGGCCAAGGTCGCTGTAAAGTGCTTCGGCACCTGTTGTACACAGAAACACACCACCTAATATCCAAAACCCGTTCGGGTATTTTACAAGTAACTCTATTGCATAGTATGGATTGAGAGCTTTAAACACATGCACATAGTCGGCAAAGTGAATCAATCCCATTACAGCCAACATTACAAACCAGATCATCATGATGGGACCAAATGCCTTGCCGATATAATTGGTACCAAACTGCTGTATAAGAAATAACAAAACAAGTATGCCTATAACAATGTATACAATGGTAGATTGTTCGATGTGCTTAAACACTTCCACCTGTTTTAAACCTTCAATGGCAGAAGTTACAGAGATGGGCGGCGTAATCATACCATCGGCCAGCAATGCAGCACCACCGATCATAGCAGGAATAACCAGCCATTTACGGCGACGGCGAACCAATGTGTACAAGGCAAAAATACCACCCTCACCCCGGTTATCGGCACGCAGCGTAAGCCATACGTACTTGAGTGTTGTTTGCAGCGTAAGCGTCCATATTACGCAAGACAATGCCCCAACAATTAAAAACTCTGAAATTTCTTTACCTGTAATGATGGCATTTAATACGTACAATGGAGAAGTTCCGATGTCGCCGTAAATAATACCTAACGCAATTAATAAGCCAGCAGCTGTGACTTTCGATGTGTGCTTTCCCACAAATAGAATTTAAGTGAGGATACGAACCAATTTGGTGAATTGGCTGATCTGAAATCAAAGGTAATAGAAGGAAAGATATGAGCAAGAAAAAATGAAGAAAGCCGCAGGCTGTCGGCTATTAGCTGTTAGCAAACCATAGCCGATAGTCATTAGTTGATAATCTTTAGTTTGAACGTTTTCACTAACTGTTACAGGCTAAAGACGATGGGCTTTCGCTTGTCCAAAGCAAACTCCCGTCGCCATAGCTCAAAAAGCGGAAGTCGTTTTTTAAAGCATAATCGTACACTTTACGCCAGTCGTCACCAATAAGTGCTGCCACCAATAACAATAATGTAGAATTGGGTTGATGAAAATTGGTAATAATGGCCGAAGCTATTCTTACTGTATAACCCGGCGCTATTAAGATTTGTGTATGGCAAATGATCTGCTCAAGGTTTTGTTGCTGCAGCCAGCCCAATAGTGCCTGCAACGCATCTTTTGCTGATGCATTTTGTAAAGGCAGATCGTATGCATCCCACTGTTGCACTTCCAGCTCTTCCAATGTTGCGTTGGAATTAAGCAAAGCTTTTACACCCATCCAATATAAACTTTCAATAGTACGGAGCGATGTTGTACCAACTGTAATAACCAGCTTGGGTAGTTGTTCCAGCAACTCTTTGATGGTAGCTGCATTTACTTCAATCCATTCCCGATGCATGGGATGATCCTGCATGGTTGCCGCTTTAACCGGCTGAAACGTTCCTGCGCCTACATGCAGTGTAACAAAGGAATGTTTTATGCCTTTCTCCTGCAGCTTAAGCAAAAGCTTTGGTGTAAAATGTAAACCGGCAGTTGGTGCAGCAACACTTCCTTCGTAGCGTGCATAAACAGTTTGGTAACGGTCATAGTCAGCCGCTTCCGATTGGCGTTGCAAATAAGGAGGCAGTGGAAGTATGCCTGCAAAATGTAACAGTTCTGCAAACGTAAACCAGCTGTTGTTCCAGCTAAACTCAATTTCAAAATTGCCTCCCTGCTGATTTATTTTTTCGGCCCTGAACAATACATTTCCTTTTGGTGTGTGCAACTCCTTTTCTAAAAACTGTTGTTTCCATTTACCTGCACCACCAACCAAACATGTCCAGCGTACTTTCTCCAGGCTCATCATAGCTTGTGTAAGTTCAACACCTGCAGCAGGCTCCAGGCAAAAGATCTCTATTTTACTGCCGGTATCTTTCTGAAAAAGAATACGGGCATCAATTACTTTGGTATTGTTGAATACCAGCAATGCTGTTGCAGGTAAATGCTGCGGCAGATGACGGTAAACATCGCTCTCAATTGCTCCTTCTTTATAAATGAGCAGCTTGCTGAGATCCCTTTCGGTTAAGGGATAACGGGCAATACGTTCGTCGGGCAGCTCGTATGTATAATCACTGATCTGTAGTTGCGAAGGATGCATGCTGCAAAGAAAATGAAATTACAGCAATGCCCGGGGTTGTGCATTGCAGAAAGCAGCGTTTGTAATTGTAGCAACAGCTAATTTTGCATACATGCAGCTACCACTGGCTTCCATCATTCCTGCGTTAATTCCATTAGCCGCAGGAATTTTGTTCCTTTTATATCCGGAGCAGCTTTTGGCTGCAAAAGATCGTGCAAATGAAAAAAAGCAAAAACTTCTGAAGCGTTGTGGCGGCATTCTGGTAATAATCGGCATCGGTTATCTTTTTCTTGCATTCATTAAGTTGTAACAGTTAAAATCATAAATAACTAACTTGGCAATATGCCAAAGCCCTTCATCGCCATATTATATTATTTATTACTTGTGTTTGCCGGTATTGCACTCCTGTTTTTGGCAAGTGTGCTGCAAAAAGTTTCTACTACATCCACTGCAGAATACTTTTACTCCGATTTCTTACGGAATAATTACAGCTTGTTAGCAGGTATTATCTTTTTCCTTGCAGGTTTATTTGTTGGCTATTTTCTAAAACTCAATCCCTGGCTGGCGGGTATTGCCATGGTTATTGCAATGCCGCTTGTAAGCTTTTACGAAGCTGCAGTTTACAAAGGAAGCCATAACCTTATTTGGTTTGAACTGGTTATTTACTTTCTGTTTTCTGTACCGGCAATTACAGGCGTTTATATAGGCCGGTATATTGCAAAGCGAAGAAAGAAACAGGAAGAATAATTTGTTGATTTTTGTTTGATGCCTGTACTCCGCTTTATCAACAATGCAGAAAACTATAATTCCAAAAAGTCTTACTTAAAAAGAAATGCAGTTGCCTGTATTTTGGTAATCGAAGGCATTTTTTCAATAAACCATTTTTACTGAGCGCAAATAAGTTAAATCTGTTTAATATTGCCACGACCAATTCCAACAGCAACAATCTATTCTTATGAACTACGGCTTACTTAAGGTTTTGTATTTACATAGCAGGCAAGCCTATCAACTCATCAACTTGCCGCAAGCACATCTATTCTTTACTGTAACCCTAAAACCCAACCTGCAGTATTGAAACCAGTAACCACTTACATAACAAACATTACCGCATCAATAGTTACAACGGTTGGCGTATTGGTATTAATAGGCTGGCAAGCCAATTTTATTGTACTAAAACAAATTCTTCCCAAGCTTGTTGCCATGAACCCGGTTGCTGCTGTTGCATTTGTATTTTGCGGCATTGCACTGTTACTTCGTGATAAGAAGGGATATAAACGTGTTATTGCTATAACGCTCGCATCACTTGTAGTTATTGCCTCACTGCTGCGTATTGCTGCTGTTACCGGCATCTTTGATATTGGAATTGATCAGTTGCTGTACCGGCAACGTGTACAAACAACGCTTTACATTGGTGTTCCCAACCACATGGTTCCGCATTCGGCAGTGGCCTTTCTCCTCTCCGGCACCTCTTTACTGTTACTCCTATCCGAACGCATCCGTGCTTCGCAATGGCTGGCCTTACCTGTTAACGGATTGGGCATACTTTCATTAATTGGTTACATCTACCATTTAAGTTCTTATTATATCGTTGCGTCTTTTGTTCCATTATCATTACATACCGGCATTTTGTTTATCCTGTTGTCATCTGCCTTGTTAGTTGCAAAAAGCAAACAAGGCTTTATGCAGCAAATAACCAATGTGCATGCAGGCGGTAAAGCTGCACGTCTGTTATTACCTGCCATGGTTATTATACCTGTTATACTTGGCTACTATGTTATTACCGGTGTGTTAAGAGAACGTTTTTCAATAGCGGTTTGGGTATCGCTCTTTGTATGTGCAGTTATTTTCTTATCGGGATTACTGATTTGGCTTACCGCTTACATCATTAATAAAGTTGAGAAAAAGCGACTGCAGGAAAAACAACAGGCCGATGCACAGCGCAGGTTACTGGCAGAATACAAATACCGTGAATCGCAGGAACGTTATCACAGCCTTATTAATACCATTGATGGTATTGTATGGGAAGCCGATGCACAAACACTTGCTTTTACATTTGTAAGCAAACAGGCCGAACGCATTCTGGGTTACCCGGTTCAACGCTGGTTGAGCGAATCATCTTTCTGGCCCGATCATATACACGAAGACGACCGTGCCTGGGCTGTTAATTATTGTGCACAGGAAACAGCAAAAGGTTTACCGCACCAATTTGAATACAGAATGCTTGCAGCTGACGGGCGCATTTTGTGGATGCGTGATATTGTTGCTGTTGCTGTTGAAAATAACAAACCTGTTCGCTTAAGCGGCATCCTGGTTGATATTACTCAGCAGAAAAAAATGGAAACGGCTTTGCACAACAAGCAGCTCTCTCAACAAAAACTGATTACAGAAATCACCATTCTTGCGCAGGAAAAAGAACGCAACGAACTGGGTCTTGAACTGCACGACAATATCAACCAGTTATTAAGTGTGGTAAAACTGTATCTCGGTCTTATTAAAACCGAAAAAACGTATAACGAGGAGATTATTGAAAAAAGCTATACACACCTGATAGAAGCAATGAACGATATACGCAAGCTGTCGCACTCGCTTGTTGCACCTTCGCTTGGCCATGATGGATTAAAAGAAGCTATTGAAGACTTGATGGAAAGTGTGCAGCAGCCACACAATCTCCAAATAAATCTTTCTATCGACGAGGATTATGATGCACTGCAGGTAGATAAAAACAAAGAGCTGATGCTTTATCGTATTATACAGGAGCAGCTGAACAATATTATTAAATATGCACAGGCAAACTCTATCGGTATTTCATTAAAGCAACAAGGCAGCAACCTGCATCTTACCATTACCGATAACGGTATTGGTTTCGATACTGCACAATCGGTTAACGGCATCGGGTTAAAAAACATCAACAGCCGGGTAAATTTTTATTCCGGTAAAATGGATATTACCTCTGCTCCCGGTTATGGTTGTACGCTGGAAGTTTCTATCCCCAACTGATGTGCTGTTAACAGCACATTACAATCTTGCAGTTTATCCTCTCCTATCTTTGCACATAAATTAAGTTATTATGGAGTTAGGCGTTGGTATGTTTGGCGATAATCATTATGCAAATGGTAAACCGTTACCTGTTGGCAAGCGGGTGCAGGAATTGATTGAAGAAATAAAACTGATGGATGAACTGGGGCTCGATTTCTATGGCATTGGCGAACATCACCGGCCAGATTATGCCGTATCTGTTCCTGAAATTATTTTAGCTGCAGCTGCATCGGTAACAAAAAATATTAAGTTGGGAAGTGCTGTTACAGTCTTAAGTTCGGCCGATCCTGTGCGTGTGTACCAGCAGTTTGCAACCATCGATCAGTTAAGCAATGGGCGTGCAGAAATTACTGCAGGACGTGGAAGTTTTATTGAATCGTTTCCGGTGTATGGCTACAACCTTAACGATTACGATGCGTTGTTTGAAGAGAAGCTGGAACTGCTGCAAAAAATAAATAACGAAAACCCCATTACCTGGAAAGGAAAATTCCGTGCAGCTTTAAACAAGCAGGAAATATTACCACGTGCAGTAAACGATCAACTGAACATTTGGGTAGCAGTTGGCGGCACTCCCGAATCGGTGGTTCGTGCAGGCAAAGCAGGCTTGCCGGTGATCTTTGCTATCATCGGCGGAAGCCCGGTACAGTTTCAACCATTGTTTCAATACTATCGTGATGTATACAAACATTTTAAACACGATGAAACAAAGTTCCAGGTGGGTGTACACATGCATTGTTTTTTTGGTGAAGACAGTAAACAGGTTGCCGACGATTACTATCCGTATTACTCCGCACAAATGGATCGTGTGGGCCGCAGCCGTGGATGGCCTGCTTACCAACGCAACCAATTTGATTTTGGAAGAAGTAAAGAAGGGGCGTTGATCATTGCTGATGCAAACGAAGCCGTTGATAAAATTCTGCAGATGCAGGAACTGTTTGGTCTCACCCGTTTTTCTGCACACATGGATGTAGGCGGCCCATCGCATGCAGCATTGATGAAGTCGATTGAAATTTACGGAACCAAGATTGCACCGAAGGTGAGGGAAGCATTGAAGAAGTAAAAGCAATTGTGCAACCAACAATCTAAAAAGTGCATATAGCAAGTAATGAAATTCAAATAGTTGGAAATTTCAAAATTTGCTCAGTTGCGTATATTTATGTGTTATGTGTAATTTAATTCGACCCCTCGTCGCCATTTGACAGACATAAAATGAGTGTATTTTCCTACCATCTCGTAAAATTATCCTTGACTTCTGCACTTCGGATGATGGCTTTTCCTATTAATCCGAAAAAAATACAAGGATTGATTCATGCAGAAACAATGTCTGCTATGGTTTTAGGTTCATCAATTTTCTCTAAATCAAGAATTTTCAACAGAGAAATTGTTGTTTTTGCCCAATGGGAAAATGAGGATTATCTAAATGAATTTTTGCAAAAACATCCTTATGGAAGGCAAATAGCAAAAGGTTGGCATATAAGATTAGAATTTGTAAGACAATGGGGTAAAATTTCAGGATTTCAAATTCCGACTTTGGTAAGCGAAATAGCTAATGAAAAAGCAGTTGTAGCGGTAACAATCGCCAGAATGAAATACAGCCAAATTCCACGGTTTCTTCGTTGGGGAAGGCCAGTTGAAAAACAAGTCCGTGACCATAATGGCACAACTCTATCCTTAGCATCAATTAGATATCCAAATATTGTTTCCACGTTCTCAATTTGGAAAACACAAAAAGAAATGACTGATATGGTTCATGGCCACAGCATGATGCCACAACCCAAAAGGCATATAAATGCAATGAAAGAACGTGAAAGAAAAGATTTTCACTTTGAATTTACAACACTTCGATTCAGACCTTTAACAGAATACGGAGAATGGAACAACAAGCAAAATTATATACCTTATAAAACTGAGCTTCTATGAGTTTGGCATACAGAAAGCAAAAGTTTCAGGATTGGTTCACTCAACAATGGGTCATTCTTTGGGGTAGAAAAATTAATCCAGCTGAATACTTTTGGCTAACCGGTCCTTTTGGAGAATTAAATGGCATTGGCGAAAGTTTTATTTATCAATTAGCTCAAAAAGAAAACTTAACGGTAATAAGAAATTGTAGTTCAAAAGGGTTGTTACATTCTATCTCTAATCTTGATTTAACAGAGAACGAGATTAAAAATCTTTCCCGAAAAGTCATTGATTTTTACGAAAGAACAGCAGACTATAAACTACAATTAAATGTAAAATGGAATCCACTTTTTAAGCCATTTGGTTTTTTTGTTAGCAGATTATTTAGCCAGCGAATTAACCAATTAAATATTCCAACTGAAAATATTCAAGAATCTGAAAACCTAACAAATGAAATAATTGAATTAATTTCCAATGGAAACGTGAAATACATTATCTGGCTGCGAAAATTACAATCAACAGAAAAAATTATTTACTCTGGAATTTATTCCACTTGTACTCTTCCGTCAAAAACTACCTGCATAAAAGCTATTTTCCCATTGCCCAAAGGAAACGCCACCGTCATATTAAAACCAACTGTTGGTAACAAAAACGAACTTATATTAGAATCTTCAGGATTAAAGTTTGGTGACGCAGGATTTTACTTCCTGTTATGCGATTCTAAGGGAAACTATTGGAGTCAATACGTTAGGTCGTTTACTGATAAACTTGTTGTAAGTGAAGAGCAAGAAAATCTAAAAGCAAGACAAACGCTTAAATTGTGGAATTTAAAAGTTGCAAATTTCGACTATAGCATTATAAAGTAAACTACACACAACATAGGGTTTTCTGCTATGCTGTCTGACGAATAAGTACTCATCTGTATATCGCTGTTCGGCTTCAGTCCGGGCTTGACGAATAAAGCCGGCAATAGAATATATTCTCATCTTCATTAACTTTACTCAGCAACAGTTCGGGTTGATGTAACACGGAATATCAGCACAGCAGAAAGCCCTGAACGTTAGGCGGCATTTTAGTGCGACACCAAAGTGACAAAACAAAAGAAAATTTTAATAGTAGGTGGACTCCTTCTTTTAGGGCAGCTAATTATTTTTAGTGACTACATCTCACCTTTTCATTGGGGACATTTAAAAGTAAGTGGACTCGCTTGTACTTGCCCAGATGAAACCGTAGAGGGTGGACAGCTGTATTTAAAAAATATTACGCCTGATAGTCTTAAAAAGTACAATTTGGACTATTCTGAAATTTATGTGACAGAACGACCATCGACGAATATAGACCCAATGGGGGTTGACTTATATATTATCGAAGGACGAGTAATTGGGAAAGACAGAGTTAGTGAAGGAGATCCTTGGAATCCAAAGTTTAGAGTTGACAAATGGAGAGAAGTCGATATTCTGAAAGATTGGAGAATAAAAGGGCTATTCTTTCTACAACTTGTGATCTGGTTGATACTGTTAAGACTCGCAAAAAATAAAAACGGTGCATAACATGAACTATTTGCAATTCCCAACCCACATAAAACCCTGCCCGTTATGTTCAATTATCCGACACAGCAACCATTTTTGAAATACCAATTTTATAGTTAAGAATGAAATACCTGGACATAATAAATAAATGTCTATTAAAAATTGAAGACGATTTTAAAGAATTTAAATCAGTTTTAAAAAAAGACGCCCAATTTTCCGGACTATATTCGCATCTTTCATCCAACTCATTTGTTAATGAATTTCAACTTGTTGAGGTAACATTATCATTTTACCATCCTGAATTTATACATACCGAGAAAGAAGGCATAGACATTTCAATTGGCCTGTTTCAAATAAGAGAAGAAGAAAACGGAATGACTAGCTATACCTCGAACATAAGATATGACAATAATGGCGATTTGATTTTTGACAAATTTATTTATGTAACGTCAGATATAACCACAACGACTGGGAGTTTGATCTTGAAAAATAACGACTATATACTAAATGTTCGTGATGTTGAATCGTTAGACAGAGAATTGGCTACATCTGTTGACAGCATATTTGCCGGCTTTCATTCAAGCATAAGCTTAATAGGTTCAAAATTGACAGACTTAAAAACCTTCTAAAAATAACAAGCCTCCTAATGGAGGCTCGTTATTTAAACTCATCAATATATTTACCGCAGCAAAGTAAACGTTCCTTTTACATCACTTGCTTCTCCTACAAGGTTCGTGTAACGGATATGGTACACATACATACCTGCATCCTGCTGCATGCCTTTAAACGTTCCATTCCATCCAACAAACGGATTGGTATTGCTGAACAGACGTTGACCCCAGCGGTTATACACTTCCATTGAAAAAGTGCGGATGTAGGAAGCGCCCATCACACGGAAGAAATCGTTCAGCCCATCACTGTTTGGTGTAAAAGCAGTAGGAATGTAAATATTACAAACACCTAATGTTAATGTAGCCGAAACTGTAGTGCTGCCACAACCGTTGCTTACGGTAACAGAATAGGTACCAGGCGTTGTTGCATTGTAAACAGGTGTTGTGCTTCCATCCTGCCACATATAAGTAAGATCGTATCCTGTTGCTTTCGGATCGAGTGTAATCACTTCTCCCCTGCATATTTTGTTAAATGAACTTAAGTCGGCAGCGGGTATATTGTTTACAACAATGGTTACTTGTTTTGTATATGCACAAACTGTACCTGCAGGTGTAAACGTGTAAGTAGTAGTTGCCTGGTTATTTACCACAGGCGCCCATGTACCTGTAATACCATTGTCGGATGTTAAGGGTAACGGACTCATAATATCGCCACGGCAAATTGTATCGGGAACAGAGCTGAATACCGGATCAATAGCAGGTGCAGTAATAACATTACCTGTTGCCGGCGCACTCGAACAGGTAGTTGTGGGGTTAGTTATTATTACGGTATATGCACCAGGAACCAGTGTTGTAAACGAAGCCACATTACCGGGATTGGTTGCACCTGCCGGAACCGTCCACGCATAATTGTACGTGCCGGGCACCGCAGGTGTTGCTCGTAATGGTGGCGGGTTTAATTCGCACACATTAATATCCTGAACAGTTACTACCGGATTAGGGTTTGCAGTAATTGTAAAATTCACCGTTCGGTTTACACCGCAATAATCACGATAGCTACAGGAAATTGTTGCGTTGGATGTAAAGGTATAAGTAGCCGTATTGGTTGTAGAAGTTGAACCACCCGTCCATGCATAATTGCTGCCGAGTGTTGGGGCATTAAGTGTAACCGTGCTGCCCGAACAAACTGCGAAATTATTATTGTTATTATCTACCACTCTAAACTGCTGCAGATTACTGGATGCACCGGTAGAACCTGATACCGACCAAAACACGTTGGTATTATTTGCAAAACGTTCTGCTATGTGGTTGCGTGTTGACGTAGCTCTTAATTCGCCATCAAACGTAATACTGATGCGCTGTGAAGATGCACTTAAATAATCCCACCTGATGGTTACATCGTGCCAGGCACCATCTTCCACATTGGCACAGCTGCTGCGTAAGCAAACTGCCTGCCCGCCTGTACCATCCATAATGTTACCGCCGGCATTCAATTGCCCATCAGCATAAATACCGGTATGATCGTTATCAAAATCGTTTGTTGTTGGCCCATTGTTATAGGTATCAAATTCTACAATAATCGAATTAGGTATACCGGATGCTCCCAGTCCCTGCCCGGGTGCAAGAGTGGGCGAACAAACATTACTGAGAACAAACGCCAGACCATCGGCACCACCAGGATCGTTAACTCCGAGGTATATGCGGAAATTGATGGTAAAATTTTGCGCCAGATTTACGGGATAAAGGTTTGTTATCATCCCTGTCCTCCCACCAAGACTGGGTGTAATACGGTACGTTACGGGATCTACGAGTACAGCCTCACCTTGCGTAATAAACTGCTGGGCATAACTATTAATACTGAAAAAGATAAAGAAAAGGAAACAGTTAAGCGATAGAAATGGTTTCATAAGCGTCTTGGTATGGTTCTTTAGGTTTGGGTGTGCAGGCGAATTCTGCAATTTATTCAGCCTGAACGTTCAAATCAGGTTTGTATAACGAAATACACAGGGCCGAAAGTATAAAAAAACCGGAAAAAACATTGACTGAGGGGCAAAATAAAGCCCCCGTTTGTAACGAGGGCCCCGTAACGCATTAAAAAAAGCCGGCTGTCGGGCTTGGTATTACCTGTACACACCAAACTTTTTACTGCTGTACCAGATATCTTTCAACGTTACACCAATTGAAAACTGGAAGTAATTTTCCCGTACCTGGTTTAGCGAACTGTTGCCTTTTTTTCCTGCTTCCATACTGAGATTAATGCCCATAGCCGGGGTAATATTTTTACCACCACCAAACGTAATGGCATAATCAATTAAACGGTTGTTACCTGTGGCCAGGTAGCTCTGATCGTAACGAAAGCCCAGCGCCAGGTAATACTTCTCAACCGTGTATTCGTTCACTTTAATTTTATTGCTGTACTCCATACCTGCATTAAACCCCACCGCATCCTGTATAGAAATATTCTTGTATGCAATTTTTTGCACCGGCCATTGCTGGTAAGTTCCCTGCACATGAAACGATAAGCCATTACGGTTGGCAAGACTATAACCCAAGCTGCCCGATACCGGCATTGCAAAACTGATATCTTCTGCTTTTGTATTACTTAACACCGTATCGGCTTCAATGTATTCGATCTGGCTGTAACCTTTCAGCTTGCTGAACAATGATACAGTTGCACCAACAGTATGTTGCCATTTCTTCTTTTCCGATGAATAATATTGCAGCCCTGCAGTTACACCTGCACTGTTGTAAAACTTTGTTTCTTTTTTATCTATTTCCAATGCATACGAATTGCTGTAAAAACTGGTGGTATTCTGTAATGAACCAAATAACCACGATGTAGTAATACCTGCCGATAACTGTTTACCTAATGTATGTGCATAGGAGAAATAGGTTTGATAAATTCCTCCCGTGCCTTGCGTGTAACGCAGGTAATCGAGATTGGGATCGTTGAGTTCAGAACTGCTTACATACTGATAATCGACCGTGCTGTAGGGTTTTAATCCAATGGCAAAAGCCGACTTTGGAGTGATCTTGTATGCAAGGGAAACTTTCTTTACAATAAAATCGCTTGCAGGACCAATAACCGTGTCGGTGCCCGGCATTTTGTACTTACTGCTTCGTCCACGAAACGACATATCGAGATTGATATTCTTGTACGGGATCACTGTTAAAGAAGCGGGGTTTGAAAAATTATAATAGCCCACTTCTCTTCGTGAAACAGACGCACTGCCACTTGCTGCATAACGTCCGTGATCGGTTGTTTCAATATCACCGATGCCTAATACAGAATAAGGTGAAGAAATATTCTGTGCACTGCTGCTGCCTGCAATAAACAAAGCAGCTGTTAGAAAAAAATATGTTTGATTCATCTGTTTATTTTTTACAGTCCAAGTACATACAGCTGCAGCTGTACCGAATTTTCTCCCTGCAGAATGAGGCGGTGAAACCCATCGTTAAAACTGCCGGATGCCGGTGCAAGCAGAATAGCCGATTGCGAAAACTGTCCTTCTGCAATTTTTGTATTGATGAAAGTTGTTACATCATAACTGTAATAGGTTTCCTTCCCATACAACTTATCAATTACAAGATTGCCTGTTAACATCACGGGGTTACTTGCATCGCCATTGGTAAAAGCAGCTACAGGTAAATTGGTGTTATCCGTTGAATACAGGTAAAGCGATGAAGGCAACTGAAAAGGCAAAGCCCATGTGCTGCTGTGCGGCCTTACGATCAGTTTTGCATTAAGCACACGTATGTTTGGATTTTTTTCTTTCAACGTAAGCAAGGTTGGAAAACCAATACGTATGTACGAACCGAAACAACTGTTTAAATAACTGTAACCACCTGTTACTTCGCTGCTGAGCAATTGCGATTTTCCGTTAACTGCTGCAGCAAGATTTGTTGTTGTTGTTCGAAACTGAATACGGTTAAACTGCCGGGAATTGGTGTACACAAAATCGAGATGCTTGTAGCTTGTGTACAATCCCTTTTCATGGTAGGTTAAACGTACCAGTGTTTCTGTTCCGCTGCTGAACGATGTAACTGCTTTTGTTGAAGTTGAATCGGCTGCAATACAAATGCCTTTAAAATATTCGTAAAAATTACTGGAGTCGGATACTTCAATTGCACTTGTAACGAATTTATCCAGCAGCTCCTGCCCCAACGCATCGCTTAACCGAACAGCGATTGTTGTTCCTGTTTTGTTCGAAAGGTTGATTGTTTGCGAACCGATCTTTTCGCTGTAATGCGGAAACGAAGACCTGTTATAAAAATTTTCATCGGTTTTATTACGGATGTTTTGCGAAAGCCGATACACGTTAAACGTAAACGGAATTGAACTATCGCCTGAAAAACTTCCCTTTGGTATTAACAACAACTGCAACGAATCGAACACAACACTGGCATTCGCCACCGGGTTTGCACCCGGCAGCTGCAGCTCAGCATAGGAGGCTGCCGTTGTTACCCCCATATAAGAATCGTTGTTGTAACCAATGGTAAACAGCGAACTACCCGATGTAACAAACGAATCTACTTTGTATGTTCCTGTTTCTGTTTCAAAGTTGTTATAGTAGGTTACGTTCGGATCGTTTGTATAATCGGGTTCAGCAAAATCAATATCCACTTTCTGGCAACTCTGCAGCAGCAACAGCAATACAAACAGTGTTGCACAAGATGAAACCAGCCATTTACACATGCTTAAAAATTTAGAGAAATAAAAGGAAATTAATTATCGTCGTCGCTTTGCTCTGTAAATGGAAAGAACTCCCACAGATCATCAAATCTTGAACTGCTGTTATGACCTGTTGTAATAAACCCTCTTCCGTTTACAGCGAAGCCAACAGCGCCTTCTCTTGCTGTACCTTCCATTCCGGTTTTTATTTCCCATGTATCGTTGGCAATATTATAAGCCCATGTAGAACTTGTTGCAGCGCTGATGTTTCCTGTTGAGAGATAAGCAATGTCATTCATAATAAACACTACGCCATTGTTACGTGTAATATTGCTGCCATAATCATCATCATAATCTTCATCGCTTACACTGGTGATCTTTCTTTTTTCTGTCCATGCATTTGTTGCAGGATCGTACACCCAGAAATCGTTAAGATAACTTCCGTTATTAATTCCTGTTACTACATATCCTTTATCGCTGTGTACAAATGCAACTGCATCGGTACGTTTACTACCTGCAAGACTTGCCTTCTGCGTCCAGGTATCTGTTAACGGATCATACTGCCACAGATCTTTCAAATAGTTCCCATCGTAACCGGTACCAACATAACCTTTATCTGCAATGGTAAACGCAACCGCACCATAACGTTCAGAACCGCCAAAGTCTGCAACCTGTTTCCATGCATTTGTTGCAGGATCGTACTCCCAGAAGTCTTTTAATTTTTTTATACCGTCGTAACCTGTGCCAACATAACCTTTACCGTTTGCAGCAAAAGCTACAGCGCTGTTACGTGCAATACCGGGAAAATCGGCACGTCTGTACCATGTTCCTGTTGATTGATCGAACTCCCAAAGATCAACAAGCCTGTCAGTACCATCGTAGCCCAAACCAACAAACACTTTGTTACCGATGGTGAATGTTACTGCTTCTGTTCGGCCTACGCCTTCAAATTCGTAACTGCGTTTCCAGTTACCTGTTACATCGTCGTCATCGTCTGTTGCTTTGCTGCAGGCGCTGAGCGATACAACAGCTGCCAGCAAAAACAAGTACGTAACTGTACGAAAACCTCTCTTGCGCATTGCGTTAAATTTAATTGTCATTCCAAAAAAGTTTAGTGAAGATGTTTGCTGCCTGCAACGGCACAGCAGCCTGTTTTGATGCACAAATATTTTTTAAAGCAGCACGAAAGAAAATGTTAAAGGGACTGAAATGGACAAAAGCGGAAGTAAAGTGTACATGAAAACAGTTGAAGAGAAACGTTCATTTATGAAGCAAAAAAAGCGAACAACAAATCTTAAAACCGTTAACAGTAAAGATTGTTAAACCCCGTTTGCTGCGTTGAAAAAACAAGCTGCACACCGCACCTTTGCCCGATCAGCACTGTGTATGAATGAAATTTTAAAAAACAAAAAGCTACGTAACAAGCTTTTTCTTACGATACTTATTACTACTCCTTTATTTGGTTTAATAGCAGGTATACCGTTTGTTCGTTTTGAACTTAACAAGTTCTCCTTTTTTATTCCCGGCATTGCCTTTATTACAGGTATCACTTTTTTATTCTGGCTTATTAACATTACGCTGCTGATTCTTGAACAGCGCATTCCTTTCCTGCAAAAAATTGTTATCCGCTCAGCTATCAGTATCTGTCTCTCATTTGTTATAGCAATGGGCCTGTCGGATATTATGCGTAGTTATTTTCCTCCGCCACAAATTAAACTAAGCGAAAAAAGAAACGTCGTACCCGGCGGCATGGAAATAAATCCCGGCATGAACATCGCAAACGGTCAAATAAATTTAGCGCCGCAATTAGCACTTGGCAGCAATGATGTACTACGCATACCTAACGACCGGCGCAGGCATCGTGGATTTTTCTTTCCGCAGTTTATTCATGCGCTTACCATTAACATGATCATACTGATTGTTTGTGAACTTTTTTTGCTTACACTACGCAAACAAAAAATAGAACTCGAAAACCAGGCGTTGCGGCAGAGCAATCTTGAAGCAAGAAACAACCAGTTGAAAATGCAGCTGCATCCACATTTCCTGTTCAACTCACTTAATACATTGCGGTTACTGATGAAAAAAGATCAGCAAAAAGCCGAGCAGTATTTATTGCAGCTGGCAGATGTACTGCGTTTTTCTACCAGCACTGCACACGACTCGTTGGTAAGCCTGAAAGATGAACTGCAGTTTTGTTTGACCTATCTCGATATGCAGAAAACAAGATTTCAATCGATGCTGACATATACTGTTGCAAATACAGACCTGTACAATGTTGAGGGGAAGCTGCCGGTATATGCTTTGCTTACATTGGTTGAAAATGCGATCAAACATAATACGCTTTCCAATGAAGCACCACTGCATATTGCCATCGATTATCAAAAAGAAACAAATACGATCAGCATAAAAAATACAAGACAACCAAAAGCGTATGCAGAAGAATCAACAGGCATCGGTCTGCAAAACCTTGCCGAACGTTACCGTTTACTGGCAAACGAAACAATTGTAGTAAAAACAACGAACAACGAATTTGCCGTAACCATCAAAATATTATCCTGATAACAACTGCATTACTAAAACTGATACGCACATGCATATTGTTTTAATTGAAGACGAACAACTGGTTTCGGATGAGCTTTGCGAACTGCTCACACAAATTGATCCATCGATTACGATCGATGCAGTGCTCAGCTCGGTAAAAGAAGCCATTACTTATTTTAACGAACCTCATAAAACACAACTGATCTTCAGTGATATTCAACTGGGCGATGGCTACAGTTTTGAAATTTTTAAAGCTGTACAGCCAACCATTCCGGTTATTTACTGCACAGCTTACCACGATCATGCATTGCAGGCATTCGATCATAACGGTATTGCTTATGTATTGAAACCATACTCCGGAACAAGTATTGAAAATGCACTGAGCAAATACAAGATGCTGCTGCAGAATAACAGCAAACTGCCTTCTGTTAATTACGAAGCATTGCTTGCAAACATTACCGGAAAGCAAACTAAGCCACAGGTATTGCTCATCAATAATGGCAATAAAATCATTCCTGTTAAAACAACAGAAGTGGCCTGCTTTAAAGTGGAACATAAATTTACTTCGCTTACAACTATACTTAACCAACGTTACCAGGTAAACAGTTCGCTTGATGAACTGGAAGATCTTTGCGGCACTTCTTTCTTTCGTGCCAACCGGCAATTTCTTGTGAACAAAGAAAGTATTAAGGAAGTGGAACATTACAGTTTAAGGAAGCTCTTCATTAAACTACATGTAAAAACAGAAGAAGAGATTATCATCAACAAAACAAAAGCATCGGCATTTCTTAACTGGCTGAAAAGTTAAAATTCAACTTTATTCCTCTCCTTTTCACATTGCTTTAATAAACGACAGTAATCCTCTGCAGTCAGTGGTACGTTAATTGAACATACTACAAAAACAAAGGAGGCATTATGAAAAATCATTTGAGCAGATGGCTATTTTTACCCGTCGTTTTACTACTACTCATCGGTTGCGGACCTGCCGCACATATTGAAAAAGACAAAGCGTTTAATTTTTCCAATTACAAAACCTTTGCATGGATCGACCAGGATGGCCAGGGAAGAAACGATCGCAACAACAGCAATGATCTTACAGAAAAAAATATTCGTGAAGCAGTAAGTAAAGAGTTAACAAAAGCCGGATGGAATGAAACAAAACGCCGGCCCGATATTTTGTTGAGTTATGATCTGTTGGTTGAACGTTCAACAGTAGAACGGAACGATCCTGTTTACACCCAGCCGTTCTACAGAACATTTTACAGCCCGGCTTACAGAAGATATTTTATTGTAAACTATCCTTCGCAGTTTGTTGGCTACGACCGTAGTGAACGTACCATTAAAGAAGGAACCATTACAATTAATATGATTGATGCCGGAAGTGGTAAAACTGTTTGGCAGGGCTGGGCTACCGATGAGGTTAGTAACCGTAATCTTACATCAAGGGAAATTGATGCAGCGGTACGATCTATCTTTAAAAAAGCCGACCTGGCAAAACGATAAAACAACAAACCCTTTCGATTACGAAAGGGTTTTGTTTTATTCAGAATCAATAGTTGGCTATTTCTTTAATTCAAACTTTACATGTTTTGCATCACGGCTGTTACCGCCGATGAATAAATGAAATTCACCCGGCTCGTACATGTATTGCAGCTTATCGTTGTAAAAACGCAGATCGTTTGCAGTAAGCATAAATTGTACTTGCTTATGCTCCCCTTTCTTCAGTTTAATTTTTTGAAATGCTTTTAATTCTTTTACGGGCCGTACTACCGAACCTGTAATATCTCTTATGTAGAGCTGTACTACTTCTTCGCCATCGAAATTACCGTTATTGGTAACCGTAACTGTAGCAGTTAATGTTTCGCCCGGTTTAAGCGAAAACTTATTCAGTTGAATTTCGCTGTACTGAAAATTGGTGTAACTCAATCCAAAACCAAATGGATACTGCGGACTGTTTACTAAATCGGTGTAAGCCGAAACATAGTTTACATCGGTTTCACTTTTTGCAGGACGGCCGGTATTGTAATGATTGTAATAGATGGGAATCTGTCCTTCACTTCTTGGAAAAGTCATTGGCAGTTTACCCGAAGGATTATAATCGCCAAACAACACATCGGCAATTGCATCGGCACCTTTTGTACCCAACCACCAGGTGTATAAAATGGCAGGAACATTTTCTGCAGTCCAGTTAAACACCAACGGTCTGCCTGCTGCAATTAATACAACAACGGGCTTACCTGTTGCTGCAACGGCTTTGATCAACTCTTCCTGCACACCGGGTATATGAATATTGCTACGGCTTTTTGCCTCACCACTCATGTTTCTTGTTTCACCAACATAGATCACCACCACATCTGCATTCGATGCTGTAGTAACTGCCTCTGCAAAACCTTCACGGCTTGTATCTGTCAGTTCACAACCTTTTGCATAAAGCAATTGTGTGTTGCTGCCCACTTTGTTCTGAACAGCTTGATATAAACTCGGCACACGAACAGAATCATCATCCCAATCGTAACTCCAGAAACCCAGATGTTCTTTTACTGCTTTTACCAGCGGACCAACTAATGCGATCTTTTTTGTTTGTTTTGAAATTGGCAACAGCTGCTTTTCGTTCTTCAGCAACACAATACTCTTTGCAGCTATTTCTTTTGCAGCCGCAAGATGTTGCGGATTATTCCATTGTTGTTTTTCCCGTTCTACATTGCTGAATTTGTACGGATCGGCGAACAAACCCAATTCGTATTTCTTACGCAGAATACGACGCACCGCATCATCAATTACACTCATCTTTACTTTACCTTCTTTCACCAACCGTGCAAGATGCTGAATGTATGCACGGCTTTCCATATCCATATCGCTGCCGGCATTTGCTGCCAGCATTGCGGCTTCGTAATTATCTTTTGCATAACCATGATTCACCATTTCGCCCACACTGCCCCAATCGCTCACAACAAAACCGGTGAACTTCCACTGGCCTTTTAAAATATCCCGTTGCAAAAAGCGGTTACCCGTTGCCGGTACACCGTTGAGATCGTTGAACGAATTCATAAACGTTGCAGCACCTGCATCGACAGCGGCTTTAAATGGCGGCAGATACGTTTCATACAACATGCGGTTGCTCATGTCAACCGAATTATAATCACGACCGCCAATTGCTGCACCATAGGCAGCAAAATGTTTTACACATGCAAGCACCGCATCGGTATAACCAAACCCATTTCCCTGGAAACCTTTTACTCTTGCTTTTGCAATAAACGAACCAAGCAAGGGATCTTCGCCTGCGCCTTCCATTACACGACCCCAGCGAGGATCACGACTAATGTCAACCATTGGTGCAAATGTCCAGTGTATACCTGCTGCACTTGCTTCAATAGCTGCAATGCGTGCACTCAGTTCAATGGCTTCCATATCCCAACTGGCAGCTTCGGCTAATGGCAAAGGAAAAATAGTACGGTAACCATGTATTACATCCTGTCCGAACAATAATGGAATTTTCAAACGGCTCTGCATCGCAATTTCCTGTAAAGAACGTGTACGTTCTGCACCGGTTACATTCAGGTAAGAACCGATCATTCCCTTACGCACCTGCGTTTGTTTATCACCATCTTTTGTAATAGGCCCGGTTGCAGCAAAGTCGCTGCTGTATTGGTTCATCTGCCCGATCTTTTCTTCCAGCGTCATCAAACGTATCAACGAATCGAGAAAACGATTCATCTTCGATACATTGGTTGTTTGCGCAGAAATAAGAACAGTACTTAAAGAAAAAAAGAGTAAGAGTGCAACACGCTTCATAGTTGTGTTGATTTAGTATTAAAACAATCGTTATTGATATACACGAACATAATCAATTTCCATACGCTGCGAAAAAATGGCATCATCCACACCAAACTTGCCGCCCCAGTTACCACCTACTGCAACATTTAATAACAGGTGAAACTGTTTATCAAAAGGCCATGCTTCACTACCTGATTTATTATTCACGAAACGATGATATTCTTTCCCGTCAAGTAAAAAAATAATTTTGTCGGCCGACCAATCAATGGCATACACATGAAATGCCGTGGACAGATCTTTTACCAAAATACTGCTGCCAACCTGTGTACCCTTTACATGATTAAATGCGCCGGTGTGTACTGTTGCAAACAACGAATCGGGCAGGTAGCCAACATATTCCATAATGTCAATTTCGCCACTGTGCGGCCATCCGCCATATTCCCATTTGGTCGGCAACATCCAGATGGCAGGCCATATACCTTTCCCTGCCGGAAGTTTGGCTTTTATTTCAATGCGACCATATTTCCAATCGCCTTTGTTTTTCGAAACCAAACGTGCAGATGAATAATTTGCATCTTCCATTTTTTCTTTATGTGCTTCGATGATGAGTTTGCCGTTTTCAACCCTTGCGTTTTCTTTCCGTTCTTTGGTATAATACTGCAATTCATTATTTCCCCAACCACAATTATTGGGACAGCCACGGCCAATATCGTAACTCCATTTTGTACTGTCGGGCAAACCATTGGTTGTAAACTCATCGCTCCAAACCAGTTTTCGTTTTTTCTGAACCTGTGCATTGGCTGTTACGCCAACACCTAACAACAGCAACAGTAAAACTTGTAGTGTACTTGTTTTCATGTGTTAATTTTTTATTTGATTTTGGCCACATGTTATTCGCCACAATAAAATCTTCATTTCGGTTGGTAATAAAATGAATATTTTATGATGGCTCATTTCATAAAAAAGATATTAAAGCTGTAAGCGAGCAAAAAAGCAAAGCAGAAGATACTTAATTCGAGAAAAAAACACGATCCGCTTTTGCTATTGATTATGGGAATGCCCTTAACATTCCTGCTATATGACTCAATTATTGATAAACACGTATATAATCCACTTCCATTGCAGCTTCTGTAACATTTGCATCTACAGCGCCGCCGAATGTTCCGCCCATTGCAACATTCATTATAAGAAAGAAGTTGTTGTTAAACGGTAACGAAGTTGTATTGGCCACTGTATGAAACAATACATCGTCCACATAAATTTTTATTGCAGCAGCCGTCCACTCCAGTTTGTAAATATGAAACTCGGTGGATGCATTGCTGATGATGCGTGAACTGCCATCGGCACTTCCGCCCGAACGACCAGGGTAATGCAGTGTACCGAAAATGCGGTTAAGATCATTTCCCTTGTGTTCCATAATATCAATTTCGCCACATGAAGGCCAACCTACAGCATTGATGTTTGCACCAAGCGACCAGATAGCAGGCCATGTGCCACCACCTGAAGGAAGCTTTGCTCTTGCTTCTACAATACCATACTTGAACGAAAACTTATTTGCCGTAAGCAAACGTGCAGAGGTATAATTAAATCCACTGTAATTTTCTTTCTTGAGCATAATGCGCAATACACCATTCTGTACAATTACATTATCGGAGCGGTTGGTATAATACTGTTTCTCCTGGTTGCCCCAGCCATCGGTACCATTGCCAAGATCGTAACCCCATTTGCTGCCATCGGGTGCACCGTTGGTATTAAACTCATCGCTGAAGATGAGCGATAAACCAACTGCAACAGTTACCTGTATGGATTTTGAAATGGTTTTGCCCGATGCACTTTTGGCAACAACAGTTACGGTGTATGTTCCTGTTGCAGGATACTTGTACGTTACCTTACCCGAAGGTACCAATGCAAACACACCATTACCATAACCAAACTCGTAAGTAGTTGCGTTGGTAGCTGCAGCAGTAAACTCAACGTTGCCGCTGTTATCTGTACTTACAACTGCATTGAGTGTAAGATTTGTTGGAGCAACATCTGTATTACCGGTATTGCCGCCCTTTTTGCAGGAAAGGGACGACAACACGGTAACGATTGCTATGAAAGCTATGTTTCGTAACATGAATTACGGTTTCAGTTTTAATTTTTGATACCATGCATTGCCATCAATACCGATATTACGCAAATGAATGGTTGTTGCTGTAATGGATAAGATCTCGTACGTATTACCTCCTGTACCAAAATTAATAATACCATTACCCGGCACTTCGAACTGAATGCGGGTTGATACAGCAGAAGTGGATGCAGATGTTGCATTCATGAATGCCAGCTTTTTACTGCCGGCTGCATTAAGACCCAAGCAGGCATCGGCACCGCTGAAACCATAAAACGCAGTTGCGCCACCAATAGAAAATGATAGGCCTTTGTTATCGATGCTCATGTAAATATTATTGCTCGCATCTTTTGAGAAAGTGATCTCATCATCGTACAAACAGGCATCACGCTGGTTAGGTGTTGCTGCATACCAGATAGGAGAAAACTCGTTGTTAGGACCAACACCCACATGACCCGGAGCTTCTTTATCTGTTACCCAGATCTTTGAAGTACCACCTGTAAGGTTCTGCACAATATCAGCAGGTATTTCAAACGCTACAAACACTTTTACTTTTTTGCTGATGGTAGATGTTACACCGGCTGTACCAATTGCATTAACAGTAATCACATATTCAAATGTGCCGGGATTATTGTATTTGTAGTTGATGGTACCCGATGGAACGATCTGCGATTTACCATCACCAAAATCAATTTTATAAGTGATGGCGTTGGCAGCAGTTGTTGTGATGCTTACATTACCTGTACCATTTCCATCGGGGTTGCCTGCATTTACACCGGCAACTGTTGCTGTTAGTGTAAGGTCGGCGGGTGTTTTAATTGTACCAAGCGTGTATTCTTTTTTCTCACATCCTGCTGCAATAAACGCTGCAAACAAAGCTATGAGTGAATAGGATTTTATTGACAGTTTCATATACTTCAGTTTAGAATGTTATTGAAGACGGATATCGTCGATTAAGAAAGTAAAGTTTGCTGTACCGTCACCTGCAGTTCCTAAATCGAAAATGAGTACCACTTTCTGATAAGTATTTGCTGTATTGATGGCATTATAATCGAACGTAAGTTCTTCCCATCCGTTAGCAACGGTTGTCGTTACTTCTTTTTCGAAACTGATACCGCCATTGGTAAGGTTCTCCACTTTCAGTAACACTTTTGCACCTGCACGTGGCGAATACACTTTCATTTTAAATGTTTTGCCTGCACCAAAATCGATCGGACTGTCGAGTGTAATAAAGCTGCCGCCCCAAGGCTGTCCTGCATTCTTGATCATGCGTGCAACTTTTGCACTGGTATTGATGCCACCAGATTGCGGATTGTTGATGATGCTTAAATTACCACCGTCGAAATCGGTAATGGTATAAGGTGAGCTTGATTCAAAATCCAACGGAATAACAATACCTGCTGCACTTGCTGCAACCATTTTCACATCATCCCAACGGAAAACCTTTGCCGTACCCGCTGCACCAAAATCGAAAAACACCGATGCTTTGTGGTAATTGTTTGCAAGGTTTAATGCAGGTGTACCGCTTACGTTATTGGTAAAATCGAACGTGAGTGTTTCCCATGCATTCGCAACCGTTGTGTTCACTTGTGTTTCAACCGATTTTGTTCCATCTGCTCTGTCTTCAACTTTTAAACGTACCGGAATGCCGCTTGCAGGCGAATAAACACGGATGCTCATTTTTGTTGCGTTTGCGGCAAACGGAATTTTCGTTGCAAAACCAGTAGCTGTACCAATTGTTGTACCTGCCCATGTTTCTGCGCCGTTTGTTTTGGTTGTTACTTTGATCTTGTTGGCATTATTATCCGGATCAACACCGTCTACTGTTGCGTTACCACCAAAATCGGTTACCGTATAATTTGTTCCTGCTGCATCGAATGTTACAGGAAGATCGATTTGTGCAGATGGAATGGTATTGGTTAAACGGATATCATCGAAATAGAAAGTAAAGTTTGCAGAGCCATCGCCTACAGTACCCAGTTCGAAAATGAGTACTATTTTTTGATAACTGTTACTTGTATTAATTGTACTGTAGTCAAACACCAGGTCTTCCCATCCGTTAGCTACAGTTGTACTCACTTCTTTTTCGAAATTGATGCCGCCATTTGTTGCGTTCTCTACTTTCAACAACACCTTTGCGCCCACACGTGGTGAGTACACTTTCATGCGGAAAATTTTATTCGCAGAAAAATCGATCGGTGCACCCAATGTAATTACACTGCCACCCCAAACTTCAGGTGCATTCTTCACCATACGTCCAACTTTGTTTGTTGTGTTAATGCCTGTTTTATGCAGGTTATCAATTACCGTTACAACACCACCGCCAAAATTGGTAAAGCTGTATTGCAGGGTTGATGATTCAAATGTTAACGGCAACAACACCGGATCAACAATCGTAATGGTTTTGGTAAACTGTGTTGTTGCAGCGCCACCGCTTAATGCAACAACTTTTACAGTATAAGTTCCAACAGCAGCATAAGTATGACTCACTGTTTCACCTTCCATAAACGAAACAGGAACTTCGTTCGGCACATCACCAAAATACACACGGAACATGGTTTCGTATTTGGCTTTTGCACTTACGTTTACTTTAAAATTATTGGCAACATCCACATCGGCTGTTACTTCTAAATTTTCCGGTGCACGGAACGATACTGTTAACTGTTGTGTTGCTTCGGTTGTTTTACCGGTAATATTGTAACCAACAATCTTTACAGAATAAACACCTTCTGCATATTTATGCGTTGTGTTTTTTCCTGCCTGTACTTTAGCAAGAGCTGCAGTACCATCGCCATAATAAATGTCGTACGATACAGCACCTTCACCATTAGGTGTAATGGTAACATTACCTGTGTTATCCTGTGTAATTTCAAACAAAGCCGAAAGCTTTGCCGAGTTGGTTATCGTTGTAAGAAACGAGAGATCATCGTGCAGTTCCGGTTTACAACCCGTTACAACGAGCAGCAAAACCGCAAACTGAAATATATTTTTAATTATACGCATGATGCTTCAATTTTTAATTAAGGAAGATTAATAACCGTTGTTTTGTGTTAAACCGGAAATTTCCACTTCACGTTGCGGAATAGGGAACACTTCGTGTTTCCCTGCAACAAAGCCGGTGATCTTTGCCGATGCCTGTGCTGTACGAACAAGATCAAAAAAGCGATCGCCTTCCATACCTAATTCCAAACGGCGTTCGTCCCAGATCGCCTGGCGTAATGCTGTACCTGTTGCAGCAACATCGTGCAGGTTATCGCCAAATGCACGGCGACGAACAAGATTGAGATACGTTTGTGCTTTTGCATCATTTGCAGTTGTTGAACGGTTAAATGCTTCTGCTGCCATCAGCAATACTTCTGCATAACGGATAATGCGGAAGTTGTTGGTATAGTTGAGCTCAAGCTGTCCGCTTGTTTCGCCTTTGCGTGGCAGATACTTCTGGTTGTATAAACCTGTATTCTTATAAGGTGCTACCTGGTACGTAATACCAAACGATGGATTTGCTGTTTTGTAGGCTTCAATATCAAGCACTGTTACTGCTTTACGCTGATCGCCTGCTGCATACGCATTCGCAAGGTTTTGTGTTGGAAGGTTCGTGCTCCATCCTGCTGAATAGGGCATTGATGCAGAACCATTCAATCCACGTATACCGCATTGCTGTACGGCATAGTTACCCTGGCCTCTTGTAGCACCACCCCAGTTGTAATAAGGTGAGTTGTTTGAGTACTGAATTTCAAAAACAGATTCAGGACCGTTTTCTCCACTTGACAAATACATCGAAGCAAAATTTGTTACCAGTGAAAATGCATTGGCTGTAACCACACTTTCGAGTACAGTTGCTGCAGCATCGAATTTGTTTTGATACAGTAATACTTTACCCAACAATGCCTGCGCTGCATATTTTGTAATGCGACCTTTCTGTTGCTGCACAGCAGGTAATACGGCAATAGCTGCGTTGAGATCGGCTTCGATCTGTTTGTACACATCTGCTTTGGGCGAACGGCCTATCGATTTACTATCGCTGAGGCTTAAACGCTTGTCAACAAACAAAGGCACATCGCCAAACATTTTTACCAGCGTGAAATAATAATAAGCACGGATAAAATATACTTCGCCATACAATGCTTCTTTACCTGCAAAATCAACAGCGTTGCCTGCAAGGTTTTTGTCTTTGTACTGCGTCATATAATTGGCACGGTTTACACCTTCGTAAGCCGATTGCCAGATTTCTGTAAGCTGGGAGTTTACAGGAGTATGTGTGTAATCATCGATCTGTTGCAGCGATAATACATCCGATGCATTTTCGCCACCACTAACGGCATTGTCAGATGCAATATCACCTATCGGCACTACCTGGTTGATCCATTGCAGCGGTGTGTACACACTCACCACCATTGTGCGGTAATCCGATTCTGATTGCAGATAATCGAGTTCAGTAATTCTGAAATCTTCACGTGGATTATAGTCCACCCATTTTTTACAGGAAGCAAGCGTAAGCATTAGCAAGCCTGCGATATAGAATAACGTCTTCTTCATTGTACTTTATTTTTAATGGAAGAATTATAATTTGATATCGAGACCAAGTGAATAAGTTCTGGCCTGAGGATACGCACCACGATCTACACCTGTATCGAGAATGCCTCCTGAAATTTCAGGATCGAAACCGGTGTATTTTGTAAAGGTGAATGCGTTACGTACCTGTGCATAAAGGCGTACACGGCTGAAAACTTTCTTCGTCATATTTTCAGGGAAGGTGTAACCAACCTGCAGGTTCTTGATCTTTACAAACGAACCATCTTCCACATATCTGTCCGATACACGGATGTTGCTGTTTGCATCTGTAAACGAATAACGTGGAGTGCGTGCATCGTTTGTTGAACCGGTGCCTGTCCAGCGGCCTAATATTTCTCTTGGCTTGTTGCTGAAGTTTGCATTACGGTCGAATGCTTTGTACACATCGTTACCAATAGAAGCATAGGTAAACATGTTAAAGTCAAAACCTTTGTATTCGAGTGTAAGATTCCAACCCATAGTGAAATCGGGGAATGGATCGCCGATCTTGGTTTGATCGCTGGCATTAATTACACCATCATTATTTACATCAACAAAACGGATATCGCCGGGCTGTGCACCTGTTTGTGTGGGTGCTTTTGTAATGTCATCAAAACTCTGGAACAAACCATTTGTTTTATAACCGTAGAAATAACCGGGTGTTTGTCCTTTTTCAAATACAGTTACAGTTTGCGATTGACCATTGAAATAACCACCGCCTAGAATTTTTGCAGTACCATCGCTATTGGTTGCAGTTACTTCGTTCTTTGCTGTTGTAAACGTAAGTGAAGTTGAGAGGCGGAATTCTTTACCGATGGTTTCGTTATAACCCAACGTCATATCAATACCTCTGCTCGATGTTGAACCGATGTTGGCAGTAGGAATAGGAACTGTACCGAGGTATAACGAAGCAGAAGGTGTAAACAATAAACCATCCACATTCTTCTGGAAATAATCGGCAGTTAAGTTGAATTTCTTTTTAAAGAACGTAATGTCGAAACCTGCGTTGATCTGCAATTGTTTTTCCCAACGCAATGCATTGTTTGCTGCAGAACCTACAGTTGAACCGGGATAGAATACATCGCCAAATGTATAACCATTACTGTTTGCTGTTGAACCATAACTTGGTCCGCCGGTGATGATGCCCACAAACTGCGGACTAACATTTTCGTTACCGATTGAACCATAGCTACCACGGATCTTTAAATAGTCTACAAAGCCGGGTTGAAAGAAATCTTCGTTCGATACTACCCAACCGAGTGAACCGGAGAAGAAGTTGGCAAATTTATTATCGATACCAAATGCATACGAACCATCACGACGTGCAGTAAACGATGCAAGGTATTTGTTATCGTAATCGTAGTTAATACGGCTGAAGTAAGAAAGGTTGCGACGGAAGTATTGATAATAATAACCTGTTACCGCATTGGTATTGGTTGCAGTGTTTGCACCTGTTGCAGCTGTAAAATCTGCAAACTCCCAGCTGTTAAACGGTACATCCTGACGACTTGCGCCTGCTGCATTACCGGTTGTTTTTGCCAATGAAAAACCAAGCACTGTTTCAAAATTGTTTTTTGTACCAATGTTGAAATTGTAGTTACCAAAGGTTTCCCATGTATAATTGAAGTTGCTGGTTTTATCGTGTGATACACTGTTGAAGCGACCAACAACCTGCGAACCATCGGCATTCATTGAGTTCTCAACATTCAGCGGACCATAAAACACCAACGGTGTAAAACTTTTTGAATTACCATCGTATTTGGTGTAGCCAAAACGTGTAGTTAATACCAGGTCTTTAATTACCGTGTACTGAAATTCGAACTTACCATAGAGTTTATTACCTACGTTTTTATTATACGTATTATCGAGTTTGGTAAGCGGGTTAAAAATTTCGGATAGTAAAAGATTGCTGAAACCGTACTTACCCACTGTGTTGGGTACATTATTATATACAGCAACTGTCGGGTCGAAATTCAAGGCACTGCCCAGCACACTGTTGAAGGAGTTTTCCTGTACACCCTTTGAATCGAGCAGTACAGCTGTAGTATTAATGATGAACTTTAATTTATTGGTAAGATTAAAGTTGAGGTTGGCAGTAAGGTTACCACGGTTGAAACGTGATTTATCATTACCACCAACAATACCACCCTGGTTTAAAAAACCTGCAGAAAGGAAGTACGACATTTTATCGCTGCCACCTCTTGCAGAAATATTGTGTGTTTGAAACGTAGCATTTTTAAACACTTCGTTTTGCCAGTTGGTACCAACACCCAGTGTGCTGATGTTCGGGAAAACAAGATTACCGCCTGCGGTAACACTGCCTTCGTTGATCATGGCTGCATACTCAGTTGCATTTAACACACCAATCGTGTTCATTACTTGTTGCACACCATAATTGGCGCTGAACATAATGTCGGTCTTTTGATTTTTGCGACCGCTTTTGGTTGTAACAACAATTACACCGTTACCACCTTTTACACCGTAGATGGCTGTTGTTGCAGCATCTTTTAATACGCTGATGGATTCGATGTCGGCAGCATTAATCGAATTGAAATCGGTTAAGGTTTGCGGCACACCATCAATAATTACCACGGGATCGGTACCGGAGAAAGAGGGAATACCACGGATGAGTACGGTAGGTTTCGAACCGGGTGAACCACTCTGGATTACGTTAACACCCGAAGCACGGCCCTGCAATGCTTCTTCGGTACGTACCGGTTTCAATTTTTCAATGTCGGCAGCTTTAATGGTGGCAATGGCACCAGAAACCTTGGTTACCTTTTGTGTACCATAACCTACTACTATTACTTCACCGAGATTAGAGGCAGCACTTTCTTCGAGCAAAATGGCAATATTGCCGGAACCGGTTACGGTATGCCGGTGAGTGGTCATACCCGTGTAGGAAATAAGCAATACCGAACCTTGCGATGCAGAGATGCTGAACAAACCCTGCGCATCGGTAAGGGTTGAGGCAGAACTACCTTCTACCTGAACGGTTGCCCCGGTGAGGGCTTCGCCTGTTGCTTTGTTTTTTACGCTTCCGCTTACAGTTAAACTCTGTGCGAAAGACTGCTGCAGAAAAGTGCCAAGGAAAAGAACAAGACACAAAATTGTGTACTTACATTTCATAAAGCAATCGTTTTAGTTAATAAATAATCAATGGGGATTGAAGGCCTAAAATTAGCAGCAGCCTCTACAGATGAGAAAAAAAGCCATTCATCATTACTACATCATTAAAACCAAATCATTGATTTTCAATAACTATCTACTACATCATTACTACATCATCTTTATTTTATACTTTCATCACTCGTATACTTACCTTCCATGAAAAAGTTAGTCCTCTTTTTATTGCTGCCGCTTGCTTTGGGTGCCCAAAACACCATTGGATTGCCCGATGTGATCAATTATTCCAAACAATCGTACAGTGCCGGGTTGCAGAATTGGGACATTAAGCAGGATAAAAACGGCATTATCTACTTCGCCAATAACGAAGGCCTTTTAAGTTTTGATGGCCGCTACTGGAACCTGTACCCATTACCCAACCGCACCATTGTACGCTCGGTAGAAATTGGCAGCGACAACAGAATTTATGTTGGTGGGCAGGATGAGTTGGGTTATTTCGCACCCGGTACAAACGGGCGGCTGGTCTATCATGCGCTTAATCAATTGTTAGCTGCAAAGGATAAATCGTTTGGTGATGTGTGGGATATTGTTGCCTTTAAAAAAGATATTTTCTTCCGCACCAATAACCGCATTTTCAAGTTCAGTAACGAGGCGATAGCTACATTTAAAGCCGTATCGGAATGGTCGTTTCTTGGTATTTGCAACAACAGGATCTATGCGCATGATTTTACCGGTGGGTTAATGCAATTTGAAAATAATGTAATGATGCCGCTTGTACTTACCGGCAGTTTTCCAAAAACGGATCCCGTTACAGCCTTACTACCTGCCGCAAGCGGCAGCATCCTGGTTACCACATTGAAAAACGGCATCTATACAATTACCGGAAACAGCATCAACAAATTTTCATCGCCCAACAACAGCCTTTTTGAAAACGAACGCATTTATGCAGCCACTCGTATTAATAAAGACTGGATCGCTCTTGCAACCAACAACAGTGGCGTATATATCATTGATGCAGCCGGCAACATCATCCAGAGTTTTGCAAAAACAGAAGGCTTACAGAACAACAATGTGCTGAGTATTTTTCTCGACAACCAAAGCAATCTCTGGCTGGGGCTTGATAATGGGATTGATTTTATTGCTTACAACAGTGCAGTAAAACACATTACTCCGCTGGGGCAGGATGGATCGGGCTATACTGCATATATTTATAACAACCGGCTTTTCACCGGCACATCAAACGGTATGTTCAGTGTTAACCTGCAGCAAATGCAGGATCTTAGTTTCAGCAAGGGAAATTTTGCGCCTGTAAACAATACCAAAGGACAAACCTGGAATCTTACAGAAATCAACAATCAGCTTTTACTTGGTCATCACGAAGGTGCTTTTATTATTAAAGACAATACAGCTGTTCCTTTTTCAAACACAGCAGGCTTCTGGAATTTTATTCCGCTGTCAACCACCTTTCCCACACAAAAAATTGTAGCCGGCACCTACCGTAACCTGCAGTTCTTCGATTATAAAAACGGGCAATTCATTGAAGCGGGTGCAGTGAATGATCTCATCGAATCGTGCCGTTTTGTTACCATTGATGAAGAAGATCATATCTGGGTATCGCATCCATACCATGGCGTGTACGAAATTATTCCTGCTGCAAATGGTTTTACCAACCGCATTTACACCGATAAAAATGGCTTGCCTTCAATTCTCAACAACCATGTTTACCAGGTAAAGAATGAAGTGGTTGTTGCTACAGAAAAAGGTGTGTACAGTTTCAACCATACAAAAAAACAATTTGAACCGTCGGCATTCTATAAAAAAATACTGGGCGATCAGAGCATACGCTATTTAAAAGAAGACGCTGCAGGCAACATCTGGTTCATGCACGAAAAAACATTGGGTGTAATCGATCTGTCGGGCAAACAACCGGCCATTATTTATTTGCCGGAGTTGAATAATAAAATGTTGAGTGGATTTGAATTTATCTACCCCGTTAATGAGTACAATATTTTCATGGGTGGAGAAAAAGGATTCTATCACATCAATTACGAAAAATACAAACAGCATGCATCTAACCTGCGTGTGCAGGTGCGTACGGTACGCATCATCAGCAAGCAGGACAGTCTTTTGTTTGGTGGTTACTTTAATAACGTAAACGAAAAACAGGAACAAAACACTGAAGCAGTACCAAGTGTTGCCAATCGCTGGAAAACAATACGCATTGAGTTTGCTTCCCCCCTGTTTGGTTTGCAACCAAACCTTGAATACAGTTACCGTTTAAAAGGTTTTGATAACAACTGGAGCGAGTGGAGTAAACGAACAGAAAAAGAATACACCAATCTGCCATCGGGCAATTACAGTTTTGAAGTAAAAGTGCGGAACAACCTTGGTAATGAAAGTGCCGTTGCTGTGTATGCATTTAAAATGTTGCCACCCTGGTACGAAACTACATGGGCTTACCTTTTATATATTCTGCTTTTTGCAGCAGGCATCTACACTGTTTACAAATGGCAGATAAAGAAATTTAAAGAACAACAGGTCAAACACGAAGAAGAACAAAAACGTTTGCAATACATTCATGAGCTTGAACGAAGCAAAACCGAAACAGAACTGGTTACGCTTCGTAATGAAAAACTGGAAGTGGAGATCAACTTTAAAAACTCAGAGCTTGCATCATCTGCCATGCATCTTGTAAAAAAAGGTGAGCTGCTTACAAAAATAAAATCGGAGCTGGAGCATGTAATGAAGGGGATTGATAATACACAAGCTACACAAGAGCTCAAAAAGATGATCAAGACATTGAGTGAAGATGACCAGATGGATCAGGAGTGGGAAAACTTTACCAAACACTTCGATAAAGTACACAGCGATTTTGTAGTGAGTCTGAAAGAAAAACATCCCTCCATCACCGGCAATGAAATTAAACTCTGTGCTTACCTGCGTATGAATTTATCTACCAAAGAAATTGCACAGCTGATGAATATTTCGGTAAGAGGTGTGGAGATCAGTCGTTACCGTTTGCGTAAAAAACTCGGCATTGCATCGGAAGTAAGTTTGTTCGATTACCTGATAAACCTGCATAGCGAAAGCTGAAGTGTAGAAAATTCTATACAGCCCACTTCCCCTTCAGTTGCCAGGTAAGCAACAAGATCATTACTGCAACAAAAAGATACAGCAACTGCAGCCAATGAAAGGCATCAATGAGCAGCAACTGCACCAATATCCAGCCACCTAAAACTACAGCAGATGCAAGAGACCAGTTGTAACGCAACGGATGTACCAGCAAATTAAAAACGGCCGCCACAAGATTTGTTCCGCCCACTACAACCGCAAGTATAATACCCGGCACCAGAAAAGAACGGAAGGCAGTATCGCTCAGCAATACTGTTGACATTTGCATGACCGAACCATCGGGAAAACTCACCAGCAACAAACCCGAAATGCTGGCCGTAAGTGCTGTAAAAGCAAGCAGCAGAAAAAGTAGCCATCGCATAACTGAACAGTTTAAATGAACAACACAAGAATCATACAAAACAACCTACAGTACCGTGCAATTTTCATGAGATGATGTGTTGCGTTGGCTGACACTCATCATAGGAATTTACATGTGCCATAGTTTAACTTACGGTAGCTAAAACCATAAGTTATGCTACAGGAAAATCAAACAATAAGCACACTGCATCATTTACTCGATGCTGAAGCAGGAAAATTCATAAGTGCGGAACATCAGCTCGGTCGTGAACTGCAGCAATGGATCAACATCGCCTGTTCGGCAAAGCTGAAAACTGTATTGCAACGCTACCGGCACGATATTGAAAACCACCTGCAACAGATGGATGAATTTATTAAACAGGAAAACCTGCAGAGTGTAAGCCTCAACAGCCGTATTATGAAAGCCTACATCGACGATACCAACGAAACACTGTTAAACTGCAGCGATGCCGAAGTAAAAGACGCCTGCCTGCTGGCAAGCGTTCAGCTCATCAATCATTACAAAATAAGTGCCTATGGTACAGCCGCTGCTTTTGCCAATGTATTGGAAATGGAAAAAGCCGCACAGTTTTTTCATCAGGCAGAAGTAAACGAAAAACAGATCGACGACAGGTTATCGCAACTCGCTCTTTATGAAATTAACAGCAGAGCGAAAGCACCCATTACATTACCCTAAAACAAATTATATGAATTTCAGATTTAACAACGAAGTAGCTATTCCACTTGGAGATATAGTATTAAAAGGCGAACTCAGCATTCCCCTTTCAGCAGAAGCGATCGTAATTTTTTCGCACACAAGCGGCAACGGCAGAAACAGTGCACGTAACAAAATGGTAGCAACTTATCTCCATCAGCATCATATCGGAACTCTTCTTTTCGATTTGCTTACAACAGAAGAAGAGTTGCAGTATCAAACACGTTTTGATGTTGCTATGCTTACGCAACGCCTGTACGGCACCACAAGATGGCTGCAAAAACAACCAACAGCAAAAAGCTGTTCACTCGGATTTTTTGCTGCAAGTACCGGTGCTGCTTCGGCATTAAAAGCATCGTTGCGCTTACCCGAAATTGAAGCGGTGGTTTGCAGAGGTGGCCGCCCCGATCTTGCAATGCAGGATCTGCCAAAGGTGAAAGCTCCGGTGTTACTGATTGTTGGAAGTTATGATACTGATGTGCTGGCACTGAACCGTAATGCATACAATATGCTTACCTGCAGAAGACGATTGGATATTGTTGAAAACGCAACGCACTTGTTTGAAGAAGACGGTAAAATGGAAATAGTGGAGAAACTGGCCTGTAAGTGGTTTGAACAGCATTTGCTCATGGCCGATCATCATGTTCATAAATCTTCATTATGAAATATGCCAACAGAAAAGATGCCGGACTAAAACTGGCATTCCAATTGCGCAAATTTACAATGGACGATTGTGTGGTTTGTGCAATACCCCATGGCGCAGTAGCCGTTGCTTTTGAAGTAGCAGCTTCTCTGAATTTTCCATTGCAACCGGTACTTACTAAAAAGATTGGTCACCCGGTTAATAAAGAATACGCCATTGGTGCAGCCAGTTTAACCGGTTATTTTGTTTGGGCCGATGATGCTATAAGTGATGATTATGTAAAAACAGAAGTAGAACGTATACAGGCACAACTGCAGGATATGCACAACAAGTTTATTACCGGCAGAAGAACGTTTACGCTGAAAGATAAAATACTGATTATAATCGATGATGGAATTGCTACCGGTAATACCATGCTGGCTGCCATTCAGCTGTTGCGAAAGGAAGAGCCATTAAAAATTGTGGTTGCAATACCGGTAGCTTCTTCGCAAGCTTATAAGTTTCTGCAACGGGATGCTGATGAAGTTGTGTGTTTACATCTTGCAGAAAATTTTACCGGTGTTGGTTCGTTTTATGAAGACTTTTCACAGGTAAATGATGCAGACGTCATTGCATACCTGGACGAAATGGAAAAAATTTACAAACATTCCGCACAAACCAACAGCTTATGAACCGATCCGTCCGTTGAAAAAGAAGACAGGTTTGCTATTGCTCATCATTAAAACAACGGTATGGAAAATCATAGCACAAAAATCGATGTACATTATTGCTACCCCGGCGAATACAGATTACTTCCTGAGTTGGAAATGCTTACGAGTGAATTACAGAAGCGCAGAGAAGGAATAGTATTACAACCCCTCATTAATGTAAAAGAAAATAATGAAGCACTGGTAATAGATGCAGCTGTACCCGGTGCCCGGCGGGAGCATTTTCTTATTGAAACAGAAAACCATGTATTATCCATTGCGTTGCTGATGCAATGCAGTGCAGATGAAGAAAAGGAAAACTGTTTTCAACTGCATGAGTTTAACTATGCCTGTTTTAACCGGCAAATTTCATTGCCCAAAAACGTTAATTCTGTGCTGGCTGTGGCAAGCTATAAAGAAGGCATGCTACATATTTATTTTCCGAAAGAAAAAGAAGCAACTTCTAAAGAAAAACAGCGCATTGTATTGTATTAACACGGGAAGCCGAATAATTGTTGGTTGAAAAAATAACCCGTACCAAAGCCGTAATAACAACATACGGGCGCTGTTGAAATTGAAAGTACATAAAACAAAAACCAATGGAAACATATTAAATAAAAATCACTAGTGACTGAAATCAGTCAATCCGCTGTTACGGGTCATAATCTGTAGCGGCAAACAACCCCATCTTTATCAAACAAAATCATTCGTTATGAAAAAGATTTTGCTGGCATTCGACGGCACTCATTTTTCAAACGGAGCATTTGAATTTGCCCGCTGGTTAAATGAGACAGAGCCTGTTTTAGTTACCGGCGCCTTTCTGCCACAGGCACAGGCAGCAAATATGTGGAGTTATGCCGATGGCATGAGTGGTCCTATGTTTGTTCCGCTGGTGGAAGAAAGAGACACGGAGGTTATGAAGGCGAATATTTCAAAATTCGAAACCCTTTGTCGAAAACACAACATCGAATACCGTGTGCACGAAGACACGTTTGATTTTGCCTTACCCGAGCTGAAAGCCGAAACCAGGTTTGCCGATGTGTTGATTATAGGCAGTGAAGTGTTTTACGAAAACCTGGGCGGTAAGCTCAACGATTATCTGCACGATGTTTTGCACAAAGCTGAGTGCCCGGTAATTGTGGTTCCGGAAAACTATGCGTTTCCAAAAACCAATGTTCTTTGTTACGATGGCAGCGATTCAAGTGTTTACGCCATTAAGCAGTTTGCGTACATCTTCCCCGAACTGGCGAAGCAACCAACAATGCTGGTGTACATACACAAGGATGGTACAAACAATCTTCCTCAACAGGTTAACATCGAAGAGCTCACTGCACGACACTTCAGTGATCTTACATTGATGAAACTGGATATGAGTGCTGATAAACACTTCGGCACATGGATGAACAACCGTGAAGCAGCAATGCTGGTTGCAGGAAGTTTTGGCCGCTCTGCATTATCGGAACTTGTAAGGAAGAGCCTGGTAAAAGATGTAATTACCGAGCATAAACTTCCGGTATTTATAGCACACAGATAACACAGATAGATAGCAATTTGGTTGGTGATTGTTCGGGGCCGATGTCAATCGGCCCCTCTTTTTTTTATGTTTAACGTCAGCTTGTACTGCAACCAACATCATCGGTTAAACATATCTGCAACCGTAAGTTTATACTGCTTAACAAACAGCCATATAAAAACAAAATCAATCATGAAAAAGAATCTTGGCAATATCGACAGAGTTATCCGCCTTGTTACAGCAGGTGTTTTGGCAATGCTTTGGTTTCAAAACGTTATAACCGGCACATGGGCTATTGTGGCACTTGTAATTGCAGTGGTATTTGCATTAACAGGTTTTATAAGCTGGTGCCCCATTTATGCAATGCTTGGTATTAAAAGCAATGCGGTAAAATAGAAGCAGCTTCCATCTTAGATTATAAATTATGTGAACATTGTTTCCTGTAATTTCACAGGGTAAACAATTCTATGGATTCAATTACGCACATTGCACTGGGTGCCTGTATCGGCGAAGCTTTTTTTGAAAAAGGTTTTAGCAAAAAAGCAATGCTATGGGGTGCATTGGCACAAAGTATTCCTGATATTGATTTTGTGGCTTCGTTCTGGATGAATACAGCTGATGATCTTTTAGCGCATCGTGGCTTTACACATTCACTTTTGTTTGCATTGCTGATTGTGCCTGCTATGGCAATGACTGCTGAGAAAATTCACCGGCCGCATGATATATCTTTTAAAAAATGGACCCTGTTTTTTACTGCAGAAGTATTGATGCACCTGTTCCTCGACGGGTTTAATAACTATGGTATTGGCTGGCTGGTTCCTTTCAGCGATGTACGTTTTTCATTTAACATATTGTATGTGGCCGATCCTTTGTTTTCGATATGGCCGGGCATTGCATTTATTATGTTGTTTCTTGTACATAGCCATCACCGTTTGCGTCCGTTACTGTGGAAGATCGGTTTGTTTGTTCCATTCCTGTACCTGGCTTACTGTGTAACCAATAAATTAACTATTGATAAAGAAGTGCGCCAGCAGTTTGCAGAACAGAACATTCCACATCAACGTTACTTTACCACACCATCGCCGCTCAACAACTGGTTATGGTATGTTGTAAGTGGTGATGATAAAGGTTACTATATTGGTTTTCGATCGGTGTTCGACAGTAAACCAAAAATTGATTTCACGTTCTTTCCAAGAAACGACAGCTTATTGAAGCCCGTCGCCGACCACGAGGATTTGCAGCAGCTTATTCGTTTTTCACAGCAGTTTTATACAGTAGAAAAATGGAACGACACACTTGTGTTCAACGATCTTCGTTTCGGACAAATACTCGGCTGGCGCAACCCGAAAGAGAAATTTGTATTCCACTATTTTTTACAACAGCCCGACAATAACAAATTGATTGTACAACGTGGTCGCTTCACCGGGTGGAACAAAGAAGAAATACTGTATTTGTTGAAGAGGATAAGGGGCAATTGAGTTTCTGGTTTATCGTTTTTTGTTGCTGATTGCCTGTTACAGGTTATGGGTTACGGGTAATGGACACTTTTCACTTTTCTTCCGTCGTCTTCTCATCAGCTTCTCTGCCGGAAATAAAATGTAAACAGGAAAAAAATCAACCGTATCATTTCATAACAGATGCGTTGCCAGATGCGTTTGATGAGTGTATTGTGTTTTTCAAATTCTTTTTCAGTTATCTGTACACAATCTTTAGTAATAATTTCTTCCAATGCCTGTTCGGCCTGTTGCGCAAATGCAGCATGCTGTACATCAAGATTCAGTTCAATACTTGCATATGCACTGATGTTATTAATATTGTACGAACCAATGGTTACAAACCTGGTATCGTAGGTGCTGAGTTTGCCATGCAATACATTGGGCTGGTATTCGTACAGCTGAATATTATTGCGGAACATCCAGCGATACAGATAACGTTCGGCATGTTTGGCCATCGATATATCGCTTGTACCTGCAGTAATCACTTTTATAACAACACCACGTTTGGCAGCATGCGCCAGGTTTCTGCGAAAAGCAGCACCGGGTAAAAAATAACTCGACATCATGGTGATATGCGATGTTGCTTTCCTGAACATTTCAAGGTAGCTGCGGCTTATCTGGTTTTTGCGCCTTACCCAATCGTTGCGGCGAACACGCACCAAACATTCTTTACCACGCAGGTGCAGTTGAGCTTCGCTTTGCAATTGATGTTTACGTTTTTTACCCCAGCCTGCTTTATTCCAAACTTCCACACAAAGATTAAACAGCTCTGCACTCACTTCTCCTTTGGCATGCACAGCCCAATCGAGCCATGCCTTTTGGCCAGGCATATCATTATAGCGATTGGAAATATTTACACCGGCTACCATGCTGTGTACTGCATCAACAACCAGCAGTTTATGGTGTAATCTTCTGCCAACATAAAATCTTCTGCTGCGGAAAACAGGTTCAAACCAACGAAAGAAAATTCCTGATTGTTTTAATTGCAGAATAAAAGGTTCGGGTAAATGTTGCGATGCATAACCATCGAGCAATAAATAAACCTGTACACCACGCCTGGCAGCATCCATCAATGCGTTTGCCACCATTGTACCGGTTTCATCTGCATCAAAAATATAGGTTTGTAAATGTACCGAGTACTGTGCATTGTTTACCAGTTCGAGCAGCGTTTCAAAATAATCTGCACCACCACGTATTAACTGCACCTCGTTATGGGTACTGTATGCTGAAGAAACAGGAAATGGTTTACCTCCCGACATGCAGCCAAATTACAGATTATCTTTTTTCAAACCTTTCCGTTTTTTCTTCACTAACTATTTTATACATGAACATACTGCTGCATGTTGATGACTCCTGCATGCATTTAAATGAAATCTTTGGAAATTGAGTTTTATCAAAACGGGTAATGACAACCATCATTTGGTAATATGAATTGATAAAATATCTTTATCCATCCGTTAATGATTTTGCCATGCTGGGTATACTATCTAAAGGAGAGATCGAGGAGCTGCTGTATGGCAGCAACCTCGGTCGTATTGGTTGCAGTTACAATGGAAAAACCTACGTAGTGCCTGTAAACTATATTTACGATGGCCGTTGTGTACTTGCACATTCTGTTGAAGGCATGAAAATTCAGATCATGCGCAAAAATCCTTCTGTTTGTTTTGAAGTAGACGAGATCAGCAACAACAAAAACTGGAAGAGTGTAATTGCACAAGGTACCTATACAGAACTTACCGGCGAGCGTGAACGGTACGATGCCATGAAACTGTTTGTAGACCGGATGCTGAAACTAAAGATCAGCAGCACGACACACCCGCCCGAACCGGAACCCGAACGTTTACACAACAGCAGTTCGGCTAAACCGGTTATCTACCGCATTCTTCTTACCGAAAAAACGGGGCGTTACGAAAAAGAATAGTTCAACTTCATTAGCCTGCATGATGCTCATCATTGTAAACGGCTTTTGTAAAGAGTAACTTAGAACCGATATAACAGTTTATTCACCTGTAAATATTTTTTATGAACACAATTGGTAAAATTGCCATCGCTGCTGCAGCAGGTGTTGTTGCAGGTGCAGTTGCAGGAATTTTGTTTGCACCCGATAAAGGTGAAAACACACGTAAAAAAATTATGGACAGCGGTAAAAAATTAACCGACACTGTTAAAGGCAAACTTGATGGCCTGAAGGTGAACGTTCGTGGCAAAGCCGAATCTGTAAAAGAAGAAATGGGCGAACTCGTATAACCCAAACTGTTGATGATGCAGGAAACATTTGCCAAAGCAGAAGAACTGGCCGGACATGTAAGGGAATACATCCATAACCGTTTGGATGTAGCAAAGCTCGATACTGCTGAAAAAACATCGAAAGTGGCAGCATTCATTATTGCAGTGGTAACCGTTGCAGTATTTATTTTCAGTTTTATATTTTTTGCCAGTGTGGCTTTGGCATTTGTTTTTTCAAGAACTACAGGTTCGCTTGCAGGAGGCTTTTTAATTGTAGCCGGTATTTATTTGTTGATCGGGATCATTATCTGGCTGTTGAAAGACCGTATTATTCAACTGCCCATTATGAATGCTTTGCTGAAACAATTGTTCCGGGAAGAGGAAGACGACGATGAAGAAAATTAAAACAATAAAACAATTAAAACTCCGGCGCAAACAACTGGAGCAACGAAAAGCCGAACTTGAAAAAGCCATCCATTACGATTGGCTGGATGTTAAAGAAAGCATCCACCCTAAAAATGTAGCAGGGCAGGTATTTGCAAGTATGTTCGAAAAAGAAAAAGCAAACGGCGAATCGTCGCTGGCCGAAACCTTATCGCAACTGGCAGCTGTTCTTACAAAGATCGGTGTTGAAAAAGCCGAAGAGAAAGTAGCCGAATGGCTGAATAAAAAGAAATGATGCTTACTGGCCCTGCAATCGCAAGTAGCCGCCCCCAACCGGGTGGCTATTTGATTTATGAGCTGTTTGTAGCAATTGTTAAAAGCATTTCTTTCAACATCGCTTTTCTCTGATGTGAATCACAGCCTTCATTGATGTTCATTCTTGAAAAAAACCTTACTGCAACCGTATCTTCAAACTGTTCAAATAATTAATCACACATAAACAAAGGAGGTGTATATGTCAACAAGAGCGCTAACAAAACCTGGCATGTTACCAACAGTGTTCGATGATTTCTTTAAACCCTGGAACGAATGGTTCGATAATGGCAATTCGTTTCTCGGCCGTACGATGACAATGCCTGCAGTTAACATTGTTGAGAACAAAGAAGACTACATGGTATCTCTTGCTGTACCCGGAATGAACAAAGAAGATTTCAATATTGATGTTGAAGGCAACATGCTCACCATCAGCAGCGAAAAAGAAGAAAAGAAAGAAGAAAAAGAAGATAAGTACACCCGTAAGGAATACAACTATTCTTCTTTCAGCCGCAGCTTTACTTTACCGGATGAAGTAAACAAAGAAAAAATTGAAGCGAAATACGAAGATGGTGTGTTGAAACTGATGCTTCCTAAAAGAGAGGAAGCGAAGAAGCTCGCAGCGGGCAAACATATCGCTGTAAAATAATCCCGCCGATGGCGTGATTGTAACCCGGGCCCTGCCGCAATAGATTTGTGGTGGGGCTTTTTTGTTTATGAGCATCATCAGTTTATTTTCTGATAATGGTCAGAAAGCAGCAAACAGACCGGTTCTAATTTGCAGCCTGTTATGAGTACGAGTGTAAAATCAACCATTCAATGTTATCACTGTGGAGAGGAATGTGTTACTGAAACCATTCAACTGGCCGATAAAACCTTCTGCTGCCAGGGTTGTAAAACCGTTTACCAGGTGTTGAACCAGAGTGATCTGTGCAATTACTACGAGCTCAACAAAAATCCCGGCACTACACAACGCATTACTGTTCGCAAAGACAAATTCTCTTTTCTCGACGATGAAAAAATTCAGCAACAGCTGGTCTCGTTCCGTAACAGCGAACAAACCCATGTAACGTTTTACCTGCCGCAGATCCATTGCAGCTCCTGTTTATGGCTGCTGGAAAATCTGCATCGGCTGAACAGCGATGTTGTATCATCAAGAGTAAACTTTACACGTAAAGAAGTAGCGATCATCTTCAACCATAACCGCAGTTCGTTACGCACCGTTGCCGAATTGTTGACAAGTATCGGTTACGAACCGTACATCAGCTTACAAAATCTGCAACAGGCAAAGCCACGCATTCAACGCAGTTTAATTTACCAGTTAGGTGTGGCCGGTTTTTGTTTTGCCAACATTATGCTCATGAGCTTTCCCGAATATCTCGGACTGGAGGAAGCAGAAAAAAGCATGCAATATCTTTTCCGTTATTTCAATCTTATACTATCACTCCCTGTACTGTTATACAGTTCGCTGCCGTTTTACCAAAGTGCATGGGGCAGTTTAAAACATAAGTATCTCAATATTGATGCACCAATCGCTCTGGCCATCATCATGACCTTTGGCCGCAGCCTCTACGAAGTACTCAGCAATACAGGCAGCGGTTATTTCGATTCCATGAGTGGTATTGTGTTTTTTATGCTGGTGGGCCGTGTACTGCAGGAAAAAACCTATCAACAATTATCGTTCGAACGTGATTATACATCTTACTTCCCTATTGCAGTAACAGTAATCAAAGACAAAAAAGAAATTCCTACTGCATTACCCGATATTAAAGTGGGCGACACCATTCTCATCCACAACGAAGAATTAATTCCGGTTGATGGTTTATTGACCAAAGGCAAAGCATTGATCGATTATAGTTTTGTTACCGGCGAATCATTACCTGTATTGAAGGAAATGGGTGAACTGTTGTATGCCGGCGGCAAACAAACCGGCAGCAATATTGAATTACTGGTAATGAAAGAAGTGGCACAGAGTTATTTAACACGCCTCTGGAACAACGATGATAAACAGAAAGCTGCCAAGGTTTCTTTTGTTGATTCATTAAGCCGCTACTTTACCTGGATCGTTTTTGCGTTGGCAGCAGCTGGTGCTTTGTACTGGAGTTTTTATGATGGCGGCAAAGCATGGAATGTGGTAACTACTATTCTGATTGTTGCCTGCCCCTGTGCTTTATTGCTCAGCAACAGTTTTACCAATGGCAATGTATTGCGCATACTCGGCAACAACAAACTGTATTTGCGTAATGCACAAACTATTGAAGAAATTGCCGAAGTCAATCATATTGTATTCGATAAAACAGGCACACTTACAACAACCGAAGCACAGGATATATTTTTTTCAGGCGAACCATTTACCGATGAAATTGCAGGCTGCATTGCTGCACTGGCAGCACAAAGCACACACCCGTTGAGTAAACTGCTGGCGAAAGAATTTAAACAAGATGGAGCGTTTACAGTAAAACAGTTTCGTGAATCAACAGGCAAAGGTATCAGTGGTATTGTTAACCAACGTATCATCAGTTTAGGATCGGCAGAGTTTATAACCGGTTATGCCTCGCAGAAATTTGAAGGCAGCACCGTATATGTTTCTGTTGATGGTTCGTTGCCGGGCTACTTCAGCATACGCAATCATTACCGTACACATATCTTCGAACAGATAAAACAATTACGGAAGCAATACCGCATTTCCATTTTGAGTGGCGATAATGAAAGTGAACGTTTGAATTTACAGAGAGAGTTGGGCATGGATGTAAAATTGTTTTTCAATCAACAGCCGCACGACAAACTCTGCTACATTCAACAATTACAACAAGGCGGACAAAAAGTAATGATGATCGGCGATGGTTTGAACGATGCAGGTGCATTGAAACAAGCAGATGCAGGTATTGCAGTAACCGAAAGCACCAACAACTTTACACCTGCCAGCGATGGTATACTGGAAGCCAATCAGCTCAACCGCCTTTCAGCTTATCTACAATTTACAAAAGCAAACAAACGTGTGGTGCTTGCAAGCTTTGTGCTTTCCATTCTCTACAACATCATTGGTTTAAGCTTTGCACTTAAAGGCGTTTTATCGCCCATGATTGCTGCTATATTGATGCCATCCAGTTCGCTCAGCATTATTCTGCTCACATTCGGCGCATCATCGTTGTATGCACGTTTGCTAGGCTTACGGAAGAAACAGCAATTGTGAACAAAGAACAAGTGGAGAGTAATAAGTAACCAGTAGTATAAGACAGCATCTTTCAGACTTCCCGTCTTTCTGTTTTCCGGACTTCTCAACTTTGGCCTTTCGATTTTCAAAAAAACCTGACCATGATCACCGGAGTTTGACAAGAGTCAAGTTTTTGTCTGATTTGCGTCATCTGCCAGCACAACCCCTCCCGATAGTTTTACAGCCGAAATAATCCAACAATTATGAGTGTCATCTTCCTTTTGCTTATCGCAAGTGTATCAGTTGCGGCCCTTTTCCTGGGAGCATTTTTGTGGAGTGTGAAAAGTGGTCAGTACGACGATGAAACCTCACCTCCTATCCGTATGCTGTTCGATCAGAAGCCGGCATCTTCTTCCGGCAATTCAAGCGAAACCAATTCAACCCAACAATAATAACAACAGAACAAACTGAAATTATGCAAACCGAAAAGTTTTATTACGACAACAAGATTGTAAAATACTTTGCCAATGCCACAGCGCTTTGGGGAGTAGTAGGTATGATCGCAGGTTTGTGGGTTGCCATCCAGTTTTATTTTCCGGCTGCATCGCTCGATTATGCCGGCACAACGTTTGGCCGCCTTCGTCCCATTCATACCAACGCCGTCATCTTTGCCTTTGTAGGTAACTGTATGTTTACCGGTGTGTATTATTCGTTGCAACGTCTTTGTAAAGCAAGAATGTTCAGCGATACCTTAAGCTGGATTCATTTCTGGGGCTGGCAATTTATTATTGTAGCTGCCGCAGCTACGCTGTTCTTCGGTTTTACAACAGGTAAAGAATACGCAGAACTGGAATGGCCTATCGACATTATGATTACACTCATCTGGGTTGTATTTGGTGTAAACATGTTTGGCACTATTTTCAAAAGAAGAGAAAGTCATTTATATGTAGCCATCTGGTTCTATATCGCAACATGGATTACTGTTGCCATGCTGCACATTGTAAACTCCTTCGAAATGCCGGTATCGCTGTTTAAGAGTTACAGCTGGTATGCAGGTGTGCAGGATGCGTTGGTACAATGGTGGTACGGCCATAATGCGGTTGCATTCTTTTTAACTACGCCTATTCTCGGTTTAATGTATTACTTCCTGCCAAAAGCAGCGAACCGTCCTGTTTATTCGTATCGTTTATCCATCATCCACTTCTGGGCCCTCATTTTTATTTACATCTGGGCAGGCCCACACCATTTATTATATACCGCCCTGCCCGATTGGGCACAATCGCTCGGTGTTGTGTTTAGCGTAATGCTGATTGCACCAAGCTGGGGCGGTATGTTAAATGGTTTGTTTACGCTCCGTGGCGCATGGGATAAAGTGCGTGAAGAACCGGTGTTGAAATTCTTTGTGGTTGCTGTTACCTGTTATGGTATGAGTACGTTCGAAGGACCGATGCTGAGTTTGAAAAGTGTAAATGCTATTGCTCACTTTACCGATTGGATCATCGGGCACGTGCATATTGGTGGTTTAGGCTGGAATGGTTTTATGGCGTTTGGTATGCTCTATTGGTTAGTACCAAAAATGTGGGGCACTACTCTGTACTCAAAGAAACTTGCAACAAACCATTTCTGGTTAGGTACAATCGGTATTGTTATTTATGCTATTCCATTATACTGGGCAGGTTTTGCACAGGCAGAAATGTGGAAGACATTTACGGAATCCGGTCAATTGAAATTCCAGTTCTTAGAAACTGTTACCAACATCATTCCCATGTACATTACACGTAGTGTTGGTGGCACATTGTATCTCATTGGTGCAATAATGATGGTGTACAACTTATACAAAACAGCAAAGAAAGGTTCGTTTATTGCAAACGAAGAAGCAGAAGCAGCACCGTTGGCAAAACATGCATCGCATGGTAAAGAATACTGGCATCGGTGGATCGAAAAAAGACCTGCAACATTATTAGTGTTCAGTTTAATTGTTGTGGCTATTGGTGGTATTCTTGAAATTGTTCCCACCTTCCTCGTTAAATCGAATGTACCAACCATTACAAGTGTAAAACCATACACTGCACTGGAATTACAGGGTCGTGATATTTATATCCGTGAAGGTTGTTATACCTGTCACTCACAAATGATCCGTCCGTTCCGTGATGAAGTTGCACGTTATGGCGAATATTCAAAAGCAGGTGAGTTTGTGTACGATCATCCCTTCCAGTGGGGCAGTAAACGTACAGGTCCGGATCTTGCACGCCTCGGTGGTAAATACCCCGACAGCTGGCATTACAACCACATGCTCGATCCACGCAGTATGTCGCCGGGTTCTATTATGCCCAACTATCCCTGGTTGTTAGATAACGATCTGGATACTGCTTCTACCCCGGCTAAAATAAGAGCCATGCAAACACTGGGTGTTCCTTACGCTGAAGGATATGATGCGAAAGCAAACAAAGATCTGATGACGCAGGCCAATGGCATCCGCATCAGTTTAAAGATGGATAAAATTGAAACGCCTGCTAACAAAGAAATTGTGGCGCTCATCGCTTACCTGCAGCGTTTAGGTAAGGATATTAAAGCAGAAAAGAAAACTGAAACTGCTGCCGCTAATTAATAACCCGAAGCGGAACCGGGGTTCCGCTTCTTTAAAATATCTGCAATGAAATTTATTCACTATCTCGAAAAGATCAGCAACGTAAGCATCTATGGTCTCAGTTCGTTTCTCATCTTCTTCATCTTTTTCTGCGCTGTATTTATTTATGTAATCCGTGCACGCAAGAGCGATATGAATGAGCAAAGCCGCATTCCATTGGATTAAACTCTTAAAACATCGAATCATGTTCACATACAAACTTCATTTTATTAAACCATTCTTACGCAAACTGTTTGTTGCAGCTCCGTTGTTGCTACTGGGCAGTGTTGCTGCTGCACAACAAACAGGCAGTGCACCTGCGCCATCAATATGGGATAATGCACTGGCATTAACCATGCTCCTCATCAGCCTGGTGTTATTGCTGGTTATTGCATTGCTCGCCAATGTGGTGCTTGGTACAGCTAAACTTCATTTCGATAAACAAAAGAAGAGCGGTACTGCTGCAAAAATTGTTTCCATTCTTTTATTGTTCTTAGCGCCATCGATACTGCATGCACAGAATGCAGCGGCTGAAGCAGTAGCACCTGCAGGACCATCATCAATTGGCGGATTAACACCGCTTACCTTTTGGGTATTGGCAGGGGTAATTGCAGTTGAGTTACTTGTAATTATTGTAATGGGCCTGTTTGTACAACGTTTCCTTGCAAAAGAAAAAATTGCAGTTGCTGCAGAAGAAGGTATTGCTGTGAAAACAAAACCATCGGGCTTTAAAGTTTGGTGGGATAAACTCAACAGCTTTAAACCAATGGAACAGGAAGCCAATATTGTACTTGATCACAATTACGATGGCATCCGTGAACTCGACAACCGCCTTCCACCCTGGTGGCTCTATGGTTTTTATGTAACCATTATTATCGGTGGAATTTATTTGTGGCGTTACCATGTTTCTGAAACTGCTCCTTTAAGCAAACAGGAGTTTGAAATTGCCATGAAGAAGGCTGATGAAGAGAAGGCTGCTTATCTCGCAAAGGCTGCAAACAATGTAGATGAGAATACAGTAACGCTTATGAAAGAAGTAACTGCATTGGATGCAGGTAAAGCAGCGTTTGTTCAAATGTGTGCAGCATGCCATGGCAAAGCCGGAGAAGGAAGTGTTGGTCCTAACCTTACTGATGATTACTGGTTACATGGTGGCAGTATTAATGATGTTTTCAAAACCATTAAATATGGCTGGCCCGAAAAAGGCATGAAAGCGTGGCAGGATGATTTTTCGCCGGTACAGATTGCACAGATAGCCAGCTACATCAAATCGCTGAACGGCACAAACCCTCCAAACGGAAAAGAAAAGCAAGGCGATTTGTATAAAGAAAATGGAGCAGCACCTGCAACAGACAGCACTGCAAAAAAAGAAGTAGTGATCAAGTGATGATGAATATCTAAAGCAATGAATTTCGAAGAAAACATAGAACAGGTACAAAAACAGGATTCTTTCCGTGACAGGATTGCAACGGTTGATGCGCAGGGAAAACGTAAGTGGGTATTTGCGCAAAAACCAAAGGGTAAGTTTTACAATATCCGCACTTATGTAAGCTTTATCTTCTTCCTCATTTTTGTGGCACTTCCGTTTATACATGTAAACGGAAGACCCCTGTTTATGTTTAACATACCGCAGGCTAAATTTATCATTTTCGGCAAAGTATTCTGGCCGCAGGATTTTTTCATCTTCGGTATTATTATGATCACATTCGTTGTGTTCATTGTATTGTTTACTTCAGCTTTTGGCCGTTTATTTTGCGGATGGGTTTGTCCGCAAACCATTTTTATGGAAATGCTGTTTCGCAAACTGGAGTATGTAATTGAAGGCGACGCAGCAAAGCAAAAACTGTTGGCTGCAGCACCCTGGAGCAGCGAAAAAATTGCACGCAAAGCAACCAAGCATATTGTGTTTTACCTGCTGGCATTCATAATTGCCAACATTTTCCTTGCCTATATTATTGGTGCAAAAGACCTGTGGGCTATGATGCAGCACCCGGCACAGAATGTTGGCACCATTGCATCGCTCATGGTTTTTTCTGCTGTATTCTATGCGGTGTATGCATTCTTTCGTGAACAGGCTTGCACAGTTGTTTGTCCGTATGGCCGTTTGCAAGGTGTACTGCTCGATAAAAATTCTATGGTAGTTGCGTACGATTACAAACGTGGAGAAGAACGTAAAAAGTTTAATAAGAAAGAAGAACGCACTGCAGGCGATTGTATCGATTGCCATCAGTGTGTAAAGGTTTGCCCTACAGGTATCGATATCCGTAACGGTACACAAATGGAATGTGTGGGTTGCACAGCCTGCATCGATGCATGCGATCATATGATGGAAAGTGTAGGCTTTAAAAAAGGGTTGATCCGTTATGCAAGCGAAAACGGTATTGCCAATCACGAAAAACTGCACTACACCCGCCGTATGAAAATGTACACCGGGTTATTAATTGTATTAACAGGTTTGCTTACAACACTCTTGCTTTCGCAGAAAGAAATAAAAGCAACTGTAATGCGTACACCGGGGCTGCTCTACCAGGAAAAAGGGCAAGACAGTATTTCGAACCTGTACAATATTAAGATCGTTAACAAAACCATGAACGATATTCCGTTAACCGTTAAACTCGAAGGCGAAAACGGAACGGTACAGCAAGTGGGCAATGCTATCCATGTAAAAAAAGAAGGACAAGGTGCCGGATCGTTCTTCATCATTCTTCCTAAACAGGTCATCAAACAACGCAAAACAGTTTTGCATATAAGCCTGTACGAAGGCGATAAAAAAATCACCACCGTGAAAACAAATTTTCTCGGCCCTATTTCATCAACCAATTAAAACAATGCACAATGACACTTAACTGGGGACATAAAGTAACACTTGGCTTTAGTGCTTTTGTAATCTTCATGTTTTTTATGGTGTACAAAAGCATGCATACCGATTTTCAACTGGTATCGAAAGAATATTACAAAGATGAACTTGCTTACCAGCAGGTAATTGATGGCACAAAGCGTGCAAATGAATTAAGCACAACAGTAAGTGTTGCACAAAGCAACGAGACCGTTACCATTCAACTGCCGGAAGAATTGAAAGGAAAAAAGATCAGCGGAAATATTTGGCTTTACTGCCCTACCGATGACAAGAAAGATCAACGCTTAACATTAACAGCTGATGCTGATGCACGTTTACAACTGGAACGGAAAACAATTGCTGCAGGCAACTATGTACTTAAAATTAACTGGACAGCAGATGGTACTGCATTTTACAACGAACAACCACTTACAGTAAAATGATGTTGCAGGCAATAACCGGAGGATTGGTGCTCGGTGCATTCAGCAGTTTGCATTGCGTTGGCATGTGCGGGCCGCTTGCACTTGCATTGCCTGTACAACATTTACCTGTTTGGCAACAACGCCTGGCTGCGTTTATGCACAGCTTGGGACGCATTGCTACATATGCGTTGTTTGGTTTGCTGTTTGGTTTTGCAGGCCGCAGTTTGCAACTGGCCGGCTTTCAGCAATGGTTATCCATCATCAGCGGTGCTGTTATTTTATTTTTCCTTGTTAACTACTACCTCTTACACAAAAGCTGGCAACCTGCTATTACAGTAAAACTCAACCAGGCTGTACAGCAATTAATGATCCGTTTGCTGAATAAGAAAACAACCAAAACCTATTTTCTTTTTGGTATGGTAAACGGCTTATTGCCATGTGGCATGGTGTATGTAGCACTTGCAGCAGCACTCAACTTTCGTGAAGTGGAAAACAGCATAGCTTTTATGAGCAGCTTCGGAGCAGGCACTGCACCGTTACTATTGCTGCTTACTGTACTGGGTCACAGCATATCGTTTTCACTTCGCACTAAAATAAGAAAAGCCGTTCCGTATATCATGACAGTTATGGCAGTACTGTTGATTTTGCGTGGTTTAAATCTCGGCATTCCGTTTATAAGCCCTGTATTGGCCGGCTCAACTGCCGATCCGGTACAATGCCATTAAAAGCCACAAGTGATGAGGATCATTAACGCTATTGACAACTGTTATAGAGAACCGCTTCGGCAAAATGTAGATTTGCTTAATTGTGGAACTCAATTGTTCACACAAAAAAACAATGATCACTATTGTTATGGGTAATAATAAAAAACTTTTTCAATACCGTCACGAAAGTGATACGTGGAAGCGGTACCTGCAGTTTATACAGCAGGAGAATAACCACTTGAAAACACGTCTTTCGCAGGTATTGCAACACGATACAGATGATGAATTCCTGGAACGTGCAGAATACTTCCAAAGCAAGTTTATTGCTGAAGATGACACTGTAAACATGTTACGGCAGGATGTTCATGAAATAGATCAAATGCTCGCTAAAGACAAAGTAGAAGAATCTTCGCTCATTAAAGAATTGCAGAAGAAGCTGAAGAAGATGAACAAGGATATGGAAATTGTAGAACGTCAGTTCAACAAACTGAAAACCGATTTCAATACATATTTAGCAGACAGCTTATAATAGTTTTACAGGAAATACAAACAGCATCTGATGCATTGAGGGGCATACAGGTGCTGTTCCTTTTTAAACCTTTTGTAAAACAAAAAAGCAACCTGCTTTACGCAGATTGCTTCGTGAACCAATGAACAACTTTCGGTTGTTATCAGTTAATAAGGTTTTCGAGTTTCTTCTCGTTGATGATTACAATGTTGCCTTCTTTAATCTCGATGAGTTTTTCCGAACGGAAATCGCCCAACGTACGTATTAACGATTCGGTAGCTGTACCTGCAATGCTCGCAAGGTTTTCACGACTGATGTTGATGGAGAATTGCCCTTCGCCTACCTGGTATTTGCGCTGCAGGCTTATCAAGGCATCAGCAACTTTTTTACGTAAAGAGTTGTATGCAAGCCCCAGCAAATGCTCTTCCTTTTCGGCTACATTTTTTGCAAGCAGCTGAATAAATTTTTGTGCAACCATGCTGTTGCTGTTCATCAGTTCGTCAAAATCAGCTTTGGGAATAATAGCAAGTTCACTGTCTTCCATTGCTTCTGCTGTTTCTTTGTACGATCCGCCTTCGAGCAACGCAACATAACCAAGAAAATCGCCTTCAGTATATAAACCAACTACCAGCTCTTTACCATCGTCGTTGGTTTTAAATGTTTTTACTTTTCCTTTTACAATATAAAACAAACGTGCAGCACGGTTGCCTTCGTTATAAACAGTTTGCTTTTTCTTGTATTTGTTTACATCACGATCGGCAGTAAGCGATTCCAATGCATCTTTCGAACCGGTTGCAGCAAGTAATTTATTAACTCCTTCAAGCCCCGAACTATATTCTTCCTTTAACAGATCTGCTTTTTTAATGCGGCCTTCAATTGCGTTTAAAAGTTCGGTACCGCTGAAAGGTTTGGTAATATAATCGTCGGCACCAAGTTCCATGCCCCTGCGTAAATCGCTGCGTTCTGTTTTTGCAGTAAGAAAAATAAAAGGGATGTTTTTTACCGCTTCATTTTTATGTAATGCGTGTAACACACCATAACCATCCAGCACCGGCATCATAATATCGCATACAATTAAATCGGGCTGTTCTGCCAAAGCTGTTTCAATACCAATTTTTCCATTTGGTGCAGTTACAACTTTGTAGTTGGCCAGTTCCAGTATCTCGGCTGTATTCTCCCTGATGTCGTCGTTATCTTCAATAAGCAGAATCTTTTTCATTCTTCCTGATTTTTTTATTGTGCAGAACGTTTCTGAAAAGTAATAATAAATTCGGTGCCTTTATCGGCTTCGCTGTTGCAAACGATTTTTCCATTCATCAGATCGGCATATTTCGATACAATGTGCAAACCTAAACCGGTGCCTTGTATGTTAATGGCATTCGCCGCACGGAAAAAGCGCTCGAACAAATGTTCCTGATCTTCCTGCGAAATACCAATACCGCTATCCTTTATACGCATTTCAATTGTACTGCCGGTTACAGTTGTTGCAAGAACAATTTCACTGTTCTCCGGTGAAAATTTGATTGCGTTTGAAAGCAGGTTGAGGCTGATGTGCTTAAACATGCCGGGATCAAGTTCAACCTGCTTATTGCCGGTATGTATATAAGAAATGCGCTGGCCTACTTTACACATCGACTGCATTTCGGAAATGGTGTCGGATAAATTTTTCTCCAGGTCGAACTGGCTGAAACGTGCCTGAATTTTTCCTTCTTCAATTTTTCCTACGTTGAGAAAATCGTTCAGGATATCTGTCAGCAGGTTTACCGAGGAAATGATCCGCTGAATATGTTTTTCCCTCTTAGGCTGATCTTCGCTGCTGGTATATTTCTGTAACAGGTAAACCGATGAAAGAACAGTGCTCAAGGGTGTGCGAAATTCATGCGAAGCCACCGAAACAAATCTCGACTTCAGTTCGCCCAGCTCCCGTTCTTTGCTTAAAGCGGCACGCAGGTCTTTATCTTTTTCTTCAATTTCTTCGATCTTCTCGTTTAGTATATGCACCGTTTCCTGCAGCGATATTGTACGGGCCTCTACTTTTTGTTCCAACTCCTCATTCAATTGTAATAACGCATGCTCAGCTTTTTTGCGGGCTGTAATATCGTTTACAAATGCAACTACAAAAAACTCATTTTCTACTTCGTAATTACCCAGGCTCACTTCTACCGGAAATTCGCTGCCATCTTTTTTTATGGCAAACAGATCGAGCCCGATACCCATTGGCCTGCTTTTGGGCTCGTGCATATAATGCTCACGTTGGCGTACATGGCGGTGGTGGAAACGTGCCGGAATAAGTAACTCTATTTTTTGACCAAGAATTTCGTCTTTCGATCCGTATCCAAACTGTGCAACACCGAATTGATTAACCGATATAATTGTGGCTTCGGCGTTTACAAGAATAATTCCAATGCTGGCATGATCGAACAGTGTTTGAAAAAGTTTTGCTTCGGCAATAGACTGCATACGATATGTTCTGTCTGTACTTAGTGTTTAAAAATATCCGGGTGAGGCACTTTTCTTAATCCTGTAAAGGTACTGATTACGAAGGGAGTTTTTGTTTTTACTGCTGCTTTCTTTACTGATTTATTTAATTAATTTGTCCGGGATTTCGGATGGCATCACTCTTTTTCAGCAGCACAGATGGCGGGCTTTATCAGCACTGTCACTTGCTTGCCGCTACCAGCAAACAGGACGCACATCCGGATGCCTGTTTTTATTTACATTTTGAACCATAATATATGTCAACCGAAATAAAATGTCCTAACTGTGGCCATGAGTTTGAGCCAACCGACAGCATTCGTGAAGAAGTGCAGAAAGAACTGCGTACAAAAATGACCGAATGGCAAAAACAACAACAGCAAAAATTTGATGCACAGTTACTGGAAGAAAAAAAGAAAACACAAAAAGAAACCGAAGAATATATCCGTAAAAACATTGCTTCCGATTTTGAAAACAAACTTCGCCTGCTGGAACAAAGTAACAAAGACAATGAAGAAAAACTGAAAGAAGCAAGGCAGCAACAGGTTGAAATATTAAAACGTGAACAGGAGCTGAAAAATAAAGAAGCTGAGCTGGAACTGTCGGTTCAAAAAAAAATACAGGAAGAACGGGAGAAACTCAGCGGCGAAATTCGCAAGCTGGAAGAACAACGCATTGCTGCCAAAGAAACCGAATACCAGTTGCGGTTGAAAGAAATGGAAAAGCAACTGGAAGACCAGAAAAAACTGGCAGAAGAAATGAAACGCAAAGCCGAACAGGGATCAATGCAGTTGCAGGGTGAGGTGCAGGAGTTGTTGCTGGAAGATCTGCTTCGTCAATCGTTTCCGTACGATTCTATTGAAGAAGTTGGTAAAGGAGTAAAGGGTGCAGACTGTTTACTAGTTGTTCGCAATAAGTTTGGACAGGAATGTGGCAAGATCATTTTTGAAAGCAAACGCACCAAAGATTTTTCGGAACAATGGATTGAAAAACTGAAAGCCGATATGCGTAGCCAGGCAGCCGATATTGCGGTGATTGTTACGCAGGCAATGCCAAAAGGTTTCGACCGCTTTGGTGAAAAAGATGGTGTATGGATCTGCAGCTTTGCCGAAGTAAAAGCATTAACGCATGTTTTGCGTGATGGGATTGTACGTATTGCACAGGCAACCAAAGGCCAGGAAAACAAAGGCGAAAAAATGCAGATGCTCTACGATTACTTAACCGGTAATGAATTTGCGGAGCAATGGAAAGCCATTCGTGAAGGATTTATGAGTATGAAAATTTCCATTCAGAAAGAGCGTGATGCAATGGAAAAACTCTGGAAGCAACGGGAAAAACAATTGGAAAAAGTATTACTCAACGCAGCACATATACGTGGCTCGGTTGAAGGTATTGCAGGCAGCGATGTAAACATTAATCTGCTGGAAGATTCAAGCGATCTGTTAACCGACGATTAAAATGCCGCAAGACCCTACCCCCATTGTTCTCACCTTTAAAGATTCGTCGTACACGATCTATTCTCTTGAAGAATACGATCTGTTACCCGATTCTGTAAAAGGCGGCCCGGAAGAACGGAGACTGATAGAATCATCTTTTAAATCATCAACCGAAACAGGAGAAAATGGTTTTTCATTTGCTTTCTTCTGGTTTATTGGCGTTATGATTCTTATTATTTACCGTGTTGTAAAAGATCTTAAAAAAGAACAATACAGAGATTCTACTCCCTTGGCTTACGATGCAGACTATACCGACAATTCTTCATCTACCTCCTGCTATGTGTACAAGGGAAAAGAGTTGCATTTTTCCACCGATGAACTGCATAAAGTTTGCGATAAATACAACCCTTATTACAATAAGCTTTCAGCAAACAATCAACAGTTGTTTATTGAACGTTTGAAAAAATTTATCCGCAGTAAAGATTTTTACATTTATGCTCCGGTTGCGTATAAGGAAATGCCCATTCTTATTTCAGCATCTGCTGTGCAGATAACTTTTGGGTTAGACGATTACCTGTTACCGCATTTTTCTACTGTGGTCATTCATCCCGAAGAATATTTTGCTTACGAACCGTTGCGGGTTTTAGTTGGTAACGTACAGGATAATATCATTACACTATCGTGGAAACATTTTCTGCAGGATTACCAAAACCCAAGCGACGGAAAAAATGTTGGCCTGCACGAAATGGCACATGCATTACAAGTGCAATATCTTTTTCGAAAGCCCAACCGCATGAACGACTTTAAAGAAGATTATGAACATTACGACCGGCTTGATGATGAAGTGCAACAGAGCGAACGTTTAAAAAGCAATCGCCTGTTCGATGATAATGCACTGAAGAATAAAAATGAATTCTGGGCAACTTCGGTTGAGTTGTTTTTTGAAAGACCGGTTTTACTTAAACTGCAGTATCCAAAATTATACGATGCTATTTGTGTGGTTCTTAACCAGGATCCTTTAGCTGCATAACAGTTGCTTTATTACGTCAGTATTTCTATTGATCATAAAATTTTAAACAGCATAATTACCTGCTAAAAAACGGAATGCAAATGCATTCCGTTTTTGCTTTATAGTGATCGTTGATTAATTGAAATCCTCATCGCTGTAATCTTCTGCATCATCATCATCGTGTGCAGTTGGGCCAAGATTGATCATGCTGCCAACAAGATCGTTAAACTCAATACGGCCTTCCACTACTTTTTTACTGATGAGCGAATAAGCTGAAAGTCCATGCAACACAAACTCCATCAGCAACGCCGATTGTTGTTCGTTGGCGCCTTTAAAATATTTTTTCACCAACGGATACAAACCATCCACACTATACAGCTGCTGAATTTTCTCTTCGTCTTTTGTATTCATCAGCAATGTGAGCTTGTTTCCTTTATCGAACCAATTAGTGATAGACTTGTACGGATTATCGGTTGCAGTATCGCCTCTGCGTTGTTTCTTCACCTGTTCGGGATTGGGAAAGTATTGCAGAAACTGTGCACGAATGGCTTTATCCAACAAATGAAAAGCAACCTGGTACGGACCTTCCTGTTCACCTTCGTACACCAGTTCAATTTTACCGGTAATAGAAGGAATAACACCTATGAGATCACTCATCCACACCTGTGTTTTCTTTTCTTTGTTTTGAAGGGCACGCAGCTCGGCCGTGCTTACAAGGTTTTCATACGCCGAAATCGTAAGCCTTGCACTAACACCACTTTTCTTATCTACATACTCACTGCTGCGTGCTTCAAATGCAACCTGCTCAACAATCCGTTTCAGTAAATCGCTGATGTCTACAATTTTTTCCTGTTCGGGATGAATAACCGCTTCCTGTTCGGTAATGGCCAATCCTGTTTCAATTGTTTTTGGATAGTGCGTTAATATCTGGCTTTCAATACGATCCTTGAGCGGTGTTACAATGGAACCACGATTGGTATAATCTTCGGGGTTAGCTGTAAACACAAATAAAATATCGAGCGGTAAACGCAGTTTAAATCCACGTATCTGCACATCACCTTCTTCCAGAATATTGAACAGTGAAACCTGTATGCGTGCCTGCAGATCGGGTATTTCGTTAATTACAAATACACAACGGTTGCTGCGTGGAATAATGCCGTAGTGGATCACACGTTCATCGGCAAAACTCAGTTTCATATTTGCTGCTTTAATGGGGTCGATATCGCCGATCAAATCCGCCACACTTACATCGGGTGTTGCCAGTTTTTCGCCATAACGTTGCGAACGGTGTACCCAGCTGATCGGTGTATCATCACCTTTTTCATTGATCAATTCTTTTGCGTAATGCGATACAGGATGAAAAGGATCATCGTGTACTTCGCTGCCTGCAACAATGGGAATATAATCATCGAGCAGCTCCGTCATTAAACGGGCCATTCTTGTTTTTGCCTGTCCACGTAAACCCAAAAACAAAATATTGTGTCGTGATAACAAGGCACGCTCCACATCCGGAATTACCGAATCCTCATAACCCAAGATGCCATGAAAAACATTTTCGTTCTGTTTCAGTTTTGCAATTAAGTTTTGCCTTACTTCTTCTTTAATGCTTTTTGATTGATAGTCGCTTTTCTTTAACTCGCCTAATGTTTTTATATTGTTCATTTGCCTGTAAGGCGGGAAGACGGAAAGCTCCCGCATTATTCTACACAATAGCGCCTGATTCCGTCTTTTATCAGTGCTGTATTAAAGTTTATTAAAAACCCTACGTTTAAAGTAGTTAGTTTCAAGTGACTGATGATTTGAGCTTCCCAAACTTTGTTTACAATATCAATTGCTTTCATTTCGCAAATGATTGTTTCATCAACCAATACATCCATCCGCAGCCCTTCATCAAATCTTATCCCATCATAAAAAAACGGGAGTTGAACCTGTCGTTGATAAGGAATATTCTTTTTCTCCAACTCATAGCAAAAGCATGCTTCATAAATTTTTTCAAGCAATCCCGGACCTAACTGTTTATGTACTTTATAAGCACAATCAACAATTTCTCCGCAGAGGTAATTTTCATGATCAGTCAAAATATACATAGTAGCAATTTTACTTTCCGTCTTCCCTCCTTCCCGGCACCTGACAACCTACAAGGCGTTAAAATACCGTCTTCCTTTTTCCGCTTTCAAAATCTTTAAAAATAAATGCGCCTAGTTTATCAAGTGATGCAAAGAATGCTTTCCCGTTATTCATTTCGGTAAACTCCTGTACAAATTTTTGCAGGTAAGGATCGGTAGCAATCATAAAAGTGGTAATGGGTATCTTAAGCTTTTTACATTGTGCAGCAAGATTAATACAACGGTTCACCACTTTTCTGTCCAAACCAAAACTGTTCTTGTAATATTTCTTACCGATCTTTAAACAAGTAGGTTTTCCATCGGTGATCATAAAAATCTGTTTGTTGGGATTTCTTCTTCTGCGAAGAATATCCATTGCCAGTTCTAAACCCGCAACTGTGTTGGTATGATAAGGCCCAACCTGCAGATAAGGCAGATCTTTTACTTCAATAGGCCATGCATCGTTACCAAACACCACAATATCCAATGTGTCTTTCGGATATTTTGTTTGAATCAATTCGCTCAACGCCATCGCTACTTTTTTAGCCGGAGTAATTCTGTCTTCGCCATACAAAATCATCGAATGCGAAATATCGATCATCAACACCGTTGATGTTTGTGTTTTAAAATCCGTTTCACGAATTTCCAGATCATCCTCCCGCATCATAAAACTATCAATGCCATGATTGATCTGTGCATTTCGGATGGAGTTGGTAAAATCAATCTGCTCCAAAGTATCGCCAAACTGGAAAGGCCTCGTCTCCGGATTTAGTTCATCGCCTTGTCCCGGCTTAAAGGTTTGATGATTGCCTTGTTTTGTTTTCTTGAGCTTGCCGAAAATTTCTTCCAGCGATTGTTTGCGGATGGTCTGTTCAGTTTTTGCAGTGATCTTAAATTCTCCGGTTGCAGCATTTTCATCGAGATAGCCCTGCTGCTTCAGATCTTCAATAAAATCACCGATGCCATACTCATCGTTGGTGAGTTGAAATTTACGATCGAGCTGGTTGAGCCAATCCAATGCTTCGGCAACATCGCCACTGGTATATGTAAGTAGTTGTGTAAACAGATCGAGCAACTGTTCAAACTTCGACTTTCCATTCTCCGCAGGATCGTATTTTGAAAAAAAGTGTCCAATCATAACTATACAATTTACTTCAAAAACACGAATTGCTTTTCCGGGTTTCGAAGCATGACGGAGAAATAACAAAAACCGAACCCGAAAAGTTCTTGCCGTTTTTACAGGCGTTTGTTTATTTTACGAACAGAAAAAACACAAGTTCATGCACCGCACCGTTCATTTTGTCATTAGCCTGCTTTGCTTTGCCTTTGTAATTACATCGTGCAGTCAGCCAAAATTACTGTTGAAGCCAAAAGCAACTATTGATACATTGCATTTGCAGCTCGATCTTAAATTGGTGCAGCAATACGAATACCGACAAGCACTACTAAAAAAAATGACCAAGTTTGTGGAAGTGTACAACAGCGAAGAACATCCGTTTAAGCTTTCGCTAAACAGTGGTTCTGCAACTACAAGCTGCAATCTTAAAATAGTGCGTGTAAAATTCATCGGTAAGAAGGAAAACATTATCGGTACCGCAATCAGTGTTGCAGGTATTGGTACTGCTGCCACATTAATTGCAACAGGTTTTGCTGTGCCTTTTGGCTGGGTATATATTCCGGCAGCACGCACAAGTTTACAGCCAACTTTAAGTGATGACATTGGAGAAGCAGTGCAGTTTCAACGGGTGGGTATTTCATCAACCGGTATGTATCGTTCGCTCGATAAACAGATCGATAAACAAAGCACGAAGTTTGTAAGGTATGTGGTATCGATGGTGCAGGGGCTGGAAGCTGAATATGTGAAAGTAAGATGAGGCGAGTAGTGAGTGCCCGGCTGCAAATATTACTGGAGCTTTGAATTATTGTTATTCAACTTTTGCTTTGATGCCAATTAAACTTTGAGTTTGCAGTACATAAGAAAATCAACTCCTACTAATACATAAAAAGAAACCCCGGATTTACCGGGGTTTCTTTTTTATTTCTTCTGCGTATCTGCTGTATTCTTTATTGTTTGTGGCACTTCTTTGCTTTGCAACGTATCTGCTTGCGGTGGTTTAACACCTTGTACATATTGTTGTATAGCCTGATCGATGCCTGCAATCAATTGTTTTGCTACCTGGTATTCGTATTCCGATGGTGTGGTACCATCGCCATCAACATAACTTTCGTAGAAGGTTACCTGCTGCTGCAGATCTTTCTTCACTTTTTCCATAATACGTTTACCTAATTCAACATCGCCTGCCTGAAACGCAGTTAGTGCAAAGTAGAAACTCTTCTCATTATGATCGTTACCATAACGTGATGCCAATGCATATGGTACGTTCTGATCCTTGATCATCTGGTCTGCACGTTGCAATACCTTCTTCGCATCTTCTTTGCGGCCTGCAGCAAGCAAATTCATTGCAAGAATGGTATGTGCATTGCGGATGTTCACCATGTGCCTGCGGTTCTCTTCGTCAAAATAAACATTCTCCTTTTGTGCACCACCATACTTAAAGGTCTTCATCACTTTATCAAACATCCATTCGGTATTGGCAGATGCTCTTGCATTTGCAACAGGTACCAGGCGGAAGGTTAAACCATCCTGGCGCAGATAATCATCGAAACCAAGTTGATAAGGTTGCGTAAAGTAGATCGGACGTTTCCAGTTATTTGCTGCAATGATGTTTAAGATCGCTGCATCGTTTTTAAAGAGGTATTGTTTGCCAACTTGGAAACGCAATTCTTTTACTACGCTGTCTCCAGCATTCACTGTTTTGTTTTCACGAACAAATGCTTCGTTTACCGGTACAGAAAAACGCTGACTGAAGAAGTAGTTCAGCAACTCGCCGCCTTGTGGTGAACGATACATTTTTGTTTCTGCATCACTACCCACCTGGTCTTTCATCATTTTATACAGATCGTGGTAGCTGCTGTCTGTTTGCGATACCTGAATATAATAGCTCACGTTACGTTTATCACCTGCAATCTGTTCTTCGCTCCAGATTACATCAATGGGGGCACTTTCATTCACTTTATAACGAAGCTGATTAATATACCAGTCGGTACCTAATAAACTGGTGTTGATCACACGCACATCGGGACGGATGCCTTTTACTTCCTGCGCATACCATAAAGGATAGGTATCGTTATCACCAACTGTAAACAGGATGGCATTAGGTGCACAGCTTTCCAGATAGTTTGTTGCAAGATCAGGAGCAATTGTTTTCTTGCTACGGTCATGATCGTCCCAGTTTTGTTGTGCCATTAAGAAAGGCACAGCAAGGAAACAAAGTGCAGCTGCAAGGTATGTACCTGCAGCGCCCTTCACTACTTTTTCAAACCATTCTTTTACCTGTATAAATCCAAGACCAATCCAAACAGCAAAAGCATAGAAGCTTCCTACATACGCATAATCACGCTCACGTGGTTGCGGACCTGCCTGATTGAGATATAATACAATTGCAAAGCCTGTAAAGAAGAATAACAAACCAACAATCAATGTGTCTTTCTTATGTTTTGAATACTGGTAAAGAATACCAATAATACCGAGTATGAAAGGCAGCAGGTAATACTTGTTGTTTGCTTTGTTATCGTTAAGGCTGTCGGGCATTAATTTCTGGTTACCCAAACGTGCATTATCTAAAAATGAAATACCACTGATCCAGTTACCATTGCGGCGTTCTCCCAAGCCCTGTACATCGTTTTGCTTTCCGGCAAAATTCCACATAAAGTAACGGAAGTACATAATGTTTACCTGGTAACCAAAGAAGAACTTAAAGTTATCAGCCATATTCGGATCACGCTCGTAGCTGATACGGCCTTGCTGATCACGCATTTTACCAATGCTTAAAAATTGTGCATAGTAATCTGCGTGTCCCTGATCGTTGCTTGCATCCCATACACGGGGGAATACCATTGTTTGATCGGCAGGATAAACAGGTTTGCGTTTTTTTCCTGTTGCTTCATATTTATCACCAACACGTTGATAGCTGTCACCTTCTTCGGCATATTCCTCAACTTCCGAAGTAAATTTTTGTCCTTTTAATAAAGGCACATCACCATATTGCTCACGGCTGAGATAACTCACCAAAGCAATAGGATTGTTTACATCGTTCATATCAATACCGGGATCGGCGTTTGCACGAATCATTGTTGTGATGTATGCTGAATAGCCGATAAGCATAAATGCAAACGACCATAAACCTAAACGTAAGAAACGGTAATGATTTTCTTTTGCCCAACGCAAACCGAACCAGATCAACACAGCGAGTAACGCAAAGAAGAAAATAAAACCGGAGAAGAATGGTAACCCAAAGCTGTTAACAAAAATGCGGTCGAACAAACCTGCACCACTGATGCTCCACTGAATAACTGCTTTTTGTACAAGACCTGTAATAACACAACCAATGAGGAAGGCAATTGTTCCGCCAGTCCATGTAGGTTTGTAACGGCGGAAATAATACACCATTACAATTGCAGGTAAGGTTAAGAGGTTTAACAAGTGTACACCAATACTTAAACCCATCATAAAGAAGATCAAAACAATCCAGCGTTCTGCCGAAGTGCGTTTTACATCATCATCACCTGCAAGTGTATCTTCATGTTCCCATTTCAAAATCATCCAGAACACAACTGCTGTAAAGAAAGAAGATAATGCATATACTTCACCTTCTACTGCACTAAACCAAAACGAATCGCTGAAGGTATACGCCAAACCACCAATTGCACCTGCAGCCATAATGGTAAACAATTGCACACCCTGTATTTCTTCGTTTCCTTTTTGTACCAATCTGCGACCGAAATGTGTAATGGTCCAGAACAGGAACATAATCGTGAAGCCACTCGACAAAGCAGAAAGCAGGTTTACACCAATAGCTGCATCGCCGGGAGTAAACAATGTAAACAAACGACCGAGCAAAATAAACAACGGAGCACCCGGAGGATGCGGAATGCCTAATTTGTAAGCACAGGAAATAAACTCACCCGTATCCCACAAACTGCCGGTGGGTTCCATTGTTAACACGTACACTGCACAGGAAATAAGACCAATGATCCAGCCTGTAATGTTGTTGACCTTTTGAAAATTCATATGAAGCTTAGGTTTAGTATTGGCCCGCTTTGGCGGGAAGCAGGCAAAAATAAGGAGATGAGTGTATAAACCACTATTTCAACGTTCTTTTAACAGCAGATACTGACCAATTGATTTTTTAGCTGATGAGCGTACCGAGCAATGCGCATCTTCGTTGTGTCACTCACTTGTACAGAATACCGAAAATGAGCAAAAGCTTATTCAAAATAAACCCGTACTGTTTGATACAACAACCGGCTTTGCGTATACTGGCTGGTACTTTTTTCTGAGAAGCCCTGCAAACCCAGTAACCCTGCTGCATTGCCTTTGTTAATCGCAACTTCCAGGTAACCGGCTGCATTAAACAGGGCCAGCTTTTCCCCTTCAGGCACATCTGCATACGTTTCGCTGATGCGGTCGATCACCTCATCCCGTTTAAATACAATTTTAAAACGCCGGCCTTTGCGTTGCGCTTCAAACTCTTCCTGTGTAATGTTGACAATGACGTTTTCAAAATGATCGATAGAGATGATTTGCCCCTCAATGTACTGGCTGTTGGTAATGGGTCTTACAGGGTTGCGCACCTGTATCGATACTGATGCATCGCCAACCTCTTGCAGACTTTTACCTGCTAAGAGTTGCAGCACTGCTTTACCAAACACTTCAGCACAGGCAAGCGTGTTGCGTGCTTTTGTTTTATCGAGCGGTAAAGCAACAACCTGCTCTGGTGTTTCTTCCAGTATCATGGTGATAAGGCCGTTATCGGCCAAAAGATAATGCTGGTTGTTATGTTTCACCAACAGCAAATGATCGGGTTGGTACTGAAAGAGATTTACAAGTATAAGATGAAAGCTGTTTTGCGGAAACAGCCTCGTGGCATTGCGGATGATGTAAGCAGCCTGAGGATCGTTAAACGGCGAAAGCTGGTGTGTGATATCGATGAGCTGAAACGACGGATCCTGTTGCAACAACACTGCTTTTACGGCCCCGGCAAGATAATCCTGCTCTCCGATGTCTGATGTGAGGGTTAGTAAAGCCATTGATGCGTAAACGTGTTGAAACGAAAGATAAACAATAATCGGTTGCAGAAAGCAGCATTCATTTTATCTGCAACGGCACAAACCTACTGGAGAATTTTATTTAATCAGCTTTCCTTCCTTAAAGAAAAACTTGTGAATGTATTTATCGGCAAGTGTTGGTAAAAACTTACTCATCCACACAGTTGCTTTGCCTGTTAACGTAAGTACTACAGCACGTTTACGTTTAGCAATGGCGTTGTAAATATGCAAAGCACAGTCTTCTGCACTCATCAGTTTCGATTCATCCATTGGTGTTTCGCCAATTGGTTTGCCTTCGCCGTTTAATGCAGTAGTGCGGATTTTGGTTGCAATAAAGCCCGGCGATACCCACAATACATTTACATCATGATCTTTCATTTCAACCCGCAATGCTTCTAACCATCCCTGCATCGCAAACTTAGATGCGGAATAAGCACTACGGCCGGGTATACCCCTGTTGCCTACAATGGATGAAATGCCTGCAACTGTTCCTTTGCGTTGAATGATGTATGGCAATGCAGCTTTGGTTGTATAAACAGTACCCCAGAAGTTTACATCCATCAAACGTTTATATGCCGATGTTTCGGAGTCGATGATTAATGCACGCATTGAAAGTCCTGCGTTGTTGATGAGGATATCAATACCGCCAAATGCTTTCACTGCAGTTGCAATAAAATGATTGCAATCCTGTTCGTTGCTAACATCTGCAACAAACGTATGCAAAGGCCTGCCAACAAATTCCTGTTGTAAAGCATAAAGCTTATCGTTGTTTCTGCCACAGGTAGCCACTTTTGCACCCTTGCTTAAAAACAATTCCACCAGCGCTTTACCAATACCATCGCTGCCACCTGTAATTACTACAACCTTATCCTTAAAATCCATGCTTATTCGTTTAGTGCAAAAGTAGTACAAACAGAAAAGCCTCCGTGTGGAGGCTTTTGTTTCTGTGATCCCGCTGGGACTCGAACCCAGGACCCCAACATTAAAAGTGTCGTGCTCTACCAACTGAGCTACGGAATCTCAAAACGTTTCCGTTTTTTTGGGAGTGCAAAAATAGGGTAATTACAGTTGCCTCCAAATTTTTTAAACTAAAATGTTTTTACTTTTTTCTTTACGATACGTTTCAATCTTCTGAAACCCAACAGCACCGTGCATTTTACTCTGTTTCCTCGCTCACAAATTTTTCTTTCATTTTTTCCAACAGCTTTGTTTCAATCATCTTAGTTGCAAGATGAATCATATTCACAAATGCTTTTGATGTGGAAATACCGTGCCCAACAATCACCGGTTTATCAATTCCTAAAATTGGTGTGCCGCCATAAGTTTCAAAATTGAAACGTTTAAAATAATCATCTTCATCCAGGTTGCGAGACTTTGAAATATCAAAGATCGATTCGCCCAGTTTTAAAATAACATTACCGGTAAATCCATCACACACCATTACATCAGCTTTGCCGGTTAATATTTCACGACCTTCAATGTTGCCGATAAAATTAATGAGCTTACTTTCTCTTAACAATGGATAAGCAGCCTGTGCCAATAAATTGCCCTTGCCTTCCTCTTCACCAATATTGATCAATCCAACTGCAGGGTTTTCTATTTCAAGAATATTTTGAGCATAGATACTTCCGAGAATAGCGTTTTGCAATAAATTCTCCGGCTTACAATCGGCCTGCATACCCACATCGAGAATCAATCCATAACCACCTTCTACTTTGGGAATAACAGTTGAAATTGTAGGACGCTGTACACCTTCAATGGCACGAATAGTATAAAACACACCCACCATCATTGCACCTGTGTTACCGGCACTGATAAATGCATCAATTTTTCCTTCGGCCAGCAACTGCAGACCCTTGTTCATGGAGGAGTTGGGCTTATCCCGTAATGCTTTGGTAGGCGACTCCTGCATATCCACCACTTCGGTAGTATGCAAAAAAGATACAGCTGCCGGTACAGAAACAAAATGCCTGCGCATAATGGTTTCGTCACCAATCAGCAGCAATTTAATACCAGGGGTAGCTTCGGCTAAAAACAAATCTACGCCCAACAGCGGCTGCTGAGGGGCGTAGTCGCCACCCATCATGTCAATACCTATGACCATGCAGGTAAGTTAATTATAAAAGCTTATGCTTTTGCGGGAGCTTTTTCAGCTACTAATTTTCCTTTGTAGTACAGTTTACCTTCGCTCACGTGTGCACGGTGACGGGGATGTGTTTCGCCCGTAGTGCTGTCTTTTGTTAAAGTAACACTCACTGCTGAATAGTGTGTACGACGTTTCGCACTGCGTTGTTGTGAATGTCTGCGCTTTGGATTTGGCATATCTTTAAATTTTACTCGTTTCTAAATTTATCTAACCCTTTCCAGAGGGATTTGTTTTCGTTTTCCTGCGGGTTCATCTGAGCTAGCTTGGCCAACACCTCTTTGTTACAGTGTGGTCCGCCCATCTCACTTTCCCTGCACATCTTTTGCATGGGTATGCTGAGGTTAATAAACTCGAAGATCCAGTTTTTCACATGCAGATGACTTTCTGTACGTGAAATGTAGAACACATCCGGACTTTCTTCTTCGTCATTCATCTTCTCCGGTTCATCGGTCATTTTCACCAGCATCTCAAATTCGTCCCACAGTTCTAAAGGCAAATCGTTTCCGCATCGGTCGCAAAGCACACCTAAGCTTCCACCTACCTCAAACTTCAGCAACATAAACCCTGTATTCTTTTCCAGTTCAAGTTTTACGTTGGCTTTACAGTTTTTAAAGTCCTGTTTTCCGAATTCTTCAAAGAACCTGTCGTCAATTTCATATAGAAACTGATGTGTGCCGGATTTTAACCCTACAAATGCTATTTCAAATTCCCGGCGGCTCGACATAATACCCCTTTTTAAAGAGTTTGCAAAGGTAACCGAAATACCATTTCCTGCCAAACCAAATATTGGTTTTCTTTCGGCTTAAAGTTCCTGTAAGTACTAATTTAACCTCCTTTGGACTGTAAACCAGTATTGCCTACCCTCTTTAGAGTAGCAAAAAGCGTTCTTAAATTATTGTTGCACATTGACTATCAGCCAAAAGCTTATTACAAACCAATCCCGAAAACCGGTTTACCCCGTAAATTTGACAGCAATGACCTACGGCAAACTTATACGGATATCGCTGCTTATTACGCTCCTCATCCTTGCCCTTTCTATATTTTTTATAGCAGGCAATCATGGCTGGATCGAAAAAAATTATGCCAATGGCTTTTACCCGGGCCTTAGCCGTTTTTTGCGTATCCTGTTTGGCTGGATCCCCTTCAGCCTGGGCGATATTCTTTACAGCATTGTTTCGGTTAGCGTACTTTGGCAACTGGGCAAATTTGTTGTGCGCCTTTTTCATAAAACCGATAGCTGGCGCAAAAAACTTACGCCTTTGCTTACAGCAGGTATTATTCTGTTATTTGTATATGTGTACTTCTATCTTTTTTGGGGATTGAATTATTACCGGCAGGGAATTGAACAGCAGCTGGGTTTAAAAAACGGTAAGTTCGATAAGCAGCAGTTGATCGATTTAAACAACTACCTGCTATTGCAGATGAATAGCCGAAAAGAAATCTGCCTGCAAAAGAAAGACACGACCATGAATAATGACCGCATGTTTCAATCGGCATTGCAGGGTTATCAAACACTGGAAAAACAATTCCCCTTTTTGCGATACAAACACGCATCATTAAAACCTTCAATGTTTGGTGAAATTGGAAATTATGTGGGTTTCCAGGGATATTACAATCCATTTACAGGCGAAGGCCAAGTGAACACAGCTATCCCCAATTTTCTGCAACCTTATGTTGTATGCCACGAAATGGCGCACCAGATCGGTTACGCCAGCGAAAGCGAAGCCAACTTTGTTGGTTTTCTTTCTGCAACACATTCAAACGACACACTTATGCAATACTCCAGTTATCTCGATATGTTTTTGTATGCATGGGGTAACCTGAGAGCTGTTGATTCAACTGCAGCAAAACAGTTTGGCGATCAACTTCACCCCGGTGTTAAACGGGATCTGGTTGCTTACAGAAAATTTGTAACCGATCATCGTACGTTCCTGAGCGACTGGACTGATAAGCTGTACGATTATTATCTGAAACAAAACCGCCAACGAAAAGGAATTGAAAGTTATGGCGAAGTAACAGGTTGGGTGTTGGCCTACCACCATAAATACGGGCTTAAGTAAATACTATATTTGTTTGCAACATTCCTGTTTTAATAACTGCTTAATTCAACTTCATGCGTTTACTTTTTGCATTATTCATTTGTCTTTTTTCATTTCTATATACCCATGCGCAGGACAACAGTTTCTTTACAATTAAAAAAGACAGCTCGGGTTTTATATTAACGGAAAAAGGTGCAGCACATCTTGCATCGCTTCCGTTGAAATGTATTGAACAGGAATATCCCAATAAAACCAATCATCTTTCCAACAGCGACAGCGATCATGTGTTGAAACCACATCAACTTCATCCATCGTTTTACGGTTGTCTCGATTGGCATTCTTCTGTTCATGGCCACTGGATGCTGGTGAAGCTTTTAAAATCATTTCCTCATTTAGCAAACGCAGCAGAAATACGCAGCATACTCGCCAAAAGTTTTGCCGCAGATAATATTTTAAAAGAAGTAAAATATTTCGACTTGCCACTTGCGGCAAGCTGGGAACGTACTTACGGTTGGGCATGGCTCTTGAAACTCGATGAAGAATTACTGCAATGGGATGATGCTGATGCAAAAACATGGCATGCAAACCTGCAACCGCTTACCAATAAAATCGTTGATCTCTGGACAAAATTTTTACCCAAACAAACATATCCTAACCGCACAGGTGTTCATCCGAATACAGCGTTCGGATTAGTATTTGCACTGGACTATGCAAGAGCAGCCAAAAACACAACCTTTGAATTGAATATTACAAAAGCAGCACTTACACTTTTTCAAAAGGATAAAAATGTACCGGCTTCATGGGAACCGAATGGCTCTGATTTTCTTTCACCATCGCTGGAAGTGGCCGATCTGATGCGCAGGGTATTACCTAAAAAAGATTTTCCCGTTTGGTTTAATCAATACATCGGTACGTCTGCTTTAAAACATCTTTTTGTATTACCGGTGGTATCCGACAGAAATGATTACCAGATCGTGCATCTTGATGGACTTTGTTTCAGCCGCAGCTGGTGCATGAACGGTATTTCAAAAGCATTACCTGCAAATGATCCACGTAAAAAAATGCTGATGCGTGCTGCTATCAATCATCTTACAGCTTCATTGCCCAATGTTGTAAGCGGTGGTTATGGCGGAGAACACTGGCTGGCGAGCTTTGCTGTTTATGCATTGTTTCAGTAAAATCAGAATTTATTCTTCCACATCATGCTTTCAACCGGTTTGTTTGGCTGACCGCTGTACTTGGCATTTGACTTCTGGTTGTACTTCACTTCAATTTCTCCTTCCACAGGGAAATAAATAAGCTGACCGATGGGCATGCCTTTGTACACCTTCACGGGTTGTTTAACCGAAATTTCCAATGTCCAGTTACCGCAAAAACCAACATCGCCTTTACCGGCGGTTGCATGAATATCGATACCCAAACGGCCTGTTGATGATTTACCTTCCAGGAAAGGCACATGCGCATGTGTTTCGGTGTATTCCAATGTTACACCGAGGTAAAAAATATGCGGATATAAAACAATTCCTTCGTCAGGAATTTCGAAGTACTCAATTTCGTTGTGCTTCTTTGCATCAATCATGTGTTCTTTATAAGTAGCCAATGTACTTCCTAAATGCACATCGTACGAATTGGAGCCAAGACAGCTCCTGTCGTACGGCTCAATTTTAATGGTTCCCTTTTCAATTTCCTCCAGGATTCTTTTATCCGATAAAATCATATACTTCTCTTTAGATTTGTATGCATTGAAATACTGAACCCGCAAGCTAAATTCTTAATTCTACAATTGGCACTCGTTTATCAACATACTATCAACAGCGGCACAAGGGCCGGTCTTTGGCGCATAGAAGAAGCTGAAGATTTTTTTCTTGAAAAAGTACCGTTGAAGCGTGATGTATCGCATCCGCACAAGCGTTTACAACACCTCGCCGGCCGCTATCTGTTACCTACGCTGTTTGAAGATTTTCCGCTGGAAGAAATTTTAATTGCCGATACACGCAAGCCTTTTCTGCCCGATGAGAAATATCATTTCTCCATTTCGCATTGTGGCGATTATGCAGCAGCAATTGTAAGCTCTACACAACGTGTAGGGATAGATATAGAAAAGGCTTCGGAAAAAATTTTACGGGTAAGTCACAAGTTTTTAACCGAAAGGGAAAAGATGCTGCTTGATGAACAAATGAGTGCACAGCAGTTATTACAACTTACATCGCTGATGTGGAGCACAAAAGAATCGATGTTTAAATGGTTTGGCGATGGCGGTGTTGATTTTCGTGAGCATATGCACATCGAAAATATTGAAGGCTCAGATGAAGAAGGAAAACTCATCTGCAGTTTTCGCAAACATGAACCATTGCCACTTACAGTACATTATCGTTTCCTGTACGATTTGGTAATGAGTTGGGTTGTTAGTTGAGGAAAGCCTGTGGCCGATAGTTTTAAGTCATTATTCAAAAACAGACTAACTACTATCGGCTGTCTAGTAAAGGCTAAATGATATTCACTTCCCTTTCCAGCTCTACTCCAAACTTTGCTTTCACACTCAGCATTATTTCTCCGCTCAAATCATAAATTTCTTTACCGGTAGCTGCACCGTAATTTACCAGCACCAATGCTTGTTTTGCATGGCAACCTGCATCGCCTTTGCGATAACCTTTCCACCCGCATTGTTCTATCAACCAGCCTGCCGCCAGCTTCATTGTACCATCGGGATTTGTATAAGCTACCAGCGATGTAAACTCATTCTTTAACTGATCGTACTGTTCTTTGCTGATGGATGGATTCTTAAAGAAACTTCCTGCGTTGCCGATCTGCTTCGGATCGGGCAACTTCGACGAACGGATATTGATGACTGCCTGCGATATAGCGGTAATACTCAACTCCTTCACCCCTATTTTTTCCAGCTCTTCGTTAATGGCGCCATACGTTGTATGAAAGATGGGATTTTTTCTTAACCTGTACGTAACCGTTAGTATTACAAACTGGTCTTTATACTTTCGTTTGAACACACTTTCACGATAACCAAATGCACAATCTGTTGCAGAAAACGTTACAACCGTTTTATCGGTTAAGTGATAAGCTTCCAGCTCTTCAAACACATCTTTTATTTCCACACCATACGCACCAATGTTCTGCATGGGGCTTGCACCTGCATTACCAGGTATCAAACTTAAATTCTCCACGCCTGCCCAACCCTGTTGTACACAATGCTGCACAAAGCTGTGCCAGTTAACACCGGCGCCAACTTTTATATATACAAACTGTTCATCTTCTTTTACTAATTCAATACCGGAAATACCATTCTTTAACACCAGTGCCTGCACATTACCTGTAAATAAAACATTACTGCCGCCACCTAATACCATACGGGGTATACGTGGCGCAAGATGTTGTATGTATTGCAGAATTTCCTGCAGTTGTGTAACCGAATTAAACTCGGCAAAGAGTTTTGCCTTTACATCAATACCAAATGTATTGTATTGCCTGAGTGAAAGATTTTCGTGAATTTGCATGTAATACCAAATTTTAAACTACTTAAGCTTGAAGGCAGGTTTCTACATTCAGGCTTGTATTATGCCGCAGCAATATGGTTCAACAATACGCATATAGCAAACGGCATGGTTGCAAAATAAAGCATTTATGAACGGACAAACAGCAGTTGTAATTGGCGCCACAGGATTAGTTGGATCGGCATTGGTTGAACAACTCTTAAACGATGATGCATTCAGCCGTGTACGCATTCTTGTTCGGCGTGCTGTAAACCTGCAACATCCAAAGCTGGAAATATGCATTACCGATTTTTCCAACTACGAACATTACCAACAGCAGCTTGGTACCGGCGATTGTATTTTTTGCTGCATCGGTACTACCATGGCACAGGTAAAAGGCGATAAAGTTTTATACCGCAGTATTGATTTTGATATACCTGTTAATGCTGCCCGTTTTGGCAAAGCTGCAGGCTTTCAGCAATATCTATTGGTATCGGCCATTGGTGCCAACAGCCGTTCACGCTTTTTTTATACACGATTAAAAGGCGAAGTGGAAGAAGTAATTGCAACGTTTGGTTTTAACAGCTTTCATATTTTCCGTCCGTCATTTTTAATGGGCAACCGCATGCAACATCGAACAGGCGAAAGCATCGGGATTACTTTGTTCCGTATGTTTAAATTTCTTCTGCCATCGAACTATAAAGGTATTAATGGAACTGATGTTGCAAATGCAATGTTGCTGGCAGCTAAGAAAAAGGAATCCGGTTTACACGTTTATGCTTACAGTAAGATGCTTGAAAAAGCCTGAAACAGTCAGATTTATGACTTAAACTGCTTATCTTGAGCAAGCAATCAACAGTTTAATTAGTTTTACAAAAAAATTAAAAATGAATTTATTTGTCGCCGGCTTACCCTATGATGTAGATGATGCCGAATTAGAAGAAATCTTTGAAAAGTTTGGCAAGGTAGTTTCTGCCAAAATTTCAATTGATCGTGAAACCGGAAAAAGCCGTGGCTTTGGTTTTGTTACAATGGAAAATGAAGCTGATGGTAATGATGCCATTGAGTTATTAAATGATATTCAGCTTGGCCGCAGCAAGAAACCACTTGTTGTTAAGAAAGCAGAAGACCGACCAGGTGGCGGAAGCAGTGGCGGTGGTGGAGGCTATCGTCCTGGCGGCGGTGGCGGTGGTTATCGCCCCGGTGGTGGCGGTGGTGGATACCGTCCCGGTGGCGGCGGTGGTGGTAACAGAGGTGGCGGCGGCTACGGTGGTGGAAACGGCGGTAGCGGTGGTGGATATGGCGGCGGCGGTCGTCGGTATTAATCAACATAAACGACTTCAAAAATCCCTCTCAACGGAGGGATTTTTTATTTACCGGCATACCTGAAACCTGAACATAAAAATTAATATGTCGTAAATTTCCGATGAATAATTACGCAAAAAAATCGGTCAAAAGTACCCGCCGAAATAAGCTTACGTGTAACGAAATTTGTATCAGAAGTTAAGAATCCAATTCCTGAAGAAAAATCCGTACTCTATCAGAACTGACAGACCAATGATCCTTTGAAAACTAAAAAATTAAAATCCGTATTCATGAATCCGATCCATCATCCCTATTAAAACAATTATTTACCTCTTGATGGAAAAAATTTTACTCTTGCAAAATCCCCCGGCTTTCGGGGGATTTGCTTTTTTACTACGCCATCAAACTTTATACAAATTGCTGCTATAGTTTTGCAGCATGGCCGTTTCGTTTAAGCAATTGGTAAAAGATGAACTCCGCTCCTTAGTTGAGCTGAAAAAATCCGAACGCCTTTGGCACATACCGGTACTGGCATCACTTTGTGTAGGTATTCCCTTGCTCATTGGTTTATATTTTAACCGTCTTGACTATGGCATCCTCGCCAGTACTGGTGGTATGGTTATTCTTTATCTGCCTTCATCTGCTTCTTTTGCTCAGCGGATGATCACACTCGTGGTTTGTTCGTTTGGCTTAGCTTTTTCGTTTGGGGTGAGTATTGCATTTAGTTTTAATCCTTATCTATCAGCCTTGGTGTTAGGACTGATCGCATTTACCGCACATTGGGTTACCCGTTATTTTCAAATGAAACCACCCGGTGGTTTTTTCTTTGTGATGATCGCTGCTATTGCCAGCAGCATGCAGTTCGATTTCAATACCATCCCCACACGTATTGGTTTGATCGTGATGAGTGGTATGCTTACCTGTGTACTTGCGTTCTTTTACAGTTTATACATTATCAGAAAAGGAAAGTTTACACAGGAAACAACTTCGCTTGCAACCAACCCGTATACCAAACTGGTTGAATCGATCATCATTGGTGCAGTGCTGGCTGTTGCATTACTGGTGAGTCATTTATTGAAACTGGAAAAGCCTTATTGGGTTCCTATTTCCTGTGCAGCAGTCATGCAGGGTATCAGTCTTCATCATGTATGGCAACGAAGCATCCAGCGTATACTCGGAACATTTATTGGGTTGGGTGTAGCCTGGTTACTGTTGCAGGTTGAAATGACTGCATTAACTGTTTGCCTCAGTATTATGTTACTGCAGTTTATTGTGGAGATGCTGGTGGTGAGGCATTATGGATTAGCAGTTATTTTGATTACACCACTTACGTTGTTTTTAGCAGAAGCAGGAACAGCGATGACTGCAGACCCAAATCAACTTATTGCAACACGTTTACTTGATACAGTGATTGGAAGTGTGATTGGTTTGCTGGGTGGATGGGTTTTGCATAACCAGCAGGTGCGTGAGAGTACTGAGCGGAGAATACGGAAGACGAGGGTGGCGATATTGAGGAAGTGATTGATGATCCTTATGGATATGCTTGCTAACTAAATGCCAAAATCGTCAGAATCATAAATAAATAACGAGGAGATCACGTTTATCTGCCATCATGAAAAAGATCAAACGAATACTGCTGATTCTTTTACTTATTTTATTAATCGGCTTCCTCATTCCTCAATCGTTTACAATTCCGGTAAAAGGTGCAAGCAAGAAAAGCTACAATCAACAATCCTTCTGGGCTTACCCTTGGGGAACATCAATAACACATAAGGGTGTTGATATTTTTGCAAAAGAAGGAACAGAGATCGTTTCCTCAACCAGTGGAATTGTACTTTACACCGGAACGATCGAGAAAGGCGGTAATATTGTTTTGATACTTGGTCCTAAGTGGAGATTGCATTACTACGCTCATCTTAAAGAAATCAAAACATCTTCATTCGCATTTGTAAGTTCAACGAAAACGATTGGAACAGTTGGCACAACAGGCAACGCAGCAGGAAAAGCACCACATTTACATTATACCATCAAATCGCTCATTCCTCTTCCATGGAGAAAAGACACATCAATACAAGGATGGAAGAAAATGTATTACCTGAACCCCGTTGAATATTTGAATACTGCTTTAAATTAACAAAGTAATTACGGCTTGAAAAACAAAAAAAGAGAACTTAGTGATTATGAAGCTTCAAATTATCTGCATTTTGGGTTTCCTTTTGTATTCCTTTAATTCTCTTTTTGGGCAAACAAACCAATATGTTTGCAAAGACTATTTATCCGACACTTTATCTGTAGTTATTCTACCTTTCACAACAGCAAGAAACCCATTTGCTACAAAGTTTAAGCCTGCAATTCGCCCTAAAATCGACTATTGTTTGATTGAAGAATTGTTAACTAAGGCCATTCATACAATTTACAAAGACCACTTATTAAGTAAGCGTACAATGTGGATTGAAGAAATCATGACCTCCTATAAAAAGCTATTGATATTTGCAACAGATAACAACGCACAATCATTTGTTTGGATAAATTGCCTATGCAAAACTCAAGGAGATTATTGGCGTTCACACATACCTCTTATTTTTGACGGTGGACCTTGCTATTTCAATCTTAAATTAAATCTTACAACAAGAGAATATTTTGATTTCTCTATAAACAGCCAAGGGTAGTCTCTTTTTACATCTTATCTACATCCGCAATCAACACCACACTTTTAAAATTTGGATGATTATGCAACAGCACCGTTTGTGCATGGATCATTTCTTTACACTGATGAATCAGCTGTGCATCTTTCGGCAGCTTCAACACCAGTTCCATAATGTACTGGTTACGCACTCTGTTCACCACCGGTTCTGCCGGACCAACCATATAATTTGCAAACAAAGGCTGCATGTTTTCACCCACCAGTTGTGCAGCCGCTTCTACGGTTTCTTTTTGTTTGTGCTTAAGTGTAAGCTGTATGATGCGTGTAAACGGCGGATAATAAAACTGTCGTCTTGCCTGCAACTCAACAGAGAAAAACAATTTGTAATCGTGTGCTTTTACAAACTGCAAAACCGGATGATTGGTATTTGCTACCTGTATCATCACATGCCCATCTGCATCTTTTCGTCCGGCACGACCACTCACCTGCTCCATCAATTGAAAAGCACGTTCGTTCACACGAAAATCAGCAAAGCTTAATAAACTGTCTGCATCAAGAATACCTACCAGATTTACTTTTTCAAAATCCAAACCTTTCACCACCATTTGTGTGCCCACTAAAATATCAATGCGGTGCTGCTCGAATTGTTGAATGAGTTGATCATGTGCCGTCTTCCCACTCACCGTATCATAATCCATGCGTGCAATCTTTGCTTTGGGAAACAGTTCCTGCAATTGCTCTTCCACTTTCTCCGTACCAAAATTGTGCTGCATAAAATCATGACTGCCGCATGCTTCGCAAGTGCTCACCGTTGGATAAACCGTACCGCAGTAATGACACTGCAGTTTATGTTTGAATTTATGATAGGTTAAACTCACATCGCAATAACGGCAATGCGGAATCCAGCCGCAGGTTTTACAAACCTGGTGTGGTGTGTAACCACGACGGTTCTGAAACAGGATCACCTGTTTTTCCTGCGCCAGCGATTTTTCAATTGCTTCCTGCAACGCAGGAGCGATCATTACTTTTTCTTTTGTTTGCTTGAACAATGGTTTGGTATCAACCAACTCAATGGATGGCAACGCACCTTCACCAAAACGCTCCATCAATTCAACCAAACCATATTTTCCGACATGCGTATTGTAATAAGATTCTACGGAAGGCGTACCACTGCCCAGCAACATTTTAGCACCAAACACAGAAGCATAATAAGCAGCTGCATCTCTTGCGTTGTAGCGTGGCGCAGGCTGTTGTTGTTTGTAACTGCTGTCGTGTTCTTCATCACAAACAATTAAACCAAGATCCGCAAACGGAAGAAACATGGAACTCCTTGCACCCAGTACTACTTTCATTTCACCGCTCTTGATCTTATTCCAGATTTCAATACGTTCGTTTTGGTTGAACTTGCTGTGATAAATACCAATGTATCCTCCAAAATGTTTTTGCAGTCGACGAATGATCTGTGCTGTTAATGCAATCTCCGGCAGCAAGTACAATACCTGCTTTCCTTTGCGGATATATTCTTCAATGAGTTTAATGTAAAGTTGCGTTTTACCACTGCCAGTAACACCGTGCAGCAGACAAACAGGTTTTGTTTCGAATGATGTTCTTATTTCACTCAACGATTTCTGTTGAGCAGCTGTTAATTCAAAATCAATCGAAATGTTTCTCGGCAGGTTGAGCAAACGATCAACTGCACGTTTTTCTAAAAACAAAATACCTTTCTCTACCAATCCTTTCAATTGCGCATCGCTTGCATTGCTCTTTTTCAGCAATGCTGTTTTGCTTACCTCGCCTTCTGTTTTTATTAAATGCAGATAACTCAACAGCAATTCCATTTGCTTGGGTGCACGGCTCCAGTTATTCAGCAACTCACTTAACTGGTCTTCATTATCGTATTGCGGGTTCAGCAATACAAATGTTTCCTTTTTGGCGGAATAAGTTTCCTTCAACGATTCCCATACAAAACAAACCCGCTTCTCGATCAAGCGTTTTACTACAGTATAAATATGCGAACTGTCGAGTATCTGCTGCACTTCGGGCAACTTCAACTCCTTTCTTATCAATAATGCTTCTGCAACTAAATATTCATCGTGATCGAGTGTAGAAAAATCTTCACCGATCTCTTCGTTGTACAATAAAATAGTTTCACTGCTGAGTTTGAAATGTGCAGGCAATGCAGCCGCCATCACTTCACCTTCGGTGCACAAATAATAATTGGCGATCCAATCCCACAACTTTAACTGTTGTTCATGAATGATCGGCTCCACATCCAGCACATTCAATAAAAATTTCGGATCGAATGCTGCAGGCTTGTTATTATGAATAGACTTGACAACACCCGCATAACGTTTCTTCCGTAGCTCCACTTCCACACGCACACCAACACGCACCTGTTCGAGCAACCGATCAGGAATACTCCAGGTATAGTTTTTTGGAAGAGCGAGTGGTATAATAATTTCTGCGTAGCGTAAGCCCCCATCCCCTAAAGGGGGGAATATCTCCGCAGGTTTATCTGCACTATTATTTTCATCAACAAATAAATCCATGAGCAGATAAAATTAGGGAAGAATAAAAACAATTGGAGTGTGTATTTACTCCCCTTTAGGGGATGGGGGCTTTATCCAGCTCGCCTTATATTCCTTCAGCTTTGCTTCCATTGCATCGTACACTTTTTGTTTGAAGGCAGGTACATCAAAGGGCGTATAACCTTCGGGAGAAATCTCTTCGAGATAAACAGTTCTTAATTTACCGGGGGTGATGGAAAATATACTTCGCCAATGCATACGATCAACTGCATCTAAAAACAACAATGGCTTGATGGGTGTTTGTGTTTCAATGGCCAACCGAAAAGCACCATCATAAAAATCGATCAGGGGTTTATCGGTCATGTTGAAAGTTCCTTCGGGTGCGATGTAGATAGAGATTTCTTTGTTCAATACTGAACGCAAAATTTTTACGCTCTTCACCCTGTTCTCTGCACTTCCACGCAAAACAGGTACTACTGCTGCATTGTAAATGATACCAAACACCGGCACTTTGCCCATTTCTGCTTTCCCCAAAATGCGTAATGGCTGACGAATTGCTTTCAGCATCTGCGGAATATCCATGTAGGAATTATGATTGCTGACAAAAATGTAAGACTGATGTTCCCTGATCTCCTGTTCAATAATCCGTTTATGATAAATACCGATCATGAACAACCATGCATCGGCCCACCAATGTACAATACGCATCACCGCATTACCACCTTTTATTTTCCCGAAGAAAGAAGCGACCAGTACAACGGGCACAACGATCAACATCATGATCACAAACATGATCATGGCATAGATGACGTAAAGAATTTGTAGTGGTTTGAGTAATACTTTCATACTTGTTTCGTCATGTCGACGAAGGAGGCATCTCTATCATTTGATACAGTCTGCAATTTGTGAGACCTCTCCTACGTCGAGGTGACGGACTTTTTGTTATTTATTCTTCAGCTTGCAATCATCAGAGCTTTCTTCAACAATCAATATAACCAAATAAGCTGGCCATGTGCAAAGCAAGTCCCCTTTCAGGGGGATTTAGGGGTTTACTTACAACTCGGGCAATCCCACTCATTCTCCAGATCAATCACTGTTACAATGGTCAAGTGCCGTTGCTTTGGTGCCACAATAATGCGTACATGCTGATTATCTCTTGATGTAACTCCTTCCAACGCATACTTCGGACCTTGTGCTGCATCGAGTTCGCTCTTCTTATAATTCACTTCTGCTTTCTGCACAATTTCTTTTACTTCTTCCTGGGTTATGTGCCGGCATTTCATGCGACAGCGTGCATGCTTGGTGAAATAATAGTCCGATGAGGGATCACGAAAAGCATCAAGGTTATTGGTCTTTTGATTATCGGTTTTATTATCGTTGTCACGCACATCTTCTGTACGTGGTTTTCGTTTATCGTTATCAGTTAGCTGATCCTTGCTGTTACAACGACGGATGAATACCGCTGCAATCAGTAACAGAATGAGCAAAAGATAGGGAAGCGCTTTTTTCATTGTTGTATTTGCTGCACAATAATATTGTTTTTCGTTGAGATGCGGGTGAGCCACCCAAAACAACTGCGGGTGACCCACCCTCACACCAACAATAAACTAAAAACTATAAACCTCCCTACTCCAACAAATACTTAATATCATCCAGCGATAAACTCTTAACAAAACCTTCTTCAGCAGTGATCAGATCTTCGGCGAGTTTCTTTTTACCTGCTGCCAGCTTCATGATCTTTTCTTCCACACTGTCCTTACAGATCATGCGATACGCAAACACATGCGATTGCTGACCGATGCGATGTGTACGATCAATGGCCTGGTTCTCTACCGCTGTGTTCCACCATGGATCAAACAGGAAAACATAATCTGCTGCGGTTAAGGTAAGACCGGCATTACCTGCTTTCAAGCTTAACAGGAAAACCGTCACATCACTTTCTTCATCCTGAAATTCAGCAACCAGGTCCTGTCGTTCAGAAACTTTTGTTTGTCCATCAAGTCGAATGTATTTGATACCTTCTTTTTGCAAGTCACGTTCCAGCAGATCAAGCATGGATGTAAACTGGCTAAACACCAGTGCACGATGTTGAGGAATGATGGTCTTCAATTCATCAATCAAAACTTTCGTTTTAATGCTGTCGTATGCAAACACATCTTCATCCTTTACCAGTTCGCAACTGTTACAAATCTGCCGGAGCTTCATCAAACCAGCCAGCACACTCATCTTGCCTTTGTTCAAACCATTTTCGCTGATATCCATCAACACATTGCTGCGAACATTTTCTTTGATGCTTTCGTATGCGGTACGCTGATCGATATCCATTTCGCACCAAAGCACTGATTCTGTTTTTGTAGGAAGATCAGGTGCTGCCTGTTCTTTCGTACGGCGTAATACAAATGGGCGAATCAGTTTTTGCAAAGCCGCTGCTTTTTCTGCATCTGCTTTTTGTTCAATCGGAATAGCATATTCTCTTCTGAAAAATTCATTGCTGCCTAACAAGCCGGGCAATAAGAAATGCAACTGGCTGTAGAGATCACCCGTACCATTCATCACCGGTGTACCGCTCAATGCAATTTTTGTTTTACCAACAAGCTGCCAAACTGCTTTGGTTATTTGTGCAGATGGATTTTTGATATGCTGACTTTCATCTACCACAATTGTATTCCACGGAATATTTTGCAGCAATGCAATATCCTGTCGCAATGTTCCGTAACTCGTGATGATGATCTTATTGTTGGCATCGTTCAATAAACTTTCATCTCTTCCTGCACCATGAAACACCACTGCTTTAACTGCCGGCGCAAATTTTTCCAACTCCTTCTGCCAGTTGTACAACAAACTTGCAGGCGCTGCAACAAGATGTTGATCATTCGGCTGCTCTTCAATTTTATGTAAGAGGAATGTGATCGTTTGCAATGTTTTACCCAAACCCATATCATCGGCCAAACAACCACTGCCACCTATTTCCGATAACAAACGCAACCACTCATATCCTTTCTGTTGATAAGGGCGCAACTCTTTCACCGTTAATCCTGTTGGCAATGCATATAATGCCTGTTCCTGTTTCTCCCACTGTTTCCATTTACTGAACCATCCTGCACTGATGTCGGTTTTAATTGCTGATGCATCTTCTGTTGTTTCATCCGTTGCTTCACTCATCAGCAACCACTTCGGCACCAGTAGTTCATCTTTACGCACTTTACCATGCCGTATCATCATACCATATTGCTTCAACCAATCTTCACCCAACACGCCCAGACTACCATCTTTCAGCATCACAGCTTTCTGTCCGTTCTGTAAACTTTTCTGCAAGTAGTTAAGCGGAATAATTTCTTTTCCAAACTTCACCATCATACCTAAACATATCCAGCTGTTTTCCGTTTCCTGTTTGCTGATAGTTGTTTCAGCAATATGCGGTGAGTAACGGAAATGTTTCATCAGGTCGATGCCGAGCAGATCAACATCCATCTCCAGCAACTTGTGATATACTTTCAGAAACCAACCTTTCTTCTGCGCTTCAGCAAAAGTGAGATAAAAAAATCCATTGCTTTGGTTCGAAAATTTTTCATGCAGTGATCGAAGAAAAGTAACCAGCTCTTCCTCTTTTTGCTGATGACGGATAATGTTGAGGACCTTACCTGCGCTTTGTATTGTTGCTGTTTCTTCAAAAGGTCCATCGATCACATAACCATCGTACACAAAACGTGGTTCGAGTTTTAGAAATGTATTATTCAGTTCGCTCAACATTACCTGCGGCTGCGGTTCAGCGATCAACTCTTCGCCTTGTGTAATGGCGGTGGCATCCACTTTCAATTCCCATTCCTTCAGCTTTGCGACCACCTGTTCAAATGATGATGGTTCAGCTGTAGTCCATGTGCTGCTGTCTTGCTGTTGCAACCATTCAACCGCATCATGACTTTTTGATGCGAGCTGATAATACGTTGAATCGTTCTCTAATAAAAAATGAAACCGTTTGAACGAAGCAAGTGGCATACGTTCTTTTCCTTTTACTACCTGTATCTCCAGTTTGTAACGATCATTTTCTGCAACAGCATGAAAAGCGAGTTCAACAGGATAAGAATGAAAAACACATTTCACTGTTTGTGTTGATGCAGCATTGACTGTTCCGCTGTGATAAAATTCAAAGCCCTGCAATTGCCGCATTGCACTGATCATCGATTGCAGTTTACGTGCCATTGCTTTTTTCTGCATGGCGGCACGTTCTGTTTCGTTGCTGATGTATTGCGATTGACCAACAATATCGGCTTCTGTTTTCTGCCATTCCCATTTCGAAAAACCCAACAGGGTTTTCATGCCTTCATCACTTAACTGCGGAAAAAACTGTTTGAGGTTGGCACGGCTCAACTGCTGCTCACCCGATGTAATGCCCGTTGCGGTTTTGATCAATTGTCTGATCTCCAACACAGGTCGTTTGGTAAACAAATGCTTCGGCTGAAAGAGTAAATATGTTTTGGTATTACGGTTGTCCATAGAAAAACAAGGGCGGCAAAAATAAGGGGTTGAAAGATGAGGCAACCATGAATAATTATTTTTTTCACGCAAAGGGCGCAAAGAAAATAAGACGCAGAGAAATGTGCTGTAAATCAAACAATTTTATTTGAGGTTGCCGGGAAGGCAGTAAGGCGGGAGTAAGAACTCTCCGCCTTCCCGGCTTACTGGCCAAAGCCCTTTTCAGCTTACATTTCAGCTCGCTTCTTTCTCCGTACTTCGTTATCTTTGCAGCCTTTCTGCAAAAGGGGCAGCACGAGAAATAATCAGATATGGCAGCAGCAAAAACAGTCGCATTTCACACATTGGGTTGTAAACTCAACTATTCCGAAACATCCACACTCAGCCGGCAGATGGAGAGTGAAGGTTTTGAGAAGAAAGAGTTTGATGACCTGGCCGATGTGTATGTGATCAACACCTGTTCTGTTACTGATAATGCCGATAAAGAATGTCGGCAACTGGTGCGTCGTATTCAACGCAAGTCGCCGGAAAGTTTAGTGGTAATCACCGGTTGTTATGCACAGTTGAAGCCAAAAGAAATTGCAGAGATACCCGGTGTTGATTTGGTGTTAGGTGCAGCCGAAAAATTCAATATTGTTTCGCACATTAAAGAACTGGCGAAAGGTGATAGTGCAAAGATCAGCAGTTGCGACATTGAAGATGTAAGTGGTTTCAATGCTTCTTATTCCATCAACGACCGTACACGTACGTTTTTAAAAGTACAGGATGGTTGCGATTATACCTGTTCGTTCTGCACCATTCCGCAGGCACGAGGTAAAAGCAGAAGCGATAATGTGGCCAACGTGATTGCCAACGCCAAAGAAATTGCAACAGGTGGCAGTAAAGAAATTGTGTTGACGGGTGTGAACCTTGGCGATTTTGGTAAAGGTGCAGATGGTAATGGTTCGCTTTCTATCTATAACCGTGAGGAAAATTTCTTCGACCTCATACAACAGTTAGATAAAGTGGAAGGTATTGAACGTTATCGCATCTCTTCCATTGAACCCAACCTGCTTACCAACGAGATCATTGAATTTGTAAGCAGAAGTAAAAAGTTCATGCCGCATTTTCATATTCCGTTGCAAAGCGGAAGCAATACCATTCTAGGTATGATGCGCCGCCGTTACAAACGGGAGCTGTATGCCGAACGTGTTGCACTCATTAAACAACTGATGCCGCATTGCTGTATTGGTGTGGATGTAATTGTTGGTTTCCCCGGTGAAACCGATGAACTGTTTAAGGAAACATTTGATTTTCTTCACTCACTCGATGTAAGCTATCTGCATGTGTTCACCTACTCTGAACGTGACAACACACATGCACTCACACTCGGTCCGGTTGTACCTATGACCACCCGTTACGAACGTAACAAAACACTCCGCAATCTTTCTTACATGAAGATGCAATACTTTACGGAGCAGCACGCAGGCGAAACAAGACCTGTGCTGTTCGAAGGGCATAGTAAGAACGGCATGATGGAAGGTTATACCGATAACTACATTAAGATCACTACGCCGTTTAAAGAAGAATGGGTGAATGAGATTGTGGATTGGAAGATATAAGGCTTTGTAAGGTACTAGTACTATTTGTACTCTTCTGGTTTCAATACAATTCGAAACAAATAATTCCCCAAAGTGTCACTATAGTTAAATTCTACTGTCGTATTTATATCTCTAAACATTTTACTTTCAGGATTTGTTCTAACCATGTTTAAAGTTGTAATACGTAATGACTTTTCAAATTCATGAATGTCGTATTTCACAGTATCATACTTTAAGATGTAATTATACCTAAAAGTTGCAGGAGGAAGTGCGACAGTATTTTCAAGTTTCAAAATACTATCAACTTGCATAGGACACATTTTATTGACAGTAGTAGAGACTCCTTTTAAAAATTCAAACCTTGATTTTGGCTTTGAATTACAACCAATAAAAACAAATACCACAAAGATTTTGAAAAACATTTTCATAAGTCTTCAACTATTCTTACTTCAACAACGCCTCCACATTTCTCTGCAGAATCGCTTCCAGTTTCAGCTCCACTTCTTTTTCTTTCACCATCAGATCTTTCAGCGTTAATTTATTCAGCAGATTATCGAGTGTGTACTGGATCATCTTCCACAGCGAACGTGTGCTGCAATCAACAGAGTTAGTACACAAACGGCCAATGCCGGTATGTGCATCACAAAACTGTTGATCGAACAAAGTACCACCCAATGCTTTCAACACATCATTAATAACGATGGTATCCGATGGCTTTGCCAGCACATAACCACCTTTGTAACCGGGCGTACTGTTGATGAACCCTTCCATACGCAAAGTGCGGCAAATCTTTGCCACATGCGGTTCGGTGAGCTTCTCCGCTTCACTTAACTGTGGAATACTTAATCCTTCAACGGGATTAGCCGATGCAATGCGGATAAGAATCCTGATACCGTACTCTTCTGATGAAGTAATTTTCATGTTGAGATGGTTTATTCTTGTGTTGCTAAAGGATCTACCTGGTATAAATTTTTGAAATAACTTCTTAACTCTTCACGCTCTGCTTCTGTTGTTTGCTTTGTGCAATATTCATTGTATGCTGTGATCAATGCATCAGCAATCGTACCTGCATCTGTTGTTTCAATCTGGTGACGTTGCAAATGCAACAGCACTTGTCCGTCTTTCAACAACAACACATTGGGTGAAGAAGGTGTGATTCCGTTCAAATAGTTTGCACGGAAATGCGCCACCGCTTCTTTCTCCATACCTGCAAACAATGTTGCTTTTACATCAGGCACTACATGATTAAAAAAGCTGAGCAATGCACCCGGTCTGCTAACTCTTGCACTGCAACCGCATACACTGTTCAACACCAGCAATACTGTTTTTCCGGGATTACCTGCCAATACCTTTTCAACATCTTCAACACTCATCATTTGTTCAAAGCCTGCATCTACCAGCTCTTTTCGGTAAGGTGCTGCAATTTGTTCGGGATAGCTGGGGCCTTGATTGCCCATTAAACTATCTAAAGAAATCATTGCCATACTTTAAATTTTTCTCACAGATTTCACTGATGTACTCAGATGAAATCTGTTGGTGATTGTTATTGTTTATTAAAGCTCATTGATCTGCAGAAAACTATCTGTTTTTATCTGCGTGATCTGTGAGCAACTCTACATAAATCCTAATTCCAATGCTGCTACTTCACTCATCATACTCTTCTCCCACTTCGGTGTCCAGGTGATCATCACATTTACATCAGTCACGCCTTCCACTTCTCTTACTTTCTGATCTACTTCCACAGGCAACGATTGTGCTGCAGGGCAACTGGGCGCTGTCAACGTCATGGTGATATTGGCATAACCTTTATCGTTGATGTCGATATTGTAGATCAAACCAAGATCATAGATATTCACCGGCAACTCGGGATCAAATACCGTTTGTAGCTTTTCGATGATCGTTTCTTTAATTGCTTCTTTGTCCATCACATTTATTTTACAATCCGCACTAATTCATCTGTTGCTTTGCTTGATATACAGTTGCATCCAGTTTCATTTGTTTCACCATGCTCAGCAAACCATTGCTTCTTGTTTGTGCCAGGTGTTGCTTCATGCCGATCTTATCTATGAATTCCAGTTTTGCATCAACGATCTCTTTGGGTGCATGTCCGCTCAATACACGAATCAGCATACTCACCAAACCTTTTACGATCACCGCATCGCTTTCTGCACGATAAAATACTTTTCCATCTTTCAACTCGCTCACCATCCACACTGTACTCTGGCAACCTTTGATCTTGTTCTCTTCTTTCTTATGCTCGTCTTCCAGTGGTTTCAATTTCTTTCCCATGTCGATGATGTATTCATATTTCTCATCCCATGAATCGAACAACGAAAACTCATCAACAATTTCTTCTTCTGTTTCTGCTATACTTTTAACTTCTGCCATTTTCTTTTTTATGTAACCGGCTTTAGTAATTCTTTTAATCGTTTGTTGCGTCGCACACTTGAACGTTTTGTAATGCTATTCAGCACCCCCCCCCGTCAATCTTTACTAAGTTTATCATCCTTCAGCCCTCCAAGGAGGGGATTCATATTATCCAATTCATCCTTTCATCCTATAAATCCTGGTTCAGACTATCTCAATAACTTTATCGCTTTATGCAAACCTGCAATCATCACATCAATTTCTTCTTTGGTATTGTACATTGCAAAACTTGCTCTTGTAGTACCGGGAATACCAAAACGATTCATCAATGGTTGTGTACAGTGATGACCCGTACGAACTGCTACTCCCTGGTTATCTAATAAAATACCTAAGTCCTGTGGATGTACGCCTTCCACTACATACGATGCCACACTCACTTTATGTTTTGCTGTACCAACTAAACGAATACCATCAATGCTTTGTAATTGCTCCGTTGCATAACGCAGCAACTCGTCTTCGTATTTACGAATGGTTGATTTACCAATACCACTTACAAAATCAAGCGCTGCTTTTAAAGCAACCGTATCAGCAATATTGGGTGTACCTGCTTCAAACTTGTAAGGCAGATCGTTCCAGGTTGTTTTTTCGAATGTTACATCTTTGATCATTTCACCACCACCCATGAACGGCGGCATTGCTTCGAGCAACGCACGCTTGCCATACAATACACCAATGCCTGTCGGGCCATATACTTTGTGTGAACTGATGGCGAAGAAATCGCAATCGAGTTGCTGCACATCAATATCCAAATGCACGGTTGATTGTGCTCCATCGAGCATAACAATTGCTCCAACCTTATGTGCTGCGTCAATAATTTCTTTTACAGGATTGATCGTTCCCAACGAATTGGATGCATGCACTACGGAAACCAGTTTCACTTTTTCATTTAAGAGTTTGTGAAACTCTTCCATGATCAATTCGCCGTTATCATTTACAGGAATCACATTCAACTTTGCGCCTGTGATTTCAGCGATCAGCTGCCAGGGAACGATATTGCTGTGATGTTCCATGCCACTGATGATAATCTCATCACCTGCTTTCAGATTGGTGCGTGCCCATGTGTAAGCAACAAGATTAATGCTTTCGGTAACGCCTCTTGTGAAAATAATTTCTTCACGCTGTTTGGCATTGATGAATTGCTGCACGGTATCTCTTGTTGCTTCGTAAGCAGCGGTTGCTTCTTCGGCCAATGAGTGAATACCACGATGAATATTAGCGTTGTAGTTTTTGTAATAATCTGTCAGCGCATCAATTACTACCTGCGGCTTTTGTGTAGTGGCAGCATTATCAAAATATACCAAAGGTTTTCCTTTCACCACACGGTTCAGTACCGGAAAGTGCTGACGGATAGCCTGTACATCAAAAGTGGTATGTGTTAACGTTTCAACCATTATTTAATTTTTACTACGAAGAGCCAAAAAGGTTTTCTTCGAATTAACTTGGTGAACCTTGTGCAATCTTTGTGCCTTTGTGGTTCAATCAAATTTCAAAATCCAAACGCTCAGAAATGATCTGATCTACATACTGGCGAATTGGTTCAAGTTCAATCTTCTCCAAAATCTCAATTGCAAATGCATGTAACAACAATGCCTTCGCTGCTTTTTCACCAATGCCTCTTGCCTGCAAATAAAACAAAGCTTCATCATCCAATCGGCCAATGGTACAACCATGCGAACATTTCACATCATCCGCAAAAATTTCAAGCTGTGGTTTGGTGTTTACCGAAGCAGTATCGCTCAGCAATACATTCTTATTACTTTGATAAGCGTTTGTTTTTTGTGCATCCTGGCGAACAAAAATCTTGCCGTTGAAAACACCTGTAGCATTTTCATCCATGATGCCTTTGTACAGTTCGTTACTTAAGCTGTGCGGCTGCTGGTTATCTACAATCGTATGATTATCGATGTGCGTATTTCCTTTTACACAATACAAACCATACATATTGCTTTCGCAACCGGGTGCTTCCAGAATAAAGTTGAGGTTGTTACGAATCGTACCGCCGTTTAGTGTAATGGTAACAGAATTCACCTTACTTACACCTAACTGGCGCACATGCGTTGTTTTTACACAACTGCTATGACTATCCTCATTCTGAATTTTATAAATATGCACCTGTGCATTTTCTTCCACTACAATTTCACTCACTTTGTTGATGAATGAATCGCTGGTACCGATGGTTACTTCTTCTTCTACCAATTTTACTTCTGCGTTCACTGCAACATGAATCAATGTACGTGGTTGCGATAACACATTCACCGTTCTTGCATCGTTGATATAATAACAATACAGCGGATGCTCAACTGATTTATTTTTCTTTACAGAAATAAACAAGCCTTGGTATGCAAACGCATTGTTCAATGCATTCACACCATCGTTGTGATAACCGGCGCTATGACCAAGATTTGCATCAACAATTGCTTTGTATTCGCCTTTCACTGCTTCGCTCAACGGAAGGATCACCAGTTCATCAGCAGATGAACGGATGTTTGAAAGTTCTGCATGATAAATACCGTTTACAAATACCAGCTCATTTGCAGCTTCATGGCCGGGCAAACGAAATGCATCCACATCTTTTGCTGTAACTGCTGTTGCATCTACCGCATAAGAAAAATCTTTGTTCAGCACTACACTGATGCGTGTGTACTTCCACTCTTCGTGCTTCACAGTTGGGATGCCTTGTTCATTGAACAGTTCCAGCCCTTTCTGGCTCAACGCTTTTAGTGAACCATTACCGCTGAATGATTCTTTGCTGATCTTATCCTGTATTAATTCTTTTAATTCTGACATCTTACTTTTTTTGTCTCACTGATTCCACTGATATGCACAGATTTTTCTGTGTTCATCTGCGTTATCTGTGAGCGATTTAGGCTTCTACTTCTTCTCCTAATTCTTCCTTAATAAAATCGTATCCTTTTTCTTCCAGTTCAAGAGCAAGCTCTTTACCACCGCTTTTTACAATGCGGCCTTTGTACAGTACGTGTACATAATCAGGAACAATGTACTCGAGCAAACGCTGGTAGTGCGTAATCACCAATGTGGCATTGTCTTTTGATTTCAATTTGTTCACGCCTTCTGCTACAATACGCAACGCATCAATATCCAAACCGCTATCTGTTTCATCAAGAATAGCAAACTTTGGTTCCAACATCGCCATCTGGAAAATTTCATTACGCTTCTTTTCACCACCACTGAAACCCTCGTTGAGTGAACGGCTTAACAAAGACTGATCGATTTCAACCAGCTTCATTTTCTCTTTCATCTTTTTCAAAAAAGCAACTGCATCCATTGGTTCTTCACCACGATATTTACGCACTTCGTTCACTGCTGTTTTAATAAAGTTGGTTGTGCTTACACCGGGAATTTCAATTGGGTATTGAAACGCAAGGAACACACCTTCACGTGCACGATCTTCGGGAGCAAGCTCCAGCAGATCTTTTCCCTGGAACTCAACAGTACCGCCTGTTACTTCATAATCAGAACGACCAGCGAGTACAGAAGCCAATGTTGACTTACCGCTACCGTTGGGTCCCATAATCGCATGCACTTCGCCTGCTTTAATTTCAAGGTTGATACCTTTTAAGATCTCCTTCTCTTCAATCCTTGCCTGTAAATTTTTTATTGATAACATATAATTTGAAAATTGTGAATTTGAAAATTTGAAAATGGACTTTATCCCACACTTCCTTCTAATGAAATAGCCAACAGTTTCTGTGCTTCCACGGCAAACTCCATCGGTAATTGATTCATTACTTCTTTCGCAAAACCATTAATGATAAGGGCTACTGCAGTTTCAGTATCTAAACCACGTTGATTGCAATAGAAGATCTGGTCTTCACCAATTTTTGAAGTAGTAGCTTCATGTTCCACCTGTGCTGTGCTGTTCTTTACTTCAATGTATGGGAATGTGTGTGCACCGCATTTATCGCCCAGTAACAAACTATCGCACTGAGAAAAGTTTCTTGCGTTGATAGCATTCTTACCAACCTGCACCAAACCACGATAAGAGTTTTGACTGAAGCCTGCCGATATACCTTTGGATACAATGCGGCTACGAGTGTTCTTACCAATGTGCATCATCTTAGTACCTGTATCAGCTTGTTGATGATTGTTGGTAACAGCAACAGAATAAAATTCACCCTGGCTGTTATCGCCTTTCAAAATCACCGAAGGATATTTCCATGTAACAGCACTACCTGTTTCAACCTGCGTCCAGCTGATCTTTGAATTTACACCTGCGCAAATACCACGCTTGGTAACAAAGTTGTAAATGCCACCCTTACCATCTTTATCGCCGGGATACCAGTTTTGTACCGTTGAATATTTTACTTCTGCATTATCCAACGCAACAATTTCAACCACCGCAGCGTGCAACTGGTTTTCATCACGCATTGGTGCAGTACAGCCTTCGAGATAACTTACATAGCTGCCTTCTTCGGCAACAATGAGTGTACGCTCAAACTGACCGGTATTTTCAGCGTTAATACGGAAGTATGTGCTCAACTCCATCGGACTTTTAACGCCTTTTGGAATGTAGCAGAAACTACCATCGCTGAACACCGCACTGTTCAATGCAGAAAAATAGTTATCGGTCATTGGAACAACAGAGCCCAACCATTTTTTAATGAGTTCGGGGTGTTCCTGTATAGCTTCGCTCATGCTGCAGAAAATAATTCCGAGTTCGGCGAGTTGCTTTTTAAATGTAGTGGCAATTGAAACCGAGTCGATCACCGCATCCACCGCCACATTGCTCAAACGTTTTTGTTCGTCGAGAGAGATACCCAGCTTTTCGAACGTAGCCCTTAATTCGGGATCCACTTCATCTAAACTGTTCAACGTTTTTTTCTGCTTGGGGGCGCTGTAATATTTAATGGCGTTGTAATCTACCTTGGGGTATTTTACGTTGGCCCATTCCGGCTCGCTCATTTTTAACCAATGACGGTAGGCTTTCAGTCGCCAGTCGAGCATCCATTCCGGTTCGTTCTTTTTGGCGCTGATGAAGCGCACAATGTCTTCACTCAGGCCGGGAGGCGCTTCGTCGGCCTCAATATTGGTCACCCAACCATACTTGTACTCACTCAGGGCTGTTTGCTCCAGAGTGGTCAGCATTTCACTCATGATTCGTTCTGTTTAATCGGATTGCTAATGAAAATTCAATTTATACGCAAAAGTACAGATTAATCTATACGAAAAAGTACAGATTGTGTTCGAGATGCGGAAAAAGTTGACATTTGGAAGAATTTGTGGGGATTGGGAGTTGGTAATTGGTAATTGGGGATTAGGTTCCGATAGTTATCGGGATGGGGGCTGTGGGCTTTTTGCGCCTTGAGCAGCTGCAGTTCCGGCTTTTCGCTGCAATTTGTCAACCGCCGTCGGGGCTTTCAGCCGCCAACGGGGTCTCCTCATTTCCACTTCAATCCGGCAGCCTTTGAACAATGTATTTCTATCCCCGATTATTTTTTCCTGAATCCTATCCGCTCCCGTTCGTCCCACCTCCGTTCTGCCGCTTTTTCATCTAACAAATTTTCCATGGCATCGTAGATCTGGCTAAGCTGTACATCATGTTCTCCAAGTCGTTCTTTCAACTCCCGCAATTGTTCCATGAGATCATTTTCTTTCAGCAATATTTTCCTGATTTCCACAAAAGCCCGCATGATGGCTATGTTCATTTGAATAGCCCGTTCGGTTGTTAGTATTCCACTTAGCATCGCAACTCCCTATTCAGTAAAGACATAGGGCATGTATTTACTATGTTGTCCCCGGCCTTTCTTTAAGGTTGCATTTTGCAACCTTAAAGAATCTGAGTTACCTTCTGAGGTTTCAAATTACAACCTCAAACTTTCAAATTCCTCTTTCGTTAACTGAAACATAAAATCCAAAGGGAAACGCTTGCTATTTCTCTTTACTGCAAGATTCAGAAACTTCGTTTCTGTACCGTAAAGTTCGGCAAGGTCACGGTCGAGCATCACCCGCTCTCCTCTGATTTCGTAAATGCGGTTTTGAATACTTCTGATGATTTGCATAGGCTTTGCTAAAACAATCAAAATAGAAAACATTTTGCAAAAACAAAAAGAGCGGCCTTTGGCCGCCCAACTCATTCACCGTTTCCTATCACAAGTTTTTGCCCTGGTAAAAATCAAGCATTCTTGTACGGAAACTGTATTCATATTTCGCCTGCACCAGATTGATCTTTGTACGATCGAGGTTGTTCTTCGCAATCAGAAATTCAGCTGCATTGATGACACCTGTTTCAAAACGCACTTCAGCTGCACGAAACGATTCTTCGTAATTCAACAACTGCTCATTCAATGTTGTTAAACGTTTATGGGCAGCTTCCATGTTTACCCAAGCCTGCTCAATATTCTGCTTTAACTGGTAGAGCGTGTTATCGGCTTCCAGTTCGGTATTTTTTAAATTAAGTTTTGCCAAACGAACTCTGTTCTTTGTTTGCAGGTTATTAAAAATGGGTATCTGCATATTGATGCCTGTAAAAAAACCGAGGTTATTCTCCATTTGTTTAAAATAACCGACTGAAGATGAAGAGAAATTCTGCATTTCCCGGTAAACAGGCGTGCGTGCACTTCCGCTTTTAATATAAGTGCCGGTTTCAATTTCGGAAACAGTAGTAGGTATAAGTCGTGTAAACAAACTTGAATAACTGCTGCCGGCACTTGCACCTAAACTGATGGTTGGATAATAACCACTCTTCGCAACCTGTATACTTTTCTCCGCACTTTTAACCCGGTACTTATTGGCTTTTACCAATGCCATATACTCCATTGCCGCTGCAATTACTTCTACCGATGTTTGTGCATACAGAACATCACTTAGCTGAATGCTTCTTTGTAACTGCAAACCCGATGCAAACGGCATATTCATTAATTGACAAAGTGTAAGTTTCGCCTGTTGTAAATTGTTTTCAAGATTTACAATCGCAATCAGTTCATTTGCCTGCTGTCCTTTTATATCAGTTAATTGGTAACTGCCTGCCGAACCTTCTTTCACCAACACTTCCATTCGTTCGATCTGCTTTTTTGTAACCTGCAACTGCGTACGGGATACCTGCAAAAGATCATCACTCAGCAGCACCTGCATGTAAGCGAGTATAACATTCAGCACAAGATTATCCTGTGCCTGTTTGTAATCCAGTTCTGCGGCTTTATGCGAAAAATTAGTTTGCTGAATTAAATTCTGCAAACGCATACCGTTGAATAAAACCACACCTGCATCTAAGCCTGCATTGGAAAACGATAGTTGATTATTGGTGTAGGTATTCGTAATAGGATCTACGTTGCGGCCAAAATTGTTACCATAATTCCACCGGCTGTTTACGTTAGGCAACAGGTTCAGCCTTGCCTGGTTTTTATTTACCTCTGCAGCCTGTAGTTGCAATCCTGTTTGCTGTACAAGAATATTCCGTTTCAATGCTGTATCAATACATTGTTTTAAACCCATCTCCTGCGCATGTGTTGTAACAACACAAAGCAATAAAGCCACAGTTAAACTGATGATCCGCATAATTCGTTATTAATTGTTGATGTGTTTTTCAATTCTTCCATCAAGTAAATGAATGGTTCTGCCCGCATAGGCGGCATTCTTTTCGCTGTGCGTAACCTGTATAATGGTTACTCCTTCTTTGTTCAGCTGTGTAAACAACTCCATTATCTCTTCACCTTGCCTGGAATTAAGATTACCTGTTGGTTCATCTGCAAGAATAAGTTTTGGCTTTGCAATCAATGCACGGGCAATACCAACCAATTGCTGTTGCCCGCCTGAAAGCTGCGAAGGAAAAAGATCTTTCTTACCAACAATATTGAAACGATCGAGCATATCGGCCACCATTGCTTTGCGTTCGCTGCTTTTTACATCCTGGTACAACAAAGGCGTTTCAATGTTTTCGTAAACAGTTAACTCATCAATTAAATGATATTGCTGAAATACAAAACCAATGTATTGTTTGTACAACTGTGCCCGTTGCTTTTCCTTGAGCTTGTGTACACTTTCGTGCAGAAAATTATACTCACCTTCATCAAACCCATCAAGCATACCAATTACATTGAGCAAAGTTGATTTGCCCGAACCCGAAGGACCCATGATGGAAATAAACTCCCCTTCCTGCACCTGCAGGTTGATATCTTTCAATAAAAAAATCCTGTTACCGCCAACAGTAACCCATTTGAACATATTTTTTAACTCTAATAACATTTGCTTTATAATTATTCGGTTCGTAAACTTTTTACAGGATTTGCAATAGCTGCGTAAATCGCTTTGTATGCAATAGTGATCAACGCTATTGAAAAGATGCAGCAGAAAAGAATGCACAACATCAACAGGTTTACACCCGGACTGTAAGCAAACAGGCTGATGAAGAAGTAACAAATTGCATAACCCACCGGCAAACCAATTCCTGCTGCAATAATGATCAGTTTTACAAAACTCTTCGACAGCTCTTTTACAATTACCGGAACTGATGCGCCCATTACTTTTCGTATACCGATTTCTTTTACTCTTTTTTCTGTGTGATAGGTTACAATACCCAGCAAACCCATCAATGCAATGATCAATACAACAACACAAAACATGCCCATAAACTTCATATCTCTGCCGGGGAAATAGCGGTCGTACATTTCTTTTTGATAATTGGAAAAAGCCAACTCTTCATGCGGATGATATTTTTTCCAGACCGCAGCTATCTCCGATTTAAACACCGCATCATCCACTTCTGTTTTTGTTTTAATACTTAACAGATGAAATTGCGAAGGGTTATACTGCAGCACTAATGGGTTTGTTGCAAACTGGTAAATATAATAGCAGAAATTTTTAACCACACCGTTAATGATCACTTCACGATCGTTATTCAACAGGATGGTTTTACCAACAGCTTCCTGCGGAGTACCAAGTCCGAGAGTAGTAAGTAATTGTTCATTTACCACTACAAAGTTTGAAACAGAATCGCCGTTAGATGCAGGTAAATTATTACCTGCTATAAACTGCAGCTGCATATTGCTGATGAACTCTGCATTGGCTGCATAATAACTTGCTTCTTTATTTTGCTCCTGTTTATTTTTTTTGATAGCAGCCTGTGCGGTAGTACCACCAAAAGCTGTTGACACCAAACCGATGCGTTCGATATTTTTATTTGCTGTCAGATCCTGCTGCAACAACCGATAATCACCTTTCACCGATACATTGTAAATATGTTTTCGATTGAAATTATCGTTATCAGTTGCCATATAGCGGAACTGGTTATAAAATGTAGCCATTACAAAAATGAAACAGGAACTTGCAACAAACTGAATTACTACAAGACTGTTGCGTAAACCCATTCTGCCGAATGTAGATGGAGCAATTGTTCCCTTCAACACTTTTGCCGGTTGAAAGCGTGAAAGGATGCGTGCCGGAATAGCGCCTGCCAATGCGCCAATGAAAATACTGAAGATGATAAACGTTCCCCACAATACAAACTGGTTATCTACTTTCCAGGTAAACCAGTTTACATAACTGAACTGCTCCATCAGCTTCAACACAATAAAGCCAAGTGCCAATGACAGCAACGCCACCAACACCGCTTCACAAATAAACTGTCCAACCAATTGATGACGCAATGCACCCGCAACTTTTCTTACGCCAACTTCTTTTGCACGACTGAGCGAACGTGCCAATGTTAGGTTTACATAGTTAAATCCCGCAAGTAACAGCAGTGCTAATGCAAATCCAAAGTTCACCGCAAGATCCAGGATCGACTCAACATAAGAATTGCCACGCAGATCGTCAAAATCGGGAGCAACCGATGTTATTGCCTGCTCTCGGAAAGTCAGATTTTCTTTTGTTGCATTTACAATAGACTTTGTATTGATCTTTGCTGCAACAGCTGTTAAAGCAGCATCAAGATTTGCTTTGTTTGCAGTTGGCTTCAACAGCACATAGGTAAATCCATTAAGGGATGTAAGTGCAGTATCTTTTGAAAACTTATTGTAGGTAGCCATCGACACCATTACATCGCTACGCAGATGTGTATTGCGTTTGTAGGGTTTTAATACACCTGTTACGGTAAAATCGCCGTAACCGGGATGCGTAAGCACTTTACCTACAGCTTCTGTTGTGCCAAAAAAAGCAAGTGCTTTTTCTTCGGTTAATACTAAACTGTTGGGTTCAACCGGTGCAGTGCCGGATGCCAGTTTAAATCCAAACACATCAAAAAAAGCCGGCTCTACATAGATGCTGTTTACATCGAGTGTTTTAATACGATTGTTCAGCTCCCATCCAAATTCACGCACAACAAAGATTGCTTTTTCAATCGACGGATAATCCTGTTTCAGTTGTTCGGCTACTGTTTGTGGCGATAAAGCATATTTGATTTTTCCACCAACATTATCTGTTACATCGGTAATAATGCGGTAGGTACGATCGGGATAAGGATGGAAATTATCATACTCATAGGCACTCTGCACCTGCATTAAACTCAGCAATGCAAAAGGTATTGCAAGTCCAAGCCCTAAAATGTTGATGATGGAGAATAATTTATTCTTCCACAAATTGCGCCACGCTACTTTAAAATAATTCCGGATCATTTTTGATAAGGTTCTTTTTACTGATGAGTTATTCTGTTCGTAAACTTTTAACCGGCTTAGCCAATGCTGCTCTTATGGCCTGGTACGAAACTGTAAGCAATGCCAGCAATACAATACCTGCTCCTGTAGCTGCAAACAACCACCAGCTGAGTGCAGCCCTGTAAGGATAATTCTGCAGCCACTTATCTGCAAGCAGCCATGCAACAGGTATGGCAATACAAAGTGAAACCAATACGAGCTGTAAAAAATCTTTCGACAAAGCCTTTACAATTGTTGTTACAGATGCGCCCAATACTTTTCGTACACCAATTTCTTTCAAGCGTTTTTCTGCTGACAATACCGATAACCCAAACAAGCCGATGCAGGAAATAAAAATGGTAAGAAAAGCACCAAACAATAACATCTTTTTCCATTTGGCTTCTGCTTCGTATTGGCGTTGGTTACTGATGTCTTTAAACTCGTAACTGTAAGGTTGTACAGGCAATAACCGTTTATAAACCTGTTCAACATATGGTAAGACAGCTGCTGCCGATCCTTCTTTAATACGTATAACTGCCAACCCGAAATTATTCTCGTCGTTACACAGCAACTGTGGTTTAATTACTTCGCTAAGTGCCGCATAGTGATGATCTTTCACCACACCCACAACCGTGTACTTCTTTTCTCTATACCAGAAATCAACCACCTGTCCAACAGGTTCTTTCCATCCGGCTGCTTTTACAAACGCTTCGTTCACCATTACTGCAGAACTTGTATCGGAAGTAAATGAACGGGAGAAGTTGCGTCCCTGCACAACAGGTATCTTATACAAAGGCAGATAATCAGCATCAACCCAATCCATCGTAAACTCAATTTCTTTATTGCCATTCACTCTTGCCAATGTTCCATTAAATCCGTTATTGCGGACAGCAACCTGTTCTACATTTGGATTTTTTAATAACTCCTGGCGAAAAACTGCAATTTCATTTTTTGAGATGTTGGGCACCGTAAGCACATGTTTATCGTTATACCCCAGATCTTTCGATACAAGAAAATGAAACTGCCTGTACATAACAGTTGTTGCTATAATAAGAAGAGTGGCTAAAGAGAACTGCAGTACCACTAACGATTTTTGTAAATAATTCTTTCCTGCTAACCGGAAACGATTGTATAATGTTTGCACGGGATTAAAACCTGAAAGCACCAACGCCGGATAAAATCCTGCCAAAAACCCTGTAACAAAAAACAATGCTGCATAGCCGCTTATCAATTGCAGATCGAACAGATAAGCAAGCGACAACGCTTTGTTGGAAAGATCGTTAAAGAAGGGCAGTAACAATTGTGCAATGCCCAACCCCAACACAAATGCAACAAAACAAATAATGTACGATTCGCCTAAAAACTGCGCAATGAGTTGGCGGCGATCGCTACCAACAACTTTGCGTACGCCAATTTCTTTTGCACGTTTTAACGAACGGGCTACTGTAAGGTTTACAAAATTGATACAGGCGATCAACAAAATAAACAATGCAATGCCCGACAGAATATAAGAATACATCGGATTGCTGGCGCCAACCATTCCGTTATCGGCACGATAATCCTTACTCAGGTGTATATCGGTATACGGTTGCAGCATGTATTCTGATTTGGCTTTGAAATTGTATTTCTCTGCCACTATCTTAATCATTTCCTTTGCATCTGTTTCATAAAACCGCATCATCTTTTTTTCTACCTGTTTTACATCTGCACCCGGTGCAAGTACAACAAATGTGTTAAGAAAGAAGTTGAACCAATTCATACGATCCGAAATTTCATCGGGCCGTAATTCCATTTTCGTGAGCATCTGAAACTTAATAGAAGAATTCTGCGGGCAATCTTTTGCAACGGCTGTAACAGTATATGGTTTAAATGTACCATTGCGTTGCAACTTTAATGTTTTACCAACTACATCTGCAGAACCAAAAAATTTACGGGCAACCGTTTCGCTCAACACTACAGCATCGGGTTGTTGTAAAGCTGTTTTACCATCGCCATGCAACAATGGAAACTGCATCATGGAAAAGAAATTACTATCTACAAAATGCGCTTCCTGCCCAAGCACTTCCGTTCCTTTTTTAATATTTACATAGTCGCCCTGGAAACGTACAAACGAAACTATCTCCGGTACGCCCGATGCAAAAGCAGGTCCGTGAAAACTGCCGGTGTTTCCGCTTTGCATTGCAATACTTCCATCCGGATTTACTTCTTTGCTTACAATACGGTAAATATTGTTTACACCGGGAAGAAAGCGATCGTAACTCACTTCGTCCTTTGTGTATAAAAGAATCAGCATGGCGCATGCAAGCCCCATACTCAATCCGGCAATATTGATGAACGAATACACTTTGTTCTTCGAAAAATTCCGGAAAGCTGTTTTTAGATAATTTTTAAACATAGTATGTACAGTTTTGCAGCGCCAACACACTGCAGATGATAAGGTTTATTGTGTTCGCAAACTTTTTACAGGATTTGCTATTGCAGCCTTAATTGCCTGGAAGCTGATCGTTAACAATGCAATGCCTATTGCCACAATGCCCGCTGCTGCAAATACCCACCACGACAATTGAACCTTGTAGGCAAAATTTTCGAGCCAGCGATACATCGCATACCACACAACCGGAACGGCAATTACAAATGCAATAAACACCAGTTGCAAAAAATCTTTTGATAATAAACGGGCAATAGTAAGCACGTTTGCGCCTAACACTTTACGTACACCTATTTCCTTTGTTCGTGCTTCTACTGTGTAGGTGGCAAGACCGAATAAACCAAGGCAGGCAATAATTATGGCCCACACCGATGCAGTAGTAAACAACTTACTGTATTGTTGTTCGGAAATGTATTGCTTGTTGAAATTGTCATTTGCAAAAAAATATTCGAACGGATTGTTGCGGAAGTAAGATTTGAACATTGTTTCCAGCTGTGCAACATTATCCTGTATTCTATCGGTTTGCAGACGCACTGTAAAATAAGCACTGTTACTTTGCGGATAAAAAATGATCGGATCAATTGCTTTTTGCAATCCGATATGATGATAATTTTTTACAACCCCTATTACCTGTAGTTTACGCTCATCCCACTGCACTTTTGTGTTTAATGCTTCTTCAGGCGATTTAAAGCCAAGTTCTTCAATTGCTTTTTCGTTCATCAGCACTTTATCATTGTCATTCCAATCAACCATTGTTTCTGCCTGTGTAAATGTGCGGCCTGCAGCTAAACCTATCTGGTAGGTGTTGAGATAACGATCATCGATCAACGCAAAAGAAAACGATTTCAACTCGTCACCTTTTCTTGAGCCGGGTTGCGAAAAACCTGATGTTGCAAAATTGTAACCATTGCCCGGCACACTTCCGCTAAGCGAATAATCTTTTACAAAACTTTGCTGTGCAATTGCATTGATGAAAGCGGTGCGTCGCATCTTGTAAGTGCTGTCTTTATCAACCTGTGGTCCACGGATAACAAGCAGCTGATCGGTATTAACACCCAGGTTTTTATTCTGCATATAATTCAACTGCCTGTATATAAAAGCAGTTGCCAACAGCAACCCAATTGAAATGGAAAACTGAAACACCACAAGCGATTTACGCAGCACAACAGCTTTGGTTGTTTTTACGAGCTTCCCTTTTAATGTTTCAACCGGATTAAAACCCGAAAGACTGTAAGCCGTATAAGCACCAGATAGCAAAGAACCGATAATAAGCAGCACCAACCCTGCAACCCATGCCGGTGTAGAGAGTAACGATGTAAACGTAAGTTCCTTTTCAATAATGGTATTAAACAGCGGCTGCAACAGGCGTACAATTAACAATGCCAAACCAAAACTGATCAGATTCACCAACATTGATTCGCCCAGAAACTGTAATACAAGCGACCCTCTTGAAGCACCTACCACCTTACGTACACCTACCTCGTTTGCACGCTTTAATGCATTGGCAGTTGAAAGATTAATATAGTTAAACCATGCTATTGCAAGAATAAGTATTGCGATGATGCTGAGGATATACACGTACTTTAAATTGCCGCTTGTTTGATAGGTATCGCTGAAGGATGCCGGCAGATGTACATTTGCAAATGGCTGCAACCGGAACACGAGACCATCTTTATCTTTTTTAAGTTCGTTGCGGAGCGTCGTTAATTTTTGTTCCAGCTTTTTATAATCTGCCGTTTCGTTTATTCTGAAATATGTATGAATGTATTGCGAACTGAGGTTATCTAACTGTGCCCAATCGTTATCGTTAAGATTAGCCGGATTACTTAATGTTTCAAGAGAGAAAACCATATCGTAACGGATATCTGAATTAACGGGTATATCGTATACCCCACTTACTGTATAATTTGCTTTTCCAAACTGGTTATACAGTGTAAGCGATTGGCCAACAGGTTCAGCTTTGCCAAAATATTTTTTTGCTGTTGCCGTCGATAAAAAAACAACATTCGGCTTTTTAAATGCAGCTGCACTTCCTTCCAAAACGTTGAAGCTGAAAAACTCAAAGAAATTTCCTTCTGCATATCCAACATTTGTTTCCCGAAACGGTTCTGCGTTTTCTGCATTACGCCGAACAATGCCTTGCCCTACTCCCTCTTCAAAGCGGCAGTACGCTTGTATTTCGGGAAAACGATCTTTTGCTTTTTGTGCCCAGCCCGGTTCCACCTGTGGCCATGTTTGTCCTTTCGGATCTTCGTTTAATAAACGATAGGTTGTTGCGATATTCTCATGAAACCCATTCACACTTTTTTCAAAACTTACATACTGCAGTATAAGTATGAATGCTGCAATGCCCATTGCCAGGCCTGCAATATTGATGAAACTGTACAGCTTGTTACGCCATAAGTTTCTTAAAGTTATTTTGAAATAGGTTTTGAGCATACCATATCGTTTTATTCGTTTCGTAAACTCTTTACAGGGTTCGTTAACGCAGCCTTAATTGCATGCGAGCTTACTGTGAGTACTGCAATGAGTAATGCAACAAATCCGGCTAAAGCAAATACCCACCAGCTGATGTTTACACGATAAGCAAAATCACGCAACCAGGTACTCATGGCCCACCATGCCACAGGAAAAGCAATGAGTGATGCAATACAAACCAGCTTTACAAAATCTTTTGAGAGCAATGTGGTAATACTTGTTACCGATGCGCCTAATACTTTACGCACACCAATTTCTTTTGTGCGTTGTTCAGCCATATATGCAGCCAAACCAAACAAACCCAGGCAGGCAATAAAAATGGCCAGCAATGCAAACGATAAAGCTACTTTACCAATACGTTGTTCTGCACGGTACATGTTATCGAACGAATCATCAAGAAACTGGTAGCTGAACGGCATATCGGGCGCCATGGTTTTCCATTTTGCTTCAATGTTTTTGATAAGTGCAGTTACATCGCCTGCCGATACTTTAAATGCTGTAGCCCATTTATTATTACCAAGCCGCATAGCAAGCGGACCAATATTCTGCCGTAACGATTCGAAGTTGAAATTTTTTACAACTGCTACGATCGTATACGAAATAATTTCGTTGGCATTACCGGTGGATGTATAAAGCTTTTTGCCAACAGGATCATCCATACCAATTAGTTTGGCAACTGCTTCATTAATAATAATGGCTGTTGTATCGGAGCCATACTCTTTCGAAAAATTTCTTCCTTTCAGCACTTCCATTCCCATCACCGGTATATAATCGTAATCAACATTCCATACCTGCATGTTAAAGCCATTCTTCTCATTCATTACTGCTTCGGTAGAAAATGTATTATCATTACGAGATGAGTTGCTTACAGGTAAATAACCTGCAAATGACGATGCTTTTACACCACTCATTTTCCCTACTTCGTTACGGAAAGCATCGGCCTTTGTGTTTAACGCCCATGTGCCGTTTACAATCAGCAACTGGTCTTTATTAAAACCGATCTTGGCATTTTGTATATAATTCAACTGGCGAAACACTACGATAGTACCAATGATGAGTACAATGGATGTAAAGAACTGGAATACCACCAATGCACTTCTGAAATTACTTCGGCTGAATGCTTTACCTGTTCTTCCTTTTAATACTGCAATAGGTTGAAAGGAAGAGAGGAAAAATGCAGGATACAAACCGGCCAGCACGCCTGTTACAACAGGCATCAACAACAGGAATAATAAATACCCTGGCTGCAGCAACATTTCTATACTTAAACTTTTTCCGGCAATGCTGTTGAAATAACCAACACTCAACCATACTAATCCAATGGCGATGATCAAACCAATAAACACCATCAATGTTGACTCTGTAAGAAACTGGCCGATCAATGATTTTTTTCCGGTGCCTAATACTTTGCGGATGCCCACTTCTTTTGCACGGTTAGCCGAACGGGCAGTAGAAAGATTCATAAAGTTTACACAGGCGATCAACAAAATAAACAATGCCACTGCCGAAAAAATATATACATACTGAATACTGCTGTTAACACCCAGCTCCGGAAAACGATCGGAGTACAAATGAATATCGAGCATGGGCATTAACGAATACTCAAGTTTGTTTCCTGTGCGTGCAAAATCTTCCATGCTGTTTATCTGCATAAACTGTTTTGCCTGCGGCAGAATATATTTATCAATCAGCTGCTTAAAGTTTTTATTAAAAGCTTTGTAATCGGCTCCGGGTTGCAATACAATATAGGTTTGAAAATTATGGCTCAGGAAATTGCCCCAGCCATATTCCACATTATCCATCGAAAAAAGAAAATCGTAATTGAAGTGTGCGTTCTGCGGCATGTCTTTAATTACAGCCGTTACTTTATACACGGTGTGTTTTTCGTCGTTTACTTCAATGCCTTTGCCCATTGCATCAACAGTGCCGAAATATTTTTTGGCAGCCGATTCACTTATTACAACTGTATTGGGTTCGTTTAATGCAGTTTTTGCATTGCCGGCAACAACAGGTAATGTAAACACATCAAAAATGGTTGAATCGGCATGCGCCACTTTTGTTTCTTCAATAAACGTTGTGCCCTTTTTCAACAGTTTCGATCCACTGGATGCATAAATTCTTGTAAACTGTTCTACCTGCGGATAATCTTTTTTGAGTGTAGCTCCCATAGGGTCGCTGCACACCGCAAGCCGGAGATCGGATCCGCCAAAACGGATGTCAGAATCAACCCGATAAATACGACTGGCCTTTGTGTTGTGTTTATCGTAACTGAGTTCATCCATTACATACATACTGATAAGGATGAAGCAAGCCAGTCCAACTGCTAACCCAACAATATTGAGCAGCGAAAATGTTTTATTCTTAAGGAGGTTTCGCCAGGCAACGACAATGTAATTCTTAAACATGATGATAGGTTTTATTCAGTCCGCAAACTTTTTACAGGATTTTGAGTAGCTGCTCTAACCGTATTAAAGCTGATGGTAACAAAGGCGATGATGATGGCTGTGAGTGCAACCAATACAAACATCCACCATTCAAGTTTAACACGATAAGGAAACGATTCGAGCCATTTACTCATGGCCAACCAGGATATAGGTGTGGCAATAAGCACAGCAATTAATACCAGCTTTAAGAAATCTTTGGAGATGAGGAATGAAAGCGTTGGCACATCGGCTCCCAATACTTTACGCACACCAATTTCTTTTACCCTTTGCTGAATAATGAGCAATACCATAGCCAGCAATCCGAGGCAGGAAAGTACAATAGAAATAATTGCAGCAATGCTGAACAGGAACGACATCATTTTTTCCTGCTTGTACCAGTTCTCTACATTCTCATCAACAAACGAACCTTTAAATTCCCGACCGGGTTCAAGTAAAGCCATCTCTCTTTGCAATGCATCCATTACAGCTTCCCTGTTTTGTGCATTGGTACGGATAAAGCAATACCGTACCGGTGTGTTTTTGGTATAGATCATTGCAAGCGGCTCTTTCTTTTCACGCAGGGAATACATATGAAAATCGGGTATAACAGCAACAATGTTCCATGCAGGTGCCCCGCTATCTACCAGTATATGCTGACCTATCAGTTGTTTTTCGTTAAACTGTTTTGCAGAACTTTCGGTAAGTATTACATGCTGCAAAGTATCTGCCGCATAACTCACATCAATATCATTTCCTTCAATTGGTTTTATGCCGAACGTTTGCAGAAAATCTGCATCAACAAAATTGATGTTGGTTGTAACGTTCGCTCCTTTATAGCCAAACGAATTGGTTAGCTTGGCAGAACTTCCATCGAGCCCTACACCAACATTGATGTGACTGCCCGAAACAGACAACACACCGGGATTGGAAGCTAAACGTGTACGGAGTTTTTCAATATTCTTTCTTCCGTTTTCGGGTTTATGAAACGGAATGCTGATGAGGTACTCCTGGTTTAAACCCAAATCGGCAGTTTGTAAATGTTTAAACTGTTGGTAGATGATGAATGTGCAACTGATCATAATACAGGCAATAACAAACTGCACTACAATTAATGCGCTGCGTATAAAACTTTTTCGCTTTAAGGTTACTTTTCCTTTTAATGTTTCCACTACCTGGAACTTACTCATCAACCACGAAGGATAGCCGCCTGCAATGAACGAAACGAAAAGCAATAAGCTGAATGCAAGCAAGAGAAACGCCGGTTCCAGCATCATCTCTGCCAATGGCATGCCGCCACCTGTTTGTTGCTGTATTACTGCTACCAGCACTTTTGCAAACAACATCGATAACACAAAAGCAACAAAGCAAAGCAGAAAACTTTCGCTCCACAATTGTGCAAACAAACCTTCTTTGGCTGCACCCAAACATTTACGCACACCAATTTCCCTGCTGCGTGTAAATGCATTAGCCAGATTAATGTTTACAAAATTGAAACAGGCTATGAGTATAATGAGCAATCCAACCAGCAGTATCACATATATTTCCGCTTTGTTTACTCCATTGCCCAAACCACTGATGCGTGGCGAAAAATGCAGCTCTGTTAACGAAAGTAAACGGGTGGCAAAAATATCGCCACGGTTATCGGGCTTTGCTCCTTCACGCTTCAGGCTTTCGTACCAACCGGGTAAATTTTTCTTGTTACATACAATCAACTGTTTCTCGGCCTGCTCCTGTGTTGCATTTTCTTTCAGCATTACAAAAACAGCATGGTGCTGATTATCCCAATTGTTTTTTTCCGATGCATAACTACCTGCGTTTTCTATACGGGCCAAAGCATCAAACCGAAGGCTGCTGTTGTTTGGAAAATTTTTAAGCACAGCAACAACCGTCATCTCTTTCAACTTACTACCGCTGTAAGGCGATTGAATTGTTTTACCAATTGGATCTTCATTACCAAAAATCCGCTTTGCAGCAGCTTCGGTCAATACAACATCGGTAAGATTGGTTAACGGGTTAGCAGCATTTCCTTTTGCAACAGGAAAGCTGAACATCTGCAGAAAATCTTCATCTACCAGCATGGTGCTGATGTCAACCTCTTTTTCTTTGTACACAACAAGGTTGCTTCCATATAAATAACGTGTTGCTTTATCAATAGCAGGAACTTCTGCTTTAAACATTGGCGCTGCAGGATAGCCAAATACATTTCCTATTTGCGAGCCCGACTCCCTGTTAAATACCTGGTAAGCCTGGAATATTTTTTTGCGGTTAGCATGGCTTTTATCGTAACTGAACTGTCCGTAAACAGCCAGCAACACCATAATGCCAATGGTGAAGCCGATAAACAAACCGGCGAGGTTAATACCTGTATGAAATTTGTTTTTAAACAAACTGCGCCAGGCTATTTTAATGTAGTTTTTTAACATGAGAATGATGATAAGGGTGATAAGGCTTAAGGTTATACCAGTATGTTTTCAGTAACCGTTTGTCCGTCGAGCATACGAATAATACGGTGACTGTATTTAGCATCATGCTCACTATGTGTAACCATGATGATGGTTGTGCCTTGCTCGTTTAAATCGGTAAGCAGCTGCATTACTTCGTTACCGTTTGATGAATCGAGGTTACCCGTTGGTTCATCGGCAAGAATTAATTTAGGTTTGTTAACAACGGCCCTTGCTACTGCCACACGTTGCTGCTGACCACCACTTAATTGCTGCGGATAGTGATTGCGGCGATGCATGATCTGCATTTTATCCAGCACTTCTTCTACACGTGTTTTACGATCGGCTGCTTTTACTCCGGTGTAGATGAGTGGAAGTTCTACGTTTTCAAAAACAGTGAGTTCATCAATAAGATTAAAACTCTGGAACACGAAGCCGATGTTATGTTTACGCAAATCGGCACGCTTCCGTTCGTTAAAGCCGGCTACTTCAATTCCATTGAACATAAAGCTGCCGCCATCAGCATCATCGAGCAAACCAACAATGTTTAACAAGGTTGATTTACCGCAACCGCTCGGGCCCATTATTGCAACAAATTCACCTTCCTTTATTTCAAATGAAAGTTTATTCAATGCCACCGTTTCCACTTCTTCGGTACGGTAATATTTCTCCAGGTTTGTAATCTTGATCATACTATGATATGGTTTTACTGTTTATTAAAGTAACATGTGATTAAAAGGAATCAGTTCTGTAAACGCAGGTGCAGCTTTCGTTTTTTGCATTGCCGCCTGTACTGTTTTGTTTTTATTGCAGGCGTTTGTTGGGGTTACCAATCCATCGCCCGCAAACAAGAAGAACAACAACAGAAATAAACTATTCGGTTTCATATTGCTTGTTTTTACTTTTTCAAAATCAACTCCTGCATAGCGCCGTAAGTTTCGTAACTGCTGGTTACTATTTTATCGCCGGGTTTTAACCCTTGTACTATTTCGTAATAGTCGGGGTTTTGGCGGCCCAACTGTATATCTACTTTGTAAGCTGTTTTACCGTTTTCACTTACTTTAAATATCCAGTTGCCACCTGTTTGCTGGTAGAAACCTCCCTTGGGTAAAAGCAATGCTTTTGTTTCATCGCTCAGCGCCAAACGTATTTGCAACGTTTGTCCACGACGGATGCTTTCCGGAACCGCACCGGTAAATTCCATATCAACCTGGAAGCGGCCATTCAACACCTGTGTATACACTTTTTTAATTTTCAGCTGATAGTTTTTACCGGCTACATCACAATTACCAACAAGACCAGTAAATATGCGGCTGATGTAATGCTCATCAATATCAACACGTACTTTAAAACCGCTCATTACATCTATCTGCCCTAAACGCTGACCTTTATTTTTGCTCTCACCAATTTCTGCATCAAGCGAAGTAAGCTGCCCGTCAACAGGAGCACGCACAATCAGATCGCCCACTTTTTTGCGCATGAGTGTAAGTGTGCGTTTCATTTGCTGATAGCTTTCTCCTGCCTGGTCAACCTGTTGCTTCATACTTACAGCATCGGTTTTCATGATCTGCTCCGTAAGCTTTTTCCTGCGCAATTGATAGTCGTATAAATTTTTACTGCTTTGGAATTCCTGTGCACCAATAACTTTTTGGTCGAAGAGTTTTTTGTTGAGGTTGTAAACACGTTCTGCTTCTTTCAATGCATTATCCACTTCCGCATCCTGGTTCTGGCGATTGATAGAATTTTGCTCGGCATTGTTTTTACTTATCTGCATTTGCGTTAACACATTAAACACCTGTGTTTCCTGGTTGGCCAACTGCAGTTCAAGATCGGTGTTGGATAAACGGAGAATGGGTTGATCTTTTTTCATCATAGCACCATCTTCCACATATTTTTCTTCTACACGACCACCTTCCATTGCATCGAGATAAATAGTGCTGATGGGTAACACCACACCATTAACCGGTATAAATTCCTGGAAGCTGCCTGTTTTAATTTCGCTGATGGTAATACGTTCGGTATCTACATTCAATCTCGATTTGCCCGAAGTAAAATAAATGCTGCCTGCTATTAACGCAACAATACCTGCTATACCTGCAATGGTTAAGAGGCGTTTGGTGCTCCATTTCTTTTTTGCTATAACTCTGTCCATGATTCTAAAATACGTTTCTGCTTGTATAACTGTTACAGAAAAACCACCCGGTTGGCTGAGGACCGGATGATCGGTCTGTTACAGTGAAAAGGTTTAATGATAAGGAACTGTCCGTTACCTGTGAAAGCCGTGCCAACTCATCTTATGTATGAAAATCAAGGCTTTACTGTATAGCCGTTGTTTTAACTGTTCGCTTTTGCAACAACAGGTGTACGGTTTTGATACAGTTTCTGTACAGCCATTTTTTTCTTAGTTATTTATTGTTAATGCTTTACGATTATGGTAAACTTGTGGCAGTGAAAGCAAAGCCGGCAGATTGTTATTGAGAAGCTGCTATTCACAATTCACTATTGACCATTCAGCAAATGAGTTTAAAAAATTCACGCATACTTGTTATTGATGATGATACCGATGTGCTCACAGCAGTGCGCCTGCTGTTGAAAACGGAAGTAAAAGAAGTAGTAACAGAAAAGAACCCGGAAAACATCCGTCACCTTTTATCGAAAAATGAGTTCGATCTTATTTTACTCGATATGAATTTCAACAGTACCATCCACACAGGTAATGAAGGTTTGTACTGGTTAAGAAAAATCAAAGAGTTTAATAACTCCCCTGCTGTGGTTATGATAACTGCTTATGGTGATATTGATCTGGCTGTGCGTTCGTTAAAAGAAGGTGCATCTGACTTTATGATAAAACCCTGGCACAACGAAAAACTCATCGGCACCATTGGCGAAGCCATTAAAAAACGAAACAGTTTAAAAACAAATACCAGTGCTGTAATACGTTCTGCCGATTCCATCATTGGCACACAACTGCTTGGCGAAAGCGAAGCAATGAATGATATTTTTTTGAAGATCGAAAAAATTGCACCTACCGATGCCAATGTGTTGATACTTGGTGAAAACGGTACGGGTAAAGATCTGATCGCACAGGCCATTCAGCAAAAATCGTTGCGCAACAACAAACCATTTATTAAAGTAGATGCCGGAGCATTAACTGAAAGCTTGTTTGAAAGCGAACTGTTCGGTCATAAAAAAGGAGCGTTTACCGATGCAAGAGAAGACCGCATCGGTCGTTTTGAAGCAGCAAACGGTGGTACAATTTTTTTAGATGAGATTGGCAACATCAACTTACAACAACAGGCCAAACTTTTATCTGTATTGCAAAACAGGCAGGTAATCAAACTCGGCAGCAACGAACCTGTGCCCATCGATATACGTTTGATCTGTGCAACCAATCTTCCTTTAGCTGAACTGGCAAACGAAGCACGCTTCCGGAAAGATCTTATCTATCGCATCAACACTGTAGAAATAACGGTACCTCCTTTGCGCAACCGCAAAGAAGATATTCAGCTGCTGGCACAACACTATGCCAATCTTTATGCAGATAAGTACATCAAACCAAAGATGGAACTGGATAAAAAAGCAGTTGAGAAATTAACGACCTATCATTTTCCGGGTAATGTGCGTGAACTTCAATACAGTATTGAGCGGGCAGTGATCATGGCCGATGGCGAATCGTTACAGGCCGACGATATTATTTTCTCTCCTATTGAAACAGCAAGACAGCAGGAAGATGAACAACACGATTTAAAATTAAGCAGCGTGGAAAAAAACACGATCCTGCGTGTAATTGAAAAACACAACGGCAACATTACCAAAGCTGCAAAAGAACTGGGTTTAACAAGAACAGCATTGTACAGAAGATTAACGAAGTATGATATTTAAACAATACGAAGGACGTTTATTGATACGTGTACTGCTCCTGTTTGTGGTAGTATCGTTTATTGCATGGTTGTTGGTGAACGCTTATTTTCTCTATATTATTTTTGTTGTGCCTGTTTTGTTATACCAGTTGTACGATTTGTATAGTTTATTAAAAAAAGCACAGGACGAAGTAAAAGAGTTTGCCGAAAGCGTACACTATCGTGATTTCTCCCGCTACTTTAATGTAAAGCAGGCACCTGCTGAGTTACAGCCTTTGCGTGCAGGTTTTAACGAAATCAACAGTACATTTAAAGTAATTACCAAAGAACGGGAAACGCAATATGTTTACCTGCAAAAAATATTAGAGTTGGTTGATACAGGTATTCTTTCATACGAAGTAAACGATGGAGAAATTGCCTGGATGAATGAAACGTTTAAACGCTTGCTGGGTATTCCTTATTTAAAAACCATTCATAGTTTAGAAAAAAGAGATGAACAGTTGTACAAAGAAGTGCTCTCTCTAAAATCCGGTGAGAACAGGATCGTAAAAGCAAATACCGACAAATCGGTATTGAAATTATTATTATCAGCAACTGCATTTCAAACCGATGGAAAAGTATTTAAACTGATTGCTTTTCAGAATGTAAACGAAGCTCTGGATGAAACAGAAGCACAGGCTTGGCGAAAGCTGCTGAGTGTAATGACGCATGAGATCATGAATTCTGTTGCACCGATTTCTTCCCTGGCCGATACATTAAAAAACCGTTTGCAGCTTTCTACCGCACATTTGCAAAACAACGACGGTTCTGTTGAAGATCTGGAGTTGGGTATCGAAACCATCAAACGCCGCAGCGAAGGTTTGCTGAAGTTTGCAGAAACATACCGCAACCTCAACAAGATCACCACACTCAATGTAAAAAAAATACAGGTGCTGGATCTTTTCGAAAACCTGCACCAGTTAATGCAGCCCACACTCGAACAAAAAAATATTGAGCTGGAAATTATTTTAAAAGATCCGGCTATTGCATTGGAAGTAGATATGCATTTAATTGAACAGGTGCTTATCAATCTTTTGGTGAATGCTATCGAAGCTGTAAAAGATAAAACCGAACCACGTATTGTTTTATCGGCTTACGAATCGGGCGATCATAAAACAGTTATTAAAGTTGCAGACAATGGTGTGGGTATGGATGAAGAAGTGATGGACAAGATCTTTATCCCATTCTTCAGTACACGAAAAACAGGCAGTGGCATCGGGCTAAGCCTTTGTAAACAGATTATGTTACTGCACAAAGGAAGTATACAGGTACAAAGCCGCCCCGGCGAAGGCACTGCATTTATGCTGCTGTTCTGATCTTCATTCACCTGTTTTCAACAACAACCCCTCTTCATGTTTTGGTAACATTCAAATAATGTTACGTTAACAATGCGCTGCTACCATTGCCGTTCTAAACTCTTACACAATGAGAAAATTAAGTTTCCTTTTCGGCAGTCTTGTATTGTTTGCAAGCTGTGCGAAAGAAGGATTAAAGAACGGCGCAACAGATAAATCTGCACAGATCTCTGCCCGCCAGGAATCCACAACGTTTAACGAAGTTGGAAGTATTAATGTAGGTGGCGCAGGTGCTGCAGAAATAAGTGCTTACGATGCAGCAACTAAAAAATTGTTTGTAGTTAATAACAGCGCAGGCAACAATCGTATTGAAGTGCTCGACATCAGCAACCCGGCTGCTCCTGTTATTACCGGCAACATTAATATTGCAGTTTACGGTGGTTTTGTAAACAGTGTTGCCGTAAGCGATGGCAAACTTGCTGCTGCTATTGAAGCAACAGATAAAGTAAGCGCAGGTAAAGTTGCAGTTTTCAATACAACTACGCATGCAGCCATTGCAGCTGTAACAGTTGGTTCGTTGCCCGACATGGTTACGTTTACACCCGACGGCAAATTTATTCTTACTGCCAACGAAGGCGAACCGAATGATGCCTACACAATTGATCCGTTAGGTACAGTTTCAATTATCAGCATTGAAGATGATTATGCAGTAACAACTCTCGACTTCAGCAAATTTGCATCGCAGGCAATTGCACTTAAAGCAAAAGGTTTCCGTTTGTTTGGCAAAAATGCCAGCTTCGAACAGGATGTAGAACCTGAATACATTGCAGTTTCTACAAACAGTAACACTGCCTGGGTAACGTTGCAGGAAAACAATGGCATTGCCAAGATCGATCTTACAACAAAAACCATTACAGATATTTTTCCTTTAGGTTTTAAAGATTATAACAACCCTTCCAACAGCATTGATCCAAGCGACCAGGATAATAAAATTGCCTTTGGCGCATGGCCGGTAAAAGGTATTTACTTACCGGATGCCATTGCTGTAAACAGTTTTAATGGTACTCCGTTTCTTTATACAGCTAACGAAGGCGATGTGAGAGAGTGGGCAGGCTTAACACCAGTTGAAGTGCGTCGTGCAGGCCATGCATCTGTTGTATTAGATCCTGTTGCATTCCCTAACGCAGCTGCATTAAAAACAAATGCACAGTTGGGTCGCCTAAACATTACAACTACTTTAGGTGATACGGATGGTGATGGTGATTTTGATGAACTGTATTCGTACGGTGCACGTTCGTTCAGCATCTGGAATGGCTTAACTGGTGAGTTGGTATTCGACAGCAAAAACCAGATCGATACCAAAGCTGCCGAAATGGGTAAGTATGTTGACAGCCGCAGCGATGATAAGGGTTGCGAGCCGGAAGGCATTACACTGGGTCGTGTTGGTAACAACAATTTATTGTTTGTTGGTTTAGAAAGAGCAAACGCAGTGATGATCTATGATGTAACAAACCCCATTAAACCAAAATACCTGCAATGGTTAAACACAGGTGTTGCGCCCGAAGGTGTATTGTTTGTATCGGCCGATAAAAGTCCGAACGGCAAAAGCCTGTTTATTGCGAGCAGCGAAACAGATGGCTTTGTAAAAATTTATACAACCAATTAATCCTGTTTGTACATAAAAGAAAATGCCACGCAAAGCGTGGCATTTTCTTTTAGTAACATTTTTTATTTCTGTGGTTCGAGCAGTTTAAAGAACTGATCGAGTTGTGGCAGAATAACAATACGTGTTCTTCTGTTTGTTGCTTTTCCTTCTTTGGTATCGTTACCTGCAATAGGTTTGTATTCGCTACGACCGGCCGCTGCCATCTTCGCAGGATCCAACCCGTATTCCTTCTGTAACAAACGCACGACCGTTGTTGCACGCTTCACACTCAAATCCCAGTTGTCAACCAATACGCCGTTTCCTTTGTAGGGAACATCATCTGTGTGACCTTCAACCATAAATTCAATATCGGGTTGATTTTTTAATACAAGTGCTACTTTACCCAACACTTCTTTTGCACGATCGGTAATGGTATAACTTCCGCTCTTAAAGAGCAGCTTATCCGAAATATCAATGTACACAACACCTTTATCAACTTTAATGTTGATGTCTTCATCTTCAATATTGCCGATAGCCCCTTTCAGGTTCATTACAAGTGCCATGTTGAGCGAATCTTTGTACGCCATTTGCTGCTGCAGTGTTTGGATGTATGCGTCTTTAGCACCAATATTCTGCAAGGATTGTTTAATACTTTCGGCTTGCTGTTTTGAAATAACAGAAAGATTCTCGAGCTGCTGCAGTGTAGCCGTATAATTCTGTTTGATGAGTTCAATTTCACGGTTCAGATCGGCGATCTTTTTATTCAGCTCATTCTTATCCTGAATTAAACCTGCTTTTTGATTGTTACAATCGGCCAGCGATCCTTCCAGTGTTTGATAACGTGTTTGCAATAATGCATAATCCGCCTGTGACTTTTTAAACTTTTTACTGCTAACGCAGGAACTAAACAGCAATGCGGCAGCGGCAAGAGCTACCATGTAATTCATTTTCATAATGTTGATTTTAAAAACAAAAAATAGTCAGGATGTTTTTTACAGGCACAACGCTTTCCTTTCGGGGCCACGAAGGTAGGCGCACAGCTAATAGTACTGTTTCAGAGAAATGTTAATATCCCTGCACCATTAAAAGCCTGTCATCTTTCTATGTAGTTATTAAAAACCCTGCCAAAAACGAAGAGAAGGTTAAAATTGCATCTCAGGAATCGTTCCTTCAACAATTAAACGGCCTGCTGTTTTGGTAACAATTTCCTGCACAGATACACCGGGAGCCCGTTCCAGCAGTTTAAAACCATCGGCTGTAACATCGAGCACTGCGAGATCGCTTACAATTTTTTTTACGCAACGTTTACCCGTTAACGGTAGCGAGCATTGCGGCAACAATTTGCTTTCGCCTTTCGGGTTGGTATGCATCATTGCTACGATAATATTTTTTGCACTGGCAACAAGATCCATTGCACCACCCATGCCCTTCACCATTTTGCCGGGGATTTTCCAATTGGCAATATCACCTTCATCACTTACTTCCATGGCACCAAGTACAGTAAGATCAACTTTGCCTGCACGGATCATTCCGAAACTCATTGCACTATCAAAAAAAACAGAGCCGGGTAATGTAGTGATGGTTTGCTTACCTGCATTAATGAGATCGGGATCTTCTTCTCCTTCAAACGGAAAAGGCCCCATGCCCAGCAAACCATTTTCACTTTGCAGTTCTACATGAATACCTTGCGGAATATAATTTGCAACCAATGTTGGAATACCAATACCAAGATTTACATAGTAACCATCTTTTAATTCCTGCGCAATGCGTTGTGCAATTTGTTCTTTTGAGAGAGCCATATGAGCAATTTGAAAATTAGATAATTTGAAAATTTGAAAATTGTCTGCTCACGTCAACCACCATTATTTCATTTTCAAATTTTCAAATTGCCTCATTATTAAATTTGTTTTCTTGTAGTTTTTTGTTCAATCCGTTTTTCATAATTCATTCCCTGGAAAATGCGGTGTACATAAATACCCGGAGTATGGATCGCATTAGGATGTAAGATGCCCGGCTCTACCAACTCCTCCACTTCTGCAATGGTAATTTTTCCGGCCATTGCCATCAGCGGATTAAAGTTGCGGGCCGTTTCTTTATAAATAAGATTGCCCATTTTATCGCCTTTCCATGCTTTTACAATAGCATAATCGGCATCAAATGCATATTCAAGTAAATAATCTTTCCCGTTAAAATTCCGTACTTCTTTTCCTTCGGCTACTTCTGTACCAACACCGGCCGGCGTATAAATAGCCGGCATGCCATAGCCGGCAGCCATGCAACGTGTAGCTAATGTTCCCTGCGGTATTAACTCCACTTCCAGTTCGCCACTTAATAGCTGGCGCTCAAACTCTGCATTCTCGCCTACATAAGACGAAATCATTTTCTTCACCTGCTTTTGCTGCAGCATTAAACCTATACCAAAATCATCTACACCTGCATTGTTGGAAATACAAGTGAGTTGTTTGGTTCCTTTAGTTACCAAAGCCGCTATACAATTTTCGGGAATGCCGCACAAACCAAACCCACCAAGCATGAGGGTTGCGCCATCGGCAATGTCTTTGATGGCTTCATGTGCATCAGCAACAACTTTGTTCATTGCAATCGTATTTGATTGCAAGATAAGAGAAGAACGTAAATGAATGTTCGTTAAAATGGAATATGCAAGCTGCCCTGCTTATGCAGCAGCAAGGTATTCTTTCAATTCCTGCAATACAACCTGCACCGACGAATCGATCTCAGCAATAAGATGTTTCATCTGTTCACGTTCGGTATTTTTCGAAATATCTCCTTTCTCAATCTGGATAACCTTACTGGATACATGCTCGTTTACACCCAATATCTTTAAGGTCGATTTCATGTTGTGTGCAGTTGCTTTGATGAGGGCTTGATCTTCTGCAGCAAAAGATTCCTGTAATCGTTTTACTTCGCCAGGTAAAAAATCAAATGCTTTGTTCAGCAGATCCTGAATGCTTTCCTTATTACCACCCGTTAAGCGATGCAGGTAATCGATGTTCACCAGCTTAAGATGAGTGTTTAACTGAATTGCAGGTTGCGTATTCCAATCGTTGTAATGGTTTAACAGTTCGAGTAATTTGCGCTCATCAACCGGTTTGGTTAAATAAGCATTCATACCGGCACTAATAGCATTCTGCTGTTCAATACTTTGGCAAAAGGCACTTAACCCGATAACCGGAGTCTGGAGACTTAATTCTGCTCTTATTTTTTTCGTTGTATCAATACCGCTAAGACCGGGCATTTGTATATCCATCAAAATAAAATCGTAGGCCTTCTGCTTCAGCATTTGCAATGCTGCAACGCCACTGTCTGCTTTATCAAAAATAAACTGATGCTCTGCAAGCAGATAACCCATCAGGTCACGGTTCATTTCGTTATCATCAACAATGAGGATTTTCTTTTGTATTAGCCTTTCATTACAAATGATTGCTGTTTCTTCTTTCTGCTCATCCACTGTTGTAATAGCAAACGGCAGCAACAAATTAAATTGTGTTCCTGCTCCGGGCGTTGAGAACACTTCAATTTCGCCGCCCTGCATTTCTACCAACTGTTTTACAATTGGCAAGCCCAAACCCGTACCATAATATTTTTTTGATGTTTTACTTTCTATCTGGTAGAAACGTTCGAACACATACGGCAACTTTTCTTTATCAATACCAATACCGGTATCCTGTATAGTAAATTGTACCCAGGCTTTATCGCCTGTTTGTTTTATTACTGATGCGGAAACAGAAACCGATCCCTGTTCGGTAAACTTGATAGAGTTGCCGGTAAGATTCACTAATATCTGCATCAGCTTTTTTTCATCGCCCAACACATGTGCAGGCACACGCTCATCGGTATGGATATGCAACAACAGGTTTTTACTTTCTGCACGGTTCTGCAATACATTATTCAAATTAGATAATACCTGTTTTACACTAAATGCATCATTCGAAAACTGAAAATGGCCCGATTCGAGTTTTGAATAATCCAACACATCGTTGATTACTTCCATTAACAAATTACCCGACACTTTCATTGAATTGATCCACTGCGTTGTTTCGGCAGTATGTTGCTTTTTTAGCAACAGGTTGGTATATCCAATTATAGAATTTAACGGTGTACGTAATTCGTGTGTAACATTGGCAATAAACTGATCTTTTACCAGCTGCGCCTGTTTCTCTTTTTGAATGGCAATTGAAAGCCTGTTGTTAAGCCTGTTTGTTTCGATTATTTTATATAACACAACAAACGCAATGGCCGACATAAAAATGAGTGAAAAAAGATTCCATTTTTTATCGAGCTGAAGCAACTCGTTTTTCTCGTTGCTGATGGTATTATTTAACTGGGCAATTCTTGCACCTAATGCAGCAAGTACTTCCTGCTCACCTAATGTTATTTCCTTAAAGGATTTTTTGTACTCTGCACTGCCAAGTACAAGCATTGCTTCTTCCTTGCCCTGTTCGTCGTACACATGCAGCGTTTCTTTATTAAATTCAATACGGTTGGATGCTTTGTGTACAAACAGGTTTACAAGATATTTTGGCACATACCTGTCATACGTCTCCCGCACTTTGGTAAGGCTGCTTTCTACTTCTGTACGGTTTTTTGTAAAAGCATCCCGTTTTACCGGATCGCCTGATTCGATGTATTGTTCGAGAAGATGATCGTTTTGTGTTATGAGAAATGTAGCCTTTTCAATTGCCTGCTGGTAACGCTGGTGCATAATAACCGAATCGGTTTGTGCGGTATGATCTTTTACAGAATCGAACACACCCGATTCTACAAAATAATTAAAGCCGATAGCGGTTAAAAGAATTACTGCAATACCAATAAATGTGACGAGCTGTTTAAAGCGGGGATTAGACAATACAGAGCGCAAGCCTGGTTTCATAGTTTTGGATTTGGATACGGTACTGAAAAATTACGCTTAATCTTTTTTACAGGCAATATTGCATTGCATGTTTTTTCCCTATACCCTGCTCGTAAAACTACGAACGGAAATTAACGAACAATGCGCCAACACCAACGTTGCAGCTTGCCTTCAAAATCGAAAGTTGTTGTTGCTTTGGTGATGTCTTTAATGGTTGTTGCTGCTATCTCGTCTTGCTTCAACTCAAATTTCCGTGCATTATTGCTGAAGTATAAAATACCTCCCGGCTTCATTGCACGAAGTGTTTTGTTGATGAGTTCAACATGATCTTCCTGTATATCGAGGAAGTCTTTCATTTTTTTACTGTTGCTGAAAGTTGGCGGATCCATTACCACCACATCAAATGTATTGGGTGTTAATGTATCGAGGTATTGCTTTACATCTGCCACTACAAAGCGAAACTTTTTGTGATCCACAAAATAGTTGGCTTCAAAATTCCGCTTTGCCCAATCGATATAGGTATTCGACAGATCTACAGTAACCACTTCTGCCGCACCGCCTGCTGCTGCATACACACTAAACGAACCGGTGTAGGCAAAAAGGTTGAGCATTTTTTTGTCCTTTACTTCATCCATTACCATTTTACGTGTTGTGCGATGATCGAGAAATAAACCGGTATCTAAATAATCGGATAAATTAACCAAAAAGTTTAAGCCGTTTTCCTTTACTTCAAAGAACTCCTTTTCCTCTGCTGTTTTCTGGTATTGCGACTGGCGGTTACTTTTTCTGCGACGTTCTTTTGTATAAATATCATCTTCAGGAATAGTCAATACACTGCTGATCACTTCCACGGTTCCTTCAAGCCACTCCTGGTGTTCTTCTTCGGTAAGATGATGTTTTGCTTTGTATTCACTTACACAAACACGTGTATCGTACACATCAATACTTACCGGAAACTCCGGCAGATCTTTATCGTATAACCGATAGCAGGTAATGCCCATACGCCGTGCCTGTTTCTCCCGGTGTTTATACACTTTGGAGAGGCGGTTTTGAAACATTTGTAATTTATCTGAAAGCATGATTGTGAGTGGTGAATAGTGAATGTCTTGTGCTTTGGCTTTTGGATTTTCTTACTTGTTACAGTGCCAGCAAACTGCATCCCCGTATATCGCTGTTATCGATGCGGCCCATTACACGAAAGCTGCCATCTTCAAAAACCTCACCAATATCGTCGGTAGCAATAAAGCTGCATGAATATACGTTCGCAAGATCAATAATGTTTAATGCGCCTTTTCCTTTTGTTTTCAGCTGCATCGGATCATCTTCTTCCCGAACCAACACTTTCATCCAGGGCGGGCAATAAAAAATACCATCGCCTTTTGAATAAGCCTGGCTCAGCAATTCCGTCATTCCATACTCCGAATGGATTTTATCAACCAAAAAACTCTTTTTCAATTGCGCATGCACTTCATCTCTTGTAAGTTCTTCTCTTCTTCCTTTCATGCCACCGGTTTCCATAACAATGGTATGCTTCAAGGGTAATTGATATTGTTCGGCAAAATCAAGAAGCCCGAAGGTTACACCAATCAACAATGTTTTTTGTTGTTGCTCTTCCAGCTCAATTAGCCGTTTTGCCAGCTCATCTACATTACTGAGAAAAAATCCGTTTAACGGGTGGCCGCTTTCATCCATCATTCGTTGCACCATATACACCAGCGACGAATGTTTCCGTTCAAGATAAGATGGCAACAAACCCAGCACACAATAATCCTTGACAAATCCATACTGCAATGCAAATGCGTTGAAAAAAGAATCTTCGTACAGCTTCAAACTTTTTACCAAATGTTTGCTTTGTACAGTTTGTGTAGTGCCGCTGCTTTCAAACAGCTGCTCTTCTTCAAACGCAGTGGTTTTAACGGCATGCGTTTTAAAAAAACTGATGGGCAAAAAAGGAATACGTTCAATTGTTTGAATGCTCCCGACCGGCTTGTTCAATGCCTGAACAAACCCACCGTAAACAGCATTATTCTTATACTGAAAAGAAAACAGCTCTAATGCTGCCTGGTTAAAGACAGCGCTGTTTATCTGAAAAAGATTGTTAACAAACAGAGGAATCAACTTTTTGTTGGCTTATTAATGCTTAAATTTGAAATAAGAACATTCTCGAATGAAAGCAAAACTATTACTTCTTTTCGTAACAACTGCCTTGCTCGCCGGCTGTGGAAAAGAGAAATATCAAACAAAGCCGCAGATCAAAATCAAATCGGTAAGAGTAGGTAATATTACCGATGCTTTGGGCAATACTGGTAAAGTAGTTGAGTTCGATTTAACCGTTACCGATAAAGAAGGTGATGTACAGGATACCATTACAATTGATAAACTTGATGCGGCTTCGCCCGCCTGTCCCGGCAATACGCTGCTAAACGACAGATATAAGATCCCCGATTTTCCCGGTGAAGCAAACCAACAAGTAACCATTAAAGTAAAATACGCTAACATTAATATTGAAGGGTATGGTTTGTTAGGTGGTTCTTCCTGCCCTCCTGCTACCGATGTTTCAAGATTCCGTTTTGTTGTTAAAGACAAAGCAGGCAACAGAAGCGACAGCGTTACAACAGAACCCGTTGCGCTTGGCTTCTAGTATATTTGCCGGATGAACAGGTTGTTTCGTTTTCTTTTATTTGAACACCTGGTTATTGCCATAAGCGCTGCTGCACTTTGCGCTCAAACCAAGTTGTTTTATTCCATTTTCGATTATCCGCTTACGCTGATAGCGTTTGTGTTCTTTGCAACCCTGCTCAGCTACAATATGCATTTCAGCTTTGCTGCCAACAAAAGCAGCTCTTCCGAACAGTTGCTGTGGTTCAGAGAAAACAAAACTGTTGCACTTGTATTCAATATCGTTTCACTCATTGCCACGCTTTGGTTTTGGTGGAAAGTCAGCAGCATTAATACCCATATTGTATTGGCTATTCTGTTCAACGCTGCTTACACAGCACCTTTACTGTTGAAGAATCCCATCAAACTGCCTTCTATTCTTACATTCATCAAAAGTTATTTCATTGGTTTTGTATGGGCTTATGCAACTGTGGTTTTACCATTGGCCTTTTTTAATGTAGAACCAAACATCAATGAAGTGTTCCTGTTTGTAAGCAGGCTTTTGCTGGTTGCACTTGCCACCATGATCTTCGATTACCGGGACAGGCTTCGTGATTTTGAAATGGGTGTACATACCCCGGCAAACATCATGAACGAGCACAAGTTTGAAATTTTCTTTCTTATCAATATTCTACTGTATTCTTTCTCGGTTGTGTTTTTAGCTATTCGTTTTAACAGTTACCTGCACTTGCTGCAACTCATTCCCGGGGTAGTGGCCATTTACCTGCTGCGTATTTCTAAAAATGAAAACAGCGATTACTTCTATCTAACATGGGTAGATGGCTTGCTGATTCTTTCTCCTGCCCTTAGCTTATTGCTGCTGCTCTAAACCTTAAGCATCTGCTACAGGCAAAAAACAGTTAACCGCTTCCGTTTAAAAGAAGCGAAACCGTACATTTGCTGAAAGCACTAAACCGATGGCAAAAGCAAAAGCAGCAAAGAAAAAGTCAATTCTTACAGACAGGTCTCTGGAGTTTTTAAAGAATTATCATAACACACATTCACCGGTTGGTTTCGAAATCAGCGGACAGAAAGTGTGGCTCGAATACCTGAAGCCTTATATTGATACGCATTTTGTTGATCCGTACGGAACAGCAGTTGGTGTAATTAACCCCGAACATACATTTAAAGTAGTGATAGAAGGCCATGCGGATGAGATCAGCTGGTTTGTAAACTATATTTCACCCGAAGGTTTAATTTATCTTAAACGCAACGGAGGTGTCGATCACCAGATTGCTCCTGCAAAACGTGTGTTCATTCACGGTAAAAAAGGAATTGTAAAAGCTGTTTTCGGATGGCCTGCCATTCATACACGCTTAGGCAATCCCGATGCAAAAGAGCCGCAACCACGTGTTGATAATCTCTGGCTCGATTGCGGTGCCCGTAATAAAAAAGAAGTTGAAGAGTTAGGTGTTAAAGTTGGCTGTGTAGTTACCTACGAAGAAGGTTTTGATGAGCTTGCACACGACTATTATATTGCCCGTGCATTCGATAACCGCATTGGTGGTTTTATGATTGCTGAAGTTGCACGCCTGCTGAAAGAAAATAAAAAGAAGCTTCCGTTTGGTTTATACATTGTAAATGCCGTACAGGAAGAAATTGGTTTACGTGGTGCAGAAATGATTGCACGCCGCATTAAGCCAGATATTGCAATTGTTACAGATGTTACGCATGATACTACGACTCCCATGATCAGTAAAATTGTGGAAGGCGAAATTGCATGCGGCAAAGGCCCTTCACTTGCAACTGCACCTGCAGTACACAACAAACTGCTCGACTTTGTAACCGATGTTGCAGAGAAGAAAAAAATTCCGGTGCAATGGCGTTCGCTCAGCAGAAGTACAGGTACCGATACCGATTCGTTTGCATATGCAAATGATGGTTGCCCGAGTGTGCTTATCAGCATTCCGTTGCGCTACATGCATACAACAGTTGAAATGCTGCACAAAAGCGATATTGAAAACACAATTATGCTGATGTATGAAACCTTACTTGAATTAACTCCAAAAACAAACCTGCGCTACTTATGATGCAGTTATTATACCTCGACCCCGGAAGTGGCAGTTACCTGGTTCAGGTAATTATTGCAGCTGTGTTGGGTGTTATCTTTTATTTCAAAAGCGGATGGAACTGGATCAAAAGCTTTTTCGTAAAAACGCCACCTAAAGAAGAGGAGGAAAATGAATCAGCTGATTAATCATCACCCTGCTTCGTTCCGGGATCCTTCCGGTTTTATTTATGAACAAAACGGAACGGTTTATCGTTTCGTTTCTACTATATATGCAAGCCACTATTCGTTATTGATGAATAGTGGCCTTGCTGCAGAATTACAAAAGAAGAATTTACTCTTAGCTTTTTCTGAAGCAACCGATAATCACCTTGGTCGTGCAGATTGGTATAAAACACTTGTGCCACAACAACTGCCTTTCATATCCTATGCATGGGAATGGAGTTTCAGCCAATTAAAAGATGCAGCGCTGGCAACACTTGCTGTTTGCAAACTTGCATTGCAGAAAGGTATGATATTGAAAGATGCTACGCATACCAATATGCAATGGGTTGATGGTAAATGGAAGCTGATAGATACACTTTCGTTTGAAACTTATACAACAGGTGAATCGTGGATTGCCTACCGGCAGTTTTGCGAATGTTTTCTTAACCCGTTATTGGTTGCTGCACATACCGGAATGGAGGTAAACAGATTACTGTTAAGCTATCCGGATGGTGTTCCGGCAAACATTACAGCAAAACTTTTGCCTTTTAAAACAAAGTTCAACGCTGTGGTTTACCTGCATGTGCATTTACAGGCCAAGCTTGCAGCGAAGCCTGCTACCGAACAGAAAGGCTCAGGAAAAAAACTATCGCAGAAAAATATTGAACAGATACTTGAAAGTTTGTGCAGCTGTATTGAAGGTTTAAATCTGCCTCAGCAAACAACTACCTGGAATAATTATTATTCCGAAACAATACTCAGCGAAACTTATTTATCTGAAAAGAAAAAACTGATTAGTGCTATTCTTGCAGATGAATCGTACAAAAGCGTAATCGATCTTGGTGCAAACGAGGGAGAATTTTCACTGCTCTGCCGGCAAGATGCCAGCGTTATTGCAACTGATTTCGACAGTGCATGTATCGACTCATTGTACAACCGGTTAAAAAAAGAAAAGCGAAAAAACATTTTACCGCTTGTACTCGACTTAACCTATCCTTCGCCTGCAATGGGCTGGATGAATGCTGAACGAAAAGCATTTTTCAGCCGGGCTAATGCAGATGTATGCATGGCATTAGCACTGATCCATCACTTTGCAATTGCCAAAAATATTTCGTTCGGTCAACTGGCTTCGTTCTTTGCTTCAATCTGCAAAACGCTTATTATAGAGTTTGTGCCAAAGGAAGATCCGAAAGTGCAGAGCATGCTGCAATGGCGAAAAGATATTTTTGAAGAGTTTACTGTTGAAGAGTTTGAAAAAGCATTTGCGTCGTTCTTTTCATTGCAACAAAAAGTAACAGTTAACGGTTCGCAACGCACAATATTTGTGTATAGAAAAAAGTAATTGCTATTTCCAGATAATATGAAAGAGAAGCTGAAAATACGTTTACAGCAAAAACCTTATTTCCTGCTGCTGCTACCCGTTTTTTTTATTTCGCATGGGTATAATGCTTTCTTTGGCTTCTTTCCGTTTTCATTTGTTCTGTTGAATTTTTCTGCATGCTTGTGTTTAACAGGCCTATTGTATCAATTGTCACTTATACTGTTTAAGCAGAGACAGAAAGCTGCAATTTTTGCTTTCTGCATTACGCTGTTTATGCTGAGTTTTGGAGCTTTACACGATAGCATAAAACAACATTTACTCAGTTTTTTTTCCCGTTATGCTCTTATCTTACCTGTTTCACTATTACTTGCAGTCTTACTTTACTTTATTCTTAGAAAGAATAAAACACAATTATTGCAAACATTTCTTTTTGCAAATACGTTGATGTTATTGCTGATGTGCTATGAGCTTATTGACGGAGCAGCCAGATGGGCTACATATAAAAAAGGAGGCAACCTAATTGATAACCGGTTTCAGGCTTACAAAGCAATAAAAAACCCTGTTACAATACCTGATTCAATCAAGCCCGATATTTACCTGTTAGTATTCGATGCAATGCCTTCAACAATTGCAATGAAAAAGGAATGGAGTTTCGATAACAGCAATCTCGACAGCTCACTTTCAAAAGAAGGTTTTTACATCAACAGCTTTTCAAAAAGTAATTACAACCTTACAGTATTATCAATTGCGAGCATGTTGAACATGGATTACACTCCGCCAATTGACATCTATCAGGACGAAACAAAAATGTATTTTAAAGCATCTGCTTCTATTCTGGACAACTCGCTAACCCGTTTTCTGCTTAAACAGGAATATGATATAAAACAATATCAGCCTGTTTCATTTAATAATAACGATTGGGATAATAAAGTTTTTTTCAGCGATATGTTGTGCATGAATTATTTCTACCAAACTCTCCCGGGTCGTATGTACAGAGATCTTAAGTGGGGTTTTTTAAGAATAAAAAATAAGCTGATCCCCTCTGACATTTTCGCAAAAGTACAAAAGCAAAACTTGCAGCATCAAGCAGATCTTGAAAAAACTATCCAGCTGGTAAAGCAATCTTGTGCATTGAAAAAAAATCAACCTCAATTTGTATATGCACATTTTCAATTGCCGCACGATCCGTTTATTTACGACAGTACAGGAAAACTAAAGCCGCCAGCAAATACCATCAATATTAATGAGTCAGACCAACCCTCTGCGTTTCTTGAGCAAGTAAAATTTGCTGACAATATAATTTTACAACTGGTACTGCATATCATTAGAAACAATAAAAAAAACAGTATCATCCTTGTGGCAGGAGATCATGGTTACCGCAATGTACATGGCACAAGAAGCTACATGGTTTTTGATAATTTCAGCTCCTATTATTTCCCTGATAGCAACTACCTGAATCTTTATTCTTCTATTAGTCCTGTTAACAGCTTCCGGGTTGTACTGAATAAATATTTCAATACAGGCCTGCCACTTTTAAAAGATAGCAGTATATTCATTCCATATACATTACCAGGCAACGAGTAATATGTTTAAGAAAATTTACAATCGGATTAAGGAAACGTTTCATACTTATCCACTATTTCTTTTTTTACTGCCTGCTTTTTTTTTATATAGCGGATATAATGAGTTGTTCGGGTTCCTGTCAGCTCAATTTATATTAGTGAATGCTTTATGGATTTTTGGTTCCATTGCAGTTGTTTTGGGAATTAGCCTCCTGCTACTAAGAAACAAAAGAAAGGCGGCTATTTTTACATTCTTCGTTACGCTTGCCTTTCTTACATTTGGTTACCTGCACGACGTATTGAAACAGTTAAGCAGCAATACAATACTTGTTCGCTTTGGTTTTCTCGTACCTGCTTTACTTCTTTTAATCATTCTATTGTTTTTTACTCTTAAGCGTCAAAAAAGCAAATTTGAAAGTGTTTTCAATTTTCTAAACTTGCTATTTGTTGTGCTGCTTCTTTCAGAAATACCAAACAGCATTAAGCGACATCAGCTTGACAAAAGTGTACACAATCTTATCGACTTTCGTTTTTCCGTTTTCAACGAATACAAACCGCAAGCAGAACTACCTGATTCATCAAAACCAGATATCTACTTTCTGCTTTTTGATGCAATGGCATCTTCGCAAAGTGTTCAGCAAACAACAGGCAGAAACATTCATCCTTTGGATAGTTTTCTTCAACAAAAAGGATTTTACCTTGCATCAGCTGCTGCTGCTAATTATAACTGGACCATTCATTCGGTAAGTACAACTCTTAATATGGAGTATCTCCCACCATGGATCACTCCTGTAAAAGACGATATGAAGGTGTATTTCTGGGGGTCATCTTCTTTTAAAGACAATTCACTTTTCCGTATTCTCAATAAGGAAGGTTATCAAATAAAAAGTTACCAGCCCATTTCTTTCAACAATCCTGACTGGCCAGGCAATTCTTACTTTATTAACCTCAAGAAAGATCATTATTACTTCAAAACACTCCCCGGCAGGATTTACAGGGACATTTTCTGGAATTATTCACGTATCGATTTCGACTTTGTGCGGAAACAACAATTCCGGATTATGCAAAAAAGAAACGAAGAAAAAAAACAATTACTCGACACTACCATTGCTTTAATAAAGCAAAGCTGTTCGGATTCCGGTGCTCCGAAATTTATTTATGGTCATTTTATGATACCCCACGACCCGTATGTATTTGACAGTGCAGGAAATTTAAAAGAAGTAGAAAAAACAATTGTACGAACATCCGGCGACGAATTACAGTATTACTATCAGCAGCTACAGTATGCAACAGTTGTAATAAAAGACCTTGTTAACTACATACAAACGCACAACAGAAAAAACAGCATCATTATTGTTGCAGGAGATCATGGATTTAAAACAGAAGATGCACGTGTAAAAGGTTATAGTTTCAATAATTACTCAGCTTACTATTTTCCCGATCAGGAATATGGAAGTATGTACAAATCGGCATCACCTGTTAATACATTCAGGCTTGTATTGAATAAATACTTCAATGCAAAACTTCCTTTGCTAAAGGACAGCAGCACACTTGTTGTTCCGGAGAAAAAAGAAACAATTAAGAAATCAGAAAAGATACAGCCAACGCATACCCCTTCAACCCCAAACCAATAATACTGCCTGCAGCTTTTGCACTTACATGAGAGAGTTTGCGGAATTCTTCACGTGCATGTACATTGGAAATATGTACTTCCACAACCGGAGTAGTAATTGCAGCAATGGCATCACCAATAGCTACTGAAGTGTGGGTATAACCACCGGGGTTCATAATAATACCATCATACGAAAACCCTACACGTTGTAACTCGTTGATCAATTCGCCTTCCACATTACTCTGGAAATAATGAAACTCCACTTCAGGAAATTTTGCCTTCAGTTCAACAAAGTATTCATCAAACGATTGATTACCGTACACACCAGGCTCACGCTTACCGAGTAAGTTTAAATTAGGTCCGTTAATGATGGCGATCTTCTTCATGGCATAAATATAAAAAAGAAAAGCCCCGGTTTTAAATCGGGGCTTGCTATTAATTTAAACTTGCTTTGATCATGTTAATGAAATCATCAAACAAATAACGGCTGTCGTGCGGACCAGGTGTGCTTTCCGGGTGATATTGTACCGAGAATGCAGGACGATCTTTCAAACGGATACCTTCAATTGAATCATCATTTAGGTTCACGTGTGTGATCTCAACATTGGTTGCTTTACGCACCGCTTCCGGATCAACACCAAAGCCATGGTTCTGCGTGGTGATCTCACACAAACCTGTTACCAGGTTTTTCACCGGGTGGTTTAATCCACGATGCCCATGATGCATTTTGAATGTATTGATATCGTTAGCCAACGCCAGCAACTGGTGACCAAGACAGATGCCAAAAGTTGGTTTCTTTTCGTTGATGATGGCTTTCACTGTTTCAATCGCATAATCCATACTTGCAGGATCGCCAGGACCATTTGAAATAAAGTAACCTGCAGGGTTAAATGCTTTCAGTTCTTCAATCTTCGTTTTAGCTGGAAATACTTTCAGGTAAGCACCACGATCAACCATGCATTGCAGAATGTTGAGCTTTGTACCAAAGTCCATCACCGCAATACGCACAGGTGAATTTTCATCACCCATGTTGAATGCTTCTGTTGTGCTCACTGTGCTTGCCAGTTCCAATCCTTCCATTGAAGGCACTTTCGCCAGTTCTTCTTTCAGTTTAGCTTCATCCAGTATTTCTGAAGAGATAATACAGTTCATTGCACCTTTTGTACGCACATGCGCTACAAGTGCTCTTGTATCTACATCTTCAATAGAAACAATGTTTTGCTCTTCAAGATATTGTTGTAACGATTTATCAGCTGTATAGCGGGAAAAACGATCTTCCAGGTTACGACCAATCAAACCTTTGATCTTTACGCTGTTGCTTTCTACATCTTTTTCATAAGTACCATAGTTACCCGTGTGCACATTGTTCATAATAACAATCTGTCCGGTATAACTGGGATCGGTAAATACTTCCTGGTAACCGGTCATGCCTGTGTTAAAACAAATTTCGCCGGTGGTTGTACCAATTTTACCAAATGCTTTACCGTAAAATACATTGCCATCTTCCAACATCAGAATGGCCGTTTGAGTTCCTGTGGGCTTATGTGGTTGTGTCATAATTAAGTGCAAAAATAAAAGAGGCAGAACCAAATGGCCTGCCCCTTTCTTATTTTTTTTTCAACATTACTTAGTGTTAGTCGAAAATTATTCAGCTGATTTTTCTTCTGTTGTTTCAGCAGGAGCAGCAGCTTCTTCAGTGCCAGCTTCAGCTTTTTTCTTCGCACCACCGGCACGACGAGTTTTCTTAGCAGGAGCAGCAGCTTCGCCTTTACCTTTACCGTAGATTTCGTTGAAATCAACCAGTTCGATCATTGCTTTTTCTGCATTATCACCTGTACGAATACCTAACTTCAGAATACGAGTGTAACCACCGGGGCGGCTTGCCACTTTCTCAGCAACAGCACCAAACAATTCAGCAACTGCTTCTTTGTTTTGTAAGTAACTGAACACAACACGACGGCTGTGCGTAGAGTTATCTTTTGCTTTTGTGATCAATGGCTCGATCCATGTACGTAAAGATTTTGCCTTAGTTAAGGTTGTAACAATACGTTTGTGCTGAATCAGCTCAATTGCGAGGTTGGTCAGTAACGCTTTTCTGTGAGAAGCGGTACGTCCCAAATTTTTGATTTTGTCTCCGTGACGCATGACGTTTAAATTTTAGAATCTTGTACCGTGTCAGGAATTACAAGATTATGTTAAAAAAAATAGTCAGCTACACAAGTGCAGCTGACTAAAAGATATTAATCGATATTATCTAATCCCATTTTGTGAAGATCCATACCAAAGTGTAAGCCTCTTTCGCCTAACACCTGCTCAATTTCAGCCAAAGATTTCTGACCGAAGTTGCGGAACTTCATCAGGTCTTCCTGTTCGTACTGTACAAGCTCACTCAATGAGTTGATCTTCGCAGCTTTCAAACAGTTGAAGGCACGTACTGAAAGATCGAGATCTTCCAAAGGCGTCTTCAACACCTTACGCAATTGCAGCATTTGTTCATCCACCACATCCTCTTTCTTCTCTTCTTTGTTATCGAAAGTGATGTTTTCATCAGTGATGATCATCAGGTGTTGAATCAAAATGCGGCTTGCCTGCTTAACTGCTTCTTCCGGGTGAATTGTACCGTCGGTAACAACATCCATCACCAACTTTTCAAAGTCAGTACGTTGTTCTACACGTGTATTTTCAATCAGGTACTTTACGTTTTTAATTGGCGTAAAGATCGAATCAGTAGCAATAAAACCAAATGGAGCATCTTTTGGTTTGTTATCCTCTGCAGGAACATAACCACGACCTTTTGAAATGTTGATTTCAATGTCAAGCTTTGCACTTGGATCCATTGTGCAGATGAGTAACTCAGGGTTCATTACTTCGAACGTCTGTGTTCCTTCACCGATATTAGCAGCAGTGAATTCAGTTTTGTTTTTCAGGCTCAAAGTAATTTTCTCATGAGCAACGTCATGATCAACTTTCTTTTTAAAACGAACCTGCTTTAAGTTAAGGATGATTTCCACTACGTCTTCGCTGATACCTTTTACAGTTGCAAACTCATGGTCGGCGCCTTCGATTTTAATACCGGTAATAGCATAACCTTCCAAAGAGTTGAGCAACACACGGCGTAAAGCGTTACCAATGGTAACACCGTAACCAGGCTCAAGCGGACGGAATTCAAATTGAGCTTCGAAATCAGTTGCTTTCTGAAGAACAATTTTGTCGGGTTTTACGAAATTCAAAATAGCCATATTGAAGTTTCTGTTTTACATTTTTGTAATCGGCTGTTAAGCCTTGGTGGAGCTGATGTTGCGTCGCACTCTTGTACTTTTTGTAATTCCATGGGCTATTAGCTAAAAGCTAACGGCTCAAGGCTTATTACTTGCTGTACAATTCCACGATCAGTTGTTCCTTAATGTTTTCAGGAACACTTTCACGTTCAGGGAAAGCAATGAATGTACCCTTCATTTCAGCTTCGTTATAATCAATCCAGTTGAACTTAGGATTTTTTCCTTTGATCTGGCTTGTTACAGAAGTATTATCCTTGCTCTTATCTTTCAGGCTCACAATGTCGCCTGGTTTGAGTTGGAAAGAAGGAACGTTCACCACGATGCCGTTAACTGTAACGTGTTTGTGGCTTACGAGCTGGCGTGCAGCAGGACGACTTGGAGCAATACCTAAACGGTAGATAGTGTTATCCAAACGTGCTTCGAGAAGGCGGATGAGGTTTTCACCAGTTACACCTTTCAAACGTGCAGCTTCTTCAAATGTTTTACGGAATTGCTTCTCTAATACACCATAAGTGTATTTAGCTTTTTGTTTTTCACGCAGCTGTAAAGCGTATTCACCTAAAGTTTTACGTTTACGTTGTGCGCCATGTTGGCCAGGAGGATTGCTGTTTTTACCCAACCATTTACCATTTCCGAGGATTGGCTCACCGAAAATACGGGAGATCTTGGTCTTAGGACCAGTGTAACGTGCCATAGTTTTTATTCATTTACGCTTTTTAGAAACCGGTGAACTGATCAGTAAAAGCGTTAAAAATTAATCAGTCACCCTTTGTTAAAATGAATCAATGGCGATTCAAAAATATGTATGTAAGTACGAGTTACGAAGTACAAAGTACGTTTTCGTACCTGGTACTTCGCATTTCGTACTTCTATTAAACTCTTCTCTTTTTAGGAGGACGACAACCGTTGTGTGGTAAAGGAGTAACGTCTTTGATCATTGCTACTTCAATACCTGATTGTGATAAAGCACGGATAGCGCTTTCACGACCAGAACCGGGTCCTTTTACATAAACATCTACACGTTTCATACCTGCATCGAAAGCAACTTTCGCAGCTTCTGCAGATGCAACCTGTGCAGCATAAGGAGTGTTTTTCTTAGAGCCTTTAAAGCCCATTTTACCGGCGCTGCTCCAGGAAATAACCTGTCCTTGTTTGTTTGTTAAACTGATGATGATGTTGTTGAATGTTGCACTGATGTGTGCATCACCATGTGCATCAACTTTTACAACTCTTTTTTTGGCGGCTGCCTTAGCGCTCACCTGTTGTGCTTTTGCCATAATTGAAAACCTGAGGTAATCTTTTGTTTAAAATAATCCTGTTTTGAACAGGACCAGATCAACGCTCCGTTGCACCAAACATCTGCTGCTGATCTGAAAGAACCGGTGCATATTAAAAACTAAAAGCTGATAGCTCGTGGCTAACAGCTTTTGGCATTTATTACTTCTTAGTTGCCTTCTTCTTACCTGCAACCGTTTTACGTTTACCCTTACGTGTGCGGCTGTTTGTTTTAGTACGCTGACCACGAACTGGTAATCCTTTACGGTGACGCAAGCCACGGTAACAAGCGATATCAAGCAAACGCTTGATGCTCATTTGCACTTCACTACGCAGTTGACCTTCTACCTTAAACTCATTTGTAATGATGTTACGGATAGCATTCAGCTCATCATCATTCCATGAATGAACTTTCTTGTTAACATCAATACCTGCCTTATCTAAAATGTATTTGGCAGTAGCGGGACCAATACCATAGATATAGGTAAGTCCTATTTCGCCTCTTTTGTTTTTTGGTAAATCTACACCGGCAATACGAGCCATAACTTATCTGTTATTTTTTAAATTGTTGTTTGTTTCAAATTCCAAAATCCAAATTCCAAAATCCAAATATTTGTTTGCGATTTGGTTTCTGGGTTTTGAATCTTACTTCTTATCCCTGGCGCTGTTTGAAGCGGGGATTCTTTTTGTTAATTACATAAAGCTTGCCTTTTCTGCGAACGATCTTGCAGTCGGCGCTACGCTTCTTAATGGATGCTCTAACTTTCATTTTCTTAAGCTTTGTGCTGCAAGCTGTTCGCTGCGAGCTATTGTTATATAATTATATGAATAAGCAGTGCTTACTTATATCTGAAAATAATACGTCCCCTGCTCAAATCGTACGGGCTCATTTCCACCCCTACTTTATCGCCAGGCAGGATGCGGATGTAGTGCATCCTCATTTTGCCGGAAATAGTAGCCAGAATTTCATGGCCGTTTTCGAGCTGTACACGAAACATAGCATTGCTCAATGCTTCTAAAATTTTACCGTCTTGCTTAATTAGTGCTTGTTTCGCCATACTTTTTGGGGTCGCAAAGATAGGAGGATTTCCTGAAAATTGTACAAAAAAATCAGCCCCGACGGGCATTTTCAAAAAAAAATATCCGATCGGGGCCAAATTTATAAAGAATCGGGAATTAAATCATCGCCGCTGTAAGATGCACCTTGGTCATATTGAGATAGTAGTTCTGTAGCTCATGCAACGCAATAAGCTGATTTACATACCTTTTATCTTCTCTGTACCAGAAATTAAGCTTATTAAAATCGTTTGGCCGCTCGATCTGTACCCGGAAAGCGCCTTTTAAATATTTTACTGAACCATCGGGCTGATCTTCACGCTGAAAATTGATTTTTTTAAGTGCCTCATCGCTGAGGGGGATAGAGCTGAGGGCATCGGCCTCGTACCAGAATTCGTTGTTTTCACCGGTGGATACCTGTGCCATTTTCTGTACGGTGTCTATGGCTGTAACTTCCCCTTCCATTGTTGAACCTTCGTTGTTTACCATTACGAAATCGCCTTCTCTGAGATCGGAAATTTTAATCATAATGCAATCGTTTTATTGTTTCCTCTAATTTACTGATTTAAATAAATCGGCAAAACAATACCTCTTGAGATTGTAAAACGATCTTTTAACAAGTGAAAGTATCAGCTTCGCTTGCGATAGTTGATCACTGCCCAGCTGTTAAGCACCACTGCAAATATGAACATCGTACCTAACTGTTGTTTAATATCGGAGAGGCCACTACCCTTCAGCACCACCATACGCATCACCTCAATAAAATAAGAAACGGGATTGAACCGGGTGATCCATTGCGCCCATACAGGCATACTGTCGATAGAAGTATACAAACCGCCAAGCAGCACAAAGATCATCATCAGGAAAAAAGAAATAAGCATGGCCTGCTGCTGTGTTGCGGCATAAGTTGAAATAAGCAAGCCAAGTCCGAGTACTGCCAGCAAATACACAGCTGCAAAAACATAAATGGTTAAAAAACCGCCTGCCGGAAGAATGCCGTAGAACAAACGGGAGATTAATAACCCAAGTGTAAGTACGATCAATCCCAAAATCCAGAACGGTACCAGCTTGGCAATAATGAAATGTACTTTCTGCACCGGTGTTACATTGATCTGTTCAATAGTACCGATCTCTTTTTCTTTTACAATATTAATGGCAGTAAGATTGGCGCCCACCATTGTTAACAACAACACCAAAATACCCGGCACCATAAAATATTTATAGTTCATCAATGCATTGAACCAGTTGGAAGAGGTGACTTCAATTTGTGTTTGCGGACTGAACTTCGGCAACTGTATCCATTCTAACCGCACTTCACGGTTAAAATCCTGGATAATGGAACGGAGATAAGCACTACCGAGATTTCCCTTTACACCGTTGATGGCGTTACCTGCAAGGTACAATGTGGCTTCATCTTCTTTCACCAATTGCTTTTCAAAAGAAGCCGGTATTTCTAAAATAAGATCAGCTTCATCATCTTCAATTTTCTCCAGCGATGCGTGATAGGAATTTTCGTATGCTGTTAATTGAAAATATCCGGATGAAGTAATTTTTGAAATAAGCTTTTGCGAATAGGACGAATGATCTTTATCGGTTACGGCCAGCTTAATGTTCTTGATCTCATAATCGGCAGCCCAGGGCAAAATGATGAGCTGTATAACCGGCATCATAAAAATAATGCGGAGAATAGCCGGGTCACGAAAGATCTGCCGGAATTCTTTCTGCAATAAAAATTTCAATGTTCTCATTGCAATCTTATTTTAAAGCGTTTAATAGCTACCGTTAATAAGAACAGCAGCATCCCTGTGAGAATTAATGTTTCTTTCCACACAGCTGCAAGCCCAACTCCTTTGATCATGACCGAACGTACAATGATGTAAAACCATTTTGCCGGAACTATATTCGATACCATCCGCAACGGGAACGGCATATTTTCAATGGGAAACATAAACCCACTCAACATAACTGTTGGCAGGAACAATGCAACCAACGAAATGAACATAGCCACCTGTTGCGAACCTGCTGCAGATGAAATCAATAAACCCAGAGAAAGTGATACCAACGTAAACAATAAACTTTCTGCAATCAGCAATACCAAACTTCCGTTGATGGGCACTTCCAATGCAAACACACTCAGCAATAAAATACTGGCAATGTTGATGGATGAAAGAAGAAAGTAAGGAACAGCTTTTGCAATCACCACCATTTGCGGACGCATGGGCGATACCAGCATAATTTCCATCGTTCCCATTTCTTTTTCCCGCACGATAGTAATGGCCGTCATCATGGTACATACCAACAGCAATACCATGGCCATTACACCGGGCACAAAATTGTAAGCGCCTTTCAATTGCGGATTGTACAGCATTCTTGTTTCTACTTGAATACTGTAAGGCAAGCGTTGTTTATTGGTAACCCGATCCTGGTAATCCATCACCACTGCTGTTGCATAATTGGTGAGTGTATTGGCTACGTTCGGATCAGATGCATCGGCTATCAGTTGCACACTGGCTTTGTTTGTATGCTTCAGATCTTCTGAAAACTGTGACGGCAACACAACAGCCAGTTTAATTTTTCCTTTCTTAAATGCCGCTTCAATTTCTTTATACGATGTAAGATTCTCTTCCACATCAAAATACCGGCTGGCATTCAATTCAGCTATTAACGAAGATGTAGCTGCATCCTTCGATTGATCGAGCACAGCGATTTTCGAATTTTTTACTTCGTTGGTTAATGCAAAACCAAAGATGATAATCTGCACCACCGGCATGCCCAACAGAATAAACAAAGTGCGTTTATCACGCCAGATATGCAGCAACTCCTTTTTTACAAAGGAGAAGAACTGCCTGCGGGCTGCTCCTGTTTTTGATTGATTATGTTGCTGAGGCTTCATTGAATAAGTTTATCTGCATTAATCGCCGCTTCGTGTTGCTTTGCGGGCAAGTTTTAAAAACACATCATCCATGGTGGGCGATTGGTATTGTTGTTTCAACATAGCCGGCGTATCCAGTGCTTCCACTTTCCCATCCACCATTATACTTACACGGTTGCAATACTCTGCTTCATCCATATAATGTGTAGTAACAAAAATGGTGATGCCATTAGCTGCAGCTTCATAAATCATCATCCAGAACTCTCTGCGTGTAACAGGATCAACACCGCCTGTTGGCTCATCTAAAAAAACAATCTCCGGTTCATGAAAAATTGCAACTGAAAAAGCCAGCTTCTGTTTCCACCCCAACGGCAGCGAACCCACCAGTTTATTCGCTTCATCTTTTAAATGAAGCTGCTCCAATATAAACGCCGTCTTGTCTTTAATGAATTGGTTACTCTTTCCATAAATACCACCATACAGCTGCATGTTCTCTTTCACCGTCAGGTCTTCATACAACGAAAATTTCTGACTCATGTAACCGATATTCTTTTTGATCTGTTCGTTTTGTGTGTACACATCAAATCCTGCAACAGTTGCTTTGCCGCTTGTAGGCATGGAGAGGCCGCACAACATACGCATGGCTGTTGTTTTACCTGCACCGTTAGCTCCAAGGAAACCAAAAATCTCTCCTTTGTACACATCAAACGTAATCGCATCTACAGCAGTGAATGCTGCAAAGCGTTTGGTGAGATGATCGACTGTTATGATCTTTTCGTTTAGCATATCAAATACGCATGAGTTGCATGAAACAATCTTCGATGGTTGGCTGACCTTTCTTTATTTCCAAATCAGCAAATGCTGCTGCTGATAATTCCTGCTGCAACTGATCTGCTGTTGCCTGTTGTTTTAAAATAACATGATGATAGATGCCCGATGGGTAGGCGTTCTCCACAAAAGAAGATGCACGCACTTTATTCAACAGTTGCAACATGCTTGCCGAACGTACTGCAAGCATGGTTTGTGCAAACGAAGCAACGATCTGCTGCGGCGTGTCAATACTAAGAATCGATCCGTTTTGCATCAACGCAACACGATCACACATTTCAGCTTCATCCATATAGGGAGTAGATACAAGAATAGTAATGCCCTGCTCTTTCAACCGTTTCAACATTTCCCAAAATTCTTTTCTCGATACAGCATCAACACCTGTTGTTGGTTCATCTAAAAACAAAACTTTGGGGCGATGAATGAGTGCACAACTCAACGCCAGTTTCTGTTTCATACCACCGGAAAGTTTTCCCGCTTTGCGATCACGAAACGGCTCGATCTGTACATAAATATCTTTGATGAGATCGTAGTTCTCTTCAACACTTGTATTAAAGATCGTTGCAAAAAAATCGAGATTCTCTTTTACTGTCAGATCCTGGTACAACGAAAACCGACCGGGCATATAACCTACCTGTTCACGAATAGCTTTGTATGCTTTCACCACATCCAACCCTTCTACTGTTGCAGTACCTTCATCTGCTAACAACAAAGTTGTAAGAATACGGAACAACGATGTTTTACCTGCACCATCGGGACCAATGATGCCAAACAACTCTCCTTTCTTTACAGCAAAAGAAATATCCTTCAACGCCGGAGTGGTTGCTTTTTTAACCGTGTATGATTTGCTGATATGTTGTACCTCTACGGAATACATGTTGCCTATTTAAACATTACTTCACCATACATGCCGATCTTGAGATAACCATCGTTCTTCACATCGATCTTGATGGCATATACAAGATTTGCACGCTCTTCTTTTGTTTGAATGGTTTTGGGTGTAAACTCTGCCTTATCAGATATCCAGGTGATGGTGCCGCTCATTTCTTTGTATTGTTCTTTACCGGCATCAACCATCACTTTTACTTGTTGTCCAAGCTTGATCTGCGACAGTTGATCACCTGTAACATAGGCACGCAATTTCATGGTGCTGAGGTCAGCAATTTTATACAATGCCTTACCGGTTGATGTCAACTCTCCTGCTTCTGCATATTTAGTGAGCACTGTTCCGTTAATAGGATTAAGAATGTTCGCCCGCTTTAACTGATCATCGAGCTGTGCCACTCGTTTCTGCAACGGCTTCGATTCGCTCAGCACAGCCCTGTTTTGCGTTGACACATTGCTTTGCTGCACCGCTATCTGTTGCCTGGTAACACTCATCTGTTTTTTTACCACATCGATCTGTGCATTGATATCGTCGAGTTGTTTTGTTGTAGCTGCATCCTGTGCAACCAACTTCTCTATTCTTTTCTGTTCATGCAAAAGATTATTGAGTTGCGATTGCTGCACCGCCAACTGATCCTGCAACAGTTTTACCTGTGGTGAAACATCAGCTGTTTTTTCATTGAGCGAACTGATGCTGGCTTCCACCTGTTCCTTCTGCAACGAAATACCTTCGGCATCTACTACGCCAATAATTCTGTTGGCTGAAACAGTATCGCCTTCATTAATAGTCAGTGAAAGAATTTTTCCGCTGAGCTCCGACGAAACAATTACTTCCGTTGCTTCAAATGTGCCGGTGGCATCGAACTTATGTCCGTTATTGTTACATGCTGCAAGTGTACACAGCAAAAGCGTGGTTAAACTAAACGTACGCATCATATTATTTTCCTTTGATCGTTTGATAATTTATTTGTGCCTGCAGTAGCTGCAGTTGATGAAGAAGTAAGTTCTGCCGTGCCTGGTCTTCTGCATTTACTTCACGCAGATAATCGTTGGCAGTGATGACTCCATTTTCCAATTGAGCATTGGCCGCTTCTTTTACTTTTACACGCAGCTCAATAATTTCATTGTCTTTGCTGATGAGTTGGTTGATCTTATCGATCTCTGCCTGCTGTTGCTTCAGTTGTGTATTGGTGTTGAGGAGAAATACATCCTGCTGCACGGCAATGATCTGTTGATTGAGACCGATCAGCTCCCGTTCTTTTTTGGCAGTGTACAAACCACCAAAAGCCCAGTTGAAACGCACACCGGTTACATAATAAGTAGCGAATTTATTTTCAAGAAAATTCAAACCCGGCCGGCCATAACCTCCCTGGAAAAAGAAACTTGTCTTGGGAAGATTCCTTGCTTTAATAAGATTGTTTTGTACGCCAAGTAATTGCTGTTGCTTTTGAAACAAATTAATTTCCGGTCTGCTTACAGATGCATCATTCACTACAGTTTTTACAACAGGTTTTTCAAACTGTGTAGCAGCTGTATATGCTTCGCCGGTAAACAAACTCAATACATCCAGCAAACCTGTGCGTGTACTTTGCAATTCAATCATACGTTGATCGATTTTCAACAGCTCAGCTTTCAGCAGATTTATATTTGATTTGAATGCCACGCCTCCATTCACCTGTGCTTCAACTTTCTTCAATCCCGTTTCAAGATCTTTTTTTACCAGCTCTGTTTGCTTCAGCTGTTCATCAATAAACAAAATGCTGAGGTAAACCTGGTTGATGCGTTCTGCAAGCTTGTACAGTTCCACTTCAATTTTTTGTTCTTCCACTTCGGCATTCATGTGCTGCACTGCTGTTTGTTGTTTCAGCAAACCGCCATCGTAGATCATCTGGTTTACATCGGCTACCAGTTTGTATTGATCTTTACTCAACGGCTCAATGTTTACTCCCGGAAAAGGAATTTTTACCGTTGTTACTTCCGATTGATAAGTGGCTTGTCCGCTAAGCGATAGTTGAGGTAAAAACCCTTTGCGCAGGTTTTCGATCGTCAGCTCTTTTGATTTGCGGATAAGATCACGCTGTTTGGTGAGTGGATACTGCTCCTTTGCTTTTTCCTGCACCTGTTGCAAGGTGATGGTTTGTGCAAAAGAAAACTGTACAGTTACCAGCAACAACAACAATAGTTTATGCTTTGCTTTCATTTTTAACCAAGTAGTTAAATTATATTCAAAAAAAATTATTTCTTAATGGCCGCAATAATAAATGCCGGGATCTCTTTCCGTCGTTGTTCCATCGCATGGCGGAACTGAAATTCATCCAGACCAAGATTCACCTGCAGGATCGGTTTGGCCACAAAAGGAAAGATGACCATGCTGATCAGGTTCATCATTAACTGCAATGGACTGATGGGTTTGATCTTGCCTTTCTTCACCTCTTCATCCAGCTGCTGCATGAACTTTGTGGGGTTGGGCTTGTTCTTTTTTCCCCATAGTTTTTTCAGAAAATACTCCGGATCCTGGTTCACTTCATTCATTACAAATAAAGGCAGGTAAGGGTTTTCGAGCACCACCGTAATATATTCATCACAAAACCGTTCGATCTTTGTGTACACATCATCATCCGAATCAAAAATGGCATTTATTTTCGGGAAGAGATGTGCAGCTGCTTCTTCAAACACTTTTTCAAACAGCATTTCCTTGCTGGTAAAGTAATAATGCAGCAAAGCTTTGTTGATGCCGGCTTCATCAGCAATATCCTGCATACGTGCACCATACATCCCCTTCTTCACAAACACTTTCCGGGCGGCATCCAATATCAAATCTTCCGTACTATGGTCTTTTACTCGCTTTGCCATATTTTTAACCAAATGGTTAACAAAAGTAAAACAAAAAACTTCTTCTCCAAGTTTTTCTTCAGATTTCTGGCTTGACTTTTGCAAATTCTGGATATTCCGAAGCAATGCAGATCACTAAAATCATCTATATCATTTTAACTCCTCTGGTCCTTGTTGCTTGTGCCGGACCTAAAAAAAGTTCTTCGGGTTCACCGGCCTCAACTACTAAAACCGTTACAAAAAAAATGGTGGATGGCTATCAATTGCAGGTACTCAACACAACAAACAGGAACGACGCCCTTGAAGCAAAATCATTACTGTTGTCAAAATATCCACAACAGAAAACCTTTCTGCTGTTTCAAACGCCGTATTACAAAATAAGATTTGGAAACTTTTTAACCCAAAGTGAAGCTGTCAACTATCAAAAAAAAATCAAATCGCACTTTACGAATGTATTTGTTATTCCGGTGAAGTTTGAAATAAAGGTAGAAGAATAGTCTATCCTCAATACATAAAAACGAAAGGGCTTAAAAGCCCTTTCGTTTTATAACATTCAGTTACTCCGCCCAACTCATCGTATAGTTTCCGTTCTCAATTTCCAATGCCTGTTTGGTTAACATCAACGGACGGAAGGTATCTACCATCACCGCCAGTTCTTTGGTTTCTTTTGCGCCAATACTTTTTTCAACAGCACCGGGATGCGGACCATGCGGTATACCTGCAGGATGCAAGGTGATCATTCCTCTTGTTACATTTTTGCGACTCATAAAATCGCCATCTACATAATAGATCACTTCATCACTATCAATATTGCTGTGATTGTATGGCGCAGGAATAGCATTGGGGTGATAATCGTACAATCGTGGTACAAAAGAACATACTACAAATGCATTTGTTTCGAAAGTTTGATGCACAGGTGGCGGTTGATGCACACGACCTGTGATGGGTTCAAAATCATGAATGGAAAAAATATACGGATAGCAACAACCATCCCAACCAACTACATCAAACGGATGTGTGCCGTAATGCAGTTTATATAGCACACCACGCTTCTTTGCTTTAATCAAAAAGTCTCCATGCTCATCGTATGTTTTCAGATCCTGTGGTTTGCGGATATCCCTTTCGCAATACGGTGCATGTTCCATTAACTGTCCGTACTTACTCATATAACGTTTGGGATAACGCAACGGCGTAAACGATTCAACAATAAATAAACGGTTCTTGTCATCATTAAATTCAATTTGATAAATGGTTCCTCTTGGCAACACAATGTAATCGCCGTAACCAAAAGGCAGATCACCGTATTGCGTATGTACGGTGCCGCTTCCTTCATGTACAAAGATCATTTCATCGCCATCGGTATTCTTATAGAAATAATCGCCTGTTCCGCTTGTTGGCGCAGCCAGCACAATATGGCAATCGCTGTTCACCAATACCGGTATGCGGCTTTGCAAAAACTCACCACCGGGTTTTACATTGAATCCTTCAAAGCAACGATGCTTCAGCATTTTTTCTTCGGCTATCTGCGGACTTACGTCTTCCTGCGGTTCTGTCTTAATGATCTGTGTTGGCGGATGACAATGATACAGCAGCGAATAATCATCGCTGAAACCTTCCGTTGAAAATAATTGTTCGCTGTACAAACCTCCATCGGGCCTGCGGAATTGTGTATGACGTTTATGCGGGATCTTTCCCAATGTATAATAGTGAGGCATAAAAAAATTGCTGATTTAGGATGTATGATTTGTGATTAAGTCGGGAAGCGATTAATCCGGAAGGCGGAAAGCATTGTTCCGCCCAACTGCCTGCAAACACTTTTCTGTCTTTCAGACTTTCGGACTGTTTACTTTCCGACCGTTAACTCAAGTGACGTAATGAGGAAACTGTATTTCCACTTACGCTTATCGATCCAGTATGTAAAATTTCTGAAGAATGGCATATGCAAAATCGTAAAGCAAATGTACATATTTCTGTCTCCTTACTGATGGCTATGCCGTATATTGAAAAAAAATCACCAACCAGTGCACGCAGGCAAACAATATTCGCTTAAGGAATTTATTTTCTGGACAAGAACCGCTATTTACAAGATGTTGCTTTTTGCAACCGTACCAACCGTTCTTTTTGAATTATTCAATTGTCATTGGCTTACCATACCCTGGGTTCCTATTGCAATGATTGGTACGGCTGCAGCTTTTATTGTGGGTTTTCGTAATACTCAAACCTATAACAGGCTTTGGGAAGCAAGACAGATCTACGGTTCTATTGTAAACAGCAGCCGTGCCTGGGGATTAATGGCCCGTGATTTTGTAAGTAACAAAGAAGCGCAACAACAGCTCGTTTACCGGCATATTGCCTGGCTTACTGCATTACGTTTTCAGCTGCGTGAAAACCGTGTATGGGAAAGCATCAACAAACATTATAATAAAGAGTATCAGCAACATTACACTGTTCCCGAAATGCACAGCAATCTTGCCGATGAGTTAACGCCTCTTCTTTCAGCAAAAGAAAAAGAGTACCTGTTGCAGAAAAAGAACAGGGCGACACAGCTTATTGCTTTACAAAGCGAACAGCTGAAACAACTGAAACAAGAGGGTGCTGTTGATCCGCTGAACTACATTGAACTGCAGAATATTTTAAATGCATTGCTCGAACACCAGGGCCGTTGCGAACGCATTAAAAACTTTCCTTACCCACGACAGTTTGCATCCATCAACAAATTTTTTGTGTACCTGTTTATTTTTCTTGTGCCGTTTGGTTTACTCAACGAGTTTCAAAAACTGGGCGAACATTATGTCTGGCTCAACATTCCGTTCAGTCTTATTGTAAGCTGGGTTTTTCTTTCGATGGAACGTGTTGGTGAAGCAACAGAAAATCCGTTTGAAGGAAGTGCAAACGATGTTCCCATTAGCGCATTAAGCCGTACCATCGAAATCGATCTCCGGGAAATGCTCGATGAAACCGATCTTCCTCCTGCTATACAGCCGGTGAATAAAATTTTAATGTAAGCAGCCAGTTATCTTTGCGCATTCTAAAGAACATGCTTTGAAACAAACAACAGCGCTGTATACCGTTGGTCTTTTGCATATTAACGACAGAAAACTGTTACTGGCTTTCAGCAATAACAAACAATGTTATTATTTACCCGGAGGAAAAGTTGATGAAGACGAAACTGCAATAACGGCATTGCTTCGTGAAATAGCAGAAGAACTGAATGTGCAGCTTACAGAAAACAACCTGGAATACTACACACATATTTCTGCTCCTGCATTTGGTGAAGCCAATGGAACTATTATGGAACAGGATTGCTATTTACTCGACACTGGTTTTCATCCGCAGCCATCTGCTGAAATTGGTGCAGTTCATTATTTTACTTTAGAAGAATATTTGCAACAACCTGTTACCGCACCGGGAGCGGTGATGATTCTGCAACAACTACAAGCAAACGGATTGATCGATTAAGTATGACCAAAATAGGATTGATATCGGACACACATGGTTATTTAGACGATGCCGTGTTTGAGCATTTTAAACAATGTGATGAAATATGGCATGCCGGTGATTTTGGCAATGTGGAATTAGCCAATCGACTGGCCACTGAAAGCGGCTTGCCTGTAAAAGGCGTTTATGGCAACATTGATGGGCAGGATGTTCGTTCGGTTTACCCTGAGCAACTGGTATTTTATTGCGAAGAAGTAAAAGTAATGATGCGGCATATTGGTGGCGCTCCACCCAAATACAATCCCGATACAAGAAAAGAATTGCAGCTGCACAAACCGCAATTGTTCATTGCCGGTCATTCGCATATTTTAAAAGTGATGTACGACGATAAGCTGGAATGCCTGCACATGAACCCCGGTGCCGCAGGCAAACAAGGCTGGCACAAAATGCGTACGCTCATCCGTTTTGTAATTGATGGTAATAACATGAAAGATTGTGAAGTAATCGAGTTGGGCAAACGTTGACAGATTGCGAAAAGCATGCGGCTGTTTTTTTGTAAATTACAGCAACACTAAAATCAACTGTATGCAACGTCGTGACCTCATTAAACAAACTGCTCTTACGCTTGCCGCCTTTACCTTAAGCCGTGATCTTTTTGCTGCAGAAGCCGAGCAAACGATCCCGTTGCCCGATGTTATAAAAACGATCAAACTAAGTTCAAACGAAAACCCACATGGCCCTTCTGCTGCATCACGCAAAGCCATGATAGATGCAGTGATGAGCAGCAACCGCTATCCCTGGGATGTTACCACAAAACTCAGGGAAGAAATTGGCGCACTTACCGGGCATACCAAAGAACATATTGTAATTGGTGCCGGCTCCTCGGAACTATTGGGCTTAACTGCTGTATGGGCTGCTCTGCAAAAAGGAAACGCTGTTGCTCCTGATCCAACTTTTCGTTTGTGGATGCCTGCTGCTCGTAAAACAGGATTGGAAATAAAATTGGTGCCGCTTACTGAAAAGAAAGAAACCGATCTGCAACGCATGAAAGAAGCCATGAATGCGCAAACAAGAATGGTTTATATCTGCAATCCGGGCAATCCCACCGGCACCATTATTCCTGCTGCCGAACTGGAAGCCTTTATTAAAGAAGTAGCACCAAAAGCAATTATTCTTTTAGATGAAGCTTATACCGAATTCAGCAACGAACCATCCATGGCGCATTTGGTAAATGATTATCCTAATCTTGTTATTGCAAAAACATTTTCAAAGATCTACGGTATGGCCGGTGCAAGAGTTGGCTATGTGCTGGCGCATCCCGCCACAGTAAAGCAATTAAATGAGCTGCAGCCATGGGCCAATGCAGGTGCAAGTGCCGTATCATTAGCGGGTGCGCTGGCAGCTATAAAAGACAAAGCCTTTATTGATTATTGTAAAAAAGAAAACGCAGCAGCAAAAACTATTTTCTATAACACACTTGATAAACTGAACATCCCTTACATACAATCACACACCAGCTTTGTGTATTTCAATACGACTGGTTTTGGCAAAGACTTTAAAGCCATCCTTGAGGCAAAAAATATTGTTGGTGCCCGCACATTTGAAGAAGGTACAAAATGGTTACGGTTAAGCATAGGCACACAGGATGAAATGAAAAAAGTAGCCGCAGCCTTGTTAGGTTAACCGGTTGAACGTTCAACACGGCATCTTTCCTTTCATTGATTTTTAACGAAGTGATTGCAAAGGATGTTTCTATTTTTCAAAAAAGAAATATATGAAACCAATTCTCCTTATCATCGGCATCTTCTTTATGCATTCGCTTGTGCGTGCACAGGCCGATGCGCAAACCATTAAAGACATTGAAACTGTTTGTAATTATTATCTCATTGGCGGTACCAATGGCGATAGTGTCATGTTCTCTAAGGCGTTTGATCCGGCAGGACAAATGCGATTTATGCGGAACGATACATTGATGAATGTTTCACTGAAAGATTTTATGGCCCGCACAAGAAACACAGGAGTGAAACAAAACCGCACTACCAAGATCGATCGTATTGAAGTATTTGGCAATGCAGCTACAGTTAAACTCACCGTTGAGTACCCAACCTTTTATTTTCACGACATGATGAGTCTTATTAAAACAAAAGACGGCTGGAAGATCGTTAGCAAGATCTTTTACCGTGAAGAAAAGAAATAAAAAAAGCCCCCGAATAAATCGGGGGCTTTTAATGATTTACATACCGGGGAACCACGGTCTTGCAATTCCTTCACGGAAAGGCCAAGGAACAGCTGCCAATATTAAAATAAGTGCTATCAAATACATCCATGATGCGGCACTGTAGTTTTGTTTTTTAGCACGACCTCTTGCCATCGTTATAAGAACAATTGCAAGAATCATTGCGCCAATATGTTCTACCACCCAGAAACGAGCAAAACTGTCTTTCATTACATTGCCAAAACCACCGAGTCTTTCGATCATGTGGAAACCTACTGCTTCGTTATTGAAATACTGGAACAAACCAAGCAACAACGTAATGTGAGCGGCAATCAACAGAAACAGACTTGTCTTTTGCAGACCACCTTTTTTGGTAAATGCCTGGAACAAGGCAATCAGCAACAGAATTAAAATTACCCAACGTAACACGCTATGTAAATGAACCAGTCCTGTGTACATAAAATTGAAAATTTGTAAATGAATTAATTTAGAAGATTCGGACACAAAGTAAAGTGCAGATTGCCATACGGCAAAACCGAATTATAAAAAACACTAATTTTAAGAAGCTAAACGAAAAGCTATGAAAAAAGCAACTCTTCTTTGCCTGTTTACTGTTGCCGCTATCAGCAGCAAAGCGCAAACACCTAAACTCTTTGTTACCGATTCCTCAATTGCGAAGCCACAGCAACTGCTGTTTCCCAACCGCATTATTGCAAAAACAGATAAAGGAATCGTGTATGCCTTGCCGCAGGATAATATGCCTGTGTTTGTACCCGATAGTTCGGTTGTAAACAATATGCCGAATGCATTAAAAGAAAGTACAACAAGTAGCTTTATGCCTAATCCATATTATCCCGGTAAGCCAAAAACAAATCCTGCTCCTATAACTACAGACTCTTCAGGTAAACAAGTTCCATTTAAATTGCATCAGTATAAACAGAAGCCGGTTATAATAAAGAAGATTGAACGAACGCATAATTGATCATAACGTGAATCTCGACTTCGCTCGATTCACTGCACCGTCCTTCGACTTCGCTCAGGACTCGAGTACGCTCAGGACTTGCCACTCACCATTCACTACTCACCTTCTCATTCCACCCAATCAGCAATAAAAATATTGGTATCTCTCGTGCCGCCGTTGTTGCGGTTGCTGCAGAAAACGATCTTCTTTCCATTGGGGCTAAACATCGGGAATGCATCAAAGCCTTTATCACGACTTACCTTGGTAAGATTTGTTCCATCTTCATTCATCGTATATAAGTTGAAAGGGAATCCTCTTTTGTATTCATGATTGCTGGCAAAGATGATGCGTTTACTGTCGGGCATGTAAGCAGGTGCCCAGTTTGCCTGTCCGAAAGTTGAAACCTGTTTTGCATTGCTGCCGTCTGCATTTGCTACCCACACTTCCATATTGGTTGGCGCAACTAAACCCTGTGCCAATAACTCTTTGTACTCTTTAGTTTCTGCTTCTGTTTTAGGACGGCTTGCACGCCAGATGATCTTTTTTCCATCAAGACTAAACCATCCACCACCATCATAACCAAGCAAGTTGGTGATCTTTATTTCCTTTCCGGTTTTCAGATCCATCACATACATATCAATATCGCCATCTTTAGTACTTGTGTACAGCATTTTCTTTCCATCGGGTGAAAGTGTTGCTTCCGCATCGTAACCTTTACTTGTGGTGAGTTGTTTTACAATTTTACCATTCAGGTCGGCCATGAAAATATCGTAACTATCGTACAAAGGCCAGATGTATTTGTTGCCGTATTTGCTGCGGTCGGGTACCGGCGGACAATCGCTGCTGCCCAAATGTGTAGATGCATAAATAATATGCTTACCATCTTTTGTAAATGCACCACAGGTGGTTCTTCCTTTACCGGTGCTCACCAGTTTGGGAACAAATTTTTCGCCCGGTTTTGTGGGGATTTTGCCGATGTACATCTGATCGCATGGAATGCCTTCTTTGGCATATGTTTTCTGAAAGATGAGCCATTTACCATCGTAACTGAAGTATGCCTCTGCATTATCGCCGCCAAACGTAAGCTGCTGCATGTTTTTAAAATGCTTCTCGTCGGGGTATAGAATGGTATCATTTACGTTTTGAACTTTTGTGGTCGTCGGCCTTACTGATTTAGTAAATGAAACTGCAAACACAGTCAGAACAGGAATTGCAAGCAGGAAAGGAAAATTTCTCATATATGCCTTTTAACAAATGTAAATGCAATGAACGCTGCAAATGTCAGGAATTTGTAAGAACCCAACACCCGAAAATCAGTTAGCTTTGCGGCCATGCAGCTGAAAGCCCTTTCTATCGTTGGTTTGCTTGTTTTGTTTTCTTTTGGATGTAACAATAATCCTCCTGCAGATGCTACTGTAAAACCGGCAAGTTCTACCGCTAACAAACAAGTTGATGAGCTGGAAAAACAAGTGGCAGCCAATCCGCAAGCAGACAGCCTGCGTGAAGGTTTGGTAGAACAGTTGGTGAAAAACAATCAATACGATAAAGCATTGGCTCAAGTAGAACAATTGCTGCAAAAGCAACCGGATAATCCTGCCTATCTCTTTATGAAAGCCGATGCGCTGGAACGCAAAGCTGATACCATCAATGCTATTACAACGTATCAACAGGCCATACAATCAGCAGGTGTTTTTAACGAAGCGGAGTTAAGACTTGCTTCGCTTTATGCTGAAACAGGCAATAAAACAGCCGTTATTTTGTGCGATGGTTTATTGAAAGATGCATCTGCAGCACAAATGCGCAGCGATGTACTTTTTGTAAAAGCCGCTTATTACAGCAAAGTAAAAGACATTGCAAAAGCATTGGCTGTTTACAACCAGCTCATCCGTGAAGATTATACCTACATGGAAGCTTATATCGAAAAAGGATTGCTGTTCTACGATCAGCAGAAATATGCTGAAGCCTGGAAAAGTTTTCAGCAAAGTACCAACGTAAGCAACAAATACGCCGATGGTTATTTCTGGATGGCGAAGGCTGAAGAAAAAATGAACAAGACAAAAGAAGCCATCGATAATTATAAACGATCACTCGCTCTCGATCAATCAATAACCGAAGCAAGAGAAGCGTTGAAGCGGTTGGGAGAAATCAAATGATGCCTGCTCTCTGTAGCTTCAGCGAAAGAGAGAGTGATGAGCAATGAATGATGAGTGATCAGTCTTGTAAATGGTGAATGGTCAATTGTGAATGAATACAACCAATCATCAACAACAAACAAAAAACTATAAACTTCAAACTATAAATTTTCTATGCCAATTGTTGCCCCTTCTTTATTAAGTGCTAATTACCTGAATCTTGAAGCCGATTGTAAAATGCTGAACGAGAGTGAAGCAGACTGGTATCATCTGGATGTAATGGATGGCCGCTTTGTACCTAACATTACCTTCGGACCAATGGTGATCGATTTTCTGCGCAAAGCATCGAACAAAGTATTTGATGTGCATTTGATGATTGAAGAACCGGAAAAATATACGGAAGCATTTAAAAAAGCCGGTGCTGATAATTTAACGGTGCATATTGAAGCTTGCACACACCTGCACCGCAATATTCAGCAGATCAAATCGCTTGGCATGAAGGCTGGTGTAGCTGTCAATCCGCACACACCTGTTTCGTTGCTGAAAGATATTATTGCTGATATTGATCTTGTTTGTTTGATGAGTGTGAACCCGGGTTTCGGCGGACAAAGTTTTATTCCGCAAACACTGGTAAAGATCCGTGAGCTGCGTAACATGATCGATGAAAAAGGATTGAACGTGGATATTGAAATTGATGGTGGTGTAACACTTGAAAATGCAAAAAGCATAGTTGATGCGGGTGCTACAGTATTAGTGGCTGGTAACACGGTATTCCGTGCGCCCAACCCAACGGAAATGATTTCATTGCTGAAGAAGATATAAGAAAGTCCGAAAGATAGAAACACTGATGACACTGATTTTAGCTGATGAAACGGATTAAATCTGTGCCTGTCCGTTTCATCAGCGTCATCAGCGACTCTATTTCTTTCAGCCCAAAAAATAACCTGCGTTTCTTTCCGTTTTAGCAGAAAGACTTAGTTTTATCCTTCATGAAGGCAACCAAAACCTGCATTTTTCTCCTGCTCCTCGTTCTAACCTCGGTTTCCTATGCCCAGAAAAAAACGGCAACGGTAACAGGTAAGGTATTGGATGAAAATGAAAACCCTCTCAGCAAAGTATCTGTTACTATTCTTGGCCGCTCCTCCGGTGTTACCAGTAATGACTCTGGTTACTTTTCGATAAAGGTTCCGGCAGAAAAAGCATTCGCTCTTATTTTCACTTACACTTCTTACCGTTCGGAACAACGTAATTTCTTTTTAAATGAAAACGAAAAAGAAAACATTGTACTGCGCCTAGAAAGAGGCTCTACCGAACTTCAGGAAATAACGGTGAAGGACGACCGCATCCGCACACAGGCATCGGGCTACCGCATCAATCCCAAAAATGCATTGCTGTTACCTTCAGCAACAGGTGGCGTGGAAGGTTTGATCAAGATATTCACCAATTCCAACAACGAACTTTCTTCTCAATATTCTGTACGTGGTGGCAACTACGATGAGAACCTTATTTATGTAAACGATTTTGAAGTTTATCGGCCTTATCTCGTTCGGCAGGGACAACAGGAAGGTTTGAGTTTTATCAATGCAGAAATGGTACGCAACTTAAATTTTTACAACGGTGGTTTCCAGGCTCGCTTTGGCGATAAGATGAGCAGTGTGCTCGATATTCAATACAAACAACCCAAGAAATTCGGCGGCTCGGCTTATGTTTCCTTGCTTGAACAGGGTTTGCATTTTGAAGGTGGCAGCAAAGATGAAAAAGTAAGTTTTGTGATTGGCGGAAGAAACCGAAGCAATCAAAACCTGTTGAGCAGTCAGCAAACAAAAGGCAACTACGTTCCTTCGAGTAATGATGTGCAAGGCTATATCACTTATCAGCCAAACAGTAAATGGCAGTTTGAAGCCATGATGAATTACTCCCGCACACAGTTTAAATTAACGCCGGAGTACAGCAGCCAAACGGCATCAGTCTTCTCTCCTTTTTTCACTGCTAATCTTGGTTTGGATATTTATTTTGCCGGTGGCGAACGTGATCGTTACAGCACAGCAATGGCCGGTATTGCCACAACTTATCAGCCTACAAAAAATTTAAAACTGAAATGGATGCTCAGTCATTTCAGCAATAATGAAGAAGAATCTTTCGATATACAAGGTGCTTATTTATTCGGCGAACGTGATTTCGACCGCAGCCGGGCAACATTCGGTTTAATTGTAAATCCGTTGGGTGCAGGCGTGTTTCAGAATTTTGCACGCAACCGTTTAAACATTGCAACGCAAAACGCAACACACAAAGGAAGTCTCTCAAAAGGAAAACATTTTTTCCAGTGGGGACACAGCCTCGAACGTCAAACCATTAACGATCAATTGAACGAATGGGAATTGACGGACAGCGCCGGTTATACGTTACCGTTCAATCCAAATCAACTGCAGTTAAGCAAAGTCATTAAATCGAAAGCAGATCTTACGTTCTTCCGTACAAATGGTTATGTGCAGGATAATTATATTCTCAACGATTCGATGAATATGATCCTGCAGGTTGGTGTGCGTTACAATTACAATACGCTCAACAACGAAGTGCTGGTGCAACCAAGAGTACAGTTTTCAATGCAGCCGTTAAATGGAAAAGACATTGTGTTTCGTGCAGCTGCAGGTGCTTATCATCAACCTCCGTTTTACCGTGAGCTGCGTCGTTACGATGGCAGTGTAAACGAAGCGGTGAAAGCGCAAAAGAGCTGGCAGGTAGTTGCAGGTATCGATTATAATTTTAAAGGCTGGGGCAATCGTCCGTTTAAATTACAGGCCGAAGCGTATTACAAACACATGTATGATATTGTGCCGTACGATGTAGATAATGTACGCATCCGTTATTTCGGCAGCAACAGTGCAAAAGCATATGCAACAGGTATTGAAGCCCGTTTGTTTGGCGAGCTGGTGAAAGATGCAGAAAGCTGGTTAAGCATTGGCTTGATGCGCACTCGTGAAAACTTAGACAATGATCAGTGGTATAATTACAAACTCGATTCGCTGAATAGACCCATCGACAGTACGTTGGTGCAAGGCGGCTGGATACGTCGACCAACAGACCGCTTTTTATCGGTTGGTTTGTTTTACCAGGATTATCTTTCTACCAATAAGAATTTTAAATTCTCGATGAGCGGATTGTATGGCACCAATCTTCCATACAATATTCCCAACAGTGTAAAGTATCGTAATGCGCTTACGATTGATCCGTATATCCGTGTTGATTTTGGTTTCAGTGCATTGTTGTTAGATGGTGAAAAAAGTAAACGCCGCAGCCGCAATCCTTTCCGTGAGTTCAATAATATCTGGGCCAGCTTAGAAGTCTTTAATGTGATCGATCGGCCCAACACGATTTCTTACCTGCTCATTAAAGATTTCAGCAACACCATTTTTTCTATTCCTAATCGCTTAACACCAAGGCTGGTGAATTTTAAGATTGTGGCGAGATGGTAGTTTAAAGTTTCTGGTTTATAGTTTGTAGTTGAACAGCAGAATGACATCCCCTCCCTGGAGGGTGGCAACATGTTACACAAAAGCCAATCTATAAGTGGTAGGTTAAAAAAAACATCCTTCACCGTACTCCAAATATTTTCTTAGCTTACAATCGTAAAACTGATCGTTATGCCATCCTCCAACGTACTCCTCGAATTTTTAAAGCACGAACAGGAACGTCCGCAAAGTATTTTCCTGCGACAGCCTTTCAATGGACAATGGAAAGAATGGACCCGGCAACAGGCAGGTGATGAATGCAGAAGAATGGCTGCTGCATTGCATACATTGAATTTACCCGCAGGCTCACATGTAGCCATCTTATCAAAAAACTGTGCACACTGGTTTATGGCCGATCTGGCAATTATGATGGCGGGTTGTGTGTCTATTCCCATTTATCCAACATTAACAGCTGCATCTATACAGCCTATTCTCGAACACAGCAATGCCAAAGCGATCTTTATTGGTAAGCTTGATGATTTTGCATCGCAGGAGGCCGGCATTCCATCGCATCTTACACGCATTGGGTTTGATGATTATAACCGCAACGAACAGCACAACTGGAATAACTTGATTGCATCATCATCGCCACTTGCAACATTGCATCAATGGCAACCCGATGATGTGTTTACGATCATTTATACATCGGGCACAACAGGTAAAGCAAAAGGCGTGATGCACACGTTTGGTCATGTAGATATTACTGCTACAACGGCTATTTCCGAATTGCAGTTAACCCCGCAACCTACGATGCTGTCTTATCTTCCGTTAAGCCATATTGCAGAACGGATCGGCATTGAATGTATTGGTATTTATCTCGGTGCTACGTATTCGTTTGTCGAATCGATCGACAGTTTTGCAAAAAACATTGGCGAAGTGCAGCCACATATTTTCTTTGCTGTGCCACGTTTGTGGGGTAAGTTCAGAGAAGGTGTGCTGAATAAACTGCCACAGAAAAAACTTGATCTTCTCTTATCCATTCCCATCATCAATAACATTATCAGGAAAAGCATTAAAAAGAAGCTCGGTCTTGCAAGAGCAGAATTTATTTTCAGCGGCTCTGCTCCTCTTTCTGTTGAAATGCAAAGCTGGTTTAATCGTCTTGATGTGAAAATATTACAGGCGTTGGGGATGACGGAAGATTGTCTGCTTGCACATTTTGAACGGCCAACTGCAAGACGTTTTGGTTCGGTTGGCAAACCGTTCAAAGGATTGCAGGTGAAAATTTCGGAAGAAGGCGAGTTGCGTTTAAAGAGCGCCGCCATCATGAACGGTTATTACAAAGAACCTGAATTAACAGCAGAAGTGTTTGATGAAGATGGTTATTTACGCACAGGCGATATTTGCGAATACGATCATGATGGATTTTTATTTGTAACAGGTCGTTTGAAAGATCAGTTTAAAACAGATAAAGGAAAATTTATTGCGCCAACGCCGATCGAACTAAAGCTCAGCGCCAATACCGATATTGAAATGACCTGCGTGGTGGGCATGGGTATTCCGCAGCCTATTGCATTGGTAACATTATCGGAGTTAGGTAAACAAAAAACAAAAGAACAGCTCATCGAAAGTTTATCTGCAACACTTGCAACTGTAAATACAACGCTTGAACATCACGAACAACTCGATAAAATTGTACTGATGAAAGAGAACTGGAGTATGGAAAATGGTTTGCTTACCCCTACGTTGAAAATAAAGCGCAACCAGGTAGAAAAAATTCATCAGCAGTTTTATCCCAAATGGTTTGAAGTAAAGGGAAAAGTGATTTGGGAATAAACATTGCTTCATCATGTTGAGGCACGAGACATCTCTAAAAATACAGGATGCTTATTTTATTTCGATTCGCCCAAACATATGAGATATCTCCTTCGTCGATATGACGATACTCCGCTTTTTAAACTGTTTGCGCTTCATCAACACCGTTAATCCGTCATGTTGAGGCACGAGACATCTCTAAAAATTAAACCTCTCGGTAATTTTTCAACCACAATGAAAATTGTTTCTTTGCAGCCATGCAGCTGCAAACACAAGTACAAACATTTCATTTCGGCAATTACAGATTCGATGCATTGATACCCGATGCAGTTGCATTGCAGCAATGGTACCAACAGCAACTGAAACAAGATGAACATGCTCCAGCTCCTTATTGGGCACAGGTGTGGGCTGCAGCTTATGCACTGTGTAATTTTATTGCAAACAGAAATGAACTCATCAACAATAAATCGGTTGTAGAATTAGCAGCCGGACTTGGCTTGCCTTCTTTTCTTGCAGCACAAACCGCAGCAACAGTTACTTGCAGTGATGTATCGGAAGATGCTGTGAAGTTGATGCAACAATCCATTGCACACAATCAACTGCATAACTGTAAGGCAATGGTCATCGATTGGAACCAGTTGCCTGCTGATCTTACTGCCGATGTGATCTTACTCAGCGATATTAATTACGAGCCACAGGTGTTTGAAACCCTGTATAAAGTGATCGTTTCGTTTTTAGAAAAAGGAACAACTATTATTCTATCTACGCCGCAACGCTTAATGGCAAAACCGTTTATTGAAAAGCTACAACCTTTCATCGTTGAAAATTTTTCGGAGACGATCACAGCTATTGAGCCGGAGGTTGATTGTTCGGTTTTTTTGTTGAGCAAAACTGCTTAGGCGTAGAGAAAGAAGAACGCAAAGAAATTCGCAGAGCGAAATCGGACCTCACAGGTTGAGCCCGCTTCTATTCTTACCAAAATAATTGACTGATAGCACTATTTAACTCAAGCTGTCAGGTCAAACCAAAAACCTTGGTGTTCCTTTGAGCCTTAGTGGTTAACGTCTTACTTATTCAGCAATTTCTCCAACCGTTTCAGATCAGTTATTTCTGCAGGCGACAGAATTTCGTTGTTCTCGTATTTGGCTTTTAAGAAAAGTACTTGCTTGTGCTGCGGGTATTTTGCAAGAATGGCATTGATGATAACTCCTGTTGCTTCATCTTTTACAAACATGGGTGTTGCTGTACTGGCGGCACTGCGTTCTTTTGTTGGCTTGCGTAAAATAATGGCTTCAAGTGTAGCCAGTTTATGCGCAGGAATTTCCGGAACTTTCAATGCTTTTGACCTCAATCCTTCCAGTTGCTTTTTACTTAATCCGCCACGCTCTGCATATTGAAAAGCGAGGCTTTGTACAAATGTTGAATCTGGTCTTGCCTGCAACATCAGGTCAAGCACATCTTTCACCACATCAACATCTACCTTCTTGCGTTGCATATGCTTACTTTTCGTTTTTCACCTGTTCAATTAAATCACGTATAACAACCGATGCCGTTGTTGCACCAAACACCGCAGGCAAATAAGAAATGGTGCCATAAGCCGATTTCTTGTAATTCTTCCCATCTGTCAACATCAAACTTTCTTTGATGGGTTGCTCTGGTGAAAACACCACTTTAATTCCACGACGAATACCATGCCCTTTCAAATTCTTACGTATCTGTTGTGCAAACGGACAGTTATAGGTTTTGGAAATATCCACTACACGTAGTTGTGTAGGATCAAGCTTTGCACCGGCGCCCATGCTGCTCACCAATGGCAGTTTACTTTCGTGTGCCAGGCGAATGAATGTGATCTTCGGCGTAATGCTATCAATTGCGTCAATAATATAATCCGGTTTGTACGACAGTTGCTGTAACACCATTTCAGGATTGACAAACTCTTTCACCACGTTCAACTCCAGCTCGGGATTAATGGCCTGCAAACGTTCGGCCATGATCAATGCTTTCGACACACCATGATTGGTGGCCAATGCCGGTAACTGACGGTTACGGTTTGTTGGGTCTACCACATCACCATCAATGATGGTCATTTTACCAACACCGCTACGGGCAATAAACTCTGCTGCAAACGAACCAACACCACCCATACCAACGATCATCACATGTTTTTTTGTGAGTGCACGAACCGTGTCTTCGCCTATTAATAAACTGGTGCGTGAAAGCCAGGAAATATCATTCATCATCTTTCTGTTATTGCTGCGCCAAAAACCCTGGTCGCATTTTTCAAAAGCTGCAAACTAAGCGAATCTTTATCAATTTGAAAAGCCTCAGCTGCAAGCGTATAAATTTCTTCAATGGAAGCTGTGCTGTTATCGGTTTCCAACAACAGCTGTTCAATGGGCAATGCTGCTAATACCGTACGCAGGTTTTCCTTCATCAATCCATGACCAAACGACAAGTAATAACCCTGCGCCATTAACTGCAAAGCCAGTTCTTTGCTTTTGGTGAAACCATGAAAAAGAACCGGCACTTTTACATTGTGTTGTTTCAACAAGCTCATTGCTTCTGCATGTGCACGAACGCAATGAACGATCAATGGTTTTTGCGATTCATTGGCCAATTGAATATGTGCTGCAAAAACAGTTTGCTGTAATGCAAAATCGGTTGCACATACTTTGTCTAACCCTGCTTCACCAATTGCCAGCACATTTTGCAAACGGCTTTTTTCTTTCACTGTTTCAAACTGCTGTTGCCAGGCGTCTTCTGTAATAAACCAGGGATGCAGACCAACGGAATAAAAACTATCGGAATCTATCACATCAAAATCTTTGTACAGGTTACCAATGCTGATGATTCCTTCAACCGGTTGTGTATGATGTGTATGAACGTTGATGTACAAATAAAAAAGTTGAAACGTTAAAACAAACTCAGTTGATTTTGATCGGGCTGTTGTTTCTTCTTTTTCAGCATTGTGCTGCGTACCGCTGTTGTTATCCCATCAATAGAAAACAATTCCGACTCTTCGTAACGGGAAGCAACAATCACTTTCGTTGTCCCTGCATGGGGCTGAAACAATGCATCTACTGTTTGGGGTGTATTGTTGTTTTTTGAAAGATGCGATAAAATAAGAAACTGTAATTGCTGTGTACGATAGCTGAGAAACACATCCAGCGCCTGTTCATTCGACAAATGACCTTCATCGCTGCTGACGCGGCGTTTGAGATGATAAGGATAATCGCCATTAGCCAGCATTGTTTCGCAATAATTACTTTCTAAAAACACAGCATGGCTTTGCTGAAAATAACGGATCACATTTTTACATGCATGACCAATATCTGTAATCACCGAAACATTTACACCTTGGCAGCTGATCATAAAGCTAAACGGATCGGCAGCGTCATGCGATTTTGAAAAACATTTCACCTGCAGTTCATCAATCATCACCACTTCATCTTTACGGAAATGTTTCAGCAGTTGTACATCAACAGAAAGGTTGGTATTGTTCCATGTTTTTTCTGAAACATAAACCGGCAACTGATGTTTCTTACTCAAAACTTCCAGGCCGTTAATATGATCGCTGTGTTCATGCGAAATAAAAATTGCTTTCACCTGCTTGATGTCAAGCCCCAAACGTTGCATGCGTTTTTCTGTTTCCCTGCAACTTAAACCGGCATCAAACAACAATGCAGTAACACCATTACTTACGTAATAGCAATTGGCATTACTACCGGAATTTAAAGAGGTAAAATAAACAGGCATCGGGTAAAATTAAGTAAAGCAAAACAGCCGCCGTTGTATTTTTATAATACGGCTTTTTTTGTTTGCCAACTCTTAACGTTTCCACAAGCTGTTAATAAGTACCTTTATGAAAATTGGTTTCTATAAAGTAATATTGAAACAGATGGAAGGGTTAGAAGTATCACACCCAGAATGATACTATTTGTGAACATGGTCAGGTGCTGAAGTCTTACTGCGAAGGCGCAACGCAGTACACAAATTCCGGTACCGGCCGCTAAACTGAAAAGCTTTGACAGAAACGATCATCAACCTCGAAACCGTTAACCCGATTGAATTTTTTGGCGTTAACAATGGTAAGCTCGACATCCTCAAGAAAAAATTTCCACTCTTAAAAATTTTATCACGTGGCACACAGATCAAGTTAAGTGGCAGCCCCGAACAGGTTGACCAGGCAAAGGAAAAGATTGATCTGCTGATTGCTTATTTAGAACGAAACGGACAACTCAGCGAAAATTATTTTGAACAGATCCTCGGCGGCGACGACCAGGAAACTGTTGATGCATTTGTAGAACGTAACCCCAGTGAAGTACTGGTGTTTGGTCCGAACGGACGTACCGTCCGTGCACGCACACAAAACCAGAAAAAAATGGTGCAGGCTGCCGACAAGAACGATATTGTTTTTGCCATTGGCCCTGCCGGTACCGGTAAAACCTATACAGCTGTTGCATTAGCTGTTCGGGCATTAAAGAACAAACTGGTAAAGAAAATCATTCTTACACGCCCTGCTGTTGAAGCCGGTGAAAGTTTAGGTTTCTTACCGGGTGATCTTAAGGAAAAGATCGATCCGTATCTGCGTCCTTTATATGATGCATTGGACGATATGATCCCTGCCGATAAACTCGGTTACTATATGAGCACACGTGTAATTGAAATTGCACCGCTGGCTTATATGCGTGGCCGTACGTTGGATAATGCGTTCATTATTTTGGATGAAGCACAGAATACAACCGATCTGCAGCTGAAAATGTTCCTCACCCGTATTGGCGCCAATGCAAAGGCCATCATTACAGGCGATCTTTCGCAGGTGGATTTGCCAAAGAACCAACGCAGCGGTTTGGAAAAAGGTATCCGTATTTTAAAGAACATCGATGGAATAAGTCATATTGAACTGGATGAAGAAGATGTGGTTCGTCACCGTTTGGTGAAAGCCATCATCCGTGCTTACGACAAAGATCATAAAGAGCAGCCGGAGCAGCCGAATATGTACCATCGCCGTTAAACAGAGTACTTACACCGCAGCATACAAGAGCTATGAAGCTTATTTGTTAGAACTGATCATTTTAACAACCCTGAATAAGCAGAATAGTTCAACCGCACATCCCGTTTCAGCAATGAGACGGGATTTTTTTGATAGATCCACAGATGACACGGATATAAAAGATTTTCGCAGATTGACACAAAACTGTTCGCTCGTTATACCAGAGTCATTGATGATTCTATCTCTTGTTAAAACTGTTCAGCAAATCATTCCCTTTTGTACATTTGGGCATGATGAAAAAGCTCTCCCTTATCCTTGTTGTGGCGATTGGTTTATACGCCTGCAAACAAAAACGTGAACGTCCAACGGATGAAGTGGATACTGCACGTCAATTTATCCGCAGCTCTTTAAATGGCGATTACGAATGGGCACGTGAGCTCATGATAAAAGACAGTTTAAACCTGTACGAACTTGGAGTTATCGAAAAAAAGTACAATGAAGAAATGAGCAAAAAGGATAAAGAAGGGTATAAAAACTCAACCATAGTTATCCATTCAGTTGAAAACGTAAGCGATACAGTAGCAATTGTGAATTATTCCAACACATATAAAAACAAACCGATGCCGTTAAAAGTGATCAAACGTGATGGCATCTGGCAGGTTGATTTAAACTATACATTTACAGGAAACCTGTAAAAAGAAAGCCTATAGCCGACAGTTTGTAGTTGTTAGCACTTCCATACTAATAACTATCGGCTAACAACTAACTACTACCACAATGCTCAAAAACATTTTACTTGTTGGCTTAGGCGGCGCTGCAGGCAGTATGCTGCGGTATGCTTTTTCTGTTTGGTTTAAACATGCATCGTTTCCGCTTGCAACCTTTCTTGTAAATATCATTGGCAGTTTTGTTATTGGTGCTGTGTTTGCCTATGCCTTACGCAGCGAGCAATTTGCTAATAACTGGCGGCTGTTTTTAGCAGCTGGTATTTGCGGCGGCTTTACCACCTTCTCTGCTTTTTCGTTAGAAAGCCTGGCCATGTTGCAACAGCAACGCATCGGCATGTTTGTGTTATATGTCGGCGGAAGTATCTTGCTGGGATTAACTGCTACCTGGCTGGGATATAGTTTGGTAAAATAATTTCTCCCCTCTATTATTCTTTTTAATGTTATGATGTTCAGTCACCCGTTGGGTGAACAGACATCGGCAACCCTGCTTTCAACTATAAACAACCTTGTTTTTTGGTTTTTTTTCAGGTACTTCGCACACTGTAATTCAGAAAATATGTCTACACCCGGAAAAAAAGATGCGTTAGGAAAGGGAATCCGTTCCCTGTTGAAAAGTATTGACGATGACCTTAAAACCACAGCCGGTCAGCTGAAACCTGTTATTGCCGAAGCGGCAACAGGTATTCTGCGTATTCCGGTAGCTAATATTGAGATCAACCCCAAACAGCCCCGCCGTGATTTTGACGAGCAGGCGCTGAAGGAATTGAGCGAAAGCATTAAAATGCACGACATCATTCAGCCCGTTACCGTTTCAAAACTTCCTTCGGGCAAATACCGCCTTATTTCGGGTGAACGCCGCTGGCGTGCATCTAAGCTTGCTGGTTTGGTAGATATTCCGGCTTACATCCGCCAGGCAAACGACCAGGAATTACTGGAGTTGGCCCTGCTCGAAAACCTGCAACGTGAAAACCTGAATGCAGTGGAAATAGCCCTCAGCTACAAACGATTGATGGAAGAACTGGATTACACGCAGGAACAAGTGGCCGAACGCATGGGCAAAGACCGCACCACCGTTACCAACTACATCCGCTTACTTAAACTTCCACCCGATATTCAGCAAGCTGTGCGTACAGGCACACTCAGCATGGGGCATGCTCGTGCGTTGATCAATGTTGATACGGTTGATAAGCAACTGTACGTTTACCAGCACATCAAACAAAAAGAATTATCGGTACGCCAAACCGAAGCACTGGTGCGCCAGCTGTACAAATCTGCACCTGTTAATAAAGCTGCAAAAAGTACACTTCCCCCCGCTTTTCAGCGTATTCAGGATAATTTAGCATCACAATTCGGCACCAAGGTTAAGCTTAGCCACAGCAAACAAGGCAACGGCAGTATTTTTATTGAATACTATTCGCTTGAACAGTTTAACCAGATTTTGAAAGTGCTTGGTACCGATGTTGAATAACACATGAGGCAGATCGTTTTATTTATACTTCTTTTCATTGGCATAACTACAGTGTCGTATGCACAGGACAGTACCTCTGCAGTAAAACCTGCAGGTGCTGATACTGCTGTTGCAAAAAAAGATTCAGCAGCAAAACCAAAGCCCGAACATTCGCCACGCAAAGCAAGCATCCGTTCGGCAATGATTCCGGGTTGGGGACAAGCGTACAATAAAAAGTATTGGAAGATCCCGATCGTTTATGGCGCATTAGGTACTGCTGCCGGTTTCTTTGTTTATAACCGTAAGGAATATGCAGATGCACGTGATGCGTACCGCAACATGATGGATGGCGATGATACCAACAACAATCTCATCAAACCAAAATTTCAACCGGTAGATCCGGAAGCCGTACGGCAGTATCGTATTGCAGTAAGACAGTATGTAGATTATTCTGTTCTTGCATTTGTTATTCTTTGGGGCTTAAATGTTGTTGATGCAACAGTTGATGGGCATCTGAAAGCATTTGAAGTAAACGACAATCTTTCGCTGCACATCAACCCTTCGTATTCGCCGCAAACCAAACAGGCAAACCTCGGATTGGTATTAAAGCTGGGCAAATAAAACCTCACAGCCGTTAACCTGTTTATCGTTTACTTTGCACAACAGAATTTTTCGTTTTATTATCTTATACCAACTTACATGAACATTGCATTGATCGGCTACGGAAAAATGGGTAAAGCCATTCATGAAATTGCGAAAGAACGTGGCCACGAAGCTGTATTGATTATTGATGCTGACAATCTCAGTGATCTTACTCCCGAAAATATCCGCAAGGCAGATGTGGCGATTGAATTTACAAGTCCGCATACCGCATATAACAATGTAAAGTTCTGTTTAGAAAACAAAGTGCCTGTTGTATGTGGTTCAACAGGCTGGCTCGATAAGCTTGATGAAATGAAAGCACTGGCTACCGAAAAACAAACCGGCTTGATTGTAGCCAGCAACTTCAGCGTTGGTGTAAATATCTTTTTCGAAGTAAACAAACGCCTTGCCCAGTTAATGAACGGGCAAAGCAATTACGAAGTAACACTCAAGGAAATTCATCATACAGCAAAAAAAGATGCACCGAGCGGCACAGCTATTTCGCTTGCAGAACAGGTACTGGAAGAACTGGGCCGTAAAGACAAATGGGTAAACGAAGAATCGGCACAGCCGGGCGATCTGTCCATCATCAGCGAACGCATTGATCCGGCTCCCGGCACACACTTTGTAAAATACAGTTCGGCTATTGATGATATTGAGATCATCCACACCGCACATAACCGCACCGGGTTTGCATTAGGCGCAGTACTTGCAGCAGAATTTCTTAAAAACAAAGTTGGATTTTTTGGAATGAAAGAAGTGCTTAACTTGTAAGCACCATATGTTTTCGCCCAAAAACACACTTCTTCTTTTCTTTCTCTTAACAGCAGCTGTTGTATACGCACAGGATACAACAGTAGACAGTTTGCGTGCAGGTATTTTACGAACATCTGATGATGATGTAAAACTTCGCTCTTACATTTTACTAACCGGCAAACTTAGCCTTGTAAGTTTTAATGAAACTATTAAGACAGGTGAAGAAGCGTTGGTATATGCATACAAGCTAAACGATTCGCTTGCTGCTGCAGAGATTAATCATTACATGGGTGTTGCCAATTATTTTAAGGGTGATTATGAAAAAGCAGCGAGTCACTATTTTTTTGCCGAACGTATTTACGACCGTGTTAATCAAAAGCAGCGGCTGGGTTATGTGTTAAACGACCTGGCTAAGCTTTACCGTAAAACAAGAGATCTTAAGCGGGCTTCCTTTTTTTACGATCGGGCTCATGATATCTTTCGCCAGCTCAACGATTCAAGCGGAATGCAGATGATTATGAACGAAAGTGGCGTGGTATTCGAATACCAGGGCAACTATGCCGAAGCTATTCGCCGTTACAACAATGCCTTACAAATAGCCACCCGGTTAAAAGATGAAGGAGGTAAAGCATGGAGTTATAATTTTCTGGCCGGCGTATATGTACTTCAAAGCAAGTTTAATATAGCAGAAGACTATCATTTGCGTGCTTTGGGTATACGTGAAAAACTAAAAGATACGTTTGCGCTTGCTATGAGTTATATTGATATGGGTGTAATGTACAGCACCTGGGGTAAGTACGAACGTGCGGTTTATTATCTTGATATCTGCAGTGGTTTTGCAGAACGAATGCATTACAAAGAACTGCTCTCAAATGTATATGCCGAACAAAGCCGTATTGCGAACGTTACAGGCGATTATAAAAAAGCGCTTGATTATTACACCTGGCACACACAGTTAAAAGATTCACTTTTCAATGCACAAAAAAACAGGCAGGTAGAAGAATTAAGCACTTTGTACGAAACAAATAAAAAAGAGCAGCAGATAGAGGTACAACAACTCACCATCAAAAAAAGAAATCAACAGATTTTTCTTATCCTGCTGTTTGCAGCACTTGCAACAGTTGTTACCTACCTGTTTTATAATCGTTACAGATGGAAACAACAGGTTAAACTGCAGCAGGAAATTTTAAAACAACAGGAGCTGGCTACAAGCCTTGTACTGGAAGCCGAAGAAAAAGAACGCAGCCGTATTGCGAAAGATCTGCACGATGGTGTGGGGCAAATGATGAGCGCTGCACGCATGAATCTTTCATCCTTCTACAACGATCTCTCGTTGCCCGATACCGAACAAAACAAATCGTTGAAGAACATTATTCAACTGGTAGATGAAAGTTGTAAAGAAGTAAGAGCTGTATCGCACAGCATGACGCCTGCTGCACTTTTAAGTAAAGGTTTGCCACAAACACTTGAGGAAATTGCAAGCCGCATCAGCACCAACGATTTCGCTCTGCATTTTTACAGCGAAGGTTTTAACGATAGGCCCGATTCAAATACAGAGACCATTCTTTTCCGGGTAATACAGGAATGCATCAACAATGCCATTAAACATGCACAGGCTACAACGCTTGACATCTCGTTAATAAAAGATCACGACGGCATTAGTGTAACAATAGAAGATAATGGCAAAGGCTTTACTTACAACCCGGCCAAGGCAACAGAAGGCATCGGTTTAAACAATATTCACAGCCGTATACAATTCCTTAAAGGAAGTATTGATATAGACTCTGCTCCGGGAAGAGGAACGTTAATTGCAATACACATACCAACAGAAGCAGCCGCATGAAACGATTCTGTATATACATAACAATCCTGTTGCTGTTTTTTTGTTTCAGTAAACCTGTTACGGCACAGATAGCGGTAACTGATAGTTTACGCAAACTCATCAATACCGAAAAAGATCTTGACCGTAAAATGGATCTGCTGCTGTTGCTGTCGAATGAATTCCGGTTGCAGAATCCTGATTCATCAGCAAAAGTTGCAACCGAACTTGTACGCCTTGCAAACAAGCAACACAAAGAAGGCATGATGTTAAAAGCTGAGGTAAACATGTTTTATTATTACATGAAAAGCAGCAAACCCGATTCGGCCTTGTTGCTTTCGGCAAAAAACATTCGCCTGCTTGATAAGATGAAAGGAATGGATTCGCTGCAATCGCAATACTATTCTGCAACAGGCTTGTTACTGATGCGTTTAAACAGGCAGAAAGATGCCATGGAATATTTTTACCGTGCTTTAAAAAAAGCTGAGCAGCGGAGTGATAAGCTTACCATGGTTAAAGCATCGCACAACATTGGCTGGGCTTATATGGAACTCGAACAATACAAAGAAGCCATTCAATACTTTCGCAACTCCATACGCATTGCAGAAGAAAACAAACTGCCTGTTCGTTTTGCAGTAACCTATAGCAACATTGCCTCCTGTTACGGCGCCATTCATCAATACGATTCGTTGTACGTATTTGTAAAACAAGCTATCCATATTGCCAAAGAGCAAAACAATATTGAAGCCGAAGCAAACGGATGGAACATACTTGGCACCGCATATACTGCCGAAAAAAAATACAACCTGGCACTCGATTGCTTTTTAAAAGCAAAACCGCTTCGTCAAAAATCAGGTGATGTTTTTTACATCGTATCCGATCTTGCTGTTCTGTCGGAATTATATGCACTCATGAACAAGAGCCAGGAAGGTTTGCGTACCGGTGAAGAAGCGTTGCACATGGCGCAAAAACACAATTTGCAGGCGAAGCTGCCAATGGTGTACAAAGCACTTGCACTAAACCACGAAAAAGCAGGCAACTATGCCGCAGCAAGTGATCTGTATAAAAAAATAAATATTCTGCAAGACAGTGCCTATACCCGTGCTTCGGAAGAAGCACTGGCAGAAATGAAAACAAAGTATGAAACAGAGAAACAAAAAAAAATCATACAGGAACAACAGTTCAACCTTGTAAAAAAGAATTACTTCATCATTGGCATTTCTGCTACGTTGCTGGCTGTATTGCTGGTGAGTTGGTTGTTGTACAACCGCAACCAGTTAAAACAAAAAGCAAAGCTGCAGAAAGCAGTTTTCGAACAACAGCAGCTTGCAGCTACAGCGGTAATGAAAGCCGAAGAAAACGAGCGGCAACGTATTGCCAAAGATCTGCACGATGGTGTGGGGCAAATGATGAGTGCAGCCAAAATGAATCTTTCTGCATTTGAAAGCGATCTGCAGTTTAACGACCCTGAACAAAAGCTTTCGTTCGATCGCATTATTAGTCTTGTTGATGAAAGTTGTAAAGAAGTACGTTTGGTTAGCCACCAGATGATGCCGAATATTTTATTAAAATCGGGGCTTGCAAATGCTGTTGCCGATTTTCTCGACAAGATTGATCAGCGGAAATTAAAAGTATCGCTGCATACCGAAGGATTGAATGAACGTTTAGACGAGAATACCGAAATTGTATTGTACCGTGTGCTGCAGGAATGTGTAAACAACGTTATCAAACATTCGCAGGCGTCGCAGCTTGATATTGCACTGTTTAAAGATAAAGATGGCATTAGTGTAAGTATTGAAGATAACGGCACCGGCTTTAATCCGAAAGAGCTGGGCGAAGACGCAGGCATTGGACTAAAGAATATGAAAGCACGGATCGATTACCTCAACGGCACCATCGATTTTGATTCATCGCCCGGCAGGGGAACGTTGGTAGCAATACACATACCGGTTACAGGCTAATACTTGTTTTTGAAAAATGTAATATCTTCGGCTTAGCCCCACTGATATGTCGACCACAAAAATAAAACTTGTCATCGTAGACGATCATCAAATCGTAATAGATGGTTTGCGATCGCTCCTCAAAGGATACGATCAGTACGAGATCGTACTAGAATCAACTCATCCATCAACCATTGTTAATGCATTACAACATCTGGATGTTGATATTTTATTAACCGATGTAATGATGCCCGAAATGAACGGGCTTGACCTTGCAAAACAGGTTCGTCAACATTATCCTTCTGTTAAGATCATTGCATTGTCAATGAACGGCGAAGGGAGTTTGGTTAATCAGATGATCGAAGAAAGCGACATTAGCGGCTACCTGCTCAAAAACATTGGTCAAACAGAATTTATTACTGCACTCAACAAAATTGCTGCAGGTGGTATTTATTTCAGCGAAGAAGTGCTGCAGGAAATGCTGAAAGCAAGCGAGCGTAAAAAAGAAGATGCAGAAGTAAACCTTACCGTTCGTGAAATTGAGATCATTGGTCTTATTGAAAAGGAATACAGCAATAAAAAAATTGCGGAAGAATTATTCCTGAGCGAACGTACTGTTGAAACACACAGAAAAAATATCTTCCGCAAAACCAAAACCAATTCGGTTATCGGGTTAATTAAATATGCCTATGAGCATAAACTCATTCACTAACGGATAGCAATACCCAATTTCGCTACTACACTGTTCGATCCGCCACTGGTATTTTTTGTTTGCCAGCCATCGTAATGCACACTTGCATGAAAAATATTGAAGCTGAAGCCTGCACCGATATCGTAAGCAAACCGGCTTTCTCTTGCATCAATTGTCTGATCTTTCAGCAATGCAATACCTGCATTACCCGTTAAAAAGAAATTGTTGGTTGGATAAATACGTAACCCGGCTTTTAACGGAATAGAAGTGATCTTTCCATAATACGTTCCATCAAAACTATTCGGATCGGGACTATACGATTGAAAACCGAGAGTACCTGTAACATACACATTCTGTGCTACGCCAAAACCAGCAAGCCCTTCAATACCTGTTACGCCTTTATAGTCGGTTCGGAAATCGCCGGTTGGAATACCAATAATAACGTTACCGCCAAAAATAGGTTTGCCTTTTTGTGCAACCGCAGAACCGGTAAAAGCAACGATGGCAACAACAACGGAGAGGAAAATTTTCTTGTTCATACAATATGTTTAGGCTAACCATTTCCAATACTGTACCAACAACCATAAAGACAGCCGCTCTTTTATTTTTTTTAACAAGATAAACTAATGGCTTCCTGTTGTAACTACTTTCAATTCAGGGCCAATCCCAATTTAAGCTGTATAGCACCTGATGCACCGGTTGTGTTCTTACGTTGCCATGCATCGTAATGCAAACTCACCTGGCCTAAAATAAAATGAAAGCCCAAGCCTGCATCGTACATAAACCTGCTGCTGCGGTTAGTGTTTACTTCATCCTTTAAAAAACCAACACCTGCATTGCCCGAAAGAAAGAAAAAATTACCCGGATAAATACGTACTCCCGCTTTTACCGGTATAACCGAAATCTTTCCATACACATTACCCGACTGCGGTTTGTACGATAAATACCCTACCGTTCCGATAGCATATACATGCTTGCTGCCAAAACCCAGCGAAGCATCTACTCCTGTACCAATCTTATAGCCATTCTTAAACTCGTCTTGCGGATAAGCGATGATAAGGTTGCCGCCTATAAACGAATTGACCTTGCTTTTTTGTGCTGCCGATTTTTGAGCAAACCCGAAACTGCAGAAACAACAGAACAGAAACATGATTTTAAGCATATGCTTTTTTTGCGATAAATGTAGCACCTTTGTTTGCGGAGCAAATACCCGCTACCACTTACTTTAAAAGCACACAACCGATGCTGTCAAAAAAAACGCAATACGCTTTTCAGGCACTGGGCTATATGGCACAGCAAAAAAACAATGAGCCTATCCTCATTGCCGAAATTGCCAAGAAGAAAAAAATACCCCTGAAGTTTTTGGAAAACATTCTGCTGGTAATGCGTAAAGATGGTATCCTCGAAAGCAAAAAAGGAAAAGGTGGTGGTTATTATTTTAAAGTAAAACCTTCGCAGATAACGCTTGCACGTGTTATCCGTTTGCTCGACGGACCGATTGCCCCCCTCTCCTGCGTTAGTCTGCATTTTTACGAACGCTGCAAAAACTGCGATGAAAAACATTGTGGCCTGCACGATATGATGATCAAAGTAAGGGATGCGAATTTGAAAATTCTCGAAAGCAAAACCGTAGCCGATATTACCTGATGCGAAAAACAGTAGCCATAACCGTTAGAGGTAAGGTGCAGGGTGTGTGGTTTCGCAAGTACACACAGGATAAAGCAATGGAACTGCAGTTAACCGGCTGGGTACGCAATTCCGACGAAGGCGATGTTGCTGTTGTTGCCACAGGCACTGAAGACCAGTTAGCCGATTTTATTGAATGGTGCTGGATGGGTTCGCCGAAGAGCACGGTTACTGCCGTTATAACAAGCGATGTGGAGTTGCAGGAGTTTGACAGGTTTGAGGTGGTGAGGTGAGGAAATTGTAAGGCGACATGACTATCATTGATAACCAAAGGTTTTGCAAATTTGGTTTTATAGGGAGTGGCGCATAATTTAGTGTTGGTTGTAAGTTCATTTGTACTCTCTAATAATTTGAAATGATTGCACGACTATTTATCCTTGTGGCCTTTTTGTTCGCTGGACATATTTCAGAGGGACAAACGATAGTCCCGACAAAAAAGCAATTGTTGAAATTGTTTAAATCAAGCATCAGACAAGACTTAAAATCAAAAATTACTACAAATTCAAACCCATGGGTTATTTGTAATGACGACAGTTCATATTACAAAGCCGACACTATTCGTTTATTTCCAAATTCAAACGATTATCCCGATTGTAAATGTTCATGCTATATCGACTGGACATTTTACAAAAAGGATGCGTTTATTTTAACAAGAGAATACATAAATGAGCCTAGAAGAATTAGTGTGACTAAATCCGGTGATTGGTATGTAGTAAAATTGTCGCTTGATGGTGAGAGTTTAATCTTAGAAACATTTAACCAAAATATTCTTATCGACCGATTTAAAGTAGTAGATATTAATCACAGTATTGTTCTAAAAAGACAGAAATAAATTCCTCCCTTGGGCGCAAGCGTCTCGCTTGTGCCGCATCTTCATCACTAAATTTTAATTGTAAAATTCTACGCACAAGCGAGACGCTTGCGCTATCTTAAGTGAAACTCTTGAAATGAATTTTGAGCAAATAGCAGAACTGGTAAATGAATTCAAGACAAACTATCAAAAAACAAAACAATAGACTTCACTCTCTGGCGCAGATCTCTGATCTGTTGCCTACCGCTTATTAAAACAATACCTGTAATCGTACCCGCTGCCATCCATAAACGCAAATAATCGCTGACCGGAATCACGAAAATCAAAACGGTCGAAATACCAATCGATGACACGGTTGCTGGAAAAATCGTAGAGCTTTACCCATAATACATTTCTTGTTTGCGATTGCCAGTTACCATCGCTGTCGGTATAGCCATTATCGAAGCTGCGCATTTCCCAGCTGCCCTGCATGGTACCGTTGGCGTCGGTGTAACGGGCGGTGCGGTCTTCAAAAAAAGTAAAGGTTCCCTGCTGGTATACGGATGAAACGTTTTCGTTACTGAATGGTCTTCGTTTCTGAATTTCGGTTAACTGCCAGCTTCCTTCTATACGGTTTTCGGGCAACCATTTTTTACAGGAGCTGAGGGTAAGAAGGGAAACAACAATAAATGAGATTGAGTAGAGTTTTACTTGCATAGATGAAGGTTTCTTTTTCTGCAACAAATACAATACCTGTATACGTTAGCAAAACTCTAAATTTATCAATCAAAAAAATGGAGCCACCTGTTTATTACAGGCGGCTCCATTCGTATTACGTTCTTTGGTTTCTTTCAATTAAAACGAATAACGCAAACCAAGTTGCACCTGGAACGGATTACCGTTTAAGTTAGAAACACCGGCAGCTGTATTTACGTTGTAGTTAAATATCTGTTCTGCTGCATTGAAGTTGCGGATAGAATATAAATTCTGTTTGCCAAGATTATGCCCTACACCCCATTTTTTATTGAGCATGTTTGCAAAGTTGAAAATATCTGCAGAAGCTTCAAGACGATGTGTTTTGTATAAGCGGAACGATTTTGCAAGACGCACATCAAACACACCATAAAAACCATTTACACCACCGTTTCTTGTTGCAATTTTACCAAGGTCTCTTTTAATATAATCTTTAATGCTCTGTTCTGCATTTGGATTATTGAGGATAGCCTGTATACCTGTGCGTAAATAATCGGGAGTAGAAGTATTTGAAGGATCGTACACAAACGGCAGGTCATTTGAAGAAACAAAATCGCCATTCATGTTTCCGCTAACAGCCAGTGTGTAACGTGTACCACCAATACCACTGTAACGCACACCTAAACTGATGCCCCAGATACTTGGCGCTGTTGCATAAAACACAAACTTGTAACGGAACTGATTATCGGAATAAGCCATGCCGCTCAAATCTCTCGGATCATCTTTTACCATTAATGCTAAAGTTGCAGTGTTGGCTACGTTACCGTTGTAAGAAGTATTGTCTTTTGTATCGTTCCATGTGTACGACATATTGATCTGACCATCTTTGAAATAACGATACGTTGCATCGGCCACCACTGTATATGAATTTACTTTACCTGTACTCACCAATTCAAGTACACGACCTACAGCAGTTGTTTTACGGCTGTTAACCCAGTTAGATGTTCCGTTTGATGTTCTGATTGTTGAAGCCGGTACATACACACCACGGTTTTGTTCGGATGCAATTGTGAAGTAAGGTTTATCAACCATGTTACGATCGATATACATGTAGTTGTTACGGGCCCATGTACCGTATGCACTAACACCCACTCTTAAACGTGATGTAAAAAAGTGATTGAATGAAAAGTTTGCTTTGTAAACTGTAGGCACTTTAATATCCGGACTGTTGGTATTGATGGTAACAAGCTTTTCGATCTGCGGATTGTTAAACAGATCTTTACCCGGAGCTGATGCAGGATTTGCTCTGTAGCCAGGGAAGTTGGGAACAGGAATCAACGCAGTATTTGTAATATCAACACCTGCAATATGCGAACCATCAAACAAAATATTGTTGATCATAGAGTACGGATTCAGATTCGAGCCGAAAATACCGGCACCGAATTTTAAAATGTTCTTGCCCTGCTTCGCAATATCCCACGTAAACTGCACACGTGGCTGAATCTGGAATGTATTGATACCATTATCTGTTTTTATTCCAAGACTATCGTACACCACTTTGTTGAAGTTTGCCTTCTTAATGTACTTTGTATTATCGGCTCTAACACCTGCAATCATATCAAACCCTTCAAACAGTGTTGTTTCAACCTGGCCATATACACCTGTAGCAATATTGTCGGTGCTCGTACTTTCTTCATCCGTCATGTACACATCTCTTGCATAACGGTAAGGTGTAAGGTTTTCGAAATTACTCATACCGGTAAAGTAGAAACGTCCGTTCATTTCACTGCCGTAACGGAAAGCCATATTGGTGAACATAATGTCTGCACCTAATGTAAACTTGTAACGCCTGGTGTTGTAATACACATTGTTTACCAGTTGCAGCACATTGCCTTTAAACCATTCAGGAGTATAACGTTGTCCACCCAATTGTATTGAGTTGTAGTATTTGTTTGTGCCATCGATCGATTCAACATTTTCTACAATTGCACGGGGAATGCTTTGTGCAGGTAATTCGCTGTTTGGAATCACCTGGCTGCTTTCATAAAAATGCTGCAGCTTTAATTCGTTTGTTACAGCTTTACCAACTACAGTTCTTAACGAAGCCATGAAGCTGTTGTTCAGATTTCGTCTGTCGGCATATACTTCGTACATATTAATACCTGAGTTATCTCCATCGGCCTGGTTATCCATATCGTAAATAAAATTGTTACGGATGGTTAACAGGTTTGCACGGTTTAACTGCCAGTCGATACGTGCAAATGCAGCATCGGTTTGTTTTTTCTTTCCGAAAGCACCAAACTGCGGGTTAGAGGATGTACCATATTTATCATGCGCAACCTGGCTGAATTTATCGAGTGTTGCCTGTGTTACTTTATAACGTACAATATCAGCAGGTGTTTGGATGTCGGCAATGTATAATGGGCGTGAATCGGCCTGGTGATCCCATGCAACAAAGAAATGTGCTTTGTCTTTAATGATAGGGCCGCCTAATGAAAAGCCATACTGATACGTAGAAAACTCCTGGTTGCGTCTTGATCCGTTTAAGTTGTAGTTGCTCGACAGCCAGTTTGTTCTTCCGAATGTAAATGCACTGCCCGAAAGTGTATTGGTTCCCGATTTTGTTACAGTTGTAATGCTGCCACCACCACTGCGTCCGTTGGTAACATCGTATTCGTTTGTTACTACTTTAAACTCACGTATCACCTCCATTGAAATAGAATAAGCACCACCACTGTTACCACCTGCAATTGTACTGCGTGCCGTCATACCATCAATTGTATAGTTGGTAGATGATGCTAACTGACCGGCCAATGTGCTGCCATTGCTTACCGGAGAAAGATCAATGAGCGATGTAAAGTTGCGGCCGTTTACAGGCAGCTTAGTTAACTCTTTTGATGTTACGGCTGTTGATGCTCCCAATGTTTTAATAGAGCGCTTTAATGTGTTGGCGACTACCTGTACTTCCTGCAATTGATTTACGGTAGGCATCAACAAGAAGTTGATCTGTAACTGATCTGCAAGATTCAATGTGTAATCTACCTGCTTCTGCTCGCCATAACCTACTGCTGAAGCAAATACAGAGTAAGGTCCGCCAAGCGGTAACTCGTTAAAAACGTATTCGCCGTTTGTGTTGGTAACTGCCATTGCAGAAAACCCTGTCGACTCGTTTTTTACTTTTACTGTAGCGCCGGGGATACCTTTTTGTTGTTCATCTTTAATAGTACCCGCAATAATTGTTTTTGTTCCTTGTGCGTAGCTTTTTTCTGCAGTTGCTGCAAATAAAAGCAACAACAGAAGCGCACAGAAATTTCTCATAACGAAATGCATGATTCGTAGTTTTGATGTTCAGAATTATTTTGCTGATTCCTTAAGAAGTATTTAGTAGCAGCTGAAGGATTACCTATGCATCCTTAGCGCCCGCAAACCTATCCTGTGTACATTAAGCCAATCTTACCTGTACATTAACTAAGTGTTATGAGAAAACAGAAGGACTGTTTTTTACATACATAAAACAAAATTGTGGATAGTATATTACTAAAATGCAGGCGATGCTTATCTTACTCTGTAAATTGTTTCAGCAGATAAAGCATTTTATTAATGGCAACTTTTAAAGCAGTAATTGATAAGATCGGGATCAATCCTTTTGTATTTGTTCCTGAAAAAATTCTTGCAGCTGTTTTGCAAAAAGCAGGAAAAGAAAAAGGACCCATACCAATTAAGGGAACGATCAACAAAACAGCTTATACACAAAAATTGGTGAAGTATGCCGGGCATTGGCGCCTGTACATCAACACCATCATGCTGAAAGATTCGCCTAAACGCATCGGTGAAACAATCACTATCAGCGTTGAATATGATCCTGCCGACAGAAAATTAACAATGCATCCATCTCTTGGCAAAGCATTGGCAAAGAATAAAACGGCAAATGAAAATTTCAAACAACTACCAGCTTCCCGTCAGCAGGAGATCATTCGTTACATCAGTAATTTAAAAACAGAAGAGAGCGTTGAACGGAATGTTACAAAGGCTATCAACTTCTTGCGTGGTAATGGAAGTTTTGTGGGTAGACAAACGCTTTGAATAAAAAATCCCTCTGCAATTGCTGAGGGATTTTTATTTTAAACTTCATCTTTTGAATTATCCAAGCTTTGCCTGCAGATTTGCATCAATTGCATCAAGGAACTCTTCAGTGTACAAATAATGATCACCGTGGTTCACTTTGTTGCCGTGGATACAAACAGCAAGATCTTTGGTCATTTTACCGCTTTCTACTGTTTCAATACAAACGGCTTCAAGAGCATTTGCAAAATCGATCAGGGCCTGGTTACCATCGAGTTTACCACGGAAAGCCAAACCACGTGTCCATGCAAAGATTGATGCAATAGGATTGGTAGATGTTGGCTTACCTTTCTGGTGCTCACGGTAGTGACGTGTTACAGTACCATGTGCTGCTTCTGCTTCCATTGTTTTACCATCAGGAGTAATCAATACAGAAGTCATTAAACCAAGTGAACCGAAACCTTGTGCAACAGTATCGCTTTGTACATCACCATCGTAGTTCTTACAAGCCCAAACGAAGTTGCCGTTCCATTTCAATGCACTTGCTACCATGTCATCGATCAAACGATGTTCGTACACGATACCTGCAGCATCAAACTGCGCTTTGAATTCGTTTTGATAGATCTCTTCAAAAATATCTTTGAAGCGACCATCGTATTTTTTGAGGATAGTATTTTTTGTAGAAAGGTACAAAGGCCATTTTTTGCTGAGCGCCATGTTAAAGCAACTGCGTGCAAAACCTTTTACACTTTCATCAGTGTTATACATGGTCATCGCTACGCCATCACCTTTATAATTGTACACTTCAAACACCTGTGGTTCGCCACCATCTTCAGGCGTAAAGGTCATCGTTAACTTTCCTTTTCCTTTGATCACTGTATCCGTTGCACGGTATTGATCGCCAAATGCATGACGGCCAACAATGATTGGTGCAGTCCAGTTAGTAACCAAACGTGGAATATTGTTGATTACGATTGGTTCACGGAAAACCGTACCATCGAGGATGTTGCGGATAGTGCCGTTCGGGCTCTTCCACATTTGCTTCAGATTAAATTCTGTTACACGTTGTTCATCGGGAGTAATCGTAGCACATTTGATACCAACACCGTATTGTTTAATTGCGTTTGCAGCATCAACGGTAACCTGGTCGTTGGTTTCATCTCTGTACTCAACACCAAGATCATAATATTTAATATCAAGATCGATGTAAGGAAGAATCAGTTTCTCTTTAATAAATTTCCAGATGATGCGTGTCATCTCATCGCCATCCAGCTCAACCACCGGGTTGGCTACTTTAATCTTTTCAGCCATCAGTTTTCTTTTAAATATGAATAATGCAGAAGTCTACTTCCGTTTAGGGAGAGCAAATATAAACCCGTCTGATGAATAAAACACGCCTAATCTGCAAGCAGGGAGCGGATTGTACGATAAAATTCTGCTTTAAATTCTTCGTAGTGGTTGCCGGTACCCGGGCCAAAGAAGCCTTGATGAATTCCGGCAACGTTCCCGCTCTTTGAAATGAAGATGGTTGTGGGGAACGAACGAATAGCTGTTAGCTGTGGTAATGTTTTTTCTGTTCGTTGTTCATCGCTTACGGTAACAGGCGGAATGAGTACCGGATACTGAATACCGAAACGTTTGATGAACTTTTGTACACTTGCTTTAGAGCGATTGAAATCGATACTGTATTCATACGCCAACGCAATTATTTCTACGCCTTTGTTTTTATACTCTTTATAGAAGCTGCTGAGGAATTTGCTTTCATCCATACAGTTGGGGCACCAGCTGCCCATGATCTGTATGATCACTACTTTGTTTTTGAAGCGGGCATCGTTGATAGAAACTGTTTTGCCGGTAACATCTTTAAACGAAAAATTGAGTTTGCTTTCGCCCGGCTTTAATTGTGTTACAGGAGTTGTATCGGGTAATGCGGCAGCGCTGTTCCGTTCTGCACGCCATTGTTCAACGGGTGATGCACTGCTGAAAAATTTTCCATTGTTGATTTCGTTGTCATTGATGTTTGCTGTAAAGTAATAGGCATGACTTCCATCAAAACAACTCAACTGCATTTCTTTTCCGTTAACAATGCCTTCGAGAAAACGATAATCGCCACTGGGTGTTAAAAAGGTTCCGCTTAGTGCAGTACCGTTTTGTTTGAACTCGGCAATGGCAGGACGTTCAGCACCGTTTACTCTTGTAAAGGTTACCTGCCAGCGACCTGTTACGTTTTGTGTTGTGTTTTCGTTTACAGCAAACCGTTCTTTCTGTCCATACACAAACGTTACGGGAAACTCCAGCAACTTTAAACTACCAGCTTTAAACCACTTTCCTTTCAGCGATCCATCGTTCTGAAATTGCAGGCGGAAGTACGATTCAAAAAAAGGCATTTCAATATGCACCGAATCGCCTTTCACTTTTACATCATCTACCAGTAATCGTTCAGCTGCGTTACGGATAAACATAACGGGCTTGCCATTTTTCTGTTGCACTTCCGCATTAAACACAATAGCCGTACCATCTTCACGCAAAACAGATGCACGGTACCAACCGCTACGCAGTAATGTTGTTTGTGCATTTGTTGTTACTGCTAACAACGATCCTGTTATAAAAAAGATCAAGAAGGGTTTCAGAAAAAATACTGTTGCTCTCAAACTTATGATTTACGTTTTTGCTTTTTTGATTTCTTTTCTGGTTGTACCGGGGTGTTTACAGGCTTTGTTATTTCTGTAATGCTGTACTCCGAAATTACAAACTGTAGTTTTGTATCGGTTTTATCTTCTTCAAAAAAAGTGAGCGTTGTATTTCCATTTTCACTTTCAAGTATCATGATGGATTTCATTGACGCTCCATCTTTACCTACAACAATTCTGTATTCTGTTTTGCCATTTTTTAAATATTCACCCCACTCGCAGGATACAACTTCAACAATATTGCCTTCCAGCGTTTCTGTTTCTCCATTGAATGAGCCGGTTAAAACAATCTTTACCGAATCGATAGCAATAACCGTTTCCATTGCAAGCTCCTCTGCTTGCATGTTTGTTTTTAATCCTCTTGCTTTATTGCTTTGCAGCTTTAAAACTTTCGGATCGCATTGTGCGGAAACAATCTGTGCAGCAAGAAAAAACACAATGGATAAAACAGTAAAGAGTTTGTTCATAAGTTTAAGTTGTGTTTGTTTATAAGTTTTCGAACATGTCTTTTGTCATTGCAGCAAGGTCGTATTCGTGCTTCCAACCCCAGTCGGCTCTTGCAACACTATCATCAATACTTGCAGGCCAACTGTCGGCGATCTGCTGACGGTAATCGGGTTTGTAACTCATTTCAAAACCTGCACGATGTTTTGCTACTTCGGCTGCAATTTCCTTTGGAGAAAAACTCATCGATGAAATATTATACGAGTGGCGAATAGATATTTTGGATGCAGGTGCTTCCATCAGTTCAATGGTTGCACGGATGGCATCGGGCATGTACATCATTGGCAGATAAGTATCTTCTTTCAAAAAGCATTCGTATTTGTTTTCTTCCAGTGCTTCGTGAAAAATCTCCACTGCATAATCGGTTGTACCACCGCCTGGTGCTGATTTATACGAGATCAAACCTGGGTAACGCAAACTTCTTACATCCACACCAAAACGCTGGTGATAATAGTTGCACCAAAACTCACCTGCATATTTGCTGATGCCATACACCGTAGTAGGTTCAATGATGGTTTGCTGCGGACAGTTTTGTTTTGGGCTTGTTGGTCCAAACACTGCAATTGAACTTGGCCAATATACTTTGTAGATCTTTTCTTCACGGGCAATATCCAGCACGTTCAGCAAGCCTGTCATGTTCAGATTCCAGGCGAGGTTGGGATTTTTCTCACCCGTGGCAGAAAGAATAGCCGCCAGCAAATAGATTTGTGTGATGTTTTGACGGATAACCTGCACATGCAGCATTTCCTTATTCATTACATCCAGACTTACATACGGACCGGTTCCTTCCAGCAAAGGATTCTGTTCACGCAAATCGGATGCAATCACATTCTGGTTACCATACATTTTACGCAGTGCAAGTGTAAGTTCAACTCCTATCTGACCGGAGGCGCCGATCACCAATATTTTTTCTCGAATCATAACAGCAATTTATGGCGACAAAAATAGGGGGAAAAACAACTGTGCAAACATTCATTCGTTTGCGCTAATTATTGATATACACAATTGCTTCTCTTTACATTTGGTTAACGCTGTTCTATTGGTTTCTTCACTTTCTTTAGAGATTGATTTTTTTGTCTGATCTCCGGATTTTTTTCTTGGGCCTTGAATTCCGGACATTGGATTTTCTTCCATGCTCCTTCTGCCATCTTACTTCCCGTTATCTTTGCCGCATGGAACAATATTTAAAAGATCTGTTTGCCAACCAATCGTACAACGAAAAGAGTTTCTTTTTAATTGCAGGCCCCTGTGTAGTTGAGAGTGAGGAGTTAGTAATGGAAGTGGCCGATAAAGTTTCAACTATCTGTAAAAACCTTGGCATTCCGTATGTGTTCAAAGCATCGTATCGCAAAGCCAACCGCACCAGTGCATCATCCTTTACCGGCTTAGGCGATGATACAGGTTTAACATTGATCGACAAAGTGCGTAAAACTTATAGTCTTCCGGCAACATCTGATATTCATGCACATGAAGAAGCAGCTATGGCAGCTCCGTATTTAGATATTTTACAGATACCTGCTTTCCTTTGCCGCCAAACCGATCTGCTGGAGGCTGCTGCTGAAACAGGAAAAATTGTAAACGTGAAGAAGGGGCAATTCCTCAGCGGACCATCAATGAAGTTTGCAGTAGAAAAAATTAAGAAAGCTGGCAATGAAAAAGTGATGTTGACCGAAAGAGGTAACAGCTTTGGTTATACTGATCTTGTGGTTGATTATCGCAACATTACATGGATGAAAGAATTAAATGTACCTGTGATCATGGATTGTACACACTCGCTGCAGCAACCCAACCAGACAAGTGGTGTAACAGGTGGTAACCCACAACTGATCGGTACAATTGCCAAAGCTGCTATTGCAACAGGTGTAAATGGGTTGTTTATTGAAACGCATCCCAATCCTGCTGTTGCAAAAAGCGATGGCGCCAACATGTTGCAATTAGATAAACTGCAAACCTTATTGGAGCAACTGGTAACACTCCGTAAAGCTGTTGTATAATTCTTCTGTTTTATAAAAAAGTTGAGGCTCTTAAGAAAGAGCCTCTTTTGTGGGGGCGTTGGATAAACATACGTTTTCAAAAGGATGCAACGACACAAACATCTACCCAATGGGCAAAAAATTTGCTGCAAAGGCATCGCCTTTATTGATCAATAATATAAAATATGGAATGGGTGAGGGAAAGCGGAAATTAAAAACCCAGGTGTATGTTCAATTAAGTAAGAGTATGCTTAAAGATAGGAAATTTGAAATGCAGTAGAAAAACTTTTTATACTTCACTTGGCAGCAAGCCAAATTCTTTCTTAAAAGCCAGGGAAAAATTGCTAAGGTTGGTATACCCAAGCTGTGTGCCTACTTCCTTTACATTGTATTTACCTGTAAGTAACAATGCTCTTGCCTTAAGCATCCGGTTTTTTTGATAGTATTCGTAAATACCTGTTCCATATACTTTTTTAAAGGTTGATTTCAGTTTCGACACACTCATTTTACTAAACCCGGCAAGTGTTACAATTGTTGGGGGCGGTTGGCCGAAATCCTGTACAAGAATTGCTTCTATCTCCATCAGCTTACTTAAATCGGCAGGTTTTATTTTACGTGGCCCTGCATCGGGATTTTCTTCCATCTTGCGATGCACTTTCGACAGAAACTGTTCCAGCAAAAGCATGATCCTGTTTTTAACGATCATTTGCTGCATGGGATTTGATTCTTCTGTTTCAAAGACCTCATCAAACAAAATTCTGTTTTGTGCATCAAAAGGTTCGGGATAAGAAATACTGTTTTGTTGCTGGTTAAACCGCATGAGTAAATGCAGTTCATTATACCTGTTAAGATTGCTGTTGATCCATAGTTCAGGTAGTAACAGGTTAATGGTTCTTGCTTTGGTTTTTGCCTTCATGGTAAAACTCATATCACTTGTACTGCTTACAAGCGATATACCTGAACGGCGAATGCTTTTATCAACATGCCATTTACCGTTACGTTCAAATTGCAAAGGCTCACTCAATGCCGAATCGTTGAAGTATAATACGCAGTAATATATTTCGCTTTTTGTACGCCGAAAGGTTACATCTGTGTTGTAGGTAATATCGGAAAGTAATGCTTGTAACCCATTGGGCAATTCAACCAGTTTAAAAAAACCTTCACCTACATGCGCCGGAAGTTGCAATACATTATCCTCGTAGGCACAATTCAATTGCGCAGCAAAACTTTGCAGCAAAGTGTGGTAATCGGTATGTTGCAGATCGAGTGTAATCACCGTTACGTATTGTGTAATCAGGCTTTTGTAAAATCAGAAGGTTCCTGCTTCATATATTTTTTAAAGGCAATGGTAAAGTTGCTGATGTTGCTGTACCCTATAATTCCTGCAACTTGTTTTACAGAATATTTTCCGGTGCTTAATAACTCCCCTGCTTTCTGCATCCGCTTTTGCTGGTAATATTCGTAAATAGGAACACCATATACCGATTTAAAAATTTTTTTCAGCTTGGTAGAACTCATGGTTGCTGTACGGGAAAGCTCTTCAATGGATTTTGGTTTTTGGGAGAAATTTTCAACCAATAATTTTTCTATTCTGAACACAGTGAAAATATCATCCTGCTTAATATTTGTTTCAACATCGGCCAACGATACTCTGGAATGAATACGGGTGAAAAAACGTTCAAGCAACAACTGCACTCTGTTTTCAATATACAAATGCGGAAAAGGCATATCCGGGTCTTCCTGCATAATTTCATTCATCAGCTGGTAATATACTGTATCCAGCGGCTCCATATTAAAACTTCTGCTCTTTAATGCAATGTAAGCAGGCAGTATATCATCAAACACTTCAATGCCCATTAATTTACCCAACCACTCTTTTGGTATAAGAATGTTTACAGCTTTAAACGTGGTTCCTTTTGTGCCATGATAAAACCAATCGAACAAAGAACTGGTAAGATAGGCTACAGCTACAGTTTCCTTTTCTTTCTCTACTACATCCGTATCAATACCAATGCGGATACTTTTTTCAATGCTGAGTTCATCAAAGCGTAAAGTATAATATTCTGTATCGTCGCTTTTACGACGTAACAACCAATCTTTATTAATGCGGCAGTTAACAATATTTACATCCAGCCCGGTAGACAATTTTAATGAACGATAGTATCCATGTCCAAATTCTTCGGGCAAAAACAACCAGTTATCTTTCGGCTTTACACCCAGCTTTACAGCTAAATCATCCATCATGTCGCTGTAACTGGAATGTATGTACTCGTAAGAAAACATGTGCTTATAATTGATTGTTAGTTGAAATTAAACAATCAGCCTTCAAAAAACAATGATTGCAAAAAAGCTTAGTAACGTAATGGGTTTCTTTTGCGGAACCAGATATACTGACGAATGTTCACCCAAAAGCCAATAAACAAGTAAATAATTAAAGGTGAGCCCATTGTTAGAAAAGACAGGTAGATAAAATATTTACGAATGGTGCTTGTAGCAATACCCATGCGTTCGCCAAGCCAGGTGCAAACACCAAACACATTCCATTCTATCATTCGTCTAATGCGGTTCATAAGTATTCGTTTCTGTTACAAAATTAATCGTAAGAACAATTCTTTGGTAATGTTCGTTTAAAATGTATGCGATTTATCGGTAAATTCGCAACCTCTAACAGCAATATGCAAATTTGAACAGCGGCTGTTTGGGCAATTTACATTGTTTCTCAATCTTTTCTGCCAGCTGTTCTGAATTTTCACATTAGCTACTATTCATCATTATCAAATTCTTCTTCATGGTATTCGATCTCGACCTCATTAAAAAGACGTACAGCGAAATGCCTGCCAAAGTGGATGCAGCCCGTAAAGCATTGGGACGTCCTTTAACACTGGCAGAGAAAACCTTATACTCTCATCTCTGGAAAGGTGTTGAACCCAAAGATTTCGAAAGAGGTAAAGCGTACGTTGATTTTGCTCCTGACCGTGTGGCAATGCAGGATGCAACAGCACAGATGGCTCTTCTCCAGTTCGACACAACTGGCCGTAAGAAAGTAGCCGTTCCTTCAACCGTTCATTGCGATCACTTGATTGTTGCAAAGAATGAGGGTAAGCAGGATCTGGTAAAAGCGGTTACCGATAATGAAGAAGTGTACAACTTCCTTTCTTCTATCTCAAATAAATATGGCATTGGTTTCTGGAAACCCGGCGCTGGTATCATTCACCAGGTAGTATTGGAAAACTATGCATTCCCCGGCGGTATGATGATTGGTACCGACAGCCACACTGTAAATGCAGGTGGTTTGGGTATGATCGCTATTGGTGTGGGTGGTGCTGACGCCTGTGATGTTATGGCTGGCCTTAGCTGGGAACTGTTGATGCCAAAACTGATTGGTGTGAAATTGACCGGTAAGCTCAATGGCTGGACAGCTCCAAAAGATGTGATCTTAAAAGTAGCTGGTATCCTTACCGTAAAAGGTGGTACCAACGCTATTGTGGAATATTTTGGCGAAGGTGCAACAAGCATGAGCTGTACCGGTAAAGGCACTATCTGTAACATGGGTGCTGAAATTGGTGCTACTACTTCTACTTTCGGTTATGATGAAAGCATGGCCCGTTACCTGAAAGCAACAGGTCGTGCAGAAGTTGCTGATGCAGCAGATGCCGTAAAAGAATATTTAACTGGTGATGCTGAAGTGTATGCAAATCCTGAAAAGTATTTCGATAAAGTAATTGAAATTAACCTGAGCGAACTGGAACCACACTTAAACGGACCTTTCACTCCGGATTTAGCTACGCCGATTTCTCAAATGAAAGAAGCTGCTGCTAAAAATGGTTGGCCAACAAAAGTGGAAGTTGGTTTGATCGGTAGCTGCACCAACTCTTCTTACGAAGATATCAGCCGTGCGGTAAGTCTTGCAAAACAGGTTGCTGAAAAAGGTTTGAAAACTAAAGCTGAGTTCACTATTACTCCAGGTAGCGAACTCGTTCGTTATACGATTGAAAGAGATGGTTACCTGAGCACTTTCGAAAAAATTGGTGCGACAGTATTTGCCAATGCCTGCGGACCATGTATTGGTATGTGGGACAGGGTTGGTGCTGAAAAAGCAGAACGTAATACCATCGTTCACTCGTTCAACAGAAACTTTGCAAAACGTGCAGATGGTAATCCAAACACATTAGCGTTTGTTGCAAGTCCTGAACTGGTAACTGCTTTGGCTATTGCTGGCGATCTTACATTCAATCCCGTTACAGATACATTAACCAACGAAAAAGGTGAGCAGGTAAAACTCGATCCTCCAAGTGGTGATGAATTACCAACAAAAGGTTTTGCAGTTGAAGATGCGGGCTACCAGGCTCCTGCTGAAGATGGAAGTGGTGTTGTGATTGATGTAAAATCTGACAGCAAGCGTTTACAGTTGTTGTATTCTTTTGCTCCTTGGGAAGGCACAGATCTGAAAGGATTGAAACTCCTCATCAAAGCAAAAGGAAAATGTACAACTGATCATATCTCAATGGCTGGTCCATGGTTGAAATTCCGTGGTCACCTCGATAACATCAGTAACAACATGCTGATCGGTGCTGTAAACTTCTTCAACGAAAAAACTGATAACGTAAAAAATCAGTTGACCGGTGAACACGGTGCAGTTCCTGCAACACAGCGTGCTTACAAAGCAGCAGGTGTTGGTACAATTGTAGTTGGAGATGAAAACTATGGTGAAGGTTCAAGTCGTGAACATGCGGCAATGGAGCCACGTCATCTTGGTGTTCGTGTTGTATTGGTGAAATCATTTGCACGTATCCACGAAACCAACCTGAAAAAACAAGGCATGTTAGCGTTGACTTTTGACAACAAAGAAGATTACGATAAGATCCTTGAAGATGATACCATTGATGTAATTGGCTTAACCAGCTTTACTCCTGGTCAGGCTTTACAATTGGTGTTGAATCATGCAGATGGCAGCAGCGAAACAATCACTGTTAACCACAGCTATAACGCTCAGCAAATTGAGTGGTTCAAAGCAGGTGGCGCATTGAATGTGATCCGTTCTGAGTTTGCAAAAGCATAATAACCATCAGGACGCTCAGCGACCTGAATAATAAACTGAATCCCGCTGTAAAAGGCGGGATTTTTTTATGCATACACATCACATTATTTCTTTCTAATTTTAAGTAATGGCTGAAGAGAAAAAATATAAGCTTGACAGAACAGCGTTTCAGGCGATGAGGGTTGAGGAAGCGGACAATTACATGCGAGATTATCGCAATTATCATTGGAAGGAACGCCTTAAAATTTCTTTCTTTCTTACCAGTCTCGCCTACGGCTTTGATATAAATAATCCGCCAAAAATGGATAAAACAATTTTCAAACTTTCTACACAAGCAGATGACTGAAAAACTGGGATGTTTTTAAATATGGTCGTAAACCCGAGTAACTAATAAAAAAGTAAAGAACGCCTATGATAAATTACAACTCCGAATATTTCATGCGTGAAGCCATTCGCCTCTCCATCGAAAATGTAGATAATGGCAAAGGCGGCCCATTTGCTGCTGTTATTGTTAAAGAGGGGAAGATCATTGCAACAGGCGTTAACGAAGTAACTTCCAGCAATGACCCTACTGCTCATGCAGAAGTAGTAGCCATCCGCAATGCATGCAGCAAGTTGAACACTTATCAACTCGATGGCTGTGAAATTTATTGCAGTTGCGAGCCCTGCCCCATGTGCTTAGGTGCTATCTATTGGGCAAGAGCAGCAAAAATTTATTTTGCAAATACCAAAGAAGATGCAGCTGCCATTGATTTTGATGATGATTTTATTTACAAAGAGATTGATCGCTCACATGCAAACCGGAAAGTAGAAACAGTACAATTGTTACGTGATGAAGCCTTAGCTGCTTTCGAAAAGTGGAGGAACAACTCCGGCAAAAAACTATACTGATCAATTCAACAATGCTTTCTTTTCTGTCGGAAAGAATGGATTATCACGTGCAAGCAAAAGTATGGCGGCAATCACTGCAATAACAACCAACATGGCAATTTGCAAATACGACTGCACAACTGTATGACTGATGATTGCTTTCGAATTGCTTTGCAACACACTCCCTTCTTTCGCCTGCACATCATTCAAATTGCCCAACGCCGCTTGCGCCTGCTGAAAATGTTTTTCCAGTATGGGTTCATGTGCCGGTGAATCTGAACTGCTTCTCCAATTCTCTTCAGCTGTTTTATACGCAGCAAGGCTGGCAAGTAAAGCCTTCCAGTGTTGCTGCTCATCTTTTGTGAGATAGGTTTTTTCGTAAGCGCTGATGAGTTGCGTAATAGCAACATCATGCTTTTGCAGTTGAGCATTTAATTGTTCTGCTGCTACTGCTTCGTTCATATGCAGTATTTTCTTTTGATAAAGATGATCGCTGATCTCAAATAAATACCCGGATGGCATCAGCCTGTCTTGATATAATGATGCCATGTTTTTACCCAGCTGGGCATATTCTTTTTCATGCCAGAGTTGATTTAATCCAATACCCACCAGCACCACAAACAACACAATGGCAGCAATACGTTTTTCCTTAATAGAAATAAACTGTTTCATACAGCAAGATTTTAATCGTTCGCAACAATCAATTTACGACTATATTATATGCCTTCAAAAAACACATTGTTAAAGGCGTTTAGTTTATACAGCACATAAACCGCAGGCTTTCCTGCATCAACCACTTATCACAGAAGCGAAGTTGTAACTGATCTATGCCTAACTTTAAAACACTAAACTTCTTCGCATGAGAAAACTGTTTCTTCTACTACTTATTTCCAATTATTCATTTTCTCTTTTTTCACAGCAAACACAAAAACCTGTTTTGCATGGGAAAAACTGGATGGCCATCACCGGTAAGCCACTGGCTGCTACAGCTGGTAGCATGATCTTTCAGAAAGGTGGCAATGCTGTTGATGCAGCCTGCGCCATGCTTGGTGCTACTTGTACCATGTGGGATGTATTAAGCTGGGGCGGCGAAACGCAGGCGCTTATCTACAATCCCAAATCAGGAAAAGTAATTGGCATTAATGCATTGGGTGTTGCTCCAACCGGCGCAACAGCAGAATATTATAAAAGCAAGGGTTATAACTTCCCGCCCGAATACGGCCCGTTGGCAGCAGTAACACCAGGTACTGTTGGCGGTTTATGTTTAATGCTTGCAAACTATGGAACCATGAGTTTAAAAGAGGTGTTGGCACCAAGCATGCAATTAGCAGCAGGTTACGCTATTGATGCGCAAACCGCAAACAGTATGGAGCGTGGTAAACAAATGATCAAGCAATGGCCTTACAGTAAGAAAGTTTTTTTGCCACATGCCGGCGAAAAAAGAGAAGCACCGGAAGGAGGAGAGATTTTTGTTCAGAAAGAATTGTTAGAGACACTTACCAAAATGGTGGAAGCAGAACAACAGGCGTTGAAAAAAGGTAAGAGCCGTAAAGAAGCGATAATGGCAGCGTATGATCGTTTTTACAAAGGTGATATTGCACAGGAGTTTGTTCGTGGTTGCCAGGAGCAAGGCGGCTTAATTACCATGCAGGACCTGGCAAACTGGAAACCAATTGAAGAAGAACCGATGCATGTAAACTATAAGGGCATTGAAGTATATAAGCTGAGCCAATGGACACAAGGCCCCATGCTGTTGCAAAGCCTCAACATCCTGGAGAACTTTGATTTGAAGAGTATGGGCTACAACAGCACACGTTATATTCATACGTTGTATCAAACCATGAACATGACATTTGCTGACCGAGATTTTTATTATGGCGATCCTTACTTCGCTCCTGCTGAACCCATTCAAGGTTTGCTGAGTAAAGAATATGCAAAGTTCAGAGCCAAACAAATTTCAATGGAACGTAATGATCCATTAACCGGACCAGGCGATCCTTATCCATACGAAGGCAAAACCAATCCCTACATGGATGTGCTGAAGAAAAGAGGATTCAATATGGATACCACATCAACACAACGCAGAAATTTTGCGCCAGCACATGATGTACGTAACGAAGCTGTAGCAGCTGTTGATGCAGATTATATGGATCGTTTGTGGAGAGGTACAACATCAGTTGAAGCAGCCGACGCAGAAGGCTGGGTAGTTTCTATAACACCATCTGGTGGTTGGTTACCTGCCTGCATTGCAGGCAATACAGGCGTTGGTATGAGTCAGCGTGGACAAAGTTTTGTGCTTGATGCAACACTCAATCCTTTCAATGTAATTGAACCGGGCAAACGTCCACGTGTAACATTAACACCAACGCTTGCACTCAAAGATGGCAAACCGTTTTTATCATTTGCAGTACAAGGTGGCGATACACAGGATCAGAACCTCTTACAGTTTTTCTTAAACATTGTTGAGTTTGGAATGAATGTGCAGGAAGCATGCGAAGCAGCAAACATTAATACAAATCAACTCTGGTTATCGCTTGGTGGCAGTAAAGTTGATGATCGCAAACCACGCCCTGGCAGTTTGTTATTACACGACAACACATCGGAATGGGTGCGGAAGGAATTACGGCAGATGGGTTATACACTTACATTCGATGATCGTACAAGTGGCCCGATCAATGCAATATATTTTGATTGGAAACATAAAACATTCTGGGGTGGTAGTAGTAATCATGGCGAAGATTATGGCATTGGCTGGTAATTAAACAACCATATTTAAGCGAAAGCCCTCTCATTGCTGAGAGGGCTTTCTGATTTATAACCTTTACTTACTCTTTCATTGTTTTGTAAACTGTGTATAATACCGCATGCCCGTTTTTGGTTGATACAGCTCCATAAAATAAGAACCTGTTTGCAACGCTTTAATATTAACTGATGGGTTGGAAGAGGATACATTGCTGGTTAACACCATTCGTCCTTCTGTACTATACATTCGACAAACATAAATGCCGTTTTGTTCAGGAAGGCTTATTCGAACAATATCACTAGTTGGATTAGGATATAATTTTACAGTTAATGATTGTCCACTGCTTAATCGTATCTTTTGTACATTGCTGTACGTTGTTATTTTGTCTTTACCAACAGCTTTAATCCGGTAAGAAGATTCAACATCACGTACAGTTATCTTATCCTTGTATTCGTATTTTTCTTCGGCTGTATTATCTGTACCCATCACTAAGCCAATCGTTTTGAAATCGCCATTATTATCTTTTCGTTGCACTTCAAAATAATCGATCAACTGATTGTTTTCCGATTTCCACTGAACTTCTACATGATTTGATTTATCTGCAACGTTGGCATCAACTGCTTTACCGGCAAGAACACCGTTGATGGGCGTAATGAAATTTGCATCCTCTTTACCAATTGAAATTGGATTAAAATTACCTAATTCACAATTGCTTGCATCAAATGGCTGGTAAGGTTCCTGTGAATTCGATATTCTATTAACAATAATTGCAATGTCTTTAAAATCATCAGAGAGATAAGCATTATGCGGATTATTATTTGGCACACTCCATTTATCCAAGAGTTGGGCAATAAACTCATTGTCACCAAATCCATAATCAGGATCAGTAAGATGATAATAAGAAGGTTGCCTAGATACAAGTGTAAAATAAATATCGAGCAAAATGATCATGGAACCTGATGGAATTGGGATGGCGTTGGTACAAACAGAAGTAGAGCGGTTAATATACTTTCTGTTCATTGTTTTATATTGACCAGTTGATTGTACGTAAGCAGATCGAGAAGAAGGGGAATCATCATCACTCGGAGCATCACCCGTATCTGGCCCAATAAAGGACAAATAACTGGGATCATTTAAAGAAGTCATGTAGCTTTGATAACCAACATAGTTAACATGCACAGGGTTATATTGAAAACCAAAGCGCATACCAACAAATTTCATTTGACCGGTACTTGAGCCAGTAGGATTACGCAATGCCAAACGTACAACTATTCTGTTTGATGCGCTTTGCCAAAAACAATTGGCATACATTTCAGCGCCTTGAGCATATGTGTTTTGCAGGTGTGCAGTTACTACAACCAGCAACAAGAGTAACTTTCTAATCATGTAGAGAAGTTTAAATTGTTAACTGGTTTCCGTAGGTGTGGGAGATTAAAGTAGGGCTTTTTCAGGGAGATCGTAGTGCAAAAGTAATATTCACACCCGAGGATAGCAAGTAGAACTGTAGATTTTTTAAAAGAAAAATGTCGTAAAATTACGACAAGCCCTAACCCTATTTTGCTTCAAACCAAAGTACTTTCTTGTCGTCCCAGTTTCCGTTGTAATTAATGGTTATCTCTTCGCCGGGAGCAATAGACCGCACCGATTTAACAAACATCCACCCCTCTTCAAAATCCATAAAATATTCGGCATTGCTGGCATAAGAGTGGTTATACACCGGTATCCAGCCCAAAGCCATTGCACATTCGGTTTTACCTTCCCCCCACTCAAAAATGTAATCATGCAATAAGGTCTGATCGAGCAAAACACGTTCCGCCGCACTCATCACTATTACGGGAGCCATTTCTATTATTTCTCCAGCATCAATGCCCTGCTCGGTAAAAACACCCCGGCCTTTATCGGCAGTATTATCAATATAAAGATCGGGTAAACGCATGCGGTTTTGTTTTAGCAATGCCAAAGAAACTAACTTTTCGCTAAAACGCCGAAGGGTAAGTTTGCTGTTCCTTCTCTTGCTTTAGCTTAAATTGCAAGCCGGGAATTTAATCTTAAAACAGCGCAGTATGAGTCTTGAACTGGAACCGGAAGTTTCCTTAAAAGAGCAGTTTGAAACCCTGATGATCAGGGAAGACAAGCTGGAAATACAGGATTTTTTAAATAATCAGAACATCAGCGATGTTGCTGAGCTTGTTGATGAATTTCCCGACTATGAAGGTCAGATACTGGCTAATATGAGCGTGCATAGGGCTGCAAGTGTTTTTAAAATTCTTGACCTGCCAACACAAAAACATGTCATCAAAGAATTACCTCCGTTTAAAACTGCCGAACTGTTAAACGAACTTCCTGCCGATGACCGTACCTCTTTCCTGGAAGAACTGCCGAGTAATGTAGTACGGGAATTGATAAAACTGTTGAACCCTGAGGAACGAAAGATCACGTTATCGCTTCTTGGTTATCCGGAGAATAGCATTGGTCGTTTGATGACACCAGATTATGTGTACATCTATGCCAACGATACTGTTGCAGAAGTTTTTGACACCATCCGTAAATATGGCAAAGACAGTGAAACCATTAACGTATTGTACGTAATTGACAGGAAAGGTGAATTGATTGATGATATCCGCATCCGGGATATTATTCTTGCTGCTCCTGACAAACGTGTAGAAGAATTGATTGACGGACGTTTCATTGCATTAAAAGCCTACGACGACCAGGAAACGGCCAACGAAGCATTTAAAATGAATAACCGTGTGGCTTTACCCGTAGTGAGCAACACCAATAAACTCCTCGGCATTGTAACAATCGACGACGTTTTGTGGGTAGCCAATGAAGAGTTTAGCGAAGACATGCAAAAGATGGGTGGTACAGAAGCACTCGATGAACCCTATCTCGAAACACCATTAATGAAACTCTTCAAAAAAAGGGTTGTATGGCTGATCGTTCTTTTCCTCGGCGAATTATTAACTGCATCGGCAATGGCTTTTTTTGAAGATGAAATTGCCAAAGCAGTTGTACTTGCTCTTTTTATTCCTTTAATCATTTCGAGCGGAGGTAACAGCGGCTCGCAGGCTTCAACTTTGGTTATACAGGCAATGGCTGTTGGTGAAGTAACCCTCTCCGATTGGTGGAAGGTGATGCGCAGGGAAATTATCCAGGGCTTAATGCTTGGTACGGCTTTGGGTATTATTGGCTTTATCCGCATTTTTCTCTGGCATTCTATCTCTCCCGAAATTTATGGCAGTCATTGGGATGAAATTGGGATGGTGGTTGGCTTTTCGCTCGTGGGGGTAGTGCTATGGGGTACGCTCAGCGGTTCAATGCTTCCCTTATTCCTGAAAAAACTGGGGGCCGATCCTGCCGTTTCATCAGCACCATTTGTGGCAACGCTGGTTGATGTTACCGGATTGATCATTTACTTCTCAATGGCATTTCTCTTTTTAAAAGGAATACTGCTGTAAGCAGGAAGCCGGTTGATGAAGCCATCATGTTTCCGTTTATCTAAAAGCCAACGTTCACCATTCAATTTGCTTATTTTTGAAAAATGGAAGTAAACCATGCATTAATTGATAAACTGAGCCTGTTAGCAAGACTGAACATTAAGCCTGCCGAAAAAGAAAAGCTGCGTAGTGATCTTGAACAAATGATTGGCTTTATTGAAAAGCTGCAAGAGCTGGACACTACAGGTATCGAACCTCTGATGCATTTAACCGAAGAAATAAATGTACTGCGTACCGATGAAGTAAAAGGATCTGTTTCAATAGATGAAGCCTTGCAAAATGCCCGATTGAAAAAAGATCGTTTCTTTATGGTGCCCAAAGTCATCAAAAAATAAACTTATCATCTTTATGTCGTCAGTTATCCATCTTGAAAATCTCCGCAAAAGTTATTATCTCGGCAAACAGGAATTACCGGTTTTGAAAGGGATCGATCTCGACATTTTTAAAAACGAGTTTGTTGCGTTGATGGGACCTTCCGGTTCGGGTAAGAGTACGCTCATGAACATTCTCGGATGCCTTGATACATTGAGTGATGGGAAATATGTACTGAACGGAAAAGATGTAAGCCGCATGAGCGACAACGACCTTGCAGAAATTCGTAACCAGGAAATCGGTTTCGTATTTCAACAGTTTAATCTTTTGCCACGCTTAACCGCCTTGGAAAATGTAGCTCTACCGCTTATTTATGCAGGTGTTACAAAAAAAGAACGCAACGAACGTGCTTTGGAAATGCTTGAAAAAGTAAAACTGGCCGATCGTTATCATCATAAACCAAATGAACTGAGTGGCGGACAAATACAGCGTGTTGCTATTGCACGTGCCTTGGTAAACCGTCCTTCGATTATTCTTGCAGATGAACCTACAGGTAACCTCGATTCAAAAACTTCGGTGGAGATCATGAACCTCTTAACCGATATTCATCAATTGGGAAATACCGTTGTACTTGTTACACACGAAGAAGATATTGCAGGTTATGCAAAGCGTGTGGTTCGCCTTCGTGATGGCTTAATTGAAAGCGACCGTAAGCGGGAAGAAATGGCACATCAGCATTAATCATTCTTTTAACTGATTATAGTTGTGGAGAGTTTTCAACTCTCCATTTTTATTTACAACCAATACCTGTCTATTTTTGTAATAAGAAAAGGAAACATCATGGCATATAAGATCTACACCAAAACAGGCGACCTTGGTAAAACAAGTTTAATCGGCGGAACAAAAGTTCCAAAAAGCCATATTCGTATTGAAACATATGGCACTGTTGATGAACTCAACTCGTATGTGGGTCTTGTTACCGATCATGTGGCCGATGTACATACCAAAGCGGTATTAAAAGAAGTGCAGGATCGTTTGTTTACCATTGGTTCATCGCTAGCCTGCGACCCGGAGAAAGAGCCGAAGATGAAAATTCCTGATCTGAAGGAAAGTGATGTAGAGTTGCTGGAAAAAGAAATGGATAAGATGAATGAAGCCATTCCTCCAATGAAATTCTTTGTGTTACCCGGCGGTCATGTTTCAGTTAGTACAATGCATGTAGCCCGTTGTGTTTGCCGTCGTTGCGAACGTTTATGCGTTCATATGCAGCAGGAAGATATGTTTGTTGAACCTCTTGTTATTAAATACATCAACCGCTTAAGCGATTACTTATTTGTGCTGGCACGTTTTACAGGTCATCAGTTAGGTATTGATGAAATTCCATGGAAGCCGAGAGTGTAATAGCAAGTACGAGGTACAAAGTTGGAAGTACGCAAGAATTCCCACTCAAGCATCTGTCGTACGATTAAGATAATCAAGGAAGGTTCTTACATCATAAGTGCTAATTCTTAATTCACTCCTGCCACAATTCGCCCATCTTTCATATGCACAGTCCTGTCGCATTGTGCAGCTAACTCTTCGTTATGTGTAACAATTAAAAAAGTTTGATTGAATTGTTTACGCAGATCAAAAAACAACTGATGCAACTCACGGGCATGTGTACTGTCTAAATTACCGGTTGGCTCATCGGCCATGATTATATCAGGATTATTAATAAGCGCTCTTGCTACTGCTACCCGTTGCTGTTCGCCCCCGCTTAGTTCAGATGGTTTGTTATGCATGCGTTCTTTCAGTCCAAGCATAGCCAGTAATTCCATTGCTCTTGTTTCAACTTCTTTTTTCTTTTTATTACCCAGCCAACCCGGAATGCATACATTTTCCAAAGCAGTAAACTCCGGTAGCAAATGATGAAACTGAAATACAAAACCGATATGTTTGTTACGAAACGCAGCCAGTGCATTTCCTTTCAGTTTATCTACCTGTACATTATTCAGCAACACTTGCCCCGCATCCGCTTCATCCAGCGTACCCAAAATATGCAGCAAAGTGCTCTTACCTGCACCACTGCTTCCTACAAGGCTTACAATTTCGCCTTTGGCAATCTCTAGGTCAACCCCCTTCAGTACCTGCAGGTTTCCGTATTGTTTTGTTATCTGTTTACAGCTTAACATGCATCATATCTCCTTTGTACAAACCTAAGCTATTGAACCGTAGCACCAAACAGCCGGTAAAAATTCCTTTCGGGCCGTTATTCACATACTTAACAAAGCAGATTTGGTTATTTCAGCAGGAGAGTTACATTTGCGGAAAATTAAAGGGTTACCTTATGTTCTGGACACTTGAATTAGCCTCGTACCTCGAAGATGCTCCCTGGCCTGCTACCAAGGATGAATTGATTGATTATTCGATCCGCAGTGGTGCACCCATTGAGGTAGTAGAGAACCTGCAGGAGTTAGACGACGAGGGCGAAATTTACGAAAGCATTGACGACATCTGGCCTGATTATCCAAGCCAGGAAGACTTCTTCTTTAACGAAGATGAATATTAAGCAAGCTGTAAGTTTACAGTTTTTAGCTACTAGCTAAAACATTATTCAACCCTGCCCCAAATGGCAGGGTTTGTTTTTATCCTGAGCGAAGTCGAGATACAAATGATTGTAACCGATGTCAGTCACCTTGCCGGTGAACAGACATCAAATCGTTAACTCAATCCTGTTTTTTTCCGGATCAAGTATCACACTTTCATAATAACCATCACCAGTGGTTCGTGGTCCATCCAGTACTTCAAATCCATCAGTTTTAAATCTTGCAGTCATCTCATCAACCTTTTCTTTGCTGCCTAATGAAATGGCAAAATGAATAAGCCCTGTGAACTGCTTGTAAATATCATCGTTTGTATCAGGCACCGTTGGCATCTGCATCAACTCTAAACGGGGACCGCCTGCAAACGAAAGAAAATACGATTGAAATTGTTTTACAGGATTGATGTATTTACTGTTAGCTGTAGCTGCAAAATAACTGCAGTAAAAATCTTTCATCAGTTCAATATCCTTCACCCATAGGGCAAGATGTTCAATACGCATTGCTTATTCTTTAAAAACGAAAAGTTGACAAGCACAGGCCTATCAACTTTTCAACTATTAATTATTGTAAGAAAGATGAACATAGGACAATTCGTACCTCGTACCTCTTACTTCTTACTTGTGTTTACTTTTCCATCTGTTCAATTACTTCAGCCGTTACACCGGTAAAGCTAAAGCCACCATCATGGAAAAGATTTTGCATGGTAACATAACGTGTAAGATCGCTGAACATAACAGCAATATAATTTGCGCAATCTTCTGCAGTAGCATTGCCTAACGGACTCATTTTTTCCGCATAGTTAATAAACCCGTCAAAACCTTTTACTCCGCTACCTGCGGTTGTTTTAGTTGGCGATTGCGAAATAGTATTTACACGTACTTTGTTTTTCACCGCATAATGATAGCCAAAACTGCGTGTTATACTTTCCAATAACGATTTCGCATCAGCCATTTCATTATAATCAGGAAACACACGTTGTGCAGCAATGTAAGTAAGTGCCACCACACTTCCCCAATCGCTGATCGCATCCATATCCCATGCAGTGCGCAATACACGGTGCAGGCTCATTGCAGAAATGTCGAGTGTTTTTGCATTCCATTCGTAATTAAGTTCTGTATAATGTTTGCCTTTGCGAACATTTAAGCTCATACCAATTGAGTGCAATACAAAATCTACTTTACCGCCGAAATGTTCCATTGATTTTTCGAACAGATTTTTCAAATCGTCCATATTGGTAACATCAGCACCAATAACGGGTGCATTACCGCAAGCTTCAGCCAGTTTATTGATCTCGCCCATGCGTAAAGCCACAGGCGCATTGGTTAATACGATCTGTGCGCCTTCTTCATAACACTTCAACGCAGTTTTCCAGGCAATTGATTTTTCATCGAGTGCGCCGAAGATGATCCCTTTTTTCCCTTTCAATAATTGATGACTCATAAACTTTGATTTGGGGTCAAAAGTAAGGAAGATGAGGCAAATGTTTGAAGAACACCGTTTAACAGATAAGGAAGAGAAAGCAAAGCTGAAGGCACAAGGAGCAACCAGTTTCGGTTGTTCGGTTTAAATGACGTTTCTTGCAGTATGAATATTTTACAAACCGACAATGGTAAAAAAGGTGCTTTTTATATTGAAGAAGATGGCGAACTCCTTGCCGAAATGACCTATGTATGGGCAGGAACAGGCATGTTTATTATCGACCACACAGAAGTTAGCGATAAGCTTGCAGGAAAAGGTGCAGGCAAACAGTTAGTAGCAAAAGCAGTGGATTTTGCAAGGGAGCAAAAAGTAAAAATCAAACCGCTTTGCCCTTTTGCAAAATCGGTATTTGATAAAACTCCGGAATATCATGATGTGCTCTAACTACCATTTCGTACAAATTGAATATTAATAGCTGTTCACCTGCATGATGACTGTGTAGCATGAATGCAAAAGACAACAACTTAAAGTTGTCAGTCAATTTGCAGATGAACAGACAACAATAAAAAAGCCTCCGATAATTCGGAGGCTTTTTACTATAAACTATTTTGTTATTGCGCCAGACTGATATTAATCTGCACACCTGCTCTTGTATTTACAACCGGCGGCGGTGTTGCAATATAACCTGTAACCCTGTTTTGCTCAAAGAACAAACGTAAACGGATCCGGTTGTTTAATACATAATCAATCGAGGGGTTGATAGAAAGAATTTTCTGTCCACCTGTTGGTATCGTGTTCCGCTGATCAAGAATGTTATTGGACGTTGCGTTATCACGATAAGTAAGATCGAAACGGAAACTTAAATCATTTGATAATGCTTTGCTGTTGTTTTTACTGAACGGCACTTTAAACGGCAACTTCAATCCACGCTTACGGTAACCTGCACCAACAGTAATTTCAATGCTGCGCACTTCACTTACCTGGAAGTCGATCAAACTTAAACTGATGGTACGGCTGCGGCCATAATCGAGCTTAAAGTTTACCTGGCTGGTTGTTTGCACATCAATACCGATCAATGGCGAGAAGCGCTCACTAATGGTTAAGTTGGGCACAATGAAGAACGGTACAAAGTTGTTCGATACCGGATCAACAAACGAAGGGAACCCATAACCAAACTGATCGGCGTACAGCAACGCACTTGTAAAGTTGTTCATGCTGAGGTTGCTGCTGTAACCATGTGTTATGCTGAAGTTGGTAAACAAGCGTTCCATTCCGGGTATACGTGTTAAACCATTATAGGTTAAACGCCAGTTGGGTTTGGGGAAATAACGTTTGAACGGATTATCGTTAATACGTTTATTCGACTGATCGATCAAACCAACTTTCAAAGGATCCTGATCGGTATATGCTGCAATAAATGCAGGAATCAACACATCCTGTGCATAACGTCCGTAGCCTTTATAATAACTATCTGCGTTAGGAGTTTGGCTGTAAGGATTCGACTGGCCTAAACGCTTCGACAGAATTAAACGGTTGGCTTCAAACTGCAGGAATGTTTCGCCCGGTGTTGTTGCTGAAAATTTCTTAAACATGGTTTGATAAGAAATAAAGCTGATATCGAAACCACCACTTGCTAACGGACTCAGATGACCGAAAGTGCCAGTGCCTGTTGTATCCTTAAACAGTTGCGAATAATTTTTGCTGAACGAACGTGTAAGGTTTAAATCAATGGTAAAGTCACGGAACGGTTCAACAGTTGCTTCCACTTTCAATTCCTGTTTATAACTCTGTGTAAACAGGTAGTTGAAATTGGTATCTCTTGTTATCAGTCCTTTTTGTGCAGCACTGTTGAGCCAGTTATTATCGGGTTGTTTGCCAAAAATATAACCAAGGCTTGGTGCTCCACTTCGCCAGTTCTGTCCAATAAACTGTGTGCTATCCAGGTAACCCGGCAAGCGTGAATTAAATGATTCGTTGTAGTTAAGATTAATACTCTTTACCGAAGTAAGTAATCCACCAAAGAAGCGTGCAGCACCGGAAGGTTCGTATTGCAGACTCTTATCTTTTTTCGCTTCCAAACGGTTTAACCGGCGGAACAGCTTCGCCACATATTTCTTACTCTTACCAACTGTATCTTTTGGATTGAATTTAATATTGGGCGATGCTAATGCAGCAGGCGCATTGGGATCTTTTTCGGTTTCAAGTGCACGCAGGAATTTCGATTTTTGATAAAGCCTGTTAAAATCGAGCTGACCAGTAAACACTCTTGTTTGCGAATTTTCAATCGTGTTGCCAAGGTTTACTGCAAGGCGTGATGCGCCGATCCAGTTATACGTTGTAGCGTAATTGAATCGTGCAGTTGTCCAGTCGAGTGCAGGAATTTTTGCTAACGGCAAATTGTACGATGCATTTGCTGTTTGGCGATAGATCGTATTTCTTCCGCCTTTGAACAGGTTTGTGCGAACACTATCTTTTTTCTGTTTGGTATCTATGCGGCCAAACGGCTCATCAACACGTGAGTTATTGGTTGCACTAAAATCGATATTGATAGAACGTGTAAGATCCCAACGCATGTTGTACACACGATCGAACACAAAATACTTATCGTAGGTTTCAGGAATTTTGAACGGACTTGGTGCAACACCGGGTATTGTTACTTCTCTTGCACGCACTGCACCAAACTGGCGGTTAATATCTGCACGGAAACTTAATAAGCTTGGGCGATAGTTGAAATTGAAGTCTTTAACAATATTCCACCAGGGGCTTCTGTATTTAATGAGTTTTTTAAACGGCTCAATAAATTTCGGTTGTGGTGCATAGTTATATCCCACACCTGCATAATGCTTTTCAATTACATCGTTTTCTATAAGCGGATTACGTTTTTCTGTTTTGGTGTAAGAGTAGCTTACATCAAAATTTGAAATGTCGTAGATCTGTGCAGGTTTACCATTGGTTTTATTTTTCCGCATGTTGGTTACGTTAACCGTTGTAATAGCAGAAAAATCCTGTGCAATATTTTTTAACGAGTCTTTGTTGTTTACTGTTTGCAGTTTGTCTTTAAACTTCACATCCTGATCGTATGGATCATACTCCGGGTTCATCACTGTTTGCGAATAGCTGGCATAGAACGGAATTTCCAATCCGGATTTTTTCGGCAACAGTTTGCCTAACTGTAAACTTGTAGCAGCATCAAACTGGTAAAAGAATTCACGGCTGCGTTCGTTTACACGTTGTTCAATAGTACCAAAGCCTGCACTGCGTGCAGAAGCAGAAACGGAAATGGTACCAAGATCGGCCAACTGAATATCTACACGACCGGTTGCTGCCCATCCGCCTTTTTCATCCAACCCACTTAAACGTAATTCGTTTACCCAAACTTCAGAACAGATAGAAGATGTATTATCGTTCTTGTTATTTTCAATACCAACAAGGAAACCTTTTACTTCACCAAGATTGGGATTACCCATTACTGCCCATCGAACACCGTTTCCTCTGTCTTCGCTGTACAACATACTTACAGAGCTTGTACGACGTAACTTGAAACGAACAAGTTCTTCCAAGTTCACATCAAACTGATTGATACCCGGCCATACAGCACTTGTATCGCCTGCGTTACTGCCGGGTCGTGGATAGGAGCCCCAACGTGTAACTTTTAACGGCATACGTACTTCGTAAAAGTTATTGATAAAATCGGTACCAAATCGAATTACAGCAATTGCTTCACCATCCTGCAGGTTATCGCTTTTACCTCTCGACTCTGCGTGCATAAACATGCGTACTCGTTTGTACTGGCGCAGATCGTGGTTAAGCGTTTTAAATACAGCACGGCTATCACCATCCTGCAGGTCGCACACCTGCATACTTAACGATGCTTCGTTTTGCAACAGGTTTACACCATTATTACTCAACTGTTGTACACGTTCAATACCAGGAGGAATAACATAATTAACAGGAACACGGTTATCGTTCTCCTCAACGTTTACTGCAGTTACATTAAACGAAGTAACTGTTTGGTTCTGCAATGGCAGATACTGACCGGTTGTATCAAGCGCATACTGATAAGAACGCCACATGTTACGCACCAGTTCCAGTTTACCAAAACGCACAACAAGTGAATCTTCAAAACCCGTCATAAACATCCGCATAAAACGGATCGATTTAAAATCGGGGATATTGCCCACTTTTTGTTCGTAATCTTTAATTGGAATACGGAACAGGAACCATGTTTCTTTACGGGTGTTGCCATCTGCAAGTTTCACATCCACATCTCTTCTGTCTGCAATATAATTTTGCCCAACCTGCATTAACGGATCGGTTTTAGGACGCATCTCTAAATGGTACTGGAAATATTCTTCCACTTCATTTAAGGTATTATCCCGGTTAAGATCTTCATTGTCTGGATACAATGTTGATGCAGATGTATACTCCACATCGTTATTTGCAATTGGACTGTTGCCTTGCGGATTGTTGAAGTTTTTATAACGATTAAGGATACCTGCATTAGCTGGCTGATCGACACGAAAATGTTTATAGTTATCGCTCGATGGATCGGCCAGCAAACGCTGATAGGCAGCGCCTGTACCAAAATTGCTGCTATACTGTGTAAGGAATGCATTGAACACTCTTGCCTCTGCACTATCGCTGCGTCCATCTAAACCAACATCCTGTTGCGGACGCTCTTCGGGTATATTACTGAACGCTTGTGCAATCTGAATTGGATTGCGTGGTACACGTGCCCAGTTACTGAAATCTTCACGTGCCGGTGTTTGTGTTGTGCTCAATCCGTTTTCGTAAAAACGGCGGCCATCTTTTAAGATATCTTCCGAAATGTTACCGAGGTTGAAATACATCTGACCTCCGGTGCTTGTTGGGTTAAGGATGAAGGGATCCTGCACCCACATTTCAATAAACTCAATGTTGTTTGTTTCAAAATCGATCTGGTCGATGGCACGCATAATACCACCCCATCTTCTTGTTGGGTTGAGTAAGCGGCCATTGGCAGGATTAATGCTGCCATTACGTGCATCAAAATTATACGGACCACGTTCTGTTGGATAAAAAGCCATATCGAAAGTGATCAACTGGTTTTGACCGAGATCAGGTGTTACCTGCGGAAACACTTCCTGCCTGTTTACAAAACGTACACGAGGATCGGACAACTCAATCAGATTATCGCCCAACGGATTATTGGGATCACGACGTTGCTGCAATACCGGTTCGATATTATACCAGGCCATTTTTGCACGGTTATAACCATATTGGAGATCGTCGGATAAACCGGCTTCAGGAAATAATTCTACACCAAAACGATCCTGCGATTTGTAAGGTGTTGATGCAAGCGACCAGGCGATGAACGGAAAACGCAGATCAATACCATTACGTGTTCCTTCAAAATCATCAATATAAACCAACCCACCACCTCCTTTTTCAGGACGTATTTGTTTTGCTGTACTTGGAATAAGCTGTGCACCTTCGCCATATACATTAATTGATGATGGTTGTTTTGTTGAGTAAAACGGTAAAGCATCCAGCCATTTGCTTAATCGTTTCCAATCGCTGCGGTAATTAACATCGGCGCCGATCATTGTATTGCGGATCGGATCATCACCATAACCCATTTTTGTAAAGAAAGGACGCTCACCCAAACGCATAACCGCTGCGCCGAGATTCAGTTGCTTGTTTTGTCGTTCAATGGCTTTGTAATCTAAACGCAATGCCATGAAGTTGCGGTTTTGCATTCCAAAGGTTGCATTGTTTTCGAAGCTTGCATTAATTGGTACACCTGCGTTTACAATTGCCTGGTTAATGATGCGTACTGTACCTAAATTATAATCTACTGTGTAATCAACATTTTCACGCAACACTTGTCCGCCGGCTGTTACTGTTACAGAACCTTGCGGAATATTAAATGCACCGAGTGAAATATCGCCGCTGCCACCTGCACTGCGTGATGCTCCACGGAAGATAAAACGGTTTAACTGTGGCGATTGCTGTGCTACCCATTTAATTGAATCGTACAAAGGATAGAAAAGATATTTCTGCCGCAGCTCAATAGAGTCTACTCCACGAAAAACATATTCAAGGTCTTTACCAAAAGGCTCGAGTGTTGGAAAAATAACACGGCTTAATTGCGAGTTAACGGTAAATCCTTCTACATAATCAAACACACCATCGGGCTGCGGATCGTTTTGATTATTTAAACGATCGAGGTTTACCAATTCAATAATAGGGCGACCTTTTTCTTCGCCTTCCGGAATATATCTTTTTTCACCGCCGCCCGGTTCCTGGTAAAGAATATTCAGTTTAAAATCTTTACGTTCCAGCTGACCGTAACCAACTGAATACACGTTCTTCATCATTAAATCCCAGATAGGCAGCAACGGACGTTGTGATGTTGCCTTCAGCATTTTTAAGAACAAAACTTTTTGTGTACCGCTGTTGTTTGCTGTTGTATCGGGAGTAACATCGTTCGAAAATTCACCCACTTGGTAAACTCTGCCGTTAACGGTGTACTGGAAGGCAATGCCCAATACTTCATCGGGTTGCAGAATGGTATTGAGCGAAAGAAAACCAATTTGCGGATTGAAATAATATTCTTCGGGGCGAAGCTTGCGTGCAAATGTGCGTTCGAAATCCTGTACTGCTGTTAAACCAAAACTTGTTAAACGGTTTGTTACAAGTGATGCATCACGTGTTGCAGGATCGTTCACCATTCGTTGATACAGATCGTTGGCATCGTTTGCCGGCAGTTCGGAAGTAGTTAATGGAAATACATTGCTGTTGTATGGTTGCGATTCTCCCAAATCCATTAATGCAACTACATTCCTGTTTTCGGTGGTAGATCCTGTACGGTTTGTAACCCACACTTCCATACGAAGAACCTGTACAGGCGATGTTACAGCCGGTACATTTTTCATGTTCTTGTTATAATTTTTACGGAAGTATTGCGCCATTAAGAAGTGGCGGTTTTCTTCATACTCATCGGCTTTAACCTGAAACTGTTGCAAACCTGTACCACCTGCCAATTGCATTTGCTGACGGTTAGAGTTTTGATTAGCCAATACTGCGGTAACATACAACTTGCCAAACTGCAGTTCTGTTTTTAAACCAAACAAAGCCGAGGCGCCCGGCATTAATGTTCCTTTTGCGGGAAACTGAATATTACCTGCTTCAATACGTTTGATGATAGCGTCGGAATTACCGGAATAATCCAGCTTTAATTGGTTTTCGAACTGGAAGTTTGCGAGTGTATTATAGGTAACCGGAAAATTAAGTTTATCACCAATCTTCGCATTTAAACCAAAGTTGGCGTTCATGTCAAAATCAAAGGTTCCGTTTTTGCGTGCACGCTCAGGTAAAGTTGGGTTTTTAATATTCTGGCCAAGATAACCGGCTGTCAACGTAACATCACCCTGCGGACGGATCTCTACTTTAGGAATGCCCGTTGTGCTAAACAAGCGGTTAAAGAAACTGGGGCGAACCTGCAGCTTGGGGTCTTGTATTTTGCGATTAAGATTAAGTGTAGTATTTAAGCGGCGTTGAAAATAGTCCCGCTCATCTTGCCGGCTTTTATATGCAAGCATTTCTTCGAATGTGAGATAGCTTGGCTTGCGAAACCATGTACGACCGACCTTTTCATAAATGTAGTAACGCTTGGTTGCAGGATCGTAGGCAATGGAATCGTTGATATTCGATGGGCGTTGCAGATCGAACGTATTTCTGTTTGGCTCGGTAAAAGCATCGCCACGGCGGTCGGTGAGCGGAAAACGCAAACTATCTTTTCCGGGAACAGTATCTCTTACAGGAATATCGAATGGATAAGCTCCACCGTAACTTACCAATGACAAGCAGGTAATTACAATGGTCAGGAGGGCATAGATGCCAGTTATGGTGCGTCGCATCAGGGTCAAGGTCTCTAAAGCAAATAAGTTTTGTAGGTTACAGGCACTTTAGGGCCGCCTTTATCAGCTCCTGAACTTCGGCAAACTCCGTATTAATTTGCCTTGCCTTTTTTATCGCTGATTCGGCTGCATTGCGGGCAATGCCTAAAGCAGTCATAGCTGTTAACGCATCAAGGTCTAAACTATTGTGATTCAGCGGAGAAATATTCACCTCTACCGGGGTTTTCGCCAGTTTATCCCTTAATTCCAAAACAATTCGCTGAGCAGTTTTCTTACCAATGCCTTTTACGCTTTCCAGCAGCACCACGTTTCCGTTAAGAATGGCTTTTACCACCTCCTCTGCATGCAGCGACGAAAGCATCATGCGTGCAGTGGTAGCCCCTACTCCGCTTACACTTAACAGGTGCAGAAACACTTCTTTTTCGGCTTTGTCGTAAAAACCATAAAGTGTATGTGCATCTTCCCTGATTAATAAATGTGTAAAAAGTGTACCCTCATCGAGGTTTTGAATTTTGGAATAGGTGTGCAGACTTACCTGAACTTCATAGCCTACGCCATGCACATCTACATGTACAACAGTTGGGGTTTTAAGCGAAAAGACTCCTTTTAGGTACGCAAACATGAAACGAAAATAATGGTTTTGCAAAGGGTTGCCAACCGAACTTTTCGGACCGGACTGTTATATTCGAAAATGTAAAGGTTAGCAACCACTTGTTATCCGCTAACAACTCCTTGCTTTTCAAAGCTTATATTTGCGCCAGAAAACAGGGTTCACCCTGTTGTAAACATAAAAAACCACATGAGCAATAAGATTACTGCAGCTATTACAGCTGTTGCCGGATGGGTTCCTGAAGACAGGTTAACCAACTTCGACCTCGAAAAAATGGTTGATACAAACGACGAATGGATCCGTACACGTACCGGCATTTCTGAAAGAAGAATTTTAAAAGGTGAAGGTCTTGCAACTTCCGATATGATTGCACCTGCCGTACTGGAGCTTTGTAAAAAGCGTGGCATCGACCCGAAAGAAATTGATTGTATGATCGTGGGTACGGTTACCCCCGACATGGTGTTTCCCTCAACAGCCAATGTGGTGTGCGACAAAATCGGTGCTACTAATGCATGGGGGTTCGATTTAAGTGCAGCCTGCAGCGGTTTCCTTTTTTCACTTACTACCGGCGCTTCTTACATCGAAAGCGGGCGTTACAAAAAAGTTGTGGTAGTGGGTGCCGATAAAATGAGTGCGATCATTGATTATACCGACCGTAACACCTGTGTGATTTTTGGTGATGGTGCAGCCTGCGTTTTGCTGGAACCAAACGAAGAAGGTTATGGCGTACAGGACAGCATTTTAAAAAGTGATGGTGCCGGAAGAAACTTCCTGAATATGAAAGCAGGTGGTAGCTTACGTCCTGCAAGTATGGAAACTGTTGCCAACCGTGAGCACTTTGCTTACCAGGAAGGACAAACTGTTTTCAAATTTGCGGTAAAGGGCATGGCCGATGTGAGTGCCGAATTATTAGAGCGTAACAATTTAACAGGCGATGATATTGCATGGCTGGTTCCACACCAGGCCAACCTGCGCATTATTGATGCCACTGCAAACCGCATTGGTTTGTCAAAAGAAAAAGTAATGATCAACATTCAAAAATTCGGTAACACAACTGCAGGAACTATTCCGCTTTGCTTGTGGGAATGGGAAAGCAAACTGAAAAAAGGCGACAACATTGTACTGGCTGCTTTTGGTGGTGGCTTTACATGGGGTGCAACCTGGTTAAAGTGGGCCTACGATCCGAAATAAGCTAAGAGAAAAAAGTTATAAAGAAAAGCGGTTGCAGCAGCAGCCGCTTTTTGTTTACTCTTAATTATACAATAATCAGTTCTTTCTGTCTACTACGTTTTTATCCAGGATGTCGTTTTAAAAAATGTTTCAGCCGCAATAAATAAATTTTAGCTTAGCAGAGAGAAATTAAACAAGATTAAAACATGAAAACGCTATTCGAATCATCGGTTCGTGAAGAAATTATCAACCGCATCAATTCTTTAACATCAGAAAACAATGCACAATGGGGCACCATGAATGTTTCGCAAATGCTGAAACATTGTACACTGTGTGATGATATGTTTTTCGGAAAGATTAATATCAAGCGTGTGTTCATTGGTCGCCTTATAGGGCCAATGTTATTGAAGAAGGCATTGCAGGATGATCGTGGTTTTGGAAAAAATTCACCAACAAGTCCGCTGTTGAAAACAAATAATGAGGTGTGTGATCTTGCAGTGCAAAAAAAAGAATGGACACTTAGCATCGAGCAATTTGCAGATTTCAACAACAATAATTTTGTGCATCCCTTTTTTGGGCCAATGAACAAAGAGCAGATCGGTTTATTTGCATATAAACATGCAGATCATCACCTGCGGCAGTTCGGAGCATAAGTATCCGGCATTTCGAAATACACCTTACACTGAGTTAACCAATAGCTCTGCCTTAAACGTTTTATTTCTGTTTTAATTATTCAAACGCAATGCTCATCAGGCCGTATTCAGCAACATGGGCTTCCGATTTTCAACGCATCGAAACCGTACTTGCAAAAGCGTTGACGGGAACCTCCTTTACTATTGAACACATTGGCAGCACGGCTGTTCCCGGTTTGGCGGCTAAACCAATTATCGATCTTGATATTGCATTTGATAACAACACCGACTTCAACAACATTAAATCGAAACTTGAATTGCTTGGTTATTATCACAACGGCAACCAGGGAATTACAGACAGAGAAGTTTTTAAACGATCTGCAGAGTCTATATCAAACAACATTTTAGACATGATCGCTCATCACCTTTACGTTTGCCCTGCAGACAGTGAAGAGTTAAAGCGACATCTGTTGTTCAGGAATTATTTACGTTCAAACGCAGCTGCAAGAAACACCTATGAACAACTGAAATATCAACTTGCAGAAGAAGCCAAACACAACAAAAAGCTTTATGCTCAACTGAAGGAAGAAAAAGCAAAAGCGTTTATTGAAAGTATCGTTGCTAAAGCAGTTCATTAAGTATGAATGCCGGCTATGCGTTGCAACGTCAGACACGTGTGCGGTACCAATGCACAAAATCGGTTGCAGGAATTTTGGTTACGCCCAGCTCCCGCATCATTGTAACCAATTGCCCACGATGATACGTGCCGTGATTGAACAGATGATGCACAACTGTCCATACAGCCGATCGAAACGCATCACCTTTTAAATTCTTATAGTCAAATTCACGATGGAGATCGTCTTCGGTACAATGTTGTAAAAAACGCTCCCACTCTCCCGATTGTTGCAACAACCCATTGATCACTTCGTTCATTGTGGGATTAAACTGTTTGCTCGGTATCACCAGTTGCTGATGGCCTTCCATACGCTGCCACCAGATACTTTCGGCATCCCACAAATGCAGAACAGTTGCGTACAAGTTCGGGAAGCTGCTTTTCACAATCTGCTGGTGCAGATGTTCATCCATTTCCAGAATAGCTGTTGTAATTTGCTCATATGCCCAACGATTGTAAGTTGCGTATGCCTGCAGCAGTTCTTTCATAAAAAAGATTTGCTTTGAAATTAATCAATTAATCAAAACGAAATTACTTCGTTTGGCGTCTTCAATTCTTTAAGAACGGTTGGCTGTACGTTTTATTAATGCGTACTTTTATTCACTCATAGTAAATAAGGAAGCAATGGAATTTTCTACACGCATCATTCACGAAGACAATATTAAAGATGGAAGTGGAGCAGTAATGTCTCCGATCATTTTATCTACCACGTTCGAACGTGGTGAAGACGGCATCAATTATCCCGGTGGTTATTTTTATTCACGTTACGATAACCCTAACCGTAATGCACTTGAAAACAAATTAGCGAAGATGGAAAACGGTGCTACCTGTGTAAGCTTTGCATCAGGACTTGCAGCTGCAACCAACGTTTTCCAGAGTTTGAAAAGCGGCGACCACATCATCATCCCCGATGATACTTACTTTTCCATCCGTTCAATTCTTGATCAGATGTTTGCTGCATTTGGCATCCGTTATACATTGGTTGATATGACCGATCTTGCAGGTGTTGAAAAAGCAATTCAACCAAACACTGTTCTCATCTGGATGGAAACACCTTCGAACCCGTCATTAAAAATAACCGACATCGAAGCAATTGTGCGTATTGCAAAAAAACACAACTGCTTTACCGTTGCCGACAATACATGGGCTACTCCTTTTTATACAAAGCCTACCGATCTTGGTGTTGATATTACGTTACACTCAACAACAAAATACTTAGGCGGCCACAGCGATATACTTGGTGGTGCATTAATTTTTAAGAACGCCGATGAACGTTATGAACGCATCCGTGCATTTCAAAAATTAGGAGGCGCTGTTCCCTCACCATACGATTGCTGGTTGTTATGCAGAAGTCTTACAACATTTGTTGCACGTATGCCAATACATTCAAACAACGCTATGCAACTTGCAAGTTACCTCGAAGCGCATCCAAAAATTGAACGGGTGCTATATCCCGGTCTTACATCGCACCCGCAACATCCAATTGCTGTAAAACAAATGCAAAACGGTTACGGTGGCATGCTTTCCATTTTAGTAAAAGGCGATCGTTCATCTGCATTAAAACTTGCAGATGCATTAAACCTGTTTACACATGCAACCAGTTTAGGAGGTGTTGAAAGTTTAATAGAACATCGTAAGTCAATAGAAGGAGAAGCTTCCCCTACTGCAGATAACCTGTTGCGTATTTCTGTTGGTATAGAAGACATCAAAGATCTTGTTGAAGATTTTAAGCAGGCGCTTGAAAAAATCTAGTTCTGCCTGTAACAGCGCATCACTTATTGCGACTTACTAATCGAAAGACTATCATCGAACACCATAAACAACATCATCATGAGAAAACTTTTACTGTCGCTCATTGCTTTTGCAGCAGTGCAAATAACCTATGCACAAAAAACCGATAAACGCCTTGCAGGTATTGATACGTTTATTACCCGTGTGTTAAACGAATGGAAAGCAGCAGGTGTAACAGTTGCAATTGTTGAGAAAAACAAAGTGGTTCTTGCAAAAGGATTTGGTTACAAAGATTATGAGAATAAAGTGCCTGTAACTGAAAACACACTGTTTGCAATTGGCAGCTGCAGCAAAGCTTTCACATCTTCATTACTTGCATTTCCAATGAAGGATGGCAAACTCGATTTAGATAAGCCGGTAACACAGTATTTACCTGAGCTTCGTTTTATTGATGATGATTTGAACAACAATGTAACAACAAGAGATATGATGAGCCATCGTACCGGCCTACCCCGTCACGATCTTGCATGGTATGGTTCATCTACACGAAGAGACAGTTTAATTTACTCCATCCGTTTTTTTGAAAAAACAGCTCCGCTTCGCAGAGTTTGGCAATACAACAACTTTATGTTTTTAGCACAAGGTGTGCTTGCAGAAAAACTATGTGGCAAAACATGGGAAAATTTAGTAAAAGAACAATTGTTTACTCCGCTTGGCATGGGTGCTTCCAACACATCTATGCACGATCATGTACTTGCTCCTGATTATTCATTCGGTTATAAAGAAAAAGATGGCAAGGTTGTAAAGATGAAGTTTATGAATATTGATGCAATTGGTCCGGCAGGCTCCATCAACTCCAATGCAACAGATATGGCCAAGTGGGTAATGATGTGGGTGAATGGCGGCAAATTCAACGGCAAAGAAATTCTTCCATCCTTGTATTATAACCAGGCTATCAGTTCGCAAATGATCATTGGTGCAGGTTTGCCAACAAAAGAACAGCCAGATGTATTCTTCAGCAATTATGGTTTCGGATGGTTTCTTGCAAACTACCGGGGTCATTATCGTGTTGAACATGGCGGTAATATCGATGGTTTCAGTACAAGCACTTGCTTTTTTCCAACGGATAGCATCGGCATTTTTGTATCGGTAAATCAAAACGGTTCAGCAATTCCGTCCATCATCCGTAATACTATTGCTGATAAATTATTAGGACTTCCGTATAAAGACTGGCAACGAACACAACGCAATGCATACGAAAAAGCATTAGCCACTGCAAAAGAACAGGCAAAAGCCGATAGCACACAACGTAAGCTTGGCACAAAACCGACGCATGCAATAACAGATTATACAGGCACATATACAAGCGATGGTTATGGAAGTATTGTAATTGATCAGAAAAAGGACGGACTTACTGCACATTACAACAGTTTAACATTTACAGTAAAACACTATCATTTTAATTATTTCAACTTCATTCCTGTTGATGATGGAGTCGATGCTGATGAAAGTGCAGCTTTAAAAGGTCAGTTCAACATTAATGTAAAAGGTGAAATCGAATCGCTGTCGTTACCACTGCAATCGGGAGTAAAAGATATTGTTTTCAAAAAGCAGGTGCAAACAATTGAAGTTAGCAAAGCTGATCTTGAAAAATATGTTGGCGAATACGAATTACCCGGACCAACAATTGTAAAAGTGTACATTAAAGGCGATAAAACCCTCATGGTGTTTGTTCCCGGTCAGCCCGATTATGAATTGGTTGCTGTAAAAACCGATCTCTTCAACTTTAAAGCATTGAGTGGTTTTAGTGTAAAGTTTGATAAAGATGAAAACGGAAACATTACGGCATTAAACTTTGTACAACCCAACGGTACATTCAAAGCAAAACGAAAATAACAACCTCATGTAAATAAAAAAGCCGCTTGTATACAAGCGGCTTTTTTATTTACATACTTACAACATTTAGGTTTTGTTCAACCCGTACAGATGGTTTATTTTAGCGACATTCCTCATTTAAACATTTTGCCTATGCAGTCGTTGCTGAAAAAAATAATCATCAACACAATTGTACGTCGTAGAATTAAAAACGATAAAGCCGTAACCAATTATCAACTGGCAATGGGCTGGCGTGAGTTGAAGATCACTTTTTTCAGTCAGCTAAAAGATGTGGCATTGATCATTACCGGTATTTTTTCTGCTGCGTTTGGTTTTAAAGGTTTCCTGCTTACTAATCATTTTATTGATGGTGGGGCAACAGGCATATCGCTGTTAATTTCTGCACTTACAAAAGTGCCTTTGTACATTTTATTACCGCTGGTAAATATCCCCTTTATACTTCTTGCACTAAAAGTAGTAAACCGAACCTTTGCCATTAAAACAGCGTTGGCTATTTGTGGTCTTGCATTGGTAGTAGCAACGGTTGAATTTCCAAATATTACCAACGACAATTTACTCGTAGCACTTTTCGGTGGCTTTTTTCTTGGTGCAGGCATTGGCCTTTCGGTAAGAGGAGGTGCTGTTATTGATGGCACCGAAGTACTGGCAATTTATTTAAGCCGTAAGCTGGGTACTACGATGGGCGATATCATTATCCTCATCAACATCTGCATCTTCGGTACTGCTGCTTATTTTCTTTCCATTGAAATTGCCATGTATTCATTAATCACTTACCTGGCTGCATCAAAAACACTCGACTTTATTGTGGAAGGCTTGGAAGAATATATTGGTGTAACGATCATTTCATCGCACAACGAAGAAATACGGCAGATGCTGATCAACAATATTGGCCGTGGGTTTACTGTGTACAATGGCAAACGTGGCTTTGGTAAAAAAGGCGAATCGCAGGATGTTGACATTATCTACACAGTTGTTACACGGCTTGAATTGAACAAATTGAAAACTGAAATTGAAAAGATCGATCCGCATTCATTTGTTGTAATGAGCAGCGTTCGTGATACAAAAGGTGGGATGATTAAAAAGCGTCCGCTCAAGCATTAAAACATCACCGGCATAACACGTAATTTTGCTGAATTAAAAAATACAAGATGGCAATTGCAATAAGAAGAGCTGTTAAGGAAGATTGTCCACGTTTATTAGAACTGGTACAGGAACTTGCATTGTACGAAAAAGCACCGCAGGAAGTTACGGTTACGCTCGATCATTTTATTGAAAGTGGTTTTGGGGCAAATCCTGTTTGGTGGGCTTTTGTTGCAGAAGAAGATGGACTTGTACAAGGCTTTGCATTGTACTACGTTCGCTACTCAACATGGAAAGGGCAGCGTATGTATTTGGAAGATATTCTTGTTACCGAACAGGCAAGAGGTAAAGGCTTAGGCAAGTTATTATTTGATCAATTAATTGCTGAAGCGAAAGAACGAAAATTCAGCGGGATTGTATGGCAGGTGTTGGAGTGGAACGAACCTGCTATTAATTTCTATAAAAAATATAAAGCAGATTTTGACCCCGAATGGATCAACTGCAGCATAACTATTTCGTAGCATGGGAATACTTATTTACGGCACATACAGCAAACCAATAGGAATTGATGAATACTTGATAAAGTGTGCAGCATGTGAAGCACATACCTGGCATGATGTAATGATCTCCAGTAAATATTTGCATTTCTATGGAATTCCGGCATGCCCTGTAGAGAAAGAAGCTGATTTTATTTGCCAAAAATGTGGACTAAAAAGGTATGGAAGGAGTTTTAATGAAGATACGATTCCAGACTATAAAAATGTAAAGCACAAATTCCGACACCCAATTAGTTCATGGTTCTTAACTATTTTAATTGCAACCCCGTTATTAATCTCAATACTATTTAACATTCTTACATAAAAAAAGAGCCGCAAATCATTGCGGCTCTTTTTTTATGTACTTCTAACTTCGTATTTAATTCACTCCTTCCACCAACATTTCTTTATTGATTTTTTGTACAAGCCCCTGCAGTACCTTACCCGGACCAACTTCAGTAAACTTGCTTGCACCATCTGCAATCATCGATTGCACACTTTGTGTCCAACGTACAGCACCGGTTAACTGATCGATAAGGTTTTGCTTAATCTCATCTTTGTCCAACACTGCTTTCGCAACTACATTCTGATAAACGGGACATTGTGGTGTGTAGAAATTTGTGCTCTCGATCTTTGCTTTCAATTCTTCTTTTGCAGGTTCCATCAATGGACTGTGAAACGCTCCACCAACAGGTAATACCAATGCACGCTTTGCTCCTGCTGCTTTCATACGTTCGCAGGCAATATCAATTCCTTTTAATGAACCACTGATCACTAACTGGCCGGGGCAGTTATAGTTTGCAGCAACAACAACCTCACCTGTTTCTTCAAATACCTGTTTGCAAACTTCTTCTACTTTTTCATCGGCTAATGCTAATACTGCCGCCATGGTCGATGGGTTCATTTCACATGCTTTCTGCATGGCTTGTGCACGAACACTAACCAGTTGCAAAGCATCTTCAAAACTAAGAACAGCATTTGCCTCCAATGCACTAAACTCACCCAACGAATGACCAGCCACCATATCGGGTTTGGCATTTTCAATTGTTTTATACGCTACAACAGAATGTAAGAACACAGCCGGTTGTGTTACGTTGGTTTGTTTCAGATCCTCATCGGTGCCGGTGAACATAATATCAGAAATACGGAAACCTAATATTTCATTCGCCTGTTCAAATAAACGTTGGGCAGATGCACTTGAGTCGTACAAATTCTTTCCCATTCCGCTAAATTGTGAACCTTGACCCGGAAATACAAACGCATGTTTCATATGCTTGTCTTTTTATTGTTTTTTAATTGTCCTGTATAATTCGCCACAAAAAATTTATGACTCATTTCATATTGAAAAATTCAGTGGGCAAAAATAAAGAAGTCTGTTGCAATCAGCAACAGACTTCGATCATAATCAATAGCGGGCTATTAATTGAACTTTCCGGAAATGAGTTTCAGAAACTCACTCCTTGTTGCTTCTTTTTGAAATTCGCCTGAAAATGCTGAGGTAGTAGTTACTGAGTTTTGCTTTTGTACTCCACGCATCATCATACATAAATGCTGTGCTTCTACAACAACAGCCACACCCATCGGGTTCAGCGATTCTTTAATGGCTTCCAGTATTTGCGTAGTTAAACGTTCCTGCACCTGTAGTCTGCGGCTGTACACATCTACCACCCGGGCAAGTTTACTCAACCCCGTTATCCAGCCGTTAGGAATGTAAGCAATATGTGCTTTGCCGAAAAAAGGCAACATATGGTGCTCGCACATGCTGTACAACTCAATATCTTTCACAATTACCATTTCACTCACCTCTTCATGAAACTTTGCACTTTCAAGAATTGCTTTCGCATCCATATGGTAACCCTGTGTAAGAAACTGCATAGCTTTTGCTACACGCTCAGGTGTTTTCAATAATCCTTCTCTTTGGGAATCTTCCCCTAACAGATCAATTGCGCTTCTGTAATTTTCAATTAGTCCTGAAGTAATTTTCTCTTCGTATTGTTCTGTTTTTTTATACGCCATGTTTCAGTTTTAATATACTATAAGTTATTTCCTGTTGCCTTTACATCAGGCAGGATATTCTACAAAGTTGCGGGGTGTTTCGTACAAACGAATCTGCATTTCTTTATCTGCATCAATATGCGGCCGCAGTAATTCATAAATTACAATTGCAATATTTTCTGCAGTAGGATTTATATTTTTAAACTCTTCGGTATCGAGGTTAAGATTTTTATGATCGAAGCGGTCGTGCACTTCACGATGAATAAGATCGCTCAGCATTTTTAAATCCATTACATAACCAGTAGCAGCATCGGGCACGCCGGTAACTTTTACTACAAGTTCGTAATTATGTCCGTGAAAGGAGGGATTGTTGCACTTACCAAACACCGCATCATTTTTTTCATCGGTCCATGCCGGGTTGTATAAACGATGTGCAGCATTGAAATGTTCGTGCCGGAAAACAGATACTTTTTTTTGCATGACAGATGAAACACCAATTTAATCCTGCCATGTACTTTACAGAAAAGAACCTTGCAGGTGTACAGGAACTATAACAAGGTACGCAGTAAAATGTTTATTCGCCGAAATATTCCACGTAAATGCGGGCTGTTTCATACAGCTTAATGCAATGCAGTTTTACTTCTTCGGGTAAATGAGGAGCGAGTTGTTCCCAAATTGCTTTCGCAAGGTTTTCGGTAGAACACATTTTGCCACGCATAAAATCAACATCAATATTGAGGTTTTTATGATCGAGCTTTTCAAGAACATGTACTTTAATCAGCTCACTCAGCTTTTTTACATCAAACAAAAAACCGGTGTCTTCGTTTACTTGTCCTTTAATGGTAACAAACAGGTCGTAGTTATGCCCATGCCAGTTTTCGTTAGCACATTTTCCAAACATAGCCTCGTTCTTTTCGGGAGTCCAGTTTGGGTTGTAAAGCTTGTGAGCCGCATTAAAATGTTCAAGTCTCGTTAAATACACCATGTCTATACCTCAAAATGTTGGGCCGCAAAGGTAACAAGAATGCGGCATTTTTCTGCTCTTCGGGTTTTAAAGAAACTTCCCCGAACTTTACCGTATGAACTGTTTAGTTGTTTCGGCTACCGTACAGGAAATAAAGCCCTTTATTCAGCATTTGCACAGCACCAATAAGCTCGATTTTATTGATTTACAGATCGATTTCCTTGTTACAGGGGTCGGCTCTGTTAACAGCACATACAGCCTCATGAAGCATTTGCAGGTAAAAAAGCCCGATGTGGTGGTGATGGCTGGCATAGCCGGTGCGTTTTCGCCAAAGCTGAAATTGGGGGCAGTGGTTGCAGTAAAGCAGGAAGCAATGGCCGATTTGGGCGTGATGGAAAAGGATGGTTATAAAGATGTGTTTGATCTGAAACTGCTGCCGGCAAATCAATTTCCTTACAAACAGAAGAAGCTTGTTAACCCATTTACAGGTTTGCTCGAACGAACATCGCTACCACTGGTAAGCAGTATTACCGTTAACCAGATCACTGCTGCAAAAAAAACAGCTGAACTTTATCAAAAAAAATACAAAGCAGCAATTGAAAATATGGAAGGTGCAGCTTTGCACCTGGTTTGCATAAAAGAAAATATTCCGTTTGTGCAAATAAGAAGTATTTCTAATTATGTTGGCGAACGCAACAAAAAGAAATGGATGTTGAAAGAATCGGTTGAAGCGTTGAATAAAGAATTGATTCGTTTTGTTGAAAGCCTGTAATGCAATTAAAAATGAAACTTACTCTAGGATTTTCGCCCTGCCCCAACGACACATTCATTTTCGATGCGTTGGTGAATCATAAAATTGATACCGAAGGTTTACTGTTTGATGTACAGCTTGAAGATGTACAAACGCTTAACGAGTGGGCTTTACAGGGCAAGCTTGATGTATCGAAGATCAGTTACGGAGTATACCCCAAACTCTTGAACAGCTATACACTTTTACGTAGCGGCGGTGCATTAGGCAAAGGCGTTGGACCTTTATTAATCACAAAGCACGAAATAGATAACACAACGCACGAAGAACTGCAGCAACTTGTAACCACTTCTACAATCGCTATACCTGGTATAAACACAACTGCCCACTTTTTATTTTCGCAGGCATTTCCAAATGCAAAGCAAAAACAGTTCATGGTATTTCATGAAATTGAAGATGCGGTATTAAGCGGCAAAGTGGATGCAGGTGTTATTATACACGAAAATCGTTTCACTTACCAGCAAAGAGGATTAACAAAGCTGATCGATCTTGGTGAATATTGGGAAGAAACTACAGGCTTTCCTATTCCACTTGGTGGCATTGTTGCACACAAACGATTAGATATTGCCATTGCACAAAAAGTTGATGTGCTCATTCGCAAAAGTGTGGAATATGCGTTTGCCAATTATCCACTTGTAACAGATTATGTAAAACAACATTCGCAGGAAATGAGTGAAGAGGTGATGCGCCAGCACATCGATTTGTATGTAAACAATTATTCTGTTGACTTAGGCGATGATGGTTTGAAAGCTGTAGAACAGTTTACCCGTATTGCATCGGCCTAATCTTTCTTCAATGCATTTGCATACACTTCAAGGCATCGCTTACGGGCAAACTCATGTTGTACGATAGGTTGTACATAGTTAAACCCTTCAAACTCGGGCACCCATTTGCGTATGTATTCAAGTTTCGGATCGAATTTTTGTGTTTGCAGATAAGGATTAAAAATGCGGAAGTAAGGTGCAGCATCGCAACCGCTTCCTGCAGCCCATTGCCAACCTCCGTTATTGGCAGCTAAATCAAAATCCAACAGTTTCTTTGCAAAATAAGCTTCACCCCAACGCCAATCAATTAATAAATGCTTGGTGAGAAAAGAAGCAACGATCATGCGTACACGATTATGCATAAAGCCGGTTGCATTCAACTCCCGCATGCCTGCATCAACAATGGGATAACCAGTTTGGCCATTACACCATTTATGAAAATCATTTTCGTCATGTCGCCATTGAATAAAATCATATTCCTTTTTGAAAGCTTTATCTTCTCCAACATGCGAAAAATGCCAAAGGATCATATGGTAAAAATCACGCCAGATGAGTTCGTTTAAAAAACCTTCACTTAGTGCTAATGCCTGCTTTGCCAGCTCTCGAATACTGATTGTACCAAAACGAAGATGCACGCTTAACCGGCTTGTTCCTTCTATTGCCGGAAAGTCTCGCTGTTCTTTGTACTGTTTAATGATTTCTTTTCTTGTTGCTGAAGATGGAAAAGGAATTCCTATCGCTTCAAAACCCATTTCAGTTAACGATGGAATTACTTGCGCCTGCTGCCGATAAAAATTCTCCCTGTATTTTTCTACAGGGTAACTCTTCAAATAAAAATCATTCAGCTTTGCCTTCCACTTTCTGCTGTAAGGGGTAAACACCGTGTAAGGCTTACCATCATCTTTCAACACTTCATCTTTTTCAAAAATCACCTGGTCTTTGTACGTATGAAATGAAATACCTGCTGCATTTAGTTGTTGTTGAATAGCAGCATCACGTTGCTTTGCATACGGTTCGTAGTCGTGATTGGTAAATACTTTTTCAATGTTGTATTTTTCTGCAAGCTTGCGAAACACATCGGCAGGAAAACCATAAAACACTTCCATACTACTGCCCATTTCTTGTAACTGTTGCTGCATAGCTTCTACAGCATTGTGAATAAACTCCACTCGTCGGTCTTGCTTATCCTCCAGCTGATCTAAAATAGACCGGTCGAAAATAAATACAGGAACAACTGGAATACCTTCCTTTAAAGCATAATAAAGTGCAGCATTATCATGCAAACGTAAATCTCTCCGGAACCAGCAAATATGAACGGTCTGTTTAGCCATGCATGTATAACGAAGATCCGTTCAGAATGTTCAGGAGAAAAGCGGTTTTATGATCTGTTGAAAAATTAGTGACGCAAATTGAGCTGTGTACTGTTTTTCATTCCATTGCTTCACCCAACGTAATCCGCTCATTGCATTTGTAAGAAATATTTCATCTGCCTCAGCTAACTCTTCCGGAGCAAATGCGCCTTCCTTAATGCTGAATCCGTTTTGAGGTAACGATGTTAGTAAATGCGTACGCATAACTCCGGCAATACAACCTTCAGTAAGTGCAGGTGTATAAATGGTTTTATTTTTTACAAAGAAAATATTGGCAATAGTGGCATCGCTCACTCTGTTAAATTGATTTAATACAATGCACTCATTCCACTTTTGAGCCTTCGCATATTGTGCTGCCAAAGCATACAAAAGATAGTTGCTTGTTTTGCAGTTCGAAATTTCATCGCAGGCTTTGCGGCCACTTTCAAACACACCAATATCCAGCCCATTCTTATTTATGTTTATTTCCTTTTGTTCGAGGGGCCAGCATTGCAACAGGTAACGAAAACCAGAAGTTGGCTTTTCCCAAATTCCTCCTTCGCCTTTAAAAATCATAATACGCACCCTTGCTGCATCAAAACAATTATTCCGTTGGGCTAACTGAAGCAATGCTTTTTTCAGATATTCTTTTGTAAAGTGAGTTGGCTGGTTAAAAAACAGAATTGGCAGCGAACGGGTAAGTCGCTGCCAATGCGAATCAAACAAAGGCATTTCGCCTTTATATAGCCTGATGGTCTCAAACAAACCTTCGCCATATCGGAATGCCCGGTTATCGGGACGAATCAGCAATTCATCTGCAGCATACAGTTTACCATCAAGGTTATACATTGTTCCCATTGCAGGCGAATATAAAAAAAGAGGCGACACTTTGCAGTATCGCCTATACGGTTGGTTTTGGTTTATTCGTTTTAACCTTCAATAATATTGTGTTTTACAGCATAGAGGATAAGCCCCGCTGTTGATCTTGCTCCGATCTTCGATTTGAGTTTATCACGAATGGCTTCAACCGTACGTGGACTCAGATCAACAATATCGGCAATTTCTTTTGTGCTTTTTTCTTCGCACATTAAACGAAGGATTGTAATTTCTTTTTCATTCAGCTTTACATCGTGGCCCATCACCGAATCGCCCTGGCGTTTCATTTTTAAACCATCGATCAATGCTTTATTGGTAAGTGTGTTGAAGAAATACTCCTGTTCATGACAGGTTTTGATTGCTTCATAAATCACTTCACTATCCGAATTTTTGGTGAGGTAAGAATTTGCTCCTAACTCCATTAAACGAGTGATCATGGTATGCTCATCGTGCATGGTAAGCATAATGATCTTAATATCGGGATAGAGTTTCTTTACTTCGGGGAGTGTAGCAATACCATCCATGATGGGCATTTGCACATCAAGCAGGATAACATCAGGCTGAATCGACTTGAGCATGTTCAATAAATGCATGCCATTGTCTGCTTCGAATACTACCTGTATATCCTTTTTCATACCCAATGCAGTTTTTACACCTGCACGGTATAAAACATGGTCATCAGTAATGGCTACTTTGATAATGTCGGTCGTGGAGTCAGTTGGTTTTACGGTTTTCATTGTGTACATAGGATATGTTGTTTAACGTAGTACTTATTCAGTATGCAAGATGGCGCTTTTTTGCGTCATTTTTACTGGTAGTAGTACCTGACTTTAAAATTGTGGATTTTACGGTTTTACTCAATTAACCGGTTACGCATTCCGTAAACAATTAAGCCCGCAATCGTCTTAGCCCCCACTTTATTTTTCATGTTTTGCCTTATGGTTTCTATTGTTCTGGGGCTCAAAAACACAGTTTTAGATATTTCCTCCGTGGTTTTATCTTCTGCCAGTAGTTTGAGGATTTGAAGTTCTTTTTCAGAGAATTTGGTTGTGTTGGGATAAAACTGTTTAACTGTTTTTTTGTAGTTCAGTTTCAACAACACAGCCTGGTTAACAAGCTCGTTGAAGTAGAAATCCTCATTCATGCAGGTTAAAATAGCATCGTAGATCTCGTTAGGATCGGTAGTTTTTGTAAGATAAGCATTGGCCCCCATCTCCATCATCTTGCTCACCATTTGCTGATCGTCGTACATACTCAACACCACAATTTTAACGCCTTCATACTCCTTTCTAATCAACGGAAGAGCGTTAATGCCATCCAGCTCAGGCATTCGAATGTCCATTAAAAGAATGTCGGGCTTTTTAATTGTGAGTTTGTGCATCAGATCTTTTCCGTCTTCTGCTTCCCATATTAATTTAAGGTGGGGTCTGCCGCCAAGTGCCATTTTTATGCCGTCACGAAAGATTTTGTGATCATCGGCAATAGCGAATTTAATGCTAGTATCTACAGACATGGGATATTTGGGTTTTAGAGGTTAGTGCAAAATAAACTACTTAATTCACACTTCAAAGTAATTTGCTTACCAAAATAGATTAATTCCTTGTATGTTAAAGCGTTCACCCCATTTACCAGTGCTTTTTATACGCTTTCAATTTGCTTGCTTGAGCCAATTAAATTAGGTACTTTAGAGTGTTGAAAGATTAGATCAAAGGAATAGTTGACCTTAACTCCATTCATTCGAGAGGGCTAAATAAGTGTTTCTACTTATTCACATTTTTTACACATAGTAGTCCTACTTCGTCATTTTTCGCAAATTCTACTCGTTAATTTACAGTTTTTGAAATAGTAATTTTACGTATTTTAATACGTAGATTTGCCTTAGCTATTTTACTTATTTCACAAAATTTAAGGCATAAAGCACTTTATTTCAAATAATTAAGTGCAGCGTAACAACTTATTCACAATGCTAAACTATTGTTCGTCGGCGAGTTTTTTTAAAAATTAGTAGTTCAAACTTAACTTCTAAACCTACAACTATGCAACACGAATTACTTCAAAAAACCCAAAACGTATCCGAAATTGGAAGACACATTGGCTTGGAAGCTGGCGAAGAAATGGCAAAACGTTTTTTTGACAAGCACCCTGAGCAAGCATTTGTAAACATCCTTGGAAAGGATTTATTTCTGAAAGCATTATCACAACCAGGCTGCGAAGGCATCGCAATTGTTCCCGGTTACAACGCTGCTGGTGTTCGCCAAGCAATCATTGTAGCTGTTGATGCTAACAAACAACCAATTTACCAATATGCTGTAGTTTCTGCTACTGGTGAAATCACTATGGAAGAAGCGCTTGTTGGTGATGATGGCACTATTGATAACAGTGGCTGGGGCTCTGGCAAGTAAGTAGTATTAAGTAATTTTTGACTACTAATAGGAAGTTCCTATATTTGATTTAAACCATCAGATATAGGAACTTTTTTATCTATAAACGATTTACGGGGATTAACTCTGTTGCTCCCGATTATTGCTTTTTTTCTTAATAAAGCCAACAGACAATCACCATTCAAAAAGTTTGTCTTATCATTTTTCTTAGTTAAGCTTATTAGCGAATTACTGAATAATTATTTTTTTTACCGGAACTTCAGTATTTATGAAATAAACGGTATTACCTTCTCCTACATAAAAATGGCCATTGTTTGCCTTGTTTTCAAAAGTATATCAACTACATCGTTATTAAGAAAGGGAGTGCTTATTGGGTTTATTATTTATGTTTTTACGTTAAGTATATACTTCTTTTTCTTTGCAGACGGGAACTATTATGACAAAACACCGTCATCATTTCAAGGTGTGTTAGTTATTGTACTATCAATTCTGTTCTTTTACGAACAAATAAAAAAACCCGACACTTTATTCATTTACGCCCTACCGGAATTTTGGTATGTAACAGCTGTGTTTATACATGCTGCCGGTACTTTCTTTATATACATATTCGCTGCCTTTTGGTTGCAAAACAGTGCAAATGAAAATGATTATATGAATATTTTTGGGTCTTTATCGATATTGCATAATTTACTCATTGCCTTTGCAACGTTCAAACAATATAAAGACCCTTTGCTATCAACGACATCAAAACCCATTACCGCATAACTGCTTATAACCCATGTTTTTTTTACAAGCCACAACTTCCACTAACGTAACCTATGTGGTGTACTTCGGTACATTCGGGATGCTTCTGTTGGCTGTTGGCCTCATTGTTTTCATTGTTATTCATCAGCGAAAGGTTATTTACTTTCAGCTACGGATGAAAAAAATGCAGGAGGAGCAACAACAAATGATGCTTCAGGCATCTATTGAAAGTCAGGAAGAAGAACGCCAACGTATTGCAGCCGATTTACACGACGATGCCGGACCATTACTTGCTACAGTACGTCTTTATTTGAATGAAAATCTAATTCACCAGGATCAGGCAACACAATTGCAAAGTATCTATAATGCCAAGCAGATTATTGATGATACGATTCAGTTGATACGTAACATGTCACATAGCCTTATTCCTCCAACGTTGAAGAACTTTGGTTTGGAAAGTGCTGTAAATGACATGTTTCAAAAAATAAACGGAAGCGGATCCATTAGCGCAAGTGCACGTTTTCATGATTATAAGCGACGTTTAAAACTTGATTACGAACTGTCAATTTTCCGTGTGTTGCAGGAGTTAGTAAATAATACCATTAAACACAGTCATTCCAGTTTCATCCATTTAACTCAAAATAAAACGGATCAGTATATATATATTCGTATCCATCACGATGGAGAAGGACTTACTCAAACAGAGTACGAAAAGTTAAGAGATACGCCCCAGGGAATGGGATTGAAAAATATATTCAGCAGGGTAAAAATCCTTAACTCCAAAATCCTTTTTGAAAAAGACCCCTCTAATACATACTATAAGGTTACTATTGAGATTCCAATTGAGGCAATGTTGTAACTTGAGAAAACAGTAACTTTACAATTGTTGATAATATGAGCCAGATAAAAGTAGCTATCGCAGACGATCATCAAATCTTCCGGAAAGGCGTAATTCTTTCCCTTCGTGCGTATACTAATTTAAAGTTTGTACTTGAAGCTGAAAATGGCGACGAGTTGCTTGCAGGTTTAGCTGAAGCAGAACCTGATGTAATTCTTATGGATTTACGGATGCCCGGCAAGGATGGAATTGAAACAACCAAAGCGGTAAACAAGCTTTATCCCAATATGCATGTATTGGTGTTAACGATGTATGAAGACGAACGTTTTGTAACACATCTGATGGAAAACGGAGCGAATGGATATTTACTTAAAAGCTCCGACCCTTCGGAGATCAAAAAAGCTATTCTGGAAGTGTATACAAAAGGATATTATCTCAACAACTTTGTAAATCGCATTCTCCTCAAAAAATCACACAACAAGGTTAAATCAATTCCAACACTTAACAGCGAAATTCAAATCTCTGATAAAGAGAAACAGGTTATTCGTCTTTTATGTATGGAATACACAGCTCAGGAAATTGCCAAAGAAATGGAAATCAGTGCACGTACTGTTGAGGCAATTAAAGATCGCCTGATGGAACGTTTTGGTGTAAAGAACTCTGTTGGCCTGGTTTTCTTTGCAATGAAAAACTCATTGATCGATTAAGCTTTTAGCAATTCTGTTTTAATGTAGCTGTATCGAAGTGCTTCATTTAGGAACCTTCGCATAAATGTTGCAAGTTGTGGATTTATAGTTGCAAGTAGTTCCAAATCGGACATGCCCATGTTATAAGCCGCTTCAATCGCCGCAGCATCATTTCCTAACTCAATAATTGTATTTTCATCTCCAGATAATCTGTCCTCCGGCAAATCTTTAAAATCGTCGAGCAGTAAAATAGGGCGTGCAAGGGAATACCAGTATGGTAAAAATTGATTTATCCACTCATCGGTTAAATCAATATCTACTAACGTAAATAAAAAGCTGTCCGATCTTGCTAAAGCTTTATGTTTAGTTTCGAATGTAAAGAACGATGCCTGCTTACCGGCAAACACAGCAAACAAATCTGCGGCCAACTTTGGTTGTTTTATTTTATCCTTCAGTAAAGTTTTACAGCCAACCAGAAAATTTTCAAACGATATTTCTTCATTCTCATAGAGCTTCAACAGGTGAAAGCCTTGCTCCATTAAAGACACATGTTCATCCTGCAGTAATAAATCCAATGATACTCCGCATTTATGTACCAGGTCAAAGATCATTGGAATCGTAAGAAATCCAAAACCAGACGAAATATAAATGCGTTTATTTTTCCAAAAAAGGTTGTTGTCGGGAACCTTTCTTTCGTTTGCGAAGTAATTAGCAATTACGCTATTTATTCCCAGCTCCTGCTCCAGCTTTCGAGACGTTATGACCATTGGGTTTAGGTTTTGATGTATCGGCAGACAGACGTTCACTTTTACGAGAAAGTTGTGCAGATACAGAGTCTGTAACAACTTTCAGCAGATCGGGCCGGCTTAAATAATAATTATAGCTAACCATAAATTGATTTTTGGTTACGCCATGCATTTCAAAAACTTTTAAAAAGTAGACAGCATTTGCATCGGGAATTTTAACGCCGGTATCTTTAAACGACTGCTCTGTACTTAAGGCATCCGCAATAACAATATCTTTTAAAACAGCCTGAAACTTTTGCTCACCTAAAACATTGGAGGGCACTTTCCCCTTACCCGAACACGCAAATAAAAAAACAGCTACACATAAAATAACAACTTGCTTCAACCTCATTTCAACTCCTGTTTGTATTTGTTTGAATTTGTAATATCAAGCCTGCTCAATATTTCAACAACTCTCGTTTTATCCTGCTGCGGTGCCTTACGAAAAAGGTTGATTAACTCATCCGCTTTGCCGAGCATAAAAAACTGGACAACCATCAGGTTGGGAGTTTCCCTATTCAAGTTATCAAGATATAAGAGCGCATTGAGTACTTCCAATCTCGCAGCAGCTTCATCTTCATAAAGTTTATCAAACCCTTTGCGATAGTAAGTATAATAAACATCATGAATGGTGGCGTACCTGTTATTAATTAAATTCTCAGTTAACCAATAACGATTACGATTATTACTTTCGAACGACTTCCAACCTGATATTTTACTTGCTTCGGGAGCATTGTTTACAATGTTCAACGCTTTTTGAAAATAAGGATCTCCACCTCTGGTAGAAAAAGAAGTATAATCGAACCCGATAATGATATATGCATAATATGCCATTACTGCAGATAAGTTCGAAGCTAATGGATCAGCTCCTGAAATTCTGTTATCATTAAATTCAACTGGCTGCGATTCAACATATTTAAAGTCGAGACTTGCATCTTTAAAATTAATTAACGGCGACACATAAGAACTTGCATAAACGGGACGTGCTGCCTGTATGGTGATGCTTGCATTATAAACATTTGGCTCAACCATCGATTCCAGGTTAATTAAAAACTGGCAATTAATTTTCTCAGCAGACTTAAAATTATCCTGCGACCATTTACGGTTATTCAAAAAATTTGTAAGCACAGTTTCCAGTGTACGAAAAATTTTGCGATCAACAGTAGAAGGCATTTGATTATCTATAACACGAACCCTTGCATTCAGTTCTTGTGCCTGCAAACAAAAAACAAAGCAAGTGCAAATAATTGCAGCAAGCAATTTCTTAAACATGTATAAATTGTTTAATTGTATCAACAATATCTTTAGCTACTTCTGTTTTACTCTTTACAGAAAACGCATATTCCTGTTTATTCTTATCGAAAATTGTGATTTTATTCGTGTCTTTACCAAACCCAGCACCCTGATCGTTTAATGAATTGAGAACAATCATATCTGCGTTTTTAGACTCAAGCTTATTTAGAGCATACTCTTTTTCGTTTTGTGTTTCTAATGCAAAGCCCACAAGCAACTGCTCTTTGTTTTTTATTGAGCCTAAATATGCCAGGATATCTTTTGTACGTTTAAGCTCCACCTGCAAGTCTGTATCGCTCTTCTTTATTTTTTCTTTCTCAATTGTTACAGGCGTATAATCTGCCACGGCTGCAGACATTATTGCTATTTGGCAAGATGGGAACAAACTCGCACACGCATTAAACATCTCCTCTGCACTTGTAACCTTTGTAACATTTATACCTGAAGATTTCACTATTTGCGATGATGGCCCCAGCACAAGTTCCACTCTTGCACCTCTTTTGGCCAATTCCTCAGCTAAAGCTACCCCCATCTTACCACTTGAGTTGTTGCCGATAAAACGAACCGGATCAATAGCTTCATAAGTTGGACCGGCAGTTATTAAAACCGTCTTACCGGAGAATTCATTTTGTTGAAAAAAAAACTGCTGAATAGAATTAAGTATTGCATCGGGCTCTGCCATTCGTCCTTCTCCTACCAGGCCACTTGCAAGTTCGCCGGCAGCAACAGGTATAACAATGTTTCCGAATGATTTAAGAGACGCTATGTTGTTTTTCGTTGCAGGGTGCTTCCACATATCTTCATCCATTGCAGGGGCAACCATAACCGGACAAGTAGCAGAAAGGTATACCGCAAGCAATAAATTGTCGCACATACCTGTAGCCATTTTTGCTAAGGTATTGCAGCTTAGAGGAGCTATCAGCATCAAATCAGCCCACCTGCCTAATTCAACATGATTTGTCCAGCTATTTTCCTCAAACAAGTCCACCACAACTTTGTTTTTAGAGAGTGTTGAAAGTACTAATGGTGAAACAAAATCTTTAGCTGCGGGAGTAAGCATCACTTTTACATCAGCACCTTCCTTTATCAAAAGCCGAACTAATAAAATTGATTTATACGCTGCAATGCTTCCACTAATACCTAATACTATTTTCTTGCCTGCTAAACTCATTTGTTATTGAAAATAGAGTAAAATGTTCAATTAAAAAACAGTAATGGCGGTCGAGCTCGACCGCCATTACAAATCTTGTATGCTACTCTCTTAAGAGAATAAATCATTCTCAGCTCTGCGATGATATACTTTATCATCAACAAATTCCTGTGTAGCCAATAAAGCAGGGTTTGGCATTCTTTCGTATGCTTTTGATATTTCAATCTGCTCTTTGTTTTCGTGAATTTCTTCGAGGCTATCGGTATGGCTCGCAAACTCTTCCAGCTTATTATGCAATTCTTCTTTCAAAGAAATATTGATCTGGTTTGCACGTTTGGCAATAACAGCAATAGACTCGTACAAGTTGCCTGTTTTAGCCTTTAAGTCAGCCACATTCTTTGTTTCTACAACATTGCTTGTGTTAGCGCTAACTTTTCGTATTAGTCTGCTCATTTTTATTTGATTTTATATTATTTGATGATTGAATGAAATATTTTTCAGCGTCTTTTGTAAGCTTGCTTTCAGGAAAACGATCAACAAAATCGTAATATTCTTCTATTACTTTCTGATAACGCTCTTTCTGTTTTTCCTCTATACTCATTTGCGCATACTGAAAGTATGATTTAATGATCATGAGCTTATATTCATCCCCTTTTTTTGATGCAGGATAATTATTAAGCAAATTGGTAAATGTTATTGCTGCAGCTCTGTAAGATGAAACATTATAATATAATTCCGCACTTTTGTATTCTTTAAGCTCCAGCTTATCAAAGCATTCATCAATGATTTTTCTTGCTTCTTCTGCCTTAGGCGATTCAGGATAATTACTCAAATGAGTACGCATTGCCCCAATAGCTTTTTCAGTTGCAGTTTGTTCTAACTCTACTCGTGGCGACTGCTTGTAATAACAATAAGCACGCATATAATCAACTTCTGCCGCCCTCGAGCTTTTAGGGAATACTTCTAAAAATCCTTTGTACAGATTTTCTGCACTCATATAATCTTTCTGATTGAACGCACAGTAGGCATACTTATAATAAAGATCTTCAAATCTCGGATCGTTTCGCAACAACGGAAACAGATCTTCGTAAATAACCTGAGCCTTACTGAATTTTTTATTGGCATAATACTGTTCTGCCATACCCAGTTTGTACTCCACATCTTTACTCTTGAGGATTTTTGTAATTGTTTTCTTATTACATCCTGCAAATGAGCCTGCAACGATTACCAGAAATAAAAAACGAATGATCAAATTCATAAAAGCCAGCAAAGTTAAGATTTTCGGGCAAATTAGGGCTAACCTTTTTCTGAATCAGAAAACGGCGGTTAATCTTTTCATAAAGAAAAGCCCCCCGGTGAAACCGAGGGGCTATATAAGCAATTAGTCTGTACGATTATTTCTTTTCAGCACGGAGCTCAACTACTGAAGGATCGCCTTCGTGGCAGTCGTACTGCGCTACTACACGATCAGCGCTGATACCTTGTACTTCTACCAGGTACTTAACGATCGCATCAACACGCTTCTGACCTAATGCCTGACCAGATTTGCTCTTAGCAGCGCTACCGCAAACGATCAATTTACATTCAGGATTACCACGGAGAGAAGAAGCTACACTACCAACCAAAGCTTTTGCTTCAGCACTCAGGCTGCTTGAGCTACCACCGAAGTTGATGCTTGGGAGATCAACCAGGTTACAAGCTGGAGGAACAACTACTGGATTTTTACAGCATTCTGGATCTGGGCACTTACCAACACCATCAGCATCTACTGGCTGGCACTGAGTAGGAGTAATCAGTTCCTTGTCTTTACAATCAGGAACACCATCACCATCAGTATCACGAGCAACACCATGCGTATCAACAGGGCAACCTGCAGGAGTGTTAGGTTCGTTATCAAACTGATCTGTAACGCCATCGCCATCAGCATCGTCCAAAACAGGTTTTGGCATTTTCATGTGGCGAGGAGCATTCAATTCGTTGTAAGCATAGTCCAATGGGTTTAACCACCAGAGAGGCTCAACTGACTTAGCACCAAGGCTATAGTTAAAGTTGATGTTTGTATAATGCCATGTATCGAAATCACGAGTAAGAGAAGCATCACCCACAGCCCATTCTTGCCAACGCTGACCATCAAGTAAATCATCTTTTGTAGTTGTGAAAACTTCTTCAACACCGATGCTGAAACGTTTGCCAACTTTGAAAGCTAAACCAGCACCAACTTGAGCAACTGGTTTGAAAGTCATATCGAACAATTTAGGACGACGCAATTGGTGACCGTCAGCCTTGCTTTCGTATGTATTATCCATGCCAGCTTTCAAATCACGACGAATTTGCTTTCTGTTTTTGAAAGATGGAGCATATGTTGCAGCAACAGTATTAAATAATGCCTCGTAAGGGGCGCCGCTTGCATTTAATGCGTTAGACTTAGTTTCATAAATCATACCGCCGATACCTGCTAAACCGTAGATAACGAAATTGGTTTTTGATTTATGGAAACGGATATTATTTAAAGTAATAATACCTTGTAAAGCTAACTGATGAGACACTGTGCGGTAGTTATAATAAACCGCATCGATGTTGTTGTCAGTAATAGGCACATACAAACTATTAGTTTGCAACTGCTTAGAACTTACCTGGTAAAGTTGACCAGACTGACCGCCGGGTAAACCTGGAGTTGTACCGCCATGCTTAATGTTTTGAGGGCCGTCGTATTTAGGACCCCAAGCTGGGTTTTTAGCATAGTTGTAAGCTGGTGTAAAGTTCATACCTTTTGCGATACCGCCGATGTACTGAACACGAGCTGAGAAAATGTAACCGAACGCTTTTCTAACATGCGCACCCCAACCAATTTGAGGGATTTTAGCGTATACGTCGCCTGAAATTAAAGAGTTACCAACACTTAAACCAATTTCCCATTGGTTACGTGGTTTCGCAGGAAATGCGTTTTGGTTTTGTAAAAACTCGCTGTGTTGAGCTTGTCCTTTTTTAGGGATGAGAGAGGAGTCTTTCCAGTCGTAGCTTTGAGCAGAGACGTTTGTTAAAAAGAAACATAGGGCCCCCAGTAAAAGGGTGTACTTTTTGCTTGCCATAGTTGTTGTAATTAAGTTTCGAAAATTCCTGATGATTAATGCAAAAATAGAGATCACAGCTTAAAAAGCAAATTTTTTGCAATTTATTTACAATCAGTTAGTCGTATATGACCGCTTTCGATAAAGAAGTGCTGCTTTGAACTGATTTTTATTGAAAAAAAGGCAATTACCGTAATTTGCCGCATCATGAATACGACTTCTTCCATTCAACTTCTTATAAAAGACGAGCTAAATACCTTTGAAGACAGGTTTCGACAGGCGGTGAAAAGCAGGGTTTCTTTGCTTGACCGCATTATGCAATACATTATCAAACGCAAGGGAAAGCAGGTTCGGCCAATGTTTGTTTTTTTAAGCGCCAAACTGTTTGGAACAGTTACAGAGAATACGCACCGTGCTGCGGCCTTAGTGGAGTTACTGCATACTGCTACCTTAGTTCACGACGATGTGGTCGATGAATCGATGGAAAGAAGGGGGTTTTTCTCAATTAATGCCCTTTGGAAAAATAAAGTAGCTGTTCTTGTTGGCGACTACCTTTTATCGAAAGGATTACTACTTTCTCTTAAAAACAACGACTTTAACACGCTAAAGATTTTATCTGAGGCGGTTGAAAAAATGAGCGAGGGCGAATTATTACAGATAGAAAAAACCCGTAAATTAAACCTTAGTGAAGAAGTTTACTTTGAAATCATTACCAATAAAACAGCTTCACTCCTCGCCTCTGCCTGTGCAGCAGGAGCATGGTCAACAACAGCTGACGATTACAAAACTGAACAGTTGAAACTTTTTGGAGAAAAAGCCGGAATTGCTTTTCAAATAAAAGACGACTTGTTCGATTATGGAAGTGCATCAATTGGTAAACCTACTGGAAACGATATCAAAGAAAAAAAACTTACCCTTCCGTTGATCTATACGCTAAACAACGTTGATGGGGTCAAGAAAAAAGAGCTGATTTATCTTTTGAAAAATGATAACCGTCAAAAGAAAAACATCCAATACATTATCGAAGAAGTTGTAAAGGCGGGAGGTATTGAATATGCAGAAAAAACGATGTTTCGTTACAGAGATGAGGCCATTGCTTTATTGCAGCAGTTTCCTCAAAACGAAATCCGTGATGGTTTAGAATCTCTTGTGCGCTATACAACCGACAGAAAATACTGATATGCAGAAACGATGGACATTTTTAGCTGACAACCCGAAAGGCGCTGATATTTTAGAACAGGAACTGAAAGTCCACGCTGTTATTTGTAAAACTCTTGCACAACGTGGAATTGACTCATTCGTAAAAGCCAAAGATTATTTCAGACCGCAGTTAAGTGATCTGCATAGTCCCTGGCTAATGAAAGATATGGACAAAGCTGTGGCTCGGATTGGTAAAGCTATTGCAGCTTCGGAAAAAATTTTGGTATTCGGCGATTATGATGTGGATGGTACAACAAGTGTTGCCTGCATGTACCAATTTCTTTGTGAGCTTCATCCCAAATCATTACTCGATTTTTATATCCCCCATCGCTATCGTGAAGGTTATGGTGTTTCAAAACAAGGAATCGACTTTGCAAAAAACAACAACTTTACGCTTATTATTTCGCTCGACTGTGGTATTAAATCTGTAGAACTTATTGCCTATGCAAAAGAGCTTGGAATCGACTTTATTGTGTGCGATCACCATTTACCCGATGCGGCCGTGCCCGACGCAGCAGCTATTCTCAATCCCAAACAAACAGATTGTGCTTATCCTTACAAAGAGCTATGTGGTTGCGGGGTTGGATTTAAGCTGATTACTGCACTTGCAGAGAAACACCAACTTGCAGATGAGAAAATCTACTGTTATCTCGATCTGGTGGCAACTGCAATTGCAGCCGACATTGTACCAATTACAGGAGAAAACAGAATACTTGCTTTTCATGGTTTAAAACGAGTAAACACACAACCATCAAATGGTATAAAAGCATTAATGCATTTAAGTGATGTGCGTACAGAAATGCATATCAACAACCTGGTCTTTATAATTGCGCCAAGAGTAAACGCAGCAGGGCGCATGGACGATGCAAAAAAAGCAGTAGACATGTTTATTGCCGACAGCTATGAACAGGCACTAAGCTTCGCCGAACTGTTGCATGCAGATAATGATGACAGAAAAGAAGCGGATATGTCGATTACCGAAGAAGCACTGCACATCATTAACAGTAATGACAAACTCAAAACAAAAAAAACAACTGTACTCTACCAACCGCATTGGCACAAAGGCGTTGTAGGCATTGTTGCATCACGGTTAACAGAACATTATTATCGCCCAACAATTGTATTAACAAAAAGCGGCGATTATGCTGCAGGAAGTGCCCGCAGTGTTAACGGGTTTAATTTATACGAAGCTATTCATGCATGCAGGGAGCACCTCTTAGGTTACGGGGGGCACTTTGCAGCAGCAGGCTTAACCTTACAACCAGAAAACATCGATGCATTTACAAATGCGTTTGAAAAAACTGTAAGTGAAACAATTAAAGATCATCAATTAACTCCTGAAATAATTATTGACAGCGAACTGAAATTTGCGGATATAAAACCTGCTTTTTTCAACATCATTAAACAAATGGAGCCGTTTGGTCCCGAAAACATGCGTCCTGTTTTTGTATCGAAAAATGTAATTGATACAGGCTACAGTAAAATTGTAAAAGAACAGCATCTTCGTTTTGTAGTAAAGCAGAATGAAACAGTTTTAACAGGCATCAGTTTCCGCTCTGCACATTTATTCCCTATTTTACAAAAGGGACCTGTTGATGTTGTATATACAATTGATGAGAATGAATGGAACGGCACAACAAGTCTTCAACTAAAGATTATTGACATAAGACCATCTGTTTTTTGAAACTTCTAAACCATATCAAATACTTCTACTACATTGCTTCCAACTGGAGTTATAAACTGGGTTGGTTTACGTTAAAAAAAGAAATCCAGGGCGAACGCAGGTACAATATTGATACGACTGCGGCCATCAGTCTTTCCAAATTAAAACTAAAAGGATCGCAACTTAAGCATGCTACCGAATACATGCCGGTGAACTATTTTACCCTTGAGGCTTTGTTAGATCGCATGCCCGACACTGCAAAAAAGGGAGCTTTTCTTGACATTGGCTGTGGCAAAGGGCGGGCTTTGTGTGTTGCAGCAGCGTACGGTTACAAAAAAGTTGAAGGAATAGATTTTGCAAAAGAGCTGATAGAAGCAGCAAACACAAACCTTGAAAAACTAAAAAAACAATACCCGACAACCGCCTATAATTTAGCATGGGGAGATTTGAACTCCCTTACTATTGATGAGCATGTAACAACCATTTTTCTTTTTAATCCGTTTGATGAAGTATTAATGAAGCATGTAATTCGTAAAATAAACAGCAGCCTTGCAAAACGTCCCCGGCGTTTATTTGTGTTGTATTGTACCCCACGCCATGAAGAACTTTTTTTTGAAGATGGGTTTGATGTTACATTCCGGGTTAAAAAATTCGGCTATCTCGAAGGTGTTATCCTTGAAAAAAGTAATTCCCAGTAGTTTTACGAAGAAGTTAATAAATATTTTACCTGCAAAACTCAATGTGAATCGGCATTCGCTTTATTTTTAATTTTCCAAAATCCTGCCGATTAATCCGAATCCTCTCTCCTGTATTCTTCCACTTTTAATTTGTAATTAAACTAAAGCAATGAGAAAATTTTTAAGGTTCCCATCTTTACTCGTGCCCTTATTTTTGCTCTTTTCCAATAGTGGATGGAGTCAAAGTTTTTCTGGCACGTACAATTTCGCCAATGTTACAACAAGTTCCGGAACAACCGACCCAACTCCTGTACCTATCGCTACGGGGCTAACATTCGGTTCATTTTCTGCAGTTGGACAAACCACTACAAATCCTAACGCAGGGGGCCGGTTTAGTTTTACAGGACAATCTACGGGGGCTGTAAATGGATCTGATGTATTTTCAGGTTCTATAACAACAACTCGTTATTACGAAGTAACAATAACACCCTTGCCTGGTTATTCGTTGGATGTGAACTCGATTACGTTTACATTACAAAGATCAGGCACCGGTATCAGGCAGTATGCCGTAAGATCAAGTTTAGATTTTAACACTAATCTTCCCGCAAGCATCTCGCCGGCAAACACTGATCTCTCAGTTGTACCAACTAATATATTTCAGGTTTCTGATCTTACAACAGTTGCTGAAGAGGGAAGTACAATTACTTTGAGTTCATCGTTCGACGCAATTACTTCTCCACTCACTTTTCGATTTTATGGGTGGAATGCAGAAGCTACGGGTGGTACATTTAGTATTGACAACGTAGTAATTAACGGAGTTGCAAGCTCGGTGGCAGCTTCACCTACGGTTAATCTTTCTGTAAGCTCCAATGCCGGAACCGAAGCCGGAACAACTGCAGTAACTGTTACTGCAACTGCCAGCGCACCTGTAACAGGAAATCAAACAATTGACCTTGCTGTATCAGGTACAAATATTACTACTGGCGATTTTACATTGAGCAATAGTACCATTACAATTTCTAATGGACAAACTACAGGTTCGACAACATTTACGATTGTTGACGATAATATACCGGAAGATCTTGAAACAGCCATTCTAACGATCAGTAATCCATCCGCAGGTATTTTACTTGGCGGAACAACTACACAAAGCATCAGCATTGCTGATAACGATGCAGCAATAAGCGTCTCTGCTAGCGCAGGAGCAAATGCTGCCGAACCTGCAACAAGCGGAACATTTACAATTAACTCTTCTGTCGCTGCTCCTGCCGGTGGCATTACAGTTTCGTACAGTTTAGCAGGTACAGCAACTTTAGGAAGTGATTATTCTAACCCACAAGGAGGTTCTGTTATAATTGCAGCAGGTTCATCAACTGCAACAGTAACGTTGCCTGTTATTGATGATAATGATGTTGAAGCAGCTGAAACAATTCAACTTACAATAACCGGCGTTTCCGGCTCGGCAACAATTGGCACCGGATCAGCAACAATCAATCTTACAAGTGATGATATTCTTCCGGGCATTTTACTTTCATCGGGTTACTCGCAAGATTTTAACTCACTTGCAAACACAGGCACTTCATTGCCTTGGGCCGATAACAGCACTATTGCGGGTTGGTATGCATCACGTACAACTTACAATAGCGGAACAGGTAGTTCCAATGCAGGCGCACTCTACAGTTTTGGCGATGCTGCAAGTATAGACAGAGCATTGGGTTCTGTAGGATCGGGCAGTACGGGTACAGTCTTCTACGGAGCACGCTTTAAAAACAACACTGGAACAGCAATTACTAAATTGAAAATTACTTACCGTGGCGAACAATGGCGCAATGGTGGTGTTGCAAGCACACAAACTGTAAACTTCGCATACCAGGTAAGTAATACAACCATTACTTCCCTAACTGCAGGAACATGGATTCCGGTGTCTTCGTTAGATTTTTCAAGCCCTGTTGCCAGTACAACTTCCGGAGCATTAAATGGAAACAGTGCAGATAACAGTACTGCTATTACATACAGTATTGCCGGTTTGAATATTCCTGCGAATGCAGAGTTTATGATCCGTTGGGAAGATATCGATCACAGTGGTTCAGATCATGGGCTTTCAATTGATGACTTTACCATCGAAGCAAACCCTGTTGATCTGATACCTCCAACTGCAACAACACTTACACCTGCAAACGGCGCAACGAATATTGCTGTAAACTTTACATCATCAATCACGTTCAGTGAAGATGTTGTAAAGGGAAGCGGCAATATTGTATTAAAGAAAAGCAGCGATAACAGTATTGTGCGTACAATAGCAGTAAACGATGCAATTTTAAGCGGCCGTACATTAAGTGTTGCATTAACAAATCTGCAGATCAATACAGCTTATTATCTTGAAGTGGCAGCAGGCGCTGTAACAGATCTTGAAGGCAATGCTTTTGCAGGTATTAGCGGTAACAGCACATGGGCTTTCACTACAGGCATCAATGTTTATGTAGCCAATTTCCAAAACTGTTCTTCAGCTTTAGGTGATGGCTTTACGCAATACAGCCAGGTTGGAAGCATTGTTTGGGCATGCACAACTTTTGGTCGTGACCCGAATGCCCCTGCAGCTACAACAGCATTCCCAAGTGCTGTGCAAATGAATGGTTTTGCAGGTGGTACCAATGTGCCGAATACAGATTGGTTGATTTCGCCTTCGTTCGATTTAACGGCTACAGATTATCCGTTGCTTTCGTTCTGGAGCCGTACGGCATTTAACGGTCAGCCTTTACAACTGAAAGTTTCTACAAACTATGTAAGCGGCGATCCTTCTTCCGCAACATGGACCGATATCAATGGCAAGTTCCCTGCACAAACATCAAACGTATGGACATTGTCAGAAAACATCAATCTCTCCGCATTTAAAGCAAGCAATGTACATTTTGCTTTTGTATATGTTTCGGATGATGATGAAGGTGCACGTTGGACATTGGATGATATTGCTCTTGGCAATTCACCCGTACCTCCTCCACCAAGCTTAACCGTAAGCACAACTGATATGCAGTTTGCATTTGCAGCGGCAGGAAGTACGGCCGATAAAACATTTACAGTTGTTGGTAACGATCTTACAAACGATATCACACTTACTGCAACAGGTGCATTCAGTTTGTCGAAAGATGGTTTTACGTTCAGTCCTTCTGTTACATACACAGTTGCTGAAGCAAACAATCTGCTCAAAACTGTAACAGTTCGTTTCGCACCTGCACAAAACAATCAAGACTTTACAGGAAACATCAGTATCAGCAGTGGCGATCTTTCTGCAGCTATCAGCCTTGGTGGTTCAAGCATCGATCCTGTAACAACACTTGAAGTTGTAAACTGGAATGTTGAATGGTTTGGCAGCGCCGATAATGGTCCAACAAATAATGATCTGCAGCAACAGAATGTAAAAACCATTCTCAGCAACCTTAATGCAGATGTTTATGCGGTAGCTGAAATTGTAAGTGAAGAGCGTTTGGCTGCAGTAGTAAGCCAGATGCCGGGCTATGCTTATGTAATCAGCAACTACGGTTCGCATACCAATACAAGTGCTAATCCGCCATCGGCATTGGCAAGTGCACAAAAGCTGGCATTCATTTATAAAACATCGGTAGTAAGCAATGTAAGTACAACAGCATTGTTATCGCAGGGCATTAATACTGCAGCCGATCTTACAAACCCTGCTTACAACTATTGGGCAAGTGGTCGCTTCCCTTATATGATGAGTGCAGATGTTACATTGAATTGTGTAACCAAGCCTGTGAAGTTTATCCTGGTGCAGGCAAAAGCAAACACATCACCCACAACGGAATCATATAACAGAAGAAAGCGTGGAGCTGATACATTGCATTACACATTGCAGCAACAATACGCAAACGATAACATCATTATTCTTGGTGATTACAATGATGATCTCGATCAATCGATCACCGCAGGGTTTACAACCACATCGTATTCGATCTTTACAAACGATGCTGTAAACTTTACGCCTGTTACATTGCCTTTAAGCTTAGCGGGCAAAAAATCTACAGTGAGTTATAACGATGTAATCGATCATGTAACCGTATCGAACGAACTTGTTGCAGATTATATGACCGCAAGTGCTAAAATTCTTACCGATGTTACATCGCTGGTAAGCAATTATGGCTCTACAACATCCGATCACTACCCTGTTTTCAGCCGTTACCGTTTTGTAAACACAACCGCACCGGTTGTAACAACCTGCAGTACGGAAATAAAATTCTGTGCGGTTGAAAACAACAGCTATACAGTTCCTGCCTTTGTTGCTACCGACGATTGTGGCGATGCAATTACTTACAGCTACAGCATCAGCGGAGCAACTGAACGCAGCGGCACAGGTAATGATGCAAGTGGCCTGTTCAATATTGGCAGCAGCCTTATTGTGTGGACAGCTACAGATGGCTGGGGTAACCAGGCAACCTGCAGCACAACAGTTATCGTAAACAGCAAACCTGTTGTTACAATTGCTGATGCCTATGCTTTGCCAACAGGTACTGTGCCTAATACTGTTTATATTGGTTATGCTCCGGCATCATCCATTACATTAACTGCTTCTGCAAGTGGCGGAACCGAAGGATACAGCTATAGCTGGTCGAATGGTTCAACAATTGCCACAGCAACGGTAAGCCCGCAAACAGCAACTGTTTATACAGTTACTGTATCTGATGCCAACGGATGCATTGCAACTGCAGAAAAAGCAATTGATATACTTGATATCAGAAGTGGCAAAAAGCTCGACAAAGTAACTATCTGTCATCGCACAGGTAGCGGCAAACAAATCATCAGCATCAGTCAGGCCGATGTAGCCGATCATCTTGCACATGGCGATATGCTTGGAACTTGTGTAACCACACAACCAACTGCTGCTGCCCGTGTAACAACTGCTGCAGCAACAACACTTGCAGTACAGGTGTTACCGAATCCTTCAACTTCGATGTTTACCTTGTTGATAAACAGCCAGCGTACCGAACGTATTGTGGTACGGATACTCGATGTTCAGGGTCGGGTGCTGGAACAACAGATCAGCAATGGCCAGAACCAGCCGGTTAAGGTTGGCGAAGGCTTCCGTGCGGGTATTTATTTCGCAGAAATTATACAAGGCAGTGAGCGCAAACTCATAAAACTGCTCAAACTTTAAAAAGCAAAAGCCTTGAAAATCAAAGCGCCCCGCCAAAACCGGGCGCTTTTTTGTATGCTGCAGTTTTGCAAAGTCTTTACAGTCGTAGCTTTGCCGCTACCACAAGGCGCAAATGCCTGAAAAAACAGGGCTTTCGTGAAGCAAGTTCAGCTGTATTCCCCTACCTTTGCAGCCCCAAATCTGTATTGGCAGATTTCCCGACCGCAAGGAAGGGATCCGATGGGTAAACCCAATTTTTAATTTTTAAATCACAAACAGTAATGAACAATTACGAAATGATGGTGATTTTTACCCCTGTTCTGTCTGATGACGAATTCAAGGCAGCACAAAAACGCTACATCGACCTGGTTGCAGCTAACGGCGGCGAACTGGTACACAGCAATCCCTGGGGTTTAAAGTCACTCGCTTATCCGATCGAGAAAAAAACAACCGGTATTTATTGGGTTGTTGAGTACAAAGCTCCTTCTGATTTTAATGCGAAACTGAACATTCAGATTCACCGTGATGAGCAAGTGCTCCGTCACATGTACACTGCACTCGACAAATACGCCGTTGAGTACAATGCAAAAAAGAGAAGTGGCGTAGCATCTTCAACTGAAAAAGCGGAGGCGTAAGTCATGGCAAAGAATGAAATCAAATACCTGACGGCGATCAAAACCGAGAAACCTCGTAAAAAATATTGCCGCTTCAAGAAGTACGGTATCCGTTACATCGATTATAAAGATGTTGAGTTCCTGAAAAAGTTCTTGAACGAACAGGGTAAAATTCTTCCCCGTCGTTTAACCGGTAACTCGCTTAAATACCAACGTAAATTATCAGATGCTGTTAAGAAAGCACGCCAGATGGCGCTGTTGCCTTATGTAACTGATCTTTTGAAATAAAAACAATTAGTGAACCTTTCCCTAACTCCCGGAATTGCATTCGGGAAGACAGTGTAAAAACTGGGTTACGGAAACTAAAAACAAAACAATGGAAGTAATCTTAATTCAGGATGTAAACACACTCGGCGGTAAGAACGAGGTTGTAAAAGTAAAGAACGGTTATGCCCGTAACTTTCTCATCCCTCAGAAATTCGCTGTAGAAGCTTCACCTTCTAACCTGAAACAATTAAACGAGCGTTTAAAAGTTCAGAAGAAGAAAGAAGATGCAATGATGGCTGAAATCAAGTCGGTAATTGCAAAACTTATTGAAGCTCCTGTAAAACTTACTGCTAAAACAGGTACAAGCGGTAAAATCTTCGGTAGCATTACCACTGTAATGGTTGCACGTGCAATCCGTGAGCAGAAAGGTTATGAAATCGATCGTCGCAAAATTCACCTGCCAGACGAAGTAAAAGAACTCGGCACTTACAAAGCAAAAGTTGATTTTGCTAATGGTAACGAAGCTGAAGTTGAATTGGAAATTGCTGCAGAAGCTTAATTCCTTTCAATAGAAATAAACAGAAGTCCTGCTTTTTAGCAGGACTTTTTTATTTTCATACCACATACCATTTTCGCTATGTTGCATAAAACACTTTACCCGATTTTATTCTGTGCCTCTTTAATTATACTTACTCTTCCTGCCTGCAAATCATCTAACGGAAAAAACAACGGGCAGGTAGTCGATACGATTCCTAAAAAACAACCGGCCGATATAACGCTGCCGGGTAACTTCAGCACACAAACTCAACTAAAGTTCGATAGTACTGCAATTCCTGCTTTCTTTACACAATATCCAAGGCTACAGGTTTATGAAAAGGAACTGCTCAGTTTTTATCAGCACCGCAACTATGCTTATGCCTGGTTCGACCAGAATGGCATTCTTGAACAAGCAGGTAATCTGTATAACAAAATTGAAAATATTTCGGACGAAGGCGTTTCGGCCAGCCTTATTTACCACAACGAGTTTCATGCGTTGATGGATAATGATTCAACAGAATCGTTTACCGGGCAACCCAACAGTACCATTGAACTGATGCTTACTGCGCAGTATTTCTTTTATGCTAAAACCATCTGGACGGGGCTTTGAGCAAAAGGAATGCAGGCAACCAATTGGGATCTGCCCCGCAAAAAATTATCATATGCTGCTTTTCTTGATTCGCTGTTGAATGTGCCATCCTCTGCGTTTATGAATACCGAACCGGTGTTTAGGCAATATGGCTTATTAAAAACATTTTTGAAACAATACCGCAGCATTGAACAAAGCGGCAACTGGAAACCGATTAAAGCCGATAAGAAAAGTTACCGGCTGGGCGACAGCAGCAAAGTAATTAGCGAAATAAAAGAGCATCTGCATTTACTCGGCGATCTGAAAAGCAATGATCAATCGAACATGTTTGATGCAGCACTGGAAACAGCAGTTAAAAATTTTCAGCAACGTTATGGCATTAAGGATGATGGTATTGTTGGCAGGAGTATGGTCGCTGAACTCAACTTCCCTTTGGCCAAACGTATTGAACAGATTATTGTAAACATGGAGCGTTGCCGTTGGCTGCCTGTTGCGCTTAACCAGGATTACATTGTAGTAAATATTCCCGAATATAAATTTCATGCATACGAAAACGATTCGCTTGTGTGGAGCATGAACGTAGTTGTAGGAACAGAAATGAACAAGACCGCCATTTTTAACGGCATGATGAATACGGTTGTCTTCAGCCCTTACTGGAATGTACCAAGCAGCATCAAGAACAAAGAAATTTTACCTGCTATCCGTCGTAACGGAAATTATCTTGAACGCAATCACATGGAATGGAACGGCAGCAACATTCGCCAGAAGCCCGGCCCATGGAATGCGTTAGGCAAAGTAAAATTTCTCTTCCCCAACAGCCACAGCATTTACCTGCACGACACACCATCGAAATCTTTGTTCAGCCAGGATAAACGGGCATTCAGTCATGGATGTATTCGGGTGGAAGAACCCCGCCGTTTAGCGATTTATGTGTTGCGCCACCAACCCGAATGGACAGAAGCCCGCATCGATTCTGCAATGAATGCAGAGAAAGAGTTATATGTAAAAGTGCAAAAGCCTGTTCCTGTCTTTATTGCTTATTTTACAGCGTGGGTAGATCGTGCAGGCCGTATCAATTTTCGTAACGATCTTTACAAAAGAGATAGTCGCTTAGCGGAAATGATCATCGAAAATTCAAATCTTAAATGAGTTATTCCAGAATAATAGCCGGCACCATGAAGTGGGGTGCATGGGGCGCTCACTTTAATACAGCTGCATACGAAGCAATGATCAAGGATTGTCTATCGCTTGAGGTTACCACTTTCGATCATGCAGATATTTATGGCGATTATACAACTGAAGAAGAGTTTGGAAAAGTATTGAAGCATGAGCCTTCGTTACGGCAGCAAATGCAGATTGTTACAAAGTGCGGTATCCGCATGCTGTCTGTCAATCGTCCGCATCACAAAATAAAATCGTACGATACATCATTCACCCATATTACAGAATCGGTTGAACAGTCGTTGAAAAATCTACATACCGATTATATTGATTGTTTATTGATTCATCGCCCCGACCCTTTGTTTAATGCAGAAGAAGTTGCTGCTGCATTTGAGCAATTACAGAAAGAAGGAAAGGTTTTGCAATTTGGTGTATCGAATTTTCGCAAATGGCAGGTCGATCTTATCCGCAGTCGCTTTCCGGTAAGCGTAAATCAAATAGAATGTTCTGTTTTGCATCTCGATCCGTTTGGCGATGGCACACTCGATCAATGTCAGCAACACGGCATTATTCCTATGGCATGGAGCCCGATGGGCGGCGGTAATTTATTTGCAGATGATGAAGACGAACGCAATAAACGCATTCTTGCAGTTGCCAAGTTACTTGCCGATAAATACAATACCTCTGCTGATGTTATTTTACTCAGCTGGTTAATGACACATCCATCACGCATACATCCTGTAGCCGGCACTTCAAAAATTGAACGCATTAAATCGGCAGTAGATGCTACTAATATTAAACTGGAACGGGAAGACTGGTTTATTATGTGGCGTGCAAGCACCGGCCGAGAAGTAGCCTAATCATCTTCGGCAAAACGGTTGTAGTTTCGTGCACTTATTCACTAAATCCTCTTTATGAACAAGACTTCCATTGCTGTACTTTTTGCAATTATCTGTGCCGTTTATTTTGTTGCATTGGGTGTTGATACAATGGATGTCGATTCTTCGCAATACGCTGCCATGAGCCGTGAAATGAACGAGAGCGGCAGTTACCTGCAAGTATATGAGCAAGGAAAAGATTATTTAGATAAACCTCCGTTTCTGTTCTGGGCTTCTGCATTTTCAATGAAACTGTTTGGTGAAAACAATTTCGGCTTTAAATTTCCTTCTATCCTCTTTGCCATTTTTGCTGTGCTTGCTACGTTTCGTTTTGCAAGATTGTTTTACGATAAAACAATTGCACTGCTTGCTGCTGCAGTACTTGCAACCTGCCAGGCTGTTTTTTTAATTACCAACGATGTGCGTACAGATACTATTCTTATGAGTTGGGTAATTATTGCCATGTGGCAACTGGCAGAATGGTACCAATCAAAAAAACTGAAACATTTTTTATTGGGTGCTGCCGCCATTGGTGCAGGCATGGTTACCAAAGGCCCTATTGCATTGTTTGTACCCATCTTTGCATTTGGCAGTCATTTTGTTTTAAAGCGTGAATGGAAACAGATTTTCCAACCGGTTTACCTGTTGGGCCTGGTAGTAATTGCTGTTGTATTGATACCAATGAGTATTGGTTTGTATCAGCAATTTGATCTGCATCCTGAAAAAACAGTAAATGGTTTAAAAAATGTTTCGGGTTTAAAATTCTTTTACTGGACACAAAGTTTTGGCCGCATTACCGGCGAAAATGTATGGAACAACAATGCACCGTTCAGCTTCCTGTTTGAAAATTTATTGTGGGGTATGTTACCGTGGACGTTGTTCTTTGTTGCAGGCTTGATTCGTGAACTGGTGCAGATCGTTTATAACCGTTTTACGCTTACACGTAACGAAGAGTTTTTAACTACCGGCGGTTTCGTGTTAAGCTATTGCTCACTGGGCATTTCAAAATATCAATTGCCGCATTACATCTATGTAGTGTTACCCTTTATCGCCATCATTACCGCTAAAATGATTTACAGTTTGTTTTGGGAAAAGAAACTGAACTGGCTTCGTTTAACTATTGTACCCATTCACTGGCTGGTTGTTGCTGTATTACTGGCAGCCCCTTTTCTTATTTTGCTGTTTGCATTTCCGTCTGCGTCTGCATGGCCATGGGTTATTGCTGCTGTTTCGGCGATTGCAGCAGCAGCTTTACTCTTTAATAAAAACATCAACCGTAAACTCATTGCTTTATCGCTTTCGGCTATTATTGGTTTAAATATTTTTCTCAGCAGCTGGTTTTATCCAAGCCTGTTAAACTACCAGGCGGGTAACAATGCCGGACGCTTTGTTGCAAAACAAAACATTCCGAAAGATCAATTCTTCATTTACAAATTCAACGGTAACGGCACAGCGTTACACTTTTACAGCAAACGCATTGTAAAAGGTATTCACGATTTAAACAGTGTAAACAGTGGTATGTATTTACTAACCATGGAAGAAGGATTGAAAGACCTTGCCGATAACAATAAACATTTTGAAGTTGTACACGAAGGACTCGATTACCATGTAACAGCATTAACAGGGAAATTCCTGAACAAAGAAACACGTGATGCGCAATGCAAAAAATTTTACGTGGTAAAGATCCTGTAAAGAATCTGTTTGCATTTTCTCTGACGCAGAGATAATACTCTGCCATCAACCCGATAGCTATTGGGTCTTTTTCTTCTTTCTCTGCGTTAAAGAATCTATCGGAATAAATTATACTTCAGAATACAATAGATTGCACGAAAACCATCTTTCCAGTTGATCTTCTTTCCTTCGGCATAGGTGCGGCCATAGTACGAAATACCTACTTCGTAAATACGAATATCGGGTTGGCGTGAAATTTTTGCTGTTACCTCCGGTTCAAAACCAAAACGAGTTTCTTTCAGATCGAGCCGTTGAATAATTTCTCTGCGGAAGAGTTTGTAACAGGTTTCCATGTCTGTTAAGTTCAGATTGGTGAACATGTTCGATAATGTAGTAAGCACTTTATTGCCGATGCTGTGCCAGAAGAATAAAATACGATGTGCATTCCCTCCCATAAAGCGTGAGCCATACACTACATCGGCAAAGCCATCCAGTACAGGTTTCAGCAATACATTGTATTCATGCGGATCGTATTCAAGGTCGGCATCCTGGATAATTACCAAATCGCCTGTTGCCTGTTTAATACCGGTATGCAATGCTGCACCTTTGCCTTTATTTATTTCATGATTATAAAGCACAATAGATAAAGACGATTGCTGCATATAACGTTCAACCGCTTCCTTTGTATCATCCTTACTGCAATCGTTCACAATAATCACTTCTTTTTGAATATTGTTGAGCAACTGTACTTCCGTGATCTTATCAAGAATACGGTAAATGGTTTTGCCCTCGTTGTACGCAGGAATTACAATTGAAAGTTTGGAGATCGTTTGATTCATGAAATGCTGTTCCGGTTGAAGCTGCAAGTTTACGAATAATCGGCAAGAGCTGCTTTAATCTTGTTTACTGTTGCTTTTTTGCGGTGTAGAATAAGCAGGGTGGTTCGTCATTTTATAAAACAACCGCCGTGCAAGAAAGAAACAGATCACCAACACCACAATACTCAAATAGCCCAGCCAGTTGTAATGCTGAATTTTTCCATCACCTCCTTTTATCACAATCATACCCGCAATAAACGAAGCCGCTGCAGTACCCAGTTGTTGTACACTGCTGTTAAAGCTCATAAAGCTGCCACGATGTTGCGGTGTAACTACATTGCTGATCATGGCCTGTGCTGCTACACTGCGCCCTGTAGCCAACACAAACCAAACGGCAAATAAACTAAGCATAAGTGCTATATGTACAGGTGGCAGATTGGTAATGATCCAAACAAACAACAAGGAAAGTAACACCGATACAGAAAACACCGGAAGCTTGCCATACTTATCGGAAAACTTACCCAAAATATTCGCTGCAAAAAATGAGGAGACACCTCCAACCAGGTAGATCATAGGTGTAACGGTTTTCGAATAGCCGTTATTAAATTCCATGTAGGGATTAATAAAAGGAATGATCAGAAAATGTCCCATCATCATTAAAAAAGAAAACAACAGTGCCAAACGCTGTGTAGGATTTTCAACTACTACATGCAATACTTCAAACCGATTTCGATCGGCTTCTCTTTCTTTAATATGCCCGCTCATTGATGGAAGATATTTTGATACGAGCGGAATGATGGCAATGCCTAACACTCCTACCAGTATAAACGGTGCATGCCAGCTGATGATGTTGGCGAGGTATAGCGAAAACGGCACACCAAATGTAGAAGCCACTGCAAACGCACTCATAATAGCGCCCATAGCCGCACCTCTTCTTTCGTAAGGAATAATATCGGCAACAATTGATAACACCTGTGCACCAATTAAACCGCCGAACAATCCGGCAAGTATGCGTGCAGCAAGCAACAACTCAAACGTAGGAGCAATGCCACAGGCTATGGTGCCAAGCAAAAAGCCCGCATAGCCGTACAGCAATACTTTTTTACGATCGTAGTTGTTTACAAAAAACGCAGCAGTAAAACCCGATACTCCCGCCGTAAGTGTGTATGCCCCCACCAAAAAAGTAAATTGCTGTGGCGATATTTTAAAATAAGGCATCAGGTAATTACCCAATGGCATCATGATCATAAAATCAAGAATGTGGGTAAAGTTGATAGAAGCCAGCAACGCAATAATCAGTCGTTCATTTTTACTCATACTCGTCAATCTTTAAAAATCCGGTTGCAGATGGTGAAGGCTTTCCCGGTGGTTGGTGCAGTGCAGATGATCGCCGGGCAAGCAGCAAATTTACGTAAAGACGAATGAACAGCAGGTTATCCTTTACAGCAACGGTAAAAACTACGGGCAACCGATTGCCTGTTAGTATTTCACAACTGCATTAATACTTATCTTTAAACACTTCAAATTCTTGTCATAACAAAAACAATCGAAACGCATGTCCGGCAATAATTATTCAAGAAGAAAATTCTTACAACAAGCTTTACTTGCCTCTGCTGCAGCTGCAGCACCCGGCTTATTAATGGGTAGAGGTTTTCGTGCAGACAAAGTAAACCTTGCCGTTATCGGCATTGGTAACCGTGGTGCGGAAATCATCCAGGAATTGTATAAAACAGGGCTCGCAAATATTGTAGCGCTTTGCGATGTGGATATGGAAGCACCGCATACACAAAACATCATTAAACAATTTCCGAATGTGCCCCGCTTTAAAGATTTCAGACAAATGTTTGATAAGATGGGTAACCAGATCGAAGCGGTTTCAATTGGCGTTCCCGACTTTGCACACTTTCCTATTACGATGATGGCAATCGGTTTGGGCAAACATGTATATGTTGAAAAACCAATGGCCCGTACATTCCAGGAAGTAGAGTTGATGATGAAAGCTGCTGCAAAAAATCCGAAAGTGATAACGCAGATGGGCAACCAAGGACATTCGGAAGCAAACTATTTCCAATTTAAAGCATGGAAAGAAGCAGGCATTATTAAAGACGTAACTGCTATTACTGCACATATGAATTCTGCACGCCGCTGGCATGGTTGGAATCCAAAGATTACATCGTTTCCAGCAGCAGAACCCATTCCGTCAACACTTGATTGGGATGTTTGGCAAATGCAGACAGATGGCCATACTTACAATAAAGATTTTGTGAACGGACAATGGCGTTGCTGGTTCGATTTTGGTATGGGTGCATTGGGCGATTGGGGTGCACATATCCTCGATACTGCACATGAGTTTCTTGATCTTGGATTACCGTACGAAGTTGATCCGTTGAAATTATCAGGACATAATAATTTCTTCTACCCCATGTCAACCACACTTTCGTTTAAATTTCCAAAGCGTGGCAATATGCCACCGGTAGAAATAAAATGGTATGATGGTATTGATAACCTGCCTCCTATTCCTGAAGGTTATGGTGTGCAGGGATTAGATCCAAGCATTCCACCACCAAGCACAGGTGCAATGCAACCTGCCAAACTGAATCCCGGTAAAATTATTTACAGCAAGGATCTTACGTTCAAAGGCGGTTCGCATGCAAGTACACTATCCATCATTCCTGAAGCGAAAGCAAAAGACATGGCTTCGAAGTTGCCGGAAGTTCCGAAGAGTCCATCCAATCACTTCGCCAACTTTTTAAAAGCATGTAAGGGTGAAGAAAAAACCCGTTCATCTTTTGCAATTGCAGGTCCATTAAGTCAGGTGTTCTGCCTCGGTGTACTGGCACAGTGGACAGGTGAGAAAATTGTATTCGACCGCAACAAGAAAATTGTAACCAGCAGCAAGCGTGCAAACGAATTACTCATTGGCCCACCACCAAGAAAAGGTTGGGAGCAGTATTATAAAGTGTAATCGTTGGTGAGACGAATAAAAATAAAGAAGAAGCCAACTGAAATCAGTTGGCTTCTTCTTTTTCAATTGTTACTTTTTATATATCTTAAGTTTTTAAGATCCCATTATATGGAATGGATAACTATACATAAAGACCATGAGTCATTAAAAAAGGATTTTATCAACCATCTTTATTGCCGATAGAAAAAAGAACTATCCAGTAGTAAAACAATTTGGATTATTACCGCACTCCTTTTAATTATAGCCATCCACCTGTCACTGTATTTAAGAAGTTATGGTTTAAAAGACTTGATATTTTCTTCTCCAATTACGATAAGTATTCTATACTATCCGGCTGCTTTTATTTTTCAAAGAATCAAATTAAAACGTTGGCTGAAAAGATTAAACGATGAAACATCTGAAACTTATTTATTCAAATTTGACGAGAATGGATATTCATACAAAACAGAAAAATATACAACTGAATTAAAATGGAATTACTTTGAAAACTATGAGTACAAACAAAAGGAAAAAATAATTTATCTCTACGTTAAAAACAAAAGACTGGCAGATATAATGACCGGCAGATTATTAAAGGATGGCAATTTTGAAAAAATATTAGTCCTTATTCAATCGAATGTTACTCCCAGGTACGACTAAGAATCATACATAAATAAAGAAGCCAACTGATGACAGTTGGCTTCTTTATTTAAAGACGAACACACTCATCATTCACTACTCATCACTTCATCTCCCTTATCTTAATACTCTTAAACCAAACTTCATTACCATGATCCTGCAACAAAATATGTCCCTTTGCAGCTTCGCCAAAGTTGGGCCATACTTTGTATTTGCTGATGGCAACCAGGTCACGGAAAGCCTGCGAACCACGATCGTATTCCAATACTTTAATACCATTTAAGTAATGCTCTACATGATTGTTGGGATAAACAACAATGCGTGCTGTATTCCAGTTGCCGGGCTGGCGAATAAAACGAGTAGTCTTTTGTGCTTTGATGAGATCGTAAAGAGAAGCTAATGTGCGGTTACCATCACGACCCAATTTTGCATCGGGATGTAAAGTATCATCAAGCAATTGATATTCTAAACCAATAGCAGAACCACTGCTTTGTTCGTTAAGCGTTACAAAATATTTCAAACCACTGTTAGCGCCTTTGGTCAACATGAAATTAAACGAAAGCTCAAATGCACTATACTGATCTTTTGTAACAATATCACCGCCATTGGTTGATTCGCCACCTGTTGAGGGCAACACTTTCAAAATTCCATCTTTTACTTCCCATCCTTTTTCAGGGAAAATATTTTTATGTGCGCCCACCCATCCGTTGGTTGTTTTACCGTCAAACAATAATTTCCAGCCATTTTGCTTTTCGTAAGGAGTAAGAAAATTTGGCTGCAGATTGGCTACATAAATTCCTTTGGGGAAAGCTTTTGGTTGAATGCCTTTTGTTTGGATGCGGATGTTTCTCCAATACACTTTTACTCCCGCATGTTCAGGTTTGCCAATGGAGTGTACCTGCAAAGCAAGAATGCCTTCATTTGCAGTTAACGTATCAACCACGTACGAAACGGCAACACCATCTAACCATGTCTTTACTGTATTGCCAATACACTCGATACGGATCTTGTGATAAACATCAGGTGAAAAGAATAACTGTCCTTTCGGATTATACGATGCAGGATATAACCATTCTCGTCTTCCTTCATCATAAATGCCACCACTCCATTTACGGGAAGTAGGATCGAAATCGAATTGGTAACCGTAAATACGTCCTTTGCCGTTGTTCGCTTTGGGATCGAAATTACTTTTAAACTGCACACCAGAATTGGTTGTTGTATCCGTCATCATCGACTCCAGCTCCAATACAAAATCACCAGTGAATCTTTGCTCACTAACTAAAAAAGAATTGGGCGAGCCGGGAACTGTTGTTCCTACAATTTGTCCGTTCTCAACTGCATATGGTGCAGAACCGGTCATTTGTTTCCATCCGTTGAGCGTTTTGCCATCAAATAATGTTTGCCAGTTACTGCTCTGCGAAAAAGCTGTAGCTGTAATAGCCACTAAAGCGATCGTTAAAAACTGTTTCATGTGATAATTTGTTAATTGTTTTAAGCCACATAGTATAACCATAAAAATTATCATCGCTGTAGCAATAAATTTTATGGTTATTTCATAATTGTTTGCTGTGTATCGTAATTGAATGTTTAAAAGAAGAGGTCTAAGTTACGGATTCAACAGTTTTAAAAAGGCCGAACTTGCTGTATCTGCTATCCTTCCATTGGCATTCTTATAAACAAAATATGCAGCAAGATCCTTTCGTCTCTCTACAAATGCCAACGCCTGTTTCAGTCCCATTAACATTAATGCATTGTCATATGCATCAGCAGTCATTGCATCTTTTGCATAAACCGTTACGCTGATGAGTTCATTCTTTTGCGGATATCCTGTTTTAGGATTGATGATGTGTGTAATCTTTTGCCCCTTTGTTTCGTGGTAACGGCGATAGCTGCCCGAAGTTGTTATTGCACCTGCATCCATGCTTAGTATTTTTTGTAATGGATGTTCATCAAACGCACCCAATGCCGGCGATTCAATACCAATCTTCATTTGCTCATTTGTTGGTTGTTTTCTTCCTTTCACGCTTATTTCGCCGCCAATTTCAACAAGATAATTGCTGATATTTTTAGATTCAAGAAAAGCAGCCAGTACATCAACCGAATATCCCTGTGCAATACCATTAAGATCGATCTTTACACAAGGCTTTTTCTTGTACAGGTAATTCCCTTTCAATTGCAGCCATTTACTGTTTACACAAGATTGTAAGGAACGTACTGTTGCTGAATCGGGAATTGTATTCATTTTCTTTACTGCAAAGCCCCAGGCTTCCACTAATGGAAATACAGTTGCATCAAACAATCCGTTTGTTTTTTTATAGGTTGAAATCGATGCTCTTACTACATGCAGTAAATGTTCATCGAGTAACAAACCCTTTGTTGAATTATTGAATTGATTGATGAGTGAGTTGGGTTGATACAACGAAAGCGATTGATCGAGTACTTTTAATACACTGTCGATCTGTTGCTGGGTAGCTAAACTGTCTTTTGCGTAATACAATACCGAATAGGTTGTGCCTTGTGCCCGGCCCGAAATGCTGTAACGCTTCCATTCATCTTTTGATGGATAGATTGCAAGCAGCAAAAAGCCAATGAGAATGCGCATGTAACAAATGTACAAAAGCTCATCTGCTGAATTTGTTTTGTGCGCAAACGTTTTCCTGCATAATCAAAAAAAGCACGCTCATTTTATAAAGTCGCAGTTGCAGAATTTTGCATGAAATTATTTAACTGTAAAAAAAGCTGTTGCATTCAGATGGAATATTTTTTCTTTCTGCTGCGCCGAAAGAAAATCTAATGTCTGTACTGATGTTATAGTGGTCTTAATATCGGCATTATCAGAACCAAATAGCAGCCTGTCTTCCAAGCGGGCATCTATGAATTCTTTCATAACAGCAGCAAACGCTTCAGGAGGAATAATGTTTGGATTGTTTAATACAGAGATATCGGTATATAATCCGGGGTGTTCTTTCATCATCGTTAGACATTCTTTTACAAACGGCCCACCAGCATGCATCAGCCACACACGAAGTTTTGGAAATTTTGCCAGTGTGTTTTTTAAAAGCAAAGGGTTGCCCATTTCTTCTTTAAAATTCGGACAACCGTGATTGGGCCCTGCCGAACCTGTATGTATACCAACGGGTAAATTATATTTTTCTGCCAATGCGTAATAAGGATCCATCATCGTATCGGACATGCTTACTCCATGGTATTGTGTCAGCACTTCTCCAATAAAATCAATTTTCCTTTCTTTTATCTGCTGTTCCACCCAGCTTATCTCCGGCCACTCTTTTCCATCTGCAAAACATAGTTGCTTGCTGTAAGGCACTTTCCCATTGGGGCATGGAACAAACAATCCATGCAATACAGTTAGCTTATCGCTGGTTTTGTATTGTTGTTGCTCTGTCCATGATGTACTTACGGCTACAGCATAAACATCATTTGCGGATAAATTGCTCAATTGTTTTTCGGGAGCCGGATCGCCATGCAGATGAACATCAAACACTTTTCTTTTTTCATTTTTTTTACAGCCCGTTGTTGAACAAGTGATGAGAATGATGAATGCTGAAAACAGAAACTTGATCATACTTCAATTATTTGCTTAAATACTTTTCAAAAAATGGCAACAACTCTGTAAAAATTCTTCCTTCAAAACCATCCAGCATATTTCCATGATCTCCAATATATTCCTCAGCGAAATGTTTAATACCTAACGCTTCTAATTTTTTACTGAATTCCATATTGGTACGGGGAATATGTTTAAACTCTTCATTGCGTCCCCAATCTATTTTCAAGGCAGTTAAACTTTTTAATTCTTCAACATGGTCATCTATCATGTTGATCGGAAAATTTGCTTCCCATTTTTTTAAAACCGTTGTATTCACGATCATTTTGTCCTTAATATATTTTATTGGTTGATCGGCCTGCAGCAACGGATCATTTATATTAGGAGAATACATGCGACAAAGACTTGCATAGATCATTTCAAAAAAAGGAAATTTATCAAAATCAAAATAAGGCACAGCCGTTCGCAACGAATCCATATTCTTTTGCTCCGTTACTTTTTTAAATGAAGGATGCGCCAAACGAAATTCCTCTGATAAATGTAACGCTCCCGGGCTCATGGCATAGACAGCACTGAATTTATCTGCAAACAGCATCGCTATTTTCAACGCACCATTACCGCCCATTGAATGCCCCGCCAGTCCACGACTGTTGCGATGAGGAATAGTGCGGTAATTTTTATCCATATATTCCACTGCATCTTTTCCAATAAAATCGGCCCAGTTGCCTGCAACAGATGAATTGGTATAAAAGCTTCCATAATATTTTGTCATGCTGTTTGGCATAACTAAAATGAGTGGGCGAAGTTGACCGGCTTTAATAGCAGAGTCGATCAGGTTCTTAAACCCGATCCACTCAAACATATCCTTATCATCTATTGCAAACCCATGCAGAAAGTAGATAACCGGGTATCTTGTCTTTGATTTTTCATATCCGGGTGGCAAGTAAATAGTTAATCTGCGGTTCGGATCTTCATCACCTTTATTTCCCTGAATAGAAGGCGCAAGAAATGTTTTGAATTCTACTTTGCTGGTATCCTGGCAAATGCATTTGTAATTGATAAATAATAACAACAAAACAATACCTGTTCTTTTTATCGATTTCATTGCTTCGTATTTAAAAGATTATCCTTTGATAATGCTTGTTAAGAATGATTGTACAGCAGTCGATCGTCCTATTGGTTCCAAAACAAAATTGAACAGATTAACAACAAGCGCCAGCCACGTGGCCGGATGTTTTAGTTTGCCATACTTCCATGCACCTGCTAACAATAAGACAATGATGATTGCCTCTGCAATATAAAGGCCTGGCATGATTGAAACGTTTGGCCATTTCTCAATATTCATACCTATATAAACATTTTGCACTCCTCTTCCCAATGCAGGCATCATAATAATAAATACGGTTGATATTAACCACCAGGCATGATCCTCTAATTGCTTACGGTGAATGATACTCTTGATGACGGCAAAGCCAAACGCCGTCATCATTATAATTTCTACAGCAGCAACGCCATAAAAAAACCAGGGTTCAAAAGCGCCAAAGCGTTCACGTTGGGTCAACGACAACTCAGCAGAATGAATATCACGATGCATCATACTCAATGCGGTTAAACATACTGCTCCGGCAATGAACATTCCAATAATACCGTTGGTGCGATGCTTCGCTAATTGACCATGTGTAGCATAGTAAGGTTGAATGATGAGGTAGATATACCAGATTGTTCCTGTCCAGTAATGTACATGTACGCTCCATGCATTTTCACTGAAATCTCCCCAGTAATCCCGAAAGATGCCAAATTGCATAAAGAGCATGGGAACGATCATCCATAAATAAAGTGTTTTGTATTTCGCCATCATTGTACTGTTTAGTTAAAATCATTTTTTAATCCAACCGCCACAACAAATTTTCTAAAGTGAATCACATTGGTTGTATCTGCCAGTTTTTTATCTCTGTCTTCTTTGAGCTCGTCTGGTAAATACTGTGTACGATAGCAAGGCATTATGCTCAATGCTTTGTCTTCCTGCGCTTGTGTGTATGCTATTTGTACGTTCATGTATTTGGCATGTACATAACTTAAATCAAATGCTTCACCTTGTTTTTTTGTCCATGCTACAAAATACAGTGGATATTTTTCCACCCACCCTTCTGCCAGCAAAGTTTCAGTAACCGCACCGCTGCATACACTGTGTTCAGAATGATGGGTATCACCATCAGGCCCAAAGCTGATGATAAGATCAGGATTGATTTGAGGAATAAGTTTTTTCAATTCAGTTAAAAACCTTTTGTATTCCCCGAAAAACTTTCCGACGCCGATGCGTGTATCTAATCGGTCGATGCCCACGAAAATCGGTTCTTCTATTCCCATGATCTTTGCTGCACAGCGGGTTTCATCTTTGCGAAGATTACCCAACGAGTCGCCTGCCGGAATTTTTGTTACTCTTGTTCCATCTTTGCCGTCCGTTGCAATAATAAGTTGCACCTTGTAACCCATTTCCCTGTACTTAATCAATACTTCTGCAATGGCAGATTCATCATCAGGATGCGGGAAGATGGCTAGCAATGTTTTTTGCGTTTGCACAGGTTGTACATTTGGTGCACCAACCGAAATCAAAAGCATTATAGAAATAAGATAGCGCATCTCTTATGTTTTATATTGTTTAACCAATACACACCACCTTCTTCAGAAAAATCTATTCCTTCCTGATTATACTCGGAATAGATTTCTATCATATACTCTTTCTATTTCCGTGCGGAAATGTTTGAGGTATCCAAACAATAAAGATTTCTGCAATAATCAATGGTACAAACGACCAGAAATATTCCTGCACTACACGGGAATAAAGCGGATCAGCAACTTTTCCGAATAAAAAATCAAGTGAAAACAAATCATTAAACCTTACCATAACAAATGCAAGCACACAGATGTAGCTACGTATCATCATTTGCCGGTGCACTTTGGTATTTCCTGCTTTAATAGCTCGCCATGCGAACCACGTTGATACAACAACAAATAGCGTAAGCAGAAACAAAGAGATGCGACAAGGCACACAACTGCTGATTAAAGAAAGCCTTCCGGCAGATATGCCGATCAATAATATTCCAAACATATACACCTTACCGGATGTTCGATGGAACTGAACAAACCTTTTTCGTATAAACGGCCAAAACTGGAAAGGGCCAAGTAATAAAGCAAATGTTCCGCCCACCATATGCATAACAACCCACAGTTGGTTTTGAAACAAACTGATTCCAAACAACCTGCTCCTGTAACCATAGAAGTAGGCGATTACATTATCGAAGAAAAAATAAAGAGAGAGCAAAAGTATCATCGCCCACAGGAACACAAGCGATGCTGATCGGAGCAAATGCATAAGCAGAATGGTTGGTGCTTAGAAATATACATCACAAACCTTGCAGCTGCAAGAGTTTACTCATCTGCGCTTTGTCAATACTCAATTAGGGGCATAAAAAACCCCTTCAGTAAACTGAAGGGGTTTGTAATAAATATGGCAGCTACCTACTCTCCCGCATTGTAGTGCAGTACCATCGGCCATAAGGGGCTTAACTTCTCTGTTCGGTATGGGAAGAGGTGAACACCCTTGGAAAAACCACCATAAATCGTTGCTCATTTTATCTCTCAAAAATGGAGAGGTTAGATGAGATAATAAGATCATATTGGGAAAAGTTGTAATTGCAGTTAACGATTAAAAAAAATTAAAGCTTACGGGTAATTAGTACTACTCGACTTTACTGTTA
>NZ_SDHW01000020.1 GCF_004118265.1 Lacibacter luteus
AACAGTTTGGGTCATTAACATACAGTGAAGTGTTTCCGCAAGCTGCAGGTATGTTTAAAGGCGACAGTATTCTTGTTGTAATTACATTGTTATTGTTTGTTGGTGCAACAGGTAAGAGTGCACAAATTCAATTGTACACACGCTTGCCCGTGCAACACAGGTGGTGGTAGCAGTAGTTGGTTTGGCAACAGCAATTCTTGCTGCAACCATTGCTATCAAACAAAACGATATTAAGAAAGTACTGGCTTACTCAACGGTTAGTCAGCTCGGTTATATGTTCCATGCATCACGAGCTGGATATTCGTAAAATGGGTGGACTGGCAAAAAAACTTCCTATAACAAGATGGACTTTTTGGGTTGGTTGTATCGCCATTGCAGGTATTCCTCCGTTCAGCGGCTTTTTCTCAAAAGATGAAA
>NZ_SDHW01000021.1 GCF_004118265.1 Lacibacter luteus
TTGCAAGTGTAACAAACAATGCGTCTGCAAGCTTCCCTGTTGGTTCAACAACCGTAACATGGACAGTAACAGATGTAAACGGAAGAACAGCAACCGCAACACAGGTTGTAACAGTAACCGATAATCAGGACCCAACCATTACTGCACCAACTGCAGTAAATGTTAATGCAGATAATGGAAGTTGTGCAGCAACAAACGTATCACTTGGCACTCCGGCCACTGGCGATAATTGCGGTGTAGCAAGTGTAACAAACAATGCGTCTGCAAGTTTCCCTGTAGGATCAACAACCGTAACATGGACAGTAACAGATGTAAACGGAAGAACAGCAACCGCAACACAGGTTGTAACAGTAACCGATAATCAAAATCCTGTTATTTCTAATACGCCTTCTAATATTTCGGTGTATA
>NZ_SDHW01000022.1 GCF_004118265.1 Lacibacter luteus
TGAAAAGAATAACCTGGAGCCGATAGGGGATTTGTGATGTTGGATTGTTCGCTACGCTCTTGAAGAAATAGAATCACAGATGACACAGATAGGATTGATGGACACGGATTTAATTGGCGCTGCGCTTAGAATTTGATTAACCACAGATTGACACGAATGGACACGGATGTTTGCGGCGCCGGGTTTACGAAGAATGGAATCACAGATGACGCAGATGGGATTGATGAACGCAGATTTGATCGACGCTTCGCTTGCAATTTGTTCAATTATGAAGTTGCAAAGACAGAACGGCACGAA
>NZ_SDHW01000023.1 GCF_004118265.1 Lacibacter luteus
CTTATCTTGGTGAAACAAGAGTAGATGGTAACTGTGCAGGTAATTACAAACTGATCCGTAGCTGGAAGGCAGAAGATGCATGTGGTAACAGTGTTACAAAAACACAAACCATCACGGTAACAGATAATACTGCACCAGAGTTAACAGTACCTGCAGATGCAGCCGCATCCTGTGATAATGTACCGGCAGCAGGAACAGCCACAGCCACTGATAAATGTGATGCTGCACCGAAGGTGACTTATCTTGGTGAAACAAGAGTAGATGGTAACTGTGCAG
>NZ_SDHW01000024.1 GCF_004118265.1 Lacibacter luteus
TGTTACCACATGCATCTTCTGCCTTCCAGCTGCGGATCAGTTTGTAATTACCTGCACAGTTACCATCTACTCTTGTTTCACCAAGATAAGTCACCTTCGGTGCAGCATCACATTTATCAGTGGCTGTAGCTGTTCCAACTGCCGGTACATTATCACAGGATGCGGCTGCATCTGCAGGCACGGTTAACTCTGGTGCAGTATTATCTGTTACCGTGATGGTTTGTGTTTTTGTAACACTGTTACCACATGCATCTTCTGCCTTCCA
>NZ_SDHW01000025.1 GCF_004118265.1 Lacibacter luteus
TAACAGTAAAGTCGAGTAGTACTAATTACCCGTAAGCTTTAATTTTTTTTAATCGTTAACTGCAATTACAACTTTTCCCAATATGATCTTATTATCTCATCTAACCTCTCCATTTTTGAGAGATAAAGTGAGCAACGATTTATGGTGGTTTTTCCAAGGGTGTTCACCTCTTCCCATACCGAACAGAGAAGTTAAGCCCCTTATGGCCGATGGTACTGCACTACAATGCGGGAGAGTAGGTAGCTGCCATATTTA
>NZ_SDHW01000026.1 GCF_004118265.1 Lacibacter luteus
TTGAAGATGTTGTTGGATTTACTGTAAGGTTATATGTTGCTGTACTGTCGCAACCATACTGGTTCAATAAACCTGTTTTCACCTTCTGACCTGCTGCTGTAAATGTTTGACCATCCCATGTATATGGTAATTGATTACTGCAGATTGTGCGGCTTTGTGTTGAAGAGGTAGGAGCTTTAACTGTTACTGTTGCCGGATCTGTATTGCTACATCCTGTTTGGGGATCAGTATAACTATAAGTAACATTAT
>NZ_SDHW01000027.1 GCF_004118265.1 Lacibacter luteus
CAGGCACGGTTAACTCTGGTGCAGTATTATCTGTTACCGTGATGGTTTGTGTTTTTGTAACACTGTTACCACATGCATCTTCTGCCTTCCAGCTACGGATCAGTTTGTAATTACCTGCACAGTTACCATCTACTCTTGTTTCACCAAGATAAGTCACCTTCGGTGCAGCATCACATTTATCAGTGGCTGTGGCTGTTCCTGCTGCCGGTACATTATCACAGG
>NZ_SDHW01000028.1 GCF_004118265.1 Lacibacter luteus
AGAGTTTTGAGGAGGTGGGGGAGATGTACAAGAGGTTGTATAGGGAAGTCATGGCTGATGTATGATTGGAGTTGCGGTGCTACGCCTGGAAAGGTTTGAACCACGGAGGCACAAAGGCACAGAGTAATACGAAGTAAGAGGAAAGATTGCGGCGCTTTGCTTGCAAAGAAGAAATGGAATCACAGAATACGCAGATGTGAAAGATGTATACAGAT
>NZ_SDHW01000002.1 GCF_004118265.1 Lacibacter luteus
TTCGTGCCGTTCTGTCTTTGCAACTTCATAATTGAACAAATTGCAAGCGAAGCGTCGATCAAATCTGCGTTCATCAATCCTATCTGTGTCATCTGTGATTCCATTCTTCGTAAACCCGGCGCCGCAATCATCCGTGTCCATTCGTGTCAATCTGTGGCTAATCTAATTGCAAGCGCAGCGCCAATTAAATCCGTGTCCATCAATCCTATCTGTGTCATCTGTGATTCTATTTCTTCAAGAGCGTAGCGAACAATCCAACATCACAAATCCCCTATCGGCTCCAGGTTATTCTTTTCAAATTGTGCACTCAACTCATAACCCAAGCTCTCCAGCAAAACATAAGCCCGGTTATTGGTTACCTTAATTACAACTCCCTCCGTATCCATTAAAAGCCCCGACTTCACCCGCACTTTCTGCCCGCTTTCTAATTGAATAGGTCTTGCTTCCACTTCTTTGTATTCGTTCAGAAACTTGCGGATCATTTCAATCTCTGCTTCCTTGATCACAGCAGGTTTTCCATTCCAGTACAAAAAATTAACCACTCCGTCCGTAAGCCGTATCCTCGGTTTCTCTTCTTCAGTCACCTGTACAAATACATACGATTTAAACAAAGGTTCTTCAATGATCTTATACCGGTCGCTCCATTTGCGACGTACTTTGGTCATAGGACAATAAAATACAAGCCCCTTCCGCTCCAGTTGCTGGCAGATCTTCTTTTCCCATCGGGGTTTTGTATAAACTGCGTACCAGTTGCGCATATCCTTCATAACGAAGTTGCTCTTGTGATTTTTTGCTGTTACTTAACTGTTCCATTAAACAATAGCTCAGCCAATAAGCAGAGCCTGGACGCATTTATTAGATAATTCCGTCCTTTTTTCATTCCCTGTGTTCTCTGCGAGAAACCTTTGCAAGCGGAGCGTCAATCTAAAATCCGTGCTCTCTGTGCCTCCTTGGCAACCCAGATGCAAGCGCAGCGTGCCATCCCTTCTGCATATTCTCTGCGCCCCCTGTGTTCTCTGCGTGAAACCATTACAAGCGCAGCCCCCAATAAAACCCGAATTTACTCCAAAGCTTCGCCTCCTCAGTCACATCTTATAAAAAAAGACTGAGCCACATAAATTCCCTGAAATGTATATAAGACAAAAGGGCAAACAAACCTAAAAGGCTCGTTTACCCTCCATCACTTAAATTATGTTGAACTGCAAGGCAGTTTTTACTTGTTGGTTGTTCGGTTTCACAATACTTTCCCCGGGTGTTTACACACCGTTTTCATAGTTGCAAATATATGTCGTTTAAACAGTTACAAACTCAACAAACCATCATCCACATACGACAAAATATCCCCAATGTTGATTCGCCTGCAAGTTAATGGTTGAGGTCAATCGCAAAAAATAATATTTTACACTTAGTCGCTCAGCCAACCGGCTTCACGTCTAACAGTTATTCCCGCAATTGTAAAATGATAACCTATTTACGCAGTAGTTGCTCAAGCAACGCAACTTTCTCCCTTTCTGTCTGGAGAAGACGCTCATATAGTTGCTTGTTTTCTTCCATGGCTTCAACCCATTTGTCAATTGGATTGAATGTTGGTTGTATTTGAAAAAGTTGTCCTGTTGCATTGTCATTAACAGTAGTAACAGTATTTCCAATTATATTTATTGCAGCCTCTTCATCGAAATTCCGGATAGCTTCAACAGGCACTTTAAGGGCCTTTGCTACTTCTGCAAGAATATTGCTTTCAAGCTTATCCTTCGCTTCCAGCAAGGAAATTTTCTTCTGATTCCAGTCCTCTCCCAAAGCTGCAGCCAATGCCTCCTGCTTAATTCCAAGCATCTCCCGGAAACGTTTCACATTACGTCCTTCATGTATCGTTTTGGTAGTAGATGTATCCATAAAACAAATATAAGTTCCTTACTGCAATAAAGCCAACCGTACAATCACCCTTCAGTGCATAAAATATCCCGCTGTCGGTATAACCTATCCACTGCAGGAATAGTATATCCATTATTCTCATTGCAGCTTTGTACAGGCATTACACAAAAGACGATCCCGGCACTACAGCCAATCTCACGACTCACCAATCACGGCCTACGACTCCTGACTCATAACCTTTAACCCCCAACCTGTATCACAAATGCTCCACCATCAACTTCCTCCGCAATTCAACAATACACCCGTCCGTTTAAGCAAAAAGGGAGCGAAACACGCCGACAGTTTTATCCGGAAATTTTTCGGGGCTTATCATCTCCACGAGATACGTCGCTCACTCGCTGCACTCACCGAGATAGCCCTCACAACCAACAACACCCATTTCGATGATGCCAAAGAAAGAGACTGCATCCTCTGGTTCTACTACGAACTCGAAATTTTCATCGAAGCAGCCTGGTTCCAAAACAAGCAATCCTCCACAGCCAAAACAAAACCCAAAAAGAAAAACAAATAACCCATCTGTGGCCATCAGCGTTCATCCCCGTTTGAATGACTTCAGTCGGGCAGGTGTGGCCTTTCGTGTCAATTTGTGTAATTCGTGGCACCCATCCTTAACCTTTAACCCTCAACCTTTCCCCATGCACTCCGAACAGGAATTCATCAAACTTCTCTTCCTCCTCTCCGACACACAACACTGGCTCACCTCAATGAGCCAAGAGCTGCTGGCACAACTCCCAAATTCAAGTCGTCTTAAACAGAAAAGCTATTACCTCAGCATCACCGCATTTGCACACATTATCGAGCGGCATTACTATCGTATCGAACGCCACCCCGGCACAGGAAAATTTTCTGTCCCCCTTCACGACATCATTCAGCACATCAAAGAAGCAAAAGAAGAAACAACACAACCCGTACACGGCACACTAAATCATTACCGCACCAAAGACACAGGCACCATCATCGGTCATGAACGGAACGGCACACCCACTTCGCTCATCACCGTCATCACCTGCCCCGCAGGCAAGATCATCACCGCTTTTCCCGGCATTCCTTAACTGCATTTTATCCATGTACTTCCGTGCAATCTGTGAGCAACAACCCTTCTTCTTGTCATTTCGACGTTAGGAGAAATCTGCCCGGCATTTGCACTTCAGCAGTTCCCTCGGGAAGACAACAATATTGAGCAAAAAAGCCGGTACTCCTTAACTGTATCTCATCCGTGATCTTCTGTGCAATCTGTGAGCAACCATTCTTCCCATCATCTCAAAAAACATCCCATGAGCACACTCCCCCAAACTCTACGCAATTACAAACAGCAACTCACAGAAAATCCCGGCAAACAGCAGCTATGGGCAATCATTCGGGATTATATCCGCTACTATTCAGCAGAAGGCATTAAAGAAGAACTCTGGATGCTCACCATCGGCATTCTTTCCAGCGATCACTCTGAAGAAGTAGAAAAAGGTCTTGATCGCCAAAACCGCATTTTCTTTTACGAACACAGTCTCTTATTTATCGATGCCGTAAACCAATTATACCGACTACAGGAGAACAAAAAAGCAAAGCGAAAATCAAAATCCTGACACCAACATGAGCAACCGACACGACTTGATGCATTGACAGACCTGACAGGTTGAGCCCTCTCAGTATAGTAACAATTAAAAAATCAGCTTCGCAAACAAGCTTAACCTGTCAGGTCAAACCTTCCTTCCCGCCTCCCCCGTCTTTCCGGCTGTAAAGTCAATTTAGGATTTCCTGTTCCGGCAGTATAGCCAATCCAGGACTTATTCATTAACCTGTATAACTATTTTAGGACTAGACACAGTACAAGAAAAGGCAGGATACTCCCACTATACTCCGTAGATAAAGCGTATATAAAGCATGAAACCCCTAAAAATCCGACACCCTCGCCCTCAACTCTCTCCACATCACAAAACCTTCTTATTTTCAATAAAACTATTCTGCATTGAACCAGCGCTTTTATTCCCTTGATGTTTTTCGGGGTGCTACTGTTGCACTGATGATATTGGTAAACAACCCCGGCTCCTGGTCGCATATTTATGCGCCGCTTGAGCATGCAGGCTGGCACGGTTGTACACCTACCGACCTGGTGTTCCCGTTCTTTCTTTTTGCGGTAGGCAATGCCATGTCGTTTGTAATGCCCCGGCTTGAACAGGCAGGCGATGCTGTTTTCTGGAAAAAGGTCATCAAACGAACGCTGCTCATCTTCCTGATTGGCTTGTTGCTTAACTGGAGCCCTTTTGTAAAATGGGAAGCAGATCAGATCGTATTCAAACCCTTCAGCAATCTGCGCATCATGGGTGTGTTGCAACGGATTGCTCTTTGTTATTTTTTTGCTTCGATAATTGCTTATTATTTTAAACACAGGGGAGCTTTTGTTATGGGAGCTTTGCTTCTGTTATTTTACTGGATACTCTCGTTTATCGCTGGTGCACCCGGCGATCACTATAGTTTAAATGGATGGTTCGGTACGCACATTGACAAAGCTGTTTTTGGCGAAGCGCATTTGTACAAAGGTGAAGGAGTGCCTTTTGATCCGGAGGGGTTGATGAGTACATTTGCTGCCATTGTTCAGGTGATCTTCGGCTACCTCGTTGGTGATTATATTCAGAAAAAGGGGAAAAGCTTCGAAATGCTGAGCGCTTTGTTTGTAACTGCAACAATTCTTACTGTTACCGGTTTAGCCTGGGGTATGGTCTTCCCCATCAACAAAAGAATATGGACCAGCTCTTACACCCTTTATACAAGCGGGCTGGCGATTTATACCATTGCCACAATGATCTACTTTATTGAGTTTAAACAAGCCAAAGGGTTTCTGCTGAAGTTTTTTGATGTGTTTGGCAAGAACCCCTTGTTCATTTTTGTATTGAGTGGCTTGCTGCCACGATTGCTTGGCTTAATACGTATACCCAATGGTTTAACTGATGAAGGTTTGCAAAAACATCTCAGTCCTTTCAGTTGGTTTTATGAGAAGATTTGTAAACAGGTTCCCGGCATTCCCGAAAACGGTTCGCTCGTGTACGCTATCTCCATTATCATCTTCTACTGGGCTATTTGTTATTGGTTAGATAAGAAGAAGATTTATATTAAAGTATAAATACAGCATGCAATAAAAAATCGAGGAGCTGCAGATAAGATGTTTGATGTAAGCACAACTGCACTTCACTACAGTAGTACAAAGCTTAATCAGGGCTATCGCCGAAACATGGACGTAATATGTTTCGGCTGTCTTTTTGTTACTTTTGGACAAGCAAAAGTGACAAAAAATAATCCCTGAATTTACAACCTGAAAAGTGTAGACACGCTATAATAACTAAGGCTTTGCTTAGGAAAAACCTATTTAAAATATTCTTCCGCCACGGCCACACTCTCCGGCTTCCCTACATCTACCAACACATCACCACTATGATCGTAGCCAAGGATTGTGTGTTCAGCTGCCAGATCTAAATACGGTTCTGTTAACGAAAACTTACCCGCTTGTTTCACCAATGTAAAAAACCGCTGTTCAAATACCACAACACAACTGTATGCTTTTTCAACCAGCATCTTTTTTTCCTCTGCTGTATAAGTTAGTACAGGCCCTTTTTCTTCGCCTGTAGAAATATTGCGCCAGCCACATAACTTATCGTTTGCATCAAACAAAAAATTTCTTGCCGTTTTGCGATTGGTCACACCAAACGAAACAAGTGGTTTGTATTGCTGATGATAAGCCAGTAATTTATTAAGATCGAGATTGGTAAGAATATCAACATTGATGGTTACAAAGGGCTCGTCATCTTCCAGCAGTTGTTTTGCTTTTAATAAACCTCCGCCTGTTTCCAGTACAGCATCACGTTCATCACTGATAAGGATGTTACTGCCCCATCCCTTATTTGCTTCAACAGCTTCAATGATCTGATCGGGGAAATGATGCACATTCACCACCACATCGGTAATATTGTATTGTTGCAGGTATTCAATATTACGTTGCAACAAGCTCTTGCCATTGACTATTGCCAATGCCTTGGGATGATGCTCTGTCCATGGTTTAAAACGTGTGCCTAAACCTGCTGCAAAAATCATTGCTTTCATAGTTGTATACTTTATTTAAGAAGCGAAATGATTTTTGTCTTAGAAACCTGCTTTATTTCGCTTGTCAAACCAAAGCTCCATATAACAAGGAATCTGCCTTTCGAAAAATATTCGTCTGATTTTTTTGCAGCTGCTTTCCCTTCCTGTCCCCACAGCAAGCCTTCGAGAAACGCTGCACCTTCAAATTCTTTTTCAAATTCAAAATACAGGATTGTACCATTATCGCCTTTTTTAGTAAACGATTGAGCACTCTTTTTTTTCAATTTCCCCAGGAAAGACTCGTATAATTCAATCTGTTCGTAGAAAGAAGCAGCATGTACAGTTTTGTGCTCTTTCCTTGACGTTTCCCTGTAACCTTCAGGAATTTCACTTGCCACTAATCTTAAACTATCTAATTCCTGCGCTTCTGAATAACCCGCAGCAAGTATAAATAGTAATACTCCAATTATTTTTCTCATATCATTACTTTAAAGATCAATACGTTTCATTAATCCAGTTCTTCGCTTCCTGCACTATATGTTTTACATCGGTTTGTACTCCGTATTTATTTTTTAAATGACGGGCCAATGCATCAGCAGCATATACACTTCTGTGCTGCCCACCTGTGCAACCAAAGTTTACTTGCAGACTGGAAAAATTACGTTGCATATAATCTTCTACAGCAATATCAATAATATTATAAACGCTGTTTAAAAACTGCGGCATCTTTGTTTGCTGTTCTAAGAAATCTTTCACGCCTTTATCTCTGCCTGTTTGTGTTTTAAACTCCTGTATGCGACCCGGATTTAAAATACCTCTGCAATCAAACACAAAACCACCACCATTATCTGTTTCATCTTTAGGTATACCGGTTGATTTGTAAGAGAAGCTGTTAATATGCACAACCAATGCCGTTGCCTCTGTTGCTTTTGGTGGCTCAAACCGATGGATCACTTCATCTTCTACCATCAATCCAAGCAAACGCTCAAACTCAGGCAATACAATACCCACATGTTTGTTCTTTAAAAACCAACGCAGGTTACGTAATGCAATAGGAATGCTTGTTAAAAAATGCGCCTTCCGTTCAAACAATCCACGAAAACCATATGCCCCCAATACCTGTAATAAACGAATCAGCACATAACCGTTATACTGACTTACAAAACGTGTACGGTCAATTTCTTTCTGCAACACATTCTCCACACAATCCATATAAAACTCCAGCAAACTGTTCTTCCATTCATCAGGCAACTCTGCTTTTGCCTGCCATAGCAACGAAGCAACATCGTACTGCACCGCACCTTTCATTCCTCCCTGGTAATCGATGAAATGAACGTTGCCATCCTTCACCATTACATTCCTGCTTTGAAAATCACGGAACATAAAATACTTATGATCTACACGTGTAAGGTAGATGCTCAGATCTTCAAAATCTTCGATAAGCTTTTCCTTATCGTAAGGAATCTTCAATGTGTCAAGAAAATAATAACGGAAGTAAAGCAGATCAGAAACGATGGCCTGTCTTCCGAATTCTTTCGATGTAATACACCAATCATAATTAAAATCAACATGTCCTTTTATCTGCATGTGTGCCAGCTTCTGCAGGCTTTGCTGAAACAGTCCATATACATGCTCATTATAACCATGCTGCTCCAGTTCGTTCAGCAGCGATACATCACCAAAATCTTCCTGCAGATAAATGGTTTCATCGTCCGATACTTTAAATATTGCAGGCACAGGACAACCACTCTTCTTAAAGTGTGTACTGAATTTTAAAAAGGTTTGATTCTCTTTAATGTTCTTGCTTGCGGTAGCAATACAGGTTGGCTCTCCGCTAACACGATAGTAAACACGATCGCTTCCGCTTTGCGGAACTTTTTCAATAGACAATGGAGCGGCACCAAATATTTCCCGGTATAAACTGTTTATCTGGTCGATAGATTGTAACATAAAGGCTGTGATGTAAGGATGCGAAGGTAAGAAAGTGAAACACTTTAATCTACATCTGCTACTGTTCAATTGAAAAGACATCCACTTAACAAAATCAATTGTTGCAAGGCCCTTATTTTTTATCTAATTTCAGGATACACAATCAAACTAACTACCGATGAACAAACTGAAACTGCTATTTTCAGCAATAGTATTATTGCTGCTCCTTCCGGCATTTGCACAAAAACAAACAATTCGTGGAAAAGTAACCGACAAAAGCGGTGCACCTCTTGCCGATGTATCAGTACTGTTAAAGTCAACAAAAAAGGGAACTTCAACCGACAAGGACGGAAACTTCAGTATCGAAGCAGTAGCTGCCGATGTGCTTGTATTCAGTATTGTGGGATATAAAACAGTTGAACAACCCGTTGGTTCCAACACAACATTCAACATCAGTCTCGAACCGGGTTCAACCGATCTTGGCGAAGTTGTTCTTGTTGGTACTCGCAGGCTTGGGCGTGTAAAAACAGAAACAGCTGTACCGGTTGATGTAGTCAACATCGGGCAGGCTGCACTGCCAACTGCAAGAATGGATGTAACATCAATTCTTAATTACGCTGCGCCTTCTTTCAACTTCAACAAACAAAGCGGCAGCGATGGTGCCGACCATATTGATCTTGCAACATTGCGTGGTTTAGGCCCCGACCAAACATTGGTACTCATCAATGGTAAACGTCGTCATCAAACAGCATTTGTTGCAGTGTTTGGTACAAGAGGCCGTGGCAACTCCGGAACAGATCTCAGTGCTATTCCCGTTGGAGCTATTGACCGAGTAGAAGTATTGCGTGATGGTGCTTCGGCACAATATGGCTCTGATGCCATTGCAGGTGTAATAAATATTGTATTAAAAGAAACAGTAAACAAGTTTAACGCAAACATTGGTTACAGTGGCTATTACGATAAACGATACAATCCGCATTTTAAGAAAGAACAAAACCTGTACGTACACGATGGCGCAGTAGATGGCAATGCGTTTACCGCAAACATGAACTATGGATTTAAGATTGGAGAAAAAGGCTTTATTAATCTTACAGGTAATTTTTTAAGCCAGGGAAAAACATACAGGCAGGCATTGGATACCGACCCTAACAGTGCAGATTTTATGTACACCAATATTTATCGCCGTGCACATGGCGATGGTTCATTAACCGCAGGCGGTGCTTTTTTAAATGCTGAAATTCCATTACAAGGTGCTGCAAAATTTTATGCGTTTGGCGGCTACAATGCAAAAAGCTCGGATGCGTATGCTTTTACACGTAACTGGAGTGCAAGGCCCGAACGGTTTCCTACCGATAACAACTGGAAGCTGATCTATGTTCCATCGATTATGAAAGTAACGGCAGACGATACAACCTTTAGTCCGCACATACAAACAAAGGTGAGCGACTTTTCAATGGCAGCCGGCGTGCGTGGCATTAGTAAGGGAGGAATGAACTGGGATTTCAGTAACAATATCGGCCGTAACAATTTTCATTTTTATGGTGATAAAACATTCAATGCATCACTCGGTCCTAATCAAACACATTTTGATGATGGCGGATTTAATTTTCTGCAGAACACACTCAATGCAAACTTCAGTAAAGAGCTGTCTTCGAAAATAAACTTTGCATTTGGTGCAGAATACCGCTATGAACGCTACAGTTTATATGCGGGAGAAGAAGGTTCGTACAAAAACTTTAATCCAAACAAATACAGTGCTGTGTATGATAAATATGTAGCAGGCGGTGCGCAGGGTTTTCCCGGTTATCAACCTGCCGACGAGGTAACAGATACCCGTCATGTATTTGGCGCCTATGCCGATGCTGAGTTTGATATTACCAAAGATTTTCTTGTAAGTGTTGCTGCCCGTTTCGAAAACTACAGCGATTTTGGTTTTACACATAATTACAAAATAGCATCACGCTTAAAACTTGCACCAACATTTAACCTGCGTGGATCGTTCAGTACAGGTTTCCGTGCGCCATCGTTGCAGCAAATCAACTTCAGCTCAACATTTACAACTGTACAGGGTGGCAATATTGCCGAAGTAAAAATTGCATCCAACCATAGCGAACTGACACGACTGGCCGGCATTCCTGAACTTACACAGGAAAAGAGCACCAACTTAAGTTTTGGCTTTACGTTTAAACCGGTGAGCGAATTCAGCATTACCATCGATGGCTATCTCGTAAAAGTAAAAGACCGAGTTGTGTTGAGCGGGCAATTTGATGCAACAGATCCGAATCTTGATCCTGCATTGGCATCACGCTTACAGGCGTTGAATGTTAGCTATGCACAGTTCTTTGCAAATGCAGTTAATACTACCAACAAGGGTATTGATGTGGTAATGGAATATAACAAGCGTTGGGGCAAACAAAACTTCAAAGCATTGTTTACCGGCAACTTCCAGGAAATGACAATCGACAAAATAAATGTTCCTGCAAAGCTGAGTGGCTCTGCATTTCTCCGTTCAACATTTTTAAGTGAGCGTGAACAGAAATTTATTCTTGCCTCGGCACCTAAAACAAAGTTTGCTTTCAATTTTGAATACGGCTGCAATAATTTAACTGTTGGTACAAGGTTAACCTACTTTGGTAAAATTGATCTGTTAGGTTATGGCGAAGATGGCTTAGGCATTAATCCGCAGGTGCCGTTAGATGCTGACCCATCGAAGTATGTGCCCGATCAGTACATCTACAATGGCAAGCTTGTAACCGATCTTTATCTGGGTTATAAAATCAATAGCAAAATTTCTTTGTTTGGCGGTATTGATAATTTATTGAATGTACATCCCGATCTTGGTGTTGCACCCGGTGCAAAAGGTTGGGCATTTAATAACGAAACAGGCGGACCATGGGATGCTGTACAAATGGGTGGCAATGGTATGCGCTTCTTTTTACGGCTCGGACTTCAACTCTGATAACAAACAGCTTTCCTTAAAAGCTGATGCAACATTGCATCAGCTTTTTTATTTGTTGTATACGAATGCTTAATTTTAAACATGCGTCGTTTGTTACAGCGGCTTTTAACAAAGCCGGTTATGAAAATTGCCAATCGTTTTTCCAGCAAGCCCGATCTGCAACGGGTACACGATGCATTAAGCAAACTGTATACGCATACCAAAGAACATCCGGGTAAAAAAGGATTGATCATTAATGCCGATGCAAGCGTTGCACGTTTTATTATTTTCAGCGATCAACACAAAGGAGCAAAAGATGGCAGGGATGATTTTATGCAGGCCGAGCCGAACTACGTGGCGGCATTGGATCATTATTTCAACGAAGGTTTTCAGTTTATTTCCTTGGGCGATAGTGAAGAGTTGTGGGAGAATACAGTTGGCCCCGTAAAAGCAAACAACAAATTAAGTACTGCTGCAGAAAAAAACTTTCTCGATCATAAACGCTACACAAAAGTATTCGGCAATCATGATCTTTTCTGGCACAACGATCCGTTTGCCGGGTTGCAGTTACTGAGTATGTACAGGGACACCGTTAAAATTTATGAAGCTGTATTGTTACAGATAAAACTGCCGGATAAACAGTTTGATATTTTTTTGACGCATGGTCACCAGGGCGATGGGCAGAGTGATGGCAATCCTTTCAGTGCATGGTTTGTGTCGAGAATATGGGGGCCGCTGCAGAGCTATTTGAATCTTAATCCCAATACACCTGCTGCAAGCAAAGAACTAAAAACGGTGCATAACCGTTTTATGTACGAATGGAGTAAGCAGGAACAGAACCCGGTTTTAATTACAGGACATACACATCAACCCGTATTTGCATCGCTTACACATTTAGAACGTTTATACAAACAACTCATCGAAGCCAAACAACAAAACAACGAAGCTGTTATTGAAAAGCTCAACAAAGAAATAAGCTTCCGGCAGGAGGAATACGATTTCGTAAACAGCAACTACATGAACATGCGGCCTTATTATTTTAATACCGGTTGTTGCTGTTACAGCGATGGCGATATTACAGGTATTGAAATTACCGATGGTATGATCCGTTTAATTAAATGGAAAAAGAACGGAGTTGTTTCGGCACGTGAAGTACTGGAAGAAATGAAATTGGCCGATCTGCCTGTTTAACGTTTTGCACCTACTTTTGCGGCATGAAAATGAACCAAATTGTTTGTCTGTTTTTTATTACGCTTTTTACGGCAAGTTCAGCTGTTGCACAAAACACACGCATCAACGATTACAACAAGATCGGTTGGTATGCAGCTACCGGCACTTTCAGTTTCAACAGTAAATGGAGTGCGCATCTGGAATACCAATGGCGCAGGGAAAATTATATTAAAACCTGGCAACAAAGTTTATTACGCACCGGTATTAACTACCACGCCAACAACAGCACAACATTGCGCATTGGTTATGCATGGGCCGAAACTTATGCGTATGGCGATTACCCCATCAATGGTTTTGGTAAAACATTTACTGAACATCGTATGTACGAAGTAGCCACACTTGCACAACGAAGCGGCACGGTCGACATCAGTCATAGAATTATGTTAGAACAACGCTGGTTGCCACGCTATGCATCAGCAGCATCTGCAAAACCCGACGAATGGTTATTTATGAACCGTGCCCGTTATATGCTGCGTTTGCAACATGCATTAAAAGGAAAAACACTGGAAGATAAAGAGCCTTATGTTGCAGTATATGATGAGTTGTTTGCTGGTTTTGGCAAGAATGTAAACGAGAATATTTTTGATCAGAACAGATTGGGAATATTGCTTGGTTATCGCTTTTCTAAAAACTTTCGTTTAGAAGCAGGTTATCTCGGACAGGTTGTGCAGCTTGGCAGAGAGATCGGCGGAAGAAATGTATTTCAACACAACAATGGATTTATTCTTTCTTCAGTTGTAAATGTGAATCTGTAAACTATCGCTTGACCGCAAAGGATGGGTCACTGATTTTTAAATGAATTGAAAATACATAAGCGTCATCAATTTTTAGAGATGTCTCATACTTCGACATAACGAATACAACGACGCCAATAAAAAGAAAGGGCCGCAAAGCGGCCCTTTCTTTTTATTTACTCCAGCTATTATTGCTGAAGTTCATATCGGGTAATCGTTTTTCCGGATCAACCACAACTTCTTTCACATCGGCTTTTGTTTCTACTGCAACATTCCATGTATCGCCACGTTGCCAAACTTCCACCGGTAATTTGATCAGTTGTACTTCACCGTTCACATCTGTTACTTTTAGTGTTACGGGCATCGGCATTTTTTCAAGCAGCTGTATGGTTACCATGGCACCACTCTTGCCACTCGATTGTATCGGCTTCACTTCTTTCACTGCCACATCAAATTTCCAGGTATTTAATGCCCAGCTACGCCAGAACCAGTTCAGATCTTCACCTGCAACATTCTCCATGGTATGGAAGAAATCCCAGGGTGTTGGATGTTTAAATGCCCAACGACGGACATACTCTTTAAACGCACGATCGAAACGTTCTGCACCCAATACTTCACTACGCAATACATACAACATCATACCCGGTTTAAAATAAGCGGCTACGCCAAGGTTTTGCTGTTGCACCACATCAGCACCATTCAGCATACCATCCATCTTATCGCCAAATACATAGTTTGCCATACCGCTTACACTTGGTACTTCTTTGTATTCACCTTTATTAAACGCTTCGCTGGAAAGAATGTTAATGAATGTATTAAAGCCTTCATCCATCCATGCAAATTTGCGTTCGTTGTTGCCCACGATCATCGGGAACCAACCATGACCAAACTCGTGATCGGTTACGCCAAACAAACCTGCTTCTGTTGCAGCTGCACTGCAAAACACAATGCCCGGATATTCCATACCGCCAACAATACCTGCTACGTTTGTTGCAACGGGATAAGGAAACTCAAACAGGTAGTTGCTGTAAAACTCAATGCTTGCTTTTGTATACTCAGTTGATCGACGCCAATCGTTACCATCTTTTTTAGATGCACTTTCTTTCGGATACACACTCACTGCCATTGCAAATTTTCCACTTGGTAAATTAATGCGTGCTGCATCCATAATAAATGCAGTGCTTGCAGCCCAGGCCACATCACGTGTGTTTTCGCATTTGAATTTCCAGGTAGTGAAAGGATTACCCGGACGTGATGTTGCTTTACCTACTTCATCTGCCGAACGGATAACCACTGTTTTATCGCTGCTCATCGCATCGCCCCAACGTTTAATTTGTTCTGCAGTAAAACAATCCTGCGGATTGGTTAAACCGCCGCTGCCCACAACGATCATGTTTGATGGCGCAGTAATACTGTACTCAATATCGCCATACTCGAGGTAAAATTCACCTGCGCCGAGATATGGATTTACATTCCATCCATTAATATCGTCGTACACACATACACGTGGAAACCATTGCGCCACTTCGTACACCCAACCTTCTTTTTGTTTTAAGCGGCCCATACGATCGGTACCGTATTCGGGAATAGTAAATGCATATTCAATACTCACTTTTGCTTCGCCGCCTGCATTCTTCAAAGGCTCGGGTAACCAAACCTGCAAACGTGTATCAATCACTTCATACTTTGCATCTACTGCTTTTCCTTTCACCACAACTTTTACCGATTTAATTGCATAACCATCGGTAAACTCACCGTTTGCCCAGCGACCACCTAAAGCTGTTGTTGTTGCAGATGCCCGTGAATCTTTACGATAAATATTCTGATCTAACTGCAGCCACAGGAAACGCAATTCGTCCGGACTATTGTTGCTGTACTTTAATGCAACTGTACCGCTCACGCTATGTTTTTCGGGATCGATGGTTGCATCAATTTTATAATCGGCTTTGTTTTGCCAATACATCGGGCCGGGTTGTCCGCTTGCACTGCGGTATGCATTACCGAAGTTGGGATAAAAGAAAGGGTGAAATGCTTCACGATGATCGTACTTGCTTTGCCCGAAACTTGCAAAGGCAATGCAGATACTTACAACTGCTAAACTGATTTGCTTCATAATATTTTACAATAATGGCGCTAAAGAAACGAAGCTTTGCCAACATGATAAAGAGAAAAATGTTAAAAGGCAGGAAGTGCATCCCCTCCAGGGAGGGGCGGTGGCAATCTTACCATACTGAATGACTGTTAGGGGTGGGTTTACATTGCAATTGGTGCAACTATTTGCTATTCCTTTTTTTCGACAACCAATAAACAGGAATACCAATTGCCACAATCATCAACCCAAATAATGAATTAATAACAGGTGTAACATTGTTGATATAATTCATAACATCGTTGTACACTGTGCTGATTAAAAAGAAAACAGTAAACAAGACAAACAAGGCCGGCACAAACGGATAACCCCATACTTTGTAAGGACGTTCAAATTCTTTCATTTTTTGTCGGAGAATAAACACACCAAACGCACTCATGCCATAAAACAACCAGCTTACAAAAATGAGCATGTCAGTCAACATATCAAACGAGCCGCTGAAGATGAGCAGAATTGTCCACACAGCATTATACAGTAAAGCATTGGCAGGCGTTTGAAATTTGGGATGTACTTTCTGTGCAGCTTTAAACCATTTGCTTTCTTCGCCCATTACAAATGTTACACGAGCTGTTGCCAATACATTGGAATTGGTTGTACCTAATGTAGATGCTACTACTAACAAAACAATAAGTGCGGCACCGGTAGTTCCCCAAATAGCAGAAGCTGCATCGGCAGCAATAAAACCGGAGGCTGCTATTTTATCTGCAGGCAACACATAAATAAATGCAAGGTTGATGAGCACATAGGTGATGATACAGACAGTTAGTCCCAGCAATAAACTTTTAGGAATAATCGTTTGCGGCTGTTTTATCTCACCTGCAATAAATGTAATGTTGTTCCAGCCATCGTAAGCCCAGAAAGCTCCGGCAGTTGCAGCCATAAAGGCCGTTACAAATGCCAAACCTGTTGGCGCACCGGGCAATGTTGCAAACAAATGTTGCGGTTCAATTTTGCCCGATGTAAATACACCCAGCACCAATAAAAAAATGGCAACAATTTTTAATGCGGTCAATAAGCGCTGAATGCCTGCACCCAGTTTTACGCTCCGCATATTGATGATTGTAAATACACAAATAAGCAATACGGTTAACAGCTTTACACCAATGTTATGCAGGGGAAAAATTGTTCCAATGAAAGGAATGTGAAATTTTACACTTAACTCTGTTTGCAGATCAACACGTGGCAGATGCAAAAAATAATCGGCATAGGTGCTGCATACATAAGCAATAGATGCGTTGCCCGCCGTATTAAAAACAGCAAAGGCCGACCATCCGTATAAAAATGCAAAGGCATTGCCATACATTTTCTGAAAGAACACATACTGTCCGCCTGTTTCGGGAAGCATGGTTGCCACTTCGGCATTGGTTAATGCACCGCACAACACAATGAGCCCAGCAACGATCCACACAATAAGCAATAACAACGGAGAGCCCAGCTGTGCCATCATTACAGCAGGTTTCATAAAAATACCGGAGCCGATTACGCCGCCAACTACTATGGCTATAACAGAGAAGAGCGTAAGTGTTCGCTGGAGTTGGGGCATTGATGTGCTGTTGCATTAAAGATAAGCGTTAATGCAACAGCTCCACTTTTATCAATACTTAATTTCCGCTATTTCAATTTCACCATACTGGTTATCCATGGCAATGGTTTCAATTTGTATTGATTGATCGGGTTTGCCAAAATTGCGGAACACACACAGGCGGATATAGTTGGGTATTTTTGTGTAATAACTCCAGCTACCGTAATAGTTAACTGTTAATTTATATTTTCCACTTACTGCATTTTTAGTGCTGTACATTTCAATACCATAATTATAATAATTCCAGGTTTCAATATTCTGTTCAGTTGTAATAAAGCCGCCTGTCTTTGATGGATTTCCTGCAATGACCATTGATTGAATGCCCGGCTCGTTCACTTGTAAATGCAACCTGTCTCTGTTATTACCTTCGGCAACAATCATTAAATCAACCGGCAGCGGTTTTATGAGCGAAGTATTCAGCTTCGATACATCTACTACTTGTTTCTGTATTTCTATCATCGCATTGAAATCATTTAACAGAACTGCTTTCATTCCTGCCATTCGGTTTTCATCTGCACCAAAATTGATGAACAATGCCTTGTGTAATAAATCAACTGCCTGCTGATATTTTTGCTGCTGATAATACACCCATGCAAGATCACGATACAAATACAATTCTGTTGGCTGATCTGCTATAAGATCGCTCAGCAATTCTTCGGCTTGTGCAAATTGTTTCCAGCGTTCAAGAATCATAGCTGCAGTGCGTTGCATATAAAACTGCGATGGGGCCAGTTCCATTGCCTGCATCAATGCAGCAAAACCGGCTGCATGTAAACCACAGGCATAAAAATGTTCGGCCATATCCACATGAAAGGTTACTGAATTACTGTAACGCAATTTCAACTCATTGTACTTCGCCACTTTTTCTGTGCGTTCGGTATCTTTCATCTCCAGTATATAATCTACATCTTCCTGCTCACTCAACTTATATTTTCTGTTGTAGGAATAGTTGTTAGAATAATTCTTCCCTTTTTTCATTTGAATAGAAATGGCGCCATTTGCTGCCCGTGATCCATACAGCGCTGCAGCACTTGCATCCTTTAAAACGGTAATCGATTCAATATCGTTTACATTTAAAATCTGATTGATGCTTTCTGCTATAACAGGTACGCCATCGATGATGTATAATGGTTGAGCAGAAACGCCAAACGATGATGCGCCACGGATACGGATATCAGGTGCTGCATCCGGAGCACTTCCATTGTTCATTACCTGTAAACCCGGAACTCTTCCTGCAAGTGCATCACCAATATTGGTATAGCCCTGAAATAGGTCTTGCTGATTTATAACAGTAACTGAACCGGTAAGACTACGCTTACGTGCAGAGCCATAGCCAACAACAACTACTTCATCCAACGAATTACTTGAGCTGATAGAAACACCTGCTACTCTTCCCTGCAATGCCTGTTCAACATTTGCGCTAGTTGTTGGCAGGATATTAATATCTGTTTGCGATGGAACAGTTATCTCTTCTTTTTTCTCAGGCCTGTAAAACAACCATGGTGCATTTGCATCCCATTTTTTAATACGTTGATTATAGACTGCAACCGCAGCTGACAAATCTGCTTCTGCTGATTTGTTTTCCATTACTCTTCTTTGCTGACGTGTATCTCTTTTTACATAGTTCAACCTGCGGCATTCTTCTTCCAGATCTTTCGACGGTGTAATGTTGTATTGTATATAATCTTCCACACGTTCAAAAACAATAAATGCCGAATGCGTTGTTACTACCCGTTCGTCCAAACCAAAATCCAGTATATCATTCCAGTTATGGCTTTCATTTATTTTCCGGTAACGCATCAGCATATGCAATCTGTCGATACCAACAGCGGTTGTTGTTTGTGCAGTTGCAAGCAACACACGTTCTGTATTGGTGATCGATTCGTTGTTGCCATAGTAAAACAGCAACGTATCTGTTGTGCTGTGCATGGAGCCATAAATCAGTAGCGGACGATCAAGCTTTTCGGGCAATACTGATTCAATGATTGTTTTACCACTTGCAGATTCTACACGCAGAAGCATACGTTCTGCCTGCGATGCCTGCTCAATTGCAACATCGGTTGGCAACTTTCTTAAATCGATAAGTACACCACCAGCGCCGGTAATTTTTTTCAGCTGTTGTAAATCGTTTTTTTGTGCTGAATGAATGGCATACACCAATACCCGGCCGCTCTTTGGTTTAGCTGTTCCATAACTGTTATATCCATCGGAGAATAACAACACAGCATCCGATTGTACCGTTGAAAAATTAAGGCTGCCATAACCCGTTGCCCCCTCGTACGAAAGATCTGTCAAATACCTGTCGAGCTGTTGCAGTTGCCTGGGCTGGGCTGTGAGCACAAGTGTATCAAACGGCTTTTGCCGAAAGGGAATAATCGTTACCTTTTTTACCCGGTGATAAGCAAGGTACTGTTTCAAAAAACTGATTTCCTTTTGCAGGTCCCTTTCAGCCGAAGAAGCAGATGCATCCCAAAACACCGTTACGTTTTTTGGATCAATTGAATAAAACTGTTTGAATTCCTTTTTTAATTCAACTGCAAACCGGTGTTTGTTGTTGGCCGACTGTACAAGTACCTGTTCAGTTTGTTTTTGTGGCAGAACAATTTCAAGTGATTTATTTAAAACAAAAAAACTGCGGTTTGCTTTTCCAACAAAACCATTATGACTTGTTGTAAAAGGAACTTCCAATAACGTCAGCGCCCGTGAAAATGGTTTTTCTGTTTGGTTATACGCTTCAAACCGAAATGAAAAATCGGCAACTGTATCATTGTTACTAAAGGGCAGCATATATGTTTTCACTTTCGCATCGTAAGGCAATACTTCGTGCAACGTAAAACACACCTTCCTTGTTTTTTTTGCAGGCACGGGATAAATACGCAGACTGTAATTGTTATCATAATCTTTTGTTAGTAAAGCCGGGTCGATCCGCTTGCCTACTACACGATTATACGCATTGGTCGCTTTCCATTTTTCCTCAATTGAACCTTCCCGGTATTTCCCGTTCAAATCAAGTTGAAAATCGGTGATAACCTGTCCGTTTCGTAATTTAAACCTGTACAAACCTTCTATTTCAACTTCCTGGTTATTGTAAAATTCCATTTCAACAAATGTTACAGCCGTAATACCATCTGTTTGTACAGCAATAGAACAACGTTGTATCATCATTTTACCATCAAACACTCGTGGCTGTGCCGATGGCCGTATGGGCAAAGAAGGTTTAACCTGGGCAGTTACGAACAAACATGTGCTGAGTAAAAATGCAGTAAAGAACAATCGCATAAGACAGGGTTTGCCTCATGGATGCAGCAAAAAAACGGATTGCATAAAATTTTTTTAAAAAATTTCCGCTTTTGATTTTTAATGACGAAAAATGCAAATGTGCTTTATTTCATCGATTAACTGCTCAAAGCAAAATTTACTGCTGCAGTTGCATGAATAACAGTTGTATCAAAAACCGGAATGGGACTGTCTTCTTGTTTAATAAGGATAGGAATTTCTGTGCAGCCTAAGATCACTCCTTCAGCACCATCGTTTTTGAGTTGGTTGATGATTTGAATGAATCCTTCTTTACGCTCAGCCAGAAAAACACCTTTGCCCATTTCATCGTAAATAGCACTGTTGATGTATTCAATATCGGCTTCATCGGGAATGATGGTGTCGATTCCCTGTGCTGCTAATTTATTTTTATAGAATGGCAATTGCATAGTGTACTTCGTTCCAAGCAATGCTACTTTTTTGAGATTCTGTTTTGAAATCTGTTTGCCTGTTTCTTCTGCTACATGAATTAACGGAATGCTGATAGATGCCTGCACTTTATCGGCAATGTTGTGCATGGTATTAGCACCGATGAGAATGCAATCTGCTCCTGCATCCTGTAATCGTTTTGCTTCTTTACGCATCAGGTTTGCTAAGCCATCCCAATCATCTGCAAGTGTTAATGATTTGATCTCATCAAAATCTACCGAACTCATAAGGATCTTTGCAGAGCTTACTCCACCCAATTGTTCATTTACTTTTTGATTGAGCAATCGATAATAATCCATTGTTGAAAGCCAGGAGATGCCACCGATGAGTCCGATTGTTTTCATTTGATGAAGATAAAATAAAAAACTCCTGCTATGATCTGCAACCTGTTTTTACCTATGAATTTATTGCAGATCAAGAGCATCTGGAAGCAGTATGATTAAATCTGAGGTGTTCTGTTTCCTGTTTTTATTTTCCAGTATTCGATGTAGTAACAGATTTGTGTATCGTTCATTTCCAGGCATTCGTTGAGTTTTATTCTTATCTCATGTATTGTGTTTGTAAGTTGATCGTAGTGAAAGAAGAGTAATTCACTTGTAACTGAATCGCCTGAATGATCTTCTTCCACATAACTGGCCATTAAATTGTTCCATTCAATTTCATATCCAACTTTTTTAAACCAAATACTTTGAGAAGTAATAATTAGTCTGGGTTTTCGATCGTAAAGAGATGGTAGTTCGAGCAAGAGAAAAATCAACATCGCTACCAGCATGAAATAAGGCATTCCGGAATTATGCTGCCACGATTGATAATAGACGAAGAATATAAATAAAAGCAAAGCGGCGATTTTACTAATCGCCGCTTTGAAATTATACTTTACAATTTTTTCTTCTGAAGGTTCGGGGTAGTTATCGTATGTATTCCCGACTTCCCAAGTTGTTTTATACTTTTTACTTTGTGTTTGCCACCAACTTCGTGGCTCTTCTTTAAATCTTTCTTTGAGTGTTCGAAGCAGCTCAATTTGCTTTTTTTCTAGGGTTTCATTCATCTTACACAAAACTAAAAAGCCAATATTACCACAGTGTTAATTCTATAAAACAAAAACTCCTGCTGCATTTCTGCAACAGGAGTTGAAGTGAGTTCCAATTTATCAATTCTTCATTATCAACTATCCATTATCCTACTCTCCTTCCACTTCTCTACTCTTCTGCCAAGGCTTTATACTCGGTCCATCCATCTTTACAATTTTTGGCGTAAAGCTTCCCACTACATCCACCAACGATTGCTGACTTTGCATTACTACATTGATGTCTTTGTAAGCAAAAGGCGCTTCATCCAATCCGCCGCCAAGCAATTTCACGCCATATTTTTTCAATTCATCTTTCAATGCATTGTGGGTGATGCTTTGCATTGCTTTGGAACGACTCATTAAACGCCCTGCACCATGCGATGCTGAGTTAACCGATGCAGCTTCACCTTTTCCTTTTACGATATAACCGGTTGCAGTCATACTTCCCGGAATGATACCCAGTATATCTTTACCTGCAGGTGTTGCGCCTTTCCGATGAACGATCACATCCCTTCCCTCCCACTTTTCTTTCCATGCAAAGTTGTGATGGTTCTCCACCATCTTCATTGGTCTTCGTCCAAGTTGTTTGGCGATCTTGTTATGAATCACATGGTGACAGGCACTTGCATAATCACCTGCTAAGTTCATCGCCAACCAATACTCCATACCTTCTTCTTCATCTAAGTTTAACCAAGCAAGATTTTTTGCATCCTGTGGCAAACGTCTTTTGCTGATGGCGATTTTGGTATAGTAGTTGGCAATGTTTGCACCCAAGGCTCTTGAACCGGAGTGACTCAACAAACCAACATATTTGCCCGCCGCCACACCCAACACTTCATCTTTCTCTGCAACTTCCACCACACCAAACTCTACAAAGTGATTACCGCTTCCACTGCTTCCTAATTGTTTCCATGCACGACCGTGCAGATTTTTCAGCAACGGTAATTCAAAAAACAATTCGTTATCCATTACTTCATGGTCTTCGCTTTGTTTGAACTGTGCACCGCTTCCAAATAAAGTTGCTTCGCCCAGTTCTCTTGTGAAGAAACTTTCACGTTGCACTAATTCTTTTGGATCGATATCGTAAATGCTCAAACACATTCTGCAACCAATATCCACACCAACTCCGTAAGGAATGACAGCGTTCTCAGTTGCCAACACGCCACCGATAGGCAAACCATAACCATGATGTGCATCGGGCATTAACGCTCCTGCAACTGCAACAGGTAATTTTGCTGCGGTATACATCTGGTGCATGGCACTTTGTTCAATATGCTCGCTACCGAATACATTGAATTGTATTCCGTTTTGATTCAACGACAACTCACCTTCACTTTCTTTTTCTTCCGGCATCAATTGCTTTGCGATCAATGCCAGCACGGCATCATCTAAATAATTTGCAGGCGATGCCAGCACTGCTTTCAACAATTCCATTACTTCCTCCTTTGCAGTATGCTTGTACTGCTTTTGCATAATATTCATAGCGATGCTGATGACCGGTCCTTCCGGGTAGCCAATCGCTCTTAATTCTTTTCCTGATATTTTTAACTTGCTCATTGTTTTTAGTTTTTAGTGCCAGTCGTGAAAACAAAATCTGCATTGACGTGCTTCAGGTGTCCTTGCAATTTTTCTACAACGGGGACACAAATTCAATTCCAATTCATTCTTATGTTCATTCCATATTCGTGTAACTACCTTCTCTTTAAATGCATCATAGCCCCCGCTTACTAAATCTTTGATTTCAGGATTGTCTAAAACATTTTCTTCTTTCATGAAGAATTTATACATTTTTACATTGGCTCCGTCCATTGATTTTGCCAATGCATGTAAATGCAAATGGGCTTTCTTTTCATATTCACCAAAATACTTTCCACAATAATTAAAGATATACTCCTTTAATTCCGGATATAATTCAATACTATTCATGATAACCTGTTTTGCATTTACAGAATAAAATTACCGAACGTACAAGTGTGCGACGCAACCGAAGTTCAATAGCAGCAGTGGCGGCGATAACAAAATAATCATCGCCTTCCACTACATACCATTTATTTCTGCGGCACAAAGATCTGTTTCAACTGTTCAATCAACACACCGTTGCCACTTACACTGATGTTGCTGATCTTGTCTGCGATCTTTTCTACATATTCCATTTCCTTCAGCTTCCACAACATTGCATTTTCTTCCATCAGCTTGGCAGTGTTCAGCAAGCTACGGGTGCTGGCAGTTTCTTCCCTACGCATAATGCTGTTGGCTTGCGCCTTTTTCTCAGCGATCAACACCTGGTTCATGATCTCTTTTACATCGCCCGGCAAAACAATATCACGGATGCCAAAACCTAACACTTCAATACCCAACGCTTCCGCTTTTTCTTTTACCTGTGTCAGCACAAAAGGAGCAACTGCTTCTTTTTTCTCCAGCAATTCATCGAAACCATAACCGGCAATGTATTCACGCAGGGCCAGTTGAAAAGCCACATACAATTGTTGATCGTAGGCTTTGTTTTGCAACAATGCTTTTTCAATATCGTCCACTTTGTATTGTGCCCATGCATTCAAACGCAAAGCTGCTTTATCTTTGGTAAGAATTTCCTGACCGTTGATCTCCAGTTGTTGCTTACGCATATCCACCTTACCAACATACACGGCAGTGCTGTTCTTCCACCAATAGTACACACCACTTTCCAGGGTTTGCATATACTTACCATCTACAAACAGCACAGCTTTTTCATAGCTTTCAACAGTGTAGCTACGCACATAGCTTGCCAGCAAACGATTTTGCAATACCACACGATCAATTTCTTTTTCAATGTTGATGCTGCCAATATCGGCACGAACAAAAGTATAGTTGATCACGCCTTTCCAGTAAGTATAACGACCGGCGGTTAATACCTGTTTCAGCAAACCGTTCTCGTATTGCAATACGATCTCGTTGTCTTTTACTTCAACTACTTCCAGCGCTTCTGCCAATTCAGTATCCTTCAACAGAATGTTCAATTCAATTGGTGCAACAAATGGTTTGGTAACATCGTACACATACACTTGTTTATTCCACAGCCAATAGGTTCCTTCTTTCAGCATTTTTTCATACACGCCATCTTTAAATACCAATGCCACTTGATAGGCATTTACTTTTACACGTTTCATTGTTTATTGTTTTGTTAGTGAGCTCTTACACCCACTACTTTTTTAAAAATATAAAGCCGGTTGTTTGATCATCCTATTTTTACGGAAGCGACCTGTTCATGCTGTAGTTGCAACCGGTTCATCAAACGCCTGTTGATGATGTTTGTATCATCAATTCTGAATGACGAAGCAATTGCTGTGATAGCAGTTTCATGTTCGCTTTCGGGTAAATACCTGATTGCAGTTTGTATGAACTTATCGCTAACGATTTATTCATTCTTACTGCCGGTCATTCACCCGGCTTTATTTGTCTGGTCAGCATTTGAGAAGTGCTGTACTTCATCCGCTACATTATCAGTGTAGTGCTCTAACCAACTGAGCTATTACACAATCCTCTCGGAGTGTAAACCGGATTCGAACCGGTGCTTTTCTGTTGCTTTACCCCTGAGCTATTCCGATGCCATCGGAAATGGGAATTGAACCCATGACACACAGTGTATGGAGGGAACTGCACATTGATGCAACAGCATACAGATAGCTACTGCGTCTGCACTGTTGTGCTTCTTTGAAACACAAGCCTGGTTTGCTGTCAACATACAAATACCCTTCTTGCCGTTAAGCAAGCTCTTATTGTCTGAACTGTGATTTTTGGGATGTATAGGATTTCTAAGATCATTCGCTTATTTCCCATTCATCTTAACAATCATTCTCATCCCAGTTCAGACAGTTTAATTCATTAATTCAGCCTGTCGTCTGAAACCGATCACTTCCATTTTTTCAACAGGTTGCGCCTTTTCGTTCGGGTTAGCAATTTCTGCAATGGTCATTGGTTGATCGATCAACTTATCGAAACCAAAATGATTTGATAAACGATTGGCTTTCTCCACACCCAATTTTCCAAACTCATACTTTGCGATCAACCTTCCTTTACGCATCAATGCACTATCCACCATCGTAAGCGAACTGTTGAAGGTGCAGATCAACTGCACATTCAGAAAGTCGGCCAGTAACCCATCTGAAATATTTAACAGGTTTGATACAGATGAACTGCTGCTGTACTTTCGGTCCATGATAATATTCTCTGCATCTTCAATGATCAATACCGTGTTGGGGTTATCGATCAGCAGTTCAATAAAATCAGGGTTCATCAGATTACCGGCAACCGAAGGCGACAGGAACAGCACACGTTTCTTGATTTTTCCAACCAGGTAACGCAGGTAAGTTGTTTTACCGGTGCCGGGCAAACCGTGCAGCAATACAATTCCTTTGTCATTCTTTTGGCTCAATCTTTTTCTGATCACTTCATCTACTTCCTTAAAATCATCTTCATAAAAAAGATTCAAGTCAAGCTTGGTGCGTTTGATCTCCATCGCTTTTAAACCGAGATGATTCCTCTCCTGCACGATCAGGTTTATTTCCAATGGTTGCCGACGTTGTCTTTCCTTAAACTGATTTACCATTATTGTGAGTTCCTGCACAAACGCTTCATTTGTTCCGTTGTGTAATACTTCGCAATAGTCATCGTCAAATTCAAGTATGCAATTGTTGGTTAAGATCACCACCGTTTTGTCGAACTGAAATTTCTTTTTCTTTTGCTTGTACCAGCGTGTCTGATGGATATCTTTTATCATTTCAGCATAACGCTCCTTAAATACTCCGAATGCTTTTTCGCCATCGATATAATTCATGAAATGAATACTCGGCAAGCTGTTGAAGCAATACAGGTATAAAATCTTTGTATCCAAAAAGTCGTTGCTAAACACATTGTTTGCACTGATCACTTTTTGATTAAATAAATTGTCCATTTTTTTAATTTTTAATTGTCTGAACCTGGATTTAAATGATTAACCCGATTCAATAGATTATTTATTAGTCATCTTCACAATCTGAAAATCTCTTAAATCATGGTTCAGACTATTGCACCACTTTATTTGCACAACTGGAGCTGGCGAAGGCCTGTGGTTTTGCTTTAAACGCAAAGCCCATTCCCATGATATAACCCATTGCTTCCTTCAACGCATCATTGCTTTTAAAAGAAGGGTTGGTGTTAATATCGGCATGTACTTCCATATCCACATTATACAGTGTAAACAACCGGCATAATTCATACGCCACATCAATACTCATCGCAACTTCCGTTAACATCCGTTGCTTGATGCTCATTTTTTGTTTTGTTGTTTCATTGTGGATGTACATGAACCCGCCTTTTCCTTTCCGGATGAAAACGATCACGGTTGCAAATTCAGTTTCCCTGCTCTTCACCTGGCTATCGGTACCAATGCACACTTTCAATTCGTGTTCCATTTCTTTTTCACGCACCAACACAGCCCTTACTTCATCTTCAATCGGCCGCTGAATCCGTTGCCCGTTTAATTTTCTCCATTGCCGCTGTTCCATTGTTTTACATTTTTAATTTTTGTTTTGCGACCAACAGAAGTATTTCATAGCATCTTCGTTGTGTCACTCACTTGTTTTGTTTGTTCATTGTTCATCTTTTAAAAGAATGTTTTACATTTTTAATTTTTCATTCTCCAATTCTCATTTCAAGTGGTGCCCCGTGGAATTGAACCACGATGTCCGGGATTTCACTCCGGTGCATATATCCATTCTGCCAAAGCACCAGTTTGTTTGCTACAGTTACTGACTGATATCTTATTTCCTCATCATCGAACTCAACTGTTTCAAACAATGCGGAGAGTAAAGGAGTCGAACCTTTGTATCGAATAAACGATAGCCCAAGCTTAGCAGGCTGGCACATTACCACTCTGTCAACTCTCCGTTTTACTTTTTGTTCCATGCTACAAAAACTCCGATCATCTTCGTTGCGTCGCACTCTTGTACTGCATATCGCAAATCATGTTTTCTAATACATAGCGGAGAGAAAGAGATTCGAACTCTTGAGGTTTTTACACCCAGTCTGTTTTCAAGACAGCATCCATGACCATCCGGACTCTCTCCATAAGTGTGAGTGGTAAGACTCGAACTTACTCAGCTATAAAAGCAGCGGTTTTACAGACCGCTACGACTCTCCAACTTCGTCGCACTCACAATTGAGGATGAAGAAAGATTCGAACTTTCAACCAACGGTCTAACAAACCGCCGCTCTGCCGTTGAGCTATTCATCCATTGTAGTCCCGGTGAGATTCGAACTCACAACCCTCCGGTTAAAAGCCGGATACATCTGCCAATTGAGCTACGAGACTTTTTTGTTGCGACTGAAAGATTCGAACTTTCAACTATCACCTTGTAACGATGATCTTCTCCCATTGAATTAAGTCGCATTGTTTGTGATGACTGAAAGACTTGAACTTTCAACCTTTACCGTATCAGGGTAACGCTCTCAACCAATTGAGCTAAGTCATCTTATTTTGTTGACCCAATCAGATTTGAACTGATAACCTTGAACGTATAAGGTTCCTGCTCTTACCATTGAGCTATGGGTCAATCATTGTTGCGGTTGCAGGATTCGAACCTGCAGCTAAGGCTTATGAGACCTTCGAGTTAACCGTTACTCTAAACCACAATCTATTGTTGACTTAACAAGAGTCGAACTTGTATCTCTGCGTTCGTAGCGCAGCATTCTCATCCATTGAACTATAAGTCAAATTTGTACGGCTTCCGGATTCGAACCGAATACAATCATCTGCTACTTGCCTCTCAGAAAGAGAGGGAGACGAACATGTTACCATTACACTCAGCCGTATTGATTTTAATTCTTTCTATTTTTTCATTTTAAATTTTTCATTTCCATTGGTTGACTCCGGGATTCGAACCCTGTTCTTCCGTTGCACAGACGGATGCTTTACCACATAAGCTAAAGCCAACATTTGCTATTGAGGATAGATTCGAACTATCATCATCAGTGTCAAAGACTGATATGCTAAACCATTACACCACTCAATATTTTGTATAGCAGGCAGGACTCGAACCTGCAGCCTCTCCGTTCCAGGCGGAGTATCCAACCAATTGGAATGCTGCTATATTTTTTGGAAAAGCACCCCTGCTGCATCTCTTACCGCTTGCATCGGTAAACAGGGGTTGCTTATTTCCTCCTCTGCACATAATCTTTTATCGTAACGGATGTGCCGCCGGGTGTAACACCTGCTCCTGCACATCGTTTTTTGCTTCTGTTTTTTCCTCCTTGCTTATCCATTCAATTAAAAAGCGGATAACTGTGATGATGAATAAAAATTTCATTTGCTCCTCCTTTCGTTTAGCGCCATAAAAAAACCCGGTCGTTATCTCGACCGGGTTCATCTTCTCCACTACATAACTGTTTATGTATAGATACGATCCGGTCGTTTCAGAATAAATTCATTACCATCACAAATGGGCATACTACTCCTGTTTGGTTGCAGTAACCAATGATGCATTATTGCCGAACATGCCTGCACTGAATTCATTCGTATGTACTGTCGTTTTGTTTTGTTCATTTACTCATTTCGGTTAAAGATGTTTTTCATTTCATAGCAACGGCCATTACAAACTGTATAAACAGTTCATCCATTCTTCATTGCAACTGCATGGAGATGTATATAAACAAAAAACCCCGCAATCTCTTGCGGGGCCTGTGTTATAGCGAATTCGTTTCTTCAACTTTATTCAACAGCAGTACTTGCCCCGCAAATAGTATAGTCTCCTTTGGGACTAAACCGATTCACTGTTTCAATATGTGATTGTATGCGTAGCATTTTTTGTTGTTTATAATTTTTGTGAGTGCAAAGATGAATTTATTTTTTTGATGTTACCAACTTTTTTGAAAAGAATTTTTAAAAATATTTTTTCAATGATGTTGCAAACAACAATCAATACTCAAACACGATGGTTTTGTTTTGATATACAAACACACGATCTTCAAACAATAATTTCAATGCTTTTGCCAGCACTGCTTTTTCAATTTCCTTTCCTGCTTTGATCATGTCTTCAATACCGAATGTATGATTCACCGGTATGCTTTGTTGTTCAATGATGGGGCCTTCATCCAGATCGTTTGTAACATAGTGTGCAGTGGCGCCAATCATTTTTACACCACGGCTATGTGCCTGCCTGTACGGACTTGCACCAATAAACGCCGGTAAAAAGGAATGATGAATGTTAATGATCTTTAATGCAAACTGTTGTACAAATGATGGTGAAAGTATTCGCATAAACTTGGCAAGAATGATGTAATCAAATGTATACGCATTGATCTGCTGCATCAACTCCTGTTCAAATGTTTCTTTGCTTTTGTTTTCATGACTGATGAAATGAAACGGCACATCAAACCGTTCGCAGATATTTTGCAGCACTGCATGATTACCAATAACAGCCTGTACTGTTGCGCCTAATGTGGAAAAATGATGACGAATTAAAATATCGCTGAGGCAGTGATATTCTTTTGTAACAAGTAGTACAATTTTCTTCTGCGGTTCGGGATTAATGCTGATGCTTGCATCGGCAGGCAATACGGCTTGTAGTTGTTGCTGCAGTTCTTGCACTTCTGTTTCCTGTGCACTTACAATGCGTGTAAAAAATACATTGGCCTGCACATCCACATGCTCACGCATGGAAACGATGTTGAGGTTGCGTGTTGCCAACACAGCACTGATTGCGGCCACAAGGCCCACCCTGTCTTTGCATTGAATAAGAAGTACCATCGCTGTATAAATTTACTTCTTAATTGGTACAACAGCGGTTAGTAACAGTGTAAAAAAGAAACGTCACTGCGAGTTTATAACTCCGATCGAAGCATCGGAGGAACGAAGCAGTCTTATTAAAAAGATTGCTTCACAAGTTCGCAATGACGATTACTATTTTTCATTTTAGCTACAAACAACTATACATCTACCGAATCATACACAATCACCTTGCTCCACAAATGCGAATAGTCTTCCACAAATTTTAAATGAACTGGATCTGTTTGATAGCTGGCCTGATCGGTGCCGTTAGCAAACTGCAGCATCCAGGAAACAGCATAGCCCCGTTCAATTACTTCACGATTTGTATCAGCCGGTTTGCCGATGTGAAAGTTTTGAATGGTTTTTACTTTCGACAGTTTGGTTAAGCCTTCCACCAGTTTGTCCCTGTCGGCTTTGCTGTCTGCATTTTTTAACCAGAAATACACATGATGAATGAATACGTTCTTCAGTTCTTTGTCCATTGGTTGTTGTTTGAACGAAGATAAGCCGGTAATTGCTGCGGCGGCAGCAGAGAGTTTTGCGATGAATGATTTTCTTGTTTGCATATTGATTAATGAATTACTTCTTCTAAATGTTCCATTACAGGCATTTCATCGTAAGTACGACCATTAAGTAATCTTCCAGTTTTCTTTTTATTTGTTCCACCCCATTGTTTAAAGAAGAACGCCACTTTTGCTTTTTCGCATTGCTGCTGAATATCCAAAACCCAATCAACATCCATTGGCCTTGGCTTACGTCCGCTCTCACCTCCAACAATTACCCAATCTATCTTTTTAAGATTGAGTTTGTTTAAAGGGCCTATTAAAGGTTCGCAGGACAGAAATTTTGTTCTTGCATTTGTTTTACGCAAATCGTCAATTCTGTGTTTTACTCTGTCATCTTCCACCGAAACACCCATCCAAATATTATGTGTCCATTTTAATTCTTTATGATACTTTAATAAAACATCTGAACGCTTTGTAAGAACCTGGAATGTATGCTGCGGGTTTTCATTCATAACAGTAAACACCTTCTTAATAAATTCAAGAGGAACATCCTTGTGAAAAAGATCGCTCATTGAATTAACAAAAACAATTTTCGGATGTTTCCACGAATAAGGTATTAATAACGCATCATCGTGAATCCTCAGTTTGAATCCATCTTTATACTTGTCGATTCCCATTGCCTGTAATCGATTCGCCATCACTTCTGCATAGCAATGTTTACAGCCAGCAGAAATTTTATTACAACCTGTAGTTGGGTTCCAAGTCATTTCTGTCCACTCTATTGAAGATTGAGCCATGTTATAGTAGTTTAATTAACGAGGGTTCTAATAGTTTATGAATTTTTGCACTGATTAACTTAAACCCTATTTCAATTTTCCTCAGTTGTATAAGTTCTCTAAAAATTGGGTTTGCATCTTTTAAAAGAAACCCTTCATTTAAGACCCAAAGATATACCTCTTTACCAGTCTTTAGGTCTCCTTCAAGTATTTTGCTTTTTAGCTTCTGTTCGAATAGATGACGCTTTGTTGGCTTATTAAATTCTTCAAACAACGAAGGCCTTGTTAAATCAATACCTTCATTGTCAATATCGAAATTGGCTTCACCTGTGAGCCTATCATGCTTCCAACAAACATGCAGAAATTTTTCAATCCCGAGAGTGTGATTAGTCCCAAATATCAACCCGTATATACCAGCAGGCTTTTTTATTGAGAATGGTGCTAAAAAATAATCTTTCCCTTTCGGAATCATTGATCTGTAATACTCAAGTACGACCTTGTGAATGTGATAATAACTTTTACCTTCCAAATCCTGCTTTGTAATTTTTAAATACTTTCTAAATTCGTCAAGCTCATTAAACCTTTTGATAAACGATGATGAAATAAAAAATAGAAAATCAGTTTGTTTGAGTTGAATTAATTTATTGAAAACAGATTCTGTAATTTGTTTAATACCATTTTGATCTAAAAAAAGAAAATTTGCCGTTTTTTTCATGCTTTCATAGTAGCTTTCGAAAATCTTATAAAAATCATCATTGTATAGCTCTAATTCATAAAGAGATGTATCGGCAATTGATTTCAAATTTGACACGAGTAGATCAAATTTTTGTTTTTCGTATTCGTTTACAACAACTTTAATTTTTACCCCACTTTTTAAGATCAGATCTCTATTTGCATTTAGAACTGAAATAATTCGCATGGGACTACCCAAAACTCCATTTACATCCTTTCCCTCTCCAGCGAACAAATCAAAAATTTGTATCTCTTTCCAAATCGGATCAGGCTTAGCAAGAAATACAGGAAGCCATTCTTTAAAATAATCTTCAAAAATTGTCAACTTATCAAGGGTGCCTTCGTCAAAAGGCTTATCAAAGATGTTTTTTGTGGCCATTTGGGTGTTTTATTTTGAAATATAGCAAATTGCTTTTTCAAAACAAACTCGTCTGCATACCCGGCCGCCGAAACTTTGTTCTGTCCAAACTCCATTCTTCTGCATTCATACCATAGAGCTTTCCATATTTTTTATACTGTTGTGCCACCAGTTGGGCAATAGGTCCTTCGCCACGCATACGCACACCCCATCGTGTATCGTTCACCTGTCCATCATGACTGTGTTCAATATGATGCCATACTTTATCGGCACGGTCGGGAAAGTTTTTATACAACCAATCGTGAAATAAAAATTTGATGGCGCCATTCAACCGAATAAAGGTGTAAGCCGTGAATGTTGCACCGTTGTCTCTTGCTGCTTTCATGATGCGTTGCATTTCATGTTCGTTCAAGCCGGGTATCATGGGTCCCATCATAATTCCCATGCGCACACCTGCACTGCTGAGTTCGTTGATCACTTTCAGTTTTTGTTTGGCGGTTACCGTACGTGGTTCCATTACTCTTCGCAGATCTTCGTTGAACGATGTAATGGACACCATGGCCGATACAATATTCTTCTTCCCCATTTCCTGCAACACATCTTTATCTTTCAGTATCCATGCATTTTTGGTGAGGATGCCAACAGGTTGATTAAACTCGTTGCATACTTCCAACAATCCTCTTGTCAACCGATAGGTTTGTTCGGCCGGTTGATAACAATCGGTGTTACCGCTGAGCATGATGGGTGTAGCATCCCACTTGGGATGCATTAAAAATTTTCGCAGCAGCTGCGGTGCATTTTTTTTGATAAGAATTTTTTGCTCAAAGTCCATACCTGCACTATAACCCCAGTACTCATGCACATTGCGTGCATAACAGTAAATGCAACCATGTTCGCAACCGGCATAAGGGTTCATACTGTAGCTCATGCCTACATCGGGGCTTTCCACTTTATTGACAATTGTTTTGGGATGAACTTCGATGTATTGTGTTTTCAATTCACGTTCTTCCCAATCGTCGATGCCTTCGATGTGTTCTTTGGTTACTTCGTTTTTTAAAAAGCGGTTCTTGGTGTTGAACTGTGCGCCACGGCCTGCATGATAAGGCTGTGTTTCGTCAGCATCTTTTGGTTTTACTTTATAATGATCCTGTTGTAGTTTCTCTGACATGATGTTTTGTTTGAACCACGGAGACACAAAGACACGGAGATACTCAAAGTACAATGCTCTGTGTACACTGTGTCTCTGTGGTTAATAAAAGATGAATAGTATTGTTGGACGTACAAGTGTGCGACGCAACAATAGTTTAATAGTAGCACCAGCGGCGACTACATAAATAACTCTCCCTGTTTGGTTGTAACAGCAAGGTTTTGAAATTCAAGCCGGCGTACGATCTGGTAACGTTGTTCACCCAAGGGGCGCTTTAACAACAACATTCCATCGGCAATAAAACGCCCGGTGAAATGTTTGTGACTGTATTCGAGCCAGCCCTTTTCGTATTGCCAGGGTTGCAGCTTGCGTGCAATGGTTAAGTGTGGTTCAAGAATGAAATGTGGTTTATTATCGTCGTTGAGTTTCATCAGTCGTTGTGCCTCGGTGCGAATGGTTTTTACCAATGATTGTATGGGCAGCTTACTCACTACGTTGATGTAAATGGTATGCGAAGGAAAACTGCCGTAATCCTTCAACTCCACTTTAATGGGATGAAAACCCATAGCGATCATGTTGAGCCGGTTCACCAATCGCTCTTCCATTAATTCGTATTGCAGAAAGTTGGCGAGTGTAATATGTGGCTTGCCCCATTTTGCATGATCGGATTTGTATTTCTCTGCAAATGCATTTTTTTCTTTTAGAATACGCTGCCATAATTCTTCATACGGACTTAATACCAACAGGTACTCATAAATTCTGTAACCGGGAATGGTGGCTGTTGTGATTGACTGTAATTGCATAACAAACAATTTTAGATTTTTGATTGACGATTGCTAATGTGCAAACACATTGCTCACTGTTGCATTGATCGTTTCGTTCAATACATTGCTGTGTGCAAATGATGCACAAAAATTCCGGCTTGTTTGTAGAGTAGGTCAATCAGCTTGCTGACTGATGAGTGAGTTTGAAGTACCGCAGCTGGAAAAAATATTTTGCCGAACTGCACTACTAAATTACTAAAAATTTTAGCTTTACCAAACTTTCTTACGAACCCAGACATACTTTTTTATTCACACTCCTGCCGGAGATAAACTCTTTTTTATGGATGGGGAAGATTTTTTTGGCGCCGCTTATAAAGGCAGCAAACAGTTTACACAACAACAGGTGCGTACCGCAAATGCTACGGGCTTTGGTGCAGCCGCCGATGATTATGCTGAACGTGGTATTGACTTGAATGAACAGCTGATTAAAAACAAGCCGGCTACGTTCTTTTTTAAAATGAAAGGTGATGCCATGGAACAGGCGGGCATTTTTGATGGTGATATTTTAATTGTTGACCGCTCATTGAAATTAGTGAATGGAAAAATTATTGTCGCTGTGCTGAATGGTGAATTGCTGGTGCGAAGATTTCATAAAAATTTTTCATCGGAATTTTTGATTGCAGAAAATGGGCGATACAAAAACATTAACCTGGCAGAGTTTGATGATTTTAAAATGTGGGGAGTTGTTGTTCATTCAATCAGGTCTCTGGGTTGAAACCCAGAGCTAGTCATAACTTGCCCTGGCCTTCAGGCCAGGGTATAAAAGCATTCTTATGTCAATGATCAAAATATGGATTCATTTAGTGTGGGCTACCAAGAGTAGAAAACCATTACTTGATAAAAACATTCGACAGAAAGTGTGGCAACACATGCGAACCAATGCGCAGGAAAAACAGATTCATATTGATTTTATTAACGGGTATGTGGATCATGTGCACATACTTCTTTCTTTAAATGCAGATCAAACAATTGCAAAGACTGTGCAGTTGATCAAAGGCGAAAGTTCGTTCTGGATCAATAAAAACAATCTGTGCAATGAAAAATTTGAATGGCAGGATGACTATTTCGCTGTATCGGTAAGTGAATCCGGTGTAAATGTGGTGCGGGAATATATCAAGAACCAGGAAGAGCATCATGCAAAGAAAACATTTCAACAGGAGTATGATGAGTTTATGAAGAAATATGGCTTCCTGTTAATCAAAGATTCCCAGGGCTAAAGCCCAGGGCAAGTCAAAAAATAATAAATATGCAACAACACGCAGAGGTTATTGACTTGCTCCAGCCTGAAGGCTGGAGATACAAAAATGAAAAGGACACAATGGGCTTTAGCCCATGTTCCGGCAGCATGTACGCCATTGTTGATTGCAACAATTTCTATTGTTCCTGCGAGCGTTTATTCAAACCTCATCTCGATAACAAACCTGTTGTTGTACTCAGCAACAACGATGGATGTATTATTTCACGCAGTGATGAAGCAAAAGCATTGGGTGTGGATATGGCCGGGCCTTACTTTATGGCGAAGCCATTAATCAAAAAACATGATGTGGCTGTGTTCAGCAGTAACTATAATTTGTATGGCGATCTGAGTATGCGGGTGATGGATACCTTGCGCAGCATCATTGGCGAACAGAATGTAGAAGTGTATTCAGTAGATGAGGCATTTGTTGACCTCAGCATTTTTCCAACAGATGACCTGGAACGCATTGCACGTGATATGCGGGAAAGAGTAGAACAATGGACAGGCATTAAAGTTTCCATTGGTGTGGCTCCAACAAAAGTGCTGGCCAAGCTTGCCAATCGCTTATCGAAAAAATATAAAAAAGAAACGGAGTGTGTGCTGGTGCTCGATACCGAAGAAAAAATAAGAAAGGGATTAGAGCAAACACCTGTAGGTGATATCTGGGGTGTGGGTTATCAGTATGCGCAGAAACTAAAAGAGCAATGGTTTATTGATGATGCGTTGCAGTTAAGTAAAATGAGCGAAGAGTTCGGCCGTTTGCATTTAGGGGGTGTAGTTGGTGTGCGGCTGATCCGTGAACTGAACGGTATTGCATCGAAAGACATGGAAGATGAACTTGTAACAAAAAAGATGATCGCTACCACACGCATGTTCGGCAGCCCGGTTGGTGATATCAATGCTATTAAAGAGGCCGTTGCTACCTATACATCAAGGGCTGCCGAAAAATTACGGCGACAGTACAGTGCCGCCAACTTCATCAGTGTGTTTGTGGTAACAAAAGATCAGAATCATAACCTGAATTTTAAACGGGGTGGAACCATTAGTTCTTACGCTACGCTACCGGTTGCAACTTCGTTTACCAACGAACTCATTAAACCTGCAGTGGCATTGGTTGATAAGCTTTACGAGAAAGGACAACTGTACAAAAAAGCAGGTGTGATGTTGAGTGGTCTTGTACCTGATGCATCGATTCAAGGCAATTTATTTTTGCCTGAAACAAAAAACAATGGACGACTGTTAATGGATATGATCGACAATATCAATTTCAGTCAACGGGATGATGTATTGAAGTTTGCTGCCAGCGGCACAACAAGAGACTGGAAGATGCGACAGGAATTACGCAGTCCACGCTATACCACACGATGGGAAGAGTTGTATGAAGTGAGGTGAGTTAAAAATCTTTATCAAACAAACCCCGCTGCTTCGGTTTTGGTTTTTGCGAAACACCTCCTTCAATAAACTTCGGCTTGATTAGGTTCAATCCCATTTCTTTATTCATCTTGTCAATCAGATAAACCGTCAGCTCAGGTGATGTTGCTTCATCGTGCATGTGCATAAAGAAATACGTTTCTTCAATACCCTGCTGCAGCCAATACTTCATCCGTTCAATCCATGCATCGCATCGGGGATAATCAGATTTATGCAGACTGTTGCCTACATAACGAATGAATACTTTCGGTACGGTTACATGCATGTGTGCACAATCTCTGCGGCCTGCTGTATCGGTAATAACTGCACCGATGTTCATTTGTTTTAGTGTAGCGAAAAGTTCGTTGCGGATATCTTCTTTAGCAAACCAATCAGGATGGCGTACTTCTAAAAAGAATTGCAGGTCTTTCGGCAGCGAAGCCATATAATCGAACAACTCTGTTTTACGTTTTGGTGAAAAGGTATCACTCACCTGCACGAAGATGGGACCAAGATGTTCTTCAAAACCAACAATACCCCGAAAAAATTCATTCGTAATAAAATCTTTTCCTTTCAAACTGCCACGATGTGTAACGCCTTGATACATCTTAGGACAAAATTTAAAATCCATGCCTTTTGCTTTCTCTGCCCATTTGCGGATGCCCACTTCGCCATACACTTTGTAATGTGTTGTATTTAACTCAATGCAATTGTAATGCTGCACATAGTGCTGCAAAAAATCTTTCTCTTTTGTTTTTGGCGGGTAGATCTTACCCACCCATTCTGTTCGTCCCCACTTGGCACAACCCACATATACTTTTGCATCTTTCACGGCTTTTCCATTCAATACTGTTTTATTAAACACAGGTTCAGCAGGCAGAGAAAAATCAATGCTGTCCAGTTCATGTTCATCAACACGTCCAAATTCCATGAGGCGATCTTTTTTCAAATCTACATATCCTGCAACTATTGTAACTTTCACCCATGCGATTTTTATTCTTTCTTTTGCTTTGCTGCCAGTCTGCGTTTGCACAACAACCGAATATCATTTATATCATGAGCGATGATCATGACAACGATGCCATCAGTGCATACAACAAACAGTTTATTCATACGCCCAATATCGACCGGCTTGCAAAAGAAGGCATTCGTTTCGACAGGGCATTTGTCGGAAATTCTATTTGCAGCCCTGCAAGAGCTACCTTACTTACAGGTCAGCACTCGCATAAAAATGCTGTAAAAGATAATCATACTAGATTCGACTCTTCAAAAATTACCATGCCGCATTTACTGCAGCAGGCAGGTTATCAAACTGCGCTTACAGGAAAATGGCATTTGCATTCCTATCCATCAGGGTTTGATTATTGGAAGATACTACCCGGCCAGGGACGTTATTATGATCCGTTAATGATCACCATGAAAGGCGATACAATCGTTGAAAATGGATATGCTACAGATGTGATCACAGATGATGCCCTTCATTGGCTCGATCAAAGAGATAAGAAAAAACCATTTTTATTATTACTGCACCATAAAGCACCACATCGAAACTGGGTGCCACGTTTAAAACATTTGTTGATCACATCAAAACAGGTTTTTCCTGAACCGCCAACTTTATATGCAAACATGACCAAGCATGGTAAAGCATGGCAGGGGCAGAAAATGAGTATTCTGAATGATATGGAATTAGTGGTTGATTTGAAAATAGATCCTGCATATTTTGAAAACATACCTGAATTAAAACCAAATCCTTCCTACAAGAGAGATTACAACTTCATCTTTAATCACATTTCTGAAGAGGAACAGAAAGGATTAAAAGAAATTTATGCAGAGCGTGGCAAATTGCTGCAACAGCATTATAAAGACAAGCGAAAATTACTTGCATTAAAATATCAATGGTACATGCAGGATTATATGGCTTGTGTTGCGTCTGTTGATGAAAATATCGGAAGACTGCTTGAATACTTAGATAAAAACGGTTTGGCAAAAAATACATTAGTGATGTATACAGGCGACCAGGGATTTTATCTTGGCGAAAACGGATGGTTTGATAAACGCTGGATGTATGATGTATCGTTACAGGCTCCTTTACTCATGCGTTGGCCTGAAAAAATAAAACCGGGAACTGTTTCAAATGAACTGGTGCAAAACATTGACTTTGCACCAACCATTATGGATGCTGCCACCGGCAAGGTACCCGCATGGATGCAGGGAATAAGTCTGCAATCACACATCTCCGGCAAACAAAAAAAGTTAAACCGGAAATATCTCTACTATCATTATTACGAATACCCGATCGATCATTATGTATTACCACATGTTGGCATAAGAGGAGAAGATTATAAGCTGATCTATTTCTATACAGTCAACGAATGGGAATTATATGATCTGAAAAAAGATCCTCAGGAACAAACCAATCTCATCAACTCAACTGCACATCAAGCCATCATCAAACAATTAAAAACTGAATTGCTGAAGTTGAGAGATCAATACGATGATCATGAACCTGCAGGTGAGTTACGATAAACTGTTTCTACCTGCAACAATGGTTGCAGGTTTTCCAGCTCCTCATCTGTAAACAATCTCGATTCAATAAAAAAACGTACACCCAGTGGTATTTCCAATGAAAAACTGCTGCCTCTGCCCGGTGTAACGTTTAATATCAGTTGCGTGTGTTTCCAGTATTCAAATTGATCGGCACTCATATAAAATCTGCAACCTTCTACTTCACCTAAACAAACATCACTGCCGCCCACACGAAATTCACCATCGTTAAAACACATCGGCTGACTGCCATCGCAACAGCCTCCACTCTGGTGAAACATTAACGGACCATGCATTTCTTTTAAGCGTGCTATTAAATCGTTTGCTGCTGTTGTTGTAACAATACGTGGTATCTGCATAAAAAAAGTTTAAAAGAAAACAGCGGCACAAGGCCGCCGTTTCTGATTCTGCCATTTACGACTTGCCCACTTGCTATTTTAAAAAAACCCTAATTTCTGTTTGTTGTAAGAAACAAGCATGTTCTTGGTTTGGCGATAATGATTCAACATCATCTTATGTGTTTCTCTGCCAAAGCCGGATTTTTTGTAACCACCAAACGGTGCATGTGCAGGATAAGCATGATAACAGTTTACCCAAACACGACCTGCCTGTATTGCTCTCGGCACCTGGTATAATTCATGTGCATCACGTGTCCACACACCGGCGCCTAAACCATACAATGTATCGTTGGCAATGGCAATTGCTTCTTCAGTTGTTTTAAATGTTGTAACCGATGTAACAGGTCCAAAAATTTCTTCCTGGAAAATGCGCATCTTGTTATGACCTCTGAAGATGGTTGGCTTAATGTAATAGCCATGTTCCAATCCGCTGTTCTGGTGAAATGCTTCACCACCGCATAACACTTCTGCACCTTCCTGTTTACCGATATCGAGATAGCTGAGAATTTTTTTATACTGATCTTCCGATGCCTGTGCTCCCATCATTACTGTTGAATCGAGTGGGTTACCCATCTTAATTGCTTTGGTGCGTTGAATAACACGACTCATAAATTTCTCATAGATGTTTTCATGCACCAGTATGCGTGAAGGACAGGTACATACTTCGCCCTGGTTCAATGCAAACAGCACTGCACCTTCCACTGCCTTATCAAAAAAATCATCATCTGCATCTGCTACCGATTCAAAGAAAATGTTCGGACTCTTTCCGCCGAGTTCCATGGTAACGGGAATTAAGTTTTCCGATGCGTATTGCATAATTAAACGACCGGTTGTGGTTTCGCCGGTAAAAGCAACTTTCTGTATGCGTGGAGAAGTGGCGAGTGGTTTTCCTGCTTCGGGGCCGAAGCCTGTTACAATGTTGAGTACGCCTTTTGGTAAGATATCGCCGATGAGTTCCATGAGGCACATGATGCTGGTTGGTGTTTGTTCAGCCGGTTTTACAACTACGGTACATCCTGCTGCGAGTGCCGGTGCAATTTTCCAGGCGGCCATCAGTAGCGGAAAGTTCCAGGGAATAATTTGTCCGACGACACCGATGGGTTCATGCAGATTAATACTGACCGTTGTTTCATCATGCTCACTCACCGAACCTTCTTCGCTGCGGATAACGCCGGCGAAATAACGGAAATGATCCACCACCAATGGAAGATCAGCTGCTTTTGTTTCACGCAATGCTTTGCCGTTATCAATGGTTTCAACAATGGCGAGGTATTCAAGATTGTCTTCAATTACCTGGGCAATTTTCAACATCAGGTTACTTCTGTATGCGGCGGCTGTTTTACTCCATGTTTGAAATGCTTCAGTTGCAGCATCAATTGCTTTTTCAATATCCTTAGCATTTCCCCTCGCTGCCTGTGTAAATACTTTGGCGTCAAGCGGTGAAATATTATCAAAATATTCACCACTTGAAGGAGCTACCCATTCGCCCCCGATGTAATGATCGTATTTCGATTTGAATGCTGGTCTTGCTGCGACATTCGTTTTAGGTGCAGCGGCTGTGATTGTACTCATGGTGCAAGCTGTTTAATCGTTAAATAATAAACCGAACTTCCAAATTCAGTTTTTCAAAGCGCCGCACTTTTGTATTTTTTTGTAGCACAATTGTACCAAAGCTGCTTGCTGCTGCATACGATTTTTGTAATTTCAGTAACAGAAACAATCACCACTTGCCAGTTAAAAATTATCTGCATAAGATCGATTTAACTCAGCCCAAACAGTTGCAAACACTGGTGGAGAATCGCCGTGTGTTTAACCTGCAGAACTGTGAACTGAATGTGTTTGAAAGTTACCAGGAAGCTTACCGTGTACCGCTTACCTTTCATGATCTTGTGATTACAAGTATGGTGCGTGGTAAAAAAGTAATGCACCTGTTTGATAAGCCCAGCTTTGATTATTTACCCGGCGAAACAGTTATTGTGCCTGCCGATGAAACAATGGTGATTGATTTCCCAGAGGCAGAGGCCGATAAGCCAACACAATGCATTGCATTGGCAGTTGATGCACGTTATGTAAACAACACCATTCAGTATTTAGATAATTATTACAACAGTGATCCCGATACGGAACATAACTGGAAACTGCAGTTCAATCAATATCATTTCGCCAATGAAAATGAAGTCACCGATCTCATCAACAAACTCATTCGTGTGTGCAGTGGTGGCGATAAAGCAAAAAATATTTATGCTGATCTGAACCTGAAAGAATTACTGATTCGCTTAATGCAAAGCCAGCACCTGTTACAGGTGAGCAGTGAAAGTGGTGAATGGAACAACCACAGCAGACTGCATCATATTCTGCATTACATCAATGATAATCTCACAGAGAAAATTGCAGTTGACACACTCAGTCGCAAAGCATACATGAGCCGCAACGATTTTTTCCGTTGGTTTAAAGAACAGTTTGGTATTACTCCGCTTGAATACATCAACCGTGAACGTATTAAACTCGCCAAACAATTATTGATCGATCCAAAGAACACCGTTACATCGGTTGCTATGCAATGCGGCTTTACCGATGTAAATTATTTTGTTCGGTTGTTCCGCAAAGCGGAAGGCATTACTCCCGGTGCTTACCAAAGCTGTTCGTTACAACACAATCTTTCTGCTTAACTAAACTCGTACAGGAGTTCAGCGATCAATGCCGTCCAACCCGTTTGATGACTGGCGCCTAATCCTTTTCCACTATCGCCATGAAAATATTCGTAAAAAAGAATCAGCTCTTCGTTGCCCGGTTGTTTGTAAAACCAGTTGTAAGTTTCATGGCTTCTGCGTTCACCTTTTGCATCTAAGCCAAGCAGATTGATGTTACGATAGGCTAACTCTTTCGCCACATCACGCAGGTTCAGGTAATTTTTTGAACCGGTTGGATATTCCACTTTCACCGAATCGCCATAAAAATCACCAAACTCTTTAATGGCCTGAATGGTTAAGAAGTTCAATGGAATCCATACCGGGCCACGCCAGTTACTGTTACCACCAAACATATCACTTGTACTATCGCCGGGATCGTATTGAATAGAATAAGTATGCCCATCGATCACAACTGAATAAGGATTCTTTTCATGATCTTTTGATAATGCACGGATTCCGCCTACGGATAAAAATTCTGCTTCATCAAGCAAGCGTGTAAGAATTGCCAGCAAACGTTCACGTGGTACGAGTGAGATCAATATTTCTTCGCTATCACTTTTCTCTTCGTTTGGCCAGAAACGGTTTTTCGATTTACGATAGTTCTCAAACCAGTTGATGCGCTTTTTAAAATCACGCAAACGGGTAAGACTGTTTTTGTGAATGGTTGATACTGCGAACAAACTGGTCAACCCCACTGCTGATTTTATTCGCAATGGCTGATGACTGCCATCGTGCATCACCAACACATCGTAATAGAATTTATCTTCTTCGTTCCATGTATGTTGCTCGTTGAGTGCTTCTGCGATCAATACAAAATGTTCAAAGAAACGTGTAGCTGTATCTTCAAACGAATCGTCGTACATCGCAATTTCCAAAGCAATGTCCATCATGTTGAGTGCATACATGCCCATCCATGCAGTACCATCGGCTTGTTCCAGTTGATGATTGCCCGGAATATGATGGCTACGATTGAACACGCCGATATTATCCAAACCAAGGAAGCCACCCTGGAATAAATTATTTCCGTTTTCATCTTTACGATTGATCCACCATGTGAAGTTGATCAACAGTTTTTGAAAGATGCGTTTAAGAAATTGCACATCACCTTTGCCTGTACGTTTCTTTTCAATATTGTACACATACCAAGCTGCTGTTGCATGCACCGGCGGATTCACATCGCCAAAATTCCATTCATAGGCAGGTAACTGTCCATCAGGTTTCATGTACCACTCACGCATAATGAGCAACAGCTGATGTTTTGCAAACACCGGATCAATAGCTGCCATGGCAATACATTGAAACGCCAGATCCCATGCTGCATACCATGGGTATTCCCATTTGTCGGGCATAGAAATAACATCGGCATTTTTTAAATGCACCCAATCGTGGTTACGACCGTACTTCTTACCATTGTTTACAGGAGTAATGCCGTCGGTTCCGTTGATCCATTGCTCCACATCAAACGCATAAAACTGTTTGCTCCATAACAAACCTGCATACGCCTGTCTTGAAATACGTTTCTGATCGTCGCTGAGCGAAGAGGGTGTGATGGCATTGTAATATTCATCTGCCTCTTGCTTTCGTTGATCGAAGATGTGTGTAAACCCATCATAAAAAGCATTGTCAACATAACCATCCACTAACCGGCAGTAAATGGTTTTTGTGTCGCCTGCTTTTATATTCAAATCATACACCGCTGCACACTTGGTACCGTTCTTCCGCTCTCTTAATTTTTTCTTGTGCTTATTGTTGATCACTGCTTCATGAAATGCATCTTTTACAAAAACGCTTTGGTTTGCAGTGCCGTTGAATTTTTCTTTATTGGTTTCGTTTTCGGTAAACCACAAATCATCTGCATCGGTAAAATAAAAATAGTAATCGCCCAAACGATTGTACCAGGCATGCACACAATAATTGTTTACATACTCCAGCACAGGTTTTATCTGCTTCTCATCGGTGCTCCACTTGTTCGAAAACCAAAGCGTAGGCAATACGGTAATATCTGCCGGGCGGTGGTAACGGTTGGTAATATCGATCTTAATGAACACATCGTTACTGTGCTGTTTCGCATACGTCACCTTTACATCGAAATAATGATTGTTCTTAAACGCAGATGTATCGAGTATTTCATATTCCGGTTCGTGGCGGTTACGTTTTTTGTTTTCTTCATACAGTTTTTTGTAAGGAAACAAACTCTGCGGATACTTATACAGATACTCCATGTAGTAATGCGATGGAAGATTGTCGAGATAGTAATACAACTCTTTTACATCTTCGCCATGATTACCACTGTAGTTGCCCAAACCAAATAAGCGTTCTTTTAAAATAGGATCTTTCCCATTCCACAAAGCCACACAAAAACAGAGGTTCTGAAAATAATCGGAGATACCTGCCAACCCATCTTCACCCCACATATACGAACGGAAATGCGAATGTTCGAAAGGAAAATAACCCCATGCATCGCCATGTTCCCCATAATCTTCACGCACTGTTCCCCATTGACGTTCGCTGAGGTAAGGCCCCCAACGTTCGAGTGGAACAGTTTTATTTGCATTATCTAAAAGTCGTTGTTGTTCTGCTGTCATACTTTTTTGTTTATCCGATGTTTTCAGGTGGTACAGGAATTACCAAAGCGGCAATATATTTTATTCTGCAGTTTAAATAAATGTAAAACTGCATTGCAAACGTTTCCTGTTGCAATCTTTTTAAATATGGAAGCAAAAGCAATTACAAAAGATCATTCAATACGAATGACCGGAGTTACTTAAAGTTACAGGTATTTTTTGTGGAGTTGATAAAGCACTTTTGTTGCTTCAGGCGTCATTCCACGGGTGGTATCCATCATAAAATGACGTTTAAAGCCAACAATGGCCGCTGAAGAATCTTTAATATCGTAACCCACCAAACGGATAGCAGTAAGATAATCGAATGCTTCGGGAACCTGCACATTGGCCGTATCACTCCACCACAAACCAAACCCTTTTTCGCTCAATGTTTTCCAGGGAAAGCGCCAGTTGGGATCGTTCTTTCTTGTTGGGGCAATATCGCCATGGCCAATAAAATTAGCAGCAGGAATATTGAATGACTTCTTCAAACGCTCCAGCAATAAGTTCAAGCTGCTGATCTGTCGCTCATCAAAATATTCAAACCCGTTATTGTCTAACTCAATACCAATGCTGTTTGAATTAATATCGGTTGCGTTTCCCCATTTGCTTATGCCTGCATGATGTGCCCTTAAATAATCGTTGAGCATATGAAACACGGTTCCATCTCTGCAGATCACATAATGTGCACTCACTTGCGTACGTGGAAGTGTAAAAGTCTTTAATGTCTGTTCGCAACTGTTTTGTGCGGTGTGATGAATGATGACAAAATTTGGCCTTCGCATCGATAGGTTGGTAGTGCCAACAAAATAAGGCGCATTGTTCACCGAATCCTGCAACGGGTATTGCTGCAAGAGTTTTGCAAATGCTTTGCTTTGCTTTTTGTACGATTTATTCGTGGCCTTGTATGGATTGTTCGAACAGCTCCCCGCCAGCAAAAGCAGCGCAGGCAGCAGCACATACAGTTTTCTCATGCCGGCAATTTAACCCATTTCGCCCAAACGCTCTTTTTCTGTCCATGATCATTCCTTGTTCTGCCTGCTATCATAGATTTTTCCTGTGTAGCTATCTACCTTGTTCATACGATTTACTCACTATCAAAATATATGAACAATGAAAAAGTATTTCTTCTTATTCATGCTGTTCATTGCGCTCGACACAACTGCACAGAGCTGGACAAAAGATTACGATTATGTGGATGAATTTGCATCTGGATTGGCAAAAGTTACAAAAGGAAGCAAGTATGGTTATGTAAACAAACAAGGTGTGCTGGTTGTACCACTCATTTATGAAGAAGCAATGACCTTACGTGAAGGCAAAGCCACCGTAAAAAAAGATGGCAAATGGGGTTATATTGATTCTACCGGCAAAGAGGTAGAAGAATTTAAGTATGAAGATGCCGGCTGTTTCCGTGACAGTTTAGCTGTTGTGAAGTTGCATGGGAAATACGGTTTTGTAGATCACAATTTTAAAGTGGTTATTCCATTTAATTTTGAATCGGCCCGTGGATTTTCTGAAGGATTGGCACCTGTATCGAACAGCAAAGGATTATGGGGTTACATTAACAGAAAAGGAAACCTGGTATTCGAATACCAATACAATTTCGCTGATTTCTTTGTAGAAGGTCAGGCACGTGTTATGAAAAACGGCAACCTGATCATGATCGATAAAAAAGGGAAAGAAGTAAAAGAGAATGAACAATGATGTTTCAATAAAAGAAAGGCGCTCCATTGAGCGCCTTTCTTTTATTACATGTTTCTGCGATACTGACCGCCTACTTCATAAAGAGCATGTGTGATTTGTCCGAGTGAACAGTACTTCGCCGTTTCCATTAGCTGTGCAAAAATGTTACCGTTGCTTACGGCTACCTGTTTCAGTTTTTTCAACTCATCGTTACAACGATCTTCATTGCGTTTCCAAAATGCCTGCAGGTTGCTGATCTGTTGTTCTTTTTCTTCGGTTGTACTGCGTATCACTTCGCCGGGAATAGTTGTTGGACTTCCATTTTTGTTGAGAAAGGTATTTACACCAACAATGGGTAATTCACCTGTATGTTTCTGATGTTCGTAATACAAACTCTCTTCCTGAATTTTATTGCGTTGATACATGCGCTCCATTGAACCTAACACACCGCCACGCTCGGTAATGCGGTTGAATTCATTCATCACTGCATCTTCAACCAGATCCGTTAACTCTTCAATTAAAAATGCACCTTGATTTGGATTTTCATTCTTTGCTGTACCAAGTTCCCTGTTAATGATCAATTGAATGGCCATTGCACGACGCACACTTTCTTCCGTTGGTGTGGTGATAGCTTCATCGTATGCATTTGTATGAAGTGAATTACAGTTATCATAAATCGCATACAAAGCCTGCAGTGTAGTACGTATATCGTTGAAGTCAATTTCCTGCGCATGCAAACTTCTTCCTGATGTTTGAATATGATATTTCAACATCTGGCTGCGTTTGTTGGCTTTGTATTTATACTTCATCGACTTTGCCCAGATCTTTCTTGCAACGCGGCCAATTACACTGTACTCCGGATCCATGCCGTTGCTGAAGAAGAAAGAAAGGTTTGGTGCAAAATCATCAATGTTCATTCCACGGCTGAGATAGTATTCAACGTACGTAAATCCATTCGCCAACGTGAATGCTAATTGTGTGATGGGGTTTGCACCTGCTTCTGCAATATGATAGCCGCTGATGCTGACGCTGTAAAAATTGCGAACGTTCTGCTCAATAAAATATTCCTGCACATCACCCATCAGTTTTAACGCAAACTCTGTGGAGAAGATGCAGGTGTTTTGCGCCTGGTCTTCTTTTAAAATATCGGCCTGCACTGTTCCTCTTACTTGCTGCAATGCTGTTTGGCGACATTGTTCATATACATCAGCTGGCAATACTTCATTACCGCTTAAACCAAGCAAACGTAAGCCAAGACCATTGTTACCCGATGGCAATTCATTTGGTGAAGATGTGTTGTTGTAAGATGGTTTTACAGAAGTACCATATTTTTTCTCGAATGCCTCATCAACTAATTGTTGTTGACCATTCGCTTCAATCCATTTCTCACATTGCTGATCGATTGCTGTGTTCATAAAGAACGCCAGCAACATCGGAGCCGGACCATTGATGGTCATACTCACCGATGTTTTCGGATCGCAAAGATCAAACCCGCTGTAGAGTTTTTTTGCATCATCAACAGTTGCAATACTTACACCGCTGTTACCTACTTTACCGTAAATGTCCGGACGATGCGCAGGATCTTCACCATATAACGTTACACTGTCGAATGCAGTTGATAAACGTTTCGCCGGTTGATCAAGTGATACGTAGTGAAAGCGTTTGTTGGTGCGTTCAGGTCCACCTTCGCCTGCAAACATTCTTGTTGGATCTTCGCCTTCACGTTTCAATGGAAACACACCAGCTGCAAACGGAAAACTGCCCGGCACATTTTCCTGCGCCTGCCATTTCAATAAATCGCCCCAGTCTTTATACTTCGGCAATACTACTTTTGGAATACGTGATCCACTTAAGCTGGTGCTGAACAATGGTTGCTTAATTACTTTATCACGCACTTTGTATTCATAAAAATCCTGCTGATAAGCTTTTATTTTTTCAGGCCAGTGTGCAATGAGTTTTTTTGCAACAGGTGTTTGTTGTTCGGTGAGTTGTTGAATTTGTTTGTCCAGTTCATCAATAACTGATGATGGTGCTTTAGCCGCAGCCAATGTTTGTTTAGCACCCTGCAACTGGTAAATTTTTGATGCGATTGCTGCCTGGTCTTCCACCAGTTGATTATAGTCTTTAATGGTTTCAGCAATTTCGCTGAGGTAACGCACACGTGCAGGTGGAATGATGAGTGATTTGCTCACTGTATCCTTATGTGCCACATGTTCAACAGCAGCAAACTTTGTATTGGTTTTTGTTTCAACTGCATGAACAATTTTTTCAAACAATTCGTTTACGCCTGCATCATTGAACTGCGACGCAATGGTACCAACGATCGGCAATTCATCATCCTTCGCCATAAATAGTTGATGATTACGTTTGTATTGTTTGCGTACATCGGCCAATGCATCTAATGCGCCTGCTTTATCAAATTTGTTGATGGCAATTACATCGGCATAATCAAGCATATTGATCTTTTCCAATTGCGATGCAGCTCCGTATTCAGGAGTCATCACATACAAACTCACATTGCAGTAATCGAGAATTGATGCATCGCTTTGTCCAACACCGGCACTTTCCAGAATAATAAAATCAAAGCCTGCTTCTTTACAAATGTCGATGGCTTCCTGCACATGCACACTCAATGCTTTATCACTTTCTCTCGTTGCCAGGCTACGCATGTAAGCACGTGGACTGGAGATGGAGTTCATACGGATACGATCGCCCAGCAATGCACCACCAGTTTTTTTCTTCGATGGATCAACAGAAATAACAGCAATGGTTTTATCGGTGAACGCATTCAAATAACGACGAACGATTTCATCTGTAACGGATGATTTACCTGCGCCGCCGGTGCCAGTGATACCGAGGACGGGGATCGCAACTGACCTCTGAGGATTGACGACTGACGACAGCCCGTTTTCTGCATTCGTGATCTTGCGTGCAATCCTGCGTACATCTTTCAATTCACCTAAGGTCATTGGTGTTTTGTAATCGCCAGTTCCATTGAGTGAAATATCGCATTGTCTGATAACATCTTCGATCATTCCTTCAAGTCCCATATGTCGTCCATCATCAGGCGAATAAATTCTGGTGATGCCATATTGATGCAGTTCTTCAATTTCATCGGGCAAGATTGTTCCGCCACCACCGCCGAAGATCTTGATGTGGCCGCACCCGTTTTCTTCAAGTAAGTCTTTCATGTATTTGAAAAACTCCACATGCCCACCTTGATAGGATGTGATAGCAATACCCTGTGCATCTTCTTCAATAGCCGCTTCTACAATTTCAAGCACGCTGCGGTTATGACCAAGATGAATAATTTCTGCGCCTTTGCTCTGCATAATGCGGCGCATGATGTTAATAGCAGCATCATGACCATCGAACAAACTGGCGGCGGTAACAATGCGAACTTTATTGGAAGGAGAATAATTCATACAAACAATAGATAACTAACAAGTGTTGGCAAAAATAATCAATTCCAGTGCAAGGTAAGTGCAAAAAAAAATGCTCCCATTAGGGGAGCATTTTTAAACTTGTCATCAGCTGTATTAGTAACCTGCGTTTTGCGTCAGGTTCGGATTTGTATTCAATTCACGGAAAGGAATAGGAAATACAAGACGATTGTCAGTAGACGGTCTGCCGTTTACAGTTTCGCCCAAACGCTTGGCATCATGTACACGGAAACCTTCATTCGCCAGTTCCAATCTTCTTTCCAACAGAATATTTGCCAATGTTACAGAACCAACATATACCGGAGCACCTGCACGTGTACGGATACGGTTGATATCGTTTAATGGTGTATCACCTGTTGTAGTTGATAAGCGCTGGTTACACTCTGCACGAATAAGGTACAGCTCGGCTAGGCGAATCACTTTTACATTCTTAAATACATCTCTCCATTTACCACTTCTCCAATCACCCGCAAAATCGTAAAAGAAATCTTTGCGCTGGTCTACTAAAGGATAAAGATTAAGATGTGCCTGTAAAATCACAATATCACCATCACGACCACCAAATGGAGGTACTGAGTAGAATGTATGGCAGTTGTTAACACCATCCTGATCACTTACAACAATTGCTAATACATCTTCAGTTGTATATGCTGCATTATTAAATGCACCGGCATAAGAACCAACCAGGCTAAAGTTACCGGCAGCTGCGGTAATACCAGTATTTGCTGCGTCACGTGCTCCTGCATAATTACCCATTTGTAAGTATGTACGGGCAAGCATTGTTGCAGCCGCAACTTTACCTGCATATACACCATTTTTATTCGGTAAGAGGTTTACAGCTTCGGTTAAGTCGGCAACCACCTGTGTATAACATTCTGCTACAGTATTGCGTGCTGGGAAGTTTACATCGCTGAGACCTTCTGTAGGTGTAGTGCGTATAATAACACCAGCGTTTGAAGCCGGAGTACCGTCGTTGTATGCTTTTGCGAAAAATCTTGTTAACTCCAGCAAAACAGTACCACGAATAAACAATGCTTCACCTTTTACTTTGTTACGGTCTGCAGCATTTACCTTGTCAATATTTGCAATAACGTTGTTTGCAACATTGATTGTTCGGTAACCGGCAGCCCACATGTTCAATATAACAGGGTTGGTTGTAAGCATAGAGTTACCATACACTTCCCTGTATGTATTAAATGTACCAGTCCAGTTCAGTTCACCGGATGCCGCCATCAGATCGCCAAAAATCTGAATATCGCCACCATAAAGATTACCGGAACTTAACGCATCGTAGGCACCTAACAATACCTGCTTCACATTAGCGTCGTTTGATAATGCAAGATCGTTACCAATAGCCTGAGGATTGGGAAGATCTAATTTTTTATTACAGGCAGTAAACAATGTACCGGCTGTAATAAGTATAAATGAATATTTAAATAGTTTCATATTGATCAGTTTTTTAAGATTAGAAGCCAATGTTTAAACCAAATGTTACTGAGCGGATTTGTGGAGCAGCATAGAAATCGCCACCCTGGTTAATATTACCTGCTCTGTAATCTGTATTTACTTCAGGGTCCCAACCTGTGTATTTAGTCCAGGTAACCAGGTTTACACCGGTAACATAAGCTCTTACAGAACTGAGTTTAATTTTATTTAATACGGAAGAAGGGAGATTGTACGCTAACGTGAGGTTTTTTAAACGAACATAACTAGCATCTTCCATATACTGTGTTGAAACGCCTGGAGAAGCAAAATCACCAAACCAGTTCAAACGGGCTTCGGGTATATTGGTTATATCACCCGGCTTTTTCCATCTGTTCAGCTGATCTCTTGTTTGGTTATCGAACCAGTCGCCACGTGCACTCATAAAGCCACCGGCACCGTTCACTACTTCGTAATCAAATACTCCCTGAAACAATACGCTTAATTCAAATCCTTTGTAAGTAAATGTGTTTGTAACACCGCCAAACCATTTTGGATTTGGATCGCCAACAGTAAAGTTGCCGGCAGCATTGTAATCGTTCGTGGTTGTTTTACCGTCTTGTTCATAATAAAGTGCATCACCATTTGCAGGATCAACACCTGCATAGCGGGGGCCATAATGAACACCTATGGGTTGACCAACGATCAAAGCATTCATATAACGACCATCGTTAAACGAAAGCGTATCCTGCTGTCCATCGATGTTTAACACAGTGTTTTTATTGTATGCAAGGTTGAAGCTTGTTGTCCATCTGAAGTCACGAACATTCATATTCGTTGTGTTCAATGTAAACTCAATTCCCTTGTTTTCCATTTCACCAATATTACTGAGGATGCTTGCAAAACCAGAAGTTAAAGGAAGAGGGTATTGATAAATAAATCCTTTCCCATTTTTTGCGGAGCGCTTGTTGTACACATCAACCTCAAAAACAAGTTTGTTATTGAGTATACCTAATTCAAAACCCGCATCAAACTGATTGGTAGTTTCCCAGGTTAACAAGTCGTTTTGGAGCGATCCCGGTGCAATACTTGCAACGCCTGCATAACGGCCAGTTCCATAAACACCTCTCCAGCCATAAGGATCAAAACCCTGAGAGTTACCGAGGCTACCATAACTTGCACGTAATTTCAAAAAGCTAATGGCCTTACTGTTTCGGAGGAAAGCTTCTTCACTTACAACCCAACCAACTGACGCTGCGGGGAAGAAACCATAACGCTTTTTATCACCAAATACAGATGCACCATCTATACGGCCACTTAAGCCGATTAAATATCTGTCGCTGAATTTATAATTCAATCTTCCGAAATAAGATAACAACGCAAACTCAGTTAATGCCGATGCACCTCCTGTAATGTTTGCAGCGTTTGCAACATTTCTTAAATCATCATTTGCATATTGCTGCCCTTCAACACTTGCTGTATTATTAGTTTGACTTTCAAATGCCATACCTAGTGTTGCATCAACCTCATGCTTCTCCTTGATATTGGTAACGTAATTAAAATAATTGTTAGTCGTGTAACGTACACTTCTTAACCAGTCTGAATTACCAACACCATTCGTACCTTGTCCTGTAATGGTACGACGGCCATAGAATGAGTTATCGTTTTGAGTAAGCACATCCAACCCATATTCGGAACGGAAGTTAAGACCCTTAATAATATTTAACTGACCATAAACGGTGCTGATGTTACGGAAAGTTGTAGAAACGTAAGAAGCATTCTCAGTTTCAATTAAAGGGTTGTAATAAGTAGTGGTGGGTCGATCAAAAAGCTGACCTTGATTATTCCGTACCGGTGTAATTGGCGCCAGTGCCACAATTTGCATAGGAGTGTTAAAGAGATTATCTGCACCAACACGTCGTGCTTCCGAACGGGCGATGGTACTATTTACACCTACTTTCAGTCGGCTATTTAATTCCTGATCGAGATTAATACGTCCTGAATAACGTTTGAAATTATTGTAAAACAAAATACCATCCTGATCGTTGTAAGATCCACTGATGAAGTATTTAGTTTTTTCTGAACCTCCTGAAGCTGATGCTTCAATTATTTTTGTTTGTGCTTTCTGGAATGCAAGATCTTCCCAATTTGTATTAACAGTATCTGCTCTCCAGTTTGCACCACCTGTAGTTAAACCGCTATACCTGTTAAAACGGCCTTCAACAATACCGGTCATGTAAGTGATTGCTGCGGCTTCGCTTGAAAAACCAGCCCAATTTCCTCCTCTGTTATAATGATACTTTGCACTGTTAACTGCAGCTTCACGGAAGAACTCAAGATATTCAGTTGAGTTCATAAACCCTCTTTTATTCGTGGGTTCATTTGTACCGTACTGCATATTTACATTAAATTTTGCCTTACCTGCTTTACCTTTTTTAGTAGTGATGATTACAACACCATTACCACCACGAGAACCGTAGATAGCAGTTGCTGCTGCATCTTTTAAGATTTCGAACGATTCAACATCATTAAAGTTGATATCGGCTAAAGCATTACCTGATAATGTTCCGGTGTTAATTACGATACCATCAACAACGTATAACGGTTGATTGGATGCACTTACAGAAGCGGCGCCTCTGATGCGCACTTTAATACCTTCTCCCACTTTACCGTTATTTGCCTCAATCAAAACACCTGCAGCTCTACCTTGCACACCTTGTAAGAAATTCGGAACCGGCGTATTTGCGACATCAGAACCTTTTACCCGTGAAATAGAAGTGGTAAGATCTCTTTTTACTGTTTGACCGTAACCAACAACCAATACTTCACTTAAATTGGTAGTGCCGGGATTTAATGTAACTGAAACATCACCGCCAGTTACACTGATCTCCTGGTCTTCGTAACCAACAGAAGAAATTTGAAGCACAGCGCTGTTACCCGAAAAAGAAATTTTGAAGGTGCCGTCACTTGCCGTTGTAGTAACCTTACTGGAACCTTTTACTTTAACGGTTACACCTGGAAGTGGAGAACCATCTTTTGCATCGGTGATTTTTCCTGTTACATCTTTAGTTTGTGCCCAAACCTGACATAACGACAATAGGAGCACTATTGTCAATCCTAACAATTTTCTCATTTTTTACTTGTTTTGGTTTGATAATTAGGAGTATATAAATTCTTATTCTCACCTGTGTAGACAGAAAAAGCAATGTATTTGCTGCTTATCTCTTTAACAGGTTAAAAAGCTATTCGATTGCCAAAGGCAATTCTCTGCATTTTATCTTCTATTGCAGCGTATTCAATAGTGGTTGTTGGGAATAATTCCGGTGCATTAATTATACCTAAAAGAGCACCTGGTCTTAATAGCAGTATTGTTATGATCGAATAGGCATTTTGCAAAACTGCTCCGAAATTTACAAAAGGTGAATAAATCATATTGGGTTGATGTTAGTAACAAGTACAACTAAAAGTAATTAATTCTTCAATAAAGCCGAAACAAAAAATGCTCCCTCTGGAGGGAGCATTTATGATTATAAAAACTTGCTTAGTTGTAACCAGGATTTTGAACCATGTTCGGATTTGCATTTCTGATCTGTTCATGTATTGGCAACGCCCACTCTCTGTCGGTTGGAGCAAGCGAACAATCACCAGCTGCAGAAACAGAAGTACCACAAACACTTCCACGTTGAATTGTACGTGTTGTACGTTTCAGATCGAAGAAACGATGTCCTTCACCAACCAGCTCTCTTCTTCTTTCATCTGCAATTGCATTGATCAATGCAGTTCCCGAAAGCACAACAGGAACATAGCCCGATATACGAGCAGCTCTTAAGTTGTTCAGATCAGCCAAGGCAGCTACTTCGTTAGTGCCGCCTAAACGTGCATTTGCTTCTGCCCGGATAAGATACATTTCACCACTTCTGATTGCAGGAAAGTTTGCATTACCATCTGTTGCAGTTCCTTTTCCTTTATATTTCGTAAGCCCAAGTCCCCCCGTTCCAACAGGAGTAAAGTAAGCGCTGTAGCGGATATCATTGTTTTGAATAAGACCTGAAGTTCCTGCAACAGTTGCAACTTCAGGAGCGGGACGGAAATAATTTCTAGAACTTGTAACAAAATAAACCAGGAATGTAGGACCGCTTTGACCGGCTTCAAACTGTACGTTCCAGATAATTTCTCCACGACTGGTTTGATTATACATACCTGAGAATGCTGCCTGTGTATTGGCTAAGGGACGCCCGTTCAATGCATTTGTTGCAGCCGTTACAGCCTCTGCCCAGTTACCCGCATATAAATGAATGCGAGCCTGTATTGCATATGCTGCATTAAGATCAAGATACGGGCGGGTTAAACCACTTGCAGTATTGATTGCCTGATCGATATTTCCTAACAGCGTAATCGCCTGTCCAATATCAGCCAGCAACTTATCGTAATAATCTTTGTTTGAAAGACGTGATGGTTTTAATGCAGACGATACAGTAAATTCTGTTGTATAACCTAATGCCAATGCCGTTGTACTGTTTCGGTCGAAACTTGTACCAAAATAACGGAACAGATCAAAATGAGCTAATGCACGAATTGCATATGCTTGTCCTTTAATTCTGTTTGCCTTTAATTGATTAGTTGAGTTTGTAAATTTATCAACATCACGCAAAACAATATTTGCTACTGCAATTGTATTGTATGGTGCCTGGTATAAATTATAAACCTGTCCTGTTGATTGGTTGTAGATCCAATCGGCCATAGCACGTGAGTTAGCCAGAGTTTCTGAAGTAACTTCGTACAGGTTATCGCTCAACACATCCGGCATTAAAGCCCAGCCAGCACCCGTACCGCTTCCCGATCCGTAATAATCAGCTGCACGGAAACGTGAATAAGCTCCTGTTAATACCTCTTCAACCTGCTTCATACTGGAAGGATTTTCCAATGCATCCAATGAAAACTCAGGCGTAAGTTCAATTACTTCTTTTTTGGTGCAAGCCTGCAACGTTGCAACTGCAGCAAAAACAATTAATGCTTTCTTTATAGTTAAATATTTCATGTTACTTTTTTTGGGGTGATTAAAATCCAATGCTTAAGCCGATTGTAGTTTGTATAAGGGCAGGATATTGCGCACCAACCAGCGATGTACCTGTTGTTTCAGGATCAAAACTTTGGAATTTGGTTGCAGTCCACCAGTTTTGTCCTTGCACAAACAAACGGGCAGTACGGATTTTTGCCTTTGCAAGCAATTTGGAGTCGAATGTGTAACCTAAAGTAACATTACGTAAGCGCCAGAAACTTGCATCTTCCAGGAATCTTGTTGTTTGAGATTGGTATGGGTTAGATGGACCTAAAGTGGTGGCACCGCTTGATGGTCGTGGTACGTTTGTAATATCACCTGGTTGTCTCCATTCTTTCAACACCTCAACATGCATGTTGTCATAAAAATATGTTGGATTGGTTAGATTGTTCTTATCGTTATTGTATTGAACCCTGTCTAAAAAGAAATTCAATTGTGCACTAAGATCAAACCCTTTGTAACTCCAGGAACTTGTAATACCGCCAAACCATGGAGCATCTGTTGTTCCAAAATAGTTACGATAACTTGCACTGTAAGCCATGGTTACACTCTTGTCGAATTTGTTTACATATTGCGCATTACCATTGGCTGGGTTTACACCTGCATACTCAACAAGGTATAAGGTGTTAAGAGGTTTACCTTCTTTCAAAATTGTTACCCCTGTAACAACGGAGTCTTGAATAAGATCGATAATTCTGTTTTGATTGTACGTAATGTTACCGGTAATTGTCCAGTTGAAGTCTTTGCTGTTAAACACTTCACCACGTAATGTAATTTCAATACCACGGTTACGTAAACTACCGAAGTTACTTTGAATAGAACCGAAGCCCGAATTTTGCGGATCAATAAAATCGCTTGCAAAAAGATCGGTTGTTTTTCTATCGTACAATTCAACAGTACCACTTAAACGTCTTTTTAAAATAGCGAAATCTACACCAAAATTTATGGTACGGTTTGTTTCCCAACGATAGTTAAGGTTACCTGCGCTGGAAGGAGCCCAACCACTAACACCACCGTATGATACAGCACCAAACTGAGGTGTAACAAAATCTCCTGCGGCTGTATTATTGTTACCGTTGGTTCCAATACTTGCACGTAAACGTAAATCATCAAGGAAGTTTACATCTTTCATGAAATCCTCGTTTGTTACAGACCATGTAATACCGGCTGACCCAAAGTTTGCAAACCGGTTGTTTACACCAAAACGGGAAGAACCATCTCTCCGTCCAACAAGCGTAACATAATACTTCTCATCATAACCGTAGTTAAAAATTCCGAAGTAAGAAAGAATACCGTTTCTTGTTCCAGAACCTGACACTGCCGGAATATAATTTGCATTTGCAGTGCTACCTTGTGTAATACCGGCTTCATTTCTGAATCCGTTAGTAAAACCATAAGCGGTAAAACCGAAACTGCGAGATTGATTCTTTACCACTTCGGTAAACAATCCACCTTCTACTTCATGTTTGCCAAATGTTTCTTTGTAATTTAAAGATGTAGTACCTGTATAACGGAAATTGTAACCTGAAGATCTTCCCAGAGATCCATTTCTTGCCTGTGCACCTGCAGTACGTGGATCGTTAAACGCTGCAGACTCAACATTTGAATAATCAACGCCCCAGTTTGTTCTTGCTGTTAATCCTTTAAGAAAAGGAAAATTATATTCCAGATAAGAGGTAGCAATACCCTTAAGTTGATTGCTGTAGTTATAATCGAGATATAACTCCATTGCGCCATTTGGTTGACCGGAGGTTAAATAGCCGGCTCCACCAAATTGTTGAAAATCGCCAGTAAGAGGATTGTAATCTCTTTCATATGGATTAGACCATCTGATTGCGTTTAATGGCGTGCTTAAGGTTGTATTACCTTCGCCAGTTGCAGTAATTCTGGAAAAGCCAACCTGCATGTTCATTCCAAAACGAAAATTCTTGATTGTATTATCAACATTGATTCTTGCTGTATAACGCTTAAGACCGGTTGTTTTTACAATACCTTCCTGGTCCATATAAGATAAGGATGCAAAGAAGCGGGAATTAGTTGAACCACCCGATGCGCTGATCTGGTGCTGTTGTGTTACACCTGTTCTGAAAAGCGCATCTCTCCAGCTAAAGTTTACTTTACGCAAACTGTCAGCCTGTGCAGTTGTCCATTGGTAAGGATTGCCACGTTGTAATTCGTAATCAATTTTTTCCTTGCTGTTCATCAGAACCAGTCGGTCTTTTGGCAAATTGCTGAAACCAAGTTGTGCGTCATAATTAAGCTGAATTTGACCTGCACGACCTTTTCTTGTTGAAATAACAATTACACCATTTGCACCACGTGAACCATATTGAGCTGTTGCAACCGCATCTTTTAATACTTCTACACGTTCAAAGTCGCCTTGGTTAATTGTTGCAAAATCAGCAGCTGTTATTTCAATACCGTCCATTATGTATAATGGAACGTTACCGCCATTAATGGAACCGTTACCACGAATACGAACTACAGCATTAGCACCCGGCTGACCGCTGTTTGCTGCAACTGAAATACCTGCTGCCTGTCCCTGTAGAGCTTGATCAAACGAACCGAAGGGTTGTTTTCTAACTTCTGCAGGAGCAACATTAGCTGTTGCGCCGGCAAACTTTTTTCTTTGTAGAGTAGTGTACCCGGTTACAACAACTTCTGAAATTGCTTTGGATTCTCCAGCAGTCATTGAAACATTTAAAGTTTCACCGGTAATTGTTACTTCAAGATCATTAAAGCCAATTGAAGAAAAAACCAGTTTTTTTGTAGCTGCAGAAACATTTATAGAAAATTCGCCGGCAGCTGAAGTAACACCGACAGAGCGGCCATTTGCAGTTATGGTTGCTCCGGCAACAGGAGTGCCGTCTCTCCCATCAACAACCTTGCCTTTTACTTCTTTGGTTTGTGCCCAAACCTGACAGAACGACAATAGGAGGACTATTGTCAATGCTAACAGTTTTCTCATTTTTACTTGTTTTGGTTTGATAAATAGGGATGTATAAAAGCTTTCTTCCGATTTTTTTATCAGGTAGTTTTATCCATTTGTTCCCTTGAATACATCATCAATACTCAAAACAAATACGAAGGAAAAAATGCACGGTCAGCATTTTTTATGGGGCAAGAATTTCAAATTTAGTCTCTCCGGCTCAAATAAATTAAAATATATTGAACTAATGTTACGAGCGATGCAATTGCAGCTACTACATAAGTAGTTGCAGCCCACTTTAATGCATCTTTTGCTCCGGGATGTTCCTGGGCTGTTGTAGCATTAGACCGTTCAAGCCAGGCAAGTGCTCTGTTACTGGCGTCAAACTCAACCGGTAGGGTTATGAGTGAAAAGAGCGTTGTAACAGCAAACAGAACAATACCAACCAGCAAAACTGTTGGGTTACCGCCCCCAAAGCCCATAATACCTACGCCAATAGCCAAAATCCACTGCGAAAGTGTTGTGCTTATCTGCACAGCCGGTACAAGGCGGGAACGCATCATAAGCCATTGATAAGCAGTTGCATGCTGTACAGCATGGCCCACCTCATGCGCCGAAACTGCAGCTGAAGCTATCGATCGTCCATTATATACATCGGGACTAAGATTAACTGTTTTATTGGCCGGGTTATAGTGATCGCTTAAAAATCCGTCAACCGACACTACTTTCACATCATAAATACCATTTTCACGCAGCATTTTTTCGGCCACTTCTTTGCCTGTTAAGCCACTCATTAAAGGCTGTTGACCGTGCTGTTTAAACTTCGATTTCAGGCGCATTTGTACCAAAAAACCAATGGCCATAAAAATCAGTGAAACGAAAAGAATTCCAATTGTCATAACTGTTCAATGTTTAAACTAAAGAAGCAACAAATTAGTTTCCAAAAAGTTTTTTTGTCAAAAAATGGCTGTTAAAAAAAAGTCCTAAGTCGTTTTGACAGAGAGAGTTACGTCTAATCATTGCCGTAAGCAAAATAGAAAAATAAATATGTTTAAAAAAAAGTTCCATCTAATTGATTTTCAAATATTTAGAAAGCCAAAAAGCACTCCTTTTAGCGGTGCCGAAGACTACCATATTTTGATAAAACTTATGCACATCGCCCAAAAATAATTTTGTAATGTGGCGGCAATTTGTAATTTAGCAACAGAATTTAATGGGTTAGTAAGTACAAAGGGTTGGAAGAAATTCCAGCCCTTTTACTTTGTATCAACTTTCGCTTTCGAATTGACTTTTGTTGTTGTTGTTGCAACAATTTCATCCACCACACTACATAAATTTCAAAATCATTTTTGCTTAAAAAATAATTCAAGTCAATCGTTTTTTTTGATGCACTTTTATGCGCTTGAGAAATAATGATATGAGTAAATTAAAAACATCTTTTTTTTGTCAGAATTGTGGTTACGAATCAGCGAAATGGTTAGGTAAATGCCCATCGTGTAACGAATGGAACACATTTGTTGAAGAAATTATTACAAAGGATAAAACTAATCCGCAAAAACAAAGCTGGAAAGAACAAACTGCAGCTGGTGAAATGAAAACGATTTCACTGAGCGAAGTAAAAAGCACCGAAGAAAAAAGATTACTTACACAAGATGCAGAATTAAATCGTGTGTTGGGCGGAGGAATTGTACCAGGAAGTATTATATTAATTGCCGGAGAACCCGGCATTGGTAAATCAACTTTGTTTTTACAACTTGGTTTGCATTTAAAAAATACAACTACACTTTATGTAAGCGGCGAAGAAAGCGAACAACAAATAAAAATGCGTGCAGATCGCTTACAGATGACCAATGAAGATTTCTATCTGCTTACCGAAACATCAACCAATACTATTTTCCAAGAAATAAAAAAACTAAAGCCGCAGGTTGTAATTATTGATTCTATTCAAACATTGCAAACACCTTATATAGAAAGTGGCCCTGGGAGTATTTCGCAAATACGTGAAACAGCAGCCGAACTTCAACGCTTTGCAAAAGAAACCAACACACCTGTATTTCTTATTGGGCATATTACCAAAGATGGAAATATTGCAGGACCAAAAATTCTGGAACACATGGTTGATACTGTGCTGCAGTTTGAAGGCGATCGTCATTATGCTTACCGCATTTTACGTACAATGAAGAATCGTTTTGGTTCAACATCTGAATTAGGTATTTATGAAATGAGCGAAACCGGTATGCGGCCCGTGAGCAACCCCAGCGAAATTCTGATTACGCAAAAAGAAGATCAACTGAGTGGTATTGCTATTGCTGCAACGATGGAAGGAATGCGTCCATTATTAATAGAAGTGCAGGCATTGGTAACACAAAGTGTATATGGTACACCACAACGTACAGTAAGTGGTTTTGATCTTCGCCGTTTACAATTATTGCTTGCTGTTTTAGAAAAGCGTGGTGGCTTCCATTTTGGTATGAAGGATGTGTTTTTAAATATTGCAGGCGGGTTGAAGGTAGAAGATCCCTCAATTGATCTCGCAGTATTATGCGCCTTGCTTTCGAGTTACGAAGATGTGCCATTGAACCCACACATTTGTTTTGCTGGAGAAGTTGGGTTGAGCGGAGAAATACGGGCTGTGAACCGAATTGATCAGCGGATTGCAGAAGCAGAAAAGCTCGGCTTTGAAAAAATCATCATCAGCAAATACAATATCGGTCAGCGTAAGGAGAATGAAAAAAAGTTATTACAGAAGTACAATATTGAAGTAATAACAATGAGCAAGGTTGAAGAACTGTATCAATATCTTTTTCAATAAGCCCCAAGCTGCCTGCTTTTTACTTTACGCAAATCCAGTCTTGCAATTGCTGATCCTGTTGTTTATCTTACTATCATGATAAACACCAGTAAACTGTTCAACGATTTTCTGCACCTGCTTTATCCGCATAACTGTGCCGGCTGTGGCAGCGATCTGCTGGAAAACGATCAGGAGATTTGCCTGCGTTGTTATTCCACTCTTCCTGAAACAAATTATGCAGCTTACTCAAACAACCCTATCGAAAAAATATTTTACGGCCGGTTAAATCTTAAATCGGCAACTGCAGGATATTATTTCCATAAACATTCCGTATTGCAACGACTCATTCACCAGCTTAAATACAAAGGCAACAAAGATGTGGGCTTACAGTTAGGCAAATGGTTCGGCATTCAATTACAAAAAAGCAATCGCTTTACCAATATGCAGGCTTTAGTTCCCTTGCCGCTGTTTCCAGATAAAGAAAAACGCAGAGGATACAATCAATCAACTGTTATTTGCGAGGGTATTGCCGAAGTATTGCAACTCCCTGTACTTAGCGATGCGGTTATACGCAAACGTTACACCGACACGCAAACGAAAAAAGGCCGCAGCGACAGATGGACAAATGTTGACAATAGCTTTGCCATCAGCAACAAGGAAGCTCTGGCTCATAAACATGTATTGCTTGTGGATGATGTAATTACTACCGGTGCCACCCTTGAAGCCTGTGGCACTGCTTTAAAAACCGCAGATGGTTTAACATTAAGTATTGCTGCATTAACCTGCGACTAACTGATTTGGAAGTTTAACAATACTACCTTGTTGTGTTTATCCTTTGGTTGCTTATTTTTACAACAGTGAAAAATAACTTCCCTATACTGCTTATTGTACTGCTCATTGTTTTCGGTGCCTGCCGTAAAGAGTCGTTTACTAACAGCAAAGAAGCCCGGTTAACTATTGGTAATGACAGCTTACGTTTTGACACAGTGTTTACATCTGCAGGATCGATTACCGAATATTTCCTGATCAAAAACAACAACAAACAAAAGATCAACATCAGCAATTTGCAGTTAATGGGCGGATCGGCCTCTGCATTTAAAATGAATGTTGATGGCAGCCAGGGAACACAATTCAACAATATTGAACTTGCTGCCAACGACAGCATCTATGTTTTTGTACGGGTGAACATCAACCCTACTGCAGCCAATCAACCTTTTCTTATACGAGACAGTATCAAGTTGGAATGGAATGGTAATACCAGTTTTAAGCAACTGGAAGCATACGGACAAAATGCACACTACATCCGCAGCACTATTCTGCAAGGCAATATTAACTGGACAAACGATAAGCCTTATGTAATACTCGGCGGAATGATCGTTGATACCAATGCTGTACTAACGATTCAAAAAGGAACAAGGATTCATTTAAATGCAGATGCTCCTTTTATAGTTGATGGTACACTTATCATCAACGGAACAAAAGCCGATAGTGTTGTATTTCGCAGCAACAGGCTCGATGATCCCTATCGTGATTACCCCGGCAGCTGGCCCGGCATTTATTTCCGTGGCAGCAGCATTAACAACCAGCTTACCTACACATATATTAAAAATGCTTACCAGGGAATTATTGTTGAACAACCTGCGACAAACAGTAATCCTAAACTTACACTCAACAACTGTGTGCTTGATAACATTTACGACATCGGTTTGTTTGCAGTCAACAGCAGCATTAACGCCAACAATTGTTTAATTACCAACTGCGGTAATAACATTGCTTTGTTATATGGAGGCAGCTACAATTTCAACCATTGCACAGTTGCATCGTTTTCCAATTCGTTTGTACAGCACAAAACACCTGCTTTAATTGCCAGCAATTTTGTTAAACAGAACAATACCATTTATACGGCTGCATTGAATGCTGTTTTTACCAACAGTATTATTTGGGGCGATGAAGGTTTGGTTGATAACGAAGTGGTATTGCAGAAAGAAGGAGTTGCTGCGGCAAACCTTACATTGAACAATGTATTGTTCCGTTCCAAAACAGATCCTGCGAGTGTGCTGTTGAATAACAGCATTAAAAATACAGCACCTGCATTTGATAGTATTGATGTTGCCCACCGTTACTACAGCTTTAAATTAAAAGCCGGATCCCCTGCTGTTAACAAAGGCGTAGCATCCTCATTACTCACCGATTTCGACGGTTTGCCCCGTGTTGGTTTGCCCGACCTTGGTGCCTACGAAAAACAATAGCTTCAAAATGATGAGCGGAAAGCCTTTGCTCGCCATTTCATCTGAACTTTGAACAGAATCGTATTTATTGTGTTTATTCTATTACATTAAAAAGAGAAAAAATGATTCGTTTTATTTTAGCTGCTATCGTATTTGTTTCGTTTGCATTTACGGGCATTCATAAACAACCAACCGTTTACAATTTTAAAGTAGAAGGTATTGATGGCAAAACCATCAACTTTGCCAAGTTTAAAGGCAAGAAAATTTTAATTGTAAACACAGCTTCGAAATGTGGTTACACCAAGCAATACACCGAGCTGGAAGAACTGTATGAAAAGTATAAAGACAAGCTGGTTATCATTGGCTTTCCTGCCAACAATTTTGGCGGACAGGAACCCGGCACTAATGCTGAGATCAAAGAATTCTGTAGCGGCACTTACAATGTAACTTTTCCGATGGCGGCCAAAATAAGTGTAAAGGGTGATGATATGCATCCTTTATATCAATGGCTTACCAGCAAAGCAAAGAATGGTGTGTTGGATGCTGAAGTAAAATGGAACTTCAATAAATTTTTACTGAACGAAAAAGGCGAATTGGTTGCTTACTTCCCAAGTAAAGTAACTCCGCTGAGTGAAGAGATTACGAGTAAATTATAAGTTCAGGTATTTATTATCAGAAAGCAGAAGCATACGCTTCTGCTTTTTTGGTATTTTGCGAAGAAGCAAATCTTCCATGAAGTCAATTTCCGATGCTAATCAGTATAGATTTTATTTTGCTGAAATTGACAGCCTCCGTTTTATTTCTTTTCTTCTTGTTTTTCTAGGACATACTTTCCTTGAAATCGGTTCTTCTTTTGTACAAACAGCCTGGTTTGGTGTTGAATTCTTCTTTTTCTTAAGCGGCTTCCTGCTTACAAGAGTTCTCTGTTTCGAATACGAGGCAAATGGTTTTATCAATAAAAAATACTACTTCATACGTAGGCTTCTTCGTATTTGGCCGTTGTATTTTGTATTCCTGAGTATTCTTCTCTTTCTATATACTCATATTTTCAATATAGATTTTTCATATATCAGGCTGCTTGGAAATATTTTTTTCATTGACAACTTTCTTACAGTTGCAGAATACTCTAACTCTATCCCTTATTGTGGGCATTTATGGACGATTTCTGTAGAAGAGCAATATTACCTTATTTTACCCTTCTTGCTATTGTGGCTTTTTTCAAAATCACAAACCCATGTGAAACTATTTTTCATCATTATCTTCCTACTATTATTTATTGGTAAATTCATTGCCATTGTGTTAAAAGCGAAATTCCAGGTTATACATTTAACTCCGCTTTCGGCCGATAGCTTTCTAACAGGAGTATTACTGGGCTTTTTTTACAAGGCAAGATTTCTTACTTTAAAAAACTACTATTTACTCCTTTTCACAGGGTTTGCATTTTTGTTTATTGTAGTTTTATTGCCAAGCAAAAACATTACAGGCTTTCATCAGCTAATCATCTACCCTTTACAGGCCACAGGATTTGCCCTTATACTAATTAGCATTTTGGGAAATAATGGCTCTGGCTTAAACAAAATTCTTAAGAACAGGATTCTCTCTTTTCTTGGCAAAATTTCATTTGGATTATATATTTTCCACATTCCAGTAGTTGGCTATTTTTTAAAATTCTTTACACATAAGAGTGGTCCAATTCAACTTATTGGATTGCTATTAATGTTTCTTGTTACAGTAGGTATCGCATCTGTTTCTTATTACTTTTTTGAAAAGCGATTTCTTTCTTTCAAGAAAAACTTTCAGTTTGTTCGTTAAAGCTAAAGACACCTTTTTGGGTATTTCTTTTTTCATTTCGTCAAATCTTATCTTCGCCGCATGCAATTCTCCCACATCATTGGACAGGAACCCGTGATTCAGCAATTGAAAGAAATGGTTGATAACAACCGTCTCAGTCATGCCCTGCTGTTCATTGGTAAAGAAGGAAGCGGTGGTTTACCGTTGGCCCTCGCCTTTAGTTCGTATGTGGTGAGCCAGAGCGAAAAAAACAAACCTGTTGCAACAACAGCCGGTTTGTTTGGCGATGAACCCGTGGCAGCGGCAACCAGTCATGGTGCAGAACTGGCCGAACAATATATACATCCGGACATTCATTATAGTTACCCGGTTATTCCACGCAAAAGTGGTGATAAACCCATCAGTACCGATTATATAACCGAGTGGCGTGAGTTCATCAAACAATATCCATACGGCAATGTATATGATTGGTTGCAGTTTATAGGTGCAGAAAATAAACAGGGAAATATTACAGCGGCCGAATGTGCCGACATTATCCGCAAACTGAACCTCAAAAGTTTCGAGAGCGAGTACAAAATCCTTGTTCTCTGGATGCCCGAATATCTCGGCAACGAAGGCAACAAATTGCTGAAGCTGATTGAAGAACCCCCACCAAACACTTTGTTTATTTTAGTTGCCGAAAACGAAAGCCTGGTATTGCCCACCATTCTCAGCCGTTGCCAAACGGTACGCATACCGCCTATTGAAATAAGCGATGTTGCTGTTGCCTTGCAGCAACGCAGTAAGCTAAGTGAAACACAGTCCATGCAGCTTGCGGCAGTGAGCGAAGGCAATTATCGTGAAGCACTGCAATTAATACAGCATGCCGAGGAAGATTGGCAATCGTTGCTGCGTGAATGGCTGAACGCCATTTTAAAAACCGGACCGATTGCACAGGTTAAATGGGTTGACACGATCAGTGCACTGGGGCGTGAAAAGCAAAAGCAGTTTCTCCGCTATTTCACCCATCTGCTGGAACAGAGTATCCGTTTGCGCACAATGGGCGAAGAACATTTGCCGCTTACAGGCCCCGAAAAAGATTTTGCCCTGCGGCTTAACAAGCTTTGCGATATCAGCCAGCAGCAGGCCATTACCCAACAGCTCGACGAGGCAGCATATCACATTGAGCGGAACGCCAATGCCAAAATGCTGTTTATGGCGCATACCATTAAATTGTATCACATTGTTGCCAACAAATCGGTGATTGAAGTGGGCTAATCCAACCTATTAGGTCTGGTCGTTTTTTGCCGGTGAGCCCCCATTAGGGTAACCTGGCGAAACCACAACCGTTAGCTTTGCATATTATTCCCTATTTTTGATGGAATTGACCTGTGGTAAAGGATTTGAGCGAATGAACAGGTTGAGAGAGAAAGAAAGATTTTGTGCGTAGGCTTCTGAATTGCTGATCGTTTTTTGTTGTGTCGTATGCAGATGTATTGGATCTGCAATCCGATAGTTTTCATCGGAACTCATTTACTGCATTGCCCGTTTTGGCAACGCATTTCAACATATCTACCGAAAATTGTGCTTTGCCGGCTGCATAGCGAACAAAGCGTACAAGTGAGTGACACAACCAAAGCCAGGCGATATTCTTCAGCTTGCCCCATCATCTTCTTCTTTATTATTAACATTTAATACCTCATTATAATGAGTTGTTCAAGTTGTAGTACGGGTAAACCGGGAGGTTGCAAGAGCAATGGCGGCTGCAGCACGGGTGGTTGTAACCGCCTGAATGTGCACGACTGGCTGGCAAACCTGCCTTTTAGTGACCCCGACAGCGATTGCCGTATTGTAGAAGTAACTTTTAATAACGGAAGCCGCAAAGAATTTTACCGCAACAATACGTTACAGCCTTTTATTAAAGGCGACATGGTTACAGTAGAAGGCATAAGTGGTTTTGATGTGGGCATGGTGAACCTGAGCGGCGAGCTGGTGCGTTTGCAGATGAAGAAAAAGGGTGTGAAGGAAGATAACCCCGAGATCAAAAAGATTATGCGCAAGGCCAACGATATGGACCTGCAGAAATGGAAAGAAAGCAAGGAACGTGAAAAGCCGTCGCTTGTTCGTGCCAGAGCGATTATTATTCAGCTAAAACTGGATATGAAGTTGATCGAGGTGGAATTCCAGGCCGATGGACGAAAAGCTACATTCTATTATACTGCTGAAGACCGTGTTGATTTCCGTGAACTGATCAAGATCTACGCCGGTGAGTTTAAGATAAAAGTGGAGATGAAACAGATCGGTATTCGCCAGGAAGCTGCGAAGATCGGCGGTATTGGCAGCTGCGGCCGTGAGCTTTGCTGCAGCAGCTGGCTCAGCGATTTTAAGAGTGTTACCACTACCATTGCCCGTTACCAAAACCTTACGATCAATCAAACAAAACTCAGCGGACAATGCGGTCGTTTGAAATGTTGTTTGAATTATGAGCTGGATACTTACCTCGATGCGTTGCAACAGTTTCCTAACAATGCCGATACATTGGAACTTACACGTGGCACTGCCCAACTGATTAAGAAAGATATTTTCAAAAACCTGATGTGGTATATTTTACCCGACAGTAACAAACAATATCCTGTTCCCATTGATCGAGTAAAAGAGATCCGTGGCATGAATGCAAGAGGTCAGCGCCCCGATGAATTAGGTGCAATAGAACTTTCGCCTGCAAAAGCAGAAGAGAAAGAACATGCACATGTAGAATTAGTTGGCCAGATAAGTTTGCGTGCTTTGGAACGTAACAGTAAGAAGCGTAAAGACAAAGAGCGTTCGCAACAACAGCAGCAACGTTCGGGTGGGCAAGGTCAGCAACAGCAAAAACAAGGCGGAGGCAATCAGCAACAACGCCCACCGCAACAAAACAGGCCACAGCAGCAACAGCGTCCGGGTGGTCAACAACAACAACAGCCGAAGCAAGGCGGAGGCAATCAGCAGCAACGTCCACCACAACAAAACAGACCGCAGCAACAACAGCGACCAGGAGGACAACCACAACAACCGAAACAAGGTGGTGGCAATCAGCAACAACGTCCACCACAGCAAAACAGACCGCAGATCGAAAAGAAAAAAGATCAGCCGCCTCAAAATGATAATGCGTAAGCAAACAAACCCCGACGAAAGTTGGGGTTTTTCTTTTGCAACAGTTCTCATTTCGTTAACAACGGCGAAAAATGTTCATCAATAAATTAGTGTAAAAAACTATGAAACATTTTTTACACCTTTTTTTTCTGCTTCCTGTTTTTTCCTTTGCACAAAACGACAGCTTGATCGAATACAGCAGGCTTGTAAAAATGACCATGCGGCCTGATGCGTTTGTGAAGCTGCATTACGATACAATTGGCTCAACTGAAGATGTGCATATAGGATTGATTACTGCCACTTCATTAAAAGATGGTTCTGCTGAACGATCTGTTTGTTTTGTAAGCCGGGGCATTTTGTCAACCTTCATTTCATTCAATGAAAGGAATATTCAGATATCAATTGAAGACCTTTCTTCATTTATCAATGCATTGGTTCAATTAAATGCTGAAACGGATATAAAAAATTCAAGAGAATTTGAAATATACCGTTACGTCTCTTCCAATTTCACTGTGTTGGAAATGCAAAACCGTCATTTCAATACGAAGCGATGGGATCTTACACTTTATACTCGTTACCGGGATATAAATGCAGCTGTGCCGGGAATGTCCATATCATTTTCTCAAAAGAGTCTTGGTAGTTTGCTGAGCGTACTTCAACAATTAAAAAAAGATCTTGGCGATGACTTATATAAAAAACTATAACAGATTTTAATGTGCTCAATCACTTTAAACTGTCTGCTGATTTTTTTCATAACTTACTTAAACTATGCCTCGCTGGATGAAACGCTCCTTTATGATCCTCGGAATTATTTTACTGCTCTGGCTGATCATGGCGCAAAGCTGTATGAAAATGCGCATGAGCGATAGCAAGGCTAAAGAGAAATTCAACAACTCCGGTGTTGCATTATTCACTGCAACAAAAAAGATCAATGGTTTTCCGTTGCATTATGCACAAACAGGCAATGACAGTTTACCTACTTTGTTATTTGTGCATGGCACACCCGGCAGTTGGGATGCGTTTGCATCTTATCTGCGCAACAAAGAGTTGTTACAACACTATAGAATTATCTCCATTGATCGTCCCGGTTTTGGTTACAGCGATTTTGGGAATGCCATGAATCTTACTGAACAAACAAACATCATCAGTGCATGGATGGATTCGGTGTACAACAACAACCCGTTTGTACTGATCGGTCACAGCATGGGCGGACCATTAATAATTAAACTGGCAGCAGCACGACCACAATACACAAAAGCATTAGTAATACTTGCAGGATCACAAGACCCTGCAGCCGAAAAGCCGGAGAAATGGCGACCGATATTATTTAAAACCCCGTTGAATTATTTAGTACCTGGCGCCATGCGGCCAAGTAATGAAGAGTTGTGGTATTTGAAAACTGATTTGAAACAGATGCAGCCCGATTATGAAAAGATTACTTGCCCTGTTTATATTTTACATGGCACAAAAGATATACTGGTTCCTTACAGCAATGTTGCTTACACGCAGAAAATGCTGACGAAAACAGATTCTGTTTTTGTAACTACGTTCGAAAAAGAAAATCATTTCATTGTGTGGACGAGGGAGAAAGAGATTGTCGAGCTGTTGATGAGGTTGAAGTGAGTTTCGGAGTTCGTCATGTCGACGTAGGAGACATCCCTGAATCATTTTACTATATGGAGGAGAGGGATGGTGTTAACTACCTAACCCTTCAAAGATTCTGTTTTAAACAAGTTGTAACGAGCAAATAAAATCACAATAGCAGTCCACAACACGTAACCTATTGAAAGATATAGCCAATATTGTTTGAATTTATATTCTTTACGTTTATCTAATATTATAGCTGCAATGATGTTATGTAAAAAGATAAAAAAAGGAAATACAACAAGTATAATCTTATACTTTAAATCTAAACCTGTTTCCTTATCAGGCTTATACAGAGAGTCGTGTGTGCTGATTAGCTGACTTATTTCATCAACAGATATTTCTCTTTTATCAAATTCTGCGTTCGCCTCATTTCTGATAACTCTATCTAAGGAGTTGTTTTGAATTATTTCAAATAATTGGTAATTGGAAAGCTTAGACATGTCCATATTGCTAATTTATTTGCCCAGCAATATTTTATACAACGCATCCTGCACCTTTCCTCTTACGTTCAATGTTAGCAGTTTTGTATTGGTGCCACCTTCAGGATGTACACGATTGCTCAGGAAAATATATACGATCTTATTCTCCGGATCGGCCCACACACCGGTACCTGTATAACCTGTATGACCGAATGTTGAAGGCGAAACCAATAAAGAAGGATAAGGTTCTTTTCGTGTGGCATTGTCCTTCTCCGGTTTATCAAAACCTAAACCCCGGCGACTGTTTTCACTACCATAAGCAATGAATTTCTGTACTGTTTCCGGTTTAAAAAAAGTTTGCTGACCAATTGTACCACCATTGCTCACCATCTGCATAATTACAGCCAGCTCATAAGCCGTGCTGAACAAGCCCGCATGTCCAGCAATACCGCCAAACATAGCCGCACCGGGATCATGTACATCGCCTCTTAATAATTGACGACGAAACTGCACTTCACGTTCTGTGGGTACAATACGATTCACAGGCATCCGCTGTAAAGGCAAAAATCCCGACGACTCTAAATGCAATGGTTCGTAAAATGTTTTGCGTACGTATTCATCGAGTGTCATTCCTGAAAGTTGCTCAACGATCTTTCCTAAGAAAATAAAATCGTTATCACTGTACACATATTTTCCATTGGGTCCCATTTCACTTTGCAGAATACGTTGATACATTGTATCACGCCAATCGTTGCGCATGTAAAATGTATCAGCAACTCGAATATTATATTCTTCACTTGGCCCATTAGCATATAAATTGGCGTAAGGGATACCTGTAACTGTATCCATCGTTTCTCTGAAAAAAGGTATCCACGATTTTAAACCTGCCTGGTGTAACAGGATATCTTCGATCAACAGATTTTCTTTCGTTGAGCCGATGACCCAGGGAAGATAATCGCCCAATCGTTTTTTAAGATCGATCTTTCCTTCTTCGTATAACTTCATCACTGAAATAGTAGTGGCGCAGATCTTTGTAACAGATGCCATATCAAAAACTGATTCAAGCGTCATTGGTTCTGCTTGTTCATAGGTATAAGAACCATATGCTTTTTCGAACATGATGCTTCCATCTTTCACCGCCATGATCACGCAACCGGGGAATGCTTTTTTCTGAATCGCATCTGCAACAATTGAATCCACCGTTACAAACTTCGATTGATCCAATAAATTCCGTTGCAGATCACCGATGGCAGGCATCATGTATTCAAGCCCCGTTCCGTATTTGATATTATCGCAAACAGTAACCGGCAGTTTTCCGGTTGGTCGTTGCTTACCGATCAACACATCAAATGCAGCAGCCTGTGTGTAAACATCATCTTCGTAACAAACAATGCTTGTCTTCACATTGCAGAAATTTTTCATGGCATATGGATTGCCAAACAGGAGCAATGCAGATTGCGGCAATTCTGCTAACTGTTTTGCCAATTGCAAAGCAGAATTACTGATGCCGAAATTATTTTGTGGCCTGCGGCTATATCCATGCATGCCCACTACCACATGACTGTAATTCTGTTTGATCAATTCAACCAATGATAAAATTCGTCCTGCATCACTTTTATAAGAGAAGAAAAAGATATCTGCTTTTAATTCATCCTTCATCCTTTGTGTGATCAGATTCGATCCTGTTGTGCCAATAGCTATATAAGCGATCTTCTTTTCTGTATTGGTTGCTTTTCCCATAAAGGATAAAGCTGCAGACGATAGCGGCAAGAGTTTTTGTTCATTGCTCACCAATGTAATCGAACGTTGAGCAACTAATTGACGGAAAGCATCGGTGCTTCGGTTAAGATCTTCTACAAGATTGTTTGTATCAATTGGCTGCAGATCACCCAGTCCGTATAAATATTTTGCCATCAATACACGATGCACACGATTGTTGAGATCATCCCAACTCAGCTTTTTCTTTTTGATCGCTGCTTTTATTTTTTTGATGGCAGCAGGAATATCAGAAGGCAAACACAAGAGATCGTTACCTGCAATGAGTGATTGTACACTGGCCGCACCATCAGGGTAAAACTTTTTTACGCCCTGCATTTCCAATGCATCGGTAAACGTAATGCCTTTGTAACCGAGTTCTTCACGCAATAACTTTGTTACATTATTATACGATAAAGAAGTGGCTTGATTTTTTGTGTTGTCGATTGCAGGTATATACAAGTGACCGATCATGACGCTGCCCACCCCATTTTCAAACAACTCACGGAAAGGATACAACTCTAATGAATCAAGTTGTGGTTTTGTTTTGTTGATGATTGGCAAATCATAATGACTGTCTGTTTCTGTATCACCATGACCGGGAAAATGTTTGGCGCAAGCCATTACACCCATATCCTGCATGCCTTTCATTACCTGTGTACCGAACAACGCCACTTTGTAACGGTCCTCACCAAAAGAACGATCATTGATCACTGGATTGTTGGGATTATTGTTTACATCAACAACAGGGGCAAAGTTTACCTGTATGCCCATTCGTTTGCATTGCTCGCCTAATATTTTTCCATAGTTGTAGGCAGTAGCAGCATCTTGCACTGCACCCAACATTAATTGCCGGGGCAGTGACACCACACTATCCAAACGCATACCCAAGCCCCATTCACCATCGATGGTGATCATCAACGGTGTTTTTGCAATGCTTTGATAAAAGTTGGTGAGATTGGCCTGGCGAACAGGACCACCCTGGAAAAAACAAAGTCCGCCTACATTGTACTTTGTAATAAGATCGGTCACCTGTTTTACATGCGCCGGCCCAAGATTACTGTGTGCACGGATGATCATTAATTGGGCAATACGCTGATCGTTGTTCAAGGTTTGCATCACACTATCGGCCCAACGTTTTGCTTTCTCTTCTTTTGTTTGCGCTACTGAGGTTAGGCATGCAACTGCAAACAACACTGCTACGGTAAGTTTTTTCATGTACGTTTTCTGCTTTTTCGATCCGCTTAAAGGTAACGAATTATCCTTCGACGGTTGGCTGAAGTACTGTAAATTTGCCGTTTCAAAACAGAGGAGTGTAAGTGCCGGATATCATTCAATTATTACCCGATCATATTGCCAACCAGATAGCTGCTGGTGAAGTAATTCAACGTCCTGCGAGTGCAGTAAAGGAATTATTGGAGAATGCAGTGGATGCTGGCGCAACAGAAATTCAACTCATCATTAACGATGCTGGTAAACAACTGTTGCAGGTGATTGATAACGGTGGCGGCATGAGCGAAACAGATGCACGCATGGCATTTGAACGTCATGCCACTTCCAAGATCAAAGAAATTGATGATCTCTTCCGCATCAAGACCATGGGTTTTCGTGGTGAAGCATTGGCATCTATTGCTGCCGTTGCACAGGTGGAAGTAAAAACAAAACGTGCAGAAGATTCGACAGGAACTTATATTGAAATTGAAAACAGCGTTGTAAAACGACAGGAGCCGGTTGCTGCTGCCAATGGAACCAGCATTGCCATGAAGAATTTATTCTTCAACGTTCCTGCACGAAGAAACTTTTTAAAAAGCAATGCAGCCGAAATGCGACACATCGTTGATGAGTTCATACGTGTGAGCATGGCTTATCCTGATATTTTCTTTTCGCTTACTGCAAACGGTCAGCAAATGTTTCACCTCGACAGGGGAACATTGAAACAACGCATTGTACAATTGCTCGGCAACCAGTACAATGCAAAATTAGTTTCGGTTGAAGAGCAAACCGACTATATGAATATCTATGGCTTTATCGGCAAACCCGAAACAGCCAAGAAGACGAGAGGCGATCAGTATTTTTTTGTGAACCACCGTTTCATTAAAAGTGCTTATCTCAATCATGCTGTTGCAGGTGCTTTTCAGGAAATGATCGCAACCGATAGTTTTCCAACTTATGTGCTGTTCATTGATCTTGATCCTGCACAGGTGGACATTAATGTGCATCCAACCAAGCAGGAAATAAAATTTGAAGATGAAAAGATCGTGTATGCATTTGTGCAATCGGCCGTAAAGCATGCGTTGGCACAGTTCAGCATTACACCTACATTGGATTTTGATCTTGACCCAACTATTCAGCAACTCGATGCGGTAAGCAAGCCTTTTACAAGCGAACAGAAATCACAGGCTTCTTCTTCATCACTGTACAATACATTCACACAAAAACATGCCGCACATAAAATTGATCCGCAGCAGAAAAGTGAATTGAAACATTGGCGGGAGTTTTATGAACCGGCAAACAAGTCCTCAGTCGACAGTCCACAGACCACAGTAGGATCAGCAGATTTTTCGTTGCTGGGCAGTGCGCCAAAATTGGTATTAGCTGACCAGGATTTTACACAGCTTCATCAAACCTATATTGTAGCTGCAACAGCAAAAGGCATGATGATCATTCATCAACAAAATGCACATGAGCGTGTGTTGTATGAACGCTACCTGGCAGCAGCTGATGGTAAACCCATTGCCACACAAAGCAGTTTGTTTCCATCAACATTGCACTTATCAACTGCAGATGCCGTTTTATTAAGTGATTTAAGTGACGAGCTAAAACAACTCGGTTATTTAATTGAACCTTTTGGAAAAGATACATTTGTTATTCAAGGTACGCCGGCTGATTTTGAGCAGGGCAATGAAGTAACCGCCATTGAATTATTACTGGAGCAATTTAAGCATTACACCAGTGATCTGAAGTTTTCAAAGCGTGAAAAGCTGATCCGTTCGCTGGCAAAACAACATAGCATCAAAGCCGGTCGCACTCTTACACAAAAAGAAATGAAACAGTTGGTGGAAGATCTGTTTAACTGTGCACAACCCAACGCAACATCAAACGGTTTTCCTGTTTACATGGAAATTAAGAAAGATGAATTGGAGAAGATGTTTGGGCGATAAAATACCCTGAGCGAAGTCGAAGGGTGTTTTGTTTTGTATCGACCGGTAGTCGAGATACAAAACATAAATATCTTTACAACAAAGAGCAAGTTGTTAAACAACTTGCTCTTTGTTGTAATATTCCAAAGTTTCTCTAATTCACTTTCTGAAACTTCGCACTGCAAACCCTGTCACCAACTTTTACATCGAGTGTATAGTAACCGGTTGGTAACGTACTCACAGGAATGGTGAAAGTATTTACACCGGGCACAGCATTCAAATAAAAGACTGCTTTGCGCATACCCGTCATATCAATAATCGAAGCAACTACAGGTTTCGCAACTTCCACCTGTACTTTAAACTGAATGTTTGTTGTTGCAGGATTTGGTGTAATCTGTAAATGACATTCGATCGGTACGTACGTGATGTGCACATAATCACAATATTCCTTTACGCATCCGTTAGCAGTTGTTGCACGCAAACAGATCTTGTAATAACCTGTGTCCTGGAAAATATAGGTTGGGTCATTCGCATTGATCTTAATAGGTGTGGTTGAGTTTCTGCTCCAGATGGTCCAGCTTTGCGAAGTGATTTGCTGATTGCTTACAGCTGTAAATTTCACCGCATTATTATTTGGCGGATTTGCCCGCTGCATTTCAAATTTTACTGCGGTCTGATCGCAATTCAATGAGCCGATCACCACTTCTTTGCAAGTAGTGGATGCACAGTTGTCGGAACGATAAATGGTTAAGCAAACTCTGTAAGTACCCGGACGTTCGTATTTATGTGTTGCTGTTGCACCTAGTGCACCAGTACCATCACCAAATGTCCAAACATATTTAATCGTTGTATTGTTTGTTTCTGCTTTAAAGTATACTGTGTTTGGTGCTGAGCTTACACGTTCCATTGTAAACCTGCTAAGTGCTTCACAATTTTCAACCGGTGGAATTGTTACTTCTTTACAAATCTCTTTCACACAACCTGCATAATATTCAATACGTAAACAAACTTTGTATGTACCTGCCTGCTGGTAAACATGCAGTGGACTATATTCTGTACTGTATGTACCATCGCCAAAACTCCATTTAACACTCAACGGTGCAATTGTGAGCGGCGAAGGAGTTGGCATGAATTTTACTCCACGCATCGGATGTGCATTATCTATCACCCATGTAAAGCCCGCATCAAAATTGCAATCACGAACAACCACTTCTTTACAATACTCCCGCACACAAGTGTTACTGACCATTGCAACCAGACAAACTTTATAAACTCCTGCTTTTGCATAGACATGAACAGGATTAGCATCGGTACTTGAACTACCATCACCAAAGCTCCATTTGTATTGTGTATTTGCTGATGTTGCAGTTGTTTTATTACTGAACTTAACAGTAAGCGGATGAGCAGGATCAACAGCCCATATAAAAGAAGGTTGAACAGCACATGGCGGACTAACCGTAACAATGCTGCAATAGGTTTTTGTGCATGCAGTTGCGCCGGTATTGAGATAACTCACCGTTAAACAAACATTGTACTGACCGGGTGCAGCATATACATGATCGGGGTTCTTTTCTGTTGAACCTGTTCCATCACCAAAATTCCATTTATACGAAACAGCAGTTCCGACTGTATTTGGTAATGAATGGTTGATGAAAAAGAATTTGGCAGGGTTGACGGAATCTTTTCTCCATTCAAATTTTGGCTGCACCAATTCGCAGAGCGTGGTAGCTATACTGAATTCTTTCACTGCAGAATCGTAACACTTCAGTAATGTGTCTTTGATATAATGGACCACACGGTAGTTACCGGCTGCTACATACGTATGAGTGGGATTGGCTCCATCGCCGGTATGGCCATCGCCAAATTTCCAAGAATGAACCAGTGGTGAATTGGTTGTAGTGGCTGAATAAAATTTAACGCTGTTGCCACTGATCGTGAGTTGAAATGCAGCTTTGCCTTTGCACGGATTATCCTGGGCCATGGATGTAAATGCAAATAACAGGGCAAGAAAAGAGTAGAATACTTTTTTCATAACAGATGATTTGGTACCCGCTTAAGAAAGAAAACGGCGGATATGGGTGAACAATCGTACTGCTGTGACGGAGTTGTCCTGCAAAAGTTTAAACCGATGAGTTTAATTTTCCTTCCGCACCTGTTGAATGAACTTTTCAACGGCCCTGCGTACCGAGCTAGCTGAGGTATTGTGATTGTTTACTATGACCGAAAACACCAGCAGTTTGTTTTTTGCGCTGATAAGGAAACCACTCAACGCCAGGTGCCCGGTGAGCGAACCTGTTTTTGCAAAAATAAACCCTGCCTCATCCACATAATAGTTACGCAGGGTTCCGGTGTTACCCGTTGGTAAAATTGTTTTTAGCCGCTCTAATCCAAATTCATCTTTCATTTTCAAGAGTAACCAAACAAAATCTTCCGGTGTAAATAAATTATATCGGCTCAACCCGCTTCCATCTACCCATTTTGGTTTTTGCGGAAAGCCATTCAGATCGTTACTCAATAAATGTGCAATGAGTTTTTGTTCATCCATTTCTCCAAAGAGTTGATGACTCACCATCATCAATGTCTGTTCGGCATAGAAATTATCGCTGCGGTACATCAATGGCTTGAACATAGAATCGACCGGTTGCGAATAAACCACTTCAGGATTGGTGATGCGGAAACTTTCCTCTGTTATTGTTTGATGAACTGTGTCCTTCAATAATTCTAAAGCAGATTGCAATCCGTTTGTTACAAACGGCACTTCAATCGTTTTACTCATCTCCTTTCCTTCGGTAATGCTGTATTTATTTTCCGTGCGTGGACGGGCTACATCAAATGCCGTTGACTTTCCTGTTTTAAACTGCACATCCCAGTTTACTTCCGGTTCAGTAAACACCATCGAAGCAGTGTCTTTTGCACCATCACGTTCTTCAATACTGCGTTGCTGTATCCATTTAATATAGTTACCATACACCGGCAGCGGACTACGCTCTGTCATGTAATAACCGAGATAATCATCCCATGCCCAGCCATAACCCAATGCTTCAGCTTTCCAGTTAGCTTTATTAATAACGATGGGCTTTGTTTGTTTCTTTAAAAAATCAACAACAGGTTGTGTTTTGTAATCAGCGTGCAACAATGTTGGATCGCCTGTTGCCTGTATGTATAATGTATCGCCTTCCTCTTTGTATTGCAAACCGGGCAATTGCTCGCCGAGATATTTCATGCCGGCATAAAGTGTTGGCAGCTTTATATTGCTCGCAGGAACAAAATATTTATTGCTGTTGTGTTGATGAATGTACTTCCCTGTCTCAGTATCGTACACGGCAATACCCACAAATGCATTGGTTAATGCAGAATCAGCAATGAGATTTTTTTGCAATGGCGAAACCCTTGCCTGCTTTTGAACAGAACAGGAAACCAACAGAAAGCTGAAAACGAAAAAGCCGATACTCTTGTGCATCATCAACACTTGTTTTGTTGCTAAATATACATTGTTTAGTTGTGTCGAGATTAGGTATGCCTTACCCGGTTAAGTATGCCATACCTATCAGCAACAAGATTTTTTACAGAATGTTTAAAAGGTATGGCATACTTCGCCGCTGCAAGGAATGATATACCTTGCAGAGAATGACGCTGAAAGAAAAAATACATCAAACCTGTATGGAGCTGGTGCAGCAAAAGATCGATGCATTGCAAAAAAATCTGCACGACTTATCAGACAGCGCCGGTAATGAAACCAAACGCACTGCAGGCGATAAGCATGAAACAGCCTTAGCCATGCTGCAGATCGAACAGGAAAACAACAGCCGTCAGTTAAAAGAAGTGTTGCAACAAAAAGCAGCGCTGGAAAAACTTGACCCACATCTTCAAACCGAAATGGTTGTGCGTGGCAGCTTGGTTGAAACCAACAAAGGTTTTTTCTATATGAGTCTTGGCTTGGGGAAATTGAAAGTGGATGAGCAACTTGTGTTTGCTGTTTCTCCCGACGCACCATTGGGAAAATTAATGCTGATGAAGAAAGTGGGCGATGCATTTCAGTTCAACAATACAGCTTACGAAATTCTTTCCGTTGAATAAGTGCTCACAGATTGCACGGATAAACACGGATTATTTTAACGAAAGGGATTTATTCAATACGAATCTCGACTCCGATCAGGACTAACTTCTTTGTATTTCTTTGCGCCTTTGTGTCTTTGTGGCCAACAATCTGTGCAAATCCGTGTAATCTGTGAGCAACTAAATCAATCTCTCTCCTGCGCTCTCAACCAACGTTCAGGTATTTCGCTGTGTATGGCTAACTGGTAATCGGTAGCACTGCAGGCAATGAATTTTTTATTCGGCAACTGCATCCACCAACGTCCTGTTTTATGACTGCGTAAGAACAATACATCGGCTTCGTTAATTGTGGTGTGATATTCACTGAACTGATGGCGATCGTCCAATACTGCTTCTGTTTTTCCTTTGCTCAACCCATCAATAAAATACCAGATCATTTGCGCTATCTGAATGGCTGTTAATTCATCCACATCAAGCTTTGCATTGTAACCATAAATACCCAGCGTGCTTAATTGATCGCTCATGCCCGCAAACCGGGTGAGTGTGCAAATATCCTGTCCGTTCAATCCGTTTGGTGAGGTACGATTTGCAGGTGCATAGGCATTTGCCATTGCAGCAATATCAATACTCAACAGATCGCTGCTGCGAATCACCGGTTCCATTTCTTCCAGCGCATCTTTCACCACACCTACACGAAAACAATCAAAACGCAGGCGATCCATTGTTTGCAATATCGTCGGGTGTACATAATAACTCTGGAAAGCCATGTGGTTATAATGGCGGATAAAGTTTGGTTCACCCGTTAACATCTCCATTAAAAAATTCTCACTGCGGACAGGAGTATCATTACTGAGATTAATAAACGCATCCACACAACTTGCTTCAATAATTTGCTGACGTTGTACATACGCACCGTATTGTGCAAGCGTAAGATCATGACTGCCGCCAAGTATCAACACTGTTTTCTTTGCATCCACTAATTCTTTGATCACTGCTTTTGCAGCAGCATAAGTATCTTTCAATGCAGCTCCCGGCATCACATTACCAATATCAGCGATCTTTACATCGGGGTGCCAGTTGTATAAACGGTATAAATTTTTACGGATGATCGTTGGTGCATCGCCATTGGAAATACCATTGCCGCTACCACGTTCTTCGGTAATACCCAATATCACCAGGTCAACCTGTTCGAGGTCGGGAAACAAAAAAGCATAGGTTTGGATATGGCGGCCCAGCTGCGCATCGTTCAACTCTTCATCGCCCAACACTGCCGAAAGATCAACCGGCTGCAAAAAATCTTCAATCATCTGTGAATCACTCATGTAGTTTTATTTCGGTGGCAAACATAAGAAAAGAAGTACGAGGTAAGAGGTACGAAGTACGAAAAAGCAAAATTCAAAGCTGCAAAATTTCAAGCAGGATTTATCTTGTCTTATCTATCGGCCAAATCCACCCAAATCATGGTTCAGACCTTATCTTTGCCGCATGGAACAGGTGTTACAACAGATCGAAACCTTTAAGAAAGAAATTGAGGCATTGCAGATTGATAGTGCAAAAGCACTGGAAGAGTACCGCATTAAATTCCTTGGTACCAAAGGGCTGGTAAAATCGCTGATGGGCGAAATGAAAAATGTGGCGAACGAGCAGAAGAAAGCCTTTGGTCAGAGCATGAACGAGTTTAAGCAGTTTGCCGAAGCGAAGTACGAAGAATGGAAAGCGCTGGCAGGCGATGGCGCAAGTGATACTGCTGCAAAAATTGATCTTAGTCTGCCCGGCGATGCGTTGCCCATCGGCAGCCGTCACCCCATCAGCTTAATGCGTAACCGCATTGTAAATATTTTTCAGCGTCTGGGGTTTGCTGTTGCTGAAGGACCGGAGATCGATGACGACTTCCACAACTTCACTGCATTGAATCTTCCCGAAAATCATCCTGCACGTGATATGCAGGACACCTTTTATATCAGCACCGATCCTGCATGGCTGCTGCGTACACACACGAGCAATGTGCAGATACATGAAATGCAGAAAGGCAAACTGCCCATCCGCATCATTACTCCCGGTCGTGTGTATCGTAACGAAACCATTAGTGCAAGAAGCCATTGCTTCTTTCACCAGGTGGAAGGTTTGTATGTAGATGAAAAAGTAAGCTTTGCTGATCTGAAACAAACACTGTACTTCTTTGTGCAGGAAATGTTTGGTAAAGATGTGAAAGTGCGTTTCCGTCCGTCTTACTTCCCGTTCACCGAGCCAAGTGCCGAAATGGACATCAGTTGTTTGTTGTGTAACGGTGCAGGTTGTAATGTGTGCAAAAAAACAGGTTGGTTAGAAATTTTAGGTTGCGGTATGGTGCACCCGAAAGTGTTGGAGAATTGCGGCATCGACAGCAACAAATATTCAGGCTTTGCATTTGGTATGGGTATTGAACGCCCTGCCTTGCTGAAATATGGTATTAAAGATATCCGTTTGTTCAGTGAGAATGATGTAAGGTTTTTGAAACAGTTTACGGGAGCTGTGTAATTAAACTATAACCGATTTGGTAAAAAGGCAACAGCTGATAGCTGTTGCCTTTTTTTATTGCTTCGTTTTAAAAATATACTTTGTTCCAACTTCTATACTGGTATACCTGAAATCGTGAAAGCCTTGCTGCAATTGCAATTGCCAATTTAATCCGGGCTTTACAGTGCCTGCTTTTATGCGGCCAACCACAGGTTTGTCTCCATCGTTAAGATATCCAAGAAATCCTGCAACCGTTGTTTGCAGCTGAAACGTTTTGTGATTGTATTCAACACCTGTTCCAAAAAGAAAGGCATCGTTTTGTGGTTGATCGTTGTTGAGTTGCCAAACCAGGAAACCGGCCATGGCCATATACTTCCATTTTCTGTTTTTTGATAGCGCACCTCCTGTTGATACATCAAAAAAATAACCGGGCGCATCCGTCATACGTGCAGAAGCAACGTTTGAAGAAGTTGGATAACGATAGCCTGCTCGGAATGCAAGAGCATGCTTGTGCTTATTGGGATTCAGCAATTGTACATTAAAGTTGAGATGAAGATCGCCCATTGCTTTGTTTCTGTTATATGCCAGGTAAAACACATGACGTTCTTCCTTTAATTTATGGCTCATGGTATAAAATTCAACCGGCACCCACATTGCATCAACCGACACTTTATTTTTTACAATCGAATAATTTCCCTTTATAGTTGCATTAAGTGTACGGTCGCCTGGCATAAAATGGCCGGCTGCAGATATGGTTACAGAATGATTACTATCTGCTAACCCATTTGTAACAGAAGGAACAGGAAGTGCATTAGGACCCAGATAGGCAGGGCTGAACTTGATGTAATGACTCCAATGAGACACACCGTCCCAACGAACAGTACGCTCCCACCATTCAGCAGTTTGTGCAGCAGACGACAGATAAGAAGCAATACAACAGGTCAAAAAAAGTGTTTTCGTATACATGGAATTTCAGGCACTGCAAGTTATTACAATCCCCGGCGAATGTCAACGACTGCGTTTATCTTTACTTTTTAATTACACTTATGGTTCACACTTTATGCGTTTGCGGTGCAGGAACAATGGGCAGCGGTATTGCACAGGCCGCCGCACAAAGCGGTATTTATACCTTACTGTTCGATTTGAATATAGAAGTGTTGCAAAAAGCAGAAACTTCCATCAACAGTAATCTTGATGCACTTGTTCAGAAACAAAAGATCAGCGAAGAACAACACAGCAGTATTAAAGCCAATCTTCAATACATCAACGATATTAATTTCTGCATTGCCGATGTAATTATTGAAGCCATTATTGAAAAGCCCGAAGCAAAAATTGCATTGTTCAATCAATTGGCCGAGATCAATCATGGCGATACCATTTTTGCAAGCAACACTTCATCACTTTCCATTTCGCAGTTGCAGCAATCCATTAACAAACCACAACGTGTTGCCGGTCTGCATTTCTTTAACCCGGCCACCATTATGAAATTGGTGGAAGTAGTGCGTGGAGAACAGACAAGTGAAGAAGTGATTGAACAGCTGGCTGCATTAACCAAGCAACTGAACAAAACTGCAGTGGTTTGTAAAGACTCTCCCGGCTTTATCGTCAACCGTGTTGCACGCCCTTATTATATTGAAGCATTGAAGCTGGTTGAAGACGGCGTTGCCGATTTTGCTACTGTTGATGCTTTGCTTGAAGCAACAGGTTTTAAAATGGGGCCGTTCAAGCTCATGGATCTCATCGGCAACGATATTAATTATGCGGTTAGTTGCAGTGTGTATGAACAGCTGGGTAAACCCGAACGTTTAAAACCATCACCCATTCAAAAAGAAAAAGTGGAAACAAATAAACTCGGTCGTAAAACCGGCGAAGGCTATTATAAGTACAATGGATAATTGTACAATTGATCGTTGATAATCGAAACCACACCCTAATTTTACATTTTCCATTATAAATTATCCATTCCATTATGGTATTTGTTACCGGCGGCGCAGGTTTAGTTGGCTCGGCTTTATTGAAACAGTTGTTGCAGGAAAAGCAGGGACCTATTAAAGCATTGTACCGTACATCAATACCATTGTTACTGAGCGAAGAAGAAAAGCAACAGATCGAATGGATAAAAGGAGATGTGCTGGATGTAAATCTGCTCGACGAGATCATGCAGAATTGCGACGAAGTTTACCACTGTGCTGCAGTAGTATCATACCATAGCAGCCGCAGAGAGCAGATGTACAAGATCAATATTGAAGGCACAGCCAACATGGTAAACATGGCACTGCAGAACAATATCCGCAAGTTTATTCATGTAAGTTCGGTTGCGGCTATTGGCCGTTTGCGTGAAGGAGAACAGATAACCGAAAAAACAGAATGGACCGAAGAAACCAATAACTCTCACTACGGTAAAACAAAATTTTTGTCGGAGATGGAAGTATGGCGTGGCATTGGCGAAGGTTTGAATGCTGCCATTGTTAATCCATCGGTGATACTTGGCGAATCGAATTGGGAAAACGGTTCGGTTGCCATCTTCAAAAAAATATATAATCAATTTCCCTGGTACAGCCAGGGCGGTACCGGTTTTGTTGATGCAAAAGATGTGGCTGCTGTAATGATCAGCTTAATGAAAAGCGATATTACAGCCGAACGTTTTTTGTTGAGTGCAGAACATTTAAGTTTTCAAGAGCTGTTTACAAAAATTGCAGCAGGTTTTGGCGTTCGTGCACCGCAACGTTTAGCCAAACCCTGGATGGGTAATTTGGTATGGCGCATGGAAGCATTGAAAGCCATGTTCAGCAATAAAGAGCCCTTGCTTACCAAAGAAACAGCCAGCACAGCACAAGTAAAAACTTTTTACGATGCTTCGAAAGTGCAACAGCTGTTACCGGGTTTCAGCTTTACGCCGGTTGATGAAACAATTGAACGTACTTGCAAATGGCTAAAAGAGTATTATCACTTGGATTAAACGATTACCGACTTTGATTTGCTGTATATGAAACTTTACCAATCGCCATTATTTATTGGTTCTACAATTTTGCTTTTGTACTCGATTTATCTTTTTGTTGATGACATTCAAAACCCAAGTGGCTGGGGATTCTTATTAGCAGTACCAATGTTGCTTATTGCACTAACCGGAATCGTTGTTCATTTTCTTTTAAAAAAAATTATTGGCAAGAATATCCGCATATATTTTTTTATTGAGCTGGCGTTGCTGCTTTCTGCAGCACTTATTCTGCTCATTCGTTAATGTTTTACTGTCCTTTTTCCTCCGGACCGGAAAATGTTTATTTTTAATCCCGAACAATCATCATTTATGAAAACATTCCTTTCCTTTATCCTTACACTGCTCATCGGTTCTGCATCTGCACAATCTTATTTTTATATTAAAGGCAAAGTTGTTGATGACAGTACACGTGCACCATTGGAAGGAGCATCGGTGCTTTGCCAAAACACTACTAAAGGAACCATTACCAACAAAGATGGAGAGTTTCGTATGGAGCTTCCATCGGGCGGGCATAATCTTGTTATCACTTACACCGGTTACGAAACAGAAAGCATCCGCATCAGTTCTTCGCAGGATAACAGCAATGAGCTAACCATCATTTTAAAGAAAAAAGAAAAGAAACTGGAAGAAGTGGTAATACAGGCCAGCACCGAAGTAAAAGATGGCTGGACAAAATACGGCACGCAACTCAACGACTATTTTATCGGCACCACTCCTTTTGCCAAACAATGCAGCATTGTTAATCCTGAAGTATTAAAGTTTTATTTTTCCCGCAAACGAAATGTGTTAAAAGTAAAAGCCGAAGAACCGGTTGTGGTGATGAACTATGCATTGGGTTACCGCATCCAATACCAGCTCGATTCATTTATTTACGACAACAATACAAAGTTCAGCGCTTATGCCGGTGTGGCGTTTTATACCGAGCTGGATTCTACTGCTGAACAAAAAACTGTTTGGAAACAAAACAGGGAGAAAGCTTACCTCGGTTCACGCCTGCATTTTATGCGTTGCTATTACGACAGTACTTTAACTGAAAATGGTTTTGCAATAGAACGGGTTTATACCGACAGTGCAAGTGGCAAATCAAAGATCAGTTCATTAAAAAATCCATACGATTCTGCAGTGTATGTACTTGTTGACAGTGTTGATAAAGAAGTAAACCTGTTTGGCAAATACCGTATTGTGTACACACTTGCACCAATGGAACGGGAGTATCTTGTTGCCAACAAATATCCCTTAAGTGCAAAAGAACAACTCTCCACGCTTGAACTGCTCAACGGTTTTGTAATAACAGAAAATGGTTTCTTTTACGAACAAAACGAAGTGATCAACAGCGGATACTGGGCATGGAAAAATTTAGCCGATCAGTTGCCGTACGATTATTGGCCGGAGGAGTAAGAAAGCTGCAAGCCGCTAGCCCTTAGCTGTTAGCCAAAACAAATACAAAGTTTATGCAAATGGCTATTGGCTTATAGCTCGAAGCTATGAGCTCGTTTTATTTTTTCTCTTCTAATCCTTTTACCTTCTCCCACAATTCAGGAATACGTTTTACCCAAACCAATTCACGGCGTTTGTAACCGGCTTCTTCTGCAGGGTAACCAAAGTACACTTTGTTTGCATCTAAGGATGATGGCACACCTGTTTGCGCAAGCACAACTGTGTTTTCGCCAATGCTCAATGTTTTACTAACACCAACCTGTCCCCACAAGATCACACCATCTTTTATATCAACTGCGCCGGCAACACCAACCTGTGCAGCAAACAAACAGTTTTTACCGATCACACTATCATGACCTATATGTACCTGGTTATCGAACTTGGTACCACGACCAATAACCGTATCGTGTGTTACACCACGATCAATTGTGCAGCTGGCACCAATCTCCACATTATCTTCTATAACTACCCTTCCACAGCTTTCCATTTTTTTATAACACACATCACGGTTCTTTTTGCTGTTATAATAAAACGCATCGCTTCCAATAACAGTACCTGCCTGTATAATTACATTGTCGCCAATAACAGTATAGTCGAGTATGGTTACGTTCGGATGAATGATACAGTTTTTGCCGATTGTTACATGCGCACCAACAAATGCACCAGGCATAACAACGGTACCTTCGCCAATTACTGCCGTATCACTAACAGGAGATGATGCAGGAGTAAACGGACGGAAGTGGCGCACAATTTTTAAATACGCTTCAAAGGGCTCATCACATACAAGTAACGCTTTTCCTTCGGGCACATCTGTTTCTTTATTGATGATGATAAAACTTGCAGCAGAGTTTATGCACTTATCATAATACTTTGGATGATCAACAAATACGAGATCACCTTCTTCTACTTTATGTATCTCGTTTATACCTGTTGCTAAACCATTTTTGTTACCTGTAACTTTTGCAGCAATCAAATCAGCAATCCACTGTACCGGTACCGGCGAAGGAAACTTCATAATCAGAATTTTGGCAAAGTTAATATGCTTTCACATTGTTTGCATAAACCCGTAACAGCATTAAATATTCCGTTTTGCAGCAAATAAACAAGGGTCTGCATAAAAATTTTCAAACTTTTTTTCGCCCAGAAAAAAAGACTTTTCCTGACTTGAAAAACCAAAATGATGAACGCATAAATAACATATTGTTTTGCTGTTTTTATTCAACCAACATCACACAATCAAAAAAACAAAATCGCTGAAACTATTGTGTACACAGCATTTCAGACGTTTACATTTTTTCATACAGCATCGATGCTGTTATAAATTGAAAAAAATGTTTTTAGAAAAATGTGTTTGCATGCGTTGTTGTAAACCTGAAAATGCATAGTCCTTTTCCACAAACATTTTAAAAATGTGAATAAAAATTTTTTGAAAAGTTTTTATAATCGAAGAATTTATTTTTAATATTGTGACGGAAATGAAAGTTTCCGGTACTTACTAACCCATCCATCATAAAAGCTCGGTTTCTTCCGGGCTTTTTAATTTTATAAAACTCAGCAACTACTTTGTAGTACTAACCATTACAAAAAGAATCTTCATCAACAGCATTAAAAAATAACTGCACACACACTTTACGACTTTAATTTGTTTACATTGCTTAAAAATAAGGTATGCTTAAATCAATGACCGGTTACGGAAGAACCGAAGAAGCCGCCGGTGACAAAACATTCCTGGTAGAAATAAAATCGCTTAACGGAAAACAGTTTGAACTTAATTTAAAACTCACACCGCTTTTAAAGCCTTACGAGTTTGCTATCCGTAATGCATTATCCGAAAAATTACAACGTGGCACAATTGACTGTACCATTTCGTTAAAACAAAATGGCGGCAGTGGTGCTATTACCATCAATAAAGAAATGGCGAAAGCCTATTTTCAACCATTGAGCGAAGTAGCAGCTGAATTAAATCTTGGATTAAGCGAATATATTCTTGCTGCCATGTTACGCCTGCCCGATGTGGTAGTACCTAACACCGAAGTGTTGAGTGAAGAACAGTATGGCCAGTTTCAGCAAAGCCTGCAAAATGCCATCAACGCCATCAACAAACATCGGTTGCTCGAAGGTTCGGCACTGGAAAAAGATCTCATCGAACGCATTAATAATATTCTTGCTTACCAGGAAAAAATTTCTGAACTCGAACCATTACGCCAGCATAAAATGAAAGATGAGCTGCGCCGTAAAATGGAAGAGCAGGTTGGTAAAGAAAACTACGATGCCAACCGACTCGAACAGGAAATGATCTACTATATTGAAAAGATCGACATTAGTGAAGAACAGGTGCGTTTACGTAACCATTGCGATTACTTCCTGAATATTTTAAAAGAAGGCGACGACTCAAAAGGTAAAAAGCTTGGTTTTGTGTTGCAGGAAATTGGCAGGGAAATTAATACCACCGGTGCCAAAGCTTACGATGCAGGTATTCAAAAACTCGTGGTGTTAATGAAAGATGAACTGGAAAAAGCAAAAGAACAGGTGTTAAACGTTTTGTAAGCAATCCTGTTTTGTACAGGTACTGTTTGGGTTTTACCTTTTTGCCGTATTACATTTGTAAAAACATTCCGTTTTGAAATTGTTGCAACGTTCATATTCCGCTCTCCTCTTCAGTAGTTTTGTTTTTTCTTCGTTTGTTTGGCTCAGCAGCTGCAGCTCGCTGGATGCATTTGAAAAAAATGCAGAAATTCCAAAACACGAGTGGTTCTACAATTACCAACCCGAAGTAAAGTTTGCAATTACCGATACTGTTTCGGCATACAATGTTTTTGTAACGCTGCGGCACACCGATGCGTATGCATATAAAAACATCTGGATCTACTTATCTACCCGTCAGCCCGGTGATACTGCTTTCCAAAAAGAGCGTTTCGAATTAACCCTGCAGGACCAGGAAGGCAAATGGATCGGTACGGGCATGAGCGATATTTTTGAAGTGCGTTATCCCCTGTTCAATAAGATCCGTTTTAAAAAAGCGGGAGAGTACAGCATCCGTTTACAGCAAACAATGCGTGACAATCCCTTGTTACATATTATGAATGCAGGCATCCGCATTGAAAAAGTAAAATCATAATGGGCTACACCAATAAAGTATACGGTTTCCGCAGTTTCGCCTTTTGGTTTTGGGTGTTGCTGATTTATGTAATTGTTGCTTTGGTTTGGTGGTTTGTATCGCTTGAGCGTTTAACAGCTGACATGACGCAACTAAAGCTTGCCGAATTAAATCCGAAAGCTGCCGATTACGATTTACTGCGTGATGAAGTATTGCTTTACCAGAAAAGACAAACCGCCAAGTTTGTGGGCGAAGGAGTGGCTTTTCTTGCATTGATTCTTGCAGGTGCGCTGTTTGTGTACCGTTCTATCCGCAAACAGATTGAAGTTTCTGCATTGCAGCAGAATTTTATGATGGCGGTTACACACGAACTGAAAACACCCATCGCTACCACACGCCTCAGCATCGAAACCGTTTTACGTCGCAAGCTCGATGAAGTGCAGCAACAGAAACTCCTGTTAAGCGCACTCAGCGAAACCAATCGTTTAAACATTCTCACCAATAACATTCTCCTCGCTTCGCAAATGGAAGAAAAGAATTTTCAGCGTGAACATGAGGAGGTAAACCTGGCTGATGTTGTTGAAACAGTGGTGAGCGATTATAAGAACCGTTTCCCCAACCGTCATATCGAAGCAAGTGCAGACAAGGATCTGTTTATTGAAGGTGATGAGTTGCTGATACAGATAGCGCTCAGCAATCTTATTGACAATGCGTTGAAGTATGCACCAAAAGAAAGTCCCGTGTATGTAGATCTGATGGATGATAACGACAGCATACAGGTGAAAGTAAGCGACGAAGGTGCCGGTGTACCCGACGAAGAGAAACAAAAGATCTTCGAAAAATTTTACCGCAGCGGAAACGAAAACACCCGCAAAGCAAAAGGTACGGGCTTAGGTTTGTATCTTACACGTAAGATCATTACCGATCATAACGGTGACATTTTCGTGATGGACAATACTCCGCACGGAAGTATTTTTGTAATACAGTTTTAAACAACAGCAGCGCTTGCTGTTACACTACACACAATATGTCGCAGGCAAAAGCATCCATATTATTGGTTGAAGACGAAGAGCATTTACTCGATGCATTAAAATTAAATCTCGAGCTGGAAGGTTACGAGGTAACTACTGCAGGCGATGGTGTAGCTGCATTAAAAGCTGTGGAGAACGAATACTTCGATCTCATTATTATGGATGTGATGATGCCGGAAATGGATGGCATCAGTGCTACAGAAAGTATCCGCATACGCAAGAACGAAGTGCCCATCCTCATCCTTAGTGCAAAGAACAGCAGTACCGATCGTGTACTGGGTTTAAAAAAAGGGGCCGATGATTATTTAACCAAACCGTTTAACCTGGAAGAATTGTTGCTGCGTGTAGAAAAGCTGATCGAAAAAAATAAGAAGATACAGGAGAAGGATACCATTGGTGAAGCCTACAGCTTCGGCAATAACAATATCGACTTTAAAGCACAGGAAGCCACCAATTTCAAAGGCGAAAAAATACAGCTGAGTAAAAAGGAAAGCATGCTGCTGCACCTGCTCATTGAAAATAAGAACGAGGTAGTAACCCGGGAAAAAATTTTACAGGTAGTTTGGGGCTACAATGTGTACCCTACCACCCGTACTATCGACAACTTCATCCTCAGCTTCCGCAAATATTTTGAAGAAGACAGTCGCAACCCTGTTTACTTCCACTCGGCAAGAGGTGTTGGGTATCGGTTTGTGGAGGGAGAATGAAATTGATTATCATAAAAACCCCTTTTACATAACAACCATTCGTCTCTCTTAGCTAAAATGGAAAACAACGATACTATTTTTTCGGACATTGAAAGGGCTGAAACAGAAGCGCCTTTTTTTAAAAGATTCTTTGCTAATCTGATCGATTGGATTATTGAGTTTGGACTGCTGTTTATTTTCTACATATTTACGCCAAGGAGCATCGTTTTAGCAATTATGGACGCAGACTCATTCCTTAGATTCATTGTAATATTCCTCGTTTTTATCACTTACAGGTTTGTATGCCTCTTGCTTTTTCATAAAACAATCGGCATGATGCTCTTACGTATTAAATTCCTTAACAGCAATTTGCAGCCGTTATCGGCGCTGCAAAAAATAACAGCAGCAATAGCGCCAAAAGTTTCCGATATCAGGATGTACAACGGCCAATAAACAACTATTGAAGCCATGCCAACAACAAAATGGACCATTAAAAGAGTTCTTAAAACAGTATGGATCATTGCCGGTCTGCTGTTCACTTGCTGGTTGTTTTACTCTTACCAGGCAAAAAATGTTGACCCGGCTTTACTTGCCGGCAACAAAACACTTACGGCAGAGCAAACCGATGATTACTACCTGTTCACTCCACTGCAACCGTTTACTGATGTGTTGATTTTCTACCCCGGCGCTATGGTAGAAACAAAAGCCTATGTTCCGCTGTGCAACAAGCTTGCAACAAAAAACATCCAGGTGTATTTGATAAAAATGCCGTGGCGACTTGCATCAAAAGGATATAACAAGCCGAAAGAATTGAACCTGCTTACCGATAGTTCTAAAAAATACATTCTTGCAGGACATTCGCAGGGAGCGAAAATGGCTGCTCAGTTTGTTTATGAAAATCCCGGGCTGATCGATCGGCTGGTTTTGATCGGCACTACACACCCACGGGACATATCATTGACGGAAGCAACGATTCCCATACTTAAAATTTATGGTTCAAACGACGGCGTTGCAGATGAAAAAACAATCATCGCAAATAAAAGCAAGCTTCCGTCCAACACGATACTTGTAAAAATAGACGGCGCCAATCATTCGCAATTTGGCTACTATGGTTTTCAGTTGGGTGATGATAAAGCGGGCATCAGCAGAGAGCAACAGCTGCAATTAACAGTAAACAGTATTATGGATTTTTTGAACAGTGGGCATTAATGGGCGAAAGTGTAAAGCTTGCATTATTTTGAAACTATATTTTCAATGTCAATTAACTTAGACCTGTTGAAAAAGCATCATTACATATTTTTTGCATTGCTTCTTTTACTTGGTTGTAAGCATAACTCATACAATGAATATATACCTACTTACTTTGATGGAGTAACTTTTGTAAAATCTCCGGATTCTCTAACTGAATCACATCGAACAAATATTGAAAAAGTGTTTTTACACTATAAAGTCAATTTTAAAAAAGAAAATAACCGCATATTTTACAAAGGAATAATTGATGATGAAACACTATCGAACTATTCAACAAAAGCTAACGATACAGCGTGGATAAAGTCTCAACTCTTACTCTTCGAAAAAAGTAAATAAATGCAATCCACACAACAACAGCCTCCTCTCAACACTCTCCCGCTTATTCCCAAACTGGATAGTTTGTTGATTGAATTATTGCAATCACTCTCGCCCGAAGAATGGCAAGCGCCAACAGTAGCCAAACTGTGGACGGTGAAAGATGTAGCTGCACACATGCTCGATACAACACTACGTGGTATCTCCATTTCTCGTGATGGTTTCTTTGGCGAGAAGGCGGAGAACATTCATTCTTATACCGACTTGGTTGCATTTTTAAACAACCTCAACATGAACTGGACAAATGCCGCCAAACGCATCAGTCCGCAATTACTAATATCATTGCTGCAACAAAGCTGTAAAGAATATTATGCGCATCTGCAAACACTTGATCTGTATGTGCCTGCTGTATTTTCTGTTGCGTGGGCCGGGCAGGAAACATCGCCTAACTGGTTTCATATTGCAAGAGAATACACCGAGAAATTCATTCATCAGCAACAGATACGTGATGCTGTGAGCAAACAGGCTTTGTTAACGAAAGAACTGTTTCTTCCGTTCATCGATACCTTCATGTATGCATTGCCACACACTTACCGGAATGTAAACGCCGCAACAGGCGCAACAGTAAAAGTAATTGTTACAAGTGAAGCAGGAGGCGAATGGAAGATCTGCAAAGAAGAAAGCGGATGGCAACTTGTTCCATCAATTGCTGCAGAATCCGATGCAACACTGTCTGTTTCACCAAACATTGTCTGGAAACTATTTTCGAAAAGCATGCAGCCCCAAGATGCATTGCCGTTCGTTGAACTTGCCGGCGACAAAACGCTTGCAGCAACAGCTTTGCAAATGGTATCGGTAATGGCATAACAGTTTTTGCTATCTTACAGCAAACAATTCAACGATGCTTCGTTCTTGCTTTTGTGTCTGCATTGCTGCAGTTATGCTGTATGCCTGTAATCAATCGTCACAACAAAACACCCCCCTCAACAACTGGGCATTAACCGGATTTGTAAAAGTGGATAGTCTCAACCCCATTTTGCAACCCAATTCATTGCAGCAGTTTATTTGCCCTGTCAGCAAACAAACGGTGCAGTGGGAAGAACGTAATGTGTTAAATCCGGCAGCAGTTGTATTTGATGGCAGGGTTTATTTGTTTTACCGTGCACAGGATCGAAACATGACTTCAAGATTAGGACTTGCTGTGAGTGATGATGGATTGCATTTTAAAAAAATGAAGGAGCCGGTATTTTATCCGGCAAACGACAGTATGCTTCAGTACGAATGGAAAGGAGGCGTTGAAGACCCACGGCTGGTTGTAAGTGAAGATGGAACATATATTCTTACCTACACTTCATATGATGGTAAAACAGCAAGACTTTGTTTAGCTACTTCCAAAGATCTGCAAACATGGACGAAACACGGTCTTGTGTTAAGCGATAAAAAGTATAAAGATACCTGGTCGAAATCGGGTGCCATTATTGTAAAACAACACGGAAGTAAGATGATTGCAACAAAGATCAACGGAAAGTATTGGATGTATTTTGGCGATACAGATCTGTTCATGGCATCGTCTGATGATCTTATTCACTGGACAGTTGCGGAAAATGAGGAAAGTAAAAAGATGATCAGTGTACTGCATCCACGCATGGGTTATTTCGACAGCCGCTTAGTTGAACCGGGCCCTTATGCATTATTAAAAGAAGAAGGTGTGCTGTTGATCTATAACGGCAGTAATGCAGCTAACTTCAACGACTCGTCCATGCCAAAGTTTACGTATGCAGCCGGGCAGGCTCTGTTTGCAAAAGACGAACCCTGGAAACTCATTGCCAGAACTGATTCAAATTTTATTCGACCCGATAAAGATTATGAACGTATTGGCGAAGTAAACGAAGTGTGTTTTGTAGAAGGGCTGATATTCTTCAACAACAAATGGTTTTTGTATTACGGTACTGCCGATTCAAAAATTGCCGTTGCAGTAAAAGAATAATTAAGCAGAATGTTTTGCTTCGATCTGCTGTAACAGTTTATTGGCAGCATCAAATAACTCTTCTCTATCGTCGTTTAATTCAACCGGGCTGAACACTGCCAATTCGCAGGTGTTCATAATTCGCTGATAGCTGTCTGCTTCATCTGTCATTTGCTTTTGCTTCAACAATGATACTGTAGTTAACGTGTTTATTGTTTTTGATTGCAGGTGCAACCGATCGACCATGTAATCTTCCATACCCTGCATCAACAAAGTATAGAATTGTTTTTTGTGTGTATTGCTCAATGCATCAGCAGCAGGCTGTAAAAAATTTTCAATGCCCGGTTTATTAATTACGGGTATTTGTTCTTCCTGCATGGTTGCAACTTCATCTGTTTCCTTTTTCGTTCGTTTTGCCTGAACAATTAACCCGGCCGCCATCAACACTAAAATAACAGCACCAACAGTTGCAACCCATACCCAACGTGGCGTGCCTTCATCTTCCGGCACCACATCTTCAAACACAGGTGTTTTCCGTTTTACTGCTGCGGTAACTTGTAATTGCAATGTATCGCTGTTGATTGTGTGATAGGTTTTTGTTGTTTGATCGAAATACGAGAAATGAACAGCGGGAATAACAAATGTTCCCGCTTTGGTAACAGAAAACGGTATATCAAACACTTTACTTCCGCTAATGGGTGCATGCTGCTTATCGAGGTTTTCGCTGAGTTTTGCATCGAATGAATCAACTCCCGATGGCCAGTTAATAACAGGTGCCGTAATCATAGGCAGGTTGCCTTTCCCTTTAATAACAATACGCAAGGTGGCATTATCATTTGCAGCAATCGTATGGGTCAACAGCGATGTTTCCATTGTAAACGCACCAACTGCGCCATTAAAACTTTCGGGCTTGTTTTTTTCCGGCACATCAAGCACTTTTATTTTCAGTTCATCGCTTTTCAGCACCACTCTTTCTTCAATTGTTCCTGCGCTTTCAATCTCTGCTTCTTTCATTTTATCCATCACCGCATCAAACCAGCTACTGGTTTCTTTGGTGCTTCTTGCTTTTGCTCTAACTAAACGTACAAGATTTTCCACTTCAACAGGTTCTATGGTTAACTCGCCCGATTGCAAAGGAAACAGTTGCACTTTACGTATGAGATAGCAGTTGTACATTTTTCCGTTCAGCATTTCCTTCGAAAAGTTTCCCGATTCAGGCTGTTCCATATCTACAACTGAAAAGCCGTTAAGCGATGGACGTTTTACAATTTTCGATTCGCTGTCTAAACGTGTAAACAATTTGAATGTAGCAAGCACCGGTTCTCCTACATAGCAACTGTGCTTGTCGATGGTTGCTTTAATAAAAAGATTCTTCGCAATTTTTTCTTTAACGGTTTCGTTCGGCAATAAATAATAATCAGGGCGCTCCTCTTCAATTAACTGTTCGCCTGCAGGCTTTACAAAAATGTTTGTTACGGGTGAAGCAATCATTTTTCCATTTGCTTTTACAATGGCCGATGCAATAGGCAAGCGGCCTTTTATTTTGGGGCGAAGCGTAACTGTGTAGGTAATATACTCTACAAGCGAACCGTTGATCCATGTAACTCCGGTTGTTTGTTCGAAGCCGCCGAGCTGCTCAAAATTCCGGAAGGTTGGTGCAGTAAAGTCATCTACATGGTTGGTGCCTTCAACAACAAACTGCAGTTGAAACGATTCGTTTACCTGCACAACTGCTTTGCTCGGCAGTACCGATAATTTTACCTGTGCAAATGCAACAACAGAAACAAACACTGTTACTGCCAAACAAATAAAACGATATGGTAGCTGTCTGCGCATACTGCACAAAATTAATTTAAGATAAGGCGGTATGCTTTAGTTCCAAACTAAGTTGCTGTTAAAATCAATTGCGGATAAGCGGTTACAGATCGCCCAGTTGCGGACGGATGACGAGATCTTCCACACATGCCTGTGGCGATAATTGCGAACAGCTGAAAACCATCTGTGCTATATCTTCTGCTTCCATAATACGTTTATCGGAATTATCGTAATCGCCCCAGGAATCTGTTAATACGGCACCGGGAAAAACAGATGTCACTTTAATCAAATGCTGCTTCATTTCTTCACGCAGGTTTTTACTAAAGCCATGTAATGCAAATTTGCTGATGCTGTATGCGCCTCCGTTTGCATATGCATTGAGCGATGCGATGGAACACATGTTGAAGATATGTCCACGTGTGCCCGACAGCGGGCTTTGTTTCATCATTTGCGGCAAGAGTTTACGGGTAAGATGATAGGCGCTGTACAGGTTTACAGCGATCATTTCTTCCAGCACACCACGGTCTTCGTTGTATACACTGCCGGGCAAAAAATTACCGGCGTTGTTAACAAGTACATCAATATGCATGCTGTTGTCGAGAATCCATTGGCCGAAATTTTCCACTTCATCCTGTTTACTCAGATCTCTTGCTTTGCCCTTTATTTTTACACCGGGATATTTAGTGAGAAGCTCTTCCATTGTTTTGTACAATGCCACTTCGTTTTTTGAGCACAAATACAACGAATGCCCATTGGCAGCATACACTTCAGCAATTGCCTTTCCTATTCCCCTTGAAGCTCCGGTAATAACAACGTTCATAATTTCAGATTTTAGATTGTAGATTGCAGATTTTAGCAGACTGTACAATCAGTACAAATCTAAAATCGTAATTCTGAAATCTGAAATGAAATACCGTCATCTTTTTTTTGATCTTGATCATACGTTGTGGGATTTTGATGCCAATGCCATGGAAACACTCACCGATGTTTACCGTGATATGCAACTGGAAGCAGCAGGGGTAAACGATTTTGATGCGTTTTGCAAACACTACCTCCGTCATAATGCCGTTTTATGGGATCGTTACCACAACGGTTTTATTTCTGCAGAAGATCTGAAATGGAAACGGATGTGGCGAACACTGCTTGAGTTTAAGATCGGTAGTGAAGAACTCGCCCGTAAAATGAGTGGTTATTTTTTAGAAGTATTGCCAACCAAGCAAAACCTGTTTCCTTACACACACGAAATTCTTCAGCACCTGAAAGAAAAAGAATACAGGCTGCACCTCATCACCAACGGTTTTGAAAAAACGCAGTGGCGCAAATTGGATAACAGCAAACTGGGCCAGTATTTTGAAGAGGTAATTACCAGCGAAACAAGTAACAGCGTAAAGCCCAATAAAGAAATTTTTGAATATGCTTTACGCATTACGGGAGCAGAGTTACAGCAAAGTATCATGATCGGGGATAACCTCGATGCAGATATTAAAGGCGCTATTAATGCAGGCATGGATTCGATTTTCGTCAACCACATCAATGCCGATCTGAAAGGAATTAAACCGACGTATGTGATTACACATTTGAAGGAGCTGGAGGAGATTTTTTAATTATTCACGACGATATGAAAAAGCCCGACTATTTTAGTCGGGCTTTTTCATATGCGAATATGTTATTGCTAATTATTCACTATCAATATTCCGCCAACACCGTTACCCCACCCTTCACTACTTCGTTCAGCTTTACATTGATCTTTGTACCAACAGGCAACAGAATATCTACACGTGAACCGAATTTGATAAAGCCGAGCTCACCACCCTGTTCTACTTTTTGTCCAGGTTGCAGATAGTTTACAATACGCTTGGCAACAGCACCTGCAATTTGTTTTACGAGAATTACAATGCGATCGTTACTAAGCACCACACTGTGGCGTTCGTTTTCGGTAGATGATTTAGGATTCCATGCAACGAGGTACTTGCCTTTATGGTATTGCGAATAATTTACTTCGCCTGCAATAGGGTTGAGATTCACATGCACATTTGCCGGGCTCATAAACACACTCAGCTGAATACGCTTGTCCTTAAAATATTCTACATCAACAATTTCTTCAATTACCACCACCTTACCATCGCATGGACTGTAAATTACATTTGGATTGATAGGTGTAACACGACGTGGTATGCGAAAAAATGAAATAATAAACAGCAGGAAGAACAAGGTTACTGCAAAAACAAGCCATGCAATAACCGGCAAACTCGGGCTGAGGAAATTAAAAGTAAGCAGGTTAATGATTACAAATAAAACGGCTGCAATAGAAATACTTTTAAATCCTTCTCTGTGAATTGTCATACAAGAAATTGAGCAGCGAAAGTACAAAGATTCGGCCTATTGGTACTCCTGTTTCCCAAACTTCTGCCAATGTTCAACTGCATAGTTCAAAAAAGCCTTGGGTGCTTTTCCAAAGCTGCTATCGGCATTGTATTGACCGCCAATTGTATCTTTTTGTAAAACCATCAATTCTTCACCACGAATAGCGTACTTCTGTTCGCCTTCGTACATAATGAGCTTTTTAGTGTTGGGGCTAACATCGCCTTTGCAACTGAGTGCATACACCATGGTTATTTCGGCCAGGCCGTTACTATCAAGATCGGTAATGGTTAAATGATCGTCGTAAAACGAACAGGTAACATCTACTTCGCAGTCTTCAATGTAATCAACCATTTTCCATTTCTGCACAAACCCACTGTCCGACTTTTGATAAAGAATAGCAGATAGTTTTGCCGAAGCACCGGATGATCCTTTCTTTATGTATGATCCTGTTTCGTAAAGCACCAGCCAGTTTTCGCCGGATGCATCGTGCCATTTTTTTGCACGTTTTAACTCGTACGAATTGGGTGCAGGTAACAACGCACTAACTGCAGCCGTTACTTCTTCCACTTCAGAAAGTTTTTTTTCTTCGGTGAGCACAACTGCAGGCTTGTCTTCCTGCTTTTTGTTTTTGCAGGCAAACAAACAACAAGCTGTGAGTAATACAAGTAACAGGTGTTTCATTAGCTAATTATTTTTAACAGCAGCCATACAAAAGGTACAGCAACCAGTAACGAATCGAAACGATCGAGAAAACCACCATGCCCCGGCATAAAACTTCCACTGTCTTTTACATTGGCCAGTCGCTTGAGTTTACTTTCGAGCAAATCGCCAACGGTTCCGGTAATTGCAGCAATGAATGCAATTACCGCCCAAAGCCAGGCAGAAGAAGACTGACTGAGAGAACCTAAGCCCCACATTACTGCTACTGCAAGAATAATTCCGCCAACAGTACCCTCCCACGTTTTTTTGGGTGAGATAGCACTCAGCGGTGTTTTACCAATAAGCGAACCAACAATGTAAGCCATTGTATCGTTGATCCAGATAGAACCGATGATCATGAGTGGTACAGCATATCCACTTACTTTAGCAAGCAATGTAGAAATGTTGGAGAAAGTATCTTCACCATTATGCGGCATCCACAAGGCACCGCTGCGTAAATGCATCAATAAAGCCCAACTGAGTGAGATGTATACAAGTCCGAATAAAGAATGGGCAATGTATTTTAAGTTGAACTGTTTGGAAAAAAGCAATTCGCTGATGGGCACTAACAGAAAACCAGCCAGCATTAACATCCATCCAATAGAATGCAACGATATCGTTTCTGTAAGAAACCAATCGGCAGTTAAAAACAACATCAACCCATAGCCACCGATCATTACACCATATTTATGAAATGGATTGATGGTTTGATAACCTTTATCAATCAAACCCACCAGCTTCTGGTATTCGAACCAGCAGCCGAAATGAATAACAGAAAATAACGCAAGAAAACTCCATTTGTTCCAGAGTAAGCCAAACAACATGATCACTACAAATAAAACTGCAGTGAGTGCTCTTGTTTTAAACGTTTGCCAGTTAAAAGCCATGCAAGGATATTAAACTTAAGAATTGAAGCGGTTTGTTGCTTCGTTCGTATTTGCTAAACCATCGGGGTAAATTTTAGTAGCCGATAATTTCTTCAGTGTAATAAATAAACCAACCAATACAGCTAAACTAATTAAGCCCGCCCACCAGGGAGCAGCTTCACCCACTTCCATATCGATTTTTTTATCTTTCAGGTATTGATAGTAAAGAACAGTTACCATCAACGCATTATTAAAAAAGTGGCCGATAATGCTGTACCACAAATTGCCCGTATAATAAAAAATATAACCCAATGCCATCCCCAATGCAACACGTGGAATAAACCCGTACCAGGAAAAATGCACCACACTGAAAATGACGGATGTAATAACAATTGCAAGCCAGGGCACTTTTATAGATCGTGTAACTGCCGATTGCAATGCACCACGAAAGAACACCTCTTCCACAATTGCAGGCATCAATGCAATAACAAAAATGGCAGCAATATAATCGGTGGGCGTTTTAAAAGTAGCCATCAATTTTACCTGCTCGGCATACTGCGACTCCATGTTATCAAAAAACTTTTTAGCCGCTGCCGTAAGTGGAATAGCTTTATTCAGCTCTGCCAATGTACCAACAAGTGGCAACACGGCAAGCATGATAACAATTGCAAGTACTGCACGGTTAATTTTAACTCCCCTCTTCAAACCTAAATGAGCAAACGGCTTTTTTGTAACAATGCGGGCTGTAACAAATGCAGGTATAAAAAAAATGATGATAGTTGAAACAACCTGCATCGCTTTTACAGCATCAACATAAGCAGGATTAAGCATATCCTTCGCCATTTCGAGAGGCCCCTTACCCGTCATAACCATCCAAATCGGAATGGTAACAACAGTGCCGACAATCATGCAGGCAATTAATAAACCAAAAAGGATAAGAACTTCTACTCCGGGCTCTATTTTGCGCTGGTATTGATTTTCGTTCATAACTACTGGTAAAAACTAACTAAATTTGCGGCTTGATTTTACAAAGTGGTAAAGATAGGTAACATATCGCTTCCCGAATTTCCGCTCCTCCTTGCACCCATGGAAGATGTGAGCGACCCGCCTTTCCGTGCAGTTTGCAAGGATAATGGTGCAGATATGATGTTCAGTGAGTTCATCAGCAGCGAAGGATTGATCCGTGATGCAATTAAAAGTCGCCAAAAGCTCGACTTTGAAGAAGAAGAGCGCCCGTTTGGTATCCAGATTTTTGGTGGCGATGAAGAAGCATTGGGCATGAGTGCCAAGATCTGCGAAACAGTTAATCCCGATTTAGTAGATATTAATTTCGGCTGTCCGGTAAAGAAAGTAGCCATGAAAGGTGCCGGAGCCGGTGTATTGAAGGATATTGACCTTATGGTTCGTTTAACTGAATCGGTTGTAAAATCTACTTCACTCCCCGTAACAGTTAAAACCCGTTTAGGCTGGGATGATAATACCAGGAATATTGAAGAAGTTGCTGAACGTTTGCAGGATATCGGTATTAAAGCATTGAGCATTCACGGTCGTACACGTATGCAGATGTACAAAGGCGAAGCAGACTGGACGCTGATCGGCAAAGTGAAGAACAACCCCCGTATCAACATCCCCATTTTTGGTAATGGTGATATCGACAGTCCGGAAAAAGCAGTGGAGTATAAAAACCGCTATGGTGTTGATGGTATTATGATCGGTCGTGCTGCGATTGGTTATCCCTGGATTTTTAACGAAATAAAACATTTTGTAAAAACAGGCGAGCATCTTGCGCCGCCAACCGTTGAGCAGCGTGTTGAAGTTTGCAGAAAGCATTTGCATAAAAGTTATAAATGGAAAGGTCCAAAGGTGGGCATTTTTGAAATGCGTCGCCATTACGCCAACTACCTCAAAGGTTTGCCGAATATTAAAGAGTATCGTTCCAAACTTGTTACAATGATGACGGTGGAAGAAATTGACGCCGTACTGGATGAGATCGTAACCAAGTTTGCGGGTTTTGAATTTGAACCTTCAAAAATTGAGTTGATCAATTACCACGAAAAGTGCCCGGTGAATTAATTAGCAGCAGCATTTACCTTGTTTATTATACTATCTTATAAAAGCTGAAATCATTTTACGGTTTCGGCTTTTTTTATTGCATACACCTGCCGGGGCTCGTCTGTCTTTGTAGTACAAACTATCAATTTCGATAAATAAGGTTCGTTAGTGAGCATTAATTTTTTTGTCCTTTTTATACAAATTTGGCGATTATACTTCTGATTTTTAATCTATTTCAAATATAGATAATTTTTACTTTGTTTTTTGGAGATAAAAAAATCCGACAAGAGCGTGATTTTCTACCCTTATTTTTTGGATATATTTAGTTTAATCAACTAACTAAACTAACAATCACATGAGAAAAATTGCACTGCTGCTTCTGGCGGCCTGTGTGTCTTTTCTATCTGTACAAGCGCAGGAGAAAACGATAACAGGAAAGATTACAGAAGCCAACGGATCTCCCATTCCAAACGCCTCAATTCGGGTAAAAGGCAGTAAAACCGGCACAAGCGCCGATGCCAGCGGCTCCTTTACAATTAAGGCTGCGTCAAATTCAACACTTGTTATTTCTGCAATTGGTTTCGAGCCAAGAGAGGTAAGCATTTCGAACGAATCTTCTTTAACAATTACGCTTGCTGCCGATACAAAAGCATTGAGTGAAGTTGTTGTAACAGGTACCGGTGTTGCCACAAGCAAAAAGAAAATTGGTATTGCTGTTGAGTCCATTAATTCTGACAAGTTGCCTGCAGCACCGACTGCCTCGGTCGATCAGGCTTTGGTTGGAAAAATTCCAGGTGCACAGATCAGCAGTACTAACGGCTCTCCTGGCCGCCCCGTAAATATTCTGTTGCGTGGTATCAATACTATTAGAGGAGGAACCAGACCTATGATTCTGTTGGATGGTGTAGAATTAAGAGGTACTGATCTTAATTCTCTCGACTTAAGTGTAGTTGAACGCATAGAAATTGTACAAGGTGCTGCTGCTGCAACCATCTATGGGGCACAGGGTGCTAATGGTGTAATTCAGTTATTTTCTAAAAAAGGAAAAGCAGGGAAAATAAAAATCGATCTTTCGTCTAATGTTTCCGTTAACACTATGCTGAATAATGGTGGGGTGGGAAAAGCAATGTTACATCCCTTTACTACTAATGCAAACGGTGAAGTAATCGGTTCATCAGGAAACCTGATTACACTTGACCCCGCAACAAGTGTTTATAAAGAGAATGTACAGGTTAATCTTGTTGACCCAAATACAAAAACTGAAAAAGCGTACGATAAAAACCTGCGTTACTACGACCATTACAAAATGTTTTTGCAGGATGCATACACAACTAATAACTCCATTACCATTTCCGGTGCCAAGGAAAAAGTCGATTTCATTTTTTCCATTTCGGACAATAGACAAACCAGTACGTTTAAAAACAATGGCAAGTTTTCACGTTCAAACCTTCTTTCGAATTTAGGTGTTGAACTTGCAAGAAATCTTAAATTCAGAAGCATTACCCAACTTGTTTACACAAAAAATACGTTGAACGATGGAACTGGACGAGGAATTTTCTTTGCTTTGAACAACTCTCGCCCATTCGCCAACTACGACTATAAAATGCCCGATGGTAACTATGGCTATTACTTTGGAGATGCTACCGGTGTAAATGGTTATAACCCCAACTACAGAACGCAATATTCAAACAGTATTGATGATAAGATTGATGTGGTTCAGAACTTTAACCTCAACTATAAACCATTCAAGTTTCTTGAACTTGATGCAAAATATGGTTTAAACTATCAAACCGAAGATGCAGTTTACGATGTAAAACCGCAAGATGATAACGCAAGTGCGAAATTCTGGGGTACAAGATGGTGGACAGGCAATTATGCACCTACACCATCAGTTGGTACATCGGGTTCAATTGATAACTTCCGTTACAGAAATACTTTCCAGAACTTTATTACATCTGCAACAATTAACACCGATTTTCAAGAAGATTTTCATCTTAACATCCCTATTAAAACCACAACGCTTTTAGCCTTCGACTATAGAAAGAACTTATTCAAACAATACATAACATGGGGGGCTGACGCTCCATTTTATACACCCTATACGGCAAGTCAAATGGTAACCTATCGTATTCAATCAGACTTTACTCAGCCGTTTCTCACTTATGGAATCTTGGCTAATCAAAAAATTGAATTTGGAGAAATTGCGGGTGTTTCCGGTGGCGTTAGAAGCGATTATTCGTCAGCATTTGGGTTTGGTTCTGAACCATTCACTTTTCCACGAGGAGATGCCTACTTGAGACTATCTTCTTTTAACTTTTGGCAGGATAAGAAAATAGGATCAATAATTTCTGAGTTTAAAATAAGAGCAGCTTATGGCGAGGCGGGTATTCAACCTGGTGCTTTTGACCGTTACTTAATTTTAAATACCGCAAATATAGGATCATCTGTAGCTTTTACTTTTCCTATAAGTAACCCTAATCCAAAGTTGCAGGTTGAAAGGTCAAAAGAATTTGAAATTGGTACAGACATCATTTTGAAAGCATTCAAAGGAAGTTGGTTGAATACGATTAATATTTCTGCAACTTACTGGGATAGAGCGACCGATAATGCCATTTTTGATGTTGATGCACCGCCCAGCAGTGGTCAAGGTACAATAAGAGACAACGCTTTTGGAATTGCTTCAAGCGGTTTCCAGGCTATGTTAAATGCTACAGTTTATAAAGGGTCTAAAATTAACTGGAATTTTACAGCAAACTTTGGTAAGCAAACTTCAAAAATCACATCTGTTAAAGGCGGAACTGAAATTGTTCAATTGTCAAATGCAGGAAGCAGTAACTATGTTTTGAAACCAGGTGAAAAAATTGGTCAGCTGTACGGCAACCTGTTAATTCATGCTGTTGACCAGATTGATCCTGCTACCGGAAACCCCTATATTCCTAAAGCATCACAACAAAACTATGTTGTTGCAAGCAATGGCTGGGTGGTAGATAAAACTACTAAACAACCTTATGTTACTCCGGGAAAAGTAAGCTTTGGCGATCCTAATCCAAAGTTCAACATGTCGTTCATTAACGATGTAACCTTCTTTAACAACTTAAGTGTTTCAATCCAGTGGGATTGGGTTTATGGAAACCATTTGTATAACCAAACAAAACAATGGATGTACAGAGATGGTATTCACAAAGACTATGCAGTTCCTATTAACATCAATGGACAAACAGGTGCATGGACAGCTTTCTATCGTGGCGTTTACGCACAGGTGCAGGCAAATGGTACACGTAACTATTTCTATGAAGATGCTTCATTCTTCCGTTTACGTAACCTTGCTGTTGCTTATGATTTTGCTAAGCTTATCAATAAACCTTTCTTGCAAAAATTACAGCTTGTTGTATTAGCACGTAACGCTGTAACATTTACAAAATATACAGGTATGGATCCTGAAGTTAGTTCGGGAGCAAGCAACTCAGCATTCGACAGAGGTGTTGATCACAACACAATTCCTAACCTCAGAACATACCAGATAGGTTTAAACGTAGGTTTCTAACTTAAAAACAATGAAACATGAAAAAAGTAAAATATATATTAAGCATATACATAATTGTCGGGGTTATCAGCTCCTGTGCTAAGCAACTGGATGTAAAAAATCCGAATCAACCAGTACCTGAAAGCGCTTATACAGAGGCTGGCATTATTGCTCTTTCTCAAGGAGGTATTTACAGAAACGGCTTTATCAATCTTAAATATTCTGATGGTGTTTACGGCTTTTTCTGGTCGGGCGCTATCGGCTTTCATGAAATGATGGGTGATGCGATACAGGTTGAAGCAGCGAACGCATTTATCAACCAGATCGGTTGCCCCGATAAAGTAACACTTGATAACGGCACCGTTATATTAAACCCCAATGCACCTAATACACAGAAAGCATTGATCAGGTTGATCAACACCAACAGTAACCAGGGACAAAACACGCTCTTTTATGAATGGGCTTATATGTATGCAATGATAAAAGCGTGTAACAGCATTTTAGAAACTGCAGATAAAGCCACATTTCTTTCAGAAGCAGCAACGAAAAAAGCAACCATTCAGGCATGGGCTTATTGGTGGAAAGGTTTTGCATACTCAAGAATCGGCTCTATTTATTACGCAGGTATTATCAATAACGATCCTAATGGCACTAATGGTAACTATGTTACAAAAGAAGCCATTATTGCAGAGTCTAATAAACAGTTGGATCTTTGTGCTACTACTTTAAACACTGTAACAAGCACAACGGCTTACAACGAAGTGTTTGGTAAACTTGTTCCAAGTTTTTGCCAGGTTGGCAAAGGCGGCATTTTAACCGTCGATATGTGGAAGAGAAATGTAAACACATTAAAAGCACGAAACATTTTGGTGAACACTCCTGCTTCAAGCATGACGCCACAGCAATGGGCATCGGTTCTTACGCTTACAAATGCAGGTATTCTTGCTGCTGATAAAGTTTTCACAGGCCGTTCAAATACAGCCGGAGATTTTCTTTCACCTACTTCGGGTACTGTAGCATCGAAGGTGCAGAATGTACTTGCAGGTGGCAACACGTACAAATTGAGTGAGCGTTTTGTACAGGAATTTAAAACAGGTGATAAGCGTTTGGCAAATAACATTTCACAAACCACTACCTGGATTGGTAATGGCGACAGAGGCCAGGCATTCAACACACGTTACCGTTTAATTAATAAAGGTAACGGCATGGCAGGTGTTAAAGTGTATACAAATACAGATGCAGGTGCAGAGGAAATTTTTCTTGCCGGCAGCTACGAAGAAAATGACCTGATGAAAGCAGAGGCGCTTATTAATACAGGAAGCATTGAGGCAGGTCTTTTGCTCATTGATGTTGTTCGTAATTCACAGGGTGCAGGCTTAACAGCTGTAGCAGGTACAAGCCTTACACTTGCACAGGCTAAAGAAGAACTTCGCAGAGAAAGAAGAGTAGCATTGCCGTTTATTGGCTTATCGTTTTACGATGCACGCCGTTTAGGTATCATCAACCCTGTTTCACAAGGTGGTGGCAGAACAGGTGCTGTTGTAATATCGGGCAGCGGTGGCGTAAACACAAATGCAACGATCGAATACAACTTCCTCGATTATTGGGATGTTCCGGATAATGAACTTGTGTACAACCCGCCTGTTTCGGGAAGTGCTCCGGTAAAAAATCCGAAATAATAACTCTGATTATACTTTGTAAAAATGACGGCTTAGGCCGTCATTTTTTTTGCAACAACAGCTCATTCCTTATCATCAAATATCTTTGCAGCTCATTCATCAATCATGAACTGGATTCTTCTCATCATTGCTGGTTTATTTGAAGTAGGATTTGCAACCTGTCTTGGCAAAGCAAGAACTGTAAGCGGTGCAGCATCTGTTTACTGGATGATCGGTTTCTTTGTTTGCCTCAGCATCAGTATGCTGTTATTATACAAAGTCACACAAACATTGCCAATTGGTACAGCTTATGCTGTATGGACAGGGATTGGTGCAGTAGGCACCGTATTGATGGGAATTATTTTCTTTAAAGAACCCGCCGACTTCTGGCGACTGTTTTTTATTACCACACTTATTGCTTCTATTGTTGGACTGAAAGCCGTGTCATCACATTAATTCTTATTAAAACAAGTGCTTTGGTCCAATAGATAAATGCAACACAGCATTGATATTCTGCTGTCCCTGCAATTGAATTAATTCCTGTTTGGGATAAAACAAAGGCTCATCTCCTAAATCAAAAGTTCCAAAATGCATAGGCACTAAATTCTTTGCGCCTATTTGCTGCAAGGCAATCAATGCATCAGCCGGGCTTGTATGAGCTGTACCCATAAACCATTCGGGTTTATATGCACCAATGCCCAGCATTGCGTAATCAATACCCGGAAACATGCGGCCAATTTCTTCAAAATGTTTACCTAAGCCGCTATCTGCACCAAAGTAAATTGTTCGTGTTTTGGATTGCAGCATAAAGCTTCCCCATAACATATTATTTATATCGGTTAATCCTCGCCGGCTCCAATGCTTTGCCGGAAGATAAGTTACCTGCACATCTGTATCTAAGCGGTATTGTTGATACCATCCTGCTTCAATAATAGGGTTCGTTATTTTCCAGCTACGCAACAGCGAAGAAATATTTAAGCCCGTAAGAATAATTGCTGAAGGGTTTAATGCACATATCTGCTGCATACTTTTTTTATCCGCATGATCACGATGGTTGTGCGAAAGAAGAATATAATCAATGTGCTTCAACTCCGCTACTTCGCAAGGTAAAGCAGTAAAACGTTTTAACGGACCAACATTGTACAACACCGGGTCAATAAGAAAGTGCTTTCCTTCTAATGTAAAAAGATAACTCGCATGCCCAAGCCAAACAAACCCATTATCTCTGTTTTGTGTTATAAATCTGCTTTGCACAACATCAACATTTGGTTGTTGTTGTTTTTTTAATGGTTTCAGTTGATTTTTTTCTACCTGCCATTTAAACAATTCTTTAAAGGTCCGTTCCGATGGTCCGTCGAGATTGATGTATTGCTGCTTTTCGTTGAGTAAATTACCTTGCCAGTTATCTTTAATAAACGGCAGCAAAGGATTATGTGTAGGAATGAGGTTCATATATAATTAAAGAGACGATGGTTGGTGCATTTTACTTTTCAGTAAAGCAATCAAATCATTAATAGTACAGCAACATAATGACAAATTGCTGCTGCCAATACAAACAAATGCCAGATAACATGATGGTAATACAACTTCTCCCACAAATAAAACAAAGTACCAACTGTGTACAAAACACCGCCGATAATGATCATGGTTAACACCGGCCACGGAATAGCAGCAAAAAAACTACGCCCACCAAACAACAATATCCAACCCATAGCAATGTAAACAGCGGTTGATGCATAGTTGAAACGACCGGTAAAAAACAGTTTAAACACAATACCAACAATAGTTAATCCCCACAACACGCTCAACAAAGTAATACCCGTTACATTCATCATGTAATTGAGCAGAAAAGGCGTGTATGTTCCGGCAATTAAAAAATAGATGCTGATGTGATCAAACACATTCAATACTTTCTTTACCCGTGGATTTTGAAAGGCATGATACAATGTTGAAAAAGTAAATACGAGCAAAAAAGAGAATCCATACACTGCTGCCCCAACAACTGCAACCGTATGGTTTTTTGTTGCCGCCAAAGCACTTAAAACCGGCAGAGCAGCAATGCCAAACAAAATACCAATGCCATGTGTAATGCTGTTGGCAATTTCGAGTTTCAGGCTGCTGTGCTCTTCACTCATTGTTTTGTTTTTAATTCATGCAGCAACTCATCGCTTAACGGCGAAACAGAAGGATCGAAATAATGCGTAAGAATGCCTTGCTCGTTTACAAGGTATTTCGAAAAATTCCAGGAGGGTTGCTTATTGTTCCATCCGTTTTTTGTTGAATCGGAAAGCCATTGGTACACTTCGTTTTGTTCACCCGATTTTACTACCGTAGTTTTTTTCATCAACGGAAATGTAACACCAAAGTTTACTTTACAGAATTGCGCAATCTCATCATCGGTTCCTTTTTCCTGCTCTTTAAAATCGTTTGCAGGAAACCCGAGTATCACTAACTCTTTGCCGAATTGTTCATGTAGCTTTTGCAGATCATCGTACTGGCCGGTATAACCACAATTGCTGGCCGTGTTTACCAATAACACTTTCTTTCCTTTTAGTTGGGCAAAGTCGTAAACTATGCCATTACTCATCGTTGCTTTTAATGAATGAAAAGCCACTGTTGGCGCCTTGTGTTCATTCTCCAGAATTTTTGCATCCTTTCCTTTCATCCACATAAAAATTGGATACACTGTTTTTAATACTTTTTGTCTTATCGTCATGTCTTTACTATTTCTGTTTATAACAAATACATACACTGCAAAGCAACCCAGCGCTATCAAAACTGTTATCGTTGTTTTTTTGATCATGCCGCTTACATTGCTTTTACTTTCTACCTAACAAATAACGCCACAGCTTTGTTTTGCCGTTGTTAAATGGTGCATGTCGAAAAGCAGGTTCCATCCATGTATATCTTTTTACTACGCCTTTATAATTTGTAAATGTATCGAAGGAATGTTTTCCTAAGTACCCTCCATGCCCGCTGTAACCTACACCGCCAAATGGTAATTCGCTGTTGCCGAGCTGCAGAATTGTTTCGTTAATGCCGCCACCACCAAACCGAATGTGTTCAATAAAATAATTTTCGGTTTGCTTGCTGCCGGTAAATACATACAAGGCCAACGGATAAGGATTCTTTTCAACAAGGTCCACTACTTCTTCATTGTTGCTGTAAGTAAATACCGGTAATATCGGGCCAAAAATTTCCTCCCGCATAATGTTTGCATCGGGAGTAATGTTATCGAGAATAGTTGGTGCAATAAACAGATCGGATTCGTCTGTTTGTCCGCCATAAATAATTGTTCCATCGCTCAGAAAACGTTTCACTGCTTCAAAGCGTCGTTTATTAATAAGACGTGGATAGCTATCGTGCTGTTGCGGATTGGTACCAAATCCTTTTTCAAACTCAGCAATAATAGCCAATACCATCTTGTCTTTTACCGATTCGTGTACAACCAGGTAATCAGGCGCTACACAGCTTTGGCCACAGGCAATTAATTTACCCCACACAATACGTTTTGCCGCAACGGCAATATTTGCATCGGGTGCAATAATGCAGGGACTTTTTCCACCCAGTTCCAACGTAACAGGCGACAACTGTTTTGCTGCCATCTCCATTACTTTTTTACCAACAGCGGTACTGCCGGTAAACATTACATGATCGAAATGAAAATGCTCCAGCAATTCAGGCACAACAGTAGCACCATAACCATTGATCACATGCAAATAACCGGGATCAAAATTTTCGTTGATGATCTTTTCCATTACAGCAGCAGTATGTGCACTCAACTCAGATGGTTTGATAAGCGCTGTATTGCCAGCTGCCATTGCACCCGCCACTCCACGCAGGGTTAACAGAATGGGATAATTCCATGGCGAAATGATCAAAACATTTCCAACGGGCTCTGCATAAATTTTTGATACAGCAGGAAATAAAAACAAAGACGACGGAACGGTCTTTGGTCGCATCCAGTTTTGCATATTCTTCAGCTGCACTTTTATTTCTTCATACACAGCACCTGTTTCCGTCATGTACACTTCCTGCGGATGTTTACGAAGATCTTTATACAATGCTTCGTTAATCAGTTCCTCGTTGGCACGCAATACCGCATCCAGTTTTTTTAATTGCTGTTTACGAAAAGCCAAAGGCTTTGTTGCACCCGATTTAAAAAATGCTTTCTGTGCAGCGTATATGTTTTGATAGGCATTCATGTATTGCTGTTATTGCTTTAAACAATCGTTATTTGCAGCTGACTTACACAGCTGTCTGCATCTTTAAAATTACGCATCTAATCAACACATCGCAGAAAAGCATCGTTTCTGCAACTGATAAACATTCTTGTTTACCGTTGGCAGCTGCTGTATCTTTTCATTCTAATTACAAATTATGTGTGCGTACAAACGTAAAACCTGGATCGAAAAAAGAGATATCAGTAACGAGTTGAAAGTAGAAGTAATTGATAAAGATTTTGCCGACATGAAAAAAGGCGAAAAGATGCTGGTGGCAACACCGTTGATCGTTGATGAATACATTCGCCATATTCCTAAAGGAAAAGAAGGTTCGCTGGCACAGATGCGGAAAGATCTTGCAGCCGAATACCATGCTGATAAGACCTGCCCTATTACCAGTGGTATTTTTGTACGCATTGTTGCCGAAGCTGCGTACGAGGAATATGAAAAGGGAAAAGCAATCAGTAAGATTGCTCCCTTCTGGCGCATCATCAACGAAAAATCGCCGGCTGCAAAAAAGCTTACGTTTGGTACAGACTTTTTGCTTGAACAACGCCGCAAAGAAAAATTAGATAAGCCTACAGTAAAATAGTTGCAATTTTGCCGTATGGATATTTTACAGCCAAGAAGTGATGAATATTTTATGCAACAGGCATTAAAAGAAGCACGTATTGCTTTTGATGAAGGTGAAGTGCCTATTGGTGCTGTAGTTGTTACTAATGGAAAAATTATTGCACGTGGACATAATGAAGTAGAAAAATTAAACGATCCTACTGCACACGCCGAAATGATTGCATTAACTTCTGCATTCAGTCATATTGGTGCAAAGTATTTACCCGATGCTACTTTGTATGTTACTGTTGAGCCTTGTTTAATGTGTGCCGGCGCTTTGTATTGGAGCAAGATCACCCGTATTGTTTGGGGCGCCGATGATGAAAAGAACGGGCACAAGCGTATTGCAAAAGAGGAGAATCCTTTTCACCAGAAAGCAGAAGTAACACAAGGTGTGTTGAAAGAGGAATGTGCACAGCTGATGAAAGATTTTTTTAAACAAATGCGATAAATATGGCAAAGGCTGTTTCTAAAAAAGTAGTTGTTACGCATCCGCAAACAGGAACAGAATGCAACTTCGATGCGGCTATTTACAAACCGGTAAAAGCAGCCATTCTCCAAAGTCTTAAAGGAAGCAAAGGCAAAACCTTTACAGAACTTACAGATGATGTGGTGAAGATCATCCGTAAAAAAATGCCCGACTTTAAAAAGTCAATTCCCTGGTACACTATCTCCATCCGTCTCGATCTGGAAACAAAAGGCATTGTTGAAACCTTTACCGAGAAAGGAAAGAAACTCAACCGGCTGAAAAAGTAAAACCATTACTGCTTTAACAAAATCTTGTTACAGGCATTTACAACTTCAACATCTCCTCTTCATCTAATTGTTGTAAACAGGTTAGCTATGAAGAAGATACTTGGTTTTATTGCAATCAGCCTGCTGTTCCTTACAGCCTGTCGCAAAAGCGATTTAGGAACAGGTTATATTGATGAATCGCAATGGCTGCAAAAAGAAAAAGGTATTGTTGTTTTCAGCAGTAGCAGCTGCAACTACTTTGTTGTGGAAACACGTAATGGCTATGCGATAATTGAAAGCTGGTCGTTGCGACCTTTTAATGGCGATGTGTTGTATGGCGACTTCAGCCATTGGGGACCGGTTCAGGTTTACAACCGAACCCGTGGCACTTTAATGCAGGTAAATGTGCGTGACTTCTGGTTAAGCTATTACGAAGCGGAGGATCGTATTTACGACTACTGTTCGCCATAAACCCCGAATGTCCTTAAAGGAGATAGGGAATGCAATTGCATTCCTTTCTTTATTTAACAGCATGCTAATCTTCGTAAGCTTAATCAATCGAAATTGTAAACGATCTGTTTGTACATTTGTTCTCCATAAACAATTTCGTAAATCTTAAATTCAAGAACATGGCATTTACATTAGCACCTCTTCCTTATGCACATGATGCATTGGAACCCCATATCGATACCACTACTATGCAGATACATCACGGTAAACACCACCAGGCTTATGTTGATAATCTCAACAAAGCAATTGCAGGTACAGAACACGAAGGCAAAACGCTGGAGCAACTGGTTGCAGCTGCGGGAAGCATTTCGCCTGCTGTACGCAATAACGGTGGAGGTCACTGGAACCATACTTTCTTCTGGGAATCATTGGCAGCAAATGCAGGTGGTACACCAACAGGTGCATTGGCTGATGCAATTACAGCAGCATTCGGTTCGTTTGATGCATTTAAAGAAAAATTTGCAGCAGCAGGTATGACACGTTTCGGAAGCGGCTGGGCATGGTTGATCGTTAAAGATGGTAAACTTGAAGTTAGCTCAACTCCTAACCAGGATAATCCGTTGATGGATGTTGCTGAAGTAAAAGGCACACCGATCCTTGGCGTTGATGTTTGGGAACATGCTTACTACTTAAAATATCAGAACCGCCGTGCTGATTATTTAGGCGCTTTCTGGAACGTAGTTAACTGGAGCAAAGTAGCTGAACGTTTCGGTAAATAAGAATAGAAGTTCTGCCAATAAACAAAGCCGTTTCATTTTGTGAAACGGCTTTTTATTTTTTTGTATCGTCATTCTCGACTTCGCTCATGGCTTTTTCTTCCAACAATCATTTACATGATCATTCAGCATACCGCTTGCCTGCATAAAGGCGTAGCAAATGGTAGAACCAACAAACTTAAATCCACGTTTCAACAAGTCTTTACTCATTGCATCAGACAGGTTTGTTTTTGCAGGTACATCGCCAAGCGAACGCACATTGTTTACAATTGGTTTTCCACCAACAAATTGCCAGATGTATTTGTCAAATGTTCCAAACTCTTTCTGTATTGCAAGAAAGGCCTGCGCATTTACTACAAATGCATTTACTTTTAAACGGTTGCGGATAATGCCTTCATCCTGCAGCAGCGTTTCTTTTTTCTTATCGCTGTACTTTGCCATCTTCTTTGCATCAAATCCATCAAAAGCTTTGCGGTAGTTTTCACGCTTCTTCAATACAGTATGCCAGCTTAAACCCGCCTGTGCTCCTTCGAGGCAAAGCAGTTCAAATAGTTTATTGTCGTCGTGCAGGGGCTTACCCCATTCTTCATCGTGATAAGCTTTGTACAGATCATCTTTCAAGCACCAGCTGCAACGTGTTTTTTCTTTTGCCATTGATTGTGGTATGGTTCCTGTGCAAAGTAGTAATTTCACAGTCCCAATCAAAAGAAGATGATCCGCAAAGCCACTTCTTCCGATTTTCATTTTCTCTATTACCTGTATATGCACCCGCAGGTGAATCCTTATCTGTTGTACGAATACATGCAACAGGAAGATTTTCATGATGTGTTTAACGAACTGCAGCACAAAGGCGTGCTGTATATTTTTGAGGAACTGGATGAAGACATTGGTATGTTTAAATTAATGCCGCAGCGGTTTCGCAATGCACATATTGCTTATCTCGGTGGTGTAGCTATTGATCCTGAAGAAGCCGGCAAAGGATTTGGATTGCAAATGATGGAAGAGATCATTGCTTTTGCCAAACAGCAGGGATACCTACGTATTGAATTAACGGTTGCCACCAGCAACACAAAAGCGATTCAGCTTTACCAAAAAGCAGGCTTTCATCACGAAGGTGTGTTGAAGAAATACACGTACTTAAAAAGCAAAGATCAATATGTAGATGAAGCAGTGATGGCTTACATCTTTGATCAGGGAAGCGGGTCGTAACCACTACCACCCCATGGATGACATTTACTTACACGTTTTACAGTTAACCAGAAACCTTTAATGGGACCGTATTTTTTAAAAGCCTGCAAACCATATTGGCTGCAGGTGGGTGTATATCTGCATTTAGGCCCAATAGCCGGACTGATAACGTATTGATAGAATTTGATGAGCAGTATAAACGGAAAACTCAGAATAGTTTTTATTCTGTTTTCTTTTGGTGAGGATGTAGTATTAAGATGCTGACTGCACACGAACTTCTTCGAGTTTTTGCAAAGCTATGCCTGTCTTCGCATAGATCAATTCATAATCAGGCAGTTCTTTTCCTGTGTAGAGCACAAACACATGCATCTGCAAAGCACTTTCCTGCAATTGCTGTTGCAAAGCATTCTTTTGCAATCGCCATGCTTCACGAATCAATCGTTTAACCCGGTTACGATGCACTGCCCTTTTAAAATGCTTGGTGCCAACTGCAACACCAAACAACAACGAATTTTCACCTGTGGGTAAAGGTTGCAACACATAATACACACGCAGGGGTTGTGCAGAAAGCGTTTTACCCGCTTTAAACAGGTGTTCGATCTGTTTGCGGCTTTTCATCCGCTCCTGTTTGCCTAATGTATATCGTTGCTTTTCCAATGTTGTAAAAATAAAAAGTCCCGACCGGAAAGTCGGGACTCAAAATATCTTGTAATTACAAGTGCTTATTTCTTAGCGCCACGCTCATCAGAGATAGTGAGCTTATGACGACCCTTTGCACGGCGGCTTGCTAATACCTTGCGGCCATTAGCATCCTGCATACGCTTACGGAAACCATGTGTGGTTTTTCTGCGACGCTTCGAAGGTTGGTATGTACGTTTTTGTGCCATTTTATTCTGTTTTACTTCTTTAAAAATACCGGGGAGAAACCGGAAATTTCAAGCCACTCAGTGAGAACACCACTTCCCGCTGTTTGTGAAAGGACGGCAAAGGTAGGGGAAAATGCCTGAAAACAGAGGGTTTGAAAGAAGAAAATTTCGGTACCGGCTGTTGTACAACTGGCATCGTGGGTTGCGTCGCAATCCCTTGTGCGTTCAGTACATCTATCTTCAACCCACCCCTTTTGTTACTCCACTGTGCAACAACCTACGTTTCCCCTCTCGGGAGGGGAAAGACTTGCTGGCTGCTCTACTTTCCAAGCTCCACATGAGCAGAACGAACTTCTACCCCATAAAACAACCCGGCATGTCTGTCAAAATCAGCTACCGAATCGGTGGTAAAAAATTTTCGGCTCTCGTCTTTCGAAAGCCGATCCTCCATTTCCGGGTGGCGCTGCAGATAATCGGCCAGACTTTCGGCTACAATTTTGCCTTGCGATAATAATGTAACCCCGTCAGGTAAAACGGCTTTGATCTTTTGCTGTAATAATGGGTAATGCGTACAACCCAACAACACCGTATCAATGCCCTGCGATTGTTGTACCAACGCATCAACATATTCTTTTACAAAATAATCAGCACCTGCATTTTCATGCTCGTTGTTTTCAATCAACGGCACCCACATGGGACAAGCCTGTTGATACACGTTTATTTCCGGATAAAACTTAGTGATCTCTATTTCATAAGAACCCGATTGCACGGTGCCTACAGTTGCCAGCACACCTACATTCTTTGTTTCGCTGTATTGCCCGATTACTTCTGCTGTTGGACGAATAACTCCCAACACTCTGTTATCGGGATTGAGATGCTGTAAATCGTTTTGCTGAATGCTGCGTAATGCTTTTGCAGAGGCGGTATTGCAGGCAAGAATAACCAAGGGGCAACCTTGTTTAAAAAACCATTCCACACACTCTAATGTGTAACGATATACCGTTTCAAAACTACGGGTGCCATAAGGTGCACGGGCATTATCGCCGAGGTAGATATAATTGTACTGTGGTAGCTGCTGCACAATTTCTTTCATTACAGTTAAACCACCGTAACCGGAATCGAAAATGCCAATTGGTCCAGAATGCATAACGCTAATGTAAGCACAAAAAAAATCCCGCTGTAAAACAGCGGGATCAATATCATAGTCGATTAAACTTATTTTGCTGCCGGAGCATCAGGTATTTTCAAATACTTTTTCACCAATGGCAACAGATCGTCTGTTGTAGGCACTACTAATAAAGCATCTCTTGAAAGTACGTATGCATAACCGTTTGCTTTAGCAACTGCTTGGATAGCATCAATTGCTGTTTTTTGTACAGGAGCAAAAAAATCTTGTTCTTTTTGTTGCAGGTATTGTTGTGCCTGTGTAGAATAGTTTTGAACTGCATCAGCTAAATCCTGAAATTCTTTAAAACGGATTTGTTTGATAGCAGGAGTCCATTTACCTGAGTCAGCACGAATAACGCTATCTTTTTCCTGGTACTCTTTAATTAACTGGCCATACACAACGTTCAAAGAATCCTGTGTGTTTTTCAGTTTTTCCTGAGCCTTTTTTGTTTCGGGCATCGCCATCAACAAATCGTTGGTGTTGATGTGGCCGATCTTTTGAGCATTCACTGTTGCAGCGGTTCCCATGATTGCTACAACTGCCAGAACAATAATCTTTTTCATTTTTCTTTTTTGTTTTAAATAAAGTGTGCTTACTCCCTTCAATGGTTGTGTGTGCACATGGGTTTTTATTAAAGTTTAACACCCAGGATTTTCAGCACATCGTCGCTTTTGTCCAGTTTAGGGTCGGCAAATATAACGGTAATTCCTTCACTTTTGTCCAAAATAAAGTCGTATAATCTTTCTGTTGCCAAACGTTGTACAGCGTTGTAAACCTTGTCCTGTATGGGTTTCACCAGTTCCTGCTTTTTGCGGAAGTAGTCTCCTTCGAAACCAAAACGACGGCGTTGTAAATCACGAACTGCTTTCTCTTTATTAAAAATTTCGTCTTCTCTTTTTTTCAGCAGCTCGGGGGTTAACATTACCCTTTCTGTTTCGAGCTGGCGATACATTTTATCCAGATCGGCCTGCAACAAATCAATTTCTTTTTGCCATGCATCAGCCATTTCTTCCAGCTTCTTATTTGCATCCTTGTACTCCGGTATTTTATCCAGAATGTACTTGGTATCAATAATCGCATAGCGTTGTGCATTTGCACTAAAAGCTGTAAGTGTAAATACAAGTGCGGCAAAAAGGATCTTTTTCATGTGCTTATTTTTTTAATTCGCCGGTTTCCGGCTGATTTTTATGGCCACATAGTATGCCCCAATAATCTTCTTCTCCTGTTGATAAGTATTGGATTATGGGCATTTCATACAATTGTTTTTATACATGATGTATTCTGCAAGCCGGAAGTTGTTTATTCCGGTTCGTAACCAAGCATAAAGGTAAAGCGTGTTAAATCTCTAAACCTTGCACCGGGATAAGTACGGTCGAAACCAACACCATAATCAAAGCCCAACAAACCAAACATTGGCAGGAAGAAGCGCATACCTAAACCTGCGCTGCGACGTAATTTAAACGGATTGTAGTCTTTTACATTGTACCAACCGTTTGCTGCTTCGAAAAATGCCAAACCAAAAATGGTACTGCTTGGATTGGTACTTAACGGATAGCGCAACTCCATGCTGTACTTATTAAAAATAGTAAAGAACTGGTTAGCCGAAGTTTGATTGGAATTATTAACTCTTGGATTTGAGTTATCGTACACCGGGTAGCCCCTGTGTGCAATGATATCGAAACCAATAATACCAAAGTTATTCTGCATACCTGCATCGCCTACCTGGAAACGTTCGAACGGAGAAAGATCCATGTTTTTGTTATAGCGACCTAGGAATCCAAATTTAGCTGCTGCTTTTAATACAAACTGGCGGTTCTTTTCTGAGCCTGCCGGTTTACCGATCGGGATAAACCATTCGTAGTTCATGCGCCATTTGTGATATTCTACCAAACGATATTTCTCTGCAGGATCGGTGTATTTGCTAACATCACGGAACAAACTCCATGGTGGCGTAAACGTTCCTGTTAAGGAGAAGGTAGAACCCGAACGTGGGAATGTTGGCTGATCTACACTTGAACGGATCAGCTGTATACGCAAGTTTACGTTGTTCGAATTACCATTCTTGATCTCAGGGAAAAGCTGGTACTCTTTTAATTTATACTTGGTATAGTTTATAGAGAAGATGAGGTTAAAGAAATCATCGGGCCATTTCAATTGTTTACCCAATGAAACAGTTGCACCGAATGTACTTAAGTACTGATCGTTTGCACGTTGGCGCAATGGCATACCTGTTAATGGGTCGAATGCATTAGCAAGCTTTGTGCGGAATAAACTAAGTGTAAGATTGTTTCTTTTCTTACCGCCTAACCATGGCTCACTAAACGAAAAGTTTTGCGAGCTGAATGAAGGACCATTCGATTGGATACGTAATGAAAGTCTTTGTCCATCGCCTGATGGCAAAGGTTTCCAGGAATCTTTCTTTAAAATATTTTTTGTTGAGAAGTTATTGAAGGTAATACCTAAGGTACCTGTAAGACCGATATAACCACCCCAACCCGCACTCAACTCTAATTGATCGCTCGATTTTTCTTCGAGTGAGTAGTTAATATCCACCGTACCATCATCCGGATTAGGAACAGGATTCGGGTTGATTTTTTCGGGGTTAAAATAATTCAGCGCACTCAGTTCCCTGATAGAACGGATCATATCGCTTCTGCTGAATTTTTCGCCCGGCACGGTACGCAACTCACGACGGATAACATAATCTTTTGTTTTATCGTTGCCGGTAATATTTACTGTGCGGATAGTTGCCTGCGGACCTTCAGATAAACGAATCTCATAATCGATAGTATCGTTGTACACTTTTGTTTCAATCGGTTCTACACGGAAGAAGAGGTAACCATCGTCCATATACAAACCGCTGATATCTCCACCTTCCTGCGACATTTGTTTACCCAGCTTTGTATTCAATGTTTCAAGGTTGTAAATATCACCTCTCTGAATACCGAGAATATTGCTGAGCGTTGAATCGGTGTACTTTGTATTACCTCTCCATGTGATGTTACCAAAATAGTATTGGCGACCTTCGTCAACTTTTAATTCAACTATAAGATTACCCTTGCTATTGTAATAGGTAGTGTCTTTTTCAATCGTTGCATCTCGATAACCCAACGAGTTATAATAATTAAGCAGCTTCTCTTTATCTTCTACGTATTTGTTCTGGTTAAATTTGGCAGCTGAGAATTTTAAGCGGAACCAGGGATCTACATAATCCCTCACTTTCGAAAGCGACATAAAACCCCAATCTTTCATAAACTGCTTAAACGTTACCGAATCCTTTCCTCCGTAAACAGGCTTCTCTCCTTCGGGGTGCAGTGTTAAACGCAATTTCTCCTTTGTTCCTTTCAGTTGCTTCTTCAGCTTCAGATCACTTACAACTTCGTTACCGGAAATAAACACTTCTTCAATCTTAACTTTTCTTCCTTTAGTAATGTTGAAGGTAAGATCGAGGAAGTTGGGATTAACTGCATTTTTTGTTTCGGAGATCGCTACACTTACCTGGCGGAAACCTTTTTCGGTATAAAATTTTTCAATACGCTCTATACTTGTTAACCGCAGGTTTTCTGTAATTACTTTATTGGGGGTAAGTCCTACCTTTTCTTTCAACTCATCTTCTTCTCCTTTTTTAATGCCTTTGAAAAAGAAGTTGCCGAGGCGTGAACGTTCGGTAACACTTATTTCGATGTAAATATCCTTGCCATCTACACGGGTAATATAAATAGCCGCATCATCGAAGTACTGTTGCTTCCAGATTGCTGCAATGGCCTTGCTGAAAAGATCCCCACCGGGCAAATACACTTTATCGCCTACCGCAATTCCGGTAATAGACACCAGCAATGCAGAGTCGAATGTTTTGGAGCCGGATACGGTGATACCTGCAATATTGTACTCTTTTGGAACCCTCGAGTTCATGATCGCTTCCAATTCCGGATCTACAGAAACAGGTTTCGTTGTGTCGGTTTGCTGAGCAGCCAGATTGATTGTAAAGCCAATGCAAAGCAGAAGAAGCAGTGATAAATTTCTATTCAAACGCATCAAAAAAATCAGTTACGGTTATATTGTAAGTCGGTTATAAAAATGCCGCTCATGCCTGTTGTAGTAAAATGCTGCAACGCAGTTCTTACTACGACTGATAACGTCATCGGCCGGGCGGCAAAATAGTTGGTTTTGCTGAAACTCTTTGTTAAAATGCCTGTCTTCAAAGGTATCTTAGGATTGCTTTAAAGGTTCGTTGTTTACCTGCTCGCCGGTTTTACCGAATCTCCGCTCCCTTCCCTGGAAATCGAGAATAGCTTCGTAAAGATTCTCTTTTCGAAAGTCGGGCCAGCGTACATTGGTAAAATACAGTTCGGCATAAGCCAGTTGATATAACAAAAAGTTACTAATACGGTATTCGCCACTGGTGCGTATCATCAACTCCGGATCGGGAAATTCACGAGTGGTTAAATAATCTTTAATTGTATCCTGGTCTATTTCAAAAGGCTCCAGCTTACCGGCTTTTACATCGGCAGCAATGTTTTTAATAGCATTTACAATTTCCCAGCGGCTGCTGTAGCTTAATGCCATTACAAGATTAAGACCGGTGTTGTCTTTCAAATCGTCGAGACTTGCCTGCAGTTCGTTACGGGCATATTCGGGCAACATATTGGTATCGCCAATAACATGCAGCTTAATATTATTCTTATGCAGGGTTGCTGTTTCTTTACGGATGGTATCTACCAACAGCTCCATCAAACCTGTAACTTCTTCAATTGGGCGATCCCAGTTTTCGGTACTGAAAGCATAGAGTGTAAGGTATTTTACACCCAACTCTGCACAGCCTTCTACAATGGTGCGCACACTTTCCACACCGTGAAAGTGACCATAAAGACGATCCTGGCCTTGTTCTTTTGCCCAACGCCCATTTCCATCCATAATAATGGCAATGTGCTGCGGCAGACGTTCCATATCCAGTTTATCCCGAAGGGAAGACATAACCTTTGAAAATTAAGGGCACGAAGGTAATGAAAATAAGGGCTGAGCGACTTGCAACCAAGGTATTTGCAGAAAAAGAACAGATGCTCAACGGTTTTTTTAATAACCTGACGTCTAAACCAATCAAATTGCAACAAGTTTTAATAAGCAACAACCCGCACATTATTTATGAAGCATGTATTTCTCTTTTCTCTTCTTTTTCTTTTATTCGTCACAGGTTTCGCAACCCCGGCAAACCCAACAAATCTTCAGCCCTATATTTCCCGCTACGAAAATGTACTGGGAACTTCCATGGAAATAAAGATCGGTTCACTTTCTGCCCGGCAGGCTGCATTGGCAGAAAAGGCAGCACTGGCAGAAATTGATCGTTTAAATAAAATTCTCAGCGGTTACGACGCCAACAGCGAGTTCAGCCAATGGATGAATACACACAATAAAGCTGTTACCGTTTCGAAAGACTTATTTACTGTTTTAAGTTTGTTTGATGCATGGCGTAAGCAAAGTAATGGCGCACTCGATGCTGCTGCAGAGTTAATTGGCCAGGTGTGGAAACAATCGGCCATTAACGGGCAACTGCCGGAAAAAGAACAACTGGTTGCCGCAGTAGCATTGGTACAGCAACAACATTGGTTGCTCGATGTCGGAAAGCAAACTGCCACTCATTTAACAACAGTTCCGTTAAAGCTTAACTCTTTTGCCAAAAGCTACATCATTCAATCGGCTGCCAATGCCGCTATGCGTGTTAGCGGCGTTAATGGTTTAATTGTAAATATTGGTGGCGATATGGTAGTTGCAGGCAATATAAACGAAACAGTTCTTGTAAGTAACCCAACTGCCAATGCTGAAAATGATAACCCCATCGATCATCTGCAGATACAGAACAAAGCGGTTGCAACAAGTGGCAACTATCGCAGAGGGCAAATGATCAATGCTGTTTGGTATTCGCATATTGTTGATCCACGTACGGGCAACCCGGCTGCAGAAATTATCAGTGCAACAGTAGTTGCGCCATCGGCAACAGATGCCGGAGCATTGGCAACGGCATTTAATGTATTAACTGTTGAAGAATGTAAAACACTTGCTGCATCTGTTGCGGGTGCTGAATACCTGCTCATTACCAAAAACGGCGAACGTATTGAAAGTGCCAATTGGAAAAGCCTGCAAAAAGAACAGGCTTCTGTAACAACACGGCCTGATCAAAACGATTGGAAAAATGAATTAACCATTTCGTTGGAGTTGAAACAACAGGAAGGTTTTGCCAAACGGCCTTTTGCTGCCATTTGGGTAGAAGATAAAGAAGGCAATGTTGTAAAAACAATTGCACTTTGGTACAATAAACCCCGTTGGTTGCGTGACCTGCGTGCATGGTACCGCAAAAACGGAACTGTAGTAACGGCCGATCCTTCGGCATTTGTTTCTGTAACGGGAGCAACACGCTCTGCCGGCACATACAGTTTTAAGTGGGATGGAAAAGATGCGAAAGGTAACAGTGTAAAACAAGGCTTGTATACAGTGTATATTGAAGTTGTGCGTGAGCATGGCGGATACGACCTGTTGCAACAGGAAGTGGATTGTACAAAAAAGGCACAACAATTTAATTTGAAAGGAAATGTTGAAATCGCAGGAGCTACACTCAGCTACGGAAAAAAATAAACAGCAAAAGAGCAAGCGCCAGCTTGCGTTACGAAGAAATATTGCACAGACATCAAGATGGCTGCACATCTATTTATCGATGGTAAGCTTTGTAATTGTACTCTTCTTTTCAGTAACAGGTCTTACACTAAACCATGCCGATTATTTTGCCGGTGAATTAAAGACAACTACAGAAAAAGGAAAGTTGAATGTTGCGTGGGTTAATGCAAGCGATACGTTGCGCATTGCAAAACTGGAAGTAGTGGAATACCTGCGCAAAACCAACAACGTTAAAGGCGAACTCAGCGAGTTCAGAATAGATGATGCAGAATGCAGCTTGTCGTTTAAAGGGCCGGGCTACGGAGCCGATGTATTTATCGATCGCTCCACTGGAGAATATGAACTGTCGCTGATGCGTGCAGGTGCAGTTGCTGTATTAAACGATCTGCATAAAGGAAGAGACAGCGGCAAAGCATGGGCCTGGGTTATTGATGCATCGGCAGTGTTAATGACACTTGTTTCGTTAACAGGCCTTATTCTTATTCTGTACATTAAACGCAAACGTGTAAGTGGTTTAACATGGGCTGTAATTGGTTTATTGTTATGCTGGCTCGTATATGCGTTGTGGGTGAAATAAATAATTATGAAAATTTAAAAACAAAGCCGATGCAAATGCATCGGCTTTGTTTTTGCAGCAACCTATAAACAACAATCAATAAGTGCATTATCAAAATCACATCATTATGTGGTACGAGAATTTCTTATTCCGCCAGTATAAAATGTGTTTGTAAAAAAGTACAATTGCTGTTTCTGAATGCATGCATTCATACGATTAATAACTCCGTTCGTACATTAAACATTCGTTTAAAAAACAACTGCCTGCATTTTTACAAAACGAAAAACACCTGCTGCTTTATTAACCTCAGATCGTGCAATGCTTCTGCAGACATTGTATGCTAACCTGGCTAATCATTAACAGACTGTTTTTATTCAGGTATACTGTAACAAAGCTGCTTTTGCAGTAGGTTCTGTTACAGCTATAAATGCCTGTGCAAAAAATATGCAGGCTTAACCCTTTCATCATTATTAAAACGTGTTCGAAAAATGAAAATCATTTCAACCCTTATCATTGCTTGTTTACTTACAATTATGCAAACAGGCTGCTCCAAGAAGCCATCCGATATTCAGGAACCTGCAGAAACTCCGGGAGAAGTAACGGCAGTTGGCACAGCAGACGAAGTTAATGCCGCAACAAAAATTATTGGTGCAGCAGGTGGCACTATCAACAGTAACGATGGTAAAATATCTGTGAGCATTCCACAGGGAGCGTTAACAACTAATCAAACAATTACAGTACAACGCATCACCAATACCAATCCGATGGGTATTAACAAAGGCTATCGCATTACACCACATAACTTAGAATTTGCGAAACCCGCAACCATTACATTTAAATATACTGAAACAGATTTCGAAGCTGCTGTTCCCGAAGCATTGGGTATTGCTTATCAAACAAACGAAGGTGTTTGGAATGCAATCAACTCAACTACACTTAATAAAAATCTGATGATCGTATCTGTAGAAACAACGCACTTTTCTGACTGGACTTTCTTTAAAAGTTTTGAGCTTACCTCTACTGCAACTGTTTTACCAACCAAAGGCATTGCACAGTTAGAACTGCTATCTGATGCAAATTTTTTATTGCATTCGCTGGAAAAGCCTGAGCGGCCTATTGGTAAACGTCAAAACATGACAGCATTGTTTATTAAAGGCTGGTCGCTTGCTGGTGCAGGTAACCTGGCACCAAATCAACAAAAAGCAACTTATACTGCTCCTGCAACTGTACCCAACGCACCCAACCCTGTAGCAATAAGCGTTAACATCGATCTTAATAAAAAGGGAAAGTTTCTTGTTGTTAAACACATTAAAATTTCGAACGATGGAGAAATTTCTGTTCGTGTTGGCGGTGGCGATTGGTTTACACAGGAAGCATCGCCGGTTGTAAAAATATCCGACAACTATTACATGCTCGCCGATAGCGATGGCGATGAAAAGGGAAGATATATTTCTGTTCGTTGGCAAGGTGCAGGCACAGGAACGTTTGCGTATAAACAACCGGATATAAACGTGGGCACACATGTGCAATATCTTATTACGGGCGGTGCTAATTACAATTGCGCCTACACAAAACCAAACGATGAATTTGTTGCAAGCGGAGGTGGTGTTACAATAACAAGTCTTGGCAACAACGATGGATATGTTACGGGAACATTTATCATCACACCTTCGGGGTCGGGCGATTTTTTAAGAGCAGGCCCAACAGTTGAAGGAAAATTCAGAGTTCGTAAAAGCTGGTAAGCAGTTTATATATCTGTAAAACAAAGGCCGATGCAAATGCACCGGCCTTTTTCCGTTCAGTTTCCTCTTGCTTTTATTGGATTGTATACTTTCCTGTAAAGAAGTCGATTGTAAACTTGTAATTACCCGTTGAAGAAGGGGTAGGAATATCGCCCCCTTCCGGCTTAAATGTTCCCGACTTATTATCTGCTGCAGCAGCATCAACACCAAATTTTTGCGACCATGATCCGTTTGTTGGCAATACCAGAAATTTCTCACCTGTTTTAAAGTTGAGCGTAATATCCCATTGCACCGAGTTGCGACGTGTCATTGTTTGTGTAGCATCAACAGGGTTTGCCCAACCTAAAGGAGTGGCACCACCTGTAAGATACAGATCTGTTGGTAAACCATGCTGCTGTGTAAATGGCACAACGGTGTATTTACCTTTCTGAAAGTCGAGTGTAATTTTATACAAACCCGAGTTAGCAGGTCCTTTAAAATTATCGGCCAGGTTGTAACCAAAATCGCCTGCGGCATCTACGCCTGCGGCACCCTTGTTTGCAATAGAATATTTGTTGCTCCATGCACCGGCATTTTCGGGTAAGATCAAATACTCTTTACCACCGTTGAGTTGAAAAATTCCACCATAGGTTGTTTCATCAATACGTGCAAAAGATTGTGGTATTGTATATGTTGATGGATTGATTGGATTACTCCATCCGCCTTGTGATGCATCGCCTACGATCCATAATTTACTGTCATAAGGTAATGTTACTTTCGGTGGAATTTTATACGGCGTTGCTTTGATCTTAAGGATGTTTGAGTATTTCAACTCGTTGTTATTACCGTACGATGCGGTAACACGTACATCGAGATCGTATGCTTTATTAAATTCAAAACCCCAGGCAAGCATTACTGTATTCAATTCTTTTGCAAGAATAGAATCGGTGAGTTTGCCTGTAACTGTGCGGGTGTACGCTCTTGTAAAGTTTTTAGCTGCAGAGTCTATCTCCACAACAAACTTATACAGCTTGGCATCCTGTGCATACTTTGGATCTGTCCAGTTTAAAATCAGCTTTATCGAGTTTGAATCGGAAGGCAAAGGAGCTACTGTTGTAGTTGGCGACGACAATACTGTAGCCACACCCTCACCATAAAAAGGAAGCTTATCGGCTTTTTCGCAAGCAGTAAACCCTGCTGCCATAGCCAAACCAATAAACAGTTTATTGAAATATTTCATGATTACTTTTTTTAGAGTTTAACTACAGAGAAAACACCCAATTGAAAATCGACAGTGATCTTATAATTACCTGCTGCAGGAGGACCAGGAAAACCGGGATCAGCATCTCTCTTTTCTAATTCGCCACCAGCCCATGTACCGCCGGTAAGCATATGGTATTGTGTACCCCAATCGCCTTGTGTCTGTATCAACTTGTAATTACCACCACTGGGCATACTTACAGTAAGCTCATACTTTGTTGTTGAAACACGTGTAAACTGTTGCGAGGTGCTGTACGGAGAAGGCAGCGGGTTTTGCCAGCCCGATGCAAACGCATCGCCTGTTGCCCACAATGTACCTCCTGTTGGTACTGCTACTTTCGGTGGCGGAGGGAAAGGACTTGTTGTAAACGTAATGATGTTTGACACTAAAGGAACCGCATCGGTATTTACACCAAGGCTCGATGTAATTCTTGCCTGGAAGGTATAAGAGCGACGGGGATCTAATTGCAAACGCATGGTGTTACCTAATATTCCGTTTAACTCTCCAACGGTATATGTTTTTGACAGGTCTTTCGAAAAAGCAGTTGTGTATTTTTTACTGCTGCTGAAGTTGGCGCCCAATGTATCAATTTCCAAAGTATACTTTACATCATGCGAGCTAAGCCCTGTTGTAAATTGGTAGTTCGGATTTGTCCACGACAAACGAAGCGCCACATTGCTTTCTTCACCTGCCTCTAAACGAACAGTGGTTGTGCTGCCCGTCAGCGTGGGATTTGTTCCGCTTTTATAGTTGATTTTGTTTTCAACTTTTTCGCAGGCAAACAAAAACAGTATGACTGCAAAAAATGAAAAACGGTTGATGTATGATTTCATGTCTCGTTTTTTTAAATGTTGTTAATAGCCATCGTTCTGTTTCAAATTAGGGTTCGCTGCAATTTCAGAATCAGGAATAGGATAAACCTTTCTTGTTGCAGCAACACCAGCACCTGTTTTTACACCACCTTTCCAAGGCCACAAATAAGTTCCTTCTGTAAAGCGGCCATAACGGATAAGATCTGTACGACGGAACCCTTCCCAATACAATTCTCTTGCTCTTTCGTCTAATACATAATCAGTAGTATAAAAACCAAGCGGAGCGGCAGTTACCTGTGCACGTGAACGCAAGCTGTTGAGGTAAATCAATGCCTGAGCTTCTGTACCACCGGTACCACCACGTTTTACAGCTTCGGCATAAATGAGATACATTTCTGCTAAACGGAAAACAGGGAAATCAATATCAGCGAATGTTTTTTCAGGATCCTGTCCGAAAGCACCGCTGCGTGTACGGTTGCGGTATTTAATTACAGCTAAGCCATCTTTAAATTCAGAAATATTGTTGATCTCGATGTTTTGTGTACCGGCAACAAACTGTGCACGTTTATCACCATTACCATTTACATCAGGAAACAAATCGGGCAGGTTACGAGTTGCCCGGATACCACCCCATCCGCCAAGGCCGGAAACATTACGATCCATATCGCCACCTACTGATGCATTTACCAAAAAGGTAGTACCACCATAGTTTTTCGATTTGATACCATCGTAGTTCAGCGTCCAGATAAATTCAGGATTGCTAACATTATTATCTGCTAAACCTAACCAACGGTAATCGCTTAACAAACTATACCCGGCATCAATTACACGTTTTGAGTAGGTAACCGCATCGCTGTATTTATCTGTATCGATGTAAACTTTTGCATTGAGGTACAAACGTGCAAGCAAAGCCCATGCAGTGGCTTTATCAGCCCGGCCATATTGGGCACGTGCGTTCGCTAAATCGGCTTCAATTGCTTTCAGTTCTGTTTCAATATAGCTGAACAATGCAGTTCTTGTTGTTTGCGGGGGATTGAATTTACCGATCGGATCGTTTTCTGTAGTAAAGCCGGGTTTGCCATACAGATCGAGCAATACCCAATAAGCATACGCTCTTACAAAACGTGCTTCTGCACGCATGCGTTTAATATTATCGGCAGCTGCACCTGTAATACCACGGCCGCTTACTGCAGCAGGATCACTTTCACGAATAAACTCGTTACAGAGTGTAACAATGTATGTGCAACGATAATACAAACCTTTGGTCATTGCATTACTTGAGCTCCAGTTCATGTTATGAAAATCCTGGATGCCCGGATCGTTCCATGCAACAACAGCTTCATCGGTACTCAACTCCTGTGCCTTCCAGAAAAGGCGGAGAAAATCGGAAGTACCTTCATCAATACCGGCCACATCACCATTGCCCGCAGGTCCCTGGTTACCTGTAAGCGCCATGCTTCCGTAAACTTTTGCCAACACTTGCAAGTAGCCGGCTTCAGTAGTATACACATTACCCGAAGGAAGTGTGTTGGGTTCTGTTCTGTCGAGTTGTTTATGGCAACTTGTTAAGGCTGCCACAGCCAATATCAACGAACTTATATAAACTGTAATACGTTTCATATTGCAGACTTTTATTTTTTAGAAATCAAGATTTACTCCCAATACATATGTACGTGGGCGTGGATAAATAGTGTTATCTATACCACCTGAAATTTCAGGATCAAGACCACCATACTTCGTAATTACGAATACATTCTGCACGTTTGCTGTAATACGCAGGCGTACATTTTTTGCAATTTCACCTGCATCGTAACCTACATTGATATTATCCATACGGAGGAAAGATGCGTTCTTGATATAGTAATCGGAGAAGTATTGATTGTTTACAAATCCTGTATGCAGATAATCTTTCGATCCATTTGCAAGGAAGCCGAGCGGGTTTACGATCTGACGATAAACACCCATGTTTGAATTTAAGTTATCGTACATGTAATTACCAATGCTGCCACGCATTACAAAACCTGCATTAAAGCGATTGATGGTAATGTTTGAGTTGATACCGATAAAATATTTTGCTTCGGGGTTTTGATACAGGTACAGATCTTTTTCGTTGATGATACCATCACGGTTCAGATCTTCATACAAACCTTCAATTGGCTTATTGTTGGCATCGTACACCTGTTTGTATACATAGAAAGAAGAAGGACGTTCGCCTACAATGTGACGTTGAATAGTGTTACCTGTACCACCACTGATGCCGCCTACAGCAACACCGGTAAAGTTGGGATCTTCATTCACCAACAGTTTAGTGATCTTCGGAACAACATACGTAAAGTTGGCGCCGATTTCCCATTCGAAATTTTTCGATTTAACAGGAACTGCATTCAAGGTTATTTCAAAACCTTTGCTTTCAATATTACCTACGTTAGTAAACAACTGGTTGGTAAAGTTTGAACCTGCAGGAATAGGTACCACACTTAACAGGTCTTTTGTTTTACGAACAAAACCTTCAACTGTACCATTAATGCGGTTATCCATAAAACCAAAATCAACAGCTGCGTTAATGTTGGTTGTTGTTTCCCAACGCAATGTTGCATCGTAAGCACTTGGGCGAAGCATGCTGACAAACGAATTACCCAACTGGTATTGCGCCTGGTTATTACTTAAGCCATACACAGGAATATAACCGTAGAAAGGAATACCATCCTGCTGGCCGGTAACACCATAACCTGCACGCAGTTTAAGGTTAGAAACAACTTTTGAGTTTTTGAGGAAGTCTTCTTCGCTTACCTGCCAAGCCACAGCTGCAGACGGGAAGAAACCCCAACGGTTGTCTTTGTTGAATTTAGAAGTACCATCGGTACGTGCGTTTACAGTTACCGTGTATTTATTATCAAGTGTGTAAACCAAACGTCCGTAGTAAGAAATGAGTGTGTAACCTGGAGCTTGAGAAATAAAGTTTGGTTTTGAACCAGGCACTGTATCACCATTGTATCGTACATCAGGATTATTGAACGAATAGAATTCAAAATCCTGGTAACCTGTACCTGCAGTTACATCAATACGGCTGTTAATAGCTTTGATGTTAGATGCATAGTTGAAGTAGAAGTCCATCAACTTATTGGTACGGCTCTGGTAGTAAGGATTTCTGATGCCTTTACGACGATAGGTATCTGCAGCGCTATCGCTTACAATGTTAATGCCTCTGCCTTGCGATACATCGTAACCAAGATTAAGATTTGCACGCAATCCTTTTACAAAAGGAATCTGGTAATCGAACTGTATGTTACCAATGCTGCGCATTACTTCACTTGTGTTTTCACGATTGTATAATAAACCAAGCGGGTTGCGGTTTGATAATTGCGTTGGCAATCCATCCGGATCTGTCCATTCCCAATAACCGCCATAACGTTTGCTGCTTGAGTAAATTGGTTTTGTAGGATCGAATGTTACTGCATTACCAATTGCGCCTTCATTTGCAAAGAAGTTGGTCGTGCGTGTTCCTTTCAGGTTCAGATCAACTTTCAGTTTATTATTAAAGAAACTTGGGCTGAGGTTTAATGAACCGGTAAAGCGTTTGAAGTTGCCTGTTTTTAAAAGACCATCCTGGTTTAAATAACCACCCGATAAACGGAAGGGCCATTTACCAACAGCACCTGCAGCACTCAGGTTAAAGTCCTGTGCAAATGCATTGCGATAAATTTCATCCTGCCAATCGGTGCTTTCTTTACCAAGCAAAGCCATTTGTGCAGTTGTACCTTTTGCATTTACTATACTGCGAACTTCATCTGCACTTAACACATCAACTTTACCTGCTGCAGTTTGCACAAAGCCCTGCGCATTAACATTGAAACGCACTTTACCCTTCTTACCTTTCTTTGTAGTAATAAGGATAACACCGTTCGATGCACGTGAACCATAAATAGCCGCAGCTGATGGATCTTTTAAAACAGTAAATGTTTCAATGTCGTTCGGGTTAATAAGATTTAAGGGATTGGTTGCACCTGAAATACCACCGTTATCAACCGGCACACCATCAATAACAATTAACGGATCATTACTTGCATTCAATGAAGCACCGCCACGAATACGGATACGGCTACCACTGCCGGGTGCACCACTGTTAGGTGTAATTTGCACACCTGCAATTTTACCGGCAATTAATTGTTCGGGAGTTTGCAAGGCACCTTTTACAAAGTCTTTCGATGATACAGTAGCAACAGAACCGGAAAGATCACGCTTACGTTGCGTACCATAACCCACCACAACAACTTCGTTGAGTGTGCCGGAGGCAGCTGTTAAAGAAACAGATAAGTCTGTTTGGTTACCAACACTTACTTCGTAATTGTTGTAACCAACAGAAGAAATTACCAATACAGCATTTGCATCGGTAATAACAAGGCGAAAACTACCTGTAGCATCGGTAGTGGTACCGGTGTTGGTACCTTTTACTGTAACAGAAGCATTGGAAACCGGTGTTCCATCTTTGCTGTCGGTTACTTTACCCGTTACAGTTTTACCTTGTGCAAGCACATTCATTGCTACAACCAGGAGGGCTACGACAAGCATCCCGAATCTGGCAAGCAGACGATTAAGGGTCATAATCAATAGTTGGGGGTTTAGAAATTACAATTTATAATGATCATTATTGATCTGCATGTTTTGTGCTGGTTGCAAAACACATTTCACAATCGTTGTTCAACAAAACAATTATCAATAATTCATCAAATCCGAACCTAATTTAGACAGTGAGCAATCTGTTACTGCTGCACCATCACTTTTTCATAACGCACCAGGTTATCTACACGCACCTGTAACACATACTGGCCTGCTGTTAAAGGCATACCTGCAATAGTGTTACGATCTAATTCAAATACCTGGAATCCTTTTAACTGGAATCCCATGTTTTTCGATACAAGAACCTGTCCCTGCATATTTATCAACTGCACACTTACTTTTCCACTCTTCGGCAATTCATATTTTACAGTTGCTGTAAGGCTTACCGGGTTAGGATAAATAAACAAACCAAAATCTGCATTTGTTGCAAGAACATCTCTGACATTCGTCACTACCCCACCTGATATATTTTGATTGAGATATACTTTGTACTGCCCTGGCTGTAACGTAACAGCTTGTTGATTTCCTGAAACTGTAATGGTTCCTCCATTAGTGTAATCGTAAAAAGCTCCGTTTGCAGGAAATGTTACTGTTGGTGTTTGCTGCACCACATCGAAGTTGGCTACCACTACATATTTTAAATCGGTATGATCAACAACAATTGTTTTAACCAGGTTGGAGCCAAGGTTTGTACCCAAAGCAAGATTAGGTGTGCGGAACGTATTTTTAAATTGATTCCGCAGCTTCGCCATTGCACTATACACTTCGTATAAACGTTTGCGACGCACCTGTTGAAAATATTCCCAACGGATGGGTTTGTTACCTGTACGTCCATTGAAATTGATATCGTAATCATAACCAACTTCGCCAAACTGCCAGATCATTTTCGGACCGGGCAAGCCCATTAATATCGCAGCCATTGCTTCTGTACGGTAAAGACCAACAGTTGTATCTTTTACATTGTGCCCTGCGTTGGCAGTGTTGCCTGAGTTGATGTTCTCAAACATAATGCGTTGTTCATCGTGGCTTTCGGCATACGTTATGAGGTAGGGTTTATCGTTAAACGAAACATCGCTCCAGAAACTTCTGTTTTTCCAGAATGCACGGTTAATGTCGGCACCCGAAGTATATCCTTTTGTGTTTTGTGCAAACTGATAATTCATTATTCCCCACAACATCATTCCACGTTTTGCCAATTCCGCTTCTTCATCATCATTTCCTAAATGTTCAAGAATACAATAAGAGCCGGGACTAACTACCTGCATCGAATCGTAATAACGTTGCCAGATGTTGATGCGGTCCTGGTTGTATACATTCCATGCGTTTACATCGGTTGTGTAATTGTTGGTGAAGCCCTTACTCAAATCCCAACGGAAACCATCGATGCGGTATTCTGTTAACCAATGACGGATGAAACGTGCAACATGGTATTTTGTTGGCTCAACATTATGATTGAAATCGTGAAATACATTGAAAGGATGCTGTGCTGTTTCGTAGAAATAAGGATTGTTGGCTGCTGTTTGATTAGCTGTTGAATTCCACCACATGGCTGCAAGTGGCGATTGACCTGTGGCATGATTGAATGCAATATCCTGTATAACGGCAATGCCTAAACTATGCGCCTGGTCAATAAATGCTTTTAATCCGTTCTTCGATCCGTAATACTTATCAGGAGCAAAAAAGTACATCGGGTTATAACCCCAGCTTTCGTTACCATCAAACTCATTAAAAGGCATTAACTGCACTGCATTGAACCCAAGATTTTTGATGTAGTTCAATGTATCCTTCAACATCTGCCAGCTGTGTAATGCACCAAAATCACGAACCAGCAATTCGTAAATCATCAGATCTCTTTTATCGGGGCGAACATAGCTGTTACTTGTCCAGTTGTAACTTGTTTCGCCGGGAATAATTACGCCAACCATACCGCCACTTGTTTTGCCGGTTGGATATTGCGGCATGTTAGGGTATGTTGTTGCGTTGATATATTGATCGTTGTTGGGATCAAGCACCAGCTCGCTGTACGGATCGGCAATGCGTATTACATCATCAACAATATACTGAAAACGATAAGCAGTACCGGGTGTAAGACCTGTTATTTCAGCCCAGAAATAATCACCATCTTTTTTCATTTGCCCCGAACAGGTTTGGGTCCAGTTAGAAAAATCGCCGATAACCGACACTTTTGTTTTTAAAGGAGCGTATAAAATAAAAACAGCTTTTGTGTTGTTGTCTTCAAACGTAATTCCATCTTTTCTGCCTGCAGGTCTTGCGCCTGTTGGATTACTTGCCTGTGGTACAAAAAAGTTAAACGTATCACGTTTGATGGTTCCATTATCATCTGCATCAACAATAATCTGTTGTTCGCAGGTTGTGGTTACGTTGGCTGTTCCATTAATAATTTGAGCAGCTGAAGCAGTTGCAATTTGCGAACCGTTAAACCGTAAGGTAAGGTTGGCATTTTTCGATGATACAGCGGTAACAGGTACTGTAAAGGGGGGCGTTCCCGCAGTAAAGGGTTCCGCAGCAGGAATATAAGTTGGCTGCATAGCCGGCGAAGTAAACTTTACCGCAAACTCATTTGCCGGATACACTTTAATATACATGTCGCTGCCATCAATATTTCGTTGTACCAACGAACCGGCTTCGTTACGGAAGAGAATTGTTATATATAATATCTGTTCGCCTGCGGGTACACCATAGTAGCTGCGGATATTGTTAATAGTAAATTGCCAGGTATTCGGCTTGTTCACCGGATCGGGACGGGTTGCAACAGGTGCCGTGCTTGTACCCCATGTACCTTTTGTGTATTTCCAGTCTGTTGGAGAATTGCTGGCAGATGTAATAACACCAGTGTGTAAGTAAGCCTGACCCGTAAACCCCTGTAAGCCTTTATTACCTTTGCTGGCATCCATTGTAATAACAACGGTACTTGCATCGGTGGGAAAAGCTATGTCGGTAGATAACAGCTGACTATAAACTGCAGGAGATGCAGTAATCAATAACACAAACGCAAGCAAAATTTTTCTCATAACGCAATCCTTATTACTTCAATCCGCTTTTAAACGTTTACTGAAAAATTGATGGATGATGGGTGATTGCAACGAAGACTCTTTACTACTGCTGCTATTCCGGGCTAATCGTGCGTTTTAACGAGTATGCCAATGCAATCATTACAACACAAAACTAATTGAAGGTTGATGCCCTAAATTGAACTAAAATTCCATTTTCTAACACTATATTGCCAACAAACGTTATCTTCAAATGCCGTTTATTAACAGATTAAGCACATGAAAGCAGAACTCGAAAAGATTGTTCCGGGAAATGACAAGCCTGTTTTGGTTACTTACCACATGTCGCTTCCTTATCTTGAGTTCTACTGGCATCATCATCCGGAGTATGAGTTAACGTACAAAATAAATGTAGAAGGTAAGCGGATCGTAGGCGACAGCTACGAAGAATTTGAAGCCGGCGACCTGGTGTTAATTGGTCCGGATTTACCGCATACCTGGGTAACCGATAAAAAAGAACGACACGACAGTTGCGATTTTGTAGTGATCCAGTTTTCGGGCTGGCTGTTTAACAGCATGATCGGTTTGCCCGAATTTGAAAATGTAAAACGGCTGCTGCAAAATTGCCGGCTTGGTTTGCATTTTAAAAACAGTGCACCATTTAAAGAGCAGATACTTGCCTTGCCCAACAAAACAGGAATAGAAAAAATTACCGGCGTTATTAACCTCCTTAACCAGTTATCAAAACAAAAAGGAAGAAAACTTGCTTCAGCCGATTATGATATTTCGCAGGCCAAGAGCAGCGAACCCCGCATAAACAAAGTGTGTACGTATGTTGAGCAGAATTTTTCAAAGCCAATTTCCATCAGTGATGCTGCTTCCATTATTAATATTTCGCCCAGTGCTTTTTGTAAATTTTTTAAACGGGCTACAGGAAAAACTTTTTCCGATTATGTAAACGATCTGCGGCTGGGTTACGCCTGTTATCAATTACTCGAAACCGATAAGCAGATCTCCAGTATTGCACGCAGCGCCGGTTTTGAATCCATTACTTACTTCAACCGTGTGTTTGTAAAAAAGAAACACATTACACCAAGAGCTTTTCGTAACGAAGCATTGTATGCAACTGCATAAAAAAGAAAGCGCTCTCTAATTGGAACGCTTTCATTTTTTAGTTTAATTCTTTTTAGAAAAAACAGTTTCACCATTACTGATCGTTTTCAACACAGTTGTTTTTAAGATCGCTTCAAATGAAGCAGTCATTAAATCGGTATCGAGTACAACAAAGTCAGCAAACTTTCCGTTTTCAATACTACCCTTTTCGTTTTCTTCAAAGTTCGAACGTGCGGCCCAGATGGTCATGCCACGCAAGGTAGCTTCACGTGTTAATGCATTTTCTGTTTGATAGCCCTGCGCCGGCCAGCCCTTTGTATCTTTGCGAAACACTGCAGCATAAAAAGTTTTCAATGGATCAATATCTTCCACAGGAAAATCAGTACCAAGCGGAATCCATCCGTTTTGTTTCAACAGATCGTTAAATGCATAAGCGCCTTTAACCCGCTTAGGCCCGAGTCGTTGTTCTGCCCAGTACATATCGCTGGTGGCATGTGTTGGTTGCACACTTGGTACAATACTGTACTTGCCAAACAAAGCAAAATCATTTTCGTTTACAACCTGGGCATGTTCTATACGCCAACGCAGATCGTTGGTTGTTTGTAAATATTTGCCGTAAATATTTAAGATGGTTCGGTTGCCGCTATCGCCAATAGCATGCGTACACATCTGAAATTGATTTTTGTATAACACTGCTGCAACTGAATCGAAATGTTCGGGACTGCTTAACAGAAAACCATAATGCTTTGCTTTATCGCTGTAAGGCTCCAGCAAACAGGCACCTCTCGATCCTAATGCTCCATCGCCATACACTTTAAAGCTGCGAACATTCAACCGATCTGTTTTTATTTTGCCACGTTTGAAAATAGCATCGTAATTTTTCTTCGCATCACTCAGCATTACATACAACCGCATTTTTAAATCGCCGCTTGCCTGTGCCTTTTCAATCTGCAACACATCATCATAATCAATGCCACAATCAACAATAGTTGTTAAGCCTGCCGCAAAACAATTGCGTTGAGCATCCATTAATGCCGCTTTTATCTGCATTGCTGTTGCAGGTGGAATTTTTGTGCTAACAAGATCAATCGCATTATCAATCAACACACCCGTCGGTTTTCTATTTGCAACAAACACATCGCCACCGGTTAATTTCGTTTCGGCAGTAATACCTGCCAGTTGCAAAGCAAGATCGTTCACAACAGCTGCATGCCCGTCCACACGTGTTAATAGCACAGGATTATCAGGGAACAATCTGTTCAGTTGTTCATTTGTTGGAAATTCTTTTACTGTCCAATCGTTCTGATCCCATCCCCGGCCAATGATCCAATCACCTTTTGCAGGCGCTAATCCTTTATTAAATTCACTGAGGCGATGCAGAATATCTTCCCAACTTACTGTACCTGTAAGATCGGCTGTTTGCAAACCCAAACCATAGCGATAAAAATGTGCATGCGCATCAATAAAACCGGGATACATGAATTTACCCTGCAGATCAACTGTTTCTTTTGCATCATATTGTTGCTGCAGTTCGGCTGTTGTACCTGTAGCAACAATTTTTCCGTCTTTTACTGCAACAGCTTCGGCTTTGGAAAACGATGAATCAACAGTGTACACCGTTCCGTTTACAAATAAGCTGTCGATTTTTATTTTACTGTTACAGCTTGCCAGCAATGCAGCAATCACAAACAAGAGAAACGATCTGATCATAATCTATGATTTGGTGGTGAATTTAATTTGTTTTGTTCTTACAGCTTGTATTTTTACTGCCTCATTTCAACACATATGTATTCTTCCGACAGCACAAAACAATTGCAGCAATTAACCACAGGTCTTATACAACTGCTCAATACAGATAGTATTGATGCCGGTAAAACAGAACAGTTAAGAGATGTGTTGCGTTTTCACGAATACAGATACTATGTGTTGAACGATCCGTTCATCAGCGATTACGAATACGATCAGTTATACAAAGCGCTTGAAAAAATTGAAGCAGCCGACCCTTCTAGTATTACACCCGATTCGCCCACACAACGTGTTGCAAAAGGTTTGGGCAACGATTTTAAAAAAGTGCAGCATCTTGTACCGATGTTGAGTTTGGAAAACTCGTACAATGCAGATGATCTTATTGATTGGGATCGTAAAGCAAAAGAAGCAAGTGGCTTTAATACAATTGAGTATTGTGTAGAACCAAAATTCGACGGCGCCAGCATTTCACTTATTTACGAAAACGATTTGCTTGCACGTGCTGCTACAAGAGGCGATGGTACAGAGGGTGAAGAAATAACAACCAACATCAAACAGATCCGATCCATTCCGTTATCAGCAGCCTTTTCAAACTTCGGCATTAAGCAAATTGAAATACGTGGCGAAATCTTGATGAGCAAGAAAAGTTTCAAAGCCTATAACGATCAGTTAGCGGAAGAAAATTTGCCGCCACTTGCCAATCCACGTAATGCAGCCAGTGGCAGCTTACGTATAAAAGATGCAAAAGAAGTTGCACGCCGTAATCTTGAAGCTTTCCTATATCATGTAGGATACATGAACAGCGACGAAACAGAAACAGCAAAGCATGAAGAATTGCAAACGCATAGCGGTGCACTAAAAATGATGTGGGAGTTAGGATTTCGCAGTCCTGAAAAAGAAAAAAAGATTTGCAGTGGCATACAGGAGGTAATAGATTATTGCAACGAGTTTGAACAAAAGCGTGATGATCTGCCGTACGAAATAGATGGCATGGTTATTAAAGTAAATGACTTGCAGTTGCAGGATAAAATGGGCATGACGAGCCACCACCCACGCTGGGCTATTGCCTACAAATTCAAAGCAAGACAAGGCAGCAGCAAATTACGTGCTGTTGAATACCAGGTTGGCCGCACAGGTGCAGTTACACCTGTTGCCAAAATTGATCCTGTTGCTATTGGCGGTGTAACGGTAACGAGCATCTCTTTACATAACCAGGATTTTATTGCGGAAAAAGATCTGATGCTGGGCGATACGGTATTGGTTGAACGTGCCGGCGATGTGATCCCCTACATTGTAAAATCGATGGCCGAATTAAGAGATGGCAGCGAGGAGAAAATTATTTTCCCTACACATTGTCCTGTATGCAAAAGCAAGCTTGTTAAGCCCGAAGAAGAAGCGGTATGGCGTTGCAACAACTATCATTGCGAAGCACAGGTTGTTGAACGCATTATCCATTTTACCAGTAAAGATGCTATGGACATTCGTGGCATGGGCGATGCCAATGTGCGGAAGTTTTATGAACTGCATTTTTTGAAAGACATTCCCGGTTTATACCGTTTACCGTTTGATGAAATAAAAAAACTGGAAGGCTACGGAACGAAGAGTGTAGATAACTTACAAATCGCTCTCGAAAATTCGAAAAAGCAACCATTGTTTCGATTAATCTATGCATTGGGTATACGTTTTGTAGGCGAAGCAACAGCCAAAACATTGGCAAACGCAACAAAGCACTTACTGGACATTGCCGGTAAATCGTTGGAAGAATTGCAACAGCTGGAAGATATCGGACCACGTGTAGCAGGAAGCATACACGATTTTTTCAGCAACGAAGAAAACATTGCGATGCTGAAAGAACTTGAAACACTCGGTCTGCAATTGAACAATGAGCAAAAAGAAAGTAAACACGAAGGCAATCTCAGCGGCGTTAGCTTTTTATTTACCGGAACATTACCAACATTGAAGCGTAGCCAGGCCGAACAAATGGCCGAAGAACATGGCGGCAGCATCTTAAGCGGCGTTAGTGCTAAATTGAATTACTTAGTTGTGGGCGAAGATGCAGGCAGCAAACTGGAGAAAGCAAAAAAAATAAGCACGGTAAAAATTATCACTGAAGAAGAATTTATTGCGCTGTTAAAAAAATAATATACAGATTCACTTGCAGGTATAGCTTTTGTAGTTGTATATTTATTAACTCCAATCTTTTTTTATGATCAGGAAAATCCCCGGCGAACAATGGAAACAATTGCAATTTGCCGGTTGGAAACAGTTGCGGAAAAAATATGCTGTATCCAATCTCGGACGTTGTGTAAGTTTTATCGTTGATGTAACCGAAGATGGAAAATTGTTGAACGGATCGCTTACCACCGGCTACCGCACATTAAACCTGCATCGTGCCGATAACAAGGGAACCATTTATCTCCACCGTGAAGTTGCAAAACTGTTTTGTAAAAAAGCATCGCCCCGTTGCAGGTATGTTATTCATATCAACCATAACAAAACAGATAACAAAGCTGCAAATCTTAAATGGGCAACGGTAGAGGAAATGGCAGCGCATCAACAGAAAAGTCCGCAAAAGATCGCTTATAAAAAATTGCAGAAGGAACGCAGCTCTACACAAAAAGGATTGAAGCTTACTCCTGTTCAGGTAAAAACAATCAAAAAAATTATTCAGGACCCCGACCGCAGCGTTACTTATAAACAGCTCGCAAAAAAATACGGCGTTAGTGAAATGACACTGTACAGAATACGCAGTGGCGAAAACTGGGGAGCGGTTTAGGATTGCAGATTTTTGATTTACGATTTCGGATTTTATTTGCTTTCACCGCCTTGTAACTTGCGTACATTTATTGCTTTCTTCATCATTCAACTTTGCCTGTAAGCGGGAATATATTATTGACCACTCACCATCCACCAATATGCTTCAGACCTCTACCATTAAATTTTTAAAAGAACTTAAAAAGAACAACAATAAACCCTGGTTCGATGCAAATCGCAAAACTTATGAAGCTGCTAAAACAGACTTCATTGGTTTTGTTGATACAGTGATTGAAAAGCATGGGAAAAAAGATCCTTCCATTGCGCATCTTGCAGCAAAGGATTGCATCTTCCGCATTAACCGTGATGTTCGTTTCAGTAAAGACAAGAGCCCATACAAAACAAACATGGGTGCATACCTGAATAAAGACGGTAAGAAAGCCATCACAGCCGGGTATTATTTTCACTGCGAACCGGGAGGTTCGTTTGGAGGTGGTGGTTTATATTTTCCGGAACCCAATGTATTAAAAAATGTACGCCAGGAAATTGATTACAACTGGAAGGAGTTTCAAAAAATCATCAACAACAAAAAGTTTAAAGCAGTATTTGGCGATCTTTCAACTGAAGGTGATTTAAAATTAACCCGCCCACCAAAAGGTTATGAAGTTGATAATCCAGCTATTGAATACATCAAGTTAAAAAGCTGGATCGCTATGCAAAAATTTTCAGATGCAGATCTAACATCAAAAGACTTAGTGAAAAAAGTATGCACCAATTTTGAAACATTGCAGCCGCTGCTAGTATTCTTAAACGAAGGTTTGCATGCCGGCGAATAAAGCGTTGCCAACCTTTAAAAGGTTGGCAACACTGATAAACGCTCATTAATAAAACAAAAGAGCACTTCAATTGAAGCGCTCTTTTTTATTGCTAAGTTTTTCTACTACACTAATTCTTACAACAAACCTTTGCCTTGCAGGTATTCTGCAATCTGCACAGCATTGGTTGCAGCACCTTTGCGCAGGTTGTCGCTTACAATCCACATATTGAGCGTGTTCGGCTGTGTATCATCACGGCGGAGACGACCTACAAACACTTCATCTTTTTCGTGTGCATCCATTGGCATTGGGTAAAGCTGGTTTGCATTATCATCTACAACAATAACACCCGGTGCACTGCTTAAAAGGGCTTTTACTTCGTTTAAATCGAAGTCGTTTGCAAATTCAACGTTTACACTTTCGCTGTGGCCGCCCATTACAGGAATACGCACTGTTGTTGCAGTAACACGGATCGAATCATCACCCATGATCTTGCAGGTTTCTTTTACCATTTTCATTTCCTCTTTGGTATAACCGTTATCGAGGAAAACGTCGATCTGTGGAATTACATTCAAGTCAATTTGATATTTATACGCCATCGGGTATTCATCACTGTTACCTGCAACAGCTTTTTCTCTTTCACCCATCAACTGATCAACCGCTTTTTTACCTGTGCCGGTAACGCTTTGGTAAGTTGATACCACCACACGTTTGATCTGGTATTTTTTATGCAAAGGCTGCAATGCAACCACCATTTGAATTGTTGAACAGTTAGGGTTGGCAATAATTTTATCTTCTGCAGTTAATACATCAGCATTTACTTCGGGCACCACTAATTTTTTTGTTGGGTCCATACGCCATGCGCTGGAATTATCAATTACAGTAATGCCTGCTTCTGCAAACTTGGGAGCCCACTCGGTTGATGTGCCTCCACCAGCACTAAAGATTGCCACGTTTGGTTTTGCAGCAATAGCATCGGTCATGCTTACTACCTTAAATTTCTTCCCTTTAAATTCTACGTCTTTACCAACGGAACGTTCACTTGCAACGGGAAGTAATTCGGTAACGGGGAAGTTCCGCTCAGCTAAAACCTGTAACATTTTGGTACCTACAAGACCTGTGGCGCCAACTACTGCAACTTTCATTTTGTTTGTTTTCCTGTCTGACGCCCCCGTCTGACAGATTTGTTTTTTGTTATTAATTGATCCGTCAGACGGGGGCGTCAGACGGGGCCTGAATTTTTATTTCATGCTTACTCCCCTTTAGGTTTATTTAAACCCCGAATTTAAACTTCGGCGGGAATGGGGCAAAAAATAAGGCCTTCCTGTTAGGGAAGGCCTTTGAGTATGTTAAACACATAACGTACAAGACTACCTTCCCTTGCGGAACTGTTTCTTAGTGCGTTTTGTATGTTTCTTATTCATCATTGCCCGCCAAAATTAATTGCAGCAAAGCGTTTCACCAAATTGTTTTTGCAAAATTGATGATATGTTTTTACGCAATCGTTTGATTAATGTTATTTTTAAGGATATGCTTCATCGCTGTTTTCTTACAACAATTGTTTGTTTGTTGATGATATTACAACCCCATTTTCTCTTTGCACAAAGCAGATTTTCGGTTGTCATCAGCGAAATTATGAGCGACCCTTCACCACAAATTGGTTTACCTAACGCCGAATGGATTGAAATACGCAACACCACAAGCGTTGCCATCAATTTACAAAACTGGCGTGTTGGCGATGGCAGTGGCGTAAGTGGAACATTGCCCAACTTTTTATTACAACCCGACAGCATTGCAATTATTTGCGGCACTACAGCTGCAACTACCATGCAGCAGTACGGCCGCACTTTTGCTGTAACAAGTTTTCCTTCATTAGATAATGCAGGCGAAGTAATTTTCATTCGCAACAACACCGGTGCAATTGTACATGCAGTAGACTATAACCTCAGCTGGTTTAACAATGCTGTTAAAAGCGATGGTGGCTGGACGCTTGAAATGGTAGATACAAAAAACCCCTGCGCTGGCGGCAACAACTGGAAAGCAAGCATTGATGCGAGAGGTGGTACACCAGGCATTAAAAATTCGGTTGATGGCAACAACAACGATCAGCAACCACCGGCTCTGTTGCGTGCATTTGCAACCGGCAGTACTGTTGTTTTAAATTTTGACGAACCGCTCGACAGTTTATCTGCAGCAACAGCAGCGAATTATTCGCTATCAAATGGCGGAGGTACGGCAATCGCTGCTGTTTGCATTGCTCCTTTGTTTAATACGGTACAGTTAACCTTTACCAATACATTGCAGGCAAACACGGTTTATACAGTTACCGCAACCAATGTGCGTGATTGCAGTGGTAACAGTATTGCTGCATTCAACACAACGAAGACAGGATTAAGTACTGCTGTTGCAGCCAACGATATCGTCATTAATGAAATTCTGTTTAATCCAACTGCAAACGGTACCGATTACGTTGAGTTGTATAACCGCAGCACAAAACTCATCAACTTAAAAACAGTATTGATCGCTAACCGCAGCAGCGCAGGAGCTATTGCCAACATGAAAGCAATTACTACACAGGATCAGTTACTATTCCCCGGCGAATATCTTGTGTTAAGTGAAGATGATGCAACCATTAAACGACAGTTTACTGCAAAAAACCTCTCTGCCTTTATCAATATTGCATCCATGCCTTCTTACAGCGATGATGAGGGAACCGTTGTGCTAACCGATAACGGAGGTTTAGTAATTGATGAAGTACATTACAAAGACGCTTGGCATTTTGCACTCATCAGTAACAACGAAGGCGTTGCACTGGAACGTATTGATCCGAATGCAGCATCGCAAAACAAAGACAACTGGCACAGTGCTGCAAAAGATGTGGGCTACGGCACACCTTCTTATCAGAACTCCCAGTTTCGCTTAGATGTACAAGTGCAGGGCGAAATAACAGTAACGCCTGAAGTTTTTTCTCCGGATAATGATGGAACAGATGACTTGTTAACCATCAGCTATCGTTTTTCCGAAACAGGTTATGTAATGAATATTACCGTTTTTGATGCAGCTGGCCGACCGGTAAAAGCATTGCAACGTAATGCAATTTGCAGTCAGCAGGGTTCTTTCCGTTGGGACGGGCTAAACGATAAGTTTCAAAAGCTGCCACTCGGTCCTTATGTTGTTTTCACCGAAATATTTAACCTGCAGGGAAAAGTAAAGCGGTTTAAAAATCAAATTGTACTTGCCCGAAGATTTTAAATGAAAGCAATCAGATAAATGCAGAATCAGCGGCAAACAAAGTTTCTTTACCTTGAAGCCCGAAGTATAGCAGTATGATCAGCCGCAAAAAAATATTCTATCCCGTAAGCGATCCTTTGCATCATTACCTGCGGTTGTACCACCAGGAATCGAAGCTGCCTGTTTCTTACGATGACCTGAAGTATTATGCGGAATCGATTCCATTGCTGGATAAGTTTGGAAAAGACACCTTGTGGGAAACAGTCATTTACCCGCAATCGGAAATTACACGTGTGCACGACAATTTAAAAATCGTGTATGCAAAACTTAAAGCAGCAGGCGATCTTAAAGCACTAAAACATCTGTACATCGAACGTATCGATTATTGTACGTTTGGCAACTCGCATCCTTACCGCATTAAAATCGTGAACAAGTACAACGATGTGTACGATTATTTCTACATTAAAACAGCCGATGCTTCACGCATTTACGGTTTGGAGCTGGAGCAATTGCTTTCGCCCAATCCTGTGCACTACCTCGTTGATGGCGGCACATTGGTGGAAGAACATATTGCAGGTATACCGGGCGATCAGTTTTTAAAATTAATTCCCCGACGGCCGGAGTATAACCTGAAGCGTGTTGCAAAAGAGTTTGTGAAGTTTAATGAGCGTTGTTTTTTGCGTTTGCTGGGCGATATGCGTGCTTACAATTTTGTGTTCATCATTACTCCCGATTTTGATGATTATAAATTTTTCATCCGTACAATTGATTTCGATCAGCAGTTTTACGAAGGCAGTAAGAATATTTACCTGCCGCAGTTCTTCAAAGAAAATTATCCGTTTGTAGAGTTGGTGCAGAAACATTTAAACCGTGAAGTGGTGCAACAATACCAGCAGGAAGAAAGAGCTGTACTTGCACGCCGCATACGTGAAGAACGTTACCGTTTAAAAGACCTGCGTGATGTATTGGTGAAGGACCAGGTTTCTACTCCCGAAAAAATTCAGCAGTTAGGTCATGAACTTGCACTGCATTACGACGATGCTATTTTTGAAAAATGTACAAGCATGGGTGAAATTATCGACCGCAGTTTAAAACGTGTATTGATTACAACGCATACAAAGGAGTTCCGGGTCGGGTGAGGCTACATAACTGTTCGCTTGTTTTTCATCCCTTAAGTAAAAGCATTGCAAAATAAGTTAGTATCAACCGATTGTTATATCTCGCTATTTAAAAAACCGCAAAACAATTAATTTCGTTTATTATTATCATCTCAACCTCCGGATTGCATCAATTCGAAAAACAATTACCATGAAATTACAGTTACAACATCTTGCTATTGCAGTTACTGCACTTTTGTCTGTCACTTTTATTGCCGGCTGTAAAAAGAAAAAAGAAGACACTCCAAAATCGCCCAATGCGTATGCAATTGGCGGTACAAACAACCTCATGGCTTTCCACCTAAGCACGCCCGGCACTACAACCAGCATTGCCATTACGGGTTTGCAGGCAGGTGAAAATATTCAAGCAATCGACATTCGCCCTGTGGACGGACAATTGTTTGCATTAGGAAGTACAAGCCGCCTTTATACCATTAATACAACCACCGGTGCGGCTACATTAGTAGGCTCAGGTGCATTTACCCCAGCCATTGGTGGTTCTGCTTTTGGCTTCGATTTTAACCCTACTGTTGATCGTATAAGAGTAATCAGCAATAGTGGACAGAATCTTCGTTTAAACCCGGCTACCGGAGCAGTAGCAGCAACGGATGCGAATATCAACCCAGGCGCTCCTCAAATTTCCGCCGCAGCTTATACCAACAATTATTCCGGCTCTACTACAACTTTACTGTATAACATCGACCCTTCTACCGATAAACTCTACAAACAAGATCTGCCTAACAGCGGCACGCTGACAGAAATTGGTGCTCTAGGTATTGATGTAGATGGCAACAATGGTTTTGACATTACCGGTAACGACAATAAAGCTTATGCTCTATTAACAGTTGGCTCTACAACCAAACTTTACAGCATTAACCTTGCAACCGGTGCAGCTACTGCTGTTGGCAATTTTCCATCAGTTGCAAAAGGATTAGCAATATTGATTGGACAATAAAAAAATACATTAAAAAGAAGCCCCGCAATTGCGGGGCTTCTTTTTGAAATTACCAAGGCTTCTTTTGCCCATGCCAATAAATCGCTGCAACAAATTCTCTAAAGGGATCAGTCGGCATTGATTTATCTAATGGAACTCCTATAATACGCAAGCCGTCGCTGATGACTATCTTATGGTGATTGGCAAACTCAAGTTTAATGCGAGATGAATCAGGTAATTTCTTTTTGCTGTTTAAAATCCTGTTACAGTTACCAATCAATTTTTTCACTTCGATTGTAAACGATGAATCCAGTCTTTTTTCCGATAAGACAACAGAGCCATTTCTAGAAACGGAAGCCAGATATTCGTTATTAATCCTGGATACAACAACCAATGGCTCATCATCGGGAACGAAACATCCTGTTGTTATTAATTGTACGCTTAACTTACCTCCTTCTAGTATACCTGCTGGCGGCATCCCGTTTACTAATTGAACCAGAGAATCTTTCCCTTCAATATAGGTCAATCTTAAAGGCTTTTCTTCATTGTTACATGAAAAAAGAAACAACGATACTATGCCCGGAAATATGTAATTGAAAACTGACATTAATCGGAATAGATTGCAGATGTTGGTTGCACGAACCAACAATAAACAAAAAAAGCAGCATTGCTGCTGCTTTCAACGTTTTATTTAACATTTCCTCACACCAACTCAATATCAAAATTCACCAGTTGTACAAACTGCTGAATGCGTGCATCAATATCGGCTTTGGAGATTTCTTTTAAACGTGTGGTGCCAAATTTCTCTACGCAGAAGCTGGCCATAGCACTACCCACAATAATGGCCGTCTTCATGTTTTCGAAACTGATGTCTTTTGTTTTAGCAATATGGCCAATAAAACCACCTGCAAATGTATCGCCTGCACCCGTTGGGTCAAACACATCTTCTAACGGTAATGCAGGAGCAAAAAACACTTCATCGTTATGGAATAACAATGCACCATGCTCGCCTTTTTTAATAATCAGGTATTTCGGCCCCATGTTCATAATCACTTTTGCCGCTTTCACCAACGAGTACTGTGCACTCAGCTGGCGGGCTTCGCTGTCGTTTACCATCAACACATCTACTTTACTTAATACTTTCTCAAGGTCTGCCATAGCAGTTTCCATCCAGAAGTTCATAGTATCAAGTACAACCAGCTTGGGCTTCTGCTTCATCTGATCGATCACTGCATTTTGCACTGCAGGCACCAGGTTGCCCAGCATCAGGAATTCGCAATCCTGGTAGCTATCCGGAACAACAGGATTAAAATTAGCCAGTACGTTCAGTTGTGTATCGAGTGTATCACGGGTGTTCATATCGAGGTGATAACGGCCGCTCCAGAAAAACGATTTTTCGTTTTCTTTAATTTCCACACCATCGGTTACTACTCCACGTGCTTCCAGCATTTGCAATTCTTCTTTAGGAAAATCGCCACCTACCACACTCAATTGCTTAATAGGAGTTGCAAAGTTCGAAGCGCTCCATGCAATATAGGTAGCAGCTCCGCCAATAATTTTATCACTTTTTCCGAACGGGGTTTCAATTGCATCAAATGCCATTGAACCAACAACAACTAACGACATAGTAATTTTTTAGGGTTATGATCCGTTAATGCGAATCGGCGCAAAGGTAATGGCTGCGGGCCTATGGTACATAACTACGCATAAAAAAAGCGCCATCGTTTCCGATGACGCCTGTATAATTGACCCGATTTATTATTTGTCGCTTCTTACCAGGTCGAACGATTTGTTATCGCTCATTACCAACCACATCATATCGATCTGGTTAATGTCGAAAGCCTTATCGAAACAGACGTATTGAATATGGTTCTTACCGGCTTCAACAGTCCAGTTGCAGGCAAGGTCGCCATCTTTTGCCTGTGTGGTGTAGTTGTAAAACAGATCGTTGTTTTTGAGCTTGATGTAGATCTTGTAATCACTCCATTTAAACGAATCTGCCCCTTCCTGGTTAATAACGGCCATACGGATCTTGGTATAACCGGTACCATCATCACGGGTAATGTATTCGTTCTTGGTAACATACACCCCAATAAGGAAGTTGATGGTTTTACTTGGGTTTGAAATGCTTTCGTAATAATAATAATCACTTTGAGCTTTGGCGGTTGCGGGAGCAAGTGCCATAAACGCACCGCAAATGAGAGCGAGGAAAAAGAGTTTTTGTTTCATGTGATGAGTTTTAAATTGGGTCAAAATATAAATACCTGCAAAAAGCTGCAAACTCCCGAAGAGTAAAACTGCATTGCGTTTAACAAGTATGATATATGCAATGTTTACAGCTCAAAAATATCCGTAACAACACTTCTTTTCAATACCCGCAGGACGGTATTTTACTTAAAACAAATTACATTTGGGCATGGGAAAACTGAAAGTGCCAAAGAATGGCAACCGCAAAGACCTCATTGTAAAAGCCGGCGCAGCCCTCTTCAGGGAAAAAGGTTTCGGTGCAGCCAGTATGCGAGACCTGGCCGAGAACCTTGGTATTGAAGCCGCAAGCTTGTACAATCACATTCGTTCCAAGAACGAGATTCTTGAATCTGTTTGTTTTAATGTAGCCAATCGTTTTAATCTTCATCTTGATGAAATTGAAACCGGAACACTGTCACCGATCAAAAAGATCGAAACAATACTCCGTTTTCATATTCAGCAGATGATTGATAACTACGAAGAAGTAATGGTGAGCGACAGAGAGTGGAAACACCTCGATGAACCTTACCGTTCTAACTTCCACACACAGCGCCGCAACTACAGAAAACGTTTAGCTACAATCATTGAAGATGGTATTAAGAAAGGTGAGATCAAAAAAATTGATGCTCCCACTGCTGTAGTTATTCTGCTTCATTCTGTAACCGGTATTGAAAGCTGGCATCGTTCTACTGCTAAAATAAGCGGAGCGGAGCTTGAAGACAATATGGTGATGATTATGATTGATGGTTTAAGAAGTAAGTAGTTAAGTTTGCTTCATGTCCATCCATTTTCATTCGCTTGCTGTAAAAGAAGTTAAAAAAGAAACTGCCGATTGCGTGTCTATCCTGTTCCGGATTCCGGAAGCATTACAGGAAACGTTCCAATTTACACAAGGGCAAAGTCTTACCATGCGCACCATCATTAATGGTGAAGAAGTTCGTCGTACCTATTCTATTTGCAGCAGCCCGCTGGAACAACAGTTAAGGGTTGCCGTAAAAAAAGTAGCAGGTGGCGCCTTTTCAATTTTTGCCAATGAGCATCTGAAAGTTGGCGACGTGCTCGATGTAATGCCCCCTATTGGTCGTTTTAATACAAATCTTGATGCCGCAAACAAAAAGCATTATGTTGCTTTTGCTGCCGGTAGTGGTGTTACTCCTCTTCTTTCTATTATCAAAACTACTTTAGCTGTTGAACTGCAGAGTTCGTTTACACTTGTGTATGGCAACCGAAACCGTTCTTCCATAATTTTCTTTGAAGAGCTGGAGGCGATGAAAAATAAGTACATCGATCGTTTCAATCTCATTCACATTCTCAGCAGGGAAAAAACAGATGCTGATCTGAATTTTGGAAGAATAACAACCGAAAAGTGTGAAGCTCTTTTCAACAAGTTGCTGGATTTAAAAGCAACGGATGAGTTTTTCATTTGCGGACCTGAAGACATGATCTTTACTGTTCGGGATTTTTTAGAAAGCAACGCTGTTTCTGAAAAGAAAATTCACTTTGAACTATTTACTACACCCGGGCAGAAGAAAGCTGTAAGTCACAAGCCGCAAGCTGTAAGCGAAGAAGCTGTCAAAAGCAATATCAGCATTAAGTTAGATGGAAGAACTTTCGAATTAAGTATTCCGCTCAACAGCGATACAACCATTCTTGATGCAGCCATGCAGCAGGGAGCAGACGTGCCTTATGCTTGTAAAGGTGGGGTGTGCTGCACCTGTAAAGCAAAGCTTCTGGAAGGTGAAGTGAAAATGGATGTTCATTGGGGATTGGAGCACGAAGAAATTGAACAGGGTTATATCCTCACCTGTCAAAGCCACCCGGTATCTGAAAAAGTGGTGGTTGATTTTGATGTGAAGTAAGCGCTCACATCCTGCATGAGAATTATCTGTACAAATAAAGGCTGATCATCGCACCAAACAGGTGTTAGTTTTGATTACATTTGCGAATCAAGTAGATTGTTATGTCTGTACACGATTTTGAACAGGTGTTTGAACAAAAAATCACCGATGAGGTAAAGATTGAACCAAAGGATTGGATGCCCGAGGCATATCGTAAAACCAATCTCCGGCAGATCAGTCAGCATGCCCATAGCGAAATTGTGGGGATGTTGCCCGAAGGCAACTGGATCAGCCGTGCACCATCGCTTAAACGTAAAGCTATTTTGATGGCAAAAGTGCAGGACGAAGCCGGTCATGGTTTGTATCTCTATTGTGCTGCTGAAACTTTGGGCATGAGCAGGGAAGAAATGATTAACGATCTGCACAGTGGCAAAGCCAAATACTCTTCCATTTTTAATTACCCCACATTAACATGGGCCGATATGGGTGCCATTGGCTGGCTGGTTGATGGCGCTGCCATTCTCAACCAGGTGATGTTGTGCCGTACCAGCTACGGACCTTATGCAAGAGCAATGGTGCGTATTTGTAAAGAAGAAAGTTTTCATCAGCGACAAGGATTTGAATCGTTGCTGGTTTTATCAAAAGGAACAGCTGAACAAAAAGCGATGTGCCAGGATGCCATCAACCGTTGGTGGTGGCCGAGTTTAATGATGTTTGGACCAAAGGACAGCGAAAGCACCAACAGCGACCAGAGTATGAAGTGGAAGATCAAACGCAAAAGCAATGATGAGTTGCGCCAGCAGTTTGTTGATATGTGTGTTGAGCAAATAAAATTATTAGGCATGACTTTGCCTGATCCGCATTTGAAATGGAACGAACAACGTGGTCATTACGATTTTGGAGAAATTGACTGGAATGAATTCTGGAATGTGGTGAAAGGAAATGGACCTTGTAACAAACAACGTTTGGAAGCACGCCGCAAAGCACACGAAGAAGGAACATGGGTGCGTGAAGCAGCCGCTGCACATGCGGAGAAACAAAAGTCAAAAGCAGCAAAGGAGAATTTAGCAGCTGCTTAATTACAACAATCAATTATGAACTTTCAGATAAGAAAATTTTATTACGGTGATATTCCTGATACGAATGCAGGTGGTAATTATCAATCTCAATCCGATACAACGGCCTGGCCTTTGTGGGAAGTATTTATCCGCAGCAAACAAGGTCTTGATCATAAACATGTGGGCAGTTTAAAAGCAGTTGATGCACAAATGGCCATTGAAAATGCAAGAGATGTTTACACTCGACGCATGGAAGGTGTAAGCATTTGGGTGGTTGAAAGCAAATACATTCATGCCAGCAACCCTGATGAAGCTGAAAGTTTATACGATCCTGCAAATGATAAAGTGTATCGCCATCCTACTTTTTATGATCTACCAGACGAAGTAAAACACATGTAAGTTCAACAGATAATTTTTAATGGATAATTCTTTAATCGACTATACTCTTCATTTAGCTGACACGACATTGATTCTTTCGCAACGAAACAGTGAGTGGTGCGGACATGGGCCAATACTTGAACAGGATATTGCCATCACCAATATTTCATTAGACCTGCTTGGACAGTCAAGAAATTTTTATCAATACGCTGCATTACTGCTGAATGATGGTTCAACAGAAGATTCGCTTGCTTACTTACGAACTGAACGTGAGTTTAAAAATCTTTTATTAGCAGAACAGCAGAACGGCGATTGGGGACAAACCATTTTACGTCAATATTTTTTCAGTCAGTTTCAACTGCTCTTGTTTCAACAGTTACAGCAAAGCAGTGATGAGCAATTAGCAGCTATCGCAACAAAAGCTAGTAAGGAAACAACTTATCATGTTCGCTGGAGCAGCGAATGGGTGATCCGTTTGGGCGATGGTACAAATGAAAGTCAACAGCGCATGTTACACGCCATTGATGAGCTTTGGCGTTATACCGGCGAACTGTTTGAAGCAGCAGAATATGAAACAGCAATGGGCATTGATCTTGCTGCTATCAAACAAACATGGACTGAAAAAGTAACTGCAGTATTTGATGAAGCGAAACTTCCTGTACCGCAAAATGTATTTATGCAAACAGGTGGTAAGCAAGGTGTACATACCGAACAGCTTGGTTATATCTTAACTGAATTGCAATACCTGCAACGGACTTATCCGGGAGCGAAGTGGTAAGCCCCATCCCCTAAGGGGAGGGATAATTAAGCAATATGAACAATGAGCAACTACATATCGATACTGCTGCCACAGAACAAAAAATCTGGTCGATACTAAGCACAGTAGTTGATCCGGAAGTTCCTGTATTAACAGTAATTGATTTAGGAATTGTAAGAGATGTAAAAATTCATGACGATCACCTGGAAGTTATCATCACTCCTACCTACACCGGTTGTCCAGCAATGGATATGATTGCCATGAACATTAAACTTGCTTTGGCAGAGCAAGGGTATAAGCAAGTGAAAGTTGTTTCTGTTCTTTCACCTGCATGGACTACTGATTGGATGACGGAAACCGGAAAAGAAAAACTGAAACAATACGGTATTGCTCCACCTAATCCTAAGCAACAGGTTTGTAGTGATCAATTGTTTGCGTCGAACGAAGCAGTGCAATGCCCGCACTGCAATTCGTATCACACTCACCGCATCAGCGAATTTGGTTCTACGGCCTGCAAAGCATTATATCAATGCGATGATTGCAAAGAGCCGTTCGATTATTTTAAATGCCACTAAAGATTTCTGATGTAGGATTTAGGATGTATGATTTTAAACCAAATCCGAAATCATACATCTAAAATCTACAATCAAAAACTATCTACTTCACGATAGGCTTTAATCAACGCTACTTCACCTTCTTTGCCGGGTTGAGAATTACCATGTTCCATCCCTAGTAATCCTTTGTAACCTTTGCCTGTAAGATGTTTGAAAATGTTTTTGTAATTGATCTCACCCGTTGTTGGTTCTTTTCGTCCGGGGTTATCGCCCAACTGCACATACACTGTTTCATCCCACGACAGATCAATATTCGGAATAAGATTGCCTGAATGGATCTGCACATGATACACATCAAACAGCATTTTACAACCGGGACTGTTTACCGATTTCACCATTTCATAAATGTTTGGGATGTCGGGCAATACCTGGCTTGGATGATCACGAAAGTTCAAAGGTTCGAGCAAAAGGGTAAGATTTTCTTTGGCAAGGATATCTGCAGCACGACGTAATGATTCCAACACATTCGCTTTCTGGTAAGCAATGTGCATGTTATGACTGATCAAACCCGGCACCACTACCATCCATTTGGCACCGCAACGTTTAGCAACATCAACCGATTCTTTTATCTGCGTTAAAAACTTTTCACGAATAGCTTTATCGTTTGTTGTGAGCGATGGTTTCTGCCAATCAATATCATGCGCCACAAACACACCCATCGTCATACCCAATTCTTTCAACGTAGCACCAATCTTTTCCTGGTAAGCCTTATCTCTTCCACGCATGCCATTATCTTCAATTGCTCGAAAGCCCTGCCCATGTGCAAACTTTATCTGGTCGATAAAATCATTGCCTGCGTGGTTACGGAACATGTTATCATGAATGGCATAATTCATTTTAAAAACAGGTTCGGCAGAAGTTTTCGTTGTGTTTGTTCCTGCCATTGCTGCTGTTCCTGTTACTGCGGCTGCGCCGGCCAGTACCGATTGCTGAAGAAATTGTCTGCGTTGCATAATTTTTGTTTGGATGCTCAATTTAATAAGTCTGTTCAATAATCACGAAATCGATTTTTAAGTTGTGCAAACGGTTTCACAACAAAAAAATGCCGGCATTCACATTTCACTAACAAGTGATACGCTTAGTTTCAGTAATTTCCATCCTCACTATTATGAACAAGAAAAATTTTCTGTCGCTTTTAAGCGTGGTTTGTGCTGCTATTGCCACAGCACAAACACCCGATACATCATTCCGTACATATCTGCAAGCTATTCCCGGGAGTTCGTTGCAAAGTAAAATGGTTGCTATCCCGTCCGGTAAGTTTATGATGGGTAGTCCCGATCAGGATAAACAAAAAGAAAACGATGAAACACCGCAGCGTGAAGTAAGTGTGGGTGCTTTCTGGATGGGTGCTTATGAAGTAACCTATGATGAGTTCAATGCATTTTTTCTTGATGAAACCATCAGCCAGAATACAAGTGTGGATGCAGTAACAAGACCAAGCCCTCCTTATATTGATATGACATTGGGTATGGGAAAGACGGGTGGCTTTCCTGCCAACAGCATGCAGCAATATGGTGCACTCATGTATTGCAAATGGCTGTATAAAAAAACAGGCGTGTTCTTTCGTTTACCAACAGAAGCGGAGTGGGAATATGCAGCCCGTGCAGGAGCAACAACTGTTTACCCGTTTGGCAGCGATGCAAAAGAGTTAGGTAACTATGCATGGTTTAAAACAAACAGTGAAAACCGTTATCATAAAGTGGGTGAGAAAAAACCAAATGCCTGGGGCTTGTATGATATGCTGGGCAATGTGGGCGAATGGGTGCTTGATCAATACACTGATACGTATTTCACAACCATTGGCGACAAAGCAACGAATCCTTTGATTGAGCCAACGAACCGCTATCCACGTACAGTAAAAGGCGGAACTTACCAGGATGAAGCAAAAGACTTGCGTAGTGCTAACCGATTAAAATCTGATCCGGTGTGGAACCGTCGTGATCCGCAGATCCCAAGAAGCAAATGGTGGAATGCTGATGCACCGTTCATCGGTTTCCGCATTATCCGTCCGTTACAACAACCAAGTGCAGAAGAAGCGGAAGCTTTTTTTCAAAAGTATCTTGGGGAAGACTAAGGAAAAAATACGAAGTACGAGGTACGACAAAGACTCCGTGTCCCCTGTGTCTCCGTGGTAAATAAAAATATAAACTGTAAATATCTAAACCTTCAACATGAATAACGATAACAAAACACGCAGGGAGTTTGTAAAAAACTCTTCGCTGCTTGCCGGCGGTCTTATCATGAGTCCGCTTTTGTCAAAAGCTAATTTCTTTTCGGGTGCCGATGAAACCATTAAGGTTGCACTTGTTGGTTGCGGTGGCCGTGGCACTGGTGCTGCTATGCAGGCGCTGCTTACCAAGCAAAATGTAAAACTGGTTGCAATGGCCGATGCGTTTCGTGACCGCATCGACAACTGTTATAAAACATTAACGAGAGATGATGGCTCCGGTTCTTCCGTAAAAGCAAAAGTTGATGTGCCTGAACAAAACAAGTTTGTTGGCTTTGATGCATATGCAAAAGCAATTGCCTTGGCCGATGTGGTGATCTTAACCACACCTCCGGGTTTCCGTCCAATTCATTTTGAAGAAGCAGTGAACAAAGGCAAGCATGTGTTCATGGAAAAACCGGTAGCAACTGATCCTGTTGGTATCCGTCGTGTGCTGGATGCTGCTGAAAAAGCAAAACAGCAGAAATTAAATGTGGTTGTTGGTTTGCAACGCCGCTATCAAAACTCTTATCGTGAATTATTCAAACGCAAGAATTTAATTGGCGATATCACTTCTGCTCAGGCATGGTGGAACAATGATGGCGTATGGGTGAACAAACGCAAATACGGACAAACAGAAATGGAATACCAGATGCGTAACTGGTATTATTTCAACTGGCTTTGCGGCGATCATATCGTAGAGCAGCACATTCACAATATTGATGTGATCAACTGGTTTAAAGGTGGGTTCCCTGTGAAAGCACAAGGGATGGGCGGAAGACAAGTGCGTAAAGGAAAAGATCATGGTGAAATTTTCGATCATCACTTTGTTGAGTTTACCTATGCTGATGGTTCAGTATTGAACAGTCAATGTCGTCACATTCCGGGCACAATGAGCCGTGTGGATGAACTGATCATTGGTACAAAAGGAAGTATCATTGGTGATGCAGCAACAATACTTGATGCAAAAGGAAAACCTGTTTACCAGTTTGATAAGAAAGGCGAAAACAATCCTTACCAAAACGAACATGATGAATTGTTTGCAGCTATTGCAAAAGGCGAATACAAATTTGCTGATGCAGAAATTGGTGCAAAGAGTACACTTACTGCTATCATGGGTCGTATGGCTACATACTCAGGACAAATGTTGGAGTGGGATAAAATTTTAGCATCTAATCTAAATCTTCAACCAAAGAAATATGATTGGGATGCAGCACCTCCTATTCTTCCAAACGATGATGGTTATTATCCTGTTGCGGTGCCGGGTGTAACAAAATATGTTTAATCATTTCTAATTGCATATTCAAAGGCCATCGTATTGATGGCCTTTTTTGTTTAGGTGCATTAGGTATGCCATATTTAAAACAGTTTGATAAAATTCATCAGCGTTTTGAAATATGGCATACCTGGCTTGTTGTTGTTTTACATTTACTAACTTGTTCTTTGTTTAAAGGATACAACTTATGGATATTACTATCTACTTAGAAGAAGCGGCACAGGTGTCCGTTGCATTTATCATTGGTGCCGTTATTGGATTGGAACGTGAATTCAGAAGCAAGCCTGCGGGTTTCCGAACGATGATTTTTATTTGCGTGGGTTCCTGTTTGTACACCATTCTCTCCAAAGAAAGCAATAACGTAAGTCCTGATCGTATTGCCAGTAATATTGTAACCGGCATTGGCTTTATCGGTGCAGGCGTCATTTTTAAAGAAGGTATTTCGGTAAATGGTTTAACAACCGCAGCACTCATCTGGATCACTGCTGCATTGGGCATGGCTATTGGTTATCATAATTATCCGTTGGCTTTTGTTGTGGGCAGCATGGTGGTTGTTGCTTTGTTTGTACTGGAACCTGTGCAACGTTTCATCAACCGTTTACATAAAGTAAAAGATTACAAGGTAAGAACTGGTGATACGAGCGATGCATTTAAAAAAGACCTGGAAGATTTTTTTGCGGCGCATGATATCAATTACCGTTGCATGAAAATGGTGAAAGAAAATAACGATGCAATTTATCTCTATCGAATTGGTGCACCAAAGCATGATTATGACATGGTGAACGATTATTTTCTGAAACACAAAAACATCAAGAGCTTTGATGTTTAACTTTGTCTCACACTTTAACTGTTGCACATGTCATCCATCTTATTCGAAATAAAAAATTCGGTTGCATACATTACACTCAACCGCCCGGATAAATTCAACTCCTTCAACCGTGAAATGGCTTTGCTGTTGCAAAGCAAGCTTGATGAATGTGCATCACTCCACGAAGTGCGTTGTGTGTACATTACCGGCGCAGGAAAAGCATTCAGTGCGGGGCAGGATATTGGAGAGTTGGTTGGTGAACACAAAGTTGAACTGGCGCAAATCTTATCTGAGCACTACAATCCAATTGTTAAACGCATCCGCAATTTGCCCAAGCCCGTTGTGGCAGCCGTGAATGGAGTTGCTGCCGGTGCAGGTGCAAACATTACATTGTGTTGTGATATTGTTGTGGCAGCAGAGTCTGCATCGTTCATACAGGCATTTTCAAAAATTGGTTTAATACCCGACAGTGGCGGCACATTTACTTTACCACGTTTAATTGGTTGGCAAAAAGCAAGTGCATTAATGATGACGGGTGATAAAGTAGCCGCAACGGATGCAGAGAAAATGGGCATGATCTATAAAGTAATGCCCGATATCATCTTTGAAGAAGAGAGCAAAAAAATTGCAGAAACATTAGCAGCTATGCCCACAAAAGGTTTGGCTTATACAAAACATGTATTGAATTATTCCTTCACTAATTCCTGGGAAGAACAATTGCAACTTGAAGATCAGTTTCAGCAGAAAGCAGCAGCAACAGAAGATTACCAGGAAGGCATCAATGCTTTTTTAGAAAAACGTTCTGCCAAATTCAACGGAAAATAAAAAAGCCCGTTACACATTGCAACGGACCTATCATCAGTGGTAAGCAAGTAGCCTTAGTTGGTTTTTATAAATCTTATTGTTTGCAAAGCGCCGCTGTCATCTTTTAATTGAAGTATGTATGTTGCCGCAGGTAATGCTGCAAGATTTAATGCAACTGCATGATCGCCTTTGTTATACAACTGCTTTGCATTGTACACAATACTTCCCGATGTGTTGCTGATAAGCATTGTTACAACAGAAGCCTGCGTTAATGAAAAACTAATTGTTGTTTTCTCTTTTACCGGGTTCGGGTATAGTGATGCTGTTTTTAATGCTGTAACATTTATACGGATAATTTTTGAGTAAGTTGCAGTTCCATCTGCATCTGTGAGTTTAATACGGTAATAGTAAGATCGGTTATTGATGTTCTGGTGAACAAATTGATAGTTTCTTAGAGTAGTGCTGTATCCTGAAGCGATTATTTTACCTGCTTCTGTAAAATCAATTCCATTCAGAGATGTTTCAACAGAAAAATGTGAAGTGTTTGTTTCTGATGAAGTGGACCAATTAATAATATTTTCATCTCCATTATTACGTCCGGATAATTCAATTGAACCTCCGGGTAAAATGGCCATTTGCATGGTTACAGTAAATGGTGAGAAGCTTGTAAATCCTGCCCGTGTAACAGTGTATGGATTTGATCCTGATGCCATAATATTTACCAAACCATAATCCCATGCCGATGAAGTATAATGTGCAAGCCGGCTGAATACCCTGTTAAAACCTGTAAGCTCAATTGATGCGGGCCATTGACAGGTAAGTGTTGCATTAGAACCTCCGTTCACTGTTTCAGAAACCATCCATGTTGCATTCACCACATTTGAATTCATAACACTGCCACTTGTTCCGCTTGAGTAAACGGCAGGTAACATTCGAACATTGAATACATCGGTTGTTGAAAACATCGATAGTGAAATTGTAACCGGCGTATACACACTTGATAAACCAACAGGAAATAATGTAGACCCACTCGCCTGCACCTGTTGTTTCAACACACCTGTTCCCACAGCAACAACATAATTGTTTGTTCCAGCTCCCATAATAGCAGCACTGTTGGCAATTGTAAGATCATAGTTGCCTATCGACAATTTACCTGATGTTAAATTCAATGTGTGATTTACAGTTGCTGCAGAAGATAAATTCGCTAACCCTGATGCTTTGTTCACCGTTAGCTTATAAAAAGGCGAATTACTTGTTGTACTAATATATTGTGTTCCTGTACCGGTTAAAAATAGTTCACCACTTCCAACTGTCCATGCGCTTTGGTTATTGGTAAAATTCTGTTTGGCATACACTTTACCATTGTTTGTAAACGTAGCCGATGAACTGTTTGTAAAATTGCCGACTACAGTAAATGAATCGGTGCTGCTTCCGGTAATGTACAATGTACCGTTATTGGTAACATCAACCTGCGCTTGCGTTACCAATGCATAAAAAGAGAAACAGAAGCAGAATATTTTCTTCATAATAGTTGGAGATTGATTCTGCTTATTTAATGGCAATGTTCATTGTTTCAACAGTCATGCTGCTGTTGTCCGATGTATTAGCGGCCCACACTTCAATATAATCGTTGGTGGTGAGCTGCACGGTGCAAGTGATCGTTAGCGATCCTTTATCTACACCGGTTGACAAACGCATGGCCTGTTCCGATTCAGGAAGCTTTACGCCATTCTTATAAATATAAAAGGAGAAATATTTATTTGCTGAAGTAGAGGTTACACTCACAGAAGCCACCACCGAAAAACGACGTGTTTTAATACCGTCATAAATCAAACGGTTATTGCCCGACGTGCTAACTCTGAACAATCCTGCTGAAGTGGTTGTACCCAATACTTTTGTTGGCACGTTTGTGCCCGAAAATGTTGTTGATGCAGTTGAGGTCAAATAAAGATTACCTGTGGCAACATCATCTTTCTCCGTTGTAATACCAGGACACTCTACTTCCCATTTACCGGAAAAACTTCCATTTACTCGTGTACCTGTTCCCATCATGGCGGTATTCTTAAAAGTAGCGGCATCACTAATGGTTGTTACGCCCGATACGTCGAGTCCTACAGCAGAATTTGTACTTACCGCATTACTGAAGCCACCCAGTTTTTCAATCATTGTAAAACTACCCACCAGTTTTTCGTAGGTATTACTGTTGGTTGCAAACCATGCAGTATTATCAAGCAACAGATTGCTTACATCCTGGTAGGTAATTCCGTTTATATTGCCGGAATAATTTACAACACTGAAGAATACAATATAACCGCCTTTCACAAGGCCAACATCTTTACAACTTGCAACTACATTATCTCTGAAAACAAGATTCTCGGTTGCTCCCATATCTAAGTTGAAAAGTTTTGCGCCGGTAGTTATGGCAGCAAGTGTTAATGTTTTTACAGTACCGCCTTTTGTACCGGTAAAAAGTTCGCCACTGCCCGGAGTGTAAATCAGTTTATCGTTATTGGCATCCATACCTACAAGATAACAGCCATTAAGATTGATCTTACTGGTTAAATAGATCGTACCATTTATTTCATAAGTTGTACCCGCAGCCAGTGTAATAATACCCGACACAGGCGCAGGAAAGTCTGATACAGACTGTACCAAAACGTAATTGTTTCTTGTTTTACTAACACCAGAGCTTATAACATTCCAGTTAGATCCATCGCTTATAACTGTAAGCACTTCTTTTGTATCATTCAGCAACCATGATGAACCACCATCAATAGTTTGCGACGAAGTAGTGGAAACAGTAAGCACCGGTAAAGGGCTTGTTGTACTAACGTTTTTAATTGTATAAGTTCTGCCTGCACAGCCGGTTGCATCGGGCAAGGTAAGTGTTGCGGCAGAAGTACCTGTAAACAACAAATTATTATCTGTTGATGCAGCTGTTGTTGAAGCGGTGAATGAGCGGTAATTCAACGCTAACGAGCCTCGTATATCTAATGTGGATGTTGGCGAAGTTGTGCCGATGCCTATTTGTGCATGTAACACAGTGCCGCACACACAAAACAATATCACAAAAAGATTTTTCATCTGGTTTAAGGATTTGGATTCTTTAAAATAACGTACTCCTATCAGGCGATAAAAGTAGTTTACCCGGTCATTTTCACTTATAGTGTAATTGTCAATAATCAGCCCGCATAAATACTACAGTTAACCACAAATTACTTAGCATACATGCTGTAAGCACTTAGCGGCGCATAAAAAAATAATGCCACGCTTTTTACCATAGCTCAATATGAAATACATTTATATTCGTTAGCAGCAGAAAATTTCTTGATCGTTATTATAAATTTTAATCTTGTTATATGAGCAACCATCCCGAAAAAGTAGTGGAGCACATGATGCAAAACGATCGCTTTAGCCAATGGCTGGGCATTTCAGTTATAGAAATTAAAGAAGGGTACAGTAAAATAAAAATGACGGTTCGTGAAGAAATGCTCAATGGCTTTGGCATTGTACATGGTGGCATTGCTTTTTCACTGGCCGATAGTGCATTTGCCTTTGCCTGTAACAATCGCAATAATTTGTCTGTTGCTTTAGATACTTCTATCAACTTTATTAAACCGGTACATCCCGGCGATGAACTAGTTGCCGAAGCCAAGGAGTTGCACAATGGCCGGTCTACAGGTTTGTATCATATTTCCATCTTTAACCAAAACGATCATTTGGTGGCACAGTTTAAAGGAACCTGCTACCGCACAGGCAAACCACTAGTTTTGTAAGCATCATTGCAAATACAAAAGCTTTTTTTTATTTTAAGATGCCCGCTTTAAAACTTCACATTATGAAACAGGTATCTTATTGGGCACGCCATCATGTAGCTGCAGCCCGAATTATTATTATTCTGCTTTACATTCCGCTTAACATTCTTGCCTATTTAACCGGCGCACTGCTTTGGGATGTTCAGGTAGAACTCTCTCCGTCTTTCATTAATTCTGTAGCAATACTGGTTGTGGTTTTATACATCTGCTACCGAAAAAAGGCATCGTACTATCAAAAGAAATTATTTCAATTTGCAATAGGCATTTGTACGTTCTGCATTATTTGTTTTTATGGCAACCAGTCCCGTACTGCTAATTTATATATCCCCATCTCCGGCACAACACAGGCTGTAAGCATAATTGACAACCAACCTGTTTCTGTTGAAAATGAAAAAAACAAAACAAAAAAAGAAAGCCGGCAGTTAAAAAAACAACTGAAGAAACAGTTTAAAAAGGCAATAGCTGATGAAGAAGGAATGAAACCATGGGTAAAAATTCTTCTTATTGTGCTAACTGTAGCTGTTGCAATACTTCTTTTATATGGTTTGGCTTTACTTGCCTGCACGCTTTCATGTAATGGTGCAGAAGCAGCAGCCTGGGTAGTAGCCATACTTGGGTTGGCCGGAATTATTGCAGGCTTATTCTTTGTAATTCGTGGTATTGTGGGCAGAAAGAAGAGAGCGAAACAACAAGCATCCGCAAATTGATTTTTACATTTGGCCGAACTTCATTTTTTATGATCTATTCTTTCAAAGGTTTTATTCCTGTTGTACACGAAACATCCTTTGTACATCCACAGGCTGCAGTAACAGGTAACGTAATCATTGGCAAACATTGTTACATTGGCCCGGGCGCTGCTTTGCGTGGCGATTGGGGTGGTATTATTTTAGAAGATGGGTGCAATGTGCAGGAAAACTGCACGATACATATGTTTCCCGGTGTTACGGTATTATTGAAAGAGGCTGCACATATTGGTCATGGTGCAGTGATACATGGTGCAACTATTGGCCGTAATTGTTTAATAGGTATGAACAGTGTGGTGATGGATAATGTACAGTTAGGTGATGAATGTATTGTAGGTGCATTAAGCTTTATTAAGGAAGGCGACCTGTTTGAACCAAGAAGTTTAATTGTAGGCAACCCCGCAAAAAAAATAAAAGAAGTAAGTGATGAAATGATTGCGTGGAAAACAAAAGGAACGCAGCTATATCAATCATTGCCTGCCAATATGTTCACCGAATGGGAACTATGCGAACCCTTGCACGAGATACCGGCCGAACGGCCGGCCCAGGAACATTTGTATAATAACTGGAAAAAATAAAACAAGCCCTCATTTTGGAGGACTTGTTTTATTATACTTTATTTACGAAAACCGCTTTCGACAGTAAAGTTCGCTGCCACACGGCTTCTTTCTCTTGAAATTCTGCGGCCTCTGAAGAACAGGTACAGGTTAAAGAAAAGCATAATGCCCAGGTAAATGCTAAAGCCGCCTATTTTATAACTGAGTGTTTCCAACATGCCCCGGCTATCAACAATATCACTTGCAATTTCCATTATGGTTAATGCAAAACCAACGTTAAGAAGGTAAAAGCCTGTTTCAAAAAGTTTGTTTGTGCTTAATGCAATGTCTTCTTTACCATTAAAAATATCGAGCATAAACGCTTTGCTGTTTTTAAAAAGTATATGCGCTACATACCAGGTTAATGCAATTACAACAGGCAGATAAATTAAGTAAGCTGTAAAGTTGAATGATGTGTTCATAACATTTATTTTTTTGAGTGAAGGGAAATTTGCTGCCGTTTACGGATAAGGTAAATAACCAGCATATTAAAAAAATGAATCAACGCAAGTGTAAGCATGATGCGGCCCGTCATTATAAAAACGCTTTCGAACAACTGTAGCCAACTTGTTATGTTTTGCCACAAATTGATCATTAATGCAGCATATCCAAGATTGAGCAGGTAATACCCAACCAGCAACAGTTTATTAATAAAATCGGTAAGCTCCTCGTTACCATCCAGCAAACCCAATATGTAAATGCGGCCGTTGCGGTAAAAACGCAAACCCACGTGAACCGTAATAAAATAAGTAAGCAAGAGGTAGATGATGTAAGCGACGCTGTTCATACGCTGTGTTTTTGCTTAACAGTTCAAAGCTAAACATTAGTTTTTGTATTTTCAATATTTTCTGAAAATTAATTAATCTGCAATGTCTGCTTTGTCTACATGTAAAAAGTGCTATTTTCTACTGCTACTGAAGACAGACAACAACAACCAAACAGAAATGCTGTTGCTCGGCGCATAAAAACTATCTTTGCCGCCAGCATGGAAAAGAACTTTATTGATTACATACGGGTATTCTGTCGTAGCGGGCATGGTGGTGCAGGTATTAAGCACTTTATGCGTAATAAACTTACTGCTAAAGGTGGTCCCGATGGTGGCGATGGTGGCCGTGGTGCACACATTATTCTGCGTGGTAATTCGCAGCTCTGGACTTTGCTGCACTTACGTTATTACAAGAATGTTTTGGCAGAAAATGGTGCTCCGGGTGGCAAAAACAATATGACGGGGCGTGATGGAAAAGATATCATCATTGAAGTGCCGCTTGGTACTATTGCACGTGATGAAGAAACAGGAGAAGTACAAGCCGAAATACTGGAAGATGGACAGGAAATAGTTTTTATGCGTGGTGGCCGTGGCGGTTTGGGCAACAGTCATTTTGCAACACCAACAAACCAGGTTCCCGAACATGCACAACCAGGCGAACCCGGCGTTGAGGGCTGGAAACTTCTCGAATTAAAAGTACTTGCTGATGTTGGTTTGGTAGGTTTCCCCAACGCAGGAAAATCAACTTTGCTTTCTTCTATTACTGCAGCAAAACCAAAAATTGCCGATTATGCATTTACAACATTGGTACCGCAGTTGGGCATGGTAGAATATCGTGAGGGAAAAAGCTTTTGCATTGCCGACTTACCCGGTATTATTGAAGGTGCGGCCGAAGGCAGAGGTCTTGGTCATCGTTTCCTTCGCCATATTGAACGTAATGCGGTATTGTTGTTTTTAATTCCTGCAGACAGTAACGATCACAAAAAAGAGTTTGAAATTCTTGTAAACGAGCTGGAAGAATACAATCCTGAAATGCTGCAGAAAGATTTCATTGTTGCCATCAGCAAAAGCGATATGCTGGACGATGAACTGAAAGCTGCAATTACAAAAGAATTGCCTAAGAATGTACCGCATGTATTTATTTCGGCTGTAACCGGACAAGGCTTAACAGAGCTGAAAGATATTCTGTGGCAGAAGTTGAATGCATAAACGCTGTACAGTATCTTTCGCATCGCTAACATTCAACATTGCGAAAACTCATAACCATTACCGCTGCCGATCTGTTACAACCTGCATCGTATAAAAAATACGTTGTCTGCTTTTTTATTATTGCACTTGCCTGTGCTGTTAATTATTACAGCAGCTTTCCGTTATGGATCAGGAATCAACCGTTCTTGTTTTCGCTTTGCTGGTACAGTCTGCTTTTCTTTTTCTTTTTCTTTGCAGGCTTATTCATCGAAAGCGGTTTTCGTTTTACGCAAAACAAACGGGTGCAGTTTGTGTTTACTGTTGCACCTGTATTATTTGCATTGAAAGTAATAGCTCCCTTCTATCTCCTTTTGCCTGGAAATATACCCGCTGCTTACCATAATGCATTTCTTCAACCAATGAACTGGGCAGGCGGAGTTGTACTTATCCTTTCGCTTCTGCTTCTTGTTCATCGTTTACTCGAAGGAAGATCGGGTTTGTACGGAAGCCGTAAAACACAATCACTGCGCATTTATTTTTTGTTGATTGCCTGTATGCTGCCATTGCTGCTATGGGCATCCTTGCAAAGCGATTTTGCTGCTGTATATCCTAAAGCTGCTGTTGTTCAAAAACAGTTAGGTACTGCTGTGCATCCGTTGCATTATTTTTTGTTTGAAGTGGCATACGCTTCCGATTTTTTTACCATTGAATTTTTCTTTCGTGGTTTTCTCATCATTGCATTAGCAAAAGCTATGGGCCGCCAATGTATTTTACCCGTTGCATTGTTCTATTTTTCTATCCACCTAGGCAAACCCATGATGGAAGCTGTAAGCAGTTTCTTTGGCGGTTTGCTGCTTGGCAGTATTGCCTTCAACAGTAAAAGTATCTGGGGCGGTTTACTGGTACACATCAGCATTGCATTATTAATGGAATTGTTTGGATTCATTTTTTAACAAGGCAGTGCAGCATCATTTCATGTGTTAATTTTTATTTGATTTTGGACACATGTTGTTCGCCACAATAAAATTTTCATTTCGGTTGGTAATAAAATGAATATTTTATTATGGCTCATTTCGTAATTTAGTTTTCATCATACAACCGTTATATGAAATACATTTTTCTTTTACTCCTTTGCAGTTTTGTTGTTACAGTAAACAGCAATGCCCAATCCGTACGTCAGTTGCGCAAAACAATTGAACTTAAAATGCCCAAAGGGCCTGGTAATAACGGAGGCACAGTTGCACAAAATGGAAAGAATCGTTATTTCTATGCAACTGTTGCGGGTAATAAAACCTATAGCCTGGCCTATTTTAATGTAGTTGGAGAAATGATGTCGCCACCCGATCTGGCTTTACTGGCCGATGTACGTGGACTTTGGTACAACCCGGCATTAAAAACATTCCAGGGTAATTTATTTGGCGATGGTGGATGGGTAACTTATGTAATGGATGATGCAGGCGTTGTGTACGATGTAAAACCGTTTGCAAAAGGGCAGCTGCAACCCTTTCCTAATTCGGTTGGGCAATATAATATGCGGGAAAACCTGGTGCATTTTTTAAAAGGCTCAACAGTAGTTTCGTACAACGCAGCAAACGGTGCCGAAGACAAAACAAAAACCTTTGTGCTGAAAGTTGGTTACAGCAAAAAAACACCGCCCCCTGCCGATTATAAAATTGATTCGAATGCAGTACTCAGCAATTACAATACCACCACCGTTATTTATACAGGTATCAGCAATGCCGAGTTCGGTTTGCTGAATGTGCAGACAAAAGAAATTGAATTGTACAGCAAAGCAGATGGTTTAATGTACCAGAAATTAAAACTTCCTGTCGATGCCATTGTAAACGATAAATTAAATTTCAGCTTCAGTAACAATACCTACTTCCTGTTCGATGCAAGAAACCGAACCTGGGTAGGTTACCGTTAGTTATATGCAGCATTGTCTTTTCTGTGGACATATTGTTCAACTGGTACATGTACATGGTCACTATCAATGTCCTGTATGTGGTACAAATGCATTGCCTTGCTGCGATGGCGACAATTGCCATACCAATCAATTTTTGCAGGAAGAGAAAAACACCAGTAAAGAACCGGCACCACAGCCACCTGCTTCCGCCAAAGACTGATGAACAACAGCTCCCCGAATATGGTTTTTCCGTAGGTTTGTTTTTCTATAAACTTTTATAAAGCATGAAGAAGATTCTCTTAACGATGATCGTAACATTTACGTTGTTACGCAGCTATGCCGATGAAGGTATGTGGCTACCCTTACTGCTTGGTGAGCAGGTGTATGCCGATATGCAAAAGAAAGGCTTAAAGCTAACCCCACAGCAACTCTACGACATTAACAAAGCTTCGCTGAAAGATGCCATTATCATTTTTGGCAATGGTTGTACCGGCGAAATTGTAAGCAGTAAAGGATTGATCTTTACCAATCACCATTGCGGTTATGGTGCTATTGCATCGGCCTCCACTGTTGATCACAATTACCTCCGTGATGGTTTTTATGCAAAAAATCATAATGAAGAAATCCGCACAGCACTTACCGTACAGTTTCTTTTACGTATTACCGATGTAACAAAAGAAGTAAACGATTCGTTGGGTACATTAATGGGCAAAGCAAGAGCTGATAAACAAACCGCCGTGTTAGCAGCTATCAATAAGCGCTTGTCTGCTGCCGATCAATCGATCGAGTGCCGCATAAGCCCGTTGTTTAAAGGCAACCAGTTTCTAGCTTTCATCTATCAGCGTTACCGTGATATCCGTTTGGTGGGCACACCGCAGGAAAGCGTTGGTAAGTTTGGTGGCGATACCGATAACTGGGAATGGCCACGCCACACCGGCGACTTCAGCGTGTTTCGTGTGTACACTTCAAAAGATGGTAAACCTGCCGAATTCAGTGCAGAAAACATTCCCTTAAAACCAAAATACTTTTTGCCTGTTTCCATTCGTGGATTGAAAGATGGTGATTTTGCAATGACCTGGGGTTACCCCGGCAGCACCAACCGCTACGAAACATCGTTGGGTGTAAAACTTTCAACCGACATCAACAACCCAACATTGGTGAAGTTGCGTGATATGCGTTTGAAATACATGTTTACCGAAATGCAGAAAGATCCAGCCATTAAATTAAAACTCGCCAGCAGCTATGCAAGTATTGCCAATTACTGGAAGTTTTACGATGGAGAAACAAAGCAGTTGCTGAAGTATGATGTGTTTGGACAAAAGCAAAAAGTTGAAGCCGATTTTATTAAATGGTCAAATGGCAAAGAGGATTATTCAGCAGTTTTTCCTGAGTGGGAAAAAACATACGATGCATGGCGTCCTTATGCCAAACATCGTGTTTACATGCTCGAAGGTATTTATGGTTCGCCATTGCTGGCATTTGCATCGTCGCTTATTCAATTGGAAGCCGCATTACTGAAAGCAAATGCAACCAAGCAAGACGTAACAACTGCTTTAAATGCAGCAACCGAAGCACGCAAAAATTTTCTTGCTGAGCACAATGCTGTCAGCGATGAAAAAATTGTTGCTTCTGCATTGATGATGTACTATGCCGTTGTTCCAAAAGAACAGCATCCTATCAGTTTCTTTGAAGGCGTAAAAGCAAGCTTTGGCGATTTGAAAGATGAAGCTACCTGGAAAAAATATGCTGCTTCTGTTTTTGCAAATACAATGATCTTAAACGATGCAAAATGGAATGCGTTTGCAGCTAATCCAGATGGTTTGAAACTGCAGGAAGATCCTGCGTTTGCAATTGGCAGCGCATTCACCAAAAACTGGAATGTAAAGTTCCTGCCACGCTTTACAGAGTTTACTGTTAAGAATAATGATCTTGGTCGCTTGTATCTGAAAGGTATTATGGAAATGAATCCTGCAAAAGCGAAGAAGATGTACCCCGATGCTACGTTTACCATGCGTGTATCGTACGGTAATGTAAAAAGCTATGTGCCGAAAGATGCAGTGAAGTATGATTTTGTTACAACTTCAAAAGGACTTTTAGAAAAATACAAAGCAGGCGATTATGAATTTGATCTGCCATCAAAACAAATTGAACTGCTGAAGAAAAAAGATTTCGGTCAGTATGTAGACAAAAGCCGTAACGACCTCGTAATCGGTTTTATTACCACCAACGATATTACCGGCGGCAATAGTGGTTCGCCTGTTATTAATGCCAATGGCGAATTGATTGGCCTGGCATTCGATGGTAACTACGAAGCATTGAGCCATAAGTTAGCATTTGATAAAGACCTTAACCGCACCATTTGTGTTGATATCCGTTATGTACTCTGGTGCATCGATAAATTAGGTGGCGCAGATAATCTGATTAAAGAGTTGAAGCTGGTAAAATAAATCAATTTGCTTTTAATAAAAAAGCCCGCTGCAGAACAGCGGGCTTTTTTATTTGACCGTAATCAATCGTTATCGCATAACCATTTCATCAAGTGCTACATAATGTCTTCCGTTCTTTTCATTTTTCCAGATATTGTACCGCTGCGGATAGTAGGTATTTGCCGGATCAAAAAAATCTGGTTGCCGGTACCACTTCTGCAAGGTTACACCCGATAATAAAAACGCTCTTGTAATCATTGGTTCAACAAAAATCACATCGCCATCATACGATCCATAGATCATCGTATGTGTAAACGCAGTATAGTTAGGAGTGTTTGGAGGTTGTAACTCAGGCGACATCAAATCAACCCAGTGCGATCCCATCATTGGCACACCGCCTGCAAACAAATAAGCAGGAGGAATATAACCCGGCGGCGGAAGTAAGTTGAATTTTGCAGGATCGGTCATATTCATCACCGCATCCATTCCTACTTTATAAAAATGCATATCAAAATGCGGCAAGCCATAAATAGGTGGAGGTTCGTGCCCCTGCACATTCCAGTTGATCATGATATGATCGAATGCTGTTACTGCATGTGCTTTCTGATGCAGCTTTAAATGATAGGTTGCACCTGCATGATCGTTTGGATCAGTTGGCAGATTGTCAAATGCACCACCTGTCATTTCAATTCCAATTGCTAAAGGAACACCCGCATGATTAATGTTGATCCACGACCGCATGTGTCCGTTACCGATCTGTACCTGTGCACCATAAAATGTATTGTACTTGTCATCGTTTCGTGCAGCAATATTGGCGGCACGAAAACCCGTTGATCCAGGCAACGCAATCAGCGATTGATCATTTTCAGGAAAAGGAGCATCCATTTTGTTTGCAGCGTTTTCATCAATCGCTTTCTTACAGGAAACCAATCCAAGATTGATGAATAAAAACAACGCAGACATCAGTAGAATCTGTTTTTTCATTGCTGTTTGTTTTAAAGTTGAATTACTGCGTTCCCAAAAAGGTAAACCGTCAGATGAGGAATAGAGAAAGAGGTGCTGCTAACAGTATGATCACCTGCGGCGTTGTTTTTTACCGGTAATTTTCCATAGTGAGATGAAATTCGGACATACAAATTAGGCAAGGTTTTTATCAATTGCAAGCATTTACCAGAATACAGGTAAAGAAAAGAAGCTGTAACCGATTCCATTTCACAAGCATATATTTACATATACATTTTTCGATCTTACACACCGGTTATGAACTTACAGATCACATCCATTGAAATTTACAAACTCAGCATTCCTTTAAAACAGCCCTTTGTTATTTCGTTAGGACCACAGTACGATGCCGATAACATCATTGTTGTCATCAACACAAATACCGGCATCAAAGGTTGGGGCGAATGCAGTCCGTACATGAGTATTAACGGCGAAAGCATGGATACCTGTTTCATTGTTGGACAATACCTGGCCAAAGCATTGAAAGGAAAAGATCCGTTGCAGATAGAAGACTGTACCAAAGCAATGGACCGCATCATTACCCGCAACGAAAGCATTAAGAGTGCGTTTGATATGGCCTTGTATGATATTGCAGCGCAACACGCCGGTTTGCCTTTGTACAAATTCCTTGGCGGCAAAAAAGACAAACTTATTTCAACTGATATGACGGTGGGGCTTGGCTCTCCCGAAAAGATGGCGGCCAAAGCAATGGAATACAAAGCGGCAGGCTTTCCTTCCATTAAAGTAAAACTGGGCACTACAACAACAGAAGATGTAGCAAGAATAAAAGCCATTCGTGCAGCCATTGGTCATGAACTGCCGTTGCGTATTGATGCCAACCAGGGTTGGAGTGTGGAAACAGCTATTGCGACGTTACAGGCATTGAAAGAATTTGGCATTGAACATTGCGAAGAACCGATTGCACGTTGGAATTATATGGCATTATCTGAAGTAAGAAAGAACAGCCCCATCAAGATCATGAGCGATGAAAGTTGTTTTGATGAACATGATGCGGAACGTTTAGCCAAACTGAATGCCTGCGATTATTTTAATGTAAAGCTGGGCAAAAGCGGCGGTATTTTTCATGCGTTGAAGATTGTGGAAGTTGCAAAAGCACATAACCTGAAACTACAGGTGGGTTGTTTTATGGAAAGCCGATTAGCGATAACTGCCTTGGTGCATTTTGCTTACAGCAGCGACCTGATTGTGCATTACGATTTGGATACACCACTGATGCTGAAAGAAGATCCGGTTGTTGGTGGTATGCAGTTTATAGAAAATGGTTTTGTAGAGATTAATGAAGCAGTGGGTATTGGCGCTACGATTGATAAAACGTATTTAACAAAAGCAGAAAAAGTAATTATTGAATGATGAAGCAGTTCCTTATGCTATTCTTATTGTTCAATTGCGGAAAAGCTATAGCCCAACTTACGGTGCAGGCTAAGCAAATCGAATCCTCCTGCAAGCTTATCGATAAAGACAGTTCGTTACAAAAGAAAGTTTACGAACAGGAGGAGTTCATGGATCATGTTACCGATAACGGAGCAAGCCTTACTGTTTATTACAAGAACGGAACGGTTTACAGAATAACAGAATGGGTTGGCTTATCAAGTTATGTTGTAATTATGGATTATTATTTTCTATCAGGAAAGCTGGTATATGTAAGAGACGAGGAGTTGGTATATGAACGCAACGCCGTTACTGGTGAAACCACAGGAAAGTTTTCGAAAGATGATCGGTTTCTTGGCAAGTATTTCTTTAAGAACGATAAGTTGTTTGACGAAGTAAGCTTGGGACATAACCGGTTTGAAGATGATGAAAAGCATAATGCAGAAAAGGAATTTCTGGCATCCTCAAAAAAATACCTTGCTCTTTTCAAGAAGTCATAATGCTATTGAATTTCGCCGCAGAGAAATAAGTTAAGGAGTTAAACGCAGAGGATTTCCTCAGCGTAACCTCTGCTGCTTCTTTCTTTGCGCCAAAGCTCAGTCCAACCGCTTCAACACCACTTCCACATCCGCCAATACATTCGAACGAACCAGTATCATTCCTTCTTTATCCAGTAGCATGTAAGTGGGGAACGTATTTACTTTCAGTACATCAATTACTGCAGCGCCTTGCCTGTCGGCTTGTTTGTATTGCAGCAGATGGCTCCAGTTTAATTTGTACTTCACTGTCATTTGTTTGGCAGCAGCCACCTGTTGTTTTGTTTCGTAAGGAAAACCGTACACGGTGAGTTTATTGTCGTATTGTTTGATGAGTGCAAGCAGAATTGTAAAATCGTTGATGCTGCTGTCGCTTTGCGAACTCCAGAAATGAAACAAAGTATAATCTTTCGACAGCTTGAACTCCACATCAATCACTTTGCCCGTGATCATATCCACACCCGAAAGCGAACGCAATACCGAACCGGCCGTAGGCCCGTCATCCTGTGCAACAAGTTTTTGCGACAATACTACCAACAGTATAATCAATACCTGTTTCATATCACAAACCGGGTTAGGTCATTTTCCTTTATCAATTACTCAATTATCAATTAACCGTTGTCTTTCCATCTCCACAAGTGTACACAAGCATAGGTGCGGTAAGGCTGCCATTTGGTTGCATGCTTCTGCATTTTTTCGTAGAGTTCCTTCTTGTTTTCGTATTCGATCTTGTACAGTTTGATCATTGCCTGCTGTATACCCAAATCATCTACCGGTAACACATCTTCATGCTGCAAAGCAAACATCAGGATCATTTCAACCGTCCAGCGCCCCACACCTTTTATCTGTGTTAATTTTTCAATTACGGCTTCGTTGCTCATTTTGTACAATTGCCCATCGGTGATCTTTTCTTCAATAAAAAACCGGCAAACGTTCTGCACATAATTCGCTTTGGCATTGCTCAACCCTATGCCCCTCAATGTTTCAAACGGCGTATCGAGTATCTGTTGTGCGGTTGGTTCTTTCTTTCCGTATAAAGCAAGAAAGCGGTTGTAAATAACATCGGCCACTTTTGTACTCAATTGCTGACTCATGATGGAAGCACAGAGATAGAGATAGATCTTCTTCCGTTTCACCAGCTCATGTGGTTCCTGTGCGTCTATTACTTTCTTTAGTTTTTTGTCTTTGGTAAGATGTTCGATGTAGTGCATGTTGATTGAATAAGGTTTTGTTGAAGTTTAAGGTGTCTGACGTCTGCGACGTCCTGACATCAGCTTAACAATTTCATTACAATTTATTCATTCTCTCTTAATCATTCATCAATATTCCGGTAACAGAAAAATGGAAGCTTTGTAAAACCCCTTCTTTGTGAAGACATTTTACAAAACAATCATCCTTTCCGATATCCACCTCGGCATCCGTAACTCACGGGTAAAGGAAGTAGTGGAGTTTTTGCAGCAGCACCGGTGCGAAACGCTCATCCTCAATGGCGACATCATCGATGGCTGGCAACTGCGAAAATCGGGTGAGTGGAAAAAGAAGCACACCGCTTTCTTCCGCATCATTATGAAGTACATGCACAAGTACAACACAAAAGTGATTTACCTGCGTGGCAACCATGATGATTTTCTGGATGAGATACTGCCGTTTTCATTTGGTCAGTTTATCATCAAACGTCATCACACATTACAAAGCGGCGATAAAAAATACTTCGTCGTACACGGCGATATTTTTGATACGGTTACTACCAAATTAAAATGGCTGGCCAAGCTGGGTGATGTCGGTTACACATTTCTGTTGTGGGCAAACCGCCATTACAACCAGTATCGCACCAAAAGAGGATTGCCTTATTATTCTTTGTCGCAGGTGGTAAAGGCAAAAGTAAAATCTGCAGTTTCGTTTATATCCGATTATGAAGAACAACTCTGTGCTGTAGCTGCTGCCAATAATTGCGATGGCATCATCTGCGGACATATTCACCAGGCAGCTGATAAAACGATTAACAATATTCATTACCTCAACAGTGGCGACTGGGTGGAAACAATGAGTGCGTTGGTTGAAACCACTGATGGTAAATGGAGCATTCTTTACTACAACGAATGGTTGCAGCAACAGCAACCTGTTGAAGCAAGCATGAACAACACTGTATTTATTCCGAACCTCACAGCTGAATTAGCATAAGTATGAACAAAACATTTGTGTTTGCCGTTCAAGGCGAAGGAAGGGGACATTTAACACAGGCCATTGCTACTTATGATCTGCTTACTGCACGTGGGCATAAAGTTGCTGCTGTACTTATTGGCAGCAGCAAGCGCAGGGAAATTCCTGCGTTTGTTCGTGAACGCATTAAAGCGCCCATCATCACCTACCGCAGCCCCAACTTTGTTACGTGCAAACACAATAAATCGATCCGCATTACATCAACCGTAGTTAAGAACATGCTCTACTGGAAAACCTATCGCAAGAGCATGCAACTGATTCGTGAAGTAATGCAGCAATACAAACCCGATCTGCTGTTGAATTTTTATGAACCACTCATCGGCCTTTGCTCCATCTTTAAAAAATTCGATTGTAAGATTGTTTCTGTTGCACACCAGTATATTTATCTGCATCCTTCTTTTTCTTTTCCGGAAGAAGGAAGCAAGCGTGAAGCTTATGCCATAAAACAATACACAAAACTTACAGCAAAGGGCTCCGATCATTTACTGGCATTATCGTTTTATCCGTTAACACCTGTTACACACAGGAACATTACTATCTGTCCGCCGCTGTTGCGCAAAGATGTATTTCAGCAGGAAGTATTTGGCGGCAATCATGTACTGGCATATTTGTTAAACTCCGGCTATATGCAGGAAATTATCAACTGGCACAAAGCGCATCCCGATGTGGAATTGCATTGCTTCACCGACAGTGCAACGGTGAAGGGCCGCTGGCATTACGATGAAACACTTTGTTTCCACTCGCTCGATGATCAGAAATTTTTACACTATATGGCCAATGCAAAAGCATTGGTTACAACAGCGGGTTTTGAAAGTGTATGTGAGGCGATGTATTTTGGCAAACCGGTGTTGATGGTTCCTGTGCAAGGCCATTTTGAACAATGGTGTAACTCCCGTGATGCAGCCAAAGCAGGAGCAGGAACACATGCCGAAAGTTTTAACCTGGATGTGCTGCTCGATTATCTGCCACAGCATCAACACAACACCGAAGCCTTCCGCCAATGGACCAAACAAACCAAACAGCTGATGCTGCAATGTTTTGCCGATGTATTGCATCAGCCGGTAGAAGAATTGGTGAGTGAAGAAAAAACCTCAAGCCTGTTCGATCTGCAATCGATACTTTCTGTAAACACACAGTTGGGACATAGCTGAAGAAAAGTACGAGGTACGAAGTTGGAAGTACGATTACATGAGCGGAGTCGAGATGCGAGCGTAATTAGAATGTAAATTTTAGGATGTGCAGTCACCCTTCGGGTGAGCAGACATCGTCCCTGCTAAAATAAAAAAGAGGAGCAATGCTCCTCTTTTTTATTTTGTAGTAAACATTATAACGAATAACTCATTCCGCCATCTTTCTCATCTTTCAACTGTATACCAAGCTCAGCTAATTGATTACGGATCTTATCGCTTGTAACAAAGTCTTTCTTTGCTTTTGCATCTTTACGCAGCTCAATCAATATCTGCATCACCGAATTAAAACGTCCGCTGTCTTCACCGCTGATATTCTTCAACCCAAAAATAGTTTCAATATACAGCTTCAGTTTTTCCTGCAGCAAAGCAATGGTATCGCTGCTCAATGCATCAGCCGCAATATGTTTGTCTTTAATACCATTGATGATTGGCACCAGTTCAAACATACTCGCCAATACTTTCGCCGTGTTCAAATCATCATTCATGAATTCGTCGAACTCAGCTATCAGCTGCAATACTTTTTCATTAACCGACTTGTCTTTCGCTTCGTACTTCGTACTTCCAGTTTCGTACTTAGCTAACCATTCGTATGCTTCCATCAAACGCTTCAATCCTTTCTCTGCAGCCTGCAATGCTTCATTACCAAAATCGAGTGTGCTTCTGTACTGTGTTTGCAGAATAAAGAAACGCACCGTCATCGGGTGATAAGCTTTCTCCAGTATCGGATGATCGCCACTGAATAACTCCGTTAACTTGATAACGTTGTTATAACTCTTCCCCATCTTCTTACCATTGATGGTGATCATGTTATTGTGCATCCAGTAACGTACCGGTGCAGTATGATTGCAGATAGTGCTTTGTGCAATTTCACTTTCATGATGCGGAAACTGCAGATCCATACCACCACCATGTATATCGAACTGTGCACCTAAATATTTTGTTGCCATAGCCGAGCATTCAATATGCCAGCCGGGAAAACCAACGCCCCACGGACTTTGCCAACGCATAATGTGTTCCGGTGCTGCACTTTTCCAGAGAGCAAAGTCTGCACGGTCACGCTTTTCATCCTGGCCTTCCAGCTCACGTGTTGTTTCAAGCAGTTCATCAATTACACGACCGCTTAATTTTCCATAGTCATGCGATGCTGCATATTTCTTTACATCAAAATAAACCGAGCCATTTACTTCATATCCATAACCAGCTTCAATGATCTGTTGAATCATGCCGATCTGTTCTACAATATGCCCGGTTGCAGTTGGTTCAATGGAAGGCGGAACTGTATTGAACTGATCCATGGCCCAATGAAACAGGTTGGTATATTTCTGCACCAGTTCCATCGGCTCCAGTTTTTCTAAAATGGCCTTGGTTGAAATTTTATCTTCTGCTTCACGGCCTTCTTCTTCAAAATGGCCGGCATCGGTAATATTGCGTACATAACGCACTTTGTAACCAAGATGCGTAAGGTAACGATACAACACATCGAACGTAATGTAAGGCCTTGCATGACCAAGATGACTTTCGCCACTAACGGTTGGTCCGCACACGTACATGCCCACATGACCGGGTGTAATGGATTCAAAAACTTCTTTCTGGCGTGTAAGGGAATTATAAACTTTTAACTGCGACATAAACTATGTAATAATTGAATGAAGAATGTTGTAAAAAGGAGAATCTGTTAGCTGAAAAATCAGCAACAACAGCTACAACAACAGGTATGAAAGATTTTCTTCATTGAAACAAAGATAGTATTTACACTATTTCTGCGGTAATTTAAAATCGGCCAGCACCGGGCTGTGATCGCTTCTGTTGGTTTTATGCACCTGTACCTGCTTTACAGAAAGCGCTTTGCTGTGCAGCACATAATCAATGCGCAAAGTGGGCGACAGGAATTTAAATGTGCGGCCAATGCCCCATCCTTTTTCGGTAAATGCATCGTACAAATCATCGCTGATGATCTGGTAGGCATTGGAGTTGGGCACATCATTCATATCGCCACACAGCACAACCGGATAAGGACTTTCTTCAATTACTTTCCGGATATCTCTTGCCTGGCTGGAACGAAGCAGGTTGGCTGTTTTCATTTTGCGGAGAATGTTTTTACCTGCCGTTTGTACATCGCCCATATCCTGCTGATCGATGTTTTCGATAAACTCATAATCCTTTTTGGCAAAGTGCATGCTCTGCAAATGAATATTGAAGAAACGAATGGTGTCGCCGTTGATTAATAAATCGGCCCAAAGGAATGTGTGGTTATATTCTTTGATGCTTTGTTCTTTTTTCCAGCGGATGATAGGGTAGTTTGAAAAGATGGCAACGCAAAAAGGATGATAGCGTTCGTTCTTCTGCCGGATGTTGGTATGTACACCAAATGCCCTGTCGTTCGCCGCAGCCACATATTTATAGCCCAGCTTTTGTTTTACTTTTTGCAAGGTAATGGGCGATGATGTGTCGAGTGAAAAAACGAGCTCCTGGATAGCCAGCACATCCGCCTTTTTTTTCTTTGCTTCCTGCAACATTGCATCATCCAGCAAACCTTTGTTTTCAAAAAAATTAAAGAGATGAGCGTTCCAGGTTACTACACGAAAAGTTCCTGCTTCTTTATTGGTTGTTTGCTTCGCTCCTGCATGAAATCCAAAGAATGAACCGATCAGATTCCAGCTAAGTAAAATTGTAATAACAGGTATCAATGCCAGCTTTCGTTTTACTATCACCCAAAAAACAAGAAAGCCCAGTTGCAGTAATAAGAGAAAAGGAAATAAAAGTGCAAACAGGTTAACGATCCAGGAAACACTTGCAGGCAAAGCCGGCAGCAGGTATAATAACAGCATACAAACGCTTACAGCAATATTGCAGATGATAATAATGCGTTTGGTGAAGCTGCGAAAAAATCCCGCCATAAGTTTATTCTTCGTTTTCGGCTGCCTTTTTGAGAATATCTTTTTCTTCTTCTGAAAGAGATTGATATCCTGTGCGGCTTATTTTATCAAGAATAGCATCAACCCGTTGTTCGCTAACATTGGGTTTACGTGTAAACGGTTGCTGTCCTTTGGTATTGTAAAATACTTCTTTCTTTATTGATTTTTTTGAAGTTGGTTTGGATGGATTAAACAGGTTGATAAACCAATTGTATAAACGGTGCATCCACTCGCCGGGACTATTGCCGTTGCGTATTAAACGGATATACCAAAAACCCATACCTGCACCTGCAAGATGCGACAGGTGATAAGGAAATGCAACACTGGCCAACCCTGCAAGATCAATTACAACATAAATAAGTGTAATAACCCAAAGCGGAATACCTCCGTTGATCATTGGGAACACCCGGTAATCGGGAGCTGTAACGGTTGTAGCAATTGCAACTGCCATTACACTTGCACCTGCGCCGAATAACTGGAAACTGCCGATGTTTGCCCTGAAACCGGGCAGCAGGTTCGCACTTGCAACAAAAAATACAACACCGGCTAAAGCACCATAAATGTAAACCGGAATAATGTGTTTATTACCGATCAGATCCTGCAACAGAAAACCAAATGCCCAAAGAAAAAGCATATTGCCGAGCAGGCTCCATACGCTTGCATGCGCAATCATGTGCGTAAGCAAAACCCATGGTCTTGAAATAAATCGAGACATATCTGCAGGCATGCCTATCCAATCGAGTATCTGCGATTGAAACAGCTCCATGTTAATGGGTGTAAGCTGATACACAATCTTTATAAATGTAATGATCACAAACACCATCACATTAATAAAAATGAGCATCATCAACGCATCACCATCTTCGCCAAAACGTATTCCTCTTTTCACTTTCGTCTGCATGTAATTCATAAATCAATCTTTTATCAATAAAACGTATTACGGTTTGTTTTGTTCCAGTAAAGTACAAGTAGAAAGCCAATTAATGCACCGCCCAAGTGCGCAAAGTGTGCAACATTGCCGCCGCTATTTGTATACACCATCCATAATTCCCCAGCAGTATAAAAAAGTACCAACCACTTGGCTTTAATCGGGAAAATAAGGTTGGAATAGATGTACGAATTAGGAAACAAATAACCGAAGGCTGCTAAACAACCAAAAACAGCACCTGAAGCCCCAACGGTTGGTCTGCTTACAATTAAATCGCCTGTTTTCTTTACAAACACAAGACTATCGCTTACAAAAGCAGCATTCTGAATATCGTTTGACCATTTGTTTGCAAACTCATTTACTTCATCCAAGCCTATAGCTTGCGGCACTCCATATTTTTGGAAAAAACTGACAAACTTATCTAAGCTGGGAGAAGATGTATAAGCTGTGACTTCGCTAACTATTGGATATAATTCATACGAAAGCCAACCTAAATGTATCAGCGCTGCTCCTAATCCGGATACAATATAAAAGACTAGAAATTTCTTTGAGCCCCAAAAATTTTCAAGTTTGTTACCAAACAACCATAACGCAAACATATTGTAAAAGAAATGACCAAAATCGCCATGCATAAACAAATGCGTTATCATTTGATGTGGCATAAATAAGCTCGAGTGCACACTATGCAATGCGAAATAATCAAAAAGGCGGTCATGATATCCTGATACGTCTGCAGTGTATTGTGCCAGTAATACCAAAGCATTAATAATAATTAAGTTCTTAATTACTGGTGCTAAAAGCTGAAAACCTCCTGGTCGAATTTGCTGATAACTCACGAATATCTCTTTGGTTTATTGTAAACGTCAAAATTACTTCAAACTGTCACTCGCAGGCTTTCGCCCAAATTTTAAACATCAACTCCTTAACACCAACGCCGCTACATTTTCGATATGGTGTGTGTGCGGAAACATATCTACCGGTTGCAATTGCTCCACTACATATTTTTCGTTGAGCAGTTGCAGATCTCTTGCTTGGGTAGAAGGGTTGCAGCTTACATACACAATACGTGGCGCTTCTATTTCCAACAGTTTTTTAACCAGCTTTTCGTGCATACCTGCACGTGGCGGATCGGTAATAATTACATCGGGCCTGCCATGTGCTGCAAAAAACGCATCGTTGCAAATGTCAATCACATCACCTGCATAAAACGAAGTATTGGTTAAGCCATTTGCTGCTGCATTCTGTTTCGCATCTTCAATGGCCTCTGCCACCGCTTCCACGCCAATAATCTTTTTAGCACCTCTGCTACAGAAAATGCCAATACTTCCTGTACCGCAATAGAGATCGTACAGCACTTCGTTACCGGTAAGCTTTGCAAAAGCTCTTGTTACTTTATACAACTCTTCGCCTTGCTTTGTATTGGTTTGAAAGAATGATTTCGGGCCGATCTTGAATACAAACTCTTCCAGCTTTTCGGTTACATAACCACTGCCGAAATAAGTCTGCGGCTGCAGATCGTAAATAGTATCGTTCCATTTAGGATTGATGGTGTACAGCAAAGTTGTTATTTCCGGAAACTCATCCAGCAATGCCTTAAACAGGAGCTCACGGTTGGGCACATCATCATAACCGAAAGTGATGTTCACCATTACTTCGCCGGTGGTGGTCATGCGAAAGATCATGGTACGCAGCCAGCCTTCGTGTGCTTTAATATCGTAAAACGAAAAACCATTCTTCTTTGCAAACTCACGTACAAAATTGCGGATGGCATTGTTCGGTTCCTGTTGCAGATAGCAGGTGTGGATGTCGATGACCTTATCAAAGATTTTCGGCACATGATAGCCCAAAGCAACATCGGGAGCTGCTGTCGATTCCGCTTCTCCTCCTTCTGGTTGTGCTTCCCGCTGCTTATCACGCTCCAGCAATTCTTCTCTTGTTAAGTAGCGTTTACTGCTGAAGGTATATTCCAGTTTATTGCGATAGTATTTGGTTTGTTTTGCACCAACTATGGGCAGCATTTCAGGTAATTCAATACGGCCAATACGTTTCAGGTTCTGTTCCACTTCCCGTTGCTTGTAGGCGATCTGTTGCTCGTAGGGCAACATTTGCCATTTGCAGCCGCCACATAATCCAAAATGCTCACAAAACGGACTGGTTCGTTGCGGCGAATAACTATGAAAGTGTACGGCTTTACCTTCGGCCCAGTCTTTTTTACTTTTCCCAAGCTGAATATTGACCACATCGCCGGGTACTGCACCCTCAATAAAAATCACTTTTCCATCAACACGGGCAATCGATTTTCCTTCGGCAGCATAATCTTCTACCGTTACCTGTTCCAGTATGCGTATTTTCTGTTTTTTTCTCACGGCGCAAAGGTAACAAACCATGGCTTTGCAAATCGTTAACAGCAAGGCAAAGCTTTTGAATTAACTTTACCTTCGGTCGCTATGAAAAAAGCAAGTCTATTTTTTCTTCTTCTTTATTGCTGCAGTGTATTGTTTGGGCAAGGCTATCGTATTACGGCAAAATATAAAGCTGTGCCCGATGCTAAGCTTTACCTGGGTTATTACTTCGGTAACCAGAAATATGTGTTGGATTCGGCAATGCTTCAACCAAACGGTGAAGCTGTATTTACCGGTGCCGAAAAACTTACCGGTGGTTTGTACATTGTAGTTGATCCTAAAAAATCTGTTTTCTTTGATATACTTATAGATAAGGAACAGGATTTTCGTCTTACCATCGACAGTAGCAATTTTACACTGCTGTCTGTAACCGGATCTGCAGAAAACAATTTTCTTGTAGCCTATAAATCAGCCTCGGCTTTCTTTTACCGTAATTACCAACAGCAGCAGGCTTCATTAGCATCGGCCAAAACAAAAAGCGACAGCGCAATTGTTTTAAAAAAAATGAATGCTGCCAATGAACAGATTCAGCAATGGCGTGACAGTTTTGTAACCGCACAAACCGACAGCTATCTTTCCCTGCTTTTCCGTTTGCTGAAGGAGCCGGTGTTTTCGTTAACAGGTGCAAAAACAAAACAGGATTCTGCTGCTGCCTTTTACAGTTATAAAAATCAGTTTTGGAAAGATGTTTCCTTTGCCGATGAACGTTTATTACGCACCCCCATGTTTGAACAAAGGCTCAATCGCTATTTCGAAACAGCAGTTGTGCGCCACCCCGACAGTTTAAAGCTTGAGTTGGATAAATTTATTTTGTACAGCCGTACCAACAAAACCATGTTCCGCTATTTCATGAACCGTTTTACAAACGAATACATGAATCCGAAGTACATGGGGCTTGATGTGGTGTTTCTTCATTTGTTTGAAAAATATTACCTCACCAACCAGGTTGATTGGCTTGAAAAGAAAGACCGTGACCTTGTTTTTAACCGGGCTTACAGTTTATATGGAAACATTATTGGCGAACCTGCAGCCGAATTAAATCTGCTTGATACGCTTAATAAGAATGTAAACCTGTATGCGGTTAAAGCCCCTTATACGATCGTTGTATTTTGGGATCCCGATTGCGGACATTGTAAAGAACAGGTGCCGGTAATAGACAGTCTTTACCGTTTACGTTGGAAAAAACAAGGAATAAAATTAGTTGGCGTGTTGAGCGATGGTGCCGGTATGGATGAAGCTAAAGCCAAAGAAACAAAAGCAAGATGGTTGGAGTTTATCCAAACACATCAACTCGAAGGATGGATGCACTGGCACCAGACAATAAAGATGCGTGCAGCCGAACAAGCCAATCAAACACCAGGATTTCGTCAATCGTACGATGTTTTTCAAACGCCCACAATATATTTGTTAGATGAACAGAAACGCATCGTTGCCAAAAAGATCAATCCCGAGCAGATAGATGAATTTCTGCAGTTCAAACAAAACAATACATCGAAAAACCCATAACCAAACCTGTATGCGCTACATTCTTTCTCTTTTACTGCTCACAGTTGTGCTTGGCAGTAACGCTCAAACATTGTTTACTTACGGCAGTAACAAAGTTGATAAAGGTGAATTCTGGCGAGCCTTTACTAAAAACAATACCGGCGCTGCCGATGAAAAAGCGATTCGTGAATACCTCGAATTATTTGTTCGTTTTAAATTGAAAGTACAGGCGGCTAAAGATGCAAAGCTTGATACGCTTCCCAACATTCAAAACGATATTGCTGCTTTTCGTGCACAATTAGCGGAGCAATTTATGCGTAACCAACCCGAAGTGGAAGCTCTGGCACTGGAAGCACTCGAACGCAGTGCAAGCGAAATTGAAATAGCACATGTGTTTGTAGCTTACGGAACTGACAGCAGCAAGGCCAAAGCTTCAATTGATAAAGCTTATGCGCAATTACAAACCGGCGCCGATTTTACCACTACTGCAACCAGTTTTTCTACAAACGACTATGTAAAATCAACCGGTGGTTATATCGGTTACATTACTGTGTTTAACCTTCCATATGCTTTGGAAAATGCGGTGTACAGTACAGCTGTTGGAAGCTATTCAAAGCCCGTGGCCGGTACAAACGGCTATCATATTTTCAAGGTTTTGAACAAGCGTGCTTCGCTGGGCAAATTAAAAGCAGCACAAATTCTTGTTGCTGTGCCTGCCAACGCAACAAAAGAAGAAATTGCTGAAGCAAAAACAAAAGCCGAAATGATTTATGGTCTCGTACAAAAAGGTGAGGCTTTTGAAAAACTGGCACAAACCTACAGCGACGATAAATTAACCTACAGCAATGGTGGTTTACTTCCCGAATTTGAATTTACACGGTACGATGCAACCTTTAGTACTGCTGCTTTTGGGTTGAAGAAGGACGGTGATGTTAGTGCACCTGTTCAAACAGTATCGGGCTTTCATATTATTAAACGTATTGGTTTAACGGCGCCACCTGCTGCAAAGAACGATCGCCAGCTGCTGGAAGATTATGCAGAAAAAGTAAACAATGATCCACGCATTTATGTTGCCTACAATAAACAAAAACAGCAGATATTAAAAGCTGTTAACTACAAAGCAATCCCTTATAAGGAAGCCGATGTATGGGTTGTTACAGACACTACTTTAAAAGCAACAAACTATATTTCATTTTATAAAGCCAACGAACAAAAGCTTTTGTTCTTACTCGGCACAAAAAAATATTCAGTTACCGACTGGCTTAAGTTTGTAAAAAACAAACAAACTGCAGGCTATACACCCCAACGTTCGCAGTACAAACAAATGATGGCTGAGTTTGTTGATGAAACTGCGGCACAGTATTACAAAGACCGCCTGGAGATCACCAATCCTGAAATCGGCAACCAGATAAAAGAATTCCGTGAAGGCAGTTTGCTGTTTGAAATAATGGAACGGAAGATCTGGAGCGTAGCTCCTTCAGACAGTGTTGGTCTTGTTACCTATTACAATAAAAACAAAGCAAAATACAATTGGCAGCCAAGTGTAAATGCCATTGTTTTCAATTGTGCTGATACCGCAGTTGCAAACCGTGCATTTGCGATGATGAAAAAAGATCCGCTAAACTGGAAAGCACATATGGAAATGTTGGGAGGTACAGCACTTGCAGACAGTAGCCGCTTTGAGCTGAATCAACTTCCTGCACCGGAAGGGACGGTGTTTAAAGCCGGTAATTTTACCCCTGTTGTAACAAACCCCAACGACGGATCTTCATCGTTCTGCTACATTATTAAAAATTACGAAGGCAAAGAGCAACGTAGTTTTGATGAAGCGAAAGGGTTGGTGATAAATGATTACCAGCTGGAGCTTGAAGAAAGATGGTTAGCGCTGTTAAAAAAGAAATACCCGGTAAAGGTGAATGAAGCGGTGCTGAAGAGCATGGTGAAATAAGACTTAATTAAAAAGCCCCCATCAAAAATGATGGGGGCTTTTTAATTATATACGTTTCTTACAACACATTCTTCACCACATTGTAAATCACTTTCGGGCTGCCGAGTGTGTAATAGTGTAACACAGGCACACCAAATTCTTTTAATTCTTTCGATTGCTGTATCAACCACTCTGTTCCTACTTTCTTGCAATCCTCATCTGTTTTTGCACGCATAATTTCATTGCTCAACTCTGTAGGTATATCAACATGAAATGTTCTTGGAATTACAGACAATTGCTTCTTACTCGTTAATGGCTTTAATCCCGGAATGATCGGCACTTCAATACCCATTTCTCTGCACGATTTTACAAACGCAAAAAACTTACTGTTATCAAAAAACATCTGCGTCATAATATATTCTGCACCTGCATCAACTTTATTTTTTAAACGCTGCATTTCAATTTCCTGGTTAGGCGTTTCAAAATGCTTTTCAGGATAGCCAGCAACGCCTGCACAAAAATCGGTTCGGAAACCATCACGAATATCATCTTCCAGATAAATACCGTGATTGAGGTTAATGGTTTGCTTCAGCAGATCAATGGCATACTTATGCCCATCGGTGTGTGGCTCAAAAAAAGTTTCGTTCTTGGCAGCATCGCCACGCAACACCAACACGTTCTGTACACCAATAAAGTTGAGATCGATCAATGCGTCTTCTGTTTCACGCTTCGAAAAACCGCCGCAGATCAAATGCGGAACCGCATCAAGATTATAATGGTTTTGTAAAGCCGCACAAATACCAACAGTGCCCGGACGCTTTCGCACTTCCACTTTTTCAAACGTACCATCTAACTTTTTCTTAAACACCTGCTCTGCACGGTGATAAGTAACATTGATCCACGATGGCTTAAACTCCATCAACGGATCGAGATGATCGAAAATAGAATTGATGGTTTTCCCCTTCAGTGGCGGAAGAATCTCAAACGAGACAAGCGTGTTTTTTGCCTGTGCAATATGTTCGGTAACCTTCATTATATACAGTGTTGATGCAAACATATAACAGGCTTGGCTTTTAATCAAAGATTGTTTATAGCTGAATCCCTTTTCAAAAACACCTATTTTTCACAATTCAGCAGGGTTTCGCTATACATTATTGCTTTGAAAACAGGTATTTTCGCAGCTACAATTTTATACGTTGAGTTTAACCATACACACTTCCGAACTGGTAAAGCGCTACCGCAGCCGAACTGTAGCAAACAAAGTAAGCATTGAAGTAAAGCAAGGCGAAATTGTTGGTTTGCTGGGACCAAACGGCGCCGGCAAAACCACTACCTTTTATATGGTTGTTGGTTTTATTAAACCCGACGAGGGAGAAGTGTACCTCAACGAAGAAAACATTACCAACATGCCCATGTACAAGCGTGCACAAATGGGTATTGGTTATTTGCCGCAGGAAGCAAGTGTGTTTCGTAAGCTTACTGTTGAAGAAAATATTGCTGCCGTGTTGGAAATGACGAAGCTGAGCAAAGAAGAACAGCGTGAAAAACTGGAAGATCTGCTGAGCGAATTTCGTTTGCATCATGTACGTAAAAACAAAGGCGATTCGTTAAGTGGTGGTGAGCGCCGACGTACAGAAATTGCCCGTGCGCTGGCCGTTGATCCGAAATTTATTTTATTAGACGAGCCTTTTGCAGGCGTTGACCCGATTGCAGTAGAAGATATTCAGTCGATCGTGGCCAAGCTTAAGTACCGCAACATCGGCATCCTTATTACCGATCATAACGTAACCGAAACACTTTCTATTTGCGACCGTGCCTACCTGCTCATCGAAGGAAAAATTTTCAAACACGGTACTGCCGAAGAACTTGCAGACGATGAACAAGTTCGTCGCCTCTATCTTGGCCGCAACTTTGAGTTGAAGCGTAAAGATTATCTGCACGAAGAGGCCAACAGAGCAGCAAATCAATAACCAATTTCGCAAGTCTGTTTAGTTTTTTTATCTTGCCAGCACATGAGACTGCTGAGCCCCGCCATATCAAGATTAGCCCGTTTGCGTATGTGGCGCATCGACAGCTGGATAAACAATCCGGTTGCGGCACAGCGTGAAGTATTGCAGGATCTTGTTACCACTGCTCAATACACCTTATTTGGTCAGCAATACCGATTCAGAGAGCTTTTTAATGTGCGTGATTTTAAGCGTACTGTTCCTGTACACGAATACGACGACATTAAACCGTTTATTGAACGGATGATGCAAGGCGAAGAAAATGTGTTATGGCCTACCCCTGTAAAATGGTTTGCAAAAAGCAGCGGTACCACCAGCGACAAAAGCAAATTCATTCCTGTAAGTGAAGAAAGTTTGAAAGATGGTCATTACAAAGCCAGCAAAGATGTACTTACACTTTACTACAATAATTTTCCTGCATCCGATCTGTTAACAGGTAAAGGACTTGTTATAGGAGGAAGCCATAATGTAAACCAGCTCAACGAAGAAATTCAGTTTGGCGATTTAAGTGCTGTGCTTATGCAGAATGCGCCTTTCTGGAGTAACTGGATACGTACGCCGGAATTAAGCATTGCCCTGATGGATGAGTGGGAAGCAAAAATTGAAAAGCTGGCTCTGAGCACCATTAACGAAAATGTCACTTCAATATCCGGCGTGCCTACCTGGAGTCTTGTGCTGTTTCGCCGCATTTTGGAATTAACCGGTAAAAAAAACATTGGAGAAGTTTGGCCTAATCTTGAATTATACATGCACGGCGGTGTATCGTTTGTTCCCTACCGTGAGCAGTTTCAGCAGATCATTGGCAAAAACATCAGTTATCTTGAAACGTATAATGCAAGCGAAGGTTTTTTTGCAGCGCAGGATAAACCGGGAGAAGATGGTATGCTGCTCTTCAGCGATCATGGAATTTTTTATGAGTTTATGCCAATAGAAGAGTACGGAAAGCGCTTTCCGAATACTGTTGGGTTAGATAAAGTTGAACTGCATAAAAACTACGCCATCATCATCAGCACAAATGGTGGTTTGTGGCGCTATCTTGTTGGCGATACAGTACAGTTTACTTCGCTTAGCCCTTATCGTATTAAAGTAAGTGGCCGTTTAAAACATTTCATCAATGCTTTTGGCGAAGAACTGATTGTTGATAATACCGATAAAGCCATTGCCATTGCATGCGAACAAACGGGCGCTGTTGTAAATGACTATACTGCTGCACCTGTTTATTTTTCGCATAACAATACCGGTGCACACGAGTGGTTGATTGAATTTGAAAAAGAGCCGGTTGGGTTAAACGATTTTGTATATGAACTGGATACAGCTTTGAAAAACCTCAACAGTGATTACGAAGCTAAACGTCATAAAAACATAGCGCTGCGTTTACCTTATGTACAACCTGTTTCAAAAGGAACGTTTAGCCGCTGGCTCGAAAGTAAAGGCAAACTTGGCGGACAACATAAAATTCCACGTCTCAGTAACGATCGCACTTATGTAGATGAGATCCGCTCATTCAATACTGCTTCATGAATCTGAAAGACAAATTAAAAGACTACAAGCTCGTTCACTGGTTCTATAATTTACTGCATGCAAAACAGCTGCGGCACAATAAACAGGCTTATGAAAAATACAATGTACATAAGCCCCTTTTCGATTCCATCAGCAGTAAAGACTTTCCCGATAAAACATCGCAGGCATGGCTCGATGTAAATGATTCTGCAATTGTAGTTGCACAAAAAAAACAATTTGCCAGTTTTACCAACGAAGTACAAGAGCAGTTACTGCAATGGAGCAGCAAGGGTTACCTCCATCTTAAAAATTATTTTACAGATGAGCAAGTGGATGAAGTAAACCTGGCTGTGGATGAATTGATTCACCAAAAACATTTACCCGTTACACACGATAACAAAGTAATGTTTGGCTATAAACATTCGCCTGCAATAAAAAACATGATGCAGGATTTGGGACTTACTCAATTACTTTCTTTTATACTCGATAAAGAAGTTGTGCCGTTTCAAACACTCAACTTTATAAAAGGCAGCGGCCAACGTGCACACAGCGACAGTATTCATATGACCACTTATCCGCTGGGCTATTTAATAGCTGCATGGGTTGCATTGGAAGATATTCACGCCGACAGCGGACCTCTGTTTTATTACCCCGGCAGCCATAAACTTCCATACTTGTTAAACGATGATTTTGCAAACTACAGCACACGCTTTAAGCTCGGCACTAAACATTACAGCGATTATGAAGATGTAACGGAAGAGTTGATTGAAAAATCGGGCTTGTCGTACGAAACCTTCCTTCCCAAAAAAGGCGACATCTTTATCTGGCATGCGAATCTTATACATGGAGGAATGCCTGTTATCAATCCGGCACTCAGCCGCAAAAGCATGGTTATTCATTTTTATGCAAAAGATGTTATTAAGTACCACGAGATAACAGAGCGGCCGTCCTTAATGGAAGAAGAATAAAACCCTTTACTTTGTACAATTCAATTATACTATTATGAAATTACTTGAAGGAAAAGTTGCCATCGTTACAGGCGCAGCCCGTGGTATTGGCGAAGCTGTTGCAATTAAGTTTGCAGAAAACGGAGCGAATGTTGCATTTACGTTTGTTAGCGACAGCAGTAAGGATAAAGCAGCTGCATTAGAACAAAAACTCACCGCATTCGGTGTAAAAGCAAAAGCCTATCAAAGCAATGCAGGCGATTTTGCTGCATGCGAAACTTTTGTAAACGATGTGTTGAAAGAATTTGGTACAATAGACATTTGCGTTAACAACGCCGGTATTTCCAAAGACAACCTGCTGTTACGTATGAGCCCTGAGCAATTTGAAGAGGTAATTAAAGTAAACCTCAACTCGGTATTTTACATGACCAAGCAGATCATTAAACCAATGATGAAGGCAAGAAGCGGCTCTATTATTAACATGAGTTCCGTAATTGGCGAAATGGGTAACGCAGGTCAAAGCAGTTATGCAGCAAGTAAAGCCGGGGTAATTGGGTTTACCAAATCGGTAGCGAAAGAACTGGGTAGCCGCAACATCCGTTGCAACGCCATTGCTCCTGGTTTTGTTGAAACCGATATGACCAGCTATCTTAAGGAAGGTGAGGCTGCAGATAAATACAAAGCCGGTATTCCTTTAGGCCGTTTTGCAAGTGCAGAAGATATTGCCAACGTAACCTTGTTCCTTGCCAGTGATCTAAGCAGTTATGTAACAGGCCAAACCATAAGCGCCTGTGGCGGTTTAAATATTTAACAATACACTGAAAATCAAACAGCTGTTAGCAAAAAAATGATAAAGGAATAAAAACCTTTATCATTTTTTTATGTTAATCTCAGATCCGGAGTCATATTTTTGCATGCCATAATGAAGAAGTACATCATCAGCATATTTCTGTCGCTTGTATTAAGCATCCAGCTATTACCGCTGGCGCAGATCAGTGCTGCTATGTATCAAAGTCAGCAGATGACGGAAGAACTTCCGCATAACGACACTCCCCCTACTCCTTCATTTACCGAAGAAATTCACAAACACTTTGTAACCGTTACAAATGAAGAGCTCATCCATTTAACCGAGCTTAGAGTTACAGAGCTTATTCATCATGCCGAAAAGGTTTATACAAGATTTTCGGATGATGTGCAGACACGCCCACCCAATGCGTGCTGATTAACCGGCAGCTTCCTTTGCTGCGGTATATAACAGAACTTTTTATTCAAACATTTTCGGCTTTCTGCTGTTTTAGGCATATGCTTCGTGCTTTGCTGTAAACATTGCATACTGTGTATTTCAAACGTGCATGTTTGTGTAACAGACATAACCCAACTGATCAAAAAAAAATGAAATTAGAAACGAAGTATTTTAAAACAGATCTGCTGGCAGGTCTTGTTGTTTTTCTGGTAGCACTCCCTTTGTGCTTAGGTATAGCACTTGCAAGTGGTGCACCTTTGTTTTCGGGAATTATTACCGGCGTTATAGGTGGTATAATTGTTGGTTTTTTAAGTGGCTCTAATTTAAGTGTTACCGGACCCGCTGCCGGCTTAACTGCAATTGTATTGGCAGGTATAACAACTGTTGGCTCTTACGAGCTGTTCTTGCTTGCAGTTGTTATTGCCGGAGTTTTTCAGCTGTTACTTGGTATTCTTAAAGCCGGCACTATCTCCAACTACTTTCCTTCGAATGTAATTGAAGGTATGCTTACAGGTATTGGTGTTATCATCATACTAAAACAAATACCGCATGCTGTTGGTTACGATAAAGACAGTGAAGGTGATTTTGCTTTTATTGAAAACAATACCGGCCACAATACCTTAACAGCTATTACCGATGCCATCAACTCGGTTCACTATGGTGCAATTATTATTACAGTTATCTGTATAGGAATTTTGATTGCGTTTAACAAAGTGCCGTTTCTGAAAAAGATTAAACTGATACCTGGCGGGTTGGTTGCTGTAATTGCCGGTGTGGTAATTAATGAATTGTTTATTGCCAGCGGTTCAATACTTGCAGTACAAAAAGAACATCTTGTAAACCTTCCTATTCCGGGATCGTTTAATGAATTTATTGGTCAGTTTTCGATGCCCGATTTTAAAGGGTTAACAAACAGCTCGGTTTGGATATTAGGTGCTACCATTGCTGTTGTTGCAAGTATTGAAACACTGTTGTGTCTTGAGGCTGCCGATAAAATGGATCCCCTTAAACGTTACTCAAGTGGAAATACCGAATTAAGAGCACAAGGTATTGGAAACATTCTTGCCGGTTTAATTGGCGGACTTCCTATGACATCGGTAATTGTTCGTACATCTGCCAACATTAACTCAGGAGGCCGTACCAAACTTTCTACTATTGCACACGGGTTGTTTTTGTTGCTTGCAGTTGTTTCCATTCCAACCATTCTTAATAAAATTCCATTAGCAGCATTAGCCGCTATTCTTATTATGATTGGTTTAAAACTTGCCAGTCCCAAAGTATTCAAACACATGTGGCATAATGGTAAGTTTCAGTTTATTCCTTTTGTAGTTACCGTTTTGGCTGTGGTGTTTACCGATTTGTTGAAAGGCGTAGGTATTGGCCTGGTTGTAAGTATCCTCTTCATTCTTCGTGGAAATATGAAACTGGCTTACTTCTTCCGTAAAGACCGCCACAAAGAAGGTGAGCTGATAAAAATTAAACTGGCGCAGGAAGTTTCGTTTCTTAATAAAGCCGCTATTAAACAAACACTGGTACATTTACCCGGCAACAGCAGAGTAATTATCGATGCAAGCGAAACAGTTTACATCGATCACGATGTATTGGAGCTGATTAAAGATTTTGTTGAATTTACTTCTGCAGAAAAAAATATTAAAGTAGACCTGGTAGGTTTTAAAGAAGCTTATAAAATAGACAACACAATGAGCCACGTAAGTGATGCTGATGAACAATTGGAAAAAGAAGTATTATAATTTTAAACTATTCACCATACTAAATTACAGAACATGAAATCATACGAAAAGTTACTTGCCGAAAACAAAACATGGGCAGCAGGAAAAGTAAAACAAGATCCCGACTTTTTTAACAGACTGGTTAACGTACAAAATCCTGAATTTTTATGGATTGGTTGCAGCGACAGCCGTGTACCACCCGATCAGATTACACAGACACAACCAGGTGAAATTTTCATTCATCGTAACATTGCCAACATGGTTGTTCATACCGATCTGAACATGCTGAGTGTACTGGAGTATGCAGTAAATGTGTTGAAAGTAAAACACGTTATTGTTTGCGGTCACTATGGCTGCGGTGGTGTTAAAGCAGCCATGACAAGAAAAAGCATTGGCTTAATTAACAAATGGCTCCGTAACATTAAAGATGTTTATCGTTTTCACCGTGAAGAGATCAACAGCATTGAAAGCGAAGATGAACGTGTAAATAAACTGATTGAATTAAACGTGCAGGAACAAGTAATGAATCTTGCTAAAACGTCCATCATTCAAAAAGCATGGAAAGACCGTCAGGCACCACACCTGCATGGTTGGGTATACGATCTCCACGATGGTGTTATTAACCCTGTGTTTGAAATGGAAGCAGGTACACATATCGATGAATTGTACGAGTTCGATAATCTCTAAATAAAAAGCCCCGCAAATGCGGGGCTTTTTTATGCTTCAATTTTTATGTTTCGTTTTTTGATATACGCATGCCATAAAATCATGGCTGCAATAGTGCGGTAAGGTCGCCAGGGTTCGGCTATTGTCAGCATCTCATCTTTTGTAACATGTGGATGCAGTTGCTTGGTTTCTTTCAAACTGTTCACCAATGCAATATCGCCTAACGGAAAAAGATCGGTGCGTTGCAATGCATGCATCAGGTACACATCGGTTGTCCAGTTGCCGATTCCTTTGATAGCTGTTAATTGTGTACGTACATCTTCATCCGTCATTTCCGGAAATTTTTTCAACTGAAGTTGCTTTGTAACAATAGCTGTTGCCAGCTCTTTTGCGTACAGCTGCTTTTGCCGTGTAAAGTAACATTCACGTAACTCTTCGTTGCTCATTGCCAGGATTTTTGCCGGTGTAACAACTCCAATTCTGGATTTCAGCTTTTTGTATGCAGCAAAAGCAGAAGCAAGTGATACCTGTTGTTCAAGAATAGTAAGAATGAGTGTTTCGAAACCTTGCTTGCGTGTCCACATGGGAGGATAACCATGTTTTTTAATAATACCACGCAGGTGTTTGTCCTTTTTTGCAAGCAGATCACAATGCGATTGAAAAGAGTCGGCAGAAAAAGTATGAATCATTTAGCTAAGAGATAAAAAAAGCAATGAAGAAAAAAACAATTTGGAATTCGGAAAAATATAAGCGCAATCTCTTTTTTTTTCTGTCCACTCATTTTAGCTCTTAGCCTTAAATTTTGCAATAGCATTTTTTGTAAACTCACTCAGCACCAAACGTCCGCTGATCTTTGCCCGTTCAATCAGCAGCTCATCCCAATGCTCTGTTCCTTTCCAGAAAACTTTTTTCATTTCGAGCATTGCCTCAGGTGAAGAATGAGAGAGTGTATTGGAAAGTTTTGCAATTGACTCGTCCATTGATTCTACAGTTGGATGTACTTCAGCAAACAACCCTTTTCGTTTTGCCCAATCGCTGTTACGCCAGCTGCCTGCATCTATTGCCAGTTGAGAAAATGCAGATAAACCGATTTTTCGTTCCACAGCCGGACCAACAACGAACGGACCAATACCAACAGCAAGCTCACTCAGTTTTACATCAGCACCCTCAACAGCAATGGCATAATCAACTGCAGCGGCTATACCAACGCCACCTCCTACACATTTCCCATGTATACGACCAATTACAAGCTGGTGACATTTACGTAATGCATTTATTACATGCGCAAAGCCGCTGAAAAAATGCAAGCCTTCTTTTTCAGTTTTAATTGCAGTTAGTTCTTCAAAACTTGCTCCTGCGCAAAAAGCCTTTTCTCCTGCAGATTTTAAAACAATCACCAAAACTTTCGGATCAGCGGCAAGTTGCGTAATAGTATGTGCAAGCTGCTGTAATGTTGCAGAAGGAAGAGAATTACTTTGGGGATGAAAGAATTCAACTGAAGCAATGCCCTGATGTACTTCTTTCTTTACGTACGGTTCTGTAATCGATGTTACCATAAAACGCTTTTTCTTACTCTTAAATTACTACGGGATTATTACAAAAGCAACGCTTATTGCTTTAATTTCTTTACCATCGTTAAAATTGTAGCAACGCCTGTTAGTTCGTCTGCTTCATCGAAGAATTCCACCAGCCATTTAACAATTCCTTTTTCAATATCATCGCCACGCTTGAAGTCTTCAGGTTTTTCGATAACCCGTTTATCGTTGGGCAGTTTTTCTTTGCAGGTAAAGCGGATATATACTTCAGCACCGGGATACACCGGTTTGGTAAATCGTAACTCGTCAATGCCATAGTTTAGCAAAACAGGATTGATCTCGTAGCCGTCTACAAACAAACCTGCAGCAATACTCATGATAAAGTAACCATGTGCCACCTGTTGTTCAAACATAGTACCTGTAAAATCAGTTGTTTTAATGTGTGCATAGAAATGATCGCCACTGAGATCAGCAAAGCGATCAATGTCTTCGCTTGTGATGATGCGCTTTTCAGTAACGATCTGATCACCGATCTGCAACTCTTCAAAGTATTTTTTAAACGGATGTTTGCCCGGATCTTTTCCAATTGCATTCGGTTGGTAAACATTTGTAACAGCAGTAATACTTGTTGGCGAACCTTGTATGGCCGTACGTTGCAGATAATGTTTTACGCCACGCAAACCACCCATCTCTTCACCACCACCTGCTCTGCCTGGACCACCATGCACCAACAAGGGCAACGGTGAACCATGACCGGTGCTTTCTTTTGCGCATTCATTGTTCAACACAAGTATGCGACCATGATGTGTTGCTGCACCAATTACATACTGTCGTGCAATGTTGTGATCGGCTGTTACAACAGAAGAACACAAACTACCCTTACCCAATTTGCTCAATGCAATAGCATCGTCCATTGTTTTGTAAGGCATAATGGTACTCACCGGACCAAATGCTTCTACTTCATGCACATGAGCTGAAGCCCATGGCAATTCATTAAGCAATAATATGGGCGAAAGGAAAGCACCTTTACTTGCATCAGCATCTATCACATCCACACTATCCAGACTTCCATATACAATTTGTGAGGATGCTAATAATTTCTGCACTTGTTCTTTTACTTCTTTACGTTGTGTTTCGCCAGCAAGCGAACCCATCCTTACTTTTTCATTGAGCGGATTACCGATCGTTGTTTGTGCAAGTGATGTGGCGATGGCTTTCCACAAATCTTCCATCTTATTTTCAGGAACAAATATTCTTCTGATGCCTGTACAACGTTGTCCTGCTTTCAAGGTCATTTCTTTGCGAACCTCTTTTACAAATATCTCCCACTCAGGCATACCTGGGTTTACATCATCACCCAATACAATACAGTTGAGCGAATCGGCTTCCATATTGAACGGAACATTTTCTTTCAGAATATTCGCATTGCTCTTCAGCATCAAACCTGTTGATGCACTTCCGGTAAACGTTACCACATCCTGGCTGTTTACATGATCGAGCAGATCGCCTGCGCTGCCGCAGAGTAATTGCAATGCACCTTCAGGTAAAATGTTTGAAGCGATGATCTCTCTCACTACTGCTTCGGTTAAATAAGCAGTTACCGTTGCTGGTTTTACAATTGCAGGTACACCGGCTAATAAATTCACAGCAATTTTTTCCAGCATTCCCCACACCGGAAAGTTGAACGCATTGATATGCACTGCTACTCCTTCTTTTGGTGAAAGAATATGTGTGCCCATGAATGTATTGTTCTTGCTGAGGTTGTGACTTTCGCCATCAATACAAATTACATCATCGGGAAATTTGCGACGGAGTGATGCATTGGCAAAAAGATTACCAATACCTCCTTCAATATCTACCCAGCTATCGGCTTTGGTAGCGCCTGTTTGGTAAGAAACTGCATAAAATTCAGGTAGATGATTGCGCAGATGCAATGCCAATGCCTTGAGCATATTGCCCCGTTCATGAAAAGTCATTTTCCGCAAGGCAGGATTGCCAACTGTTCTTGCATAATTGAGAACAGATGCAAAGTCTAAACCCTTTGTTGTTGCAGCAGCAACAGGATCACCAGTAACGGCATTGTATAAAAGCTGCCCATCACCATCGCCATTAATCCAGCTGCCGGTAATATAATTTCCGAGTTTGTTCATATAAACTACTAATCGTTAGGTTAACGAAGTTAAGGCAGGACTGCTATTATAAAACAGATGTGGTCATAATAAACCAAACTGACGAAGATGATGTGTTACATGTTTATAATGTAACCTTACCCATCCTTCAAAATCAAGTTCGCCAAATACAGGATGCACAGCAGTCGTAGCTACGTTCGTTTCGTAAAAATGGAAGAAATGATGCACCTCCTTCTCCAATTTATTTACAGCTTCTTCTACAGTTGGGTAATGAACCGGAAATGGTTCTTCTCCAATAATATTTACTGGTGCTTTTGTATTTTCTCTGAACTGTTTATCACTCATCAAAAACTCTTTGAGCTTCGGCATATGTTCCGGTGGAGAAACAAGATCGAATTTTATTTTTTGTGTTGATACTTTGAAGAAAGCAGTTACATGCTCCACCATTTGCTGAAAATTCATTTTACCCCATTTCGGTTGAGTATTTACATCGGCTTCCCGGATGATCGAAATGTATTGTTCCTTTAAAAATTGAAGTTGCTCCTGCATAGATAGAATTTGTTATACCAAATGTAAAGGATTGACAAATAGGTATGCCATACTTGTGCAACTGTCGCTATTGTTTGACAAGTCTTAAAGTATGGCATACCTAAATAAAAAATCCCGTGCACTTTCGTACACGGGACCGTTTTATCAGGATTACATTATAAGCTTATCCTAAAGCAACACGCTTGAAGGTTGTTACTTTCACATCACCTGAAGATTTCAGGTAATCAGCAACGCTCTTAGAAGCATCTTTTACGAAAGCCTGCGCTAACAAAGTTTGTTCTTTAAAGAACGCATTCATTTTACCTTCAGCGATCTTAGCGATCATCTCTTCAGGTTTGCCAGCCATCTTCGGATCTTGTTTCATCAGATCAACAATGATGTCTCTTTCACGTGATACTACATCAGCAGGAACGCTGTCAGCATCAACTGCTACCGGGTTCATAGCAGCAATTTGCATTGCCACATCTTTACCGGCATCAGCAGCTTCTTTATCTAAACCAACCAATACACCCATGCGGTAAGCACCGTGAATGTAAGATGCTACGTAAGGAGCTTCAATACGTTCGAATTTGCTAACACCAATTTTTTCGCCGATTGCAGCGAGTTTATCGTTGATAAGATCAGCAACTTTTGCACCGTTTACTTCAGCAGCATTCAGTTCATCCACACTCTTTACATCGTTTGCTACAGCAGCATCTGCAATAGATTGTGCAAAAGCAACGAAGTCGGCATTCTTACTTACGAAATCTGTTTCGCAGCTAATGCATACTACGTAACCAACTTTGTTATCTGCGCTTGTTTGTGCAATCACCACACCTTCTTTCGCTTCACGGTCGCTACGTTTAGCAGCCACTTTCTGGCCTTGTTTACGTAACCAGTCGATCGCTGCTTCAAAATCGCCGTTTGTTTCAGTTAACGCTTTGCGGCAATCCATCATACCCGCACCGGTAGCCTGGCGGAGTTTATTAATATCCTGTGCACTAATTGTTACAGTTGACATTGTATAAAATTTGAAAATTTAAAATCGAGTTCATTGTAAAATGCTTTCTGCAAAAGTTCATGTTTCAACTTAAGCAGAAAGCATTTTTATTTTATGAGATAGTTAATTTCTCAAGGGTTACTTTCTGCAGAAATTATCTTGCAGAAGTACGCTTTTGTGTGCTTGGTACACGACGCTTAGGAGCACCGCCAGGACCACCTGCGTTGTTACCGCCTTGTCCACGGCCACCGCCACGGTTACCACCACGTCCGCCTCTGTCACGACCACCTTCTTCACCTTCGTCGAACTTAGGACCTCTTTCTTCTACTTCTTCAGTTTCTTCTTCCTCTTTTTCAACCTGGCGTTCAGCTAAACCTTCAGCAATAGCTGCAGTGATGTATTGTGTAATGATAGCGATTGACTTTGTAGCATCGTCGTTACCCGGAATAAAGTAATCAACTTTATTAGGATCGCAGTTTGTATCAACTAAACCAAAAGTTGTGATACCTAAACGTTTTGCTTCAGCCAAACCAATGTGTTCGTGACCAATATCAACGAGGAACAAAGCAGCAGGTACACGGCTCATGTTAGCGATACCGCCCAATACTTTTTCCATTTTTTCTTTATCACGGCTAAGTTGTAAACGCTCTTTCTTAGTAATGCTGTCGAAAGAACCGTCGTTCAACATTTTTTCAATGCTCTGCATTTTCTTCACACTCTTACGAACAGTGTTGAAGTTTGTTAACATACCACCCAACCAACGGTCAGTTACGTAAGGCATGTTTACTTTCTGTGCACATTCTGTAACGATCTCTTTAGCTTGTTTCTTAGTAGCAACAAACATGATCTTTTTACCGCTGCGTGCCAGTTGTTTCATTGCAGCTGCAGTTTCCTGCAAACCTTCAACTGTTTTGTTGAGGTCGATGATGTGAATACCTTTCTTTTCAGCAAAGATGTAAGGCAACATCTTGGGATTCCACTTCTTCTTCAGGTGACCAAAGTGTACACCCGCTTCGAGTAATTGCTGTTGTAATGAAGTGTTATTTTCCATTATAATTTGTTTATCGTTTTTTGATTCTTGTTTCTTGTTTGGTTAGGGTAAAGTGGTTTAACAATAAACCACAAACCCACAACCATAAACTATATTAACGTTTAGAGAACTGGTAGCTACGACGAGCTTTCTTCTTACCAAATTTCTTACGTTCAACACCACGAGGATCACGTTTCAGTAAACCTGCAGCTTTCAATACAGGACGATATTCAGGATTCACTTCCAGCAAAGCACGGGCAATACCCAGTTTCACTGCTTCTGCCTGACCTTTAATACCACCGCCATTAGCGTTGATCTTTACATCAAACTTGTCTAATGAATCAACTGTTTTTAAAGGAGCTTCTACCTGGTTTTGTAAGTAAACCAAGCTGAAATATTCTTTGTAGTTTTTGTCGTTCACAGTAATTGTACCGTTACCCTTGCTGATGAATACACGGGTAATGGCTTCTTTACGGCGACCAACTGCGTTTTTTTGCTTTTCCATTTATCTTTTGTTTGGAATGTTAATGTTGTTTAACCCTGAGCGGAGTCGAAGGATTAAAATTTCAGTTCTTTAGGTTGTTGTGCAATGTGTGTATGTTTATCGCCAGCATATACAAACAACTTCTTGTACATTTTACGGCCAAGGCGGTTTTTAGGTAACATGCCTTTGATAGCACGCTCTAATACCACTTCCGGACGACGACGCAGAAGGTCTTTAGCGATTTCAATTTTCTGACCACCAGGATAACCACTGAAGTTTTGGTACTCTTTGTAGTTTACTTTGTCGCCAGTGAATTTTACTTTTTCAGCGTTGATGATGATTACGTAATCGCCACAATCAACGTGAGGAGTGTAATAGGCTTTGTTTTTGCCACGCAGAATCGCAGCAATTTTTGAACTCATGCGTCCAACGGTTTGATTGGTGCCGTCAACAACGTACCAGTTACGTTGCACGGTAGCCTCGTTCGCATGCTTCGTAGTGAAATGTAATTTGCTCATTGTATTTAATTTTTACCACGCCATCCCGTGGTTATTAGAAAAATCCCGTTTTTTGGAACGGGTCGCAAAGGTAGGCACAGATTGTCCACATTGCCAAAGAATGCAGGAAGTATTTTACAACGCACTTTTGCAAAGCATTGATTTACAGTAAAAATTTTGCAACATTTTTTAAGTGGGTCGCTGAAAAGCTTATTCATCAAGCAAAGCACTCAACTTTCTTGGCAAGAATTGACGCTGACAAAGGCTTTTGGCGAATTAATTGGAAGTAGGACAGCGGTAAGAGGTAATGCTGAAAGTAACTCCGATTGTTGCCATTATATATTGATCTCTTTGTCCGCTAAATCCACGTTGCGAGCCTGCCGTACCAATACGGGTGCCGGTTTCGTAGCTGCGGTCTTGCAGAAAAGATGCTGCCGAGCCTACCGGGTAAGTGGCCAAACCGGCATAAGTGCCGGATACATCGTCGATAAAATCGGTGGTAGTAAACCTGTGGGCAACTTCGAAGTTGATGTTTGTTTTATCGTTTAACGCATACTTAAAGCCCACACCAACAGGAAATGCCACAGCTGTTGTAGAATACAGTTCTCTGTTAGGATAAGCGGCCGACCCCTGCCCTTCCGTTCCTAAAGGACGTAAAAAATACTTCGTATTATCGAGGTAAGCATATGGGTCGAAGTTAAACACCCCTGCACCAAAAGTGATGTATGGTGTAAAGCGTTCGCCAGGGTTTGTTGGGTTAAAGCGGAAGAAATTAAAATCGCCCTGTACCATCATTTCCCAAAGATTCGTGTTAAAGCTAAGGTTACGGCGTATGCGGAACTCATTCTTCTTTTCATAAATATCGCTGTAACCAAGCTGGGCAAAATTGGCACCAATGCGAATTGCAACATAGTTATTTATCTGCTTGCGAAAGAAAACCCCGGCTGCAATTTTAGGACGGTTTAGCTTTTTATCGGGATTAAGATCGCCAAAATAATGAGCGGCCCCAAGCTGAACGCCAAACTCACCTTCGTGGCGGTACCCATCATACTGGGCAAACAGTTTTGCAGATAATTGGGTAAACAGGAAAAGAGAGAAGAGGATTTTTTTCATCAGTTTTATTTCTCAAGAATGTAATAACGCAAATATCAGGGTTTTCATGTGCTGGAAATGCATGTTTTTATAAGTGAGAAACTTGTGGGGTTAGGTGTGCGATTATTATCCATCAGTTTCTGCGGTCGAGCCCCCACGATAATTTGTTGCGCAGTGTTTGTAAAAAATTGTTTTCGTTTAAGCGAATAAGGCTTACAGTAAAATCTTCCTTTTTCACTGCCAGTTGTATTGTTTTCTGCACGATCTCTTTTCTTGAGTCGAGTGTACAAAGAAAACTGTCGGTACGTCCTTCAATTTCAAAAGAAATGATATTGTTATCGGGCACCACAATCGGACGCACATTCAAATTATGTGGCGAAACCGGTGTTATTACAAAACTACCTGAGTCGGGGAATACCACCGGACCATTGCAACTGAGCGAATACCCGGTTGAGCCTGTTGGTGTGGCCACAATTAATCCATCTGCCCAATAGCTGTTTAAAAATTCGCCGTTGAGGTATGCATGAATTTTGATCATGGATGATGTATCGAGCTTATGAATAGCAAATTCATTCAACCCATAAGGTGTATCGCCAAAGAGCGGCATATTACTATCGAGATGAATAAGCGTACGCTCATCCTCTACGTAAGTGTGGTTTTTTAATGACGCTACTACTGTTTCCAGTTCTTCACGCCCGATACTTGCCAGAAAACCCAATCTGCCAAAGTTGATGCCCAGTAACGGAATAGGTTGCTCACGCACCATTGTAACGGTGTCGAGCAGGGTACCATCGCCACCAAGACTTATCATACATTCAAAAGAATCGTCCAGATCTTCGTAGGAATGAAATAAAAGGGGCTCCTGCGTAAACGCAATATCTTCTTTGATCTGCTCAAAAAAACCCCTGTAAATAATTGCCTGAATATTGTTGGCTTGTAACTCTTCTAATAAGCGCTTAATATCTTCTTTTTGCTCCGACTCGTAAACCCTGCTGTAGATTGCTACTTTCATCTGTTTAATATTTGCTTATACACTGTGTACTACCAATAGTAAAAAGTATAACGCTCTTGTTTTATTAAAAATGTCCGTAAACATTTCGCAGAGAAGATAAAGAATTAAAAATCTCTGCGCATGTGTAAAAATAACCCGTTTTGCCCCAACTGGTTAAAGGAATATTCAAAACGTGCAACAAAATCGTAATAGCTCAACACATCAATACCTGCACCATAGGTATACAAAAATTTGTTGTTTAAAACACTGTTGCTGCCGGTTGGCAAATGGCTTGCACCAATATCGCCATATACTTTTGCAACAATCTTAAATGGTATTTTCTTATACTTCTCGTTCTTTATTATAAACGTAGGCACATTAATATTTGCTACTTCCTGTCGAAATGTTCCCTTTAAAATTCCGGCCTGCACACCGTCAATTACATAGTATTCAAGACCACGTAATACCCAGTCGCCATAACCAAGTGCAGCCAGGTTATACATGGGTTGTTTAAAAGGAACTTTAACCATGTAATACCCAACAAGGGAAGTAGATGTTTTTTTTGACAGCTGAAAAAATTTACCGCCCTTACCTTGAAAATGCCACAGGTTCATGCCTTTTGATCCCAGGCCTCTCTGTGTAAACGAACCGCTGAATAAAAAACCCTTCCACGGATACACATTGTTATTGGCATTATAGTATTGATAGTTGTATACAAATTCGCCATAGCGTTGGCGAGATTTGTTATCGGTGAAATAAGGCAGATACCCCTTAATTGCATTGTTTTGTATAATGGTTGCAATGGTGTCGGGTATTACCTCGTCTACATAACTTAAACGAAATGTATGGCGATGATTTACTCCTTTACGAATTGTATAACCTGCTTCTATTTTAAGAGTGGTTTTTACAAAGCTGCTTATCTGTGCATTGCTAACAGGAAAAAAAACCTGTTTATTACTGTCTGTTGCATAAGCCATCTGTCTCGATTGCTTATAAAAAATTCCTCCCAGAAAACCTTTCTCAAGTTTTTTATCTGCATATGGTTGTTCGTAAAAAATTGAGTACTCTCTAGTATAACCGTTAATAAAATTGAAGTTGAGCTTATCTCTTCTGCCGGATACATTATCCCAAACCAACTTTAAACCATAGTTTACACGTTCGAGACTTCCATCCTGTTCAATTAACCATTGATTGGGATTGCGATCGACAAGTTTAAAATAAGGTGAAGGGAAAATATACCAGCGTTCTTTTACATCAATCAAAAGATCGATATGTGTTTCGCTCCAGTTTGTTATACGTGGAATAACTTCCAGAAAAAGTAATGTATTAAACACATTCAATCTGGCTTGTTCAATTACTCCTTCCAACTGGTTGGCTAAAAATTTTGATCCTGCACGAAAAGGAACTTCACGAAGTATGATATACTCCTTTGTTTTGTTATTGCCGTTAATGATAACGGATCGTATTGTAAGTTCTGCAGAGTCGGGAAACTGGTGGATGATTTTTTGAAGCCTTTGTTTTGCAGTATCAATTGCAACCGAAGGTTGAGCATGCAGCTGTTGAATTGCAAATTGCAACACAATAAATAAACAAATGCTATAAATCAGTTTTGGGTGCATTACTCATTTTCTGCTAAGGACAGATCTTAAATGTACTATGAAAAACGCAGAAACTGTTAAAGCTAACAGAAACTAAATGTTAAGATAATTCATGAGGTGATCGTAGTTCAAACGCAGCTCTTCTTCCGAAAGATTTTCACCAAAGTACCTTACTACGTTATACTCATATCGTTCGAACGATGCAAGAATATCCTGGATATCGCTTTTATTTACTTTGATGGCCACCATTAATTCGCCTGTTGAAGAATCTGTCCAGGTATTAAGATGAATGATGCGGGCATTATTCGATTCAACAATACGGCCAATTTCGGAAATATAAAAACTGGAGGGATTGATTTGCAGAATAATTATACCGCCCGGCACTTGTGCTGCAGTATAATTTGCAGCTGCATGCAGTAATTCGTCTTTTGTAATTACACCTAACAGATCGCCATCATCTTTTACAACAGGTAATACAGCAAGCTGCTGTTGATGCATAACTCTTAAAGGCACGAGAAAAAAATCAATTGGATTTATTTTCACAGGCGACCCTATGTGCAATAAAGCAGAAACAGCAGACCGCTCATCGGCGTTCTGTGCTTCAGCTTCTGTAATTAGTCCGAGATATTTTTGTTGATCTACTACCGGCAGCTCACTGATTCTGTACTCCTCCATCAGATCCAATGCCTGCCGAACTGTATCTGTGGCTTGTAAAGCGGGGATAGAATTTGTTATGAGTTCGGAGGCTGTCATTTTCAATTTTGTATTTAAACCGGTACAGGTGCATTTAACTTGGTAAGAAACCCATTGAGTATTTCGTTGAACTCATCGGGCCTTTCCATCATGGGTGCGTGCCCGCATTTATCAATAAAATGCAACTCTGAGTTTGGAATAAGCTTGTTAAACTCTTTGCCAACAAACGGCGGTGTAATAGTATCGTTATTACCCCAAATCAACAGTGTTGGTGTTTTAATTTCTTTAAGCTCATCGCCAAGGTTATTACGGATAGCGCTTTTTGCCAATGCAATTACCTTAATTACTTTAATGCGTTGGTTTACGATGTCATAAACTTCATCAACCAGCTCTTTTGTTGCCATCGCCGGATCGTAAAACGTTACCTCCGTTTTTTTACGGATGTATTCGTAATCGCCACGTTTGGGATAGGTATCGCCCATACCATTTTCAAATAAACCCGAGCTCCCGGTAAGTATCAGCGATTTTATCCTTTCGGGATGTTTAAGTACATGCACTAATGCAACATGCCCACCCAAAGAGTTACCAAGCAAATGAATATTCTTATAATCTTTAAACTCTATAAATTTCTGTACATGCTTTTCTAATCCGCCAACAGTTGTGTGCAGCAGATCCAGATCGAACAAAGGGAGCATTGGCACAACAACTTTGTTGCGTTTGCTGAAATAATCAATGAGGTCTTTGAAATTACTTAATGCACCAAACAACCCATGGAGTAACATCAGCGGCTCGCCTTCGCCTGCTTCTATGTATCTAAATTTTCCTTCCTGTTTAATTTCGTAGTTCATGTATTGGCAGCAAATAACAGTTGTTAATTGCTAAAATAGTTGATTTGACTGAAAAATAGTAATTCAGTTACAGAATGATCTTATTGCGGCTGCAGTTGCTTCCCCATCTTTTCGAAGAATTGCTGCAGCTCAGAAAACATATTGCTGAAGATGGGTATTACAATACCGATCATTTCAATAACCTTCGGTCCAAGTGGCGCAATGTACGCATATGTGATGGATGTTGTTTTTGCTTCTTCGGTTATTAGTTTCAGTTGTGTTCCGTAAAACAACAATACACTAAAAACAAGCAGATACATACAGGCATATACCAACACACCACCCAGTTTATTTAACCACCCCATCCATGCGAGATCAACTGCTTTCTCAATAAGTTTTGCAACCGATCTTACAACAAGTATTACTAATAAAAATACCAGTGCAAATGCAAGAAACGGTAACCATTGTACATTAATATTTGTAGACTGTGCCAACCATGCTGCAACTACTGTACTTAATTTAAGTGCAGCGGGCAGACCTATTATAAAAGCAAGAATAGAAAATACCGCAATAATTAATCCATTGCGTATTCCTTTTACGGCTGCAAATACAAGGGCAATTGCTACAAGAATATCAATAAACATTATTACTTGCTTAAAAGCTCTTTTACAACAGCGCTGATGGCTTTACCATCGGCCTGTCCGGCCAGTTGTTTACTTGCTACTCCCATTACTTTACCCATATCGGCAGCAGAAGTTGCACCAACTTGTGTAACAATGGCTGCAATAATATTTTTTAATTCTTCTCCTTCAAGCTGCTTTGGTAAGAACTGTTCAATTACTGCAATTTCTTCCTGTTCTTTTTGTGCAAGATCGGTACGGTTTTGCTGTTGAAAAATTTCCAACGAATCCTTCCGTTGCTTTACCAGTTTTTGCAACAATTTAATTTCATCATCTGCTGTTATTTCTCCACTACCGCCTGATGTTTTGGCCAACAAAATAGCTGCTTTAATGGCTCTTAATCCACGCAGGGAAGCTTCGTCTTTTGCTTTCATGGCATCTTTCATTTTCGCCATGATATTTTGTTCGAGACTCATATACGTTTACTGGTTTTGTTGAAGTTGACTCTTTTTAAATTTTTGCATGAAATCTTTTGCAAACTCTTTCATTTCTGCACTCAGCTCCGGCTGATTGGTTGCACGATTAAATGTATCGGCCATCGTCATTAACAACTGGTAATAAAAATCGGCCATTTCATCCACCATCATATCCTTTGTCCAAAGATCAATACGCAGAGCCGATTTATCTGCACCATCCCAAAAAGCAACCATCATTGCTTTTGCTATTTGCTCCATGTCAGCATTGCTGTCGCTGGCTTTCCACTTGATCTGTTCAGGCACTTTCTGGTCGTCCAGGTATACATCAATTGAAATATTACTTTTATGCATAGTGTAAATTGAGGAGCAAAGGTAGGTTATTCAGTTGTGGCAGCGAGTTGAATGCATTGCCACATTTTTTCTGCAGCATCATCCCAGTTATAGAGCTTAACTCTTTCACTGCCATTGGCAATTAAACGGCTGCGTAAGTTTTCATCTTTATAGATCAACATCATTTTTTCAGCAATATCCTCTGCACTTTCGGGGTTAATGTACAAATAAGCATCAGCGCCTACTTCCGGCATTGCGCTACTGTTTGCTACAATTGCAGGTACAGCACATTGCAATGCTTCAAGTGGAGGTACAGCAAATCCTTCAAAGTAAGAAGGGTACACCATTGCATAAGCCGATGCTGTTAATATTGCCAGCTCATTTCGTTGAAGATAGCCGGTAATAATCACATCGTTTCTAAACTTAAATGTAGCAAGCAGCTTGGTAAACTCTTCTGTTTTCCAGGCCAGCCGACCCGCAATTACAAGTTTCATATTGCTGCGAAGTCTTTTTTTGAACAATGAAAAAGCCTTCAACAGATTGATGAGGTTTTTTCTTGGATGAATAGATCCTGTATATATAAAAAACTCTGCACCATCGGTATATTTTGTTTTTATGCTTTCACTCTCTGCTTCTGTTACCGGTTGAAAAATTGCATTTGCTGCATTACCAATAACCTGGATTTTGTTTGCAGCTAATTGAAAATGCTGCAGCATATCCTGTCTGGAATAATCAGACACAGTAACAACAATTTTTGCTTTATTCAAAAAGCGTTTTGTATTTTTCTGATAATAACGCAAATGTGCTTTTGAAATAAATTGCGGATAGTGTAAAAATGCAAGATCGTGTACAACCAGACACTGCGGTACAGATGTGGTTAACGAACAAAATCCATCAGGACTAATAAACACATCGGCCTTAATACGTTTTAAATAAATCGGCAGCATCCAATTGTACCAAATCGTCCATGCAAGAGGAAACCTAGCCTGTGGCTTTATGACTATTGGATGAATATTCGTGGCGTAAATAAACTTTTTATCAAAAGGCCTGTCGAAAAAGAAATAAAAATCATGTTCGGGATGATTTTTTGCTATCCGTGAAAAAATCTCTTCGATATAATATCCAAACCCCTCAAGTTTATCGGGAAGCAGCGCTTTTGTGTTAATTGCGATCACCATAAAGTGGTAGCAAAGTTATGTGTGAAATTGAATGCACAATTTTTCCTGTTTTGTTAAACAAAATGAGGGAATTATGCAGCTTGTATCGTTGAATTCCTAAGCACTTATTCAAAATAAGTACTATAGGAATTGATAGCACGGGCATTTAGTTTTGCTTTTGAATGCGAAAAATGAGCTTAATAAATCAAAAATGCGGCTAACAATGAGAAAAACTGCAGAAAATACGGTGCTCAATCTTAGCGTTTTCACTTAATATTCAAAAACATTTTTGATATCAAAAAAAAATCTGTGAAGCAAGAAAGTTTGGAACAGTAATTGCTAATTATTATATGTCTTTTGAAATAACAAAAACATCATAAGCAGCAAAAAATCAACTGCTTACGATTTACAAATAATTCTTTCGCAACAGGGAAGAGTCAGGATACATTGATGGTTTTACAATGTGGATTTTGGGTAAACGACCCCGCTTTCCAGCGGGGTCAATTTTTTTTTAAAGGTTAACACCTATTGCACAAAAATTAAGAGCACTATACATTTGTTTTCGTAATCCAGTATTCACTATCAAAAACCGTATTCTATGAAACAGCTAGTCTTAGTACTTGCATTAAGTATCCTGTCTACTTATTCTTTTGCACAAGAAATCACATTTGAATCAGGTCATCAAAAGCACAATAACAAACCAGCAATGTTTGGTAATGTTAGCAGTCGCTTTACACCATCGCAAACATTCATCAGCGATGTAATGAATTACCGCTTAAATCAACAGGTTGATTTGTTTATTACAACAGGCCTGCGTTTTAAAGGTGAAGTTTCTTCTATTACAAGTGATGCGCCGGGTTTAACTACAGTAACAGTACAATCTACAGACCGTCCCGGTCTTTTACTTTCTATTTCCAGAATTACTATGCCTGATCAAACAATTACCTACCGTGGTATCATGATCAGTAGAAAACACAGTGATATGCTGATGTTAGAAAAAGATCCTGTAACAGGTAATTACACCTGGAACAAAAAACAGGTTTCAAATATGTTAGCCGATTAACCATACCTGTTCCAGCGGGTATAAGTAAACTATAAAAATCCAATAACTATGACACGTAATCTCATCATGAGCTTAGTTGCTGTATTTGCAACAACAGCTTACACTGCGCAAGCGCAAGTGCCAAAACTCAACAGTAACCCCGGTGCATCTGCAACAATCTTTCTTGATTTTGACGGGCAAACCGTGAACACTCCGTATTGGAATAGCGGAACTCCGTTTTACGCTACTCCATCGGGTTTAACGAACGAAAAAATTACAACAGCATTTTACCAGGTTGCTGAAGATTTTAATCCCTTCAACATTAATATTACAACAGACTCGACAGTATATTTTGCTGCCCCAATTAACAAAAGACAACGCATTATTGTTACAGCATACAGCAGCTGGTATGGTAGTGCCGGTGGGGTTGCCTATCTCGAATCGTTCCGTTGGGGTTTAGAAATCCCAGGATTTGTTTTTGCAAATCTTCTCGGCTACAATGAAAAAAATATTGGTGAAGCTTCATCACATGAATCCGGCCATACACTTGGTCTCTATCACCAAACTTTATACGACGCCAACTGTAACTATGTAACTGAGTATAACCCAGGAACAGGTTCAGGCGCAACAAGCTGGGCGCCTATTATGGGCAACAGCTATGGCAAAACACTTACACTTTGGCATAAGGGCAGTTCTTATTCTTGTACGAACATACAGGATGACTTAGCCATTCTTTCGGGAAGTGCAAATGGTTTTGGTTATAAAACCGATTCTGTCGGTAACACCTACCGCCAGGCAACGGCAGTTCCAATGGTTCAAAGTGTACCTGTAAACAACCAGCCATCTACACCAGGCTTTAATGTAAGCAGCCAGATTAACACAACATCTGATGTGGATATATTTAAAATTGATGTTACCTCTACATCTCGTTTCCAGATAACAGCAAAAGGTGCTGCCGGCACAACCAGCAAGCCAAACGTAGATATTAAAATGAGCATTCTTGACTCTCGTGGTAATGTACTTAACAGTTATAACCCTGCAAATTCACTGGATGTATCAATAGACAGCACAATTACTATGGGAACTTATTACCTGAGTGTTTCAAACGCTTCTAATACAAACGTTTCTAACTATGGTATGCTTGGTGATTATGCAATTGCAGGTGCTGCTTTACCTTCAACTTTACCTGTACAAAGTATGAAGTTGAACGGTCGTGCTGCAAACAATAAGCATGAGTTAAACTGGAATATTGTTGCAGATGAACCGATTGAAAGCATTTCTATTGAAACATCAACAAATGGCAGCAGCTTTACAGGTTTACAAAAAGTAGCAGCTAACAGCAGCAACTTCGATTACCAGCCTACAGAAAAGAAAACAGTTTTCTACCGCTTGCTGGTAACAACTGCATCGCAATTAAAATATTACTCAAACGTAGTTGCGCTGCGTGAAGTAACAAACAGTACAAAATTTGATGTTGTTACAAACATTATTAATAAAAATGAAATTGCCCTCAACAGTAAAGGCGCTTACAACTGGCGTGTGCTGGATATGAGTGGCAGAGCCGTTGCTAACGGACGTACAGCGACCGGTTATAATGTATTACAAACCGGCTCGATCAACAGTGGTATGTATCTTTTACAAATCATCGATGGAGGAGAGGTAGTAACACAGAAAATTGTAAAACAATAGTTTTTTTGATAGTCATAGTTTACCACTGGAACCAGCTGCCCCCTCAAAAGGGCAGCTTTTTTTATCAACCCTTTGCTTACATTTGCTTTTATTCGTTTTATGGAATACAACACAACAAGAAACCATTTGACCATTCGTGAGTACGGACGACATATTCAGAAAATGGTCGATCATATTATTACAATTGAAGACCGTCAGAAGCGCCAGGAACAGGCACATGTGGTAATTGAGCTGATGGGCTTCCTGAATCCGCATTTAAAAAATGTAGAGGATTTCCGTCATAAGCTTTGGGATCACCTGTTTCTTATTTCAGATTTTAAACTGGATGTAGACAGCCCCTATCCGATTCCTACACGTGAATCCTTAAAAGCAAGACCGGAGCCTTTGCCTTACCCCAAACGTTACCCACGCTACAACCATTTGGGTAAAAATATTGAAGTGGTGATTGATAAGGCATTGAAAGAAGAAAACCCCGAAAAGAAACAAGGTTTTGCAAATGCCATAGCTTACTACATGAAGCTTTCGTACAACAACTGGCATAAAGAAAACATTCATGACGATGCGGTACAAGCCGAACTGAGCGCAATTACTAAAGGAGAATTAGAATTCAACAACCGTCCTTTTGTTCGCCAATACCGGCCAAGCGACGATTTCAGAGAAAACCGTGGCGGTGGTGGTAAGTTTAAAAAGCATTTCCAGCAAAGAAGCGGCAGCGGTGGTGGTCGTGATAACAGAGGCGGTGGCGGTGGTCGTGATAACAGGGGTGGCAATAACAATAAGTTTAAAAAACGCTACTGATCTTTCGGCACAAAAATCTCAAAGGTTAATAAGGAATTTCTTGTTAACCTTTTTTATTTCCCTGTACTTTGTTGCTCGATCATTCCACACTTATTACATAACTATCTATATGAACGCATTTGAAGTACGAGGCGGCAAAAAGCTGAAAGGCGATATTGTTCCGCAAGGTGCAAAAAACGAAGCACTGCAAATCATCAGTGCAGTATTGCTTACGCCTGAAAAAGTTACCATTACCAACATACCCGATATTGTTGATGTAAATCTACTGATTGAGTTGTTGGGCGAAATGAATGTAAAAATCGAGAGGCCGCAAAGTGACACCTGTATTTTCCAGGCCGATGATGTAGATATTGATTATTTGCACAGCGAACGTTTTAAAAAGAAAAGCGGACGCCTGCGTGGAAGCGTAATGCTGGCTGGCCCTATGCTTGCCCGTTATAAAAAAGCATTCATTCCTAAACCTGGTGGCGATAAAATCGGCCGCAGAAGATTAGATACACATGTAATTGGTTTTGAAAAATTAGGAGCTGCGTTTAACTACCATGCAGAAGATGGTTTCTTTCATCTTACTACCAGTAAACTGCAAGGCGTAAATATGCTGCTCGATGAACCATCGGTAACAGGCACTGCAAACATTGTAATGGCAGCAAGCATGGCCAATGGTACAACTACCATTTACAATGCAGCTTGTGAACCATACATTCAGCAGTTATGTGCAATGCTTAACCGCATGGGCGCAAAAATCAGCGGCATTGGAAGTAACCTGCTTAACATTGAAGGTGTTGATTATTTAGGAGGAACGGCTCATCGTATTTTACCCGATATGATTGAAGTAGGTTCGTTCATTGGTTTAGCAGCAATGACACAGAGCGATATCCGTATTAAGAATGCATCTGTTGATCATTTAGGAATTATTCCCGACAAGTTTCGCCAGCTGGGTATTACTGTAAATATTGATGGTGATGATATTCATATTCCAGAACAAGAGATATATGAAGTAAGTCGCTATTTCGATGGTGGTGTATTAACTATCTACGATCATCCATGGCCCGGCTTTACTCCCGATCTGTTGAGCATTGTTTTAGTTACTGCAATACAAGCGAAAGGCAGTGTACTCATTCACCAGAAAATGTTTGAAAGCCGTTTGTTCTTTGTAGATAAACTCATTGATATGGGTGCACAGATCATTCTTTGCGATCCACACCGTGCAGTAGTAATTGGCTTGGAACGTGAGCAAAAGCTGAGAGGCATTACCATGAGCAGCCCCGACATTCGTGCCGGACAGGCATTGCTGATTGCTGCATTAAGTGCCGAAGGTAAAAGCATCATTCAAAATATTGAACAGATCGACAGAGGTTATCAATATATCGATGAACGTTTACGTAATCTTGGTGCCGATATAAAACGTGTTGAAGGATGATAGAAAAAATTACCGACAGCGAAATTGTTTTAGAAAACGATCGGGTACTGCTTCGTCCGTTGAAAGAAAGTGATTTCGAAAACCTTTTAGTTTTTGCATTACACGAAGCTGATCTGTGGAAGTATTCACTTATCAGCCCTGCAGGTGAAGAGGGAATGAAGAATTACATCAGTACGACATTGCAAAACAAAGTTGCCGGTATTGAATATCCGTTTATTGTATTTGACAAAGCAACACAGCAATATGCAGGCAGCACACGTTTCTACGACATTCAGCCATTCAACAAAACAACACAGTTAGGTTACACCTGGTATGGCAAGGCATTTCAACGAACAGGATTAAACCGTAACTGCAAGCAACTGCTGTTTCAATTTGCATTTGAAAAATGGGGGTTGGAGCGTGTAGAGTTAAGAGCCGATGCAAACAATCAACCTTCCATCAACGCTATGAAAGCAATTGGTTGTACTGTTGAAGGAATACTGAGAAGCAATATGACCATTGAAGCAGGCGGAAGAAGAGACAGTATTATCCTGAGTATTTTAAAAACTGAATGGTTTGGTTCTGTAAAACAATTACTGCAACAAAAAATAAGATAAGCCTATCAACTTTCTTTTACATTCTTCCCAACAATGGAAAAACCAAACTGATCGGTTGTCGTCACTTTTACATCGGAATAATTCAACTCCGTAAGCCATTTCTCTGCTTCATTGTGGGTAATTTCAAAACGAAATTCCGGCGTAAACATATCTAGTATATCAATGATCTCTTCTCTATAATTCAACTTCCGTTTTCTTTTTATTTTCTTAATTAAAAAGCTGAATGGAAAAACAAAAATCATAAGCAAGGGAAACGATATAGCTACAGGCATCTTACTGGTCACTTTTCGCATGAAGAGCATCGCATTGTGAATTTTGTTTGACTGAGGATGGTAGAGCCAGATGCAGATTTTTCCATTCTTCTTTACGAGTGCTTCTACTGCTACCAGTGATTTTTTTGTGTCAGCTGTGTGATGCAACACACCACTGGAGTACAAAAGATCAAACGACCTTTCAGCAAAAGGAAGAAAGAGAAGATCACCTTGCAAAAAATGTGCATTTGCTTGATCATTGCGGCTATATGCATTCTCAACTGCCCGGCTCAATTCAACCCCAACAACCAATTGAGAGAGCGTTGCTATTTTTCCCGTTGTTACCCCATGCCCACAACCAACATCTATTACGGCTTTCCCTTTTAAATCTTCAGGCTTTAAATCAAATTCCTGTAAAAACTTGTAAGACAAATCTGCAATCTCATCATGCCATAGTTTATCATTCGCCTGCGGTTTTAAAAAGCCCCATTCCAAAAAGAAACTTTGCTTTGTTTTTTTATTTTTTTCTCTGCAAAAAGCTAACAGATCAGCATGCTTCTCTTCAAGTTGTTTTTTTAATAATAGATAGTTTGGCAAATGTTGTTTCAAAAAAGTGTCGTAATCGTAGATTGATTCAATGAGCATTCTCGGAATTCCATCAATTACCGGGAAGACAAACCCTTCTTCCGAAAACAGGATAGCTTCTTCTATTATTTCAACTAAAGAGCTGTTAAATTGCCTTTGTTTTTTTGAAATGATCTGAATACGCAAAGGTTGCTTTGCATATGGACACCGAAGCAAATGAAATAAACTTTCCTGCATAGCACTAGTTGACCTGTTACGTTCTGACTTGTATCTATTTCCGGATTAAGGCAATTTTATCCTGTTTACAAAATGGTTAAGCTAAAAAAGAAACTTAGTATATTAAGATTTATATCTTTCTCTATCCTCTTCTTCTTTCGAGCAATGCCATCATCATTAATCCCAGTTGAATGCGCTGTTCTTCGCCTTTTTCAAACATTGTTTCCTGGTATAAATTAAACTTACGACCAAAGAACGAAGCTTCTTTTTTAAATGTTGCTACCAACGTGCCGTCAGGACGTTTTACTGTATAACTTGGGTTGAATAAGTAACCTGTGAAAATGCCGAGGATCGGAATTTCAGAAAGCACAGCATCTCCCACTTTTGTCCATGCATTTTTTTCCTGGATAATGAGATCCTGTTGATCTCTTTCATCATACAGTTCGTATTGTGCTTTCCATAAAGAGCGCCAGCCCTTTCGTGCCACACGACCAATGGAGGAACCATCGGGTTTATCGAAGCTGTATGTTGTATTAAAGTCGAGCCACTTGTTTGCACGTATGTTGTACAGCAGTTCTGTTTGGCTTTCATCTGTAAACACCTGTACATGTTCTTTAAACTTAAACAGTTTTTGTTTTACAAATGCTTTTGTTGTGCCACTTGCATCAACTGCTCTGAAATCGTTGTGAATGGTGCCGATACGGAAAATAAACTGGTAAGGATAAAATACCGGATCAAAAATGGATGTTTCACTCATTGCTTTATGTATTTGGTTTAGGAATTGCAATGATAACCATCATTCCCCAAAACAAAAAACCTCCCATATTAAGGAGGTTTTATTCTTTAAGCAAGTATTTCTTACGCCATTTGTGCGTTCATTTGTTTTGCTACTTTCTTGCGCTCTTCTTCATCGAGAATTACTTTACGCATACGGATGAAGTTTGGAGTTACTTCAATACACTCATCAAACTGAATGTATTCCATACACTCTTCCAGCGTAAGCAAGGTTTTTGGAGCAATGCGTGTTGCATCATCACTTCCACTTGCACGGTGGTTGGTTAACTTTTTACCTTCTGTTGCGTTTACTACTAAGTCGCCTGGTTTAATGTGTTCAGCAATGATCTGGCCTGCATAAACATCTTCACCCGGATCAACAAAGAAAGTACCACGATCCTGCAACTTATCAATTGAATAACCGGTTGTTTTATCCTGGAATTTAGAAAGTAATACACCGTTGTTACGACCGGGGATTGCACCTTTCCATGGTTTGTATTCGCTGAAACGGTGCGCCATTACAGCTTCACCGGTTGTAGCGGTAAGCATTTGTGTACGCAAACCAATCAACCCACGTGAAGGAATATCGAACTCAAGGTGTTGCATTTCACCTTTGGTTTCCATCACCAGCATTTCACCTTTACGACGTGTAACCAAATCAATTACTTTGCTTGCAAACTCCTGCGGCACATCCACTACCAATGTTTCGTATGGTTCGTGTTTTTTTCCACCGATCTCTTTCACAATTACCTGTGGTTGACCAACAGTTAATTCATACCCTTCACGACGCATGGTTTCAATTAAGATACCGAGGTGAAGAATACCACGACCATATACCACCAGGCTATCGCCATCTTCGCTATCTGTTACACGAAGCGCAAGATTCTTTTCCGTTTCTTTCATTAAACGATCACGCAAGTGACGGCTTGTAACAAACTTACCATCTTTACCAAAGAAAGGTGAGTTGTTTACACTGAACAACATGTTCATCGTTGGCTCATCTACACTGATAACCGGTAATGCTTCCGGATTATCTGCATCAGCAATAGTATCACCAATATTAAAATCATCAACACCAACAACTGCACAAAGATCGCCGGCAACTACTTCTGCCACTTTCTTTTTGCCCATTCCTTCAAACACATACAGTTCTTTTACTTTCAGCTTACGCACTGTACCATCGGCCTGCATTAATGCTACCTGCTGATTTTCTTTGATTGAACCACGGCTTACTTTACCAACTGCAATACGACCGAGGAAAGAAGAATAATCGAGTGAAGTGATCTGCATCTGCAATGGACCTTCCGCTACTTTCGGAGCAGGTACATATTTAATAATACCATCCAGTAATGGATTGATGTTATCGATCTCTGTTAATGAATCGTTGAACCAACCGTTTTTACCACTACCATAGTAAGTAGGGAAATCCAGTTGTTCTTCTGTTGCATCGAGGTTAAAGAATAATTCGAACACCGCATCATGCACTTCATCAGGACGACAGTTTGGTTTATCAACTTTATTGATAACAACGATCGGCTTCAGGTTTAACTGCAATGCTTTTTGTAACACGAAACGTGTTTGTGGCATCGGACCTTCAAAAGCATCCACCAACAGAATTACACCATCAGCCATTTTCAATACACGTTCTACCTCACCACCAAAATCGGCGTGGCCTGGTGTATCGATCACGTTAATTTTAATATCGTTGTAGGTAACAGCAGCATTTTTGGAAAAGATGGTGATACCACGCTCCCTTTCCAGGTCGTTGCTGTCCATGATGAGTTCGCCTGTTTCCTGGTTTTCACGGAAAACTTTGGTTGCGTGTAAAATTTTGTCAACCAGGGTAGTCTTACCATGGTCAACGTGTGCAATAATTGCTATGTTACGAATATTCATACTCAGTGAGTTAGGCAATAGTGTTGGTGATTACTGCCAATTTTAAGGCCGCAAAGGTAAGCCTTTTAGCTGGGGTGGCAAGGAAAAAGGGCATGAATGTTTGGTTATGAATTAGTGATTATGAAAGATGATTTGAGGAAACCGAACACCTTCCTTATACACAGCCAATGCACATTCCTGCCCGGTAACAATTTGATAAGAAAACCTTGGCATTCTTTTTACGTTAGTATTTGTAATTCACCTAAAATTCAAGTTTATGCAAAAGCAAGTAATGGCCCTTACAAGAAATCTCCTCAGCAACGGAGTCTTCAACCATCTTTCCGATGCAGCTTTATCACGCATGCAATGGTTGCTGCTTACACGCAACAACAGCAATGTAACCACACAGCTTATGCAGTATTGGTATAGTGGGAATTATTTTACTACCGGTGCGCCGCAGGATTTGTTTCATCAATGCAACCTGTTTCTAATGCAGGCCGGGAAGCCAGCAATTGATGTGTTTATGTACGACGAAACAGAAGCCTGATCCTGATTTCCTGTTTTTCTTTTTGTTGTTCTCCAAAGGAGCTGCAATTTCTTTCTCCACAGCACCCCATCTCCCATTTGCTTCTTGTAAATTGCAGGCTTATTTCGATTTATGATTGACTATTTAAAAGGACTAAACGAACGGCAGAAAGAAGCAGTGATCACCATCGACGGACCGTTGATGATCGTGGCAGGTGCAGGTAGTGGTAAAACCAAAGTGCTCACCACCCGTATTGCACATTTAATGGCGCAGGGTGTAGATGCATTCAACATATTAGCGTTAACGTTTACCAATAAAGCGGCCAAGGAAATGAAGGAGCGTGTGGAGCACATCCTCGGCAACCACGAAGCAAGAAATTTATACATCGGTACTTTTCATAGTGTCTTCGCAAGAATTTTAAGAAGTGAAGCAACTAAGATCGGTTATCCATCAAACTTTACGATTTACGATACGGATGATGCAAAAAGTGTAATCAAAACAGTGATCAATGAAATGAACCTGGATGATAAACACTACAAACCATCAACTGTTTACAACCGCATCTCCTCTGCAAAAAATGCATTGGTAAATGCAGAAGAATACAAGAACGACTGGCACATACAGCAGGAAGATATGCGTGCCAACCGTCCGGCCATTGCACAGATCTACGATAGTTATGCCAAGCGTTGTTTTAAAAACGGCGCAATGGATTTTGATGATCTGTTGATCAAGTTTTATGAATTACTGAAAACTGTTCCGGAAAGCTTAAGTAAGTACCAACGTCGTTTCAAATACATCATGATCGATGAGTACCAGGATACTAACCCTGCCCAGTACGAGATCATAAAACTGTTAGGTGCCATGCACGAAAATGTTTGTGTGGTGGGCGATGATGCACAAAGTATTTACAGTTTCCGTGGCGCTACTATTGAAAACATTTTACAGTTTCAGAAAGATTATGACAATGTGCATGTGGTAAAACTGGAACAGAACTACCGCAGTACAAAGAACATCCTCAATGTTGCAAACGAAGTTATAGCCAACAACAAAGGACAAATTGAAAAAACACTTTTTACCGATAATGGCGATGGCGAAAAATTAAAACTGGTTCGTACGCTTACCGATAATGATGAAGGAAAGTTTGTTGCAGATACTATCCAGGAACAAAAACTCCGTAACCATTACCGCAATAAAGATTTCGCCATTCTCTATCGTACCAATGCACAAAGCCGTGCAATGGAAGAAAGCCTGCGCCGCATGGGTATTCCCTATATTATTTACGGCGGCATCAGTTTCTATCAACGCAAAGAGATCAAAGACTTTATTGCATACCTGCGCCTTATTGTAAACCCACGTGATGAAGAAGCGTTGAAACGCATCATCAATTATCCTGTTCGTGGCATTGGTAAAACAACGGTTGACAAATGTGTGCTGTTTGCCAATGAACAAAACATCAGCATGTGGGAAGTGCTTACCCGTGCACAGGAATATGGTTTCAAAGCAGGAACATTAGAAGCAATAGACAATTTTGTAACCATGATCCGCAGTTTTGCCAGCATGTTACAAAAGAATAATGCGTACGATGTAGCGGTGCATGTGGGCAAACAAACCAATATCGTTAAAGAATTATTCAACGATAAGAGTACAGAAGGGTTACAACGTTATGAGAATACGCAAGAATTACTTAACTCTATTAAAGAGTGGGTGGATGATACGGCAAACCGTCAGCAGATTGATGATGACGGTGTGATGATTGAAGAAGAAAAACTGTTTGATGAACCCGAAAAGCCGCAACAGGAACTATCGTTCGATGCTGCTCCTGCGCAAACAGAAGAACAAAAGAAACTCGGTGCTGTTACACTTGGAGCTTACCTGCAGCAGATCACTTTGTTAACCGATGCCGATGATAAAGATCCTGATGCAGACAATGTAAAACTCATGACCATCCATGCTGCAAAAGGTTTGGAATTTGAATGTGTATTTGCTGCGGGCTTAGAAGAACAATTATTCCCCAGTGCACTCTCCATCAATACAAGAGAAGAACTGGAAGAAGAGCGTCGTTTGTTTTATGTAGTGATCACCCGTGCAAAAAAGAAGTTGTGGATCACTTATGCCAATACACGATATAAGTTTGGACAGATCGTTCAAAATGAACCCAGCCGTTTCTTAGATGAACTGCCGGAACAATATGTAGATAAAAGTTATGCAGGCGGCGGTTTACGTAACCAGTCATCCGGCTCTTCGTTTGGTGGTGGTTCTGCATTCGATCGTATGAAAGGTGGATTTGGCAATCGCAATAATGACTATACTGATGTTGCCAATGCCGAAAAGCGTTATGGTGCACCTCCGAAAGCTAACACATCAAAACCATCGTATGCCACACCACCTGCAAGGCCACAAACAGTGGAACATAAACCTGCTGCAGATTTTGTTGCCAGCGATACCAGCAACCTGGAAGTGGGCAATAAAGTGGAGCATCAGAAATTCGGTTTTGGCGAAGTAATTAAAATGGAAGGCAGTGCTCACAACCCCATTGCAACGGTAAAGTTTGAATTGAACGGCGAAAAGAAGATCATGCTGAATTATGCCAAGCTGCGTATCGTCAACTAAGATCCCGTCAACGGAATAAGAATAAGAAAGCCTTCGCTAAGCGAAGGCTTGTGTATTACTAAGGGGCCGACCTTTTAAAACAGTCCATCTACGCTGAAATAACGCTCACCGGTATCGTAGTTAAAGATCAATACTTTGCTTCCTTTCGGAATTTCGGGTAATTTCTTAGCAAGAGCAGCCATTGTTGCGCCGCTTGAAATACCTTGGAAAATACCTTCTTCTTTTGCTGCACGTTGCGCATAAGCAAACGCATCATCTTTACTTACTTGAATTACGCCATCCAAAACATCGGTTTGTAAGTTGGTAGGAATAAAGCCTGCACCAATACCTTGTATAGGATGTGGTGAAGGTTCGCCACCGCTGATAACAGGAGAAAGTTCCGGTTCAACAGCAAATACTTTTACATTCGGGAATTTCTTTTTCAGTTCACGACCAACACCGGTTATATGTCCACCTGTACCAACACCGGTAATCAGGTAATCAATTCCATCAGGAAAATCGGCAATTATTTCCTGTGCAGTTGTTTTTACATGCACATCAATATTTGCCGGGTTATCGAACTGCTGCGGCATCCAGCTGTTAGGCGTTGCTTCAAGTAATTCAGTTGCTTTTGCAATAGCTCCTTTCATTCCTTTTTCACGTGGAGTAAGTTCAAACGTTGCACCATAAACACTCATCAGTTTACGGCGTTCAATACTCATACTTTCCGGCATAACAAGAATGAGCTTATAGCCTTTTACTGCTGCAACCATTGCCAAACCAATACCGGTGTTGCCACTCGTTGGTTCAATAATTACACTGCCCTCTTTCAAAATACCTTTTGCTTCTGCATCTTCAATCATGCTTAATGCAATACGATCCTTAATACTACCGCCGGGGTTTGCACGTTCCAGCTTGCTCCATACTTCAACATCAGAAGAGAACAAGCGATTGATGCGTACATGCGGCGTGTTGCCTATTGTTTCTAAAATGCTGTTTGCTTTCATGTTTTATTTTTTTCGATGATTTATATTAGATAATGAAATTAAGAGGCTCTGTAAAATCTTTTTTATCGGTGATAACGATCTGGCTTTTGGTATAAGCAACGCTATGCGGTATTACACTCTCGGTAATCCAGGTATTACCGCCAATAATACTATCGTGACCAATGACTGTTTTACCACCAAGAATAGTACTGTTTGCATACAACACCACGTTATCTTCTATGGTAGGATGCCGTTTTGTTTGTGCATCTTCTTTACGTACTGCCAATGCACCCAAAGTAACTCCCTGGTAAATTTTTACATTCTTACCAATGATACTTGTTTCGCCAATTACCACACCTGTGCCATGGTCGATAAAGAACGGACAACCGATCTGTGCCCCTGCATTAATATCAATACCTGTTTTGCTGTGCGCCAACTCACTCATAATACGTGGAAGAATAGGCACATTCAACTTATACAACGGATGCGTAAGCCGGTAGATCATAATAGCATAAAAACCGGGGTACGATAAAATCACTTCTTCAACAGAATAAGCAGCAGGATCAAACTCCAATATCAACTCCGCATCTTCTATCAACTCTGCTTTGATAAATGCAAGCTCATCAAGATATTCATCGGTTATACCAACCACATCCAGATCGTAGCGTTGCGATAAGGGCGTAAGTATTTCTGTAAGTTGTTTCCTGAGCAAAATATTTGCACTGCACTGCTGTTCGGTATAAGCAGCTGCATCACTAACCATTGGAAAAATGCAGTTGATCAAATCTTCTGTAAACGTAACCACCGTATTCCTCGACGGGAAATTACTGCTAAGCAGGTAGCCGGGAAAAGCACTCATGATCTAAAGTATTTTAAAGTTCATCCGTTTTACAAACGAACGATCAGTCATATTCTTAAAAAACAATCATGCGAAAATAAGGCTTCTTTTGTTTAGTCTACCAGTTTGGTTGATTTTTAGCATTTTCACAACCGTTGCTTTCCAATTTATGACCGGGGACTTACAAATTACTTTATTGCAGGGCTTTTTTCAAGGCTTCTACCGTTTTTTTATCGTTACCAACAAATATCTGGTTGTTGAATATGGTTACCGGACGTTTCAGAAACGTATCTTCTTCCAGTATGTAATTTTTGTAATCGTCTTCTGTAAGCTTTTTATCCTTTAACCCAAGCTCTTTATACTTTAATGCTCGCCGGCTGAACAATGCCTCGTAGCTACCGGCAAGTTTCCTCATCTCTTCCAGCTGTTTTTTTGTGATCTTCTCCTCACGGATGTTCTGAAATTCCAAGCCCGCTTTATCGGCACCCGTTTCTTTTATAATGGCCTGGCAGGTTGTACAATGCGCCAGGTGATACATTTTCTTCGCCATAACTATTTTTCTTATTTGCGTGTAACTTAATTCATTTTTGCACTACCTATACAAATACGTAAACCAACCGGTTGAATGACCATAGCTTCTGAACAGGATTTTTTACTGCTGGTAAAAGAGCATCAAGGTATTATTCGCAAAGTATGCCATCTGTATGGCCGCAACGATGCGGACAGGGATGACCTGTACCAGGAAATCGTTATTCAGCTATGGAAAGCATTCGGCAGTTTCAGGGGCGATGCAAAGATCAGTACCTGGATGTACCGTATTGCACTGAACACCGCCATCAGTAACCTGCGGAAACAATCGAGAAAGGTTGCCTTGAGTTTTCCTGAATTTATACCAAGAGATGATGCCGACAGCTATGAAGAAAAACTGAAGGAAGAAAAACTCCAGCAGATGTATGCTGCCATCAGCCGACTTACCGAAGTAGAAAAAGCCATTGTAATGTTATACCTCGAAGACAAGAGTTACGATGAAATGGAAGACATACTTGGTATTGGTAATGGCGCATTGCGGGTAAAGATGAACCGCATTAAAGAAAAATTACGTTCATTAACTAAAGCCGAAGCGTATGGAACTTGATCAGCTAAAAGAAATGTGGGGCACGGTTGAAAGCAGCAGCGGGCAACCATCCGAACAGGAGCTGCAGGCTATACTGCAGAAAAAATCAAAAAGTCCTATTGCGAAAATGAAACGCAACCTCACCATTGAAATGTGGGTGGTGGTGGTTTTATACCTGTGGATCATTATTGATTATATCATCAACTTCAAAGGTCTTATACTCATTATTCCTTTGTTGTTTTTTGTAATAGGCGTTGCTTTTATGGTTTATTACATTCGTAAACGCAGCCTGCTGAAACAAATGGAATGTGTTACCTGCGAAGTAAAAAGCAACCTGCAGCAACAGTTACGCATACTTGAAAAATACATCCGCATATATTTAATTGCCGGAACAGCCCTGATGCCGATCTCTATTATTACTATGAGTGTGGTGCTGTTTTTCTACTCACCAGAGGTAGCCGTACAGCGCCAGAAAGCTGATGTGCCTTTTGCTGTTTTCTTCGGTATTGTAACTTTAATGTCGCTTGTATTAACCGTTCCGCTTTATTTTTTAAACAAATGGTATGTGCGTAAACTTTACGGACAGCATGCAGAAAAGTTAAAGCATATTGTAAACGAAATGACAGAAGAAGAATGATCATCACAATGAAAAAGCAAATTATTTTACTGGCTGCCGTGCTCATGAGCAGCATTGGCTTTGCCCAAACAAAAACAGAAAGCAGCCTGTTGTGGGAAATTACAGGCAACAACCTGAAGACCCCCTCTTACCTGTTTGGTACTGTACATATTATTTGCAAAGAAGATTTTTTTATGCCTGCTGTTGTACAGGAAAAATTTACAAATGCAGAACAGGTGTTTCTTGAATTAGACATGGACGACCCGGCCATGATGATGAAAATGATAACACTGCTGCAGCTACCCAAAGGGCAAACGATTAAACAATTATTTGGCGACAGTGCCTTTGCTGCCTTCGATAAAAAATATCAGAAAATCACCGGCATGTCGGCGCTCATGTTCAATACGTTTAAACCGTTTATGCTGATGACGATGCTGTCGGAAAAATCGCTGAACTGCAAAACCCGTGAATCGTACGAGCAAACTTTTATTGCCATTGCAGCTAAAAACGGTAAAGACATTAAAGGTCTTGAAACACTGGAAGACCAGGTTGCCGTTTTTGATTCCATACCCGACAGTGTTGAAGTTGCCAACCTGCAAAACATGATCGATAACTTTGATAAGAATATTGAAGAGTTTAAAAAGCTGATTACTGTTTACAAATCGCAGGATGTAGAAGCGCTTTACAGTTTCACCAATAACTCGCCGGAGTTAATGGATGCAGAAAACGAACTGCTTGTAAAACGCAACAGCAAATGGATTCCGCTTATGCAAAAAAACATGGAAAGCAAATCCTGCTTTTTTGCTGTTGGTGCGGCACATCTTGGCGGCGATATCGGCGTTATTAATTTATTACGCAAGCAAGGCTATACTGTTAAGCCGGTAAAACTTTAAGCAACCATCTAACCATTACCTTATTCCTCTAATGAAAGAGCGGGTTGTGAAAACACCCGCTCTTTTTGTTTCTGCAATTATCTTCGTGTCATGAAGCATGTTGGTATTTTTCTATCGAACACATTTAACAAGCAACTGTTTATTCAGCAATTACTGGAAAAGAAAAATGTTGCGCTGTTCGGTATCAGCAGCACAACCCATCTGCAGCTTTTTTCGGCCTATACAGTTCAGCAATATTTACTGGAAGAAGATATACATGGTTACTGCGGTATTGAAGCAGCACGGGTGCAAACACTCCGCTCTATGTCGAGTGGTGAGCAGAAAAGAGTTTTGCTGCAACATTTGCTTTCGTTAAAACCCGATGTGTTGGTGCTGGATAATGTATTCGACAATTTAGATATTGCCACACAGGAAGCGTTAAAAGAACAGTTGAGCAATGCAGCAGGCAACATACAGTTTATACAACTGGCGCACCGAAAAAAAGATCTGCTTGCATTTATCATTGATCGTTTAATGCCTTCGCCCGATGGAGGATTTATAGCACTCAACGAATCGGTTATAGAACACACTTCAACCGAAGAAGCAATTGTACCGGCTCCTTTGCATCATTACAATCTTACCGGTAATGAACTGGTACGTTTTACCGATGTAAACGTAAGCTACGATGGACGACAGGTGTTGCAGCAAATTAACTGGACCATCAGCAAAGGCGAGTTCTGGCAACTGAAAGGACCCAATGGCTCAGGCAAAACAACATTGCTTACCATGATCACCGGCGACAATGTAAAAGGTTATGGTCAACAGTTATTTCTTTTCGGCAGAAAAAAAGGTACTGGCGAAACAGTGTGGAGCATTAAAGAAAAAGTGGGCTACCTAACTCCTGCCATGACCGATCTTTTTGCAACAAGACATACATTGCTGCAAATGATTGTATCGGGCTATCTCGACCAGATCGGTTTGTACACAATACCCAGCGATATGCAGTTGCGTTCGGCTTACGAATGGTTACAACTGTTGCAGTTGCAACACAAAGCCAACCTTCCGTTTAATAAACTTACACAGGGCGAACAACGGATGGCATTAATTGCAAGGGCAATGGTAAAACATCCACCCATATTGATACTCGATGAACCATTGATGGGACTTGATGATGCGAATGCAGCCAAAGTAATTCAGCTCATTAATAAACTGGCAGCAGAAACAACTTCGGCCGTATTGTATGTATCGCATCAAACAGAAGCCGGCTTGCAGGTGCAGAAGATATTTGAGTTACAGAAAACAGAAAATGGTTCTGTTGGCAGAACTGTTTAAACCACAAGGAAACAGAAGCACAAAGTGACAAAAAGTAAAAAGAGCGAAGATGCAGGCATCTTCGCTCTTTGTGCAATAGCTCGTTTATAGAAAAATTTAAAAACATGGAGCCTGACACATTCGTCAAATCCTAAATCAGACATCAAAATCTTGTTTCCAGATAATGCGGTAATAATGCCCGCCATGTATTCCAGTCGTGTGGCCACTCGTTTCCCCAAATGTCTAACTCGTAGTTAATGCCTTTGTCGTAGAGAATTTTTGCAAAACGCCCTGCACTCGATGGATCTTCGTGTGCACCACTTCCACTGAACAAATGAATATGATTGCTGTGCCGTATCTGTTCCAGTATTGCATGATCAGTTAAGTTAGGCATGTAATGCATAGGCGAATTGTAATACACCTGCTCATCGTAATAGCCTTTGGTATATTCCATCAGATCGTACACGCCACTCATAGCAAGTACACCGTTGATCAGATCGGGACGCTTTAAAAACAAATTCATACTATGCAATGCACCAAACGATGCACCGCTGGTAATAATGGGCGTATCGAACGAAGTGTTGGTTTTAATAAACGGCACCACTTCGTTAAAAATGTATTCGTTGAACTGGTTCTGACGAATGGCTTTGTGTGCACCTTCCATTTCATTGTTCATCCAGCTTTCGGTATTAATGCTGTTTACCGAATACACTTTTACTTTTCCTGCTTCAATCCACGGACTGATTGCATCGATCAACTGAAAACGTTCGTATTCCAGGTAATCGGCAGCAGCTGTTGGTACCAGCAGCAATGCAAATCCATAATGACCATAAATTGCAATGGGCATATCTTTATTTAAAGCGGGACTGTACCAGCCGGATAATTCTCTCTGCATAAATTAAGTTTTGTAAAAGGCATAGCATTCTTGCTATCTACCTTAATGAAGATAAACGTTAAGCATTGTTCATAAATACCTGCACAGCTATTTATAATTAATGTCGTCCTCCGCCGGCAGCTCCTGGTGCGCCCATTATCGACACATCTCTGTCGAACATGTATAAACCACTCTTATCTGCACCAATCAGTTTCAGTTTATCCATGATCTGGCGTGCAAGTGCTTCTTCTTCTATCTGCTCACTCACATACCATTGCAGAAAGTTGTGCGTGGTATAATCTTTTTCTTTTAAGCAGATATCTACCAAACGGTTTATTTCAGTACTCACCAGTATTTCATGATCGTGTACCTGCTGAAACAATTCTCTTACTCCTTTATATTTTGTTGAAGGAGCTTTCAATGCAGGGATTACGCCATGCCCGCCACGCTCGTTAATAAACTTTACCAGCTTCAGCATGTGCATCCGCTCTTCATCGCTGTGTTTGTACAAAAAAGCTGCAATACCACTGTAACCTTCCACTTCGGCCCAGCTGGCCATTGCTAAATAGATCTGCGAAGATTCTGCCTCGAGCAATACCTGCTCATTTAAGGCCTTTTCAATTTTTGGGGATAGCATATATATGTATTTAGTTCGTGTAAGTTACGATAACGGGAGATTTTTACCTGCAAACCGTCATAAAACTGCTAAAATGGAAAAACAGCAACCAAACTCCCGTGTTTGTTGCTAAATTTGCTGCTTAAAGTTTCAACATCATGATTCAAACAGGAAACCCCGTTATCAGCATCTATACAGAAATGACGCCTAACCCGGAAACCATGAAGTTTGTGGCCAACAAACTCCTGTATCCCGGCAAGAGCATCGATTTCCCCGAAGTTTCAACAGCTGATGCTTCGCCGCTGGCGCAGGAACTGTTTGGTTTTCCGTTTGTGAAAGCCGTGTTCATTGCCAGCAATTTTGTTACACTTACACGTTCTTCTCCCGATACCGATTGGCAGGAACTGATTCCTACCATCCGCCAGTTTTTGAAAGATTACCTGGAAGAAGGTAAAGCTGTGATCGACGAATCGAAAGTGGTAGAGCCGGTGAAGGAAGAAGTGGTGCTGAGCGGCGATGAAAGCGATGTGGTAAAACGCATCCAGGAAATTTTAGAAAACTATGTAAAGCCTGCGGTTGAAATGGATGGCGGTGCTATTCAGTTCAAAAGCTTTAAAGATGGTAAAGTAAACCTGGCTTTGCAGGGAAGCTGCAGCGGTTGTCCATCATCGATGATCACACTCAAAGCAGGTATTGAAGGAATGATGAAGCGCATGATTCCTGAAGTGGAAGAAGTAGTGGCAGAAGCAGAATAAGTTTTTTTAATTGATAAGATTGAAGCGTTGCATGAAAGTGCAGCGCTTTTTTGTTTTGCAGTCCTCATTTGATCTGTACCTTTCTTTCTGCATCCATTTTCTATCTTTATCAAAAATCTACCAACAATGAAACCAAAAGCTGCACTCTTGTTTTTACTCGTCAGCGGTACAACTGCTGGCGCTTCGTTTGCACAGATCACAACCAAACGCATTGCTACTACACCCACAACGGTCAATATCAGAGCCATCAACCCATCTGCAGATTCATTGAAAGTAATGGGCGCAAGAAACAAGGTAACAATGGTAAATGCCAACAGCATCAAACAAACCATGCAGCTGGCAGGAGCTAAATATGCTGCGTACAAAACCGGTGTAGAAATACCTGCCAACTATCTCGGTAGTGGTGATGAGAAATCGCTTTTTCGAGTAACGATCAATGGATCGTGGTCGGTATCGGATGGTGCAATTGCACTGCTGCCCGGTAACGAAGGAATGATCAGCTACAAACTTAAATTGGAGAACGGAAAAAAATATGTGCTGAAACTGCTTTACACAAAAGAAAAGCCCGGCTCTTTATTAGTACACAACCAGATTGCGCTTACAAACTATAACGATATTGTTCAGGACGATGTGATGTTCTCCATTGCAGAAACAAAGTCTTTTAGTAAGCCGAGTGAACTTTCGTTTATTATTACGCCATACGTGTACGATGATATTAAAAGAACAAAATACACGCCAGGTGCAGAAGTGGAATGTATTGTGCAGATATCATTAGGAAAAGAGAATGGAGTAACCAAAAACAATGAACTTGATTATAACATGAACGTATTAAAACTGGTTATAAAAGAAATCGACTTCTGAACAACAGTTCAACAAAGAAAAAGCGGAGATCAAACTCCGCTTTTTTATTGAACAGGAAAAACCAAAAAACACTACTGTACAATTATTTTTTGAACAAGTCCGCTAACAGGCGCCCGTAACAAATACACACCCGCCCGCAAACCATTCACCTGTTGTTTCTGCAGGTTGGTAACAATAAACTTGCTGATTGCTTTACCATCGATGGTAAACAACTCAACAACGGTTGGCTCTTCAATTCCTTCAATGCTGAAATAGAAGTTACCACGATTAGGATTGGGTCCAACTGTCAACTTCGGCTCAGCAGTCAACTGCACGCCTTGTTTTGTATCGATCGTTGTATTGTTATTCGGTTTTCCTTTGCCACCACCTTTCGGTGTGTATGTCTTAACATCAGAAAAACAAATATTATCGGTAAGCGATACAATGCGTAAACGGTATTCCGCAACATCGGCCAGCGGATTAGCATCTGTAAAACTATAACTCAATGCTGTGCTGCTGTTGCCGCCAATGGCATTGCTGCCGGCATAACCAATCTGGCTGAAAACTGTTTCGGTTTTTAGTTTACGATCAACAGCAAAACCTTTGTTGTTTGTCTCAGTAGCGGTTGTCCACGTAATGCTTACTGTGTTTTGCTTTGCAGATTTTACATTCAATGCTACACCTGTTGCTGAACAACCGGGAGCAACAACAACATCTGTACCCAACGTATATTTTGAAAAACTGTTAATGCCTGTTTTTTCAACATAGTTGAGTGTAGTACTTCTGGATGTTTGTGAAAGATTGGTCCAGCTTGTACCATCATTTGTTTGATACAGTACAAAACTGTTTTCATCCAATCCGTTTTTCTCTGCATCAAAATAAATGAACTGCATACTTGCATTTAAGCTGGTATTATTTTGCGGAGTAATAACATAATAACGGTTGATGCTTTTTGTTAATCCGTTTCCGCTTTGCGGCAAATGCCCACGCCTGATGGTTACTGTTCCAAGATTGGCTGTACTGGTAATAAACGCACCAAGGTAACCGGGGTTGGCCGACTGTGGTGCATTGAGCGTTGTGGTATACACAACTTCGCCACCTGTAGTGCCAATGATGCGGCTTGTTTCTTTTTCGTTATACAAGGCAGCACCATTATTGAGTGTAACTGTTTTGCCATTCAGGTTCAGATTACCGGAACTAAAAATGAGCAACCCACTCACCTGCATGTTTGTTTGCAGGTTCACCTGTGCATTGTTTGATTTTTGCAACTCAAGCCGTTGAACTTGCAAGGATGTTGAACTGCTGATTGTATTTGTTTGCACTCCGCTGAAACGAAGCAAACCATCGCCGGGCAAAAATGTACCGTTGTTTACAAAGTTCATGTCCTGCAGGTTTACTGTTACCTGTCCGGTTGTAATCCATTGGACACCGCTCTGTATTGTTAGTTGTGCCATACTCTGCATGGATAAGAATCCAAGCAGGATGACGGCTAAATATTTTTTCATAACTGATGTTTACGTTAGGTATATAACTTCTTTTCTCAACTGAATTAGTTCACTTTAAACACAAGGTGACCGTTAAAGTATTGTTGTGCATCTAACGCTATATCGAGGTAGGAAGGAAGGCCCAATGTATTTGTATGCGAAGTGCTGATCCAGATCACATCACCTTTTTGCAATAAAAGATCACTGCTTAAGTTCAACTGTAAGTTTTCTGTACTGTTCATATAGCTACCTGATCTTGCCATTGTATATATTTTACTATCTCTGATCAACATGAGCGAAATTTTGATTTGCGTATAGTCAAAGAGAAGATTTTCTTCATACTTCAAACCGGCATCAAAATGATAAAGCCCTGTAACCGGCACGGTAAATTTGCTCCCGTTTAAATCAAATCCACTTCCATAATCATAGTTTTCGTATTTGTAATAAACCTGGTTATCGATCTCTCCCAAAAATGAAGAGCCCGAAATCAAGTCTTCTAATTCCTCGCCACTTAAAACACCGTACGATCTGAATGCAATTTTAGGAGTGGCTTCTGCTTGTGGTTGCCAATCGGCATTTCCTTGTGCATCTGTGCTTGTTAAAACATATCCTGCCGCAGGAGCTGTAGGAGTACCTGCAATTCTTACTTTACCAATAACATTAAATGCCAGACCACCTGCAGTACTCACTGTACTTAATGCTGTGCCTGTTGTGCTGGATGCATAAACACCGGTACCTGTATTTGTATGACCATATATACCAATGCCTGCCTCGTTAGAACCACGCACACCATACCCACCTCCAATTGTTGAAACACCATACAAGCCGCTGCTGCCGCTTGCTGTGGCTTCGCCCAATATTGCGTTGCCGGAAGAGTTCACAGCTTTAATGGTTGGAAATACGTTTGAACCAAATCCATAAATAGCGGTGCTGTTGTTACTGCTGGCGAAAACTCCGAAGCCATTTGTTGATAATGCATTTACCCCGGCACCATTATAGCTGTTACCATATACACCGGCACCAGCAGAGCCTGAACCTTCAATAGCAGCACCATTACCTGTGTTAATTACACCCAGTGCAGATGTGGAAGAATTGGTTGAACCATTATACGGAAGCGTGAATGAGCCGCCACCTGCTATGCTGATGTTCGTCCATAAAATACCACTATAGAACCAGAATGTTTTTGTATCGGTATCAAATACCAGCAAACCCGTTGCTGGTGCAATGATGGCTGTACGTTGCGCTGTTGTCATACGTGGTACCAGCATACCTTTTGTTGTACTCTTTACATCAAGAATAGAACTGTTATCAGCAGCAGTACCATCTGTATTAACCGATACGCTTTGTGCGTTTGCAGCTGTTAGTGTAACAATACCTGCAAGCAGCAGGGAGTAGATCTTTTTCATAATTAACTTTTGGTTTTTAATTTTTTTTGTTTCTGAACTCAAAGATTGTTTGCAGAAAAAGGAAATAAAAATGAAGTGAAGTGATCGGTGTATTGTGCTTAGTGAAACGGATAAATGAAAACGTTAAGCGATGAAGAAGATTCTTTTTTGATACTGTGAGGCATGAAGCAGTCTTTGGGTTATATCACACTATATTCATTTTTAGATTGCTTCGTACCTCGCAATGACGCTCCTTTTATAAACGTCACTGCGACGAAGGAAGCAGTCTGGTCTTAAAAATAGCTCTGCAACAAAGATTGTGTCGTTCCTCGCAATGACATTGCACTATTACATCACTTCGGCATTCGTTTTATCCGTTTCGCATAAAAAAACAGCGGTTTGGCAGTTGGGCTTTTTGGTTTCAATAGCAATAGTTGCTATTTTGATCGCTGATGAAAAAAATCCTCTTCTTCTTTCTGCTAATGAAATCTGCTGCTTTGTTTGCACAACAAGAGCCGGTAACATTTCATACCATTACCACTGCAGATGGTTTGAACGATGGATGGGTAAATGCTATTTGTCAGGATAAGTATGGTTATATGTGGTTTGCTTCTGCAGGTGCACTCAACAGATATAATGGCAGAACCATCAGGCGCTTTACCTATGATCGTAAAGACAGCACTTCTCCTCCGGCATCTGTTTGCAATACCATGGCAAAGGGGGTTGATGGTCGGTTATGGCTCAGCTTCTGGAATGAAATGGCTGAGTTCGATTACTCTTCTTTCTCTTTCCGTAAAATAAAAAAAGCTGAAGGCTTTAATGTAAATACCATCATACCTGTTGCTGCAGACAGATTGATTCTTGTATCCAGGTCGGGTCTGCGTTGTTACAATCCCTTAGCCGATCGTTTTGAAGAGTTAAGTAACGATGCTGCATCAAACCAATTATTAAAAACAGCAAAGGCATATAGTGGTTTTTTAAAGAACGATGAACTCTACATTGGTGTCAATGGCGGATACATTGTGTACAATAGCAAAACAAAAACCGCCAGCTTTCGTGAAGTAAAAGAATTGAGGGGAAAAGCTATTGACAAGATCACGGTAACTACATCAGACGATGTATGGATTGGCAGTCATGAGGAGTTCCGTTTGTTACGTATTGATGGCATAACAGGAAAAACAGAAGTGCTCGATCACTTATTAATAAAAGACCAGGGCACTGTAAAAAGTCTTGTTAATGGTATGATAGAAGATGAGAGTCATACGATATGGATCGCTACCAATCTTAACTCACTGCTTTGTTACAACCCTGCAACTAAAAATCTTGTTCACCACAATTATAATCCTTCCGATAAAAATTCGGTACTGAGCAATATGCTGTTTTCCATTTTTGTGGGCAACGATAAAAAGATATGGCTGGGTTATGATGTTGGTGTGAACTATGTAAACCAGCAGAAAAACGTTTTCAGCATTGGTTATCCTTTTGGCCAAAACAATCCGCATGCTTTAACCCGTGGTATGGAAGAAGATCATGAAGGAAATCTTTGGTTCACCACAGGTAATGGTATTTCAATGTACAATGTAAAAACAGGGAAGTACAGTTCCTGGCAAAATCAACCCGGTAAGCCCGATGCCATTTATTTCAACTCGGTACGTGCCATTGCAGAAGATGCCAATCATGATATTTGGGTACCAACTGGTAAAGGTGTAAACAGGTTGAACAGGTCCACAGGTAAAATGGATTTTTTGAACATTAAAGATTCCATACCTGAAGCATTTTATTTCAGTTTAAACAAAACAAGCGACGGTACGCTTTGGTTTGGCACAAGAGATTACGATGGACTGTATTACTATAAACCATCAGAAAAAAAATTTCATGGCATTGCAGGTCATCCGGTGTTGGGTAAATACAAAGGTTATGCAGTACGTTACACATTTGAAGACAGTAAAAAGCGTTTGTGGTTCGGTTATAACGGCTCGGGTTTGCTCATGTACGATCCTGCAACCGGCAAAACAAAATACTGGAACAGCACCGATAAAACCGAGCAAACAATTACCAGCAATGTTATTGTAAGTATTAATGAAGACAGGGATGGCAAAATCTGGGTATCAACATTCAACGGTATTAGCTGTATTGATCTTGAAAAAAATGAATGCACTTCTTACACCGATAAAAATGGATTGCCCAGCAATATTGTTGGTGGTATTGCGGTAGACGACAGCAATCGTGTTTGGTTTGGCACAGCCGCCGGTTTGGTAATGCTGGAAAAATCACGCCGCTATTTTACATTGATCGGAGCTGAAGCAGGGTTACCCATTACTGATTTTACGGAGCATGCTGCACTTAAACTCAGGAACGGAAAGATCATTATGCCATCACGAAGAGGTTATGTACTGTTTGATCCGTTACAGTACAAGGCCGACAGCAGCGTTGCAAATTGTTTTATTGCCGATGTGCGCATTAACGGCGATCAACAGATTCCGATGCGCCTCATTAACAATAACCAACTGCTTCAACTTAACTACAACGAAAATTTTTTCAGCATCGATCTGGAAGCTGTAAGCTTTAACGATCAACTCTGGTATGCCTATCGTTTAGATGGTTTGGAGAAAGAATGGCACTACACACAAAATCCAAAAGTTGTTTACACCAACCTGTCGGGCGGCAATTATACATTCCGTTACAAAGCATCTTCCAACATCAACAACTGGAACGGCGAAGAAAAAACACTGCACATTCATATTGCCACCATCTTCTACAAAACATGGTGGTTCAGAACCATTACACTCTTGCTTATTGCGGCTACTATCTTTTTATTTTACCGTTTCCGTATGAACAAACAAAAACAGATCCTGAACCTGGAAACAAAAGCCGAATCGCTGGAGAAAGAAAAAACACTGGTGCAGTACGAAAGTTTAAAGCAGCATCTCAATCCGCATTTCCTGTTCAACTCACTTACTTCACTACGCAGTTTAATTAAGACCGATGCAAAAACAGCCACTTCCTTTTTAGATGGCATGAGCAAAGTGTATCGCTATGTATTAAAAAGCGGTGAGCAGGAACTGGTGCGCCTGCAGGATGAACTTGAATTTGTTGAAACATTTGTGAAGCTGCAAAAGATACGCTTTAAAGAAGGATTGGATGTGCATGTAAAGGTACCCGATGCACATTTCAATAAATACATTGCGCCTGTAACCTTGCAGAATCTTGTGGAGAATGCCATTAAACACAATACAGCCGATAAAGACAGTCCGTTGCTGATAAACATTTTTATTGAAGATGATTATGTGATAGTGAGAAACAACCTGCAACTATACCGCATTGTTGAAACAAGTAATAAAAAAGGATTGGCAAGTTTGCAAACATTGTACAGGTATTATTCCGATAAGCCTGTTGTGATAAATGAAGATGAACATTTCTTCACCGTTAAAATCCCCTTGTTATGAACGCAGTTATAGTAGAAGATGAAAGCCTGATAGCCGAAGAAATGCAAAGCAATATTGCTTCAGTGGCTGCTGATGTGCAGGTGCTTGATGTATTGCCCAGCCTCAAAGCAGCACGCAAGTGGTTTATGAATAATGCTGAGCCCGATCTCTTGTTCATGGATATACGCCTGAGTGATGGATTGAGTTTTGAACTCTTCGATCAGTTTACATTGCAATGCCCGGTGATCTTTTGCACCGCTTATGAAGAATATGCCATCCGTGCATTTAAAGTAAACGGTGTTGATTATCTATTAAAACCTGTGCAGGAAGATGATCTGAAAAAGGCCATCGACAAAGTGCGTAGTATGAAAGAAAGCAGATCCTTTATTCCCGGCGATCTGCAACAGCTGGTGCAGTATTTCTCCAACCCGGCTTTGGCAAAAGCACAATACAAAGAGCGGTTCATCATCAGTTCCAACAACAAATGGACACCGGTTGAAACAAAAGACATTGCTGTTTTCTTTAAAGACAATCTCAACTATGTGTACACCTTCAACGGCGATAAACTCATTTACGATTTTTCGGCACTTGAAGAAATAGAAGAAGTGCTGGACCCGAATTTATTTTTTCGTGCCAACCGACAAGCTATCATCAACATCAACTCCGTGCACTCCGTTAAACCACACGGCAACCAAAAGCTGATGGTGCAGTTAAAACAACCGTTGAAACTGGAAGTGGATATCAGCAGGGAAAAAGCACCGTTGTTTAAGAAGTGGATGGATAGGTAGGGATTGCAGCCAAGGGTTTCAAGGGCTTAAATTTTATATATTATAAGACAATAGAGAACTATGGCAATCAAAATGACATACCAAGTTGATAAAGGCTTTTCTTTTGCAGACAAAGTAATATTATGGGGAGCAGACAGGCAGCTTACAAGAAAACTACTTAACGGAGATTTTAATGCTGGCGACAACGTTATTGATTTAAGCCAATATAATAACGGCGACACCAGTAAAAACATAATACAGCGTCGTGACATTTATGAAAACTACCAGGAGCAAGACAATTATTTCTTCTTAAATTTTAACAGTAATGGAAAACTGACTGAATTAGAATTGCATCATGGATTTACTATCAATATTGAAGGTATTGAAATAGACTTTTCGATGAACATAGAAAAAGTAGTTGAATTACTCTCAAGCATTTCGGACAACAAAAAACAACTTTCTGACGGAGAATACTTTTTCAAAAAACTAAAATTAACGATTGCAAGCAATGAAGCTATTGGGGGTGATGGGCCAGGGTTCGCATATTTTTATTGCAGTAAAGATGTGACTCATTTAATTGATAATTAAGGTTACTGACGCTTAGATCCTCTCTTCACTACTATTCCTGACTACTTCTTACTAATCGAATTTGAAATAAAAAACTACTGAATAAAAACCAAGAGTTTCGGGATATGTTACAGTATATTTATGGTAGGTGCTCATTACACATTTAAGCGATCTTAAAATTCGAACTTGTATGAATATTCTTCAACACATCACCAGAGGAATAATAAAAAAGTCATTTCATCTTTCTGTCTGGACAATTGAGCAGTTTTATGACATAGCTGTTTACGAACAGAAAGCAAGGGAATTAAACGAATTGCCCGAAGGAACGCTTGGAAAAGATATTGCCGATTGTCTTGAAAAAAACAACTTGCACTTAGTGCCAAATTTTGAAAGCCATGACCTTAAGCATGTGCTCCTTGATTTTAAGATGACACCTGTTGATGAAATAAGAATGCAGGCGTTTATGATTGGTAATGGAAATTATTCCCCGGCAAGTTTCCTGATTTTTATGTTTGGTGCAGTGTTGCTGCCAGACTTATGGCTCACGTTTTATAAAGATTTCAGGAATGGGTGTAAATCAAAACCAATTAAAAGCTGGACAATTGAAGAGTATGCACATTGTAATACTTCAACTCTTCGGGAAATTGTATTGAATTACTCAACCTCAAAACAAAATCAGTTCAACATGAATTCATTGGTAAAAGCCGGCGCATACGTCGCCATTTTTCTTGGAAGTTTCGGCATGTTGTTTTGTCTTCCTTTTTTATTTTCTTCCAATCTGGCAGACTTAGTTGGTGCTGGTTTCCCTTTTATAGGTGGAGCCGTGATTGCTGGTGCCGGGCTTATCGCTTTATCTAATCTGGCAAAACATCGCAAGGAACAACAGGTGGCAACAGCATAAAATTGTTTTAACTAAAGAACAGTAAGTAATGAAATTTGCCTGTACCATATTATTGTTTCTTATCTCTGGGTCAATTCTTCATGCTCAAACCCAATCCGACTATTCCATCCGTGAATTAAAGAATGGTTCTTTTACAACTGACAAAACATATATCTATGCCTTACCTTTTCAAAAAGGAAAAAAGGTGTATTTAGTACAGGCTTATGACAGCAAGTTCAGTCACAAAGGAGAGAATGCACTCGACTTTAAAGTAAAAGAAGGAACAACCATTTGTGCAGCAAGAGAAGGAACTGTTATTGCAGTAAGAAGCGATAGTGACAAAGGCGGATTAAAACCTGAACACCTTTCCGATGGCAACTTCATCAGCATACAGCATAGCGATGGCTCAGTTGCTCATTACTGGCATTTAAAAAAAGATGGCGTGGTGGTTAAAGTTGCTGATAAAGTAGTGAAAGGACAAGTAATTGGTTACAGCGGCAATACCGGTTATTCTGCTTTTCCGCATTTACATTTTGAAGTGGTGCAGAATGGGAACCAGGTGCCTACGAGATTCAGTACAAAAAAAGGAATCAAATATTTGAGGCCATCAAAAAAGTATCTTGTGCCATAACAAAGCAAAGAAGCTAATACTTTTGAGCATTGTTATAATCTCTTCAGTAAAATGAAAATTATAGATGAAATTCCCTGAAAAAATTCCTATAGAAAGAATTGAAGATTACCACACGCACTATTTGGGGAAAACAAGTGATGGATTTCAGTTTTGGGGTTACACTACTTTCGTTTGGACTGTTTTGCCAAAAGACATTAAAGGCGATTGGCAAGATTACCGAAACGAGTATGTATTACTTCATTTGTTTGATAAAGAAGGGAATTACATTGAAACAAAACATTGGCTTGGTGGTTCTGCTAACCAGGTTAATGATATGACGCTATATTCCAAGCTTGATACTATGGTTGAGGAGTTAGGAGAAATAGAGTTTAGCGATATTGAAATAAAAATGTTTCAAACAACGATAGATGGCGAAAGGTTTGGATTGATTCCTCATGAAGAATCGGGCTTTATTGAACTGCAACCAAATTCAACAATTGCGTTTAGCGAACCGTGGGACGGAAGTTATGACACTTAAGCAACTGTTTTTGTATAAGATTTTCTCAAAACAATTGTGTTATTGTTACTGGATCAACCTCACAACCTCCCCAACTCCTTCTTCGTAAAATCATTCTCTACATTACCCGTGTTTAAAGTAGTGGCAGGTTCAAACAACAGCACATGCACTTCTTCTTTTGCATTGGGCCGGTGTTCAATGCCTCTTGGCACAACAATAAACTCACCTTCGTTGAGCGTAACTGTTCTATCACGAAACTCCATGTCAAAACTTCCCTTCACCACATAAAACAATTCATCTTCGTTTTCATGATGGTGCCAGGTGAACGGTCCTTTAAATTTCACCAGCTTTACCTGTTGTCCGTTTAACTCACCTGCAATCTGCGGACTCCAGTAATCGTTGAACAGTGTAAACTTTTCTGCAACATTTATCTTTTCCATACTGTAAAATAAAAAAGCCGGTCTTCATTTGAAAACCGGCTGTAAAAGAAATTGCTATCAATTATGCAACCAGTGTTGCAGTGCTTGAAATTTCCAAACCTTTACCCAACAGTTTAGAGATAGGGCAGTTTGTTTCTGCATCCTTCACACACTCCTGGAATTTTGCATCATCAATACCAGGCACTTTTGCTGTTAAGATGAGGTGCGATTTGCTTAAAGTTCCATCAACAAAAGTGATCTCACATTTTGTTTCCAGGCTTTCAGGAGTAAAACCTGCAGCACCTAATACAAAGCTCAGCTTCATAGCAAAACAACCTGCATGTGCAGCTGCTACCAATTCTTCAGGGTTTGTACCAACTCCGCTTTCGAAACGGGAGAGATAAGAATATTGTGTATTGCTTAAAACAGTGCTTTGTGTAGTAAGCACACCATTACCTTCTTTTCCTGAGCCATTCCAAACGGCTGTTGCGTGACGTATCATAATGTTTGTTTTTTGTTTTGAGCTGGTAAAACTAACAGAAAAACACATTCGCCGCCTACTCAACGAATGAAACTTTCGTCAGTTTTTCTTTTTCCAATGAACGCCCCGTTGCTCCAGGTAGTTCAGCACAAAATCAAAACAATCTTTCCGGTGCCCGATCAGTTCCGGCGGAAAAACACCTTTCTCCGTAAACAGGTTTTGCGCCATCAACTGCAAAGCTGCCGTACAGGTATAACCTGTTGTGCGTGCCATGGATGATGTTTGTGTGGCTGTATCGTATTTATCCAGCAGATCGTATTCAATTGTTTTGCCTTCGCCATGCAGTAACACTTTCATTACTGTTAACTCTTCTTCTGTTTCGCCCAGCTTCCATTGATCGATCAATAGTTTTGTAGTTAGTTGAAGTGGTGCTATTTCTTTTCCATTCACAGTTATTTTTTCTTCGCTTAAGAAACCGCTTTGTTGTAATGCAACAATCAAATCGATATGTCCGGGATAACGGAGTGTTTGCTCGATCTGTGTGGGAATATGCGGCATGGTGAATAAGAGCGAACGTAGCCCATCTGTATTGAATGCTTCCAAAGTTCCCACAGCTTCAAACTCCATCATCTTTCGGTCGGTGAGAGCAGGCTTGGTAACAACTGTTCCGTTTTCTTTTAAACGTGCAGGTCGTGTATATTCTTCAATTACATCAATGGGTGAGAACGGTGCTTTGTAAAAGAAAGGTGGTTTTGGATGTAAGGGCAATCCGCCTACATAAATTTCAAATGCATCGATCTTCATTTCTGCATTGTAGCGACCAATAATCCAGTTACTCATGCCAGGCGCCACACCACAATCAACAATAGCGGTTACATTTTTTTCTTTTGCCAATGCATCGAGTTGCAACACATCTTCGGGAAAGAAGGAAATGTCAACCACATTTTTTCCTGCATTGATCACTGCCTTTAATGTTTCAAAACCCATAAAGCCGGGTACTGCGGTAACAACAAAATCAAAGCCTGCAAGCATTGTAGTGTATGTGCCGGTATTGCGTAAATCGGTTACCTGCGTTTTTATTGTTGCACAATGTTTCTGCAACAAAGCAAGGTTTTGTGCATTAGCATCAAAAGAAGTTACATCAAAAGTTGCAGCAAGATCATGTGCAATGGCACGGCCTACCATACCGGCTCCAAGAACAGCAATCGTCATAACAAACAAATTTCTGCAAAGATGGATGAAAAGTTTTTCCATCGTAAAAATGAAAATTAACTGCATTTTTGAGCTATGGTAGAAACAGTATGGCAGCAGTTCTTAACAGGTATGCAACAAACAACCTGGTACGAGTATGTTGCTGTTGCCAGTGGTATCATCAGCGTTTGGTACAGCCGAAAGGAAAATATCCTAGTTTATCCTACAGGATTAGCCAGTACGATTATTTATATTTATTTGAGCTATAAATACCAGCTACTTGGTGAAGCAGCGGTAAACGTTTACTACACCATTATGAGCCTGTACGGCTGGTGGTTATGGACATTGAAAGATAAAGCACAACAGCATGTTGTTGAAATCAGTCTTTCCGACAAACGTTGGTGGAAGTACCAGTTTGTTTTTTTTGCCGCATTCTATGTTACACTTTTTGCCTGCCTTACTTTTTTAAAGAACGGATTTTATCCGGGTGCCATACCCTGGGCCGATGCTTTTGCAGCTGCATCTGCATTTACAGGTATGTGGCTGATGGCGAAGAAAAAAGTTGAAAGTTGGTATTGGTGGCTTGCAACGAACATTTCATCGATACCATTGTATTTTGTAAAAGGACTTGTATTTACAAGTGTTTATTACCTGGTATTACTTGTAATGGCTTCTTACGGACTAGCTGAATGGAAAAGAAAGGTAAAATTACGATAGCAGAATTCCCATTGTCTGATATTCAATCACCCGTTATTTTGCAACCTTTATGGCGCACCCAAAACGAATTGTATTACTCGGACCTGAATCGACCGGCAAATCTTATTTAAGCGAACAACTGGCAAACCATTTTCATGCAGTTTGGTGTCCGGAATATGCACGTGAATATTTACTTTTTTTAGGAAGACCATATACAGCCGACGACCTGTTGATTATTGCAGAAAATCAACTTGAACTTTCACAACAATACATGCAGGATGCAATTGAAAAAAAAGCATCGGCTGTTTTTTTTGATACCGATATGCATGTAATGAAGGTTTGGAGCGAAGTGGTGTTCGGCTCCTGCGATCCTTGGATTCTTGATGAGCTTACTAAACAAACTGTAGATTTTTACCTGCTCTGCAAACCCGATATTCCATGGGTGCAGGATGAACTTAGGGAATACCCCGAACAGGATGTAAGGGAAGATTTGTTTTCGATTTACGAAGAACAAATGCAGCAGCAGTCAACACCTTGGGCCGTTGTTTCGGGTGGTTACGAAGAACGTTTACAAAATGCCGTTAAAGCAATCAATCATTTATTTACTTGATCGTTTTTTCTTTACCGGCTTGGCTATAGCAGGTACATCGTCACGAATAAGTTGCTGCACATCGGTGTCGCCTTCTAAATTATTCATTTGTCGAAGCACCCACGGTGTTCGTGCACGCACAGCAACCGACAAAGGTTTTACAGTGTATTTTTTGGGGTTGCGTAACGAGGAAGCAATTTGTGCAGCTTCAATACGTGTAAGATTTTTTGCCGGCTTACTGTAAAACTGTTGAGCAGCTGCTTCTATGCCGTATACCCCTTTACCCATTTCCACTACATTCAGGTACACTTCGAGTATGCGCTTTTTACCCCATATCCATTCAATCATTTTTGTAAAATACACTTCCAACCCCTTTCGGAACCAGCTTCTCCCCTGCCATAAAAAAACATTCTTTGCTGTTTGTTGCGATAAGGTAGATGCCCCTCGTACACGATTGGGCTTTTTCTCATTATGCTTCATGGCTTTTTCAATCAGCTTCCAATCGAAACCGCCGTGGTCGGGAAAGAGTTGATCTTCTTCTGCAATTACAGCAAGCCGTGCATTAGTGCCCATATTTTCAATAGCGATATAATCACGTTTCACCCCTTCGCCTTTAACCAAACTTACAAGTTGTGTAAGGGTAAAAGGAGGGTCGACCCATTTGAGTAAAATGATGTAAACAAACTGCGCAATAAAAAGAAAAAGGAAAAGCCGTTTAAGAAAACGAAATGTTTTTTGCCAGAAAGTTCTGTTGGTGGATTTGGATTTATTCGCTGCCATGCTTGCAATATACGTTACTGATTTTTTTCGGGCACTTTTTCAGGCGGGTAAAAATCCAGCATTTGCAAATCGTATTTCGAGCCAATGCGATAACGCTTATTTGCTTTAAAAATCAATTGCTGCAGATTATATAATGCAACCGGAATGTACACCAGCCCGATAGCTCCTAATAACGATTGCCGAAACGGCTCACCACTAATAACCAGTCCGGCTGTAAACAATGGAATACCTGCATTTGTAATTAAAAACGTTTTACCATCAACTGGCAATACACGATGACGGCCTTTTTGCTTTTTATATACAACAGCAACATCACGCATGTGAATACCACCACCCGAAAAATAAATACTGTCTTTTTGAATAAGATAAATAACGCCGGTATAACGCATGCCCAGTTTTGTTTGCAGCGTAATAACAGAACCTTCACGAAAGCGCTTTAAGGCAATACCGTTTTTACGTAAAACCAGTTCGTTAAACTGTGCAGTTGCTGCAGTTGCGGTAAAGAATAAAAAAAAGAGTAAAAGTTTTGATTTCATTTGTAAGCCCCAAAAGAACAGCACAAAATTGAAATTGTTTGTTAAGAAGTTAAGCTACACTATTCTGCCTGTAAAACAACAATCCAACAATCAGCAAAACACCAAACACAATAAGTATCAATCCTGATATTTTATTAATGATGCCGATTGTTTTTAATGTTAAGCGGTTACGCAGTTTGTTGGCTAAAAAGACTTTCAGCAGATCGAACAAAAAAACCAACGATAAGCAGGCGGCAAATGTGGCAATACGTTCATTTACGGGCATGGTAATAAAAGCTGTTGCCCAGGTAAACCAAAAAGCAATTACACTCGGGTTAAGTGTGTTCATAAAATAACCGGCAAAGAAAATACGTACAAAATCGCCTGCTGTTCGTTTCATTTCCATGCCATCGCCGGTATCGCTGAGTTTTATTTTTTTAAAAAAGAGAAAGTAAATACCTAAACCAATAAGCAAACAACTGCCGCCAATGCCAATTAATTTTTCGAAACGAAGTAAGCGGTTGAACAGCTCGGTAAAAATATTGCTTACAAGTACCAGTGTAAGATCGCTGGCCGATACGCCAACCACAAACGACAGCCCGCCTCTGTGTCCGTTGTTGATACTTTGTTTGATGATGGAAAAAATAACCGGGCCCATGCTGATGGACAGCAATAATCCTAGTGCTAAGCCTTTAATGATTGCTTCGGTCATTTTTAAAAAATCGCATTAATTGAAAAGTGTGTGAATGTACTTTGATTTTTTTAGAGTATGGTTATTGCTACGCAAAATTGAAACACAAAAAACGCAGAGGGTTTGCTCTGCGTTTAAATTATTTAATCTTTTCCTGTTGTTGAAAATTACAATGTACCTGTTGTTAAAAACTGTTGCCAGTCGTTGAGCATTTTGCCCTTCAGTACACGGGGAAATTTATGTTGCCCCCCAACTTTACCTTTCAGCTTCATAAATTCCATAAAGGTTGATTCGGGTAAAATATCAAGAAAAACTTCTTTCAATGCACTGCCACGTTCCACCGCATAATCATCGTTAATTTCTTTCAGTGCTTCATCAATACGTATACGCAACTCCTCTGCGTTTGCATGATCGTCGCAGGCTACATACCAATGGTGCGCAAAGAAATTGCCGTGCGGCACACCTACAACGGTATATTCAGGAATAGACACATTCAACTCTTCGCTTACCACCTGCACCGCTTTGTTCATGTTATCTACACTCAGATGTTCGCCCACAAGCGACAGAAAATGTTTAGTGCGACCGGTAATAATAATTTCGCATTGCTCTTTATTGGTAAAGCGAACTGTATCGCCAATAAGATAACGCCATGTGCCGGCGCTTGTGCTTATAAGCAATGCATAGTCTTTTCCTTCTTCCACTTCGTGAATCATCAATGTTTCTGCATCGGGTTTAATATTACCGTCGGCATCAAAATTTTTATCCTCGAAAGGAACAAACTCATGAAAGATGTGTTCGTTTGTAACCAGTTTCATGCCTTCTGCATCCTGTCTGTTCTGATAGGCAATAAACCCTTCGCTTGCGAGATAGGTTTCAATATAAATAAGCGGCTTGCTGATGAGTTTTTCAAAACCATGTTTATATGGCTCAAACGATACACCACCATGTACAAAAAATGCAAGGTTTGGCCAGATGTCGTGAATTGATTTGAGCTGGTAACGCTCAATGATCATTTCCATACACATCTGTATCCACGCCGGTACACCTACTACAAAACCAATATCCCAGTTAGGCGCCTGCTCAACAATAAAATCAAGTTTCTTATTCCAGTCTTTTGTTTTGGCAATTTCTTTACCCGGTTTGTAAAAAGGTGTAAACCAGAACGGCATTTTCTTAGCTGTAATACCACTGAGATCGCCTGCGTAATAGCCCGGGCCTTTTTGCAAATCGGTACTGCCGCCCAACATCAGCCAACCTTTACTTACACTGCGTACCGGCAAGTTTTCGTAAGTACGCAGGGAGAGCAACTGTTTGATCATTGCAATACGGTTGCCACTCATAAGATCGTTAGTGATGGGAATATATTTGCTGGCTGCTTCACTTGTACCGGAACTGAGTGCATAAAATTTGATTTTGCCTGGCCAGCAAACATCTGTTGCGCCCTGCAGAGTTTTATACCACCAGTTATTATAAATTTTATTGTAATCGTGTACAGGTACCAACTCCTGGAAACGTTTTCCAAGATGGCGACTGTTCAGAATTTCATCGAAATGATATTGCTGACCGAATTCGGTATGCTTCGCCTTCTTCAACAGCTTTTTCAGCACTTTTATTTGCTGACGCTTGGGTGAATTAACAGGCAGATTGAGCGCCTTGCTCAACGACTTCGGAAGTTTAATTTCAATTAATGACATGCTTACCGTTCAGTAACGACAAATGTAGCAACTCAACGCTACTTATTGCCTAATTTTTGATAATTTGTAAAGATGGTTGCAAGGTCGTATTGCGGCTCATATTCCTTTGCATACCATTCGTCGGCCATGAGCAAACCTTCTTCTTTCAACTTAGATAAACCATGTGGTATACCCGCCGGACCTACAACCGAAGCCGGCAGCTGTGGTAACTGTTTACGCATAGCCGAATAACCCACCCATGTTTTTTTACCTGCCAATACTGCTGCACTTTGTTTTAATAAACCCAGCGGATGTCTGTTTATAATAAAATGAACCGGAAATGTTAGCAGGAAAAACAAAGATGTGCTGATGTCGATCAACCGTTTAAGCCGCAGATTAATTTCCGTTGCCAGTTGGTATTGCTCGTTGTGCAGCACTTCGCCTGCTTCGTTTTTCGAATCGCTGCCGATAATGCTTTCACTTCCGTTGGCGTGTAAACGCAGTTTTACTTTTTTGCCGGCCGGCTCGTACAAACCAATAATTTCTGCAAACGAAAGATGAGTGCTTTCACACATCAGTAACTCATTGGCCGGCGTGTTTTGTAAAAGCTGTGGCAGTTCTGTTACGGGCCCCAACGCATGTTCTTCTGCAATCGGACTTATAAAGCCCTGTACTGTTTTTCTTCTTCCGTTTTGTTGCAGCAGCTGATTTACTTTTTGCAGATCGGCCTGTGTACCGGCAATGATGGAAAAATAATCTTCTTCATCTATTGCTTTTTCAAGCACAGCTGTTTTTAATAGCAGCTGTCGCCATGCATACAGAAACAAATAGCTGAATACCGAACCGAGTAACACCATGCCTCTTGAAAAACGATATTCTTCAGGCATCAGCGAATACACGGCAAGTATAATGAGCATCGAAATAAGATTCGATTGAAAAAGATTTTTATACCTAAACTGTTTATCGTACAAACCGGTGTAATAACTCACCAGTAAAAACAAACCCGAAAAGCCTACAAACGAAAGCCAGAGTAATTTGTTTTGATAAACAATTTCGGGACGTATAAAATGTGTCCATACATATTTTGCCAAAAGAAACGATGCAATAATTAATACCGCATCGAGCAACGGCAAGCCAACACGTTGTATAAAGCGTTTGATCAAACTTAAAAAAGCACGCATCCAGATTGCTGCGCTTATGAGCGTGGCAAACAAACCTGCGCTTGATGATGAGTAGTGCTTTTTTACAAACCGGCTCATGGCATCGTAAAACATCCGTACATAGTTTACCGATGTTTTTTTTGTGCTTTCGCCTTTAAAATGTAAGATGGAGCGTTCGCTGTAATAGTAATTTTTATACCCTGCTTCCTGTATGCGGTAGCTGAGATCCACATCTTCGCCATACATAAAAAAACTTTCATCAAAACCGCCGGTTTTTTCCAGTACAGCCTTGGGTATAAACATAAACGCACCGGCCAACACATCTACTGCATGATTTTTATGTTCGTCGAGATAACCTAAGTGATAACGCCCAAAGGTTTTCGATTTTGGAAACAAAGCTGCAAGTCCGCTGAGTTTGTAAAACGATGTAAGCGGCGCCGGAAATGAACGTTTGCTTTCGGGTAAAAAACGACCGGCACCATCAAGCATGCGAATACCTAATGCACCGGCATCGGGTGTTTGTTTAAAAAAGCTGATGCAGGCAGTAAAGCAATCTTCCGGCACAATCGTATCGGGGTTTAAAAAGAGAATGTACTCACCCTTTGCCTGTGCAAGCGCCTGGTTACAGGCCCGTCCAAAGCCAATATTCTCACTGTTCCAGCAAAATTTCACCTGGGGAAACTTCGGTTCAAGGTAGGCTCTGCTACCATCGGTTGATGCATTGTCTACCACCCAAAGCTCGGCATCCATCTGCTGTATAGCCTTTTGTACCGAAAGCAAACACTGCTCAAGGAAAAACTTCACATTATAATTAACAATGATTACCGAAAGCTGCATACAGGTTAAAAAATTCAAATCTAAAATCCACGACCGATCAAAGCAAATATATTACTATAAAAGTCGGGCTGTTAAATTCTGTAATCACAAATCTATCGGGGTTATCTTTGCGCATGCTTAAACAAACACTGATCAATGCTACAAAAGCGGGTGCAGAACAGCTTACCCATTTTTTTCATCGTGATTATGCCGTACACAACAAAGAAGGTGTAAACAATCTTGTAACCGAAGCCGATCATGCAGCGGAGAAAGCCATCTTCGAAGTAATTAAACAGGATTTCCCCGATCATTATATCCTCAGCGAAGAATCGGGCGAATTGCCGCAGGATTCCAATTACAAATGGATCATCGACCCGATCGATGGCACAGTAAACTTCGCCAACGGTATTCCTATCTGTTGCGTAAGTATTGCTGTTGAAAAAGATGGCAAGATGGTGCTTGGTGCCGTGTACAACCCGTTTATGAACGAATTCTTTTTTGCAGAACGTGGAGAGGGTGCCTACCTCAACGATAAACGCATTTATGTTAGTGAACAGAGCGAACTGATAAAAGCCTGCATGGTTACTGGTTTTCCTTATACCTATTTGGATATGCCCAATGGACCATTACAGGTGTTTGAACGTTTTATCCGCAAAGGTGTTCCTGTTCGTCGCTTGGGTAGTGCAGCTATTGATCTTTGCTGGGTAGCCGCCGGACGCTTTGATGGATTTTACGAACACAAGCTCAATGCATGGGATAGTGCTGCAGGTTTTCTGCTTGTAGAAGAAGCCGGCGGTAAAGTAACCGACTTTGAAGGCAATCATTACTCACCTTACCAACCGCATCTTGTTGCTACCAACGGTAAAATACACGATGAGCTGGTGGAAGTGATCAATGACAGGAAGAAACTCTGAGAAAGTACGAGGTACGAAGTTAGAAGTACGCAAGTGTAACGTGCTGCTTTTGGGGTAAACTTGAAGTTCTTGTTTTTTAAGTTGTTGATTATACATAACCTTAACTATAATCTATGCAAGACATGAAACAACGTACATTTCAATTTTCCGTTGAGGTTGGAATGTTGATTTCCGCCTTACCTTTTAGCATGGTAAACAAAGCGTATGGAATGCAGCTGGTCAGGAGTTCGTCATCGGTTGGTGCAAATTACAGAGCGGCCAGAAGAGCAAAGTCGGATGCAGATTTTTTAAACAAGTTGAAGATCTGTGAAGAAGAAGCGGATGAAAGCATTTACTTTCTTGAGTTGCTCAAAGTATTCAATGCAGCTGTTGCAGAAAACATCGACAGGTTGATAAAAGAAGCAAACGAATTATTAAAAATTCTTGTAACGTCTATTATTACTACAAGAGAAAAATTAAATAAACAGTAACAAACAAGTTATACGGGTAACGTATCGGGAATGCAACAAATAATTGTACTGTTGCACCTGCGTACTTCGTACTTCGTATTTCGTAAATGGTTTTTTATGAGTGAAGAACGTACAGAAATATCCTCTCTTGGTGAGTTTGGTTTAATTGATCATCTCACGAAAAATATTGAGCATCAGAATGCATCAACCATACTTGGTGTGGGTGATGATGCTGCGGTAATTGATCATTTCGGCAAGCAAACGGTTATCACTACCGATTTGTTGATTGAAGGTGTGCATTTCGATTTAATGTATACACCGCTGAAACATCTCGGTTATAAAAGTGTGGTGGTGAATGTGAGCGATATCTATGCCATGAACGCTACACCAACACAAATTACCTTAAGCCTTGCTGTAAGTAACCGTTTCAGTCTTGAAGCATTGGAAGAGTTTTACGATGGCGTGTATGTAGCTTGCGAAGAATATGGTGTTGATCTGATCGGTGGCGATACCACTTCCTCCAGTAAAGGATTTGTGATCAGCGTAACGGCTATTGGCGAAGTAGCACCCGATCAATATGTAAAACGCAGCACAGCCAAACCAAACGATTTAATTTGTGTAAGCGGTTACCTTGGTGGTGCTTACCTCGGCTTGTTGTTATTGGAAAGAGAGAAGAAAATTTTTCTTGAAACAAAAGGTGTGCAACCCGATCTTGAAAACAGGGATTACATTGTAGGCCGTTTATTAAAACCTGAAGCCCGCAGAGATATTATTGAATTTTTTGAAAAAGAAAAGATCGTTCCAACTGCAATGATGGACATCAGCGATGGCCTCAGCAGCGAAGTGCTCCACATATGCAAACAAAGTGAAGTTGGTGCAGTGCTGTACGAAGACAAAATTCCTGTACATCCCGATGCAAAAGATTTTGCTTACAAGCTGGAAATAGATCCTACTGCCTGCGCATTAAGTGGTGGTGAAGATTACGAACTCGTGTTTACACTTTCGCAAAGCGATTACGATAAAATTAAAGATGTAAACGGTATTCGTGTTGTAGGTTATGTAACCGAAGCAGCAGAAGGGGCACATATTATTACAAGAGGCGGCAATAAGCACGAGCTTACAGCACAGGGCTGGAACGCCTTCAGCAAATAATAATACATGAAAAACATCGGCTTTATTGGTTGGGCATTGTTGAGCTATGCACTTACTTCCTGTTCGGCAACAGGAAGTATTGGCTATAGTCCTGAACGTAAATTCAGTGCAGATAAACTGAAAGAAGATGTGCAGATGATGGAGCAAACACTCAAACAAAATCACCCTTCTTTATATTGGTATACATCAAAAGAAGAAGTAGAGGCATCGTTTCAACGGGCTTATGCAAGACTAACCGATTCGCTGAACGAAGTACAGTTTCGTGCAGTTATTGCCGAAACAATTTTCCCCATCCGATGTGGGCACACCAGTGTACGTTTTTCCCGTAGCTATTACCGCTATACCGATGGGTTGCGTTTGAAAACTTTTCCGCTTATTGCAAAAGTGATCGACGATTCTTCCCTGGTTGTTACAACCAACATCAACCGCAGAGATTCATTTATACGTACCGGAACTTCATTACGCAGCATCAACGGAATGAATGCGAGAAGTATTATTGATACGTTGCTACCGCTTGTTTCTATTGATGGCAATGCGAAAAATTTCAGCTACCAGAACCTCAGCAACAACTTCAGTACCTATTACAATATGCGGTTTGGCTTAAAAGACAAGTATAATATTGTTTTTTTAAACGATAAGGGAGTTGAGCAGCAGCGAACCATCGATGTATATGATCCGACAAAAGACAGTATTCGTCGCAGACCTGTAAATTTTACAACAGCTCCGCCACCGCCACAACAACAGCCGGCACGTGAACAGGAGTTGAGCGACAGGCAACGCAGACTGCAACGCACCCGTAGTTTTAGTATCGATTCTACTGGCACCTATGCAACACTCCGCATCAGCAGTTTCAGTACAGCACTCAGCAAACATTTTTTAAAATCAAGTTTTCGTACGCTAAAGAAAAAGAACATCAAACACCTTGTAATTGATGTGCGCAACAATGGCGGTGGTTTAATTAAATCATCGTTGTATTTAACAAGGCTGGTTTGCAACGAACCCTTTTCGTTTACCGATTCCATTTATTCGGTTACACATAAGGTTCATTCCGAAGCAAAAATCAGCCGTCGGTTTATTTTTAACCTGGGTTTGTTTTTTCTTAACCGTAAGAAAAACGACAGCATGTATGATTTCCGTTTCTTCCACCACAAACAATATCAACCGCTGCCGCAACATTTTTCGGGCAAAGTATATATTGTAACAGGAGGCTATTCTTTTTCTGCCACTACACTTTTTGCAGCCGTTGTAAAAGGAAAAGAAAATGTAACCATTGTTGGCGAAGAAACCGGTGGCGGTTATTATGGCAACAATGGCGTGTTTATTCCCGAAATGGTTTTACCCAATAGTAAACTTCGTGTACGGTTACCCCTATACCGTATTGTAAACAACAAAAACTATCCGAAAGACGGGCACGGTGTATTACCCGATATTGAAATAAAAGCCAGCGCCGAAAGCATACGGCAAAATCGTGATCCTAAAATGGAAAAAGTAATCAGTCTTATTATGCAACGGAAAGGATAGTGAAGCTGTCAACCTTTTATGAAACATCTTTTGCTTTTAACGTTTACGCTTACTTTGTTTTCTTCCTGTACAAAAGAGGCAACATGTACCGATGGCATGATTCGTTGGGGCGGCGAACCCGCTGTTGACGGATTGGGTTGGTATTTTATCTCTGCCGATCTTGGTAACAAACCGGTAAAACTAAAGAACCTGTCTGGCAATTACCAGGTAGACAGTTTACAGGTAAATGCATGTTTAACCCTTCTTACAGAAAAGTACCAGTGCTTCTGTGCAGTGCCGTTAGATATGTACAAGGTTGAAAAGATCAGGCGTCGTTAAATAGTGGTTAAAACAATTTCTTCTTTCAGGCAGTTTTAAACAAAACTGCCTTTTTGTTGTATCCAGCTTTGTTAATAATCGGGGATGTTGTTCTTCTCTAATCCGGTTTTAATGTGTTTTGCTTACCGGCAAGGTACTTTTGCGGCTTGCCATACAAAAAGTAGTTTTACATAAAGGGAAAGAAGCATGAAAAAGATTTTGCTGGTTGAAGATGAGATGCACGTTGTTTCATTTATTAAAAAAGGACTTACCGAAGAAGGATTTGATGTAACAGTAGCGTTCGACGGTAATACCGGCCTGCATCTTTTTTACGAAAACAGTTTCGATTTTATTATTCTGGATATTATGTTGCCCGACAAAAACGGGTTGGAAGTTTGTAAAGAAATCAGGAAATCTAACACAACTATTCCACTGTTGTTCTTAACGGCATTAGGCACAGCAGAAAACATTGTGCTCGGGCTTGAAACAGGGGCAGATGATTACCTGGTAAAACCTTTTAAGTTTATTGAATTGCTTGCACGCATCCGCACATTGCTGCGGCGTATAGAAGGCGGGGCTCTTGTTGCTGAAACGCAGGAAGAACATATTTACCGCTTTGCCGATCTTGAAGTAAACGATTATACAAAAGAAGTTGTTCGTGACGACAAACCAATTTCACTTACAACAACCGAGTATAAACTGTTGCTGTATTTTATGAAGAACAAAAATAAAGTGCTTTCCCGTATTGATATTTTAGAAGAAGTATGGGGAGTGAATTTTGATATCGGCACAAACGTAGTAGATGTATACGTAAACTATCTGCGTAAAAAAATTGATGCACATGCCGATCAGAAACTCATACACACTGTAATAGGTATGGGTTATGTGTTAAAAGATAACGGATAAACTATTTTATTACAGCCACAGTACAGCAGTATGAAAATGAGAATACAGATAAAGACCACGCTTATTTTGCTTACAGCTTTTTTAAGCATCATCCTCATGTTCAGTGGTTTTGTGTACCTGTCTGTATCCAACTATTCCTACGAGGATTTTTATAAACTGCTGGAGATACGGGCTGTTACTACTGCTAAAGTAGAACTCGACCAGGAAGGTGGTTCGCAGGAAATGATTGCGTTACGCAACGAGTTTTTTGAAAAGCTTCCACAGGAAAAAGACCGTTATTATCGAATTTCTCCCGGCGAATCGTTTAAAAATGAAGCCGAAGAATTAGGTGTGCCGATTTCTTTTTTTAACGAGATCGTTAAAGAAGGAAAATCGGAGTATACAAAAAACAGCATGTTTTATAAAGGTATCCGTTATAAAAGTAAACAGGGCGAATATGTAGTAATTGCTTCGGCACAAAACTATTTCGAACTGCATCACTCGGCTTACTTAAGACGTACGCTGGTATTTGCTATTATTGCTGCCTTTGCTTTTTCTGCATTGATCGCTCTTTATTTTTCGAGATATGTCTTTCGCCCTCTACGTAAAATAACAGATAGGGTAAAAGAGATCAGCTCCGAAAACCTGCATCTTCGTCTTGATAATAACAGCAACAACGATGAAATGTCTGATCTGATCGGCACATTTAACAATATGCTCGACCGTATTGAAACATCGTTCGAAACACAAAACAACTTTGTAAGCAATGCATCGCACGAACTTCGTACGCCGTTAACAGCCATTATTGGCGAAGCAGATGTTACGCTCTCAAAGATTCGTACAACCGACGAATACATTGAAACCATTAAAGTAATTTTAGATGAAGCAGAAACGCTTGACCGTAAAACAAAAGCGTTACTCTTTCTGGCACAAACAGGCTTTAATGGTAAAACACAAAAGTTCGATAAGCTCCGTATTGATCAGTTGCTCTGGGATGTAAAAGAAACCATTGAAAAAATCAATACCAACAGCCGCATTCATATCGACATGAGTCTGCTGCCCGAAAATCCGGTGAAGCTGAAAATAAAAGGCAACGAACAGTTGCTGCATCTTGCATTAAGCAATATCATCAGCAACGCCTGCAAGTACAGTAACAACAATGTGGTGAATGTATCGATCGGCGCATCCGATCAAAATGTTTTCATCATTGTAAAAGATCATGGCATTGGTATTCCTGAAAAAGAGTTGAAATATATTTATGATCCTTTCTTCCGTGCATCCAACACACTCAAGTATGAAGGTTATGGTATTGGCTTGCCGCTTACACGCAACATCATTCGTATACATAACGGCGAAATACTTGTATCGTCAATTGTAAGCCAGGGCACAACTGTGCAAATTAATTTACCCGTTGGCAAGTTTGAAGAATAAGTTGCTTTAACAAAAAAGCAACATCTGTTATACACAGCATTTGCTTATTGCAGTTTGTATTAAACAGAATTATGTCTGTTTATTATTTTCTAATCTCATTTTAATATGCGTCTGCATATTCTAACAACATTCTAATTACAGCTTAAAGTTGTTTTAATACCTCCAGTGCAGTTTTGCAAACTAATTGTAAAACAAAACAGCTATGGAAAAAACAGTAGTAATACCAACCGATTTCAGCATTGCATCATTGAACATTGTGAAAAGCTATGTAAGTATGCAGCCCGCCAACGCACGCCTGAATATTATTCTGTTGCATGGTTTGCATCAGAGCGATTCTATCAGGAGTTTGCTTTTTTATTCGAAGCACCGCATGATGGAAGAATTATGCAGCAAAGAATTTAAAGAAGCCTGTTATGTTTTGAAAAACAAATTCGCCTCACAAATAAAAACGATGAAGAGCGATTTGTTTTCGGGCTTTACACAATCTGCATTTAACCAGTATACAGAAGCAAACAATATTGCAGAAGTATGTTTACCTGTTCTTTACAATCCTAAGTTTAAAAACAAAAACAGCTTCGATTTGCTGCCTTACATTAAAGCAAGCAAGTTGCCTGTTGAAATGGTAGGCTCAGAAGTGGATGTACCAATGCCTGAAAAAGGAAAAGTAGCCGAGTTGTTTTTTAACCGTGTATCGGTTAGCTGAACAAAAAACAGAAAGCGTATGAAACTCTGGATAACCTATAGTACCGTGTTTGTAATTGGCATTGTTGCCGTATTGCTGTTGTTTAATGCATCGGCTAATCCGGAAAAAATGATCCTTGGCAAATGGAAAGAAACAGACTGGAAGTTTGAAAAAGGAATTGCCTTTGCGGCAGATATAGCTGCAGCAAGTAAAACAAAAACAACACAGCCGGAATTTTCATTTCATAAAGCAGAAGACTGGGAGTTTTTACCAGGTGGCCTGTTGCGTTTGAACATTGCAGGTAAAGAAGAACATTTAACCTGGCGTTTAAAAGGCAGAGGCCATGTATTACAGATTGAATATGGTAATAACCGGACTGAAAATTACCAGCTTACCGTTTTAGATAACAACAGAATGGTGTTAAACGCAGAATCGGATATGCAGGCACGTGGCATTGCACAGTTAATTTTTGAACGGACAAAAACGGATTCCTATGCTCAGAAAATACAGTAACAGCAGAACCTTAGGTGATAATGTAAGGCTTGGTGTGCTCACCGCCTTTTCGGCGGGCATGATCAACATTGCATCTCTTTTATTGTTCTTCTCATTCAGTTCAAATGTAACAGGACATTATGCCATACTTGCAGCAGAACTGGTGAAAGGAAATTTATACCAGGCAGCTGTTGTACTTGGCTGGATCTTCCTGTTCTTTTTTGGTGGCTTTGTGTCGAACATGTTTGTGATACACATGAACAAGAAGAACACGTATGTAGCACATGCTATACCATTGGTACTCGAAATTATTTGTCTTGTGGCAGTTGGTACGTACGGACAGTTTTTTTATAAAGAAACACTGGCCGAAACAGAAGTAATGCTTGCCCTGATGTTGTTTGCAATGGGTTTACAAAATGGACTCACAGCCAGCATTTCAAACTTTGCAGTTAAAACAACACATCTTACCGGTGTTACAACCGACTTGGGTATTTTGTTTTCGATGTTTACCCGCAAAGAATACCGTAAGAACGTTGAGTTAAAAGGAAAAGCAATTTTATTATTATCCATTGCATCGGCTTACCTCGCTGGCGCTATTGTATCAGGCATTACGTACATGCATATGGGCTTTCGCCTGTTTTATGTAGTGAGTTTGTTTTTGGTGGTAGTACTGTTTTACGATTTCTATAAACTGAAGCTGTTTCGTTTTTTAACCAACAGACGAAAAAAGAATGCAGCAAAACAGGTTCAGATAAACAATCACCCGGCCTTCCCTAAAATGCAATTGAAAAAAGAAGCAGAGAAAGAAGCAGTAGTCTATTGATCTATGAAACGCAGGACAGTTAGATTGTTTAGTTAAAATGAGATGCGGCCTTTTGGCCGCATCAATTATTTTGTAAGCAACCGTCCCGAACGAAATGCTGCTGTTACCTGTTTGCTTTTGGACAGCACTGCAAAATCTGCAACAAAGCCTTCTTCAATTTTGCCGTATTGCAACAAGTTGGCTACACGTGCAGGATAAAGCGATGCCATACGCAATGCTTCATCAAACTCAATACCTGCATGCTGCACGCAATTGTTTACTGCACGCATCATGGTTAGTGCAGAACCCGATAATGTACCATCGGGCAACACATAACGATCATCTTTCAGGAGATGCTGATATGCACCCTCTGTTGTTTCTGTAACCGCATCAGTAATTAAGAACAGTCGTTCCTGCATCATTTTTTTGCTGATGCGTACTGCCTCGAACGAAGTATGAAAGCCATCGCATACAATACTGCTGTACACGCCGGAATGATCATAAATGGCTCCCACCATTCCCAACTCCCTACCCTGCAAAGGCGACATGGCATTGAACAAATGTGTGGCGGCGGTAATACCTTTATTAAAACCATCCGTCGCCTGTTTGTATGTAGCATTGCTGTGTCCCGCAGATACAATTACATTGTGATCGATGAGAAGTTGTAACACTTCATCGCTGCATTGCTCCGGTGCAAGCGTCATCATCTTTACAATTCCTTCTGCTTTATCAAGTAACAGTTTTACTTCATCAACGGTTGGTTGTTTGATGTGTTCCAATAAATGTGCACCCCGTTTTACAGGGTTAATGTAAGGCCCTTCCAAATGCAGACCCAACAAACCTGTTTGCTGATTTTTTTGCAGAAAACTTTTCACCACATCAATGCCTTGCAAAAAAACAGCAATACTGTTTGTAGCCATCGTTAATAAAAACCCTGTGCAGCCACCGTTAACACAATACGCATCTGTTGCAAGTATCGCTTCTTCGTTCAACGCTTGCGAAAAAAGCAAACCATTACCACCGTACAATTGCAGATCGATAAACGCAGGAACTAAGAAGCTTCCCTGCAGATCGTACCGGTTCATATCCTGTGGAATATCTGCAACAGGAATTATTGCTTCAACAATACCGTTGTTGACGATCACTGCTCTGTCGTTTATAAAACGATCGCCTGTAAAAACTGTTCCATTATAAAATACCTGCATGTTATTGTTATGGGAGAATGCTGAACGCATCTCCGTCTTTTAAGAAGGGAAGTTTATGACGTATCTCTTCCAGTTTTTCTTTTGAAAGCGTAATGGTGAACACATCTTCTTCGTGTTCTTTTTGGTACAGTACTTCGCCCATCGCATCTATTACCATGCTGCTACCGCTGTAATAAATATCATTACCATCATTACCTGTTCTGTTTACGCCAATAACATAACATTGATTTTCGATGGCTCTTGCAGTAAGTAATGTTTTCCACGCATGTACCCTTCGCTCCGGCCAATTGGCAACATAAATGAGTATATCATATTCGGCCTCTCCCCCCGCCCTCTCCGAAGGAGAGGGAGTTTGCCTTGCCCAAACAGGAAACCGCAGATCGTAACAAACCTGCAGATTAATTTTAAATCCATTTACGGATGCGATCAAACGTTTTGTACCTGCTGTATAATGTTTGTCTTCATCTGCATAAGCAAACAAGTGTCGTTTATCATAAACGCCGCATTGTCCGTTAGGCAACATCCAGATAAGTCGGTTAAAATAATGCACTTCCTCAGCTTCTTTCACTTTCATCATAAGGCTGCCCGTAACAATCATCCGTTTTGCAGCTGCAATTTTTTTCATCCATTCAACAGTCGGGCCATCCATCTCTTCTGCAAATGCTTCCGGCTTCATACTAAAACCCGTATTGAACATTTCGGGCAATACAATAATCTGCGTTGAATGTTGCAATGCATTGATCTTTTCTTCCAGCATCTGCAGGTTGGCAGCTTTATCTTCCCAATGCAGATTGGTTTGAATAAGTGTGAATGTGAGATGGCTCATGCAGCGAAGTTAGCGAAAGCGGAAGCTTAGTGCAAAAGCTCCGTACACTTCAAGAGGATCGATCATCGATTTTGCTTCACGTTGCTTTATATGATAATACGCAGAAAAAGAAACTGCCGGACCCGCAACAACAAATCCCGTTTTTACAACATAAATAAACGGATTCAGTTCCGAAACATAGTTGCCTTTGTTTTCACGAAACATCGGGCCCTGTACGGTTGCGTTATATGCCTGTGCCTGCAGCATCGGTTCAAGAAAAAAAACAAACTCGGCATGGTGCCTGCGGTCTTTTGGAGCAGAACCAAGTCTTCCTGTAAAGAAAGAAGTGGAGGATTCTTTTTCCATCTTTCCGGTTTTTAATAAAACACCAACCGATGCATTGGTAAATGTATTGCCCAGCATTGCTTTACCTGTTGCATGCATTGTAAAACCGTTGCTTATTGAAAGCGGATGATAATAACGTACTGACGCATTTACGCCAAACTCGTTCTGCACCTGGTTTTCCCAGCCGTATATTTTGTACAACCCGATAAACTGGTGATACTTTGTTTGCACTTCTTCGCCTTTGGAAGCAGGACCAACAACACCTGCTATTGCATCCCATTGCACAACACGATCGTTGCTGTAAACACTTGTTTCGCCATAGCTGCCATACAACCAGCCTGCATACGGACGATCCTGTTGCTCCAGCACCTGGCTGAGCGAACGCCTGTTGAGATGCGGATTAAAGATCATCTGTCCCGCTTCAACCCTGCGTAATTTGATCGCTGCTTTTTTATTTTGATTGGCGAGCCATTGATATTTAACAAAGAAACCATTTGAATAATACCGATCGGCTTTTGTAAAATTGTAATTATCATTTTCGGTAGTAATGGTAAGCTCTTTACGATAAACCGTATTTCCGTTCTGCGAAAAAACGAACTTTGATACAAGCAGAAAAAAAAGGAAGCTGATGGTTGGCTTATGCATGCGGTACAAGATTAAGAAAAAACAATTGCAATTGAACAGCGTCAGTTTAAGAGTTCGTTAATGATATTGTGCTCATATCCTTTTTGCAACAGGTAATCGCTCAACTTCTTTTTGCGGACGAACATATTTGTTTCGCCTTTCAGCTGTTGCAGCTTTTGATCGTAGAGTTTTTGTGCGGTGGACCAATAGTCTTTTTCATCGATCGTCTTCATTGCTTTCTTGATCACATATTCACTCACCTGTTTTTGCTTGAGCTCGTATTTGATCTTTACCCTGCCCCATTGCTTCATGCGGAAACGACCACCTGTAAACTGCACAGCGAACCGTTCTTCGTTCAGGTAATCTTCCTCGATCAGTTTACTCAACAACTCTTCCACATCTACCTTACGCAAACCAAAGCCGTAGAGTTTTTCCTTTACCTCGCTGTGGCAACGCTCCTGGTAAGCACAGTAGTGCTTTGCTTTTTGATGCGCCTGTTCTTTGGTAAGTTGCTGTTTGTACATGAGAGGAGCAAAAATAAGAAGGCTCTTATTTAATATGGCAGTTGAAAAATGTTGTCATCTTCCGCATAATGCTGAAAAAAGAATAAGTTTTACCAAAATACCCCTCTTTTATAAGAAATACCCCCTCTGTATTTCTTCGCTGCAGGAATAATTTGCCCCTCTTAAACGATTCGTCACTACTAACTGCAGCCATATGGTTTTTAAAAACTTCCCGCTCCCCAGGAGCTACGAGGAGGAATATCCTCTCCATTCTTTTTGTAAGAATCTGTTATACCCCTTTACAAACACATAAACAACACATGATGAAACGATTGTTATGCATTGTACTAACGATGCTTTCTTTGTATGCATTTAAAGCAGCAGCACAGGCGCCAGCTTTACCCACAAAAGGGTTACTTACCGAAACCATTCTAACAAACAAAAGCTTTACCAACGGAACGCAGACCGATACTGTTTTAAAACAATATCCGCTATCGGCAGCGTACACCCTGGAAGTAATAGCCAAAGTAAATGCTGCTACAGGCAGAGGGCTCGATCTTGAAGCACGTAACAGTTCGCTTAATGGTTTTCGTCTTTCGCTGGATGGTTCTAATTTAAAATGGACCGCTCCGCTTACTTCAGCAAACGCCTTAACATTATCACCTGCAGCACAGGATTACACTATTCGTATTGCGGTGAAAAATGATTCGGCACATATTTATCAGAACGGAGCCTATATTCAATCGCAACCGCTTACGGCAATAAAAGATATTGCGAATGGCGTGGAAACCGATGGTCTTTCAGGCACCGTTGCCGGCCCAACGCTTGTACCAACATGGGCAGGCACAACGGGTAATTACACAGGCAAACCCAGCGACTATGGTTGGGGTTACACAGGAACCAGCAACACAACACTGTTTGCAACAGCAAATTCCACCACAGCAGGTTCATCACGTTATTTAGATGTAACAGCAAGTTCCAATGCACATACTTATGCAGGACTTGCTTACACCGGCCGTGTATTGTATGTACGTTGGGATGCGCCTGCTATTGAGAGCACGGTGTATTATTATCCGGTAACACTCGAAGCAAATACCACTTACGATTTTTCGATGCTCCATGCTTATGTAAACAATGCAACAGGCGCAAGAACAATCACTGCAGGTATTGGCAAAACAACCGATGTGGCAGGCAGGTACGCAACACATGTGTTCAACACAAGCGGAACAGCGGATCTTAAAAGAGAAAGCTTTGTGTTTACTTCACAGGAAGCAGGAACGTATTATTTAACCTTTACCGGCGATTATGGTTTGTATTCAATAGCTGAATTATCGCTCAACAAAAATCTCCCTTCATCGTTTATTCCCAACTGGGCAGGTATTGCACCCAACACAGCAGGCAGACCAAGCGATTACAGCTGGCGATACCATGGCACAACGAACACAACTTTGTTTTCTACAGCAAACTCTACCACTGCGGGCACTTCCCGTTATATGGATGTAAATGCATCTTCGGGTGGTAACCTGCATACACTTAACGGTGCAACGTACACAGGTCGTTTGTTGTTTGTGCGTTGGGATGGAAGTTCTATTCAAAACACCGTGTATCGTTATCCTGTTTTGCTGGAAGCAAATACAACGTATAATTTTTCAATGTTGCATGCATACATCACAAATGCTACGGGTGCAAGAACAATGACAATGGGAATTGGAAAAGATACCAGTGTTGCCGGTCGTTTTGCAACAAAAGTATTTACAACAACTGGCACAAGGGCACTAAAAAAAGAAGACTTTGCCTTTACATCGCAGGAAGCAGGTGTTTACTGGCTTACATTAACAGGTAACTGGGGATTGTTTTCCATTGGAGAATTGGCAATAAATAAGATTGATGTAAAACCACGTTTTATTTTTGGTAAGAACTATAACAACGGTGCTGTAGATATGCAAATCAGCTCCGTTACGTATGAAGATGGCGCTTATGCTCCTGAAACAATTGTAACAGGTACTGTACAAACAACAAATGTAACAGGTACTACTGCATGGTACTTACCAAACTTCAATACCAACTTTGTTGTTGCAGGTAAAACTGAATTACACTTAACAGGCGATTATTCACCATTGGTTAATTCAACAGTTGCATTAAACTCAAACGACGCCTGGTTATTCTTTGATAACATCAAACCATCAACCGTAAAAGCTAACTGGCTTGATAAAGTAACGATCAACGGTGTATCTGCAAACAACAACCCCGGTGTGCGTGTTGCCATTTATAAAAACGGAACAGTTGTAATACCAAACGGTGCACTTACTTCGCAAGCTGCACTGGAAGTATTTAAAGAACAGAATCTTGAAGGCGATACAAGAACATTTGAAATTGAAACTTATCACAACAATCTTGGTGAGTATAACAACAGCATCCGTTCGTTTAAACTGCATCGTGGTTACATGGCAACGTTTGCCAACAATGCAGATGGATCGGGTTACAGCCGGGTATTTATTGCCAACGACAGCGATCTTGTTGTAAATGCAATGCCTGCCGGTTTGGATACAACAGTTTCTTTTATTCGTGTATTCCGTTGGGACTGGATCAGTAAAAAAGGAAAAGCAGGTTGGTCGCCTGCAAAAGTTGGCGCTACCTGGTATTACGATTGGAATATCGGCGGCGGCGCATCAAGCGATTATGATTATGCCATCATTCGTCAAAACGGTGGATGGCCTTCGTTCACCGATATCAACAACAAGAAAAACGTTAATCATCTATTGGGCTTTAACGAACCCGATCGTCCCGATCAGGCAAACATGACCGTTCAGCAAACTGTTGCACAATGGCCGGAATTAATGAAATCGGGTTTGCGTGTTGGTTCGCCTGCACCTGCAAATCCTGAGAGCAGTTGGATAACCGATTTCCTTGCTAAAACAGACTCACTCAACTATCGTGTGGATTATGTTGCCATCCATTGTTACTGGGGCGGACAAACACCTGCACAATGGTATTCCCGTTTAAGAAATATTTACAACAGGGTAAAGCGTCCGTTGTGGATTACCGAGTGGAACAATGGTGCCAACTGGACCACCGAAACATGGCCTGCAGAAACCGATGCACAATTGCAAAAACAACTAAGCGATATTAAAGGCATTTTGCAGGTACTCGATACTGCATCGTTTATTGAACGTTATGCGATTTACGATTGGGTGGAAAATAAACGTGCAATGGTATTGGCCGATACGTTAACGCCTGCCGGTAAATATTACTATGCTAACAAATCCGACTTCGCCTTCAACCCGAAAACAGCATTTGTACACAACTTTAAAGTTGTTGCGCCGCCGTTAAGCAGCAGCATTAACAGCGATGACTATTTTAAAGTAACACTCAGCTTTAAAGATCTTAATGCAGAATTGGGTTCGAAATATATACTTGAAAGAAAAGTTGATTTAGTTGATGCTGATTTTCTTCCCGTAAATGAATTCACCGGTTATGCAAACGCCAGCACATTAAGTTTTGTAGATGATGTGTACGATAAAGCAACTTATCGTGTAAAAGCATTCGACTATAGCGGAACACAATTTGCTTACTCTGCATCGTTGGAAGTTAAGAGAGATGTTGCACCCGTTGCGCCAACAACCGTAACAGGCTTTGCACTTTCATCTTCCATAGATTCTGTTAAATGGAATGCAGGCGCCAATGCACGTTCGTACAATGTAAAACGTTCGTTGAGTGCAAGTGGTCCTTTTGAAATTGTTGCTGCACGCACAACACAACTTTCGCTGGAAGATAAAAACCTGCAACCCTCTACTACGTATTACTATGTGATTACTTCCTTAAACTCTGCAGGTGAAAGCGAAAATTCAGCTGTACTGGAAATCAGAACAAAAGATCTTGTGGCACCTGAATCAGTGTTAAATCCGCATATTGCCGGTGGTGATGGTAAGATCATACTCACATGGGATTTCCAATACGATGCGAAGTATAACATTACAAGAGCATCAACCGCAAATGGTTCTTATGAAACCATTGCTACAGATGTTGATTCAACACGCTTTGAAGATGAGCGTACAAACGGAACAACATGGTATTATAAAGTTATTGCACAAAATGCAGCAGGCAACAGTCCGGAAACTGCAGTGTTATCTGCTAAGCCAATGTTGGGTCGTCATGCATTCATCAGCTTTAACGAAAACACAGGAACATTTGCAGAAGATGTGTGGGGAGGCTATCAAGGTACTTTAGCTGAAACGGCAACCTGGACCACAGGAAAAACAAACAGTGCTGCACAGTTTACAGGCGCTGCTACTTCATACGCATCACTTGCCTATGCACCTGTGAATACGTTGAATGATTTCACCGTTGCCACATGGGTAAAAATGGATGCAGTTTCTACCTGGATGCGCATCTTCGATTTTGGAACAGGCACATCAAAATATATGTTCCTTACACCACAGTCGGGAGTAACAAGTGGCAAATCGAATCTGCGTTTTGCGATTAAGAACGGAAGCACAGAACAACAAGTTAACTATGCACATACCTGGCAACTGAATACATGGACGCATATTGCTGTTACACTTGCAGGCACAACTGCTACCATGTATGTAGATGGTGTGGAAGTGGCAAGCAACACGAACTTCAGTATCAAACCGTCCGATCTTGGCATTACCAATAAAAACTATATCGGCAAATCGCAGTACAACGATCCGATGTTGAGAGGAGCGGTTGATGAATTTAAAATTTTCAACCATGCATTAACAGCGGCAAAAATTGCAGATGCAATGAAGGAAGAACAAGCCATCACGTTTGCAGCAATGCCTCCTATACAAATTGGCGCTGGCGATACTGATGCAGGTGCAACTGCAACATCGGGGCTGCCGGTAAACTATCACAGTTCTAACAGCAACGTGGCAGTTATTGTAAATGGGTTGGTGCAGATTGTTGGTGCAGGTACAACTGTTATTACTGCTTCGCAACCGGGTAATGAACAATATGCGGCTGCCATTTCTGTTGCGCAAACATTAACTGTAAACAAATTGTTTTATGTTGATGTAGATGGCGATGGATTTGGTTCCAGTACAACTGCATGGTTTGCGGTAGCTACAGCACCAAATGGTTATGCTGACAATCGTCTCGATTGCGATGACAGCAAAATACTTTATACCGATGCGGATGGCGATGGTTTAGGTGCAGGCAATCCTGCTGCATGTGGTGTTACTAATAACACTGATTGTGATGATACGAATCCAATTGCAGTTACTGCAAGTATACCTGATGTGTATGCAATGAACCCTGCAGTAGATGCGAAGAACACGATCTATATCGGCTATGGCCCAACTTCGCTTACCATTACTGTGCAACCACAAGGCGGCACAGCACCTTACACTTATCGTTGGAACACAGGCGAAACAACACAAGCGAAAACAGTAAGCAGCGGCGGCACCTATACTGTAACTGTTACCGATGTAAAAGGATGCACTGTTACCGTTTCAGCTGTTATCAGAACATTGAATGTAGAATGTGGCAATAACAGCGATAAGGTAATGATCTGCCACAACGGTTCTTCTATTTGTGTTGCAGCCTCGTCTGTAGACAGCCATTTAAAACACGGCGATAAGTTGGGTGCCTGTGATGCAGAACCTGTAACAGCAAGAAACATCAATGAAGAACAGCAAGTACCTGCTGTTGCAAAACTTTCAGTTTACCCCAACCCGGTTAGCGATCAACTGCGGATTATCTTACCGGCACAGGTAACGTTTGCCGCATTGCGTTTGTATAATGCAAACGGTGCGTTGGTATTTACAGGATCACTTGTAAGCACTAACAATCTTGTTTCTGTAAAACAATTGCCAGCAGGCATGTACTACTATCATGTACAATCAGCCGATGGTAAATTGATTGGCACCGGCAAACTGGTGAAACAATAAACATTCATATAGCAATAATCATTGCCCCCTGTTTTTACAGGGGGCTTTTTGTTTTACATCCTTGCAATGTGATCGTTCGCTCAATGGCAATTTCTTTCAGAAAGTATTCATCATGTGATACAACTAACAACGTTCCTTTGTATTGATTCAACGCCATTGTAAGTATAGAAATACTTTGCAGATCGAGGTTATTGGTTGGTTCATCCAACACGATCAGGTCAGGTGATTGATATCTCACAGTAAGGCAGCACAACATCAGCCGCATGCGTTCACCACCACTGAGGCTGCTGCAACGCTTCTCCCAATCGTCCTTCGTAAACAGGAAGCGATTTAAACGGCTTTTCAATTCATGTTCCTGCAAAGCGGAAGTATTATATTGCTGTAGTTGCTGATATACCGTAAGCTGATTGCTTATGAGTGAATAATCCTGGTCGATATAAACAGCGTTGAATATCGATCTGTACACAGAACCACGAGTTGGTTCAAGTTTTTCCAATATTATTTTCAGCAAACTTGTTTTACCGGAACCATTCGATCCACGCAAAGCAATTCGTTCGCCACTATTGATGAACACATCAAGATCGTTGGCCCAAAGGAATTGCTTTTCGTAGGTGTGATTAATAGTTGTTGCCGCAAACAACCGCTTTCCATTGTGCAAGCCGGAATCATCAAAACCAAAACGCATCTGCGAAAAGTCAGGCAATTCATTTCGCAAGTTTTGTAACTCGTCTTTTATGTTGCCAATCTTTCCGTCATGTACGGCTTTCAGTTTGGACGTACTCTTCTCCGCATTGTTCCGCAACGTGTTCATGGCAATTGTTGGAATGCCTGCTTTTTCCTGTTTGCCTTTTCCTCGTGCATTTAATTTTTGTTGACGTTCGATTGATTCCTGTTCTTTCTCTTTTGCTTTGCGAAGTGCTTTCTCCTTGCTCTTCACATCATCAAGCAAAGCTTCCGTTTCCAGCGTCTTTTGTTCAAGATAAAAATCATAATTACCGCCGTACAAGCTGATACCTTTTCTGCTGAGTTCTGCAACGGTATGAATACAGTTTAACAATGTGCGGTCGTGACTCACCAGCAAGATGGTTGCCTTTGATGAACGGATATAATGATATAATACTTCACGCCCTGCTGTATCAAGATGATTACTTGGTTCATCCAAAAGAATAAACGAAGGCTGATGAATATGAATGCCTGCAAGAAAGACTTTTGTTTTTTGTCCTCCACTTAAACTGCTCATCGGCAAATTGAGATCCAACTCTTGCAATTGCCAATAACGAAGCGCTTCTGCACAACGTTCTTCAATGGTCCAGTCGTCATTCAATAATTGCAACTGTTGTTCCGATACGTCGCCTTTAAGAATAGCATGTAAAGCGTTCAGCTTAACATCAACCTGCAATGCTTCAGCAACACGAAGATGGTTATACTGTCCAAAGATCTGCGGAATAGAATAAGGTTTTTCAATTAACTGTATCAATCCATCAGTAACGGGAAGATCGCCTGCAATAAGTTTGAGCAACGTTGATTTACCACTTCCATTGGCGCCTATCAAAGCAATCTTGTCTCCGGCACTAATGCTGAGTTGCAGGTTTTGAAATAAAACTTCTTTATCGGGATGAGTATAACTAAGGTTCTTAAGAATCAACATGTATTTCTTTTTGGATGATGAGAACAATGTGAACGATGGTCGTTCGCATTTATATCCGTTAAAAAGAAATTACAGTTTCATTGATTCGTTTTTCGTGAAGAAGAATGCAAAGATAGATTTTTTACAAAGTAAATCCATTCTTTATTTTGCAGCATGGCATCAGCATTATCTGTTCAACATCAACTTCCGTTAAAAGATGCATTGTTTGTATTTGCACTTGAGTCGGAAGCGGCAGAAGAGTTTACTGATTGTAACACACTCATCACCGGTATTGGTAAAGTAAGTGCAGCGTATGCACTCACCAAAAACATTGCACAACATAAACCGGCCATGATCATTAATCTTGGTTCAGCAGGGAGTAATATATTCAGTAAGGGTGAAATTGTTTGCTGTACAACATTCATTCAACGTGATATGGATGTGCGTGGACTTGGTTTTCAACTCTACGAAACACCACTCAGCGGCATTGATCCGTTGTTGCAATATGGCTTGCAGATAAATGGCTTACCGCAAGGCATTTGTGGTACGGGCGATAGTTTTGAAATGAATCATGCTGTTACCGATTATACCGTAGTGGAGATGGAAGCCTATCCGCTTGCACTCATCGCCCAAAAAGAAAACATTCCTTTTCTCTGCTTAAAATATATTTCGGATGGAGCCGATGGTTCGGCTGCCGACGACTGGAACGAGCTGGTGCATAAAGCGGCTGTTGCTTTTCGGAAGTTGTTGTTTGCTTAGGTATGCCATACCTATGGCACACCGACAAATAGTATGCAACTTCTGCAGGTATGGCATACCTAACAAAAAGCCCCTGTAAGAATACAAGGGCGTGGTTCCAAAAACTATATACTAGGATGCTTTTTTAGTGCCGGGCAAGGTTGTTCGTCGCAGGTTTCCTGTTTTATACAGCAACGCTACGCCCCAATGAACAAGGGCCCGGACTTAGTCTATTATTGCTGAAACAGTGCAAGCATAGACAGTGCCTGTTCTTCTGTATCAGCTTCATCAAGTAATTCTGTAAATCGTTTGATCTCTTTTCGGGAGAAGAGAAAATTTGTTCCTGCAGCAGGCGTTTGCACCACTACACATTTGCAGTGATCGTTTGTGAGATGAAGACTGTCTTCATAATGCTGGTGAATCATCCGCTTAAACGAACGGAACTCCTGTTCTTCAAGCGTAATCATAATGCATAAATAAGCCAGTTGGTAATGTCCGCATTCTTTACAACGTACAACATACCCGTCTTCACCAATGTATAATGTTTGAAAGTGGCAACTCATAGTTGTACAAACTTCGGTCGCATCGTTTTGCTTTGTTTACATGATTGGGAAAACGATTTACGCAAAAAGGAAACTGACGTTTCTTTAACAAAACAAAGGGTGAGCAATGCTCACCCTTTGTTGTTCGTACTCTTTACTCATGCATAAGCATGTTCTGTTTCGCCAATGTACACATAGTGCGCAGGGTAAACGACCGGCCTTTCGTTCGTAAAGCCATTCTTTTCAAGCAATGGCACCAATGTTTTTGAAAATTCATCAAACGCTTCCTGCGATTCCCATACATCCACTACGCACCAGGCTCCTGGTTTTTCAAAACCAACATGCGAAATAATTCCCCTGGGATGTTCATGTCCTGCGGCTTTCAGGTCATCCCAAATCTGGTTGTATTGCCTTTCAGTACCTCCGGCAACATTGAACTCCACAACAATCTGTTTCATGTTACTTGTTTTAAAAGGTGAAATGGTTGGGCCGGATCGTCAACATACCACGGAAAGGGTGTTCAGGGGGAGGAAATGCAAAGTTAGCATAGTACAGAAGTCATTTGCAAGTGAAAGTTATGCACCGCAACAATAAATCTACTTATCTTGTGGACTAATTAAACTGCAAACATCTCCAACCAAAACAGTTGCAGCAGAATATGGCTCAAAAACCAACGTTTAAAGAAGCGCTTCGCTTTTGGATAAAGCTTGGCTTTATCAGCTTTGGCGGCCCTGCCGGCCAAGTTGCTATTATGCACGAATTTCTAGTAGAAAAAAAGAAATGGATCAGCGACAGTAAGTTTTTGCATGCGCTGAATTACTGTATGGTATTGCCTGGCCCTGAAGCACAGCAGCTGGCTACCTATATCGGCTGGATGTTGCACGGTACATTGGGCGGACTTGTTGCAGGAATATTTTTTGTACTTCCTTCTATGTTTATTCTGCTTGGGTTAAGTACTGTGTATGTATCGTTCGGGAATATGCCATTGGTGTATGCCATGTTTGCCGGGTTGAAACCAGCGGTGATTGCCATTGTGTTGCTGGCACTGATCAAGATCGGAAAGAAATCATTACTCAGTCCTTTTCACTATGTAGTTGCTGCAGCAGCATTCATCTGTATTTTCTTTTTTAATATTCCGTTTCCGCTGATCATTGTTGCAGCAATTTTAATAGCTACTGTTGCCCGAAATTTTTTTCCTTCTTTATTTGAAACAGGTAATAACAAATCAGCAGCAAAAGAAACAGATGAAAGTGCGTATTACATTAACAAGCATACACGTGTTGAAGGTATCGGGTTTAATCCACTACGTTTCTGGAAGCAAATAACAACAGGTGTGTTGCTTTGGGGAAGTTCGCTGGCGCTGTTATATTTCTTTACCAGCGATTTTGCTTTCTGGAAACAACTGGCTTTGTTTTTTACAAAGGCTGCATTGGTAACATTTGGTGGTGCTTATGCTGTGTTGCCTTATGTGGCACAGGTGAGTGTAGAAAAATTTCACTGGCTCTCCAATCTGCAAATGATCGATGGTCTTGCATTGGGCGAAACAACACCCGGCCCATTGATCATGATCCTGGTGTTTGTTGGTTTTATGGCCGGTTATAATCGTTTCGATCATTCCATTGCCATGGGCTCGTTAGGACTTGTAGCAACAACGGTTTATACATTTCTTCCCTGCTTCCTGTTTATTTTTATTGGTGCACCACTTATTGAACGTACACAGGAAAACAAAACGATTAAACAGGTATTGTCGATTGTTACTGCTGCTGTGGTAGGCGTGGTACTTAACCTCAGTATTTATCTTGGCAAAGCAGTGTTGTTTCCGAAAGAATTTTCGTTAGCAGGTCTCGATCTTATTTCACTTACCTGGGTATTGCTTTCGTTTGTAGCCATGTACCGTTTTAAAATTGGCATGATCACCTGGATCATTGTAAGTGCTGTGTTTGGTGTGCTGCGTTATTTAATAGAGACAGGCTTGCAATGAGATCGTAATTCCACTCTTCCCTGTTTTGGCTACAACAATCTTAGATTCGGCTACGTAGGTGCGCCTGTTGCTTATGAATTTTGCTTCATCAAATTATAAACAACATGGAAGCAACAAAAACAGTATTGGTAACAGGGGGCAGCAGAGGCTTGGGAAAAAACATGGTGCTGCAACTGGCACAAAAAGGATTCAACATTATTCTTACTTACAACAGTCGTAAAGACGAAGCCGACCAGGTAGTAGCAGCTATTGAAGCAACGGGAGTTAAAGCGGCAGCCTTGCAATTAGATGTGGCGCATGCAAACAGTTTTGATGCTTTTGTTCTTTCGCTGCAAAAAGTTCTTACAACTAAATTTAACAGCACTGAACTTTGGGCGGTGGTGAACAACGCAGGTATGGGAGCCTACAGCAGAATTGTTGATGCAGGTGAAACAACACTCGACCTGATGTATAACATTCATGTGAAAGCGCCATTCCTGCTTTCGCAAAAATTGTATCCGCTGTTAAGCGAACATGCAGCGGTGTTAAACATTTCATCAGGACTTACCCGTTTTTCATTGGACGGTTATGCGCCGTATGCCATTATGAAAGGAGCGGTTGATACTCTCACCAAATACCAGGCAAAAGAATTTGCAGCAAAAAAAATAAGAGTGAATGTGTTGGCGCCTGGTGCTATTGAAACCGATTTTGGTGGTGGTGCTGTGCGTGATAACAAAGATTTGAATTCGTTTATTGCTTCACAAACTGCATTAGGTCGTGTAGGTGTGCCCGACGATATTGGCAGTGTAGCCGCTTTCCTTTGCAGCAGCGAATCAAGATGGATCAATGCACAGCGTATCGAAGTATCGGGTGGCATTCATATTTGATCTGCACCTGCGTAACTAAAAACAACAAAAACGCAACTTAACTTTACAGGATGGATGTGCAACATGTAAAAAGCATTACGGAGTATCACCGGCTTCTGCAATTGCCGGGACCTGTTCACCCATTGATCAGTGTAATTGATTATTCGCAGGTGAAACATGAAAAAGGAGCAGCAAGTATTGTAATGGATTATTATACCATTGCACTGAAACGAAACCTGCCGGTAAAACTTCGCTACGGACAGCAGGAATATGATTTTGATGAAGGGCTGATGTCGTTCATTGCACCCGGTCAGGTGTTGCGTGTTGAGCCTTTACCTGTTACCACATTGCAGCCGCAGGGTTACCTGTTGCTCATTCATCCTGATTTTTTATGGAAATCGCCACTGGCAAAAACCATCCGGCAATATGGTTTCTTTGATTATGCTGTGAACGAAGCGTTGTTTCTTTCCGATAAAGAAGAAGCAACTATTACGCAGATACTGGAAAACATTAAACAGGAGTATCATTCCAATATCGATCAGTTTACGCAGGATCTCATTATTGCACAGGTGGAACTATTGTTGAAATATGCCGACAGGTTTTACAATCGCCAGTTTCTTACACGCAAGATCACGAATCATCAAACGCTCTCAAAAGTAGAAGCATTTCTTTCTAGATATTTCAGTAATGAAAATCTTGCAGACACAGGATTACCTACTGTACAACAGGTAGCGGAGTATCTGCACATGTCACCCAATTATTTAAGCAGTTTGTTGAAAGTGCTTACCGGACAAAACACGCAACAGCATATTCACAATAAACTCATCGAAAAAGCAAAAGAGAAACTTTCCACTACCAACAGCAGTATCAGTGAAATAGCTTACGAACTTGGATTTGAACATCCGCAATCGTTCAGTAAATTGTTTAAGAGCAAAACAGAAATGTCGCCGCTGGAGTTTAGGGCTTCGTTTAATTGAACTGTTTAGCCGCAGATGAAGAGATTGCAACAAGTGAGTTACTTAAATTAAGATTGCAATTACAAGCTGGAAGAATTAATTTCAGGCTCAATGAAAATTATAAGCGCCATATTTCTCGTTCTGCTTGCAGCTTGTTCACATCCTTACAAAAAAATCAGATCGCTTGAACCGAATGCAAATGCAACTGAACGATTAAAGCAACCATTCGGAACGATATTGAAAATGGATGTTGAAATTTTTGATGGTGACTCTTTGTACCTAAAAGCAACCATGTCTACTTTCTTGCTAAAGATCATTCGTATTGAAGACAGTGTGATCAACGATACGCTCATTCTTCCGTTTAAAGATGAAACGGATGAGCTTCCTTCCGATGATTTTGAATTGTATGAATTGTTACACAATAAACCTACGGGTTCTTTATCATCAGATGTGATTGATTCGATGAAGCGCAATTATGTTGGTAAACGGTTTCGCATTGCTGCTTACGAAACAGGTGAGTTTGCAGGATTACCTGATGGATATGAAGAATACCAGGATACCAAAGCAGGTCAAGATTTCCACTTCAGAAATTACCTTACAGTAATCGGCATTATTAAAAAAAATAATGCCAGCGATTAACGTTAATTCAAATGCCGGTATTCATTCGGCGTCATCCCTGTTTTTTGTTTGAAGAGTCGTGTAAAGTGTTGCGGATATTTAAAACCCAGCTCATACGCCACTTCGCTTACCGATTTTTCTGTAAAGATTTTTTCTTTCGCCGTATCAATTAATTTCTGTTGAATATATTCCTGTGCCGATTTGCCTGTTTCTTTTTTTACCACATCCCCAAAATAGTTGTGCGATAAATGCAGTTCATCGGCACACCAGCTTACCGAAGGCAAACCGATCTGCTGTGGTTTGCCCGAACTGAAATAGTCGTTCAACAGATCTTCAAATTTCTGCACTATGCCATTGTTCACCGTATCTCTTGTAATAAACTGGCGGTCGTAAAAGCGATCACAATAATTCAGGAACAATTCAATGTTCGATGCAATGAGTTTTTTGCTATGCTTATCAATGCTTTGCTGTAACTCAAACTGAATTTTTTCAAAACAGTCCAACACGATCTGCCGTTCTTTCTCCGAAAGATGCAATGCTTCGTTGGTGTTGTACGAAAAGAATTTATAGTCGTGAATGATCTTTCCCAGCGAAGTACCTTTGATGAGATCGGGATGAAAGATGAGCACATGCCCATGCGGTTGATAGTAGGATGTTTCATATTCCACATCCCACACCTGTCCCGGCCCAACAAACACAAGCGTGCCTTCCTGGTAATCGTAGTAATGGCGACCGTAACGGATATCGCCACACACCACATCTTTTAAAAAAATGGCATAAATACCAAAATTCATTTTCACGGTGGTGCCAGCCTCCCATTCACGTGGCGGACATTTCGATAGATCTAATATGCTTACCAACGGGTGTAGTGTTTCCTGTCCGCAACTGTTGTTGTAATCGGTTACCGTATTAAAATGCACAACTGGATTCATCATCATTTGCTTTACTCCACAAAAGTACTCAATCGCAACAGCCAGTTGGCATACCAAAACCTTTATCAGTAATAATGGTAGGCAAAGCAGTAATCTGTATAAGCTTTTGCAGTTTACGAGTTCGGAATTTTGTATCAACAAAACGAAAGAACATGAAAACAAGAATATTGGGAGTGAATGGACCGGTGGTTTCGGAAATTGGTTTGGGTTGTATGGGTTTAACGTTTGGATATGGTACAGCAACAAATGAAGCAGAAGCCATTACACTTATTCAAAAAGCATACGGGCTGGGTGTAACTTTTTTTGATACCGCCGAAGCGTACAGCAAAGGTACAAACGAAGCTATTGTTGGTAAAGCAGTAAAAGCATTTCGCAACAATGTGGTGATCGCTACAAAGTTTGGATTTAAAGAAGGCGATGCAGCAAAAGGATTAGACAGTTCACCAAAACGAATAAGAGAGGTTGCGGAAGCATCGTTGAAACATTTACAAACAGATGTCATTGATCTGTTTTACCAACACAGGGTTGATCCAAACGTACCGATTGAAGATGTAGCAGGTACTGTAAGCGATCTCATCAAAGAAGGAAAAGTAAAACACTTTGGTTTGAGCGAAGCCGGAGCAGCAACCATTCGTAAAGCACATGCGGTGCAACCGGTAGCAGCATTGCAGAGTGAATATTCATTGTGGTGGAGAGAACCGGAAGAAACGATTATTCCAACACTGGAAGAATTAGGAATTGGTTTTGTGCCATTCAGTCCGCTGGGCAAAGGTTTTTTAACAGGAGCAATTAACGAGCAAACACAGTTTGATAAAAACGATTTCAGAAATATTGTTCCCCGTTTTTCTGAAGAAAACAGGAAAGCAAATCAATCGTTTGTTGATCTGTTGAAAACAATTGCCGTAAGCAAAAACGCAACGCCTGCGCAAATTGCACTGGCCTGGTTACTTGCACAAAAACCATGGATCGTTCCTATACCCGGCACAACTAAACTGCATCGCTTGGAAGAGAATACCGGTGCAGCCGCAATAGCATTAAGCTCTGCCGATTTACAGGAAATAGAAAATGCTGCAGCAAACATTACCGTGCAGGGTGCAAGATATCCGGCGCATTTGCAGCAACTGGTAGGCAGATAAAACACAGGCAACAAATGAAAAAAGTACTCATCATCGGTGCAGGCGGCAGCCTTGCCCAATATGTAATTGAAGCATTAAAAGAATTGAATGATGTAACACTTACATTATTCGCAAGAAATAAAAACAGTATAGCAAAGCAATTAGCAGATGGTTGCACAATAGTTGAAGGCAACGCATTGAACTATGCACAGGTAAAAGCAGCAATTGGTGGGCAGGATATTGTGTATGTAAATCTTGCAGGTAATCTTGAACCAATGGTACAGAACATTGTAAAAGCGATGCAGGAAACAGGCGTTCGGCGGATCATTGCCATCAGTTCTATAGGTATTTACGATGAGCCGTTGCGTTCGGTGCTTATTCCTTACCGCAGGCTGGCAGATACTATTGAAGCTTCAGGACTTGTTTATACAATTCTTCGTCCAGATTGGTTTACCAATGCCAACGAAGTGAATTATACACTAACACAAAAAGGCGAACCGGAAACAGGCACTGCTATATCCCGGAAAAGCATTGCAGCTTTTGTTGCTGAGCTTGTTCAGCATAAAGAAGTGCATGTAAATGAAAATCTGGGTATCAGTAAACCAGGTTAATTTGATTATTGTTTTAAACTAAACAAACAGAGATATGTTCAGATCAATTGCTTTTCTTATTGCATTTACAATTACTTCTTCAGCATTTGCACAAAAGAAAGAAATGAAGATCCGCATTGCCGAAATAGAAATTCATCCACAGTTTGTAACCGAATACATCGCTATTCTTAAAGAAGAGTCAAGAGCTTCGGTATTACTGGAGCCGGGTGTGATCTCTATTTTCCCGATGTTTCAAAACAACGACAGTACACAAATACGCATTCTTGAAATATATGCCAATGAAGAAGCTTATAAAAACCATTTAACAACAGCACATTTTCAGAAATACAAAACCACTACGTTGAAAATGGTAAAGTCGCTGAAGTTGATCGATATGCAGGCCATTGATAAAGAAACCCTTTCAGAAATTTTTAAAAAACAGAAGAACTAAAAACAACATAAAAGGTAAGATCATCAATATACAGGATGTAAACAAAGCTTTTGTATATTGATTACACAAACCTTGCAGATGATCGAATATTTCCCTTTGTTTCTTGCGTTGATACTGGCCATTGTAGTGTTGATCATGCTGGCCAACCGTTTAAAAATTGCTTATCCCGTTTTACTGGTAGTGGCCGGTTTGCTGGCAAGTTTTATTCCGGGTATGCCTGTGCTGCGTATCGATCCTGAACTCATCTTTATTATTTTCTTACCACCTCTTTTGTACGAAGCAGCATGGACTATTTCCTGGAAAGAGCTGTGGCGCTGGCGACGTATCATCAGCAGCTTTGCATTTGTGGTTGTGTTTTTAACGGCAATGTCGGTTGCAATTGTTGCCAACAAATTTATTCCCGGGTTTTCGCTGGCGCTTGGTTTTTTGCTGGGAGGAATTGTATCGCCACCTGATGCAGTAAGTGCCGGTGCAATTTTAAAATTTGTATCAGTTCCAAAACGTATGTCGTCTATTCTGGAAGGAGAAAGTTTGTTGAATGATGCATCTTCACTCATTATTTTCCGCTTTGCGTTAATTGCTGTTGCAACGGGTCAGTTTATTTGGTACCAGGCTGCTTTTTCATTTGGCTGGATGGTATTGGGTGGCGTAGCTGTAGGTTTATTGATCGGATTTATTTTTATGAAAGTGCATAAATACCTGCCTACCGATGTTAACATGGATATCATTCTCACCATTGTTACTCCGTACATCATGTACATCGTTGCAGAAGAAATACACAGCTCCGGTGTGTTAGCTGTTGTAAGCGGAGGTTTGTTACTCTCAAATAAGCAACATCATTTTTTAAGCAGCAGTGCAAGGCTTCGTGGTTACAATGTTTGGGAAAGCCTTGTGTTTGTATTAAACGGTTTGGTGTTTTTAATGATTGGTCTTGATTTGCCCGAAATCACCGAAGGTTTAAAACAGGAAGGCGTTTCATTCACTTCGGCTATTGGTTATGGCTTGCTTGTTACATTGGTGTTGATTGTGGTGCGGTTCTTATCTGCTTTTGGTGCTGTTGTTACTACACTCATTATGCGTAACTACATTAATGTAGCCGATCCAAGCCCGGGCATTAAAGGACCCATTTTGTTAGGATGGACAGGTATGCGGGGAGTTGTTTCGCTTGCTGCTGCTTTATCTATTCCTGTGCAATTGAGTGATGGCACTGCTTTTCCCCATCGTAACCTTATTCTCTTCATTACATTTATTGTCATCTTAACTACGCTGTTACTTCAAGGGCTTACACTTCCCGCACTTATCCGTAAACTGAAACTTGGTGGTAAAGATCATTATCTTTCCGAAGAAGAAACAGATCTGCTTATCCGTAGAGAAATGGCAGCACATGCATTAGAGCATCTTACAAATACATACAGTTCGCAAATAGATGAGCATCCGCTGTTGCAACAATTGGTAAGCAAGTGGGAAGGAAAAACAAAAGACGAAAGTGACTTGAAGCTGCCAACTGCAAGTAAAACGATCTATAAAGAACTGCTCAACAAACAACGGCAATGGCTGTTGAAGAAAAACAAGGAAGAAAAGCTGTTGGATGAAGATATTATCCGCCGACATCTGCACATTCTCGATATTGAAGAGGAGAAGCTGCGGCATTTGTAGAAATTGTAGAGGTTTACACTTTCAAGATACTGTCGCTTTTACTGTAAGGCATGCTGTACTTCTTCTTTCAACACCGGTAGTAATTCTTTTTCAAACCACGCATTTTTTTTCAGCCAGATATTATTGCGTGGAGAAGGATGAGGCAATACTATTGTGTGTGGTAAATATTCAGCAAAGGCTTTTACAGTTTCAGTAAGTGTGGCTTTTTGTTTATCGCCGAGATAATAGTCCTGTGCATATTTACCGATGAGTAATTTCAGTTGTACTTGCTTTGCGTTCTTGAGTAAAAGTTCATGCCATTGTGGTGCACATTCGGGTCGTGGTGGATTATCGCCACTGCTTCCTTTGCCCGGGTAACAAAACCCTATAGGCATCAAAGCAAATTGTTTATCGTCATAAAAAGCAGCAGCATCTACTCCCAGCCAATTACGTAAACGTTCGCCACTTGCATCGTTCCATGGTATGCCGCTGTTATGTGCTTTAATTCCGGGAGCTTGTCCGATAATGATGATCCTGCTTTTTGCTGAGAACTGCAGAATGGGTTTTGCAGCAAAGGGTAAATGTTTTTTGCAAACAGTACAGTTGTGAATATTTCGAAGGAGTTGTATCACTGGTTTACAGTATAAAATTCCTGTTTATAAAAGATCGGATGAGTTGCGGGCATCTGTTCTTTCAACTGTTAGCAATCAACAACAGCTTCTCCACTTCAAGGATGGTGATCTTACTGCCGGTTGTTTCTAAAATACCTGCCTGCTTTAATTCAGTCAGCAGACGTACAACATTTTCTCTTGCAGTGCCAACAAGGTTGGCAAGATCTTTCCTGCTCATATTTATCTCCACATGCATGCCAGGTTTAAAATCAACCTTATATTTTTCTCTAAGGATGATGAGCTGTATGGCCAATCGTTCCTTTACGGATTTTTGAGTGAATAAAGAAAGGCTGTTAGCCAGTACAGAAAACTCATGACTGAGTGTTTTCAACAATCGTTTACTTAATACCTCCGACAGCTTCATTGCTTCCATAAAGTCTTCTTTCGGAATAAAAATGATAATGCTGTTTTCTAATGCAGCAGCAGAATCGGGGTAGTGATCCTGGGCAAGTATAGCATGGTAGCCGATCAACTCGCCGGTGTTAGCTACATAAATGATTTGCTCACGGCCGTCTTTATCGGCTTTATATTTTTTTACTTTCCCTTCTTTAATGAAGAAGATGCCGGTTGGAAAACCACCTTCCCTGAATATGATTTCACCTTTTCCATACAAATGCTCTGTTTGATGCATCGTAAGAAGCGCATAATCTTCCTCCGGAAGACCTGCCATAATGGATTCACTTTTAAAATCCCATTTTTCAAAAGGGAAAAGGCTGCGTATGCTCATTGTAGAATAATCAAATTTACTTGAATATAAATTGATTTTTATCACATTAACCGGTGATAAGGTTAACCGCATTGGAAATTACCTGCGTGTAGCTTTGCCTGATGCAAGTGAATAACCGATTCAAGAAAAACCTGTACTTCACACAAGATCATGAATGGATCGATTTTCAGGGTTCCGTTGCTTATACCGGTATCTGCAGATTTAAATTAACAGGTTTCAAGTCTGTAGAAGAAATAAAGTTTTATGATGCAGCAGGTATAAAAATGAAAGGGGAGATAATTGCATCTATCCACTATAAAGAGTATCAGATTGAAGCACATATGCCGGTGGATGGAAAGATCATACAGATCAATGATCATTTTCTAGAAGGCAAATACGAATTATTGCTTAGCGAACCGGAGAGTATTGGCTGGGTAGCCTTGATTATTCCGTTTCAACCATATGAGCGCAATGGATTGCTGCTGCCAAAAGAATACAGCTTGAATACCAAAAGTAAGTACGCTAAGAGTTAAACATTCTTATTACAGGATATGCACTTTCTTGAGCAAAATAAATACAGCGACAAATGGTTTCGTTCCGATAAAGAGTTCAACGACCTCTATCCCTACTATATAAAAGCAATGGCATTTAAACATTGGACAGCATTGCCTATAGCAAGAAAAGCGGCTGATTTTCTTGCAGCCGAACCCGGCGGCTCTATTCTTGATATTGGCTGCGGCGTAGGAAAATTTTGCCTGGCTGCTGCAAAGCACAAACCCGGTTCGTTTTATTATGGTGTGGAACAACGCAAATGGCTGCTTCATTATGCTGAGCAGGCGAAAACAGAACTTGAACTGGAGAACGTGCATTTTATTGAAGGCAATTTCACACAGCTGGATTTTGATCACTATGATCATTTTTACTCTTACAATCCGTTTTATGAAAACCTGGCCGGTACCGATAAAATAGATGACAGTATTGATTACTCGGTTGAGTTGTATAACTACTACAATCGTTTTTTGTACAGAAAGCTGCAGCAAAAGCCACCGGGCACCCGGCTGGCAACCTTTCATAGTCTTGAAGAGGAAATACCATCTGATTATCATTTGGTAGGTAGCGCAGCAAATGAACTTTTAAAATTCTGGATCAAAGAATAAACCAGCGTGTTAACTTATGCTTGATGCATTTGAATTGTATTGTTGATCATTGATAAGCCGCTGAAACTATTTTGTTATTGTTCTGAAAAGAATTTAACCGTCACAGCAGGAACCTGACAACAGCCCAAGGATGCTGCACCCAACAGCATCCTCTTTTTAGTTGTTTAACCTTGCTTATGATGACGATGAAAAAATGATCGCTTTATGGTTAATCGATTGCAAAAACGCCAGCAACCACTAAACGTCACTTTGTAATCATGTTTCGTCCCAAACTTTTTGATACCCTTAAAAATTACAACCGTCAACAGTTTAGTAAAGATTTAATGGCGGGGCTTATTGTAGGTATTGTGGCACTGCCACTCGCCATTGCTTTTGCTATTGCAAGTGGCGTTTCTCCGGAAAAAGGATTGTATACGGCTGTTGTTGCCGGGTTTCTTATATCAGCTTTGGGAGGCAGCCGTGTGCAGATTGGCGGACCAACAGGCGCATTTATTGTAATCGTGTATGGTATTGTACAAACACATGGAGTAAATGGATTGATCATTGCCACTTTCATGGCAGGTGTTTTATTGATCATCATGGGGTTGGCAAGACTTGGTTCTGTGATCAGGTTTATTCCTCACCCGCTAATTGTTGGATTTACCAGTGGTATAGCCATTATTATTTTTTCATCGCAAATGAAAGATTTTTTTGGGTTGAAGATGGGGACTGTGCCTGCCGAGTTTACCGATAAATGGGGCGCCTATATTGCGCACTTCAACAGCATAAATTTACATGCCACTGCTGTTGCTGTTGTTACTGTGCTCATTGTATTACTATGGGGGAAAGTGACACACAAAATACCCGGAACGCTGATTGCAATTTTAGTTACTACTGGAGCTGTTTCAATTTTTCAACTGCCTGTTGAAACCATCGGCAGCAGGTTTGGCAGTATCCCTTCATCCATCCCAACAATATCATTTCCACATATAGATTTTGAAACCATCAGAAGCTTGGTACAACCTGCCTTTACTATCGCTTTACTTGGTGCAATTGAATCGTTATTGTCTGCAGTTGTAGCAGATGGTATGACAGGCGGTAATCATAAATCGAACGTGGAATTGACAGCACAGGGCATCGCTAATATTTTTTCATCGCTGTTTGGCGGAATACCGGCAACAGGTGCTATTGCACGCACTGCTACCAATGTGAAGAATGGCGGACGTACGCCTGTGGCAGGAATGGTACATGCAGTTACACTGTTATTGATTATGCTGTTTGTTGGAAAATGGGCTGCCTTGATACCGATGGCAACCCTGGCAGGTATATTGGTAATGATTGCTTATAATATGAGCGAATGGGAAAACTTCCGTTCTGTATTAAAAGGGCCGAAAAGCGATATGGCTGTTTTATTAACTACATTTTTCTTAACCGTATTTATTGATCTCACAGTTGCGATTGAAATAGGAATGATACTGGCGGCTTTTTTATTCATGCGGAAAATGATCCAGTTCAGCGATGTGCGTTTGCTTTCGGGAGAAACGGGAGAGAATGCTGATGAGCAGGATAAAGAAGCAATCAGTAATTATCATGTTCCGGATGGCGTTGATGTGTTTGAAATCTCCGGCCCGTTATTTTTTGGAGCAGCATATAAATTTAAAGATGCAATGAAGCTGATAGAAAAAACACCCAGGGTTCTGATTATACGTATGCGACACGTACCCATTATTGATGCAACCGGTATTAAAACTATTGAAGAAGTGTATAAAGAATCAAAGCGAAGAGGAACGAAATTGATTTTGTCGGAAGTGCACAGCAACCAGGTTTTGAAAGAACTGAGAGTTGCGAGATTGTTGTTTGCCATTGGTAAGTCAAATGTAACAACAGGTTTCAAAGAAGCATTGGAAAGAAGCAGGCTGGTGATTCATCAAAATGCATGACAGCTATCAGTAATAATAGCTGCCATGCACGCTATTATGATGCAGTTTTCAAATATTCTTCCAGCTGATTAAGCGTACCGGCAAAACCAGCATTCATACTTGCAAACATTGAATAGTACGTATTCTCTTCTTCTTCACTTGCATTGATGGGATAGCCAGTTAAATGCAAAGTAGTAACAGCATTCTCTTCTGTGAGTGTAAGAATGTTCATTACTTCTTTCGGAAACACCAAACCCGGAAATGGCGCCTGTATAATTTCACCCGCTTCGTTGGCAAAGGAATTGATCCATTGAATTTTGTTTGGCTCTTCAATGGCTACATAATGGAAGATGCCATAGCGTACAACATCAGCCATCTTCATACTGTAATGAAAAATTCCTTGTGGACGAAAGTCAAGCTTTAATACATCAACGCCCATATTTGCCGGTCCCCACCATTGTGCCAGTGCTTCAGCATTTGTAAATGCATCAAATACCAATTGCTTTGGTGCGTTGAATGTTCTTGTAATCGAAAATTGTTCTTTAACTGTTGACATGATGATGAAGTTTTATTGTTTGTTGAGATATTGTTCAAGACTGTTTAAGATTAGTTCGTTCCAACCCATTACAAAGTTGCCACGTACCAACTCTGGTTCGTTTGCATCGAATGGTTCGGCAAATTCAAAACGGAAGTTGAGTTTGGTGGTAGCGGCATCCACTTCACTCAGTTCCCAATAGGCAATGGCTTTGCCACTGTAACCGGGATAAGTCCAGCTGTGCACTAATTTTTTATTGGGAACGATCTCCAGCATTTCGCCACGATGCAGCCATTGTTTCCCTTTAGGATCACCGCCATACCATTCGAAGTGTGTGCCAACGGTTAATTGAAAACTGTTCTGAAAATCGAAATACCAGTTGCGCATGTGTTCTTCTTCTGTGATCGCTTTCCAAACCAAAGGAATAGGTGCTTTGTAAATTTTTTCGAGAATAATATCGTTTGCTGTTTGCATGATGATGTGTTTAATGGTTATTGTTGATTGTTTAATTGCAACTGTTGATGAAGGTATACTTCCAGCTTTTCAATATTTTGTTTCAATCCTTCATCGGCTTTAAATGTTTTCACCACCTGTATAAACTGTTCCCTGCTTTCAAATAGCATATGCCAGTTGATCTGTGTTTGATTGCCTTTTTCTTCAAATTCAATCGTGGTTAAAAATTTTGGTCCGCTTACATGTTCGTACACAAATTTCTTATGCTTCACCACTTCTTTAAACACGCTTTTGTTTTTGTAATCGGTACCATCAGGGCCATGCATTACGAGTTCCCATTCACCACCCGGTTCTATCTCCATTTTTGTAATGGTATTGGTGAAGCCGTTTGGTCCCCACCAATGTTTGATGTGTTCGGGATTTGTAAACACTTCCCACACCAGTTCAACAGGTGCATTCAGCAATCGTGTTAAACGAAGTTCTCTATCGGCTGTGCTTTTTATTGCAGACATGTTTTTCGTTTTTATTATCAGAATGTTTGTTCAATGTAGTTCGCCAGGCGTTCAATATTCTGTTGCAGACTTTCACCTACTTTGTATTCCACAACAAACTGGTGATATTCTTCCTTTGTTTCAAACAGCATTTCCCAATGCATCACAGTTGTATCATCATTCGCTTCAAAATCTATGCTGGCAATAAAGAAATGACCACTTATATGTTCGTAAGCGATCTTTTTGTTTTCAACAACTTCAGTAAATACACTTTTGTTATCATAATCCGTACCATCAGGGCCATGCATCACCAATAACCATTCGCCACCGGGCTGCAAATCCATTTTGTTAATTGTATTGGTAAAACCATCCGGTCCCCACCAATGTTTGATGTGCTCCGGGTTGCTCCATGCTTCCCAAACTTTTTCAACAGGGGCATTGAGTGTTTTTGTTAAGCGGATAAATCGTCCTTCTTTATTTTTTTCTGCGGGCATTCTTTGTTGGTTTTTGTTGCTGCTGAATTTTTGTGAGGTAGCTTTCAAGTGCATCCAGTTTCTGTTCCCAGAATTGTTTGTATTGTTCGATCCATGCTGATACTTCGTTGAGCTGATCCAGCTTTGCTTCGCAATAACGTTCCCGGCCTTTTTGTTTGATGATGATAAGGCCACACTCCGTTAATATTTTCACATGCTGCGAAATTGCCGGCCGGCTCATATTAAAATTTCCAGCCAGCGCATTGAGGTTCTGCGGTTCTTTCACCACCAGTCCAATGATCTCTCTCCGTGTAGGATCGGCAATGGCCTGGAACACATCCCGTCTTGCTTCGTATGCCATATATGTAAGCGTTTACTTACACGAAAGTATGTGTAAGTATTTACTTACGCAAGTTTTTGGGGAGATTTTTTTGGTGAGTCACCCGCCTCTGCATTTGGGGTGGCTCACCCGCTGATATTATGATAGGATTTATTAGGTATGCCATACCTATGGCATACCGACAAGTAGTTACAGTTGGCAATAGGTATGCCATACCTATTGACGACCCACCCAGATGAACTATTTTTGCCGGATGCGTTTATTACTCACCACCCTTAATGCCAAATACATTCATCTCAATCTTGCGATCCGCATTTTGTATGAGCTGAACAAACATCACGATGGCTTGGCGTGGAAAGAATTTACGATCAGGCAAAAGCCGGAGGATATTGCGCAAGAATGTGCTGATGATGAGGTGGTGGCCTTTAGTTGTTATATCTGGAATATCACCCAAACGCTGAAAGTGGCAAAAGCGATCAAGGCCATTAATCCCAACTGTAAAATTTTATTGGGCGGACCGGAAGTGAGTTACGAATGGGAGGAGATCATTGCAGAGGATTGCATTGATTATATCATTATCGGCGAAGGTGAAATTCCATTCCATGAATTTTTAACGCATTATCCAAATGTGGAAGCTGTTCCCAATCTTGTTTATAAAGTGGATGGTGAAGTTCGCTACGAAGAAAAAGGTGTGACTTATGATGTAAGCAATTTTATTGGCGTGAATCCTTACATCAATGATCCAGTTGAAGATCTGTACAACAAGGTTTGTTACATTGAAACAAGTCGTGGTTGCCCGTACAAATGTGGTTTTTGTTTAGCGAGTCTCGATAACAATGTGCGTTATCTGCCCATGGCTGATATTAAAAGCAACCTGCTTTATTTAATGACGCATGGCCGTGTGATCAAATTCCTCGACCGTACGTTTAACATGAAGCGTGATTTTACACTGGATGTTTTTCAGTTCATTCTCGACAATCATAAGCCGGGTAATGTATTCCAGTTTGAAATTACAGCTGATATTCTGCATCCTGATATTATCAAGTTTCTCAACGAGAAAGTACCGAAAGGTTTGTTCCGGTTTGAAATTGGTATTCAAACGGTGAATCAAAAAGCAAACCTTGAAGTAAGCCGCAAACAAAATTTCGAAAAAACAAAAGGCATCATCAAACAGGTGCAGGATGTGGTTGATCTGCATCTCGACCTCATCGTTGGTTTACCGTTGGATTATTTCGAAGATATTAAATACAGTTTCGAAGAAGTGTTTAAACTGTTTGCTCCTGAATTGCAGTTAGGCTTCTTAAAATTTTTAAAAGGAACTCCTGTACGTAAAACTGCAGCAGCACATGGTTATGTGTATGATCCGGTTGCACCTTACCAGATCATTGAAAGCAATTATCTCAGCAAAGAAGAATTGCGCCAGGTTACATTAGCAGAGGAAGCATTGGAAATTTACTGGAACAAACCACGTGCTATCAACACACTCAAATATGTAACGGCTTATTACAGTGTGTTCGATTTTCTGCAAGGCTTAGGCAATTACTTTGAAACGCATTGCGATCTGCACAAACACGATCTGAAAGATGTGTACACGCATTTGTTTGCGTATGCTAAACAAGCATATCCTGAAGATGCGGTATTGCAGCAACTCATCAGCATCGATTATTATTTGCAACATAAAATAAAACCGGTGTCGCTGTTATTGCCTGAGCTTGATGCCTCTATTAAACAACAACTCATCGAGCAACATAAACTCAATCATCACAAACTGCGTTTTGCGATGTTGCCTGTATCATTCAACTGGGCAGAGTTTGTACAGCACAATCATATTCTTGAAGCCGATGCTGTTCTTGCTATTTCGTTCGACGGAAAACAAAAACCGGAAGTGCTGGAGAATATTGCTGTGAACCGTTGGCGTTGGTAAGCAGGTTGCAGCTGCCAGGCAATTGGTTAATTTTACAGTTGGTTTCCCTGTCAAGGATTTAACTTCAAAAAGTCTTCAAAAAGGCAGGCAAAATTTGTAGTTATGAAAGTGTTGCTGGTAGAAGATAATAAGGAGCTGGCCGAAAGTATCAGCGATTATCTGCGTGGTGAGGGTTATCTCATTGAAAAGGCGCATACTGTTTATGATGCCGAAGACAAGCTCATTGCTTTCAGTTACGACTGTATCTTACTCGACCTGATGCTGCCCGATGGCAACGGCATTGATCTGCTTCGTTCGATCAAACAGGATAAGATCAACAGCGGCGTACTCATTATTTCTGCAAAAGATGCGTTGGACGATAAAGTGGCCGGGCTGGAAGATGGCGCTGATGATTACATTACCAAGCCCTTTCATCTTTCAGAATTACATGCAAGATTAAAAGCCATCTATCGCCGTAAAAAACTGGATGGAAGTAATGCCGTTGTGTTCAACGATATTTCGCTTGATACAAACCGGATGGAAGTAATGGTGAATGATGCCTTGCTCGATGTGACAAGAAAAGAATACGATCTGCTCTTGTATTTCATTATTAACAAAGACAGAGTTTTATCTCGACAGGCAATTGCCACACATCTTTGGGGCGACCAGGCCGATGATCTTGCCAATTTTGATTTTGTTTACCAGCACGTAAAAAATCTGCGTAAAAAAATAAGTGCCGCCAAAGGCAACGATTATATTGAAACGGTGTATGGTGTCGGTTATAAATTCAATTCATTGAAACAGGCATAGCCTTTAAACAAATGTTATGAAGCTGCTCACAAAAATTACGATCTGGTATATTGCGATTGTTGCCATCATCATGGTAGTAACAATGCTGATTGCACGTCACAATCTTGAACTGGAAAATAAACAGGCAGAGATTGAACGCCTTACCGATAGAAACAACGGCATTGCTGAGCAAATTAAAACCGGTGGATTGTCATCGGTGCATCTTGAAGGAGAAGCACTGACAATCACGAAATGGGCTGGACCAATTCCATCATCCAAGACTACCGTAGAAGAAAACACTGTCTTCAACAAACATATCGGCAGAGATGAACATAAAATAACCGTCAACTCTTTTTATCAATCGGGGAGTGATGTGTACAAGATCTCTTCACACAACTACATTACATTAATATGGAGCAGCATTTTGCAAAGTCTTGCAATGAAACTGCTGCCGATCATTTTGTGTATTGTTATTGCGGCATCATTGATATCTCGTTACATGCTTTCACCATTCAGGAAAACATTGGAAGCATTACGTTCATTCAACATCACCGAACGGAAACAACTGGAACTTGCGCCAACTACAACGAAAGAATTTAAAGAGCTGAACCTGTTTGTAAAAGACATGACGGATAAAGCCATTGCAGAATATGCAACCATTAAAGAGTTCAGCGAAAATGCATCGCATGAGTTACAAACACCTTTGGCTGTTGTGCAAAGCAAACTGGAACTATTAACCGGAACAAATATTGATGAAACACAGGCGGCACTCATGGCCGATATGCAGAATGCCATTGAAAAACTTTCACGCATCAACCGTTCACTAACCTTGCTCACCAAGCTGGAGAATCATGAGTTTGTACCAAGCGATATTAAGTTCTGCAGAATTGTAAAAGATCAACTGGCGTTATACGAAGACAGGTTATCATTAAAGCAGATAACTATTCAGCAACAGCTCGATAAAAATATTCATACGCACATGCATCCGGCATTGGCCGAAATTCTTGTCGGCAATTTATTGAGCAATGCTATACGGCATAATATTGAAGGCGGTGCTATTGTAGTTACACTCACACAACAGCAACTCCGCATCAGCAATACCGGTTTGCCTCCTGAATTACCAACGGATGAATTGTTTCAACGCTTTAAGAAAAGTAATCAATCGGCCGACAGTACAGGACTTGGTCTTGCTATTGTAAAACAGATCTGCATGGCCAGCAACTTTACTGCACGCTATGAATATGATGGTGGTTGGCATCATCTCATGATCTTCTTCGATAAAAATGTAAATCGTTCAGAAGTTGTAACAGCTGTAAAAGAACAAGTAGAAGAAACCGTTTTACAACGTTCATAATTTCATTTTACCGTTTATCACGCATGTAACTGTTTGTTGTTATACAAACAGTGCACTGCATTTGCATAAAGCAAACATTTGTTGAGTGAGCCTTCAAATTTGCTTCAAAATGCAGTTCTTTTTTTGTGTTGCCTGCCATCTATTTTGACCCGCTTTAAAATTTACAGGATGTATAAAAAGAAACAACGAATGCTGTTGATCATCGGCATTCTTACCAGCTGCATTACACAGGCACAGGAACTACTAACGCTGAAGGGTGCAGTTGACACAGCCGTTAAACAATACGGCACAATCAAAGCAAAGAACCATTACGCCAAAGCTTCTGCCGAATTAATTGAACAGGCAAAGCGTGACTATCTGCCCAATCTTAATGTTGCAGCACAACAGGTGTATGGTACTATCAACGGACAAAACGGACCGCTTTATGGTTTTGGTCTTAGTGCTGCATCATCAGGTTTGCCATTGGCACATCAAAGCTGGAACGCTGCATTCGGCGCATTGTATCTCACCAATATCAACTGGGACTTTTATGCATTTGGTCGTGCTGATCAAAAAATAAAAGTAGCACAGGCCAATACTGCAAGAGATGTAAAAGATTATGAGCAGGAAATATTTCAACACAAAATAAAAGTGGCAGCAGCTTATCTTAATTTATTGGCTGCTCACCAGCTTTCATATTCCTATCAAAAAAATCTTGACCGTGCAGATACACTTCGCAGGATCGTTATCACACGCACAAAGAATGGTTTGGTAGCCGGTGTTGATTCATCGCTTGCCAACGCCGATTATTCCAATGCAAAAATTTTATTGACAAGAGCTGTTGATGCAGAGCAACAACAGAAAAACATTTTGCTGCAACTGCTCGGCGGCACCGTTAAAGATTTTGTGGTAGATACATCGTTGCTTACACGAGTGCCAACGCTTGTGCAAAGCATTGTTGATACTGCAGCACATCCGTTGTTGCAGTTTTATAAAAGCAGGTTGCTGCAGAACGAAGCACAACTGAAGCTGACAAAAAAATCATTCTACCCTGCATTTACATTGGTGGGGGTGTGGCAGGCAAGAGGTTCCGGTTTCGAAAGTGGTTATGTAACCGATCAGACATTGTTCACCCATAATTATTTCACCGGTGTAAAACCTGTTCGTCATAACTATTTAATTGGCGTGGGTGTTACCTGGAATCTTACACAACCTTATCGCTTAACAAAACAACTGCATGCACAACAACTTATCGGTAAAGGGTTGCAGGAAGAATACAATCTTGCAACGCAACAAATAGAACAGCAATCGCAATTAGCTGAAACAAAGATCAGCAATGCATTAATTGTTTATCGTGAAGCACCTATTCAAGTAAAAGCAGCAGCCGATGCTTATTTACAAAAATCAGTGTTGTACAGAAACGGATTAACCAATATGGTTGATGTGGCACAGGCAGCGTATGCATTGATACGTGCAGAAACAGACAGAGATATTGCTTACAACAATCTCTGGCAGGCATTATTGCTGAAAGCAGCAGCAACAGGCGATTACAGTTTGTTTGAAGCGCAATTATAATAAAGTAGACAATCACCAAACATTAGAGAAAAGAACGCATGAAACTGATCAGATTTGCATTACGAAAACCAATCACCATACTGGTACTTGTTGCGGGTCTTTTGTTCTTTGGAATAAAAGCTGTGAACAATGTAAAGGTCGACATCTTTCCCAAGCTCGACTTACCGGTTATTTATTTATCACATCCCTTTGGCGGTTATACACCCGCACAAATGGAAACATTTTTTGCCAAGCAATACATCAACATCTTTTTGTTTGTAAACGGACTGAAGAGTATTGAAACAAAAAACATACAGGGTCTTACGTTGATGAAGCTGAGTTTTTATCCCGGCACCAACATGGCACAGGCAGCAGCAGAAGTAAGTGCATTTGCCAATCGTATACAGGCCGTGTTTCCAACGGGATCGAATCCGCCGTTCCTGATACGCTTCGATGCATCAACATTACCGGTTGGACAATTAGTATTAAGCAGCGATAAACGAAGCAACAATGAGTTGCTTGATCTGGCGAATGTGTATGTGCGTTCGTCGTTCACTTCTATTCCCGGTCTTGTTGCATCGCCACCTTTTGGTGGTAACGTACGTTCTGTTGTGATCAAAGCTGATCCATCGTTGTTACGTCAACATAACATGACACCTGATCAATTGGTGGAAGCATTGCGGTTCAATAACCAGACGACACCATCAGGCAATGTGCGTATAGGCGATAAGAATTACATCACACCAACAAACACTACAGTTAAAACCATAAAAGATTTTGAAAATATTCCGTTGTTTAAAGGCGGTGTACAGAATCTTTACCTGCGTGATGTAGCAACGATTGAAGATGGTGCAGATATTACTTCGGGTTATGCATTGGTGAATGGACGACGTTCTGTTTACCTGAGTATAGCGAAGGGCGCAGATGCTTCTACATGGGAAGTGGTGCAGAATTTAAAGAAAGCTATTCCACGCATTCAATCGCAGTTGCCGGAAGATGTAATAGTTACGTACGAGTTCGATCAATCAACGTATGTGATCAACTCGGTAAAAAGTTTAATGAGTGAAGGAATTATTGGCGCCATCCTCACCGGCTTAATGGTGTTTTTGTTTTTGGGTGATGTGCGTGGCGCATTGATCGTTATTCTTACCATACCTATCTCTATCATCAGTTCTGTTTTGTTCCTGAGTTTGTTTGGTCAAACCATCAACATTATGACCTTGAGTGGTCTTGCACTTGCTATCGGGATATTGGTAGATGAGAGTACGGTCACCATTGAAAATATACATCAGCATCTGGATATGGGTAAACCAAAAGCACTTGCTATCTGGGATGCATGTAAAGAAATCGCTTTTCCGAAATTGCTCATCCTGTTTTGTATCCTTGCTGTGTTTGCACCCGCATTTACGATGGGTGGTATTCCCGGCTCATTGTTCTTACCACTTGCATTAGCGATTGGTTTTAGTATGGTGGCTTCCTATTTCCTGGCGCAGACATTTGTACCGGTGCTTGCAAACTGGTTAATGAAAGTAAAACATCACAAACATCCATCGGGCAGAGATATGACGGATGCGGAAGAAATGGAAGCAGCAGGCATCAGCGATACCGAACAGGATTCATGGAAATTGAAAGCTGCATTGGCCGAAGGAAAGAACATCGATCATAAAGAAAGTATGTTCGATAAGATGCGGAAGCGTTACCTCAGCTTTATCGAACGCATGATGCCTTATCGTAAAATAATTGTAACAGGTTATTTATTGATTGTATGTGCAGTGGCTGCATGGATGATCAGCAGTATTGGTCGTGATGTGTTACCGAAAGCAAACGGCAAACAATTCCAGGTACGTTTGCGTATGCCCGATGGTACACGTATTGAAAACACCGAACTGCAAACTGTGAAGATGCTGGATGCCATCAATAAACTGGTAGGTAAAGAAAATGTATCCATCACATCGGCCTATGTTGGTAATCATCCGCAGTTGTTTTCTATCAGTCCGATTTATTTATGGATGGCCGGTCCGCATGAAGCAGTTGTGCAGGTAGCATTGAAAGAAGATTATCATGTAAACCTTGATGAACTGAAAGATTCGCTTCGTGCAAAAGCAACAGTGTTGGATCCAACAATGAAACTTTCGTTTGAACCCATTGAACTCACCGATAAAATTTTAAGCCAGGGTTCACCAACACCTGTTGAAGTACGTTTCTCCGGTCGTAATAAAAAACTCAACGAAGAATATGCAAACAAGATGGTGGCGGAGATGAAAAAAATTCCCTACCTGCGTGATGTGCAGGTTGGTCAATCAACACGTTATCCTGCTATCAACATTAACATTGATCGTACACGTGCTGCCCAGTTGGGTGTTGATGTGAGTGATGTGTCCCGTTCGCTGATCGCTTCCACTTCTTCATCACGTTACACCGAAAAAAATATCTGGGTTGATGAAGCAGCGGGCTACAGTTATGGTGTGCAGGTGCAGATACCGGAAAATAAAATGAACAGTGAATATGAGCTGGCTGAAATTCCGTTGCTGCGCAATTCACCAAGACCTGTGTTGGGCGATGTGGCAACATTTACTCCCGGTTATACGTATGGCGAAACAGATAACCTCGGCGCCATGCCGATGTTGACTGTAACAGCAAACATCAACAAAGAAGATCTTGCATTGGCCATTAAAGATGTAAACAAAGCAAAAGCAGCATTGGGTGAGTTGCCAAGAGGATTGAATGTTGATCTTATTGGTATGAGCAATACATTGACCGATACACTTGATAGTTTGCAAAGTGGTTTGGTGGTTGCAATCATTGTGATCTTTTTGATGTTGGCAGCCAACTTCCAATCGTTTAAAGTTTCAGCGGTGGTGTTGGCAACAGTGCCTGCTGTAATACTCGGATCGTTGTTGTTGCTCATGATGTTTGGTTCTACACTCAACCTGCAATCGTATATGGGTATTATCATGTCGGTGGGTGTATCCATTTCCAATGCGGTATTACTTATTACCAATGCAGAAGAATTGCGCAAGCATAACGGAAATGCAATGTTGGCAGCAAAAGAAGCAGCATCGCTTCGTTTACGCCCAATTGTGATGACGGCGATAGCGATGGTGGTGGGTATGATACCGATGGCCATTGGCATGGGCGAAGCAGGCGATCAGTCATCACCACTTGGCCGTGCGGTTGTTGGCGGTTTAATCGCATCAACATTTGCAGCATTGTTTATTCTGCCGCTTGCATTTGCATGGGGTCAGCAAAAAGCAACCACCAAAAGTGTATCACTTGATCCGGAAGATGAAGAGAGTGTTCACTACGCACATTCAACAAAACATCAGCACAACTAAACTACTAAGAGAATGAAACCAAGTATGATCATAAGAACATTATCCATTGCAGCAACCGCCTTATTGGTGTTGGCTGCATGTAAAGACAAACAGGAAAAAGAAACAAAGAAAACAGAAGCGGCAATTAGTCAGCCTGCAATAACAGTATTTACATTGCAGAAAGATTCCATGAATACAACAGTGCGTATACCCGGTGAGTTGATCGCTTTTCAACAAGTAGATCTGTATGCAAAAGTGAACAGCTTTGTAAAGAAGTTGATGGTTGATGTGGGCAGCGAAGTATCAGCAGGACAATTACTGGCTACACTCGAAGCGCCGGAAATGAATTCACAATTATCAGCAGCAGCTTCAAGAGTAAAAATGCAGGAAGCAGTTTATGTTGCCAGTAAAGCAACATACAATCGCCTGTTTGAAACAAGTAAAACACCCGGTACTATTTCACCACAGGATCTGGAACTGGCTTATGCCAAACAACAATCCGATAAAGCATTGATGGATGCAGCAAAAGCACAGTACAGCGAAATTGCTGAAACAAGAAATTACCTGCAGTTGCGTGCACCGTTCAGCGGTGTTATTACTGCAAGGAATGTAAGCAGCGGTGCGTATGTGGGTCCTTCGGGCCGTGGTTCTGAAATGCCGGTGTTCACGTTGCAGGAACAAACAAAACTCCGCTTGGTGGTAAGCATTCCTGAAGCACAGGCAACTTATCTTAACAACAAACACGAAGTGAAGTTTACAGTGCGTTCGCTCACCGATACATTCACGGCGAAGATTGCACGACAGTCGGGCGCATTGGATAACCGTTTACGTTCAGAGCGTATTGAAATGGATGTGCAGAACAAGAATAAAAAACTGCTGCCGGGTATGGTTGCAGAAGTGATCATTCCGCTGAATGGAAATGAATCAACATTTGTAGTGCCATCGTCTGCAGTGTTGAACTCAACACTTGGCGTGTTTGTCATTAAAGTGGTTGATAAGAAAACGATCTGGGTACCGGTAACTGTTGGTCGTGTCAGCAATGGACGAACAGAAGTATTTGGCCCGCTTTCAGTAAACGATACATTGGTAACAACTGTAACAGAGGAAATAAGAAACGGAGCAGAAGCAGGAGTGATCAAGTTGTAGTTATTGTTTTTCACTTTTTATTATTTGAATAAGCCGCAGTTATCTGCGGCTTATTCTTTTTACAGAATGAAGTACTTTAGTACACATGTTGCGCTTTCTGCAGAAATATAAACAGGTGTTCCTTTATGCAGCTTCGCTGGTTGCGTTGCTTTTATTGTTGCAGGTGTTGCAATACAAATTCCTGTTGCTGAGTCATTCCTTTGAAATTTATATTCTCTGTATTGCTATTCTGTTTACCTGTTTGGGCATCTGGCTGGCATTAAAACTGGTAAAGCCGAAGAAAGAAATTGAAACCATTGTTGTGGAGAAAACGGTCTATCAACAGGAACTGACCGAAGCGGATAAAGAAGCGATGGAACGTGAACGACAAAAGCTTGGCTTAAGCAACCGTGAAACAGAAGTGTTGCAGCTGATGGCCGAAGGGCTGAGCAACCAGGAAATTGCCGAACGTTTATTTCTTTCATTGGCTACCATAAAAACACATTCTTCTAATTTGTTTCTGAAGCTGGATGTTAAACGCAGAACACAGGCGGTGGAAAAGGCAAGGCAGTTGGGGTTGATTGCGTAGATATTATTGAGATGCCCGACCTGACAGGTTGAGCTTTCATTTCAATCAGCATACCTGTTGTAAAGACAGCATTATAGTTATTAACCTGTCAGGTCTGTTCATGAGTTTGGTCTGATGGTTTGCAACCGTACCGACCAGCGTTTCCCTCAACCTTTTGAATGATTTTGCAACTCCACAGCCTATTTCATACTTTAGTATGAGCACTCTCACCGATGGAAACAGCACCTTTACTTCATAAAAAAATTAAAGTATGAAAAAGAATGTTCTTGTATTCGGTCTGATCGCCGGCCTCGTTGTTTCTCTTTTTATGGGTGTGAGCATGACGGTGATGTACAATAATCTCAATGCCGATCATGGGGTATCGTCGATGGTGATCGGCTACCTGAGTATGCTGGTAGCGTTTTCGTTCATTTTTGTTGCCGTTAAAAACTACCGTGATAAACAGAACGGCGGTGTTATCAGTTTTGGAAAGGCATTTAAGATGGGTTTGCTCATTGCATTGATCGGTTCTACCATGTATGTTATTACCTGGGCTTTCCTGTATAATTTCTATATGCCCGATTTTATGGACAGGTATTGTGCACAAATGATCGAGAATTCAAAGGCAACTTCCACGCCTGCAGAAATTCAACAACTGACCGAGCAGTTGAATACACAAAAAGAGATGTATAAAAATCCCTTGTACTTTATTCTGTTTACCTATTTTGAAATTTTCCCGGTGGGGTTATTAGTATCGCTTATTACAGCATTTATTCTGAAAAGGAAGACAGCGAAAGTTGCATAGCTCATTAATGAAAGAGGGCTGCTTCATTTTGAAGCAGCCCTCTTTATCTTATTCTTCTTTTTTAATCTCTTAGCTTAATCCTTAAACAACTTCACCGGTGTGCTCTCTGCCAACTTTCTGTAAGCAGCCCATTTGCCACTGGTGAACTCGTTGATCCTGTTCACACTTTCAGTTACTGCTGTTTCAGCTTCAACCACCAAACGTTCTGTTTGTGCTGTTGGTGCTGCAATTTTTCCACCGATCTCCTGGCGGGCCGCACCTAAAATAGTTTGCGTTGTAATATCAGCATAACGGGTAATACCTTGTCTGTCGCTGGCAGTGCGGCCAAAAATGCTTTCCCGGATTTTCTTGATCTCATCACGCATCTTTGTTGTTTCCTTACGCAGACTGTCAACATCTTTTCCTTCGGCACCACGCAACTGTCCTTCCATTTTTGTAAGTGTTTCTTCCGCATCAACGATCTTATCAACTGCAGCTGTTAATTTATCGGCACTCACTTGTAAGCGATCGAACATTTTTTTCTTTGCATCATACACTGCACGAGGTTGTGGCACACGTGGATCGTCTTTTACTGTAACCATTGTACTGTCGCTGAACTTACCAAGTGTTACAATCATTTTGTAAGTACCGGGATACACAGGCCAACCGCCACCTTGTTCATTTGCACCGGGTCTTGGTTTAGGACTGCCGGGAAAACGACTTCCTTTTGTATCATAGTTCCAGTAAAAACGGTTTAAACCACTATCTGCTTTTACCTTCAACATACGCAGTTGTTTGCCTCCATCATCATAAAACTTAACAACTGCACTATCGGCTTTTGCTTTGCTTGTATCGGCTGCATGATTTACAAAAAACGAAAGCATCGCTCCTCTTCTTCTGTTCTCACCTTCAAACAAACCCCATGTGCTCCACTCGTAACCGGGTGCGTTGCGGAAGTTTGCCTGGTAAGCTGTTGGTGCTTCTATCACCTTCAGCTTTGTAGTTTGTGCAGCACCGTTTGCTTTTGCAGCTGCACGCAACGGACGAATATCATCCAACACCCATACTGCACGACCGAATGTTGCAATGATGAGGTCAGCTTCACGTTCCTGAATAGTTAAGTCGTAGGTTGATACACTTGGATAATCGTTTTTCCATTGCTGGAATGTTTTGGCATTATCCAAACTCACCCACAATCCATGTTCTGTTCCAACAAAGATCAGGTTTGGTTCTGTGGGGTCCTGTACCATACAAAGTGCATAACCTTTCAATCCTTTATTCGCCAAAATATTTTCCCATGTTTTACCAAAGTCTTTGGTGCGGAAAACAGTAATGGCAAAATCACCACGACGGTAATCGTTGCTCACAACAAATGCTTCTGCTTCGTTATACTTACTTGCCTGTACTTGTGTAATCCATGCACCCACATTCATACCCGGAATTTTACCACGGAAGTTGGTCCATGTTTTACCGCCATCTTTTGTTAACTGCACATTACCATCATCTGTACCAACCCAAACAACTTCTTTGTTTTTTGGAGATGGTGCAATAGCCATAATGGTATTGAAATTTTCTGCACCTGTAATATCTAATGTTAAACCACCTGTTTCTTCTTTCTGTTGTTCGGGATTGTTGGTTGTAAGATCGGGAGAAATGATGCTCCAGGTTGTTCCTTTATCTGTACTCTTATGGAGGAACTGGCTTCCAAAGTAAACACTGTTATTATCAAACGGATCAAGTGCAATACCACTGTTCCAGTTGAAACGCATTTTCTTTCTTGCTTCCGGTGCAGGTGGACGAACAAATTCTGTTTGACCTGTAGCTACATTATATCGACCAACAGATCCACCCTGGCTCATGGCATATACCCATTTACTGTCGGTTGGGTCGGGTACCACATCAAAACCATCGCCACCCCAAAGGCTTTCCCAATAATAATTGCGGATGCCACCATCGATCCATGTGTAAGCAGGTCCACGCCAGCTGCCGTTATCCTGCAAACCACCCATTACGTTGTATGGAATTTCATTATCTACATTGATATGATAAAACTGACCGAAAGGTAACTGCTCATCAAAGCGCCATGTTTTACCACGGTCTTTACTGATGCCGATACCACCGTCATTACCTTCAATGATTAAATTTTCGTTTGTAGGATGGATCCACCATGCATGATGATCGGGGTGAATACCATTGTAAGGGATCATGGTTTGAAAACTCTTTCCACCATCTTCACTATACGTTACTGTTGAGTGAATATCGTAAATGCGGTTTTCGTTTTTCGGATCAACATAAATTTCCTGGTAGTAAAAAGGACGATCGGTGATCTGTGCAGGATCGCTGTTTACCAGCTTCCATGTAAAGCCCCCATCTTCACTTTTATAAAAACCATTTTTGGTTGCTTCTACTTTTGCATATACAATGTTTGGATGCGAAGCTGCAAAGGCAATACCGCAACGTCCCATTGGTCCGGCAGGCATGCCATCTTCTTTACCTAATTTTTTCCAGTTCTTCCCACCATCAACGGTAATATATAAACCACTGCCGGGGCCACCGCTGTTAAAGTTCCATGCTTTACGTTGGTGTTGCCACATATTTGCAATGATCTTATTGGGGTTCGATGGATCCATTACCAATTCTGCACAACCGCTGGTATCATTTGTATATAAAATACGCTCCCATGTTTCGCCACCATTAGTTGTTTTGTACACACCACGTTCGCTGTGAATGCCGTACGGGTTACCAATAGCTGCTGCATATACGGTATTGGGGTTTGTTGGATCGATAAGGATGCGGTGGATGTTTCTTGTTTTTTCCAAACCCATACGCTTCCAAGTTTTACCGCCATCGAGTGTTTTGTAAATACCCTCACCAAGGTTGAGTGAGTTGCGGGGATTCCCTTCACCTGTACCAACCCATATTACAGAAGGATTACTTTGCTGCACTTTTATTGAGCCGATATTAAGAATAGGCTGTTCATCAAAAAGAGCCGACCACGTAGCTCCGCCGTTTTCTGTTTTCCATACACCGGCGCTGGCGCCACCTACAAAGAAGATCTCGGGATTGCTGTGTATGGCATCAATGGCAGTAACACGGCCACTCATACCTGCAGGCCCTATGTTGCGTGCTTTCATGTTCTTGAACTCTTCCAGCTTAACCTGTGCTGTTGATTGCATGCCAAACGCAAGCAAGCCCATTACGGGCAGGCACTTCAGAAAAATTTTTCTCATTACAGATTGGTTTTAAGAAAATGAAGTTGAGAAAAGAACGGCGAGAATCAAAATGTTTTTGATGAGAGGTAGGCACATTATCCACCGTAGAAATGTGTAAGACCTAAATAACTGAGTGTTAAAAAAACGGTATCGATGAGGCCATGCACAAGTACGTTGATCCAGCAGTTTTTCCAACGTACATAAATAAACCCGAACGCAATACCAAAAACAAAGGTTGTTATTGCACCGGAAACTCCCTGGTAAATATGTGGTACTGCAAACAAAGCTGCACTGATGACTATATGCAACACAGGCTTATTGCCAAGTATACGTTGCAGCTGTGCAATAATATAGGAGCGGAAAAACAATTCTTCGCCAAAAGCAGCACTCAGCCACATTAAAAGCAGCCACTTTACATACAAACCTGTATTGCCTTTAAGCATTGTAAAGGCCGAATAATCTGCCGGTTCGTTAAAAAGTTTTGTTATTGCAGGCTGTACAATAAAATCCATACTGCATTCAAGTACAATGTATGCAAGCAATGTTATCAGCAGATCTTTTGCTGTAAACTTCTTTAACTGTAATACACGGATGTTTCCATCCTGCAACCACGTAAATAAAAAAGCCAGTACACTTATGGTACAAAACGTGTACGGAAACTTAAACAGCGGAATATACATTACCGAAAAAGCTAGCAGCAGGAATAAAGCAGCTATCCATTTGCTTTGCTTTCCATTTGCCTGCATTACAAGGTCACGCATGTGTACAGATTTTTTTTAAATAATTACTCAGGCTGCACGATGCTGCATTTCTTCTTCATCTGTATTGTTTTGCTGTTGCAGTAAAACAGCTGCTTCGTTTATGGCGGCAGCAATTAAAGGGTACGATTGATGAACACAACCCCGGTATTGAAAACAGTTGGGGCATTTGTGCTCGTTGCAATCGTGTGTTGCAGGCGGCTGCCTGTCGGTAAAGTGTTTTTCGTTCATTGATGTAAGGTTTGGTTAACAGTAACTATACGCAAACTTATTATGGCATGTTACTGCAGGCAACACAACAAGGCATGAGTTGTAAAAACAACTGCATGAATTGCAACTGGCCTTTTCTGCATAAAAACTTCAAACAGTTCATGCATTCACCGCAACAGTTCATACAGGAACAGGTTTTCTTTAAACCGTTATTCAACAAGTTTTGCAGCATAAACCTTATTATCATGAAACGCTTCCGCAAAATTTTAAAGTGGACGGGCATTATCCTGTTGTTCATTATTATTTCTGTAACTGCATTAACAGCTACACGTCAAAATCAAAAATTTGAAGCACCTTATCCTGCTATTAAAGCCAGTACCGACAGTGCTGTTATTGCAAGAGGTAAACATCTGGTGTTTAGTATTGCACACTGTGCCGATTGCCACAGCAGCCAGAATGTTGATTCGTTGTTGCAGCTGGGTATTGAACCTTCGTTAAGCGGTGGTTTTAAATTTGAATTACCTATTGGCAACATCTACGCAAGAAACATTACATCCGATAAAGAAACCGGCATTGGTAACCTTAGCGATGCAGAAATTGCAAGAACACTCTACTATGGTGTTGGCTCCGATGGTCGTGCTATGTTCGACTTTATGCCTTTCCATAACGTAAGCGAAAGCGATATGCAGGCCATCATTTCTTACATACGCACACAAAAACCGGTAAAGCATAAAGTACCGGAAAACGAGTTTAACGTAATGGGTAAAGTAGTGAAAGCGTTTATGTTGAAACCAACCGGGCCCAACGGTACGATTCCTAAAACCATTACTCCCGATTCGTCTGCCGCTTATGGCAGCTATCTTGTAAACTATGTTGGTAATTGTGCAGGTTGCCATACACAACGGGATGCGATGACGGGAGCTTATATTGGTCCGCACATGGCAGGTGGTAATGTGTTTGCAGAGCCGGGTAAAGACACATTGATTTCTCCCAACCTTACTCCCGATGAAAGCGGAAGACTGAACGGATGGAACTTTGAATTATTTAAAAACCGTTTCAGAAAAGGAAAGCTCATCAAACACACGCACATGCCATGGGATACCTATAAACACATGACAGATGATGAGCTGAAAGCAATCTACAATTATCTGCAAACGATCGAACCTGCAAAAATGCCTGCGGCGAAATAATTATTCTTAAAAAAGAAACCATGCTTCTTCAACTTATATTTTTCATCAACCTGTTGCTGTACAGTGTTATCGTCAGTCAATCATTTATGTAAATGATCGCTCTGCGTAATGTACAGGAACAGCTCGATGCTGCAACATATATCCGTTTACGTAAACTCATTGATCAGAATTTTCTGCGCAAGTTTAAACCGGTAATGTATGCAGCATTGGTAAGTGGTTTGGTGCTGATTGTTCTCTGCTTCATTGATGGTTCGGAGTTTCTGCGTATTGCTTCTGTAATCGCCTACCTGGCTTTGTTAGCCGATGTTGCATTAACCGTTAAAGGCGATCTGCCCATTAATGCCATCATCAACAGCTGGAGCGAAGAAAATTATCCGGCAGACTGGAGCAGTTATCGTAACAAATGGCTGCAGTATTTCAGCGGCAGGCAGGCAGCAAATATTTCTGGCTTTCTTGTTTTATTGGCAACAGCTGTATTTGCTTAATGCATGTTGATGACTGCGGAAAATGCTGCGTTACAATTCATGCAGGCTTTTTCTCAATTCATGCCGGCCGCTTTATAAATGCAGATTGCAGCAATCTATTTTGCGCATAATTAAAAACTTTATCATTATGCGCAAATCTGTATTGTATACTGCATTTACGGTATCTGCTATTACGCTTCTTGCAATAGCCTGTAATAATGGTGGCAAAGAAACTGCTGCGGAAACACCTAAAGCCGATTCTGCTTCACTTGTAAAACGTGGCGAATATTTAGTAGCTGTTTCCGGCTGCGACGATTGTCATTCACCCAAAACAATGGGTCCCAACGGACCGGAGCTTGTACAGGAGTTACGTTTTTCGGGTTATCCTTCTACACGACCCATACAGGAAGTAGATAAAGAAAATTTAAAGAAAGGCTGGGCTTTGTTTGGTCCGGACTTAACCAATGCTGTTGGCCCCTGGGGTATGTCGTTTGCTGCAAATATTACCAGCGATGCTACCGGTATCGGCAACTGGACAGAAGCACAGTTTTTTACAGCCATCCGCAAAGGAAAATACAAAGGCCTGGAAACAGGACGCCCCCTGTTACCACCAATGCCTTGGTTTAATCTTAAAAACATGAGCGATGAAGATCTGCGGTCTGTCTTCTATTATTTAAAAACAACAAAGCCTGTTGAAAATGTAGCTCCTGCACCAAAAGCACCAACTGAACTATAATTATTACAACTACAATTCAGGCAGCATTTAAACCAATTCACACAAAAGCCGCTTAGTAAGCGGCTTTTTCATTTTCAACTTTACAATCTTATCATCAAACAAACATGCACTTATGAAATGGAGCACACTACTTCTTGCACTGGCTTTAATGCCGGCATTAACCAACGCACAATTAAACGGTTTGGTCAATAAAGTAAAAAGCAAAGTAAACCAACGTGTAAATACCAAAACCGACCAGGCTATTGACGAGGCACTGGATGAAATTGAAGGCAAACCAAAAAAGCAAACATCAACAACAACTAATACAACAGCCGAAACTAAAAAGCAACCGGCCGTTGCTTCCTTTACCAAATACGATTTTATTGCAGGTGAAAAAATTCTGTATGCAGAAGATTTTGCTGCAGAAGCCGTTGGCGAATTACCGCTTGGCTGGAACACGAACGGCAGCGGCGAAGTTGTAAGCATCCCTGATCAAAACGGTAAATGGTTGCGTTTACATAAATCATTCATTTATCTCAGCAATAACACAAAAGAGTTTGGCGATAACTATACCATTGAGTTTGACATGGTGCTGCAGTTAAAAAACAACGGTTGGGGTTTTCCCGAACTTTCGGTTGGTGTGCTTGCATCGGGTAGTTTAACAACAACCGATAACAGTTTATTAAAAGAGTACGATCAAAATGCGTCGGTAATGGCGGTTATCCGCCCGGGTGCTGCATCGCCAAGCAGGCTCAACATAGAATCGAAACTTACTAACAAAGCTTATTTCAACAGCAACACAAAAGAGTACATCGAACTGGAAAAATATTACGGTGTGCCGGTGCATGTTGCTATACAGGTGCAGAAAGAACGTTTCCGTATGTGGATCAACGAAACAAAAGCATTTGATGTACCCAAGGCTGTACCACTCGAACAAAAAATGAATCAGCTGTTCTTTAAGATCAGCCACACCAACTATGCCGAAGATGATTATGGTTTGTTTGTAAGCAATCTTAAAATTGCAACAGGCTTACCCGATACAAGACATAAGCTGATTGAAGAAGGTAAATTTTCAACAACAGGAATTTTGTTTGATGTAAACTCTGCAGTGATCAAACCCGAATCGTATGGCATTATTAAAGAGATCGGCACGGTGTTAAAAGAAAATCCAACCGTTAAGATCAGGATTATTGGCCATACCAGCAGCGATGGTGATGATGCAGCCAATCTTGAACTGTCGAAAAAACGTGCAGCAGCAGTAAAAGAATTACTCCTGAAAGAATATGGCATTGCCGATGCAGCAATTGAAACAGATGGGAAAGGCGAAACACAACCTGTTGCCGATAACAAAAGCAAAGAAGGCAAAGCGGCGAACCGCAGAGTGGAGTTTATTAAACTGTAACACATCAATTCAACTGTTATGAAATCAATTCTTCTTACGGTGTTTCTTTTTGTGCAGGCAGTTTCGTTTGCCCAAACAATGCCCGATGTAAATAAGATGATGAAGATGAGCCCTGCTGAGCTGGAAGCGTATAAGAAAAAAATGATTCAGCAAAACACGGCCAAGGCACAGCAAATGGCGGAGCAATACAATCTCAATGTTAACACATCCATACTACCCAATGTAGAAATAAAACCACCGGTAAAAGATGTAAAACGTTTGGCACTTATACCCATAAAGCCTCCTACACGAACCGAGTTGGTAACAAGCTTACAGCAATCGGTTCAGCAGGTACAGAAAGGTATTCCTGCACCTGCAGTTAAAGAGGTAGAGCAGTTTGTTGCATCAAAAAATATTGCACAGCTACACGATGCAGCTGTTGTAAATTTTTACAACAACAATTCAACACAGGCCGTACTAACCATGATGAAGCTGGTGGTTGCCCATCCCGATTCGTTGCAGATGATGAACAATCTTGCTGCGATGTACAACATGATTGGTGTGCAGCAAAAAGCAGTGCCGCTGTTGCAGTATTGTTTACAGCAATTGCCCAACAGCAGTATTGTATTAAATAATCTCGGCCAGAGTTATTATGGCTTGGGCGATCTGTTTACTGCTGCTGCTTTTTTGCGCAAATGCCTCGATGTTGATTCGCTTAACATCGAAGCCAACCACAGCATGGGCATGCTGCACTATTTCAAAAAAGAGTACGATGCAGCCATGAAGTATTTCGAACGTGAAATGAGTGTAGCTTATCGTCGCAGTACAATGGCAATGGCTTATAAAATGGGCAAGAAGTTTAACCTGCGTGCATTGGCCCAACGTCGTAACCAACGCAGAGGCGTAAAGCAAAAAGATTTTTTTGAAGAGATCACGCTCAGCAAGTTTTCATTACCACAATTTCCTTCTTCATCAAAAGATATTATTGCACGTAAAGGCGAGTTTGATGTGTTTGGCTTAAGTGTAAATGCAGAGATCCTGTTCTGGAATGAGAATGCAAGATCTGTTTTAGCCAACGCACCTAAAGGCGATGTCTATCCCGGAGTGTATCACGATTTAGTAGAAGCAATGCTGGAGGAGTTGGGCGATGAGTTTACTCCTCAATACCTCATTCCTTATGGCGATAGTGAATCGGCCACTGCTCAGGAAATTTTGCAACGGGGCGCAAACGCTATTATTAAAGTAAAATGCCCGCAAGCTCCTGCAGGCACCAGTGTTGCTGTTCAACAGGAATTTGAAATTGCCTGTTGCGAAAATCAAAAACGACCATTGGCCGATGTGTTGGTGGGCGAACTGGGCAATCATGTTAAGCCTATCTTCGATCTTGGTGTGGTAAGATGGAAAGCTTACATCAATCAACTTGTAGCTATTGTACAGTTAGATCCCAGTCCATCTAACCAGGCATTGGTGTACAATGCGGTTTCAGGTTATTTTTCTTTCCTCAACACAGCAATGATCTTTTATACCGGTGGTGAAGTAAACAACCTGTTGGCCGGCTGCGTACCCAATTACAAACAGGTTAATCTTGATAGCCTTGTACAATCGGAACGTGATTGGAAAATGGCTTGTCCGTCGTGGTTGAATATTGAAGTAGATCTTGGTGGTGCTGCAGTAAAAGCTGATTGTAATAAATACGCCATTGAAGCAGGCGAAGGTATTATGGCTGGTTTTGAACATGAATTTAAAAGCGGCAAATCAACATTGCTGATGGGTGTTGGTGCAAAGGCCGAATTTTTAGGTGCTAAAACAGAAGTAAAAAGTCAATTCTATTTTACGTTCGATAAAAACAAACAGTTTAACGACTGGGGCATTAAAAACACCGGCGAAATTGGTATATCGGGCACACCTCTTCCCATTGGAGGTATTAAGGTAGGTGGCAACCTTGCCGGTATTGAAATAAGTAATACCTACAGTTTAATGAGTGGTGCTTACGAAGAAAGCTTTGAAAAAAAAGGAATCATTGCGGCCATCTTCAATCCTAATTAAACAAAACATTTTTCAAACAGAAAGCCCCGCAATTGCGGGGCTTTTTTGTGAAGTCCGTTATTTAAATACTAAGCTCTTACCTGTACCGATGTTATTGCTGCCCCAATTAACTCCTGCACATACTTTGCAGTAAGTTCGTTGGGATTGTATTGTGCAAACTCCTCGCCTAATTGTTCAATATTCTGTTTGTACTCAGCATTACGCAACACTTCGTTTACGGCTTTGCGTAGCTGTTCTGCTGTTGGTGTTTCTGTTTTTAAGTTTACACCGTATTTAAAATAACCGATGCGTGCACAAATTTCGTTCTTGCCTTCGTTTATTCCTGCAACTACCATTGGCAGCCGATGTTCAATGCCAAGCATTACACCACCATAACCACCATTGGTTATGTAAGCATCGGCATAAGGCATTACATCATCAAACGAAATAAAATCTTCGATAATAATATTTTGTTGCGGGTATTGTTTACGCAGCTGTTCGGTTTGCGAACCACCTGTTGTACAAATCACCAACACATCGCTGTTTTTAAATGCTTCCAATGCAGGCACCAACAGTTTGTTTACATCACGTTCTACCGTGCCTTGTGTAAGCACAACAACTTTTTCGTACTTGCTCAACCGGGCATCGTACCACTGGCTGTTGTTAGCAGTGCTGCTTCTGTAAGGCAATAGCGAACCAATATAACGCACCCGCTCACTTAAATCGCTGCGCCTGTATTCGAAGCCCGGTGTACCGCTTTGCAACAGGTAATCCGATTTCACCGCCATAATATCGAAAATGAATTCGCCTTTTGTTTTTACAGCATACTGTTTAAAAAGCTTGTGTGCAAAGCTGTTTACTTTGCCAAACAAAATTTTATGCGCTGCAAAACGCAATGCAGCCTGTTTCACTTTTCCAAATAAAGTATAAGACGGCTCCATACCTAAGCCGCTTGGCGGAAGATCTTTTGATGTTTCGGTAAGCGGAAATACGCCAATTGAAATAACCGGCTTTTGCAAAAGATCTTTTACAAAGGGAATACCTGTAAATGCCACATCAGCAATCAACAGATCAAAGTCAAATTCTTTTTGAATGTTGCGGATGTCGGCATAATACTCTGGCCCACGACGAATGAAATAATGCTCCAGGTCGAAGTTGAGTTTTTTAATGGGGTTTTTGATCTTTGAACGTTCGGGAAACAGCTCATCAATTTTTTCTGCCGGAATATCTTTTGCCTGTACAAAATCGTAATGCGGTATCTGCATACGGTCGAGTTTCTTTTTGTACAGATTAGAAGTGTACCAGCGTACATCGTATCCGGTTTGCTGTAAATGTTTGGCCAATCCTGTTAAAGGATTAAAGTGCCCGTCGCCCGGCACGCAGGCAAACAGAATTTTTTTTGCATGTGCTTGTTCGGTGTGCATATAAATAAGGTTTAATGATTACACAAGAATAACCTTACTCCATTGCACGAACAGCAGTAAAGCACATGAGTTGCTCTTTTTGTTGTATGATCTGTTGTAACAGCGCTTTTGCTAGCTGTAAGCATCTTCTTTTACCAGCCCTGTTTAACATCAACTGCAGAAAACAGGGAATGAACTGTGTAAGATGCTGTATGAACGGGTTGACCTTAACGCAGCAATCAGTTATTTTTGATAGAACCTAATTCAACGCTGTTGCTCAAGTATTTTTTACCGTCGCTTTTACTTTTTATAACAACAGAGGCTTTTGCACAAAAGCCGCTGCAGTTTTCGTTTACACACTATACAACAGAAACCGGTTTGCTATCGAACCAGGTAAACACTGTTGTGCAGGACGAGCAGGGCTATTTATGGATCGGTACAATTGATGGGCTGCAACGTTACGATGGTGTGCGGTACAAAGTGTTCAAGCATATTGAAGGCGACAGCAGCAGCATACCTGTAAGCCATGTGCAGCAACTCGTTATCGATTCTAAAAAAAGAATCTGGCTGTTGGCTGGCGATGGATCGGTTGGTATTTGGGATCATAAAAAACTAAAATTCAAACAAGCCGCCGTTCGCTACAAGCATCCAAACATTCAATATGTATCAAAGAGTTTACGGGTTGATGAATTTGGCCATGTGTTCTACCACATGCCTTCAATTATTACTCTTACGTTTCACGAACGGCGCAACGAATTTTCTGAGAAACATAATTTCTTTAAAACGAAACCGGGAACCATTATTGCCGAGTTTGTACAACAGCCCGGAACAAAACGTTACTGGATATCCATTCACGGCGGAGGTTTTGCAGTGTATAATGATGTTACAAAAACCATCAGCTATGCCGGACGAAACGTGGAAAAAATAAAAGCGATCGATTTTTACGAAGGCCCTATCCGTCCTTACAATATCTTTTTCGATAAACAAGACCGTGTGTGGTTTCAAAGCTGGGGCCCCGGCTATCCCGAACTGTTTGCTTATAATCTAAAGCAGGATCAACCCGTATTCGAAAAACTCAATTTTCATACAAAAGAACGTGGCTATTACGAAACAAGGCCTTTCTTTCTGCAAAGCAATGGCAGCGTTTGGATAAGCGGATTAAAAGTGCTTGCACGTTTTAATGAAACAACTAAACAGTTCGAGTTTGTATCAATGGGTGGCGATAACCGCCATGGTATCGATGCAAATTCAATAACGGGCATGTATGAAGACAGAGAGCATAACAGCTGGATAGCAACAGGTAACAACGGTATTTACCGCTTTAACCCCGAAGAAGAGTATTTCAGCAACATTAAACACACCAATCATGCATCGGGTAAAGATGGCGATGGTTCGGTAATGTCGGTAATGCCACTTAAAGATGGCTCTGTATTAATGGGTACCTGGAGCGAAGGCTTGTATCGTTACGATAAAAGCTGGAATCAGCTTCCGCTGAACTTGCAGGGCATCGACAATAACAATTACTACTCTGCATGGAGTATGTACGCATCTAAAGACAGTAATACAATCTGGCTTGGTTTACAGCCATCGGTTGGTAAAATTGATCAGAAGAATAATCGCTTTACTGTTTACTATCCTTCATCGCTTCCGCAAAAAACAGTGCGTTCCATTTCGGAAGATAAGTACGGCAATTTATGGATCGGTTTAAACGGAAGCGGTTTGTATAAATGGAATGCACAAAAAGGTAAAAACGATTTTAATGCAGGTATTGAAAAAATAGCCTTTATCCCCGACCGTAACATCAACAAGATCATTAGCGACAACAAAGGCAATGTTTGGGTTGCCACTGCTACTGATGGCGTTTTTGTTATTGACCCTGCAACAAACAGGCAACTGCTTTTATTCAACAACTCCGCAGCCGGTGCATACAAATTACCGGAAGAAGCTGTTTCGGGTGTTTTACAATACAACGATACAGCGATGCTTATTTCGCTGGGCAAGCGTATTGTGCTGTACAATACAGCAAAGAAAACATCAAGAGTTATTATTAACCCTGCAAACACATCGGGCTATATTGCTTCAATGGAAAAAGATGCTGCAGGCTTTTTGTGGGTTACTACCACAAACGGCTTGTACCGGGTTGATCTTACAACAAAAGTTGTGATACGGTTCGACAGGCTCGATGGTATGGATAACGAAAACTTTGTGCTGGCATCATCCTTCAGATTTAATGATGGCCGTTTATTTTTTGGTTCGCCCGGTAATGCTATTGTGTTTCAACCTTCGGCAATCCGTTTATCAGAACCCGTACTTCCTGCTGTAATTATAAACGAGTTTAAAGTGCTTAACCGTCCATTGCTTGTTGATTCGTTATTGCAGCAGCCGCAAATTGTTTTACAACATCAGCAAAACTCAATTGAAATTGCTTTTGCTACCATGAACTTTGTTAACCCCTATCTTATCCGCTACAAAATGGAAGCACTGGATAAAGAGTGGCGATTAGCTGAGCGTGACTTTACAGCTGTTTATTCTTACTTACCTCCCGGCACATATCATTTTTTAGTAAAAGCAGAAGATCCGGGTATGAAGTCGGGACCGGTTACCATGCTTACTATTGTAATAAAACCTCCGTTCTGGAAAAGCTGGTGGTTTTATGGTTTGCTGGTGTTACTTGCTGCAGGGCTTTTGTACTGGATAGATAAAGAACGTATGAAACGGAAAGAAGTGCTGTTACAAATGCGTACGTCTATAGCAAACAATTTACACGAAGAAGTAAATACGGCACTGAACAATATTAACATGCTTAGCGAAATGGCCCGTATTAAGGCCGATAAGGATGCAGAAAAATCGAAAGAGTTTATTGAGCAGATCCACAGCAAAAGCCATAACATGATTATTGCTATGGATGATATGCTGTGGAGTATTGATCCCGAAAACGACAGCATGGAAAAAACCGTGCTGCGGTTAAACGAATACATTGCTGCACAAAACAACCGCAACATTAGCCAATACGAATTACAGGTAGATGAGCGGATTCTTAAACTGAAACTGAATATGCAGCTGCGGCACGAAACATTTCTGCTGTTTAAAGAAACCATTATTGCACTTATAAAAGCAAGCGTTCAGCAATGCCGCATTTATATTGGCCTGGAAAAGGGAAATCTTGTTTATACCGCCGAGTTTAGTAACGAAGGGGGCAATATGCAGCAGCTTACCAATGTACTCCACAGCAATGAAATGACCAGGAGACAGAATTCATTAAAAGCAGTTGTTGATACAAATTTTCATAAAAGCCATTCTATACTAACCTTAAAAATTCCGGTTGACAGACCGGAGCAATAGCGGCAGTTCATACAGGTATTCGTTCAATTCATAACGGATTACCAGCCTGCAATAGCTGCATTTTTGGACTTTTGTATTGCTGTTAAAACAAAAAAGAACAATAGCAAACTGTTTGCAGGCAGTTCAATTAACAACAATGTATACCGCTGCCGTTGCAGGTTGTGTACACGCTGTAAAAAAGGGAAAACGTATTTAATTTGTGAAGGAAGATGCAGTTTAGCTTACCGAAATATACCAGTAAAGATTATATGGTACTCGCCGTGGTGATTGTACCAATCAGTCTTTTTATAAATACAATCGTGTTTCAGTATGCCCTGCTCAGCAGTTTGTTGTATTTCCTTGTTACAACCGTTTCTACTATGATCGGTTTTTCGCTCTTCTTTGTTATTTGTGGTGCAGTAGCAGTACTTCTGAAAAAACGTTTTCCTGCAGAAGAACAGTTGAGCACAAGGCTGTCGTTAATGATCTCTGCGTTTCTCTTAATGTCGGGCCTGTTTCTTTTTCTGCTCTTTACTATTTATGCTGCCATACCTTTTTACCGTTACAGTTTTAACGAAAACACTTTTGTATGGGCTTATTTTTCGCTGGGCATCGGTAATATCTTTCTTACGTTTTTACACGAAGGCATACACCGTTACGAAAACTGGACAAAAAGTATTGATGAAACCAATAAGCTTCGTGCCACTTATCAACGCAGCCGTTTGCAAGGCTTACGCAGCCAGGTAAATCCGCACTTTTTATTCAACAGCCTTAACTCGCTCTCCAGTTTAATAAGCGAAGAAGGCGATGAGGCAGAAAAATTTTTAGATGAAATGAGTAAAGTGTACCGGTATATGCTCCGCAGCGAATCGGACACGATGGTAACGCTGAACGAAGAGCTGAAATTTTTAGATGCTTATTATTTTTTACTATCAACAAGATATGGCAGCGGATTACAAATAACCACGCAAATACAGGAAACACACCGTAAGCTGTTGTTGCCTCCGCTTTCGTTACAGATAATTCTCGAAAATATTATTACCCAAAACAGCATCAGCAAAACAAGTCCGTTACGCATTAGTATTACAGCAATGGAAGGCAGCCTGTTTATTCTCAACAATGTGCAGGCAAAAACCATTAAAGACGATTTTGATTCGGATGCCGGTATCGACAACCTGTTAAGCAAATACCGTTTACTGAATCACCAGGCACTGGTAACCGAGAAAGCAACCGAACGTATTATACGCCTGCCATTACTGCAACAACAAGAGGAGGTGCCGGTATGAAACTGATAAAACCTCCAAAGCTTGAGCTTTACTCCTTTTTGTTTTCAATGCCGCTTATTGATGTGGCGTTGAATGTTGTTTTGTACAAACACCGCATCTGGAGCGAGGGATCTATTTGGCTGATCTCCTTTCCGCTGATGTTTTTATTTGGCACTATCAGCTGGTTTCTGCACATACAATATGAGCATTGGGTTGAAACAAAATTTCCTGAACTCAACCAAACAAAGCAACGCATTGCATTAAAAGCAGCAGCATTTCTGTTTATTATGCAGCCTTCAATATTGGTCATTTTTTATTTATACGATCATTACCAGATACTGGGTTACAGCATTGAAAGAAATGATTTGCTGAAAGGGATGATCATTGGCTTCTCTGTAAATCTTGTTTTTGAAACCCTGTACGAAGGCGATTATGCATTAACCAAGTACAAAGAAAGCTATGCCGAAAAAGAAACCCTGCAGGAACTGTCGTTACAAACAGAATTTGATGCATTAAAAAACCAGGTGAACCCGCATTTCCTGTTCAACTGTTTTAATACACTCTCATCGTTGATTGCTGTAGACAGGCAACGGGCCGAAGAGTTTTTAAACGAGCTGAGCATTGTGTACCGTTACCTTTTGCGCAACAACGAAGAAGGGCTGAGTACTTTGGCCAACGAAATTAATTTCATAAAATCGTACTACCGTTTACTGCAAACAAGACACGGCGAAGCCGTCGAAATTCATATTGAAATTGATAAACGTTACGAACCTTACCTGTTACCCTCGCTTACGCTGCAACTGTTGGTAGAAAACGTGGTGAAGCACAATGCACTTTCGAAAAACAAACCACTGGTGATAGATATATTTACAATGGCAGGTAATAAACTTGTAGTTAATAACAACCTGCAGCGAAGAACTGTAAAAGCGCCCAGTAATAATGTGGGACTTGAAAATATTAAAACCAAATACAGTTTACTAAAGCAGCAAGGATTTCAGGTAATGGAAAACGAAAAAAACTTTACGGTTGTGTTACCGTTGATCTGGAAACCTGTTGACAGCGAAAGTGAACGTATTAAAAAAGAAAAGCTGTTTATTAACAATAACCATTAAACACTGTTGTATGAATATTTTAATTGTTGAAGACGAAGAACTGGCTGTAAAAAAATTACAGAAAACATTGGCGGCTGTAGACGATACTGCTGTTGTGCTTGCATCAACCGATAGTATTAAAAGTACAGTTGAGTGGTTGAATGAGAATCCGCAGCCCGATCTTATACTGATGGATATTGAACTGGCCGATGGCCAGAGCTTTGAAATATTTAACCTGGTTGATGTAAAAAGCCCGGTAATCTTTACCACTTCGTACGATGAATATGCATTAAAAGCTTTTAAAGTAAACAGTGTAGATTATTTGCTGAAGCCAATTCAGAAGGAGGAGCTGGCTGCCGCATTAACCAAGTACAAAAAATTACAGAGTAATGCCAAGCCCGACTTAAGCCTTGATAACCTTGTAAAAGAACTGCAGCAGAAACTGCAACCCAAAGAATACCGTAAACGCTTTTTGGTAAAGCACGGGCAAAAGTTGGTAAGTGTGGAAGTAGAAGACATTGCTTATTTCTACAGCGATGGCCGCTTGAACTTTTTTAAAACAAAAGACAATAAAAAATTTGTGGTTGATTATACTATGGATGAGTTGGAAGACATGCTCGACCCGGCACAATACTTCCGCATCAGCCGTTCGTTTTATGTATCGGTAACCAGCATCGATAAAATTGATGATTATTTTGGCAACCGTCTTGTTCTTGGTCTTATACCAGAAGTAGATAAAGAGGCACTCGTAAGCAGAGAAAAAGTTACAGACTTTAAAAAGTGGATGGGCAAATAAATCAGCTCACCTGTTTATCAAAGCTCCGCCATGTGCGGAGCTTTTTATTTTGGTACAGTTCATCCCTTCTTTCTTTCAGTTCAGGCATATTGCTGAAAATTTATTTCAACTGCGCATTCATTTTTGCAGTTATTAATAAAACAAAACCCTTTCATCATGCTAAAACATCTTTTCCGCAACAAACGCAAAGCCCAATTTTCTGCAGCAACAGGTTTGGCAGTTTGCAGCTTTGCAGTATTCTTTCTTTATTCGTTTACAACCAAACAACTTGCTGCCGATTTTCTGCAACAGCTCGGCATTACCAAAGCAACAGCCAACGAAAAAATAGGCAGCGGTTTCTTAGGAGGCGCCTTCGATGCCTACGGTATTAAAAACTTAAAAAATATTCCTGCAACAGCAAGGGTTTCGCTTACCAAAGAAATTGCAGCATACAGTAAACAATATGTACAAACAGCTGCTTACCTGAAAGAGTACAATGAGCTGCGTAACAATCACAAACCCGAGTTCAAGCCATTACAAACACCGGAAGAAATGCAGCAACAGTTCATTGCGCAATACAAAAAAAGTGTTGCTGATATGGAGCAAACAGTTAAAACCGCCGACGCAACAATGAAGCCGATATTTGAAAAAATGCTGGCCGATGCTAAAAAGCAACTGAAAGAAGCTGAAGATCCCAACAATAAATCATTAGTGAACTATCGTAAAAATTATGAAGCAGCTGCACAGCAAAACAAAGCCGGTTACGAACAACAGATTGCACGTTGGGAGCAGCAGTATCCATCCAATCATTTACTGTACGTTAAAAAGCGTTTACAAACTTTTCTTGCAGAAACAGCAGATGTTGATTTTGATGCAGAAACTATTGAGAAAAATGGAAAAAAATATTTTGTGAACCGTGCATACGAAAGCAAAGGCTCGCATTGGAAAATGGCCTATCGTGCAGGTAAAGATGTGGTAACAACAGCAAGAACATTTGTTGAAGCATGGCTGAAAGAAATTAACTGATCTGCAAACTGTTTTTATTTACAAAAGCCTGTTTGAATAAACAGGCTTTTCTTATGCGCTTTATACAGTTGCTACATTTCATACATGCAAATAAGCAATTGAAACATTACAGTCTTTTTCTCCGCCTGTATCTGCAACATCTTTGCACTGTTAATTCACTACACTGTAAAAAACAACCAGTGTTTTCATCATCATTAAACCTTTCATCAATGAAAAAGTTATTCTTCGTTTTTACTGCAGCGGCAGTTGTGCTCACTTCATGTACTAAAGACAAAGGCCAATCGAAAGCCGGTATTTTCAAAGGTCCGGAAACAACAATGCACGAGGGTAAAGCCTGGACCTGGGTTCAGTTAGATAAAGACGGTAACCCTGAAAGAGTTGCCATCAGTGTTAACGAAGATGCGCTGAACAGTATGCCTACAGACGATGGCAGTGGTGGTGGTCACGATCACGACAACAATACTGTACTTTCTTTTCCCTCGCAGGCTGCAAACATTGCATTTAAGCATGCATGGGTAAACTGGAATCCCGCAGGTCATCCGCCGGCAAACATTTACACCAGCCCACATTTCGATTTTCACTTTTACACCGTTTCATCTGCAGAAAGAGAAACATTTCTTGACCCTGCAAAACTTGCTGCAAGTGTTCCGGCCGAATACCTTCCTGCCAACTACATAGGTATCGATCCTGTGCCAACAATGGGCAAACATTATGTTGATGTTACATCACCCGAATTAAACGGCCAGCCTTTTACCGAAACATTTATTTTAGGTTCGTACGATGCCAAGATCAATTTTTACGAACCAATGATCACACTCGAATTTTTAAAAGCAACGGCAACTTACGAGCGTGCTATTCCGCAGCCTGCTAAATATCAGCAAAACGGTTACTATCCAACCAAAATGAGAATTCAAAAAGCAGGACAGGCAACCAACATTATCCTTGAAGGCTTTGTTTACCGCACTGCTTCATAAATAATACTTCAATTGTTCAGCCGCTGATAAAACACCGGCGATCCTGTAAGAAAGCCGGTTTCTTTCACTTTAAAAAAAACACCATGCAACGTTATAATATTTTTTACCAGGTGCACAAAGGCTTGCGTGCGCTTTTGTACAATACAATGATGAAGCTGCAGCAAACGGATTTCACCAATGAAAAAGATGCTGCTGCAGTAACTGCACAAGTTGCTACCGTGCTGCAACTTTTCGATGCGCATGCACATACCGAAGACAATTTTGTTTTACCCGAAATAACTGCTTTTGAACCTTCGGTTGTTGCTTTGTTTGAAAACGAACATGTACTTGATCTGAAGTTGAGTACGGGTTTGTCGGACATGTTAAAAGCATTTTCGCTTTGCCAATCGGATGAAGCAAAACAAGACATCGGTCGTAAACTGGAACACGCAGTTGCAGCATTTATGAATTTTAACCTTGCACATATGGCAAAGGAGGAAGATGTGCTCAATACAATTTTATGGCGCTATTATACCGATGAACAATTGCACCAGGTAACACTGCGTATACTGGCACATGTTGATCCTGCACTTATGCCCATCTATAATAAATGGATGATGCACGGTCTATCGAACAGCGAAATAAAACAATGGTTGCTGCAGGTTAAAAACAATGCACCCGATTTTGTATTTCGCAGTATGATGGATTTAGCCGCTGCTGAATTACCGGTTTCAAGACTATCGGTTATTCAAGCCGAATTATCTGAGGGTGCTATGTTGGCTGCCTGACCGATTTAAACAAACTTCCACAAGCACGCCTCTTTTTGCCCAAGCCGGGGTAAAAGGAGGCGTGCTTTTTTGTTCCTGTGTTAGTTTGCCGTGTTTAAACATTGATTTTAAACCGTTTAAATAGCTTTCGGGCTTTTTAACATATACATTACATGTATGTACATACACTTTCCGCATCTTTGCAGTCTAAATCAATTGACTAATGAAGAAGTTATTTTTTGTGCTGATTGCAGGTGTTGGTGTAGCGAGCCTCTCAGCTTTTTTAAAGAAAGAAGATTCGGTTGCGCAACCGGCTCCGGCAGTACAAACTCCTACCAAATGGACACTGGACAAATCGCATTCCAACGTAAAATTCACTGTAACGCATATGGTGGTTTCTGAAACAGAAGGTTCTTTCAAAATTTTTGATGGTACAGTAGAACATACCAAGGCCGACTGGAGTGATGCGAAGATTAATTTTACAGTAGACATCAACTCGATCAACACCGATAACGAAGGCCGTGACAAACATTTGAAAGGTGACGATTTCTTTAACGCAGAAAAATTTCCTAAAGCAACTTTCGTTGGTAAAACATTTAAACCGCTCGGTAATAATAAATACGAACTGACAGGCGATCTTACTATTCGTGACGTAACCAAAAGCGTGAAGTTTGATGTGAAGTTTGGTGGTATTGCTACAAGCAGCCGTGGCGATAAAGCAGGCTTTAAAGCAACGGCTTCCATTAACCGTTTTGATTACAACTTAAAATGGGATCGTGCAACAGAAGCAGGAGGATTGGTTGTAGGTAAAGATGTTGAATTAACGGTGTTACTTGAGTTGAACAAAGCAAAATAAGCAGTGGTTAGTTTTGGGTTATAAAAAACGCCTCACAATTGTGAGGCGTTTTGCTTTTATAGATTATCAGAAAAATAAAGAAAGCCATCTCAAATAAGAGGGCTTTCTTTATTACAGAATTTATACATTCTTATAGCACCAGTACACCCGATGCAACAAACTGTACTTCCTTTTTTGCATCTTTTATCTGCTTAATTTCTTCTTTTGTTTTACCTGCATCGCCTGCATAATGTTTCTGCTGCTTTACACTTACTTCCTTCACTTTTGCTTCGCCTTCTAACACCACTGTTTGACCAACAATATTCTTTGGCATAAAGAAACCGTAATCTTTAAACTTAACCATTACTGTTTCTCCATTTGATTTTTCAACTTTCATCCAGCAACCTTTTTCCTGGCATACTTCCGTAACCTTGCCAGTAATTTTTCCGTTAAAGCTTCCACTTTTTTGCACCTGCTCTTCCATTACAGCAACGGTAACCACATCTTTGTTTTCGGTACCTGTACCATAAGTAACCCCTTTTGCGGCAGGTTTAGGATCGTTTTGTGCCATAGCAGCAACGCTAATAAAAGCTGCCATCATCAATAAAGACAGTTTTTTCATGCTTTGTAATTTTTAGGTGCTAAAGTTAACATCCTTACTAAAGTAAACAAACTGCTGCTGTTAAAATTCCGCTATTGGTAAACATCTCATCTTAATATATGTTCTAAACAGCTTTAATTGATAACCCATTCCTCAGCTATATTTTCATCTTCCTTAATTATTTTGCTAAAATAGTTGGTTTCTAAAATAATTAGTTTTAGTATTGCTAAATAAATTAGTGTGTACAAACAAAACAAACCCGTTATGGAAGAGACTTTAATTTTGGAGAAACCAAAAAAGGAAAAAATGAGTAAAGAGAGCAACCTCAACAATGAAAAGCTCAAGGCATTAAAGCTCACCATCGACAAGATTGATAAAGACTTTGGCAAGGGCAGTGTAATGATGATGAATGAGAAAGGCGTACATGAAATTGAAGTGGTATCAACAGGCTCTATTGGTCTAGATACAGCTTTAGGTGTAGGCGGCGTACCCAAAGGACGTATTGTAGAGATCTATGGACCTGAAAGCTCTGGTAAAACAACCATTGCCACACATATTATTGCTGAAGCACAAAAGAAAGGCGGCATCTGCGCTATCATTGATGCGGAACATGCCTTCGACAGTGTTTACGCACAAAAGCTGGGTGTTGATGTAGACAACCTGCTGATCTCTCAACCCGACTATGGCGAACAGGCCTTGGAAATTGCAGATCGCTTGATCCTTTCCGGTGCATTGGATGTAGTAGTGATCGACTCTGTAGCAGCACTTGTACCCAAAGGTGAACTGGAAGGTGAAATGGGCGACAGCAAAATGGGCTTGCAGGCACGTTTAATGAGCCAGGCTCTGCGTAAACTCACAGCTACCATTTCAAAAACAAATACCATCTGTATTTTCATTAACCAGTTACGTGAAAAAATTGGCGTTATGTTCGGTAACCCCGAAACAACAACCGGTGGTAATGCGTTGAAGTTCTATGCATCGGTTCGTTTAGACATCCGTCGTATGAGCCAGATCAAAGATGGTGATGAAGCAATTGGTAACCGTGTTAAAGTAAAAGTGGTAAAGAATAAAGTGGCTCCTCCATTTAAAGCAGCTGAATTCGATATCATTTTTGGAGAAGGTGTAAGCAAAACAGGTGAAATTATTGATATGGGTGTTGATCTTGCCATTATTCAGAAAAGCGGCAGCTGGTATAGCTACAATGGCGACAGACTGGGACAAGGTCGTGATGCAGTAAAACAACTGATCATTGATAACCCTGAAATGTCAGCAGAAATTGAAGCAAAAATTCGTGAAAAGATAAAAGAAATTCAAAGCGGAGCGGCAGCTTCGTAAACTTCGGGTTTGTTTGTAAGTACAGGTCTTTCGGTTGCAGCAATGCGTACCGGAGGACCTTTTTCTTTTACGCATAGGGGATGACAAGAAACATTGCATGAAGCAAGTATTCCGTTTACTTTAGCAGCATCTTTTACAGAAAAATTTACTGTGAAGATGATTAGATCAACTATTCAATAGCTACAAATGAAACGTTTACTACAGTTAGCTCTTATACTTTTAGTAAGTTTTGCATTAACAGGCTGCCCTTACGAATCAACAGTGCCAATTGATAAACCAGCTGTTAAGTTTCCCGAAAACCTGTTTGGAAAATGGGAACCTAAAAATTCAGGTGAAGAACTGTTCACGATAAAGAAAAAAAACGACTGGGTTGTATACATCAGCAAAACAAAAAAAGATCCCAAGCCGGAGGATAGTCCTGAAGAATATGAAGCCTTTCTGTCGGAAGTAAATGCTGTTTGGTTTTTGAATGTATCGAATAAAACAGATAAGAGTTCGCCGGAGTCGTATTGTTTGTACAAAATGCAGGTTGCTGCCAACGGATCACAAATAACATTAAGTGCGGTTACAGAAAATATCGATGAGCAGTTCAGCAACTCTGCGGAGCTAAAAGCATTCATCGAAAAAAATATGCAGCTGTCTTTCTTCTTCGATAATGAAGAGGATATTTATCTCCGCCCACATAAGTAAGCCGCATTTCATCTATTGTGCAAATCTTATTTAGCAGAAAGCAGTTCTTCTTCTTTCTTTAATTGCCTGTCGTACACAAATGTTCCGAGAGGTAACCATGCCGCAATAAATGCGTAGAGAAACTTTTTAAACGGCCAGTTGTATACTTCCTTTACATAAAAAGCCTGCGCTACATAAAGCACAAACAATAAACCATGCGCCCAACCGGTGTACTTAACTGCCAACGGCAAATCAAAAATGTATTTCAACGGCATGGCAATGAGTAGTAACACAAGAAACGATATACCTTCTGCAATACCAGTTTTGCGAAGAAGTTTTAAAGGCTTTAGACTCATAATTCAAAAGAAGATCAGTGATTACAATCGGTGCTGTGGCAATGATTTGCTTTGCGGCAAAAACGATGGTTGAGCATGTGTGCAGTAATAATTAAAGCAACAGCCGGCACTACAAACAAAAAGGATGAGTAGGGAAAATGCACAAACTGGTTTACTGTAAACAATACCATTGCTGCAGAAAAGGGAACGAGCGTACCCCAGTGGTGGTGGTGCTTTTTATAACCATGCCACAGTGTACTGAAACCAATTACAAAAGCTGCGCCCAATAACAATACTTCCACAAATACATTGTGGATGATGTTCACTCCAAATAAAGGAAGGCTGGTAATAAATAAAGGAACTACGGCACAGTGTATGGCACAGGCTACAGATGCGGCAATTCCTAAGGCTTCCCAGTTAATGCGAAAATTCATAAAGGAGAGCAAAAGTACATATTTGCAATTATGTTGCAAATTTTATTTTCAGGAGTTGACGCCTCTCTCCTGTTCGTACCTTTGCACTTTATTTTACAGATATGTCGAAAAAATTGTGGATTTACGTTGGGTTCTTTGTTTTGTTGCTTGCCGTTTTTTATCTCGCTTTATTCTGGGGCACCGATCTGTGGCGCAAAAAATTGCCTGTTATGAACGATGTGAAAGAGTTTGCTTTTGTTAATCAACTGGGCGATACAATCACGAATCAACAGGTTACCGGCAAAGTTCAGGTGGTTGAGTTTTTCTTTACAACCTGCACAGGCATCTGTCCTAAAATGAACACCAACATGAAAGACATTGTAAAAAACTTTGTTGCTGAAGAAGATTTTATGGTGTTAAGCCACACTGTTGACCCTGACAAAGATTCTGTTACAAGACTGAAACATTATGCCGACTCAATGAAAATAGATCCAACCAAATGGATGCTGTTAACCGGCACCAAAGTAAAACTCTACGAAGCTGCACGAAAAAGCTATTTGTTAGACGATCAGAAAAACGGACTTGATCCTATTGCCGATCAGTTTATACATACGCAGTTGTTTGCATTGGTTGATAAAAGTGGACGGGTGCGTGGTATTTATGACGGACTTGATAAAAAGGAGCTGGTAAAACTAAATGATGATATCGCACTCATCTTAAAAGAGCGTTACGATGGCCCTCGTTTTGTGAATGGTATTTTTCAGAACAACCCCAATTAAGTAATTTTCGGTTATGAGCGAAGCAATTAAAGATCTCCTGAAAAAAAATCACATGAGTGTAACCGACAGCCGGTTGCAGATACTGGACATGTTTTACCATGCACCAGGGGCACTTGCTCATGCCGATATTGAGAAAAAAGCAAGCGACAAAATTGATCGTGTTACAATTTACCGTACGCTTCAAACTTTTGAGGAGAAAGGCATCATTCATACTATACCTACTGCCGATAACTCGGTAAAGTATGCTTTGTGCAAAGACCGTTGCGAAGAAGGTCATCATCACGATAACCATGTGCATTTTGTTTGCGACAAATGCGGCAAAACAATTTGTTTGGATGATGTGCACGTACCTGAGGTAAAACTCCCGAAAGGATTTCAGCCACAGCAAAGCAATATGGTGGTAAATGGTTTTTGCAGCGATTGCAGAAGCTAGAGCTAAGAGTTAAAAAAGAGAAATGAGTGAAAGAGAAGAAATACAAATAAATGATAGACGAGAATTTTTACTCCGCTCTCGAATTTAAATTAACAAAGGCATTTTCTAAAGCAGATAATGAATTAATAAATTCATTTTGGTGTGATGGAATATTGCCGATACCAGCAGAAGATGTTACACGTATCGGCAAGAAGTATAAAAAGGAATTAAGAACAACTGCATTCCTTGGTAATGATGGCCAAGAAAGGTATTTAATGACAATTTTTTTCGGCCCAAAAGCATTGACTAACTACTCAAGGGGTATTGATCTCGAAGATTGTATCCCCGATCATACAAAAAACAATTGGTTTGCTGTTGATGTAGTTAATAAAAGTATTTCGATTAGATTACTTTAATTCTTAAATATAAACGTCTCCCTCCTTTTCTTCTTCCCTCTTTTAACCTTTTAGCCAAAAAAAAAATGCCCTGCCGTAGAAACGGCAGAGCATGATTAATGTTCTGATTTAGCTCTGCAAATATCGGTATTAATTGAGATTATCCATTTCAGTTTTTACAAAATCCATCAACGTTTTGATATGACCGGGTGAAAAATCAAATTTCAACCCTGCTGTTTCATAAAGCTGAGGCAAGGTTTTGGTACCGCCCAGGCTCAATGCATCCATATAATTCTGCAAAGCCTGTTGCTGGTTTTGCTTAAACTGCATCCACAAACCAATTGCCCCTAACTGTGCAATGCCATACTCAATATAATAAAACGGCACTTCAAACAAATGCAACTGGCGTTGCCATTCAGTTGGTCTGAATTGTTCCAAACCTGTATAATCAATCAGGCCGGTGCTGTATTCGTTTGCCAGTTGCATCCATTTTGCACCACGCTCTTCGGCCGTATGCGTTGGGTTTTCGTAAATCCAATGCTGAAAGGCATCAATACGGGCAATCCAGGGTAAAATGGTAAGTACACGTTCGAGTTGTTTGAATTTTGCTCTGCGTAACTCTTCCTTGTCCTTAAAGAAAATTGTCCAATGCTCCATACTGAACAATTCCATTGCCATACTTGCCACTTCGGCAATTTCAGCTCCGTATTCTTTAAACCCAGTGAGTTCAAGATTATGCGTAAGGAACGAATGAACCGCATGACCGCCTTCGTGTACCATTGTGGTAACATCGTCCAGCGTACCTGCAGCATTCATGAAAATAAACGGAGCGCCTGTTTCTGCTAACGGCATATTGTAACCACCGGGAGCTTTGCCTTTGCGGCTGTCGAGATCAAAACGCTTCAGTTCATTCATCTTGCGTAAGCAATCGGCAAAGAAGGGATTGAGTTGCTCAAAACATTCAATTGTTTTTTCGGTTAACTCTGTTCCATTGCTGAACGGTTGTAACGGCTCAATACCTGCAGGTTCTGCATCCATATCCCAAGGACGTAACTGGTCTACTCCAATTGCTTTGCGCTGTTCTTCGTAAATAATTTTCACCAGCGGCACTACATGTTGCTTCACTGCTTCATGAAAATTAAAACAATCCTGCGGCGTATAGTCGAAACGGCCAAGTTCCTTAAACTTATAATCCCGGTAGTTTTTAAAATCAGCATTCAATGCCAATTGATGGCGCTTGGCAACAAGTTTATCGAATAATTCGTTCAACGTACCACGATCCTGGTAACGGCGGTTCTGCACTTTCATGTACACTTCTTCACGCAACTGACGATCGGAGCTTTCTAAAAATTTAGCTGCCTGTTGCAACGTATACTCCTTGCCGTTTACATCTACGGTCATCTTTCCGGCAATCTGTCCAAACTGTTGTTGCATCACACTCAGCTCAGACATGATGGGAATATTTGCTTCTCTGAACAATTCAATGCTCTTTTTAATTGATCGCAGGTAAGTAAAGTATTTATCTGCATCAAGTTCTTTTGTAAATGCACAATCAACCAACTTACGGTTCAACTTATCTGCATAAGGCTGCATTTTTGGCGCAATCTCCATATAGAAATAGTTGAACGCTTCTTCAAGTGCTTTGTTCTCTGTGTCGCAAGTCATACGTACCTGGCGCCAGCAGGCATCTTCACTAATTACAGCTTCCAGTTCGCTGCTGTCTTTTAACCACTGCTCAAGATCGGCCTTGCTGTTAATAGCCCGGTCAAGCAATTGTGTAAAATAGGGCTCAAGGGTATCCCATGTTGTAATGGAAAAACCGGCTGGTAAAAAATTCCGTTCAATTGGTTTTATATCGGCAGAGTACATAACAGAAGTTTAAATGATAAAAATAAAAAACGTCATTCCAGACAAAAGAGAAAGCTCACTATATTCAAAAGAACAGATGAGTGCTCTCAAAACCCGGCATGACGTTCTAATTTAAGACAGGATTTGAAAAAAGCTTAGTCTTCTTTTTTCTTCCTGGTAGTTTTTTTCTTTGGAGCTTCTTCGCCTGCTTCTTCAGCCGGTGCTTCTGCTTTTTTCTTAGCTGCTTTTTTTGCAGGCTTTGCTTCTTCAACTTCAGCAACTACCGCTTCTTCAACGGGAGCTTCTTCTTCAATCAATTGTTCAGTTAATTTCAGCTCAATGCCTTTAGCAGTAATAACGCCAAACCATTTTACCATCTTCTTCATATCGCTGGCGTACACACGTTCAAAATCCAGATCGGGATATACTTTTTCGAAATAAGCTTTTACTGCTTTTGCATCTTTTTCTTCCGGTAATTTTCCACCATCGTCCTGCATTGCTTTAAAAATATCAATGAGGTTAACGTTATCACGAACGGTATACACTTCAATACTTTCCAGGTGCGAAAACTGGTGTTGGCGGGTTGATGCAAACTTGGTTGAATTGTCTTCGAGCGACCGTACAATAGCACCATCGTTTTTGCTGCTAACAAGTTCAAACAAACCGGGTAAGCCGGTAACTGCAATTAATTTTCCGTATTCCATAATTTTAAATTCAAGGGCTGCAAGTTAACGGATTTCGTTTAACCTGTTTTCAATTTTAGCTGTTAAAGCTCTACAAGTTTCCCAACAGCTATTTAATTGTAAACCAATAGATAAGCTTTGCGAACCTATTTTGGCCGTTAATTATTTGTCGTACAAACTATGAAAGCAGTGGCTACTTGTTTGTAATACTGGGAAACTGTTTATATTCGTTTCCATCAAGTAACTCAAAATCCAGCGCTTGCAACAGACAATATCCGAAGTAAACTTCAACCGCATCAGCAACGAACAGGTTGTTTCTTTCATACACGATAATGAATTGTATAAACTGAATGATTTTGCAGCATTAGAATCATTTTGTCCGAAAACCAATTGCACGAAGCAGTTCTATCAGCACCATAAAACGTTTTTTATTGAAGAGCGACTGGAAAAAGTATGGAATGCGTACAAAAGCATTCATCCAAAAAAAGCATGGTGCGGATCAATGCTGGAGTTTGGTTTGCAGTACTGCCGCAACAACAATAAGCTTTCTTATATTGATGATGAATACACAGGAGCGAAAGCAGGACAAATTGTACTGATTCGGGTAAAGGCATTAGGAGGTTTGGCAAAAGTTGCAGTTGGCCACGAAATAACATCTATTAACGACGAACAACATACGCTTGAAACAAGCTATTTGGTGAAAGGAAAATCGCTGGGCAGCCAACGTATACAACTCAGCACCTGTAATAAAGGCTTTACAAAAATCTCCCATCACACTATTTATAAAAGCGGCTCCTGGTTGCGGGATAAACTCATCTACCCTTTCTTTCATACCAAAGCCATTCGTGAATTTCACAGCAACATCCGCAAGTCGTTGGCAAAACAATAACGGATTTGCATTTCGGTTAACATTAGCTGTATTCATTTAATTTTGGGGCTTATGGAACAGGGCCACCAGAAAATTATTATCATTACCGCTCCATCGGGTGCTGGTAAAACATCTATTACCAAACAGCTGATGAAACATTTTCCGCAGCTGTCGTTCTCCATCTCTGCTGCAACACGCAACCCGAGGGCACACGAAACTGATGGTAAAGATTATTACTTCATCAGTGTTGAAAGTTTTCAGCAAAAAATTCAGGAAGAAGCTTTTGTTGAGTGGGAAATGGTTTACGAAGGCAATTACTATGGCACATTAAAAAGCGAAATGCAACGCATCTGGAACAACAAACAAGTGCCGGTACTTGATATTGATGTAAAGGGCGCTATTCATGTGCAGGATCTCTATCCAAAACAAACACTTTCGCTCTTTATTGAACCACCTTCTGTTGAAGAGTTGCGCCGCAGGCTCGAAAGCCGTGGCACCGAAACAGCCGACTCGCTGGAAGCAAGAGTAAACAAAGCTGCTTATGAAATATCGTTCAAACATTCATTTCAGCATGTAATTCTTAACGATAACCTCGACAGGGCCATTGCAGAAGCAATTAGCATTGTAGGTAATTTTATCGGCGCTGTTTAATTCTATTGTATTTTTTTGCAAAAGCACTATTTTTAAGTACTATGAACTGGTACATGTTGATATGGATTGGAGTGAGTATGCTGCTGATGGGTTTTTTTGCAGGTCTGCAATCGGCATTTGGTGCTTTAAATCGTTTTTCGGTTGAGCTGAAAAAGAAACAAGGCGCAGCCAGCGGCCGTATTCTCAGTTTCTTTATCGATAACCAGAGTAAGTTTATTGGTGCAATACTGGTAGGCTCAACACTTACATTGGTTGTATTTGCATTGTTGGTGAATCGTTTTTTCCAACCTGTGTGGCAGGAAATGCCTGCATCAATTAAAAATTCTGCGCTCTTACGTTTAGGTCTCGATTTTCTTACAGGCGGTATTATTGCGTTGATTGTTTACACCGTTTTTAAAGCCTACTTCCGCAAAAAAAGTAATGCAGCTCTTTCGTTTTTTGCCCGTATTACCAATATTTTTTATCGCATTTTTTCGCCCGTTGCTTCACTCTTCGTTGGCCTGGCAGAGTGGATCTTAAAATATCTCTTCGATGTACGTGTAAACGATAAAAAAGAATCGTTCACCCGTGTAGATCTTGATCATTTTGTGCAGCAAAGCAAAGACAACGACGACGAAACACAAGACATCAACACAGAGTTGTTTGAAAATGCACTTTCGCTACCGAGTGTAAAAGTGCGTGAGTGTTTAATACCCCGTAAAGAAATTGTAGGTGTTGAAGCAAATGCAGATATTGATGAGTTGAAACAAAAGTTCATTGAAACAAAACTCAGCAAGCTTATTGTTTACGAAGGCAATATCGATAACATTGTTGGCTATGCACATCAGCTGGATATGTTTCGTAAACCGGCCGACATTAAATCGATCTTATTACCTATTCCTGCTGTTCCCGAAAGCATGGGCATTACCGATCTTATCAATCAATTTACACGTGAACGTAAAAGTATTGCATGGGTAGTAGATGAGTTTGGCGGCACCAGCGGCATTGTTACAATGGAAGATTTGCTGGAAGAAATTTTTGGCGAAATACAGGATGAGTACGATACCGAAGAGTTTGTTGAAAAACAATTAGCCGAAAACGAATTCATCTTCAGCGGAAGGCTTGAACTTGATTACTTAAACGAAAAATATAACCTCGATTTTAAAGAAGAAAGCGATGCTGAAACTTTATCGGGTTACATAGTAGAACACCATGAAACAATACCTGTTGCCAAAGACCGCATTATTATCGACGATTACGAATTTGACATCCTCTCCGTAAGCGAAACAAGAATTGAAACGGTTAAAATGAAAGTGCTTCGTTAAGCATTTCAGCAACCAGTTACAATTTGGCAGTTCCGTTTATATAATGCAACCGAACCCCCTAAAATTTTAGAGTATCTTTTCATTTCATCTGTTAATCATTAAACCACGAATTATGAAGAAGCAATTTGCAGTGGCACTCTCTGCTTTGTGCCTGCTGCTGGCTAATGAAGCCTCCTCGCAGGCAAAACCGCCAGCCTCTCCTGTACCGGCCGACACAACAAAAAAAGCGCCCCCAAAACCAAGTATTAACGACAAAGTAAAATCGAGCAAGAAACATGCTGGCTTGTTTACTGTTTACCAGGATACAACTACCGGTAGTGTACAGATGTACATTCGAAAAGACCAGTTGGAAAAAGATTTCATTTACCAAAGCTTTTCGTTAAGCGGACCAACATCGTTGTATCTCAACCAAAGCATGCACCGTTCAACCTTGCTGTTTAAAATTCGTAAGTCGTTTGATAAGCTGGAATTTTCGTTAGTGAACACCAGTTTCTTTTACGACCCAAGCAATGCAGTAAGTAAGTCGGCGAATGTAGACGTGGCTGAATCGGTATTCTTTGCCGATAAAGTTTCATTCGAAGATTCTACCGGCTATCTTATTACGGCTGACGCCTTGTTTGTGAGCGAAAAGCTCGATCCGGTAAAACCATTACCTAATCCATCGGTTCCTTCGTTCTTGTTTTTTAACCTCGGCGGTTACAATCCAATGAAGAGTAAGGTGAGCGGCTTACGTTCTTACCCAAACAATACCGATGTAATTGTTGATCTGGCGTACGACAATCCTGCTCCTTTCAACCAAGGCGGAAAAGATATTACCGATGCTCGTTACATCCGTATTAAACTGCAACATTCATTTATCGAAGTACCGAAGAACGATTATCGTCCACGCAAAGACGACCCTCGTATTGGTTTCTTTTCGCAGGAAGTTGATGATCTTACATCGAACAGTTACACTCCGTACAAAGACATCATCAACCGTTGGCATTTAAAGAAAAAAGATCCATCGGCTGCAATGAGCGAACCTGTTGAACCGATTACGTATTGGGTTGAAAACACAACACCTGTTGAATATCGCCAAACAATTGTAGAAGCAGGTTTAAAATGGAACGAAGCATTTGAAAAAGCAGGTTATAAAAATGCTGTTCAAATGAAAATTATGCCCGAGGATGCAACATGGGATCCTGCTGATATACGTTACAATGTTATTCGTTGGGTGTCGTCAATGTATCCATCATACGGCGCCATTGGACCAAGCTTTGTAAACCCTAAAACCGGGCAGATACTTGGTGCAGATATTACCATCGAATGGAAACCTGCAGCATTATTTCCTGGCGATGCCGTTTATACCGATCGTACTGCTGCGTCTGTAACACAAACAGAAGATGCAGCCGATGCATTTGAAAAAATGTTGCCCGCCAATATGCACAACCATTGGAAAAACTGCAATATTGGTAAATATGTAATGCAGCAATATGCGGCAGGCTTTGCAATGGCACAAATTGCAGGCGCAACCAGCGAAGATGAAAAAGAGTTTCACAAACAATTCCTGTATTACCTGGTAATGCATGAAATGGGGCACACACTTGGTCTTAACCACAACATGAAAGCAAGTACCATTCTTTCGCCAAACGAATTACATAACAAAGCCATTACATCGAAAGTTGGTTTAATGGGTAGCGTTATGGATTACCCTGCGGTAAACGTTGCGCTCGATAAAACAAAGCAAGGCGATTACTATACCACCAAAGTTGGTCCGTACGATGTTTGGGCAATTGAATATGGTTACAGCGAATTTGCTGCCGGCGAAGAAGAGGGCAAACTCAGCGCAATCGCATCACGCAGCAACGAGCCTTATTTAACATTTGGTAACGATGCCGATGATATGCGCAGCCCCGGTAACGGTATCGATCCTCGTGTAATGGTGAACGATATGAGCAGCGATATGGTTGCTTATGCCGAAGACCGTTTCAAATTTGTAAATGCAGCCTTACCAAAACTCATCAGCAAGTTTGGTAAACCAGGTGAATCGTATGCCGGTATTCGTGGCCGTTACAACTTACTCAACTTCGAACGCCGTACCATGGCACAGTCTGTTGCCAACTATATTGGTGGTGTGTATGTAGACAGAAGTTTTATTGGTCAGAACGGCGACAGCAAACCTTACACTGTTGTGCCTGTTGCTTATCAGAAAAAAGCAATGGACATGTTGGTGAAATATGTTTTTGCGCCGAATGCATTCGATGCTGATGCACAGTTGTTCCGCTATTTGCAACTGCAACGCCGTGGTTACAATTTCTTTGGTGCAACAGAAGATCCAAAACTGCAAAACAACCTGTTTTCGAACCAGGTTGTAGCATTACAAAGCATGCTCAACCCTGTTACGCTTAGCCGTATCAGCAACAGCAGCCTGTATGGTAACACTTACAGTGTGGCCGATGTAATGACCGATCTTGCAAACGGGATTTTTAAAGCAGATATTGCCGGTGCTGTAAACCTGTATCGCCAAAACCTGCAAACCGAATTTGTAAAAGGTACCATTGGTATTGTTTTATCAAACACAGGATACGACAATGCATCTCGCAGTGCAGCATTTAACACATTACGGAAAATAAAAACAATGCTCGGTACAGCTGTATCGCCTAACGAGCAAACAAAAGCACACCGCAGTATGCTTGTTTTTCTGATTGATAAAGCATTGGCTACAAAATAAGCCTGTATTAAAAGGTTAAGAAAAGCGGTCCATTAGGACCGCTTTTTTATTTGCTCATTGGTTTTCGGGTTACATTTGCAACTGAAATCATTAACCGTGGCTGAAGCAACTTCTGAACGCAGATCATTAATACAACGCATTCGTGGTAAAAAAGGCGAAGAAAAAGCCGAAATGAGCTTTATCGATCACCTTGAAGAATTACGATGGCATGTAATACGTGCCGTATTGGCCGTAATCATCGCTTCTATTTTTGTTTTTTTTAAAATCGAATTTGTTGTTGATAAGATATTAATGGGACCAGCCCATAAAGACTTCATAACTTATCGATGGCTCTGTAAGCTGGGCGAATTGCTTCATGTGAACGCACTTTGTTTATCTGATTTTACTATTAAGTTTCAGAGTAATGCCATGACAGAACAGTTCCTCACCACGTTTACTGTTGGTTTTACTGTTGGGTTCATCATTGCGTTTCCCTACGTGTTCTGGGAAATCTGGAAATTCATTAGCCCTGCTTTGAGCGATAAAGAGCGTAAAGGAACTACCGGCGCAATTTTCTGGATCTCTGCCCTGTTCTTTATTGGTGTTGCGTTTGGCTACCTGGTGCTTACCCCTTTCATGGTAAACTTCTACTCAAACTATTCTCTTGGTCCTTTAATTGAGTTTAAACCCACCATCAGCGATTATTTCGAAAACCTTATTTACTTAACCGTAGGGATTGGTTTATTGTTTCAACTGCCCGTGGTAATTATGTTACTTACCAAAGTTGGAATGCTTACACCCATTACACTTCGCCGCATCCGCAAATATGCGTTTGTGGTCATTCTTATTCTGGCAGCGATCATTACCCCATCTACTGATCCGTTCAGTTTGGCATTGGTAACTATTCCGCTATATGGTTTGTACGAATTAAGTATTGCCATGAGTATGCGTATTTACAAACGCCAGATCAAGCAGGAAGATATTGAGGAATGGAGCTAAGAATAATGGATAATTTTATAATGAATAATTGATAATAGCTACAACTTAAACAGAGAAGGTATCTTTGCAGAAATTATCAATTATCCAGTTATCAACTATAAATTTTTAAGCTATGCAAGTGTTCGATTTGAGTAAGCCGGTTGCCATAGGTTGCGACCATGCAGGGTTCGATTACAAAGAAGACCTGATCTCTTTCCTCGAAGGAAAAGGAATTGCGTTTAAAGATTTTGGTACGCACTCGAAAGACAGTGTAGATTATCCCGATTTTGCGCATCCGGTTGCATCGGCTGTTGAAAACGGCGAAGCAGCATTTGGCATTTTACTCTGCGGCAGTGCAAACGGTGTTGCAATAACAGCCAACAAACATCAGGGCATTCGTGCCGGGCTTTGCTGGGGCGAAGAGATTGCACAGTTGGTTCGTGCACACAACAATGCCAACATTATTTGTATTCCTGCCCGTTTTGTGCGTGAAGGCGATGCTGAGAAAATGGTACATACTTTCATGACAACAGAATTTGAAGGTGGTCGCCACGGCTTGCGTGTAAATAAAATTGCCTGCGCATAGTTTATGAAAGGTCTTAACTATGTTGTTAATATATCAGTAGCTATTTTATTCGCTGGTCTGTTCTTAATCTCCTGCCAACAACCAGAAAAAGAAAACAAAAAAGTCGCAGAACAGGCATCCATACCAACCACAGTTTCAATTGAAGCTATTTTACTAAGTTCCTTGCAACAAGGAGATGCTGGCTTGAAAATGGAATCACCTTTTGGTTTTTTCCAAACAGGAAATTTTCTTGATAAAAAAATGCGATGTGCTTTTACTGTTAGTTGCACAAAAGACTCTACATACCTTGTTAAGCTTTATCGCATTGAGGACCTAAAGTTGTACCTGCTGGATAGCATTGCAGGGCTTGAGGCAAATCCCTCTCAATTTTCCACCACTTATGCGGATTATAATTTCGACGGTCAAACCGATATTTATATTGATGTGTCAATGTCGAGTGATTTTTTATTTTATTGGGGGCATTTGATAACTATTGACCCCACAACAAAAAAACTCACTCACCATCCCGAAGCTAGGGGATTAGCCAATATACAAGCAGATCCAAAAACAAAAACCATATTCTCAGATGAACCTATTACTTGCAGATATTCCGGCAAACAGGCAGCATGTAAAGTAACAAATGAATGGATCAACGGACAGCTAAAATCAGCTAAAAAGGATTGCCCATGTGAAACGTTTCAACAATAGTTTAAACACTGGACTACCATTCATACAACTGTCCCGCCATTGGCGGGATTTTCTTTTATATTCGGCCTTCTAAAAAATTTTAATGCATGAGGACTTACTTCCTGGCCGCACTTAGTTTGCTGGCTCTCTCTGCATCGGCCCAAAAGAAAAACAAAACGGCCGAGCAGTTTTCAAAAACAATCACTGCCGACGATCTGAAAACACATCTTTACATTCTGGCCGGTCCGGAAATGGAAGGAAGGGAAACAGGTACTGCCGGACAACGTAAAGCAGCCGATTACCTGAAACAACAATTTCAGCGTATTGGTATTGCTCCTGCAAACAATGGCAACTACGAACAGTTTTACCCTTTGTACAAAGACACATTGAAAGATGCATCTGTATCTGTAAACGGAAAGACCTTTGAATTTGGTAAAGATTTTTCAGCTGCACTCAACAGCGTCTTTACAAGTCAACAGTTTTTCAGCGAAGTAGTGTACATGAGCAAAATCGATACTACAACAGATATTCGTGGTAAAGCAGTGGTGATTGTTGCAAAGAACGGAACGCAATTGCCTGCATTTAACGACATCAACAAACTGTACAGCCGCCAGCCTGCTGCTGTTTTGTTTGTGGTGAACAATGTAGATAAAACGCCCTCGCCACGTGGTGGCCGTTTAAGCATGAACCTGTACCGCAACCGTCAGAACCCAATAGTGGTTCGCATTTCGGAAGCAATGGGTGAGGCTTTGTTAAAAACCGATTTCGCTACTGCAAAAACGCAAACACTCGAAACAAAAACAGTTGCAACTGAGTTAATGCTCAGCTTCAAAAAAGATTTTGATGTTACGCAAGCTTCGAATGTGTTGGGTTTTATTGAAGGAACCGATAAGAAAGATGAGTGGGTGATCATTTCTGCACACTACGATCATGTGGGTATCATTGGTGGTAAAATTCACCCGGGTGCCGATGATGATGGAAGTGGCACGGTGGGTGTACTGGAAGTTGCCGAAGCATTTGCAAAAGCAAAAGCCGCAGGTAAAGGTCCACGCCGCAGTATTTTATTCTTAGCTGTTAGTGGCGAAGAAAAAGGTTTGTGGGGAAGTGCATACTATGCAGATCATCCTGTTTATCCGTTGGAAAAAACCAGCATCGATATCAACATCGACATGATCGGTCGTAAAGATGATAACCTTAAATCGCTCGACAGCAATAACCATGTGTACTTAATTGGCGATGACAAACTGAGCAGCCAGTTAACACCGTTTGTTGACAGCATCAACAACATGTACATTAACATTATTACCGATCGCAAATACAACGATCCGAAAGATCCTAACCGTTTATACTACCGCAGCGACCATTACAATTTTGCTGCAAAAGGAGTTCCGATCGTATTCTTCTTTGATGGCATTCATAAAGATTATCACAAACCAAGCGATACTCCGGATAAAATCAATTACGATCTGCACGAGAAACGCAGCCGTTTGGTATTTCTGTTAGCTTGGGAAGCAGCCAACCGTAACAATATGTTTGTGCGTGATATTCCCTTGAACGTACCTGCGAGATAATTGCAAGCTCAACGCATCATAAAAAACCCCGGCAAGTTTGCCAGGGTTTTGTTTTTGTTGCTGCTGAACAAAATTGAACAACACATCAACCTGCATAACTCCTGCTTTTTTACGATAAGAACAAAATCAATAGTTGAGCTGCAATGATCCTTAAGATCATTGTTAACGGATATACGGTTGCGTATGTAACAGAAGCTACTTCGTTTTTTGCCAGTTGTGTTGAGAAAGCCAATGCCGGCGGATCGGTACTTGCACCGGAAAGCAAACCACATACTTCAAAAAATGTTTTACGAAATACATAGTGTGCAATCATACCCACAATTAATAAGGGAACAATGGTAATGGTCAGCCCCATTACAATCCATAACCATGCATTGTTACCACTTAATGCTGTTTGTAAATTGGCACCGCTGCTTAATCCAACACTTGCAAGAAACAAACTGATGCCTAACTCCCGCAACATTAAGTTGGCACTATACGTTGTGTATTGGTTCAAATAAAACTTGCCACCATAACGGCTAAGTAATAATGCAATAATCAACGGACCTCCTGCCAATCCTATTTTCACGGGCACCGGCATATTAAAGAAGAACATTGGAACACTTCCAAGCACAACACCGGCTACAATACCAATAAAGATGGGCGCAAGATCGGGCACATCCAAACGTTTCAACTGGTTACCTACTGTTTTGGTAACAAGATCAATCCCTTCTTCTGTGCCAACCACTTTCACCTGGTCGCCGAGTTGCAAAACAATATCGCCATGCGGAACCATTTCCACACCTGCACGGCTTAAACGGGTTAAGGTAAAATCGTGTTGATGCAGTGCGGCAATATCGCCCAAACGTCTGTGTGTAACTTCCGATTGTGTAACAATAATAATGCGGGAGATCAGTTCACTCTTCGGCAGCTCTTTCAAATTCATATCACTCTCTTCGCCGATGATTGTTTTTAATACCTGCAGTTGATCTTTATGTGCAACGATCAGCAACACATCGTCCTCTGCCAAATGCGTTTGTGGTGTAGGTGTTATTACTTTTCCCTGGTGATACAGGCGGGATACAACAACAGGTTCTTTCAACAATTCAAACACATTGCGCAATGGCTTGCCCACCAGCTGTTTGTTTTGCATTACTAAATGAATCGAAACAGGTTTGTTCGATTTAAGCACATCAAGCTTGCGATGCAATTCACGTTCTTTATCCAGGTTCACACGGAAGAACGCTTTCAATATTAAGATTGCAGCGATAATACCGAATACACCAAACGGGTAAACAACTGCATATGCAAGTGTGATAAACGAGGTAGTGTCGGCGGGCAGATGCAGATCTTTTGCTGCTGCCTGTGCAGCGCCAAGACCGGGCGTGTTGGTTACTGCACCGCTCATAACACCGGTAAGTGTAGTAATTGGTTGCCCCAGTAAAAAGTAAAAGCCAACCACTGTTAATACACCAAGCAGTACTACCATTGCGGCAAGTCCGTTGGTAACAGCTGCATTTTTCTTCAGCGATGAAAAAAAACCCGGACCAACCTGTAAGCCTATGGAATACACAAAAAGAATTAAACCGAACTCTTTTAAAAAGTGTTCGGTTTCTTTATTTACATGAATGCCTGCATAAGAAATAGCAAGGCCCATAAACAGGATCCATGTAACGCCGAGTGAAATACCGAAAATTTTTACTCTTCCTAACCAGGTGCCAATCGCAATAACAACACCAAAGATGATTACTGTTTGCGGAATACTTTCTTCAAGCAGTAGTTTAATAAACCAGTTCATGTGATTATGTTTTGTTATCTGCCGTTCGCAGATGTTTTTTGCCTCCTGATATGCCCATGCTCTTTTTTGAACTTACTTGTAATTGCGAATGAGCGTTTCCTAATAACAAAATAGGATGTGTAAAACTAAGTTGCTGATTATACACAGGTACTAATCAAAATCACAGTTTCTGCTTTTTTTAAACATGTTCTGTCAGGAATGCCCTCTAAATTATCCTGTACTGTCATGCTGGGGACAAGCTCAGCAACAACATATACAATCTTAGTCAACGAAAAACCACAGTGTTTGTGTTAATAAAATACTGTTTTAAGTTTACCCATTATTTTTATTTCAATATTGAATTATATTGATTCTTCAAAATACCTATTCATGTTGAGAATATTTCTACTGATTGCCTTGCTTTTTGTATACACATCGAGTTTTTCTCAAGCATTTAGCAAAAGCGGTACAGACGATCTTTACTTATACAAAGGGACTGTGCTATACAAAGATGGTAACGGCTTCATTGCAAACGTGCAGAAGAATTTTGACTCAATCAGTGTATTGCTAAAATATGGCGAAATGTTTTTACGTGTGATCAGGAAGAAAGAGAATCAAGCATCAAAGACCGCAAAAGTCAATTCCGGCTTTCAGGCTAAAATGACAGACACTATAATTCGCCACATTTCCCAATTTCAACTTGACACTCTTTCTTATGGCAGAACAAAAGAACACACAAAGCAGGGGCAAAATCTCCACGGAAACAGTCTTGCCTATTTTCTTGAAAAGGACGATAGTGTTCGTGTAGAAGAAACATTTTATTTCAACAATTATGCTATTGTTATGAGCAATCACCTGGCTGAAGAATTCAGCATGCCGGTGTTGACGATCGAACGTGATTTCAATTTTTCAGATGAAGCAACTGACGAAGAGAATATTTCAATAATTGAAACCGGAGATATAAACTTTCCCTATGAAGTAAAAGTGCCAGAAACTTCTAAGAACAAAGTGTATCATAAAACATCCTCATACCTTCAGAGGCCTATAGCTGATAATTACAAAACCGGGAACTCCCAATTTTTTGCCATTATCAATAAGCAGACAAATGATACATCTTTTATTCTTGGCAGTATGCATGCAACAGAAGCGGCATTCTGGAATAAAAAGATTAATCAACCGGAAATACTTCAGCGCCTATTCTCTTGCAACGCATTGTATTTTGAAAGCATGTCAGATATTATTATAGACAGAGAAGATTCAACCAATAAAAGCACAACTACACAACTTAGAACATTGGAAAATGAACTAACATCACAACAAAAAGTTTTTTTTCGCCAGCAGTACAATACCTATCTGAAAGAATCGGGTATTGCTTATAATGATTTAATAACATTTCACCCTCTTGTGATTGGTAATATTTTTGGGGTTTCTTTTTTTGCTGAAAAAAATATTATTCTTGAGGAAATACTAAGCGCCACACTTCAAAAAGAGTTAATAAAGCAAGGAAGAATTGATTTTGATTTCAGAGGACTTGATTCAAATGAAGAAATTAGAGAGGTTAACAATTTCAGATGGAAATATTACACCCCGTCCTATCTGATAACTGAGTTGAAGGTGATGAAGTCTTATCTTAAATCAGTTTGGTTAGAGTATGAGAACGGTGATATCGAAAAACTAGCAGAATCTGTAAAAACTAAATACGGTACCTCTTTTTATTATAAGACTGTTGATAAGCGAAATGAAAACTGGCTACCCCGCATGATAGAAGGTATGAAACAAGAAAAATGCTTTTTTGTTGTAGGATCGGCACATCTAGGAGGCCCGCAAGGAATACTCCATTTGCTTAAAGAAAAAGGTTACTCTATTCTTCCTTTGAAATGGCTGAATTAAATAGCGACGACATGAAACATACACACCATTCGTTCCGTTTTAAATAACACAAACAAAAACCGCAGCAATAGCTGCGGTTTTTTAATAACAGTTCTGTTTATTATTACCAACCAAGAATCCATGCAAACATCAGTGGCGCTACAATTGTTGCATCACTTTCTACAATGAATTTTGGTGTGTTGATATCGAGTTTACCCCAAGTAATTTTTTCGTTGGGCACTGCACCACTGTACGAACCATACGATGTTGTTGAATCGCTGATTTGGCAGAAATAACTCCAGAAAGGAACATCGTGCCATTCAAGATCCTGGTACATCATCGGTACAACACAAATCGGGAAATCACCAGCAATACCACCACCAATCTGGAAGAAGCCAACACCTTTTCCATCGCTGTTCTGACGGTACCAATCGGCTAACCAAACCATGTATTCAATACCACTCTTCACTGTGCTTGCCTTCAGCTCGTTTTTAATTACATAGCTGGCAAAGATGTTACCGGTTGTACTGTCTTCCCAACCCGGCACCACAATTGGAATGTTTTTTTCTGCTGCTGCAACGATCCAGCTGTTCTTTGGATCGATCTCGTAATACTGTTCCAGATCGCCGCTTAAAACGGTTTTGTATAAAAACTCATGTGGGAAATAGCGTTCACCCTTTGCTTCTGCTTCCACCCACTGACGATGCAAGTGCTTTTGTAAACGACGGAAAGCTTCTTCTTCAGGAATACAGGTATCGGTTACACGGTTGTAATGGTTCTCTAACAGATCCCACTCGTCCTGTGGTGTAAGATCACGATAGTTGGGCACACGCTTGTAGTGACTGTGTGCAACAAGATTCATCACATCTTCTTCCAGGTTGGCACCTGTACAGCTAATGATCTGTACTTTATCCTGGCGGATCATTTCGGCCAGGCTTAAACCAAGTTCGGCAGTGCTCATAGCGCCTGCAAGGGTAACCATCATCTTACCACCCTCGTTCAGGTGTGTTTCATAACCTTTGGCTGCATCCATTAAAGCTGCTGCATTGAAATGACGGTAATGATGCTGGATAAATTGAGAAACGGGTCCTTTGTTCATTTTTTAATTTTTAAAAGTGACCGCCTTCAGATCCCGACCAAAGCGTCGGGAGACTTTGCGAATACCGGTAGTTAACTATCGGGAGCGCAAAATTAAAGGATTGTAGCAAGAACAGGTGGCTGTTTTTGTTATGCTTTCGTTGTGGCTTGTTGCAATATTGCAAAAGAAGAACGGACAGGTAAAAACAAAAAGCCCCCGTGTTAAACGGAGGCTGTTCCAAAACAACAAGCATATGGCTGCTTTGTTATACAGTTTTCTTTTTTGTTTTGCTGATGCGTGAATATTCGCCTGAAGCATACATTTTATAAACGCTTACACATTTATCGTCGTCAATTTTAACCAGGTAAAACAGTTCACCTTCTTTACTTATTTCAGCAATATTCAGTACTGTTTTATTGGCACCAAGTTCCTCAACTTTTTTTGTAGCGAGGAAGGTCATTTGCGAAGGTTGAATTGAACGTTGTGTCGCCTGGAGTTGTCCATCATCGGTATACCATGCAGTCATCCAGTCGTTATTAAACTTAAACGATACAAGATAGTAGCCGTCTTTTTGTGTCCAGTTAACTTCTTTTGCTGTGCTGAATTCTTTTTGAAATGCTTCTTTTGCTTTTTCGTTTTCTTTTGGTGAAGGAGAAGCCCAGGCTGAAGCAGTGATGACAACTGCTGTCAGCATTACAAAGATCTTTTTCATACAAACTATATTTTTAAGGTTTAATGATTAATGACTCTTTTACAGAAATCATTTTTTTGATGATGCAAACATATTTTTATGCCCGTTGCAGTGCAAGCAATTCGTGACAAAAGGCTGTTAACAGTACGTTCATAGTGATGAACGGATGCAACATGTGTAACACGGACATGCTAAAAAAAGAAAAACCTTTACAGTAAAGGGTTTCAGCTACTCTTAAAGAAATGATAAATGCCGACTGGCTTCACGAACGGCAAAACCAATATTGGGCGAGCGGAAAACGGTTTTACTGTTTTTTACATCGTCAACCCTTTTAAAAGTCGGTGCATTAAGATACTTTTGCTTAACAACACAATCGGTTTGCTAATCTGTAAATTTCATATACGCCGTTTTCTGTTTTTCTTCCTGTTAGTATCTATAGCAGCTTCCTGCAACTTAATGTTCAAGGTTTCTACAGGGTTTAGAAATCCTCAGGTGAGAGAAGATGCTGAAATTACCTATTTCATCAAAAAAAATAATCTTCCAACGAGCAACCACTATTTACTTAATGGAACAAATTACCTTGATCGAATGCCAAAGCTCGGCGGAATGCTTTATGGAATAGTTTGGCTTTTCGATAGTTCGGGTTCATTTTGTCGTGTTATGCCTAACACTGTTACAAGCAACATGCTAAGGAAATTAGAGTATGGACATGTCGCTGATTTTTCAAGAAGCTTTGCGATAAAACTTAATCTACTCGATTCTTCATCAAAGGCAAACATGCACAGGTTTTATTACACATTACATGTTGACAGCTTTTTATCAAAAACAACAAAGCTTGATGTGATTTCTCAAAAGTCAGAAGATCTAAAAGTCAAATACGATTTTACATTAGTTATTCCTTGGGCAATTTTTATGGGAAAGAAGGATCAGTTGCGAGCAATCAGGTCTTATTTAGAGGGAGTTGAAAAAAATCACACCTCAAGAATCAAGATCGTTTTTATTAACTATGACATTGGCTCAAACTTTGAAAATAAAAACGAGTTGGTTAAAAACTTTAAACTCACCCGCTATAAATAATTATTCTTGTTTTTCAGTTAGTTCCAGCCAATCTTTTATTCCCTGTACAATGGCATCGGCCATTTGTTTTCGGTAAGCAGGTGTAAGTACATTCATCTCATCTTCAGGATTGCTGATGAACAGGGTTTCCACCAATACATTGGGAAACTCGGTATAGCCATTTAAGATAAAGTTGAAATTGCCGACATTGCCGTATTCGCCTAAGCCCATTGCAAGCATACGCCGTAAGATGGTTTGCGTTAACGAACGGTACCCGATATGTTTATAGTAAGTACTTACTCCTTTTGTTGTAACAGGATCTGCACTGCTGTTTAAATGAATGCTCAACAGCAGATCGGGATTTTTTTCTTTGTAAAACGTGTAGCGATCGTGGTTATCGTAGGTTGTATCTTTTAATCGTGTGGTAATAACGCTTGCACCTTCGGCTTCAAGGGCAAATTGCAGTTCTTTTGAAATTGCCAGCGTCATGTCTTTCTCCATCGCACCCGTTAAACCAAACGCTCCCTTGTTAGTGCCACCATGCCCTGCGTCAACAGCAATTACCAGATCTTTCAACAAAAGACTTTTGGGTTTTCGCTTAACACGCACAACAAGCGTATTGCCGTTGTAATAAATACTGTGGCCCCAATGCTGTTGGTTTTTTAATTGAATGTTGATGCGGAAAATATCTTCGTCAAGTTGATTGTAGGTTACGTTTGCAATTTCATTGATGCTGCTCATTTGTGTGATCCAGTTGGTATTGGATGTTGCACCAAACACATCAACTGTTATGGTTGCAGGATTTACTTGCTGAAAAGTTTGATAGGCTAAACGTTCTGTAAGTGCAAGTGTAACATAATCGAAACTGCTGTCGCCCCAAACACGCATATTGCCCGTGATGGATGTTGCTGTATAGTTTTGTGCCAATACTGTTACATGTTCTTCTTCTATATAAGCTTGGCGGTTTTTGCTCAACTGCACACAATATTTATCGCCCACTTTACTTACCGCCTTTAATTTCACCAGCGAATCAACATAGCCCATCTTTGTTCCGCCAAGTCTGTCTTCCCCAAGTCCCAATAAGATGTACGGTATCTTTCCCTTTGTCTGTAACAATAACCCGTTTTCCGGCATAGTTGCAAAACTGTTTTTGCTGCTTGCTTCAACAGGATCGTTACCTTCTGCCCATACCATCAGTTTCAGCTTAGATGGTTTTGCAGTAAACAAATCATCATTCGGTTTTACAACGTACTCCAGCTGATAAACGCCTTTTACCCCATTTGAATCTTTAACAGGCAGCTCAATAAATTTTGTTCCGTTTTCGAGTTGCACCACAGCTCCGGGCAATGCTTTGGCTGTCATCTTTAATTTATCGCCGGGCTTCAGCAACAAATCGCCTTGCGGATCGATACGCCAGTAAGCGACCGTATTTGTTGTAAGTGCTTTTTCTTTTTCGGGTAATTGATACTTATAAAAGATGCGTTGTGTTTCTTTTGCTCCTTTTTCGTTTACAGCCTGCAGTAAAAAACTGGTATCACCTAATTGCAGTTTTAACTCAACTGCAAACGCACCGGTTGGCCAGACTTTTATTTCGTTGCCATTCATCGTTACAGTACAGGTTTTGCAGGTGAGTCCGGCAATGTATTGTTTAGCTGCAGTAACCGTATTTTGATTTTTTGTTGGTGTGCTTACACGCAGAAACACCTGTTGGGCAGTTGCTGTTTGTAAAATGAAAAGCGACAATATGGTGAGAAGCCTCATATAGTAAGTTGAATAAAAAATCCTTTGCAAATTAGCAAAGGATTTTTAATAGTTATGCCGATGAAACACGGCTTATTACAACGGATACTTTCCGTCGTTTCTCAGCTTCGCTACGATGCGCCTTCTTGCATCTTTTGTATTGAAAGGATCAACTTTTGTAAAACGTTTTAAGCCCAATAACATCATACGGTGTTCATCACCTTCTGCAAATGCATTGATGGCATCTTTACCAAACTTGTTAATGCGGTCTGCAGCATCGTACAAATATGTACGCATCATATCCAGTTCAAACGCACAGGCATTCTCGCCTTTTTCTGCAACCAGTTTAGCTGCACGCAGCAAGGCACTTTCTGCATTAAAGGTTTGAATGGCCATATCGGCAATATTCATCAACACCTCTTGTTCATGTTCAATCTTCATCATGAACTTTTGTACAGCAGCGCCCGCTGTAAGCATGATGGCTTTTTTGAAATTGGCAATTGCTTTGTACTCTTTTGCAAATGCTGTTTCATCATCGCTGCCAAAATCAGGAATGCTCATCAGTTCTTTCTGCACATTCATTGCTGCAGTCATAATATCCAAACGGCCTTTCATAGCACGCTTCAACACCATATCTACTGTTAACAGGCGATTGATCTCGTTTGTTCCTTCGTAAATACGGTTAATGCGGCTGTCACGGTAAGCTCTTGAAATATCATACTCATCACTAAACCCATTACCGCCGTGTACCTGCACACCTTCATCCACCACATAATCCAGCACTTCACTGCCATCTACTTTCAGCATTGCACATTCAATGGCATATTCTTCGGCAGCACCGAGCAACGCTTCGTTGAAAGGTTTGCCCGCTGCCAACAGTTCGTGTTCCTTATCATCGATCCATTTGCTGGTACGGTACAATGCGCTTTCGCAAACCCAGATACGGATGGCCATTTCTGCAAGTTTATGCTGAATAGCACCAAAGTTGAGAATGGGTTGTTTAAACTGTTCTCTTGTTGCTGCATACGTTAATGCAATATTGAGTGAACGTTTAGAACCACCCAATGCTGCAGCAGCTAACTTCAAACGACCGATATTGAGGATGTTGAAAGCAATGACGTGCCCTTTGCCAACTTCGCCCAGCAAATTTTCTACCGGCACTTTACAATCCTGGAAATAGAGTTGTACAGTTGATGAACCCTTGATGCCCATTTTATGTTCTTCCGAGCCCTGTGTAAATCCTTCCATGCCACGTTCAACAATAAACCCTGTAAAGTCTTTACCATCGATCTTTGCAAACACGGTGTATACATCAGCAAAACCACCATTGGTGATCCAGCATTTCTGTCCGTTTAAAATATAATACTTACCATCTTCACTTAACACAGCGGTTGTTTTTGCGCCTAACGCATCGCTGCCGCTGTTAGGTTCTGTTAAACCGTACGCACCTTTCCATTCGCCCGTTGCCAGCTTGGGAATATATTTTGCTTTTTGTTCGGGTGTACCAAAATAGAGAATGGGCAATGTGCCAATGCCTGTATGTGCAGCAACGGCCACAGAAAATGAATAGCCGCCACCCAATGCTTCATTCACCAATGTTGCCGTAATGAAATCTTTTCCAAGTCCGCCATACTCTTCCGGTGCAGATGTACCCAGTAAACCCTGTTCGCCGGCCTTATCCATCAGAGATGGCATCAACCCCTCTTCCATTTTATCGAGGCGTTGTACAACAGGCAAAACTTCGGTGTCAAGAAACGTAGCACACATTTCCTTTACCATCACCTGTTCTTCGTTAAAATTTTCGGGAATAAATGTTTCCTCAGGAGTGCCGGTCTTTATCAACCATTCGCCACCTTTTACTGTTGTTGCAATCGTTGCGGTGCTCATATCAATAGTATTTAAGATTTAGTGATTGAATGCTTATTTCAGATTATCGTACACAATCTGTAACACCTCCTTACAAATGTCCACCCTGTCTGCAGGTACGCCAATCAGTGCTTCATTCAATGTGTTGTTGGCCACCATCATGGTTTCTTCTTCCAGCTTACGACCCTGCTCCGTTAAAAACACCTGGTTAATTCGCCGGTCGTTTTTACTCGCAACCCGCTTCACCAGTTTCAGCTTTTCCAGGTTATCTACTAATCGTGTAATGCTCGGTTTATCTCTAAACGTGGCATTGCACAGCTCCTGCTGGCTAAGCCCATCGTTCTTCCATAAATGATACAATACACTCCATTGTTCAACGGTAATTTCAATACCGCCATGCTTCATATTCTTCTGCAAACGGCGTGCTATAGCGGTGCTGGCTTTGCCCGTCATGAAGCTGTATAGCTCGCCTTTTTTAAATTGGTTGTTTGGCATATAGTTGTTTATGCAACTACTCAAATATAATAATACTTCCCGAAAGCTGGCAAATTTTTTATTTAAAGAGTATCTTAATGTTCACTCCTGCCCTTCGCAAAGCTGCTCCCTTTTTCACTACCAAAACCAACCAATTATGTCTATTGCACAAGCTGCACCTGTATCGCAGGAAGAACGTATTGTACTTCTCGATTCGCTACGTGGCATTGCTATCCTCGGCATTTTATTAATGAACATTCCAGGCTTTGCACTTCCCGATCCTGTTCATCACGATCCTTCTGTTTTGAACGAATGGGGAACCGGTAATTACAAAGCGTGGTATTATATTGATTGGATACTCGAGGGTAGTCAACGTGCTTTGTTTTCGATGTTGTTTGGCGCCGGCATTATTTTGTTTGTAAGCAGGCAGGAACGAAAAACGGAAGGACTCTGGCCTGCTGATTATTTTTTCAGAAGACAATTATGGCTGCTTGTGTTTGGCTTGTTCAATGCCTTTGTGCTGCTTTGGTTTTGGGATATACTGTTTCAGTATGCCTGCTTTGGCATGCTTGCGTTTACATTTAGAAGATTAGCACCAAAAGGTTTATTTATTGCCGCATTTATTTCGCTTGTGTTAATGACAGTACGTGAAAATGTTGACGCTTACCGGGATTATAAAATGATAGCAAAAGGAGAAGCTATTGCAAAAATTGATACTACTGTTACCAAGCTTACCGATAAACAAAAAGAAGAGCTGGGCGCAATGACGGAGATGAAAGAAAAATCAACGCTCAAGGAAAAGAAAAAGAAAATGGAAAAGGGTCTTGCTTTGGTACGTGGCAACTACAGCGAGTTCTACCGTTACCAAAGCAACCGCAGTTTTGAAGGCGAGATCTTTTTTACCTATTTCGGTATTTGGGACATTCTTGTATTTCTCTTTCTGGGAATGGCATTTTATAAATCGGGCATAATAACCGGACAGGCCCCTGTTCGTACTTACCTTATTCTTTGCATTACAGGTCTTGGATTAGGATTATTGTTGTCATACTTCCGTTTACAACCATTGATCGTACATAAGTTTAACGGATTTGAAATTATGAAACGGCCGCATTTCGAGTTTTATGAAATCTCAAGAACATTCCGTTCCATAGGCATTTTTGGCTTGATCATGTTGCTGTACAAATCCGGATGGTTCAAATGGTTCTTTGCTTTGTTACGTCCTGTTGGTCAAATGGCATTCACCAATTACCTGATGCAATCTTTTCTTGTTGGCTTATTCTTTTACGGTGTTGGTTTTGGTATGTATGGAAAACTAAGCCGTTTTGAAATGTACTATGTTGTTGCCGGCACCTGGTTATTGCAAATTATCTGGAGCCATCTCTGGTTACGGTTCTTCCGCTTTGGACCGCTTGAGTGGTGCTGGCGCAGTTTAACGTACTGGAAGAGGCAGCCGTTTGTGAAGTAAAATAACAAAAGCCTGTTGCTAATGAAAGCAACAGGCTTTTTCTTAATTGAACTACTTATTCAAATACTGTAATTGCAGCTATCTTTGATGCTTCATGCCGCAATTACACCGCAACGATATACTCAACCTGTTTTCAAAAATTACTCCACGCCGTGCATGGAACATGACCAAAGTGTGGAGCAGTTATCAACTAAGCAGGTTGCTGAACAAACCGATCCAGTGGGGTTATCCTGTTTCCATTTCTTTTGAGCCAACTACAAGCTGTAATCTGCGTTGCCCTGAATGCCCGAGTGGTTTGCGTGAGTTTACAAGACCAACCGGAATGTTGCAGAAAAGTTTTTTTGAACAGACCATTGATGATATTCATAAAGACTTACTCTATCTTATTTTTTATTTCCAGGGCGAACCATTTTTGAATCCGGAGTTTTTACCGATGGTGAAATATGCATCGCAGAAAAAAATTTATACTGCTACATCTACCAATGCTCATTACCTCACCGAAGAAAAAGCAAAACAAACTGTTGAAAGCGGTTTGGACCGTTTAATCATTTCTATTGATGGTACTACACAGGATGTGTACCAGCAATACCGTGTAGGCGGCAAGCTTGATAAAGTAATTGCAGGTGCAAAGAACATCGTCAAGTGGAAAAAAGAACTGAACAGTAAAAAACCATTTGTGGTATTTCAGTTTTTAGTAGTGAAGCCCAATGAACATCAGCTGGAAGATGTAAAACAACTGGCAAAAGAAGTGGGTGTTGATGATGTATGGTTTAAAACGGCACAGGTATACGATTACGAGAACGATCCTAATCAATTGATACCAACGCTCAATAAATACAGTCGCTATAAAAAGAATGCAGATGGTTCTTACACTCCCAAGAATAAACTACAGAACCATTGCTGGAAGTTGTGGCATGCCAATGTGATTACATGGGATGGATTGGTAGTGCCCTGTTGCTTTGATAAAGATGCTATGCACCAGCTGGGTAATTTAAAAATGCAATCGTTCAAACAAGTGTGGCAGAACGATAATTACAAACAGTTCCGCCGTGAACTGATGACAAGCAGAAAAAATATCGACATCTGCGCCAACTGCAGCGAAGGATTAAAAGTATGGGAAGAATAAGTGCTGCACATATTCCTTTGCGGCACGGTTTCGGCTACCTCTTCTTTATCACATCAAACTAAATCCATCAATGTTGCTTTTTTCGTAAATGATAGCCTAAACATCATTTGTATGAAAAGTATAGCATTGAAATCTCTATTAGTAGTAGTAAGCCCCATAATATTATTCTCCTGCAAAAAAGAAAAAGCACCTTCTGTAACTATAGTAAAAGAATGGAACGTTTCGCTTAGTGCTAAATACGAAAATCCTGCTCCTGCAGGAAGAAATGAAACAGGCACTGCCAACTTTAAACTTATGAGCGACAATTCGCTCAGTTATAGTTTTTCTGTAATGGGCCTCGCAAGTGGCGATGCATTAACAGCTGCTCACTTTCATGTAGGTGATGCAGGTACTAACGGAGGGGTGATATTAAACTTCAACCCAACTTTTTCCGGCGCAGCTTCAAGCGGCACTGTTATGAATATCCGCCAAACATTAGTTGACAGTTTAAAAAGTAATGCGAACGAAATTTACTTCAATGTACATTCCACGCAAGTTGCTTCAGGTCTTGTACGTTCACAGATTAATACAAAAATTGACTTCGCTGCAGATATTGCATTAAGCGGAGCCAATGAAGTTCCTGCAGTAACAACAACTGCAACAGGAACAGCACGCATTCGTGTAACATCCGATAAAAAAATGTATTCCATTGTAACCGTAACCAACCTTGAGGCCGGCGATGCATTAACAGCTGCTCATATACACAGTGGTGCTGCAGGTGTTAATGGCGGAGTATTGATTGGTCTGGCATCAACTTCAGCCGATTTTGCAATTGCAAAAGTATTTATGCTAACCGACGCCATTTATAATTCTGTAAAAGCGGATGCACTCTATGTAAATGCACATTCTACATTACATGCAAGTGGTGTAGTGCGTGGACAAATAAGGTAACCAACAGCAACAATAAAAAAGAAAGCCGGGTTTAATGCCCGGCTTTTTGCGTTGCTAATAAAAGCTTTTGTAATTTCAACACATGGCATCATTCAGCAACCGTTTACGACAAATCATTCTTTTAGTTGTTTTAATTGCACTTGGCTTTTTGCTGGTAAAGGAGTTATATATTTTTCTTCCCGGTTTTTTAGGTGCAGTAACACTCTACATTCTCAGCAGAGGTTGGTATCGCTACTTAACTGTTCAACGCAAGTGGAATAAAAATGCAACCGCCACTTTGTTCATGTTTGGTTTTTTGATCATGATTGGTCTGCCGGTGTACTACATCATCAGCTTACTTTCTCCAAAAATCAGCGAAATATTCAGCCATTCCGATGAAGTGCTGCTTGGTTTAAAATCTGTTTCTGCTAAAATTCAGGAATGGACAGGGCAAGAATTATTTACCGATGCAAACATTGCCGAGCTGCAAAAGCGTATTGCTAATTTCTTTCCCGCTTTTTTAAACAGTACAGCCATGATTTTGTCTAACCTTGCAATGATGCTGTTTGTGTATTTCTTTATGCTTACCAATGGCAAAGCAATGGAAGCATCGTTCGATTATTTTTTACCACTCCACGAAAAAAACATCGACATACTCGGTAAAGAAACCATCAGCGTTGTTCGTGCAAACGCAATTGGTATTCCGCTTATCTCATTTATTCAAGGTGTGTTTGCAATGGTCGGTTACTGGATATTTGGCATTAAAGAACCTGTGCTGTGGGGTTTTATTACAGGTGTGTTTGCGTTCTTTCCCATCGTTGGTACAACACTTATCTGGGCACCGTTGGTGGTGTTTCTGTTTTCTCAGGGAAACACCGGACAGGGAATTGGTTTACTCATCTATAGTTTGCTTGTAACAGGCAATGTTGATTATCTCGCCCGCATTACATTAATGAAACGTCTCGGCGATGTGCATCCTCTTGTTACGGTTTTAGGCGTTATTGTTGGATTGAGTTTATTTGGTTTCTGGGGTTTCATCTTTGGACCATTACTTATCAGCTATTTTATGTTACTGTTTAAAATTTACACCAACGAGTTTGGGCCAATGCATGCAACAGATAGTCCACATGAGCATGGGAGCTAAGGGCTAAGAGTTTAAAGGAGGGAAAAGAGAAGAAAAAGAAAACACCAATTTACTTTTATGCATATTGATGAGCTAACTAACCTTGTAATTAATTTCTGTATTAAAATTCATACAAGAATTGGATCTGGCTGTTTTGAAAAAGTATATGAAGAGGTTCTTTATTACGAATTAATTAAAGCAGAAGTAAAAGTTGAACGGCAATTGCTGCTACCGATCAGCTACGAAGAGCTAACTATAAAAAGAGCTTATAAGCTTGATTTGTTAGTTGACGACAAACTGATTCTTGAGCTAAAATCTGTACATCCTCTTCCGTCTGTTTATTTCAATCAACTGCAAACACACCTTGTGCTTACAATCTTAAAACACGGTTTATTGCTAAATTTTAAAGTGCCACTTATGAAAGATGGTATCCACAGAGTGTTCAACAACAAAGGGAGAGAATTAATCGTGTAGAATGCTCTTCTTTACTCTTTTCCCTCCTTCAAACTCCTAGTTCTGCATTTCCTTTATCCACTTCGCAATCAACTCCATTCCTTCTTTATGAATCCTGTTTCTACCCAACTCCGGCATGGCGATACCCACATCAATACTGTTCATCCGATACAATAAAAAGGATTGATTGGGCTTACCCGGTTCAATAGCATATTTCAAGCCACCGCTTCCTCTTCCTGCCGCAACAGGTGTTTTGTAAATACCAAGTGGTGTTGGATTGGTTGTATGAATATCTAAAAACAAACCCGATGTGCTTGCCGGACCTTGCGGATTATGACAATGGCCACAATTGATATCGAGATATGCTCTTGCACGATCATTGACAGAACTGCTTTGCTCATCGTTCCATTTGGCGTTAGCAGGAATAGTGGTTGATGGAAGATCGATGATTGCATGCTGTTGCCAGTATTGCAATTGATTTTGTTTGCCACTTGTATATACATGATCGCCGTTGAGATGGCGTGCAGCAATACCAATCGGAAGAATTGTATCTCTTCGGCTGTGGCATCCTTTGCATTGTGGTTGATTGGGCACTACATACTTCGCTTTTATCTTCTTTCCTGCCGCATCAATGTATTCAACTGTAGTTATATCGCCGATGGGTTCAAACACAGCATCCGTTTGCTCTTCGTTCCAGATGTATTGATAGGTATGCCAGCCATCCTGCATATGTGCCAGCAAACGTGTTTCAATAATTCTGCGGCCCAGTTCAGGCTTGCGTACATCATGGTAGAAATAAAAGTTTTTGATGAGTACTGTACCCAGCGGCATTTCAAACACATTGTTTGCATTGTAGCTGATCTTTTTTCCTGCAGGAACTTTGATGAAACGTAGTTTCTCCGCATAATCGCTGAAGAGTGGAGTGTTCAAATCGTATGGAAGAATGTTCTCAGCAGGTTGCAGTTGTTTCAATTCACCTTTGAAGAAACTGTATTCGCTGAGGTTTTCGTGGAATTGAAAATACGGATCGCTTTGTTTATTGCTGAAGGATAACACAACAAACATGCAGGTGATTACAAGAGTGATAATAGTCAGCTTCTTCATAGTTTGAAAATAAAAAATTCTGATCCATTAACAGCAGCTTGTAATGAGTGAAAGCATCAGGCTTCAACAGCTTTTATTCCTGTTTGTGTAAGCTCGATCTTTTTCTCTTTGTACAATTTGCCAACTGTCATCTTAAATGCTTTCTTGCTCATGCCAAAAAAATCATAGATGGCTTCAGGATCACTTTTATCATGATAAGGAAGATAGCCATTGTTCTCTTCCAGCAAACGCAGGATCTTTTGTGCTTCATCTTCCACACGCTTGTAACCTTGTTTGCCTAAAGCCACATCGATCTTACCATCTTCACGAATGGTTTTGATATATCCGCTCACCTGGTCGCCGATATTGAGCGGTTGAAACACTTCGTTGAAATATAAAAGCCCGATGTGTTTTTTGTTGATGATAACCGACCAGCCCAATTCTGTCTGGCGGTAGATGATGAGTTCAACTTCGTCTTTTTCTTTAACCGTCAGCTCCTCATTAGTCAACAAATGTTCAATGTATTGCGAAGCAACTGTTCGGCCGGTCTGTTCATCGATGTACACATGTACCAGGTATTCGCCACCTAAACGCATGGGCGAAATCTGTTTGCTTTTGGGTACAAAAAGATCTTTCATTAAGCCCCAGTCTAAAAAAGCACCATGGCTGCTTGTACCAACTACTTTCATTAAAGTAATATCGCCCACTACAGCCGTTGGATGTTGCGTAGTAGCGATCAACCTGTCTTCACCATCATGGTAAACAAACACTGTTAACTCATCACCGGCTCTTGTACCACGTGGTACAAAACGTTTGGGTAAAAGAATGCCTTCTGCACCATCATCCATGTAAGCACCTGCATCTTTCATGCGCTTTACGATAAGCCGATTGTATTGACCAACATTTACCATGAGTACGAAGATAAGCTAAGAGAAGAAGATGTCTGATTCAGGATGGAGGATTTATGATTTGTTACGGGTTACAAGTTGCCGGTTTCTTGTTCCTCGTGTCTTGAACCCTGTATCTAGCTTCTTATCCACTTCGTTGCAAGAGAAAAAGAATCGGTATATTCACAGTTCTGTTAAACACAGGAACATTTCATCATTAAAATTTATTGCTATGTCGCTGTTCAATACCGGAAAAAACAAAAAGGATAAAAAGAAAAACGCACCTGCAGGTAACAAATCAATGTTTATTGCCCCGAAAGGTGGTGGTAAGGCCAATACAAAAACGGCAAGCAGCGCCGGCAAACATGTAGGTGGCGCTCAGCGTGGAGCTTAACAACACTCATTAATAATAAGGCCCTTCAGATTCTAAACCTGAAGGGCTTTTTTATGCAAGCTGTATAAATACGATGATCAGTAATCGAACAGAATACCCGTTTGAGCAATATATTTTTCAAGCCTGTTATAAGCTGCTTCAATAACATCTGCAGTTGCTTTTCCTTTTTTTGATTCTTTACGCAGCAATGCTCCTTCCTTATCGTACACAAATAACAACTCACCTGTTCCGGTTGACGTAACAGTTGACAACTGATCGAATGAATCGTATTTATAAATCAATTCAGTTTGCCCTTGTTTGATGCGTGTAACTTTCTGGCTGGCTGAATAAGTAATTGTGGTTGTAACGGTATCTTCCTGCATCCTTACCGGATTGCCACTGCTGTTATACGTTATCTTTTTTTCTTTTGTGCTGTTGGTGCGTTTGTCGGTTGTAAGCATACGACTGGCTTTGTTCCATGCGGTATCGATCTCAGCCTTTACCAATATTGTATCATTTTCATAGGTAACAGGAATACAATTGCTGTTGTAAGTGTAAAGATGTTTCATATTCGCCTTTAAAACATGATCGGGCATTTCGCATTGTTCATTGTTCAACTCTTCAAATAATTCACTGTTCTTTTTATAAATGAAGTGATAGATATAAGAACTGCCATCCGGTTTATCCCTGATCTCGTATTCGTAATAAGCACTGTCAGCTTTTACACTTCCTTTTGGTAATGAAAGAACCAGTGTTGCATAATGATTGTCGTTTACATTTCCTTCTGCATCAAAAAAAGTTTTGTATTCGTACATACTTACATTTCCATTTGGCTCTGTAACTTTTTTGCAGAAGAAAGTAGTGGTTTCATATTCAATAAGCATGCTGGCGCCGTTTGTATAATGAATACCCGTCATGTTAAAAGATGAATCGTAACTATGGCGATAGGTATTGTTGGCAATGTCTTTTGTTTTAACAAGCGCCAAACCTTCGTACCAATAAAATGAAGTTCCCTGTCTGCTTTTAATGCTTATAACCCTGCCATCTTTATTTGTAGTGAAAGTAAAAATGTTGCCGCCTTTGTCTTTTAGTTGGGCAATACGGTTTGCAGCATTGTAACTGATGCTGTAAACAAGTCGACCATCGGCTTTATATCGACCGATAAACAAACCCCTGTTGTTGAACAGATCGTAACTGCCATCATCGTTTGTGCGTTTGAAACCAGCAGTTGTTTTTGTGAGTTGCTGGTAGCCAAGATCCTGGCTTTCCCATTTTGAATATTCAGTAATTACAGGTGGTTTCAACAAACCTTCATCTGTATAAAATAACCATTTGCGGAAACGTGCTTCCAGGTTGTTTCGCATTTCCCTGCGAAATTGGTTAATGGCAGCAGGATTGTTTTCAATGTCTTCGTTTTGCAATGCTGCTTTCACCAATTGATTGATGCATTGCGTAATGAGTGCTTCATTTGTTTCAGCCGGAGAGAACTGGTTGGGCGAACCTGCGCCAAATTCTTTAATGAGTACATGACCATCACCGATCATGTACAGTCTTGTTTCGATTTCTGAACCCCATCCAATACCAAACAAACCTTTTTCACTCGACTTGGAATTATAGGTACGCATGATCTCCATACCGTTGAAGCGTGCAAGATCATGATCGGTATATGAAATATAAAAATTCCCGTTTTTAATGTTAACGCCTGCCGTTGCTGATACTGTTATAAAAAACAGCAAGGCAGTTAAAACCTGTTTTGTACGAATCATGTTATGGTAATTGTTTCAACTGTTGTAATAATTGAATAGTTGTTTTACTGTATTGCCTGCTCCAGTTGTTTGTATTTTGCCAGTTCGGATTGTTTTTATTTTCTTTCGTCAACCATTCCGCTGCTTTTTCTTTTTGCCCTGCCGCAAACAAAGAAGCAGCAAGCCCGAGATAAGAAGGGTTGCTAGTTTGCGTAAGTGATGCTTCAAACAACTTCGCTGCTTCTGAATAGTTACCTTCATCAATTTTACAGCAACCGAGCAATTGCATAAAACGGTAACGATAACCTGCTGTAAGATCCTGTTGTGTCAATAGTTGTTCCAGCAACGGAATTGCTTTTTTGTATTCCCCGTTGATATAATACAACGATGCTGTTTTGAAGTAGAGATCACTTTGACTTGCAGGAATAAAAGTAGTTGCAAGCGAAAGCAATGAAAGTGCTTCTGCCTGTTTTTGATCGAGCAGAAGATTATCGGCTTTATCAATCAATACAAGCGAAATATCTTTTATCGAAAACAATAGCGGATCGTTATCGTGTGCTTTCTTGAAATAACGAACAGCGTTTGCAAAATCATTTATTTCAAGCGATGTATAGGCAAGATTACCGTAGGCATTTGCATAACTGCTGTCGGCAGTCAATGCTTTAGCATATTGCAAGGCTGCTTCTGTAAAGTTGCCGTTTGCATAATGAAAATTGCCAAGCAGGTTGTAGAGATCTGGATTCTGACCGAAATAATTTTGTGCCTGTTGCAAAATAGCTAATGCACTGTCGGGCTTATTCAGTTTCAGCCATGATTCATGCATCCATTCATAGTTCTCCCAATACCATGGGCTAACGGCTAGTCCTTTTTTATACCAACTGATGGCTTGTTTATAGTTCTTCGTTAACTGAAAATATCTTCCATAGTAAGCATATGCTGAAGGTTTGTCTTCGTTGATGCGAATACTTTCTTTAAACAAACGGATTGCTTCAGCCGTATCTTTCAATTGTGCTTTGCCCCATGCTTTTCCTGCATATGCCCAGGTGTAATAGGGATTGTTGCTGATGGCTGCCTGGTATAAACTGTCGGCCAGTTTCCATTCCTGCAGCAATGGTCCTTCACGATAATAATCGGCCAACTCTGTAAGCCCTTCAGCAAAATAAGGTTCACGATTAACAGACTGTATCAACAGGTCGTTGGTTTGTTTTGCATTGATCTTTTTATACAACTCTGCAAGATGATGATACGCATACACCATGTTACTGTCGGCATGAATGGCTTTGGTAAAAAATGTTTCTGCTTTTTTAATATTTCCCCGGTCTTTAAAAACCAAACCAAGATTACTGTATTCTGTAGCAGCATCAACCGAATCAATTTTAATAGAATAATTATAGAGCTGCTCTGCTTCGTTGTAACGCTTCAGATCGTAATAAACATTTGCTAGATTGTTATAAGGCCAGCTGAATGCCGGTGCAAGTTTGATCACTTCTTTAAACACAGCAATCGCTTCGTTAACTCTGTTCTGGCTCCGCAGGGCATTACCCAAACTACTTCGTGGATAGGTCCATGTTGGAATAAGTTCAATCGCCTGCCTGTAATATTTTTCAGCCAGCGGAAAATTATCCTGGTATTCTGCAACAAGTCCTAATGCATGCAACACAAATGCAGCATCCTGTTCTGCTGCCAATGCTTCCTGCAATAATTTTTTTGCAACAGGGTACATTTTGTAATTCTTCCCACGCAGGTAAGAGTACGATTCAAGATAGCGGGCATAGATGTAATAGATCTTGTGTTCATAATCTGATTTGTCCAGCACAGACAACAGCAGTTTACTTTTTTCAGCCGCTGCCATAAAATATGAAGCAGATGGCTGATTGTTATTACCTAACAATACAGTGTTCACTGCCTGTTGTGGATCAATTGATAGCTGTTGTACAAGTTTCAGTTTAATGAAGCGCAACCAATCGGCAGGAAACGATTTTTGTTTTACAAACGAAGTATAAAATGTAATTGCTTCTTTATGCTGTTCGTTTTTTAGAGCGCTATTTAACTTGTTCAGCAAGTCTTGTTGTGCTGTGGTTAATGTTGTTAAACCTGCGTTGGGTTCAACAACAATTGATCTTGCTGTTGTGTTCGATTCTTTAATTTCCTGCATTGCATTTAACCGAAGACTATCGAATGCAATCAGTTTCATTGCAGGAGATACCGTCATTACTACTTTACCTCCCGATGATGCACCAATGTTTGGTTCCTGTAATTCTTTCGATTCCTGGAATACGTTGTTGTACACATACATATTCAGTTCGTTCACATTTATTTTATTGTTGAGCGGACTGTTATCGGCAGCGCCCATCATTCCATGCACGAGATAAAAAGTGAAATAACCATGTCCGATCAACTCACTTTCAAAAGAGCGTTGATTGGCGCCACAGCTTAAATAACGAATGGTGTTGCGGAAAGAAGTAAGAGCAGATTCACTTAACAGGTTTGCACCTTCTTCATTAACTGTTTGACCACTGTGGCAGGCATCCAACACAATACTTACCTGTATACTACTTTGCGAAAGTTTTGAAACAACATCGTTCAGATCTTTAAAACTGAGTGTGCCCTGTGCACCGGTGTAAGCCCGTTCAATGTTTACATCGCTGCAAAGAAGATAGCCAATATAGCCACCTGCATTGGCAGTGTCTTTTGATTTTTGAATATCACCATGACCGGAAAAGTAAAAGATCACTTCATCGCCCGGTTTCATTTTTTTGGTTAGTAAAGAACGGATGGCAGCGTTCACTGCAGCACTATTGGCTTTTTTATTGAGCAGCAGCTGTAGATTTTCTTTGCTCACTGTTTTTGTTTCAAGTAAGAAGCGGGCAAACAAAGCTGCATCCTTATCTGCAACATTCAGTTGTAAGCGTGGCGCATCGTAATCGGAAACGCCTACTATAATTGCATGGGTTGTTTTTGCTCCTCCTGCCGCAGCCACTTCTTCTTCGGAAGAGCCCTTTGCATTTTGTTGAGCAAAGAGATGCTGTGTTGTGGCTGAGAAAAGGGCGAGGACGGTAAATAGATAGATGCGGCGGTACATGGTGTTTAAAAATAAAACATATCTGTTTATGTGCCGATACCCATTAAGAGGTATTTCTCCCTTATTCAAAACGAGGCAGTCTGTTAAAATAAAAAAAGGTTGTCGAGTGACAACCTTTTACTAAAAACATGTATAATTATTTTATACGCTGCATTGCTTTGTCTGCACGTTTAAACGCCAGTTGCTTTTTATAATTGAACCATTTCTGTCCACGTATCTTGAACATAATGTCATCGAACTTGCGTTGCAGACTTACATTCCATAAACCGGTTAAGATAGTACCAACACTTGCACCGATAGTACGAACAGATAAACCAAAACCTCCTTCTGCATATTCAATATGATGCCAGTAACCGCTTGGCATATACAAGGTATCGCCATATTCGAGATAGCCTGTAACACCTTTTGCATATTGCATGGCAGGATAGGTTTCAAAGTCGGGCTTATCAATATCAACCAAACCATGCACATTGAATGGAAGACGGTACAGAAAATCGCTTTGATCGGGAGGGAACAATACCACACGACGTTTACCTGCAAACTGTGTGAGGAACACATTGCTCATATCAATATCCATGTGCATACGGGTCACCGAATTCTTTGGACCAAAAAACATGAATGGAATTTTGATATAACGACCGGTGATCTTTGGATAGCCAAAATCTTTCAACAGTTCGGGTTTGTGTTTAAACACGGGGAATAAGAACAAACGCAGATCGGTTGGTTCTTTTTCGATGAGATCAAGATATTCGTTGAACTTCATTTCCGCATGCGCCACGCTCAATGTTTCGCTGGGGTTTGCTTTCTTGGTGCTGAACAGTTTCACTTTAATATCGCCCATGGATTGTTTGAAATAATCCATTGTCCACTTTTCGTAAGCAGGATATTGTTTCCACAAACCACGCAGGATAACCGGCTTCTGTGGCTTCAAATATTTTTCTGTAAACTCTTTACGTGTAATGGTTGTGCCATCCACAATAGGAATCGGCGTATCGATATTCATCTTCATGTTTGCCTTTTTTACAATACTCAGTTGTAAGCGGCACAAATTTAGGCCAATTCGGCCAACAGCGTTTCAACTGAAGCTGATATTGGTCAGATGCAACGAAATTTTAAGAAGAATAAAGAAAATCCAAGAAGAAGGCACAAGCCTCAAGGAACAAGAGAAATCCAAAATCGTACATCCGAAATCAGACATCATCTAAAGTTTCTCCCATACCTGTTTTGCAAACTGTTCCAAAGAAGGGTCACGTGCACCCATGAGCAGCAGTACACAGTCTTCGGTAAAGTGAGGCTGTAATGCTTCAACAAGATCGTTCCTGTTCTCAACAAAAAATGCATTTGCTCCTTTTGCTTTGAGATCGGTAATAAGGTCGTTAGAGGAAATATCTTTTACAGCCGTACCACCGGCATAAAAAATTTCACTCATCCAGATTTCATCCTGCGGACGAAGCGCCTTGCTGATCTCTTCCACAAAATCTGTTCGCAGAAATTTTGTTGGTCCGTAACCATGTGGCTGAAACCAAGCGATTACTTTTTTCGCCAATGGCTGACAAGCTTCAATACTTGCAGCACATTTTGCAGGGTTGTGTGCATAATCATCGATGAGCCATACATTGTTCTTTTGCCCGATGATCTGGTGGCGACGATAAATGCCTTCGTATGTTTTCAACGCTTCGGCTGCAGTGCTTAACGGAACACCGATAAGATTGGCAACGGTTGCTGCGGCGAGGGCGTTTTCCATATTGTGTCTACCTACGGAGTGAATGGTGAATGGTGAGTGGTGAATGGAGGTTCCGCTGTTTGTAATGTCAAATGAAATGGTAAACCCTTCCTGATTAAAGTTACTTGCATGAAAAGCCGCATCATCATCTGCATCAACAGAAAAATTATGTGCAGGATTGGCTGATAATTTCTTTGCCAGTGCATGCGATTGATTCACCACAAAAAACTGTGTGGTATTCTTTTTAAACTGATCGAATACATCCATCAGTACATCAATTTCTTTATGGTCTTTATCAATGTTAAGCAGCAAACCAACTTCTGGTGTGTAGTTCACAATGCTGCCGTCGCTTTCATCAGCTTCTATCACCAGCCAATCACCACTGCCCACTTTTGCATTGCCGATCTTTCCTTCTTTAATAATGCTTGTTAAGCCAGCACCACTGATGATGCTGGGCTGTAAACCTGCATGTTGCAGAATATCGAACAACATTGCACTGGTGGTGCTTTTACCACTGGTGCCGCCAACAGCAATGGTCTTTTTACTTCTTGCAATAGCCGCCAGCAACTCTGCACGTTTGATGATAGGAATGTTAAGCTGTTTGGCTTTGATCACTTCTTCAACAGTATCTTCCACCGCAGTTGATACAACTACCAGGTCTGTTTCATTGGTAATACCTTCTCCGTTCTGCAAAAAACAAAGGATGCCTTCTGCTTCCAGTTTTTCTTTTGTTTCGTTGGGTTCGTTGGGATGAAAATAACGGTCGCTCCCGCTTACTTCTTTACCAACCCCTTTTAAGTATTGCGCAATAGCGCTCATACCCGTGCCGGCCACACCAATGAAAAAAACATTTTTGAAATCGTTGATAGAAGTAATCATAGAAAGCAAATGTAATTGAAACATTAAAGTGAAACGAGATTCTCTACCTTTGGCCTTCTTCAAAAATTGACTTGCATGAAATTGATCTCCTACTTAAAAGACGAACACGAACAATTAGCTGTTTTGCACAATGGACTTGTGTACGATATGGATAGCCTGCATCCCGATCTTCCTACCAGTATGAATATGTTTTTGCAATACTGGGATGAATATATTGAAATGGCGAAAGCAAGTTTCAAAGCCATACAGGAAGGACGCTTAACAGCTGGCTACGTGCAAAAGATCGAAGAAGTACAATTGCTGGCACCTGTTACTATGCCACCGAGTTGCAGAGATGGTTATGCCTTTCGTCAGCATGTGGAAGCTGCAAGAAGAAACCGTAAGGTGGATATGATCGCCGAGTTTGATCAATACCCCATTTTTTATTTTACCAATCATCACAGCATACAAGGTCCGGGTGATGTGCGTTGTATGCCCGATCATTTTGAAAAGCTAGACTTTGAATTAGAGGTGGCCATTGTGATCTGCAAACATGGACGTAATATCCGTGCAGAAGAGGCTGATCAATACATTGCCGGCTTGATGATCATGAACGATTTGAGTGCACGACGTTTACAGATGGAAGAGATGTTGCTGAATCTTGGTCCGGCGAAAGGAAAAGATTTCTCCACAGCCATTGGTCCGTGGTTGGTAACATTGGATGAGTTGCAAGAGTTTGTTGTACCTGCAAAAGAAAACCATGTCGGTCTCAACTGGAACTTAACTATGAAATGTTGGGTCAATGGTGTGCAGGTGAGTGCTGGTAATGTAGCACAAATGGATTGGACTTTTGCAGAGATCATTGAACGTGCAAGCTATGGTGTTGATCTTTATCCCGGTGATGTGATCGGTAGTGGTACAGTTGGCACGGGCTGTTTCTTAGAACTCAACGGCACCGGCAAACTCAACGATCCAAATTATACTGAACAATGGTTGCAGGAAGATGATGTAGTAGAAATGGAAATTGATGGCTTGGGACGATTGAGTAATACAATGGTGAGAGAGGAAGATGATTTTTCGATTTTAGCGAAGAAGAAGTAAGCCAACCGCAGAGAAGAGAGAAAAGAAGCTAACGCAGAGAAAATTTAAACTATGCATACCAAAGAACACCTTAACAATCTGGGAGCTGTTATACTCGATGCTGCTATTACAGTTCATAGGGAACTTGGTCCGGGATTGTTGGAAAGCGCCTATGAACTTGCACTTGCGAGAGAGTTAATTTTAAGAGGAGTAAATGTGAAAGCACAAATTCCCGTTGAATTAATGTATAAGGATATTTCTTTGGGAAAAGCATATGTAATGGATATGTTAGTTGAAGATGAAATAGTGGTTGAGATCAAGTCGGTTGAAGTAATGAACCCTGTTTATACAGCTCAATTGATCACCTATTTGAAACTCGCCAATAAAAAACTTGGTTACCTTATTAACTTTAATGTACCGCTGTTGAAGGATGGATTTAAGAGAATTGTGCATGGATTTTAACTCTGCGCATTCTTTGCTTCTCATTTCTCTGCGGTTGGAAAATACGAATATGATTATTGATCTCTCACAACTAACTCCCATGCAAAAACAACAATGGCTGCAACATGCTATTGCGCCTCGTCCTGTTTGTTTTGCATCAACTATTGATAAAGAAGGAAATGTAAACCTGAGTCCTTTCAGTTTTTTTAATTTGTTTTCATCTAATCCGCCGGTAGTTGTTTTTTCGCCTGCACGCAGGGTAAGAGATAATACTACCAAACATACTTTGCAGAATGTATTGGAAGTGCCGGAAGTGGTCATCAACATCGTGGATTATGATATGGTGCAGCAGGTGAGCCTTGCAAGCTGTGAATTTCCAAAAGAGGTGAATGAATTTATAAAAGCTGGATTTACAGAGGAAGCTGCAACGCTGGTGAAACCACCAATGGTAAAAGAAAGCAAGGTGAAGATGGAGTGCAAAGTGCTTGAAGTAAAACCATTGGGCAGCGAAGGTGGCGCAGGCAATCTTGTTATTTGTGAAGTGCTGCGTATGCATGTTGACGAAAATATTCTCAACGCAGAGTCAACCATGATCGACCAACGCAAGCTGCATCATATTGCACGCCTCGGCGGCGATTGGTATTGCAAGGTTGATGAACATAGTCTGTTTCATGTTGCCAAACCCAATACCCAGCTTGGTATTGGTATTGATGCATTGCCCGAAACCATCCGCAACAGCAATATCTTAACAGGCAACAATCTTGGTCAATTAGCCAATGTGCATGAATACCCGGCTGTTGATGCAACATTCGAAGACGAGCAACTCAAAAATATCATCCAGTATTTTTCCATCAACCCCGATGAAATGGATAAGGAGCTGCACAAATATGCAAAAGAGTTGCTCGACGCAGGAAAAGTAAATGAAGCATGGCAGGTGCTACTTGCCGACAGCTAATTGCACAAAGCAATTGTGTTACTGTTTCTGTTTTGAGCTTTCTGCAAAAACTGCAAAGCTTTGTTTTCCGATTCGCAAACAACAATTAGGAGCTGTCATAAACCCATAATAGCTTAGAGGTACATTATAAGGCTTATGTATCTCCGACTCCTTTTATTCATTTTCGTTTTTCTGAACAGTTCTTCCTCAATGGGCTTATCTGTTTTGCAGGACACAACAATTCCATTAGGCCGGCAGGTAAAGGTAATTACGATGGAGGGGAAATACATTGATGGTCATTTGCAATATGCAACAGCCGATTCACTCTATATATCTCCGGGAACACGGAAGGATGCAAAAAGAGGTGTGTTTTATCAACAACTTATCGTTTCCTATAAAAACGTCGCTTCCGTCAGAATGAAAGACAACAGCTTTTGGCCTGAACTGCTGTTGGGTTTAATTGGTATCGCAGGCCTTGTATTAATGATAACCAGTGCTGTTCCTGTTTTTGGTAACGGACTTGGCGACGGGAACTTTATTATTCTTTTGTCGCCTTTGTTTCTTGGCTCAGCTATCTGGAAAATGCTGAAGAAAAAAAGCTATTTCATTAACGGGCAGAAAAATTTATACGATCGTTTTCGCTCCAGAATAAATAAAAGATAGTTTTACAGGAGTTGTTAATTCTTTCAAAACAAAGCTTGCTTTTAATTTCATCAATTAATTTTAAGCATGCCCCACGCCGTTCAAACCTGGTTTTCTTATTTCTTCATTATCGGATCGAGGTATCTCATCATTGCAGGAGTTGCGTTCCTTTTCTGGTATGTGCTGTTGCGTAAACGCATATTCTTTAAAAAAATTCAGCTGCGTTTCCCATCAGGAAAAGATTACCAACGGGAAATATTCTTTTCACTTTTTACAATGTTCCTGTTTTCATTTGTGGCCTGGTTCTTTTTGGGTCGGCAGGAAATAAGACAACACACTACTTTTTACAAAGCCATCAACCAGAATGGACAATTGTATTTCTGGCTGGCCTTTCCATTGATGTTACTGATACACGATACTTATTTCTATTGGATTCACCGGCTCATGCATCATCCCAAACTGTTTCGTGTACTTCATCTTATTCATCACAAGAGTACCAACCCATCACCGTGGGCTGCTTTTGCATTTCATCCATTGGAAGGAGTGTTGGAAGTAGGAATTTTAGTTGTACTGCTTTACACGATTCCCGTTACTAAGTTTCATCTCCTGTTCTTCTTTTTGTTCCAGATGTTTTACAATGTATATGGTCATTTGGGTTGGGAGTTGTTCCCGAAAAATTTTCAACGTACCTGGATCGGCAGGTGGATCAACACTTCCACAACACACAATCAGCATCACCAATACTTCACCGGTAATTATGGCTTATACTTTTTGTTCTGGGATAGAATGATGGGTACCATGCGTGAAGATTATGAAGCAAAGTATGATGAAGTGAAGGGGAGAACGAAGAGTTTAAAGGAGGAGAAGAAGTAAAAGAGGATTGTTCGCTTCGCTCACACTAATTTTTCACACAGAGTTCACGGAGAACACAGAGAAAAAAACAAATCACATGCATTATCTGTGTTAATCCGTGCAATCCCCGCCTGAATGACGACAGTCGGGCAGGTGTGAGCAACAGCAATAAAAAAAGGCTGCACCAAGTACAGCCCTCTTTTTATCTTTTTCAAACTCTTAGTTTACTTCCACACAGCACCAAACACCTTCTTCATAATTTCTGTAGTACGTTTCACCGGGTTTTCACGAATCTCCAGTTCTTCTTTTGCGATCTGATCGAACAAGGCATCAACCGCTTTACCTACAACATATGCTGTAAGATCGGGATTGAGTTTATTACGGGTGGTAGGCAACCTGTTATAACCATTCACCAAATCACCATAATATTTTGTTGCTTCCACTTTATCCAATGAGTTTTTAACAGCAGGTGAAAAGGCTGCGATCAATTGCTCTGTTGTTTTTTGACGGAAGTAATTTGTAGCACCATCTTTTGGTCCTTTAATAATGTTGATGGCATCGGTAATGGTCATCTGCTTAATGGCATTCACAAAAATGGGTGTAGCAAAACCTACTGCATCTTCTGCACCACGGTTGATCTGCAGAATGGCTTTGTCGACAGTATTACCCAACCCGATATTGCGTAACGTACGCTCAACTTTCTGCACTTCGGGCGGCAGTAAAATTTTATAGAAATCGCTGCCGAAGAAAGCATCGGTCTTGTTGAGATTAGCTACTGCACGGGTTAAACCCTGGCCCAATGCGTCTTTTATACCCTGACCAGCCTCAGCTTCTGTAACCCCTGTTGAGCCGGGTATGCTGCCTGGTAACTGACTTAATACTTCGCAAGAACTTAAAAGGAATGCCGAAAGGGCAAGAGAGAGGAACATTTTTTTCATCTGTTCGATTGTTTTCATTAATAAACGGTTTTTCAATGCAAAACGTTGCATAATTTATGCCGAAGATACTTGCTTTGCCCGTTTGCTCTTCTTACGGTAATTTTGCGGGCTGTTAAAATGAAGCCAAGAAACGCAGGCTTCCTATCAACCAATCGTTATGAGTACACATTTGAGCGAACAGGAACTTATCCGCAGAGAGAAATTAGCTGAGTTAAATAAACTGGGAATTGATGCATACCCTGCACCATTATACCCGGTTACGCATTATTCAACCGCCATCAAGGCCGGCTTTAATGAAGACACAAAGGAAGAATACAAAGATGTTTGTATTGCAGGCCGTGTTATGAGCGTGCGTGATATGGGGAAGGCTTGCTTCGCTGTGTTGCAGGATAGTCATGGTCGCTTGCAGGTGTATGTACGCAGAGATGATATTTGCCCCGGCGAAGACAAAACATTGTACGATGTGGTGTTTAAAAAGTTATTGGACATTGGCGACATTATTGGTGTGAAGGGTTATGTGTTCACCACCAAAACAGGCGAAACAAGTCTGCATGTAAAAGAACTCACCGTTCTTACAAAATCGTTGAAGCCATTACCGGTTGTGAAGGAAGCAGAAGGCCAAACTTTTGATGCGGTTACTGATCCTGAGTTCAAATACCGTCAGCGTTATGCCGATCTTATTATTAATCCGCAAGTGAAGGACACGTTTGTAAAACGCACTATCCTTATCAATACCATTCGTGAATATTTGAACGAGCATGGGGCACTTGAAGTAGATACGCCGGTGTTGCAAACCATTCCTGGTGGTGCAGCTGCCCGTCCGTTCAGCACACATCACAACGCATTGGATGTACCCATGTACATGCGTATTGCAAACGAATTGTATTTAAAACGTTTGATCGTTGGTGGTTTCGATTGGGTGTATGAATTCAGTCGCAATTTCCGTAACGAAGGGATGGACCGCACTCACAATCCTGAGTTTACCGTGTTGGAATGGTACACAGCGTACAAAGATTATTTCTGGATGATGAATGTAACGGAGAATCTGCTGGAGCGTATTGCCATTGCATTGCATGGCACAACCGATGTACAGGTGGGTGATAAAACCATCAGCTTTAAAGCGCCGTTCAAACGCCTTTCTATTTTCGATGCTATTAAAGAAAACACAGGCATTGATGTGAGTGAAATGGATGAAGAAGGCTTACGCACTGTTTGCAAACAACTCAATATACATGTGGATGCTTCAATGGGTAAAGGCAAACTGATCGATGAATTGTTTGGTGAAACAAGTGAAGCAAAATGTATTCAGCCAACATTCATTATTGATTACCCGATTGAAATGAGTCCGCTTACCAAGAAGCACCGCAGCAAAGAAGGATTGGTGGAGCGTTTTGAATTAATGGTAAATGGTAAGGAAGTAGCGAATGCATATAGTGAGTTGAACGATCCTATCGATCAGCGTGAGCGTTTCGAAGACCAGGTAAAACTGAAAGAACGTGGTGATGATGAAGCGATGTTCATTGATTATGATTTCCTCCGTGCGTTGGAATATGGTATGCCGCCAACAAGTGGTATTGGTATCGGTATCGATCGTTTGGTGATGTTGATGACGAACCAACCTTCTATCCAGGATGTGTTATTATTCCCGATGATGAGACCGGAGAAAACGGTTGAATAGTTTAAAGGTTGAATACAATATCAAATATTGAGCAGACAAAAGGAATAATTCTCCCTGACTTATATAAGGATTTTTATAGGTCTTGTTCAATTGGTATTCCTGAGAAACTAATTGGTTCAGATCTTCCGAATCATTATTTGGAATTAGAAAAATTTGCAAAAGAGCTTTTAGCAGATAATAGTGTGATAAATTTCTTAGAGCCTGATGACTTTGTTTTTATCATGCATCAAGGATACCAGTTTTGGTACTTTAAAGCTGACGGAAAAAAAGATCCGATAGTTTATGGTTATACCGAAGGGAATACCCAGCCTGATAATTTTGGAGTATTGTCGAAGTTTATTACTGAATTAATTAACTCAAGCCGCACTTAGCAATAACTGCGGTTTTTTTATTCCATTCATCCCAATGCGCCTGTTACTTTCCCCAAAAAAATTATCTTCATCCCCTTAAAAAATAACGCATGCGAAAAAATGGATTCTTTCTGTTGTTTGTGGCGGCTGCATTTGGCGCTTCGGCTCAAACAGCATTAACCACAGACCAGATGCTCAAAGGAGCAGCACAAAAAATAACCAAACCACTTCCGCAGTTTGTTGAATGGATCGGCGATAACAGTTTTGTTATCCGTCGTGATGGCAAACAATACCTGCACGATGTAAAAACAGGTAAGGAAACAGATTACACTTCTTCTGTTATGACAACCATGGTGGTTGTTCCCGAGATCATCAACAAAGGAAATGATCTGTACCTGAAAATGGCGAACGAAGAAACACGCCTCACCAATAATAAAGACGAAGAGAAGAATCCAGTTCTTTCGCCCGATAAACAGTTTGTAGCGTTTACACGTAACAACAATCTGTACACGATCAATCTTGCAACAAAAAAAGAAACACAACTCACCAGCGATGGTACCGACGTGATCTTAAATGGTTTTGCAAGCTGGGTGTATTTCGAAGAAATTCTCGGCCGTGCAAGCCGTTACAAAAGTTTTTGGTGGAGCCCCGACAGTAAGAAGATCGCTTACATGCGCATGGATGAAAGCGAAGTGCCGATGTTTCCGATTTACAGCGAAGAAGGACAGCATGGTTTTATTGAACGCACCCGTTACCCAAAAGCGGGCGATAAAAATCCTGAAGTAAAGATTGGTGTGGTGGCAGCAGAAGGAGGTTCAACCGTGTGGGCCGATTTTAATCAGAAAGACGATCAGTATTTTGGTATGCCTTTGTGGAAACCCGATGGCAGTGCATTGTGGATCCAGTGGATGCCACGTACACAAGACAATCTGAAAGTGTATGAAATGAACCTGGCTGATGGAAGCAAGAAAGTGATCTACGATGAAACACAAAAAACATGGGTTGATCTCGATGATCAGAACCGGATCACTTTTTTGAAAAACGGAAAACAATTCATTCTGCAAAGTGATGCAACAGGCTGGAATCATATTTACCTGCACGACATGAGCGGTAAACGCATCAATGCCATCACCAGCGGAAACTTTACGGTTACCGATGTTACATTGATCGATGAAAAGAACAAGCTTGTTTACTTCACTTGTCGTAAAGACAACAGTGCCCGTTACGATCTGTACAAAGTAAAAATGGATGGCACCGGTTTACAGCGTTTAACCTTTGGTGAGTTCACCCATCGTAACATTCGTGTATCACCAAGCGGAACATATTTTATTACCAACTACTCCAATGTTGCTACACCCGATGTAATGGCATTGGTTGATAATAAAGGAAAACAGTTGCGTGAGTTAGGCAATGCAAAAGGTGAAGCCTTTGCAACAACTGCATTGGCAAAAACAGAATTGTTGCGTGTGAAAAGTGAAGATGGCAAATATGATCTGCCTTTGCGTATAGTATGGCCGGTGAATTATGATAAGAGCAAAAAATATCCTGTGATGATCAGCATTTATGGTGGTCCGAACGCAGGAACAGTATATGATGGCTGGGGTTTAAATATGCAGCAACAATGGTGGGCAAAAGAAGGGATGATACAGGTGGCAATGGATCATCGTGCAAGCGGCCACTTTGGTAAAGAAGGGATCAACTACATGCACCGCAACCTTGGTTACTGGGAAATGAAAGACTGGATCACAATTGTAAAATGGCTGATCGAGAACGCAAGTGTTGATAAGAACAAAGTTGCCATCAGTGGTTTCAGCTATGGTGGTTATATGAGTGCATACGCACTTACATATGGTGCTGATTATTTCACACATGGCTTGGCAGGTGGTAGTGTTACCGACTGGAGTTTGTACGATAGTCATTACACCGAACGTTTTATGGATACGCCAAAAGAAAATCCTGAAGGTTATAAATCTTCTTCGGTTTATACTTATATCGATCAATACAAAGGTTTGCTGCGTATCTATCATGGAACAATGGATGATAACGTACATATGCAAAACAGTATGCAGCTCATTAAGAAACTACAGGAAAAGAAAAAACATTTTGAGTTTATGCTATACCCTGGTGGCCGTCACGGCTGGCCTGGAAATCAGCAACTGCATTCGCAAAATGAAATAGTGTTGTTCATTTATAAAAACTTATTGGAAAGAGAAGTGCCGAAGGATGTGTTGAAGTAAAAGGAATGATTTTTTATAAAGAGGGTAAGCTTTAGCTTACCCTCTTTTCATAGACCAAATGCCATAGTCAATTTGCTCAGAGCTGGACCCGTCTGGGAATTTGATATTTGAATTAATTTCCCATTCCCCTGTAAATTCATGTTTAAACGAGTTGTATGTGCCTTTATATGCCAACTGAGAATTAAGAACTTTGTGATCAGTCAACTCCTCGCTGGTTTCATCAACCATCCATGCTGAAACATATTCTTTAGTAAAAGAGATAAAGTTATCGTTAATGAATCCACTTATTTTCGCAAACCCTTTTTGTGAACCAACTCCTTCTAAATCCTGGCATTCCCCTTCAAATGTACCATCGTCTATATCGCTTAAATCTAAATTGAACGCCACCTTCTTACCATAAAGCTCATCTCCATATAGAGGTCCGTACTCATAGTAACCGGTCCACTTGCCTCTCATTGAACTAATATTGCTTGAAACTAATTGATTCGATGGTAAGTATTTTTTAAAAGGCGTTTCAAACAATAACTGATCTCCCTCGTCTGCGTCAATACGAACACCGAGCAAACGTTTAGCTACTTCAAAACTGAAATCTTCCAGTAGCTGGTTTTCTTCAAATTTATCATCAGGTAAATCTTCATAACTCCAGTACATTGTATTGCCATCAACGAAGCCTTTATTATAAAGCACAATTTCTTCTGATAAGAATTCACCTCCATCTAAAATCTTCCCATTATCAGCGTCAATTGCTTTCACTCTTACTTTGTGTCCTTTATCAATTAATGAGTAACCATGAAAATTTGTTGTGCTTAAAAAAGCAATGGATAAAATTTCAGATTCGGGATAAATAGAAATTAGTTGTCTTTCTTTATAAGTAGTAACATCGTTAATGAAATCGTCAATGATTTGAAAGCCATCACAAATAATAATCGTGTTATTAAAGTAGCCAATATTAATGCTATTATCATCGGGATATAAACATTCATCTAACAATGTTTCTTCTGAGAAAGTGTAATTGTCAAGTCCCAGTGCGGAAAGCAGTTTTTTATCATCCCGAACATTACCAGGATCTTGTATAATAATCATTGAACCTTTCCAGCCCATAAAATTTATTTATTTTAATTATTTATTCCACAACACCAATCCTGCCGTAGCCGAAAGTAATGTATATGTCACGCCAAAAATCAAAATATCTTCCTTCGGGTTTCCATCAAGCGAACCCAGCCATAAAACGACTACGGTAATTAGAAACGTAACGATTGCATTAATGAGCGGCAGGAACAAAGCCAGCGCCCAATTGTTTCGCTCAACAGTCAACTGCAAAACTAAAAAATAGAAAAAGGTGAGAAAAACAAACACCACTAATGCGGTAAACAATTCTTCGCCCTTTGTATGGCCGCTGTAAGTTGGATAATAATGTGCCCAGTAAAAAGTGAACAGCAGTAACGCTGCGGCATAAAAAATACTGATGGATTGTAAACGGCTCAACATGCTTACTGCTTTGGTTTTACCTGTAACTCTTCCCAAGGCGTAGTGCCGTCTTTCTCTCTTGTAAAGATCAATTGCGTGCCTTCGCCAATGATAATTTCGGCAGTGGTATAAACAAGATTACTGTCGAGTAAATGCCCGCCGATGGTTTTGCCGGTACTATCACTCACACTCATATGCAGGTGTGAACCATTTATGCTGACGGTACCAACCAAACTCACAATTTCAAAATGACCGGTTGCTTTATTTCCCTCCGGCTGATTGGCAAAACGAAGATGGTATTGCGTAACACTGCCCACACAGGTAACGATCCAGCCGGCTTCAATGTTATGCTGCTGCACATACGATTGAATTTCCTGTTTCAGATCCTGTCCCGGTTTTAAACGGAAAGCATGTGTTTTTACATCGTCGTTTTGCATGGCTGGTTTTGTTTTACATGCGGCGAATAAAAAAAGTATAAGTATGTATTTCATTTTTTTGAACCACAAAGTCACGAAGACAGGAAGGATCACAAAGAAGGCTTGGTGAATCTTTGTGACTTAGCGCCTTCGTGGTTTATCAGTCCACAAATAAATCGGTAAACAATTTTCCTCCCGGTGTTACACTGTACTTACTTAAATCAGTAATTCCTTCTGCAGCAAAAACTTCTTCATCAATAAATAAATTACCGGTGCAACTGTTCGATGGTTTGCTGAGGATCAAATGGGCAGCATCAGCCAACACATCAACCGTGCGACTCATCTTTGCCAATGCTTCACCACCTAACAAATTACGAACAGCAGCGGTGTCAATCGTTGTACGTGGCCACAATGCATTTGCTGCAACACCATCTTTCTTCAACTCTTCTGCCCATCCCAGCGTCATCATACTCATGTTGAATTTGGTGAGTGTGTATGCAATATGACCCGCCAGCCATTTTGGTTTTAAATGAACAGGCGGAGAAAGAGTAAGTATATGCGGATTTTTTCCTTTGCGTAAATGCGGAATGCAGGCTTTCGTCATAAGAAAAGTACCACGCACATTAATGCTGTGCATCAGATCGAAACGTTTGGCTTCGGTTTGTTCTGTTGGCGTAAGCGAAATAGCCGATGCATTGTTAATAAGAATATCAATGCCGCCAAAAGCTGCTACTGTTTGTTCAACGGCTGCCTGTATCTGTTCTTCAAAACGAATATCTAACTGAATAGCTAATCCTTTACCACCTGCTGCCGTCATTTCCTCCGCTGCAGAAAAAATTGTACCACCAAGCTTTGGATTTTCTTCTACACTTTTTGCTGCAACAACAACATTAGCACCTTCTTTCGCCAGTTTTAAACCAATGGCTTTACCAATGCCTCTTGATGCACCGGTAATGAAAACTGTTTTTCCGTTAAATGACATAGCAAACTTTTTAAGAAATGAAAGTTAGTGAAAGCACTTCACGCATTGAAAAGAATTTGTATTTTGTTTACAACCTTATACACTTGTTATGCTTCGCCAAATTCATTTCAGCCTAACCACAATCTTATTGGTTTCATTTGCAACTGTCAACGCACAGGATAATGATGAAAAGAAACTGCAGCGCCTGTTTGTAACAGCAACAGATAATTCAACCATCGAATTACCAGAAGGGACATACCAACTCAGCAGAAGTTTGTGGCTCGATGGAAAAAAGAATGTACACATCAAAGGAAAAGGAATGGATAAAACCATTCTCAATTTTACGGGACAGATAGATGGCGCTGAAGGAATAAAGATCACCAATGGAAAAAACATTATCCTGGAAGGAGTAACAGTGCAGGATACAAAAGGTGATGCTGTGAAGACACAGTATGTTGATGGTATTACTTTCAAACAAGTGAAAGCAGAATGGACACGTGGTGCCAACAGCAAGAACGGTGCGTATGGTTTATATCCTGTGCAATGCAGCAATGTGTTGATCGATGGTTGTGAAGCAAGAGGCGCAAGTGATGCCGGTATTTATGTGGGACAAAGCAAACATATCATTGTCCGCAATTCAAAAGCAACAGAGAATGTGGCAGGTATTGAAATTGAAAATTCGTTGTATGCAGATGTGTATGATAACGAAGCAACCAATAACACGGGTGGCATTTTAATTTTCGATTTACCCGATCTTGTACAAAAGAAAGGTGGTTATGTACGGGTGTATCGCAACAATGTGCATCATAACAATCATATCAACTTTGCACCCAAAGGAAATATTGTGGGCAAAGTACCACAGGGAACGGGAGTGATGATCCTTGCTACCAATCATGTAGATGTGTTTGAAAATAAGATCATCAACAACATCACCGTTGGTACGGCTGTTGTGAGTTATTACATTACCGAGAACCCGATCAAGGATTCATCGTATTATCCTTTTCCGTCGCAGATCAATATTTACAACAACAGTTACGAAAGGCAAAATGTACGGGCAACAGGCAAGGGAAGAATGGGGAAGATGTATCGCTTTAAACTACGCTTTGGAAAAAATGTACCGCATATTCAGTATGATGGTATTGTAGATAGTAAATCGCCTGCTGAGATCTGCATCCGCAATAACAGCAATCAAAGCTTTGCCAACCTTGATGCAGAAAAAGGATTTAAGAACATCAGTCGTGATGCTGCAAAACACGATTGCACGTTACAGCCTGTACCAAAAGTGGAGTTGAAGAATTGATTGTGCTTACTATTTAGTTTATAGCAACACTGAACAATTGTTCTTCAAAACTTATTTGTTTTACACACCCGCCGATTCACATACATAAGTAGGCACAATACCCGTTGCACGGATGCGTGTTTCAGCATCGTCGGGCAAAGTGTTACCGGAGAGTACAAGCACAGTATCCAATCCAAATTTATTACCGCCAAGTATATCGGTGTGCAATGTATCGCCCACCATTAAAATATCTTTTTTGCTGATAGGTGCGCTGCTGCGTTCACGTAAAAGATCGTATGCAAACATGAACATTTGCGAATCGGGTTTGCCAAAACGAATGAATTTTTTGCCTACTATACTTTCAATCATTGTCGCCACACCACCAATGGCAATAGATACATCATTACTGCCGCTGATGGGATAAATATGGTCGGTGTTAGCTACAATTGCAGGAATTGTGCGCTTGCGTAAAATATTTACAGTACGGTTCAGATCATCAAACCAGTTAAAGCCTTCATCATCCAGCAACACCAATGCATTAACCTGGTCAATGTTGTATTGTGTAATTGCACTCACAGGCAAGGTATGCAAACCCGAACTGTCTATATAGTGCGCTGAACTTTCGGTACCGAGGTAGGCAACAATACCGTCATTCACTTTCAGATCAAGATATTCTTTTGCCAGCATACCCGACGAAATAATACGCTCCTGCTGAATAACATCTAACCCTATCTTATGATAGGTTTGCGCCAGTTGCTGCGGACTCCGGCTTGCATCGTTTGTAACAATGTAGTATTCTTTTCCCTGCTCTTCGAGATAAGCAAAAGTTTTATCCATGCCGGGTATTAAACCATTGTAACTTTTTATTACGCCGAAGGCGTCGAAAAAAATTACTTTGTACTTATCTGCTACCGATTTAAAGTCCTGAACTGAAAACATGCCGTTGTTGATTTTAAGTGTTAGTGTACGGTGTTATTTCTTTACAGGTTTATCTTCTTTTATTTTAAGTGCCTTGATCAATTTTTCTGCATCAAAGTCTCTGTCAACCGAAGGCAGGTAAATATCATAAGCTTCTGCACGCAGTTTTTTTGCATACTGATCGCTGAAGAAATGACTGCCATCTTTAATTACATAATTGAGAATAAAGAAACGGTAGCCCTCTTTTAAGAAACGCAACTCATCTGCAGTAAGCGGATTTACTTTATGATATTCTTCAAGGAAGATGATGAAGCGGTCTTCCATCATTGTGTTAATATAATAACTGAACACGGTTCTGTCGCCTGCATCACTCACCACTCTGCTGAAGAAATAAAAATCCATCATGCGGCTGCTCATGCGAAACCAATCATAATCCCAACGTGAATAAAGTTCGAGCTTATCTGTAACAGAGAAGTTGCCGATATTCCAATCAATAAAAACGGGAATCGTTTCAAACGAAGCTGCATTTGTTTTTAAGCGGTTCTTTAAAAACTGTTCGCAATGATACTTCACCAGATCGGCCTGTGCCCTTGTGCCGAATTGTTTTTCATCGTCCTCAATCATATCCATCAACGTATGAATATCGGTACGCAATGTTTTGGATGATTTGGGTAAAATATGCCGCAACCTCGAACATGATTTGTGAAACTTCCCGATCTGCTGACCAAACTTGCGGATAAGCTTTTCGTCCAGTCGTTTAGGTAAGCGCTGCATTACACGTACAGGATTGTAAAACACCACCCATGCCTCTGTTTTCTTTGTGCGGTAGTGATACGTGTACACCCGGTTGTTCTTCAGCAACGATTTTGCCAGCAGGTTTTCGAACGGGTACAATAAGTTGTTGGAAAGTGTATGGATGATGCGGTGATCTTCTTTAAAATGTTCGTACTTGCCGAAATAAGAAAGCTTGGCAATGACGATATCTTCATCTTCGAATGTAATACGGTACACATGGTTGGTACTTACCATGGCGCTGATCTCTTCTATATGGGCAATCTTCTTGGTGGCGTCGTATCCTTCCCACGCTTTATGAATAATTTTTACTGCTTCTGTCATAATTTTTTTTGAACCTCTAAGACCCGGAGACGCAAAGATATAAGCAGAGAATAAGAAGAAAAACCAATGTCCAAAAAACAAAATTCAAGAGCCAAAACCTCAATTCCTCTTCACCTCTGCATTCTCCGTGCCCACTGCGTGAAACAATATTGTAAGCGTAGCGAACAACTCATCTGTGTCATCTGTGACCCTGTTTCTTCCTTGTGAGCAAAGCGAACAACCTTCTTTCCTCTTTTCCTTCTTTTATCCTCTTAGATAATCTCAAAATACCTTTTCAGCTCCCAATCGCTTACATGCTTTGCAAACTGGCGGCACTCCCACAAACGTGTATTGGTAAAATGATCAACAAAGTCTTCGCCAAACAGATCTTTAGCAACGGATGAATGTTGCATGTGTGTTGTTGCTTCTAAAAGATTAGATGGCAACACACCGTTGTCTTTATAGTTATATCCATTTCCTTTTGTTGCAGGAATATTCAACGGCAGTTGATGTTTGATGCCATACAAACCCGAAGCCAGTGAAGCTGCAATGGCTAAGTACGGATTGGTATCGCTGCCGGGCACTCGCATTTCGGCACGTGTATATTTTTCTGATGGATGTAACACACGCACAGCGGTTGTGCGGTTATCAACTCCCCATGTAACAGTTGTTGGCGCCCACGCTCCTTCTACCAGTCGCTTATAACTGTTGATTGTAGGCGCATACATCGGCAACACATGCGGTAAACAATACAGCAAGCCTGCCACATAATGTTCCATCAGCTGGCTCATGTTGTGTTTGCCTTCTTTACTGTAGAATAAATTTTCCTTTGTTGAAGGATTCCAAAGGCTTTGATGAATATGACCACTGCAACCCGGTAATTGTTCATTCCACTTGGCCATGAACGAAGCCATGATGCCGTGCTTGTAAGCAATTTCTTTCACCGCTGTTTTAAACAACACTGCTTTATCAGCAGCAGCCAATGTGTTATCATGCACAATGGCTGCTTCATACACACCCGGACCGGTTTCCGTATGAATGCCTTCAATAGGTATGTTGAATTTGTTAAGCTGATCAATAAGATCAAAATAAAAATCGCTTTGCAACGATGTACGCAGAATGGAATAACCAAACATACCCGTTGTAAACGGTTCAGGTTGTACAAACTGTTTTTGCTGCAGGCTGTGCGGACTCTCGTTAAAGTTGAACCATTCAAACTCCTGTGCAAACTCAGCATGATAACCCATGTCTTCACACTCCTTCACAACTTTCTTTAACAACGAACGGCCACAAGCTGCTACATTACTCTTGCTGAAATCGGCTAAGAAAAAAGGCAGATCATTTTGCCAGGGAATAGTACGTAACGTTGACGGATCGATATGCACCTGCTTATCGGGATAGCCGCTATGCCAGCCCGTTAGTTGCACATTATCGTAAGCGGCATCATTACTGTCCCAGCCAAACACCACATCACAAAAACCGATACCGCTTTCGAGTGTATCGAGGAGTTTTAGTTTACTGATCACTTTGCCACGCAATACGCCATCAATATCAGCAAAAGCAAACTTCACCTGTTCGGCATTGTGTTCGTTCAGGTATTGTATCAATTCATCTTTTGTCATGAACCGTTTATTTAAGTGTGTACAAAGTTGTGGCTTATAAAGGGTATTTCAAAGACATTCACGCAGAGAGAGCAAGGTACACAGAGGAAAACAGCCACGAATGACACTAATTGCACGAAACAAACCATATCGTTCTTCATCGCTTCTCTCTCTTGTACTCTGCGTAAATAACATTATGAGCAAAGCGAACAACCCAATCTGCGTTAATCATTTCAATCCGTGTTATCTGTGACTCTATTTCTTCCCTTTAAGCGTAGCGAACATTCCTCTTTTCCTTTTTCCCTCTTTTAAACGCTTAGTTTACTATCTTGCCCTCAAACCAAAAAAGCACATGCCCTTCAGTCTCGCTATTTCCACCTACCGTACACCGTTACAAAAAAATTACTGGCTCTGGATCTTCATCACTGTTTTTACAGGCGTATGGATCAGCACATTGGTTGGCACTACCGACATGAATAACTGGATACTGGAGAACACGCTCGTGTTTCTTTTTTTAGGATTCCTGTTGTTCACCTACCGCAAATACAAGTTCAGTGATCTCAGCTACCTGCTGGTATGTGTGTATCTCTGTCTGCATGTATATGGTTCAAAATATACCTATGCCGAAAATCCGTTTGGGTATTGGCTGAAAGATGTGTTTCAAACGGAGCGTAACCATTACGACCGTATTGTGCATTTCAGTTTTGGTTTTCTGCTTGCCTATCCCATGCGGGAGTTGTTTTTAAAATGGATCGGTTATCCTAAACTCGTATCGTGGGTATTACCGATTGAGATCACACTTTCCATCAGTGCGTTTTATGAGTTGATCGAGTGGGCGGTGGCCGATGTGTTTTTCAAAGCACAGGGCGATGCTTACCTCGGCACACAAGGCGATATCTGGGATGCACAGAAAGATATTATGCTTGCTTTCTCGGGAGCAATTCTTGCAACAACCATTGTATCGGTAGTGAAAAGGTTGTTTAATATTTATGAGAAAAGTAATTGAACCACGGAGACAGGGAGACACAAAGAAAAACAGATAGTCCTTTGGCCGCACTCGGGTTTGCCACGAAATCCATTCTTCGTTGAAACTACGAAGGGCAGGGCACGAAACACACGAAATCAAAACACATTCTTCTTAATTCAGGTCAGACCTCTCCAAGCGGCCTGACTTAGTACCCTCTGCGTGAAAAAACATTGTGAGCGTAGCGAACAATCAGTGTCAATCCCTCCAATCTGCGTTATTTGTGAATCCATTTCATATCTGAGAGCAAAGCGAACAAAAACCAGCAAAGGCTTGCAATTTGGTTGGGAATGCGCTACCTTATTTATCCGTTTCAACAACTCGTACTGCTTGATTGCTGCAAGTCCCGCCCGCTTTTTTCTTCATCATTTTAAAACCAAATCAACTTTCATGAAACAGATCTTTGCCTTTTTATGCATGGCTTTCGCCATTACATCCTGCAACAACAGCCAGGAAAAAACTGCCGAAACCACAACAACAGATGCGCCTGCAGCTGCTGAAGTAACCCTACCCTACACGCTTTCATCGCCTTACCACAACTGGGCCATTGGCAGTAACGAAAATGTAGCTGCTGCTATGGCGGGTTTAAAAGCTTTTGTTGATAAAGATTCTGCTGCACTGGCAGCAAGCATCGGTGATTCGCTGGAGTTAAATTTTGATTTGTTACAGACCAAGCTTAGCCGTGACAGTGCGATGAAATTTTTTGCTGATGCCCGTAAAATGTATAACGATCTGAAGGTAACCATGCACGACTATGTATCGGTAATATCGGCCGATAAAAAAACCGAATGGGTAACCATCTGGTACACCCAAAGCTGGAAAGATGCAAAAGGTGTAGCCGACTCTGTGCAGGTAGTAAATGATATTCGTATGAGCAATGGAAAAATGGTGGAACTGGATGAAAAGTCAAGCCGTTTTCAGAAAAAGAAATAAATGACTAAAGTAGATAAGACGAAAAGTGGAAAAGACTACGCTGCAAAATGCAACGTGGTCTTTTTTATTTCGATTGATAAGGATACCAGTCGATAAGAAAAAAGCCATGTGTTTTGAGTTTTTATATGGCAAAAAAACTGCTGAATAAATCACACAAGCATTATTTTTATCCGAGTATGAAAATCACTGCAATTTTAACATGGTTCATATTCATTTTTTTATTTGCACAGCCTGCTACAACGTACGCAAATAATTGTGCTGTTTCGGCTTCTTTTACACCTGCAACAAGAGACTCTGTTTTTACAACAGATCGGCCCGTATCGTTTCAAAGCACCAGCACCAATGTCACTTCGCTGAAATGGGTAATCAATGGGCTGACACTCTCTACGTCGCCGTCTTTTAATTATTATTTTATTGATGCAGGCGTATATGAATTCAAACTAATTGCTTCCAACGGAACTTGCAGTGATACATCTATCGCCGTGTATGTACTCACAGGACAGCAACCGGCCAACCGTGATAAAATTCAGGCATACCAGGGACTTTCAGGGTTTACCAACACCCCCACCAGCATTACATCCGCAACAGGTGGAGGTTATCTGGCTGGAGGATATGTTGCAGATATTCCTGTTGGAAATTATACTTTTTACGAAAGCGGGTTGGTTATTAAAATTGCTGAAGGAGGTTGTGCCGAATGGTCCAGAACACTGCGTAACCAATTCTACACAAAAGTGGAAAAAACACTGGCGCTGAAAGATGGAGGATTCCTGGTTACCGGTCTCACCGATAACAAGCTTTTTCTGCTCAACCTCAGCAGTACGGGTGATGTACGTTGGAGCCGCACGCTCAACGTAGATGGCGAACAAATGACGCTTACCTCACTTCTTGAAACAGACGACGGACATTTTGTTATTGGGGGTCAGGTCTGGAATAAAGGAATTGTAGTAATAAAAAGCGATACAAATGGAAACGTCCAATGGACTCGCTTCTTCGAAAAACCTGGAGGATCGCTTACCGGTTATGTTGCTACCAAGCTTCTTCACAAAGACAACGATGTCTACCTCTTCTGTGATGTTGCCCTTTTTCAACCCGGACCCGTAACCGGAACGATAACCCCTTTCGGCAATCTGTTGAAACTAAATTATACTACTGGCCAAACCCGTTGGACCAAAACGATGTTGGTGAACAATGAATATGTAAACCCCCGGGATCTGCAATGGTATAAAGATGGCCTCGTCTTGAATTGTTTTGCCACCACCGGTATTACAAATGCCAACAACACAATCATTCATGTAGATACAGCCGGCAACCCCCGCTGGGCCAAAACCGTTGCCACCACCTCCATCCCTCTGGTTACCGCAAACTCTGTTCTGCTTCCCCTTCCCGGAGGAAGCTGGTATCTTGCTAACCACGGGATACAATTACTAAACCTTCAACCTTATTCGTTTGCCCATAGCATATTTGTCAAATTTGACGCTGACTTCAACCCTGTGTGGACCAAACACTATATGCGTTATGCCAATGCTCCATTGGCCTACGCAGCAGCCGGAGCAAAAGATGCGCTCGTGGGCCTGGGTAAAGAATCTGGTCCCGGCAACAACTACTTCACCGATCACTCCCTCAAATTTGCCTTTGTAAAAATGGACTCGGCAGCGGTCAATCCGTCTGATCCCTATTGCAGGGTTACTGAAACGCCGGTGACCATCCACGATGCTGTTGCCCGTAATGTGCCCTTTGCCTGGACCACCGAAGGTTCGGCTGTAAGTACATTCAGCCCGCAACCGCTTACCGTTACCGCCGCCTACCCGCATACCTATTTTCATTGTCCAACAGATTTTATTGACTCCTGTTCCTTTATCAGATTATACGGCCCCACCGATATTTGCCGCCTCAACGAAACCGTTGAGTTTAAAGTAAAGCGAAACAACGGCTGCGCTATTCCGCTCAAATGGATACTTCCGCCAACCGGTTGTCAGATAATAAAGCAGACCGACAGTTCCTTGCAGGTTCGTTTTACTTCGTTTCAAAAACTAACCGTTCGTGCCCTGCTCGAATTCTCCTGTAACCCTGTAATCGACTCGCTTGTTGTGGATGTTCGTCCCAAAGGAAACCTCACCCTCAACCTCGGCGCAGATACCAGCCTCTGCGACGGTAACACAAGAATCCTAAAAGCAGGGAAGGGCTTCTTAAACTATTTGTGGAGCGATGGAACAACAGCCGATTCATTAACCGCCTCACAACCCGGTACCTACTGGGTACAAGTAAACGACTCCTGCAACAATATCCTCACAGATACCATACGCATTGCTCAGGCTCCTCCCGTGCCGCTGTCGCTGGGTCCCGATCGTGTGAAATGCAACAACGACACATTGCACATCAACGCTCCGGCCGGATTTATTACCTACAGCTGGGGGCCGGCTCCGGCCATCAGCAATCCGGGTGCAGCACAAATCATTGTAAACCCCACAGCCGATATCAGTTATTTCCTCAAAGCCGAAAAAACACCGGGCTGCTTTGGCTTCGATACCATCCGGGTCAAAGTCAATAACTCGCCGCCTGTTCAGCTCGGGGCCGACTTATCATTTTGCAAAACAGATAGCGCAATTGTAAGCGCAGGATACGGTTTTGCCGGCTTTGCATGGAGCACAGGAGTTACAACACAACAGGCCGTCTTAAAAACATCAGGAACCTACTGGGTCATTGCTACAGCCGCAAATGGCTGTACTTCTTCCGACACCATACAGGTATTGCAGGTGTTTGACACCCCTGTTGTAAAGCTCAACCAGGATACGGCCATTTGTACCGGCGACAGTAAGTTGCTGGATGCCGGTAGTTTCGATACCTACTTATGGAACACCGGTGCTACTACCCGCACCATCAGCATTTTCAATCCGGGAACATACAGCGTTACAGTAACCGATGCAAACGGATGCCGTGGCACAGGCGTCAGCAAACTCTCCGGCTTGCGCCCTTTACCGGTTCCTTACCTTGGTACAGATACCGCCGTTTGTTCGTATGGTACACTTGATCTCAATACCGCCAGCAACTATACCTCCTACCTGTGGAATACCGGTGCCGCAACAAAACAAATCAACATCAGCCAGCCCGGCACTTACTGGCTGCAGGTGCAGGATCAATACGGGTGCAAGGGCTCCGACAGCATCACCGTTACACGAAAAGAATGCCTCACCGGCTTCTATATGCCCAACGCCTTTACACCCGATGGAAACGGGTTAAACGATGTGATAAAACCTTTTCTTTTCGGAAGGGTGGCCGCTTATGAATTCAGTATTTACAATCGCTTTGGCGAACGCATTTTCGTTACCACCAACTTAACGCAGGGCTGGAATGGCCAGGTCAACAATCAACCACAACCTCCCGGTGTTTTTGCATGGCGATGTACCTGGCAAATGGTGGGCGAAAAACCGGAACAGCGAAGCGGTACGCTGCAGCTCATTCGATAAACTACTGTTGAAAACAGATTGACCGGATCAATTCATGCAAATGCATTCAATGTAGCTGGTAATGGCTGGTTTTTGTCCGCCCGGGGTCTCACATTGTGGACCCCGGGATAAAATACAATCATTAGATGAATGTCTATCTGTGGCCTTATTCGTGTTCATTCGGATAATTCGTGGTAAATACTGAGCCGGTCGAAGGACAATCTGCGTCCATTCGTGTCCATCTGCGGCGTAAGCTATAGTCTTCCTTCGTGCCAATCCTGAGCGATAGTCGAAGGGCAGTGCCTTTCGTGGTTAACTTTATACCACAATGGCCGATGTCTATACTCCCCAGCAACGCTCCTTCAACATGAGCCGCATCAAAGGCAAAGACATGAAGCCCTTCTTTATAGACAGCCCTTTCTGTGAGCACGCTAAAAAATTTAATTGAACAATGAAGCCGCCTCTTTCAAAACACAGCATTGTTTTCTTTCAAGAAAAACTTTTGGAATGGTTCAAAGAAAGCGGTCGTTCTTTTCCTTGGCGTAAAAAAGGTCTAACACAATACCAATACATTGTTGCTGAAACTTTACTGCAACGTACCAAAGCAGAAACGATCGCAAAATTTTACCCGCAGTTCATTAAGGATTTCCCTAGTTGGAAAGCATTAGCAAACACCAATCTTGAAAAATTAGAAACCTATTTAAAGCCAGTAGGCCTGTACAAGCAACGTTCTAAACGCTTGGTTAGCTTGGCACAGGAGATGGTAAAACGAAAAGGCCGTTTACCAAAAGAAAGGAGTGAGCTAGAATCAATTCCTTTCATGGGGCAATACATCGCAAACGCTGTGGAGTTAATTATTTTCAATCAACCGAGCCCGTTAGTTGATGTAAATATGTCTCGTGTATTAGAACGTTTTTTTGGCCCAAGAAAAATGGCGGATATACGCTATGATACTTACTTGCAGCAACTCTCATACAAAATTGCAAATCATGAACAATCAAAAGAGATCAATTGGGCTATCTTAGATTTTGCAGCATTAGTTTGTAGACCGAAACCATTATGTTTTATGTGTCCTGTTAACAGAAGATGCAAAAATTTTATAAGTTTATCCCTGTAATTTTACCCCTACAAACCAATCTGGAATGGCGTTACCACAAAGAGAAAAATTAATGGAGGCACAGTTTCAAGCATTCAAAGAGCTTGGCGGGGAAGCACATATAAGCGAAATTGATAGAAAAGTCACTTCTATTTTGGATTTAAGTGAGAAAGACTCCCATGAAATTCATGAAGGCAACAGAACAAAACTTGCTTACGAACTTGCTTGGGGTAGATTCTATTTAAAACAAGTAAACTTACTGGAAAAATTATCAAGAGGTCGCTGGTCATTGACAGCTGAAGGTTTCGAAACTGACAAAATTGATACATATTCAATTGTTAACAATTACAGGCCGAAAGATTCGGTTGAGACAGAATTAGCAAATGACCTTAATGATGACATTTTAAGAGAAGAAACAAATACTGAGGTTGAGAAAGAAGTACAAGAAATATCAATTGACATTAAAGATCCCTTTGATCCGAAATTAATAGATATAAAGAGTAAAACAATGATGTTGAAAGCATTGTTTGAAAGGCTAAACCATGGTGAAATTGACCTATTTACAGATTTTCAAAGACAAGGTGATTTATGGGATATAACAAAACAAAGCCGTTTAATCGAATCAATTCTTATTAGGTTTCCGCTACCTGCCTTTTATTTTGATGGCTCTGTTGACGATAAGTGGTTAATAGTCGATGGACTGCAAAGAGTTTCTGCTTTGAAGAACTTTGTAATTGACAAGAATTTTAAGGGTCAACCATTTAAACTGGCAAATCTTGAGTTTTTGAAAAATGTTGAAGGTCTATCGTATGATGATTTACCAAGAGATTTAAAAAGAAGAATAGACGAGACAGAAATAACCACTTACATAATTAGCCCAGGTACTCCAATCCAGGTAAAATACAATCTCTTTAAAAGAATTAACACAAGTGGGTTATTTTTAGAACCACAGGAAATTCGACATGCCCTGAATCAAGGTGAGCCGGCAAAGTTTGTAAAGGACCTGGCAGATTTACCTGAATTTAAGAAAGCCACATGTTATGCTATCAAAACAGAGCGTATGTTAGATAGGGACTTCGTTACAAGGTATGTCTCATTTAGGCTTATAAATTATAACGAGTATGAGCCCGATTTAGATAGCTTTTTAAATAAAGGCATGTCTTTAATCTCCACTATCTCACCTGTTCAGAGAAATCAAATCAAAGTTGATTTTATTAAAGCAATGAATGCCTGCATCAGGTTATTTGATAAGTACGCCTTTCGAAAAAGATATCATATTGAAGATACTCGCAAGCCGATAAACAAAGCTTTATTCGAAACCTGGTCAGTTACTCTATCAAAGTTGTCCGAAGAAAGAATAAATAGCTTAATAAACGATAGCGATTCCGTAAATCTTCAGTTCATTCAGCTAATGAATAGCGACTACGCTTTTCAAAACTCAATTTCTACATCTACTAGCGATAAAAGTAGAGTTATAAAACGCTTTTCAGAAATTCAAAATTTAGTAGATAACTTATGTTAGACCAATTGCACATTTACAATTTCAAATCTTTGAAAAAAGCTCCAATGGATTTGAAAAGACTGAACATTCTTTCAGGCTTAAATGGCATGGGCAAGTCTTCAGTTATTCAATCATTGTTGCTACTAAGGCAATCATATCAAAAAGGCTTACTTGAAAAAGTAGGTCTTGTTTTAAAAGGTGATTATATAGAACTTGGCACAGGTAAGGACGTGTTTTATGAAGCTGCGGGAGAAGAAGAACAACTAACCTTCAAAACAGTATTCCAGCATTCTGAATCAATTTGGGCTTTTGATTATTCAGCACAAAAACATGTATTACCTGTAAATACTGCACTTTCAAAATTTGATGCTAGTAGTTTCAAGGAATCACTGTTTTCTAATAATTTTCAATACATAAATGCTGAACACATATCACCCTTAAGCCTTCATAAAAAATCGCAGCTTGATGTTAATGAAAATCGGCAAATAGGAATTCATGGCGAATATGCAGTGCATTACTTGGTAGAGTTTGGAGATAAAGAAAAAGTTGTATTTGAAAATCTTATACACCCGAAAGCCAAATCTGAATTTTTAGGTCATAACGTAGAAGCATGGCTCAGTGAAATTTCTCCTGGAATAAGATTAAAAACAGACGATCTTTTTTCTGTCGATCAAACAAAGCTTGGCTTTGAATTTGAAAATGGAACAGGATTTACAAATGAGTTCAGGCCTGTAAACGTTGGCTTTGGAATATCTCATATTTTACCAGTGTTGGTTGCAATTCTAAGCGCCAAAGAAGAAAAATTAATTCTCATAGAAAACCCTGAATCACATATACATCCGAGAGGCCAATCTGTTGTGGGCCAATTATTATTCAAAGCCTCTCAAAACAATATTCAGCTTTTAGTTGAAACTCATAGCGATCATATACTGAATGGTGTTCGTGTAGAAGCATTTCGTACTAAAGCCGGAGCAGATAATGTAGGCTTGTTCTTTTTTGAAAGAAATAAAGAAACGGAAGAGCACTTCAGTATTTTCAAAACGCCAATATTAGACAACAACGGGAGAGTTGATTCCTGGCCAGAAGGTTTCTTCGACGAGTGGGAACGCACTTTAATTGAACTAGTATAAATAATATGGAGGTAATTTTCAACGAAGTTTCCTTTCAGAATATTGCTGCTTCTCCGGAAGAAGCAAACAAATGGATGGATGACTTTTTTAACTCGTTAAAAACACTTGAAAAAAGATTGCACAAAACAGTTTACACAAGTTCTGTTTCAGCTTTCTCTGGTCAGTTTATAGCAAACAATTACGTTTTTAGCCAATGGCTAAGTAATATTAAAGATCGTGAATGGTTACGCAAAATAATTGCAATAACAACACATTTGCCGTTTCGTCATCCGGAGGGTATTTATCAATTTAATGGCCTTGCAGTTTATGGATTAGGTCTTGCTTTTGAAGAAGATAAACTTACATGCAGCTACCCTGTCACAGAATGGAATGCAAGTATTACATTCTCATCGGAGATCATTGACGCCGCTGATGTTGTGGTTCAAACACCTTGTGCAGTAAAAAATATTGTTTCTTCAAATTCAGTATTTGAACATTTTCCTGCATTTGTATTTGAACATCATGAAAAGCATGATAGCAAACGACACAATTTAAATGACGGTGAGTCCACTCTATATTACAATATACCTAACGATCAAGAAACTGTTCAAAAATTACTAGATTGTTCATTTTCAGAAAATGGTGAGGAAGAAGAACGTCGCTATGTCTACGACGAGAACCAAAAAAAATATGTAGAATTCAATTGTCATCAAGGCCTAAAATATCACGGATATCACATTGAAGATGCCAATAGGGTGCCTCATACAGTGAAACTGAAAATACACAACTTCAAAGATTTATAACTAAGTAGTTGATTATCAACAAAAATTTACAATTCACTATATTGTAACTAAATAATAATTTTGGTTCAGAATTCTAACTCATTAATTTGGAACCAAAAACACAACCTACCTACATAGACCTCTTTGCCGGCTGTGGCGGACTTTCGTTGGGCTTACACAACGCTGGCTGGAAAGGAATTTTTGCAATTGAAAAGAGTCCCGATGCTTTTGAAACTCTCGAATACAACTTGCTTTTAAAAAAAAATCATTTTGATTGGCCTGAATGGCTTCCTCAAACAAATCATGATATCAACAAAGTATTGTCTGATTATAAAGAACAATTACTTCAGTTAAGAGATAAAGTTGACATGGTTACAGGAGGGCCACCTTGTCAGGGCTTTTCACACGCAGGGCTGAGAAAAGAAAACGATGTCAGGAATGGTCTTATTCGTTCCTACTTGCAGTTTATTATGCTGGTACGTCCTAAAATGATTTTTTTTGAGAATGTGAGGGGCTTTACCCAGGAATTTAAAACCAACAAAACAAAAGGCTGGGCCTATTCAGAGTATGTCCTAAGAGCACTGCGATTCTTTAAATACGATGTCGAAGGCCACATGGTCGATTTTTCGAAGTTTGGTATTCCGCAAAAACGAACCAGGTTTATTCTTGTGGGAGTTCGTAAAGACGTGGCCACAACAACAAAAGCTTCTGCAAAGGATTTTTTCCGGCAGTTGAAATCGAATAAATATCAATTTCTGAAAAAGAAAGGTCTGCCGCAAAAGCCAACCTTAAGTAATGCTATTTCCGACTTACTTAAGAAAGATGAAACTAATCTTGAGGCAACACCCGACAGGGGCAAAAAATTCAAAAGTGGTTTGTATGGAAATACTACTTCAAAATACCAGGAAGTATTACGTGCTGGCTATGATAATGTAATTCCCGATAGCCACAGCTTTGCCAACCACAAAAAAGAAATTGAAAACAAGTTTAAAGATTTGCTCCGCACTGAAACACCTAACAAAAACATCAGCAAAAAGGCCAGGAAAAAGTATGGCATTAAAAAACATATGATTATTCCGCTCTCGCCAAACCACCCTGCCCCAACCATAACTACTTTGCCAGATGATTATATTCACTTTTCCGAACCAAGAATATTAACGGTAAGGGAATATGCCCGGATACAAAGCTTTCCTGATTGGTATGCCATTAAGGGAAAATATACTACAGGAGGACCAATGCGGGTAAAAGAAGTTCCTCGTTATACACAAATAGGAAATGCTATTCCCCCTCTGTTTGGAGAGCAGGGAGGATTAGTTTTAAAACAACTAATCAGCAAATGAGTAGTAAATATTTTAAAGTTAGTTCGGCCTTAAAAAATCTTATTGGAAGTGATTTGATCACCGACAATTTCGTTGCTGTATTTGAACTTGTAAAAAACTCATTTGATGCCAGAGCAACAGAGGTGAAAATCATTTTTAAGGACATATATTCAAATAATGCACAAATAATCATACAAGATAACGGCAAGGGAATGGATTATAAAGATCTAACCGAAAAGTGGCTATTCCTTGGTTATTCTGCTAAAAGAGATAACACAGAAGATGATTATAGAGATAAAATAAAGTCAGGAAGAGTTTATGCTGGAGCAAAGGGTGTAGGACGATTTTCTTGTGATCGACTTGGAAAGTATTTAAATCTTACTACCGTCAGTAAAAAACCAAACAGTAGAATTGAAAATATTTTTGTTGACTGGAGTAAGTTCGAAAAAAATCAGAAAGTACTGTTTGAGCAAATTCCGGTAGTACATTCCGTAGCTCAAAAAACTAATTATAACTTAAAACATGGCACTATTCTGGAAATTTCAGGCGTTCCAGTTGATTTTTGGAACAGAGATAACTTTAAAAAATTAAAAGAAAAACTTTCAAAACTCATTCGCCCTGATCTTAACAGCTCTGATGATCTGCAAAAATTCAAAATCATTCTTTCCGTTCCAGATGAAGAAAGTAAAGACAAAGAGATTCTGAAGGAAAAGGGCAACAACGAGATACATCAGTACTATAGCACAATAAATGGCGAGATAAAAAACTTTGTATTCAATGAACTTGATATAAAGACGACAAAAATTGAATCACAAATAGACAATACTGGAATAATTACAACAAGATTAACAGACAGGGAAAACTTTATCTATGAAATAAAGGAAAAAAGCCAATTTGATTTGCTTAGCAATATAAACATCACATTATATTTTTTAAACCGTTCTGGTAAAATAACATTTCATAAGCGAACAGGAGTTGAGCATGTAGACTTTGGTAGTTTGTTTGTTTATAAAAATGGATTCCGGATTTATCCCTACGGCGAAAGAGGAGATGATTCTTTAAGATTGGAAAATCGAGCGCTTCAAGGTTACGCTAGGTATATTGGTCTAAGAAGTTTAATTGGTGAAATTTCAATTGGAAACTCAAATGAAGATCTACGAGAAACAACTAGCCGTGGAGATGGCTTGGTAAAAACAAAAGCATATGAACAGTTAACGAATACGGATGATGGATACTTGATTCAAACATTAAGAAGGCTTGAAAAGTATGTTGTAGATGTAACACAATGGGGCGTTAACAGTGATGATGAAAATATTGATCTAACATCTAAAAAAGCAATCGAAGGTCTTGTAAAACTTATTGCAAATATTTCTGATAAGCAAACTTTAGAATTAAAGTACAACAAGGATATCATCAATTTGATATCGCTTAGGGAAGAAAAAAGTGCAAAAAAATTAGTTCAAAATTTTAAGCGAATTGCTGCAGAATCCAATGATAAAAATCTTTATAAAGAGGCACAAAAAATTGAAAAGGCAATTACATCATCTTTAAAAAGAGCTGATTCTGCAGAAAAAGAAAGGGATGCAAAAATCATTGAAAAAAAACAGGTAGAAAAAGAACTCGAAAAGAAAAAAGAGCAGCTAAGCATTGCTAATTCAATTGCCTCTCAGGATATTGACAACGTTACAAATCTTCATCATCAGGTCCGGGTGATTACAGACGTTATCAAAACTGAGTTGTTGTTATTCTCAAGAAAATTAGGGAAAGGCGCAATTATTTCAAATGAAGAATTAAAGGATTTCATTGAGAAAATTTCCTTTGAAAACAATAAAATCGAAGCTATTTCGAAATTTGGATCAAGAGCAATATTTGAGAATTTTACAGACATTTCCAAAGCGGATTTAGCAGGCTTTATCGAAAACTATGTCAACAAAATTTCTAATTATTTTTCCTCCACAAAAACAAAGGTTCTTTTCCAGAATAATTTGAAGAGTCCTTTTGAAATTAGGTTTCGTCCATTAGATGTTTCAATTATTATTGACAATATGATTAGCAATTCAAAGAAGGCCGACGCTACCTCATTATATATTGAGTTAAATAAATCAAACGATAAGGAATTAAACATCTGCTTTAGAGATAATGGCAAGGGGATAAGCAAAGAGATAAAAGATGTAAATGAAATATTCGTTAAGACTTTTTCAACAACAAGAAGTACTGGATTAGGGCTCTATCACATTATGAATATCATTACAGAAAACAAGTGGGAAATTTCAGTTAATACAAATAATCCAAAAGGAGTTCAATTTAATATAATCGTAAAAAAATGAAACTAGATTATAATATTTTATGGTTCGAGGATATTAAAAGCTCTTTTGAAGCTAAAAAGCTTATTGTAAAAGAAATTGTTGAGGAATTTGGCTTTAATTTTTCCGAACCCCGTAACGAAATTGACGGAAGGAATATTGAGGCAATTGACTATGAAAAATATGACCTTCTACTTGTCGACTTAAATCTCGCCGGCACTAAAGGGCCAGCGCTAATTGACAAAATAAGACACAATGAAGGTGTGTATACTGAAGTAATATTTTATTCCTCCGATGGTGAAAAGGCAGTTCGAAACGTTTTAAAAGAATATGAAATCGATGGAGCGTATTGCGCTGGTCGTGAAAATGATGATTTTGAAGAAAAGGTACAGAAGGTAATTAAAACTACAATCAAAAAAGTTCAGGACATAAATAACATGAGAGGATTAATTATGGCAGAAACGAGTGATATCGATCATACAATGCTCTCAATTATTAATACGGTTATCAGTACCAACTCCTTTGGGATTAAGGATAGTTTGACTCAAAAAATTTTTGAAAATGTACAAAGTAAAGTATCAAGCAAAAAGGATGATTTTGATAGGTTTCTAAGAAACAACAGAATTGAAAACGTTATAAAAGACAATATAATGTTTGATACATCTCAAAAAATATTAGCTATCCAATTTATTATAGACTCTATTGATCACGAAATTACGCATCCACATAAAGGCAATCAATTTAGCACTAGTTATTCTGAGTTGAAGCAAAAGCGAGACCTATTAGCGCATGTTGTAGAAGTTTATGAGGATGGAATAAAGAAATTAAAAAGTGGAAATAGAGAACTAGAATTCACGGATGAGTTTTGTGTAGATGTTCGAGTTAAGATCAAAGGCCACTCAACTAATCTTGGGCAAATCTTGAGTTTAGTTGTTCAAACTAATTCCTAAAATGAATGCTTATATTAGATTATAAGTGTTCTCATAAATTAGTTTTCGCCTATATTCAAAAAAGAATTTAGAAATGCAAGAGTTAAAACAATGCTTATTTATAAAATACATCAACCATTCTTTTTCCTGTCTTTCCATTGGCTAATATGATGGGCTTCTTTTTACGTTTCAAAAGTTTTCTATCTACCATGTAATTCAAAATCTGTGAAATCTGTTTACTGGTATAAGAAAAGCCGTTTTGACTACAAGCGCTTCGCACTTCTTTAACATAAACAGGTTTATCAAAGAAGCCGCTTTTATATAGTTTATTTTCAACGAAAAACGAACTCTTTCCTTCAGAATTGGTTTTTATAAAATAGCTGGTTGTATGCTTAGTGTCATTGTAAAAATTTTTTAGTAACGGCGCATTCCTTAATTCTTCAGTCAATTTATAAGATCTGTCAGTAAGGTTCTTTGCAGAAATACCGAACTTATTTGCGATCTTTTCAGCTGCTCCTTCAGTAATTTCTCTTGTTCCATTCAACATTGCATATACATGGCTTTCGGATATATTAATAAACTCTGCAAATCCAGAAATTTCTAAGCCTGATATTTTCCTCAGCTTAATTAGTCGTGCGGTTAATTGTTTAGATGTGATTTTTGTTTTCGTACTTGCCATCTCCCAAAGGGAGAAAACATGTTGTCCTAAAAATTATTCAAAATATTTTGTAATTCAAATGATGTCTATTACTTTCACAGTCGAATTAATTAGAACATAGGCAAATACTATAAAAGAGTCTCGTTACTCAAAGTTTGACAGCCAAGAAAACGAGACGGTAAGTAAATGCCCATATCTTCTATGGATACACTTTTTATCCTAAGTTTGATGTGGGCCTTACCGTTATTCCGCTTTTCTTGGCTGTCAAAAAACGAGTGAGTGGAAGAAAGTAGGGCCCACATTTTACAGTCTACTTACTCCATTGCAGGCTCTCTTAACTAGAATGAGAGCACTTAGTTTACATACCGCTATTTATCTACTGCTAACAAAGTTTTTTTGTAAGCCCAAGAACCCTGTGTAAACCGTATACTTACAACAATCCCATAAACCATTTTATTAACAGCGAAGAGGTTCCCACACCCTTTCACTGCTCCTTGCTAACTCACTTTTTGCAATAACAGTTATGGTTGGCGGCAGCCGGTTGGGAGGTTAAGAACTCCTTTGCCTACCAAATTGCAAAAATGAAACAACTCATTTATTGCCTGGTATTGCTTTGCCCCTTATTTAGCAACTGCCAGCAAATCACCATCAAAGGCAACATCATCAACGAAGAGGGCAATCCCGTTCCGGCTGCTACCATTACCATCAAAGGCACATCACGGTCCACGCTGGCCAACAGCAAAGGAGAGTTTACCCTCACCGGCACAGCCCCTTACGATACCCTCATCGTTTCAGCCATCGGCTACCAAACCGCTACCGAGCCCAACAATACAAGAGGGCTTGTAACGGTCATCCTCAAACGCAAAATCACCGAGCTCGATGAAACCGTCATCATGGCCTATGGTACTACTACCAAACGCCTCAGCACAGGTAACATTGCAAAAATCAGTGCAGCACAAATCGGCACACAACCGGTCTCCAATCCTCTCGCAGCCTTGCAGGGCAGGATACCCGGTCTCTTCATTACACAAAACAATGGCCTCCCCGGTTCCACCTTCAACATCCAGCTCCGGGGCCAAAACTCCATTGCACAAGGAAGCCAGCCGCTCTTTATCATCGATGGGGTACCCCTCATGTTCAATACAGGCAATCTCGGCACCATCAACGCCGCCGTACAAAACCCGTTCAATACCATCAACACGGCCGATATCGAAAGCATCGAAATCCTTAAAGATGCCGATGCTACGGCCATCTATGGCTCACAGGGCGCCAACGGGGTAGTGCTCATCACCACCAAAAAAGGGAAGGCTGGTAAAACCTCCCTCGATCTGGCCATATACCACGGCCTCGGCAATACCACCCGCCTGCCCGCCTTGCTCAACACACAGCAATACCTCCAAATGCGCAAAGAGGCCTTGGCAAACGATGGGCTCACGGCTTCACCCACCACCGATCCCGATCTGCTGGTTTGGGAGCAAAACCGTTATACCAACTGGCCGGCCTTCCTCATGGGAGGTACAGCTAAAACAACCAACATGCAGGCAACGCTTTCCGGCGGTAACAGCCTCACCCGTTTCCAGCTCAGCGCCAACTGGTTTTCCGAAACTCCTGTCTTCCCGCAAAGTAAACCGGCCACCCGTTCCTCGGTAAGGCTCTCAGTCAACCATGCCAATCCTTCCGGCAAATTCAAGGCAACACTCACAGCAGCAGGCACCATCGATAAAAAGCAACTGCCCTTAACCGATCTTACTGCCTTCATCTTGCTGCCACCCAATGCTCCGGCCTTGTTCGATGCAGCAGGTAATCTCCAATGGACCGATGGGCTCGACAATCCCATGAGTTACCGCTTCAATACCTACAACAGCACAACGCACAACTTCACAGGTAATGCCGTACTCCAGTACAGGCTCGCTCCATCCCTTGTATTCAGCACCAACCTGGGCTACAATTTTATGCAGCTTTCCGAGCAGCGGAAAACACCCATCAAAGCACAACGCCCCTCTGCAACCACAACAGGCAGCACCCAATTGGTCAATGCCTTGCTCAACGGATGGATCACCGAACCCCAGCTTTCCTTCAAACAAAAATGGAATAGCCACAACCTGGAAGTACTCGCCGGTCTTTCAGTACAACAACGGGTACAGCAATCAGCTTCCATATCTGCATCTCTGTACAACAACGACGATTTGTTGGGCAATCTCTCTTCTGCCGGGCAACTGGCAGTGGCAAACAGCTACAGCCTGTATCGCTACAATGCAGTCTTTGGTCGCATCGCTTACCGCTACCAAAACAAATACCTCATCAACATCAACCTCCGTCGTGATGGTTCTTCCCGTTTTGGTCCGGCTAACCGCTTTTCAAACTTTGCAGCGGCAGGTGTGGCTTGGGTCTTCTCCGAAGAAGAAAACATCAAACAAGCCATTCCCTTCATCAGCTTTGGTAAACTGCGTTTATCCTATGGCCTTACCGGTAACGATCAGGTGGGCGATTACCAGTACCTCGATACATGGAGCAGCTTAACTGCTTACCAGTACCAAGGCACAGCAGGTATATTGCCAGCCCGTCTCTTCAATCCCTACTATGGCTGGGAGCGTACCAAAAAACTCGAAGCAGCTTTGGAACTTCAGTGTTTCAACGACCGTATCAGTGTAACAACCGTCTGGTTCCGCAACCGCAGCGATAACCAGCTGGTCTTCGATAAACTGCCCAACCAAACAGGCTTCCCCAGCATCCTCCGCAACCTCGATGCCTTAATCGAAAACAGCGGTTGGGAGTGGAGCTTCAGTGCAACCACCCTGCAGGCAAAACAGTTTACCTGGAAAACCGAAGCCAATCTCACCATACCCGTCAACAAACTACTTCGTTACCCCGCTCTTGAATTATCAGCCAACAGGTACACTTACCAGCTCGGTCAGCCGCTCACTGTTTACCGGGCATTCCAATACAACGGTATCGATCCGCAAACGGGGCTTTACAGTTTTACCGATACAGACAATGATGGCAATATCAGTTCACCCAACGATTTAAAAACAACAGGCTGGTTCGGCCCTCGCTTATATGGTGGTTTGATCAATACCCTTAACTGGAAAAACTGGTCGTTTACGCTGTTCATCCAATGGGTGCAGCAAACAGGGCGCAGCTATACCAACTCACTGGCCGCAGTACCGGGCACCATGTCCAACCAACCTTCGGTGGTACTTCACCGTTGGCAAAAACAGGGCGACAATACTTCCGTGCAGCGCTTCACCGCATCAGTTGCTTCACCTGCTTACACCGCATGGTTCAATCTTCGTTCTTCATCGGACGCACTGGTCAATGCTTCTTTTCTCCGGCTGAAGAATATGGAGCTCGCATACAGCTTTTCAAAACATTGGTTAAAGCGAAACAGGATCGAAAACCTGCGCATCTACATGCAGGCACAAAACCTGTTCACGCTTACGCCTTACAAAGGCACCGATCCAGAATCGCAGAACATACTCAGCCTGCCACCTTTAAACATTGTTACTGCAGGCATCAACATCACACTTTAAAATACAGGCACATGCAAACACATAAAACACTTGCGTTCATGGCAGCATTGCTGCTCTTAGCTTCCTGCAAAAAGTTTGTAGAAATTCCCGGCCCCGAAAACCAGGTCATTGCCGGGCAGGTATTCGTTACCGATAGTAAAGCCACTTCGGCAGTAACGGGTATCTATGGGTTCATGATCAATGCTGCACCGGCTTATTCCAATTTTCTTACAACCGTGTATGCAGGAATTTCTTCCGATGAAATGAGCCGCTTTAATCCTTCGCTCATTTTTCAGGAGTTCATCAACAATAAAATAACACCCGCCAATGCACAGGTGCGTAACTTATGGACGGGTTTATACAAACAAATCTATTATGCAAATGCCTGTATCGAAGGCATTGAAAAATCAACTTCACTAACGCCGGCAACAGCAACACAACTCACGGCCGAGTGCAGGTTCATCCGTTCGCTTTGTTACATGTACCTCGTCAATATGTTTGGTGATGCTCCCTTGCTGCTTACAACCGATTACCAGGTTAACGCATTGGCTCCACGCACAGCTGAAGAAACAATCTGGCAACAGGTCATTGCCGATTTAACCTTGGCAAAAAACAAACTTCCCGAACAATACAGCACAGGCGAAAAACTGCGGCCCAACAAATGGGCTGCTGCTGCATTGCTGGCAAGGGCCTATCTCTACAACCGGCAATGGAGCTTGGCCGAACAGGAAGCAGCTGCAGTCATCAACTCCGGCATGTTTACACCCTTGCAGGCACCGCAAACGGTCTTTCTTAAAAACAGCAAAGAAGCCATCTGGCAATTGGCACCACGCACCGGTGTGTTACAGGAAACGTCCAATCTTCGTCCGGCCGGTACCTCTCCGCAGATTTTTCTTACACCGCAGCAGCTCGCTGCATTTGAACCAAACGATCAACGCAGGCAGCGTTGGGTCGATAGTATCACCACCCAATCGGTAAAATATTATTACCCGGCCAAATACCGAAATACCACAGCAACAGTAAACGAGTATTACATGGTGCTCCGCATGGCCGAACAGGTACTCATTCGTGCTGAAGCATTGGCACAGCAAAACAAGTTAACAGAGGCAATAGCCGATCTCAATACCATCCGCACAAGAGCAGCCTTGCCGCCGCTTCCGGCCACGCTTACACAACAGCAAATACTCGATGCAGTAGAGCAGGAGCGCAGGGTCGAACTCTTTGCCGAATGGGGGCATCGCTGGTTCGATCTTAAACGCACAGGTCGCATCAATACAGTAATGAACGCAATAAAGCCCGCATGGCAACCAACGGCTGCACTCTTTCCGCTTCCGCAGGATGATGTATTAACAAACAGCAACCTCACACAAAACCCCGGCTATTAATGATCATAAACGGCTGTCCGTCTAAAACAATTTGTTCACGGCTGAAATCCTTGCCTGTTCGGAGCCTGCCTTTCCCCTCCCGGAAGTGCCTGCTCCGCTTTGCGGAGGGGTGGGGTGGGTTGGGTTTTCACTGAGCTTTCAATCACCTGCATTATTTTCTTTAACAACAACGAAAAAAACAATAAATGAAAAAAACATACTTGCTTTATCTGCTGCTGCTGGTTATCTATGGCAAAAGCCTTGCACAAACAGAATTAACGGTAGGCGATAAAATGCCGCCGCTTGTTTTAAACAATATCCTCAACAGCAAAACAACAGCTGCAAAACTGCAGGCAAAGAAAAACCAGTTATTGCTCATCGATTTTTGGGGCACCACCTGTGGCACCTGCATCGGTTCAATGCCCAAAATGGCAGCATTGCAAAAAAAATGGGGCGATAGTATAAACATTATACTCGTCTCCCCCGAAGAAAAAGAAAAAATTGAAGACCTCTTCCGTCGTCGCAAAGAAGTAAAAACAATTGGTCTCCCCATTGCTTATGGCGATAAGATGTTGCGTAAACTTTTTCCCTATCAGTCCGTACCGCAAATCGTGGTAATTGATGATCAGCAGCGCATCAGGGCCATAACATTTCATGAATACATTACAGAAGAAAATTTAAACCGCATCCGCCGGTCCGATACAGCAACCTTACCGTTAAAACATGATATAATCGGGGTTGATTATTCTGTTCCGTTTATAACAACAGGTCTTGTCGGAAATGAGGATGTTTTTTTCAGCACACTGTTTACAAAAGAAATACCCGGCCTCTCTTATGGCTCCGGGTTTAAAAACAACCACACAAAATTTATTGCGAAGAACATGACGCTGCGGGATTTATATGAATCGGCTTACATGCGGCAGATTTTTATTCTCGCCAGGGAAAAGAATTTAAAAATACTGGTTGATTCAGGTGTAAACACAACGGATAGATACTGCTTTGAGTTAAATATTCAGGATCAGGGTAACAACAAAAGAAATGAGTTTTATTTACTGAACCAGATGCAACATGCACTTGATCAGTTCTTCGGGGTAAAAAGTAAAGTGGAAAACAAAACAATGGAATGCTGGGTCATCCGAAGTAATAAAGAAACAGACACTACAATTGTTGCTGAACCTGCAGTAAAAGAAACATTCACTTCATTCGAACTGATCAATTATGCAGCATCAGGCTTACCCGCCTATATACATGCTGTATTACCCGTTAACATACCCATTGTATATGAAGGACACCAGAAGAAACAGGTAACAATCAATTTTAGAAAACAAGACGAGTCCATCGAAAGTGTACAGCAACTACTGCAAGAGCGAGGATTCACAATGAAAATGGAAAAAAGAGAAAGTAAAATACTGCTTGTGGTACAGCGGTAATAATCCATGTGAAAACCAATAAAACAGCCCTTGTCTAAGGGCTGTTTCTGTTAAACATCAATCCTTTTTCCGTTCCTCGTCATAATCACTTACCGTACTGTAGCCGGTATTGATATGATAAACAGTACTGCTGCCGCTGTTAAGCGACACTTCTCCCTGTGAAATCGAAAGGGCACGAGCACAGGGCGTAAGTGAACCGGGGCAGGAAATAGGTGGTTCGTCACCCATGGTTCCGTTTGTTGGATTGGTTGCATTACCATTTGCATCTACTGCAAACCATACAAGATCCGAATCGTAATTCCTGGTAACCGGTTGTGTAAACGCAACCATCACAGCTGCAAGTACAACCGCAGAAAAACCTAAAACATACTTTTTCATAAATGCATAATTTAAAATGATGCTTACTCTGTTCAGGGTTTTCAGCATGGCCCCTGCCCTCCGTAGCTTTAGCGAAGGAAGGCATCAATACATGTAATCGTTGCGCAACTTTTTCAGTATTGAATATCTTTTGCCACTTGTTGCTGTCTGCGTATCGCATACAACCCAAGCATAGTAAGGCCAATAAAAAACAGGTTAAACCATACATGCTGTTGCCAGCTCATCTTGCTGATCACACCTCCGCAACTGCACGGCAAATCAGCAACAAACAAAACCATATACAGTAAATACAGCGTAAACAAAACAAGCAACAGCAAAGAAGCATACAAACCTGCTCTTCGTGTTCGTTCAAAAAACAGGAGCAGTACAACAACCAACTCAGTTACGGGTAGTAACCAGCCAATCGTGTCTGCTCCCTTATGAATCGGGGAAGATTCATCAATGAAACGTATAAAGTTTGCATAGTCGGTTAATTTACTGATAGCCGTATACGTAAACAGCAGAATCAGCAAACTCGAACAAAGAAGTGCAACAGGAATGTTTTTCATCGTCAATAAGTTTATCAACGAATCATTCCCCGCTTCACTCCTTAAAATTCTAAAATCATTTCACCCTTTGCAAATAAATCAGGTTTCAAAAAAGTAATGAATCGTTTCAATTCGGTAATGAATAGTCTTAAAGAAAGGTTTCTTAGAATGTAACACATAAACTACCCAATAGAGAAATTAGACTGCTGCACATAGTATGTACATGTTAATTATTTGCTGAAGCGACAGTAGTACATCAGCTAAATCAAGGAACCCTCCGGGATCAGGAGGTAATTGATCCCGGGGTCTTTTTTGGTTACTTTTTGGACAAGCAAAAAGTAACAAGAAGAAATTCAAAATGTATCTGTGTATTTAAGTTCTACTTGCATTTCAGGAATTTTTCAAATTGTTTTTTTTGAAACTGGCCGGGAGTTATTTTTTCAACCTTCTTAAAACACGTAATAAAATGCTGCACATTCTTAAACCCGCATTGCATTGCAACCACTTTTACTTGTAGCGTTGGGTTATGTAATAAGCGTTTCGCTTGCTTGATTCTGCTTTGCAATAAAAACTGGTAAATACTGGTACCATATAACTTTCTGAAACCATACTTTAGTTTATAACTGTTAATACCAACATGCAAAGCCAGCTTTTCAATACTCAAATGTTGCGTTATATCAGCAGCGATAACGCTCTTTGCTTTTTTGATACATTTTAGTTCATGCGCACTGAAATATAATTTCTTTTCTTCCATAATCATGCAATACATTCTTCCCCGATTGCATGTACTATAAAATAATTCTGCTAAGGCTTATACAAACCATGCCGTATCGCATACACAACTATACCCGCAATGTTTACCGATCCTGTTTTCTGCATAATCACATCACGGTATTTATCAATAGTACGTTTGCTTAATTGAGTAAGCAAGGCAATTTCCTTGCTGGCATATTGTTCGCAAATAAGCCGTATAATTTCCTGTTCAGTTTCGTTCAGCACAACAGCATTTTCATCCCCGGGTAAACTTGTTTTTGCAAGCTGTTTAAACAGCCGCATAGAACCGTCGTTACTGAAATAGGTAAGTCCCTTGCGGGCTGTAACAATAGCTTCAAGTAATTCATACTTGCTGCAGCTCTTTAATAAATAACCGTTGGCACCCGCCTGCAGCATATCAATTACGAGGTGATGATCGCTGAACATGGTAAACGCTAACACACCAAGCAACGGATAACGTTCTTTCAGAATCCTTGTGGCAGCAATACCATCCATCACCGGCATTTCAATATCAGTAAGCACAACATCCGGCTGCAAGGCATCAACACGTTCCAGCAGTTCCTGTCCGTTGGCACAGGCTGCAATGATTTCCAGTGAAGACTCATTGCTTAACATCAGTCCTATTCCTTCGGCAAGAACTGGATAATCATCGGCTACGATGATGCGGGTCTTTTCGTTCGTCATAGATCTGTATAGGTAGTTCAAATAAAAACTCAGTTCCTCTTATCTGCGGTTGAAGCTGTTTCATTTTACCGCCAAGTAAATAAGCTCTGTTCTGCAAACTGTTTAATCCAAGCCTTGTTCCGTCGATCGTCGCTTTCAACCGCTCAATCCCTTTACCATCATCAGTATAAAACAAATACAGTTTGCGCTTATACTCACGTAATTCAATATGCAGGTTCTCTGCCTCCGAATGTTTTACGGCATTATACACCAGCTCCTGTACAATCCGGAAGATCTGCAATGCATAAAACGAAGAGGGCTTACTCACAAGCCGGTAATTTAATTTCATCTTCATCTTGCTTACTTCGCTAAACTGTTCTACAAAATCGGCAAGTGCCGTTTGCAGTCCTTTTGTCAGTAATACTTTAGGTGTAAGATTACGGGCGATCTCTCCCGAACGATGCATTAACGTTACAAGGTTTTGTACAGCATTGGCATGCCGTTGCTTTTCTGTATCTGTTTGTGGCTGCAGTTGCTCAAGCTGAATTTTGGTCATCGCCAGCAGTGGACCGAGTTCATCGTGCAGATCACTTGCAATCCTTGTCCGTTCTCGTTCCATTACCTCCATCTCAGCAAGAAGGTTTCTGGTAAGCATCCTGAAATGTTTCAGCTGTCCTCGGTAAACAGCATATCCAAAATAGAGTAACAAAGTTAAAATTACAGTTGCACTCAGGACGATTGCAGAATATAAGGTCGTTTCAGTGGTATCCATAATGTTGCAAAGGCATAAACCAGGTTAGTAAATAAGTTTATATACCCTAATAACTCGTAAATACGAAGGCGGAAGGCGGTGCTCTTGTTCAACCCGTAAAACCAAAAGACTTCTACCAGTATGGTATAAGTGAAGTAAACAATAAAACCCATACAAACAAGAAACTTGGTTTCATACAGCAATGGTCCAGGCTCGCTGAACATCACATCACACAAAAGATTGATCGCCATAAACACAATGAATGTCGCATAAAGAATAATACAGTACGAAAAATAGATATAAAGACTGCTCCTGTAAGCAAACTCCATTAACCATGCAAAACCAAAAAATAAAAGCAGGAAATAGAACTGTCGTTGTTTCCCTTCAAATAAACCCCATTTGTAAAACTGCAAACAGATCAGGAACACTTCCAGCAATGTAAAAACGTTATAAGTTAACGCATTCGAATAACCCGAAGTAACAAGCAGCAGGCTCACAAGCTCATGTAAAAAACCAAGCCACAGCAAAAACAAAAAAGGCAAAAAAGCCGGATCAGTTTTTCGTATCCTGATCCAGCCGATGATGGCACCAATGCCAACAGTAAAACTAAAAGCTGCATTCAACTCAAAATTCATGTGTTTGTTTTATTAACTGTTCAGAGGCGAATCAGCAGGGCAGAGATCCGGGCACCGGATTCCTCTTTCCGCAATGTCTTCACCCTCTTCCATTGTTGAAAGCATACTTGCTGATGCAGGCAGAAGATCATGACCATTTGCATCAATGGCAACAATGATCGCATGTACTTTCAGATCAATGCCCATGCCGTAATAAATGCGCAATCCGGCACAGCCATTCTTGGCAAGCAGCGTGTCAAATGCTGCTCGCTCAAATGCTTCCGATCGTGCAAGAATATTTCGTTGCTGAAATTCCGGCTTCAGGATATTTTCCTGCTGTGCACGGAAAAGAGTGGTCATTTCAATAGCTTCCTGGAGTGAAATAAAATGGTTCATAAAATATGGTTTTGTTACTCCACAAAACTGTAAACGAATACACAGCTATACAATCCTGTTTATGCGATAACGCAAGGGGTATTTATACTACTTACGAACCGCAGCAAATAAATACGATACGATAAATAACAGGAAGAACGGGTATTTTCTTGGTTTCAATTTAAAAAGAATCTCTTGAAATTTATACCTCGTTTAACCGGAACATACACTATGCAAACAGTACCCAACCGAATACCGCAGCGTGTTGTACTTTATACACGTGACGTAGAAAACATCACTGGCCGGCGTGGTCGTACAGCACGACAGCTTTTGCAAAAAATCCGTACCGCTCTTGGCAAATCAAAAGACGAATTCATCACCATCAAAGAATTTTCCCTCTTTACCGGCATCGACGAAGAACTCATCAAAGACTTCCTCCAATCTTAAGCAATGCCAAGTCCTGAGCGAAGTCGAAGTGTGAGCGACTTGCTCCCGTAACGTAGCGAAGGAGAGTGTCGAAGTAAATCATCATCTGTGTCCATTTGCGTCCCTCTGTGGCAAAAAAAGGTAAGTACAGCGCACCATCTATTCGTGTTCTTCGTGGCTTACTTAATTTGTGTTTATTTGCGGCCATCTGCCGCCAAAAATATTCGTAAACCCTGTGTCATCCACGGTAATTTTCCCTCAACCCAACTTGCTAATATCTGTAAAGCATACTAACTTAAGGTACTGTAATCTTGTGGTACACCTTTAATCACTTGCATATGATATTCGATCCTTCTGCCATACTCACCGAAAAAATCTGCAACGCCTCCGAAATATTTTTTGCACGTACCGACAGCAACTTAAAAATCACAGAAGCCAACGATCATTTCTGGTCCGTCTTCGGTAAAGAAGCCGCATACAAAAAAGGAACTCCCATTTACAAAAATACATTGTTCAATACGCTTGAAAATTTCGAAGAACTCTGCCGCAGCTGTTTACAACAACCTGGAATAACGCACAACATACAGGTACAGATTAAAAACGAGCAGCAGCGCTGGCTTTGTATCGAACTGGAATCAGTAATCGAACAACAAGCAGTCACGGGTATTAGTTTTTTAGGTCGGGATATTACAGATCAAAAAAAGAATGAAGCCGAACTTTTATACCAGGTACGTCTCCTCGATCAGATTTCCGAGGCCGTTATAACAACCGATATTCTCTTCAACATACTTTCCTGGAACAAAGCAGCCGAAGACATTTATCATTTCACAAAAGAAGAAATGCTGGGCCGCAATGCATTCAATGTATTCACGTACAATTATAACAACAGTTCTAAAGAAGAAGCGGCACATGATTTAATGGAATACGATTGCTGGCAGGGAGAGGTCGATTTCTTCCGTCACGATGATGCAGAACATATTTACCTGCATGCCTCAGTAACAACTGTGCGTGATCAGCAAAATGCGATACTTGGTTATGTGGCAGTTAACAGGAATATCACTGCTAACAAATTAGCAGAACAAAAACGTTTCAGCCATGCACAACAGTTACTCGATGCCTATGCGCAAACAAGCAGCGAAGGATTGTTTATTATCGATGAAACATACAAACTCGTATACGTCAACAATGCAGCCGTACGAATTGCTGAGCTGGCCATCAGCACGCAAATAAAACCAGGCGATGACCTGATGCAGTTCACACATCCCAAAAGGAAGCACGTACTGCAAAACGTATTACAGCAGGTGTTTCTTGGTAATACTGTACGTTACGAAGCCATGTACGACTTTTTTAACGATCAAAAAACTCATTGGTACACCCATACCATTACACCAATTGCAAATGAAGCGGGAAAGGTTTTATTTGCCTGTGCTGTAAGTACCGATATCAGCAAAGAAAAACAGCTGCAGCAGGAGCTCTTATTACGTAAAGAGCAAAAGCGAAAGGAAATATTATCCGAAATAATTGCAGCCCAGGAAAAAGAACGTCACCGTATCGCTTTCGAACTGCACGAAAACATTGCACAGTTGCTGGCAATGAGTAAATTCTATATGGCTGCAAGTGACGTTTCAGAACAACAGCAAAGAGCAGGTTTTATTGTCAGCAAAGCCATCACAGAACTGCAGAAAATCAGTTATGCCCTCGACCCGGAAAATCTCAAACAGGTTGGTCTTGTAGAAACCGTTACATTGTTGATCAATAACCTCAATAAAACACAAAACATTCACATCCGGTTATTTACCGAATCTTACACCACCCTTTATCCCTGCGATCTCGAAATTGAATTAGCTGTTTTCCGGATAATACAAGACAAGCTTGATAATATATTCCGTTATTCCAATGCCGCTAACGCCGAAATCACATTATCAAAATCGCAAAAAGAAATTGTGCTTTGCATCAGTGATGACGGCATCGGTTTTAACATCAATGCAAAGGAGCAGGGCTTCGGCATCAAAAACATGTACAACCGCAGCGAACTCTACAATGGCTCACTTCTCATCAATACAGAACCGGGCAAAGGCTGTATGTTAACGCTGGTAATACCAATACACAAAACTACTGCAACAAACAAATAAAGGCTTCATTGTTCCTTCTGTGTCCTACGGCCTGCATCTTCGGTTTTCAACTTGGAAATGCGTGAAACAACAATGAACGAAGTGAATCATCTTCTGCGTCCTTTTGCGTTCATCTGTGGTTGAAAGAATAGTAAGCGCAGCGCATTACCTCTGCGTGTTCATTGGTGCAATGCGTGGTTTACTAATCTGTGTCAATCTGTGAGCAATACATTGTAAGCGCAGCGCACAATCTCTGCCCTCTCCTTTTCTCTGCGTGAAACAAAAAAGCCCCGAATAATCTCGGGGCTTTCAAACCGGCTCACTCACTTCTTTCCAAACAACTTCTTCAAAACAAACGATACAACCAAACTCACCGTTGCACCCACAGCAGCAAGCACTGCTGTCTTTACAAGATCATTTGTATGAATGTTTGCGAAAAGAATCGTCAGCGTTCCTCCGGCAGTTCCTGTTTTCAAAAAGTACGAGTCTTGCATAGGAATAATTAATTCCGCTCGTTTGTAACAGCAGTCTGGCTCACACTTCCGGCAACAGCACCGGCTACTGCTAAATAACCGGCAACCTTAATCAGCACCGCAGGCAATGCCACAGGTGCCGCAAGAATAGCAGCACTTACACCTGCCAGCGCTACACCAATATTGCGCACTTGTTTAAAAAACTTTGGAGTACGTCGTTTGGCACGTTTCAAAATCTTATTCATGTTCTGTTTTTATGATGTGAAAAAATTGAATTCAAGAAACAAAAGGCAATACAATTCCCCATCCGCTCAGGAGTGAATAGTTGAAGCAATAAATGATTGCTGTATTTCTGTTTAGAAAAAGGACTCCGTCGAAGAAAGAATGAATTGCCCTCTCCATCCTGAGCTTGTCGAAGGGAGGAGGGGGGATAAAAATTAAACCCCACTCACCTTAACAAGCGATAGCGCATTAAACGCACCGTTCTTCAAACTGTATTCGTTACCATTCACCTCCTGGTAAAACTCAATACCCAATACAAGAAACAATGGCTTAGTGCTGTTGGCAGTAACCTGGTGATTCAGGTTCAAAGCCGCCGTAGCAGTTGAATTGATCGGCAACGCATTGTTGTTACTGAAATCAATAACATACGTTTTGTTTTCAAAATCTATTTCCACACCGGCAGAAACCAGTTTGAAATGAGTGGCACCACTCGGTGCAGCCACCATATTCACCGGAACAAACGGTGGAATAGAAATTGTCAGCGCACCGCTCACACGGTCAATGCTCACAGTGTAGGGCGCAAACAACGATGTACCGAGTTTACTGCTGGAGTTAAACTCAAACCCTTCCAGCAATTCAGCTTCGCCATCAATCACGTTACGCAATCCACGATCGTTGGTTGCATCTGCCTGTATCACCTTCAACATTTCTCGTGTCAGCCTTGCCAGCATACGACTGTCAGCTGTGTTCAATAATAAAGAGCGAAGTGCTGTACGCAATACCTTGCCTGCCTGTCCGGCTCTTCCAAATTCTGCACCGTTCTCACGGGTACGGGCAAACGCAGGATCATTGGCAATGCGTTCTGCATTCAAACTGCCTTTTTCTCTGGCGAGATACCCGTCTTTGCTTTTGTAAAATGTAATGTTACCGATTGTTCCTTTCAACGGAAGGATTCCTTTTTGTTGTGCCATCGGTTTAAAATTTAAAACTGAAATAAGAAAGATGTTTCAGGGGTACATCCGTTTAAAACCCGTCTATTGCAATGACACAACAAGAGTACAAATACAAAAAACCGAAAGAAAATCAACCCGCCGCTTTTACCGCTTTATGCCAATTATGCCGTATTGGTACATTTATGCCGGAAAGGTCTTATTCCCATGCAAAGCGCATGCAAAAGAATAGTTAATGCAATTCGAAGGGCAGTCACGCTTGTTGCGTTTCTGCGTCTTGATCTTGACCTGTCTGTCACTTAGAAATTGTCACACAAGTAATCAGTACCCGGCAACAAATCATAAAGCCTGCATACGAAACCAGACATCTTTTCCCAACCTGCTTTTCCAATCCATTCCCTCCTTACTTTCGCTCCCTTAAAAAAATCAAAGCATGCATCTTTCTGTGTTACAGCAACGCATCAGCAGCGTTCGCAACGATATTATACAACATCCGCTTTACCTGCGTTTGCAGGAGCTGGAACATCTGCAACAGTTCAGCCAGTACCATGTGTTTGCCGTGTGGGATTTTATGAGCCTGCTTAAAAGTCTGCAAAACAAACTCACCTGTGTACACACGCCGTGGGTGCCCGTGGGCAGCGCCAATACCCGTTACCTTATTAACGAAATTGTTACAGGCGAAGAAAGCGATGTAGATGCAGAAGGTAATCGCACAAGTCATTTCGAATTATACCTGCAGGCCATGCAGGAGCTTGGTGCCGATACCACAGCCATTGAACAGCTGCTGGCTTACCTGCAACAGGGCGTGCCCGTACAACAGGCATTGCAGCAACTGCAATTACCCAAAGCGGTGATCGATTTTTGTTCGTTTACCTTTTCATTGATCGATGATGCACCGGTGCATGTGCAGGCAGCGGTGTTTACATTTGGCAGGGAAGATCTTATTCCCGATATGTTTCACGAACTGGTTACACGCCAGTCACAACGTTATCCGCAGCAGTTGGCAACCTTTAAATATTACCTCGAACGGCATATTGAAGTAGATGGCGATCATCACAGCCGGCTGGCCATGCAAATGGTACAGGAGCTTTGTGGTAACGATGAACAGAAATGGAACGAAGCAGCAACCGCCTGCGTGGAAGCTTTGCAGTTACGCAAAGGGTTATGGGATGGCGTGCTGGAAGCAATTACTGTTGCCTGCTGATAAATTCGATGCAGCAGCTCAACGCTTACGGTGCTGCTTTTGTAGTAATTCTGCTTGTGAGTTCGAGTTTTAATTTCCGTATTTCAAAAAGTACCAGTTGCGCCATACGTCGTGCGCCGTACTCGTTGAAATGGGTATTATCTTTTCGTCCGAGGGGATAATGCGGATGCTCCATTGTATCGAGCTGCATGTACAGCATCTTCGATGTTTCGGGACCAAGCTTTTGTACCAACTCACGACTGCGTTCGTCGAGATCAATCACAGGAACATTGTATGCACGGCCAACTTCCCAAACTGCTGCCGAATATTCTTTGTGCGTTTCTTTGATGTTGCCGTTACTGTCGAACACGAATCGTGTTACAGGTGTTACCAAAACAGGAATGGCTTTTTTGTTTCTTGTTTCAGTAATGAATTTGATGAGATTGGTTTTGTAATCGGGCACAGGTGTGTAACGGTCTTTGTACTGCGGTTCTTTTGCTTCATCGTTATGACCAAACTGCATCAGCACATAATCGCCTTCCATTAAACTGTCGGCAACGTTTTGCCAGCGTCCTTCGCTGATGAAAGTGCGGGTGCTTCGTCCGCCTCTTGCACGGTTGTTGACGGTTACGGTTGAATCCCAGAAATCTTCGAAGGGTGTGCCCCATCCTGTTACGGGCGATCGGTCTTTGGGTTGTGTACATACTGTTGAATCGCCGATAAGCCAGATGCGGATATTCTTTGGCGGAATTGCAAATGCAAAGCTGATGCAACAAAAAAGTAAAATGTAAAAACGGTTTTGTTTCATAAAAAAAGTTTGAAGAAAATTTAATTCGGAGCCGAGGAACGAAGCAATCTGATTTTCATCTTTCTTTTTAATTGGAGATTGCTTCGTTCCTCGCAATGACGGGCTTCGAAGTGAAGCTCTCTTTCACCCTTCGTCCTCTGCGCTCTCTGTGTGAAATATCCTACATCCGAAATCATACATCCTCCATCATCTCCACGGATCCCAGCCACTCAGTATCGTAATTGTATTCAGTTGCTTTGCTTCATCGGCAGTAATGCTTTTACTCCAGCTTACTCTTTCCGTTGTTGCAGCGCCTTCGCCGGTATTACCAAATTCTGCAAACGTTGTTGTGCTTTCGTTGGCAGCATTGCCCCAGTTATCCCAGCCTTTTTTGTTTACAATAGCAGAGAGATAACTGTTTACGATGAGCACTTTTGCATAAGGTCGCCACGGACGGCCGAGATAAAACGAACCATCAGCTGCATTGCCGGTAAACTTACAGTTGCGGAATACATAACCGAATGTTTTTTGTTGCGGAGTTGATGCTGCCGTAAAATAGCCGCCTTTCTTTCCATAGATCACACAACTGTCGAACAAGGCTGTTGATGAACCGAAAATAAAATCAACGGTTCCTTCAATGTAACAATCAAAATAATACTGGCGGCTTTCGTTGCCATGTGTGTAGAGTGTATCCTGGAAACCAAGAAAGCGGCAATGAAAGAAACGTGCTTTATCGGCAGTAATGCGTACAGCTACTGCCTGCCCCACCGGACCAGCTGCGTTTGCGAACGTAATGTATTCGGCCGTGAAGTTGTTGCCGAAAATAAAAAAGCTCGATGAACCTGATGTGCCGATCTCTTTGCCTGTACTGTCTTTGCGTTGTGCATAATCATCGAATGTAAGAATGGTGCTGTTTAAGTCTTCTCCTTTCATATGCACATTCGTTTTCGATTCAGGTAAACGTAACTTTTCTTTATAAATTCCTTTCTTAATTAAGATGATGGTTACTGCATTGTTTGAATCGGGCACGGCATTAATTGCTTCCTGCACAGTTGTAAAATCGCCGCTGCCATCTTTTGCTACGGTTATTTTTTTCTGTTGTGCACTTAGTTGTGTAACAAAGAAGAGTTGTATTAAGAAAAGAAAACGGATCATCATTGTTTGTTGTTGATTATTCTTCAGCAAGATCATTTTAAAACTTTATGCAGAAAAGCAGCAGTTACATCAACGGTCTCATCTACCCACGGATGAAACAACCAGAAGGGGTGCACCATTACATTAAACTTGTGCACCTGTGTGTAAAGTCCCCATTCGTTCATCATGCCGATGAGTTCATCCTGTCCTGCATGAAAGCGTGAATAGCCACTGTTGAGAAAAAGGATCGGCAACGCCGTGGTTGGTTTGGCCCAGTAAATAGCCGATGCTTCTTTCCAGATCAACGGTTTTTCTGCAAACGAACCACCCAGCCATTCAATATCGGGAGAGTTGGGTTTGCGTTCAAGATTAAGTGAAGCCGGTGCAAGAAAATCGAGCACACCATCAATATCAACAATTGCTTTCACTGTGCTGCCTGTTCCTGTATTTCCATGATCGCCTTCAAACTGAAGTACATTATTCGTCATACCAACAAGCGATGCTAATTGACCTCCTGCCGAACAACCGGAGATGGCAATTCTGTTTGTATCGATATTGTATTTTGCTGCATTGGCTTTTACCCAACGTATGGCCGACTTAATGTTATACACTGCTGCAGGGTATTTTGCCTCGAGTGATAACTGGTATTCAACCGGAATAGTTACAAAACCTTTTGCTGCCAGCATCTGTGCCATGGGCACCTGCATGCTGCGTGTACCTGAACGCCATCCGCCACCATGTATCATAATAAGTGCAGGATACATTCCTTTTGCAGTTGGTGTAAATACATCGAGATGCAATTCTCTTTTGCCAAATGCAGTTTGCGGTAAGGTTGTATACACAAGATTGCGGTATGCGGTAACATTTGCAGGCACACTGTCTTTTGCAGGAACAGCATGCGGAAACTCCTTGTGAATTTGTTTGTACACATTCGCTACACTGTAACTGCTGTCGATAGGTATAGGTTTTTGTTGTGCATACAGCGATGTGCATGCTGCCAATAAAAGAAACGAGAGCTTATAAATTTTTAGTTTCATTGTTTTTGTGTTGAATGAAAAAAGAAAACAACGGGACTGTAGAAACAGCCCCGTAACTCAACTATTGATTACTCGAATGCTTGCCGAACATTTTTATTAATAACCTGTGTTCTGTGTTAAATTCGGATTGGCTTTGATCTGTTCGTTTGGTATAGGATAGATCTTGCGGAAGTCGGCCGTTACACCTGTTTTAAATGCCCATGTACCGGTAAAGAAAGTTCCAAAGCGGATCATGTCTGTTCTTCTGCATCCTTCCCACAAAAATTCTCTTGCACGTTCGTCTTCCAGAATTTTTAAAGTAATGGATGAAAGTGATGTGGCATTGCTGCGTGTTCTTACCTGGTTTACCAACGCAACCGCTTCTGTTGTTGAACCCGATAAACGGAAGATGGCTTCTGCTTTCATGAGCAATATGTTTGAATAACGTTCCAGTATCAGATCGTTATCTGCATTAAAGCCCGACCATTTTGCACCCACCGGTGTGTACTTCAAAACTTTGTAGCCTTCGTTATCCTGTGCTGCAACAATATCCTGTACAGGTATCAGCACCAGTTGTGTTCCGTTCGGATACTTCAACGGTGTACCATCAAGATAATATTGCGGACCATACTGTACCATTGTTTTGCGCACATCCTGGTCTTCGTATTTATCCAATGCTACCTGTGTGGTGCTGTAACCGTTTGCCGGACCAAACGGCAGATTATAACGCAACCTGTCTAAACCATTTTGTGTGTAAAGAATAAACTGGTTGTTACCTGCATTTTGTGTGGGGTCTTTTGTAAAAGCAGAAATAATTTCTGTTGAAGCAGCCTGTGTAGGCGATGCAAAATTATCAATGGCCTTTGCTGTAAGACTATATGCACCGGTGTTAATGACATTGTTGCACATATCAATTACTTTTTGCCATTGTGCAGTACCGGTGTACACCTGTGCATTTAGATACATATAGGCCAATGCTGTGTAAACCGATTCTTTGGTAAAGCGTGGATAATACGAAGCACGGTTTACGTCTTTTACCGATGGCAGATCGGCAACAGCTGCCAGCATTTCTGTTTCAATAAACTTATACACTTCTGCTCTTGCTGTTGTTTTCGGAAGATCTTTTGGATCGATGCGTGCAACAGTTACCAACGGTACATTGCCCCAGTTGTCCATTGCAAAGAAATAACCATAAGCACGCAGCGCTCTTGTTTCTGCTATCAATGCTTTCAGCTTGTCTTTGTTTGGCGATGCCTGTAAACTTTCCAGCACTGCATTGGCTGTTCCTATTTCCTGGAAAATATTTACCCATGCACGTGCAATGGTTTTGTTATCTGCATCCTGTTTATGATTGGTGAGATCAACATTTGCCTGGTCGTACCAGCCACCGCTTGCTCTGCCGGGTACAATAAATTCATCGGTGCTGAATTCTTTCATACGCCAGGGATCACCAATATCTACATTGTACGACAGCAATTGATAAACGCCCACAACAGACGACAGTGCGGCCTGTTCGTTTGCGTAATAATTATCGGGCGAAAGACTGCCGAATTTTTCTTCTTCCAGTTTTGTACAACCGGCGAGTAGGGTTGTTGCCAACAAGCCTGCTGCTATTATTTTAAAACGTTTGTTCATCGTTTAAAGTTTGAAAGGTTCATTAAAAGGTCATGTTAAATCCAAAGCTGAAACTGCGTGCTCTTGGATAACCGAGATAATCAATACCCAATGGTGCAGTACCTGTTCTTGATACTTCTGCATTTACTTCGGGATCAACACCGCTGTACTTTGTAAAGAGCAACAGGTTTTGTCCGGATGCAAATACATTCACAGCAGAAATAAATGTTTTCTTCACCGGCACTTCGTAACTGAGTGTAAGATTTTCGAGCCTTACAAAACTTCCGTCTTCGATCCAGCGTGATGAATATACTTTCGGTGCATCTCTGTTCAAACCACTTGTAAGCGCAGATGACAATACGTTTTTGCCAGGCAGGTTGCTGAGGTAACTCATGTTTGCTGCAGTAAGATTAAACACATCGTTTCCAACAGAACCTCTGAACAGGAAGTTGAGCGACCATTGTTTGTAACGGAATGTGTTTACTAAACCAAAAATGAATTTCGGTTGTGCACAACCGATAATGGTATCGGCACCTGCAACAAATGTTTCTTTACCACTTTTAATACCATCAAAACGTGGACCCCAGAAAGTACCCAACGGCTGATTTGGTAAAATAAGCTGTGCGTATTTACCTAACGAAACTGTTCCCTGTAATGGCGCCATCAGAATATTGTTGCCGCTGAACTGTTCGTTTGATAAACTCAACACTTTATTTTTATTAAAGCTGATGTTGAAGTTCGATTCCCATTTGAAGGTATTCTTATCAATGATCTTTCCTGTCAGTTCAATTTCAACACCTTTGTTCTGTACACTGCCCACATTCGCCAATTGTGTGCTCACTGCTGTTGGCGATGGAACAGGAATGCGTAATAGCAGGTCTGTTGTTTTCTTTACGTAGTAATCAACCACACCACGCAATCTTCCTTCGAACAATGTGAAATCAATACCTGCATCAAACTGTGCAGTTTGTTCCCATCGTAAATTCGGATTGGCATATTGTTGTGGCAACACTGTAGTGATTCGTTGTCCACCCACAATATAACCGGCAGAGGTTGCGCCCAGTGTTGTAATAGAATTGAGATTACCGATTTCCTGGTTACCTGTAACACCATAGCTTACACGCAACTTAAGATCACTAACTGGTTTTACATTAAAGAATTTCTCTCTTGAAATTCTCCAGGCGAACGAACCCGAAGGAAACATACCCCATTTGTTACCCGAACCAAAACGGCTTGAACCATCACGACGCAATGTTCCTGTAAGCAGGAAACGATCGTCGTAATTATAATTGGCTCTTGTATAAAAAGAGATGAGCGTGTTGGTTCCCTTAAATGTATTTACGCCGGTAATATTGCTTGCTGCCTGTAAGCTGTACCATTTAAACTCATCCGATAAAAATCCGGTTGCAGTTGTACGGTCGCCTTCACTTACAAAATACTGGTAAGAGTAACCACCCATTGCTTCTAGCGAATGTTTACCAAAACGTTTGTTGTAACGGATGAGTGCTTCAAGCAACTTGCTGTAGTCTTCCAGTTTCTGCACACTTGCATAACCATTTGTACCCTGGCCGATCAGATTGTTTTTACTGATGTAAGAGTTACGGTTGATGTTTTGATTGGTATAACCAAGGTTTACGTTTACACTTAACGGATCGATGATCTTTAACGTTGTAGAAAGATTACCGAGAAAACGGTTATTGGTTAACTGGTCCAGTATCTGATCGGAATACGAAACCGGATTTACCCTGTACGGTGCAACGAAATAATAATTACCGTTGGGATCACGCACCGGGTATGTTGGGTTAAACACCAATGCTTCATAGTTCATACTTGTACCAAACTCACTACCTACTGTGTTTGATACAGGTGCCTGTTTTGAAAATGTTTGTCCGTAGTTAAGACGCATATCAAACGTAAGCTTATCGTTCAATGCAGAGTGATTGATGTTAACACGTGCATTTGTACGGCTTAATTCTGATGCAAGCATTACGCCTTGCTGTTTGCCAAAACCAATAGATGCACGATACGTGGTTTTGTTTGCACCACCTGCCATTGAGAGATAGTGATCTTGTGAAACACCTGTTCTGTAAATAAGATCCTGCCAGTCGGTATTTGCACCTTTATCGTCAATAGCTAAACCAAGCGATGCAACGCCTTTGCGGTAATCAGCAGCAGAAAGTACATCCAGTGTGCCTGCAATTTTCGATACAGACATTGAAGAACCAACTGTAACTTTTGCTCTGCCTGTTGAGCCTTTCTTCGTAGTGATCACAATTACACCGTTGGCAGCTCTTGCACCATAGATGGCGGTGGCCGATGCATCTTTTAATACTGTTACCGATTCAATATCATCGGGGTTCAAGGTCATCAACGGGTTTGTTGGCTCCTGGTCAAACACATCAATACCATAGTTGTTGATGTTTGCCTGGCCCACGCCTGCGCTGTTCGAAATAGGAACACCATCAATTACATACAACGGATCGTTGGATGAAGTGAGCGAAGTACCACCACGCACTCTTACTGTATTGGAGCCACCGGGCTTACCGCTGTTGGTTGAAATATTTACACCTGAAATTTTACCCTGTATACTTTGTTGCGGACTCAACACCATGCCTTCGTTAAAGTCTTTACTACTGATCGCAGATACTGCACCCGTTAAATCTTTCTGGCGTTGTGTACCATAACCCACAACAACGATCTCTTCGGTAGTAACGGGTTTTAATTTTAATGTAACCGTTAACGTTCCGCCGTTACCAATATTTACTTCTTCATCGTGGTAGCCAACAGAACTGATGATGAGTATTTTCTTTCCATCCGGAACAGATAAACTAAACTCACCTTCTGCATTGGTTGTTGTACCAACATTACTTCCTTTTACAGTAACCGATGCCGAGCTTACGGGTTCTCCTTTTTCGTTCAGCACTTTTCCTTTTACATCAACCGAAGGCGGTGGTGGTGGAGGCAAAGGATCGGGTTCGCTTACAGGCTTTACATCCCTTGGCTTAACCACAATGATCTTTCCAACAATAGACCAAGTGAATGGCTGGTTTTTAAAACAGAGATCCAGCACTTCGGCCAACGGCTGGTTGTTGGCAACAACCGTTACCTTTTCGCCTTTTGCCAGCAACTGGTTTTCGTACCAGAAGTCGTAGCCGGTTTGTTTTTTAATGACTTTAAAAACTTTTTGCAGCGATACATTTTTCTCAGATAAACTGACGTTTTGTGCATCACTTTTTGCGCTTACGTGTAAGCAAAATGCAAACAGCAGGAAAGCACTCAGTTTCATAATCCGCAGAGTTTTGGTGAAGCCCCTGGCACTGCACTGCCGGAGCATGATGGGAGCAAACAATTTCATACTTTTGTTTGGTTTGGGTTAAACAATAAAAGATCAGTCACGATTGAATTACTGGCTTAACCTGAATTTCTTCCGCTCCGGCTGCAACCCGGGGCGGTTTTTATTTTTGGCAAGCCTTATTTTGTTGGATGTTTTTCAGCAGTTGCAACAACCTGTTTTCACGGCATCACGGTAAGTTTTCTTCCCTGTACGAGGAAATGAATATTGTTGAGTTCAAGCACTTTTAGTAATTCGGATAAATTGGTGTTGCGTGAAAGATCGGCAGTAAACGTTCGCTTAGGTACTACACCTGCGTACTGCACATCTACATCGTACCACTTGCTTATCTGCCGCATAATTGTTTCAAGATCGGCGTTTACAAAAGCAAAGCGTCCGTTCTTCCACGAGAGCACTTCCTCAATATCTGCATCGTTACGTATCTGCAAGGTATTGGCACCTGATGCCTGAGCCTGTTGACCGGGTTTTAAAATACCGTTGCTGTTGCCTTTGCTGATGCGTACACTTCCTTCTACCAGCGTTGTTTTTACAGCAGCTTCATCGTCGTATGCATTAATGTTGAAGTGTGTGCCCAGTACTTCCACTTTTGTTGTGCCTGTTTGTACAATAAACGGCTTGACTTTATTCTTTGCTACTTCAAAATATACTTCACCTGTAATTTCCACTTTACGTTCTGTACCGGTAAACGCAACAGGAAAACGGATAGATGACGAAGCATTCAGCCATACTTGTGTACCATCTTCCAATGTTAACTTAAACTGTCGGCCACGTGGTGTTTCAACACTATTGTATGCATTACCGTTTGCATTATTTGCCTGCTGTGCATAGTTCAGTTGTCCTCCTTGTTTTATTGCCACAGCATCGCCCTGTTGTGTAAGCACACCATCCTGTACACTGTCGAGCACAAGCGTAGAACCATCGGCCATTTTTAAAATAGCACCACTCTGGCCTGGAGGAATATCATTGTTTGTGGAAGTAATAACTGCAGATGCTGTGGATTGCTTTTCGCTTTTGTTATTGGTAAAGAAAAAAACAGATAATACAATAAATGAGATGATGGATGCTGCTGCTGCAAAGCGGCGTAAAGCAACACTGCGTTGCCATAACGAAAGTTGTACGGCAGGTCGTTGCTGAAGAATGGATTGAAATAATTGTTCGGCTTTTTCTTCGCTGAGGCGGGCATCGGTTTGTAAGCTGTACCATTCGTTGCCCAGCATTGTTTTCAATGCATCGTCGTGCAAACCCGAATCTACTAACAAGTAGAATTCTTTTTCCTCCGCCGGGTTAAGACTGCGGGATAAATAACGTTCCAGCAAATAGTGCAATCGTTCTGTTGTCATGGCAAATAAACTGAGCCGGTAAAACATGGCCCTTTCTATAGCAGACAATCAACAGAAAAAAAAGGATTAGCTGTTTTTAAAAAAAATTTTTGAGGATGTAAAGGACAAAGATGCCGGTAGCAGAATAGCCTTCTACAAAATGTCGGATCTTGCGCAGGGCATTGGCAAGGTGAACTTTTACTGTATTGTGCGAAATGTTCAACGCTTTTGCAATTTCTTCTTTGCGCAGACCCTGTTCTTTATTGAGGCGGTAAACCAATTGCTCTTTGGGTGTAAGCTGTGCCGATGCTACATGCAGTTTTGCAAGCAGGTCTCTGTCGTCGATCTGTTTATCCATTGATACCAACAGAGCTTCCTGCAGTTCGGGTTTTAATTCCTGGCATTTTTCTCTTGCTGTTTTTTTCAGCTCGTTAAAACAACAGTTACGTGTAATGGTAATGATCCATGCTTCGGTGTTTTCAACCTCAGCAAACTTTTCTCTGTGCAACCACAGTTTTAAAAATACATCCTGGGTAATATCTTCTGCATGTGCAGCAGAATGGGTAATGTGCAGGGCAAAGCCATATACAGCATCCCTGTATTGGGAAAACAGTAAACGAAAAGCTTTTTCGTTTCCCTGTGCAAGATCACGCAACAACGTATGATCGTTATATGGCAATGAAGAACGCATCGTAACAGCAAAAATCGTTTTAATCAAAACTCAACGTGCTGCGTTTCCTTCCAATTATAACTGCTGAAGAACAGCAGTTTAAAATGATATTTCAGTAAGCAGTCCGTCGAATTTGTACAACAAGTGTACTCAGATTTCTGAAGAATGTAAACGCTGCCGGAATTTTTTATTTACGCAATCGATTTCGTGCTGTTATAAAATTCAGCTTGTTTCGGGCAGTATCTTCCAACCGAAAAGCAGAACTAACGAAGGTTCACTGCATGCCCGAGTTGGTCACTTTCGTGTTAAACTGCCTTGTATCGCTTGTTTACAACAATTATTGGCGTTTCTTTGCAACCTTATTTCAAATTTTGCATTTCTACTTTCATGACGGCTATTCTTTTGTTTTTCTTATTGCACTGGTTCTTGTCATTGTTCTTCCATTCGTTTTTTCTGCATCGCTATGCATCCCATCAGATGTATACAGCAAAACCTTTCTGGGAAAAAACATTTTACTTTTTAACCTGGTTTGTACAAGGTTCTTCATTTTTAGTGCCTCGTGCTTATGCGGTAATGCACCGTATGCACCATGCTTACAGCGATACAGAGCAAGATCCGCATTCGCCGCATTTTTTTAAAGATATATGGCAAATGATGATGCACACCGCACGCATCTTTAGTGGTTTTGTTACCGGTAAAAATGTGCCCGATGCACGGTTTACTAAAGAGTATCTTCCTGTGTGGGACAAGCTGGATAAGTTTGGCCATAACAATATTACCCGTGGCTTTTTTGTAGTGGGCTATATTGCTTTCTATTACTTTTTTGCACCAAGCTGGTGGTGGTTTTTGTTACTGCCCGTACATTTCTTTATCGGACCAATACAAGGTGCTATCGTAAACTGGTTTGGTCATAAAATGGGCTACCGTAATTATTCAATCGAAGATCACAGTAAGAACACAACGCCATGGGGTGTACTGCTCATGGGTGAGTTGTTTCAAAACAATCATCATAAAGATCAGAACAACGCAAACTTTGCACGTAAATGGTTCGAGTTCGATCTTACATTTATTATTATGCGCATACTGCACAGCTTGCGTATAATAAAACTGAAGCCGCTTTATTTATCGCAGCAACAACGACAATAAAAGAATATTACATGTATACAGTAACGCCACAGAATGTTCTGTGGCGTTTTTATTTTTTGCAACAGGCAATCACCATTCTTGTTGTTAATGCTTACTGTTGTTTGTATTACTAAAAAAACGTTAACACAAGTTGTTGATAAGCGGCAGCCGTTCATACATTAACAGCTACTGTTTTTACATTGCCGGTTGTACTTTGCCCTCGTGCAACACATTGAATTTGTTCATAGCGAACACTTTGAAAACAACTATCACCGACACTACGTATCGGGGCCGCTCTCTTTGTTTGTAGACTTTTTCTGGCAAACAAAATTCGAACACCTCTGGCAAAAGTATCCGGATGGTTTCAGCGATGTATTATTTCCCAATCTCGGCTACTCTTATCTCATTAATCTTGGTTCGCCCTACGAAATGCAGATAGAGCAAAACCGTCAGCACGTTAAAGGCGATGGATTTTTGCCAAGGCTGAATAATATTGAAGCTTTTCATAAACCTGGTAATCTACTGTTTGGTATTAAGTTTAAAGTAAGCCCAGTTATATTTGAGAAGAAGATAAATTTCTCCGAGTACAGCGGAACAATGTTTCCGTTGAGTTACCTCATCGATCAGTCGTTGATTAATGAAGTAAAACACAGTCACTCGTTTGAAAAGCGTGTACAGTTATTATCGCAGCAGTACGAACAAATGATTGAGCAGTATAAAGGATCGTTACAGCCCATGCATATTGTTACAGAAATTCTGCAACAGGCTGCTATTAATAATTCGTTTGAAACTTCGGTTGAAGAGCTTGCTGCCCGATACAATATTTCATCACGAACATTGCAACGTTACTTCGAAGCAGGAACGGGTGTAAGCAGTAAACAGGCTTTACAGGTATTGCGTATACGCAAAGCGGTAAGTCATATTGTTTCCCGTCCGCAAACATTTCATTACGGTGTATATAGTTATTACGACTATAGCCATTTTTATAAACACCTGCGTCAGTTTTTACAAAAAGAGAACCTGGCGCATTTACAACCTCATTTACAACTATTGCAGATTGCACGTAAAAAGCAGGTACAACAGCAGTAGTAATATTTTTTTCTTACAGCGGTTTCGGTTTAATCAGCCTCTTCTTCAACAGTAGCAAGTTTTACTTGCAGCTAAAAAAGAAGAGGCTTTTTTGTGCAAGAATTTATTCCTTCAATTTCTCATTTGAAAAAAAGAGGGCCGATAAGAATACCAGCCCGTTAAATCAACATGAGAAAAAATGTACTTGGTTATAAGAATGATGATGCTGCTTCACAGCTTTCGTTTGCACGCATCATTTTCTTCAAGCATCAATTGCTTACTGTGCACGTTGGCGTTCCTCCTCGGATGCTGTAGTTCTGCGCCTTGCCTGTTGCACTTTATTATTTCCAAAGCGATAAGTGAAGCTGAGGTTTGCTACTCGAGTTTCACGATATGCTTTCCAGTATTCGATATAGTTGTTGTAAGTGATGGTACCTTTTGGAAGATTGGTCCAGAAGATATCGGTGATGTTGAGACGAACCTGTCCTTTTCCTTTCCATAAACTTTTTTGTACACCGGCACCAACACCCCATTGCGGACGCATCACCATAAATCCGTACTGACCGCCTGAATTATAATTTGCAAACAACTCACTCGTCCAACCTTTACCAAACGTAAAGCTGTTGTTCGTGCTTAGGTTAGTAACCACTTTACCATTATTCAATGTTGTGCCCGACAGGTTACCATTAAAATGATTATAAAAGATGTTGGCGTTATTCATCATGTTCCACCACTTGTTAATACGAACCGGCGCTGCAACAGTTAAACCATAGTAGTCCGATGAAGTAAGGTTAACGGGTATCTGTACAGTAATATTATCATCGCTCGGAATATTCGGGAACGCATCTTTAAAGCGTGTAATAACAATATTCTGATTGTTCTTTGTTTTACTGTAGCCAAGTGTAAAGTTGATGTTCTTGATGGTGTAGCTCAACTCATAACTCCAGGTAAACTGTGGAAGCAATGATGGGTTTCCGGTTGAGTACGTTGTTACGTCAATCAGAAACATAAACGGATTCAGTTGCGAATAATTAGGACGATCAATTCTGCGGCTTACAGATACACCGAGTGTTTGGTCTTCTTTCAACTTATAATTAAAAAATGCACTTGGAAAAAGTTGTGTGTATGAACTGTCCCAACGGACTTCGCCTTTTACCTGTCTTGTTTTAACGTTGGTATTTTCAGTACGCAGTCCAATCTGCAGATCGAATTTTTTATATTCCTTTTTAAAATTCACATAAGCAGCATTAATGTTTTCATCGTAATAAAAATGATTGGTTTTGTTTACATCATTTTCAGGAGTGCCGGTGCTCATATCAAAAAAGCGTGCATCATTATCGGCATGTACAAGGCTGCTTTTAAAACCGGCATCGATTCTTGCTTTGTTTTTAAACGGATGCGTATAGTCTGCTTTAATTGTTGCGAGGCGGAGAACACCATCCTGTAAACCGTCCAGAACATAATCGGGCTGAAGACTGCTGCCATCGAGTTTGTAATACGATGTTGCTACATGCGAGTTGTTATTGATGCCAAAATAACCAAGATCAAGATCTGCTGTTAACTCCCTCCCTGTACTGTCGAAGCTGTGTTTAATATTAATGTTAGCAACGGCGTTTTTATTTTCGTTATGATTTTTTGATTGTGTGCGGAATGTAAATACGGGTTGTTTATAGGCATCGCTTACAACCGAACTGTTTCGGTTTGCCGGATCGAACATGTTGGCGTTACTGTTGATGACAAAGCCAACTACCGTTTTTTTCGAAGGAAAGAAATCTGCACCCAAGCGTAGTGTGTGTAAATTACCGGGAATTGTAGTGTAGTTGTTTTTTTCGTCCTTACCTGTAAACTCGCCGCTGTTTGTAAAGAAGTTTCGGTCGAGCAAGAGATTGTTGAGATTTTTTCGATAGCTATAGTTATAACCACCAAACAGGTTCATTTTTTTATTGCGATGATTAAAATTGATACCGCCATTTGCTTTGGGATAAACACCTTGCCCGTATCCTGCAGTAATGCTGCCATTGGTACCAAAGCGTTGATCTTTTTTCATACGTATATCAATAATTCCTGCATTACCTGCAGCATCATACTTCGATGAAGGATTGGTGATAAGATCAATTCGTTCAATGGCATTTGCAGGTAAACTGCGTAAATAGTTTACGAGGTCGGCTCCACTCATTGGCGATGGCTTTCCATCGATCATAATAATAACACCACTTCGTCCACGCATACTTAAGTTATCGTTTGCGTCAATTAAAATTCCGGGCGAACGTTCAAGTACATCAAAAGCAGAACTACCTGCATTTACAACACCGTTATCAACGTTCACCACAATGCGATCACCTAAACGTTGTATAAAAGGTTTCCGTCCTGTTACTTCAATTGTTTTTAATTGTGTTGCAGACGGTTTCATTACAACATCTGCAACAGATGTGCTGAGCTGTTCTTCACTTACTGTTACTATCGTTGAAAATTGTTTTTCGTAATTAACAGCACTTGTTCTTATGATGTACGAGCCGCTGGAGATCTGTTCAAGTTCAACAGTACCGCTATTATCGGATAATGCAGTTTTTATTAAAGCAGAATCTTTACTGCGTAACAGTTCTGCTGTTGCGTTTGCAAGAGGTTGTTGTTCGTTTGTAAAAATTTTGAATGTAATTTTTCCACGCACAGAAGTTTGTGCTGTTGTTGTTGCGAAAGACAACAGAGAGATGATAAGGCTAATGGTAAAATTCTTCATGTGTCCGGTAATTAACAAATACTCCGAACCATAAATGAAATACTCAAATAAGATAATTGTGCAGATGCATTGCTGCATCGTGCATGATGATTCGGTTACTCAAATTTGAAGTAAAAACGAATACTATCGTAGAGATTAATGACAGAGAGTAAAACGAAAGATACCAGTGGAGAAATGAGTTATCTCCATTGTCAAAAAATTACCTTTTTCTACTAAGTTGATGGATTAATTAACGACCCATGTACACCATAAGAATCTGCACATCACTTGGGTTTACACCAGAAATGCGTGATGCCTGCCCGAGTGTACGTGGACGTATTTTATTAAACTTCTGTAATGCTTCGGTACTTAACGACGAGATCTTATTGTAATCGAAACTGTTTGGAATTTCAAGATTTTCTAACTGGCTCATACGTTGTACCAGCTCTTTTTCTTTTTCGATATACACATCGTACTTCACTTGTATTTCTGTTTGCTCAAATATTTCTTTTGTATGAGTTCCTGCAAACTGTTGTAAAGTGGGTGAAGCTGCAACAAGTTCACTCAGCTGAATACCCGGACGCAACAACAGTTGCAATGCTTTTTGTTTTTGCGTAAGTGGTGCACTGTTATTTTTTTCCAGAAAAGAATTGATTTCTTCCGGGCCCAATGCTACATCTGCCAATGTTGCTTTTAGTTTTTCAACAGCTTCAAGTTTAGTACGGGTCTTATCCATTCTTTCCTGCGATGCAAGCCCCATTTTATAGCTCAACTCTGTTAAACGCAGATCGGCGTTATCCTGACGAAGCAATGTCCGGTATTCAGCTCTACTGGTAAACATGCGATAAGGTTCATCTGTTCCTTTACTGATGAGGTCATCAATCAATACGCCGATGTACGCATCGCTGCGTTTTAGAATAAACGTATCCTGTTCACTTGCTTTCAGGTGCGCATTAATACCTGCCATTAATCCCTGGCAAGCTGCTTCTTCATAACCGGTTGTTCCATTAATTTGGCCGGCAAAGAAAAGATTCTGGATCTGTTTTGTTTCTAAAGAATAGGTAAGCTGCGTAGGTGGGAAGAAATCGTACTCAATTGCATAGCCAGGTCGGAACATACGTGCATTTTCAAAACCCACCACCTTACGAAGCGCTTCGTATTGCACCTGTTCCGGTAATGATGTTGAAAAACCGTTTACATAGATCTCTACAGTATTCCAACCTTCGGGTTCTACAAAAAGCTGGTGACGCTCACGTTCTGCAAATCGATTGATCTTGTCTTCTATACTTGGGCAATAACGAGGGCCCGTTCCCTGGATCCTGCCCTGATACATTGGGCTTCTGTCGAAACCGGTTTTAAGAATATCGTGTACCTCAGCACTTGTGTAAGTAATAAAACAGCTGCGTTGTTCTTCGGGCTTTATTCTTGGTACATCCATATAAGAAAAGCCGGTTATTTCATCGTCTCCCATTTGCTCTTCCATTTTGGAATAATCCAGGCTACGGCCATCGATACGTGGAGGCGTACCTGTTTTTAAACGATCACTTTCCAAACCAAGCTCAACAAGTTGTTCGGTTATTCCTGTTGCAGCCTTTTCTGAAATACGACCACCACCCAGTTGCTTTTCTCCAATATGAATAACTCCATTAAGAAATGTACCGCTTGTTACAACAACTGCCTTTGCTTTAATTTCATGTCCAAGACCTGTTACGACCCCACAACATCTGCCATCCTTCACTAAGAGGCTGCGAACCATATCCTGGTAAAAATCAACGTTAGGAGTTTGTTCCAGCATTTCTCGCCATGTTGCAGCAAAGAGCATCCGGTCGTTCTGTGTACGTGGACTCCACATTGCAGGGCCTTTTGAACGATTAAGCATTCGAAACTGAATCATGCTCTTATCGCTAACAATTCCACTATATCCGCCCAACGCATCTATCTCCCGAACAATTTGTCCTTTAGCAATACCTCCCATTGCCGGATTGCAACTCATTTGAGCAATTGTTTGCATGTTCATGGTTACCAGCAAAACCTTGCTGCCCATATTAGCAGCGGAAGCTGCGGCCTCACAACCGGCATGACCGGCACCTACAACAATAACATCATAATCTGGAAACATGTAAACAACGCTTTTAAGGCTGCAAAGATAACCTCTAATTAGCTGTTAACAGAGCGATGTTTCACGTGGAACATCAACGACATGCGAAGTCCTGTACCAGAATTCCTTTTCCTGAAGAGAGCTGAATAAAGGAAAGGCCAATTAGTTGAAACTTAGGATCTAGAATATTAACCCGATGTCCCTTGTCTGGCACAGCATGGTCAATTAATAAAGCAATTAATGCCTCAAGTCCGTTATAACTTCCATTAAATATATTCTCAGCACCGCAAGTATACTTTCCGGCTGCATGTATCCTTTGCACAAATGTTTTTCCAGATGATGACACATGGCTAATTACACCGTTTCTCTTCTTTAAGTCGAAAGCGTGGAGAGTTGCCATAGCAAACAACCCGGAATCAGGAAGAACAATTGACAGGGACTGAGGTGCTTTTAAAATATCGGCTTCCAATGAGCCTGTGTATGAAGACTTAGCCTCAGGGAACTGCAGAAGAAACTCTCTCATAACAGTGTTCCAAAACCTTTTAGGATTTTGTCTGAAGTAATTGAGCCAGTATACCGACTCCTGCTCAACTGGACTTAAGGATTTGTACGAGGAAGAAGCGTTTAAACTTTTTAGTAACGACGAATCAACTACTGCCTTGTATGCAAAGGGCTTGTCCTTTAAAGTAAGCACACCCTGCGAAAAGCTTAAACTACTAAATAGGAAGAAACAAGCAAGGAGTAAAACACGTTTCACGTGGAACATAAATAAATCTATTTCAAGTATAAACGCAGATAATGATCTTCCCGTTCCCTCATCTTCTTAATTTGTTGTGAAGACTTGTCGTTATAACCCACCAGATGAAGACACCCATGAAAAATTACCCGATGAAGTTCTGTTCTGAAGGACACAGCCCCTTGCTTTGCGTTATCCCTAACCCGATCAATACTTATATATAATTCTGCCTCTATACCCGATTTTGATCTATTAATTGGAAATGTAATTATGTCAGTATAGTAATCGTGTTGTAGAAAATCCCTGTTGATCTGTAAGAGCGCCTCGTCTTTACAAAAAATAATATTGAGATTATGGAGCTTGTGTTTTTCCCTCTGAAACAAAAGCCTGATAGCACTTTTTAAAGCATTGCGATTAGTGAAGGGGAAGCGAATATCCTGATAAAAAAAATTAACACAGCTCGTTGTCATACTTTCAAAATTCGGAAAGATTCAGTTAGCGATTGCGGTAACTTTGCATCGAATATGAAAAGATTATCGGAACTAGCACCCGGACAAAAAGCAATCATTCATTCTTTTGAAAACGACGAAATTTTTCTTAAGCTCATGGAAATGGGATGTGTTCCAGGTGAAGAAGTGTTAATGGAAATGCAAGCACCGCTTGGAGACCCAATTAGTATAAAGGTTGCCGGCTACCAACTTAGTTTAAGACTAGAAGAAGCTGAAAGTATTCTCGTTGACACAAATAAAAACCAGTAATTCACCTAATTATGAAAACGGGTTTATATTTTGGCTCCTTTAATCCAATTCATAATGGCCACTTAATTATTGCACAGCACGTATTAAATGAGACTGATTTAGAGCAGATCTGGTTTGTTGTTTCGCCACAAAATCCTTTCAAACAACAGAAAACACTACTTAACGAATACGATCGGCTTTATCTTGTAAACCTGGCAGTTCAAAAAGCAAACAACTTTAAAGCTGTAGACATTGAGTTCAATCTACCAAAGCCTTCGTACACGGTCAATACCCTCGCCTATTTACAAGAGAAATATCCACAACATCAGTTTGCGATAATTATGGGAAGCGATAGTTTGCAAAACTTAGATAAATGGAAAAACGCAGAAACCATAATGCAAAACTTTCCCATTTATGTATACACAAGACCGGGCTTTCCTGCACAACAATCGCTCGTGAAAGAATTACACTTTCTGAAAGCGCCTTTGCTTGAAATTTCGGCTACACATATCCGTGAGTTAATTCACTCTGGGAAATCGATTAAATACTTAGTCCCTGAAGAAGTGTGCGAAGAGATCGAAAAAGCGGGTTACTACAAACTAAAAAATCCATCCAAGCAATAAACATACAAAGGCAATTACCGGTGGTGGAATTTTGGTAGTTGCTAATAATACAGTTGTTGAAAAAATTACAATCAGATTCAGGTAGCTGATCGTTTTCAGTTCTAAAATTGAAATATCTCTTGCCACATAAAAAGCAGAAGCAACCATTAATCCAACTGTTGCAGCCTTTATTCCTTCGAGTGACCGATAAACAACATTGTATTTTTTTAGATTATTCCATATAGGATAAAAGAATAATACAAGTAAAAGGCTCGGTAGAAAAATTGCCACGGCGCCAATTGCAATTCCTGCAATCTGACTTTCTTTACCCAAATCCCGCATAGCCATTCCGCCCGTGTATGATGCCATTGAAAATACAGGTCCTGGAACTCCTTGTACAAACCCCGCACCGGTTAACAATTCTTCTCCAGTCATATACTGTGTTTTCTCCCGAATAACAAATTGTTCATACATCATAGGCACTAATACTTGCCCACCGCCAAACACCAGGCTACCAAAACGGTAAAAATTTTCAAACAAGTTAAAAGCCCTTCTATTCTCCCACTCTTGTTTACGTGCTGTTTCGCTTAAAAAACCTGCAAGAATAAAAACAATGGCGAAAACCCAAATATTTGTCCACTTGATCTTTCTGTGTTTAACTTCCTTTTGGGGTTGCCCTTTGTTACCGAAATTTGTAACGACTCCGCCAATAACTAATATAATCGGAAACACCCAAGGTGTCTTAATAAAGAAATAAACAGCAAACGCTGCAACAATCATAATGACCCGGGTAATATTATTTTTAATTGCCGTCTTATAACTATGCCATGTGGCATATATTAAAAAACCAACCGCCATTGGCTGAAGGAACTTGAAAATATCTGTATGTAAAGTGCGTTTATCCAGATAGTGTACAAAAAAAGAAAGCCCGCCCATAATACAACATGCGGGTGCAATCCATATTAGTAAAGTAACTAATGCAAGCGGAAGACCACCACGCTTGTATCCAATTAGTGTAATGGTTTGAGTTGAACTGGCCCCTGGTAACAACTGACAAAAGGCAAACAAATCGGTTAGCTCCTGCTCGGTCAAGTCTTTACGTTTTTTTACAAAAACTTTCATTAACATTCCAATGTGGCCTTGTGGTCCACCAAAGGCTGTGAGCGTATACAACAGTACCGCTTTTAAGAAGGGAATGTGTCGAATAAATTTCAGGGTTACGTATTTATTATTTTTTTAATCCGATTTCTTTTAAGCGCTCATCTAAATATTCTCCTGCAGTAGCATCAGGGTAATGCTTGGGGTTAGCCTCATTGATACAACTTTCTAAACAAGCCAAAGACATGTTTCCCTTGGGATGCAAAAAGAAAGGAATTGAAAACCGTGACGTATGCCAAAGCTCTCTCGGTGGATTTACTACACGATGGGTAGTTGATCTCAATTTATTATTCGTAAGCCGTTGTAACATGTCTCCAACATTCACAACGATCTGTTCTGGTAAAGATGTAACAGCAACCCATTCGTTCTGCTTTGTAAGAATTTGCAACCCATCAGCCGAAGCCCCAACCAGAAGGGTTATCAAATTAATATCTTCATGTTGCTCTGCCCTTATTGCACTCTTCGGTTCGTTTGTTATGGGTGGATAGTGAATTGCTCGGAGAATAGAATTCCCATTACGAACCCAGCTGTCAAAATAAAATTCATCTAACCCTAAATAAATAGCAATCGCCTGAAGCAACTTTTGTCCACTTTGCTCAAATGCTCTATATGCTGTATGAAATGTTGGATTAAAATTCCCTATCTCTCCAACCCTAACATTTTCGGGATACTCTTCCGGAATGTATTCTTCTCCTTCTGCTTTTTGTCCATATTGAAAAAACTCCTTCAAATCGGGAGCATCACTCCCCTTTGCATGTTCTTTACCAAAAGAGGTGTACCCTCTCTGTCCGGCCAATTCCGGAATTTCATAAGACCGTTTCCTTTCCAATGGCAAAGAAAAAAACTGCTGAACATATTTATACAAGTCTGCAATAAGCTCATCAGGCACTCCGTGATTCTTTACTGCAACAAATCCAACATCTTCGTAAGCCCGCCCAAGTTCGTTTACAAATTTTTGCTTAACCGCAAGATCGTCGCTACTAAACTCGGCGAGGTCTACTACTGGAATAGTCATAACAAAGGTTTTAATTTCAAGAAATGATCGTTTTCAGTTAGGTTTGAGTTGCAAAAATTACAAAATTGATTGACTCTAAGAAAGGTTTTTTATTTCTTTCACTACTTTTTGTTCTAACCGGTTATGGATGCTTTCCTTCCTATAACACGCAAACTGGTGAGTATAAAAATTTTTTCCAGCCATCAGATAGTATTCCCGACTATAGCAATTTCAAATTCTGGGCAGCTCATCCCTGGAAAAAAGACCCATCTGATAGTATCCCTCTTTCTCTAAGAAAGATCCCCATTGATACAAGTGTTGATGTCTTTTTTATTCATCCAACCTCTTTTACAGACCCTCACCTTAATGACCTGGTATGGAATGCTTCGCTTTCCGATGCCGATTTGAATGCAAAAACAGATTATACAAGTATACTATACCAGGCAAGTGTGTTTAATGGAAGCTGTCGTGTTTTTGCTCCACGCTATAGACAAGCTCATTACTTTTCGTTTCTTACAAAAGACACTTTAAAAAGTAAAGCAGCTTTAAGCTTAGCTTATAAAGATGTTGAAGCAGCTTTTCTTTACTACTTAAAAAACTATAATAATGGACGACCTCTTATTATTGCATCCCACAGCCAGGGTACTTTACATGCGGCCCTGCTCTTGAAAGAATATTTTGAGAATACCCCTTTACAGCAACAACTTGTTGCAGCTTACATTGTTGGTCTACCGGTAAGCGAAACCTATTTTTCGCTATTGGAACCTTGTGCCACTCCAACACAAACGGGATGCATAAATTCCTGGAGAACCCTTAGGACTGGCTATATGCCAGATTATGTGCAACAAGAAAAAACAAAAGCTATTGTAACAAATCCTTTAAGCTGGATAAAAACAGATTCGCTTATATCACGAAAGAAAAACGAAGGCTCGGTACTCTATAATTTTAATCGAAAATATAAGTATACGAACAGTGCAAAAATTGAAGGTAATATCCTTTGGACAAATCGCCCCCGCATCTTCTTTAGCTTTCTATTAAAAACAAAAAACTATCATGCCGGAGATTATAATCTCTTTTATTATTCGATTAGAGAAAATCTTAAGCAAAGAATAGCGGCTTTTACTCTTAAAGAAAAATCCATGCAATGAAAACATCTACGTTGCTATTTATTGTGATTTGTTTTGCTATTCTAACTAGAAGTTTATACCTACTTGTATTTCCGCTACAACTAACAGACTATTCCTTAATAAACACTGCAGCTGAAAACTTTGTAAGTGGTGATGGGTTAGGCTTTATGCGTTCGACTCAGAAAGATCTCTCTACCGTCTATTTTGAAGGTTTGCGTTTATGGCCCCCCCTGGTACCCTTATCGCTTTCTTTTTTCATTAAAATGACGGGCAGTGCATTTCTTGCAAATACAATTTTGTTACTCCTTATTTTAATTTTGTTTCACTATTATCTATACAATCTTCTAAACCGACTTTCGATAAACAAAGCAGGAAAAATTATTGTATTTCTAATTGTAGCACTAAACATAGATCTCATTAAACAACCCGGGCTAAGTGACCTTGCAGCAGCTACATTTTCTATTGGAGCAACCTCCTGTTATATTTCTCTTATTCTCAAAAAAACAGAATACTCTATTTTTAAGTTAAGTATTGTTGCATTTCTCTTCTTTTTACCCGCAGCCTTTCGTTATCAGTACTATCCCTTAACAATCTTGTTTCCTACTTTACTTTATGCTTCCGGGGTTTACTTAAAAGATTTATTGCTCAAAAAAAATGCCCTAATCCTCTTTGGATTTATACTGACATTTATTACTATACAAGAACTCTTTTTGTTTCTATATACCTCGCAACCATTAACACAATCCATTTCAATGGATGAATCTGGCTTTTTTCCGTCAAACCTAGCAATCATTTATCCGTTCTTTATAAAGACCTTCGCAAGTATCTCGTATATAGAAAACAGATTTCTTTCTTTTCTCTTACCTATACATCAATACTATTCGTTTGCTATTGTTATATTATTGGGAGCCTGGTTGTATTTTCTTAGCAAAAACATCATTCAGCGCAAACTAACATCAGAAAAAAATATTGTAAATCGTGAGAAAACAGTTCTTCTCTCTGTTCTTACCATTTTATTAACTCCAATTTTAACTCTCTTGCTTTTATCTGTTACGCATGCAAAACAAACCGATGGTGTTGAAGGTTGGACATACGTTCAAGAAGGACGCTACTATATTGGATCTTCAATTCTTGTTCTGGTTTTAACAACCTGGTTTATACAAAACAACATAAAACATGTATCAAAGCTATTCTTCAGCGTGGGAAAGTTTTGCCTGCTTCTTATATTAAGTTATAATCTTCTCTTAACAGCAAGTTTCTATAAAAATCTCATAACTAAAGAAGTTGTAATTAAAGGCGTAAATCCCAACTCAGACCGCAAAAAGGTTGAACAGATTATTGATCACCTAAACATAAATGCTACCAAAAAAGTAATAACATATAACGATGCCTCACTTGCATTTTATCCTTATAAAAAAAATGTTGTGGTAACACAAAAAATCTCGTCACTTAATGAAACCGGGTTTGAAACTTCTCAGACAATTCAACTATTAATTATTGCCGATAAGCCAATTAACAATTCTGACAGCGTGCTTATTCACAAAACAAATGCAAAACAAATTTCTTCCTTAAAGAGATGCACGATTTACCTTGCAGAAATTTCACCATCACAACAAACAAACATTGAGCACAACTAATGATCATACAGCAAACGTGCATGTGATTGTACCAGCATACAACGAGACCCCTATGCTGCGTTCGGTTGTTGAAGCAATACTGGCCAAAGGATATACTGTTGTTGTTGTTGATGACGGTTCGCTTATAGACCAATCGGCTTGCCTGACAGACCTTACTGTCCACTTTTTGAAACATGAAATAAATCTTGGTCAGGGAGCAGCATTGCAAACAGGTACAGCTTTCGCTTTGCTAAACAAAGCAAACTTTATTGTTCATTTTGATGCAGATGGCCAACATTCGGCAGAAGATATTTCCGCTCTGCTTACACCGCTATTCCAAAAAAAAGCAGAAATTGTTTTTGGCTCCCGCTTTCTTTCAAAACCACTAGCTATTCCAAAAAGAAGAGTAAGGCTGTTGCGCTTGGCACGTTACATCAACTTCTTCTTTACAGGCATTTTACTTACAGATGCACATAATGGCCTAAGAGCCTTAACAGCAACATCAGCAAAAAAAATTTGTATAACAGAAAACCGAATGGCACATGCATCTGAAATTCTGTTTCTAGTAAAAAAACACAATCTTTCGTTCACCGAAGTTCCTGTTCACATTTCCTATACCGACTATTCAAAACAAAAAGGGCAATCTGCGTGGAATAGCATCAGAATCTTTTTCGATTTACTTTTACATAAACTATTTGAATGACAGGAATTCAACTTATACTCATCAGCGGCTTTCTCTTAGCTCTCTTATTCTTTTTCATCCGCTGGCGAAATAACATTGCAGATGTTTTGCTATTTACTGTGCTTTCATCTACCGCAATCATCTTTATACTTTATCCTGAGTGGACCAATGTAATTGCACATAAACTGGGTGTTGGTCGTGGGGCGGATCTTGTATTTTACTTATGTATTCTCATTTTCTCTTTTGTAATTCTAAAGTTATATGCACGCATACGTAAGCTGGAACAAATGCTTACAGACCTTGTACGTAAAGAAAGTTTACACAAGAAACAAGCCGATCAACAATCTACTTAATCGTGTATGTTCCGATTTTTGTTTCAGAATTATGATTAATTCCGGCAAGGGCCATTACAATACTTGTTTTGCTGTAAACTAATCCAACATTGAAGGCATAATAATATTGGAGGTCGTGAGAATCGGGGTTTTGTGTACTTCCGAAAATGCTGAAGCTTGGTGTTACTGTTACCTTGATTACATTTTTAAACGTAACACCGTTTACAACATAATCAATTCCCTTATCCGCAATAGTAAATACCAGTGTAGCAGTAACAGGTACAGATGTACCACCAAGCGTAACATTAACTGTTTTTACTTCTGTCCAAGTAGCTCCTTTAGCAAGCTTGTCTTTTAAATAGAGTAGTTCAATTGTTTGATTGTTTAACTCCGCAAACTTATTATATCGAAGGTATTCACCACTAAACTTTGCATAGTATTCGTTCGAGGAAGCAGAGTTGCTTGCAACGCTATACACTTTACCATTAATTGTTGTGTCTCTATTGAGTATAGTAATTTTATACGAGCCTGCATTGGAACCTGTAACGGTATAGTTCCATTCGCTGCCAACTGTTAAAGGTTGATAATCGCCTGCTGGCGTATTATCGGGCTCGCCGGGTTTCTTGCAATTACCGGCACATAACACAATAAAAAGAATTGTACAGATGAAAAGCGTTTTTTGCATGGTTCTTATTTTGCTTTAAAGATACAAAAACGCTTTTCGTTGCTGCTTGTTGCTTAGAATTCGCAATTCTTGGGTGTGCGGGGGAAAGCAATTACATCCCTGATGTTGCCCATACCCGTAACAAACTGTACAATACGCTCAAAGCCAAGACCAAAACCTGCATGTGGTACTGTACCAAAACGACGGGTGTCTAGGTACCACCATAATTCTTCGGCAGGAATATGCATTTCTTTCATGCGCTCCTCAAGTTTATCCAAACGTTCTTCACGTTGAGAGCCGCCAACAATTTCTCCAATGCCCGGAGCAAGAATATCCATTGCTGCAACCGTTTTGCCATCATCGTTCTGGCGCATGTAAAACGCTTTGATATCTTTTGGATAATTTGTAACAATAACCGGCTTTTTGAAATGTTTCTCTACAAGATAGCGCTCATGTTCGCTCTGCATATCAATTCCCCACTTTACATCGTACTGGAATTTTTTCTTTTTATATGCGGGAGACTGTATAAGAATATCAATTGCCTCGGTATAAGTAATACGTTCAAAATTATTATTCATTACAAACTCCAGCTTTTCAATCAACCCCATTTCGCTACGCTTATCCTGTGGCAATTGCTTCTCTTCATCTGCTAAACGCTGTGCAAGAAATTCAAGGTCTTCTCTGTTGTTTTCCATTGCGTAGCGAATAATATATTTAATGAATTCTTCTGCAAGGTTCATGTTATCTTCTAAATCGCAGAAAGCCATTTCGGGTTCAATCATCCAAAACTCGGCGAGGTGGCGGGCAGTATTCGAATTCTCAGCACGGAAAGTTGGACCAAACGTATAAATTTCGCCAAAGGCTGTTGCACCCAATTCACCTTCCAATTGTCCGCTTACAGTAAGATTAGATGAACGACCAAAGAAATCTTCTTTAAAGTTCACAGTACCATCTTCGTTACGTGGGGTGCCATCAAATGGCAATGTAGTTACACGAAACATTTCACCTGCACCTTCCGCATCGCTAGCCGTAACAATGGGCGTGTGCATATATACAAACCCCTTTTCGTTATAAAATTTGTGGATTGCAAATGCCAACGAATGACGTACACGAAACACCGAGCCAAAAGTATTGGTACGAAAACGCAGATGCGCAATTTCTCTTAAATATTCAAGTGTGGGTCTGTTCTTTAATTGAATAGGATATTTCTCCGCATCACTATCACCTAGAATTTCGAGCGAATTTGCTATTAAATCTATTTTTTGACCCTTGCCTAATGAGGCAACGATTTTACCTGATACATTTATAGAAGCAGATGTTGTTAACCTCTTCAGCAACTCATCATCAAACTTACCCAGCTCAACAACTACCTGCAGATTGTTATTGGTACTGCCATCGTTAAGGGCAATAAACTGGTTGTTACGAAAGGTGCGTACCCAACCCATAACTGTTACCTGCTGATCCTGCGGCTCCCATGTGAGCAGTTCTTTAATTTTAACTCTTTTGTTAAACATATTGCTGAAATTTGAGCGGCAAAGATAACTACTGCTGTTACAGATTGTTAATGATTTTCGGAACAAAAGAGTTGAAAAGCCCGTTCAGCCTTCATTTCAGCTGCCAATACTTTTTTTTCCTTTTTTCCGATTTTCCCGTAACATTGCAGAGGAAACCGACCGACATTTAAAAATCCGATCTTCCACGAGCTCATCAAATTCGGTCATTCCAAGTTCCCAAACGTATCATTTCAAACTTACAGATCTAAAAAAGTTTTACGAATTCTCATCCCGTGTTAATGAACTAAATTTTTTATGTACGACATCCTACAACTGAACGATATGCTCGTTCCTGAGTTGCTCGATATTGCGGAGCAACTGAAAATTACAGGCGCCAAAAAAATGGACAAGCAACAGCTGGTCTATAAAATCCTCGATAAACAAGCCGTTATGTCAAGTGAAACAAAAGCAGGTGCCGAAGAAAAAGGCAAACGCAAACGCATTGTAAAAACAACCACAGCCTCCGGTACAGAAGAAGCGGTAGTAGAAAGTGGTGATGAAGCTGACGCTCCTGCAAAAAGTAAAAAGAAGAAAGAAGAAGCCGGTGCCCCGCAAAAGAAAGCAATTAAAAAAAATGATAAACCAGCAACATCTGAACCAATTATTCCTGCAGGTTTCATCATTCCCGGTGAAGACGATTTTGTAGCCGGTCCTCCCGAAATGGAGCTGAGCGAATTGCTTTCAGAATCTGTACAGGAAGCAGAAGCGGCCCCTGCACCCGAACGCCCTGCCCATCAACAGCAACGTCATCAATACCCACAGAAAAAAGAACAAGCCTTCAATATTGAATTTGATGGTGTGATCCAGGGTGAAGGTGTTTTGGAAATGATGCCGGACGGTTATGGTTTCTTACGCAGCAGCGATTACAATTATCTTTCAAGCCCCGATGATATTTATGTATCTCCATCTCAAATAAAACTCTTTGGTTTAAAAACGGGCGATACGGTTTATGGCTCTGTTCGTCCGCCAAAAGAAGGTGAGAAATACTTTGCATTATTGAAAGTTGATACAATCAATGGCAAACGTCCTGAAGAAGTGCGTGACCGTGTTCCTTTCGATTACCTCACGCCGCTATTCCCATTTGAAAAATTAAACCTTTCAACTACATCAAGCAACTACAGCACACGTATCATGGACCTGTTTACACCAATTGGTAAAGGTCAGCGTGGATTAATTGTTGCGCAACCGAAAGTTGGTAAAACAGTTTTACTGAAAGAAGTAGCAAATGCTATTGCAGAAAACCATCCCGAGGTATATCTCATCGTTCTGTTAGTTGATGAACGTCCTGAAGAGGTAACAGATATGGAACGTAGCGTTAAAGCAGAAGTTGTTGCTTCAACTTTTGATGAACCTGCAGAAAAACATGTAAAAGTTTCGACCATTATTTTGCAAAAAGCAAAACGTTTGGTTGAGTGCGGACACGATGTAGTGATCCTGCTTGATTCTATTACACGTCTTGCTCGTGCACACAACACCGTTGCTCCGGCAAGTGGTAAAGTTTTGAGTGGTGGTGTGGAAGCAAACGCCATGCAAAAACCAAAACAATTCTTTGGTGCTGCACGTAAAATCGAAAACGGTGGTTCTTTAACCATTCTTGCAACAGCACTTGTAGACACCGGCAGTAAAATGGATGAGGTGATCTTTGAAGAGTTTAAAGGTACCGGTAACATGGAACTTGCGCTTGATCGTAAACTCGCCAACAAACGCATCTTCCCTGCTATTGATATTGTGGCGTCAAGTACACGACGTGATGATCTGTTGCTTGATAAAGATGTTGCAAAACGTATGTGGGTGTTACGCAAACACATGGCCGATATGAATACCGAAGAAGCAATGAACACATTGCTGCAACATATGCGTGGTACAAAAGACAATATGGAATTCCTTACCAGCATGAATGGTTAATACAAAAAATAATCAGTTATGAAACAGTTTCTTTTTTTATTCCTCTTGTTGGGTTTTGTTGCCTGCGATGATTCGCAAAAAAGCGATAATGAAAAAGAAAGCAGCGAAGCAAAGATTGAAATCAAAGGCGATTCCGGTGAAATAAAAATCAACAATGAGGGAATATCAATACAAGGTGCAGACTCTGCGGGTATTAAAATCAACTCAGAAGACGGAATTAAAATAGAGGGTAAAGACGGAAAGGTGGAGATTAAAACCGATGAAGGTGGAAAAATTAAACTCGAGAAAAAAGGAAAAGAAGTAAATATCCAGATCAAAGAAAATTAAGTAAACAGTCCTGCATAATTGCAGGACTGTTTTTGTTTTATTCTATGCTATCCCGACTTGTCAATATCTGCCGTGTTATTGGTATTCTTTCGTTTCTTGCCATGTGTTACACTTGGTTTTTTACAAGTGATCTGCAATCGTTTCTTATTGCAAAACAACTTACTATTACGTTCTTCAGTGTTTCTATTCTGCTGTGGCTAATTACACTCATTATTGCATTCCGCAAGAATGAATAATTTTACAGAAGTATATGGCTGTTAAAAAAATTACCATAGAAGAATTTCTTACCCTCTCCGTGCAATACCCTGTATTGGATGTACGCAGCCCTGGTGAGTATAAGCACGCACATCTTAAAAATGCTTTTTCGTTTCCATTGTTTACTGATGAAGAAAGAAAGGTTGTGGGCACCGCTTATAAACAGGAAAGCAGGCAAAAAGCAATTAAGCTTGGTCTTGATTACTTTGGTGTGAAGATGCGGAAGATGGTGGAGGAAGCCGAATACATATGCGACAATCATAAACCTTCAACAACCAGAACCGTATTGGTACATTGCTGGCGTGGCGGCATGCGCAGCGGAGCTATTGCCTGGCTGCTCGACTTATACGGGTTTGATGTGTACACACTTGTTGGCGGATATAAATCGTTTCGCAAATGGGTGCTGGCACAGTTTGAAAAAGAATACAGCTTTAAAGTACTCGGAGGCTATACAGGAAGCGGCAAAACCCTGTTACTCGAAGGATTACAAAAAAGAAAACAAAATGTAGTTGATCTTGAGGCTTTGGCCCATCACAAAGGCTCAGCTTTTGGTAATCTTGGTATGCCTGCTCAACCTACGCAGGAACAATTCGAAAACCTGCTGGCGCTTTCGCTTTGGAATTCATCTTTAAGAAATGAAGCTATTTGGGTTGAGGATGAAAGCCAGCGGATCGGCGATGTAAACATTCCGATTAACCTTTGGAGACAGATGCGTCAATTCCCGTTGCTGTTTGTGGATATTCCCTTCGAAGAACGACTGAGCTATTTGGTGGAAGAATACGGTAAACACGAACGTGAGCGACTTGTTAACGCCATCATCCGAATAAAAAAACGTCTTGGTGGCCTTGAAACGAAAGAGGCGATTAACGCACTTGTAGAAGAGCGTATTGCTGATTGTTTCCGTATCCTTCTAACCTATTACGACAAATGGTATCTTAAGGGAATGCATAATAGAGAGCAGCTTGAAGCGTTATTAATAAAAATACCCTGTAAAACCGTTTCGGTATCCAATATTGATCAATTAATACAACAGCCGGCATAACAAGCGGCTGTAAAAGACAAGTACATGAAAAACTTTTTAGTTCTGCTATTTCTCCTTCTTGGAACTTTCTACTCGCATGCACAGGTTGTTACAGGTGTATATAAAGGCAAGATGGAAGTTGACAGCCCTAAATACACCGTGGATTTTGAATTAACCCTTAAGGAAAAAGACGGGAAACTGTTTGGCTATTGTCAACGTTTGTTTATTGTTGAAGATGTCCTTTTTTATAACCTTGTTAAAGTAACAGCAAGAGTTGAGGACAGTGTTTTAATTGTAGAAGACGAGAAATCGGTAAGTAACAATTTTAAAGAAAAAACTACCGGAGTAAAAACTGTGATGTTCTTTAAAATTCAAAAAAACAACGACACCGTTTCTGTTATGCCGGGAGAATGGAGTACTTCACGCACAAAAAAATATTTACCAATAACCGGATCTGTTTCTGTTAGCAGAGAAAGAAATTATTTGGCTACTCAGCTCTACAAACGACTTGATGAAAAACAGCTTACCAAAGATGTTTTGTTTGAAGATAAAACACAACCTAAGCAAAGCGATGTAGCAGTTAACCAAAACAAACCCGTAACAACTAATACACAACCGAAATCAAACGAGATTGCAGCTAATCAGAATAAGCCAGCCCCAACTATACAACAGCAACAAACAATAATTACTAAGGATTCTGCCAACTCAACTACTTCGGTTGCTGTTAACAATCCACAGCAGAAAATAAATGATATAGCAGTTAATCAAAATAAACCAACAATCGCTTCTAAAGATTCTGTTAAGCTGAATAATTCGGTTGCTGTTAACAACCCACAGCAAAAAACAAATGATATAGCAGTTAATCAAAATAAACCAACCACCACAAATCAACCAAAGCAAACAGTTGCTCCTAAAGACTCAGTTAAAACAAATACTTCTGTGATTGTAAATAACCCACAACAGAAAACAAATGATGTGGCAGTTAATCAAACCAAACCTGCTACTACAAATCAGCAACAACCAGTAACAAAAGATCCCGTTAAGAATACTACAACTACACCTGTTGTTACCACGCAAACAAAACCTACTGATGTTGCCGTAAATCAAAACAAACCCATTTCCACAAATAACCAACAACAGACAGCAACAACAAATAAACCAGTAACAAATCAAACAACAGGAAACAACAGTTCGGTTAGTACACAGCAACAATCAACGGCTGCTGTAAATAAGCCCGCTACAACAAACAGCACAACTAAACCCGAAACAAAACCAGCCGATCAAAAGCCGGTAACTCCTGTTGCTACAACACAACAGCAAACTTCTATTGCCACAGTTGGTAATACCGTTAGCAATAACACTTCTGGTCAGCCGACAGCAACGGGTAATCCTCCGGTAATCAACAACCCTGTAATTGTAAAAAGACAAATAGAAATTATTGATGCACTTGAGCTTTCAGGCGACAGTGTAACGCTTTCGTTATATGATAATGGTGAAATTGATGGGGATACGGTAAGTGTATTTATGAATAATGAATTGCTTGTTTCAAAAGTTGGCTTAAAAGCAAGTGCACACAAACAAACAATTGCACTTAAGCCCGGAGAGGTTGTACAACTTACTTTGTTTGCCGAAAACCTTGGAAGCATACCTCCAAACACGGGACTGCTTGTTATTACCACAAACAACGAACGTTACCAGGTGCACTTTACATCAACGCTAAACAAGAACTCATCAATTGTTTTGAGGCGTAAAGAATAACCAATTTATTTGCTGCTAATCGCCATCTTTGTAAGATGAAGTTTGTAACCACTTTCTTCTTACTCCTTTTTTCTGTTGCTGTTAATGCTCAGGATGTTTCCGGCCTTTGGCGTGGCCGCTTTACGAGTAGTCATCCTTTACAGCTTTCTTCAAACTATAAATATGAACTGTTGCTTTTTCAGGAAGGTAACAAGTTAACCGGCTACTCCTATTCCACTTTGCTAGATGGAAATTTTTATGCTGTTTGCGAAATTAAAGGCAATTTGTTTGAGGGTTACATGGTTGTTACCGAAACGAAAACCATATACGAAAACCCTCCCGGCGATAACAACAATTTTCAAACTCATATTCTTTTTTTCAATGCTGATGGAAAAGAAGCAACCGGCGATTGGAAGCAGGCAAATAAACGGCCAACACAATTGTTTGAAGAAGAAGGTAAAACCTTTTTGAAAAAAGAGCAGGACCCTTCCAAATCGGGATTGCTGAAAATACTTGAACAGAAAAATGCGGTTGTAATTGCGCCTTCTGTACCGACACAACAAACCGCACCTGTTGAAGAAACAAAATTTAATACGGATTCATTAAAACTATCTGCACGTCCACTAAATATTCTGCAAACGATATCAATTACTGCCGACAGTATTTCAATAGAACTTTATGATGACGGTTTGATCGATGGTGACAGCGTTTCTGTTTTCAGCAACAGTAGCGTTCTGTTAAGCAAGGTTGCATTAACCGACAAAGGATTAAAACAACGTATTGCTGCGCCTTTGCAAAAAGAGGAGTTATTGATTTCTCTTTATGCAGAAAACCAAGGCACAATTCCCCCAAACACCGGAGTACTTATTATTCGGGCAGATGACAGGCGTTATGAAATCCGTTTTACATCCGATACAAAGCAAAGTGCTGCCGTACGAATTAAACGCCAGTAAACAATTCTGCTGTTACATTTGTATATGGCTACATCAGAACCGATTCGTCTTACACAATTTTCGCATGGTGCAGGTTGCGGTTGCAAAATTGCTCCGGCTGTTTTAGAACAGATCCTTCAATCAAATCAAAGTATTCCAAACGATTTGCGTTTGCTTGTTGGCAACAGCAGCAAAGACGATGCTGCGGTTTATGATATTGGTAATGGCCATGCAATTATTTCAACCACCGACTTTTTTATGCCTATAGTAGATGATGCGTTCAGCTTTGGACAAATAGCCTCTGCAAACGCAATCAGCGATGTGTATGCAATGGGGGGAAAACCATTGCTTGCTATTGCAATTCTCGGCTGGCCTGTTGAGAAACTACCTGCTTCACTTGCACAGCAAGTGCTTGATGGTGCCCGCAGTATTTGTGCAGAAGCGGGAATTCCTTTAGCCGGTGGTCATAGTATCGATTCGCATGAACCGTTTTTCGGTTTAGCAGTAAATGGTCTTCTGCAACAGGATCAACTCAAGCAAAACAATACAGCAAATGAAGGCGATCTTCTCTTTCTCACAAAACCAATCGGAGTAGGTGTATTAACCACCGCAGAAAAAAGATCGTTACTGAAGGAAGAACACAACGGCATTGCGGCCGCTCAAATGAAACAACTAAACAAACTTGGTGAGTTGCTCGGTAAACTTTCTGCTGTTACTGCTATGACCGATGTTACCGGCTTTGGGTTGTTGGGCCATTTAATTGAAATGGCGGAAGGCAGCCATCTTTCTGCAGAACTCAGCTACCAACATATTCCTTTTATTGATGCGGCCAAAGAATATGCAGCGCAACGTATTGTGCCCGATGCTACGTATCGTAACTGGAACAGCTACAATACAAAAGTTTCTTTTGCAAGCGGGGTAAATGTAATGGAAGCATTCAACCTCTTACCCGATCCCCAAACAAACGGAGGATTGCTGATTGCAGTTAAACCTGAAGCTGTGAAAGATGTGCAGACATTATTTCAGGAACAAGGCTTTGCAAAATTTATGCAACCAATAGGCCGGTTTGTTGCGCAAACTGAAAAAATAATTCATGTTTTAGCTTAACTGTTTGCAAAAGCAAAACAGCATTTCTATTTTGTAATACAATCAACATTTACATTATGGATTCCAAAACAATTTCCTGGGTAAGTTACTTAACCATTATTGGCTGGATTGTAGCTTATGTAAACTACACAAACAGTAACCCCAAACAACAACTAGCAACTTTTCATTTAAGGCAAAGCTTTGGCCTGGTTGCATCGAGTTTAGCATTGTACCTTCTCTTCTGGACCTTGGTTTTTGCAGTACCGATGCTCAGCTTTTTAATAACCATTCTGTGGCTTGTTTTGGTTGTGTTGTGGGTGCTTGGTTTTATAGCTGCCTTAAATGGCGAAGAAAAACCATTGCCTGTAGCAGGAGCCTACTTTCAACAATGGTTTACGTTCATTAAATAAAACTTAAACAGCAAAATTTTCAGAGAAGCTTGTCGATTCGTTCGGCAAGCTTTTTATCTTTCTCTGTAACCACATCGCCTGCATCGTGTGTGCTCAGCCAAATTTCCACTTTGTTCCAAACATTGATCCAAAGCGGATGATGATTCATTTTCTCCGCTTCAATAGCCACACGGGTCATAAATGCAAACGCTTCAGAAAAATCAGCAAACTCAAATTTGCGGTAAAGCTTGTTATCCGTTTCCTGCCACATAAGCTTTTGTTTTATCAAAGAATTAAATGTTGTTTGTTCTTAATTTTTTCGTTGTTCAACTCAACCACTAACTGTACAGCGGGCAATGACCGAATATCAGCAATCAATACACGTTCATCTTCCTTCGATGGCAGATCACCTTTAATCAACCACAGATAATCGAGATGCTTAAATTCAGGCAGCAGATATTCACCATCGTACTGGTTTTTGTAGAGATAGTAGAAAAGAGCCTTATTGGGTTCCTGAAATTCAAACACAGAAAAAAAGTAGTTCCTGTTTTTTTTGGCAAGCTGAATTTCTATTTCATTATTGATACGGAAATCGAAACGCAGGGCCTGGTTTACTTGCCACACAAACTGATGACTTTCGAGCGGAGCCATAATGCCTAGCAGAAAAGTGTCTTCAAAAAACTCCTCTGCCAGTAACTCGTTGTCAATTTTCAGTTTCATACGTAATATTAAAAAGCAATGTCGAATTCAAGTTCTGTTGCTCCTCTTTTAATTTTCACTTTTGTAGCATCACCCTTTTTAAATTTACTTAAAGCCTGCATATAACTTTCTACAGAGCTTACTTCAAACTCGCCCAATTTAGTTACCACATCACCGGCTTTAATCCCTGCTTTTTCCGCCGCTCTTCCTGCGCTAACACCATCAACTTTTACACCGGCACCGCTAAAGGTATAATCGGGCATAATACCCATGCTTACTGTAAAGCGTGTTGAAGTGCTTGTTTGTTGCTCCCTTGTTTTTGTAAATGCAAGTTTTTGTTCTTTACCCGTTCTTGCTATAAGGCGGGTAATATATTTTACAATCAAAAGCTGCCCGTTGTAATTGATCTTATCAAAATCATCACTAGGTTTATGGTAATCGGTATGCAAACCTGTAAAGAAAAATAACACAGGTAAATCTTTCCTGTAGAAAGAAGTATGATCGCTTGGACCCGTACCGCTACTGTCTATTTTTATTGTGAATGCTGGTTTCTTTTCGGCAATAAGTGCACTCCACGATGGTGATGTTCCAATACCTCCGATGGTTATTGTTTTCGAACTATCACTGAAGCGGCCAACCATATCCATATTGATCATATAGTTCACATTGCTTAACGAAATGGTAGGATGATCTGTAAAATACTTTGATCCGTATAGCCCCAACTCCTCGCCACTAAAGGCGATAAAAAGATAGTTGTTTGTTTTATCGGTACTGAGTTTTAATAAACGACTCAGCTCGAGTAATGCAGCTGTACCGCTTGCATTATCATCAGCACCATTGTGAATGGATTTCTCACCTGTATGGCGGGAGTTATTATCCTCTCCATAACCAAGATGATCGTAATGGGCACCGATAATAATAGTTGTTGCCGCATTATTATCAATATAAGCAACAACATTATGTCCTTTGCGGATCTTATCGCCTTGTTCCATCTTCAACTTTATATCCATCATGTGCGATGGGTCTGCAGCCAGTTTATCAGCAAGTCGCTTTTGTAAAACGATAACCGGAATAGCAGATAATGCCGAACGGTCTTTTCCATCATATTTTAAACCCGCATCTTTTGTTCCGCTGTTATAAATAATCAATGCCGTTGCACCTTTTGTTACAGCATCTTTCTCTTTTGTTCGGATAGAACTAACAAGATCGAAGTGTGGATTTTTTTCGTTTTCAACCAGCAGTTCCTTGATATCCCAAAACCAGGCTCCGCCGTTTTCGTGCAAACTTGCAGCAGCAACAGTTTCAATAGTTCCATTTACGCTCCATGCTAAAGGAAAAAAGTCTGTTTGCACTTTTAAATGTTCGCCATCAATAATAAAAAAAGTAGAGGGTTGTATTTGTTTGCCTTCGTTTACTTCAAACGGTTGTAAAAAGCCCTTTTCGCCTTTAGCGGTTAATCCATTCTTTTCAAACTGCTGCGAAATATAAACGTATGCAAGCTCTTCGCCTTTGGTACCGGTACGACGACCTTCGAGTTGATCATCCGCCAGGTAGCTTACATGATTACGGAGATTTTCAAGACTTACTTTATCTGCCTTGCTTAACTTTTGTGCGTTTGAAACTACTGAAAACAAAAGGCCAATAAAACCGAAAAAAACATTTTTCATGAACGTAAGAGCAATTTGGCTGTAAAGGTAAACAGATGCCGGTTTACTTGCCTGCCCTCTTGGAAATTTAAACAGGCCTTTACAATCGCAAGTGAATGTTTCCAAACTTCGTAAATGTCTCAAATAAATTGCGCCTACATTTGCAACTGCTTTCATGGCCACAAATACTATCCATATTGCTTTAGTTGGTAATCCCAACAGCGGTAAAACCTCCTTGTTCAATACCCTTACCGGTTTAAACCAGAAAGTGGGCAATTTTCCCGGGGTAACAGTTGATAAAAAGACAGGTGAATTCAACATCAGTAGCGATACTACGGCAGAGTTAATTGATTTGCCCGGTTCGTATAGTTTATACCCCCGTCGTGCAGACGAGTGGGTAAGCTATAAAGTATTAATGAACCAGGATACCGATGTAAAAGCCGATGTGGTAATTATTGTTGCCGATGCAAGCACGCTCAAACGAAACCTGTTGTTTGTTTCGCAGATCATCGACTTAAAGATTCCGGCAGTTTTAACGCTAACCATGATGGATGTGGCCCGTAAAAAAGACATCCAGATCGATATAAAAGCGTTGGAGCGTGAGCTGGGTATTCCTGTTGTTCCGGTTAATCCAAGAAAAAACAAAGGCATCGATCAACTGAAGAAAGCAGTTGAAGCTACCACCAAACAGCAATACCGTCCGCCGGCTTTTGATTTTATTTCAAACAAAAACCTGGCTACCGAAGCTGTAACCGAAGTAAAAGAGTTACTGCCACAGCTCAGCGATTATTCTGCCATTCACCATCTCATCAATCACGAATCGTTTTTACTATCAAACGATCTGCAGGATAAGATTGAAGCTATTGAGCAAAAAAACAAAGTACAGCACACCCGCATACAGGCCGAAGAAATTATGCAGCGCTATCAGCGCATTAAGCAAATTGTGCAAACAACAATTACCGAAGAATCGCCTGTAAAAAAACAGTTGATTGCTGAAAAGCTCGATCGTGTATTGTTGCACCGTTTCTGGGGTTATGCTATTTTATTGACCGTTTTGTTTCTGCTTTTCCAAAGCATCTTCTGGATTGCACAGTACCCGATGGATATCATCGAGCTGTTCTTCCTTAACCTCTCTAATTGGTTCAGCAGCTGGTTACCTGCAAATAAATTAACCGATCTGTTTATTAATGGTGTGCTTGCAGGCCTTAGCGGCATCTTTGTGTTTGTTCCGCAGATCATGATCCTTTTTGGACTTACCACCATTCTGGAAGAAACGGGTTACATGGCACGCATTGGTTTTTTAACCGATAAAATCATGCGTAAAGTTGGGCTGAATGGAAAAAGTGTAATGCCCATGATCAGTGGGTTTGCCTGTGCGGTACCGGCCATTATGAGTGTGCGTAATATTGAAAACCGCAAAGAGCGTTTACTTACAATCCTGGTTACTCCACTAATGAGTTGCAGCGCCCGTTTACCGGTGTATACGATCTTAATTGCATTGGTTGTTCCCCAAACATATTACCTCGGTTTCTTAAGCCTGCAGGGTTTGGTAATGATGGGGCTTTATGTATTTAGTGTGTTGATGGCGTTGATTGTTGCGTATGTTGCCAAACGTTTCATCAACATAAAAGAGAAAAGTTTTTTTATTCTTGAGCTGCCTTTATACAGGCATCCACGTTACAAAAATGTTTTGCTTACAATGATTGAAAAGGCAAAGATTTTTGTGTTTGATGCCGGTAAGGTAATCATGATCATCAGTCTTCTGTTGTGGGCGTTAAGCAGCTATGGGCCCGGCGATCGTTTAGAAAAAGTTACTGCACAATACGACCAACAGATCACCGCAAACCCCGAGCAGCGTGATGTGTTGGAAAAAGAAAAAGGAGCCGCTCTTTTACAAAACTCCTATGCCGGCATTATGGGGCAGTATATTGAACCTGCAATTAAACCATTGGGTTACGATTGGAAAATTGGCATTGCCCTCATTACATCCTTTGCTGCACGAGAGGTGTTTGTTGGTACCATGGCTACCTTGTATTCGGTAGACAGTGATGGTGGTGATGAACAAACGCTGAGGCAGAAAATGAATTCTGCGGTTAACGCAAACGGAGAAAAAATCTATTCTTTGGCAACAGGGGTTTCTTTAATGATCTTTTACTTACTCGCTATGCAATGTATGAGTACATTGGCTGTTGTAAAACGTGAAACTAATAGCTGGAAGTGGCCAATGATTCAATTGACTTACATGACGGTATTAGCCTATGTAATGAGTCTTTTAGCTTACCAGCTTTTGAGTTAATTTCTTTACCAACTTACCGTGTTACGGATTCTGTTTAAAGTTTGATCGTAAATACGACGGATCATTTCGCCCATTGCTTCATCTCTTGATGGTAATGGTTGATTGTTGCTCCGGTTGATCAATGTAAGATCGCTGCTTTCCAAAGCACGCTGATCGCCGGTATATCTTGCAAACTCGTAAGTGTAACGATAGTTCGATGGAATACGATCCCACAACACCTGTTCTCTTGTATCTGTATGGGTGATGATCAGATTCAAATCGCCTGTTGCATTTAATTCACGTTCTGTAACGTAAACTGTGGCAACAACAGTTGCATAAATAGGTTTATTCGCTGTATCTTTTCCTGTTTCGATTTGCTTGCTGCGGTTATACGTTTTGTTGCGATCGGGATTCTGATCGAAACGTACATTGCGCCAGATAAGATCAACAACATAATCGGGGTTACGACTGCTGCGTCGCATTTCATACTGATCGTAAAACTTTGCAGGGAAACTATTCGAACCTTGTCCACCTAAATCACGGATCATATTGCTGTGATGTTGACGGTCTCTTCCATTTAACGAGTTCCAGCCAAAACTTCCTAGCCCCATAACATCATATTCAAAATTATTCACCAAAACCTGCACAATGCTTTTATCAAACGCCTCTTTCATGCGTGTTGAAGCATCACGATAGTTGGGTACATATTGTTGTGCTTTATCAAATGCGTAATATGCTTCCCTGTTTCCTGCTCTTGTATTCAACAGCATCTTATCAGAACCATAAAAGTAAAAATCGTTCGCCGCCGAATCTTTTGTAGCCATTAAACGGGGGTACGCATTTACTGGCTTTACAATTTTTATTGCGTAGGCATTCCGGTTTACAATATCATACATCCGTTGAATACCTTCCAGCTCTGCAATTAAACGGTCCCACTTTGCAGGAACAGGATCGTACTGGTAATTATCAAGACGTTGTTTGGCCTTTATATAACCGCTATTGTATACGTTTTGTATATCGGCCATTAACTTATCGTCGCTTCCTTTTTTATTCAGCCGATTAATTAAAGAAAGCAGGTCCTTTTCTTCGTTTGGAATGCGATTGCTTCTACAGGAATAAACAGCGGTTAGCAGTAGAAAAACGGGTAAAAGTTTTTTCATAAATCGAGTGGTTGGTTGTTACATAGACTTGGAGGCAACGACATGCGTTGCCCATATTACATGTTTTAACAAACCGGGCAAATTTATCCGGCTTTTCATAAACCCGAACGGGCCGTGTTTATTGTACAGATGATGGATCTTTTTTCCAATCGCTGAAATCTTTTCCGCTCCAGGTTGTTGGTCTTGCATGCACACCTGCAGTAAAATCGAAATGTACATACCTGATTGCTTTTGTCTCGAGCAAGTTTAAGGCTGCAAATGATAGATATTGTTCTGCCCCTGAGTTTCCTGCTCTTTCGGTTAACCATTCTGCTGCAGGAATTTTTACAAACAATGTGTCTCCGGATAAATGGTCGAACTCCAGTTTAATCTCCGAATAAGTTTTATTAACGCCGTTAATTAAAGCCTTCGGCTCTGTAACAGAATCAATAGGGGCATAAATACGCTTTTTGGTTTTATCCTCTGCGCTGCAATCCCATACAACTACCGTATCGGTTGCAAACCATTGCTGAGGCTGGTTAACCTCGTTGCTCAATTTAGCATCTTGTTCTTTAGAAGCTTCGTTATTGCAGGCAAGCACTGCTGCAATAAAAAAAAGAAGGAGTAAGTACTGTTTCATGTGTACGCTTTTTTAAATTTAGTAATGTTCACATGCCACTGCCAAGGAGTTTGGCTCATTTCGTCTCTTAAAGCTACAGAAGAGTGCTGATGTTGCGTACTGAATGTTTTAAATTCGTTTAAATTTTTTCTCATGCGGAAACGGAGCTCCTATTTAGACATTGTTTTAAACCCATTTAACCTGCTGCGTACAAAACGTATTCTGCATGTTAACCCAACCGTTGCGCCACAACGCATAGAACCCGAGCACATTAACCTGTATGTTTACGATTATGACACCGAAAATCTTCATGAAGAAAAGCTAAATGAGGTTAAGGATGCTTTCCGTTACAAACATACCGCCAGTGTAACCTGGATTAATGTAGATGGTATTCGCCGTAAAGACATTGAGGAAATTTGCAACCATTTTAATGTACATCCGTTGGTAACGGAAGATATTATGAGCATTGGTCAGCGTCCGAAAGTAGATGAAATTGATGGCGTGATCTTTTGCCTGCTGAATATGCTTTATTTCAACGAAAAAGATTCTGCTGTTGAAACGGAACAAATATCAATTGTGCTGGGTAAACAATTTGTGCTCAGTTTCCAGGAAGATGCATCACGGGATGTATTTAATCCTCTGAGGGATAAAATACACTTCAGAAACAATAAGCTTCGCCAAAGCGGTACCGATTATTTATTCTATACGCTTATAGATCTTATTGTAGACAATTACTTTGTTGTAATGGAAAAGCTGAGCGATAAAATTGAAGTATTGGAAGAAGATATTATCCGCAGCCCCAACAACAGATCGCTCGCAAAAATTAACCAGCTTCGTAAAGAGATGATTGTGTTAAAGCGCAATATTACCCCGGTAAGAGACATGGTAAATGGAATCTTGCGAAGCGAAAGTGAATTATTAAACGAACGAACGGCCAAGTATTTTAAGGATGTGTACGATCATATTGTGCAGGCTGCAGACCTTGCAGAAAACTACCGTGATATGATGATGAACCTGCACGATTTATATCTGAGTAATGTTAACCTTAAGATGAATGAAGTGATGAAGGTGATGGCGATTGTAACATGTTTACTTGCACCTGCTACTGTAATTGGAGGTATGTTCGGGATGAATTTCGATATTATCCCTTATGCACATCATCAGTTTGGTTTTTACCTTGCCTGTGGTATGATGATCCTTATTCCCATTGTAATGCTTTATATATTTCGTAAAAGAGGATGGTTTTAAATTTCTTTCAATGAAACAACTACTAACACTCGCATTTCTGTTTGCACACTTTGCAGCAACAGCACAAAACGAAGAAGAGAAACTAAAAGATCTTGGCTTGCAATTACCGCCGGTAAGTAAACCAATTGCCAATTATGTAAAGTATGTGCGTACGGGCAATCTTATATTTTTGGCAGGTCATGGTCCAACTAAAGCAGACGGAACAAATATTACAGGTAAAGTTGGTAAAGACCTTACCATTGAACAGGGATACGATGCTGCAAGAATAACTGCACTTAGTTTAATTGCCACTTTAAAAGATGCTTTGGGTGGCCACTTAAGCAAAGTAAAACGTATTGTAAAAGTGAACGGCTATGTAAATTGTATGCCCGATTTTACAGAACAACCAAAAGTTATAAATGGTTGCAGCGATTTATTGGTAGCAATATTTGGAGAGAGGGGAAAACATGCCAGAGCTGCAATGGGTATGGTTGCTTTACCGTCGAATATTGCAGTGGAAATTGAACTGGTTGTGGAAGTAGAATGAGTTTAGAAATGCTCCATACTCTTGAGCATTTCATATTCTGTTTCAAAACTGCGGTGTTTAAACCAACCAATAATACCGCCACCGCCTAACCAGAAACAGACTTCAAGCAACAGAAATAAAATACCCATCGTGTTAATATAAAACCCAACAAAGGCTTGCGGATCGAAAGCGAACTGCAATAGTTTTATCACCAGCATACATGCTAAGCCTTCACGCAACACCCCGTGGAAAAGAATATATTTCCATTTAGGAATTGTCCTACGTTTTTCCCAATGTTTTAGAAATTTCCGCTGCCTGGGAGTAAGTCGATAGGGATGGTAATTACGAAAGTCGTTAAATGCCACTTAGTTTTAAGCCGTTGATTTTGGTTGTTTATAAATAGGAACGGTGCTGCATGGTTCGCCGTACATGATGCTTTTGGCTACAGGTCTTAAGCGTTTAGTGATTTCCATATAGGCCGACTCCGGAATGGGTTCATCGCCACATCCCTTTACTACTACACGTTGATCGATATATGCTTCCAAACTAAGTGTTGCAATTGCATGCATTAATTTCTGCTTCTTCCATTCTTCTTTTGAACCAAGAAATACTTCTGCTGCTATAGGTTGTAATAAAGCCGCTACCAGCATATAAGCCCACATGGGAATTATAGCATCTGCACTACAGGTTACCAACACCGTTTTTCCTGCATATCCCGAAAGATCTGTCTGTTGCAGCGAAGTACGAAACTCTTTTTCTTTAACAATGAGCCCCATAAAAAGATAGTCCTTTAAATCGAACAGAACCGGCTCTTCAGCAGGCATCATCGCTTCAAGATCAATCGTTTGTAGAGAACTTTCTGCAACACGGTTTACTATCACTTCACTCATATACTTAAAAGATTAGGATAGTAAAATTACTCCAAATATGCCACTTCCTTTTTTACGAACTATCAGCATCGTAGTTTTTCATTCTTTTAATCGTAAAACTACTGTTAATAAAAATGGGCATAACTTCCGTTATGCCCATTGTATTCTTGAGAAAGCTTCGATTAATAAAACTTAATTCTTCTGTCTTTTACTGTTGCTGCAGTACGTAACGCCTGCAAAGAAGCATTTGCTGCACTTTGTTTCATACCTGCTTCCATTTGTGCTCTGCGCTCGTTATAAGCAGCATTTCCTGCGGGTAACAAACCAACAGTTTCTGTACGGAAAAGGAACACTGCAGAATTACCAGCTACCGGTTCGCCCACTTTACCTTTATTGGCAGGATTGAATGCCGCACCTGTTAATTTAGGCTCCATTCCTACACCTGCAATGAATGGAGAGTAGAACGAAATACTATCGGCACGAAGAACATTTGTTTTAAACGAAGTTGCTACCTGGTTTAAATCTCTGTTGTTACCGATCTTAGAAATAATTTCACTCGCCTTCTTTTGATTACGGATAATACTTTCAACCTGTACACGTACAGTTTTCGCATCAGGCAAACCTTCTTCACGTTCTTCTGTAATTAACGCAACAATTACTTTATCGTTAAGCGTTGTTGGCTCAGAAACATCACCTGTTCCATTTTCGTAGATCCAACGAACAAAATTGCGTGCACCGCCTAAACCAATAATTGAATAATCCGTAGGACGAACTTCTGCAATACGGGGAACCAGTTTATTTTTTGTTACAGCAGCATCGAACTGTTTTGCATTGCGTGCTTCAGCAGCAAATTGTGCAGCTGCAGTACTTGCGCTGTTAATTGTTTCATCACTTGGTTCTACAGTGCGTGAAAAGTAAGCGATCTTATATGCGGGTTCAATTTTCTTTTGATCCATAATTTCGATGTAGTGATACCCGAAACTTGTTTTTACAACCTGTTTGCTTCCTTTTCCATTGTAGAAAATAAATTCAGCAAACTCTTTTGCAAGGCTGCCAAACTGTTGCGATGTAAATTCGTATTCACCTGCTTTTTCTTTACTACCCTGATCTGTTGAATACTTAGTAACCATTGCCGCAAAATCAGCACCACCTGCTATTGCCTTTGCAATACTATCTGTTTTAACTTTTGCAGCGCTATCACTTAATAACGGTGTTCCTGTTTGCGGATCTACCGTACTAATTAAGATGTGACGGCATTTCACAGAATCGGGCATTTCACGCTTAGCAATCATTTTTGCTAAAACATAATTACCACCATCTGCATAAGGACCATATACAGCACCAACTGCCAGGCTGCGGATTGTATCACCATTCGGAATCTGCATGGTTGATTTTAATACATAACCATCATAGAACGGAGTAGTTGATGTGTTCGCAATAATAAATTGCGCAGCATCAGCAGCTCTTGCAAAACTATCTTTCAGTTTTACAACTTCGCCCAATGCCGCTGCGCTGTCTGCCGCATTTGGAGCAGCATCAAACACTACATAAGAAATAGAACGGCTTTCAGTTTGTTTAAATTCATTCTTATGCTTACGTACATATGCATTAATATCATCGTCGCTCACTTTTACCGCACTATCGCTGATGGTTTGATAAGGAACAGCAACATAACTGATCGATGCAATACTGCTTTGATCTGTTATTTCTTTATCGCTTAACCATTTTGGATAAAATACTGCACCCGATACCAATGCAGCATATTTCATACGCAAACCATTTTGAATAAGATAGTCAATGATGTTACGCTCTACGTATACTCGTTGCGGATCGTTTGCTTTCTTCTTTTTTAATGAATTGATGAACTGGCGTGCTGCTGCTGCATCATAATTACCATTTGCATCTTTATACTGTTGTGCCAGCGCCGGTGGCGGATTACTTCCGTACAATGCATCATCAAGATCTGCGGCACTGAAAACAAGACCTAATTTTTCATATTCACCTGTTAGAATAATTTCTTCTACTTCATTACTCCATAACATTTCGTTCAATTGCTGGCGCATTTCGTCGTTCACATCCATTCCCTGCGAACGGTAACCGTTTTCCATTTCTGATAAACGCTGACTGAAACTGTTTACATCAATGTCTTTTCCGTTTACAGAACCAATTGATGTGCCTTGCGAACTACCGCCACGGCCACGACCTGCAAAATAATCTGTAAGAATAAATCCAATAAGGCTCAAAGCAATCACAGCAATACTCACAGCTGCATACTTTTCACGAATCTGCTGAATAATGGACATAATAATATATTGTACGTTATAAAAGTGAGCGGCAAAAATAGGGGAAAAAGATGTTTGAACAAATTGTGGAAAACTCCCGTAAACAACACAGGACAAGGGTTTTAGAAAATAACGACCGGACATTTTAAATTCTCAACAAGCGAATTCACAACCCTGTGTTGATAACCCCGCTTTCCTGTGGATTTCCTTCAGTTAAAATCGGGGATAAAACCGTGTATGAAAAGTGTACATATTGACCCAACAGCATCCTTACTTTCGTTAGCGTTAAAAAAGCCGGGTTTATCCTCATTTCAAACACAGCGTTTTCTGTAAGACTTGATACTGAACTTTTACAATCAATTTAAAATCCCCGATTGTGCATAACCACACAAAATGCTTAACCCTACTGTATTTGCTCTTGTGAATGAAAAGGGGATAACTGTTAATAACCCGAGGCGACTTATATTTTCAAATACAAAAAGAAAGCAGATATCCACGAATTCACATCCATAATAGTATTAGATTTTTATATAAAAAAGATAATTAGTAAGATATACTAGGGTAAATGCACAAGTTTTTTTGAAGTAGCTTTGAATCGAAATTAAAGTTTTTGAAATGAGTACAGCGTTGGTAACAGATCTGAATTTGAATGTAGAAAAAAATGGTTTTCTGGATATTGAACTCGATCCGGAAATGGATCTGTTTGCAGAAATTGAACGGTTGAAGAAAGAAAAAAATGCCATTATCCTGGCGCATTACTACCAGGAACCCGATATTCAGGATGTGGCCGATTACATTGGCGATAGCCTGGGCCTTGCACAGAAAGCAGAAAAAACAGATGCAGATATCATCGTATTTGCAGGTGTACACTTCATGGCCGAAACAGCGAAGATTCTCAACCCAACCAAGAAAGTTGTTATTCCCGATTTTAAAGCAGGATGCTCATTGAGCGATAGTTGTCCGCCCCCGCTTTTTGCACAATTCAAAGCACAGCACCCCGATCATTTGGTTATTTCGTACATCAACTGCAGTGCAGGCATAAAAGCCCTCAGCGATATTATTTGCACCAGCAGTAATGCACAAAAAATTGTGGAAAGCTTACCCAAAGACCAAAAGATCATTTTTGCTCCCGATAAAAATCTTGGTGCTTACATAAACAAAGTAACCGGCCGCAACATGGTGCTTTGGAATGGCGCTTGTATGGTACACGAAATTTTTAGTGTGGAAAAGATCAGCAAGTTGAAATTACGTCATCCAAACGCTAAAATAATTGCACACCCCGAATGCGAAGAGCCGGTTTTACGTTTGGCCGATTATATTGGCAGCACAACGCAGTTGCTCAAATACACCGAAAAAGACGCTTCTGCAGAATACATAGTTGCTACAGAAACCGGTATTCTTCACCAGATGATGAAGAGTAATCCACAAAAAACATTTATTCCGGCACCGCCTAATAACAGTTGTGCATGCAATGATTGTCCGCATATGAAGCGCAATACGCTTGAAAAGATTTACCTGTGTATGGAGTATGAAGTGCCGGAAATTATTATGGATGAAGAGTTGCGCCTGGCTGCTAAAAAGCCAATTGACCGCATGCTGGAATTGAGCGCACAATTTGGTCTTATATAAGGCTTAAAAATAAAAAAGGGGCCAGATAGAAATCCTGCCCCGTTTTAAAATCCAATATCCTATGAAAAACCGAGTGTAAGATAGACACGATTTTGAGAATGTGAAAGAATTTGCCGTTTTTTTTTATAAGATTAGCGGTTTTTACGTAGTACATCACGGGCTTTTTCCAGATCGGCCGCCGTATCTATCGAAACACCAACGGGTTCTGTTATCGCCATCCGTATACGGTAGCCATTTTCCAGTAAACGCAACTGCTCCAGTTTTTCGGCCTGCTCCAATGCAGATACAGGTAATTTTATAAAAGATAACAGAGCTTCTTTCCTGTAACCATAAATGCCAATGTGTTTATAATATGGTATTGCAGCAGTTACATCCCGTTTAAACGGAACAGTACTGCGGCTGAAATAAAGTGCATCCATTTGTTTATTAACCACCACTTTTACACAGTTGGGATCGTTAACCTGTGCATCGTCGGTTATAATATGCATTAACGAAGCAACATCAACAGCAGCATCGCTGAAAAGTGCACATAAATTTTCAAGCGATTGTTTTTGAACAAAAGGTTCATCGCCCTGTACGTTAATAATAATATCTGCATCAATGCCCTCAATAGCTTCAGCAATACGATCACTTCCGCTCTCGTGTTCTTTTTTACTCATAACAGCACTACCGCCATTCGAAACAATTTCATCGTAAATAACAGTACTGTCAGTTGCTACCAGCACCTGGCTGAACAAACCGGTTGCAACGGTATTTTCATAAGTTGTACGGATAACAGTTTTGTTATCGAGTAACTGCATCAGCTTAGCAGGAAAACGGGTGGCCGCATAACGGGCAGGTATAACAGCAATGATACGCATGTAACAAATGTAAATGAACTTTAAACAAGGCAGCGAAACTCAAATGAATTGATACATTTGTTTTTCTTAAACAAACAATATGACAAATTTTCTCCGCTTAAGTATCCTGGTAACGATGGCTTTTATGTTTTTGGCAGCAACAGCTCCTGTAAAAAAGAAAAAATGGATCTCATTGTTTGATGGTAAAACGCTTAACGGATGGAAAGTGGGTGCAAACGCTGAAACATTTAAAGTAGAAGACGGAGCAATTGTTGTAAACGGAAAAGTGGCGCATCTGTTTTATAATGGAGATGCCGGGGCGCATAATTTTAAAAATTTCGAGCTTACGCTCGATATAATGACAATGCCCGGCTCGAATTCGGGAGTATATATACACACCGAATACCAGGAAGGCGGATGGCCCAAAAAAGGTTACGAAGTGCAGGTAAATAATTCGCATACCGACTGGCGCAGAACTGCAGGTTTATATGCTGTGCAGGATGTAAAGGAAGCACCGGCCAAAGACAATGAATGGTTTACCATGCACATTGTTGTAAAGGATAAAACCATCAAAACATTTGTAAACAAAAAGCAAATAGTTGATTATACCGAACCCGAAAATGCTGTGCGTGAAAAAGGAATGGAAGGCCGCCTGCTCAGCAGCGGAACCATTGCACTGCAGGGCCACGATCCGAAAAGCAAAGTGTTGTATAAAAACATCAAATTAAAAATTCTCGATTAAGCATTACGCTTCATAAAACTCCAAAGGAAGCCCATCGGGATCGGCAATAAACGTAAAGCGCTTGCCGGTAAATTCATCTACACGAATGGGCTCGGCCACAACATTGTGCAACAATAAACGGGCAATTACTTTTTCAAGATCAGCAGTTGCAAAAGCCAGGTGACGCAAGCCCTGTGCTTCCGGTCTTGATGGGCGTGGCGGTGGATGCGGAAACGAAAACAGTTCAATGATGTAATGACCATTCAATGCAAGATCAAGTTTATACGAATCCCGTTCTGCACGATACACTTCTCTTATAACAGTTAGCCCCAGTACGTTGGTATAAAATTGTTTTGATTGATGATAGTTTGAACAGATGATGGCGATATGATGAACAGCTTGCAGCATGATGCTTTTGGAAGCAAAGATGCAGTAAACAGGCGTAATCATGTAATACATCCTGTTGTATAGTGGCTTTAGCAACGAAGGATGAACGAAGGATGCTTGCTTCTAGCTGCCTTAATGATTATCTTGTTTTGCAAACAGTAAGCTATGGCACAGTTAGAGGAAAACAGTATTATTAACCAAATCAGGGGACAGATCGGTAAACAGCTTGTTTTTAAACGGTATGGAAAGAAAACTGTGGTGAGCAAGTACCCCGACATGAGCAATGTAAAACCGAGTAAGCTGCAAAAGAAGAAACGCAGCCGGTTTGCGGAAGCCGTAATGTATGCGCAACTGATTAATAATGATGCTGTGTTGAAGGAAGAATACAGGAAGAAGGTTAAGAAGGGGCAAACGGTTTATCATTATGCGATAAAAGAGTTTTTAAAAGAACAATAATTTGATCTGTGCTGAATTATTTGCTCAGCAATTACAATTCATTTTGCTTATTTGCGGTTTCCCACAAAAGCACGAAGCACACGGATTTTTTGCTCACAGATTGCACGGAATAAGATTGATGGAAATTCGCTACACCCATTTTGCTTTGCCACAGATATACACAAAAGAACACAGACTATCCTTCGGATGTGCTAAGTGTTTTACCACGAAAGACACGAATTACACGAATGGAAATTCTGGTTATTCTTTTTTTAGGCTTTATACTGGTAAGCCAAGCCTGTTTTGTATTTCGGGTACTGCGGCGTTGTGGAGTTGCTGAACTTTATTGAATAAGAGTTGAAGGTCGGGTTCATGTACTGAATAATCGGTTTTATAGCGGGCATCAATGTAGGCATCGTCTATGATCTGCAACAAACGTTTTTCTTCTTCTGTATCGGCTGGAAAAACATGATCGACGATTGAGGTGCAGCGACTACATGATTTTTTAAGGACAGAAAGTGCATGTGTTTTTTTATCGTGACCGGTGAGAGCGGTTAGTATTGCACGGCAGCAGAGCTCTGCCGCCTGCTGTATGAAAAATGCGGAGAGATTATTCTGTTCCTTTAATCCCTGTCCTGCGTATTGCAGGAATGTTGCAGCTTTGTTGAAATTGTGATTAAACTTTTGAACTGCTGTTTGCGTAAGCTCTTTTAACTTTTCTTCTGTATTAACCGGCCATTTTTCCTCCTTGCTCCAATAGAGCAGATTATTGTTTGTGCAGGCAAAACTGTAAAACGGATGACCTGCTGCAAGAGCGGCTTTTACATGGCTTGCTTTGTGAAGAGAAAAGCAAAGCTGTGTGCCCAACGAGCAACCCCCTTCAAGGAAGTTTTCGTATTCACTAAAGGGTTTGTCCTGAAACGAATCGGGCATGATAATGAGCAGACCGGTATGGGATTGATCTTCTTTCATTTTATTATGTGCCGTACTATAGATACGCTCCGGCTGCAGTGTAGTAACCAGGAAGCTAACAACCCTGTATAGTAGCTCATTTTGAAAAACAGATGCAGCACATTGTTCTTCATCCAGCAGGTTGTATTGCTTGCTGATAAGATTTAACTGCTCCCTGTTTATTGCAGCAGCTTCGTCTAAAACATTGAAGAGCTGGTTGAGCTCCGGCAACAGTTCTTCGAAATAGGAGGTGATTCCGATCCTGAATTCGGATTCCATATAATCGAAAAGAACTTTGCGGAGATTGCGGCTGATGAGAGCGGGATTGCCATATTCGATGAGATTGATGAGGGAGTTCATGGTGGGGAGTTGAGAGGGATGAAATGTGAGTCGTGAAACGTGAATCGTCAGTCGGGAGTCGTGAGTGCCGAGCGTTGTGTAAAGGTTGGGTGACAGCAGGCGGTAACCTACCAATACAGGTTGTGTTTTACCGTTGTTTCACTGTTTTTTACGGGGAAAGAAATTGTATGTTGAAAGCAGTTATGGGTTAAGCGTTATGTGTTACGGAATGAGGTATTAAATGCAAAGAGAAATAATTACTTTAGCGTTATGACAGAAAAGACCATACATGAAGGCAGGAATGTAAAACGCATACGTGAGATACTCGGCATTAAGCAGGATGCGCTTGCCATGGAATTGGGACTGAGCCAACAGGCTGTGAGTGCCTTGGAGCAGAAAGAAAAAATTGATGAGAAAATATTGGAAGATGTGGCGAAGGTATTAAAGGTGCCGAGTGATGCAATTAAAAATTTGACAGATGAAGCTGCAACAAACTTCTTTAACACTTTTAATGATAATAGTGGCTTCAATTACAACTGTACATTTAATCCGTTAGAAAAGTACATTGAAGCAATGGAAGAAAACAAAAAGCTTTATGAACGCCTGCTTGAAACGGAGCGTGAAAAAGTTGCCTTGCTGGAGAAGATGCTGAATAAATAAACAAGAATAAAAAGATTTGAAGCCCCGACACAACTGCCGGGGCTTTTTTGCTGGCGGATGTTTTCTTTTCTGCAAAAGAATTCAGACCTTATTGCTGCATTGTAAAGCAACCGAAATGAACGACATCCATTACAGCCTGATTATACACCGGAACAGGCCACGTGTATTGCTGCAATTTGCCCATAACAAAGCATGGAATGAACGCATTAAACAAGTGCCGGGTGCTGCATGGAGCAGCAGCTTAAAAGGATGGCATATACCGGATACAGCAGAGAACCGGAAAAAATGCAAGCTGCCGGAAGCAACCGCACTTGCGGTGCAGCAACAAAAAGTTGAACGATCAGTAATCCGTTTATCGGGCAATAACAAAGAACAGTTGCTGCTTTACCTGGAGCAACTTGCCTTGAAAAAATACAGCAAGAGTACACTGCAAACTTACCGTAATGAGTTTATGCAATTGCTGCAGTTGCTGGGCGAAAACAAGGTGCAGGATCTTACGCCTGAGCATTTGAAACGGTATATGCTTTTTTGTGTGGTGAAGTTACAATTGAGTGAAAATACATTACACAGCAGGCTGAACGCTTTGAAATTTTATTATGAGCAGGTGTTAAAACGTGATAAGTTTTTTTGGGAGATACCAAGACCTAAGAAACAACAACAGCTGCCAAATTTTTTTAACCAGCATGAGATAACAGCAATTATTAAAGCTGCTGACAATCTTAAACACAAAGCAATGTTGATGCTTACTTATGCAACAGGTTTGCGTGTAAGTGAAACTGTAAGTCTTCGTATTGAAGCAATAGACAGTAAGCGAATGTGTGTATTTATAAAGCAGGCGAAAGGTAAAAAAGACAGAATGGTTCGTTTAAGCCCGGTGTTATTAATTATGTTACGTACGTATTGGAAAGAAGCAAAATTGGAAAAAACGGGGTGGCTTTTTCCGGGCCAAACTGCGGGAGAGCCATACAGCAGCCGCAGTTTGCAGTTGGTACTTGCCGCAGCCAAGAAAAAGGCAGGAATTATGAAACCGGGAAGTGTACATGCATTACGCCATAGTTTTGCCACTCATTTACTGGATAAGGGCACAGATGTTACAATGATCATGAAACTGCTGGGTCATAACAGTATTAAAACAACGTTGCGCTACCTGCATGTAACCAACCGTGACCTTTTGCACGTGATGAGTCCTTTGGATGATCTTCAATTTTAGCGATAGCTACCCTGCTGCGCTTGTAAAAACCTTAAGTTGTATTTGCGAAAGTTTGATAAAGAAAACAATATTTTTAATTGATTGAAAATTAACAATGTATAGAAAAAAGCGAAAGTTAGAAAGGGAATAACTTTCGTATATTTATGCGTTGGCAGCAAGTTTAAAAAGACAGACAATCACTAAAAAATGGTAACAAATTCAAATCTACATTACACACTAATTAGACACATTATTGACAAAGGTTTTGCACCAAGTGTAGAAGACCTTGTAACGCTGTTGGACACAGACAAAGAAAAAGTAATTCAAGGTTTGCACGACCTGCAAGATTATCACGGAGTGGTTTTGCATCCAAATGAACCCAAGGTTTGGGTAATACATCCATTTTCATTAGCACCGACAAACTTTTATGTAAAAACTGACAAAGGCGAGTGGTGGGGAAATTGTGCTTGGTGTTCTTTGGGTGTTGCAGCGTTACTAAATGACAACGTAAAAATAACGACAACAATCGGTGCAGAAACCAAACAAATTGAAATCAATATTATTGACGGAGAGATACAAGAAAAAGACTACTTCATACATTTTCCAATCCCTATGACCAATGCTTGGGACAATGTAATTTACACTTGTAGCAATATGTTGGTTTTTGAAAATCCAGAACAGGTTGACGCTTGGGCAAAGAAACATAACATACCAAAGGGCGACATTCAACCCATTGAAAAAATATGGAATTTTTCTAAAAAATGGTATGGTAATCACTTAAATCCAGAGTGGACTAAGTGGACAATGGAAGACGCAAAAAAAATATTTGCTGAGTTTGAATTGAATGACAAAATATGGAGCTTAGGCGAATCAAAAGACAGGTTTTAGTCAGACCAAAAAACCTGCTGCCAACATTGCATTGGCAATATTGGCGGGGCGACGAATATGTTCTCAGCTTTTTGTTCATTAACGAGCTTCAGTTTTAGCAGACGAATATCGCCGAGCAACAGAATAAAATGTGCTTTTGTATATTTAATCAGCAGCGGCGCCGGGCAGCTGGAACACAGAACACCGCCATATCGCCAATGCTTTAACGTTGTATGTCACCCTAAACGAGCATCCTACCTAAATTCAAACTAACATGACTTTGCCATGCTGCCCATCGCTATTTTTAGCACATTGCAAGGCACACGAAACCCAGACACAAAAGCCAACCTTGCAAAGAGCTAAAAATGGCAATGCACAACCAACCCTCCCCGGCTGACGGAATTCTATTTGGCTTGACATTCAAACGTCAACTGAACAACAATTTTCAGCAGGCATTTTGTTATTTTCACAAACAATGGCAGACGTTTTTACAAAGAAGAAACGAAGTGATGTAATGAGCAAGATTCGGGCAAAAAATACAAAGCCTGAATTATTAGTTCGTCAATTTCTATTTTCAAAAGGATTTAGATACAGACTACATCAAGACGCTTTGCCAGGAAAGCCCGACATTATTTTGAAGAAATATAAAACGATAATTTTTGTTAATGGTTGTTTTTGGCATGGTCATAAAAACTGCAAAAAATCAATTCTCCCTACATCTAATATTACATTTTGGAAAGGAAAAATTCAAGCTAATATAGACCGGGATAAGAGGTCTAAGCGTTCTCTCAAAAAACTTGGATGGTCTATATTGACCATTTGGGAATGCGATATTAAAAATAAAATGACCCTTACTAAGACCATGAACAAACTATTGAAATATCTAAATGGTATTAAAGCAGAACTAAATTACTAACAAATGTGGATAAAAAATGCCAATTTTTTTAGCATATATTTAGGATACCTACCCTACTTTTGACAATATCTGTCAAAACAAACATTGTCTCATGGAATCATTTGGTGACAAAATTAGAATTGCAAGAGAACAGAGTTCCTTGCTTCTTCGGCAGGTTGCTGCTGAATTAGACATTGACCAAGCAATCATTAGCAAGTACGAAAGAGGTGGACGAAAACCAACAAGAGAACAAGTTTTGAAGTTTGCCAAGTTTTACAAACTCAACAAGGACGAATTGCTTGTTGCATGGTTAAGCGACAAAGTAACCTATGAATTAAGTGATGAAAATCTTGCTTGCGAAGCTTTGAAAGTAGCAGAAGCAAAAATCAAGTATGTTCAAAAATCAAAAGTTTAGAAGATGCAGCAACAAACAATCAACGGAAAACATAACGGCATAAACGGCACTGCTCAAAAAAGCAAAGAGCAGTTCAAAGAAATGTTTTACGAAGGCGTAAAACTTCTAAAAAGCTGGAAACCAAAAAAGGCAAACACAGAAGGAGAAATTGATGTGTTGGATTTTTTTTCGGGTTGTGGTGGAATGTCATTGGGCTTTGCTGCAATATCACAAAAGACAAACTTGTTCAACATTGTCGGAGGCATTGACCTCAGTGAGTTCGCCTTGAAATCATTTGAGAAAAACTACAAAACAAAAACTCTTAGGAAAGACATCAGAGAAATTTATGAAAACGAGGAGGAACAACAAATCAAAGATTACTTCGGCATAAAAGAGAAAAGAAAGAAGCCGCTTGTGATAATCGGTTGTGCTCCTTGTCAAGGTTTTTCTGCTCACCAAAAAAGATACGGACAGAAACACGATGAACGAAACACTTTAATTGGTGCGTTTGCTGAAATAGTTGTTTCGTTTAATCCCGACTACATCGTAATGGAAAATGTTCCTGAGATTTTAGGAGAGAAATATTCTCAACATTATCAGGAAGCGAAAGAAATTTTTGAAAGCAAGGGTTACAAAATCTCACAAGCTATTTTCAACTCAGCAGGTTTCGGAGTTCCGCAAGCACGATACAGAGCCGTAATTGTAGCTTCAAAAAATAATTTCTCACTTCCGTTAGAACTTCTTGCTCCTGATGAATATGCAACCGTGAAAGATGCAATCGGAGATTTGCCGAAAGTAAATGCTGGAGAAATTTTCAAAGGCGATTCTTATCACAGAAGTGCATCACACAAGGAAAGCACGATTGAGACAATTTCAAAAGTTCCGAAGAACGGAGGAAGCAGACCGAAAGGGGTTGGACCGAAATGTTTGGATAAGGTCACAGGTTTCTATGATGTTTACGGAAGATTGAGTTGGGAAAAACCTTCAATCACAATCACACAGTATTCACGAAATCCGGCAAGTGGAAGATTCACTCATCCGATTCAGAACAGAGGACTAACAATTAGGGAAGCGGCAAGGATTCAAAGTTTCCCCGATGGTTTTGAGTTTGAAGGAAATCTTGACGAGTGTTTCAAACAAATCGGTGAAGCCGTTCCACCTTTACTTTCATTGGCAATAGCAACACAGATTGCTATTGACTTTGCTTCAAACAAAAATGGAATTGCTGTTAAGAAAATAAACGGAAACGGCTTACATCAAAACGGACACACAACACTAAAAACAAAGAAAGCAGTTCTTGCATGAGATATACTTGTATTGACAGTTTTTCAGGAGCAGGCGGTTTGAGTTTGGGATTATCCAAAGCAGGATTTGAAATCTTGTTCAGTTTTGACATTGACGAACTTTCAATCAAAACACAAAAGCTAAACACAAAGTATTTCAATCACGAAGCAGTTTGTGCAGACATAACTCAAATCAACTCCAAACAACTGATGAAGGAACTTGGAATCAAGAGAGGAGAATTGACTTTGTTCGCAGGCGGACCACCATGCCAGGGATTTTCAATTCAGAGAATCGGAGAAGATTCGGACGATAGAAACAATTTGGTTTTTGAATTTATGAAAAAAGTCGTTGACTTTCTTCCTAAATTTTTTCTGATGGAAAATGTTCCCGGCATCGCTGGAAAAAGAGGAAAGGAAATCTTGGAAGATGCAATTGCTTTTGCAGAGCAAAACGGTTATGCAATTCACAGACAAATTTTGGATGCACAGGATTATGGAGTTCCGCAAAGAAGAAAGAGATTGATTATTGTCGGAGAAAGAATGCTGAATGGAAAATTGAAATTCCAATTTCCTAAAGTAAGCGGAAAAAAAATTACCGTAAGAGACATCATTTCCAAATTGCCCAAGCCACCCGTTGACGGAAAAGAGCATGAGAAAATTTCACTGCACCGCAGCGACAAACTTTCAAAAATTAATCTTGAACGAATAAAGTATTTGAAGCAAGGACAAGGCAGAGAATTTCTTCCCGAAAAATTATTAGCCGATTGCCATAAAATAGATTCAAGTGTTATAGGACACAGGAATGTTTACGGAAGAATGAGTTGGGATGAAGTTGCACCAACCATAACAGCAAGGTTTGACAGTTTCACAAGAGGTTTGTTCGGACACCCGGAACAACACAGAAGCATTTCACTTCGTGAAGGTGCATTGCTTCAAACTTTTCCAATGGACTTTGGCTTTTGCGGAAACAAAGTTGATGTTGCAAGACAAATAGGAAATGCAGTTCCACCAAAACTAGCTTATGCAATCGGCAAAAAAATAATTCAAAGCATCGCATGACTTTTCAGCATATAGCGGAACAATATTTCAAAGATTTGAAAAAAGAATTTTCAATCGGCACTTCTACAGGAGAAGCAACCGGTGAACTTTCTTACAGAATGAGTTTGGATAATTTTTTCAAGAATGTTGCTGAAAAGATTGATAAGAAGATTGACAGAATTCACGAACCGAAAAATCAGGGCAAACTTGGAAGACCCGATTGGAGATTTCACAATTCCGATTCAATGGGAGTTTACGGATATGTTGAAGCGAAAGGGCTTGACCAAAATAAAGAAATCAAAGTGAGTGATTATGAAAGTCAAGTTGAACGCTATTTGGTTTTGGAAAATCCGGTAATACTCACTGATGGAATTGATTTCGTTTTGTTCACTCATGATGGGAAGAAAAAACTCTTTTCACTTTGCAACAAGCCGATAAACTGGGAGAAGCCGGAATTGAATTTGGAAGTTGAAGTTTTATTCAAAACCTTCTTCAAGAAAGCCGGATACAGAAAAGTAACGGAAAACCAGTTGGTAAATGAAGTTGCAAAACGGGCAAGAAGTTTATCGGAAGAACTACTTGAACTTTTGCAACTTGACGATGATGAAGGAGAAACAAAAGTAGAGCGAACAACAATCAAACTTCTCAAAGAATTAAAAAGCACAGCCGAACAAAGCCACGACAAATCTTTAATTGACGATAAAGCATTCGCTGGTTTCATTGCACAGATTCTTTCATTCGGTTTGTTGTATGCTCATCGTGTGGTTGACAAAGCGGCAAAGAGTCCGAAAGACAAGTATCAAAAGATTCACGATTTCTGGTTCTCAGTTTTAGAAAAAGAATATACCGACAAACTAATTCCGTTCAGAACCTTAGTGCATGAATTGAAATCGGAACTTGATTCCGAGTTGAGCAGATTAGGAATTTGGTATGACGACCTCAGAAGGATGTTGGCTCACATTCAATTGAAGGATGAACAAATTGAACAACCCGATTTTCACGAATTGTATGAAACATTCCTGAGTGTTTACGACCCTGAAACAAGATTTGATTACGGAGCATATTACACTCCAAGGTCATTGGCTTTCTATACAGTGAATTTGGTGAAAGCTGTAATCAAAAAAACATTACCGAATCTGAAACTTGAAACGACAAAACATAAAGTTATTGACCCATGTTGCGGAACAGGAACTTTCATTGAAGCAATGTTGGAGAGATTTAATCTCCTTTCCAATTCAAGCATAATCGGTTTTGAAATTCTTCCTGCGCCTTACGCACTTGCACATTACCGCATGACAATGTTGGGAGAGAAATATCCTGACAACATCAAAATCATTTTGACAAACACACTCAGCGATAATCTTTTTGAAGAAGTGAAAATTAAAAAGGATGCATCCGAAATTAGTGTTTTGCTTCTTCAAGAACAACAAGCCGCATATCAGCTTGCGAACCCACCATTAACAATCATAATTGGCAACCCACCTTCCACGGATAAAAAATTTCAGCCGCAAAACGAAGGCGAAATAATCAAACAACTGATGGAAGATTTTAGACCGGATGCTGATGATAGAAAGGGAAGACAGAATACACAGAAGCAACTTCAAAATGATTTTGTAAAATTCATAAGGTGGACAATTTACAGAGCGGAAAAAAGTGTTCCATCCGTTTTTGCTCTTATACTCCCATCAGGTTTTGCGAAATACAATACTTACAAGTTCGCAAGAAAATATTTGAGTGAGAAAGTTTCTGACTTGTGGATTCTTGAATTTGACACCGACAACAGAACTGGAGCGGAAGCATCAAATGTTTTCAAAACTTTACAAGGACGACTTGCTTTAGTTGGAGTTCTGAGAAGTGAAGCCAATAAAAAAGTCAACATCAATTACCAAAGCATTTGTAATCTGAACCGACAGCAAAAGCATGAATTTTTTAATTCGGAAGTTTCGCTTGCAGATTGGACTGCAATAAATCAGCTGGATGAAAACTATTCTTTCAAACCTGCAAGCGATTACGATGCGGAAATGTATAGTCAATTTTGGGCTTTGACCGCAGAGAATGACGAAGGAATATTTTTACGACACTGTTCCAGTTTGAAACTTGCTCCGACACATTTACTTGTTCATTCATCGGAAGGGCAATTAAAGAGAAGGTCAAAGTTTATTGCTAAAGCGGAAAACAATTACGCAACGATAAAAGAAAAATGGTATTCCGGGCAACAAAAGCCACCACCTGGTACGAAGATTAACGATGCAGTAAAGAACAAATTAGAGAAAGCGGTTAACGCAAAGAACATTTTCAAATATTCTTATCGTCCGTTTTTGGAATCGTATGTATTGCTTGACGAAAATCTTTTTGATGAATTGGGAAAGACTAAAGGCGGTGGAATGAGAGACAGACCTGAAATCAGAGCGGCTTACAGCAACAAAAATGTTTTCGGATTTGCTGTTGCTCCTGCACCTGAAGATTTAGGACAAACCCTTCACAAGTTTTCTTCTTTCTGTTGGAATGTTCCCGACAACGACCTTTCAACAAGAGGTAATGCTCACATATTTTGCAATTTCTTTCCCGAATACAAAAAGAAAAAAGATTGGGATTCAAAAGTCAAGACGAACATCAACCCTACTCTGCTTTCAACTTTGTCAAAACAGTTCAGCATTAAAGAAGAAAAACTGATTAACCTTTTGACTTTTTATTGCTATGCTGTTTTAAGTTCTGAATTTTATCTTGACCAGTTCAAAGGAAAACTTTACAATGTTGCAGGTGAGTGGGCAAGCATTCCGATTACAGCCGACAAAGATTTATTTCTATTAGTTACAAAGTTTGGAGAACAACTTGCAAATATTGAAGCAGGTGATTTCAAAGCAAAAACTCCAAAAGACGATTTGACCGGACTTGAATATCACAAATACAAAATTGAAACCGACAGTATTCGTTTCATGGACGAGAAAGGGAATTTGATTAAACAGTATATTGACCTTGACGAAGATATTTTGCAGTTTGAAGTTTCGGGTTACTCCGTAGTCAGAGAATGGTTGAAACTTCATTCTTATCCTTATTACAGAAAGCAGTTGGAAGAAGATGAAATAAAAGAGTTTCATACTCTACTTTCAAAAATCAGATTGTATAAAGACACCATTTCGGAATTAGATAAATCAGTTGAGGAAATTCTGAATGGAAAATTGTTAGCAAAGAAATAATGTACAAGATTTATCTTCACTCATTTTCAGATATTTTTTAATCCCCATCATATCCAACGCACCAAGTCAGGCACATTTGCAAGGCACACAATTGCCGACACACAAAAGCCAACCTTGCAAAAGAGCCTGCCTTATTCCAACGCTTCCGGGACACACCCTACTTCAGGTGGACACATACTTTCAATTCAAATCACCAAGACGAAGGGCGAACATACAACAGGGAGTTTGCTGCTATGCTGGCAGACGAACATATTCTTAGCTTCATATCGCTATCAACCCTTATCCGGCCGACGGGAATTCTATCAGCTTTTGTTGTTATCTTCAACTTTAGTTTTTCAATCAGCAGCGGCTCCGGGCTGGACATTATAAAATACCAGCACAGCAGCAAGCTCTGGCCGTTAGCAGCCATTAATTTGACATCATGAAAATTTTAGCAGTTCTAATATTTCTTTCCTTTTATTCGGTTGCATTTGGACACAACCAATTGTACAAGAACATTCTTGTTAATAAGGATTCTATAGACAAATTCAGTATTTCATTTTCGACTTTTAATCATGCGGAGAGAATATTCAATGGGACTACTACATATATCTTGACAGAATCTACAATAAGGGTAACAAAGACTTATTTTGGCGCCACTAAAAGCAAGACAGTTTACTCGAAGTCAATTTCAAAAACGCCAACACTCATTTCTGCACTTTATAATATTAGTCTCGATACACTTAAAGATTATTACTTTAATAACTGTATAATGATAACAAGTGGGGACGAATATTTTTTAGACTTCGCAAACGGCTCGACAAAGAAAAGCATAAGCTTACATCATTATTATTTAAGACAATTGGACGACATTATTCAAATCATCAATTCGACCGTTCCTAAGAAATATCAATTTCAATATTTGACGAAAGACACAAAACAAGATTGCAGTTTATAAAACGGCTGCTAACAGCCGCATTTGTGCTATTGGGGTGCGACGCAAAGCGTCATTCAACAGCAATAAGGCTATTCGGCTTTTTGTCCCAGCTTGACATTTGCTATTGAACAACATAATAAATTTTTATCTTTAGTAACAATGTTCGGCAGCCGTCGCCGGGGGCGACGAATAGATGAAGCCCCCAACAGCACAAATGCCTGAAACGTTGCCTGCTATTCCGTTGGACACTTACAATAACTTATGGGACGACAAATAAATTTCTATTTACATCCAGACGACTACCAAGAATTTGAGGACTTGCTAAAAGCCACAGTTGACATTATTTTTTTGCCTTACTATCACTATGACGGTAAAGTACGTACAGTTGACACAACCATTCCTTTTGACTTTAGAAAAGAAGGCACAAGAATTTATTTAGTTAGACAACAAGATTTAAAGCAAATGGAGCTTAACCATATTGAGAAGTTTGGTTATTGGCTTATTGCAGACAATCATTTACCTGTTTTGCATTATGACCGTTGTGGTTTTGATAATGACAAAATAATTCGTGGAAGACTTTATTTCCAACCTTCATTCGTTAAAGACATGCAATGGGTTAATAAGTCAGAAGACTTTGTAAGTTGGGCTGACAACGTAATTAAAATCACAAGAAGAAAACTAAAAAAATATAAGTTTGACTTTGGTGGTTGGGGTTTTTCGGAATACGTCGGTAAACATGCGAAAGAATGGTTGGACAAAACAAAACAAGAAAAGCAAATAGATGACTCAACGCTTGTTACAACCTGAAAAGAACAGCAGGCAACATGCAGTTTTGCGGCAGCGGGGGCGACGCAAAGCGTCGGTCATCACCTGTAATGCTATTTAGCATTTGTATAAGCTGACATTTATCTATTAAGCATTTGAATGAAATTTTATCTTTAGTAACACAGTTCAGCACACGTCGCCAGGGGCGACGTAAAAGAATTGCCCCGCCGACCGCAAAGCTGTGAACGTTGGCGGCTATTGGTTCGACACCCTAAAATTCAAAAAACAAGTGCGACACCTTTTCATTTTAATCATTGCTCTTAATTACTGGACAGATGCTTTTGCTCAAAAGGCAACGCTTCCATCCGAAATTCTTACATCCAAACAGGTAACTGAATTATTCCCTGACACTGTTCGTAAGACGCTCAATATAAATTTTCCAATCTTTAGAGTTTACAAGTATTCAGACAAGGCCGGACAGTATTATTGCATTTTAAGCGAAAGCAGGAATGTAATTTCTGTCGACAAAGACACATTTAGTCATAACATTAAAGCAATAAACGTCAAAGCCGACAATGGCTCATTCATCAAACTTTGGGAAATCAATGACAACATCATTAAAAATAACAATGATGAAAGTTCCATTTGGTTTTGGACAAAGTATATTGACTTCAAAGATTATGACAACGATGGTTTGGCTGACCCTTTCATCATCTATGGCACTTCTGCTGCCAATGGTTATGACGATGCACGAATAAAATTCATCATTTACTACAGGGGACAAAAAATTGCCATCAGACACCAAAATGGCGTTCTTGATTTTGAACGAGAAACAATGGTAGACAAACTGTTTTATGACTTGCCGCAATCTTTGCAGACAAGCACTAAACAAAAAATGGAACTCATGATAAAGAACAATCAAGCAATTTTCCCGGCAGGTTGGCAGACAGCAATGAAAAATAAAATGACAATATTTAAAGAGAGATGAAAAAGTTTAATATTAGAATTATTTTAGCAGCATTCTGTTTATACACTTCGTGCAATTTATTTTCAAAAAATTGGGATAAAATATATGAAAACCAGCAAAAGTTTTTTAGAGATAATGAATCAACGTTTGCATTAGCTGTAAAGATTTTAGATACCTCTACAGTTTCAGATACTTCACTCTTGATTTTTGATAAGTACTTAAAAATGCCAGATACGCTGATAGGTAAGCTAAGAGACATCGGCATTAAACAAATTGATGTTTATAAAGATAGTTGTGAAACTAAAGATATAAGATTTGTACCTGATTCGCTTTGGGACTGCGACAGGTTTTCTGTTATGCAGATTCAGTACAATAGATGCGATGAAAGAAGTGAAAAGGGTTACCATTGGACGATGAAAGGCTCTAATCATAAGCATTCCTTTGGACAAGGGAATGGGTGGTTTATTTACTCGGACTCTGACCCATTTTAAAATTTATAACAGACGCCAACAGGCAGTTTTGCGGCAGCGGGGGGCGACGAAAAGCGTCGGTCATCACCTGTAATCCTATTTAGCTTTTGTATCTGCTGACATTTATCGATTAAGCTTTTGAATAAAATTTTATCTTTAGTATCAACGTTCATCACTCGTCGCCAGGGGCGACGTAAAACAATTGCCCCGGCGACCGCAAAGCTGTGAACGTAAGCCGCCATTATATGGAAACACGCTAAATCGACATCTTATATAAAAAAGCATTGAAGAACTTATTAGTAATCTTATTGACAGTTTTCATTTCTTGTTCTCAGCGACAAACAAATTCAGATGATGTTTTTCTTGTTCCTGTTCGAACAAAGCCTGAAATTAAAAGTCAATCTGACGAGCCGCCACCACCACCACCAATTCAAACTTATTATCTGCCATCAAACTTCATAATTGACACAGCCGGAGAAGTTTATTTTTATCAGCAGCAACAATATGGTTGGTTTTGCGGGACAGGTATTGACTGGGATACGCCACCTGAATTTATTGACCTCAAACCAAAGGACTTGATTCATATTCCCATTGCAAGTATTGAGGACTTTATTAAGCTAAATATTGCAACGCTTGACAGTAATGATAGACGTGTTGCAATTGCCTCAATTAAAGACACAGTTACTTCAGTTGGACTTTCAAAAATCTTTAAAGTATTTAAGGACTCAACCAACAAAATAAACTGGACATTTAGAAAAGCAACGCAAGAAGAAAGTATCGTTTTGAAATTTAAGCAGCTAAATTGGAAATACTATTCCGATGACATTAAATGGGACTCGACAAAAACTAGATTTCCGCCTACTATTGATGACATGATAAAGTTTACTCTGCCTAAAGTGAAGGACGAATAACGGCGGCTTACATGGGGTTTTATGCAAGTTGAGCATGACATTGTAATATCAGCCAATTGCAAATCCAAGCTTCACTTCCGGCTTGACGTTAAATAATGAACTTTAGTAGTTAACTTCAGTGAAACAAAATAATCATCAGCAGTACGGGCAGACACAACAACTTTCCCAACCTGCATAAAGCCCTGCTCGTTACCTGCCATTTTTTGTAGACCATGAAACTATTAATGAATAAAGAACAAGCCATATCAATACTGCAAGACAGAATAAGAGAAGTGAACGCCTACAATTTTGACCCGCAGGTGTGGAAAAATAGAACGCAGCTTGATGTACAACAAATATTCGGACGCTATTGTGAACAATGGTTGCAAGTGGGACAACTGTATTTTGACACTTACATTGTCAGTGAGAAACAGAAGAAAATGGCTGAAGGAAAAGCAACTGCAATAAAGTTGTTGCAATCCTACATAGAATATATAAATCAGACTACCGCAATTGCAGCCCAACAAAGACAAGAAAGTGAAGAATTATATAAACAGAAGTATTCAAAACTTCTTGGGGAATGGAACGAGTTTGTGCCTCAATACAATCAATTATTGAAAGACCATGATAATTTAATTGAGCAGTACAACACTGTTCAAGGAGAAAAAGAAACTATTGAACAAGAAGTTCAACAAACCAAAAAAGTAGAAGAATACTTCCCAATACAACTTTTAGACAACACAAGAGGCTATTTGATTACAACGGGTAATCAATGCAATTTTTGTTTCAATCACGGTCTTAATGATGCTTGCCTTGTCATGCTAAGAAAATTAATTGAAACACTTATTATTGAGTGTTTTGAGAGACACCGAATTGAAGGAAAAATAAAAAATCAGCAAGGACATTATTTTTTTCTAAGTGACTTGATAGATTTATTCACACAAGAAACAGCTTGGACTACAAGCAGGAATACAATTTCAAGTTTGCCAAGCATTAAAAAGTTAGGTGATTTAAGTGCCCATAACAGACGTTTCAATGCTAAAAGACACGACTTGGAAAAGATTCAGGGAGAAGTACGAATTGTTATAGAAGAATTGGTTCACTTAATTGACTATCCGACTTGGACAAAATAAAACGGCAGGTAACATTACATTGCTGCCAGCGGCGGACACTTTACGCCAGTTGAACTTTCATTCTGTGCCGCCGTCAGCAATGCTTCAACGTTGTACGCAAAAAATACAGACACCCTACTATGCAAAAAACTTTAATCGGACTGACTTTAATTATTTGTTGTTTGACACAGTCCTGCAATTCACAAACTGGTGACAAATCAAAAGGTGACAGTGAACAAGTAAATAAGCAAGCCCCATTTTATTCAAAGCAACTTCCAACAGGTAGTCCAAGAATTAGCAAGGAGTACGACTCGACAAAAATTGAGAGCTATGACCCGTTTATAATTTACAAAGACGGCTCATATATGATTGCTGCGGAAATGGAAAGTAAAGAATTGTTTGACAAGTACAATCCAATTTTTGAGAAGTATCAATATTCTGGAAACGGATATAGTTGGGAAGGACACATTAAACAAATGTTAGAGAAAGAAAATCCAGCATTACTAAAACACTTACAATTTGACCCAGAGGCTGGTGGTTTTTATGTTTTCGCTGACAGTGAAAAAACACAAAGACAATTTGCCGACATAGTGAGTAAAATATTTAAAGACATTCCAAAACTTGAGCAATATCTAAAAACAGCAGACAGAGAAAAAATTGACGACTAATTTTTCTGCGTACAACAGGCGGTTTGGCAATATGGCGGTGCGACGAATATATTCTCGACTTTTTGTTCGCTACTCAGCTTCAGTTTCGGAAGACGAATAACGCCGAGCAACAGAATAAACAAAGAGCTTTTGTATCTTTAATCAGCAGCGGCACCGAGCAGACGGAACACAGAATACCGCCACATCGCCAATGCTTCAACGTTAGCGGCAATATATGTGGAGACCTTTAGTTACAGTTTTTCTTTGGTTTATTCTAGACAGTTGTAGCACGACAATAAAAGTGTTTCCTACAACTGACCAGGATAAATTAGGAGTAAAATCAAATAAGTTTCGAGGGACAGTTTTTAAAAAATCATATCCGCAAGACAAATTATTTATTAGCTCGATAGACAGTATTAATAGATTTACTCCGACAGAAAATGAAATAAAACAAGCAGAAGCTATTCTGAAGAAACAGATTGAACAAGAGAATAAAGACAGGCTCAATCAGCTTAAGAAAAAAGAGTATATCCATAGAAATCTGAACAAATATTTTAGACAGTACATCGGGTTTACAAATCACAAGGGAGAAAAAGTAATTCATATAAATTTCGATTGGGACAGATATACTTTGTTTGACAGAATTATAGGTAATTGGGACGATCGAAATGAATACACCTCAGATTTTACAGTGACCTTTGATGGCGGTAGCCGACATTGGAGCATCAATGTGAATTTGACAACAGGAAAACTTGAAGGACTTTCTATCAACGGAGTAGCGTGACTGCAATACTGCCGCTAACATGGGTTTTGCTGCAAACGGGGCAGACGAATAATCTCTCAGCTTCAGTAATTCTAATCGGCATCGGCTTGGGCAGATGACCTAATATGAAGCATCGTACTAATCATCAACATTTGTAATTTTAACGGGCTGACGTAGTGGGGCGACGGTAATTCTGATCCCCCGCCTGCGCAAAGCCCTCAACGTTAAACGACACAAAACCGGTTCAATAATTTAAGATATAAATAGCTATGGCTTTTCTACAAGCATTATGGTTAGGCTGTTTCATGAACCCTTTCGCTTGCAGATAATCAACTCCTGATCGTTTTTGTCTGATATTTCTGTGGGGCGCAAACCAGGTGGTGCTACCACAATCTTCAACGAGTCTCCGTCCAACTCATAAGCAATGCTGACGGGCGTCGAAATGTTAAGCGTTTCATCTGGCTGAATAGTAATGAACTTGAGGTTGCCGGTAGTGTCCAACTTGAAAGAATACGTAACCTCCTTCCCGGTCTCGTCTGTGAAAAAAAGTTTATCTCCTTTGAAGACATATAGGTAAGATACATTCCATTTCTTGCCGTTTTGGCTTTCCGATTGCGCCAACCAAGTTCCTTGTAAGTTTGCTTGGTCGGTAGATTTTGCCGCATCCCCGGCGTCGCCACACGACAAAGTGCAAACGAGTAGCAATATAATGAGGTAGATCTTCATAATGTTTTATTACAAAACGTACAACTATATAGAAGGTTACAAAATTGCAATTTATCACTGTTTAAATTATATAACTTATTAAAAAGGGTATTCCGAATATTGTCTCGTCCTGAAATAGGTTGATTACAAATCAACGATTTTATGGGTTTAAAAGAACAGATTATTAAGGAGTACCTGCAACCAAAACGTAAAAACATCTATCCGGCTTACAGAAGGAATTTTCTCCATTGCATTTACCTGCACAAACCGGTTAACAGGTAAGCTGTTTCTGCTCACAAACTGCTTGTGAAGAAATTATTTACAAAGTTTACACGATTATTTACAACCAGGATTCTTCCGTGTGCTTACGATGAAAGTATTTTTGGTATAGCAATTTTAAAAGGATACGAGAAACGAAAAAATGTTTTAACGGTCCTGATCTGACGGGAGAAAAAATCTATATTCACTAAACCTGCAAAAAATATGAAAAAAGTTATTTCTGCGCTCGTCTTACTTCTGGTTGTGGTAAGCAGCGGACTGGTATTTGCTAATCGTGCAAACAAAAAAGAAACGGCTAAAAAATCAAATTCAAAGCCGCTCACTGCTGCAGAAATGCAAGCTGCAAAAAAAGAATGGGAGGCCGCACCTGCCGGCATCAACTTCAAAAACTGGCAACTGTCTCCCCAAGGTAAGAAAGTGCTTGCCGGCGCTGCTAAAATAAGAAAGCATACAGGTGCTTTTACCAATATGGAAGCTGTTGTAACTTCTCTTTCTCTTCCGCCTGGCTCAAGATTGGGTTTCGGGGTAATGGTGAAGATTAATGGCGATGATTATATACTAAGTTTCGGACCGGAAAATGCGCATGAATTTGCGCAATTGCACAATCTGAAAGTTAATGACAGAATAATAATAAAAAGCCGATCCGTATCGTACGCTCCCAAGTATGCCTATGCAATTGTGCGGGGCGATTATGTAGAACAAAACAGTAAAACAATTTATAAACGTCCTCCTTTTAAAGGTGGTTGCTGAGTATATAAATTGTGAAGTACGCACAGGTTTATGTTTTGTTTCTGATGTTTGTTTTTCACAAGCTGTGAAAGACAAATAAATTACTGACAACAGAAGCACTACCTGGTAAAAAGCAACAGAAAAATGTTCAATAAAATAGTGCCAACAATTCCTGTACTCATCACAGAACGATTAACACTCCGGCAACTTTTGGAAACTGATGCAACGGAATTGTTTTTGCTGAGATCGGATGAAACAATCAATAAACATCTCGACCGAAAACCAGCTGCAAGCACAGAAGATGCCTTAAACTTTATTCGTAACATTCGAAATAAAGAACTGCTATATTGGGCAATTACAGAAACACAGCATGAAGAATTGATTGGTACTATTTGTTTGTTTGATTTTTCGAAAGATGGAACGGGATGCGAAATGGGATTTGAGCTTTTAACCGGTTACCGGCACCGGGGCATTATGCATGAAGCCGCAAAAAAAATCAGTGCATTTGCAGCAAACACTCTTGCTGTAAAAACAATTGATGCCATTACACATAAAGACAATCTTGATTCTATAAAACTTCTTCAGAAACTAAGCTTTGAACAGGTAGGGTTTACGGATGAGGCCAATAGCGATTTACTGCAGTTTCGGTTATTGGTGGGCCAATAAACCGGTTCAAAAACGGATAATAAATTAAACACCGCTTTCTAATCAGGCGTACAACCTTTGCAAGCTCCTCACACCGGAGTGTAACAACATACACGGCTGTTGCTGTTTTACACACGTTCAGTAAACAAATTTCGCCGGCATTAAAAATTGTGAATCTTTGCGTACAAATTGCAAAGCCACTAACTGTATGACAGCTAAAAACCGGAACGTATTTCTAACACAAATTATTCTTGTACTTACGGCCATCGTGTTACTCAACGCCTGCATAAGTCCACGCAAAACAGATAAATGGGTTGCCAATCATTATGGCAGTGTTCCTCAACCCATCAAACGGAAAACAGAACTCGTAACAGTGCAATCGAATGTTGCTGCTATGGGAACAGTTATTTCCGAGAGCCGCAGAAAATCGTCAAGTGTATTACCGCTGATCGTTTATTGGAAATGGAATTATGTAAATGCCTGCAAGCTTAATCCGCAAATGGCATTGAATGGTTTTACATCAACAGTAAACAGCTATGCAGCAAGAGTGTTGAAACCAAAACTCAACAACCAAACAATTGAATTGACGGTTGAAAAAATTCCGTCGGCATTTGATTTAGATAATACAGGTCATTATATTTTTCTTGGTCTTTATGGTGCAGGTTGGGAAAATGTAACCTTATTTCCGCAGGAGCGTGAGCTGCAGGTTTCGTACAAAGTGATTAACGCCGATAAAACAGTTGCAAAAACAGGAACGGTGAGTATGCCCATCCAGATTCAGCCGGTGAAAGCGGGCATGTATCAATCGGTAAAGAAAAAAATGGCTCGTTATCTTGAGCAATACGATGCAAATATGATCAGCATGGGCCGCAAATTACTTGATAAGCTTGCCGCAGAATTGTAAGAAGAATGGCGTTAACTTATTTTTTATTTATAGCCCGCCATTGAAATGCTTTGAATTTTTGAATAAGAGAAAATGAAATTGATTCGTGGCTACATGAACCAAGGCGTTGAACTATAAGAGAGAACCAATCGTTAGCCAATTTCCAGCTTGTAACCTTTGCCGTGTATGCTGTTGATCTTAACAGCAGAATCCTGCTCCAGACGTTTGCGTAGTTTTGAAACAAACACATCAAGGCTGCGCCCAACAATCACACCTTCATCTTCCCACACTTCTTTTTGCAGCCGGTTACGATCGATGATCTCATTTGGTTCGGCAGCAAAAATGCTCAGTAACTTCGATTCTTTGCTTGTAAGAATGATTTCTTCCCCTGCAAATACCAAGCGTTGTACCGAAGGGTAAAACAAATAATTACCGATCTGTAGTGATGGGTTAATTGCATTGTTTGCTGTTTCGGTTTCTGTTGTTGTTTGCCTGTTGCGTTTGCTGCGCAGGGTAATAACAGCAGCAGCGATCAATAAACAAACACCGCCAAGAATTAACCAGGTTCCGGGCGAAAAGGGTTTATCCCGAAAGCTGATGAAAATGGTATAAGGCAATGCAGGTTGACGGCGCCCCCGGCAGGGAACAATGTTTTGCTGTTCGGTACCGAGGATAGCATAACCAAAAACGACTTTGTTGTTTTGTGCTTCACTTACCTGTACAATATAATTGGATGGAAGATCGTGTTTGCTGATGATGCGATCGATACTTTTTACCAGCGAGTCGGGACTGAAGGAAAAGCTTACCGGAAATGTAAGTTGAAACTTGTTTTCCGAAATGCGCTTCACCGGCGAAACGGGTGAGCTGCTGTCGCCCGTTTGTTGCAGAATGCTGTGAGCAATCTGCCGCATAACGATCATTTCACGGGCTTCATCAAAATCGGTCTTGCTGTTTTGTCTGCTCACAAAACCAACCAGCAGCAGCAACATGCCGCCCGCCATAATCAGCAATACCAGCTTTCGATCCATAATCAAAAGTAGGCAATCAATGCTGTAACTGCCTTTGTTTACAAAGGTTTTACAAGTGTTTACAATGTATTTACAGCTGTTTTACCGGCAAAGGCTTTGTGCAGGAGTAAATTCGTTACACACAAAAACAGCGTTTATGAAACATATCCCCCTTTCTCTTTTTGTATTGCTGCTTGTTGCCTGCAAGGGACAAAACAGCAGCCAGCAACAACTGCCCGATGAAATGATCCAGGCCATCAATAACGGGCAACCCAAGCCACAGTATAAACCTGTGTTCAACTTTATGTCTGTTAAGTTCAAACCGGCCTACGATCCATCGCTGCAGGTAAGCGATTATATACGCTGTATGCTGGAGGATAAGCAGGGCAATATCTGGTTTGGAACAAACAACGAGGGTGTGTGCCGTTACGATGGTAAACAGTTTGTTTATTTTACAACAAAGGAAGGCATCAGCGGAAATGCAGTGAGAAAAATGGCTGAAGACAAAGAAGGCAATATCTGGATGGCAACCAACAACGGTCTTACCATGTACAACGGCAAAACGTTTCGTGTATTTACCGAAAAGGACGGACTGCCATCGAACGATACCTGGAGTTTGTTATGCAACAGCAAAGGAGAAATGTGGGCTGGCACCATGAAGGGTGTATGCAAATTAAACGACAACCGATTTACAGCTGTTGAATTGCCTGTTTACGGCAACTCAAAATGTTTTACACGCTTTACGCCTCAATTGGTGTGGACGATGTATGAAGATAAACAAGGCAATACCTGGTTTGGAACGGATGGCGATGGCGTAAAAAAGTTTGATGGTAAAACCATCACCCGCTATACAGAAGCCGATGGTTTGGCGGGCAACAATGTACTGTCGATCACAGAAGATAAAACAGGTCGGCTTTGGTTTGGTACCTGGGGTAAAGGCGTTAGTTGTTATGCTGAAAATGTGTTTACAAACTACAACAACACAAACGGTTTAGCCGGTAACGATGTGTGGAGCATGCTGGTAGATAAACAAGGTTATTTGTGGATGGGAACGTTGGGCAAAGGCATCACCCGGTTTAACGGATCTGCCTTTACTACTTATACCGAAAAGGATGGATTTACCAGGAATCATGTACAAAGCATTATGCAAACAAAAGACGGCGAAATGTGGTTTGGCTTTTCGGGAGGTGTGTTCCGTTTGCGGCATTCGCAACTGATCAATTTTATTAAAGGCGGTTGCTGACGATTAATGTTTCACTATACAAGCGAAGCAGCCGTTAATTTATTAATGGCTGTTCTTTTTTTGCCAATCATAAAACAGTACAGTATATGAAAAACAGCTACAGCTTGTTGTTTCTTGCTTTTGTAAATTTAGTGACTGCCTGTGTTACGCAAAGCCGTTCGGGAAAGGTAACGCTTGAAGATCACTATATAACCACGCATCCGGACTTCAATATAAAATACTAAAGCAGGGAGAAGGCGATACGGCAAAACAGGGGCAGGAAGTTTTGATCTTTGAAACAACAAGCTATTTAAACGGAACCGTGTTGTATTCAAACGAACATACAACAACACCTGTAAAAGTATTACTTGGCGGCAACCAGGCAACCACTGCTGTTGACGAAGGTATAACAGGGATGCGTGTGGGAGAAATACGCCGGTTGATTGCTCCACATTATCTGGTTAAACGAAAAACGTATCCGCAAAATGTATCGCCCGATTCTGCATTAACGATCAAAGTTATTCTGCATAAGATTTTATAGTCGGCGTTTGTCCCTTTTGTAAATGAACGTAAATAGTTGCTTTTACTATATCTTATTCATGTTTTTTTGAAAAAAATAATAGTTTTATACCAATCTATTACAATAACAGAAATATGGAAAAGAAAAACATCTACAGCATTCTTGTATTTGCTTTATGTCTTGCTTTTATTAACTGTACAAATAATAACGAAGCTGATACAATACTTAAGAATGATTCATCTGTTTTAAAAGTGTATTTGAATGAAGAAAATAATGTGACCGTTAACGGAGAAAAAGTTTTATTAGAAAACCTAGACTATTATCTTTCTTCACGAAAAAATAAAGTCAGCAAAATTTACTACTCAAGGTACAATTCGCAGAGTCCGGAAGCGCCAAAAGAAGTAATTACAGTGATTCAAATAATAGCAAAACAAAATCTACCGATTAGTCTTTTCACAGATAGTACGTTCAATACAGTTGTAGAAAATTAGTAAGCAGAAGAACTCTCATTTCTTCAATAAAAAAAGGAAGCACAACGTGCTTCCTTTTTTCTTTACGTATTTATGCCTCAATGGCAAAAAACTAACTAAACAAATATTCCACATCTTCTCTGCTGAGACTTTTTACAAAGCCGTTATCGTCTGCAATCAGATCACGTGCAAGTGAACGCTTACGTTCCTGCAGCTGCAGAATTTTATCTTCGATCGTGTCTTTACAGATCATACGATAAGCAAAGATGTTATTGGTTTGGCCAATACGGTGTGTACGGTCGATGGCCTGTTGTTCTACAGCAGGGTTCCACCAGGGATCAACAATGTACACATAGTCTGCTGCGGTTAAGTTCAAACCCACACCACCGGCTTTCAGCGAAATAAGGAATACTCTTGTTTCTTCGTTGTTCTGAAAATCCTGCACTGCTTTTTCACGATCGGCAGCAGATGTACTACCATCAAAATACACAAACGGGATATTGAGCTCTTCCAGTTTTTCACGGATCAATCCCAACATACCAAGGAACTGAGAGAACACCAGTGCTTTGTGGTTGCCCATGTTTTCTTCCAGCTCACGCACCAGTTCGTCGAGTTTAATGGAATGGTTCGGCAGTTTTTCCGGTTCGTTTAAGATAGATGGCGAATCGCAGATCTGGCGCAATTTCATTAAGCCCTGTAAGATGGTTAATTGCGATTGACCGATACCCACTTCTTCGATGGTGCCCAGAATTTTTGAGCGGTATTCGTTGCGGTATGCATCGTAAATGCGACGTTGATCGTTTTCCATTTCGCAATACAAAATACTTTCTGTTTTTTCAGGAAGGTCTTTTGCTACCTGCTCTTTTGTACGACGGAGAATGAACGGGAACAACAACTTGCGCAAATGTTCTTTCTGTTCTTTTTCACCAAACTTATCAATAGGTGTTGCAAAATCGTTACGGAAATGTTCTACCGTACCCAACATACCCGGGTTGAGAAAGTTCATTTGCGCATAAATGTCAAACGTATTGTTCTGCAAAGGTGTACCACTCATACACAAACGGTGTTTGCTTTTGAGCAGACAGGCTGCTTTTGCCACTTTACTGTTGGGATTTTTGATAGCCTGGCTTTCATCGAGCACCACACAATCAAAATTCTGTTCGCTCAACAATTTAATATCGCTGCGCAACGTACCATAAGTTGTAATAATGACATTGAAGCCGGCAAAGAAATCTTTATCTCGCTGGCGTTGTGCACCATGATGAATATGATACGTAAGAGTTGGTGTAAATTTTTTGATCTCGTTTTCCCAGTTATACATCAAGGTTGTAGGGCAGGCAACCAGGGCTTTTAATCCTTTGTTTTTTGTATGTACATGTTGCAGGAACGATAATGCCTGAATGGTTTTACCCAAACCCATATCATCTGCAAGAATACCACCCCAGCCTACCTCGCTTAAAAAATTCAACCAATGAAAACCACTTTCCTGGTAAGGACGAAGAATTGGCTGCAGATGTGCAGGTGGATCAACTTTTTGAATATGCTTGAACTCACGCAGGCGCTCGTATTTTTCTTCCAGCTCAATCATGAGCTCTGTTTCATCACGGCTTTCGTAAAGTTCATCGATAACACTGATGTGGTATTTTGATAAGCGAAGTTTATCCTGCTTGTTTTCGCCCACACGAAAGAGCATGGAGTAACGCTTGATCCATTCTTCGGGCAGCACACCCAATGTACCATCGGCCAGTTGCACCAGCGATTGTTTATTGGCCAACGCTTTCTTTACTTCGGCAATACTCACGCTCTGATCGCCAAACACTACTTTTACTTTTGCATCGAACCAATCAACACCATTGCTGATGTAGATTTCTGTTTTTGGTTTGGCTGTATTGAAACGGAAATTCTTCAGCACTTCCCAACCTTCTACCGGCACTTTCATTTCCTTCATGGCATCCACAAACAAAAAGAACCAGTTGTTCTTTAAAACCTCTGCTCCTTTCAATGCCAACTGTGTACCGCCTTCGGGTTTGATGAATTGTGAATGCAGCTTCTCAACCTTTTCTATAAACTCGTTTTCTTTTTCACGGTTGCGGTTAACGATGATCAACCCGTCTTCGCCGGGTAAAATAATTTCATCTTTATCGCTGCTGCGTACTTTGTAACCTTTGTAACTGAAGGTGGGAATCATCACCAGGTAATCGCCTTTTTCCTGCAGCTGCAGCGTAATATCAGGTTCACCCGATTTTACTTCTTTGATCAAGGCTTCATCAAACTCCACATGATAATCACGTGCAATCTTCAATGCTTCTTTCGAAAGAAACTCCGACAGATCGCCATTGCTGATGAGCCTGTTTTTGTTGCTTGCAAAATCGATCACCAGTTGTGCATCTTCCTGTTTTTCCCAGGTGCGAGCCTCGTTATTGAGTAAAAAAATGAGCGGACTGTTCCAGTCGTTCTCATGTACATCAAGCGGAACGCTGTTGATCTTTACTTTACAACTCCACTCCCATTTATTTTTTTCCTGCTTTAATTCAAAGAAGGGTTTTAAAAAGGTGCCTGTTGTTGTAATTGGTACGAGGTTCTTTGTTTTAAACTCTTTTCCTTTTGGTAAGAGCAATACCGGCGAACTTGTTTCGGCAAATAGTTTCTGTATGCGGGGAAGGAGATATTCCAACATCAACGTTTTCGTGTCTTCCGGCAAATCATCTTCTTCGTGATGGATGATGTTTTCCCAGATACCGGAGAAAGGAGAGTTGCGGTTTACAAACTTGCTTATTTCAGAAGCCTGTAAACGACGCAACAACTGTAACAGCTGTTTATCATTTTCACCAAGATCGTCTGTTTCAATAAACTTGCTTACATCGAGTTTTTCAATGTTGCCAAAAAACTCATTTCCGTCGTACTCCACTTCTCCCTTCACCACGTCAATACTGAAGTAAGGAAACTGCTTGCTGTTATTATTCAACACCACACCCAAACGTGTAAGTGATTTTGCTTCTTCTTCCGTTTCAACAGCTGCGCTTTCTTCGTCCTGCACAGCAACGGTATTGGCAACAGGCTCTGGTTTTTTGGCGGCAGAAGGTTCTACCCGTTTTACACCGGGATCGAGAACACGCAGAAAGGGTTTGCCATCTTTATAAATGAATTCAAATTTATCCTGCCAGTTATCGGTAAGCGAATAGCCGTAAATGCCCAGCAGCTTTCCTTTTTCCTTATCCATGTTGCGGATACTGTCGAAGTACAATGGTCCGTGTGCATTCAGTAACTGAATAAACACAACAGCTTTGTGTTCGCAAATGGCATGTGCATTTTCTGCACAGGTGCAGGAGGTATCGAAATTACGTTCGTCGTTTTTCTGAATGGTTACGGGCCACACTTCGCCGTTCATCTGCAGTTCTGCTTTTACACATTCGTCTTTGGCAGAAAGAATACTTGCTTTTTTGCTGCGCAGAAAAACTTCGGCATCGTTTAATGCTGCTGCTGCAGTAAGTGTGCGGATGGTTTTAAGCTCAATGCTTTTCATTTTTACCACGGTGTGGCGCTGATCGTACTGCAGATCTTTTAAGCCGAGTATATTTTTATCGATCAGATCCTGCAGCTGAAAAAGCGACGCCACTTCGTGACGGCAGATATCGCCAAGGTTGTACGGACAGCTGCAACGCACATTCATAGCGTTGGCATCTTTGTACTTCTGAATATACACTTTGTAAAAAGTGGAGTACGAATCGTCACGCACACGAAACACAACAGTGCCCATCAGTTCATCGTGTTCTACAAGTTCAGCAAATCCGATGGCGTGAATCTTTTTACCACGACGGATCACTTCTTCGGTACCGTGATTGTAAGCAAACTTCAGCAAATGAGGTAAAGCCAAGCGTAAACAGTTTTTGTTTTCTGAAATCGATTAGTATCAGCCCTGCCAAACAAGGTCCGGTTCAGAAAAGGCTAATCTGCAAATGTAAAAGCATTCGGCGCACATTTCCTGTTAAAAACAGAAAGAATTATCAACGTTTTCAAACCGATTGTTGTACTGGAAAACCTTCTTATCTTTATAGGTTTGCCTTGAAAAAAAACCTGGTAATGCAACGCAGGCACTTCTTTTTAAATCTTGCTAAACAGAAAAAATACAAACATGAACAAACAACAAACATCGCTTTTGTTTTGCCTGTTGATGGATGGCATTGGTTATGCAACGTATGCTTTTCCGGTATTGGGTGAGTTGGGTGATGTGCTTTGGGCACCGGTATCGGCCATCATTTTTTACCGCACTTTCGGTGGCTGGAAAGGGTCGGTTGGTTCGTTGTTTAACTTTGCTGAAGAATTATTGCCCGGAACAGATTTTGTTCCGTCGTTTACACTGATGTGGATCTGGAATTATGTAAGCAGGAAACGAACAGGTGCTGCAATTGTAAAAACACAATAAAAAAAGAAGCGCTGTTTAATTCAGCGCTTCTTTTTTGTTTTATTGATTTTTGTTTGTTCCGTATCGCCACGGATCGTTGGTATCTTTTGATGGTCGCATTTCTTCATCTTTCTCTTTATCGTACACTCGCAGGTAAACCACCCATTCAAAATTCTGATATTCGGCAATAAGGTCAATTACGAGTTTGCTGAATTCGCCTGTTGCATCGTTAATATGAAATTGATTGCTCCACAAGCGCAACTCTTCCGAAGGTGCGCTGTAAGTATTTGATGGGCGTATGCTGTTGTTAGCACCTTTGCTGAAAAGAGATTTGCCGAGAATATCGTTGTAATAAGCTTTGTATTGTTTTTTAAGTTCGTTAATATCTTCTGTAACAAACAGCTTTGCTTCCCATAACCAGTTGATCTTTTTATTGGCCGGAAAGCCGATGATCTTTGTTTCAACAGCCCCTTTCATTTCCACTTTCGAACTGTACTCAATAATATTTGGTTCAGCCTGGTTTTGTTCTCCTTTGATTAAAGCAAACTGATTAGGATAGTCGTTGATGACTTTTTCAAGATCGGGTCTGATAGTAGTAAAAGAAGATTTCTGCGAAAAAGCAGTAAGAGATAAGCAACAAATGATGCAGATAAACAACATTCGATTTTTATTCATGGATAGAGATTTGATGCAATATAGAAAAACAATCCGGTGTTTTATAGCGCTTTTGCAAGAGTAACAATTGTATTGAAAACATAACCTAACGCCTGCAGCAGAATAAACAAGTATAAACAAACGTGTTTATTGATACTTAGTAAAAACAATTAGTTTGGAAAAAAAGATAAAACGCCTGCTGCTGCAGGCGTTTACATAAACGGATTTTCAGTTAAAAAAACGAACAGCTGCTGCCGAACAAATAGAACAAAATCTGTTTTAAACCAATGTGTTAGCAGGATAAACTTTGTTTCAACGAAGTAAACGAACAGACGCAATCGTACAATTTACATGTAAACCCGTAAAATTCGCAAGTGAAAAAACATCAGTTCTACGCTTGCAATAAATTTTTTTGGGAATTATTTTTATAGTCTTAAATCCAATTGGTATGAAAAAATCAACCTCTGTTAAAAAAAGTTCTTCGGTTATCCTTTCCATTAAGCAGATTGTTCATTTGCTGGTAGAATCGTTCGAATCACCCCAAACAAAACAATTCCGTCGTTGGAAAAATTACTTTGCCGAATAAGCTTATGAAGAAACTTTACTCCTGAAAAGCCATTACTGCTGCGAGTGTATGGCTTTTTTTATGCCTGTTATTTTCCTGAAAAAAGAATATAATCAGAAGGTGTATACCCCTTGAGTGAGAAGATGTAACTGTTTTGGGCAACACCGGGACGCATAAACTCTCCCTTTCTTGTGTACACAGCCACGCCGCCGCCATTACCGGGGTTCATACTGCCGGCCAATACCGTTGGCAAAAACTTCAAGTAAGCAATGGTTGATACATCTACCATCTGCACCTGGTTAAAGTCCACTTCCATTTCATCAATAAAATAGGCTTTCACTTTTTCCTTGCGCCAGAACAATGCCTGTTCGCCACTTGAGCGATCGTTACTTAATGTAAGCCCGGGCATTCTTGTAAGCAAAAAAGTAATGCAGTCGGTGTAGGTAAGCAGTTCATCATTATCGAGGAAATCGTATTCTCTATCCATGATACTGTTGAAGATACCTGAACTGTATTGCTCTTTGTACTTCTCCAGTTTTGTTTTACGTGTTCCTGTAATAACAATCTGCTGTAACTCTTTTCCTTTCCCTTCAACACGCACAGCATTGGGCGGAAGTTTATTGATGCGTTGCAACGAATCATATTCTGCAGAAGTAAACAGGTTGGCGCCAAAATCAAAAACAGTGGTTGAAACAGAATCGTAAGCCGAAGGAACAGGAAGCTGCTTAATAACAATATCCGGTTTCTGTTTGCGCTTTGTGCCAACAAAATTGAAAAACACCGATGCTTTGTTTTCAAAGATCATTTTAGGTAAAGCAAAGCTTTTATCTTCTTTCACTTCAATTACTTTGTTGTAATTGGTAATGTCCTTTCCAAATACAAACATTAAGAGTGATGATGAGATCTTATTGTTATTGAGTATCCCTGTAACACTTCGCAAACCCGGGTAGTAAAAAGTGGTGATGGATATTTTGTTGTTCTGAAAATTTTCCGGTACCGTTAAGAGAAAACTATTGAGTGTATCAATAGCAGGATAATAAAGTGTGTCTGTTACAGCTGCTTCCGTTGCTTTTACTACAACCATCAGCGTTCCTGCCTTTACAAATGCTGATTGTTGGAGGGTGATCCAGATGCTGTCGGTATCAGGGATACGTTCAACGTATACAGATGCAGCGCTTTTTTCCTGTGCATAACTATTTCCTGTAACACAAAGAAGAATGAAGATGATAAGCTTTTTCATAAACGGTTCAATAAAAAAAACCGCAACGGTTATTGTTGCGGTTGTAATATAATTGATTTAGAATTTTGCCAGTACTTTGTTCATCTCTGCTGTAATTTCTTCGCTACAGAGATTGCCAATACTTCCTTCGTGTGTGTGATGCAGTTGTTGCAGATCGTATTCAAACTCTCCTTTGTTGATGCTGTTACCGACCTGCTGGTAGGCTTCACGGAACGGAACGCCTTTGTTAACCAGGTCGTTCACTGCTTCCACACTAAAGAGGTATTTGTATTTCTCATCGGTCAGAATATTTTCTTTCACCTTCATATTGCTCAGCATGAGCTGCATTAACTGCAGACAGGCTTTCAGTTCTTCAATGGAAGGGAAGAGAATTTCTTTGGTCAACTGCATATCACGGTGATAACCGGAAGGCAGGTTGTTGATGAGCAATGTTAATTCGTTCGGGATGGATTGAATACGGTTGCATTTAGCACGGATGAGTTCAAACACATCGGGGTTTTTCTTGTGCGGCATAATGCTGCTGCCGGTTGTCAATTCATCAGGGAAAGAAATGAAACCAAAATTCTGGTTCATGTACAGGCAACAATCCATTGCCAGCTTGCTGAGTGTAGCTGCAACAGAACTCATACCAATGCCTGTTACTTTCTCCGTTTTACCACGACTCATTTGTGCATACACACTGTTCCAGTTAAGTGTGCCGAACTGTAATAATTCAGTTGTTCGTTTTCTATTAAGCGGAAAAGATGAACCATAACCTGCACCACTACCCAATGGATTTTTATTCGCAACTTGATAGGCAGCTGCTAATAATTCAAGATCATCCACCAAACTTTCAGCGTAGGCACCCAACCATAAACCAACAGATGATGGCATGGCAATTTGCAGATGCGTATAACCGGGAAGTAATGTGTTCTTATGTTCGTTTCCTGTTTTAATCAACAGATCAAACAGGTTTTTTACTTCGTCTTTGATATTGCTGATCTCTGCACGCAGGTATAATTTAATATCAACAGCCACCTGATCGTTACGGCTGCGGCCACTGTGAATTTTTTTACCAATATCACCTACTTTTTGTGTAAGCAGAAACTCAACTTGTGAATGCACATCTTCTATTCCTTCGTCAATGGTGAATTGTGAATGGTCAATGGTTGCTGCAATTTCTTTTAATCCTGCTACTGCTTTGTCTGCTTCTTCCTTTGTCATCAAGCCCACTTCGCCTAACATGGTTACATGTGCAATGGAACCTTGTACATCGTACTTGGCTAAGAGCAAGTCAAATTCTTTGTCACGACCAACGGTAAACTGTTCAACCAATGCAGATGTGCTGCTGTTTTCTTTGCTCCAGAGTTTCATGACTGTTATTTTTTCACACAGAGGGCACAGAGGCCACAGAGTTGATTACAAAATTTTATTTAACAACTGAATGTAAAGTTCAATCCCGCCTTTGATCTCATCTACATATACATATTCATCGGCAGTATGACTTCTTGCACTATCACCGGGACCCATCTTCAATGCAGGGAACGGCATTAATGCCTTATCGCTTGTGGTAGGTGAACCATAATAACCACGACCTAACTCAATACCAGCTTTCACCAACGGATGATCCATTGGGATAGATGTAGATTTCATTCTTGTTGTGCGTGGTTTGAACTGACTTTTGAGGTTTTCTTTCAACTCACCCAAAATTTCATCGAACGTATAGAGTTCGTTCACACGCACATCAATTACAAATTTGCATTGCGGCGGTACAACATTGTGCTGTTGATTTTCTGTACCGATCACCGTAACCGTTAACATCGATTCACCCAAGAGCGGACTTACTTTATCAAACTTATAATTACGGATCCAGTTAATATCGTCCATTGCAATGTACAATGCGTTGATGCCTTCTTTGCGTGCAGCATGACCGGCTTTGCCTTGTGCAATACAATCGATCACCATCAGCCCACGCTCAGCAACGGCCATATCCATTTTGGTAGGTTCACCTACAATACCAAAGTTGATATTACCGAGATAAGGCAACACGAGTTCGATACCATTTACACCGCTGATCTCTTCTTCTGCACTTGCAGCAAACACTACGTTGTGCGAAAGATTTTCTTTTTCGTAGTAGTAAAGAAAGGTTGCGATGAGACTTACCAAACATCCACCTGCATCATTACTGCCAAGACCAAACAATTTTCCATCTTCAACAACGGGTTCAAACGGATCTCTTGTGTATTTCGCATTTGGTTTTACCGTGTCGTGATGTGAGTTGAGCAACACCGATGGTTTTGCTGCATCGTAAAACTTGTTCTTTGCATAAACATTGTTACCAACACGAAAATGTTCAATTCCCTTCTGTGCAAAAAAATGAATGAGAATTTCTGCAGTTTCGTTTTCTTCTTTTGAAAAAGACGGAGTGGCGATCAGCTGTTTTAACAATTCAACTGCCTCTGTGTGTAGCTGGCTGATGTCCTGGTTTGCCATAATTTTTTGTTTAACTGTTTGTAATGGATGTTCCGCTTTCTCCATTGATCAGATCTTTCAATTGCTCTGCTTTACCAATTACTACTTTTTTTACGCCGCTGTTTAATGCAGCAAATGCATTATCCAGTTTGGGTATCATACCCGCAAATATTTTTCCTTCTGCTTTTAATTCTTGATAGGATGATGGATCGATCTTACTGATGACCGTTGCATCATCATTTGCATCGAGTAACACACCTGCTTTTTCAAATGAATAGATGAGGCTTACTTCGTACAAACCACTCATTGCTTTGGCTACTTCCTGTGCAATGGTATCGGCATTGGTGTTAAGCAGCTGACCATTTCCATCATGTGTGATGGGTGCGACAACCGGAGTAAAACCATGTTCTAATAAACTGCTCCAGTTCTGTGCATTGATCTTGTCTGACTTTACATCGCCCACAAAACCGTAATCAATTTCTTTTACGGGACGCTTATTAGCAGGGATAAGATTTCCATCTGCTCCTGTGACACCAATTGCATTGCAATTGAGCGATTGCAATTGTGCAATTACTTTTTTGTTGATAAGCCCTGCATATACCATCGTTACCAAATCAATGGTTGCTGCATCGGTAATACGACGACCATCTACATATTTACTTTCGATGCCCAACGATTCGCCGATCTTGGTTGCAACTTTGCCGCCGCCGTGAATTAGAATTTTAGGACCAGACACGAAAGCAAAGTCTTGTAGAAACGATGAAAGCTTTGCTTCATCATCTACAATGTTGCCACCGATCTTTATAACAATGAGTTTATCCATTTGCTTTCAGGATTTCTGCCAACACTGTTTGTGCCGCCCATACACGATTGCTTGCTTGCTGTGTTACAATGCTGTTGCTGCTGTCGAGCACTTCATCACTCAACTCCACGTTACGACGAACAGGTAAGCAATGCATGATCTTAGCGCTGTTAGTTGCTTTCAGTTTTTCTTCTGTCAACATCCATGCAGGATCGTTGCAGTAAATGCGACCATAATCGGTATAGGTGCTCCAGTTTTTCACATACACAAAATCTGCATCTTTTAACGCTTCATCCTGGTTATGTGTGATGGTTGCTCCCTTAGTGAATTGTTCATCCAGTTCATAATCTTCCGGATGAGTGATTACAAAATCAGCTTCGCCCCAAGCATTGATCCATTGCGCAAAACTGTTGGCAACACATTGCGGCAAAGGCTTGATGTGAGGTGCCCAGGTCAACACAATTTTTGGTTTGCGTTTTTCCTTGAATGTTTCAGTGATGGTGATGATGTCGGTTAACGACTGCAACGGATGCAGTGTTGAACTTTCTAAACTCACAACCGGAACACCAGCGTATTTAATGAACTGTTTAATGAACAGTTCGCTGTAATCATCTTTTTTATTTTGCAACGATGGGAATGTACGGATCGCCAACACATCGAAATAATTTCCGAGAATAGGTGCTGCATCTTTTACATGCTCAACCGTTGTACCACTCATGATGGCTTCTTCTTCAAACTCCCATGTCCAGCCTTCGCTGCCTACGTTGAACACAATCGGCTGCATACCTAAATTCTCCGCAGCGATCTGTGTGCTTAAACGTGTACGCAAACTGGGGTTGAGGAAAATCAAACCCATACGCTTGCCCTCACCAATTGCTTTATCAACAAGCGGGTTTGCTTTATACGTCAACGCTTTTTGAACAAGAGCGTTGATGTTGTCTACATCATGAACGGAAATAAACTGTTTCAATTCTTATGTCTTTTCTTTCTTTATAAAAAACTTAATTAACCTTCATTACTTCAATCTCTTCCTTCACCGCATCAATAAACATTTCTGCATCTCTTTTCTTCAAACCAAGACTTGGCAACAAACGGATCACATTTGGTTTAGCTTCACCGGTGAAAATCTTGTGATTCATCAACAGATTTTTCTTCAGGTCTTTTATTTCTTCCGGCACATCAAAACCAATCATTAAACCACGACCTCTTACATTTTCAATCTCTTCGATCTTTTCCAGTTCTTCACGGAGGTATTTGCCCATCATCACTGCATTGCCCAATAACTTTTCTTCTTCCATTACTTCCAGCACTGCTAATGCAGCCACACAAGCCAAATGATTACCACCGAAAGTTGTACCGAGTTGGAAATGTTTTGGTTTGATATGCGGCGCAATGATGATACTTCCGATAGGGAAACCATTACCCATACCTTTTGCCATGCTGTAGATATCAGCATTTACACCTGCAAAATCGTGGCTGAAGAATTTACCGCTTCTGCCATAACCACACTGCACGCTATCAGCAATATAAACTGCGCCGTATTGATCGCAGAGTGAACGGATCTTTTTGAGGAAAGAAACATCAGCTACATTAATTCCACCAACGCCTTGTATTCCTTCAATGATCACCGACGAAATTTCATCGCCTTGTTTTTTGAAGCAAGCTTCTAATGCTGCTTCATCATTGAAAGGGAGAAAGATCACATTATCAGTTTCGTTTACCGGTGCGATGTAGTTTTTATTATCAGTTGCACTTACTGCCAATGATGTACGACCGTGAAATGCTTTATTAAATGCAACAATTTTTTTACGACCATTGTGAAAGCTTGCGAGCTTCAATGCGTTCTCGTTTGCCTCTGCACCCGAGTTGCAAAGAAAGAGTTGGTAATCTTCTTTACCACTTACTTTGCCCAGCTTGGCAGCGAGTTCTTCCTGCAACGGAATTTTAATAGAGTTGGAGTAGAAAGCAATTTTGTTCAACTGCTCTTCAATTCGTTTTACCCAATGCGGATGTGTGTGTCCGATACTGATGACAGCGTGACCTCCGTATAAATCGAGGTATTGCTCGCCTTGATCATCCCATACATAACTGCCTTTGGCTTTTGTAATGGTGATGGGGTTGATGGGGTAAACGTCGAATAAATTCATGTTGTAAGTTTTACCACAGAGGCTCAGAGACACAGAGAATACTCTGTGTTCTCCGTGTCTTAGTGGTTATTTTAAAAATAGTTTGCTTTCAGTTTCAATCCTGCTGTTTCATCTAAGCCAAACAAGAGATTCATGTTTTGCACCGCTTGTCCGCTTGCGCCTTTCAATAAATTATCTGCTGCTGAATGAACAACAAGCATATCACCCACTTTCTCCAGTTGAATTAAACACTTGTTGGTATTCACCACCTGCTTTAAGAAGACCGCTTCTTTAATGACACGGGTGAATGCAGCATCAGCATAAAACTCTTCATACAGTTTGTATAACTCATCTAAACTCTTTTCGCATTTTACTTGCGAGCTGATGAAAATGCCTCTTGTGAAATCGCCACGCCATGGAACAAAGTTCACATTGATATCACTGTTCGGTTGTAATTGCACTAATGATTCGCCGATTTCGCCAAGATGCTGATGCGTTAATGTTTTATATGCCTGGATGTTATTTGCTCTCCAGCTGAAGTGTGATGTAGCCGCAAGGCTTTGTCCGGCTCCTGTACTACCCGTGATGCCAGTTGTGTACACATCTTTCAACAAACCTGCTTTTGCTAAGGGCAACAAACCAAGTTGAAGTGTAGTAGCAAAACAACCGGGGTTGGCGATATTGTTTGCAGTTTTGATTTGTTCTTTGTTCAATTCGGGCAGGCCGTAAACAAATTTGCGGTTGCCAATTGTTGAGCTATTAGACAAACGAAAGTCGTTAGCTAAATCAATTACTTTGATTTTTTCATCAATTGTATTGTCAGCTAAGAATTTTTTTGATTCACCATGACCAAGACAGAGAAACAATACATCCACATCGTTTGATAACTCACCGGTGAATTTTAATTCCGTTTCACCCACGAGGTCCTGGTGCACTTTGTACACCGGTTGATCTGCATTGCTTCTTGAATGAACAAAAGACAACTCCACGTTTGGATGATTCACCAGCAAACGAATCAATTCGCCACCTGTATAACCTGCGCCACCTATGATACCAACTTTAATCTGCATGACTACTACTTTTCGTTTTCCGCCTGCACCGAAGTCCAGATAGAAGTTTGATTGCCGAATATTTTTGAGAAACCTCTTACATCATCACCTGTAAAGCCGGTGTTCATTTCACCGTACTTACCAAACTTGCTGCTCATAAGATCGTATTTGCTTTCGATACCAATTACCTGGAAACGGTAAGGCATCAATTGTACAAACACATCGCCGGTTACATTTTGCTGACTGCTGGTGAAGTAAGCTTCAATGTCACGCATTACAGGATCAAGGATCTGTCCTTCGTGCATCCAGTTACCATAGAACTGAGCAAGTGTATCTTTCCACTGCAATTGCCATTTTGTGAGGACATGCTTTTCCAATGCATGATGTGCTTTTAAGATCACCATTGGAGCAGCCGCTTCAAAACCTACACGACCTTTAATACCGATAATCGTATCGCCCACATGAATATCACGTGCAATGCCGTAAGCACCTGCAATAGATTGTAAATGGTTGATGGCATCAACAGGATGATCTGACTGCTGATCGTTCACCGCTTTCAGTTCGCCTTTTTCGAAATGAAGTTTTACTTCTTCACTTCCTGTTTTGGTTACCTGTGTTGGCCATGCTTCTTCGGGCAACATGCCTTTGCTATTAAGTGTTTCTTTACCGCCAACACTTGTTCCCCACAATCCTTTATTAATAGAGTAAACAGCTTTTTCAAAATTCATTTCAACGCCCTTGCTCTTGAGGTAAGCAATTTCTTGCTCACGGCTCAGCTTCATATCACGAATCGGTGTGATGATCTCTACACCGGGAATCATGATGTGGAAGATCATATCAAAACGCACCTGGTCGTTACCGGCACCGGTGCTGCCGTGTGCTACTGCATCAGCATTTAATTTCTTGGCGTGTTCAGCAATATGCAATGCCTGGCTTAAACGTTCAGCACTTACACTTAGCGGATAAGTATTGTTCTTTAAACAGTTTCCGAAAATGAGATACTTGATAATTCGTTCGTAATAACCTTTTACTGCGTTTACTGTTGTATGTGTTTTTACACCGAGCTTGTAAGCGTGTGTTTCGATCTTTTGCAACTCTTCATCACTGAAGCCGCCGGTGTTTACAATTACTGAATGAATTTCGTAGCCTAAATCTTCACTGAGATACTTGGCACAGTAAGTTGTATCTAAACCACCACTGAAGCCGAGAACAATTTTTTTGTTTGCCATTGTTGAACAGAATTATAGAACGTTGAAGTGTGCGACGCAACAGCAGCTCCGCAAAGAGCAGCTGCCGGTCAAACTATTATAAATGAAAAAAATGCAGGAACTTTTTGGCTTTGCTTTCGCCGCCGCTTCCACCGTTTTCTTTACGACGGAAAGCTTTTAAAAATTTCCATTCTTTGAAACGCAGTAAACGTTCAAAGCCACTTTTATTTTCTTCAAAATATTGTTTGGTTTCTTCGGGCTCGTAGTGATCGGCAGGATCGTACAACATGGCCGTACACATACAGTTCTTGCGTTGCTTGCTCATGAGAATATCATAATTCACACAGCTTTTGCAGCCAGCCCAGAATTCTTCGTCTTGTGTTAACTCGCTGTAGGTAACGGGTTCGTAACCCAGCTCGGAGTTGATCTTCATTACAGCAAGACCGGTAGTTAAACCGAAAATTTTTGCACCGGGGAATAATTGACGGGAAAGATCAAAGATCCTTTTCTTGATGAGTTTTGCCACACCGCTCTTGCGGAATGCAGGCGAAACAATCAATCCACTGTTGGCCACAAACGCACCGTGGCTCCATGTTTCAATATAACAGAAGCCCACCCATGTACCATCTTTCAGCAATGCAATCACTGCTTTGCCTTCGTTCATTTTGTTAGCTACATATTCGGGGCTGCGTTTTGCGATACCTGTGCCACGTGCTTTGGCACTCTCCTCCATTTCGTTGGTGATCGTTTCTGCGTAGTGTGTGTCGCCACTATTGGCTACACGTATAATAATTTCCTGATTGTCCATGACTGCATAAATGCCTTTTGAAAAAGGGATAACCAATCCTTAGAATAATTCCGGGGAGAATGTTCACTGACAGGGACCATGGTGAGGGGTTCGTCCTGTCAGAATACACGTCGAGGTCGTGGAGAAAATACATAGAAGTTACAGGTGCTGTTGTTAGCACGAACTTCAAAAATGTGGTATGTATTTGTGTTTGTCAACTGCTTTGAAAATTGAGGAACAAAAGTAAACGATAATATTATAAATGAGACATAAAATTTTTGTAAACGTTTAAGAACGGTAGTTAGTGGAGCTTAGTTTGCATCGGCGCTTCGCTTCTTCTTTATCAAAGAGATCATTAGCCCACTGATGATAATGAGCAAAATGCCGAAGAGTGAAACCGTATCCGGGAACGCATCGCCCAGCATCATGCCAATGAAAATGCTGAAGATGATGCCTGCATAGCTAATGGCAGAAACGATGCCCGCTTTATCTGCACCATAAGCCTTTGTTACAAAATATTGCCCGAACAAAGCTGAACAGCCCATTAATAATATATACCACCATTCTGTTTGTTGCGGCCAGCGCCAGTTGATGAAGAGAATATCATCGGCCGGTAATTGTAATATTGATCGGAAGGAAGTGAACAACAAGGGCACCAGCACACCGGTGAGAACAAATGAAAGAACAATTACTCTTGTATCGTAATACTTCGTGAGTTTGCCAACGGTGATGTAAGCAATGGCCGATAAGATGCCACTAAGCAAACCTGCTAAATGATAATACCAGGGCAAATGAATGCTTGGTTTATAAATAAGCAGCATACCTGCAAAGCCGAGCAGCACAGCCATTATCACCCAACCACCTTCGTATTCTTTAAACAGCAGAAACGTAAACAGTGCAATAAACAAAGCAGAGGTTAGATTATAACTCATGGCTGTACCTAATGGTAAATGCAGAATACAGTAAAGCAACATGTACACGGCAGAAGTACCCATAAAACCACGAAAGATGAGGCGGAGTAATTTGCCACCCGTTTGTTCCGGTGCACGGTTCAATAAACTTACTACTATAAACAGCAACCCAATGCTGTTTCGCCAGAACACTAATTGACCGGCGTTGAAACTTCCTTTTAATGCTTTGGCGGCACCTCCCATGACAGAAAAACCCAATGCTGCCAGCAACATGAAGAAGATTCCACGGTATGATGGAGAAATTTTCAATTTTTTTTCTGGGAGAAGTTGGGTTAGAGTGCCTGCAAAGATACCCGAAGAAACCACCTGTATATAACCTCTTCTTATTGTATATGATTATTGCATGCGTCTATCAATATGAAGATCAGTCAAAGAAAAGCATAACAAACACACGTAAGTAAAAGAAGAACAACCGGTTTAATTTTTTTACAATAAAAATTTAACGGAGAGGAAATATTACTTGTGTAATAAAAGCCCGAAAAAAAAACTTTGTGGAATGAATTTTTACATTATTTTAGCAAACCTTTTAAAAGAAAAAGGTCACCTGTAGAAACAGCTGACCGTTAACGATTGCTTGCCATATAAAAAAATAGTTCTGTATCTTTCGAGAGTCACTTGCCTGTGACTTGATCCTTGGCCGTTACGATGCTTTGCTCACTTAGCGATTGCTTTCCATATTTTTTTTAAGCCCGAATCCGATACAAATGTAAACCTGTGTAATTTGCGCATCAAATCAAAAAAAAGGTTTTTTCATGATGCCAAATGGATAGCAGAAGCATGAAATGCAGTGTGGACACGGGTTTCAGACAAAAAAAATATTATGGCCAACCGTTTTTCAGATACATTATTTCAATTAGTTCACTCCCTTGAAAAAGCCGAGAAGCGGCATTTCAAACTATATATCAAGCGTAGTTCATCGAAAGAAGATCTTAAGATCATCCAGCTTTTTGATGCATTGGATAAAATGCAGGAATATGATGAACGTGTTTTGCTGAAAAAGCTTACTGATAACAGCAAAACCAAACTCGCCAATCTTAAAACGCATCTCTACAAAGAATTACTTGCAAGTCTTCGCTTATTAAAAACAGGGGAGAATGTTGATCTGCAGTTGAGTGAACACTTAGATAACGCACGCCTTCTTTACAATAAAGGATTAAAGCAACAAAGCTTACGCATTATTGAAAAAGCAAAAGAACTTGCACGTGCAAATCAAAAGATGAACACGCTGGTGCAGTTGATCTCGCTTGAAAAGAAGATCGAAACGTTACACATTACACGCAGTACAACAGATAAGACAGAGCAAATGGCTGAAGAAGCATTTCAGATCAGCAGCCATATTGATCGTGTAACACGTTTATCTAATCTTGCATTGCTGTTGTACCGTTGGTATGTAATGAATGGTCATGCACGCAATGAAGATGATGAAATTGACATTAAAGCATTCTTTAAAAGTTATTTACCAAAAGATCTTACCAAAGTAAACGGATTTTACGAAGAGTTATATCTCTACCAAAGCTATTGCTGGTATGCGTTTATCCGCCAGGATTTTTTAATGTATTACAAGTATGCTGAGAAGTGGGTTGATCTTTACCGTAAAGAACCACATCTGAAAGCCATTGAAACCGGTCATTACATTAAGGGTATGCAGGCGTTGCTGAATGCGCATTTCGATCTGCGTAATTTCAAAAAGTTTGAAGATACTTTGAAGGAGTTTGAAGATTGGGAAAAAACTCCTGAAGCACAAGTACACGACAACTTCCGCACACACACTTCTATTTACATCAACAGCTCACGTGTAAATGGTCATCTGATGAAAGGTACGTTTAAAGAAGGGTTGAAGCTGGTGCCGAAAATTGAAGAGAAGCTGAATGAATATTCGCTGTTTGTAGATCAGCACCGCATACTTGTATTTAACTACAAAATAGCATCCTTGCACTTTGGAAGTGGCAATTACGAACAGTCGATCGATTACCTGCATCGTATTATTCACGGACCAATGGAAATGCGCATCGATCTGCAGTGTTACTCCCGACTGATGCATTTGTTGAGTCACTACGAATTGGGCAACTACGAAATACTTGATTCGTTGAGTAAATCGGTACACCGTTTCATGGAGAAGATGAAAAACTTAACAACTGTTGAAGAAGCAGTGTTCAAGTTTTTAAAAACCAGCTTTACACAATCGCCCGATAAAATAAAAGCAGCGCTTCAACAATTGCTCAACGAGATCAAACACCTGGAAAAAAACCGTTTCCAGACAAGATCTTTTGCTTATCTCGATATTATCTCCTGGGCAGAAAGTAAAGTGTATAACAAAACCATGGAACAGGTGGTGCATGGTAAATACAAGGAAAGTAAAAGAAGATAGTTTTTTGTCATTCCGAGGCACGAGGAATCTGCCGGGCGTTTGCTCTGCATTTGACAGATGCCTCCTTCGTCGGCATGACAGCATTTCTCAGCATCAAATCTTCATCAATCGTTCTACAGCCTGTTGTAATGTTCTGTTTTGTTTGCTGAAACAGAAACGCACTACTTTATCATCTTTCTGGTTATGATAAAAAGCGGAAAGCGGAATGGTAGCAACACCCGCTTCTTTTGTTAACCGTATAGCCAAATCCTTATCGCTTTCTTCGCTGATGCGGCCATAACTGGCACAGATAAAATAACTACCGCTTGTGCTTAACAGATCGAATTTTGTATTCTTCATCAACTCAATAAAATAATCACGCTTCTGCTGCATAAAACGGGGCAGCGATAAATAAGCATCTTTATTCTTTAAGTATTCTGCCAATGCTACCTGTGCAGGTGTAAAACAACTGAAGCAATTGAACTGGTGTACTTTTCTGAACTCTTTTGTGAAAGCAGCAGGTGCTATGCAATAGCCCAGCTTCCAACCGGTACAGTGATAGGTTTTGCCGAATGAAAAGTTCACAAAGCTGCGTTCGAACAACTCCGGATATTTTAACATGCTTTCATGCGGCAGCTCATCGTAAATAAGATGTTCATACACTTCATCACTTACAATAAACAACTCTGTGCCTGCAACAATACTTTTTAATTCAGCAATATCATTTTTATCCAGCACACTTCCTGTTGGGTTATGTGGTGAGTTGATAAGAATGGCCTTTGTTTTTGCTGTGATGGAAGAGCGAACAAGATCCCAATCAATTTTATAATCAGGATACGTTAAAGGTAGCGGAACTGCTTTGGCACCGTTGATCTCAATGTTCGGGATATAACTATCATACGCCGGTTCAAACAAGATCACTTCATCGCCGGGTTGTAAGATGGTTGTTAATGATGAATAGATGGCATAGGTACCACCGGGAGTTATCGTTATCTCTGTATCGGGATTGATCTTTGTTTTGTACAAGAATTCAACTTTCTCCGCAATGCTTTCCCGCAAACCAATCAATCCCGGCATTGGTGCATATTGATTATGTCCATTCCTCATTGCTTCGGCAACTTTTGCTGTTAACTCTTCGCTCATTGGGTAATCAGGAAATCCTTGTCCGAGATTTACCGCTTTGTGTTCGGTAGCCAATGCACTCATGACCGTAAAAATGGTTGTACCTACATTGGGAAGCTTGCTCTTGATTTGCATACCTACAAAGTAAAGAAGAGGAACGTATCTGCGGAACTCTTTTTTCTTGCAACAACTTACAGCTGTTAAACGCTTAAATACTTATCTTCCTTTTATTAAATATTTTAACGATGAATGCCCGCCGAAAGTTTTTGCAACAATCAACGCTTCTTGCTGCAGGAGGAATACTGTTACCTGCTTTTGAATCCAACGCATTTTCCATTTTCAAGAATGGCACTTCACCTTCCGACCAGGTAAACATTGGTGCTATCGGAATCAAAGGAATGGGTTGGAGTAATGTCATGTCTGCTTTAAAAATTCCCGGTGTAAATCTTGTTGCTGTTTGTGATGTTGACAGATCTGTTATTGATAAACGTTTGGGTGAGCTGAGCAAAAACAATAAAGATGTTTCCAACATAAAAGTTTACGGCGACTATAGAAAATTGCTTGAGCAAAAAGATATTGATGCCGTCATTATCGGTACACCTGATCATTGGCATGCACTCATGATGATCCACGCATGTGAAGCAGGGAAAGATGTATATGTAGAAAAACCGGTTGGCAATTCCATTATTGAATGCAACAGAATGGTAGCCGCACAAAAGCGTTATAACAAAATTGTGCAGGCAGGCCAATGGCAACGTAGTCAACAACATTTTAAAGATGCAGTTGCATTTGTGCATAGTGGACAATTAGGAAATATCCGCACAGCAAAAGTGTGGTGCTACCAAGGATGGATGAAACCCGGACCTGTTGTTCCTGATTCAGCACCGCCCGAAGGTGTGGATTATAAACAATGGCTTGGCCCGGCTGCAACAAGACCATTTAACAGCAGCAGGTTTCATTTTAATTTCAGATGGTTTTGGGATTATGCGGGCGGATTGATGACGGACTGGGGTGTGCATTTGTTAGATTATGCGTTGATGGGCATGAAAGCTGAATTGCCCATCAGCATTGCAGGCTTGGGTGGAAAATTTGCTTACCCCGATCTGTATGAAGAAACGCCTGATACATTAACGACGCTGTACGAATTTGAAAAGTTCAATCTTGTGTGGGATTCTGCAATGGGTATTGACAATGGTTCTTACGGCAGAGATCATGGCATTGCATTCATTGGCAATAACGGAACGCTTATTTTAAATCGTGGTGGTTGGGAAGTAATTGAAGAACGACAAAGCAAGAATAAAGTGATTATGCCTTTTCAAAAATCGTCAGACAATGGCTTAGATAAACATTGGGTGAATTTTATTGCTGCAGTTAAGTCACGCAAGGCTGAAGAGCTGAATTGTTCGATACAAGCAGGTGCACATGTAGCCACTGTTGCACAAATGGGAAATATTTCTTTCAGAAGCGGAAAAAAATTACTGTGGAATAAAACGAAGGGAGCATTTACAGATGAAGCAGTGAATCAAAAATATTTATTGAGCAAATACTACAATGGATATAAACTGCCGGTTGTTTAATTGAAGAATGTGCAGCTGTTGAATTTATGCTCAACAGCTACACAAACCTCTCACAACTCTTTTGTGATTAGTATTTAAAGCTTCTGTAACTTGGTAAGTCAAGCTTCATTTCGAAACTTTTTACACCCGACAACGGATTAATTTCAAGAATGTATTTGCCGGTACCACCACCAATAAAGTAAGAGTCGTTTATTTTTTGTACCGAACCCATGTATTGCGAATAATCTAATGGAACTGTAAAAGCAGAGAACGAAGAAACCGTTTTCGCTGCTTCATTCAAACGCATTTCAACAATTCTTGTACTGGTACGTTCTCCGGCAGCACCGTTATCAAACATCAGCAATGTGCCATCGGTTAACAATGTAACGTTATGCTGACGAAGGAAAACCTGGTCGTTGCTTAATGTAAAACTGCTGTTTTTACCGCCAAGTTTCCAGACAATTGAACCATCTGTCCGGTTAATTTTTAAAACAAGATTGGCATTGCGGAACGAACAAATAAGATTGTCGTCGTTCGGATCAACAAACATCGAGTTAATGTGCAGGTAATCCTGTACAGCAGTTGTATTGGAGTAGCTGTTTCCTTCTACACTTTCATAATACAATTCAGGATGTTCGGTACCATCCCATTGAAAGATTACCTGGTCGTTTTTAATTTCTTGTATAACAGGAGCAATTAAACGAACATCTGCAGATGGATTTAAATCGGCCGGAATATTCGTTACCTTTTTTTCGTAGTACGACATTACAATGTAATGCTCATCATCAAGCAGAATAAAATCATGTGCATCCAACAGTGGTTGTGCTGTTGCGTCAATTGTATTGTGCGATAATAAATAAACACGCTTCAACTCATTTAAGTTTTCATCGGCAATTACCTGGTAGCCGGGTATGTATGCACTGTAGCCGGGAATATGATAACCATCTCCATCTTCTACTAGATAAGTATAGCGAACATTGCCGTTAATGGTCCATTTTTGAAAGTTCATTGCAACACCCGGAGTTGTTTTTTCTTTGATTGTGTTGCCAAGCTCATCAAGAATCAACAGCTTGCCGCTTTCTGCATTTGCAGAATATGGCGCTACAAGAATTTCGCCTTCAATGGGATTATTTACATAAGTTTTTACTGAATCTTTTTTGCAGGAAACGATCACTATAAATAGCGATGCTGCTAATAATGGTTTTATCATGCAGCTTCTGACGACAGTTGATTGAAAAAGTTTACGGCGTTAAATAAAGTTTAACAGATTTACAATCAACCAAGGAAAAAAAAAGAAAAAGCAGACAGATGTTTTCAAAAATTATTGCAGAAACTAAATTGATAAAATCAATTTCATTTTTTCTTACTCTTTACAAGATCATACGAATGATCGATCCATTCACGTATAAGTTTTGATGAAACTGTGCCATCAACCACAATCGTGTTCCAGTGTTTTTTATTCATATGCCAGCCGGGTAATACACAACTGTATTGTTCACGCAATTCAATAGCAAGATCGGGATCGCATTTTACATTGAAGCGGAGCTCTTCTGTATCGAGTGGGAGTAACAGGAAAGATTTATTGTTGACTTTAAACACAATTACATCCGGACCGAAGGGCAATGTTTCTTCTGCATCGGGTTTCGACAAACAGTAGTCTCGTATGGTTTCAATGTTCATGAGCTTCTTTTTTATTTACCATATAGGATACCCATAAAAATTATCATCGCTGCAGGTATAAATCAGCTTGTTAATCTTTATGGATAGTTCATGCAACGAAAATACTTTGTTTGTGGTCACAATTGTATGAAACAAACACTTCTCATCATCCTTACAATAGTCGGCCTGTGCGTTTCCTGTAAAAAGAAAACAGAAAACCGGTATGTATGCAAACAGGATATCATTTGCCCGGCTGTGGTTTGCGTAGCTTACTGGAGCAACTTACATTTTGCAGTAACGGATAAAACAACCGGCCGTGATCTAATATTTGGACCAAACGCTACATTAACAGCTGCAGATATTAAACTCTACATCAAACAAAATTCGCCGTATACCGAAGTACCTTTTTTGATTGACAGTGCAAAAAGGAAACTGTATACCATACGTGCAGCCGATACCATGGCACTGCAAATAAAAAACGAAGCGTTGCAATACCTGTTGGTGAAAAAATTTTGCAGCGATGAATGTTGTGCACGCACAGCAGTTGAAGTGGTACAGGAAGGAAAGCTGTTGATTGCAGATGAACAGAAGCTAATCCGTTTCCGGTATTAGTTGCTCACCGATTACACTGATGAGCACAGATAAAAAAAAAGAGCAGTTGAAATTTTCAACCGCTCTCTTTTTCCTCTTTTAACTCTTAGCTTAACTTTTGCATGGCCTCTTTCAGCTTACCAAGAAATTCAGGAATCTCTTCTTCTTTGCAGGTGCCAACACTTAAGCGATACCAGGGCGATTCTTTATCTGCACCAAATGCATAGAACGGAACAATTGCCAGTTTTGCTTCTGCAAGTAAGTAGTTGGTAACATCGGCTTGTGTTGCTAATGAAACACCCTCAGTTGTTTTCTTTCCTTTCAGATCAACCTTAATCGTAAGATAAATGGCGCCTTGCGGAGCAACAACATCTACATTAAAGCCTTCCTGCTTTAACTGCACAAAACCTTTTGAAATTTCGGAAAGACGATAATGAATGGCTTTCTTAAAATCAACCAGGTAACTGTCTACATTTTCTTTTTGTAAAAGATAAACAGCAGTTGCTTTCTGTTCTGCCATTGGTGCCCACGCACCTACATGTGAAAGAATAGCTTTTATTTTACCAATAAGATATTCCGGTCCTAAACTCCAGCCCACACGCACACCTGTTGCTGCAAACACTTTGCTGATGCCATCAACAAAAACAGTGTATGCTTTCATTTCGGGGCGAAGTGTAACAGGATTGTCGTGAACATTATCACCAAACGTAAGCGTCCAGTACATCTGATCGAACATCAGGTACATTTTCTTTTCATCATCTCCACGGCGTTTGTTTTCTTCCAAGATCATATCGCAGATCTTTTCCAGTTCTGCTCTTGGTATCATGGTGCCCGTTGGGTTTTGTGGTGTACACAAACAAAGCAAGGCAGCACCTTTAATATGCGGTGCAATTGCTTCGGCCGTAGGCATAAAGTTTGTTTCGGGTGTAGCTTCAATTACTACATGCTCTGCTTCGTTGAAATGCGTGTAGTGATTGTTATTCCACGATGGCGTTGCATAAATTACTTTATCGCCTTTATCAACAATAGCACGGAAGATCGCATAAATAAGCGGACGGCCGCCTGATGCGATCTGTATTTCGTTCACCCCATAATCCAGGCCTTCACGTTCTTTCAAAAACTGCAATACAGCCTGGCGTAATTCAAGAATGCCCTCTGCTGCAGGATAAGTTGTATAGTGCTGACGATAAGCTGTTACGATCTCATCTTCCAGTTGCTGCGGAATGGGGAATACAGCACTATCAAAATCGCCGATTGTGAAATTGTAAATACGTTCGCCCATGCGAATGCGTTCCTTGATCTGGTTACCGAGTTTCACAATTTCTGAACCTACAAGTGTTTCGGAGAGATGAGAAAGCTTCATACTGTTTTTTTAAAAGCGCAAATGTAGGGCAAGAACTCCCAAAACGAACAGTTGATCGTTTTTCTGCTGCTTAATTTATCAATGAGTTTATTATTCTTCTATTCGTTCCAGACAACCGTATTCTTTTTTCAACAGATCGTCGTATGCATCTGCTTTTTGAAACAGTTGCTGAAAAAGCTGTACACCATTTTCGGCTGTAAGATCAAGATCGTACACCACACGGCTCAGAATAATGTTTTGATTAACACAACTGAGCACTAATCCACGGTTGCGATAATTTTCCTGCAGCAGAAATTGGTAAAGCGGCTTAATGCGCAAAGGGTCGTTCGGCAGTAAACACAAATAAGCATCACTTGCAATAAAATAATTTTCAGGATTGTAACGGATGATGATGCGTGCACTGCCTTCCTTCACACTCCAGGTGTTTGCTCCTTCACGTGCCAGCTTAATATCCTTGCCCAACGATTTTAAAATTGTTTCAATGGTTTTAGCTGCACCTATCGGCTCAAATTCTTCTTTTGGCATCTCCGGCAATTTTACTTCGGTGCCGCAGGAAGGGCAATATTTACCACTATCCAGGTTTTCGGGTAATACTAAAAACTCACATGCATGGCAACGGGTTGATGGTTTGCCTTTGTATGGCGCATAAATATCCAATGCTGTACGCAGGTATTGTTCGGGTAAAGCAAAACCAAGATTATCGCCTCCAAGAATAATGAATGTATTAACGCCAATGATTTCGCCGCCCATGTTCACCAATGGTCCGCCGCTGTTGCCGGGGTTAATGGCTGCATCGATCTGTATATACTTTAAACCCTCACGAACACGATCTACTTTCGAAATTACACCCTGTGTTGCTGTATAGTTTAAACCATATGGGTGACCAATTGCAATAACCGGATCTCCATCTTTCAAACGGTCATATTCTCCTAATGAAATTTCCGGTAATTGTATTTGTGCCGGTGGTTGTAAAAAAGCAAGATCGTGTTTACGATCGGTGTACCAAACCCTGCTTAATGCTTTATCGAATTTTTTACCCGCAATGGTTACTTCTGCATTTCCTTCAATTACATGATTGTTGGTAACAATCAAATCGTATTTGCGCAAATAAAAACCGGTACCTGTTCCTGTTTGCGTTGCAATTTGTATGATGGCATCTTTAAATGAGTCAACTATCTCAACCGTTGATGGCATGATGAATCAAAGATTTTAAGGATGATGGTTTATTTAATCTCCGTATTTACAAATTCTATTTCCGAAGTAAAGGAATGTGTAAAGCTTAGTATAGAATCGTATTTCAGGTTTTCGGTTTTAAATGCAAGCTGCGGATATTTTTCTTTCCAGCTGTTGATGATCTGTTCAATTGCCTGCTCAATAACACTTACGTTAAACTCACCCGTACTGTTGTTATACAATACCGGCGAAAAACCGATATCAGCAAAGAAAGCAGCATAGGATACCTTCATTAATGTGAGATATAGATCGCTAACCGGTTTTGGCAAACTGAAATTGTATTGACAATAACTGAACCCGTATTCACTTATCTGCTGCGCCACTTCCGGGTAATTATTATCTCTAAACCAAAGCATATTCTGGTTAGAACCAAAAACAGAATCAGAAATTGTTTTTTGTTGTGTAGGCTGGGTAATGGCGAAGCTGTGTTTACTCCTGAACAAACAGGCAAACACAATTTCTTTCGGGTGCGCTGCAATTGCCTGGAAAGCCAGCAGCATTGTTCTGTTCTTTTCAATTACAGGTTTTTCATCTTTCAGAAAATAACCGGTTACCAGGTCTTCCAGATCGTACAGGATTCTGCCTTCGGGCACCAGCAAAAAGTCGATCCTGTAAGCAAGGTTGAGCAACAACATAGAAATGGCGTTACTCATTTTATCGGCATCCAGCGTGTTTACAAGTGTAACCGTTTCGGTTATCCATTGTTGCAGATAATTGTACTTTACTTCTTTTTCACTGTCGGGTATTGTTTCAATATGCTCGGTATCTATTGGGAGCAGTGTTTGAAAATCCTGCAAAAGCAGATCGTCTTGTTTATCGGCTCTTGTTGCCAGTTCTTTAAAGGCGTAATACAATTTGTTGGGATTGGCTGTTGCCAGTTCGGTATCGAAACGCATACAAAGTCTGTCGGCCTCCATACCATAGCGACAATAATACAGGTTGAAGTTTTGTTCCAGCAAACGACGCATTACAGGAACTGAAGGCTGCGCCATGCGGGCAAGTGTAACCTCTGCAGAAAGTGTTTCATTCGTATATCTGCCACGCACAAGTTTGCTGCCCTGGTAAATACTGAACTGCTGTTCGGCTGCAGAGCTTTGAATGGTTACGTTTTGCACGGCATCGTCCCGCAGGTAATCAAAAAAGGCAACAATACTTTCATGATAACGGTTTTCTTTAAACAGGTTATCCGCATCGGTCCAGCGTTTTGTTTTTTGCAGCGTTTTATTGTTATCGCTGTACCGGCCAAAAGAAACAGGAGGGATCTTTGTTTCCGGGCTTTCGTTTTTCTTTTTCCGGCCAAATAATTTATCAAACATCGGCAATGAATTAGGAAGCCGAAAGTACAATCATTTCACCGTATCGTTGGCAGCCAAAACCCTGAACAAAAGCGTAAAACAAGTTGATAATTTAACCCTTATCTTGCAGGTTTAACAGCTAATTATTCATTACCTTCCCCGTTATTAAATTAGAACAGCGTTATGAAGTTTATCGTTTCGTCATCGGCTTTACTGAAACAACTGCAGCAGATCAATGGTGTAATTAACGCCAACACTGTGTTGCCAATTCTGGAAGATTTTTTGTTTGAGATCAATAAAAATAAACTCACTGTTGTTGCTACCGACCTGGAAACAGTGATGAAAATACACATGGATATTGAGGCGAAAGATAACGGCCGTGTTTGTATTCCTGCCCGTATTTTGATGGATACATTGAAGAACCTGCCCGATCAGCCACTTACATTCAACATTGATAAGAACTTTGGTATTGAAATTACCAGCGATAACGGAAAGTATAAAGTAATGGGCGAAAACCCCGATAACTTTCCGAAAGAACCGGTTGCTGATGATACCACTTCGTTTACAACCACGTCATCTGCCTTGGTTACTGCCATCAACAAAACATTGTTTGCGGTAAGTAACGACGATCTGCGTCCGGCAATGACGGGTGTGTATTTCGAACTCGATAAAAAAGGATTGACCTTTGTTGCAACAGATGCACATCGTTTGGTGCGTTATAAGCGTACCGATGTAAGCTGTCCGAAAAGTGAAAGCTTTATTGTTCCTAAAAAGCCATTGAACTTATTAAAAACAGCGTTGCCCGGCAATGAAGACGAGATCACCGTTTCGTACAACAGCAACCACCTGTTTGTGATTCATGGTACAACAGAACTGGTGTGCCGGTTAATTGATGCACGTTTCCCCGATTATAAAGTGGTTATTCCTGCCGATAATCCTTACAGCATGATCGCAAGCCGCAACGAACTGGCAGGCGCTCTTCGTCGTGTAAGTGTGTTCAGTAACAAAAGCACCAACCAGGTTGTATTAAGTATTAACGGAAGCCAATTGCAATTAGCAGCACAGGATGTTGATTTTAGTTTTGAAGGTAACGAACGCATGAAATGCCAGTACGATGGCGAAGACATGCAGATTGCCTTCAACGCAAAGTTTCTTGTTGAAATGCTGAATGCTGTTGAAACAGACGAAGTAAAAATGGAATTAAGTACGGCAACAAAAGCAGGCCTTATTAAACCAACCGAACAAAACGAAGGCGAAGATGTGTTGATGTTGGTAATGCCGCTGATGTTGAATCAATAAAGAATATAGAAACCAATACTAACAATAAAAGTCCTGCTTGTAAGAGCGGGATTTTTTTATTGCACAGGAATATTGTTTGCCTTGAATGTTGTAATGATACCGCTCATTTTTTCTATTGAAAATTTATCTTCCTTACAACCTACCGTGAAAACTTTTTTTCTACCCTTTCTGATTTTCAAAGTATCGTCATTTTGGCTCACAATTAATCCGTCAAACGAAGTTTTTACTTTCCGAAGTTTTGAAAAATAACTTTTTGAATAAAAATGAAACTCTCTTTTCTCTTCATCAAAACGAATTTCTTCAAGTTTGCTTAGTTGGAGAAGGCTGATAATATTACCAGTGAATAGAATACCGAATATCAGATAAGCAGTATCTATCTTGTCACCACCAACAAAGTGAAAAACAATAAAAAATAGCAGCATAAAAATAAGCTGCATAAATATTGATATAAAGAATCTTCGGTTTGTTAGTGGTTCGTCTGTTGTAAAGATGATCATGGTTACTAATTAAGCCTGTTCAAAATAATCAATCTTTTTCATTGTACATTTAATACATGAGCCACATCCTACTCAATACCTACTACAATTATATCGATGCCAATCTTCATCTTATGCAGCTGCAGGAAGAAGGCATCAACTGCTGGCTTAAGGATGAACATACTGTTACCATCGATCCGCTGCTCACCAATGCCATTGGCGGTATAAAACTGATGGTGCACGAAACACAAAAAGAAAGGGCGCAGGATCTGTTGCGCACCATCATCAACAAAGCAAAAGAAAACAGGGCTTGCCCTTACTGCGGCTCACTGAACGTAGAATACATTGTAAGCAACCGGAAACCATCCAACTGGTTCAGTGCGTTGTTTACTTACCTGATCGGTGGATATCCGTTGGCGGCAGAACAAATCTATCATTGCTTTAATTGCGGAAAAGAGTTTGAAGAAGTAAAGCAAGCTCCGTCTGACCCTTCTGTTGTTCCGAAGCAGTAAAAAACTAATCCGTGAGACGGATTAAACAATTTTTCTGTATCCATTTTCACTTCGTAACTTATGGCAGAAATAAATCTGTATGTGGAACGAAATACTTGCCCATTTTGAAACATTGGAACATCGTCCGCTCGAAAGGATGGCTATCCTTGTTGGCGGGCTTTTGTTGTTCTGGGTCATTGAAGGAGCAATTCCGCTCTTCCCACTCAAGTATAAAAAATCAAAGCTGCGGCATGCAGGTGTAAACTTTGTGTTTACGGTTATTCACCTCATCATTCATACATTTCTGGCAATACTTATTATTAAGCTGAGCGATTGGTGCGCCGCTACAAAATTTGGAATTGTTTACTGGACCAACGCCAACATACTTGTTACCATTATTATTGGTGTGCTGGCTTTAGACTTCAGCAGCTGGCTCGTGCATTTGGTGATGCATAAAGTACCACTCTTATGGCGTTTTCATCTTATTCATCACAGCGATACAAATGTGGATGTAACAACCGGGTTGCGGCACCATCCCGGCGACAGCCTGTTGCGGGGAATTTTCTTTTTACTGCTCATTTTTATTTCCGGAGCGCCCATGTACAGCGTTATGATCTACCAGACCCTGGTGGTTCTGGCCACAGCATTTACACATGCCAACATCAGCCTGCCGGTAAAACTTGATAAAGCTCTGAGCTGGTTTCTCATTTCGCCCAATATGCACAAAGTGCATCACCACTGGAAACAGCCGTATACCGACAGTAATTACGGTGCGGTGTTCTCTATATGGGATCGTTTGCTGGGCACATTCTACACACTCGATACAAAGGATATTAAGTACGGGTTAGACCGTTATTATCCTGCAGAAAAGGATGAAGACGTAAAAAGTTTGATGATGAAACCCTTCAAAAAACTGGAAGAGTAAACAAATTTGTCAGGATTTTACCTGTTGAGACAGCCTCTCGTAAAAATATTTTCACTTTTTTTAAAAAAACTTCGGAAACTAAAATACTGTTTTTCAGTATTTTAGTCTTTGCATGCTATCGGCATCTGCCAACTACTAAAAAAAAGATGGTACTTTGTGTTGCATAGTACTGAAATATCTCTTAGTTTTGTTTTGTCAATGTAATTAAGCTGTGTAAAAGAGAGCGGTAAACGGAAGAGCTCTCCCGAAACTGAGAATCTTTTACACATCATCAAAACAAACTCCTCAGGTTATGAATATCGAGAACACACAAAGCCAGATGCGTAAGGGAGTCCTGGAGTTTTGCATTCTCTCCGTTATCCAGCGGGGCGAAGTGTACCCCAGTGATATAATAGAGGAAATGAAAAAGGCGAACCTTAACATCCTCGAAGGAACCCTGTATCCACTATTAACCCGATTGAAAAATGCCGACTTGTTAACCTATCGTTGGGTGGAAAGCAGCAGCGGCCCTCCCCGCAAATATTTTTCACTTACAGAAAAGGGAGGCGCCTTTTACAAAGAGTTGGAGCAAACCTGGAACGAAATGGCCAGTTCTGTTGCAACTGTAACACGGCCCAACGGTAAGCCCAATGCAGCTGTTACCGGCGAAACAATCGAAGTGCATCCCCCTTCACCTGAAAGTCCACTTTAACCATTAAACTGTTATTATTATGAAAAAGGTAATCAATATAAATTTCAAAGGCCGGGTAATTCCCATCGAAGAAGCGGCATTTGAGCAACTGCAGAAATATACCGACAGTCTGCGTCGCTACTTTGCCAACGAAGAAGGCCGGGATGAAATCATTAATGATATCGAAGACCGTATTGCCGAGCTTTTTAACGAAGAGCTGAAGAAAGGTGCTACCTGTATTACCGAAGAAAATGTTACTGCCATTTGCAGCAGTATGGGCAGTGTGGAAGATTTTGAACAGATGGATAACGAAACCGGTACTTCTACCAACGGAAACAACGGTTCTTCATCAACGGCATCTGCAACAGCAAACACCTATACTGCAGCAGAAGAGCAACGTGGAAGTCTTGGCCGTAATGCCAACGATAAAATTCTTGGTGGTGTGTGTAGCGGTTTAGCACATTATTTAAAGATCGATCCTACAGTGGTGCGTATCCTGTTTGCGCTCATTAGCTTTGGTGGGTTTGGTACAGGTATTCTTATCTACATTGTATTGTGGATCGTATTACCTCTGAAAGATCTTAAGTCGAACATCCGCAAGCGTTTGTTCCGTAACCCCGATGATAAAATGATTGGTGGTGTTGCAAGTGGTTTAGCAAGTTATTTTAATATTCCTGTTTGGGTACCACGTGTGGTGTTTTGTTTACCGCTTATTCTCGGTATCATTTCATCCATCTTCCGTAACGCCATGTTCAATTTTGATTTTGAACCCGACTTTGTATTCGGTGGTTTTGGCGGAACATTGTTTGTGATCTATGTTATTCTCTGGATTGTATTGCCACTCGCAAGTACAGCAACAGAAAAACTGCAGATGCGTGGTGAAAAGATTGATGTGAACAGTATTAAAAATGCTGTACAGGAAGAACTTGGAACAGGCGGAACCATTCGTGAAAAAGCAACACAAATGGGCGAAGAATTGAAAGAAGGTGCGCAACGTGTTGGTACAACCATTCACGAAGGTGCACAACGTGTAAGCGAAGAGTTGGGCGGTTACAAAAGCAAAGCAACACCTGTACCTGTAGATGCAACAAGTGCATCGGTACAACGCAGCACAAGAGGTGGTATCGGTCATGCAATTGGTGTGTTGTTTAAAGCATTCTTCCTCTTTATTGCCGGTGTAATTGCATTCTCTTTGTTAATGGCATTGATCGGTGTAACATTCGCCGGTGTTGCAGCCTTCCCTTTTAAAGGTTTCTTTTTAGAAGGCACCTGGCAACATGTAGCTGCATGGGGAACGTTGTTGTTGTTCTTTGCAGTACCGGTTGTTGCGCTATTAACATGGGTTATCCGTAAGATTATAGGTACAAAAAGCCGCAACCCTTACCTCGGTTACACATTTGGGTTTCTCTGGTTTGTTGGTTTGGTATGCTTTATTATTCTCATTTCTTCTTTCACCAATAACTTCCGTGTAAGTGCACACGAACAACAGGTGGTGGAAATGGCACAACCCCTTACCGGAAAAATGATCGTGAAAGTACCTTCATCGAAAGTAAAAGTTTACGGCAGTGCATTTAGTATTGATGATGTGTTTACACTCGATGGCGACAGCTTATATATTAATAACATCCGTTTACGTATTGTAAAAAGCAGCGACAGCCTGTTTCATGTTAACTACGACAAACGCAGCTCAGGCCCAACCAGAGATAAAGCGCAAAACAACGCCAACTCTATTAAATATAATATCAACTTTAAAGACAGTGTGCTTTCGCTCGACAAAGGCTTTACTGTAAGCGAACAGTCGAAGTTCCGCAACCAACGTGTTGTTGTAACGGTTGAAGTTCCTGTGGGCAAGCGTATTTATATCGACAGAACTGTAGAGCGTTTAGAGTGGCATAACATTACAATTAATGGTCGTGGTGGCGATTGGGAGTGGGAAGATGATCACCGCTGGAGCAATCGTGGATGGAACGATACAGAGATTGAATACATTATGACAGAAGACGGACTTGAGCGTGTTGATGGTAAGGACAAAATTGAAAAAGCAGAACGTGAAGAAGGAGATATTGAAAGCGAAATGGAACGCCTCGAACGTGAAAAGAAAGAACTGAATGAACGTGAACAGGAATTAAAAAACCGTAAGAAAGAAAACGACAGTCTGCGTTACCGTTATAGTCCCGATACACCAAAAACACCTGTAGCACCAAGCAAACAGGTGGTTCAGAAAGAAGCAGCAACTAATAACGACGCATCACTGTTTCAGCCAATGACAGTAAATGCATTATAAACTCGGTTAAAGTTGGAACAGCCAACGGCCCCGATGTTTTGAAAAAGACAAAGGGGCTATTTTTTCTCCGGCGCAATCATCATCATCATTACCATTAAACCTTACTTTATGCGTACACTGAGATTTATCACCGCTTTATTACTTGCAATTGTTGTATTTGGTGCAGCCCATGCACAACAGGCAAATCAAAAACATCCGGACAAAGAATTATTTGCATTTGTTCTTAAACTCGACAGCAGCTGGTTTTCGCACTTCAACAAAAACATCGACTCCTTCAGTAGTTATGTAGATTCAAGCCTTGAGTTTTACCACGACAGAGGCGGGCTTACGTTCTATGCCGATAATATTGCAGCGTTCAAGAGAATGAAAGCTGCCACACCTGATCTTACAAGAGAATTACTGGTTGAAACAATGGAAGTATATGTTATTCCAAACTTTGGTATTGTGCAGATTGCACAACACCGTTTCTGCCATAAAGAAAACGGGAAAATGGATTGCGGTGTATTTAAGTTTATACATACCTGGAAAAAAACAGATCAGGGCTGGAAGGTAACCCGCATCATCAGCGTAGATCACTAATTCATTCAACTTAAGCGTTCACCTTATCATCACTTGCTTATGCAGCTTCTGCTGTATGGCCAAACCTTGTTTTATGCTAACGAAACTCAGAAAACTTATTGTTGTTATTGGTATTTGCTTTTTAATTATTGCAACAGCATTTATTGTTCTGTTATTTACCGGTGTTATCTGGCGTTCACCATCGTACTATACAGTTGATGAAATGAAAACCTTTACTGTGCCTGTAATGGATATGAAAGCATATGATACTGTGGGCACACATCGTCAACCTTATATCTATCGCATCAATTCGGGTAAAGGAGTTTTGTGTGTAATGGGTATTCAGCATACAAAAGACACCGACGATCCGCAGCTCGACAGTTTACGCTCTGTATTTACTTCGATGCAACCCGATGTTGTTTTTGTAGAAGGTAAACTCGGATTCTTATTTGGCGGTTTACAAAACCCCGTTAAACAATACGGTGAAAACGGCGAAACTGTTCGCCTGGCAAAACAATACAAAGTGCCGTATTATACATGGGAACCTCCGAAAGAAGAAGAAGTGCGTTTACTTGCAAAAAAATATCCGGGTAAACAACTGGCGTTGTTTTATTCGTTGCGTCCCTACTTCAGCAACTATCGTTTTGGCAAACCTTCTGATCCCGATAAACAGTTACAGCAATACATCAACAGCCGAACCGATTATACAGGTTTGCGTGGAATGATCAAAGATGTAAGAGAAGTTGACAGCATTTGGGATAAAGATTTTCCGCAGTTAAAAGACTGGCGTGAAACAAGCGATGAGTTTGGATGGCCTCCCGGTTACCTCTCCGAAATTTTTAACGACTGCAATCTTATCCGTGATAATTATCTCTGCAATGCATTGCTGCAGGAAGTTAAAAAAGGAAAGCATGTTTTTGTAACAATGGGTTCAAGCCATGCTTTTCGTATACAGGCAACATTAGAAGCAGCGCTGGCCAATTAATGCTATACACGATTTTTTGCAGGCTTTCATGCGCAATCGTTTTTCGCAAACTTGTACAACAGCAATCCAAATGCTTCCTTTACTTTTGTGCGCACTATTAAATGAGCAAAAAAGTATGAAAGCAACTCCTTTTACAGGTAAACACATTGCACTCGGCGCAAAGATGGCTGAGTTTGCGGGTTATAATATGCCTATTTCCTACAGTGGTATTAACGATGAGCATGCAGCGGTACGTAACAATGCCGGTGTGTTTGATGTTAGCCATATGGGTGAATTTATTTTAAAAGGAGAAGGAGCACTTGATCTTATTCAACGGGTTACAAGTAACGACGCATCGAAACTTACCGACGGTAAGGCGCAATACAGCTGTTTGCCAAATGAACAAGGTGGTATTGTAGACGATCTGCTTGTTTATTGTGTGGAAGAAAACAAAGTGTATATGCTGGTTGTTAACGCCAGTAATATTGAAAAAGACTGGAACTGGATACAGAAGTATAACACAGCGAATGTTGAAATGCACAACATCAGCGATAAAACCTGTTTGCTGGCAATACAGGGTCCCAACGCAACAAAAATTCTGCAGCCCTTAACCGATATTGACATTCTGAACATGAAGTATTACACATTTGCAAAAGGTGTTTTTGCAGGTGTAGATAATGTACTGGTAAGTGCTACCGGTTATACGGGTGCAGGTGGTGTTGAAATTTATTTTGAAGACAAGGATGGTGCTGCTGAAAAAATATGGGATGCCATTTTTGAAGCAGGCAAAGCGTCGGGTATTAAGCCAATTGGTTTAGGTGCACGTGATACACTCCGGTTAGAAAAAGGTTTTTGCTTATACGGAAATGATATCGACGATAACACATCACCATTGGAAGCAGGCCTCGGCTGGATTACCAAGTTTACCAAAGACTTTACGGCAAGAACAATTATTGAACAACAGAAAACAAATGGCGTAGAACGTAAGCTGGTTGGTTTTGAAATGATCGACCGTGGTATTCCACGCCACGACTATAAAATAAAAGATGCAGAAGGAAATGAAATTGGTAAAGTAACCAGCGGAACACAATCGCCTTCTTTACAAAAAGCGATTGGCTTGGGTTATGTTGCTACAAGCTTCGCTGCATTTGACACAGAAATTTATGTAGAAGTAAGAGACAAGCTGTTGAAAGCAAAAGTGGTGAAGATTCCTTTCCTGTAAAGAACAAAAGGCATTATTATTGATATACAAAATCAACCAATGAGTCACCAATGCGGTGGCTCATTGATTTTTAACAGCCATACTTCTATGCCATCTATCCATCTTACAACATTTATTGCTGCACCAATTGAACGGGTGTTTGATCTCAGCAGACATATCGGGCTGCATAAAATATCACAGCAACATAATAACGAAGAAGCAATTGCGGGTGTGACATCGGGTCTTATTAACCAGGGCGAATGGGTAACCTGGAAAGCAAAGCATTTGTTTAAAACCAGGATAATGACGGTAAAGATCACCGAAATGAAAAGCCCCGGCTATTTTGAAGGTGTAATGGAAAAAGGCGATTTTGTTTCGTACACACACAAACATCATTTTAAAGAAGTACAAAACGGAACAATTATGATTGATGAGCTTGAGTTTGAAACACCTTACAATGTATTTGGCAAACTGTTAAACCGTGTTTATTTAACCAATTACCTGCAGCAACTTTTACATGCCAGAAACAAAACCATTAAAGATTTTGCTGAAACTGCTAAGTGGAAATCCTATGTTGGCCATTAGCGAGTAAAACTACGTGTGTTTCGATGTAAAGGATTATTATATTTGGTTACGTTTAGACCCAATAACTTAAGAAACCGTATCCAATGAAGAGTCCACGCAAAGCAACTTTTGCAATTTTACTTTCATTTCTTTTTTCCAATTCGTTATTTGCACAATGCATGATGGTTCCTGTTTCCCTTAATCAAAGGGTTAGCCAAAGCAATTACATTGTAAAAGGCGTGGTTGCAGAAAAAGAAACCTTTGCAGACCCCGCAACAGGTAATATTTACACCCTTAATAAGATTGCAGTAAAAGCCTGGTTAAAAAACAAACAGCAATCGGCGTTTATCTATATCCGAACAGAAGGTGGTGTACATAAAGGCCGGGCTACATTGGTGTATCCATCGTTACAGTTACAGGAAAAGCAGGCGTACGTTTTATTCCTCAATAAAGTTTCTTCAAGGAACGAAAATGCAGCGGTGCGTAACCGCAATAAAGCAATTATACAAACAACGCCTTATGCAGGAGCACAAGCTGCTATAGTTGAAACTTTTGGTCTTTTTACAGATGTAATGCAACAAGAAAAACAAACAGAAGAGGAGTTGTTTCTGAAGATAAAAAACGTTGCACAAGAAGAAGCTGTAACTCCCGAAGGCAAACGTTACGAGCCTGCCGGTAAGCCACGTGTTGCTGCAAGAACAACAGCTGTTTCATCTGTATCGCCATCAGCAGTAAGAGCCGGCACAACCGATGCTGCCGATCAAATAACAATTACCGGCACTGGCTTTGGTACAACTGTGGGAAATGTATTCTTTGCAAATGCAAATGATGGTGGCGCTACATTTATTGCTTCAGGTTTAAACTCCGATATTATTAGCTGGAACGACAATACAATTGTTGCAAAAGTACCAAGCGAAGCAGGTACCGGTCCGGTTGTGGTAGATGCGGTACATGTATCTCCATCCAACCTTACGGTTCAGTATGCACATACTTCAATTGAACATACGTTTTATGGCTATGCAGAAACAACAAGGCAGCGCTACTATTTACGTAACTTAAATGGCAGCGGTGGTTATACATTTCAATTAAATACTTCGTTTGCAGCAAACACTTCGGCGGCAACAGCCTTTAGCAACGCTGTGGTTACCTGGAGAAATAATACCGCAGTCAACTTTTCTGTTACCGGAACAACCAGTGTTGCAACATCTGCAGATGATAATGTAAATGCTGTTTATTTTAACCCGGCAATTGCTGCAGGTACACTTGCAATTTGTACAAGTAATTTCAGGGCATCTGCTGTACCGGGCGTTTGTGAACAGAGCAATACAATATGGTGGCTGAGTGATATGGATATTCAGTTCAGAGATGTTCCAACAGCATCTACCACCTGGCAATATGGCCCCGCAGCACCCGCATCAAATCAATACGATTTTCAATCTGTAGCACTACACGAATTAGGCCATGCACATGGATTGGGGCATGTAATTGCATCGGGCCAGGTAATGCATTATGCAATTGCAAACGGAGCAACAGCAAGAACGCTTTCTGCCAACGATATTGCAGCTGGTATTGCCAAATTAAGTTACTCCGATGATCCTACCTGCTTTAACCCTTCGGGCTCAGGTGCACAAATGACACCGGCAACAGGAGGAACATTACCGGTATCGTTTTTAAGTTTTCGTGCAAAGCGAAACGATAAAACACGTGTAACAGTAAACTGGTCTACAGCACTTGAATATAATAACAAAGGCTTTTTTGTTGAACGTGGTGAAACAACGCAGCAAATGAAAAGCATTGCATTTGTAAACAGTAAAGAACAATCGGCATTACAACATAACTATAGTTACATTGATGAAAAAGCAGGACCATTTGCCTGGTATTACCGAATTACACAACAGGATTTTAGCGGAAACAGCATCAGCTCAACCATTGTATATGTAAATGGCGATGAAACAAACAGCTGGCGTGTTTGGACCAGTGAAGCCGGAGATCAACTGCAGGTTTATCTTCAAAACTGGCAAGACAAAAAAGTTTCGTTACAACTGTTTAGTTCTACAGGCCAGTTAATCATCAATACAAATATTACCGGCAGCCGTACCATATTACCGGTGCAGCACTTACAAAAAGGATATTACAGCTATCGTTTAACAGATGGTGCAGAAGTTATTTCGGGCAAGCTGATGCTTGGCCACTAAGCATAACAGAACGAATTTGATAAGAGCAGGCAGCATTGCCTGCTCTTTCTTATTTTTGCGGCCTAATGGCAAACAATAAACCCACACTTTATACTTCGCTTTCTCCTGCATTATTACACCTGTACGATTTACGTAATGCAGTTGTTGTAATTATTGATGTGTTTCGTGCAACATCAACCATAGCATCGGCGCTGCACAACGGTGCGCAATGTGTAATACCGGTTGATGAAGTGGCGAAAGCCATTGCCCTCAGCAAACATGTAAATGGCATTGCTGCAGGCGAACGTGATGGAAAAATTGCAGATGGGTTAGAACATGGAAACTCTCCATTGGAATACAGTCCGGAGTTTATTAAAGGCCGCACATTGGTGTTAACCACAACAAACGGAACAAAGCTGTTACAGATGGCGTTGGATAATGAAGCCGATACCATCATTACCGGATCTTTTCCTAACCTCAGTGCGGTGTGCGATTACCTGGTAAAAGAAAACAAGAATGTGGTACTGGGATGTGCAGGATGGAAAGACCGTTACAATTTAGAAGACACTTTATTTGCAGGCGCTGTTATAAGTCGCATTAAAGAGCACTTTACCATTCATTGCGACAGTTCGTTAACTGCAGAAATGCAGTACAACACAGTGAAAGATGATTTGCATGCGTTTGCTCCCAACCTCACACACTATCACCGACTGGTAGATCGTTTTGGTTTAATTGAAGACATCCGTTTTTGTATGACGCCGGATATTGCCAATGTATTGCCTTTGTATAAAGAAGGAATGTTGCTGGCTCAATAATTTTATTGTAATTCTTTACGCATGCAAATACTGATTTCTACACCAATATACTGGCCGTAGTTGGGTGTGCGTTCATAACCTGCTTTTTCATAAAGCCTGATGGCTTCCGGCTGGTTTAATCCTGTTTCTAAAACACAGGCGGTAAAACCTTCGGCTTTTGCCCATTGCTCCAGTTGTTGCAAAATAAGAGCAGCAATTCCTTTTCCACGTTGTTGAGGTTCTACATACATACGTTTGATTTCAACCACAGCATCTTCAAATAATTTAAATGCACCACAGCCAACGGGGGTTTGATTATAATAAGCCACAATTACATGATGTATGTGATCGAGTTTATTGAACTGGTTGAAAAAAAGTTGCTGCTCGCCATAACGTGCCGCAAGATCCCGGTCGAGTTCTGCAACCAGTAACCTGAAATCGGAATTATCTGAATCTGTTTTGTTGAATGTAAGCATGCGTGAAAAACTCTACACAAGATAAAAATCCTGAACCAAAACAGGAAATGCACAATCCGCTTCTTACACAGCAAGCAAACGACGATGGTAACTTATTTGGCCCAGATGATAGCTGAGATGTGTTGCAAGATGTACAAGAAAAAAACCGGTAGACGTTTTTTCGGCAAATACAAGTAAGGGATATTCTTCTGCTAAAACAGAATCGGGCAAAACGGATAACGTGTTATCAATAATTTCTTTTGTTTCCTGCACAAGCATAAGCAAGCTTTCTTTCGACATATCTTTTTTGGCAAACTCTTCTTCCCTGTTTCGTATGTAAGGATAGTTGCCGAGTTCTGCACCAATATATGTTTTCAGATTGCCTGCTAAATGCAGGCATAAGTTTCCGGCAGAATTTGCAATATGCCCGTCTGTAACCCAGAGAACATCGTTGCTTTTATATTGTTCTATTTCGTTATACAGTCTTGTAAGATCTCTTTGAAAAAGTTGACGTAAAGTAGTAAGCAGCATGTTTTTCTTTTAAACAAAGAAACGATGTTTTGCAACAAAGGGGTGAACCATGAAATGAAGTATAAAAAATGCCCGGTGCAGATTGTATGTACCGGGCAATTGAACGATTAAAGATTATAGGCGCCTTTGAGATATGCTGCAAGTGTTGTTGGCTTGCGACCCAGCAACTGTTCTAATGTTGAGCTTACGTAATTGAAATCGTTGTTTTTAATACCGGCAGCAAATGTTGAAGACATGCCGATGATTTCAGCAGGTAAGCCAAACCCTTTTAATGCTTCTTCAAACGCAGCAGGCTCAGGGCTGATGTAGTTAACGGTTTTACCGGCCAGACCTGCAAGTGTGGTTGATATTTCAGCAAAGGAATAGGCAACATCACCTGTAAGCGCATACGTTTTGTTTTCGTGCCCTTCGGTTATCAGCACATTCGCTGCAGCTTCACCCAAATCCTGTCTTGCAGCAAAACTTACTTTACCATCGCCTGCAGGAAAGAAAATACCTGTATCTACTGCCTGTGGTCCGGCAAACATCGGAATAACATCTGTGTACAAACTGTTTTGCAACAGTGTGTAGGTAAGTCCGCTTGCTTTAATGTAAGCATCAGTTTGGTAATGATCGCTCATAAAACCGTTTAATGGCGATGTTTCAAAATTCTGCATGGTTACACCTGTGTAAAGCAAATGTTTAACACCCGCCTGCTTTGCCGCATCCACAACGTTTTTGTGCTGACCAAAACGATCGTTAAAATCGCTTGATGAAATGAGCAATACTTTATCTACACCCTGCAAAGCAGTAGCCAATGCTGCAGCATCCTGGTAGGCTGCTACCCGAACACTCACACCCTGTTGTTTAAAAGCAGCTGCTTTGTTTTCATCTCTCACTAATACCGCAAGCCCGGCGGCAGGTACTTTTTTCAACAATTCGTTTACAACAATGGTTCCTAACTGTCCGGTTGCTCCTGTTACTAAAATCATGGTTTAAGTTTTAAGCGTGTATAATTTTTTTTGATGGAACAAAACTACCTTACCTTTGCTATATAAAGTATAGCGGTATACAATAGTATACCGGTATCAAAAAGTATAGCAACCGCAACAACATGGCAGCAGCAACACTTAAAAACATTCAGAAATGCCCCACATCGTATGTGCTGGCAATACAGGATACATTGAACGCCTTCCAGGGAAAATGGAAAATGCCCATTATTGGTACGCTCCTGTTTGGTAAAAAAAGGTTTAAAGAAATAGAACGGGAAATACCAAAGATCACACCCCGCATGCTGTCGCAGGAGTTAAAAGATCTGGAGATGAACGGCATCATCAGCCGCACTGTTTATGCAACATCGCCTGTAACGGTTGAATACGAATTAACCAAATCGGGCAAACAACTGAGCAAGGTTGTAGAAGCAATGCTCGAATGGGGATTACAGCACCGCCGTGCAAATATGCTGGAGTTGCTGCCGATACTGCAATCGAAAACAGCGTAATGTTTTATATAAATTTGGCAATACTCAGCATGTAACCGAAGTGTGTTCCTTCGTGATAGTTGTTGAAGGTAACAGCATCTTCCAGGTTGCGTAAATAGAAACCGGTTCCCGTCTTACGCTGGTTAAAGGTTTGAAAGATATTGTTTGCAAGATCGGTTTCTGTTTTTTCGATGAGCGATGTGAGCAATTCTTTTATTTCATCCACTTCCTGTTGCGTAACATCAGCCGTTGGTTTTGTACCAGGTTTGTAACGGTTAAAGAAATCATCGCTGATGTGCATAGGTACATTGCACGAACGGTAAACCAACCCCTGTTGTGCAGCAATTACATGCCCGATGTTCCAGATAAGATTGTTATTAAAACCTGCAGGAATTTTATTCAGTTGCTCCAGATTGTATTTATCAAAAAAACCGGTATAGATACTGCGGCTTGTTTTCCAATGATGAAGAGTTGATTCCATGAATGATAAGTTTTTGAATATTGTGCAAGCTATGGGAATTAATTGTTGTTTTTAATAGCTGGTGGGCAAACTGGTGAAAGGACAATTTTTATTCAGCCCATTTATTAAAACTCTTAATTCTTTTCCAGGTATTATCAATCCCTCTTTCGTATAAATTGTATTCTCCACCTCCACAAACAAGGCCGCAAAAAAAAGCTTCGATGATGATAGTATATTTGTTGTCTACTGAGAATAGTGGCAAAGAATAGGAATAAACTACGTTATCAACCCGATTGTTAATAAGTTTGATACTGTCTAATAGCATAACTCGTTTTATACTTAGTTGCCACTTATCGGTAAATTGCTGATTAATTTGTTGAGCAAAATAGTTAGCATCTCCAGCGTTAAAATACTCATTCAAGTTATTCTCTTTTCTAAATATGTTTTGAGAGAAGCGATCGGTATTTAAAACTGAACTGTCTGTGTAAATAAAGTTATCTGAATGAAATCTGACAATTTTATTGTTAACCTGTTTAACAGATTTAAAAGAGGAGTCGTTTTGAAAAAGCCACTGCATAAAGTTTATTATGGCCGAATCTTTAATTACTAAGCTATATTTCTGAGCAGAGCTTGTAAGGTGGGATATAATAAATAGTATTGTTAGAAACTGTTTCATAAAAATAGACTACAACATATAAATATAATCATCTTCTAGTTCAGGTATTTTTTCATATTCTATTTACTTGTTTCAGTTGCTGCGCACAACAACCGATAAAAAACAACAAAGCCGTGATGTTTTCAATAACATCACGGCTTGAAATTCATCTCAACAATTTACTTTTTCAACTCAGCTTTAATTGCTTCTCCAACTGCATGCGCCGATTGTGGATTCTGGCCTGTGATCAATCGTTGATCAACAGTAACATGCTCCTGCCAAAGACCCGACTTTTCAAACCTGGCACCACGTGCAATTAATTTATCTTCCAACATAAATGGTACTACGTTTTCCAACTTCACCGCATATTCTTCTTCATTGGTAAAGCCATTGATTCTTTTACCATCAACCAGGTATTTGCCATTACTTAATTTAATATTCACCAACCCCGAAGGACCATGACAAACTGCACTTACAATACCATTGGCTTCATAAATTTTTCGTGCAATCTCTGCTATCTCTTCGTTCTGTGGCAGATCCCACATGGTACCATGCCCGCCGGCAAAAAAGATCGCTGCATATTGTGATGCATCAACTTGAGAAGGCTTCATGGTATGTTCTACTTTGTTGCGATATACATTGTTCTCCCAAAACTTTTTATTGATGGAGTCTTCAAGATTAAAACCATCTACAGGAGCTTTGCCACCTTTCGGACTCACAAAATCAATTTCATAACCTGCGTTTACCAATACATCCCACGGATGTGTTACCTCTGAAAGATAATAACCGGTGGGTTCTTCTGTGTTGCTTTTTTTATCGTGGCTGGTTACCACAAAAAGTATTTTTTTCATGTTGTTATTATTTAAATGCTGACTGAATAATTGTTGACTTCTAAAAGAAAAGACTGCTAACAGCAGTACCGTTATTTTTATGCTCATTGTTCAATTGCGTGTAATTGTGTTTGAAAAATTTCTGCCGATAGATGTTGCAGGTAGTCGAGTCTGAATTGTTCTAACCGATCAGCTGTCATGTTTTTTTCTACATCGTGAAAGTGAAAGCTTGGTAAAGCTGATAATGCCAGGAATGCATTCATACGATGAAAGCCAAACAGAACACCTTCATCAACACTTTTTTGTTGAAAAAACTCATCTTCCAATGTAAATGCTGCTTCAGGCGCATTCCATGAAGTTGTAACCATATACTTTCTGCCATGCAGCAAACCACCTGTACCATAATTACGATCGGGGTTATTCATTTTTCGACCATCGCTGTAGTACATACCTGCTCTGTGCCCGGCTGTTAAAACTTTATCGAGGTATTCTTTTAAACCATGCGGTACCGAAAACCACCAAACGGGAAAATGGTAGATAATAATATCGGCCCAAACAAATTTCTCTACCTCTTCCTGCAGATCATAAGCATGGTTAATATTGGTTGTTTTTAATTCAAAACCATTTTCGTGGGTGAAGAAACTTTGATCCCATTCTGTAATACGTTGATTTAAAAAGCCACCTGAATGAGCAAATACCTGTCCGCCATTGATGATAAATATTTTCATAACTCTTTGCATTTATGATGCAAAGTTCTAACGGCACGAAACAATGGTAAAGGAGCTATGTCACAATCTTGTTGTGATGTACATCACATTTTAGAGAAGCGACTGAGTGTTTCCCTCGAAACACCGAGATAAGCAGCCAGTAATGTTTTGGGAACACGCTGAAAAAGTTGAGGGTAAGCATTTTGCAGTTGTTGATAGCGTTGTTCTGCCGAATTAGTGAGTAAAGATAAAATACGTTTTTGCAAAGCCACGTAACCGAAGCTGGATTTACGCCGGAAGAAATGTTCCATCTTATGCATTTCGGAACAGATCTTTTCTCTGTTGAATAATGACAAGGCCAACACTTCAGTGTCTTCAATGCAATCGATAGTAAGCGTTGCGTTGGTCTGATTAAAATAAGCCTGGTAATCGGTGATCCACCAGTCTTCCCAAGCAAACTGCAGAATGTGTTCTTTACCATCTTCTGCAGTTATATACGATGCTTTGAGCATACCCTTCAGCACAAAATAATCATGCTGTACAGCTGTATCGTCTTGCACAAGAAACTGGTGTTTTTTATATTTCCTCGTTGTAAAATGCGAAAAAATATAATCGAATTCCTTATCCGTTAAGGGTGTGATTTTTTCAATATGCTGTCTTAATAGTTCACTCATTGGTTTAACGGAATGATGTTTATGTGTTTTGTACAACACATAAATATACGCCGCTTCTAATGAAGTTTATTTGAACGATGATTTGCTTCCTGTGTGAATGCACAAGATGTTGATGCAGCTGAAAAAATATTTACTTCTAAACAACAAACGCTTTGTTTTTCTGTTGGCGAAGCAGTATAACAGCAATAAGGGATGCAATCAGCAGCAGATTAAATTCAATACCGTTTGCTCCGCTGCCCACAACAAACCATCCGTTTGGCAGGTGCACCATAAAAATACCGGCTGTAAAAATTACAATCGCAATGACGGCGGCAGGAAAGATGAAACGGTTCAACAGGAAACAAACCGAAATGAATAAATGCAGGAGTTTAATTGTCCACGCAAGAAATAATCCAAACGGAGCAAAGCCAACCTTGTCAAGGTAATCCTTGCCAAATGCATGAACTCCGCCGTTAAACATCCCCGGAATACTGTGCATCAGTAAAATGCTCACCAATGTTACACGCAAAATAAGAGAAGCCGCTTTTATGGACATTGCCTGTCCGTTTGAATTATTCATGTTGGTTGATTAAAAATAATGCATCAGCGGACCGATCTGCACATAGCCATTATTATCAACAGTTGCTGTTTGTGATTTTTTAACCACGCCTCCGGCATACAGCTTTGCTGTTACTGATTGACCGGCAGTTCCTGCACCACCACCTGCTGCCGATATGGTAAAACCAGCATAGGCTGCACTGTTCTCTACAGTTATTTCTTTGCTCCATGGTAAGGAAACATTTGTCAACGTTGTGGCGCTGCCTTGTGCATTGTAATACACAATGTTCAGTTTGCCGCTGGCATTGCCGCTTACTTCGTATTTAATGTTTCGTGAAGAGCCACTGTTGTTGCTGTCCTTGTTTTTTTTGCAGGATAGAACTGTCAACAACATTACAGCAATTGCAAAGAGACGGAATAATGATAAGTGTTTCATTGTTATAGTTTGATGATATGTTACAGACTTGTACCATCAAAACTATTAACGGGCTTATTTACAGAATTGTAAAAAAGCGGCAAGCATTTAAGCCGTGTAAAGAAAGGAAGAACTTTCAGACCCGATATTCTTTTGTTTAATAAAACTGTAAGGAGTTACACCGGCAAACGATCTGAATTCTTTGATGAAATGCGATTGATCGGTAAAGTCAAGATCGAATGCAAGCGAAGTGAGTTCGCTGTAAGTGCTTGATGAGAGTAACTGCAATGCTTTTTCAAACCGGCAGATGCGCTGAAATTTTCCAAAAGAAAGACCGGTGGCAGATTTAAAACTTCGTTCCAGTTGCCGTTCGGAATAACGGTATTGTTTATGTAAATAAGATAAGCTGTTTTCTTCTGCACCTGTGTTGGTATTCATGTACTCAGGTATCCATGAATAAATATGTTGTTTGCTGAGTTTTTCCTGTAGAAATGCAGTGGTCAGAATTATCCGCTCCCGGTGATTTTTAGCAGCAGCAAGTTGCTGTGTTAATCTTGTGTGACAAAGATCAGTAAGGGAAGGCATCTGGTTGGTGAGCTCTGCAGCATCAATACCAAACAACCAATGCAATGCATGTGGCTGAAAGCTTATTCCAAAATGAGAAAAGCTGTTGCCCATTTTTGCAAGCGTATGTGTTGTATCTGCTCCGCTGATGTAACAGTCGGGCAACACATCACCTGTAACGGAATGTATGGAAGAATGTTCCGTTGTGTTTTGAAAAATGAGCCGTGGAAAACGATCAGCAAAGCTTTTAATGAAAATATGCGAAGCTTCCGGCAAGGTTGCATCGAAACTCCAGAAATAACGCACAAAAGATTGTAGCTCTTGTGACGGTACATATTGCCGGTAATTCATTAGTCCACTCATATTATTTTATACTGACCATAGATTAAGCCGAATCGCTGCAAAGAAAATGAACTGTAGAAATTAATTATGTTATTTGATCTTAACTATTTGCAAATAATATTCATCGGCAAAAGGAAAAGCCGAAACATGGTTTAATTTTTTTGATGTGTTGTTTACAACGGATTCCTGTTATTTGTGAGTTGTTCGGCCAAACCAATGAGAATTCCTTCAGGTCCACGCACATAACAAAGCCGGTACATATCTTCGTACTGCACCACTTCACCAACGATCTGTGCACCTGTTTTCTGAAGTCTTGCAAGTGTATCATCAATATCACTCACGGCGAACATTGCACGCAAATAACCAAGCGCATTCACCGGCGCATTGCGGTGATCGGCAATAACAGCCGGTTCAATAAACCTTGACAACTCCAAACGACTGTGCCCATCCGGCGTTACCATCATGGCAATTTCCACCTGTTGATTTCCCAACGCTGTCACTTTTCCTGCCCATTCTCCTTCAATGGTTGCTCTACCTTCAAGATGCAAACCAAGCTCGGAAAAAAATGCAATGGCATCATCAAGCGATTCTACAACAATACCAATATTGTCCATGCGGAGTAATTTGCTTTTTGCCATAGATTGATTTGTTTGAATGGAGAGTGATGATGTTTGTATAAAGGTAGTTAGTTAGCAAGCGTTTCCGTAGTGACTTTCGTTTTATAGATCTGCTGTTAAAAAAAAGACGATATAAGGTCTATATTCAAAATCCTTTTCTTCAAACTCAATCATTCCATTAGGCTCATCAATATTCAAATAAAGCTCTGCATATTCATTTTCTCCATCACCTTCAAAAAAGACCTTGATGTAGTTTATTGTTTCAAGTCTTTTTTGACCGTCACCTTTAAAACCGAGATCATTAAGGCTAGCATAGCTGCATGAAGTTTTTTTTGTAAATTTTAAAGTAGGTTGCAAATTGAGCCCGTAGATTGAGTAGAGTAATTTTAGAAAATTGTCGCTGGTATCACCTAGAGACCTGAATATTACACCGTCTCCGAATTTATTTATCCTGACGGGAATTTCTAATTCAAACCCGATTGGCAGACCCTTTTCAACCGAACAAACAGTGTAGATATATGAAGAGTCGTTGACTGATTTGTTCTGAATATGAAGTTTAAAATTTCCACCCCAATCCTTCTGCTTATCAATAACTATGTTTTGCAATTTGTCAATTTTGTTTTGATTGCTAGCTTTTTCATCACAACGAATGAATAAAACTGTCAAAAGTATTATTCCAATAAAAGGTTTTGTCATTTTTAGTTTGGATAGTTGTTTGAAACATTGAATTTCTTCAGTTGTTGGTGTCTTCACCAACCACGTTCTTACTTATTGTTTCGGTTGGTGATGACACTAACCGATAAAAAACACCTGATTTTTAGCATTGGATATTTGCATTTAGGCTTCTACTTAGAAGTGCCATCGTCATTAATGAACTTAAACTGGTGGTTATTATTTAACTCAGTTCCACCCTGCGCAACGAAAGTCCACCACAAACCTCTCCAATCTTCAAAGTCTGGCTGCTTGTTTGTGTCCCAGCAAATAAGACCATACAACTTCGTTCTGCCAACTTGTTGAATATTGTCTTTTACTTCAACAAATTCTTCTGTGACAACTCCGCATTCCCCATTCAGAGTAACTTTCATCAAAGGATAAAAATCGTCTTTTGTTTTTTTTGTAATATTTATTGAAAAGAGAGACTTACTCCCATCCCAATAACATTTGATACATCTTCCATCTTTAAATGCATGCTTACAATTTTCATAATCATACAAAATATAGGAACATTCGGGACAAAGACTAGACATTTGTGAAGTGTCACGATAATACTCGCTTCCGCATTCATCACAAATATTCGTTTTATTGAGATTACCTTCTGACACAAAGACGATGTTTGATAGTTGGGGATACCTGATAAAAATACACATCCTATTGACAAAACAAAACAGCCGATGCATCGCATCGGCTGTCCTTATCTTTTCAATCCGCAATAATCTGCGTCATCCGTGTTTCCATCTCATCAATAATCCACCACCTGTTCTTCAATCACACTTGGTAATTCTCTCCATTCATATTGCTGTGTGCGGAGCTGTGGTTCAAAACCTGCTTCACGAATCGCTTCCTGAATACTCTTGTAAGTAAAACGGTGTGGGGCACCAGCAGCACTCACTACATTTTCTTCCAGCATAATACTTCCGAAATCGTTGGCCCCTGCCTGCAATGCCAGTTGCGCTGTTTGTTTACCTACCGTTAACCAACTCGCCTGTATGTTCTTTACATTGGGCAGCATAATACGGCTCATCGCAATCATACGGATGTATTCTTCGGCTGTGGTTAAATTATGTACACCACGAATTTTTGCAAGTAATGTATCTACATCCTGGAAGGTCCAGGGGATGAATGCCAGGAAACCTTTTGCATCGGCCGGTTTGCGGCTTTGTACTTCTCGGATCTTCACAAGATGTTCAAACCGTTCCTGTAATGTTTCTACATGACCAAACATCATGGTACCACTTGTGGTGATGTTGAGCTTGTGTGCTTCATGCATAATATCCAGCCATTCCTGCGCTCCGCATTTTCCTTTACTGATCAAACGACGTACACGATCAATTAAAATTTCTGCACCAGCACCGGGTAACGAATCCATACCTGCTTCTTTCAATGCTTTCAACACTTCGTGATGGGTACTTTTTTCCAGCTTGGTAATGTGTGCAACTTCGGGTGGTCCGAGTGTGTGCAGTTTAATGTTGGGGTATAATGCTTTTAACTGTTTAAACAGCGTTACATAAAAATCCAGTCCAAGTTCGGGGTGATGCCCGCCTTGCAACAACAACTGATCACCACCCCATTTGATGGTTTCTTCAATTTTCTTTTTATACGTTTCAATGTCGGTGATGTATGCTTCGGGATGACCGGGTATGCGAAAGAAGTTACAGAACTTGCAATTGGCAATACACACATTGGTGGTGTTTACATTCCGGTCGATCTGCCAGGTTACTTTACCATGTGGCACCTGTTGCTTACGTAATTCATCGGCCACAAACATCAACTCAGTTAACGGCGCATGTTCAAACAGGTACATGCCTTCTTCAACAGTTAAAAACTCAAAGTTGGAAGCCTTCCGGTAGAGATCGCTCAAGTTCATAGACATCAAATTAAAAATGAAATACCAGAAATACCCAGATGGGTGTTTTACTTAACCGCTCATCTGGTTTTATCTGCGTTTATCGGTGCCGCAAAGGTACAGCCTGATAAATTATGAACCACGAAGCATTTTTCTGATTTCCATTGTCTAACTTGTAGTACACGTGAATCTTATCAGAACGATATGCCTGCTCCTGCTCTGCGGAAAACTGGTTGCCCAGGAAAAAAGTTTCCCGCCTGCAAGGCTGCTTACCAGTTTCCACTTCGAACAACTCAGCGGTGGTATTATTGTGCTGCATGCTACACTCAACAACCTGCCCGATACGCTCAACTTTATTTTAGATTCCGGTAGCGGTGGCATTTCGCTCGATACACTTACTGCTTTGTATTACCGTTTGCCTTTAGAACCGAGCGACCGCACTGTGAGAGGTATTGGAGGCATTAAACCGATTCATTATTATAAAAATGGTACACTCCATTTTCCCGGCCTGGATGTAGAACATCTCGATTTTCATATTAACGATTACGAAATTCTTACCTCGGTGTATGGTTTGCGAGTGGATGGTATCATTGGCTATTCGTTTCTGCGCCGTTATATTGTGGGGCTCGATTTTGATAAGCAACTTATCAGCGTTTACACTCCCGGTGTTTACAAGTATCCGAAAAGCGGAACGGTACTCAATCCTGCTTTTGCATCAATACCCATCACCAAACACCAGGTGCAGGATGAAAAAACCAGTCTGCTCAATTTATATTTCGATACCGGTGCCGGCTTATGTGTACTCATGAGCGAACAGCTTATGAAAGACAGTGCTCTGTTAAGCAAGAACAAAAAATCAGTAAACACACAGGTTGAAGGTTTGATCGGTAAGATCAATATGCGGCTTACCACCATCAAAAAAATGCGTATTGGTAAATACAGGTTTTCGAAAGTGCCTATTCATGTATACAATGATTCGTTGAATGTACTCGGTTATCCATCGGTAGCAGGTTTGTTGGGGAGCGATCTGTTGCGCAGGTTTAATATTGTATTTAATTATCCCGAACGCCTGATTCATTTAACACCCAACTCGCACATGAACGATGCCTTCGATTATTCATATACGGGTATGAATTATTATTTTATTGATGGCAAAGTGCTGATAACCGAAATACAGCAGGGCTCTCCGGCTGAACAGGCAGGATTAATGCCCGGTGATGTGATTTTTGGTATTGAAAATAATTTCAGCAACAACATTAACCAATACAAGCTGCTGTTACAACATCCCGGACAAAAATTGCGCATTCTCATTTTCCGCAACACCGTTCCGCATATGATTGAGTTAAAAGTTGGTAGTATTTTAAAGTAACAGCTTCCGTCATTCGTTTTTTACCGAATTTTACGGTCCCCTCCGGGGAGGGGTTAGGGGGCAACCTCTTATTGTGATGAAATAAAAAATAACTATGATTCAGTTTGAACGATATACTTTAAGCAACGGGTTACGCTTATTAATTCATAAAGATGCAGCAACTCCAATGGCTGTTGTAAACGTGTTGTACGATGTTGGTGCAAGAGATGAAGATGAAAAGCAAACCGGCTTTGCGCATTTATTTGAGCACTTAATGTTTGGCGGGTCCATCAACATACCCGATTATGATGAACCATTACAGTTAGCCGGTGGTGAAAACAATGCCTACACTACTAACGATCTTACTAATTATTATTGCCAGCTGCCTGCTGAAAATTTAGAAACAGCTTTCTGGCTGGAGAGCGATCGCATGCTGAGTCTTGCCTTCAGCGAAAAAAGTTTGGATGTGCAACGCAAAGTGGTGAGTGAAGAGTTTAAAGAGCATTATCTCAACAAACCTTATGGCGATGTGTGGCACAAAATGCGGGAGATGGCATACAAGCAACATCCCTACAAGTGGATGACGATTGGTAAAGAGCTGAAGCATATTGAAGATGCACAATTGCAGGATGTAAAAAATTTCTTCTTCAAACATTATACACCTGCCAATGCAATTTTGGTTGTAGCCGGTAACGTAGAAACAGAAAATGTGTTAAAGCTTGCAGAGAAATGGTTTGCTCCAATTCCCTCAGGCGAAAAGTACGAACGTAAAGTTCCACAAGAACCTGCACAAACAGAAGCCCGCCGTTTAGAAATTAAAGCCGATGTACCATTGGATGCATTTGTAAAAACATGGCACATGGCCTCACGCCTCGAACGTGGTTATTATATTACCGATTTAATTACTGATATTTTAGGAGGCAGCGCCAGCAGTCGTTTGTACGAACAATTGGTGAAAGGAAAAAAACTCTTCAGCAGCATTGAATGTTATCATTTCGGTTCTGTTGATAATGGTTTATTAACTATTGAAGGCAAACTGGTAAAAGGTGTTAAGATAGAAGATGCAGAAGCTGCGGTAAACGAAGAAGTGCAGAAGATGACGGAGCAGTTGGTGGATGAAAAAGAATTACAGAAAGTGATCAACAAAACAGAAAGTACCATTTTGTTTGAAGATATGAGTGTAATGAGCCGGGCAAACAGTTTGGCTTATTACGAATTGCTGGGCGATGCAGAACTGATGAATACAGAGTTATCAAAATACCAGAGTATAACAGCAGAAGAAGTATTGGCTGAAAGCAAAAAGATCTTCGATGAACGCAACAGCAATACACTGTATTATTTGAGTAAGAATTGATAAGGCAGCAGCACGAAGAATTCAAAGGATGTACAATGCACACAAAAGCTTTGCGATTGTTGTGTATCCTTTGTTCGCTTTGTGAAACAAAAAATTAAAAATAAGATATTTCGAATGAGCATAGTAACTGAACAATTGAACAGAACCATTGCACCTGTTATAAAAGATGCAACTGAATTTGAACTGAAGCTGAAGCCTTATGAAAAATATGTACTCGACAATGGTGTAGAAGTATATGCAGTAAACGCAGGCACCCAGGAAGTAATGAGCGTGGAACTGGTGTTCAGCGCAGGTAACTGGTACGAGCAACAGAACAATATAGCAGCGGCCACTAACTTTTTAATTAAGAACGGCACAAAAGATAAAACTGCTTTTCAACTGAACGAGCATTTCGATTACTACGGCTCGCATCTTACACGTGGCTGTTACAACGAAACAGCAAACATTGTGTTGCACTGCATCAATCGCCATTTAGCAACACACTTACCTGTTGTTGCCGAAATGATCACCGATGCTGTTTATCCGCAGCACGAACTGGATATCTATCGCCAGAATATGCAGCAGCGATTGACTGTGAATTTGAAGAAATGCGATTTTGTTGCAGGCCGTTTGATTGATGAATACGTGTTTGGAAAAAATCATCCGTACGGCGTGTACAGCAACAAAGAAGATTATGATGCATTGCAGCAACAACAACTACAGGCTTATTACAAACAATATTATACCGAAGGGAAGTGCATCATTTTTGCTGCCGGCTTATTGCCTGCAGATTTTGCACAACAACTGAACAGTACAATTGGTCAGTTACCGCTGAATAAAAAGGAAATACCGGCCATTGTTCATCCGCTTGCACCTGCAGAACAAATGAAGTACCGCATCATCAACGATGAGAAGGGTGTGCAGGGTGCAATCCGTTTGGCGCAACCATTCCCCAACCGCCATCACCCCGATTTTCAAAAAGTACAGGTGTTGAACACCCTGTTTGGTGGTTTCTTTGGTTCACGCCTGATGAGTAATATCCGTGAAGACAAAGGTTACACCTACGGTATTCACAGTTATATTCTCAACCATATTTCTACAACAGCATGGATGATAAGCACCGAAGCAGGTAGAGATGTTTGCGAAGCAACCATAACGGAAGTGTATAACGAAATGCGGGACCTGCGTGATGAGTTGGTGGATGAAGAAGAATTACAACTGGTGAAGAATTATCTTATCGGTACAATACTGGGCGATCTCGATGGTCCTTTCCACATCATCGGCCGTTGGAAAAATTTAATTTTAAACGGACTGGATGAAAACTATTTTTATAATTCAGTCAACATTATTAAAACCATTTCGGCTAAGGAATTACAGGAGCTGGCGAATAAATATTTACAGCCGGAAAAGTTTTATGAGTTGGTGGTGGTGTAATTGTGCGCTTTGCTTACAATCTTCAACACAGAGTTTAGGAGATGTTGAGAACACAGTTGGAGGAAGAATGATGAGGGTGCCTATATTGGAGATTAAAGTTGTGATGTGTATTTTGTTGTATGAAGCTTGATGATTACAACAGGATAACACAAACTATTATTGGCAGTGCTATTGAGGTACATCGGGAACTGGGTCCGGGTTTGATGGAGTCTGTATATGAGGTTTGCCTGATTAAATTGTTAAGAGATGCCGGATTGAATGTTGAAAAACAAGTATCGTTACCGGTATATTTTAAAGGCGAAGAGTTGGATAAGCAATTCATTATTGACGTGTTGGTAGAAAATGAAATAATTCTTGAACTTAAATCGGTAGAAGTATTATTGCCCGTTCATGAAGCACAGCTTGTTACTTATCTGAAACTTGCTGATAAGCGCCTTGGTTTATTAATTAATTTTAATGTTGTTCTGCTAAAAGAAGGTATAAGACGAAGAATTAATGGAATAATCGATACTGTTTAAAACAGTAAAATTTTTAACCGGGGGTTAGATAATAAATTTCAGTGTTACTCTGTACCTCCTCAACTCTGTGTTGAACTATGAAATTTGTTCTCAAGGTTCTTATTACAGCTGTCAATGCATTTTTGCTGGCGTACTTATTACCCGGCATCAGCATCAATCATTTTTTTACAGCAATTGTTGTTGCATTTGTATTGGCATTGCTTGATGCCATTGTAAAACCCATCCTGGTATTGTTTACGCTCCCGGCCACCATTTTTACATTGGGTCTTTTTCTCTTTGTCATCAACGCCTGTATTATTTTACTCGATGCTTATTTTGTAAAGGGCTTTGTTGTGGATGGTTTCTGGTATGCGCTGTTGTTCAGCATCTGTTTATCCATCATCAATTCCATTGTACACAAAATGGTATTGAAAGAGGAAGGAAGAGACAAAGCAAACTAAACTTAACGTAGTAACACTCTTGCAGTAAACCGTTGCGTACGGTTTTCAATTACGCAGCTATAAATGCCTTTCGGAAAATCAGCACTGGAAAGTTGATACAGTTCTAACCCTTCATCAACCATAATGGCTTTGAGCAATATGCCGTTGCTGTTAATGATCTTCAATGCCGATTTAAACTGCAATTTGGGAAAACGCAAAACCAAACTGTTTCCTTCTTGTTTTATTTTCAGTTCTTCGGGTTTCGAAACCTGCATACGATCGTTTGTCTTAACTTGTGCTGCAGCTGCTAAAGGCAATTGCAGACTAACAATTGCCGCCAGCAACAGCAGCTGTTTAATAGAAACGGCAGAGAAAAAGTTGTTGTTCACCTGATATTGAATTTAAAAATGTTGTTCGATCGCAAAAACCTTACCAATACAGAGCTTGTAAGCATTTACAGAAATCTGCTCTATCCCAGATTAATCGAAGAAAAGATGCTTTTATTGCTCAGGCAGGGAAAAATTAGCAAATGGTTTAGTGGTATTGGCCAGGAAGCAATTGCTGTTGGTGCAACACTGGCATTGGATGAGGATGAATGGATCATGCCGCTTCACCGCAATCTCGGAGTGTTTACCAGCCGCAACATGCCGCTGTACAAACTGTTTATGCAATGGCAGGGCAACAAAGAAGGCTACAGCAAAGGAAGAGAACGCAGCTTTCATTTCGGCAGTAAAGAACATCATGTATGCGGAATGATCTCGCATCTCGGTCCGCAACTCGCCATTGCCGATGGTGTGGCTTTAGCAAACAAGCTTCGACATGGTTCGACAGGCTCACCACTTAAAGTTTCACTTGCTTTTACAGGCGAAGGTGGTACCAGCGAAGGCGATTTTCACGAAGCATTGAATGTGGCAGCAGTGTGGGATCTGCCTGTGATCTTTATTATTGAAAACAATGGTTATGGATTGAGCACACCAACAAACGAACAATACCGTTGCGAAAGTTTGGTTGAACGTGCAAGAGGTTATGGAATGGAAGGCGTTAAGATTGATGGTAACAATATTCTGTCGGTGATCGATACTATTAAAGGTGTGCGACAGTTTTGCATCGAACATCAGAAACCGTATTTGATCGAATGCATGACCTTTCGCATGCGTGGCCACGAAGAAGCAAGTGGCACCAAGTATGTTCCAAAACATCTGTTTGAAATATGGGAAGAAAAAGATCCCATTAAAAACTATGAATCGTATTTGCTGCAGGAAGCGGTACTTACGGAAACAGGTGTTGAAGCTATTCGTGCAGAACTGAAACAACAGATAGAGCAGGAGCTGCAGATCGCCTACAATGCGAAGGCGATGGAGATTGATACAGGGGAAGAAGTTGATGATTTGTTTGCTGAATCGTCAATCGTCAGTCGTCAATCGTCAGTAAAGATCGATCATTCGGATATTATTCACTACTCAACACACACTACTCACGAAAAACGTTTCATCGACGCTATCAAAGAAGCTCTTCATCAAAGCATGACACAACACCCCAATCTTGTTTTAATGGGGCAGGATATTGCTGAGTATGGTGGTGCATTTAAGATAACGGAAGGTTTTGTTGAAGCGTTTGGTAAAGAGCGTGTGCGTAACACACCTATTTGTGAAAGTGCCATTGTTGGTGCAGCATTGGGTTTAAGTCTTGAAGGTTACAAAGCCATGATGGAAATGCAGTTTGCTGATTTTGTTACAGTCGGTTTTAACCAGATCGTAAATAATCTTGCAAAAATTCATTACCGCTGGGGACAAAATGCCGATGTGGTGATACGTATGCCCACTGGTGGCGGTGTTGGTGCCGGTCCTTTTCATAGCCAGAGTAACGAAGCCTGGTTTACTAAAACACCGGGATTGAAAATTGTGTATCCGTCAACAGCAATGGATGCAAAGGGTTTGTTGATCGCTGCCATCAACGATCCTAATCCGGTTTTGTTTTTCGAACACAAAGCATTGTATCGTTCTATAAGTGGAGCTGTGCCTGAAGAATATTATGAAATTGAAATCGGCAAAGCCCGTCATGTACGCAGTGGCGATGAAGTGTCGATCATTACTTATGGTGCTGCAGTGCACTGGGCCGAAGATTATGCAGCCGAACATCCGGAAATTTCGATTGATATACTTGATCTGCGTTCACTTGCTCCCTTAGATTATACAGCTATTCGTGCAGCGGTGCAACGAACAGGCCGTGTGTTGTTGTTACACGAAGACACGTTGATCGGCGGTATTGGTGGTGAAATTGCAGCATGGATTGCTGAGCATTGCTTTGAATTACTCGATGCACCGGTGATGCGCTGTGCCGGTTTAGACACACCCATTCCGTTTAATATTGAATTAGAGCAAAACTTTATGGCGAAGGCGAGATTGGGAAAAACAATTGAAAAACTGATCGGCTATTAATTAGAATGCAACGCATTTATCTTTTTGTGTTTTTGTTTTTTGTTTGTTCCTGTGGCAACAGAAACAAGCCGATTGCAATTAAAGAACCCAAAAATAAACCTGTTATTCTTTTACAGCCACTCTCATTTAACGATTCACCTACGCTTGTTTTTCTAAAAGATTCTATTGAACAATTTTATCCGGTAACAATTGAAATTGCTAAGCTGCAACAGTTTCCTCCGCATTGTTATTACAAACCACGTAACCGTTATCGGGCCGACTCTGCCATTAAGTGGCTTAAACAGGGGAAACCCGTTTCCGTAAGAGCAATTGTTGGGATAACAAAGGAGGATGTGTCGACAACTAAAAGCGGACAGGTGGACTTTGGTGTAATGGGCTTAGGTTACAAACCCGGTGATGCTTGTATAATTTCAACTTACCGGTTAAAGAAAACTGCAAACTCACCACAACATTTACGTGAGCGTTTGTTTAAAGTGGTGGTACACGAAATGGGGCATAATTTCTCACTCAACCATTGTCCCGATCAGCAATGTATTATGGTAGATGCAGAGGCAAAAATGAAACTGGATGGCGTGAAAGGGTTGTGTACAAGCTGCAAACAAAAATTGCAACTATAATTATTTCCTTAACAGATCTGCAATATTTTTAGCATCCATTTTTGCCATAATATTTTTTCGATGGGTTTTTACCGTTAGCTCACTCAAAAACAGCTTCTGCGAAATTTCTTTGTTAGAGTAGCCATCTTTCAGCAACTGCAATATTTCCAGCTCACGTGAACTGAGTTTTAACTTTCTGCTGAAGTTATCGTTGGCATGATGATTTGTAGATTGAATGTTCGGATCAAAAAAGCGTTCTCCTGCTTTTAATTGTTCCAATGCGGCTAATAGAATATCGGTACCGGAATTTTTCAACACATATGCATCAATGGGCTGTTTCTCCGCATCAATCCGTATATCGGCAGGCATATACATACTCAGCAGCATAATTTTCAGTTCCGGATATTTTTGTTTTATGCCGGGCAACAGCTCCAACCCGTTTATGCCGGGAAGATTAATATCAAGAATAAGAATGTTTGCTTCGCTTGTGCGTAACGCAGCCATTACATCGTTACCCGATTGTACGCTGTTAACCACAACATACTCCGAATGTGGGCGCAGCGCATTGCTCAACCCTTCAGAAAAAAAAGGATGATCATCAACGATAAGTAGTCGGATGGTTGGTTTCATCTGGTAGTACAGGGAATTCAAGTGTAACCTTACAACCATGTCCTTCTTTGGCATCAATTGTAAGACTTCCTTTTACGAAAGTAACCAATTGTTGGATTTGAGAAAATCCAAGTCCTTCTTTAATTGATAAATGGTTAAAACCCTTCCCGTTGTCTTCAACAAAAAGATAAATCAATTCCTTTTCCAGTATCAGTTGTATGATTACTTCTGTTGCCTGTGCATGTTTCAGAATGTTTTGAATAAGCTCCTGCAGAATATTGTACAGCATTAATTCGTAGCGGAAACTCACTTTCTGCAAAGAACCGATCGATTCGAACTGGATATATAGCTCCTTGCTATCATTAACAGTATCTGTTATTTCTTTTATTGCCCCTATTAATCCTTTCTTTTGCAGCAGTACAGGCGAAAGCGAATGCGAAAACTGCCGCACATCGTTTGCAAGATCGCCTATATCTCCAATGGATTTTGCCAGTTGGGCTTCGGGCAATTTTCGGTTCAACGATTCGAGGTTTAACCGGATGGCCGAGAGACGGGCGCCAACAGAATCGTGTAACAAACTGCTGTAACGCTGCATTTCTTTTTCCTGGTAATTGCTGATGTTCTGAAAGATCTGTTCCTGCTGCAGGTTTGTGGTACGCAACAATTGCTCACTTTGTTCTTTGTATTTTTTAAAACGAAGCGTAAGTACAAACGCAAGAATACTTACCTCGGTGGCAAAGCCAATGTTCATCATATTACGGGTAAGAAACGTATCGGTAATAAAACCTGAAACATATTGCATAAACACAAAAAACGCAAACAGCAACACAATGCTTGTACAGATAATATAAGCTGCGTATGGAATTTTTTTGCGTAATGCTGCAATGGCAGTAATAAGGATAATAATAGCTCCTGTATTTTGAAAGATCTGCATTAACCAAACAAGTACGATGCGGACTTTTCCCGTGTTGGGTATTACAAACACACTAATTACTAAACAGCTGAGATAAAAAATTACAAAGCCTGCAACCCATTTGTAATGTGTGGGCAAATGTTTTTTAATGTTTAACAGCGTTATGGCGAATAACATATATAATGGTGATGCAAGCGAAATGGAAAGCGGTCGTGTAAAATCGGCAGGTAAAGGATGATTGGGAAACAGGTACATGAACGAATAACCATAATCGCTGAAAATATAGAAGAACACCATTAATACATAGAGGCTGTAATACACATACAGCTTTTCCCGCATGGCGTAAAACAAAAAGAATGTAAACAAGGAAAGAAACAACCCTAACCCAGACATTAAACCTGCCAATAAATTTTTGCGCCTGTTGTACGATGAAAATCCATCTTCGGTAACAAAGTGTACAGGAACATTTAACTGCTCGTTCCGTTTATCGAGCAGGATTAAAAAGGCAAGCTTGTTTTTGTTTTGCTCAGGTATAGGAAATACAAAATCGGCATAGCGTAATGTGCGTGTAGCAAAGGGTAAATGATCGCCGGTAGGAGCAAATGTTTTTACAAGACTGTCGTTTTCGAACATCCACACATGCAAATTGTTCAGATGCGGATTGCGTAACATAATGTTTGTAAAAGAAGAATAACCCTCAACAGCAGTAACCGGAACATACAACCACAGCATTTCATTTTTATAGCTGAGATTAAATTTGCCACTATTGAGCGGCTGCATGTTAGTTTTTATTTGTGCATAACGCTCAATGTCCATTTTTACTGAACTGTCGGCGTAAGCAAGTATCAGCGAACTCTTAATACTTGCTTTCGATTCGTTATGAAAAAACTGTATCTGTGCTGTTGCGACGCAGCAAAGCAGTAAACAGAGGATCAGGTATAGTAAGCGTTTGTAAATGTTAAGCAGCCAATTGAACTTGTACAAAGTAAATGGTTATTTACGCAACAGAAATACTCCTTTGTAGGTATTGCGGTAAAATATTGTGCAAAGTAGTTTTGACCTAACCAAAAACCTTTAAATGAAAAAGAAACTATTCATGTTAACTGCTCTTGTTGCAACAATGTTTTTGTTTACTGCCTGCGAAGATTGGTTTGCAGAAGAGGAAGACGACATGACAACACCGACAGACAATTCAACGTACACTTACAAGTGGAGTTGCTTTTCGGGAGGAACACAGTATTCAATACAAATTCCAAACAGGTTGTCATCATCGTGCAAAAGAGCCTGGGAGTTTTATGCAAGAACGTATGGCTGTAACGATGCAAATAATTTTGCAGAGGCAGAACGCCAGAAAAGAGCATGTCCTTAACAAAAAAAGCCCGCATATTTTATGCGGGCTTTTTTTTAACCACGAACACCGGGGCTTCCACGGGAGTCTAAAGGTTTCTTTTCAAGACCATTGCTGTTAAGCAGAATATAGTCACGCACTTTTACCTTCAACCAATCAATAATACCACTCTCATCTCTTACTTCTGGGGCAACAAAGTCGGTACCAATGGTAAAGCCCCGTATGTCGCCAATGTTACCGGTAAAAATATTACCCGGTGGTATCACTTGTTTAATGGAATGCTTTTCATCGTCCGAAATCAGCAATACAACTGCTGTTTTATCGGATCGTGTATTGCGTATGCGTGTTAAAACAGTTTCAGTACCGTCGGCTTTTGTTACAATACGTAATGTAATGATCAACCCATCCTCTCTCAATTCAAGTGTTGTTTGTCTGGGTTTTTTTGTTGTATCTGTACTTGCTGCAGTTTGTGCGTAAGTGTACGACAGGAGTAAACACGACAGCAACAACCCCAAACAGCAGTATATTAATTTCTTTTTCATAAAATAATTTTTGAGGAAAGTTTAGTATTTATCGAAGGTTGACTGATCAATAGCATCAGTACAAGGGCATTTATCTTTCTTTTCCAGTATTGCTTTTATAGATGGAACTATTTTAGCCACATACTCTTCAAAACCTTCTTTGCTGAAACTGCTTCTTGCATTGGCAGCAGCTGCACAAAGCGACCATAGTTGCGCATCCTTTGGGTCGGTTTTCATTTTTTCTTTGTACTTCTCAGCTATCTTACTGTAATCAATAAACTCTTTTTTTGTTGCAGGTGTACTTGCATTTCCTGTAAAATAAAAAAGAGATCTGTTGGCTTTGTTGCCTGGCTTGTAAGCTGCAAATTTTTCTGTACTTAAAACTTCTATCAAATATTCAATGCCATTGGTTGGGTTTACAAACCTGTATTCGTTACCGCTTACAAATGTGTAGTTGGATGTTTTATTAGGTTCAACAATGGTGAGTACTTTTTCATCTTTCTTGTAAGCAATGGTAATGCTGTAATAGCCGTCTTCCGAACTGTACACACCGGGCTCAGGCGCAATTTGTGCGTGTAAAACAGTTGTTGAAATGCATGCAAGCAGAAGGAATAATAATTTCATAAAAAGGAGTTGGTGAAACAAAATGGTTAAACGGTTAAAATTCTGCAACTAAGGCAATACACGCAATACTCCTTTGTTGGTATTTTGTTGCAGAGGTTCGCCAATGCTGATTTCTTTTAAACGGATTGTATGTAACTTTCTGGTACTTACTCAACCCGTATTTATTTGTTCACTTTTAAAACACAGGTTATGTTTATTGTACGGGAAATATTTCATTTACAGTTTGGCCGTTATCGTGAAGCAAAGCAATTGCTGGATGAAGCCATGGAAAAGCATTTGCTTTCGCAGCCATCGGGCAGCAGAGTACTTACCGATTTTACGGGAGAAGGTTATCGCCTTGTTCTTGAACTGCCATTTGAAACATTGGCTGCTTATGAAAGCGAATTGAAGAAGGAATTAAACGCAGCAGCCTGGAGCGAATGGTACAACAGGTTTAAACCTTTGGTTCGTAGTTCGGAACGTGAGATCATGAAACGAATTATGTAACAGCTGTTATTTGCTTTTCAAGTAAAAGAAATTGCGTGTACAGTTCTTTCGTCACCGCACCTGGGTTTCCATTGGCAATCGGTTGACCGTTTACATTCAATACAGGCAGCAATCGTTTGGTTGTACTGCTTACAAAAACTTCTTTGGCTGTCAGCACATCCCGCAATGTTACAGGTTGCTCTTTTACAGAAAGAAATGTTGCAGCTAATTGCAGAATATGTTTTCGTGTAATGCCCGACAAAACATTTTTGTCGGGAGTAATTAATTCGTTTTGCTGATTTACAATAAATATGTTTGAACGTGGAAGTTCGCTTACGTAACTGTCTTTCACATACAATACATCTGCAGCCCCGGCGTCTTTTACTTTTTGTTGCAGGTAAACACCCATGAGGTAGTTAATGGATTTTGCTGTCGGCAATTCCCGAACATATTCCTCAGTAATAAGTGTAATTCCTTTTTGCGCATCAAACGCAGCATCCATTGTTAATGGACTTTGTGTAATGATAACATTGGGAGTTGTTGGCGTATAGGTATCGGCAGCATTGCCGCCTGTTACGGTAATACGAATACCGGATGTTGAAAGTTGATTGCGATTGACAAGTTCAAGAACGATCTGTTTTAACTCGTTAACCGTGTACGGAAGTTTTAAACGAAGCACTGCAGCCGAATGCTGTAGCCGTTCAAGATGATCATCGATGAACAAGGGCTTTTGCTCAACTGTTCGGAAAAAATCGAACACAGCATAACCACGCTGTATTGCAAGATCGCTTACATGTATGCTGGCTTTTTCTGCATCTACCCAGTTGTCGTTAATAAATGTCCACATAAAAACTGTTTATTGTAAATAGCCCGGTCCTTTTAATGCAACACCACTGCGTGTGCCGTTATGCTTTCCCTCATCAACCACTAATTGACCGTTTACCAGCACGAATTTAAAACCTGTTGTGTATTGATGCGGCTGATCGAATGTTGAATTGTCTTTTACCGTTGTCGCATCAAAAATTATAATATCAGCAGCCATACCTTCTTTCAGTAAACCACGGTCTTTCAGTTGAAATTTCTGTGCTGGTAAGGATGTCATTCTGCGGACAGCTTCTTCGAGTGTAAGTACATTTTCTTCACGTACATATTTACTCAACACTCTTGCATTGGTGCCATAACCACGTGGATGCGGTACGCCACTGCCAAAGGCACGGATACCGGCATCGCTTGCAAACATATTGTACGGGTATTGCATGATGCGTTTTACATCTGGTTCACTCATACCATGAAAAACCATTTGCGCACCACCGTTAAGCATCATTTCAATTACAGTTTCAGCTTCGGCACTTGCCTTGTGTTTTTTTCCTTTAATAAGATTTACCTCCTCGATGCTTTTACCGTTCAATGTTGTATCGAAGCGGTAGTTGGCAACAACCGGATAACTGAAATGTTTGAGCCTGCGTTTTTTTAAACTCTTCAGCATCGATTCAATTACATAACTGCGTACATCAGTGCGGTTAAGTCTTGCAACAATCGAATCCTGCCCATCAGCCAAAATTTCATCGGGCAACATTGTGCTTAATTGTGTACTGCTTGCAGTGTAGGGATATTGATCGATGGTAACATCAATACCTTCGTTGCGTGCATTTTCTATTAAAGCAACTGTTTCTTTGCTCCGCCCCCAGTTTTGTTGTCCGCTTACTTTAAAGTGCGAAATTTCTACAGGCATTTTATTCAGCCGGCCTATCTGTATTGCTTCACGTATAGCAACAGCTACACTATCGCCTTCGTTGCGGATATGACTTGCATACACGCCATTGTATTTTGCAGACGCAGCTGCAAGTAAAACCACTTCGTTGGTTTTAGAATAAGTGCCCGGTATATAAATAAGCCCGGTTGATAAACCAACTGCCCCCTGTTTCATTGCTTGTTCCACCAGCAAAACCATTTGCTGCATTTCTGTTTCGCCGGGATCACGCATGGCTCTACCCATTACTGCTTTACGAACATCGTTGTGCCCAACAAGCGCAGCAACGTTGATGGATAGTTTAACACTGTCGATAAATTTGAAATAACGGCCCATATCAACCTGCGAGGAACCACAGTTACCTGTTACAACTGTTGTAACGCCATCGTAAATAAAATTTTCAGCCGTTGGTGTTTTGGCTTCTTCGCCTTCTATATGCGTATGCACATCAATAAATCCTGGTGCAACAATTAAGCCTTTTGCATCAATAATTTTTTTTGCTGTTTGCTGATTGAGTTTTCCAACCGCCACAATTTTTCCATCTTTCACAGCTACATCTGCATAAAACCAACTGTTACCCGTACCATCAATAATTTTTCCGTTTGTGATAAGTATATCGTACTGCTGTGCCGAAACAAGCAGCGGAATTAAAAACAGAAAGCAAAGAACTGTTCTCATGTTGTTGTGTTGATTTTATGTTTTAAGAAACACAATTATCTGCAATGGAAATTACTCTCCCGGATGATAGCTGCGTTCTGCATGTTTTACTACATCTTCTTTATAAAACAGCACATCTTTAAACTGCCCTTTGGTGTACATCTCCAGTTGATCGGTAAAATGTTTGCTGTTTACATCGCCGCTGTTACCACCGGCAAGTAGTGATTTTGCTTTTATCTTTTCTCCAAACTCTACGGCGCAGATAAAACTATTACCATGAAAGCCATAACGCTTTTTTGTACCAGGAAAACTGCGACTGTTATACGATGGCAACATGCCCCACAAAGCGGAGGCAAAAGGAACCGGATAGCTTAAACTGTTATCATCAAACTGCTGGTTCAGTTCGTTGCTGATGCGTTGATAGCGGTTGATGTCGCCCCACTCCACTTCCCATGTACCAAACTGTTGTTTCAGTTGTTTTACTGTTTCGTTCAAAGGCGCCAGCAACTGTAAGGGTATTGCTGTTGCAGCAAAACGTTTGGTAGCAGTTACCTGGTCATCTTCACCATCTTCAATATAAATTTTACGGATGGATGCATTTAAGCGTTGTGCCCATTCAACCGCCAGTGTTGTTGCAATGGAATGATTGGAAGAATGATAGTTCCAGTTTTTCAGCACGGCAATGGGTGCGGCAAGCGAACGATGCAGACTGTCGCCTGGTTGTACACCGGTTTCAAATGCTTTAACGAGCGAAGGTATCAACACTTCAAATGCAGAAAGATATCGATCATAACCTGCAGCAATGGTTTTATCGATGGTGAATTTGTTTTCACGACTCAACACTCTTGCGGCGTTAATGCCTCTGAAGTTTTCTCCGTCGGGTGCCATGTAAACCGGGTAATCTTTTTTCTTCGGACTTGCATCGCCGCTTACTGTGTAAGGAGTAGAGTTGCAGTTTTGAATCCAGCCTGTTGAAGGATTGATGACTTGTACTGTTTCAGTTGCATCGTGTAACCCTTGCCATTCGGTTGCTATCACTGATCCATCCACCGCTTTTCCCCAATTGAACTTTATATCTCTTTTCGGTACGTAGTTGCCATGCCAGTAAGCAATGTTTCCCTTGTTATCTGCAAACACAGTGCTGTTACTGGTGTTACCACGCAACGCCATTACTTTTTTATAATCATCTAATCCTTTTGCTTTGGTGCGCTGCCAGCTTTGCAGCAAACCATTTAACATTCGGTTGCCCGAACGTACACTGATGTATTGTCCGTTGCGTTTTGCCATAACAGGACCATGATGCGTAGCATACGTGGTAAACGTTTTCGACAACAACTCATTCCCCTTTTTATATTTTATCGTGATCTGTTTTTGTTTTACCGGCCGTTGTTTATTTTCATATTGATACGTGAAGTTATTACCACTGCCGGAAAACTTTTCTATATACATATCACTCACATCTACGTTAGCACTGGTGTGCATCCAGCCGCAATATTCGTTGAAGCCCTGGTATACAAAAAACTGTCCCCATGTTACAGCGCCGTATGCATTCAACCCTTGTTCACTTACCATATGTACTTCCGGACGGAAATAAAATGTTACATGGGGATTGATGTACAGAATGGCTTTACCGCTTGCTGTTTTTGATGGGGCAATGGCAAACCCGTTTGAACCACTGCTGTTGTCTACAAATTCTTTCGGATGATAGGTAATGCTTGCGTTACCGTTGCCATACAGATTCTTTACATCTTCTGCAGTAATATCGCCGGTGCTGATGGCGCCAATGCTTCCATCGGTCCACAGTAATTGATACCAGGGTTTAAAACGAGTGAGTAATGCCGGTTTAATATTGGGATGTGTATAGAGATAATAATTAATCCCATCAGCATAGGCATTCAATAACTCTTTTAACCAGGAAGGGGCTTTATTATAATCAGCAACAGCTTCTGCACTGTCGATAACCAATCGTAAGTACAGATCATTGTATAATTCACTTTCACCTGCTACTTCTGCTTTACGGCCCAGTTTTTCAATGTAGTTTGCTTCTACCCGTTTAAAATCATCTTCGCATTGCGCATACAGCAAACCAAACACTGCATCGGCATCTGTTTTTCCATATACATGTGGTATGCCCCAGTTATCACGGATAATGTTAACACGTTGGGCTTGTTGTTTCCATTTGTTTATTTCAGCAGAGGAGAACGACTGTGCAGCAGAAAAGAAGGGAACAAGAAGCAGTAGAACAAAATAACGCATAACGATAACCATTAACAGTTACCACTAAGCTAAGTATTCATTGGCTGCCTGCAAAAAGCATTACAGCAACGGTAGAGCTTAAGATTTTACAGTGTTATGCTTCTTTCTGAGATCGGGTTGCCAGTAAAAGAACCAACGTATTGTTTGGTTAAGATTGTATTGATAACCGTTTAAACGCTGCTGCCATACATGCATATAACCAAAATCGAATGAGAGCGAAGGAGTGATCTGTTGTTTGATACCGGCAAACAAACGGTTTTGATCGAAATTGTTGTACACAATATCTTTCCCTGTCTGCAACATCAATTCATCCGACAAAACAATACTTGGTACATATTTATTTTTATTTACAGGAATGTTGAGTGCTAACTGGTATCGGTAACGTGTTGTATAGCGATAGTTATCAGTCAGTTCGCCATTTGCCACTTTCTGTATCCAGCGTTCTTCTAAACGAAAACGTTGCGACACCTGCACTTTACCTAATGGTTGGTTGAGCTGAACCTGTTGTACGATTCTGTTTTCATTTACAAAAAGTTCGGTGGTAGCTGTTTTATTTGCCAACCACATGTGACCCGCACCTAAGGCAACACTGAGGTTTTTGTTGATATAATAACCAACACCCAACCTTGTATAATAAAAGTTGTTGTTCTTTAAATAATTGGTTCTGCGTACATGAAAATCGCCGATAACAAAAAACTTATTGCTGATGCGTGCCTGCGTGTTAACGCTTGTCCAGAAATGATTTTGTAACTGTACTTCACGGGTGGGTTGCGCTGCGGAACTGAAAGAGATAAACAGAAACAGGAAAGAGAGATACTTGTTTAACTGCAAATACATACTGCAAAAATAAAACAGTGAATTTCTTTTCTTGGTGAGTTCTGTCACATGTAATGCTGATTCATGTCTTTTGAAACGGGATGCTGCATCAATTACAGCATACTAACCTGTACCGTGCTGCTTCCTGAAATAAGCATAAAACAAAACACCGCTTAGTACAAGCCCAAGCCCGATAAGCGATTGAACGGGTTGGGTAATAACTGTGTTCACAAGCAATGCAACAGAAAACAACCCCACAAAAGCAGGGATAAACGGGTAACCGATCACTTTTGTTTTGATAGTTCCGTTGCGTTTCATTTTAAATAGAGCAATTACAACAAGACTGTAAAACAAAAACCCGGCAAAAATCACCATATTGGTCAACATATCGAACGTGCCGGATAATACAAGTATGCAACTCCAGATCATTGTATAAAGTAATGCCACCGATGGTGTTCGGTAAACAGGATGTACTGTTGCAGCTTTTTTGAAAAAGAATTTTTCCTGCGCCATCCGGTAATAAATGCGTGCATGCGCCAAAATAATTCCGTTGAGTGTACCAAACACTGAGATCATGATGAGTATTACGATCAACGATTGTCCCACTTTGCCCAGCAATGTTTCTGCAACTATAGCAGCACCTATCTGGCTGTCATCAACAGCTTTTAATGTTTGCAAAGGCAACACATGCATGTACGCCATATTGATTAACACATATAACAACATAGCAATGGCTACGCCACTCATAATAGCAATGGGAATATTGCGTTTCGGATTTTTTATTTCGCCTGCAATAAATGAAATGTTGCTCCAGCCATCGTAAGCCCAAAATGCACTGAGCATGGCTGCAAGTACTGCACTGAATAAAGCCATTCCATGCAGTTCAGTTGCAGGTTTGTTTGTAATGATTGTTGCAGTTTCGTTTGCAGAAGCATGCGATAAGCCAAGAACAATAAGCAAAAGAATGCCGATGATCTTTGCAGATGTAATAATGTTGTTTACAAGTCCTCCGTTTTGTACGCCACGATAATTGATCCACGTGAGTAATACAATAGCAACGATAGCCAGCAGTTTAATACCGCCATCAGCAAAAGGAAAAATAAAATCTCCAATGGAAATATGTGCAAGGCTATGAAACGGATTGCCCAACGGAATAAACACATTTACGGTTTGTGCAAAGATGAAACCAAGTGCTGCAACAGATGCACAACCGATGATGGTAAAATCGGTCCAGCCAAACAGAAACGAAAAGAAATTGCCAAACGAAAGCCGCAGGTATTCGTACACACCACCCGATTCTTCTGTTAAGTCGGAAAGACCGGCAAGTGTAAATGCCCCGAACATGGTAATTAATCCGGCGCTGATCCATGCAAGAATGATCCATGTTTCGCTTAGTCCCGTTTGTGCCATGGGAACAATTTTCTTAAACACACCGGAGCCGATCATCATACCCGCCACCAGCAATACACCTGTGCCTAAACCCAATGCCCGTTTAAGCGTTGGTTGTGGAGTAGTTGATGTATTAGTTTCGTTGTTCATGGCCGGGTTTGCGTGGAAGCTTATTTATTTTCTGCTGATTGAATGATGAGGCGTAGCACATCGGCAACCTTACTGTCATCCATCCAGCGTGCAACTACAACAAGGTCGTGTTCTTTATCAACAATAATATAATTGCCGCCAAAACCTACAGCATAGTAAACGTTTGGTGAAATGCCTTTCCAGCTTTGCTCTGTGTTGAGCCACCACATATAGCCATAATTTTTATTGGCAGGTGATGGTTGTGTTGCAGCGTTGATCCATTTTTCTGAAAGCAGCTGTTGGTTTTTCCATTTGCCGTTTCGCAAAAACAATAAACCAAAACGTGCATGATCGTATGTGTTGATGAAGATACCACCACCATGATGCCCGCCACCACTTACCGATTGAACGGTTAAACCATCCATTGTTACATACGAATTTTCGTAACCAAACCAACGCCATGTTGTGGATGCACCAATAGGATCCATAATTTTTTCTTTCAGTACAACAGGTAATGGTTTGCGCCAAACCTGCAATAACGAATAAGCCAACAGGTTTACACGTACATCGTTGTATTCATAATTTGTTCCTGGCTCAAGCAGCTTGCGGTTTTTCCAATCATCAATACCACCGTCTCTCGGCGGACGATCGGCCCAATCGTGTAAGCCAAACAAAGTGCCACTCCAATCGCTTGATTGATTGAGTAAATGATGCCAGGTAACTTTTGCATTATGTGCACCTTCAAAACTTTCATCCCACACATACGTACCCACTTTATCATTTACATTTTTAATAAGGCCCTGATCAACAGCTAAACCTGCAACAGTAGAAAGATAACTCTTGGTTGTGCTGAAGGTCATATCAACACGGTTCACATCGCCCCACTGTGCAACAATGTATCCGTTCTTAATAACAAGGCCGGCAGGTCCGCCACGTTCTTTCATTGGGCCAATGATCTTGTAGCCCGGTTCACGTGAATACGATTTCATATTGGCAATACGTAGGTCACGCTCTACTTTGTTTTCACTTCTTAACGCAAGAGCAACAGCACTGTCGAGCAAAGCTGCATTCATTTTAAGATCCTGCGGCTTTTTGATCTGCCAATCAGCATCCGGGAAATAAGTTTGCTGTGCATTAACTGAAAAAAGAAAAAGAAGCAAAACGAAACTGAGAACGGTTTTCTGTTTGTTGTGGTTCATGTATACAATATTATAAATAACTCAGCCATTTCTTTTCTTTATGTGTGGTCTTATAGGTATCGTACCATTTGCATAATGGATACAATGCAATTACCACTGCTATCCAGATCAGGTAAACAATACCTAAAGAATAACCTTCGCCGGGTACAGCAAACAAAAACGGGAAATCAGGTATTCCTTTTAACCCTTCTGCAAAACTGTGTCCTCTCGAAAGGTAAGCAAGAATGTGTAAGAGGTTAAGTAAATAGAAATGCAGGATATAATAAAAGAAAGGAACACGGCCATACACAATAATGATCTTCGCCAACTTACCGCTTGTTGTTTTTACAAACGAAAGAAACAACAATGCACCGCCAATGGTTGCACACATGAATAATAACGAAGGCGGATATTTCTGCACGTTCATAAATACAAGAAAAGTAGAGAGCGCATCTTTTTGTTTGGTCCAGTCGGCAGGATCGCCATAAATATTACTGAAACGAACTGCAACAAAGATCAACAGCAGCAACAGGCTAATGTACAATACATGTTTGTTTCGCTTTTCCGGTTGTAGCGATGTATAGTATTTGCCAAAGCAGTAACCAATGATCATTAAACCCGTCCATGGGAGGAAGGGATAAAAAATGCCCACCACATGACCATCAGCAATGGGGAATACTGTTGGCAGATGCAGGAAATTCCACCAGATGGGAACAATGCCTTTGCGTGCTGCTTCTGCAAAATCGAGACTGTTATGCCCTAACACAATTACAGCACCAATGAGTAATATAAGTTTGAACGGAAGATGAATAACCAAACCAAGCAGCACCATGCTGATACCAATGGACCAGATGGTTTGCAGAATAAAAATGCTGTAATGAATATCGGCTGTGATGCCGAGTGTAACAATGAAGATCTCCACAACAATGAGCCAAAGCCCACGGGTGATCAAAAACCAACTCAGTTCTTTTGTTGTTTTACGCTGATGCTGTAACCATGCCGACATACCCGACAGAAACACAAATGTTGGTGCACAGAAATGGGTGATCCACCTGGTGAAATAAAGAATGGGTGTGGTGGTGGCTGCATTCAACGGATCGCCGGTGAACGCTTCTTTGTGAAAGAAGTCTCTTGTATGATCGAGTGCCATAATGATCATAACAAGACCACGAAGCAGATCGATCGATTCAATGCGTTTGGGTGATGATAGTGGTTGCTGAAGCATAGTTGGTTGGTTAAAATAAAAAAGCCGGCCAGGCAAGGTCGGCAGTTGAAATTAGAAATAAGAATTGAAGTTTGCAACAACTATTAACCTGATTGAATTGTTTTAATACCTGTTTAAATGCTGCTTGTTAATTAAGGTGATATTCATTTTGCAAAAAAGTAATAATGGCTGACGCTTTTTGATGTAATAGTGTAAGCCTCGTGAACAGAATACGATTACTTCCTTTTAATTGATGAAAACGATACGCCAAATCCTGGTGTAACGAGGCATCATAAGAACGCAGCGGCGGATTGCCTGCGGGTTTATGAATGATGTTGTCATCATCCAGCATTTTATCAAAAACATAGGGGTTAAATATCCGTAATACTAAAGGATCAGCATCTCTTCGCTCATCCCGTTCATCAGCAATATTGCCAAGAATTGTTTCAACCAGTTTTTGATAACTGATAATACTGTCTGCTGCCTGTTCATTCCTGATCAGCCTCAACGCTCCTGAATTTTTTAATTGAGTAATGGTTCTGTCACTTGATTGAAAACGCCTGGTTCGTAAAAGAACTCTTCCTAAATAATAGAAGTCACTTTCATGGCCTTTGATCGTTTGTGTTTCTAAAAAGTTCATCATGGAATCGAGTTGCAGTTTTCTTTCTTTTTGATAAACAAGATTTCTATTGATGGAAGCTGTATCCAGTTTCAAATCTTCAATATAAGATCTGATGAATTGTGTTTCCCTGCTGTTTTCTATTACATGCTCCAACTGATACTCCGCTAAAAATCCGCAGAACACAGCAAGAAATAACATTAAAAATTCCCAGAAATAACTTTTCCAGTTTTTCTTTCCATGACCTGAGTGGGTGTGATGATGTACTTCCATGTCTTTTATTTCTGATGTAGGATTGATGATTTCTGATGTTTCGGTAGCAGGTGCAATGGGTTCATCAGTTGAAGGAGTATTCAACTGTGTATTTTGCTGTCGACTATCGTCTATTGACGGTGAACCATTTTCCTCTTCGTTGTGGATAGGTTTGTTTTCTTCCATACTTTATTGCAGATGGTATTGTTTACGCAGCTCCTCAAGCAACGCCGCATTTACTTCAAAGTATTTTTGAAATTGAATGGTTCTTGTGCCTCTGTAGGTTATAGCAAACACACTTAACATGTTCCTTGCCTCATCTGTATCTATTTGTTCAGGTTTTCTCAATTTGAAGGATACCTCTGTACTGTTCTTTTCATATTCAGCAATGAAATCAATTAAGTTTTGTGCACCTAATTTTCTTGTAGTTTCTTCAAAATCTGAGTCAAAATGTTTTATCAGGAAGGGAATAATGTAGGACTGCCTGTATGAGGCTTCCATTTCACGCCTTACATTTATATTATCAATAACAACAGTAAGTTCTCCAATTAATTTTTGTAATTCATCGTTTTTAAAATAACGAAGCGACCCTGAATTTTTTAATTGCTCCAAAATAATCGTTTTGGGCTCAAACAAAGTTGGAGCGTTAAAAGCAAATGTCCGATTGAAGTGAATAACAAACTGTTTTGAAAAATTTGAAAAGCTGCTATCCTTAAAATAATCCATCATGTATTGTACAGAGTTCTCCAGCTTTATTCTGTTCCCTGATTTCTCTGCAATAGCAACAGAATCACTTTTTAGTTCTTCATATAAACTCTTTGCCAACTCTTTAGCTCTGTCTCTTTCAATCTTATGCTCCAGTTGATACTCTGCTAAAAAACCACAGAACACAGCAAGGAACAACATTAAAAATTCCCAGAAATAACTTTTCCAGTTTTTCTTTCCATGACCTGAGTGGGTGTGATGATGTACTTCCATGTCTTTTATTTCTGATGTAGGATTGATGATTTCTGATGTTTCGGTAGCAGGTGCAATGGTTTCATCAGTTGAAGGAGTATTCAACTGTGTATTTTGCTGTGGACTTTCGTCTATCGACGGCGGACCTTTTTCCTCTTCGTTGTGGATAGGTTTGTTTTCGTCCATTGTTATTTAAGATGATATTCGTTTCTTAACAGGCGTAACAGAGCAGCGTTTATTTGCATATATTTTTTGTAATGTAACTCCCGTGTGGAATGCAATCCATTTCTTCCAAACAAGCCAATTGCGTTGATGGTACCTTGTTTGTCGAATTTTTCAATAGACTTAAATTGGAAAGGAATCACCTGGTCACTTTTTTCATAGGTTTCTGCAGCTACTAACAAATCAGAGTTCAGGCGTTTAATTTTATCATCAAACGAATAGTCATAATGCCGTATCATTAAATCCCATAAATACTTATTCCTTATTTCTTGTTCTATTTGCTGACGGTCATAAATATTTTTTATAGACACCAATAAGTCGCCTATCAACTTTTGCAACTCATCGTTTTTAAAGTAACGTAGTGAACCGGAGTTTTTCAATTGTTCTAGCACAACCGTTCTTGGTTCAAACACAGAGGGTGAGCGAAATATTATTCCGATCAAAAAGCTTAATTGAAATTGCTTTGAAAGATTTGTGAGGCTGCTGTCTTGAAAATAGCGTTCCAGATAAAACAACGATTCTTCTTGTCGGATCCGGTAGCGGCTTTTTATCTGCACATTCACAGAATCATTTTTCAACTCTTCATAAAAACTCTTTGCCAGCTCTTTTGCCCTGTCTCTCTCAATCTTATGCTCCAATTGATATTCTGCTAAAAAACCACAGAACACAGCAAGGAACAACATTAAAAACTCCCAGAAATAATTTTTCCAGTTTTTCTTATGATGTGGTGCAGCAGGGTCGTGGGCGTGGTGATGTACCTCCATGTCTTTTATGTCTGATGTAGGATGAATGATTTCTGATGTTTCAGCAGCAGGTGCAATGGATTCATCGATTGAAATTTCATTCAACGATGGAAGTGATGGTTGCTCCTCATTGTTTTGTGGATTGGGTTTGTTTTCTTCCATGAGTTATTTAAAATGATACTCTTTTTCCAACATCCGCAATACTGCTTCGGCACGTCGTTTAATAATGGAAAAACTGGCTGCCGTATTAGACATATAAAATTTTTTGATGGCACACCAGTTTTTATACTCTGTTATCAGCAGCGGATCAGTTACCATCAGCCGGGGACTGCCTGTAAATTTCAATTGATCAAAACTTAGTGCATCACGACTTAAAAAATTATTAGCTGCCACCGCTTCTATCACCTGGTCAATTTCCAGCACCCGTGACTGCACTTTCCGAAATTCAATATTCATGCTTCCCATATCATCTCTTATATCTTTAAAACCCTGTATTGAGTTATTATAGTTTTTGATCGTGTCTATTAATTGGTTGCTTCTGAAATAGCGTAAAGCTCCTGAATTGAGCAATTGCTGAAGAGTGGATTCATTGGGTTTATATTGCGGAAAAACAAAAGCATAAACGCTAAGCTTATAAATTGCAGTTGTGTTTTTTGTTAATTCTTCTTTGTTCCCCAGCAGCTTAATTAATGAATCAATGCTGCTGATACAGGTGTGTAAGTTTGCAATCGCTCTGCTGTTGGTTACTGTATCTGCTGCTAAATCTCTGTAAAGGGATAAAGCATATTCTTTAGCTCTTTGCTTTTCTATCTTATGCTCCAGTTGATACTCTGCTAAAAATCCACAGAACACAGCAAGGAACAACATTAAAAATTCCCAGAAATAAGATTTCCAGTTTTTCTTATGGTGCGGGGCAGCAGGGTCGTGGGCATGATGATGTACTTCCATATCTTTTATGTCTGATGGTGGATTGATGATGTCTGATGTTTCAGTAGCAGGTACAATGGTTTCATCAGTTGAAGGAGTATTCAACTGTAAATCTTGATGCGGACTGTCGTCCGTTGACAGTAAACTTTCTTTCTTTTCTTCTTCCTGCATGTTGCTGTTTTAAGTTCTTGAAATGAGCGATGAGTGAAGCAACTTTATTTTCCATTCTTCCTTCAGCTTTACCAATACAACTGTTTCCATCCATTTCACCAATTCCTTTTTACCGTTGCGGGTTATTTCTGATTGCAGGTAGTAGGTAGCCCATGCTGTGTTTCCTTCGATGGTTATTTTTACAAAATCAAAGCTGTTGGTTCGTTTATAATCTGCCGGTTTGTTGATCATCACTCTTTTGATCAGTGTGTCAATTGTCCACACTTCGCCGTATTCATAAAAATGTACATCGGCTGTACTGTGCAATCTTAACCCTGCGCTGTCTCTGTTTGATAAAGCGGTGAACAGGTTTTCAATTGTTTGCTGTACAGTTTTCTGTTCTTGTGTGGCTTGTGCATTTACACTTGCCGAAAAGAGCAATACAACAAACAGAAGTTTTATTTTTTGCATCATGAGTTTTAAATGAAAGGGATTTACTGCTCGTACTTCAAAAACTTAGTACCTGTATATGTTATATCCGCTGTTCGTTCGATCACTACTTTTACATTTCCATCTTTTAGCAATTCAAATACTACTTTGGGATAGCCAATGCCGCCTACAAAGCTGTTGTTACCAATGTATTTCAAACTTGCCCTTAACCATCCGTTTTGTTTCATAAACAACAGATCGTCGTTTTTCAGAAATTCTACATTCATGTTATCCTGCAATTGATAGAGCCCGGTGATCCTAGCATATACTTTTGGGTCGAGCGGAAATTCTTTGGCCATCACTACATTAAATACAATTTCACTTTCTCCAGATGAGCTCTTGCTTACAGGAAGAATTCTGTTTACTGCGCCGGGAGAAGAAGACCACTTATCCGTCTCCACATACTTGCCGCCTTTAAAATAGATCTGTGTAATTAGGTCCTGCTGATCGGGAACAGACACACGCATGTGTATATGTGCAGGTCGCCAAGATGCTTCATCGTTTGGATCGGCTTTGTAGGGAACAGGCAAAATAGATTTGAATGTATACTTGCCATCTGCTTTTGTTTTTTGTGCAGCACGATAGTTGTAGTCATCCGAAGCATTATCATACACTTCCTGTTCATCGCAATGCCATATTTCAACCAATGCATTGTTGATGGGCGTTTTTCCATCTTCTTTAAAAATGATTCCTCTTAAAACAATGGGCGCTCCATTTGATTTTGGCAATCTTAAGTTACTGCGCAATGGTGCACCTGGCCGGTAGAACGGACCAAGAATATCCGTAGTGGTTGCGTTGTCGCCTTCAAAATTTTTTCCATTCCAGTTTAAACCACCGAATGCACTAATGCTGATAACAGTAAGTGATGAGCTTTTGATAAATGTTCTGCGTTGCATAATGATTAGTTTTAGTTGGTGAAGGGCTACAGTAAGGTATAAATTTCAGAGCTGTTATAAAATGCTGATCGGCTTTTATTATTCCACTCGCACCAGCACTCTTCTTGTTCTGATGTTGTCACCTATGATTGCCGTATCTCCTTTCAGTTGAATTTGCCTTGGCTGTTCTGTATCAGTATAGAAAGGAAGCGTTCCGCCTTTTACATGATGGATCACCTGTCCTTTTGCAGGTTCATATGTATACGTACCGAAGTATCCGAAAGAATGACTGCTATAAAATTCATGAAAGTTGATGGTATAATTTTTAGACTCTTCCTCTGTTATTTTAAGTGGCGTATCGCTGGAAACATTAATACTTAGTATTCCTCCTGCTGTATAAATAAAATAACCTCTTGGATTTTTGCCATAACGATTGACCCATGTGTTGGAAACAGAATCATAATCAACAAACTCAACCAGCTTCCACACACCTGCGATGCCTTTGGAATTGTTTGTTGTTTGTGCCACTGCTGCTGCAAATTGAAAACAGGCAATCGTTATCAATAAATATTTCATACGTTGAAATTTTACAAGGTTGATTTTTTCTTGTTGAAGCTTATGATCATTTCAGTAATGAACAGGGGTACAACCCAGCTTAACCATATAAGTGTTGGGCCTCTGTCAGTAAATTGAGGCATCAGTGTCCTTGCAATTTCCAGTTCATTCAACCAGCGGAAGAGAACAAAAGCAAAAGTTATAACATAGCTTCTTATCATCCACTCTTTATGTTGAACAATTCGTTTCCGCATTACAGATAGGTAGGCCATAGATGCAGACGCTATCCACGCAAATGCCAGAAACTGTAATGCAAGCGCCCATGTAAAACCAATTTCGTAACCGCTTGTCCATGCTAAAAAGGTGGATGCAATTGTACCTATTAAAATAGCAATGAGATAAACACGGCCAAGAACCCTGTGTACATTCAAAAATTTATTGCGGAATGTTTTCCAAAACTGGAAGGGGCCAATTAACAAAGCAATCAACCCTCCTGAAATATGACCAATCAACGGCCATTTAACATTCCAATACCGTCCAAAGGTTTCCTCATCAAACCCAAAATAAGGCAAGGCATCTTTTACAATAAATTTTCCTGCAAATACAGTAAGGAAAAGAACAACCGCAAGTGTTAGATACGATTTTGATTTTTGCGGAACGGGTAAATTTCTTGTTTGTGCCATAACGATTGATTTATTTATTAAGCTTTGCGGTTCGTGAAGACACGAACCAAGGCGGTTGTCTGATTTATTTACAGGCATACAATTCCTGAAATAAATATTAAAAACAAACCCCACCACATTTGCAGTATGATGAGGTTGTTTATCAATCAACATGGAAAAAGGGTTATTTCGAACTCAGATCTTTTCGCAAAAACAATAATTCGCTCCAGCTTTCCTGAGTGTATTCTGCGATGTCTTTTAAATACTGATCATATGAACCTTCGCCATGCACACTTTCATATACTTCTTTAAATGGTTTACGAAATCCAACGGCTCTTTCTTTTAAGCCTTGTTTGTATCTTGTAACTAATGTGTATTGTGTTGGACCTGATGCACTCGATATATACACAGCAACAGTTACACCTGAAGCCTCCCAGGCTTTTTTTACTTTCTTAATGATGGCTACCACATTATCGTTTTGACCCATTTTCGGATATACATGATTGATCTGGATCTTATCGCTAAAATCGCCCAATGCAATAGTGCTTAAGTTTTCCTGGTAAACAGAGTAACCACCACTTTGCTTATCAGTTAAATAAATAGCTACATTTTTATTCCAGTCGTTTTGGTGTTCGGGGCTGATATCGCCTCTTGCATCTTCACTTTCCCAGCTTTTTGGTCCCTCGGTAATATGATAGCCACCAATGTCCGGTCCCGATTGAATGGCGAACACCCGCCAGTGGTGATCGCCGCTATGATATTTCTGGGCGTGATTAGCAACGGCCTTTTCAAACTCCGTGATCTTGTCAATTTTAGGAAATACCCGGTGTGTAGATATTACATTTTTTGTTTGGCCGATGCCGGCAAAAGGAAGCAGCACAATTAAAAGAAGGTATGTGCTCAACTTCGCAACAAGTTTCTGTTTCATACTGATTTGTTTTGGTTTAGGAACAATGCGGTTAAAATCTTCCTCAAAGCTCTTGGTAAACAAAAATTTCTGTGAGTACGAATCAACCATTACTCTTCAGTTTCTCCGCAATTGGCAGGACAAATTGTGCATCGTCAGGATAAATTCAGCATTCTGCTCCGTAAGGCCTTGTTTAATAGTGGGCAGATTGAATAAAAAATGCGGCTTCGATTATCTTTATAGAAATGCCCCAACATCTCCTCTTCACCAAACTGCTGTTGATCCTTTTGGGGATTTGGTTTGTTATGCCTGTTTCAGGTCAGTTGAAGTATGAGCAGTTAACCACATCGGAAGGTTTGAGCCAGGGTTATGTGTACGATATTTTGCAGGACAAAGATGGCTTTATGTGGTTTGGTACCAAAGATGGACTGAACCGTTACGATGGATACAGTTTTAAAGTGTACACACACGACAGCTACAATCCTTACTCCATAAGTAATAACAATGTGAACCGTCTTTTTGAAGACAGCAAGGGAAGGCTTTGGGTACTTACTGATGATGGCATTAATATTTACGATAAGAAGCGAGATCAGTTCCGGCGCATTTTACACGATCCCAAAAATGCAAACAGTCTTTCCGGCAATAAAGTTTTTGTACCAGTCATTGAACTGCCCGATGGACGGTTTCTTGTATTTCCACAGGAAAAAACATTGAATGTTATTTCACTGCCTGCTGATTTTTTGGAAAAGAATACCCAGCCTGTTATTACACATTTATCAGCACCTGGTGCAGGGAATGTTAGCTGCATGTATATGGATGGCCGGAAAAAAGTCTGGATCATTTCTGATAAGGTTTACGAATTGCTGCCCAACGATCTGTCGCTTATTTGGCGAAAGAACAGTTTTTCATTTGGGCAAACTGCTCCGGCGCCGGATGGCAGTGTGTGGGCCGATGATTTTTTCTTTAGCCAGGTACAGGATACCGTTATGTATCCGCTGTTTTCAAAAGATATCGTCAAAGGTCATGGCAGAGTTTTTTTACACGAAGCAGATAAAAAAAGATTTTGGTTGGGCATTACTGATTCCGGCAGACTGGAAATTTTTGATACTAAAAACTGGAAACGTGGCAGTCCGCTCGATCCCGAACAAACAAGACTGCATGGTTTTTCGCAATTAACACCAACAAAAATTTATAAAGACCGATCAGGGCTTGTGTGGCTTGGCACAAACGGTTATGGTGTACGCAAATACAGTAACGACACAGAAAAGTTTCATCATATCGCCAACGGTCTTAGTGTGCGTACAATAATGGACTTGCCCAACAACCAGGTTTTTGTAAGAGGCTGGGGCGAATTACAAAAGTTTGATACCAACGGAAAAAACTTAACGGGCAAAGAAGAAAAGATTTTATTTAATGGAAGTGATTTTTTCATGGGTAAAGAGTTTACCATCTGGGGCCTGCGTCGTAAAAATGGTTACAGGGACGATAATTTTGATAAAGTAGTTGAAAAGCTAAACCTCGTAACCAAAATTTCAACCACTTACAGGATCAATGTAAGCAGAGAAGAAGAACTGGTTGAATCTAAAATGGAAGACAGTAAGGGCCATATATGGCTCATGGGTCTTGGAGGAAGGCTTATTGTTTTAAATCCGCATACAGGTGCTTATAAAAAAATCAGCATTGCAAATGCTGCTAATTCGATGTTACAAGGCGCACAGATAACAGCATTGCATGAAGATGCAAGCGGTGTTTTTTGGGCTGGGACAGAAAGCGGGTTGGCAAGAATTAATTTTCAATTCAATGCTGATGCTCCACCAAAAATTACATGGTATAAAACAAACGCTGCAGATAAAACGGCCTTAAACTATAGCCATGTGTCCTGTATGATTGATGATGCGTTTGATAATGCTATTTTGTGGGTGGCAACAAAAGGAGGCGGTCTTAACCGGCTCAATAAAACAACCAACCAGTTTACACATATCACTACCAAAGAAGGTCTTTGCAATAATGTGGTGTATGGATTACTTACCGATGATGCAGGTAATATCTGGGGCAGTACCAACAATGGTATTTTTTGTTTGCTGAATAACAATAAAGAAAAACAAGGAAAATGGTTGTTCCGTCATTTCACAAAAAGTTCGGGCTTGCAGGATGATGAGTTTAACACCGGTGCGTTTACAAAACTCAGCAATGGCGATCTTGCGTTTGGTGGTGTTAACGGCATAAACATTTTTAATCCTGTCACCGTTTTACAAACGGGCTACACACCCAATGTTTTTATCACGAATATTTTAGCCGGTAACGAAACGGTGTTGCCCAACGATAAAACGGGCATCTTAGAAGAAGCTATTGAACAATCATCTTCCATTACCTTAAATCACTTGCAGGATATTTTAACGCTTGAATTTTCATCACTTGATTTTACAGCACCTGCTCAAAATAAATACCGTTATCAATTAGTGGGTATTGATAAGGATTGGGTTGAAAGCGGTACAAGAAGAACAGCTACCTACTTACATCTTCCACCCGGCAATTATACATTTAAACTGCAGGGAAGTAACAGCCAGGGTATGTGGAGTGGCAGTGTGAAAGAATTAAAAATTACAGTGAAGCCTCCGTGGTGGCGTACCTGGTGGGCTTATGTGTTGTATGCATTATTGATTGGGTTTGCAGTGAGGTCCTATATCGTTTTCAGAATTAATAAAACGAAACTGAGATCGCAATTGCATTATGAGCAACAGGAAGCAAAACGTATAAAGGAATTAGATACGCTCAAAACACAACTCTACGCAAACATTACACATGAGTTTCGTACACCGCTTACCGTTATTATGGGCATGGCACAGCAGGTGAAAACAGATCCTGAAGAACATTTGGGTAATGGGATGGATATGATCGTACGAAACGGTCAGCACCTGCTCAATCTGGTAAATGAAATGCTTGACCTGTCGAAACTCGAAGATGGAAAGATGACGCTGCACTTGGTAAACGGTGATGTGATCAATTTCTTACGATATATCGTAGAATCATTTCAATCATTGGCAGCAGGACAGCAAAAGCAGTTTCACTTTTTATCGGATACAGATGAGTTAACTGTTGCTTATGATGCAGAAAAATTGCGGCAGATCATTACCAATCTTTTATCAAATGCGTTGAAGTTTACTACGGCTCATGGTAATGTGTATGTAAGCATTTCACAGGAACCAGCAGCAGAAGGTTATACTACACTGCTGTTGAAAGTAAAAGATACCGGCATTGGTATTCCGGAGAACCAGTTGCAACACATCTTCGACAGGTTTTATCAATTAGATAACAGCCATACACGCAAAGCAGAAGGTACAGGTATAGGTCTTGCATTAACGAAAGAACTGGTGAAACTGATGAACGGAACCATTGCAGTAAAAAGTCCGCCGGTAGGTGCAACAAAAGGAACAGAGTTTACCATCACATTACCGCTGAAGAAAGTACATGCAGAAGAAGTTGCTGCAACTATTCCTGCTTTTATAAAAGAACCTGTTGTTGTAACTGATGCTATACGTAAAGAACCTGTTATCATCAATAACGAACATACAGCAGCCGGTACACCGCTGATCTTATTGGTGGAAGATAATGTGGATGTGGTGGCTTATACTGCAAGCTGTTTACCCAATTATAAATTAGCTGTTGGTAAAGATGGAAAAGAAGGCTTTGATATTGCTGTTGAAATAATTCCTGATTTAATTATCACCGATGTAATGATGCCGTTCATTGATGGGTTTGAAATGTGCAGGAGATTAAGAGCTGATGAACGAACCAGCCATATCCCAATTATTATGCTTACAGCGAAAGCCGATATGCAAAGCAAACTGGAAGGGTTAGATAAAGGTGCTGATGTGTATTTGGAAAAACCTTTTCATAAAGAAGAGTTGTTGTTGCGTATTAAGAAGTTGTTGGAGCTTCGTAAAAATTTACAGCAGTATTACAGCAGGCAAATGGGCATTGCAGATAAAGCTGAAGCAGCATCAACAGAAGAAATTGCAATTATACCGGAAGAAAAAGCCGAGCATGCCTTTGTAAAAAAAGTAAGAGAACTGGTGGAAGCCAACTTTACCAATTATGAATTTAGTGTGGAGCAGTTATGCAAGTTGATCTTTATGAGTCATTCGCAATTGCACCGTAAGCTTGAAGCGCTGACCGGTTGTTCACCCAACAAGTTTATCCGCATCATCCGTTTAAACAAAGCGAAAGAATTATTAGCCGACCCTTCATTAAGTATTGCCGGCATTGCACTGGACTGTGGTTATAACGATCCCGGCTATTTTGCAAGAGTGTTTAAACAGGAGTTTGGAGTAACACCGCAGGAGTGGAGAGCAGAGGTGAAAAAATAAAAGTATTCTTCTCTGCGTGCAATCTTTCTTTTTACTCCACCACATTCTTCATGTTCGCTTCAAACACACGCACAAAATTTCCACCTAATATTTTACGAATATCTTTTTTACTGTATCCTCTTTCAAGCAATGCCTTTGTAATAAGCGGAAAATCTTCCACGCCGTTCAACTCACGTGGGGGTACTTCAATGCCATCAAAATCACTTCCCATACCAACATGATCAACACCAACCAGTTTTACTATATAATCAAGATGATCGATCAATACTGAAAGAGAGGGTCGTATGTTCAACAGCCTGTCTTTGTATTTTTCTGCGGTGACGATGCGTGCATAATCGGGCTGCATATTTGTTTTGATCAGTGAATCGATCTCGGGTTGGTATTGCTTCAAAATGCCATCCCGTTTTGCTTCATAGCTGCTGTCAATAAAACCTCCGTAGAAATTCAGAAAGATGACGCCACCACTTTTTGCAATGGCTTTGATCTGATCATCTTTTAAATTTCTTCTGTGTGGGCAAAGGTTCCATACACAACTATGCGATGCAATGATGGGTTTGGTGCTGATGCTGACAATATCCCAAAAAGTTTGTTCACCCACATGACTGATATCAACCATTACACCCAACTCATTCATTCGTTGAATCACCTGTTTGCCAAATGCAGTTAAACCTTTTTTCCCTTCGCTGTTAACAGCACCGCCGGGAGTTGTTTCATCAGCTGCACTTGTTGCCCACGGAGTGGAGTTATTCCAGGTAATGGTCATGTAACGCATACCTCTTTTATACAATGCATCAAGATTAGCCAGACTGTTTTCGATCATGTGTCCACCTTCCACACCCAACATCGCTGCAAGCTTTTTTTCTTTGATGGCTTTTGCAAAATCTGTAGGATTATACACCATCATCATTTTCGATGGATTGCGGTTGGCCCATGCATACACACTGTCTATCTCCTGGTTGGCAAATGCATAAGGTGTTTTCTGCTCACCACCGCAAAAGATCGAAAACATTTGTGCATCTACGCCACCGGCAAACATGCGGTGGAGATCGGAATGGGTTTTGCCTTTGAGATCCGTATCGAATGCTACTTTCTTTTCAATGGCTGAAGAGGGAATATCATTATGCGTATCAACCAAAACAGCTTTTTTATGAAGCTTTTGGTAGTTCTGTGCAAAGAGGAATGCAGGAAATAATAATAAAGTAAGAATTCGTACAATCATGAGCAACGAAAGGTTGTAAGTTTGCAGTTAAGGTATTAAAAAAATGACGGAGTTAATTTATATACAGCAGGAAGGCTGGCTGTTGGATGAAGTGCGGAAGCTGTTTCGGGAATATGAACTGGAGTTAGATGAAAATCTTTGTTTCCAGAGTTTTGAAGAAGAACTGAAAAACCCTCTTCGAAAATATGGGCCGCCGAGAGGTGTTATCTACCTCGCCAAATGGAATAATGAAGTGGCTGGCTGTGTGGCATTGCAACCTTTGCGTGAACGGGGCGCCTGCGAAATGAAACGGCTTTATGTAAAACCACATTACCGAAAACACAAGATCGGGAAAGTGTTGGTGGAGCAACTGATCAAAGATGCACAGATGCTCGGCTACACTAAAATGAAACTGGACACACTCGAAAAACTGCAACCTGCTATTGGTTTGTACAAACAATATGGTTTTGTAGAAACAACATCATACTACGAAAACCCGTTGGATGGTGTGGTGTATATGGAGAAAGAGTTAGTGTAAAAAAATCGATATAAAGAAACAGCGCCTTCAAATTTTGAAGGCGCTGTTTTTGTTTCTGTTGTCAGGTATGCCATATCTATATCAACATGATTAATATTTATCAACCTGTTATAGATATGGCATACCAAAGCGTTTCTTACTGTATCACCTTCACAACACCTGCTCCATTATACGAATGATATTCTCCATTATACATCGCATCAGCACTTACAGGTCCCATGCGATAAATACCCGGTGATACTGCACGCACTGCATAATAATATGTTTGTCTGATGTTGTTAAGATCAACAAAGAAATGAATACGGTCATCACGCACATCCAATGCAGTCGGGTTCGATGCATCTTTTATCCAATCCATGCCCGGTAATTCTTTGGTGCGTGGATTTTCAATTTCAAAACCGGCAGGTAACAGATCGGTGATCACCACATTCTCAACACTTGTGGAGAAGCTTTTATCAATGGTCACTTTCACAATGATCAGATCGTTTTGTTTGAACGTATTACCTGCAACCGGTTGTCCGTAACGATTGTAAAACTGCCGACGTACTTTCAGGTAACTGTCTTCTTCTTTATACTCACCTGTTGCACTTACACCTTCGGCCACCCAATAATAATATAAACGACCACTTCCTTTTGTTGCAACCTGCACATTAGATGAACCCAATTGTTTTGCACTTAGTTTCAAGTCTGTGCCATTGAGTTTTCCAACTGTTTTTCCGTTAGCGATCACATCAGCCGTTGCATTACTCTTGGCTGCTGCACGTGCAAGTTTGCCTAATGCTAAAAATCCAAATGCACGTTCCTGTGTGCTTAACCAGCGACGTTCTTTTAAATACTGTGATACATGTTTTGCCATCAACGGTATTTGTGCATTGCCGGGATCAACATCAATAATGGTGTTTAATGCAATGGCTTCATCACGCACATCACTGTAAAAACTTCCACCTGTCTGCGGCATACTTATTTCACCACTGAACGATGATGGTAACATGGCTGCATAACTTTTCTTATCACCACTTAATGCATACGCAGCAGATAACAGATAGCGACTATCGAGTGCCAGCATGTTTTGATTGGCTTTGTAATAATTCATCACACTGATCTGTGCACGGTTGCCCAATGCCAGCACATATAAACTATACGCCACTTCTTTTGGTGCAATTTTCTTTTTCTGTGTGCGGTTATAATAATAGTCGATGGTTTCTTTTGTTTTTAAACGGGTGATGAGATAGCCCATCATGGTTTCAAGCAAACTGTTATCAACATCATAACCTGCTTTGCGTGCTTCCAGTAAAAAGTGTGCAGCATAAATAGTACTCCACCAATGCACCGTTCCTTCATCATCCCACAACGTAACTGCACCATTGTATAACTGCCGCATTTTTATTTTGCGGATAGCTTCGTTAATGTTGGCAACAGAAGTTGCGCTTGCGCCTTTGTTTTTCTTCAACTGATCGGCGAGATCAGAAAAATACAATTGAGGAAATGCAGCAGACACCGTTTGCTCAGTACAACCATACGGGTACTGCACTAAATATTTCAACTGATCACTTAATTCCAACGCAGGTGATTTACTGATGATGAGTTGATAATCGGCGCTGCCCTGCATAAAGCGATTAACAGGAATGTTGATGTTTTGTGTTGCACCGGCATTGATACTGCCGCTGCCACTTTCTTTTTGCAAGGTTGATGGCGGACGAACAGTGATCTGTGTTTCATCAAAAAATGTTTCACCCATTGCATTTACTTCAATGCGGATGCGACCTGAATCGATGCGTTGTTGTGCCACCACCTGGAACACTGCCCTGCTTTCGGCATTAGCTGGTAAAGGTGCTTGCTGATTACTTACACCAACCACCTGCAATGGTCCGCTTACATTGATCTTTACATTTGCATTGCTTGCATTCTTTGTGGTATTGCTTAATGTAACGGGTACAAGCACCGTATCACCCGGACTTAAAAAACGTGGCAAGCCTGCGCTGATCACAACAGGATCGGCCACCGTCATATTTTCTTCTGCACTGCCGAACTGTTCATTTTTATAAGCAACGGCCATCAAACGAATTTCACCGCTGAACTGTGGTATATCAAATTCAAATTCTGCATCGCCGCTGCCGTTTGCTTTTTGCACACCACTCCAGTAGCTTACAATTTTGATGCGTTTGTTCGGCATGGGGTTATTGCGTTTTTCCATATCACTTCCATCGCCACCCGTACTGCTGAGTCGTGCACGCAATTCAGGAAACAATAATGGATAGAGATCAAATGCATTTACACCCAACTCTTTCTTTTGATAGAAATAATTATATGGATCAGGTGTTTTCATATTGCTTACCTGCAACACACCATTATCAACTGCGGCCAATGTAACATAACTGCCCGGTGTTGCTTTTACTTTTACTTTCTGATGCGTACGACTCCGTGTTGATTTTTTTGCAGTGATCTGCACATCGATCTTGCGACTCTTCTCATCTACTTTCAACGATTGGAAACCATGTGCTACTGTTAACGGAATATCGCCTGTTGTATGTGGTTTAATAAGTGTTGCAGTGACAAACACATTTGGTAAATGATCGGCTGTTATCGGCAGATCAACAGATGCTGAACGGTTTTCTACATTAATGAATTGATGCGAAACCACATGATCTGTTTCAAACGTTACCAGCATACGACCACTGAAAGGTGTTTTGAATAGCAGCTTTGCTTTTTCGCCGGTAGCATATTCTTTCTTGTCGGTTTCAATATCGATCTGTCCTTCGGTATTCACTTCAAACGAACTGTTACTGCCGCCCCAGCTTCCGTAACTGTAAAAACTACGGCTTACATATGTATCAGCATTCGGTGCGTAAATACGTATTTCATAATCGCCGGGTTGACGGGGAACAAAAGTATAGTTCGTGTTTTCACCCATGATGGTTATCACATCTTCCTTCATCACTTTATCTTCTTTCTGTGATTCGTAACGGAAATAATCACCGCTCTTGCTCAGCACCGTTCTGTATTCATGCTTGATCACCTGCACACGGGACATGGCATTGACTACTTTTTCATCTTTGTTTAAAGCGATCAACGGGAACTTGATACTTTGATTCAGCGGATAATAATAGTAACCATCATAACCTAAACCATAAAACACTTTTTGTGTAAACACATCGGCTTTGGTGAGTTTACTTACAGGCCGGCCGGTTTCATCAAACACGGTTGTATAAATATCAACCTGTAACAAACCAAGATTGTTATAGAGTGCAGGCACACTTACGCCTTCTGTTGCATTACCGTTTGCATCGGTTGCTCCTTCTTTCACCACTTTATCGAAGAAAGAAGATTGATTGCTTAATGAGAATGTATAACGATCATATTTATCAGGCGAAAAGTAAGCCTGCTTGAACTGAATTTCTGTTTCGTATTTGCGATTGGCAGCAGGTGGTCCGAAAAAGTTAGTTGCATTGATGCGAAGCGAAGCAGAATCACCCACAGTTAAAAATTCTTTGCTGAGCAATGCGGCTACTTTAATACGATCCGGAACAAACTCTTCAATGCTGAACGATTTACTGCTGAGCAATACATCATTACCGGAATATAATTCGAGTTGATAACTACCGGTGATGGCAGCAACAGGCAGATCGATACTTACTTCGGCAGAACCTTGTTCGTTCAGCATTTTACGGAAGCTTTTCATTTCTTTTCCGTTCGGCATAATGAACTTGAGCTTCACCGGTAATTCACCTGGTGATTTCCAATCGTTGGTACGCAATACAATGTTTGCATTTACTTTTTCACCGGGTCGATAAATATCACGCTCTGCATAAATGAATGCATCCATGCCTGTTGTGCTCCATGCTTTACCACCCACATCAAACCGACTGGTATTTACTCTTGTATTATGAAATGGTAAGTAGTTGAAATCATCTGCAGTTTTAGCGATCACCATCGCCGGTTTAAAACCACTGTATTCTTTGCGTGCATAGGCTACTTCTGCTACACCATCATTATTGGTTGTTCCTGTACCAAGCAGTTGATTGTTGCTGCCATACACTGTTACATTCACCCCGCTTAATGATGCTGCCGACTTAATGGAGTTGGCAAACACCAGCATTTTTTCCTTGCCTTCTTTAGCAATGAGACCAATATCGCTGAGAGAAATAAAACGCTTGTCTTTGATCCAGTAGTCTTCTGTTGATTGTATCTGTAAATGATAAATGCCATTGAAATCTTTCACACGGTCGGCAATATTGAAGTTGAACAAACGGCTGCCGCCAAGTTTTGGCAAACTGCGTGTATCAATTTCTTTTTCGTAGATCACATCGCCCAACGTTGCATCGCCACCATCTTCATCGTAATAATATTCATCATCACCACCAGTTTTTGGATAGTAGCCATATTTATGCGCCGCCAATAAATTGCTTTCATAAATTTTGGAAATGATCACTTTCACCTTCGGCACATTGCTGATCCTGATCTCGATATTTTTATTCCCCTGCGAAGTAAGATAAACCGCCTTGCTGTTGCCAAATGCAATATCCGGTTCCAGTTCACCAAAGGCAACGGTTTCTTTGTAATCTTCTTTCAACGTACCGCCAAGTTTGCCACGCAATCCTTTTGTTAACAGCAGCTCGTAAGTTTTATCAACATCAAAGCCATCACCTGTGATAATAAAGCCATCATCTTCTACTTCCACATCATACTTAACACCGGGATTGAGTTTGATGTATTGATTCAATACATCAGCCACCACCTGTTGCGAGGTAAAGACTTTTACTGTTGCCGACAATCCATCATGTCTTGCCTCCATATTGGTGACCGTAAGTGTATATGGTGAAGGAATGGTGAATTTTTCTTCAATGGATTCTTTGGTAGCGTTCTTACCACCATCTGGCACCAATCCTTTGTCGAGTGTAATGGTTGTATTGTAATCACGGTCTTCGGTTTTTACATTCAATAAACGGATAGAAACTTTCCGGTCGTTGTTGATGGTTTGAATACTGTAATCTTTCTCCTGTTCGTCCAGTTTTACTTTCAGCTTTTCTTTTAATGCAGCAGGGGTAACAACATAGTTAAAATAAAGATCAACCTGCGGGATGGCTTTGTTGGTTGCATCATCCAACACCCAGGTGATGTTGGAATTTTCCAGTTTCAGTTCAGGTGTGTAAAACTCTAAAGGCTCGCCAACCGATACTTTGTTGTACTTCGTAAATGCAAGTACATCGTCGTTGATCTTTGCTTTGTATGAAGTAGCAGGCGAAAGAGGACCTGATGGTGAAAAGATCAACTCATCGCCATGCTCCCAGCGAAAACGTCCGCTGATCTTTGGTTCAAACTCCACGTAGGGAATCGAATCCCAACGGTTAAGCAACGAATCAGGCACCAGGTTTTTATTAAACCTGAACACAAGATTTTGTAATTGCTGAATTTCGCCTTTGGCATTACTGTCGGTTAGTTTTACAGCATTACGGTTACAGGAAAGCATACAGGTGACTGCTACTGTTACAAACAGCAGGTGCAGATGGCTACGCATAAAGGTTAAAGTTGAAAGACGTTTGAAGGGGAGATAATTTGAAGTTGAATTTAATACAACAATCATCATATTTCCAAGTGTTATTTATTAAAGAATTGCAAATGCTTATTGGGTGCCGATAGGTATGGCATACCTACTTGGTCAGTCTGCTATTACTCATCCTGTAGATAGGTATGCCATACCTAATCAAACTCACCAATATTCTCTATCTTGGAAAAGACCAATTAACCTGACTATGGAATTTCATCCTAATCACCTCTACCATATTTACAATCGTGGAAACAATCAACAACCTATTTTTTTTACCGAGGCCAATTATCTCTTCTTTCTGCAGAAGATCCGAACGTTCATCCTGCCGCATTGCGAGATTTTAAGTTATGCCCTCATGCCGAATCATTTTCATTTATTGGTTTATACTGATGAACGTGCAATTGAAACAAAGCAGATTGCTGCAACCGAACGGAATGTTTTGTCAGAAGGCATCCGCAACATGCTTCAAACCTATACCAAGGCTATCAACAAACAAAATCATACAACCGGGTCTTTGTTTCAGCAAAACACGAAAGCAAAATGTTTGGATGACGGGAGTATAAACTATGGCCCAACCTGTTTTCATTACATTCATCAAAACCCCATGAAGGCTACACTTGTTTTAAAGATGGAAGAGTGGGATTATTCCTCGTTTAAAGATTACGCTGGTTTGAGAAACGGAACACTTTGTAACCGTGAGCTTGCATTTTCTTTATTGGGTATTGAAAAAGATCGTTTCTATGAAAATTCTTATAAGATCATTAACGGAGATGCGGTTAATTTTATGTTCTAAAGGATGACTTTAGGTATGCCATACCTATTCAGTCTATTTGAAAATACTCAGCATAATGATAGGTATGGCATACCTATAACCCACGAATGAAGCTATCAAAACCATCATGGAAAAAATTGTCTAAAAAAACAGGCATTGCTGTACTTGGCTTCATTGTTTTGTTTTTTATTCTGCACCTTATTTTTCCGTTGCCTGATAAGATCGAATACTCCACGATCATTACCGACGATAAAGGCGAAGTGATCCACGCTTTTCTTACCGGCAACGAACAATGGCGCATGAAAACCGAGCTGGAAGAAATTTCACCGCTGCTGCGGAAAACCATTGTTCAAAAAGAAGACAAATATTTCTATCGGCACTTTGGCATTAACCCGATTGCTGTTGGCCGTGCGTTTGTGATGAATGTATTTACCGGCAGGCGCACATCGGGCGCCAGCACCATTACCATGCAGGTGGCCAAAGCCCTTGAGCCAAAAAAACGGAACATCGGTAACAAGCTCATCGAAATGTTCAGGGCTTTGCAATTGGAGTTGAAATACAGTAAAGATGAAATTCTGCAACTCTATCTTAACCTTGTTCCATACGGTGGCAATATCGAAGGCGTTAAGTCGGCTTCTATTTTATACTTCGGTAAAAACCCCGATCATTTATCGTTAGCAGAGATCACTGCTTTGTCCATCATTCCCAATCGGCCATCTTCGTTGGTGATCGGTAAGCATAATGATGAAATTGTAAAACAACGCAACAAATGGCTTAACCGTTTTGCAGAGGAGAAGGTGTTTACGAAAAAGGAAATTGAAGATGCGTTGGCTGAACCATTAACAGCAAAACGTGGAGTAGTGCCAAAGCTTGCACCGCATCTTGCTTACAAACTCAAACAAAGTGGCGGACCCATCATTAAAACCAACCTGCAACTCAACACACAATACAAAACGGAAAAGCTGGTACAGGATTATGTGCGAACACTGCGGTTGAGTAAGATCCGCAATGCAGCAGTGATCATTATTGATAATGAAACACACAAGGTGATCACTTACGTTGGCAGCGGTGATTTTTCTGATACAACAGATGGCGGACAGGTGAACGGTGCAGCAGCTGTTCGTCAGCCGGGCAGTACATTAAAGCCATTGCTTTATGCTTTGTGTTTTGATGAAGGCTTACTCACGCCAAAGAAAATGATGAACGATGTGCCTGTGAATTATGCCGGTTATGCCCCGGAGAATTATGATAAAATTTTCAATGGACCAGTTTCAGTTGAGTATGCATTGGAACATTCGCTCAACATACCATCGGTGAAAGCATTGAACATGCTGGGTAAGGATAAGATGATCCAGCAACTCAGCAGCATTGGTTTTAAACAAATACAGGCGAAACAAAAAGGGCTGGGCTTGAGTTTGATACTAGGTGGTTGCGGAGCAACACTGGAACAACTAACGGGAATGTACAGTTGTTTTGCAACCGAAGGATCGTATTACCGTCCATTGTATGTGCAACATGATGCTGTTTCAAAACCACAACGTATTTTATCGGCCGATGCAAGTTATATGGTCACTGATATTTTGAGTCGCATCAATCGCCCCGATTTTCCTTTGCATTGGGATGCAACTGCACACCTGCCGAAGATCGCCTGGAAAACAGGCACCTCTTATGGACGAAGAGATGCCTGGAGTATTGGTTACAATAAAAAATACACCGTAGGTGTGTGGGTCGGCAATTTTTCGGGTGAAGGAAATGCTGAGTTAAGTGGTGCCCATACAGCTACGCCTTTGTTGTTCCGCATTTTTAATACACTTGATTACGATGCCGACCGTGCATGGTTTACACCCCCGAAAGAATTGGAGCAACGGAAGATCTGCAGCGAAACAGGATTACCGCCATCGGCTCATTGTACCAATCATGTGCTCGATTATTTTATTCCGGGTATTTCATCAACGCAAACCTGTAACAATTTTGAAGAGATTGCCGTGAGTGCCGATGAAAAGATGAGCTATTGCAAAACCTGCGAACCTGAAACCGGTTTCAAACGCAAAGGGTATAAACTCATTGCTCCCGAAGTACAAAACTGGATGCAGGGAAATGGATTGGCTGTTGAATTGATTCCGCCGCATAATTCCAATTGCGAAAAAATATTTGCATCGGGTGCACCGCAGATCAAATCACCGGTGAACGGCACTGAATATCTCATCAGTAAAAAAAATCCGGAGCCATTGCAATTGGTTTGCGAAACAGGAAACGATGTGAGTCGTGTGTATTGGTATATCAATAATCAATTCTATAAAACAACCGATCCTGGCAGCAAACAATTCTTCTTACCAACGGAGGGCAACATCAAAATTTCCTGTACGGATGATAAAGGACGCAACAGGGATATTAAAATAGTGGTGAAGTATGTTGATCTGTAATTTTTCTGTAAGTCCTTTCTTTTATGATTGAACGCATAATGCAAGGTTTTTAACGGCGGTAGTTTCGCTGTACAAAAAATCACAATCATGCAAACAATAGCCGAAAGAACAGTAGCAGACCTTGTAACGGAAGATTACCGCACAGCCGATGTGTTTAAAAAATTCGGGATCGATTTCTGTTGCGGTGGTAAAGTAACCGTAAGCGAGATCTGCAGAAAGAAAAATATTTCCTACAACGAATTAGCCGAACAGCTTTATAGCATCGGCAATGAAACGGCCGATAATACCACCAACTTCAACGAATGGCAACTCGATAAACTTGCCCAGTATATTGTTGAAAAACATCACAGCTATGTGTTAAACAATATTCCTGTGTTGCTGCAGTATGCACACAAAGTGGCGCAGGTGCATGGCAACCATCGTCCGGAAGTGATTGCAATTGCCCGTTTGTTTGATGAAGTGGCAGAAGAGCTCGCTCATCATCTGCAAAAAGAAGAGTTGATCCTGTTTCCCTATGTAACACAGCTGGCAGCTGCAAGCCGTAATAATGTAACGCTTGCGGCACCAAACTTTGGAACAGTAGATAATCCCATACGAATGATGGAAGCTGAGCATGAACATGCAGGCGATCACTTTCATGAAATAGCTGCCCTCAGTAATAATTACAATCCACCGGCCGAAGCATGTAATACCTATCGAGTGTTATACGCTAAGCTGAAAGAGTTTGAAGACGATTTGCATACGCATATTCACCTGGAGAATAATATTCTGTTTCCAAAAGCAAAACAACTGGAGCAGGAAGTATGTGCAAAAGCGCATTTGTAAAAAAAGAAGGCCGCATTTATGCGGCCTTCTTTTTTTATTTAATTGCTCAGTATTTCTGTAATTGTCTCCTTTACGTAGTTCGTATAAACTTCTGCTCCTTTTACATTCAAATGAATATCATCGGCAAGGTAGGCGGGGTTATTAATTTCCTGCAAAAAAGAACTGCTGTAATGCAGTTTGTTCTTTTCGGGAATAGAATTATAAATAGCAAGCAGTCTTTCTTTTTCCTCTGTATTATTTATACAAACAGGCAACGTAAAAAAGATGCGGCAATTGGTTTGTTCGGCTTTTACAAGCAACTGTTCAATCATAATCCTGTACGATTCGGGAACAGCTGCAGGGTCAATTGCTGTATTGGTTAGATCGTTATGTAAAAGAAATGTACCCGGATGATTTTGTAACGAATCATACTTTTTCGATCGACCGAAATAATCACTGAGTGTATAATTACTGTTATAAATTTTCAGGTAAGGTTTGAGGTTGATATAATCAATAAAATAATTTTCAGTAAATGGTCCGTACACATGGTATACGTCTTTAAAGGAAGTGGTTTGCAATAAAGGCCACATTGACGACAGCATGTTTGCCGGCTCGGAAACAAGACTGAATGTTACCGGCATTCGTCCGTTGGCAACAGACAGTTCAATAAAAATTACGGGAGAATCAATCCGGTTCATTAGCTTATTGGCCAATGCAATATTGCTGATGAATGTACCATACGCAAAGCCGGCATTAAAAAAAAGATAGCGATCTGTACCGTTGTTCAGTAACGAATCGTTAATAGCACATTGGGTTCTGCTTGTGCCGGTAAAGTAAACATACCTTTCTGCTTTTTCCTGAGGTTGATACAATGTGCTGAACATATCTTTTTGTTGCAAACCCGATAAGGCCACTTTCTTTACAACAAAAATAATGACCCCTACCAGAACAAGATAGAGTGCTAATTTACCAAGCGATATGGTTAATTGTTTCTGCATGTTTAAAATCTGAAGTAATAAGAATTGATTGCCCAGTTTACAGTAAACGTAAGAATGCAAACCGATAAAACAACATAAGCAGGCCACCTTACCCACGTTGGTTGTTTACCTAAATAAAATTCGATTGTTTCGTTACCTGCTCTTCGTGAAATAAGATCAAATGGAATAAAAAACAAAAGAATAAGCCCAAGATGAAACAGCAACAATTGGTTTATTCCATCATTGATTTGTGTTGCTGAAAACAGGCGCTTATATGTTTGCAACGGATCGTTGCTGCTAAACAACAATGCAACAAAAGATGCCACAGACATATGGTACAGCATGCCTGCGTGTTTACGTACTGCAGCAGGAATAAAGTTGAAAGCCGGTTTCCATTTCTGTTCCAGAATGATCCACGCCCCATTTGCTAATCCCCATATTGCAAAGCGCCACGATATGCCGTGCCAGATGCCAATCAAAACAAATGTAAACAACAAAGCAAGATTAAACGCCCACTTAGATTTGATGCCTTTTGCAAGTGGAAAAAAGAAATAGTCACGAAACCAGTGGTTAAGTGTAATATGCCAGCCTTCCCAAAATTGCTTACGTGAGGAAGAAGCATATACCCTGTTGTTGAAATTTTTTACCAGCTCTATATTAAAGATGCGGGCTATGCCGCTGAAAATATCAATATAAGAACTGAAATTAAAATAGAGGTAAACAAAAAACGCAAAGCCTTGAAGTAAAACATACCAACCGCCGGCATTGTTACGCTCAATGGTATCCATAAAAAATTTGCATTGCTGTGCTATTACAAAGTTTTTAAACAAACCCCAGAGTATGCGTCTGAATCCTTCAGAAAAATTTTGATTCGATAAGTTGAGCCCTTCCTTAAACTGATCAAACAAATTTTTTGCTCTGTGCATAGGCCCCGCCAGTATAATTGGGAAAAAAGAAATGTATAGCAGAACAAAAAAATAGTTACGGGACGGCTTGATGTATTTCTTACGCACATCAATTAAATAACTGATGCCGTTAAACGTAAAATAGGAGATGCCTGTTATTTCAAGTATATGCGATTGATAAGCTTTATGTTCAATTGGCACTTGGGGTAATAAAGCAAGCACCTCTGCAGATAAAAACGGCAACAGTTTTAATGCGAGCAATGGAACAAGACTTAACACAACGAAACAGTAACTGATTTTTTTTCTGCGCTTCAGATCTGCTTCCACCGCATCTATTTGTAATGTTCCTGCATAAATTATGGCTGCAAAAGCAAATAAGATCAGCACCTGCAAACCCGTAAGTAAAAAGTAAAAAAGTAAACTTGCCAGCAATAAAACCATCCATCGCTGCGCAGGTTTACAAAACAGGAAAGCAAGAACTGCCAAAGCTGTTACAGAAAACAAAACAGAAAAACTGATTGTAAGCATGTTTATTTTCGTTCAATTTTCAGGCTTTTTAAGCCACGCATAAAAATTGTTCGTTGCCAATTAGGGGGTTCGTTTTCTGCAAGCCGGTAATTCAATAAATGTTTTGTTACCGGCTTTAACCAGGAACGTATTTCGTTCCTTGCTACTCTTGCACCAAGGCAGGAATGCATTCCTGAACCAAAGGAAAGATGCGGATTGTATTTTCTGTTGGGTACAATTGTATCAGGATTGTCAAAAACCACAGCATCTCTGTTTGCTGAAGCAAGACAAAGAAACAGGCGTGTTCCTTTTGGAAAACGGATGCCGTTGATCTCTACATCTTCATGCGCAACACGAACAGTGTATTGCAGTGGCGATGCAAAACGTAAAAACTCTTCAGCAAGAATATTTATTTCAATTTCATTTGCCTGTTCAATATAAACAGCAAGTGATGGATCTTTCAGCACTTCGTATAAAATAACACTCATCGTGTCTTTTGTTGTTTCAAGCGCCGCCATAAAAATGACTGTTATAAGTGAGATCATTTCATCATCACTCAAGCGAAAACCTTCTTCCTTATTTACAGTTTGTAAAAAAGTGAGCAGATGAGGTTCTGCATTTGCTCCTGCTTTTCTGTATAACTCACCAAAAAAAGAAAACGCCCATTCAAATTCGCTGTTTACTTCCCGGTAGGTTGTTTTTGTAACAAACAGATCCTGCGATACAGCCAGCAAATGCGAAAAACGTTTTACCTGTTCGTAACTGCACATGCCGCTTACACCCATCAGCTCTTCAACGATATACATGGGAATTTGTGTGGCAATATCCACCACATCAAGTTCAGCAGCATCTTTGTTTTTTTCGAAACAGGCAGCTACAGCCCGTTCAATAGCAGGTGTAAAATTAAACTGCCGTATTGCAGCATCGGCAAGTGTACGTATCCGCACATGATCCTGCCCATCGAGATACATGATCCAGGTTTTTGTTCCTTTAGCAAGAAATGGACAAGCAGCTTTCTCTAAGATTACCGGCTCTTTCTGCGCAAAATATTCGCTGAGTTTTGATACGCCAAATGCAGGCGAACGTAAAACTTCCCGAACATCTTTGTAGTTAAATAACAACCATTCTTTATGAATACCGATCTGCATCGGTTCTGTTGTTCGGCACTCTGCAAGATGTTCGTAGGGATTATTAAAATAACCTGTTGTGTAAGGATTCCACAATGCCATCACGGAAGAGTTTCGATAGCTTCTGCCAGTTTATCAATTGTATTGTGCTGCCAGAAAACAGTCGGGTCAATTTCTTTGCCCAATGCATTTTCCAGATCGTACGATAATGTAATCATCGATAACGAATCGAGATTGAACGACTCGATGGGCATGTCTGTTTTAATGGTTTCGGGCTGAATGTCTGATTCTTCAGCAATTTTTTGCACCAACCAGTTTTTTATTTCCTGATTATTCATAAGTGTTCGTCATTTATTTAAGTAGAAAACGGAAGCAAGCCGTAAAAGTATATTTTTTTCTTATTTAATTTATGCGCTTGTTTTTTCGCCCACAAACCAATGTTCCTTGTTTTTAAACAACACATTAAAAGTTGTGAGTGAACCATAGCAACGGGTGATGTATTGCTGTATGTTTACTTTCTCTTCGTCGCTGAGGTTTTTGTTGCTGTTGATATTTTGCTCCAGTACACGCAAACGATCACGCAGCATCACTATTTTATGAAAGAAATCTTCTACCGGAATTTCTTTGGGCTTAAGCGACTTGTCTTTGGGTTGCAGTAACAGCATACCACCTTCCCATTTTTCGCCGAGCGGAACTACTTCGCTCATACCATTCCATAAGCGTAATATTTTTAACAGCGAACGTTCCACTTCGCTGTGCGTTTCAATTTCTTCGGTAATGTTTTCGGGAATGATCTCATCGAGGTTACTGTCGGTTTTATCAATTTCTTTTATACCGCTGTGGATGAAAGAAATTAAATACGTGGCGTAGCGGATGCCAACGATCACACCGGGACCGTGTTGTGTATGTTGCAGGCGTGTGCCAATGCCAAGGTTTGTTTGTTCCATGTTCGAAAATTTTGGGAGGACAAAATACAACGAAAAGAGAAATTAAAATGGGAGAAGGTATAAACAGCTGTGTAACCTTTGCAAGGTTTATACAGCACCGATGTCAGGACGTCGTTAAGACATCAGACATCTTTTTGTGAATGAACAGTTTTTGAAATGATGATTGAAAACTTAAGCCCGACTTTGTTGAGTATCCTAAACAACAGCAATATGTATTTATCACTCTTTCACCCTCCACCAAAACGATCCCCCATGCTTCTCCACGCCCGGCAATTTTTTCCACAACGGTTCTAAAATTGTTTTTAATTCTGTCTCTTCACTCATATAAAAATTTGGCGCAAGAATTTCATATCGTTCAGCATTGCTCAACAACATTGTTGACAACATGTATTGCTCAGCATAAAAACGGTCGCACATATTTTGCGGATAATCGTACGGCAAATAAATATCATGCACCTGTACTACAACTCCCGGCTTTAGTTTTGGCATTACTTCCAAAAAGAACCATTGCACATCGCTGTTGGCATGTAAGAGGTGCGAGCCATCAAAAAACAATACATCATTTGCTTCCAGTTGTTCAAACAAGGAAAGCGGTGCCTGTTGTAAAGGCACCTTCAGCCATTCATCAGCTACAGCTGTAATTTCTTTACGTGGATAGGGATCGATACAGGTAATACTATAATTGAGCTGCTGTTCGGTTTTTGCTTTTGCAGCAATTTTGGTACTGGTGCCGCTGCCGATCTCTACATATTGTTTGGGCTGTAGTTGGGTAAGTAAAGTATACAGCATTGCAATATCCAGCCCCGGAAAAAAACCATTGTTCCATACAGGTTCGGTACTTGCAGTTGTTTCGTGAAGTGCAATACTGCTGAAATTGTTTTTATACTGCAATGCATTTTGCAACAGCTGCCGGTAACTGTTCTTTTGTTGCTGTACCAGTTGCAGCAGCAATTGATGTGGATGCTCAGTTGTGTACAAAGGCGAAGGCATAATTTCATAATCCAGCAAAGCCAGTCTGTTTGGACGAAAAAGAGCATTGTAAATTTTTTTCAGCTGCATCCGTTCAATTTACAGCAAAGTAAATCTTTCTGTGCAAAAGGGTTTATCTTGCTGCAGGAGATCAATGAAGAAAACCTGTTGTTATGATACAACTGTTTAATACCGGCATATTGTTGCAATTGAAGCGTTTGGTAAAAAAGCTGCCTGTTAGTATTACCAAAAATCAGTTATACGATCAGCAAACCAAACAAATTATTCGCAGGGTTTGTAAGGCCAACAGCCACTGTATTGATGTGGGTACGCATTGCGGCGATATACTGGATGTGTTGCTGCAACAATCGCCCAATGGAATGCACTATGGTTTTGAACCTATCCCGTTATTATATCAACAGTTGAAAAAAAAGTACAGCAACAACGGAAATGTGCAGTTGTTCGATTACGCATTAAGCAATGTAAACGGTACCACATCGTTCAACTATGTAACCAGCAACCCATCGTACAGCGGTATTAAAAAGAGAAACTACGATCGCAAAGGCGAAACCGATACGGAGATAAACGTTAAAACTGCAAAACTTGATGATCTGTTGCTGCAGCAAACAAACAACATCGATTTTATAAAGGTTGATGTGGAAGGAGGAGAACTGGATGTATTAAAAGGAGCATCGGCTTTGCTTGCACGTGACCATCCTGTTGTTATTTTCGAATGTGGGTTAGGCGGCACAGATATTTACGAGCATACACCAACCCAGCTGTTTACTTTTTTTGAAAAACATGGTTACAGCATTTTGTTGCTGCATGATTATCTGAAAAACAAACCTGCTTTAACACAATTGCAGTTTGAAGAGCAGTATTACAAAAAACTTAATTATTATTTTGTGGCATTATCAAAGATGAAAGCATAGCTCACGCAGAGAAATAGTTAAAAAGGTAACAGCTTGTTTGCTTTGTACAGTTGCAGAATTTTAAATGCAAAGAACCTTGCTGAGTCTGGCTTCTCTATACCATCAGCGTGAAACAAATCACTACTTTTCTTTCAGTTTCTGAAAATCTTTTGCTGCAGCCTGAATGTACATGTACAATTCAATATCGAGTACCTGTGTAAGCAATTCGTATTGCGGACGGTAACGTTCCATAAATTCATCCAGCAAAGGTCCATCGGTTAAGGTAGTGAGTCGTTTTACAATGCTTTTATTAAAACGGTAATCGATGTATTTGTTTTGCTCTTCCCGTATCAGCCGCTCCTGGAAACGGGCCATACTTTTGTTGTGCCGGAAACGGAATACATTGATCAACGCATCAAGATCGATACCGGCACCCATACCTGCTTCCGGTGCTGAGCCGGTAAAGCGAAGCCCGCCTTTATCGTGGTTAAACACTTTATCGTACTGCAAGCGGTTTTCGATGGAATCCTGTCTGCGGTTTTTGCCGTAAACGATGATTTCCTTTAATTGTTTATACCTGCCGGGTACATGCATTTGTATGGAAATGTCGAAAGCTGAAAAGTCTTTAATGGTAGAAACTGCAAATTTTTGGGTAGGCCGGTTATTAAAGAAGAAGAACACCGAATCCTTTTCGCCAACATATATACTATAGTTACCGGCACTATCGGTAAAACTCATAGTGCCGCAGGTACAAACAACCTGCACGCCCATTACAATGTTTCGTTTGGTACTGTCGTACACAGTGCCCGTTAATTGCATCTGGGCCAGCCCTGTTTTGGCCATCAGGACTATTATTATATATAGAACGATTTTTTTCAACGCTGCAATGATACTCTCTTACCGCTGAAAAATGCGGTAGCAGAAGATATTTTAGGATGGATTTACGAAAGCAGGGTTTCAATTACAGGAGCAAAATGTTTGTGCTCCAGCTCGTGAATGCGTTGCGCAAGTGTATCGGGCGTGTCGTCGGGCTTTACTTCGCAGCTGGCCTGGAACACTACTTTACCATGGTCGTACAGTTCATCAACCAGGTGGATGCTGATGCCGCTTTCAGTTTCTTTGTTGGCCAGCACTGCTTCATGTACAAAACGACCGTACATGCCTTTGCCTCCATAATTGGGTAATAACGCAGGGTGTATGTTGACGATCTTTTGCGGATAAGCCTGGATAAGCGTTGCCGGAACTTTCCATAAAAAACCAGCCAGAACAATAAAGTCGATTTCGTCGGCCTTCAGTTCGTCTACATAAGCATTACCACGGAAAAACTGTTCTTTATCTAATAATAAGGAAGGAATACCATGTTCATCGGCAATGTTCAATACGCCTGCGCCGGGTTTGTTGCACACGATCAGCTCTACACTTATTTTCGGGTGATGAGTGAAATGCTCAATAATTTTTCGGGCATTGCTGCCGGCACCTGAGGCAAAAATGGCGATACGTTTCATTAGATTTTTTGTGTTTTTTGCTGAAAAACGACAGGTTTTGGTCTATTTTTTCACCAAACCCATCCGTTTTCCCATTTTTTTAAGGTAACCGGTAAAAAACCGGAACTGCCCGAAAGGAATGCTTATAAGTAAAACCATCATGGGCCAGATAAGGGTAATAAGAAGAATGTAAACCGGAATATACAGCCAGGGGCTTTCAATACCAAACAGGGGCATGATGCGTTTGCCCACAAAGCCGGTAAGACTTCCGCCAATGGCAAAAGTGCACAGGATAAATACCAGTTGCAGCGGGGTAACTTTCCATTTTGTTCGCAGTCTTTCAAACATCAAGCAAAAATCGGGGGAAAACTTTGTTTAATAAGCGGGTACTCATGTAAAAAAGTTGCATACGCAAGCCATTCAGTTTTTTCAAGATAAATTGAAAGCAAATTTTTCGGCAAACTATTCATTGTCAAGTCACAACTAAGTAAAATATTTTTTGAAAGTGTGGATATTATGTCAGTATCCTCCCCTATTTTTGCAGCCAGTAAAAAGGATATTCTTCCTCATCACAATCGGTTCCAGAACGTTATGAATCAACCAAAATTACTACTCCGAAAGTCGTTTACGCTCTTCTTGGTTTTTGTTTGTTTATTTATTGCCAATAACTCGTTTGCACAGGATGGTAAAGCGCTGTTCCAAACCAATTGTGCCAGCTGTCACGCAATCAACAAAAAGTTAACGGGTCCGGCATTGGCTGGTCTTGAAGAACGTGGTCCCTGGAGCGATCGTAAAAAGCTTTATGCATGGATCAAAAACCCTTCTGCATTTGCTAAGTCAGACGCATATGCAGCAGCTTTGATGAAAGAATATGGTGTTGCAATGACTCCGTTTAACCTGTCTGATGCTGAAGTTGATGCAATTGTAAAGTTCGTTAACACACCGGTGCCTGGTGGTGATGGTAAGAAAACAGAAGGTACTGGCGATCAACCGGCAGAAGATAACTCACTTCTTTTCGGTATACTGGCTCTGGTATTAGCAGTTGTTGCATTGATCTTATTACAGATCAACAGCAACCTGAAGAAACTTACAGATGAAAAAGATGGTGTAGTACGTGGCGAACCTGTAGCTTTCTGGAAAAATAAAGCCTACATCGCAACAGGAATTATCCTCCTCTTTTTAACCGGTGGTTATTTAGTTGCACAAAGCATGATCGGTCTTGGCCGCCAAACCAACTACCAACCTGAACAACCGATTTTCTATTCACATAAAGTACACGCAGGTATTAACCAGGTAAACTGTTTATACTGCCATGGCAGTGCAATGGAAGGCAAGCATGCAAACATCCCAAGTGTAAATGTTTGTATGAACTGTCACATGGCCATCAATGAATACAAAGGTGAAAAGCTTTTCCACCCCGATGGTTCGGAAGTAAATGGTACAGCAGAAATTCAAAAATTATACAAATACGCCGGTTGGGATCCAACAGCAAACAAATACACAGCAGAAGGTAAGCCTATCGAATGGGTGAAAATCCACAGCTTGCCCGACCATGTGTACTTTAACCACTCACAGCATACAAAAGCCGGTGGCGTACAATGTCAAACCTGTCATGGTGAAATTCAGAAGATGGATGAAGTTTATCAGTTCAGCAACTTAAGTATGGGCTGGTGTATCAACTGTCATCGTGAAACGAGCGTGAAGTTTAAAGACAACGGCTTTTACAGCATGTACGAGAAGTTCCACAACGACATTAAGAACGGCAAGATGGATAGTGTAACCGTTGAGAAGATTGGTGGTACAGAGTGTCAAAAATGTCACTATTAATATTGAGCGTAACTCAATTATTTATTTATCCTGAGCAAACATCGAAGGATTCATTTTTCAAATTCGCTAATTAGCATATGAGCAAGAAAAAGTATTGGCAAAGTTTTGGACAGTTGAATGCGACAGAAGCATACACAGAAGATGCTGCAAACGAATTCAAAGAGGAACTGCCGTTTGAAATGGACGATAACGGAGGGAAAACTCCCCGTCGTGATTTCTTAAAGTACCTCGGTTTCAGCACAGCGGCTGCAACACTTGCAGCAAGTTGTGATATACCCGTAAAAAAGGCAATTCCTTTCCTTAATAAACCAGCCGATATTGTTCCCGGCGTTGCAAGCTATTACGCAACAACTTTTGTACTCGATGGTGATGTAATTCCTGTAGTGGCAAAAGTGCGTGATGGTCGCCCGATTAAAATTGAGGGTAACGAATTAGGTTTTACCAAAGGTGGTACATCGCAACGTGTACAGGCATCTGTATTAAGCCTGTATGATACTGCACGTGTACGTTTCCCAATGGAAAAAACCGGCGAAGGTTTTAAAGAAGCTCCTACTTACGAAGCTGTAGATAAAAAAATCGCAGCTGCATTAACTGCAGCAGCAGGTAAGCAGATCGTATTCTTAACTTCTACAATTAACTCACCAACTGTATTAACGGTATTGGATGAGTTCAAAACAAAATACCCAACAGCCAAGCATATTACATACGATGCCGTTTCTTACAGCGGTATCATCCAGGCAAACGAAGTTTCTTACGGTAAAAAAGGAATTCCTTCTTACCACTTCGATACGGCTGATGTAATTGTAAGCTTTGGTGCAGATTTCCTTGGTACATGGCTCAACCCGGTTGATTTCGCTAAGCAATATGCTTCTAAGCGTAAGATCAACGAGAAGAACCCAACTATGAGCCGTCACTTCCAGTTCGAAAGCATGTACAGCTTAACGGGTGCAAGTGCCGATGAACGTTACACACACAAACCAAGCGAACTCGGCGCTGCATTGTTAGCCCTGTATGCAAAAGTTGGTGGTGCAGTAACAGCTCCTGCTATTGGCGATAAGCGTTTGGCTGCAGGTATCGATGCTGCGGCAAAAGAATTATTGGCTGCCGGCGGTAATGCAGTAGTGGTTAGCGGAAGCAACGATGTAAATGCACAGATCATTGTAAATGCAATCAACGATAAAATTGCTGCTAACGGCAAAACCATAAACTACGGCACTATGCTCAACTACCGTAAAGGTGTTGATGCTGAGTTTGAACAATTGGTTGCTGATATGAATGCAGGTGCTGTTGGTGCAGTATTCATTCATGGTGCAAACCCTGTTTATACTTATCGTGACGGTAAGAAATTTGCTGATGCATTGAAAAAAGTTGCATTGTCTGTATCGTTCAACGAACGTGAAGACGAAACAACTGCAGAATGTAAATTCATTCTTCCCGATCATCATTACTTAGAAAGCTGGGGCGATGCTGAAGCAAAAACAGGTTACCTCTCTTTCATTCAGCCAACTATTCATCCGTTATTTAAAACAAGAGCGTTCGCAACTTCCTTATTAAAATGGAGTGGCAGCACTGTTGCGGATTATGAAACATATTTCAAAGCATACTGGATCAGCAAACTTGGTGGACAGATTGCTTTTGATAAAGCATTGCAGGATGGTGTAATTGAACCGGTAGCCCCTGTTGTTGCTGGTGCTGCTTTCAATGCTGCTGCAGTTGCCGAAGCAAGTGCTAAACTCAGCGCTGCAAAAAAAGGTGGAAAGCATGAATTAGTGATCTACCAAAAAGTAAGTATCGGTGATGGTAAAATGGCAAACAACCCTTGGTTACAGGAAATGCCTGATCCGCTTACACGTGCCAGCTGGGATAACTACGTAATTGTATCTCCTGAAACTGCAAAAGAATTTGGATACGCAAAACAGGCAGAACTCGACGAATATGAAGTAAATCCTCCGAAGCGTGTTTTAAAATTAACTGCAGCTGGTAAAACAGTTGAGTTGCCTTTGATTATTGTTCCGGGTACAAATAACAATACTATTGCTGTTGCTACAGGTTATGGCCGCAGCGAAAAAATTGGACGTGCTGCAAAAGGAGCTGGTCAGAACATCTACCCATTTGTTGGCTTTAACGGACAAACATACGAATACACTGTTGCCGACGTAACTGTTGAAAAAACAGATAAGATGTATGATGTGGTGCAAATGCAGACACATGGTACTTACGATAACCGTGTGGAAGTAGTGAAAGAAACAAGTCTTGCTGTATTCAAGAAAGATCCTAAGTATTTCATAAATGAACGTTTGGCCGAAATCGGACCATACGGTGGTGTAGAAGGTTTAGAAGAAAAAGGAACATTGTATCCTGTATTCGACAAACCCGGTATCAAATGGGGAATGAGTTTAGATCTGAACCTTTGTAACGGTTGTGGTGCCTGCGTGGTAGCATGTAGTGCAGAAAACAACGTTTCGGTTGTAGGTAAAACACAGGTAGGTAAATACCACGATATGCATTGGTTACGTATTGACCGTTATTTCAGCGGTGATATGGAAAACCCGGATGTGGTATTCCAGCCAATGATGTGTCAGCATTGTGATAACGCTCCTTGTGAAAACGTTTGTCCGGTAGCAGCTACCAATCACAGCAGCGAAGGGTTGAACCAGATGACGTATAACCGTTGTATCGGTACAAGATATTGTGCCAACAACTGTCCTTATAAAGTTCGTCGCTTTAACTGGCACGACTGGAACGGTGCAGACAGCTTCAAAGACAACCAGAATCCATTGGTTGAATATGGCCGCCTGAACGAAGTGACACTCGACATGAACGACGACCTTACACGCATGGTGTTGAACCCTGATGTAACAGTTCGTAGCCGTGGTGTTATTGAAAAATGTTCGTTCTGCGTACAACGTTTACAGGAAGCGAAGTTGACAGCGAAGAAAGACAGCCGCCCAATGGTTGACAGCGACATTAAAACTGCTTGTCAACAGGCTTGTCCTACAAACGCTATCGTATTCGGTAATGCCAACGACAAAGAAAGTGCAATCAGCAAAGTGCGTACACAGGAAGGTTACAACCGTAACTACTACGTGTTGGAACAAATTCATGTGTTGCCAAACGTGAACTACCTGGCAAAAGTGCGTAATACCGACCGTGTGGTAGGTAACCACGAAGAAGGTCATGAAGCACATGGCGAAGAAAAGCACGAAGAGAAAAAAGAAGCAGCAACAGAACCTGCAGCACATTAATAAGTGATGTAACCCTACGAAAGAAGGGAGCTGTTGAAAAGAGTTAATTACAGTTGAAGTGTGCGACGCAACAGAAGCTGAACAATGAATCTGAAGCTAAGTACATAAACATAAAACCAAAGCTGGCGGCGAATAGCTGAAAGCTAAAAGCGAAAACAAGTATGTCATTATTAAGGTACGAATCACAGGTTAGGGAACCATTGGTTGATGGTCATAAAACCTACCACGATGTTACAGAGGATATTTGTAAGCCGGTGGAAGCTGCACCCACTCGTTTGTGGTGGATCGGTTTCATTATTTCGGTTGCCCTCCTGTTATTTGGTGCAGTGAGCCTTTACAAAGAGGTTGTATACGGTACAGGTATGTGGAACCTGAACAAAACCATCGGATGGGGTTGGGATATCACCAACTTCGTATGGTGGGTAGGTATTGGTCACGCCGGTACATTGATCTCTGCGATCTTGTTACTATTCCGTCAAGGCTGGCGTACCGGTGTAAACCGTGCGGCTGAAGCGATGACCATCTTTGCGGTTATTTGTGCGGGCCAGTTCCCGATCTGGCACATGGGTCGTGTGTGGATGGCCTTCTTCGTAATGCCTTATCCAAATACACGTGGTCCTCTTTGGGTGAACTTCAACTCACCATTGTTGTGGGACGTATTTGCGATCTCTACTTACTTTACTGTATCTCTTTTATTCTGGTATAGCGGTTTGATTCCTGATATGGCCACCCTGCGTGACCGTGCCAAGAAGAAATGGGCAAAAGCATTTTATGGTGTTGCTTCTTTCGGATGGACAGGTTCAACCAAACACTGGCAGCGTCATGAAAGCTTATCGCTGGTGTTGGCCGGTTTAAGTACGCCACTTGTATTGAGTGTACACACGATCGTATCTTTTGACTTTGCCACTTCGGTTATCCCCGGTTGGCATACAACCATCTTCCCTCCTTACTTCGTTGCGGGTGCCATCTTCTCCGGTTTCGCCATGGTGCAAACCCTGATGTTGGTTACACGTAAGATCATGAACCTGGAAGATTATATTACTATCAGCCATATCGAAAACATGAACAAGGTTATTGTATTAACCGGTTCAATCGTGGGTTGTGCCTACTTAACTGAGTTGTTCATGGCATGGTACAGTGCTGTAAAATATGAACAGGATATCTTCTTCAAATACCGTATTGCCGGTCCTTACGGATGGAGCTACTGGTTAATGATGACCTGTAACGTAATTACGCCACAGTTATTCTGGAGCAAGAAACTCCGTCGCAACATCGCCTTTACTTTCTTAATGAGTATTGTGGTGAACGTGGGTATGTGGTTCGAACGTTTTGTGATCATCGTATCATCACTCTATCGTGATTACCTGCCTTCTTCATGGTCGGTGTACTATCGTCCAACCATTTGGGAAGTTGGCTTCTATCTCGGTTCGTTCGGTTTGTTCTTTACCTGCTACTTCCTGTTCTCGAAATACTTCCCTGTAATTGCCATTGCGGAGATCAAACATATATTGAAGAAGAATGGCGAAAGTTATAAAGAGCAAATGGATGGTATTGAAGAGCAAAGCGTGACAGAGTTTGCACACGAACATGCGCATGCACATTAATTGAACAAAAGCTGAAAGCTAAAAGCTAAAAAATATGTCTGTAAAAAAATTCGTAGTTGGCTGTTTCGATGATGAAAAAACGCTGTTTCCTGCGGTAAAAAATACCCGCAAGGCAGGTTATAAGATTCATGATGTATATACGCCTTTCCCGATCCATGGTTTAGATCATGCAATGGGTTTGCGTGATACAAGTTTGCATACAGCCGGCTTTATTTATGCAATGACAGGTACAACAACTGCCTTAACCTTCATGAGCTGGGTATTTACCAAAGACTGGCCTCTGAACATTGGTGGTAAACCACACTTGCCTTTGCCTGCATTTATTCCGATTGTGTTTGAGTTAACGGTATTGTGTGCAGCTGTAGGTATGGTGCTTACATTCTGCTACCTCTGCCAGTTGGCTCCGTTTGTAACCAAAGATCATTTTCACCTGCGTGCTACAGACGATCTGTTTGTAATGCCGATTGAAGTGACCGATAAAACAAACGTGGAAGAAGTAAAAGCATTTTTCCAGAATGCCGGTGCAGTTGAGGTGTTTGAAAAAGAAGCAGAAACCGGATGGTGGTTAGGTCGTTACGACAAAGCAAAAAAAGCATTTGAAAAAGAAGAAATCGTTACAGCATAAACATATTGCAATGCGTTCAACAAAGATTGTTACACTTGGATTGGTTACAGTAGTATTGGCAGCAGCAGCCTGCAATAACGGCCCCCGCCGTGAGCCGGGTAAAATTTATATGCCCGATATGGCTTACAGCCGTGCAGTAGAAACATATGCCGACCACAGCAACCTTACTGAAGCCGGTATTTATTATGATGCCACACCTGTTGCAGGTACTGTAAAACGTGGTGGTGTAGCATCGTTTCCTTTAGGGAAAGATGCAGTTGGCGATACTGCAAACTATGTAGCGTCGAAACAAGTGGTTAACCCGCTTCCTGCATTGAATGAAAAAGATATGGCAGAAGCAAAGCGTTTATACAATGTTAACTGCGGCATTTGTCATGGTGAAAAATTAGATGGCAACGGTCCTATTTATAAAGGTGGTGAAGGTCCATACCCTGCAAAACCGGCTACACTGGTTGGTGATGTGAAGTATGAAAACATGCCTGCAGGCCAAATGATGTATTCTGTTACTTATGGCAGAAACCTCATGGGTAGCTATGCATCGCAGCTGACTACCCAACAACGTTGGATGATTATTCACTACGTAAAGAGCATGCAGCCGGGTGGTGCAAAACCTGTAGCAGTAACAGCAGATACAACAACTGCTAAGCCTGCAGCAGACACAACAGTTAAGGCAACGAAATAAGAATTACCAAACTAACACATTCAACTATAAACGAAGTTCAATGGCACTGAAAGAACAATTTGAAATACCAGGCGGATTAAAAAAATGGAGTTATGCATTGATGGGTGTAGGTGTATTAACACTCATCCTCGGTGTAGTGTTTCTGCATCCGTTTTCTGCCGGTCACGGTGAAGGTCATGGCGCAGAAGCGTATGGTGCTACCAAATTCTGGATGGCATTAATGCACAACGGTATCTTCTGGTTACTGGTTGTAGCAGCCAGCTTCTTCTTTATCTCGGCCACAACATTGGCACAGGCTGGATGGCCGTTGGTATTCCGTCGTGTTCCTGAAGCAATTTCAGGTGGTATTAATGTATTAGGCCCTATTGCACTCGTTATTCTTTTAGGCTATGTATGGATTTCTAAAGACCATCATATTTATCACTGGAAAGATGTTGAGCATGTAAAGCACGATGAGAAATTATTACATAAGAGTGGTTTCTTAAACCCAATGTTCTATACCATTTTATCTGTTACTGCCGTTGGTTTGTGGATGTGGTTCCGCCATTCGTTCCGTAAACTTTCACTTGCAGAAGATCTTGCACAAAAAGGCGAACGTTCTCATTACTGGAAGTCGTTGGCTATTGCAGCAGCTTTCCTTGTAACATACGGTTTAACGGTGTTGAGTACATTGCCATGGATGTGGTTAATGAGTATTGATGCGCATTGGTACAGCACCATGTACAGCTGGTACACATTTGCAAGCTCATGGGTTGCAGGTATTTCACTCATCATGTTGTTTGTGGTGTACCTGAAAAACCAGGGATACCTTGAATATGTAAACGAAGAGCACATTCACGATATTGGTAAGTTCATGTTTGCGTTTTCTGTGTTTTGGACTTATCTCTGGTTCTCTCAGTTTATGTTGATCTGGTATAGTAACCAGCCTGAAGAAACGGCTTACTTCGTTGATCGTTTAGGTTACGGTGGTAAAGGTGAAGGTATTTTCAGGGGTATCTTCCTGTTGAACCTCATCATTAACTTCCTCGCTCCATTGTTAATTCTGATGCGTCGTGGTTCGAAACGTAACTACACTGTTGTAACGTTGATGGCAGTAATCATCATCTTTGGTCACTGGCTCGATTTCTATCAAATGATCACTCCCGGTCCTTTGAAAGAATTGGGTAAAGAATCAAACTCAATCAGCCATTTCGTATTCAGTCTTGGTGTGGGTGCAGGATTCCTCGGTTTGGTTATTTTCCTTACAGCGAAGCACTTAACCAAAGCGCCGTTGTTGCCGAAGAACCATCCGTTGGTGAAAGAAAGTATTATTCACCATACCTGATAACTGAACGTAAAAAACAATTGACCAACTATAAATAATTGCGCAAGCTATGACTACTACAACATATCTGATCATTGCAGCTGCCGTCCTGGTGTTTATTGTCATCTTCCAGATTTCGAAGGCCAGCGAATATGTGAGTGTATTAAAAGGTGAAGAAACATCACGCAAGCAAAACAACCGCATCAACGGTTTTATGCTGCTTGGATTTATGATTGTAGGCTTTATTGCTGTTTACTATTGCAATAAGCTTTTGTATAAAACCACATTGTTTCCTCAGGGTTCTGCATCGGTAGAAGGTGAAGATTTCGATGAAATGTTTATGATCACTACAGCTGTTACAGGCTTAGTGTTTGTACTTACACAGTTTCTCCTTTTCTTTTTTGCATGGAAATACCAGGAGAAAGAAGGACGTAAAGCCTTTTACTTTCCCCACAACAATAAACTGGAGTTGATCTGGACTGTTGTTCCTGCCATCTTCTTAACAGTATTGGTTGTATTTGGTTTGCGTTCATGGTTCCGCATTACATCAGACGCTCCAAAAGGTGCATTGGAAGTTGAAATTGTTGGTAAGCAATTTGGCTGGATGATGCGTTATCCCGGTAAAGACAAAATTTTCGGTAAAACATATTTCCGTGTTATCAGCGATGAAAACAGCAATCCTTTCGGACAGATTTTTCAAGACGATGAAACGCTGAAGCTGAAAGCTGATCCAACAAATTTTGATGATGTTGTTACAACACAAACCATGTACATCGTTAAAGGTCGTCCGGTTAAATTGATCATCGGCAGCCGTGATGTAATTCATGATGTTGGTTTAAATCATTTCCGTTTGAAAATGGATGCAGTACCAGGTATTCCAACAACACTTTGGTTTACGCCTAAGTACACTACCAAAGAAATGAAAGAGCGTACCGGCAATCCGAATTTCGTATATGAAATTGCCTGCGATCAGATGTGTGGTAACGGTCACTACTCGATGAAAGGTATTATTGAAGTAGTTACACAGGAAGAGTTTGATGTGTGGATGGCGAAACAAAAGCCCAACTACTACACAGCGTTTCCTGATAAAGAACCCGGTGTTGTAAAACCTGCTGCTGCAGATTCAACAGCAGCTGCAACAGCTGCAGAAAAAACAACTGTAGCCATCAACAAATAATTGTATCGTAAAACGAATTGTATAAAAAAGAGATTATGAGTAACGAGACATCACATGTGCATTCTTCTACTGTAAGCGTTCCGCATGAAACGCATCATGAAGTGCATCATGGTCATCACCATGAAACCTTCCTTACGAAGTATGTATTCAGTCAGGATCATAAAACCATTGCCAAGCAGTTTTTGATTACCGGTATGTTCTGGGCATTGCTGGGTGGTTTGTTCTCTGTTATTTTCCGTTTGCAACTTGGTTTTCCCGATGCAAAATTTCCCTGGATGGAAGCTTTGCTGGGCGAATGGGCAAAAGGCGGTCAGTTACAAGCCGAAGCATATTATGCATTGGTAACTATGCACGGAACGGTGTTGGTATTCTTTGTATTAACAGCGGGCTTAAGTGGCACGTTCTCTAATTTTTTAATTCCTTTACAGGTTGGTGCACGTGATATGGCATCGCCTTTCATGAATATGCTTTCTTACTGGTTCTTTTTTGTAGCCAGTATCGTAATGCTTTCTTCATTATTTGTACAAACAGGTCCTTTCAGTGGTGGTTGGACAGCTTACCCTCCGTTGAGTGCGTTGGGAGAAGCATCACCTGGTTCTAAAGTTGGTATGGATTTGTGGTTGGTGTCGATGGCATTGTTTGTTGTATCATCGTTACTTGGTGGTTTGAATTACATTGCTACAGTACTGAACATGCGTACAAAGGGTATGAGCATGACTCGCTTGCCTCTAACAATCTGGGCATTCTTCTTTACAGCTGTATTGGGTGTATTATCATTCCCTGTATTATTCTCTGGTTTTATCTTATTGATCTTTGATCGTCACTTCGGAACAAGCTTCTACTTAAGTGATATCTATATTAACGGGCAAGCCTTACCGAATGAAGGTGGTAGTGCAATTCTCTATCAGCACTTGTTCTGGTTCTTAGGTCACCCTGAGGTGTACATCATCCTGTTACCTGCAATGGGTATGGCATCAGAAATTCTTTCGGTTAACAGCCGCAAACCGATCTTCGGTTATATGGCCATGATCGGATCGTTGTTCGCCATTACAATTCTGGCCTTCCTTGTATGGGCACACCATATGTTTGTAACAGGTCTCAATCCGTTCCTCGGTGCATTCTTTGTACTGTTAACATTGTTGATCGCTGTACCAAGTGCCATCAAAGTATTTAACTGGTTAACTACAATCTGGAGAGGTAATATCCGCTTTACACCTGCAATGCTTTTTGCATTGGGCTTTGTAAGCTTGTTCATCTCCGGTGGTTTAACAGGTATCTTTTTAGGTAACTCTGCATTGGATATTCAATTACACGATACTTATTTCGTAATTGCACACTTCCACATTGTAATGGGTGTGGCAAGTATGTTCGGTATGTTCGCAGGTATTTACCATTGGTATCCGAAAATGTATGGCCGTTACCTCAACAACACACTTGGTTATATCCACTTCTGGGTAACCATGGTTGGTGCTTACCTCATCTTCTGGCCTATGCACTACGAAGGTTTAGCAGGTATGCCACGCCGTTACTACAAGTACGATATCTGGGAATCGTTTAAACAATTTGGTGAGTTGAATAAGTTCATCAGTGTTGTAGCAATCATCGTATTCCTTATTCAAATACTGTTCATCTTTAACTTCTTCTACAGTATCTGGAAAGGAAGAAAAGTAACAACACAAAACCCATGGGGTGCAAATACATTGGAATGGACCACACCAATCAATCCGGGACACGGCAACTGGGATGGTGAAATTCCGGAAGTACACCGCTGGGCATACGATTACGGTAAAGACGGGCAAGATCACATTGCTCAAACTGTACCTGTAAGCGCAAACGAGAGTAAACATTAATTGAACCGGCACAAGCGTGTCGATATTGATTGAACATTTTGAGCAATAAACAGGCAGATAGCAAGCAGCCCAAAACGGGTATAAGAGGTAAGATAGAAGACTACAGACAGCTCATTAAGTTTACGCTCAGTTTTACGGTGGTGTTTAGCAGTGTAATTGCATACATGCTTGCGCCAAACGTAGTTGAATATGATTTTGGAAGCATTCTGTTGTTGTTGTTAGGTGGTATGCTTGTTACAGGCAGTGCCAACGCCATCAACCAGATTGCAGAAAAAGATACAGACGCAGTAATGAAACGTACCGGTACAAGACCGGTAGCAAGCGGGAGAATGAGTGTGCAGGAAGCCACCACCTTTGCCTTCATTGCTGCAATAATTGGTTCTTTGATTTTGGGTTTGTACTTCAGTTGGTACGCAGCAGGCTTATCGCTGTTTAGTTTATTTATTTACGGCTTTGTATATACGCCGCTTAAAAAAGTAAACTCTATTGCTGTATTGGTTGGTGCGGTGCCCGGTGCACTACCTTGCTTAATTGGCTGGGCTGCTGCTTACGATGATGTAAATTTTTCGTGGACAGGTGGCTGGATCTTATTTGCAATTCAGTTCCTCTGGCAGTTTCCGCATTTCTGGGCAATAGCCTGGGTTGCGCATACCGATTACAGTAAAGCCGGGTTTAAGTTACTGCCATCCGATAAAGGACCAACGAAGTTTACCGCCATTCAAACAATTATTTATTCGTTGTTGATGGTACCTGTTGGCATGCTCCCATATTTTTTCAGCATGAGTGGTGTTGTAAGCATGTGGATACTGATTGCGGCAAACCTGTTTATGGTTGTACAATGTGTACGACTGTATTTTAATATGGATGTAAAGAGTGCAAGAAGAGTAATGTTCAGCAGTTACATTTATTTACCAATTGTACTGCTTGCTTTACTGGCCGATAAAATTGCACAGCAATAACAAAAGTGAAACTGTGAAAACAGTTGCTAATAAAAGCGATTGAAAGATGGAGACGGTTATGAGCAGTGAACGAACACAAAAAATGCATCCCCACCGCTTTACGTTGTGGGTAGCTATTGGAAGTATTTCGATGATGTTTGCCGGTTTTACCAGCGCATACATTGTAAAAAGTAACCAGGCCGGATGGGAAGCCGTTCAGGTACCAAAGATCTTTTATTTATCTACATTGCTTATTATCCTAAGCAGCGTTACGGTTTTCCTGGCGCAAAAGGCAATGAAAGCAAGAGAAATGGCGAAGTATCGGTTGCTGATTTCGGGAACGGTAGTCTTAGGTTTGGCTTTTGTAGCAACACAGTTTATTGGATTTTCTGAACTGTGGGCAACCAAGATCACTTTTCGTGACAGCGTAGCCGGATCGTTCTTTTACATTATTACAGGTGTGCATGCACTGCATGTTATAGGCGGTATAATAGCATTAGCTGTTTTGTTTTTCAGAGCATACAACAGCAAAACAAAATATTACAGTACTGCACCTGTTGAAACAGCCGGGTTATACTGGCACTTTGTAGATATTTTATGGATTTACCTGTTTGTATTTTTCTTACTGGTATCCTGATTTTTTAAAAATTGAGAACAATTAAAAACTGATAAATGGCACAAACAGTAGCAGCAAACACAAAATGGTGGAGTGGTGGTAAAAGCCCCTTCAATGTGGAGTATGGCAAGTTGATGATGTGGTATTTCTTAATGAGTGATGCGTTTACATTCGGCGCATTTTTGATTGCGTACGGTACAGTACGTGTATCGAGCCCATCATGGCCCGATCCAAACTTTGTGTTTCAATCTTTTCCTTTCCTTGGCAGCGGTATGCCACTGGTGTTTGTGAGTTTAATGACGTTTATCCTCATTGTAAGTTCGGTTACAATGGTATTGGCTGTACACGAAGGTCATCATGGAAATAAGAAAGGTGTTATTAAATGGATGATCTGGACCATTGTTGGTGGTTTAGCTTTCTTGAGCTGCCAGGCTTGGGAGTGGACACATTTACATCACGAAGGTGCATGGTGGGGTCGCAATCCTTTCCCGAATGCAGATGGTACAGTTGCTACTACCAACTTCTCTAACTTCTTCTTTACCATTACAGGTTTCCACGGTTTCCACGTGTTTTCAGGTGTGGTGATCAATATCATCATCACCATCATGACATGGAAAGGTGTGTTTGAAAGAAGAGGTCATTATCTGATGATTGAGAAAGTTGGTTTGTACTGGCACTTTGTAGATCTGGTATGGGTGTTTGTATTCTTATTCTTCTATCTCGTTTAACCGTATTCAACAAACTATTATTCTGAAATAATTTATATATGGAACATCAAACATTTGGCGGTGAAGTAACTTATCCGCACAGCGCACCAACCGATGATTCAAAAAAGCGAATCTGGAAAACAACAATTTTGCTTTCTGTTATTACAGTTATCGAATTAGGATTAGGTTATTTGCTTTATGCTACAGACTTTGGCGATACTGCTGTAATGATGATCAAAGGAATTATTATTATTCTCTCTCTTGCAAAAGCGTTTTACATTGTTTCTATTTTCATGCACCTTGGCGATGAAATCAGAAACATGATCATGACCATTGTTGTACCGTTGGCATTGTTCATCTGGTTCATCGTTGCTTTTTTATGGGATGGTAATTCATGGAAAAATCTTCGTAACGAATATCGTCCGAAGGATCCGGTGAAATATGAACAAAAAGCAGAACCGGCTCATGGCGGCGGCGCACATGAAGGCGGATTGAAATAATTAGAAGAGTTGATTCATATTCGTCCCGGTTTTCCTTTGCAGGAGTATCGGGACGATTTTTTTAGCAGCGAATGAAACGTGTATGAGTAAAAAAGGACTTTTTGGTTTATTGCTTGCGGTTGGCGTACCCGTAATATCGTATTACATTGTTAAGTTTACCAGCGAAGGATCGGTAGATATGCCGAGGCATTATTTTTTTGACACGGTAATTGAGAAAACCGAAAAAGGAAAACTGGTAAAAGATACCGTATGGCATAAGGTAGCCAACTTTACATTTACCAATCAGCTGAACAAATCTGTTAGTGTTGATTCGTTGAAAGGAAAGATCCTGGTTGTTGATTATTTCTTCACCCGTTGCCCGAACCCCTGCCCAACACTAACACGCAACATGAAAAAAATGCAGGACGCATTTTTGAAAAATGATTCACTCGTACATTTTATTTCGTTAACTGTAGATCCGTCAAGAGACAGTGTTGAAGCATTGAAACGTTACGCCGATAAGTACAAGGTGCGTCACAACAACTGGTGGTTTTTAACGGGCGATAAGCAGACAATTTATAAGCTGGCTTACGATGAGTTTAAAGCTGCAACCATTGATGGCGGTGAAGTTGATACAGCCTTTCTGCATACCAATAAATTTTATTTACTGGATAGAGACAGAGTAATACGAGGCTGGTACGATGGCACTGATAGCATTGCAATGGCTAAACTTGCAAAAGATATCGGGTTGCTCTTCCTTGAAAAAGACAAAAAGAAAAAGCGAAACCTGTTTAGGAAATAATTTCAAAGTATAAATACAAATGTCAAGTTACAGAGAGCACAGACGTGGCAAAGCATTACCACCTGCAATAGAAAAAAATGATAAGCTGGCATACATCCTTATTTTTCTTGTAAGCATTATTGTTTTTGTTGCCGTTGCTTTTTTAAGCAGAATTGAAGTAAATGTAAACCTGGGATTTGATAAACACATCTTTGCCCGACTGAATGCATTGATCAATACATTCGTTGCTTTATTCTTACTCGGGGCGTTGTTTGCAGTTAAGGATAAACGTTACCGTACACATAAAAAGTTAATGATGTGGGCTATCGGTTTTTCGGTAGTGTTTCTTGTATCGTACATCTGTCATCACTTATTTACCGGTGAAACAAGCTATGGCGGTAGTGGTCTTATAAAACTGGTTTACTATTTTATTCTCATTACACATATTGTTTTAGCAGGTATCATTCTGCCGTTCATTTTGTTTACAGCTTATCGTGGATTAACAGCAGAGTTTCATAAACATAAAAAGCTGGCCCGCATTACATGGCCTTTATGGTTTTATGTTGCAGTTACAGGAGTAATTGTATATATCATGATAAGTCCGTATTACAGTTAGAACGATATTTATATTGATTTTGAAATTGGGAATTATTCATCGTAATGGTTCCCATTTTTTGTTACCGCAATTTTCTGCAACTGTTCATTTAATACACAAAAGGGATACGTAATTTTCGAAATAGCGGGCACTATCATTGTCCTTGTATTGCTAAGTAGAAACCCACAATTTTACGGGAAAAATACGGAAACTGTAGTTTATCAACAGTTTATACACTAAATTTATAGTTCTAATTAGCCTATCAAAGAACTAACAGCTAGAAAATGAAATCCAAAAATCCAATTGCCTTAGCAGGAACTATTGTTCTGCTATTGCTTTCCATCTTCTCTCATGCGCAATCGATCGGAACATTCGCATCTGCAGTTTGGGTAACAGATTGCAATCAAAGTAATTTTTATAATACATCCGGAACAGGAGCTAATTTAATTGGCCCCTCAGGTAATGTATATGATAACATGAGCTTTGGTGCGCATACGCAAAATTCCGGTACGCTTGTATTAAGAGGTGCAGAAGTGAAAACCTTTAAAAATCCTGCATCCTCTAATGTATGTTCGGTACGTTTGAATTATCGTGTTTACCCACAAGGAAGTCCTTCAGGAATTTTTACAAGTATCGATCTGCCATTTGTTGACGATTGTAATGCAGGTTCTTTTCCATCCGGCGGACCCTGTGCCAACGGCGATCAAAAATGGCAACGTGTAATTGCAGATGGTACAACCACACCTTATGCTCCGGTGAACCTTACCAGTTATGCTCCCGGTAATTATGTATTGGAAGTATATTATGAAGTAAGCGGATCAAACTCTTCAACTTCTCTTTGTAACGAAACTGTTACATTAAATAACGGTGGCGCCAATTATAAATCAACTTTTTCTATTCAGGCACCAACATTATCCAGTAATAACCCAACAAGCTGTAACGGAACAGAAGGTTCTGTTACCATTAACGGCTTAGTACCTGGTACAAGCTATTCCATTTCTTATACAGATGATGGTAATGCAGTTGGTCCTGTAACAATTGTGGCCAACGGATCGGGCCAGGCAATCATTACCGGTTTAAATGCAGGTGTGTACTCGGGTTTTGCAATTACAGTGAACGGTTGTACAACCAATCTTTTCTCAGGTGTAATTTTATCGAACCCGATCTTTGTTCCATCATTTACTGCAATAGCTCCGTTCTGCGCAGGCACAACTGCACCAACACTGCCGGCAACATCAAACAACGGTATCAGCGGTACATGGAATCCTGCAACAGTTAGTAATACTACATCGGGCTCATACACATTTACTCCTGCAACAGGACAATGTGGTTTGCCCGTAACAATCAACATTACTGTTACTCCACGAACAACGCCAACGTTCAGCATACCTGCAAGTATTTGTAATGGCGCAACAGCACCACTACTGCCCACCACATCTAACAATGGTATCAGTGGTACATGGAGCCCATCAACAGTTAGTAACACTACATCGGGTTCTTATACTTTTACGCCCAACGCTTCGGCTTGTGCAAACCCGGTTACAATTAATATAACAGTAAACCCTGTTATTACACCAACGTTTGCATTTGGTACGAGCGTGAGTATTTGTGCAGGGGCAGCAGCACCAACACTGCCAACAACATCAAGCAATGGTATAACAGGTACATGGAGTCCTGCAACTGTAAGCAATACAACAAGCGATACGTACACGTTTACGCCAACAGCAGGACAATGTGCAACCTCACAAACATTATCTGTAACAGTTAACCCTGTTGTTACACCAAGCTTCAGCTTTGGAACAAGCTTAACCATTTGTAATGGAGATGCGGTTCCTGCATTGCCAAACACATCAAGTAATGGTATCACCGGTACCTGGAGCCCTTCAACTGTAAGTAACACCGCAAGTGGTACCTACACCTTTACACCAACAGCGGGACAATGTGCTACAACACAAACATTTACCGTAACAGTAAATCCGATTGTAACACCAACCTTCAGCTTTGGTACAACACTTATCATTTGTGATGGAGGTACTGTACCTGTATTACCAAACACATCAAGCAACGGTATTAACGGTACATGGAGCCCTGCAACAGTAAGCACTACTGCAAGCGGTACGTATACCTTTACACCAACAGCCGGGCAATGTGCAACAACACAAACATTTACTGTAACAGTAAATCCGAATATTACACCAACATTTAGTTTTGGTACAAGTGTAAGCATCTGCTCAGGAGCAACAGCACCAACGTTGCCAACAACATCAAGCAATGGTATTACCGGTACATGGAGCCCTGCAACAGTGAGCAATACTGCAAGCGGAACGTACACATTTACACCAACAGCGGGACAGTGTGCTACAACAACCACCCTTTCAGTAACAGTTAATCCGAATGTTACACCTGCATTTGCGTTTGGTACAAGCTTAACAATTTGCAGCGGCGGCTCTGTTCCTGCGTTACCATCAACATCAGATAATGGTATTACCGGTACATGGAGCCCTGCAACAGTAAGTAACACAGCAAGCGGTACGTATACCTTTACACCAACGGCCGGACAATGTGCTACAACAACAACATTTACTGTAACAGTAAATCCGAATATTACACCAACGTTCAGCTTTGGTACTACGCTTACTATTTGTAATGGCGGAACAGTTCCTGCATTACCAAATACATCATCAAATAGTATTACCGGTACATGGAGCCCTGCAACTGTAAGCACTACAGCAAGCGGAACGTATACCTTTACACCAACAGCCGGGCAATGTGCTACAACAACAACATTTACTGTAACAGTAAATCCGAATATTACACCAACGTTCAGCTTTGGTACAACGCTGAGCATTTGCAGTGGCGGAACAGTTCCTGCATTACCAACAACATCTACCAATAATATTACCGGTACGTGGAGTCCTGCAACGGTAAGTAACACAGCAAGTGGAACGTACACATTTACACCAACAGCGGGACAGTGTGCAACTACACAAACATTTACTGTAACAGTTAGTGCGAACAATACACCAACATTTAGTTTTGGTACAACATTAACCATTTGCAGCGGCGGAACAGTACCGGCATTGCCAACAACATCAAGCAATGGTATTACCGGCACATGGAGTCCTGCAACTGTAAGTAATACTGCAAGTGGCACATATACCTTTACACCAACAGCGGGGCAGTGTGCAACAACACAAACATTTACCGTAACAGTTAATCCGAATATTACTCCGGCATTTAGTTTTGGTACAGCCTTGAGTATTTGTAATGGCGCTGCTGCACCAGCATTACCAACAACATCAACAAATGGTATAACAGGTACGTGGAGCCCATCTTCAATTGATAACACTACAAGCGGAACGTATACGTTTACACCAACAGCCGGTTTGTGTGCAACTACCACAACATTAACTGTAACAGTTAACCCGATACTTACACCAACATTTAGTTTTGGTGCAACTGCAAGTATTTGTGCAAACAGTACAGCACCTGTTTTACCAACACGATCTGTAAATGGTATTAATGGTACATGGAGCCCGGCAACTGTAAGTAATACAGCAAGTGGTACCTATACCTTTACGCCAAACGCAGGCGAATGCGGAACAAGTACAACCTTTACGGTAACAGTAGTTCCGAATACAGTTCCAACCTTCAGCTTTGGTACAACACTTTCAATTTGTAACGGCGGAGTTGTACCTGCATTACCAACAACATCAAGTAACGGTGTTACCGGTACATGGAGCCCTGCAACTGTAAGTACAACTGCAAGTGGTACATATACGTTTACACCAACAGCAGGTGTATGTGCAACCACACAAACATTTACAGTAACAGTAAATCCAATACTTACCCCAACCTTCAGCTTTGGTACAAGTGCTTCAATCTGTATCGGATCAACAGTACCTGCATTACCTGCAACATCAACCAACGGTGTAACCGGTACATGGAGTCCTGCAACCGTAAGCAACCAAGCCGATGCTGTGTATACCTTTACACCAACAGCCGGACAGTGTGCTGTAAACACAACCTATACTGTACAGGTAAATCAAATACCGGTTGTAACTGCTCCTGCAAATATTACTGTTAATGATGGTGCAGTAGTTCCTGCAACTGTGTTTACAATAACACCTGCATCGGGTGTAACCATCAACTGGACAAATTCAAACCCCGCAATTGGATTAGCAGCATCGGGTACAGGTAATGTGCCGCAGTTTACTGCAACCAATACAGGTAATACAGATATCACAGCAACAATTACAGTAACACCACGTATTAACGGTTGTATCGGTACACCGGTTACTTATACCATTACTGTAAAAGCATTGAACAAAGATGTGTTTGTGCCAAACGTATTCTCACCAAATGGAGATGGTAAGAATGATGTGCTGCGTGTGTATGGCAACTACATTAACAAAGTAGAGATGCGCATCTTTAACCAGTGGGGTCAGCAAATTGCATTCATCAATAACCAGTCGCAGGCATGGGATGGTACACAGAACGGTAAACCACAACCTGTAGGTGTATATGTATTTGTGCTGCGTGCTGTAATGACGGATGGCCGCACCATCGATCAGAAAGGTTCAATAACCCTTGTACGTTAATCTTGAAAACAAACAACATTCAAAATCTTATATCTGCTATAAAATGAAAAATAAATTCATCACACAACAGGGGTTATTTACAGCATGCCTGCTTTTGGTTAGCGTGCTTCAATCCTTTGCGCAGACAGATCCGCACTTTACCCAAAACTATACTTATCCCATGTACATCAATCCTGCAATGACAGGTGGAAGTGATGGTGAGTATCGTGTATCGGGTGTGTACCGTAACCAATGGGGAAGCATTACAAACCCTTACAGTACAACCGGTGTTTCGTTTGATACACGTACAAACAAAAACATTGCGTTGGGTGTAAATCTGCTCAACCAGAAAGCAGGAGACGGTGGTTTTAATTATCTCAACGCTCAGGTGTCGGTAGCATACACGGGTGTAAAGTTTGGTGCCGATAATAATCATCGTTTAGTATTGGCAGTACAAGGTGGTTTAATCAACCGCAGAGTAGATCAATCGAAATTCAAATGGGGCGATCAATGGAATCCCATCACCGGATACAATTCTAACAATGCCACAAGCGAAAGCTTTGGTACAACACAGTCTACTGTGTTTGATGCAGGTGCAGGGGTTTTGTATTACGATGCCACACCCGATAAAAAGATCAACAGTTTTGCAGGTGTATCGTTCTTTCACATCAACCGTCCGAAAGATCCCATCATTACGTCACAGAGCACATCACTCAATACTATTCCGTTGCGTTATGTAGCACACGGAGGTATCAGTTATAATTTATCGGAACGTACAAGCATTATCCCACATGTGTTGATTAACAGGCAGGGAACTGCAACTGAAGCAATGCTGGGCACTTATGTGCAGTTGAATGTAAATGAAGAAACCGATTTTATGTTTGGTGCTTACTATCGTGTAAAAGATGCAGTAGCTCCGTTTATTGGTGTTGACTGGAAAAATTTTGTGGTGGGTTTAAGTTACGATGTAAATGCATCGAAGCTTGGTGCCAACAACAGAAACGTAAACAGTTTTGAACTGAGCTTATCCTACATCAAACGCAGCGGAACAAGAAGTGTGTTCGACTTTATCCGTTGTGCACGTTTTTAATTGTAAGCCATTCTTTCAATCCACAAACATCTAAGAAATGAAAACCAAACATACCAATAGCTTTTATAAAACAGCCGGCCGAACAGCACTGTGTTTGTTTGCATGTACTGTTATGCAACAGGCAACTGCACAGGTCGATCTACGCATAAAGCAAGCCGAACAATATTATGCAGCAGGCGATTTTCTTACTGCCGCTAATTTATACGAACAGTACTTAAAGCCTTCAGCAAAGGAAAAACCAAAGGCCGATTTTCCTCTCAATGCAAAACATGGTCGCCAGGGAAGCAGCATGGGCAAAGGCGTTACAAAAAACGATCTGTTGTACAAACAGGCCGAAAGTTATCGTCTGGCACATTACTTACCGCAGGCAGCAGAACGTTACAAAGCCGTTGCAGCAGCTGATATGGCTAACTATGCACATGCATTATACTGGTATGCTGTATGCCAGCGTGCATTAGGTAATACCACAGCAGCAGAAGAAAGTTTAAATGAATTTTTAGCAAAGGCAACTGCCAACGATCCGTACAGAGCTGCAGCAGAAAATGAGTTGGCAACATTAAAGTTTGTAAAACAACAAACTGTACGCCCCGATACTGTTATGTACACGTTTAATAAGTTTACGCTGAGTGCAGGTGCAGAAAAAGGAGCTTTTGCACCGCTGCATATTGGCGGCGATCAGTTTATCATCACCGGTACAGAAAAAGATACAGTTGCGCAAGCAGGTGTAAATCCTAATCATAATCGATTGTATGCAGTAAGTCTTGCAAACAATGTGTTGCATGTAAGTGAACCTGTTGCATTGGGTGCTGATGCTTACACGAACCAGGGGGCTGCAACAATAAGCGCCGATGGGAAGCATCTTTATTTTACGCAATGGAAAACAGAAAACGGCAAACAGGTTTTTGCTGTTTATCATGCAACAAAAACTGCAGAAGGGTGGAGTGCAGCTGCTGAAGTTAGTACTGTAAACAAAGGCGGCAGCAGTAAACATCCGCAATTGAGTGCCGATGGTCAGTATTTATTCTTCTCATCCAATCGTGAAGGCGGCAAGGGTGGTTACGATATCTGGTATGCTTCTGTTAATGCCGATGGTAGTGTTGGTGAAGCCGTACATACAGGTGCCGCCATCAATACAGCACACGATGAACAAACACCGTTCTACCACAGCGCAACAAAAACATTGGTGTTTGCAACTGATGGTAAAGCAGGCATGGGTGGATTTGATTTGTTTACAGCAAAAGGCGAAGGAAATAACTGGAGTACTATTGAAAACATGGGCTATCCTGTAAATTCTGTGCGTGATGATGTGTACTTTTTTACAAGCGATAAACAAAACCTGTTGAAGAATGCGGTGTTCAGCAGTGATCGTGGTTCGGAATGTTGCCTGGAAACTTATACCGTTACCAAAGCACCAAAGAAAAAGATCTTTACCGGTAAAGTGGTTGATAAAAAAGATAATCAGCCGGTAGCCAATGCAATTGTACTAATAAATGCAAACGGCAAACAGTTGAAAGTAACAACCGATGCCAATGGCCGTTACACAACAGAAATTGAAACCGATGCAGATGGTACTGTAACAGTAAGCAAACATCGTTATGCTGAAAAGCAATCGGGCATCAACATCATTAATACCGATGAAAGCGATTGGAGCAGCACTAAGTTTACCAACAACGATATTGTGCTCGACCGTAAAATTATTCTTACACCGGAAACAGTGGTAACCGTTTATTTTGATTTTGATAAACACAACATCAAGCCTGATGCTGCTTTCAAACTCGATTCGTTGTATGATATACTGGTGAAGAACCCGGGCGCCATTGTGCAGATCAGCGGTTACACCGATGGTTTGGGTTCGGAAGAATACAACAAGATACTCTCCGACAAACGTGCAAAAGCATGTGCCGATTACTTAATGGCAAAAGGTGTTGATTCAGCACGCATCAGCTTTGAATCGTTTGGTGCATGTTGCCCGGTAGAGATGGAATTGATCAATGGCAGAGATAATGCCGATGGCCGTGCGAAGAACAGAAGAGGATTGATCAACATTTCTTATCCACCAAAAGAAGAGGAATAGGATTTCAGTTAGAATAGAAAAGCCGCATCTATATTTAGGTGCGGCTTTTTTTATTTTATTGTTTTCAGCTATCTGCATGATTAAACAGGTTTAACAAATCGGTTGTTTTTTACAACCGGTAAAAGCTTGCATTTCTTTTTCCTTTTGCAGAGATTAGCTGTTGCAATTAAAGTGTAACAAAGCACTTCATCATTCTTTCCTCTTCGCCATGGAAAGAAAGCCTGCAAGGCGAAAGGTTGCAGTTGCAAATGCAATCTGCAGGCGGTCGCCACTGCGTTCACGGGCTTAAACGAGACGCATTTATTTGTAACTAAAAATTGATTGGAATGAAAAAAATTGAATTTTTAGGTAAGACGTTAGGTAAATACAAACAAAAATCTATTACCAGTGGTCAATCATGTACATATACCTGGCAGGATTCGCAAGGTGTATGGCATATTGAGCATGGAACCTGTTCTGTATACTATACAGGATCTGGCTTGGGTGTACTTTCTAGGCAATGAATTTGTTGGCTATTGCCATACGGCCAGTCATACGCAACCAACAGCTTTAACTTCTAACGGAGGTACAAGCCATTGTTCATGATTCTTTAACAAGGATTGACATCACAAATATGCCAATCCTTTTCAATTTCTTCCAATGATTCAAAAATCGTATTTCTTTCTTTTTATTCTGGTTTGTTTTGCATGTAGAGAAACATCGAAAGACATACAACTGAAGATCGAAATTCAAGACAGCTCAGTCAATGAGCTCTACTTAACCGATGCATACAATTGGGAAAATCCAATCAGTACGGCGAAAAAAGTGAACAGTCTTTTCATCTTTCAGTTACGTAAAAAAGACTTAGCAGAAAGCATTTACAGCCTTAGCTATAAAAATGAGGAAGGCAAACTGAAAAAACTAAACTTCTATAATCATGTGTTGAGCAACGATAGCCAAAAATATGTGGTAGATGCTTTTCTTATCGATAGCTCGTACATTGCTGTAACCCGATCTAAACAACTTAATGGCTACTACACTATAAAGGCAGGAATGGAAACAGAGGTCTTTTTTAAAACACAAATGATGAATTTTGGCTACCTCGACGCCGATCTCTCTAAACGAACGGAGCAATTTCAACTTTACACTCACATCATTAACAACTACCAAGGTTCAATATTTTTACCAAAGAAATTGAATGAAAACAAATCGACATTGAAGAAAGCGGAACTTGCTGCTCTACTCAACGGATTTAACAGCAAGGTATCTAAAAACAACAGCTTTCAGGTATTAAAAAAATATGCTGAAAGCAAAAACGATAATCCGGTTTTTGAGAATTACAAGTTTGAAAACCAGTTGGGCATTGCTACCGAAATTTACAGTTCTAATGCAAAAGTGAACATGATTGTTTTTTGGGCAAGTTGGTGTGCGCCCTGCCGTCAGGAAATACCTGAACTTAAAAAAATAGCTGCGAAATACAAACCCAACCAATTAAATATTGTTAGTATTTCAATTGATGACTCCAGAAAATCCTGGTTGTCTGCTGTTGCAGCAGAACAAATGAACTGGCCTCAGTTAATCATTCCGGAAAACAAAAGACAACAATTAAAAGAACAATTTGAAGTAGGGGCTATTCCATATACTCTATTTTTAGACAGCAAAGGAAAATTGATTTCAAGATTTATTGGCAATGATCAAAATACAGTTTTAGAATATGAACAGATTATAAATGAAAATTTGAAATAAGTTATTTTGTCATCCCGGTTGGCGTTCTCTCAGCCGTTAAAAGAATCAATCACACAAATAGCACACCATCCTCGTTGAGTATTTTCTCCAATCATTAATTCATGAATATATAGGTTCATTTGTTGTTATAAATTGTAGGACTGCTTTTTTTGATAACGCAAACAGTTCATCATCATTGATCCGGTGTAAAGGCTATGTGAAATTGTCGCTGGTCAAAATACACAGCGACGGCTGGCAAAAATAAAATACAGCCTTCTACGTTTTAAGAAAACACCTTAACTGAATTTTTTCAACAAGATGCGTTTCATTTTCCTTATTTTCTTGTTTTTTTCTATTACAGCAACCGCACAAATAGGTAAAACATTTTACACCGTTATCACGCAAAAAGATACCCAGGTAAACAGTGGTCTTGGGGGAACAATGGAACCGTTGCGTATAGTTTCAGTAAATAAGGAAGATAACTCGCAGGTAGTGCGTTATAGTTTTGATATGCGCCACAAGCTTTTTGAAGATTATCAGAAGAAATATATTTCTACAGATAGTTTAGCTCATTTTCAAAGAAAGTATTTGCTCGACACGGCAAATCTTCATAAATGGAAAAAAGAAAATGAACTGCTTGTTTATATTCAAAAAACAAAAGGCAAGTGGAAGATTATTTTCGATGCCAATTATTCAGGCATATTTTCAGATGACCCTGTTTATTTTAGGGACACGTCATTCTTTGCAGATAGGAAATGGTTTACGCAATCATTAAAAGTAAATTTCTGGAATGAGAAAGCTTTTGCAAAAGAGCTTGCTTTTAATCTGATACCTGATGCTGCATTACCTAAGAAGTATACAGATGCCGTTTTTAACACCTGGGGAGGTACGAGAAAAATAACACAAGGCAGGTTGGTAGTAGGTTTGGATAGTTTTCTCGTAAAAATTTATCTGAGTGATCATCACTTAATGTACAGCAAATACAGTGGCAACTTTTCTATTTCAAATGCTAATGAAAATGATTTTCAATTATTTTCTACACCATATCCTGTCTATTCATCTAAAGACAGTTTATATATAGGCAACGAAATACTGATGTTAAATTCAGTAAGTGTGATGGGCGATACCATTGTATTTAAAAAAGTGGGAGAAAACGAAACATTCAAAGGCGTACAACCCGGAGCAATCTTGAAATCTGTTTATGGTACAAATTTTAGCACCGGTGCATTTGAAGATATTGGTTTAAAACGAACTGATTCGAAATATACCTTGCTTCATTTTTGGGGTTCCTGGTGTGGGCCGTGTATTGCCAATCTGCCAAAATTGAAAGTATTTGCAGATATCAATAATCAAAAAGTAGAGATTGTCGGTCTTCCTTTCGAACAGCAACAGGATGTGGCAAAGACAAAGAAACTGATTCAGCAATACCAGCTCAACTGGAAACAGATTATACAGTTAAGAGATCATCCTTTTCAAAAGCCAGATATGGTAAAGCAATTGGCAATCGCTCATTTTCCAACGTACATGCTTATCGACAACAATGGAAGAATTCTTGTTCGAAGTTCGAACCTTGATGATGTGACCCTGATTGTAAACTAAATCATTATCACTTGTTTTCTATAGCTGTACTTATAGTTTAAATAGTTATTTCATTTCAAACACCCTGGTATAAATCTTCCAACTGTAATTCAACTGATAATATAAACCCATTACCCGGGCTTGTAACAATGTCCATTGTGCCATTGTATACACTTAACCTGCTGGCAATGTTTTTCAATCCAATACCTTCTGTTGCCTTTTCTGCACGCATGCCCGTTCCGTTATCACTGATCGTAAGCTGAACAGATTCGTCGGTTGATTCAAGAGAGAATACAACTTTTGTAGCATTGGCATGTTTAATAATATTGGTGCATTGTTCCTGTACGATACGATAAAGTGTAAGTTTCTGTTTTTCACTCAAAAAACTTTCATCAAAATTGTTGAGCTGAATATCAACTTCAATACCAACGATGCCAAGCATATTGCTGGCTATTTTATGAATAAGTTCAACAAATATTTCCTCGCTTAAAAAAGGTGTAACCATTTCGTGTGCAATACGCCTGTTTTCATTAATTACCTGGCCAATTGCATCAATGCACATGTTAATTTGTTTAGCATGCTTTTCGGAACTTGTAATAATTGTTTGTAACAGGAGTTTTGTACCCGCAAGCAACTGGTTAATGTTATCGTGCAACTCCTGCCCGATCACATTCCGCTCTTTTTCCTGCGCATCAATAGCTGTAGCCGTAATTGCTCTTGCAATTTTTTTCTCCTGCTTAAGAAGTTGTTGCTGCAATTCTTTTCTTTCGGAAATATCACGAATGTAGGCACAGGTAAAATTGTTGTTCTCAGCAGTTACATTTATTGCAAAAAACTCAACGGGAAATTCTTTTCCATAGCGGGTAACAACTGTTGTTTCAACGATATGGTCTAAGCTCTCGGCATTTCTCGAAAACAGATAAGACATAATGCCATTTTCTGCGTGCTTGCGGTAGGCTGTTGGTATAATTGTTTGATGAAATGGTTTTTCTTTTACTTCATCGAACGACCATCCAAAAAGATGTTCGGCCTGGCTGTTCCAGAAAATGATCCTGTTGCTGTCATCAACACAAATAATTGCATCGAGAGAAGCATTCATAATTAGCCTTCTTGTTTCTTCACTGCTTCTCAGAACAAGCTCTTTCTGTTTTTTGAAATGAAGGACAAGCCACCTGAGATTAAGTACCAATAACATAAAAATGATAAAGAGCATTGCAAACAGGAACACGTTCATATGACGCAATGCCACTTCGTTCTCTTTCCTTTTTTGCTGAAGATGGTTATTTTGAAGCGCATTTATCCGCACACCAAATCTCCGTATACTATCTGTATATCTTTTACCAACGCCACTTGCTATCAACAGGCGGGCCTCATCGGCATTCTGCAGCATTTTGGTTTTGATCAGTAATCGGGAAAAAACAATGCGTTTGCTAATGAGTGGTTTCAGCGAATCATTGAATATTGATTTAATGTCGTCGCTTTGAATACGATGGCCTAATTGACTGCTGTATGCTTTTAATGTTCGCTCTGATGCATACAGCGGTTCAAGAAAACTTTCATTACCGGTAATAACATAGCCACGGGCACCTGTTTCGTTTTCCATTACGGCAAGTAAAAGCTGTTGTAACTGGTAGCGGATCTCTTCGGAATAAACGGCTTCCTGGTTAGTCTCTCTCAGCGTAACTGTACGCCGAATAGTAATAAAGATGATTGATACAATAAGGATTGTAAATAGTAATAACGCCAGACGTATTGAAGTTCTGATCGACAGTTTCATAGATTTCACTACTTAAATTCAACAAAACAAAGTGGCAACAATGTGGGTTCTGTTCAATTTTTAATAATGATCTTATTAAAATTAATAAACATAAATAAGAATTGCAAATAACTGCGACTGTATAAATAGTGAACTCCCAACAAAATGAATTATTGGTAGTAAGATAAATTGAAAACCGGCAGCCGAATACTTATCGTTTGGGAGAGATTGTATAAGTGCCTGCTTCACTTCCATCATCTTTCAACATACGTACTTGTAGTTCTTGTTGATTGGCGTGTACTTTAATAAGTGTACGTTTGCCGGCTGTTGGTCCACCGCCGATAATAATGGGATAACTGTGTTTCCCTGCAACGGGCGCATGTATTCCATGTGTATGTGTATGGCCACAAATGAGCAGATCGATCTTGTATTTATCAAACAACGGCGTAAACAATTCTCTGCAGTGCATTACACCATGTGCCTCACCGGAATAAAATGGCGGTATGTGCATCATCACCACTTTATACTTTGCTTTTTTATATGCTTTTGATTGCAGTTGTTGCTCGAGCCATGCAGCCTGCTGAATACGAAACTGATCAAAATCTACAATGCCTGCATAAACAGGATGCGTATCTTCTTTGTCTTCACCCGTATCAAGCGCAATTGTAAACACAGGCCCTGATTGATACGAAAAGTAAGCACCTTGCGGTGCAGCAAAATAGTCTTTCAACTGCCGTGCATACCTGCCTCTTGTTTCATGATTGCCACGAACAAACAACATTGGTTTTTGTGTAGCAAAGCAATTGCTGCAAGGTGTAAGCAAATGATCGATAATCTGTTGTTCGTTGGTTTGATAGTCGAACATATCACCATTGAGGAATACATATTGATAAGGATCGTTGCCGTTTAACTGTATTAATTCGTTGAACGATGCAGGGCGATCGTGAATATCATTCAATACAAGCCATTGTGTTTCTTTAGCCGAAGGGTTGTATGTAGTAAACGAAAACACATCGCTGTAAAGCAATTCGCCGTAAGTAAGTTTATACGGCTGAAAATCTTTGATCTCCTTCGCTGCTATTTTATACTCGTATGTTGTTGCCGGCTTTAACCCACTGAGTTTAATTTCATGCACCCGGTTATTGGCATTCACCAGGCCATCATTCACTGCATGTGCTTTTTGCGGAGCCTTACCGGGTTCATTAAATTCTATCCAGCAATACGCATTTTTATTGGTGATCCAACGAACATACATGCTGCTGTGTTCAGTACTGTGCAGGTAAGGTTTGCAGAGAAAGCGATGCTCATCATCACCTGTTTCATTTGCAGAGATGCCCGCATTTGCAACAACGGGTACAGCTGAAATACCAATTGTGCTGAGTGCTGCAGCTTTGGTAAAAGAATCGAGAAACGATCTGCGGCTTACGGTAGTTGATTGTTCGCTCATGTGTGAAACTGTTTATGCATATTTTTTCTTTACACCTGCTTTATGTCCGCTTACTGCGAAATAAAGAATGTACAGATAACAAGGAAGCACAGCAATAAAATACGCCAGTTGAAAATCGAGCTGCAGGTTATCTTTTAAGTAAGCATAGATCATTGGCCAGATTGCACCACCGGCAATACCCATGATCATAATAGCAGAACCAGTTTTGGTAAACTTACCAAGGTGACTGATACCTAAAGGAAAAATCGCCGGCCACATTAAAGAGTTTGCTAACCCCAGCAACGCAATAAATGTAACAGCTACATAACCGCTGCTGAGGTAAGCACCAATGCTAAACGCAATACCCAGCAATGCACAAATGCGTAGCGCCATCTGTTGCGATAAGTATTTAGGAATGGTAAGAATGCCGATGAGATAACCCAGCAACATACCACCGAGAGTAAGCGATGTAAAGAATTTGGCAATATCGGCACTGATGCCCAGCGATTTTCCGTACACACCAATTATATCACCCGCCATTACTTCGGCAGCTACATATACAAAAATGCAAAGTGCACCGAGAAACAAATGCGGAAACTGGAAAATACTTTTATGATGGATCACTTCACCACTTGTTTCATCTACCACATCTTCTTCAACCTGTACTTCGGGTAAAGCTGTAAACTTAATCACCAACGCAAACAAACAAAACACAATGGCCAACACAATGTAGGGCATGTTTACACGGCCTAACACTTCCTGCAGCAATTGTTCTTTGGCAACACCTGTTGCTGCTTCTATTTGCTTTTCGATAGCTGCTGCATTTTTTAAAAACAACGTACCCATAATCACCGGTACCAACATACCGGCACCTTTATTACACACACCGGCAATACTGATGCGTTTGGCCGCACTTTCAATAGGTCCGATGATTGTCAGATACGGATTCGATGCGGTTTGCAGCAACGCCAACGCAGAGCCCTGTATAAAAATGCCGGTTAAAAAAAGTGCAAACGAATTTGTTTTTGCAGCAGGAATAAACAACAACGAACCAACACCAAGAATCAACATGCCGAGTACGAGCCCTTTTTTAAAACCTGTTTTCTTTAAGATCCACGACGATGGCAATGCTAAAAAGAAATACGCCATGTAAGAGGAGAACGTAACAAAGAAAGCCTGGAAATCGCTTAACCCAAACGACAGTTTAAAGAAAGGAATGAGCGTTCCGTTGGCCCATGTTACAAATCCGAAAATGAAAAACAGGGCACACACAATGATCATTGGAATAAGATTCGTTTCTTTTTTTTGTGCCGGTAGTTGAATTACGTTTTGCATCTGCTGGTTTTAGAAGAATGAAAATAACGGAAACATAATTTATAGCAGAGGGCAAACGGTTGCACAAACAGGAAAGCCGCATCAATTGATGCGGCTTTCATTTCTCTTAGTAACGAAGTTTATTGTTTTACTTCCGTTGTTACTTTCGGTACTTCTTTTGTCCAGCTGCCAACATCGAGTTTGCGTGGAGTTGGATAAACTTCTTCTAATGTATTGCCATCGTACAATCTTCCGTTTTTAATTACATAACGTATGGTATTGGTGTTGCGGATATTCTGCAATGGGTTGGCATCCATAATAATAATGTCGGCCAGTTTACCTTCTTCAATACTGCCCAACTCTTTATCTAAACCTAATGCAGTTGCACCAAGAATTGTTGCTGTGCGTAATGCATTGAGGTTACTCATGCCGCCGCTTGCAACACTCCACACTTCCCAATGGTAACCGAGCCCCTGTAACTGACCATGACTGCCAATGCCTGCCAAACCTCCTTGCTGTACAACAGCATTTACACTTTGTGCATGCTTTTGAAACACGTGATCTTCCGGAGTAAACCATCCACCCAAACCACCTGCACGGCGGCGACTTTTTGCACTCATTTCTTCATACGGTGTAAAGAAGTTGAGCTTCTTGTCATGCACGGGACTTTCGGTTGTGTAATAAAAGTTTTCAGCCCATGGTCCGCCATAAGCAACAAGTAAGGTTGGTGTGTAGGCCATTTTACTTTCTGCAATGGTTTTGGTTAAATCGCTGTACAGCGGGAAAACAGGAATTGCATGTTCATGACCGGGGTAGCCATCAAACAACTGTGTCATGTTTAATTTAAAATCCAAACCACCTTCGGTAGTAGGCATCAGCTGCTGTTCTTTAGCAGCCATAATTATCCATTGGCGATGCTGCCTGTTACCAACCAAATACATTTTAATGTATTGTGTGTTGAAGTATTTGCTGTACTGCTTTAATACACTGCGTGTTTGTTCCAGGCTTTTTAAATTATACATCCAGAAACCAACACCAGGTCCTGTGCTGTAAATACGTGGACCGGGAATTTGTCCGGCTTCCACCATATCGCCCCATGTTAATACATCGGTAACTGCAGTTTGCGGATCTCTTGTAGTTGTAACACCATATGCAAGATTGGCAGCATAGATCCAGGATGTGTTTTTATGCAAGCCCCAATTGGTCCACATATGCGAATGTGTATCTACAAAACCTGGCGTAATGGTTTTGCCGCTGCAATCAATTTCTTTGGCGCCTGCAGGTATGCTCAGCGTTCCTGATTTTCCAACAGCTTTAATACGGTTGTTAACAATGAGTACATCACCATTTTCAATTACTTCCTCACCCTTCATGGTTACAATGCGTGCGTTCTTTAGTACAATGGTAGATGAAGGAATGTCTTTATTGAAATATACTTTCACTTGGTTTTCATCGGGACTGTATTTTTCTTTTTTCTTCTGTTCTTCTTTCGCCAATGCTTCACGTTTTGCACGGGCAGTATCAGCTTTCAATACAACCGCCATTGAATCGGCATATTTTTTCGCTAACGAATCTGCCAGTTTTTTTGCATCGGGCCCAAGTGCGAGCAAGGCTTTTATACTGTCTGCTGTTTTTTGTGCTTCAATTTTTTTCGCAGCTTTCACAGAGTCTTCAACAAATTGTGCACGGTCAACATCGTACACCCAATGTCCGTTACCTAAACTCCAGTGTACACGTTTGCCGTTTGCTTCCCATGCAGGAAACTCTCCGCCGATTTCTGTTAACTGTCGAGAGGGAAATGCACTGAAGGCAGGCGTACCAACATTGATGCTGGTGAGCTTTCCTGTTTCGGGCACAGTAACTACATACACATTGTTGTTAACCTGTGCTAATGCAAGATTCCCTTCGGGCGCCATTAAAATAATATCGGCACTTGATGGAAGATTCTGCGGTTCTCTGCTGCTGGCACCTTCGGGCAACATGCAATAATTTACCGGATCGGCTTTCATCATCGACTTGCCCATTACATAGGTATTGCTGTTTACTGTTGTGTGTTCGTGATTGCTGTGATCGTCTGCATCGGCAACCGTACCATATGTTGTAATACCGGTGATACGTACATACACTTTCGTATCTGTACCATCCCAACGGATCGACATTAATGTGCCACCACCTGCATTTAAGAAAATGCGGCTTGTATCTTTTGTAAAATGAATATTGCCACGTCCGTTTGCGTTATCAACTTTTGTAATAGCGCCACCTGTTGGTGCTATCCAAACAATTTCTCCTTCTGCTCCGCTATAGAAGGGATCTTCTGCATCTTTAAACAAACGCACAGGTGCTTTAAAAAACGCAATGCGGTTACTGTAACTCCATGCAGGCTGCATGTAAAAGCCCGACTCTGTTGTAAGTTTTGTAACCGATGGTTTATTGCCAAGTGTTGCTTTGTATAAATGACCGCCATCGCTTTCGTTCCATGTAACAAATACAAGCTGTGTACCATCAGGATTCCACGCAGGCATTGCTTCGGTAAAGTTGTTAGTGGTTACACGTTTAGCAGTACCGTTTGGATAATCCATTACGTACAAACGGTTCAATACTGTAAATGCTAATTTCTTTCCATCGGGACTTGGAACGGCATCCCGTATTTGTGTGGCGAGTTTTGCAGTAGTGTCTTTAATAGCATAATTGAAATACAAACGTGGACCCATATCTAAAACCACATCTGCTTCAAACGAAACTTCTGATGCCTTGCTGCCATCAACAGGTATGCGCCATATTTTACCGCCATAGCTCGCTACTAAAAACTTACTGTCGGGGGTAAACGCCATGCCGGGCAACACACCCTGCGGTGCAATACTTTCCTGTTCATCCCGCTGTACAGGATAAGCAAGCCAGCGTTCATCGCCACTCTTCATATTGCGGATAACCAAACCTGTTTTATCCTGGTAACGGCTGCCGTACACCATCCACTGTCCGTCTTTACTGAGTGTAGGTGTAAACGCCGAACCATAACGGGTGGTGATGGAATTCATGATTCCTTTTACACGATCATAAGTGCCGATCTGGTATTGCGGTAATAATGCATTGTAATTCCACGAACCATTACGCATGCTGAAGTAGATGGTTTTACCATCTGCACTCATAAACGGATCGATCATTTTTAATGAAGGCGATCCTTCGGTGAGTTGCGTACCCCCGCCGCCATCTTTGTGGTAAATAAAGATCTTCGGTATACGACGACCTTTGCTGGCGATGATGTAATTGCCATCGGTACTCCATACTGCTGCAGGAAAATCTTCTGTTGGTTCTTTGGTTAACTGTACGGTATCTTTTTTCTCTGTATCGATGTACCAGATATTATCGCTTCCGCTTCTGTCGCTGGTAAACAAAATTTTCTTTCCATCGGGGCTGAAGCGTGGATGCGTTTCGTACGCAATACCTTTTGTTACTTGTGTGGCTTTACCACCTTCGATGGGCATAGTATAAATATCACCCATCAGATCGAAGGCAATGGTTTTACCATCAGGACTCACATCCACACTCATCCATGTACCTTCTTTTGCGGTGAACTTTACCTGTCTTGTAGGTTTAAGCGGAAGATTAGCGAATGCCGTGTATGGCATCGTATCTTTTTTTACACTGTCTTTGGTTGGTTGCTGTGCAGCAAGGGGCAAGGCAAAGCCAAGCATTGCCAGCACAATAGCAGATCTTCTCATACTGTATAAGGTTTTGAAATGGTAAGGTAATCTTTGCAGTTGAAAAAAAAGGAAAATGTTGATTAGTGGTTGGATGACAAGGTCGGGGCTATACTAACTCCACCGCCGGGTCCCAATAACGTTTTTCAAAATCAACAACTGTATCGTTCTTTACAGGAACACCATCTTTCTTTAATAACTCTTCCATTTGTGTAGGCGTTGCAAAATGTGCTTTGCCGGTAAGCATACCATTACGGTTTACAACACGTTGGGCCGGTACTTTCGGTTTTACATTGTGTGCACCATTCATTGCCCAACCTACCATACGTGCAGAGAGTTTGGTGCCCAGGTAAACGGCTATGGCTCCATACGATGTTACACGGCCTTTGGGTATTTGCCTTACCACATCATACACATCATCAAAAAAAGAATATTCTTTTGCCTTACCTGTTTTGGGGAGTTTGCTTGTTTGCTTTTTGTTGGACATTGTTCCGTTCTTTTAAAAACAAGGTACGACGGGGTTCCGGAACATTTTCATAATCGTAAGGGCAATGAAGGCAACCATGCCCGCAACAATAACCTTTATTAAGATGGTATTCGGCAGTAAGCACAATATTATCGTGCTCGTCGTAATAAAAATCGGCGCCTTGTTTTAACCTGCTCATAAGTGGTGCTTCAAAACAATAACCAACGGGAAAGCGTTTTGTTGAGCCGGTGGAAAAAAAGTTAAGATTTGTATTAATATGTACACGGTTTGTTATGGGCGAAAAGCGTTAGCCTGCCGCACCGCATTCACTTAAATCTGTTTCAGTTACATTAATAAGGGACACTCTTATTCTTTCTCTGTATCAAACACCCATTGCTTTAACAGGCTGTCGTTATCGGCAGGTAATGCAGTAGCCGGTAAACTGAAACGCAGGTAATGGATACGGTTGCTTTGTGCAATATCCAAACCTTCGTAATGGGTTTTAATTTTTAATTCATCGCTGATGCTTGTCTGTTTGTACAGGTCATCGGTTGATTCGTGCAGCGGAAGGTTGTATAATTCAATTACTTTTTTAGTGAATTGATATAACACAGGCGAATCGGTTTTTAAATGCACAAAACCACCGGGCTTTAAGAACTGCTGGTACAAACGTAAAAACTTGGGATGTGTTAAACGCTTTTTGTGTTTTGATGCACGCAGTTGCGGATCGGGAAAGGTGATCCATATTTCGCTTACTTCATCAGCAGCAAAATAATTGTTTACCTGGTCTATTTGCGAACGTACAAATGCAACATTATTGAGGTTTTCTTTAATAGCAGTTTTGGCACCCACCCAAATGCGGTTACCCTTTAGATCAATACCGATGAAATTGCGTTGCGGGTGCATGCGGCCAAGCCCAACGGCATATTCGCCTTTACCACAAGCCAGTTCCAACGTAAGCGGATGCTCATTTTTAAAAAAGGTTGCCCACTGCCCTTTCATGTGCTGCGGGTATTGCAACACGTTTGGAAAGGTTTCTATTTCTGCAAAACGGATGAGCTTTTTTTGTCCCATAGCGGGCAAAGGTAGGATGTGGAAGAAGAATGGGAATAAAACAAATCGGGGAGTTCCTATTAAAAGAGTTGGTGGTAACGGGTGCAGGAAAAGTGAAGACTTTGAGACAGCTTATTTTAAGCCAATTATTACATAAACTAAAAGAATTCAATAGGTTGGCATGGAATATCGCCGACAAAAATGGGTCACCATAATTCACAATATTTAAGAATTCAAAACTGTGTTTTCACATTTTATGACACAATTGGGCATAAAATCACACAACCGGTCTTTTAAATCCCATGAATTCACCTTAACATTGTGGAGTAATTACAATTTATTGTAATTAAAAAGCCCCCTGTAAAAACAAGGGGCCGAACTTGACCAAGTTACTCTGAATGTGTATCGCAAGTGCAACATTCAACCCGAATTAAGCCTCCTACCACGGGGCTTTCTTCTTTTATGGTTAATGTGCAGGGCGATTCCCACGACCAGTGATTAGGCAATGGTTTACCACATTTTAGACAATAAAGAACCTCTGTCATAATCTTTCTCATATGCGGCAGTTATTCTGATGCCTCAGTTAAATTCTTCTTTTTTCGATGGTGCGCCACAAATGAGATATGTATCAAAGAACTTGGTAGTATGCAAAATACCAATTACTCCTCAACATCAACAGAACAAGCTATCCACACATCTGTGGAAATAAAACAGGGATATGTTTTTGCTTATCTCATTATTATTCCGATCATTATCCCCTTTTTTCATAAGCAACCCTGCTTTTCATAATGTAATGTTAGTTCATAGCAGAAATCGATTTTTCACAGAATCTTGAAAATTCACGAAAATTTATCCCTGATTCCTGAATAGCATCAATCGAGTTTAAGCAAATGAACCAGTTTGATGTTTAAAATGCAATTTTTGGCGAAACATTTTTTTAACTTCCCCTCTTGCACATCAAAGGTTATTCTTTAAAAACCGCTGCTGCTATTTATCGTCAACCATACATAAATAGGTAGTGGTGGCAAATGTTTCACTTAAAATCAACTTTCTTTTCATCTTCAGAATTAAATGATCATTTTGTCGTGGGCTGTACAAGCCACCAGCTCCACAGCACAAATCAATAAAACTATCTCCAAACGGGAAAAGACAGCTTTTTCAACTCTCAACCGTTACCTAATTCTAATACCCACTCTCAAAATTCTGCCCCTTTTTTCAGACAGACTGCAATTACTGTCAACCACTCATCAGCAAACATATAGTGCACTTTTCGGGGATGAAGGACAATAAACCGGAGCTGAATGCGATCGCCTAACGAAGCTCTGAAATGGCTTGAAGTCCAAAAAGGACAAAAAAATTGTCTTTTTTAGGCAGGAAATGAAATGGATACAGGGAAAAAAGGCTAGAAGATTAAATCAGTGAAAATTTAAAAATGTTGGTGAATGGCCAACTGACAGGACTTCATGTATTATTTTTTTAAGGTATTTATTTTACAAATTCATTTAAGTAGTGAAGGAGTAATGGTGGGTACGGGCGCTAAATATTTAAAAATAAAACCACGTAAAAGAAACGTTGTAAAAACAAAAAAGCCCTTTGTAAAAACAAAAGGCAATCGTAAAAAAGCATGAGAAAAATCTGTACGGAAAGCAAGGTTATCGGTTTGCGCCGAAATAAGATGCTGTAGGGGGAGGGTTCGAACCTCCACGGGGCAGTTAGCTGCAGTACAAAGTTTTAGTGGTCAACCCTGGTCGGCCTTACCAAAAGTAACGTCGGCTCTATGCTGCGTTTATCCTGGAATCCCCACCCCCGAGACGAGAGGGCATGTCTGCCAAAAATTTCATCACCCCACAGTGTAAAAAGAACTCGTTTAAAAATCCAAAAATCAAATTCCAATGTCCAAACTGGTAACATTCTTGGGGATTGGTTTTTGTCTTTTTATTGTGCTGTAGAGGGAGGGGTCGAACCTCCACGGAGCAGTTAGGAACCGTTGCCGGACTTTATTCTGATTTCTCCACCCCCGAGACGAGAGGGCATGTCTGCCGAAAATTTCATCACTCCACAGTATGTTGTTCAAAGAACGATTACAGTGCAATATTAAACCATCTTTACCTTTTGTTGAACGTTTTCAAACATAAATTTTAAAACTTTTGATTGTATTCAAAATAATATTGTTAATATTGAAATAATTTCAAAACAGCGCTCCAATATGGCCACTAAATTGAATCTTGACAAACTCGATATGCAGATTATATCAGAAATGATGGAAGATGCACAGATTTCCTACGCCGATTTGGGTAAAAAGCTCTTTGTTTCGGGAGGTACCATCCATGTACGCATAAAAAAACTGCAGGAGCACGGCATTGTAAAAGGCACCAAGCTAAACGTAGACCTGAAAGCTTTGGGCTACGATATAACAGCTTTTATTGGCGTGTATCTTGAAAAAAGCTCCCTATACGATAACGTAGCAAAAGAGTTACAGAAGGTTCCGGAGATCGTTCGGTTAAATTATACTACAGGTAACTATAGTATGTTTATTGAAGTGGTATGCAAGGATATTAACCAGCTGCGTTATGTATTGCACGATGCGTTGCAGAAAATAAAAGGTATTGAACGTACCGAAACACTTATTTCTCTTGAAGAAAGTTTTAACCGCAAAGTACAGGTTGCTTCGAACATTTCCTGATGGAAGCAGCTACTGAAAACTAATTGTACTTTAGTGAATCTACAACCCGTTTACTGTTTATGAATTTAGATATTGTATTTGAGCTGATTAAGAAACGCTGGAAGCAGGCAGCCGTTATTGTGCTGTTTGCAACTGTATTAACAGGAGGCATTTTGTATTTGCAGAAACCGTACTTCCGCAGCTCGGCTGTTTTTACCGCAGCAAACCCAAATCTTGGAGATCGTTCAAATATTTACCGTACAGAGTTTTGGGAACAATATTTTTATTACGGAGGCGAGTTGGATAACGACCGTTTAATGGCACTGGCACGCTCCGAAGAAATGTGTCGCTTTATGGTTGATAGTTTTAAATTAATCGATCATTATAAAATAACAGCGATCGGCGATAAAGCACTTTACGATGTAGATTATGAATACAAAGAGAATGTACGTATTCATAAAAACGAGTTTGGGCATGTAAAAGTAAATGTGTGGGATACCGATAAAAAGCTGGCAGCAGCTATTGCCAATGCCATTGTTGCTCGAGTGAATCAGAAAAGTGTGGCTTCGTTTAATCTAATGAAGATCGAGATACTGCAAAAACTGCAACGTGATTTCAATGCACAGAAAGATACGTTGCAACAGGTAGAACAGCAATTGAAAACAGATGCCGATGCTTTTTTAACCGCACGCAAGGAAGGATTGATCGGCCGGCTTAATGAAACAGAAAAACTCATTCAGCAGTTTAATACAAGTATTAATGATGTTAGCTCATTGTTTGTTATAGAAGAAGCTTTACCCGCATTAAAAAAGGACAAACCAAAAATTATGGCCGGCATGCTGCTTGCTGCAGTAGTTTCTTTTGTGTTTGCGGTCTTGTTGTTCATTTTTATTGAATGGCGCTTGCAGGCGAAAGCAAAATAATATGCAGGCTCTTTTTACCAGGAAAGAAGCATTTACATTTTGGCTGCCTGCAGCAGCAGCAATAACCTGTTTTGTTGCAGCTGTTGTTTTAGATCAAAAACTGCTGTTGGTTTTGCCATTTGCAGTACTGGGTAGTATTGCCTTTGGCTTAAACATCAGGTTTTTGTTTTTTGCATTGCTGTTTGCCATTCCGCTTTCAACAGAGTTTGAAGTAACCGCTACACTTTCTACCGATCTTCCCGACGAACCATTGATGTTGCTGCTGGCAGGTAGTTTGTTTGTTTTGTTTTTAATAAAGCCACAATTAATACCTGTTGAAATAAAGAAAAGCAGTTTGGTTCTTTTGCTGCTGCTGCAACTTGTGTGGATGCTGGTAACCGTTTTGTTTTCGCATGAAGTGTGGTTGAGTATTAAATACTGCCTGGCAAAGAGTTGGTTTATTATGGCTTTTGTTGTTGGCGGTTTATATTTTCTGCGTACCAAAGAAGATTTTGCAACAGCTTCCAAAGCACTCATCTTTTCAATGTTGATTCCGGTGCTGTACAGTTTAATACGGCATGCCGGGAAAGGGTTTTCGTTTGAAGCAATTAACGCTACTCTCGACCCCTTCTTTCGAAACCATGTAAACTATTCAGCGTTGCTTGTATGCCTCTCTCCTGTTTTATTGTTGTGGTATAGATTTGCAAATCAGCAAATGCGTAAATGGGTGCTGGCATGTATGGCATTGTTTCTGGTTGCATTGTTTTTTGCTTACTCGAGAGGTGCATGGCTTTGTTTGCTTTCCGGATTTATAACCTGGTATGCAGTACAAAAGCGTTTTCTGCTTTCGCTTATTGCCGGCGCTTTGCTTTTGGCAGCAGTATCGTTGTTTTTGCTCATTCAAAACGACAACTACATGAAGTTTGCACCCGACTTCAATACTACCCGTCAGCATTTCGATTTGAATGAACATCTTGAAGCTACGTATACGCTCAAGGATATGTCAACGATGGAGCGTTTCTATCGTTGGATTGCAGGAGTTAAAATGGTAAACGAAGAAAAACTGAAAGGTTATGGCCCCAATACATTTACTACTTATTATAAAGAATACACCGTTGCCTCTTTTAAAACATGGGTGAGCAGCAACGAAGAAAAATCGTCGGTACACAATTATTTTTTACTGGTAACCATCGAACAGGGCCTGCCTGCATTGCTTATTCTGTTAGCATTACTCATCAGCATGTTTGCTATTGCTGTAAAAGCGTACCATACTTTAAACGACCCCTTTGAACGTTCGCTTGCAATTACTGCAGCTGTTATTCTCAGCATGATCGTTACACTCAATCTGTTAAGTGATTTAATTGAAACTGATAAAATCGGCAGTATATATTTTCTGCTGCTGGGAATTTTTATTCGTCTGCATGTAAAATTAAAAGAGCAGCAATCTAAACTTTAGAGTGATCCCCCTTCAACAAAGCGTGAGCTTACAAACAATTCTGTAGTTTCTTCTTTTCCTTTTAAACACTCCATCATTCGTTCGCATGCGAGTTTACCTAACCTGTAACCGCTTGTTTCAACATAGGTTATTTCGGGGTAATAGATTTTAGGAAAGTAACCATCGCTTAAAGCAATAATACCTGTTTGCGAGGGTACTTTAATATGCAGTTGCTGCACACATTTCATGAGGCCTACCAGAATTTCATCGCTCATACAAAAAACAGCATCGGGCATTTGTTTTAACTGAAAATATCGTTGTGCAATATTGTCTGCTTCTTCCGAATTGCCTGCAAATTCGTACGAAACATTTACAGCTGTATTTTGCTTCATGCTTTCTTTAAACGCTTCGAGCCGTCGTTTTGTAATAGATAGCTGAGTATTGCCAAAAATGGCCAGTATGTTTTTTTTCTGCTTTTGAAGTAAAGCTTCCGCTGCCATTTCTGCTGCATCTTTATCTGCAAGGCAAACACGGTCGTAAGCGTTATCGTCGGGTACCTTATCAAAAAACACAACAGGAATTTCTGCATCTTTCATTTTATCAAATGCATCGATCTTAGTTGTTTCTTTCGACAGGCATACAAACACACCGCTTACCCTGTTCTGCCTGTAGATCTTAAGATTGTCAATTTCAGTAACAGGATCATCACCACTTTGCAGAATCATTAATGAGTAACCGGCTTTTTTTACTTCTTCTTCAACAGCGTTTACAAAGGAGTCGTAAAAGTTATTGGTAATGGAAGGAATCATTACTCCAAACACTTTTGTGCTTTTGCTGCGCAGGTTAACTGCTACGGCGTTGGGCTCATATTCAAGTGTTTCTGCCAGCTCCATTACTTTTTGCTTTGTACCCGCAGAAATATCAGGATGATCTTTTAATGCTCTTGACACCGTAGAAACACTGATTTCTAACACTTGAGCGATCTTTTTTAGTGTAGCGTTTGCCATATCAGAAAATGAGGATCGTTAATTTTTCCACCGCAATTATTTTCGCAATCGTTTGCGGGTTTGAAAGGTTAAACTTAGTATGTTTTTCCGGATTGATTTCCTAAAAACTGATATAAATTCACAACAGATTAACATTGCCGATTGCGTTGTAGCCATATAAGACTGCTTTAGAATTTTCATATCCCGGCCATTCTGGGCTTTCTCCGGGCTGTCATTGCAAGACGTGTGTTGATTATAACCCTCAACAATTTAAAAACTACTGATTATGATCTTGACGAAACTTGCAAGAGGCATTCTCACCATGCTCAGTTTGTTTGTATTTGTTGCTTTTGCAACCGCACAAACAAAAACAGTTACCGGTAAGGTAACCGACTCGAAAGGCGAAGGTGTTCCTTCGGCCACAGTAGCAGTTAAAGGAACAAAGGTTTCTACTACTACAGGTGCCGATGGTTCGTTTAGCTTAAATGCTCCCACAGGTGCTAAAACACTTGTTATTTCTTCCGTAGGATTTTCTACCAAAGAAGTGGGTATAACAGATGGTCCGATTGCTGTTAGCCTCGAAACACAAAATGCTGCTTTAAATGAAGTAGTAGTAATTGGTTATGGTACCCGTAAAGTAAAAGACCTTACAGGTTCTGTATCCAACATCACAACAAAAGACTTTAACAAAGGACAGATCTCTACTCCCGACCAGTTATTACAAGGTCGTACACCCGGTGTGTTGGTAACTCCTGCCAGCGGCGAACCGGGCTCTGCTGCAACAATCAACATCAGAGGTACAGCCTCTATTCGTGGTAACCAGGAACCATTATATGTGGTGGATGGTGTACCCATTGCAGGTGGTGGTACTTTAGGTAGTGCCAGCGGTGTAGAAGGTAGCTCAACTCCAAGAAACCCGTTGATGTTCTTAAACCCTAACGACATTGAAAGCATTACCGTATTAAAAGATGCATCTGCAGCCGCTATCTATGGTTCAAGAGGTGCAAATGGTGTTGTATTAATTACAACAAAAAGCGGTAAAGGCGGTAAAAAAGGTCAAATCAACTTCAGCGCTGCAACAAGCATTGCAACAACTGCTAAACGTTACGATCTGATGAGCCCGCAAGATTTTTTGCTTGCAGCCAAGAAAGCGAATATTGATGGTGGCGCCGATCCTGTTGCTGCTGCTTCTGCCGTTGAATTGCTCGATAAAAAAGCAAGTACAGACTGGCAGGATCAGATCTTCCGCACAGGCGTTTCACAAAACTATAACCTTGGTTGGGGCTTTAATGCTAAATCAACCAATGTACGTTTAAGCGGTTCGTACGACGATCAACAAGGTATTATCCGTAACAGCTCGTTGAAACGTTTAACTGCACGTGCAAACATTACACAAAAATTCTGGGGCGATAAACTGAAGTTTGAAATTGCATCTACCTATTCAAACACAAAAAATCAGTATCCTCCATTAAGCAATAACGCAGGTTACCAGGGTAGCTTGCTGGGTGCTGCATTACAGTTTAACCCTACTTATCCTGTTTATAATCCTGATGGTTCGTTCTACCAACCCGGCGATCAACGTAACCCTGCTCAAATGCTGGCTTACTTCGATGATAACGATCGTGTAACCCGTTTCCTCAACAGTATTTCAGGTAGCTGGATCATTACGAAAGGGCTTACCTATAAAGTGGTATTAGGTTTGGATAATATGAAAAGTGAACGTATTGCGTTTGCCGATCCACGCTTAAGCACCAATGCTTACAGTGGTACAACAAGTTTAAGTACACCAAACGGCATTACTGTTAAAAACTTCAATAACTCTATCCAGGGTAATGGACGTACAACCAAACAAAACTTAGATCTTAAATCTACACTGGTTGAACATTATCTTACATACGATAAAGATTTTGGTAAGAGTAACTTCAACATCGTTGGTGGTTTTTCTTATCAGAACTTTATTACAGAATACAGCCAACGTGTAGGTTGGGGTTTAAATACACCGGTAACTGCACCAACAGATGTATTTGTAAAAGACTTCAACAACTTTAAGAACTATGCGGATATGTATCCCGGCTACGATAAGAATGAATTACAGTCTTACTTTGGTCGTGTAAACTATTCGTTCGACGATAAGTATTTCCTTACTGCAACAGTACGTGCCGATGGTTCTTCTAAGTTCGGTGCAAATAACCGTTACGGTGTGTTCCCTGCCTTTGCCGGTAAGTGGAAACTCATTAACGAAGAGTTTGCAAGAAACAGTATTGGCAAATGGTTAGGCGAGTTCAGTTTAAGAGCAAACTATGGTGTACTGGGTAGCCAGGATGGTTTGCCTTCTTACGGGGCTGTTAACCGTCAGTTCAACTATAAAGATGCAAACGGTGCAGATCAAAACACATTGGTACAAACAGGTAACCCCGATCTTAAATGGGAAGAAGCTGCTACTACCGGTGCCGGTGTTGATCTTACAACAAAAAACAACCGTTTAAATATTACCGTTGATTACTTCTATACAAAGCGCACAAACATCCTGTTCAATGCTCCTACTCCGGGTGGTTTCGCCCCTACTTCTAACTGGTTTATTAACCTGCCCGGTTATGTAATCAACAAAGGTTGGGAAGTTAGCCTCGGTTACAAGATCATTAAAGGCAAAAACTTTACATGGGATGCGAGCTATAACATGACGTTTGTGAAAAACGAACTCCGTGAAATGCCCGTGCCTGTTATTACAGGTGGTGTAAGCGGCCAGGGTTTAACCGGTGCTTACGCACAAACCTTTACAAATGGTCAGCCTTTGTTTACATGGTCTATGCCTGTGTTCCGTGGCTTTGATGGTAACGGTAATGCCCGTTACGAAAACGGTGCACAAAACCAACTGGTGGGTACAGCTATTCCTAACTTCTTCGCCGGTTTAACCAACAACTTTACATTAGGTAACTGGAGCTTGAGTGTGTTTGCAAACACTGTAAGAGGTTTCCACGTATATAACAACACAGCCAACGCACTGTTCCTGAAAGGTAGCTTGCGTAACGGTCGTAACGTAACATATGCTGCAGGTACAAGTCCTGAAAACCCATTCAACCCGGGCAGCGTTTCAACACGCTTCCTCGAGAAAGGCGATTTCATCCGTATATCAAACGTAAACCTCAGCTATGCGTTTAACCTGAAGAACAGCAAAACGATCAAGTCGCTTTCTCTGTATGCTTCTGGTCAGAACCTTGTATTGTTTACGAAGTACACTGGCATCGATCCTGAAGTAAACGTAGACAAGAGCATCAGTGGTGTTCCTTCTCGTGGCTTCGATTATACAAACTATCCAAGACCCCGTGTTGTAACATTCGGTGTTAACCTTGGATTTTAATTTTAACCTTATAAACTAATTATAATGAAAACAAGTATGAAAAGTTATGTTGCCGGTGTAGCTGCTGCTTTCACTTTGTTTGCATCTTCTTGTACGAAGCTGGAGCCGGAGTTAGGTGGACAGGAAACGGTTGGCGTTGTGAAAGACGGTGCAACCCCGACAGCACCAACCATCTCATCGGTTTACGGACAATTAAACCAATTGATCAGCCAGGAAAACTGGTTTGCATTAAATGAACATAGTACTGATGAAATTTTAGGACCTACACGTGGTACAGACTGGGACGATTTCGGTACATGGCGTCGTCTTCACCTCCACACATGGGGTCCCGATCATAACCAGATCAACAACGTATGGAATGGTTTAAACGGAGCGCTTTATCAAACAACACTTGCTGCCGAACTTCTTACAGGACAGGCTCAGGCAGAAGGTAAATTCCTCCGCTCTTATTTCCGTTTCTTAATGATCGATGCATTTGGTCAAATGCAGGTACGTGCTGCAAATGCACCGGCCAGTGGTATTCCATCTGTTGTACCTCGTGCAGAAGCAATTGATTTAATTATTACCGAGTTGGAATCAGCTGTTGCGGGACTGCCTTCATTCTCCGGAACCAACCGCCATGTTGCAACCAAAGAGGCTGCATGGGCATTGTTGGCAAAATTGTATTTGAACAAAGCAGTGTACAAAGCAGCAGCGTCTGCACCTGCGGGTCCTTACACATTTGCTGCAGCAGATATGAATAAAGTAATTCAATACTGTAACAGTGTTGCTGCAAACACAAACCTTGCTGTTGAAACAGATTACTGGGACAACTTCAAATGGACCAATAACTCAGTATCATCAGAAAACATTTTTGTAAGAAGAAATACAGATGGTATTAACCTCGTATGGGCAACCTGTATGGGTGGTCACTACAATCAAACACCAAGCGGCTGGAATGGTTTTACCACACTCTCTGATTTCTACGACAGCTTTGAAGATGGCGATGTTCGTAAGAGCACTACACTCTCCGGCTTCTCAGATCAGGTTGGTACAAAAGCAGGGTTTAACATTGGCCAGGCAAGAGGTCCGCAAGGTCAGCGTATTGGTAATGCGTTGGTTGATCTGAAAGATCGTAGTGGTAACCCGCTTGTGTTTACACGCAACGTAAGTATCTTCTTTAACGGTGAAGCAAGTGGTATCCGTACCAATAAATTCCCGCTCGATCCTGCTACTATTAATGATGGCGGCTGGGGAAGTGCAAACGACTTTGTGTTCCTGCGTTTATCGGATGTTCGCTTAATGAAAGCAGAAGCGATCTTAAGAGGCGGTACCGATGCAGAAACTCCATTGGCAATCGTAAACAGCATCAGAACAAGACGTAGTGCTACTTTATTAACAGCAGCTCCAACGCTTACAGTTTTATTGGCTGAACGTGGTCGTGAATTGTATCTCGAAGGTTGGAGAAGAAACGATATGATCCGTTACGGTGTGTTCAACAAACCGGTTCAGGAACGTGCAACAGAATCAGATCCTACAAAAGTGATCTTCCCGATTCCTGCAATCGCTCTTTCTTCAAATCCGAATTTGAAGCAAAACGCCGGGTACTAGTTTGTATCATAATCAATAGGGGAGAGGTCGCTGAATTCAGCGGCCTCTTTTTTTAATGAGAAGCGTTGTGTAAATACTTTAAACAAAGCAAACAGTTTTATCTTGTAGCTTTAACGATTCTGTGTTGTATATGACAATTAACCAAGGCCTTACCTTATTGTTGTTTTCTTTTTTTGCATTTGCATGCAACAAACAAAAAAAGCAAACGCTTTTTACGGAAGTTGAGAACAGCGGAATTTCTTTTGAAAATAAACTCAGCAACGATAAAGACTTCAACATTTTTACTTATCGTAATTTTTACAACGGTGCAGGTGTTGCCACCGGCGATCTAAATAATGATGGCTTACCCGAAGTGTTTTTTGTTTCGAACCAGGGCAGCAACAAATTGTATTTAAACAAAGGCAATCTGCAATTTGAAGATGTTTCTGCAAAAGCAGGATTTACCGAAAAAAAACAATGGAGCACCGGTGTTGTATTGGTTGACATTAATGCCGATGGCTGGCTTGATATTTATGTTTGCAATGCAGGCAACATGTTCGATTCATCGTTGCGCCGCAATCAACTCTTCATCAACAATCATAATTTAACCTTTACAGACAAAGCAGCTGAATATGGTTTAGATAATGATGGTTACAGCACGCATGCTTCATTCTTTGATTACGATCTGGATGATGACCTCGATTGCTTTATCATCAACAACAGCCCTATTCCGGTAAACACACTCAACTATCCCAGCCTTCGTGATTTGCCTGCTGCACAATGGCAGGTAGCCGATTTTTTAAAACCTGGTGGGGATCATTTCTACCGCAACGATAACGGAAAGTTTAAAGAAGTAACAAAAGAAGCGGGTATACATGGCAGCTTAATTTCATTAGGACTTGGTGTTACGGTAGGTGATGTAAATGAAGATGGTTATCCCGATGTATATGTGTCGAACGATTTTTTTGAACGGGATTATCTCTACATCAATCAACGCAACGGAACGTTTAAAGATGAACTGGAAGAACGTATACAGCATACGAGTTTATCATCCATGGGTGCAGACATGCAGGATATTAATAACGATGGCAGCCCAGATATTTTTACAACCGATATGCTGCCCGGCGATGATTATCGTTTGCGGGCTAATTCATCGTTTGAAACATATGATGTGTTTAACCTGAAAGTGAAACAAGGCTTCTACTATCAATACACACAAAACGCATTACAGGTAAATAATAAAAAGGGAAAGTTTTTTGAAACGGCATTTTTCAGTGGTGTTGCCGACAGTGACTGGAGCTGGGGAGCACTCATGTTTGATGCAGATAACGATGGTAATGTAGATATCTATGTTTGCAATGGTATTTATTACGATGTAACTGATCAGGATTTCATCGACTTCTTTGCAAATGAAGTGGCACAACAAATGGTGAAGACAGGCAAGAAAGAAGAAGTGAGCAACATCATTAACCGTATGCCTTCAAACCCTATTGCCAACAAAGCTTACCGCAACACAGGTAATTTAAAGTTTACCGATGCAGGAGAAGACTGGGGCTTTACGAAGAAAACATTTTCGAACGGTGCTGCTTATGCCGATCTGGATAATGACGGTGATCTTGATCTTGTCATCAGCAATGTAAACCAGCCGGCACTTGTATATAAAAATAACAGCAGAGAGCAGAATCAAAACAATTACATCAGCATTCAGTTAAAATATGAAGGACAAAACCTGTTTGGCATTGGCAGTTTAATTCGTCTTTATCAGAAAGACCAGGTACTCACACGTGAGCTTGTTCCTGCAAGAGGCTTTGAATCATCGATCGATTACAAACAAGTCTTTGGCGTTGGTAAAGACGTCATCGATTCCATGCGCATCATCTGGCCTAATCAATCGTTCACAACAATTGTAAAACCTGCGATCAACAAACTGCATACTATTCAATACAATACAAACAATGTAAACAAAAACTTTTGGGAGGCTTATCCTCCCATCGAAACCTATTTTCAACAGCAGGATAGTTTGTTTGCCACACATATCGAAGATGAGCATGTTGATTTCTTTTACGAACGCAATATTCCTTTCATGCTTTCAACACAGGGACCGAAAGCTGCAACTGCCGATGTGAATGCAGATGGTTTAACCGATGTGTACATTGGTGGAGGCAAGGGTCAGCCCGGTGCATTGTATCTGCAAACAGCCAATGGTTTTCGATTGGCAGATGTGCCCGACTTTAAAACTTATGCGTTTAATGATGTAACAGCTGCGTTGTTTTTCGATTGCGATAAAGACGGTGACCTGGATCTGTTTACCGGAGGCGGTGGTAATTTTTCTGCAGCAGCAGTTGGCGGTTATCAAAATCAGTTATTCATTAACGATGGTAATGGCGGCTTCACTTTAAAGCGTGGCGCTATCCCCATGTTCAATACCAACTGCGGTGCAGCTGTTGCATTCGATTATGATGGAGATGGTTTTCAAGATCTTTTTGTTGGGAGCAGAAGTGTACCGCAGAGTTATGGTGCCACACCTGAAAGTTACTTACTGCACAACGATGGCAACGGAAATTATACCGACGTAACAGCAACTGTTGCTCCTGTATTTTTAAAAGCAGGAATGATAACAGCAGCAGCTGTAGCTGATGTAAACAACGATAAAAAGAATGAGCTGCTTATAACAGGCGAGTGGATGCAAGTGAAAGTATATGCATTTAACGGCAAACAATTCGCAGAACAAAAAACAGGTATTGAAAATTACAAAGGCTGGTGGCAAACACTGAAGGTGGCCGATGTAGATAAAGATGGTGATGCCGATTTGATTCTTGGTAACCTTGGCGAAAATTTTTATTTGCAGGCGGCTAATGATAAACCGGTTAAAATATGGATGAAGGATTTTGATGCAAACGGCATAACTGATAAAATGCTTACACGCTCTTACAATAAAACGGATGTGCCTGTATTTATGAAACGGGAAATAACCGACCAGGTGCCATCATTAAAGAAACTGAATTTAAAGCACCAGGATTTTGCAAAGAAAACAATACAGGATCTGTTTGGAAAGGAATTGAAAGATGCAGAGCTCAAAGAAGTAAACTATGCATCATCCTGCGTTGCCTATAACGATGGCAAAGGAAACTTTACAATTAAAGCATTGCCGTGGCAGGTGCAGCTTTCAAGCATCAACGCAATACAATTGATCGATGTAAATAAAGATGGCTACGATGATCTTGTAACTGCAGGAAACTTCTTTAACCTGTTGCCGCAGTTCTGCAGGCTCGATGCAGGTTATGGTGAAATACTGCTTAACGATAAAAAAGGAAGCTTTACTGTTGTGCCCGCTGTACAAACAGGTTTAAACCTGTATGGACAAACAAGAGACATTGTACATTGGAACAGGAACAGCAGCGATTACCTGCTCTTTCTCGAAAACAATGCAACACCTGTGCTGTATAAACTCAACTCAAAGTAAGAAGCGAACCAATGATGCAGAAGAACGGACGCATACCCTACTTTTTTACTGCTTTGCTTTTTGCATTGCTGATGATGAATGCCTGTAATAAAAAGCACAGGATCATAAATCCATTGTTTGAAGCACGCACAAGTATCGAAACCGGATTGCACTTCAGCAATCAATTAAAGCCAACAGCAGAATTTAATTTGTTTTCGTACATGTATTATTACAACGGTGCAGGTGTTGCTGCTGCCGATTTTAATAAGGATGGATTAACTGATTTGTTTTTTGCCGCAAACCAGGACAGCAATAAACTATTTCTCAACAAAGGAGCACTACAGTTTACCAATGTTACTGCTGCAGCAGATATTCCGCAGGATGGCAGTTGGAGCACCGGTGTTTCAGTAGTGGATATTAACAACGATGGCTTGCTGGATATTTACATTTGCCGTGTTGGTAATTACAAAGTGCTGAAAGGAAAAAACCAACTGCTTGTTTGTAAAGAAATAAATAAAGACGGTGTACCTGTTTTTGTGGATGAAGCTGCAGACTATGGTCTGGATTTTTCGGGCTTTAGTACACAGGCAGTGTTCTTCGATTATGATGGCGATGAAGATCTTGATCTGTTTTTATTAAATCACTCCGTTAATCATGATGGCAACTACGCTCCACGCAAAAACTTTTTGAATACTTATGATTCATTGGCTGGTCAGCGTTTGTACAGAAACGATGTTGTTACAACAGCCGATCAACAGCAACATGCATACTTCACCAACGTAACAGCAACAACCGGTATCAACGGATCAAAGATCGGTTATGGTTTAGGTGTTGTAGTGAGCGATATTAATGTTGATGGCTGGCCTGATATTTATGTAGGAAATGATTTTCATGAAAACGATTATCTCTACATCAATCAAAAGAACGGAACATTTGCTGAAGAAGCCACGAAACGTTTAATGCATAGCAGCCAGTTCAGCATGGGTGTAGATGCAGCTGATATTACCAACGATGGCTTTCCCGAAATTATTTCGATGGATATGTTGCCTTACGATCCATACATGATCCGCCGTTCGCTGGCAGAAGATGATTATAACATTTTTCAAAACAAGATCAATTACGGTTACAACTACCAATATGCACGCAATAATCTGCAGTGGAACAGGGGCAATGGTTTGTTTAGCGAAGTTGGTCAGTATGCAGGTGTAAATGCAACCGACTGGAGCTGGGCTGCCCTGTGGATGGATTTTGATAATAACGGACGCAAAGATTTGTTTGTATCAAACGGTATTCCCAAACGGATGAACGATATTGATTACATCAACTTTGTATCAAATGAAGAGCTGCAGGAAAAAATGCGTAGCGGAACGGTGCAGGATAAAGACATGGCACTGGTAAATAAGTTTCCCGAAATAAAAATTCCGAATCGCTTCTTTCGTAACAAAGGTAATCTGCAGTTCGACGATGTAACCGACAGTATTGAAAATAATCTGCCAACATTTTCCAATGGATCGGTATATGCAGATCTGGATAATGATGGCGATCAGGATCTGATCGTAAACAACATCAACGATCCTGTGCTGTTGTACGAGAACAAAACAAATTCAACAGTTGTAAAACCATCAGCTGCTATTACGTTAAAAGGATCGATGCAGAATCCCAATGCCATCGGATCAACCATTGTTTTGTTTGCAGGGAATGAGATACGCAGCTACGAACACAATCCTGTGCATGGATTTTTATCAAGCATGTTGGTGCCGATGCATATTGGGTTAGATGGAACAAAGATCGACTCTGCTTTTCTTATCTGGCCCGACCGTACGTATCAATCCATCAATATTAAAACAGGTAAGCAGGAGTTTACCTATACAAAAGGATTACCACTGTTTGATTATAACAAGGTCATCAACTTTCATGCGCCAACTGTAAATGCGTTGGAAGATATTACTGCACAAACTAAACTCGATCACCGGCATATTGAAAATACATTCAACGAATTTGCACGGGAACCTTTGCTGCAACATATGAACTCAACTGAAGGTCCGGCATTGGCTGTAGGCGATATTAACCACGATGGATTGGACGATGTGTTCATTGGTTCATCAAAAGGCTATCGCAATGCAGTGTATGTGCAAACAGCTTCAGGTACATTCAGCTACAAAGCACAACCTGCTATGTGGCTCGATAGTATGACGGAGAATGCAGATGCTGTATTTGTAGATGTAAACAACGATACACATGTTGATCTGTTGATAGCTGCAGGAGGAAATGAATACTATGGAACAGATGCACATTTGTTGCCTCTGTTATATATGAATGACGGCAAGGGAAATTTCACAAAGAAGACAGATGCTTTTGCAGACATTGTTGTTACGCAAAGTAAAATGGCTGTATACGATTTTACGGGCGATGGCTTTACAGATATTTTTCTGCCGGGCAGAGTTGAACCATGGAATTTTGGTATAAAACCACGCTCCTATTTATTAAAGAATGATGGCACCGGAAAGTTTATTGATGTTACAGCTGCTTACACAAAAGAATTAATGCAGCCCGGTTTGGTAACCGATGCACAATGGATAGATGTGAATGCAGATGGTAAAAAGGATATGCTGCTTTGTTACGAGTGGGGCGGTATTGATGCATTTCTTTTTTCAAAGAATAGTTTCATAAAACAAACAATTACTTCCAACAAAGGTTGGTGGACGTTTATATTACCATTTGATGTGGACGCAAACGGTCAGCTTGATTTTATTGCCGGCAACTTTGGATTAAACAGTCGTTTGAAGGCGTCAGCAGATGAACCGCTTTCTTTATACGTAAACGATTTTGATGCAAATGGAAGAAACGAACAGGTGCTTACCTATTATCTGCAACACAAAGAAATTCCTTTTGCAACCAAACAGGAGTTGGAAAAGCAATTACCGCTGTTGAAGAAAAAGTTTTTATATGCAGAAGATTTTGCAAAAGCATCGCTCAACGATTTGTTTGGTGCGGATAAACTAAAGAAGGCACAGAAATATACAGCTGATTATTTAAGCAATGCCTTGTTGCTGAATAAAGGAAACAAAACCTTTGAAGCTATAGCATTACCATACGAAGCACAGTTAACAACTTATCGTACAGCACTGATTGTGCAGGCGAACAATGACAGCCTGCCCGATGTACTACTGCTCGGCAATTATTACGATAACAATGTAGAGATCGGCAGACAGGATGCCGACTTTGGTACATTGCTCATCAATAAAGGCGCAGGCAAATTTGTATATGCAGCACTGAACGGCTTAACTATTAACGGCCAGGTAAGGAACAGCAGAGCAATAACCATCAACGGAAAGCAGGCTTACATACTTGCAAAGAATAATGATGCAGTGCAGATTATTCGCTTCAAATAAACTTAATAAAGTACAGGATAATAAATGCGGGTGATCCAATTGCTCGTGTCTTTTTCCTGCATGCGATCGGTAATGAGCGATTGAAACGGAATGGCCGGTGCAGTACGTTGATGATCGAAAGCATAATCGGCCATACGCTTTTCGGCAGCAGCTACTGTTGCAATACCTCCTTTTACATCACCCACTAAAATATATCCAAGGATCATTTTTTTGCGGATGAACGGAGCTTCTTCTGCAACATCTGCTTTTGTAGGAATACCCACCATTACATCGTACTGACTATTCAAAGCAGAAAAAATGTTCAGCATCGGCGCATTGCTTTCTTCACCTCCTTTTGCTTTAATATAATTCTTTACAGCAGTTACCATGCTGTACACTTCTTCTGTGTCGGGATAATGATCGAATGTTTTCTTCAACGAAATAAGTGTAGAATCTTTTACACGTTGAGTTTCCACACGCATACCATAGGTATTTTGTTCATCTTCAAAAAATGGTTTTACAGCAGCAAGAAATTGTTTGAAATCTTTTTTCAACGAACGGAGTTGTAAATGCTGTCTGATCTTTGTTACCGGGTTACTGCTGTATGCAAATGCATAGCTCCATTCAAAATAAGCAGAATCTACGTTGTAAGGAAAGGTCTGAAAGTATGCTGTTACAGAATCGGTACCCGCAAGTGTTCTTGTTTCAATACCGGGTAGTGTCATTTGCTGAAAACGATAATTGCGATGGTTAAAACTGTACATCAAATTACTTTCCTGCTTACCCGCCCACCAGTTTTTCCATTGTGTACTGTCGTGCAGTAAACGCATTGCTGCATTATTGGTACAACGGAATACTGTTTTGTAGCTGTAGCTTTCTTTTTGTGGAATACGGAAATAGAATACAACAGCAGCAACAAGAACTAAAGTAAAAGCAAACAACAGTAATCTTTTCATCAGACAAAACGTTTGAAGCATCTGCAATTTAGGTGAAATCGAGTGCAGAAAAGGCGCTTTCTTTTTACATTGAAACAAGTAATCCATAGCAAACGTTTGCAGATTCTAATCGTAAATTCAAGCCTGTTTTCTTTGTGCTTTACTGTTTATCTTTCCTGTACGAATGATAAAAACGATTGCCATGAAACAATTGCTGCTGTTTATACTGCTCTTTACTACCTGTTCAATTTCTGCACAAACGATCGATCCCTGGAGAATTTCAACCGATAAAATTGATCCATCCAATTATTACGGCATTACAGTTGCAAACGGAATGATCGGTGTTGTATCATCACCCGAACCGTTTAAAGTAAAAGATGTAGTGCTTGCCGGTGCGTATGATTTGTATGGTCGGGGAAGGGTTAGTAATTTTTTACGCAGCTTTAATTTGCTCAACAGCTATTTGGAAATTGATGGCAAACGCATCGATGCAAAGTCGGCTGCTAATATGAAACAGGAACTGGATATGCAGCACGCCAGCTTTACAACAACATTTGATTATGCAGATAAAGCAACTGTAACTTATACGTATTATTCATTGCGTCATTTGCCGTTTACAGTGTTGATGGACATCAGCATTACTGCAAAGGCAAACATCAATATTACAGGCGCAAGTGTAATGGAAGCGCCAGATGCGTTGAAAGATGTACAGAATTATTACAACGAAATTGATCGTCCTCATGTAACCATGAGCCTGCTTACATCATCAGCCAAAAGTCCTACAGGTAAATTGTTGATGTGTGCCAGCAATACATTTTTATTTTCTGAACATCATGGCAGCGAACCAAGAGTGATCCATGAAATGTGGGACAACAATATGCATTTGCTCAAGTTCAGCAAACAACTGAAAGCAGGTGAAACGTATCGTTATTCTATTGCAGGTTCATCTATTACATCAGCACATCATGATGATCCGTTGAACGAAGCAGAACGTTTAACCATTTATGCAAAGCTCGAAGGAAGAGAACGCCTGCTACAGTTTCATAACAAAGCATGGGATGAATTGTGGAGTAGTCGAATTATTATTGAAGGTGATCCCGCCACAGCGGGACAGGATCAGCAGGATATAAACAGCATGCTTTATCATTTGTATTCGTTTACAAGAGAAGGAACTGCGTTATCACCATCACCAATGGGATTAAGCGGATTGGGTTATAACGGCCATGTGTTTTGGGATACAGAATTATGGATGTATCCGGCATTGCTTGTATTAAAACCTGAACTCGCAAAAAGCATGGTTGAGTATCGTTATCAACGATTGGAGGCAGCAAAACGAAATGCATTCAGCAAAGGATTTAAAGGAGCGATGTTTCCATGGGAAAGTGCGGAAACAGGAGTTGAAGAAACACCGGTGTGGGCATTGAGTGGTCCGTTCGAACATCATATTACTGCATGTGTGGCAATAGCTGCATGGAATTATTATTGTGTAACACAGGATAAAGTGTGGTTGAAAGAAAAAGGTTATCCTATTCTCAGTGCAACGGCCGATTTCTGGGCAAGTCGTGTTGAACGAAATGGTGCGGGCAAGTATGATATTAAGAATGTAGTGGCGGCAGATGAGTGGGCGGAGAATGTAGATAACAACGCATTTACAAATGCGGCAGCAAAAACCAACTTACAATTTGCAACAGAAGCAGCAAAGTTGTTGGGCATTGCTCCAAATGCAGATTGGATGAATGTGGCAAACAATATTCCTGTGCTGAAATTTCCGGATGCTGTTACAAAAGAACATGCAAGCTACAATGGTGAAGGCATTAAACAGGCCGATGTGAATCTGCTTGCATATCCGTTGAAAGAAGTAAAAGATGTTGCAACGATCCGTAAAGATTTGGAATACTATGAACAACGTGTGCCAAACGAAGGAACACCAGCAATGACGCAGGCGGTGTTCACCACTTTGTATGCAAGACTTGGTGATGCAACAAAAGCCTATCATTGGTTTAAAGATGCATTCATTCCAAATCTCAATCCACCGTTTCGTGTAATTGCAGAAACGAAGGGAGGAACCAATCCTTACTTTGCTACAGGTGCAGGTGGTATTTTACAAAGTGTGTTGATGGGTTTTGGTGGCTTGGAAATTACGCCAACGGGTATCACACAAATCAAAACAGTATTACCTGCTAACTGGAAGAGTGTAACGATTACAGGTGTTGGTGTGCAGAAGAAAACGTTTGTGAATAGGAAGTAGGATTTTGTTAATCTATATTCTATTCAACTCAAACGATTATACATATTGGCAACTCCTTAATTTATTGAGATGTCTCGTTCCTCGACATGACGGGTTAAAGATGTTTATTATTTTTTGACCTGTTGAACTACTCGGAGTGTCGTCATCTCGACGAAGGAGAGATCTCATTTACAAAAACCAGCTGGAAACATAGCAACAGCTTTATTTTTGCAGCATGACTAAAGCTTTTCTCTTCGATCTTGATGGAACATTAATTGATACCATGCCTGCACATTTCAAAACCTGGCAAATAGTGGTAAAGGAAATGGGCAGCCCGCTTGAAGGAGAATCATTGATGAATCAACTATATGGCAATGGTGCAGAATTGATGAGAAGAATTGTACCAGGTAGCAATTTTACAGAAGAAGAAGCAAGAGAGATAGTGGCTGCAAAAGAAGAACGCTATCGTGCATTATACGGAAATGAAATAACCGTACTGGAAGGAGCAAGAGAATTTTTAGATGAAGCGCTTGCGAAAAACATTCCCATGGGCATTGGTACAGCCAGCAACCAGGCCAATATTGATTTTGCATTGGATAAACTTGATCTGCGTCGTTACCTCAGTGCAATAGTTGGCGCTGATGATGTACAGCTCAGCAAGCCTCACCCCGAAACATGGCTTAAACTGGCTGAAGAATTGAACACCCCACCCGAACATTGCATCGTGTTTGAAGATGCTCCAAAGGGTATTGAAGCAGCACTGGAAGCAGGTATGAAAGCCATTGCCATCACGGGTCATTTTTCTGCAAACGATTTCGGTGCGTACGAAAATATTTTACAAATAGTTCCTTCGTTAAATGTGCTTAACATCAATGAATTACTCTATCTTTAGAGGACTAACGAATTGCTGTTGAGAATTTTTGCTTCCATATTTTTTCTCTCCATACTACTATTTAACTGGTTCGGTTACCGGTTTGTCATGGATTACGTACAGCAAAAAGCAGATTCCCGTTTTGAACAAAAAATTGATAACAACGACTATGATGCAAGTGCATTGATTGAAGTGCGTGCACCGGTAAGCTTACCTTATCAAACCGATTGGAAAGAATTTGAACGTGTCAGCGGTGAGATCACCATCAACGGTATGCACTACAAATACGTAGAGCGCAAACTGGAAGGTGGTGAAATGATTTACAAATGTATTCCCGACGAAGGCAAAGCCCGTTTACTGAATGCACGTGAAAATTTCTTTAAACTGGTGAACGATCTGCAAACACAATCGCCTGAAAAATCGGGTAAACAACCTGCACCATCTTACAAAGCATTTTCATTTGAATATTGCGAGCAGTTAGCCAACTGGTCGCTCGATGCGTTAAACGAATTACAAGCGCCATTTAACCAAACCTTTTCAAGCAAAACACTTTCTGCACATCTCCTTAAAGCAGAACAACCTCCTGAAATTTTCGCTTGATTGCTTTTCTGAAATTTACTCATCTGCAATTGTGTCGTTGTTTCGCCTCTGCTATGAGGGTGGCAGAACGTTACATTAAAACGTACAAGCTTACAGATTTGTAAATGCAAAAGCATACCTCTTTCAACAGTAGACCCGGGTGAGACGGGAGTACTGTTACTACTGCAGCTGCAGATAATGAACATATTCTAAAAAGTAAGACGAGTACTATCTCAAAAGATAGAGTAATACAGATTATTCAGATGAAACAAATTGTATTGACAGCAGTAATTGCTGTATTCCTGATTGCGTGTAAACAGAAAGGAGATTATAAAGCGTATACCAACGACCCTTTATTATATAGTAAAACGGTTAAGAAGTTAAACAATGTCGTATTGGAAAATAATTTTCCGCCAATGATCGCTGCACGTAATTATGTGTATGCAAACATTGCAGCTTATGAATGTATAGCTGCAGGCGATAAAAATTACAGAAGCATGAGCGGACAAATAAAACATATGCCTGCAATGCCTAAGCCCGATACAACAAAAGCACCAATTGATTTTTCACTGGCTGCTTTATTTGCGTTAACAAAAGTTGGTAATGCTGTTACCTTTCCAGAGGGAAGCATGATGGAGTATTACAATGAGTTAAAACATAATGCCGACTCGGCCGGGATGCCGTCGGACATGTTAGAGAATACGATTGCTTTTTCGGATAGCATTGCTGCAGCTGTATTACGTTGGAGCAAAGGGGATAATTATGCAAAAACACGAGGTGCTGAAAAATTCACTGTTCGTGAGGAAAACGGCCGTTGGGTACCTACACCACCTATGTACGCCACTGCGGTTGAACCGCATTGGAGTAAAATTCGACCAATGGTATTAGACAGTTCTTCACAGTTTGAAATTCCACGTCCGCCTGTATTTGATGTTGCAAACAATAACAGTGTGTATTACAAATACATGATGGAAGTTAAAAACGTGGGTGATAGTTTAACAGAAGAACAAAAACATATTGCTGATTTCTGGGACGATAATCCGTTTAAAATGAATGTGAGCGGACATGTAATGTTTGCCACCAAAAAGTTTTCGCCTCCGGGCCATTGGTTAAACATTGTTGGCATTGCAGCAAAAGCAGCAAAGGCCGACTTTAATTCAACTGTTGGTGCGTATGCGCTTACTTCTATTGCATTTTTCGATGCCTTCATTCGTGGATGGGAAGAAAAATACAAGAGCAATTATGTACGTCCTGAAACAGCAATTAACAAATATGTAAGCCAGGAATGGCGGCCATATATCCAAACACCGCCTTTTCCTTCTTATGTAAGCGGCCATGCAACCAACTCTGCCGCAGCTGCCGAAACCATGACATCGTGGTTTGGCGATCAGTTATCATTTACAGATACATCGCTGCTGGAGTTTGGTATCGCCAACCGTGAAGTAAAATCGTTTCGTGCAGCAGCAGCGGAAGCTGCTATGTCGAGACTGTACGGAGGTATTCATTATCGTTTTGATAACGATGAAGGCTTAAAAGCAGGCAGGCAAATTGGCGAATTGATCGTTCAACGCATTAAGTTGAGAGCTAACTGACACCTGCAAACAATCAACAACCAAATACTACAATTATGAACAAAAAACTATTGATAGCAATTGCTTTATTTTTTTCAGTTTTCATTTCTGTAACAAACAGATTAGTTGCACAAGGTTGTGTTGCCGTACGCAGCAATGGTGCTATGTGTACACGTAGCCATGCAGGAGAAGACGCAGCAGATAACCACAACTGGCAATTGACAACCGGCTACCGTTATTTTCATTCATTCCGTCATTTTGTAGGAACTGAAGAACAAAAACATCGTGTTGCTGAAGGAACAGATGTACGTAACTGGCAACATGCCGTCGATTTTACATTGGCACGCAAGCTCAACAAACGCATGTCTATTGCAGTAAATGTGCCCATTATCTCCAACCGCCGTTCATCGATGTATGAACATTATGGAAACAGCAGTACAAGTCCTAATGCAAGAAAAGAAACAACATCATTCGGCATTGGAGATGTTCGTATTACTGCTTATCGCTGGATGCTTGATCCAATAAAAAGCAAAAAAGGAAATATACAAGTGGGCTTGGGATTGAAATTGCCAACAGGCGACTATCGTTACAACGATTTCTTCTGGAAAAATGATTCAACAAAAGTGCTTGGCCCCGTTGATCAGTCCATTCAGTTAGGCGATGGTGGTACAGGTATTTCATTAGAGTTGAATGGTTATTATGTATTCACAAAAGAACTGAGTGCTTATGGTAATTTTTATTATCTCAGCAACCCACGTGAACACAATGGTGTATCAACAGCACGTGGAGGAACAACAAGCAATACCAATATTTTATATGGCAGCAGTGTTATGAGTGTACCCGATCAATACATGATTCGTGGTGGATTGAATTTAATGCTGGGTGCATTCTCTGCATCAGCAGGTGTGCGTTTAGAAGCAGTACCATCTGAAGATATTATGGGAGGAAGCAGTGGTTTCCGCAGACCGGGCCGCATTTTTGGTGCTGAGCCAGGTGTTGCTTATCAAATGAAAAAAGTAAACCTGTTTGCAACTGTTCCTTACTGGTTCAGCAAAAACCGCACACAGAGCTATGCCGATAAACAACGTACAAAAATCACCGGTGTATTTGCACAGGGCGATGCTGCCTTTGCCGATTATTCCATCAATATCGGTTGCACCGTTCGTTTTTAATTCTTAGTAGAAGCAAAGAAGTTGTAAAACAATCATCAAATGGAATTGACAAAAAAATTTTTAGGACTTATACTGTTCTGTACTGCGGTAATACAGGCATCTGCCCAAACAGATATTGATGCCATTATGATGGAGAAGAACGCATTTTGCGTTGGCCCCGGTTATGCATACAGCAGCTGGAAAAATTATTGGGAAGGAACAAAGAAGAGAGAGAATCTTAATCTCGGCACAGTTTCTACACAAATGTTTGCAGTAATGGGTAACTACGGTGTTACCAAAAAACTCAATGCATTATTTAATGTTCCGTACGTGGTTACTAAAGCAAGTGTAGGAACATTGCGTGGACAAAGAGGCATGCAGGATCTGAGTCTGATGCTGAAGTATCGTGCAATCAATCAAAAGATCGGCGATAGCCGTGTTGCTTTAATTGGTTTGTTGGGCGGTTCGTTACCCATAAGTAATTACACAGCCGACCTATTGCCTTTATCCATCGGCATGCAAAGTAAAACTGCAATGGCAAGATTGATGCTGGACTATCAGTACGATAATAAATGGTTTGCAACAGCATCGGCTACCTATGTGTGGCGCAGCAAGGTTACACTCGATCGTGATTCGTATTATACTGATCGGTTTATTCTTTCAAACGAAGTGGATATGCCCAATGCAACCAGTTATAACATTCGTGCAGGCTACCGCACACAATGGTTAATTGCAGAAGCTGTATTAAATAACTGGACAACAAAAGGAGGTTTCGACATTACACAAAACAACATGCCGTTTATCAGCAACCGTATGAACGCCACATCGCTTGGGTTTAATGTAAAGTATGTGTTCAAAAAAATGCCGCAGCTTTCGTTAACAGGTGGCGCAAGCCAGGTTGTTGCCGGGAGAAACATGGGACAAAGTTTTTCTGCTAATGGAGCAGTGTTCTATGTCTTCAACTTAAACAAGAAAGAAAAGAAAGCTTAATGCTGAGCAAACTGATTTAATACAAGTAAATACGAAACAATGTATATCAACATAAAACAAATTACTGCTGTACTGTTACTGTCTGTTGCAGTTGCATCTTGCAGTAAAGAAATTACGGAACGAACAAAAAATGCACCGGCATTAAATCCGTCGAACATTGATGCAAATGCCGGCACATGGAAGCCCATATTACTTACTGCCCCCGATGAGTTTGCAGTTGCAGCACCTGGTGCAGCAAGTGGTCCCGGTTATACTGCAGAATTGAATGAGATCAAGGGTTATCAAAAAGATATGACGGGTACACAAAAAGAACGCATGAATTATTGGAGTGCCGGTGCAGTATTTCGCTGGAACGAAATCATGCGTGGCTTGGTGGCAAAATATAATCTGCCGCCTTATCAAAATCCTGATGGTACTTATCCTGTGCCCGATGCAAACAATCCGTTTAACAATCCGCAGTTTCCGTTTGCTAATCCGCCGTACGCATCACGTGCTTATGCTTATGTAAGCGCTGCGCAATACGATGCATTGGTGGCTGCATGGCATTATAAAAAATTATACAATCGCTTAGCGCCTTACAAGATCAATAATACGATCACTACTTTATTACCACAATCAGATTTACCATCTTACCCAAGTGAAGATGCGGTAGTTGTCGGCGTGATGGTGGAGATGTTGAAATTATTTTTTCCCAGCGAACAGGCAGCTATTCAACAACTGGCAACAGAACATAAGAATACGAGAATTATGGCCGGCATGAATGTACGCAGTGATATTGAAGCAGGTGAAGCATTAGGCAGATTGGTTGCACAAAAATTTGTTACACGTGCAAGAGGCGACAGAGCCGGTGCTGCAGTTGGCAATGCAACATTGTGGCAGCAAATGGAAACGCAAACTGCTGCAACAGGCGAAACACCATGGATCAGCCAGGAGTCGCCTAAGCGTCCTCCCATGTTACCGTTGTTCGGTCGTGTGCGTACATGGTTGTTCGATTCGTTAACGATGGTTACAAGTATTCGTCCGGGTCCGCCACCATCAACCAAATCAGAAAAGTTTAAACAGGAAGTGGCAGAAGTGCTGCACTATAGTAAAAACGCAACACGTGAACAGTTGGCTATTGTGCATTACTGGGCCGATGGTTTGGCAACACATACACCTCCCGGTCACTGGAACGCAATTGCTGCAGATGATTTTATTGCAAAACGTTTTAGTGAAGTACGTTGGGCACGCAACATGGCTTTATTAAACATGAGTATGATGGATGCAGCTGTTGCCTGTTGGGATGCAAAGTTCTTTTACTTTAATCCACGGCCATCGCAGGTAAATTCTGAAATAAAAACATGGACAGGTTTGCCCAACTTTCCAAGTTATACAAGTGGTCACTCCACATTCAGCGGAGCAGCAGCAACAATTCTTGGTCGCATTAATCCTGATCGTAAAACAGCATATGAAGCAATGGCAAGAGAAGCATCACTTTCTCGTTTGTATGGTGCTATTCATTACCGCAGCGATTGTGAAGAAGGATTGAAATGCGGTAACGTTATTGGCGGCTATGCCATTACACGAGCCAATGCCGATGGAGCAAATTAACATTATTCATCTTTTATCAGTAGTATAAATTCTCCTCCCCTGTTTTACAGGGGAGTTTTGTTTTAATACCTTCTTTTTGTAATGCTGCAGGAAAAGCTATCTTTAGGCTACTATTGATTAATGATATACGCATGCAACAAAGCACACTAAAAAAATTGTCCGAAGCCCTTGGTATCAGCATTTCAACTGTATCCCGGGCATTAAAGGATCATCCGGATATTTCTGCATCTACAAAACTTAAGGTAAAAGAACTTGCAGCTGCAATGGAATACGAACCCAACAGCTATGCAGTATTGCTTCGCACCAAACAAAGTAATGTGCTGGGTATACTTGTTCCATCGATCACTAATTTTTTTTACGATTCGTTTATTGCAGCTGTTGAAGATGAAGCAAGAAAATTCGGCTATACAGTATTGATCATGCAATCGGGCGACAGTGCTGCAACCGAAGTTGCAAACGTTTCTATTTTTCGCAAACATATGGTGATGGGTTTGTTTGCAACTGTATCGATCGAAACAGAAGACATTGCTCATTTCAGAAAAATGGAAGATATGGATGTGCCTGTTGTTTTCTTTGATCGTGTGCCCGAAGAAAAAGAAGTGTACACAGTTTGTTTAAGCGATGCTGATGCAGCACGCATTGCAGCAGAAGCCATCATTGAAAAGAAAAAGAAAAATGTATTGGCTTTGTTTGGTCATCCGCATTTAAGTATCACAAAAGTGCGTTGCAAAACATTTGTTGAAACAATGAAAGCAAATTCGCCGGATACAATTGTATCGGTTGATTATCCCGAACAGGCCGATCCATCAGAAAAAATTGTACTGAATGCATTCAGATCATCCAATCCTCCGGATGTTATTTTCTGCATGGGCGATTTAATCTTAATTGGAGTAATGCGTGCAATACATCAACTTAATTTAAAAGTACCCGATGATGTTGCTGTTATCGGCATCAGTAATGGCTTTATTCCAACGTTGTTTAATCCTGTTGTTACATATGTTGAAACCAGTGGTTATAAGTTAGGCAAACAGGCTTTTTCGCAAATGCTTGGTCGTTTAAAAGGCGAACCTGTTGCCGAAAACGTTTGCATAGAATCAATGTTGGTAAAAGGCGGTTCTTTGTAGTGTAATTGCTTTGGTAAGTGCATAGTATCGGGTATATTTAAATTCAATACTACTTGCCATGTCAACCTTCCGCATTAAGCTTTCGCTTTTCCTTAATTATTTCGTGTTCGCTATTCTGCTTAACAGTGTTGGTACTGTTATACTGCAGGTGCAGAATAATTTTGATGTAAGTAAAAGCTCTGCAAGCGTGCTTGAAGCTTTTAAAGACATGAGCATTGCTTTTACTTCATTCCTTATTGCATCGTATGTAAACAAGATCGGCTATAAACGCACCATGCTTATTGCACTGGCACTGGTTGCCGTAATGTGTTTAAGCATTCCATCGCTTCCAACATTTTATATGACGAAGATGTTGTTTGCTGCTGCAGGTATTGGCTTTGCATTAATAAAAGTGAGTGTGTTCGCAACAATAGGATTGGTAACAAAATCGAAAAGCGAACATCTCAGTTTTATGAATTTCCTTGAATCGTTTTTTATGGTTGGTGTGCTGTCGGGTTATTTCCTGTTTGCTTCAATGGTTGATAACAGCGATCCGAAATCTGTAACATGGTTCAACACCTATTACATACTCGGCGGGTTAGCTGCTGCAGCATTTGTTTTGCTGCTTACTACCAAACTCGATGAGTCGTCGATTAAAGAAGCAGAGAAAAATAAATCGGCAACGAATGATTTTACAGAGATGCTGCAACTGGTTGTTCTGCCATTGGTACTTGTATTTATTTTCAGTGCATTCTTTTATGTACTCATTGAACAGAGTATTATGAGTTGGTTGCCTACATTCAATAAAGATGTGCTGAATATTTCTACCAGCTTAAGCATACAGCTTGCAAGTATTCTCTCTGCATTTATTGGATTAGGCCGCTTGCTTGCAGGGATCATTCTCAGAAAAGTTGACTGGATTTATGTATTACTTGGTTGCTTGTTATGTGCTGGTGTTGTGGTTCTCATTACAATGCCCATGGCAGCTAATATTGCACCCGGTGTAAAAGAAACACTTGCTGATGTTCCTGTTGTTGCATTTGCATTTCCGTTGATCGGTTTATTTCTTGCGCCCATCTACCCTGCTATCAACTCTGTTATTCTAAGCAACCTTCCTTCACATCGGCACGGTGCTATGAGTGGATTGATCGTTGTGTTTTCTGCATTGGGAGGTTCAACAGGTTCCATCATTACCGGCAACTTATCGCAGGCTTATGGCGGTGAAACAGCATTTTATTTATCACTTATACCTATTGCAATTCTTATTGTATTGCTGATCGTGTTTAAACGCCTGCAGCCGAAAGGCGGCGCATTAGTAGATATTAAAACTGCAGGAGGACATTAACGTGAAAACGATCGAACTTTTTGAAATGCATCCATTGTTCGAAGATGTGCAGATGAGCCGCATTTTTGAAGATGGAAAAACATTTGTGGATTGTGTGCCCGCTGCACCGCCCACTTTTATTTTACAGCAATACGCAGCTGAAAAACAAAAAACAAATTTTAGCCTGCAACAGTTTGTTGAAAAATATTTTGTACTGCCAAAACAAAATGTAACTGGAGAGCACGAAACACAAACAGAGATAGTTGCACATATTGATGCATTGTGGTATGAATTGACAAGACAGCCTGATCTTGCCCAAAAGGGATCATTGCTTCCGTTGCCTAATGCATACGTGGTGCCCGGTGGTCGCTTTCGTGAAGTATATTATTGGGACAGTTATTTTACCATGCTGGGTTTAAGAGAATCGGGACGTATTGATTTGCTGGAGAACATGGTCAACAACTTTACACATCTTATCCGAACCATCGGTTTTATTCCGAACGGAAACAGAACGTATTATCTTGGTCGTTCACAACCACCGTTCTATTCATTCATGCTGCAGTTGTTGGCGGAAGTGAAAGGCGAAGCAATTTTAGTGCAGTACAAAGATGCGTTGGAGAAAGAATATGCTTTCTGGATGAAAGGAAACGAACTGTTATCAACTACGCATCGTTTTGAAAAACATGTTGTGCTGATGAAGGATGGCGAAGTATTGAACCGTTATTGCGATGCATACACAACTGCAAGACCTGAATCGTACCGGGAAGATGTGGAGTTAACACATGCGGCAACACAACCTGCAGATACATTGTATGCGCATTTGCGTGCAGGTGCAGAGTCGGGCTGGGATTACAGTTGCCGTTGGTTCAGCAACATCAATGATTTTTCAACAATTCATACAACAGAAATAATTCCGGTTGATTTGAATTGCCTGCTGTTTAACCTGGAGCAGTTACTTGCAAAAGTAAACAGCATGTCGAATGATGAAACAAATGCCGGGTTGTTTGCAATTGCAGCAGAAAAAAGAAAAAAAGCCATTCTTAAATATTGCTGGAATGAAAGTCTGCAATTGTTTACCGATTACGATACAGTTACCAACAGTTGCACAAGTGTACAATCACTTGCAACAGCAACTCTTTTGTTCGTTGGCATTGCAACGCAACAACAAGCCGATGCGGTTGCAGCAGCATTGCAGCAATTGTTTTTAAAAGATGGCGGCTTGCTTACTACGCTCTACGAAACAGGGCAGCAATGGGATGCGCCGAATGGCTGGGCTCCGTTGCAATGGATGAGTATTGTGGGCTTGGAGAATTACGGGCATCAGTTGCTTGCTGCCGATGTTGCAAAGCGCTGGATAAAGCTGAATAAAGATGTGTTTGCAAGAACAGGGAAGCTAATGGAAAAATACAATGTGGTGAACACGCAACTGGAAGCAGGTGGTGGTGAATATGCAGGTCAGGATGGTTTTGGGTGGACCAACGGCGTTTTACTAGCTTTGATGAAGAAGTATGAATAATATTCGTTTGAACAATACACTCAGTTTTTCTGTTGAACCCTACAACGGCAAACTTCGTTTTGTTGTGTATGAAAACAGCAAAGAATATGTTTGTCGTATTGAACGGAAGAAAGCAATGGAAACTTTTTTAATTGCAGATACGGCCAGTATTTTTAAAGGTCGTTTGCAATTGCACAAATACAACAATGAAATTGCTGTTGAAGTAAAGGGGGAGATTGTTGGGAATATTCTTCTCTCGTCGTTTAAAAAAATGCTCAGCACGAGCTGACCTGACGGCTCTGAAAATTAGTTTGAGTACTTAAAAAATAGGAGTGTCGTCATCTCGACGCAGGAGAGATCTCTAAAGTTTCAGTTAGTTTAAAAGTAGGTAAGCAACTTTAATTTTCAGAGATGTCTCGTTCCTCGACATGACGATTTAAGGCTGTTTATAAAATTACAATGTGCCGAATACTCGGAGTACTATCATCTCACCCCACAAGAGAGAGATACTTTTAATAAGTAGTAAAACAGAAGGTTTCTTGCTTATCCCTCCAGCAGAGCAAACCCATATGGCGGTAACACAAAAAATTCATGATCGTTGCCAACTGCATAGGTTTCTCCACTCCAGTGATCGAACAAAGATGATGGCGCATTGCCTTTTTCTTTAAATGCAAACCAGGTTAGGAAGGAAACGCTGCCTGCAAAATTAAATACAGCAAATAATCGCTTGCTGTTGCTTTCACGTATGTATGCAGCTACATGCACATTGTGTGGCGTTATCCAGGTAAGATTACTTTGATCGCTTACAAAATCAAGTTGCTTACGGATTGCTAATAATTTTTTTGTTGAATTGAAAATGCGTTGTTCAACAGTTCCTTCCTGTTTTCTGCGTTCGTTCTTTTGCCAGTCGATCACAGGACGATGCATCCAACGGTTATCATAACTTTTTCCTTTGTCGTTTAAATAAGAATAATCATTTGTATACCCGATCTCATCGCCATAAAATAGCATGGGCACACCACCGAGGAAAAAACTATGTGCCTGCATCAGCAATATTTTCTGGATCGACTCGTCAATATCTTTTGAGCTGTTGTTGTTAATTGCTTTTTCCAATCCGCATAACGATGCCAATGAACCGCTGATGCGTGCATCGCCTGTTTTAGGATTGCTGGAAAACAATGCACCCACAGCAGGTGAAGCCGGATGTGTTCCCGAATAATAATCTTTCAGATACCTGCGATGCGCATAAGCTTCAAAGCCCGCCTGCTCAATCATTGCATCGTCATAACCCAAACCAATATCATCGTGGCAACGTGTGTAAGTGATCCATGATGTGCCATAAGGCTTTTTTAGAATTTCGTGTTGAGCAGCCAACATTACTTTGGTGTCGCCTGTTGCAAGCATATCCCATTGCAAAGCCATGTGTGTTGCGTTGTATGCAAAATCACATTCACGTGCTGTGTAATGATCATTGCCGAAATACTTCATAATTTCTTTCGGTGCAACGATGGCTTCGCCCAGCAACGCCATGCCCGGTGCTGCAACCTGCACACATTGTTTGATTAAACGCAACAACGTATGAGCTTGTGGTAAATTCTGACAGGTAGTGCCAAGTTGTTTCCAGATAAATGCAGGCGCATCGATGCGCAGAATATCTACACCTAAGTTGGCAAAGAAGAAAATGGTATCCAGCATTTCAATAAACACATTGGGATTGGTATAATTCAAATCCCATTGGTAATTATGAAACACCGTCATTACCCATTTGTTACATTCAGGCACATAGGTAAAGTTGCCCGGCGAACTTTCAGGAAAAATTTCGGGCATGGTACGATCGTATTGATCGGGTACACTGCGGTCGTTGTAGAAATAAAAATAATCCTGGTATTTTTTTTCACCTGCTTTCGCCTTTATGGCCCATTCGTGTTTGTGCGAAGTATGATTCAACACAATATCGAGCATGAGGTACATGTTACGTTTGCGCATTTCTTCCTGTAACTGCAACAGATCTTCCAGCGATCCAAAACGGTCATCTACTTTACGAAAATTGGAAACTGCATAACCGCCGTCACTTTCATTAGCCGGACTTTCAAAAATCGGCATCAGGTGTAAAAAGTTTATACCAAGCTCTTCGAAATAATCCAGCTTGGTTTGCATGTTTTTTAAGCTTCCTGCAAAACGATCAACATACAAACTCATCCCGTTTATTTCATTGCTGAGAAACCAGTATTCTTTTTCCAGCTTTTGAATATCCCGTTGTTTTAGAACAGCCGTTCTTTTTTGATAAGCAACGATTATTGTTTTCACCACATCATCAAACAACAACTCGGCTGATGGATGATGTTCGTATAACTGCAGATACAATTCAAGAATGGGGGCAGTATTTGCCAGCATGCGGGTGTAAAACAAGTTGTCTTCACCACCAACATCAATTTTTTGTTCCTTCAGTAATGCATTAATATGTTCGTGAACGCCGAATGTGTACATAAAACTTAATTGAAAATGTCGCTGCTTAAATGTTTAAAGGCTTCCATAGCGCCGAGGTATTCGCAGGTACGGGCTCCTGCTTTGTTGGCGTTGATGATGATCTTTATCCATTCTTCAGCAGGCAACTGTTTTATTTCGTGTAAACTGTAATTGCGTAATTGAAACAATACTGCTCCGGTAAATGCATCGCCTGCACCTGTGGTGTCAACAGGTGTAATGGCAATACTGTCAATAACACAGGTTGCACCATTCATTCCCAGCAGTGTACCATCTTTACCCAACGTAATGGCAAAAACAGCATTGGTTTGTTCAAGAAAATATGCAGCAGCTTCATCAACTGTATTTTTCTTCGATAGCATCAGTGCTTCTTCATCGCTCACTTTAAAGAAATGACAGTGCTGCATAAAGTACCAGGATTGCAGGATAAATGAATCCTGGTTGTCTTTAAATAAAAGATGACGATAGTTTGGATCGAAGCTTACAAAATTCTGCTGTTTCAATGCACGGCTCAACAAGCCTGCATACGCTTCTTTTAATGGTCCGGGTAAAAAGCCTGTTGCAGATCCAAAGTGAATAATGGAGTAATTAGTAAGATCAATACGATCTACATCCTGTTTGTTCAACTCACCATCGGCACCACGGTTAAAGTAGAAATCACGTTCGCCGTTTTCCATTAACGATACAAAGGCAAACGTGGTAAAATGTTTTTTATCCTGTATAACATGATTGGTGTTTACACGAAAATCCTGCATCACCTGTATAAGATGATCGCCAAACGGATCGCTGCCCACTTTGGCACTCAGGTCCACATCGCCACCTAAGGCAGCAATGGCTGCTGCAACATTGGTTGGTGCCCCACCCGGCTTTTTTAAAAAATGTTCACCGTCCGATAACGACTTTCCTTTGTCGGTACAAATCATATCGATGAGCGCTTCACCAATGCAAAGAATTTTATTCATAATCAAAATAGTTAGGACAGGTTAAAATTCAATTACCGATGCTTCGTACGGTTGTAATGTTTCTGATGCATTTGTTGATCCGTAGTTGTTGAGTAAGGTTTTTCCTTTGCTCAAATCCATACCTGTTTTTAACGTTGCTGTTTTGTTTTTAAAGTTGAGCAGTATTAAAAAAGTTTTGTTGTTGAGTGTGCGGGTGTAAGCAAATACATCGGGGTTATCTGCATCAACCAAAGTAAATGCACCGTACTGCAATGCTTCGTTTGCTTTGCGTAGTGTGGTGAGCTTACGGAAATAATGTAATGCACTGTTTTGATTTGCTTCTGCAGCAGCAACATTTACAGTTGTATAATTCGGGTTGATCTTTAGCCAGGGATTACCCAATGTAAAACCTGCACCGCTTGTACTATCCCATTGCATAGGTGTACGGCCGTTATCACGGGAGGAAATTTTCATGCCCTCGAGAAAACGTTTCAGATCGCCACCTTTTGCTTTTACCTGTGCGTAGTTGGTATGCAGTTCCACATCGTTATAATCTTCTACTTTGTCGAACTTGATATTGTTCATACCTATTTCATCGCCGAAATAATAAAATGCAGTACCACGCATGGTAAGAATAAATGTGCTAAGCATTTTTGACGACAGCTCACGAAACTCCGGTGCATCATTTCCCCAACGTGTAACCATTCGTGGCTGATCGTGGTTGGCGAGATAAACCGTACCCCATCCTTTTTCAGTAAACGCACTGTCCCAACGTTTATAGATCTGTTTCCATTTTACAAGATCCCATCCTTGGGGGTCAGGCATTTTATATTCATTAGGTAAGTAACCAAAATCAATTGCTTCAAAATTGTACGCCATGTTTAACTCGTTGCGGTCTTCATCTACAAACTTTTTCACCCGTGGTACATCGCCCATTGCTTCTGCAACAGTTGCAAGTTTGTAAGGCGTTAATACTTCTTTGTTCATTTCCTGAATGTAATCGTGCAGGTGCGGACCACTTGCATAATACATCACCCAAACACCATTGTACTCAGGAGGAAGCGCAGGCCATGTAGTATCTTTTGCAATAAAGGCCAATGCATCCATACGGAAGCCATCAATACCTTTTTTGCTCCAGAACTTCATAATGTCATACACTTCCTGCCGAAGCTTTGGATTTTCCCAATTAAGATCGGGTTGAAAATCGCCGAAGTAATGCAGGTAGTAAGAGTTGGTTGCTTTGTTAAATTCCCATCCATAACCTTTTTCATCGAAAATGCTGAAACGATAAGGCGGCTCACCTTTTTCTGCAGGCCACCAATGAAAATAATTATAGTATGGACTGTTTCTGCTTTTGCTTGCTTCTTTAAACCAGGGATGTTCGTTGCTGCAATGATTCACCACCAGATCCATAAACACTTTAATACCCCGCTGGTGAAATCCTGCAAGCAGTGTATCAAAATCGTTCATGCTGCCGAACTGCTTCGATACATTTCTGTAATCGCTGATGTCGTAACCATTGTCTTTGTTCGGCGATTCGTAAATAGGATTGAGCCATACTGCATCAATACCCAACGACTGTATATAATCGAGTTTGGAGATGATGCCTTTGATATCGCCGATACCATCGCCATCACTGTCTTTAAAACTTCGGGGATAGATCTGGTACACCACCGCTTCCTTCCACCAGGTTTTGTTTTGCATGGCTGTTTGTTTTGTTGCTGTATTTTTTTCTTTGCAGGAAACAAGCAACCAAACAGCGATCAGTAAAAGCAATCCTATACGCAGGTAACTCATACAACTGGTTTAATGACCTCCTGCAAAAGATACAGTTGTATCCGCTGCAGGTTTACCGGCCTTTATGAATAATGTAAGTAATGCCGCAATTAATAAAAGCACACCGGCAAACGCAATGGCATTACCGGAATGATTGCCGAGAAATTTCTTGAGAATAAAACCGAACGTGGTTGTTTGGATGAACATGGGAATAACGATCATCATATTAATAATACCCATGTACACACCATAACGTTCTTTTGGAATTTTACTCACCACAATGAGGTAAGGAATACCCATCATACTTGCCCAGCCAATACCAAAGCCGGTAATGGCAGGAAACAACAGGTACTTGTTTTCAATAAACGGAAAGAATAATAAGCCGATACCTGCAAGTACCAAACAACCAAAATGTACCAGCTTGGGCGAATATTTTTTGGCGAAGTACACCAGCACAAAAGCACTTGCAAACGTAATTACATTGTACCAGCCGTTTACAAGACCGGTCCAGCTAACTGCTTTTTCATAAAGGTCACTGTCCTGTTCCGGAGAAGTTTTCCAAACAGACAGTGCAATGCTTTTTGAAGAGTTTTGCCAGTAACAGAACAACGCATACCATTGAAACAAATACACCAATGCCAACTGCCACATTACTTTCGGCATGTTAATGATGGCATCAACAATTTCAATATTCTGTGCAAAAATGATTTTTAGTGTTGGATGTTCTTCGGTATAACGAATAAGCTTACGTAGCAATCCTTTTACAAACAAAGAAGGAATGAGCAGTATTGCAATAATGATGTACGCAACAACGGTAGTAATGATGGAAAGAAAAAACTGCACAACCGGATGTGGCATGCCTTTGTTTTTTTCTTTGAGGGTTTGCAGCTCTTCTTCTGTTGGCGGAATTTCGGGTGTGGTGCGCATACTCCACCAGATAGAACCGATTGAACAAACAGCACCTAAAAAGAAGGAAGCAAAAACCCATGTAGGCAGCTTACCTGTTTTACCAATAAAGATCAACGGAAAAATAAACAACGATATGTTGGCCAATGTTTGACCAAAGCCAGTAAAGAAACTCTGTGCCTGGAAACCGGTTGGTTGTTGCGATGCATCTAACTTATCGGCTATAAATGCACGGTAAGGTTCCATGGCTGTGTTGTTACCGGCATCAAGTATCCATAATAAGCCGGCGGCCATCCACAATGCACTGCTGAAGGGAAAAAGGAACAATGCAATGCTACAGATCATTGCACCAATAAAAAAGTAAGGTGTACGCCGGCCAAAACGGGGATGCCACGTTTTATCGCTCAACGCACCAATAATGGGTTGAATAATTAAACCGGTGAGTGGCCCTGCAAGATTAAGCCATGGAATTTCGTCGGGCTTTGCACCAAGAAAATCGTAGATGGGATTAACGGCACTCTGCTGCAAACCAAAACTGTACTGAATGCCGAAGAAACCAACATTCATGTTGATGATTTGCCAAAAGCTTAACCGTGGTTTTGAAATAGACATGTGCAGCTGGGTTGGTTTATATGGACTAACTGCACGAGGCAGCAATCGTTAGGAAAGATAAATCAAGTTTAGGATTGCTCATAGACCGCAAACGGTTGATGTTGGGAAAAAGGAAAGTCTGTTCGTCAAGTCGAGGAACGAGACATCTCTTAAAATTAATACAGCCTTTCGCTCATGCAACCTCTCCTTTGTTGAGGCGACGGATCTGCATTAATTCCTTACATCCAGCACATCTCTCAATCCGTTTCCCAACAAATTAAAAGCAAGCACCAGTAGCATAATAGCAATACCCGGTGCAATGGCCAACATAGGATTATTGGTGATGATGAAGTTGTAGTTTTCTTTGATCATCAATCCCCAGCTTGGTTGTGGTGCCTGCACACCTACCCCAAGAAAGCTAAGTCCGGCCTCAATAACAATGGCACTGGCAAAGTTGCTTGCAGCAATAACAATTACCGGACCCATAATGTTTGGAAGAATGTGTTTAAAAATTGTACGGCCATGCGAAAAACCCATGGCTTTAGTTGCTTCAATATAATTCAGTTCACGAATGCTGAGTATTTGTCCACGCACCAAACGGGCAACGTTTACCCATAAGGTTAAACCAACGGCAATGAACACCTGCCAGAAACCTTTACCCAATGCAAGTGTAATGGCAAATACCAACAGCAAAGTAGGAATGCTCCACACTACATTAATCAACCAGAGAATGGCTTCGTCTATCCAGCCACGAAAGTAGCCTGCCACTGCACCGAGAAAAATGCCAACAGTTAGTGAAATGAGTACAGCAATCAATCCAACACTTAAACTTACACGTACACCAACAATAAGGCGACTGAGAATATCACGGCCAAACTTATCGGTACCTAACCAAAAGGTTTTGTTGGTAACAGCTTCATGATAATCCCTGCCGTTTAATGCGAATTTTAATTTTTCAGTAACGCCATCATCCACATATTTATCTACCTCAATACTGTCTTTGAAAGCGCTGTAAGCGGTAATAGGAATGTATTGCACTGCATCATCTTTACCAAACAGCAAACTGCCGCCCGCATTTGCTTCTTTATCTAAAAGAAAAAACTGTTGCTGATAGCCCGGCTTTTTTGCTGCAATTTCTACAATAATACGGTTGGCATCGGGCGTTGCATCGGGAGCGAGTACGTATGCAAACAAGGCTGTGATGATAGCAAGTACAATCACAATCAATCCAAACACAGCGCCTTTGTTACGGCGCAGTTTTTTCCAAAATGTTTTTGTGAAGGATTGTTCTGTTACTGCCATCTGAAAAAGAAATGAAGCTAATTAATTATTCGATTCATCAGGAGCTTCTTACTTCACTGTTCTTCCCTTCCACTCATACTTACCAAACTTACCCAGCCAACCCGCAATAACAGTGTACACAATATGAAAAGGCTGTGCAAGCGGAAACCATAACAACAGTTTAGTTTTTTGATAAAATCCTGCAACCGGAAAAAGGAAAAACAGTTCGGCAACTGTTTTAATACCCAACGCCAGTAACAGCAATTGCAAATTATTATTGATGAATAAACAACTTATTGCAAGTACCAGTAACCATGCATTGAGCAGGTATACCAACAGCAGCACAGCAAAAATGCGCTTGTCATCATACTTGTCGGCTTTGCTGGCCCAACGGATTCGTTGGCGAAAGAATGCTGCAACTGTTTCAACAGGGTTGGTAAGAACAATGCTGTCTGCCGCTTTACAGTAATGCACTTCGCTCGGGTATTGTTTGTACAGTTTATGCATCAGCAGCATATCATCGCCACTGGCAATATGATCTACGCCTTTAAAACCATCCACTGCATAAAAGGCATCTTTACGGTAGCAGAGGTTGGCACCATTACACATGCTGTGAAAACCTGCAGCAACCGAAGCGGCAGTAATGCCCTGCAGACTTAAAAAATCAAGCGACTGAAATACTTTAATTGCAGAGCTTTCTTCTTTCATGTCAACAGGTGCAGCAATAAAAACGGTTGGTTGCTGTTGAATGATGAATGCAAAATTGCGTAACCAGTTTACAGGAACAATGCAATCGGCATCGGTAGTAACAATGTATTCGCCTGTTGCAGCTGCAATACCGGCTTCAATTGCTTTCTTTTTGTAGGAGTTGATCTTTTCGCTGAGCTGGTCTTTCAGTTCAATCACTTTTACAAACGGAAATTGACGGGCAGTTGCAACTGTGGCGTCATCGCTGAAATCGTCCACAACAATTACTTCAATTAATTCTTTAGGATAGTTCAGTTGTTCAATCGATCGCAAGCAATCTGTAATATTCTGCTCCTCGTTACGTGCAGGAATTAAAATGCTGAAGCGTGTTGTTGCAGTAAACTCATTTGTTGCTGCAATGTCCTTTGTTTTATTCCACCAATAGCGGTACAACAACAGCAATACTGTATAAGGCATCAACAAACAGCATGTAAACAGCAGCCATAGCATGCTGCAAAATAAGCAGCAGTAACCGAACTGTAAATTTTATCTGCACACCGGTATCTGTCAATAAAAAATTAAAAACAGGCCGAACTCTTTTTTTGCGCTTTGCGGAAAGTAGATTTGCAACTCTTTATGGCCCGTAAGAAAAAGAAATCGTTGCGTTTCCTGCCCTGGATCATTATTCTGCTGGTGTTTTTGGCAGGAGCATTTCTCTATGGCCGTAACTGGTGGCTCGAGTGGCAGGCGGGTAAAATACGTTACCGTGAGTTTGGTATTGAAATTCCATCGAATTATGTTGTGCATGGTATTGATGTAAGCCGCTACCAGCAAACCATTAACTGGGATGCAGTAAAGGCAATGAATGTAGAAGGTGTGCAGGTGGGCTTTGCATTTATTAAAGCAACAGAAGGGTTAATTGGTACCGACTTTCATTTTAAACGCAACTGGCGTAATGCAAAAGAAGCAGGTGTAACAAGAGGAGCGTATCATTTTTTTATTGCCACAAAAGATGGTACCAACCAGGCAAAAAATTTTATACAGAAAGTAAAACTTACACCCGGCGATCTGCCACCTGTTTTAGATGTTGAACAAACCTATGGTGTATCAAAAACAGTTTTACAACAACGTGTAAAAGCTTTTTTGTATGCTGCGGAATTGGCGTACGGTATAAAACCGATCATTTACACCAATGCCGATTTTTATACAAAGTACCTCGATGGTGCTTTTGATGAATATCCGTTGTGGGTGGCACATTATTTACGACCTGTTGCACCACGTATTGAACGCAACTGGCATTTTTGGCAACACAGCGAAAGCGGAAGGGTAAATGGTATTGCAGGTAAGGTTGATTTTAATGTGTTCAATGGCGATAGCACAGAATTTCAACAACTGCTTTTGAAATAGTATTTATTTTTGCGACCAGAACGGGCAATTATTCGTCTTAATACTTAAATGACTTGTATGAAAAAACTTTTCCTGGCTATTCTTCTCAGCTCCGCCTTTTACGTTGCACAGGCACAAAACGAAACAGCAAACAGTCCTGAATATAAAACAGCCATTGGTGCTAAACTGTGGACAGGTGGTGGTGTGTCAATTAAAACATTTATTAAAGACAATAATGCGTTGGAGTTTATTGGTTTCTTTGATCGTTATGGTACACGTATTACAGGTTTGTACGAAATACATGGCAACCTCAGCTCCGAAGGTGCATTGAAATGGTATGTTGGTCCGGGTGCGCATGTGGGCTTGTACAAAGGCATTACAGCTGTTGGTATTGATGGGGTAGTTGGTATTGATTATAAATTCACCAATATGCCATTGAACCTGGCGCTCGACTGGCAACCCAGTTTTGAATTGGGCAGTGGTACCCGTAACGGCTTTAACGCCAACTGGGGTGGTTTCGCTATTCGCTTTACACTCTAAGAAAACAATTTATACATTATGCTGTTGTACAGTTTGTGCAACAGCATTTTTTATGTTCGTAACTTTCGCTGAAAATTATACAGTATGAGCGGCATGGAACCGGAAACACAGGATTTTCTGAAACGGATTGTACAAACTGTTTCGGTTGGCATGCTGTTTATGTTGCTGCACATGACCTTTGGGCTGTATCTTAACTGGGGTTTCTTTGAAGGCACACCCTCTATCGGCAACATTATTTATTACATCGTTTTTCTTGGTTCGCTTGCCGGGTTGATCTATTACTACTATCGTTTGTGGAAAGGGAAGTTGTAAAACAAAAAAGCCAGCAGCTTAATTTTGAAACTATATCAACTGCTGTGATCGGCTACAATTAACCATTGGCCTTTTATTTTTCTAAACAGCAATGTGTAATGCCCGCCTACATCACCTTCTTTGGGTCTTGCTAAATGCCATTGACCAATTACAAAATACGCATCTGCAGAAATACGCTTTAGCTGAATGAAAGGAAATGTAAGTGTACCCATTGCATCACGGTTGGGATAACCTTTTTTATAATTCTCCAGTGTGTTGTTATAGCCGTAAGTAATACCGCTTTTGCCAATGAACATCAATGAATCGTTGTTCCAGTAACCCTTCATAAAATTATCCAGGTCGCCTTTGTTCCAGTATGTTGTTTGTGCAGATAAAATTGAACGTATCTGCTGTTCATCGTTTGTTTGTGCAAAAGAGGATAATGAAAACAGCAGCGCTGTAAGCAGGAGTAATTGTTTCATATTTGAATGTAATAAAAAAAGCCACCACGAATTACACGAATCTTCACGAAAGGTCAAAAAAAAGCCGTTTCAGTCTTGCTGAAACGGCTTCAAACTATAAATAGAAAAATGTTGCTTATTTATTGCCCCACTTTTTCTTCTTCATGTATGCAATGCTCTTTTTAATACACTCTTCTTCGGGCATGGTGTAGGCTTCCTGCTCTACATAAGCAAAGCGTAAGCCTGCAGTTTTCTTGTGTGCAAAAATGCTGCTGAAGTCGATAGTACCATCACCTACCTGTGTACTTTCTTTTTGACCTTTAGCATTCACCGTTGCATCTTTTACATGCCACTGCGTAAAACGACCAGGGTATTTGTTGAACCATTCAACTGCATTTTCGTTCATGAACGAACTCCAGTAAAGATCAAGTTCAAACTCAACCATTGAGGGATCTGTTCCTTCGAGCAACACCTGGAGGAACGATTTACCATTGTCCAGTTTTTTAAATTCGAAATCGTGGTTATGATAAGCCAGTTTCATACCGGCTGCTTTGGTAATTTCTGCTGCTTTGTTTACCAACTCAACGAGTTTTGGTAACGCATCGGCACCACGTTGGTTTGCATCTAACCATGGAATAGTAGCATAGGAATTGCCCATTTCATTTCCGGCTTCAATTACTTTTTTCCAGAAATCGAGATTGCCGCTGCTGAGTACCGGCCCGAAATTGTAATGACCACTTGGTGAAACAAGGTTACGATCGTTGAACATTGCTTTGAATTCTTTTGGCGTTTTGCCAAAGAATGTTTTTCCATCAAAGCCATACAATTCAATTTGCGTATAACCTGCTTTTGCTACATAATCCAATGTACCTGCAAGGTTTTTAGCTACATCGTTCCGTACAGTGTATAATTGAAGTCCGTACTTAAGTTTTGCGGCATCAGGTGCAGCAGCACAGGAAAATAAAGGCAAGCCTGCCAATGTAATACCGGCTGTTGCTGCAGCCGACGTTTTTAAAAATGATCTGCGATTGTAACTCATTTTAATTCAAATCGTTTTATGCAGGTTGTTCCTGCAGGATATTAAATAGTTTGCTTATACAGAATAATTACTCAGCCCAGGCTTTATCGCCTTTTTTGTAAGGGTAAGCTCCATCGTACTTGGTAGGAACAGAAACATGACGTAACGTTTCTGTCATACCTGTTTTTGATGTAAAGAAGCCGAGCAATGTTAATTGCTTCATCATGGTATAATAATGACTTGGCGATCCTTCAAACTCGGTCTGATCTTTCCACGCAAGCGCTTCATTCTTTTTCTTATGCTCTTCACGCAATGGCTTATCTGCATCATCACGTTTCTGGTTAAACTCCTTCGCTTCTTTTTCAAGGCTTACTAAAAAAGCTTTGCGTTGCTCAGGCGTACATTCCATAAAAGCCTTGCTATGCATTTTTTTGCAGGCTTCATCCAGTTCGCCAATACCGTTTACAAAAGCATCCTGTTGTTTTTGTGTGTAACAATCGGTTACCATTACTTTCATAAACTCGCCAACCTTGGCTGCTTTGGCACCAGGCGTTGATGTAGCAGGAATAATGGTTTCTGCCACTTCATCGAGCAAGGAAATATTGGCTGCAGTAAAACCTGCATCGGCTTTTGCACCTGTTTTACAACCGGCTAAAAACAATTCGCCACCAATAACAGCACCACCTGTAAGGAGTGCAATTTGTTTTAGAAGATCACGACGGTTCATATAAAAAATTGTTTAAAAAATGATTGATAATAATAGTTATAGATTTCCTTTTTTTAATTCACTCACAGCAAAATCGGCAGCACGTGCAGTTAATGCCATGTAAGTTAATGATGGATTAACGCAGGATGAACTGGTCATGCATGCGCCATCGGTAACAAATACATTCGGTGCATCCCACACTTGGTTGTTGCCGTTGAGTACACTTGTTTTCGGATCACGACCCATGCGTGCAGTACCCATTTCATGAATACCGTGGCCCATGGCATGTCCTGAATCATACGTAGAAATATTCTTTACACCTGCCGCTTCAAACATGGCCTGCAGATCTTCTTTAATATCCTTGCGCATATTCAGTTCGTTCTCCTTCATTTCAGCATCCATTTTTAAAACAGGCAATCCCCATTTGTCTTTTACTTCACTATCCAATGAAATTTTGTTTTCATGATAAGGAAGTATTTCGCCAAAACCTGTTGCACCAATGCGCCAGCCGCCGGGTTCTGTCAATGCTTCTTTTAGTTCGCTGCCAATGCTCAGTTCTGCAACCACTCTTCCCCAACCTTGCCGGCTTGCACTTCCCTGGTAACCATACCCACGTAAAAAGCTTCGGTTTTTATCGCCGGGTGTATTTGCAAAACGGCTGATATAAAATCCGGCAGGTCTACGGCCAAATTCTGTTACATTTTCATAACCTTCTATTTCGCCGCTTACACCAAGGTTGTAATGATGATCCATTACATTATGTCCTAACTCGCCGCTGCTGCTGCCTAAACCGCCGGGCCATATATCTGTAGCTGAGTTAAATAACAACCAGGTAGAGTTTAACGCCGATGCACAAACGAAAACAATCTTTGCTTTAAACTCATAGGTTTTGTTATCCATGCTATCAAGCACTTCAACACCCGTTGCTTTTTTCTTGTCTTTATCGTAAAGAATTTTTGTTACGATTGACAAAGGCCGAACTGTTAAGTTGTTTGTTTTTACGGCAGCAGGTAATGTAGAAGACTGTGTGCTGAAATAACCACCAAACTGACAACCTTCCCAGCAGCGGTTACGAAACTGGCAACCGGGACGTTGATCGTGTGGCACTGTTATATTCGCTACACGGCTGTTGATCATATGTCGCTCACCTTTATAGAAGGCTTTGATCTTTGCTGCTACATCTTTTTCTACAATATTCAACGGAACGGGTGGAAGAAATTGTCCATCGGGTAAATAAGGCAATCCTTCAACCGAACCGCTGATACCTGCAAAACGTTCAACATGATCGTACCACGGTGCAAGGTCTTTATAACGTATAGGCCAGTCAACACCAAAGCCATCTTTTGCATTGGCTTCAAAATCCAGTTCGCTCCAACGATAACTGTGGCGGCCCCATAAAACGGAACGGCCTCCCATACGATAACTACGCCACCAGGTAAACGGTTTTACTTCGGTATAAGGCGAATCTTTTTCATTCGTCCATGCATCCATTACACGTTCGTTGGCTGCCCAGCCCCGGTGTATAACCGGGTAATCTTCTTTTTGTTGTTGAGTTGTTTTGCCACGATGCTCAAACTCCCAAGGCATTTTTGTTGCCGTTTTGTAATCGGTGATATGTTTATGCTCAGCACCACGCTCCAGCATCAGCACCTTCAAACCTTTTTCGCAAAGTTCTTTCGCTGCCCAGCCGCCGCTGATGCCCGACCCGATTACAATTGCATCAAATGTATTATCTGCCATGAACGATCAATTAAAGATTGCCTTTCTTCAATTCTTTAACTGCAAAATCAGCAGCACGTGCTGTTAATGCCATGTAGGTTAAAGAAGGGTTTACACAAGATGCAGATGTCATACATGCACCATCTGTAACAAAAACGTTGGGCGCATCCCACACTTGGTTGTTGCCGTTAAGTACAGACGATTTCGGATCACGACCCATACGGGCAGTACCCATTTCATGAATACCCATGCCCGGTGCATAACCCGAATCGTAGGTGTTTACATTCTTCACACCTGCAGCTTCCAGCATTTCTTTTGCATCGTTCATCATATCAATACGCATCTTCTTCTCATTCTCTTTGATCTCTACATCCATTTTTAAAACAGGCAAGCCCCATTTGTCTTTCACTGTTTTATCGAGTGAGATCTTGTTTTCATGATAAGGAAGCATTTCGCCAAAGGCAGTAATGCCAATTCCCCAATCATCGCTCGGCATACTTAATGCATCTTTCAGTTCTGCACCAATGGTTAATTCGGCCACTTCCATACCACGTCCACGATTTGCAGCTCCCTGGTAACCGAAGCCACGCAGGTAATCACGCTTATCATCATAAATATTCCGGAAGCGTGGAATGTAAATACCGGTTGGTCTGCGACCGAACAAATACTTATCGCTGAAGCCTTCTACTTTACCACCTGCACCGCAACGGAAATGATGATCCATTACGTTATGACCCAACTCCCCGCTGCTGCTGCCCAAACCACCTTCCCATACATCGGTTGCAGAGTTCATTAACACCCATGTTGAGTTAAATGCCGATGCACAAACGAAAACGATCTTCGCTTTGTACTCGTAGGTTTTGTTTGTTTCTGCATCAAGTATTTCAACACCTGTTGCACGCTTCTTATCCTTATCGTATAAAATTTTTGTAACAATAGAGAAAGGACGCAAGGTTAAATTACCTGTTGCCATTGCTGCAGGTAAGGTTGCAGATTGTGTACTGAAGTAACCACCAAACGGACAACCTCTCCAGCAACGGTTTCGGTACTGGCAATTGGTTCGGTTATTATGCGCCTGTGTAAGATTGGCACTGCGGCCAATGATCATGTGGCGTGTACCTTTGTAATGATCGAGCAAACGTTGCTTCACTTCTTTCTCTACACAGTTCAGTTCCATACCCGGCATAAAATCACCATCAGGTAATACTTCTAAACCATCTTTTGTTCCCTGGATGCCTGCAAAGCGCTCGGCATAGCTGTACCACGAAGCAATATCATCGTAACGGATAGGCCAATCTACTCCAATGCCTTCTTTTGCATTTGCTTCAAAATCCCATTTATTGAAACGATAGCTCTGACGGCCCCACATAAGCGAACGGCCACCAACATGATAACCACGATACCAGTCGAAACGTTTTTCTTCGGTGTAAGGACATTCTTTATCCTTTACCCAATAATCCAGTACCGTTTCGTTTAAGGGATAGTCACGCTTTAACACAGGATAATCAGCAATCATTTGCTGCGTTGGTCTTGCGCCTCTGTGCGGAAACTCCCATGAATCTTTGGTAGCATTCACATAATCTTTGATGTGTTCAATATTACGACCACGCTCAAGCATAATTGTTTTGAGACCCTTTTCGGTTAATTCCTTGGCGGCCCAACCACCACTGATACCAGAGCCAATAACAATGGCATCGTACACATTATTTTCAGGCATATGACAAGTTTAAGATTAAATGTATTTGGTTTGAATGATTGTTTGCTTGATAATTATCAAATAATAATACGTGTTATACATCGCATCGTTTGATGGCGTCTTTTAAAGCAGCCAGCTTTTCTTCTTTTGTTTTACCGGTAGGAATATATTCCTGTGCAACATATCCTTTGTAACCTGTTTCAACAATCGCTTTCATAATCGCCGGATAAAACAATTCCTGGTTTTCGATGATTTCATGACGGCCGGGAACACCTGCTGTATGATAATGACCGAAGTACTGATGGTTTTGTTTGATGGTGCGGATGATATCGCCTTCGCTGATTTGCATATGGTAGATATCGTACAGTATTTTAAAATTGGGCGAACCAAGACGTTTGCATAATTCAATGGTCCACTTTGTATTATCAGCCATATAATCTTTATGATCTACTTTGCTGTTAAACACTTCTATCTGGATGATGACATTGTGCTTTTCTGCCAATGGCATTATTTGTTTTAAACCTTCCACACAATTCTGCAAACCTGTTTCATCGTCCATACCATTACGGTTACCGCTGAAGCAGATAAGATTTTGATAACCTGCTTCTGCTACCAATGGAATAGCTTCGGTAAACTGTGCGATCAATTGCGGATGATTTTTTTTGTTATTCCATCCTTCGGTTAAACTAACCTTACCATTGGTATAGCACATGGAAACATGGATGCCATGTTTTTTGGCAACGGGCCACTCACTTGGTGTAAGAAGATCAATAGCAGAAAAGCCCATCTTCTTTACTTCCATGCACAACTCTTCAAGCGAAAGAAAATCATGTGTCCATTTACAAACAGAATGATTGATGTTACCTTTTAATTTATACTGTTCTTCTCCCATAACTCTTTCAATTGTACCACCTGTTACAACATTGCCTGCAGTAACAGCAACGGTGGCTGCTGCAAATTTTTTAATAGCTTCTCTTCTCGATGATTGATTTGACATGAATACTTACTTTATACAATTATGCGGTCTTATTTGTTTTTTCGTCTTTAAATAATAATGCAAAGATCAGGAACACAGCAAAAGCAATACCTGCCGGAATAAGCCAAACCATTTTGTAATCCAGCGTACCGTCTGCAAGTTTGTAGCTGTCTGTAATTTTTCCAGCTACAGCAAAACCAATGAGCATACCTAAACCATAAGTAGCCAGTGTAATTAAACCTTGTGCTGCACTTTTGTGTTGTTCACCTGCTTTAGAGTCGGTATAGATCTGGCCCGATACAAAAAAGAAATCATAGCAAATACCATGCAGAGCAATTCCTATCAGTAACATGAACGTGAGGTCTCCTGCATTACCGTAAGCAAACAATACATAACGTACAGCCCATGCAAGCATACCAACCAGAATTGTTTTTTTAAACCCAAATCGGTTAAAGAATACAGGCAATAACAATAAGAAGAGTACCTCCGATCCTTGTCCAATGGTCATTTTGCCGGTAGGATTTTCTACACCTATGCTCGAAAGAAATGAATTTGTGTTTTGATAGTAGAAGGCAAGTGGAATACAAATAAGGATAGATGAGATAAAAAAGATGAGAAAATTTTTATCCTTCAACAGCTTTAAAGCATCCAAACCTAAAATATCATTTACAGTAACTTTTGTGCCTTTTCCTTTCGGTGGTGTTTTTGGCAATGTAAAACTGAACAGGCCAAGCACTAATGATGCCGCACCGGAAAGCAGGAAAGTGTTTTTCAGCAAACCTTCTTTTGTACCTTCTGCTGAATCCCAATGAAACAAAAAGCTGATGAGCAGACCGGCAGCTATCCATCCCACAGTACCAAACAAACGGATCACCGAAAATTCTTTTTCAGGATTTTTCATTTGGTTGAAGGATACTGAGTTTACCAATGCCAGCGTAGGCATGTAGCAGATCATATAGATTAATACGTAAGGATAAAACACTGCAATATTATCGGCGCTGTACATCTGGTACATTAACACTGCACCTATAAGATGCAGTATGCCAAGAATTTTTTCTGCATTTACAAAACGATCAGCAATTAAACCAATAATAAACGGAGCAATAATAGCACCCCATGATTGCGTAGAGAAAACCTGTCCCGATTCCGCACCCGTTGCTGATAAGTTATTGTTTAAAAACGTTCCCAGTGTTACAAACCATCCACCCCAGATGAAAAACTCCAGGAACATCATGATGGATAATTGTAAACGGGTGGTCGAAGTCATGCACAATCGGGTTTAAGTTGGTTGGTTGTAGTCCCAAAAGAATTTAGCATAATTGCTAAAGCCTGCTAATCGTTATCGGGGTTTTAAATGTAGGATATTTCTGTGCTAAGAACATCTTATGCTGTTGTTAATGTTTGTTTGCTTTTGCCACGCATGTAAAAGTATAAGCCGGTGAAGGCAACAGTTAATATAATAGGTATAATAAGCGTTGCATTGATAATTTCAGGACCGGCAGTAACTTTTGCCTGTGCCAATGCTTTGCCCATTTCAGAATCTGGTGCAGCAGCACTGTAATCAGCAAGACTCGCATTTGCAGGAAGTTTGGCTATGAGTTTTTCATCATAAAACTTACCCATAAACATCATGTAAACCGAAACAGCGAACATGCCTGCACCGCCCATCAGGTTTAATCCAACAGCACCCGTTTTAGGTAAATACTCTGCCACGAAACCCAGCATTGTTGGCCAAAAAAAGCAAACACCCATTCCAAATATTATTGCTCCTGCAAACAACGTGTTACCACTGCTGTGTCCTAATAAATACAAACCTGCTGCAGATAAAACAGCGGAAATAACCAGCACGCCTGTTGGCGAAAGACGATGAACGATTGGTTCTGCAAAACCTCGCCCAATAACCATTACCAATGTAGTTACAGTAAGAATGAGAAGGGCATTGTCGGTTACATTACGGAGCAACACATCGATCCACTGGCCTGTAAATAATTCGGTTATTGCTGTACCAAACATGCAGATGATCATAAACAGGAATAATGGATTTCCCAATGATTTATACATCTCACTTGTGCTTACACCTGCAGCTACACGTTCTGTAACAGGGAACTTCAATTTCAAAAACAGGAATCCATAAATGAGAGTAGGTATCAGCATTGTGCCTACCTGTACTTGCCAGCCGATATTAAACTTCGAGAAATAAAAACTGATCAACGTACCAATAACAATACCACCGGGAAACCATAAATGGAAGTGGTTTAGCTTGGTGGTTTTTTTATCGGGGTATAAAGTTGTTACTAAAGGATTACAAGCGGCTTCAACAGTACCATTGGCTATACCAATTAATAATGTTGAAAAAAACAAACTCCAGAAACCACCGGCGAAAATGGTAAGAAGTATACCGCCAAGGTGAAAGAAAAACGCCATTTCAAGCAAGCGTTTCATTCCAATAACGTCAACTACCAGACCTCCTATAATTACAGCCAGCGGAAAGCCCCAGAATGCTGTTGCAGCAATTGTACCCAGTTGAGTAGCATTCAAATTAAAATCAGTTCCAAGTTTACCAAGGATGCCAGCTCTTATACCAAATGAAAGTGAAGTAACTAATAAAGCAAGACAGCTTCCTATAAATAATTGGTTACGGTTGATCGAATTCATGCTGCAATCGTTGTGGTTGGTTTTTGTAATTTATTTTGTTTGCCTTCGCAATCGAGGTTTTAAATTTAGGGTATTTATTCATTGTGTAAACCTTAATTTTTTTCGGTGGCTGCTTGCAAACGTTTGAAATGTTAATGAATATCAAACCTGTATTGCAGTTCATTGATACTATTTTATATTACAACCTTATTTACAGGAATGGCCAATGGGCAGGTGTAATTAGAATTTGTTGTTTTCATTTTGTCATTACCTTTAGAACCTTCAAACCAATTGCATGTCATGGGAGATTTCCAGGTAAAAGTTCAGCCTAAAACGTATGATGTAGTAATTGTAGGCTCCGGAGCCGGTGGCGGTATGGCTGCTTACGAATTAAGCAAGGCAGGATTAAAAGTGTGTTTGCTCGAAGCAGGCACCATGTACGATCCGCAAAAAAATGTTACACAATTAAAAGGTCCGTGGGAAAGTAAACGAAGAGGTGCAAGTACGCAGCACCGTCCCTTTGGTGATTTTGATGCGTGTTATGGTGGCTGGAAAATTGACGGCGAACCATACACAAAAGAACAAGGCACACAATGGGATTGGTTTCGTGCACGTATGCTCGGCGGGCGCACCAACCATTGGGGTCGTATATCTCTTCGTTTTGGTCCGAAAGATTTTAAACGCAGAAGTATTGATGGCTTAGGCGATGACTGGCCAATTGGTTACGAAGACATTAAACCGTATTACGACCGTGTAGATCAACTCATTGGTATTTTTGGTACAAATGAAGGTTTAGAAAATGATCCGGATGGTTATTTTCTTCCGCCACCTAAACCTCGCCTGCACGAATTGTTTATTAAAAATGCAGCAACACAAACAGGTGTTAAAGTAATTCCTTCACGTTTATCAATTCTTACAAAGAAAATTGAAAGCACTACAGAACGAGGTGCATGTTTTTACTGTTCGCAATGCGGCCGTAACTGTAGTGTGGCAAAAGCCGATTTCTCATCTACCAACGTATTAATATACCCTGCATTAAAAACAGGTAATGTAGATATTATTCCTAACGCCATGGCACGTGAAGTGTTAACTGATAAAGAAGGGTTGGCAACAGGCATTAGTTATGTAAACAAAGATGATTTGAACGAGTACCAGGTAAAAGGTAAAGTGGTGATACTTGCTGCAAGTGCCTGCGAAACTTCACGTTTATTACTCAATTCAAAATCGCAACGTCATCCAAACGGATTAGCCAACAGCAGCAACGTAGTTGGTAAATATCTGCACGATAGTACAGGTGCTGCTTTGGGCGGCTACTTACCAACTTTGTTTGGCCGTAAAAAGTATAACGAAGATGGTGTAGGTGGTGCGCATATTTACAGCCCTTGGTGGTTAGATAATAAAAAGCTTGATTTTCCCCGTGGTTATCATATTGAATATTGGGGCGGCATGGGTCAACCTGCGTATGGTTTTGGAATGAACATTCAAATGCTCAACGGTAAATACGCTGTTGCAGGTAAACAGAAAGAAGCGGGTGGCTACGGTGCATCGTTGAAAGAAGACATGCGTTTCTTCTATGGAGCAAACGTGGGTATGGCTGGTCGTGGTGAAGCAATACCTGTTGAAACAAATTATTGTGCTATTGATCCGGAGGTTGTTGATCAGTACGGTATTCCGGTGTTGAAGTTTAATGTAAAGTGGAGTGAACATGAAATTAAACAGGCCAAACACATGAAGGAAACCTTTAAAGAAATCATGCACAACATGGGTGCAGTTATTACATGGGGTGGCGATGATGGTCCGGAAAACAGTTACGGTTTAGAAGCTCCCGGAAAAATTATTCACGAAGCCGGTACTGCACGTATGGGCAACGATCCTAAGAGCAGTGCATTGAATAAAAATAACCAGGCACACGATTGTAAAAATTTGTTTGTGGTAGATGGTGCTGCCTTTGTATCGCAGGCCGATAAAAATATTACCTGGACCATTCTTGCATTGAGCATGCGTGCAAGCGAATATATTGTTAGTGAATTGAAGAAGGGGAATTTGTAGCCCCCTAAATCCCCCTTGAGGGGGACTTGCTGACTGTTGAATGGTTGATGAACAACAAAACAAGATTCAACATATGAAACAACAACCAAGCGAAGATTTAGGCAAGAAGTATGGTGAGATGTTTGAAGGCGCTAATCCAATTGTATTCGAACTTGCGAAAGAGTTACGGCGAAATATGACTGTAGCTGAACAAAAACTTTGGTCTCATTTAAAGCAAGGAATCGGTGGTTTTAAATTCAGACGTCAGCATCCTTTGAAAAACTACATTGCTGATTTTTATTGTCACAAACTGAAATTCGTTATAGAGGCAGATGGTGGTATACATAACAAACCTGAAGTAAAAGAATATGATGCGATACGGGAACAAAATCTGAATGAGTGGGGTTATGAAGTAGTACGATTTACAAATGAACAGATATTTAAAGATGAAGAAAAAGTGATCAGACGAATTGCAGATATTATTGATGAATTGAAAAACAAAAGATGAGTATTTATTTGAAATTAAATTAATGCACAAAGCTAAAAGTCCCCCTGCAGGGGGATTTAGGGGGTTACATATGAAAAGAAGAGATTCCATTAGAGCCATTCTTGTTGGTACAGTTGCATCATCGGTATTGGTTGATGCCTGTAAAACAGCTGATGAAAAAGCAAATGCAACTTCATCAACTCCTGCAAGTACCATCGACCGTACAAAAGTTGAAGCAGAGATCGAAGCCAAACTGATGGCCGAAACCTACTTCAGTAAACATGAACTGGCAACCATTGCTGTATTGGCCGACATCATCATACCTAAAGATGATGTAAGCGGCAGTGCAACAGAAGCAGGGGTGCCCGATTTTATTGAGTTTATTGTAAAAGACATGCCGCAACACCAAACACCTATGCGTGGTGGTTTGCGTTGGCTCGACCTGGAAAGCAGCAAACGTTTTGAAAAAGCATTTGTGGATTGCGACAGTAAACAACAAACAGCAATCGTTGATGATATTGCTTATCCCGAAAAAGCAAAACCCGAAATGAAACAGGGTGTTGCTTTCTTTAACCTCATGCGCAACTTAACAGCAACAGGATTTTATACTTCACAAATTGGTGTAAAAGACCTTGGTTACATGGGTAACACTCCAAACCAATGGAACGGTGTACCTGATGATGTGTTGAAGCAATACGGACTTTCATATACCGAAAAGGAATTGAAAGAATGTATCTCTTTCGACAAAACAACCTGATATTATTTTCCTGATCTATCCAAACAACTATTATTATGAGCAACAAATCGAGAAGAGACTTTCTCCGTACCGGAGCTATGGCTACAGCCGGCTTCTTCATTGTACCACGTCATGTACTCGGCGGACCGGGTTACATTGCACCAAGCGATCGTTTAAACATTGCAGGCATTGGTGCCGGTGGTAAAGGCGCCAGCGATCTGGCGGAATTTGCAAAAAGCCCCAAGGTAAATATTGTTGCACTTTGCGATGTTGATGAAGCACAGGCAGCAGGTTCAATGAAGCGTTTCTCCAAAGCAAAATTCTATTACGACTATCGTGAAATGCTGGAGAAGGAAAAGAACAATATTGATGCAGTATCGGTTTCAACACCCGATCATACACATGCTATTGCAACGTTAGCTGCAATGGAAATGGGTAAGCATGTATATGTGCAGAAGCCATTAACGCATGATATTTATGAAGCACGTATGCTTACTGAAGCTGCTAAAAAATACAAAGTGGTTACGCAAATGGGTAACCAGGGCGGCAGCGGCGATGGTGTACGCAGCATGAAAGAATGGTACGATGCCAAACTGATTGGTAAAGTAACCAAAGTATATGCATGGACAAACAGACCGGTATGGCCACAAGGCTTAGCGAAGCCAGGCGGTACACACACTGTTCCTTCAACAATGAAATGGGATCTGTGGATCGGCCCATCGAAGTATGAAGATTTTAATCCTGCTTATCATCCGTTCAACTGGCGTGGCTGGTGGGCATTTGGTACAGGTGCATTGGGCGATATGGCTTGCCACATCATGGATCCTATCTACCGCATACTTCCCATTCTTTATCCGAACGAAGTAGAATGTAGTTTGCCAAACCAATTTACAGGTGCATGGACAGAAGCCGGATATATTGATAGTTGCCCTCCTGCATCCATCATACATTTGAATTATCCACGTACAGATGGTAAAGGTGAAATAAAAGTAACCTGGATGGATGGTGGTTTGTTGCCACAACGTCCGGCAGAATTATTACCTGATGAAGAGATGGGTAACTGGGATGGTGGTGTTATTTTCGAAGGCACAAAAGGTAAAATGATGTGCGATTGCTATGGCGGCAACCCACGTTTATTACCAACAAGTCGTATGAAGGAAACTAAATTACCTAAGCAAAAACTGAAACGTGTACCCGAAGGCCATTACGTACAATGGGTAAATGCTTGTATTGCGGGTCATGGTAATGCAGAAACAAGTTCGCCGTTTGAATATGCCGGTCCGTTTACTGAAAGTATTCTGATGGGTAATCTTGCAATACGTTCATGGATGATCAAAAATCCGAAGCTTACAGGCTGGGGTGACAAATATCTTGGTCGAAAAAAATTATTGTGGGATGCACAGAACATGAAAATCACCAACTTTGACGAAGCAAATCAGTTTGTAAAAAGAGAATACAGAACAGGCTGGTAAAAAGGTGAATAGTCAATAGTCAATAGTGAATGTGAATTTTGCGCATTCACTATTGTTCATTTATAAAAGTGATTACATAAACATTAACAACGATTGATTGTATGAACAGAAAACTTCGCATGGCAATGATTGGTGGAGGTAAGGATGCATTTATCGGCGCCGTACATCGCATTGCTTTAAATATGGATGGACAGGTTGAATTGGTTGCCGGTGCTTTAAGTGTTAAACCGGAAGTTGCCATTGAATCGGGTAACATGTTATTTCTCGATGAAGAACGTATTTACACCGATTACAAAACGCTCCTCGAAAAAGAAGCAGCGATGCCTGCAGATAAACGGATTGATTTTGTAAGTATTGTTACGCCCAACTTTGTTCATTTTGAACCGGCAATGATGGCGTTGGAAAAAGGTTTCAATGTTGTTATTGAAAAGCCCATCACGTTTACTTTAGATGAAGCAAAACAATTAAAGGCAAAAGTTGAAGAAACAGGATTGAGCTTATTGCTTTGCCATACCTACACCGGTTACCCAATGGTAAAACAGGCCAAACAATTTTTGAAAAGCGGCGCATTGGGGAAGATCCGTAAAGTATATGTAGAATATCCGCAAGGTTGGTTAAGTACCTTACTGGAAGCAGCAGGAAATGCACAGGCAAGCTGGCGTACCGATCCCAAGCGTAGCGGTAAAGCAGGTGCTATGGGCGATATTGGTACACATGCTTTCAACTTAGCAGAATATGTTACAGGTTTGGAAGTAACACATCTTTGCGCCGATATTAATATTGTAGTTGAGGGAAGAATGCTGGATGATGATGGTGCTGCATTTTTAAAATTCAACAATGGTGCAACAGGTGTGCTTATGGCAACACAAATTGCAGCAGGTGAAGAGAACAATGTAAAGATTCGTGTATATGGTGAGAAAGGTGGTGTTGAATGGAAACAGGAAGATGCAAATACGTTATTGGTAAAATGGCTCGATAAACCAACAGAGATCTACCGTACAGGCGCCGGTTACAACAGTTCGTTTGCAGCACATAACACACGTGTACCTGCGGGTCATCCGGAAGGTTACCTTGAAGCATTTGGTAATCTCTACCGCAACTTTATCTTAACCGTTCGTGCAAAAATGAATGGCGAACAACCAAAAGATGAGTGCCTCGATTATCCAAGTGTTAACGAAGGTGTGCGTGGAATGGCCTTTGTGAATAATGTAATCGACAGCGGTGAGAGTGAGGTGAAGTGGAAAGAGTTTGTTGTTTAATTGATAACTGATAATTGAAAAATGAGAACAATAAAAGGTCCAGCTATATTCTTAGCCCAGTTCATGGGCGATAAAGCACCATTCAACAGTTTGGAAACAATTTGCGAATGGGCTGCATCACTTGGTTTTAAAGCAGTACAGATTCCAACTTGGGAAAAACGATTGATTGATCTGAAACTTGCAGCAGAAAGTAAAACGTATGCTGATGAGTTGAAAGGAAAGATCAACAGTTATGGTTTGGAAATTTCTGAACTGAGTACACATTTGCAAGGACAACTTGTTGCTGTACATCCTGCATACGATACTATGTTCGATGCTTTTGCTGCTGATGAGGTAAAGAATAATCCGAAAGCAAGACAGGAATGGGCAGTGCAACAATTAATGTATGGTGCAAAGGCATCGCAGAATTTAGGCTTAACTGCACATGCAACATTCAGCGGTTCGTTGTTGTGGCATACATTTCATCCATGGCCGCAACGACCTGATGGATTAGTAGATGAAGGATTTAAAGAACTCGCCAAACGCTGGTTGCCGATTCTGAATTACTTTGATGAATGCGGTGTGAATGTTTGTTATGAAATTCATCCCGGTGAAGATTTGTTCGATGGTATTACGTATGAAATGTTTTTAGAAAAAGTAAACAATCATCCACGTGCATGTTTGTTATACGATCCTTCGCACTTTGTATTGCAGCAACTCGATTATATTGAATACATCGATCTGTATCACGAACGCATCAAAGCATTTCATGTAAAAGATTCCGAATTTAATCCAAGTGGTAGGCAAGGAACGTTTGGTGGTTATCAAAGCTGGTTGAACCGTGCAGGTCGTTATCGCTCACCGGGCGATGGACAGGTTGATTTCAAAACCATCTTCAGTAAACTTACACAATACGGTTACGATGGCTGGGCAGTAATGGAATGGGAATGCTGTATTAAACATCCCGAAGATGGTGCACGTGAAGGTTCAGAATTTATAAAAAACCACATCATACGGGTAACCGATAAAACATTCGATGATTTTGCAGGCGGTGGAAGCGATGTTGCATCGAACCGTCGTATTTTAGGGCTCGATTAAGTTAATTTTCAATTTTTAAAATAATAGATCATGAAAAAGATTTTATTTACTTCAGCAGTTGCGCTTGCATTAATTGCATGTGGTGGTTCAGATAAAGAAAAAAAAGATACCGCAACAACTGAAACAAAATCAGAAGCTGCAGAAGCGGCTGCAACAACACCAGCCCCTTCCGATAATCCGGATTATGAAAAAGGCCTGGCACTGGTTGCAGGCAGCGATTGCTTAACCTGCCATAAAGTAGATGAAAAAGTAATTGGCCCTTCCTACCGTGAAGTGGCAAATAAATATGAAAATACTGAAGCCAATGTAAAACTGCTTGCAGAAAAAATTGTAAAAGGTGGTGCTGGTGTTTGGGGCGAAGTACAAATGACTCCGCACCCTGCTGTTACGCAAGCCGATGCAGAACAAATGGTGAAATACATCCTCTTACTTAAAAAATAAATACCATGATTCGTTCTGCTTTATTAATGACAACGATTGCTATGACCATTAGTTGTAATAACGATGGCGAAAAAGTATCAGACAACGATACATCTACTGCTGCTGAACCTGCAGTAACAGTGTTAACCCAGGAAGAGATCAACGATGGATGGCAGGCCATGTTTGATGGTAAAACAACTGCAGGCTGGCATAAGTATGGGGGTGCACCGGTTGGCAGTGCATGGAAAGTGGAAGACGGGGTGTTGCATTTAGATGCAAACCAAAAAGAAAACTGGCAGATAAAAGATGGTGGCGACATTGTAAGTGATAAGGAATATGAAAACTTTCATTTAAAACTGGAATGGAAGATAGACACCTGTGGCAACAGCGGGATTATTTTTAATATTCATGAAGACACAGCTAAATATCAGTTTCCCTGGATGACAGGTCCCGAAATGCAGGTGTTGGATAACAAATGCCATCCCGATGCAAAAATCATTAAGCATCGTGCAGGCGATCTGTACGATTTAATTACTTCAGCTCTGGAAACTGTTAAGCCGGCTTTGGAGTGGAACCTTGCAGAAATCAAATCACAAAACGGAACACTTGAATTTTATCTCAACGGTGTTAAAGTAGTAACCACAACCATGTGGGATGAAGGTTGGAAGAAAATGATCGCAGGTAGTAAATTTAAAGCATGGCCCGATTTCGGCACCTACAAAAAAGGACACATTGCGTTGCAGGATCACGGCAATCATGTATGGTTTAAAAATATTAGGATCAAAGAGCTCTAAGCACAGTTGCTCAGATTATAAAATATAAAAGCCCACTTCTACAAAGTGGGCTTTTATATTTTTCAGAAGAGAATTAATTTCCTTCCGGTGCTGAGTATTTGCTTATATCAATCGGGAAATGGCGTGTGTTAATTTTGTTCTTTTCAAAAGAGGCTTTTAAATCGTTTGCAAGACTGATTAGTGTTTTTCCATCATTTGTGTCATAATCGTTTACAATAAGTAATTCTGCTTCTTTAATTGCTTTATCCGGCTCATCTAATATCAGATAAATTTTTGCTAATGAATAGTAAGCTGCGTAACGAAGTTTTTTATCTGCTTTTTCTGTGCCGGTAATTCTTGTTTTTAAACTGTCTAAATATTGAATTACGGGAATCATCTTTTCTTTTACCGGGGTAATTTCATCTTTCTCATTCATTAATGAAACAGCTTCTTTAAACGAAGCCCATGCTTTTTTCATCGCATCGTTTTCGGGGTGTTTTTTGCTGTCAAGCAACCAAAGAAAATCAGCATCAGTAATAGTACCGTAACCATACATCCGGTTTAAACCAAAGCTTAAACGCTGCATACTGTTTGTAACAACATCTGTTGCAATGGCACTGCGGATTGCATATTTGTTATTGTTGTAATAGTCGCCGGGAGTACCTTTGTTTTCACTTTCAGCACCTTTCCAGATAGTATTACCAACCCCAATTGTTGTGCTGTATAGTTTCGTTCCTTTATAGTCGGTTACATTTACTTCACCTGTCCAGGCATAAACAGCCTCTATCCAATAATATTTTTTACGACCGGTTTCTTTGCCATCTTTATCCTTTATTACTTCTTCTCGCTCTTTCAATTCTGGATTTTTTAAACTCACCTCTCCAAGATTCATATTGATGGTGATATGGCCTTTTCCTTCGTTGTGTTTTAAGCCATTAAGTGTAAGTGTTTGTTTAATCCGGTCATCGTTATAAACCTCACGAACGCTTGCGCTTGAAGCAATATTGAAGTGATAGGTTTTGTAACCGTCAGGCAGCGGATTTGTTGGCAGTGTTCTTGTTAAATAACGAAAATTAAAGCGGTCCAGATCTACTTTTTGAGCCACCAGCATGGATGCTGTTGCAAGCATTGTAATAAACAGGGTAATCTTTTTCATGTTGATGTGTCAGTTGTGGTTTGAAAAAAATCTTTAGAGGTATCTTTTTTGCACAAGAAAATTTGCAATAGCCTGGAGATAAGCCAATCGGCTATTTATTTTTTCTTTGTTGAATTTTTTCAGATCAGTTGATTTTGTGTTTAAACCATCCTTCCAGGTAAACAAAATCTTTTCTTCAGGATTGTAGTTGGCAATAAAACATCCATCGGCTTTATTAAATTCATAATACATAGGGCCGCCACCTTTGAGGTTAAGATTCATCATGCCCGAACTGTAATCGTATTCGGCATCTTCCTCACTTACCGATTTTATATGGCCACGCACTACAATAACTCCTATTGCTGTTTCTTTTTGTTTTACATCGTAATACATCGTTGCCAGTTTACCGCTTGTATCGATGTTACGTAAACTCACAATTACGGGTTCTTCAGAAATACTTAATGCCGGATCGTTTTTATGCGTTGCGCAGGTTTTTTCCTTTTCAACAACGGCGGCATATTCAACTCCATAGTCTTTTGCATAATCCTGCTTAAATGCTTTTACTCCGGCAACATTAATCGTTCCGTTTTCAAGAATTTTGTATTTGGCAATAACTTTACCAATGCACTCTGCATAATCAACCAGTAAACCACTGTTGAATTGTTTTACATCGCTCATCGATAGCTGTACAGAGTCGGTTGATCCCTGAAAACTAAATACGAACCAGGATTTGAGACCCGTTACAGGGCCGGTGAGATCATGGTTATAAACTGTTCCGATCTCTTTTTCATCCAGCGATTTAATAAAGAATTCTTGTTTTGCAAGAAATCCCTTTTTCATTTTTTCAATGATGCATACTGCAGTGTCGTTGATATAAAGCTTCCCTTTTTTAACGTTGGATTTCAATTCCTGAGCTTGGATAAAAAGGGTACAAACAAGCAGGTACGAAAGAACAAAGGCTTTACGCATAGTGAGTACTTTAAGTGGCGTTCTTTTCAATGGGAACAAAAAGTCGCCGGATTTTAGTTTTGGTTTGGTTAAATCAAAAATAGGGGGGCGAGCAATACAAAAGTATTTTTCCGACATTTATTTCTCTGGTTAAATGAAATGATGGCATCAGATTGTTTCGTTCAAACCCTTTCCCTGCCTGTTTTTACCTACCTTTGCGGCTTCAAAAATTGGCGACGGCTGCAGAACTTTGCAAACATCAGGTAACAGCCGTTGAAATACAATCACAACTATGATCAGTGCAAGAAATATAACCCTCTCCTACGGTAAGCGGGTGTTGTTCGATGAAGTAAATATCAACTTCACAAAAGGAAATTGTTACGGTGTTATTGGTGCCAATGGTGCCGGAAAAAGTACCTTTTTAAAGATCCTCAGCGGCGAAATTGAACCGAACAAAGGAACAGTGGAGATCTCCCCCGGCGAGCGCCTGGCTGTGTTGAAGCAGAACCACTTTGCGTTTGATGAGGAAACTGTGTTAAACACGGTTTTGATGGGCCACAAGAAAATGTGGGATGTAATGCATGAAAAAGATGCCATCTATGCAAACCCCGATGCTACCGAAGATGATTATATGAAGGCAGGTGAACTGGAAGCCGAGTATGGCGAAATGGGTGGTTACACTGCTGAAAGCGATGCCGCTACTTTTCTCAGCAGTCTGGGTATGAAAGATCATTACCACCAGATGTTGATGAAGGATATTCCTTCTAACCTCAAAGTGCGTGTGTTATTGGCGCAGGCGTTGTTCGGCAACCCCGACATTCTTCTGCTCGATGAACCTACAAACGGTCTGGATATTGAAACAATCGGCTGGTTGGAGAACTTCCTTGCCGATTATGAAAACATCGTATTGGTGGTGAGTCACGATCGTCACTTCCTCGATGCTGTGTGTACGCATGTGGCCGATGTGGATCGTTCAAAAATCAAAGTATTTACCGGCAACTATACTTTCTGGTACGAGAGTAGTCAGTTAATGGCACGCCAGTTGGGCGATAAGAATAAGAAAGTGGAAGAAAAGCGCCAGGCATTGATCGACTTTATTGCCCGATTCAGCGCCAATGCTTCTAAAAGTAAGCAGGCTACTTCCCGTAAAAAGGCGTTGGAAAAGCTCACCATTGAAGAAATTGAGCCATCGAACAGAAAATACCCTGGTATTATTTTTCAGCCATTGCGTGAAGTTGGTAACCAGATCCTGAACGTAGAACATCTGAAAAAATCAATTGATGGTCGTGTGCTGTTCGATAAAGTAAACTTTACAGTTAACAAAGGCGATAAGATTGCCATTGTAAGTAAAGATCCTCTTGCTGTAACCCATTTCTTTGATATTATTAATGATGAAGAAAAAGCTGATGCAGGTAAATTCGAATGGGGGTCAACTATTACAAAAGCATACTTGCCGGTTGAACATAACAGCTTTTTTACGGAAGGATTGAACCTGATGGAATGGCTGCGTCAATATGTGCCAAGTCATGTTACGGATGCGGATGAACCTTTCCTCCGTGGGTTTTTAGGTAAGATGTTGTTCAGTGGTGATGACATTATGAAAAAGACCAACGTATTAAGTGGTGGCGAAAAAGTTCGTTGTATGCTTAGTAAAATGATGATGCAGAATCCGAATGTGATATTGCTCGATCAGCCAACCAACCACCTTGACCTGGAAAGTATCCAAAGCTTTAACGAACAGTGTATTGAATATAAAGGTGTGGTGTTGTTAACATCGCACGATCATACTTTTATGCATACTACTGCCAACCGTATTATTGAGTTAACGCCGGGTGGCATCATCGATCGTTTAACGACGTTTGATGAATACCTGGAAGATGCAAGGGTAAAACAACTGCAGCAGGAGTTATATGGAGAAGCTGTAACAGCATAAAGGAGTCGTCTTTAAAATAAGAAAAGCCCCGCATAATTAATGTGGGGCTTTTTTAGATCTTGATGGGCTGCTGTAGAAACAACTGCCCTCAGATCCGTACCATAAGAGAACTAGAAATTATTTTACAAAGCGGTGTACTTCTGAGGTGCCATCGCTGTTAATGATTTGTAATGCGTAAACACCAATAGGCAAACTGTTTACATCAAGCGTTTCTTGTTGTGTTGTACTGTTCATTTGTTTAACAATAACACCACTGTTGTTTACAATGCGGACACTGCGGTTATCGTTACTGAAAAACTGAACCAGGATTTTATTACTACCAAGGCCACCAACCAATGTCTTTTTACCACCGTTACCTAATTTAATAATAGAAGAAAAACTGCTCGAACCATTCAGATCAACCTGCTCTAAACGATAGTAGTACATGTTGCCGGTTGCTTGTTTATCTTCAAAGTTGTAGTCTGTTACTGAAGCAGTAGTTCCTTGAGCCATTGCCATTGCAATTGTGCGGAAATGAACACCGTCTTCAGAACGTTGAATATTGTAATGCGATGTGTTTTGCTCCTGCAAAGTTCTCCACTGTAAACCAATAGAAGCGTTGTTTACACGTTTGCCGGCAAAACCACCCCAAACTACAGGTAATGGACCAGGAGCAGCAGCGGCTGAGTTTGCAAAACCAAGTTCAACAAACTGAGCTTCATTACCATTAGCCATTGTGCCGGCCATTGTTACAATACCTGTAACAACAAACCCATTGTTTAATGCAGCAGAAGGAATATACCAGTTGGAAGTGCCTAAAGAGTTGCTGCGACCGTAGGTGCCTGTTACTGGAACACCATCAATTGTAAGGTTTGAAACCGTAATAGTATTGGCATTGTGCGACTTAACGATCAGGTTCATAAGGTTAATGTTACCTGCCGAAGCAACTTTGCCGTCTGAGCTAAGCTTGCCAGATACGTTTGTTACAACATTACTTACTGTAGAACCGGCAATTGTAGTTGCAGTAGTAAAAGTGTTTGTTACAGTATTGTAAGTAATAGCAAAAATGTAGGTGCCTCCGGTACCGTAAACGAGATCGCCATCTGCACGGCTATTGCTACGGTTTGAGTTAAGATCGGGAATACCGCTGTAAACGGCGCCACTTTGATTACTTGTAGCAAGATTTAATTTTCTGTAACGAACGCCAAGCAAATTTTCTGAAGCTGCGGGATAACTTCCTGAAAGCATACTTGATTGAGCACTAACGGTTGTTGAGAAAAAAGTGAGGGCAATAACAATTGCACAAATTACGGGGTAAAATTTTTGTTTCATGGTACGGTTACTTATAGTTTTCAAGTAAAAACCCCAAGATGTCGATCGGAAAAAAAACAAACCAGAAAAGGCTGTTTTAGAAAGTATTTATCGTTCTCTAAGGGTAATTACATAGCAAAAGTATATGCAAGTTTTGAAACGGCATAGCATTTTTCAGTATTTTTTTTAAATGTTGCCGTAAATCTACGAGTCAGTGTTCGTATTAAGTGCAGATAAGGTATTGTGGAATAATGCATTATTAGTGTTTTCCTACGTTGTACTAAGTATAAAATTTTTTATATAACAAGTGTATTCATACTTACTTAACATGCATTGTAGGTAGAATTACCCTTATCTTTGCGCCGTTATTTGAGTTATACAGTGTTTTGTAAGTGAATCGTATTATCTGCTACGCACAATCTGCTAATAGTTAGTCATCTTCTTTTCAGCTCCGTATTTTCTCAGTTTTTATTATTCAATGTTTAATTAACAAACATGAACATTTATGTTTCTAACTTAAGCTTCAACGTAACAGACGATGACTTAAGAGGTTTTTTTGAAAGCTATGGTGATGTAACCAGCGCTAAAGTAATTAACGACAAATTCACTGGCCGCAGTCGTGGTTTTGGTTTTGTTGAAATGAGTGATGATGAGGCTGCTAAAACAGCGATCAGCGAACTCGATGGTGGTATGGTAGAAGGCCGTGCTATTAAAGTAACAGAAGCTAAACCTCGTGAAGAGCGTGCAGGCGGTAACAACAACCGTCGCTCTTTTTCAGGTAACAACAGAAGCTTCAGCAACAACCGTTACTAATCTTGTTTAATACCAGATAGCAAAGCCCCGCTTACTGCGGGGCTTTTGTTTTACACTAAACTTAGGCGGTATCTTTACCAAAAAAACAAATGAGTAACCTGGTAAAGGAATTTAACGATTATCGCAGCAAAATGAACGAGGTAATTCTAAGTAAAGATAATCTTGTAATTAAACGTCTTTGGAACCTCGATACGAATACCTATGCAGAAGGAGCATTATCAACTCAAACCAAAGAAATGCTCGGCCTGGTGGCAAGCATGGTGCTCCGTTGCGATGACTGTATTAAATATCACCTTGGTAAATGCCACGAATTAGGCATTACTACTGCCCAGATGTATGAAATTTTTGCGGTGGCAAATATTGTTGGCGGAACGATTGTAATTCCACATACACGCAGAGCAGCCGAATATTGGGAGGAATTAATAGCAAATAACTGATTTAGGTAATATTTTAGAGCGTTATCAGTCGGATTTCTGCGTAAATTTGATGCAACTTTTTTATATGAGTGAAGTAACGACAGCCCCTGCCCTAACAGCAAAGGATTTTGCAACCGACCAGGAAGTACGTTGGTGCCCAGGTTGTGGCGATTATTCTATTCTTGCACAGGTGCAGAAAGTAATGCCTACATTAGGCATCCCCAAGGAAAATATTGTTATTGTAAGTGGTATTGGCTGCAGCAGCCGTTTTCCGTATTACATGAACACATATGGTATGCACTCGATCCATGGCCGTGCAACTGCAATTGCCAGCGGATTAAAAGCAGCAAGACCCGAATTGAGTGTTTGGGTTGTAACCGGCGATGGCGACAGCTTGAGTATCGGAGGCAACCATACTATTCATTTGCTGCGTCGCAACTTCGATATTAATATTCTGATGTTTAATAACCAGATCTATGGTTTAACAAAGGGACAATATTCTCCTACATCAGAAGAAAAGAAGGTAACGAAGAGTACGCCTATGGGCAGTATCGATCATCCGTTTAATCCATTGGCATTGGCCATGGGCGCAGACGCAACGTTTATTGCACGCAGTATGGATCGTGATCCTAAACATTTACAGGAAACACTTATCCGCAGTCAAAAACATAAAGGAGCTTCGTTTCTTGAGATCTATCAAAACTGTAACATCTTTAACGATGGCGCTTTTGAAGTATTTACTGAAAAGTCGAGCAAAGCAGACGAAACACTGTTCCTTACACATGGCGAACCTTTAGTGTTTGGCGCAAATAAAGACAAGGGCATTAAACTCGATGGCTTTAGTCCGGTTATTGTAGATCTTAACGAAGGGCATAGCAAGGATGATTTGTGGGTGCACAACGAAAAAGATTTTTATAAAGCACAAATATTGGTGCGTATGTTCGATGATCCACGTATTGCAGGTCACTTACCAAGACCATTTGGTGTGTTTTATGAAACTGAGCGTGCATGTTACGAAGATGTTCTTCAAATGCAGATCGATGAAGCAATCGGTACAAAAGGAGTTGGCAATCTCGACAAACTTTTACGTGGAAACGAAGTTTGGGAAATCATCTAACATTATCAATAAGAGATACAAAGGGGCTGCGGCCCCTTTTTTATTGCCTTAAACAATAGTTGAATTTGTAATAGTTACAAATCGAGGCAAATTCCTAACTTACTTTTCTAAACGATTAGCTATATGATTCGGAGTATAATAGCCGGTATTGGAAAGTATGTTCCTTCAACTGTTGTAACCAATAACGACCTCACCAATTTTATGGATACCACCGATGAATGGATACAGGAACGAACAGGTATTAAAGAACGTCGCTACGCACATCGCACAGAAGAAACTACTACAACAATGGGTGTGGAAGCAGCAAAGGTTGCAATTGAACGGGCAGGACTTACACCACAGGATATCGATTTTATCATTTTTGCTACACTTAGTCCTGATTATTATTTTCCAGGTTGTGGTGTATTGTTGCAACGTGCCATGCAAATGAAACAGGTAGGTGCTTTGGATATTCGTAACCAATGCAGCGGTTTTGTTTATGCAGTATCAGTAGCCGATCAGTTTATTAAATCGGGCATGTATAAAAACATATTGGTAGTTGGTGCAGAGAAACATTCTTTTGGATTAGACTTTAGCACCCGTGGCAGAAATGTAAGCGTAATCTTTGGAGATGGTGCTGGCGCAGTAGTATTACAAGCAACTGAAGATACTAATCGTGGAATATTAAGTACACACTTGCATAGCGATGGAATGGATGCGGAAATACTGGCGATGTTTAACCCGGGTACACATGCCAATCATTGGAAAGCTGACGCTGCAACATTTAACAATGCAGAGATGGGCGACATGTTTATGAGCCACACAATGATTGATGAAGCACAAAACTTTCCGAACATGGATGGCCCGGCCGTGTTTAAAACAGCAGTGGTGAAATTTCCTGAAGTAATATTGGAGGCGCTTACCGCAAACGGGTATCAATCGTCCGATCTGCAACTACTCATTCCTCACCAGGCTAACTTACGTATTGCACAGTTTGTTCAGCAAAAATTAAAATTGAACGATGAACAGGTTTTTAATAATATTCAGAAGTATGGTAACACTACAGCGGCTTCTGTACCTATTGCATTATGCGAAGCCTGGGAAGCAGGTAAAATAAAAGAAGGCGACCTTGTTTGTTTAGCAGCTTTTGGCAGTGGCTTTACCTGGGCCAGTGCATTGCTAAAATGGTAAGTTTGTTAGTTATAAGTTGCCGGACTTTCGGTTGATGAGTTGAGCGAAGTTGAAGTGTTTTTTACTTTGCTGATCAAAAGCAGACCGTTAATAGACAAAACAATTGAAAGAAGGATAATGATTGCAAAATGTGTTTTGCGGCGGCCTACCAACACTTCTTTTCTATCGGTATAGTTTGCTGAAGAAAGAAATACAAAGAGGAGCACTTCAACAACAAGAAGAAACTGCTCGTCTGTACCATACTCATACATAAACAATGGTACAACAAGTAGCAATGAAGCACATAATAATAATACAGAGAAATAAATGCGTAGGGTTTGATGCTTCATGTTGTTGATTGACACGCAAATGTAGTTTAACATGTTTAAACCAACTAATGAATAAATTATGAATTGGAACTTTGCAGGATAAACACAACCGTTAGTTGTTGAAGGAAACATAAACTATGCTATATTTCAGTTGAACATTATCTTCAATTTTATCAAACATTAATGAAACACGTAATTCTTTTGCTAGCCAGTGCAATTGTTTGTGTATCGGCAATAGCACAGATCAATAGCGACTCTATGCGGCTGCAGTACAATCAAAAAACAATCAGGCTAGGTAACCGCATCAGCATGAATGGTATTGTACTGGAAAAAACAACGGTGCAAAATCTGATGCTGATTTCACCCGAAGCAACAGGTTATTATAAACAATATCTTAAAAGCCGGGCAGTTGGAAATACGCTTCCGCTTATTGGCACAGCTGCTGTTATTGGGGGAATATTAATAGCACAAAAAAACCGCACACCCGGAAGTATTATTATCTTAAGCGGCAATACAATTAATCTTGTTGCCTCATTGTTTCGTCGCAAAGCCTCGGTTCATTTGCAGGATGCTGTATGGACCTATAACCGTGATGTACTATATCCGCAGAGGTAAGCTTTATCATTTCAATTTTCGCCAGTAGTTTTGCAGCACATGCAACGACGTTTTATTTTCTTATTCAATCCACGCTCAGGTGTACAAACAGGTAAACCATTGCAACAGCTTATTGAAGAGCGTTGTAAAAAGGAGCAGGTTGAATTTTCTATTGAGCATAGCAGAGCCGATGCTGATTATTCTTTCCTCATCGAAAAAATAAATACGGCAGCCGTTACCGATGTGGTTATTGCAGGTGGCGATGGAACCATCAGCACCATTCTTGCAGCTATTCATCATTTACCGGTAAACATTGGTATTATTCCCCGTGGTTCGGGAAACGGATTAGCTTTTGCTGCAGGTATACCGAAAAACATCAACAAAGCATTTGATGTTATTTTTAAAGGAACTGCACAACGGGTTGATGCATTTACAATAAACGGCAGGTTTTCCTGTATGCTTAGTGGTATTGGTTTTGATGCAAAAGTGGCACATGAATTCGACAAGCAATCAAAACGTGGATTGCTGAAGTATATACAACTCTCTTTGGAAAACATTGCTTCAATTAAAACCTATCCGTTTACAATTTCAAGTAAAGAAATAAATCTGCAACTCGATGCATACTTCATCAGCATTGCCAACAGTAACCAGTTTGGCAATCATGTTACCATTGCACCTAAAGCAAGTTTGCAGGATGGATTAGTAGATGTTGTTGCCGTAGAAAAAGCTAATTTATTTGCAATGATCAGCCGTGTAATATGGCATATACGCTTTGGTACGTTTACAACCGATTTTGCTAAACGCAACGGCATCACCTATTTTCAAACAAAAGAACTCACCATTACCAATACTGGAAATGCGCCATTGCATATTGATGGCGATGGAAAAGAAGCTGCAGGAGTGTTTCATATAAAAGTAATTGCTTCGGCTTATTCTTTATTAATGCCTTGAGTTGATTGTGCCAGCTGCAGAAGATTCTGAAGAGCAGCATTGTTAAAAGCATCACTAACTGCTGCAGAAATATCTTTCTTTTCACGACCTGTTAAATGAAAACTGAGCGCTGCACCTTGTTTTGCCTGTTCGGGCCGGTACATAAAATGAAACCGATGCATCGGCACATCGTTTACAGAATAACTCAACATACTTTCCTGCATATAATCCTGCACTTTGTAAAAATTATTTTGCAGGGTTGTAACTGGTTTGTACAAAATGTCGCCAATGCCGGGTTCTTTTAAATCATCATCCCACTCACCTTTTTTGCGATCGAGTATCTGGATGAACACAACACCCGAAGTATTTGCTTTGATCCAGTTGCTGAAAACATGCAGAAAACGAAGTGTGATCTCCTGTCCGTAATTATCACGCAATCCGGCATCCATTACATCAACAATAGGAAGGGTAGGTAACCACACATTCGGCAACACATAAGGAAAGGTTGCGTTCATGCGCAGGGCTGTAAGCAAACGCAGATTATATGGATTGAGCTCTTTAAAAAAAGCTGCATAATCGATAGCATCCGGTTCTGCAGCAATATTTTTTGTACTGTCGAATTGCGGACGCATTAAAAAACTGACCGGCTGACTACAGATCATCATCTTACGTCCATCCTGCGAAACAGTAGAATTAAAAATGCCCAATGGAATAGTTGCATTCAACTCGTCGTTCCTGTAATCGAGCAAACGATCATTTAAAATGTCTCCTGTATTATGATTTAACTGTTGTTCAAACGCATAACCACGGTCTTTTACAAAACGATAAGGACCAACAGAAAATTTTTGTGCAGGCGTAAGCAAGTCTCTCGTAACATAAGCAGAGAAAATTGGGTTCAACAAATCTTTCGAAATATCTGCTGTTATCTGTTCTCTTGAAAAATTAACTGCTTTTCCTTTTTGCTGACGGCGATACAGCTCACGGTAATAGGTTAGCCCAAGCATACCACCGGAAGCACCGGAAAACAAACCTGTTTTTTTCATCAGCTGCCCGTTCATAAAACTATCTATACGGCTGAGCATGTTTACAGTAAATGTTGCAGAACGGTTACCTCCACCACTTACATTAATTACATAGAACAATGGCTTTTCTTCGGCTTGATTTCGTTTCCAGTTTTCAAGCAAACGAATCATGTTTAAACTGTCGGTGCGTACCTGTTGTGCGGTACATAGTGCATTAAGTGATGAGAGATTGTATGCAGGACGTTTCTGCCTGTCTCCATAATTTAAACCAAATGCTTTATTGCGGATGTCGATGTATTCGTAACGGAACAACAAATTGAAAGCAAGAACCAGCACAATGGAAACAGGAATACTCCATGTATCGAGCCAATGTGCCAATGCAGCAGCAGCGCCAATAAGTACAGCAAAGAAGATAAAGATACTCGCAGCAGCAGGAACCTGTAATTGCGGATAATCGAGAAACAAACCATAGATCATTAACAAAAGAAAGGCCAGTACAATGGCCATTACTGCAGCAAAGTGATGCCGTTTAAAAATTACATCCAGGAACAAACTGCTGTAATGCGAAACATTTCTTGTTTTCTTAAACGTAAAGAAGCTCGTTAAAAAATATTTTACTGTTATGAGTTGTTCATGATTGTGCGGCCTGCCATCGGGTTTATACTGCTGCATAAACTGCTGTGGGTTACGCAGCACCGGGTGCATTGTTTTAAGAATGGCTTTTTCATATCCATAGAAATACAGCATTGATAAGAACAGGAAAAGAAACAATCCCGACAAAAAGCCAAACTCAATCCATAATACTTCGCTAAGCGACAGCAGTTCTTTATACCGGTTAAACCGGATGAGCTGTATTAAAAAGTTGATTAGAAAAATAAGCGGTATGCCTGCATTATTAATACAGTATTTCGAAAATGGCTTTGAAGTGGTAGCTAAAAATTTAAAGTAGCTGCTGAAAAGAATAAAGCTGGCAATATTCCAGCTCATTACAAAACCGCCAAAGGCTGTACCAACAAAAAAAGCGCTGAGAAAATTTACCTGTCCTAAGTATTCCGGTGAGAGAAAAAGAGAGTTAGCTCCGTACGTGTGCAGAAAACCTCCGCTTACCGCACTGCCAAGTAAAAACCAGAACACCAGCAATAGCTGATACTTTCTGAAATGCAGAAATATCAATTGTACGGGAAACGAGTACCATATGCCAAGCAGGTATTTCTTCATGAAGCAGAAGTTACGTAAAAGAAAACATTTACGAACGGAACGCTGCTTGCTATTTATTGATTATGCCTGTTCTTTTCTGCGAACAAGATAGAGTGCCCAAACAAGACTCAGCAATAACAACATACCAAACAGCTGGTGCAGTTGTGCCATCCATTCGAACAAACCCCAACGGTTGGGAATAATTTTAGTAGATGTAAGAACAGAAACAATACCCAGCAATACCTGCACAATAACAAGAAACAGGGGAACAAAACGTGTAGCTGTAAACAGGTTACTGCCTTCAACTTTTGCAGCACGGTAATACCAAACAACAATAAGTATACTCAGCAAATAAGCAAGTCCACGATGTACAAAGTGAATGGTGATTTTATTTTCAATAAAGTTGAGAAGCAGCGGCGAATCTTTAAACAACGCTGCAGGAATCCACTCGTTATTAATAAGCGGCCAGGAAGGTGCAACCGTTGCTGCTTTATGCCCTGCCATTAACGCACCAAACAATAGTTGTACCGTAAGCAATACCAACAGTACAAGTGTAAAATTGTTGATGGAACGATGAACCGTGATTTCGCTTTTCTTTACCCGTAACTGCAAGGCAAACCAAAACGTGTAGCAAAGCAAACCCATTGCAAGAATAAAGTGCAGTGCCAAACGTGTTGGCTTTACATAAACCGCATCACCTGTTAAACCACTTGCTACCATTATCCAGCCAACAGCACCTTGCAAAGCACCTAATAAAAACAGGATGATCAATGGTTTGATCATTTCCTGTTTAAAATAGCGGCGTACTAAAAAGTAAACAAAGCCAACTGCAAACACCATCCCCATTACTCTTGCCCACAGTCGATGAAACCATTCCCAAAAGAAAATGAATTTAAAATCACTTACAGTAAAATCGGTATTGAGTAATTGATATTGCGGAGTAGCTTTATACTTTCCAAACTCTTCCATCCATTTTGTTTCGTTCAATGGCGGAAGTGTTCCTGTAACAACATCCCATTCTGTAATGCTTAAACCACTGCCGGTTAAACGTGTAATGCCGCCCAGCAATATCTGAACGATCAACATAAATACACCGAACATTAACCAGTTGGCAACAGCTTTTTGCTGGCGGGAAGTTTGCGTCATAACGCCTGCAAAGGTAGGCGAGGAAAACATTCGCATCTATACTAAAATGGGGTTGGCTTTGTTGAGTAAACACTTTTCGGTTGTGCAGGTTTTCCATAAATAATAACCACCGGAAAGGTTGGCAACTGCTTCGTATCCGTTTTGGCGCAGAATACGTTGCGCCAGGTAACCACGCAAGCCTGCTTCGCAATAGATATAAAGCTTTTTATCTTTTGGAATTTCATCCAGTCGCTCTCTCAACTCATCAACCGGAATATTGATAGCATCATCAATGCTACCTGCTTCAAATTCATCTTTACGGCGAACATCGATAAGCAGATCGCCGGATTGCAGTTGCTCCAGTTCATTCCAGTAAAATACACGTAAACGATCGAGTAGAATATTTTCTGCAACAAAGCCGGCCATGTTTACAGGATCTTTTGCAGATGAATAGGGAGGTGCATACGCATGTTCAAACTCAATAAGATCATAAACCGTTTTTCCTTGTTTGATGTAGGAAGCAAAAACATCGAGTCGTTTATCTACACCATCATAACCTGCAATTTGTGCACTTAACAGTTTACCCTCTTTCGGCGTAAATGCAAGTTGAATGGTCATTTGTTTTGCACCGGGATAATAACCTGCATGTGATGCATTATGTGTGGTGGAAACAATATGCTCAATTCCGGCAGCTTTTAAATGTTTTGATGCAGTGCCGGTTGTACCCACCGTCATGTCGAACACTTTTACAATAGCTGTATTAATGGAACCTTTGTACGAGCGAACATTACCAAGGGCCACATTGTCTGCACAAATACGGCCTTGTTTATTCGCTGGTCCCGCCAGGTAAGTGATCATTGATTGATGCGTGATGGGATTTTCAAATTCAATGGCATCACCAACAGCGTAAATATCCTGATCGGAGGTTTGTAAAAATTCATTTACCTGTATACCTTTTGCCGGGCCGAGTTGTAAACCGACCATTGCTGCCAGCCTTGTATCGGGTCGCACACCAATGGAAAGTATCACCACATCAGCAAATAACACTTCGCCATTGTTCAATGCCACTTCAATATGCTCCTGTGTTTTTGTAAAACCGGTAACGGCCGTATTTAAACGAAGTTTTACTTTTTTTGAACGGATATGTTGTTGTACAAATGCAGCAACAGGATAATCAACCGGCGCCATTACCTGATTGATCATTTCTATAACGGTTACATCCAAACCCAGCGCATGAAAATTTTCTGCCATCTCCAGGCCAATAAAACCTGCACCGATAACAACGGCTTTGCTTACATGCTTTTGCTGCACATAAGCTTTAATATAATCGGTGTCGTTTACATTACGCAATGTAAAAATGCCTTCGCTGTTTATACCCGGTAATGGCGGACGAACAGGTTCTGCACCGGGAGAAAGAATCAGTTTGTCATATGTTTCTTCGTATACTTCTTGGGTCGTTTGTTTGTGTGCTGTAATTTTTTTTGCAGAAGGATTGATGGCAATTACTTCGGTTGAGATGCGTACATCAATATTAAAACGTTTGTTGAAGGCGGCAGCAGTTTGTACAAATAATTTATTCCGGTCTTTAATAATATCGCCGATATAATAAGGCAAACCACAATTGGCATAAGAAATATATTCTCCTTTTTCGAAAATGATGATCTCTGCCTGTTCATCCAGTCTTCTTAATCGTGCTGCTGTACTGGCGCCACCTGCAACTGCTCCAACAATAATGTACTTCATGTTTTTTTGCGATTTTTTTATCACTTCAAAAATAGAGGAAGCGGTAGCTGCAGTTGGTGATTCTGATCATACAAAACACTGTTATTGGAAAGCTTGTGGTATGTACTAAAATTCACACGGGGTAAGGCTTTCAGTATTTTTTGTTTGTGACAAAAAATGAAGATTATTGAAACATTTTTTTAATCCGCAACTTGGATTGTAATAAAACGGAGTAAAACACATAACAACTTTTAACCCGTAGAAGCGGGTTAACAATAAAAGGAATACAAAGTATTTATGAAAGACTATTCAGCTTTAATATAACTCCAGCCTTCACGCTGTTTGCCTGCAATTTCTAAAATAGAAACCGGCACTATAACCGCTTCAGGAATTACACGGTCTTTACTGATGTTGCGGCTTTTCAGCGAGTTGTTGCACACTGCAATTACAACACCTCTTTTATGCGCCTGTAAAATCTGTTCTTTAAAATATCCTGTGTCTTTTAAAACAGCAAAGATGGCAAGGCTATGAAACACTACTTCTATTTTTGTATCGGGTGCGGCAGTAAGTACATTATTGATTTGCCGAAACAGGATACGTTGATGAACCGTATCGCCTGAAGCAATTTCCCAAACAATTTTTTCCTGTGCTTTTAATTGCGATGCGCCTGCGAGTAAAAATGAAACAAACAACAGTCTTAATCCTTTCATGGTTTTCTTTTCAATTTAGTGCTTACCGGTGGGTTTATGATTTTTGTTTTGCTCTTTGTAGGTTTTAATTGCTGCAAACGGCCCGTATTTATGCTGCTCTTCTGTAAACGGATCGGCATAGGGCCCAAACGGATGATCAATTGGTTTCTTTGAAATATCGGGCCAGTCGCTTTTTAAATCTTTTGCTGGCCTTGGTTGCGAGTTTACAAATGCGGCTACATCCCATGCTTCTTCTGCACTTAACTGCGGTGCATGATAGTCGGCGCCAAACGGCATATTGTTTTTTACATAACCTGCAAAGCGTGATAAGCGAAACAAACCTGCGCCAACATTATAACTGTTGTTACCCCATAATGGTGGATAGGTATATGCATTACCATCAACATGCAGTTGTCCTTCGCCGTTAGTACCATGACAGGTTTGGCATTTCTGTACGTACACTTCTTTCCCTTTTTGCGGATTGGCAGCACGATTGAGATAAGGCAGATCAACAATACCCGAGCCTTTTGGTTTTTCGCCACGCTTTACATCTTCGCCCAACCATTTTATATAAGCGTAGATAGCCTGCATTTCTTTACTGCCTGTATCAAGTGCTCTGCCGTTAAGACTGCGTTCAATACAATCGTTCACCCGTTTGTAAATGGTTTCTATACCTCCCGAACGATCTCTGAATTTTGGATAAGTTGAATATACGGCACCATAGTTATTACCCCAGGGTCTTGTGCCGGCATCTAAATGACAGTTCTGGCAGTTCATACCATTACTTATCTGTAATACAGAACCCTTTGGTCCGAGGTATTTTGATGTGTTTGCTATTAACTCACGACCGTACCAGATAAGTTCACCGTCTTTACGGGAGTAATAAGGTATTTGATTTACAGAAGCACCTACCCACATCGATTGCTGCATACTTGAATCTGAGGCAATATTTTTTTCATCGCCCTGCGACGAACAACCTGTTTGTGTTGCAGCAATCAATGCAACCAGCAAAATAAATAGCAGTATAATGTTTCGGCTGTTCATATAACCATTAACTGATTAATGAGGTAAACGTTCTCTTATTTTACCATAAACCCATGTGCCTGCAATAGCACTAAGCAAAGTTACAATTACTGCAGTTGCACCGCTACCTATTTGTGCAAATAACGGACCCGGACAAGCACCTGTAATAGCCCAGCCTAAACCAAACAGCAGTCCGCCATAGATTTGCCCTTTATTGAATTTCTTATCTACAAATTCGATTGGCTCGCCGTAAATGGTTTTTATTTTGAATTTTTTAATGATGAGTACCGAAATAAGGCCAACCACTACTGCCGAACCAATTACACCGTACATGTGAAAACTTTGCAGGCGAAACATTTCCTGTATGCGGAACCAGGAAATGATCTCGGCTTTTACAAACACAATTCCAAACAGCAAGCCAACAGCTGCATATTTTAAATTATACCACCACGGGTGTTTTAATTCCGATTCGTTAAAGCAAACAGAATCGAGTGAGCGCATTTCGAAATCGGTATTCTGCTCAAGGAATTTGTGATGCTTTTTTTCAAGTTCAACTTCCTGCACTATTTCTTTTGATTCCATTTGTTTGCAATTAAAGGTTTAAGAGAAAAGGTAAAAGAAGATTGGCCATAATAAAACCACCAACCATAAACGAAATGGTTGCTACAAGCGAAGGCACTTGCAGGTTCGATAATCCCATAATGGCATGACCACTTGTACAACCACCTGCATAACGTGTTCCAAAGCCAACAAGGAAACCGCCACCAACCATCAGCAGTAATCCTTTTACAGAAAACAAACTTTCCCAATTAAATAATTGAATGGGCACCAGTTTGCTGTAATCATCAATACCGTATTGCGATAACTCTGCTGCAAGCTTTGGGTTTACCTGCATTGGTTCAGGGTTTTGCAATAACCAGAACGCAAGAAAACCGCCCACTGCAATGCCTGCAACAAAAAACAGGTTCCATGCTTCCTTTTTCCAATCATATTTAAAGAAAGGAATGTTGGCAGGTATACAGGCTGCACAAATATGACGCAGCGAAGAAGAGATGCCGAATGTTTTGTTACCAATAAGCAAAAGCGTAGGCACAATTAATCCGATTAACGGACCTGCAACGTACCAGGGCCATGGTTGTTTTATAAACTCAATGAAACTCATGAGAGATTGGTTTTTGTGATTGCCGGAATAACAAATAATTTACAGATTGCAGGTATCTTCAAAAAAAGGAGAGCAACAGGCGATTCCTGTTTTAATCAGGAATGTTCTTCTGTTGTTTTTTTACCATTGGGTTGAAACATGCTGTTTACAATTGTACCCATTACTGCAAAATAAACAATACTGCGTACGGGGCTCGATGTAATTAAACAGGTTCCGTTACAACCAAAATATTTCCAGTAAAAGTAACCGCCGATTGCACCAATTGCTGCACCCGGCAAATACCAAACAGATTTTTTAAGAAACGTTTTCATTGTTTACCGATGCATTTTTTGTTGCTGAACAGGAATGTTGCAGGAACTGTCCATACAACCAATATTAAGAAATGCCTGTACCAATAATACCGCACCAATTACCCACAACAAAGGAGTTGGCGATGCGATGCCTTGCACAATTGCTACAACACCCATTAGCAAACGCAGTAAGCGCATGCCTGTCCATTGTTTAAAGTAGCTGCGCATTGCTTATATTTTTTGTTGTAAACTCATCCAGGAACCACCGTTATGAGCTTCAATGCCGGCGCCTTTTAAAACAGAAGCGGCAGAGCTGCTGCGCATACCACTTGCACAGCAGGTAATAACAGGCTTACCTTTTTTCTTTAGATCAGTAATGTGCTGACGGATACTGTCAACAGGAATATTCACCGACCCTTTGATGTGCCCACCTCTATATTCACCGGGTGTGCGTACATCAACAATCAACGCCCCGCTGCTGAGTAAAGCTTTGTAATCGGTTGCGGGGCCAAACAGATTTTTTAGTATTGATAACATTGTCTCTTAATTTTTTAAATCTACAAATAACAGGAGGAGAACAAGCCTCCCCCTGTTCCTTAACCATCACCACTGTTTATAAAAGAATTGAAGGACAAACGTAATCGGTAATGTTGAAGTTGCCGTTTTCTTTTAGTGCTTTAAAACCGCCACGTACATCAATAAGGTTATCGTATCCACGTGCACGAAGAATAGAGGCAAAGATCATTGAACGGTAACCGCCGGCACAATGCACATAAGTTGGTTTGTTTTTATCAACCTTGAGCATACTGTCGTTAATAAAATCGAGCGGTGCATTTTCCACACCGTTCAGGTGTTCGCTTACATACTCACTGTTTTTGCGTACATCAAGTATGCTTATGTGCTGATCTTTGTTTTGCAGATCGGCCAGTTCATTAACCGATACACGTTTAATTTCATCTACTTCTTTACCTGCAGCTTTCCATGCATTAAAGCCGCCTTTCAGATAACCGAGTGAATAATCGTAACCAACACGTGCCAGTCTTGTTACCACTTCTTCTTCACGACCTTCGTCTGTTACCAACAAAATTTCCTGTTTTACATCGGGTATCATTGCACCAACCCATGGAGCAAAACTTCCATCAATACCAATGTTGATGGAGTTGGGTACAAAACCTTTGCTGAAAGTTTCTGCATCTCTTGTATCAAGAATAAGTGCACCTGTTTCGTTGGCTGCAGTTTCAAATGCTTCCGGACTTAAAGCTTGTGTACCACGTTTCAATACTTCTTCAATACTGTCGTAACCATGAATGTTCATCATTACATTTAATGGAAAGTATTGAGGAGGCGCCACCAAGCCTGTAGTAACTTCTTTAACAAACTCTTCTTTGGTCATGTTTTCACGCAAAGCATAGTTGCTTGCTTTTTGATGACCAAGTGTATCGGAAGTTTCTTTGCTCATGTTTTTACCGCAGGCACTGCCGGCACCATGTGCAGGGTATACAATGATCTCATCTGCCAATGGCATGATCTTGTTACGCAATGAATCGAACAGGTGACCTGCTAATTTATCCTGTGTAAGATCGGCCACAACTTTCTGTGCCAGATCGGGGCGGCCAACATCACCAATGAACAAGGTATCGCCTGTAAAGATGGCAATGTCTTTTCCGTTTTCATCTTTTAACAGGTAGCAGGTACTTTCCATTGTGTGGCCGGGTGTATGTAACACTTTAAATGTAAGCTTACCTACTTTCAACTCTTCGCCATCCTGTGCTGCATAAAACTCGAAGTCGGGTTTTGCATTTGGCCCGTACACAATTTTTGCACCTGTTTCTTTTGCAAGATCAATATGGCCGCTTACAAAATCGGCGTGGAAATGTGTTTCAAAAACATATTTGATTTTTGCATTACTGCGTTCTGCTTTTTCAACATAAGGTCTTACCTCACGCAAGGGATCAATTACTACAGCCTCACCATCGCTTTCGATGTAGTAAGCACCTTGTGCCAAACAGCCTGTATAGATCTGCTCAATTTTCATGTGTATATTTTTTGTTGTTTTTTTGCCACATGTTATTCGCCCAAAAATGATCATCGCTATTGGTATAAATCAGCTCAATCATTTTTATGGCTTATTTCATGTGTATATTTTTTTGCTTTTTTACTATTTGATTGAATGATACAAATTTGAATTTTCTTTTAACTCCGGAGTATGACTTTTGTCACAGAAGAGCAGGAACAATAAAGAGTGCTATTTAATAAATAGTTCTTTCACAATTATGTAAATGCCCATTACCAATACAAACCAACCGAACCATTTTTTGAGTTTATCGCCCGATACTTTTTTGCTGAGAGCACTTCCTATAAAAATGCCTGTAATAGCTAATGCCGTAACAAGGAATAATAATTGCCAATCGATAACCTGATGACCGATATCGCCAAGAAAACCAATTAAAGATTTTGCTGCAATTATAAGCAGCGATGTACCTACGGCCTGTTTCATTGGGAGCTTGCTCAGTAATACCAAAGCCGGAATAATGAGGAAACCGCCGCCGGCACCAACTAAACCCGTTAAGATGCCTACCACTGTTCCTTCAAGGAGTATAAAGGGGTAGTTAAACTTCTGCTTACCGTTGTTGCCGTTACCATCTTCTGTTTTGCCTTTGATCATGGAGTACGATGCAAACACCATCAACACTGCAAAAAGCAGCATTGTTAAAATCGGTTTATTGATAACGATGTTACCGATCGAAAATAATTCCTGCGGTATAGCAGGAACAATAAATTTCCTTGTAGCATATACCGCTGCAATAGCCGGTATACCAAAAATTACAGCTGTTTTAGTATTTACAAGTCCTTGTTTGTATTTGGGAAATGCACCAACAAGCGAAGTAGAACCAACAATAAATAAAGAATAAGCAGTTGCCAGCACAGGCTCCACGCCAAGGAGGTAAACAAGTACGGGTACAGTTAAAATAGAACCGCCGCCACCAATTAGTCCTAACGATATACCAATAATAACAGATGCGAGATAGCCGATTATTTCCATGCTGCAAATGTGCTGTGCTTTTTCGCAGCCAACAGTGATTCAGATCACATAGCTGAGAATTACAGATTTTTTAATTCAATGATATTGCGGTTGAGCTTTACCATATCTTTCTGCTCCATTTTTTTCAAAAGTCTTGAAATTACCTCACGTGAAGTGTTAAGTTCGTTAGCAATTTCCTGGTGACTGATGTTGAGCATTGTTGTTTGCTGTGCTTCTTTAGCACGCTTCAGGTAAAACTCCAAACGCTCATCCATGCTGCGGAAAGCAACATTATCAAGTGTAGCCAATAATTCATCAAAGCGTGTGCGGTAGGTTTCTATAACAAATTGGTACCAGCTTTTAAATTTACTCATCCATTCGCTCATAATATCTACCGGCACCATCATTACATCTGTTTCGGATACCGTTTTTGCCATAATGGGGCTGGCTTCGTGTTTGGCTGCACATACAAGCGACAATGCACAGGCTTCGCCGGGTTTTAAATAGTACATCAGAAATTCATTGCCATCTTCATCTTCCCGGTATATTTTAATTAAACCGCTTAACACCAACATTGTGCTGCGGATGTACTGGCCTCTTCGCATCAATACTTCGTTTGCGGGAAAGGTTTTAAATGCTCCTTGCTCTTCAATTTCGCTTACCAGGTTCTCTTCAAATAAAGGATAACTTTTGCGTAGTAAATCGTCCTGTACCTGCTGTATTGCCATATGCAAATGTTGAAATTTTATTTGGATTGAAAAAACAAAGACATCCTAACTTACTTTTGAAGTTATGGCATTGTTATCGTTCTATCAGGAAGAATTGCTGGAGGCAGGTTGCGATGAGGCAGGCAGAGGATGCTATGCAGGTCCGGTGTTTGCTGCTGCGGTTATATTGCCGAAAGATTTTCATCATCCATTACTCAACGACAGTAAACAGGTAAACGAAGAAAACCGCAATGCATTACGATTGATTGTTGAACAGCAGGCAATAACCTTTGCTGTTGCAAAAGTTGAAGTGGAAGAAATTGATCAAATCAATATCCTGAAAGCATCGTTTAAAGCAATGCATTTAGCCATTGATCAGTTAAAAAAGAAACCACAATTGTTGTTGATAGATGGTAACCGTTTTATCAAGTACAAACGCACTGCACATAAAACATTTATAAAAGGCGATGGGAGGTTTGCTTCAATTGCAGCTGCAAGTATTTTGGCAAAAACCTATCGTGATGAATACATGCTGCAGCTGCACCAACAGTTTCCGCATTATAACTGGCAAAAGAACAAAGGCTATGGTACAGCTCAACACCGTAAAGCAATTGAAGTGTATGGTTTATGCGAACATCACCGGAGATCGTTTAATATTGATCCGTTGAAAATGCAGGAGTTATTTTGACGAAACAATTTTAGTTATGGGAGTGGTAATTCTTTTTTATTTAGCAGGAGCTTTTGCTGCTTTCGGAAGAATTTCACATAAGTTGGTGTATCTGGTAATGGATAAGGAAATCAGAATGATTACACTTTTCTTTGGAACGCTGATATTTCTAAGCTCTTATTTTTTCGTTTTTGCCTTTTATATGTTTCAGAAGGAAGCATATGCGTTTGGGTCTTTTTTTCTATTTCCTTTCATTCAGGTGTATTGCCCTGTGGCGTTAGTATTTATTTTAAATCTTTCAAAAAGTCATTTGATAAAAGAAGCAGCAAAGGTTTTGTCAGTAAGTGTTGTTTTATCGTTTGTAAGCTATTTAATTTTTTACAGGTATACATTGTCGCTGCCTGCAACATTGGGAATACAAATTACTCACTAAAAATCCGGCTTAACCAACCCACTCGCCCAGTCCTTGTCGTATCACTACCGGTTCATCATCGGTACAATCAACAATTGTAGAAGGAATCATACCGCCAATACCACCATCAACAACAAGATCTACCAGCTTATGAAAGTTATCATGCATCAGTTCGGGATCGGTGTATTCCTCAACCATTTCACCGGGTAATGATGCACTGAGGATGGGATGCCCCAGCTCCCGGATAATTGTTCTTGCAATTTCGTTATCGGGTACACGTAAGCCTATCGTATCTTTTTTGCTTTTAAGAATTTTCGGTACTTCTTTACTCGCCGGTAAGATAAATGTATAAGGTCCGGGCAGGTATTGCTTCAGCATCCGATAAACCGGTGTGGAAATTTGTTTGGTATAAGTACTAAGGTCGCTTAAGTCGTGACAGATAAATGATAACTGTGCTTTTTGCGGATCAACATTTTTTATACGGCAGATGCGTTCAATTGCTTTGTGCTGAAAAATATCGCAACCTAAACCGTAAATAGTATCTGTAGGATAAATAATGATGCCCCCTTTTTGCAGATGTTCAACAATGGTTTTGATCTGCCTTGCCTGCGGGTTTTCCGGATGTACATGCAACAACATACTTAAAGTTACAAACGAATTTTATGATTGGGCAGAGAGTTTATCTCCGTTTGTTCATTTATATTTGATTACGTGTTCCAAACCGCCTGATTGTTATGCAACTGAAACCTGTCGACACATTTGAAACCATAAGCCCCGATCAGTTTCGAAAAGATTATTACCTGCCCGGTAAACCGGTTATCATTAAATCACTTGCACACCAGTGGTCGGCATTTACAAAATGGAACTGGAGTTATTTAAAACAGGCAGCAGGTCATCATAAAGTGGGACTTTATAATAATGTAAAAAGCGATGCCTATACACCCATTAATACAGCCGATGATTACAAAACCTTTGGAGAATATATTGATATGATCTCACAAGGGCCTGCAGGTTGGCGTATTTTCCTCTTTAATATTTTCGATCATTCGCCCGAGCTTACCAAAGATTTTACCTGGCCAGAAGAATACATGAAAGGCTTTGTAAAAAAATATCCGATGCTGTTTGTAGGTGGGGCAACATCGATTACCCATATGCATTTTGATATTGATCTGTCGCATATCCTGCATACGCAGTTTATTGGCCGTAAGCGGGTGTTGCTTTTTCCTTACGAAGAGCAGCATAAACTCTACCGCAAACCATTTGAAGTGTTAAGCCTGGCCGATTTCAGTAACTATCATCTTAACAATGGTAAGCCCGATTACAATGCATTTCCTGCATTAAAAAAGGCAAACGGGTATGAAGTGATCCTTGAACATGGCGATACCTTGTTTATGCCTGCGGGTTACTGGCACCATATGGAATACCTGGATAGCGGCTTTGCTATGAGCCTTCGTGCATTGCAGGAGGGAGTAGGCCCCAAGCTCCATGGCGTATGGAACCTTTTTGGCATGCGAGGTATTGATACTTTGTTGAAGAAAACGGCCCCGCAATGGTGGTATGCTTATAAAAAGAAGAAGGCTTTTTCGGCGGCGGATAAACAATTATGAAGTTGAAACTGTTAGTAAAATCACGCTTGCAAAAATCAAAAGACTGCTCTATATTTACTTTATCCATCTGCTACCCAGTTAAGCTAACCTGATTCCAATTCCCTTGTAGAGCGCCCCATTTCCACCATATCCCTCTGATGAACGTTTAGTCCTTAGCCTTCGTTTCTTATCTGTCCATCCATACGAACTGTTCGGCAGTAATGCCTAACCATAACTCTTTCTGAACATAAAAGAACTATTTTTTTTGTGGTTTCAGAGGTAAGCAAAAGGGCCCACGATTTCTATCGGGGCCCAACCTTTTTATAGTTAACCTGTCAGGTTATAAATCAGGATCACTTACAATTTTATTTCCACCACTTTCTTTTCTTTCCTGCTTTTTTCTGCAGCAAAACCCATGAGGTGACTTTCAATAGATGCATCGATGGTTGATGTAAGTAAAGAAGGATCGTTTTTCGAAACCGCCTGCAGCCAGTTTGCAACAAGTCGCCAATCGCCACCTCCGTGCATATCTGTTGCGTTCTTCCATTCTGTTTTTTTACCGGTAAGAAAATCGGTGTGTGTAAAACTGTACATATCGCCCACAACATCGCCCAATGTTCCCATTACTCTCGTTCTTCTTCCTTCGTACGATGTAAATGCTTCCATACTAAAGCTGGCCGTAACACCATCGTTAAACAACATGTTGGTGGTGTAATGATCGGGCTGATCGTTTTCCATCCGGTACACACAACGACCATAATTCGTTGTCTTCAGTTTGTTCATGATATGTTCTGCATGTTTTTCCTTATCGTCGGGCATATCAAAAACATATGTTCTCTTTCGCTCACGATAGTATTGTTTTAATGCTGAGTAAGGACAGGTTGCTTCTACCTTGCAACCATCCGTACAACGTGCAGTACTTCCTTCTGGTGCATTTTCTTTTTTAAACCAGCTAACATCGCCTAATGCATGAATGCTTTTACTTTCTTTACCGATCATCCAACGCAGTATATCCAGATCGTGACAGCTTTTAGCAAGAATAATAGGCGTTGTTTCTTTACTGTTGTGCCAGTTGCCACGCACATACGAATGACTCATATGTGTGTGCTCAATTGGTTCGAGGTGTTGCAGACTCACTACTTTACCCAATACTCCACTCTGCATAATTTTCCGCAGCTCTTCAAAGTAAGGTGCATAGCGAAGTACATGGCAAACCGCAACGATCTTTCCTGTTTTTTTTGCCAACGCTAAAATATCTCTGCATTCTTTTTCGCTGGGCGATATTGGTTTTTCCAGCAACACATGGTAACCCATTTCCAAAGCTTTCATACAGGGACCATAGTGTAAATTATCCGGAGTTGTTATCAATACAGCATCGGCAAACTTCGGACGTTTAAAAATATCTTCCCATGTATTGAAACGGTTCTCTTCTTTAATGTCGTGCTTCTTTGCATAACGTTCATTACGGATTGCAATTGGTTCGGCCACACCCACAATATCCATTTGTGCCGGGTATTGCACCGCATAGTTACCATATACATTTCCTCTTGCGCCTGCACCACATGTAACAACAGTAATGGGTTTATCGGGGCGGAAACTGTTTTCAAAATCGGGAAGAATAATTTTTTCTCCCTTATCGTTTGTTGCCCACGATGAAAGCGGCAGTACTGAACCGCCAATGGAAATACCTAATGCCTTTAACGCATCTCTGCGTGATAATGAACTCATGATGCTCTGTTTTACGATTGATAATTATTTATTGCTTATCGGAAGTTTTAATACTTCCATCATAAATTTTGTTACTTCTGTTTCAACCCCCTGGTAGTCGTTCGATTTAATGTAGCCACCTATTACATGATCGCCGGTGTTGGGCATAGCTACCTTTCGTTTCTGTTCAGCAACCGTGCCAAGCTTATCAAACATCTGCAGCATAGCACCCACTTTTACCACACTATCCTGGTGCACTTCATCTTTATAATAATACAGCAGTAGTGTCGGCTGCTTTACGTTACTGAAGGTTTCATCTGTCATAGCCGTTTCTAAATACTCCTGCAGATTCACAACAGCTTCCAAACGATATTTTGAATACCAGTATGCTTTGTAAATATCCCGTTGATCTTTTGTGATATGGTAATCAGATTTTTTTACAAGTCTGGCAATCTGCAAGCCCCATGGATTATTCGCCAGCCATGCATTCGGATCGTTGATGGCAATATTGGGCGATAACAATACAAGTGCATACACATCGGGAAAGCTTGCAGCCAGTTGCAATGCATTGCTGCCTCCGGTTGATGTGCCCATTACAATTACTTTGTTGCCGAGCTGTTTGCCAATGGCATAAGCCTGCTTTACACTCTCCCAATAGTTTTCTGCTGTAAGATTTTGCATGGCTTCTGTTGTATCAATACCATGTTCGGCAAGGCGGGCTAAATATAAATTGCAGCCGAATTTTTTAGCAATGGCTTTGTGTACAGGCGCACCTTCTTCCTGCGAAGCAGAAAAACCATGCAGGTACACAATTGCATACGCTGTTTTTTGTTTGGTTGAATCGTTATGCCAAACAATGCGGGCTTCGTTCTGTGGTTTGATCTTGTGCTGAGCTTCGTTCGCTGCAATATAATTTTCCAAGGCTGTTGCTTGGGCAGGAACAACGGGCAACGTATTTGTGTAAACAGGTGTTGATGGGTTAGGTCCAAGAAAATAAATAACGGAAAGCACAAGCAAAAGAATGGCAAACCATTTCAACAATCGTTTTAAGAATTGCATACGTTTTGTTTGAGGTGACTCTTAAAATTAATGGTTTCCTGTTTACCAAACGTTAAGAAGACAAACGGTTGTGCAAATGTGTTTACCAGCGCTCTGCACTATCATCATCTGCAGTGTTTGATTTATGTTCGGCTCTTGATTTTATTTTTTGCAATTGCCTGTCGATGATGAGGCGGGCAAGAAGTTGTGCAGCGTTTTCGCCCTGTTGCTGTTGCAGCAACTGTTTCATTTTAGCTTCGTTTACATCAATACGGTAGAGGTAGTAAACAAGTTTTTCAAAATCGGTGTTGATGAGTTGATTGATGTGCTGGGTGAGTTGCTCTTCCAGTTCTGTCATTGATAACTTTTCCGGCAACTCCAGCGAAAGCTCAATGTTAAGTTGTGGAATAATATTGTTATCGTAATTACTCACCGTCTTTCTTTTTATTGAACAGCAGAAACAGAATGGTTAATACAAATGCAAGTATGGCACTTTTTGCAGTAACCGATGTAAACGTAGTTTCGGGTTTGTGTGCTATCCATTTAAGAAATGCGTAGTTAATGAGCAACACAATCAAAAAATTTACAACCAGCAGTATAAGAAAAGGAATGATTTTATCCGGCTTCATATGACAGACCTAACGTTTTGTTTCCATAACACCGGTGCCGAACAATGCAAAGTCATACTTCACCGGATCTTGCTTATCTAAGATACGCAGATTAGCGGTTAGTTCAAGAGCAGCTTCCCAATCGTCCTGCTTTCGGTGAAGTAACCCGTACTGCCGGGCAATGCGGCTTACATGTACATCGAGCGGACAAATAAGTTCTGCTGCTGAAATGTTTTGCCAGATGCCGAAATCAACAGCTTTGTTATCGTTGCGTACCATCCAGCGCAAATACATATTCAACCGCTTGCAACTTGATTTCTGTTTGGGCGAAGAGATATGTTTCTCTGTTCGTTTTAAATGTTCGAACGAAAAGAAATAATTTTTGAAATGATTAAGGCCTTCTTCCACCGTCATTCCTTTGCGTGGAAAGAAAGCTGTTTCCAACGATTCATGTTTGCTGTAATGCTGATGAAAGAATTCAACGAAATAATAAAGATCATCGGCAGTAAAAGTTCTGTGCTTAAATCCTGCTAATCTTTTTAATCTATGAGAATTATGGTTCAGGCAGAATTGATGCGGCTGCATCTCCATCAGCAGCATCAACTCTTTGCTTTTGTTGATGATGGTGGTGCGGTTGCCCCATGCAAAAATGGCGGCAAAGAAACCGGCTATTTCAATATCCTGTTTTTGTGTAAACAGGTGAGGAATGCAAATGGGATCGTCTTTAATGAACGAAGGTTGATTGTAGAAATCAACCTTCTGGTTCAAAAGCTTTTTTAATTCTTGTTTTTTCATTACCCAATCGCTTTCGCCAAATCTTCAATCAAATCATCTGCATCTTCAATGCCAACACTTAAGCGGATGAGCGAATCACTCAATCCATCTTTTAAACGTTTCTCTCTGGGAATACTTGCATGCGTCATGCTTGCCGGATGATTGATGAGGCTTTCTACCCCACCCAAACTTTCGGCTAATGAAAACAATTTGGTTGATGATAATACACGTTTTGCTTCATCAAGACTATCGTCTTTTAATTCAAAACTGATCATACCTCCAAACCCACGCATCTGTTCTTTTGCAACAGCATATCCCGGATGATCGGTAAAACCCGGCCAATACACTTTACCCACTTTCGGATTTGCTTTTAACCAGTATGCAATTTTTTCACCATTGGCACAATGCGCTTTCATACGCACTGCTAATGTTTTAATACCACGCAGCACAAGGAAACAATCCATTGGCCCGGGTACAGCACCACAGCTTTTCTGGATGAAGTATAATTTTTCACGCAGCTCGGCATCATTCATTACCAAACATCCCTGGATTACATCGCTGTGTCCGCTTAGGTATTTTGTTGCTGAATGCATCACAATGTCAGCACCAAGATCCAACGGGTTTTGTAAGTATGGCGAAGCAAATGTGTTATCAACACACAACAAAGCACCTGCTTCTTTTGCAATAGCAGCAATAGCTTTGATGTCGGTAATGTTCATCAATGGGTTTGTTGGCGTTTCAAGCCAGATGAGTTTGGTTTTTGCGGTTACCGCTGCTTTTACATTTGCAGCATCTGTTGTATCAACATATATAAATTTGAAACCGAATTTTTCAAACACTTTCATAAACAAACGATAGGTGCCGCCATACATATCACTTGCTGCAATTACTTCGTCGCCGGGGTTTAATAATTTAATCACGGCATCGGTTGCTGCCACACCACTGCCAAACACTAAACCAAATTTTCCGTTTTCAATTACGGCAACAGCTTCTTCCAAAGCAAAGCGTGTTGGATTCTGACTTCTTGCATATTCATAACCTTTGTTTACGCCAGGTGCTTCCTGAACGTAAGTACTGGTTTGATAAATAGGTGTCATAATTGCACCTGTAGAAGGATCGGGATGTGCTCCCGCATGGATCATTTTTGTATCGAGTTTCATATGTATCGTTTTTGATCGTCTGACGATTAGGTTTTTTGATCATCCGTCAGACGCAGGCGTCGGACGGATTGCAAAGATGGTAAATTACAACAGATGTGCCGCACAGAAATAACGCCAGTCGTCATTATTAACAGCATGTGCAGGTTGTGCATTCACCGGTTGCTGAAGGATGCTTTTCCGGAGGATATTTTCTTTCACCAGTTTTTGCCGGCTTTGGTTCAGCAACTCAGCAAAAGCCGGCGACTGCATCCATTGCTGTTGCGGTGGTTCGTAACCAACTTTATCGGTACGGTAAACAATAGCAGCAGGCAAATGTTCTTTTATACATTGCCGGAGGATGTTTTTTGTAAAACCGTTGTTGATCTTGTAATGCGAAGGCAACGAAAAAATAAACTGCACCAATTCGTGTGATAAGAAAGGCAAACGAACTTCCACGCCATGTGCCATGCTGTTGCGATCGGCATAGCGAAGCAGCTCTTCGAGTCCAACCAGCATTGTGTTATAATACAACAGATCGTTGAGCTTGCTTACAGCCGGTTTGTAAATACTTTTTTTATTAAAATGTTCTTTGCGGTAGTGATTGCTGATGAACTTGTGATTGAGTACAGCTTTGTTGGCTTTGTTTTCCAGTTGTACCGCTGTAAACTCAGGAAAGCGTGCAGCCAGTTTATTCTTCCAACTCCAGTCAACTGAAATATGATGATCAGTAAATGCCTTCAACTCACGATTCACGACTGACGACTCACGACTTTTCTCCTGCAAAAACCAATGAATGTATTTGTGATAACCTGCAAGCGTTTCATCAGCACCCTGCCCGTCGAGTATTACTTTAATATTGTTTTGCTTGGCCAGTTCGTACACTTTGTATTGGGCATAAATGCTGCTCGATTGAAATGGTTCTTCCTGTTGAAAGATGAGGTTTTCAATATCGTTGGACAATGTGTCTGCAGTGGGGGTAACAAAATGCTGTTGCAGTTGAAATTTGTCTGCTACCTGTTTGGCATAAGCTGTTTCATCTTTTTCAAAACCGGGGAAAGATGCGGTGAAAGTTTGTAGTTTATGGTTTCTGGTTTGAAGTTGGTTGATCATTGCAACAATTGAAGAACTGTCTAATCCACCACTCAACGAAGTGCCCACCTCCACATCACTCCGTAATCTTCTTTTTACTGATGTGTTCAGCAAATGCAGCAATTGCTCTGCTGCATCTGCTTCGCTTATCGATAAAGTGGTTTCTTTATCAAGATCGAAATACTGCACAATTTCATTTGTACCGTTTTGTAAACTTAACTGCAGATAATGAGCTTGCGGAAGATTGCTGATGTTTTGATAAAATGTTTGCGACAGATCGGCCGGATTTTTTACCCAGCCCAATGCAATATAATTCAGCAGCATACTGTGATCAACCGAACGGGTAATACCTGCGGCCCACAATGCTTTCATTTCACTTGCAAAAACAAACTGCTCACCATCAAAGCTGTAATAAAAAGGTTTTTCGCCAAAACGGTCACGTGCTGCAAACAGGTTTTGTTCCTGTTCGTCCCATATTGCAAAAGCAAACATGCCATCAAACTGTTGCAGGCATTGCTCCTTCCAGCAATCGTAAGCAGCAAGCAGTACTTCGGTATCGGTTTGTGTACGAAAGCTGTAACCTTTTTGCTGCAATGTTTCTCTCAGCTCAATATAATTATACAGTTCGCCATTATAAGTAATGCTGTAGCGGTTAAGGTAGTGCATAGGTTGTTTGCCCGCATCGCTCAAATCAATAATAGCTAAACGCCTGTGACCGAAACCAACATTGTTCGATGCATTGATCCAAAAGCCTTCACCATCAGGACCACGATGTGCAAGCGCATCGGTCATTTGTTGTAACCGTTGTGTTGAAATTTGATTCGGATTTCTTGAAATGATGCCTGCTATACCACACATAACTGTAAAAGTCGAATATTCATGGCATACAAACCAAAAAGAAAACCGGTTGTCTGTTCACCCGAAGGGTGACTGTACAACGTTGTTGTTAGCGATTAAAAAAAATAGTTGATCAGTTGTTGATTTTATAATTCGTCAGACGAGGTCGTCAGATGAAACGCCCCTCTTTCAATAAAGCGGTTGATGGGTTTTAAGAAGAACAGCAGCAGGCCAAGTGTTAGTAGTAGTCCTCCATTTATTAAAAACTCAGTTATTGAGTTTGAAAACAATCGGCCTGGATAATAAAACAGATGTTTCGTGTAACTCCAAACAGGAACTCTAAGTAAAAGAAGTAGTAAGAAAAGCGAGAAGATTACATTAAGCCAAAACCAACGTTGCTTAACGGAAAGAATAATTGAAAGAAAAAGAGCAGTTAACCATCCAATTGCACCAGATAATGTCTGCCAAATTAAAAACAACGATAAGTCTTCAACCGTAACTTCCTGTTCTTCTAATAATTTTTTTGTGCTATTACCTGATGCTTTGAAAGTGCTGATTATTTCCAGGTTAAACAAATAATACAGCGTTTCAAACGCATGCATAAAAAACCAAAAAGCAAGCGCATGAATTACTACCTGTCTCCAATTAAGTCTTGCCAAAAAATCTTTTACAGAAAAAGCCATGCGCAAGAATAACAAAAAAAAGCCCTGCATTTCTGCAGAGCTTCCTTGCTATTACTTAGGTTGATTAAAATTTAGTACACTTCGTACTTCTAAATTCGTACCTCGTACTTTCTATATCGTACTTACCAGCTAATCGGCATTTTCACCATCACATCATCCCAATCCATTACCAGGTTAATACTTTTATCGGTTACTTTTTCAAACACCATTGTAAACGATTCGGTAATATCCGGGGTTTTAATAACCGGGCAATCAATACGCACTACATCTTTACTTGCATCATATTTAAAAGCGCCCCACACATCGGTATCCTTATTTATAATAACGGTCCATTTTGTTCCGCTTTCAAGTGCATACATTGTGTAGCGCCCTTTTTTTACAACCTTACCACCAATCTTTACATCACGGTAAAATTCAATTTCGGTGGCTTCGTTGGCACCAAGCCTCCATACTTTTCCATCTTCCACCAACTCGCCAAATACTTTACGTCCGCTTTTCGAAGGGCGACTGTAAATAACCCTTGCAATTAACGGCTCGGCAGGTTTGTTGGGTTGTATACGGAGTACCGGGTAGTTTACCGGATAATACGACATATCCATAGGTGATTTGTCTAACGGAGGAAGCTTTGATCCGTTTTGCGCACTTACTGCCATCGCCATGCATACAAAAGCCAGTAATAATAGTGTACTTCTCATTTTGTTATTCTCTTTTTTAATAAACAATGTAACAAGTTGGGTTTTGTAACCCCAAAAATCAACTGCTGCTGCAACCTTATGACTTAATTAAATACAGAAAAGTTGTTTTGCAGGTTGCAAATTTAAATAAACGAACCCTGTCTGTAATCACCATTTATCCTGTTTGTTGACAGTTTCGGCCGGACTGCCGTATTTTATTTTTACATCCTAATACGTTTGTTATGTACAGGCATATCCATTATCAGTCAATAGAACAGGCGCTTTCAGTAATAAAAAGCGGCCAGCGATTGTTTGTACAAGGTAGCGCTCAAACCCCGCTTTATTTGTTAAGGCAACTTGCAAAACAGTCGCACAGGTTGGAAAATGTTGAACTTGTTTTTATTACAGTTCACGGCGATATTACAGTTGACCGTCCCGAGTACGAAGGTATTTTCAATATTAACTGCATGTTTGTAAGTAATAGTGTGCGCCAGGCTGTAAACGAGGGAAGGGCCGATTTTATTCCTGTGTTCCTCAGCGATATTCCCGATCTGTTCAAAAAAGGATATATACCCATTGATGTGGCATTGGTGCATGTATCGCCACCCGATAAACATGGTTATTGTTCAATGGGTGTAAGTGTAGACATTGCGCATTGTGCTGTTAATACAGCCAAATATATTATTGCACAGGTAAACCCCAATGTGCCCCGTACACATGGCGACAGTTTGATCCATACCGATCGGTTTACATCGATGGTTTATTGCGAAGAACCATTGCCCGAAGTGGATTATGGTTCGAAAGTAAAAGAAGATGAACTGAAAATTGGCCGGTATATAGCCGGTATGATCGATGATGGAAGTACCCTGCAAATGGGTATTGGTACCATTCCTGATGCAGTGCTGCGATCACTGCACGATCATAAAAACCTCGGTGTACATACTGAAATGCTGAGCGATGGTATTATTGATCTTGTAGAACGGGATGTGATCAACAACGTCAACAAAAAAATTCACCCGCATAAAACGGTAACAGGTTTTGCAGTTGGTACCCGCAAGCTGTACGATTATGTAGATGATAATCCTGCGTTTGCTTTCCTTGATATTGACTATGTAAACAATCCGCATGTTATTGGGCGTAACCCAAAAGTTGTTGCCATTAACAGTGCAATTGAAGTAGATATTACCGGACAGGTTTGTGCTGATAGTATTGGCACAACACAGTACAGCGGTATTGGCGGACAGATGGATTTTATGCGTGGCGCTGCATTAAGCGAAGGCGGTAAACCTGTTATAGCCTTAACATCCCGTACAGCCAAAGGCGTAAACCGTATAGTACCTTTTTTAAAACAAGGAGCAGGTGTGGTTACAACACGTGGACATATTCATTATGTGGTTACTGAATTTGGCATTGCATCGTTGTATGGAAAAAATTTACGGCAGCGTGCAAAAGCTTTAATTGATATTGCCCACCCCGACGACAGAGAAATGCTTGAGCGAGCTTGTGTGGAACGCTTTAAACAGTTCCTTGTGTACGATTCTTATATTCATTGATCCAACCCTTAACGGCAGCCTGCAGCTCCGGGAAAAACCAATCATAGCAAATTTGCAAATCGTTGTAACGGTCTTCGAACAAAGCGAAGGCCGTTGCACTTTCTGTAAGGTAGGCAGATCGTCGTACTACACCATGTAAACTGTTTTCTATTCCCCACCTGTCCTTATAATGGTAGAGCCAGTTCTGTGTTTTCATATAGGGAAACATCCGTGCAAAACGCTCAGGAAAAACAGCAGTATATGGTTCCAGCAGTTGATAGGTTGTTGCAGCAAAATCTTCCAACGAGTTGTTGCTGAAAATGGCAGGGTCTGTTGCAAGGAAATGATCGTAAACCACATCAACAAATGCTCCTGCATACAAGCGGTAATGTGGCCGGAAGATCTCTTTGGCCTGTTTGGTAGCCGGGTGCTCATCGGTGTAGCTATCGATAAACCGGTGCAGTGAAATTCCTTCCTGTATACCGGGAGCATATTCCAGCTTTTGCTTTCCTTTCACAAAATCGCTGATCATATTGCCTACCAGTAATTCCGGCTGCTGAAAAGAAAGATAGGCGTGGGCTAGATAGTTCATTAAAAAATTTTTATGACAGGCGTAAGCTTTTTTAAGATCTGCCGTCAAACTTATTTCACACAAAAAAAATTCAACAATGAAAGTACTCCAATTTTTATTGCTTTTTATGTTCGTAGGAGCAATTGCAAAAGCACAACCGCCGGCTGATTCTACAAGAGGCAGAGGACCACGTGTAGACATGTTTAAGGATCTGAACTTAAGCAAAGATCAACAGGATAAAGTTAAAGCCATCCAGGACAAGCAACGTGAGGAAATGGAAACACTCCGTAACAGTTCGCTCAGTCGTGAAGAACAACGTACGAAGATGATGGACATCCGTAAAAAATACAACGAACAGATCGAAGCAATACTTACTCCCGAACAAAAGGAAAAGTATAAAGCAAAACAAAAAGAAATGCAGGAACAAATGCAGCGCCGGCAAGGTGGTGGAGGCCCCGGCGGGCAGGGAGGAAATAATTAAATAATACAGAACCGGCGAAAGCCGGTTTTTTTATTGCTGTATATAAAAGATCATTATTATGGTTGTGTAATCGAAAACATCAGTAATAACTATTTAAAACAACTTGTTTCTTTTTTGAATTTATATCGATAAACAAATTGTTTACAACAGGGAATGCAACAGGAAATTTACTGTGAATAAAAAAATAATATGACATGGTTGCATAAATGCTAAAAAAGTATAATCTTTCAAGTGCTAAAAACTTACCAATGAGAATTGCCTTAACTATTCTGCTAATCGCATTTCTGCAAAGCCCGTTGCTGGCACAAACAATTACCGTAGGAGGCCAATGTATGGCCAGTAATATTGTACTAAACAAAATAGCTGATGTAAATGGCCGGTCTGCTTACCAGGGAACCGGAACGGTTGATGGTATTGCCGGAGTAACTGTAAGCGTTTATTGGATGGGTGCACCCGACAATCTTTGGGTGTTGGATTTTGATGGCCAGCCGTTTTATTATGAAACCTGTAATACATCCGAACCTACAGGAACAGCTAATGGCTCTTGCCCTTGGAACGAAACATCGCCGGGAGCATGTATAGGAGCTGCTCCATTGTTTATTTCGGGTGTAGTTGCACTGCCTGTTGAGCTTGTTGGGTTCAGTGCTCAAAAAAATAATAGTAATGATGTTGATCTGAAATGGAAAACAGCAACTGAAAATAATAACAAAGGATTTGACGTGCAACACAGCACCGATGCTGTTAACTGGACCACCATTGCATTTGTAAATGGCAAAGGAAATGCCGCAACAGAAAGTAATTATTTGTTTACCGATAAAGAAGCTGTTGCCGGTAAAAATTATTACCGCTTGCTGCAGATCGATTTCGACGGCAATAAGAAATACTCTTCTATTGCTAATGTAGAGCTTCCATCGAAAGCATATTATGCAATTACCAATAATCCCGGCAAAGGCATTTATCAGGTAAGACTAACTTCTGCTGTAAAAGTTGAACTGTCTGTACTCGACCTGAGTGGCCGCAGACTTATCAATACAACAGTTGGTATGGGTGTGCAGGAAATCAACATCAGCAACTATCCTGCAGGAACCTATCTGCTTCAATTAAGAAGAGGTGATGAATTAATAACCGAAAAACTTGTTAAGCAATAATATGAATGTAAGTAATAACAGCAGGAGAAGTTTCTTAACAAATGCAGCAATCCTTACAGCGGGGCTTGCAATTGCTTCGCCTGTACAACTTTTTGCAAAACCTGTTTCATCCACAAACCTTAACGAAAGCTGGAAAACTTTCTGCAAAATGTATAATGCAGTGCGTTTACAGCAAACCGGAGATTTGAAAGACGAAGCTGTAAACCGCATTGCAAAAGGACATGTTGCTGTTGAGGGAGAGTATGTTCATTTTCAACAAGAACAATTAGTGGCCCGGCCTATATGGATCTATTGGGGCGAAAAGAAATCAACTCCCGATGATGTGATCGTAACTTTCTTTTCAACTAAATCAGCACCGGAAAAACTTTTCAGACTTAACCGTTACGAACTGGAAGGCCTGTTGCAGTTAGCTAAACAAAACAACCAGGTAAATCTTGTTTTGCTTTTGAAAGAAGACACAATAAACAGGCTGAAAAAAAACAATAAGCAATCGCAACTTATTGTAAAAGCAAAAGTGAACAACAACAAACGTGTAACAGTTGAAAGTTCGTTTGCGTAATTACAATCATTCAAAAAAAATAACAAACCATAACATCTAAACTTTTCCATTATGCCAGACATGCCTTTTCTTGCAGAAATATACATGGGCGGTATGAACTTTGCCCCACGTGGATATGCAACCTGTTCAGGTCAGATAGTTTCGATTGCTACAAATACAGCTTTGTTTTCATTATTAGGTACAACCTTTGGAGGTAACGGCACTACTACATTTGCCTTGCCCGATATGCGTGGAAGGGTGCCAATGGGTTGGGGCCAGGGGCCTGGTCTTACCAACAGAGACTTGGGAGAAGTGGGGGGCACTGAAACGGTAACGCTCATCTCTACACAAATTCCTGCACATACACATTCGCTTAATGCTGTTTCCGATGTGGGTGATGCTTCAACTCCTACAGGAAATTACCTTGCAAACAGCGGAGCATTAGATAAGGAATATAAAGCAACAGGTACAGTTGTTCAAATGAATACAGGTGCTGTTGGCTCTGCCGGAGGTAATCAGCCACACGAGAACATTCAGCCATACCTGGTATTAAATTTTTACATTGCAATGGAAGGTATCTTTCCAAGCCGTAACTAATATTCTATTAATGAGTAGTTCATTGCAGCATTGGTGGCGTCAGTTAGAACCTCAATGGCAACAAGCGTTTTCAATAACCGCATTTCAACATACAAACGAGCCAACTCCCGATGAGTTGGCTCAACTTTATGCAACTCCTGCATTACGTTTTGCCGGCCCATCGGCACCTTACCCGAATATGAATTTTGAGTTGACAAATCTTTCGGGTGTAGAAGCGTTGCAAAACCTGGAAACGCTGGTAGTAATATTTCAAAAGATTGAAACTGTTAAAGAGGTAAGCCGGTTAAAATCGTTAAAACATCTTTTTCTGTATAGTAACCAGGTTAATTCGCTTAATGGAATTGAAGCGCTTACTGCATTGGAAATGTTGTATGTGCAGGATAATCAAATCTCTTCCTTTCAACAGGTAGAGAAGCTGATCAATTTGAGAGAGCTTTACATAAATGGTAATAAAATTGAAAACCTGAATGGTTTAACTGAAGAGCATGCAGAGAAATTGCAGATGTTTTTTTGCAAGCCAAACGATCTGTTGAAACAAAAAGAAATGCTTCGGGTTGAAAGGGAGCTGGGTATCCGCTGCAGAAGTATATGAATTTACACAACGAATCAATCTCTCAGCCATTTATGCATAGCAGGGTAATCTTCTGCAGTATTGCCCGATTTGGTAACCGTCATACCGAGCCATTGTAAAACAGGAACACCAAAATACCGGCCTGCATCAAAATCTTCAATAATATTTTTGCCGCCGCCTTTGTAACCTTCTTCATGAAATACAAATGCAGGATCAACAGCAAGATGTTTGCAGGCTGCATAACTCCATGCAATAGCCATCATTTCTTCCGAAGCAGCATCTTTACGTTTGGCAATATCAGGGCCGGAAGTATTCATTCGTTCTGCCGATGGAATAACTGCAAGATGCCCTGCTTCATGAATAATATCGCCGGGGTGTAACAGCTTCTCTTTATCGATTAATATTTTTCCATTGCTGATGAAAATACCGGGAAGAAAGCAATCTTCTGAATTAAGCCGGCAAAACACAGTTTCTATGCCGATGCTGTTAATAAAATTGATGGATGTATGAAATAAATTGTCGTTGTTCATTCGGTTTCTTTTTCCATTTTATCGGCCAGCTCGAGTGCAGTAGTTGTATTAAGTAAACGCAGCTGGGCAATAATTTTTAATTTCTCTTCTTTCGATTGCTTTGGCTTCTGCCCTTCTTCAAAATCTTTTTTTAATACAGTGTTTGTTGTAAACTGTTTTTTTATCCAGTCGTTTACTTTGCAATCGAGCACAAGATGTATTCTGTCGCTGTTGCCAAAATTGTTGATGCGGTGTTTCAATGTAAGATTCAGGTACCAGCACTCACCCTCCTGCATCGGCACACGTTCATCGGCAAGAAAAAATTCAACTGCAGCATTTGTAACTACGGGAATATGCAGCCGTACTTCACCATCTTCAAAACGCATGTCATGATCGCTGTGTTCTTTAATAACAGCACCCGCATGCAGCTTCATTAAACGCACAGCCGTTTTTTCGCATTCAAAAAAAGCAAGAACAGAGCGGATGTAGTTGCATTGTTGCAGCAAAACAGTGTCTTTATAAGCCGGAATAGTTTCTGCAGCTGCTGAATGGATAGAAATAATATTGTCAATACTTCCGTTAATGGAGCGAAGCGGTAAAATGGTCCAGCTACCTTCGTAATGAGCCGTGTTGTAATGCGCTTTCCACAAACCACTTTCAAGCAATGCAACTTCTTGCTGCATTTTTTGCACATCGAACTGTTGGTTAAGCTGTAAATACTTTAGCAAAAGATGTAGTATTGGTTAACGCTGTAAATTAATCGTTTTCATTCGTAATTTGCATGGTATGCCTTTTCAGCTTCATTCACCATATACTCCCAGTGGCGATCAGCCACTCGCTATTCAGCAACTCACCGAAGGAATTTTAAACGGTGAAAAATACCAAACCTTATTGGGTGTAACAGGTAGTGGTAAAACATTTACCATGGCCAATGTTATACAGAATGTGCAGCGGCCAACGCTTGTGCTTACGCATAACAAAACATTGGTGGCACAGTTGTATGGGGAGTTTAAACAGTTTTTTCCGGATAATGCGGTGGGTTATTTCGTAAGCTATTACGATTACTATCAGCCTGAGGCATACATGCCGGTGAGCGGAACTTACATCGAAAAAGATCTGAGCATTAACGAAGAGCTTGACAAACTTCGTTTGCAGGCAACAAGTGAATTGTTGAGTGGGCGGAGAGATATTATTGTGGTGGCGAGTGTAAGTTGTATTTATGGTATGGGTAATCCTACCGATTTTGAAAATGGCATCATCCGTATTCAAAAGAACCAGGTGTTATCAAGGCAGGGCTTTTTGCACTCGTTGGTCAACAGTTTATACACCCGTTCGCAAGGCGATTTTAACAGGGGCAGCTTTCGTGTAAAAGGCGATACGGTTGATATTAATCTCCCGTACGTTGATTTTGGTTATCGCATTACGTTCTTCGGCGATGAGATCGAAGAAATTGAAACCATCGAGATTAAATCGGGCAAACGGATTGGTAAAGTAGACAATGCTGCTATCTTTCCTGCCAACTTATACATTGCGCCGAAAGACATGATGCAGCAGATCATTTATGAAATACAGGACGAATCGGCTGCACAGGTTGAATACTTTAAGCGTGAAGGAAAATATATTGAAGCCCAGCGTTTGAAGGAACGCACAGAATACGATCTTGAAATGATACGTGAGCTGGGTTACTGCAACGGTATTGAAAACTATTCCCGGTTTTTCGACAGGCGCACACCCGGTACAAGGCCATTCTGCTTGTTAGATTATTTTCCGAAAGATTATTTAATGATCATTGATGAAAGCCATCAAACTATTCCGCAGGTGAGCGGTATGTATGGCGGCGACAGAAGCCGTAAAATGGTGTTGGTAGATTATGGTTTCCGTTTACCGAGTGCATTAGATAACCGTCCGCTCAATTTTCATGAATTTGAAAGTTTATTGAACCAGGTGGTGTTTGTGAGTGCAACGCCAGATGACTACGAACTGGAAAAAACAGAAGGGATTGTGGCAGAACAAGTAGTTCGTCCAACAGGTTTGCTGGATCCGCCCATCGAAATTCGTCCGAGTGTAAACCAGATCGATGACTTGTTAGACGAAATTGATAAACGAGTTAAAAAAGGCGATCGTGTTTTGGTAACAACACTCACCAAGCGCATGGCCGAAGAAATGGATAAGTACCTGCACCGCATCAACATCAAATCAAAATACATCCATAGCGAAGTGGATACACTCGAGCGTGTGGAAATTTTACGCCAGTTACGTTTAGGAGATATAGATGTGTTGGTGGGTGTAAATCTGTTGCGTGAAGGGTTGGATTTACCGGAGGTGTCGTTGGTAGCAATATTGGATGCAGATAAAGAAGGATTCCTGCGCAATGAAAAAAGTTTAACGCAAACTGCAGGTCGTGCTGCACGTAATGTAGATGGCTTGGTGATTTTTTATGCCGATAAAATGACCGAAAGCATGCGACGCACCATTGAAGAAACAAGCCGTCGCAGAGAAAAACAGGTTGCTTATAACATTGAGCATGGTATTACGCCAACAACCGTGAAGAAATCGATAGAGCAGGTAATGAAACAAACATCCGTGCTCGATATTAAAGGTTACGATCCTGCGAAAACCTATGCACTTGCACCCGATGGTGAATTGGTTGTTGCAGCAGAAGACCAGGAAGTATATCAAACCATTCCACAAATGGAGAAAGCCATCGCCCGAACCAAAAAGCAGATGGAGAAAGCTGCCCGTGATCTCGATTTTATGGAAGCCGCAAGGCTGCGGGATGAAATGTTCCGTTTACAAAAGGAGTTGGATGAAATGAAGAAATAGTGAACGCTTAACTCCCGTCAGGCAGTTGCGAACTCTGACGGCTGTTGAACTGTATTTTCCGTTTCGCTCATATCTCGACTTCGTTCGATATGGCTGATCCGTCCTTTTTCCTTGAGCAAAGTCGAAGGGCGGTGCGCAGGAGTCTATTCCGCTGTTTGTGTATTTTCCACATCTTTTCTTAACTTGATAGCTGTTCATCAAAAGATCAGCCATGTTCACATTTGCTTTATTTAATCTCAAGGGTGGAGTTGGTAAAACAGCCAGTTGTGTAAATTTTGCGTACCTCGCAGCAAAAGACGGTTACAAAACATTGTTATGGGATATTGATCCGCAGGGAGCAACATCGTTCTATTACAAAGTTAAGCCCAAGCAAAAAGTGGCAATGAAAGATCTGGTAGGCAAAGATGCAGAATTGGCCGACAGCATCATGGCTACAGAATATGAAAACCTCGATATTATTCCTGCCGATATTACTGCAAAAGCGCACGATGTAATGATCGATGAAATGCAGGCATCAAAAAAGCGCCTGGCAACTGTGTTGAAGCAATTGAAAAACGATTATGATTTTGTGTTCATTGATTGCCCTCCCGGTTTAAGTTCGTTGGCAGAAAATATTTTTAATGCAGCAGATGTTGTGTTGATGCCGATTATTCCAACAACACTTTCTGTTCGCACCTATAACATGGTAAAAGATTTTTTTAAAGAGAAGAACATCGATAATAAAAAGATGACTTGCTTTTTTACAATGACCGATCTGCGCCGTACCATGCACAACGAAGTGATGGAAGAATTATATAAAGACAAACGCTTCTTTGAAAACTATATTCCTTATTTAAGTGATGTAGAAAAAATGGGTGTGCACAAAGCTCCGCTTGAAGAATTTGCACGCAGCAGTTATGCAGCACAATGCTATCGTGACTTGTGGGAAGAGATTAAAGAAGGCGTGCTGTAACCCTTTGTAGTACTGCATTTGAGCCAACCGTAAATTTACCGCTTACGGGGTAAGTACTAACCCTGAATTTTTGAAAAACAACTTGTAACAGTTGCATATTAGCGAAACTGTTTCTACATTTGAACTGTCCAATATTTTTGAAAAAACTAAATCCAAATGTCATGAAAAAACCATTGCGTTTCTTCTCATTCGTATTTTTCCTCTTTGCAATTTATTTAAACGTGTTCTATAAGGAAGATTCTTTCTTAGCACGTGTTGTTGCAGGTAAAGCAGAAGTTTCAAAACAACAAACAGCTCAACAGCAAACAAAGGAAGCGAAGCCTTTGGAAAATGAACTTGCTGAAAACTCAGCTAAGTAATTCCGTCGTACATATCGTACAACAAGTTTCAATTCGTTAAGCACGTCAACGAACCGGCGATCCGTACCCTATATTTTTTGCTGCCGGTGTTGAATTTTCTCATAATGTAAGTTTTGCGGAGGTGGTTTCCACCACCTCCTGTATTTTTTTGCTTACATGAAAACCACGTTGAAAAAACGGGGCTTTTGTCGTTTATAAAAATTTCTCTTTCTCTCTTTGGCAAGGGTGTTAACTTAGCGGCATGGCCAATGATAAAAAAGTTTTTTTGCTCGATGCGTTTGCACTCATCTTTCGTGCATATTATGCACTCATTCGTAATCCACGTAATACATCTAAAGGAAAAAACACCAACGCACAGTTTGGTTTTACCAATGCATTGATTGAACTCATCACCAAACAAAAGCCATCACACATGGCTGTTTGTTTTGATACAGCAGCCCCAACAGAACGTCATACCGATTTTGCAGAATACAAAGCCAACAGGCAAGATGCGCCGGAAGACCTTCTCCTGGCTATTCCTGATATTAAGCGAATCATCAAAGGCTTCAACATTCCGGTTATTGAAAAAGATGGATATGAAGCAGATGATGTAATTGGTACATTGAGTAAACAAGGTGAAGCGGCGGGTTACGAAGTGTATATGGTAACACCTGATAAAGATTATGGTCAGCTTGTAACAGAGAAAGTAAAAATTTATAAACCTGCTTACCAGGGTGGCGATGTGGAGATCATGGGCCCTGAAGAGGTGTGTGCCAAATGGAATATTAAAGAAGTAAGCCAGGTAATTGATATACTGGGTATGATGGGTGATGCAGTAGATAATATTCCCGGCATACCAGGTGTAGGCGAAAAAACAGCAGCCAAACTTTTAGCTGAATATGGTACATTGGAAAATGTATTAGCCAACGCAGCTAATGTAAAAGGTAAGATGGGCGAAAAAATTGCTGCAGGAAAAGATCTTGCCATTATGAGTAAGAAACTCGCCACCATTATTACCGATGCACCTGTTGAATTTCATGAAGAAGATTTTCGTTTAAAAGAGTGGAATAAAGAAGAGTTGAAAGAAGTGTTTGCTGAACTGGAATTTAAAACCATCGGCAAACGTATCCTGGGCGATGACTTTAACGTGTTTTCAACTGCTCCCGTTGCTGTACAGCGTGATTTGTTTGGAAATATAGTAGACACAACAATGGGCGAAGTAAGAAAGGAATCCAAACCGGCAGCAAAAGCAAATCAACCTGATACAAAAACTTCAGTTGAAGAAAAAGAAACAGAAGATGCGGCAGCAGAAGAAGAAGGTTCTTCTGAATTTACCATTGCTTCCAACAACATTCATAATACCGCACACGAATACATTGCTGTAACTTCAAAGGATGAATTAAAAAAACTTGTTGAAGAGCTGCTGCAGCAAAAAGAAATTTGTTTTGATACTGAAACAACCGGTATTGATGCCAATGATTGTGAATTGGTGGGTATGAGTTTTTCTTATGAGCCACACAAAGCATGGTACATTCCCTGTTCAGCCAACCAGGATGAAACAAAAGCAACACTGAAAATTTTTCAACCATTGTTTGCAGATGAAAGTAAAACATGGATCGGGCAGAATATTAAATACGATCTGTTGGTACTGAAATGGTATGAAGTTGAATTGAAAGGACAACTGTTTGACACCATGCTGGCGCATTATGTAATTGAACCGGATGGCAAACGCAGCATGGATATTCTTAGTGCACAACTGCTCGGTTACGAACCTGTGCATATTGAAGAATTAATTGGTAAGAAAGGAAAAACGCAAGGTACCATGCGTGATGTGGAGTTGGAAAAGATAACCGATTACGCAGCGGAAGATGCAGACATTACCTTGCAAATAAAACATGCGTTGTTTCCCGGCTTGAAAGAGAAAGAAGTAGAGAAAGTTTTTTACGAAGTGGAAAACCCATTGGTAAAAGTGCTGACCGATATGGAGTTTGAAGGTGTAAAAGTGGATGTGGACTTCTTAAATGATTATTCAAAACAGCTGGAGAAAGATGCGAAGGAAGCTGAGGAAAGAGTGTACAGTTCATCCGGTTTAAAATTCAATCTTGCTTCGCCAAAACAATTAGGTGAAGTGTTGTTCGATCATTTAAAGCTTGATCCCAAAGCGAAGAAAACAAAAACAGGTCAGTACGCAACCGGCGAAGATGTGTTGTTAAAACTTGCACATACAAGTCCGATTGTAGAAGATATTCTTGCTTTCCGTGAGTTGACAAAACTGAAATCAACGTATGTTGATGCATTGCCGCAACTGATCAACCGCAAAACAGGTCGTGTGCATACAACATACGGACAAGCTGTTGCAGTTACCGGTCGTTTGGCAAGTAACAATCCCAACCTGCAAAATATTCCGGTGCGTACAGAACGTGGACGGGAAATACGCAAAGCATTTGTACCACGGGATGAAAATCATTTACTGGTGAGCGCCGATTATTCGCAAATTGAATTGCGTATTGTAGCTGCCATCAGTGGCGATCCTGCCATGTGCGATGCATTTATTCAAGGCAAGGATATTCATACAGCTACTGCTGCCAAAGTGTATAAGGTTGAAGAGAAAGACGTAACCAAAGAAATGCGTTACAAAGCAAAGAGTGTAAACTTTGGTATCATTTACGGGCAAGGTGCATTTGGTTTGGCCGATAATTTAGGCATCAGCCGCACCGAAGCAAAGGAGATCATTGATAATTATAAGCGTGAGTTTGCAGGCATTCAAAAGTATATGGATGACACGGTGAATTTTGCACGTGAAAATGGTTATGTGGAAACACTCATGGGCCGCAAGCGTTGGTTGCGTGATATTAACTCCAGCAACTTTACGGTACGTGGTTATGCGGAACGAAATGCTATCAATTCACCTATCCAGGGAACAGCGGCGGATATGATCAAACTGGCCATGATCAAAACACATGCGGCATTAAAAAACAGCAAGCTGAAAAGTAAAATGATTTTGCAGGTGCATGATGAATTGATCTTTGATGTAGTAAAAGAAGAAGCAGATGAAATAAAAGCATTGATCATTGATTGTATGCAGACCGCTATGCCGCTTACACACGGCGTACCGGTAATTGCAGAAGCCGGTACAGGCGTTAACTGGTTAGAGGCGCATTAATATGAAAACAGATATTCGCAACAGGGAAGATATCCGTTTGTTAATGGAACGGTTTTACGATAAACTGCTGACCGATAAAAGCATCAGTTATTTGTTTACTGATGTGGCGAAGATCAATTTAGAGGAGCATTTTCCTGTGCTGGTTGATTTTTGGGATTCGATTTTATTCCAGTCGGACACGTATCAAAAAAATGCTATGAAGCCACATCTGGATCTGCATCAGCAATCGCCGTTGGAAGCCCGTCATTTTAAAACATGGCTGGGGTATTTTACAGCAACAGTTGATGAATTGTTTGAAGGCGACAAAGCAGAGCTGGCAAGGCAACGGGCAACCAGCATTGCTACAATCATGCAGATAAAAATGATTGAAATAAAAAACAAAATTTAAATTGCTGTATCTCCTGTTAACCCGTTGAATAGCTTGTTATGCGTTTGCTTTCGTTATTGTTTTTGATGTTTGTAACAGCTGCGTTATCGGCGCAACAGAAAACCATTCGCTTTATTAACGGGCAATGGTTTAATGGTATAGGGTTTACTGCTGCAGAATTTTACAGTGTAAATGGCTATCTCACTAAAAATAAACCGGCAGCTGTTGATACGGTTGTTGATCTCAAAAATCAGTTTGTAATTCCACCTTTTGGTGAAGCACATAATCATTCTCCTGAAACCGATCAGGATCTGGATGTATACATCGAACGTTATTTGTCTGATGGTATCTTCTACATTAAAAATCCCAACAGTATTCCCTTTGCAACAAATAAAATTTTAAATCGGTTAAACAAACCAAACAGTGTAGATGTTTTATTTGCAAATGGTGGTATTACAGCCAATGGTGGGCACCCCTCAACATTATATCCCTACCTGCTCACCACAACCTATAAAAAAGCATTACCCGGCTGGACAGCTAAAAGCTTTGAAGGAGAAGCCTATTACCTGGTAAATTCAAAAGAAGAGTTAGAAAAGAAATGGCCTTATATACTTGCACAAAAGCCCGGCTTTATTAAGTTCTATTTAATCTTCTCAGAAGAATATAAGGAGAGAAAAGATGATACAGCATTTAATGGCAAGAAGGGAATTGATCCGGAGCTTGCAAAGATCATTGTAAAAAAAGCACACGCTGCAGGATTAAAAGTTAGTGCGCATGCAGAAACACCAAACGATTTGAAAGTTGCTTTGCGTGCAGGTGTGGATGAGATCAATCATTTGCCGGGGTACCAGGTACGTTGGCGTGGAGGTTACACTGCAGAATACTATAAACTTGACAAAAGTACTGTGCGTTTGTTTAAGAAAAAGCGTGTACATGCCGACGCAACTTACTCATTATTGAAAACAGAACTGAAACCGATAACTAATGAGCAATACAAGGCACAGGTAAACGTTCAAACCTATAACTTGCAATTATTGAAGAAATATAAAGTGCCTGTTACAATTGGTTGCGATAGTTATAATCTTACAGCCAAAACAGAAATAGAATATTTGCAATTACTGAATGTTTATAATAATCTGGAGTTGTTGAAGATGTGGTGCGAAATAACTCCACAAAATATTTTTCCGAAACGCAAAATAGCAGCATTGAGAGAAGGATATGAAGCCAGCTTTCTTGTACTGAAACAAAATCCTGTTGAATCATTTGATGCATTGTATCATATTGAATTGCGGGTAAAACAAGGTGTAATACTTTGGTAAGCTTGATGTATGTAGTAATAAATACCATGAGGCTGTCATTGATTGGTTTAAATTCATCTGAATTGTGCATTTACAAACGTTAGCAAAAAAAGGTTCAGTATTTTTATGTTGCATAAAGTCCAATAACTGAACCTGACAATTTTTCCTTGTGCTCTTTAGTTTTAATGGATCGCTTCTTGTTAAGTTCAGTGTAAATTAGTATGAGTACATTAGTTAAATTTTTAAGCAAGCGGTTGTTCATTTATATGCTGTTTATTCTTATGGGGCTATGCACCATAAGTGTATTGCTGTATAAGATGAACGAAGTGGGAAGAGAAACACTCAACTCCATTCAGAGGGAACGTACCATTATCAATAATGCAACCAACTTATTATCTGCAGCAGATGAAATGGCTATGGCGGGCCGTGGTTATTACATAACAGGAGAACAGGATTTTTTTGAAATATATCAACGTACACAGGCAGCTCTGATAGCTGAAACAGACCAATTAACCCGGTATACAACGCAGGCCATTATTTCTACAGCAGTAATTAACCATATCAGCATCTTAGTGCATAAACGGATTGCTATCTCAGATAGTGTTGTTGCTTTAACTGCAATAAAAAGCCGACCATCTCCTGAAAAAATCAAACAATTTATTAAAGAAGGAACTGCGTTTTCAAATCAGTTGCGTAGAAACATTCAGAAGTTTACTGATGAACGGTTACAATTGGTAAAAACAATGGAGGAAGAAAACAGAAGTACTGCAGGAAAATTGCAGTTGCTGTTTGCTGCTAATATTATTTCGCTTATACTGGTTGTTGTTATTGGGTATAACTTTTTATACAAAAGTTTCAGAGCCAGAGCAAAAGCTGAAAAGATAATACAGAGTTACAGGCAAAGCAATCATTTCCTAAACTCACTTGCCGAAGGTGTGGTTGTACAAAATAAAAAAGGATATATTCTTGAAGCAAATACTGCTGCAGAACAGATTCTCGGTTTCACAGCAGGGCAAATGCAGGGTAAATCATCATTTGATCAGTTATGGCGAACAATTAAAGAAGATGGAACAGATTTTCCTGTTGAACAACGGCCTTCGATGCAGGTGCTTACTACCGGCAAACCCCAGGAAAATATAATCATGGGAGTGTACAAACCATCGGGTGAATTAAAATGGATAAAAATCAATTCACACCCTGTGTTTTCGGAAAGTGATGGAACGCTGACATCAGTTGTTACAAGTTTTACAGATATTACTGAAAGCAGAACAGCAAACGAAAAGCTGAAACAAAATGAAACACGCATGCGGCTGGCGCTTGATAAAACGGGCGATAATGCATGGGAGCATAATTATGAAACAGGCGTTACTTGGTTCTCGGCAGCCAACAATCATTTTCTCGGCTATACTGCAGAAGAATTAAACGAAACAGAGAATGAAGATAAGTGGTGGAATAATACGCATCGGGATGATAAACATCTCTTGATTAAAAATGATGAAGAATATCGGCAAGGCATTCGAGACAGTCATTCGATTGAATACCGCATTTATCATAAAGACGGTTCAATGAAGTGGGTACTCGACAGAGGTATTGTTATTGAACGATCTGCAGAGGGAAGACCTTTGCTGATAGTAGGAACACATACCGACATTAGTAAAGAAAAACTGCTGCAGCAAAAACTGGTGCTGCAAGAACAGCAAAAGAAAACAGAGATTATTGAAGCAGTTATACAGGCGCAGGAACGTGAACGTTCTGAAATTGCATACGAATTGCACGAAAATATCAACCAGGTTTTATCGTCGGGAAAAATGATGCTCGACTTTGTTGCAACAGCAGATGAAAGCACTAACAACTACATTACACAGATCAAAAAAAATATTGGCGAAGCAGTTAATGAAATAAGGAGGATCAGTCAGTCAATTAACCCAAAATCGTTAGAGCTTGTGGGCTTAAGTGGAGCTATTGATGATTTACTGGGCAGGATCAACAGCGATCAAAAACTATCTATTTCTTATTATACAGAAGCATTTGATGAAACAAAGAAATACAATGCAGATGCTGAGCTAACTGTTTTCCGGATAGTACAGGAACAGATGATTAATATTATCCGCCATTCAAATGCAACTGATGTAACCATCGATCTCTCTTCAGATGATCATGAACTTTCGCTTTCGATTATTGATAATGGCATAGGAACCGATCTTTCATCAATACAAAAAGGACTTGGTTTCAGAAATATTGTTAACCGTGCAGAGCATTACAACGGTCATGTAACCATTGATTCTGCGCCCGGCAAAGGATGCAGGCTCGAACTTCATATTCCCGCCTGATAGCTGTCAGTTAATTCTGCAGGTCATCATTATTCAGATGGCTTTAACTTTGCTGCTTACATTTATACAATGCAACCTTTACTTATTTATTGTTACGATGCTTATTGCGGATGGTGCTATGGTTTCAGTTCCGTAATGAAAAAAATTGATGCGGCATACGGAGACCGTTTGCAGATAGAAGTGTTAAGCGGCGGAATGATCTTGCCCGAACAGCCTGTACACATAAGTGCAACAGCAGAATATATAAAAGGCGCTTACAAAACAGTGGAAGAGTACACGGGAATAAAGTTTGGTGAAGATTATCTCTGGCACATCAACAATCCCGATCAAAGCGATTGGTTTCCTTCATCAGAAAAGCCGGCGATTGCACTTTGTATTTTTAAGGAACTGTTTCCCGATCAACAGGTAAGCTTTGCCTCCGATCTGCAATACAGTCTGCATTACGAAGGAAGAGATTTGACCGATAATGAAGCATACCGTCATTTGCTGGAGAAATACAATATACCTGTTGATGATTTTTACAGCAAGCTTGCGTCGGAAGAATATCGAGAGAAAGCATATTACGAATTTCAGCTCTGCAAACAATTACAGGTATCCGGTTTTCCACAGGTATTAATGCAGTTGACCGAATCGAAATTTCATTTGCTTGCAAAAGGTTATACCGATTACGATACACTTGCAAAGCGCATTCATCTTGTTTTAACCGAAGTGGAAAACAATTCTTACAACTAACACAACGCATTACATGATACTTACAGTAACCCTTAATCCCTGCATTGATAAAAGTTCGCAGGCTGAACAATTGAAACCTGAAAGCAAACTCCGTTGCACCGAAGTGGTGAATGAGCCCGGTGGTGGTGGCATTAATGTAAGTAAAGCATTGAAGCGATTGGAAACATCTTCAGTGGCATTGTTTCCTGCAGGCGGACATAATGGTGATATGTTATGTTCCTTGTTGCGTGAAGAAGAATTGGAGTTTCATGCTGTAGATACAAAAGTAGAAACAAGAGAGAATTGGATCATTCTTGAAACATCAACCGTTAATCAATACCGTTTTACATTTCCCGGCAGAGAAGTGCAGGAAGAAACAATTAAAACATTGATTGATCAGATACGCAACTTCACACCCGAGTATGTGATTGCAAGCGGAAGTTTACCTCCCGGCTTGCCCGATCATTTTTATGGATTGATCGTAAAAAATGCAAAAGCTGTTGGTGCAAAATGTATTGTTGATACAAGTGGTCCAGCATTACAGGCATTACAAGGCAAAGGCGCTTACCTCATTAAACCAAATATTGGCGAGCTGTGTAAAATGCTGAATGTAGAGTGGCTTGATAAGAATGAAGTGCCTGATGCAGCTCAACAAGCAATACGTGATGGTTTTGCAGAATTGATTGCCGTAAGTATGGGTCCTGATGGTGCATGGTTGGTAAGTCAAGAGGAACGTTATTTTGCAGCTGCACCAAAGGTTGAGAAGCGAAGCACTGTTGGTGCAGGCGATAGTATGGTGGCGGGCATGACGTATATGTTACAACAGCAACGTTCATTAAAAGAAGTCATCAGTTTTGGTGTGTCCTGTGGCAGCGCTGCCACTATGAACGAAGGCACACAGTTGTTTAAAAAAGCAGATGCGGAACGCCTGTTTGCAGGCATGGACTGATTTCCATAGAAACAACTCCACCTGAAGTAGTACACAAACGAATTCTTCTACCGTTAAAGATTCCAAAGTTCGATAAGAAAAAAAGTTATGAAAGGAACACTCAAACGTGTAAAAAAATAATCGGCCATTAGCCTTTTACAGCCCCTTGTTTTGCAAGGGGCTTTTTTTATATTTTTAGAAAAATAATCAGCATGCTCACCACCCGCATCATCAATCCGAAAATGATCATTCAGTTTGCCTGGCGTTTGCAGGCTGTTTGTATTGCTATCAGCGGACTTGTATTTTTTCTTCATGATATTTTAGACATCAAATCAATCGCTATTCCTTTTTTGCCGGTGGCAACCATTGGTACGGCCGTTGCTTTTTATGTGGGCTTTAAAAACAACTCGGCGTATGATCGTTTATGGGAGGCAAGAAGAGTATGGGGCAGTATTACCAATGCAACACGCATGTGGGGTGCAATGGTGATGGATGTGGTTGCATCAAGAGACAAAGGATCGGCTGAAGCATATGCTGCAAAAAAAGAATTGCTGTACCGCCATCTTGCATGGCTCAACATGCTGCGTTTGCAATTGCGCCGCAATCCAGTGTTTAAAGAATCGTGGTATGTACGTTCACCAAAGCTGCAGGTGGTGAAAGATATCTTTGGTGAAAATAAGTTTGAACCACAGGCGGAAGAAGTGATGCATAAATTTTTAAGTGAGGAAGACAGAAAATTGTTTGAAGGAAAAGCAAACATCGCATCGGCTATTATGAAGCGGCAGAATGAAGAACTGATAGAAATCAAAAATAAAGGATGGCTTGATGAACTTGAGCACAGTGATATGGGCAAGCTGGTGCTTGAGTTTTATAATCAGCAAGGTGCATCGGAACGCATCAAGAGTTTTCCATTTCCACGGCAGTATGCAAGTTTCAGTACAGCGTTTGTATTCATTTTTATTTTCCTGCTTCCGTTTTCAATTATTGGTGAGCTGGCAAAACTCAATTCCAACATTAACTGGCTGGTGATCCCGTTTACCATGCTCATTGCATGGGTGTTTGCAGTAATGGAACAGATCGGTGATGCAAGTGAAAACCCATTTGATAATGGCGTGAATGATATACCGATGACGGCCATCTGCCGCAATCTTGAAATTGAACTACGTGAAATGCTGGGCGAAAAAGAATTACCGCCACGTATTGAACCTGTGCAGGGGATATTGATGTGAAGAAGATAGAGGGATAGAGTCACTGATGACACGGATTGGAAGGATTTGTACTGATTTAACTATTACAAAGAAACGATATGAAGCAACGTAAGATTGGATATTTGTTATTTTTCATCATCTCTGTTCAATCTTGTTTTATTATGCAGAGAAACAAAATAAACAGCTCGGACATTATTGAATCGAATTACATTAATTATGTTGACTCAAACGGCTATGTAAATACTGGCATCTATAATAAAGACAAAATATGGGGCTTTAACACAGCTGAAGCAGCTAAGTACAAAATGAATAAGAAAGGCGACAACTTTTTTTATTATGAGCTATTAAAATTTGAATCTATAACATTAAGTATCTACGACACTATTTCGTTTAGATTAAACTTCAATCATTCAGATAGCTCTTATTATATTATTTACGACAACACTTATAACCAATATTTGAAGAAATTTGAAATTGAAATATCCGTTGTTCCTCTACTTTATAAAGGCAAGGTTACAAATAGTATAGACTGTGATTCGTGTTTGATTTATAAGTATGAATCAGAATACAAAGGTGGGTGCTATGACTGGTTCTTTAATGATTCGATAGGATTTTTAAAAACATACGGACCATATGATCATTTAAAAACAAACATTAATGATTGGGAAATTGATTGTATACGCCGTGAGCCTAATTATAATTATTCAATAAAATTATTAACTGCTATTAAAGCAAATAAAAATTTCCATACCCGCTGCTCTGTTGGGGAGCTTTGGTGAATCATTCTTGCAGATTCTCTAAATATTAAGAGCCGCTTTCAATGCGGCTCTTTTGTATTCTATCAGTAGTATCCGTGTCATCTGTGACTCTATTTTTTATCACAAACCTCTCCACTCAGGCAAACGTCCCGGTGTATAAGGCGCACCATTCTTTTCCAGAATATTTTCAATACGTTTTACTTCTTCAGCAATTGCTTTCAGTTCGTTGTAAACAGGAGTGAATTGTTTAGCAGCGATCTGGTAATTGTTGAGTTGTGTTTGTGTAGGTGCAGCAGTGGTATTCCACAATGCACCTGTGATGTAACCGATACGTCCGTTTACAGATGGTGATGTTTCAAACTCTCTTCTTGCCATCGATGCATCTCCATTTAATATACGATTTACTGCATTCAAGCGTTTTTCAATACTCTGCAATGCTGTGGAAAGATCAAGTGTTTGCTTAGGCGTTTCAATAACAGCCTGTTTCATGTAACGTACTTTGTTTACCAACTCGCCACGGTATTGATCGGTTGCAGCCACTACTCGACTTAACTCTGCAATCTTTTTACAGAAATCATCTAATGCTTTTTTATCAGTTGCTGGAAGTGTTGCTGCATTCAACGCCATTGCTTTGAATGTTTGCACAGGCGATAAGTCGGTGTACACACCATCTTCAAACTTACTCAACGACACTTTGTACGTGCCGGGTAAGGCGAAGTAACCCTGATCAGGTGAACTGAAGGCAAACGATTCATCGAACGGTGTAAAATCAATCGGGCCAAATGGTGAAGTGCGGAAATCCCATACAATACGTTTCAAACCCTTCTTCGCCGGTACTTTTATGCGACGAACAATATTGCCGCCTTCATCTGTTACAGTAAACAACAAATGCGGTGCAGGTTGTTCATCTTCCAATCGCAATGAATCAGGTGATGGATAAACCGGCGCTTCGCCTTTCTTTATTTTTTCTGCTTCTGCAGCTCTGCGTTTTTCTTTAATGGTCTTAATGTCTTCTTTCAGATAATATGTAAACACTGCACCTACTTTCGGATTTGGTGTGGTAAAGAAACTTTCGCCCTGGAAACCTTTGCCTCTTACACCCAATGGTTGCGATTCAATAAACATCCATGCATCTTTCACCGGGAAGATCACTGCTTCTTTTTCGAGGTCTGCACGTTTTAAATGACGCAATGGAGTATAATCATCCAGCACATAAAAACCACGACCGAATGTTGCAAGGATCAAATCGTTTTCTCTCTTCTGTATCTCCAGATCTTTTACAGCAATCGTTGGCAGGTTGCCTTTCATCTGTATCCATTTGTTACCGCCATCAATACTTACAAACAAACCAAACTCGGTGCCAACAAATAATAAATCTTTGTTTACATGATCTTCTGCAATGGTATAAGATGTACCACGCTCAGGTAAATTATTCGTGATGGCTTTCCATGTTTTACCGCCATCACTTGTTTTATACACATACGGATGAAAATCGCCGTAGCGATGATGATTGAATGTTACATACGCTATATTCTTATCGTGCTGCGAAGTGATGATGTGATTCACATAAGTACGTTCAGGCACTCCGGCAATATTATCAATCTTCATCCAGTTAGCACCGCCATCAGTTGTTATCTGTATCAATCCATCATCCGTACCAACATAAATGGTATTCTCATCGAATTTCGATTCAGCAATCGTCGTGATGTTACCATAAATATCTGTTGAACCATTCTTCGCCACCGCATCCATACTCCACACTTTACCCATCACCGGTAATTTGTTGCGATCAATCTGTCTTGTTAAATCAGGACTGATCACTTTCCATGTATTACCTCGATCATCAGTACGAAATAATTTATTAGCACCATGATAAAGTCGTTTGTTATCATACTTCGAGATCACCAATGGCGCATCCCAATTCCAACGATATGCTTCACCTTCTGGTTCCTGTGCCTGGATAAATAAAAACTCACCACTCTTTCTGTCGTAACGTGTAACTGCACCATACTGCGCCTGCGAAAAAACAATATCAGGATTTGTTTGATCGATCTGCGATTCATACCCATCACCCAAACTGGTGAAATACCAATCGGAATTCATAATACCATTTGCACTCAACGTACGTGATGGTCCGCCCAAGCTGAAGTTATCCTGCGTACCACCATGAATATGATAGAATGGAAACGCATTATCTGTTGCTGCTTTGTAAAACTGTGTAACAGGAAGATTGGCTTTAAAATCCCAGTTGCTGCCTGCATCATAACTTTCGTACACACCACCATCGCAACCAACTAAATAATGATCGGTATTGTTTGGATTGATCCAGATCACATGGTTATCGATATGCTTACTCTTTTCACCAAGAATAGAAAAATTCTTACCGCCATCGTTACTTACACCGAGATAAACATTGATGACAAAAATTTTGTTGACATCTTTCGGATCGCAAAAAAGTTTCTGATAGTAATTGCCTGAAGTAGCATAACCACTTTGCTTTTCCCAGCTTGCCCCACGATCGGTACTTTTAAACACGCCACCTTTTCCTTCTGGTGCTTCCACCACGCAATACAACACATCAGGATTTACTGGTGAATAATTCAAACCAATACGACCAATATCGCCGCCGGGTAATCCACTCATCATCTTATTCCATGTAGCCCCGCCATCTGTACTTTTATACAATGCAGATTCGGGCCCGCCACCAATATAAGTAAACACTTTCCGCTGACGTTGATGCGCCGCTGCATATACAATGTTTGGATGCCGTGGATCAACCATCACTTCATTAAAGCCTGTGTGCTCACTTACATTCAACACCTGCTTCCATGTTTTACCACCATCGGTTGTTTTATAAATACCACGTTCACCACCGCTGTTCCAAACAGGACCGTATGCAGCAACGTAAACTACATCACTGTTCTTCGGATCAATGGCAATACGACCGATATGTTCTGAATTTTTTAACCCAGCATTCTTCCAGCTCTTGCCACCATCTTCACTTTTATATACTCCATCGCCATAACCAACCACACGCTGATTATTATTTTCACCACTACCCACCCATACAACATTCGTGTTGGTTGGATCGATAGCAACACAACCAATGGAGAATGCACCTTCTCCATCAAAAATGGGAGTGTAGGTAATGCCAGCGTTGTTTGTTTTCCAAACACCACCTGCAGCTGATGCTACATAATATTCACTGGTATTGTTGGGATTCACAGCAATATCTGCAATACGTCCCGACGTAATGGCCGGACCAACACTGCGGAACTGAAGTCCGATCAATAAGCCTGTGTTGAGAATATCTTTCGGTTCTTCTTTTGCAGGAGCTGTTGTTTTCTTTTGTGCATGCAATGCAAATACTGAAACGATCAGCAAGCCGGTGCTGAAGAGTTTGGAAACGTTCATAACAGTTGGTTTTGAAAATGGATAAGGAAGGTAAATAAAAAAGTTGACCATGTGTACGATCAACTTTTCCATTTATAAAATCAGAAATCCGTTAGAATAATCTTTCGTTCGGCGGTTTTATACCAACCAAACGAATATAGATCGTTGTTTGTCCACGATGATGCGCCTGGTGTTCCAGTGCTTTGTTGAGCCACACCAAACGAGAGAACATAAAGTTGCCACGACCGGCAGGTTCCAGCAGTTTAGTTACATCCATATTCTTGATGTTTTCAATAGCGTAATCATAACTCGCCATTACATAATACATTACTGAGTCGGCTGACTGTGCGCCTTTCCGTTGTTCAATATTCTGACCAAATGAAATGCGTTGTGCGCCTGTACCGTTTGCAATAAAACCAATGATGCCCTGCGAAAGATGCAGCATCTGTTGTGCAAAGGTTCTGATGCTGTCCTGTGCTCTGAAATCGTATTTATCTTTTGGCATTGCATCAAGATATTCTTTGGTATAGGCTTTTGACCGTTCCCAGTCTTTGATGTAGCTGGCTTTAATGGAATCGGCGAGTTGTGCGTTTGCGTTTGTAAGAACAAAGAGTATTGTCAGCAGTGTAATTAATTGCTTTTTCATTTCTGTTTGTTTATGTTGATGAATGTGATTCTTAAAAAATGATCATGTGTGTCTTTGATCTGTTACAGGCAACTTAAACTGTTGTGTGCGATATTCAAACTTTTAAAGGCCGTAAGACTGTTCAAGTTCGCTAATCGCATTTATTTACCGCTACTCCATAAGGCACTACTTTTACCAGCATGATCTTATTTTTCACTGCCGGATCATCCTGCATCAGCTGCTGTGCTTCTTTTTCATCTTTGGCATAAAAGATCACCAAACCCATCATACCGGGATCGTTTAAATCCAGTTGTGTGCGACCGGCCAGAATAACAACTCCTTCATTTTTTAATTTAATGAGTCGTTGAAAATGGTCACCCGTAATGGCTTCATCTTCCTTAGTCCAGTTTTTTGCATCCTTGTATTTTTCGTTGAGTGTAAGAATACCCAGCCATTGCTTTGGTTTTGCAGCGTTGTTTTGTGCAAAGGCCTGTAAGGAAAATATACAGGCGAGTAAAATCAATACTTGTTTCATACGAGGTTTTTTTATTTGCGTACAAATTTCTTTTCATAAGTAGCGATCCATTCGGCGGGAGTAATTTTCGAAACCAGCTCACCAATTAGTTCGTAAGGTATGTCCTCCGGCTTTTTGTAGCGTATACAGCTCTTACCCATATCTAATTTTTTAGACGAAGCTTTCGCATGTGCATCCTGGAACCATTTTAATAATTGAGGGTCGGCATAGATGCCCATATGATAAAGGTTGATCGAGTTTTTTTGCGAAGCAAGGCCCAAAAAGGGTAAAGGGTCTTCAGGCTTGCAATGATAACCTGCCGGGTACATAGAATGTGGAACGCAATAACCCATCATTCCATAGTTCATGGTTTCTTTAAACCCTTTTGGCAGATTTTTCTTAATAATTTTTCTTAATTGACTTACAGTTTTGCGCCTGTCTTCGGGTAATTCTGCTATGTATTCGTCTACTGTTGTTGCCTTAGATTGCATATTATAAGGGTTTTACTTTACTGCTGTTAACGGTAACAAGTTAAACTAAATGTTTTTGCGTTGGCTATCGAATTTCAACTACAAAATCAAATTAGAATAATGTACAATCTAATGTCAATGTCTTCTATTTTTTTCGGCTCTTTACGGTTGTTACTTTGTCCTGTCATTGATGATGAAGCAACGAAAACTGAAATCTAATTCTATTTAAAAACCAAACGACCCAAAAGCCATTCAAGCAAATGTTTTGTACTCTCTGAAACCGATACCAATGAAAACCAATTTTAATCTGTACCCACTGGAACTTTAATAATCCGATTTCCTGTTAAAAAGGCCCGTTTTTGATCCGAACCCAATGAAAAATCAGCTGACTTTAAACTTAGTAAACCAAAATCCACATTTAACCAAAAGAGCCGGTTGAGTTTTAATTGAACCACGAAAACATACCCAGAAAACTCAACGGTAAATTTTTAAAACACTGTAGTATGAAAACCCAGATTTATCTGAAGCCCGTTATTGGTCATGTTGCAGCATCGTTATTACCTGTAGCTGTTTTAAGGCATAGTTTTTTTATTAATGATGTTTCGCCCGATTTGCAGCTGTTAACCGACGAAAAGAAAGTTGCTGCTGCCGTAAAAAAACTGTTGCTGGAAGAGCTTTTGCAAACCGATTATGCATGTATCCGCATTTCGGCATTGCTTGAAAAAGATCTTTTACAATTAACGGTTCATAAAAAAGGCCCTTTTGCTTTATCCCTGTCATAAAACACAAAAAAATTTCTGATCGTTCATACAAGTTGTGTTGTTCGATTTTTGATGATGATTATCTAACCTTATTGCACCAAGTTACTTATGGTTAATTACGGCAGATCGTTTCTACGATCTGCCTTTCTTTTTGCTTGCTTTCGCAATTTTATTAAAAGCCAATGCAAGATCTATCCAGTAACTGAGTTTCTTTTTGGTAGTAACTGCATCTGCATCAACAAATACATAGCCTTTCATTACTCTGCCTGTAAAATCCATTGGTCTGCAGCCTTCTTTTTCCATTGCTTCATCGTAAACAGCGGGGTCGAGTCGTACCATTAAACGTTCTTTCTCCACACCAACGCACATTTTATCATTCACCATAAAACAGAGCCCGCCAAACATCGCTTTCTCTTCCACATTTTTTTGTGAAGCTGAAATAAGTTCACGCACCTGCGCTGCCAGTTTTTCGTTGTAAGCCATGTGCATTTAAGAATTGATGACGTTTTGAATTTGTTCGTTGCGGTTACGCAAATCAATGCCGCCTTCAAATAGCGATTTCATATTGGCGAAATAGAAAGTCCATCCGGTTTTGCATCCGATATGCCACATCTCTTTCGCTTTTTCATTGGTTGGAATTTCGTCTTGCAGTAACTCGACCATCAATTCATCCTGTTCGGGATAAATGCGTACGCTGCAATTACCTGCATCGCCAAATTTGAACTTAAAAAAATCCTTTCCGTTACAATCAAGTATTTCGCCTGTTTCAGTTACTTCATCGCTGTAGCCATGCCAACGCCAGCGGTAAACATCACCTTTTTGTACAGGTTCATCGCTGCCTCTTAATTCGCCACCAACAGTTTTGTATTCGCTCATACGTAAAAACCAAAACTCAATGCCGCCTCTTGTTGCCCATGCACGGTAAAGCTGCTCAACAGATGAACCTTGTATGTTTATACGTACGGTAAACCAACTCCAATCGAAAGCAGACATGATCAATCTTTTTTTCGTGAATAATAAAAGTTTGATTTTTTAACCGGCGTTTCCAATCCATCATCAATTACTGCATGAATTGAATCTGCATTCACCAATGTATAACTGATGCGTTTTGGAAAATCGTGTTGTGGATTTTCAGCAACAAACCCCTTTTCGCTGTGTGTTGTTATTTTAAACTCAACAGGCTGCTCTCCATTCTGATTTTTTACAGTAGGAATATAATAGTAATGCCCCTTACGGAAAGCCAGTTCAATTTTTTCTAACGGAATAATTGTACCATCGGCACGTGTAATGCTGCTTTCGCCTGAAAGTGTACTGTCGTTTGCAACAGCCCATTTTTCGGTTATAACACCACGCCTTGTTTGCATTTGCCAGGAACCCTTCAACCAGTGAAACGATTTTACAGAAGTATGCCAACCTGTTTCATTACTGAAACTGCTGACTGCAACAAACAAAAGCAATAGAATACTTATCTTCTTCATACTGTTATTGTCTGTATTTTTCGGGAATGTTGTGGAGTGCAATACGGTTACCTTCCGTATCGGCAATTACAGCCATATCGCCATACTCATCAGATATAACTGTTTTTGGAACAAGTATTTTACCGCCGGCTGCTTCTACACGATCGAGAAAGATCTGCACATCAGGATTGCCATTAAGATAGATCATTGGTCCATCGGTTAACGACGGCTTGTAAAAACCGGAGCTTTCCTGCACCAGAGTTCCGCCAATACCCTTCATTGGATCATCAATAGGAAACATGCGCATTTTAAACCCTTGGAATTCTAAAGCCTGCATTTGAATTTGAAAAACAGCTTCATAAAATTTCTGTGCTCTGTCGATATCGGTTGTTGGTATTTCAAACCAACTGATAGCATTATCCATTTTGTAAGTTTTAAAATTTATAATGTGGTTCTTGTTTCTTTTAGTCCTTTATGCTGTAAATAATCAACAAGTTCTTTTGCCTGCTCACCGCCACGGTTGGCATGGTGCAGAAGTGTATAACCATGCGGTCCTCTTGCAAACAGGTATTGCGGATAGGCATCGAGCCAGGCTTTCACCAATTGTGTTTTGCCCAACATTGTTAATACAAACAAATTGGTACGTGCACCTTTTTCAATTAAATAATTGGCAATTTCTTTATTGCCTACGTGCCCTGCCCCTTCTAAGCCTGTTTCAAAATCGCCACCGCCCCAATCCCAGGTGCAGTAAACCAGTGTAGGAAATTCGGCCAGCAATGTTTTTACTTTATCGAGATTGTTATGCCCTGCTCCAACAAACTCTTTTACTTTTTCGGCAGGTAAAGGATCGGGTTTTTGATTGGGAGTTGTTTGTGCTTGTACCAATAGTGGAACAGAAAGTAAACTGCCTGTACCAATTGCGATGTATTGCAAAAAGTTCTTGCGTTGCATGACAGAGGGTTTTCTTAAAGTTCCGAAATAGATCAGATGAATTTATTCCTTTCATCATTTCTTTTTAGAAATCTATGTAATAATATCCGGGTTCTGTTGTGTCGTTCATCTTCTTTACATTCGTTTTTTTAACGATTGCTTGCTATTAAAGTTTTTACACATGAAACAATGTTTTATCGTAGATGGGGTGCGAACGCCGATTGGTAGTTTTAAAGGAATGTTCTCGGGCTTACGTGCCGATGATCTGGCGGCTGTACCATTAGCTGCTTTAACAGAAAAATATAAAGCATTGCTTCCTGCATCGCTTGTTGAAGATGTATTGCTTGGTTGTGTAAACCAGGCGGGAGAAGATAACCGTAATGTTGCCAGGATGGCTTTGCTGCTGGCAGGTTTGCCCGTTACTGTACCCGGCGAAACGGTTAACCGTTTATGTGCATCGGGTATGAGTGCGGTTGTGCAGGCGAAACGTGCAATACAGGTTGGCGATGCGGATGTGTTGATTGCAGGTGGTGTTGAACACATGACCCGCAGCCCATTAGTAATGAGCAAGGCATCGGCTGCATTTGATGGCGCACAGGAAATGTTCGACAGTAGTTTTGGCTGGCGCTTCGTTAATCCGAAAATGAAGGCCATGTACGGAACTGATGCAATGGGCGAAACAGCAGAAAACCTGGTTGATCTTTACAATATTTCACGGAACGATCAGGATCGCTTTGCCTGCAACAGTCAAATGAAAGCTGCCGCAGCAACTGCAAACGGAAATCTGGCAAAAGAAATTTGCAGTGTAACTATTCCGCAGAAAAAAGGCGAAGCAGTTGTTGTAACAAAAGATGAATTTATTAAATCATCTACAACACTTGAAGTATTGGCTAAACTGAAACCTGCTTTTCGTACAAACGGAACCGTTACTGCAGGCAATGCATCGGGATTGAACGATGGTGCAGCAGCATTGTTGCTTGCAAGTGATACTGCAGTTGAACAATATGGATTAAAGCCATTGGCGAAGATCATCAGTTCGCATGTTACAGGTGTTGAACCAAGGATCATGGGTATTGGTCCGGTTGAAGCAGCCAACAAAGCCTTGCAGAAAGCCGGACTTTCCTGGAATGATCTTTCTATTATTGAATTGAACGAAGCATTTGCTGCACAATCGCTGGCTTGTATTCGCCAATGGGGCATAGCAGATGATGATGCACGTCTTAACCGTTACGGTGGTGCTATTGCGTTGGGCCATCCCTTGGGTATGAGTGGTGCACGGCTTATTCTTACAGCTGCCAAACAGTTGCAGGAGGTAAACGGAAAGTATGCTTTGTGTACAATGTGTATTGGTGTAGGACAGGGCTATGCTGTGGTGTTGGAAAATGCAGGATAAAAAAAAATTGTTTAGCTGGTTGTCCGGATTGGTTGCAGCCATTCGTCTATCAATAAATTATTCACTTTTAAAACAGATTTTATGGAACAATTCATGTTGATCTTTCATGGCGGAATGGCAAATAATTCATCGCCCGACGAAATGCAGGAAAATATGGGCAAATGGCTTGCCTGGATAAATAAACTTGCAGCAGCAGATAAATATGTAAGTGGTGAGCCATTATTACCGGGTGGTAAACTCATTAAGGGTAACAGCAAAAATGTGGTAGATGGTCCGTACACCGAAGGGAAAGAAATTGTTGGCGGCTACTTTGTGATTAAAGCTGAGAACTATGATGAAGCCGTAGCGCTTTGCGAAGATTATCCCGATTATGAAATTGGTGGTAGCATTCAATTGCGCCAGGTATTGAAAATGGATATGCCTTCATAATATGTAAAAAAGCTCCGTTAAAACTGGCGGAGCTTTTTTTAACTTGCAGAAAAGAATCTTCTGCAACAAACATCTCCCATAGAACAAACAGTTGAACATCTCTTTCGCCATGAATGGGGAAAGCTGGTTGCTGCGTTAACCAAACTTTTTGGTGTACATAACCTGGAGCTTGCCGAAGATGTTGTGCAGGATACATTGGTGAAAGCATTTGAACATTGGAAGATCAATGGTGTTCCTTCCAATCCATCAGGTTGGTTATACACTGTTGCACGTAACAAAGCAGTGGATGTAATTCGTCAACAGAAACGGGGCGAAGAATTTGCAAGATCGTTTACGCATTTATTACAGTCGGAATATTCGCTGGTACCAACTATTCACGAACAGTTAAATGAAAAATTTGTAGACGATGATCGTTTGCGGATGATGTTTGTTTGTTGTCATCCATCACTCTCACCTGAATCGCAGGTTGCACTTGTGCTTAAAACGTTGTGTGGCTTTAGTGTCACCGAAATTGCCAAAGCATTTGTATGCAGTTACGATACGATTGAAAAAAGATTATACCGGGCACGACAAACATTTCGTGAACAACAGGTCGATTTTGAATTGCCTGCTGCCGATGTGCTGGATAGTCGGTTGAACAATGTATTGATGGCTGTTTATCTTTTATTCAACGAAGGATATAATTCAACCCATCATGAAAACCTGATACGAAACGATCTCATGCGTGAAGCGATGCGTCTTTGCGAATTGATCTGCAGAACAAAAACGGTTGAGCATGCAAACAGTCATGCATTAATGGCGCTCATGTGTTTTAATGCATCAAGAAACAATGCACGGATGGACGATGATGGAAATATATTATTGATGAAACAACAGGACCGCAGCAAATGGAACAGGGCATTGATCGAAACGGGTGTTTTTCACCTCGAAGAATCTGCCGCTGGCGAAACCATCAGTAAATATCATCTTGAAGCCGGCATTGCGTATGAACACGCACGTGCAAGAGACTATGCACATACCAACTGGCACAATATCCTCAGCTGTTATAATTTATTGCAGCAACTCTATCCTTCACCCATCATTGCATTGAACAGAGCAATAGTGATTGCTGAATTACATGGGCCGAAAGAAGCGATTGTTGCTATTGAACTGATCGAAGGAAAAGAAACATTGAAAAATTATTATCTCCTGCCGGCAGTTTTGGGCGAGTATCATGCTCAAATCGGCGATCATACAAAAGCCAAAGCCTATTTTAAAGAAGCGGAAGGCTTAACACACTCCTCAGCCGAAAAGAAATTACTGAAGCAGAAAGAACAAAGTCTGCATCGCCGGTAACGGTATTCCTTGCAACTTCTTTCTTTTCCTCCCTTACCTTTGCAATTCAAATTCAGTGTATGAAAAAGTGGGCCGGACTGGTTACTTTATTATTGATCTTATTTTTGTTTACAGGCGTTGATGCAGAAGCACAATGTGCTATTTGTACAAAAACAGCATCACAGCTGGGTGAAAAACCTGCAAAGGCATTGAATGGCGCAATTATTTATTTAATGAGTGCTCCCTTACTCATTATTGCATTTGTTGGCTGGCGTTGGTGGAAAAATCAGCCGAAGGAAGAACAGCAGTAGTCTTTTAGCGAAGCCTGACAGGTTAAGCTTATCGGGTTGATTACAGAAGTAAGCGCAATTATTATAAGTACACAAACCTGTCAGGTCAGGTACACTTCAATTCCCCTCATATCTCGACTTCGCTCAGGGTTTTCAGCGCCACTAATCACATTCTCTTTTCTCAATCAAATGCAGGGCTTAACTTGTATGCATCAAACCAACGCATATGAGAAAGTCAATTTTATTGCTGTTGCTGTTACCTTTTTTTGCAGCAGCACAGAAACTCCCAACCATTGAAGACAAGACAAACGGTTTAAAAAAGTACGAAGGTTATTTCCCTTTTTATTGGGATGAGAACAGTAATAAACTCTGGCTGGAAATAGACAAGTTCGATACGGAGTTTCTTTATGTGGTATCGTTACCCGGTGGATTAGGTTCGAATGATATTGGTCTCGATCGTGGTTTGCTGGGCGAGGATCGTGTAGTGAAGTTTTCGAAAACCGGTCGCAAAGTGTTGCTTATTCAACCCAACTACAGTTACCGTGCATTATCAAACAGTGCAGCCGAACGCAGGGCCGTTGAACAGGCATTTGCACAAACAACAGTTTGGGGTTTTACTGTTGAAGCAGAAAGCAACGGCAAGGTATTGGTTGATGCAACCGACTTTTTGTTGCGTGATGCCATGAAGGTGAGCAATACCATCCGCCGGATGCGGCAGGGAAATTATGTGCTGGATAAAACACGCAGCGCCATGTATCTGCCACGCACAAAAAATTTTCCGCTTAACTCCGAACTGGAAGTAACCGTTACTTATGCAAACAGCGATGGTGAAGTGGGCAACTATGTACAGGCGGTTACACCTTCAACCGAAGCAATTACGTTGCGTATTCATCATTCGTTGGTGCAACTGCCGGATAATAATTACAAACCAAGAGTGTTTGATCCACGCAGCAGTTACATTCCCATTTCGTTTTACGACTATGCATCACCTGTTAGTGACCCCATCGAAAAATATTATATCATCCGTCATCGCTTAAATAAAAAAGATCCATCTGCTGCAAAAAGCGAAGCTGTAAAACCCATCATTTATTATTTAGATAATGGAACACCGGAACCAATTCGCTCTGCATTGTTAGAAGGTGGCAAATGGTGGAACCAGGCTTTTGAAGCAGCTGGTTATACCAATGCATTTGATGTGCGCATCTTACCTGATAGTGCCGACCCGATGGATATCCGTTACAACATGATCAATTGGGTGCATCGTTCTACACGTGGCTGGAGTTATGGTGCATCGGTTGTTGATCCACGTACAGGTGAAATTATTAAAGGACAGGTGTCACTTGGTTCGTTGCGTGTACGACAGGATTATCTCATCTTCTCCGGTTTATTATCGCCTTATGAAACAGGCATTCCTGCAAATGATCAAATGTTGAAAGCAGCATTGGCAAGATTGCGCCAGCTATCGGCACATGAAATTGGTCATACAATTGGATTGATGCACAACTATGCAGCCAGTGTAAGCAACCGTGCAAGTGTAATGGATTATCCGCATCCCACCATTCATTTAAATGCACAAGGTGAGATGGATTTTTCGAATGTGTATGATGATAAGATCGGTGACTGGGATAAAGTAGCAGTTACATGGGGGTACCAGGATTTTCCAGCAGGAACAAATGAAGCAACTGCATTGAATACAATTTTAGTTGATGCGAATAAACGTGGATTGCAATTCATCGCCGATCGGGATGCACGTGCACCGGGTGGTTTGCATCCGCAGGCACATTTGTGGGATAATGGTGTAAGTGCAACCGAGGAGTTGAAAGAAGTAATGAAAGTAAGGGCAAAGGCATTAAATGAATTTGGCGAGAAAAATATTCGTCCGGGTATGCCGATGGCTATGCTGGAAGATGCGTTGGTGCCGGTGTACTTCTATCATCGTTATCAGATTGAAGCAGCTGTTAAGTTGGTAGGTGGTATGTATTATTCTTATGCATTGCGTGGCGATGGACAGATCATTACCAAACAGATGAGCAAAGCAGAACAGCTTGCTGCATTGGTTGCAATTGTTGATTGTATTGATCCGAAAGTATTGCAGATACCCGATCGCATTGCTGCGTTGATTCCACCACGACCATCGGGTTACAACAGCTCAAGAGAATTGTTCCGTAAACGTACAGGTTTATCATTCGATCAGTTGTCGCCTGCGGAAACAGCAGCCGATCTTCCTTTTTCATTTTTATTCAACAGCGAACGGTTGAGTCGTATGGTGCAGTTAGAATTGAAAGGCGGTTTGGGATTAGAAGAAATGCTTCGTGTACTGATCGATAAAACATTTAAAGCTCCACGTCGTAATGGTATTGAAGCGTTGATACAACAACAAACAGAACAGGTGTTGTTGACGTATTTGTTGGCATCGTCTGTTGATGAAAACAATTCGTATGCAGTTCGTGGTATACTTACAAAGGCAATGAACGATTTGAAAAAGTATATCGAACTGCAAAGCAAAACAGCAACGGGAACTTATGCCGGTCATTTGCAACTGGTAGTTGAGCGCATGAAAAATCCTTCTGCTGCCAAGCCAACCATTCATAAAGAAATACCACCGGGTGCGCCGATTGGTTGTGAAGAAGATTGAACCACAAAGACACAAAGAGTCACGAAGTAGTACAAAGAAAAACAGAAACGGAGAGCATTGCTCTCCGTTTTACTTCGTGAATCTTTCTGTCTTAGTGCCTTTGTGGTTCACAACAAAAGATAGTTATGTATGAACTTATACAAATTAAAATCGCTTTTCTTCATTTCTTCTTCAATCTGCAGTTTCATTGCTTTCTTCTGCACATCTTTCATACGTTGCTGTTGAATTAAATAATACGCTTTCTCGGCAAGTAACCAGCTTCTGCGTTCGTTGGAATGCTGATGCTGTAACAACAGTTCAATTTTTTCGAGTAATTCGGCTGCACCGTTTTGTTCGGTCGCAATGGTTTTCACCACATGTATTTCCTGTTCGTGTGTAGTAAAAGCAGGAGCTAACATCAGGCGAAGATTGCGTACAAACAGATCAGCTTCGGGCCGGTCGGCTTTGTTCACTGCAAAAATATCAGCGATCTCCATTAAGCCTGCTTTCATTGTTTGTACTTCATCACCAGCTTCGGGTACTAATACAACAGTTGTAACATCCGCCAAACCTGCAATTTCGATTTCACTTTGTCCAACACCAACCGTTTCTACAATTACATAATCAAAACCTGCTGCTTTGCAGGTATCAGTGATCTCTAAAATTTTCGGATGCAGCCCACCAAGCGATCCACGTGTTGCCAATGAACGGATGAACACATTCGGATGATTGTACCAATTGCTCATGCGGATACGATCGCCGAGCAATGCGCCTAAGTTGAAAGGTGAAGAAGGATCAACACAAAGCACTGCCACTTTTTTTCCTTTATTCACTAATAAACCAATAAGGCTATCGGTCAGTGTGCTTTTACCGGCGCCGGGCGGTCCGGTTATACCAATAACAGGCGTATGTGTAACAGGCAGACTTTGCAAAAAAACTTCATAACCCGGCACTTCATTTTCAATTAATGAAATACTACGGGCAAGACTTTTCATGTTTCCCTGCTGTAATTCGTTTAATAAAGCCGTCCACATGCTACAAACCTAATTGAAATAATGCTTGCATTCAAACTAAGTAGAATACTATAGATGTTTGGCAAGCAGCTGCACGCTTATGGGTAGCAATAACACAGTTAGAAAGATCAGGAGTTAAACCATGTAAAGTTTGTTTATTTGCAAACAAGCATGCTGTTTAGCCGAACCAACATATATCTGTTTCTTTTTTGTAGTGCCATAGTAACAATGGCCGTTGGTTTTTTATGCAGCCGTTTATTACTCAGCATCGGCACCATTTCACTTATTACAAATGCGTTTATACAAGGCAACCTGAAAGAGCGCTTTCAACAATTCATTTCCGACAAACTGTCAATTGGCATCAGCTGTTTGTTTCTGCTGCCCTTTATTTCGGGTTTATGGAGTAGTGATAAACAGGAATGGGTAAGCATTATGCAGGATAAGCTTCCGTTGTTGTTGCTTCCGTTTGCATTGATCAGTCAAAAAGGAATTGAACGGAAACAATTGCTTTGGTTTAAACTGTTTTGGATAGGGTTGATGTTTGGAGGCTCGGTTTGGAGTGCGGTACAATATGCAGCGGAGCTGCAGTATTTCAACAACGCTTATCAGTTTTCACAAACCATTCCAACACCTGCTGCAAACGATCATATCCGCTTCAGCATGGGAATTGTTATTGCTTTATTGTTTTGGCTGAAGATTGAAGAATGGAAAGCAATAGCATCTAAGCTGTTCATTACAACAATAAGAGTTGCTGTACTTTGGTTAACGATTTACCTGCATATACTTGGAGCAAAAACAGGTTTGTTGGGTTTATATGTTGTGGTGCTTCCATTGCTCATTCTTCAATTATACAAAAGCGGTAAACAAAAAGCAGCAGCAGTTGCATTGGCTGCGGTACTGTTTCTGCCATTGCTGTCGTATGCACTGCTTCCAACATTTCGTGTGCGGGTACATTATGTTTTGTTCGAACAGGTGAACTGGAATGCACAGGAGTTTGCAGGCCGCTTCAGCGATGCAAACAGGTGGACAAGTATACAAAGTGGCTGGTATTTGTTTAAACAAAACTGGCTTGGCGGTGTTGGTTATGGGGATATAAAAACACAGGCAGGCGTATGGTATGCATCACACGCATCCGAAGTTGCCATAACCGAACAGTTTTTGCCCTTAAACCAATGGATGATGAGTGGAAGCGGTGCAGGTATACTTGCTGTACTGTTGTTTACTGCTGTGGCGTTTATGCCCTTATTCTTAGAAAAATGGAAACATCATAAACAGGCTCTTGCCTTTGTATTGTTCATGAATCTTGTTTTTTTATACGAAAGCACAATTGATGACCAGTTTGGTGTATTTCTATATTGTTTTTTTATCCTATATTGGAATTGTACGATCAACCTTGAGAAAAACGAACTTCTGAAATGCAACCCATCTCCGTTGTAATAATAACCAAAAATGCAGCGCACCTGTTAGCAGCAACACTCCAAAGTGTAAAGCTGTTAACAGACAGTATTATTGTGTGCGATACAGGCAGCAACGATGCCACCATACCCATTGCTAAAAAGAACGGTGCCAAAGTAATTGAAGAAAAATGGCGTGGGCACGGACTTACCAAAAACATAGCGAACGAACAGGCCGACTACGACTGGATATTACAAATTGATGCAGATGAGATTGTAGATAAACAGTTGCTCGATACTTTACTGCAACTCGATCTGTCGAACGAAAAGCAGGTGTTCACCATTCGCCGTAAGAATTATTTTGTAGAAAAGCTTATTCGTTTTGGCCAATGGCGGCACGATGATCCAACCCGGCTGTTTAACCGTAACCAGGCAATCTGGAACGAAGATGCAGTGCACGAAAAACTGATTTGTGAAGATGATTGCGAAGTAAAAAAGTTAAAAGGAGCATTGCTGCATAAAACCGTACAAAGCACAGAGCAGTACACAGAAAAAATGAACAGTTACGCTGTAAAAAGCGGCGAGCAATATTTTAAAAACGGCGTAAAAGGCGTTTCGTATAAAGTGTTGTTTTCGCCCATCTTTAATTTTTTCCATAATTATATACTAAGACTGGGCATGCTCGATGGCAGAGAAGGGTTTATTATAGCCCTTACTAATTCAAGGTATACGAAAACAAAGTACAAAACACTGCAACGTTTACTGCGGCAGCAGAAACAATAATCGCTTTCTTTGTTATTTTGCAGCGAGAACCTTTGGTATGACCAACTTTATTCCCATTTTCCCTCTTAGTGTAATTGTTTTTCCCGGCGAAAACCTGAACCTGCACATTTTTGAACCCCGTTACAAACAACTTATTACAGAATGCTACGAACAAAAAAAGCCGTTTGGTATTCCTGCTGTAGTAAATAAAGAATTAAAGGAGCTGGGTACATTGGTGGAGGTAAAGGAAATAAAAAAAGTATATGATGACGGGAAGATGGATATTTCTACAAAGGGAATAAAAGTGTTCCGCATGCTGGAAATGGTTCGCAGCATTCCCGATAAACTGTACAGCGGAGCCATTGTAACTTATCCCGACGACTTGGACGATGGTAACCGTCTTCAAATGCAAAAAGTTGTGCAGGGCATTAAGGATCTGCATAAATTACTCCAGGTAAGTAAAGATTTTAAAAAACCGGAAGAAGAATTAAAGTCGTTTGATGTAGCCCATCACATCGGGTTAAATGTAGATGAAGAATACGAACTGTTAAGCCTGTTTAGAGAAGCACAAAGACAGGAGTATTTAAAACGCCACCTTAATAAAGTAATTCCACTGCTTTCAGAAATGGAAGGCCTGAAGGAAAAAGTAAAACTCAATGGCCATTTCAGGAATTTGCAGTCGTTCGATTTTGACCTGTAACTTCGCTGCATGTCCACCACCATTTGTTTCGATTTCGGCAATACACGTTTAAAAGCGGCTGTGTTCGACGAAAGTCATCTCAAAGAAATAATTATACTTCCTAACGATGACCGTTCAACTATTGAAGAGCTGTTGCAGAAATTCCAACCGCAGTACAGCATTTTATCATCTGTTATCAATCACCAGGAAACAGTGGAGCATGTGCTGGCCCATCACAGCAATTTTCATAAACTGTCGCATGCAACAAAATTGCCTTTTACAACGCCGGTTGGTAAACCCGAAACTATCGGAGCAGATCGCCTGGCACTTTGTGCGGCTGCGGTTCATCTTTTCCCCAACAGCAATAATTTAGCCATCGGGCTGGGCACTTGTATTACTTACAACTTCATCAATAACCAAAACCAGTTTTTGGGCGGCAGTATATCGCCGGGGCTCGAAATGCGGTTTAAAGCCATGCACGGCCTCACAGCCAAGCTGCCTTTGGTAAATATGGAGTGGAATTTTCCGTTGATTGGGTACGATACCAAAACCAATCTCCTTAGCGGTGTAGCCTGGGGTATGGCCAAGGAAATCGACGGTATTATTGACGCTTATGCCGAAAAGTACGGGAACTTTAACGTGCAATTAACCGGGGGCGATACGCTGCATTTTGCTCCTCTGCTCAAAAACCAGATATTTGCAGACCCTCAACTAATCTTTAAAGGACTGTATGCAATCAGTGAGTTTAATCGGTAAGCGTGTTTCGTTTCTGTTCGTGCTATCGTTATCAATCGTTTCTCAGTTAAAATCGCAGGATAATTCGCCCTGGAGCCGGTATGGCTTAGGCGATATTGTGCCTTCCGGTAACATCGTAAACAGAGGTATGGGCCATGTTGGTGCAGCTTACAGCGACTATCAAACCATCAACTTTGTAAACCCGGCATCGTACAGTCGTTTTGGCTTACAGCGTTCGATCCTCGATATTGGTATCGATATTAACAGCCGTAAACTCAGCGATAACAGGGGTAGTTCTTATACTTCTAATAATGCGGTAGTTCCTTACCTCGCTGCCGGTTTTCAAATAAAACCGCCAAAAGCAAAATACGATTGGGGTTTGGCATTTGGTCTGCGTCCTTTAACCAAAGTGAGTTACAACATTATTTCGGGCAGCCGTTTAGATGCAGGCGATAGCGTTGTTTCAATTTATGAAGGAAGCGGTGGTAGTTACCAGGCATTTGTAGGGTCTGCTATCGGTATTAAGAATTTAAGTATTGGATTTAATACAGGTTACCGTTTTGGTACGGCCGATTATATTACACGTGTTAATATTTTGAACGATACTGTTCCTGAGCGTTACCGCAGCGGGCAAAAGAAAATCGGTAACAAGTTTGGTGCAGCATTCTTAGAACTTGGTTTGCAATACCGCATTAAACTGGGATTGGATACTGCAAAAAAACGTGCAAGCTTTTTACAACTGGGTGCTTATACCAGCCTGCAAGGGAAATTAAAAGGCACTCGTGATGAATTGTACGAAACGTTCTTTATCACCGGCCAGTCTGGTACCGATCAGCAGATTGATTCTGTTTCAGAAAAAACAGATATTCCAATGAGTCTGCTTTATCCTTCAACTTATGGCTTTGGTGCCATGTACGAGTTTGAAGGCAAAACAAGTTTGCGCATTGGTGCCGATGTGGTGTTGAGTAACTGGGGCAATTATGAATATGATGGCGCAAAAGACAGCAAGCTGCAAAACGGATGGCAGGTAAAAACAGGAGCGCAATTTATTCCTGATATTACAGGCCGTGCAAAATCGTACTGGAACCAGGTAATGTACCGCACCGGATTTACTTACGGTTTAGAACCTTATAAGGTTGATGGCGATATGAAAAGCTATGGTATTACACTGGGCTTAGGTTTACCCATCCGCCGCTATTCGTATGCAGAGTTTAACCGGAACAACATCATCAATACATCGCTTGAGTTTGGCCAGCGTGGTAATCGCACCATGTTGTTGCGTGAAAACTATTTCCGTTTTTCAGTTAGTTTCTCACTCAGCGATATCTGGTTCATCAAACGCAAATATGAGTAATCGCTTTTATCATATTAACCTAATAAAGAAAGCAGCAGCACTAATCATGGGCTGCTTTTTTTTCATAGCCTGCGAAAACGACCTCGACCAGATTCGTAAAATGCAGCAACAAAAACTATCGGTTGATGAAGTAAAGGGTGTAACCAGTTACTTAAGTCAATCGGGAGTAGTAAAGGCAAAGCTAACGGCGCCTTATATGCTCCGTTATTTCGATAGTGTGCCAAGGGTAGAATTTCCCCGTTCGCTGCACGTAGATTTTTATGATGACAGCACCCGTATTAAAAGCTACCTCAATGCAAAAAGAGCCGATTATTACGAACAGCAAGGCCGGGTTATTTTGCGTGATAGTGTAGTTGTGATTAGTGTTGATGGCGATACCTTAAAAACCGATGAGCTTTTTTGGGAACAGAATTTGCATAAACTCTATACCACCAAAGATGTGGAGATAAGACAGCGCACCAAAACCATTTTCGGAAAAGGGTTTGAAAGCGATGAACAATTGAAAAACTTTAAGCTCGATTCCATAACAGGAATTTTATTGGTGGGAGCTTCTAAATTTGCAGGGAATTAAAAACCCGTCCTGCATTTTTCGTACCTGTTGAAACATCATCAATCCGCCCGGTATTGCACACAACGCATGCTGCCGAAAACGTAAATGTGTTGCCTTTGTTAAATGAAGAAGCTGCAAGCAATTAAAACAATCTTTAAAACAAAGCCACGTTTTACCCGGGTATTAAACCAATCATCTCGTATCTAACCAATACTTGCGTATGAGCATTGAAAAAGACATCCTCCAGATCCGGAAGTTCCGGAATGAACATCATAAATGTGTGGTGAATCTCATTTTTACACACAACTGGGTAACCGAACAGTTAAAGCTTGTGCTGGAAGAAGAAGATCTTACATTACAACAGTACAATATCCTGCGCATTTTGCGTGGCAGCGATTCGCCTCTTTCAACTTTACAGATTCGTGAACGTATGCTTGATAAGATGAGCGATACCAGCCGCATTGTTGATCGCCTCCTTTTAAAAAAACTCGCATTAAAAAGTATCAATAAAAAAGATAAACGATTGGTAGATGTAAAAATTTCTGCAAAAGGAATACGGCTTTTACAAAAGCTCGATCAATCGGCCTATACAATTGATAACGTATTGCAGAATGTTTCTGAAACAGATGCAAGAGAATTAAACCGCCTGCTCGATAAAGTGCGGGGTTCTGCCTAAATTTAAGTATGGTAAGATGCCTTTTATTCTTCACTATCCTTTGCTTTTCCTTTCATCTTTCCGCACAATCCAAACAGGAGTTTCGTGCAGTATGGATTGCTACTGTTGATAACATCGATTGGCCTTCAAAAAAAGGATTACCTGTCGATTCGCAAAAGGCAGAGTTCATCCGCATACTCGATCTGCACAAAAGCAATGGCATGAATGCTGTTGTTATGCAGGTACGCCCGGCAACAGATGCATTTTATCCATCGCCATACGAACCATGGAGCGAATGGCTGAGTGGTGTGCAGGGGAAACCTCCATCTCCTTATTACGATCCTCTGGCGTTTATGATAACGGAAACGCATAAACGTGGAATGGAATTTCATGCATGGTGTAATCCTTATCGTGCCGATTTCAGTATTGGAAAAGCCTCCATTGCTCCATCACATGTTACACGTATACATCCCGATTGGTTTTTGGATTATGGAGGTAAAAAGTATTTCGACCCCGGTAATAAAGCTGCACAGGCTTTTGTGGTGGAAGTGATAAGAGATATAACTCAACGATACGATGTAGATGCTGTACACTTCGATGATTATTTTTATCCTTACCGGATTGCCAATGTTGAGTTTCCCGATTCAGCTACATATAAACAATACAGCAATGGGTTAGTGAAAGATGACTGGAGACGAAGCAATGTAGATTCGATTATTGTTGCATTGAGCCGAATGATCAAGCAAACCAAACCCTGGGTAAAGTTTGGTATCAGTCCGTTCGGTGTTTGGCGCAACAGCGATAAAGATCCATTGGGCAGCAATACAAAAGCAGGACAAACAAACTACGATGATCTGTATGCCGATATTTTATTATGGCTGCGTAAAAACTGGATCGATTATGTTGCACCGCAACTCTATTGGGAGTTTGGTCATAAAGCTGCACCTTATGAAGTGTTAATTGATTGGTGGAGTAAACATACTTATGGCAAACATTGTTACATTGGCCTGGGTATTTACCGTGCAGGCAGCAGCGATGTGTGGAAAGACAGTACACTTATTCCCCGCCAGATAGAACTGTTGCGCAACACACCCAATATGCAGGGCATGATTTTTTTCAGCAGTAAAACATTCAACAAAAATCCAAATGGATGGAACGATAGTTTACGCTCAAACTATTTTAAAGAACCGGCACTGATACCGGAGATGAATTGGTTACCTAAAAAACAATAAACGAATGACGACAAAAGATAAACCCGCCGTACAACAATCGCAAAGTGAGATAAAATTTTTAGAAGGTCCGCAAAGCCGTTTTCGTGAATTCCGTTTTGCATGGAAAGTAATGATGGAGTTTGTGAAAGGATACCGTAGCCTTGCATTTGTAGGGCCTTGTGTGACCATTTTTGGTTCGGCACGCTATAATGAGGGACATGAATATTACGATCTTACCCGTAAGGTTGGGGCTGAAGTAGCAAAGATGGGTTTTACAGTAATGACAGGTGGCGGCCCCGGCTTAATGGAAGCGGCAAACCGTGGGGCAAAAGATGTAGGTGGCCGAAGTGTTGGTTGTAACATTGTGTTGCCGTTCGAACAGGATCCGAATCCTTATCTCGATCGTTGGGTAAACATCCGTTACTTCTTTGTACGCAAAACATTATTGATAAAATATTCCTACGCTTTTATTTGTATGCCCGGTGGTTTTGGTACACTCGATGAGTTGTTTGAATCGATCACATTAATTCAAACAAAAAAGATCAAAGACTTTCCGGTAATTGTAATGGGTAAAGAGTTTCATAAAGAAATGGTAGAGCATGTACAGTTAATGAAACAACGGGGAACCATTTCTCCCGATGATGATCAGCTTTTTGTTGTTACCGATTCCGTAGAAGAAGCTATCCAGGTACTCAAAGAAAAAAGTATTAAACGTTTCGATCTTCGTCCCGAAAAACAAAAACCATTTAGTTGGTTGTTCGAACGCAGGCACAAGTTAGGCAGACAGTAACACGGGATTTTTTTCGATATCCCTTGCATTGTTTTACCTTTTTGCAACCAGCAATTCGAGTTGTTTAGCAATAACAGGTTTGTATTGTTCAAAACTGTTTGCATGAAACGGATATTGATAGTTAAATGTTTCAGCAATGTTTAGTGCAAGTTCTATGCTTGCTTCTTTTTGTTTTAATAAAGGGAAGAGTTGAAGAGTTTGCATCTGTTGTGCAAGATATTCCTGTTCCGGCTGACCGATAGTTGGAATAAGCACCGCCTTTTTTTGCAAATACACAAGATCCATTAAGCTGGTATAGCCACTGCGGCAAATAACAAGTTTTGATGCACAAATAATTTCCTGCAACTCTTGTGCAGGCAAATGTGTGTGTACAGTTACAGAAGCAGGAACTTTTAACAGCGCTGCTTCGTTTGGTAATCCACGAACAAGCACTGCTTTGCCATGAAAGTTTTTGAGCGATTGTACCAATTGCGTTTCTAAAATACTTCGTTGCGGTTCCGGTCCGGAAAGCAGAATCAACAGATCGTTGTGCATTGCAACAGCAACAGGCTGCATACGGCTGAGCAAACCCAGGTAAACAGGTTGAACCAATTGTTTGGCAGGGTGCGAAAGTTCGCCTGCAAGATGAGGATGACCAGCAGTATCGGGCACCCAAACAGCGTTGAATTTTTTGATATAACCTGTATGCAGTTGTTGCAGCATGCGGTTCAGCCATTTTCCTTTGCCCGAATGAATGAGCAGCTGATGCGTAATATAAACAGAAGGCACAGCGCTGCTGTAAAAGCCGGGTCGGTTGTCGCTGATGATGAAATCGAACGGCTCTGTTTGTAACAATGTTTGCAGCCATTGCTGTTCGTATCGGATACTCCTGAAAATTGAGGGTAATTGTTGCAGCATGTTCAGGAACAGCGACGAGCCTTTGCCATATTGTATGTTATAACCCCTTAGTTGTTTTACCTCTATGCCGGGAAATTCCTGCTGCAAAAGTTTTGCGGCAGCGCCGTCGGTTGCAAGTACAACTTCGCAGCCAAGTTCCTGTAAATAACGGATGATGGGAATACAACGGGTTGCATGGCCCAGCCCCCAATCGAGAGGAGCCAATAAAATCCGTGTATTTTTTAAACCGTTCATCGGGTGTACTACAATATTTCGGCGGGAAAGTAGTTATTTTACAAGTCACCGATTAAACAAATATCCAATGATCCGTAAAAATTTTGTGAGTATGCAGATGCAGCGTTCAACAAAGATTGTTTTTCTATTGTTAGTTACTGTAGCACTGTTTTTGGGAACAGGATGTAGTGCCTCGAGGAAAAACAGCTGCGGCTGTCCCAACAAAAAAGGGATGGTGGGTTATTAAATAAATTGTTATCTGTTAAGTTATGAAGAGGAATCAGCGGAGAGATCTTCTGGTGCTGCTCAACAATCACCACCGCAGCCAGGAAGCCATCGATCACGAAGTGGAGTGGCTGCATGAATTATTATATCATGTAGAAGAGCTGGAAAATTTCTGCAAAGCGCATGAAGTGATTGATCTTAACAGGTATAAAGTACACACAAAAACAGGTAAAGTAAAATTGGCCGTATTACGGAAAGATTTTAAAGCGTTCGAATTCATCAACAACAAGAACTAGTGCTAAGAGTTTGTAAAGAGTAGAAAGAGATAAAAAGGGAGAGGCGACAATATTGTCGCCTCTCCCTTTTTATTAAACACTTTTTGTTTTCCTTAATGAATAAAACGAAATGGAGGCACCAACATGAAACGATAAACTAAAAAACCAGAAACCAGAAACTCTCAACCCTCCTTTCCTATTTCAAACTCTTAGCCTACAAAAATTTATCGCCTTTATTCCGTTTCACTTCTGCAACATATTCTTTGATTTCCTGTTCTTTTTCCTTTTTGCAGATGAGTAACACATCGTGTGTGTCTACAATAATAAAATCATCAAGCCCTTGCAGCAGCACTAACTTTTTATCGTTGGCATGTACTACGTTTTTGGTAGCATCAATGATCATTACATTTTTGCCGGCCACTGCATTGCCAAAATAATCTTTCTCCATGTTTTCGTAAGCACTGTTCCATGTACCAAGGTCGCTCCAGCCGAAAGAAGAAGGCATTACATACACATTGTCGGCCTTTTCCATAATACCATAGTCGATGGAAATATTGGTACACTGCGGATAAATGCGTTCAATTGCTTCCTGTTCGGTAGCTGTATTGAAATGCTCTTTCTCAGCAACAAACACTTCGTTCATCTCCGGTAAAAACTTTTCAAATGCTTTGATGATGTTCTTCACCTTCCAAACAAAAATGCCGGCATTCCAGAGAAAATCGCCACTGGCTAAGAATGTTTTCGCCAGTTCAAGATTCGGTTTTTCGGTAAAGGTTTTCACCTTATACACACTGTCGGCAACAGGCATTGCTTCGTGTTGAATATAACCGTAACCGGTGTTGGCGTAATGCGGTTTAATACCCAGTGTTACCAGCGCATTGATGTTGTTTACAAAATCAAACGCATCGGTACACACTTTCGTAAATGCAGGTGCATCGAGAATGAGGTGATCGGCCGGTGCACAAATCAGTAATCCTTCGTTATTGATCTGTTGCAGCTTGTGTGCAATGTAAGCCACACAAGGCGCTGTGTTTTTTCTGCTTGGTTCGCACAAAATATTTTCAGCAGGCAAATCGGGCAACTGCTGTTTTACAATAGCAGCATATTCGGCCGACGTAACAACATAAATATTTTCATTTGGTATAAACTGCAGGTAACGATCGTAGGTAGATTGAATGAGCGTACGACCTGTATGTAAAATATCCAGAAACTGTTTGGGAAAAGCTGTACGGCTCATAGGCCAGAAACGACTGCCGATACCGCCCGCCATAATGGCTACATAATGATTTTTGTTCATGGTGAGTAGTGAGTGGCGAGTAGTGCGTGGCGAGTGGTGAGTTTCATTCACCATTCACCATTGACCATTCACCTTTTAGATCAATCCTTCTTTAATTAAATCGTGCAAATGTATGATGCCAAGGTATTGTTTGTGCTGCACAACCAATAACTGACTGATATTATTTTTCCGCATCAGCTCCATGGCATCAATGGCTAAAGCATCTGCTTCAATCGTTTTGGGGTTGAGGGTCATAATCTGTTGGGCCTTTGCTTCGTTGAGCGAAATGTTTTTCTCCAGCATACGGCGCAAATCACCATCGGTAATTACACCCAGCAGCTCACCTGTTTCATTAACCACAGCTGTTGCGCCCAATCGCTTTTTTGATATTTCAACAATCACTTCTTTTAACGAAGTGTCTGCCGTTACTTTCGGCTGTTCGTTGTGGATGTACAGATCGGCAACCCGCAGGTAAAGTTTTTTGCCCAAGGCACCACCAGGGTGGAACTTGGCAAAATCTTCACTCTTAAATCCACGCAATTCCATCAGGGCTACCGCCAAGGCATCGCCCATCACCATTTGCGCAGTCGTACTGCTGGTAGGCGCAAGGTTATTGGGGCAGGCCTCCTGGCTTACAGTAGTGTTGAGTACAAAATCGCTTTGTTTGGCCAGGTACGAATCCGTATTGCCAACCATACCAATAACAGGGTTGCCAAAGTTTTTTACCAGTTGGGCTAATACTTTAATCTCCGGGCTTTCACCACTTTTGCTGATGATCATCACTACATCGTGTTGCAGAATCATACCCAGATCGCCGTGAATAGCTTCGGCTGCATGCAGGTACACGGCAGGTGTGCCCGTGGAGTTGAGGGTAGCTACAATTTTTTGTGCAATCACCGCACTTTTGCCAATACCGCTAACAATAAGCCTGCCCTTGGCAGCCAGAATACTGTCGCAAATACGGGTAAAATCATCGGTAAGTAATGCCACAAGTCCTTCAATAGCACCGGCTTCCAGTGCAATGGTTCGGCGGGCAACGTTCAGGGGGTCAATATGCTTTCTGTCTTCCATTAGCGGGGCAAACCTACTGTAATTCAACAGAACAGAAAAGCTAAACCTGAAAAACGCCTGCGAAGAAGTTTGTGCATATTTCAGAATTACAAATCCGTTAAAATGAATTATCTTATCAAATAGACTTTTTTAGCAGGTTTTTGACGAATTGCCGGGCCGAAACCCCATTCATTTCAGTAACTTCGTGCCCCTTTAAGAAAAGTACATTCGGTACTTTTTATCAACTACTTGCTTGAAAAATCCAGTTAGTTAAACCAAGCGTGAAGGAAATTAAGTGATGGCAACAGCAAAGAAAAAAGCCCCTGTTAAGGAGGCAACCGCAACAAAGAAAAAAGAAACTGTAAAGAAAGCTGCCCGTTCAACAGACGGAACTTCCGTTAAAGCAACCGGCAAAAAAAAGGCAGATATAGCTGCAGGCATCGACCTCTATGCTGCCGTAAACGAGCATTTCGGTTTCGATGGGTTTAAAGGCACACAGGAGCAGGTAATTACCAACCTGCTTGCCGGCAGAGACACATTTGTAATTATGCCAACAGGTGGCGGTAAAAGTTTGTGTTACCAGTTGCCGGCTTTGGTAAGCGAAGGGGTGGCTATTATTGTTAGTCCGCTGATTGCCCTAATGAAAAACCAGGTAGACCTGGTACGCAGCTACAGCAGTAAGGATGATGTGGCGCATTTCCTCAACTCAACATTAACCAAGAAAGAAATAAAAGAAGTGCATGATGATTTGCTTACCGGCAAAACCAAAATGCTCTACGTTGCACCCGAAACACTCACCAAACAGGAGAACCTCGAATTCTTCAGCGATCTGCAGATTTCGTTTTTTGCTGTGGATGAAGCGCATTGTATCAGTGAGTGGGGCCACGATTTCCGCCCCGAATATCGCCGCTTAAAAGAAATGATGGATCAGATCAACCCCGATATTCCCATCATTGCATTAACCGCTACCGCAACACCCAAAGTACAAAGTGATATCGTAAAGAACCTTGGCTTACGCAATCCCGATATTTTTATTTCCTCGTTCAACCGTGGAAACCTCTATTATGAAATTCAACCTAAGATCAAAAAAGATCAAACGGTTAAAAATATTGTGAAGTTCATTTCACAAAACAAGGGCAAGAGTGGCATCATCTATACACTCAACCGTAAAACAACAGAAGAGTTGGCCGATATGCTGATGGCAAATGGTATTAAAGCCGTTGCTTATCATGCAGGGTTCGATGGTAAAGTGAGAGCCGACAGGCAGGATCAATTCCTCAACGAAGATGTACAGGTAATTGTAGCAACGATTGCCTTTGGTATGGGGATCGATAAACCCGATATCCGTTTTGTAATTCATTACAATATTCCAAAGAGTATTGAAAACTATTACCAGGAAACAGGCCGTGCAGGGCGTGATGGTATGGAAGGAAAATGTATCCTTTACTATTCGCATAAAGATGTAAGCAAGCTCGAACATCTGATGCGTGATAAACCGTTAAGTGAGCGTGAAGTAACCGGGCAAATGATCCAGGAAACGGTTGCCTTTGCAGAAAGCTCTGTTTGCCGCCGTAAAATATTGCTGCATTATTTTGGAGAGGAGTACAAAGAAGAGAAATGCGGTAACTGTGATAACTGTCTGCATCCGAAAGAACAGATCGAAGCGAAAGATGAAACAGTTGTTGCGTTGAAAGCGATCAAAGCACTCGACGAACGTTTTGCTACAGAGTATGTAATTCCTGTTATTATGGGTAAGCTTACTCCGCAGATTCAAATGTACCGTCACGATCAGATAGCTGAATATGGTAGTGGTAAAGAAAAAGATCAGCATTACTGGAACTCGCTCATCCGCCAGATGTTGCTGCATGGCTTAATTCAGAAAGATATTGAAGAGTACGGTTTGCTGAAGTTTACCAAAGCCGGCGAAGCGTTCCTGAAAAAACCAAAGAGCTTTAAAATTGTACTCAACAATTTATACGAAGAAGCAAATGCCGATGATGATGAAGGTGCAGATGCAGGTGGCGGTGGTTTGGCATCGGACGAGAAATTGTTTGAAATGCTGAAAGAACTTCGTCAGAAAGAAGCAAAGAAAAAAGGGTTACCTCCGTTTGTGATCTTCCTCGAAAACTCGCTGCTGGATATGGCAACGCTTTATCCCACAACATTGGAAGAGCTGGAAAAATGCCAGGGTGTTAGTAAGGGCAAAGCCATTCGTTACGGTAAACCATTTGTTGAAATGGTGGCGAAGTATGTTGAAGAGAACGAAGTGGAAAAGCCCGATGAGTTTGTAATGAAGAGTGTGGTAAACAAGAGCGGTAACAAAGTATTCCTTATTCAGAATATTGATAAACGTATTCCGCTTGAAACCATTGCCAAAAACAAAGGCTGGCGTATGGATGAAATGCTGGAAGAAATGGAAACCATTGCAGCCAGCGGCACCAAGCTCCGTCTTGACTATGCTATTGATGAATGGCTGGATGAATACGAACAGGAAGAGATCATGGATTACTTCAAAACCTGCAGCACCAGCGATTTAAAAGTAGCACAGCAGGAACTGGAAGATGGTGCTTATAACTGGGAGCAATTAAAGATTATGCGGATTAAGTTTTTGAGCGAATACGGAATGTAGGATATAGGCAAGGAACCAAGGTTTAAGGTACAAGAAAGAAAATCCAAGGGAAAAGCACAGGGTTCAAGAACCGTTACTGCGAGGAACGAAGCAGTCTCCTTTCATGAAGGGCAAAACAGATATAAACTAATTCAACACAGATAAGCAGAAGGGGCATCCTTTCTGCTTTTTTTACGTGCAGGAGTTTTATATTTAGTTACGAAACCAAACCCTTTTTCTATGCTTGAAATCCTCGGACTTATTTATTTTATTCGAAAGATCGGTCCTATTGCCGATCGCAAAGGCGTAAATGCAACGGCCTGGAAAGTAATGGCTGCACTAGCCTGGCTTATTACAGAAATTACTGTTGCGGTAATACTCACATTAAACGGTGTTGAACAAATGGCCTTGTTCTTCCTCGGACCTCTGTCGGGCTTACTGGGTTATTTTATTGTACGGCAGATATTAAGCAGCAAACCCGATAAAGACGATGAGTTGCTGGCTGAGTTTGGCAAAGATGTTCAACCTTAATTTGCAAACGGGTTGAAAATAAAAAACCGATCGTATTAATTACGATCGGTTTTTTTATGCGTTGCCTTACAGCAACAAACGATTGCTTAATTGTTAAAGATGTAACGGATACCGATCTGTACCTGGTACACATCATCAATTGTTAATGAATTGATGAATGCATCACGCAACAATACAGTTTGTCCGCCAACTACCTGTGTAGCCAAACGATAGATGGGTTCGCCACCTGCAGTTCTTCCACGATAGTTCAATGGTTGTGTTGTTGTTGTTGCATTACCTACACCCCATTTGCTGTTGATGAGATTACCGAAGTTTAAGATATCGGCACGTACACGAATGATGTTGGTCTTTTTCGACTTACCTACTTTCACAAAGAAATCCTGTTCTGCACTGAAATCGAAACGGGTTAACCAGGGCAGTTGTGCACCATTACGTTCTGCATATGTACCTCTGCGTGTTTTGAGGTAAGGATGATTGTTAATGTATGCATCGTAAGCAGCCTGTTGTTGTGCTGCAGTAAATGTTACACCACTTGTTGTATAATCCTGGAAGGTAAGATTGCTTCCTTTTGCAGGTACATAAATGAGATCGTTGATCTGTCCATCACCATTCATATCGTTACTTGCAACATACGATAATTTACTGCCGCTGGCAGAAACCATACCTAATGTAACAGTAGTACCACCGCCGTATGTTTTACCATACATGATACGGTAGCTTACACTTCCGATAAAACGATGACGGAGATCGTTATCGCTGAAACTGTTGCGTACATAGTTTAAACCATAAACAGAAGGAACGTTGGCATTAACAGTACTTGCAACAAATGCTACATCCGTTGCTTTTGCATAGGTATAACCTAACAAACCACCCCAGTTTTTTGTAATTGGTTTTTCCAGCTTCGTGGTTAATGAGTAAGAATAACCTTCGTTGTTATTGGTTAATACAAACACGTTACCAATACCACTGTTAAAGAAACGTGCATTGGTAGCAGCACTTCCGCTTAAATCCAGTGCCGGATAAATATCACGGGTGTCAGCACCTGTTAATTTACCCGAAGGAAGTTTCATGTTTACATCTACATAATTAAGCGCATTAATGTTTTGGTTGTAGATGTATTCAACTGTTGCAACAACACCCCATGGCAGTTTATAGTCAACAGCAATATTGCTTTTCCAGGTTTGCGGGAATTTAAGATTCGGATCGCCATAGTTTACGTTGTAACCACGCAACAGTGTAACATCGGTAGATGTTGGTGTATAACGTGAAGGATCGAGTGTAAACGGATACGCATTGGCAGCAGTACCTGTTACATTCACCAAACCAATATTTACACCGTTATTACCCAGCTGGTTGCTGATGAGTACGTAAGGCATACGTGAAAGGAACAAACCTGTACCACCACGCACCTGCAGCTGACGGTTGCCATACGCATCCCAGTTAAAACCTAAACGGGGCGACATGTACAAACGAGATTTCGGCATCTGATCGGTATATACTTTATACTCTCTGTATTCGGGTGTACGGAAACTTAAACCTGCAACATAGCTGTTGGCATAATCGGTTGCAGTGTTAGGTATATTGATATAATCGAAACGGAAACCGGCAGTAATACGTAAACGGTTGGTCATCTTATACTCATCCTGCACATACGCACTCCATGTTTGTGTTTTAAACACCTGCCATGGCAATTTACCATCGGGCAATAAGGTATAACGATAGTTGAAACGGTTCAACGTTACAGGCGATGTAGTTAAGTTGGGGTTTGCTTTGTACGCTAACGCCGCTGTTTTAAAATCGTCGATGCTGTTAAAGGTCCACACACCATTTGATGCATAGAAGAACAGGTTGTTCGATTTAAATGCTTCGAATGCAGCACCTGCTGTAAACGTATGCTGATTTTTTACAAAGGTGAGGTTGTTGGTAATGTTAAACGTATAATAGTCTAACCGGTTGTTGGGTGTAAACGGATCAAAACCTAATGAGGTATACGTACTTCCATCTTTTAAGATATCAATAGTGGGGAACATACCGGTGCGGTATGCACGGTCTTCGATCTGTTTGTTATAGGTAATTAAAAACTGGTTTGATACACGACGTTTAAAGCTCGAGTTTAACTCTGCTACAATTGAACGTGTATTATCCTGGATCTTGTAACCCGTATTCTGGCCGGAAATAGCTAATGCTAAGTTCTGACGGTTACCGTTACCTGCGGTATTACCTGAGCTGCTGTTACTGATGATGACATCACTTTCTGAGTTGTGATGTGAGTAACGCACTGTGAGTTTATGTTTATCGTTGATGTTGTAATCGATACGGGCAAGGAACTTACGGCTGAATGCTTCGTTGTTGAAGTTATCGGTAGCACCCATATCCCAGTTGAAGTTGGTCTTCATAAAATTCTTCAGATCATCGAGGTCGGCTGCTGTTGTACGGCTTACGTTACCTGCAGCACCTGTGCGATTGGCAACCCAATCAAGTGCGGGACGGTTACTGGTTGTAAACTCACCATTTAAAAAGAAGAACAATTTGTTTTTAATGATAGGGCCACCTACACGGAAACCCGTTGTATTTACCTGGAAAGGAGTTGGAGGTACTTTACCGCCTTTGGCTTCTTTACCTGCCAGGTTGCGGTTGTTGAAGAAATGAAAAACAGAACCTGCGTAATCGTTGGTACCGCTGCGTGTTACAGCGTTGATGGCAGCACCAACAAAACCCGATTGACGGATATCGTAAGGGGCGATATTGATCTGCAGTTCTTCAATGGCATCGAGCGAAATAGCACCGGAACTTGTACGGCCACCAGCTTGTGCCTGGCTACCCAAACCAAAGCCGTTGTTAAATACCGAACCATCGATGGTGAAGTTGTTAAGTCGACTGTCCTGTCCTGCAAAAGAGCGACCGTTGCCATACGCATTAAACTTAGTGATGTCGTTAACAGTACGGCCAATAGTAGGTGTACGGTTTAACGCTTCTTTGTTAATAGTTGCCGATGCACCTGTGTTTTTTGTGTTTAATACCGGGTTGCGGTTGGCCGTAACAACAATTGCACTCAGCTCCTTCGCTGTTGCACTTAAGGCCACATCTACATTGGCTGTGTTACCTAACGAAGCATATACATCGTTTTGTACCTGCTCGCTGTAGCCGGTGTATGAAACTGTAATGCGGTAAGGACCACCTACCCGTACACTGGGTAAAATAAACAAACCGTTTTTGGTTGTGGTGGTAACATAACGTGTACCTGAAGGAACGTGCAGTGCGGTAACGGTAGCACCTTCGAGGGGAGTTTTGCTGTCGCCGATTACGGTTCCGGTAATACTACTTGTAGTTACCTGTGCGTTGGCAATCAGCATAAAAAAACTGAAAGCAAGTGTGAGTAGAACACTCAATTTTCTCATTTTGAAGCTTTTTTGGTTTAAAAAATTACCGGGGTATAGGTTGCTTTATTGTACTGAAGAGAACAACTATTTCCGGCAGGGTTTCCGTGGTTACGGTTTTTTAATTATAAAGCAGCAAAGTTATTAAGTGAACAGGCGTAAGGTTGAATCCTTACTTTAAATTAAGGTTAGCAAATCAAATTTAGGCTTTTTTGATTTTGATTTCAATAATTGCACAGATACCTCTATATTTGCAACCCCGAAGCACAAAAGGCGGATAGGCTTCCACTTACCAAATAGCGTGTTTCAGGATTCCCTCCTTCGCTGAAAAGCTACGGAGGATGAAGGTGCGGTAGCTCAGTCGGTAGAGCAAAGGACTGAAAATCCTTGTGTCGCCGGTTCGATCCCGGCCCACACCACGAAAGCCCAGACATTAATCGTCTGGGCTTTTTATATTTAGCCACAGATGCACACAAATGAACGCAGATAATTAGCCATAGACCTGCGTGGTAACTAAATCAGTAAACAATTACACAAATAAAAGCGCATTGTTATACCCGAACGGGTATAAATTTAATTGCAACGATTTCCAAGTACTTTACAACTGTATGTTGGTCTATTTGAATAGCGCCAGTATATACGCTTAACATACGCTCTATATACGTAGTATGCAGTTTCTGCTATAAATGTGCAAATACGCTACTGTTTGCTATAACTGCTTTAATTGCCGAAAATCGGTAAAAGCGCCCGGTTGATTTTCATTTACTTTTTTGCGTTTGTACTCTTGTTGTGTCGTTGCAACTGACGGGTTTTATGAAATGTACCTATTGAAACATTTTGCATTTTTTGATTTTAAACAATAAACCGATGGCACAACAAAAAGGTATCCTTCCACTGAAGGGAACGATCGGTAACATTACATTTTACAAAAGCAAAGACGGTTACCTGGCAAGGGAAAAAACGAGTGTGAATGCTGAGCGTATTGCAAACGACCCTGCATTTGCCCGTACCCGTGAGAACGGTGCAGAGTTTGGCAGAGCCGGGGCAGCAGGGAAAGTATTGCGTACTGCTCTCCGTTCCTTATTACTTCACACAGCAGACAGTCGCATGTTAAGCAGGCTTACACGTGAGATGATGAAAGTGATACAGGCTGATGCGACCAACGAGCGTGGATTGCGTAATGTGATTGACGGTGAGGCTGAATTGCTGGAAGGGTTTGAGTTTAATGCCAGCAGCAAACTTGGTACATCATTGTTTGCACCGTATAGCGCAAGTATTGACCGTGTGAGTGGTGCGCTGGCAATTGCTATTCCTCCGTTTGTTCCGATGAATATGGTGGCTGCACCAAGTGGTGCAACGCATTTCAAACTGGTATCGGCCGGTGTGGAAGTTGATTTTGAAAACAAAACCTACGTGGTGGATTTTGGTGACAGTAATTCATTGCCGATTAATTCAACTGCTACGGCGGCTTTGAATCTGAATCACCAGGTTACTGCCAACAGCACTAAGCCTTTGTTTCTTGTATTGGGTATTGAGTTTTACCAGGAGGTGAATGGTAATCAGTATTCATTGAAGAATGGTGCGTTTAATGCGCTGGCGCTTGTTAAGGTGAGTGGGGCTTAATTTTTAACCCCTCCCTAAAGGAAGGGGCAAGTCAAAAGGCAATTCATTCTTTCTTCGACGGAGTCCTTTTTCTAAACAGAAATACAGCAATCATTTATTGCTTCAACTATTCACTCCTGAGCGGATGGGGAATTGTATTGTCTTTTGTTTTGTTGAGGGTGACCACGAATGATTGCGGTTCTGCACTTACAATGGTTGCCACGAAGACGCAAAGATTGTAAGAAACACAAAGTGGAAAGACTGCGGCGCTGCGCTTGCAATAAAGAAATAGAATCACGGATGACGCAGATTGGAGGGATGATCACAGATTGGATTGCGGCGCTACGCTTGTAATGTGGTTGGCCACGAATAGCACGAATTAACACGAATGGATTGTGCGCTGCGCTTACAATTTGTTGGCCGCTGATAGACGCAGATGAACACAGATGTGTTGCGGTGAGGTAGACCCTTCAACTCTTCTACTTTGTTCTGAGTGTAAATACCACCCAAACTAACCCCCTTCCGCCATTTTAAATTGACCCCCTAAAAAAATCATCCAAAAACTGGTGGAGAGATGTTCTGAAGCTGTTAAAGAACTGGCTGTTTTTTGTTTATCAAACG
>NZ_SDHW01000003.1 GCF_004118265.1 Lacibacter luteus
AAAAACAACTAATCTTTTTATCAACTTCAGGGGGTCAGTTTGAAATGGCCGCAGGGGGTCACATTGGTCTGGCGAATGGGGGTCACATTAAGCCGGTAGCAGGGGGTCAATTTGAGTGGATTTTCCAATTAGTTTAAGGCTTTTAACCAAAAACATCTTGCAATGGCAGACAATCCAATTTACCGTGACGGGCGTGATGATACACGCATCAATCTTAACCAAGCGCATGAGGTGCGTTACTGGACAGGAAAGTGGGGTATAACAGAAACAGTACTGCGTGCTGCTGTAGCAGCAGTTGGGGTGTTGGTGAAGGATGTGGAAGCATGGTTACGCAGAAACGGGCATGTTTAATAAGGGGAAGAAAGAAGTAAGAAAAAATAATGTGTGAATCCCGTGTCTCTTGCGGAAGATCCTTGGCAGAAAGAAATGACGATTTTCAAGCAGCATTAAAACTGAATGTACTGAACAGCTACCTGATCGGTTAACCACACCCCGTTATCGGATAAGAAGAAGGAATAACCATCGGTTTGCATTGTGCTCTATAATTGTTCAGCCTGCTGCAGCGTGCCGACCAGGAATGGGTGAGGAGTGGCAAATGGTTTCAGAATTCGGTCAGACCGGTAAACCGGGCCGACCGGGAAGCGTTCAGCCGGCTGGTACATACTTCTATTTTTGAGCTATGGTTATTTACTCTGCGCTCTAAAAAAACTCCGCAACATTTCTTCATGCAGCTGAAGAAGGTCAACGCTGTTATAAGCTATCCATGCATCGTTTAACCGGTGGTACAGTTCGGTAGCATTCAGATCGGGAAATAATTTGTAATCGAATTTGGGTGTGTGCAAACTAACATAGCCGGGATAGAAATAGGTTTTGTGCTGTTGTATTGCTTCATCGAGTTTCAGCAATACCAATGTTTTTCCCAGGCTGTATTTTTTATAAGCAGGATCGTACATGTTGAGGATACCCATGGTTGTGGTTTCCCCTTCATCGTAACAACCTGCAGCAATCAGTTTGCCTTCATGACGGATACTGATCATTTTCGTTGCAAATACCGATTCAGTTTTGTCGCCCAATAAATACCCCTGAATGGTTTCACTCATGTCAAAATTGATTGCACTGCGGTAACAGGTAAATAGCTGTTCCAGTTCATCCGTTATTTGTAAAGGCTCTATTGTTATGGAAAAGTCTGCAATTGCTTTGAGCAGTTTCCTGCTTTTGTTGCTGTGTTGATAGTCTGCTAAACGGTAACGCAACCAGAACACAGCAAGAAAATCATTTTCTTTTGTAATAAGATCGGTGGTGATCAACATCTGCTGTATACGGTACCAGCCTTTGCTGAGATAAACATCAAGCAACGCAGGATCGATGGACGCAGGGTAAAAATGTTGGTAGTAGATCATACAGGTAAATCAAAACTCCGGCTGTAAGATACTTCATACCATGTTTTGCAGAAGAGTAAACATTACATACCTGTATCAATATCCAGCAGCAGTGTTACCTGTTCCTTATCCTGCAACACATAGTCACCGGTGTTCAAACAAAACTCTTTTAGGTTGTGTATACTGCCTGGCTTCACAGTTGTTATGGGTTGCAGCTGGTAACTGTAGCCGGCCTCATCACCAGGGGTAAGTAACAAACAATCGGGGCTGGCAGCTGTTTGCGAACGGTCGATGATACGCCAGCCGATGTTGAGTGGTGGCTGGTTGGGATCGTTGCTTTGTACTTGTTTACTAAGAACCAACGCATCTACATACGCTCCATGCATTAATAATTTTAGTTCGGGGGTTGTGGCGGTAAGTTGAACAATGAGCAGCATAATAAATTTTTTATGCTACGAAACTAAACAGGCACTTTGCAGTGTATTTGCGGAGTAGAAAGAAACAAGGAACAAGAACCAAAATCCAAAATTCAAGGCACAAGGAAGATGACACAAGGCGGAAGGCAGAAGAAAATCAAAATCCAAAACAAAGCCCAAAAAGCAAGGGGCAAGAGCATACTGCGTGCTAAAACTTCGGAGCATCAAAAGAACAGGTAACCGGCAATCGCAAATAAAAGTGCTGTAACTATTTTAGATGGCATCGCAACTTTTTAAGCTGCACATTCGTCAATATATACAGGTAAAAGAAGAAACCTTTTTTAATAAGAAGGCTGGTTTGAAATGTGCTGTTCGCAGCACATTTTTGTGCGTTTGCACTTCCAGTAAGCAAGTATGATCCTGATTAATTATCTATTCCATAAGCATCGCCGCATTAAAACAACTCTTTTGTTTTACAGGGCGGTCTTGTTTTTAATACCGTATCCTGTTTTTTATTTATTAGCTGTTAGCGGCCACATGGTCAACACAACAATTACTCAACCCAAATACACATTTACTATGCATACTCATCATTAACAATCAGCAATACCTGTTTAGTGCTTTATAAAAATGTCTTTGTCCTTATGAATGCTGCCTTTGCAAACGAAAAACATGCACTGTCTTGACGATTTTCTTTGCCTATAAGTTTCGTCGTAAAACTGTCATACAAAGAAGAATGAAAAAAAAGGAAACCGAAGGCGACCCTAACACTGAGATTGGCGTCTTAATTAAACAAAGCATAGCGGGCGACGATAAATCCTTTAAAACCCTGTACGATCGTATTGCCGGAAAAATGTACAGTCTTTGCCTGCGGTATATCAAAAACCAGGAAGATGCAAACGATGCATTCCAGGATGGATGCACCCGGCTTTACGCCAATTTAAAAAATTACAGATCGGATGGTGTGTTTGAAGGATGGGTACGCCGCATTTTTGTAACAACCTGTCTCGACCATTTAAAGAAAAAAGAACTGCAGCTTGTGGAGATAGATGAACAGGCACCTGTAAAATCGTCGGACCTGTCGGCTGTTTCCCGTCTCGAGCTGTCGGATCTTTTTCATAAGATCAAACAACTGCCCGATGGGCAACGGGTAATATTTAACCTTTACATGGTGGAAGGGTATAGTCATAAAGAAATTGCTGCTATGCTGAATATTTCAGAAAGCGGAAGTAAATCACAGTTTCACAGAGCCAAGCTGTCGCTAAAGCATATTTTGTCGAATGAGCAAGACGCCAACTGATATTTTCAAACAACTTCAGCAATACGAAGTAACCGTTCCTGCAAACTTGTGGGAACAGCTTCGTATTGCATTGTTTGAACAGGATGAACAAAGCAGTCTGCATAAACTGCAAATGCTCGAAGTGCCTCCTCCCGATCATTTGTTTGAACAGGTAATGGAAGAAGTTGAAGACCTGCGTTTGAAAGAGGAAACAAGTAAGCTTACTCAGTTTGAGCTTGCGCCACCTGTATTACTTTACGATCGGCTTAAACAGAAACAACAGCCTGCAACTGTATGGACATTATTCAATTATAAACGTAGATTCTTTTATTATGCAGCAGCGATCCTGTTGTTCATGCTTGCTGTGGCCATAGCATTTCGTATAAGTTTTACAAAAGAGAAAACGGATGCAACAGCAGATGCTCCCAAACAAAACCAATCGGTTTCTCCTGTAAGCGATACAGCTACAGTAGTAACAACACCGGTACAAACAAAGACAGCTGTTGCGGCAAATAAACGGACCGTTTACTTAAATAGTGGAATAAAAGAAAAGTTCTATATGGATGTGCCTTCTGTTTTTATTGGAAGAAGGCGGGTGCCTGTTTATAACAATGATCTTTTGTTTTCATTTACATCCATGTCGTTTTCAGAGGGACGTTCTGTATTTAAAGAAAAGAACAAACCTGTAATTGTGAAAGTGGATGACTACACCAACATCCGGGTGTCGGATTTTATGAGTAAGCAATTGAGTGATGTATTTAGAACAAAACGAAACGGGAAACCTGCACATGCAGCAAAAAGAGCAAAAGCCCGAATTAATAACTGGCAAAAGGCCGATCGGAAAGCGTTTGATAAGAGTAAAACAAAAAGTCCGCATGATATTATTGATCTTACTGAAACAATTTTTTAAACTGCAAAGATCTGTTTGTGTGCTGCTGTTTTTTGCAGTTGCAGGAGTATGTATACCTGTATATGCCCAGGAGAGTAATGCGGTGCAGTTGAAGGGCACAGGTCGTGTATCAACATTAACCATTACCTACGAACTGCAAATTGCATCTGCAAAAAAGCGGGGGCATGCAGAGAGTTATAATGGCAGCATTAAAACCATTTTTATTCAGGATGGAAAAGTGCGCAACAGGCTTGTAGCGCTGATGCGTATACAGAGTTTGTTTTATTTTCAATCGGCTATACAAGGTGCAGATACCATTATCAGCGTAAAGGAAACAGGCAAGGATCGGATTGTAAACAGGTTTTCAAATACCGAGTGGGATGATCTTAACAGGAAGTACCGGAACAAACGGCTTGCGTTTTTCTCCGACTCGATACTGATCTTGAACTATACCTGTTACAGAGCTGTTGTTTCATTAAGTGATGGGAAAGAAATTACGGTCTTTTATACAACAGCTATACAAAACGAAATGCTGCAACTTACAGAGCCAGCCTTTGCCGGTATTCCCGGTGTTGTGTTGCAATACACTTATCAAAACAAAGAAGCAACTGTTGTTTATAAGGCTACCAATGTTACTACAGATGCAATTGACCCTGCAGTATTTCAATTACCTGCAGCAAAATAAAATCAACACATTTTTGTGTAACATAAAAGAGGGACCGTAAAGAATTACAGTCCCTTCACTCTTTGCATAGGTAGCACTAAAATGAAAACCAAATTCGAGTCTCAAAAAAATCTTTGAATAAACATTACCCTTTTTAAAGACGATCCGATAAAACAAAAAGTTGCGGTTCGTTATCAAAAAGAAGGATTGTAATGAAACTGAAGAATACAATTACATGTATGCAGTTATAACAGCAACTTTTGCATTGTTGCGGTCGTCTATATTTATTAAAGCACTTTCAAAAAATACTGCAAACAACAGCATGTGTCAATGGAGAAATTTATTGTGTGTTTAAAACGAAATGGTCTTTTCCAGTTTAAGCTGGTAAACGAACAGGAGCAAACACTGCTTGCAAGTTTAAGCTATACACATAAACAAACATGTTTGAATGATATTGAAATGTTACGATCCGGCTTTGATTTCACAAACCGGTATTTTGTAACCGAAGTAGCGGCAAATAAATTTTGCTTTGCGCTTTTAAAGAGTGATATAGAGTTGTTGGCAGTAAGCAAAGAATTTACATCCGAATCGGATTGCGAAAACTATATCAAAAGAATGCAGGAAACAGTAAGCGGCATGATCATCGATGAACAGATCCATTAGATAATTTTGATGTTGGTCGACCGACCAACTATAGTCAATCATTCACTCAATATCTTCTTTATAGTTTCCAACGCAAACGCAACTTCTTCCTCAGTTGTAAACCTCCCCAGGCTGAACCGGATACTTCCACCGGCAGCTTCATCATTTATTCCCATTGCTTTTAATACATGCGAAGGTTCTGCAAGTGCACTGCTGCAGGCCGAACCTGATGACAGCGCCAGTTGTTGGTTTAAACGGGCAATCAGTTGGTTTGCTCCCGGAATGGTAAAAGAGAGATTTGCAACATGCGGCAAAAGAAAACTACGGCTACCGCTTAACGTACAGGAACCTGTTTGCAGTAAACCATCGAGCAGTTGATTGCGGACTGTTGTGAGTCGCCCGGATTCTGTTTGCATCAAACCGCCTGCGAGTGCACAGGCTTTACCCAACCCAACAATGCCAGGTACATTGAGTGTGCCGCTGCGCAACCCTTTTTCATGACCACCACCATAAATAAGCGGAGTTAGTTTTACACGGGGATTTCTTCTTCGCACATACAATGCGCCAACTCCTTTTGGTCCGTAGATCTTGTGTGCTGATAGAGCCAGAAGATCGATACCATCCGCTTGCACATCTACCGGAACTTTGCCTACAGCTTGTGTTGCATCGCAGAAAAAAAGCACTTGTTTTTCTTTTGCCATTGCCCCGATTGATCGGATAGGAAACAATACACCTGTTTCGTTATTGGCAAACATGCCTGCAATTAAAATGGTATCAGGTCTGATGCTTTGATTCAGCAAATCCAGATCGGGGCGACCGTTGCTGTTTACCGGCAAATAGCTGATGTCTGCACCCTGCTTTTCAAGTGCCGCACAGGTATCCAGCACAGCTTTGTGTTCGGTTTGCCAGGTGATGATATGCTTGCCCTTATTGGTATACGTATGAAATACAGCTTGTATGGCCAGGTTGATGGCTTCTGTAGCGCCTGAGGTAAACACAATTTCAGAAGCATCGGCTTTTAACAGCTGGGCTACCTGTTCTCTTGCAATACTTATAGCCTCGTCTGCCTCCCAGCCATAGCGATGGGTTTTGCTGGCGGCATTCCCAAACCGGGTAGTAAACCAAGGCAACATGGCTTCCAACACCTGCGGATCGCAGGGGGTAGTTGCATTGTAATCGAGATATACAGGTAATTGAAGCATCTAACTATCTGCAAGTTACGCTATTCTTCAAACCGCTATATCCTGAGCGGCTTGCCCTCCCTTACGAAGTGAAGGAGAGAGTTGAAGGGTGAGCGTTAACTGAATCTTTTCACCCGATGCAGGCAGATTCTTGCCCCATCAGGCGGCTATTTTAACAAATCGGCCCCGGCGAAACAGCCTAACTTTGCCGCACTTCACCACCCATCAGGCTATAGAAACCCTTAGTTTCCCAATTCTTCTGCTGCGAGAGATACTATTAAATTTAAAAAATCGTTACCGGCTATGAGTTTGGTGAAAAGAATCAAATTATTATTTTTACGTATCCTTTATCCGACAAAAACCTATTCTATGAAGCTATTACGTACCAACGTACTCTACATCGTTATTACCGCCATTATTACTTTACAAATTCCTATTGCTATTGCCGGTAACAGTCCCGAAGCCGGTACTTTACAATACTATACCGACAACAACAAAGCCGCCGAGCCGGTAGCTCCTGCGCTTAGTGCGGAGGAAATGTTGCTGGCTACCGCCGACAGCATTTATGATACACTGCATTTACTCAATGCAGGTTTGGAGGAAGAAGCATTTGAACAGGCTTATAAAGGCTATTTCAAATTAAAGGAGCTGGGGCAGATCAGTAAAACAGATGTGTTGACCATTGCCGATTTCTCAAAACCATCTTCTGCAAAGCGTTTGTTTGTGCTGGATATGGAAGAAGGGAAGATCCTTTTTCAAACACTGGTAGCCCATGGCCGTAACAGCGGCTTGATCTATGCCAAAGAGTTTTCGAATAAACCCGAATCGAACAAAAGCAGCCTTGGTTTTTACCGCACTTTACAATCGTATTATGGCGAAAAAGGTTATGCCATGCGTTTAGAGGGATTAGAGAGAGGCATCAACGACAAAGCATTTGAACGTGCAATTGTATTTCACGGTTCCGATTATGTAACCAACAGTTTTCTGCAAAGCAATGGTTACCTGGGCCGCAGCCTGGGTTGTCCCGCAGTGCCTATGCAACAGACAAAGCCCATCATCAATACCATTAAAAACGGAAGCCTTTTGTTCATTTATCACCCGAACGAGCAATACAAAACAAAATCAACCATATTAAACAGCTGACGCTGTAAATCATTAACCTGTTAAGATTCGGAATTTCTGATGATGATAAACCCTGGCTTTTGCCGGGGTTTATTTTTAATACACGATCATCCATGCAACAAACTGAATCAATGCACCGGCGATAAGCCCTACTGTTATTTCGGCTTGTTTATGATCGCTAACCAGTAAGCGGCTGGTGCAGGTAATACCTGTAATGAGTATGGCCAGCAGCAGTGGCAGTACATCATCGAGCAGGTTGCCAAACAAAAGCAGCAGAAAAAAACTAAACATACCCCCAACACCCGTTGCATGCATGCTCACTTTTATATAATTGTTGATGAGGAGCGAAGCTGATGCTGCAATAAATGCACTTAATAAAAATGCTCTCAGTGGTAATGGGTCGTTCAGTTGTTTGGACACATAATAACTCCAGAAGAAAAAGGTAATACAAGCTACATAAGGTATAATGCGGTCTTTTTGTGTACGCAGTTGAATTGATTGGATAAAGCCCAGCCCTTTTAACAACAACACTGTAACAAGCGGCAGAAAAATGCTGGTGCTGAATACACGCAGAAAAACAGTAATGCGCATATCCTGCTCCATGCCCACAAACACATTATTGTTTCTGTACAGCAGGAATAATACAACCCATGCAATAACAAATACGGGATGAAATAGGTAAGAGAAAAATACAGCGAACGCTTTTACAACAGGATTGATCTTGCCATCTTTTACATCAAGATTCCCTTCTTCTGTAACCACCAGTTGTTCCATAACAGCTTATAATTGTTTACGCAAACGGGCAACAGGTATATTCAGTTGCTCACGGTATTTCGCTACCGTACGTCGTGCAATATTATAGCCTTTTTCCTGAAGTAATTCGGTTAAACGTTCATCGCTGAGGGGTTTGCGTTTTTCTTCTGCTTCCACCAGGTCGAAGAGGATCTTTTTTACCTCACGGGTTGATACCTCTTCACCGCTTTCTGTACTCAGCGATTCACTGAAGAAGAACTTCAATCGGTAAGTACCAAACTCTGTTTGCACAAACTTACTGTTGGCAACACGGCTTACGGTGGAGATGTCGAGATCGGTCTTTTCAGCAATATCTTTTAAGATCATAGGCCTCAGGTTGGTTTCATCGCCTGTGAGGAAAAACTCTTCCTGGTGCTGCATAATGGCACTCATGGTATGCAGTAATGTATTTTGCCGTTGCTTGATGGCATCAATAAACCATTTGGCCGCATCAATCTTTTGTTTGATGAAGAGTACGGCTTCTTTCTGACGCTTGTCTTTTTTGCTGCCACGGTCATATTCTTTCAACATATCCCTGTATCCTTCACTGATGCGCAGATCAGGGGCATTGCGGGAGTTGAGTGTTAACTCCAGTTTGCCATTATTGTTCAGTATAAAGAAGTCGGGAACGATATAGGTTTCGGCTTTGTTCACCTCGCCTACATTACCACCCGGTTTAGGATTCAATTTAATGATTTGCTGAATAATGGCTTTGAGGTCTTCATCTGTAAGCGACAGACTCCTTTGTATTTTCTCGTAATGTTTTTTCGTAAACTCGTCGAAGTATTTTTCAAGAATTACAATAGCCTGTTCAAGATCTTTTGATGAATTGTTTTTTTGTTTGTGCCTTAATTGAATAAGCAAACATTCCTGCAGATCTCTTGCACAAATACCGGGCGGGTCGAATTGTTGAATAAGCAGTATGATGTCTTCCACTTCCTGTTCAGAAGAGTCGATGTTTTGACGAAAAGCCAGGTCGTTTACAATTGCACTGTTTTCACGACGGAGATAACCATCATCATCAATACTTCCCACAATCTGTTCTGCAATAACACTTCTTTTTTCATCGAGTTTTAACATGCCCAGCTGTTGCAATAGCAATTCGTAAAAACTGGTCTCCAGTTTAACCGGAGTTGTTTTCTGTTCTTCATGATCGCCGTAGTTATCATCACGTGTGCGGTAATCGGCAATATCATCATCACTATCGCTTACATATTCAGCTATATCAATATTCTCGTATTCATCTTCGCTTCCATCCAGATCATAATCTTCTTCATCTGAAGAATCGAACTCATCTTTTGGTTCTTCCATAGCCTGGTCATCGTTCTCTTCGTTCGATTGCTCAAGAGCGGGGTTTTCTTCCAGTTCTTCTTTGATTCGTTCTTCAAGATTGGCCGTAGGTACCTGGAGCAACTTCATTAGTTGAATTTGCTGAGGCGATAATTTTTGCAGTAATTTTTGATGTAGTCCCTGACTCAGTGCCATTTTCTCAATACATTTAGGTGTACAATGCAAATTTCGTATGGCTAAATTAGGGAAAAATTACACCCGTTTTAAAAATTGGAACAATTTTTGCTGTTTGGCTGCTGCCTGCCTGCTGAATCTTCCCAATTCAACTTCGCAAACAATTGATTCTGTTAAACTTAAAGCAAGTGTAAATAATCAGTCAGATTTTAAATACTTTAACAGTTCACTGCCTCTATTACCGATAAACAACGCAATCGGCAAAAAAGTTCAAATAAATTTTGGCAGTCCTTTTTCGCACTGGGGCTTTATATGCGTGGGTGAGTATAAACTGGAACAGAAAACAGGTATTCCATTCCGTTTCCGGCTTGGTTCGCTTGAATATGTAAACAAACTCGAAGGGAAACGATAAACTTATACCTCACTTAATTTTAAAAAGGCCAGGTGATTTTGCACGGCCCTGACATCTGTGAAACTATAAGCATCACCTAAGGCAAGTTTATGTTCGGTATTTGTTTGTTCGGGATAGAGTTCAATACGGTTAAGAATAGTTTGAAGCTTCTCTGCTGATAATAATTGGTTCACTTTTACACTGCCTGTTTTAATAAGATCCACCAAATGGCCTTCAATTGTTCCGGCGGTAAGATTTCTCAAGGTTGCAATCTCAGTAATGGATTTGCCTTCGGTAAAATAAGTGAGGGTAGTGGTCTTCGTATCAACTTTCGCTTCCGTTGATTTTTCTTTTCGTTCTCTTTTTGGTGCTGCTTTTTTTGCTTCGATATTGGTTGTAAGATTGTGCTCTTCGCAGTAATCAATTACTAATTCCAATATTTCATCGCCATATTTATCAACCTTGGCTTTACCAAACCCTGAAAGTAACAGAAGATGTTCTTTTGTAAATGGCAGGTAGGTACAAATATCCTGCAGGCTGTGGCTGTTCGCCAGCATATAAATGGGCAAACTGTTTTCGTCGCAAATACGATCACGCCATTCTTTTAACTGGAAATACAGTTCCGGGTTTGTAATGCCGGTAGCTGTTTGTTTTTTATTGGCAGCATAACTGCTAAGATTAGCCCTTGTTGTAACCAGGTTTAATTTATGTTTCAGGTGTTGCGTAATACCAAAAGGTTGTTTACACGACTGTAAAAAATAAATTTCTGTATGTAATATAACATATAAGTTGTTGAGCTGTTCGTTCACTTCATCGGCTGCCGTTTTGTGTTCGGTTATAAGCGGATGTTGTTTCAGTTGCTGCTGCAATTCTTCCAGGCGGGGAATAAAATAATTGCCGGCATCCTGCACCCGCTTTTGTAATGGTGCATTTTCTTCTACCAACGGATGTTGTTTGCTGAGTTCATTTAACTGCAGCAAAAACTTTTGTGCAACAATGCATAGTTGCTGCAGTTGTTGTTGCCAATTGCTGATCCAGGTTTCGGCTTCTTCATTTAAATCGAACTTATGTTTGCTGATGCTTTGCTGCAATTGTTTTGTTGCAACATTTGTTTGTGGAAAGGAGAATAATTCTTCGAGCAACTGTTGTACAAATACTTTTCGGGCTTCTTCGAAACGTTGTGGCAACGAACCCTTTGGCAATAATGCTTTCTGTCCGTCTACTACCTGTTGATTACTGAAGATGACTGAAGGTTGAATTTTCGATAACAATACTATTCCATCCAGACTTGTACAACGACTCAATGCCACATACACTTGTCCGCTGGTGAACGAAAGCCCTGCATCGATCATTACTTTTTCAAACGTCAATCCCTGGCTTTTGTGAATGGTGATGGCCCATGCCAAACGCAGCGGATACTGTTCAAACGTACCCAATACATCCTGCTCTAGTTTACCATCGGTTCGGTTAAGCGTATAACGTGAATGATCCCAGGTTTCTTTTTGCACACGGATGTTTTCGTTACCGCAACGGACAATGATTTCATCATCGGTTAAAGAATGCACAACACCGATCTTGCCATTAAAGAAGCGACGGCCAACCGTATCATTCTTTAAAAACATCACCTGTGCACCTTCACGCAGTACCAATTCGGCATCGGCAGGATAACTGTTCTCAGGAAAGTCGCCCTCAATTTTTGCAGTGTATGTATAGGGTGGAGCAGTTAAACGTTGCAGCTGCTGACGATTGATGAGCTCTGCCTGGTTATTATGCGATGTGAGTGTAATGTATGTTTCATCACGATCGGGTTGAAAGCCGGGTATGTAGCGTTCATTTAATATTTCCAGGTCTTCAGCATCGAGTTGATTGTTGCGCACTTTATTGAGCAGTTTTACAAACAACTCTTCTTTTTGCCGGTAGATTGTGGTTAGCTCAATCAACAAAGGCATTTGTTCCTGTATCACTTTACTATCAAAAAAGAAAGTAGAACTGTAGTATTCCTGCAGCACCTGCCATTCCTGGTTTTGAGCAACAGGCGGTAACTGAAACAGATCGCCAATAAACAAAACCTGCACACCACCAAACGGAACAGCATGTTGCCAGCGCACACTCCGCAGAATGGTATCGATCGCATCCATCACATCGCAACGCACCATACTTACTTCATCAATTACCAACACTTCCATTTTACGTAACAGCTGCAGCCGTTGTTTGTTGTAACGGATCTTTGCAAGCAGCTCCTGTTTACCGGCATTGGTTGGTAAGAAAGGATGAAAGGGCAAATGAAATAAACTGTGCAACGTAACGCCACCTGCATTAATAGCTGCCACACCGGTTGGCGCTGCCACAATGGTATTTTTGGCTGTATGCTCTTTGAGGTATTTTAGAAAAGTGGTTTTGCCTGTACCAGCTTTGCCGGTAAGAAAAATACTTTCCTGTGTTTCGGTTACAAAACGATAAGCCAGTTCAAACCGTTCGTTGCGTTCCACAGATTGCATAATCTATAAATTAATAAATAAGACGTTTGTAATTAAGCGATGTTCCGCCAAAGTTAACAACCAGGCCTAATTTCATTCCGGAAGCTTTTAAATAATTAAGTGTTTGCGCCACAGCAGAATCGGCAATACCATCTTTATTCACTTTAACTTCTACAAGAAATTTCTCATGAATGGTAAAGTCTGTATTAAACGTTCGGTTTAATTGCTTCCCTTTATATAATACGACTAATTTGTTTTCACGTACATATTTTATTCCTCTTTCCAGAAACTCAATTTCCATAGCGTCTTTATACACTACTTCCTGAAAGCCAAAGCCAAGAGTTTTGTAAACTTCAAGGCAAACGCCAATAATCTGGTATACTTCCGTTTTGTATATAATCCCTGTCATAAAATTTGTTTAACAATGCCACGAAATGCACAAAAGGACACGAATTTGTTTCGTGTAATTCGTGCATTTCGTGGTCAAATAATTATGCGGTAGTTTTTTCTCCCAACATCAACAACTCATTCACCTGTACTTCACAGATGTATTTTTTATTCCCTTCTTTATCGTTGTAACTGCGGTTGATGAGTTTGCCTTCCACTAAAATTTCTTTGCCTTTCGCTAAATATTTTTCAGCAAGCTCAGCTACCTTACCCCAGGCCACCAACGTATGCCATTGTGTTTCGGTTATTTTTTCACCTTTAGCGTTGCGATAGCTTTCGCTGGTTGCTAAACTGAAACGGGCCATTTTCTTACCACTTTCCAATGTTTTTACTTCGGGAGCATTACCCAGGTTACCGATCAGCTGCACTTTGTTTTTTACTGCGTACATAGTTTTGAAATTTGCCGCCTGATTCTGCTGCAGGCGAGGTTTTAAAATTTGTTATCTCAGTCGAACAGTTTGTCCCGTCGACAGAACAAAGTTGTTACAGCAACAAAGCCTTATTCGGTTTTTAACCGTTTCTACCCGAAGCTAAACGTGTATAAACGTTTGCACACGGATAAATTAATTGTATCTTATCCTGCAAAAGCTTTACTATGACTGCATCTGACAGCAAAACCTGCCTGGCCTGTGGCAAAGCATTAAAAGGAAGAATTGATAAGAAGTTCTGCGATGATTATTGCCGCAACAACTACAACAATCTGCAAAAAGCAAAAGGCAATTACAGCAGCTTTGTACGCAATATCAACAACACATTGCTGAAGAACAGAAAGATCATGGAAAGTATTTTGCCCGATGCAGAAGAAACTGCCAAAGCAACAAAAGACAAACTGCAGCGCATGGGTTTTCATTTCAAGTACTTCACACACCTGTACACAACTAAAGGTGGTAAAACGTATTTCTATTGTTACGATTATGGCTATCTGCCACTCGAAAACGAATGGTATTTGATTGTAAAGAAAAAAGAAGAGTAACGCTTATCGTTTGATAGCTGATTCACGCACCTGCAGTTCGGGTGTAAGCACACGTTTTTCAAACTCTTTTACAGGCCGTTTACTTTCCACCAATTGCAATAAAAGATCGGTAGCAGCTTTTCCCATTTCTTCGGCGGGTTGGCGAATAACAGTAAGCGGAGGGTCAACCAGCTCGGCAATATCGTAATTGGAAAAGCCGATCATACCCAGCTCGTCCGGTATTGAAATGCCACGGCGTTTCACTGTTCGTAAACAGTTTGTAGTTAATTTATCGCTGGTGGTAAGAATGGCATCGGGTTTTTGTTTTAACGTAAGCAACTTGTTTACGGCTTCTTCCACTTCCGAAAAAATCATTCCGCCATAATAACAATGCTGCACATATTCTTTACTGTATTCCAATCCGTGTGCTTTTAATGCATCGTTATAGCCGGCTAAACGTTCGGAAGTGATCGATAAAAATTCTGAACCGGCTAATGCTGCAATACGTTTATATCCGTTTTTGATGAGGTGTTCTGTTGCATCGTAAGCACCACGATAATTATCAACAATCACTTTATGTGTATTGATCTCTTCGGTTATACGATCGAACAACACAATAGGCATACCCCGATCGTGCAATGCTTTAATATGGCTTAGATCGGTTGTTTCTGTTGCGAGTGAAATAATTAAACCATCAACCGAACGGGAAGAAAGAAACTGCAGATCCACTACTTCCCGATCGTAACTTTCGTGGCTTTGCGATACAATTACATTGTAACCTCTGTCGTAAGCTATTGATTCAATACCATTGATCACCTGCGAAAAGAAACTGTTGGCAATTTCGCATACCACCACACCAATTGAACGGCTGCGTTTTTCTTTTAAACTTAACGCAATGGGATTGGGTTTGTAGTTGAGCTTTTCTGCACACTCCAAAACAAGTTGTTTTGTTTCGGCACTGATCTCGTGACTGTCACGCAGCGCACGTGAAATCGTGGAGGTAGAAAGCCCTAATGCCTTTGCAATATCTTTAATGGTGACAGCTTCAAACTTCATATAAACAATCTTGCGTTAAAGATAGCTGATTAAAATCTTACTTACTAAACGGCCTTGTGATGATTTTGTATAACCGATTGTTAATCATTAAAAAGCAAAATACAGACAGCACAGGACAGTTGCGGAAAAATGGCATCGTTCTCGGGAACGATTGCGTAAATAAACCCCTTTACAAGCCTTTAGGATTCGTTAAAAACAGAGTAGACTTGTTTTGTTAAACGAACGGATTTGCTTGTGTTGAACGTAGTTCAGAAGATGCTTTTACAACGGCCATTAAATAGTTAACGATTCAAAACAATCACCAAAACATTCAACTTTTTTATTGCATCCCCTTGCAGTAAAAGTCTATTGATTATTTTAAAACTAAACACAGTATGAAACAGTTTTTCTCTCTGTTTTTGCTTTGCATGTGTTGTACGATTGCATTTGCCCAAAACCGCCAGATAAAAGGAAAGGTTACGGACGAAACCGGTGCCGGTTTAGCAGGTGTAAGTGTATTGCTGAGTGGAGCCAACAACGGTGTGCAAACAGATGCCAATGGTAATTTTTCTATTACTGCGCCGGGTACAGGTGCTGTAACATTAACCATCAGTTATTCGGGTTACAAACAACAAACAGTTAAAACCGATGGCAAATCGGAACTAAACATCAGTCTTGAAAAAGATGTTACAGCATTAGAAGATGTGGTGGTAATTGGTTATGGAACAATTAAACGTAAAGATCTTACGGGTACTGTTTCATCAATTGGTGCGAATGAATTATCAAAGATCCCGGTTTCAAGTGCAGCCGAAGCAATTACGGGTCGCTTACCTGGTGTACAGGTAACATCTGTTGATGGTGCACCCGGTGCTGAAATCGTCATTCGTGTACGTGGTGGTGGTTCGGTTACACAGGATAACTCGCCGCTTTATATTGTTGATGGTTTTCCTGTTAACAACATTAATGATATTGCCCCCTCCGATATTGCGAGCATCGACATCTTGAAAGATGCGGCTACAACAGCGATCTACGGTGCACGTGGTGCGAACGGTGTTGTTATTATTTCTACCAAAAATGCAAAGGCGGGTAAAACAACGATTACGTTTAACTCGTTTGGTACTGCACGCACTTTACCCCGCCAGCTCGAAGTTTTATCGCCTTACGAATTTGTATTGGCCAACTATGAGTATGCACGTTTGCAAAACCAAACAACAGTTGATGGTTTCACCAAATACTTTGGTGCTTATGAAGATCTTGAATTGTATAAATATCAGAAGGGTACCAACTGGCAAAAGGAGTTATTTGGTAAGCCGGTGTATTCGCAACAACATAATCTTGGTATTACAGGGGGTACTGCTAAAACAAAATTCAGTTTAAGTGCAACCAACAATACCGATCAGGGTTTAATGCAGGGATCGGGCTACCAACGCAACTACCTCAACTTTAAATTAAACCATGAAGTTGCAAAGAATTTAAAGCTCGACTATTCCTCCCGTTTTGTACATACTGTAACTGATGGTGCAGGTTCATCCGGTTCATCGAATTTCCGTATTGGAGATGCCATCACTACACGCCCTGTAAATGGTATTGCCGATTTTATCCAGATCGATCCAAATCCGGGTGGTACAGATGATGATTACGAACAGTTCCTGAAGAGTCTCATCAGCCCAACCCAACTGCTTGCACAGGATTACCGTAAGCGTGTGGCACATACATTAAATATGAATGCTGCTGCAACATGGAACATCATTCCAAGTCTTATCTATCGCACAGAGTTTGGTATGGATCTTACATTCGGTCAGCTGAAGCGTTATTACGGTCCGTTAACTTCTGTTTCACGTAACGAAGGAAGTAATTTGCCAATGGGCGAAATTACAAACTCCAATGCACGTAGCTTCCGTTGGGCAAATACACTTACATATAAAAAAGAAATTGGTAAGCACGATTTTACTGTGCTTGGCGGACAGGAGATCAATATCCTCAACAAAGGATTTTCTGAATATACACGTGCAAAACTGTTTGTTGAAAATACAAGCCCTGAACGCATGTTTGCCAATATGCAATTGGGTACAACAGACAGACATACAACCAATATTGCAGCCGGACAAAAACTTGCTTCTTTCTTCGGACGTATCAACTATCAATACGATTCACGTTACCTGCTTACGCTTACACTTCGTGCAGATGCCTCAACCAAATTTTCGCCAGAAAAACAATGGGGCTACTTTCCTGCTGCTGCGTTTGCATGGCGTGTGTCGAGAGAAAACTTCATGAGCAATATTAAGTGGATTGATGATCTGAAATTCCGCATCAGCTACGGTGCTGCAGGTAACGACCGCATTGCCGATAATATCTGGCGTGTACTCTTCCAGGCAAGTGATAACAGAACAATTGGGTTTGGTGATGTTGCCAACCCTTATTATACCTACGCAACAAGCTCATTGCCCAACCCGTTTGTACAATGGGAAACAAATATTACCCGTAACACAGGTCTTGATTTTACATTGTTTAAACAACGCTTAACCGGTGCGTTAGATTTTTACTGGAACAGTGCAAAAAATCTGCTGGTATTAACAGATATTCCGCAAAACACAGGTTTCAGTACACAGCAACAAAACATCGGTCAAACATCAAACAAAGGTGTTGAGCTTGGTTTAAATGCTTCAATTATTCAAAAAAGAGATTTTCAACTGAATGCTACATTCAACATTGGTTTCAATAAAGCAAAAATTGACAACCTTGGCGGCCCTTCAGAAAAATCATTGCAATCGAACTGGGCAAGTACCGATCTGAAACAACAGGACGATTACCGTGTTTATGTTGGACAAACAATTGGTTTAATGTATGGCTATGTAACAGATGGCTGGTACACAGCAGACGATTTTGCATCGTATAACCCAATTACAAGAACATATACACTTAAAGCAGGTGTACCAACTGTTGGTTCTTTACTGGGTGGTGTAATTGGTGTGCGCCCCGGTACAATGAAGTTGAAAGACCTCGACAGCAATGGTGTTATCAACGCTTCCGATCGTAAAGTAATTGGCAGTGCCTTACCAAAATACTCAGGTGGTTTTGGTTTAAGTGCTACCATTAAAAACTTCGACATCAGTGCATACTTCAATTTTGTTGTAGGTAACGATGTGTACAACACAGGTAAAATTTCATTCAACCAGTTTTACCGTACCAACTATGGCAACATGCTGAATACTGTTAATTCTGATAACCGTTATAAATACATTGATGCATCAGGTAACCTTGTAACAGATCTTACAGAATTGAGCAAGTTAAATGCAAATGCAAAAATCTGGTCGCCATTTTCATTTGGTAATGCTACACCTGTGTTTCATTCATGGGCTGTGGAAAATGGATCGTTCCTTCGTTTAAATACATTAACGGTTGGGTACTCATTACCAAAACGTATTACATCGGTTGTACACATGACCAAAGTGCGTGTATATGCAACTGTTTACAACGCATTCCTCTGGACAAAATATTCCGGTTACGATCCTGAAGTGAGTTCTACAAGAAGCGATGGCTATTCACAATTAACTCCCGGTGTTGATTATTCGGCCTATCCTAAGAGCCGCAACTTTACAGCGGGTATTAACGTAACATTTTAAAGCAATTGCCATGAAAAAAATATATTTCATTTTATTATTAATAGCAATTACTTCGCTGCAGTCGTGCAAGAAGTTTTTAACGGCCGATTCGCCTTCGTTAACCGATCTTGAGTATGTATTTAATACAGAAGCCGATGCAAAAAAAGCGGTGAATTCGGTTTATGCATTGTTTAATCAGGATGCATTTACTTCACGTCTTTCCAATAATTTTTCGGGCAACTCCGATATTGAATGTGGTGGTGTTTCTGCATCGCCCGATAACTCACGCCGTGACATTTGGTCGTTTGAATGTACACCTGCCAATGGCGATTTGTTAACAGTATGGAACAATGGTTACAATGCCATTAACCGTGCCAACGAATGTGAAAAGGGTTTGAAAGAAGTATCGTTGGTAAAAGATCCTACGAACAAAGTATTTAATAACCTGCTTGGCGAAACAAGAGCATTGCGTGCTCTTTGGTTTTATTGGTTAATGAATCACTGGGGTGATGTTCCGTTTAAAACAACTCCTTCACGTGCGGGTGATAATTTTTATTTAGGAAGAACAGGAAGAGATACCATACTTACATTCCTGATCAATGATCTGATTGAAATAGAACCCAAAATGTCGTGGGCAGATGAACTTGATTTTGGTATCGAGCGCATCAACCGTGAGTTTGTAATTGGAATGATAGCACGTTTATCGTTAATGCGTGGTGGTTACTGGTTATATCCTGATAAAACCATGAAGCGTAAAGACGATTATTTGAAGTATTACGAGATAGCAAATACATATACGAAGAAACTGATGGATCTGAAGCCCCGTGCTCTTCCTGATTATGCAACTGTTTTCCAAAACGTAAACAAATACATCAAACCATTAAACAGCGATGTGTTGTACGAAGTAGCGTTTCATCCCGGTTTTGGTGATGTGGGTTGGAACCATGGTATAAGAGTAGATGCAGGTACACATCCATACGGTTCGGGTTCAAACTATTTGTCTTTGCCCATCACGTATTATCACTCGTTCGATACAACTGACAAACGCTTACCGGTTTCCTGTTTTCTTGTTTATTACGATAAAGATCTTATTCAGCAACCTGCAGGTGCAACTTCTGTTGCTCCGGGTAAATGGAACAGGTTATTGGTGCCAACACCACTGGGAGCATCTACTGCAAAGGGTACAGGCATTAACTGGCCGTTGATGCGCTATTCCGACATTTTATTAATGTTTGCTGAAAGTGAAAACGAATTGAACGGACCAACTGCCGCTGCACAAAATGCGTTGCGTTTGGTACGTCAGCGTGCATTTTCTGAAAGCTTGTGGAGCGATAAAGTAACTGCTTACATTACTACTGCAGCTGCAGGCAAGCAAACTTTCTTCGATGCTATTGTAAACGAGCGTGCATGGGAATTTGGCGGTGAATGTTTACGCAAATATGATCTTGCCCGTTGGAACCTCTATGGGAAAAAAGTAGCAGATGCAAGAAATGCATTGATTCAAATGGGTATTGATGGTACCACAAACACAGGTACATATGCCAACTTACCAGACTATATGTATTATAAGAAAAGTGCCAACGGTGTAATTACCTGGTTAAACTTATACAGAAGACCGGCAGTGGAACCTCCTGTAAAAGATGTGCCTACAGTTGGCAGTAACCCCGATGGTTATACACGTATTGCATGGACCAGATCGATGTACAACACAACTACCAGCGGCCCGGCAAACTTTCCGCTTTGGACCTGGAGAGGTTATTCCGATTATACAGGTGCTACAGCTGTACGTTATATTTTGCCTTTACATAGTTCGGTTGTAACAAGCAGCCTTGGTGCACTGCAAAATCAATATGGGTACTAATTAAACTGATTGGCCATTCTAAAAAAACAGCAATGAAAAAATTACTTTTTATATCACTGGCTGCAACATTGGTATTCATCGCTTGTAAAAAAGTGGAAGACCTTGGTGAAGCGCCACGTTTATTCCGACCTGTTATTAAAGATGCCTTGCTGTCGGAAGGTAACTGGATAAAGGTATCGTGGCAGCCCATTAAAGGTGCAGCATCGTACACAGCAGAAATAAGTGTAGATAGTTTTAAAACAGTTGCAGGAAGAATAACAACTGATACCAATGTGCATGTGTTTGAAAATCTTTATTGGGAAAAATTATACCAGGTAAGGGTGAAAGCAGTTGCAGCAGATACATCGCACAACTCGAAGTTTGCCGATCTGGGTGCAATTAAAACAGCACGTTTTCCTACCATCTTAAACATACCGTCTCTCAGCGAAGTAAATGATAACTCAGTAAAAGTTAGCTGGACAACAAGTGGAGCAGCAGTAACAGAAGTAAAGATCTTACTTGCTGCCGATAGTTCTGTTGTAAAAACTGCAACCATGAATGGTACCGATGTAGCAAACGCCTACAAACTTGTTTCCGGGTTGAATGCATCAACTGCTTATATCATTTTTCTGTATAGTGGTACAACAGTTCGTGGTTGGGCAAACTTTACAACCAAGGCAGCCTTAACGGGTGCGTTAATTGATCTTCGCAATATTACCGGTGTGCCAAGTTTGTTAATTGATACCATTCCTGATATTGCATCGGGTAGTATTATCTTACTGAAACGTGGTGAAACTTATAATATCAGTACATCCCTCAGCCTTAATAAAACGCTCACCTTTATGGCAGGCGATGATTTGTTGAACCCGGCAAAACCAATCATCTTAATGCCATCAAATTTCAATATTGCATCAGGTGCAGTAATTGACTCTATCGTATTTAATGATGTGGTGTTGCGTGGTACTGATTATGCATCGAAATATGTATTCAATATCAATGCTGCCTGTACCATTGGCAAAATACGTTTTGAAAACTGCGTTGCAGAAATTTTCAGAGGTGTACTTCGTGCCCAAAGTCAGCCGGTTATTATCACAAATCTGGAAATGAATAATTGCATTGTTGACAGCATTTCTAATTACGGAGTATTTAATATTGATGTAGCAACAAGCCGTGCGGACTATATTAAAATAACGAACAGTACTATTTATAAAGCAGAAAAAGTTATCACAAGTCGTAACAACTCCATTGCTGTTTTAGTAGAAAACTGTACGTTCAACGAGGCACCTGCAGGTAACAGCTCTTCATATTATATCGATTACAGTACGTCCGGTACCAATAACGTAACAAACGGTATTACTGTAAATAATTGCATTTTTGGAATTGGAAAAAACAGTTCGGGTGCATACACTGTACGAGATGTGCGTGCAAATGCGGCTACAATAATCAATACAAGTAATAACTTTCGTACTTCCGATCATTTGTCGGCAGGTAATGATTTTCCGAGTATCACAACGTTAGGAATATCTGCAGCACAATTATGGCAAGACCCTGCTGCGGGCAATTTCAAAATAATTAATACTTCCTTCACCGGCAGAAGTAACTCAGGTGATCCACGCTGGAGATTGTAAGCATCATTGAAGAAAAACCATAAAACGCCGCAGCAATTGTTGCGGCGTTTTCCCCAAAATCTGTTGTTAACGAAAATGCTGCCGGTATGATTAATACCGATAAGAATGTTATTGTAAAAATTGATTCAACAGAAAGACGCAGTTAATGAAAACAAAACAGGTTACACTTGCACTTGCAGTATTGCTGCAGTTTGCAACCGGTGCATGTGCACAAACAAAACAGGTAACAGGCAACAATACAACAGCTATCGCTTTCCCCGGTGCCGAAGGCTATGGCAAATACACAACCGGTGGTCGTGGTGGAAAAGTGATGGTCGTTACTAATCTCAACGATAATGGCGCAGGTAGTTTTCGTGAAGCTGCTGAAGCAAAAGGCAAACGTATTGTTGTGTTTGCTGTTTCAGGAACCATTCATCTCGAAACCAAATTATTTATTAAAGGCGACATCACTGTTGCCGGGCAAACTGCTCCCGGTGATGGCATTTGTTTTGCTGATCAGCCGGTGAGTTTAGCTGGTGATAACATTATTGTGCGTTACATACGTGTACGCATGGGCGATAAATATCAGCGACAAAAAGGAATGGTGGATGGTAGCGGTGGCGATGATGCATTTGGCGCTTCGGGCCGCAAGCATATCATCATCGATCATTGTTCGTTCAGCTGGAGTACTGATGAAGTATGTTCTGTTTACAAAGGCGATAGCACTACATTACAATGGAATATCATTACCGAACCACTCAATTACTCTTATCATTTTGAAACAGGTGATAAGGATTGGGAACATCATGGCTATGGTGGTATCTGGGGCGGACAGCATTTATCAGCACATCATAACCTGTTTGCACATTGTGTAAGTCGCAATCCACGCTTCAATGGCGCACGACTTGGTGCTGATGCAGAGTTTGTTGATTTCAGAAACAATCTTATCTACAACTGGCAGGGCAATAATGTGTATGGTGGTGAAGGTGGCACTTACAATATGGTGAATAATTATTATCGCTATGGCCCCTCCACAAACAAAAACGTTCGCTTTCGTATTGTGAATCCTTCCAAACTGGATAAACAACCATACGGACAATTTTATGTAGAAGGGAATTTTGTTGAGGATGCACCCGATGTAACAAAGAATAATGTTGCTGGTGTACACATTGATCCGAAAGGAACAGAAGAAGAAAAGAAAACAGTTGTACAAACAAAAGCATTCCCAACAGATGCTATTCCTGTACAAAGTGCAGAAGATGCCTACAAAGCAATTCTGTTGCAAGTGGGTGCTTCGTACAAACGTGATACAATGGATGCACGCATCATCAACAACGTCATTAACCGTACCGGAGCGATCATTGATGTGCAGGGGCACTACCCACATCATTCAGCTTTTGAAATCACCACGAATGCATGGCCCGTTTTAAAATCCGTACCTGTGCTAACCGATACTGATAAAGATGGTATGCCTGATGAATGGGAAAAAAAGAATGGATTAAATGCAAATGATGCTGGCGATGCAAGTACAAACAAGCTGCATCAGCATTATACCAATATTGAAGTTTACATCAACAGTTTAGTTAAGTAACATGAAGAAGATTATTGTATGTATGGCACTGCCACTGTTTGCATTGGTGCTGCCGCCAAAAAAGAAGATCAAAGTTTTTATTGCAGGCGATTCTACTGCAAGCATTAAAGATGTAAAAGCGTTTCCTGAAAACGGCTGGGGAATGCCCTTTGTTTATTTCTGGGATTCAACTGTAACTGTGGTGAACAAAGCAAAGAACGGCAGAAGTACATCTTCGTTTCAAACAGAAGGTTTGTGGAAGCAGATCATGGATGAAGCAGGCGAAGGCGATTATGTATTCATCCAGTTTGGACATAACGATGAAGTGCCCACCAAGAAAACGGCTACTACTCCTGAACAGTTTAAAAACAATCTCAAAAAGTTTATAACAGAAACAAGAGAGAAGAAAGCAATTCCTGTGTTACTCACTTCAATGGCCAGAAGAAAATTCGACAGCACAGGTAAGATCGTTGGTACACACGATGAGTATATGAAGATTACAAGAGCAGTTGCCGCAGAAGAAAAAGCTATACTCTTTGACATGGATGTATTGACGCAACAGCTCTATCAACAATTCGGGCCTGAAAATTCTGCATGGTTGTTTCTGCAATTAAAACCCGGCGAACACCCCAATCATCCGCAGGGTAAAGATGACAACACACACTTTAATGAATTTGGTGCAAGACAGGTTGCACAGTTGGTATTAAAAGAGATCCGTTCGCAATTGCCGGAACTCGCATCAAGAATTGTAAATACAAAAGAATAACTACTGCCAAATGAAACTGCTTGTTAATGCTTGCTTGCCAAAACGTATTGTAACTATTTTTTCAATGCTGCTGTGCATGTGTACCATGTATGCACAACAGATTGCTTTTCCCGGTGCTGAAGGTGCCGGTCGTTTTACTTCCGGTGGACGGGGAACGGTAAGTGTTCCAACAACTGTATTTGAAGTAACGAATCTCAACGATGATGGCAGTGTTGGTACGTTGCGTTATGCTGTAAATCAAACAGCAACACATCGTACGGTTGTGTTTCGTGTATCGGGCACCATTCATCTTACATCAAAACTTAACATTCGTGCAAATACAACCATTGCGGGACAAACTGCTCCCGGTGATGGTATTTGTTTAGCTGATTATCCCGTAGTGATCAGTGGCGATAATGTGATCATGCGTTATATCCGTTGTCGTATGGGTGATAAAAATCAGTTGAAAACATCACCTGCAAATTGCGGTGTGCCTGTTGCGCCATTCACTGCAGCCTGTATGCCGTTGGATGGAAGTGGTGGCGATGATGCATTGGGTAATCTCGGCAATAAAAATATCATCATCGATCATTGCAGTGTAAGCTGGAGCAGCGATGAAGCGTTGACGGTTTACCGTGGTGACAGTGTAACGATGCAGTGGAATATTATTTCCGAGCCGTTGAACTATTCTTATCATTTCGAAACGGGTGATACTGATTTTGAAAATCATGGTTACGGTGGCATCTGGGGTTCCTTGCATGGAAGTTTTCATCATAACCTTATTGCACATTGCCGCAACCGTAATCCACGTTTTGCAGGTAACAGCACTTATCCAGCAGGTTCTGTTGAAAGTGCTGACTTTCGTAATAACGTTTTATACAACTGGGGCATCAATACGATTTATGGTGGCGATGGCGGACAATACAATCTTGTAAACAACTATTACAAGTACGGTCCTAACACCAGCAGTGGTGTGCGTTACAGAATTGTGGGTGTTGACAGTACTGCAGAGTTTGGTTATGCAAAATATTTTCTTTCGGGTAACTATGTAGATGGTTCAACAACCAATACCAATAATAACTGGCTTGGTGCAAGTATGAATACCGGTGTTGTGGCCGATACGGTGAAATCAAAATCAACATCCGCATTTTTATCTGCTTACTTACCAGTAACAACACACACTGCACAGGAAGCGTATGAATTGGTATTGCAATATGCAGGCGCCAGTTTAAAGCGTGATACATTGGATGCACGTGTTGCTAATGATGTACGCAACCGTACAGGAAAAATTATTGATGTGCAGGGTGGCTTTCCACACGGCACGCCGTATGCAAGCACCTTAAATGCATGGCCAACGTTGAGTTCAACAGCAGCGCCAACCGATACCGATCATGATGGTATGCCTGATGCATGGGAAACAGCCAATAGTTTAAATCCGAACGATGCAAGTGATCGTGGCATTTTTGCAGCGAACAATTATACCAACTTAGAAAATTATCTCAACTCTATCCTTGAATCGCAACAGAATAATACCCCCACCATTTATTCTTCCGCATCATTCACTGCATTTGCACAAACAATCGGCTCGCCTTCAACCTCACAATCATTTACAGTTTCAGCATTGAATCTTACAGCAGCGTTAAACATTACAGCACCTGCATCCTACGAAGTGTCATTGAATAATACAGCATGGGGCAATAACGTATCACTCACACCAAACAGCGGTGTTGTTGGTTCCACTACCATTTATGTTCGTTTGAACGCAACAACCGCAGGATCTTATGTAGGGAATATTGTTGGAACAAGTACAGGCGCAACAAACATGTCGGTTGCAGTAACAGGTACAGCATCACAAAATTTACAGGATGCTGCCATTGGCTATTTCCCCAATATTGATGGTGGTTTTGAAAACCAAACTGTGGGCACTTATTCAACTGTTACCTCACACACATCAGCAACCAATTGGGAAGTATCTGCTGCATGGGATATTAAAACCGGTGATGCACGCACAGGTAATAAGATCATGTATTACAAACAGGCAAGCACCAGTGTAAAGTATATGTTCTCACCGGTGCTGAGCAATCCGGCACTAAGTCAGAATACAGATTATGTGATTCAGTTTTGGTATAAACCTGTTGGAACATTAAGTGCAGCAACTGTATTAACAGGTTCAGCAACGCTTGTTGGAGCAACCGGCGGAACAGGTACTTCGTTAACAACAGCAACTGCTACATTAGATGCATCTACTCCGCAAGACTGGCAATTGTTTACAGGCACATTAAAAACAGCGGCCACAACTCCAACGAGTACTTACTTCGGAATGAAAATTTCAAATCCGCAGTCGCCCTATTTTTATATTGATGATTATGTAGCGTATCCCGGCACTGCAGTTGATAATACTGCACCCGATGCAGTTACAAATCTTGCAGCAGTTGGTTCTCCAACTGCTGTTGCATTAACATGGTCGGCTCCGGCAACAGGTATTGATAACGGTGGTTATTTGATTGTTAGAAGTACAGTGAGTGCAGCGCCTTCTTTAAATACAAAAGGTGTGTATGCAGCCGGCAATACCATTGGTGCTGATTACACTGTTTTATATACCGGAACAAGTACATCGTTTAATGATGGTACGGTTACTACTGGCGCAACTTATTATTATCATGTGTTCACTGCTGATAAAGCCTTTAACTATGCACCTGTTGCAACAATATCAGCACTTGCAAATAATTCAAACACCCCAACCATTCTTGCAACTGCAAGCTTTACCAATTTCACACAAACAATTGGTTCAGCATCAGCAGTGCAAAAAGCAACAGTAAGCGGAACAAATCTTACAGGTGATGTTACGGTTACAGCCCCATCAAACTACGAAGTGTCTTTGAACGGAACCACCTGGACAAGCAGTGTTACATTATCTCCTTCATCAGGAACAATTGCCGCAACAGAAATTTCTGTTCGGTTAAATGCAGCAAGTGCAGGTATCTACAACGGCAACATTACTGTTGCAGGTGGTGGCGCTACTTCAAAAAACTTAGCTGTAAACGGTGTTGCATCAAATCCTGTTGTTACACCAGCGTATGATGTGCTCGTTGCAAAAGATGGTTCAGGAAATTATACATCGGTACAGGCTGCCATCACTGCAGCACCAACAAACCGCACAACACCGTGGAGAATTTTTATTAAGAAAGGAAAGTATGTGGAAACAGTTGTCATTCCATCAAACAAACCATTCATGCAGTTGATGGGTGAGAACATGGCGGAGACAATTATTTCTTACGATAACTATTCAGGCAAAGTAAATCCTGCAGGTGGTACCTATGGCACATCAACATGCGGCACTATGATCATTAATGCAGCGGATGTGATGTTGATGAACCTTTCTGTTGAAAATGCAACGGGTTATGGTATCAATGCCAACGCAATTGTTCCGGCACCGGGCGATGGTCCGCAGGCAGTTGCTGTGTACACTACATCAGACAGAGTTGTATTCTTCAATGTTCGTATGAACAGTGGGCAGGATACTTACTACGGTGGTAACAACAGGGGTACACGGGTGTATATGAAGAACAGTTATATTGATGGTAATACTGATTTCATTTTTGGATCATCTACGATCATCTTCGATACTTGTGTGATATATCCCCGTACACGTTTGGATAATGGTAGCGGTGGTTTTGTAACGGCAGCGAATACAAAACTTGAATCGGGTTATGGTTATGTGTTCCGAGATTGTAAGCTCACGAAAAACCGTGGCATTACATTCTATACATTAGGCCGCCCATGGCAGAACGATGCAGGCACAGCCGATGCATCAAAGTCACGCAACAAAACGGTATTCCTGAATTCATTTATGGGTTCATCAATTAAACCCGAAGGTTGGAGTGCATGGGATGCAGGTACCAACACATCATACATTACCTATGCAGAATACAATACAAAAAATTATGATGGCACAGTGAAAGATGTAAGCGGTCGTGTAAACTGGAGTAAACAATTAACTGCAGGCGAAGCGGCAAAGTATTACAATAACGATACAGTATTTGTGAATGCGAACACTCCGGTAATGGCAACATGGAATCCATACAGCACATGGCCCGAACTGAACAATACATTTGTTCCGGAGTTATCTGCATCAAACCTTATTGCACGCAAACCCAACGTTACATCCGCAACAGTGAATGTAACATGGAATATTACATGGCCGATGTCGGGCATTAAATGCGAATTGTACAGAAGTGCAGATAAACAGAATTTCAGTTTGATCGATACACAACACAGCAGTGAAGATTCTGCAGCCAACTTCAGCTTTGCAGATGTTGCACCTGCCGCAGGAACAAGTTATTATTATATTGTACGTTTATCGAAAACAGGATTTACAACTACCACTTCTGATACTGCTTTTGTATCGAGCAAACCAACCATTACTGTAACAGGTGCTTTGTCCGATTTCTTACAGGGAATCGGTACGCCATCAACCACACAAACTTTTTTAGTTTCAGGTTTGAATATCATCGACAGTATTAAAATTGCGCCGCCTGTTAACTATGAAGTATCGGCCAATGGCGGTACTACCTGGTATAACAATGCAACGCCGTTAGGATTGAAACCAACAAGCGGAACAGTTGCGAGTACAACCATCACACTTCGTTTAAACGGAACTGTCGTTGGCACTTACAACGATAATATTATTCACAGCGGTACATTGGCCGATACAGTGAAACTTGCAGTGAGAGGAACAATTCAATCACAAGCGGTACAGATCTCAAGTGTGTTGCAACACTGGCCGTTTACACAAAACAACCAGGACAGTGCAGCCATCCGTTCAGCAGCTGTTATTGCAAGCGCTCCAACATTCAACAAATTTGCAGTGTCTGATGGTGTAACAGTTGCGGGTTTGTTGTCTTACTCATTAACACGTGGACAAGCATTTGCAGCAACTGCAGATGGTTACTGGACAACTGCATCAGGCGGGCCCGGTGGTAATTTAAACCGAACAAACTACCAGCAATTCACTATTACTGCCAATGCAGGTTATACTGCAAGGGTTGATAGTATGTTATTCAATCATGCATTTTATGCAACCAGCAGTAATACAAAAATTGCTGTTGTGTACTCACGCAGCGGATTTACAACTGATTCTGTTGAGGTAACCGGCTATGAATTTGCTACGGGAAAAACAGTGGCACAGGATAACAATGGTCCATCAATTGTAAATCGCTTTCCACTGAATGGTTCAACAGGTGTAACGTTAACCGAAGGACAAACGCTGAGCATTCGTCTTTACTATAGCTGCGGAAGCACAAGCGCAGGCAGGTACTTGCAATTGAAAGATTTTATTGTAAAAGGAATTCCAACGCAGAATGTTCCTACATCTGTGATTGATAATCTTGCAGCACGTGGGTTTGCATTATATCCAAACCCTGCAAGCAGCAGTGTGATCATTAAGCATCCACGTAGTGGCAGCAATACAAGTATTGCGTTGTATTCATTACTTGGAGTGAAAATAGCGGAGTGGAAAGCAACGCCGAATACAACACAAACGTCTGTGGATGTACAGGCTTTACCACAAGGCCAGTATTTTATTCATTATAATTCCGGAAAAGAGAAAGCCGTTTTAAAATGCATCGTAGTACATTAGTTGGTATGAAAAATTTATTGTTGATCGCTTTGATCTTTACTTGCCATTTCGCTATTGCACAAACAGCCAATCCGCAACAGTATAAATATGTGTTCACTGTAGCGAAAGATGGCAGTGGCGAATTCAAATACATACAGGATGCCATTGATGCCATGCGTGTTTACCCGTTGGCATCGATCACATTGTATATTAAGAATGGTGTGTACAATGAAAAGATCGAGATCCCTGCCACCAATACTGATGTAACATTTATTGGCGAAAGTGTAGAGAAGACGATCATTACCTTCAACGATTATTCAGGAAGAGGAAAGCACACCACCTTTACTTCGTACACTGCAAAAGTTTCGGGCAACCGGTTTTATGCCGAGAACATTACGTTCGCCAACAGTGCAGGTCCTGTAGGACAAGCTGTGGCTTTGTATGTTGATGCTGATAAAGCCGTATTCAAAAACTGCAAGTTCCTCGGCAACCAGGATACCATTTTTGCAGCAGGCGAAAACTCACGTCAATTATTTCTTGATTGTTATATTGAAGGAACAACCGATTTTATTTTTGGTCCATCAACAGCAGTGTTTCAAGGTTGCACTATCCGCTCCAAAACAAATTCCTACATCACTGCTGCAAGTACCACTCCGGGTAAAAAGTTTGGCTATGTGTTTATTGATTGTAAGATCGTGGCGGATTCATCAGTAACGAAGACAATGCTTGGTCGTCCTTGGCGTGCACATGCAAAAACGGTGTTCATCCGTTGCGAAATGCCTAAACAAATTGCACCTGAAGGCTGGAGCAACTGGAGTAATCCAGCCAATGAACAAACTGCATTCTATGCCGAATATAAATGCACAGGCGAAGGTGCAGCAACTGATAAGCGTGTTGCATGGAGCAAACAGCTGAGCGATAAAGAAGCAAGAGAGTACACACTCGATAATATTTTTTCTAATAACAGTCTGGTGAAAGATGAAAGTGGATGGTTTATGCAATTGCGCAGCAAGGCATTTGAATGGCCGGAGCTAAAAAAACAATAGGGAAAAGACAACGGGCAAATAAAAATGAAAAAGTCATTTTACATAGCATGTTTTTTACTGTTGAATTTGTTTGCAAAAGCGCAGGAGTTTATTCCCTTGTGGCCTGCAGGAAAAATGCCCAACTACAATGGCAAAAAAGTAACCGACAGTTTGTTCAACGAGCGCATTTGGCGTGTGGCAACACCGGGCATGTATAGCTTTCTTGTTCCGAAAGCTGAGAACAAAGGCACAGCCATTCTCATTGTTCCCGGTGGTGGTTACGAACGCTTATCATATATCTATAACGGATTCAATTTTGCAAAGTGGTACAACAGCATTGGTGTAAATGTATTTGTGCTCATTCATCGTTTGCCGCATCAGCAGGATCTTATCAATAAACAAATTGGTCCGGTGCAGGATGCACAACGGGCCATGCGTATCATTCGTGCAAATGCTGCACTATGGAATATCAAAACAGATAAAATTGGTGTGATGGGTGTTAGTGCCGGTGGTCATGTGGCAAGCACACTTGGTACACATGCAAAAGATGAAAGTACTATCAATGATTCATTAACGGCTCACAGTTTTCGTCCCGATTTTATGGTACTGCTCTCTCCTGTTATAACAATGGGTGAATTTGCACATCCCGGCAGCAAGAAAAATTTTCTGGGTGCAGATACAACGAAGGCCAATATCCAGAATTATTCTGGTGAATTGCAGGTGAGTTCCTTCACACCTCCAACATTTTTGGTGCATGCACAAAACGATAGTACTGTGAAGGCGCAGAACAGTGTATTGTTTTACAATGAATTACTCAATAAAAAGATCAATGCAAGTCTGCATATCTTTCCACAAGGTGGACATGGAATACGATTGGATGACAATCCCGGATCAACCGATCAGTGGATGAATTTGCTGGAAGCGTGGTTAAAAGAAATGAATTTTATCATCCCTATTCCGTTTAAATAAAATGCATACACACAAGATCATATTCATTTGCTTGCTTGGATTAGCACCACTTGCATTGGTTGCACAAAAACCTGTGCCGGTGAAGCCACGCATTCTTATCAGTACAGATATTGGTGGCACCGATCCCGACGATAATCAATCGATCACACATTTTCTCATGTACAGTCACCTGTTTCAAACAGAAGGATTAATTTCTTCACCTTCTTACGGACAAGGAAACAAACGGGAATTATTACGCATGATCGATCTGTATGAAAAAGATCTTCCTCTTTTACAAAAACATCAACAAGGATATCCTTCGCCTGCTTCATTAAAAGCAGTTTGCAAACAAGGAAGATTAGGCGCTGCTCCGTTTAAAGGATATTCAACTGCTACCGAAGGATCAGATTGGATCATTAAGTGCGCAAAGAAGAAAAGCACACAACCACTTTGGATACTTGTGTGGGGTGGATTAGAAGATGTAGCACAAGCCTTGCATGATGCACCGGAAATTCAAACCAACATTAAAGTGTATTGGATCGGTGGACCAAACAAAAAATGGAGCGCCAACAGCTATGCATACATTGTTGCAAATTTTCCCAACCTCTGGTTTATAGAAACCAACAGTTCATACTATGGCTTCTTTTCTGATAATGTGCCGGATAGTTTGCATAACAAAAACTATTATGATCGTTTTATTAAAGCTGCGGGATTTTTAGGGAAAGACTTCAAACAATATTATAAAGGAAACATCAAGATGGGCGATACACCTTCTTTACTTTACATGATGGATGGTGATCCAAATGATGCATCTAAAGAAAGTTGGGGAGGCAGTTTTGAAAAATTTACACATAGTCCGAGAATTGTATTTAGCCGCAACACAACACTTGCAGATACGGTTACAGTCTATTCGGTGATTGAATTACATTTCAAAGGACCCGTTATTAATATCCCTGCTGATTCAAGTTGCTTTACCATGAGTGTGAAAGCCAAGATCGGTGAACAAAAATGGGCCGGTTATTATTTAGGCAATGGCGATTATGCAGTAAGATATTGTCCCAAACAAACAGAAACGATAACTTACAACATCACATCAGATGTGAAAGGTTTTGCAGAGCAAAGCGGACAATTTGTAGTGGATAATATTTGGCCGGGCAAACCCCGTTCAACCGATTATCAATTAGGCGCAAACTGGTTCACTGATCGTGGTAATCCTGAACTTTTTGATGAGATCTATCAAGGAGGGCAAACAGTATTGAAATGGAGAACTGAAATTTTATTAGATTGGGCAAAGCGTTGGTCGTGGCTACAGGAAAATTAAACCGTTAAAAATATTTTATGAAGAAACTGATTTTATTGATGGCAATTTTTACAGGCTTAAAAACGTATGCGCAAACAGAAATGCCTTTGTATACTGCTGCGGTTCCCAATTCAAAACCCGCACCGAATAAAGAAAAAGCAGAAACAAGGGACAATGTTACACGCATTTCAAAAGTGAGTGTTCCAACCCTTACCGTTTACAAACCTGCAAACCCGAATGGTATGTCGGTGATCATTTGCCCAGGCGGTGGTTATGGTATTTTAGCATTTGATAAAGAAGGAACACGTGTTGCAGAAGAAATGAACAAGTGGGGCATCACTGCATTTGTGTTGAAATACCGTTTGCCTGATGATACAACCAATATCGATCGCAGCATTGCTCCGCTCATGGATGCACAGCAAGCCATTCGTTTGGTGCGCAACAAAGCAACTGAATGGGGATTGAAAAAAGATAAGATAGGCATCATGGGTTTTTCAGCAGGCGGACATTTAGCTTCAACTGCTGCAACACATTTCAGCAGCAATGCAGATGTTACAAACAAAGACACAAGTTCTGTTCGTCCTGATTTTGCAGTGTTGATCTATCCTGTCATCAGTTTCGATAGTACCATTACACACAAAGGATCAAGAAATAATTTAGTGGGTGCAACTGCGTCGGCCGAACAAATCAAACTCTATTCAAACGAATTGCAGGTAACAGCAAAAACGCCTCCCTCCTTTTTAGTGCATGCAGGCGATGATGGTTCTGTAGTTGTTGAGAACAGTATCCGTTATTACCAGGCTTGTATAAAATATAAAGTGTCTGTTGAAATGCATCTCTATCCAAAAGGCGGACATGGTTTTGCTATGTACAATAAAACAACAACTGATAATTGGATGGAGCGATTGAAAAATTGGTTAACAACATTGAACTAACAATTGTGTTTTTGTTTGGTGTTACCTTGTAAGCAAAATAGAAACAGATGCAACCGATCAATACAGCAATATGTTCTTTCGGCATGAGTGGATGGGTGTTTCATGCGCCGTTCATTACTGCGCATCCCGGCTTTAATTTTTATGGCGTGTGGGAACGAACAAAAAACCTGGCGCAGGAAAAATATCCATCGGTAAAAACATTCCGCACACTGGAAGAAATGCTGGCTGATGAAAACATTGAATTAGTGGTCGTGAATACTCCCAATGTTACGCATTACGATTATGTGAAGCAGGCATTGTTGGCGGGTAAACATGTGGTGTGTGAAAAACCATTTACTGTTGAAGTAAGTGAAGCAGAAGAGTTGATTGCATTAGCGGCTGAAAAAAATCTGAAGCTTTCTGTTTTCCAAAACAGAAGATACGACAGTGATTATAAAACCATCAAGTCTGTTCTCGATCAAAAGTTGTTAGGCAATATTGTAGAAGCAGAATTTCATTTCGATCGGTATAAAGAAGAGATCAGTCCCAAAGCACACAAAGAAGTACCAATGAAAGGCACAGGTGCCTTGTACGATCTTGGTTCGCATCTCATTGACCAGGCATTGCAGTTGTTTGGTAAACCAACAGCAGTGTTTGCTGATATCGCCATCATACGACCGGTATCGTTGGTAGATGATTATTTCGAGATACTCTTATACTATCCATCATCAAGAGTACGCATCAAAGGCAGTTACCAGGTACGTGAAGCATTACCCGGTTATGTGTTGCATGGCAGCAAGGGTTCGTTCATCAAGCCAAAGACAGATATGCAGGAAGCGCAACTGCAGGCCCATATGTTGCCAACCGATGTGGCTTATGGCATCGAACCTGAAAGTGAAAATGGTTTGCTGCATACAGAGGCAGATGGAAAGATCATCAACGAAAAAATTCCTTCGCTAACAGGAAATTATACAGCGTATTACGAAGGCATTTATCAAGCCATCCGTAACAATGCGCCTTTGCCTGTAACAGCAGAACAGGGAACAGATGTAATACGGATTATTGAAGCAGCATTTAAAAGTAACGACGAAAAAAGAGTGATAACATTATGAAGTTAATAGCAGTAGTTGGGTTTGTATTGACAGGCATTTGTGCATCGGCACAAACAGTTTCGAATGTTTGGGTAAGCGATCAGAAAAATGGTACGTATAAAAATCCGGTAATAGATGCAGATTACAGCGATCCCGATGCTATTCGTGTAGGCGATGATTTTTATATGGTCTCTTCATCGTTCACACATATTCCCGGCTTACCTATTCTTCATTCAAAAGATTTGGTGAATTGGAAATTGATCGGTCATGCATTGAAACGTCAGCCACCATTCGATCATTTTTCAACAGTGCAACATGGTGGTGGTGTGTGGGCTCCAGCGATCCGTTATTACAACAACGAATTTTATATCTATTATCCCGATCCTGACTTTGGCATTTATGTAACGAAAGCAAAAAATATCACAGGTCCATGGACAGAGCCTGTTCTTATTGAAACAGGAAAAGGTTTGATAGATCCTTGTCCGTTGTGGGATACTGATGGTAAAGTTTATCTCGTACATGCATACGCTGGTAGTCGTGCAGGTTTCAAATCGATCATTGTTGTAAAAGAACTCAATAAAGAAGGAACAAAAGTGATTGGCGATCCGGTGTTGGTGTTCGATGGTCATGCAACAGATCCTACATTGGAAGGACCGAAGTTTTATAAACGCAATGGCTACTATTACATTTTTGCTCCGGCGGGTGGTGTTGCCACAGGTTGGCAATTAGTAATGCGTTCAAAAAATGTATATGGACCTTATGAACGTAAAGTGGTGATGGATCAAGGCTCATCGCCGGTAAATGGTCCGCACCAAGGTGCATGGGTAAACACACAAACAGGTGAAGATTGGTTTTTGCATTTCCAGGATAAAGATGCGTATGGACGTGTGGTGCATCTGCAACCCATGACATGGAAAAATGATTGGCCGGTGATTGGTATTGATAAAGACGGCGATGGAAAAGGTGAACCGGTAATGGTTTATAAAAAACCAAATGTTGGAAAAGCATATCCTGTTGCAACAGTTGCCGACAGCGATGAATTCAATACACCCAAACTTGGTTTGCAATGGCAGTGGCAGGCCAACCCGCAACAGGGCTGGGCATTTCCAACTGCAGAAGGCGTGTTGCGTTTGTTCTCTGCGTTGTTGCCCGATAGTATTAAACTGGCATGGGATTATCCCAACCTGCTGGCACAAAAATTCCCGACAGAGGAATTTACAGCCACAACAAAAATCTCCTTTCAACCCAAACATGAAAAAGAACGTTTTGGCTTGATGATACATGGCGCCAGTTATGCATACATCTCTATAGAAAAAAGAGCCGATGGAAACTACATCAGCTTTGTGAAATGTGTGGATGCAGACAGGAAGGGAAAGGAAACAGTGCAGGATGGTGAAAAACTGAAGAGTAAGGATATTTATTTGCGTGTGCAGGTGCGTCAAAAAGCTGTTTGCACATTCAGTTACAGCGAAGATGGAACAAACTTTAAAACGATCGGTGAATCGCTAACTGCAAAACCCGGTCGTTGGGTGGGTGCAAAAATTGGTTTCTTCTTTAACCGCAGTAACAAGACAAACGATGCTGGTGTGGTGGATATTGATTGGTTCCGCATCGAAAAATAAGGGTTCGTAAAAAATATAATTGCCATATGGAAAGAAGATCATTTGTAAAATACACTGCAGCAGCAGGCGCATCGCTTATGCTGCACCCGTTTACTTCAATCGCCTCATCAAAGCCCGGACAAAAAATAAAACTTGCACTTGTTGGTACAGGTTCACGTGGCAGCAGCCTCTGGGGTAAAACCATTCTCACCGAATTTAAAGATGTGTGCGAATTTGTTGGCTTGTGCGATATCAATCCAGGCCGTGTGGCGTATGTAAAACAATACATGGGTGTAACCTGTCCTACTTTCACCAGCATTGATGCCATGTTGAAAGCGGTAAAAGCCGATTACATTATTGTAACAACAGTTGACGCTACACACGATGAAATGATTATAAAATCCCTCAACGCAGGGTTTAATGTTATTACTGAAAAACCAATGACAACCGACGAAGATAAATGTCGGAAGATCTTAGAAGCAGAGAAGAAAACCGGAAAAAAAGTAACTGTTGCTTTTAACTATCGCCACAGTGTACACGCTATGCAGTTGAAAGAATTGCTGGCAGCTAATCGTGTTGGAAAGATCACTTCTGTTGATTTTAATTGGTACCTCAATGTGCATCACGGAGCCGATTATTTCCGTCGCTGGCATGGCCGTATGAACAAAGGCGGCTCCTTATGGGTGCATAAGGCAACACATCATTTCGATCTGCTCAACTGGTGGCTTAACAGTGAACCGGTTGAAGTAAGTGCTTATGGTTCATTGGAACATTATGGAAAGAACAATGAGTTCCGTGGTACAAAATGCCGTGGTTGTGAACACAAACCCAATTGCAAATTCTATTGGGACATTACCAGCAACAAACAAAATGTAAATCTCTATGTAAACAACGAACAGCACGATGGTTATATCCGTGATGGTTGTGTGTGGAGCAATGAGATCGACATTTTTGATAAGATGAGTGCACAGATCATTTATGCAAATGGCGTAACGGTTAACTATTCACTCACAACTTATTCCCCTTATGAAGGCTGGCAGATTGCTTTCAATGGTAAGAAGGGACGCATTGAAACATGGGAAGACATTCCTTACCTGCAAAAAACAAAGGTGGATGAAGAGAAACGTCATGCTATTGAAATGAGCAATGCCGATGATGCTATTGCAGGTGAAGCAAATGAAATACTTGCCTGGGATAATTTCGGTAAAGATTTTGAAGTGTACACCACAGCAAAGATCCGTGGCGGGCATGGTGGTGGCGATATTCGTATGCAACGCAGAATGTTTACCAACACCAACGACAATCCACACCATGTAATGGCCGGAACAAGAGAAGGCGCCATGAGCATACTCATTGGTATTGCTGCAAGAAAGAGCATTGCCTTAAAACGTCCGGTAAAAATTTCTGAATTAACCGATCTTGTGCCCAAAGCAAACAGACACGAAGTATGAAACAGTTAATCCTATCAGTATTACTAACAATTGTTCTTGGTTTTAACAGTATAGCGCAATCAAAGCAAGAAACAGCAGTTGCTAATGCAGTTGAAAAACTCCGCCTGGCAATGATCAGTGGTAACGAAGCTGAGTTGCGTGCTGTTACAAGTGATAAACTCAGCTACGGACATTCAGGAGGTTTGGTCGAAAACCAAGAGCAGTTTCTTGAAAAATTCAAAACCGGTGCTTCCGATTTTGTAACCATTGAGCTAAAGAATCAAACCATTTCTGTCAGTGGAAAAGTGGCTATTGTCCGTCATGAACTACACGGCACCAACAATGATAATAACAAACCCGGCGAAGTGCATTTACGCATTTTGCTGGTGTTTGAAAAGAGCGGCAAAGAATGGAAAATGCTTGCCCGGCAGGCGGTTAAAATTACACCGTAAATAACCCGTTTGCTCGGTAACGATTGCGTAAATAAACCCCTCCCCGAGGGGACATAACCTTGTCTATCAAGGTTAACTTGTGGCCTGTTTCAAAAACAACGAACAAGTATGCTGTCATTTAAAAAAATATCTTCTCTTGCCGTTCTGTTGCTTGCAGCATTTGCATCAACAGCACAGTGGAATAAAAAACTACCGGTTGTTATTTCACCTAAGTTCAAAAAAGATACAGTCAGCATTGTAAAGTTTGGAGCGGTTCCCGATGGTAATAAACTTAACACAAAAGCCATCAACAATGCCATTGAAACATTGGCAAAAAAAGGTGGCGGGGTTGTATTGGTGCCCGCCGGTTTGTGGTTAACAGGCCCCATTGTTTTAAAGAGCAACATTAATCTCCATGTTGCAGCGAGTGCTACTTTGTTGTTTACTGCCGATAAATCGCAATACCCATTGGTAAAAGCAAACTGGGAAGGCTTAGCGCAAATGCGTAACCAATCGCCCATTTCTGCTACAGATGCAAGTAACATAGCCATTACAGGTAAAGGTATTATTGATGGTAATGGAGATGTTTGGCGTTCGGTAAAAAGCGATAAGCTTACGGCAACACAATGGAAAAACTTAGTAGCATCAGGTGGTGTGGTAAGTGAAGATAAAAAAACATGGTACCCTTCCGAAGCTTTTATGAAAGCGAGTAAAGGGCCAGCCAATCCCGGACAAATCACTCCTGAGCGTGATGCTGCTTATTACGAAAGCATCAAAGACTTTTTACGTCCCAATCTTTTTTTGGTTACCAACTGCAAATACATTTTGCTGGAGGGTGTCACCTTTCAAAATTCAGCTGCATGGTGTTTACATCCGCTGATGAGTGAGCATTTAACTGTTCGCAATGTATTTGTAAAAAACCCATGGTATGCACAAAATGGGGATGGTATTGATGTGGAAAGCTGCAGCAATGTGCTTATCGAAAATTCAACATTTGATGTAGGTGATGATGCGTTGTGTATGAAGAGCGGTCGTGATGCCGATGGTCGTAAACGTGGTATGCCAACACAAAATGTCATCATCCGTAACTGTACCGTTTATGCATCGCATGGTGGCTTTGTAATTGGCAGCGAAATGAGTGGTGGTGCACGCAACATGTACATCAGCAACTGCACATTTATTGGAACCGATATTGGTTTGCGTTTTAAAACAACCCGTGGTCGTGGTGGTGTGGTAGAGAATATCTTCATCAAAGACATTTACATGAAAGATATTCCTGCAGAAGCTATTTTGTTCGATATGTATTACATGGCTAAAGATCCTGTTGCGTTGGCAGGTGAAAAAAGAGAGTTGCCAAAAGTGGAGTTTAAACCGGTTGATGAAACAACTCCTGTGTTTAAAAACTTCCATATCAGCAATGTGTATTGCAATGGCGCAGCCAAAGGAATTTTTCTGCGTGGTGTACCCGAAATGCATGTAAAAGATATTGTACTGGAAAATATGGTACTGCAGGCCGATAAAGGAATTGATGTGCAGGAAGCAAGCAATATCACATTCCGCAACATCACCATCATTCCAACTAATACAAATCCTGTTGTGGATGTTATCAACAGCGATAATCTTGTATTCGATAACCTCAAGTATAAAGATGGCAGCGAGGTACTGTTTCGTGCAGGTGGCGAACGCACAAAAAATATTCTTGTAAAAAATACCGATGCATCAAAAGCAAAAGAGAAACTGGTAGTAGAGTTTGGAACCGATGCAAAGGAAATTAAATTATAATACTTGCCAAACAGATAAAAAAGGAACATGAAATGAGCCGAAAAAAACAGTCAATTTATTACCATACAGTAATGAATATTTTTTGGGCGAATAACATGTGGCAAAAAGCAAACTAAAAAATGCACATGAAAAAACTGACCTTACTTGTATTACTGGCTATAGCCCTGCAGTCGTCTGCACAAACAAAATGGAGCGAAAAGGTTGCCGCAACAGTTGATAAGATATGGCCCGACAGCTTACCTATTGGCAGCCGCACAAAATGGAGTTACGATATGGGTGTGGTGTTGAAAGGTTTTGAAAGTTTGTGGATGCGTACAGGTAATGTTGCGTACTATAACTCGCTCAAAAACCGCATGGACTATTTTGTGCAGAACGATGGTAGTATTAAAGGTTACGAGCTTGAAGAATACAATATCGATCATGTAAACAACGGCAAGCTGGTGTTAATGCTCTACCGCATCACCGGTGCGGAAAAGTATAAGAAAGCAGCAATGCATCTGCGTGATCAGTTGCGTACACATCCCCGTACAAAAGAAGGCGGTTTCTGGCATAAGAAAATTTACACCAATCAAATGTGGCTCGATGGTTTGTACATGGGTGCTCCGTTCTATGCAGAGTATGCCATGCTCTTTCACGAAGACACAGCCTTTAACGATATTGCCAACCAGTTTATCTGGATGGAAAAAAATGCACGTGATCCAAAAACAGGATTGATCTATCATGCGTGGGATGAAAGCAAAGAGCAACAATGGGCCAATAAAACAACCGGTACATCACCACACTTCTGGGCAAGAGCAATGGGTTGGTATTCTGATGCATTGGTGGATGCATTGGATTATTTTCCAGCTGATCATCCAAAACGCAAAGACCTGATCGCAATTCTCAACCGTTTGGTCAATGCCATCGAAAAGCAGCAAGATCCAACAACAGGTTTGTGGTACGACGTAATGAATTATAACGGTCCCGGTAAAGAAAAAAATTATTTTGAAGCATCGGCTTCGTCACAATTTGTATATGCAATAGCAAAAGGTGTACGCAAAGGTTATTTGCCTGCTGCTAAACTTGCTATTGCAAAGAAAGGCTACGATGGTATTGTAAAGCGTTTCATTAAAGAAGAAAACGGACAAACCAATTTACATGGTACAGTAAAAGTATCAGGACTTGGTGGCAAGCCTTACCGTGATGGCAGCTTTGCTTATTACATGAGCGAAGATGTAATTGTAAACGATGCAAAAGGTGTTGGTGCATTTTTATTAGCTGCGGGAGAAATGGAACAGTTGCCAACACAGGCAGTTGGTAAAGGCAAAACTGTTTTACTCGATCGCTGGTTTAACAGTGAGAAGAAAAAAGATGCAGGTGGCGAAATGAGCTACTGGCATTATACATGGGAAGAAAGAAGTCATGGTGGTTATTATACATGGGGGACTATTTTTGAAAGTTATGGTGCAACCTTAAAATCATTGGATGTTGCGCCAACAGCAAGTAACCTCAGCAAAGCTTCGGTATATATTATTGTTGATCCTGATCATGTGCGTGATAATCCTAACCCGAATTATGTTACTGCAACAGATGTAACAGCAATCAGCAATTGGGTAAATGCAGGTGGTGTGTTGATTTTATTGGCAAACGACAGCAACAATTGCGATCTGAAACATTTCAATCTGCTGGCACAAAAGTTTGGAGTAACCTTTACAGATAACAGTCTGAACATGGTGAAGAATGATACCTATGTTCAAGGCGAAGTTTTACCCGGCGCTAACAACCCTGTTTTCAAAACAACAAAAAAAATGTTCCTGAAAGAGATCAGTGAACTAAATGTAAAAGCTCCTGCAAAAGCAATTGTAACAAAAGACGGTGCAGCCATCATCGCTGTTGCAAAATATGGCAAAGGAACCGTGTTTAGTGTTGGTGATCCATGGATCTATAACGAGTATATCGACAACCGGAAATTGTTACCGGCCGATTTTGAAAATTATAAAGCAGCAGAAGATCTTGCAAAATGGCTGCTGCAAACTGCAACGAAGAAGTGACGGCGTTTCTACGATATGGCTGGATGGGTTTAATGTTCCTGTGTAGTATAACTATACAGGCGCAAAAAAAGATTATTGTCGACGCAAAAGGTAAAGGCGATTTTAAAACCATACAAGGTGCAATCAACAGTTTAAGTGATTCGGCTGCAACAGCCCGGATCATTTTTATTAAGAAGGGTGTTTACAAAGAGAAACTCTACATCGAAAAACACAATATTGTTTTTGAAGGCGAAGACAAAGCTTCAACTGTTATTACTGCAGCTATTGCAAGAGATGAATGGCGTTGCGAACACAACGACGATTGGGGCGTAGCAACAATGAACGTAAGCGGTAACGACATCACCCTTAAAAATCTCAGCATCAACAATACCTACGGTTTCGACTATGTGCAGGATCGTGTGGTCAACTGTCCGCAGGATACCATCAACAAACAAAAAACCATTTCACGTAACAGTCACCAGATGGCGTTGCGTACCATGCATTGTACAAGGTTAAAAGCCGTCAACTGTCATTTCAAAGCCTACGCAGGCGATACCGTAAGTCCTTGGGAAGTGGAGAATGGTTTGTGGTATTTTAAAGATTGTGTAATGGAAGGTGGTGTTGATTTTTATTGTCCTCGTGGATGGGCATGGGCCGAGAACTGTGAGTTTGTAGCACTCACCGGCAGTGCTGCTATCTGGCATGATGGATCGAGAAACAAAGATTCAAAAACAGTATTGCTCAATTGTCGCTTCAAAGGTTATGATGGTTTTTTACTGGGCCGCTATCATCGTGATGCACAGTTTTATCTCATCAACTGTTTGTTTGCCGATAACATGAAAGATGCTGCTATATACAAAGCAGGAGCAAACAATCTGCAATGGGGCGAACGGATTTTTTATTACAACTGTATACGCAAAGCCGGCAATTACCGCTGGTTTGCCAATAATATTTCGAAGGATTTAGTTGATATGATCACAGTGCAATGGGTTTTCGGCAATCGCTGGAAACCGATTGCATCCTAACAAACCATAAAACAGGCATCGGTGCAAACCGGTGTAGCAAAACAATCGATAACGTTATGCAATTAACGAGAGAAGCGTGCAAACAATTGCAATCAAAAACCGGTCTGCAGGTTCCTGCCGATCATTTATTGGAACTGCCTGAAAAAGTTCTGCAGTTTGGTACCGGCGTATTGCTGCGAGCATTACCGGATTATTTTATTGACAAAGCCAATAAACAAGGCATCTTTAACGGGCGCATTGTTGTAGTAAAGTCAACCGAAAGCGACAGCACCGCATTTGATATGCAAAACGGATTGTACACAGTTTGTGTACGGGGTATTGAAAGCGGCAAAAGCGTTGAAGAGAATATCATTAACGCATCTGTAAGCCGTGTATTGAGTGCAAAAAGTGAATGGCAGATCATTTTGAAATGTGCGTACAATCCCGATCTGAAAGTTGTGATCTCGAACACAACAGAAGTAGGTATCCAGTTAGTGGAAGATAATATCCAGGCCGACCCGCCAATTTCATTTCCCGGAAAATTATTGGCGTTTTTATACGAACGTTTTAAAGCGTTTGGCGGTACACCCGAAAGCGGACTGGTGATTGTTCCTACCGAACTCATTACCGACAACGGCACCAAACTCGAAAGCATTGTACTGGAGCTTGCACATCTTAATAAACTCGAATTTGCATTTATTGAATGGCTGGAGCAACACAATACTTTTTGCAATTCGTTGGTAGATCGTATTGTGCCGGGCAAACCCAATGCAGCCGAACTAAAAAAACTGGAAGATGAATTAGGTTATGCCGATAATCTTTTAACCATGAGCGAAGTGTTTCGCCTCTGGGCTATTGAAGGTGATGAAAAAGTAAAAGAAACATTATCGTTTGCACAGGTTGATACTGCAGTGGTAATTACTCCCGACATTACTTTGTTTAAAGAGTTGAAATTACGTTTGCTCAACGGCACACATACCTTCAACTGTGGCATTTCATTTTTAGGTGGTTTTAATATTACACGTGAGGTAGTGCAGGACGATGTATTTGGGCGTTTTACAAAAGAGTTGATGCACAAAGAAATTGCGCCATCCATTCCCTTCGATATTCCGGTAAAACAAAAAGAAGATTTTGCCAACAGTACGTTCGATCGCTTTTGTAATCCGGCAATCGATCACCAACTGTTGAGTATTACTGTGCAGTACACATCAAAAATGAAGATGCGTAATCTGCCGCTTATTCAACGTCATTACGAATTAAGCAGCAATGCGCCTTTGCGTATGGCTGCAGGTTTTGCGGCTTTCCTGCTATTTATGAAAGTAACACGTAAAGACGGGAATAAATACTTTGGTGAACGTGATGGCGTAGAGTATGAAATTAAAGACGATAGTGCTGCTTACTTCTACGAAGTATGGCAACAGCACGAAGCTGCTGCAGTACCTGCAGTAGTTATGCAAAACACCGCATTGTGGGAAGTGGATCTTACAGCATATCCAGGTTTCTTACGTGCCGTTGAAGAGCAGCTGAACAGCATGCTTACCAAAGGTGTTGCACAAACCGTAGCCGAACTGGAACAGGCAAGTGTAACGTTGTAATTGTTCATCGCTGCAGTAATGCAGCATTAGCTAAAAGGAAACAAACACATGAAACAGTTTTTGAACGAAGATTTTTTACTGCAAAGTAAAACAGCACAGCGTCTCTATCACGAGTACGCAAAGCAAATGCCTATCATCGATTATCATAACCATTTGTTACCCGACCAGGTGGCAAACAATATCAACTTTGAAAATCTTACACAAGTATGGTTGTATGGCGATCACTACAAATGGAGAGCCATGCGTACCAATGGTGTGAATGAAAATTTTATTACCGGTACTGCAAGTGATTGGGAAAAGTTTGAACAATGGGCTGCTACTGTTCCTTACACGTTACGTAATCCATTATATCATTGGACGCATCTTGAACTGCAACGCTATTTCAACATCAACGAAGTATTGAATGCAGACAGTGCTAAACGTATTTATGAGGATGCCACTGCACAATTACAGCATGCATCGCACAATGTGCAGGGTTTGTTGCAAAAGATGAATGTAAAACTCATTTGCACAACAGATGATCCTGTTGATGATCTGAAATACCATCAGCAACACAGGGCACAAGGTGGCTTCACCAAAATGAATCCTGCTTTTCGTCCCGATAAAGCAATGAATGTAGATGATACCATCAGCTTCAACAATTATCTCACCTTATTGGAAAAAGCTGCTGATACTTCTATCAGCACCTTCAACGATTATTTAGCAGCGTTGAAAAAGCGTCATGATTATTTTGCAGAAAATGGTTGTGCTGTTTCTGATCATGGGTTGGAAGAGATCTATGCAGAAGATTATACACAAACAGAGATCGTTGGCATTTTTGCACAGGTACGCAGTGGCGGCAACTTAACACTCGAAGAAAAGAAAAAATTCAAGAGTGCCATGCTGGTGATCTTTGCTGAATGGGATCATGAAAAAGGTTGGGTGCAACAATATCATCTTGGTGCATTGCGTAATAACAATAGTCGTATGTTAAAGCAATTAGGCCCTGATACTGGCTGGGACAGCATCGGCGATTTTTCACAGGCACGTGCTTTATCAAAATTCCTGAATCGTTTAGATACAAATGATAAACTGGCGAAGACCATTATTTACAATTTGAATCCTGCCGATAATGAATTGTTCGCAACCATGATCGGTAACTTCAACGATGGTTCTGTTGCAGGTAAAGTGCAATGGGGCAGCGGCTGGTGGTTCCTCGATCAGAAAGATGGTATGATCAAACAAATCAACGCACTCAGCAACATGGGCTTGCTCAGTCGCTTTGTTGGTATGTTAACCGATAGCCGTAGTTTCCTTTCGTTCCCACGCCACGAATATTTCCGTCGCATACTTTGTAATATGTATGGCGAAGAAGTAGAGAATGGTGAATTGCCGAACGATATTGATCTTATTGGTAAAACCATTCAGGATATTTGCTACAACAACGCAAAAGAATATTTCAATTTGCAGCATCTCGATGCTGTACAAACAGCAACTACTAATAAACTATAATTAAGAACAAAATGCAAACATTGGATCTATTTAATCTCGCAGGTAAAACCGCAGTAGTAACAGGTTGCGATACCGGTTTAGGTATGGGTATGGCAACAGCTTTGGCCGAAGCCGGTGCAGACATCATCGGCGCATCAATCGTTGAAGATTACAGCGATGTAAAAGCTGCAGTTGAAGCTACGGGAAGAAAATTCACCTATCACCGTGTTGATATTTCAAACAGAGAAGCATTGTATGCTTTCATCAATAAAGTAAAAGCAGAAAACGAACGCATCGATATTCTTGTAAACAACGCCGGTATCATTATGCGTAAACCTGCTGCTGAACATCCTGATGAATATTGGGATAAAGTGGTTGACATTAACCTCAACGCACAATTCATCCTCGGTCGTGAGTTTGGAAAACATATGATTGAAAAAGGCGGTGGTAAGATTATCTTTACCTGTTCGTTGCTGAGCTTCCAGGGTGGTATTAATGTACCTGGGTACACTGCAACAAAATCTGCCGTTGCCGGTTTGGTGCGTGCATTTGGTAATGAGTGGGGAAGCAAAGGTGTTTGTGTAAATGGTATTGCTCCCGGTTATATCGCAACCAATAACACACAGGCTTTGCGTGAAGATGCAGACAGAAGCAAAGCAATTCTTGAACGTATTCCTGTTGGTCGCTGGGGTGTACCTGCCGACTTTAAAGGACCGGTTACTTTCCTTGCATCATCAGCATCAGATTATGTAAACGGAACTGTGTTGTTTGTTGATGGTGGATGGATGGCACGTTAATACAAGCCGATAGTTAATAGTAATTAGTCATTAGTAATAAGAAAGACATGGCAACGAAAAAAATAAAAGCTCCGGCAGTTCAATTAAAAGATTACAACAGCAACACTTACATGGATGGCGATATGGAAGTTCGTTTTGCTGTTGGGCCGGAAGAAACAAAAGGCTTCAATACACAACAACTCATCGATAATTTTTTGGTGAAGGATCTCATGGTGGCCGATAAATTGAAACTCGTGTATTCGCATTATGATCGTGTGATCATTGGTGGTGCAGTACCGGTTGCAAAAGCGATCACACTCAGCAATCATCCCGAATTAAGAGCGGAATATTTTTTAGAAAGAAGAGAACTCGGCATCATCAATATTGGTGGTAAAGGAACAATTACTGCTGATGGTAAGAAGTATGATCTCGAAAAACTTTCTTGTCTCTACCTCGGTAAAGGAACACAGAAAGTAAGTTTTGCTTCAGCATCGAAGAAGAATCCTGCTGTGTTTTATTTATTGTCGGCTCCTGCACATGCAACCTATCCAAATACATTGTACACAAAAGAACAGGCATCACCTGTTGAGTTGGGTGCAGTTGAAACAGCAAATAAACGTACTGTTTATAAATACATTCACCTCGATGGTTTAAAAAGCTGTCAGTTGGTAATGGGTTTAACGGTGCTTGCGCCAGGTAGTGTATGGAATTCTATTCCACCACACACACATACACGTCGTATGGAAGTGTATTTATACTTCGATTTACCCGAAGGACAACGTTTGTTCCACTTCATGGGCAACCCGATGGAAACACGTCATTTGGTTATGACCAACAACGAAGCGGTGATCTCTGCTCCATGGAGCACACACTACGGTTGTGGTACTACCAACTATGGTTTCATTTGGGGAATGGCAGGTGAAAATTTAGTGTACACCGATATGGATCCTGCTCCTGTTCCAACATTGAAATAGGTTATGAGTAAAGTGCTGTGTTTTGGTGAATTATTACTTCGATTACCGCCTGCCGACGGAGGTGAATGGTTGCGTGCCAACCAGGTGCCTGTGTTTGTTGGTGGTGCCGAATTAAATGTAGCCACTGCACTCGCTACCTGGCAAATGCCGGTAAAGTATTGCACAGCATTACCCGATAATATCATTACACGTGATATTATTTCTTTCCTGCAAACAAAGAACATCGATACATCACCCATCATTCTTTCAGGTGAACGCATTGGTTTGTACTATTTGAAAGAAGGTGCGGACATGAAGAGTGAAGAGAATGTATTCGATCGCAAATATTCATCCTTCTCTACACTGAGTATTGGCGTGGTGAACTGGGATGAAATTTTGAAAGATGTAAGCTGGTTTCATTTCAGTGCTATTGCACCTGCAGTAAGTGAAAAAGCAGCAGCGCTTTGTTTAGAAGCAGTGAAGGCAGCATCGCAACGCAACATTACCATTTCAGTTGATCTGAATTATCGTTCACTGTTGTGGAAGTATGGCAAGAAGCCCTGGGAAATTATGCCCGGTCTTGTAAAATATTGCGATGTGATCATGGGTAATGTATGGGCTGCAGAAACTTTGCTTGGCGTTTCTGTTGATGACAAACTGTTGGAGCCTCGCAGCAAAGAAGTGTTTCTGCAACATGCTACTTACACAGCAAAGCAGTTGTTCGATCGTTTTGCAAACTGTAAGTGGGTTGCCAATACATTTCGATTTGATGCTGATGCGGGTAACATTCGTTACTATGCTGCACTCAATACAAAAACAGAACAGGCAGTTAGTCCGGTGTTTGCAACAGATGCTGTTGTTGACAAAGTAGGCAGTGGCGATTGTTTTATGGCAGGCCTCATCTACGGATTAAAATCGCAACAGGCATTGCAGGATGTCATTGGTTTTGCAGCCGCTGCTGCATTTGCCAAGCTGCACGAAAAAGGCGATTCAACACGAAACACAGTAGAACATATTCAACAAGTAAAAACAACATTCGAAACAAAACAAGTATCAATTATTTAATCGTTAATAATTAAACCAATCTATATGTCGAAAAAAGTAGTAACACTCGGAGAGATTATGTTGCGTCTGTCAACTCCCGATTTCAAACGTTTTGTACAAGCCGATACATTTGATATCACTTACGGTGGTGGAGAAGCAAACGTATCTGCTGCATTGTGTAACTATGGTTTGAATGGAACATTTGTTTCGAAAGTGCCTAACAATCCAATCGGTCAATCGGCCATTAATCATTTACGTCGTTATGGTGTAGATACACAGTTTGTAGCAAGAGGTGGTGATCGTTTAGGTATCTACTTCCTCGAAACAGGTGCATCAATGCGTGCATCGCAAGTAGTGTACGATCGTGCAGGTGCATCAATTGCAGAAGTGGAAGCAAGCGAATTTGATTGGGATAAAATTTTTGATGGTGCTGACTGGTTTCACACAACCGGTATCACACCTGCATTGAGCGATAAAGCGGCTGCTTTAACAGAAGCTGCATTGAAAGCTGCAAAAGCAAAAGGCATTACAACAAGTATCGATCTCAACTACCGCAAAAAATTGTGGAGCAAAGAAAAAGCGCAAAAGGTAATGACGCATCTCTGCCAATGGGTTGATGTTTGTATCGGTAACGAAGAAGATGCGGAAACAACACTTGGCTTTAAACCCGGTGATACAGATGTTACAAAAGGTGAGCTTCACCTCGATGGCTTCCAGGATATCATGAAGCAGATGGTGGCGAAGTTTAATTTTAAATATGTTGCCTCATCACTCCGTGAAAGCTACAGTGCAAGTGATAATGGCTGGAGTGCATTGGTGTATGATGGTAAAGAATTCTATCACACAAAAAAATACAATGTACGTATTGTTGATCGTGTAGGTAGTGGCGATTCATTTGCAAGTGGTTTGATCTACGGTTTGGTAACCGGTATGCCAATGGGCGAAGCTGCTGAATTTGGTGTGGCTGCAAGTGCATTGAAACATACCATTCCGGGTGACCTCAACCACGCAACATTAGGTGATGTAAAAGACCTGATGAAAGGCGACGGCAGCGGACGGGTACAGAGATAATCAGTAATGAGTGATGAATGATGAGGGGTCGCTACTCATTATTCATCACTCATCATTCATTCATATAATTCACAACGATGATCATAGATACAATTCAGAATGCACACAAATACTTCAGCGTACACCCGTTGTTCGCAAAAGCATTTGAATACATTCAACAAACCGACCTGGCAAATGCTGCCGATGGTAAGAGTGATATTGCTGAAGGTTTAAAAGCCATCATCAGCAATGCACCCGGTAAAACAAAAGAAACCAGCTTACAGAAATTTGAATGTCATAACAAAAACATCGACATTCAGCTTTGCATTAAAGGTGTTGAAACCATTGGCTGGAAGCCAAGAGAAAAATGTGTTACACCCAAAGGTGAATACAACGATGAAAAGGATGTGTTGTTTTACGATGATGCACCCGATATGTATTTCCAATTAACCGATGGACAGTTTGCGATCTTCTTTCCTGAAGATGTGCATGCACCGATGATCGGCGAAGGCGAGATCAAGAAATTAGTAATTAAAGTAAAAATCTAATGACTGGCCCCGACATTCATGTCGGGATAAAAAATAAACACAATGAGCAATACACAAAAAATAACAGATGCTATTGTAGCACAGGGTATTCTTCCTTTGTATTTCAATCCAAGCGAAGAAGTAAGCCTTGATGTGTTGAAAGCAATTTACAAAGCAGGCATTAAAGCAGTGGAGTACACCAACCGTGGCGATGCTGCATTGGCCAACTTCACCAAAATGGTGCAACTGCGTAATGCAGAAATGCCCGGTTTATTATTGGGCGTTGGTACCATCAAGAACATGCAACATGCAACAGATTATATGGCTGCTGGTGCCGACTTTTTAGTAAGTCCCGGGTTCGTGCCTGATGTTGCAGCGTATTGCGTAGCCAATGATATTTTCTATGCTCCCGGTTGTATGACACCGAGCGAAATCATTGCTGCAGAAAATGCAGGTGTTAAATTCATCAAATTATTCCCCGGTAATATGCTGGGTACAGAGTTTTTAACGACAATAAAGGATATCTTCCCTAAATTATTGTTTATGCCAACCGGTGGCGTTGATACAACAAAAGAAAGTATCGAAAGCTGGTACAAAGCTGGTGTATGTGCAGTAGGTATGGGCAGCAAACTCATCAGCAAAAAATTAATGGAAGCAAAAGATTATGCAACCATTGAAACAGCAACAAAACAGGTGCTTGAAGTAATTCAGGCAGTGAAGGCTTGATTTACGTATCCACATAAAGCTTGTATATGATCAAAAAAATGTCGAATTACAGATGGAGCATCGTAGCACTCCTGTTTGTAGCAACTACTATCAATTACTTAGACAGACAGGTGTTGTCTTTAACCTGGGATGAATTCATTAAACCTGAATTTCACTGGAATGAAGATCACTACGGTACCATCACCTCCATATTCTCCATTGTGTATGCTGTTTCTATGTTGTTCGCAGGTCGGTTTATCGATTGGATGGGCACAAAGAAAGGTTTCCTTTGGGCAATTGGCGTTTGGTCTGTTGGTGCTTGTATACATGCCTTGTGTGGTGTTGTAACCGAGCAATATGTTGGCTTGCATACAGCTGCGGAATTGACGCAGGCAGTAGGAGATACTGCAGTAGTTATTTCTACAGTAAGTATGTACGCTTTTATTGTTGCACGTATTGTATTGGCCATTGGTGAAGCGGGCAACTTTCCTGCAGCGATTAAAGTAACTGCAGAATATTTTCCAAAGAAAGACCGTGCATTTGCTACCAGTATTTTCAATGCAGGTGCATCTGTAGGTGCGTTGTTGGCGCCACTGAGCATTCCGCCTTTGGCTAAAGCCACCAGTTGGGAAATGGCCTTCATTATCATTGGTGCTTTGGGTTTTGTATGGATGGCTTTTTGGGTATTCATGTATAAAAAGCCGGAAGAACATCCCAAAGTAAATGCTGAGGAACTGGCATACATTCTTTCCGACAAAGATGAAAATGGTGATGCTGAAAAAGCAGAAGACCCCAACAAGAAGAAAGTAACGCTTGGCGATTGTTTCAAGTACAAACAAACCTGGTCGTTTGCGGTTGGTAAGTTCATGACGGATGGTGTATGGTGGTTCTTTCTTTTCTGGACACCTTCTTATCTCAATACACAGTTTGGTATCAAAACATCGCAGGGATTGGGTATCGCACTGGTATTTACGTTATATGCCATTACGATGTTGTCGATTTTGGGCGGCAAGTTACCTTCCATCATCATTCGCAAAACGGGACAAAACCCATACGCAGCCCGTATGAAATCGATGCTCATTTTTGCCTTCATTCCATTGCTCGTATTGTTGGCCCAACCATTAGGTACAATTTCACCATGGTTGCCGGTTATCATGATAGGTTTGGGAGGCGCAGCGCATCAATCCTGGTCGGCAAATATCTTTTCTACAGTGGGTGATATGTTTCCAAAATCGGCCATAGCAACCGTTACAGGTATTGGTGGTATGGCTGGCGGACTTGGTTCCATGCTCTTACAAAAATCTGCCGGTAAACTATTTGTATATGCAGGTGAAACGAATCTGCAGTTTTTAGGGTTTGAGGGTAAGCCGGCCGGCTATTTTATTATCTTCTGTTTTTGTGCATTTGCTTATTTAATTGGCTGGGTTATTATGAAGAGCCTTGTGCCGAAGTATAAGCTTATTACTGATCTGTAAGCTAAAAGATAAACTCAATAATGTAAAGTTGCCAACCTGAGCCTGTTGAAGGATCGGGTTGGCAACTTTTTTTATGTGCCTGTTCACTCCGCAAATACACTGCAAAGTGAGTTTGTTCTTTTACATTCTAAAGAACAAACAATGCAACAGCTTTCATTTCCTTTCAGCAATAAATGTTACTTCAGTATTTGCGAAGGCAACCGCAGTTATGCCCCTGTTGAAGCAGAAGAAGCCGTAACAGCAGCTGAAATTTATCAATCGCTCAACTACCGCAGCCAACACCAGTTCCGCAAGCCAATGGTGTTGCACTTTCCGGGAGTTGATCAACAGAGTGCTGTTTGGTTTGGGTATAGTTTTGATGTGGAAGTGATTTTGGTTGATGCAACCGGCACCATCAGCAAAACCTTTGTTATGCCGAAGCGGAGAGAAGGTGATGCATTGTTTGTGCAGTTCTTTATTGATTGTGCATACGCCGTTCTTGTGCCGGTTGGTTTTTGCAGAAAATGGAATATCCGTGAGCGGCAGCATGCCGTGAAACTTACTTCGTTTGCCTTTCTGCAAAAACAAAAAATCGGTTAATTCGTTTAAAGCTGCATGAAGTATATGCGTTTTGTAGTTGTGTTTCTTTTGTTGTTGCCGTTGCCGGCCTTAACAGCACCTTCTTACACGCTTACAGGAAAAGCAGTTCGTATTGTTGATGGCGATACGTTTGATCTCTTGGTTGATAAAACCACCTATCGTATTCGCCTGGCAGGTATTGATGCGCCGGAAAAAGGACAGGATTTTGGAAATGCATCGAAACAACTGCTGGGTACTTTGTGCAAAGATGAACTGCTTACCGTTGTTGTAACCGATACCGATCGTAACAAACGGAAAATTGCCGAAGTGTATACTTCAAAAAAAGTATGGATCAACAAAGAAATGATTGCAAAAGGTATGGCCTGGCATTTTGTAAAATACTCCGCCAATAAAGAGCTTGCTGCTGCAGAACAACAGGCCCGCAAAAATAAAGTTGGCCTATGGAATGCAAGCAATGCAGTTGCACCGTGGGAGTGGAGAAAGAAGCGCCGTGGCTGACAGATTAAAAGTACGGTTTACGAAATTAGAAGTACGAGCCTGTTATCTAACAAATTAATAATACCCGATTGCTTTCTGTAATTCTTCTTTCATTCTTTTTTTAAGCGATGCGGGTTTTACAACTTTCATTTCGTTACAGATACTCAACATCTGATGAATAAATTCTTCGTTGATCGTTACCTGCAATTCTATCACCGATTTTTCTTTTCCTTCCTTAATAAGGGTTTGTGTATGGTGCATGGGACTCACCTTTAACATGCGTGCTGCAGGACCGAACACTTCCAGTACAATTTTTTCAGGAGGCTTTGAGCCTTCCATAATTCCGGTAGAGTATTGATAGAAATGATCTGCATTAAACGCACGGCGATACTTAAATGCTTTTGCACCTTTTTCCATACTTGTAATACGGTCGAGTGCATAGGTGGTAAAGTTGTTGTGTTTGTTCGTCCAACCGATCAAATACCATTTGTTGCGTACCTCCTTTAATAAATATGGTTCCAGCTCATGCGTACGAGTTTCGTTCTTATAAATGTTGAAGTAAGTAAATGTTACAGGCAGCCGGTTTACAATTGCTTCGTACAATGGTTTGATCCAGTCCTTACCGTTTTGTGTAACCGGTTTTTCAAACTGTACATATTGGTTAATGAAAGGGTCTTCCAGGTTTGCAGAGAGTGATAAGCGTGTGTTGATCTTTTCAATGGCTTCTTTTAAGTTTTCAAATAAAGGCACATCAGCAAACAAACTGAGTGTGTGTGCGGCACTACGCAATGCTTCACTTTCATCTTCGTTCAAACCCACTGCGTCAATGCTGTAAGTCTCATCTTCATAATAATAACCTTTATGTAACCGATGATATTTAATAGGGGCGAAGTAACCAAGTCCGGCATCATCACGCATGGCGATGAGATCTTTTTCTATTGTTGAAACAGAAAGATCATCGGCCATATCGCCGTATAACTCTTCCATACATCGCTGACGGATGAATTCTTTGGTGGGATATTTATGTTGACGGTTACGCAAACAACGATCGATGATGCGGTAACGGATGGCTGCACTTTTATTTGCTGGCATGTTACAAAGTTGCAGGAAGCATCTGCAATTTCAAACAGTAATATCAGCAGATTGAGGTCGCACAATCAGGAAAGCGTATTTTTCGAATTAATTTCAATATTTATTGTTTTTCAATAAATATTTATTTAATTTTGATTTTGTAATCAAATCATACAACTATGCCTGTTACAACAAAACGCATGCTTAGCATTTTACATGTGCTTTCGTGGATCATCTTTATTGGAGTTTGTATTGAAGCAGGAGCCATCCTGTTCAATATTGTGTTTTCGCTCTTTATTAATCCTTTATGGGCCGACACATTTGGAGGTATGGGCGATTTATCGGAGCTGTTAAAGTACGATCGTGGTTATTTCTTTGTCATTACTTTTCTTATGCTGATAGTAGCATTGTTGAGATCTGTCATGTTTTATGTGATCATAAAAATCTTTTTAGATAAAACGCTAAGTCTGTCGCAGCCCTTTAATTCTGCAGTTGTTCGTTTTATTCAACAGGTTGCTTATCTCGCATTGGGAATTGGTTTGTTTTCCGGCCTGGCAGTTAAGTATGCAAAATGGCTGGCACAAAAAGAAGTGGTATTGCCCGATGCTGAATCGTTACATGTAGCAGGAGCCGATGTGTGGCTATTTATGGGAGTGATTTTATTAGTAATTGCACATATTATTACAAGAGGAATTGAAATGCAAACAGAAAACGAATTAACAGTTTAAGTCATGGCAATAATTGTAAATCTTGATGTAATGATGGCCAAACGCAAAATGAGCTTGAATGAATTGTCGGATAAAGTAGGGTTAACGCTGGCCAACTTATCAATACTTAAAACAGGAAAAGCAAAAGCCATCCGATTCAGCACATTAGAAGCTATTTGTAAAGTGCTCGATTGCCAACCCGGTGATATACTGGAGTATAGAGCTGAATAATTTTTCTACTGATTTGGCATAAATAAAAAACCTCGCAGAAATTGCGAGGTTTTTTTGCTCCCCCTTCAGGACTTGAACCTGAGACCCTCTGATTAACAGTCAGATGCTCTAACCAACTGAGCTAAGGAGGAATGTTTTCCCTTTCGGGGATGCAAAAATAGGGGAATTTGCTTTTTTGTTTGTTATTCGAACGAACTTTTTTTTATTTAAAAAAGCTGAAAAAAGAATTTTCTTCCAGGCCTATGTAAATACCATCCTCTCTTTTTTCTATCGGATAAGTTTTAAGATAGTAACCTTCACCACTAACATTGCGCCCGTTACTTAAATTAAATTTATACCTGTGCAGCGGACAAACAATATTTCCTGTGGCATCAAGAAATCCATCGGCCAAATGCCCACCTGCATGCGGACACTTATGCGCACAGGCAAACACTTCTTCATTATGCTTCGCCACACAAATGGTTTTACCCTTTACTACAATTTCGCAGAGTTTGTTTTCTTCCCAAAGAAAATCATCAACGCTTTCTGCAATTTTATGCCAGGTATATTTTTTTTCCGCAGGCATTAATACAGATATTCGGTTTTATAGGGATAACGTATTCTGTAAAGCTGTCGAACGTTTTCAAGAATTTGCGTACGCAGTTCGTTCAGGTTTCTTTTTTCAGTAGCAGACACAAATACACATTGCCCCTGTGTTTCATTTTCCCAACGTTCTTTCAGTTCCTGTAAAATGGTTTCTTTTATTTCATCTTCCAGCCATTCGTCGAAATGCTTTTGCTCGTACAGATCCATTTTGTTGAAGATCGTAACCACGGGTTTGTCGTGGCACTTCAGATCCTGCAAGGTTTTGTTTACAACCGACATATGATCTTCATACTGCGGATGCGAAATATCTACCACATGCAACAACACATCACTTTCACGAACCTCATCGAGTGTACTTTTAAAACTTTCAACCAAATGGTGGGGCAGTTTGCGAATAAACCCAACCGTATCACTTAAAAGAAAAGGCGTGTTTTCAAACACTACTTTACTGGTAGTGGTGTCGAGCGTTGCAAAAAGTTTGTTTTCGGCAAATACATCACGCTTGCTTAAAATATTCATCAATGTACTCTTGCCTACGTTGGTATAACCAACTAATGCCACACGAATAAACTCGCCTCTGTCTTTCCGTTGCGTGAAAGCCTGTTTATCTATTTCAGCCAAACGTTTACGGAGCAATGCAATTTTATCTTTTACTATACGACGGTCGGTTTCAATCTCTGTTTCACCCGGACCTCTTGTACCTACACCACCACCTTGCCGTTCAAGGTGTTTCCACATTCCTTTCAATCGTGGTAAAATGTATTGGTATTGTGCAAGCTCAACCTGTGTTTTAGCTTGTGCGGTTTTTGCACGACGTGCAAAAATGTCGAGGATAAGATCACTTCGGTCAATGGTGTAAATACCCAGTTCTTTTTCAATATTCATAATCTGGGCACCTGTAAGCTCATCATCAAAAATTACCAATGTAATATTTCGCTCCTGTACATAGGTTTTAATTTCCTGCAGCTTACCCTTGCCCACAAATGTTTTGCTATCGGGGTGAGAGAGTTTTTGCATGAACCGTTTTATTGTAACAGCGCCTGCTGTTTCAGCTAAAAAAGTAAGTTCATCCAGGTACTCTTCTACCTGTAAATCTGTTTGTCCTTTTTGAACCACACCAACAATAACGGCACGTTCTTCCTGTTGTATCTCCTGTTTACGATCAATCACTTTGTATAAAATTCAGTGGGCAAAGGTAATTAAGTTGGCGGGTATGCCTAACAAAAAAGCCCCTGCATGTGCAGAGGCTTTGCTTATCGGAAAAATAAAATTATAACCCGGTTAATGTAATACCCACAGTCATCGGACGGATCATGTTTGGTCCCTGGCCTTCTTTGATCATATCGTTTAACTGGTACTGTCCAAAAATTCCGAAGTTGCCAAACCCGATTCTTGCAGTTGCTGCAAGGCGCAGGTTGTTGAAATTCTTACGGTCTTTTTCTTTTAATGTATAAGCAGTATTACCTGCTGCATCTTGTGTAAATCTTGTTTTGTCGGTAGCGCTGATCAAGGTACCCACCTTCATACCCAAAGCAAATTTGAGACTTTTGTTAGGGTTAGCAGGATCAACCATAAAACGAAGCTCAACCGGAGCCTCTAAATAAACAGTAGCCAGTTTGATTGACTTGTATTTATTGGCAGTGTCTTTACCCGTGTTCTTTGCAAAGCTGAAACCGTTGCTGTTTACAATATTAAGATTACGGCCTGCATTTCTATTAAAGAACATGTTGTCGGCTCCTACACCTGCACCTAAACCAACGCTGAAACGTGGATCTGTCTTAAACGGAAAGTCGAAGGAGAAATAAGCATTTATCGAACGGGCGAAACCTGCCGTTGCAATAGTATCCGGTTTCTGGAGCCAGTTTAAATAACCTACCTGGAAAATAAGATGATCTTTTGGACGATTGCCAAGATTTACTTTCGACCAATCTTTCTTTTTCTTCTTTTCTGTTTCCTGTGCGTTTACAGCAGCAACAGAAACAGCAATTAACATGAACAGTAATAGTTTCTTCATAATTGTAAAGAGGCAAATGTATCTGCTTATCGGTTAAGCAAAGGTTAAAGCCGTTATTAAAAAAATTGCCGGGAAGAAACTAAGGCGGGAAGTATTGCTGTTGCTTTCCGTCTTCCTGTCTTACCGGCATCTTTGTTTGTGGATCCTGTAGGATTTGAACCTACGACCCTCTGATTATGAGTCAGATGCTCTAACCGTCTGAGCTAAGGATCCGGCCTTTTGGGCGGGGGCAAAGATAGAAAAATCGATGTATCGGAAGTGGATTATTTATCAGCTAATTTTTTATGCCATAAAATCCGTTTACGAAATACTGCAGCCGATACATTTTCTTTGCAGCATGCAAACAGTAAAAGCAATCATCTTCGATTTGGGTGGCGTATTGCTCGATATCGATTTCCGTTTAACAGAAAAAGCATTTGCACATTTGGGTGTAAGCAATTTTACAAGCCTTTTCAATCAGTTTCATAGCAATGCGCTGTTTAAAAAACTGGAAACAGGTGTGGACGAAGAATTGTTTTACGACGAATTTCGAACAGAAACAGGCTTATCCTTAACAGATGAGCAGATACGTGATGCATGGAATGCATTGTTACTTGATTTTAGGTTGGAAAGCCTGGCAGTTTTACCAGTACTGCGCAGCAAATACCAACTCTATCTTTTAAGCAACACCAACGAAATTCATTTGCAGGAGTTTCAACGCAGGTATGCATTGTTGGGAAAAGATGAAAATTTTGATGCTTTGTTTGATGCAGCCTATTATTCGCACCGCATTGGTGAACGCAAACCAAATGCATCTGCTTTTGAATATGTTTTAAATAAACACAGGCTCGATCCTGCCACTACTTTATTTATTGATGATAGTATTAATAATATTGAAGCTGCTGCTGCATTAGGTATTCAAACAGTGCATCTTTTGCCTGGCATGAAAGTGGAAGAATTGGGTTTGTAAAAATCCAAAATTCAATGCCTAAAGTCCAAAACCAATAAATTTCATTAGGGATTTAATCTTGGTTTTTGGGTTTTGATACTTGGACTTTCCTCTTATGCCTTGTTCCTTGATTCTTGTCTGTTACTTCACTTCTTCAAAATCTATATAATCGCCTTCTTTTGCTTTGGGCGATTCCTTAACAGGTTCGGGGCGTTGCGGGTTAAAACCGTTTTGTTGCTCCTGCATGCGGTTTTGAAATTCGCTCATTTTACTCCGCATTTCACGTGTAGCTCTCGAAACGGGTATAATAAAGTTGAAAATGAATCGGTATAAAAAGTAAAGCAATATGCCGAAAAGCAAATAACGTATCATACTGCAAAGATAAACGAATACCCGGGCCGCTTTTGTGAAGAATCCCCTAAAGACCCCTTAGCAACAACTAAAAATAATTTTTCATTTCATCTGCATTATGCTACTTTTGCACCGGATAAAAGAAGCAGCAGAAGGGAACGGATACGTTCCCTTCTTTATTTCACCTACATGAACTTAGAACAAAAAGCAGCAAACATCAGGCAAATGGCCGAAGAACTCATTAGCAAAGATGCTGATGCCTTCCTGGTAGATATAAAACTGAAACCGGGAAATAATATCCAGGTTTTTGTTGATGGCGATGCTGGGATGCCCATTAGCCGCTGTATTGCGTATAACAGAGCATTATACAAGCAAATTGAAGAAGCGGCAATGTTTAACGAAGGCGATTTTTCGCTCGAAGTATCATCACCGGGATTGGAAGAACCGTTGAAACTTACCCGCCAGTATCTGAAAAATATCGGTCGCCCTGTAGAAGTACTATTAAAAGATGGCCGTAAAGTAAATGGAAAGCTGCTTGCAGCTGGCGAAACAGAAGTAACGGTAGAAGAAACAAGGGGAAAAGGTAAAAAGCAGGAAGTGTTGCAACATACACTTGCGTATGCAGATATTAAATCAACTAAAATTCAAATTGTATTTAACTGATTTCGGTTGCAAACATTGAAAACAACCGTTGTATTTAAAAAACAGAGTTATGGCAAGTATCAATCTTATTGAGAGTTTCCAGGAGTTTAAGGATGCGGAAAATATTGACCGCCCCACGATGATGAAGGTGCTGGAAGATGTGTTTAAAACCCTGCTTCGTAAAAAATACGGAAGCGATGATAACTTCGACGTGATTGTGAATACCGAAAAAGGTGACTTGGAAATCATGCGTCGTCGTACAATCGTGGAAGACGGACAGGTGGAAGATCCCCTGGCGCAGATTGCATACAGCGATGCTGTTAAGATTGAACCCGATTATGAAGTAGGCGAAGAGTTATATGAAGATGTGGATATTCACGATTTTGGCCGTAGAGCTATCCTTGCAGCCAAGCAAACACTCGCAAGCCGCATTGGCGATTTAAAGAAAAATGTACTCGTAAAAAAATACGGCGATCGCATTGGCGAAATCATTTCTGCAGAAGTTTACCAGGTATGGAAGAAAGAAGTGTTGTTGTTAGATGAAGAAGGTAACGAACTGTTATTGCCCAAAAGCGAACAGATTCCGCAGGATTATTTCAAAAAAGGCGAAAACATCCGTGCTGTTATTAAAAAAGTTGAATTAAAAAATAATGCACCCGTAATCATTTTATCAAGAACAAGTCCGTTGTTCCTTGCTAAATTGCTCGAAATTGAGGTGCCTGAAATTTTTGATGGCTTGATCGTAATCCGCAAAATCGTTCGTGAACCGGGCGAAAGAGCAAAAGTAGCTGTAGAAAGCTTCGACGATCGTATTGATCCGGTGGGTGCCTGCGTTGGTATGAAAGGTAGCCGTATACACGGTATTGTTCGTGAGCTGAAGAATGAGAACATTGATGTAATTAATTTTACAAACAACATCAATCTGCTTATTCAGCGTTCATTAACCCCTGCAAAAATTACCAGCATGGATATTGATCAGGATGGTAAACATGCAGAAGTATACCTCAAACCCGACCAGGTATCGCTTGCAATTGGTAAGCGTGGTGTAAACATTAAACTTGCCTGCGAGTTAACAGGCTTTGAAATTGATGTTTACCGTGATACAGAAGAAGAAACCAACGAATTCGATATCGATCTGGATGAATTTACAGATGAGATTGATGGTTGGGTAATTGATGAGTTGAAGCGTATTGGTTGCGATACTGCACGCAGCGTACTTGATCTTACAACCGAAGAGCTGGAACGCCGTACAGATCTGGAAAAAGAAACCATTGAAGAAGTGCGCAGGGTGTTGAAGGAAGAGTTTGAAAAAGAATAACCTTTACAGGTTATCGCAATAAGATTTATTTAAACAATTAAACAAGTTGTTCCCTTCATAAATAGCAGATGCAGGGAAAGAAATTATGTCAGAAAGTAATACACCACGTTTAATGGCCGCTGCCAAAGAGTTTAATATTGGTAAGGATACCCTTATCGACTTTTTGGCCGCAAAAGGTTTCAGTAAAGACGACTTAAAACCTACTGCAAAACTTACAGAAGCAATGTATCGTGCTTTGCAGTCGGAATTCTCATCTGATAAACTGGCGAAAGCAAAAAGTGATCAGATCGAAATTCCAAAAGGCGGTATGTCTGATCTGAAGAAGAAAAAGGAAGAAGAGGAAGTTTCTTTCAAAAAAGAAATTACAAAGAAGAAAGACGAACCAAAGGTAGAAGAAGTAAAACCTGTTACACCGGAAGAACAACAGCCGGTGGTAGCAGAAGAGGTAAAACCGGTAGTGGTAGAAGAGAAGCCGCCTGTAGTTGTTGTTGAAGAAACAAAAACAGAAGCAGCGCCGATAGTGGAAGAGAAAGCGGTTGCCAACGAACCTGAGGTAACGAAAATTGAAGCGCCGGAAGTAGAAGGTCCAAAGATCATTGCCAAAATTGATCTGGATAAAATTGATTCTTCTACCAAACCAAAGAAGATTGAAAAGCGCAAGCCAGAAGCTGAGTCGAGAATTGAAATAGTGAAGAAAGAAGAAGTGGTTGCAGAACAACCTGCACCGCAACCGGTAGCAGAGCAACAAGAATCTGCAGAAGACGAAGAAGTTGTTATCGAAAACATCAAGGCAGACAAACTGGAAGGTCCGAAAATTCTCGGCAAAATTGATTTGCCGGTTAATCCCGATACAAGACCTAAGCCCGCATCTGATAAAGAGAAGCGTAAACGTAAGCGTATTCCTATCGATAAAAAAGGATCGCAACCTGCGCAAGGCGAAGGACAACAAGGTGGTGGCGGACATCATCAGGGCGGTGGTTTCCAAAACCGTGGCGGACAACAACATGGCGGTGGCAATCAGCAACGCAGAGGTCCGGGTGGTCCTAACCAGGGCGGTAACAGAAACGATCGTGGGCGCATACAGGTTAAGCGTGAAGATAAAGTCATCGACGAAAAAGAAATTCAGGAAAAGTTGCGTGAAACGCAGGCGAAACTTGCCGGCCAGGGTGGTCGTGGTAAGAGCCTGAAAGCGAAGTACCGTAAGCTGAAGCGTGATGAAATGGCTGATAATATGAACGACGGTGCAGAAGATAACAAGCTGCAGGTAACCGAGTTCGTAAGTGCGGCAGAGTTGGCAAGCTTAATGGATGTTTCTGCAACCGATGTTGTGGCAAAATGTTTTGGTTTGGGTATGATGGTTTCTATCAACCAGCGTCTCGATGCCGAAGTAATTGAACTTGTTGCCGGTGAATTTGGTTTTGAAGTTGAGTTCATCGATATGGAAAAGCAGGCCGAAATGGAGGAAGAAGAAGAAGTGGATGATGTGGACAGTCTGCAGCCACGTGCGCCGATTGTAACCATCATGGGTCACGTAGATCATGGTAAAACTTCATTGCTCGATTATATCCGTAATGCGAATGTAGTGTCAGGTGAAGCGGGTGGTATTACCCAGCACATCGGTGCTTACGAAGTAAAAACAGAAAGTGGCAAAAAGATCACCTTCCTCGATACACCTGGTCACGAAGCGTTTACAGCGATGCGTGCACGTGGTGCGAAGGTTACAGATATTGCTGTAATTGTGGTAGCGGCAGATGATGCGGTGATGCCACAAACAAAAGAAGCGATCAGCCACGCTCAGGCAGCCGGTGTGCCAATGATTTTTGCGGTTAACAAAATCGATAAAGATGGGGCTAATCCGCAAAAGATCTACGAACAATTATCGCAAATGAACATTCTTGTAGAAGAGTGGGGCGGTAAATTCCAAAGCCAGGAACTCTCTGCGAAAAAGGGATTGAACGTTGATAAATTGCTCGAAAAAATATTGCTCGAAGCTGAGTTGCTTGAACTGAAAGCAAACCCTGACCGTGAGGCAACGGGTTCCATTATTGAAGCATCGCTTGATAAAGGCCGTGGTTATGTGGCAACAGCACTGGTATTGAACGGAACATTATCGCAGGGCGATCTTATCGTATCGGGCCAATACTATGGTCGTGTAAAAGCCATGTTTAACGAACGTAATCAACGTATCGAGAAAGCAGGTCCATCATCACCTGTGCAGATACTTGGTTTAAATGGTGCGCCACAGGCAGGTGAAAAATTAAGAATGTACGAAGATGAGGCTGAAGCAAAAGAAATTGCAGGCCGTCGTGCACAGATCCTCCGTGAGCAAGGTATCCGCACCAAGAAACATATTACACTCGATGAAATCGGTCGTCGTTTGGCACTCGGTAACTTTAAAGAACTCAACCTCATCATCAAAGGTGACGTGGACGGTTCGGTTGAAGCCCTTACCGATTCGTTGCAGAAACTTTCAACTGAAGAAATTGCGGTGAATGTGGTACATCGTGCAGTTGGTCAGATATCTGAGGCCGATGTTACATTGGCAAGTGCATCAGATGCCATCCTTATCGGCTTTAACGTTCGTCCTTCTTTACAGGCAAGCCGTTTAGCAGAACAGGAAGGTGTTGAGATCAAGAACTACTCCATCATCTATAACGCTATTGAAGAAGTGAAGAGTGCGATGGAAGGTTTACTTGAACCAAAGATCACAGAGAAAGAAGTTGCCACAGTTGAAATTCGTGAAGTGTACAAATTCGATAAAGCAACTGTTGCCGGTTGTTATGTACTGGAAGGTAAGCTGAAGCGTGATGCGAAGATCCGCCTATTCCGTGATGGTGTATTGGTGTACCCACGTACAGAAGGTGGTTTTGCAGAGTTGGGTAGTTTAAAACGTTTTAAAGACGATGCAAAAGAAGTTGCTTCAAATATGGAGTGTGGTTTAACCATTAAGAACTTTGCTGATTTGAACGTTGGCGATACCCTCGTTGCTTTTGAACAGGAAGAAGTAAAACGCACACTGTAAAAGCTTAAAGTATAGAAACAGAATGTTAAAACAGAGATGACTGTGTACACACTACAGTCATCTCTGTTACTTTTGACCCTCATCTTTTCTAACATGAAAAAAGTATTAACGGTTATAGCAGTATTAATTGCCTTTGCTGTACAGGCACAGGTAAAGAAAGTTACTGCCGATAAAATTATTGCAGTTGTTGGCGATCGTATTGTATTAAAATCCGATATCGATAACCAGATCAATGATGCAAAAAGTAAAGAATACGAGCTGCCTCCCGACGCCCCTTGCTATTTAATGCAACAGCTGGTAATTAATAAAATGCTGGCTATCCAGGCAGAAAAGGACTCATTGCCGGTAAGTGATGAAGAAATTGAAGCGGACTTAGATAACCGTATCCGTTATTTTATTCAGCAGTATGGTTCTAAAGAAGTGATTGAGCAGATCACAGGGAAAACGATTTACCAGTTTCGTGAAGAAATGAGAGATCCGATTCGTGAAAACAAACTGGCTACAGCCATGCGTGGTAAAATTGTAGAGAATGTAAAAATTACTCCTACAGAAGTGCGTGCATATTTTAATAAGATACCAAAAGATAGCCTGGCGTTTTATGAAACAGAATTAGAGATCGGCGAAATTGTAGTTTATCCGAAAGCCGGTCGTGAAATGGAAGAATATGCACAGGAAGAGTTGAAAGAGTTTAAACGCCAGATCGAAGCAGGAACAAAGAAAATGGAATTTCTTGCATCGCAGTACAGCGATGATCCCGGTGCAAAAGAAAATGCAGGTATGTATGTGTTGAACCGTGGCGACAACCAATGGGATCCTACTTTTTATAACACAGCCATGAGCTTGAAGGAAGGGCAGATTTCACGCATTATCAAATCAAAATACGGTTACCATATTATCCAGTGTTTATCCCGTAATGGCGATGAAGTAACAGTTCGCCATATTCTTAAGATACCACGTATTAACGAACCGGATATTAAAGATGCTATCAATAAACTTGATACAGTTCGTGCAAAGCTTATTACAGGTTCAATGAAATTTGGTGAGGCTGTAAACAAATATTCTGATGATGATAATTCGAAGTTTACTGCAGGGATGATGCGTGGTAAAGATGGTACTTCTATTATTACTATTGATGAATTGGATAAGGATATGGTTCCTTTACTGGAAAAATTAAAACCCGGTGATTATTCACAACCGGTTACGTTTACTGATCCGCAGGGAAAAAAAGGTGTGCGTTTAATTTACCTCGTAAGCCGTACAGCTCCTCATCGTGAAAACATAACCGACGATTATAGTAAAATTGCCGGACGTGCATTAGAAGAAAAAAAGGAAAAGGAGCTGGAAAAATGGTTTCTGAAAAACTCCAAAACCTTTTATGTGCAGATCGAAGGCGAATACCGCAGCTGTTCCACCATCAAAGCCATTCTTGGTGAGACTGTAAAAAACTAAAGAAATGTTATAAACCATCCCTCCGCCAGCCGGAGGGATTTTTGTATTTGGAAAATTGCATGTATGTACATATATTTGCATAGTGAAATTAGAACAAGCCATACAAAGCACAAATTTCAAAAACGAAAATCATAAAGCAGTGTTGAATGTATTATATACTGCCTGGTGGTTAAAAACCATTATGAGCAGAGAATTGAAGCAGTTTGGGCTTACGCATGAGCAGTATAATGTGTTACGGATATTAAAAGGAAAGTCACCGGAAGAAATGTGTGTAAAGGATATTGCAGGGCGCATGATTGAAAAAAGCTCAAATGTGCCACGTATCATTGACCGATTGGTATTAAAGAAGCTGGTAAAACGTACAACCGATGCAAACGATAAGCGCCACACCGTAATGTCGCTTACAGCTGCAGGCTTAAACATTCTTGAGTTGAGTACACAGCGAATTAATGCTGTTTTTGAACAAAACGTTCACCTTGCTGAAACAGATGCAGCCCGTTTGAACGAGTTGCTTGAAATTATCAGACAAAAAGAGAGTTGATATTTTTTTAAACAAATGCATGTATGTACATGCAATATAAAAGGAGTAAGTATGAAAAAGGTATTACACAAAGCAGGAACTAGAGGCCACGCAAATCATGGATGGCTTAACAGTTACCACAGCTTTAGTTTTGCCGGTTATTACAATCCGGAGCGTATACATTTTGGCGCATTACGAGTATTGAACGATGATACAGTTGCCGCAGGTATGGGCTTTGGAACACACCCGCATGATAACATGGAAATTATTTCTATTCCGTTAAGCGGCGATCTGAAGCATAAAGACAGCATGGGTAACGAAGCTGTAATTAAACAAGGCGATATACAGGTTATGAGCGCCGGTACAGGTATTGCCCACAGCGAAATGAATGCCCGTAAAGATCAGGAGGTAAAGTTTTTGCAGATATGGGTGTTTCCTAATAAACGAAATGTAGAACCCCGTTACGGACAGATTACAATTGATGAAAGCAAAACAAAAAACAATCTGCTGCAGATATTAAGTCCCGACGCAAATGATGAGGGTGTGTGGATCCACCAGGATGCCTGGTTTAGCCTTGGCAATCTTGAAAAAGGATTTTCTGCAGAATACAAACTCAAATCTACCAACAACGGCGTGTATGCTTTTGTTCTTGAAGGCGATGTAACCATTAATGGTGAAGCACTCAATAAAAGAGATGGTCTCGCCATAAGCGAAACAGATACACTGAGCATTAAAGCCGATACCGATGCGAAATTATTATTGATGGAAGTACCTATGTTGAACTAAAAGAAGTAAACAAGTTTTTTAAAAAATAAAATCTAAACACAATGGCAACGTACAAAATCGATGCAGCACACAGCGACATTATTTTTAAAGTAAAACACCTGATGATTACAACAGTAACAGGACAGTTTAAAACATTCGATGCTACTTTAACAACAGATAAAGATGATTTTTCTGATGCAGTAGTAACATTTACAGCAGACATTAACAGCGTAGATACCCGCAACGAACAGCGTGATGGTCACTTGAAGAGTGATGATTTCTTTGCTGCAGAAAAATATCCAGAGTTAAAGTTTGTTTCTTCATCTGTAAGCAAAACAGGCGATGGCCTGGTATTGAAAGGTGATCTTACTATCCGTGATGTAACCAAGCCGATTGAATTGAAAGCCGATTACAATGGTGTAGTGGTAGATCCATGGGGTCAGACAAAAATAGGTTTTGAAGCAGAAGGCAAAATCAAACGTAAAGAATTTGGTTTAGGCTGGGATGCTGTAACTGAAGCAGGTGGTGTTGTGGTAAGTGATGATGTAAAACTGCAATTCCATGTTCAGTTTGTAAAGCAATAACAAATGCAATCGTAAAAAAGGAAATTGTATGAAACAGATCAAGTACATCAGGAGAGCGGCTCCCCCTCATATGGTAGGAGATGGTTTTAAAGTAAGGACTTTTATTTCGTCGGCGATGTGGAAAGACATGAGCCCTTTCCTGATGCTTGATTACATAGAGCCCACAAATTATTTACCAACCGATCATCCACGTGGTGTGGATGTACACCCGCACAAAGGATTTGAAACGGTAAGTATTTTATGGGAAGGTGCTCTTGCACACGAAGACAGCAGCGGCGGCAAAGGAAAATTATTTGCCGGCGATGTTCAATGGATGACCGCAGGAGCAGGTATTCTCCACAAAGAATTTCATGAAGAAGAGTTTAGTAAAAAAGGTGGTGTATTGCACGGTGCTCAGCTTTGGGTAAATCTTCCTGCAAAAAATAAATCAACAGCACCTGCCTACCAGGATATAAGTTCAACCAATATTCCTGAAATAGCATTGCCTGATGAAAAAGGAAAAATCAGGATCATTGCCGGAACAATGAATGGCGTAAAGGGGCCGGCAAACACATTTACCCGCATCAATATTTTTGATGCACATGTACATGCAAACGCCGATTTTGAATTCAACGTAACAGAAGGAGATCATACCACCGTACTTGTTTTAAAAGGAACAGCATTGGTAAATGATGATAAAACAGTAAGGGAAGGCGATATGTTGATCTTCGACAATGCCGGAGAAAGCATTCGGGTACAAACAAATAACGAAACACATTTGTTATTGTTGAGTGGAGAACCAATTAACGAACCGGTGGCAGCCTATGGTCCTTTTGTAATGAATACACAACAGGAAATTATAGACGCAATCGATGATTTTAATGCCGGTAAATTCGGCCATCTCAATTAAAGAGGTGTTATTTTTGATCTTTATTTTGAAACAGCGGAAACAGAAGCGGGGAACCATATTATGAATATTGAAATTATTACAGGAAGTCCCAGAGAAAACAGCGTTACCAATCGTGTAGCCTTATTCCTGAAACAACTTCTCGAAAAAAATACTACACACACCGTAAATATTATTGATGTGCGGGAGTGGGATCTTCCACTTTTACAGGACGTATTTGTATCGGTAGATGCAACTCCGGAGCAATTTAAACCCTTAAGCAAACGGATGTTCGCAGCCAATGCTTTTATTCTGTTAACACCGGAATACAATGGCAGTTATACGCCGGCAATGAAAAACCTGCTCGACCATTATCCCAAACAAACGCACAAAGCATTTGGAATTGTTACGGCAAGTCCCGGCCCTTTGGGCGGTATACGTGCAACACAACAAATGCAATTGCTTATTAATGCCTTATTTGGTATAGCAAGTCCTTATATGTTGGTTGTGGGTGGTGTGGATAAGAAATTTGATGAACAGGGAAACCTTACAGATCAATCGTTTCAGAAAAATATTGATGTTTTTGTAAGAGAGTTTTTATGGCTTGCAGAAAGTCTTTATCCTGAAACGGTGCTTAATTAATGCAGGAATGTAGCAACAGGTTCTTACCTTTGCGCCTTCCACAACCGTAGTTAAATAGCGGTTGATTTCTGATACAATAATCATGAGCGACGAAATAAAACACGAGTGCGGCTTGGCCTTCATTCGTTTACGCAAACCCTTCTCTCATTACCAGAAACAATATGGCTCGGTGCTGTATGGCCTTAACAAGCTGTACCTCCTTATGGAAAAGCAGCACAACCGTGGGCAGGATGGTGCCGGTATTGCAGCAGTAAAGCTGGATGTAGAACCGGGTTATCCTTTCCTCCACCGTTTACGCAGCAGTGCGCCGCAACCAATTGCCGATTTGTTTTTTAAAGTTGGGCAGGAAGTGCAGGAGCTGGAAAAATATCAACCCGATATTAAGCAGCATGCAGGGTTAATGAAAGGTCATTTGCCGTTTTTAGGTGAGTTGATGTTGGGACATCTTCGTTATGGTACACAGGGTAAAAACAATGTAGAGTTTTGTCATCCGTTTATTAAGCGTAACACCAACACAGCCCGTAACCTTGCACTTGCAGGTAATTTTAATCTTGTAAATACAGATGAACTTTTCGGATTGGTGAATATTGATCCGGGTGAGTTTCAGCGCCAGAGTGATTTAGCAGCGATGATGGAAGTGGTGCATCATTTTCTTGTAAAAGAAGATGAGATCAATCCAAACAATCCATCGGTATTGAATGTGCTGAAGAAAGCTACTCCTTTGTTTGATGGTGGTTATACCATTGGTGGTATGACGGGTAACGGAGCCAGCTTTGTAATGCGTGATGCACACGGTATCCGTCCGGCATATTATTATATCGACGAAGAAGTAATTGTTGCAGCAAGTGAACGTGCAGCTATCCGTACAACATTTAATGTTGGCGAAAACGAAGTGCTGGAGTTAATGCCTGGTCAGGCATTGATTGTTGAGTCGAATGGCCATTATCATATTGAACAGGTAATTGAACCGAAAGAAAGAAGAGCCTGCTCGTTCGAACGGATCTACTTCAGCCGTGGCAGCGATGAAAAAATTTATCGTGAGCGTATTACACTTGGTTATAAACTCAGCAAACGTATTCTTGAGAATATCAACTACGATTTAAAGAATACCATTTTCTCTTACATTCCAAACACGGCCGAAGTTGCATTCTTTGGTTTGGTAAAAGGAATGGAAGACTATCTCAACCAGATCAAAGTACAACGTATTATGAGCTGGGGTAACGATTTTGATGAAGAGAAGTTGAACGAGATGGTTACCCGTAAGATTCGCCAGGAGAAAATTGCGATTAAGGATGTGAAGCTGCGTACGTTTATTACAGAAGACAGCAGCCGTAACGAAATGGTGCAACACGTTTACGATGTTACGTATGGTACTGTTCGCAGAGGAGAAGATACCTTGGTAGTAATTGATGATTCAATTGTACGAGGAACAACATTGAAGGAAAGTATTGTACGAATGTTGGGTCGCCTTGGGCCAAAGAAAATCATTATTGTATCAAGTGCTCCGCAAATACGTTATCCGGATTGTTACGGTATTGATATGAGTAAGCTTGGAGACTTTGTTGCGTTTCGTGCAGCAATTGAATTGCTGAAAGAACGTGGAATGGACGATGTAATTGCAGAAGCACATAGCACCATTAAAGAGCTGCAGCGCAACAATCAACTGCATACCGAAAATATTGTACGTAGAATATACAAGCCCTTTACAACAGAAGAGATCAGCGATAAAATTGCACAACTTATTACACCGGCAGGTTTTACAACTCCTGTGCAGGTAATTTATCAGAACATCGAAGATTTGCATGCAAGCTGCCCTACCAACACAGGCGATTGGTATTTTACAGGTAACTATCCAACGCCGGGAGGTAACAGAGTTTGTAACAAAGCACTGTTGAATTACCTCGATGGAAAAAATGTTCGGGGTTATTAAAATAATCTCAACTTTTTTTGAGTTTGGTAAAATTATTGTTGAGTAATACGCACCCGTCTTTAAAATCAGAATATCAAGCCGGAAAAATACTGAAGAGAGAACCATCTGTTACAACAGGTGGTTTTTTTATTGCAGTTGAATAACTACTTTCAACCTATGAAATCGTTATTTCTTATACGTCATGCAAAAAGCAGCTGGGATAGTCCCGATCAAAACGATTTTGATCGTCCGTTAAATGCAAGAGGTATTAAGGATGCGCCGGTAATGGCGAAAAAACTTGTGGATAGAAATGTACAGATCGATGCATTTTTCAGCAGCCCGGCTCTAAGGGCTAAGCAAACATGCGAGTACTTTATAAAAGCATTTGGAAAACAGAAAGAAGAAATAAAGTTTCTGTCGCAGCTTTATTTAGCGGAAGCTTCTGTTTTTGAAGAAACAATTCTCTTGCTCGATAATAAACTTGATGCGGTTGCTGTTTTTTCGCATAACAATGGTATTACTGAGTTTGCTAACCAGTTAACCAATGCAAAAATTGATAACATGCCAACCTGCTGCATTTTTGCTGTTAAAGTTGAAGCTGATGACTGGAGCAAATTTGCTAAAGCAAAAAAAACGTTCTGGTTTGTAGACTATCCCAAACTGATAAGTTAATTAAGCTACAGCTTTGTGAACTGTAACTCTTTGGTAGGATTTGTTTTATTGTTTTGAAATAAAACCTGGCGATAAGTAAGCAGCTTATTGAACCAAAGATGACTTATATCGGATAGTTCCTGTTCGGTACTGGTTATTTTAATTTCAAAATTATCGGCACGTGGATCTTCGTTCCATGTGCCTGCAAAGGTTTGCGTTCCGTTACTTACATCTACTGTTTTATCTGCATTAAAACGAAACTGCCATCCTGTATAAAGAAAAGTATTGTTGCTGTTGTTTTGTTTGTAGAGAGAGATGCGCCACACTCCATCTGTAAGAATACTTTGGAGAGGTGGAGTATCTTGCGGTTTTCTGCAGGAGCCGCATAGTGCCATTAATAACAAAAACGGCAAAAGTTTTTTCATGGTGAATTCAGGTTTCGGTAATGTGAAGATATAAACGTTTTTTATACCGTTTAAGTACGTAATAAAAAAGGTTGCCGATTTCCGGCAACCTTTTTTATTTGAATAAGCTGGCATTATTATTTTATTCCATACTTATACTTATAACGTTCATTGAGTTGTTTGTGTTTATCGTCGAGGCTTGGTTGGCGGCCCTGAATAAACACTGCAGTGATAATGCTCGTCTTCATATCGAGAATATCGCCTTCAGAAATAACAATATTTGCGTCTTTACCTACTTCGAGTGAGCCTGTAATATTATCAATGCCAAGGATCTTTGCAGCATTCAACGTAATTGCAGTAAGTGCTTGTTCTTTTGTAATACCATAAGCAGCGGCAGTACCTGCGTTGAAAGAAAGATTACGTCCTCTTGTTTGGCCATCTTCATCATTAATAGCATACAACACACCTGCAACCTGTAAATAAGTAGCCGATTTGTAAGGAAGATCCACATCGTCATCTGTCATGGTAGGCAATGCATGACGTTGTGCAAGAATAACCGCAATGTTATTTTGTTTCAGCAGATCTGCAATTTGCCAGCTTTCACTACCGCCCACAATTACTACATCAAAACCAAACTCTTTTGCAAAGTCAATTGCAATGAGCATTTCTTTCACCACATCGCAATGAACAAACAGTTTTTGTTTTTTCTCAAACAACGCTTTTGTTGCTTCGTATTTGAGGTTTGTTTTACTGTGCGATGTTTCTTTGAAATAAGCTTTTGCTTCACGAAAAAATGCTTTAATACTTTCTACTTCTGCTAACGCTTCTTTCACTCTGTCTGCACTGCTTCTTGTATCGGCACCACCGCCAAAACCACCGAAGCGTGTTGGGCGAGGTAATAACGAAGGCATGTTCATGTGCATTTGTCCATCGGCTTTGTAAATGGCATCTTCCCAGTTCCATGCATCGAGTTGCACAACTGTAGATGAACCACTGATGGTGCCACCCTGAGGTATAATGTTGGCAAACAGGATACCGTTGCTGCGCAATGTGCCGATCACTTTTGAATCGGTATTATAAGCAACAATAGAACGGATGTTTGGATTGTACAAGCCCAACTCTGTATGATCGATGGTTGCACGTACGCTGTTTACTTCAACTAAACCAAGTTGTGAAGTTGAAAGAATTAAACCGGGATACACATGCTTGCCTTTGGCGTCAATTACTTTGCCTGTACCGGCAGGAGCAGTTTGACCAATTGCTTTGATCTTTCCGTTTTCGAATGTGATAAATCCGTTGCTGATTACTGTACCATTACCCACATGAATTGTAGCATTGGTAATGGTAATTGTTTCGGTTTGTGCTTTTGCCGGGTAAACTGTTTCCTGCGCCATTGCAAGAACGCTTACCAGTAAAAGTTGTATGCTTAGAATTATTTTCTTCATTGCAGTAAGTTTTATTGGTTGCTGTTTTGATTAAGTTCATCGGCATCTACTACCAGTAAACCATGACTGTGGTTGTGATCGGAACAGGTATGCATAATTTCCATACTTGGTGCAAATGGAACTGTTGGCATGCCCATACGTTTTTCACCAATCATTTTTGCCATTAAACGGGCACGTTCTTTTGCAATATCCAAACGCAGTTGCTTATCTTTTTCACGATCGTAATAAACAATACCATCAACAATTGTTTTTTCTGCTTTTGCATAAATGCTCAGCGGATGATCGCTCCACAAAACAATGTCTGCATCTTTACCAACTTTAATGCTGCCGACTCTGTCATCAACACGCAGCATTTTTGCAGGATTGAGTGTAACCATTTTCAGCGCATCTTCTTCGCTCATGCCGCCATATTTTACGCTCTTTGCAGCTTCATGATTAAGATGGCGTGCCATTTCAGCATCATCAGAATTGATGGCAACATTAATACCTACTTGCTGCATAATGCTTGCGTTGTATGGAATAGCATCTACCACTTCCATTTTGTAATTCCACCAGTCGCTGAAAGTAGAAGCATTAGCACCGTGTGCTTTCATTTTATCGGCTACTTTATAACCTTCGAGAATATGTGTGAAGGTGTTTAAGGTAAATCCGAATTTATCTGCAACACGGAGAATGTCTGTGATCTCACTTTGTACATAAGAGTGACAAGTGATAAAACGTTTTTTGTTGAGAATTTCAACCAATGCATCTAACTCAAGATCACGACGGGGAGCTGTTGCTTTTGGATTTTTCTTTTTCTCTTCATCATATTTCTTCCAGCTTGCTTCGTAATCTCTTGCACGGGTAAACGCATCAATCAATACCTGGCTTACACCCATACGTGAATCGGGGAAGCGATTGTTTTGTTGCGATGAAGAGCGCTTAACGTTTTCGCCCAATGCAAATTTGATATAGCCTGGCCAGTTCTGGAATTTCAAACCTTCATCATTGGCACCCCAACGGAGTTTGATCAACTGTGTTTGTCCGCCAATGGTATTTGCAGAACCATGTAAGATGTGCGATGATGTAACACCACCGCTTAATTGACGGTAGATATTAATGTCCTCCGGATTGAGGTTATCGGTAATACGCACTTCCGATGTTACACTTTGTCCGCCTTCGTTAATAGAAGCAGCAGCAATATGCGAATGTTCATCAATAATACCTGCAGTAACATGTTTGCCTGTACCATCAATTACTTTCGCACCTGCATCGCTTAAGTTTTTACCAACAGCAGCTATCTTGCCATTTTTGATCAACACATCGGTGTTTTGCAAAACACCCTCTTTTTCATTGGTCCAAACTGTTGCATTTTTAATTAAGATGGTTTCCTGTTTCGGCATTTCGGTATAACCATAACCATTGAAAGGATATGTTACTGCACCGATTTTAACCGGAGGTTTGCTGCGGGTACTGTCGGGCTTAACGGTTGTTTCTTTACTGTAAACCGCAGTCCATGTAAAGCGACCACCATTTACATCATCACCAACACCACTCCATAAATTATCGTTTGCAATACCACTTAAGCGAATATTATTACGGCTGCCTTTTGCTTCGGGAAAGTTGAGGCGAACCTGCTTACCATCAAATGTAAAGCGACCGGTAAGCGTATCTTTTCCGATAACACTTGCAGTTGTACTGTTCTTTACATCGAGTACAAATGTTTTTGTGCCACCGGGTGTGTTAATCGTTAAGTTGTAAATGCCTTTTACATCATTCCACAACTCATCCTTTACACTGTACTTTTCACCTTGTACCCAGTTTTGATAGATGGTTGTTTTTTCGGCGAAAACAGGACCTGAAGTAATAAGGAAGTTGGCAATTTTACCTGCTTCTAAGCTACCCACAACATCATACATACCTAATACTGTTGCAGGAGTTTTTGTTAACGCTTCCAATGCTTTGCTTTCGCTTAAACCATATTCAATTGCTTTGCGAAGATTGGTAAGAAACTGGCGGGCATCACGCAGGTCGGAAGTAGTAAGCACAAAACTGATACCTGCTTTTTCAAACATCGCTGCATTTGCCGGTGCCATTTCCCAATGTTTCATATCGGTAAGCGAAACAAAACGTGCATCAAGCGGATCTTCAATATCCATTGCAGCCGGATAGTTTAATGGCAGAATGAATGTTGCTTTTGTACCAGCCATTTCTGCTACACGTTGGTATTCGTTACCACCTGCTTTCATAATATATTGCACACCAAATTCATCGCCTATTTTATCGGCACGAACAACAGCCCATTTATCATTTGCTTCAAAAATCTGCGGAAGTGTTTGCTGTTCGTTCCAGAAGCGCAGCGAAAGATTTACACCCTCTGCTGCCGGATTGTTTTTATACCATTGTGCATCGAGATATGTTTGACGCAACAATGAAATACTGCCCATGATAGAACCGGGATACGATTGTGTAGATGTTCCTTTGTTGAAGGAATAATGTGCAGATGCTTTTTCTTTAAGTACAGTTTTGTTTTCTTTTGAATCGGAGAGTGAAACAAATACACCTGTACCACGTGCAATACCATCACGCTGGTGTGTAAGTGCTGCACCAAAGCCGCTTTCACGTAAAGCTTTTGCCTTAACATTATCGCCTGCAAAAATGCGTACGCCCTGTACATCGGTACGAATGGCCTGGTTCCAGCCATATGCGCCTTTTTGATTTGAGGTAATTTGTGCAGGAGCATTAAAGTTAAATCCACCCTGTGTACGTTGTGCAACAGGCATGCCGTACTCCGCATACAGATCAATAAACGAAGGATAAATGAATTTGCCTTTACAATCAATAATCATTGCATCGGCAGGAATAGTTAATGCTGCACCAACTGCTGTGATCTTTCCATCACGAACAATCATGGTGGCGTTACTGATGCTGGTAGCTGCATCCTTTACAATTGTTGCGTTGGTAAATGCGTAGCAACTTGCTTTAGGTTCGGCTACGCCGTTTACAGGAAATGTTTCCTGTGCCCTGGTTGTTATTGTAAGCAACAACAGCCAGGCAAAGAGGACCTTTTTTCTCATGCTGTGATTTAGTTTATTAGCCGTTAAGGTAGTTTAAATGAACAAACGGGCGCAAAAGTTTGGATGAATGGATTTATTTAATGTTAATCATACACTTAAACAATCGTTAGCAATAAAATACTTTTATCCGTTTCGTTTTTTTCCAGTTATTTAGCAACAGGCTGTTTAATTACGGAAATACAGATTATTGAAAAACCGTAAGTGTTACCGCAGCTTAATAGGATTTTGTACTACAATACCGATAGGTGTTTTAGTTTAATTTTGAACTATCCAATATTAATGAACAGAATCGCCCAAATACCCGCCATTTTTCAAGAAAGCCGTCAGTTATATTATGTACTGATTGGGCTGGATGGTTATTATGCTGCTGTTAATTCTTGCTTTGCAGAAAAATTTCAGTTGAGTCAAGGGCTTATTTCAACAATACATGCTTTCGAAACTATTCATCCGGCAGATCATGCAGATTGTTCTGCTGTAATCGAAAACTGTACACAACATCCGGGCAAAACATTTCCGATTGTATTGCGCAAATTCATTCCGCTTAGTGGTTTCATTTATACAAAATGGGAGTTTACATGTATTAATTCCGATAATGAACAGCAGATACAATGTATTGGCTTCGATTTTTCCGGCCACATAGAAAAAACAAATGAGTTTGCAGTTGTACATTCTGCAACAGATGGTAAAAAAGAAATGCTTGCACACATGCTAAGCAATAGTGTGGATGTGTTTATTCTTGTAAACAGGGAAAATGAAATACTGTATTGCTCGCCTAATATAGAGCAGGTATTGGGTTATAACGATGAAGAGTTGCTCGGTAAAAGCGGATTTGAAATGCTGCATCCGGATGATATTCCTTCTGCGTTAGCCATTTTTGAAGCAGAGCTTCTTAACCCTGGCAAAAACAAATCGGTCGATCTTCGATTCAGAAAAAAAGATGGCGCATGGTTATGGGCAGAAACAAAAGGCAAAAACCTTTTTGGCAATCCGCATATTCGTGCTATGCTCATCAACCTGAATGATATTTCAATAAGAAAGCAATCGGAAGAAGCAGTAAAGCTGAGTGAGGAACGCTACAAAGCATTTTTTAATAATCTCTCGTTACCGTTACTGGTTATTAGCCAGGATCACCAACAAATACTGGATGTAAACAAGAAAGCTTTAGACCGTTATGGTTACACAGCAGAAGAATTTAAGAACATCAACATCCGCAATTTATTTACACAGGAAGTTACCTGCGAAGAGCTAAGCGATATTTATGCTAATAATACAGTAGTTGAACATTGTACCAAAGATGGCGAACTTATTCTGGTACGTATTTCACGCCACGAAGTAGCATACGCAACAACAAATGGTTACTTATTGCAGATAACGGATGTAACTGAAACATATCGTACGCAACAGGAAAACGAATTAGGGTTTGAAATTTCTGATATCTTAATTCAGCCAAGACCATTAAAAGAGAATCTGCAATTGGCATTGCAAAAGTTGCGGAAATTTACAAAGTGGGATTTGTGCGAATTCTGGCTTCCGAGTTACGATGGTGTTTATCTTAAAAGTGAAGTGGTTGATTATGCAGATAACCTGGATAAGCAGGCAATGGAAGAATATTTTGTTGCTACAAAACAGTTCGACTTTCCGATACTTGACTATGTTGAACCGGAACAAATAAGTGCACTTAAACCTTATTGGATTGAAGACCTTTCAAAATCGAGTTTGGAGTTTAAGCGGTTTAAACAAATGCAAAATTGCGGTTTGCAAACAAGTTTAATTATTCCTGTTGTAAACGAAAACAAAGTGACTTGCTGTTTAGCGCTCATGAGTCGTAGTTTAAAAAGCTATAACAGGCATGAGCTTAACCTCATTAATACAATGGCCAATTTGTTTGGAGCCGAAGTATCGAAGCAGGTGAACAGCTCTATGCTCAACAATTTCTTTCTTATCAGCAGAGATATTCTCACAATTGCAGGAATGGATGGACGATATATTCGTGTAAACCCTGCCTTTGTAGAATTTAGCGGATATACTGCAGAAGAAGCTAAATCTATTCACCCGTTAAGCTATGTGCATGATTTTGACAAGCCCGCAGTTTACAACAAACTGTTAGAGCTTAGCGAAGGCAAGAGTATTGATTATTTTGAGAACAGAATTGTTACCAAAGACGGAAAAACAAAATGGCTTGCATGGACTGCAACACCACTCATTGATGAAGGTATTGTAATAGCATCGCACAGGGATATTACATCGCAAAAAGAAATGATTGAAGCCCTGGCGGTAAGTAACGAACGATACCAATATGTGAAACGGGCTACCAACGAAGCTATTTGGGATTTTGATCTTAAGAAAAATGTTATACTTAGAAGTGGTGGTTACAAACAACTCTTCGACTACGATCCGGATAGCGAACATACCAGCCTTGATTTCTGGGAATCGAAATTACACCCCGAAGACAGGGAAAGAGTAAAGGGGCAACTGCATAGCTTTCTGAGCCAATCGATCAGTGACCAATGGGAATGCGAATACCGTTTTCTGAAAAATGATGGTTCTTACGCTTATGTTAGCGATAAAGGATTCAAAATTCACGACCGGGATGGTATGCCCATTCGTTTTGTTGGTGCTATGCAGGATATTACCGAACAAAAATTATTTGCCGAAAAATTACGACTCAGTAACGAGCGATATATGCTGGTTGCAAATGCAACAAGAGAAGCCATTTGGGATATGGATTTTGAAACTCAGGGCATTACCTGGAGCGATGGCTACAGGGTTTTGTTTGGCCATGGCTTTGAAGATGCAGATGCAGACAAAGATTTTTGGGAGGCAAATATTCACCCCGATGACAGGCGTTATGTTACCGAAAGTTTCAGCCGATTTTTAACAGAACACAACACCCCTTACTGGGAATGTGAGTACAGGTTTCAAAAAAAGGACGGTTCGTTTTCAAATGTGTCAGATAAGTGTTATCTTATATACGATAACGAGGGCAAGCCAATTCGTGTAGTAGGTGCAATGCAGGATATAACACGACAAAAAAACCTTGAAAAAGAAATAATTGAAAAGGAACGTAGCCGGCAAAACCAGATTGCACAGGCTGCAGTATTTGCACAGGAAAAAGAACGTGCAGAAATTGGTAAAGAGCTGCACGATAATATCGGACAGTTACTTACTACAACAAAGCTCTACCTCGAAATGCTGAAGAATAACCAGGAAAACCAGGAAGTTCTTATCGATCGCAGTACTAACCACATTAATTCGATTATAGGGGAGGTGAGAAATCTTTCCAGATCCCTTGTTCCGCATAGTTTGAAAGATCTTGGACTTATTGCATCAATAAACGATTTGATTGATAGTTTCAGACTGTTAGGAACGTTTGATGTTGAGTTAATTTCATCTGACGAAGTAGAAGAAATAACCAATAACACGGTGCAGCTAACGATCTATCGCATTATTCAGGAAACACTGAACAATATTGTACGACATGCAGAAGCAACACATGTATTGGTAAAGCTTACTATCTCGAGTAATCAAGTGTTACTCTATGTTGAAGATGACGGTAATGGCTTCGATTTGCAGAACATTAAAAAAGGGCAAGGCATTGTGAACATTAAAAGCCGTGCAGAATTACACGAAGGAACCACAGAAATAATTACAAATCCAGGGCAAGGGTGCAAATTATCCGTGCTTATTCCAATAACTAAAAACTAAAAAAAACTACACTATCATGGAAAAGATTACTGTCTTAATTGCAGATGATCATAAGCTGATCAGAGAAACATGGACCTTTATTTTAAACAGTGATCCACGATTCTCGGTTGTTGCCCAGTGCAGTAACGGGGAAGAAGCAATTCTTTTGGCGCAAAAACTCCGCCCAAAAATTGCTATGCTCGATATTAATATGGCACCTATAAACGGTATGGAAGCTACGGAGCAGATTCGCAAATTTTCGCCCACAACAAAAATTATCGGTGTATCCATGCACTCACAACCGGCATATGTTAAAAAGCTTCTCAAGCTTGGAGCAATGGGTTATGTAACCAAAAACTCGCCTCAGCAGGAAATGTTTGATGCTATTGTTGCGGTAAGCGAAGGCAAACGTTACATCTGTGCAGAAGTAAAAACAATTTTGAGCGAACAGATTTTTGAAGAAGAAAGTTCGGGTGCTAATACGCTATCAGCACGTGAACTGGATGTAATCAAATACATTAAACAAGGTCTTTCGTCGAAAGAGATTTCTGCAGAGCTGAGCATTTCTTTAAAAACGGTTGAGGTACACAGACACAATATTCTCAAGAAGCTGAACTTAAAGAACAGTGCTGCGTTGGTGAATTACATCAACTCTTCGGGCCTGGTAATTTAATCGGCATTGCCTTTTCGGTAATATCGCTGGATTGTTTTTCTTTGCAGTAAATCTGTAAAAAAGCATTCCATGGCAATCCGCATTTTTATTACCGGAGGCACGTTCGATAAAGAGTATAACGAAATAACCGGTAAGCTATATTTCAACGATACACATATGCACGACCTGCTTGATATGGGCAGGTGCCGTGTGCCTGTTGAAATTCGTACATTAATGATGATCGACAGCCTTGAAATGACCGATCACGACCGTGGGCTTATTGTGCACCAGTGTGCCAATGCCGATGAAGATCGTATTGTAATTACACATGGTACCGATACCATGAGCGAAACAGCAAGCATTATTGCCCAAAAGATCAGCAACAAAACCATTGTACTTACAGGTGCAATGATTCCTATTAAATTTGGTAGCAGCGATGGCCTTTTTAACCTTGGAAGCGCCATTGCATTTGCACAAACCTTACCGCACGGAGTTTATGTTGCTATGAACGGGCGCTACTTTCATGCCGACAATGTGCGTAAAAACAAACAAACCGGCATGTTTGAAGAATTGAAATAAACCCGCTTCTTTATTTTTTCTCTTCTAAAGTTGGGTAGGTAATACCTAACTGTTCCAGGTAACTGTTGTATTTCGAGGGATCGTAGTAAAATGCTTTCAGCTTTGGCCGAAACAGTTGCATGATCTCTGTATTTAAAAACACAGCAGGCCTTGTATCTGCATCTACAAACGATTTATACTTCACATCTTTTGTTTGTACGTTGTTATGATAGGTCCACGCATCGGCAATGATCTTTGGATTGGTAAGCATATCAATTAAAGTAGCAGCAACCGTTTTACTTCCTGCAACCACACCTTTGTGTGCTATGGGCGTAGCCATGGCAATACCATCTACCCAACTATGACCGGGTGTGCCGGGTATATTACTTGGAAACCGTAATACAACTGTTGGTACATTCCATGCAATATCTGCAATATCATCGCTGCCGCCACCCATCGAAAACTGAACCGGTCCGTACAATGTATCAAGTTTAACAGCTAAGCCGTCAATAGGGTTGCCACGGAAATCTTTCTTTGGTGCGCCACTCATTTTCTGTACAGCTCTTGCAAGTGCCTGGTCGTCGGTGCTCCATGTTGGTAAGCCAACAGTTTGAATGTTTTTATACATAGCTTCGGCAATGGCTTTGTTAAAATGACCGGGCCATGCTGTACCAAGCAAACGATGTTTAACAGTTGTATTCGTCATCATTGCTGCACCGTTGGCAATGCGTATACCATCATCATACATGGCTTTAATATCTTCGTATGTACGTTCACGAAAGTAATACCATACTGCAGCTTTCGACGGTACAACGTTTGGCTGATCGCCTCCATCGGTAACAACATAGTGCGAACGTTGAGTGGGCTTTAAATGTTCCCGTTTATAATTCCAGCCGATGTTCATTAACTCCACAGCATCTAATGCACTCTTTGCACGCCATGGTGCACCTGCTGCATGTGCAGCGCTTCCTTCAAACATAAATTCAACAGACACCAGTCCGTTATTACCTGCATCGCCCCAGCTTACGCCTAAATTATTTCCAACGTGTGTAAAAATGCAGGCATCAACATTTTTAAAATAGCCATCACGTATGTACCATGCTTTACTACCCACCAATTCTTCGGCAACTCCCGGCCATAGCATCAACGTGCCCGGTAATTTTTCACGCTCCATAATTTTCTTTACTTCTATAGCGGAAAGAATAAGCAAAGGCAAACCGGAATTATGCCCTTCGCCATGTCCAGGTGCATCTTCTACAATGGGCGATTTAAAAGCAACACCTGGTTTCTGCGAAGCTTTGGGTATACAATCTACATCACTGCCCAATGCAATAAACGGTTTGCCATTTCCCCAGCTCGCTGTCCATGCAGTAGGCATACCTGCAATACCACGTTGAATGGTAAAACCATTTTCTTCCAGAATTTTTGTGAGGTAGGCTGCTGTTTCTGTTTCATGAAAACCAAGTTCGGAAAAGCTGAACACCATATCAACCATTACCTGCGCATCTTTTGCACGGCTATCAATTGCTTTGATCACTTCTTTTTTCCAGAGTTCGGCTTTGGGATTAACGATGGGTTTTGTTTGTGCAAGAACCTGCACACAAAAAAGCGATAGCATTACTGCTGAAAAAATTCTCATGCTGTTAAGTTTTGGTTGAAGGATACAGGAAGTTAGTATAAAATTGAATGCATTTAACTTGAAGCAGGAATTGTTACATTTGGTTCAATCTATTTTTTATGAACCGTGTTGACCGACTGCTGGGTATCATCACCACTTTACAATCGAAGAAATTTGTTACTGCAGAAAAAATTGCAGCTAAGTACAACATCAGTGTCCGTACGGTTTACAGAGATATGAAAGCTATTGCTGAGCAGGGCATACCTGTAAGCTTTGAGCAACATCGTGGTTATTTTTTAGTGGAAGGTTTTTTTCTACCGCCGGTAAGTTTTACCAATGAAGAAGCCAATGCGTTGTTGTTAATGCAAACAGTAGTTGAACGTTTTGCCGATAAATCTATTCTTATAAACTACAATGCTGCATTGGATAAAGTAAAGGCAGTTATGCGTCATTCACAAAAAGAAAAACTGGAACGGCTACAGCAACAAACAAAGTTTCAAACATCTCATCCCGGCTATACCGATTTTGAACATCTTTCTGTTTTGCAAACAGCAATTTCATCTAAAACAAAACTCCTTCTTGATTACAAGAATAACAACAATGAGGTAAGCAAAAGGGAAGTAGAACCCATCGGTCTTATTTTTTATGCTTACAACTGGCATTTGGCCGCATGGTGCCATATGCGTAACGATTACCGTGATTTTCGTGTTTCACGGATATTAAAAGTGAAAGACACAGGAATGGCTTTTTCAAAGAACGATCATATCGATATTAACGATTACATGAAGCAGCTGCCGGTTAATTATTAATTTTTTTACTGGCAAAAAGTACACTGCCATAGGGTTGTCAGTGGGCGGTTGTTTTTTTGAATTCTAAAAACAATCAGCTATGAATCTTACACAAATGCTCCTTAAAGAAATGGAGCAGGAAATTGCTACAACACGTAAAATGCTTGCACTGGTTCCAAACGATAAGTTCGACTGGAAACCACATGAAAAGAGTATGAGTATGAAAAGCCTTGCCATACATATTGCAGAAATACCCGGCTGGCCCGAACATATTCTTGAACACGAAGTGCTCGACTTTGCAGCACAACCTTACACACCTGCTGCAGTAAGCAATAACAAAGAATTGCTGAACCTGCTCGAAACATCGTACAACAAAGGAAGAACCTTAATGGAGAAAACAGATGATGATACACTTGTAAACAAACACTGGAAAATGTGTATGGGCGAAACCTTACTGGCCGACTTAACAAAGTATGAAGCCATTCGTCATGCGTTTGCGCAAACAACACATCACCGTGCACAGCTAGGCGTTTACCTGCGGTTGAATAATATTCCTATACCGGGCAGTTATGGCCCAAGTGCCGACGATCAAAGTTTTTAATTGTTGATTTAGCAAGTGCTGTGCTGTAGTTAATACGGCATGGCACTTTTAATGCAGCATATGTTGCATGCCCATTTCTTTGTGCTTGCCTTCTACCCCTGCAAAAAAAGTAAGGATCTGTTTAAAATCATTTGCTTCATCGGCCGATGGATAAATTAACGGCCCCATAATTACTTCCCGTTTTGTAAAATCAAACCCAACTAACTGTATTGGTACATTTGCTTCTTTGGCTATATAATAAAAACCGGTGCGTAGTTTATCTACTTTCTTTCTTGTTCCTTCTGGGCTCATGGCAATGCGAAACACAGCATGCTCGTTAAATTTATCGGCCACTTGCTTTACTAACCCATGCGATGAAGAACGATCGACAGGTGTACCGCCAATTGCACGAAAGAACCAGCCAAAAGCTCCATCGAATAACTCTTTTTTACCAAGAAAATAGGCATGTTTAATCGGGATAATATAGCGTGCTGCTATTCCAACCACAATATCCCATGCGCTGGTGTGCGGCCCAACTGCCAATACCATCTTTGGTATGTCATTCCTAAATGTGCCGGTAACTTTCCATCCTTTCAACTTCCACCAAAGCGAAGTAATCCATCCTGCCATGTGTTAGGTTTAAGACAAAAAGGTAATACCATTTAAGCAGGCAACAAAAAATTATCTGTTTATTACAAATATGACTTAATACACATAATTAGTGTTTAAAGGAATAACTGACACAGATTGGGCAGCACACTTATATTCATCATTCACTAAAAAACAGTTTAGTCTTTACTTGCGAACGAATTACAGGATATTAAGTTTGTTTAACTAAAACTAAATTAAGATGATTGCCCCCGACAAAACCGAGTTTAAAGAGTGGGTCCTTAAAATGCAGGATCATTTTCAACCCGAAAAAATACATTGGTGCAGCGGTTCGCAGGAAGAGTACGATGCACTTTGCCAGCAACTGGTTGATAAGGGTACATTTATTAAGCTCAACGAAGAAAAACGACCCAACAGTTATGCTTGCTTCAGCGATCCCAGCGATGTTGCCCGTGTGGAAGATCGTACTTATATCTGCAGCCGCAGAAAAGAAGATGCCGGTCCTACCAACAACTGGATGGATCCAAATCAAATGAAAGCGTTGCTCGAAGGCTTAACCAAAGGAAGTATGAAAGGAAGAACCATGTATGTAATTCCTTTTTGCATGGGACCTGTTGGTTCATCCCTATCACGTTATGGCGTGCAGATTACCGATAGCGAATATGTTGTAATTAACATGCGTATTATGACCCGTATGGGCGACCAGGTAATGCCGTTCATTGACGATTCGTTTGTAAAATGCGTACATACTTTAGGTGCACCTTTACAAGAAGGACAACCGGATGTTAAATGGCCTTGTAACCCGCACGAAAAATACATTACACATTTTCCCGAAGAACGATTGATTATTTCTTACGGCAGCGGCTATGGTGGCAATGCATTGCTGGGTAAAAAGTGTTTTGCATTACGAATTGCCAGTGTTATGGGTCGTGATGAAGGATGGCTTGCAGAGCACATGCTTATACTTGGTGTTGAATCGCCTGAAAAAGAAAAAAGTTATATCGCTGCCGCTTTCCCAAGCGCATGTGGTAAAACCAACTTTGCAATGATGATTCCTCCACAAGGTTTAAACGGATGGAAAGTAACTACTGTTGGTGATGATATTGCGTGGATACACAAAGGAGAAGATGGACGACTTTACGCCATCAATCCCGAAGCAGGTTATTTTGGTGTTGCACCCGGCACAAACCGGAAAACAAACCCCAATGCAATGGACAGCATCCGTGCCAATACCATTTTTACCAACGTAGGTATTACACCCGATGGCGATGTATGGTGGGAGGGTATGAGCAAAGAAGCTCCGGAAGGTTTGATTGACTGGACAGGAAATGTTTACGATAAAGCAAGCGGCAAACCTGCAGCGCATCCGAACGCACGCTTTACTGCACCTGCTTATCAAAATCCTGTAATTGATTCTGACTGGGATAATGCAGAAGGTGTACCGATTACTGCCTTTGTATTTGGTGGCAGAAGAAGTTCTGCAGTGCCATTGGTGTACCAATCTTTCAACTGGAACTTTGGTGTGTACCTCGCAGCAACGATGGGTAGCGAAATGACAGCTGCTGCGTTTGGAGAGCTAGGTAAAGTACGTCGTGATCCGTTTGCAATGTTACCGTTCCTTGGTTATCACCTCGGCGATTATTTTAACCATTGGTTACAGTTTGGTCGTGATTTGCCTAATGCACCACGCATCTTTGGTGTTAACTGGTTCCGTAAAAATGAGAAAGGAGAATTTGCATGGCCCGGCTTTGGTGAAAACATGCGTGTACTCAAATGGATCGTACAACGTAGTAAAGGCGAAGCAAGTGCTGTTGAATGTCCTATCGGCTGGCGCCCACGCTATCGTGATCTGGACTGGAATGGTATGGAAGAATTATGCAAAGATGAATTTAATAATATCATGCATGTTGAACGTGAGTTGTGGAAGAAAGAATTGTTAGGGCACGAAGAGTTATTTGAAAAAGCATATGATCGTTTACCCAAAGAGTTTTTCTTTATGCGTGAACTGTTGCTGAGTGCATTGTGGCGCAGTCCGGATGATGTAAAACTTGCTCCCGAGCATCATTGATTGTTGCTTTTGATTGAGGGATGATTAAAAAGAGCCGCTGTTGCGTAGCGGCTCTTTGTTTTACTATACTTATACAGTTTTTAAAAGTACATCAAAGTTTAAGTTTTAAACCGCCGTTAATTACAAATCCATCGAGTGGTGCATACACATCACGGAAAACAGGATAGTTAACAGAACCTGTGTAAATACTGTCGAAACGTGTTTGCCTTGCATCAAGAAAGTTTTCGAAGTTGATGTACAGCGAAAATTTTTCCCATAAACGTTCAACCATAAAACCACAGATCCAGTAAGGTTTACCAGTGCTGCCATCGCTGAGTAACTGTTTGTCGAAATAATAACCTTCCAGTCCGGCTTTCCATTTTTCTTCTATTTCATACATCAACACTGCATTAATACGGTTGCGTGCGGTTAATGGATTAGTACGCTTTACACTGCCTTCATGAATTTCAGTATCGGTAAACGTATAGCCAAGAAAGAGCTTAAAATCTTCGTACCCGATTTTGATGTTGGTTTCAATACCTCTTGTATCAATATGCCCGCTGCTGTTTACAAACTTGTAGCCATTACCGGTATTCTGTAACAGCAAAGGTTTATCAATACGGGTATAAAAAAATAATTGATTGATGCTGAAACTTACTTCATCAAACAGTTTTGTTTTATAGTTTACATCTGCATTAAAGCCATAGCTTTTTTCAGGTTTGTTGGATGCGTCAATACCCAAAACCTGGCGGTATTGCAAACGCTCACTTTCTTCGGTGAAAATGGTTGGGGCTTTATAACCCAATCCACCACCAATGCGTGAACTGAAAGAAGCAAATGGTTTAAACAAAACAGCAACACGGGGCAGAAAAGCAAAACCATAATTATTTACATGATCGCCACGGATGCCACTTTCAATATGCAGCCATTCTTTTGCTTTAAATGTGTTTTGCACAAACACACCAATCGTGTTTTGTTTGAAATTGCGTGACGGAAAATTGATTAGTCCGAGATCTTTAAAATTTTCGTTCCATAAATTAATACCAGCAATCCATTCTGTTGTTGTGCGGGTATGAACATAATTGGCTTCGGTAAAACTGTTTAGCTGACGCCCCCAAAAATAATAACCCGGCGATCCTATTGAGCGGTTGAAATAACTTACACTTTGTTTAATTGTAAAATGGTTTGTTTCGTTAAATGCATGATCGAGCGAAAACTGTGTTGAATAGCGTTGCGAACTATTTTCTTCATAATACCTGTTGGCAGTTTCGGTTTTTATATAATCCATATTGCCACCCAGCCGTTCTTCTGCAACTGCATTTAACCCCAATACAATTTTTGTTTTGTTCGATGGATAAAAAAACAACCGTGGATTAACTGTGTACCGTTGAAATTTTGGAATAGCCGAGAGATTGATTTTTGCAGGATCATATGCTGCATTACTGTTTCGAGAAGTAAAAATGGTGATACCAAATTTGTTGAAACGTTTGCCATAAAAGAGGTTTGCATCAAGTCCGCCTGCAGTTGTACCGTTGAGATGAATTTTAAAATCTCTTTCTGCTGTTGGAGTTTTTGAAATAAGATTTACCAATCCTGCAATAGCACCACCACCATACAAGGTAGATGCAGAGCCTTTGATTACTTCTACTTGTTTAAGATCGAGTGGTGCAATCTGTAATAAACCCAAACCACCTGCTGCACCATTGTACAAAGGAAAACCATCTTTGAGTATTTGCGTATAACGGCCATCCAGGCCCTGAATGCGGATAGATGCATTGGCAGATGTTGCAGATGTTTGCTGTGTTTGAATACCGGTGCTTTCGGTAAGTAACATGCGGATGTCGCCGGGTTTCATATTGCTTTTTTCATCGAGTTCTTCACCTGCAATAAACTCCACACGGGTAGGTATGTTTTGAAATGTTCTTGTGCTGCGGGTGGAGGTAATGATGATCTCTTCTTCTTCCTCTTCCTCCGGTTCAAGAAATACAACAAACGGTTCGTTGTTTTGAAGCGGAACAGTAATGTTGGTCTGTTGTGTTGCATAACCAATATGCGACACTTCTGCTTTGTAAGTTCCGGGTTGAAGATTTTTGAATGTAACAAAGCCGCTGCTGTCGGTTACCGAAGTGCGTTGTGCAAGCTGTACGGTAGCTGCAGATAGCGCCTCTTTTGTTTGTTTATCTTTTACTATAATAGATAAGGTATGTTGTGCCATACTGCTGTTGCTGATGCATACAAACAACAACAGCAAAAAAACTTTTTGCATAATTTATATTGAAATGTTGAGTTAAGAAATAATAAGAAGGCTTAACTCAATTGCGGCGGTTGCCAGATAGGGCGGTAGATTTCGGAAATAGATAGAGTTTGTATAACGGGATGGTGAACTGCAAACTGTACCGGGCTTTTAATTTGAACACAATTGCAGGTACGCATCATCTGCACACCACAACAGGCACAGGAACAAAACGGCGGACAGTCATCTTCACAATTATCATCTGCCGGCGTTTGTGCAACAGCTGCAGTTTTTATTTCTTTACCCAATGAGAAAACATCTTCCGGGCATGGAAACATGCTCAGCAGTAAAATGTAAATGGTAAGAACTGTGGTAAACAATTTCACAATGCAAAACTAATAACTGCATCATCATTCTGAGAAATTATTACTGTTGCCATGTTGCAAAAAATAATATTAATTGCAGCAATTAAAGCAGTAAGCGTTTAATAGCTTGTTACACATTATATGCGTCAATTCTATTTATTTTATATATTGGTCTTGCGTATGAAGTTTTTCAAAACCCAACTCCTCCGGATATCTGCTGTATTTTTTTTAGGCATTTATTGCGCTGCAATGGTACAGGCGCAAAATGTGTTAAGTAGCCTTGCGCAAATAGAAAAAGCAGTTGCCGATCCGTCGCAAGAATTTAATACCATTATACACAATACCTGCAATACTGTTGTTAAAAACGAAAACTGGCAGCTTACTTTAAATAAGTTGGAATCTCAAACAAACAACCATATTTCCCGGGCACTTTTTTTTACAATAAAAGCAACCTCTCTTTATTTATACAATACACAACCAGCTACAGTAGAATTAGAGCCCAGAGTAAAAGCCGACGCAAAACCTGAAATTTTAGCGCTGCATATGAAGGCAATGAACGAAGCCTATCTGTCGGGCAACGACAGGTTAATTGCACAGATCAGTTTGTATTACGGTCAACGATGCTATGTTATGAAAGAACTTGAATTGGCTGTTACATATACAATGAATGGGTTAGAATTGAATGAGAAACTGAATATCAGCAATAGTCCTGTTGATTACATGGTTGTAGGAGAAATTTTGTACAGAATAAAAGAGTATCAAAAAAGTATAGCGCATAGTTTAAAAGCCTTTTACACCTGGCAAGCCATGGGTAATACAAAGGATACCTTGCGCATGATGTGGAGCAGCAATACGGCAGCCATTGCTTATCAACGGCAACAGAAGTACGATTCTGCTTTTTTATGGCATAAGAAGTCCATGCAATTGGCAAATGAATTACATCACGATATCTGGAAAGGAATCATCTGCGGTAACATGGGACAGATTTATTATGAACAAAAAAAGTATGACACTGCACTATCACTTTTGGAAAACGATTACATCATCAGTAAAAGAGAAGGACTTTATGATAATGCAGCTAATTCATTACAATGGGCAGCACGCACACATCTCCAGATGGGTAATACCGCAGCAGCATTGGAACAGGTACGTGCAGCATTTGCATTATTGAGAAGAACTTTTGATGCACACTATTTCCGAAACGCCTGTTATACTGCAACAGAAGTGTTTAAAGCTGTCGGCATGTACGATAGTGCGTTCTATTACAATACACGTTATTCGACTTTAAACGACTCGCTTGAAAAAGTAATTGCAGTAAGCGGTATTGCTGTTTCCAGGGCAAGAGCAAACGATGAAAAAAGCAAGTACCATATTCAATCATTGCAGAAAGAAAAGCAAACACAATTGCTTCAGCGAAATATCTTAATTGCAGCTGTTGTATTGTTAGGCATCCTGGGTTTTTTATTTATCAGCCGTCAACGCCTTAAGGCAAAGCTCCAACTGGAAAGGATGGAAGAGGAAAAGAAACAGATGGAGAAGGAAATTGCCGTTGCAACCGAACAGTTGAAAATGTTTACCGAAAATATTGTTGAAAAAACCAATCTTATTTCCAAACTGGAAGAGCAAATTAAAGATGAGGGAATATCTGCCGAAAGACAATTACTCATGAACGAGTTGAGCAGGCAAACCATATTAACAGAAGTCGACTGGTTGAAGTTTAAAGAACTCTTTGAAAAGATTTATCCTGCTTTCTTTCAGCAGTTGAAACAAAAGGCTGCAGATATTACATTGGCCGAACAGCGTATGGCTGCTCTTACACGCCTGCAACTAACCAGCAGGCAAATGGCAGCAATGCTGGATATTTCTGTTGATAGTGTACATAAAACAAGGCAGCGGTTACGGCAAAGATTTCAATTGGAAGCCGGTGCAAATCTTGAAAAGTACATTGCCGAAATATAGTGGCTCATGCTGCGGACAGGCCACGGTAGAAGTTTGTGTTCACTCAGATTTTTTGTTGTCACCATATAATAGTTTATTCTGTGCAAATATTTTTTCAATAAACAGGTAAACCGTTGAACAGGCATTTTCTGTTGATCAGATTCGGGTATTCTTTTAAGGCCCCTGTGCATATCAGTTGATAATTCCATCTCCATTACTCACCGCTTTTCTTATTTTAGCTGGTTATATGCCCCCACGAAAAATCATTGATCACATCCTCCTGCTTATAATTTGTATTATAACCTGTGTAATGGTGTCGGCCCAGAACAAACTTGGTCTCGACCCTGCTAAATGGGCGTACGAATTAAGCAAAAAAGAGCTTACGGAAGTGAACAGCATGGGAAGCCTCAGCCTTCAGTTAATGGAAACCGATTCGGTAAAAGCACTTCATTTTTTAGATGCCGTAGAAAGATCAGCCAATGCAAAAGGATATTTTTTTACTGCTCACTTCTGTATGGTAAAAGCTAAATTTCTTTACGATAAGTGTATTATGCAGGACAGCACCCGAAGTAAACAACCGGGAGATGTTAACAGGATCGCCGATCAAATGCGAAAGCTTTTTGTAACAGCACTTGATGCAGCTTATCATACCGAAGATGATAAAACAATTGGGTGGGTGAGTTTTTATTCTGCAAAAACAATGCGCAAACTCGGCGAAACCAGTTGGGCAGTAATGTATTCAAAAAACGGAGTGGACCTGTTTGAAAAAATTGGCTACGAAGTAGAACCCACAGTATATACCGATCTTGCCGATTTACTCCTTTATGTAAAGGAATACGACCAGTGCATCAGGTATGCTGAAAAAGGAATTGCAGGATGGGCAAAAGTGCAGGACGATAATGTATTTATAAATACAAAAACATACAAAATCAGGGCATATAACATACCTGGTGTGGCGCACTACGAAAAGCAGCAGTACGATTCTGCCTTTTATTATTATCAAAACGCATTAACACTTGCAAAACGCTACAACGATACTTTATGGACGGCAATACTCCTGGGCAACATTGGTAAACTTATGTTTACACAAAACAGATACGATTCTGCCTACGCATTGTTTGTTAACGATTATAAAAACAGCAAGCAAAAAGGAGCGTACGATAATGCCGCCAATGCTGCACAATGGGCTGCAAGAGCTAACCTGGCAATGGGTAATAAAATTGTTGCTTTAAATGAAGCGAGAGATGCCTTGAAGCTTTTGCGCTTTCATCCGAATGATATCTATTTACGAAATACCTGCTATACACTAACACAGGTGCATCGTGCTTTGAATAATTACGACAGTGCTTTTTATTACAACGAGCTGTACAATAAGCTAAATGATTCGCTCGAAAGAGAAGCCGTTATTAACAGCCTTGCAATTTCTAAGGCAAGGTTAAATGATGAGGTGAGCCGCTACAATATTCAAAAAATAAACAAAGAGAAAAAAGAACAGTTTTTTATCCGTAACGTTTTAATAGCAGCAATAATCGGTTTGTTTTTAATTGTGCTTTTGATTATTAACAGGGGATGGCTGAAACAGAAAATAGCTGTTGAAAAAGCGCAGCGTGAAAAAAAGATGATGGAGCAGGAGATGCTTTCAGCAAAAGAACAAATGAACAGCTTTACCAGCCATATCATTGAAAAAACAAACCTTATCGAAAAACTTGAATTACAGATCGCAAGTCGCCAGGCTACAGAAGAACAAACCACCGTTATTGCAGAATTAATACAGTACACAATATTAACCGAAGACGACTGGATTAAATTCAGATTATTGTTTGAAAAGATTTTCCCGCAGTTTTTTCAAACCCTTAAACAAACAGTTGCAGAAATAACAGTGGCCGAGCAGCGTATGGCTGCACTAATCCGCTTACAGTTAACAACCAAACAAATGTCTGCCATGCTGGGCATTTCGATAGATAGCGTACACAAAACAAGGCAGCGGTTACGCCAGCGGTTGAAGTTGAATAGTGAAATAAACCTCGAAGAATACATCGCTTCTGTTTAAACAGGGATATGTTTCTCTCCAACTAAAGTCAATGTTTTTTTAGTACCAGCTTTTCGCTTGTACATAAATCTTTGCGTTACTACTCAAGTATCAAAGCCGGTTTTTTAACAGGCTTCCTGTTTTTTGCTGTCAAAACTTAACGTCATGCAAATGTTCGCCTAACAGCATTAACTCATTGAATATAAAAGACAATTTCAAGCCTGTCCGGTCTTTGTCCGGTATACTGTCAGCCGTTTGTACGGGTGACTGTCAGCGCTTTGTCGCTTCAAATACTTGTACATGCCTCTTGTTACAGGCTACCTTGGTACAATTATTTTTTCATTTGAAACTGCATGTATGAGAAAGAAAGACTGGACCATTGCTGTATTGATTGTAACTGTCCTGCTCCTCATACTCCTAGTGTATTTCATTTTCGAAAAAAGAATTGAGGCCATAACCGATAAGATCAACTGACAGTAGCCTGTATCCTGGATAAGCCACCCACTTTTCTTAATCATCAAAGCTAAATGTATGTACAAGGCTAAAACTATCTGCCCTGATTTTTTCTTTAAACAGCGTTTATATGTTAAACCGCTCTTAGCAATACTACTGATAGGTAGTGGTATTGCCGCTTTTGCCGGGCTGTATGCAAACCCGGGAACAAACCTGTTTCAGTTTATTGAAACGAAAAGCATTTTTAGTGTAGCAACGGATAATGCAACAGCAGATACGATCGGTAAGCTGAAGGCAACAAATATTACTGCAACAGGAGTAACGCTTAGCTGGGAAAAATCAGCAGCAACAGAAAAGTATACGGTAACGATCTATAAGAAGGGAGTAAAAATAATCAGCAGCAACACGTCTTCATCTACAACAAATATTACCGGGCTTGAAGCAGCTACTTCTTACCAATGGGATGTAGCCGATATGTTTGGAAATAGCAAGTCGTCTATGCATTCGTTTACAACAACTGTAAGTGCAGATGTTGTTAATGATGGAGATGCAATTGGTTTACTGGCGGAGCCTGGTGACCCTATTGGTGGAGAATGCGGATCGAACCCGGTTTATAATTATTATATCGACAAAGATGGAGATGGATATGGTGATGTAAATGCAACGGCGATTAGCCGATGTCTTCAAAGCGTAAACGGATACAGTCGGAATAAATTGGATTGTAATGATAACAATGCAGCAGTAAAACCCGGGGCAACAGAAATTTGCGACGGTATTGATAATAATTGTGATGGTGTAACAGATGGACCTGATGCACAATTAATAACTTTTTACCTTGATGCTGATGAAGATGGATTTGGTACTTCAACTGTAACAAGTCAAAGTTGTACTCAACCTGCAGGTTTTGTAACTAACTCTGCAGATTGTAACGATAGTGATCCGGGTGTTAATCCGAATGCGGTAGAAGTTTGCGATGGAAAAGATAATGATTGTGATGGGCAAACAGATGAAAATTTAACTGCAGTATGGTACAGAGATGCAGATGCCGATGGTTTTGGAGATCCCGGTATTATAACGAATGCCTGTTCTAAACCTGCAGGGTATGTAGCAAACGATGATGATTGTGATGACGGGGACAGCAATATTAACCCGCAAACAATTTGGTACAAAGACACTGATAATGACCGTTATACTGATGGTACAACTATTGTAAGCTGTACAAAACCTCAAGTGGCAATAGGACAGGATGCTTTTGGAAATCCCATTTTTGACAACTATGTACTCAGAACACAATTAATTGGCCCATCACTGGCACTGGATTGTAATGACAATAATGTGCTTGACTTTCCCGGAGCAACAGGCTCTTCCTGTCTTGTAACATGTCCTGCAACTACTATCATATATGTAAAAGCAGATGCAACCGGCAGCGGTAATGGTTCAAGCTGGGCAAATGCATTAACAAAATTGCAGGATGCTTTATTCCAGGCTTGTCCGGGCATAACACAAATTTGGGTGGCCAAAGGAACATATTACCCCGATGAAGGTGGCGGTAAAAGCAATAATGATCGCAATGCTTCATTTACTCTAAAAAATAACGTGGCCATTTATGGAGGTTTTGCCGGCACTGAAACACAAATTAGTCAGCGGAATGTTTTACTCAACAAAACAATATTGAGTGGAGATGTCGATAAAAACGATGGCGTTAATTTCAGTAATAACAGCGGAAACAGCTTTCATGTAATTGCCAACATAAACAATGCACTCAACAATTCTGCATTGCTGGATGGCTTTACTGTATCTGGGGGCAATGCCAATTCAACAAGTAATATACCTGCAAATCAGAAGAACGGCGGAGGTATGTTAAACATTCATGCATCACCCACAATAAAAAATTGCGTGTTTACAGCAAACACAACACAATATAACGGCGGCGGTATGTTCAATGAAGGAGGGCAACCAATTATTACTGGTTGTACGTTTTCCGCAAACAATGCTTTGGTTAACGGTGCCGGTATCTATAATACAGGCAATGAAAACTGGAAGATTTCAAATAGCAGGTTCATTGCAAATGCCAATGGAGGTATTTATAATTTGGGTGATTTATATGTAGTGAATACTGAGTTTTCAAGGAACACAGGAACAGGATTTGAAAACGGGCAAGTGGGAGTTGATAAGGCTTACGGTAAAATTGTGAATTGCGTTTTCAGTTTAAATGGTATCTCTTTAGCGAACAACTATAGCAATATTGAAATTTATAATTCAATTTCAGATAAGTTGTTTATAAATAATTCGGGTCCCGATGCTGAAAATCCTTTGGATCCGGTTTATGTATTCACTGTTCGTTATTCACTTGCTCCCGGTATTGGTGGCAGTAATAATAATCTGTCTGCAAATCCATTGTTTGTAGATGCTGCAAACGATAATCTGCAATTGCAAACAGGTTCACCTGCTATTGATGCAGGGTTAACTAGTGCAAATACAGAACCAACAGATTTGGCCAATAATGCACGCATCATCGGCACAATAGATATGGGTGCTTATGAGTTTGGTTCTAAACCATGTCCTCCGGGAAATATTCTGTACGTAAACAAAAATGCAACAGGTGCCAACAATGGAACTTCGTGGGCCGATGCCTATATAAGTCTCCAGGATGCGCTTGGCAACACCTGCTCGCAGGTTACACAAATATGGGTGGCAAAAGGCACGTATTATCCCGATGAAGGAGCAGGTGTAACCAACAACAACAGAAGCGCTTCATTTGTAATGAAAAATAATATTGCTGTTTATGGTGGTTTTGCCGGCACAGAAACCAGCCTCAGCCAACGTAACTGGAATACAAATGCAACTGTGTTAAGTGGCGATATTGATCAAAATGATGCTCCATCAATTGCTACAGCCAACCTGTTATCCGAAACAAGCAGAAGTAATAACAGTTACCATGTAATACGCAACAGCTTTACAACCGATAATCCGTTAACGAATACAGCTGTGCTCGATGGATTTGTAATAACAGGTGGAAACGCCAGCGGAACGAATCCGGATAATGCAGGTGCAGGTATGTACAATTCATATGCTTCACCTGTTGTAAAAAATTGTTTGTTTACCCGCAACGCAGCAAATGGAGGAGGCGGTATTTATAATCAATATGCTTCTTCAACAATTGTTCAATGCATTTTTACTAATAATTATGCTACTAACCTCGGGGCAGGCATCAACAACTTCAATGTTACAGCTGCACTTACCATAACAGGCTGCACATTTAATGCAAACACAGCATATAGTGGTGGCGGTATCGGAAATGCATTTGCCACACCTGTTATTACTAATTGCATCGTCTTTGGAAATACTACAAATTTCAATACAGGTATTTTCGATCAATCAGCTGCCAGCAATACAACTTACAGTATTGTAGAAAGTAACAGCGGCGTGTTTCCGGGTACAGGCAACCTCAATGTAAACCCATTATTTGTAAATGCAGCTGCGGGCAACTTACGTCTTCAGCAAACTTCACCTGCAATCAATAAAGGAAATGATGCTGCTAATAATGAGTCGGTAGATTTTGATGGTAATGCACGTGTTGTAGATGTAATTGATATGGGAGCATATGAATACATTGTACAGTCCGGATGCTCGCCTGTAAGTGTAACAAGCAACAGCTTAACCGCTTTACAAATAAACGGATGCGGAACAGCTGCAATAGCAACAGTTAGTTTTTCATACAGCACAGCAGCAACTACATTAACCCAGGCGCAATACAATGCGCTTAACTTACCAATTGAAGAAGGAAGTTGTGATATAGCAAAAGTGACGTATACGGATGTGATCGATCAAAACCTCAGCGCAGAAGGTAAATGGGTAGTTATAAGAACATTTACAATAACAGACATTAACAGTGCAAAAGCTACTGTAACACAACAAATCACTGTTGAAGATAATGCTGCCCCAACTGTTATTACCCAAAACATAACAGTTAATTTATTACCGGGGGGTAAAGTAACAATTACACCGCAACAGGTGAATAATGGCTCTAACAGCACATGCGGCATTCAGTCTTATAGCTTAAGTAAAACCGATTTTTATTGTAGCAATGTAGGACCCAATACCGTTACACTTACTGTAACGGGTGTTAATGGTAAATCGGCAACGGGTACTGCTGTTGTAACAGTAGCAGATAATGTATTGCCTATTGTAATTACAAAAAATATAACTGCACAAATAGGTGCTTCCGGAATTGTTACTATTGCAGACAGAGATGTAGACAATGGTTCTTACGATCCTTGCGGCCTTGTTTCTTATGAACTCGATAAAACAAGCTTTAACTGCAGCAACATTGGATCCAACACAGTAACACTTACAGTAAAAGATGCCAATGGTAACACAGCTTCGGGCACAGCCATTGTAACAGTAGAAGATAAAACAGCACCCATTATAATAACAAAGAACATTACCGTACAGTTAGCCGATAATGGAACCGTTACTGTTGCAGACAGAGATGTAGACGACGGTTCTTACGATCCTTGCGGTCTTGTTTCCTATAAACTAGATCGCACCGATTTTTCATGTCTTGATTTGGGTGATAATACAGTTACGCTTACGGTAAAAGATGCCAATGGTAACGAGGCTTCTAAAACAGCAATCATAACAGTACAGGGAACAGGTGGCAGAAGCTGGGTTATTGACAATGACGGTGATGGCTATTATACCAATGCTGTGCTTTTCCAATGTGGTGTTCCCTCAGGATATGTGCTTTTAACTAATCAGCTTCCCGGCGATTGTAACGATAACAACGCTGCAATAAATCCTGCTACTGTTTGGTATAAGGATGCAGATAATGATGGCTACAGTGATGGTGCCACAGTTACAGCTTGTACACGACCTGCAAACTATAAGCTTGCATCAGAATTAACAGCAACAAGTGGCGATTGTAATGATAGTGATGCGGCAGTGCATGCAGGTGCAACATGGTACCTGGATGCAGACGGTGATGGTTACGCAGCTTCATCTGTTTTATCATGCACTGCTATGGGAACAGGTTATACCAAAACAGTGCTGCCTTTAGGCGATTGCGATGATGCAAATGCAGCCATTAATCCTGCTACTAAATGGTATATCGATGTTGATAACGACGGATATCCGGGTCAGATGTCAGCTACACAATGTACCCGCCCTTCGTTTATGTATGCACCATTCCTTTATTCAACCGGTAAACTGGCATCAGAATTAAAAAGCCTAACACCGGATTGCAATGATATGAATGCGGGCTCATTCCCCACAACCTATTATAAGGACTATGACAATGATGGCTTCAGTGATGGTACCTCTGCAGAAAATTGTTCGTTCAGTCCGTATCCATATTACAAACTGCCATCACAGCTAAGATCAATTCAGGGAGATTGTGATGATAACAATGCTGCAATCAACCCGCAAACAATATGGTTAAAAGATGAGGACAATGATGGCTTTACAGATGGAACAACTAAGCAGCAGTGTACACAACCGCAGTATTATAAACTTGCATCCGTATTTTCAGGAAAGCCGTTAGATTGTGATGATAACAATGCATCCATCGATCCGCAAACAACATGGTATAAAGACACTGACGATGATGATTACAGCGATGGTACTACCAGGACACAATGCCAAAGACCAGCAGGATACAAACTGTCTTCAGAACTGAAAGCAGGATTGGATTGTAATGATGCAGATAATACTATCAATCCGCAGACAGTATGGTATAAAGATGAAGACAATGATGGTTACAGTGATGGTACAACCAAAACACAATGTACACAACCGGCCGGCTATAAATCAGCTGCAAACTTAACAGCTACAGCAGGTGATTGTGATGATACAAACAGTGTACTGAACCCGGCTACCGTTTGGTACGAAGACAGGGACGGTGATGGTTATCCGAGTGGTCGTACAGCAGCAGGTTGCTTATCGCCGAAGTTTTATTACGGCGGAATATTTGAACTGAGTAAGTTTACTTATGGCGTTCTCCAATCTGAGTTGATCAGCTTAACGGAAGATTGTGACGATGCCAGTGCTGATAACAACCCGGGAGTTATTTGGTATAAGGATGCAGATAACGATGGCTTTAGCGACGGTACAACACAACAAGGTTGTTACCAGCCATCGGGTTATAAACGCCAGGGTACAGTAGCGCCGGGCGGCGATTGTAATGATGAAGTTGCGGCAATTAATCCCACAACCAAATGGTATCCCGATCTGGATAACGACAGGTACAGTACCGGAAATTATATTGTACAATGTACAAGACCGGAAGGATATAAATTACCGGGTGAGCTGATAGCTGTTACAGGCGATTGTAATGATAACAATGCAATACTTAATCCGAATACGCTTTGGTATAAAGATGCAGATAATGATGGATACACAGACTTTACAACACAACGCAGTTGTTTGCGACCAACCAATTACAAACTGTACACCGAATTAACCAGCACTTTTGCAAGCGACTGTAACGATGCAAATGCAATTATTAATCCTGCAACCAAATGGTATAAAGATGCAGATAATGATGGTTACAGCGATGGTACTTTTAAGATACAGTGCGTACAGCCGGAAGGTTATAAACTTACATCGGCATTAACTGCAATCAGTGGCGATTGTGATGATGATAATAAGTTATTAACACCAGTTGCTGAATGGTATAAAGATGCAGATAATGATGGGTACAGCGATAATACCTGGAAGATACAATGCACCCAACCTGATGGATATAAGTTAGCTGTAAACTTAACTGCCACTGCAGGAGATTGTAACGACGACAACCCGGTGCTTAATCCTGCAACCGTTTGGTATAGAGATGCAGATAATGATGGTTACAGCAGCGGCGATGTATTGGTACAATGCACCCAACCCACATTGTACAAACTGGCAGCAGAATTAAGTTCCACATTTGGCGACTGTAACGATGTAAATGCTTCAGTAAATCCGGGAGCAGCTGAAGTATGCCGCAATGGAATTGATGATAATTGCAACGGACAAACAGATGAAGGAACTTGTGAGCCATGCAAAAATGCAACAGCACTCAGAACAACGAATATCACTTCAACCGCTGCAACGTTTGAATGGTCGGCTGCAGCAAATCCCGATCAGTGGCAGATACAATATAAAACAACCAAAAAAGGTTCGAAGTGGATCGATGTATTTGTTACGGGTAATAAACGTTCGGTTACAATTTACGGATTGCAGCCGAACCAGAATTACAGCTGGCAGATACAGGCAAAATGTGGCAAATCGTGGACTGGTTATTCAACAGCTATTGCGTTTATAACAGAAGGAACAGCAGGGCTTGTTGAAGCGAAAACTTCGGTTGTAACAACTACTCCAAACTTCGAGGTCATCACAGCTCCCAATCCAAGCGATAGTTACTTTACCTTAACTGTTAAGAGCAGCAACACAACCGACCGCATCCTGGTAAGAGTAGTAGATGGGTTGGGAAGGATTGTTGAACAAAAGGAAAATGTAATGGCCGGTACCACTGTTCGCTTTGGCGACAAGTATATACCCGGTATCTATTTTATCTCTGTTCAACAGGGTAGCAATCTTAAAACAGTGAAATTAATTCGACGATAGTTGATTTGGTTTAGATAATTACAACGCCGCCTGTTTTAACAGGCGGCTTTTTTGTAAGGGTGCGTAAACCTGTTAAAACATTGCAAACACTTTTTTATGTGTATGTATTCAAGCACTGTTGTGCATCCATGTAAAAAATCAACGTTATGCAAAACAATCGTAAACCTCTGCTGGCTGCTGTAACGGTATTCGCAGCTATTATTCTTGCAAGTGCTTTTAATAAACCGGGCGAACGTACACAACAATTGGCTTCCGCTCCGCATCCCACCACTGATCAAAAAATTCAGGTAGCTATTCTGCTCGATGTGAGCAACAGCATGGACGGCCTTATCGACCAGGCAAAAGCACAACTCTGGACAATGGTTAACACACTTGGCGGTGTACATTGCGAAAACAAAGCCAATCCCAAAATTGAAATTGCTTTATACGAGTATGGTACACCACGTAATGATGTTAAGAAAGGTTACATCCGCCAGATCAATAATTTTATTACAGACCTTGATTCGCTTTCAGAAAATTTATTTGCGTTAACTACAAACGGCGGCGATGAGTATTGCGGTCATGTTATTTATTCATCTATCAACGAATTGAAATGGGATGCTAATCCCAATTCGTACAAAGTAATTTTTATTGCAGGTAATGAAAGTTTCCGCCAGGGGAATGTAAGCTTTACACAGGCCTGTACTGCAGCAAAAGGAAAGGGCGTAATTGTAAATACCATTTACTGCGGCGACAGACAAACCGGTATTCGTGAATACTGGAACCTGATGGGCGAATGTGGTAATGGCAGCTTCTGTAACATTAACCAGGATCATAAAATTGAAGACATTGCCACGCCTTATGATGATGAGATCACAAAACTCAACGAAAAACTGAATACAACCTATATTACTTACGGCGCAAGAGGTGAAGAGTTTTATCAGAAACAACAAAAAATGGATGCAGCAAATGCAGCTATGAGCAAAAAGGCCGCAATGAAACGTGCCGAAGCAAAAAGTAATGGAGCAATGTATAATAACTCCGGGTGGGATCTGGTTGACAGAGTAGGTGATAATGAAGCGGAAATTGAAAAGATCGATAAGAAAACATTGCCCGACAGTTTGCAGCATAAATCAACTGCCGAATTGAAAGTAATTGTACAGCAAAAGAAAAAAGAACGGGCAGCGATCCAAACAAAAATCATTGCACTGAATCAACAACGTCAGCAATACATCAACGATCAGAAAAATAAAACCGGTGGAGCAACAGTTTCAACAATGGAAACAGAAGTAGAACGCATTATTAAAGAACAGGTAAAACGTTTTAAGATGAATGTGAAGTAGAGTAGTTTGTAGTTTATGGTTTTTAGTTTGTAGTTAATGCTCCTTCTTCCATGAGCTTTCCCGAAGAAGGAGCATTTGCTTTATGACAAAAACGCTTTTTTAAACGATGGTTTTACACGATGCTTTGTTGCCTGTTCGTACGCATAAGCCATACCAATAAGTTCAGCTTCTTTATAAGCTGTACTGAAGAATGAAAGACCAACCGGTAAATCGTAAACCAATCCGCAAGGAACAGAAATATGCGGATAGGCACTCATTGCTGCAGGGCCGGTTAAAAACACATTGCCCCACCTGTCGCCATAAATAACATCAATACTGCAGGATGGGCCCATGGTTAAACCAATCAATGCATCGAGTTTGTTTTGTTGCAATACATCATCGATCATCTTTTTTGAACCAAGATGACTTTTTGCATAAGCTTCCTTGTATGCCTTATTGTCGAGCCCTTGTTTTTCTGCACTGGCAATCATTGTTTCCTGCTTAAACGTAGGCATCGATTTGTCTTCATTTGCCTTGTTGAAAGCAATTACATCATCAATACTTTTCATTTTCGAATTAGAAGCTGAGAGGTATTTATTCAACCCGTCTTTAAATTCAAATTTCAACACATCAAATTCAGCATCGCCCAATGCATTGAGTTTATCGAGATATTCCAGCTCTACTATTTCAGCACCTTGCAGTTTTAAATCAGCAATCGCTTTTTCGAGCAAGCGGTTTAAAAACTGGTTGTCGTATTTCTTTTTTTCAACGCCTAAACGTTTTCCTTTTAAAGCATCGGTTTTGCAAAATGCAGTATAATCAGTTACTGTTTTACCTTCACTTTCTTTTGTTACAGCATCATGTTCATCAATACCTGTCAGGCTTCCTAATAAAATGGCCGCATCTTTCACTGTACGTGCAAGTGGCCCTGCTGTATCCTGCGTAGCAGAAATTGGAATAATACCACTGCGGCTTAACAAACCAACAGTTGGTTTAATACCAACTGTTCCGTTTACAGATGCAGGACAGGTAATAGAACCATCTGTTTCTGTACCAATAGCAACTGCACATAAATTAGCAGAAACTGCAACACCCGAACCCGAACTTGATCCGCATGGATTATGATCGAGTATGTAAGGCATTTTTGTTTGTCCGCCACGGCTGCTCCAGCCCGAACAGGAATTAGATGAACGGAAGTTTGCCCACTCCGATAAATTGGTTTTGCCCAGCAACACAGCGCCGGCATTGCGCAGCTTAGTAACAATAAATGCATCTGCTTTTGCAATATGATCCATTAATGCAAGCGAACCTGCGGTGGTCATCATTTTATCTGCAGTATCTATATTGTCTTTGATGAGAACCGGAATGCCGTGCATGGGTCCACGTAGTTTTCCTGCCTTGCGTTCATCATCCATTTGTTTGGCTATTGCGAGTGCATCAGGATTTAGTTCAATAACCGCATTAAGTTTGTAACCGTTTTTATCAATAGCGTTAATACGATCGAGATAGCGTTGTGTTATTTGTTCTGATGAATAAGTACCCTGTTTCATTTTTTCCTGTAACTCATCAATGGTTACTTCGTTCAACACAAAATCATCAACAGTTGTTTCGTTTGCTTCTGTTGTTGAATTATTGTTGGTTGATGAATTACATGCGGCACTAACCAGCGTGGTTGCACCTGCAAGCGTACTGTTGAGGAGAAAATCTCTACGTTTCATAATGCAGTAGTTAAGCGTTTGCTTAAATATACTGATGAAAGCGGAGATTATCTCAACAGTAGATAAGCAACTGTTGCAATAGCAGTAAGTACCGTTTGAACGATGTACGAACATGCAAAAACTGCAAGGCCGAGCAAAAGCGATTTAATCCACGATAACTGAAAGAATTGCTTATAGCTTACAGTAAACGTATACAATATTACAAGCAACGACAGGAACGACAGAACAATGAAATGTGTATCTGTTTTGCCAATGAGCATGAGCAGTGTTGTGGCAATAGCAAATGTGTTACTCTGTGCACTGCTGGCAGCATGCAGTACAATGTTCTCAGCATAATTTCTTTTTCTGCTTCTGCCAATAAACAGCCAGGAAAAAAAGGCAAACAGTGGAATTAATATTAACTGAAAAATGTTATTGTATTTCTGAAGAAAGGCGGCAACAGATTGTTGCAGTTTTACCAGCTCTGAGCTTTGCACAGTGCTGGTACCTTTGCTCATGGTAATGACGGTCTTTTCAATAAGATGTGTTTGCGTAACCAAAAATGTAGTAATACCAACAATGATCAACAGGTATTGAAACAAATTGAAGTAACGTTTACGTCGGCCTTCTACAAGATCGAGTGCAACGATGCCCGGCTTTTTAATAATATTCCATGCAAAGGAAAAAATACCTTTATCGGCATGTGTAAACACATGTACCAGTTCGTGAAAAACATGGCCTACTGTATATCGGTGAGTTTCTTTTTGACCGCAGTTGTTGCAGAAATGTCCGGTATAGGCTGTTTCGCAGTTAAGACAGGTTTGGTGCATTGGTTTTGATTATGCGGCAATATAATATTTTTACGTAAGTAATTTTTTAACGTGTGTAAAGACTCTAAGAAATCTGAGGAAGTGAGAAGGGATAGATTACTCATTTCTTTTTTTCTTGGCTTCATCTTCAACTGATTTAAGTATGTCTCTTAACAATTTGGTTCTTTTTCTTTCTTGGTCAGCAATTCTTTTCTTGTCAGAATCACTCAGAAGAATATTATAGTAAACCATCTTAGCTGCTGCATTATAAACAATGAAATCAGCTTTGTATTCTTCTGCTGAATTGTATTTAGAATACATCAGCCTGATATAACGCATTTTTTGTTTTGTGTTTTCAATAGTTGTGTCTATAACATCGGACATACTACCTGTAATTCTTATATCGTTTGGATTGGAGAATCTGGTAATCAGGGTATCAAACGAAATTTTGTAATCTGTCATATCCACGTGCCCATAATTTCGGAAGTAGTCTTTATTCGCTTCAACATTCCCATATTTTCTATTGTGATTCCAACTGGAAAAGAAAGTAAAGCCTATAAAGAGGGAAAAGATTAAAGTGCAGCCTGTATATGTAAATGTGAAGACTTTAATACTTCTATCAGTTCTAGACAGCACAGTATTGATAATAGCTCCAAAAAAGATGGCTGGAACAACGGGGATCAACGGCATCAATACAAGGAGAGGATTTTTAATAACATAAATAATATCTCGTCCAAATAGAATGATGAGTAGCAAAAAAATCGCCAGGTTCAGGAAATAAAATAATAGGAATTTTTTAAAAAAGGTCATAAACGAAAATATTATTAAGTCCTGGTATAAACAACAACGCCACTACAATACTGCAGTGGCGTTGTTGCGTACTTCTAACTTCTCAACTTCGCCAAGGCTATGTTGAGCAAGCGTACCTCGTACTTATTTTGTTTCCTTCATCAATTCTTTCACAGCTGTTTCTAATTGCTGATCGGTACCTGTACTTACTTTTTCATTTTCAGGTTTCACTTTTACATCGGGTTCGGTTTGCGCATTTTCAAGATAATTACCCTTGCTGTCTTTACAACCAACAGTAGGTGCACCCCAACGGATGCCGGTATCCATCAATGCTTCCCATGCGGCAAACGAACAAGTGCCCGGCACAGGCATACCAACGAGTTTACCAATGCCCACTTCTTTTACCATGTAGGCATAACAATGTCCATCGCTGTAGTTGCCTTCGTTGGCAAGCGAAATGCTTGGTTTTGTCCAGCGGAAATTTGGTTCGTAACCATTGCTGCGGGTATCGGTGGTATAATCCATAAACTTTTTACCGCTTAAGAACATGGCTAAATCGGCAACAAGATCACCACCACCATTGTTACGTGTATCAACCACAATTCCTTTTTTCTGGAAATGCTTACCCATGATCTCTTCATACGTTGTACGGTAAGCACCATCGTTCATACCCGGTATGTGCACATAACCCAAGGTACCATTGCTCATCTTTGTTACTTCATCTGCATTACGTTTTACCCAACGTGCATACAGCAAGCGGTTTTCTTCGCCCAATGTAACCGGTTTAATTATGAGTTCACGTTTGGCTGTTCCTTCTGTTAATACAACCAATGTATTTTTTCCTGCTTTACGGTTAAGATATTGTGCAAGATCTTTCTCAGGGGTAATCAGTTCACCATCGATGCTTTCAATAATGGTTCCTGCTTTTACATTCATGCCTGCTTTATCCAGCGGACCATCTTTGATCACTTCAAGAATTTTAACGCCATTGCCTTTGTGTGTATAATCGAAGAAGATACCCAAAGCAGCAGTTGCATCTGCATTTGCATTAAAGGTGCCACCAAATGCAGCACCGCTATGGCTTACATTTAATTCGCCCAGTAACTCACTCAGCATTTCGCTCATTTCGTAATTGTTGCCGATATGCGGTAAGTATTTTTCGTAATCAGGTTTGTAACTGTCCCAATCAATGCCATGGAACGATTTTGTATAGAATGTATTTTTTGTTCTGCGCCATACATGATCGAACTGGTATTGACGTTCTTTCAAACCATCAACCATCATTTCTCCATTGATGCTGATGCGGTCTTGCTTGCCGCTGGCAGGATCAAGTTTCATAAAGCCGCCATCGGTATTCAGGAAAATACTTTTCTGCTCTTTATCCCAAACCATGCTTGCAAAACCGGCATTGAGTGGAACCAGCATTTTTGTTTCTCTTGTGCGGAGATTGGTCGTCCACAAGTTCATGCCACGTTCAAACCTTGCCAGATAGTAAAGTGTTTCACCATCTTTACTTACCAGGGCATCACCCATGGATGAAGAATGAATAGTGAGTTTTGCTTTACGTTGATTAAGATCATCCCAATCGATCATCACCGAATCTTTCGCAGGTTTCTTTTTGCTTGTATCTGCTTTTGCTTTGTTCTCTTCTGTTTCTTTTAATAATGCTGCATCTTCTTTTGTGAGTTTGAAACGATCGAATGCATCCTGTGTAAAGAACATGGCGTATGCATCGGCCTGTGCGCCGCCACTCATTGCAGCTGCACGCAAACCATCTCTGTTACTGAACCATAACATCGCTTTACCACCCATGATCCATTTTGCATTGTAATCGCCAAAGCCACTTTGTGTAAGGTTTTCAATTTTCTTACCATCGGCACTAACAATACCTACTTCGCCAACTGCACTGCCGGGCATTGCATAATCAAATAACAACCATTTACTGTCGGGACTCCATTGGAAGTACTGATCGTTTTCTGTCCAGGCAAATAAATGATCGCCTGTTAAAATAGTGCGTGTTTGTTTGCTTGCAAGATTATAGATGCGGAGTTGATTACGGTTTTCGATAAACGCCAGTTCTTTTCCATCGGGCGAATAAACGGGTTGTGTATTGGTGTTTTTATTTTCAATAACAGCCGTTTCTTTCAATAAAGTAGAAGTGTAGAAATAAGATTCTTCTTTACGTTCTATTCTTGTTTCGTAAATACCCCACTTGCCATCACGTTCGCTGCAATAGATAATACTTTTACCATCGGGTGCAAAGCTTACACTGGTTTCTGCTTCGGGTGTATTGGTAATGCGTTTGGTAATACCACCATCCACACTGGTTACAAAAACTTCACCACGGTAAACAAATGCAATTTCTTTTCCGTTGGGTGCAACATTCATACCGCTGCCGCTTGTTACACGATATACCTGCTCACGGTTGTTGCGTGCATCGGCAAGGATAGTAATGTTTATTTTTTGTGCAGCTGAACCGGGCTTCATCGTGTACAGATCGCCATCGTAACTGTAGCACAGTAAACCATCGTTGCTGCTGCTGAGAAAACGAACAGGATGTTTTTTGTACGATGTGAGTTTTTCCGATTTGCCACCGCCAACACTCATTTTATGAATATTGAACGACCCGCTTTCTTCGCTCAGATAATAAAAGGCTGTTTCATCTGCTGTAAAAACAGGGCTTCTGTCTTCGCCGTTGAACGATGTAATTTGTTTGTGTGTATTGTTTTTAAAATCGTACAGCACAACATCTCTTGTAATAGCAGATGTATGATGTTTACGCCATTGATTTTCGCCACCCACTTTGTTATGGTAAATGAGTTTGCTGCCATCTTTGCTGAACTTCACATCTTCTGCAGGCGTTGTAAAGAGTTGGGTTACTCTGCCTCCGTTCAATGAAACACTGTACAGTTCGGGCATATAACCTGTAGGAAACTGACGGTTCGTTGGCAGATCCATCCGTGCAGCACCAAACACAACAGCCTTGTTATCGTTGGTAAAGCTATAAGGATATTCTGCAGATGAATGATAGGTGAGGCGTTTGGCTTCACCACCTTCAACCGGAATAACAAATACATCGAAGTTGCCATAACGATCGCTGGCAAAGGCAATGCTTTTACTGTCTTTACTCCACACGGGCATAAAGTCGTGTGCTTCGTGAATGGTTAGTGCTGTTGCTGTACCACCGGTGGAGGCCACTTTGTACAGATCGCCTTTGTAAGTAAACACAATGGTTTTACCATCGGGCGAAATGGAAGGATAACGCAACCAGGAGGGAGTTTGGGCTTTTGCAATAAAGCCAAGTGCTGTGAGGCAAATGCTCAACGCCAGAAATTTTCTCATAAACTTTTTGCTTAAGCAATAAAGATAATGGGAAAACAAAATGCGTAAAAAGAATTTGATGGGTGGCTGGGCTGAGAGATGAAGCAGAGAAGAAGTAAAAGAGGGGAGAGGGTTGTAAGACTCTGATGTATTTATTTTTTTCTGCTGATCAGTAATTTCAAATTCTTTGGATTTTGCCTGTTGTTAAACACTGTTACAATTTCTATAGCTCTTACGGATGGTTTGTAAACGATAAGCGTTTTTGGATGAATAGCATATTTGCGAAGATTTTTTTGTTTGTTTAGAATTGGGAAAAGGCGAGGATGGGTTGCGATAACTGCAAGAAATGAAATCCATTTTTTATTGAATTTTTCTACAGCAATTTGCTCAAATTCCGACTGTAAGTAATGGTAGAGTTCATCAAGGTCTTTAGCGGCAAGTGGCGATACAATTATTTCCTTAGGCTTTGATGCCATATTTCTTTTGTAGTGAGTCGGTTACTTTTTTTGCACTGATACCTTTCCCTTCTTTCAGTTGTTTAAGGCCCATGTCAATTTTCATTTTCTGTACATCAGAGAGATCTTTCCACGAAGGGCTGTTCTTTTGCTGACTTACCATTTTAAAAACATCATACATGCTTTTAATTGTGCTTTCATCAGCTTTGTCAAGTTCTTTCAATAACTCACTTTTCATTTGCTTAATACTCATCTTCCTGAATTTTATACAAATTACTTTTCTTCCGGCAGAAAAAAAAGTCTTCGTGGTTCAAAAAAACAAAAAGCGAACCCATGCAGATTCGCTTTCGCTGATAATTATCTGTACAAACGTTTATCCTTTCTTCTCATTAAATTTCTTTTCGGTTTCTTTTGCTTTTTCAAAATCGAGAATTACACCGTTAATGCAATAACGCAAACCTGTTGGTGGCGGACCATCTTCAAACACATGTCCCAAATGTGCTTTGCATCGGCCACATTGCACTTCGGTACGTTGCATACCATGGCTGTTATCGGGTGTGTAAATGATCGACCCTTTGCTGATGGGTTCGTAAAAGCTGGGCCATCCGCAACCACTATCGAATTTTGTATCGCTCTTAAATAATGGATTGCCACAAGCCGCACAGTAATACGTTCCAACTTCTTCAAACTTTTCAAACTTGCTTGTCCATGGTCGCTCCGTTCCTTTCTGCCGGGCAATATTATATACATCCGAAGGAAGAATTTTTTTCCACTCTTCTTCACTCAGGTTTACCTTGGTTGAATCTGTTTTGGAGTAAACAGGATTCTCCGTTTTTTTTGTTTCACTCATAGTCGTCTTTTTTTCAGTTTTTGATTGGCTGGTTTGTGCCTGGCAACTTACCCAGGCCAGTTGCACAAACAACAACAGGAATACAACACATTTCATAGTAACTGCATTTGTTTGGTAAAGGTACGTAAGGTTACAGGCTAACAGATGTCTGCTTAACGACAGTTGTTTTTTCTTAACAAAGTCTTGATTTGAACAATTTCGAAGCAAAATAAGTTGAAGATTGACGATTTTTAAACCTTGGGGACTATCTTTACAACTTCATCAAGGTTACGACGAGCTTATGTTTAATTTGATTTTGTTTGGCCCTCCCGGTAGTGGAAAGGGCACCCAATCCGAAAAACTTATTGTGCAGTATGGCCTCAAGCATTTGAGCACAGGCGATTTGCTCCGCAGCGAAATTGCAGCGCAAACACCGCTTGGCATGGAGGCAAAAAAGCTGATGGATAAAGGTCAGCTGGTGCCCGATGAAGTGGTAATTGGCATGATCAGTTCGGCATTGGATGCAAATCCGCAGGCAAAAGGATTTTTGTTTGATGGTTTCCCACGCACTGTAGCCCAGGCAGAAGCATTGGATAAATTATTAAAACTGAAGGGTACACAAATTTCTGCCATGATCGCTTTACTGGTAAGTGAAGAAGAACTGGTAAAACGTTTACTCAACCGTGGATTAACCAGCGGCCGCAGCGACGATACCAACGAAGAAGTGATTCGTGCACGTATTGTTGAATACCGTAACAAAACTTCGGTTGTAGCAGATTACTACAAACAGTTTGATAAATTCTCTGAAGTAAAAGGCGAAGGAACCATCGATGAAATTTTTGCAGCACTGCAACAAGAAATAGATGCCTACATGGAAGCTTAAGCATTCTGTTGAAATAAGTAAGCCCTTCGTTTAACGAAGGGCTTTTTTGTTGAAAGAACTTTGGTTCTCATTAACTTCATTACATGAAATAACCATTCAAACGAAGTTTTGCAATAATTGGTGATGATTAGTTCTGCAGTCGGGCAAAGCACAAAGCTTGGTTATACATGTGTTCCATTAAAACAATAACAAATACACACATGAAACAATTTCTTTTCCTGCTGTTGCTTTTTGTAACAACAGTCGCAACTGCACAAAAAACAAAAGAAGAATCAGCTACGGAGAAATTTGTGTTGAAACTGCACGAAACAAAATTTCGCTGGATGATCAATAAAAAACTTGATTCGTTAAGTACTATTCTTGATGAGCGTGTGCAGTATGTTCATTCCAACGGATGGATGGAAACAAAGAAGGAGATCATCGACGATCTGCGATCGGGTAAACTTGTAATGAATAACGTAACTGTTACTGAAGCCTCTGCACGTGTGTACAAAGGTTTTGTAATTGTAAATGGTAAAGGCGTTTTTAACGTAGTGCTTGAAGGTAAAAAGGTTGATATCAATTTGCTTTACACAGAAGTATATGCGAAGCGGCAAAACGGATGGCTGCTGGTGAGCAGGCATGCAAATAAGTTACCATAGAAGCGTAATAAGTAAATAAATCAACATGAATCTTTATTTGAACGATCAGTTATTTATGGTTGGCGGAGCTACCAGCGGTTTTGGTAAAGCGGTTGCACAGGCGTTACTGAACGAAGGGGCAAACGTTATTGTAGTTGCAAGAGGTGAAGAAAAACTGCACGAACAATACGATATGCATAGTAATGCAGAAGTTGTAATTGGCGATATTACTGAATCAACAACTATTGAAGCTTTGAAATACATTGTTGCAGATCGTGAACTGCATGGCATATTGGTAAATGCAGGCGGACCACCTGCTAAAACTGTACTGGAAACAACATTAGCTGATTGGGATGATGCGTATAAAAAACTTTTGCGTTGGAAGGTAGAACTGACACAGGCTTTTGTACCTGCAATGATCAATGCAGGTTACGGCCGTATTGTATATGTTGAAAGCAGCAGCGTAAAACAACCTATTGAAAACTTAGTCCTCAGCACATCGCTTCGTTTGGCAGTGGTTGGTTTTGTAAAAACATTAAGCCAGGAAATTGCAAAGAGTGGTGTTACATTAAACATACTTGGCCCGGGTAGTCATAACACGCCTGCTGTTGACAGATTGTATCACAAGAAAAGTGAACAGACAGGTTTGCCGTTTGATGAAGTAAAGCAAGCAGCTATCAAACAAATACCGGTTGGCCGCTTAGGTGATCCTGATGACTTTGCATCATTGGCTGTTTGGTTATTAAGTAAACAAAGCGGTTTTGTAACAGGACAAACAATTATGGTTGATGGGGGAGCAGTACGATCGACTTTATAATGAGATCAACATACATGAAAATAAAAACGGAGCCGATGAGGCTCCGTTTGTTTTAACAACATCCGCCGCCGCAGCAGCCGGGATCATTTTGATTTGTGTTCATGACGCTAAGGTTTATATGTGAAAAAAGAGTTAACAGCAACCGCTGCCCGGAGCACAACAGGCAGGCTTTTGTGCATACACCGTCACAGAGAAAATGCCGGTTGTTCCGCTTTTGAAGGAAGCCAGTTGTTCTGCATTTAAGTAGTTGCTTAAAATATCATCAGGGATTATAATTGCTTTTTCTTTTTGAACAATGATGTTGGTAAAACCGTTTTGTGCAATCAGTTCCAGATACACTTCTTTCTGAATAGCACCTGCCACACAGCCTGCATACATTTCGGCATCCTTGCTTAAAGCATCAGGTAATGCACCCACCAACACCACATCTGATATACTAAAGTGTCCGCTTGCTTTCAACACACGAAACATTTCTTTAAACACGCCATCTTTATTCGGCACCAGGTTCAATACACAGTTGCTTACAATTACATCTGCAACGCCGGAAGTAACAGGCATGTGTTCAATATCACCCTGGCGAAACTCCACATTGTTAAAGCCAAGCTTTTCTGCATTAGCTCTTGCTTTATCGATCATGGCAGGAGTAAAATCAATTCCAATTACTTTTCCGTTTGCACCGGTTTCGGCTCTTGCAATAAAGCAATCGTTACCTGCACCACTGCCAAGGTCGATCACGGTATCGCCGGGTTTAATTTTTGCAAACTGTGTAGGCAAACCACAACCAAGGCCAAGATCGGCATCGGGGTTATAACCATTCAGGTTGGTATAATCATCACTCATGATGTTATATACTTCGGTTGAACAGCCACCTGCACCGCAGCAGGATGATTGATTGGTTTCCTTGTCCTGCAAAGCAATTTCACTGTACTTCTGCTTTACAATTTCCTTCAGTTGCACATCGTTTGTCATGTTGTTTGTTTTTTGATGATGAGGTTTAATGATTAACAGCACTTCGCATTCGCTTCTTTCAGTTTTTCAAAAAGCGAATTAAAATCGGTATTAAATTTTTCGAATGCTTTCCAGTTGATGCAGTAACAGCTGCGTGGTCCATCGGTTTCACCATCGATAAGTCCGGCATTTTTTAATTCTTTCAAATGCTGGCTTACGGTACTTTGTGCCAGGGGTAGCACTTCAACGATCTCTCCACAAATACATTGGTTGCGTTTGGCCAACACACTCAAAATGGCAATACGTGCAGGATGACTGATTGCTTTTGCAAAAGCCGCCAGGCTTTGCTCTTTGGTACTGAACTCTTCTTTTTTATGAACCGCCATTTTATTTATCGTTTTTTTACGATTAATCTAGTGAAAGAAAAAGACGAGTGACCCGTCTTTAAACTTATATCGCAAATATACGATTAATGATTTCGGATTTCCAAACAAAAAGCCGGAAAAATTTTTCCGGCTTTCGTTCTTTGTCATTTCGACGTAGGAGAAATCTGTTGAACTGTGGTAGTAATGTTGAGCAGTTCCCTCCTTCGTCGGGAAGACAACTCTTTTGAGCTTTTATCTAAATCCATCTCCATCCAATAAATTACCAATACCACCTAATAAGCTTCCTTCTTCTTTACGGTTGGTTGTACCGTAAGAAAGGATGCGGCTTGCCAAACGAGAAACAGGTAATGTTTGTATCCACACTTTACCCGGCCCACGCAAGGTTGCAAAGAACAAACCCTCGCCACCGAAGATGGTATTCTTAATACCGCCAACAAACTGAATATCGAAATCAACTGTATGTGTATAGGCTACCACACAACCGGTATCGATCTTTACCAATTCGCCGGGCTGCAGTTCACGTTCAAACACATGGCCACCTGCATGTACGAACGCCATTCCATCACCTTCCAGTTTTTGCATAATAAAACCTTCGCCGCCAAATAAACCTGTGCCTAATCTTCTTTGCAATGCAATACCTACACTTACACCTTTTGCTGCGCAGAGGAACGCATCTTTCTGACAAACAACCGGTCCACCTAAACGCAACAGATCAAGCGGAATGATTTTACCGGGATAAGGTGAAGCAAAGCTTACACGTTTTTTTCCATGTGCAATGTTGGTGTAAGCAGTCATGAATAAACTTTCGCCGGTGAGCAAACGTTTACCTGCACTGAAGAGTTTTCCCAACACACCTGTTGGAGCATTGGCGCTTCCATCTCCAAAAATGGTTTGCATTTGTATGCCTTCATCCATCAACATAAAACTGCCTGCTTCTGCAACAGCTGTTTCGTTGGGATCAAGTTCAATTTCTACGTATTGCATTTCTTCTCCTACAATACGATAATCAATTTCGTGTGCCTGTGCCATGATGATAATTTTTATGTGAAATTAGTTTGCTGTCATGATATCTGGCTGAATTATTTTGTTAAGCTGCTAAATAAAAAACCTCTCCGTTTGAGGGAGAGGTTTTGGTATTTGAAAAGGTGAGATATTAAATCTTCGAAGCAACTGTTTTGCGTTGCTGTCCAAGCCATACCCGTTTGCCCTGCAATCTTCTAACGAGGTACATAATTCCTACAAAGATGAAGAAGAACGGACCAAGGAAGCCAAACAATGCAATGTATTTTGTTCCATAGAATTGCTCCATTGGTCTTCTTAAACGTTCGGAAATGATGTACATACTTGGTACCATCATCAGTGTTAAGAAGAAAGCGAAGATCAAACCATAAATGATCGTCCAGCTTAATGGTCCCCAGAACACAACGCTGTCACCACCAAAGAAGATCTTTGGATTAAGGTGTTGGAAGAACGATACGAAATCGATATTGAAACCAACCGCCAGTGGTAACAAACCAAGCATGGTGGCTAATGCCGTAAGCAATACCGGAATGATCCTGATCTTACCTGCCTGAATGGCTGCTTCACGTGTTTTATAACCACGACCACGCAACTCATCGGTAAATTCAATCAACAGGATACCATTCTTAATTACAATACCTGCAAGACCTACAATACCTACCAGGAACATGATGGTGGCAATTGTTTGCCCGGTGATTACATAACCGATCAACACACCAATGATACTGAAGAAGATCTCCGTTGTAACGATGAACGGTTTACTCATACTGTTAAACTGCAGTACCAGAATGAGGAAGATCAATGCAATTGCAAGAATGAAAGCAGTTAAAAGGAATTGCGATGTTTCAGCTTCCTGTTCGCTTTGTCCGCTTTGACGAATGCTTACACCTTCGGGTAAACGTGTAAACGTTTTAAATGCATCGATCTTTGTTTTGAGCGCAGCATTAATAGGCACAGCCTGTGTAGGATCTGCAATGTTTGACTGCAACTGAATGGTGCGTTTAAAATTCTTACGTTTAACACCACCACTTGTACTGGTATAATCAAACTTTGCAATGGCCCCAATAGGCACTTGTTTGATCTGCCCTGTATTAAAATCACGGAAGGTGATCTTCATGTTCATCAGGTCGGTAATGTTATTACGCTGCAGATCACTGTAACGAAGCTGAATTTTGTATTCATCATCACCTTCTTTCAGTTTACTTATTTCACTACCGAACAATGCAGTACGTATTTCCATACCTACCTGCCCGGTGCTTACACCTTCAATTAAGGCACGCTCACGATCAATGCTGACAGTGATCTCCGGATTATGCAGATCAACATCCAGTTGCAGGTTTTCAATTCCTTCCACACGGTTCGTATCAAGATAGTTGTACAGGTTGGTGGCAACTTTTGCAATGGCATCAAAATCTTCACCTGTTACTTCAATGTTTACAGGTGGTTCAGTTGGAGGGCCGCCTTGTTCCTGCTCTACACTAATAGAAGCACCAGGAATATTTTTAATACTGTTTCTTATTTCTGCCAGGTAAGGAGCTGTTGATTTGCCATGCCGTTTTTCAAACTCAACAAATGAGATCTGTATACGACCAAGATGTGGTTGCGTACTACGGTTATTATCCATCGGGTTGTTAGCACTTACTGCAACGTTGGCAATAATACTTTCAACAATAGAACCTTCTGAGCCTGGTTTTTCTTTCTCCAGTATTTTAAACACCTTCTGCTCAAGCGAACGTGTAATGCTATCGGTATATTTTACATCGGTACCAATAGGCATCTTTAAATAAACATAAATAAAGTTTGGATCGCCGCTGGGGAAGAAGGTTGTTTTTGTACGACCGGATCCTACACTCATCACCAATGCAACAGCAGAGATGAGGAATAATACAAACAACGATACAAATGCCCACACCGGACGATAACCTTTTAATACCCAGCGTAACAGTTTTTCATAACGGTTCATGAGGCCGGGCAATACTCTTTCCTGGAAGAAGTAGATGGCATCACGCAATACAAAACGATTGAGTACACCAATGAGCGCCATAAAGAACAGGAGGTTACCGGTTCCATGATTTCCGATGACATGCATGAGGATACCAATACCCCAGAATGCCCACCAGTAAGGTTTGCGGAAGATGGCTTTCTTTTCATCATCATACTGTCTGCCTTCTGGCTTCATAAAGCTTACAGCAAATACAGGGTTGATGATAAAGGCAACGATCAATGATGCGGCAAGTGTAAGGATAAGCATTGTAGGTAAGTAGATCATGAACTTACCAATGATGCCTTTCCAGAACAGCAGCGGGAAGAAAGGTGCCAGCGTTGTTGCTGTACCTGCTAATACAGGAATAAATACTTCACCGGCTGCTTCTTTTGCACTTCTTACAATCGGTACACGTCCGTTGTGATAAATACGGTGTGTGTTTTCAATAACCACGATGGCATCATCCACAATAATACCGAGGCCAAAAAGCAATGCAAATAATACAATGAAGTTGAGTGTAACACTTGTGCCGATAATAAAATCAGCTACCGGTAAAAAGAGGAAGGCAACAAACACGCTCAACGGAACACTCAATGCCACAAAGAAGGCATTTGTTACACCCATGAAGAACATGAGAATGAGTAATACGAGAATGAAACCAATGATGATGGTGTTCACCAACTCGTTGAACGATGTTTTTGTTTGTTTACTCTGATCGCCGGTGATGGTTACTTTCAGGTCTTTGGGTAACTCATCATTTTCCTGCATTTGTGTAACCGTTGCTTTGATCTTATCGGCTGTATTGATCAGGTTTTCACCACTACGTTTTACAATGTTGAGCGTAATAACGTTCTTGCCATCTAAGCGTGCAAAACTTTCCAGATCCTTCATCGTGTCTTTCAGTGTAGCAATATCTTTCAGATATACCGGCGCACCGCTGATGTTCTTTACAATGATGTTGTTGAGATCATACACTGTTTTAAACTGTCCACGAATACGGATGGTCCGTTTCATTTCACCGCTTTCGATCTGGCCGGCAGTAATGTCGCTGTTTTCCCGTGCAATGGCATTTTGTATATCACCAAAAGTTACTTTAGCACCTGCCATGCGGTAAGGATCAACATTTACCTGTATTTCACGTTCAGGGGCACCCACAATATCAGCACGTGTAATTTCTTTCAATTCTTCAAATCGGTCCTGAATTTTATCGGCATAATGTTTCAGACGTACACCATCATACTCACCACTGATGTTTACAAACATGATGGGCATTTCGCTGAATGCAAACTCCTGCACATCGGGTTGCGAAGTAAGGTTCTGTGGCAGATCGGTCTTTGCCTTATCCACCGCATCTTTTACTTTTTGTTTGGCGAGGTCTGTTTTTACGTCTGTATCAAACTCAACCACAATCATGGAGTAATCCTGTTGTGAGGTGGATTGTACTTTAATAACACGTGCACCACTGATGCTTTTAATTTGTTTTTCAATGGGGCGTGTTACAAGGTTCTCAATATCGGCCGGAGAGTTACCTACATAAACTGTAACAACAGAAATAGTAGGTACTACAATATCCGGGTATTGTTCTTTTGGAAGTGTATTAAATTTAAACAGGCCATAAAGTGTTACAAGGATGGTAACGATATAAATAGCAGTGCGGTTATCAACACTCCAGCTCGTTGGTTTAAACTCCTTGAACTTTTTACTAAGCCCTTCTATTATGTTTGATTGCATATAATAAGATTATATAGTCAGCATTTGGTTATACAACAGCCCTGTTCCATTAGTATGGTCGCAACTAATTTGCTAAAGGCCGTTGTCATGTTTATTGTCCAATAGTTACAACCTGTTTGTCGTAAATTGATTGATAACCTTCAGAGATCAATTGCATGCCTGGCTGTAAGCCTGATTTGATCTCGATCTTATCACCATACGCTTCACCCACAACTACCGGCCGCTTAATTGCTACGCTGCGACCCTTGCTGTCTTTCTCCACGATATATACATACTTTCCTTTGTCATCTGTTTGTACAAGATTAACAGGAATCACCACAGCGCCTGGTGCACTGTAATCTTTAATACGTACAGCAGCTACTGAGTTTGGACGAACAGTACCACCTGGTATTGCAGCTTCAATAGTGAATGTGCGTGAGTTTGGATTAATGATCTGCGAAGAAAGCTTCACGGTTGAGTTGTACGTTTGATTCATATCAGGTACCGCTACAATAACGGGGCTGCCTATACGTACACGGCTCATGTAGTTTTCAGGAACTTCAACCACCGCTTTCAATGTGCTGTTGTTTACGATCCTGATCTGGAAACCTGCTGCATTTGCACCAATGAATAATTCACCTACTTTAATATTTACAATATCAGCAATACCGGCAACAGGTGAGTAAACAGTAAACAGTTTAATCTGTTCATTGGCTGTTGCAATCTGGCGTTCCAAACCTTCAACCTGTGCTTTTGCCTGCAGCAGTTGCACTTCTGTACCAATATTCTGATCCCACAGGTTTTTGGTACGGTTGTATAATTCTTTTGCAAGTCCTAATTGTGTTTCGTACACTTTTATTTGCTGGCGGAGAATTTTATCATCCATCTTCAACACCAACTGACCTTTCTTTACAAACTGTCCTTCTTTAATATAAATGTCTGTTACAACACCACCTTGTCCGTTAGGAGGAGCGATGTAAGAAATATTATCTGCATCAATTCTTCCCTGCAGATCGATGTAGTGCGAAAAGTCTTCTGTTGTTACCGGCAACACCGCAATCAGTTTTGCCTTATCATTTGCACCGGCAGCTGTATCAAGTTTCGCAATTTCTTCTTCCAGTGTTTTGATCTTTGTAGCAAGTGCTGTCTGTTCTTTTTTCAGGCTTTCCAACTGTACTTTTTTCTCTCCTAAAGAACCTTTCTTTTCTTTTGCACCAGCTCCGCAAGAAACCAGCAGCACTGCAAACCCTGCAATAATTGTGTATTGAAAAATCCGTTTCATAATCTTTTGTTTATAGTAATGGTTGATGATTAGTTTAATTGTCCGATGGCTTTAAAGTAGTTGATGCGTGCCACCACTGCATTGTACAAGGCATCGAAGTAGTTGCCTTGTGCACGTTGCAATTCTGTATCGGCCTGCAAAACTTCAAAACTGCTGCCAACACCCTGCTCATATTTTTTCTTAGTGGTGTTGTACACACGCTCTGCCAATTCAAGATTTTTTTGCTGTGCATCCATATTTAAAATGGCATTACGCAGGTTGATCTGTGCCGAAGTTTTTTCCAGATCGATGGCCTTCTTTACATTATCGAGTGTATTGGTTGTTTTATCCAGCGTGTACTTCGCCTGTTGAATTTTGTACTTGCGTTGCATACCATCGAAAATGGGAACGCTTAGGTTTAAACCAACAAGATTGGAATTAAACCAAAACCAGTTTTGCCCCGTAAAAGCAGAAAAGTTTTTGTTGAGCATTCCCTGTTGCTGAAACTGGTAGAAGAAAGCCAACGTTGGTAAATAACCCAGACGATGACGTTTTACATCAAGCTCCTGCAGCTTCTGTACAGTATTCAGTAAACGAACTTCGCCACGGTTGTTGTAGTTGAACGACCCATCATCGAGAATGTTTTCTTTTACTGTTTGGGTAGAAAGTTTTTCCGTCAACACGATTTTATCGCCCTGGCTTAAACCCATGCTGAATTTTAATGCAGCATAGCCAAGCTCGATCATATTCTTCAACTGTGTTTCGGTTGATTTGGTATTATTAAAGCTTACTGTTGTTTTATCAATATCCAGCTTTTCAATAAAACCGTTTTTAAAGAGTTGTTCCTGATCGCTGAGTAATTTTTGAAAACGCTGCAAACTTACCTGCAGTACTTCCAGTTGCTGTTCGGCAATCAATACCTGGTAGTAAGCTTTCTGTACCTGTTCACGTGTTTTATCTTCCTGTATCTTGATGTTTTCTGTTGCATACGCAATAGAAGTTTTGCGGGCAATCAAGCCCACAAATACATCGGGCTGAAACAACAGCTGGTTTAAGCTTACGCCTGCTGTTACGTTCCATGGTTGCACAAAGCTGAATTCCTGTACGCTGAACTCCTGCTTTGCAGCGATGGTATTACCGCTTCCGTCTTTAACACCTTCCTGGTTAAGTACAGTGTAAATATCTGTGCGGCCTGCACTGGGAAATAACACTTTGGGTAACGTAAGATAATGTGCTACCTGCGCACTGCCACTTACCTGTGGTAATGCCGAGCCAACAATTTCTTTGTTTTGTGCTTCCTGTTTTGCTGAATCGATGCGAAGGTTCTTAAGATCTGCTACATTCTTAAGAGCAAGATCAACTGCATCTTTTACGGTGAGCCTGTATTCTGTTTGCGCTTGTGTAGTTGTAAAACCAAGCAGCAGCAGTGCAAACACGAGCCACTTGTTCCTTGTTGTTTTTTTCTTCATCGCTTGTCTTTAGTTAGTGATAGCCATCTAACCGTTTGCCCGGCTTCTCAACAGCGAGAATGCATAAGCAGTGGGTTAGTTGAATGTTAAGGTTTGCTTTGTTGTTTCTTTTTATAATCTTCCCGGTATTTCATAATCAGTTTATGACCTTTTAATGTTGAAAGGCCAAACAGAAAATGTTCCATTGTTTCCCGGGTTAAATCAATCAAATTGAATTTGCCCGGAGTTGTAGCAGCCATTGCAAAAGGTATCATCATCGTTTCAACCCTGTAACGGCTCATAATTTCTACCGATATATCTTCTCTGTACAATTCTTCTTCAATGCCTCTGCGGATGTTGTGTGCAACAACTTCGTACAAAAACACTTCTTTCATCTTTCTGAATTTTTCAAATGCTTTTGGATGAAATTTTTCTGCATCGTACAACACCACAGGGTTCAGGTTGGCAAACTGTTCGTACATACGTTCCAGCGTAAGAAAAATTTCTTCAACAGCATTGCGGGCATTGATTTTACACGATTCGCATTTATGCTGGGTATAGCTTACCTCGTCGTCCATTACTGCCGTTACCAATTCGTCTTTCTCCGAAAAAAACTGGTAAATGGTTTTCTTGCTCATGCCCAATTGTGCAGCAATATCATCCATCGAAACCGAACGGATGCCGTACCGCAGAAACAGTTCATGCGCTTTTTTCTGTATTCTTTCTTTTGTTTCCATACCGAAAATCGGGGGCAAAACTATGGAAACTTTTATAGTTGCCAAAGTTTCCATCGGATTTTTTTACCATTGGTCACAAAAAATTAACCAAGGCGCACCGCAGCCGAAAGCTGTATTTTTGATACCGATAAATCAATGAACATGTTTAAATCCTTTAATTACAAGCGACTGTTTCAATATTTTCTGCAAGGCTTACTGGTGTTAGCCCCGGTTGTTGTTACAGCTTATGCCATTTACTGGATTGTTACGAGCATAGACGAACTGATACCTATTTTTACTTTTACGGATGAAGATGGAAAAGTAATTGTGCGCAATTTTGGTTTGGGTTTCCTGCTCATCATCGGTGCAATATGCCTGGTTGGTTACCTCAGTACCTTCTTTATCCAGAGCCGCATCTTTAATTTATTCGATCATTGGCTGGAGAAAGTGCCCGGCATCAAGTTTATTTATACCACGGTAAAAGATTTTTTTGAAGCCTTTGCCGGAGAGAAGAAGAAATTTAACCGGCCGGTGCTGGCCAACATCGACGATAACGATGTTTGGCGTGTTGGTTTTTTAACCCGTGATGAAGCTGATGAATTTGGACTTAAAGATTATGTGGCGGTATATGTACCCATGAGTTATTCCATTGCAGGTAATGTATACCTTATACCAGCTAGCAGAATTAAATCGCTTGAAGGCCATTTAACAGGAACAGAAGCTATGAAGTTTGCCATCAGCGGTGGTGTTACAAAAATGGATGAGGAAATTGAAGAGGAAATAATTAAGGAAGACGAAGCTGTTAAGAAATAACCCGCATGAAGAAAGCGTTGATTGTAGTTGTTCTCTTATGTATTTCGCAGCAATGTTTTTGCTGGGGCTTTTTCGGGCACCGTAAAATCAACTATCTCGCTGTATTTCTGTTGCCACCCGAAATGATCGGGTTTTATAAAACGCATATCGATTTTTTAACCGAACATTCTGTTGATCCGGATAAACGACGCTATGCAATACCGGAAGAAGGTCCACGACATTATATAGATATTGATCATTACGGCGAATATCCGTACAAAGATCTGCCACATAATTACGACAGTGCTGTTGCCAAATTTTCTGCTGATACAGTGAATGCTTATGGTATTGTTCCCTGGTGGGTGCAAACAATGCTGGGACGTTTAACCAATGCGTTTAAAGAAAAGAACCAGGTAAAAATTTTAAAGTTAAGTGCAGAAATCGGTCATTACATTGCCGATGCGCATGTGCCGTTGCATGCTTCGCATAATCACAATGGGCAGTTCACGAATCAAAATGGCATTCATGGGTTTTGGGAAAGTCGTGTACCGGAATTGTTAGCGGATAAGGAATTTGATTTCTGGATGGACAAAGCACAGCATATTAAAAACCCGGGACAATTTATGTGGGCAAGAGTATTGGAAAGTGCTGCAGCGGCCGATACTGTGTTGCGTTTAGAAAAAGAGTTAACGCAAACTACTCCTGCCGATCAGAAGTATTCATTTGAAAACAGGAACGGTATTACCATACGCACATACTCTACTTCGTTTACGACTGCCTATAATACAAAACTAAACGGCATGGTAGAACGCCGTATGCGGCAAAGCATTTTTGCTGTTGCCAGTTTTTGGTACACCGCATGGATCAATGCAGGGCAGCCCGATCTGAAAAAACTCAGTAACAAAGAATTTACTGCAGAAGAACTGAAAGAGTTTGAAGAATTAAATACAAACTGGCGCAACGGGAAAATTGTTGGGCGTGATCATGAGTAAAATTGCTGTGCAATCTTCTTATGCTGTACAGTGTGCGATAAATGATATCGAATGCCGGCATTCTTTTATCTGCATTAATCAGCAATGAACAAAGCTGTACATTTGAAGGCTCAACAGGCTGTTTATGTTCGAACTTCTTATTAAGAGTATACAGGATAAAGTACCTTCTACCGAAGAGGAACTGCATTTGTGTAAAACGCATTTCACTCCAAAGCGGCTAAGACGCAAACAATTTCTGTTACAGGAAGGTGATGTATGCAACCGTATGGCCTTTATTGAAAAAGGAGCCTTATATTCTTATACTACCGATGCAAAAGGCGGGCAACGTGTAATGCAGTTTGCTTTTGAAGGCTTCTGGATATCTGATCTGTATAGTTTTTTTACAAGAGAAGAATCGAAACTGAACATTGAAGCGCTGGAAGATTGTGAATTGTTACTGCTCGATCATGAACAACACGATTACCTGTTAAAAAACGTACGCCAGTACGAAACTTATATCCGCATTTTATACCAGAATGCATATGTTGCCTTACAGCAAAGAATTGAAGGCACTCTTGGTTTAACAGCCGAAGAAAAATATTCTCACCTGGTTGAACAATATGCTACTATTGTAAACCGTGTGCCGCAACATTTAATTGCATCGTACTTAGGTATTACTCCCGAAACACTCAGCCGCATACGCAAGCAAATGGCTTCCCGTTAATTTCTTCTTGACATATGTCAAGATTTCTCTTATCATATGTCAATACCTTTTCTTATCACATGTCATTGGAGCAGGGCCTGGACAGATGGTAGTTTTGCATTATCAAATTGATTGATATGCAAACAAAAAGAACCATCGCAATTTTAGGAGCTTCCGGTAACATGGGCTCTGCAATTGCAAAGGCGCTTGCAAAAGGCAACGATCGTTTACTGCTCATCAGCAAAGAAGAAGAAAAGTTAGAGGCGTTAAAAACAGTAATTACGAACGAATATCCTTTAGCAGATATTGAAGGAATGACCTGTGCGATGCATGGAAGTTGGGAAGCAGATATTATTATACTCGCCACACCTTACGAAGCACAAACCGATGTAGCAGAGAAGATACGTGAAGTTGCAAGTCAGAAAATTGTGATCAGTATTGCCAATCCGCTTAATGCAACATACGATGCGCTCGTAACCAATCCCGAAACAAGTGCTGCAGAAGAACTGCAGGCATTATTACCGCATTCGAAAGTGGTGAAAGCGTTTAATACAACCTACGCTGCAAATTTTGCACAAACAGTGATCGATGGTAAACAGGCCGATGCATTTATAGCAGGCAACAATGAATCTGCTTTGGAAACAACAGCTGAGCTTGTAAAAACAACTGGCTTCAATCCCATTATTGCAGGTAAACTTTCTGTAAGCCGCACATTGGAAGCAATGCAGTTGTTGCTGATACAACTTACCATGAAATACAAATATAACTGGCTGGCTGGTTGGAAAATTCTGCATCAATAGAAACGAAAACCCAAAACACAATATTCAAGACTTAAATCAAAAATCAAATAAACATAAACAAACAACAAACATGAAAAAGGTAGCAATTATTCTCTCGGTATTTTTTTTAGCAACTGCATTTACAACCGTTGCAGTATGGAAAAATGATAAAGCACACTCACAGCTTGCATTCACCGTAACACACTTAGGTGTTTCAGATGTATCAGGAACCTTCAACGATTTTGATGTGGAAGTAAAATCAGCAAAGCCCGATTTCAGCGATGCAGAGTTTACGCTGTCTGCAAAAGTTGCATCGATCGATACTAGAATTGAAATGCGTGACAACCATTTAAAGAGCCCTGATTTTTTTGACGCAACAAAATATCCTGAACTTACTTTCAAGAGCACCGGCATTAAAAACGTTGGTAAGAACAAATACAAACTCAGCGGTAACCTTACATTAAAAGGCATCAGCAAACCGGTTGTGTTAGACTTAGTGTACAGAGGTGTTGTTGAAAATCCAATGAGCAAAAAACAAACTGCAGGTTTCCAGTTATCTGGAGTTATTAAGCGTTCTGACTTTGCATTGGGTAGTGGTTTTCCTGCTCCAATGCTCAGCGATGAAGTAGTAATTAAAGCAGATGGCGAATTTGCACAATAATTAATTTAAAGAACTAAGTGTATGAAGAAGTTATTAAGTATTGAGGCCGGCGGAAACGCAGTAAACATTGCAGCATTGTTTGTACGTATTACAGCAGCAGCATTAATGTTATCACATGGATTACCTAAACTGGCTTATTTGTTTTCGGGCAGCCCGATACAGTTTCCTGAAGTGTTTGGTATGCGTTCGGATGTATCGTTGATGCTCACCGTATTTGCAGAAGTGATCTGTTCGTTTTTTATTCTGTTAGGATTGGGTACACGCCTTGCAGTTATTCCATTGATCGTTACAATGCTGGTGGCAGTGTTATTGATCCATTCGGCCGATCCGTTTGCAAAACAGGAACCGGGTATTCATTATCTCATTTTGTATGTAATACTTTTTATTACAGGCAGCGGTAAATATTCTGTCGATTATCTTTTACAACGTAAGCAACAGGCAGGAATGGTTTGGACAAACAGGTAAGGCAATCGTAAAAAGCAACGTAAGCAATCGTTCCATGCAACGAAAACATTTTATAACAACTATTTTAACAGGAGCAGCAGGTATGACAGGCTTGGCAGCGTTCAATCGCTTTACAGATGATCTTACGGAAGAAGACCAATTGATGCCGGTACTGTTCATTGGACATGGTTCGCCCATGAATGGAATTGAAAACAATGAGTTTAGCAGAAGATGGGCGAAGATGGCTACTGAAATTCCAACACCCAAAGCGGTGTTGGTGGTATCGGCACATTGGTTTACGAAAGGCACGCATATTACTGCAATGGATTTTCCTGAAACCATTCACGACTTTGGCGGTTTTCCACAAGCGTTGTTTGATGTTCAGTATCCGGCGCCCGGCGCTCCTGATTTAGCAAAAGAAACAAAGTCGTTGATCCATTCGGCAGATGTTGGATTGAGTCACGACTGGGGATTGGATCATGGTGCATGGACCATCATCCGTCATATGTATCCAAAAGCAAACATTCCGGTTTTGCAGTTGAGTATTGATTATACAAAAGGGCCGCAATACCATTATGATCTTGCAAAGGAGTTGTACAGTTTACGTAAGAAAGGCGTGTTGATCATTGGCAGTGGTAACATGGTTCATAATTTACGAATGGTGGCATGGGATAAATTGGATGCACCGGAATATGGTTACGATTGGGCATTGCAGATGAATAATACATTTAAAGAGCTGATCGCAAATAAAACACACGATAAACTCATTCACTATTCTTTGCTGGGAAGAGAAGCACAACTTTCTATTCCAACACCTGAACATTACCTGCCTTTGTTATATACGTTGGGTTTACAAAACAGTAAAGAAGATGTTTCATTCTTTAATGATAAAGCCGTTGGCGGATCGTTAACGATGACATCGGTTAAAATAGGTTGATGATGATAAGGTTTAATGAAAAGGAGTTGCAGTACTGCAACTCCTTTGTTTTTTAATGCTGTAATAGTTCAGTTTATCAATCCATATCGGGTAAATGAAAATCAAAAGGTTCATCACGGGTTGCTTCCAATGTACCATTTACAAATTTTAAAGGGGCTACCTGTATGCTTGTGCGATGGTTGGTATGAAACCATTGTCCATCAGGATCTGGTTTTGTTTCGCCATGAATTTTTCTGCCGGGATGTGTGAAGTAAAAGATGTAAGCTTTATCACCCACAACAACCACATCACCATGCGCACCACTTGGTGTATCATCTTCACGTTTACTTGGCTTGTCTAAAAGAAGTCCTTGTTTGTCCCAATGTTCCAGATCGGTTGAACGGTACAAACGCATGCCCTGCCACTCATCCGTTAACATCCAGTAATAATCTTTATAGCGAAAAACTTTTGGTCCTTCATGTGCTTTGCCACCAATAGCTGGCTCTCGTGCTGTTTCCCAATTTTTTAAGTCGCTCGATTCAGACATCATCGTAACAGAACCTCTTGTTTCATCTTTATACCAAATGCGGAAACGTCCATCCGGTTTTTTATAGATCGTTGCATCAATTACTTTATCCGATGAAAGTTTTAATGGCTGATCGTATTTCCAATCCCAAAGATCTTTGCTGGTAAAATGTACAATTTGTGAAGGGCCGCCCCAATGATTGCGTACTCCTTTTATATACACCACAAACATGTGGTACTCGTTATTGTGATAAATAATATCAGGAGCCCAGAATGTATTCATTCCTTTTTCAAACTCGAGATCAAGATAACCTCTGAACAACCATGTTTGCCCATGATTGGAAGAGGAAGCTACACCAATGCGTGTACCATAATAAGCGGCAACATCCTGTGTTGGCATATTTGCTCTTCTTGCAGAATAAAACATCCACCAGTTTTTTTCAATCTTATTCCAAACCAAAACAGGATCGGCAGCACCATCGTAAATAGGATCACGAAAAAGCGGAGCAGGTGCTTTGTGAAAAACAGAATCGGTTTTTTGTGCAAGACTGTTTACACTTGATAAAACAGATAAAGCTAAAAGAAGAATATGAATTTGTTTTCTCATAAAGAAAAGTTGTTGCTTTACCATCATTCTTTTTAACGCTGTTAAATTGAAATTAGTAATACAGCTATGTGCTCGTGTTAACAGTTAATTAAATCAACGGGTTTAATTCAGATGCAGCGAGGCTTCTCGGTTCTAAACCACAAAGCCATTTTTGTCTGTCGGCTTCCTGGTGTTCATTTTGTGGAGGAATAATTTTAGCACCATCAGCAAAATAAATAATGGTCATTACCTCTCTCGTGTTAGTAGATGTATTACCGGGAGCTGAGTGCAAAGTCCATCCATAATGCCAGGTAGCATCGCCTGCCTGCATTGCTGTTGCCCGTTCAATGGCAAACTGTTTATCGTGGATGTATTGTTCAAGTATTTTTTCTGATTGATCGGAGATCGCAATGTTTTCAACGAAACCTGCTTTATGCGAACCAGATGCAAACGTAAGCATACCCATCTCTTCGTTAATATCAATCAACGGCATCCACATGGTAATTGTTTGCGTTGTATCCAATGGCCAGTAATATTGATCCTGGTGCCAGGGAGTATAACCTCCGCCTGGTTCTTTATACAAAGCCTGGTCGTGGTAAATACGCACATGCTCAACACCTAACAAGTCGGCAGCAATTTTTGCAAAACGTTTTGCAAGTGTAAACTGTTTTACTTCTTCATCAACCATCCACAAATTCATGATCTGCAAAAAAGCTTTGCCATACGTATCTCTATCCTGCAACGCACGTTTTTCTGTATTGTATTGGTAAGCTGCTTTGTTAATGCTGTTGCGGTAAACAGCTATTTCATCTTTACTTACAATTGAAGGAGTGAGTGTGTGGCCTTTTCTTTGGAAATCGGCGATCTGTTCTTCACTGATGTTTATTTCAGTATCTAATGCAGGCAATTCGTTAATGAGCATAAAAAAATTGTTGAGTGATTGACAGGAATAGAATCATAGCAGAATTCTTTATAGCAACACAGGTTTATCTTTCTTCCAAACTACTTCACGTTTCGAAATAAACCAAGTTCTTCCTTTATCGTTATTTCCCTGGTAAAATAAATAGGTTCTTCCGTTAGTATCCGTAAAAATATCCGGGTGCCCCGATTCGCTTTCGTTCCAGCTTCCTTTTTCGCCATTTTTCAAAAAGGGTTCAGTAAAAACTCTTGTCCACTTAACACCATCTGTACTTCTTGCCAAACCAATTTGCTGTGGCTCGTTGTTGTAACCACCTGCGTAAAACATATAGAGATACTTTCCACGTTTTATACAGGCTGCTGCTTCAATACAATTCTTTTCCCATGGTAGTTCCGGTTTTAAAATGGAATAGTCGGTTAATTGCGTCCATTCATTTTGATTGAATGAAGTATTCAATGGTGTTGACGCTACACCCTGCATTTGAATTTTGTAGGAAGTATCACGTGTAGCGAAATAGAGAAAATATTTGTTGTTGAATTGTACCACTTCTGCATCAATGGCTCTGCCGCAGGTCCAATCACCTTTCGGACTGAAGATGGGGTTGGTTGTATTGCGGGTGAATGCTAATCCATCATCCGATACTGCATGACAAATGGCATCTTTCTTTCCATTGCCATAGGTTTGATAAAACAGATGCACTTTGCCATCTTTAATAATTGCACCGGCAGCACACAAACCATTCTTTTCATAATCTGCAGCAGGTTTCAGTTCGCCTACTTTTTTCCAGTGTGTCAGATCAGTGCTTGCTGCGATACCAATACTCCAATTCTGAAAACGTACACCCGGTACAGAATAGTACATGAGGTAACGATTTTGATGGAAAACAACTTTGGGATCTTTTGCATAAGGCACGCCAATAGTTGTGGTATCTGCAAAATACATTTCAGGTTTTTGTGCAGTAACATCAACATTGATCGTAGTTAGGAGAACAAGTAAACAAAGTTTCAAAACATGCTTACCCGTAATGCGGAAAAGGCCGGTAGAATTTACAGACATGTACACAATCGTTTTACCAAAGAAAGCAGTAATTGCAGGAAAATCTTGCTCTTTCAATATCAATCTTCATGCAATTTGTATCAAACAAATCGAAAAGCAGGGTTTTTCTAAAAGCAAAAAGATAGAATGATTACATTGTACGAAGAAACGACTCGGCTGAATGTTTGCTGCTCCGGAGGTATAAAAATTAGAACGAATGATCATGCTTGCAAGAAAACAACACTTGAAAAAAAGCGCTGCCACTTTTTTCTGCCTGATAATGTTTACATCTTTATTGGTGGCACAGGAAAATAAAACATACAAAAACATCAGTGTGTATTTTACTGCTGAAAAAAAGTTTTTGGTATTGCCTGTAAAGAACGGTACAGCTAAACGCAATTTTGAATTGTGGGTTGATGGCGTGCAAAAACGTTTTTGGGATATGGAGTTGGCAGAAGGCAAAGCAGACTGGTATGCCTATATGCAAATTGATGAATGGAAGGGGAAATCGATTGAGCTGAGAGTAGATAAAGTGAATACAACTTCAAAAGTATTTGATCCTGTTCAGCAGAGCGATCTTGATACAAACGCCAATGAATACAACGAATCGTTAAGAGCACAGTTTCATTTTTCACCAAAGCGTGGCTGGACGAATGATCCGAATGGAATGGTTTTTTTCAAAGGAGAATATCATCTTTTCTTTCAGCACAATCCTTATGGCTGCGAGTGGGGGAATATGACATGGGGGCATGCAGTAAGTAAAGACCTTGTGCATTGGAAAGAATTAGGTGAAGCACTTCATCCCGATCAGTTTGGCCCGGTTTACAGTGGGGGAGCAGTAGTGGATAGTAACAACACAAGTGGACTTGCTGCGAACGGAAACATGCCAATGCTGATGTTTCATACGGGTGCAAAAGCATGGGGACAATACCTGAGTTGGACGAATGATGGCAGAACATTCAAGAAGATGGATGAGAAAGCTGTTGTTCCAAGAATTAATAAAGACAACAGAGATCCGAAAGTTATCTGGCATGAACCAACAAAAAAATGGGTGATGGTATTTTGGGTGGAAAGAGGAAATGATGAACAGCATAGCATGCAATTTCTTACATCGCCTGATCTGATCAACTGGACACCTACTTCATCATTTAACGGAGGCAAAGGAGATGATCGTTATTTATTTGAATGCCCCGAGTTTTATGAATTGACAGTTGAAGGAACGAACGAAAAGAAATGGGTACTCACAGGTGCTAACAGTCAATATGCAATCGGAACATTTGATGGGAAAACATTTGTACCAACGCAGGAACGTTTACAAGGACAGTATGGAAGAGATTTTTATGCTTCACAAACATTCAGCGATGTGCCGGATGGCCGTCGTATCGAAATTGGTTGGTGGCGTACAAACACCAACAATGGTAAGATGTCTTTCAATCAATCGATGAGCATACCAATGGAGCATACGCTTATAAAAACCCCGGAAGGTATCAGGCTATCACGAAAGCCGGCGAAAGAGTTGGAAAGTCTGCGAACAAAAACATATCAGCAAAAACAGTTGACGATAAAGCCGAATGCTGTTAACCCGTTAAACAGTTTGAAAGTTGAATTGGCTGAAATACGTTTTACGTTAGAACCGGGAACAGCAAAAGAAATAATCTTAAACGTACGTGGTGTCGCTATTAAATACAATACAACTGCTCAGCAGTTAGAAGTAGATGGTGTGAAAGCACCTGCTCCATTAACAAATGGAAAAGTTGATGTGATCATTTTTGTTGATAAAGTTGGGTTTGAAATTTTTGCCAACAGTGGATTAACGTTTATGCCTGTTAACATTAATCTTTCTGCTGATGAGAATACGCTATCAATTTCTGCAAATGGCGGTACCGCTAAACTGCTGAATCTTTTTGTGTACGAATTAAAAAGTATCTGGAGATAGAGTAGGAAAAAATTTGACATAAAAAATCCCTGCCATTTTTTAATCGGCAGGGATTTTTAGTAGTAGCCTCGACAGGAATCGAACCTGTATCTGGAGCTTCGGAAACTCTTATACTATCCATTGTACTACGAGGCCGGGAAAGTTTGAAAATGGATCGATTTGAAAATTTGATAATTGTGAAAATTGCATTCTCAAATTATTTGATCAATCCACCTGCATTACCTGCAAATATTTTTACGGCAATAGCCAGCAATATTACGCCAAAAAATTTCCGCACAGCAAGTAAACCTGCAGGGCCAAGCAATTTTTCTATGTATTGCAATGATTTTAATACAATAAACACCACCACGAGGTTGAAAAGGATGGCTATTAGAATAACAAGGTTGGAATAGTTGGCACCAAGCGACATAATCGTAGTCAGCGTTCCACTCCCGGCAATGATCGGGAAGGCAATCGGAACCACTGTTCCGCTTTTTGCATTTTTATCGCTTTTGAAAAACTCATGACCTAATACCATTTCCAATCCCAGTACAAAGATCACGATGGAACCGGCCACTGCAAAGGAACGACGATCAACGCCGAGCATTTGTAAGAACGATTCGCCCACAAATAAAAACAGGATCATCAACGCACCGGAGATGAGCGTGGCTTTGAATTCACGGATAGCGCCCATCTTATCTTTCATGGCAATAAGCAAGGGGATAGAGCCGATGATATCAATTACAGCAAATAACGTAAACGAAACTGTAAGCAGTTGGCTGAGGCTGAAGTCGAAGTTCATGACGATTGTTTGCACAAAGATAACTTTTCTTTTGTGCCGCTTTGTTTAAGCAATCGTCAACTATTTAAAACTGGGTTTATGCTGCTCCGATGTGCTTTGAATATTGTGTAAAATTTCGTGTATAAACTGATCATCTTTTAAAGATAGTTTTACAACACAGCCGTACTGCAGCTTAAATACATTGAACGATTCGATTAAAGCAGTATTGGTAAGGTGGGAGAGAATGCTACGCAATACACCGCCATGCGATACAATGGCCGCATGTTCTTTCTGTGCAACAATTTTTTCAAAGATTGCCGTGGTGCGGGCCAATAGATCGAGATAGCTTTCGCCGCCGGGTATACGCACATTTACAAAATCATTCATCCAGGGCATTACGACTTCTTTCGGCAGATCATCCCATTTCTTTAATTCCCATTCACCACAATTGATCTCCTTTAATTCATCATGAAAAGAAATGCTGTGTGATGGAAATAAATGTTGTGCCAGTTTGCTGCAACGCTGTAACGGACTTGAATATACGTTTTGAATATGTGCAGGTAAATGTTCTTTGATGCGTGCAGCTTCGCTCAAAAAACTTTCTGTTACATCCAGATCGGCCTGGCCGTAACAGGTTCCTTTTTCTACATCGGGTGTGGTATGTCGTATTAAATAGATTTCTGTACTCATGTTAATTTTTTATCACCGCCAAGAAAAAAGAACGCTGAGGTGATCGCAGAGAAAACAACTCTTCAACAAACTCCTTTTCTTCATTCTCTGCGGTAAAGACTCTCACAAAAGTATGTATTCAATTTTCCAGTATGCTATCAGGCCAATGTAAAACAATACTTCAGTTACCTGCTGTGTTGCACCTAAACAATCGCCTGTATATCCACCGATCCATTTATGAAAATATCTTCTTAAGAAAAACGTGGCAAGTAAAGGAAGAATGAGTGCATATAAAATTTCAAAGCGCTGAAAAAACAATAAAGGCGCTAATCCAAACAGTACAGCCGGAATAATTTCATAAGCGGTGATTGATTTTGCCAATGGTTTTGCTTTGGCATCATCATTCTCCCGAACATATTTGCTTGTGACAACAATAAGCACTGCACACAAGCGGGAGAAACTATGTGCAGCCAATAATACCATCCACATTAAACTGAAAGGAATTGAACTCAACGAAGTGTACTTCAACAACAGAATCAGGATCATGCCAATAACACCGTAAGCCCCCACACGACTATCCTTCATAATGGTGAGGATCTTCTCTTTTGTCCAGCCACCACCGAAAGCATCACATACATCTGCAAAACCATCTTCGTGAAAAGCACCTGTTGTTAATACGCCTGCGATCATTGATAATAAAATGGCAATGGGTGCACCAAGAAAAAACTCTGTGCCCATGTACAGCAACGCACAAATGCCGCCAACGATCCAACCGATGAATGGAAAGAAACGTGTTGCTTTGTTGAGGTACTCCGGATCATGCGTTACCCATTCGGGGCAAGGAATCCTGGTGTAAAACATTAAGGCGGTGAAAAATATTTCGATCTGCTTTTTCATGTTGCTGCAAGATAAATGATTGTGCCGCTATTCGTATTAAACGCCGGGAAGACGGTAAGGCTGGAAGAAAAAATATAGATTCATCTTTCCGTCTCCTCGTCTTCCCGGCTAAGTAAATTATTCTTTTCCACTCACCCCTGCACTTTCAAAACTCGCCATTTCATTTAAGAATGCAACAGCACTTTGCAAGATGGGTATAGCCAATGCAGCACCGGTACCTTCTCCCAGTCGCATGCCTAACTGCAGTATAGGTTTTGCATAGAGATGCTCTAACATTTTACGATGACCGTTTTCATCGGAGCAATGTGCAAACACACAATGATCAGCAATCGATTTGTTGTATTGTTTGGCAACAAGCAATGCTGCGGTTGCAATAAAACCATCAACCACAATGATCATGTTTAACTCTGCTGCTTTGTGGTAAGCGCCGGCCATCATAGCAATTTCAAAGCCGCCAATGCGGCAAAGCAATTGATGCGGCGTAATATCATAACGATTGAGTTCATGCAACTTGCTTACATCTTCCAATGTATCCAGCTTGCGTTGCAGTTGTTCATCTGTTGAACCTGTTCCTCTTCCCACACAATCTTTCAATGGAAGATTTAATAAATGATGCATGATGAGTGAAGCAGAAGAAGTATTACCGATACCCATTTCGCCAAAGCCGATGGTATTGCATCCTTCATCAAACAATGTCTGCACAATGCTTCTGCCTTTTTCAATCGCTGCATTTACCTCATCAATACTCATGGCATTGTATTCACTGTAATCGGTAGTACCATGATTGATCTTTGCATGAATGATTGGGAGTGATACATCAAAATCAAAATTCACACCTGCATCAACAACTGTTAGACCAATGTTATGTTGTTTGGTAAATACATTAATAGCTGCACCACCGTTTACAAAATTCAAAACCATTTGTGCTGTTACAGCCTGCGGGTATGGATTTACTTTACCACTTGCTGCAATACCGTGATCACCTGCAAACACAACGATATGAGGTTTGCTGATGCGTGGTGATAAACTATGTTGTATTGTGCCGATTTTTAATGCCAGCTCTTCCAGCATACCCAATGCACCAACAGGTTTTGTTTTATTGTTGATCTTATGTTGCAGTTGTTGTTCAATTGTCATGATGATGGATTTTGTAAAACAAGATCGCAAAACCAGAAACCTTTCGTTCCAACATCTGCAATTGGAGTAGGATGATCGCTGGTTTTTATTTCTAAAGCTTTGTAGGTTTTTTCTCCGGTTGCAACAGGTATTGGTTGTTTAAAGACGGGGCCACTGAAACAAAAAGAATGAAACTCACCGTTCTCACCACACGGATCAACGTTTGATGGCAGTTCGTTGATGAATTGCTGATCGATGGTTCTGCCAACCCAGCTTTCATCTAAATAACCATCGTTGATGCAACACAAGACAGATTCAAATCCTTTTGTCACAAAATCGTTGATCATCCATTGTGTATCGGTTTTCCAGATGGGAAATACGCAATGCATATCGAGTTCTTTCATTTTGTTTTCACGGTAAGCACGCAGGTCTTCTAAAAAAAGATCGCCATACAACACATGGTTGATGCCTTCTGCTTTTGCCTGCAGCAAAATAGTTTTCATCTGTTGTTCATATTCAGCATTGCTTGCTTCGTACACGTATGCTTTCAGTAACGGAATACCAATGGATGCAGCCTGTGCTTCAATCAGCTCTTCCCGCACACCATGCATCGATAAACGTTTGTAATTGCCGTTGAAAGTGCTGAGCAAATATTTTACATCGTACACGCCTTCCTGCAACACTTTGTGCAACGCATAACTACTGTCTTTTCCTCCGCTCCAACAGAATATTGATGAGATCATTTTATGAGTGATGGATAATGAATGATGAGTTGTGAATGATGTATGATGAATAATGAGTGATGAGTGATGAATAATGAGTTGGTTGTCCGCACTGATCACTCATTACTCATCACTCATTTAATTTTCACTGGAATCCCGCTTACCATCAACACTACTTCCTCCGCTTTTGCTGCAATGTATTGATTGGCCCAGCCCTGCAGATCGGTGAACTTGCGACCGATCTCAGTATCGGCATGCACGCCCATTCCTATTTCATTGCTGATGATAAAAAAAGTGCCGGACTTTGTATGCAATGCATCAATTTCTTTCTTCAACAGTTCAAGCGATGCATGAATATCACTCTTTGTATCCACAAAAAAATTAGTGAGCCATAAGGTAACACAGTCGATCATAGCCACACGGTTATCGATGGGCAATGCACTTACGTTGCGTTGTTCTTCAAAGTTGGTCCAGCGTTCATCACGATCGTTTTGATGACGCTTTACACGTTGTTCAAAATCGTCGTCCCACACTTTGGCCGTTGCGACATACACAGGATTATTGCTGAGTGCCAATACACGTTCCTGCGCATACCTGCTTTTACCACTGCGTGCACCACCTGTAATAAAAATGATCATGCTGTTTGTTTTTTGAAACCGTAGGGACAATGCCTGCATCCGCTTTTGCAACAGTAACCTCTACGTAAATGATGCCAGGTTGTAAATACAAAATAACCGTTCTCCATATAATAATCGATTCCTTCCACCATCTGCTTGCCATTGCGTGGAAGATCTTTGGCTTTATTGTCGTTCAATGCTTTTTCAACCGTCATGTCTGCAACATACGCATCGATCTTTTCTTTTGTTGCCTGGTGAAGACATTGCGGACACATGCAATTGATCACCGGATCGGGAGTAAACAATGGCGGATAAGTATTGCACCAGCAACCTCCTTCGGATCCATCGGAACCACAACCAAACTCAACGCCACATTTGCTGCATGTTTTTACTCTTGTCATTTCAACGGTTACTGTATAGATCTTTCTGTTCTGTAAATAAAGTGTACCTGCTTTTTAATTGCTGCAGACAATTGCGGCATAAACAATCGGAAAATTGTTTGGTAATAAATGCTTCTTCATCCACACTCAATTCAATACCGTAGCATTGGCAGTTCGTAATATCGCCTACTCTGCATTCGAAAGGCGTATTACAACGTGGACAGTTTTTTTGTTCATGCTTGCACATGTTCCTGCGTGGTTGAAAAGTGAAAGTATTTTGTTTGCAAGTGTTTTGGTACTCGGAATAAGGAAGGATGAAACAATGCAGCTAATAATTCAATACCATCAACCAATGTAGATGCTGATGGTTGTGTAAACAGATCATAATCGCAGATGTACACCGCATTTGTTTTTACGGCTTCCAGTTGCTGCCATTCTTTTTTTGATGTAAGCAGGTGCAATTCTTCTTTTGTACGTTCAACAGTAAAACCACATGGAGCAATTACTAATACTTCAGGATTGTATTTCACAATTTTGTCCCACTGTGTAACTATGCTATCGCCACCGGGATTGCTGAGCATATCAATACCACCGGCCTGTGCAACCTGAAAAGGGATCCAGTGACCGCAATTGTAAATAGGTTGTATCCATTCCATCAGCAGCACACGTTTTAAGGGCATGTGATGGCGACGAAGTTTATCAAGAATATGTAAAGTACGTTTCTGTAAACCGGAGAGATAATGATAGGCTGCTGATTCATGACCGAGAGCTGTTGCAATGGTTACAGCTGTGTAATACACATCATCAAGTGTTTGCGGTGTAAGTGTAACCAGCTTTGGTTGTTTTTCAAGATTGGCAACCGCTGCAGCAGTACAGGCAGTATCGATCTGGCATACTTCACATACATCCTGTGTAAAGATCACATCGGGTTGTATGGTTTGAAGTATTTCTTCATCAACATAATACAGGCTTCTGCCTTCTGCTTTGCTGGCCGAAAATATTTTATCGATCTCATCGCTGCTGTAATTTTTTCCTTCCATGACACAACGCACTACTTTTTGTTTTTCTTCTAATGCAGTGTGAGGACATTCAAACGTTACGCCATGCAGTAAGTGTTGCAAACCCATGTCGTAGATCATTTGCGTAGCGGCCGGTAAAAAGGAACAAGCTTTCATGATGAGTGATGAATGATCAGTAATGAGTGTGAATACAATTAAGCTGTTTGCAACGATGGCTTGTTTGCTTTCATCCATTCAAATGCACCAAACATGATACCACTGTACACTAATGTGCCGATCAGAAAGTTTTTCATGTAAGGCGCACCTTGTGCATAGCATTTAATAAGACTTGCAAAACTGTGATCCATTGTTTGGCCCGTAGTAATATCGGTGCAGCCAAACAGGAAAACACCAAAATCAACAACCAACCAGTAAACCAATGTTCCTGCAATACCCGTAAGCACAACATTCTGTACACTTACTTTTTTCAGGAACAGTCTTGCCAATAAAACGATCAACACAAAACCACCATATACCCAATACCAGCTGCCATACATAATTCCATACTGTCCATCATAAACAAATATGTTAATGATGAGATCACTAAGCAATAAAGTAAGCAAGGGGAAACCAAATGCTTTCCAGTGTTTGCTGAAATAAGCACCGCCAAACAAGCCCATTGCACCAATAGGTGTAAAGTTGCTCAACGGTCCGAGTTGGGCTGCATTGGGAATACGTAAAGCCGCAACAGCAATCATAATGATTGCCAGGATTGCAAAACGGGGATTGATTTTTTGTGTTGACATATGATAATGAGTAATGAATGATGAGTAATGAGTGGGTTCAACTGATCACTCATTACTCATCATTGGTTATTAAAATTGAAAGCTTACGCCTCCTGTTACATTAAACTTGCGACTGTTATAGCCGGGAACATCATAATACACCTGATCTGTGATATTACGAAGATCAACAAATAAACGCAGGTTTTTTGTTGCCTGATAACCGGTGTAAAAATCGATCGTGTAATAAGACGGCATTTGCGCAGGTCCCGGATCATAAGCACCTTTTAATCTTGAGCTGATGAAACGGAACGAAGGCATTAAGGTTAATCCTTTTACAGGTTCAAGTGTAAGTACACTGTTAAAACTGAAATTAGGACGACGATACAGGTTCTTCACTTTTACATTATTGTTTTTTCCTTCGCCATCAATATAAGTGAAGTTGTTTGTCCATGTGCCGATCTTACCGAGACCAATACTACTTTCCACTTCAAAACCATAATCGTGTTGTTCATCACGGTTGATATAGTAACTTTCCCATGAAGGACTGGTATAGAAAATGATGAGGTTTTTAATGTCTCGTTTGAATGCAACAAAACGGATTGCGTTTTTCCTGTCTGCACTAAACGATTGCACACCCACTTCGTAGTTCTGTGTTGCTTCAGGTTTCAGTTCCTTGTTTCCATACTCACTATACAGTTGGTAAAGTGAAGGAATTTTATAACCCGAAGAAATGTTTACAAACACTCTTGTTTTATTATCAATGTTATAAGATGGATTGAATGTGTACGTTGCATTTGTTCCATAAATGCTGTGGCTGTTTACACGAAAACCGGCTTCCATATTAAACCCGGCAAGTTCAGTTGCCAGTAACGAGGCATAAAACGAAAAGTTATTTGCTTTTGCTGAATCGCCTAAAGCTGTTTCATAAGGGCCAAAGACACTGATGCTTTTGTACGATTGCGTTGTGTTTTGTGCAATGTTTTGTAAACCTGCTACTAACGACAACTGATCGATAAAGCGATAACTGCCGAATAACTCTGTAATACTGCTGTTACCTTCGTATGAACCTTTTGAATATTTAGCAAAGCCACCAACACTTGCGCTGTCATCTACATACAATCTTGTATTGTTAAGTAAATTTTGTGATAAAGTAAGATTCAGTTTATTGCCTTGGTACAGAAATGAAAGTCCGTTGTTCCTGTTCTTTTGTGTTACGTTATTATCTGCATCATCAGCATAAGCACCTGCATCAATACCATTTTTATATTGACCAAAATTGCTGAATCCTTTTACTGCAAAATGTTTATTGAAATCGTACCGAAGGTTGGCTACGAAGTTGTTTTGCTTAAATCCGTCTTTATCAAAATTCTTTGTACCGGTTGTATCCTGTGCAGCAGAGAATCCTTTACTGTCTGTAAAATTGTAATTGAGGTTGTAAGAAAATGCATTCAGCTTTCCACCAACACCGGCATTTGCACGGAGTGTGTTGTAGCTTCCATAACTCAGCAAACCATTTACTTCAGCTTTTTTGCTGCCGCCTTTTTTGGTAATGATATTAATAACACCTGCAACAGCATCGCTTCCCCATAAAGTACTTTGTGCGCCTTTTAAAATTTCGATACGTTCTACCATACCTGTGCTGATATGGTTCAGGTCAAATGCATTGTTCGATTGCGATGCATCACCTACAGGAACACCATCGATCAGAATCAACACATTTCCACTTGTTGCACCACGGAAATAAATATCCTGGTTGGTACCAAGTGTGTTGTTTGCACCATTGATGAATACACTGGCCTGTTGGTTGATAATTTCAGAAACGGTACGGCCTGCATTACGTTGAATGGTTGCCTGATCGATAATGGCTATCACTTTACCTGTGGCACGTTGTTTTTGTGCAATACGATTGGCGGTTACAAATACTTCGCCTAACGATTTTGCAGTTGTGTCCTGGGCATTTAGCTGACTGCTGAAAAATAATCCGGCAGCCACTACAAGAAAATTCTTTTTCATCTTTTTGAAAAAAGGGTTTTGTTGTGACTGCTTTCAGAAAAAGAATTAGAAAATATAAAAGCGATGTGCCGTTACATCTCCTGCCTTTCACCCGAAAGCAAATGATTAATGAAATAGTATCGGCAGGTCTTCTGGCTTGTTCGCTGTTGAGCACCTTCCCATTCATGCGCCAAACAGCTTGCATGAACAGTGGTCTGTAGAAATCAACAGGATGAGTGATGAATGAAGAATAATGAGTGCGGAACCGCTTTACTCATCATTCATTACTGATTACTCATCATTAGAACTTACAGCTACGGGGATAGCGCCGGATTTGCACCGGACTTCCCTTTTAATCCCGGCTATGACGCCGGAAACCGCTACGGCAGCAAAAGTAGGGTTGCGGGGCTGGAAACAGAAAAAAGATTTTGCACAGACCTGTTGATTTCGCAGGCCATTCATCTGGTCATTTTACCTGCTCACCGATACTCTGTACATTCCCTTTTTTTAACGAACTTCATTTGCACATGAACCGTTCTACAGCCGTTACAGCAGCAGTGCATGCCACCGGGTGGATTCTTTTTTACAGCATCATCTTTTTCTTTATTACCAATGGCAACCCCGATGGTACGGCTTCGTCCATTAACCTGTTTACGTTACCGGTTCTTTTTTTCTGCATCATTTTCCCTTCCATTTTTTATAGCAACAGGTTTGTATTTATTCCTTATCTGTTCGAGCGGAAACGATACATTTTGTATGCAGTTGTTTTTGCACTCCTTTTTTTACTGGTGTTTTGGTTAAAACCGTTTGATGCGGTGATGAGCGCTGCAAGAGAAACACATGCAGGTCCGCCACAGGGAATGATGGAGCAGGATTTTTTTACTGAGCCGCCACAGATGCCCGAACCGATGAAACGGGAGTCGCATTTCGATATTATGAGCATCATTCTCTTTATGCTGCTGTGGTTGCTTTCCTCGGCCATGTTTGTTTTCCGGCAGTGGCGATTAACCGAACAGCGGGCACTACTGGCCGAAGCAGAAAAAGCAAATGCAGAACTGTCGTTTTTAAAAGCGCAGGTGAATCCGCATTTTTTGTTTAACACACTCAACAATATTTATTCGCTGGCAGTAAGCAAAAGCGAACATACGGCCGACAGTATTATGAAGCTTTCGAACATTATGCGGTATATAACCGATGATGCAAGAGAAGATAAAGTAGACTTGCAGCAGGAAGTAGATTGTATTCGTGATTATATTGATCTGCAACAGTTGAGGCTTGGAAAAAATGCACAGGTAATGTTTACTGCAAACGGGCAGCTGCAATGGAAAAAAATTCCGCCGTTATTATTGATGACGTTTGTGGAGAATGCATTTAAATATGGGGTAAGCAATCACGAACCATCGCCAATTGTAATACGTATTGATGCAGGCGATAAAGAACTGCAGTTTGAAACAATGAATAAACTGTACGAAAAGAAAACACAGCTGGAACGTACAGGTATTGGGCAGCAAAACGCATTGAAACGTTTGCAACACATTTACCCGGCAAAACACGATATCAGTATCGACACTAACAGCGGGTTTTATACCGTTAAACTAACTTTACAATTCTGATCTAAATTAAACCGCATCTATGCCGTTAAAATGTGTAGCTATTGATGATGAGTTGCCGGCTTTGCAGTTAATGCAGAAGTATATTGGCGATCATCCGCAGCTGCAGTTGCTGCAAACCTTTACCGATGCGGTTTCTGCATCGGAATATCTTAAACAAACAACCGTCGATCTGTTGTTTGTTGATATTAATATGCCTGATATAACGGGGCTCGACCTGGTGCGTTCGCTCAGCAATCCGCCCATGATCATTTTCACCACTGCGTATAAAAAATTTGCCATTGACGGGTTTGAGCTTGATGCGGTTGATTATTTACTAAAGCCCATCAGCTTCGAGCGCTTTTCGAAAGCAGTACAAAAGGCAAACGATTATCATCAATACAAAAACAAACCAACCGAAATGGCCGACGAAGTGCTGATGGTTTTTTCGGAATACCAATTGGTGAAGATCAACTGCAGTACCATTGAATACATTGAAAGCCTCGACGATTATATCCGCATACATAGCAACAACAGCAAACCTGTAATGACGTTGATGACGCTGAAAGCTGTGCTGGAAAAACTTCCTGTTTCGTTTAAACGTATCCACCGTGGTTATATCGTAAACAGCAGTAAAATAAAATCGGCAGTAAACCGAAAGCTCAAACTCGAATCGGGTATTGAACTACCCGTTAGCGATTCGTACACCGATGTAATTAAAGAATGGAAGCAGGCCTAACTCATCGGTACAAAGAGCCTGTTCGCCGATTCTTCTTTTTGCTGGTTTAGTTGTTGCTGTAGTTTCAATACATAATTTTTCTGCAGATGACCCAATTCTAAAACATCCACACGGTTATACTTTTCTTTTTCCAATGCTTTAACAAAGCCTGTATAATGAAAACTTATTTTCAACGTTTACAGCAACACACCGTATAACCACCTCATTCGCATCCTTACCAAACTATTCTGCTTTCATTTTTCAAGATTAAACATTCATCGAATGAAAGCAACATTCCAACCATTGTCTTTCGTGTTGATGGTATTCGTTACAACCGAAACCAACGCACAGTTACGCACATCGAAGTACGAAGCAGGGGCCAACATCGGCACATACATTTACCAGGGCGATCTTACACCAAGCCGTTTCGGATCGTTTAAAACCATGCGGCCAGGATTAGGTTTGTATGGCACTCGTTATCTCAATTCATCGTGGGGTATAAGAGCGAATCTTTCTTTTGCAGGTTTAAGAGGCAATGATGCCAAATACAATACACCCGCATACAGGCAGCAACGCAATTTTAATTTCCGCACACCGGTGCTTGAGTTTTCAGCAGTTGCAGTTTGGAAACCATTTGCAGATAATTATTTGAAAGAAGGCAAGGGCACATTATCGCCTTACCTGTTTGCTGGCGCCGGCTTCAGTTTGTTACGGGTGAGAAGAGACGCCTCAAATTTTAATGCCGATTATTTTGCAGAGGAGCCGGATGTTATTGCAGGTCTTGCAACTGATCTTGCACGAAGAACACCCCGCTTACTGCCCGTTATTCCTGTTGGTGGAGGTATACAATACGGGCTCACCGATCAATGGTTTCTGCATCTGGAAACAACTTACCGTTACAGCTTCAGCGATTATATTGATGGGTTTAGCCGTGCCGCAAATCCGCAGCGGAAAGATAAATACTACAATATTTCCATTGGCGCCACTTTCAAATTCGGTAAAAGCAATAGCTGGAAATGCCCGCCGGTACGATAAAGCAGCCGGTTCACCGATGCTTTATACCTGCTGGTCGGCAGATAAAAAAAAGCATTAAACCACAGAAATAGTTTTACATCAGAAAAAGTGAACAACGATTTTCAATCACCAAAAAACGCATTATTATGGAACGCAAACACTTTTTAAAAAATATGTTCATCGGTGCTGCATCGGCCCCTGTTATTTTAGCCGCCTGCAAAAAAACAAGCACAACAGGCAGCAGCTCTTCTTCAGGTTCAGGCTCGGGCAGCGGCACCTGCACCGTTTCGCCCACAGAAACAGCAGGCCCTTTTCCAACCATCACGCCATCGTCGTTGGTGCGTACCGATATCCGTGACGACAGAACGGGTGTTGCACTTACGGTTAAAATAAATATTCTTAACACAAACGCAAGTTGTGCCGCATTGCAGGGCGCTATTGTTGATATCTGGCATTGCGATAAAGATGGTTATTATTCGGAGTACGGCGGCACAAGCATGCAATCGGTAAACTATACGGCAGTTCACTTTTTACGTGGAAGACAAACAACCGATGCAAACGGATTGGTACAGTTTACATCGATTTTCCCAGGTTGGTACTCTGGCCGTGCAACGCATATTCATGTGCATGTGTATAAGGCAAATGGCACATCGTTATTAATTACACAGATCGCTTTCCCCGAAGGAAGCGGAAGTGCAGTAGCAACGGTGAATGCTGCAACAACATACGGTTATACAAAAGGCATGACCGGTTATACCTACAATGCCAACGATAATATTTTCAGTGATGATACAGCAGGCAAACAGCTTGCTTCAATTACCGGAAGTGTATCGGCAGGTTATGTGTTAACGAATAATATTTATGTGGCGGGTTAAATCATGATCGTCATTGCGAGTTTACAACTCCGGCCGAAGCGTCTGAGGTACGAAGCAATCTTTTCTAAGAGTCAAAATTTAATTGAGATTGCTTCGCCAAACAGCAAGGCTCGCAATGACGCTTCGATTGAAAAATTCGTAACGAAGACGGCAGCACAACGGTTACCGTCATTGCGAGGAACGAAGCAATCTGGGTTTAACAACACGGATTGATCAAGAAAGTAAATAGAACGAAATAACGGAAAAATAAATCGTATCCTTTTTCTCATACTTGTTCTCTTTTCATGTGTACGCAAGGCGTCGGCGGAGCACGGCAGCAAAACCGGCGTCTTATTTTCTTTTACTATTATGCAGCAGAAATTAATTCGCATCAGTTATACAAAACAGATCAACAGCAGTAATACAGCGCTGTGGGATCAGCTTGTGTTTAACAGCAGCTGGCAGGAGTTAATGATGCAGGCACAGTTTTATAACCAGCAACAGCATACAACATTCAGGCAGCTCGTACAGCAGGTGCCGTCAGCAGAAAAGTTACATTTTCTGGTAAGTTCATCCGTGGTTGGATATCTCAGGCAGTTAAACGGTATTATACCCGATGTACAAAGCAAACGGGGTGTACCGTTGCTGCCTTTTAATGATTTTAAGTTTGAAATTATTGACAGCGATTTTAACGATAAAAGCAAACACAATATACAGCTCACCTTCTTCAGCGATCCTGTTCTGTGGCACGAAACAATCGGCGACAGTATTTTGATTTCGAATGCAACTGAGCCGCAAACAACAGATGGCGCATTAACGCATTTATTACAACTGCAACCGGCACTTGATATTTATTCATACAAAACAGTAACCGTATGATTGTACAGTCAACAGCAAAAATATTTTTAAGCGATGCGCATGCTGTAAACGAAACAGCAATGTTTCGCAACTCTTCTGTGTTTAATTATGGTGATGAGCAAAATGAAAACAGAACAGCATTTGGTCAACTGTATTTACTCAACGATTATACAATTGATGGTGCATGTTCGGTTTCGGTTGAAGTGGAAGCCAATTCGTTTGTTGTTGTGCTGCCGGTAGTGGGAGCGGTAGAATATAAAAACGGAACGAACAAAGAAAAGTTAGTGATAGCAGGACAAACACTAATGCTGGAAAAAACTGCAGCAACATCGTTTACACTCACAAATATTTTTGAAGATGCGTTGGTAAATATTGCTGTGATGGCGTTTAAAACAAAAGAAGAATACCAGTTGCCTTCGGGGTTTATTTATACATACGATGTTAATGAAAGACCCAACGGCCTGGTGCGTGCCCTCACCGGCCGTTATGAATTACCTGTTCAGCTGCATGTAGGAAAATTTGAAGGACGAGGTGAAACAGCATACACTGTATCGAAAGAAAGCAACCGTGTTTTTGTATTTGTATTGACAGGTGCTTTTGAAGTGGAAGGCCGGTTGCTGCATGCGAGAGATGGATTGGCATTGGAGAACATTGATGTATTGGAAATGGAAGCATTGAGTAATGATGCATTGATTGCCGTAGTTGAGTTCTGAGGGTTATAGTTTATAGTTTATTGTTTTTGGTTGAGCTGCCATTTTGCAGGAACATAGATTTCCTCTAACACAATCAGCATGTTCATCCCCTCTTGGGAGGGGCAGCGGAGTCTTAAGCTTACAGCAAAATAGAAAGGGGTGGGTCTACCGTAACCCATAACTCGTAACTGTTTTCAAATGATCACTCTCTAGCCAAAACCTGACCAACATCAGTCCCCTAAATTCAGGAAAGAAAGCAGCCGCAAATAATTTTGTTCCGTTTTAAAAACGGCAACTATGTTATTACTCACAAAAATCTTCGATTTTGAAACAGCACACGCCATTGATGGTTACAACGGTATGTGCAGAAACATTCACGGCCATTCGTACGAGCTGCATGTAACTGTTGGTTCGCTGGTAAACGAAAACATGTTCTTGCCTGCTCCCGGTTTTCTCCTCGACTTTAAAGACCTGAAACAGATTGTACAAAAAGCAGTGGTTGATCTCTTCGATCATAAACTGGTGCTTTCGCATAATTATATTGCACAACATCCCGAAGTGATGGACCAGGAAAATCTTGTGGCGTGGGATGCAGAACCTACAGCCGAAAATTTATTACTCTTTATTAAATGGGCCATCCAGGACGAACTGCCCGATGATATGAAGCTGGTGGAACTGCGTTTGTACGAAACAAAAAATTCGTACGCTACCTGGAAAGAAGAAGTGGAAGTATACCAGGGCGATATCTGGTAACCCTGTCTGGACGTCGCAGGTGTCAGGCATTTTTAACTGTACACCTGCAATTAAGCGATTGCAGAGATGTGTAACAACTCAACATAACTACTCCCCAAAACAGCTCCGGTCTGTCCGTTTCTTAGCAGAAACCGCTGTTCAACCGTTTGCGCCATTTTGTTTTTTTAGCGTTTCTCATTAATCTAAATGAGAACTTGCAGCTACAAAAAACAACAGCTGATTATGGCAACAGATCGTCGGAAATTTTTACGCAGCATTTCTATTGGTGGTGGTATGCTTGCTACAGGTTTGCCTGCATTTGCAGGTAATCTTGCAACTACAGATGATGAGATCGAACGTTCCAATCGTTCCGAATCGGGTAAACAACGTTTTAATATGTGTGGCTATGCTGCCCCCAAACTTCCTGTTGTACGGGTTGGTATTATTGGTGTGGGTATGCGTGGAAGCGGTGCGGTAGACCGTCTTAGTTATATTGAAGGTGTAGAAATAACAGCACTCTGCGATAAATCTGCCGACCGTGTAGCAAAAGCACAAAAAACATTAGAGAAAAAAGGACTTCCCAAAGCAAAAGAATACAGCGGCGAAGAAGGATGGAAAGCATTGTGCGAAAGCAATGATGTTGATCTTGTTTATAATGCAACACCCTGGCATTTGCATGCACCCATTTCGTTGCTTGCAATGAAAAACGGAAAGCATGCAGCAAGTGAAGTAAATGCAGCGTTAAGTGTGGATGGTTTGTGGGAGCTGGTAGAAACATCGGAAAACACCCGCAAGCACATGATGATGCTGGAAAACTGTTGTTACGATTTCTTTGAGTTGCTTACACTCAACATGGCACGCAATGGTTTGTTTGGCGATATTGTTCATGGCGAAGGCGCATACATTCATGATTTAAGCAGAAGCTACCTGTTCAATAAAAATGCTTACACCGATATGTGGCGTTTGAAACAAAACTATGCGTTACACGGTAACCTTTATCCTACGCATGGTCTTGGTCCTATTGCTCAGTGTATGGATATTAACCGTGGCGATAAACTGGATCACCTGGTAAGTATGAGCAGCAACGATTTTACATTGAATGCAATTGCAAAAGAAATGTCGGCGAAAGACAGCTTCTTTAATGAATATGTTGATAAACCATATCGTGGTAATATGAACACCAGCATCATCCGCACCAACAAAGGAAAGACGATCATGCTGCAGCACGATGTATCTACTGTACGTCCTTATTCCCGTTTGCATACACTCAGCGGTACAAAAGGTATTGCACAGAAATATCCCGGTCCTGAGAAAATTGCATTTGGACACAGCTGGATCAAAAAAGAAGAACTCGACGAATTATACAAAAAATATACGCCACCGATTGTAAAGCATATCGGCGAAATAGCGAAGGAAGTAGGCGGTCATGGAGGCATGGATTTTATTATGGATTGGCGCTTGATCGATTGTTTGCGTAACGGTTTACCACTCGACCAGGATGTGTACGATGCAGCTGCGTGGAGTGCGGTTATTCCGTTAAGCGGAAGATCGGTAGATAACAAATCAAGAACAGTTGACATTCCCGATTTTACGAGGGGTGCATGGAAAACCAACAAGCCCGTTGATCTTACTTTGAATGGTGGTGCCACCACTACCGTTCGGAAAGTAAGTAAATCGTAACCCTGAGTTTTAAAAATGCAGGCCGGAACAATTTTGTTCCGGCTTTTTATTTGTCAGAACGTCGCAGGCGTCAGACATTTTTCAACTATTAGTTTTAATGATTGCGCAAGCACAAGCGAGACGCTTGCGCTAAAGAGAGGTTGATACAATTGAAATGGAAGCACTGAGTAACGATGCGTTGATTGCGGTAGTTGAGTTTTGAGGTAAACACTACGATCAGCAGAGTTGTCTTTTCGACAAAGGAGAAATCTGATTGGTATTATAAATACTCAATTTCATCATCGTTTAGCTCCTTATTAAAGACAGCTTTATTTGGGAACTGCATCAACATCATGACAACATCAATCAGGGCAAAATAGAAGAAAGTTTTGTAGCCGATTATTACAAACAGAATGCATGCAAGCAAACAATTAAGAAAGCCCCATAAAATCCGTTTTCGATACAAGATAATATGAGTTGCAATTTTTAAATCATAATCCTCAATCGCCTGTAATTTTTCACGTTGCTTTTTTAAATAGTACCCGTAAACAAAAGATGCTGCTACAATGATGATGAAGAAAATATTTTTATAAAGCCGTGCATCTTCTAATGGCAGATGGACATACAGATCTGCCGCAACAAGTGAGTAACTTATCAAGGTTAGCACACAGGCAGTAAACAATAATAGAAAAAAGTAGGGTCTATAGTTTTTTAAGAAAACGGTTTTTACCATAGTCGAAGTTTTAAACAGGTTTTTTATTCAGATCAAATGGACTCTATTACTTCTTACAGCCCAAAAACATCGCCACACCAACAGCATAATTCCTTCCTGGTGCTACATTGTAAAAACGATTGGCTGCAGCATTAATATCATTACCCAAACTGTACACTTCGTTAAACAGGTTGTCGCCGCTAACAAAAAAATCGAAACGGTAACCTTTTGCATACACTTGTTTAAAACCAACACGTGCAGACAGTAAATGAAAATCGTTGCCGTAGAATGTATTGGCATCATTCAACGGTGTTTTGCTGTTGTAGGTATAGGTAAGGTTGGCATAAATACCAGGTTTCAAAACAACATCAACACCTGCTGCAAAAATATTATCGGGCACACTGGGTAAATGTTTGCCACTGAAATCTGTTGTTAACTGCTTGAAGGATGTGTACGTAAAATCATTCAGTGTATAACTCGCCCATGCAGAAAGGTTCGATACAAACTGCTTTGCATCATCCAATACAATATAACGTGCATTGGCTTCAATGCCCTGTTGTTTGGTGTTGCCGGCATTTACAAAATAATCGGCACCACCTGCATCTCTGCGCTGCACAATGGTGTTGTTAAGTTTGAAGTAAAAAGCATTCACATCCACAAACAGTTTTTGTTGATAGCTGTAACGTACACCTGCTTCATAGTTCCAGCCCTCTTCTGCATTTAAGTCAGTTGAGATAACACCTGTGCTTGGTAACACTTCCGCAGAGGTAGGTGCAGAAAAACCTTTCGCCACCGATGCATAAACCGACAAACTGTTGCGGAATTTTTTCAACAAAGAAAAACGTGGTGCCAGTTCATTCGCATACGTTCTGCGTTGCGGACTTAATGGAAATTTATTGAGTCGTGTAATTTCGATTCTGTTCTGGTTACTGCTGGCGCCGGCAGTAATGATCCAGTCGTTGGGTAATTTCCAATCGGCCTGTGCAAGCACACTCCACAAAAACGGGTTCACTTCATCTTCTGTTTGCAGGCTATCACTTTTGCCATTTACATTTTTATATACACGAATGTTGTACCAGCCACGTTGCAACTCTGCACCGGCAACAAATTTCAATTCACCAATACCAATTGTTGGCGTGTACGCAAAGCTTGTTCTTCCACCGGTATGTGGTTCGCTGCGGCGTTCGTAGTTACGTACGGTTGGATTTGCAAACTGAGAGAACGCACCATAAACCGATGTCGTGTTTTTAAAGTTGGATGCAATGTTGTAATCATAACTCACACCTGCTAAAAAACTATTCTGGTTCACACTTGCATTGGCCTGCGGACTTGATGGTGTTGCACCCACACGTGGACGAGCCTGTTTGGGATTAGCAGCAAATTCAGCAGCAGTTAAACCGCCGGGAGTTTGGTACGAAAGATCAGCATACATTAAATAGGTGCGGATGCTCTGCTTTTCATCAATGGCAAAACGACTGTCCCATGAAAACACGCTGCGATCAAGCCTTGTCCATTCACGGTAACCATCGCTGTACAGTTTGCTAAAGCTGATGGTTTGTTGTGCATTGCCTTCGCCAATGCGTGCATACACATTTGCATTGTGCAAACCAAAACTGCCGAATGTATAATCAACACCAACACCTGCCGGTTGATTGGCTGTATTTGTTTTCAATAACACTGCACCACCACTGCCTGCACCATATAAACTGCCCGATGGTCCTTTCAACACTTCAATAGAATGAATATTATAAAAGCCGAGCAGGTTCAAATACGTTGAGCCGCCGGGTTCTGTAAACGGAATATCGTTGAGATACACTTTTACATTACGCACACCAAACGGCGAACGCAACGAACTGCCACGGATATTCAACCGATAACTGCCAGGACTACGTTCTTCCATACGCACACCAGGCGCTGTGTTCATCGCCGGAACAATAGAAGCGGGTGTAAAACGGTTGAGTTGCTTATTACCGATATAACTGATAGCTGCCGGAACATCCATCAACTTACGGTTCTGTTCAAACGCTGTAATCACTACTTCGCCTAATTCTTTGGTTGAATCGGGTTGGGTTTGGGCAAAAGAAGAAACTGCAGATGAAGTTGCAGCAAGCAGGGCTAGTAATTGGTTCTTCATGCGATAAAGATAAGTACGAAATATGAAGTAAGAGTTATGAACCTCGTCGGCAACAAAAAACAAGAAACCAAAAACCAGAAACCTGCAACCGGAAACCTGCAACAAATCACAAATCAAACATCCTAAATCAACTATCCTTCGTTATCTTCAAAGCCGAACAAAAAGCATGAAGACAACCAACAACAAACTCAACCTGTTTTCTTTTACCATGATTGTGGTGGGACTGGTGATAGGCATGGGTATTTTCCGTACGGCAGCAACCAGTGCAAAAGATGCACTCGATCCAACTGTTTATTTCAGTGCATGGCTTATTGGTGGTTTGGTGGCGTTGTGTGGTGCGCTAACGTACGCAGAGATCGGCAGCCGGTTTCCTGTAACCGGTGGTTATTACAAAGTGTTTGCGCAAGCTTATCATCCCAGCATTGCCTTTGCCATTAATTGTTTGATACTGGTGAGCAATGCTGCCAGCTTAAGTGGTGTGGCATTGATCGGCAGTGGTTATTTATTAAAACTTTTTCCCGGCGATTGGAACGATACACATAAAGCATTGCTGAGTTGTGTGGCCATTCTCATTTTTTACCTCATCAATCTGCGGGGTTTGAAGCTGAGTTCAATGGCGCAGAATATTTTAATGATCATCAAGATCGGAATGATACTGGTGCTCATTGCTGCACTCTTCTTCCCTGATCAATATGCAGTGCAGGAAACAACAGCAACTGCAACAACAAGTTTCAGTACTATCGATTGGATAAAAAGTTTAGGTGTGAGTCTGATCGCTGTTTCGTTCACATACGGTGGTTATCAGCAAACCATCAACTTTGGTAACGAAGTACAAAACCCAACTAAAAATATTCCACGTGGTATTTTCATGGGTATTGCCATCATCATTGGTTTGTATTTGCTCGTGAACATGAGCTATTACAATCTTGTTGGCTTTAACCAGATGAAAGGCGAACGGGAAATTGCGTATGTGGTGATTGATAAGATATTTGGTACAACCGGCGCTACTGTTTTTTCTGCCTTTTTGTTTTTAGGTGTGCTGGCGTATGTAAATGGTTTGCTTATGAGTAACCCACGGGTGATGTATGCAATGGGTGATGATGGAAGTCTGCCGAAAATATTTGCCAAACAAAATGAGAAAACCAATGTGCTCACGTTTTCACTCACTGTGTTTGCTGCTATCTGTATTGTGATCCTGTTTTTTGCACAGGAGTTTGAAAAGATATTATCCTTTACCATCTTCCTCGATTGTTTTGGTATGATCTTAAGCAGTGCAACTATTTTCTGGTTCAGAAAAAAAACAAAGCACCTCGATGGTACTGGTATTTATAAAATGAAACTGTTTCCGATAATGCCGCTCATCTTTATGGCTGCTTATGTGTTTGTAGGAACGAGCATTGCGATTGATGATCCGTCGGCTGCCTTGACAGGCGTGGCGGTGTTGGCAGGGTTTGTATTGATCTATTTCATCCTGCATCGGAAAAAGAAAACAGTAAATCTTTGATGACTGTTCACCCAACGGGTGACTGTTCATCAAAAAAATAAATATTGTACAGTCATCCTGTGGATGAACAGACAATATTAACCTTGTTTCCGGATTTTTCTGTAACGACTTTTCATAACGGACGGCTTACGTCGATTATGAATAACAGCGCAGATAAGAATACTGTTTTCTTTCAGTTGAAAGAAAATGATGTAAGGAAATTTCTTCAGAAATGCTTTCCTGGTTTCATCAGTTGCTTTGTTATGTGCTGTAGGGTTCTTTTGAATGGCAGTTAAGGCAATTTCAAGTTGCAATGCAAACCTGTTACCAAGCCCTGCCAACTGCAGGTCGTACCATCGTGCAATTTCAAGAATATCTTCTGCAGCAAGTGCATGAATAGTTAAAGTGTATTCCAACGGTTAGCCAGTTTTTCTTTTAACTCATTTAAAGTTAAAGTTTGTGCGGGGCTGTTATTGATCTGTTGCATACGTTGCTGAATAAACTCAAGTTGCTCTTTACTGAGTGTGCGGTCTTCTGCAAAATCATCATCAAGATTATCCTGAATGGCTTCCATAATTTCCACTTGCTTTGCTTTTGGAAGTTTTAATATTTCTTCAATACTGAGCATATCATACATTTGATTACCCTAATTTACAATTTTATTCCCGTTTTCAGAATGGACTTATCATATATCCTCAACGAACTGGGCGAAGACCGTGAGCATTATTTCAATGCCATTGCTCCGCCTATTATGCAAACCAGCAATTTCCGTTTTAATAAGGTAGATGAATTGCGTGCTGCCTTTGCCGATGAAATGAGCACCTATATCTACAGTCGTGGATTAAACCCCACTGCAGATATTCTGCGCAAAAAATTAGCGGCATTGGATGGAGCCGAAGATTGTTTGGTATTCAACAATGGTGCAGCAGCCATCTTTGCTGCGGTATTGGCCAATGTAAAAGCAGGCGATCATATTGTAAGTGTAAGCAAACCTTACAGCTGGGTGCAACGTATGTTCGATATTATTCTTCCACGCTTTGCTGTAACAACCACTTATGTAGACGGGCGTGATGCAAACAATTATTTCAATGCAACTAAACCCAATACCACATTCTATTATTTAGAAAGTCCGAACAGCTGGGATTTTGCTTTGCAGGATATTGCAACAATTGCAGCTTACGCAAAACAGCACAACATCACCACACTTATCGATAACAGTTACTGTACACCGTTATACCAGCAGCCGATTGCAATGGGTATTGATCTGGCTATGCAAACAGCTACCAAGTATATCGGCGGGCATAGTGATACACTGGGTGGTGTACTCAGCGGCAGCAAAACAATCATCAAAAAAATATTCGACAGCGAGTACCTCAACATCGGCAGCGGTATTCAACCCTTCAATGCATGGTTGCTCATTCGTGGTTTGCGAACCTTGCCCACAAGGCTTGAACGTATTAACCGCACAATCAAAGAAGTGTTGGCTTTTGTAAAAATACATCCTGCTGTAAAACGCATTCTTTATCCGTTTGATGAAAGCTTTCCGCAATATGCGTTAGCAAAGCGGCAGATGAAAGAAGCTCCGGGTTTGTTTTCATTTTTTGTACAGGCCGAAAGCAGGCAGCAGATTGTAACATTCTGCGAAAGTCTGCAACATATACAGATGGCGGTGAGCTGGGGCGGGCACGAGAGTTTGCTCTTGCCCAAATGTGCAGGATTGCAGGATGCTGAGTTTGATGCAGCCAACCCCGAACACCAGATGATGCGGATCTATGTTGGTTTAGAAGAGGCGTCGTACATAATAGCTGATTTGGATCAGGCTTTTGAAAAAGCCGGTTTGAAATAGTTACAGAAGACGAAAACTTTATAACAGCGTCTCCCCGCTAATCAAAAATCAATAAATTCGTGGCCCAAGGTCATTATATTGTCATTAATTTGATATATGAAAAAAACGCTGCTTACAATCTTATCATCCATCTTTCTGTTAACCGGTACCCGGCTCCTCGCCCAGGAGAAGTGGGACTTGGTGCGTTGTGTGGATTATGCAATTGCTAATAATATTTCTGTTCGCCAGGCCGATGTACAGGCACGCATCTCCAATCTTACGTACGAGCAAAACAAGCTGAGCAGGTATCCCAATGCTAATTTCAGTACATCAACCGGTACCAACTTTGGCCGTGCGGTAAACCCAACAACCAACTTGTTCGAAACAACAACTTTGCTGTTTCAGAATTATGGTCTAAACGCCAATGTGCTTTTGTATAACTGGAATAGTGTAAAGAATGGTATCCTTAGTGCCAAATACAATCTTGAAGCATCGAAAGCAAGTGTGGAAAGTGCAAAGAATGATATTGCATTGAGCGTGGCAACAACATTCCTGCAGGCATTACTTGCAAAAGAACAGGCCCGTATAGCGCAGGTGCAGATGCAGCAAACGAGAGCCCGGTTGGTTGATACAAGAAAAAGGGTGGATGCGGGTTCTTTGCCTGAATTAAATGCGTTGGAACTGGAATCGCAATATGCAGCAGATAGTGCTACCTATATTAATGCAAGTACAACTGCACAGCAAACTTTACTTACGTTAAAAGCAACACTTAATCTTGATGCTGCACAACCCTTCGATATTTCGGAGCCTCCTGTTTCTCTGATTCCTGTTGAATCCATTGGCGATCTGCAGCCCGATGTTGTGTACAATCTTGCATTGCAAACACAACCCAAACAAAAAGTAAACGATCTGCGTATAAAAGGAATTGAAGCAAATATCAAATCAGTTCGTGGTCAACTATACCCGTCGATTTCTGCATTTGGGGGATTGTCAACAAGATTTGGTAGCTCAAACGTTAATACCATCATCCTGCCAGGTACATACGGGACACAACCACTAGGACCTCGGGTAAATGTTAACGGAACAAATTACCCGGTTGAATTTTATGGGTATGATGTGATACAATCAAAAAAGAATTTAGGCCAGATGTGGACAGGCTGGGGTAATCAGCTGAACGAAAACTTCAGTCAGAATATAGGTATCCAGATTTCGGTTCCTATTTTCAATGGTGCTTCTGTACGTACCAATTACAACCGCAGCAAGCTCGATCTTGTAAATGCGAAACTGGTAAAAGAACAGGCGGACATGCAGTTGAAGAACGATATTTACCAGGCATATAATGCGGCGGTAAATGCACTGCAACGTTACAACGCAAGTAAGAAAACGCTGGAAGTATCGGAACGTGCAAGTGTGCTTGCACAGAAACGTTACGAAGCCGGATTGTTGCAGACAATTGAATTAATTACAAACCAGAATAACCTGTTCCGTGCACGTATTCAAAACTTAGCCGATCAGTTCGATTATGTATTTCGTATGAAAGTGCTGGAGTTTTACAAAGGGCAGGGCTTGAAATTATAATTATCATCATTTACAACCGGAATAACAGAAATATATGAGTAAGAAAATATGGTGGATTCTTGGCATCCTCTTAGTACTGGCGATTGTATTGATTGTTCTTAAAAAGAAAGAAATAATCGGCAAGAAAGAAGCGGTAAAAGTTGCAACAGAAAAAGTTGAACGCAGAACAATTATAGAAACCGTAAGTGCAAGTGGTAAAGTTTATCCTGAAGATGAACGTAAGGTAAGCTCCGATGTAAGTGGTGAAGTTGTGGAGATGTATGTGGAAGAGGGCGACAGTGTTCGTAAAGGTCAGCTGCTGGCAAAAGTGTTTGCTGATGTATTAACATCAGACAGAGACCGTGCTGCATCGGTTGTAAATCAGCAGGAGGCACAGGTTGGTAATACAGAAGCTTCGCTCCGTGCATTTGAAGCAAGATTGAACCAGGCGAAACTTGCATACGATCGTCAGAAAAAACTCTTTGATGATAAAGTAATTTCAAGAGCAGAGTTTGAAACTGCAGAAAGCAGTTACCTCACAGCAAAGGCCGATCTGGATGCAGCAAGGCAAACCATCCGCAGTGGTAAGGCAAGTGTGCAAAGTGCACAGGCCAGCTTAACAGCAGCTAATAAAAATCTATCCCGTACAACTGTTGTTTCGCCAATGGATGGTATTGTATCATTGCTTGCAGTTAAAAAAGGTGAGCGTGTTGCAGGCAACAGCTTCAGTCTCGGTACAGAAATTATGCGTGTTGCCGATATGAGTAAAATTGAAGTGCGTGTAGATGTGGGTGAAAACGATATTCCGAAAGTAAAGATCGGCGACAGTGCAATTGTGGAAGTAGACGCATACAACGATCGTAAATTTAAAGGCGTTGTAACACAAATTTCCAGCAGCAGCACTTCTGCACAAACACAGGCCGCAGCAACATCAACCGATGTTACAAATTATAAAGTGTATATCCGTATCGATCCGGCATCATATGCCGATCTCATCGATCCTGCAAAAGGAAAAAATCTTCCTTTCCGTCCGGGCATGAGTGCAAGTGCAGATATTATGACGACCAAACAGGCCAATGTAATTGCAGTACCTATTCTTGCTGTTACAACAAGAGATAAGAATGAGCAGGTATCAAAAACAAAAGCCAAAGCAGAAGAAGATAAAAAGAAAGCGCAGGGTCAGGAAACTGCTGCTGCAGCCAATGCAGTGTTAACTGATGAGATGGAAGAAGTAGTATTTATTATGCAGAAAGATGGCACGGTAAAGAAAGTTGCAATTAAAACTCATATCCAGGATAATGAATATATCGAGGTGTTGAGTGGTGTAAAAGAAGGCGACGAAGTGATCAGTGCACCATACAATACCATCAGCAAAACACTGAAGGACGGAATGAAAGTGACCGTTGTTCCAAAAGACAAAGTATACGAAGAAAAATAAATCGTAAAAAAGCAACACGAAAAATCCCGCCGAGAGGCGGGATTCTTTATTTTAGTTGCTCTGAAATATCCGGAAAAATAATAAGTGCATTTATTACAACACTGATGTTTATTTTTATGGATATACTTGCGGCATTTAAATGTCCGTTCTGTTAAACAAGAGAAACTATTTGCTTGAAAAAGGAAGGGAATAATACAAAAGCGATTTCGGTTATTGGCAGTGGCAGTTTTGCTACCGCACTTGCAAAAATTCTTAACGGCAACGGTGTTGAGTTGCTTTGGTGTGTACGTAACCGGCACATCATCGATCATTTGCAGAAGTACGGGCATAACCCGAGTTACCTGCGTTCGGCAACATTTAATGTATCGTTGCTGCAGCTGAGTACAAACATGGAAGAAACCATCCGTGAAACAGAGTTTATTATTCTTACAGTTCCATCAGCCTATATTGAGGATGTGTTGGAAGCTTTGCCAAAAGATATTTTTAAAGGAAAGAAAATCGTTTCGGCAATTAAAGGTATTCTTCCAAAACGCAACATGTTGCTGAACGATTACCTGAAAGCAGAGTTTGATTTTGATGCCAATGATTATTACACCATCATGGGGCCCTGCCATGCAGAAGAAGTGGCATCGGAAAAATTATCGTACCTCACCTTTACCGGTTTAAATCAAACAACTACACAAAGGATTGCCGATCAGTTCCGCAATCATTACATCAACACTGTTACAAACGATGATGTGTACGGTGTGCAGTTTGCAGCCATTCTTAAAAATATTTATGCATTAGGCAGTGGTATTGCGCACGGGCTTGAATACGGGGATAATTTTTTAAGTGTATTGATCGCCAATGCAGCCGATGAAATGGCAGGTTTTTTACGCAAAGTAGGTATCCGTAATATTGAAGTGGGTGTGCATAAAGAACCCATACCCGGCGTACAGTTATTAAAAACATCGTTACGAAAATCGGCTAACTATGCAGCAAGTGTATACATGGGCGATCTGCTGGTAACCTGTTATTCGTTATACAGCCGCAACCGTACGTTTGGCAATATGATCGGTAAAGGATTTAGTGTAAAGGCAGCCCAACTTGAAATGAACATGGTGGCAGAAGGTTATAATGCAAGCAAATGTTTCTACCTCATCAATAAAGAACTTGGCGCCGATATGCCGATTGCCACAGCTGTATATAAAATTTTGTGGGAAGATGTGCAGCCTGCCGAAGCATTTGAACAATTGGAGCAGGTGTTGATCTGATGTTCGCCGGAACTTTTATAAAAATCCTCTTTTTATAGTTCGGTTGTCAGCGGTAATACTTTTTAGTTTTAATGTTGCAGCAGTTTCTGTTACATGAAACAAGATTTCTTATCCATTGTTTCATTACGGAAACGAACCACAGAATTTTTATCATATTAACCGGATAGCATGACACGAATCTTTGCGGCTGTTGTATTCTTTCTTTTTTTCAATGAAGTTTTTGCCCAGGACACTATTCATTTTACACAAGGCCTTGCTGTTGCAAGTGGCAGTCGCTATGGTCGTGAAGCAATTTATACTGATCTGCTAGCATGGAAAATGTATAATGGCACATTAGTAAAACCAGCAGCAAACGCAGAGTTCGCAACAAATGAAAAAGGCGATAAGATTTTGTGGCGTGAAATAACTGCTGACAGCACCGGACGCTTTCGTGTATTTGGCAGAAATTTTCAACGTACGACTAATCCTTTTTTAAATCCGGGTTCTGCCGATAGAGGAAGTGATTATTTATATCTCACTTACAACAGCAGCAAAGCGCAACCGGCATTGTTGAATATTGCAGGTAATAGTGCCGTATATATAAATGGTGCACCGCACATGGGTGATCCTTACAGCTCGGGTTATATGTATGTTCCTGTAATGCTCAAAAATGGATTGAACGAATTTTATGTACGTGCTGCAAATGTGTTACCGCTACTCATTTTAAATGTAAAGCCAGTACAAATTTTAACCAACGATCTTACATTGCCGATTGTTGTAGTTAATCAACAGAACAATAAACTGAAAGGCGCATTGGTTGTTGCCAATACATCATCAACAGATTTAAAAAACCTGCAACTGAAAACTTCAATCAATGGAAAAGAAACAACAGTTGAAATTGCTTCCATTCCTGCAGTTGGTACAAGAAAAGTAATATTTGAATTTGATGCATCAGGCATTACTGCAAAAGGAAAATATGATTGCAAAGTTTCTTTGTTGCAAAATGGAAAAGTTGTTGATGAAAAGATCATGACCATTGAAGCAGTTGATAACGGCAGTCACTACAGCAACACATTCATCAGTGCTATCGATGGCAGTTTACAATACTTTGCTGTTACACCACAACTCGGCGGATGGAAAAATAATGCAGCTTTGTTTCTTTCAGTGCATGGTGCAGGCGTTGAAGCAATAGGACAAGCTCGTGCATACAAACCAAAAGATTGGGGAACATTGGTAGCTGCTACCAATCGTCGGCCACGTGGTTTTAACTGGGAAGATTGGGGCAGACTTGATGCATTGGAAGTGCTGGCTATTGCTAAGCAAACATTTCAACCCGATCCTGCACATATTTATTTAACCGGACATTCAATGGGAGGGCATGGTACCTGGTTTCTTGGTGCAACGTATGCTGATAAATGGGCAGCCATTGCTCCCGCAGCAGGTTATGCTTCATTAAAAGATTATGGTTCTGCTGATGGCCGCATACCGGATAGCAGTCGTTCTTTATCGGAAAAAATATTATTGCGTTCCGGTAATCAAAGTGATGTGCCAAAACTTGCGTTCAATTACAAACCGCTTGGTGTTTATATTCTGCATGGCGATTCAGATAGAGTAGTTCCTGTAACGTATGCAAGGCAGATGCGCAAAGTGCTCGCCGATTTTCACAGCGATTATAATTATTATGAATATCCCGGTGGTGAACATTGGTTTGGCGATCAGAGTGTGGATTGGCCACATATCTTCAGTTTCTTTAAATGGCACAGCATCGCTCATGATACTGCAGTAAATACAATTGACTTTACTACATCAAGTCCGGGCATTTCATCAAGCTATCGATGGGCAACAGTCTATCAACAACAACATCCGTTGCAGTATAGTCGCATTCAGTTAAAAAGAAATCGCACATCAAAGACAATTACAGGTTCAACAGAAAATGTATTGTTACTTCAATTGGCTTTGAATGATTTTGGTGCAGAGGCAGATGTGAAAATTGTATTAGACAGTACTCAAGCTGTTTCGTACAAAACCATTTCAACCAACGACACGGTGTTCGTGTTGAAAGAAAATGGAAAATGGTCTGTTGCTGCAAAGCCTGGTGCTCATGAAAAAAATCCACAGCGTTATGGAACTTTCAAAGAAGCATTCAATCATCACATGTTATTTGTAGTGGCGACAGGCGGCAGCAGGGAAGAAAAAGAAGTGGTGATGAACAAGGCTGTGTACGATGCCGAAACCTGGTATTACCGTGGCAATGGTGCCGTTGATATTATTACCGATAAAGAATACACAGCAGAAAAATATAAAGGAAGAAATGTTATTCTTTATGGCAATGCAAATACAAACTCAGCCTGGAAAATTTTATTGAACGATTGCCCGATACAGGTAAGCAATAATGAAGTGAAAGCCGGCGATGCAAAATGGAATGGGAATGATCTGGCTGCTTATTTCATCTGGCCGCAGAAAGATTCGAAATTGCTCGTTGGAATAGTTGCAGCGTCAGGTGTAACAGGTATGAAAGCAGCCTATGCCAACCAGTATTTTGCTGGCGGTAGTGGGTTTCCGGACTTTATGATCTTTAACAACGATATGTTGAAGGGTGATGATAAAGCCATCAAGCTGGCAGGTTTTTTTGATAATCAATGGGAACTCACGTCAACGGAATATGTGTTACAGAAATAAAGGCCGGTAACTGTTAAAGTTGAAGATTGGTGTGCGGCAGCGGGCATCTCTTCGTAACTTTATACAAACAAAAAACAATGCCTCTTTCATTTACAGGTTTTGGCGCTTGGGCTCTCTTGCTGATGCTGTTGGTGGGTATTGTACATTACTTCATTACACAGCGTGCCGCTAAAAAGCATTTGGTTGATTAATGCTTAACCGGTTGGCGGTTTCTCATTTCCATACAATTTCAGTTTTAAAGCCATTTTGTAATAACAGAAAATAGATGCGGTCATAAACAAATGACTGATGTCGTTATAATTAAACCAGCGGTTAATGTTCAGCTTTAATGCATGGCAAAGCGCAGCGGCAAAACCCAAAACTGTTGCTGCAAGTAAATATTGAAAGGATGCCTGTTTTGTTTTAAGGTACACATACAATTCAAAACAGAATACTACCACAAACAAGCCGTAAGTGGCATGCAGTTCAACAAATAAAAAATTCAGCGTAAAAAGCGAGAGTAACATAAAGCTGCATATTTCTACAATGTTGAGTATTGAAAAAAAGCGACCAACTTTTTTATGCATAAATGGCCTGCCATGCGCAATAGCTGCTCGCTCAAAAGCAGCAACACCTGCCATGCTGATGTACCAGCCGGGAATTTTTCCGTACAATCCTGTGGCATACAAAAATGCATGCCCAATAACACCACCTATAATGGTTGCCCAACCAATTAAAACAAAAAAATACACAATGTAACGATGCGTGAATGATTGATTTAGCTTTCGCTTCTTTAAACTATAATAAGCATAAAAGCAAGCAAAGGCAATAAACAGATTGGTAAGCACTGTGAACGGCTCAAGTACGGTAATACCAAACAAACGAATGCGTGGCATCTCGGAAAGATTGGAAGCTACTTCGTACATACAGTGTGGTATTTGAGAAATACACTTGTAAAATAAAAAAACGTTCTTTCGAATAAAAGCTTATTCAAAAAATAAATCTGCAGCAATGCTATCAGCAAACAGTTTGCCTTCCTGTGTTAAAACAAGATGATTGTTTTGCAACAGCATTTGCTTGCGATTAATAAAAACAGCCGCCTCATTTTTTAACTGCAAGGCTTTTTCTATGCTAAATTGTCCTGCTATTGCATCAATGCTGCAACCTTCGAGCAGGCGAAGACTTGTCATAATGTATTCATTCAGCTGTTGTGCGGCCGTAAGTTCTTCCTTTTCGAATGGAATTATATTTTGCTGTAATGCCTGAATGTATTGCTGGTTATTGGCAATATTCCATTGGCGGCTTATACCATTGAATGAATGAGCTGATGGACCAAGGCCAAGATAGTGTACTCCCTTCCAGTAACTGCTGTTGTGTTTGCTCCTGTAGCCAGGTTTAGCAAAGTTGGAAATTTCGTAATGCTCAAAGCCGGCTTTCTGCAATTCGTTCATTAAAATAATAAACTGCCTGCTTTGCTGTTCTGCATCAACATCGGCTTTTTTATGTTGCCTGATAAGTTTATCCAACGGTGTTTTTTCTTCTACTGTTAATGCATAACAGGAAAGATGGGTAATGTTTTGCTGCAGCACCCAGTTGATATTGCTTAACCATTTTTCATCAGTTAAACCAGGTGTGCCATAAATAAGATCAACTGTAAAACTATCAAAGCCGGCTGCTCTTGCTTTGCTAATTACCTGTTTGGCTTCTTCGGCTGTATGCGCCCTGTTCATCCATTGCAGGTCTTCTTCAAACAACGATTGTATACCGATGCTGAGCCTGTTAATGCCCAGCGATCTCCAACCCGTAAGCTTTTCATCCGTTACATCGTCGGGATTAGCTTCAAGCGTTATCTCTGCATCTGCGGAAATAATATACTGCTGCTGTAATGTTTGGATGATCTGCTGCAGTTCTTCAATTGTTAAAAGGCTGGGCGTACCACCACCGAAATAAATTGTTTCGATCTGCTGACTTTGTAAATAGTTGGCAGCAGATTGTAACTGTATCTCTTTCAATAAAGCTGCAACAAAATCGTTCTTATAATGCAAGCTGGTACTGAAATGAAAATTACAGTAATTGCATGCCTGCCTGCAAAAGGGAATATGTATATAAATGCCCGCCATCATCAACCCGAAACCTTAATTTCGATTTTGCAAAACTAATTGTTCGTGCATCAACTTTGTTCAGCTGTTTATAAAACCGGGATTTTAATTGCATTATGTTGCTTGCTGTTGCTATGCGGTAATGCACAAACGAAGTATTTGCTCAACTATCGCTTTGTTGATACAACAGATGTATCAGCATCAATCGGTTTAAAGAACGAATTTGACGATAAAGCACTTTGCTCCCAATACATTTTTGAATTGCCAGCTGTTTTGCAGAAAAAAGGATTTGTTGCAGCATCTGTTGATTCGGTTAAAATGGATTCAGCATGGGCAACAGTTGTATTGTATCTCGGTAAGCCATGGCGCTGGGCAATGTTGAATACTTCATCGGTGCCGTTGGAACTACTGAATGCTGTGGGTTACAGAGACCGCAACTTTAATAAACAATCGCTCGATTATGCAGCTGTGCAGCAACTGCAGGTAAAAATGCTTGATAAACTCGAAAATACCGGCTATCCCTTTGCCAATGTGCATCTCGATAGTTTTGCAATACAGGATGGAAATGTTACTGCTGTGTTGAAAGTAGATAAAGGCCCGGAGTATAAAGTAGACAGTATTCGGATTTACGGTGATGTAAAGATCAGTAACCGTTTTCTGCAACGTTATCTTGAAATACCTGCAGGTTCTATTTATCAAAAGCAAAAGCTGTTGAATATTTCATCACGATTATTACAGCTGCCTTATCTGTTTGAAGAACAGAAATGGAATATGACCTATCTCGGTACAGGGTCAATCGTAAATCTTTATTTGAAAGAACGAAAAAGCAGCCAGGTAAACGGGCTGATTGGTTTTTTACCTGCTACCGACGAAGCCGGCCGAAACAAATTGCTGGTTACAGGCGATTTTAATCTCAATCTTAAAAACGGTTTTGGTTTAGGCGAATCGTTAACCATGCTGTTTCAGCAAATACAGGTGCAGAGCCCACGGTTACAGTTAGGTTATCAGCAGCCATTTCTTTTTGGTTCGCCGTTTGGTGTGGATGTAAGTTTTGATGGCTTGAAAAAAGACAGCAGCTTTCTCAACATTAATATGCAGGTGGGTGTGCAATATGCATTTGGCGGCAACAGAAGCGCAAAAATTTTTTATCAGCAATTTATCTCCAACCTGCTTACTGTAGATACGGTGGCAATACGAAACAGTAAAAGATTGCCCGATCAGATCGATCAAACAACATCAAATATTGGTATTGAGTACGAATGGTACAATACCGATTATCGCTTCAATCCACGAAAAGGATTTGATGTGAAGTTTACGGGTTCGGCTGGTATACGAAAAATACGAGCCAACAATAATATCACTTCATTAAAAGATCCGCTCAATCCTTCATTCAATTACCAATCACTTTACGATTCTGTTGGTACAAGAGCGTATACGTTTCGGTTAAAAGTTAGTGCGGCCCGCTATTTTAAAACAGGTAAGCAAACAACGTTTAAAACAGCAGTGAATGCAGGAATGATTCAAAGTCCACGCATTTTCCGTAACGAGCTATACCAGGTTGGTGGTTTTCGTTTGCTGCGTGGGTTCGATGAGGAAAGCATTTTTGCATCGGCCTATGCAGTGCTTACAACAGAGTATCGTATTCTTTTGGGTTTAAACAGTTATTTATACGCTTTTGCCGATGGTGGTTTGGTGCGCAACAACAGCCAGTCTGCCAATACAAGTAACAGGCTGATGGGTGCCGGCTTTGGTATGGCTTTCGAAACCAAAGCAGGCATTTTTAATATTGCATTTGCGGCAGGTAAACGAAACGATCTACCCTTTAACCTGCGGCAAAGTAAAATTCATTTTGGTTACGTGAATTTTTTCTGATGGATGATTGCGCTTAATTACTTTTGCAAACAACCCATGCGCTTTACATTACTATTCATTTCAATAATAGCTTGTTTGTTTACTACCGCACAGGATTCTGCTGCTGTTAAACAATCGGCCGATAGTGTATTGCAGGCCCATGCGCCGGTTGCAGACACACTTACAAAAACAACAGCTCTTGTTTCAATCGATTCCTGTTATAAAGCGGTTTTGTCAACATCAAAACTTAACCTGTTTACAAAAGCGGAGTTCCAGATCGAAAAAGAAAAGCAGGCAGAAAAAAGAGATTGGTTGTTTTATTATTTGCTGGGCATTGCATTAATGTTTGGACTGTTGCGCTTAAGTTACCTGCGTTACTTTAACGATATGTTCCGGGTGTTCTTCCGCACATCATTACGTGTAAATCAAATACGGGAGCAGCTGGTGCAATCGGGTCTTCAATCGTTGTTGTTTAACAGCCTGTTTGCTATTGTTGCCGGAGCATATGTTTATTTGCTTATCCGCTTTTTCAACGTATCTATTCAGTTGCCCGAAGTGTTTATTCCGTTAATTACGGCTGCAGTTGTTGCCGTTTTGTATATAGCCAAGTATCTTTTCCTGGAGTTCAGCGGGTGGTTGTTCAGTATTAAAAATGCAGCCGGAACCTATTCGTTCATCGTGTTTCTCATCAATAAGATCATCGGAATTCTGCTGTTGCCTTTCCTGTTTGTGATAGCTTTTGCCAACCGTGAGCTGGCCGGGGTGGCAATTACCATATCGTTGGTTATAGTGGGCGGGCTTTTCTTATATCGCTTTCTCAGAGCTTACAGCCCGGTTCAGTCTGATGTGAAAGTTGGGCGCTTTCATTTCTTTTTATTTTTTCTGGCGTTTGAAGTTGCCCCCTTAATGGTCATCTACAAACTGGTGCTTGGATTTTTGTAAAGAATTGTACTTACCTTTGCAGAAATTTTCCAAGTACGTATGGGAAAAACCGGTATGAAGCCACAAAAAGAAAAAGCTATCAAAAGCATCCTCATTACGCAGCCAAGGCCCGAATCCGACAAGTCACCATACTATGAACTTGCCCGGAAATATAATCTTGACCTTGCATTTCAGCCTTTTATTCGCATTGAAGGTGTTCCTGCTAAAGACTTCAGAAAACAAAAGATCGACATTACTGCTTTTTCAGCTGTAATTTTTACCAGTCGTAATGCTATCGATCATTTTTTCCGTACTTGCGAAGAGATGCGGATATCTGTTTCGCAGGAAACAAAATATTTCTGTATTACCGAAGCTGTGGCATTGTACCTGCAAAAGTTTATCCTTTACCGCAAACGCAAAGTATTTTATGGTGCAGACGGTACCAATAAAAGTTTGTTTGATGTTGTGAACAAACACAAAAGCAACGAAAAATTTTTATATCCCTGCAGCGAAAATGTAGATAACGAAATAACCACCTGGTTACGTAACCACAACTGCGAATTTGCGACACCTATTCTTTACAAAACAGTAAGTAACGATGTAAAGGAGCTTATTACAGAAGGCGATTTTGATGTGATTTGCTTTTTTACACCAAGTGGCGTTAAAAGCCTGTTTGAGAACCTGCCTAAGTATCAACAAAACGGAACATTTATCGGCGCCTTTGGAGCAAACACATTTAAAGCAGTTGAAGAAGCAGGTTTGCAGTTGCAAATAAAAGCACCCGAGCCACAAGCCCCAAGTATGGTTTCTGCATTAGATCGCTTTTTAGCCCAGCTTACAAAATAATTCCATTTATTCTTTAAGGAAAGAAACGAGCTTTGTTCATTCAAACATTGCTTAAATCGTTATGCTACATACCAACAGGCTATCGAAAGAAAACAGCCCTTATTTATTACAGCATGCTCACAATCCTGTCGATTGGTATCCATGGAGCGATGAGGCGTTGCAAAAAGCAAAAACGGAAGATAAGCCGGTACTGGTTAGTATTGGATATTCATCTTGTCATTGGTGTCATGTAATGGAGCGGGAGAGTTTTGAAGATGTTGCCACCGCAGACATTATGAACAGGCATTTTATTAATATCAAGATCGATCGGGAAGAACGCCCCGACCTTGATCATATTTACATGGATGCAGTACAGTCGATGACGGGTAGTGGTGGCTGGCCATTGAATGTTTTTCTTACACCCGATCTCAAACCTTTTTACGGCGGTACTTATTTTCCACCTGTAAGAGCGTATAACAGAAGTTCGTGGAAAGAAGTGTTGTACGGCATTGCCAATGCATTTAAAGAAAGGCGAGACGAAATTGAACAACAGGCAAATGAGTTGATACAGCATCTGCAAAACGCAAACTCGTTTGGTACACAAAACGTATTAAAGTTTGATTTGCCTGCCGAAGAATTATTTCCTGACAGGCAGAACGATTTGATGTTTGAAGCTATTCTGAAAACAGCAGATAAAGAGTGGGGCGGTTTTGGGCGTGCACCAAAATTTCCACAGACGTTTACCATCAGCTACCTGTTGAAATACCATCACTTTTCTTCAAACAAGGAAGCGTTGAGCCAGGCTTGTCTTAGTTTAAATAAAATGATCGAAGGTGGATTGTACGATCATATTGGAGGTGGTTTTGCACGCTACAGCACCGATACAGAATGGCTTGTTCCGCACTTTGAAAAAATGCTTTACGACAATGCTTTGCTGGTAGCCGTTTTGAGTGAGGCTTACCAGGTAACAAAAGATCCGTTGTATAAAAAAACAATTGAAGAAACACTTGCTTTTACCGAAAGGGAAATGACTTCGCCTGAAAACGGTTTTTATTCTGCATTGGATGCCGATAGTGAGGGAGTGGAAGGTAAATTTTATACCTGGAGTAAAAAGGAAGTTGCAGCAATACTGCAAGAACATGCTGAATTGTTTTGCAACTACTACAACATTTCCGAAGCAGGTAATTGGGAAGAAGTAAACATTCCGCACATACGAATAACGGCAAAAGCTTTTTGCCTGCAAAATGGTTTGGATGAAGTGGAGTTTAACAGCATTATTGAACAATGCAAAGCGAAGTTGCTTACGGTCCGTAATCAAAGAATAAGACCTTTGCTCGACGATAAAATTATCCTTGGCTGGAATGCATTGATGAATGCAGCATACAGCTCGGCCTTTGCAGCTCTGGGTATGGAAGTATACAGGCAAAAGGCAATAGCCAATATGGAATTTATTCTGCAAACATTTCGTAAAGAAGCTGGTTGTTGGCATGTGTACAAAGAAGGCGTACAAAAGTTCCCCGCTTTCTTAGACGATTATGCGTATCTGATTAAAGCTTTGTTGCAGCTGCAGGAAATAACCTCGAACCAGGATTACCTGCTTGCGGCGAAAGCATTAAGCAAATATGTAATTGCACAGTTTGGCGAAGAGAAAACCGGTTATTTCTACTTTACTGCACAAGGGCAGCAGGATATTGTGGTCCGTAAAAAGGAAGTATATGATGGTGCTGTGCCATCTGGTAATGCGGTTATGGCCGATAACTTAGCCCAGCTTGCAATCCTTTTCGACTTACCCGAATGGAAAGAGAGAAGTGCAAAAATGTTGCTTGGATTACAGGATACCATCGTTCACTACCCCGGTTCTTTTGCTGTTTGGGCATCGCTGTTGTTTAAAAAAAGCAAGGGTTTTACCGAGCTGGCAGTGGTGGGCCCCGATCATGAAGCTAAACGTGATGGAATTTTAAAGCTTTTTCGGCCACATGTAATTCTGCAGTCTTCCGCAGGAAACAATCGTACTTTCCCGCTATTATCGAATAGGGAAACACCCGAAGGAAATACACTTTTCTATCTATGCAAAGAGTACAATTGCTTACGGCCTACTGCTGAAATTGAGGAAATACGGGCACTTTTAAGTTCTATATCATAATAAAACAATAAAAAAATCAATTCCCCGTTATCGTTCTGATGCCTAAAAACATTTTGAATAATTAAAAATTAATTATTAGCATTGCGATGAATTTTAAGGTGATCTCCAAGGCCGGAGTACTTAAATTTGTCCAATACCTTAATCAAGAAAATTAAATTCTTAACAAATGAAGAACCAACTGTTAAGTTGCCTAACAATCGCCGCCCTATCCGTACTGGCAGTAAGCTGCGGTAAGTCTAAGTCTTCTTCCAAATCTGCAAACAACGGACAACTTGTTGGTGCTGCTTATGGAGCAAAGCAAAACAACAATACTCACTACGGTATGGTAATGATTCCGCAGGGAACCTTTCATATGGGCCCCAGCGATGAAGACATTAACTATGCTTATACAGCCCGTAACCGTCAGGTATCTATCAGCGGTTTCTGGATGGATGCAACAGAAGTAACCAACAGCGAGTACAAGCAGTTTGTGTTCTATGTAAGGGACTCTATTGCTGCAACGATCCTCGGCTACAAGGATGCTAAAACCAACAACATCGATAAAAAGAAAGCTGCTGGTATCTGGAAAGAAAAAAATGTATACGAAAAGCTGGGTCAAATGATGATGGCACCGGACGATCGTATTTTCGGTAAAATGGAAATCGATCCTGATAAATTAATTTACCAGGAAGAGTATGTAGATTACAAAGCTGCTGCTTACCGTAAGCCAAATGAACCCCGTTCTAAATTTATTATCAAAAACCCCGTAAAGGTTTATCCCGATACATTGGTATGGGTACGTGATTTCTCATACAGTTATAATGAACCAATGAGCCAACGTTATTTTGCGCATCCTGCATTTGCCAATTACCCCGTTGTAGGTGTAACATGGAAACAGGCTACTGCTTTCTGTAACTGGCGTTCACGCTATCTTAACGATTATAACGATTCAAAAGGTTACGCTACAGAATCGAGCTATCGTTTACCTTCTGAAGCAGAATGGGAATATGCAGCACGTGGCGGTCGCTCACAATCAATGTTCCCTTGGGGTAACTATTATCTCCGCAACCGCAAAGGTTGTTTAATGGCCAACTTTAAACCGGGCCGTGGTAACTATCCGGAGGATGGTGGTTTCTATACTGTGCGTGCCGATGCTTATTGGCCAAACGATTTCGGCTTATACAACATGGCCGGTAACGTTGCAGAATGGACAGGTTCTTTATACTACGAAGGTGCTTACAACTTTGCACACGACATGAACCCCGACATTCGCTATAATGCAAAAGACAGCGATCCTCCCCGTATGAAACGTAAAGTTGTACGTGGTGGCAGCTGGCAGAGTGTAGGTTATTTCCTGCAAACAAGTACACGTAACTACGAGTACCAGGATACAGCTAAGTCTTACATCGGCTTCCGCTGCGTAATTAACCTTCCTCCAATGATGCGTAAGCGTTAATAAAACAGTACACAATTTTTTAAACCCAATATTTATTTTTTAGAACAAAAGCGTTGTTTTTGAGCTAATCTCAAACCATCATTTACCTTTTTAAAACCAACTTTTATGGCAGTTTCTAGATCAACCGAAAAAATCACAAACATCATCGTATCAGCAGGTGCAGCCGTTGTAATCTTTGGCGCATGGGCAAAAATCTTACACCTTTCTTTTGCCGATATGATGCTTACAGTAGGACTTTTAACCGAGGCAGGCATTTTCGTTGTATATGCGTACTTAGCAACACAGGGCTATGGCTTACACGACGACGGTCATAAAGCAGCAGCTCCTGCAGGAACTCCTGCATTAGCATCTTTAGATAAAATGTTACACGAAGCAGATATTACACCTTCTAACCTGAAAAGCCTGGGCGAAAACTTCCAGAAACTGAACAGCACAGTTGGTGGTATTAAAGATGTAAGCGATGTAGTTGCTTCTACAGGCGAACTCAGCGCATCATCAAAAGAAGCTGCAAAAGTTTTAACCGGAATGAAAGATGCTTACCAACAGGCAGCATCAACTGTTTCTTCTTTCAACCTTGCTGCAGAAGGTACAAAAGCTTACCACGAGCAAGTACAGGTAATGACAAAAAATCTCGGTTCGTTAAACACGATTTATGAACTGGAATTACAGGATACCAATAACCATCTTAAGGCAATGAATAAATTCTACGGTAACCTTACACAGGCTTCTGAAGCAATGTTGGGTAGCGTAGATGATGCCAAAAAAGCGCAAGAGCAAATTGGCAACCTTGCTAAAAACCTCGGTACACTTAATAACATCTACGGAAATATGATCAACGCCATGCAAGGCCGTTAATAATGAATCAACAGACGAATTAATTACCAAAACTATTTCCTGATTTAAAACCAAAATCCGAAAAAGATGGCACTACCTAAAGAGCCCCGGCAGAAGATGATTAACCTGATGTATCTGGTGTTAACAGCATTGTTGGCACTCAACGTATCAGCCGAAATCATCAATGCATTTAAAGTTGTAGATAATAGCCTTTCCACTACCAACGCAGTTGTTGACCGTGCAACGGGAACAATTATGGAGTCGTTCAAACTGAAAATGCAGGATCCAACTTCTAGAGCAAAAGCAGAAGTTTGGATGCCTAAAGCGCAAACTGCTGTACAGCTTACAAAAGAAATGAGCGACTATATTGATCAGATCAAAATGAAAATAAAAGTTGAAGCAGGATATAATCCAAACGATCCTGAATCGACTTTTAAAGAAGATAATGTAGATATTGCTACCCGTATCATGGACAAGCAAGGCGAAGGCGAAAAGCTGCGTAAAAAACTGGAAGAATATAAAATCAAAATGCTTGCTATTGATCCTGAAGTAGGAAAAATGTTTGCAAGTAATTTGCCGGTAAATACCGAAATACCAAAATTGAAAAACAGCAGTATTAAAAATCCTTCATGGGCATACGCTTATTTTCACATGACGCCTACAGTAGCGGCATTAACAATGCTGAGCAAATTCCAGAACGACGTTAAAACAACCGAAAGCCGTTTGGTGAATGAGTTCCACAACCGTGTAGGCCAGGTAGTTGTACGTTTCGATGCGTTTGAACCAATTGTGGGTTCTAACACCACTTACCTTTTCCCGGGTCAGGAAATGGAAATTACTGCCGGTTTAGGAGCTTTTAGCAAAACAAAACTTCCTACTGTTTCTATTGCAGGTGCGCCAGTAACATTAAATGAAAAAGGCTTAGCTGTTAAGAAATTTAAAGTGGGCAGCACTAGCGGATCGGTGAAAGTAGTTGTAAACTATACCGACCAGGATGGTAATCCGCAAACAAAAGAATCTGAAATCAACTATACCGTTGGTACTGCAACAGGCGCTTTTGTAAGTGCTGAAAAAGTAAAAGTATTATACATTGGTTTAGATAACGAACTCGCTGTTAGCGGTGGTAATGTAGGCGATGAAAAAGTAAGCGTTAGCATCAACAACGGTACATTAGCTAAAATCGGCCCCGGCCGTTATGTTGCAAAACCTGCTTCGCCCGGTAAAGCAATCGTAACCGTAAATGCAGATGGTAGACCAAGCAGCTTCGAGTTCCGTGTTAAATCGGTTCCTGATCCTGTTGCGATGGTTGGTCCAAGTAAGGGTGGTCGTATGCAGTCAAACGTATTTAAAGCGCAGCAAGGTGTTCGTGCCGAATTGGAAAACTTTGTGTTTGAAGGAGTTCAGTATACTGTTACGGGATATGTTATCTACATGACAGGTGCAGGTTTCCCTGATCCGCAATTCCGTCAGGTAAGCGGTAATACATTCTCTGCTGTACAAGATCTCATTAATAAGGCAAAACCTGGCACAACGGTTACTTTGGATGAAGTACAGGTACAGGGTCCTGGAGGTCGCAGAAGAATCCCCGGTATATTCTTTAACCTTTATTAATTGTGCGTTTGCATATTATTTCAAAGAAAATTGCGTTTAAACAGAATAAAACGGACAAAATGAAAATGAAAAACCTGGGTATTGGATTGGTAGCGCTCTTACTGATTTCTTCAGTAGATGCTGTTGCTCAGACTCAGCCAAGAAAGAAAACAACCAAGAAGACGACAACTCAACCGTCTTCTGGTTATGGAAGTTCCGGCTACGGAGCACCTGCAAATACGCAGCAACAACCTACGCAGAACTCTGCTTATGGTAACAATAACCAACCGCAGCAATCCAATCAGCCGCAAGCCAATATTCCAATTGTTGTTGTCCCTAAATCAGGAAACAATTCTTTAGATACTGTTATCCCTTCTTTACGTAACGATGCGTCAATTGAACGTAACCTGATCAAGGACCGTCAGCCATTGGCATATGAGCACATTCGTGAGGATGATGCGGTTTACCGCCAGCGTGTGTGGAGAGAAATTGATACACGTGAAAAAATGAATCTTCCTTTCCGTTATTCGGCAGATGAAGACAACGGTAACCAGCGTTTCATTGCAATTATTTTAAAAGCAATCAGAGACAGAGAAATAACAGCATTTGATGCAAATGACGATCGTTTTACAACACCTCTTACTCCGGCTAAAGTAATGGAAGCATTTGCCGGTGGTGTTGATACTGTTCCGGTTTATGATATGCAGGGTAATATCGAACGTTACGAAGTACGTACACGTGAGTTTGATCCTGACAGTATTTACCAGTTCCGTATTAAAGAAGAATGGGTGTTCGATAAAGAATCGTCACGCATGTTTGTAAGAATCCTGGGTATTTGTCCTGTTAAACCTGTTTACACAACACAAGGTACGTTTGTAGGTATGTTCCCGATGTTCTGGGTTTATTATCCTGATGCACGTGGTGTTCTTTCACGCTACGAAGCATTTAATGGTAAAAACTTTGGTGCACGTATGACATGGGAAGAGTTGTTCGAGAACCGTATGTTCAGCAGCTATATTACCAAGTCAACAATGGATAATCCTTACGATCGTCGTTTGAAAGATTATATCAAAGATCCGATCCTTCGTTTACTTGAAGGTGAAAATATCAAAGAGAAAATCTTTAACTACGAACAAGATCTTTGGCCGTACTAATAATATCACTTTTAAAAAAGCCGTCTGAATAAGACGGCTTTTTTAATGCAGGAACCCCAGCAAAACTGACTTTCAATTTGTTGAAGTATGTATAATCAGTAGGTTGAAAAATAGATAAAAATAGGTGCAAAAATACTCGCATAAGGGTATTGCACTTTTCTCATGAGTTTGTATCTTTACCTCGGTTTTTCATAGGATATTGGATTTTAAAGACGGGGCTGGATTTCTATCCTGGCCCCATTTTTTTGCCCTTTTGATTCATTGCGCTTCTGTTTCTTCCAATGCCTTTTTTACGATCATTGCTTTGCTTTCGCCAATTACTTTACTCAACTCTTCAACAGATGCTTTACGGATATTGTTAACCGATTTAAACGCTTTTAAAAGCATTGTAATTGTTGCTTCTCCAACTCCCTTAATACTGTCGAGTTCAGTTTTAAACGTGCCCTTACTTCTTTTGGCACGGTGAAAAGTAATGCCAAAACGATGTACTTCATCACGTATGCTGCGGATAAGACGTAAGCTCTCACTGTTATAATCAAGTTTAAGCGATTGCTGATCGCCGGTAAAGAAAATTTCTTCTACGTTTTTTGCAAGTCCAACAACCGTCATTTTACTTTCCAGCTGTAATGCTTTAATACTTTCCATTGCAGATGATAGTTGCCCCTTACCACCATCGATAATTACAAGCTGAGGAAGAGCTTCACCTTCTTCAACCAAACGTTTATAACGGCGCATCACAACTTCTTTCATTGAAGCGAAGTCGTTAATACCTTCAACTGTCTTAATATTAAACTTGCGGTAATCGTTCTTACTCGGCTCTCCGTTTTTAAAACAGACCATTGCTGAAACGGGGTAAGAGCCCTGGAAGTTCGAGTTGTCGAAACACTCGATATGCACCGGCAATTGCGGAAGATGAAGATCTTTTTGCAGCTGCTCAATAATGCGCAGATTGTTTTCTTTTTTTCGATCAGTTAACTGCAGTGCTTTTTTACGTTTGTATTCTTCAAAGAAAATAGCTGCATTTTTTTGGGAGAGTTCCAACAATTTTTTCTTTTCACCAGCCTTTGGTACAGTTATTTTTAATTGTTCATCGAGCAACTCGATTTCTACTGGCAAGATCAATTCGGGCGAAAAACTCTCGAACCTGTTCCGGATATAACTCACAGCAAACTCGAGGATCTCTTTTTCGTTTTCACCGAGTCTGCTTTGCAGTTGAAGATTTTCTGTTTGGATGATGCTGCCGTTCTGCACCATCATATAATTGAGAAAAGCTTTTTCTTCGTGTATAACCAATGATATTACATCTGCATCGCCAAGCTTTGGATTAACTACTGTTGATGTAGCACGGTAGCTTTCGAGGTGTTCAATTTTTTTCCGGTTGATCTCTGCTTTTTCAAAATTCATATCGGCTGCAAACTGTTTCATTTCTTCTTTGAGATGACGGATAACAGGCGACAGGTTTCCTTTGAGGATATTCTTTACCTGTTCGAGGTTTTCTCCATAATCTGCTTCTGTTTGTAATCGCTCACAAGGTCCTTTACAGTTGCCTAAATGATATTCCAGGCAAACCTTATACTTGCCCTTTTTCAATTGTGATTCTGCAAGGTTTAGTTTACAGTTACGGATGGGGATGTGCTGACGAATAAAATCAATCAGGTCTCTCACCTTCGCAACCGATGTAAACGGACCTAAATAAGTTGAACCATCTGCAATTTTCTTTCGGGTAAGAAAAACACGGGGAAAGGGTTCGTTTTTAATAACGATAAAAGGATAACTCTTATCATCTTTCAGATCAATATTAAAAACAGGTTGAAACTGTTTAATGAGTGAGTTCTCTAAAAAGAAAGCATCCTGTTCTGAATTAACAACTGTAAACTCAATACTGTTAATGCGACGAACAAGCTCCTGTGTTTTGTACGACTGAAGTGTTTTTGTAAAGTAAGATGAAACACGCTTTCGCAGGTGCTTGGCTTTTCCTACGTACAGTAGCTTTTTATCTGCATCGTAGTACTTGTAAATTCCCGGTTGAGCAGGAATGCCCGGCAATACTTTTTTTAATTCAGCTTCGGTCATAATCAGTTTTCTTCACGTTCATCCCAGATCACCTTTTCGGTAATTGTTTTTTCCGGCTGATCCTTTTTTGCTTTAGAAGTAATAAGCACTAAACTTTTATTATGCTTCCACAGTAACTGCTGAACAATAGATGAGTCGCCTTTCTCTTCGTGTCTTACGAGGTATAATTGTGTAATCGTTTCTTTTTCGGGATTTACATAAATATCAACACGTGTTACAGGAATATCTTCATCTGTTGCTTCGTAGTTAAGTGTGAGTGATTCTATTGTTTCGTCGGCAAACGTTACTTCTTTGAAATATTCCTCAAAGTTTTTCTTTTCTATTTCTTTTACCAGGAACGGCTGCAGTATTGCTCTAACCTGTTCTTTTGTAATAAACTGAGAATCGGTGTAAATGCTGTCTTGCTGTACAACTTTTAAAAATGCAAAAGGAACTGTATCAATATATTTCAGCTGCCCTTTTAAGTAAGAAGAAACATCAACATAATCTCTTGGTTCTTTTGGCTTGCGTTTACAACTTCCTAAAAGCGATAATGCAGTAATGGTTACAGCAATGAATAATAAATGCTTCATGCTGTAAAAATATCGAAAACTACTGTGAATAGTAAAGGCTGTAAACTTCCTGTATTGCCTAGCGTAGTGTTTTAACAAGGCCTATCCTGAAGCCATAATCAACCAGGTGTTCCTTGATTGGGTAATCGCCTCTGGTATTAGAGAAGAGCTGGTACCGGAGTTGAGGACCTGCCTGCAATTGAATGTCGTTCATATTCCAACGAAAGAATGTTTCGATGGATGAGTTTAAGTTAAGGTTACTCAGTAAATCGGGAGCTTTTACGTATTTCTTCAGATCGTTGGTAAGAAAGTATCCCGAAGCAGAAAGTAAATAAGTAGGCTGAACATTTGCAGCCATATGGAACTGCAGGTTACGTTTGCCGGCCAATTTAAATTCAAAGCCAACAGGTATTGCTAATTGGAAGGTTTCGTTTTTAACAACGCTTAAACTGCCCGAATCGGCTCTTAAAGCAGAAATACGCTGTACTGTTCCTGATGAACCAAAAGAAATCGTTGCAACCTGTGGACTTGATCTGAACACTTCAACATTATAGCGTGTATAATTTAACTGTAACCCTGTGCGGAAACGTACATTTTTTGATGCTGGGAAAAGTATAGCCGCACCTGCTTCCATACCAATGGAAGGCGTATGCCTGGCAACATTTTCCGGGTTTTGATTTTGCAGGTTGCCAAACGTTAAACGGTTATCGCTATAAAGAACCCTGTAGCTTGCGCTGGAGGTAAGATAAAACTGGATCTGTTTTTTTAGTGGCTGTTTTACAATAACAGGAACATTTACCTCGTAGTTAAGTTCTGCATCAGTTAATGTAGAAGCAGCGGCGGGTTCAGTTATAGTTGTATGCGATGGTTCTGCAGGTGCAGCAATCAATTCAGGTAATGCTGATTTTACCTGCGGAATGCGTTGTGCAGGATCAACAGACATTAACCTGCTGTCTGCAGAAATTTTTTCAAGCAAAACTGTATTTTCCGGTTCTTCATTTTTTACTACAGGAGCTGTAACCTGCGCTACATTTATTTCTGCAATCGATTCTGTTAACGATTCATCAACTGATGCTGTTACAGTGTGCTCGTCGTCTTTAATTATGACCTCTGCAGATTTTTTATTGTTGTTTTTGTGTATGGAAATAACAGGAGTTTCGTTTGCCGCAACATTTTCGTCTGCATCTGTATCAATAAACTGTTGTCCGGCATTTGAACTGAAGAGTTCGGTATTGCTCAACTCATCATCACCCGTAGAAATTGCAATACCAAGAAGAAGTAAAGTGCTTAAACCAAAAGATTTGAAATTGAATGTGCGGTTACGGCGACGGATCTGTTTTTGAATATGCTCCCACGATTGCTGGGATGGGTACATACGATACTCATCGGCCTTTTCCTTAAGCGATCCTTCAAATGATTCATCCCTGTACATAAAGCGCTCCATAATCAGTTTTTGGTTTGGTTGTACGGACAATGTTAAAACCGAACATGGGCTGCTGCAACCCATTCATCCTGTCTCTGTGGCCGGATAATAATTTTCTTTTGAACTAAAATCTGCTCCAGCATGGCCTTGGCTCTTGTGTATTGCGAGCGGCTTGTACTTTCTTCAATATCCAGCATTTGTGCAATTTCACGATGCGTGTAACCGTCAATCGCAAAAAGGTTCAATACCGTTCGGTAACCAATAGGCAGCATACGAATACATTCTACAACCTGTTTGGCCTGGATAATTGAAGGAACACTATCTTCTCTTACCTGTATGGTATGGGCTTGAGAAATGTCCACACTGTCGTTAAACTTCTTGTGTTTTTTAAGATGATTAATACAGGTGTGTACGATAATGCGCCTGATCCAACCTTCAAAAGAGCCTTTGCTTTGAAACTGATGAATTTGTGTAAACACCCTGATGAAACCTTCCTGCAGCATGTCTTCTGCATCTTCCCTGTTGCGGGCAAAACGATAACAAACAGCCAACATTTTAGGGCTGTATTTGCTATACAACTCTTGCTGTGCGGCGGGCTGATTTTTAAGACATCCCAGTAAGATTGCTTCCTCAGTCATTTACAGATGGGTTTGCAACCCTGAATTTAGACAAATTAGTTGAAAATACTGCTGCTTTCCTGTCAAAAAAAAAGCAGGAAAGCAGCAGTATTTAAATGGAGAAAAAGGGACTAGAATTCTACCCTTGCAGCTATAATAAAGTTTCTGCCGGGAGCCGAAAAGCCCGAAGCAAAATAGCGGTAGTTGCGATCGAAGATGTTTTCAACAGTAAACTGTAAGGTAACAGGTTTAAAACTGTAAGAAGTGCGCAGGTTAAATGTTGCCCAACCCGGCATTCCATCAGCTGTTGCGTATTGTGCATTGTCCTCACCGTCTGCATTGTAGTCGTCCAGTTTTTTCCAGCCATTGTAAAGTGCAAATGCTTCGGCAAAAAAGTTTTTGTTCTGATAACTGATACTTGTTTTACCAAATGCAGGAGGTATATGATCGAGTGGTTTGGAAGAAACCTTTTTGCTCACTAACGCATACGTTCCATTTGCTTGTTTTTCGTAAACAGATGAATTTTTTGTTGCATCGGTTTGAAAACGTCCTTCGGTGAAATTGATTTGGCTGCTGAACGTGAAATGTGTTGCAAAGTTGGCATACACAGCGCCCGATACACCAAACAGGTAAGCTTTGTTTGCATTGGTATTTGCTAACACCTGGCTTAATACACCGTTATACACAATAGAATCCTGTCCGTTTAAACGATAAGGGGCTTTTACCAACGCATTGCGGAACCAGGTATAGAATGCAGTAGCTTCAATACGGATAAGCTTGCCAATGTTTTGACTGATGCCGAGATCGATGTTATACGTTCTCTCCGGTTTTATGTTCGCATTTGGTACAACCACCTGGCGGGCTGCTGTGCTCGATTCGAAGATTTTTGCAAGATCATCAACGTTTGGTGCACGAAAACCACTTGCCAAATTGACGCTTAGTTTTGTACCTGCTGCAGGTAAATAAACTAACCCAACATTACCTGTAACAGTTGTGTTGTTCTGCTCAATTTCTGTAAACGGAAGATTCAGAAATGAGTTATCGGTAATGGTTGATTGCAGACGTATGGTTTGTAAACGCAAGCCATCATTCAGCACAAGCTTTTTGTTTTTGAATTTGTACACGTGCTGTGCAAATAAGCCTGCGTTAAGTTGGCTGTTCTTACCATTTGGATAACGTGTATCGAGCTTGGTTGATGCGCCTGTGTTGATGTTTACCCGTGAGGCTGTTGATTTAAGTGTGTTGTATTGCCCATCAATTCCAACTGTAAGTTCATTGCCACCCCAGATCTTACGTGTATCTAAAACAAAGCCTGCTACCTTTACTTTTTCAACTCTTCCGTCTAAACGATCATAACGGCGATAGTCACGTGTGTAGCGGCTTTCTTCAATATCCTGGTAATTGAGGTTGAGGTTAATATTATCGAACCAACCAGCTTTCGCAATGCTCAATTCATAAGCCGTAAGCAAACGTTCCTGCGGGCCATAATACCATTCTGCATAACGTAAAGTGCCATTACGTTTATCCTGTAAACGATCATAGCGGGGAACATTTGTTGTGTTTGAATACTGAACATTCAGTGTATGCGAAACGTTCTCCGATTGTTTGAACAACAACTTCTGCAACATATCCCATTGTTTATATCCCGAGAATTTCTGTACCTGCGGATCTGGATTTTTTACAACAGTATCGATGCCATTAATGCGTGTCATAAACGAATCTCTTCTGCCAAAGGTTGGATAATCGGAAGGATAGTTTTTGCCCATGCGCATATCGCCAAAATCGCTGTAAGTGTACGATTGCAGCCATGCAAATTTTTTCCATCCGAGATTGATGTCTTCATGCACAGTTTTTTCGTTGTTGGCAGAACTGTAGCGTGCAAAACCCGATCCTTTTACAAGTGTGTTACTGTTGCTTGATAAAACAGGATCTTTTGTACGGAAATGAACTACACCACCCAATGCATCGCTGCCGTAGATAGTTGATGCAGGCCCGTACAATACTTCCATACTGCTTAACATGTTCTGATCAACAGTAATGGCATTCTGCAAATGCCCTGCACGATATATAAGGTTGTTCATACGAACACCATCGACAACCAGCAATACACGGCTTGCTTCAAAACCACGTATAACCGGGCTGCTGCCGCCTTGTTGACTTTTTTGTACAAATACATTACCTGTATTGATCAGCAGGTCGCCTGTGTTCTGTGCATTAACACGGCTGATGTATTTTGAACTGATCACATCAATACGTTGTGAAACGTTTAATTTTTTTTCGGGAAACTTGCTTGCACTGATCACTACTTCCGATAATTCTTTTGAAGCGCTATCGCTTACTGTTTCCTGCGCATTTGCCCATAAGCCGGCAACACTTGCCAGGAAAGCAATTGTAATTTTTCTCATTCGTTTGGTTTGATGAATATAAATACCAATACCTGTCAACAAGATGTTTAAGCATCAGTTGCAGATATCATTTTTTAAAAACAGACTACATGTATTTATACAAACCGGGGAGGAGGTTTCAGAAAACCGATATAAGGGTTATAATAACGGCTCTTATGAAATGAAGGATAGCTCTTTTTAATAACACTTATTTGAGGTTGGGGAGAGAGGTAATCCGGAGTTACATCTGCAAGCGAGAACAGTTTAATGCAATAACGTGCTTGTTTTGATTGTTCCTGCGAATGTGTTGCAGCAAGTTTTTTCAGTTCTTTTTCTTTTGCATCGTACAGGCCGGTAAGTACAAGCATATCGCCTTCCTGCTTTATGCATTTTACATCAAACATCTCCGTACCAACTACGCATTCTTTGCCGGGCTTTACCCATTGTATTGAACTTGCTTTTATACGAATGCTTACGAGTTCTTCCTTCTCCAGTTTCTCCAGCATTTCGTGTTGAACATGCAGCTGTTTTATCTGCAGATAAACCGGTATTACTACCGGAATCAGCATACAAACAAATAAAACAGCTGCAGTTATGGTTCTTAGTACATACATTTTAGGAGATCAATACATCACCAGTCATTTCAGCCGGAACGGGCAAGCCCATCATGGCTAAAATAGTAGGTGCAATATCTCCTAATTTGCCCGGTTTTACTGTTCCTTTCCATGAGCGGTCGATAACAAACAACGGAACAAGATTTAATGTATGAGCAGTATTAGGAGTTCCATCTTCGTTAATAAGATAATCGGCATTGCCATGATCGGCTGTAAGAAAAACAGTATAGCCATGATCTAATGCTGCGGTAACAACACGCTTCACACAAGCATCTACAGTTTCAACTGCTTTAACCGCTGCACTAAAAACACCAGTATGGCCAACCATGTCTGCATTGGCATAATTCAAACAAATAAAGTCTGCTGTTTCGTCCTGTATTTCGGGCACAATAGCATCTGTAACTTCTACAGCACTCATCTCCGGTTGCAGATCGTAAGTAGCTACTTTTGGTGAAGGGATCATAATTCGTTTTTCACCTTCAAATGGTTTTTCTCTGCCGCCGCTGAAGAAGAAACTTACATGCGGATATTTCTCCGTTTCAGCAATACGTATTTGTGTACGGCTGTGTTCTTCCAAAACTTCGCCTAATGTTTTTGTAAGATTGTCTGTAGCAAAAATAACGTTTACATGCTTGTATGTTTTGTCATACTCCGTCATAGTGGTGTAATGAAGGTTGAGTTTCTTCATACCAAAGTCCGGCATATCCTGTTGCGTTAACACCTGTGTTATTTCACGGCAACGATCGGTACGGAAGTTGAAACAAATCACTGCATCACCATCTTCAATTTTTGTATTCTCAACTTTTGTATTGATGATCGGTTTCAGAAACTCATCGGTTACTTCGTTAGCGTACGAAGTTTCAACTGCTTTCAATACATCATCTGTTTGTTCGCCCACAGCATTTACCAATGCATCGTAAGCCAGCTTTACACGCTCCCAACGTTTATCCCGGTCCATTGCATAATAACGCCCCGTAACGGTTGCAATGGCACCAACTGTTTTATCGAGGTGTTGTTGTACGTCGGTTAAATATCCTAATCCGCTTTTAGGGTCTGTATCACGGCCATCGGTAAACGCATGTACCAATACGTTGCTGAAACCTTTCTCTTTGCAAAGCGTAGTAATAGCTTTTAAATGACTGGTGTGTGAGTGTACACCACCATCGCTTACCAAACCAATGATGTGTAATGTTTTATTGTTGCTGATGGCATAATCAATACTGTTATTTAATGCCTTGCTCGCTGAAAATTCGCCGCTACGTACAGCTACATGAATACGCTGTAATTCCTGGTACACAATGCGGCCTGCACCAAGGTTTAAGTGTCCAACTTCACTGTTACCCATTTGTCCATCGGGTAAACCAACTGCTTCACCACAAGTAATAAGGGTTGTGTTTGGGTACTGGCTGTAAAGACTACTAACGAATGGTACATTGGCGTTTTGGATGGCGTCGGCGGTGGGTACTTGTCCGAGTCCCCATCCATCCATTATTACGAGAATTGCTTTTTTCTTTGTCATACCGCCAAAATTACTTTATTTGGGTCAAAATCATTTGATTAGAAAAGCTGACAACTAACAGCCAACTTTATGCGTCTGAATAGTTGGTTTGTGGCATGTTTTTCGTACTCATTGCATGCAGACGTGACCGTAAATCCGGGTCGCATGCAGAAAACTTAATTAAACAGGAACGTATGAAAATGAAACATTTTTTACACTCGATGTTTTTGATGTTGTTGGTAACGGCCTTGGTTGCTTTTACCCAAAAAGACGATATTGTTGCTGCGCTTAAAACAGGAAGCGTAGAAAAAATGTCGAAGCACTTTGATAACATGGTTGATGTTACATTGCCCGGCAAAAGCAACTCTTTCAGTAAAGGACAGGCAGAGTTAGTGATTAAAGATTTCTTCACGTTAAATAAAGTAAAGGGATTTGAGTTACAGCATTCCGGAAGTAACTCTTCTTCTAACTTTATCATCGGTACATTAGTAACCAGCGGCGGCACTTACCGAACAACGGTTTATATGCGTACCAAAGGCGATAAAAATCTCATTCAGGGAGTAGAATTCGAACAAAAATAAAAGAGAACATAAATATGAGGAGGCCCACTGTTTCAGAACAGCGGGCCTTTTACATTTTAGTGCTCACTATTCCTTTAGTTTTGTAACATGGTAGCCAATTACAACGAACTGTTACAGGAACTTATTTCTTCGGCATTAAAAGAAGATATTGGCGAAGGCGATCATTCAACACTCAGTTGTATATCGGCCGATGCAAAGGGGAAAGCTGTTTTAAAAATTAAGGAAGCAGGAGTGTTGGCAGGTATGAAGTTGGCAGAAGCCGTTTTTCGTCATCGCCAGCCCGATATTGTTTTTCATGCGCATAAACATGATGGTGATGCGATGCAGCCCGGCGAAATTGCTTTTGATGTAGAAGCATCTGTACATACCATTTTACAATGCGAACGGTTGGTGTTGAATTGTATGCAACGCATGAGCGGTATTGCTACCCTTACACGTACCTATGCAGAAAAGCTGAAAGGCTATAAAACACGTATTCTCGATACACGGAAAACAACACCCAATTTTCGTTTGCTGGAAAAAGATGCTGTGGCTATTGGTGGAGGGTACAATCATCGTTTTGCTTTGTACGATATGATTATGCTGAAGGATAATCATATCGATTACTGCGGTGGTATTGAAGCCGCTGTTGAAAAAGCATACAACTATGTACAAACAGTAAAACCCGGTTTAAAAATTGAAGTTGAAACCCGCAACATCGACGATGTAAAGCGTGTGCTTGCAACAGGCAAAGCTAACCGCATAATGCTCGATAACTTTACTCCCGAGTTGATAAAAGAAGCGGTAGCGTTAATAGGCGAACAGGCCGAAACAGAAGCAAGCGGAGGAATTAATCTCAACAATATTGAAACCTATGCGGCAACAGGTGTAGATTTTATTAGTGTAGGCGCATTAATACACCAGGCACGCAGTTTGGATTTAAGTTTAAAAGCAGTTATAAACAATTAAACGATGAGTAAGAAAAATAAACCGGATAACAGGGGCTTTGTGTTTAGCACCGATCCGAACTTTCGTTTTGAAGAAGAGCGTGAAGAACAGGAAACCTTACCGCCGGCACAGCAAAATTTACGGGTGAAACTGGAAACCAAACATCGTGCTGGTAAAACGGTTACATTGGTAGATGGTTTTGCAGGTACAGATGAAGATGCAGAGAAGCTGGGCAAACAGCTAAAGAATTTGTGTGGCACAGGAGGTTCGGTAAAAGACGGCGAAATAATTGTGCAGGGCGATCATAGGGAAAAAGTGCTGCAGTTTCTTTTGAAGAACGGTTACAGTAAAACGAAAAAAGCAGGGTAAGTCTTTTTTTGTTTTAATTACCTTTACAATCATTCAAAGCTATAAAAACCAACTGACCCGTGATGTCTATTATTCTTCTTGGAGCATATACTGCAAGACTTGAACTGTTTAAATTCTTTTTCTTTTTCTCCTTTGGTATGCTAATCTGGAGTTGCTATTTGTTTTACGAAAGTTCGGGTTCGAACAGTCGCAAAAAGAAGAAAAAAAGAGCAGTCATCTTAATGGTTCTTTCTTCAGTAATTGTTGCAGGAATGTCGGTTATATGGTTCCTGAGTAAAACCAATATTGGAGAATACTGGTTCAGGAAATAGAGTTGTGTGAAGCACCTTCTTCATTCATAAAATAGCTGAGCGCACCACTCGGGCATTTTTTTACCTGTTCAATAATAGCATTGGTTGCTGCGGCATTTGCGTTGATCCAGGGCCGTTTGCCGGGGTTAAACACAGTGTTCAAACCTTTCCAGCAAAGTTTGGAATGTTTACAAAGTTCAGGTTGCCATACTATGGTTACTTCGCCGTTTGAATAATGATGTATTTTTTGTGACATAAGCAGTGAGTTTTAACCGTTCTTCAACCAAGTGAACGTATTTTATAAAATTCGATTATTTTTATATCAAATAAATAAAGTGGTATTTCAAATTTCAGAAGGAGTAAAGGTAAGTGTAGAAACCTACTACCAGCCGGATTACAGTAACCCGGTTGCTTCTGAATTTATGTTTGCCTACCGTATTACCATCGAAAACAACAACACATTTGCGGTTAAACTTTTACAACGGCACTGGAATATTTTCGACAGCAATGGATCGTATAAAGAAATTGATGGTGATGGGGTAGTGGGTGTACAACCCGTTATTCTTCCGGGCGATCAGTACCAATATGTAAGCGGCTGTAACCTTAAAACCGAAATGGGAAAAATGCAGGGCAGCTATACCATGGAAAATATACACACAAAAAAGGAATTTGATGTACGGATTCCGATGTTTGAAATGATTGCACCATTTAAAGTCAATTAAACTTCTGTAAAGCTTTGTTACGATAGCCCTTAAAAAGGAGATAGCTGGGTAATTAAGGTTATCTTCACGCACTGTCATTGTCGTTTCGATATAAAAAGGCAGTAATTTAACAAGTGGCAAGAGTTTCTTTCAATAATTCCAATGCAGTTTTCTTTACAGATCTGAAGCAATCGGTAGAACAATATTTTACGAATGAATGCATCAGGAAAACAGGCAATTTTAAATTGTATCTGAAGACAATTGTACTCATACCAACAGCGATTGCCATTTACATTCTACTGTTATCTGTTTCAATGCCGGCATGGGTAGCAATTGTATTATGTGCAATGTTTGGTTTTGTATCTGCAAGTATTGGTTTTAATGTTATGCACGATGCATGTCATGGAAGTTACAGCCGTAAAAAATGGGTAAACACACTTTTAGGCTATTCACTCAATGCATTGGGTGGCAATGCATTTATCTGGAAGTTTAAACATAACATCATACATCATACGTATACCAATGTAGACGGGGTAGATGATGATATTGCACGAAGCCCTTTGCTTCGTCAATGCAGTACGCAGTTATGGAAACCTGCACATAAGTATCAGCATGTTTATGTGGTATTCCTGTACGCTATTTCATCGTTGGCATGGGTAGCCTATCTTGATTTTGATAAATACTTTAAACAGAAGGTGAACAATACGATGATGCAGAAAATGAAAATTTCTGATCATGTTATTTTCTGGGCGAGTAAAGTACTCTATGTTTTTTTCTATGCGGTTCTTCCCATTATGGTTCTTGGATTTGCTAAATGGTTGGTGGGCTTTTTCGTAATGCAGTTGGTACTTGGTTTTGTTCTGGCAATTGTATTTCAGCTGGCACATGTAGTGGAAGACACTGAATTTAAATATGCCGGCGTTAATGAGCAGGTTCTCATCGAAAACGAATGGGCTGTGCATCAAATTAAAACCACATCAAACTTTGCCGCACGCAATAAAATTCTTTCCTGGTTTGCAGGCGGTTTAAATTACCAGGTGGAGCATCATTTGTTTCCACGCATCAGCCATATTCATTATCCGGCTATCAGCAAAATTATTCGGCAGAAATGCAAAGAATATCAACTGCAGTATAATTCTATCAGAACCATGCGAGGTGCTATTGCTTCACATTTCCGAATGATGAAACAGATGGGGCGTAATCCACAAACTGCTTAATGGGGTTTATACCCCGATTCATTAAAGATTGTTTTGTTGGGGGTACGCATCAGTTGAGCTACTGTAACAGAAGGCTTTTTCTCCATATATGCTTTTACAATTTCCCAGCCAAGATAAGCACCGATGTTACCGGGGCTTTGTTCGGGCATACCCTGCGTGGTTGGCCCATCGGTGGTAAAGTTTTGCGTTAATGCAGGGTCAATTTCAAACAACAGGTTTTGTTGAATAAAGAAGTTGTACATGCTGCGTTCATTTTCTTTACACCATTCGAGTTGTTTGCCTGTATAACCTATAAGTAAAGTATCGTTAGTGGTTGGTAAAAACTGTTGCAACAAATACAAACGCTTTCCCTTTTCAATAAAACGTTCAATTAATGGATAGCGGCTGCTGCTGTCGGGATACAAATCGTCGATCACCAGTTTAAATACATCGCCTGCAATATATTCTTTGCTGAAACGGGCGCTTCTGTATTGCGGTGCTACACTGCTGATATAACCCGGATCATTATAAATGCTGAAATCTTTTCCGAGGTAAAACTGTAAGCCAATGGCGAGAAAATCTTCGCCCATATAATTGGGACTTGGTTCGTTGTTACTCATTGGGGCCAGTGCATCCATTGGGCCAACAGTGGTAATGATCGTTGGTACTTTATAATCGGGGAAATAATATTTTACATAACGGAAACCATTCTCCAGTTCTTTGGTTGTGCTGCTGAAATCTTTATACAATTTCTGCGATTCCTTATACACCACCTGGTTGAGATTGAGAAAACGTTTGCTTCCTTCAAACGCCAGCTCGTTGGTATCATTCACCGGTCCAAGCCCCAGTACATGATTCACAAACAGGGGAAGAAAAACAGGATACTTTTCTTCCAGTTTAAATACTCCGGTTTTGGCATTGTTGCTGTCAATGGCAAAGAAATCCTGCTCAAAGCGTTCTGTTTTTAAGCTGAGCTTGATATGCGAAACATCGGGTGCATTGTTGCCGCTGTTGCAGGCAGCAATGCTGATAAGCAGTAGGATGGGTATTAATTTTTTCATGTGTTCATTTTTACTGTTCTTTTTGCCACATAGTAGAACCATAAAAACCAGCATCGCTGTTGGTAAAATTAGCTTGCTGATTTTTATGGTTATTTCATGTTGTTCACTAACGGCATATTGTTGGGTTTGTTGTAAGCCGCCCTGTTAAAAGAAGCAGCTTAAAAGAAACGCAAATTCCTGAAATTTGTGGAATGAAGATTTTCTTAGCGCAACAAAATTATCATATCGGCAATTTCGAAAGTAATACACAAAAAATAATTACCGCTATTGAAGAAGCCAAACGACAGGGCGGAGATCTCATCCTCTTCAGCGAACTGAGTGTTTGCGGCTATGCGCCCCGTGATTTTCTGGAGTTCAATGATTTTATTGAGAAATCGTACAAAGCCATTGATGAAATAAAACAACATGCCGATGGTATTGCTGTGCTTGTTGGCGCTCCAGATCGTAACAAGCAGCGTGAAGGAAAGGATCTGCATAATGCTGCTTTCTTTTTACACGAGCAGCAAATAAAAGCAGTGGTGCACAAAACCTGTTTGCCCAACTACGATGTGTTTGATGAGTACCGCTATTTTGAACCGGCTTACGATTGGAACATTGTTGAGTTTAAAGGAAAGAAATTAGCCATCACCATTTGTGAAGATATCTGGAACCTCGGCGATAATCCACTCTATCGCATTTGCCCGATGGATGAACTGATGAAGTTTTCTCCTGATCTGATGTTGAATCTTTCTGCATCGCCATTTGATTATACGCATGTGGAAGACCGCAAGGCAATTGTTAAACTGAATGTACAGAAATACAAACTGCCGATGCTGTATTGCAACAGTGTGGGCAGTCAAACAGAAATTGTTTTTGATGGCGGTTCGCTGGTGTTTGATAAACATGCAAACATGATTGAACATTTGCCATTGTTTGAAGAAGCATTGGTAAGTGTGGAGTTGAATGATGACGGAACATTTGTACAGCCCATACAAACAAAAGCCGAAGCTGTACCCAACGAAGAATTAAATCCCTTGCATTTAGATGAAACACTCAGCGTAAAAGAAATTCATGATGCCATTATTCTGGGTATTCGTGATTATTTTAAAAAGATGGGTTTCAGCAAAGCAATACTCGGCAGCAGTGGCGGTATCGACAGTGCAGTAACATTGGCATTGGCCTGTACAGCATTGGGTAAAGAAAATGTGCGTGCTATTTTAATGCCTTCACATTATTCAACCGAACATAGTGTGAGCGATGCTGAACAGTTGAGTAAGAAGCTTGGCAATCCCTATGATATTGTACCCATCAAAAATATTTACGATAGTTTCTTAACCGAACTGAAACCGATCTTCAACGATCTGCCTTTTTCGTTGGCCGAAGAAAATATTCAAAGCCGCAGCAGGGGAAACTTGTTGATGGCTATTGCCAATAAGTTTGGGTACATCTTACTCAATACATCCAACAAAAGTGAACTGGCAACGGGCTACGGTACGTTGTATGGTGATATGGCTGGTGGACTTGGTGTGCTGGGTGATTGTTACAAACTGCAGGTATACGAACTGGCGAAATACATTAACCGCAACGAAGAAATTATTCCGGATAACATCATCACCAAACCGCCAAGTGCAGAATTAAGACCGGGACAAAAAGACTCCGATTCATTACCCGATTACTCCATACTTGATAAAGTGTTGTATCAATACATCGAACGCCGTCAAGGACCCAAAGAAATTAAAGCACTGGGTTACGATGCTGCATTGGTTGATCGTGTATTGAAAATGGTAAACGTAAATGAATACAAGCGTAACCAGTTTTGTCCCATCATTCGTGTAAGCCCCAAAGCGTTTGGAGTGGGAAGAAGATTGCCGATTGTGGCGAAGTATTTAAGTTGACTGTAATTAGGTCGTCACGTCTGACGCCTCGTCTGAAGGATGTAACAAATGCACCACAAACAAAAATATTATCATCATGCCAAAAGAAGGTTTTGCTATTACTACTGAAACTGATTTTTTTAATGTAGAATACATTCATGCATTTCTCTCTGCATCGTATTGGGCAGAAAACATTCCCATTGAAACAGTACAGAAGTCGATCGATCATTCATTGTGCTTTGGTGTGTTTCATTTGGGGCGGCAAATCGGTTTTGCAAGAGTGATCACTGATAAAGCCACCTTTGCTTATCTCGCCGATGTGTTTATTGATGAAGCTTATCGTGGACAAGGGTTAAGCAAATGGCTGATGGAAGAGATCATGGCGCATCCTGACGTACAGGGCATTCGTCGCTTTATGCTTGCTACAAGAGATGCACATGGCTTATATACACAATTTGGTTTTGGACCAATAACATTTGTTGACCGCTGGATGCAGATTCACAAACCGGATATTTATAAGAAGGCAGAGTAAGTAAGAGTAAATGCTTTCTGTTTTAAACAACGCCCATCTCGACTCCGCTTGATGGGTTTAACCGTCCTTCGACCCGATTGCTATCGGGTTCGCTCAGGACTTAATGGTTTCGTAGCTCGTACTTCTAACTTCGTACTTCCGCTTATCTTTGCCGCAAATTTTTGAGTTATGTTACAATTGGCATTTATTCGCCAGAACAGGGATTTGGTGAAAGAAAGGCTGGCCGTAAAACATTTTGCTGATGTAAGCCTTGTTGATCAGATCATTGATCTGGATGAACAACGCAGGAAAACACAGTTAGAGAATGATGAGCTGGCAGCGAAAGTAAATGCAGCATCGAAAGAAATAGGGATGCTGATGAGTAAAGGACAGAAGGAAGAAGCCGAAGCGAAAAAAGCAGAGGTGGCACAGTATAAAGAATCGTCGAAAAACATCGCTGATCAATTAAGTGCATTGGAGCAGCAGGTAAATGATTTGTTGGTGCGTTTACCCAATCTTCCCTCAACATTAGTGCCTGTTGGAAAAACAGCAGAAGATAATGTGAATGTGAAAGAAAGCGGCGATGAACCGGTGTTACATGCCAAAGCAAAACCGCATTGGGATCTGATTGAACAATACGATATTGTAAATTTTGAATTGGGTGTAAAGATCACGGGCAGAGGTTTTCCTGTGTACAAAGGAAAAGGAGCGAAGCTGCAACGTGCATTGATCCAGTATTTTTTAGATTACAATACAGCTGCAGGTTATATCGAATACCTTCCGCCGTTTATGGTAAATGAAGCATCTGCTTACGGTACCGGTCAGCTACCCGATAAAGAAGGACAGATGTATTACATGCAGGCCGATAACTTTTACATGATCCCCACTGCAGAAGTACCTGTTACCAATGTGTATCGTGATGAGATTGTAAAAGAAAATGAACTGCCGATAAAGATGACAGCCTACACACCTTGTTTCCGCAGAGAAGCAGGAAGCTTTGGTGCCGATGTGCGTGGGTTGAATCGTGTACACCAGTTCGATAAAGTTGAGATCATTCAGCTTACGCATCCTGATAAAAGCTATGCAACATTGGATGAAATGGTGGCGCATGTAGAAAAGCTGTTGCAGAACCTCGGTTTGAAGTATCGTATTCTGCGTTTATGCGGTGGCGATATGAGTTTCACTTCTGCTCTTACTTACGATTTTGAAGTGTGGAGTGCAGCGCAAAAGAAATGGCTGGAATGCAGCAGCGTAAGCAATTTCGAAAGCTTCCAGACCAATCGTATGAAGATCCGTTTCAAAGATGAAAAAGGTAAAACACAATTGGCTCATTCATTAAACGGAAGTTCATTGGCGTTGCCACGAATTATGGCGGCGTTGCTGGAAAACAATCAAACCGAAAGTGGTATTGTAATACCTGAAGTATTGCGTACTTACTTTGGTTCGGATATGATCAACTAAGAAAAGTGCTATCAATAAAAAATGCCCTGCTAACAGCAGGGCATTTTTTATTTTAAAGAATCCTATCGGGCAAGCGATTCACGAGGCCCACCAATAGCATAAGTTGCCTGCACACGCAATGCCTGGCCTTTTGTAAACATATACATGCAGGCATCATCGGTATAATCCATATAATTCATGGTCATTTCAATGCCACCATCGCAAGTGCTTATTTTATTTGCCGGCGGGCAACCAAAGTTGTAGGTATAATGGAGCGGCGTATCATCAACATAATCATTACCACACTGGCGATCGCCCCAGATATGCCGAAGATTAAAATAATGACCTACTTCATGCGTGGCAGTGCGGCCAAGATCATAATCGGTATAAAGACCAAAGCCACCACCACGGCCAAATGCAAGTGTATTGATCACCACACCATCGGTTGCTTTATTACCACCGGGGAATTGTGCATAGCCAAGAATGCCGCCACCTAAATTACATACCCACATGTTTAGTGATGTTTCGGGGCTGGTTGCATCAATACCACCACGTTTCGCATACTTCATTGCGTTGTTGGTAGAAAATGCTGTTATTGTTGTGTGTTTGCGGATGACCTGCGTTAATACAAAACGTATTTTGATATCACCCGATTTTACATCGTTATAAGTATTGGTTGTAAACAGATCTCTGTTCGTTGCAGCAAAGTCTTCATTCAAAACATCTAACTGCGATTGAATCTGTCTGTCAGAAATATTTTGTTCAGGAGTATTGTACAATACGTTTACAACAACAGGTAATTCAAGAACGCCGTTTACTACTTTGCGATAGGCAGCAGGGTTTTGCATAAACCGGTTTGTAAATGCTTCAATTTCGCTCATGCGGTCTTTTAAAGTTGGGTCTGCTTTTAATTGTTCCAGGAAAACTTCATAGGTACGGCAGGCTTTTCCCGGAGCTGCTGCGATGAACAATTCTTCAGCTTTCGGTGCGCTTACCTGTCGATCCGTTTTTTCACAACCGATCACAATCAATAACAGAATGATGAAAGAATATTTTGTTCTCATACATGTAGTTTAGAATAATGAATAAAAACCACCTATAAGCTACAATATTTACGGCACTATTAAAAGCATACTACGCATGTTTTTCATAAAAAAATAGTCCCGCCATTTGGCGGGACTTGTTTTCTCATGTTGATTATATAAAACCTTAGGGAATTAAACTGGCTCTTGGTCCACCTATTGCATATGTTGCCTGCATGCGTGAAGCCTGTCCGGCAGTAAACATATACATACATGCATCATAGGTATAATCCATGTAGTTCATTGTCATTTCAACTGGATTGCCTGCGCAAGTGCTGTAATGAGGGTATGTTGGGCATCCGCCATTCGATGTGTTGTGTGTAGGCGTATCACTCACACCGTCATTACCGCAAGTGGCATCGCCCCAGATGTGACGTAAATTAAAGTAGTGACCAATTTCATGTGTGGCTGTTCTGCCTAAGCCATAAGGGGCAGTTGCAGTACCAACCCGGCCAAAGTATTTTGAATCAATAACTACACCATCTGTTGCAAGACTTCCACCAGGAAACTGTGCGTAACCAAGTATACCACCTCCAATTGTACAAACCCACATATTAAGTGTTGTAGCAGGACTTGTAGGATCGATACCGCCTTGTTTAGATTTTTTCATTGCATCTCTGGTACCCCAAGAGTTTTTAGATGTTTGTTTTCTGGTTGTATTAGCTGATGTCCAGATAAAGCGAATCTTAGTATCACCTGAACGGGCACCCTGAAATAAAGCAGGCGTTAATGAATAATCACTGTTTGTTGCACCAAAATCTTCGTTCAATACATCAATTTGCGATTGAATTTGTGCATCGGAAATATTTTCTGCTGATGTTCTCCAAAGCACATTTACTTGCACAGGCACTTCCATTACCCCATTTACAAGTTTGTATGCAGATGGGTTTTCTAATACTTTTTGGGTGAACTTTTCAATTTCATCCATTCTTTTTTTAATTGTTGGGTCTGCCTTAATGTTTTCCTCCAACACTTCATAACTGAAGCAACTACGCAACGTAGTATTGTTTGTTTCAACCACAGCATCTTCTTGCTTGGTTTGTTTGTCCGATACGGATTTGCTACATCCAAATAACAGCAGCAATGAACCCGCTGCTAACACAGATAACTTCTTCATGCTTTTTTAAAGTTTGGTTTAAGTGTAAAAAAAAGACATCGGAAGTTATAGATTTTTTGCTCCCAATTGTTAGTTACGGAAATATTTTTTTTGAAACAAGGCTGCGTTTTATTCGCTTATAGTAGAACTACTGTGGATAAGCTGCTTTTTTATTGGAATTATACAAGTGAGATATTTTCTTAATGTTTTTATAAGAAACATTTCTTTAAGATTTTTTATGATTACAGGTATCTAACATTGTGTTTAACAACTAAATGCTATGAAAAAAATTATTACACTTTCAATTATTGTATTGCTTGCGTTCAATGCTTCAGCTCAGTTTCAAAAAGGAAATAAAGTATTGGGATTTGGATTGAATGTAAACAGCTCCTCACGTGAAATTACCTACGACCCGGGCACACGACTAATCAAAACAAATACGCTTAATCTAAATGCGGAATTAGGCTTTGCAAAATCAGCAAGCCAACTCAACGGTTTTTATTTGAGCTCTGGTTATGGTAAAACAAAATCGTTTGCCGCTTCTTCTTCATCCGTTTACAATACAAACCAAGCGCTTCATTTAGGAGCTGGCTATTTTGCAAGAAAGTATATGCCATTGGCAAATCGCTTTTTTGTTTTTGGTGAAGTAAGAGCAGGCGGCTTTTATTCTGCTAACTATCGTGCACGTTTGGAAGATGCCTATCAGCAGGAATTCGGTGCATCTGTTTCATTAAAGCCTGGCTTGGCATATAAAATTAATGAGCGGTTTTTAGTAGAGTTAAGTTTTGCCGATCTGGCTAATGTAACTTATTCGCAACTGGAATATGAAACGGGTTTAGGTAATAAAAATATCAATCGCAATTTCAATCTTGGCACAAGTCTTGGCCTTGGTTATCTCAGCAATATCGGTATCGGTGCACGCTGGATCATTAAATAATTATCAACTTATTATAAGAACACCTATAGCAGAAGGGACACGCAGGTGTCTCTTTTTTATTTGCAATAAGTTTTTTTGTTTTTAAACGTTCATAGTTAAACCTTTAAAGAACGAAAACGTCAATAGCAAATAATATTTCTCATGGCAGTATCTGTTCAGTTAAAAAATCAGCATTTATTGTGGCGTGCAGGCTTTGGTCCGGCAGTTGAGCAATGGGGCGATCTTGCAAAAACATCTCCTTCTAAATTTTACGAAGCTTTAGTGAAAGCTTCCGGAAAGGAACCCATGCCGTTAAAGGTTGCAAAGAATTTTGTAGACGGATTAATGAATGGGGTAGATGGCGTGCGCCGTACGGAGATGAGTAAAGAAGAAATGCAGGCCATGCAAAAAAAGTCGAGAGAAGAAATACGCAATCTCAACTTAGAGTGGTTAGATGAAATGGTAAACAGCGAGCAGCAGTTGCGTGAAAAAGTTGCATTGTTTTGGCACGGACATTTTGCATGTCGTAATCTCAACGCATTGTATCAACAGGATCTGTTACAGGTTATCCGTGCAAATGCATTGGGCAGTTTCGGAAACTTGCTGAAAGAAGTAAGCAGAAGCGCAGCCATGCTTGCATTTCTGAACAATCAACAGAACAGAAAACAAAAGCCCAATGAAAATTTTGCCCGTGAAGTAATGGAGTTGTTTACCATGGGGCGTGGTAACTATACCGAAAAAGATATTAAAGAAGCTGCACGAGCATTTACCGGTTGGCAGTTTAAATTAAACGGCGAATTTGTTTTTCGCCCTGCTATACACGACGATGGACAAAAAACAGTGCTTGGTAAAACAGGCAATTTTGATGGAGATGATATATTGGATATTCTGTTAGAACAAAAGCAAACAGCTGTCTATCTTACAAAAAAGATCTATCGCTTTTTTGTAAACGAGCAGGTTGATGAACAACATGTACAATGGCTCGCAGACAGGTTTTATAAATCCGGTTATGAAATTAAATCGCTGCTCAAAGATGTTTTTACCAGCGACTGGTTTTACGATGAAAAGAATATTGGCTCACATGTAAAATCGCCTGTTGAATTGCTGGTGGGTATTCGTCGTGCAATGCCTATGCAGATAGCTAATGAAGATGCACAACTGTATTTGCAAAAAATATTAGGACAGGTTTTATTCTATCCGCCCAATGTAGCCGGTTGGCCCGGTGGTTTAAACTGGATCGATAGTTCATCGCTCATGTTTCGTATGCGGATACCACAACTTGTAGCAACAAAAGAAGCATTCAACATCAAAGCAAAAACAGACGATGACCAGGATATGGGCAGGGGAAATAAATTACCCGGCCGGGTTGTTGAAACAACCATTAATTGGGAGCCTGCAACAAAGCAATTGGAAAAAGTAAAGCGTGAAGAGTTGCTGCAGCAAATTACATCCATTATGTGGCAAACAAATTCGGATAAGTTTAATAAGGCAATGGTTGAAAAGTTTGTTGATGCAGGTTCTCGTGAACGTTACATTCAAACAGCAATCATTCAGTTAATGTGTACACCGGAATATCAAATGAGCTGACACAATTTCTGATTTCAGATTGCAGATGTTCGATTTTAAATCTGCAATCGCCATTCTAAAATCTAAAATCGACCTCATGTTAATACAGCGTAAAGAATTTTTACAGATCGGTTCACTGGCAACAGCATCGTTAATGATGCCGCAGTTTTTAAAAGCTTTTGAATCGGGTAAGCTTGTGCCTCCGGGCAATAAGGTTACGGTTATTATTCAGCTAAGTGGTGGTAACGATGGCTTGAATACTGTAATCCCTTACCGCAACGATTTGTATTACAGCAATCGTCCAAAGCTGGGTATTCAACGTAATGCTGCTTTGTCGTTAACCGATGAAGCAGGATTGCACCCTTCGCTTACTGCGTTTAAAGATTTATACGATGAGGGAAGCATGGGCATCTTTAACAGTGTAGGTTATCCCAATCCCGATAAAAGTCATTTCCGCAGTATGGATATATGGCATACCGCAAGCGACAGTAAAGATTACTGGAACACAGGTTGGGTTGGTCGTTACCTCGATGCACAATGTAAAGGTTGCGATAAACCAACACAGGCACTGGAAATTGATGATGTATTAAGTCTTGCATTGAAAGGTGAAAACATAAAAGGACTTGCACTGGAAGATCCGAGACGTTTGTATACTACAAGCCAGGAACGTTATTTCAAAGAGATGATGGCACAGCATCAACACGATGCACATGAACAACCGGTTGATTATTTGTATAAAACAATGGCCGAAACAATTTCAAGTGCCGATTATATTTTTAAACAAAGCAAACAACACCCATCATCCGAATCTTACCCGGCAACCGATCTGGGTAAAGGATTAAAAACAATCGCATCACTTATTTTCAGCGAAATCAATACAAAAGTGTATTACATATCGCTTGGAAGCTTTGATACACATATTAACCAGGAAGGACAACAGAAAAGGTTGTTTACAGAATTGAATGATGCTGTAAAAGCTTTTGTAAAAGATCTGAAAGCAAATAACCGGTTTGATGATGTGTTGTTGTTTACCTTCTCCGAATTTGGAAGAAGAGTTGCACAAAACGCCAGCAACGGAACCGACCATGGTAAAGCAAACAATATGTTCTTTATTGGTGGCGGATTAAAAAAGCAAGGTATCTACAACCCATTGCCCGATCTAACTAATCTTGACGATGGTGATGTGAAGTTTCAGTTAGACTTTAAACAGGTTTATACAACTGTGCTTAATAAATGGTTGGGTGCGGATGCAGGGAGTATTTTAAAACAAGCTTATCAACCATTGGATTTTATATAGCCCATCAATTATTTCCTTTTTATTTCTTTAAAGCAGGCCATCTCCGGATGGCCGCTTTCGTTATAACTTCTTGGTTTGTAGTGCAAACATTAAGCCTGCCGTAAAATTACTGTAGTAAGATTAGGTGGTAACTCCTATTGTTTAAAGGGGCTGGTGATTCTATATTTGTATTGTCCAATTATTCGAGAAACCAAACATCGTCCAATGTCCATGGAAGTAGCATACTTCTTTCGCAAAAAAAGATTGCATGCATTCAGTATTGAATCCTTGTTCAATAATGTGCAGGCGCAGGTTGCAGAAACCACACACTTCAAAGCATCTAAGATTGAAGTGCCTTCCATCAGAAATGTATTTCTCAACATTTTTAATTCAAACAAAAAGCAGGCGGAGATCAACCACATTACCGGTGATATCCACTATGTATCGCTTGGCTTAAAAAAGAGCAATACCATTCTTACTATTCATGATTGTGTGTTCTTAACCAAGTACAGCAAAACAAATCTGAAGTATTGGATGTTTAAGTTTTTCTGGTACCAGTTACCCATGTGGCGTGCAAACACCATTACGGTTATCAGCGAAAAAACAAAACGTGAACTGATTGCACTTACCGGTGTGCGTGCAGATAAAGTAAAAGTGGTTCCCAACTTTGTAGATCCACGCTTTGAGTTTACGCCTAAAGAATTCAATACGCAAAAGCCACGCATCTTACAGATCGGTACAAAAGAAAATAAGAATATTCACAACCTGGCGAAAGCATTAAAAGGCATTAGTTGCGAATTGCATATTGTTGGAAGCATTGATGTGCAGACACAGCTTGTACTCCAGGAAAATAAAATTGATTTTAAAACACATACCAATCTTTCGTTTGATGAATTGAAGCAACAATACATTCAAAGTGATATGGTAGTGTTTGCATCTACTTACGAAGGATTTGGCTTACCCATTCTTGAAGCATGTTCTGTTGGTCGTCCGTTGGTAACCAGCCGCATTTCGCCAATGGATGAAATTGCAGATGATGCAGCATGTAAAGTAAATCCTTACAATGTACTCGATATACGTCGTGGTATTTTAAATGTTATTGAAAACGAAGAATACCGTGACCGTTTAATTAACAATGGCTGGAAAATGCGTTACCAATACAGCATAGCCAATGTTACCGGTAAGTATACAGCGCTGTACGAAGAAATTGCAAACCGTAAAGAGCAGGCGTTTTCTATTCTTGGTCCTGCAAAAGCAGCAGCTTCTTTTTTAGGTTTAATGTAATCGTACTTTCTGACCCATTCGCATAGTTGTAGTTTTAGAAAAAGAGCCTCCATTCGGAGGCTCTCATATTTTACAACAAAGTCATTGTGTTTACGACTCCTGTATCTTTTCTGTTTTTTGTATGCCGATGCGGTATAGCACAAAGCCCATCAACACAAAGAACAATGCACCGAGCAAATAATAGCCATTTTCAGAAAGCCCATCAACCAACAAATGCTCAAGATTAACTGCTTTCAAAAAGTTACGTGTAACGTCAGGGGCAGAAATGAAAGCAACAATAACTCCTGTTAATGCACCTCCGGCAACAAGACCGGTAGCAAATAAATTGCCTTTGCCTAAATCTTCTTCTTCTGCACTTAATACTTCTCCTGATTTCTTTTTCTTCATGTCAACAATACCACGGATAGCACCACCGATAAAAATGGGTAATGTAGTTGATAAAGGAAGATATAAACCTACCGCAAAGCTGAGCGATTTAATGCCGCAGAGCTCCATGGTAATAGCAATTGCAACACCCACCAACACAAACTGCCAGTCAAGATTAAATGAAAGAATTCCTTTTATCAATGTTGCCATTAATGTTCCTTGTGGTGCAGGATATTCATCGGTACCAATGGCATGTGTAATACCTTGTGCAGCCATTTCTGCTGTTGGGGTATCCAATACTTTAATGGTTGCGCCAATAGCAATTGATGAAACGATAGCACCAATGAATAAAGCCAACTGTTGGTTTTTTGGTGTGGCACCAACAATGTACCCTGTCTTGAGATCCTGCGATGTTGCACCTGCATTCGCTGCTGCAATACAGATCATACCACCAACAACAAGTGCCATTGGTTCAAATACTTTACCCGTCCAGCCAACTGCAATAAAGATGAGACAAGTACCCATGAGTGTAGCAATGGTCATACCGCTGATGGGATTGTTGCTCGAGCCAATCAAACCAACAATGCGTGATGATACAGTAACAAAGAATGCACCGAACACAACTACGAGTAAGCCGAGTAATAATTTGCTGCCGATACTGTCGCCGGGCACTTGTGGTAAAACTGCCATTAACGCAATCAATACCAAACTGCCGATGCCAACGATCTTAATGTTGAGGTCACGCTCTGTTCTTCTTACTTCAACAGCTTCGCCGTCTTGTTTTTTAATTGAACCAAGACTGCTTTTGAACGATGAAATAATTGTTGGAATGGTTTTGATCAACGTGATAAAACCTCCTGCTGCTACAGCACCTGCACCAATCTGGCGAATGTATGCACGATAGATGGCTGTTGAATAATCGCCGAAGCTATGTGTAACAGGATCCCACCCACCGGGGCCACCTGCTTTTGTAACATCTGCTAAGTAACCAAGTTTTGCTAATTGTGCTGCAATAGTATCGGGTGGTACAAGCGATGCCAGTAATGGTGTAAATGCAAACCATGCAATAACACCACCGGCCACAAGTACACCACTGATCTTTGGGCCAATGATGTAACCAACACCTAAATACTCCGGTGTAATTTCACCACTCACTTTTGCAGAAGGAAAAAATTTGTTTGCCTGCTTCGTCATCCAGAAAGGAGTTTCTGCAATTACATGAAAGATCTTTTGCAGAATGGCATACACAAATGCAAAGCCCAACCCCATAAAAGCAGTTTTGGCAAATGATCCTCCACGTTCACCGGCTTTTAACACACTGGCGCAAGCCGTTCCTTCGGGGTAGGGAAGTGTGCCATGTTCTTTTACAATCAATGATCGCCGCAAGGGGATCATCATTAACGTACCAAGAATACCACCAAAAATGGCAAGCGTAAGAATGGTAAAGTAGTTGAAAAATTGCGAGCTGTCTTTCTCACTTAAAAACAAAAAGCCCGGTAATGTAAACACTACACCTGCAGCAATACTTTCGCCGGCACTGCCTGTTGTTTGAATGATATTGTTTTCGAGAATAGTTGTTTTGAGTGCCCACCTTCCTAATGTAATGGCAATAACAGCAATGGGAATAGATGCACTCACGGTTAAACCGGCTTTTAATGCAAGGTAAACGGTGGATGCACCAAAGATGATTCCGAACGCAGCACCAACGAGTACACTTTTAATAGTGAACTCAGGCATCTTACTGTCGTCGGGAACAAAGGGTTGAAACTTTTGCTCGGACATGTTGTAAGTTGATTTAGAAAAAGGAAGATAGGGAAAAACGATCAACTGTTATTACTGATGCTGAGCAGCAATAAAAAACGCCGCTAAAGAAGCGGCGCTGTAATTCTTTGCAAAGGCGATTTTATTTTCTGTCGTTCAGTTTTGAAAGTAAACGGAGTATCTCAAGGTAGAGCCATACCAATGTTACCAGCAAACCAAATGCACCATACCATTCCATAAATTTTGGCGCACCCATTTCGCTGCCACGTTCAATCATATCAAAATCCAACAACAGGTTTAATGCTGCAATGCCAATTACTGCAAGCGAAAAGACAATACCGAATGTTGAGCCTGTTGTAAGAAATGCGAAGTGAATGCCGAAGAAACCGAGTATCCATGTAAGAAGATAGAAAACAGCAATACTTGCGGTTGCTACAAACAGGATGGAGCGAAAACGTTCGGTTACTTTAATAATGCGGAACGAATACAACAGGTACATACTTGCAGCTACTGCAAAGGTGAGCAATACTGCGTGCATAATAATATCAGGATACTTTTCCTGGAAAGCAAAGTTGAAGTAAGCTGAAATTGCACCTACAAACAAGCCTTCCAATATGCCGTAAGCAGGAGCTAAATAACCACTCCATTCTTTTTTAAACGTAATTACCAATGCAACAACCAAACCGCCCAATGCTCCGATCAACAAATAAGGCAGAATATTTTTTCCCTCGTTAAAAGCTTGCCAGCTGAATGCAGCACCCGCCATTACCATCAGCATCAGGAATGCGAATTTGTTCATCGTTCCCCTTACTGTCATTGTTTCGTAGCTGTTATAGCCCGTTGTTGTTTGCTGAAATTGTTTTTCGCTGAGGGTAGGGTTGCCCGATTTAAATAAAGACATAAATCAAATAATTTATTGGGTGAAGGTAAAAATTGTTTTTTACGCTACACACATTTTTAAGCCATGTTTTGTTTATTGATTGGTTTTGTAAATAAACCAGATGCCGGCGCCGTGTGCTTCACGATCGTAAAATTTTTTCATGCGGTAACGATTATCTACAATGCCAAAATCAAATTCAAGCCGAACTGCGTAGTTTTTCTTTTTTGTAAAAGCATATTCAAAACCTATTGGAATCATTGCCTGTGTTTGGAAGTGTTTTCGGCCTTTTAGATCAGGCATTTTTGTAGTGGTTTGCAGCCAACCTATTTGTGTACCGTAAATCAATGTATCAATTTGTTGTTTGTATCGATTTCTTATTGTGTAGCCTGTTTGTAAATGCAGTCCTAAAAGCAATTGAAAATTTTTAGCAAGTGTAAATCTTCTGTTGAAACCTATATTAATGCCAAGAAATTGATGCCGATGGGTTATGGAGTATTGATAGGCGATTCTTGATGTATCGCTGTTCAATTGATAAGTAACGTTACTAATCGTTCCTGTTCGCCGGCCGTCGTATTCTGTAAGAAACAAGCCAAATTGTATGTTGTGTTTTTTCCAAAAGTTTGTTCGTCCTTTTTGCTTACCAATCTCTGCGTTCAGGTAAAACGAATGAAGGTTTGTAGTGGACGGATTTCCTGTAAGCTCGTTGTAAGGAAAATTGTTCAAAAAATTATTGTAACTATCTGGGTCTTTTAAAAAATTACTAATGGTCAGCGGATTATTTCCTTTTGAACCATATTCAAATACTCTATACCCGGCACTGTAATTTTTAATTTGCCATTGCTGGGGGAATGCAGTTATAAGGAGAATTAATGCAAACAGAAATAGAATAAGCTTCTTCATACAGTCAGGTGTTTTATTTTTAGTAACAGCGTTTATCTGTATACCTACTGCAAATTAAATATTATTTTAAATCAACAATATTGGTTACTTCAATCCCGGATAACGACTGATGAATTCGATTTCATATTCCTGTTTCGTTTTCATCTGCTTAATAAAATTTCTGAGTGATGCAGTGCTGATTGAATCAACAAACGTCTGGTCGTGTGTAAGCAGCACAATATGATCGGGTGTTTTTGTTTTGTTGTATACAAGCATACTGTCAACCTGCTGTATTAATTCAGCGCTGCTTTGCTTCAATTTCATCGAATCGTTGTAATGCCATTCAAGGTCCCAACCCATTACAACAAAACCGTTGCTGTATAACGAGTCGGCAGCAGCTTTGCTTTTAGCAATATCACTTGCATTAATCGTAGTGGTACGCCACATGTTACGGCCGGGTGTTCGTACAATGCGGTTGTTGAGTTGCAGCGAATCCTGTGTGCGTTCAAAATCGGCAACAACAGCTGTGTCGTTACTGTAAAATTTTGAAAACTTGTTGTGCGCATGTGTGTAACTATGGTTGCAGATCTCAACCCAGGCATTGTGTTGCAAACTGTCCCATGTAACTTGTTGTTCTCTGCTGCCATATACATGTTCGCCCACAACAAAAAAGCTAACCGGAACCTGCTCTTCATTCAGCACCTGCAATACATTGCGAGTGCCTTTGTTAGGTCCGTCATCAAACGTAATGTAGAGTTTCTTTTTCTTTTTGGGCGGGGGTGCTGGTTTGGCTGCAGGAAGTTTACTTTCTGTAACCGGCAGTACAATACTTACCAGTTCGTTGTTGACTTTACTATAACTGCAGCTACTGAAAAAAAGGAGAAGAAAAAAATGGGGAAGATAGCGGGTGAGGTTTACAGGCTCACCTTCATCGTCGGCAGACGATGATACATTTTGGTTCATAAAAATTTAATTGATTGTTTAATTCGGACATGAAATTATTCTGCAGCAACATCACTTGCAACTGTAACATCGTTAAAGATTGTGTAAAACAAAAAAGCGTTTTCATGTGCAATGAAAACGCCTAACAATTTAAGATACATCCGGTCAATCATTCAAATTACTTAGCTGAATTAAACGGTGCCGTTGTTCGTACCACCAGTTTCTTTTTTCTTAAACAGATCATTAAAAAAAGTTTCCGCTTCGCCCATATAATCTTTCATACTGTCGGCGCCTTTGGTTTTTAATTCTTCAAAATAATCACCTGCTTTACCTGCAGCTTTTTCAGCTTCGTCTTTCAGGTTGTTGGCTTTTGCTTTCAGGTCGGCGTAAAGCTTTTCCTTTTCTTCATCGGAGAGGCTGTTGTATTTGAACAAAGCATAACCGGCAGCTGCGCCCAACAAAAATGTTGCGATGTGTTTGGGGTTAACCATAGTTGTGAGTTTTATTATGATCAATCAATTATCAGTCCAGTTAATGCGGCTGCCAGCTAGTCACAGATGCTAAAAGAAAGCAATTCTATTTCTTACGCCAGAACTTATATTTGTAGATACCAAAAACCAGCGCATGAAAAAAAGCTATCTTTCTGTACTGTTTTTACTTTTTGTTTTTTTCTCGCACGCCCAATTTACAACAGGGAATTTAGTGGTTGTACGACTCGGGGACGGTGTTACTGTTTACAATGGAGGCGCCGCAGCCCGTTGTTTCCTTGATGAATATACTACAGCAGGCACATTTGTACAATCAGTGCCAATGCCTGTTACCACTTCGGGTGCAAACAGACGGTTTATGCTGAACAACGGATTTACCGGTGGGCTCATCACGTTGTCGCTTGATAACCGCTATTTATTATTGCCGGGATACGATGTGGCTGAATCTTCTCAACCCCTCACATCGCTTACCGCTGCTGTTGCTCCGAGAATTGTGGCAAGGATAAATAAAAACGCAGTCATAAACACAACAACAGTTACCGGGGCTTATGATGGGGAAGCTGTTGAAAGTGCTTACAGCCCTAACGGTACAGATATTGCCGTGGCAGGATCGTCGGGCAATCCGGTTGTTACAGGAACGGGTGGTGTACGCTATGTTGTAGCAGGTGGTACATCTTCACTTACTGTAAACCTTGCCAGCTTATCCAACTATCAACTGAATGTCTTTAATAATCAGCTTTATCTTTCTTCCGAATTCAACAATGTTTCAATTGGCGTTTTTTCCGGAACCTTTCCGGTAACAGTAACACCCTCTATTACCAATCTGCCGGGATTACCTACTACAGGTGCTACTCCTGTAGGTTATTTTTTTGCCGATCTTGATAACACAATTACAGGCGTTGATGTGCTGTACATGTGCGATAGAAATGCATTTGGCGGTGCTACCGGAAACACAATTACAAAATATTCGCTTGTTGCAGGGAGTTGGGTAAAAAACAATTCTGTTGCGGTAACTAATCCGTTGGGATTAACTGCTACTGTAAGTGGCTCTACTGTTACATTGTATGCAACAAGCAGTACCAAACTGTATTCACTGGTTGATGCATCGGGCTACAATTCCAATATCAGTGCTTCGCTTACAACACTTGCAACCGCTTCAGCAAATACAACTTTTAAAGGGCTTGCTTTTGCACCATCAGTATCCGATGGTGTAACTGCTGTTCGTGAAGAAGAATTCCTGAATGTTTCAAAAGTGTTTCAGTCGTCTGCTGCCAGTTTACAGGTAGCTTGGACAGCAAAGAAAACGGAAGTGATTATTCTTTCTATTACAGATCTTTCGGGAAGAACAGTTTATCGTTCATCAACCAAAGCTACAGCCGGTTTTAATGAGCGGTCGTTACCAATTCAATCGCTGGCAAGAGGATCGTATGTTTTAAAAATAACAAATGGCAGAGAACAAAAAGTTCATCAGTTCATTAAACAATAAAAACTAAACCCACCAATTGGTGGGTTTAGTTTTTGAATTGCGATTTTGCATTTAATACATGTTGAGTGCGTTACTGCAATTTGCAAACGAGTTGCGATGAGTTTATGTTTAGCCATGGTTGCAACACTTTTCCATACAGCTCTACTAAAAGAGCCCGATTTACTTATAGATTAAAAGCAGGCAGTGCCGGAATTGCCCGAAAAGATTGCCTGTACATAAACAAATGCCCGTTTGCCTGAAAAAAATGTGGCTTAAAAATGATTAATATCAATTTTTTCATAGCTTGAAGCGGCCTAACTTTGCCCCGTTATGACTAGAACCCAGGAAGTTTTACAAGACGTAGTAATCAAGTTCGCCGGCGATAGCGGCGATGGTATGCAATTGACCGGTAGCCAGTTTACCAACAATACTGCTTTAATGGGTATTGACCTGGCAACCTTCCCCGATTTCCCTGCCGAAATCCGTGCTCCGCAAGGAACCCTTGCCGGTGTAAGTGGTTACCAGTTGCGCTTTAGCAGCGACAGTGTGTTTACCCCCGGTGATGAGTGCGATGTGTTGGTAGCCATGAATGCTGCTGCACTGAAAGCAAACCTCAAGGCTATCAAGAAGAGCGGAACAATCATTGTGAATACCGATGGTTTTGATGCAAAAAATCTTCGCCTTGCCAATTATGCCGATGGTGTAAATCCGTTGGAAGATGATAGTCTTACCAACTACACGGTTATTAAGATGGATGTTACCAAAATGACCCGTGAAGCATTGAGCGATATTACAATGGGTATGAAAGAAAAGGACCGTGCAAAGAACATGTTTGTACTCGGGTTCCTTTACTTTATGTACAACCGTGACATGGAGAATACCATCAACTTCCTGAAAGAAAAGTTTGGTAAGAAACCCGATATTTTAGAAAGTAATATCCGTGTACTCCGTGCCGGTTATAACTATGGCGATACTACCGAAACATTCACTACTACTTACAAAGTAGAGAGAGCCAAAATGGAAAGCGGTGTGTACCGTTCTATTATGGGTAACCAGGCGGTGAGTTATGGTTTAATTGCAGCTGCACAGAAAAGTGGTTTGCAAATGTTCCTCGGTTCTTATCCTATTACTCCTGCGAGCGATATCCTGCACGAACTTTCACGCCACAAAGCTTTTGGCATTAAAACCTTCCAGGCCGAAGACGAAATTGCTGCAATTACTTCAGCCATTGGTGCTGCTTATGGTGGAGCGTTGGGTGTAACAACCAGCAGTGGTCCGGGTATTGCATTGAAAGGCGAAGCAATGGGTTTGGCGGTGATGTTGGAAATTCCTTTATTGGTCATCAATATTCAGCGTGGTGGCCCTTCTACAGGTTTGCCAACCAAAACTGAGCAGAGTGATCTGATGCAGGCTTATTATGGCCGTAACGGCGAATGCCCAATGCCAATTGTTTCTGCATCAACACCTGCCGATTGTTTCGATGCAGTGTATGAAGCTGTGCGTATTGCAGTACAACACATGACTCCGGTAATGTTCCTCAGCGATGGTTATATCGCCAATGGCGCAGAGCCCTGGCGTTTTCCGAAAGAAGCTGATTTACCTGCGATCAATGTAAACTTCAAAAAAGGACTCGACGAAGGCGAAGAAAAATTACAACCGTATAAGCGTGATGAAAAACTGGTTCGTCCATGGGCTATACCCGGAACAGCCGGTTTGGAACACCGAATTGGAGGTTTGGAAAAACAAGATGGTACGGGTAACATCAGTTACGATGCCGATAACCACCAGCACATGGTGAAAACAAGACAGGCAAAGGTTGATAAGATCGCTGATTATATTCCTTTACAAAAATTAGACAGCGGTGCTGCAACCGGTAAAGTATTGGTTGTGGGCTGGGGTAGCACCTATGGTGCAATTAAAAGTGCCTGCAGCGAATTACAGGCGCAGGGTAAACAGGTAGCACATGCACATCTGCGTTATATCCGTCCTTTTCCTAAAAACCTCGGCGAAATGCTGAAGAGTTATGATACGGTATTGGTGCCTGAGATCAACAACGGCCAGCTCATTCGTATTCTGCGTGATGAATATTTTGTAGATGCGAAAGGTTACAATAAGATCAAAGGTGTACCCATCACCAAAGGGGAGTTGATTGAAGAGATCGGTAAGTATTTGTAAGTCTTACTTTCAAAAATACCAAAAGGCCTATCAGAAATGATGGGCTTTTTTTTTGTGTAGATTTTCTTATCGGTTGGTGGAGATACGAACCGATAAGGTAAGGCGGAAAGACAATACTTATTATGGTTACCATCCATTTTCAGGAAGTGATATATTTAGGAAATAGAAATTCTTCATACTAAGGAGTTAATGAAAAAGATGATATTTTACAGTTTATTAGTTGTATTTTTTTTGTCTTGCGGATCTGCTGATAAAAAGCTATTTATCAAGTCAATGCAGCTGAATACCTCAGTAAGAGTTGATTGGTACTTTTACAGTTTGGTTTCTAATTTTTCCAGAAGTTACATTCAGATATCTAAATCAGATACCGAAACTAAATTTTTTGAAAGCTTTTATATTTCTGATTTTAATTTCAGGGCTGATACATTGGCGGTTCAGTTGTATAAGAATGGTTACAAAATAGACTCAGCGGCACTTTTACAAAGTGGTTTTAAAATTATCATTGATACAACCGGCGGTATATGGAATCAAGCTTCGAGTAGATTAGGGCGTCTTCAAAGAAGAAACATTGAGTGTTCTAAACCTCATTTTGAGGATAGTCATTGTCCTAAAAATGAATGTTACTGACAAATATAAAGCCCAGTAGCTCTGGTCTTATCTTTTTATTTGCTGCCGAGTACAGCATTGCCATTCAACACCTAACCTAAAAAATGCAGGAGACTCAACAGGTAAGGAAATAGGACGATATATAGTAATTAATATGGAATAAAGCTGTTTGGAATAACTCTAAAATGGCTTAACAAATAAAGAAAAGTAATTATCACAATACTCAACACAATACTATCACTGTCAAGATCTTTTTTATGACTAAATCTATTATACAATAAAAGTATTAGCACTTGAATCAAAAAAGACGGTAAGTAATCCCAAAAACTATATACATAATTATTTCCCATTTTCCCTTTTAAAAATAAATGAAGAATATTCAAATATCTTAACCCAATGAAGATGGCAATATTGATTGCTATGAAAACTGTTTTTCTAACCATTACTTTGAAAATACTAATTAACTATTACTTTAACACCATGTGGTACTTTCATACTTTGGATAGAGTAATTAGCAACATTCGTATTGGCAACCTTTTAATATGTTTTGCCTTTGTTGCTGTTGCAATTGTTGAATGTTGTACAAAGATTAGAGCAGTAAGTACTACAGCCCACTGTCGGAGATTGGTAAGTATTTGTAAGTCTTACTTTCAAAAATACCAAAAGGCCTATCAGAAATGATGGGCTTTTTTTATTTGAAGGAATTCTGAAAAAAGGTAATAATTTATTGTTTATCGGTAAATTTTATTCTATAATTGCGATATGAAAAAACTCCTACAAAATCCCATCGCTATCATTTTATCTGTACTTGCAAGTGCCTATTTCCTTTTTCTTTTTCTGAGTTGGACGTCAGAATCCGTAAGCTTGTCAAATAGTTATAACTCCTCGGTAATTGATAATCCTGTAAATGACACTTCGTACGGAGGATTATTTTATAAACCAACTATCAATGATTCTTTACCGCATTTTCAATACAAACAAATTGAAGACAGCCTTATACAAAAAAATGAACTTCGATTAGGAAACAATGAGATTGGTGGTAACAGTTTTTCTAATGGGCTGATTGGGTTTACTGAATCGGCTGAAAATGATCAGACAGCGTTGAATAGCAAAAAAAGTAAGCAATACTTTTTATCGCTTGGAGGTTTTGAACTGGAAGAAGATGTGAAGTTTTATATTGAAAGGAACTCATACAATCTTGTGTATGTGCAATGGGATACTGTTCAGAGAACTGGTGATAATATAGAAAGGATAGGTACTTATAAAAGTGTTGTAATTCCTGTACAATATTCAAAAAGAGAGAAAAAAATACTAATTCCTATCTCGGCTAAGCAATATAAAATAGGTTACATTTTACTAATAGTACTAAGTATATTAATGGGTGCGATGGCATTGTATGTAATCTTTGGTTATCCAATACAGTTCTTAGTACGTATATCAAAAGGCCAGGCTTTTACTGAAGTTAATGTTGCAGGGTTACGAATGACTACACTTTTGCTCTTTCTTTTTTTTATTGGCTCAGTAGTATTTCCGTTTATTCTTCGAGTTATATTTTCTTCGTATATACATCCACTATTTAAGCCGCTCAAATTCTGGTCGCAACTCTATGATTGTTTGCCATCGTTTTTTTTAGCCGTGCTTGTTTTTGCCATTTACATTGCATTTAAAAAAGGGTATAAATTGCAAAAGGAACAGGAGTTAACTGTATAACATGCCCATTGTAGTAAACCTTGATGTAATGCTGGCAAAACGTAAAATGTCGCTCACCGAATTGAGCGAACGTGTCAATATTACCATGGGGAATCTCAGTATTCTTAAAACCGGTAAAGCAAAAGCAATTCGTTTTTCTACGTTAGACGATATCTGTAAAGTATTACAATGCCAGCCAGGCGATATTCTGGAATATATGTCGAATGAAGATTATGAACGACTGATGTCTAAAGAATAAATTACCACTGATGGATTTTTCGTTTTTCCATCTGACAATAGCATTTAATTTGTTTTCAAATCTTATGATCATGAACAGAATATTCTTTCTTGCTATGTGCATTGTTTTATCGCTTACAACAATTGCACAGCAAACAAAGGCCCCAATTGAAAAAGAAAAATGGCATTGGGGCAATCCCAACAAACAAGATACTGCATCGGGTTATGCACAAACACTTAAAGTGGGTGATGTGCTGTACATATCGGGTACGGTTTCAACAACACTTGATGAAGCAGGAGTAAAACGTTTGTACAGCGGACTGGAACGCTCATTGAAACAATACGGATTAACTTTTCAGCATGTGGTAAAAGAAAATCTGTACACTACCGATATTGAAGCGATGAAGCAATTGAACGATGTGCGCAAACAGTTTTACAAAGGCGATTTTCCTGCTGCTACCTGGGTACAGATAACCCGGTTGTTTATGCCCGAAGCAAAACTGGAAGTTGAGTTGGTAGCACATTTTCCAAAGCAATAATTACCGGTTATTCTTCTCAAAATATTTACAGCAATGCTGCAAGCCACATTCCCTGCATTTGGGTGTGCGTGCAAGACAAACATAACGGCCATGTAAAATAAGCCAGTGATGTGCTTTATGAATAAGTTCGGTTGGAAAATTTTTGATGAGTTCTTTTTCTACTGCTAAAGGAGTAGTAGCAGTTTGTTTTACAAGGCCAATTCGTTTGCTTACACGAAACACATGCGTATCAACCGCCATATTGGGTTGCTCATCCACAACAGAAGTAATTACATTGGCTGTTTTACGTCCAACGCCGGGCAATGTTACAAGTTCATCAACTGTAAGCGGCACTTCACTGTTAAACTCGTTTACAAGCTTTTGTGCCATGCCAATAAGATGCTTGGTTTTGTTGTTGGGATAAGAAATGCTTTTGATCAGCGGAAACAACTCGTCGAAGCTCGCTTTGCTTAAACTTTCTGCATCGGGGTATTGTTCAAAAATGGCAGGAGTCGTCAGGTTTACCCGTTTATCGGTGCATTGGGCACTTAAAATAACAGCTACAAGTAATTGGTACGGGTTGTCGTACAAAAGTTCGGTTTCTGCATCGGGTGCATGTACAGTAAAATAATCGATAACCGATTGGTAACGTTCTTTGGTAGTCATTCAAACATGGTATTGAACGACGGCGAAATTAGGGAAAGATCAGTTTGAAGAAATATCTGTTGTTGCCAGCGATTTGTTGGCATATTTAAGAATGGATAATACCGTTTCTGTTCGGGGTGCAAAACTTACTTGTGAGAGTCGTTGAGCGGCTTTTTTAATTACTTCGAACTTTTCTCTCAGTGTCCAGTCTTCGGCTAAAGCTTTCTCAATAGCCTCATTTTCTGCTGGGGTCGTTTCCTTATAGAGATATTGTAACAAGTCTTCCGGCGTAAATTTTTGTGTCATAAGCAATCCTTTTTGTTTAGGTGGCTTTCCATAAGGATGCTTTTCTATTAAACGCTGTTGGTAAACTTGTATTGTGTGGGACGAAGCTATTTTATTCGTCGAAGAGGAAAATGTCCTCGTTGTCCTTTTTCATGTAATACTTCTCCCTGGCGAGACGTTCGTAGGCTGCCGGGTCGTTTTTACGGCTTTCAAGCTCAGTTTTAGCCGCTTCGATCTTCTGATTATAATAAGTATTACTGCTTCTCAGTTCGCTGAGTTTGCGGTAACGGCTTACCTGAGTAAGAAAATCGTTCCTGTCAACAAACAGCATCCAAACCGCAAAACCAATAATGGTTAAAACGTATTTGTTTTTTAAGATGGGAGGAATGCCTGTTAACAGTTTCATATTTTGTTTATGGATAATAGTTTATGGTTCATAGCAAACTACTATGAACCATGAACTATTAACGAATGTTACTTACCAAATTTAATCTTTCCTTTTGGATATACAGCATTTCCGCTCAGCATTTCTTCAATGCGGATCAGCTGGTTGTATTTCGCCATACGGTCGGTACGTGAAGCAGAACCGGTTTTGATCTGGCCACAGTTTAACGCAACAGCTAAATCAGCAATAGTTGTATCTTCTGTTTCACCGCTTCTGTGACTCATTACAGATGTGTAACCTGCGTTCTGTGCCATTTGTACAGCATTGATGGTTTCAGTTACAGTACCGATCTGGTTTACTTTAACCAGGATGCTGTTAGCAATACCTTTATCAATACCATCTTTTAAACGCTTAACGTTCGTAACAAACAGATCATCGCCTACCAACTGGCATTTGCTGCCGATGCTTTCTGTTAATTTTTTCCAACCTGCCCAATCATCTTCAGCCATACCATCTTCAATAGAAACGATCGGATATTTATTTACCCACTCAGTCCAGTAAGCAACCATTTCATCGCTGCTGATTACTTTACCGGGATTGCTCTTGTAGAATTTGTATGTGTTTGTTGCTTCATCGTACATTTCGCTTGATGCAGCATCCATTGCAATGCCAACTTCTTCACCTGGTTTGTAACCGGCTGCAGTTATTGCTTCGAGTACAGTTTCTATTGCTTCTTCGTTGCTTTGAATTTCAGGAGCAAAACCACCTTCGTCACCAACGTTTGTGCTGTAGCCTTTTTTCTTTAATACAGATTTAAGGTTGTGGAAAATTTCAACACCCCAACGTAAGCCTTCGCTGAAAGAAGGAGCACCAACAGGGATGATCATAAATTCCTGGAAATCGATTTTGTTATCGGCATGTGCACCGCCATTCATGATGTTCATCAACGGCATTGGCAATACAGTTGCATTAACACCACCGAGGTAACGATACAAAGGTAAACCGCTTTCTTCTGCAGCCGCTTTTGCAACAGCCATACTTACAGCCAATGTTGCATTTGCACCAAGATTACTTTTGTTTTCTGTGCCATCAATTTTTAATAATAAAGAATCGATGTAGGCCTGGCGTGTAACATCAATACCGATGAGTTGATCTGCAATTACATCGTTTACGTTTGCTACAGCTTTTAATACACCACGACCAAGGTATTTGCTTTTGTCGCCATCACGTAATTCAACCGCTTCGTGTTTACCTGTACTTGCACCGCTTGGTACAGCAGCACGGCCAATAATACCATTTTCGGTTATCACATCTACTTCCACTGTTGGGTTACCACGACTGTCGAGGATTTGTCTTGCATGAATGTCGGCAATGAAGCTCATAATCTTGAATTTGTAGTTTAAGTTATAGTCCGGAAGTCGGGAAGAGAAAAGACCGGAAGAGAATCAGTTCCAAAACAGCTGTCAACAGCAGAGTCAATTCTTTCGGACTTTCTGACTCTTCTCTTTTCTGACTTTTTTTGTTTGCGCTGCAAAGAAAAGACATTCAACGGGAGGAACAATGATTATAAGCAGTGAAAATGATTATTTTTAACTACAACAAACGATTGTATGGAAGTACAACTGGTTACAGCTGCTGCTATGGGAATTGCATTGAGTGCCTGTTGCGGTTTTCGTGTGTTTGTGCCAATGCTGGGCGCAAGTTTTGCAGCCTGGCAGCACTGGTATGCATTACCTGCAGATATGCAATGGCTGGGTTCGTTGCCGGCCCTGCTTTGTTTTGCTACAGCGGCAGTATTGGAAATTGTTGCGTACTATATTCCGTTTGTAGATAATCTGCTCGATACAATTGCCACACCTTTGGCAGTTGCTGCAGGAACTGTTCTTGCAGCTTCGTTTTTACCTATTGCCGATTTTAACCCGTTGTTGAAATGGATACTTGCCATTATTGCCGGAGGTGGTGCTGCGGGTACAGTACAGGCAGGTACCGGTTTGCTCCGTTTGTTTTCTACAAAAACAACAGCCGGTGCCGGAAATGTAGTTGTATCAACAAGCGAAAATGCAGCAGCCATCAGCGGAACAGCATTAAGCTTTATTGCTCCAATAGTTATTGCAGTGCTGATGTTGTTGTTGATTGGATGGATATTGGTGAAGGGGCTGGGGAGTATAAGAGGCTGATGATCACAGGAAAGTTTAATCAAAAAAAACTTTGTACAAAAATCCTAAGTTCAAGCTGACCAGAACAATTGCTATCAGAATAATCTCCATTGCTTTAGAAAGTAAATAAGTGTTGTAATTGGCAATCACTTCTTTCGGATTGTTGCTATCATAACAAATACCAATTGAGGATCCTACTACTGGTTTCTTAAATGAAAAATTATCCGTTTGATATTCGTACCTGGTATTATTGACGAAATACCGGATCAATGGGGCGTATTGCGTATGGCCGTCGGAATCGTCTTTTTCTGCAAATCCAATGATTTCTCCTTGATCCTTCTGTCCGTTCACAACGAGTTTGTTTAACCTGAAAAATTCAGGGATTGCATTTTTCAAAAAAACACGATAGCTAATGATATCGAAAATTAAAATTCCAACAATCGATAAATACAATAAGATATTCATTTATTTCTTCGATCTGTCTTAATTTGAAGAAATTCTGTTACGATGATTGCAATTGATTATACATTCCTACGATGTCAAACTCCTGAACACATCTTCCAGCGAGTTTTCGTCACTCTTCAACGAAAGCACATTCAGTTTTTTTTCGATCGATAATTGCAACAATTGTTTCTTTACTGCATCAGGATTATCTGTGTTAAATTTCCACGTTGTATTATTTAAGCGAATACAATTTTGAATGCCTTGAAACAATGATTCATCCACTTCTTCTTTAATTTCAAGAGTAACAGAACCCGAGTGTGCATTTTTTACCAAGAGCGAAAGCTTATCATCTGCAACAATAGTTCCTTTATTAATGATGATAACACGTTCGCAAAGTGCCTGTACTTCCTGCATGATGTGCGAAGAGAATAAAACTGTTTTATTTTTACCCAACTCTTTGATCACATTTCTGATCTCAACAATTTGATTTGGATCTAATCCGCTTGTTGGTTCATCCAGGATCAATACTTCAGGATCATGAATAAGTGCTGCTGCCAAACCAACACGTTGCTTATAACCTTTTGAAAGTTGTGCAATTTTTTTATGCGCTTCCGGCGTTAAGCCAACCTGCTCAATTGTTTTTTGGATTTTGTCTTTTGGATTTTCTACAGCATGTACTTCAGCAATAAACGAAAGATATTCCCGTACATACATATCGTAATACAAGGCATTGCTTTCGGGCAGGTAACCGATCTTTTGTTTTGTTTCAGTCGATTGATCGTTAACCTTGATGTTGCACACCAACGCTTCACCTCCGCTTGGTTGCAGATAGCCTGTGATCATTTTCATAGTTGTGCTTTTGCCTGCACCATTGGGACCAAGAAAACCAACGATCTCGCCTTTATTCACTTTAAACGAAATACCGTTTACAGCTTTTTGTTCGCCGTAAATTTTTACCAGGTTATTTACCTCAATCGACATACACTGTGTTTGGGTCAAAAATAAAGTAAAATCAATTCAGTAGTTGCTAAGGAATAAGCAATACAGTTCCCTTTTGTTTGTAGAGTTTATCGTTGCGTTTATACACAAGTGTCCATACATACTGCCCGGGAGGCGCTTTCTGATTATTCATTGTGCCATTCCAGCCAATGTTTAAAGAACTTGAAACAAAGATTTGTTGCCCCCATCGATTGTAGATCTTGAGCTCAAAGGAGTCGATACGGAAATAAGCTTTTGCTTTTAAAACATCATTTAAGCCATCGCTGTTAGGTGTAAATATATTCGGCACAAAGATCATGTCTGCGCAATCTTTAAAATCGATCATGATTTCATCGGTAGCCACGCCGCAGAAATTACTTACTGCTACGGTATATAATCCCGGAGTTGTAACGGTAATACTTGTATCAGTTGAATTATTACTCCACAAGTATGCTTCAGCCAATGGATGTTTTGCATGCAGTGTAACCTGCTCGCTGTAGCAAAGCGATGTGTCGTTGCCCAATGCAACAGTTGGTGTAAAGTTGCGGCTGATGATGAATGTATCTCTGCGGCTGCAAACATTATCAGTTGTAAGTAAAGTATAGGTGCCAATGTTAGAGAAAGTTCGTTGAGCCGATGTATTACCATCGTTCCATAAATAAGTTGTAGGAGCTGTTTGCTGTACATCAACCGGCAGCACTTGTGCATCGCATAACACCGTATCTGTTGGTGTTAATTGCTGAAAAAGATTGGGCTGCACTGCAACAGTAATAGAACCGTTGCTTACACAACCACCATTTGTTATTAGCTGAAGATTATAAGTACCTCCATCATTTACACTTGCAGTTGAAAAGATCAAAGAATCATTTTGGTTATTGATGATTGTTGATCCCTTCGACCAATTGTATTGCAAAGCTGTTACAGGTGTTGAAATATACAGAGGCAGTTGTTCGCAAACAGGTGCATTGCTGCGTAACTGTGCTGCCTGCGGCCTGTAGACGTTTGCATTGATAACAGGAGAAATGGCTCTGCAGTTTGTGGAATTAATATTCACTGCTTCTGCAACAAGTAAACGATACGCACCGCTGTCGCTTGTTTGTGCATTGCTAATGCTGAGACTGGTTGTTGTTGCAAATGGAATATTCGCCCAACCATTACCGTTATTAAACTGCCATTGATAAGCAGGGTTTGCATAAAAACCATTAGCAACATTTACACTTAATTGCAGGTTGCTGCCAATGCATGCATCGTTACTGTTTTGGTAAGCACCATTTAAACTGGTGGTCATTGCCGGTCCGCACAATGTAAATTCAATATCATCCAACGCAAGATCGTTGCCGATGCCACCGGCCTGGTTATTGAAGATGCGGAGTATTACAGAGGTTTCGCCAGTAGGTAATGCAAAGGGAAATCCATAACGCTCCCATGTAAAATTGCTGTAACGGGGAATTGTTGGAGTAATAAAACTTGCCAGAACATTACCTGATGTTGCACTGCTTATTTCAAACCGGATAACAGGATCGAGTGGGTTACTTAAACCAAGTGGAATAAGATTAGCGATCCATGCAGAGAAATAGAGTTGCGAACCCGAGCACAAATTATTTACTCTTGTTTCATAAAATTTTCCTGCAGTATAATCTGCATTGATCACCATCATATTTCCGCCCGAAGAATGATCGTAACCGATATGCCAGGAATTAAATTGCCTGCCACCTGTTGCAATATCGGCAGTTGTTTTTCTGATGCCATACTCGCCATCATTGATCAAACCAAGCGAATCAAACGCATAGGTTGTAATGCCCGGTGCAAGTGGTGAGCCTGTTAACGGTGAACTAAGGCCACCGCCAAAATTTTCATAAAATAAAACATTGCCTGTGCATTGTGCCGCAACAAACTTGGTGCAGGTTGTAAGCAAAAAAAGAAAGACAAATGTTAACGCTAATCGATAGTTGTGCATGATGTTGGGCCAAACTCAAATGTAACCATTATTTATATGCAGAAAAAAGCCCCCTGATGAAGATCAGGGGGCTTAAAAAAACCAACCATATGAACAGACATCGAACAGAATCAATAGGGAATTGTCCGTGTTCTTTCAATAAAAAAGACCACGCTGCTGCTCAATTCGCTGCACTGGTAATATATTTTTTAGTCTGCAACATCGTCCGAATTTTCCGGCAATTGATCATATTCACCTTGCAAAGCATACCATCCGAAAATGACCATGCCAATTGCAATTGGTATAAATACAATTACAAAAACAGCCCATTGAATTTTTGTATCAATAACAGGCTTGCTTTTTATTTCGGCAATGGCAGTGCTTATAAGGAAGTAACAGGTTAATGGCCCCAGTAACATCCAAAGAATGCCGGCATATCGTTTCAATTTATTCATAACATATATTGTAAAGCGTAAAGGAATGATTTATTGTAAGTATTAATCGTTTACGTTCGGGTCAATTTTATTGTTAATGTATAGCGTACCAATGATCATACAAACTGCTGCTACAACAATCGGGTACCACAAACCAATTAATGCATCGTTGGTATAAATGGTGGTAAGTAATGTTGCAATAAACGGTGTTAAACCTCCAAACACACCATTGCCAATGTGGTAGGGCAAACTCATAGATGTATAACGGATCTTTGTCGGGAAAAGTTCAACAAGAAATGCAGCAATCGGACCATACACCATTGTAACAAAAAGAATCAACAGAAATACCAATGCTGCAAATTTTGTGTACGTTGCTGTATTTAAGGTAACGCCCGAATACAGGGGTTTGGTATCGGCAATACGCATATTGTTTGCCTGCAGAGTATCAGTTTTTGTTTCAGTAAATTGTATGTTGTCTTTAGTTTGAAAAACTGTTTTTGTTATTGCCAGTGTTTGATTTACAAGAACAGTAGTGCTGCTGTCTTGCTTTACAACAACAAGCTCCTGTTGCAGCCATTCTTTTACATTGGTATCGTTTTTAAACATGGTAAAGATTGGCCGGTACAATAAAACACCCGCCAGCATACCAATGATCATGATCCACTTTCGGCCAATCCTATCACTCAAACTTCCAAACACCACAAAAAATGGAGTTGCAAATACAATTGCCCAAATAAGTATTGTACGGCTCTGATCAAAATCGAGTTTACAAACATTTTCTAAAAATGATTGCGCATAAAACTGTCCGGTGTACCAGATAACACCCTGGCCCATGGTTGCGCCAAACAATGCAAGCAGCACCATTTTTAAATTGCCTTTGTGTGCAAAGCTTTCCTTCAATGGATTCACCGATGTTTTGCCTTCTGATTTTAATTTGGCATACAAAGGCGATTCGCTCATTTTTAAACGGATGTAAATTGATACACCTACCAATAGAATGGAAACAAGAAAAGGAATACGCCAACCCCAATCGTTAAACTTGGCAATTGATTTTGCAGGATCACTATCCAAACCATGTCGTGTTAAAAGAATTACACCCAACGATACAAATAAACCAAGAGTTGCAGTTGTTTGAATCCACGAAGTAAAATAACCACGCTTGTCTGCAGGTGCATGTTCTGCAACATAAGTTGCTGCACCACCATATTCGCCACCCAATGCAAGGCCCTGCAGTAAACGCAACAGCAATACAATAATAGGTGCTGCAAAGCCAATTTTATCATAACCCGGTACCAGGCCAATACCAAATGTGGCACCACCCATTAATACCAATGTTAAAAGAAAAGTGTACTTGCGCCCAATCATATCGCCGAGGCGGCCAAACACCAATGCACCAAAAGGGCGCACAATAAAACCTGCAGCAAATGTTGCAAGAGTGGAAAGTAATGCTGCTGTTGGATTTGTTTTCGGAAAAAACTGGTTGGCAATAACCGTTGCAAGGCTGCCGAAAATGTAAAAGTCGTACCATTCAATTAAAGTGCCCAGCGATGATGCACCGATAATCTTCCAGATACCTTTGTTCTGAGGCTTCATGCAAAAAACATATTGAGTTAGTGATCGTAAAAAATACGCATTGATTAATGCATGCAGCACATGCTTGCAAACAGGCTGCGGCAAATCAATCGTATCAGTCTTGAAATATAAGCTATCTGTTTCAACACAGTTGTTTGCTTTTGAAAAATAAATATGCAAACGTTCCCAAACAGCCTGTACGGCTATTTTTGCTAACTTGTGACCCTTAAAATTTTCAGATCGTTTGCTATGAGTTATCCTTACCAAATTACTTCGTTAGAACAGTACAAAGCTGATTATAAAAAAAGTGTGGAAGAGCCCGAAGCTTTCTGGGGCAACATTGCTGAAAACTTTCAGTGGCGCAAAAAATGGAACAAAGTTTTAGATTGGAATTTTCGTGAACCGAAAGTAGAATGGTTCCAGGGTGCAAAACTCAACATCACCGAAAACTGTATCGATCGTCATTTGGCAACAATGGGCGATAAGCCCGCCATTATTTGGGAACCCAACAATCCCGAAGAGCGTGTGCGTATTGTAACCTATAACCGTTTGCATAAACGTGTTTGCCAGTTTGCGCAGGTGTTAAAAAACAATGGTGTTAAAAAAGGCGATCGTGTTTGTATTTATATGGGCATGGTACCCGAGCTGGCGTATGCTGTGTTAGGCTGTGCAAGAATTGGTGCTATACATAGTGTGATCTTTGGTGGCTTTAGTGCACAAAGTATTGCCGATCGTTTGTACGATGCACAGGCTGAATTTATTGTTACCTGCGATGGTGCTTACCGTGGCAATAAAGATATTCCACTTAAGAGTGTTATTGACGATGCGTTAATCGGTAACCGCACTGTAAAAAAAGTAATTGTGTACACCCGTACACGCACGCCTGTATCAATGTTAAAAGGAAGAGATGTATGGTGGGAAGATGAAATGGAACATGCAGAACACCAGGTGGAACAAAATGGTGTGGTATCTTTTCCTGCAGAAGAAATGGATGCAGAAGATCCGTTGTTTATTTTATATACAAGTGGTTCAACAGGTAAACCAAAAGGTGTGGTGCACAGCAGTGCCGGTTATATGTTGTGGACCAACTACACATTTGTAAACGTCTTTCAATACAAGCCAGGTGATGTGCATTTTTGTACTGCAGATATTGGCTGGATAACAGGACACAGTTATATCCTTTACGGTCCGTTAAGTGCAGGCGGCACATCATTAATGTTCGAAGGTATTCCTACATGGCCCGATGCAGGACGTTTCTGGGATATTGTTGATAAGCATAAAGTAAATATTCTGTACACTGCACCAACAGCCATACGCAGTTTAATGGGTTTTGGTTTGGAACCTTTGAAAGGAAAAGATCTTTCCTCATTAAAAATATTGGGTACTGTAGGCGAACCAATTAATGAAGAAGCATGGCATTGGTACGATGAGCATGTTGGTAAAGGCAAATGCCCCATTGTTGATACCTGGTGGCAAACAGAAACAGGTGGCTGTTTAATTTCAAATATGGCAGGCGTTACGCCGGCCAAACCAAGCTGGGCTACATTACCAATGCCGGGTGTGCAACCGATACTGGTTGATGAAAAAGGAGAGGAGGTAACAGAGGCAGATGAAGACGGCATTATTAAAGGTAACCTGTGTATTAAAGCGCCATGGCCTGCTATTCTTCGTACAACTTATGGCGATCATGAACGTTGCAGACAAAACTATTTTGCAACGTATGAGAATTTATATTTTACAGGTGATGGTGCATTGAAAGATGCCGATGGCAATTTCCGTATTACAGGTCGTGTGGATGATGTATTGAATGTAAGCGGCCATCGTATTGGTACAGCCGAAGTAGAGAATGCCCTTAATATGCACGCAGGTGTTGTGGAAAGTGCAGTAGTGGGTTATCCGCACGATGTAAAAGGACAAGGCATTTATGCTTATGTTATTTATGGGCACATGCACAACAACGATGAAGAGCTTACACGAAAGGATATTCTGCAAACAGTAACACGTGTAATTGGCCCCATTGCAAAGCCCGATAAAATTCAGTTTGTAAGCGGCTTGCCTAAAACTCGTAGCGGAAAAATTATGCGCCGCATCTTACGCAAAATTGCAGAAGGTGAAACCGGTAGTCTTGGCGATACAAGTACTTTGCTTGACCCTGCTGTTGTAGATGAAATTGTAAAAGGAAAATTATAAAAGTAAACCCCGCCGAAGCGGGGTTCTTTTTTACAACGTGGATTTTGGGTAAACTCCTGTCGAAAAATTTTTATTCTAAAGGCATTTTAGCAAACCACAATGTTTTACCGCTTTTGTTTTCGCCAAGGAAAACAAGTTGCCCTTTACCAATTGGCAGGAAGGGATATTTGTTGTTTACATAGTAATCGCTCTTGCCCTGACCAAACTGTGCAAACTCACCAATGGCTGCATTGTTAATATTAATTACACTTACACTTGGATAAACAAGAAACTTGTATTTGCTTTCGCCGAGTTCACGTTCTGTTTTAACACCGGCCATTTCCATAATCATCCAGTACAGTTTACTTCCATCGTTGCTGAACACAAGTGTTTGGCTGTTGGGCGACATGCTTGCTTCTTTATCATTTTCTTCTCGGCGTACACCATAAGCTGCTTTTAACGAACCGGTGCTGCTGAAGTGCATCATGATGATATCTTCATACTTGATTGTGGGGCCACCACCTGAGCCTAACACTTTTACACCTCCCGATTTTTTATACTTCTGTCCGGTTAAGAAAATGTCGCCTGTTGGTGAAACTTTCAGATCGGCGATGCGGAATTTTTTTCCGGTGTATTCAGGTTTTTTCTTTTGCGATGCAGGCGATTTTGCTTTTGCTTCAAAATCATCCAACGTATTGTTGGTAACAAAATCTACTTTTCCATTACTGATCTTAACTATCTGGAAACCTTTTGCTTTAAACTCATCGTTTTGTCCTTCTCTTGCATCAGACGAAGGTTGCGGAGCACTGAATTTTTCATTGTAATAATCATCGTCGCTGCCTGTTGCTCCAAGAATCAATACGCCGTCGTTTGTTTGTACAAACATGTTACCATTAAAAATCCCGGTCTTCGATTTAACAGCAATGCGTTCTTTTATTTTTCCATTGTAACCTAAACGTACAAATGTGTAATTGGTAGGATCAGCATCTGCAATGTTTTTCATACCCTTGCCGCCCATTGGTGCAAACAGGATGAGAATATCATCTTCTGCATTTGCATCTTCGTCGTTATCGGCACTGCTGATGCCCGCAATGGATTGTGGTGTATCGAAGTTGATGGTTTGATCGCCAATGCGGTTCATCTCTGTATCAAACCGCATTACATGTATTTCTTTGTACTGGCGCATAGGGTCTTTGGCCATTGGTCCTTTTGCGCCTGCAATTACTAATATACTTTCCAGTTCATCCTGTTCGGTATGAGCGAGGTAAAACAGTTTTTCACCATCATCGGTTTTGGGTTTCAGTTTGTCGGCTAACGAAATTTTTGAATCGTAGCCGCCCCAGAACCAGTTCCATTTTCGTTTAATGATCTTACGGCGAAGCACCAATGTGCCCATGAAGTTTGTTTCAACTGTAAGCGAGTTGAGTGTGTATTCTTCTCCTTTATCAACCCTATAGCCTTTTACTTTTTCCATCGGCTGTTCGCTCTCTTCCATTCCTTTAAAATTGAAATCGAGATCGAAGCGATAGGTTTCGAATTTTGCTTTTTTATTGGTGGCTTTGGTAACGTAGGTCATCGTAAGCTCGTTCTTACCATCTTCAATAACGGGTTCGTACAAATAACCTTTGTTGGCTTTCTTAGAAATTTCGTGTGTGCCTTCTTTCGAAATTTTTTGTGCAGATAAGCTGATGCCGCTGCAGATAAAAATCAGCATCAGGCTGAGTTTCGGTTTCATGTTGTGGAGTTTGAAACCAAAGGAACTTTTTTTTGCAGGCTTATGCCATACCGTGCTGCGGGTATTTTAATGGAGGATGGTTACTTCGGTACCAACGGGTAGCAGATCGTACAATTCTTTTGCATATTCCCGTTTGGTAGAAATACAACCGAGCGTCCAGTTATAATAGTAATCAACAAACCTGTCTTCGTTACGTCGTGTGGCATGGATGCCGATACCGCCACCGGGTTTTGCATTGGCCGGAATTACACCTTGTGATTTGCGTGTGTTGAATTTTTCAAGATCTGTTTGTGTTGGATAATCAAGCAGGAGAAAATGTCCCCATTCGGGATGAAGTTTTTTTGCAATGATTTTGAAATGACCTTCAGGTGTCCGGCGGTCGCCCTCCATCATCTTATCCGTCATTTCGCTGGTGCCAAAAACAACCGGGTAAGTAGATACCCATCCTTCCTCATCGTACAGCTTCAATTCGTAATGACTTTTGTCAATAACGATCCGGTAATTGCTAGAAACACGAACGGGCTTTTTAGAAACCGTAGCTGTTTTGTTTCGATGAAAAAAACTGAAACCCGACAGGGCCAGCATTACTGCACTGCAAATAACCAGCAAGGTTGATTGGCTTTTCATTTTACACGTTGTTTTCGATGGTACGTATATAACGACGGAAAATTATTCCATATTTTCTGTTGTAAATCTAATTAACAAACTATTGATGGCAATGGGGATAAATAAGCGAGCTACAGAAAATAAGAAAGCCGCTTGTTGGTAAGCGGCTTTTTTATTGTACATCGAAAAATTGCTTAGTGAAAAACTTTTTGCTCCAGTGTTTTTGCCTGCGCAATCATATCGGCTAATGTATCGGCTGATGGTATTTTACCTGTTAAACCAAATTGCTCATTGGTTTCAACAAGTTTACTGTGCAGGTTGTCGGCGTTGCGTGTAGCCAATTCTTTTACTGTATCTACACCGGCAGCTTCCAGCAACTCTGCTGTTTGCCCGGCAACACCGTTGATGCGATGAAGGTCTGCATGATTAACCCAGGTAAGAATCAGGTTTTCGGGAATACCCGTTACTTCATTAATACCCGATCTTCCTTTTTTGGTACCACCTTGTGCAAGCAGATCGTTTGTTGTAAAAATGGCCATAGTTTCAAGTCTTGCTGCATAGTTGGGGCCAATCCCTTCAATATCGATTACTTTATAGTTCATCTGTTTTTTTTGAGTGAGCAAATTAAGGAAAATACCCACCCCAACACCAATCGGCAGACTATAAAAAAGCCGCTCCCTTTCAGGAGCGGCCTGCCAGAGAATACAGCGTTAGCTGTATTACCAGCTGCTAAGCCGGATACCAATATTGTAAGGTGTTTGTTGTAATCCGTTTTTGTGTAATTCGTTTAAGGCATAGCTACCATAAAGACGCACTGCACCAAGATTTAATTCGCCAACAGCAGAAAGTTTCCAGGGCTCGAGGTTAAAATCGCTTCTTACTTTTTCTTTTCCGTTTTGTTCGCTTTTCATTTTCTGGCGGGCAGCATACAGGTAACCTGCACTTACACCTGCACTGAAACCATAACCTTTTTTACGTTTAGGTGCAAAGTTGAAATCGAGCATAACAGGTACAGTTAAATAATCGGCTGCCAGTTTGTTTTTACGGTATTTGATATTGTCGATGGTAATGTTAGTAGTTGGCTCTGTATTGTAACGCACACTTTTTTCGAAACTGTAGTTGTTCATTTCAACACCTAAACCATATTTAAGATTTACTACGTGTTGAATAAGATTAACACGCTGCATAAAGAACCAAACGTTTACGTTTATTGAACGGCCATTGCGTAACTCAAGTTGTTCTTTTGTACCACCGGGGAAAAAGGCCTGTGTAGCAGGTGCTGCGTAATTTGTTTGATCGTTTACATTGGAGAAACCAAGATCAACGATCAGCCAGTTGGTACTCACGTTCGATTTTTTTGATTCTTTCCGTTTTTTAATTTCAACGGTAGTACCATCGTTATCATTGTCATCATCATCAGACTTCTGATCTTTCTTTTCTTTACCATCATTCTTTTTAATGATGACCATGTTGCCGATTTTAATCGTGTCGGCACTTTGTGGTTTTGTGGTGTCGGTTTGTGCATTAACGCCAAGGCATACGATGAGACCAAGCAATGCGAGTAGAGACTGCTTCATAAAATTTCCGTTTAAAGTTTTTTGTTATTGGGTGTTTACTGCAAACACAGCAAAGCGTACTTCGGAGCTGCCTGATTGAATACCGGTTTTACGTTCAAACGTCCGTTTTGCTTTTTTAAGTAAGCCCGCTATACCTGTTCTGCGTTGTCTTTCTTCGGTAAGAAGTTCATTGCCTTCTTCGTTGTCAACTGCAGCAACATCGTTATTGTAAATGGTATAAGCGGCGTTGGTTGCTGTGCTTGTTTCTATAGGTTGTACGGTTGGTGTTGTAGAAATGTTACGTGGAAAATCAGAATTATTTTTCGCAACATCTGTTTTTGTTGTTGTTACTGGAGTTAACTCAACATCGGGTTGCTTAATTGTAGCTGTTTTGCCTGTATTGTTGGTTACTACAGGTGTAGATCCTGTAACAGTATTTGTTTTACTATTGCTTTGTACGTTGTTTGTTTCAGCTGCAGCAACAAAATTATTTTCCTGATGTTGAAGTTGATTTTCTTCTTTCAATATTTCTTTAACTGTCTTTTGATTTTGTTTCCCTGTTTGTTTTCCATTTTTAAGATCAGCAGTTACAAACTTTGTCGGGTCGGTTGTATTTTCTTTACCTATCAATAACCACATTGCACTGCCAAGCAATACAACAACTGCTGCAGCTGCACTCCAGCGGCGTGCTGTTGCACTTAACGAAAACACACGGGCCGGTTCGGTTTGTTTGTACAGTAGTTGTTTATCGGGAAATACTATTGAGTTGTCAGGCGTTACCTGGCTGCGGCGTAACCACAAAAGATCTTTCTGCAGATCGACATTTGTAAGTAATTCTTTTTCTACGTTGGCTTTGTCGGCAGCAGTTAATTCTTCATCAACATACATTAACAGTTGCTCTTCGCTTATTGCAGGTTCTTCAACCGGTTTTAATAAGGATTGCACAAACGATTCATCAAGTTTGGCATCGGTATTAAACGTAGATTGACTGATGAGGTTGAACTCTTCTTTCAGGTCGGGGTTGGCCGCCACGAAAGCTTCCACAATTTTCCGTTGCCCGGCTGTCAACTCATTGTCGACATACAGGAGGAAAAACTCTTCGTAATTATGGCGGTTAATGTTCATTGTTTGTTTTTTGTCCGAAAGTCGGTAAGACCGAAGTCCGGAAGATTATTCATCTGTCAGCATTTTTCTTTCTGACTTTCCGACTAATAACTTCTAACTACATCACGTTCTCAATACTCACTAAATAATTCTTCAACTGCAAACGTGCCCTGTGCAAATACACTTTTACCTGGCTTTCGTTCAATCCCGTTATTTCACCAATCTCTTCGTAACTGTATCCTTCATAATCTTTCAGCAGTACCAGGCTGCGGGCTGTTTCGCTTAAGCGTGCCAATGCTTCTTCCAGTACTTTCTTCATATTGTGCTGCGGCCTGTCCTGTATACGCACTTCTTCTGCAAATTCATCTTTCAACGTCATCCGTTTGTGTTTGCGTATATGATCGATCATTTGGTTATACGCAATCGTAAACAGGTACGATTTGCTCCGCTCGGCATCCACATTGTCCTTATTCACCCACAATTTTTCGAAAGCACTCTGCACAACATCCCGTGCATCTTCTTCGTGCCCCAAATTTTTGAGGATAAAACGGTACACGTTGTCGGCATACCGGGTCACACATTCATTATATTCTCTGGCGGTCATAAATCAGTTAGTGATCCGTGATGATAAGTTTAACTATCTGTGTTACGGACACATCAATAAAAAGTTACAGCTAAAGGAAAATATTTTTTAGAGCGATCCTGAAAACGAATCTAAAATAAAGAACCCTGTTTGGGGAGCATTGTTGCTGGCAGGTTTTTCCTGGCAGGTTTTTTTGCATTTGGGTGAAGCAGGTGCGAGTTTCTTAGATGTAGATGTACCGGAAAGCAATGCCCATGAAGAAACTGCTACAAGAATAACAGCGGCCAATAAGATTAATTGCTTTTTCATCTGCTTTGTAATTGCTTTTTCTTTTACCGGTTATTCTGCTTTGGAACAGCCAAACTGAAACCCGGTTACGATATACGACGAAGGTAGAGCTAAAATGTTACAAACGCCCCACATATTTATGTGAATTTCTAAAAGGTGCAATCGGTTACACGTGCAAGGAGTGGTGAATCGCCCTAAATTTGTCGCCTAAACTATTGACGTATGAATGCGAAACTTGTGCAACGAATTGCAAATGAACTGGATGAGATAAAAGCCAATGGGCTTTTTAAGACCGAACGAATTATTGAAAGTGCGCAGGGACCTGAGATAATGGTTAACGGAAAGATTGTTCTTAACTTCTGCGCCAATAACTATCTGGGGCTTTCATCGCACCCGAAAGTAATTGAAGCGTCGAAAAAATACATCGACCTGCGTGGTTACGGTATGAGCAGTGTTCGCTTCATTTGTGGTACACAGGATATTCATAAAGAACTGGAAGCTAAAATTTCGAAATTCCTCGGTACAGAAGATACTATTTTATATGCAGCTGCTTTCGATGCAAATGGTGGTGTGTTTGAACCGTTGTTTGGCGAACAGGATGCCATCATCAGCGATGCATTGAACCATGCAAGTATTATCGATGGTGTGCGTTTGTGCAAAGCTCAGCGTTTTCGTTACGAACATAACAACATGGCCGATCTTGAAACAAAACTCCAGGAAGCAGCCGGTGCCCGCAACCGTGTAATTGTTACTGATGGAAGTTTCAGCATGGATGGTACTATTGCGCAACTGGATAAAATAGTTGAACTGGCAGAAAAATATGATGCAGCAATTATGGTTGACGAATGCCATAGCAGTGGTTTCTTAGGTAAAACCGGCCGTGGCACACACGAATACCGTGGTGTAATGGGTAAGATTGATATCATTACCGGCACATTGGGTAAAGCACTCGGCGGTGCAAGCGGTGGTTTTACCAGCGGAAGTAAAGAAGTAATTGAAATGCTTCGTCAGCGTTCACGCCCATATCTTTTCAGTAATACATTAGCACCAAGTATTGTTGGTGCATCCATTGCAGTAATGGATCTGTTAAGCGAAACAACAGAGTTGCGTGATAAACTGGAAACAAATACCAAATACTTCCGTAGTAAAATGACAGCGGCAGGGTTTGATATTAAGCCAGGCGACCACCCGATTGTACCTATTATGTTGTACGATGCAGTGGTGGCACAAAACTTTGCAGCCAAATTGCTGGCTGAAGGTATTTATGTGATCGGCTTCTTCTTCCCTGTTGTTGCAAAAGGCCAGGCACGCATTCGTGTACAGTTAAGTGCTGCACACGATCAGCAACATTTAGATAAAGCCATTGCTGCATTTACAAAAGTGGGTAAAGAGTTAGGTGTGTTGAAGGAAGTAACAGCATAAATGCTGAATTCATAAAAAAAGCCGGTACAAATTTTTTGCACCGGCTTTTTTATTGGTATCAGTTTAGTTTATTTGATTGTTGGAATTAATCCACGCACGCCCATATCAACCAGTGTTTCCTGTTTCAAAGGTTCCCATTTGCCATTTGGGTTAAGGTCTTTCCACTCTACACTTTTGTTGGTGCTGAAACTGCATTCCACAACTATATCTTTTGTTTCATTACCGGTAATTTTCAACTTGCCGTTTGCAAATGCAGCGGTAACTACGCAACTGCCTGCGGGAATAGGTGAAGTATTGAAGAGTGGATTTACAACAGTGGTAGCACCTGCAGGCGCTTGTCCGCTTTGCACAACGGGAATAGTTGTACCAAGTACAGACACATTTGTTTCAAATCCCCAAAAACCTTGCGTACGATTACCGTTCACTGTAACACTTTGTGCTTTTACCGTAAAGTTTTTGATGTAGGTATTAAAACCAATGAATGAAGCCAGTGTGGCATTCATATCCTGGTTAATGGATACGCCGTTGATGCTTGTATCAACTCTTATTTTTACATCTCCATTTTGATAGGCAAGTGAAATACGTATCCATTCATATTCACCAATTGCAACCTGGTTGATGGGTACTTCATAGAATACTTCGTTATTACCTGCTTGTGGAGCTTTTTCATAATCAATGGCATTGCTGCCGCCAGTAGTTGTTTCGGCAGCACGGTATAAAACCGCCCCTTTTCCAAGCAGTGTAAGTGCATTTGGAGCCAGCTCAATATAATGCGCACTCATTTTATTCATCACGCCACTTTGCGCTGCGTTACCTGCCGGTATGGTAGAAGGCTGCCCGATATTGTTGAGTCGCACCTGTGTTGAATCGAATTTAAATTTGAAGATGAGTTTGGCGTTACTGTTGCCTGTTTCATTTTTCTTACAACCTGTTATAAAGAGCACTATTGCCAACAATGAGCAGATAAGAATACGGTACATGGGTGGTTGGTTTTAGCTTCTCTAAACGTCGTGTAAAAAAGCTTATTGTTTTCCCTGAAGTTTTAAGAGCGCATTCACATTCTAACTTTACTTTTGTGCCAAATTTCAACGGTATGCGTCTTGTTTCTGTTTTGGTAGCGGTTGTGCTAGTCTTCAATTCCTGCTCCATTAATAATTTTTCGATCGATAACGACCTGCAGCAATATTTCGACAAATACAAAGTAAAAGGGTCGTTTGCCATGTTCGATAATGCACAGGCGCATTTTACCATTTACGATTCAGCAAATTTCCGCAAGCGCTATACACCTGCTTCAACATTTAAAATTGTTAACTCGTTAATTGGATTAGAAACCGGAAAGATCTTCGATGAAAAAATGATCATTAAATGGGATGGTGTTGTAAGAGAAAGGGAAGAATTGAATAAAGATATGAGCATGGAAGAAGCGTTTAAAGTTTCTTCTGTTCCTTACTACCAGGAAGTGGCCCGCCGCATAGGAAAAGATACCATGCAATATTGGCTCGATTCGATCAAGTATGGTAACATGCAAATTGGCAATGCTGTCGATTCGTTCTGGCTCAACAATCAATTAAAAATTTCGCCCGATGAGCAATTGGGTTTGGTGAAGCGTTTATACTTCGAACAATTACCTTTTCAAAAACGTACACAACAGATCGTTCGTAAAGTAATGTTGCAGGAAGATAACTCACTCTACAAACTATCGTACAAAACAGGTTGGGGCTTCGATGAAAAAGGCGATAATGTAGGTTGGATTGTTGGCTGGATTGAAGAAAACCGTCACCCATATTTCTTTGTACTGCTGGTACAATCGCCCGACCGTAATTACGATATGCGTGCAAACCGCAAAGCATTGCTCAACGATATTCTGAAGCATTACGACTTTATGCAGGGAAAGAAGTAAAGCAGTTTATAGTTTCTGGTTTCTTGTTTATTGTTGAATGGTCTTCGACAGACTATCTGCTAATGACTATTGGCCATCGACTTTACAAACCTTGGCGCAACTTTTGCAGGCTCTTTGTCGTTATTCCGGTATCTTGTAACTGAAAAACGCAAACTTTGTTTTCCTTCGCCCATATTGCATATTTATTGTTACTGCTGCTGCTTATTCCCGCAGCAATCTTGTTTGTATTCAACAAACGCTGGAAGAAGAAAACAAAAAAGAAGATCGGTGATGAACAATTGGTCGATCTGCTTACGGCTAATCATTCAAAGAAAAAATTCTCTGTAAAATTTTATTTCATTTTAGGGGCAATGGCACTTACTGCTTTAGGCGCTGCTAATTTGCGTACAGCCGGTAAAGCAGAGTTGGTTAACAGAAAGGGGAGAGATATTGTTATTGCCATGGATGTAAGCAAAAGCATGCTGGCCGATGATGTTAAACCCACACGTTTAGACAAAGCCAAACAGTTTGCAACAAAATTGCTGGATCAATTGCCCGACGATCGTATTGGTTTGATCTGGTTTGCAGGTAAAGCGTATTTGCCCATGCCGTTAACGGCCGATCAGGGTGCTGCCAAACTTTTTATTCAATCTGCAGCTCCCGATGCGGTACCCACACAAGGCACTGTAGTTGGCGAAGCATTACGACTTGCAGTTGAAAGTTTTCCGCAGGATAGCAAACGCTATAAAATTATTGTGCTGATAACCGATGGAGAAGATCACGATGATGCTGCAGAAAGAATGGCGAAGGAACTAAAAGACCGGGGCATTCTTTTATTGACCATTGGTTTAGGTTCTTTGGAAGGTTCGGCCATACCTGATCCTGAAACAAAAAATTATAAGAAAGATAAATTCGGCCAAACTGTTATTACAAAACTGAACGAGCCTTTGCTGAAGCAACTGGCTGCTGTAAGCGGTGGCTTGTATGGCAACCTGGAAAATACGGATGATATGCTGAAGGATGTAATTGCAACAATCAACCAGGTTGAAAAGAAAGCAGTGGAAGGTGAAGTAAGTCCAACAAATTACAACAACTACTTTATGTGGTTTTTGCTTGGGGCATTGCTGTTGCTTATTGCAGAACTTTTTATATCAGAACGAAATAAACCAGCAACAGTTGTTGCGAAGAAAAAAGGATGAAACTGATTTTTACCATATGCAGTTTAATGTTGAGTGTGTTTACGTACGCACAGGAGGGTGATGTGGTAAAAGGAAACCGTTATTACAAAGAAGGGAATTACGAAAAAGCAGAAGAAGCTTATCGCAAAGCATTGGAAAAAAAGCCAACACCTGTTGCCGGTTATAACCTTGGCAACACTTTGTATAAGCGTGAAGAAATTGAAAAGGCTTTAAAAGCATTTGATGAAGCAATTGAAGCTACAGATGATCCTGCTTTAAAAACAAAAGCACTTTATAACAAAGCTGTGCTCTTGCATAAAAACAACCGTATACCTGAAGCAATTGCGGCATATAAACAAGCATTACGTTTATCGCCCAATGATGAGGAAGTACGGAAGAACTTGCAGATAGCTTTGCGCACACAAAAGCAACCGGAAGAAAAAAAGAAAGAGCAGAAGAAGCAGCAAAAGCCCAAAGAGGAAAAGAAAAAAGAGCAACCAAAACCACAGCAACCCAAGCCTCAAAAAAGCAAGCTTACCAAAAAGCAGGCAGAGCAATACCTGAAAGCACTGGAACAAAAGGAAAAAGAGCTCCAGGAAAAAGTTCAGAAAAAAACAGGTGCTCCCAACCAGCCCGAAAAAGACTGGTAGGCCATTTATGAGTTCAGATTTACGATTTTAGATTTATTGGAAGTAATTAGGCATCACAACTGTAATTTTACATATCTAAAATCGAAATTCTGCAATCTCAATTATGCATTTATATACTCCTTCCTTAACGGATTACAAACGACTGGCCACAAGGGAAGTTAAGATTGGCGATCTGCTATTGGGCAACTTCAATCCTATTCGTGTGCAAACAATGACCACGACTGACACCATGGATACGCTTGGTACAGTAGAGCAGAGCATCCGTTGTATTGAAGCCGGTGCAGAACTGGTGCGGATAACAGCCCCGTCAAAAAAAGAAGCAGAGAATTTACAGAACATAAAAGATGAGTTACGCAAACGTGGTTATAATACTCCGCTTGTTGCTGATATTCATTTTACACCCAACGCTGCCGAAATTGCTGCACGCATTGTAGAGAAGGTTCGTGTAAATCCCGGCAACTATGTTGATAAGAAAAAATTTGAGCAGATAGAATATACCGATGCGGAATATCTGGAAGAGATCGATCGTATTCGTGAACGCTTTACACCACTGGTAAAAATCTGTAAAGAGCATGGCACTGCTATGCGTATCGGCACCAATCATGGTTCTTTGAGCGACCGCATTATGAGTCGTTATGGTGATACTGCAATTGGTATGGTTGAAAGTGCAATGGAGTTTTTGCGTATTGCACGTGCAGAAAGCTTTCACAATATTGTGCTGAGTATGAAGAGCAGTAATCCACAGGTGATGGTGCAGGCTTATCGTTTACTGATACAGCATATGGATGGTGAGTTTAACGAATGTTATCCCTTACATCTTGGTGTAACCGAAGCAGGCGATGGCGAAGATGGTCGTGTAAAAAGTGCAGCAGGTATTGGTACATTGCTTGAAGATGGCATTGGTGATACCATTCGTGTAAGCTTAACAGAAGATCCGGAATTTGAAATTCCTGTGTGTCGTGATTTAGTAAAACGTTATTCAGTAGGCAGTCGACAGACAACGGTCAAAAGTATCGTGCCTGCTATGAATGGTAACAATTTGAATAGCGGGGATAGTGGGGTTGTGGCCTCACCCTTCGGGGGAGGTCGGGAGGGGGCTTCTTTACCTTATTCTCCTTTTCAATACAAACGAAGAGAAACATTTGAAGTGGGCAACATTGGCAGTAAACATGTGCCCGTGGTAATAGCTGATTTGAGTAAGTTGAAAAACATCACTCCAAAAGATCTTGAGCAAGTAGGTTATAAATACGATGCGGATACTGATAAGTGGAGTATTGGCGATATGGCAGCCGACTATATTTTTACAGCTAACCGTAAGCTTAATTTTGATTTGCCCGGTACATTAAAAGTGATCGTTTATCCGGAGATATGGAAAGAAACAAACGCAACAATTGCAGGTGAACAAAAGTATTATCCCATTTTCATGGATAGTGGTTACGCTGAAGCAGAAGAGAAAAACGATCAATTGAATTTTGTGATGATTGATTGTTATAATGACGAAGAAACCATTAACGATTATACTTATCTCGATCAGTTGGCAAATGACCCAACAGTTGTACTTTGTTTAAGCAGCACCAATAAAAATGCCATGCAGAGTGTACGCAGGATGTTTGTTGAATTGATGAACCGTAGTATTAAAAACCCGGTTGTATTAATTACCGATAGTAACTGGAGCACAGCCGATGAACATCTTATTCATTACTCAACCGAATGCGGTGCATTGTTGCTCGATGGTATGGGCGATGGTATTTGCCTGGGTATGAGTGCAGGCAGTTACGAAATGCAAGCTGCAAGCTATTCGCAAAATACAAGTGGCAGAAATTATCTCAGTAATCAATCACCTGAGCAGTTTATCAATAACACAGCATTCAGTTTGTTGCAGGCAACACGTACACGCATTTCTAAAACAGAATACATCAGTTGTCCAAGTTGCGGAAGAACATTGTTCGATCTGCAGGAAACAACTGCAAAGATCCGTGCAGTTACCAACCATCTCAAGGGTGTTAAAATTGCAATTATGGGTTGTATTGTAAATGGCCCCGGTGAAATGGCAGATGCGGATTTTGGTTATGTAGGCAGTGGTCCCGGAAAAATTACATTGTATAAAGGAAAAGAAGTTGTAAAACGCAGTGTAGACAGTGAAGTAGCTGTTGATGAGCTGATTAATCTTTTAAAAGAAAACGAGGCTTGGGTAGAGCCTGCATAAATTCAATCAAACACTTTTAATAAACACAAATCATGTATAAGTATTTTTCTGTTGTTATTGCAGCCTTATTGTTTTTAACATCGTGCAGCATGCACGAAGAAATTGATCTTGCAAAAGAAGGGAACGGGTTTTATAAGATCGATGTTGATATGAGCCAGATGATGGCGATGGTAAAGAGTATGAGTGGTGAAAAAATTCCCGACAGTGTTTCCAACAAAGTAATGGATACCGTGTATTCGTTAAAGGGAATGATTGATTCTTCGGGAGGTGATTTTACAGCAGAAGAAAAAAAATATTTCTACAACGGAACCATGCATGCAAAAATGAACATGCCGGAAAACAAGATGAGTGTTGTGTTGCAGTTTCCGGTAAAGAACGCAGCAGACTTAAAAAAGTTTTTTGCAGTGTATGATAAAGTTGATTCACTGAACAAACAAAAGCGCCAACAGGAAAAGGAAGCTGAGGCAACGGCAGAAAATAATGCTCAGCTCGATCCTTCGAAAGGAATGATGAATGGCAATTTGCCGTTTAAGCGTACTCCTTATATAATTACCGATACAAGTATTGAACGTATTGCTGTAACAAAAGAAGCAATGCAGGAGCAAATGGGCGAAGAAATGAAAGGTGCTGAAATGTTTATGTCGCAAATGAACATGATGGTTACAATTAAGTTACCACGCCCTGCAAAAAGACTGGAAGGTAAGAATGCAAAACTTTCAGAAGATAAACGTACCGTATTCCTTTCGGCTTCGATGGCAGAAATGATGGATAATGCCGATGCAAATACATTTAAAGTAATTTTCTAACAACTGCTTGTATGGTTGGGGGTGTATGCATAAAAAAATTCTGCACATGCCCCCATCATTGCATAAAAGCTGATAAGCTAGAGCCCGTGCAGAAGAGTTTTTTTATGGATATCTATCTTCCTTTTTCTAAACAAATTCAATACCAAAAAACGTGTATTTGTAAAAATTACAAACATGTCGTTTTTATACGTTCAATTACATTCGTGTATGTTTAACGAACATAATTTCATTAATGATTTACAAAGGGAATTGGGTGTTTTTCTATAATGAGGAGCTGTAATAACAGGTCAGCTTCATATTAGAATTCAAAGGTATGCATCAAACATTTTTTTCGCAAGCTTTTTTTTAAAAAAAATCTTCACAAAAGTTGCAAACAAACATAAACATCTATGTTTCATTAACTTTAGTTTTTGATAGAATAATATGCAAACAGATTTTCTCGTAATTGGTTCGGGCATTGCAGGGTTAACGTATGCAATTAAAGTAGCAGAGGCATGCCCCGATAAACAAGTGTTGATTGTTACAAAATCAATGGCAGACGAAACCAATACAAAGTATGCACAAGGTGGTATTGCTGTTGTTAACGATTTGGAGAACGATAGTTTTGAAAAGCATATTGATGACACGTTAATAGCAGGCGATGGCCTGTGCAATAAAGAAATTGTTGAAGTTGTAGTGAAGGAAGGGGCTTTAAGAGTAAACGAAATTATTGAATGGGGCGCCCGTTTCGATAAAGAAAAGGATGGCGATTATGCCTTAGGAAAAGAGGGCGGGCACAGCGAGCACCGTATTCTGCATCATAAAGATGTTACCGGTGCCGAAATGGAAAGAGCATTGCTGGAAACAGTTAAGAATCTTCCAAATGTTCAATTTGTTAATCATTTTTTTATTGTTGATCTTATTACACAACACCACTTTGGGTACCTGGTAACAAAATCAACACCCGATATTCAATGCTTTGGGGTGTATGCTCTTAACCTGCAAACGAACCGTATAGAAATTATTCAATCGAAAATTACCATGTTGGCAGCAGGCGGTAATGGCCAGGTATACAGAACCACAACTAACCCTTCCATTGCGAGTGGCGATGGGGTTGCAATGGTTTATCGTGCAAAAGGCCGCATTGAAAATATGGAGTTCATCCAGTTTCATCCAACTGCATTGTACCAGGCAGGACAAAAAGGGCAGGCCTTTTTAATAACAGAAGCCGTGCGTGGCGATGGTGGAATTTTACGCAATCATAAAGGTGAAGCATTCATGGAACGTTACGATGAGCGAAAGGATCTTGCTCCACGTGATATTGTTGCAAGAGCCATCGATAGTGAAATGAAAATAAATGGTACAGAACATGTTTGGCTTGATTGCAGGCATATGGATCTTGAAAAATTTATTCATCATTTTCCGAATATTTACGAAAAATGTAAAAGCCTTGGTATTGATGTTGCACAACACATGATACCTGTTGCACCGGCTGCACATTATAGTTGTGGCGGTATTAAAACCGATGAGTGGGGCTGTACTTCTATTAAATATTTATATGCAGCAGGAGAATGTGCAAGCACCGGGCTTCATGGAGCTAACCGGCTTGCCAGCAATTCTTTACTTGAAGCGATGGTATTTGCTCATCGAAGTAACCTCGATGCTGTAGAAAAAATGAAAACATTTGTTGCAGTACAAACAGAATTGCCCGAATGGAATGCGAAAGGAACGAGTGTGCCTAAAGAAATGATTTTAATTACACAAAGCTTGAAAGAACTGCAACAGGTAATGAGCGATTATGTAGGTATTGTGCGCAACGATATTCGTTTGCAACGTGCCATGCGCAGGCTCGATTTGTTGTGGGAGGAAACAGAGGAGCTTTATCGTAACACAACTATTTCACCCCAAATAATGGAGTTACGAAATATGATTACCGTTGGTTATCTTATTACAAAAGGAGCTGCTTTTCGTAAAGAAAGCAGGGGCCTGCATTTTAATACCGATTATCCGGAGAAAAATCCGCTGTTGCAGAACATTGTATTGTAAGCTGATTGCGATTACAGAATTTATACCTTCATACCATGTACTATATCCTGTACGGATTTTTAAAACTGCTTTCCCTTACTCCACTACGCATGCTCTATTTTTTGAGCGACTTTGTGTATACATTACTTTTTTATGTTTTCGGCTACAGAAAGAAAGTGGTGATGAATAATTTAATGATCGCCTTTCCAGAAAAAACAGAGAACGAACGGAAAGAAATTATGAAACAGTTCTATCATAATTTCTGCGACAATTTTATTGAAATGATCAAACTGATGTCGTGGAGTACCGAAGAAATTAAACGACGCTTTACGTGTAATATTGAAGTGTTGAATGATCTGGTAGGAAAAGAACAAAGTGTGCAAATAGTTTCTGGGCATTATTTCAACTGGGAAATGGCTAATCTTGGCTTGGGTGCATTATCAAAAATGCCATTTGTGGTTGTATACATGCCCATACGTAATAAAGTTGTCAATAGAATTGTGTATGATTTAAGAAGCAAGACCGGTGTAATATTGGTTGCTGCTACTGATTTCCAAAATCAGGTAAAGGAGCATTTAAAAAAGCAGTATGCATTAATTCTCGTAGGGGATCAAAATCCCGGGAATCCGGGGAAAGCTTATTGGACAAATTTTTTCAGCAAACCTGCACCGTTTGTACGTGGCCCGGAAAAGGGTGCAAGAAGAAATAATACGGTTGTTATATATGCTGATTATTATAAAGTAAAACGGGGGTATTATGAATGCAGATTTGAAGTGGTTACAACAGATCCAAATAGTTATAAAGAAGGAGAACTTACTCGCCTCATTGTAAATAAAATTGAACATTCCATTCGCCAACGTCCTTCAAATTATTTGTGGAGCCACAGAAGGTGGAAACATGAATGGAATGAAGCGTACAGAAGTAAATGGATCTCGTCTTGATCGTGTGAGTGATTATTCGCTAAATCTTGTAAAGAATAATATCTTTTTCTCTAATTCATTTTTGGGAAAGCATTTTACTACAGAGCGAAAAGCTTTGATCAAGTATCCCATTGGTAGGCATTTGTCTTACACGCTTTCTTAACCTCACACAGGCATCCATATAAATGCAAAGCTGAAAAATCTTTACAGGGGTATTGTGTTTTGAACAAGGGGTGAAAACACCCATTCAAATAAGTCCCATATTATTTTTATTTGATTCAGGTAGTTAATGTATTGTTTTAAAACTTAAATTGAAAAGATGTCCAGAATTTCCACAGGTAAAGCCAGAGGGCTTGCAAAAAATTATCGTGATCATAAACTCGACAAAAAATTAAAACCAAACGACACAAGAGGCATTTGGTTTGGTAAAGAAGTATTTTATGAAGCACTTGGGTTAGTTAGAGATTCGGAAACAGGAATGCTGAAGGAAACAAAACTCCCGTATATGGAGGCAGAAGTATTTCCTGATGGAGTAAGAATTTACATGGCAGCTTATTCCGAAAATCACGAAGATGATAATAAAAAGGGAAGACTAACTGTAGTGCTGGTTCCAACAGGCGAAGGTAAACCTGGTGGCCCGCTTCATTTCGATATTTTATCAAATCCGGATCAACCACCAAGTGGCCTTGATGATGAGGGAGATGATGACGAAGACGATGATAAGGACACGCAGTTTAACGACGGTCAACTTTGTCCTCCTCCGGCTTGCGATCCGGAAGGACTTTTAAATTTTTGATTTTGATTGATTTTATCTACATCAGCTTCATTGCTGTTTCTGTAATTACGGGCTTGTTTTTGCTAAAAAAAACAAGCCCTCTTTGGACCAGAGTGTTGGTTATTTTTCTTTGTGTAACACTGGTTAATGAGGTGTTATGTTATTTCCTTAAAAAAAACAGGATTAACACGATTGTTTTTTACAATTGCTACTTGTACTTCCGTTTTCCGATGTTGGCGTGGGTTTACTTTGATGTGCTGAGGAATAAGAAAATTCAAAAGAATATCTTTTTATCGTTTCTCGGTTTAACCGGTTTGTTTTTTGTTTTTAATTTATTCTTTTACAAAAGTTTTTTTGTATTTCATTCAGGTTATTTTCTTGCAGGGGGCATTTATGTAATTATATTATCGCTCCAGCACACTTACTTTTTAATGGATAAGGAAAGCCCTCACAATCCTTTAAAGGAGCCTTTCTTTTGGATTAGCAGCGGATTCCTGTTGTATTTTTTAGGGGCGTTACCTTTTATAGGAGCAATCAAGTTACTTACAAAGTATAACACCATACTTGCATCGCAACAATTGATCATAACAAAATCAATGAGCATTGTATTATATTCATTAATCACAATTGGCTTTATTCTTCAATGGCGGAGAAAGAATTACTCATATTAATTATATCTGTAACAATCATTCTTTTATTACTTGGTCTGTTTATTTTGATACTGTTTGTGTTTTATCAAAAGCGACTGCTGATTAATAAAGCAAAGCTTGAAAAGTTACAAAGTGAAACACTCAAGTCGCAACTTGAGATACAGGAGCACACGCTTAAAAACATTTCGCAGGAGATACACGATAATGTTGGGCAAGTGCTAACATTAGCAAAACTTAATCTTGCAACTACTGTAATTGACGAAGTAACTTCTGCAGAAAAAATCAAAACAAGTCAACATCTTATTGGTAAAGCCATACAGGATCTGAGAGATCTCAGCAGAAGCCTTAATACCGACTATGTTGAGGAAATGGGGCTGCTGCGAGCTATCGAATACGAGTTAAGCTTATTAAAAAAAACAGGTGCTATCGAAACCGGGTTCAGCATTAACGGTACTCCTGTACGACTTGAAAAGCAGAAAGAACTGATTCTTTTCCGCATAGTGCAGGAAGCAATTCATAACGTTATCAGGCATGCAGATGCTTCTGTATTAAATACTGCTATTGTATTTGGTAACGGCCAAATAGAAATAGCTATTAATGATAATGGTAAAGGATTTAATCTTGCCCCATTGAATAATCCTGACAATTCAGGTTTTGGTCTTGGTATCCGCAATATGCATGCAAGGGCAACACTGATAGGAGCAAAGTTTTTTATGGATAGTAAACCGGGAACCGGTACAAAACTAAACCTTCAATTACCAATAAATAATATAACTGATGAAACAACACCCGAAAATTAAAGTAGCATTGGCGGATGACCATGTGCTGTTACGAAACGGATTGGCTGCAGTGGTTGGCAGCTTTGGCGATTATGCTGTTTTGTTCCAGGCCGATAATGGAAAACATTTTCAACAACAGATCAAAGAGCATGGCGAACCGGATATTGTATTGATGGATATTAACATGCCGGAAATGGATGGTTATGCAACGTCGCAATGGTTAAAAGAACATTATCCGCTCGTACAGGTAATTGCACTTTCGATGTACGACAATGAAAATGCAATTATTAAAATGTTTAAAGCAGGAGCAAAAGGATATATTTTAAAAGATAGTGAACCTCCCGAGCTAAAACGTGCCCTTGATTCTGTAAGAGAAAAAGGTTTTTATTACTCAGAAATGGTAACCGGTCGGTTAATTCATACCATTAACAAAATGGACGAAGCCAATGCTCCTAAGAATGAAGTAAACGGATTAAATGATCGTGAAGTTGAATTTCTGCGCCATGCATGTACCGAAATGACATACAAAGAAATTGCAGAAAAAATGTTTTTAAGTCCACGTACAATTGATGGCTATCGTGATGCTTTGTTTGAAAAGCTTGAACTTAAAACAAGAGTAGGCCTTGTAATGTATGCGATCAAAAACGGAATTGTGAATGTTTAAAAAAAGAAAGCCGGTAAATCCGGCTTTCTTTTTACTTAATTCAATACACTCTTTTCCTTCACAATCTCAATCTTCTGTTCTTTAATTTTATCGAAACCGCCAACCACGTTACGGAGGTTATGAAATCCTTGTTTTTTTAAAATTGAGGAGGCAATTACACTACGGTAGCCACCGGCACAATGCACATAAAGGTTATCTCTGTCCTCAATGTTGGCAATTAAACCGGGATCGTTCATTTCGGCTAATGGAAGATTTACAGCATCTTTTAAATGTCCTTCTGCAAACTCTGTTTCTTTACGTACATCAACCACAACTAAATTATCATCGTGTGGAAGATCCATCGCAAGTTCATCTGCTTCCACATCAATAATCATATCAATTTCTTCACCTGCCTGCTGCCATGCTTCAAACCCACCGGCTAAATGGCCGCTTATTTTTTCGAAACCAACACGTGCAAGCCGTGTAATGCTTTCTTCTTCTTTTCCCTGTTCACAAACAAGTACAATGTTTTCATCAAAAGATAACAGTGCTCCTGCCCATTCTGCAAAACGTCCTTCAAGGCCAATACTTACAGAGCCGGGCACAAAGCCGAAAGTAAATAGTGAAGACGGTCGTGTATCGAGTAAAAAAGTATTGGGTTCTTTAATAAGGTTTTTAAATTCTTCGATTGTTAATGCTGTCATACCTTTTTCTAAAACTGTTTGTAATGATCCGTAACCTTCTTTGTTAATGCGTGCGTTAACGGGAAAATATTTTGGAGGTGCTTCCAGTCCTTCGGTTATGGCTTTAATAAATTGTTCTTTTGATTGCTGCTGTAAAGCATAGTTCGTTTTCTTTTGTTCACCTATAGTGCTGTGTGTATCGGGTCCGAGGCTTTTACCACAGGAACTTCCGGGACCATGCGCAGGGTAAACAATAACATCGTCTGCAAGCGGTACAATTTTTTCCTGCAGTGAATGATATAAATTTCCGGCAAGCTCATCTTTTGTTACTTCACCACCCTGTGCAAGATCGGGGCGACCAACATCGCCAACAAACAACGTATCGCCGGTAAAAACGCAATGGGCTTTTCCTTCTTCATCTTTCAATAAAAAACAGGAGCTTTCCATTGTATGGCCTGGTGTGTGCAGTACTTCAAGCGTAAGGTTGCCAATTTTAAACTGTTCATGATCTTTTGCAACATAAATTGAAAATGCAGTTGATGCATCGGGCCCATAAACAATTGGAGCATTTGTTGCCTTGGCAAGATCGAGGTGGCCGCTTACAAAATCGGCGTGTATATGTGTTTCAAAAATATACTTGATGGTTGCTTTACGCTCTTTTGCAAGGTTGATGTAGGTATCAACATCTCTCATTGGATCGATAATCGCACACTCACCCTCACTTTCAATATAATAAGCTGCTTCGCTAAGGCAGTTTGTGTAGAGTTGTTGAATGAACATAAATAATTCAGTTTCTGCAAATGTACGTAAGCAGAAGAACTGTAAGCGATCGACGGCAGTTGTGTAGTAGAACGAAGATGTTAATTACCCCAGCAGACTTTTAATAAACTGTTCTATTTCGTTAAGCCTGTCGTGGTTAACAGTGTACCAAATAAACTTTCCTTCACGTGTTGTTTTAACAATATTGCTCCGGCGTAAAATTGCTAAGTGCTGCGATGCAACAGATTGTTCTAAACGAAGCTTCACATAAATTTCAGTTACGGTTAACTGCCCATTTTCATTAATCAATTGCAATATCTGTTGCCTCAATTTGTGGTTGATGGCTCGTAAGATAAGCGCCGACTTTTTTACAGCATGGTAATCTAACGTAATAGGAGTATTACTTTCCTTTTTTTTGGTTACAGCCATGGGAGGGTATATTTTGTGGTTGGGTTCGTAATTTTTCGACTATCTCGAACCGTAAAACTAACCGTAAAATTACGGAAATCATTGTCGTAAAGGACATAGTTTATTGCTTTCCAATATGAAAACCTTTGCCGTATTCCGGTGCAGAATATGCAAGGGAAAGGAAATTTCCAGCATTATAATATCGTTCGGCAATTGCAACTGCATTCTTTGAACTCCAATGAGTTGAGATAAATCTGGCATTTGCACTTGTGCAAATATTCTGCCATTTAACAGACCCATCGCCAAAAAAGTAAACCAACCGGGAGGTAAGCTCTTCTGTAAAAGAGGCTGAATCGAGCACTTTTGGGGTTATAGGAGACAATAATTCCAGCTCGGAAGAATAAACAGCGGTAAATACTTCCATTCTTCGGGCATCAATCATGGGGCAAAGTACAAACCCGGTTTCATCAGTTAGCTGTTCACGGGCGGCAACACTCATTACCAAGGTTGTTGGTATACCAATTAACGGAATGTTTAGAGCAAAGCTCAGCCCTTTGGCTGTAGCCATACCAACACGCAAACCAGTATAAGAACCCGGGCCTGTTGTTATCGCCACACCGTTCAATTGAGTTAGTGTTAAACCTAATTCGTTCAGCAGGCTTTGTATTGCCGGTTGTAAAAAGGAAGCATGGTCTTTTTGCGAAGCACTTGTTTTTATACCATGCAGCACAGCGTCTTTTGCAACTGCAACAGATGCATGTGTTGTGGATGAATCGATGCAAAGCAACAAAGCCATTTTTAGTTCAATTGTTTTAAGATGGAAGATGCAGGTTGGTAGCGTTTATCGGTAGCTGAAAGTTTTTGCAATAAGAAAGCGATATGATTTAATCCTATCTTTTTGCTCCATTCAAATGGACCCATTGGATAGCTTGTTCCCAATTTCATGGCAATATCTATTTCTGCTTCAGCAGATACGTTTTCTTCATTGGTCAAAAATGCCTCATTAATAATCATACTTACGGTTCTTGCACTTACAAAACCGGCAACATCTGCAGTAATACAGGCTTTGATCGAAAACTGTTTAAAAATGTTTTCGAATATTGATTGATGCGATGGATGTACTGCAAATTCAATTATTGGCCGATCTATAAAAACTGGCCAATGATTAAAACGTGCAATAGTATGTTGATGCTCAATTTCTAAATCTTTCAGTGTATGCACAACCGAGCCTATTAAGACCGGCTTATTGATTGATTTATATAAACTGATCTGCTGCTGATTTTCTTCAAAACACAAATCAATAATCAGGTCTGCAAAGCCGATATCATCTGAATTTGCCTCTGGCTTAGTTCGGCATTGGAAACCATCGAATGGAAATGTTTTGCCAAAGAGCGAATTGCAGATGGCTGAACTGATGAGCAGAATATTCATTGCCGCAAATTTATAGCGAAGCTTGGCAACTTGCTTTTTTTCTTGGGCCAAAGGAGTATGTTTGCGGTATGATGGAAAAGAAAATTATTCAAACGGAAATGGCGCCGGCGCCAATCGGTCCATACAACCAGGCAGTAGCTGCAGGAGGGTTCTTATTTATTTCCGGACAGGTTTGTATTAAACCCGGAACCAGCGAGCTGAACAATTCCGATATACAGGCAGAAACGCACCAGGTGATGCATAACCTTAAAGCAATTTTGCAGGAAGCCGGTACCGACTTTAACAGTGTAGTTAAAACAACCATTTTCCTCAGCGATATGAATTTGTTTAGTGAGGTAAATGAGATTTACGGAAAGTATTTCGATGGTGCTTTTCCTGCACGAGAAACGGTTGCAGTAAAAGGACTACCGAAAAATGTGAATGTTGAAATTAGTATGATAGCAACTGTATAACTAAACAAAAAAGGATGATCAATTGATCATCCTTTTTTGTTTAGAGTTTAATTTCTTCTTCGTGGTTATCAAAGAAATGATATTCAGTAAGGTGGTAAGCTGTATTTGCTTTTACCTTGATCTTTTGCTTATACTTCCAGCTCCACTTCATTCGCTTCGACGGGAAGCCTTTGCGTAAGTAAGCTTCCATGATCGGGTGTACAGCAATCAGCAGTTCTTTATGTTTTTGCATAACGAGGTAGCTGATGTTCTTTTCAATTTCATCTTCCAGTATTAATGTAGATGAAACTTTTCCGGTACCATTACAGCTTGGGCAAACTTCCTGTGTATTGATGTTTACCTCAGGCTTCATACGTTGCCTTGTAATCTGCATCAAACCAAACTTGGAGATGGGGAGGATTGCATGCTTGGCCCTGTCGGCACGCATGAATTCTTCCATTGCTTCTGCAAGTTTGCGTTTATTGTCGGGCAACTTCATGTCAATAAAGTCAACCACAATAATTCCACCTATATCACGCAAGCGTAATTGTCGTGCAATTTCCTCTGCTGCTTCAAGGTTTGTTTGTAAAGCATTCTCCTCCTGGTTGGCACTTACACTTTTGTAACCACTGTTAACATCAATAACGTGTAAAGCTTCAGTATGCTCTATAATTAGATAAGCACCACTGGCAAGGTTCACTGTTTTACCAAACGAAGCTTTTACCTGTTTGGTAATTCCGTAGTTATCAAAAATGGGAGAGCCGTTTTGGTAGAACGTAACAATATCTGCTTTGTCGGGCGCAACTTTTTGAATGTAGTTAAGTGCGTCGTTATAAATATTTTTATCATTTACTACAATGCGGTTAAAATCGGCATTGAGCAAATCACGCAGAATGCTTGTGGTCTTATCGGTTTCGCCAAGAATTTTTGCAGGTGCTACAGCGTTTTTAAGATTGTGCTGAATCTGCTGCCACATAGCGATGAGATTGTTAAGGTCTTCATGCAGTTCGGCAGTATTCTTTCCTTCAGCTGCAGTACGCACAATTACACCAAAGTTTTTGGTGCGGATCGACTCTACAATCTTTTGTAAACGCTTACGCTCATCACTTGAATGTATTTTGCGTGATACAGCAACAATATCATTGAATGGGGTTAACACTACAAAACGACCAGGCAACGAAATTTCGCAACTAAGGCGGGGGCCTTTTGCGGCAATCGGTTCTTTCAGAATCTGCACAAGAATATTAGGCTTGCCATTCAGCACTTCGCCTATTTTTCCTGTTTTGATAATTTCAGCTTCTGTTTGGAACTTACTGAAATCACTGATGCCTTCGCTTTTATCTGAAATGGAAAATGCTGTAAACTTCAGGAGTGAGCGTACATAGGGGCTGAGGTCGGTGTAATGAAGAAAACCATCTTTCTCAAAACCAACATCTACAAATGCAGCATTCATACCCGGTACAAGCTTTTTTACTTTTCCCAGATACAAATCACCTACTGTAAAACTTGCATCATGACTTTCCTGATGAAGCTCTACCAGTTTCTTATCTTCTAACAATGCAATTTCAACCCCGGTCGGGGCTGAATTGATGATCAGTTCCTTATTCACTAAAACGTCTTTTAAAATTGAACTATGCTACTTCACCTGATCAGAAGGAAGGAGGCCACTGTAAACAAATGTATACAAGCAAGCAGACAAATTTCTGCAATGGCCATAGCGAAGCAGAGTCCCGTTTATAAAGCGGGACTCCGTTCAATTTCAGAAGATCTTATTTGTTCTTCTTCTTATGACGGTTCTTTCTAAGACGTTTTTTACGTTTGTGCGTAGCGATTTTATGACGCTTTCTCTTTTTTCCGCAAGGCATGTTTAATACTATTTACGTTCGTTAAAAAATAGGGTTATAATAATTTAATGTGGTCTTCAATCTGTTTCAGCATTTCAGGATTGCTCTTGAATTTGCCTTGTGTTTCGAGCGATTTTACTGTTTGTAAAAACAACTCGTATTTCTTTTTAGCATTCGCCTTGTCGCCGCTCTTCTCATACGTGTCAGCTAATCGTAAGATCAACTCCAGGTTTTGGGGTTCCAGTGTTAAAACTTTTTCGAAACGTTCAATTGCTTTTGGCAACTGGCCGCTGAAGGTGGCACCCACACCTAACATGTATTGCGCAAACCTGTTATCCGGATCCTTTTCTGTTACTTCTCTAATCAATGCAATACCTTTCATAGGAGGTTCGTTACCTGCCCCACCAAAAAAGTACGTACTGCCTAAGCCAACCTTTGTAGAATCGTTTGCCGGATTAACGGCTAATGCCTTTTCAAATAACTCTTTTGCTTCCTTGGCCAGCCATACTTGTAGCGGTTGTTCCGATACTGCCTGCGCCTCCCTTAAAAACAAATGGGCTGCAAAGGTGAGGTTTTTCTCCGAATTTTCCAACTTAGCAGCTTCTCCAAGATATTTGGCATACGGAACAAAGGCGCCGATGGTATCCATCCAAAACGCCGACATGGTTCTATAAACTTTTATTTGTTGATTTTTTACATCGCCCCGAACAACTGAATTCTCCCATTCGGTTACTTTTTGTAATTGCGATGCATTGAGTCTTTTTTTAGCCAGGCCTAACATGGTAGGAAAGTCAAGCACAACATTGCCGGTATTGGCTGCAGGAGGGGCTGCAGTTTTACTGTGGTCGTGACCGGCATGATCATCGGCCTGTGTTTTTGGTACGGTTCTTCCAAAAAAGAACAAAAGAAAAACTGCTGTTATAGCAGCAGTTACATATAAAATTTGTTGCCTGCTCACACGAATAATTTAGAGCGCAAAGCTACGGCAAGATGGGAGCACTTGTTCGTTCTTAACAGAATTAGTCTTCAGAATCGTCAGGCTCATTTTCCGAGCTGCCACCGCCGGTATAACGGCTTTTTACTTCCTGAACAAATTCTTTAGCCGGTTTAAAGGCAGGAATATAATGTTCAGGAATATGTACTGCTGTGTTACGCTTGATGTTACGACCAATTTTTGCCGCTCTTTTCTTGGTAATGAAGCTTCCAAATCCCCTGATGTAGATGTTCTGACCTGCAGAAAGGGAATCTTTCACCTCTTTAAACATTGTTTCAAGTGTAACAAGAACATCCACCTTGGGGATGCCTGTTTTTTCTGAGATTTGATTCACGAGATCTGCTTTTCTCATGGGTAAAAGTTTATGGGTTGTGATATTTAAGACTAATATCCTGAATAAAATTCAAAAAATGAAACATATTGGCTAAAAAATCTTTCAGAACTGGTTGATTATGAACAATAAGTGGTTTTACGTGTTCTGTTAGTTTGTGCTATTTTGCAGTTTGTTTGTTTAATACAGTTCAAAAGCAGCATGAACCCATCAACCAGATTCCGGCAAAAGCTAATAAAATGGCATACTTCAGAAAATACAAGGGCGCTTCCGTGGAAGGAAGAAAAAGATGTTTACCGCATTTGGCTTAGTGAAATTATCCTGCAGCAAACCAGGGCAGATCAGGGTTGGAAATACTACGAACGGTTTACAGAAGCTTACCCAACAATAACTGATCTGGCAAAGGCATCCCTTGAAGAAGTATATAAACTTTGGGAAGGGCTTGGTTATTATAACCGCTGCCGAAACTTGCATAGTACTGCCAAATACATAGCTTTTGATCTGAAAGGAAAATTTCCAAACACATTTGAAAGTATTCTGGAGTTAAAAGGAGTTGGGCCATATACTGCAGCTGCTATTGCCTCTTTTGGTTTTGGATTACCACATGCTGTAGTTGATGGCAATGTGTTTAGAGTGTTGAGTCGTGTATTTGGAATTGAAACAGCAGTTGATAGTACTGCGGGTAAAAAGCAATTTCAGCAACTGGCAAATGAATGTCTTGATGCGAAAAGTCCGGCTGCTTACAACCAGGCTATTATGGATTTTGGCGCCACAGTATGTAAGCCGGATTTGCCCGGGTGCAAAAGCTGTTGTATGCAATCGTTCTGTGTTGCGTTTAAAGAGCAACGGGTAAATGAACTGCCGGTAAAAGAAAAGAAAATTAAAATCAGGAAGAGGTGGTTTCGTTTTTACATTGTTATGCATAAAGATAAAGTTGCAGTTCAGAAACGCACAGCAAAAGACGTATGGAGCAATTTGTACGAATTTCCGAACGAGGAGTTTTCTTCCGAAACGGAATGGAAACAGGCAGGAGCTTTAGCAACAGGCTTATGGTTAAAGGGCGAAAAGATAAAACAACCGCACCAGGTACTGTCTGTAACAAAAGCAATTAAACAGCAATTGAGTCATCAACTAATTTGGGGGAATGCGGTGCTTGTACTTCTAACCGGAAAACAAACTTCTTCAAACAAGTGGGAGTGGAAAACAGCAGATGAAGTTAAACAACTGCCTTTTCCGAAATTATTAAATGATTTTCTAAAAGCAGCGGTTCTTGAATTTTTTACCGGTAAGCATGGAACAGTAAAGCAAAAAACGTAATTTAGAAGGAACGACGAAAACGTTTGGAACTGATTTACGCATTCTGCACTTAAAAATTATTGTATGAGAGGAGTTAACCGTGTAATGCTGATAGGCAATTTGGGAAAAGAACCCGATGTACAGGTGTTAGAAGGTAATATAGCTGTAGCAAAATTTCCCCTTGCAACTACTGAAACATTTAAAGACAGAACCGGAAAACTGGTTAGTCAAACAGAATGGCACACCGTTGTACTTTGGCGGGGCCTTGCAGAACTGGCGCAAAAATACCTGCATAAAGGAAGCCTGGTATATATTGAAGGTCGTTTAAAAACCCGCAGTTGGGAAGATAAGGAAGGTGTAAAAAAATATGCAACCGAAGTTGTAGGAGACAACCTGATTATGTTGGATAAACGAGCCGATGGAACAGGCCGAGCGGAAAATTCTGATCCGTTAACAGGTTATCATGGCGATGATATTCCGCCGATTGGTGAACCAAGTGTAGACCTGCCTTTTTAGGAAATACCAATGCGTTGTTTATTTTTGCCCGTAGGCGGCATATTGTTCACTTAATTTTGATGTTTTGGATTATCAGCACGCAGGCACTTTATTATTATTTCTCAAACCCGTTTTACTTGCAATAAACAGCCAGTTACTTACAGTATTGGTGCTGGTTTTTCTGTTGTTACTTTTTCTATCCTTTGTTGTAAGCGGAGCAGAAGTAGCTTTTTTTTCTCTTCGGTATAAAGATTTAAATGTAATTAAAACAAAAACCGACGCACCATCCCGCCGTATTGTCAATCTGCTTGAAGAACCAAAAGTGTTAATGGCAAGTTTACTCTCTGCAAATGTCATTTTCAATCTTGGTCTCGTATTTCTCACCAACTATCTTGTAGATGAAGGTTTTGGTTTACAGCATAAAGTATTTTGGGCTGAGTTGATTGTAAAAGCACTGGTAATTGCAGCGTTCATTTTATTGTTCTGTGAAATGTTACCCAAAGTATGGGCTTCGCAAAACAATATGTTCTTTGCATATTTTGCCAGCTGGTGGATCGACGCCTTGGTCTATCCTTTGTTTAAATCAACAGGCAGCTGGCTTGCAGGCTATTCCGACAGTATTGAAAAAAGAATCACCCGTCATCAAACTTCATCTTATAAATCGGAAGAACTGGATTATGCAATTGACCTGATGAGTGAAGAAGAAGCAACTGTAGAAGAAAAGCAGATATTAAAAGGGATTCAGAACTTCAGCAACATTACTGTAAAACAGGTAATGCGTTCACGGCTCGATGTAAGCGGTATTGATTATAAAAGTACGTTTACAGATGTAGTAAAACAGTTACAGGAGTTACACTACAGCCGTGTGCCGGTTTATAAAAACAATCTTGATGAAATTGTTGGCATTTTACAAACAAAAGATCTGTTGCCACATGTGAATGATGAGGATGATTTTCGCTGGCAGCAATTAATGCGTACACCATTTTTCGTTCCAGAACATAAACTTATTGATGATCTGTTGAAGGAGTTTCAGCACAAACGCATTCACTTTGCGGTAGTGGTAGATGAGTTTGGCGGCACAAGCGGAATTGTTACAATGGAAGATGTTGTAGAAGAAATTATCGGCGATATTAAAGACGAGTTTGATGACGATGAAAGCGTAAACAAAAAGCTCGACGAAAGCAATTATATTTTTGAAGGAAGAACCATGGTGCATGATGTATGCAGAATTATGAATCTTCCGCCCGATACATTCGATCCTGTAAAGGGCGAAAGCGAATCACTTGCAGGCTTGGTGCTGGAACTTGCAGAACGGTTGCCAAGAGTAAATGATATGCTTGAAACAGGCGATTTTCAATTTACAGTATTGGAAGTTAGCCGTAACAGGATAGAAAAAGTGAAAGTGACGATTAAACCAATGTTAGATTAAATGAAACAACTGCATTTACGTACTGCGTACTTTGTACCTCGTACTTTTTATATTCTTAGTTTACTCATAGTTTTTATTGCCTGCAATTCCGATCCCCGTCCACGACCTAAAGGTTATTTCAACATTGATTTTCCTGAAAAGAAGTATGTGTTGTTTGATGAGCCGGGTTATCCATACACATTTGAATATCCTGTTTATGGCAAGGTAATCAAAGACAGCACTTTCTTTGAAGCCAAGGCAGAAAATCCTTATTGGGTAAATCTTGATTTTCCTGAGTTCGCAGGACGTATGCATATTAGTTACAAAGCTGTAGGTGGGGCGAATAAGTTTGATATGCTGATACAAGACGCATTTAAGATGACCAGCAAGCACAGCTTAAAAGCAACATCAATTGATGAAATTCCGGTGAAAGGCGGTGCAGGTGTAAGCGGATTTATTTTTGATGTAGGCGGCAATGCAGCAACAGGTAAACAGTTTTTTGTTACGGACAGCAGTAAACATTTCCTGCGTGGGGCTTTGTACTTCGATGCTACTCCCAACTATGATTCAATAAGACCTGTTGAACAGTTTCTGTACAAGGATATGCAGCATTTGATTCAAACGCTGAAATGGCGCAATTAAGCCCAACTATCTTCTCTTACTTTTTCTTACACGGTCGTATCTTTGCGCCATGATAGTAATTGACGAAATCTACATCAGCGATGAAGTGGTGGAGGAGCAGTTTGTATGCGACCTCAACAAATGCAAAGGTGGCTGCTGTGTAGATGGTGATGCAGGTGCACCTCTTACAAACGAGGAACTGAACGAAGTGATCAACGGGTATGAAAAGATCAAACACTTGATCACAGCAGAAGGACGTAAGATTGTGGAAACTGAAGGCTTTTATCATTACGACCAGGAGTTTGGCTGGGTAACACCCACCATCAGCAATGGTATGTGTGCTTATGGTATTGTAGATGAAAAAGGAATTGTAAAGTGTGCATTCGAACAACAATACTATGCAGGCGAATTGAAGTGGAAGAAACCCATCTCCTGTCATCTTTATCCCATCAAGATCAGCAAAAGCAAAAACACCGAGCAACAATATGTGAACTACGAACCGAGAGATCCGATGTGCAATCCCGGTTGTGTAAACGGACAGAAGTTGAAAGTGCCGGTGTATGTATTTTTGAAAGAAGCGATCATTCGCAAATACGGCGAAGATTTTTATGAAGTGCTTTCGCAAATAGCCGATCAGTATTACGCATCAAAAGAAGCAAAGAAGTAACTTTAATTCATGAGCCAGACTTCCGATAAATTTATTGCAAAGAGTACCATTAAGGCTGCCGATCTCGACCATCGTCGTACGATCAATTTCAACATTGGTAAGTACAATGCAAAAGTGCCGGAGGGAAAACAGCAGTTTACACAAATGCTTACGGCACGTGAGCGTGCAAAGAATGTAAAGTGGCGAGCATTGGAAACACTCGATCAGCAACTGGAAGAATTTGAATTGCAGTTAACACGCAGAGGTGGTAAAGTATTATGGGCTGAAAACGCTCAACAGGCTTGCGACGAAATTTTGAAGATATGCGAAGCACGAAACTGCAAAACATTGGTGAAGAGCAAAAGCATGGTGACGGAAGAAATTCATCTCAATGATTTTCTTGGTAAGCATAATATTGAAAGTGTAGAAACAGATTTGGGCGAATACATTCAGCAGTTGGATGATGAACCGCCTTATCATATTGTTACTCCCGCCATGCACAAAAGCAAAGAAGATGTTGCCAAACTCTTTGCTGAAAAGTTAGGAACCGATCCTAAAGCAACACCGGAGCAACTTACACTCACTGCAAGAAAAATTCTTCGTGAAAAATATATACAGGCCGAAGTTGGTGTAACCGGTGCAAATTTTATTTTGGCTGATGTTGGCGGCGTTGCTGTTACTGAAAACGAAGGCAATGCAAGATTGAGTTGTGCTTTTCCAAAAACACATATCGTTATTGTTGGCATTGAAAAAGTATTACCAAGCATCAACGATCTTGGTTTGTTCTGGCCTTTGCTTGCTACTTACGGAACAGGACAAAATGTAACGGTGTACAACAGCATCATCCTCGGGCCAAAACAACAAGGCGAAAAAGATGGTCCGGAAGAAATGATCGTTATTCTTCTTGATAACGGAAGAACCAATGTGTTGAAGAATCCGAAGACAAGAGAGAGCTTATACTGCATCCGTTGCGGAGCCTGTTTAAATGCTTGTCCTGTTTATAAAAATATTGGCGGACATAGTTACGGTACAACCTACAGCGGTCCTATCGGAAAAGTAATTACACCACATCTGAAAGATTTGGGTGAATACAAACATCTCAGTTATGCATCATCGTTATGCGGTAATTGTACAGAGGTTTGTCCTATTCGTATTAACCTGCATGAACTGCTATTGGAGAACAGATATGAAGCAGTGGAAGAAGGTTATGTTTCCTTTGGCGAACGCATGGCCTGGAAGGTTTGGAAAAAAGTATCAATAAGCCGTAAACTCATGAATACCGGCAGCAGTAAAGTACGGAGCTGGATGATCAATAAATTTGTAAAAGACTGGACACGCAACCGTGGCGAAATGCATTTTCCGGAAAAAAGTTTCAATCAACTTTGGCGTGAACGAAACGGGCAGTAAATTCAAACATGCTTGTTTACACAGCACATAACACATCCCGTTTTCAATACATTGTTCAACTGCTGAGTGAACGTTGGCAGCTTGTGTTTGATGTAACTGATGATGCAGAAGTTTTCAAACAAAGTAAGGATACTAAACTGCAATACTCTAGTGAGCGGATTTCTTCGGAAGGATTCTTTATTCAATCAACAGGATTATTACAACAACACGACATCCGTAAACAACGGATCACCTGTTTTGAATGGGAAGGCGTGAAAGCGTTTTATCAAGCAGATGATGATTTTGGGTTTGATCTTTTCTCCTCCGTCTTTTTTCTCATTACCCGATACGAAGAATATTTGGAATATGAACCTGATGAATACGGTCGCTATGCACACTGGAATTCATTGGCATGGAAAGAAGGATTTTTGCATCAACCTGTCATTGATATTTGGTTGACGAAGTTTGAAGAGAAACTAAAAGCGGAGTTCTCCTCATTCACCATTCCCCACTCAACATTCACTTTCCTCCCTACTTACGATATTGATATTGCCTGGAGTTATAAACACAAAGGTTTGTTGAAAACAATAGGCGCAGCATTAAAACATCCATCAACCATTGCAAAACGTTTACGTGTATTGAGTGGAAAGGAAAACGATCCGTATGATTCATATGCATGGTTGGAGCAACTGCATGAGCAATATGCACTGCAGCCAATTTACTTTTTTCTTTTGGCTAAGCGACAAAGCGAATACGATAAAAATACTTCTCCATCGAAATCTGCTTTGCAGCAACTGATCCGTACAACAGTAGCAAAGGCAACCATTGCTTTGCATCCTTCAACACAAAGCACTGTCAACACAACTTTGCTGAAGCAAGAAAAAGAATTGTTGCAATGGATCAGCAGAAAGAAAATTGCAGCTACACGAAATCATTATATCCAGTTTCATCTGCCACATTCATATCAAGCATTGATCGTAAATGGATTTACTGATGAGTATAGCATGGGTTATGGAACAGTGAATGGCTTCCGTGCATCTACATCACGTTCATTTTTGTGGTACGACCTAGAGAAAGAAGAAACAACTGCTTTGCGAGTGCATCCATTTGCATACATGGAAGCCAATTCGTTTTACGAACTGCATCAAACACCGGAGGAAGCATTAGCAGAAATGAAACAACTTTGTGCAGAAGTGCAGAAAGTAAACGGCACGTTCATTACTATTTTTCACAATCACTTTTTAGGAACAGAACCAATGTTTAAAGGTTGGAAGGAGATGTATGAAGTGTTCGTGGAAGAATTACAAGGTACGAAGTAAGAAGTTCGCAAATTACTCACCACTCACTTTCTTATTGCTCATTCCTCGAACCATCCAGCATCTTCATCATCTCCTGCATTTCAGGTTCACTTAAGTAACGCCATTTACCCATTGCAAGATTGCCCAACTTAATATGCATGATGCGGATGCGTTTTAAGCTCACCACTTCGTAACCGAATACTTCGCACATACGACGGATCTGGCGGTTCAATCCCTGTGTAAGAATAATGGAAAATGTTTTGCTGCTGATGGTACGCACTTTACAGGGAAGTGTGGTTGTGCCGAGTATATGCACACCTTTACTCATCTTCGCTGCAAAATCAGTGGTGAGTTTTTTATCAACTGTAACAATGTATTCTTTTTCGTGTTCGTTACCTGCACGAAGAATTTTATTTACAATATCACCATTGTTGGTTAAGAAGATCAATCCTTCTGAATCTTTATCCAATCGTCCTATTGGGAAAATGCGTTTGGGATGATTGATATAACGGATGATATTGCTGCGGTCTTTTTCATCTGTTGTAGAGGTAATATTCACAGGTTTATTAAAGGCCATGATGAACCAGTTATTCTTAGCTGTTGGTTTTACTTTCAGCAATTCATCATCAATAAACACTTTATCGCCTGGGTTTACTCTTGCACCGGACAACGCAACGTTTTCATTAATCGAAACCCGACCCTGCTCGATCAGTTTATCTGCTTCACGGCGTGAGCAATAACCTGTTGCACTGATGTATTTGTTGAGACTGATTTTTTCTTCGGCCATGCAGTAAAGATAACAGGATTAATTATCGGCAACATCACGCTGCTCTTCAGCCGTTTTCTTATACGCTTTGTTCACAAGATAAACACCCAGCAACGCTACCAATCCACCGATAGTAAGTGTAACCGAAATCTTTTCATCAAACAGCAATACACCAAACAACACTGCCACAACAGGATTTACATAAGCATAAATACTGGCTTGTTCTGTCGGTAGATTTTGCAATGCGTAGAGATAACAGATGAATGCGATCACCGAACCAAACAAAACAAGATAACCGATAGCGGCCCATGCCTGCCATTTAATTTCAGTAAAAGGGGTAAAATTTTTATCGGTTGCAGAAACTGCAAGCAATGCAGCACCGGCAATCACCATTTGGAAACCTAATCCGAAATAGGGATTGAAATTGGCCGCTTGTTTTTTTGTGTAGAGCGAACCGAAAGCCCATGTCCATGTGGCAACAAGTGATATAAGAATACCAAAACGAAAACCCGGATCAAAGAAGTCATGCAGGTGCTCGTAAAAGATAACGCATACACCACCAAACCCGGTCATTAAACCAAGGATAGCCATTGAAGGAATTTTTTCCTTCGAACCAAACAGGTTAATGATCACGATCCACAATGGAAAGATAGCGCCCATGATTGCACCAAGACCGGAAGAGATATATTTCAATCCCCATGTGCTTAATCCGTTGCTGAGTACAAAATTGAGTAGGGCTAAAATGAGCAGAGGTACTAATTCTTTTCCTCTCGGAAACTGTGCGCCTTTAGCAATAAAAAAGATCATGTAACACAAACCGCCGAGTAACTGTCGCATACCCGATAACTGAATAGCAGACGACATATGTTGCACACCCACTTTCGATGCGATCCATGTAGTACCCCACAACACACACACAACTGCCAATGCAAACAATGCTTTTGCCCTTGTTCCTTTTTTGCGAATGGTTAAAGGATTAAAGACAGACAGGCTTTTGATTGCATCTGTTGAAACGTCGAGTGCTTTGTTGAATTGGGGTTTGCGCATGTATGAATTGATAATTGAATAATGGAAAATTGATAATGCCCCTTTGAATTATTCATTATCAATTTTCCAGTTATCCTTTAGTGTTTAAAATGTCGCATGCCGGTGATCACCATTGCAAGATCGTTCTGCTTGCAATATTCGATCGAATCATTATCACGGATAGAACCACCAGGCTGAATAAATGCAACAATACCTGCTGCATGTCCTAACTGCACACAATCATTGAACGGGAAGAAAGCATCACTCGCCATGACTGCTCCATTGAGATCGAAGTTGAATTGTTTTGCTTTTTCAACTGACTGACGCAATGAATCGATACGGCTTGTTTGTCCGCAACCTTTGCCCACCAGTTGTTTGTTCTTCACCAATGCAATGGCATTTGATTTTAAATGTTTGCACACAAGGTTGGCAAAAGCAAGATCTTCTTTCTCGGCCGCAGTTGTTTCTCTGTCACCAGCTTCTTTCCACTCGGTGTAATTGCCTTCATCTAATCCCTGCACCAACACACCATTCAAAATAGATTTATATTGCTCTTTTACTTTTGGTTGTGCTTTCAACTGTAATAAGATGCGGTTCTTTTTCGATTTCAATACTTCCAATGCATCAGCAGCATAAGAAGGAGCGATCAATACTTCAAAGAAAATTTCGTTGATGGCATCTGCAGTTGCTTTATCAATTTCGCCATTGCAAACCAATACACCACCAAATGCACTTTCATTATCACCTGCGAGAGCAGTATCCCAACTGTCTTTCACCGTTGCACGTTGTGCTACACCACATACATTGGTATGTTTGATGATAGCAAAAGTTGTATCTGTAAATTCTTTGATGAGTTGCACCGCTGCATCCACATCAACCAGATTATTATAAGAAAGTTCTTTACCATTTAATTGGTCGAACAATTCACCAAGGTTGCCGAAGAAACGTGCAGTCTGATGAGGGTTCTCACCATAACGCATGATCTTTTCTTCTTTGTTGAAAGGCGTTTCAACAGCCGATTGGTGGAAGTAATTAGAGATGGCAGTATCGTAAGCTGTACACACATCAAATGCTTTGATGGCAAATGCACGACGTTGCTCATAACTTGTTTCACCATTTTGTTCACGCAGGATATTTTCCAATACAGCATATTCTTTTTTCGCTGCCAATACCACAACATCTTTATGATTTTTTGCACCGGCACGGATCATCGATGGTCCGCCGATATCAATTTTTTCAATGATCGCTTTTTCATCGGTAGTTGAAGCAACGGTTTCTTCAAACGGATAAAGATCAACGATCACCAGATCCATTTCAGGAATATTGTATTGCTTCATTTCAGCTAAATGCTGTTCATCATCACGCTTGCCGAGAATGCCACCGAATACCGAAGGATGCAATGTCTTTACACGACCACCCAAAATAGAAGGGTAGCTGGTTAAATTTTCAACAGGCACTACAGGCACACCAAGTTGCTCAATAAATTGCTGTGTACCGCCGGTAGAATAAATGGTTACATTTTGCTCGTGCAGGAGCTTTACCAATGAATCAAGTCCGTCTTTGTAAAAAACTGAGATGAGTGCCGATTGAATTTTCTTCATAACAAGGAGAGAATTTTTTGCCACAGAGGTGGCGTTCTGTTTTAGAAGCCGCAAAGGTAAGCCTCTACAGGTTCATCACAAAAGCGCCCTGCTCACTTGTGCAGAAAAAGTTAATGCCCAGCTTTTGGCAGTCGGCTTTCCAGTATTTCAGCTTCCATTGCGGGTTTGAACTGTCGAACACCAATAACTTACAGTTGATCGTTTTTTGCAATTGATTGAGATAAAGTTTTGGATTTTGGGAGATGATGACCACATCGGCATTGATGTTTGTTGTTGAATCGTAACGGTAAGAGCGGTTGATGTGCACGATGGTTTTGCCATTGAGTTGCCATGAACGGATGCCGGGAATAACCGTATTGGGCTGATGATAGGTGCGGTGTGCAATGCGGGAAGGTTTAAGATGGAAGTTGCGTAGAAAACCATCCTGCAGTAAAACAGAATCACCAGCGAAATAATATTGATTGCCCAACATAAAATCGATTGCTGTGTGTTGCGATAAATTATAAACGACCAGCTTTTGTTGTTGTATAGTTTGGTAACGATAGAACGATTGCACAGCAAAAAAGCAAACGATACTGCCAAGCAACCAACGCAATGCTGGTTTATTTTTTTCGATAAGCCAGATACCTGCAGTTGCGATGATAGCATAAAGCAAGATGGTTTGAATGGGTGAATGTTGAATACCATCAATAACGGCAAAGCGAAAATGATCGGCCCATAAAATAAATTGATTCATGAGCCAGAGTAGTTTTGTGATAAGCCAACCGGTTGCGTTTGCAAGTATTGTTATGGGAGAGATGATCATTAAGAAGATCAAGGCAAACAAAACCAAACTTGAAAGTGGTACTGCAATAAGATTGGTGATAAGAAACAGCGTTGGTGCCTGGTGAAAATGATACATGCACAACGGCAATGTGAGTATTTGTGCTGATAGCGTTAGAGCATTCAACTTCCAAAGCCAATCGAGTGATTTGTTTTGAATGGCAATCCAATGATAGATCGGTTTCATGAAGAGGACAATGCTTAATACCGCAGCGTAGGATAATTGAAAACCTACATCCCACAACAGAAACGGATTGAAGAACAATAATGCAACAGCCGATGCCGCCATGCTGTTGTAAATATTTCCTTTTCGGTCGATCACTTCGGCACCAACAATTACCGTAAACATGATCACAGCTCTTAATACAGATGCACTGGCACCTGTTAACAAACTGAACAACCAAAGCAATGCAATGACAAGAATAGCTCTTATAATTTTCATTCGCTTGTTACGGTTAAACCGTTTGAACAGGAACATGAGTAAACCGTAGATCAACCCGAGATGCATACCACTTACTGCAATGATGTGAACCACGCCGGTGTTACTGTATGCCTGCACCAGGTCTCTGTCAAGATCATCACGATAACCGATGAGTAATGCTTCGGCGATGCTTTGTTCCATATCGCCTTTTACATGCTTGCGTATGGTTTGCAGAATATAACTACGCAGTTGAAACATTGTTTTGTAGAAGAAGGATGTTTGTTGCTGCGGTAGTTTTTTGTACTCGCTTGATTTTACAAAGAACTGATGGGTGATACCGTTGAATAAGGCGTAGCGCTTGTAATCGAAGCCACCGGGATTGCCTGCATTTTTTATTTCCTGCAAGTTGCTGCTTACAAGAATGATGTCGCCGTATTGCAAAACAGGGGCAATGCTATCCTTGCGGAAATAGATCATTGCTTTGCCCGTTACTTTTCTTGCTTTTTGATTGCGATAAACAACAGTTATTTCGCTGAGTGCTTTGTATGTTTTTTCCCGTTCGCTTAAGGGTTCCAGTAAACGAAGTTGCACCACATCGCCATCTTTGTAATAATGCCCGGCCCAGTTCGATTGATGTGGTGTTTGTTTTAACCAACTGAGTGCAATGCCAAACGCAATGAAAATTATGTTGAACGCAACTCCATTGATCCAACTGTTGTAATACTTGCTTCGTTCACCACTGAATTGTAAATAGAGATAGACAGGAAGTGCAACGATAGCTGCTATTACAGCAACCTGCCAATGCAATGAAAAATACCAACCGCATAAAATGCCGGCAATAAGTGGAAGTAAAACCCTGAGATAGGGAATGTTTTTCCAGATGGGGATCATGGGTTGCTGTTTCTATCAAAATAGAAACAAGAGCTTCGATGTAACAGGGGGATTTAACCCTTTTTAGTTGGAAAGAGTTGCTCACGGAGCACACTGATTTGCACAGAAAGAATCTGTGTTTCTCTGTGTAATCTGTGAGCCATCTTATTCGCCCAACAGATTTTTAAGAAATGCAATTTGCCCGAGATGGTAAATATTATGCTGTATCAATCCGTTGAGCAGGAAACGAAAATTGTATTCACGGTAATCAACCATTTCACTCAGGAAGGCATCATCCTTTGTTTGCAGTTCCGCAACGAGTTGTTTGTGTATTTGTTCAAACTCGTTCAAGCCTTTTTCCCAAGTATGTTGTTTAGGATCAATGATGCGCCAATCCATTTGTTCTGCTTCTTTGAGATCGTAGTCCTTTTTGTTTTGCACCCGATTTAAACAGAACTCAGCCCATGTGATCATGTGGTATAATATTTCAATGGCTGCATGTGAGTTTTTGGGGTTGATGTACACAACAGCCGGATGAATTTTCCGCAGCATCGGCATAACGGCTTCGCCATACCAGGGCTGACCGCTTAATACCCGTTCGAGATTGGTGATGATGGATTGTACTTCTTTGTTCATCTTTCTAAGTTAAGAAGAATAGTCGCTACCTGCAATGCAGTACAAGAGTGCGACGCAACAGTTAATGCTATGAAATGCAAGAGCTGGTATCAAAAAAATAACATGCCGGAAAGACGGGGAGGCGAAAAGAAAAACTTACCGGCTTCCCGCCTTTCCGGCAAATAAATGGTCTGACGGCCTAAGGGCCGTACCGACCAAAAAAAACTCCGCAACAAGTGCGGAGTTCGAAATTTATTTACTGAGATACATACTTCTGTCTTTATACAACTGACGGAAGTAAGGATCACGGAGATTTTTAATAAAGCGGATGGCTTCACCGGTACTCTTCATTTCTGGCCCGAGCTCTTTGTTTACATTCGGGAATTTGCTGAAGCTGAACACAGGTTCTTTAATAGCATAACCGGTAAGCTTTTTCTCGAATGTGAAATCGGTGAGTTTGTTTACACCCATCATTACTTTGGTAGCAACGTTGAGGTAAGGGATCTGGTATGCTTTTGCAATGAACGGTGTGGTACGGCTTGCACGTGGGTTGGCTTCGATCACAAACACTTTACCATCTTTAATGGCAAACTGGATGTTGATGAGACCTTGTATTTTCAATGCTTTCGCAATCTTCTTTGCATACTCTTCCATGGTTGCAACGATCATGGGCGTGAGGTTGAACTCAGGCAACACCGCATGACTATCGCCACTGTGAATACCGGCCGGTTCAATATGTTCCATTACACCCATTACGTGGAAATTTTCACCATCGTAGATAGCATCAATTTCAGCTTCCTGGCAGCGATCGAGGAAGTGATCAATGAGGATCTTATTACCGGGCAGGTGTTTGATGAGACTCAATACTGCACTTTCCAATTCTGTTTCGTTGATAACAATTCGCATCCTTTGACCCCCCAATACATAGCTGGGGCGAACAAGCACCGGATAACCTACTTCTTTTGCCACTTCAATAGCATCATCGGTAGTATAAGCCGTACCATATTTTGGATAAGGAATCTCGAGTTCTTTCAACAGATCGCTGAAACGGCCACGGTCTTCGGCAATATCCATACTGTCGAACGAAGAACCGATGATGCGGATTCCTTTTTCGTGCAGACGTTTTGCCAGTTTAAGGGCTGTTTGTCCACCCAACTGAACGATAACACCATAAGGTTGTTCCAGTTCAATAATTTCCCAGAGATGTTCCCAGTTAACCGGCTCGAAATACAGCTTATCGGCCATATCGAAGTCGGTACTTACGGTTTCGGGGTTACAGTTCACCATGATCGCCTCGTAGCCACATTCTTTGATGGCGAGCAGACCATGTACGCAGCAGTAATCAAATTCAATACCCTGACCGATTCGGTTGGGACCACTACCGAGAACAATAATTTTTTTACGTTGAGATGGAATGGATTCGTTGTGAAGGATCGTATTTGCCATTGCGGTGCAAAGGTAGGGGTGTGGCAAAAATTTTCAGGGATTTTTTCGGGCAAAATTTGACGAAAAAACTAACAGGCATGAGCGGGATGCCTGTTAATGATATGTCTTGACCTGGTAGAGGCTTATTCCTTGCTTAACAGCGACAGGATCAGATTCAATAAATGCTGCGAGGCGTGGAAAAAGGTAAGAAGTAGAGGGTGTGAGCAGAATATAATCCGGACGATGTTGATAAATAGTATTCAAGCGATCCTGTTGTGAAGCTTTGTTTGAAAAGAAAAGGGTTACCTGCTCTTTGCGTTGATCAGCATCGTTCACCCAGTAAACAGGATAAACTGCAGCTACAACCTTGCCTCCAAGTGCAGGAATAAAGAGACCCGTTTGCAGATCTGTTAAAACGATAGATGATCTTTTTTCCAAAATCGGCTCAAGAAAGGACAATGCATCCGCTTTTGCAGAATGACCTGCTTGCTGAAAAGAAGTTGAGTCGGAAGCTATTTGTCTTCTCTCATTATTAAGAGACCGGAATATATTTTTTGTTTGAAAAAGATATGGCAGCGTGAGAATGAAAATTAATGTAAACCAAATTGCTTTGGCTTTTCTGATAAGCAATAAATTTTTTACAAGCAACAAATGAATTACAATAACAGCAAATGCAAGCATTCGTCCTAAGCCGTATGATTTTGTATAAAACCCAACAGCGTAAATCAATAACAATAATAACAGGCTGACATATAAAGGCCATTCTTTTTTCCAGTTCAGCGATTGTGTGAATAAAACGAGAACAGGCAATAAAAAAACGGGAAATATTTTCCAGGCTATATGTTGGTAAAGTACCAGGCTGTCGGAATGAAATTGATTTCCACTTTCTGCATAGGTAATAAGTGAGAAGAAGGGATAATATGGCCAGAATCCTGCAAGAGTAAGTGCAAGTGCTCCGGCTCCAACGAGATAGGTTGTTTTTTTAAAAATGAACTGTTGATTGAATTTTTGTTGCTGTAAAATGCTCAGATAAACACAAAGGATAAGTGAGCCAGTGAAAAGAACAGTTAAAGGATGTGTGAGACCAATGATAAAAAGCAAACAACTCAGGACAACAGTTAAGGCAAGCTCTTTTCTGACCGATGAAGAAACTATCAGTAACTGTTTTGAAACAGCTGCAGCGTATACCGAACAAATAAATGCAAATGTTGATGGGTACGATAGCGTAAGTGTAAAAGAACTGAAATGAAAGAATGAGCTGTAAAGAGGAGCTTGTGATCCCCAGAAAAAAAGAGTTAAAATAAGAAGCAATAAAAAAGCCTTTGCATGATCTTTCTTTTCAGAAATAAACATGGTTGCCAATAAGTAAACTGCTGAGAAAAACAACAACAGGTTAGCGATCATGGCTAAGTTGAGTAACGTAGAAACCTGGATGCCGGTTAGTGAAATAATTGCACCGAGAAAAACAGAATAGGGCGAAAAAAAAGCATGTGGTACATCAACATTTAAAATTGGATGCCCAGGTTGTTGAAGATGTAATGATAATTCTTTTATTACAGCGTTATGTTCCCAGTAATCGCCTGTCCATTGCGACCGTTCAATGAAGAATAATTGCAACAGGAATAATAACCCACAAACAATGATCGAAGCGATTGCCCATGGATTAAAATGTTGTTTGATTCTTTTCATTGGTATGATTGATTTTTCAATCAACAAGCGGCAATTTAGTTTGTAAAAATTTGTGAGATTTTAATAAAAGTATCTACCAAGGGTTTTGTAAATCAGAAGCTTGATATCGTTTGTTTCTAATTTGAAAGTAAGAATTAATACTGTGGTTGTTGGGAAGGTTTTTCTTGCCAAAAAGCTTGCGCAGAAAAGCGATAGGTGTGAGAATGACAAAGAATATTAAAAATAATAGAATGCGGCTGTTGATATAACCCAATACTTTGGCCAGCATCAACCAGGCCCAATGAATTATTTCACCAAACGGAGAAATTGCAAAACCAAGAACTGAAATTGCAACGGGCGCAAGTAGCCAGTAATTCTTAAAAACCAAAAATAGTATTGCAAAGCCGGTGGCTATTACTAGCAGTGAAGTATGTTTTTGTTTCCACCTCATTAAAAAAGTGAATAGATAAAAGGTGCAGCAGCAGAACTGCCACCGAAAATAAGCAAGGCTCCCAGTAATAACATAACAATGATGATTGGTGCTAACCACCATTTTTTACGCTCTTTTAAAAAGGCCCACATGTCTCTTAAGAATTCAAACATAGTTGTTACAAAGTTAATCAGCCTTCAGTGTTTTCTTCCAATCATCTTTTTCTTTCCATTGCGGCTGATCGGTTTTGCTGAAAAGATAATTTTCAATGACAAGATAATCCATTTCGGTACGCATGAAACATTGATAAGCTTCCTGCGGCGTACAAACAACCGGTTCGCCACGAACATTGAAACTGGTGTTGATCAACACTGCACAATCTGTATGTTGTTTAAATGCACTGATGAGCGAATGAAAAGCAGGATTGATTTCCTTGTGCACTGTTTGTACACGAGCTGAATAATCAATATGTGTAACAGCTGGCAAACTGCTACGTTGGAAATACAGCTTATCCGTTAAATTCAATTGGTGATAATTATCCGGGACCGGATGCTGCAATGTTTGCTTCACCGGTTGTACCAATAACATATACGGTGATGCAGTGTTCAACTCAAAATAATTCTGCACATCTTCAGCAAGAACAGCAGGGGCAAAGGGACGAAAGCCTTCCCTGTATTTGATCTTCAGATTTAGTTTCTTCTGCATTTCAGGATTACGTGGATCGGCAAGAATACTCCTGTTGCCCAATGCACGGGGACCAAACTCCATTCTGCCCTGGAACCAACCAATTACATTTCCATTGCTGATATGTGCTGCAACTGTTTTATTTAATTCATCTCTGGTGGTGAATGTTGTTGGAATGGCTTTGTATTGTTGAATAACTGTTTCAATTTCTTCAGCTGAAAAAGATGGGCCTAGATACGAACCTTTCATGGCATCCATTGCGGTTGCAATGCTTCGTTCTTTTTCAAAATAAATATGATGCGCTGCCAATGCGGCACCAACAGCGCCACCGGCATCGCCACTGGCAGGCTGAATGAACATATTTTCAAACAAATGACTGTTTTGCAGTTTGCCATTTGCTACACAGTTCAATGCCACACCACCCGATAAACAGATATTCTTTGCACCCGTAATTGCTTTTGCATGTGCAGCAAGCTTCAACACAATTTCTTCGGTTACCTGTTGAATAGCGAGTGCTAGATTACAATGCCGTTGTGTGAGTTCTTCTTCTTCTTCGGTTCTTCGTTTAAAACCAAACAGCGTTTCAAACTTTTTATCCTTTACCATACGCAGACCAACTGCATAATTGAAATACTGCTGATCTAAATACACCGATCCGTCATCATAAATTTTTACCAGCTTCTCTTTAATGATGGAAACAAATTGTTTTGTTTGTTCTGCCGATGGATCGCCGTAAGGAGCGAGCCCCATCAACTTGTATTCACCGCTGTTTACTTTAAAACCTAAGTAGTAAGTAAACGCAGAATATAACAAGCCAACAGAGTGAGGGAAGTTGAGTTGTTTTAATATTTCAATATTTTTCCCCTTGCCTTTGCAGATAGTTGTCGTTGCCCATTCGCCCACACCATCAATGGTGAGTATCGCTGCATCTTCAAAAGGCGATGGATAAAATGCCGACGCTGCATGGCTGAGATGATGTTCAGGAAACAACAACTTCAGTTTCTTTTTATCGTAGAGTTGAATTTTCTTCAACTCATCACGAATCTGTTTTTTGAGAAACAATTTTTCATTTAACCATACAGGCATAGCCATTAAGAAAGATGCAAAACCTTTTGGTGCAAATGCGTAATAGGTTTCAAGCAAGCGTTCGAATTTCAGTAAAGGCTTATCGTAAAACACAACAGCTTCCAGTTCATCAATAGAAATACCTGCTTCTCTTAAACAATAATCAACTGCTTTGGCGGGAAACCCGGCATCATGTTTCTTTCGGCTAAAACGCTCTTCCTGTGCAGCGGCAATGATCTCACCGTTTTTCAGGATAGCAGCAGCAGAATCATGGTAAAAGGCTGAGATGCCGAGAATGTACATGGCTGCAAAATAAGCGATTTGATAGAAACACGGATGACACTGATTTAGGCAGATGATAAGGGATTTAATCTGTGCCAATCAGCTTCATCTGTGTTATCTGTGACTCTATTATCTCTGCAACTTTCGCCGCTCCTTGTTTATTAAAATGAATGAAATCGTAGTAATAAACCGTGTTCTTCGGCATCTGTTTCGCCAGGTCAATAACAGTTGCTTGATTGCTGAATGAACGGACAACATTGTTATACTCTTCCAACACCTGTTCCTGCAACAAATTGTTTTTGCCGGGATTACTTTCATGAAATTTCAGATCCATCTGTACGCCACTTGCACTGTCTTTAAACGCACCATATAATGACGGTTGCGTTAATAGGATAGGTTGAATATGATTGGCTTTGCAGAGCGTAACAATCTCCTGCAACCTTGATTGGTAACCACTGAGATAATTCTTTTGCCTGGCAATTGTTTCCTGTATGTAAACCGGAGTATAACTTGTATCCTTCAGTGTTGTAAAGTCAATATCCTTATGGATCAAACCCTTTTTGTAAGCCGAACGGATATTGTACAGTTGAAAAACAGTCGCACCGATCTCGGTTTTATTCAACAATGATTTAAAAAATGCTTTTACCGAACTGTACTGCAATTTGTTTTCATTCATCAAATCAAACTGTTCAGGCTTTTCTGTTTCAACGTCGTTTACACCGGTGAGTAGTACAACATATTTCGGCTTCAGTTGAATGATATACTCCTTCATCAACAACAAATGCCCAAAGCTTGAATGCCCATCAATACCGGCATTGTTCACCCATACATCCGGAATGGAATCTTTCAATTCTTCGCCCAACAAAAAAGGCCATGTGGTGCTGTCGCTCAAAAATCTGCATTCAGTTGTGCTGCCACCAACCGTGATGATCGAATTTAGTTTTGAAATACTATCGGTTGGCATTGGTCCACGAAAACCCAATGCATTTCTGCTGTAAGCAATTTTTGCATCTAGTTGTTTGATCCATTGGTTATCGAACACTGTTTGCTGATTGGCTGGTAACACTAACTTTCCATGTTTGGTGAAATTGGTGAAAGGGTTATAAATACGCAACACAATTTCACACAGCACAAGTGCTACAAGCAAACCAAAGAATAATGCTTTCAGGTTTTTGATCATGGTGCTGTAAGATAAATACAGTTTGTGATAGCTGTAAATAAATACAATAGATACACAGATGCCACTGATTTATGCTAATTGTAACTGATTTAATCTGTGCTCATCCGTTACATCCGTGTTATCTGTGACTCTATTTTTTGCCACGGAAGCACAGAATACACAGAAAAGAAAAAGCAGCGGAATAAACCACTGCTCTTTTTATCTTTTTCACTTTTTTAAACTCTTAGTTATTCAAAAGTCGAATAGAAATACGGCGTCTTCGCTTCAAATTCAGCGCTGCAGGTATCTACCATTTTGTACACACGGGTAATACCCCAAGCTTTACGCTTTTCGTAGAGCTCATCTTCGCTTGCATCTTCTTTCATAATGCGGCAGATTTGCTCATCACCAAAGCCCATGCGTTTTGCTTCACGCAACAAAGCTTCCGGTAATGTTTTCATATCATGCTTTGCCAGTTCTTTTTCCATGTTCACAATATCCTGAATCTGGTAAATGAACCAACGGTCAATCTTGGTTGCTTCAACAATCGTCTTCACACTCACACCCGCCATCAACGCATCTTTAATACGGAAAATGCGATCCCATTTCGGAACCTTGATGTATTCGATCAACTCTTCTGCATGTTTTACACTTTGTCCGTAGTAGCCAAGACCAACTGCATTGTTTTCTAAACTCTGACAAGCTTTTTGTACTGCTTCCGTAAAGCTGCGACCAATACTCATCACTTCACCCACACTCTTCATCTGTAAACCCAAACGGTCATCAGCACCTTTGAACTTGTCGAAGTTCCAACGAGGCATTTTTACAATCACATAATCCAATGCAGGCTCGAAGTATGCAGAAGTAGTTTGCGTGATCTGGTTTTTCAATTCATCCAATGTGTAACCAATCGCCAGTTTCGCAGCAATTTTTGCAATAGGATAACCGGTTGCTTTACTTGCCAAGGCAGATGAACGGCTTACACGTGGGTTGATCTCAACCGAAATGATGTCTTCGTTCTCAGGATTCAAAGCGAACTGTACGTTACAACCACCGGCGAAGTTGCCGAGGCTACGCATCATTTTGATGGCCATGTTACGCATGTTCTGGAAAGCTGTATCGCTCAAGGTCATGGCAGGCGCAACAGTAATACTGTCGCCGGTATGCACACCCATAGGATCGAAGTTCTCAACCGTACAAATAATTACTACGTTATCATTCTTATCACGTAACAGTTCCAATTCATATTCTTTCCAGCCAAGCAATGCTTTTTCAACCAGTACTTCGTGGATAGGACTTGCCTGCAACCCTCTTTCAAGAGCAGCATCCAGTTCGTCTTTCGTATTCACAAAACCACCACCGGTACCACCCAGCGTAAACGAAGGACGGATCACCAACGGCACACCAATTTCCTGTGCAAATTCTTTACCCTCAAGCAACGAGTTGGCCACCTTTGAAGGTGCCACGCCAATACCGATCTGGATCATTAGCTGGCGGAATTTCTCCCTGTCTTCAGCAGTATCGATCGCCTTCACATCCACGCCAATCATTTGCACGTTGAATTTTTCCCAAACACCCAGCTCATCCGCTTCTTTACAAAGATTGAGGGCTGTTTGTCCACCCATGGTAGGCAAAACCGCATTGATCTGTGGATTTTCTTCCAGGATCTGTTCAATACTTTCAACCGTAAGAGGCAGGAGATATACACGATCAGCCATCATCGGGTCGGTCATGATGGTGGCGGGGTTACTGTTGATCAGAATCACTTCAATCCCTTCTTCACGAAGGCTGCGGGCTGCTTGCGAACCCGAATAATCAAACTCACAGGCCTGGCCAATCACAATGGGGCCGCTGCCTACTATCAGCACACTGGTTATCGAATTATCTTTTGGCATGGGGAGAATTTGGCTGCAAAAGTATTGGATTGAGCGTTAACCTGAGCGTGAAATTTCAACCGATTTTCAAGGTTTTTTGGTAACGGTCGTTAGGAATACTGTTGAACAGCATTGGCGTCGCACTCTTGTACAACAGTAAAGCCATCAAAAGACCCACCCCAAAGATCTGTCCTATGTGTAACATGTTGCTGCCCCTCCCAAGAGGGGATGGTCAGGTTGCTCTTCATTTTTGAGCAACCTTTTGCCCGTTCATCCAAAGGGTGACTGCAAAACTAACGGAACGAGTAAACAGGCGTCATTTATCATCTTCTCTTTTTTTCTTTCTTTTTCTGTGTTCATCAATCCCAACAAAAAGAAGCACAGTAACAAGGGATGCGGCTATTGCTTCAAACGACATATTTAAGCGATAAAGAAAAAGCAGAAAATACATGTTGTATAAAAGTAGCAGGCCGACAAATTGAAACAGGCAATTGTTATTCACAATCTGCAACCCATTGTTAATACTGCATCGTCTGTAGGGGGCAAACACTTTCGTTCATCTTCCTATTTTTGTCGCATGCTCAAACACTTTCTCCTTTCTTGTTTTTCATTTTTCATTTTTCATGTTGCAACTGCTCAGCTTTTTCCCGAGCAAAACTATCCAACCAATTACTTCCGTTATCCGTTGGATATTCCGTTAAAGCTGAATGCCAATTTTGGCGAAATGCGTCCCAATCATTTTCACATGGGCTTGGATCTGTTTACACTTCGCAGAGAAAATTTGCCGGTGTATGTTCCTGCCGATGGATGGATCGCTAAAGTAAAAGTTGATCCCAATGGTTTTGGTAATGCTATTTATGTAAACCATGCCAATGGCTATACCACTTTGTATTGCCACATGAATACATTTCCAACAAAAGTGTTGCAGGCTATGAAAGAAGGACAGTATGTAAAAGAAAGCTGGAAGGGTGATGTGGAGTTTGCAAAAAATCAATTCCCGGTTAAGAAAGGAGAGCTCCTTGCATATAGCGGAAACACAGGTGCGTCTGCTGGTCCGCATGTGCATTATGAAATCCGCCGCACCGATGATGATGCCTGTTTAAATGCATTGTTGTTTCACCGCATACACGATGTTACGCCACCCGATATTACCAAGCTTGCAGTATACGATCGTACAAAAAGTACGTATGAACAAACACCAAAAACAATGATGCTTACACGGGCAGCAGGTGGGTATGCTGTTGCCGGCGGAACAATTACTGTTAACAGCGAAGCAGTTTCATTTGCTGTTGTTGCAACCGATCGTGTAACAGGTGTACCCAACAGCAACGGAATTTTTGAAGCAGTGGTTTATGTTGATGAAGAAGCTGTAAGTGGTTTTCGTGTTGATGGGATTGACTATTTGCAAACACGTTATTTAAACGCACATATCGATTACCGTATTAAAGCAAACGGCGGATCGTACTATCAACATATTTCTCCTTTGCCCGGCGATCGGTTACCGATCTACTATAAAAAAGGCGATGGCCTCATTCATTTGAGTGATACTGCTGTACACGAAGTAAAGATTGTAGTGAAAGATGCCAACAGCAATGCATCAACTGTTCAGTTTAAATTAAAACGTTCGGCATGGACTTCTGCTGCAGCAAACGTGCAAAAAGACAGTCGCTACATGCTGCCCAACCAGATCAACATATTTGAACAAGGCGATGTGCAGATGGTGAGCAGTGAAAAAAGTTTTTATGATGCTTTCCGTTTTGTGTACAACTATAAAACAAGTGCAACAGCTTATTCAAACATTCATGTGATGCATTCGCCAACAATACCTGTGCACGATTCCATGATGTTTCGTATTAAGCCTAACAAAGAAATTCCGACAAGTGCACGAAACAGAGTTATCATGATCCACAATACAAAAGGTAAAATGGTTGTGGAGCGTGCAACATTGGTAAAAGGTTGGTACGAAGCAAAGAGTCGTGACTTTGGCGAGTTTTGGTTAGAGGTTGATGAGATAGCACCAACACTTACAGTTGCAGGTGTTGCTGATGGAGGAACACTAGTTGCGGGTTCGCCTATTACTGTTACTGTTGCTGATAATAAAAAAGCAATCTATAGTTTTCGTGCAGAGCTCGATGGACAATGGTTAATGTTTGCAGGGCTTGGCCCGGTGTTTCGTTACAAGACAGATGAGTATTGTCCTATTGGCGATCATGAATTAAAACTTACGGTGGAAGATGAAGCAGGAAATGTAACAGAGCGTATTATTCGATTTACAAGAAAATAAAAATGGCAACGAAGAAGAGTTCAGCAAAGAAGACAGTTAAAAAAGCAGTAAAAAAAGTTGCAAAGAAAAAAGCAACTGCAAAAAACGCAAAGAAAGAACCGTTTAAAAATTATGTAACAAAATTGAAAGCCGGTGATGTTGCTCCTGCTTTTGAAGGTATTGATCAGGATGGGAAAGCGGTTTCATCTCTAAGTTATAAAGGCAAAAAAATCATTCTTTATTTCTATCCGCAGGATCTTACTGCAAGCTGCACGGTACAGGCTTGCAATCTGCGTGATAATTTTGCTGCCTTAAAAAAACTCGGCTACGAAATAATCGGCGTAAGCGAAGACGGAGTTGAAAAGCACAAGCGATTTGAACAAAAGAATAATCTTCCCTTTCGTTTAATTGCCGATACCGATCATAAAGTAATTGATGCATACGATGTGTGGGGCAAAAAACAGTTCATGGGTAAAATTTACGATGGACTTGTTCGCACCACATTTGTCATCAATGAAAATGGAACAATTGATGTGGTTATTACAAGAGTGTTGACCAAAATTCATACACAACAAATATTGGATGCATTGCAGGCAGCAGGTAAATAACGGGTTTGTTATTTATTCCATCTTTTTTGAAGCCAAATTCTTACAGGTGTGTCATAACATTTCATCACCACATAACTGAAGGCAATCAGCAATACTGTTCCGCAACTAACGATAACAACCAATGTTGCTGTATCGGGTTTTTGTTCCAGGAAATAGTGACCGAATACCCAGATGAACGCATAATGCGTCATGTATAGCGGATAAGAAATAGCTCCTGAAAATGTACACAGCGCTTTTGTTTTTTCCGATAAGCTTGTACCTGCTCCCAGCGAAACAAGCAATGGAAAATATATCAACACAAGAAAACCTTCGGTTAACCAGTTCCATTTACCAAACGGAAAAAGAAAAGCGGCTGTTAACAACAGGGTTAATCCTGCAAACCCGATTTTGTTTTTAATGATCCAGTTGCAGCGGTAAATTAGCATGCCTGCTAAAAAAGAGTAGGCAACACGTGCACCGCCATGCCAAAAAGTTTCACCGTTCCAACCGCCAATAATATTTCCTGCATGTGCAAGTACAATACAAACAGCAATGGCCGCTATGGCTGTTAATACAAACATGATCTTTTTGCTGAGTTTATGCAGGATGAGTGCATAAACAATGTTGGCAACATATTCCCAAAACAAGGACCAGGCAGGAGCATTAAAACCAAACAGGTTAAATGCCCGGGATTCCATTATTGGTAAGGGTACAAGAAAAACAGCGGCAATAAATAACAGAGCGATCGTTCCACTGCTATACGCTGTTGTTTCTGTTGAAAACGGATCAAGGAAAAAGCCAAACAATCCTAACACCGATCCGAGTATAACCAACGGATGCAAACGGATCATCCGCAATTTAAAGAACGATTTAAGGCTTGTTGTTTGCAGCCGGTTATCGTATGCATAAGCAATTACAAAACCAGATAGACAAAAGAAAAAATCAACGGCAAGAAACCCATGTGCAATAAAGTTTTTTGTAAAGTCGGTGATGATCCATTCCATAAAATGAAACACCACTACTGCAATAGCAGCAACACCCCTTAACCCATCCAGTACCAAAAAATGCTTTTTGCTTTGCTGCACATGATTAACTAAGTCCATACGATACAGTCGTTAATGATTATTTGAAACGATGTTGCAACATACAATTTATTTTAATGAAACCGCCGTGGATGCAGCGAAACAGGATTAGCGGTAATCTATACTGATGATGTTGTTTGCGAAGGAGCTGCCTGCGTGAATAATTTCAACTATTTTCAAGTACTAAAATTTCATCAACATGAAAGCGCTTGTCATAATCTGCAGTATCTGCGCAATTGTTTTTTATTCAGCCTGCAAAAAAAGCAGTTCCGGTACGGGTGGTAATAACAATGGAGGAAGCGGTACAACGTTCACACCGAATTGCACAGGTGCTGCTATTCAGTTTAGTGCTGATGTTGCCCCCATCATATCATCGTCCTGTGCAACAAACTCCGGATGTCATGCAGCCGGGTCAACTCAAGGACCCGGAGGACTTACAACGTATGCTCAAATTAATGCAGTAAAAGTGCAGATAAGAGCTGCAATTATCAGTGGAGCAATGCCCAAGAACGGAACGCTCACTGCTGCTCAAAAGAATTCCATCATTTGCTGGATAGATGCCGGAGCGCCGAATAATTAACAGATTACAAGAATACCTATATACATGTGAGTGCGTCTTTAAGACGCATTTATTTTTTTAGCAATGAAGATTAAAACAAATTCTTTTTTGGCTGCAATAGCAGCAAGAAATTTAAAAGCAGGAAAAATTGCAATGGTTGTCGGCAATGTTATTCATCTGCACAATACTTCTGCCGAAGAATTTTTACAAAACGAACGTTGGGTTAAACACGAAATGGCTCATGTTGAACAATACAAACGTTACGGAACGATCAGGTTTTTATTATTGTATACCTGGTACAGTATAAAACATGGATATACAAACAATCCATTAGAAGTTGAAGCGAGAGCAAAAGAAAAAGAGCCTCATTGCTGAGACTCTTTTTAAATTTCGATTATTGTCCTTGTGCCAGACTATAGGCTTTTTTATCACCCCACATGTTCAACAACTCAAATGAACATATTTTGAAATTACCGCTCATGCTTACATACAGGCCAATTACATCCTGTTGGTTCAGCGGATAATCTTCAATGCTTTCGAAACGTACATTGTACTGGTTTACAAGATTGGTATAAACCGAACCTGTTGGCCAAACCTGTGTACCCCTGTTGCTGATGTTTACCAGTTTAAACTTCACACCCGCATGGCGTTGGCATTTTTCGGCAATTGCAGCAGGTTGTTCATCGCTTTCAATAAACAGATCTACACCAACAATGGTTTCTTCCTCAGCTTCGGTTGACACCATCATCGCATTCGACTGCAGTTTCATTGGTGTTGGTGTGCCCGGCTTGTTAGCGATAATTTCTTTTGCACCTGCCTGGGGCTGTTTACCAAAATTGCTGATGATGGCTTCTGCAAATTGTGTTGTATTAACAGCAGGAGTTGATTTGTCGCCAAAGTCGCCTGTGTGTACTCCGTTTTCAAGTGTGTACAATAAAGCGTTTTCAATTATTGCAGCATTTTCGGTTAAACCTACGTGGCGCAGCATTGCCAAACCACTTAACAACAATGCTGTTGGATTGGCGATATTTTTTCCTGCAATGTCCGGAGCTGTACCGTGTACTGCTTCAAAGATGGAAATATGATCGCCGATGTTTGCACTTGGTGCAAATCCTAAACCACCAACCAAACCAGCACAGAGATCGCTCACAATATCACCCTGTAAATTGGTAAGTACTACCACATCAAAATTGTCCGGACGGGTAACCAGCTTCATACAGAGATCATCCACAATAATATCATCAGCTTTCAGATCAGGATATTCTTTTGCAACTTCATAAAAACATTCGAGGAATAATCCATCGGTTATTTTCATAATGTTGGCTTTATGTCCGCAAGTGATGCGTTTTGCATTTTTCTGGCGGGCCATTTCAAACGCATAACGGATTACCTGCATACTGCCGGGGCGTGTAATAAAACGGCGGCTTAATGCTACGTCATGCGTAAGCATGTGTTCAATACCACCATAGGTATCTTCAATATTTTCACGAACTACTGTAATGTTGATTGGAATGCCGGCTTTGCTGAAAACGGTATCTACACCATGCAGTGTTTGAAAGTCTCGTTTGTTGGCATAAGTGTTCCAGGTTTTGCGGGCGGTAACGTTGATGCTTTTTACACCTTTTCCTTTTGGTGTTTCCATGGGGCCTTTGTAAAGCAAACCCAAATTTTCAATGGTTTGCTTGGCTTCCGGCGTCATCCCGTTATTAAAGCCTTTGTCGAAAACCCATTTACCCATTTCAACAATTTCGTACTCAAGAGGCACGTTGTTGGCATTAAAAATTGATAAAACAGCATCCATTATTTCCGGGCCAATTCCATCGCCTTTAGCTACAGCAATTTTCATGTTGATAATTTTTTTGGTGCGGCAAAGGTAACATGCGTTAGGCTTCTAAAAGAAGGAAGACGTTAAAAAAAACAATAAATCTCACAGAAGCCATTCCACTTCTCCAAACGAAAAGCATTCTTCTGCATCAACGCCGGTACTTAATTGTCCCTGCAGGTTAACTCCGTTGATATGTGTGCTGAAAATGCGGCGTTCTTTTTTTAACCGTACCGTTTGCTGTTTACGAAACAAATGTTGATTGTAATGCTGAAAGAATGCATCGAACCCCATTTCATTCAATTGCTGTAATGCATGTAGTATGGCAGCATGAATTTGTTTTGCCAATGCAGTTACATTGGTTTGCCTGCCGGTAATTTGTTTGATGGATACAGGGTTTTTAAGATTTCCGAAACCGATTTGATTTACATTGATGCCGATGCCGATAATGGCCCATTGCCATTGCTTGCCCCGCAGCACATTTTCAATAAGAATGCCCCCTGTCTTTCTGTCACGCCAATACAAATCGTTGGGCCATTTAATACAGGCTTCATCACCAACATAATTTTCCAATTCGTTGCGTACGGTTACGGCTACCGTTGCCAGCAGCTGAAAGGCCTGCGCTATCAGCAAATCGGGTTTTACCACAATGGAAAAGCTAAGGTTGGCACCAGGCTCGGTTTCCCAAACCTTTCCCCGTTGTCCTTTGCCCTTGGTTTGATGGTGGGCGAGCACAGCCGTTCCGTGTTGTGCCGTTCCTGCATGAATCAGCCCCATGGCATAGTTGTTGGTACTGTCCACTGCGTCCAGTTCAATCCAGTTGTAATTTGTTTTTTTAGGCGACAAGGTTGATGAAGATTGACTAATTTTGAACAAATTAAAAGTAAAATGCTGTGATCGGGCGTCATAGCAAAAAGAATTATTCATTAAACCACCAAGCGATTGAATACAACATCTCTGTTAAGTGACCGGAGCAAAGGATCAAAAAGCACCCCTGTACGCATTAACCGAAACAGCAAACTTTTTAAAACCATTTTACGGGCTATCCAGGAAAAGAAAGCTGAGCATATTGTAAGTCTAGACTTGCGAAAAATTCCCGAAGCTGTATCCGATTTCTTTATTATTTGCGATGCTACCAGCACAACACAGGTAAAAGCAATTGCCGATCATATCGAATACCTGGTAGAAGAGGAATGTGGTGAAAAACCTTACCGCAGCGAAGGCCGCACAGCGTTGCAATGGGTGTTGGTGGATTATGTAAATATCGTGGTACACATCTTTCAGCCCGAAACACGTAAGTTTTACCGGCTGGAGGAAATGTGGAGCGATGCTGCAGAAGCCGATCATGAATCATAACATATCGTTACCAAAAAATTAATAACATTTACCCGAAACTTTTATTCAATTAGTTGTAATACTATCTGAACTCCTGAATGAAGGGAAAAAAACAAGAAGATGAGCTTGAATCAAGGAAATAACCCGGAAAATAATGGCGAAAAAGGCGACGGCCGCAAGCCGTTTCGTTTTAATATTTATTGGCTTTATGCTTTAATTGCAGCTGTACTAATTGGCTTCAACTTATTTAAAGGTATTACACCTGCAAGTGTTGAAACATCACAAACTGTTTTTGAAGACAGTATGTTGATGAGAGGCTATGTTAAAGAGTTGAAGGTAATCCGTAACAAAGGCGAAGTAAGAGTAACACTAAAGCCCGAAGCGTTTAACGACCCTGCAATTGCTAAAAAGTTTTCGGGTAAATCGAAACTCGATAAAACAAAAGGTCCGCATTTATACTTCTCTATTGCCGATGTAAAATCGTTTTCCGAACGTATTAATAAACTGGTTGATGATCATGCAGCTGTAACCGGCAAACCGATCATTGATTACGACGAAGAAGAAAACTGGTTGAGCCCGCTCATCAGTTTACTCTTACCTATTCTTGTATTGATAGGGTTGTGGGTATTGCTGATGCGTAAGATGAATAGTGGCGGTGGCGCCGGCCCCGGTGGCGGCGGTATCTTCAACATTGGAAAATCACGTGCACAATTGTTTGAAAAAGGAACAAAGGTGAATGTAACCTTTCAGGATGTTGCTGGTTTAGACGAAGCAAAAGTTGAAGTGATGGAGATCGTTGACTTCTTAAAGAATCCGAAGAAATATACAGCACTCGGTGGTAAAATTCCAAAAGGTGCATTGTTGGTGGGCCCTCCCGGTACGGGTAAAACCTTGCTGGCAAAAGCAATGGCGGGTGAAGCACAGGTACCTTTCTTCAGCATAAGCGGTTCCGATTTCGTAGAGTTGTTTGTAGGTGTGGGTGCAAGCCGTGTGCGTGATTTATTTAAGCAGGCAAGAGAAAAAGCACCTTGTATCATTTTCATTGATGAGATCGATGCAATTGGTCGTGCACGTGGCCGTAATGCTATTGTAAGTAACGACGAACGAGAAAATACATTAAACCAGTTGCTGGTTGAAATGGATGGTTTCGGTGGCGATACCGGTATCATCATCCTTGCAGCAACCAACCGTCCTGATGTATTGGATTCTGCCTTGTTGCGTCCCGGTCGTTTCGATCGTCAGATCTCAATTGATCGTCCTGATGTAAAAGGTCGTCAACAGATCTTCAACGTGCATTTGAAAGCCATCAAAATTTCTGAAACACTCGATATTCATAAACTGGCCGAACAAACACCTGGCTTTGCCGGTGCTGATATTGCCAATGTTTGTAACGAAGCCGCATTAATTGCTGCACGTAAAGGCAAAGCTGCAGTTGATATGAGCGATTTCCAGGATGCAATTGATCGTGTAATCGGTGGTTTGGAAAAGAAACACAAACTCATCAGCCCCGAAGAGAAAGAGATCATTGCATATCATGAAGCAGGCCATGCAATTTGCGGATGGTTCCTCGAACATGCATACCCGTTATTAAAAGTAACCATTGTACCTCGTGGTACAGCAGCATTGGGTTACGCTCAGTACACTCCAAAAGAACAGTATCTCTACAATATTGAGCAGTTGAACGATCAGATCTGTATGACGCTGGGCGGTCGTGCAAGTGAAGATATTTTCTTCGGAAAAATTTCTACTGGTGCAAGCAACGATCTGCAGCAGATCACTAAAATTGCTTACTCAATGATTACTGTTTATGGTATGAATGATAAGTTGGGTAACATCAGCTATTACGATCCAAACCAGGATCAAACATTCACGAAGCCTTACAGTGAACGCACTGCAGAAATGATCGATGATGAAGTACGTAAGTTGATTGAAGAAGCATACGAACGCACAAAAGCGTTGTTGACTGAAAAGAAAGGCGAAGTAGAAAAGCTTGCAAAAGCATTACTGGAAAAAGAAGTATTGTTCCAGAGCGATGTTGAATTGCTGATTGGTAAACGCCCATTCGAACATAAAAAGCTGTTGGATGAAAATGGCGATACGGTTCATCACTCAACAGATAACGATGCACAAAGCAGCGAGCCAACTATTACACCACTTCCTGCATAAGTAAGTTTATGAGTGTATCTGCATCAAAAGAAAATATTCTAAAAAAAATAAGACAGGCACTGAGTCATCCGGTGCCTGTTCCGTTTCCTCAAAGCGAAGGCAACAGCAGCGTGTTTCAACCTCCGGTTGACGATATGGCTGTACAGTTTGCACAAGAGTTTACCAAACTGCAGGGCAAGTTTGTGTTTTGTGCCGATGAAAAAGATATGGCCGAACAACTGTTGCAACTTGCTGCAGCACGCAAATGGGATAAAGTAGTTTGTCGTGAGCAAAAGTTGCAGCAGATATTTAAGCAGCTCAATATCCCTATTAACTTTCACGATAATCTTTCGGATAGTGATGCAAGTTTTACAACTTGCGAACTACTGGTAAGCCGTACAGGAACAATGGTACTCAGCACCGGTAACGAAAGCGGTCGCACTACCAGTGTATATGCACCGGTGCATGTGTGCATTGCTTACACAAGCCAGATGGTGTACGATTTAAAAGATGCATTGCAGGCACTTCGTGAAAAGTACGGCAATCAATTACCTTCTTTCATCAGCTTTGCAACCGGCCCCAGCCGTACGGCGGATATTGAAAAAACATTGGTTGTAGGTGTACACGGTCCGAAAGAAGTGTTTGTGTTTTTAATTGAAGGCTAAAAAGGAAGCTGGGAATTGGTCCCGATAACTATCGGGATTGGATTTTGGTTTTTGTCCTTTGTATTTTGGTTTTTCTTCCTTGAACCTTGTTTCTTTTTTTCTCTTTTTTTCATTGGAAATTGAACATTGGATTTTCTTTTCTTGTGCCTTAACTCATTGTATCTTTAAGCCATGAACGATGCCATTCATTTAATTTTTGTTTACGGTAGTTTGCGCAGCGGATTTCCCGGTCCGGCATTTCAATACATTGCACCTTATTTTACCAAAGTAGCAGATGGAAAAGTAAAAGGAAAGCTCTACGATTTAGGAGAATATCCTGCCGCTTTGCCCACAACAGAAGACGCATACATTATTGGTGAATTATACCAGGCTAATTCAGCAGAAGAATTTGGTTGGGCTATTGCACAGTTAGATGATTACGAAGGCGTGCACCCCGAAGAAGGTGAAGAACAGTTATACGAACGTGCAGCAACAACCATTTATACCGACAAAGCTGAGTTTACTGCATGGATCTATTGGTACAAATGCGATGTAACCGGCAAGCCCGTAATTGAAAGCGGTGATGTGCTGGAATATCAGCGCAGCAAAGCAAATTAACAACGGAGTTACAGAGCTTCTTTATATTTGTTTGATGCAGATTCCCGAAGGCAAAAAAATATATTTTCTTTCCGATTTTCATTTGGGGGCACCCACTTATGAGCAAAGTCTTGTTCGTGAAAAAAAGATCGTTCAGTTTCTTGATGAAATTAAAAGCGATGCAGCTGTAATTTTTATCGTGGGTGATATGTTCGATTTCTGGTACGAATATCGCACAGTGGTTCCAAAAGGGTTTGTTCGGTTGTTAGGCAAACTTGCAGAGATCACCGATGCGGGTATAGCTGTTCATTTTTTTGTTGGCAATCATGATATGTGGATGAAAGATTATTTGCAGACAGAATTGAATATACCTGTGTATTACGAACCGAAAGAATTTGGATTCAACGGCAAGCAATTTTTAGTTGGTCATGGCGATGGATTAGGCCCCGGCGATCATGGATATAAAATGCTGAAGAAGATTTTTCGCAACCCGGCATGTCAGTGGTTATTTGGAATTTTACCGCCGGTTGTTGGTGTGGGCCTGGCCAATTATTTAAGCCGGAGAAGCCGTGCACAAACCGGCGCAACAGAAGAAACATTTTTAGGTGAAAATCAGGAATGGCTTATCATCTATTGCAAAGAAGTGCTGCAACAAAAAAAGTTCGATTTTTTTGTGTTCGGGCATAGACATCTGCCCATTGATTTTCGTCTGACTAATGAAAGCCGGTACATTAACCTTGGCGACTGGATACGTTATTTCAGCTATGCAGTGTTTGATGGAAAAAACCTTGAACTGAATTATTACAAATGAGCAAACATGTACTCTTACTGATCAGTCTTTTTGTAATGTTGTCTGTAGCAGCACAGGAAACAGCATTTACAGAAGCTAAAGCTATTGAAGGGGAGTACAGCAATTTTACAGTTGATAATCTTGGTAATTATTTACTGCTGTCGAAAAACAATCAACTGAAAAAACTTACAGCTAACGGCGATTCTGTTGGAGTGTTTAATGATGTAAGGCGTTATGGCAAGCTGCATTCAATTGATGCAACAAATCCATTAAAATTACTGCTCTACTATAAAAATTTTGCAACAGTGGTTGTACTCGATCGGTTTCTAAATATTGTAAACACGATTGATCTGCGTAAGCAGAATATTTTCCAGGTAAAAGCAATTGCACAGAGTTACGATAACAATATCTGGGTATACGATGAACAGGCAAGTAAACTGAAGAAGATCGGTGAAGATGGAAAAGTACTGAGCGAAACAGTTGATTTCAGAATGATCTTTGATGAAGCACCAACACCTGTGCAGATCTTCGACCAGGATGGTTTTGTTTATCTCTACGATCCCGAAAAAGGCGTGTACGTGTTTGATATTTACGGTACATTCAAAACCAAATTATCGTACACAGGCCTCAGCAATTTAACAGTGGTAGGCAAAACAATTATTGGTATCGAAAACCAATCGCTTATTGCGTACACTACAGGTACATTTACCGAAAAGCGGTTGACCTTGCCCGTTCCGGCGGCTCAAATAGAAAAAGCGGTTATACGTCCCGGTCATTTTTATGTGTTAAAGAGCGACCGTATTCAGCATTTTACATTTTAAACGTTGTCTCACTCACCGAGTTTGTATTTTTGCGTATGCAAGAATTTCTTCACACGATTGTTTTAGATAATCCGCTTGTAAGTTATTTATGGATAGCAGGTATTCTGCTGGCCATGTATTTATTGAAAGGAATTGTTTCCCGTTTTCTCTGTGGTTTGTTGTATGGATTTTTTCCCGGTGCAAAAAAGTATGTAAGCCGTAATCAGTTTATTGCATTGGTGTTGATACCAATGGAATGGTTTGTTGTATGGATGGTGGTTATTTTTTCTTTTCATAAACTCAACTTCCCCAAAGTACTCGAGGTGGAGTTGTACAAAATAACCTCGAAGGAAATTATTGAAGCAACAGGTAAAGCCATATTAGTTGTATTATTCATTCGCCTGTTACGCCGCTTCATCGATTTTCTTGCATTGGTGCTTAAAGCAAAAGCCGATCAAACAGAAGACCAGGCCGATAACCAGCTGGTGGTTTTCTTTCGTGATTTCTTTAAAGCCATTGCACTCATTATTGGTGTAATTATGTTTTCGAAGTTTGTGTTGAAGTTTGATGTGTCGAACCTCATTACAGGACTCAGCATTGTTACTGCTGCAATTGCGTTGGCTACAAAAGAAAGTCTGGAGAACCTGATTGCATCCTTTATCATTTTCTTCGATAAGCCCTTTACACTCGGCGATCTGGTAAAGGTCGAAACCATTACAGGTACAGTAGAGAAAATTGGTTTACGAAGCACCCGCATCCGTACCGATCAGAAGACATTTGTTACGATGCCTAACAAAAAAATGGTGGATAGTATTCTCGATAATCTTTCGTTACGTACACAACGTAAAGCCGAAATAAAACTGGAGCTTAGAGTAGATACTACTGCACAACAATTAATGAAACTGCAACAAAAAGCCGGACAGTTATTGGAGCAACATGAACTGATTGAGTCGGGTACTGCCTTTGTAACCGAGATAGGCGCTAAATCAATTGCAATACAGGTTGATTATTTTACTGCAGTAATTGATTTCAATGTGTTCCAGGAACTGAAACAAACCATCAATCTCGAACTCATCAGCATTATGAAATCGCTGCAGATAGAACATGCAGCTTTACGGGAGGCGGAATAACATAAACGTCATTGCGAGTTAACAACTCCGGCCAAAGCGTGGGAGGCACGAAGCAATCTTCAACAACGGAGGGAAAGAGGTTACTCGTAAAACAAAAGGAATTGTTGGAATATGCTTTGGCTATTTTGCTTTCGCTAATACCTCAGCCAATTCTTTATCGTACACACCGTACTTACCATATTCTTCAACACGGCCGATTTCTTTGCCGGCTTTCAGTACAAGAATGGTAGGCGCTTTCGTTACATTTAATGCCTGGCATAATGAACCAAGCGTTGTTTTGTTACGATCAACACCAATTATCGTCAGGCGTTTTTTATCGAAGCCAACCTGGTTCAACAGTTTTAAAAACTGCGGATACACATTGTGCGAATCTTCGCACCAGGTGCCAATGAATACAACAAACTGAATCGTGTCTTTTACTGCAGTAAGCGTTGTTACACAATCAGCATTGGGTTTATACCAGCTGATGTCGTTCTTCATCCAGGAAAAAGCTTCATCGTTCTGTATAATTTCCGGGCTTAAAATTCCTTTCAATGTTTTTAATCCATTGTTGGGGTCTTTCGAAACTTCGTATTGTACCTGTGCAGAACTATTGAGGGCAATGAGTAAAAATGCGGCTGTTAAAAATTTCATGTGTTTGCTTAAACGTTTCAATTAAAGGTCGGCCTTGATCGTTAACAGGAATTGTTTTATCTGTTGCAGACTTTTTACAAGCTCAAAACGTGCATCGGTTTCATCCTTATGTTTTTTAAGGTAATCCTTTGCAGCTTCAATGCTGTATTTTTTATAACGCAACAGGTAATAGATAAGATGCACTTTTTTTAATTCGGTTGCATTAAAAAAGCGATCTCCTTTTTTATTCTTTCTTGGTTTTAAAAAACTAAACTCAGTTTCCCAATGGCGAACAGATGAAGGATTGATCTGGAACATATCGCACACTTCACCAATACTGTAATACAATTTTTTGCTTAACTCTTCATCACTGGGTAGTTCAACAAACATCGTTTCATCAACAGGTTCTTTCAAACTTTTTCGTCCACGTTTTTGTTTGGGCTTGGGCGGTTTATTCAACGGCTTACGTCCACGACGTGGCGCTGCTTTCGGCATGCCATCATCCTTGGGCGTAAAATCAAAATCAAATGATATTTGCGATTGCGTTGCCAGCGGAATGTAGTTTCAGCAAAAGTAAGGAAACAGTTGATAGCTTATGGTTGATAGTTCATCGCAGTCTCCGATTGTTCATCCCTCAATGTTGTATTGTCTATGAACTATGAACCATCAACTATGAATTAATCAAAACTCTGGTTACCCGTTGCAGCAATTTTCAGCATACGGTCAAACTCTTCCGGCGAAAGATCGTTGTAGAAGAAATAGATGGGGTCAAGATCACGACCGTTTTTATGTACTTCGTAATGCAGGTGAGGGCCGGTACTTTTTCCCGTACTTCCAACCCAGCCAATTACTTCACCTCTGCGAATTTTTTGTCCGTTTCTTGCTTTAACACGAACCATGTGTCCGTATAATGTTTCATAACCGTAACCATGATTGATCACCACATGATTACCGTAACCATTACCTGTATTGCCGGCGAGAGTTACGGTGCCATCAGCTGTTGCATAAATAGGCGTACCCTGTGGTGCAGCAAAATCGAGCCCGGCGTGAAACTTGGTGGTTTTATAAACAGGATCGATACGGTAACCAAAACCCGATGCAAGTCTTGAAAGTTCTTTATTACTTACCGGTTGAATGGCAGGTGTTGCAGCTAACAATGCTTCTTTGTTCTTCACCATTCCTTCAATAGCAGTAAACGAAGTGGTTTGTGCATACAGCCTGTTGCGGAGTGTATTGATCTGTTGAATAATGGATGTATTGAGTTCATCTTCGCTAAGGCTTGCTATTAAACGGTCCTCAGCTTGTTTTTCAATCATTTTGGCACGGGCACTGTCGGGCAAAGGATTGGCTTCAAAAATAGAACGGTAAACCTGGTTATCACGCTTTTCAATTTCACGCAGGCTTTGGTTCATGCGTTTGATCTCTTCATTGAGGATGCTGTAATTATCTTTCAGCCGGTTATTTTCTTTATGTAGTTTTTGTTCGTTGGCAGAAGGAAAATAGCGGTAAGATATCTGCATAAACAGAAACCCTGCTACTGAAACAGCAGCAAGAAAACTGAAGACACGCAACAACTTTACACGCAGTGGTGTAACCAGTTTTTCGTACCGGAGGGTGTTGGTATTATAGAAATACTTGACTTTCTTCATACAGGCAATCCGCAGTGCTGTGGTTTAACTTACCTTTGCTTCCCCTTTTGGGGTATTTACAAAGATAGGAGTATCACTTCTCAAAAATCAATCCAAATAACGGTTGAACATGATGACAGCAGCAGAAATAAGACAACAATTTTTAGATTTTTTTGCATCTAAGAAGCACCAGATCGTTCCTTCTGCACCCATTGTAGTAAAGAACGATCCTACGCTTTTGTTTACCAATGCAGGTATGAACCAGTTCAAGGATTATTTCCTCGGCAACCGTAAAGCAGAAAATCCAAGAGTGGCCGATACGCAAAAATGTTTGCGTGTTAGCGGTAAGCATAACGACCTGGAAGAAGTGGGCGTTGATACTTATCACCACACCATGTTTGAAATGCTGGGCAACTGGAGCTTTGGCGATTACTTTAAAGCTGAAGCTATTGCATGGAGCTGGGAGCTGCTTGCTGAAGTGTATAAAATTCCGAAAGATCGTTTATACGTTACCGTGTTTGAAGGTGATGCAAAAGAGAATCTGCCGAAAGATGAAGAAGCGTGGAATGAATGGAAGAAAGTGATTGCAGAAGACCGCATTTTACTTGGCAATAAAAAAGACAATTTCTGGGAGATGGGTGATACAGGACCTTGTGGCCCCTGTACCGAAATACATGTTGATTGTAGAACTGATGAAGAACGTAAACAGGTTGATGGAAAAACATTGGTGAACAACGATCATCCGCAGGTGATTGAAATATGGAACAATGTATTCATCCAGTTTAACCGAATGAAAGATGGATCGCTTGAGCAATTACCCGCCAAGCATGTAGATACAGGTATGGGTTTTGAACGTTTAACACGTGTACTGCAAAACAAACAAAGCAATTACGATACAGATATTTTTACCGGCACCATTGCAACTGTTGAAAATATTGTAGCCAAAAAATATACTGCAGGTGATGATAAGGAAAGCGTAGCGTTTCGTGTACTGGCCGATCATATCCGTGCAATCTGTTTTACCATTGCCGATGGACAGTTACCAAGCAATACCGGTGCAGGTTATGTTATCCGCCGGATTTTAAGAAGGGCTGTTCGTTACTACTATTCTTATCTCGGTTACAAGCAACCGTTATTACATCAGCTGGTGCCGGTATTGGCAACACAGTTTGAAAATGTATTTTCTGAACTAAAAGCACAGGAAGCATTTGTACAAAAAGTAGTGAAGGAAGAAGAGGATGCTTTCTTACGTACATTGGAAAAAGGATTGAAACGTATCGATGATATCATCAATACTACTAAAGAAGTAATTGATGGTAAAGCTGCGTTTGAGTTGTTTGACACCTATGGTTTCCCCATTGATCTTACACGTTTGATTGCGGGCGAAAACAAATTAGCCATTGACGAAAAGGGTTTTGATGCAGCATTGAGCGAACAGAAAGAACGTAGCCGTGCTGCAACAACAATTGATACCGAAGATTGGGTAGAAGTGCTGCCAACTGATAAAATTTCGTTTGTAGGTTACGATGCTGTTACAGCAGAGACAAAACTCGTTAAGTATCGTAAGGTAAACATCAAGGGCAAAGCTGCCTGCCAGTTGGTATTGCAATCAACACCTTTCTATGCAGAAAGTGGTGGACAGGTTGGTGATACCGGTGTGTTGTTGTTTGAAGGCGAAGAAGTTGTTGTTACAGATACAAAAAAGGAGAACGATCTCATTATTCATTTCACTGAACAATTACCTGTAAACATCACAGGCGTTGTTGCAGCCAAAGTAAATGCCGATCGTCGTAAGAAAATAACAGTGCATCATTCTGCTACACACCTAATGCATGCAGCATTACGTAAAGTATTGGGTACACATGTGGCACAAAAAGGTAGTTTGGTAAACGATCAATACCTGCGTTTCGACTTTTCGCATTTTGCAAAAGTGACCGATGAAGAAATGGCACAAGTAGAAGCGATCGTTAATGAAAAGATCCGTGAAAATGTTCCGGTAATCATTAAATCAATGCCAAAAGAAGAAGCAATTGCTATGGGTGCAATGGCATTGTTTGGCGAAAAATATGCTGATGAAGTACGAGTAGTTATTATCGACCCAACTTATTCTATTGAGTTGTGCGGTGGTACACATGTTGGTTCAACAGGTGAACTTGGGTTATTTAAATTCACAAGTGAAGGTGCGGTAGCTGCAGGTGTACGTCGTGTAGAAGCCGTTACAGGTTTTGCCGCTGAGCAATATGTAAATGAACATTTTGCTTCAATCCGTGCAATCCGAGAGCAACTTAAGAATCCAAAGGATCTGGGCAAATCAATTGAAAACCTGCAATCGGAAAACAGTGATCTAAAAAAGAAACTGGAGAAACTGGAAGCACGTCAGCTTGTTGCTTTGCGTAACGAACTGTTGCAGAAAGATGAGATCATTAACAATGTAACCTTCATTGGCGATATAGTTGAAGTAAGCAATGCAGATGCGTTGAAGAAAGTTTGCTTCGATCTCAAAACAAATCTCAACGATTATGTAGCTGTGCTTTGTGCCAACATTGATGGCAAACCATTTGTTGCAGTAGGCATCAGCGATACGGTTGCTGCAGCGAAACAACTCGATGCAGGAAAAATCATTAAAGAACATATTGCTCCATTGATCAAAGGTGGCGGTGGCGGACAAAAAACGTTGGCAACAGCCGGTGGCCAGGATGTAAGCAACCTGCAACAGGTGATTGAGAAAGTGAAAGGTTTATTATAGTGTCTGACGTCTCATAGAGCGTCTGACACATTTAGGAAATTCATTCAAAGTATAAAACTACCGTAGTCAAAAGCTGCGGTAGTTTTATTTTAAACCTCATCATATGCAAATTATTTTCGAAACAGCAAGATTATACTTTCGTCAATTTACAAGTGAAGATGCTCCACTCATCTTTGCATTAAATCAACATGCAGCAGTTGTAAAGTACGTGCACGAACTTCCGTTGTTAACGGTAGCCGATGCTGAGCGGGTGCTGCAAAATTCCATTCTTCCGCAATACAGTAAATATGATCTTGGACGGTATGCTGTATATACAAAACACAGCAATGCGTTTATTGGCTGGTGCGGTTTAAAGTACCGGCAGGAAATTGATGAGGTGGATCTTGGTTATCGTTTTATTCCCTCATCGTGGGGCAAAGGTTATGGTACCGAAGCTGCAGCAAATACATTGCACTATGGTTTTCAAACAAAGAAACTCAATCGTATTACAGGCAGGGCACATATCGAAAACATTGCTTCGCTAACTATACTTCGGAAAATAGGTATGCAGTATCTCTGTAACGAAGTGGTTGATAATTGCCCGGTTGAAACCTATGAAGCCTTCAACCCAAATGTTAAAAAATCAGAAAATCTCCGAAATAATTCGTAAATAAGAAAATCTTCGTACATTAGCTTCATCAAATTAAAACCTTATTCAAATGAAGCGAATTTCCTTGTACGCAATGGCCCTTGTAGCCGCTACCCAATTGCTTGCTGTTGCAGCATCTGCACAGGATAAAGTAGAGAAGAAAGAAAAGCGGGTGAAAGAAGAAAAGAAAGAACAGATCATCATTCGCAAAAAAGGCGATAAAACAGAAAAGACCACGATCGTTATTGAAGGCGACAAAGTAACTGTAAACGGAAAGCCCGTAGAAAAGGGCGATAAAGATGTGATCATCCAACGCTTTGATGATGATATGCTCATGCTCCGTTCACCGAAGCTGCGTGTTAGTCCGCCAAGAGTTTATCACCGTTACAATGGTGCTCAAAACTGGGAACTGTTTAACAGCGATCAGTTTAAACACGATTTTAAAATAAACTGGAAAAGCGGTGCATTGCTGGGCGTTGTCAGTAACGATCATGCAAAAGGTGCTGAATTGGAAACAGTACAAAAAGAATCGGCTGCAGAAAAAGCAGGCCTGCAAAAAGGCGATATCATTACTAAAGTTGGCGATAAGAAAATTACAAGTCAATCCGACTTAAGTACAGCTATCCGTGCACAAAAGCCAAACGATGAAGTTGAGATTTCCTACATACGTGATGGAAAAGAAAAGAATGTGAAAGTAAAGCTGGGTGAAGGAAAAGGACCGGAAGGCATGCATGAATTTAAAATGGAAATGCCCGAATTTAAAGAGTTTAATCCCGGTCAGTTTCATCTGCAGATCCCCCGTTTTGAAGGAATGAATGAGAATGTGTTTATGTACAGAACCGGTCGTCCGCAGTTGGGTATTACCATCCAGGATACTGAAGAAGGAAACGGCGTGAAAATTCTGGAAGTTGATGCGGATTCACCTGCTGCAAAAAGTGGTTTGCAAAAGGATGATGTGATTACGGAAGTAGATGGCAAAGCTGTTAAAACAGTTGGTGAAACAAGGGAAGCACTTCGTGGTAAACCCGAACAAAATCTCTGGAATGTGAAGTTGCTACGGGGCGGCAAAACGGTAAACGTAGAAGTGAAGATTCCGAAAAAACTGCAAAAAGCCGATTTATAAATTTTTCTCATGCTCTGATATAGCGCTGCCCCCGTTTTTTAACGGGGGCTTTTTTGTGCATTTACTCACATAAGCTTCCACCGAAAACGGGTATTTTTGCGAACCCTGAAACCAAGGAGACCCTGAGCGAAGTCGAAGGGGCTTCTATAGAATATTGAGCGAAGTCGAAATATTCGGTAGAAAATGGAATGTTATTTACAACTATGTCAAATTATTCAGAGAAATACGAAGCCGTTGTTGGTTTGGAAGTACATGCACAATTACTTACAAAAAGTAAATTGTTTTGTGGCGATGATGCCAGCTTTGGTGCATTGCCCAACACACATGTCAGTCCGATCGTGTTAGCACATCCCGGTACTTTACCCAAACTTAACAAAGATGCTATTGCGTTGGCCGTACGGATGGGGCTTGCCTGCAATTGCGAAATAGAACGCAAAAACTATTTTGCACGCAAGCATTATTTCTATCCCGACTTACCGAAAGGTTACCAGCTTTCGCAGCACACCACACCGGTTTGTATTGGTGGTTTTGTAAAAATTAAAACAACAGAAGGCGAACGCAATGTGCAGCTCAACCGTATTCATATGGAAGAGGATGCAGGAAAGAGTATGCACGATCAGGATGATGTTTATTCTGTTGTTGATTACAATAGAGCAGGTGTACCCTTAATTGAAATTGTAAGCGAGCCCGATCTGCACAGTGGCGATGAGGCTGCGGCTTATTTAACAGAGGTTCGCAAACTTGTACGTACGCTTAATGTGTGCGATGGCAATATGGAAGAAGGAAGTTTGCGTTGCGATGCGAATATTTCTATTCGTTTAAAAGGCGATCCTAAACTTGGAACTAAGGTTGAAATTAAAAACCTTAACTCAATCCGCTTCTTAAAAAAGGCGATCGATCATGAAGTAATGCGCATGATTGATATGAAAGAGAAAGGAGAAACAATCTTGCAACAAACAAGAGGATTCAATCCCGATACAGAAACAACATTTGCTATCCGCACAAAAGAAGATGCAGATGATTATCGCTACATGGCCGATCCGGATCTGCCACCGTTTATTATTTCCGAAGAGTTTATTGCAAACATCCGTGCATCATTACCGGAGTTAAGCGAACAAAAGAAAGAACGCTTTATGCAGCAATATGCACTACCTGCTTATGACGCAGGTTTGCTGAGCGAAGACATGGAGCTGGCTGCTTATTTTGAAGAAGCAGCAAGATCATCAACACAATACAAACAGATCGCTAACTGGTTATTAGGTCCGGTTAAATCGGTATTGAACGAAGAAGGAAAAGAATTGGCAACGCTGCCGTTAACACCTGCACAGCTTGTATCCATTTTGCAGATCGTAGAAGAAGGAAAGGTGAGTCATACAATGGCGGTGCAGAAATTATTTCCGGCTATGCTTCAATTAAACAACGGATCACCGGCAGAACAATTGGCACAGGAGTTGAACCTTTTGCAGGAGCGTAACGAAGATGCATTGCAGCAATTGATTGAAGAGGTATTAAACAGCATGCCGCAAAAAGTAACCGAATACAAAAAAGGAAAGAAAGGATTGCTTGGTTTGTTTGTAGGAGAAGTAATGAAAAAGTCAAAAGGTAAAGCCGATCCCAAACTGCTGAATCAATTAGTAACAGAAAAATTAGCGAATTAAATTATGATAAAGAAAATCGGAATCGTTGTTATCGTTGCGGCAAGCATGGCAGCATGTAAGAGCAATGGAAGTAAAAATTTTACTGTAAGCGGTGAAGTAAAAGATGCTCCGGCAACAGTGGTTTATCTTGAACAGATCTCGTTCGAAAACATGCCGCCGCAGGTATTAGACAGTATTACAGTTAAGGATGGAAAATTTTCATTGAAAGGAAAAGCAGCAGAAGAAAGTTTACTGCAGCTTCGTTTTCCGCAGGTAGAAAAAAGTCCGTTGTTTTTTGTAATCAACGACAAGTCGGATATTACGATCAAAGGCGATTGGCAAGATATACGTAAAGTAAGTTACAGCGGTTCGCCTGCAAGTGAACGTTTGCAAAAGTTTGTTGACTCCTTATCGGTAACGCAACAGAAATTATACGCCATGCAATACCAGTTGCAAAACGAAGTGCAGGGCGATAGTTTGCGTATGATAAAGCAGAATGAAATGAACGGTATGTTATCCGCATTTCGGGAGTATGTAAAGAAAACAGCTGCTGAAGATAACAGCCCGATGGTAAGCATGTTTGCAACCTCCATAAATGTTGGAGTCGATGCTGCTGAAAACGAAGCGATGTACAACAATCTTGTAAAGCGTTTTCCAAACCATACAGGTATTCAATCGGTAGTAAAACAGTTTCGTGAAAGTGTTGCACAAGCGCAACAACCGAAAGCATCAACACCTCCTGTTGGAACAGTTGCACCGGATATTACCATGCCCGATGTAAATGGTAAAAATGTTTCGTTAAGTAGTTTTCGTGGTAAATATGTGTTGGTTGATTTTTGGGCAAGCTGGTGCGGCCCATGCCGTGGCGAAAATCCAAACGTAGTAGCAGCCTACAATAAATTCAAGAATAAAAATTTCACTATCGTTGGAGTATCGCTCGATAAAACAAAAGATGCCTGGATAAAAGCAATTCAGGAAGATGGTTTAACATGGACACATATCAGTGATCTTAAATTCTGGGATAGCGAAGCAGTAGGTTTATATGGATTCAATGGAATTCCTTATAACGTATTGATTGACCCAGCCGGTAAAATTATTGCCGACAATTTAAGAGGCAGTGCATTGGAGCAGAAGCTGGCAGAAGTGTTGCAGTAAAAATATTTACTAATAAAAAAGCCCCGCCAATTGGCGGGGCTTTTTTATTATGCTCAATTGGTTATAATTAATAACCAGTATTTTGCTGACAGGATTTGTTTACCAATAATTCTGCAATTGAAATTGGCCAAATGTACTGATTGGCTGATGGCGCTACTGAACCAACGGATCCTTTAGCAGGGAATGTTGCGTTGGTACGTGCGATGTCAGAAGATCTGAAACCTTCGCCGAGTAGTTCAATTCTTCTTTCATTCAAAATTAAATTTACCAACTCATCTTTTGTTGCTGGAGTAAAATCTGCAATGGTTGCATCAGAACGCTTACGAATAGCATTAAGAATAGCAAGAGCTCTTGCATTTACAGCAGTGCCTGCTTCATTTCGGGCTAATGCTTCTGAAAGATTCAGCATTACCTCAGCATAACGAATTACAGGGCTCCAGTCAGCTGCGTTGTTTGGATTTGGGAATTTACGTAACCATGTTTGACCTCCGGATTCAACTAATAAACCTCTGCGTGCGTCAGAAGTTCTCCATCCGGCATCAGCATAAATACCTGGTGCAACTATATTTAAGGCAAATTCGCCACCACCGTTAGGGCCTGGGTTATAATACCATCCCAATCCATTTTGTGTGCCGGGCACATCTAATGCAGTAAAAGGCATTGAGAAAATTGCTTCAGCTGAAGTGTAATTGGTATATACCGTAGCAACATTTGCTAACAAACCGTTTGCAACACCTGTTGATGCGTTCCAAGGGGCAGCGTTCGGTACGAGTTTGTTTCCTTCGGTAATAACATTAGCCCATTGACCCATGTTTAAATACACTCGGGTTTTCATTGATGCTGCTGTGTTTTTATGCGCACGGGTTGTATTAAGCGTTGCGTTTGCATATGTAGAAGGAAGGTCTGTTTCTGCCTCGTTGAGATCTTTTATAATTTGTGTATAAATCTCTCCAGCTGTTGCACGGGTTTGATTTTGATCTCCACTTGAAGTTTCAGGCTGCAATTTGAGAATGATGCCCAACTTGCTTCCATTACCATCAGTATATGGGCGGGCGTACAATTGCATAAGAATAAAATAAGAATTTGCTCGAACAAATTTTGCTTCTGCAATCAGATTCTTCTTCAGACCATCACTTATTGTTGATTTTGTTAAACCATCAATTACAACATTGCAACGATTAATTGCTGCATAGCCGGCAGCCCACAGATTTTGCACTTCGTTAGCACTGGCTGTTAAGTTAAACTGCCATGTAAGCCATGCTGTTACTGCATTGTTTGTTCTGTTAATAAATTCCTCGCCACGAACATCCTGGTAAACCTGGTAACGGCCAGCTAACATGTTACCGTTTTTAATGGCAGAGTACAAACCATTTACCTGTTGTACCGAACGTGAAGAATCGCTGAAAGCAACAGCGTCAGACAATGCTGTTTGAGGAATGGGATCGAGTTTTGATTTGTTACAACTAACTGCAGCGGTAACAATCAGTAGAAACGATGCTATTTTAAGTTTCATAATGTTCTTGTTTTAATTAATTATAATCCAATGTTAACGCCAACGTTAAAGCTTCTAGCTTGAGGTACAGAGTTGCGATCAACACTTGGGTTACCATTGCCATTACCGTTTGAAGAAATTTCAGGATCGTATCCTGTGTACTTCGTTAAAGTAAAGGCATTAAGGATTTGTGCATAGAAACGGAAATTGTTGATACCGATTTTTTCTGTAACAGTTTTAGGTAAAGAATAGCCTAAGGTTAAAGAACGCATTTTAAGGAAGTCTCCTTTTTCAACGTTTTCGCTCATAACAATACCAGAGCCGTTTGAAATATTATCGCCGAATACAATGCGAGGAATGGTTGTTACATCGCCTGCTTTGGTCCAACGGTTTAATACTTCTGTAGAGTTGTTCCAGCTACGCATATCTCTTAAACCTGCTTTTGTACCATTGTATACATAGTTACCGCCACTGAAGAAGAACAGCATGTTCAAATCAAAACCATTATAACGAATGGTATTATCCCAACCTCCTGTCCATTTAGGAAGTGCTGGACCCATAATAATTCCATCGTTTGCCTGATCTGCAACACGTGGAGCAACGGCGCCGGATGAAACCAATGTCCAACGTGAAGCTACAGGAGCCGCATGGTTGTATTGTACTGCCGTACCATCACGATAATAGAAGATTCGTTGTCCGTTTGCAGGGTTAACACCACCTGAACGTACAACATAAAAACTACCGATTGACTGACCAACACGGATCATGCTTGGGCGCTCAAGACCCGATGTTGCCGGTTGAATATCGGCATTACCTGCAGCAAGAGCAGTTACTTCGTTTTTCAATGTTGTTATGTTGAAACTCGTATTCCAGGAAAACCCTTGTTTTTGGATAACGTTGGCATTGATTGTAAATTCAAAACCTTTGTTGCTCATACTACCAACGTTGGTAAGAATTGAGTTACCGGGAATACCTCTTGATGGCGCTTGTGGTTCTGCCAGAATAAGATTATCTACATTGTTAATGTAATAAGTAGCTTCAACATTCAAACGGTTTTTGAGGAATCCAAGCTCAAGCCCGATGTCAGTTTTCTGACTGGTTTCCCACTTAAGGTTACGATTACCTGCCTGTGAGAAGAATAAAGAAGGATTACTGCCATATAACCCACTGCTGAAAAAGCTCCAGAATGCAAAATCATTAATACCTTGATTGTTACCAACAACACCATAACTGCCTCTAAGTTTAAGATTGCTTAAAACGTTAGAGATATCTGAGTTTTTGAAAAACTCTTCTTCACTAACTACCCAACCGGCAGAAGCACCCCAGAAGTTACCATATTTATTTTCTGGAGCAAATGCTGAATAACCATCACGACGGCCGTTAATTGATAAAAGATACTTTTTATCGTAATCGTAGTTTACACGACCAAAGAAAGAAACCAGATAGTTTTCGCTAAGGAAGTTTGCGAAAGGCACAATGGTATTGAAGCCACCCTGAAATTCGTTGTAAAACGGATCGGTTACACCTTGACGGTTTGCACCCCATCCATCAGAGGAAGTATATTGCTGTTCGTTACCTACAAGTGCAGTAAGATTGTGGTTGCCAAAACTCTTTACATAGTTCAGTACATTGGTCCAGTTCCATCTTCTGAATGTTTGAAGGTTATTAAAGGCAGAACCACCGTTTGAAACACCATCACCATGTAATGCATTCTGGAATGTTTTGTTTACAACATTCAGATTGTCGATGCCAAATGTTGTACGGAAGCTTAAACCATCTATGATTTTTACATTACCGTACACGTTTGAAATAATGCGATCGCTTGTTGAAGAGAACCGGTTAAGATCCAATAAAACCTGAGGGTTTGTAAACTGTAAAGCTGTAAGATTACCGCCTTGTCCGATTGTATTACTTACAGTGTTGATGTTATATGCGCCGTTGTTCAAATAAACAGGAACGTTTGGCATCAGGTTAAAACCTAAACGGGCAATACCGGATGTTGCAAATGCGCCACCTGGAACCGATCCTGAGTTAACGCCTGTATTATTTGTATTTGCATATTGAAATTTGCCACCGATAGTAATGCGGTTATTTACTTTATGATCAAGGTTCATTGTGGCATTTAAACGTGTGAAATCGTTTTGTCTGATCATGCCTTCCTGCTTGGTATAGCCAGCAGAGAAATAGTAATTTGTTTTTTCGTTAGCACCAGAAACACTTACGTTATGATTTTGTGATGTTCCTGTTCTGTAAATAACATCATACCATTTTGTATCAACAGGGTTTCCATCTGGACCGATATAAGGATAAAAACCTCTTGTAGTTCCATTAGGAGGAGTTCCTGCGTTTGTTAAGCCTTCGTTCTTGATGGTTTCGTATTCACGACCATTAAGAACAGGTATAAGATTGTATGGTTTTGTAAAGCCAACCCATGCATCATAGCTTACACGTGCACGGCCTTGCTTACCTTTTTTTGTGGTGATGATTAATACACCGGCAGATGCTCTTGAACCATAGATCGCAGCAGCTGCTGCATCTTTTAAAACCTCGATGCTTTCAATGTCGGTAGGGTTAATATCTCCCAGAGGGTTGTTTGCGGCATTACCATTACCAACATCTCCTGAAAAAGATGGAATACCATCAACTACAACAAGTGGAAATGAACTTAAGCTGATTGAGTTTACACCACGTATACGAATAACCGGAGGATTATTAACAACACCGTTCGGGATTGTGATGCTAACACCAGCTGCACGACCGGATAATGCCTGATCGAAACTTTGTACAGGTAAATCCTTAACCTTATCGCCTCCAATAGTTACAACACTACCGGTAAGATCTTTTTTGCGTACTGTACCATACCCTACAACCACAACCTCTGACAATGCTTTGTCTTCGGATGCAAGTTTTACGGCAAATTCGCTTCTGTTGCCAATACTTACTTCTTGGGCGGCAAAATTTACAAAAGTAAAAACCAAAATTCTTGCTGATGCCGGAACAGTTAATCGGAAACTTCCGTCTGTTCCTGTAGATGTACCAACTGTAGTACCTTTTACTGTTACGGATACGCCGGCAAGAGGGCTTCCGTCTTTTTCGTCTGTTACCTTACCGGTAACCGTCTTATCCTGTGCTAGGATCTGTAAAGAGCACAGCAGAAAAGACATCATAATTACAAGTTTTCTCATGTAGTGTTGATTTATGATTGAAAATTGATTCCAATACGAATAGGGTTTAAAATAGGTTGGAATTATGAATATAAGGTATTCGGGAAAATATTGCAGCAATCACAAAACCAATTCGTACAAATTTTCTAATCTTTTACCTGACTTAAAAATTAGACAAGATTTATCGTTTAAAGCTGCACATTACCATAAACAATTGCATTTGACGCTTATTTACAGGATGCCTCAGAATTATTTTCTTAAATAAAAAGGCCGCCTCACAAATGAGGCGGCCTTTATTTAGTTGGAAAACTATTTATTATTTATAACCCGGATTTTGTTGCATGTTCGGATTAGCATTCAACTCAGTTTGCGGAATTGGTAATACGAATCTGTAATCATTTGCAGGTAAAGTTTGGCCTGTAACCGTAGGTGCATCAGCAGCCAAACGTTGTACAGCTAAGCCTTTACGTTTCAAATCCCAAAAACGATGACCTTCAAATGGCAATTCTTTAAAACGTTCTGTTATAATCGCATCTATCGCCGCCTGTTTAGTAGCAAAAACTTCATTTACATAACCTGTAATGCGGGCAGCACGTAATGCATTAATATCGCTTTCAGCACTGTTTGCTCCGGTTATTTTGTTTTGCTCAGCTCTTGCTTCAGCACGGATAAGATACATTTCGCCTGTTCTGTAAACTTTTGCATTGTTTACATTTTCAGTACCGCTACCAATACCACCACCAATGTATTTTACAACTATACGGGATGGGCGACCGAGACCAGAATAAATAGGTTCGTCTTTAATATAAGTTGCAAAACGAACGTCGTTTGTCTGATCGTAACTGTTCCACAGTTTTGAAGAAGGCTTCCAGATGTTTGTACCAGGAGCCGTTACCAAGCCAGTGTTTCTGAATAATGAACCAATACGGCCACCTACAGAAACTGTTCTTACTAATTGGAATGCAACTTCAGTTGTATTTGCATCAGACCATATACCAGGAAATTGTGCCGATGTAGCTAAAGGCAAAGCATTAATGTATGCCGTTGCATAGGTTTCAGCATCTGCCCAGTTACCAGTGTACAATGCAATACGTGCATGAAGCCCATTAGCAGCCGCAAGTGTTGCTCTGTTTTTATCAGTCAGATTGTTTGGAAGCAATGGTTTTGCTTCATTGATATCTGCATTGATTTTTTGGAAATATTCTGCGAGTTGAATTCGACCTTGCGGAAGTAAGTTTGGCGTTGTCATGTAAGGCATTGCCAAAGCAGTAGCATTATAGTTTCCGCAATAGTATCTGAACAATTCAAAATGACAATACGCTCTTAAAAAGAGTGCCTCGCCTTTTAAACGAGCACGTTTTGTATTGTCGCCAACTTTTGTAGAGTCTGCTGTATTAACAACTGCAAGAATACGATTTGCTCTGTCAATAATAGTATAGTTGGGGTTAATAGCTGTGAAGTTATCACGGATACCAACATCTGTAGGTGAATATTGCCATTCGTGTGTTGTTGCTGCATTGTAAAACTCACCGGCAGTAGCAACTTCATCAGAAAGGGTGGAGTTGAACAAAATGCCCATTTCAACACCAACACCTGCATATGCACCAATAACAGCTGATTCTACGTTGGTAACGGTTTTTAATGCCACATCGCCGGCAATAAGATCTGTTTCCTGGATGTTGATCAACTTCTTACAAGAAGAAGCAGATAACAATGCAACCAAAGGAAGTATTAATTTATATTTTTTCATTTTTTCAAACATTTTGTGATCGATTAGAAGTTAATATCCAAGCCTACAACCATTGCTCTAGGGTTCGGGAATTCGTGCAAACTGATATTGTTATCATCTTCAGGATCCTGACCACGCCAAGGGCTCCAGATAAAGAGGTTCTGACCTTGTACGTAGAATTTAGCAGACTTAATTAAGCGGAAGCTGCCAACTGAAATTTCAGGAATTTGATATGAAACATTCAGGTTTCTGAAACGAAGGAATTGTGCTTCGTGTACATCAGACGAAGTAAAGCCTCTGTCGTAAGCAGGTGATTGATAATACTTCACATCACCTGGTTTTTGCCATTGGTCAGTTAACAGAATTCTGTTAGCGTTAACTGCGTTGTGGTAACCAGGGGTACCTCTGGTTGTCCAGTTTTCTGTATTGTTATAACGTGTAACATCAAACTGGTAAGAGAATAATGCACTGATTGTAAAACGTTGAATACGTACATCAGCAGTAAAGCCACCAATGTGTTTAGGAAGGAATGTACCGAATTTGTGGAACAATGCACCTTCGCTAACATTGGTAGTTGTAGTTCCATCTGCTTTTTCAAACATTGGACGACCTGTTGCAGGATCTGCACCAAGGTAATGTTGTGTATAGTGTGTACCGTATGGCAAACCTTCTTTAATAATAAAGGTTCCTACAACGTATTCACTCACAAGTCCAAGGTCTTCAATTTTGTTTTTATTAATCGAGTGGTTACCACCGATCGTGATATCAATATTCTTTGTTTTAAGAACATCAACACTTACAGTAAATTCCAAACCCTTGTTCGACATTGTACCTGCATTAATTGGCAAAGTACCGCCTCCAAAACCTGAGTTACCTGGCAATGGTTGACTTACGAACAAATCTTTTGTGATGTTTCTGTAAGCTTCAACAGTAAATCTTGCTCTGTTTTTCCATAATGCGAAATCAACACCGATGTTTGTTTTCTCAATGGTTTCAATTTTCAGATTAGGGTTACCTGGTGTTGCCGGAACTAAACCGGTAAGTGATGAACCTGCAAATGCATTTGTATTAGAGAAAGTAGGCATTTGAGGACCGAGATAGTTAGTAACACCATAAATACCGCCACCTGAAATTCCGTACGTGCCGGTACCAATAGATCCAATGTTAGGAACAGCGCCATAAGATGCCTTCACTTTCAGATCTGTTAACACGTTTTGATTGCTCAGGAAATTTTCTTTGATCGCATCCCAACTAAGACCAACAGCCCAAGTTGTGATTTCTTTGTTTGCTTCATTCAGGATTCTTGAAGTACCATCTCTTCTTAAGCTACCGCTGATTGTATACTTGTTATCATATGTATAGCGACCAGTTGCGAAATAAGAACGGATACCAAATCCGGATTTAGCACTCGATGCAGGTTGTGTATATGTACCTGATGTAGTTGTTAAAGAACCTGCACCTTGTCCTGTTTGGTTTAAACGTGGATCGAGGTTATAAAGTACAAATCCTAAACCTTTTTGATAGCCTCTTACAACTTCGAAATAAGCTCCTGCTTCGAGGTCATTCTTACCAAAGCGTTTAGAGAAAATTGCAGACGTTGTATTAATGAGTTGTGTTCTCATTCTAAACGTTTCAGCATCATAGCCAGAGTTGCCAGGTAATTGAAGACTACCAACATAAGAGTTGGCATTAATTGCACGTTGAGCATACTCACTACCAATATCAACACCAAAGGTGTTTTTAATTGTTAAATAAGGCATGATTTTGAAAGCAGTAGTAATACCTGAGTTGATTTTGATTTGCTTATCAGTCCAGGTAGAATTGTTAGCACCTTCAATTGCGTTGCCGATTTGTTTCAGGAATGTTGCTGTTTGAGCGCCAAAGAGTAAGCTTCCATTAGGTCCGCCATATGGATTTTCGTAAGGTTTTGCTCTCCAAACAATCTGGAAAGGGTTACGTGGCGAGTTACCATACCAGGAACCTTCGTTTTGATCGGTATGTGAAAAACCAACCAATGTATTGAATTGCAGGCTGAATTTGCCAATTGTATTGTCAAGATTAAATCTTGTAGTGTAACGCTTTAATCTTGATTTCAGATCCACACCTTTCTGATCAAAATATGAAGCAGACATGAAATATCTTGTAGCAGTAGTACCACCACTCATATTAATTTCATGTGTTTGCGAAAGACCTTGTCTGAAAAGGATATCGTAAAAATTAGTGTTGATACCACCTAAACTGTCACGCAGAAAATCTCTGCGAGCCTGCTCAGTAGAAGTTGCTGTTGCGTAAGTTGGATTCAATTTTGAGTAAGCCCAACCAGCGCCGGTACTTGCAACACCCATCAAGCCTAAACGTTCTTCATACTGCATAATTTCAGTAGTATTCATCATGTTAAACTTATTAGGGTTTGGAGCTTGCGTCATACCAATCTGAGAGCGATAAGTAAAGTTTGCCTGTCCGGATTTACCTCTTTTGGTTGTAATTACGATAACACCCAAACCACCACGTGCACCATATTGTGCAGCAGCGCTCGCATCTTTCAATACTGTAATTGATTCGAAATCGTTGGGGTTAACAGTTTGCATGTCGAAAGAAGGAAGAGGAACTCCATCTACAATAAACAAAGGCTGTTGACCTGCACCTGAAATTGACGAAATACCACGGATTGTGATATTTGCACTTGCTCCAGGCTGGCCGCTTCCTGAGTTTACCAACATACCTGGTGCACGACCTTGCAGGGCTTGATCAAATGCTCCAACCGGTACAGTTTCCACAACTTTGCCGCTTAAAATTGATGCAGAACCAGTAAACTGGGTCTTCTTTTCACGTGAATAACCTGTTACAACAACTTCCTGCAGGTTTTTTTCATTAGAACCTAAACCAACATTAATTGTAGATCGGCCACTGATGGCCATTTCTATGGTTTCGTAGTTAACAAAAGTAAAAATGAGGGATTTAGCAGAAGAGGGGATACTCAATCGATAAAGTCCATCGGCACCAGTGGTTGTTCCAATAGTTGTGCCTTTTACTGTTACAGATACTCCTGCCAATGGAGTTCCGTCTTTTTCGTCTGTTACTTTACCGGTAACAGTTCTGTCTTGTGCAAATACCTGTGTAATACACAGTAAGAGCACAAACGCAATACTTACAAGTTTTCTCATACTCGTTTAAGGTTTATTAGTGAAAATTGTTTCAGTTGTTGAAGTGTTATCAGAGGATTAAGTCAGTTATTTTGGGTGCTTTTTAAAAAAAGCGATGCCAAATGTAACGGCAAATGTTAAGACTTGTTAACAGGAAGACAGAAATATTACAATGTTGCTGCTTTAAAACACAATTTTTTTATGAACGGTATGTCTTCTTTTTACCTGTAGTAATTAATAACACAGGTAGTAACACAAGGTTCGTGATCATGGCTACTAAAAGCGTAAGCGATGTAAGCCAACCCAATGCCTGTGTTCCGCCAAAGCCTGAGAAGCAGAAAATAATAAAACCAGCTACCAATACCAGTGATGTATAAATAATACTGATGCCTGTATGTCGAATGGTTTGTTTTACTGTTTCAGCAGTTTCATGTTTGTGCAAGGGTAATTCCTGTTTGTAGTTAATTAAAAAACGGATGGTAACATCAATGGCAATACCAAGTGCAACACTGAAAACCAACACGGTACTTGGCTTTAGCGGAATGCCAACCCAGCCCATTACGCCGGCTGTTATAACCAAAGGAATAATATTTGGAATAAGTGAACAGATAAGAATACGTAACGATCGGAACAGGTATAACATGCACAATGCAATTAATAAAAAAGCCCAGAAAATACTTTCTTTTAAACCGTTAATAATAAAACGACTGCCTTCTACGAAAATAATACTCGTGCCTGTTAACTGAATATTTGCCGAACGTTGTAAACGGCTTGAATCAATTTCGGCTGCTTTTACTTCCCCTTTGTTGATCATTGCAGCATATTCAATGCTGTCGGCGTTAAACAATTCTTCTGCTTTTTGTTGAACTGCTGTCAGAATTTTCGGCAAGCTGTCACTGCCAACATCGGCCATGTTTACACTAATGCGGGCTTTTTGTTTTGTGCTGTCAACAAAGTTGCTTACCAGTTTTACGAAGTTGTTGTTCTTGCTGTTACTGTCTGCTTTCATTTGCAGATAAGGTGCAAGAAATGCAAGATCAAATTCATTAGGCACCTGGTACATATTACTATCGCCATCGTAATAAGCCTGACGTGCAAATTTCAACCCTTCCGTTAATGCAAGTGCTTTACCAATTTCCGGGCGACGTTGCAGATATTGTACAAGCGAATCAATTTTTGTTAAGTTGGAAATACTGCGTACTGCACCTTGTTTCTTTTTAGTGTCAACCACAATTTCCAATGGCATTACACCGGAAAAATGTTGTTCAAAGAATTTCAGATCAACATAGAGTTTATCATTTTTTGGCAAATCATCAACAATGTAACCAACGCTTTTTAAACGCATAACACCCATTAATGAAACCAGTACTAATACTGTTGTTGCAGTGTAAATGTATTTTGGATGATTGAATACCCACAACTCAATACGCATGATCCATCTGTTGAGGCGCTCATTTTCGAGGTAACGTACATGACGTTGTTTTGGTGCAGGTAAATAACTTAATACAACCGGAATAAGAATAAATGAAATGACAAACAGCACCATAATGTTGATGCCAGCAACAATACCAAACTCACGAAGGATTTGGCTTTTGGTTAACGCAAATACTGCAAAACCAATGGCAGCAGCAATGTTACAGAAGAGTGTAACAATACCCATCCGCCCGATCATATTGATGAGCGAAAGATTTTTATCGCCTGTTTTTTTATACTCTGTATGAAATTTATTGAGGAAGTATACACAGTTGGGAATACCAATTACAACCATCAATGGCGGAATCAATGCATTAAGGATGGTGATCTTATAACCAAACATCACCATTGTTGCAATGCTCCAGATAACACCAATAATCACCACTGCCATGCTTAACCACATGGTGCTGAACGAACGGAAGAAAATCAACAGAATTAATGCAGAAAGCAATACCGAGCCCAGTAAAAAATATTGCATTTCCGAAGCTATACGTGTACTCATTACCGTACGTACATGCGGCAAACCACTAAGGTGCATGGTTGTATTATATTCTTTCTCAAATGCAGTTACGAGTTTAATTACACCGTTAACTGATACATCTCTTTTCTTTGAGTTAAGAACTTCTTTATTAATGCGCACAGCAATCATGTACACGTTCGCATCAGGGTTATAGAACAAACCCTTATAAAACGGAAGATTGTACAATACCTGTTTGCAACTGTCGAGTTGTGCCTGTGTGGAAATTGTTTGTGGAAACACAGTTACGGTACGTAATTTTTCACCGGTTGTATCTTTTATCAAGGCCACAGCCGCACTAATGCTAAGTACATCTTCAACACCTTTTACTTTTTTTATTTCGCTTTGCAAGTTGGTGAACGAACGAAAGAAATTCAACTCAAACAGATCTTTCTTCTCAAAGCCTACTACCAGCAAACTACCATCTTCACCAAACTTCTTTTTGAACGCTTCGTATTCGAGGTATTTCGGATGATCGATAGGAATTGCTTTTGCATTGTCGTAGCTGCGTTGCACTTTGGCAGCAAAAAAAGCCATTACGGCGGTTGAAAGAATTACAGCTATTAAAAGAGGAAGTCTGTTACGCAATACCCATTTACCCAAGTTATACCACATGCTGTCAGATACGTTTAATTTAAAATAAGCAGCGCAAAGAAACGCCATTCTGCCTGAAAACATGCAGAAAATTTGGTCTTAAATGCGCCTGTAAACGATAGCAGTATTGAATTTGCCTGCAATCTTTCGCTTTGCAGCATCGTTTTTTAACAGCTGTTTCAAAACCTGCTAAATTTGAGAACTGATGAGAGCTTTATTTCTATTCGTTTCCATAACAGCAGTGCTGCAGGCTGCTGCTCAATTGCAACCTATCGGCCGATGGCGGGAGCATATGGATTACCGTTCAGGCAAACGTGTGGCACTTTCCGCAAACAGCGTGTTTACGGCTACAGAGTTTGGCGCCTACATGGTTAGCAGAAATGAAGGAGAAATTACCCGGCTTAGCAAGGTGAGTGGTTTCAACGATGTAGGTGTGCGTACACTCAACTATTCTGTTGCAGATGAAAAGCTGTTGATTGCTTACAAAAACAGCAACATCGACATATTTTACAGAAACGATATCATTAATATCCCTGACATCTTACGAAGTACCGTAACAGGCGATAAAGCCATTAACAACATCAGCTTTTATAACAGTAAAGCTTATCTCAGCACAGGTCTTGGTGTAGTGGTTATTGATCTTGCGAAATACGAAGTAAGCAATACATTTCTTATCGGTAACAGCGGGGGCAATGTGCAGGTAAATGGTTTTGCTGCGGATGCAACCCGTTTTTATGCAGCAACAGAAGAAGGTTTGAAAGTTGCAAACCAATCGAGTGTTAATTTAAACGATTACCGAAACTGGACGAACATCAGCGGAACAAATGGATTACCTGCCGGTGCAGTAAAGCAGGTGTTTATCATCAACAACACAATTGCTGTTCAATACTTCAATACCATTTATGTGTTGAATGGAAACAGTTGGCAAGCGGTGTATACAGATGCCTGGCGTTGGGAATCGTTAAACGTTAGTGATGGTTCTTTTTTGCTTTGTGAAGAACGTTTCAGCTGGGGTGATCGTCGTGTACTCGTACTCAGCAGCAATGGTGCAATTACAACAACTGTACAGAATAATAATCAACTACGCTATCCCATGCATGCCGTAAAAAGCGGTAATGAAATATGGATAGCCGATTATGAAAAAGGCTTGGTAAAAGCAGAAGCAACAGTATTTGAGCGTTACAACATCAACTCTCCATACGGTCCTTTGGATGGCGAACTTTTTTTCCATAAAAACAAATTGTATGTAGCAGGTGGCAGTGTTAATGCCGCATGGAACTACCAATACAATGGCACAGGTTTTTTTACTTATGATGGGAATGAGTGGAAAGATTATAACCGCTTTACGTTGCCCTGGATGGATACGGTACTCGATGTAATTGCCGTTACAGTAGATCCAAGAGATGAAACGATTTATGCCGGTTCGTTTGGTGGCGGGTTGGTTGAATTAAAAACAGGAAACAGCTTTAAAATTTACAAACAAAATTCTCCGTTGAATGTTGCAGTAGGCGATCCGAATAACTATCGTGTTGGCGGCATGGCATTCGATCTCAATAACAATTTATGGATCAGCAATTTTGCCGGCAGCAATAATTTTCTGGTAAAGAAAGCCGATGGTAACTGGCGTAACTTTCGTGTGCCTTTTTTAGTACAGGATAATATGGTGGGTGGTATTGTAATTGATGATGCAGATCAGAAATGGATACAGGTGCCTCAGGGGAACGGGTTGTTTTGTTACAATCACGGAACATCCATTGATAACACGGGCGATGATCGGTGGAAATGGTTTCAAACAGGTAGAGGAAGCGGTAACCTGCCAAGCAATATGGTTAACTGCATGGCAAAAGATAAAGATGGGTTTATCTGGATTGGCACCGATAAAGGCATTGCAGTTATTCAATGTCCTGGAGATGTGTTTACATCAAACGGATGTGAAGCTTTTCAACCGGTTGTACAGCAGGATAATTTTGCAGGGCTCTTATTCGAGAATGAAGATGTGCGTACAATTGCAGTTGATGCAGCAAATCGAAAATGGATCGGCACGCTCAATGGTGTTTGGCTAATAAGTGCTGACGGCGAAAAAGTGCTGCAACGGTTTACAGCAGAAAACAGCCCGTTACTAAGCAATGGTATTATACGCATTGCAATCGATCAGGCAACAGGTGAAGTTTATTTTTCAACTTTCAATGGTATTTGCAGCTATCGGGGAAGTGCAACCGAAGCAAGTGAAAATCCCGATAAGGTAATTGTATTTCCAAGCCCCGTACCTGCTGGTTACGGCGGCACCATCGGTATTCGTGGCTTGCCCGAAAATGCAATTGTAAAAATTGTTGAGTTAAACGGCCGGCTTGTTTATCAAACAAGAGCACTAGGTGGGCAGGCTGTTTGGAATGGTCGTGATTATAGGAACCAACGTGTTGCAAGCGGTGTTTATCTTGTACTTGCAAAAGATGAGTTTGGAGCGGAGAAGCAGGTTGGTAAAATTGTATTCATCAAATAACAAGTAGTGAGCAATGTATTACATACAACAAAGGCCGTTGTTTTGCGTACAGTTAAGTATGGCGAAACAAGTCTTATTGTTGCCGCTTATACCGAATTGTATGGCTTGCAGAGTTATATAGTGCAGGGCGTAAGAGCAAGCAGTAAAAAAGGTGGAGCAAAAGCAAATTATTTTCAGCCGGGTTCAATACTGGAATTGGTTGTTTACCATCACGATCTCAAGAATCTGCAACGCATTAAAGAATTCCGCTGGAGTTTTTTATATACCGAACTGTTTGCAGATGTTATTAAAAACAGTGTAATGCTGTACATGATGGAGCTGTTGCAGAAATGTGTAAAGCAACCCGAAAACAATCCCGATCTGTTTTATTTTGTAGAAGAAGCATTGATGGAATTAGATACGGCCTCAGATACGGTTACAGCAAATTTTCCGTTATACTTTTCGTTACACCTTACAAACTTCTTCGGCTTTCAAATGAATACCGATGATGCAGGAACGCATACGGTTTTTGATTTGCAGGAAGGAAGTTTTGTAGATACACATCCGCAACATGTGTATTACATTGAAGGGCAGGCTGCACAACTGATGAGTGAGGTTTTGAAAGCTATGCAGCCGCATGAGCTTGCCGAGGTACCTATGAATTACCTGCAGCGGCGCCAGTTACTCGAGGCTATTGAAACCTTTTACATGTTACATATGCCCGAATTTTCTAAACTGAAAACCTTACAGGTATTACAGGAAGTTTTATCGCCATGAAGAACATTTATACCGAACTTTAGCAAATTGTATGTGCATTCTTTTTAACTGCGCATCTTTATATAAACAACTATTCGAAACCACACTTTAAAACGTATGAAATTCAAACCCTTTGTAGTTCTGTTACTCCTGCTTGTATGTAGCTCTGCTTTTGGCCAGGCAAACAAAAAGCCATCAAAGTATCCAAGCCTGTTTTGGGAAATTACCCGGAAGGGATCAAGCAAGCCTTCTTATTTATTCGGCACCATGCATGTAAGCAGTAAGCTGGTGTATAATTTACCCGATTCGTTTTACATGGGTATAAAAAATGTACAGGTAGTTGCCTTGGAAAATGATATGGCTTATTGGCAACAGGATATGGACAAGTACGACATGGACCCCATGAGCTTTATCAGTAACCGCAACCGTAGCGGCGATAATTTGTCCATCAATACATTTAAAATTCATAAGTACGAAGAGCTCATCAAGTATGCATTGGCAAGTAATCCTTCGGTTATCAACAACCTGTTGTACAGAACATATGGCGGTAAAACATCCGACTTTGAAGAAGATACTTTCCTTGATATGTTCATTTACCAATGCGGAAGAAAATATGGCAAGAAAACTGCCGGTCTTGAAAATTTTGATGAAAGCATGCAGCTGATGATCGAAGCTGTAAAGGATGCTGCAAAAGATAAAAACAAAAAACAACGCAGCTACGATAACTACAACAGCGAATATTCGTTCGATAAACTGGAAGAAGCTTACCGCACAGGTAATCTCGACCTGCTTGATAGTATCAATCGTTACAATTCACAGTCGGAATTGTTTGATGAAAAATTTCTTTATCGTCGTAACGAGATACAGGCTAATTCGATCGATTCAATTATAAAAGCAGGAGCATCGGTTTTTGCAGGTGTTGGTGCCGCACATTTACCGGGTAACCGTGGTGTAATTGAATTGCTGCGCAGTAAAGGGTACATTGTTCGTCCGGTTAAAATGTCGGGGCGAAGCAACCAGGAAAAAGATGCAGTTGATAAAATAACAGTACCTGCAGCAATGCAAAAAATAACTGCAGAAGATGGAACATATCAGTTACAGGCGCCGGGGGCTTTCTTTTCAACCAATCATCCGTTTTTTAACCAGGTACAGCATGCCGATGTTAGTAATGGCAGCTATTACATGGTAACAAAAATCAGCACCAACGCATTTATGTGGGGACATAAAGATGCACGTGTACTGGAAGTAATCGACAGTTTATTGTACGAAAGCATACCTGGGAAAATTTTGTCGAAGGAAGTGATCAGCAAAAATGGTTACCAGGGTTATGATATTGTAAACCGTACACGCCGTGGCGATGTGCAGCGTTATAACATTTTTGTTACACCTTTTGAAGTACTCATTTTTAAAATGAGCGGTATTGGTAATTATGTAAGCAACAGTACCGAAGGCAAAGAGTTTTTTAACAGCGTTCAGCTAAAGAATTATAAGGAACAAAAAATAACGGGCAAACTATTTACACCCGCAACAGGTGGTTTTGCAGCAGCATTTCCACACCAACCTTTTTTCAATATAAAAGAGAACAACAGATTGTACGATGCTGCAGATGAACAGAACCATTACCGCATTGTTGCAACTTCAATACATAGCTATACAAAAAGCGATGAGGATACGTTTGAACTAAGTCTTGCTGAAGAAAGTTTTAAAGCGTCTGAATTTATAGACAAGCAGCTCGAACGTAAACAAATAAAACACAAAGGTTATCCTGCATTGCATACCCGCTTCAGAGATAAAGAAGGAAAACTGTTTACGGTACGGTTTATTTTGCAAGGCCCGCATTACTACGCTTTAATTGTGCATGCCGCAAAAGAAAATCCTGCAATAGAACAATTTATCAACAGCTTCGAAATACAGCCATTTGTATATGGAAATGATGTGGTGCAGAAAGACACGGCACTTTATTATACAGTGAACACGCCTTACTATCCTGTTCCTAAAAGAAAAACAGATTTGAAAGAGCTTGCAGGTATTTACGAACGGTTGAGTAGTGAAGAGGATACAAAAGAAGAGTTTGTTTACAAAACAATCACTGAATCAAAAGTTATTCAGAACGATACAACTGGCGAACGTATTGAAGTGAACTTTTATAAAATGCCTTTCTATACGTATGTAAAAGACAGTGCAAGCCTTGCGGATGATGAATACAACGATACAACAAGGATTACACGCTGGCAGCAAAAAACAGTGTTGCCCGATAAGATGAATGTGTGGGATACTTATTTGTCTGACAAGGGGAGCAGCCGTATGGTGCGTGTAAAATCGTTTCTTAAAGATGGGATGGTATTTACCATACAAACCCTGGGAGATACGCTTACAAAACCAAGTCCGTTTATCAACCGGTTCTTTGAAACATTTAAGCCCGACACTACATTGAAAGGCTTTGATATCATGGTAAAAAAATCAGGGTATTTTTTCAACGATTTTCAGAGTGCAGATACTGTATTGCACAAAAGAGCAAAAAAATATATTTCATCCATTGTATTAGACTCGGCTGATTTTCCTCAGCTGAAAAATGCAATTGAAAAAATTAACTGGAAAGAAAAAAACTATCTCGATACCAAGAGCGCTTTAATTAAACGCCTGGCAAGTATTAAAACAACAGCTTCATCAAAATACCTGCACGATTTATATTTTGCTGCAGGCGATACAATTCAGTTGCAGTATGTAGCATTGGAAGCTTTGTTGCGCCAGCAAACAGCGACTTCTTATTCTCTGTTCAGAGATATTGTAAAAGCAGAGCCACCCATTATTGAACAAGGAAGCGATGAATATAATTACCGACGTTACAGATCAAGCGGCTATGGTATCTTGTCTGATTTGCCTTATGGCGAAGAAGATGACAGTGATGATGAGTTTGTTGATAATATGAGCGATACCTTGTTGCTTGTAAAAGCAATTTTGCCCGACCTGTTACCCCTTGTAAACCTGGAAGATTACAAAGATGATATGATGGAATTACTGGCTGATATGGTTGAGGACAGTGTAATTACAGCAGCAGATTATCAGATGTATTTTGATAAGTTCTTACTGGAAGCAAAACATTTGTGGCGCAAGCAGGTTGTTGCAGAAAAGAAACAATCTATTCAAAAAGCAGAAGCAACAAAAAATAAAGAGGAGGATGCTGACGATACAGATATTCTAACAGTAAGATCGTATGATGAAGAAGATGAAACAAACGATGATCTTATTTTGTACAGCAGATTATTGATTCCTTCCATTACAAAAAACACATCGGTGCAGGCATTTGTAACGCAACTGCTGCAGTCGGAAAGTAAACAGCTTAAATACGATGTTATGGAAGTGTTGCTGAAAAACAAACAGCAGGTTCCCGACAGCTTGCTTCGCTTCTTTGCATCGAAAGACGAATACCGTTATCGCCTGTTAAGAGATTTGAAAGAATGGAAAATGGAAAAGTTGTTTCCTGCTAAATACCGTAACCATAAAGATCTTGCAATAAGCAAGCTGCTATGGGATAGCGATAATGACAAACCAGATACTGTTTCGTTTATGAAACGCTACGCTATTACCATTACCGGTAAAAAAGGATATATCTACTTCTTCCGTTACAAAATGAAGAAAGATGATGTGCAATGGAAAATTGCTACTGTTGGGTTAGTGCCCGAAGCTGAAAGTGAAATTGAGTTTGAAAGCGAGAAAATGTGGAAATACTATAACCGCTATTCGTTTAACAACAGCGGCGATTATGAATTTACACAGTTTACAAAAACGGCATTGGAAACAGATGTGCCCGAAGAAGAGCAACTGCAAAAACTCCTGAAGAGGATTTTAATTACGAGCCGTTCAAGCGGTGCAGATTTTTATAGGGGAGAAAAGAAATCGGTTGTAGATGTTGAATCGATGTACGAGTAAAAAAATATAGTCTTAAACAACAAAAGCATTCCACTGGAATGCTTTTGTTGTTTAAAGCAATCGCTTAGATGAGCTGAAATCTTTTTCAAGCAATACGATACCGGGTTGTTTATTTTTTTCGAAGCTGCCAAGATCGTTTTGCCATTGCAAAGCTTTTGCTCCATTGAGTGTAGCCATTTGTAATGCCTGCTCTGCAGCTATTGAGCTGTGTTGAAGTAAAGCCTGTATTTCTTTTGTAACACTCAGTTGCCAGTTGCTGCTGTAACTGTCGGTGCCAAGCACTATGTTGCAATGTTGTTGTTGAAACAGAGCAACGGCAGGCACTTTATTCTCAATGTATAAATTGGCGTTTATGCAAAAGCAATATACAAGTGTTAATCCGTTTGCTGCAGCGTATTCATTGGCCCACACAATATCTTCTTCGCACATGAATGTGTTGTGTATAAGAAGTATTGTTTGACCGTTGTTGAAATAGGGCAGGTAAGAACGTATACTGCATTTACCTGTTACGGGAAAAGGAGAACGATCGAGGCCAAATATTTTATAGAAGCGCAGAAAATCGCCGCTGCCTGTTTTATACAACTCATCTTCTGCTGCAGTTTCCTGATTGTGTACAGAAATAATTTTTCCGGTTGTTGCAGTATTGATCAATTGAAACGTTAAAGGCGAAATACTGTAAGGGGCATGCGGTGTTAATGTTGTGCGATGATGAGTTTTTAATTCATCGGCAACACTTGTGTAATGTTGCAGATTGCTTGCTGCTTTTTCATCGCTGAAACCGAGCACTTCAACAAAATTGTGCCAACGTAGTTTACTGCTTTGTTTTACAACAACTGTATCGGCTGTATTGCCAATATCGCCAACGGCAACAATACCGTTTTCAAACATTTCCTGTTCTGCTTTTCGAATTTCTTCCTGTATCAGCTCCTGTTCAAATCCACGTTTCGAAACAACTGAACATAAAAAATCAACCAATCCTGTATGTGGTGGAATGATGTTTTTCAAGTGACTCAGTTCGAGGTGGCAATGGCAGTTGATCAATCCCGGCGAAAGAATGCCTGAATAGGTTTCAACATCTTCTCCGGCATCAGCAGCAGCAGCAATCTCAATCACTTTCCCGGTTGCGTCTGCAATAAGTGTATCGTCGGTTTTTCGCAGCGTATAACCATCAAACAATTCATCTGCCCTGAATTTCCTGTATTGCATGCCGATTTCATTTAAATTTGCCGCTCAAATTTAAGACGAAAGCATTTCCTTTCAGGAGCAGATTACTATGTTAGATAAGTTAGAAGCAATACAGGCAAGATTTGATGAAGTTGGTGTAGCACTCACCAACCCCGAAATAGTTGCTAATAACAAGCAGTTCTCTGCCTTGAGTAAAGAGTACCGTAGTCTTGAAAAAATTGTGCAGGGCAGAAAGGAATATCTTTCCATCATCAGCGATGTGCAGAGTTATAAAGAGGCATTAAACGGTAGCGATGAAGAGTTGAGAGAACTGGCAAAAGAAGAATTACCTCAGCTGGAAGAAAAGCAAACGGAAATTGAAAAATACATTCGCCAGTTGCTTATTCCGAAAGACCCACAGGATGATAAAAATGCTATTCTTGAAATACGTGCAGGAACCGGTGGCGATGAAGCAAGTCTTTTTGCCGGCGATCTGTTACGTATGTACATTAAATATTGCGAACGCAGGGGCTGGAAAACAGCTGTACTCAGCGAAAGTGAAGGAACAGTTGGTGGTTACAAAGAGGTGCAGCTGGAAGTTACAGGCGATGATGTATATGGTATTTTGAAATTTGAAAGTGGTGTGCATCGTGTACAACGTGTACCAGCTACAGAAACCAGTGGCCGTGTACATACCAGCGCAGCAACTGTGGCTGTAATGCCCGAAGCTGAAGAAATTGATTTTGAATTGCGGGATAGTGATGTAAAAATGGAAACTGCCCGAAGCGGTGGTGCAGGCGGACAGAACGTAAACAAAGTTGAAACGAAAGTAATGTTAACACACGTACCAACAGGTACAGTAGTAATATGCCAGACAGAACGTACACAGCTGGCTAACCGTGAAAAAGCCATGCAGATGCTGCGTACACGCCTGTACGAAGAGCAGGTACGCAAGCAGGAAGAAGAAATTGCCCGCCAAAGAAAGAGCTTGGTAAGTACGGGCGACAGAAGTGCGAAAATCAGAACGTATAACTTTCCACAGGGCCGGGTAACCGATCACCGTATTGGTCTTACCTTATACAATCTCGATGCGGTGTTAAACGGCGAAATTGAAGAGCTGATAGATGCTTTACAGTTTGCTGAAAATGCAGAAAAGCTTACGCTCCAGTAAGTAGAACTTCGCAAGGCTATAGATTTATAACTACACAGGGTTTGCTGATTCCTCTATTTCCTTCGGAGGAATTACACAATTACTTTGCAGCATATTCAGATATGGTAGACGTGACATTATCTGAACTGCAGGTTCTTTTATTCGTAAGACAATTTGTTAGCCGCTTTGGCCTAAAGCAAAACTTTTATAAACAGTTGGCATATTCTTAGTTCAATTGGTTGCAGAAAGGAATGCAGAAGGCAATCGTGCAGTTTGTGTTTCGGTAAAAGAGTCTACTAACATAAAATCCAATATTTTAAAAAAACAAATCCGACCGTTATGAAGAAGTTGATTGTCTATGCCTGTGCATTAGTGCTGGTGGCATGCCAAAAAGAAAATTCAAATCTTGCAGAAAAAACCGTTACTGCAGAATCTGTATCCAAAAAGAAAATTGAGACCTGCGATTTCCTGCAGGGAAATTACAACAGCATTCGTAGGGGTGAATTATTTGCAGACAATGTTATTTCAGGAAGAGGGAAAGACGTGGATAAAGATGGTATTCCTGATAATTCAGATAACTGTAAGTCTACCTACAACCCCGATCAGGCTGATAGTGATAAAGACGGTATCGGCGATGCCTGCGAAACCACAACTTCAATTGTTACCAATCCGGTTGTTACCAGTTCTTCCTGGGTATTATTTCTCGATTTCGACGGGCAAACAGTAAGCAGCCCGTACTGGAATGGCGGTATTACTTTTTATGCAACTCCCTCTGGTTTTACCAGCACAGAGATAGCAAACATTATTGCAGAAGTTAAAAATGATTATTCTGCATTTGCTAATATTAAAATCACTACAGATTCAACTGCTTATTTTGCTGCAGCTGCTAACAGAAGACAGCGAATCATTGTTACACAATATCATGAATGGTATCCTGGAGCAGGTGGTGTTGCTTACATCGACTCATGGACATGGGGTCTTGATATTCCGGGCTTTGTATTTTCAAAAGCCTTAGGCTACAGTCAAAAAAATGTATGGGAAGCTTGCTCGCATGAAGGCGGACATACCATTGGGTTATATCATCAAACAAAATATGATAGCAATTGTAACTTCCTGGCAGAATATAATTCCGGTGGAAACGGAGAAGCTCCAATTATGGGCAACTCTTATAATCAGCCGATAGGCAGGTGGTGGGTAGGCTCATCAACAAGTTGTAATGCCATTCAGGACGATGCCGTAAAAATTGCTGCCAAAGTAAAATAATAACATACCTCTGATTCTTATACTCCAACGCCCGGTAGCAATACCGGGCGTTTGTTTATACAAGAAATAGTAATAAATATTTTATCTGTTGCACTTGCATCCCGATGTGTTTTAATGTAATTTGATAGATAAAATGAATAAACATGTTTGATCAATTATTGAATCTTGTAAAACAACAGGCAGGCACCGCTATTATTGATAATCCCGATATTCCGAACGAGCGAAATGATGAAGCTGTGGCAGATATAACCAACAGTATTACCGGAGGTTTGCAACAAGCTCTTGCAGGTGGTCAGTTTAAAGATGTGTTGAAGTTATTAGGAGGTAAAGGAGGTGATGTTGAAACAAATCCTTTGGCCGGCCAACTTTCGGGTAATGCAATCTCCTCATTAATGGAGAAATTTAATCTCAACCAGGGCCAGGCGGGAAATATTGTAAGCAACCTTTTGCCGGGTGTATTAAACAAGTTCATTTCAAAAACAAACGACCCTTCGGATAATAGTGTCGATTTACAGGGAATTTTTAGTTCTCTAACCGGCGGTAGTACTAACAGTCTTGATATTCAAGGCTTACTCGGTCGTGTAACACAAGGCGGTTTGGATAAAGATGGGGACGGTGATACCGATTTCAACGATATTATCAATATGGTAAAAGGCGGCGCTTCTCAACAGTCTGGTGGAGGTGGTGTTATGGATATGGTTAAAGGGCTTTTTGGCTGATAATTACTATTAATCAAAGCATGTTACAACTAGATGCTCCATTGAGTAAAATGTGGTTGGCATGGTTTTAGAAATAGATGGTATAGAGAACGCAAAAATGCTTTTAGGATATTTTAACAATCAAACCGTAAACTTTGGAATGCATTTAGCGTCTTAAATATGAAAGTTCTTTAAAGCAGTCAAATTTTCTCATAAGCAGTTAGTTTTGGTTACGGCCCCTGTTTCTACCGGGGCCCGTTTTTAAAACACAAATGCTTTAGAAAACATTAACATAGAGGTGACAGGTTAGCGTTGTGGATAGTGCGAACTTTGTGTAACAAATCTGAATTTAAATTTTTCTCATAAGCAGTTAGTTTTGGTTTCGACCCCGGTTTCTACCGGGGTCTTCTTTTTATACCAACCCAACTTACAAATACAAAGGCTCCTGCAGCATCGGCAAACATATCCCAAACATCAAAATCCCGGCCCACCCAATCCTGTACATATTCGGTAGCTATGCCATAAATACTGGTACAGATGAAAATAAGAAGGTAGTACAAAAAGTGGTTTTGCCTTTGACGGATATAGAAGGTCCATAAAGCCGCAACTATTCCAAACAGGAAAAAATGAATGACTTTATCGAGTTGTACGATCTCGATCTTTCGTTCGCTGCCGAGTGCAGCTGGTGGAATAACAAGCAGTATAAAAACAATGACCGACCAAATAATGGCCGGCCATTTTGTAGAAAAGTATTGTTGAAGTTTAATTTTCATTACGCAACTAAAGCACTGTAAGCTGCTGCATCCATCAGTTGCTCAACATCTGCAGGATTGTTTACAGTAACTTTTACCATCCAGCCAGCGCCGTATGGATCTGTATTCACCGATTCAGGTTGATCGTTCAAAGCACTGTTTACTTCGCTGATGGTTCCTGCAACGGGTAAAAACAAATCACTTACTGTTTTTACAGCTTCTACTGTACCAAATACTTCTTCTGCATTTAATGCTTTACCAACGGTGCTGATATCAACATACACAATATCGCCTAATTCTCTTTGTGCAAAATCGGTAATGCCAATTGTTGCAACATTGCCTTCTAAGCTTATCCATTCATGGTCTTTTGTGTAGCGGAGATTTTCTGGAAAATTCATGTGTTTATTTTTTTGTTCGCCGTTTTCGGCTGTTGTTATTTGCCACCTGGTTTTTTGCCCAAATACCCGTTGCCGGTTGATATGCTTTACTAGTGAGCATATCGGGTGTATTTGTTTTTTAAGCGCTGCTAAATTGATTGTTTTATTGCAATCAGAAAAATAAAAATTTCCGTTTCAGTTTCATGCGGATGATGCGTACATCTTCTTTAGGCCTGTCGTACTGATCACGCTCCATTTGCGCAATCGTATCCACTACATTCAACCCTTTAACCACTTCGCCAAACACCGTATAGTTTTGATCGAGATGCGGGGCTCCACCAATAGTCTTATAAACAGTTCGGTAACGCTCGGGTATTTTTCGGCCACCCATCCGTTTTACTTCCACATCATTCAACGTACTGTCGGTAAACTTTTTCCCTTGAACAATATAAAAATGACTGCCACTGCTGGCCTTTTCAGGATTGTTATCTCTTGCCGCTGCCAGCACACCACGTTTGTGAAACAACGAGCTGTCGAACTCGGCAGGAATTTTATACGACAATCCGCCGTTACCATAACGCTTACCGGGCACCGACTGCTTAGTAGAATCATCGCCGGCCTGGATCATGAAATCTTTTATTACACGATGAAATAAAATGCCGTTGTAAAATCCTTGCTTTACAAGCTTAACAAAGTTGTTGCGGTGTAAAGGTGTTTTATTGCTCAGCTTTACAATAATGGTTCCCTTACTGGTAATAATCTTCACCTTTCGGTTACGGGCATCCGCAGTAAACAGCAGCAACAAACAAAAAACGAATAAAAAATACTTCATCTAAAATCCGGTTTGTTCAAAGTAAAGCAATACATGATCCTTAATGAAATTTTCCTGTTCACGCATGGTCATGTTGGGCATTGCTTTTAACTGTTCAAAATGTGGCCAGCCATCATCATCAAAACGATCGAATTTAAAATAACCGCTTTGCGACAGAAGTGAGCATACTGCTACATGCATCAGATCCTGTTTTTGCTCTTTGCTGAATTTATCTTTCAATTCTCCGAACTCCTGAATGCCGATCAGGAACAGAATCGACTCGAGATCGGGCTTTTTACCAAAACGTTCTACCAGTTTTTGTTCAAGGTGCATCCACCTTACAAATAAATCATTCCTTGCATCCATAGAGTGCAAAGATAATTGTTCAGCAACTTCGTAAGTTTTCGAAGGTAGAAGTACGCAATGTTTTGTATTTCAAAAAAAATCATGAGCATTCAAAAAGTTCGGCCTTTTTTTTGCGTTCTTGGTAATGAATTTTAATACAAGCGTCAGGAAAAGAATTAGATGCGTTGTATTTTCACAAAAAAACCAAGATTACATGTTAAAAACCGCAGAAGACATCAAGGTATTGAACGAAAAGATCCAGTATGCAGGCAGTTTTCTCGATCGGCTTCGTGCAGAAGTGGGTAAAGTGCTGGTAGGGCAGACATATATGGTAGATCGCCTGTTGGTTGGTTTACTCGGCAATGGCCATATTTTACTGGAAGGCGTTCCCGGTCTTGCAAAAACACTCACCATTAAATCGCTTTCGCAGGCAATTAATGCAAAGTTCAGCCGCATACAGTTTACACCCGATATGTTACCGGCCGATGTAATTGGCACCATGATCTATAACCAGCAGAAGAACGAATTTTTTGTGCGTAAGGGGCCCATTTTTGCCAATTTTGTTTTGGCCGATGAAATAAACCGTGCCCCTGCAAAAGTGCAGAGTGCTTTGCTCGAAGCCATGCAGGAACGCCAGGTAACGATTGGTGAAAACACGTTTAAGTTAGATGAACCATTTCTTGTACTGGCAACACAAAACCCATTGGAGCAGGAAGGTACGTATCCGTTACCCGAAGCACAACAGGATCGTTTTATGTTGAAAGTGGTGATCGATTATCCCAAAAAAGAAGAAGAGCAACTCATCATCCGTCAAAATACGCAACAGCTTTCTTCACCAACAATCAACCCGGTTGTTTCTATTCGTGAAGTAACAGAGGCAAGAGATCTTGCCCGTACGATTTACATGGATGAGAAGATTGAAAATTATATCCTCGATATTGTATTTGCAACACGTAAACCAGAACAGGTGGGGTTAAGTAATCTCAAACCATTGATCTCTTACGGCGGTTCGCCACGTGCATCGATTAATATGGCATTGGCGTCAAAGTCTGTAGCGTTTATTCATAAGCGTGGGTATGTATTACCTGAGGATGTGCGTTCAATTGCAGCTGATGTATTGCGTCATCGTATTGGTTTAACCTACGAAGCCGAAGCAGAAAATATTTCGGTAGAGGAGATCATTAACCAGGTATTGAACACGGTAAAAGTGCCGTAAACCTTAACTCATAACTCGTAACGGTTTTGTTAACTACCGAAGAAATATTAAAGAAGGTACGTTCGCTTGAAATTAAAAGCAAACGGCTCACCAATCACATGTTTACCGGCGAATACCACTCGGCATTTAAAGGACAGGGCATGAGCTATAAAGAAGTGCGTGAGTATCAGCCCGGCGATGATATCCGTTTCATTGATTGGAATGTAAGTGCACGTTACGCACATCCGTACAGCAAAGTGTTTGAAGAAGAACGTGAGCAAATGGTGTTCCTGTTAATTGATAACAGTGCAAGCATCAGTTTTGGTACACATCTGCAACGAAAAAAAGATCTTGTAACTGAGTTGGCGGCTGTACTTGCTTTTTCGGCAGTAAACAATAACGATAAAGTAGGTGCTATTATGTTTGGCGATAAAGTGCAACGGTTTATTTCACCCAAAAAAGCAAAACAGCACACGCTTTATATTGTTCGTGAAATGTTGAGTAACGATGCAGCATCGAGCAGAACAAATTATGCAGATGCGTTTCGTATGTTCAATAATGTGTGCAGGCGTAAAAGTATCTGTTTCCTCATAAGCGATTTTTTAGGCAAGGGTTATGAAGAAGCATTGCGTGTAGCTGCTGGTAAACACGATGTAATTGGTATAAAAATTTACGACCAGCTGGATATGCGTTTGCCCGATGCAGGATTGTTACAGGTTGCCGACGCAGAAACCGGCGAGCAACGCTGGCTCGATACATCGAGTGCATTGGTACGTTACGAATACGAAAAAGATTTTCATAAGCATAACGATTATGTAAAGGAAGTGTTTCGTCGTGCAGGTGCCGATCTGTTGCATATGCGTGCAGGAGATGATTATGTAAAAGTGTTACAGAAATTTTTTATTAACCGCAGCAGATGAGTCAACGCATTATCATTTTGTTTTTTTGTTTGATGCTTTCGCTTTGTATACATGCACAGGTAACAGGCGTTGTTTCGACTAATAAAGAAAAAATATTAATCGGCGAGCCGTTTACTATGCGGTTCGAGTTAAAAGCCATCAGCTCATCTGCAAACATACAATGGCAACTGCCCGACACCATTCCACATTTTGAAGTGATAAGCATCGACAGCTCGGATGTATTAATACGGAAGATTACATTAACCAGTTTCGACAGTGGTTTGTGGGCTGTTGAAAACGTTGCTGCATTTGTTCCTTCAAACGTAAACGGGCAACCACAGTTGCTCAGGTTTTCGCCAAAGGAAATGCTGATCGAATATGATACAACCGGAAATCAACTGATGAATGATATTAAACCGATTGTTGAAGTAAATGCAGGCCAGTGGTGGATAGGAGTAATTGTGGCTGCAGCAGCACTCATCAGCTTAATTGCTTTGATTATCCTTTTCAGAAAATGGAAACAAAAGAAAGCAGCTGTAGTAATTGATGAATCGCCTGGTACAGCACTGGAAGATGTGTTGAAAAAAATTCAACAGTTGCGAAAAGAAGCATGGTCTGCACAACTCGATCAGAAAAGAAATTTTTCCGAATTGTCGTTTGCAGTAAAACGTTATTACGAACGAAAATTGCGGGTGCCATTTACTAAACTTACTACCGACGATTTTGTGTTGCAGTTAAAGCCGCATCTCATCAACGATCGTGTTATTACACTTACACAGGCTTTGCGTTTGGGTGATTCTGTAAAGTTTGCAAAATTTGCTGCTGCGGAAAGCGAATGTGTACAGGCATTGGATAACCTGGAGGCAACCATTAAACAATCAGAAAAAGAATTGAATCCCGATGCTTAGTGAATGGTATCAACATATTGTATTTGCTTATCCTTACTTGTTATGGTTACTCTTGTTGTTGCCTTTGCTTATTGTTTGGTATACGCTCTCTCAACGTAAGGCAAGTTCTTCTGTAACTGTATCTACACTCAGCATTTACCGCAGCACAGGAACAACAAAAAATGTATTGCGGCACATGCCGTTTGTGTTGCGTTTACTTTCACTCGTATTACTCATTGTTGCAATAGCACGGCCGCAAACACGCAGCAACGAAGAACGTGTTGAAGGAGAAGGTATCGATATTATTTTGTGTATGGATGTAAGTGGAAGTATGCTGGCAGAAGATTTTAGCCCCAACCGTTTAGAAGCAATGAAAAAAGTTGCCAACGATTTTGTAGATGCACGTAAAACGGATCGTATCGGGCTGGTTATTTTTTCAGGCGAATCGTTTACACAATGTCCGCCAACAACCGATTATGCAGCATTAAAAAGCCAGATATATGCAGTGCGTAGTGGTATTTTGCAGGATGGTACTGCTATTGGTTCGGGATTAGCTACAAGTGTTGAACGGTTGAAAGAAAGCGAATCGAAAAGCAAAGTGGTTATTCTTTTAACTGACGGTGAAAACAACGGAGGATTAATACCGCCAAGCACTGCCAAAGAAATTGCCAAAGCCTACCAGGTTAAAGTGTACACCATTGGTATGGGTACAGAAGGTTATGCAGCTTTACCACAGCAAACAGCCGGTGGTGTAGTGCGTACAATGGAAAAAGTAAATATTGATGAAAAGCTGTTAACCGAAATTGCCAACGAAACAGGGGGCAATTATTTCCGGGCAAAGGATAATGAAACGCTTAGTAAAATTTATGCTGATATAGATCAACTGGAAAAATCGAAAATTGAAACAAGCCAATTTTCCCGTTACTCCGAAGAATACTATCCGCTCGTTTTTGCAATAATGGCCTTGCTTTTACTGGAAGTTTGGTTGCGGTATAAAGTGTTGCGGAAGTTTCCGTAGTTGCCACGGAGGCACGGAATACACGGAGGTTAATACACCACACGTTTTATAGCAAGCTTCGTTCTTCCAAAGTTTAAGATTAACCCGACTTTGCAGCCAGAGCATTTTAAGTAGTTGATTGTTTGAGCGTAGTCTTCATCCACAATTCCTTCTTTTGCCTTCACTTCAAGGATGACATTATCAAACACAACAAAATCTGCATAAAATTTATGCGGTAGAATAATTTCTTTGTAAGGAATGCTATACATTTTTTCACGTGTATACTTGTGACTTCTTTTTCTGAACTCGTATTCAAAAGCATCCTTATAAACGATTTCTAAAAATCCATGACCAAGTATTTTGTGTATTTCTATTCCGGCGTTGATGATCTTATCTGTCTCATCTTTAAAGGGGAAGTCTGCAATTCTGATTTCAGGTGCCATGTTGGTTATTTTTTGTACATCAAATTACTAAGCAACAAAATCACATACAAGCATCGTCTCAATACATTTCCGTGCATTCCGTGACTCCGTGGCAAAAAACACTTTTCTTTGCATCAATGAAGGCCGTCATTTATAAATCTACAGGTAGCTGGTACGTGGCAAAAACCACCGAAGGTAAATTTGTGCAGGCTCGTATCAAAGGCAAGTTTAAAATTGATGGTATTACATCTACCAACCCTATTGCTGTTGGTGACGAAGTGGAGATGATGCTGGATAACGATGTTGAACAGACATGGATCATTTCAGAAATCAGCGACAGGCGCAACTACATCAACCGGCAAAGCCCGCATAACAAACATCAGCACCATATCATTGCATCCAATCTCGACCAGAGTTTGTTGTTTGCTACATTGAAAGAGCCCCGTACTTCGCAAGGGTTTATTGATCGTTTTTTAATTGCATCAGAAGCCTACCATATTCCCAGCATTATTGTATTTAATAAAGCTGATGTGTACCGGAAAAAAGAACAGGAACAGTTTGAAGAATGGAAGAATATGTACGAAGCAGTTGGCTACAAAGTGTTTCTTATTTCGATGGAAACGGGAGTGGGCGTTGATGCGGTAAAGGCGTTGTTGAAAGATAAAACTACATTACTGAGCGGTCATTCAGGAGTTGGCAAATCAACTTTTATTAATGCGGTAATGCCCCATCTTGATCTGCGAACGGAAGAAGTAAGTGGCTGGAGTGGAAAGGGTATGCATACCACCACATTTGCTGAAATGTTCGACCTGCCTTTCGGTGGTTGTATTATTGATACACCGGGTGTAAAAGAATTTGGTTTGTTTGAGATCAGCCGACAGGAACTATCGCATTATTTTCCCGAAATGCAGGCCCTCATAGGCGAATGTCAGTTTAATAATTGTCTTCATCTTGAAGAGCCGGGATGTGCGGTGAAGCAGGCGGTGTCAACAAAAAAAATACATCCTTTACGTTACATTAGTTATTGCGGCATACTGGCCACTATCGATACAAAGAGTTACTAACTGCAGAAGATCATCGGCAGCAAACAAAACTTAGCAGAACTTATTATTCTTCCGGAGAGGCATCTTTCAAAGCATCAACCAATTCTGCAATTGCAGCATTTTCAAAATGATCGCTTTTTTCTTCCAATGAAGGAAAAACAGAAACACCATTAAAAATGTTGAAGCTGAGGGTTAGTGCTGTGCCTTTGTACAAAAAGTCCCAATAAAGCGCTTCAAAATCGTCGAGCTTTTTGGTAAAAGAAATTTTCAGTCTGTCGGCAAGGATATCTGCCCAGCGATGAAATTCTTCAAAACTGGCGTCATCGTCTAAAACTGCTTCGTTATATCCTACATGGTTGCGTAATGTTGGATTCATAGCGGTATTTTTTTGGGTGTTATTAATGGGGGTTAGTAAGCCCGTATATATCTGTTAACTGTTAAATCGTTTTGCTTTCTTCACTTTTTCACCGCTCAGCAATCGCTCCGCACCAACATTTTTGCCATTGGTAGGACAGCCTTCTTTAGGTGTACGTTTAAATACGTTGCAACTGGTCATCATAAATGACAATAAAAAAAGGACAAGTGCTGCTTTGATTATGCTCTTCATATACGTTTTATTTTGACGTTTGGATATGGACAATAGTTGTACCGTTTTTATTTTTCTTCTGTTACGCTTTCCTTAAACCAACCTGCATACTTAAGGTAGTTATTGGCAATGCGGTTTATTTCTCCTTGTATCAACTCCTGGCTGATGTCTTTTACTTTTTTTGCAGGCACACCGGCATAAATGGTTCCGGCTTCAACAATCGTTCCCTCAAGTACCACCGCACCTGCTGCTATAATGGAATTGCTGTGTACCACTGCATTATCCATTACAATAGATCCCATACCAATCAACACATTGTCGTGCAGGGTGCAACCGTGAACCAATGCATTATGGCCGATGCTTACATTATTACCAACGATTGTTTTCGTTTTTTGGTATGTGGCATGCAGCACCGCACCATCCTGTACGTTTACTTTATTGCCCAGCCGAATGCTGTTTACATCGCCACGTATTACGGCATTGAACCAAATACTGCATTCGTCGCCCATTACTACATCACCAACAATGGTAGCATTGGGAGCTATAAAACAATCGTTGCCAAACTCGGGATAAACACCTTCAACAGGAAGTATTACGGGCATCGGAAGCGGGTTTTAATTGAACTGTAAATTTCGCAATGTTTTTTGAGGGTTCATATTATTTCATTGTTTTTTTCAGAGAAAATTGAACGTATCGAACCTCGAATGCCTGCAAAAGCTTGTTTTTAGCAACAGCTGCCTTAAGTTTCCCGACATTTGCATCCATCAGTTATGAATCAACGGGAACTTTTTCTGAAACACGTGGCACAAACATCGCCTGCACCACTTGCACTTGAAATTGTAAAAGCCGAAGGCTGCAATATGTGGGATGCGAAGGGGAAAGAATACATCGATCTTATTGCGGGCATCAGTGTTTGCAATGTGGGGCACCGGCATCCGAAAGTGCTTGCAGCTATTCAACAGCAGTTAGACAAATACATGCACCTCATTGTGTATGGCGAGTTTGTTGAAACGCCGCAGGTACAATATGCCAAACTGCTTACCGATCATTTACCTGCATCGCTTAATTCGGTCTATTTTACCAATTCCGGTGCCGAAGCAACCGAAGGTGCTATGAAGCTGGCTAAACGTGTTACCAACCGTGCAGAAATTGTTGCGTTTAAAAACAGCTACCATGGCAGCACACAAGGTGCGTTGAGTATTATGGGAGATGAATACTGGCGCAATGCATTTCGTCCGTTGTTACCGGCAGTACATCATGCCAACTATAATTCGTTTGAAGATCTTTCCCTCATCACCACAAAAACAGCTTGCGTTATTGCAGAAACTATACAGGCAGAAGCAGGTGTAAATGCTCCAACAAAAGAATGGATGCAGGTATTACGACAACGTTGTACCGAAACGGGAACATTATTAATACTCGACGAAATACAATGTGGCTTTGGCCGCAACGGAACGTTGTGGGCCTTTGAACAGTTTGATGTGGTGCCCGATGTGTTACTCTTAGGCAAAGCATTGGGCGGCGGGATGCCGTTGGGCGCTTTCATTGCAAACAGGGAGTTGATGTGGAAGTTTACTGAGAACCCGGTGTTAGGCCATATCAGTACGTTTGGTGGACACCCGGTTTGTTGTGCAGCAGGTATGGCTGCAATGCAGGTATTGCTCGAAGAGAAATTAGTTGATGCGGTGTTTGAAAAAGAACAGTTGTTCCGCAGTTTATTACAACATCCGAAAGTTGAAGCTATCCGTTCACGTGGTTTGATGATGACGTTGGTCTTTGATAGTTTCGAAACAAACAAAAAAGTAATTGATGCATGTATTGCCAATAGCGTAATTACCGATTGGTTTTTGTTTGCAGCCAACTGTTTACGTATTGCCCCGCCATTAACTATAACGAAAGAAGAAATTAAAAAGGCTTGTTCGGTAATTGTGCGTTGCTTAGATGAGCTGTGATTTGCTTCTGTGGCAACAATTAAAACTGCAACCTGAAGCTTCCAAAAATACCAAAGCGTTTGTATTGTTCCTGTGGCAAGGGTTGTGGTAACAAACGCCACACAAAATCGAAACGCAGTACACGAAAGATGTTATCTACACCTGTTCCCACTTCCATATAAGTTTTGCCATTAAGCGATTGAAATTGATGGCCACGATCGAATACTGTACCCACCTGGTTAAAGCTGCGGTTGGCTTCGCTTAAACTGCCCCAGAGCATTTTCGCTGTCCAGAACTGGCGGAACTTGAGTTTGCGTGTTGGAGCTAACCAGCGGAACATACCGTTGCCGATATTGTGTTCTAAATTGATGCCTGCATATTCATCACTCAAATATTCAAACCTGTTCATGAGGTTGAACGCATACTTGTTGTAATAAAAAATTTCATTACCGGGATGCATTTCCAGCAGAGGGAAAGGTAATGTGCCATACACTTTTCCGCCATATACATTGTAATAGAGCTCGCCGTAGTTGGCTACTTTAAAATAATCGTGTACGGATAAACTTACACGATGGTATTGATAATTGCTTTTCAAAAAACCGGGAAATCCTCTGCTGTATTTCAATTCAGCAATAGGATAAGGGCTGCCTAAACTGGAACGTAAGAAAGTACCTTCTAAAAAACGTTCGAGGTAAGCATAACGTATACGGAAACCAACTTCTGTATTATTCAATGCTTCACCTGTACCATCCGGGTAAATTGATTTGTCAGGTAAGGAACGGATAGGGTTGAATTTTTTTCGTGTTGCAGAAATCTCAAACGTAAAACCTGCATGTGTTTCTTTTGAAAACTCAATGCGTTGTTGTTCTACATGTAAAAACTTTATCGGCACCTGCGATTTGCGTGCGGCAAGTGTAAACACATTATCTGTTCCAACTTCATCGTAATAACGTTGACCATTATCGTAATCGTTGGTGTAGGACATGTATAAACGCACACGGGGATCACGCTTAAACAAATGCGTTATTTCTGCACGGCCTTTAAATTTTTTATCAGTAAAGCCATAAGCAAGGTAACCACGCAACCACCATGTTTTACTGAAGTTTGTACTTGTTCCAATATCCAGTCGTGTACGGAAACCTTCCACAATATTTGAACTCATTACATTGAACCATGGACCATATTCAAAACTGCCGAAAGCTTTATAACCGGTTGCCAGGAAATTAGCAATATCGCTGTAGCGTTTAAACAATGGCATATTCTGCAACGTATCGATCATGTTGTAAATGGCTTTTTCATTTTTAGCCAAGTCTTCATGTCTCGATTCTGTCCAATAGGTTTCCGGTTGTTCAGTAGAACCCGCCAGTAAAATGGTTTCTTCTAGCTTTTTATTTTTCTGCAGTTTCTCCCACACCGTACCCGAGTTGATAAGAATGTCTTTGTAGGTAGTGGTCTTTCTTCCCGTAACCCCGAATTTTTGTTTACCTATGGCCGATACATCCATGATGAATTTATCCTTTGCTAAGAACCAAACACTGTCGTTCACCAGTTTGTACTCCTGTACAATGCTCAGCTTTTCTACATAGTTTACATTAGCTTCTTTGGATAAACGCAGGTTCATTTTTTGCACGGCAAAGGTTGTATCATGTATCCAACAATCGCCTTCAAATGTATTTTCACCTTTTCGTTTTGGAGAGAATACCAAATGAAAAAAGCGTTTGCCTGCAACGTATTGTGTATCGGGCACACGGTAATTGTAAAACGCATCACCATTATCGCTGATGGGGCTGATGAAGCGTTTATCGAAAACCGGTATGTAGTTGTTGTACACGTTAATGTTCTGATCCATACCACCTAATAACTTCTGCACGCTTTCGTTTTTTAAACCCGATGTGCGGCTGGCTTTAATTTCTTCTCTACGGCGTAACGGCGTTTTTTGAAAATAGTAATTGGAAATCGTTTCGGTAAGGAACACCGGAAGAAATGGTTTTTCTTCACTTGTACTGTCGATGTTCTGATCCATGATAAAACCAAACGGTTTTAATGGGCGAATGTTCTTGAACTTTTCTTTATTGAAACGGTTGAGATCGATCTCCAGTTTGTTATATAATTCGTATCCAAAGTTTTCAAAGCGGTAGCGATCGTTTACAGGTTTTTGCCGAACTACTTTTCGCCATAAAATCCATCCTCTTCCGTATTTCGATTTCACTACTACTTCTTTTCCTGCGCTGCCACGTTCGAGTTGAATGGTTAGAAAAACAGTATCGGTATTTGTATTGGGAATGGGAGCAGTAATGCTGTTATAGCCAACATAGCTGATGAGTAATGAATCGGCAGAAGTGATAGCCGTAAGATGCAGTGTGAAATTTCCTGCAGAATCAGTAAGCTTACCGGTGTTTGTGTTTTTTAAAACAACAGATGCAAACGGGATGGGTTCGTCGGAGTGTGAATCTTTAACGATGCCGGTTATCACTTTTACTTGCGAAAAAGCCGAAATACCTGCAACACATAACAGTACTAAAAGAAAGCTATACTTCATCCGGTTATCTGAGTGATCGTTGAAGCGATAAAATTAGCGATTCCTGTTTTGCTGCCATCAGGAGATTTACTTCGATGATTGCGCTTTTTCGGAAGTTAATGTTAAAAAGAAGCTTCAAAATTTGGAGAAATGGCTTTTTTTGAATTTACTTTGTAAAACAAAGTGCTTTTATGACAGATCAAAATCAAACGCTTGAAACAATAAGGGACATCCGTAACATTATGGACAGAAGCAGCCGCTTTTTAAGCTTAAGCGGTTTAAGTGGCGTTGCGGCAGGTGTTTGTGCTCTCATTGGTGCATGGTTTGCCAACAATGTTATTGAGGGATCTGATGCAGCGAGAACAGTAAAGGCTGGAGGTGTGCGTGAATACAAAACTGTAGATGATGGTCTGGGTATTCTTCATTCGTTTATGGGGCACCGTTTGTTTATGATTGCAGGTATAACATTGGTATCGGCAATTGTTGTAGCAGTTATATTCACTTATCTGCGCAGCAGTAAACAAGGTATTCCTTTGTGGAGTTCAACATCGCAACGTCTTATATGGAATGTAGCAGTACCACTTGCAGCCGGCGGATTGTTTTTATTAAAATTGATTGAAGCAGGAGTGTTTGGTTTAATAGCATCAGGCTGTTTAATTTTTTATGGTCTGGCATTGGTAAACGGCGCAAAGTATACACTTGGGGAAATACGGTTTTTAGGATATGGTATGCTGCTGCTGGGTATAATCAGTTGTTGGTTTCCGGGTTATGGTCTTTATTTTTGGGCCGCCGGTTTTGGATTACTGCACATTATTTACGGAATTGTAATGTGGAATAAATACGAGCGGCAGGCTTAAGCGAATCAGAACAGGAATGCATGAAGAATCCGATTGAACAATTACAGAAAGTTTTCGACAGCCGTGTGCGGCTGGGCGTTATGAGTGCACTGATGGTGAATGACCAGGTAAGTTTTAATGAGCTGAAAGAACTTATACAGGTAACCGACGGTAATCTTGCATCGCATTTAAAGGCATTAGAAGAAAATGGTTTTATAAAAGTGAACAAGGGCTTCGTTGGCCGTAAAACAAACACAACTTATGCTGTTACAAAAGCAGGAGAGAAAGCTTTTCGTTTACATCTCGACGCATTGGAGCAAATGATCAAACAAATGGGGAAGTAATTTTTTTGCATATATACTTTGTAATTCAAAGCACTTTTAAAAAATGATACAATGGACACACAACAACAAACATTCTGGCAACGCTACGGGCTCTTTTTTAAATCGATGGTCGTTGGTTTTCTTATGCTCGTATTACTTATTCCTGCTTCTTTTATTCAAGGCCTGGTGCGGGAGCGGCAGGAGCGTCAAACGGAGGTAATTGCAGAGGTAAGTTCAAAATGGGCTTCGGCACAAACCATCAATGGTCCGTTTTTATTAATTCCTTATTTAGATTATCAGCCTGCAGAAAATGGAAAAGTACTTGCATACAAACGCATGCTGCATTACATGCCCGATGCATTGGAAGTTGATGGCAAACTCATGCCCGAAGTAAAACACAGAAGTATATTCAAAATTGTATTATACAAATCGGATATTCTGCTAAAGGGGAAAATTTCTCCTTTGCAATTGACAAAAGCAGGAATTGATCCCAACAATATTCAATGGAACGAAGTGCGGTTGTGTTTAGGCATTACCGATAACCGTGGTATTGCGGAATCGCTTGTATTGAACTGGAATGGTCAGCCAATGGAAATGGAGCCCGGCTTTCCCGAAACAGAAATTGCAGCTTCGGGAGTAAGTATGCTGGTGCCCGATGCTGTCCGTTTAAAAGATTCCGCATCAACATTTCAATTAAAACTAAAGCTTAACGGATCGGAACGTTTATACTTTACACCATTGGCGAAACAAACCAGCGTACAAATGCAATCGAGCTGGCCCGATCCTGCATTTGACGGAAAATTTTTACCACAGCAATCTGTTGTAAAACCCGAAGGCTTTACAGCAAAATGGAACATCCTGCATTTTACAAGAGATATTCCACAGGTATGGAAAACAGGTAAGCACGATGTACATACGTATGTTTTTGGTGTTGGGTTATTGCAGGGCATCGACTCGTACAGTAAAACCATGCGTGCAGTAAAATATGCATTGCTGTTTATTGCACTTACCTTCTGCTTATTCTTCTTTATTGAAATACTGAAAAAGCGGAGTGTGCATCCGTTGCAATACATTCTTGTTGGGCTGGCGCTTTGTATTTTTTATACGTTGCTTTTGTCGGTATCGGAATACACAGGTTTTAATATTGCTTATGTTATTGCATCGCTGGCAACAATTGGTCTTATTACAACCTACACGTACAGCATTTTTAAAAAAGCCGGAGTAGCTGCTGCACTAGCCGCTTTCCTCTCTGCTCTTTATGGCTTCATTTATATTTTAATTCAGTTGCAGGACGGTGCATTGTTATTCGGCAGTATTGGCTTATTTATTCTGCTTGCAATTGTTATGTTTTATTCAAGAAGAATTGATTGGTATGGTGACACTAAAAAATCTGTAAACAATTCAACACCTGTTGTATGATAAAGTTGCTGAAGAAATTACGGAGCCAGTTGCTGGTATTGCTTACACATACGTTTGCATTGCCGGTGTTAAAGATCGTGCGGCGGAAAAAGAAGTTCCCGTACAACATGGAACAATTGAGCGCATTGCCTTTTGATACTGTTGGCAACGAAGTGTGGCAATTGCTGAATGAAAATAATCTTCGTCTGCTGCCTTATTACGAACGGCACGATATTAAGCATGTGGTGCTGGGTTATCCCTTTAGCGATGAAGGAGAAGTGTGTCTGCAGTTCTTTATGCTGGCAAACAGGCGTGTTTCGTTTCCTGTACTTGCAACAGTTATTTATGGGTTGGCAACAATGCCGGAGTATTATACTTCGTTCCGTAAAGCTTATGCAAGAGGAAAGGAAGCCGGAGATCTTTCGAAGCTTGATTGGTTTGGTATTATGCCCGAACTGTTGATGGATGTTCGCAAAAACTATAATGTAAAATAAAATTGTATGCGATCGTTTTATTATGCCATTAGTGGTTTAATGTATGCATTACGAAGAGAGTATAACCTGCGGTTACATGCAGGCAGTGCAGCTGCTGTATGCATCGCAGGACTCTTTCTGCATATTTCAAAAACAGAATGGTTGCTTGTGGTTGCAGCAGTTGCAGCAGTTATTGCAGCAGAGTTGATTAATACGGCCATCGAAGTATTGTGCAATCATGTAACGCCCGAACATCACCCGGCCATAAAACAAGTGAAAGATATTTCAGCTGCAGCAGTACTGGTAGTTAGTGGTGCTGCGGCAATAACCGGGGCTATCATCTTTATTCCTAAACTTTTTTCATTGTAAATCTATGCAACGCATCTTTATCTATTCTGTGGGCTTTTCCATTTTATTGTTTGCTTTTCGGGTATTCTATACCGGTAGTTTCATGTTTTTCTTTATACCGTGGAATTTATTTCTGGCATGGTTGCCCTTATTCTTCAGCACTAAACTCAACGATGCAGCTTACAGTTTTCGCAATGTATTGTTGTTTGGGTTGTGGTTACTCTTTTTTCCAAACTCGCCTTATTTAATTACCGATCTGTTTCATTTGCAGGAACGGGCAGGTGTGCCATTGTATTTCGACCTGGTATTGTTGTTTATGGCTGCCTGGAACGGTTTAATGATGGGTTTGTTTTCGCTGCGTAATATTGAACGTGTATTGCTGCAACGGTTCCCGGCAAAAAAAGTAAATGTACTGATCGTGTGTTTTATTGTATTGTGTGGTTTTGGTATTTACCTCGGCAGGTACGATCGGTATAACAGCTGGCATATACTTACACAGCCATTCGATCTGCTTTATGGAATTGGTACGAAGTTGATTTCTCCATTTGAATACCCACGTGTGTGGGCAGTAACAATTTTGTTTACAGTCGTGCTGTTGCTGATCTATGAAACACTAAAGAAAATGCCTGCTCTTTTTGGAGAGCAGGCATCTGTAAAAAAGAATTGAATCATTAGAAGTCGAAGCCCAACGACACATGCATTTGCGGACGGCCTTTGAATATGCCACTCATCTGCCAGCCTGCATCGTAACGGATAAAATAACCAAGCAGTGTACTTCTTGCACCAAAACCATAGCTGCCGAGGAAAGGACCAATGCCCGGTGCTTTAATGGTTACAGTTACAGGGCTGTTTGGATTACTGGGATCGCTGTACGTAATTTCCGGACGACCAATTTTATTGTACTGACCATTCCATGCAGTACCTAAATCGATAAACTGCACCAGCTGGAAGTTGCGCAGAAATGCATTGTTAATTGGCTTATTAAAGAGTGTAGCAAAAACAGGCAAACGTAATTCACTGTTAATTACAACTGCATTATTTCCGTTAGCAGCGTTTTGTGTAAAACCTCGTAAGTTAACAGCAAGCGATTCGTAAACATAGCTTACATCATTTGCTGGTTTGTTGGCAGTATTAAAGTAACGTTCTTTAACCGCACCATTTCTTATAACCTGGTTTGGTCCAAACATTAACCAGCCATCAGTACCACCAAGGTAGTAAACCAATTTATTATCTCCCCATGAAACATCTGCTGCACCACGTACTGCCCAGATAAAGTTGCGGTAAATGCGCAGGTAATGCCGTACATCAAAACCAAAATTAAATGTATTATCGCCGGGGCGCACTGCATAGTTACCTCCTAAACGATGGAACATTTCCATCCACGCTTTTGCACGGAACCCAACCCAGATATTTGTTGCAGGGTTGATACTGTTATCGTGTACAAATTCTGCACGACCTACTGCAAAATTTTCATCAAACGGTTGTTGTTGTAATGAGCCGGGTACCTGGTCATCGCTCTTGATATGATACATATCACGACGTAAAGCTGCGGTAAAACGTAAGCTTTGTACTTCGTTGAAAGGATAAGAAACATTACCTTGATAAATGCTGGTAATGCCCTGTACTGAATTACTGATGGTGCCGCCGGATGTTTGCAAACCAAGTGAAGAAGTTGAGCGGTAGTAAGTAAGTCCCCAATCGATACGGCGACGAAGATTATCGAAACGCATGTACACTTCATTATCCTGCAAACCATAGTTCATACGGAACATACCGGTAAACTTATAATCCTCCATAAACTCCATTGCACCTACACGGAACATGCCGTTTAACGGATTATTATTTCCAAGATTTACAGGGCCTGTTGCACCGGAATAAGGTTGAAAGCGGTTAATGAGCAATGCACTGTTCGATGCAAAGTTTGTACTTACATTATCAATAAAATATTTCTTCTTGTATGGGAACAAACGCATGCGGCTAAGCACTTCTTCTCTGCTTTGTGCTTTAGCACCCATCAGCTTTTCTGTAGTTTGTTGAGCAGAATCAGTTTTAAATTCTGTTTCAAAAAAATCGGTAGGTGGTTTTTGTATTGCCGATGAACTATCTACAATATCGGTACGTTGATTTTTATCTTCGCCTGCAATTTTATCGAGCCTTGTCATACGTTTCACATACTCGGTAGGACGTGCATTTACATTACGTTTGCGCAATGTGTTTTCATCAACTTTTAATTTGTACAGGAATTTAAACTCGCCCTGGCGGTTAACTTCTGTAACCTGCCCGTTATCGCCTGCAATGCGTGTTTCCAACACACTACTTTGATAGTTGGTGATGGGGAAGGTGTACGAACTATCGTCGGTAACACGGAAGGTGTAAACCGAATCGGGCTCCTGTTTATTCCATGCCTGTAAGGTTGAATCGAGTTCTTTCGGTTCGGGGTTACGCAACAGTTCATCGCCAACCTGGAAAATAGTATCTAAACCTGCCGCAGTAGTACTGAAGAAACCTGCCCAGCGGTTACCAATACCATTTTGCTCACTGATGAATGTAAAGTGATTCATGTTGTATTGCATGGGGTAGCGGGCATTACCATAAGGTATATTACTCAGCTGCGAAATTTGTTTGAATTCTGATTTGTTCCAGTTATCGATGAGGAAAACATTGTAACGGTCTTTGGGTAAAACCGTATCGCCTGTTGGAGCATTGGGCGATGGACGGTTACTGGAAAAGATGATGCCTGTTTTGTTAGGAAAGGCAACAAAGCTTGCATCCAGATCGTCGTACACATCGTTGGTAACCTGTTCTTCTTTCATGCGATCGATCTTGTAAACAAACACATCGCTTTGGCCACCTTTAACAGCACTCATCACCAATGTATTTGCATCGAGCATGTATTGCATATCATTCACCTGTTCAAAAGGCAACTCCACATTCTTTACTGTTTTAATGCGGCGAAAAGCATCGTACACATTCAACAACACTTTTCCTTTTTCCCAAACAATCATTGCAATACGAGTGCCTTTCGGATCCCATGCCAGCAATGGATAATTCGGATTGGGTTGTTCTTCGAGGTTACGAACACCACTCTTCCACAATACCTTTTCCGAAATAAAATTCTCGTTCAGTATAACTCTTGTTTGTCCTTTTTTGTATTCAACAACAGCGTAGGTAAAGCTCTTTGGATTGGGGTTTGCCTGGAAACGGAAATAATCAGCTTTGCCAATTTCTTTTGGTAAGGTTAAACGACCTGCAGGTACATTTCTTCTTGCACGGATATCTTTAAAATATTTATCACGGTTGTAAACCATGAAATCTTTGAGTAAATCCTTCAGTTTCTTTTTTGCAATGGTATTGGTTGCACGGTTTACATTTTTATAAATACGGCTGAGGTAAAGCATGTACGTAACATTTTCTTTACGATACTTCTCTTCAATATAATACCAGAATGCATGGCCGGCCAATTCGGGTTGTACATGTGCAAAGTGGTAGAAGTTTTTGTACTCCGAACCAATCATCGCACTTTTTAATTCGTTATCAAGTTTAGGGCTCCAGTTTTCTGCTACGTAAGAAATATAACCATCCGTCATCCATTGTGGTAAATCCAGCAAAGCCTGGTTTTGTGCAAACTCACCCAAATCATCACCAAACAATAATGTTTCAACAAGCACTTTGGCAATACCTTGTTTTATCTGGCGGCGGAGATCGTTATGATCGCCATTGTAATAAACCACCATCTTGTTATTAACGAGCTTGGTTAAACCGCCGGCGTTGGGGTAGTCGAGCCCCATGCCAATGTTTGATTGTTTAAAATCGTTGAAGTTGTTATAAAGTACAATATTGATGCGGCGCTGTACTGCAAACTCAACAAAATCTTCAATGCCCGGCAATTCTTCTTCTGCCACCTGTGTTGCAAACTTGGCCAGCTCCAAACCGTTAAGCGTATAGTGTACATTAAAGTTTGGACTTTGATAAAAGCTCCATTTAAACTTAGTATGCTGCACACGGTTCTTCCCAAACTCCACCGTGTTTACCTGCGCAGAAATATGATTTAAGAACAAAATAAAAAGAAGCGATGCTGTAACAGTAAGTCTTAGGAAGCCTTTCACTTGAATTCGCATATTTTCGTGTTGAATCATTAAGAGAAGTTGGTTTGGGAAAACCAGTATTTAAAAGTACAAAAATCAATCCATGTTCATTGTTAAAGCTTTTACATTCAGCCCTGTTCAGGAAAACACATATGTACTGTATAACGAACAAAAGGAGGCGTTCATTATAGACCCCGGCTGTTATTTTGAAGAAGAACGGGAAGAGCTGGCCCGGTTTCTTCACCAAAACAAACTCACTCCTGTAAAGCTCCTTAACACGCATTGCCACCTCGACCATGTGTTTGGTAATAAGTGGGTACATGAACAATATGGTTTGGAATTACACCTGCATCCAAATGAACAGCGTGTATTAGACTATGCTCCGGCCAGTGGTTTAATGTGGAACCTACCTTTTGATAATTACAATGGTCCGCTGCATTGGTTGAACGAAGGCGATGAAATTTTACTGGGAAGCGATAAGGTTAAGGTTTTGTTTGCTCCCGGTCATGCTCCCGGGCATGTTTGTTTTTATTGCGAAGCACAAGGCTTTGTTATTGGAGGCGATGTATTGTTCAGGGGAAGCATTGGCCGTACCGATTTACCCGGTGGTAACCACGAAACTTTGCTCAACAGCATCCGTACACAACTGTTTACATTGCCCGACGAAACAACGGTGTATAGCGGTCATGGACAACCGACAACCATCGGTTACGAAAAAAAGTACAATCCTTTTTTAGCGGGCTGATATAAACTTGCCAATGTAGGGCAGGCCTTGCAATTCCTTTCGTTCCACCTGTACCACAAGCCAGGTAAAAAAGCCCAGCAATAATGTGCCGGTAAGTATGCTGAACCATAACGGTGCATACAGTAACAGAATCAGTTTATGCAGCACTACCAGAATGGTTACAACTATAAGATAGTTGATGATTTTTTTACGGGCATAAGGAACAGGATAATGCTTTTGGCCCAACACATAACTGCTCACCATCATCAATAAATAACAGCTGAAGGTTGCAATGGCTGCACCCCAGTAATGAAACTTGGGAATTAATACAATGTTGAGTAACACGGTTACTACAGCCCCGGCAATGGTAATAACTGCACCATACATATTTTTATTGGTGAGCTTATACCAAACGCTGAGGTTATAATAAATGCCGAGGAAAATATTGCCCATTGCCAGCAACAGCACCACATTCATACCCTCGCCCCATGCTTTCGATTTTAGAGTGAGGATCCATTTCAAAACATCGAGATACAACCCAATGCCAAGGAACAAAAAGCAGCAGGCTATTACAAAAAACTTCATTACCCGTGCATAGGTGCGTGGCGCATCTTCGTCTTTGGCCCGGTTAAAAAAGAAAGGCTCGGCTGCCATACGAAAAGCCTGTATCATAATTGTAATGAGTACAGCAATACGATAAATATTGGCAAACACACCCAGTTCATGTTTGGCTTGTTCCTTTGGCAGATCAACCACATGCTGGTACACCAGCCGGCTAAGCATATCATTGATCATACCACCTAAACCAACAACGATAAGTGGGTAGCTGTAGTTCATTACTTCTTTCCACAATGCACTGTCGAAATTGAAACGGATCTGCTTCCATTCCTTCCAAAGCAATAGAAAGGTAAACAGGCTGCCACACAAATTACCAATGAGGTAATAACCAATGCCCACATCTTTACTGTAAAAAGTGCCAATGAAGCTATCGGGATTGTTTTTTGCGTAAGAAGGAAGAATACCAAGAAACGTAAATACAATAAGAATGTTTACAGCAATGCCTGCCACACGAACAAAAGCATATTTCTTCGGACGGTTCTCCTGTCGCAAACGGGCAAAGGGTAAAGTAGCTAACGTGTCGAAGAACAAAATACCCAGCATCCAGATAATATATTCAGGGTGATCGTTAAGCCCGGCCGCTCCCGCAATGCTGCCACGAAAAATATAAAGCAAAACCGAAAACAAAATGGTTGTAACAAAAATGGAAAGGCTTAAGGTATTGTAAAGAGCTGTTCTGTCTTTTTCGTTCGAGTAACGGAAGTAAGCTGTTTCAACACCATAGGTAAATACAATACTTAAAAAAGGAATGATGGCATAAACCTGCGTAAGATCGGCCGTAACGGATGGCTGTGCAAAAATGAATGGCAATGCCATGTTCATTAAATAACCCAGGAAGCGACTTGCGATCGTGGGTAAACCATACCATAAAGTTTGTCCGGCTAATTTTTTTACGCTGCTCAAGTAAGGATAATTACGATTTGTAAAAATAGGGAAACATCAAACCAATATCATGCAACCGATATGTATTGTTTTCTATCTTCAACTCACAAAATAAGTTTATATGAAAAAACAGCTACTCTTTTTAGTTGCTATCTTTTTGGTTGCAGTGAGTGTGAAGGCTCAGAACTTTGGCGAACTGGAAGTGCAAAAGAAAAAAATTCCTGCTATTATTACTGATGTACCCTACACTCCATCTGTAACTGAAGATGCCATCAGGCAAAAATTCAGCCAAATGGGCTATAGTGCAAAAGAAAGTAAAGGGGTGTACACGTATAAAGCAGTACGGATTCCTGAAATAATGGAAGAAACCTTTGATCTGTTATTGAAAGTTGAACGCAAGAGTCGTAAGGAAAAAGATGAAAGCGTTGTGTACTTCGTGGTAACCCGGGCAAATGAAAATTATGTAAAAGCTACTGATGATGCAGTATTGATCGCTAAAATAAAACAGTATTGTCTTGGATTTATTCCGTTAGCAGAAGCACAGGCATTGGAAGTAGAAATTAAAGGCCAGGAAGACAAAGTAAAATCGAATGAGAAAAAGCTGAAAGATTATGAAGATGAAAGTGTGAGCCTGGAAAAACGTTTACGCAAACTGCAGGAAGATATTGAAGAGAATAAGAAGAATATTGAAAAGCAGAAAGGCGAAGTAGAAAATCAGAAAAAAGCATTGGATATACTTAGAGCAAAACGAAAAGCTTAGTGCAATGTTTAATAGCAGCCCCGGTAATGCCGGGGTTTTTTTATTGTGGTGCGGCAAAGTTGCTGTTGCCGGTAAAATTGTTATCGGTTAATGTGCGGAAGAAATCGATGAGTGCTGTGCGTTCGTTTGTTGACAGTGAAATGCCATTGCTGAGCAACGGATCGATTGTTACACTTTGCTGCACACCTGTCTGGTAATGATCGAATACCTGAGAGAAGGCAACAAATCTGCCATCGTGCATAAACGGGTAACTTTTAAACAGGTTGCGTAAAGAAGGTACACGAAATTTCAACGAATCGGTTTTGTTATTTGTTACACGCATACGTCCGAAATCGTTTAATGCAGTAACGGGCAAACCTATATTGCGGTAGCTGTTGTTGGTGAACAGTGGCTCGGTATGGCAACTGTTGCATTTGCTTAAGAAAACACTATAACCCGCTTGCTCACTGATTGTAAACGATGCAAGGCCCAGTTTAACTGAATCGTATTTTGTATTGGCGCTGATGAATGCGGAAATAAATTGCGTGAGTGCAGCATAGATACGCTGCTGATTTATTTCGGTACTGCCATACATTTTCGCAAACTGTTGTGGATAGCGGCTATCGGTTTTAAGTTTATTGATAACAGATGTTATGTTTTCGTCAAACTCAATACTGCTGTTAATATGTGCAGTGTAAACATCTTCCAGGGCAGTGTATTTTCCGTCCCAGCCAAAGCTTGTTTGCCATGCAAGGTTAAATAAACTCATGGCATTGCGTATGCCATGCGCACCATTTACACCATGACTTAAATCGTGATTGTATGTACCAAATGCAGCAACCTGTTCGTGGCAGGAGCCGCAGGAAATGCTGCCATCTTTTGAAAAACGGTTATCGTAAAATAAACGGCGGCCCAGCTCAAACCCTTCTTTGGTTATTGGGTTACGTTGATAATAATCTGAAGCAGGGAAATACGCAGGTACAGCAACAGGATAAGCCGTTAGTTCCAGCTTATGTTTACGGCAGGCATCCATTGTCCAAACAAAGAGAACAATGAAGGTTGCAATAAAAAAAATGCTGTTTCTTTTTTGCATAGTTAATAATCCGATAAACGCACTTTCTTACGGGTTTGTTTTTGCTCGCCCTGCTTTTTCTTGCTCTCGATCCGTTTTTCTTTTGCTGCCCTGGAAGGTTTGCTGGCAATGCGTGCTTTTTTAGGTGTCAGCGCTGTTGCAATCAGCTCGTTTATTTTTCGTATCACTTCTTCTTTGTTCGATTGCTGTGTACGGTGCACCTGACTTTTTACCAGCAGCATTCCTTCTTTATTAATACGGTTGCTGAGCTTTTCGAGCAGCAATTGTTTTTGCTGATCGGTGAACATAGCCGATGATGCAACAGCCCAATAGCCCATCACCATTGTTTCTACCTTGTTTACATTTTGTCCGCCGGCGCCGCCGCTACGTGCAGTCTGAAACTGAATTTCGCTGCTCACATCTTTTATCATACATCAAACCCGAAGCGTTGTATTTTCGGTTTTCGAATGTACAACCAAATAAAGAATTTATGAGAGCGGTACTGCAACGAACAGCACATGCATCTGTTAAAGTTGATGGACAAATTACCGGTGCCATTGCAAAAGGGTTGCTGGTTTTAATTGGTATTGAAGATGCAGATACAACAGAAGATATGGAATGGCTGGCAGCAAAAATTGTGAACCTGCGCATTTTTGATGATGAGAGTGGCGTAATGAACTTGAGTGTAAAAGATGTAGGTGCCGATATTTTACTGGTGAGCCAGTTTACATTGCATGCATCAACAAAGAAAGGAAACAGGCCATCGTACATAAAAGCAAGTAAGCCCGATTTTGCAGTGCCGATGTATGAAAAGATGATCGTACAACTGGAAAAAGAACTGGACAAAAAAATTGAAACAGGGCTGTTTGGTGCCGATATGAAAGTAGAGTTGTTGAATGATGGTCCGGTTACGATTGTAATTGATACGAAGAATAAGGAGTAATTTGATAATTATTGAATTTGAAAATTTGAAAATGAAATGGCAACAGAATTGACAATTAAACAGGCGCAGGTTGAAGTGGATCAATGGATTAAAACAGTAGGCGTGCGTTATTTTAACGAGTTGACCAACCTTGGAATTTTGATGGAAGAAGTGGGAGAGTTGTCGAGGTTAATGGTAAGAAAGTACGGCGAGCAATCATTTAAAGAAAGCGATAAAGGAAAAGAACTGAGCGACGAGATGGCCGATGTGCTGTGGGTATTGATTTGCCTGGCTAACCAAACAGGTGTTGATTTAACAGAAGCACTTGAGAAGAATTTTGAGAAGAAGAATATTCGTGATGCCAACCGGCACCAGGAAAATGAAAAGTTGAAATGATGAATAGTGTTGACCTGTCTGAAGAACAACGAATAGAACAAGCTATAGAATATTGCCTGTTGTTATTTGAGGAAGGAATGTTTGAAAGCCAAATTATAACTACAATACAGAATGTTTTTAAGTTAAGTAAAGTAAATGCTGAATTATCTTTTTTAAAAGCTAAGCAGTTAAATGCAAAAAAGTACAGTAAATCAAGGGTTAGAAAAGTTTGGATAGTAGCTGTCAATTTTATTTTAACGACGCTAACTTCTTTATTGATTTATATAGCAGCAGATGAAATGGAGAGTATAGTTTATAAAATTGTTGCTGCTTTGTTTGCACTAACCTCATTTTCCAGTTTAATTATTCTGTTCAAACTTTTGTTTGAACGATTAGAGTTAAACAAAAATATTACAACTAAAAGCAGATCCAATCCAGTAATTTTTCAAATACTTGTTATTGCTGTTTTCTTCTTTTGTGCCTTCCTGTTCATCTACAAAACAAAAGATGGGGAAGTTGATATCAATAAAATAAAAGAAATTAATCATTTGATTTTAAAAGAGAAAGTAAAAAAGGGAGAAACCGGTGGCAAAACATCCTATTATTATTACGAATTTTATTTTCATAATAATCCACATAAATTTCGGATTCCGCAGCAGATATATAAATATTCGAATGAAAGAATTGGTGAAACCGATTTTAAAGTTGGAGATACTCTTTCTATTCAGGTACGTGAATTTGATTTGCCGGAATTTGAACAAAAAACAGATCCGACGGTCATAAATATTATTAATATAACTCTAAATGGGAGATTTGTCATTGATCATGTTAAACGAAATCTAAGTATACGAAGGTCAAACCGAGAGAATTTTTCCTATGCAGCCATCGCCTTACTGATGATTGTTTTAGGAATTGTTTTTTTTGAAATTTATCAAAGGTATCTAAAGCCCAATCACTAACGTTACTGCATAAACTACCCTCCAAAACGCTTATCTTTGCCCACCTTCAAAAACAGCGAACATGGCGAACGAAAAGCTTTTTGCAAATATTATCTCTCACGCTAAGGAGTATGGCTATATTTTTCAGTCTTCAGAAATTTACGATGGTTTAAGTGCGGTGTACGATTACGGCCAGTACGGATCGCAGCTGAAGAAAAACATTCGTGATTTTTGGTGGAAAAGCATGACCCAGCTGCACGACAATATCGTTGGTATTGATGCGGCCATCTTTATGCATCCCACCACCTGGAAAGCCAGCGGCCACGTAGATAATTTCAGCGATCCCATGATCGATAACAAGGACAGTAAAAAACGCTACCGTGTAGATCATTTAATTGAAGGTTTTGCAGAAACACTGCCTGCTGCTGAAAATGCAGCTTTGATTGCAAAAATGGAACAGCTGTTAGCGGCAGATGATTTTGCCGGCATTAAACAGCTGATCGAGGATAATAAGATCAAGTGTTCGGTAAGTGGCACTGCTAACTGGACCGATGTGCGTCAATTCAACCTCATGTTCTCCACCGAGTTTGGAGCTGTAAGCAGCGACAATCCGGACGATAATATTGTGTACCTGCGTCCCGAAACGGCACAGGGTATTTTTGTAAACTTCCTCAACGTGCAAAAAACCGGCCGTATGAAAATACCGTTTGGTATTGCACAAACAGGTAAAGCTTTTCGTAACGAAATTGTGGCCCGTCAGTTCATTTTTCGTATGCGAGAGTTTGAACAAATGGAGATGCAGTTTTTTGTTCGCCCCGGCACAGAACTGGATTGGTATGCAAAATGGAAAGAAACCCGTTTGCAATGGCATAAAGATCTTGGATTACCTGCTGAGAAATTGCGTTTTCACGATCACGTAAAGCTGGCACACTACGCTAATGCAGCGGTTGATATTGAATTTGATTTCCCATTTGGCTGGAAAGAACTGGAAGGTATTCACTCCAGAACCGATTACGACCTCCGTCGCCACCAGGAGTTCAGCAAAAAGAAAATGCAGTATTTCGATAACGATCTTAATGCAGAAGGTAAACCATACGGCAACTATATTCCTTATGTAGTTGAAACTTCGGTTGGTTTAGATCGTTTGTTCCTCACTGTGTTGAGCAATGCCTACCACGAAGAAGAAGTACCGACAGCGGAAGAAGGCAAAACAGATGTTCGTACAGTTTTACGTCTTCCGGCTAAAATTGCTCCCATTAAGCTGGCGGTGTTTCCGCTAACTAAAAAAGACGGTTTGCCCGAACTGGCAGAAGACATTATTAAAGATTGCCGTCCGCATTTTGCCTGTTTTTACGAAGAGAAGGATGCAATCGGTAAGCGTTACCGCCGCCAGGATGCCATTGGAACTCCTTTCTGCGTAACAGTTGACCATCAAACCAAAGAAGATGGAACCGTTACCATCCGAAACAGGGATACTTTAGTACAGGAAAGAATACCCGCTTCAGCCGTTAAACAATTTATTATCAATTCTATTGCATAATTGCTGGAAGTGAATTAATTTGCCCCCTGAGCGCTCAAATTTTTATTAGCAGACCCAAATCAATACTTGCAAACGGCAATGTTATTGACCTAAACTTTAGGAAGAAATGATAGACCTTACTCAATTAACCCTTGAAATCCTAGGTTTCATACCAGGTGACATCTTTGGCCTAACACAATCAACCCTTGAAATTCATATCGTTCTTTTCGGTGGTTTGGTTTTTGTGAGCATGCTTGTTGGGTTCTTGTATGGCCGCAAGAGCATAAAGGCTAAAGAAAAGCGGATATTAGAAGTTGAAGAAGAGATGCTGGCTGCCCATCAGGAAATTCTGCAATATGCAAAAGCCAATAAGCAGCTGAAAGAAACCCTGGAAAAAGCAAAAATCCCTTATCCTGTTACCCGAATAGATGAGGAAGAAGATGAAAAAGTAAGAAAAATTCCTCTTGGTAAAATTGGATAACTTCAATAAACGAAATAAAAAAAAGAGCCATTTGGCTCTTTTTTTTATTGACTGTATGTTTAGCTTATAACTTGCCTTTCGTTATTTTCTTCGTGTATTTTTCTTTCCCTTTTGTATCTCTTATTTCTACAAAGTAAATACCCTGTGGCAGTTGGCTGATGTTGATTCTTGTGTCGCTGTAATCTGTTTGCAGCAGTTTCATTTCCTGGCCAATACTGTTTACGATACGTACTGTAATTGAACGCACCTGTGGTTTATTGCCTACATCAATCATTAAGTTGCCCGCCTCATCAGGAAAAACGTTTTTAATAAATACGCCTGTTTCCGGCACGTTGGGTACATCGGTTACCAGTTGTGTTAAACCCATATCTACAGCATTGATCCAGAATTCGGAGAAGCTTTTTACTTTAAACTCTGCATAATAGCCGTTGTTAAATGGCACAACATCAACTTTACCCGAATCAATAAACTGGAAAGTGCCATCTGTACCATCGTTAAGTAACCCGTTTTCGAACGAGGCGTAACCGCTGTATTTTGTTACTGCCGCAAGAAACGCATCGGTCAACTTAATGCAACCCGTGCAACTTGTTGCAGATAGTAACCTGACAACTTCCTGTTCTGTAAAATACAATCGTACAAGCACACTGTCGGTTGGTGCATTTGCAGAGCTGATGACAAGATTACGATCGAGATAATACTGGTTGTTCATGTAGCGCACAGGGTTCGTATTGATGTAAACACTAACATCGGTGCTGCCAAGATTTTGTCCTAATGGATTGATAGATGCAATACGGTTACCGCCGCTGTTAAAATGTACCCAGTTATTACCGGTTACTGTTTGGTTGTTATTTATAACATCAGCACCGGTGTAAACTGTTACTTTATCAAAGATGTGGATATCATCAATGCCCGCACCTTCGTATTGTGTTAATTCATCGCTTTCCAAAACAAAACGGAAACGGATATTAGCTGCATTCGGCAACTCTGTACTCGATACATGCCAGCGCTGTATACTTTTTCTCCACGATTGATTATTACTCGAATCGAACCAGTTGGTTCCGTTAACAGCTGTTAAACGTTGCCAGTTGTTACCATTATCAATACTGTATTCAAGCGAATGATAATCGCAATTACAATTATCTTCCTGTTGCGATATATGACTAAAGCTTAGAACAGGTTGTGTTAAACCACTCAGGTTAAAGCATGGAGAATAGAGATAAGCAATTTCATTTTGTTTGTATCCGCCGTTTAAAGTGTTGTACCAGCCTTTGCCTTCGCTTGCCGATCTGTTCATGAGCGATTTATCGGGTTTACCCCAGCGCCAGCTGCTGTAACTTAACGTGTCGGTAAACCAGTTGCCGTTGCTGTTATTAAAACGTTCGAGATATGGAAATGTATTTACAACAGCACTGCTGTAAACGTACTGATTGGTAATGCTGTCGTTTACAGGATAATCATCACCTGGTAATTGAACCCATGCGTCAATTTTATGTGCTTTTAAAACAGATAAGTCGGCAGTTGTGGTAAACGTATAATTTATTTCGCTGTTGGCAGGTAACGAACTGATGCTGCCTGCAACAGCCGTTCCATTATTAATGCGGTAGTAAACCGGTACGTTATTAAATACAGATGCAGTTGTATTTTTTACTTTGATGGTTACAGCAGTTGCACCTGCATTGCAAAGGAATGTGTCTGGTGCAATCAACTGTGTCAATAACACATCGTTGTTTGTTTGTACAATCCGTAAATCGTCGAAAGTAAAACCATCGTCCATGTCGGTTGCGTCAAGATCGTAGGTGGCGTTGTTGGCAGACGTTGTACTCTGCTGGTCGAATCGGATTTGAAAACTTGAACTTAATGTTTGTCCGAGTTCATTAATATTAATGCTGATTCTTTTTGTGTCGCCAGGCTTACCTTGATTTGCGGAAAGATCATATATTTTCACCCAAGGTTGTACATCGCTGCCACGCATCCAAACAGCAGTTCCGGGTTGTTTTAATTGCCCGTGATTTTTAAAATTGAAATCGAAACGTAAACCTTGTGCGGCAGTATAGTTGCTAAGGTTTACTGTAGCCGATAATTGATTGTTTGCTAATGTGCCGTTGTAAGTTATCGCATCTAATGTAATAGCTTTACCTCCGTTTACAGCAACACCACTGTTTACAAAAGTGCGCAGGCGGCCATTGTTGCCGGTAGTAAAATCAAAAGCAGGTAAGCTGTTTAATGCAAAAAAACTTGTTTTGTATTCTGATGTATCAGCAGCTTCAAATGTTTCAATAAAAGGTAACAGCACCGGAGCATTCGCAACATGTCGTACGGTATAAGTAAACTCATCATTTGCTGTTTGAGCATCGCCTGTTTGTTTTACGGTTACCTTAACGCTGTACGTTCCGGGAACAACAAAGTTTGCAGGTGTGGTAAAAGTGTAATTTGCAGTTCCTCCTGCTGCAATAGCCGCAGATGATATTTCAGAAATAACAGCACCTCCGTTTATTTGATAGGTTAATGTATAACTGCCGCTTGTTGCAGCATCGTCGAGATTTTTAATACGCACTGTTACAGGATGTGCAGCCGTTAACGCATTGCTCGTAAATAGTCGCCCGTTTAACGGAGAAAGTAGAGAGTCTATTTTTAAATCTTTATCAAATTCAGCAGCAGTACAGGGAGTGCTACCTGTAGGTGTAATTGTTCTTGCAGTTGCTCTTATGCCAATCGAATCGTTTATGCGTGCACGTACTGTAAACCAGTATGCCTGTGTTTTATTTAAGCCATTTACACGATAGCTGGTACTTGTAGTTGTACCCAATGATAAAAAACTCCCGTTTTGTACTTGCAATACTTCATAATCGGTAGCTCCGGTTACAGTAGCCCAACTAAGGTTTACATACCCCTCGCAAGGAGCTGCAACGGTAATTACAGGACTTGAAAGAATTGTAAAAGTACCGGACATCGTTACAGTAGTACCAGTACCATTTCGGGTTACCCTTATTTTCCCTTTGTTTGTGGGTGTATTAGGAACAATCCAAACATACCTGTTTGTACTTGCAGAAACATTGTTATTAATTACTGACCAAGATACTCCTTCATCCAACGATACTTCAATTGTAAACGAATTATTGCTGTTATCGCTGGCATTCCATCGAATTACTTCCGAAGTGGCGGGACCGATTTTTTCTCCTCCAACAGGGTATTCAAGTTTTATTTCATTTCTAAGAAACTCATATGTAACAAAATACTCCTGTGGCCCGGTTGGGATTGTACTACCGTTCACCTGAATGGTAATATTTGAGCCGGGATTTGAAAATGTAACCTGCTCTATATTGTTAATATTATCGATACCACGAACGGCATTGTTATTAACAGTACCGGGTGAAGGATTCAATATCCATGGTTGGTAGGTTGTAACTCCATCTGTAACGGTAAGGTCAAGATCGTTTACCAATGCTTTTGGCGCCAATGGTGAAGCTTCTTTATCGTGCCAGTACAACATCACTTTTACCTGTGTGGTTCCAGGCGGTACTGCGATTATTTGAGATTGTAAAGTGCCTGTTGTTATACTATTACTGTAATAACGTACTTGCTCAATGGCTTCTACCGCTTTTCTCGGGTTAATTAAACCGAAGCCCCAGTTATAATCGGGTCCGGGGTTTCCACGGTCATCGCCTGTGTTACAAATGATCGCTTTTAACAATGCCGATTTCGGAAGGCTGTTTGCATGAATTTGTTTATAGCGTTCTGTTAGCAAAGCCCAAACACCTGTAACAAAAGGAGCTGAGTGGCTGGTACCATAACCGCCAGCATATCCATTATTCGATGAAGTGGAAACAACATTATATCCACTGGCTACAATTTCAGGCTTAATACGTCCGTCTTTTACGGGTCCACGACTTGAACTTACATTTAGTGTATCGCTGTCAATGGAGTAATCGCCAACATCTAAAACATTCTTCGCTACCTGGTACCCACTTTTGATTGTTGCAAAAGAAGCAGGATAAGGAGAACAGGTTTTACCGCCATCGTTGCCACAGGCGAATATATGTTGCAGAAAAGGATTGTTACGCATTTGCAGGTCGGCATACAAACTCAGTTCGTTGTACTCGCTGTTACCTGGACAATTCGCCAAACCATTATAATACGAGTTGTTGGTAACTGTCATCTTATAATCAGCAAAATATAGTCCCGACTTAATAAGAATATTATCATAGAAATCAGCAATTACAACTGCCTTAGGAGCAGCTCCTCCGTAACGTTCAACAATTAATCCTTTGCCAATAACAGAACCTGTTACAAGCCGTCCGTGGTTATACGAAATAAACACGGGGTTACGATTAATGAGATTGTCGTCATTGTCAAGATGGCTGGGATTTGCATCATCTCCAACGCCGACAAATACACCAGAGCCGGATAGTTTTCTTCCGGAAGTTTGACTGCCGGTAAGATTGGTCAGTCCAAACATTTGCCTCTCCCTTCCGTTTAATGGTTGCACTTTTAAAAAAGAAAGATTAATATATGCTACAAACGGAAGTTCACTCACAGCTTTAATAATAGTTGATGAAATTGAAACCTGTGCCAACCCTTGGTTAAGGAAGTCGCTTTTTGTAAGCTGAACCCCTAAGCCTTCCAGTTTGCTTTTTACATCAGTCCATTTAACGCCTTGTACAAGTTGTAGATTAAGTAAAGTAGAAACCTCCTGTTTGTTGTCGGATAAATAAACGATCAATTCATTTCCCAGTTTTGCTTCAGCTGGCATTTGTACAAAAGCTCTTACACCGGCATTGTACAATTGAGAAAACAACGGCAGTTTTTTCATACGTACCTGGTAAACATTATCAGGTAAATAGGTAAGTAATTCAACTCCAATTTCTTTAAGCAATAGTTGTTGGGCGTTGGTAGTTGGTTTTTCAAATGCAAGTAAAGAATAACTCCACTCGCCCATTCTGCCTTTACGAAATTCGTTATTAATGCTTTCAACAGTCATGTTTTCCCTAACTGTTAAGTCGCCGGTTTTTAACCGGATGGTTGTTATGCTTTTTTGCGCATAAAGCGAAAAGGAAAGGCTGGAGAACAACAGAAACACAATTAAGATCCTGCAACCAGAATATAAAGTCCCCAAAGTTGTTTTTTGAAATAATCTACGTAAAAGAAGGAAAGGCGGATATGCGTATTTCATGGAACAGGTTTTCAGAATTTGGATTAACTCAAAAATAGGTAATATAACCATAAAACGAAAGCTTTTGAGCGATTAGTTCTTATGGAAGATAAAGGCCGCCTTTGTATCTTTGCCGCCTGTGAATTTTGAGTTGTTGCAGCAAAAGTTTAGTGATGACCCCCGCCTTTTTCAACTGGCGGACAGGCTTTCTTTTGCCCAAACGCAACGCATCTATCTCAAAAACCTGCTGGGAAGTGCTTCGCAGTTTGTAGCAGCTTCGGTGTTTAATCATCCATCTCAGGAAAATTACAACCACCTGTTTATTGTAAACGATGCGGAAGAGGCGGCTTACTTCCACAATTCGCTGGAGAGTATTACCAACGAACTCAACCTGTTTTATTTCCCGTCATCGTTCAAACATCCCAAGAATTTCCGGCTGCTCAACTCATCGCATGTAATGTTGCGTACGGAAGCGTTGACGAAGTTTTCCATGCCCACAGGCCAACGTGTTGGAGCAATGGTCACTTATCCCGATGCGTTGTTTGAAAAAGTTGTGTTGCCCAAAAAACTGCAAGGCAATATGCTGCTCATCAAAACCAACGACACGCTTGACGTTGACAACATGATGGGCTTTTTGGTTGATCTTGGTTTTACAAGAACTGATTTTGTGTACCAGCCCGGGCAGTTTGCCGTACGTGGTGGTATCCTCGATATTTATTCATTCGGTAATGAGAAACCATATCGTATTGAGTTGTTTGGCAACGATGTGGACAGCATCCGCATCTTTGATCCCGAAACACAGTTGAGCGAACGGAGATTGGTGCAGGTAAGCATCATTCCCAATGTGGAAACGCAATTTGAAAGTGGAGAGAAGGTTTCGTTGTTTGATTTCCTTCCGGAAAACACCGTTGTGTGGGTGAAAGATTTTGATGTGGTGAAGGAGCGACTACTCACTATGGAAGAAGATCTGGAGCAGTTCCTGAAATTACCTGCATCGAAACAGGATCATGATGAAGATGATCGACTGGAAAAAATTGATCTGAACGAACAAGATTTTATCACTGCTGCAATCGTTGAAAAACAAGTACAGCAATATCATACAATTGAGTTTGGTTATGAACCGCACTTGTTAAACACTGTTGAAGAACAGAACAGGTTCGTGTTGGAATATCATACCAAATTACAACCTGCATTTAATCGTCGCTTTGAATTACTGATAAGTGATTTGAAGAGTTGGAGTACAAAGAAATTCGAGTTATTCATCTTCGCCGAAAATCCTAAACAACTCGAAAGGCTGCACAGCATCTTTGCTGATCTGAAAGCAGAAATACCCTTCACTCCAATTGCATTGGCAATTCATGAAGGGTTTATTGATGAAGGCCTGAAGATCGTTTGCTATACCGATCATGAAATTTTTCAGCGTTATCATAAGTACAAAGTCAAGCAGGCGTATAACAAGAGCAAGGCATTAACCATTCGTGCATTAAAAGAATTGCAGCCCGGCGATTATGTAACGCATATCGATCATGGTGTGGGTACATATAGTGGTTTGCAGAAGATAGAAGTGAATGGTGTAATGCAGGAAGCTGTGCGGCTGATCTATAAAGACAGTGATATTTTGTATGTGAACATCAACTCACTCCACAAAATTTCGAAATACACCGGTAAGGAAGGTAGTGTTCCCAAGATCAACAAACTCGGCAGCGATGCATGGCAGCGACTGAAGGAAAAAACAAAAACGAAAGTAAAAGAGATCGCTTTCGATTTGATTCAACTGTATGCACAGCGAAAAGCACAGGAAGGTTTTGCACATACTCCCGACAGTTATTTGCAAACGGAACTGGAAGCTTCGTTCATGTATGAAGACACGCCTGATCAGAGCAAAGCAACGGCTGACGTAAAGAAAGATATGGAATCGCCATCACCAATGGATCGTTTGGTGTGTGGTGATGTTGGTTTTGGTAAAACAGAAATTGCAATCCGTGCAGCGTTCAAAACTGTGTGCGATGGAAAGCAGGCTGCCATCATGGTGCCAACAACCATTCTTGCTTATCAACACTACAAAACATTTAAAGATCGACTTAAAGATTTTCCTGTCACAGTTGATTATGTGAACCGTTTCAAATCAACCAAAGAGAAGAAAGAAACCTACAAGCAGTTAGAGGAAGGCAAAGTTGACATCATCGTTGGTACACATGCCTTGCTGGCAAAAGATGTACACTTTAAGAATCTTGGTTTACTGGTAGTGGATGAAGAACAGAAGTTTGGTGTAGGGCATAAAGAAAAAATTAAAACACTCAAGACGAATGTAGATTCGCTCACACTAACGGCTACACCTATTCCACGTACGTTGCAATTCAGTTTGATGGGTGCAAGAGATCTCAGCATTATGAACACGCCACCGCCTAACCGTCAGCCGATACAAACGGAAGTGCAGGTGTTCCAGGAAGATTTTATTCGTGATGCAGTTTATTTCGAAACAGAACGTGGCGGGCAAGTCTTCTTTATTCATAATCGTATTGCTGGGTTAGCGGAGATGGCTGCTATCATTCAACGTTTGTGTCCCGACCTCAGCATTGGTTTTGCACACGGACAAATGGAAGGTCATGAACTGGAAGAACGCATCTTCGATTTTATCGATAAGAAATACGATGTACTTGTTTGTACAAACATTGTAGAAAGTGGTGTGGACATTCCGAATGTAAACACCATCATGATCAACAATGCCCATCAGTTTGGTTTAAGCGATCTGCACCAGTTGCGTGGACGTGTAGGCCGCAGCAACAAAAAAGCATTCTGTTATTTGCTGGCGCCACCCATGAGTACATTACCGAACGATAGTCGTAAGCGTTTGCAAACATTGGAACAACACAGCGAATTGGGAAGCGGTTTCCAGATAGCCATGCGTGATCTGGATATTCGTGGTGCAGGTAATATGCTTGGCGGTGAGCAAAGTGGTTTTATGGCCGAGATCGGTTTTGAAATGTATCAGAAAGTATTGGATGAAGCCATTCGTGAATTGAAACGTACCAAGTTCCGTGAACTGTTTAAAGAAGAAATTCAGGAGCAGGAAAACTATGTGAAAGATTGTGTGATCGATACTGATCTTGAAATATTGATTCCCGATGCGTATGTTGAAAGTATTGCTGAACGTTTGAGTTTGTATACAAGACTCGACAACTGTGAAACAGAAGAAGATCTTGTTGCATTCCATACAGAACTTATCGATCGTTTTGGTCCCATACCTCCACAGGTGGAAGATCTGTTTACCACTGTGCGTTGCCGTAAGCTGGCGGTTGAACTTGGTTTTGAAAAAATGACCTTGAAGGAACAAATACTCCGTTGTTACTTCATTAACAATCCCGATTCGCCTTATTTTGAATCACCGGTGTTCCAGGGCATCATGCAGTTTGTGCAAACCTCACTCAACAAAGCGCAACTGAAACAAACCGGCAAACTCTTCCTGTTGGTTGTAAGAGATATGGATAGTATGGAAGCATTGCTGCGCCTGTTAACCCGTATGCATGCTGCGGTTGTGGAAAAACCGGTTTCTGCTTAAGCCTTCTCATCGACAGATTTTCCCCTTTCGTCGCAAAACAGAAAACTTTCAACTGAATAAATAAGTACTTTGTATGCATGAGCGGCAAATGGTATACACGCAAATCGGTTGTTTTTGGAATGCATGTTTTATTCTGGGCATTATTCCTTGCGCTTCCTTTTTTACTAAGACCTGTATCTGATAGCAGGGCACACACAGACGAGAAGCCTGATGGCATGTATTACCTGCATTTTATTAAAAACTTTCTCTGGATCTCGCTCTTTTATTTCAATGCGTATTTTTTGATACCGGTATTGTTTTATACAAGAAAATATAAACGTTACATACTTGCATTGCTGGCATCGCTTCTTTTTATATGGCTGGCCGACAGGTTTATGTTCGCTTTGTTAATGCAGGGATATGAATACAGGTTGCGTAACTTTTTAGTGTTTAATCTTCCTGTGTTTATTTTCATCACATTGGCAAGCACCGCTTTCCGTACTATTCGTGACAGGATTACAGAAGACAGTGAAAAGCAGCAACGACAGAATGAGAACCTGAAGACTGAACTTTCATTTTTACGTTCGCAGGTAAGTCCACACTTCATGTTCAATATCTTAAACAACATGGTGGCACTGGCAAGAAAGAAATCGGATATACTGGAACCTTCACTGATCAAACTTTCTTCACTCTTACGTTATATGTTATACGAAACAGATGAAGACAAAGTATTGCTTGATAAGGAAGTTGATTACCTGCAAAGTTATATTGATCTGCAACGTTTACGTTTTGGCAAGAATGTACAGATCAATACCGAACTGCAGCAAACAGCCATTGCTTATACCATTGAACCAATGTTGCTGATCCCATTTGTGGAAAATGCATTTAAGCATGGTGTTGGTATGATCGAAGATGCACAGATCGATGTCAACCTGAAAGTAGAAAAAGATCAATTGTATTTTTCTGTGCGGAATAAATTCAGTGCTGCGAGCGAAAATGAACCGAAAGACAAAACATCGGGCATTGGTTTGGCGAATGTAAAAAGACGTTTAAATTTATTGTATCATCAAAATCATTCGTTGATGATTGATAAACGGGATGGTTGGTTTACTGTTTCACTTCAATTAAAACTGCATTAATGCTTCGTTGTATTGCAATAGATGATGAAGAACTGGCACTTGAACTGCTGGCAGATAACATCAGCAAAGTTCCTTTTCTGCAATTGGTAGCGGCCTGCAACAATCCGCTGGAAGCGTTACGCATTATGCAGCAGGAACAGGTTGATCTTGTTTTTATTGATATACAAATGCCGGGGTTGAATGGTCTGCAGTTTATTCAAAGCAGTCCGCAACAATGCATGTTCATTCTTATTACCGCATACGAAAAATATGCACTGGAAGGTTACAACCTGAATGTGGTTGATTATCTGTTGAAGCCGGTCGAGTTGAATCGTTTTATACAGGCATGCAATAAAGCCAACGAACTGCATCAGCTCAAACAAAAACCAAAACAGGAATCTACTCAACAGTCTTATTTTTTTGTGAACGTAGAATACAGTCTGCACAAAATTGAAAAGGCTGACATTACCTGGATCGAAAGCCTGAAAGATTATATTAAGATTCATCTCAAAAGCTCAACCAAACCGGTTATCACCCGCATGAGTTTAAAATCGGTGGAAGAGCAATTGCCTGCACAGCAGTTTGTGCGTATTCACAAGTCTTTCATCGTGGCTGTTGCGGCCATTACTTCTATTCGTAAAAGCAGTGTGTTTATCCAGGATATGGAATTGCCCATCAGTGATAATTTCAGGGAGAAGCTCTTTGCAGTTATCGGTCGTGCTGAATAGCCAGTCCGAAGCTTACAAGTGCCTTTTCGTCATTTCGATCCCGCCCGTAGCGGGAGAGAAATCCCTTTTTTTTCGGACAGTTTAAAATTTATGAGACCTCTCCTTACGTCGAGGTGACGTTAACTTACAGATATCGCTCTTTTCGTCGCATCATTTTCCCTTCTCGTCTCATTTGCCCTAATCAGCCCTTCTCGCCGGTCTACTTTTACATTATAAATTATCTCAAATGAAAAAGTTTATTCTGGCACTTGTGGCAATCGTCACTTTTCAAATAGCAAAGGCGCAAATGCCCGGTGCTGCTCCTAACCAGGCACCTCCAAGTATTGGTCGCATTTATGGAAAATTGATTGATAGTACAGGAAAGTCAATTGAAGGCGCTTCGATTGTTGTATTGCAAAATAAATACGACAGTGCAACGAAGAAAAGAAAGGATGTATTGTTGAAAGGAACCATCAGTGCAGCCAATGGCGATTTTAATATTGAAGCCTTGCCGATCATGGGCCCATTGAAATTAACCGTATCGGCTACAGGATTTGAAGCATATACACAAACAGTAACGTTTCAACCGAAAATGCCTGCGGGTGCTGCACAGCAAAAACCTGCTAACGGACAAATGCCCGATATGAGTGCAATGGCTTCTGCATTTGAAAAAGATTTAGGTAAGCTGAGCCTGGTAAAATCGGTAAAAGAATTATCGGAAGTTGTTGTAACAGCAACAAAGGGAAGATTGAAAATGGATATTGATAAAAAGGTATTCAGTGTTGATCAAAATATTGTGAGTGCAGGAGGTACTGCAGTTGATATTATGAAGAACGTTCCTTCGGTGAATGTTGATATTGATGGAAATGTAACTATGCGTAATGCATCACCACAAATTTATATTGATGGTCGCCCAACAACTTTATCACTTGATCAGATTCCTGCAGATGCCATTGAAAGCGTAGAGATCATTACAAACCCATCTGCAAAATATGATGCATCGGGTGGCAATGCGGGTATATTAAATATTGTATTGAAGAAAAATAAAAAGAACGGTTACAACGGTAACGTAAATGTGGGTATTGATAAACGTGGTGCGATCAATGGCGGCGCAAGTTTAAATCTCCGTCAGAATAAATTTAATCTTTCATTGAGCGGTTTTGGTAACCAGATGAAAAACCGTAACACAAGTTCAACAGATATTACAAGTTTGCTTACAACGCCGAATGTATTGGTAAATCAAACAGGTAGTACAATTATGAATGGTGGTTTTCTGTTTGGCCGTGCAGGTGTAGATTATTTTGCCACTAACCGTTTAACGCTTTCATTGTCTGCTGTAAGAGTGCATGGTGAGTTTAGTCCTGATGCTGTTTTGAAAACGGACAGCAGTTATAACAATGCTTCGTACATCAGTTTCAGCAACCGTACAACAGCAACAAAAAGAGAGTTCAACGCAACCGGCATACAAGGTGGGTTTAAATATTTATTTCCAAAAGAAGGAGAGGAGTTAACAGCCGACTTCAACATTTTCAATGGCCGCAATAGTAACAACCTTAATTACAACACCGGCATCTATACCTATGAAGGCGGTGCAAAAACAGGAGAAGTATTGCAGCAGATATTGGGCAGTGGCACAAACAACTTTGTTACCATCCAGGCCGATTATGTAAAACCATTCAGCAAAGCCGGTAAAATTGAAACAGGTGCAAGAGTGCAGTTGCGCACCATGACGAATAATCAATCGAACTACATGTTCAATAATTCAACAAATGAATATGTGTTGGTGCCGAACGCAACAAGCAATTATAAAAACAAAGACAATGTATATGCAGCATATATTTCAGTAGGAAATCAGCATAATAATTTTGGGTACAAAGTTGGTTTGCGTGCAGAAAGCTCTGATTATACCGGAGAGTTGACAGATACAAAACAAAGCTTCAGCAATAAATATCCGTTGAGCTTATTTCCATCATTGTTCTTAAGTCAGAAGCTGAGCGATAAGCAGGAGTTGCAGTTTAGTGTAACACGTCGTGTAAACCGTCCGTTCTTTATGCAGGTGATTCCGTTTATTGATTCAACAGATCAGTTGAACTGGACAAGAGGTAATGCAGCGTTGAAACCTGAGTTTACCAACTCGGCTGAAGTATCGTATTCAAAAACATTTAAAGGAGGCAATACAGTTTTAGTGTCGGCGTATTATAAATACACAACCAACTTAATCACACGCTTCCTTGATACAGTTACACTGGCATCAGGCGAAAAACGTCCGATCAGTACGTATCAGAATGCACAGTCAAGTCAATCGTATGGTGTTGAGTTTACATCACAAAATGTATTGACAAAGTGGTGGGATCTGAATTCGAATCTCAACATTTATAATTCAAAGATCAATACAGATAATATTACAGGCACATCGCAGGCTGCAATGTGGAGCTGGTTTGCAAAAGTGAACAATAACTTTAAACTGCCTGCCGATTTTAAAATTCAGTTATCGGGTACGTATCAATCAAAAACCAATTTGCCGGTGAACCAGAACAGTGGTATGGGAGGTCCGCCAATGGGTGGTGCGCAAAGTGCAGCGCAAGGATATATTAAAGCCAACTGGGGTATTGATGCCGCTATCTCCAAAAGTTTCTTAAAGAACAAAGCAGCAACTGTAACATTTAATGTGAATGATATTTTCAGAACAAGAAAGATGGATCAGTATTCAGCAAGTTCGTTCTACATACAGAACAGTTATCGTTTAAACGATGTGCCGATGTTCCGTATCAACTTTGCATACAAGTTTGGCCAAATGGATATGTCGCTCTTCAAGCGTAAAAATATGAAAGCAGAATCTGAAGGCTCGCAAGGAGCCATGCAGGGAATGCAGTAAGATTGTTTTTAGATGAGAGGTTTAAACCCTGTGCACTTGTTGCACGGGGTTCTTTTTTATGGGCAGTACAAAATTTAGTCTTATTTTTAAGGAGACAAAGTTGCTGTTCTTCCTTCTTTAACCGAATACTTTAAACATTAAACCTTTTAATCAATGGAACAAAACTTTGCAGATTTAAGAGAAGTACGGTATGCCAATGTTAGCGGCGATGAACGCTCTATAGCGATCCTAACACATGTCTTATCGATTTTCTTTTCAATTATTGCCCCACTCATTATTTATCTTGTAAAAAAGAACGACTCACGTTATGTTGGTGAACATGCAAAAGAAGCTTTGAATTTCGGAATCAGTGTGTTTATCTATTGCATCATCTGCATACCGCTGATCTTTTTAATAATTGGTATTTTTCTGTTGATTGCTATCGGTATCGGTTCTCTCATTCTTTATATTCTTGCTGCAGTAAAAGCGGCAGATGATGTATTGTACAGGTATCCGTTTACCATCCGCTTCATCAAGTAATTTTACTTTTTTTAAGTTAATTCATTGATAAAGGCTTTCAATATGAAAGCCTTTTCTATTTTTGGTACTGCAATTGATCCTTTTCCTATGACATGTTGTTGTTCATTAAAACCGAAGCTTATGAAGCATATTCTACTCTTACTCTCTCTTTCTTTAGTTATTTCTTCCTGCGCCAGAAAAAAAATGATGGAACGTGTACAGCAGTACAACATCCGCACTATTGCTATCTTACCGGCACAACTGGAAGTAACAGGTAATATTCCCAAAAAGCTTACAGCAGAACAGGTAAAGGAAATGATTGCCAAAAACAACGCATTTCTTAATCGTGCTTTATACATCGACCTGGTGCAGTATGTAGATACCCGCTTGCGTCGTTACTCACAAGTACAGTTTCAAAGTTCGGAGCGAACAAAAAAGCTGTTGGAAGAAAAAGGGCTTAGTGATTCTGCTGTTTGGCAAATGGATCCGATGGAGCTGTCGAAAATATTAGGTGTTGATGCGGTAGTTTCAACTAAGGTTACGCAAAATCATATTCTCAGCGATGAAGTAGCATTGGGCGTGGATATTGTTGGTGGTATTTTAAACAGAACAATACCCGGCATTGGTGTACCTACGGGTGCAGCACGCACCAGCGATATGTTTGTGAGCAGTGCTTTAATTAAAGAAGGATATACGGTTTGGAGCACTCGCTTTACCAACCAAACCGACTGGAATTATCCGTTCCAGCAATCCATACAAAATGTAACAAGAGCTATTGCAAGACGGTTCCCGTTATAAGAAAGCAAAAGCAATAAAAAAGTCCTGTACACATTGTACAGGACTTTTACTTTATGGTAGAAATTAATTAATCCCAACCTTTCTTAGCAGTACCTGCTTCAATGGCAGCCAATGCTTTTGCTTCGCTCAGCAAAGAAGTTAATTTGTTCCCTTTACCGTCGTTGCCTTGAGCCATATATCCGCCCTTAGCTGTACGTGTGATCACTGCATCCAGAATTGGAACATTCTTCTCTTTCGTTTTTACATTATACGCTGTTAATTGCATAGTTTAAATGTTTATGGTATTAGTAAATTAGTTGTCTTTCGGCTTTGCCGTGCGGGCTAAAGTACGGCTTTTAGGCAAAAAGCCGGTAAAATGCTTTCCACAGCTGTAACCAAGTGGTTTTCAACAAAAAAAGCGACTTTACAAGTCGCTTTCTGTATATGCTTTGTTCTTAATTACACATCAATGTTTGCATACTTGGCGTGGGTTTCAATAAACTCACGGCGTGGTGCTACTTCATCACCCATCAACATACTAAACACACGATCTGCTTCTGCAGCACTTTCAATAGTTACCATTTTCAGTGCTCTTGTTGCAGGATTCATGGTTGTTTCCCAAAGCTGATCGGCATTCATTTCACCCAAACCTTTGTAACGCTGTACACCAACACTCTCATCTTTACCGCCACCAAACTTCGCCACATATTCTTTGCGTTGCTCTTCGTTCCATGCATAAGCCATTTCTTTACCTTTCTTTACCTGGTAAAGTGGTGGTTGTGCTAAGTAGAGATAACCCTGCTCTACAAGCGTGGTCATATATCGGAAGAAGAAGGTAAGAATCAACGTTGCAATGTGGCTACCATCCACATCGGCATCCGTCATGATAATGATCTTATGATAACGGAGCTTGCTGATGTCGAGTGCTTTTGGATCTTCAGGGGTGCCCATCTTTACACCAAGAGCAGTAAACATATTACGGATCTCTTCGTTATCGTAGATCTTATGCTCCATTGCTTTTTCCACGTTCAGAATCTTACCACGCAAAGGAAGAATGGCCTGGAAGCTACGGTCACGACCTTGTTTGGCTGTACCTCCTGCCGAATCACCTTCCACAAGGTATAATTCGCAACGTTCAGGATCACGATCAGAACAGTCGGCCAGTTTACCCGGTAAGCCACCGCCAGTTAATACGGTTTTACGTTGTACCAACTCACGGGCTTTGCGTGCAGCAGCACGTGCCTGCGCTGCAAGAATAATTTTTTGAACAATGTTCTTAGCGTCTTTCGGATTTTCTTCGAGATATGCTTCGAGCGTACGGCCAACAGTACTTTCAACAATGCCGGCTACTTCACTGTTACCAAGCTTGGTTTTTGTTTGTCCTTCGAATTGTGGTTCGGGAACTTTTACCGAAACGATGGCGCTCAAACCTTCACGGAAATCATCACCTTCCACATCCACTTTTGCTTTTTCAAACAAACCTTCACGTTTACCATAAGCAGTGAAGATACGTGTGATGGCACGGCGGAAACCCGTTACATGCGTACCGCCTTCAATCGTATTGATGTTGTTTACGTACGAAAAAATATGTTCGTTGTAGGAATTGTTATAGATCATGGCCACTTCAACTGCAACATTGCTTTGCTCATCACGACCTTCCATATAAACAACCGATGGTAACAACGGATCACGCTTACCATTACGGTCGATCATTTCAACAAACTCCACAATACCACCTTCGCTGTAAAATGTATTGGTATAAGTAGCACCTGCTTCATCGAGCTCACGCAGATCGTTTAATGTAATGCGGATGCCTTTATTCAAAAAAGCAAGTTCACGCAAACGTGCTTCAAGAATTTCTTTTTTGTAAAGTGTGACAGTGAATATGCTGCCATCGGGCCAGAAATGAACACGTGTACCTGTTGCATCACTCGTACCAATTTCACGAACAGCATATTGCGGAATCCCAATTCTGTATTCCTGTTCAAACATTTTTCCTTCACGCTGTACTGTTACATGCAACTTGGTAGAAAGAGCGTTTACGCAACTTACACCCACACCATGCAAACCGCCCGATACTTTATACGAACCTTTATCGAACTTACCGCCGGCGTGCAACACGGTCATTACAACTTCAAGTGCTGAACGCTTTTCTTTTGTATGCATAGCGGTGGGGATACCACGGCCATCGTCCTGCACACTAATGCTGTTATCTTCGTGAATGTTAACGGTAATGTTTTTGCAATAACCTGCAAGCGCTTCATCGATCGAGTTATCTACCACTTCATATACGAGGTGATGTAAACCTTTTTCGCTGATATCGCCGATATACATGGCGGGACGTTTACGAACCGCTTCTAAACCTTCTAAAACCTGGATACTGTCGGCGCCATAACCTGCGCTTTGTGCTGCTGCGTCGAGGGCTGTTTCCTGTAACTCTGTACTCATATATTGCTTCTCAAAAATCTGATTGGGAGTGGTGAAAATAGATTCGGACAAATGTACGGAAAAGGCATGGGTTGAGGTGAAATAAACGATTGTTTTTCACCCACAAATTCCACATTTCGCAGCCATTTTTGAGCGCTGTTTTTGATATACGAGCGAAAGCGCAAGCCTGCATTTGCGTAAGTAGTTTAAAACATGACAAAACTCTGTCAATCAACAGCTCTTTACAGCAAGTGTAAGTAGTTATCTTTGCTGGCCCATGCAGCAGGTAAATGACATACTTACACTCGCCAACCGAAATCCGGTTTTAACCCATGAGCTGGATTTGGTGTATGAGCAGGAAAAACAGATTCCGGGCTCTGTGCAGTATGGTATTTACCGGTATAAACTGCAACCGCATGTTACTCCCGAAGACACGGCCGTACTGCTGTACAATTACGAAACCAAGCACACCAAAGAACGTAATATTGAATTACGCTTTTGTGTAAACGGCAATAAGTATTGTAACAGCAAAACCTGTGCAAACGGTGTTTGTAAAAAAACATCGGCCGATTGCGAAGCAAACCCAACAATTGATGTGTTTCTGTTCCGCTTTTCTCCTGCTTATCTTACACCCTTTGTAAAAGGCAGAACCATTGTTACCAAAAGCGATCGTGTACTGGCGTTTAAAGAAAAACAATCGTTTTCTACTACGGTTACTCTTTGCAGCAAAATCAGAACAGTACTCGATAATCTTTTGCAGCACAACTACAGCAATGCACTTGAAAATATTTATGTAAACAGTCAGCTGCAGAGCCTGTTGCTTTATGGGCTGGAGTGTTTAACCGATCAGAAAGCTGAAGAAAGTTTTGTTTGCCGTTTTCTTGCAACCGATACAGCACAGGAAACTATTTTGCAGGCACGTGAAGTGCTGCTGCAACGCATTGGCGAACCTATTACCATTAAAGAGTTGAGTCGTAAAGTAGGTACCAATGAATGTTATTTAAAGAAAGGGTTTAAAGAAATGTTTGGTACCACCATTTTCGAATTCTATCAAACACAACGGATGGAGCATGCAAAATATTTGTTGTACGAGAAAGGATTAAGTGTAACAGAAGTAAGTGCAATGCTTGGCTATTCTTCCATCTCTCATTTTTCCACCGCATTTAAAAAACACACCGGGTTAAAACCTTGTGAGTTGTTATTCCGCTAAAACTTTTCAGGAGTTGATGTTTGCATGAAAGCTTTTTACAACAGCTTCATTATCGTTTTTAAGTACAAGAGAACCGGTAAAAATTAACAGAAGTCCCACAAGCTCTGTAAAGTAGAATATTATACTGATGTCCATATTGCTGTGCGATTTTCCAAAACCGGGCAGCAGACCTCCAATTGTAATAATAAGAATACCGAAAAACCTTGTTCTGAATCTGGTTGACTTGCTGTATTGAAACGCAGAAAAAAATGCAGCTCCGGTAAGTAAAACAAAACTGTATAAATGAACAACTCTTGTCATTGGCCGGATGAACTCCCATTCAAACGCAGATCCGTTTAAACGGTTACCATCAGGAATAACAGAAACAGGAGAAAGCAAAACATATACTGCGGCAACAAGAATATATGCTGCGCCAATAAGCATTAGTATATCGGCAGTTTTTTTACGAAGTATAAGATAGAGTAAACCCGTAACCAGTGCCCAGCCGCCTACCAATGCACCGCTTATATACCAAAGCTTGAAGTTAAATGCATTAAATCCTGATAAGGAATGGATGCTTTCTGCAAAAGCCCCTGCTCCGTATGCAGCCATGCCTAAAGCAAACCACAACATATAAGATGTATGGGAACGACGTAGAAAATCCTTCAGGAGGATTGCAAAAAAAACAAACGACAAAACCGTTGTTGCTACAGGTAAAAGGTACATAAAAGTTTTGGTTGCTGATTTAAAAGTACAAAAAAACCGACAAGTAAACTTTCGACATAACGAAAATCATAAAACGTATTTGTTATGATGTAACTGCAACAAGGGTATGCATGTAAATTGAAGTTTCCCATTTGCGTAAACCAATTTCCCGATTCGGGAGCACTCATCATTTCTGCACAAATATTTTTGCATCCGCTTAACAGTAACTGTTGAGCAGTTAACAACTTGCAGAAGCAACGTATTTTCTTCTGTATGCATGCCATCGAACCCAATCAATGATTCAAAAAGATGAAACAAATCTGCTTACTTATCCTGTTGTGCAGTACTCTGTGTTTTTCGTTTGCACAAACTGCAACAGGTATTATTAAAGGAAAAATCACCACTGCCGATAACAAACCCGGTGAAGGTGTAACCGTATTAGTAAAGAACTCTGTAAAAAATGCTGTGGCCGATAATGAAGGTGTGTTTGAATTAAAGAACATGCAGCCCGGCAGTTATACACTTGTTATCAGTCTTGTTGGTTATAAAGATACCGAACAGGATGTAACCGTTGAACCTGGTAAAACAGCTACGGTTGATGTGCAACTCAGCTTATCAGATAAAGAACTGAATGAAGTTGTTGTTGTTGCCAACAAAAACAGTTTTAAAACAAACCGTGTATCAGGATCGTTGCGTTTAAATACGCCTATTCTTGAAATACCACAAAACATACAGGTAGTTACAGCACGCCTTATTAATAACCAGCAGATCTTTGATATGCTGGAAGGCGTTACACGTAACGTTAGTGGTGCAACACGTGTTGAGCATTGGGATAACTATGCACGCATCACCATGCGTGGCAGCAATGTAGCAGCATTCCGTAATGGTATGAATGTATCTACAACATGGGGACCATTAACAGAAGATATGAGCATGGTGGAGCGTATTGAATTTGTAAAAGGACCAGCAGGTTTTATGTTGGCGAATGGCGACCCAAGTGGTTTTTATAACGTCGTAACCAAAAAGCCTAGCGGCCGTAACAAAGGCGAAGTAAGTGTATCGGTTGGTAGTTTTGATTTTTACCGTGCTACCGCTGACCTTGATGGTAAATTATCAAAAGATGGAAAGCTGTTGTACCGCATAAATGTAATGGGACAATTGAAAGGTTCTCATCGTCCGTACGATTTTAACAACCGTTATACTGTTGTGCCGGTGTTGAAATATTTAATTGATGAAAAAACATCGGTTACATTAGAATATACGCACCAGTTCTCCGAAGTAAATGTGATCGGCTCCAACTATGCTTTCTCCAAAAGAAAGTATGCTGATCTGCCTCGCACTTACACCACTGCAGAAGTAAACATGCCTTCTACAAAAATGAACGACCGCAATGCGTTGCTCATCTTCGATCATAAATTTAACGACGACTGGAAGTTTACTGCACAGGCTGCATATTTCAATTACACACAGGTAGGTGCTTCGCTCTGGCCATGGGGTTTTGATGCAAGCAACGACAGCTTAATGCAACGTGGTATGAGCATCTGGGATATTCTCGGCATCAGCAAAATGGGACAGATGTATGTGAGTGGTGAAGTGGCAACCGGCAAAGTATCGCACAAAATACTGGCAGGTGTGGACATGAGTAATAAAGAATACTTCCACGACTGGAACCAAGGTGGAGTTGTTGGTACCGCTGATTTTAATATTTACAATCCGCAATATGGTACTTCCATTATCCCAACGTTTGATCGTTCAAAAGATATTCGTCAGCGTGGTGTGCGTTATTATAATGGCTACAGTGCATTTTATGCGCAGGATGAAATTGGTTTCTTCGAAAACAAACTTCGTTTAACACTGGCCGGTAGATATACCACACTCAACACCGGTAATGTGTACAGCGGTGATTTTAAAAGCAGCAAATTCACACCACGTGTTGGGTTGAGTTATTCAATTGATCGCAACACAGCCGTGTATTTTGTAAACGATCAATCTTTCCTTGAAAACTTTGGTGCCGATTGGCAAGGCAAAGCATTTGATCCGCTTACAGGTACAAATCTGGAATTGGGGATTAAGCGTGACTGGTTAAAAGGTAAATGGAATACATCGGTATCTGCTTACCAGATCACACGTAATAATGTATTAACTGCCGATCTGGATCATCCGAATCCTACCGGTGGTTTTTATAACCGTCAATCAGGTCAGCAGCAAACAAAAGGTGTTGAAGTAGATATTCGTGGCGAAGTGGTGAGTGGACTTGACATTTTGGTAAACTATGCCTTTACCGAAGCGAAAGTGACAAAAGACAGCGATCCTAAAAATGTAGGTGTGCAGGTGCCCGGATCAAGCAAGCATATTCAAAACAGCTGGATCAATTATAAAGTACAGAATGGAGCATTGGCCGGTTTCGGTGTATCACTCGGTTACCAATGGCAGGTGCAACGTTCTTCCTGGTATGTGTTTGATGGCAGCGATAAAAGTTTACCTGATTACTTCCGTTTAGATGGCGGTATTTCATATCAAAAAGACAAGATCGGGTTCAACTTGTTTGTCAATAATCTTCTCAATAAGTATCTCTATTCGGGTGGTCCTTATGCCGATTATTTTTACTGGCAGGCAGAACCCGGTACCAATGCACGTTTCAGCATTAACTATCGCTTTTAATTGCATTGAGTATGACGTTTAAAAAACTCATTGGAAAAATTCACCTCTGGCTCGGACTAGCGTCCGGGCTGGTGGTTTTAATACTAGGCATCACCGGTTGCATTCTTGCATTTGAAGTGGAGATACGAAATGCAACAGAGAAATTCCGTTTTGTAAAAGCGGAAGACAAACCTTTTCTGCCGCCATCTGCATTAAAAACAATCGCAGAAAAACATCTTGCTTCTAAACTTGCGTTAGGTGTTGAATACCCGGGAAAGAATAAAGCCGCATCAGTGATGTACTATGATGAAACACATTATGAGATCGTGTTCATCAATCCCTACAACGGTGAAGTACTGAAGCATAAAAACATGACCAAAGACTTCTTTCGGATTGTACTCGATGGTCATTTTTACTTATGGTTGCCACATGAAATCGGTCAGCCAATTGCAGCAAGCGCAACACTTATTTTTTTAGTAATGATGATCACCGGATTAATTCTTTGGTGGCCACGCAACAAAGCTGCACGCAAACAACGCTTCAGTGTTAAGTGGAGTGCAAAATGGAAACGTAAGAATTATGATCTGCATAATGTGCTTGGTTTTTACATGACATGGGTGGCCATCTTTTTGGCCATTACAGGTTTGGTATTCGGCTTTCAGTGGTTTGCAAAATCGGTGTACTGGGTTACAAGCGGCGGTGAAACAAAACAGGAAGACAAACATCCTGTTTCGGATACAACAAAGCCTGCAACTGTTGCCAACATGGCCGATTATCTCTGGCAAAAACATTTGCATGAAGTGCAGCCGAATGAAAGCATGGGTATTTATTTCGCACATACATCAACCGATCCGTTTGAAGTGGTGGTGAATCATAAGCCAGGCACTTATTACAAATCCGATTTTTATCATTACGATCAATACAGTGGTAAACATTTACCTGCGCAGGGTAGTTACGATGGCAAGTTCAAGGATGCAAAGCTGGCCGATAAGATCGTTCGCATGAACTACGATATGCATGTGGGCGCCGTGCTGGGTATTGCCGGTAAGCTGCTGGCCTTTTTTGCCAGCTTGATTGCCGCCAGTTTACCCGTAACCGGTCTGCTCATTTGGCTGGGACGAAGGCGAAAACAAGCAACTGTTTTTTCTAAATAACAAGAGGCACGCTCAAAGCGTGCCTCTTTCTGTTTTGAAACCTGCATAAATTCCTTATTTCGTAAACGCTTTTTACTGATAGATGATGGCTATCAATCTTAGCTGACTGACATTTGCGGTCTGAAAAAATAAAACAGATAAATCAAGCTAAGATGAACAGACGATTTTTATTCCTTTGCCTTTTTGTGTTTCCACTGATTGCATTTGCACAAACAGGAACAATTAAAGGAACCGTACAAACCAATAACAAAAAAGCAGCTGCTTCAGCTTCTGTTCGTTTGAAAGGACAGAAGAAAGCAACCATTACTGATAACGAAGGAAGTTTTGTTTTTGAACAGGTTGAAGCAGGTATTTATAAACTCGAAATATCAGGTGTTGGCTACCAGCTCACGGAAAAAGAAGTAACTGTTGCGGGTGGTGAAACAACTGAAGTAAACATTGAGGTAACAGAACTGCAAACACAATTAACAGAGATCATTGTTTCCGCAGGCCGTACTAAAGAAACCATCGACAAAGTACCGGCTTCAGTTTCAGTAGTAGGCTATAAAACACTTCAACAGAATCTGACCATTACGAGCAATCCTGGCGATATCTTAGAAAACCGTGTTCCGGGTCTTGCTCCAAGTACTGGTCTTAGCAGCAACTCGGGGCAAACACTGCGTGGCCGTAGTTTGTTGATAATGGTGGACGGAGTACCACAATCAACACCATTACGTAACGGAGCTATGGATCTTCGTGCATTGGACCCTGCCGTTGTAGAACGTATTGAAGTAGTAAAAGGCGCTACGGCTATTTACGGTAATGGTGCTGCCGGTGGTTTGATCAATTATTTTACCCGTGCACCTAAAACAGGTAAACTTTTTAACAGCCAGACTTCTGTAGGTTCAACCGGTTCGCTGGTAAATAATTCCAATAGTATGGGTGGGCGCTTAAGCCAGATGTTTTATGGTAATACAGGAAAACTGAGTTATGTACTGAGTGGTGTGTATGAACAGACAGGCGAATATAAAGATGCTGATGGCGATGTGTTACCTCCTGTATATGGTTTGGGCGAAACTGATTCGTACAACGCTTTTGCAAAACTTGGTTATGAATTTTCGCCAAAGCATAAAGTGCAGGCCAGCTATAACTTTTTCAGCAGCCGCCAAACAACCAATTATGTTACAGTAAACGGCGATTATAAAACCGGTAAAAAAACATCGGCCACCGAAGGCCAGTCCAAAGGTGTGCCACAAGGTGTAAGGGGAAATCATAACCTGGGCGTGCAATTCAGTGGAGAAACAGGTGTTGCCAATACACGCTACGATGCTGATGTGTATTATCAGAGCGTAGATAATATCTTTTTCTTTTCCGAAGCATTTGTGGGCGGTGGTATCTCCCGCATTTTATCGAAGAAAACAGGTGCACGATTGGTGCTCAACACTCCGCTTACTTATAACAACTTTGATGCAAACTTTACTTATGGTTTAGATGCACAACGTGATGTTACATCGCAACCACTGGTTGATGGTCGTGTGTGGGTACCTGAGATGGATATGTTTAACCTTGCACCATTTGTTCAAACAAAACTTACCTTTTTTGATAAACTGGTATTGAAAGCTGGTGTGCGTTACGAAACAGTAAATATCGGTGTGGATGATTATGCAACATTACCAAGCCGAAATACAACAACAGGTGTTGTTACGCCAGCAATGGATGTAAAAGGCGGTACTTTAAAATATAAAGCACTGGTGGCAAACGCAGGCTTGCGTTATAATCTTTCCGATTATTTTTCTCCTTTCGTCAGCTTTTCACAAGGGTTCAGTGTATCGGATATTGGTTTGGTGCTTCGCTCTGCAAGAGTAAATGATATTGCAAAGATCAATACCGAAGCTGTAATTGTAAACAGTTACGAAACGGGTTTTACCAGCAAGATCAAAAACATTCGTTTTGAAGCAACCGGTTATATCAGCACTTCGAGCCTGGGCGCCAACAGTGTGTACAACAACGGTGCATTTGTTGTTGTGCGGGCTCCTGAATTCATCTATGGGTTTGAACTGGCAGCTGATGTACAGGTGTTGAAAAACCTGCAGGCAGGAGTTTCGTATAGTTATGTAGAAGGCAAACTGGATGCAAACAACGATGGCGATTACAAAGGGCAAACGGATGAATACCTGCCCGGTCAGCGTATTTCGCCTCCCAAAATTGCAGGGCATGTTGATTATGCAATTCTGCCCGGTAAGCTGAATGTGCTTGTACAATACACAGGCATTATGAGCCGTAACCGTTTTGCAAAGAACAGTGCAGGATCATACGATCCTTACAAAGCACCGGTAAAAGCATATAATCTGTTCAACACATCTATCGGTTATAACTTCAATGCAAGTACATCGCTCAACCTGGGTGTAGAAAATATGTTCAACGAAAATTATTTCACGGCCCGTTCGCAATGGGGAGCTTTTAACGACAGCTACACCAAAGGAAAAGGTGCATCGTATCGTCTTACACTCAATGTGAAAATTTAATTTTGCAACACACTATACAATAGTCCCGGCTTGCCGGGACTATTGATTTTAAAACAGGGAATGGTATTGAAAAAACTCATCGCACAAATTCACTTATGGTTGGGGCTGGTTGTTGGTCTCATCATTATTATCATTGCATTAAGCGGTGCTATTTATTGTTTTGCTCCGGAGTTGCAGAACCTTACACAGTCTTACAGGAAAGTTGAAGCACAAAACACAGCCTTTCTTCCTCCGTCACACATCAAACAAATTGCTGAAAAGCAATTGCCCGGTAAACCGGCTAAACGTATTTATTACGGAAGCAAAGAGCAGTCGGTGCAAGTATTGTTTCGTGATAAAGAGAAGTACAGTTATTCAGTATTTATTGATCCTTACAATGGTCGTGTTTTGAAAGTACGCAACAATAAAAAAGATTTCTTTTCTGTTACACTCGATCTGCACCGCACCTTGCTTATTCCGCACGGGCACGAAGTAGTACGTTGGAGTACGGTTGCGTTCTTTCTCATTATTGTAAGTGGAATTGTTATCTGGTGGCCACGTAACAAACGTGCAGCAAAGCAGGGATTTGTTCTTAAGTTAAATGCATCTCCCAAGCGTTTGAATTATGATCTGCACCGTGTGTTGGGTTTTTATGCAAGCTGGGCCATTCTTCTCACTGTGTTCACAGGACTTATCTGGACCTTTGACAGTTTTGCTGATCTTACTTACAAACTTACCGGCGCTAAACGTTCTGTTGTGCAAAAGAAACCACCGGTGAGCGATACCACTTTGCTGAGTAATGCAGATGCATTGAACACAGTATGGGCAAATGTGCATAAAGATCTTCATCAACGTTATGCAGCTATGCTGTTTGTATTGCCTGATAAGAAGAGCGATCCGATATTACTGCGTGCAAATCCTGAAAATAGAACATTGTATAAAACCGATTTCCGTTATTTCGATCGTAACAGTGCAGTTGAAATAAGTGGGGCTTATGTATGGGGTAATTATGCTGATGCAAAAACAATGGCCGACCAGATCAAACGGATGAACTATGATATTCATACCGGTGCAGCCTGGGGATTACCCGGACGTATTGCGCTGTTTTTTGCAGCGCTGATCGTTGCCAGTTTACCGGTTACCGGATTTTATATCTGGTGGGGGAAAAAGAAGAAGAAGAAAACTACGGCAAAAAGATCAGTTCATCTTAAAAAGCAGGAATTGGAGCCTGTGTTAGTCTGATAAACGAACAACCGTTCTTACATAATCAGGAAAAGAGGCAGGGAAAACCTGCCTCTTTCCGTATTGCGTAAACAGTTTTCCCGATTTTGAAACTATAAAAAACTGGTTCTGATGACATTTGCACCCGAATAAAATGTGAATTATGAATCGGACCATTCTAACGCTTAGTCTCGCAATTATTAGTTTAACAGTATCAGCACAAAATAACCTTGAGGTTGGAAGCAGCTCTGCCAGAACTTCTTCTCATCCTACACCAGCCCCATTAGTAAAGGGTGTCGTACGCACGAAAGACGGTAAACCTGCAAGTGCAGTGAATATAGTTTTGAAAGAAACAAACAAGGGAACAATCACCAACGATGCAGGTGAATATTTCTTTTATGCTCTTCCTGAGGGCAGATATACGCTTGTTGTTTCTTTTACAGGATTAAAAACAGTAGAAGCAACAATTGAAGTGAAAAAAGGAGAATCTGCTGTACAGGATTTTGTATTGTCTGAAAATGAAACCGAACTGCAAGAGATCGTTATCAATGCATCAAACAATGTAAATGAAAAAATAACTGCTGTTGGGAAAGTAAATATTAAACCAATGGATCTGCCACAGGCTGTAGCAATTATCGGCGAAGCAACGATCCGTAACCAACAGGCACTACGTTTAAGCGATATCATTAAAAACGTAAACGGTGTTTATTTGGGTACTACCCGTGGCAATACACAGGAAGCGTTTATGGCACGTGGTTATAGCTTTGGTAATAACAACCTCTTTAAAAATGGTTTCCGCATTAACAGCGGTGCAATGCCTGAGGTTAGCTCGCTTGAAAGTGTGGAAGTGTTGAAAGGAAGTGCAGCAATCCTTTACGGTAACGTAGCACCGGGTGGTATTGTAAACATGCGCAGCAAAAGACCAAAATTTACGTTTGGTGGTGAAGTAAGTATGCGTACCGGAAGTTTTGATTTGTACAAACCAGCTATTGATATTTACGGACCTCTTTCTAAGAAAGTAGCTTTCCGTTTAAACGGTACGATTGAATCAGCAAACAGTTTCAGAGAGTCTGTTTCTTCTAAACGTTACTATATCAACCCAACAATATTGTTCAACATCGGCGAAAAAACATCGTTGTTGTTACAAGCCGATTACCTGAAACATGATTTTACGCCTGATTTTGGTATTGGTACAATCGGAACAACTTCATCTACGAATATTGGTAAAACAATTGCAGATGTACCCCGTTCAAGATTTATGGGTACAAGCTGGCAATACACAAATACTGTCCAGTCAACAGTAGGAGCAGAACTTGAGCACCGCTTTAACAGCGATTGGCAATTGACTGCTGGTGTATCAAAAGCATTTTATCAAAGAGATTATTTTGCTGTTGAAAGAATTCAAGCAGATCCGAATGGTAAATGGAAGCGTCCGCTTGGTAAATTCAATAACAAAGAAGATTACTATGCAGCACAAGCAAATATAAGCGGCGATTTTACTACCGGAAAACTAGGCCATAAATTGCTTATTGGTGTTGATGCAGATCAATACTATACAACAAACCTTACTTCGGCTATTACAGGTGTTATTTATGATTCAATCAATATCCTGAATCCTGCAGCATACGTGCAAAGAACTGATATTCCCGTTGCTGTTTGGAACAAGCGTGATGAAATTCCTGTTACTAGGTTTGGTGCTTATGTACAGGATTTAATTACCATCACTAAGAAGTTGAAATTGCTTGCTGGTGTTCGTTGGTCGTACCAGATCACTGATCAAACAAAATCATACTATCCTTTGAATAAAGATTCAATGGCTTATAGTGGTACAGTTCAGATCGCCAAAGCATTTTCTCCAAGATTTGGCTTGGTTTATCAGCCAACAGAAAAAATGTCTGTCTTTGCCAGCTATGCTAATTCATTTACACCAAATACAGGAACAGATATCTATGGCGGTGCTTTAAAACCATCCATCATCGATCAGTATGAAGTAGGTATTAAGAATGATTTCTTTGATAAGAAGTTGAGTGCAAATCTTACAGTTTATCAAATCATCAATAACAATCTTGCAATTATTGCACTGGAAGATAAGAACGGTAACCTCAATACCAATACAACAATCAAACAACTGGCAGGACAAACAACCAGCCGTGGTGTTGAAGTAGATATTCAAGGTCGTCCGTTTGAAGGATTGTTTGTAGTAGCTGGTTATAGCTATAACAATATGTACTATAGCAAAACAAATAAGGGCAATGGAAGTTTTGTTGAAGGTCAACGTTTGGTAAACACCCCTCAGCATACAGCTAACGCTTCAGCTTTCTATACAATCAGTAAGGGAGCATTAAAGGATCTGAAGTTTGGCGCTGTGTTCAACTATGTTGGCGAACGTCAAACAGGTTGGAACAATACTTACCAGGCAAACGGAACAATTTTAAACAGAATGTTCAGTGTGGGTGCTTTCAGTACAGTTGATGCAAGCATTGGTTATACTATTCAGAAGTTTTCCGTAATGGCGAAACTGGCTAATATTACCAATACCTACAACTATTATGTGCATGAGAATTATAGTATTAACCCGATTGCTCCACGTAGTGTTGTGGCAACGGTTTCTTACAAATTCTAAGCAGGAAAAATAAAAGAACATCGTCTAAAAGGGACACGTGAAAAGCGTGATCCCTTTTTCTCATAAATCCCGAAACGTAAAAAAGCATAGAAATCAACAAATGGCTAAACAGGAAATAAAAAAATCACGCTGGCAAAGAGTAAGAAAGTTGTTTAACGACATTCACTTGTGGTTAGGCCTGGCGAGTGGTTTGATCGTTATTGCAGTTTGTTTCAGCGGAACAGTGTATGTATTTAATACAGAACTTACTGAAAAGGCAGCACCGCATTTATACAAAGTACAACCCGTTGCAGGTAAAGAGCGCATTCCGGTTGATTCATTACTGGAGAAAGTAAAACAGGAAGGAGGCGGCGCCATTACAGGTGTTACCATTCCTGCAGAGTTAAACCGCACCTACCAATTCAATGTAAAGAAAGCAGGTGAAGAAGGACCGAGAGGCGGCACTACTTATTTTGTAAATCCATACACTGGCGAAATAACAGGTAACTCTAAAGAGAAGAACGGTACCAAAGAATTTATGGGAACGATGTTCAGCCTGCATCGTTGGTTGTTGTTAGATAAAGTAAAGAAGCCCATCATTAAAGGTGTAGAAAACAGGAAGCTGGGCAGCATGATCACCGGTTGGGCAACCATCATTTTCACGTTGGGTTGTATAACAGGTTTGGTCATCTGGTTTCCACAAAAAGTAAAATACTGGAGACAAGGATTGAAAATAAAATGGAATGCAGGATGGAAACGCATCAACCATGATCTGCATAATTCATTGGCATTTTATGCACTCATCTTTTTATTGCTGATGGGCTTAACCGGTCCGCAATGGAGTTTTGAATGGTACAGGACAGGATTGCAAAAAACACTCGGCACTTACAAGCCTGCAGAAGGTGGAAAAGGTGAAGGCAGACCGGGTGAAGCTGGAAGAGAAAGAAGAGAAGGTGGTGAACGCAAAGAAGGAGAAGGAAGAAAAGAACAAGGTGGCGATGCAATGGCAGGTAAAGAAGTTCGTGGTGGAGAAAAAACAGATAGTGCAACTGCAAAGCATGAACATGCTGCTGATACTGCAGCGGCAGTTACAACATTAGCGATTGCTGATTATGTAAGAGAAGCTGATAAGGTGTTGCCGTATAGTGGAAATTATGTGATCACACTTCCTGCTGATGCAAAAGCCAAGACCATGATCACAAAAACTAAGCTGGGCTTTTTTGCTCCGGCCGCAGGTGATCGTATTACAATGGATCCGAAAACAGCCAACATTGAAAAGCTGGATATTTTTAAGAAGAAACCATTTAATGAACGTGTAGCAGGATCGATCAAAGCCATTCATGTTGGAAATGTGTACGGCACATTTACAAAAATTCTTTACTTCATTGCCTGTTTAATTGCCACAACATTGCCAATTACAGGTACAATGATCTGGCTCAATAAAATGAAGAAGAAGACGAAGGGTAAAAAAGAAGAACCGGTAGTTGCACTAACCGGCGATGAAAAAGTAGCGTAATAGATTGATAGTCTTTACAAGACCGAACAGGGGTTGAGATTTATGTTCCATAAATTTCAGCCCCTGTTTGTTATATAAGGCTGAATCAATACATTTGTCGGCACAGGAACGGGATGTTGTTTATTTAAAAGCGCATCTGCGGTTGTATAGTTTAGCTGAAACTCTGATTACAAGTGTATATTTAATTGTCGATTGCATAGGGCATACCTTTGCAGTTGATGATGTTTGAAGTGTTTAAAAAGGATCATTGATCCCACAATTGCCGCTTGTAACATGAACCGATTGCTTACTTGTACTGTACTGATCGTTGCAGCTATTGCAACATTGGTTTCCTGCTTTAATAACAGCGGGAACGAAGAGACATTACCCAAAAACGTCTCTTATAATTTTCACATCCGTCCCATTCTTTCCGACAAATGTTTTAAATGTCATGGTCCCGATGCAAGTCATCGTGAAGCCGGTTTGCGTTTAGACATTGCCGATAGTGCTTATGCCCCTCTTCTTAATACAAAAGGAGCATTCGCCATTGTTCCCGGCAAACCCGAATTGTCGGAATTAATAAAACGCATTTCTTCTACAGATTCTACAATGGTGATGCCCACACCGGAATCGCATCTGGGAAGTTTATCTGAACATGAAATTGCTTTGTTTAAAAAATGGATCAAACAGGGAGCAAAGTATGAGGCACACTGGGCATTTACAATGCCGGTAAAAATTCCATTGCCTGAAGTAAAAGACAAAGAATGGGTAAAGAACGAGATCGATCGTTTCATATTGGCGAAACTTGAAGAAAAAGGATTAACGCCAAATGAAGAAGCCGATAAGGAACGCTTATTGAAGAGAGTAAGTTTTGATCTGACAGGTCTTCCTCCATCACTAGAAATGATGGATCGGTTTGTTGCAGATAAATCGGATGTTGCTTATGAAAAGATGGTGGATGCATTATTGCAATTGCCACAGTATGGCGAGAAGATAGCGGTGCACTGGATGGATGTTGCACGCTATGCAGATAGTTACGGCTACCAGGATGATAATATCCGCACACAATGGCCCTGGCGTGATTGGGTGATTCATGCATTCAATCAAAACATGCCTTACGATCAATTCGTTACCTGGCAGGTGGCGGGTGATATGTTACCTGATGCAACAAAAGAAAATATTTTAGCCACAGGTTTTTTCCGCAATCATAAATACACCGAAGAAGGCGGTGTGATTGAAGAAGAATACCGCATTGAATACCTCATTGATAAAACAAAAACATTCACCAAGGGTATTCTTGGAATAACCATTGAATGTGCACAATGCCACGATCACAAGTATGATCCGTTTTCGCAGAAAGATTATTATTCACTGCTCGCATTTTTCAACAACACAAAAGAAAAAGGTTTTGAAGGCGATGTAGGAACATCACAACCTGCAAAGAATCCTGTGTTGACTATTACTGCTGAAGACCGAAAACATTTGCTTTCCTATATCAATGCAAAAGATACCAATGCACTAACTGTTTCGGTGATGGGCGAAAGAGATACGCTGCGTAAAACCTATTTGCTGAATCGTGGAGTGTACGATCAACCTGCGGATGAAGTGCAACCAACGGCCGTAAAAGCTGTGATGAAGTTCGATACTGTAAAATTTCCACGCAACAGGATAGGACTTGCTAAATGGACGGTTGATAAAAAGAATCCGCTTACTGCAAGAGTGTTTGTAAACCAGGTGTGGCAGGAGTTCTTTGGAAAAGGATTGGTAAAAACATCAGGCGATTTTGGTATGCAGGGCGAACTGCCTTCGCATCCTGAATTACTTGATTGGCTTGCTGTTGATTTTATGGAGAACGGATGGAATGTAAAACGATTGGTAAAACAAATTGTAACCTCTGCCACTTACAGGCAATCAGGAAAAGTAAAAGACATTCATTTGAAAAAAGATCCTGAGAATATTTACCTGGCAAGATCGCCACGCCAACGATTGAAAGCAGAATTTGTACGGGATATGTATTTAGCCAGCAGCGGTCTTTTAATAAAAACAATTGGCGGCGCCAGTGTGAAACCTTATCAACCGAAAGGAATTTGGGAAGCAGCATCTTCAGGTAGAGGTGTGCTTGCTACTTACAGACAAGATCATAATGATGCATTGTACCGTCGTGGGCTGTATAATTTTATTAAACTTACTGTTCCTCCTCCAAGTATGATCATGTTCGATGCAAGCAACCGTGATCAATGCGAAGTGAAACGGTTAAAAACAAATACGCCATTGCAGGCATTGATCATGATGAATGATCCTGCAGTGCTGGAAGCATCAAGAGTGCTTGCACAACAACTGTTGAGCGAACGATCAACTGCTGATGAAAAGATCAGCAAGGCATTCCGATTGATCATCTGCCGGCAACCATCAGCAACAGAGAAAAAAATATTGAACGAATATTATACCGAACAGTTGCAATTGTTTCAGCAGAATAAATTGAATGCAGCAGTTACAATTAAAGTAGGAGAGTATCCAATTAACAAAGAACTGAATCAGCAAGAAGTAGCAGCGTTAATGAAAACGATCAATACGGTTTATAATATGGAAGAAGCAATTGTAAAGTAATTGTCTGAACCGGGATTTGTGAGATTATAGGATTGATGAGATAAGAAAATCATGAAATAGAATTGAAAAAAGCGGGCGACAAAAAGAAGATAATTAATACAAACGATGAAGTGCTTAATTCCTGTAGATGATTTATGTATAAAAGCATGGCCTCTCCTCCCGGGAGTAGATTGAGAGGTGGGTTGCAGAAGAAAAGATAAACGATGAAGTGAGAGACACAACGAAGATGCCATAAAAAACATTTGCTGACTAAATAAATAATTATGCAAAACGAATTTCTTGAACACAGGCTTGGCATGAACAGGCGAAGATTTCTTTCAAGCCTGGGCATGGGCATTGGTGGTGCAGCATTGGGTTCGTTGTTGATTCCCGATCTGTTTGGCAACAGCGAAGAAGAAATGTTGATGACGGGCTTGCCGCATTTTGCACCAAAAGCAAAACGCATCATTTATTTGTTTCAGAACGGTGCGCCATCGCAACTCGATCTGTTCGATTACAAACCAACGCTGCAACAAATGCATGGACAAGATCTGCCTGCATCTGTTCGTATGGGTCAGCGATTAACAGGTATGACGGCGGGCCAGGAAAAATTTCCATTGGCAGGATCGATGTTTCAATTCAATCAATACGGACAAGCAAGAGCATGGATCAGTGAACTGATGCCGCATACAGCGAAGGTGGTGGATGATCTCTGCATTGTGCGTTCCATGTTTACGGAAGCGATCAATCATGATCCGGCATTAACTTTTTTTCAAACAGGTGCGCAGGTTGGTAATCGTCCGAGTATGGGTTCGTGGTTGAGTTATGGTTTGGGAAGTGAAAATAAAAATCTGCCTGCGTTTTGTGTGTTGCTTTCAAAAGGCAAAGGCAACGGGCAAGGTGTTTATTCAAAATTATGGAGCAATGGATTTTTAGATTCATATCATCAAGGTGTGCAGTTCAGCAGTGGCGATAACCCGGTGTTGTATCTCAACAATCCTGAGGGCATGGACAAAGCTGACAGAAGAAAAATGTTGGATAAGCTGGCGGCACTCAATGATGAATCGTATAAAGAATTTGGTGATCCGGAGATCACTGCAAAAGTGCAGCAATACGAAATGGCTTATCGCATGCAAACATCAGTTCCTGAAATTACTGACCTGAGTAAAGAGCCTGAAGATATTATTAAACTGTATGGCCCCGATTGTTTAACACCGGGAACATATGCAGCTAATTGTTTGCTTGCAAGAAAATTATCGGAGAACGGCGTTCGCTTTGTACAACTTTATCACCAGGGTTGGGATGGACATGATAATTTACCAACACAAATAAAAGGACAATGCCAGGATACTGACCAGGCATCGGCAGCATTGATCACTGATTTGAAACAACGTGGATTGCTTGATGAAACATTGGTGATATGGGGTGGTGAGTTTGGTCGTACCAATTATTGCCAGGGTCCATTAACAAAAGATAATTATGGTCGTGATCATCATCCACGTTGCTTCAGCATCTGGATGGCAGGTGGTGGCGTAAAGCCAGGCGTGTATGGTGAAACAGATGAGTTTGGTTATAACATCATTAAAGACCCTGTGCATGTACACGATTTTCATGCAACTGTTTTACACCTCATGGGCTTGGATCATGAAAAATTAAACTTTAAATATCTCGGTCGTCGTTTCCGATTGACAGATGTGGCCGGTAATGTAGTAAAGGGATTGATAGCATAACATGCATTATGAATCGTAAACAATTTATTCAACAAAGTTCTATTGCAGCAGCAGGCATGTTTTGTGCACCGGCAATCATTGGTGCAGCAAAACCTGAAACTATTTTAGGACATAACAACAAACGTTATCGCATCAATACACAATGGAGTAAAGCAAATGCGATGCAATACCCGGTGAAGGATTGTCATGAAATGGTGCAGGATAAAAATGGTCGCATCATTTTATTGACCAACGAAACGAGGAACAATGTGATGATTTATGATAAGAGCGGAAAGTTGATCAGCAGTTGGGGACATGAATATCCTGGTGCACATGGTTTAACGCTATTCAATGAAAACGGGGATGATGTATTATTTATTTGTGATAATGATCTGCACCAGGTGATCAAAACAACAACAGATGGAAAAGTGTTGATGAAACTTGATTATCCGAAAGAGATCAATGCTTATGCGAAGGCAGAAGAATATATTCCAACTGAAACTGCCATTGCTTCTAACGGTGATATTTATGTTGCCGATGGTTATGGAAAAGATTTTATTATTCAGTACGATCATAAAGGAAATTATATCCGGCATTTTGGAGGAAGAGGAACAGGCGATGAATTTTTATTGAACGCACATGGTATTTGTATTGATGATCGGGATAAGAACAATCCCTGTCTTGTTGTGAGTTCACGCCAGCACAATGCATTTAAACGTTATACGCTTGATGGTAGATACATCAATACTATTTCATTGCCCGGTGCATGGGTTTGCAGACCAGTGATTAAAGGCGATTACTTATATGCTGCCGTTTTACAAACGAATGCAAGACAGGGTGAGCAATCGGGATTTGTACTGATACTTGATAAGGATTACAAAGTAGTATCGAATCTTGCTGGTAACCTGCCGGCGTACAATAAGGAGATGCCACAGGAAATGTATCAAACCATCAAAGTGTTCAGGTATCCGCATGATGTGTGTGTGGATGATGAAGAGAATGTGTATGTGGCACAATGGAACTCAGGGCAAGTGTATCCGTATAAACTTTCTCCTTTATGATGAAGCAGTGGCTGTTTATACCTTTACTACTTATTTGTTCTGTAGGCTACAGTCAGCAGTTGTTTCAACTGGCTCCGCCGTTGTTGAAATACCAGTCAGCTTTTTTTGAAGGCAGTTCATCAGTTGAGATCATGTTTGAGCAGCCGGGAGCAGAAGTGAGGTATACATTGAATGGTAAGGAACCTACTGCAAATGATCTGCTTTACGTAAAACCTTTACGCATTACAAAACAAACAACACTGAAAGCAAAAGCCTTTGGTAAAAATTTTCTTCCATCAGAAACAGTGCAGGCATTGTTTATACACGATGGAAAAAAGATTGCGGCAATGGATTTTTCAAAACCAAATGAAAAGTACAGCAGTTCAATTGCAAATATTTTGTTTGATAATACCGGTGGGCTTTTGAATATTCATAATGGCACATGGCTGGGTTATAATAACGATACAGTTACGATCACCATTCAGTTGCAAAAGAAAGAGAAGATCAGTTCTGTAGTAATTGACATGTTACAGGATGAAGCAAGCTGGATCTTCCTGCCCGCACAAATGCTGCTGTATTATTATGATGAACAGCAGCAAAGATTTTTACCGGCGCATAAAGAACAATTTTCGTTTGAAAAACAATCGCCGAAACAAACTGTTGCAAAACTCATTCGTTTAAAGCAACAGTTGCAGACAGATAAACTGAAACTGGTATTGTTGCCTTTGCAACAGATTCCCGACTGGCATGCAGGAAAAGGAAATCATGCATGGTTGTTCATTGATGAAATAAAAGCATATTAAACTCATGCAACGTTGGAAAGCTATCATATTTAATGTATCAATTTTACTCAACTGTCTGCTGCTGTTTTTGCTGTTGTTTGAAAGCAGGTTAACGATCCCATCGTGGTTGCAGGTAACAGGTCGTATGCATCCGTTGATATTACATTTTCCGTTGGTGTTAATAATCGTATATGCATTCGCTGTCATTATACTTCCGCCACATAAAACAAAAGATGAAGTTGCTTACAAAAATGCAGTGTCGTTGTTGTTGCTGATCGCAGCATTTACAGCTGTTGTTACATCGCTGATGGGTTTGTTTTTATCAAGAGAAGAAGGTTATGATCCCGAAGCATTGTGGTGGCATAAATGGGGCGGTGTTGCTATTGCGTTGTTTACATTAGGTTGGTATGCTTTTCATAAACAGGTGCAGGCGAGAAAACTCTTAACACTCATCAGTTCATTTTTTGCATTGTTGCTGATTGTATTTACAGGTCATATAGGTGCCGGCATTACACATGGCGAAGATTTTTTAATGGCACCCATGATGAAACAGCAAACAACCGCACCTGTTTTATTTGCAGATGCAGAAGTATATACGCACATGGTGAAGCCGATACTGCAGGCAAAATGTATTTCTTGTCATAGTAATCAAAAAGCCAAAGGTGAATTGGTGATGGAAACAGAAGAGCTGTTGTTGAAAGGAGGAAAGAACGGTAAACTGTGGGATACAAGTGCTGCTGATCTTGGTTTATTACTTCAACGTCTTCATCTTTCACAAGAAGATAAAAAACATATGCCGCCAAAAGGCAAGCCTCAGTTGACTGATGACGAAATTGCTATCCTTACTTACTGGATTAAAAAAGGATCAGATTTTCGGTTGCGTGTAACTGATCTTCCTGTTGGTGATACCTTGCAGCAGATCGCTGCAAAACAATTTTCTTCAACGGGTAATGAAGTGTATGATTTTGCAGAAGCTGATCCGGCTGTTGTTACAAAATTGAACAGTGTGAACAGGGTTGTGAGTGTTGAAGCAGAAGGTTCGCCGGCACTCGCTGTTAACTTCTTCAACAGGAGTTTGTTCAACAATGGACAGATAAAAGAATTACAGAAAATAAAAAAGCAAATCGTTTCACTAGATCTTGCAAAGATGCCTGTAGAAGATGCGGATCTGAAATTGATAGCAGAGATGGAAAATTTGCGGCGTTTGAATCTGTCGTTTACAAATATCAACGGCAGTGGATTGGGTGAGTTAAAGAAATTAAAATTCCTTCATAGTATTGGTTTATCAGGCACAAAAATTACAGCAGCACATTTGGAGCAGCTCCGAAGTTTTCCTGAGTTGAAAACAGTTTATGTATGGAATACTGCTATAGCTGTAAACGATATAGAGCGTTTAAAGCAAAAAATAAAAGCAATTGATTTTGTAACAGGATTTAAAGACGATACAACTATTCTGAAATTAACCACACCTGTGCTTTTGAACGAAGAGGTTTTTATTACAGATGCTTCTATTCCATTAAAACTGAAACATTATATACAAGGATCTGTTATTCGCTATACAACCGATGGAACAGAGCCCGACAGTATTCACTCGCCTGTTTTCAAAGGCAATGAACAGGTAAGCAGTAACACGATGATTCGTGCCAAAGCATATAAGACAGGCTGGATCAGCAGTGATATACTGGATGCATATTTTTATAAAAGCACATTTACTCCCGATACGGTTGTGTATTTAAAACCGGCGAATAAAAAGTATGACGATGCGCAAGGGAAAATGTTATTTGACAGACTGAAAGCAGAAACGAATTTCCAATTGGGTAATTGGGTGGCTTTTCGTGAGAACAGGATGGAGTGTTTGTTTCCTTTTTCAAAACCGGTTACAATGCAAAGCATCACATTAAGTGTATTGGTTGATGTGAACAGTTATATTATGCCACCACAACAGATAGAAGTGTGGGGCGGCGATGATGCACAACGTTTAAAATTGTTGGGACGTATGTCGCCTGAACAGCCCGGCAAGATTATGCCAAGTTTTATGAAGGGATTTGAATGTAAGTTTACAGCTGCTACTGTAAAATATATTAAACTCATTGCTACACCCGTTGGCAAACTGCCTGCATGGCATCCCGGAAAAGGTGATAAGGGTTGGATATTTGTAGATGAAGTGTTGCTGAATTAATAAACACTCATTTGTAGCTGATCACAAATGAGTGTTTATTAATCAAAGAAAGAGTTGTGTTATAAAAGCTCCTGTAAACTTTCTTTTGTTGCAGCAATGGTCGTATCTAAATCCTCATACGTTAATGCATTATTGAGGAACCAGCTTTCAAAAGCCGATGGTGGTAAGTACACACCACGTTTCAACATCGCATGAAAATATTTTTTGAATAATTCATTATTCGCTGAAGCCGCACTTGCAAAATCAACAACTGCATGATCACTGAAGTGAATACTGATCATTGAACCAAGCTGATTGATGACATAGGGTCGACCCCAAGCTTTTAATACTTCGTTCAATCCATCACGTAAGTAGATGGTTTTTTCTTCCAGTTCTTTATAGATGGATGGATTGTTTTTTAATTCATTCAGCAAAGTATAACCGGCGATCATGGCAATGGGGTTGCCGCTTAATGTTCCGGCCTGGTACACATTTCCAAGAGGAGCAATCTGCTGCATAATTTCCTTCTTACCGCCAAACGCACCAACAGGCATACCACCACCAATTACTTTTCCATAAGTAACCAGATCAGCTTTAATACCCAAACGTTCCTGTGCACCACCTGCTGCTAAACGGAAACCTGTCATCACTTCATCAAAGATGAAAACGATTCCTTCTTCATCGCATAACTTGCGCAAGCCTTCATGAAAACCTGGTTCTGGTAAAATACAACCCATGTTACCTGCAACAGGTTCAACAATGATGGCTGCAATTTCTCCTTTATGTTCTACTGCTAATTTCTTCACAGCATCAAGATCGTTGTACGCTGCTGTTAATGTATCATTCGCCACACCAGCAGTAACACCGGGTACTGTTTGTATGTTGAATGTAGCCACGCCACTTCCTGCTTTTACTAAAAAAGAATCAGCATGACCGTGATAATGCCCTTCAAACTTGATGATCTTATTTCTGCCGGTATAACCTCTTGCCAAACGGATAGCACTCATACATGCTTCTGTACCGCTGCTCACCATTCGTATCAGATCAACATTCGGTACCATGCTGATGATGAGTTCCGCCATTTCAATTTCTAATTGTGTTGGTGCACCAAAGGAAGTTGAGTCTGCTGCTTTTTCCTGGATAGCTTTCACCACGGGTTCGTATGCATGACCAAGGATCATTGGTCCCCATGAAGCAATGTAATCGATGTATTGATTACCATCTGCATCATACATGTAAGCTCCCTTTGCTTTTTGCATGAAGAGAGGTGTACCACCTACACTTTTAAATGCTCTTACGGGTGAGTTAACTCCGCCGGGAATTGAGCGTTGGGCTCTTTCAAATAATTCTTTACTCTTATCGTACATGAAGAATAATTTATTGATGTTTGTTTTCACGCAAAGAGCGCAAAGAAAATAAGGCGCAAAGATTTCCTTTGCTCCTTTGCGTGAAAGACTACTGGTTTAAAATTCTTACAGCATCTTTTGCAAAATATGTAGCGATCAGATCTGCGCCTGCACGCTTGATAGAAGTAAGCACTTCCATGATCGCTTTGTCTTCGTTGATCCATCCTTTTTCTGCAGCTGCTTTGATCATCGCATATTCGCCGCTGATGTTATAAGCGCTAACGGGAACGTTCACTGCATTCTTTACTTCACGGATGATATCTAAATAACTCAACGCCGGTTTCACCATCACAATGTCTGCACCTTCTTCCACATCCATCACTGTTTCTTTAATGGCTTCAATGCGGTTTGCATAATCCATCTGGTAAGTCTTCTTATCACCAAAGCCGGGAGCACTATCCAATGCATCACGGAAAGGACCATAAAAACAAGATGCATATTTTGCACTATAGCTCATGATACCTGTGTTGATGAAATTATTTTCTTCCAGTCCTTTTCTTATAGCACCGATTCTTCCATCCATCATGTCGCTTGGAGCAACCATATCTGCGCCTGCTTCTGCATGAGAGATACTCATCTTCACCAATGCTTCCACTGTTTCATCGTTTACGATCTGTCCATCTTTCACTATACCATCATGACCATAAGATGAATACGGATCGAGAGCCACATCGGTCATCACATACATTTCCGGTACAGCATCTTTAATAGCTTTGATGCTGCGTTGCATCAGTCCATCTTTATTCCATGCTTCTTTACCGGTGTTATCTTTTAATTCATCTTTTGATTTAACAAAGAGCAATACAGCTTTCAAACCCATACTCCAGAGTTCTTTCACTTCGTTCACCGTTACATCTAAGCTGTTACGATAATAGCCGGGCATAGAAGCGATCTCTGTTTTTACATTCTCACCTTCATCAATGAAAAGCGGAACGATGAAATCATCAGGAGTAAGAATGGTTTCTCTTACGAGACTTCTTATTGCTTCTGATTTGCGAGTGATGCGATTTCTTCTTTGTAAATACATAAGACGTTTATTTAATGAACCGCCAACAGGGTTTGCAACCGCTGTCGGGGTTGTAAAGTTCTAACAGCTATTTGATTTTTTCGCCCAAGCAATCCGTTCTTCTTCACTTATTTCATTCAACCAATCTCTCGGATGCAAACACACTTCCTGCAATTTATATTCTTCACTGCCAAATTTCGGTTGATAATTATACTCAAAACGAACCGTAGGAGGTAAGCTCATCAAAATACTTTCAATGCGTCCGTTGGTTTTTAAGCCGAAGATAGTACCACGATCATGCACTAAGTTGAACTCTACATATCTTCCTCTGCGTACTTCCTGCCAGTGTTTGTTTTCTGCTGTGTAGGCAGTGGGCTTTCTTTTTTCAACGATGGGGATGTATGCATCAATAAAAGCATTACCGCAACGCTCTGCAAACTGCATCCAGAAATTAATATCCTGTGTTTCGTTGGGACGTTTGTGATCGTAAAATATTCCACCAATGCCTCTGCGCTCATTACCACGATGTGTATTTACGAAATAGTTATCGCAGGTTTCTTTCATTTCGGGATAGAACGATTTGTCGAACGCATCACATGCATCTTTATAGGTCTGATGAAAATGTTTGGCATCTTCTTCAAACAAATAATAAGGTGTTAAGTCAGTACCGCCACCAAACCAACGGTCGATCACTTCATCGTTTTCATTGTACAGCTCAAACATGCGGTAGTTGCAATGTACTGTTGGTACAAATGGATTGTGTGGATGAATCACCAGACTCAAGCCACAGGCAAACCATTTTGCACCGTTGATCTTGAGTTGTACACGCATGGTATCGGTTACATCTCCAAATACAACGGAAGTATTTACACCTCCTTTCTCAATCACATTTCCATTGGCAATGACACGTGTCTTTCCGCCACCACCTTCAGGTCGCTGCCATTCATCTTCCATGAATGTTGCTTTACCATCGCTCTGCTCTAAAGCAGCACAGATGCGGTTCTGCAAATCATGAATGAATGATATCCAGGTTTCTTTAACGTTCATATAATGAATGATGAGTGATCAGTGATGAGTTGTTGAGCAGTCACGCCACTCATTATTCATCACTCATTACTCATTTTTGATATTCCTTCACCGCCTCCACAAATGCTTTTGCATGATCAACAGGTACATTGGGTGTAATGCCATGACCAAGGTTGGCAATGTATCGCTGTGTACCAAATGCATCGATCATTTCTTTTACTGCTTTTTTAATTTCAGGAATTGGTGCCAGCAATTTCGCCGGATCAAAATTACCCTGAATGGTGATTTTGTTCTGCGTAAACTCTCTTGCCAATTGCGGCGTAATACACCAATCGATACCCACACCGCTGGCTGCACTTTCACTGATATCTTTCAACGCATGCCATGTTCCTTTCGGGAAAAGAATCACAGGCGCATCATCTTTCAATGCTTCTGCTATCTGGAATAAATAAGGCTGAGCAAATGCTTTAAAATCGACCGGACTTAATGAACCTGCCCAGCTATCAAATACTTGTACCGTGTCTGCACCTGCTTTCACCTGGTTCTTTAAATAGACAATGGTAATGTCAGTGATCTTTTGCAGCAACTGGTGAGCAAGCAATGGTTGCGTGTAAGCAAACTGTTTTGCTTTATCCCATGTTTTGCTGCCTTTACCTTCTACCATATAACAAAGAATGGTCCACGGCGCACCGGCAAAACCGATCAATGGTACACGACCATTCAATTCTCTTTTTGTTAAACTCAATGCATCGTACACATACTTCAAACTTTCTTCTGCACCGGTTGTGATCAACGCATCAACATCTTTTTGCGATGCAATTGTTTTTGGTAACGATGGCCCTTTGCCTTCTTCCATCAACACTTCCACACCCATTGCCTGTGGTATCACCAAAATATCGCTGAAGATAATAGCAGCATCCACACCCACCTGGTCAACAGGTTGCAACGTAATTTCTGTTGCAAGCTCCGGTGTTTGACAACGGGTAAAGAAATCATATTTCTCCCGCAGCTTAATATAATCGGGTAAATATCTTCCTGCCTGGCGCATCATCCATACCGGTGGGCGTTCTACAGTTTCTCCTCTGAGGGCTTTTAATAATAAATCGTTCTTAAGTTGAGTCATAATAAAATGAATGATGAGTAATTAGTGATGAGTTGTTGAGCAGCGACGCCACTCATTATTCATCACTCATAACTCATTAAAAAAATCCATCGCCTGCCTTACCAGTTCTTCTTTGCCCGGTGATTTGCCAATGATGATGGTGTTGTTACAATATTGTTGAACTGCTTTTGCTGTGGTTGTGCCAATGGCGAATACAATTGTTTGGTCAGCGATTTTGTTGCTGCTGAAAAAACTTGTGACAGCACTTGGGCTGTAAAATAAAATGCCCTGGTATTGCTTGCTTACTTTGTGCGGCGTGTGGATGGTTTCGTACACCATGATCTCCTGCACATCAATTCCTTCTTTGCGAAGGATAGCAGGTAACTCATCTCTGCGTTGTTCGCCACAGAAGAAAATCACTTCATCCACATCAGCTGCTTCAATTATTTTTTCGGCCAGCTCTGCTGCAGAACCTGCAGTTGCTGCAACACTATGTTCGCCAAAACTTTCCTGCAGCAGTTTTTTTGTTGTATTCCCCAAACAGTAAATAACCCAATCGGGAAGTTGACTGTCCTGTTGTGCCAGTACCGCTGTTACGGCATTCATACTTGTAAAGACAACAGTGGCCGATTGCATGTATGCCTGTTCAATTTCCTGCTGCACTTCTACAGATTGAATAGGCTCTGTTTCTATAAACGAGAGTTCATCAATAGCAATGCCTTCTTCTTTCGCTTCGCTTACAAGCAAAGAAGTCAATGGCCTGGTTGATAATATGTGTATGTTATTTTCCTGCATTCTTTATACTATCTGCAATGGCTTGTCCGCCGAGTGATAAAACTTCTTCTGCCGCTTCAAGTCCCAAATGCGCTGCATCGGGAATGGAAACAGTGTTTTCATATTCCACTTTTTCTTTTCCATCAAGCGAAAAAATATTTCCACGGAAATGAATTTCCTCATCCAACACTTCTGCATAGGCACTGATGGGTGTTGAACAACCGCCTAACAAGGCACGTAAAAACTCACGTTCAATTTTTGTACAAAACGCCGTATCGGCATCGTTAAACTCAACGCATGCTTCCAATGCATATGCATCCTCTTCTCTGCACACAACCATAACTGCACCTTGTGCAGGAGCAGGCAACATCCAATCAAGTTCAATAGAGTTTTCAGGACGAAGGTTGATGCGTTCCAAACCCGCAGCTGCAAAAATGGCCGCATCCCATTTCTCTTCTTTCAACTTGCGTAAACGTGTGTTTACATTGCCACGCAGATTTTCAACAACAGAAGTTGGATAACGATGTAACCATTGGGCTTTTCTTCTGATACTGCTCGTTGCAACCGTGAGTGGAGAAGATTCGCTATTCACGATTGACCATTCACCATTCACAAAACCCAACTTATCACTCATTACTGACAATTCATTTTTCAGTACCAACAGATCTTTCACCGGCCCACGTTTTAACACCGCTGCCTGTATAATACCTTTTGGTAATTGCGTAGGCACATCCTTCATAGAATGTACCGCTATATCAATCTTGTTATTGAGTAATGCGCTGTCGAGGCTGCGGGTAAACACACCTTGCACACCCATCTCATATAATGGAGTACTCAGGTCAATATCGCCTTCGCTTTTAATATAAACGAGTTCAGTTTCGTAGCCGTATTGAAGTAATAAGTTTTTTACCTGTGTGGCCTGCCAAACTGCTAACTCGCTTTCCCTTGTGCCGATGCGGATAATTTTTCCCATTTTATTCTGTGCCGGTAGCAATAAACTCATTGATGGCTTCAATGTAATAACAGCCTCGCTGGTTTTGCTCTTTCATTTTTGAAGCCATGCAATTAATTACCTTCTGAATTTTTTCATCGGTATTTTTTGTGCAGGCTGTATGATGCGGTTGCAAAGTTATATATAATGGGGAAGTATGAATTTCTTTGAGCTTTGTTTTTACGGCTTTCAGCACCGGCACATGCTTGCGCATCTGGTACCAATCCATAAATTCAGCTGTATGTTCTTCAATGATGGCTTTTGCTTTGGGCACTTCTGCTTCACGCTTGGCAAGTGTCTCATCTTTCAGCTTCGATAACTGATCTACATTTACCAGCGTTACATTTTCCAATGCAGCAGCCGCAGCTTCAACATTGTTGGGTATTGATAAGTCGATAACCAGTTTCTGCTGTTTGCTTTTTAATTGTGCAGCAAGAATAGTTGGCTCGGGTGAGTTTGTTGCTACTAAAATAATATCTGCTTCCGCCACTTGCACGCTCAGCTCTTCAATTGGTGCAGATTGTAAACCCAACTCATCTGCCAATACGGTTGCCTTTTCTTCGGTACGGTTGATGAGCGTAATATTATTTGTACCGAGATAGTCAACTAAATTTTTACAGGTGTTGCGCCCAAACTTACCTGTGCCAAGCAATACGATCTTTTTATTGCGGATATGCTTTACATGTTCACGAATAAACTGAACAGCAGCAAATGAAACCGATACCGTGCCATCACTCAGCCTTGTATTGTTCTTAATGGCTTTGGATGATTGCAGCATGCAGTTCACCAAACGTTCTGTAAATGCATGAATACGCTGGTGTTGTTTGGCGGTTTTTGCAGCTTGCTTTATCTGGCCTACAATTTCATAGTCACCCAGGATCTGCGAATCCAATCCGCCACCCACATGCAACAAATGATCGATTGCTTCTATTCCTTTTTTTACATAAGCTCTTTCACGAAACTCTTTGCTGCAACCTTCGGTCTGGCTGCAAAGCAACTCTTCCAATTGTGCCAACTGATCTGCAAAACCATAAATTTCGGTGCGGTTGCAGGTAGAAACCACAAAGGCTTCCTGCACACCAAATTCAGGGGCCTGGTTCAGTAAGGTTGCATATTGTTCGGGAGAAAGGGCAAAACGGCCACGCATTTCTGCATCGGTTTTGCGGTAGTTGATACCCGCTATAAAAAATTTCGATATGTCTTTTGTGCCGTTTTTGTGCATGGTGATTGTACCAAAAATCCTAAGCGCAAAAGTAACCTCGGGCATCGCATCAACCTAAAAATTCTGTCATTGCTTTGTCAAAAGAAAAAGTGATTTTAATCAGTTGAACGAGTGTTCATTATCACTGAAAATGCTTATGAAAAAATGCATCAATTCATTGCCCGAAACAGTCATTTCATACAAGTTTTATTGCAGAATGAACTTTTGTTTTGTATTGCGGTTACTTTTGCAAACGATTAAAAACAGATATGGAGCAAACAGCAAAAAAAGGGATCCTGTTGATGAATCTTGGTTCGCCCGATTCCACAGAAGTAAAAGATGTTCGCCGTTATTTAAATGAATTTTTAATGGACGAACGGGTAATTGATATGCCTTACCTGAAACGACTTCTGTTGGTAAAAGGGCTCATTACTCCTTTTCGTGCACCCAAATCGGCAGAGGCTTACCGTACCATCTGGACAAAAGAGGGCTCTCCGCTCATCGTTCTTACCCAGCAATTACAAGAAGCGTTGCAGCAGCAGGTAGATGTACCGGTTGAAATTGCCATGCGTTATGGCAACCCGACAGTACAGCATGGTTTTGATGCATTGATGAAAAAAGTACCCGGACTGGAAGAAGTGATTGCTGTGCCTTTGTATCCGCATTATGCTATGAGCAGCTACGAAACTGCAGTTGAGTATGCAAAGGAAATTCATCAGAAACAGGAATATCCGTTTAAACTGGAGTTCATTAAACCTTATTACAATGAACCGAATTATATTGAAGCATTGGCTGAAAATATAAAACCATATCTCCAACAGGAGTACGATCATATCCTGTTCAGTTATCATGGTATTCCTGAACGTCATTTAGTTAAAACTGACCCCACAGGTTCTCATTGTATGATGAACGGAAATTGTTGCAGTACTTCATCGGCTGCTCATGCAACCTGTTATCGTCATCAATGTTTTACCACAACCAATCTTGTTACAGATAAATTGGGTATTACAAAAGATAAATTCAGTGTGTCGTTTCAATCGAGACTGGGCAGAGATCCCTGGCTGAAACCTTATACCGATTTCCGATTGACGGATATGCCCAAAGAAGGAATTAAAAAACTGTTAATCCTTTGTCCGGCGTTTGTAAGTGATTGTTTGGAAACGTTGGAAGAAATTGAAGAGCGTGGCAAGGAAACATTTATGGAAGCAGGTGGTGAAACGTATAAGATGATCCCTTGTTTAAATACGCATCCTTTATGGGTGAAGACGATTGCTGATTGGACAAAAGCAATTGTAGCTGGGAATAAGGAGATGGTGCTGGTGAAATGAGTGATGAGTAATGAATGATCAGTGGTTGCCTTCTGGCACTCCCGTCTGACGATAGCTTAGGGGGAAATGAAGGTTTGACAAACGAAAAGTGTTTTTTATTTTGAAGTAAACTTATAAAACACTGTTCTATGTTTCTTCAACTTGCTCACACCAAAACCGATCTGTTTGCAACATCAAAATCATTTGCACTTGAATGTTATAAGGTAACCAGGTCTTTTCCTCCGGATGAGCGATTCGCCATGACACAGCAGATCCGCAGGGCAGCACTTTCAGTTCATTTAAATATAGCAGAAGGTTGCTCAAGAAAGTCGATAGCCGAGCGAAAACGATTTTTTGAAATAGCAAGAGGTTCGGTCATTGAAATTGATACGGCTTTTGATATGGCCGTTAATCTTGAATATACCTCACCTGATAAACTCATTGTTTTAGGACAGTATTTAGTAAGTACATTTAAACAACTATCAGCAATTATCAATCATGAGTAACCACTCATTACTGATCACTCATTACTCATACCATGTATCTCTATATTAAAGCTCTCCATATCATCTTCATCGTTACCTGGTTTGCGGGTTTGTTTTACATGCCCCGATTGTTTATTTATAATGTAGAGGCAAACGCAAAGGACGAAAACAGCCGCAAGGTTTTGCAGGAACAGTTTGGCATTATGATGAAGCGTTTGTGGTACGGTATTACCTGGCCATCGGCTGTATTAACGTTGATTTTTGGTGTTTGGGTTTTATTCGAAAGTGGGTACTCAAAAATTGTATTTGAACCTGCCGGAAGATGGATGCTTATCAAACTCATCTTTGTTGTACTCTTATACTTCTATCATTTCTCCCTGCATAAAATATTAAAGCAACAAACAGCAGGTATTTTTAAGTATTCATCACAACAACTCCGCATCTGGAACGAAGTGGCAACTATTTTTCTTGTTGCTGTTGTAATGCTGGTGGTGGTAAAACAAAACCTCAGTGCACTGTGGGGTGTGCTTGGGTTGTTATTATTTGTTGTGTTGTTAATGAGTGCGATTAAGATTTATAAACTTCTGCGAAAATAAACTACTGTTCATCTGCAGGAAATAGTTTTCATCGTTTCATTTCTGCCCTTACCTTTACATCGTCATTGCACGGGGTGCTTCATAGGAAGCTGAGATTATACCCGTCACCTGATTTGGATAATGCCAACGGAGGGATGCAGACGGATAAATTTATTCTTGTCCATTTTCGTTTGGTATTAACGGAAATGGATTTTTTATTTCTGTTAATACCTGCGGCTTCTCCAAGGTGATTTCTTATCAGGTATGCCATATTTCATAATGACTGATGTTATTTATCAGCATGCAATAAATATGGCATACCTAAAACAGTTCAACATGCAAGTAGAAAAAAGAGAAGCCGGATTAATTCCGCAACATTACCGTAACTGGCAGGGAAGACCGGAATGGTTCTTCAATCGGGAACATACCGATACGTATGAGCAGTGGTATGAAGGTCGTTACAAACGTGCCGAAGTGTGGCAGAAGAAAGTAATGGAACAACTCGTATCGAAAGATAAACGGGTGAAAACATTGCTGGAGTTTGGCTGCGGTACCACACGCTTTACCCGTTGGTGGAAAGAGATCGGCATTGAAGCAACAGGTGGCGATCTGTCGCCATTAATGCTGGGCCAGGCCATTCATTTATTTGATGGCGATCTAGTGTTGGCCGATTCGCATCACATGCCGTTTAAAGATCACAGCTTCGATACATTGGCATTCATCACCACATTTGAATATTACAAAGATCCGGTTAAAGTAATTCGTGAAGCAGCAAGAGTAGCGAAACATGGCATTGCAATGGGCATGATGAACCGAAACTCAACAAAAGTGGTACGCCGGAGAGTGCAGGAATTATTTGGTGCCAACCCGTTTTATCTCACTGCAACATTTTATTCACCAGCTAAACTCACTGCTATTATTGATGAAGCGTTGAAAGGAAGAAACTACAGCATTGAATGGACCTGCACCGGTTTGCCGAAATGGTTTCCTGTTCAGCAATGGAGTTTACCATTGGGCGATTTCTTTGGACTCTACATTAAACTGGAAGATGAGCAACATTTATAACAGGCAACCCGGTAAACTTAATCATCATTCCTTTGAAGAAATGATTCTGCAACGATGTGGTGCTGAACGAAACGAAGTAAGCACCGGTGCTGCATTTGGTGTAGATGTTTCGGTGATCGATCTGCCGAATGGATTGGCAATGGCGATGACGAGTGATCCATTGTCGTTAATACCATCGTTGGGTTTGCAGGAATCAGCATGGCTATCGGTTCATCTCATGGCGAATGATATGGCTACAACTGGTTTTGCGCCCATGTATGCACAGTTTGTACTAAATCTTCCTGCACAATTTTCAACAGCAGATTTTCAAACTTACTGGAACCATATTCATCAATACTGCAAAGAAATTGGTATTGCCATCACCGGTGGACATACTGGATTTATTGAAGGTCAAAATTCAACCATTGCAGGAGGAGGAACTTTTACAACTGTTGCTGCAAAAGAACAGATCCTTACTTCGGCAAAGGCAAACGAAGGCGATGTTATTCTTGTAACCAAACAGGCCGCATTAACAGCTACTTCTATTCTTGCCATGAGCTTTCCTGAAACAGTGAAGAACAACGCAGGAAAAGATGTGTATGAAAAATCCTGTGAACTTTTTTGGCAAACATCTTCTTTAATCGATGCATTAACTGCAGCCGGTATAGAAACAAAGTTTACAGAAGTAACTGCTATGCACGATGTAACAGAAGGCGGCGTATTAGGAGCGGTGTATGAATTAGCTGTTGCATCGAACAAAGGCGTGCGTTTGTACAATGATTCAATTCCCATTGGAGAAGTGCAGCAAAATGTTTGTGCATTGTTTGGAATTGACCCTCGTTATGTAGTCGGCGCAGGAGCCATGATCATCACTGTAAAAAAAGGAGCAGAACAAAATGTGATCGATCGATTGAAAAAGAAAAACATTGCATGCACAGTGATAGGTGAAATAACTGCGAAAGATAAAGGGAAGAAGATCGTAGTAGATGATAAAGAAGAAGAGCTTATCTACCTCGAGCGTGATCCCTACTGGCATGCATTTTTTAACGCCTATAAAAAAGGATGGAAGTAAATGGAAACGAAAATTAATAACGGAGTTTACCTTGTTGTTGATCCTTCAATAGAACAGCAACAATTGTTTGAACATTTGGCAGCAGCGCTGGAGCAAGGTATTGCTGCAGTACAGTTGTGGGATCATTTTCCAAATGAAAACGCTAAGCAGGAAATTATTCCGGTTGTATGTGCCATGTGCAAAGCGTCAGCAGTCCCGGTGCTCATCAACAACGATTGGCAACTGCTGAAAATGTATCCTTTGGATGGTGTGCATTTTGATGCGTTGCCGGAAAAGCTCACGTCGATAAAAAATGAGATCGGAAGAAATTTTCTTGTTGGTGTAACGGTTAACAACGATCTGTCTGTAGTTGAGCAGGCCGAAGCAAACAAGCTCGATTATATTTCTTTCTGTTCCATCTTTCCATCATCAACCAGTAACAGTTGCGAACTGGTATCGTTCGATACGATCCGAAAAGCAAGAGCCATCACAGCGATGCCGATATTTTTGGCAGGGGGCATTCGCTTAGATAACATCAGCAAACTTTCAGAGCTTGATTACAATGGTGTAGCCATTGTTTCGGGTATCATGAAAGCCGATGATCCTGCTGCAGTAACAAAACAATACAATCAACTTTTAAAAAAATAACGATGCGTTTAAGTACAATTGATAAATTATGCTGCCCTTTTGATAAGGCTGACCTGCAATTACAGGTTATTGCAAAAGATCTCGAAGAAAATATTATTGAAGGCATCCTCACTTGTAAAACCTGTCAGCGGTATTATCCTATTGTAAAAGGAGTACCAATTATGAGTCCTGATGAATACCGTGAGGTAAAACTGGAGCAACCTATGCTGGAAAACTGGCAGCAGCATTTGCAGGGCAAACAGGCAGATCAGTTCCGGCTTTTAGCTGATGAATAGCCGGTAAAAGATTAGTTTTTTGTTGAGCGAAAGAAATTATTAGTTTTAGCGTCAAACAACTGCTATCTGGCAAAACCAAACCAAAAACGAATGAAAAAAACAATTCTTCTGTCGTCTATCTGTTTATCATTTGTGCTGATCATCTTTTCCTGTTCACGCAAATCGGCTGCAACATCTTCAGTAAGTAAAAAAGTATCTGCGTCAGCAGCCATGTACGAGTCGAGTGTAAAGCCATTGATCGCTCTGCGTTGCTCTCCCTGTCATATGCCAGCTGAGGGTGGAAAGAAAAAACCATTGGACAGCTACGACAGTGTAAAAGTGCTTGCGGCGGATATGCTTCATCGTGTTGAATTAAATCCGGGTGAAAGAGGTTTTATGCCTTTCAAAAAGCCAAAGCTTACATCAGAAGAAATTGCTGTATTTAAGAAGTGGGCTGAAGAAGCAGCAAAATAAACTGCTGATATAATTTTTCGCCGCAGCTTTCCCGACGAACATCATGAAAGTTGCGGCGATTTTTATTTCGTTAATCCCGACTTGCGATCAATCCAGAGTAATAGCCGAAATACTTCCGGGCTTCTACTCATTACTCTTATTAAATTGCCTTGCTGAACATTGGCTGCACTGCATCCCGTTGCAGGTAAAGATCAAATGCGCTACAGATATTGCGTATAAACTGGCGACCCTTTTCCGTTACAACCAATCCATCATCATTCAAGTAAATCAAACCATCATCAAGCGGTTGCTGCAGCTGTGGCAATACATATTTTTGAATCAGTCGTTGATCATCTCTGCGAAAAACGGCATAACCTCTGCAACTGATGCTGAGAATATATTTGCGGAACGATTTATCTTCTTCGCTTAGAAAATAACCTTTAAAAATGGGCAACTCTTTTCGCTCAATGCATTCGTAATACTCATGCAATGATTTTTTGTTCTGTCCAAACGCAACTCCAATGTCACTGATGCTTGAAACACCCAGCCCTAACAGCATCGAAGTATGTTGTGTGGTATAACCCATAAAATTGCGATGCAGTTTTGCAGTTTCCCATGCAAGAAAAAGTTCATCATTCTGTAAGGCAAAATGATCCATACCAATATCGCTATAACCGGAAGCTGTAAGCAATTCTTTTCCCTTAAGATATAACTGCAGTTTTTCTTCGGGTGATGGTAAATCATTCTCATCAAACAAACGCTGCCCTCTGCTCGTCCACGGTACATGCGCATAGCTGTAAAATGCAATACGATCGGGCCGTAATTCAATCACTTCATTGATCGTTTTTGTAATACTTGCCAGGGTTTGTTTCGGCAAACCATAGATGAGATCATAATTCACCGAAACAAAGCCAATGGCCCGTGCTTCTTCGGTTGCACGTTTTACATTTTCAAGGGGTTGAATGCGGTTGATAATGCGTTGCACTTCGGCATCGTTATCCTGCACACCATAACTGATGCGGCGAAAACCGAGATCATACAATGTTGCTAAATGTTCTTTTGTGGTATTGTTGGGATGTCCTTCAATACTAAACTCGTAATCGGGATGAAGTACAGAACGATCCTTAATAAAATTGATGAGTCGTTTAAGATTTGCCGGCGAAAAGAATGTTGGTGTACCTCCGCCAAGATGCAGTTCCCGGATGATCGGTTTTTCGTGAAGAATGGAAAGATAGAGTTTGAATTCTTTTTCAATCATGCCCAGGTATTCTTCTTCCACACTGTGATTGGTTGTAATTTTTTTGTTACAGCCGCAATAGGTACACAGCGATTCGCAAAAGGGCAGATGAATATATAAACTGATTCCTTCTTTGTGATTGTGCAGCTCAAATTGCTGTTGCAACAGGTAAATGTATTGTTGCTGATTGATGCCTTCGGCCCATACAGGAACGGTTGGATAGCTTGTATAGCGAGGTACGGGTTTGTTGTACCGGCGTACCAGTTGTTGAAATACTTCGGGTTGCATGGCTACAAAATTCCCTGAAATGAATACCAGTGATGATGATGAAAACCGCCGCCTGGCCTGATTTCAGTCAGTTTTGAAAAAGGCTTTTGCGGGTGTTCAGAACCCCCCTGAACTTCTTACCTTTGGCGACTTTTAGACGAATTACGACCGATTTATTCATATGAGTACGAAATACAGAGAGTTTTCACAGCTGAATTTACCTTCCATCGAACAGGAAATACTGGCCCGCTGGGATGCGGAACAGGCATTTGAAAAAAGTATTGCGGTTAGGGATGGGGCTACACCTTTTGTGTTTTACGAAGGTCCGCCCAGCGCCAACGGTATGCCCGGTATTCACCACGTTATTTCACGTACGCTGAAAGATTTGGTGTGCCGCTACAAAACCATGAAAGGTTTTAAAGTAAACCGCAAGGGTGGATGGGATACGCATGGTTTGCCCATTGAGTTGGGAGTGGAAAAAGAACTCGGTATTACCAAAGAAGATATTGGTGTTAAGATCACTGTTGAAGAATACAACAAAAAGTGCCGTGAAGCGGTACTGCGTTATAAAGACAAGTGGGATGAGATTACAAAGAAGATGGGTTACTGGGTTGATCTGAATGATCCCTACATCACTTTCGAGAATAACTACATTGAAACTCTCTGGTGGTTGTTGCAGCAGTTGTACAAAAAAGGATTGCTGTACGAAAGTGTAAGCATTCAACCCTATTCACCTGCGGCAGGTACAGGTTTAAGTTCGCATGAGCTGAACCAACCCGGCACGTACAAAGATGTAAAAGACACAAGTGCTACGGTGATGTTCCGTGCAACACAGGATGAAAAGAGTAAGTTCCTGCACGATGCGGTGCATGGCGCAGAAGTATTCTTCATGGCATGGACAACCACACCTTGGACATTGCCGAGCAACCTCGGCTTAACCGTTGGTCCAAACATTGAATACGTATTGTTGCAAACATTCAATCCATACACACATCTGCCGATTAATGTTGTATTAGCAAAAGATCTCGTACACAAGTATGTAAAAGCAGAAGGAGAGAATGGTGATTTTGAAGGATACAATGGGGAACAGAAATTATTGCCTTGGAAGATCATCGCATCATTCAAAGGTTCGCAACTGGAAGGTTTGAATTACGAGCAACTGTTGCCATACGAAGCCAACAGCATTGATGAAGTAAAACGTATTACACCCGATGCTGATCCTTTCCGTGTATTGATCGGCGATTTCGTTACAACAGAAGATGGTACTGGTATCGTTCATACTGCACCTGCATTTGGTGCAGATGACTATCGTGTGGGTAAGAAATTCAACATTGGTATTTTAACCATGGTTGATCGTGAAGGAAAATTCCTTGATGGTTTGGGTGAGTTCAGCAACCGTTATGTAAAGAATTACAAAGACGATAAGGATTATGTAGATGTGAATGTTGACATCTGCGTAAAACTGAAAAAAGAGAACAGGGCATTTAAAGTTGAGAAATACGAACACAGTTATCCGCATTGCTGGAGAACAGATAAACCCATTCTTTATTATCCGCTTGATGCCTGGTTCATTAAAACAACTGCCATCAAAGACAAGATGGTGGAGTTGAATAAAACCATCAACTGGAAACCAAAATCAACCGGCGAAGGTCGCTTTGGCAACTGGCTAGAAAATATGGTTGACTGGAACCTCAGTCGTTCACGTTTTTGGGGAACAGCATTGCCTATCTGGAAAACAGAAGATGGTGAAGAAGAAATTTGTATTGGTACAGTTGAAGAGTTGAAAGAAAATGCAGCGAAAGCCGATGCAACGTTGGGCACCGACAATGCAAAATATTTAGGTAACGATATTGATCTGCATAAACCCTACGTGGATGAGATCATTCTCATTAGTGCAAGTGGCAAACCCATGAAACGTGTGCCAGACTTAATTGATGTTTGGTTCGATAGTGGTGCCATGCCTTACGCACAATGGGGATTGGATCATGAAAAAGTGAAGAAAGGCGAGAAGTATCCGTTTAAACTTCCTGCAGGTGTTGAGAAGTTTGAAGATCTCTATCCTGCCAGCTTTATTGCCGAAGGTGTGGATCAGACACGTGGTTGGTTCTATACATTGCATGCAATTGCATCACTCGTGTATGATAGTGTTGCTTACAAAACTGTTGTAAGTAACGGGTTGGTTTTGGATAAGAATGGTAACAAAATGAGTAAGCGTCTCGGCAACGTTGTGAACCCGTTTGAAACCATTGAGAAGTTTGGTGCCGATGCTACACGCTGGTACCTCATCACCAATGCATCGCCATGGGATAATTTGAAATTTGATATTGAGGGCATCAAAGAAGTGCAACGCAAATTCTTTGGTACACTTTATAATACGTATCAATTCTTCGCTTTATATGCAAACGTGGATGGCTTTGCTTTCAAAGAAGCAGCGATCCCGGTAAAAGATCGTCCTGAAATTGATCAGTGGATATTGTCATCGCTTCATACACTCATCAAAAAAGTGAACGAAGCAATGGATGATTACGAACCAACACAGGCCGGTCGTTTAATTGAAGAGTTTGTTGATGAACATTTGAGCAACTGGTATGTGCGTTTGTGCCGCCGCCGTTTCTGGAAAGGGGAGTATGAACAGGATAAGATCAGCGCTTATCAAACATTATATGAGTGTTTGGAAACCGTCCTCCGTTTAATGGCGCCTGTTTCGCCTTTCTTCAGCGATGCTATTTTCACTGAGATGAACAAAGTGAGCAACAGGTTCCAGGCAGCATCTATCCATCATGTCGATTTCCCGGTTGCCAATGATGCCTTTATCGATACAGCTTTGGAAGAACGTATGCAGCTGGCGCAGGATGCTTCATCGTTGGTGCTGTCGCTCCGCAAAAAAGTGAACATCAAGGTTCGTCAGCCCTTGCAGAAAATATTGATCCCCGTGCTGAGCAATGGTATGAAAGAGCAGTTCAGCAAGGTGGAAGATATTATCATGAGCGAGGTAAATGTGAAAGAGATCGAGTATCTCACGGCCGACAATACCTTCATCAAAAAGAAGATCAAACCCAACTTTGTAGCACTGGGGAAAAAGCTTGGAGCAAAGATGAAAGCGGTGTCAACAGCCCTGGCAACCTTCACCCAGGAACAAATTGCACAAATTGAACGTGAAACTGTTTATAATCTGTTAGTTGATAATGAAACTGTTCCATTATATTTGACAGATGTAGAAATTCTCAGCGAAGATGTACCCGGTTGGATGGTAACCAATAAAGGAGCCGTAACCGTGGCGCTGGATGTAACCATAACCCCCGAACTGCTTAACGAAGGCAATGCCCGGGAACTGGTGAACCGCATCCAGAAGATCCGCAAGGAGAGCGGGTTTGAGCTGACTGACAGGATTGCTGTAGAGGTATCTTTCAACGAGATCCTCGAGCCATCTATCACTCAATTTAAATCCTATATTTGCGCCGAAATTTTGGCAGACAGCCTCGAAATGGTTCCCGAAATAACCAACGGAACAGATATTGAGGTAAATGATTTTAACCTTAAAGTTCAAGTACTCAAAAAAGGAGGATAGAATGGCAACAAAAAAGAAAGCAGCCAAACCAGCCCCTAAGAAAGTGGCTAAACCCGCAGCTAAACCTGCACCTAAAAAAGCGGCCAAGCCTGCTGCTAAAAAGCCAGCTCCTAAACCTGTCGCTAAAAAAGCTGCAGCTAAGCCTGCACCTAAAAAAGCGGCAAAACCGGCTCCAAAGCCAGCTGTTAAAGCAGCAAAGCCAGCTCCCAAACCGGTAGCAAAGCCTGCAGCCAAACCAGCCCCGGCCCCTGCCGAAAAGCCCGTGAGTGCAATTAAACCGACCGTTAAACAAGCAATCAAAGATTTGAAAAAAGAAGCAAAAAAACCGGCTCCTCCAAAAGAGATCAAGCCCATCAAAACATCGGTGAATACATCGGTGAAATATCAACCCGATTTTACAAAATCAGTATTAGACAAATCAGTGGAAGAAAAACCTCAAGGACCGTTGGTTCGTTACAGTGATGCCGATCTGCAGGAGTTCAGAGAACTCATCCAACGTAAACTGGAAGCGGCAAAGAAAGAATTATCTTATTTACAGGGTCTCATCACCCGTAAAGACGATCAGGGTGGCGATGGTGACGATGGTCGTTACATGACTATGGAAGATGGTAGTGTAAGTATGGAGCGTGAACAACTGAGCCAAATGGCCAGCCGCCAGATCACTTACATTGATCACCTGGAAAAAGCCCTGATGCGTATTGAAAACAAAACTTACGGCATCTGCCGTGTTACCGGTAAGTTGATCGATAAGGCACGTTTGCGTGCAGTACCTCATGCAACCCTGAGCATTGAAGCAAAAATGGGTATTGTAAAAGGTCCTCAACCAGCCGGAGAATAAGAAATTACTGTAACAGTAACTTTATAAGGTTGTCAGCTCCTGCAAGTTGACAACCTTTTTTCGTGCATCTATTTTTCCTTTGCTTCAACAGTTTCTTATGTACGTTCATGTGTTGGCTGGCAAAGCTGTACACAAAATCAAATCCTGCTTTCCTGAAAGGCTTGCTGATTTTATCAAACGTTAAGTATTTCTCTTTGTTTATTGTATCCGCAGATTATTTATCTTGACCACTTGAAAACAATAAATTGGGTAACGGGGATCTTGCTGATGGCTGCATGTGTTGCAACCCAAATGCTTTGTGCCCAAAATACCATCGGTATACCCAATATTGTAAACTATACCAAGCAGCAATACAATGCAGGCAGCCAGAACTGGGGCGTTGTGCAGGACAAAAACGGTATCATGTATTGGGCCAATAACGATGGACTGTTGAGTTTTGATGGCGTTTTCTGGCGCATGTACAAATTGCCGAACAAAACAATTGCACGTTCTGTTGCTGTAAGTGATGATAATAAAATATACGTTGGCGGACAGGGTGAGGTAGGTTATTTTTCCCCCGGCAGCAGCGGTGAGTTATTCTATACTTCACTAAACAAACTCATCCCTGCTAAAGACAATGATTTTGCTGATGTTTGGAATATCTGTTTTTATCAAAACCGTGTTTTCTTCAGGGCCAACAAGAAAATACTGGAGTATGATGGTAAAAAGGTGCTTGCTTATAATAGTGGGAACTGGGGTTTTCTTGGTTCTGTGAATGGCGAATTGATTGCAAATGAAATTGACAAGGGTCTTGTTTATTATTCAAACGGGCAATGGCTTCCTAAAATAAAAACGGGAAAGTTGCCAACTGATAACCTGTTGCTTCGATCGGCATTATCGTTAACAAAAGACAGTACGCTACTTGTATCGCTTATGCATGGCCTGTTCATTTTGCATGGCGATACTGTTTCTGCTTTCACAACGCCGGATATAAAAGAGGTTGCTTCAAAAAATATTTCTTCGGCCTGCATGATCTCTGCCGATAGAATTGCACTGGCAACAAATCTTGGCGGCTGTATCATAATTAATAAACAGGGAAAATTTATTCAGCGTTTTACAAAGAACGAAGGCATACAAAATAACAATGTGCTGAGTGTAATGGCCGACAAGAATAAGAACCTGTGGTTTGGTTTGGATAATGGTATCGACCTCGTTACCTACAGCAACGCCATCCGTAATATTTTCCCCGATCAACAAAACAGGAATGCAGGTTACACATCAACTATTTTCAACAACGAATTATATCTCGGTGTATCAACCGGTGTCTATCGTATCGGGCTTGACAAATTGTTTAACGATATCAGTTATACCATCGGCACGTTTGAGTTTGTAGAAAACTCACAAGGGCAGGTTTGGAATTTGTCAACCGTAAATGACAAATTGTTGATGGGGCATAACAAAGGAGCTTTCATTATCGAAGGAAGTAAAGCATTGCCGCTTGATGTACGTTCAGGATTTTGGAGTTTTCAACCTTTGTATGCAACACAACCTTCATCAGTAATTGTTGGCGGAACGTATAATGGTATCAGCTTTGCGAATTATAATAATGGAAACATTTCTATGCCTGTTGTAAACTCAAATGTTGAGTCTGCACGTTTTGTAGCAATTGGAAAAAACATTATCTGGATCGCACATCCATATAAAGGACTTTATAAAGTCAGTTATGATGCGACTGGCATCGGCAATTCAGAAAGATATATCGACAAGAATAAAATACTCTCAAGCAATCATAACAAGATCTACAAACTGAAAAATAAAATTGTCCTTACTACCGATAACGGCATTTTTGAGTACGATGAACAGCAAAAAGATTTCATCCGTTCTGTTTCACTTGAAAAACTATTAGGGAAGGCGCCTGTAAGTTACTTGAAGGAAGATGCAAGTGGCAATATCTGGTTTAGTCGTGACCGAAAAATATCGGTCGTTGATCGTTCATTTAAAGAACCACGTATTGTATTAATACCGGAGATTGATGGTCGCATTATGGCCAATGGGTTTGAAAATATTCTTGTGATCGATAGTAGCAATGTGCTGATCGCAGCCGAGAAGGGATTCTTTCACATCAATTATGCATTGTATAAAAAGAACCGGTTGCCATTGCAGGCGCTCGTTCGTAAAGTTCAATTGAGTAATGTGCAGGAAAATGGATTGATCTATGGTGGATACAACCTGCTTTCATCTATCCCTTCTGTTAAGTATAAATACAACTCCCTACATTTTGAATGTTCATCAACATTGTTTGGGCAGGAACTGAACACAGAATACAGCTATTACCTTGAAGGGTTTGATAAAGATTGGTCGGTTTGGACGAGAAAAACCGAAAGAGATTATACAAACATACCGGCGGGTTATTACACGTTTAAAGTAAAATGCCGCAACAACCCCGACAATGAATCGAAGGAATCGGTTTTTGTATTTAAGGTACTTCCTCCCTGGTATCAAACATGGTGGGCTTATAGCTTATACGCTGTTTTGTTCTTCAGCCTGATCTATCTTTTTTACAAACGTCAGCAGAATAAGTATAAAAGATTGCAACAACTGAAATTGCAGGAACAACAGCGCAAGTATGCCGAGGAACAAAAACAACTGCAACTGCAACATCAACTTGAGATCGAACAGAACGAAAAGCAGATCATTGAACTGAGGAACGAAAAGCTGCAATCGGAAGTAGAACATAAAAACTCCGAATTGGCGTCGTCGGCCATGAACCTGGTGCAGAAAAAAGAACTGCTCAGTAAATTGAAAGAAGACCTTGTGCAATATAAAGCAGCACCCGACCAAGGGAAGGCCGGCAAAGAGTTCCAAAAAATCCTGAAGCTGATCGATAAGGAACTTGACCACAACGAGGAGTGGGAGCAGTTTGCCGTACACTTCGATAGCGTGCACACCAACTACCTCAAAAAACTAAAAGAACAGTACCCATCCCTCACCACTTCAGATCTGAAACTGGCAGCTTACCTCCGCCTCAACCTCAGCTCAAAAGAGATCGCCCAACTCATGAACATATCCATTCGTGGGGTTGAAACCAGTCGTTACCGGCTTCGGAAAAAACTTGATCTGGCAAATGAAATGAATCTTTTCGATCATCTCATCAAAATCACAACTTAGGTTTGATTTTTCTTCAAAGAATTTTCAGAAAGCGCTCCGACGTAGCCATGATTTTCATAACTATTTATAAATCAATAATTATTATTTCCATTGTAGAGGTTTTGGCGTAGTGCTTTTTTTGGAGGAGGGGGCCTTAAATGAGCAATTTTGAGTTACAAAACAAAATTGCTGCTCATATGAAAGTTCAAAAAACTTTTCATGCCCAAAAGTCCCGGCTTTGGACATGGACCCAGGTCCTCTCTTTCTTTTTTCTATTTCTCCTTTCCGTTTCTTCACTTTCGGCTCAATCAAAACTGCTTGCTGGAATTGTAACTGACGCCACCGGAGCCCCGGTTGAAGGCGTGAACGTTGTGGTTAAAAATTCAAACAACGGAGTTACAACGGACAAAAGCGGGAAGTTTTCCATTAATGTAAATATTGGCAATGTGTTGGTGTTTTCAAGCGCTGGCTTTGTTACACAGGAAGTAGCGGTTGATGAACGGGCGACCATCAATATTGTACTCGCCAACAACGCCACCTCACTGGAAAATGTAGTGGTGATCGGTTATGGCAGCCAGAAAAAAGTAAATCTGAGTGGTGCCGTTGCCGTGGTGAATGGAAAAGATATTGTGAACCGACCAGTTCCGAATGTTACTGGTGCGTTGCAAGGTGTATTGCCGGGTGTAACTGTTATCAGGAGCAGCGGTAAACCCGGTGCGGAAGGATATGGTATTCGGGTAAGAGGATTTACTTCAGCCAACAATGCATCGGCGCTTGTTTTGGTTGATGGTGTTGAGCAGGATATTAATCTGCTCGATCCAAACGATATTGAATCGATCTCTGTGTTAAAAGATGCATCGGCATCTGCCATTTATGGTGCAAGAGCTGCGGCCGGTGTTATACTCGTAACAACCAAACAAGGTGCAGCAGGAAAAACAAGGATCAATTTCAACAGTTATTACGGAATCAATATTACTGCACGTCAGCCTGAGCGTTTGAATTCATGGGATGAGCAAACATTGATTGATGAAGCTCGTTTTAATGCAACAGGTGCAAGAGAATTTAATGCTGAACAAATTGAATGGTTGAAGAATCCGAATTTCTCTTCACGCCCCAACCCAACAGCAGATCGTTGGGAATATTTCGGAAACAACAATTGGTTGAAAGAAGGGATGGATAAGATCAATCATCAGCAAAATCATTCCTTATCGATTGGTGGCGGCGAACAAAAATTAAACTATCTCCTTTCAGGAAGTTATTACAAACGTGATGGTGTATTACGTTTTGGACCTGATGATAACAAGCGCTACAATATCAAACTCAATGTAAACAGCGAGTTGAACAGGTACCTGAGTTTAAAAGTTACAACAGGTTACATTGGTTCGTTCACAAGAGAAAATTCATATGGCACAGAGCAGATCATTAACAGGTTGTATCGTAGTCGTGCACGTCAATCGCTGTATGTTCCAAAAGATGATGTAACAGGTAATATTTATAATGGCGATCTGCAGGTGAACGCAGTTGACATTGAAAAAAATGCCGGTATGGAAACACGTGATTACGAAACGTTCACCGGCAAGATCAATTTCCAGGTAAAGAATGTTATTAAGGGATTAACGCTCGATGTAATTGCATGGCGTAATCAAAGTTCTTACAACTTGGAGAACCAGGCCAAAACACTTTACTGGTATGGCCGTAGCACAAACACTGTTCGCTTTAGTATCAACACACCAAACCAGCTTACGTTGGTGAAGAACAAAGCATACCAGAACAACATGCAGAGTTTTCTTACTTACAATTTCAAATTGAAAGATCATTCATTTACGTTGTTGCAAGGTGGCTCGTATGAAGAGTATCGGAAAGATGAAGCACAGGCAACAGGACAAAGCATGCCAAGCAATGATTTCTTCAGTTTAAACTTTGCTGATCCGTTAACGAAAACAAGCAGGGATATTGTACAGTCGTGGGCACTTGCTTCTGCATTCGGACGATTTAACTATAATTATAAAGGACGATATTTAGCTGAAGCATCATATCGTTACGATGGAAGCTCACGCCTTGTGCCAACAAACCGCTGGCGTTTCTATCCTTCATTCTCTGCAGGCTGGAGAGTTGACCAGGAAAATTTCATGAAGAACTTTTATTTCGTCAACAATTTAAAACTGCGTGCTTCATGGGGTACATTAGGTAACAGTGATGCTTTAGGTTATTATGATTACCTCGCCTTGTTAACAAGTGGACTTAGCACAGCAAACAATGTTGTGTTCAATAATACACGCACACAATATGTGTATCAGTCAATACAATCTTCACCCGATCTTACATGGGAAACTGTCACACAATCGAACATTGGTCTTGATCTTGGTGTGTTGGCAAACAGGTTAACGGTTACACTTGATTATTATGAAAAGATCGTTACTGATCTGTTGGCAATTCCAAATCTTCCAAACATCATTGGTGTTACTCCCGGTTATATCAACTCTGGTAAATTAAAAAGTTGGGGAACAGAATTAGATGTTAAATGGAGAGATAGAATAGGTAAAGTAGATTATCGTGTTGGTTTCAATATTTCCGATAACCAGAATAAACTGCTTGAATACAATGATCGTAATTCAATTGGTACAGGAGGTGTAATACAATACCTCGAAGGTTTTCCGATGAATTCTGTTTGGGGTTTTAAAACAGATGGCTTCTTTCAAACACAGGCAGAAGCTGATGCATACAAAGCAAAAGTGGTGTATCCATTCTTTGCAAATCCAAAGCCTGGTGATATGAAGTATCTCGATCTGAATGGTGATGGAAAAATTGATGCAGGTGGTGGTACGCCAGATAATCCAGGTGATCTTGTTTTTCTTGGTACAACCAATTCACGTTACACGTATGGTTTTGATTTGGGTGCAACATGGAAAGGTCTTGACTTCTCAATCTTTTTCCAGGGAGCGTTGGTACGCAAATTCCTCATCAGTGAAGAAACATTGTCGCCAATCCTTGGTACAGCCGATATGCCATGGACCATTCACATGGACCGTTGGACACCCGAAAATCCGAATGCATTTTTCCCACGCATGTATCAAACGAGTGCACACAATTACCGGCCATCAGATCGTTGGGCACAGAATGGTAGTTATTTACGTTTGAAAAATGTACAGATCGGTTATACTCTTCCAATAAAGAATAAGAGCATAAAAGAAATCAAAGTATATGTATCAGGTCAGGATCTGTGGGAAGCAACAAAAGTGTTGAAAGTATTCGACCCGGAAGTGGGTAATAATGTTGGCGCAACAACTTATCCATTCTATCGTACTGTTGCATTTGGTTTAAATATTTCACTTTAATCAATCAAGTCATGAAAAAGATGAAACAACTTTCAATATATATCATTACTGCTGCTTTGTTATTAAGCGCATGTATGAAAATAGATCGCTTACCGGAAACAGAAATACCTGACACTGGTTTCTGGAATACAGAGAACGATCTGATCAGTGCCACCAACCGTCTTTACCAGGAACTTGATGGCGATTGGGTTGATAACAGGGCTGATGATGCAGTGAATACAAGTCCCAACACAGTGAGCACAGGTGCAAGATCAGTGCCTAATACAAGTGGTGATTGGAACGAACGTTACGATGAAATTTTTACAGCAAATAATATTTTAGAGAAAGGAGTTCGTGCAAAAGTAACAGACGCTGTGCGTAACCGTTATTTTGCTGAAGCACGTTTCTTCAGATCTTATGCTTATTTCAAACTGTTGAAACTTTATGGCGATGTACCGTTGTTGTTAAAAACATTATCTGTTACATCGGAAGAGTTGTATATGGCCCGCACACCACGTGCACAAGTGATTCAACAGATCTATGATGATCTTGATTTTGCTGCAGCATGGTTACCTACAAGAGCAAATTTGCCAGCTGCACAGTGGGGAAGAGTAACAAAAAGTTCTGCATTGGCATTAAAAGCAAGAGCGGCATTGTACGAAGGCACAAGAGGAAAATTTCATGCGAATGTAACCGACTGGCAAAATCATTTGACCATTGCAGTGAATGCCGCAACAGCAGTAATGGCAGAAGGGCATACACTATTCTCAAACTATGGCAACCTGTTTATACAGGCAGGTGAAGGACAGGCCAACAATGAAAACATTTTTGTGAAGATATATGGTGTAAGCAATGCAAACCTGTTATTAGGTCATAATCATTCAAGAGGTTTGGAAAACGGTCAGCTTGCTCCAACAAGAAATTTATTACGTCAGTATTTGTACAGCGATGGTTTGCCAGCGTTTAATGTTGATGGCACAACGCCTTCTGCAACACGTTCTGCAAATTTTGTGGCAGAAGCAAGCGAAACAAGTTACAATACCATTCTTGATAACAGGGATCCACGTATGCTGTTCTCTTATTTCAGGGCAGCTGAAGAAGCCTATCAAGGTCCATGGGTGCCGAAAACTTCATTGGGTATCAGAACTGCTATTGCTCCAAAGAAAGCATTTAATAAAATTGATCAGAACATTGTGAACGCTGCAACAGTTGACAGAATACTCATTCGTTATGCGGAAGTATTGTTGACATACGCAGAAGCAAAATTTGAATTGAACGGAACCATCAGCGATGCTGATCTTAATCTTACCATTAATGCATTGCGTACAAGAGTTGGGTTTGCACCGAAGTTGACCAACGCATTTGTAACAACCAATAACCTGAGTATGCGTGAAGAGATACGCAGGGAACGTACAGTTGAATTAGCATTGGAAGGTTTCCGTTACGATGATATTATTCGTTGGAAAACTGCAGAGAACGTATTACCTAAAGATCTGCTTGGTGCAAAATTCATTGCAGCAGAATGGGTTGGTACAAACCAAAACAGTTTGACGCTTACATCTGATAATGTATTGAGAGTGGAAGCTGCCAGCACAAGAACATTCAGGGCCGATCGTGATTATCTCTACCCTGTTCCTTTGAATGAAATAAGTCTTAGCCGTGGCAATGTAACGCAAAACCCTAATTGGAATTAATAAAACGAACTACAATGAAACAAATCATTTATATACTTATTGCAATAACAGGCATGCTTGCAATTGCTTCCTGCGAAAAGAAAGATTACCCGATGGGGTTGGAAGAATACGAACATCATTACTATGCCATCTTTGTTCCAAACAATAACACTGCGGTAACCGTAACAAGATCACAAACAGCTTTGTTGAAATTTCCTGTTCAGTTTTATTCAAGCTTTACCAGGAATTACGATGCAGTGGCGAGGTATGCAGTAACAACAGCAGGTATTAGTAATCCGGCTGTGCGTGGACAGGATTTTGATATTGTAGATAAAAACGGAGTGGTGATTCCTTCGGCAGATACATCTTACAATATGATCTTTTCGCAGGCAAAGCAAGCAATGGATACCATTTACATTAAACTGTTGAACAATGCAACGCCCGGTGCACGACGTATGGAAATACAAATGCTGGAGAACAAAACATCACAGTTCTACGTAGATATATTTTCAACAGCTTTCAGAAGACCTGTCACCATCAACTAAACGTTAGCAGTAGTTTTATATAGTAAGAACCTTCATTATTGAAAAGCGAAGTTGAAGAATAAACCGGAGACTTCCTTTTCATAGTGAAGAAATACAGTATTACCTTTTGCCAAACAAGCAGCATGCACAGAATCAATCTACTTCTATTTTTTATTGGTTTAAGCATTAACAGTAACGCACAGTTTTTGAAAACAAAGGCTGATGCAATTGTGAATGAAAAAGGTGAAAAAATTATTCTTCGTGGCATGGGGCTTGGCGGTTGGATGTTGCAGGAAGGATATATGTTCCGTTTATCTTTTCTTGGTCAGCAATACCGTATTAAAGAAAAGATCGCTGATGTTGTTGGTGAGGAGAAAACAAAATTGTTCTATGAACAATGGTTGCTCAATCACACAACAAAAAAAGATATTGATGCAATGGCTGCATGGGGATTTAATTCCATACGCTTGCCGATGCATTTTAATTTATACACGCTTCCTGTTGATGATGAACCGGTGAAAGGGCAACATACATGGATCGAAAAAGGATTTGCCATGACCGATAGCTTGTTGAGTTGGTGCAAGGTAAATAAGATGTATCTCATTTTAGATCTGCATGCAGCACCGGGCGGACAAGGAAATGATCTTCCTATTTCCGATAGAAATCCATCAAAACCATCGTTATGGGAAAGTGAAGCCAACCGTGAAAAGACCATTGCTTTGTGGAAGAAGTTAGCAGAACGATATGCAAACGAACCATGGATCGGTGGGTATGATATCATCAACGAACCTAACTGGGGATTTGAAGATCCGAAGAATGACTTTCGTGGTACTGCCGAAAAAAAGAATGAGCCATTGAGAGAATTGATGATTGCCATTACAAAAGCCATTCGTGAAGTAGATAAAAAACATATCATCATCATTGAGGGAAATGGTTTTGGAAATAATTACAGAGGTGTGTTGCCGCAATGGGATGATAATATGGTGCTGAGCTTTCATAAGTATGGCAACTTTAATACCGATGCTTCCATCAAAAACTTTTTAGACTTACGCCAGCAATATAACATGCCATTATGGTTGGGCGAATCGGGTGAAAATTCAAACACATGGTTTACCGAAGCAATTGGCCTCGTGGAAAAACATGGAATTGGTTGGGCATGGTGGCAGGAAAAAAAGATGGGCATCAATAATCCATTGGAAATAAAACGGCCGGAGGGTTATGATAGGCTCTTAAACTATTGGTCGGGTAAAGGGCCAAAACCAACAGAAGAAGAAGCATGGAATACATTGCAACAGTTATTGCAGAACGTCAAATTTGAAAACAATGTTTTTCATCCTGATGTGGTGGATGCAATGATCAGGCAGGTGCAATCAACTTCAACAATCCCATTCAAAAAGCATGTGATCAACAAAAACACAATTATCAAGGCTGTTGATTTTGATATGGGGCGTCAACGCTTCGCTTATTACGATACAGATTCTGCACGCTATCAATACACACCCGGTGTAAATACAGATGGCAATAAAGGTCACACCTACCGCAACGATGGTTTAGATATAAAAACAGGAAATGACGGAGCTTATGTAACCGATATTGAAACAGGCGAGTGGTTACAATATACAGTAACAGTGAGTGAGGCAGGTAGGTACAAGGTTTCATTTCTTATTGCAACAGATAAAGACAGTTGTTCGCTTTCACTACAACAGGATAGCAAAACAATCATCAACGGAATTGCATTGCCTGCAACAGGTGATATGCAGAATTTTCAATCATCATCCACATCGATTATTTCTTTAAAAAAAGGCACAACGGTTTTTCGTGTGCTTGCTGCAAAAGGCGGATTTATTTTTTCAGCCATTCAATTCACAAAAACGAAATAACAAGTTTTGAAATTCATCCTTTCCCTATATGGTCTGTTGCTGACAGGATTTATCTATGCACAACCTGCTGCCATTACAAACATTAATCATGATTGGTTGTTTGCAAAAGAAAACAAACCAGCACAGGCAAAATGGGAACCTGTTCAGTTGCCACATACATGGAATACGGATGATGTAATGGATGATGTGCCCGGTTATTACAGGGGTGTTGGTTTATACAAGCGAAAACTTCCGATCAATAAAAAACTGAAAGGAAAACAAATCTATCTTTTGTTTGAAGGGGCCAACCAATTTGCAGAAGTGTTTATCAATGGAAAGAAGGCTGGTGAACATACAGGTGGTTACTCTGCTTTTAGTATCGCTATTACAGATTTTGTGAACTTTGAAAAGGAAAATGAACTGTTGGTGAAAGTGGATAATAGTTTTAACCAGGATATACCGCCGCTCTCTGCAGATTTTACATTTTATGGTGGTCTTTACCGTGATGTATGGTTGAAGGTTGTTGACGCTGTTCATTTTTCAGTGCAGGAGAATGGACAATATATTACCACGCCATCTGTAAATGCAAAGAATGTAACTGTAGAGGTGCAGACGGTCATTAACAATAGCGAATCCGTTTCAAGAAAGATAAAGATCAATACCTTCGTCAGGAATAAAAAAGGAATTGTTGTTGCTTCTTCTTTGCAGCAGGTGCAAATAAAACCCGGCACTGTTCATTCGTTTCGCCAGCCGGTCATCAATGTAAAAAGTCCGCAACTATGGTCGCCTGAATTGCCTTATTTGTACACAGTAACTTCTGAAATAAAAGATGCGGTAACAGGCAAACTATTGGATGTTGTTACAAACAAACTTGGTTTTCGCTGGTTTCATTTTGATGCAGCAAAAGGTTTTTTCCTCAATGATAAACCTGTTAAGCTGGTTGGCACAAGTCGCCACCAGGATCATAAAGGATTGGGAAATGCAGTTCCTGATAAACTTGTAGTAAAGGATATACTTCTGCTCAAAAAAATGGGTGGTAATTTTTTACGTGTTGCACATTATCCGCAAGACCCTTCAGTGTTGGCAGCATGCGATAGCTTGGGCATTTTAACTTCTGTTGAAATACCGGTGGTGAATGAAATAACAGAAACCGAAACGTTTTATAGTAATTGTCTTGCCATGCAGGCAGAAATGATCAGGCAACATTATAATCACCCCAGTGTGATCATTTGGTGTTACATGAACGAAGTATTGCTTCGTCCACATTACAATAATGACAAGGAAAAACAAAAAAACTATTTTGCTGCTATTACCAAACTTGCAAAAGCATTAGACAGTGTTACACGCAAGGAAGATCCTTCCCGTTACACCATGATCGCTCATCATGGCGATTACAAACGTTACAATGAAACAGGGTTGAACAATATTGCAATGATTGTTGGCTGGAATCTCTATTCAGGTTGGTATGGGCCAAACATGTCAGACTTTCCTGTATTTCTTGATACGTTTCATAAACGGCATCCAAACACACCCATTGTTGTTTCAGAATACGGAGCAGATGCTGATCCACGTATCCGCAGCACAGCACCTGTGCGTTTTGATAAAAGTGTGGAGTACACAACAAAACTGCATCAATATTATTTTACTGAAATGATGAAGCGGCCTTTTGTTGCAGCAGCAATGATCTGGAACCTGGCCGATTTTAATTCAGAAACAAGAGTTGAATCAATGCCGCATATCAATAACAAAGGTTTGCTGGAGTGGGACAGAACTGCAAAAGATCCTTATTATTATTACCAGGCTATGTTATCGAAAAATGCATTCATTAAAATAATGGGCGCTTCAACAATTGCCGGGATTGCAGACAGTAGTAATTTAATTTGCACAAGACAGGTACAGGTTGCTGCAAACATTGATGAAGTTGAACTGATCCTGAATGGACAAACGATCGGGAAAAAGAAAACGGTTGACGGGTTGAGCGAATGGCAACTGCCATTTAAGAATGGAAACAATGTAATTGAAGTGAAAGGAGAGTTTGCCGGAAAAATGCATAGCGATAAAAAGATCGTAACGTTTTTATTGCAGTCACATCATTTTGATCAGGTGTTGAAATTTGAACAACTGAATATCCTGCTTGGCGCCAAACGTTATTTTGTAGATGATGAAAAGCAGCAATGGATTCCTGATCAACCATACAAAGAAGGAAGCTGGGGATTCATTGGTGGTAAAATATTTCAGATACCCAATAGTAACCGCTTGCCTTACGGCACCGATAAAAATATTGCAGGCACAAATAATGATCCTGTTTATCAAACACAACAGATCGGTATTAAAAAGTATCGCCTTGATCTTCCGGCGGGTGATTATGAACTCACTTTGCATTTTGCCGAACTGTTGGGTGGGCAGGTAAAAGAATTGCCTTACAATCTTACCGACCCCGAACGGATAGAGCCAAATGGGAAAAGAATTTTCAATGTGTATATAAACGGCAATTTGCTGCTCGATAATTTTGATATTGCAGCTCAATATGGTTCTGCAACAGCAGTAAGTAAAAAAGTAAAAGTTTCAGTAACCGGTAATACAGGTATTGAAATTGATTTCCGGTCCGTTGAAGGCGAACCCATATTGAATGCATTACAGGTTAAAAAACTAAACAAGTAAGATGCTGAACAATTTTCAGTTCATAATAAATACAAGTGTAATTGCGGTTCTGCTTTTCATTACTACACCTACAACTGCACAGCAAACCTGGAGTTCAAAATATGTGCAGGTAAAAAAAGATGGAAGCATTGTGTATGCAAAAGATGAACTCGGAAATAGCATTCCTGATTTTAGTGGAGTCGGCTATCAGCGAAACAGGAAACCGTTGCCTGTTGTACCTGTTGTGAAAACAATTGATGCCAATGCTGATAATGATGAACAAACTATTCAGTCAGCCATTGATGAAGTAACCAAAATGAAAATGGATGCCAATGGTTTTCGAGGAGCCATCCTGTTGAAGAAAGGAGTTTATAAAATTCCGGGCACGATCCGTATTAAAACCAGCGGCATTGTACTGCGTGGTGAAGGTGAGGAAACAAAACTTATTGCAACAGGAAAGGGACAGCGAAAACTGATTGTTGTTACAGGTGCAGGTGAACTAAAAGAAACAGGAGGATCAAGGCGCAAGATCACGGATGCTTATGTGCCTGTTGGAGCAAAATCTTTTACAGTTGGAAATGCAAATGGATTAAAAGTTGGTGACAGCATTGTTCTGTATCGCCCTGCAACAAAAAACTGGATCGAAGACATTAAGATGAATGAAATAGAAGTGAGAGACAGCACTACAAAGCAATGGAGTACTGCAGAATATGGATTGCATTACGAACGTGTGATCACCAAAATTGAAAACGACAAGATCTATATTGACAATCCTGTTGTAATGGCGATGGAGGAGAAGTATGGTGGTGGTGAAATTTATCTGTACAGTTTTGCCGGTCGTATTTCAAATGTTGGAATAGAAAATTTGTTGTGTGAATCGGAATATACAAGTGATGAAGATGAGGATCATGGATGGGATGCTGTTTTTTTCAATCGGGTAGCAGGTGGTTGGGTAACAAAAGTTACAGCCAAACATTTCGGTTATTCCTGCGTGAACCTTGGTTACCAGGCAAGAAATATTACCGTGAGTGATTGCAATTACATTCAACCAAAATCAAAGATCACGGGCAGCCGTCGTTACTCATTTAATAACGATGGACAATTAAATCTTTTCATGCATTGTTTTGCTTCAGAAGGCCGGCATGATTTTGTGAACGGTGCAATGGTATGCGGCCCCAATGTATTTTACAATTGTAAAGCCGAAAATACAAAGGCCGATATCGGTCCGCATCATCGTTGGGCAACAGGAACGTTATTTGATAACATTATTACCGATGGTGAATTGAATATACAGGATCGTGGTAATTGGGGAACAGGGCATGGATGGGCCGGTGCAAATATGGTGGTATGGAATTGTACAGTTGGTAAAGCGGTCATTCAAAATCCATGGGCATCAGCAAAAAATTATGTCATTGGGTTGAAAGGAACAAAATACAGCGGACGATTAACAGGAAGACCCGATGCTGAATGGGAAGGACAAAACAAAGATGGATTAACACCGCAGTCTTTGTATATGACGCAATTGAAAGCAGCAACAAAATAATATTCACACAACAATATTTATGAAGTATAAATTAATAGCCGTAACAGTTATCAGTTTATTTGTTGCGGAACTCAGTATTGCACAAAGCACCAATAAAGTATTTGAAGATGCAGAGAAGCAACTTGCACTCATGTACAGGGAAGCAATTGCAAACCGCAACGACAGACGCATTTTCCCAAGAACATTGCAGCATGATTCAATTCACCTCGTAGTGTCAAACGATTGGACTAGTGGTTTTTTTCCCGGCATGTTATGGTTTATGTATGAGTACACGAATAAACCGGAGTGGATCACAAGAGCAGAAGAGTTTACAGCTTTGATGGAGCGTGAACCAAAGAACCGCAACTCACATGATGTTGGGTTTAAAGTGTACAACAGTTATGGTAATGGTTATCGCCTCACACAAAATGAAGATTATAAAAAGCAAGTGTTGCAGAGTGCAGCTACATTGGTCACAAGATTTAATCCAACAGTTGGATGTATCCGTTCATGGGATTTCGGCAAATGGCAATACCCCGTGATCATTGATAATATGATGAACCTTGAATTATTATTTGCTGCTACAAAACTCAGCGGCGATTCATCTTATTATAAAGTAGCGGTTGCACATGCAAATACTACACTCAAAAACCATTTCAGAAAAGACTACAGTACATTTCATGTAATGGATTACGATACCATTACAGGCAAAGCAATTGGCGGAAGCACACACCAGGGTTATGCTGATGCATCGGCATGGGCGAGGGGACAGGGCTGGGCTTTGTATGGTTATACCATGTGCTACAGGGAAACAAAGAACCCTGCTTATTTGCAACAGGCCGAAAATGTTGCAGCGTATTTAATGAATCATCCTTCGTTACCTGCCGATAAAATTCCTGTGTGGGATTTTAATGTGCCCAATCTTAACAGTGAACCAAGAGATGCATCGGCAGCAGCTATTATTGCATCGGCTTTGTATGAGTTGAAAGATTATTCAAAGAACAAGAAGCAATACAAAGCATTTGCCGATAAGATCATGCAAAGTCTTAGTCAACATTACCGTGCGCCAATGGGATCGGCCAAAGGTTTTATTCTCTTACATAGTACAGGACACAAACCTGTAAATGGCGAAGTGGATGTGCCATTGATCTATGCCGATTATTATTTTTTAGAGGCGTTGTTGAGAAGAGACAGACAGTAGTTTAATCTTTTCAACAGTATATGCCAGCGAATCATTTCCATTGTTTTTTTCGTTTACTTTGGCAATTCATGGCAGTAGATCAGAAACAGGAAATGATTATTGATGCGGCGATCAAACGGTTTGCACATTTTGGGGTGAACAAAACCACCATGAATGAGATTGCAGCTGATCTTTCCATTTCCAAAGCATTGCTGTATTATTATTTCCCCGATAAGAAGAGTTTGTTTGCAGCTGTGCTCAAACATATCACTTCAGCAGCAGCCATTTCGTTCGATCAGGTGCTGGTCGGCGAAAGCGATCCGCAAAAAGCAATTCTTTCTTTTCTCGATAGCCGTACCGATTTTATTATCCGCTATTATAATATTGTTGAGTACCTGCGCAACATGCGTCAGCCCGGACTTCCCCCCGAATTAAAGGCAATTTTCGACGATATCCGAAAACGGGATCTCGGCCGGATTGCAGAAATTATGGAAAAGGGGAAAAGGGACGGCATCTTCCAGATGGAGAATGCAGCAAAAGCTGCCGAACTGTATTTCGATTTCCTGGAGAGTTTTCGAATGGCCTACTTTGCTCAAAGCTCCACTTTCTTCCCGGATGGCAAACAATTCCGTGCACTCCTCAAGCGGGAAAAAGAATTTTCTGTCATTTTTTTGAAAGGTTTAGCGAAGTAACAATTTTTTTGCCTTATCTTTGACTTTTAAATCAAAAAAGTCAGTAGGTCAAAAAGTAAAAAAGTTAAACGTGAAAGGTGCGGTAAAACAGGAACAGATTCTGGAGGCGGCCATCAGGCGCCTGTCGCATTTCGGAGTGCATAAAACAACACTCACCGAAATTGCCGACGACCTGAGCATTTCCAAACAGGCACTGATGTATTACTACCACGATAAAGCATCGCTTGTAACCAGCGTACTGGAAAAAATAGCAGGTGATTACATCGTAGAGGTAAAGAAACTGATGGCGAAAAATCTATCACTCAATCATCTTTTTACGGGGCTTGTGGATATGCGTCATTCTTTTTTTGGCAGGTATCACATGCTGTTTATACAAATGAAGACTGATGGCTTTACACGCAGCAGTTCAGAAATCGAAGCAACTAGAAAGCAGGCAGAACAGGCAGAACGAATAGCATTGGCAGAAAGGTTGAAGAGTGAAATAACGCAAGGAACCATTCGTGAAATTGATACAGATACAACAGTGCAGTTAATGCTGGATACTATGGCAGCTTTTGCCTACAGCATGCAGTTTACCTGCCCCATTCCAACAGAAGATCAGCTGCAGCAGTTGTTTGACCGGCAAAAGAATGCTGTGCTTTTAATGATTAACGGAATAACAACAAAGTGATGACAGCACGCATTCAACAAAAAGCACGTGAGTTATTTTTTAAGTACGGCATTAAGAGTATTTCGCTTGATGATCTGGCGAAGCGTGCAGGTATTTCAAAGAAAACATTGTACCAGCACTTTGCCGATAAGCAGGCCATTGTACACGAGCTGCTTGATGAATTGCTGAGCAGCTACGAACAGGCATTTAAACATTGTGCAGCGAAGGCAGCAAATGCAGTGGAAGAAATAAGTATGCAGGCCGATGAAGTATTTCCGGCATTACCGGAAGTGAGCCGTTTGTTTTTTTACGATCTGCGTAAGTATGATGCAGCAGGGTGGAATAAAGTGAGCAGTTATCTTAACCAGTTTCTGCTGCCATGTTTCATTGCAAATATTGAAAGAGGAATGAAAGAAGAATTATACCGGGAAGAATTGCCCGTTGATCTTACTGCTGAAATACGCATGCAACAGATCAACACCATATTCGACAGTACCGAATTCTCCACCCGCAAACTGCATACTGTGCAATTGATGAAAGATCTATCACAATTCTATTTGCATGCCATAACAACAACAAAAGGAAAAACAGTTATCAGGAAATATTCAAAACAATAGAATGAAAACAAAGCAACAATCACAAACCAAGAAGCCTGTACTGCAAGGCATGAAGAGCAAGCTGTTTCTGCTTCTCTTTTTCCTTCCGGTACTGGCTGGTGCGCAGGAAGCAAAAACGCTTACCCTGAAAGAGGCATTGCAATATGCATTGCAGGCCAACAGGGATGCACGCAAAGCAAAACTGGATATTGAAAACGGTCAATACCAGGTTGATGAAGTAAGAGCAAGAGCATTACCACAGGTGAGTGGCTCTGCATCTACTACCTATAATCCCATCCTTATGTTAAGTGCAGTGCCGGGTGAATTAGCAGGGAGACCGGGAGAAACATTTCTCGTTGCCTTCGGACAGAAATGGAATGCAGGTGCAACAGTATCTGTTAACCAAACCATTTTCGATAACTCGGTATTTGTAGGATTGAAAGCTGCAAAAACAACTGCAGAGTTCTACCGCATTAATGCACAGCTTACCGAAGAACAAATTATGGAACAGGTGGCCACCACTTATTACCAGGTGTTGGTGCAACGTCAGCAACTAACGGTGATCGATAGTACCTTAAAAAATATGCTCACTACAAAGAAAGTGTTGCAGAGTTTGTTGGATAATGGCTTGGCAAAGAAGATCGATCTCGATAGAGTTGTTGTCAACATCTCTAATATGCAAAGCCGTCGTCAGCAATTGCTGAACGGTGTTGCGTTACTGGAGAACCAATTAAAGTTTTACATGGGTATGCCCATCAACACGCCGATCATTGTTCCGGATATCGACTTGAACAGTATTCGTCCACAGGCCGTTGCTAAAGCCGATTCAATTGATGTAAATAGTCGTACAGAAATGCAAGTGTTACGTAAACAGGAACAGTTGCTCAACTATCAAAAAACATCGATCAAAGGAGCAAACTTGCCAACAGTTTCCATTGGCGGTAACTATTCGTACAATGCGCTGGGTAATAAATTCCCTTTGTTCAAAGGTCCAAGCCAGGGTGTTAACTGGTTCGATGTTTCATCGATCAGTCTCAATATAAAAGTACCCATCTTCAATGGTGGTGCCACAAAATCGAAAGTAAAACAAGCCGATGTTGCTATACGCAAACTCAACGAAGATATCAACTATACCAAGCTGGCTTTGAATCTTTCGTTTGAAAATGCAAAAACAAAGATCAACAACAGCATCATTACACTCAATACACAAAAAGAAAATGTGCAGCTGGCAGAAGAAGTGTATTTCAATACCATGAACAATTACAACAATGGGTTGGCTACACTAACCGATCTGTTGAATGCAGAAAACTCTTTAACCGAAGCACAGAATAATTATTCCGCAGCCTTGCTCGATTACAAAGTATCGGAAATACAATTACTCAAAGCACAAGGCAACTTACAATCATTATTAAACTAACAAACTATACAAATGAAAAAGAATTCATTCGTAAAAATTATTACCGGCATTGTTATCCTGGCAGCAGCAGTTGCATCAATTGCCTGGGTATTGAAACATAACAAAGCAAAGAACAAAGCAAAGACGGATGTGGTGGCGCAGGCTGCAGGTGATGTGTCTGTAAAAACAGGTACAGTAGAAAACCTTGCACTCGATCTTGATTTTGCAGTAAACGGAAATTTTGCACCATGGGCACAAATGGATTTTGCAGCTGAAAGTTCAGGTCGTGTTGTAAAATTATTAGCTGATGAAGGTACTTATGTGAAAGTAGGTCAAACATTGGCGATTGTTGATGCAGGTGTATTGAATGTGGATCTGGAAAGCGCACAAACTGTTCTGGATAATGCAGTGCGTGATCAGCAACGTTTTGAAAATGCATTTAAAACAGGTGGTGTTACACAACAACAACTCGACCAGGCAAGGCTGGCTGTTGAAAATGCAAAAGCACGTGTAGCACAATCGAAGATCCGTGTGGGTGATGCAAACGTACATGCAACCATTAACGGTGTGGTGAACAAGCGTTATGTAGAACCCGGTGCGTATGTAACTCCCGGTTCGAAATTATTTGAACTGGTAGATGTTTCGAAACTGAAGTTAGCCGTAACCGTTAGCGAAGGACAAGTAGCACAATTAAAGATCGGCGATACGGTGCAGGTGAAAGTAAGTGTGTTCCCCGATAAAAATTACCGTGGTCGTGTAACGTTCATTGCAGCAAAGGCTGATGCATCACTCAACTTCCCGGTTGAGATCGAACTGGCATCAAATCCAGGCAACCAACTCCGTGCAGGTATGTATGGTACGGCTGTATTCCGTTTCGGCAACCAGACAAAATCGCTTGTTGTACCACGTACTGCATTTGCAGGTAGTGTAAGCAGCAACCAGGTGTTTGTTGTTGGCAGCGATAATGTAGCACGCATCCGTAAAGTAATTGCAGGCCGCATTATGGGCGATAAAGTACAGATACTCGAAGGTGTGAACGAAGGTGAAACTGTGATCATCAGCGGACAGATCAACCTTGTTGATGGAAGTAAAGTAGCACTGATAAAATAATTGTTGACTAACAGGAATAACAACTTCTGCTATGCAGCTGTTGTTTAAAAATAATTGAAATGAAAATAGCAGAGATATCGATCAAACGACCCACGCTCGTTATCGTACTTTTTATTGTACTGATACTGGGTGGTATCCTGAGTTATAAATCGCTCAACTACGAGATGCTGCCGAAGTTTTCTCCTTCGGTGGTATCGGTGGTAACTGTTTATCCGGGTGCTTCGCCCGGCGAAGTGGAGAATACTGTATCAAAGAAAATTGAAGATGCGGTTTCTTCCATGGAAAACATCAAGAAACTGGAAACACGTTCGTATGAAAGTCTTTCCATTGTAACCATTACACTTAACAGTGGTGCCGATGTTGACTATGCATTGAATGATGCACAGCGTAAAGTAAATGCGGTATTAAAAGATCTGCCGGATGATGTTGACCCGCCATCACTCAACAAATTTTCTTTGGATGATTTACCGGTGATGACCTTATCAACTTCAGCAAAGCTGGATGAAGCTGCGTTCTTCGATCTGATGGATCAGCGTATTGCTCCGGTTATTTCCCGTGTGGCAGGTGTGGCGAAAGTCAACCTCATCGGTGGACAGGAACGTGAGATACAGGTGAACATGGATGCGAACAAACTCGAAGGTTATGGTTTGTCGTTATTGCAGGTTCAACAGGCTGTATTAAATTCCAATCTTGATTTCCCTACAGGTAGTGTACAAACAACCGAACGTGATATCCTCATCCGTTTATCGGGTAAGTATAAAAACATTGAAGAGTTACGCAATCTTGTAGTTGCAACAACGACTGCGGGAGCACAGGTGCGATTGTCGGATGTAGCCGACGTGCAGGATGCAACAAAGGATATTGAAAAAGTTGCACGTGTAAACCGCCAGTCGTCTATTGCGGTGCAGATCATTAAACAATCAGATGCAAACGCAGTAGCAGTAAGTGAAAAAGTAAATGCAGCGATTATAAAACTGCAGAAAGATTATGCGGCATCAGGATTAACTATTAATGTAGCGAGTGATAGTTCGATCTACACATTGGAATCTGCTAATGCGGTGATCTTCGATTTGTTTCTCGCCATTATACTCGTGGCATTGGTAATGTTGTTCTTCCTGCACAGTATACGGAACTCGTTGATCGTAATGATCGCTATTCCTGCATCACTTATCTCAACGTTCATTGGTATGGCGCTGTTGGGTTATTCATTAAACCTGATGTCGTTACTCGCCTTGTCGTTGGTGGTAGGTATATTGGTGGATGATGCCATTGTGGTATTGGAAAATATTTACCGCCACATGGAAATGGGTAAGAACCGTGTGCGTGCTGCTTACGAAGCAACAAAAGAAATTGGTTTTACCGTAACATCTATTACGTTGGTAATTGTGGTGGTGTTCTTGCCAATTGCACTCAGTACAGGTTTGGCTGCTGACATCTTAAAAGAGTTTTGTGTAACGGTATCAATCGCTACATTGTTATCGCTTCTCTCTTCATTCACCATTGTACCGTGGTTGTCTTCACGCTTTGGTAAACTGGAACGTGTTACAGGTAAAACATTCTTCGGCCGCATCATTATTGGGTTTGAAAAAGTATTGTACAATTTCACCAACTGGGTTACCGGTATTTTAAAGTGGAGTTTGAATCATAAGAAAACAACCTTAGTAGCAGTATTTGCGTTGCTCATCGGTTCGTTCTGGTTAGTAGGTGCAGGATTTATTGGTGCAGAATTTTTTGCAAAGAGTGATCGTGGTGAATTTTTAGTGCAGATCGAATTACCAAAGGATGCATCCATTGAACGTACCAATGCATTGGCACAAAAAGCTGAAGCGTTCCTGCAAAACAAAGAAGGTGTTACACGTTTAATTACCACTGTTGGTCAAAGCAGTGATGGTATGGGTGGTACACAGGCAACGCCATACAAAGCAGAGATCGCTGTACAGCTTGTGCCTAAGAAAGAACGTGCAGATGATGCAACGGTGTTTGCTGCAAAAACAAAACGTGAGCTGGCGCCATTACTTGTAGGTGCAAAAGTAAAAACAGTTCCAATCAGTATTCTTGGTTCGGCTGAGCGTGCACCGTTAGCATTGGTGGTAACAGGTCCCGATCTGGATAGTGCATTGGTATTTGCAAATGCAGCAATGGCTGAGTTGAGAAAGATTCCCGGTGCAACAGAAATGAAACTTTCGGTTGAAACAGGTAATCCTGAAATTAACGTGCAGGTTGATCGTGATAAAATGTCGGCTCTTGGTTTGAATTTATCAACTGTTGGTGCTACCATGCAAACAGCATTCAGTGGTAACACAAATGGTAAGTTCCGCCAGGGTGAATATGAATACGATATCAATATCCGTTACGGAAGTTTCAACCGCAGGAGTATTGAAGATGTAAGTAATCTTTTGTTTACTAACAGTAAAGGACAGCTGATACGTTTATCACAATTTGCAACCGTAAAAGAAAGTTCTGGCCCAAGCCAGTTAGAACGTAGAGATAAAAGTGCATCGGTAACAGTAGAAGCACAATCTGTTGGTCGACCAACGGGTACTGTTGCACAGGAGTGGCAAAAGCAATTTGAAAAATTACCGGTTCCAACAGGTGTGCGTTATGTATGGAGTGGTGATATGGAAAACCAGGCCGAAGGTTTTGGTACAATGGGTATTGCATTGCTGGCAGCGGTAGTGTTGGTGTACCTCATTCTTGTTGCGTTATACAACAACTTTATTTATCCGTTTGTGGTGTTGTTCTCTATTCCGTTAGCCATCATTGGTGCATTCCTTGCGTTGGCATTAAGTAATAGTTCGCTGAACATCTTTACCATTCTTGGTCTCATCATGTTGATTGGTTTGGTGGCGAAAAATGCCATTATCCTGGTTGACTTTACCAACCAACGTAAAGCAGAAGGTGCAAGTACATTTGATGCGTTGATTGATGCGAACCATGCCCGTTTACGTCCCATTCTGATGACGACGATTGCGATGGTGATCGGTATGTTGCCGATTGCATTGGCAAGTGGTGCAGGTGCTGAATGGAAGAATGGTTTGGCTTGGGTAATTATTGGTGGTTTGATCAGTTCGCTGTTCTTAACACTGGTGATTGTACCGGTGATGTATGCCATCTTCGATAAACTCATTACAAAGTTCACACGCAAAAAAGCAAAACCTATTGAAGAATTGTTGGTGGAAGATTACGAGCCAACAAAAGAATTTCATGAGTCGTATGATGAAGGTTTTAATCCTTCGCATGTATAGTTAAAAGTTGATATTGGTTACAAAGGGCTGTGTTCTCACAGCCCTTCTTTTTTGTACAGCGGTTGCCTGTTTATCGCTTGGCAAGTTTTGTTGCAACAAAGCTTATGAAGAATATCTGGAAGGCATGAAACAGCATCAGCGGAAGTAATATGATACCGATAGCGGCTGTATTGCCAAATAGTATTTTTGAAAACACCGTACCATGTACCAGCGATTTTTTTGTTCCGCAAAACTGAGCGGTTATGCGGTCTTCAATAGTAAACCGTAAACGTTTGGCAATAGTACCTGTAAGAAAATAAAGCAGGAAGAACAAACCTGTTACAACGGCAGAAAGCAATAACAGATCAAACCATTGAATACTGCTGAAGATCTTTTCTTCAAACGATTCAGCAAAGCTTTTATAAATGATCAGCAGTATTACGCTCTTATCAAAGATCGTAAGCTGTTTGTTGTACCGCACCGCATATTTTCCAAAGAAGCGTTGCAATACAATACCTGCAATTACCGGTAACAGAATTTCAAGGAGTAATTTTTTGTAAATAACTGCAAGATGAAAATCGGCTGCGGCAGTGTTCAAAAATAAACCCATCCATAATGGCGTAATGATAATGCCGATGATGCCCGATATGCTTGCATTAAAAATTGCTGCAGGAATATTTCCCCTTGCAATGGAAACCATTACTACCGATGAAGAAACGGTAGAAGGCAGGGATGCAAGGAATAACATGGCAAGCCAGAGTGTTTCCTGTTGCATTGATTTTGCCAGTGGATAAAACAGCAAAACAACCAATGGAAAAAGAAGAAATGTTGAAAGCTGAATAAGTACATGCAGCTTCCAGTTTTTTAAACCGGCTATCAGTTTTTCCGGACTGAGTTTTAAACCATAAAAAAAGAAGATAAGCGAAATACCCACAGAGCCGATTGTATCTAACGGAACAACACTTTTGTCTGAACCCCATTGCGGAAAGAAATATGCGAACAGAATAACAGCGATGATGTATAAAACAAACGGATCGGTTTTTAATTTCATGAATGGATTATTTCTGTTTAGCAGAATGTGGTACAAAGGTATGTGCAACACATCTGCAGTTGTACGAAATAAAAAACCCTTCGTTGCCGAAGGGTTTTATGTAGACGAGTTGTTGTTTGATTAATAGTCTCTGCTATAACCACCGCCGCCACCTTTGTAGCCGCCGCCACCGCCACGGTTGCCGCCGCCGCCACCTTTGTAGCCGCCGCCACCGCCGCCACGGTAACCACCACCGCCGCCGCCACCAAAGCTGCGTTTTTTGAAGCCGCCATCATCTTTCTTAGGCTGTGCTTCGTTTACTACAATTTTACGACCCTGAACGTCAGTGTCGTTCAATTGACTGATAGCAGCTTGTGCTTCTTCTGCATTGTCCATTTCAACAAATGCAAAGCCTTTGCTACGGCCAGAAAATTTGTCGGTTAAAATTTTGGCAGAGCTAACTGAGCCAAATTGCTCGAACAGAGCAGCGAGGTCTTCGTTCGTCATAGACCAGGCGAGGTTTCCTACGTAAATGTTCACAATAAAAAAATTAAAAAAAAACAAATTATGAACCAGATAGCAACTGAAAACCGATGGAAACTGATCGAAGGAAAAGCGCCTGGAGCTTCAGAAAGCAGGAACTGAATTCATGTTAACCTTATAAAGATAGGGGATTTAAGATGAAAGTAAAAAGCCCCCGGCCAAAATCTTAGCGTACTTCCTGCATCTCCACCAGCTTCCGGTAAAAGCCATCCAGGGCCACTAATTGGTCGTGGGTACCCCTTTCAACGATCACACCTTTCTGTAAAACAATGATTTCGTCGGCATGGCGAACAGTTGATAGCCTGTGTGCAATCACCAAACTGGTGCGGTCCTGCATCAGGTGATTAATGGCATCCTGTACTAACCTTTCGCTCTCGGTATCAAGCGAAGAAGTGGCTTCATCCAGTATCAGAATGGGCGGATTCTTTAAAACAGCCCTTGCAATGGTCACACGCTGGCGTTCGCCACCACTGAGTTTGCTGCCACGGTCGCCAATACCTTCGTTATAACCATTCTCTTTTTGCACAATAAAATTGTGTGCGTTGGCAATTTTTGCCGCTGTTTCAATTTCGGCAATAGCTGCATCGGGCTTGCTTAATGCAATATTGTTTGCAATAGTGTCATTAAAGAGAATGGGCTCCTGTGTAACGATGCCCATCAGTTGCCGTAAATTTTCAATTGAATAGTTTTTGATGTTTACACCATCTAAAAGTATTTCACCACTTGTTACATCGTGAAAGCGGGGAACAAGATCGGCAAGTGTAGATTTGCCCGAACCGCTTGATCCTACCAATGCAACAGTCTTTCCTTTCTCCAATGTAAGGTTAATGTTGTGCAACACTGTTACATCGTTATAAGCAAAGGATACATTTTTAAATTCAATACTTTTTTCAAATGAAGCAATTGAAACAGGGTTTGCAATTTCTTCTACTACAACAGGCGCATTAATAATTTCTTCAATACGCTCAATGGCAGCACTGCCTCGTTTGGTATTATAGTAAGCCGATGAAAGCGATTTTGCAGGATTGATGATCTGCGTAAAGAAAACGATATAGGTAATGAAACCATCCGATGTAAGTCCTCCGGCATTATTACCCAACACCAATTGACCGCCAAACCATAACACTCCACTCAATACTAACACACCCAATACTTCACTTAAAGGAGATGCCATATCCTTACGGAAATTGATTTTATTTCGGATATGATTTAAATCGGCATTCATTTGATGAAACCTGCCGCCTAATAATTTTTCGGCAGTAAAAGCTTTAATAACACGAATACCTCCAAGCGTTTCATCGAGGATGGAAAGCACCATGCCGTTCTTTTCACCTGCTTCTGTTGATTGACGTTTTAACGAACGGCTTACTCTTCCAATTATGAAACCCATCACCGGTAAAAAGATCAAAAGAAATAAAGAAAGCTTCGGACTAATGACGATCATCCCCACCAAATACAAAAGAATATTCAAGGGTTCTTTGATCAGCACTTCCAATGCCATCATTACGCTCCATTCCACTTCGTTCGCATCATTACTCATTCTTGAAATAAGATCGCCCTTGCGTTGCTCGGTAAAAAAGCCAACAGGTAATTTCAAAACCTTATCGTACAAATCGCCACGTAAACGGGTTAACACACCGTTACGCATTGGTGCAAGTATGCGGTAGGAGAGATAAAGAAAAACGTTTTTTAACAGGATCGACGAAACAATGATGAGGCAGATAAATGCCAACGCCGATAGTTCGCCTTTTGTTACAATAAGTGTACTGATCTGGTACATCAGATAATCGAGCAGATCGGAAGCGGAACGAACTGTTTCCGGTGCAACGAGTACCAGGTCTTCTTTGTTGAATAATAATTTAAGAAACGGTGCAAGCATGGCCAGCGAAACCATTGAAAAAACAATGGAAAGCAGGATACATAAAAAGTAAAGTACAATCTTGCCGCTATAGCCACGCAGGTATTTGAAAATTCGTTGAAACTGTTTCATGCTGTTAAACCCCGCAAAGTAACTACTTTTACAGCGTTTAAACGTTGCAGATATGTTAGAAGGTAAAAGACAAAAACAGATAGCGGGTGTTATTCACGAAGAAATGACAGGCATTTTCCAGAAACTGGGATTGAGTATGATTGATGGCGGATTGGTATCTATTTCTTCGGTAAAGGTTACGCCCGATTTACTGGAAGCCCGTATTTATTTAAGTGTGTTCCAGGCAAAGGATAATGAAGCGGTGTTGAAAAAAGTGGAAGAGAAAGCATTTGAAATAAAGCGTGATCTTGCTGCTAAAATGAAAAATCAGTTACGCCGTATTCCCGAAATAAAGTATTACCTCGATGATACACTCGACCATGTATTTAAAATGGAAGAGTTGTTTAAAAAGATTGATGAAGAGAAGAAAAATGAGTGATGAATGATCCGTGATGAGTGTGTACCCGAATATTGAAGCGGTACTCATCCTTCCAGATACCTTACTCATTATTCATCATTCATTACTCATTACCTTGAACTTCTTATTTGCCTGGCGCTATTTCCGCTCAAAAAAAACTACCAATGCCATCAATATCATTGCATGGATTACGGTATTGGCAATGGCCGTGGGCACAGCTGCATTGGTGGTGGTGTTGAGCATTTTTAATGGGTTTGAAGGATTGGTAAAAACATTGTACTCTTCTTTTTATCCCGATATACGCATTACTGCAAAGCAACAAAAGATCATGCTGCTTGATGATGCAACAGTTAAAAAAATAAAACTGCTGCAGAATGTAAAAAGCCTGAGTATGGTGTTGGAAGAAAATGTACACCTGCAAAACGGCGACTACAGAACCAATGCTGTGATTAAGGGTGTTGATGATGCCTATGTGCAAACAAGTGGCGTAAAGGAAATGATCACATCCGGCCAGTTTGAATTGGGCAGTAACGAAACACCTGCATTGGTGCTGGGTGTTGGTATTGAAGGCGCCTTGAATTTACGCAGCGATCGTTCGGTTACACCTGTTACGGCTTATTTACCGAAGCGTGGAGTAACATCAACTAATCCGCTGGATGCCATCAGTACAGTTAACCTGCAACCGACCGGTGCATTTTCCATACAGCAGGATTTCGATAATAAATATGTGCTCACCAATATTGATATTCTTAAAGAAATGTTGGGCTTAAAGCCAAACGAATACAGTGCTGCCGAACTGAAGTTGAAAGATGTAAAAGCCGAAGCAGAAACCATTGCAGCAATACAAAAACTAGTAGGTAATAACTACCTTGTAGAAAACAGGTATCAGCAAAACCGTTCGTTATTTGGTGTAATGCAAATGGAGAAATGGGCCATCTATGGTATCCTTTCACTTATACTCATCATTGCATCGTTTAATATGATTGGTGCATTAACCATGCTGGTGCTGGAGAAAGAACAAGACATTCAAATACTGCAGGCAATGGGTGGAGGTAAATCGTTTGTGCAGCGTATTTTTTTAACCGAAGGTGTATTGCTGGCGTTGATCGGCAGTGTTATCGGCATTGTACTGGCGCTTATCTTCTCTTATCTGCAGGTAACCTTTAAGCTCATTCCTTTGCAAGGTTCTTTTGTAATTGATTATTACCCAGTGGTAATTTCCATTACCGATATTCTGTTGATCCTAGTTACTGTGTTTGTAATTGGCTTACTTGCTTCATGGATCCCTTCTGTAAAAGCAGCGAAGCAAAAAGTATCGTTAAGGGCGCAATAAGTTTTGCAAAGTCATACTAAAACAAAAAAGCAGAGAATAATCATTCTCTGCTTTGTATCAAAAAAATATACTTCTGATTAATAATCACCCAGGCTTGTTTCACCTAACTGGGTAAGTGCTTTTGCAAGCTGCTCATCGTTCGGTGCAATGCCATGCCATTCGTGACTTCCTTCCATAAAATCAACACCTTTACCCATTGCAGTAATCATCAGGTTTACAATCGGCTTTCCTTTACCCACAAATGTTTTGGCTTTTTCCAAACCTGCAACTACCTGGTCCATATCGTTACCATCTTCAATAACCAGTGTTTCCCAACCGAAAGCTTCAAACTTCGCTTTCAAATCGCCAAGACTCATTACTTTGGCAGTAGGTCCGTCAATCTGTTGCCCGTTCCAGTCAATAGTAGCAATTAGGTTATCCATTTTATGGTGGGCAGCAAACATCACCGCTTCCCAAATCTGGCCTTCCTGTAATTCACCATCACCATGTAAGGTATAAACAACTGTATTTTCTTTATTTAAGCGCTTGGTATAAGCTGCGCCAATAGCAACACTTAAGCCCTGGCCTAACGAACCTGATGCAACACGTACACCGGGTAAATGTTCATGTGTGGTAGGGTGGCCTTGTAAACGGGTATTGAGTTTACGGAACGTAGCCAGTTCATTTACCGGAAAGTAACCGCTTCTTGCCAATGTTGCATAAAAGATGGGCGAAATATGGCCATTTGAAAGAAAGAAAAGATCTTCTCCCGCAGCATCCATATTAAACGACGGGTCGTGTTTCATCACTTTAAAATAAAGGGCCGTTAAAAAGTCGGTACAGCCAAGTGAACCACCGGGGTGTCCGCTCTGACATCCGTGCACCATACGTACAATATCTCTGCGGAGTTGGGTTGCTATTTCTTTCAGTTCTGCCATAGTTTTAAAAGTTGCGGGCAAAGCTAAAAGAAAAAGCGGTTTAAAGCGTAAAACTTTACAGCCTGCAAAAGATTTTTGCCAAACAGACAAACTAGCGTTTTTACGCAAAATGAAACAATGTTTTCCTTTTAGGCTCAGAACATTTAGATTTGCGGTACACTTGAACAATCAACTGCATGGATCACCTGCTCATTGGTTCGGTTATCGCCTTCCTAATTACGTACTCAGCTATTCCCATTATTATACGGGTTGCAGAGGCTAAGCATCTGTTTGATGTACCGGATGACGACCGGAAATTGCATAAAAATCCTATCCCTTCGCTAGGGGGTATTGGCATTTTTGCAGGGTTTATTCTGGGTTTTTTAATTGCTGTACCAGCAGGCTTGCCTGAGGTGCAGTATTACGCAGCTGCTTTTCTGGTTGTTTTCTTTTTGGGGCTGAAAGATGATATTGTGGTCCTCACTCCACTTAAAAAGTTCCTTGGTCAGTTACTCGCAGCATTTATAATTGTTTACAAAGGCGGAATTGTGATTGATGGGCTTTATGGATTTATGGGGTTTGAAAAAATGCCCTTTATTCTTAGCCTGGCATTTACTTATTTAACCATTATTGTAATTACCAATTCATTTAACCTTATTGATGGAGTAGATGGGTTGGCAGGATCGCTTGGTTTATTTACCAGCATTTGCTTTGGTATTTATTTTTATATGGCGGGATTGCCTTTCTACTCAATGATGGCATTTGCCATGGCGGGCAGTTTGGGTGCGTTCTTAATTTTTAATATTTCGCCGGCAAAAATTTTTATGGGCGATACAGGGTCGTTGTTACTTGGTATTGTAAACTCCATACTGGTAATCAAGTTTATTCAGGTTGCTACAGTTCCAACTGCAAAAGTGTATTTGCCTGCAGCCCCGGCTATCGGGTTTGCAATTCTTTTTGTTCCCTTGTTCGATACTCTTCGCATTTTCGCATATAGAATATTATCCCGACGTTCTCCTTTTAGTCCCGATCGTAATCATGTGCATCATCTGCTGCTCGAAAAAGGGCTCAGTCATAAAATGGTTGCCTTTCTTGCAGTGGCATTTAATGTTGTAATTGCCGGGGTAACAGTGCTTGCACGTGAACTCAATATTACCTTTCTTTTGTTGGGTCTCATCAGCGTTGGTTTTTCTGTTATCAGCCTGCTTATTTATTCTAACAGGGCCAACCGCAGAAAATTATTTTCGTTGGAGAAGAAAGCCGAAAAAAATAAAGAAACAAGGGTTATACCGTTGGCTAAAGGAGCTGCGGCGCCTGTTCCTGAAAAAACTGAAGCCGCTAAATAATTGCTTTTCGTTAGTGATTTTTATACAGCAATTCTTACAATTCTGTAGGTTTGCACCTCATTAATTTCTAAACGTATGTCAGAAGATCTGTCGTTAATTATGGATGATGCTGATGAGCACATGAAAAAGGCTATTCAGCACCTGGAAGTAGAATTAGTAAAGATTCGTGCAGGAAGAGCAAACCCAAATATGCTCGATGGTATTGTGGTAGATTATTACGGCTCGCCTACACCAATTGGCCAGGTAGGCAATATTAGTGTTGCCGATGCAAGAACGCTCACCATTCAGCCATGGGAGAAAAATATGCTGCAGCCGATTGAACGTGCGATCATCAATTCAAATATTGGTTTGGCTCCGCAGAACGATGGTAATATTATTCGTTTGTTCTTACCGCCATTAACAGAAGAGCGTCGTAAAGAATTAGTGAAACGTGTTAACGCAGAAGGTGAACATACAAAAGTTGCTGTGCGTAACATCCGTCGTGATGCTATTGAAGCAATCAAAAAACTGCAGAAAGACGGTTTGAGTGAAGATGCCGCAAAAGATGCAGAAAAAGATATGCAGCTGTTAACCGATAAATTCACTGCACAGATCGATAAACATCTTGAAGCAAAAGATAAAGAGATCATGGCTGTTTAAGCAACAGCTTGATAATGATTAAAGGGAGCGGTTATCGTTCCCTTTTTTATTGCCTGTTGGTAATGTAAACACCGGAAAGAATGATGAGCAAACCTGCCATTTGTAACAGACCAACTGTTTCGCCAACAAGCAATCCCCAGCCAATTGCTACAAACGGAATTCCATAGGTAACCATTGTTGAGAACAATGGGCCCGCACGTTTCAGGAGCATGTAAAAAAGGATAGAGGCAATGGCTGTTCCAAATATGCCCAATACCGATGCTGCACTTATTGCTCTTATTACCGAAACATCGGATAGTTGATGTTGTGTAAAACCGTTGTAAAGTAATACAGCAAGTGAAGCCGGAATTAATGATACAAATGCAATGGCAGCAATATCAAGCGAGCCAACATGTTTCAGGTACCGATTCGTCATGTTTACATTTAACCCGTACGATAATGTTGCAAGAACAATCAATACAGCAAAGAAAACATTGTTACTTGATGCGCCGTTTTTTTGCGAGAGGAACAACAGCAGCATACCGCTGAATCCGATTAACACACCAATGATTTTTTGTGCCGCCACTTTCGACTGAAAGAATAGAGCACCAATAAGAATTACAAAAAAAGGCGTAAGCGCATTCAACATACCTGCAAGTGCACTGTCAATTTGTGTTTCTGCAATGCAAAATAAAATGGCAGGAATAAAGCTGCCGAGTATGCCGGTAAGCACTAATAAGCCAAGATCTTTTTTTTGCATGCGTTGAAACGATCGTACTGCAAAAGGAAGCAATACCAATCCTGCACTTAACATACGGATGGCTGCAACTTCGTATGCCGATAACTGTTTCAACCCTTCCTTCATTAAAATGAAAGAGCTGCCCCAGATAAAACAAAGCAATAAAAAAAGAAGCCAGTTAAAAAGTTTTGGATGCATAGCAGAAGCTGCAAAGATGTTGGAAAATTATGGATTCATCCCTGCAAGTTTTATATTCGTATAAATGCAGTTATTATGGGCAAAATAAAATTATCATCAATAAGTACCAAGGCGCCAAAGGGTTTAAACAAAGCAAAACTAAAAGCGAAAACCGAAAAAATTATTGAACAGCTCGATGAACTGCAGAACAGACTTATTGCAGAAAATAAACATTCGCTGCTGGTAATTATACAAGGTATGGATGCAAGCGGTAAAGATGGTTTGTTGCGTGATGTGTTTGGATCGTTGAATCCTTTAGGTGTTTCGGTAAAATCGTACAAAGCACCAACGCCGGAAGAATTAAGCCATGATTTTTTATGGCGCATCCATCAGCATGCACCTGCAAAAGGCATGATACAGATTTTTAACCGCAGCCATTACGAAGATATCCTTATTACCCGTGTGCACGGATGGTGCAACGATGAAACGGCGGTAAAACGAATGAAGGCGATCAACGATTTTGAAGAGTTAATTACAGAGCACAACCATACACATATTCTTAAATTCTACCTGCATGTGTCGCCGGAAGAACAACAGGCCCGATTAAAAGAGCGAGTACATGATCCACGCAAAATGTGGAAGTACAACGAAAAGGATTTTGAGGAAGCCAAATTGTGGAACAAGTACATGAAGTATTACCAGGATTGTTTTCAGCATTGCAACAAAATACCCTGGCAAGTTATTCCTGCCGATCAGAACTGGTATAAAGAGTACGTAGTTGCACAGAAAGTTTACGATACATTGAAATCGCTCAACATGCAGTATCCGGGTCTGAAAAAATAAAGTTTGTAAATGACGTATTTTTTTACAGATTTGTAATACCCGCCACGTTTAGCAATCAATCTGTTTTATTTATTCATCACAATAAAAACCACAATTATGGGAATGCTCAAAGAATTTAAAGATTTTGCAATGAAAGGCAATGTAGTTGATTTGGCTGTCGGTGTTATTATCGGCGGAGCTTTCGGCAGTATTGTAAGTTCATTGGTTGAAGATATTATTACACCTGTTTTATTAAAGCCTGCTTTAAAAGCAGCCGGCGCAGCTAATATTGAAACATGGGCACCGGGTGGTGTTTTACTTGGTAAATTTATTGCAGCTGTAATTTCGTTTATCGTTATTGCATTTGTTCTATTCCTGATAATAAAAGGAATGAATTCTGCAAAGAAAAAAGAAGAGGCGGCTCCGGCTCCGCCACCTGCAACACCCGAAGATGTTTTGTTGCTGCGTGAAATTAGAGATGCTTTAAAGAAATAATAAAAACTCTTTTTGTAAATGGCAGCAAAGAATTTTCTTTGCTGCCATTTTTTATTACTGGTATGGCGCAACATTTGCTGTGCTTGCCGCAAACAAATACTTATGATGAAACAAGTAATGCTTACTGCAATTATCGCAATTGGTACAGTAACGTCTTTTGCACAGGATGCTGAAGTAAAACGTTTAAAAGATGAATCGAACAAAACCGTTAAGAAAGAACCCGAACAAAAAGATGGCTGGACAAAAGGTGGCGTGTTTAATCTTAACCTAAGCCAGGGGGCAAGTCGTAACTGGGCCGCCGGAGCCGAAAAATTTTCATTCTCTGTAAATGCATTGGCCAACACATTTGCTTATTACAAAAAAAGAAGAAATGCATGGGATAACAGTTTGAATGTGCAGTATGGTATTGTAAATGCAACCAGCATTGGTACACGTAAAAACGATGATCGTATTGATCTGCTTTCACGTTACGGTTACCAGCTGGGCGATACAGCTAAAAGCAGATGGTATCTTTCCGGATTAGTGAACTTACGTACACAAATGACAACGGGTTACAACTATACAGTTGAACCAAAAGAAAAGAATTCGAACTTTTTTGCACCTGCCTATCTGTTGGTGTCGCCGGGTATCATGTACAAGCCCAATGCAACATTCGATATTTTTCTTTCGCCGGTAACAAGTCGTTGGGTTATTGTAAACGAGGCGAATAAAGATATCCGCAGGCTGTTCAATTTTACCGATACCACAAAAATGGCCATTAACGAAATAGGTGCATTTTTAACTGCCAATTTAAAAAAAGACCTGGCAAAAAATATCAACCTTACCAGCAGGCTCGATTTGTTCAGCAATTACAAAAACAACCCGCAGAATATTGATGTGTTCTGGACCAACACACTGGGTTTCAAGGTGAACAAATACATTGGCGTGAGTTATAATTTCGACCTGATTTACGATCATGATGTGAAAAATGTAAAAACAGGCGGATTGCTGGGCACACAGCTGAAATCGTTGCTGGGAATCGGCTTTACCGCTACATTTTAGTACGGTTTAGTTCCCTACATTTGCAAGTCCCGAGCCACCAGGTTCGGGACTTGTTCGTTAAAACAGAAATACTTTGCAAACAGAATCATACCAGATAAAACTCCCGCAGTTCGAAGGTCCGTTCGACTTACTGCTCTTCTTTATTGAACGTGATGAGCTGGATATTTACAATATTCCCATTACACGCATCATTAAAGACTTTATGGATTACATCCATAAAAGTGAGCAGTTGAACATTGAACTGTCGAGTGAATTTATTTTGTTTATCTCCACACTTATGCGCATTAAAGCAAAAATGCTGTTGCCACGTAAGGAAGTGGATGATCAGGGTAATGAAATTGACCCACGCCAGGAGCTTGTTGACAAAATTCTTGAATATAAAAAGTTCAAAGAAGCGAGTGTGGAAATGGCCGAAATGGAAGCCATGCGTATGCTGATGGTGAAGCGGGGTAACATTGCCAAAGAACTGGCAAATATTGGCGAAGAAACCGGCGAAGGCACCGAAATACAAACCATTACCATGTTTAAACTGATGAAGACGTTTGAACGGGTGATGAAGAAACATCACGAGCGCTTTAATAAACCCGTGCATACGGTGGTGCAATACAATTACACCATGGAAGGCAGCCGTGAATACATGTTGGATATGGTAAAGACGGAAAAGACCATGCCATTTGAGAAATTGTTTGATGTGGTAGAGAACCGCATTCACGCCATCTTCTTATTTCTGTCCTTGCTTGAACTTTCGCAACAACGCTATATGACCTTGCTGGTGGGTGAAGGGAAAAACAATTTTATTGTTGAGTGGAACGACGACAGACCTGCTGATATCGACAATGATATTTTTGAGCAGAAGACAGAAACAGAAACTTCATCCGAACAGGGGGCAACAGATGAAGAGTCGCCACAAACAGAAAACGATAACGAAACAGAAGAGCAATAAGAAAACGCCGTATCGATTGATGCGGCGTTTTTGTTTTTAATCGATTTTGTAAACTTTTAATTCGAAATTATACCCATTCATGATATAATAATCGTTCAGAAATACCATTTCTAAATTTCCTCCCGGGATAATATCTAAAAGCACGTAGTCTAAATCTTGTAATGGGCTTGTTTTTGTATCTACAACAATTGAGTCAGCACCAGATGCTATGATAAAACAAGTCGATGTCGAGGAGCTATCACTAAAAAAACGAATTGTGTATGGTTTGTGATGTTGGGTGCTGAAAGAAAAAATTGAATCTGTTTCAAATTTAAATTTATTCAAAAGCAACTCGTAGTGCTGGCTTGTATTAACAACGTAGCCTAATTCGAGAAAACGTTTCGCTAATAGATTATTTGAATCAACATAACCCATGTCAATAGGATTTGAAATCTCCTGTTTTTTTACATAAGCATCAATTTCTTTTTCATTTTTTATGAATTGTATATCTGCAAAAGTTCGCCTGAACTCGATATCGCCAATTTGGGAGACATGAATATGTCCAATGTTCGTTGACTTAGGTTCTTTCCGTTTGCTTCTGCAACTGAAGCAATACAGTAAGAGGGAAAGTATCAGAAATGAGTATTTCATTAAATATGGTTACTTAAAGCTATTAATAAAAAAAATCCCACCGCTCTACAGTAGGATTTTACTTTCTACAAAGAATAATTTATGCTTTTACTGTAACCCGTACACCCATCATCTCTCTCACAGTTTTCACAATACCATTTGCATCAATACCAATTTCTTCATACAGTTGTTTAGGCGTACCGTGTTCAACCAAACGATCGGGGATACCCATGATCTTTACTTCAGCCTTGTAATTATACTGCGCCATAAATTCCAATACTGCAGAGCCAAAACCACCAACAACAGTTCCGTCTTCAACGGTTACCACTTTATCGAATTTTGCAAATACTTCATGGAGCATTTCTTCATCGATCGGTTTTGCAAAACGCATATCGTAATGTGCAGGGTTAATGCCATTGTTCTTTAATTCACGAATAGCACTTGCGGCAAAATTACCGGGGTGACCAAAAGAAAGAATTGCAATACCATCACCATCTTTCAGCTTACGTCCTTTGCCAATCTCCATTTCTTTCATTTCTGTTCTCCATTCCGGCATTACACCTTCACCACGTGGATAACGGATAGAAATCGGCAATGTATGTGAATCGAGTTGAGCTGTGTACATCATGTTGCGTAATTCTGCTTCGTTCATCGGCGCAGCAACGATCATATTGGGGATGCAGCGCATGTATGCAATATCGTAACAACCATGATGTGTTGGCCCATCTTCACCAACCAAGCCTGCACGGTCTAAACAAAATACAACCGGCAGTTTTTGAATAGCTACATCGTGCACCACCATATCGTATGCACGTTGCATAAAGGATGAATAGATGTTACAGAATACTTTCATGCCCTGCGTTGCCATACCTGCACTGAGTGTAACAGCGTGTTGCTCGCAAATACCCACATCAAATGCACGGTGGGGCATTTTGTCCATCATGAATTTTAACGAAGAGCCACTTGGCATAGCAGGTGTAACACCTACGATCTTTTCATTTTTTTCTGCCAGCTCAATCATCGTATGTCCAAATACATCCTGATATTTGGGAGGCTGTGGCGTATCGAATTTCTTTTTATGAATTTCGCCGGTTACCTTATCAAACAAACCTGGCGCATGCCATTTGGTTTGATCTTTTTCAGCTAATTCATAACCCTTTCCTTTTACGGTTACAATGTGCAGCAATTTAGGTCCGGGAATATTCTTCAGATCTTTCAACGTATCAACCAGCTTGGTAATGTTGTGACCATCAATAGGACCAAAGTAGCGAAGCTTTAATGCTTCAAACAAATTGCTGTTCTTGTTTACAAAACCTTTAATGCTGTGCTCCAGCTTGCTCGCCATTTCACGGCTGAAGGTTTTGCCAACAGGCAGTTTGCCCAAGGCATTCCACACTTCATCCTTGATTTTGTTATACGTTGGCGAAGTAGTAATATCTGTTAAGTATTCTTTTAATGCACCAACGTTGGGGTCGATGCTCATACAGTTGTCGTTAAGAATAATCAGCACATCGCTGTCTGCAACACCTGCATGGTTCATGGCTTCAAAAGCAAGACCGGCAGTCATAGCACCATCGCCAATTACCGCAATGGATTTACGGTTTTCGCCTTTTAGCTTAGCAGCCATTGCCATACCCAATGCTCCGGAAATAGAAGTGGAGGAGTGACCAACACCAAACGTATCGAACTCACTTTCGCTCCGCTTTGGGAATCCGCTCAAACCATTGTATTTACGGTTGGTATGAAAATTATCTCTGCGGCCTGTAAGAATTTTATGACCGTAAGCCTGGTGACCCACATCCCAAACCAGCTGGTCGTATGGTGTATTGTACACGTAATGAAGGGCTGTAGAAAGCTCTACCACACCCAAACTTGCACCGAAGTGGCCACCGTGCACACTCACCACATCAATAATGTATTGCCTTAACTCGTCGCAAACCTGCGGTAATTGATCCATGGGCAGCTTTTTAAGATCGGCCGGGGAATCAATTTTGCTCAACAATGAACCGGGTTTAATTTCCATATTTTCCAGAATAATTAAGTAAAGGTAAAAAACTTACGGGCAATAGCAGCACCCGGATTTGATTAACAGCGAAAGTAAAAAATGGTTGAAGCGAACCTCAAAACTTCAGCAGAAAATCAACCATTTACCCAAATAATTAGCCCTTTGTACCTTTCGGGGGTTTAATCACTTATCTTAAAGGTTAGATTTGTACACACATGCGTGTTTCTTTAAGTAAAATAGGAGCTTATTGGTGGTGCCAGGCGGCAGGCTGGGGCGGTAACATGCTCATGAATTTCTTTTTTGCCTGGACCTACAACAGAGATATAACCTTACCTTTTTTTCTGCGGTCGCTGATCATTGCTGTTTTGGGTGTAGTAATCACGCACTTTATGCGGTGGGTAATTATGAAGCTCAATCTGCTGCAAAAGCCTATTGAACGGCAGGTTATTTATTTTCTGTTGCTTACGGTTTTGTTTTCGATGATTCTTCCGTTTCTTTCCTTATCGCTTTTTAACCTGTTTAATTTGTTTACACCCGAACAACGTGTGTACAGTTTTACACGTTTGTTTTTAGGTTCGGCCGCTAACTCGTTTGTAACATTGTTGGTTTGGAATCTTATTTATTTCATTTACCATTATGTTGAGCGCTTTCGTATGCAGCAGCTCGATGCATTGCAAATGCAAAGTGTGGTGAAAGAACTGGAGTTGAAAACCATTAAAGCACATATTAACCCGCATTTCATTTTTAATTCACTTAACGGCATCCGTGCTTTGGTTGATGAAGATCCTGCACGTGCACGTACAGCTATTACAGAGTTGAGCAATATTCTGCGTAACAGTATGCAGGCCGATAAGCAGGAAACGGTTCCGTTTGAAAAAGAACTGGCAATTGTTAAAGATTATCTTGCTTTGGAGCAAATGCGTTTTGAAGAAAGGCTGGTTGTTAATTTTGATATTGAAGAGGATACACTCGATCAACCCATACCACCAATGATGTTACAAACGCTGGTGGAAAATGCAATTAAACACGGCATCAGTAAAAATATTTCGGGAGGTGAAATAAAGATCATTTCCCGTTTTGTAAAAGATCAGCATGAATTGGTGATCCGCAATACAGGACGATTGAATGGTGAGGTAAATGCAGATGGTTTTGGTATTTCCAGTACACAAAGCAGGTTAAAACTGATGTTTGGCGATAATGCAGGCTTTTCAATAAGCGATGTAAACGGAAATGAAGTTGAGGCAAAAGTAACCATGCCCGCTTCGGCATAATAATTTAAAACACCCTTATCATATAAAAAGACAGATATGAACAAAAAAGCAATTATTATTGACGACGAACGCTTAGCCCGTAATGAACTGAAAAAACTGTTATCAGATTTTCCGGATATTGAAGTGATTGATGAAGCATCGAACGTAGATGAAGGTTTGCAGAAAATTGAAGCACTCAATCCCGATCTTATTTTCCTCGACATACAAATGCCCGGCAAAACAGGTTTCGATCTGTTGAGCGAACTCGAACGGACACCCGAAGTGATTTTTACCACTGCTTACGATGAATATGCATTACGTGCATTTGAAGTGAATGCATTGGATTATTTGTTGAAGCCGATTGAACCCAAGCGTTTGGCAGATGCATTGCATAAACTCGACGAAGAAGAAAAAGAACATACTGGTGGCGATGGCGAACCGATTCATGTAAACCGCAGCATGCTTGGCGAAAACGACCAGGTTTTTGTAAAGGATGGTGAACGTTGCTGGTTTGTGAAGTTGAGTGATATCCGTTTGTTTGAAAGTGTGGGTAACTATGCGAAAGTATATTTTGGACCAAACAAACCACTCATCTTAAAATCGCTGAATGCATTGGAAGAACGTTTGGATGAAAAAATGTTTTTCCGTGCAAACCGTAAACATATTGTAAACCTCCGCATGATTGAAAAAGTTGAACCTTATTTCAACGGAGGTCTGCTGCTCGAAATTCATGGTGGCGATAAAATAGAAGTAAGCCGCAGGCAAGCGGTGAAGTTTAAAGAAATGATGAGCTTATAAAGTAAACCGATCATTAAAATAAAATGAAGAAATTAAACCTGACGTGGTTACTGCTTTTTGTAACCACGTTTTTATTAGCCCAGACAAAAGCCGATCAAACCATTAATGCCAAAGAAGTAGAACGTATTGAAGGTGTACTTGCTTCGGACGAAATGAAAGGCCGCAGAATTTATTCGCCCGAGTTAGACAAAGCTGCAGATTTTATTGCTGCTGAATTTAAAGCAGCAGGTTTGCAAACATGGAACAACAGCGGCACATACCGCCAGGAGTTTTCGATGATAACGCCACGTTTTAAAGGATTAACATGCAGCTTCGATCAACAACCTGTAGACGGAAAGAATGTGGTTGTAATAACTACAACTGCAAGCTTTTCAATGAATGAAAAATCAGGTTACGAAAAAGTGAAATTGGGTGCAGGGTTAAATCTGTTTGGTGAAGCACAGAAATACATCCGCTCAGATAAAAATTATTTAGTGCTTGTTGATACTTCGTACAGCAAAAACTTTGGACGGCTTACCGGCTTTAAGCGTGGAATGTTTCCAATGAAGAACAATGTAGTGTTTGTATTAACAACAACAGATCCGGCAGCGTATACCATCGAAGCTCAACACGAAATTGTTGAACAGAAACTGGCCAATGTTGTTGGCGTATTGCCGGGCAAAAGCAAAAAGAATGAGTATGTAATTTTCTCCGGACATTACGATCATATCGGTATCGGTAAGCCTGTTGATGGCGATTCTGTTTTTAATGGTGCGAATGATGATGCTGCAGGTACAACAGCCGTGATCTTGCTTGCAAAATATTACAAGGCATTAAACAATAATGAACGTACCATCATCTTTGCTGCGTTTACTGCAGAAGAATCGGGTGGATATGGTGCACAGTATTTTTCCCGCCAGTTCGATCCTGCACAGGTAGCTGCCATGTTTAATATTGAAATGATCGGTACCGAAAGTAAGTGGGGTAAGAACTCGGCCTACATTACCGGTTACGAAAAAACAGATATGGGTGCTATTATGCAAAAGAACCTGGAAGGAACAGGGTTTACTTTTTACCCCGATCCTTACACCGACCAGAATTTATTCTATCGTTCCGATAATGCAACACTGGCACGTTTAGGTGTTCCTGCGCATACCATTTCAACTTCCAAAATGGATAGTGAACCAAATTACCACAAAGTATCAGACGAAGTAGAAACGCTGGATTTAGATAATATGACCATGATTATAAAGTCGATTGCATTAAGTGCAAGAAGTATTGTTGCCGGAAAAGATTCGCCAACGAGAGTGAAAGTGGATGAGTTGAGGTAACAGATTATTGTCCTAAAGGGAATAAAAAAAGGAGCATTGCTCCTTTTTTTATTTAATGTTGATGCTTGAATTTAGTTCAACTTTTCAAAATGCAGATCAATCTTTTTATCCTTTCTGTAATAATCCAGAATCAACACCTGGCCTTGTCGAGCAGGTAAAACAATTGATCTTGTAGCGTCTGATTTTGTTTGAATTTTATCCTGTGTTAGCTTACCGTCGCTGTATGTTATAGAATTGAAAGTGGTTCCTTTATAATCTTTACCTCGTTCAAAATCGCTATAACAAATAGAAAATGAGCTATGGTCTTTGTTTACCTGCGTATAAGCGTAGTCAAAACCACTGTAATAATATTTGATTTGTTTGCCAAGCATTTGCGTGCTTACAAATTCTGAACCACCTAAGAGTTGAATATCATTGTCACTCTTCTTGTAGATTGAAGCTTCTTTAACTGTAAAATCTGGATCAAATTTAATCACAAGCATATCTGTTACTTTCAACTTAACCATACTGACACCTGAGCTTCCACTTCCTGAAGCCCCTGCAAGAATTGTTGAGGCAATTCCAAGTCCGCTTGCTGCTTTTTTATAACCTTCACCGATTGCATAAATGCTGCCATCTTCTGTTTGAATCATATTATGAAGAAACATGTATCCAAAGTCATCAATTTTACCACTTCCACTTGTGCCAAGATGTTTACCAAGATCAAGCGCCCAGGTAGAATATTTTTCACTCAGCGTTTTTCCTGTTTCATCAATACCAACAAACGCAAAACCTTTTGATTTATCTTTCATTACATTTCCACCTTTGTCAAAAAACTCTCCGTAGAGATAGGCTTTACCATCATTCAATACAGACATGCTGATAGGGTAAAAATTATATTTTCCTTCGTTGGTAGATTTTTGAAACAAGAGTTTCCCGTTTTCTAGTGATAAACCCAGTATGAATGATTCCGGGTTGCGGTCAAACCTGCTTGAATATTTAAGCATTTCTACATACACTACATTTTTATGCGTGCCCAGGTAATCACCCACAAACATTTTACCGTCCATAGCCGGAACATAAGTCCATTGTTTTTTTGCATCAGTACCTACGTAGCTGATCTGAAACGTAAAATCCTTATTGTCACGACTGGGAACATTTGAAATAAACCCTTTTCCTTCTACAGGATATAACCCTTTAAAGTTATTGTCCTCATCATCTAACAAATAGTTCATCCTTAAGTATGCCTCGTCTTTTTTCGAAATGCTTTTTGTGTAAGAGAATTTCTTTGTACCATCGGCTCCATAAACCTGGTAGTCAAGAATGTTATCGTCAGAATTATAAAACAAGAACACAAGATCAGTTCCGTTAAAAGATGATTCAATAATGCTGACGTTTTTTGAATCCTGGAATTTCAGCTCTTTTAACTTGTTCAGGCTTTGATCCATGATTTGTAAAGTGTATTCATTTGTTTTACGGTCGATCTTGTCGCTCACGTAAAAAAAGTAATAGCCTTTCACTTCACTACCTTCCTTAATAGCATCAGAATTGCGCAGTACGCTTGATTTCTGGATATTGGCAATACTTAATTTTTGTGCCTTTGCGGCTGTAAAAAAGCCCATAAGCATCAGGAAAACTGCTAGTTGTTTCATTTCTGTGGTTTTGTTTTAATGTTGATTGTTGTTTTTTTCAGCTATGTTTATTTGTTCAGCTACCGGCTGAAATTCTTTTATTGGTAAGAGGTAACGGTTACAAAATGCAATTGTTACTTGTGCCATTTCATCAAGGCGTATGCGATTGAGCATTCGCAAAAGTTCATTATAGTCTTTTGAATAGAAATTATTCTCTGTATCGATCAACAAACCTGCTTTGTGATTTTTTTGTTGCTCATATAATTTATTCAGATCTCTTGCAATTAAGTATGCCGCAAGATTCGTTTGGTTTTGTTGTTGTAATAAAAGCAGGTTGTAATAAATATTTCGACTAACATTACCTGATTGATAGGTGTGTTCGATCATTTCAAGCAGTAACTCTTCTTTTAGTTTACGGAAATAGAATTCATCAATCAGGAAATCTTTGCCGGTATTTTGCGAAGCGACAGAGTCTTTCAATGCAGCAATCCGAACAGAACAATCAGGATGTGTTTTAAATGAATCAATTTCTTTTGCCCTTTCTGCAACTGAGGGCTCATTTATTTTGCTGAATATAGCTGACTCTTCCTGAATCCATTTCTTCTTAAACGGATAATTTTCGAAGTTGAATACCGTTTGCACAGTAAGCTTAGGGAAACCAGTTGCTTTATCAACCGTGTCGAGCAATTGCAATAATGACACAATGCCACTTGCGTTATATCCGGTATTCTTAAAAAAAGTGAACGCTTGCATATCAGCTTCCGTTTCCTTGGTACGGCTATGCTGCCTGCTGTTAAAAATTAAATTCCGGCTGAGTTTTTCAAGTTCTTTGTTTACACCAAACTCTTGTTTAGAAAGTTCCTTAAGTTTTTTTTGAAATTCAGGACTGTTGGTTATTGTAATGTACTGATCGACCGATTTTAATGTGTGCGATTTATAATAATGCGCCAGCTCATGACATAAGACAAAAGCAAGTTCAGCTTCATTACGCATATGAATAACAAGCCCTGCATTAATTGCAATGGAGCCGTCTCCCATACTGTATGCATTTGGCCACCAATCACGGGTAAAAAACAAGCGTAACTCGTCGGCCTTTAAAACAGGATTTGCTTTAATGATTCTGTTTAGTATTTGTTGGAGGTATTCATAAGGTTGTTGTGCAGTGATGGCGCTTTTGCCGGAAATTATTTTTTCAATTTGCTCAAAATGCAGCGTATAGATCTCTTCATAATCTTTTTTTAATGAAGGATTAACTTTACTGAGCCATTGTGCCTTTACATTTTTTACAGATTGAATCCAATTCTTTTTCAGAATTGTATCGTCCTTTTGAAACTGGTAAAATGGATTTTGTTGCGCCACTGCCCCAAAGAAAAATAGCAGGCAGCAATATGTAAGGATAGGGGATTTCAGGCGCATAATGATTAATTCAGGGTTGCGATTATTTTTTACAGCTGCAAAATGCATAGCATTAATGCGGGTAAAAATAATAAAGAAGCGGAGAAATTATGCTTTAACCGGCACACTATGTATAGCTGCTGCCATTTCCTTTATAAGTGTGGCGTTTTTCTCTATAGCATTGCCAATAACAATTACATCGGCACCTGCTTTACAGTTGCGATATGCTTTTTCTGGATCGGTAATACCGCCGCCAATAATAAGAGGAGCTTCAATTTGTTGAGCCACTGCCTGTATCATGCTTTCGCTGATGGCACGTTTGGCACCACTGCCGGCATCCATATAAATTACTTTCATGCCCAGCATTTCGCCGGCCATTGCAGTACACATGGCAATTTCATTTTTATCGGAAGGGAGAGGAGTGGCATTACTGATGTACGACACGGTAGTAGGAGCGCCACCATCAACCACCATATAACCGGTAGAAATTATTTCGAGACCGCTTTGCTTAACAAAAGGAGCAGAAATTACATGCTGACCAATTAACAACTCCGGATTGCGACCCGATATTAACGAGAGGTACAATAAACCATCGGCATATTTGCTGATCTGTGAAGGACTGCCCGGGAAAAGAATAACCGGAATATCGCAGCTTGCTTTTAGTTGTTGCACCACTTCATCTAACCGGTTCGAAATAACAAGGCTTCCACCCACAAAAAAATAATCGACACCAGCATCCACAGAAAGTTTCACCAGTTGTTCAACGGCCAACGGATTTACTTTATCGGGATCAATTAAAACAGCAAACGATTTTTGTCCTTTCTGCTTTTTTTCCAGTAACTGCGTATAGAGGTATTGATTCATTAATGCTCAGCTATAGGTGCAAAAATGCAAAAAAATGTTCAGCTTTTTCAGAAACCCTTCTATTTATCTGTATGGGTTTAAATGCGCCTGTTATACCGGCCTGATTGCCGGCTTAAAAATCTGCGCTTACAGCAAAGCGTTAGTTTAACTTTCGGTTAATAACGCCCTGTAATGCAGCAAAAACAAGGCTATGGGATTTATTTGCTAACCGCAAAGACTTTTTTCTGCTCATTTTAAAAAAGGGTGGTTGAAAACTCAATATCCACACCGAAAATCACGCCCATATTGAGTTTGAGCCGATTTCCACAAGCTGTGCATATTTACCCCTTTGTCTGTATTACTTGAAAAAATATTTTCGTATTCTGTCGTTTAGCGATTTCTTAACCCAACTACTAACCCACAAAACTTACAGTTCATTATGGCCAGCAAAAAGAAAATGGAACAGGGGCTTCAGTTTAGCCGCCGGTTTACAAAAGAAGGTGTTTCGCCCTTCGATTTGTTTGAGTATGACTACCGTACATCTGTGATTCGTAATCCGACAGGTGAGGTGGTTTTTGAAATGAACAATGTTGAGGTTCCCAAACACTGGAGTCAGATAGCAACCGATATCCTGGCACAGAAATATTTCCGTAAGGCAGGTGTGCCGCAGCCGGATGGAACATTGGGTAGAGAAACATCATCGAAACAAGTAGCGCATCGTATGGCGAATTGCTGGCGTGTGTGGGGCGAACGCTACGGATATTTTGCAAGCGAAAATGATGCACAGGTTTTTTACGAAGAACTTGTGTACAGCATATTGAACCAGGTTTGCGTACCTAACAGTCCGCAATGGTTTAACAGTGGTTTGTACGAAAGCTATGGCATTAAAGGAAAGCCGCAGGGCCACTACTTTGTTGATGCCAACGATGGACAGTTAAAGAAATCAACTTCGGCATACGAACGTCCTCAGCCACATGCCTGCTTTATCCTCAGCGTTAGCGATGATTTGGTGAACGATGGTGGTATTATGGATTTGTGGGTGCGTGAAGCAAGGATCTTTAAATATGGTTCGGGTGTAGGTACCAACTTTTCTACCATTCGTGGCGAAGGCGAAAAACTGAGCGGCGGTGGTACATCAAGTGGTTTAATGAGCTTCCTCAAAATTGGCGACCGTGCTGCAGGTGCTATTAAAAGCGGTGGTACTACACGTCGTGCAGCGAAAATGGTTTGTCTCGATTTAGATCATCCAGAGATCATGGACTTCATCAACTGGAAAGTGGAAGAAGAAAAGAAAGTAGGTGCATTGATCAATGCAGGTTACAGCCACGATTACGAAGGTGAAGCATACCGCACAGTAAGCGGACAAAACTCGAACAACTCTGTTCGTATACCCAACGAATTTTTCGAAAAATTAGAAAAAGGCGAAGACTGGGAATTGAAAGCACGTACCGATGGTCGTACCATGAAAAAAATTCCTTCGCAGGAAGTATGGAACCAGATTGCTTACGCTGCATGGCGTTGTGCTGACCCCGGTACACAGTATGATACAACCATTAACGAATGGCACACATCTCCCAAAGGCGGACGCATCAATGCAAGTAACCCTTGCAGCGAATACATGTTCTTAGATAATACAGCATGTAATCTTGCTTCTGTAAATCTTCGTCGTTTGTTCGATGAGGCAACACAAACATTCGATGTGGAAGGCTTTGAATACATCTGCCGTTTGTGGACAGTTGTATTGGAAGTTTCTGTATTGATGGCGCAATTCCCTTCGAAAGATGTTGCACAATTATCTTACGACTATCGTACACTTGGGTTGGGCTATGCCAACCTTGGTTCGATGTTGATGGTAATGGGTATTCCTTACGATAGTGAAGAAGCACGTGGTATTGCCGGTGCATTAACTGCTATCATGACGGGGATCTCTTACAAAACATCTGCAGAAATGGCTTCGTTCCTTGGTGCATTTCCACGTTACGAAGAAAATGCAGAAGATATGTTGCGTGTAATGCGTAACCACCGTGCTGCTGCTTACGATGCAGAGGAAGCATATGTTGGTTTAAGCATTAAACCACAAGGTATCAAAGCACAGTATTGCCCTGATTATTTACTGAAGAGTGCCTGCAAAAGCTGGGACGATGCTGTAGCACAAGGTGAAAAATATGGTTACCGTAATGCACAAACAACTGTAATTGCTCCAACAGGAACAATTGGGTTAGTAATGGATTGCGATACTACCGGTGTTGAACCCGACTTTGCATTGGTGAAGTTTAAAAAACTGAGTGGTGGTGGTTATTTCAAAATCATTAACCAGTCTGTACCAACTGCATTGGTAAAACTCGGTTACAGCGAAAAAGAAATTGATGCAATTGTAAAATATGCTGTTGGTGCGGCTTCATTAAATGGTGCACCGCACATCAACCCACAATCGTTAAGCGAAAAAGGATTTATTGCAGAAGAAATTAAAAAGCTGGATGCTGCAATGCTTTCTGCTTTTGAAATCGGGTTTGTATTCAACAAATTCACATTAGGTGAAGAATGTTTACAACGCCTTGGCTTTACTCCCGAGCAGTACAACGATTTTGAATGGAGCTTACTCGAAGCACTCGGCTTTACAGATGAGCAGGTTGAAGAAGCAAACGATTACATCTGTGGTACAATGACGATGGAAGGTGCTCCTTTCTTAAAACTGGAACACTATCCTGTATTTGATTGTGCAAACAAATGCGGTAAAAAAGGCGAACGTTACATTCACCACAGCGGCCACATTCGTATGATGGCGGCTGCACAACCATTCTTAAGCGGTGCAATTTCTAAAACCATCAACCTGCCCAACGAAGCAAAGGTTGAAGAAATTGCAGAAGCGTATTACGAAAGCTGGAAGCTTGGTTTGAAAGCTTGTGCATTGTATCGTGACGGATCGAAGCTGAGCCAACCTTTAAGTACAAAAAGCGATAAGAAGAAAAAAGATTCAACAACGGTAGCCGCAGAAGAAACAGCTCCTGCAGTGATGGATGGTCCTGTTATTGTTGACATGGCCAAACTTACAGTTGAAGAGTTGCTGGAAGAGCTGAACAAACGTGTACAGGCATCGCCCGATACAAAACTGAAACGTCAACTGGCACGCATTGTTGAACGCAGAACTTTACCTGCTAAACGCCGTGGCTTTACACAAAAAGCAAAGATCAACGGCCAGGCTATTTTCTTACGCACAGGCGAATACAACGATGGAACTCTTGGTGAAATCTTTGTTGATCTTGCAAAAGAAGGCAGCACTTTGCGTAGTTTGATGAACAGCTTTGCAATTGCTATTTCTGTTGGCCTGCAATACGGTGTTCCGTTAGAAGAGTTTGCAGAGAAATTTGTGTTTACCAAGTTTGAACCAAGCGGTATGGTAGACCATCCGAATATTAAAACAACAACTTCAATTGTTGACTTTGTGTTCCGTTGTTTGGCATACGAATACTTAGGCCGTACAGACCTGGTACATGTTTTAGATAAACCGGATATTGATAATACCGGTACTGATGACTGGGATGATATTCCTACCGGTCTTGAGTATGAAAAAAAAACACCGGAATTAAGTGATGTTCGTGTTGTAGCTGCAGCACCAAGCACAGCACCGGTACAAAAAGCACAACGTGTGGCAACAACTCAGCCATCAAAAGTTGAAACAGGATTGGATGCAATGAATCTTGCAGCGAAGAGCATGCAAAGTGATGCACCGGCTTGTAACACTTGTGGACACATCACCATCAGAAGCGGTACTTGTTACAAGTGCTTAAACTGTGGTAACAGTATGGGTTGCAGTTAATGATAAAATAATTAAGGCCTTTCACGGAAAGGGTGAAAGGCCTTAATTAAAACTTAGAAATAAAATAATAAAAAACCCCGCCTTTAATGGCAGGGTCAATGTCTTGTCGGATTCAATTCGCACTTGGTTGCCGGCAAAGAAAACAAGATGAACAATTGATCAGATCAATCGGTTTGGTGAAAAGTCTCATTAGCTGAGTAAGAAACCTTACATCTTGTCTTGAAATGGGGACTTACATTCATTTATGTAAGATCTCCATTTTTGTTTAGTGAAAGTAGTGATCTCAACCATTATAAACAAGTTCTTTTTTTCGATAAGAAATTAGAATTCACAATTTATTCAGACCTATTTTTTTGACAAAGTAAAAAGCGATTATTGCATATCTAAAACGGTAGTTTTTCTAAAAGTTGGATTATTGATGTATGATTGAAGTATCCGTTTTCTCAATAACTAATCTCAACAGAGGTTCCTATAATAAACGCTCCGGTTCCCCGGAGCGTTTCTGTTTTCAGTTGCTGAAATAAAATCAGTAGATGCTGAAAAAATAAGGAGTAATTCTACAACGTATAATTTCTATTTGCAGTTGTTTTATGAGAGAATACTCTTATTTGTAAAAAGATATTGAATAGGCTGTTGGCCGAAGCATTGCAAACAAGTATTTTTAAACCGAAACAAATCCGTACCAATGAAGAAAGCAATCGTCTATTCGGTATTGCTGTTAAGTATCGTTTATCTGAGCAGCTGTAGCAGAACACTTACACCCTATGAAGCCGCAAACGGAACGTATCGCAAGTGTATGCGTGTAAGATAATAAAAAGAAGCCCCCGCAATTGCGGGGGCTTCTTTTTGAGAATGCTTTTTTAGTTTGTTACATAATCTTTTAAATACACACAGGAGTTAAATACCTCGTTATAGGTTTTTGTTTGTTTGTAGTTTTTGATCAGCTCCGGAAAATATTTATTCCGTTGTATGTCTTTCGCATACTGCTCATTTGCTTTTTCGTATTGATCGTAATCGGGATAGGCATTATAGTCGGGCACTATCATTTGCTTTTGCGAACATTTTGCAGCCATAAATAAACATCTTGCCTGGAAGCTTTTATCTGCAGTTAATTCTTTTGCCTTTAAATAATATTGCTCTGCTGCAAAAACACCATAATACTCTTTTTTCCAGGCCTCTTTTTGCGTTAAGCCGGTAAGTCCGTCGTTACCACTCCAGCCATATTCCTGCAGCAACCAGCTGTTGCCCCAGTAGCTTGCTTGATACAATCCGTTTGCCAACTGATAAAATGCTTTTGCCTTTTGTTCGTTTGTTCCGGTTGTACTTTGCTGCACCAGCCCATTCATTTTTTGAACGTACTGCAACTTGTTGTAAACAACAGTGTCCTGTTTGGTAGGTGCATGTGTATCGTACAACAGATCGGCAAAAGGGTTTGCAGCAAGGTAGGTTTTGTAAGGGTCTTTTTTATAATAACTGCTGCTAACCTGTTTCAGCCATCGTTCGGCATTGTTCCAGTTTTGCTCACGCAGGTAAGCAGTGCCGGCAACATCGGCTACTTCATCTTTTGTATAGCTGTTGTTATCGACCATAAATTTTTCCCAGGCTGTTTTTGCGGAGGAAGTAACGAGCTGGTATAATGTTTCAATCTCTTTTCCTTTTAGTTTAGTGCGCAGATACGATAACGAGCTGTAACTCCAGTAACCATAATCTTCGTATCCATCGTATTTCACATACATGATCTTATCTGCACAACCCAATGCCAATGCTGCTTTATGTGGTTCGTTTTGTTTTTCGTATTGCACTGCAATAATTTCCGAAAACAGATTGCGGTAGAATTTCTTCCATTCTTCATCCTGTTTTGCTTTTGTTTCCAGCCATTGAACGGAAGGTAAAATGCCTGCTTCAAATGCAGCGTCAAGCTTTCCTTTTTGATTGATTTGTACCAACAGGTTGGTGAGCATCCATTGATCTTTTACTTTATCTGTAAGTGGCAATTGTTTTGCCGATTGCAGATAAGTAGTTGCCTGTTTTAAATCTTTACTCATGTAGGCGATATATGCCGCAGCAACTTCAAACAAAGCTTTATTTGTAACAGCAGCATTGCCTGCAACATTATGGCAGAACTTCATCATTTGTTTTGCCTGCTGTTCGCTTGCAGCATAAAGGCTATCGTAGTTTGGTTTATCAGCATCCCATCCAAACAAACTCCACGAGTACATGATCTTTTCGCCTTTCAGTTTTTGTATAGATGGATGCAGGTATTTTTCTTCCAGCTTATTTACTTCACGGGTTGTAAGCAGCTCAAGCATTGGAGACGAAGGATCGAGCTGATAAATACTTTGCAGGTGCAGCAGATCATCGGCTGTGCTGTTCAATGCATAAACAGCAATAACATTTGCTTTCTCTTTATTTGTTTTGCAGTACTTCAACACGGCTTCTTTTGAAATACCAGGCTCATCTTCGTTGTTTTCGGTACTGAATATAAAACTGATGTAATTACTTCTTCGTTTAACAGCATTATCGGCACAGAGTTGAGCAAAGCGGTAAGCAGCTTCTTCCCTTTTGCCTGTACGCAATAATGCACCTGCATACAATGCCTGCGATAAACTATGCAATTCACTTTTGGTAGTATTGGTTGCTATGTAGCTGTTGTAATAACTGATGCAGTTTTTGTATTGTTCTGTATAATGTGCAAGCCTTGTAACCTGGTAGCCATAACGTAGTTTAATGAAATCGGTTTTAGCAGCAGTCCATAATTGAATACCGCTTTTAATTAAGCGTTGCATTTTTACACTGTCCCGTGTAAGATCTTCCCAGGGGTTTTCATCGCCTGTAACAAAAGGCTCTACTTGTTTTGCATACAGTAAATAACCCAACGCTTCAAGGTCTTTCGATTGCATGAACCATTTAGTAATGCTGTTTCGTTTTACTGAATCGGCAACGGTAAGCGGTTGTTTCTTTTCAAGATGATTATAGATTGCTGCAAGTTGTTTGTAACTGTACTTCAATACAAAATCCTGCACCTCTTTTTGAGAAGCTGTATTACCTGTGTAGGCAACCCACTCGGCGCTTGTTACTTCTTTAGTTGAGAGTGGTTCAGCTTCATCATATAAAAAACGATAACCTGTATAATAAAATGGACGATAGGTTTCATCGGTCTGCAGCTTTTGCGAAAAGAAACTTGTATAGTAATCATATGGGTCTTCGCTTGGTCCGCAACCAATTAAATTTTGCGGAAAGCAAAGAATGCTACTGCTGATGAAAACGGCTATACAAAGCTTCCAGTTCATGTGTTGGGTGTTTAGATAAAAGTAATGGATCGAGATGATATAATAAGATGCGTGTTTGTTGGTTGATGGACGAAAGATGCTTTGAAACATAACCGGCTGTTTCTTTAATAGCGGCACTGCTGCTTTCTTCATAACGCAATACATCGCCTTTGTAGAATTGAATGTTGCTGATGCTTGTATCAACCAAAAAACGATACCGGTTATTCTGTTTAGTGCAAATGCTGCTGCTTAAAGTTGACGGGTCAACAGTTTGTACGATTCCTTTAAATTGATTGTTGCGGAACAATACCGACCATTCGAATAAAGGCAGCGCCACATCTAACTTTAAAGGATAACTGCTTAAACCGCTGAGATACTTTTTTAACTCCTCCACTTCAATAATGGAATTGCCGGTAGCCGGATTTTTAAGATTGCCCATATTGTAACACATCAGCAAACCTTTATCAACAGGAGGTATACCTGTTCGGCTGCTGAATTTCACCTGGTGCAAACGTATTGTTGCAGACAGTAAACTGTTTTTAAAAAGTACGGATGATTGCATCTGGCTCTTTATCTGTTGCAGCAGAAAAAAATAGGCAGCCTTTGTTGCTTGTGTCCAGTCGCAATCGATCTGGAGTTCGCTGTAATGTTCGGTTGTAAGTTGCTTGCTGATGTTGGTTAGAAGTACAGTAATGTTTTTAGCCAATGAGCGAAGTGCAGCCGAGTCGCTTTGCTGCAATGTTTCATTAGTAATAAAAACAACAGGCACAATTGCAATGTTTTTATTTTTTAGCTGTACTAATGTTAAGCTGTCTGCTGTTAACCTTGCTACCGGTGCGGAACCATTACCATCGCTTGCAACTGTAACATCAAAATATTTTACATACAGTTGCTGCACCTGTAATTGTTGCAAGCTGTTTAACTCAGTGCTGCCGAGTAGCAGTTTGCTTTTCCAATAATAAAAGCCACGTTCAACAAAACGTTGCGGTTGCTGCCTGCAACTGCTTATAAAAATTAATAAGCAGATAACAGGAATGCAGTAGCGGCAAACCCGTTTCATCCAAACATTTGTTACATTGCAGCGTTCCAATAAATTAAAATTATGTGCGAAAATAGGAGAAGCATGTTTCGTTTGGCATACCTGCCTGTACTGATTTTTATTGCTGTTACTGCAAAGGCTCAGTTGGTAAGCGGCCCCATGCTTGGCCCGGTTGAATTACGCACCGCTAAATTATGGATAGAAGTAGTACCCGGCAGCAGTGCCGATTTTTGGTATTGGAAAAAAGGAGAGTTAGCAACAGCAAAACGTGTTATTAAAGAAACAAGCGTCGATCAATGGTTTGGCCCTTTACAGTTTGATGCGGTAGATCTTGAACCAAACACAACTTACGAGTATCGGTTTCGTATTAACAATACCGGTAACATCAAACCAATGAAATCGGACGGCACGTTCACTACAAAAGAACTCTGGCAATGGCGTAAACCCGCTCCCGACTTTGCGTTCTTAACAGGATCCTGTGCGTACATCAACGAACCTCCTGTTGACAGACCCGGCAAACCTTACGGCGGCGACTCGTCTATTTTTGAAACAATGGCGAAAGAAAAAGCAGCCTTTATGTTTTGGATGGGCGATAACTGGTACACTCGTGAAGTAGATTACTACGACGCATGGGGTTTATGGAACCGTGCAAGCGATAACAGGGCTGCACCGGTAATGCAGAAATTCTGGAAATCAACTTCGCATTATGCCATGTGGGATGATCATGATTATGGCCCTAATGATATTGGTGTAAACTACATTCTGAAAAATATTTCCCGTGAAGTATTTATGAACTATTGGTTAAATCCCAGCTATGGGTTTAACGATAAAGGTATTTACACCACGATCAGTTATGGCGATGTTGATATTTTTATTATGGATGATCGTTGGTGGAGAAGTGCTGATAATATGAAGGACTCTGTAAACGGAAAACCAAACCCCGATAAACAAATGTGGGGTAAGCAGCAGATAGATTGGTTGAAGAATTCCTTACTCTACAGTAAAGCAACGTTTAAGATTATTGCAAACGGAAGCCAGGTGCTTAATCCTGCATCGCCTTTTGATAAATTATTGAACTGCCCGGTTGAATATTATGATGTAATGGGTTTTCTTGAAGACAATAAAATTCCCGGTGTATTGTTCATGAGTGGCGACCGGCATCATAGCGAAGTAATAAAAGTAAACAGAGCATCTGCATATCCTTTGTACGATATCACCATTTCTCCATTAACAGCGGGCACACATACATTCAGCGGACCGGAAAAAAACAATCCGTATCGTGTAATTGGTATTGATGAAAAGCAGAATTATGGTAAGCTTAGCTTTACCGGCGAAAAGGGTAAACGAAAACTTACAGTTGAATTTTTTGGTGTAAAAGGAGAAAAACTGGGAGAGTGGAGTGTAAACGAGAGCGATCTGAAGTATAACCGGTAAATTTGCAGGCTTATTAAACAGAACAGGCATGAACATTTCTTTTACATATAACCGCAGCAAAGTAATACAGGCACTACGGTATCATTTTATTTCCAAAAAGGAAATTCGTTTGCTCATCATTTTTGTAAACGTGTTTGCTTTATTTGCAGCTGCCATGTTCTTCTGGAAAAAAATCACACCGGTTGCATTTTTACTCAGCTCTTTTTTGTGGTTTGCATTAATGATCTCTTTTTGGTTTATTCTGCCACTTACCGTGTATAACAGAGCCAAAACGTTTAAAGATGCTTTTAATCTTACTTTTTTGGATACCTACATGCATATCGAGAACAACAACGGAAGTAAGAACTGGAATTACAACTCATTTAAATACTTTATTGAAACGCCTAATTTCTTTCATCTGTATATCGACGACCGGTCGTTCTTCCTCATTCCAAAAGATGCTTTTGTTAACGACGACGATACGCACAATGCCCGTGTTTTGTTGCGGGATAAGATAGGGCAGAAGTAGTTTTTGAACTTAACTCAATTTTTTTTCCTTCAATAAACCGGAATATTATTATTCAGTACTTACTGTAAATCAAATTTTTAGGGTTTTCACATAGGGATATTACGAGTTTTTTGCATCGGAAAAATCCGAAAAAGTATTGCATTCGTAAATCCTACGTATTATGTTTGTGGTGAGTTAAGTAGATACCCCTAGAAAACAAAACAATCATCCGTCTGTGAAAAAGTACAAGTTCCCTCGCTTTCTTCAACAGTAATTCACGGCACTTATTGGTTTATTTTTTGGGGTTTGATCACAAATCAAATTCTGCTTTTCTACCCGTACCTAAAAGAGATTGTATGAAAACAGTTGTACTCGTTTGCACGCTTTTTCCTGTAGTTTTTTTTACACAGGCGCAAAGCTCAAAAGATTTACCGGCTCCTGTGGCCAATCTTCAAACCCTTGCAGCAGGGAGTTATGTTATTCCAATGGATAATACACTGCAACTTAATTCCTCGGGTTATTTTAATTTAAAAAGTTACGGTCTTATTATGCACTTACTGAACAATGCTGTAAAAGTTAAGTGGGCAATTAAAGCAGGTAAGACAAAAGATGGTACCGACTTTTCAGGAACTGCAACAAGGTTATTGCCAACTACAACAGCAATCCCTTCTGTTTATAATTTTCTTGCAGGCCCGTTTGTAATTGCAGCTGCGGACACAACAGGAGTGGCTGCAAAAATTCAATCGTTTTACACAAGCAATGGACTTACTGGTACAGACAGACCTGCCGTTTATAAATTAACATTGGCATCTTCAAATGTCGACATCCGTTATGATCTTACAGGTTTTATTCCTAAAGGAGTTATATTAAATGATGGTGCAAATACTGCTGTACACACAGGGTACATGACAAAGTGTGCAATACCATCAGCAAACTATGCTATTGGATCTGCAACCGATCTTGTTAGTAAATGCTATACGTTTGCAAGCGAACCTCATATTGATGCAACATCAATGAACAGTACTTATGCAAATGCTGTTCGCATATTCACCAGCTATGGCGGCAATTTTTTAGCACAATGTGAAGCTGTTTTGAGTTATGAAAACAGCACATCGGGTCATTTTCACACAACCAATGGCATATCAAAAGTAAATACAGCTATTGCAGCTTCTTCTACAGTTTATCCTAATCCCGATCTTGCATATTCGCAGTACCAGGCGGAGTTTGATATTGCACAAAGTGGAAGTGTACGTAACTGGGTACTCGCTTCGGGCAGCTCCTATCAGAACAATGCACATGTTCATGCATCTGGCGGCACAGTGGCATCGCCAACACCTGTAGGCGCAAGTGTTGCTAAAAGAAACAGTTCAACACAAGCAGGCGGACTTATTTTTTATATCGGTAATCATGAATTTACATCCACAACAAGCTATAGTTCCATTAATGGAATCCGAATGTACATGAATGCCTTTCTTACGCCAACTACATTAGGACGTACTTGTACAATGGGCAGTTATTTAATGGCGGTGTTAACATTGCAACTCAACGAATTTTCGGTACAGCAAAAAAACGAATATGCTGAATTAAACTGGTCTGTTCCGGAAAATTCTACAGCGAGTCAATTCATTATTGAACGCAGTACCGATGCCGTCAATTTCCGGGAGGCCGGTATTGTGTTTTCAAAAACGGGGATGAACGAGAACGTAATGTATAAGTTTAAAGACCTGGTTAGAAAAGCGAATACTTCAAATCTGTATTACCGGATTCGTTCTGAAGATGAGAAAGGAAAGTATGAGTATTCGGAAGTTCGTGTTTTAAAAATCGAGTCAACGAATAGTTCTACAGCTGTTACAACTTATCCTAATCCCGTTGTAAATAAGGTTTCTGTTTCATTACCTGTTGCATGGCAGGGTAAGGAAATCAGTTATGAAGTAATTGATATGAACGGGAAAACAACCGCCTCTTTTAATGGCGCTGTAAACAGTGTTTTGCAGGAACTGAGCATTGGGCATTTAAAAGCCGGGTATTATTATCTCCGCATACAGTGCAATGGAGAAACCATCAACAAGCAAATACTCAAAAAGTAATCTACGGGCCATTTATAAACAAAATCCGGGTCTTTCAAGGCCCGGAAATTTTTTATGTATTAAATTTGGTTTATAAAATAAATCAGTTTATGTTTGTGTCTTATTTATAAGAAATGAAGACCTTAACCTTACTCATCAGCCTTATCATCACTTTCCAGAGTTGGAGCCAAACCAATATCAGTGGAACTGTTCTTGACAATAAAAAGAAACCTGTGCCGGGTGCATCTATCGCCATTAAAGACTCGTACGATGGTGCAACTGCCGATTCGTTGGGGCGGTTTAAGTTCAAAGCATTTGATAAAAGCAACCAGGTATTGGTGATTACTGCAATCGGGTTTAAACCGCTTGAGATTCCTGTTGAATTAAAAGGTGGAGAACTTACTATTCCCGTTCTGTTAAAAGAAGAAATAACCGAAATGAGTGCAGTAGTAATTACAGCAGGATCGTTTGAAGCAAGCGATCGCAAACGTGCAGCTGCAGTGCTTTCTTCCATTGATATTGTTACAACAGCCAGTGCTAATGGCGACGTTACAGGTGCGTTGAAAACATTACCCGGTGCACAACAGGTAGGTGAGAGTGAAGGCTTATTTGTTCGTGGCGGTACTGCTGCCGAAACAAAAACATTTATTGATGGTACGTTGGTGAACAATTTCTTTTTCAGCAGTGTGCCGGGCATTGCACAACGTGGACGTTTTTCGCCGTTCATTTTTAAGGGAACAGTTTTCAGCACGGGTGGTTACAGCGCTTTGTATGGTCAGGCTTTATCTTCTGCATTGATACTGGAGTCAATTGATTTGCCCGAACAATCATCGGCCAGTTTAAACGTATCGGTAATTGGTGTGGGAGCAGGTTTTCAAAAACTCAATAAACAAAAATCTGCATCTTGGGGTATTAACTACGGTTATACAAATCTTACTGCAGCATTTGCCGTAATTAAACAGCAGCAGGATTACAGTAAAGCACCAACTGCTCATAATATCGATGCCAACTTCCGTATTAAAACATCGAAGAATGGTATGTTGAAGTACTATGGTTTTTATCTCACAAACAGTTTGGGCTTTCGTCAAAACAGCCTCGATTCAATGGGGTATAAAGATCGGTTTGGGTTAACCAATGGCAACATGTACCATAACCTTAGCTGGAAAGAGAATTTAAAGAATAAGTGGAAGTTGAATGCCGGTGTTTCTGTTTCTACCAATAAAGATGATATTGCTTTTGGTATGCAGGATGCAAATAAGAACGATGTGTTGCTCACCGGTTTGGAATACAAACAGTTTGATGTAAACAATAAAGGTTTTTATGCCAATGCACGATTGGTGTTGGAAAAGAAATTCAGAGGATTGAATACACTTCGTTTTGGATCAGAGTTCAATCACAGCGACGATAAAAATAAGTTCACAGCATACAATGGAATGATCTTTAAATCACGTTTGATTGAGAATGTATATTCTTTGTTTGCAGAACAGGATGTGTACCTCACCAACAAACTTGCAGCAAAACTGGGAGCAAGAGCCGAGCATTCTGCTTACTTAAATAAAACGAATCTTGCACCACGTGCATCGCTTGCATACAAACTGGGTAAAGAAAGCCAGGCTTCATTGGCATATGGCATCTTTTATCAAAATCCTGAACTGCGTTACCAACCTGCTGTTAACCCGTTAACGTTTATGAAAGCAACACATTACATTGCACAGTTTCAGAAAACAACAAGTGCCACCACATTTCGTGTAGAAGCATTTTACAAGCAGTACGATAACCTTATTAAAACACAAAGCATAAACGGTCGTGAAGTTGGCAGCAGTAACAAAGGCTTTGGTGAAGCAAGTGGCTTCGAATTGTTCTGGAGAGATAAAAAGAATGTAAAGAATCTTGATTACTGGATCTCGTATTCTTTTCTCGATACCAAACGTGATTTCTTAAACTTTCCTACAGCCATTACACCAAATTTTGCGGCAAAACATACGGCTTCATTGGTAATGAAAAAATTTGTTACAAAGTTGAAGACTAATTTCAATTTATCGTACAACTATGCAAGCGGAAGGCCGTATTACAATATCCAGTACGATGGTAATACCAACAAAACATTCTTTGCAGATAAGGGACGTATTCCCGATTATCACAACGTAAGTTTTGCATTGAACTATCTGCCTTCGATTGGTAAAACCAATGCAAAAACATTTGCAGTGTATGTGCTGAGTGTAAGCAACATCTTTAATATAAAACAGGTGTACGGTTATAATTATTCCGGTAATGGAATGCGCAAAACAGAACTGGTGCCACCATCCCGCATGTTTATTTTCATTGGTGCATTTATCAGTTTTGGAGTAGACAGAAGTGAAGATGCGATCAACAATAATCTTTAATACAAACGATATGATGTACCTGTTGTTTAAAATAATTCACCTGCTGGCCGTTGTAGCCTTTTTGGGAAACATCGTTATTGGATTGTTCTGGATGAAGTGGGCTTATCGAACTGCAAATACCGGTTATCTGCAGCATACAGTAAACGGTATAATTGCAGCTGATAGAATCTTTACGCTTCCCGGTGTTGTTGTAATTACAATTGCGGGCATCATGGCTGCAGTAAAAGGAGGCATTCCTATGTTGAGCACCGGTTGGATATTCTGGTCGATCGTTTTGTTTACCTTATCAGGAATCATCTTTATGGCAAAGGTTGGGCCGTTGCAAACCAAAATGAAAAACTACCTCACACAAAGCATCAGTAACAATAGTTACACAAACGATGAGTTTAAAAAACTGATGAAGCAATGGGAGTTCTGGGGCTTGTTATCGGTGCTGACACCATTGCTTGCATTTTTATTTATGATTTTAAAATGGCCATTGTTAAGTCCTTTGGCTGCATAAAATAAATTTCATTACCATTCAACTTTATCTAACATGAGTAACTTTCAACGCATCTCCGATGCAAACGACGACAAAGACAAAAAACTGTGGGAGCTTGCACAAAAGCGGGTTGCCTTCAAACGTCATCTTGTAACCTATGTAATTGTAAATGCATTTTTATGGGCAATGTGGGCTATCAATGGCCCCTCTAATTATCATGGTCGCATACCCTGGCCTTTATGGTCAACGATCGGTTGGGGAATAGGGCTGGCCTTTCATTTTGCCGGCGCTTATATTACTACGGGCGAAAACAGTGTAGAGCGGGAATATGATAAACTGAAAAACAAACAATAAACTTTCATCATCAAAACAAAACACATGAAGAAGATACTTCTTGCGATCCTTTTTGTAAACATCGTTTTTGCTGTAAGTGCACAAAGCGAACGCTATACCGGTGCTATGGCAAAAAATCTGCAGGCAATGGGCGAAGCAAAAACTGCCGATGCTATGCTCGATGTGGTAAATGCATTTGAACGTATTGGCAATGCAGAAAAAACACAATGGTTACCTTATTACTATGCAGCAGTTGCACAGGTGTGGCATGCGTTTATGGTAAACGATCCCAAACAAAACGATGTGCTGGGCGATAAAGCAACTGCGTTTCTTGCCAAAGCAGAAGAGCTGGAAAAAAACAATTCGGAAATAGCGTTGGTAAAAGCAATGATCGCTACTGTAAAAATGATGGTTGACCCGATGAGCCGTTACATGCAGTACGGTGCAATCATTGCAGAGAACACCGCATTATCGAAAAAGCTTGATCCGAACAACCCACGCCCTTATATGTGGGAGGCACAAGGCATCAGTCGTACTCCAGAACAATTTGGTGGTGGTTGTGGAAATGCAAAACCGGTGTTTGAAGAAGCAACCAAACGATTCGAAACATTTAAACCTGCATCAGTACTTCATCCTAATTGGGGTAAAGAGCAAAATGCCCAGGCATACGCTGCGTGTAAATAATGTGTATTAGTCCCGGAGGTTACACTTCGGGACTATCTTATTTTTGAAGTTTAAACAACAGTACATGGAGCAACAAGACTTTTCAGCAAAAGACAGTCTGCAACTGATCGAATCCATGATCAGCAAAGCACAAAACCGTTTTAACGAAAACGGTCATCTGTATTTATTATGGGGCTGGGTGGTTTTGCTTTGCAGTATTGTAAGTTTTGTTTCCATTTACTTTTTCTCAAATTTTAAAAACCTGATGTTCATCTGGATGCTTACGATTCCAACAGTCGTTTACCAGATGATCTATCTTGCCCGTAAAAAAAAGAGTGAAGGAGTACGTACCTACACCGATGAGATCACCAATTTTGTTTGGGTTGTATTTGTAGTAATGGGTTTTCTTGTTGGCATCATCATCGGCAGGAGTGGTCACCCGGAATTGTTTAATCCGCTTATACTGATGCTTTATGGAATGCCCACTTTTTTATCGGGTGTAATTTTAAAGTTTATGCCGTTACGTTTAGGCGCCATCAGTTGCTGGGTACTTGCACTGTGTTCTGTTTTTATTCCATATGAGTTTTCTTTTTTATTATTGGCATTGGCAGTAATAACAACCTGGATCGTTCCGGGTTATTTACTTCGTTTACGTTTTAAAACCCAGTCTTGATTTTATGGAAGAGAAACAATTAACAGAACAGGAAAGCCTGCAGCTGATTCAGCAAATGATCAGCCGTGCAAAAAACAATTTTGTTGATACCGGCATTGGCCCTATTCTCTGGGGTGCTGTTATCAGCTTTTGCAGCATCGTTCAGTTTCTGATCATCCATTTTCAATGGCACTTGCCGTTTGATGTGTGGATACTTGCATTGGCAGCCATTATTCCCCAAATATTTATTTCTGTGCGTGAACGTAGAGAACGTAAAGCAAAAGGCTGGGATGATGATATTATGAGTTATGTATGGCTATGCTTTGGTATTGGCGTGTTCATCGTCAACTTTTTGAACAATGTGGCAGCCGATGCAGTTAATCCATTGCTGAACGATTACCGTGAGATAACAGGCAAAGAAAATATTCCCAATTTCTGGACATACGGGTCTTCTTATTTATTGTTTGTGTACGGTTACCCAACCATTGTTACGGGTGCTGCACGAAAGTTTAAATTGATGACAGTTGGTGGAATTGTTTGTTGGGTAAGTGCATTAATAAGTGCGTTCACCATTACCAAGTTCGACTTTCTGCTGATGGCTGTTTCTGCTGCTTTGGCCTGGTTGATACCCGGCATTGTGTTACGATCAAACTATTTGAAGGGAAAGAACGAACAGCATGTTTAAAGATCTTGATCCCATATTACATTCGCAATTACGGCTTGCCGTTATGAGCCTGCTTATTGGTGTAAAGGAAGCGGAGTTTACATTCATTAAAGAAAAAACCGGTTCTACAGCAGGTAACCTCAGTGTGCAGATAAGCAAACTGAAGGACGCCGGTTATGTTGATGTGCTGAAGCAATTTAAAGACAACTATCCGCAAACGATCTGCAAAATTACTCCGCAAGGTGTTACCGCTTTTGAAACCTATGTAAAAGCCTTGCAAACTTATTTGCCTAAATAAGTTTTCGGTTTTATCTACCCTTATCTTTACTTACGTATTGTTACAGCAGTAATAATTATGGAAGCAATTATTAAGGTTAGCCATCTTACAAAAACATTTCGTGAATTAACCGCAGTTAACGATCTCTCCTTTACCGTACAAAAAGGCGATGTATATGGTTTCCTCGGGCAAAATGGTGCAGGTAAATCAACCAGCATCCGCATGCTTTTAACTTTAATACAACCTACCAGTGGCAGCATTGAAGTTTTTGGTTACAATCTGCAACATCACCGAAAAGAAATCCTGCGCAATACGGGTGCAGTTATTGAACGGCCCGATCTTTACAAATATTTATCGGCTTACGAAACGCTTCAGTTGTTTGCAGCCATGAGCAGTGTTAAACTCACAAGGCAGCAGTATATGGATCAGCTGGAGCTTGTAGGTTTGGCGCAACGTGCCAACAGCAAAGTGCGTACGTTTTCGCAGGGTATGAAACAGCGCTTAGGCATTGCCGTTGCATTGGTACATAATCCTGAGCTGATTGTATTGGATGAACCAACGAATGGTCTCGATCCGCAGGGTATTGCCGATATGCGTAATTTAATTTTGATGCTGCGGGAAAAGATGAAGAAAACGGTGTTGGTGTCGTCGCATTTGTTGAGCGAAGTGGAGCAGATCGCTAACCGTATGCTCATTATTGATAAAGGAAAAAAGCTGGTGGAAGGAACAGTGAGCGAATTATTTCACCCGGATGATACGGTGGTATTGATCGAAACAACCAATCAGCCGGCCTGCGAAGAATTGCTGCGCAACAGTAACTATGCAACACAGTTAATAGGTATTGATGCAGCCGGTATTGAGTTGAAGTTGCGGAAAGAAGAAGTGCCCGTGTTAACAAAGATGTTGATCGAAAACAACATCAGCATTCTGGGTATTCATGCATGCCACTCACTGGAAGATTATTTTTTAAAGATCACAACAGCCAATCAACATGTGGAGCCTTTTAAAAATTGAATTGTTTAAAGTGTTTAAACGTCCACGTACTTACATTGCGTTTATTGCAGTGTGGGCAATTGTGTCGTTAATTCAACTGGCAATTTATGTTGACGGGCCAAAGTACATGGATTTTGTTTTGCGTGATGTGAAAGAAAGTTTTGATGTAATTGGTGATCCGCTCAATGGTTATTTTGTTTGCTTTGTTATTTTACAAACCTTGTTGATACATGTGCCGTTGCTGGTAGCATTGGTAAGTGCCGATATGGTTGCAGGCGAAGCAAACATGGGCACGTTGCGTTTACTCATCAGTAAACCGGTAAGCCGTACAAAATTATTGCTGAGTAAATTTTTTGCATCGGCAATTTATGCCATCATACTGCTGATATGGATTGCCATCCTTGGTTTGTTTTTATCAATGGTAGTTTTTGGAACAGACGGATTGATCAATGCCAAGAGTTATGAGATAATTATTCTTAATGGTAATGATGTTTTCTGGCGCTATCTCTGTGCATTTGGTTTCGCAGCGCTGGCTTTAATCACTGTTTCATCGCTCGGTTTTTTCTTTTCCATATTTGCCGAAAACTCATTAGGACCAATTGTTGCAACCATGAGTGTGATTATTGTGTTTACAATTTTAACAACGCTAGATATTCCGTTGTTTCAAAGTGTAAAGGATTTTTTCTTTACCACGCACATGATTGGCTGGAAAGGGTTTTTTGAAATGAAGACGGATGCAGAAGGAATGTCGATACCGGGCACCATCCGTAACCTGCCGGCTGTATTACGAAGTGCAGGCATCCTTTTACTGCACATTCTCATCTTTACAGGGTCGGCTATTTTTATTTTTAACCGTAAAGACGTGTTAAGTTAATAGTTAAACACAATCTGCATGACAATATTCAGCAAACATAAAAACAAGGCGAACGTATTACCGGTTATGCTGGTTCTTACCTCTTACTTCTTACTTCTTACCTCATTCAACAAAGAGCTTACTGCCGATGAACTGGTGAAGAAAGTAAAAGCAAAAATGGATAAGGTGAACGATTATGTAGCTACCGGCAAAATGAAAACCGATGTGGTATTTATTAAAGCCCCTGTTGCAAACATAAAATCGTATTACAAAAAGCCGAACAGGTTTGCCATTAAACGGGATGGGGGAGTATCGTTATTACCCAAAGGCGGTGTAAGTGTAAACGTAAGTTCGTTGTTGTTAACCGATGAGTACACGGCTATTGATGCCGGTAAAACAACGCTGGGTACAACTGCAGTACGCATCATTAAATTATTGCCGTTGAGTGAGAAGAGTGATGTGGTATTAACTACAATGTATATTGATGAAGCTAATCTGCTTATTCGTAAAGCAAGTACCACTACAAAAGAAAACGGCACCTACGATATGGAAATGCAGTTTGGTAAATATGCCGATTGGGGCTTACCCGACAAAGTGGTCTTTTCTTTTAACACGAAAGATTATAAACTGCCTAAAGGAATTACATTGGAGTACGACGATGGCAGCAAAAAGCCCGAACTGCCTAAAAACAAAAAAGGAAAAGTTGAAATAACTTACAGTTCGTATGTAATAAACAAAGGCGTTACCGATGCTATGTTGAAATAGAAAAGTTGCCGGTTACAGGTTACCGGTTCCTTGTCTCTTGTTCCTTGAGCCTTGTATTTTGTTTTTTGGATTTTCCTCCCTGTTATTCTTCCGTAAGCTTTTCATCTACAGCTCTTGCCAGCATTGCAGCACTCATTTTACGCATTGGGTTTTTGCGTGCATCTGCATAACCAAGCCGGCTGCGGAATATATCGATAGCAGTAAACAATGCAGCTCTTGTACTCGACTCGTCTGCTTTTCCTTTTCCTGCAATATCAAACGCAGTTCCATGATCGGGGCTGGTGCGGATGCCGCTTAAACCTGCGGTGTAGTTTACACCTTCGCCAATGGCGAGCGATTTAAAAGGTATTAAGCCCTGGTCGTGGTACATCGCCAACACTGCATCAAATTTTTCGTATTGTCCTCTTGCGAAAAATGCATCGGAACTATATGGGCCAAAACAAAACACATCGTTCTGTTTTGCTTCTTTAATTGCTGGTTGAATTATTTCTGCTTCTTCTTTACCAATCAATCCTTCATCGCCTGCATGCGGGTTTAAACCCAGCACTGCAATTTTTGGTTTTGTAATGCCGAAATCTTTTTTCAGCGACTGGTTCATGATCTTCAGCTTACTTACAATACCCTGTTTGGTAATATGCGCAGCAACTTCTGCAACAGGTATGTGTTCGGTAACCAATGCAACTTTAATATTATCGGCCACCATAAACATCACCACATCGTTTGCTTCAAAGGCAGCTTTTAAATAAGGCGTATGCCCTGTGTATGGAAAGCTTTCGGACTGTACATTTTTTTTATGAATTGGAGCAGTAACCAATGCATCAATGTTTCCATCTTTCAAAGCCTGTACAGCATCGCTCAACGATTTAATGGCATAAGCTCCGCCTTCGTTGTTTATCTGGCCGGGTTGAATGTTTACTTCTTCTTCCCAACTGCTGAACACATTTACCGTTTTTTGGCTCAGACGTTCAAAATCTTTTATTGCCTGATAGCTGAAGTTACCTTCTGTTGCCAGTTTTTTATAAAAGTTAATGCTCTTGTTCGATGCAAATACAACCGGTATGCACAGGTCGGTAATGCGGCTGTCGTTAAGCGCTTTAATGGTTACTTCGAGGCCAATTCCGTTTAAATCGCCGGAGGTAAATCCGATAACCGGTTTTTGTTCAGCTTGGTTCATGGTTTAAAAATTACCAGCAAATGTACTGGTTTGTTTATTTACTGTTATTACGTAAGCATTTGAATGTCATTGATGCATTTTTTCCCATACAGGGAATTATCTATTGCTGTTGCGGAAATTACGGCATTTCAATGGTAAAAAAAGATTGCGTAATAAGTGGAAATTCATGACCGAAAATTATGAGTTGCGTTTGAGGGACTGTATTTTGCATTCAAATCTTGATCCCCATGAAAGCAATAATCATTGGCACAGCGCTAATGCTGTCTTCAGCACTTTCTACAGAGGCCTCTAATGGCGTATCATCTGGCAAAACTGTAATGGTTAAGCCAGTTGCAGCACAACAGGAAATTGGTTATTTCCGTATTCACAGAATGGCAAACGATGTTTCGCTCAGCTGGGTAGTTTCAAATCCTGCCGAAGTTGAATGCTTTAGCATTGAACGTTCCTTTGATGGTGTTAATTTCTACGAAATTGATGCTGTTGGATGTGATGGCGCAGCCACTCAAAAATACAGAGATAATAGCGTGTTTCCGGGTTATCTGTACTACCGTATTAAAGTAAAAAACGCCGATGGAACATCGGTTACTTCTGCAACTGAAATGATTCGCATCGTTAGTCGCAGAGGTTAAAAAATCTAAAGCTGCACAACATCGTTGTGCAGCTTTTCTTTCATTTTTTAATCCATTCTCTATGAAACAACTTCTACTCAGCTTGTTTCTTTTGTTGATAATCGGGAGCAAAAATCTTTCTGCTCAAATTACATCGCCCCAAATCAAAGCCGGTTTCGGGATAGATGCGGAATTGCGCAGCAACTTTTTCAACGGTTTTCTGCAGGTTGGTAACGATGACTGGTTTAGCCAGAACGTTGTTACAGGATCCGGTGTTGGTGAGTTCATCATCGATACAACAGGAGCTGCTTATATCGTTTCCCGTTATGCATCAACCCCATCTACACGTATGCTTCCGTTCTTCAGAAATATGCGTTTCCCGCAATTTTCTGTTGTAAACGGACGGTTGTTGATAGATGCCGTTTTTATCCGTGATCATCATGGCGATGATTCTACGGTTTTTGCTTCCGGTAGTAATAAAAACGGAATGAACCCGAATACATGGACGACTCCGGTGTCGCAAGGTATCCCCGATAAAAACGATATCCTCGATATGTTTATGCATGTTCGCAGAGAGGGTACCACCACAGCCGATTCGCTTTGGTTATTTGGTGGTGTATCGATCGATAATACTACGGGTAACCGTTATTTCGATTTTGAAATGTATCAAACAGATATTTATTACGATAAACCTTCACTCAAGTTTTATGGTTATGGTCCGGACGATGGACATACTTCCTGGCAGTTTGATGCTTCGGGAAATATTACCCGTACAGGCGATATTATTTTAACCGCAGAATATGGTAGCTCTAACCTTTCATTTATTGAAGCAAGGATATGGGTACATAAAGATGCGTTATTATCTACTCCTAATGCATTTAACTGGAGTGGGTCTTTTGATGGTGCAGGTTCTGGAGCAACTTATGGTTATGCCGGTATTACGCCCAAAACTGCGGGCAATTTTTACTCCGGCTTGCAAAGTAGTAATGGTACATGGGCAGGGCCGTTCAGTCTTGTACTGCAAAACAACTCTGTTACTACTACATATGCTGCAAAACAGTTTATGGAGTTTTCGGTAAACTTAAGCAAGCTTGGTCTTGATCCGCTGGTTACATCAAATGATATTTGTGGCCTGCCATTCAGAAGAATTCTTGTAAAGTCGAGAGCATCTACATCATTTACGGCAGAATTAAAAGACTTTGTTGGTCCGTTTAGTTTTTTCCGTGCACCAAGAGCTGATGTAGCAACCGATTTTCCGTCGTTATGCCCTGGCGGTGCAGCGGATATTTGGGTAACCAATGCGCTTGCAACTTCGCAATATACATGGTTTACCACCAATGGTAATATTGTTGGTTCAAATGTAGGCGATCGCATCAATGTCGATCAGCCGGGTACCTATGTAGTATCGCAGGTGTTGATGGATAGTTGTGGTAGTACCTATGCAACAGATACCATTCAGCTTACCATGCAAAATTTTTGCGAAGTACTTACAACAAAACCTTATAATCTTAATGCCCGTTTGCAAAACAAAACGGCGTGGGTAAACTGGAATACTTCAAGCGAAGAAGGAGTTGCTTATTATGAATTACAACGGAGTTACAATGGCAGGAATTATTATACCGTTGGTAACCGTATACCGCCACGAAGCGGAGGTGCATATCTTGAATTAGATGATTTGCAACAATGCGACCAAACGCAGGTTTTTTACAGGGTAAAATATGTTGCCTCATCGGGCGGAAAGATTTATTACACCAATGCTGTTCGCCTGTATCTACGTCGTAACAATAATTATACACTTACAGTTGCACCTAATCCTGTTCACGAACAGTTTAGAATAAGCTTTACTGCCGATCGTATGGAAAGTGCAGAAATAACCATCACCAACAGTAGTGGGGCACTGGTACACCGTACAATTGAACAAATTAAACCGGGCACCAACGAATGGCAAATAACCAATACTGCCAGTTGGAGCAACGGACAATATATTGTTCAGGTAAAACTGGGTAACGAGGTTTTCCGAAAACGCTTAATTGTTTCGCATCAATAAATCAAAAAAGCCCTCCTCTACGGGGGGCATTTTTTTTCTGCTACTTTTGCAGTGTGCAGTACACATTAAAGAAATCTCTTGGTCAGCATTTTTTAAAAGATGAAAGCATTTGCCAGCGAATAGTAGATGCTGTTTTGGAAGAACATCCGCAACGGTTGGTAGAAGTTGGTCCGGGGGCCGGCGCAATCACCAAATACTTTTTAAAGGAGTCTTCAATTGATTTTAAAGCGGTAGAACTGGATGATGAAAAGATCAGCTATCTCGAACATACATTTCCTGTAATAGCCGGCAAGCTTATTCACAAAAGTTTTCTGGATGCTGATATACCGTTCAATGACCGTTTTATGGTTGTTGGAAATTTCCCCTACAACATATCTTCTCAAATTCTTTTTAAAGTACTTGACTGGAAAGAGCAGGTAGATTGTGTGGTGGGCATGTTTCAGAAAGAAGTTGCCCAACGTGTAGCATCCAAACCCGGTAATAAAGCGTATGGTATAATAAGTGTGTTGGTACAGGCTTATTTTGATGTAGAGTATTTGTTTGATGTGGATGAAAACGCATTTAATCCGCCACCAAAAGTTAAAAGTGGTGTTATTAAACTAAAGCCGGCGAAAACAACTCCGCAAATGGCAAGCGAAGAAAAATTTAAGCTACTTGTTAAAACAGCGTTTAACCAACGAAGAAAAATGTTGCGTAACGGTGTTCGTGGCATATTTCCTGCAGAGTTTTTAAGCAACGAAATTTTTAATAAACGTGCCGAGCAATTATCTGTAGAAGATTTTGCAACGCTTACGTTTCAGATGAAATAAGATCGATCAACAACAATTTATTTACCGGTGAAAGTTATTATTACAGCAAAATGTCATCCCTATCTGCAAACAAAGCTTGAAGAAGGAGGTTACGAAGTGCATTATGCACCGGCGATTACATACGAAGAATTAACCGAACAAATTAAAGATGCAGCCGGGCTTGTCGTTTCAACCCGTGTGCGTATTGATGCTGCATTGCTGGCACAAACAACAAAGCTTATGTGGATCGGCCGCCTGGGCAGTGGTTTGGAACTGATCGATCTGCCTTTTGCAGAAAGCAAAGCTGTTAAAGTGTACAGCAGCCCCGAAGGTAATTGCGATGCTGTAGGTGAACATGCATTGGCGATGTTGCTGAATTTAATGAACAACATTAACAGCAGTTTTGAAGAAATAAAACAACACATTTGGCTGCGTGATGAAAACAGGGGAGTAGAACTCAATGGCCGCACTGTTGGCATTATTGGTTTCGGGCATACAGGCAGAGCATTTGCAAAAAAACTCCGGGGCTTTGATGTAAATATTCTTGCGCACGATAAGTACCAGTACGAGTTTGGTGGCGAACAGGTAAAAGAAGCTTCGCTTGAACAGGTGTTGCGTTACAGCGATGTTATTAGTTTGCATTTACCGTTAACAGCAGAAACACATCATTATGCAGGAAATGATTTTTTTGCGGCTGCCAAACAAAAACCTTTCTTTTTAAATACTTCCCGTGGGCGGGTACATGATACAGCTGCTGTTATTGAGGCATTAAAAAATGGATCGATTGCTGGTGCAGGATTGGATGTGCAGGAAAACGAAAAATTAAATACGTATACAAGCGAAGAGTTGCAGCAGCTCGATTGGTTGGCAGCGCAACCCAATGTTGTGCTTACGCCGCATATTGCAGGTTACACACACGAAGCTTTTTATAAAATGAGTAAAGTACTCGCCGATAAATTAGGATTGCAGTAATCAGTGCTGTATTGTAACAGGAATTTCGATGCGCATTTTTTCCCAGGCAATTGCAAGCTTATCTTCTTCAATAAAATATTGCAGGCGTTCGGTAACAGCATTGCTTTGAATGGGTTTTACTTTTACCCGAACAATATCATCTTTCGCATTATACTCATCGGTTAAATGCTGCTGGTAATTTTTGTTGAGGATAAATATCCATTCGCCATTTGAAGGAATGGTAAAGATGGCATACGTACCTGCGGCTATTTTTTTGCCTGCAATAACAAAAGGTTTATCTATTTCAATATTAGTAGCAGCATGCGCACCGGTAACCCATACTTCATCCATGGGCACTACACCGCCCCAAATAATACGTCCACGTACACCCGGCGAGTAGTAGTTGATGCGGATGTTGGCATTGCCTATTTTACCAACGGCCGCACATTTAATACTCTTTTTTGTGGTATCCTTTTTTGCGTTGGGGTTATAATTGATCTCGTTGGTTTGAGCAATTGTAAGTTTTGTACATGCTGCAAGCAATAAAAGAGTAAGAATGTATTTCATCATTATACTTTCAATAAAAGCACTAATATACGTTAACAACTAAAGAGGAATGGATATTTCTAATGTATAACCTTCGCCGGGTGATGTGGTAACAGTAGAAGTTCCTTTAAACAAGCCAAGACGTCCGTTTATGTTCTGCAGGCCAATACCATTAATCTTATTACCGGCCGTCATGCCCACACCGTTATCAGCAATTTTCATAATAAAATGATTGTTTACGGTTGCTATTTCAAAAAGTACAGATGTAGCTTTCGCATATTTTACAATATTGGTGCATTGTTCCTGCGCAATTCTGTAAATATTAATTTTAACATCGCTGTTAAGCAGCTCTTCTTTAAAATGGTCGTTGATAAATTCAACGTTTGCAGATGCAGGTTCAAGCATGTTGCCTGCAAGTTGTTTTAATTGTACTAACAGACTTTCTTTTTCAAGGTTTGGTGCAACGAATAAATGCGCTATTTTTCTGTTCTCATTAATTACATCGTTCAGGTTATTCATTGCAGTTGTAATGATCTGTTCGGTTCTTTCCGGGCTTTTCTTAACCATCGACAGTATAAGATTCGTGCTTACCAATATCTGGTTTACGTTGTCGTGTAATTCCTGGCCTATTGCATGCCTTTCTTTTTCCTGAGCCTTTAACATAGCATGGGTTATTTTTCGCTGCTCTTCAATCTGCATCCGCAATCGCTCCTGTTCAATGCGTCTTAGTTCCGATATATCTTTTCCGGTAATACAAACACCGGTTACTTCACTATTATTTATTACAGGATTAAATGTATAGTTGATCCACATAGGGGCCTTGCCCGGTTCTTCATGCATCCGGTCGAATTCAATGTGCTCACCTTTTAAAACTTTAGCAATTACAAGGCGCAGGTGTTTTTTACGATCTGCTTCAATAAAGTCGAAAATGTTTTTATTAACGATCTCTTCGTCTTCAATATTAAAAATAATGCTGTGGGTAGCTGTTTTATTCAGTGCTTTTATAGTTCCGTTTACATCGAGCAATACAAAGCCCTCCGACGTATTTTCGAAAATAGTTTTAAGGTTTTCTTCTGATTCAATTACTCTTCTTCTGCTCTCGTTTTGTTTGGTAATATCTCTTGCTATCGATGAAGCACCGGTAATAATACCGTTACTGTCATGTATTGGGGAAATACTTAACGAAACATCAATCACAGCTCCATCTTTATGTATGCGTTGTGTTTCGTAATGTTTATATACTTCTCCATCGGCAACTTTTCGTATTACAAGATCTTCTTCCTGTTTCAACGGATCTGGAATTAGTTCTCTTATATTCTTTCCGATGATCTCCTGTTCTGTATACCCAAAAATATACTCAGCTCCTTTGTTCCAGCTTGTAATATTGCCTTCGGGTGATTGACTGACGATTGCATCGTCTGATGAATTAATGATGGAAGTAAAAAGTATCCGTTTTTCTTCGGCAACCTTTCGGTCGGTAATATCAACAGAAAGGATAAAGATGCCTTCGGGAATCGGTTGAATACTCAGTTCAAACCAATACTTTGTTTTGTCGGGGAATTCAAACTCAGATTCAAGATGCGTTGCTTTACGGGTACTAAAACATTTTTCAAGCTCCCTGTATAATGCTGTTTGTTCTACACCGGGATATAATTCCGGTATTGTGCGTCCATCGAGGAGTTCTTCTTTTGTATACTTACTTTGTTTAACAAGGGCATTGTTTACATAAATGTAGCGCCAGTCGAAACCAATCAGCTGTGCACCTTCAAGCATATTGTCGAGTGTGTGGCGAAACTGTTCCTCGCTTGCAATTAATTTCTGTTCAGAAATTTTTCGCATGGTTACGTCTCTGAAATTGGCCACAACTGCATTGATGCCATCTACATGTAAAAGGTTGGTTAATGTGCCCTCACACCAGTAATAATATCCTTTAGCATGTTGCACTCTGCTAATAAATTCCACAGGCGTGCCGGGATGATTCAGCGCCTCGGCAAACTTACCCTGTATCACCGGGAGGTCTTCCGGATGTGCAAGACCGATCGCATATTCATCACTTGTATGTCCGGTAATACGATAGCCTGTAGGGCTACGGTAAATAAGGTTTGAGCGTTCATCGGTCATAGCAATCCCCTCAGCACTATGTTCAATCAGTAGCCGAAAACGTTTTTCACTTTTAATTAATTCATCTGTACGTATCTTAATCTTTTGTTCAAGATCGTCATTGATTTTTCGTAATTGTTCCTCGAGTGTTTTTCGTAAGCTGATGTCTTTTATAACGAAGAGTAAAGAGGTAATTTCACCAGCTTCATTTCGTACAGCATTGGCAGTTACATCGCCAGTAAACGAACTTCCATCTTTACGGAAATACTCTTCTTCTCCTTTCCACCCGCCAGTTTCAAATACTTCCTGTTCAATGTGTAAAATCTTTTCAGGCGAAAACCTGATCATACCTAATTCAATTGCTGTTTTGCCAATTGCTTCTTCTTTTGAGTAGCCCAATGTTTTTTCCGATCCTTCATTCCAGCTGATGATCCGTTTATCAAGTCCACGAGACATGATGGCATCCGAAGAATGTTCTACCATGTTGGCAAGGTGTTGTACCTGTGCGCTAAGTTCTTTTTGCAGAGTAATATCAAAGTTAACCGATACATAGCCCGTAATTACACCTTTTGCATCCTTAATTGTAGTAGACGATGATCGTACAAAAATTATTTTACCCGATTTTGTAACACGTTTTAATTCTCCCGACCAGTAATCATTTTTTGCAATCTCTTTAAGAGCAACAGCTATTTCTTCTTCGCTTATGTGGGTTTGCAAAAGGGTATTAACATCTTTTCCGAGTGCTTCCAAACTGCTGTACTCAAATAGTTTTTCTGCACCTTTATTCCAGCTTGTAATTCTTCTGTCTGCATCTATTATATAAATAGCATCGTGTGCTTCATTGATTTGTCTTGTTAATAGTTCAAGGTGTTTTTGCGTTTTTCTTCTGTTTTTAATATCGTTGTAGATATTGTAAAGAAAAAAGAATGAGAGGATTAAAACCCCGAGCAAAACACTGTATAAAATAAAATTTAGTTGAAAGAGCCGGGTATTTGTTGCCGATTTTTTTAGCTGCAGCATGGCAATCTCTGTTGCTTCCAATTTGTTGCAAAGCGAATCAATTTTATCCGTATAAAATTTTCCTTTTCCGCTTTCAACAAGTTTAATGGCTGCCGGCAAACCTGCTTTTACCCTTGTTTCAACCATCTGCTGCGAAAAGCTAATGCGTTCTTTTATGTAATAGCTGATAGAATCTAGCTGTTGCCGGTTGTTATTATCTGTATTAAGCAACTGTTGGAGTAAGGCAAGTTCTTTTTTAAAGTCATTTTCAGATTTGTACAACGGATCCAGAAACTCTTTTTTACCTGTAATAACAAAACCTCTCGAACCGGTTTCGTTTTCATAGGCAAGCAGTACCAATTTCTGAATATGAAATAATACCTGTTCTGTATGCGAAACAGATAAAGATGCTTCTTTAACATTCTTCGATTGCCTTACCGTTACGTATAACACAATTGCAAGGCTTGCAAAAAGCAAGATTGCAGCAAGCGACAAGGTTTTATTAACCGATATTTTTATCATAGTTACAACTGGCAGAATGTGATCAATCTTCTGTCTTAAGTAGGCTCAAACTTATAGTTGCTTTAAAGGTTACCGCCGGAATTTCTTGAGTTTGGAATGCAGAAACTCAGGAAAAATTAAAAATCAGGCGTATTGGTTGTATTTAACAAAGAAATACTGATTTTAAATTTAGCAATTTTTATATGTAAATAAAAAGAGAAGAGGAATAAAAAATGAAGGCAGGTTGCATTTTGCAGCACTTCTTTTCTGATTTGCTTCTGTTTTTCTCAGTTGATAATCAAGAGGGGGTAGAAAATGCGGGGCAGGCGTATACATGTAAGTAAAGCAGTCTCTTTTAAAAAGTCAAACCCCAATTATCAGTACTTAAACGAAGCCAAACAACTGTTTTTGGTTTCCAAAAAAACTTTACTTTTGTACTTAACAAAACAGCAACGCTTCAAACTATCTTGAGGCGTTGTTATTTTTTTGTACTACTACGCCGAAAATAAAGAGAATAAAATTTGTTGGCTATGTAGTATAAGTATAACCACAAAGCAAGGAGGATTTATGAGCGTACAATATGTTACGAAAGAAACACTGGAAAAACTGCAAGCCGAACTGCAACATATGCGTGGAGTGGAACGCCCTGCAGCGTCGAGAGCAATTGCCGAAGCACGTGAAAAAGGCGATTTAAAAGAGAATGCAGAATATGATGCTGCAAAGGAAGCGCAGGGTTTGCTCGAAGCAAAGATCAGCCAGTTAGAAGGCGTTATTGCCAATGCCCGTATTGTAGATGAAAGCACTATCGATACAAGTCGTGTGGCTATCTTAACAAAAGTGACCATTACCAATATTGCAACTAATAAAAAGATCACCTACCAGATTGTTAGTGAAAAGGAAGCCGATCTGAAAGCTGGAAAAATTTCGGTTTCATCGCCTATTGGCAAAGGTTTACTTGGTAAAGAAGTGGGCGATGTGGCCGAAGTACAGGTGCCTGCAGGTATGGTGAAGTTCAGAATTGAAGAAATTACTGTGTAAGGTTGAAGGTTTAAGGCGAAAGCTGTAGGGTTAGTTACGCAACTGTCAGCTTGAAACAAACAATCGGCATTTAATAAACGAAAACAGTATGAGCAGCATTTTTTCAAAAATCATTGCAGGCGATATTCCTTCGTATAAAATTGCAGAGAACGAACAGTTTTATGCATTCCTCGATATTTTTCCGTTGGTAGAAGGACATACTTTGGTTGTGCCAAAAAAAGAAACGGATAAGTTGTTTGATGTTAGCGATGAGGAATTAGCAGCTTTGCTTGTATTTGCCAAACCAATTGCCAAAGCAATGGAAGCAGTTTTTCCCTGCGACAGAGTTGGCATTTCGGTTGTTGGCCTGGAAGTACCACATGCACATGTACACCTGGTGCCGATTAACAGTGCAGATGATCTTAATTTTACACGGCCGAAATTAAAGTTGACGGCTGAGCAAATGCAGGCAACACAACAAAAAATACTCGACCAACTAAATCAACAGTAAGCATGAACGAAGTTCAATACGATAAATACGGTTATAAGAAGAAGGGTGGTAAACGAAATCCCCGTCCTCAATTAGTTACAGTTTTTTGTGTCTTGCTGTTTGCCTGGGGCTTGTGGGAAATCGCATCGTCCTATACAGGCAATACAGCTTTAAACAAAAGTGGTGTAGATACATTGTATCCCGCTGTAAATGCGCTGATGATGGTGTTCTCATTTGTGGCATTAAGCGGAGTGTGGAGTATGGAAAAATGGGGGCCGATCAGCTTTGTTATTGTTGTGGCATTAAAAATTGTTGTTGATTTATTATTCGGACATTTCAACCCGATCTATTTTGTTGGTTTTATCCCTGCAGCATTATTCCTGCTGAACATGAAAAAAATGCGGCGCACAGATTAGATAGCTGATGTAGTCAAGCTCTCTGCTTTATTGATTCATTTCTTTTTTACACGTGCAGGATTTTGTTTTACAAAATCTTCCCAGTTTTTTACTTTTCCCAATCCCTTCAACAAAGGTTTGCTTGTTTGAAAGTGATGGCATAAAGCAACCGACAGTGCATCGGTAGCATCAAAGTATTTTGGTTTGGCTTTAAACTGTAAATGCTGTTGCAGCATTTGCCAAACCTGCTCTTTATCGGCATTACCATTACCGGTTACCGATTGTTTTACTTTTTTGGGAGAGTATTCTGTAACTGATAAACCAGAACTCATCGCTGTAGCAATGGCAACGCCTTGTGCCCGCCCCAGCTTCAGCATACTCTGCACGTTTTTTCCAAAAAAGGGCGCTTCAATCGCAAAGTCGGTAGGGTGGTGATGTTCGATGATCTCTTTTACTTTTTCGTGAATCAATTGCAGGCGCAGATAAATGTCTTTGTGCTTTGCCAGCTTCAGCACATCCATTTCAATTAAATGCAGTTTTTGCTGCTGTATACCAATAAGTCCGTAACCCATTACTACAGTACCCGGATCGATACCCAATATGATTTTAGAAAAACTTTGCAAGGAGCAGATTATTTTTGACCAAAATAAACAGAAACTGAACAGGAACTTCAAAATCATTGTCAATTACTTTCTTGGCCCCGTACTTTTTGTGTGGATCAGCGTTTCGCTGTATAACCAGGTAAAACAACAGCCTGATCTGCCCAATGCATGGCTACAGGTAAAACAGGCTTTTTACGGAGCAAACAGCTGGATGCTGTGGTTAGGAATTTTATTGATGCCTGTTAACTGGGGATTGGAAGCATATAAATGGTACTTGCTGGTAAATAAGTTACAGCCATTTTCATTCAGCAAAGCATACGAGTCGGTATTGAGTGGTTTGTCGCTTGCCATGAATACACCCAACCGTGTGGGTGAGTATGGTGGCCGTATTGTTTACCTGCAACCACAAAACCGTTTAAAAGGGGTTGCACTTACATTGGTAAGCAGTGTGGGCCAGCTTTTGATCACTTTAGTTTGCGGGTTAGTGGCCTTGTTGCTCATGCGTAAACAAATTCAACTGGTACAGCTTGACGGTAATCATTTATCGGGCATATTGCTTCAGGTATTTTTATGGTCGGTGTTGTTTTTTATTGGTATTACCGCACTCTTTTTTTTCCGGATGCAGTTACTGGCGAAGATGCTGCAATGGATTCCATGGTTGAAAGAAAAGTTAGCGTTTGCAACTGTACTCGATTACTTAAATAACAAGACTTATTACAGCATATTATTTTATTCTTTTTTACGTTTTGTTGTTTTTGCCTTGCAATACGTTTTAATATGGCAGGCATTACGGGTAAATTTGCCCTGGTGGGAAGGTTTTTGGAGCATTGCATTAATTTTCCTGGTAATGGCTATTGTACCGAGCTTTGCCATTGCTGATGTGGGCATCCGTGGTAAAGTGGCCATTGCAATTATAGGTGTGTTTAGCGCCAATACATTGGCAATACTTGCAGGCAGCGTGTTGGTGTGGTTATTGAACCTTGTGTTGCCCGCCCTGGTAGGTAGTTTGTTGCTGCTGTCGATAAAAATATTTAAGGAACGATGAAACCATCTGTGCAAAAGCATTGTCTATATACAAAATCTGCCGGGAGGATCCGGCCAAGTGGAATTGAAAAGCATTAAAACCTGTGGCATGAAGAGCATTGTAGTATTGTTAAGTTTTTTATTACTGTCGTTTACAAACCAGCCAACCGTAACAGGCGACGAATTTTGTGGAAATATCCGTAATACAGCCTGGCACGCAGGCGAATCAATAAACTATCATGTGTATTACACGCTTGCAGGAATTTATGTTTATGGCGGCGAAGCAAATTTCAATATCTACAATGAACGTTACAATGGTAAGCCCGTTTATCATTTAGTGGGCGATGGTAAAACAAACTCCTTTTTTGATGGATTCTTTAAAGTGCGGGATAAATACGAAAGTTATATTGACACCGCTACTTTGCAACCATACAAGTTTGTACGTAATATGCTTGAAGGTGATTTTAAAAAATTTGAAACCGTAACGTTTAATCAGCAGGCAAACACAGCCACATCGCAGGGCGGAACATTTAAAACACCTGAATGTATACAGGATGTATTAAGTGCCATATACTATTCACGTAATATCGACTTTAATAAATACAAACCCGGCGATCGCATACCTTTCAATATGTTTATTGATGATAAGACGTATGGGTTATACATACGCTATCTCGGTAAAGAAAAAATAAAAACCAAGTACGGAAAGTTTAATGCCATTAAGTTTAAGCCTCTTTTAATTGAGGGTACCATTTTTAAAGGTGGTGAAAAAATGACGGTGTGGGTAAGTGATGATGCCAACCGTATTCCTGTACGTATTGAAAGCCCCATTTCTGTAGGTAGTGTAAAAGTGGATATGATGGGTTACAAGAATACACGGTATAAATTAACCGGCCTCATCAGTACGAAATAGTTAGAGGTAAGGTACAATAGTGAGAGTGAGTCCTGAGCGAACCCGATAGCTACCGGGTCGAAGGACGGTTCTGTAACTATACTTCTTCCAAACGAAAACTCTCCTTCATTCTTATTCCTTTCTCTGTTTGATGCACCGTACAGCATTCGATCTTCGGATCGTGTTCAAAGAACAGGATATAATCATTCTCCACAGCTTCGGTTAAGAACGCTTTCTTCTCACTCAACGTTGTAAGCGGAAACATATCATACGCCATTACATACGGAATAGGAATATGTGCAGCTGCAGGAAGCAAGTCGGCCATGTACACAATCGTTTTACCCTTGTAGTTGATCTGCGGCAGCATCATACTTTCGGTATGACCACTTACAAAACGAACAGAGATATTTTCGTTAAACACCGAAGATGATAGCTGGTGGAACTTCCGTTCGCCCGGAACAATAAATTTCAACTGACCGCTTTCTTCTATCGGCAGAATGTTTTCTTTGAGGAAAGATGCTTTTTCCCTGTCGTTTGGTTGTGTAGCCCATTTCCAATGTGCTTCATTACTCCAGTAAGTTGCGTTCTTAAATGCAGTTACCAATTTGCCATCAACCAGATCAACAGCTCCACCACAATGATCGAAATGTAAGTGGGTAAGAATTACATCAGTTATATCATCTTTACTGAAACCATGTTTTGCCAATGATTTCTCCAGTGTGTCATCGCCATGCAAATAATAATGGCTCCAGAATTTTTCATCCTGTTTGGTACCGTTACCTGTATCAACCAATATCAACCGATCTCCATCTTGTATTAATAAACAACGCAAGGCCCAGCTGCACAGATTATTTTCATCAGCAGGGTTTAGTTTGTTCCACATACTTTTTGGCACCACACCAAACATAGCACCGCCATCTAATTTAAAATAACCGGTATCGATCGTATAAAGTTTCATGACAATGCAGTTTGTTCTTTACGTTGTGTACGCAAGGTATGCCAAAGAAATACAAGACCCAGTACAAAGAATATGATGAGTACCAGTATGGAGTTACGCATATTCTTCGTAATGCCTTCAATAAAACCAAAAGAGAACAGACCGATAACAATGGCAAACTTTTCTGTTACATCATAAAAGCTAAAGAACGAAGTAGTATCTTTTGTTGCAGGCATCAGCTTGGCGTATGTTGCACGGCTCAATGCCTGTATGCCACCCATTACCAAACCAACAAACGAAGCAACAATATAAAAATGCATTTCAGTCTGAATATAATAACCACCAACACATGCACATATCCACAACAACACGGTAAAAATGAGTACCTGTATATTACCAAACCTTCCGGAAAGTCTCGACATTAGCAACGCACCAAGAATTGCAACAAGCTGTAGCAGCACAGCTGTAATGATCAGCTTTACATTTTCAAGGTTCAGAACCTTAATGCCGAAATCAATGGCAACGAGCAACACTGTTTGCACACCCATGCTGTAGAAGAAAAAAGCTGTTAAGAAACGTTTCAGCACAGGCATATTCGCAACCTGTTTCCACACCAATCGTAATTCATGAAAACCATTTACCAGCACATGCTTTTTTAATTTACGTTCGGTTTTGTTGCTTTGGTTGGGTAAACGGCTGAAGGGAATTTGTGCAAACACAACCCACCAAACACCAACCAACAGGAACGTGATCTTTAAAGGAAGTGCAGGATTTTCTTTCATTACTACCACCAATGCAAAGCCCACCATCTGCAACAAAACACTGCCGATATAACCCATAGTAAAACCTTTTGCACTGATGCGGTCCATATCTTCTTCGGCTGCTATTTCCGGTAAGTAAGAGTTGTAAAACACCTGCGAACCATAAAACCCAATACCTGCAAACATGAAACAAACAAGCCCGAGTGTTACATGATCTTTATCAAAAAAGAACATGGTAGAACAACTGATGGCGCCGAGGTAACAAAAGAACCGCATGAAGTTTTTCTTATTGCCTTTATAATCGGCAATAGAAGAAAGAATAGGTGATAACAATGCAATGAGCAGGAAACCAAAGGCTAACACATAATCCTTCAACTCTGTGTTTACAAATGTTCTTCCGAGAAAAGTGATACCGTCAGGGAAGTTTTTTATACCTGTTACGGCTGCATAGTAGGCCGGAAAAAAAGTAGTGGTAATAACAAGATTGTAAACACTGTTGGCCCAATCGTACATGGCCCAACCGTTTACTATTTTTTTAGAAGCAGTCTGCATAAGATGGTTTTAAGTGGAGCAGGTATAACCCTGTTCTATGAAAATAGCACAATAAACCGAAATGTTATTTCAGGTAACCGGTCATGAACAGGATGAGGAGAATGATACCCGCAATAATTCTGTACCAACCAAACAAACGGAACCCATGCTTCTGCAGAAAGCCGATAAAGAATTTAATGGCCAGCATCGCTACAACAAAGGCCACCACATTACCAATAATGAAGGCCTGGGTATTTTGTGTTGATGAAAGAATAAGATCGTAGCCTTTCATTTCAACACCATTCTCGTTCCAGTCTTTTAAGAATAATGAATAACCGGTAGCAGCTGCCATGGTCGGCACAGCAAGAAAGAACGAGAATTCAGCAGCCAATGAACGTGTAAGCTTTTGCTGCATACCACCAATTATGCTGGCTGCACTGCGGCTTACCCCGGGTATCATGGCAACACATTGCCACAAACCAATGATGAATGCTTTGCCAAAGGAGATATCTTTTTCTTCGCTGATGGTATGTTGCTTGAAAATATTATCAATGAACAGTAAAACAACACCGCCTATCAACAATGTAATGGAAACAGTCAGCGGACTTTCAAGTAATGCATCTATCTGATCGCTGAAGAGTTTGCCCAGCACCAGTGCCGGTATTACAGCAACAATGAGCTTTGCATAAAATTGCCAGTTCTGAACCTGTATAAATTTTTTCCAGTATAAAACAACAACACTGAGGATAGCTCCCAGCTGTATAGCAACAGTAAACAGTTTGGTAAAATTGGTTGGGGGTACATTCATCAAACGCTCGGCAAGGATCATGTGGCCGGTAGAAGAAACAGGAAGATATTCAGTTAAACCTTCTACGATTGCGATGATGATGGATTCAATTGTATTCACGAAGAGAAATTTGAGAAGTTGAAAATTTGAGAATTTGAAAATGAAAAAAGCCAATTCAAAAATTCGAAATCAATTTTCAAATTTTCAAATTGGCTCATCTTCAAATTATATAGCTTACTCTTTTGGTTTTTTCATAATGGCGTAGATCTCCAGGATCAAACCACCAATAATCAAAATGGGAGCAAGTGTAATACGACGGAAGCTGTACACTTCCTCTTTATTGAACACATTGGGGTCGGCACTTTTGCCACCGATCATTAACAGGAAACCGGCAAGCATTACCACGCCGCCAATCAACATCCACTTATAGTTTTCTTTTGTAAAAATGCCTGCAATTTTTTTCTGGCTCATAGTCTCGTTTTGAGGGGTGCAATATAAGGATTTTGGGGTAGTTGATGGATCATGGTTCATAGTTCATGGAAAAAACAAAGGCGGTCTTTCTATGAACCATGAACTATTAACTATGAACTAATACAATTCATCCAACTTCATCCGCAAATACTTCATTACGCTGCGGTGTGTGCTGTACAACGAAATACCTACACCAATTACAATGATGGAGCCAAAGAGAATGAGATAGATCTTCGGATCACGAAGCGCTTTCATATCCGGAATATAACTTTCGGCCCAGGTAATAACTGCCCATATAGCTGCAATGGCAATGCCTGCGCTGATGAGACCGTTCACAATAGCCCGCACATTCATTGGTTTTACAATAAACCCACGGGTAGCGCCCACCATCTGCATGGTTTTAATCAAAAAACGGTTGCTGAACATGGCCAGGCGAATGGTTGTGTCAATCGACACAATAACGATGGCGCTGAGTAAAATTGCCACCACCAGCAAGGCCAATCCAATCTTCCTGGCCCTGTCGTTAAGCGATGTTACAAGGTCTTTGGGGTATTGTATTTCGCTGATAACACCGGGGAATTTGCTGTTGAGGTCGGCTGTAATTTTATCCAGGCTGTCTTTTTGCACATAATCGGCTTTGGCAAAAAAGTCGATGCTTTCGGGCAGGGGATTCTCATCGAGAATCTTATCCCAGCTTTCGTTGCCGTCTTTATTATAAATTTCTTTGGCCATTTCTTTATTTACATAGGCCGAAGATTTTACATAGGGCTGCGCCGCTACGTAGGTTGTTAAACTGTCGATCGATTTTTTGTTGGTGGTGCTCAGCCATGCATGAAACTGGATGTTTTCACGCAGGGTGTTACCCACTTTTTGAAAATTTAAGAAGATCCATCCTAAAATACCGAGAATGAAGAGCACCAGGGCCACACCAATGATACTGTAGAGGTAAGATGGTTTGGAACGTTTCATCGATGCTTTGTTCGGTTGTTGCGCCATGCCGTAAAATTTTGTAAGTTCTTGAAAATGAAAAATCCCGCCCTACACAGGATACGGGCAAATTTAGCAGAAATCTCCTGCACAAGCCCCGTAATCCTTAATTTTGTTGCCCGTAAAACGGGTGCTTTCTGTACTTATTTTACGGGTGGTGCAGAAATGCTGCATAAAGAAGTTTTTTTAAGTCTTCTTTCACAGCTTTGGGCATCGTTCCTTGCGTCGCACACTTCGGGTGCAATGCAAGGCTCAGCAAACAGATTACACAAAGTTCACCAAGACCGGCACAAAGTACACAGAGCTTTGCGTTCTTTGAGAATTCCTTTGTGTACTTCGTGAAACAAAAAATCGATTATCACAAACTAACCGCAACGGTACATGGAATACAAGTTCAGAGATATTGAGAAGAAATGGCAGCAGCAATGGATCAATACAAATGCCTACAGGGTTTCGAACGTAAGTGAGAAGCCAAAGTTTTATGTGTTGGATATGTTTCCTTACCCAAGTGGGGCAGGTTTGCATGTGGGGCATCCGCTTGGGTATATTGCCAGCGATATTTACAGTCGCTTCAAACGCCTGAAAGGGTTTAATGTATTACACCCGATGGGTTACGATGCATTTGGTTTACCTGCTGAACAGTATGCCATTGAACATGGTGTGCATCCTGCGGTTAGTACCGATCAGAATATTGCCAACTTCCGCCGACAGTTAGATAATATCGGTTTCTGTTACGATTGGGAACGTGAAGTGCGTACCTGCGATCCCGGTTATTATAAATGGACACAATGGATATTCTTGCAACTCTTCAATAGTTTTTACAACCGTAAAACAAACAAAGCTGAAAAGATCGATGTGTTGATTGCATCGTTTGAAGCAGAAGGTTCTGCCACTCACGGCTATCGGCTCACGACTGCAGGCTTTACTGCTGATGAATGGAAAGGCTATGATGATGCAACAAAGCAAAGCATACTCATGGATTATCGCCTGGCTTATTGCGGTTATGGCGAAGTGAATTGGTGCGAAGCATTAGGAACTGTATTGGCGAATGATGAAGTAGTGAATGGCGTAAGCGAACGTGGTGGACATCCGGTAGTGAAAAAGAAATTGCGTCAATGGTATTTGCGCATTACAGAATATGCCGATCGTTTACTCGAAGGATTGGAACGCATTGAATTCAGCGAAAGCATGAAGGAAATGCAAACAAACTGGATCGGGAAGAGTAGTGGAGCGGAAATTGATTTTGCAATTAAAGGGAATGAACAAAAGTTAAGAGTATATACGACCCGGCCCGATACCATCTTCGGTGTTGACTTTATGGTAATTGCTCCAGAGTTGGATTTGGTTGACCAGATTAAATCTGCTGAACAAACAGCTGCAGTTGATGAATATATTGCTTATGTAAAAAGCCGCAGTGAACGTGAACGCCAGGCAGAGAAAAAGATCAGTGGTGTGTTTACAGGTGCGTATGCAGTGAATCCGTTTGATGGGAGAGAAATTCCCATCTGGATTTCTGAATATGTATTGGCGGGTTATGGTACAGGTGCTATCATGGCGGTGCCTTGCGGCGATGAACGTGATTTCAAATTTGCACAGCATTTTACTATTCCCATCACCAACATCATTGGTAAACATTTCAATGGTGAAGAAGCCAACGCAACCAAGGATGCTGTTTTAGAGAAGAGCGGTTTCCTGAATGGCATGCCGATGCGTGAAGCAAGTGAGATCGTAATTAATAAACTGGAGGAGTTAGGAATTGGGTTGAGGAAAGTAAATTTCAGAATGCGTGATGCAGCGTTTAGTCGCCAGCGTTACTGGGGCGAACCATTCCCGATTCAATGGAAAGGCGGCACTGCTTATCCATTAAGCTCAACGGAGTTGCCATTGCTGTTACCCGAAGTTGATAGTTATAGTCCCGGTCCGGAAGGCGAAGGTCCGTTGGCAAATATTCCTGAATGGGTAGCAAAAGAACTGGAAACGAACACCATGCCCGGTTACGCAGGCAGCAGTTGGTATTTCTTACGATATATGGATCCGAAGAATGAAACTGCCTTCTGTGATCGTAGCGTAAGTGATTATTGGGGACAGGTTGATCTGTACATTGGTGGTACAGAACATGCAGTTGGTCATTTGTTGTACAGCCGTATGTGGACGAAAGCTTTGTACGATCTTGGATTTATTGGTCATGATGAGCCATTTAAGAAGTTGGTGAACCAGGGGATGATTCAAGGTTCATCACGTTTTGTGTATCGTATCAATGGCACCAACACATTTGTATCAAAAGGTTTATTGAAGAGTGAAGAAGAATATGAAGGAAGGAAATTAGATAAACTGCATGTGGATGTAAATTTTGTGGATGGCTATGAATTAGATGTGGAAGCCTTTAAGAAGTGGCGGAATAATGAACATGCAGGTGCTGAATTTATTTTCGAAAGTGATAAATATATCTGTGGCTCTGAAGTTGAGAAAATGAGTAAGAGCAAGTTCAATACGGTTAACCCCGATGATCTTGTAAATAAATATGGAGCCGATACATTCCGTATGTATGAAATGTTCTTAGGTCCTGTTGAAATAAGCAAGCCTTGGGATACAAAAGGTATTGAAGGTGTTCATCGCTTCCTTAAAAAACTCTGGCGTTTGTTTTACGATGATCTGAAAGGTCAAATGTGGAATAACGATAAAGCAACTGATGCAGAATTGAAAGTGTTGCACAAAACCATCAAGAAAATTGAAGATGATACCGAACGTTTCAGCTTCAACACCGGTGTAAGTACCTTCATGATTGCTGTAAACGAACTCAGCGATCTGAAATGCAACAAGAAAGAAATTCTTGAACAGCTGCTTATTCTCTTAACACCATATGCGCCGCATGTAAGTGAAGAGTTGTGGAGTTTGTTGGGCAACAGTGGTTCTGTGCTTGATGCATCCTTCCCGAAATTTGAAGCGAAGTATGTAACCGAATCAACCAAAGATTATCCTGTTGCCATTAACGGTAAAACAAGAACAGAGTTGACGCTCGATCTCGCCATTACACAAGCCGAAGTAGAACAGATCGTGTTGAGCAATGAAATTGTGTTGAAATGGCTCGATGGCAAACAACCAAAGAAGATCATTTATGTAAAAAACAAAATGATCAATGTGGTGATATAATTTATGCGATGGGTTAACCGCCGCTTTATCCTTAAAATTTCAAAACAAACAATGAAAAAATTAGTAGTGATCGCAGCTGTTGTTTTTGCTGCATGTAATTCGAAACCCGAAACAAATCAGCCTTATGTAGAAGAACGTGCAACAGTCAGCACAGAGCCGGTAAAAGAATATTCGTTTACCGATGCAGATAGTGCAAAATTTAAAGTGCAGTTGTTCGAACAAAAAAAATCACTCAATTACGAAGTGAAGTTTTCGTACAAGGAAGCTGCCAGCGAAAAAATCATCACGCTGCCAAACATGGGCATTATGCCAAAGCCTGAGCTGAAAAAAGGTGCGAACGATCTGTCCTGCATCATTGGTTTTTACGATGCCGATAGCATTTTTATGGAATACCGTCTTGTAAATGTTGAGAAAGGATTATTGGGTTACAAACACCTGAAAGAATACCAGGTAGAGCAACCAAAGAAATAGTACAACCTGTACAGTAATAGTGAAGGTTGATGAATGGTTTTTCGCCATTCATCAACCTTTCTTCATTTTGGGATAAAAGAGTTTGTATTTTCCAACGATAAAAATCATCAAGCATGAAGCAATTGTTTTCATTTTTATTCTTTAGCCTTATCAGTAGTATTGCTTTTGCTCAAAGCAACACTCACTTTCTTTCAAACCCCACACTTTCACCCGACGGGCAAACGGTTGTGTTTGCATTTGAAGGTGATCTGTGGAAAGCCAATGTCAACGATGGACAGGCTACCCGCATCACCGCCATGCAAGGTTATGAAACATCGCCACGTATTTCACCCGATGGTAAGTGGATCGCTTTTACCGGAAGGCAGTATGGTAATGCCGATGTGTTTGTGATACCTGCTAACGGCGGCGATGTAAAACAGATCACGTTTCACAGTGGTAACGACGATGTAACAAGCTGGAGCTGGGATAGTAAAACGATCTATTTCAACAGTGGCCGTATGGGACAGATCGCAGGTTTTAAAGTAGCTGCATCTGGTGGTACACCGCAACGTGTGTTTGGCAGTAATTTTTTTCAGTACGATCATAATTTAATGGAGCATCCCACAACAGGTGAGATCTTTTTCAACGATACCTGGGAAAGTGCGAATCAAATTCAACGGAAACGATACAAAGGACCTTTCAATCCCGATATACAATCGTACAATTTCAAAACCAAACAGCATAAGAAGTACACAACATGGGAAGGAAAAGATTTTGCTGCAACGATTGATAAAAGCGGAAACGTATTTTATATCTCCGACGAAAACAATGGCGAGTACAATCTCTACACATTGGATAACGGAAAGAAAAAAGCACTCACCCGTTTCTCTTCTTCTATTAAAACACCGCAGGTAAATGCCAATGGTGGTAAAGTAGTGTTTGAAAAAGATTACCAGTTGTGGTTATACGATGTAAAGACAGATAAAGAAAGCAAACTGAATATTTCGATTGTGCGTAACAACGTGTTGCCAAAAGAAAAAGATTATGAAGTGCGTGGCAATATTTCTGCTTTTGATGTATCGCCCGATGCAAAAAAATATGCGTTTGTGGTAAGAGGCGAATTGTTTGTAAGTGATGTGGATGGAAAATTTGTGCAGGAGATCAAACGTGGATCAGCAGAACGTGTGCGTGAAGTGCGTTGGATGAGCGATAACAAAACCATTGTGTTTACGCAAACAGCCGATGGTTATACCAACCTGTTTACTGTTCGTGCCGATAGCAGTGCAACTCCTAAACAACTCACCAGCGATAAACAGAACAATCGCAGCTTAGTAGTAAATAGAAAACGCAACATGCTTGTGTACTTAAGTGGGCGTAACGAGGTGCGCCTGCTTGATCTGAAAACACTGCAAAGCAAAACCATTGTGAAGGATGAACTCTGGGCATTTCAAAACAGCGATCCCGGTTTTTCGCCCAACGATGAATATGTTGTGTTTACTGCACGCCGGAATTTTGAAGAAGATATTTTAGTCCATCACATCAAGAGTAATAAAACCATCAATCTTACCAACAGTGGTGTAACAGAGAACAGCCCGATCTGGTCACCCGATGGTAAGTATATCTACTTTGTTTCGCAACGTTTGAAACCATCGTATCCGTTTGGAATGGCGAATGCAAAAGTGTATCGTGTAGCATTGGAAAAAATGGATGAGCCTTATCGCCTGGATAAGTACAACGAACTATTCAAAGAAGAAAAGAAAGATGCAAAACCAACTAATGCTGATTCCGGTAAAGTGATCACAATTGATACAGATCTGATCATGGAACGCCTCGAGCAGGTTGGTCCGTCCTTTGGTGCACAATACCTCATCAACGTATTTCAAAAAGGAGAGAAGACAACAGTATTATATGTCAGCAATCATAGTGAAGGAAGATTTTCTACATGGAAAACAGTATTGGAACCTTTTGAATCAACCAAGACGGAAAAGATTATCGGTGGCGATGTTGGTGGATTTGATGTGCTTGAAGTGAACGATAAATATTTTGCACTGGGTAATGGTGTTATTCACAAATTGAACCTTGATGCAAACCGTGCTGATCCTGTGAATATCAGTTACACCTTCCGCCGTAACCTACAGGAAGAATTTAACCAGATGTTTTATGAAGCATGGGCCGGCATGGAAGAAGGTTATTACGATGAAACTTTCCACGGCTTGAACTGGAAGAAAACAAAAGAGTATTATCAACAGTTCCTTCCTTTCCTGAACAATCGTGCCGATTTGCGTACACTGCTCAACGATATGTTGGGTGAACTCAACTCATCACACCAAGGCTTTGGAACATTTGGTGATGATGAAAACATTGCATTAACAAGTGCCACGATGGAAACAGGTATCATCTTCGAAAATGATGAGCCGTACAAAGTGAAATACATTGTAAAACGTTCGGCAGCCGATCGTAAGAACATCGATATTAAACCGGGTGATGTATTGCTGAAAGTGAATGATGAAACAGTTGATGCAAACAAAGATCGCAACGCTTACTTCACACTTCCATCACGTGACCGAGAACTGAAGCTTACATTTAAACGTGGTGCTGAAACGGTGAATGTAAAAATTCATCCGCAGTCAACATTGTTTAGTAATCTCTACGATGAATGGGTTGATAACAACCAGAAACGTGTTGATGAAAAAAGTAAAGGACGCATTGCTTATGGTTATATGAAGAACATGGGCACAGGCGAACTGGAACAGTTCATTAATGATATGACACAGGAACTGTCAACAAAAGATGCACTCATTTTCGACCTTCGGTATAACACCGGCGGTAATGTGCACGATGAAGTGTTGAAGTTTTTAAGTCAGCGTAGTTACTTGCAATGGAAATACCGTGAAGGAAAATTAGCACCGCAATCAAATTTCTCACCTGCAGATAAACCAATTGTATTGCTCATTAATGAACAATCGTTGAGTGATGCGGAAATGACCGCACAAGGGTTTAAAGGATTGAAGCTTGGTAAGATCATTGGTAACGGAACTTATCGCTGGATCATTTTCACCAGCGGTATTGGCTTGGTGGATGGCTCAAGTGTGCGTATGCCGGCCTGGGGTTGTTATTCACTCGATGGAAAAGACCTGGAGATAAATGGTGTGCAGCCGGATATTCTCATCGTCAACAGTTTTGAAGATAAACTCAATGGCAACGATCCGCAACTGGATAAAGCCATTGAAGAAATATTGAAGCAGATCAAGGGATGAGTGATGAGTAATGAATGATGAATGTTGAGCTGTAGCAGCTATTCAACTCTAAAACGAAGGGTGTACATCAGTACACCCTTTTTATTTGCTAAATCATCTTTGTCTTTTTCTCTGTGTTCTCTGTGCCCTCTGTGTGAATAAACATTGTAAGCGTAGCGAACAATCTTTTTTCCTCTTTCACTCTCTTAGCTCTCACTCTTTCCGCACGAACCGTATCATCGCACTGCTGTTCTCGGTACTTTCAAGATTAGCGGTATAACGCACACCGTTTACATAAGCGATCATGTAAGAAGTATTCGGTGGAATAGCTCCAAGGTTTTCGGCCACCATTACCAATTCATTATTTTCGGTTAACTCCTTCACTGCAAACTTTACCACATACGGTTTATCACTCAGTTTCACATGTTCAAATACCAATCGGTTGTTCATGAATAGCGAAATAGAATCACCATCGATCTCCGCATTATCATAAAAATGAATTTCAACTGTGTCGCCGAGTAAAGGCAATTCTGTTGTTAATACTTTTTTTCGCTCAATAAATTTTTCGGTAATGGTTGGTGGTTTTGTAACAACAACTGCCGGCTCTTTTACAGGTGGCTTGTTTTCCGTTTTGGTAACAGGCTGTGTTTCCTTAGGAATAGTGGTTTGTGGTTGCAGAATAACAGGATCAGGTTTCGGTTCTTCACGCTTCGGTTGCTCCGTTAAAACAGGTGGTGGAGCTACTGCAACAATTTCAGGTTGCTTTCCAACTTTATGAATAGCCGCCACACTGTCTATGAAATAAGGATCGTTGGCACCAACGGTGTAATTATCGATCACAAAGTTCCATTCATCGGTAAACTGTGGTTGCTCCACTTTATCTAAATGCAGATCACCTTTATTCTTTTGTTCTTCTTTTGTTACTGCTTTTCCATCGAGCATCATTACAGCACCACCGGGGCAATTAAAATCGGCTTCCATCAATAACGGCACAGCGCCCGGAGAAGTAATTGCAATACGCCCTGTTTTTGCTTCTATCAATTCATCATCCCACCAAACCACTTCATTGGTCTGCGTATTGAAATAACCTTTCACCGCATAACGCCGATAGTTATTTGGACTTTCATAGTAATACGAAGTGCCGAATAAACTGTCGCCACGTTGGATCAGTTTCAGTTCAAGTTTGGCTGGTTTTAAACCATTGCCCACTTTCCCTTTCCATACTCCGGTGATCATTTGGGCATGTGTGAGGGAAACAAAAACCAACACCGCAATAACAGTAAGTAAATAACGAAGCTTCATAGTTATGTGCCTACAACGTACTGTTGGCCGGAATATTTTTTGTTCGGTAAAAATTAACAACTCTGCATCCTACCTTTATGCTATGTCATCTTCGCTTATTCCCATTCTTGAAAAAAATAAACACAGCTTTCATCCTGTTGTTCCTTTTGATGCTGTAACAGATCGCTTACTGCAAATGGATTTTACGGAAGCAAATAAATCTCTTACAAAAGAAGTGATTGAAGATGTTGCAAAATTCAGCACTTATGTTGATCAGCAGTTAAGCGATGCAAATGCATTGTATGGTATTGGTGGTTATGCCGAACATCGGACAGTGTACAGCAGAAGCAACGTGTTTGATGCATCCGATGGCGGCGAACCAAGACGCTTGCATTTGGGTACCGACATATGGGGCAAGGCAGGAACACCAGTGTTTGCTGCATTGGGCGGAATGGTGCACAGTTTTAAATTCAATAATCGTTATGGTGATTATGGTGCAACGATCGTATTACTGCATCAATTAGAAAGCGCCGCATTTTATACATTGTATGGTCATGTTAATTTAAAAGATCTGGCGTTGGTAGAAGGGCAATACATTAATCGTGGGCAGGAGTTTGCACATTTTGGTGAGCCACATGAAAATGGTCACTGGCCACCACATCTGCATTTCCAGATCATCAGTGATATTGAATTGAACGAAGGCGATTATCCCGGTGTATGCAGAATGAGTGATAAAAGTTTTTATTTAAAGAATTGCCCGGATGCTGATTTGATTTTGCAGATGAATCAGTTTTTGTAGGTATGCCATACTTCTTTGCAGACTGATGAAAGAAATGGGAGCGCCACTAAGTATGGCATACCTAGTACACCACTATTCACTATTCACCACTCACCATTCACGTTTTTTCTTAGTTTTACACCCAATGGCCAACCCCAATTTAAATAGCGATAAAGAAGGACTGAGTGCAGCAGAAAAGGAATTTGAAAATAATATTCGTCCGTCGAATATAGAAGAGTTCAGCGGCCAGCAGCAGATCATTGATAACCTCAAGATTTTTATCAAAGCGGCAAAGATGCGTGGCGAAGCATTGGATCATGTTTTGTTTCATGGTCCTCCCGGTTTAGGTAAAACAACACTCAGTCGCATTGTTGCAAATGAACTGGGTGTAAGCATCAAAGAAACAAGCGGACCGGTGATTGAAAAGCCCGGCGATCTTGCAGGCTTGCTTACAGGATTGGAAGCAAATGATGTGTTGTTCATTGATGAGATCCATCGGTTGAGTACAGTAGTGGAAGAATATCTCTACGCAGCGATGGAAGATTACCGTATTGACATTATGATCGATAGTGGGCCCAATGCAAGAAGCATCCAGATCAACCTTAATCCTTTTACATTAATTGGTGCAACAACAAGAAGCGGTTTATTAACTGCTCCGTTGTTATCACGCTTTGCCATTAAATCACGTTTGGAATATTACAATGCAGAAACACTGCAAAAAATTATTCAACGTGCTGCAGGTATTTTAAATGTAAAGATCACCAGCGATGCAGCAAGGGAAATTGCAGGACGCAGTCGTGCAACACCACGTATTGCTAATGGACTATTACGCCGTATGCGTGATTTTGCAATGGTGTTGGGTAACGGTGTTATTGATCTGGGTGTTACACAACATGGATTGAAAGCATTGAATGTAGATGAATATGGTTTGGATGATATGGATAATAAAATTCTTTCTGCTATCATTGATAAATTTAAAGGCGGACCAGTGGGCATTACTACCATTGCAACAGCAGTTGGTGAAGAGCCCGGCACACTGGAAGAAGTGTATGAACCATTTTTAATACAGGAAGGTTTTCTGCAACGTACGCCAAGAGGAAGAGAAGTAACAGCAAAAGCGTATGAGCATTTAGGAAAGAAACCTTACGGTGGAATCAATCCAACATTGTTTACGTAAGCAACAGCATAAAAAAAGTCCCCCGTTTTTAGCGGGGGACTTTTTTTGAATCTTATTACAAAGGTTTAATGCGCCTGATCGCTTTCATTTTTTTCTTCCAGCTTAGGTTCATTTAATTCAACTACACGTTTTGCTTTCATTCTGTTGCGCATCACCATGTTCAGCATTTCTACAGTAAAAGAGAATGCCATACCGAAGTAGATATAATTTTTCAAATGCAGTTCATGTGCCGCTTCAGCATTCCATCCTTCAATCACCAAACTCAACCCGATCATTACAAGAAATGAAAGCGCAAGCATTTTCAGCGTTGGATGTTTATGAATAAAGCCGGCGATCTTCGGACTGAATAAAAACATCACCGTCATTGCAATAACAACTGCAGCGATCATGATCTCTACATGTTTGGCTGTACCACCGGCAGTAATGATACTGTCGAAGGAAAATACCGCATCAATAAGAATGATCTGGCCAATGGCCTGGCCAAACGAAATTCCTTTTGCATTTTTCGGATCCTGGTTGGGGTCTTCACCTTCCAGCTTCTGATGTATTTCGTGTACCGATTTGTAAATAAGAAACAAACCTCCCGCCAACATTACCAGGCTTGCGAGGTCAAATCCTTTACCTGCAATTGTAAACACAGCTTTCCCTTTTTGAGATAAGAGCCATCCTAATCCCATCAGCAATAAACTACGGGAAAGAATTCCGGTGATCATCCAAAGCCGTCTTGCTTTCTTCTGGTCTTTTAATTCTTTTAAACGGTTAAGGATGATGCTTACAAAAATTACATTATCGATACCAAGCACAATTTCGAGTACAACAAGTACAATAAAACTGATAATGCTTTCGGTCGTAAAAAGATGTTCCATGTTTCTTCTTTAATTCCTATTGATGAATGTTGTTACAGATTTTCTTTGCAATGCCGGGACCTTCATAAATAAAACCTGTCCACACCTGCACAAGTACGGCGCCGGCATTCAATTTTTCATTTGCATCGGCCGATGTAAAAATACCTCCGCTGGCAATAACCGGAATTACACCGTTTGTTTTTTGTGTGATGTATTGTACGATCTCGGTACTGCGTTGTTTCACCGGTAAACCACTTAAACCACCCGCACCAATTGCAGTTACAGTTGCAGCATCGGCGGTAAGTCCTTCACGGCTGATGGTTGTATTACTTGCCACCAATCCATCGAGTTGAATTTCACGGGCAAGATCAATAACATCATCTAACTGCGATTGTGTTAAGTCTGGTGCTATCTTCAACAAAATCGGTTTTTCAACAATCGAATCTGTTTTCAACTTCAAACGTTCGGTGCGTAATGTTTGTAAATGCGAAAGAATTTTTCGTAACGAATCTTTCTCCTGCAGTTCACGCAGGCCCGGTGTGTTGGGGCTACTTACATTCACAACAAAATAATCTACGTAATCAAACAGCTCGTTAAAACAGATCTCGTAATCCTTCCATGCATCTTCGTTTGGCGTTACTTTGTTTTTGCCAATGTTACCGCCGATGATCAATGATGAATGATGAGTGATGAGTTGTGTACCGCTGCTATCGTACTTCTTACTTCGTACCTCGTTCTCTCTCCATTTCTTCAATCGCTCCGCTACAACCTTCACACCTTCATTATTAAAGCCCATGCGGTTGATGATGGCCTTGTCTTTTGGTAAACGGAACAGGCGTGGTTTGTCATTTCCATCCTGTGGTTTTGGTGTAACCGTTCCAATTTCTACACATCCAAAGCCAAGCACTTCCAGTTCACGCAGGTATTTTGCATTTTTATCAAAACCAGCTGCAAGACCAACACGGTTTTTAAATTCAAGTCCCCAGCTTTCAAATGCAAGTGCTTTATTTTTTGTTTGAAAATTTGCAGCGAGTATTTTTTTTATAAAGTCAACTGAGCAGAAAAAACGCAGTGCATTCATGGCGAAGTAGTGCACTTTCTCAGCATCAAACCAAAAGAAAACGGAACGTATAAGTTGATACATTAGTTCTTTTGTTCCTTCCGGAACGTTTTAAGTTTGGAAATAACAGCAGCATCTAATAATTGAGCTGCAAGCGGATGATCAGGTTCAAAATTCAAAAAAGTCCATTCGGGTGAAGTTTCATCTTTAACAGCAACCATGTTCGTATTTACATTTACTACAAACTTTTTGCTTGCTGCATCGTACCGAACATTTTTGGCTCCGTATTGCGATTTTAAAACGTTTAACATTGTTGTGTTGCCATCGGCGGCATCCGATGCTTCCTGCTTTATTTGCATGCGAATCAACATCGAATAACGAATGAGGTGGTAACTTCCTTTATTTACAACAACCAATGGCGAAATGCTGCCATATTGTAACGAATCCATTTCCATTTTCACTTCATCATCGCCTGCAAAAGTAGATTTGAAAATTTCAATCAGTTGCTCCCTCGGTGCAACCGTGAAAACTTTTGGGTAGATATAGTCCATCAGTTTTTCAAAATCGAGCGCCTGGTTAAGTTTTAAGAATGTATCGAGCCGGCTTTTCATGGCAGCATCAACCTCTTGTGCTGCTGCGGAAAAAGTAAAAAGGAACCCGATCAAAAAGAGAAATACAAGCTTTTTCATACCATGTTATATTTCAGGGCACAAAAAAACCGCTTAAAAAGCTGTCTGCAAAAAGTTTTTCGACAAAACAGGATTTCTGTACATTTGATATAGAAAGTTGCATAAACAACTATTTAACGATTGAACCAAAAAGAAATTCTATGCAGGAAGCATATATCGTGGCGGGTTACCGCACAGCAGTGGGCAAATCAAAGCGTGGCGGGTTTCGTTTTACACGACCCGATGATCTGGCGATTGATGTGATCAAAGGATTGCTGGCAAGTGTACCCCAGCTCGATCCTAAGCTGGTGGATGATGTGATTGTAGGCAACGCAGTGCCGGAAGCAGAACAGGGTTTGCAGGTGGGCCGCATTATTGCAGCACGTGCAGTAGGTTTTCATGCGCCGGGTATGACGGTGAACCGTTATTGCGCCAGTGGTTTGGAAACAATTGCCATTGCTACCTCGAAAATTCGCATGGGCATGGCTGAGTGTATTATCGCCGGTGGTACAGAAAGTATGAGTCTTGTACCAACTGCAGGTTGGAAAACAGTACCAGCGTATTCCATTGCGAAGGACGAACCGGATTATTACCTGAGCATGGGTTTAACGGCTGAAGCTGTTGCCAAAGAATACAATGTTAACAGGGAAGATCAGGATCAGTTTGCATTCAACAGTCATATGAAAGCAAAAGCAGCCATTGAAAATGGTTATTTCAAGAGCGGCATTTTACCCATCACGGTTGAAGAAGTTTATCTGAACGAGAAAGGCAAAAAGCAAACAAGAAATTTTGTGGTTGATACCGATGAAGGTGTGCGTGCCGATACCAATACAGAATCGCTGGCGAAGCTGAAACCGGCTTTTGCAGCGAATGGTTCTGTTACAGCAGGTAACTCTTCGCAAACAAGCGATGGTGCTGCTTTTGTGTTAGTAATGAGTGAACGATTGGTAAACCAGCTGGGCTTAAAACCAATTGCCCGTTTGGTGAACTGTGTTTCGGCAGGTGTGCATCCACGCATTATGGGTATTGGTCCGGTGGAAGCAGTACCCAAAGTATTGAAGCAGGCCAACATGCGTTTAAACGATATTGACCTGTTTGAACTGAACGAAGCCTTTGCATCGCAAGCTTTGGCAGTTATCCGTCAGCTTAATCTCAATCCTGAGATTGTGAACATCAACGGTGGTGCCATTGCATTGGGTCATCCCTTGGGTTGCACCGGTGCTAAGCTCACCATCCAGATCACGAACGATATGAAGCGTCTCAATAAAAAATACGGTATTGTTACAGCCTGTGTGGGTGGCGGTCAAGGTATTGCCGGTATTATTGAGAACATTGCGTAGTCTCTATTTCGTCGTAATAAAGCAGAGTAGTCCCGCCCTTGTGGCGGGATTTTTTTTTATGGGATTTTTCCCAAGTAGTCTTTTTTATCCTCCCCATTAAACTTTTGTAACTTAATGAGCTCAAATCTTGGATTTCTTGTCTAAACCAAACTGCCTTATGGATCGTAGAGCATTTCTTACAGCTGGCAAAAAAAAGCAGACCGATCTACACATACAACCCACAGTTGTAGCCGGTAGAACTACTACAGGTTTGAATTTGTATGCCGGTGTATGGACCAAAACAGAAGTAACACACTTATTAAAACGAACCATGTTTGGCTCACGCCTCAGCGACATCAGTTATTTCGCTGCCAAAACAATGAACGAAGCAGTGGATGAATTACTGAATCCTGTTTCTCCATTACCGACACCACCTTTAAAAGATTATGATGGTGTAACCGGTGCAACCACACCCGATACTAGTGTACCCGATGGAACAACCTGGGTGGATAATGTAAACAACGATGGAACCATTCAAAGCCGTCGCAGAGCTTCGTTTAAAAAATGGTGGATGGGTTGTATGCTGCAGCAGGATAGAAGCATCAGAGAAAAGATGACTTTGTTCTGGCATAATCATTTTGCAACAGAAACAGTGGATGTAGGCAATGCTAATTTTTTATACAAACATGCCAATCTCTTGCGTACAAAAGCATTGGGCAACTTTAAACAACTGGTGAGAGATATTACACTTGATCCTTCAATGCTTATTTATTTGAACGGACGATTGAATACAGCTACTGCACCCGACGAAAACTATTCACGTGAGTTGCAGGAGTTGTTTACGTTAGGAAAAGAAAACAATCCCAACTATACGGAAGCCGATGTAAAAGCAGCGGCAAAAGTTTTAACCGGATGGCGGGTTGATAATACAGTGAACACGTTTCATTCTTACTTCACCTCATCTCGTCACGATGCAACGAACAAAACATTTTCATCTTTCTTCGGCAATACGGTTATTACCGGCAGAACAGGAACAACAGCAGGCGATCTTGAGTTAGATGATCTGTTGAATATGATCTTTGCAAAGAATGTAGAAGTAAGCCGCTTTATGGCAAAGAAGCTTTATCGCTTTTTTGTGCATTACGATATTGATGCAGCTGCAGAAGCAAATGTAATTGATCCACTCGCTCTCATTCTTCGCACAAACAATTGGGAAATAAAACCGGCACTCACAGCCTTGCTCAAGAGCGAACATTTTTTTGATGCAATGAACCAGGGTGCAATGATCAAATCGCCCATTGATCACACTATTGCGTTGTGCAGGGAGTGGGAAGTTGTTTTTCCTGATGTGGCAACACTTTATGCTGATGCGTATGGTATGTGGAATTATGTAATGACGGTTGCAGCCAACAATCAGCAGAACATCGGCGATCCACCCAATGTAGCTGGTTGGCCTGCTTATTACCAGGTACCACAGTTTTATGAATTGTGGGTGAATACGGATACGTTACCGAAACGTAATCAATTCAGCGATCTCATGATCGGTAATGGTTATTCACGCAATGGAAAAAAGATTGTGATCGATGCTGTTGAGTTCACAAAAAAATTAACGAATCCCGGCGACCCGAATGAGTTGATTAACGAAGTATTTGATCTGTTGTTCCAGATACCGATTTCGCAATCGGCCAAAGATCAATTGAAAAAAGATTTCCTGTTAACCGGTCAAGACTCTGATTATTACTGGACCAATGCCTGGAATATTTATCTCGGCGCACCAACCACAGCCAACTACAATACAGTAAATACCCGTTTGCGTGGTTTGTATAAATATTGTATGAACCTCGCCGAATACCAGTTGGCTTAACATCAAAATCTGATTCAATGAAACGCAGAGATTTTTTACAGAACACAATACCGGCAGCCATACTGCCATCCATCATTGATAATTTTTCCATTCGTGTGTTGGGTGATAATCCGGTAATGGCAGCGTTGCTGAATACATACGTTGAAACAGATCGTGTATTGGTCATCATTCAACTTAATGGCGGTAACGATGGTTTGAACATGGTGGTACCACTTGATCAATACAGCAACTACTACAATGCACGAACCAATATTGCCATAGCACAAAACAAAGTGCTTACGCTCAGCGGAACAAGTGCAGTAGGCTTACATCCATCGATGACGGGTTTACAAACCATGTACAACGAAGGCAAACTTCGGTTAGTGCAGGCTGTTGGTTATCCCAATCCTAACTTCTCTCATTTTCGTGCAACAGATATCTGGATGAGTGCCAGTGACAGCGATGAACAATTGTACAGTGGTTGGGGCGGCCGTTATCTCAGCGATCAATATTCCAATTATCCGGTTGGTTATCCAAACACAACCATGCCCGATCCTTTAGGTATACAAATCGGTTCTTCCGCTTCATTAACATTCCAGGGGCCGAGTGTAAATATGGGCATCAGTATTTCAAGCGCTACTAATTTTTATAACCTCATCAATGGTATTGAAGATCCTGCACCTGCAACAAAAGCCGGTAATGCATTGCAGTATGTGCGTTTGGTTGCCAAACAATCCAATCAATACGCTACACGTATTTCAGCTGTAGCAGCTGCAGTACCAACACAAGGAACATATCCATCAGGTAATACCTTGGCCGATCAGTTAAAAATTGTTGCACGATTGATTAAAGGAGGATTGAAAACAAGAGTGTACATGGTAAGTATGGGCGGCTTCGATACACACTCTGCACAAACAAGCACCGATACTTCAACCGGCACACACGCTACCTTAATGCAAAGGTTGAGTGATGGCGTAAAAGCATTTCAGGATGACCTGAAAGGTTTAGGTATTGAAGATCGTGTAATCGGAATGACTTTCTCTGAGTTTGGCCGTCGTATTAAATCGAATGCAAGCACAGGAACCGATCACGGAGCTGCGGCACCGATGTTTGTGTTTGGTACAAAAGTAAATCCTGGCATCACAGGTGTTAATCCAACCATACCAACAACAGCAACGGTAAACGATAACATACCAATGCAATACGATTTCCGAAGTGTGTATGCTACTATTCTGCAAAACTGGTTTTGTGTTGATAATGTTACACTTCAAACCATCATGCTGCAAAATTTTCAGCAACTTGGTTTATGTGCAAACGGCAATTGTGTTACAACCAATGTAGATGACAACCGCAACGCAGGCATCACATTAATTTCAAACTATCCCAATCCATTTACTTCATCCACCACCATCAGCTTTACCACAAAGGGCGGGCATACGTTGGTGCAGATCATGGATGCGTTGGGGCGTGTACTTACAACGCCTGTCGATCGCACATACAGTGCAGGTAAGTATCAAATCAACTTCGATTCACATACCTTACCTCCGGGTGTTTATTACATGCGTTTCCAGAATGGAAGCACCCAGCAGGTAAAACCTATGCTGAAGGTTCGGTAAAAAATAATTTTGGAGGTTTAAAAAGCTCAAGCTTATATTTGCAACGTTGTTTCAAAAAATTAAGCATGAGGTCAATCTTTATTTTTTTAGCCCTGTTTGCAGGTGTACAGTCAGCGTCAGCTCAGAACAAGACATTTAGTTTAAAAGGATCGGTTGTTAATATAATCGACAAACAGCCATTACCGGGAGCAAATATTTATCTGCCCGATCTTCGTCGTGGTGTTATTGCCGATAATACAGGTGCATTTACAGTGAAGGATATTCCTGCGGGAACGCATCTTATCGAAATCTCGTATGCAGGTTTCAGCAGCATCATTGTTTCTGTAGATTTTGTGCAGGATACCGAACAGAAATTTGAATTAAAGCCAACTGTTGCCGAACATAACGAAGTAGTGGTAACAGGAGTTTCAACAGCAACATCACTACGTAAAGTATCTACACCGGTTGTTGTAATGCGTAAGCAGGAATTGTTGCAAACAGGCTCTGCCAATATTATTGATGCACTTACCCGTAAGCCGGGCATCAGCCAAACATCCACAGGCCCGGCAATAAGCAAACCGGTTATTCGTGGTTTGGGTTTTAACCGTGTGGTTGTAATTAACGATGGTTTGCGCCAGGAAGGTCAGCAGTGGGGCGATGAACATGGTATTGAAGTAGATGAATACAGTGTGCAAAAAGCAGAGATATTAAAAGGCCCTGCTTCATTGATGTATGGAAGCGATGCTATTGCGGGTGTTGTCAACTTCATCAGCAATACACCTGTAACAGAAGGAAAGATTAAGGCGAACCTTTTTGGTAATTATCAAACCAATAATCATCTGCGTGGTTTTTCGGGCAACATTGCAGGTAACAAAAATGGTTTTCTGTTTAACGCATACGCATCATCAAAAGATGCAGCTGATTACCGCAATGCAAAAGATGGTTATGTATTCAACTCGAAGTTTAATGAACGTAATGCAGGCGGAATGATTGGCCTGAGCAAGAAATGGGGTTACAGTCATTTAGTGTTCAGTAGTTTTAACCAGAAGCTTGGTTTGGTAGAAGGCGAGCGTGATGCTGATGGCAACTTTATTAAATACGGTGGTACGGCATTGGAAACTGTTGCAACAAACGATGATTTTCTATCCACCAAACCAACGATACCTTACCAGCATATTACACACGAAAAGCTGGTGAGTGATAACAGTTTCTTTTTGAAAGGCGGAAAGCTGAATATTAATGTTGGCGCACAACGTAACCAACGCAGGGAATTTGGTAATGCAGAAGATCCTGAAGAAAAAGAATTGTATTTCGATTTGAAAACACTCAACTACAACGCACAGTATCATTTTAAGCAAAAGAACAACTGGAAACTTTCGTTTGGCGCAAGTGGTATGAACCAGCAAAACACAAACAAAGGTGAAGAAGCAATTATTTCTGATTACAGTTTGAGCGATATCGGTGCATTTGCTTTCACGCAAAAAAAATGGAACCGTTTCGATTTCAGTGGTGGTGTTCGTTTCGATCGTCGTTCGGTAAACGGTAAAGAAATGCTTGATGGTGCCGATGTTAAGTTTGAATCGTTCAACCGTAATTTCTCCAATGTATCTGCAAGCGCAGGGTTTACCTATGAGTTTCCAAAAACTGCATTGTTGCGTTTTAATATTGCAAGAGGATTCCGTGCACCAAACATGGCTGAGTTAAGCAGCAATGGCGCACACGAAGGAACAAACCGTTACGAAGTAGGTGATAAAGATCTGAAGTCGGAAACAAGTTTGCAGGTTGATGCCGGTATAGAATTGAATGCAGAGCATATAACTTTCACTGCATCGTTATTCCACAACAGCATTAACAACTATATCTTTTTCGAAAAGCAACCTGCTGTAGCCGGTGGCGACTCGATTCTTACAATTGATGGTGAAGATTTTTATCTTTTCCGTTTTGTACAACAGGATGCACGTTTGTACGGTATGGAACTGTCGTTAGATATTCACCCGCATCCGTTAGACTGGCTGCATTTTGAAAACTCATTCTCTTTTGTACGTGGACAGTTAGCGAAGGCTACAGAAGGAAATAAAAATATTCCGTTTATACCAGCTGCAAGATTATTCAGCGAACTGCGTTTCGATTTGTTTGCACATCAAAACAAAGTGTTTAGAAATACCTATTTCAAAGCAGAGCTTGATCATAATTTTGCACAGAATAATGCCTTTACTGCTTATAACACAGAAACAACAACCGGCTCATTTACTTTATTGAATGCAGGTGTTGGTGGAGAATTGATGCGCAAAGGCAAAACCTTAGCTGCTGTATATTTCCTTGTATCGAATATTGCTGATGTTGCTTATCAGCATCATTTAAACCGTTTGAAGTATGCAGGTGAAAACCCACGTACGGGTCAACCAGGCGTGTACAATATGGGGCGCAATTTCAGCATTAAAGTAAATGTACCGCTGGAGTTTAACTGGAAATAAAAAGCCTGCGTGGATAAGTCGTTTCTCTGTAATTTTCAGTTATGAACGACTTATCCATTAACACACCTGCATTGTTATTTCCGGCTATTACCTTGTTAATGCTGGCATATACCAACCGCTTTCTTGCCATTGCAGCATTGGTGCGTAAACTGCACGATGAATATGTGAAAGAAGAAGAGCAGGTTCAGTTGCACAAACAGATCAGTAATCTGCGTGCACGCATCAGCTATATCCGCAACATGCAGGCTTTAGGTGTACTCAGCTTTTTGCTGTGTGTAGCATGTATGTTTCTTATTTTCCGTAATTACGATGTGGCTGCAAAATGGGTGTTTGCATTAAGTTTGCTGAGTTTACTTGCATCGTTATTGTTTTCGTTGGTAGAAATTATTCTCAGCACAAAAGCAATTGATGTGGAGTTGAGCGATATGGAATTGAAACGCCCCAGTTTGTTGAAGCATTTGCTGGATGATGAATAAGATGATGAGTGATGCGTACGGGAATCCAATTATCATTGATTACTCATCACTCATTATATCAATAATCAAATTTTTTAGGTTCAGAAGTTTCATACTCTCCGTCGTAGCGAACAAAAAAGTAGAGATAAATGGTGCGGCTTAATCGCATAAGCCAAGGTTGCAGTATCAATAACAAAACAGCATTCAACCCTAGCCACCAAAACACACGGTTGTCGTTGAATGATACACCAATCAATACCCACCAGGCAACAAAAGTTGCAACAGAAATAGCCACTGTTAAAGCATAGCTTACATAGCCTGTTCCGTACCAAAAGCCCGGTTCCATATCAAATTTCTGTTTGCATACACTGCAGTCTTCGTGCATATCGAACGTATGCTTAAAGTTATAGGCACTAAATGGTTTAAACAGCTTTCCTCTGCGGCAACGTGGGCAGTTCATGGAAAGCATACTCCACAAATAATTCGGCTTTGGTTTAGAAGAACCCATGCAAAAAATTTTTGCAAAGTTAACCTATCTGCAATTGTAGAAAGTGATATACATCACTTTGCAAAAGAAAATTTAACTAAACACCGGGAGCAGCAGCGGCAATTTTCTTACGTTCGCCAATTTGCTGGCGCCACATGGCATAGTACAAACCTTTTTCTTCGAGCAATTGCTGGTGATTGCCTGTTTCAACCACATCGCCGCCTTCGAGTACATAAATACGATCGGCATGCATAATGGTGCTGAGCCTGTGTGCAATTAAAATGGTTATCTGGTTGCGTTGCGAAGAAATTTCACGGATGGTAGTTGTAATTTCTTCTTCTGTTATGGAATCGAGTGCTGATGTTGCTTCATCAAAAATGAGTAAACGTGGTTTGCGTAACAATGCACGGGCAATAGACAAACGTTGTTTTTCACCACCACTTAACTTCAATCCACCTTCCCCGATCATTGTATCCAATCCTTTTTCGGCACGGGTCAGTAACCGCTGGCAACTTGCTTTGTTCAATGCATCTAAAAGATCCTCTTCACTTGCTGAAGGATTTACGAATAGCAGGTTTTCTTTAATGGTGCCGCTGAACAGTTGTGTATCCTGTGTTACAAAGCCAATCTGGTTGCGGAGGTCTTCAAAGTTGATGGAGTTTTCATCCATGCCGTTGTACAGGATCTTTCCGTTTTGCGGACGATACAAGCCCACCAATAATTTCATCAACGTTGTTTTACCTGAACCAGATGGTCCCACGAATGCAACTGTTTCGCCTGTTTTTACATTGAAGCTGATATCGGTAATAGCGTTTTGCGATGCTGTTTGATGTTTAAACGAAACATTGTTGAACGATAAGGTTTCAATTGAACCTAAGTGCAAAGGATTAACAGGCGTTGGTTCCGGTTGTTTTATCATCAACTTATCGAAGTTGGTAATACTTGCTTCCGCTTCACGGTAAGAAAGCAATATGTTTCCGATCTCCTGCAGCGGACCAAATACAAAGAAAGAAAAGATCTGCATAGTTACCAGTTGCCCTGCATCCATTTCGCCTTTGTATATCACCCACATCAACATAAATAAAATAACCTGGCGAAGTGTGTTTACAAATGTACCCTGCACAAAACTGATGCTGCGGATGCGTTTTACTTTGGTTAATTCGAGTCCGAGAATTTTAAATGTATTCTTGTTTAAACGGGTTACTTCCTGATCGGTTAAACCTAAACTTTTTACCAGTTCAATATTGCGTAGCGATTCGGTAGTGGCACCCGCCAGTTGTGTAGTTTGTGCCACAATATTTTTCTGTACAGCTTTTACCTTTTTACTGAGGATATTACTGATGATGACCAATAGAAAAATGCCGCCAAAATAAATAAACGGTAAACTCCAGTGAATAGATGCTGCATAAACAGCAACGATTACAATACCAATAATAACCGGGAATAACAGGTTGATGAAAGCCGATACAAACTTTTCGGTATCGGTACGCACTTTGGTTAATATGGAAAGTGTTTCACCGCTTCGCTGGTCTTCAAAATCCTGGTATGGCAGTTTCATGGCATGCTTCAAACCATCGGTAAAAACTTTTGCACCAAACTTTTGTGTGGTAAGATTTTGAAAATAATCCTGGAATGCTTTTGCAATACGGCTGATCATGGCAACAGAAATCGAAGCAATGAGTAACCAAACCACACCATATACCGTTACCTCTTTAGGCACTTTGGTTATTTCACCGTTTGCTTGAAGCTTTAAACTAACATCGGTATAAGAAGTCTTAGCAAAAAGAAAATCGTTCCAGTTAAATGGTTCGATCTTTTGATGATAGGTGCCTAAGTTGATGAGTTTTCCGAAAATGATGGGGTCGAGTAACGAGAATCCGCTGTTGATTGCAGCAAGAAACATGGTTAAGGCAATTAGCCCTTTGTAGGGGGCAAGATATTTTAAAAGCAGTTTCATATAATAGTTTATGTAAAAGGATGATATGTTTCAAAGCACGCTCCACTTTTAAAAATAAGACAAGTTTGCAGGAATAAACAGGCTTAACAATGCAAATACGGGCATCTTCTGCCTGCATTTATTCTTTTGGGGAGGTATTTGCACCGAGGTAATCGATTTCTGCCAAAATGAACGTATTTAAAAATTTGTTTACTTTGGCGATATTATACATCATGAAGATTACCGGAGTAACCATTGTTCGTAATGCTGTTTTAAACGATTTTCCTGTTGTAGAGGCTATTACGTCGGTGTTGCCTGTGGTAGATGAAATGATTGTTAGTATTGATAAAGGCGATGATGATACCGATGGGCTGATACGCAGCATACAATCGCCCAAGCTGAAAATTGTGTATTCCACCTGGGATATGACACTTCGTAAAGGCGGCCGGGTCTATGCATTGGAAACAGATAAGGCTATCGATCATGTATCGGCCGATACCGATTGGATCTTTTACATTCAGGCAGATGAAGTGATTCATGAAAAATATCATGCAGTCATCAGGCAAACTGCAGAAAAGTATGTAAGCAATAAACGGGTGGATGGGTTTTTATTTAACTACCTGCATTTTTATGGCACCTACGATTATGTAGGCGATAGCCGCAAATGGTATAAAGATGAGATACGCATAATCCGTAACGACAGGAGTATTCGATCATACAAAGATGCACAGGGGTTCCGGCGGGGAGAAGCAAAACTTGATGTGGTAAAAGTTGCTGCAGAAGTTTATCACTACGGCTGGGTAAAAAGCCCCGAACAGATGAAACGTAAGTTGAAGAATGTGCAGCGTTTCTACCATGCCGATGATCAACAGCTGGAAGCTTACCTGAACGGCCCCGATTTTTTTGACTATAATGAGTTTGATGCATTACGAAAATTTACAGGCACTCATCCGCAGGTAATACAGCAACGCATCGCAGCACGCAACTGGCAAGTAGAACTCGACATTAGTAAAAAACATTTGTCGCTTAAAGACAAATTGCTGTACAGCTACGAAAAACTTACCGGTAAGCGTTTGTTTGCATTTAAGAATTATAGAAACATTATAAAGTAAAAACGGTTAAACCAACACAAGTATCTATGGAGTGTACTCTTGTTATATCTACCTATAACTGGCCGCAGGCACTCGACCTTGTGTTAAAAAGTGTATTAAGGCAACGGGTGTTGCCGGGCGAAGTCATTGTTGCCGATGATGGATCGAAAGAAGAAACGAAGCAATTGATCGAATCGTATCAGCAAGGGTTTCCTGTTCCGTTAATTCATATGTGGCACGAAGATGATGGCTTTCGTAAAACCATTATTCTCAATAAAGCATTTAAAGCAGCTAAAGGGGAATATATTATCCAGATAGATGGCGATATTATTATTCATCCCGATTTTATAAAGGATCATCTTAAGTTCAGCGAAAAAGGATATTATATAAAAGGAAGCAGGGGCTTGTTAACGAAAGAGCTTACAGAAAAGATATTAACAAGTAAGCAGATCAACTTTTCGTTGTTACAGGCAGGAATAAAATCAAGATTTAATGTTACACGTTTACCATTGGCATCCCGACTATTGTATGGTAAACCTGATAATACCCGCAAAGTAAAGGGTTGCAATTTTGCCGTATGGAAAAGTGATTTTATAGCTGTTAACGGCTATAACAACGATGTAAAAGGTTGGGGGCATGAAGATATTGAACTGGCTGCAAGGTTAGTGAATCATGGTGTGAAACAACGGCATTTAAAACTGGCTGCAATTTGTTTTCATATTCATCACGAACTTGCTTCGAGGCATAAAGAGGCACACAACTTGCAATCGTATTACGATGTTATTCATAACAAGGTTGAACGTTGCGAAAGCGGTTACGACCAGGTATAATACAAAAACAAACAAGTGAGTTCAGAACATAAGCTGCATATTAATGGTGATGCACATACAGTGCACGACCCTGCTGTAACTATTATTGTAGTTACGTTCAACGCTGGCATCGTTCTGGAGCATTGTTTACAATCCATCATGCAGCAGCCGTTTAAAAATTATCAGCTGCTCGTATTTGATGGGCAAAGCACCGATGATACCATTGATATTTTACACAAGTACAATAAATATATTTCTTACTGGCAGTCCGAACCGGATAAAGGCATTTACGATGCTATGAACAAGGCGCTCCCCTTTGTAAAAGGCAAATGGGTTTATTTTTTAGGAGCCGATGATGAATTGTTACCCGGCTTTTCAAAAATGGCCGAGCATTTACACGATGCACAAACCTTGTACTACGGTTATTGCTATATGTGCAGCAAGCGAACAAACAAACGGCTTACTGCTTATGAAGTTGCCAAAGTAAATATTTGTCACCAGGCAGTGTTTTATCCGGTGCAGATATTTATCAAGTACAAGTATAATATTGAGTACGTGGTATATGCAGATCATGCATTGAATATTCAATGCTGGGGCGATCCAAACATTCGCAAGAAGTTTATGCCAGTTGGTGTTGCAAAGTTTAACGATACAGGTTTTTCCAGCTATGCTACTGATAAAGTATTCGAAGCACAGAAACCGGGTTGGATAAAGAAATATATGTCGAAATACATTTATATCCGTTACCTGTTTCGCAAGTGGAAGGCAAAACAGAAAAGAGAATTAAATTTTCGATAGAAACCTCAGCAAGTGATAAAAGTTTTATACGATCATCAAATGTTTTCGCTGCAGAAGTATGGCGGCATTTCAAGATATTTTGCAAATTTGTTTTATTCTTTTCAGAAAAGCGCAGATGTTGAAGTAGAAGCACCGGTCCTTTATTCGGGCAATCAGTATCTGAAAAACGAAACCTCTTTATTGCCCGGATTTTTGGGTAACCTGCTTGCTGCCAAAAAAAGCCGTATGTATAAATGGAATAAGCAGTACAGTAAGTATCAATTGAAGACTGCTGCTTATGATCTTTTTCATCCTACTTATTACGATGCTTATTTTCTGAAGGATCTAAGAAAGCCATACGTAATTACTGTGCATGATATGATTTATGAATTGTATCCGCAATATTTTGATACGGCGGATAAGTTTGTTATGCAGAAGGAAACAGTTATAAGAAATGCAAATCATATAATTGCAATTTCCGAATCAACCAAACGTGATCTGCAGCGGTTTTATAATATTGCTGATGATAAAATATCTGTCATTCATCATGGTTTTTATCCTGAAACAACTTCTGTGAAACCGGCCGGTTTTGAACTTAATAATTACCTCTTGTTTGTTGGCGACAGGGCTAACTATAAAAACTTTCAACTCTTTGCCGAAGCTGTTGCTCCTCTTTTGCAACAAAACGATCTGTTGCGGATTGTATGCACAGGCGGTGGTTCTTTTACAACAGCAGAGACTGTTTTTTTTGCCGGGCAGGGTATAGTTGATAAAGTGCTGCAGATAAATGCAACAAATGAAGAGCTGAATTATTTGTACAAGCATGCAAGCGTTTTTGTATATCCTTCGCTATACGAAGGATTTGGATTTCCGATTCTGGAGGCGTTCGCAAACAACTGCGTTGTTGCCTGCAGTAATACCAGCAGCTTTCCGGAAGTTGGTGGGGATGCTGTGGCGTATTTCGACCCCTTCAGTAAAGAAGAAATGTTTACAGTAATTGCATCGTTACTTAGTAATACATTGTTAGCTGAACAATTAAAGGAAAAAGGGAAACAACGTTTGAGCTTATTTAAAATGGAGAAATGTGTGGCAGCTACAGCTGATGTGTATCATAAACTGCTGAAGACCTAATAAACTTCCGTTATACTTTGTAGCTTAAGTTGATTACGGGTACTTTTGCAAACAACCTGATTTATGAAGACATTATTGTTATTGGATGCAGAAGGGCAGCAGTTGAAATGGCAGGAGAAAGTTTTTTACTGGCTTGTTGTTGTTTTTTTTATTTCACTATTTGTACCACGTGCACCTGTTGCTTCTAACATAATACTGGGTGCTTTTGTAACACTTTCATTTGTTTATAACAGTATCAGGGAAAAGTTTCAGTTGCTGAAACAACGACCATTTATTTTTTTAATTATAGCCTATTATTTATTGCATGTTATAAGCATCACCTGGTCGATCGATAAGCAGGAAGCGACAACACAATTGGCAATCAGGCTGCCCCTTCTTATTCTGCCACTTGCAATAGGAACTGTTTTTATTAAGCAAGCGTTGGCCGATCGAGTACTGCTTGCAATTGGATTAATTACAACCGGCGTTGCAGTAATAAGCCTCGGGCTTTCATTTTCGCAATATATAAAAACAGGTAACTCCGGTTTTATGTATAACGATAGCCTAACTGTTCACTTCCGGCAGCAATCAATTTATGTTGCCATGTTGCTTAACCTTTCAATAGCTGGTATTGTTTATTTGTTGCAACGAAAAGGAGTAGCACAAACGTTGCAGGGATTGCTTTATCTGTCGTTGGTTATTTTGTTTGTGTATCACTTTCTGCTGGCGAGCAGATCGGCAATGCTGTTGTTGTACGGCAGCTTATTGATCTTTGCTTTTTACCATGTAATTAAGAAACGTAAATATCTCGAAGGAGCTACATTGGTTTTAGGGTTAGTGATAGGTGCGTTTATGTTGTTCAAATTTTTTCCAAAAACTGTTCAGCGGTTTAAAGAGTTAGCGTATACCAATTTCAATTTTGAAAGCAAGGCAGCCGAAAGTCATTACGATATGCAGCTGGACAGTGCACAATGGAATGGTGCCAATACAAGGCTTGCATTATGGCAATGCGGCTGGGAGCTTGCGAAAAATAATATGTTTAAAGGAGTTGGTATTGGCGATAGAGTTGCAGAGATGAATAAAGTGTATGGGAAAAAGAATTTTACAATGGCTATCCAAACCAAAAAGAATGTACACAACAGTTACCTCGATGCCTTGCTTACGTTTGGAACAGGAGGGGCCATCTTATTCCTGTTTGCATTTGCATTGTTGCCGCTCTTCTATGCAGTACGTTCCGGCAACGGGTATTATTTTTTTGTTGTAACAGTGTTTATTGTATCAATGCTGTTTGAAGTATACATAGGCAGAAGCTTCGGTTGTATGCTTGTGGGATTCTTCTATCCATTTATAGCTGCAACAAAAAAGAACTAATGGCCGATTATTGATTATCGGCCATGTATAGTTCAATTGCTTTTTCGGTATCGCCAAAGTAAACCATTTCGCCGTTCTTCATGTAGCCAGAACGGTTACAGTATTTGCGGATCGTATCCATACTATGACTAACCAATACGACTGTTTTACCTTCAATCCATGAGCTTTCAAAAACTTTGATGGCTTTTTCCTGGAACTTCATATCACCTACAGCAAAAATTTCATCGAGGAACATAATGTCTGCTCCTGCATTTACGGCGATTGAAAAACCAAGACGGGCCACCATGCCGGAAGAGAAGTATTTGATCTTGGTATCAACAAAATCACGAAGTTCAGCGAAGTCGATAATGGTATCGAAGATGGCATCGATCTCTTTGATCTTTAAACCCAACACCGAACCCGATACATAAATATTTTCACGTGCAGTCAATTCATGACTCATGCCTACTCCAAGATTCATAAGCATGGTGCTGCCATTGATTTTTACATAACCTGTATCGGTTGGGTAAACACCTGCAAGCAGTTTAACCAGTGTTGATTTGCCGCAACCGTTCCTGCCAAGCAACCCAATACATTCTCCTTTGTTTATTTCAAAGGAAGTCATTTTAAGTGCAGGTACTTTCTTCTTCCTGGGAGGATTGAACAAATTGAACAGACGGTGCTTCACCGTATTGTGACTGTCTTCCGATATCTCAAATGTTTTACTGATATTTTTTGCGCTCAAAGCGATCACTTTTTCCATTGTAATTTTTTAGAGTTTTTCAGCTGCTTTAGAACCGAGTTTGTTAAGGGCTATCAATCCGAGGAATAAGAGAAATATTGCGTAAACAAAATCCCAAATCAACAATTCATAATCGGGATACGTCTGTTGCATTAATACTCTCCTTGCATTAATAATAATACCTGCTATTGGATTGCCATAATCAAAGGAAGGCAATGCCTCTTTGAATACTTTAAGGCTATAGAAAATAGGGGATAAGAAAAATAGGAAGCTGGTGAATACCTGCCATATTTGCGAAATGTCTTTTGCAACAACATAAAGATTTGATAGAATTAATGATACTCCCAAAGAAAGAATAAAAAGATTTAGAAAAAGAGGGATAGCCCATAAGATATGGGCTGATACTCCTCCTGATTCTTTTTCAAGGAAGTTATAGAATAACAAAAACATTACAAAGTTGAAGAAGAAGCCGATTGAATTACTGAACAATGTTGAAACATAAATTTCAAGTTTATTCATATTGCTGTATTCATACAGGTATTTCTTTGTATTTAATATCTGTGTAGTGCCGGTGGTAGACTCAACAAAGAAGTTCCAGATTATCAAACCAATAAACAGGAAAGAGGCAAAAGCAGGAACGTCTGATTTTAAAACAGTCTTGAAGACAACATAATATATACCAATATCCATAATTGGTTTCAGTAAAGCCCACAGTAAGCCAAGTTTGTTTTCATAATAACGAAGTTTAAATTCAATTTTAGCAAGTAGCCAAAGACGTTCAAGTTTATTACTACTACTTACCCAATCTTTTACAATTTTTAGAAGCATATTTATTTTTTTAGAAACCGGTATAATTTATAAGCAATTTTTTTAGTACATCTGTTTCGCTTTATGAGTTTTATTACTTTTTGCGAATGCTTTCCTAAGAAAGGAATTTTATCAGACAGATAATAGTCTAATGTGGGATTATCGTATTGAATGCCAGCCCCATTTGTATTATAAAGATTAACTAACTCGTGGGAGTAGCTACTAAAAAGTGAACTAAATGTATTACTGATGTACTGTACAAGTATATTTTTCTTGTCTTTTGTAACATCCCGAATCATCGAATTTTCACGAACTCTGTATCTGAATAAAGGTTCAGGTATGACAATGCCACCATAACCTACGGCAAGCATACTTATAACAGATGCATAGTCTTCAAGACCTGTAAAAGTCATTTTTGTATCATATAAGCCTGCTGCTATAATACTCTCTTTTTTAAAAATTATTGCACTTGAGTTAATCAGATTATGATACAAAATCAATGGCGGCTCTGGTGAAAATGTAGGCCATATTTTGTTGGAGCCTTCAAAGTAGCGTGTCCAGCAACCAACAAAATGAACATTCTCATAAGTTGACAATACTTTTGTTGCAATTGCATAGTACTCAGGCTCAACAATATCATCTGCATCAAGCACAGCAACATATTCACCACTGGCAGCTTTAATTCCTGTATTTCTGGCGGCACCAACACCCTTGTTAACAGTGTCAATGACGACTATCCCGGCCACAGCTCTGTAAGCGTCTAGCTTTTTAATACTTTCTTCTTCTGTACTGCCATCATTAACAATAATAATTTCATTGACTTCACAAGAGCTGTTTTTGACTGATCGAATTGTTTGATCCAGATAACGGCCCATATTATAATATGGAACCACAACAGAGATGTTTTTATTTCCTTTGGAGCTGGTACCATTTTTTGAGACAGCCTGATTAAACCGAATATATGGGAACTTTGTTTTAGAGCTTTTTTGAAGGACAACAAGATCAATGACTTGCTTTTTACTTTCGTAAATTTTTTGATAACCAAAATATTCACTGATTCTTTTCTGCGCTCTACTACTAATTTCCTGCTTTTTTTGTTTGTCAAGCTCAAGAATGGTGATTAATTGCTGTCGAAATGAGCCTGATTTTTCATGGTCGAAAATAAAACCACTTATTTCGTTTTCAACTACTTCACGGTGCCCACCCTGTTCTGATACCAAAACAATTTTCCCTAAACTCATCATTTCAGCAGTAACATAAGGCAAGTTATCATTATTGCTTGGCACAATGATAACCTCTGCCTTTTCCAGGCGTTTTTCAATTGCAGATGGTTCAATCCGATCTTCAAGTTTAAGTAAGCCTGCACTTAAATAAGATTTATACTTTTTTCGTACGATGGCTCCCATTGATAAACCTTCAGGGTGGTAGACAATATCTTGTCCTCCAATTAAGGTTAGGGATCTTTGAAAACCTTCGTCCCAAAGTTGTTTAAAGTAATTTAGTAATTGTAATATTCCCTTCTGAACTGTTAGTTTGCCAAAAAAAATAATTTCATTTCCGCCATCAATGGTAGATTGTAGCTCACGAAATGAGTAGGGGTTTGGAATGACAGAAATATTCTGATGATTGAGGGTAAACCTTTTGCTTAGCTCATCAACCATAAACCGGCTGGGAGAAACAATATGATCTGCTGCTTGTAAACAGAAGCGCTCCATTTCGCATATCCAGTAATTCGGATATCGGTATTCGCTAACATGGTTATACTCCATATAGAGAAAAGAAGGAGAATGCATCGTAACAAGCACTGGCACGTCTTTGCACCATTTGTAACCAAGATATTTAAACTGTAAAAGATAATACGCAATACCAAGATATTCCTGCGCTTCAATGATATCAGGTTCACCTTCACTCTTGATAAACTCTTTAATTAGATTTGCAAACTCATAACTGATATTTGTTACATGGCCCAAAAAGGCGGTTGATTTTGTAGCTGTAGCGTTGAAGCGAATAATTCTGATCATGCCATCATTCACGATAGTAGTACTTTGAACAGCTACATCGTGAACAAAAACAGAAACAGAATGCTTGTGTTGTTCAAGCATTTTTGCTGTATGATAACAGTAAGTACTAATACCTCCTCCAAAAAAAGGGGGATATTCAGTTGTTAATAGCCAATACTTCAAAGCTTGTATTTTTTTGTATTATCATCATAGAGAGAGCGAAAGCTTCTTTTGCCTGTTATAACTTTTAAGATATGCCCAAATCGTTTATACCAAAGCGGCAAAATTTCATATTCGTTCTTGTAAAAATTAATTATTTCTAGCGCACCGTCCTTGCCTCTTAGTATCTCTAAATATTTTTTTTGATTTTCCAAATCTGCCTTTGCAATATCCAATTGATATGACAGTAATTTGGAAGATGAACTCAAGAAACTAAACATTTTAAGCATTTCAAATTGAAGTGGCTGCTCTTGTAAAAGTCTATCTTCTGCTTTTTTTAACTCTTGAATTATCAGTGCTATTTCCAAACTTCTAATTCCAATATACTTAGCTGAGTAGAATTTGTTTTTTAAAATATCGTAATAGCAGTTACAAATATCAGTTTTTGATAAATGAATGGGAAAACAAAAGTTGTCTCTACTAGAAAAAGGAGTTGGATCATTGGAAAAATACATAGGGTATATGCCGTTGTATCCTTGCGCTTGAAATGTTTTATTCATTTCAGTGATAAATAAAATTAATTCAGGCGTCCCTTTGTCAACTGAATTAAAACAAATAACAGGCTTTTGTTCTACTCTATGGTAATTTGGATGAAAAGTATTTTGTACCAAAATATACCTTTCATTTTTGATGTCCTCAAGTATTTTACTAAAATCTACTTTTTGAAATGAATCCAAGTATATTGAAAAAGTAATATTCCCAGAATCAAAAATCGACCCAACGTGGAGAGTAGATGCTGAGAATTCATTTAACGATCTCACGCCCTTTATATCGAACGCAATATGCACTTGCTCTGCAAATCCTTCATTTAATGAAAGCAAATCAGCGTTCGAGGTTATTATAGTGAGTGTATTTATCATATTCCTTTTATCGAATAGCCCTGATTGATTGCAATCCATGTTAGCATTCTTTCCCATGCATGTGTTTGAGTTCCAAATTGATCATCTAATACATTGCCTGATTCAAGCCCCTCTCTTATACTCAAAGGAGGATGCTTTAAAAAGAAATTATTGAATACTTCTGCCCGAACCCAAAACATTGTTCCGCCGATAAAACAGAATTTTTTACTGGTAAACTCATATTTCTGTATTAGATTCTTCAAAATTTTGTTCGAAGTGCTGTTAAAATTCTCACTCTTCCTGTCATATTCATTTTTAATAAACTCTTTTGCTCCTACAATTCCCAGGTTCTTTTGTTTAAGAAACATTTTCTCTATTTTTTGAATATTTTCCTGTGTAATTATCGCAAATAATTTTTCACGCCATACATTTCCGAATGGGCTGTGAGGACTTTTTTTATCATGAAGGAAAATATAAAAGTCAGCTTTTAGATTCAATTGTAAACTTAAATCGAGCAAAGCCAGTTTGCCACCAATATCTTTACCCACGTTTGTTGAGAATATTATCAGCGCATCACTATATTCTTTTTTTATATCTCGGTATATTTTATGTTTGTCCTCGTTTTCAATCCATATGTTAATTAATAGCTGAAAGGAAGAAGTGATACTTTTTAAGTAAGGATATATAGTAGTCCACCCGTCTCTATAAAAAATCGAATAAAATATGATCATTCCCTAATTATTTGAACTTGTTAGAACACACTCTTAGCAGGATAGTCGTTGTGATTAAACATTGCTTATTTCTAAAAATAAAAATGAGTTTACTCTTTAACATACTCAATGATTTCATCCCTGATTACTTTATTTGAAAGATAAATTTCTTCCGGATTAACGATACCCATCTTCTGCATGTTATTAATCTGCCAATATAGCAACCAAAAAATATGGTCATTTCCTTGAAAATTAAAAGATTCCAGGAGTCTGATTGAACTGAAGGAAAAATCTTCTTTTTTTAATGAGGGTATAAGTTTAGAATTAAATCTGTCGATGTTTGATGCAATGATCCAGCAAATCTCAAAAAGCATCCACTTGCGGTTGCTCGAAATGGTATTTGTTTCATGAATTCTATAACTCAGCAAACTTTCTTCTAAATTAAAGCAGTTAAAATTGGAGCAAACACGCAACAAAAAATCCCAATCATGCGTAAATCTGAGGTTGCGCATACCACCAATTTTTTCATAAACAGTTCTTTTAAAAATCATATTGCTAGTTGTAGATACGAAATTTGCCATCAAAGCATTTAAGGCATAGTCAGGGCTTCCGGCAAAGGTCAGTTCCTTGTTCTTTAAATTCCAAGGTTCCATATTTCGCCATGCCATTTTTGTGCCTAATATAGTTTCATTAACATTTATAATATCTAACCACGTAGAAATGAAGTCTATCGTCGAGTCGTTCTGAAATATCTGTAGGCATTTCTCTATCCTTGTAGGATGGTACAGATCATCTGAATTTAGTATTGTCAAATAATCTCCTTTTGATAATGCCAATCCTTTATTAATAGCGTTGTGAGCGCCATTATTAGATTGCTTAATATGTTGAATCCTGTGATCTGTATAAGCTGAAATAATTTCATTTGATGAATCTACCGAGCCATCATCGATGATAATAAGCTCAAGATTTATATATGTTTGCTTTAATACACTGTCAATACATTTGCTAATATATTTTTCGTGGTTATAACTTGGTATAATTATACTAACTAACATATTTATAGGCGTAATAAGTTTTAATTATTTTTTCTAAGTAGCTTTCATCAAAAACAATTTCTAAATCGGAAAATATCTGTAGAATTTCTGCTTCTAGTAAAATGGGAAAGTCGTTTTCTGAATTTACAATTAATTTTTTCAGGGCTTTCTTTTTAGTAAAAAATTCTATAGCACTGATTATGGTTTCGATATCATAATTAATTGTTGAGATCAGGTTAACGGTTTTATTGCGAAGTAGGTTTTCTGTGTTAATGTATTCAATTACTCTTTTAACTGTTTCAATATCTAATAAATTCCTCTTGCTATTTATAAAAACTGGAATAGTTTCATTGCTTACAATTTTATTGTATATGAAGTTTGTTAAAGTTGCAGGATTGTTTGAGTGACCTACAACCTGAGGCAACCTGTAAATGGTGAAGTTTTTGAATCGGGAAGTAATGAATTTTTCAAGTCTAAGCTTGTGTTGGTAATATTCTTTGGTCAAAAAAACTTCAAAATTTACAAAATAGCTACTAAAATAGATGAGCTTTCTGTCCGTGTGCAAATATTCTTGTAATAAGGTTTCTTCACGTAAAAAAGGTTTATCATCTATTTCTGAAGAATTTGAAACCCCACTGCAAAAAAAGAGGACATCATCTCTGTCAATGCTTCTCATTGCTGATGCCAGCATACCATTTCCTATTATCATTTTCTTAATCTGTTATTTATTGCGGTGGTGAAGCATTCTCTATATTGTAAGGAAATGTTTGAAGGGCTAAACATTTTTGCAACTTCCTCTTTTGTATTTATTGCGTTTGATTTTAAAGAATCTTTTTTTTGTAAAAACTCTTCGAATTTCAGAAAGTACTCTTCTACATTTCCTATTGTTGAAAAAACAAGACCGTTGCCAAATTTTTCAAAAATAAGTTTAGTATCTCCAACATCAGTAGAAATACCAGGAGTTCCAACAGAGAGAGCCTCCAGTAATGCTATTGATAGTCCCTCGTAAAGTGATGTGAAAATAATTGCTTCACTTATTTTAGAAAGCTCAAAAGTATTTTCAATATAGTTATGTCTAATGATTGATGCCGCCAAATCGTTTTTAGCAATATATTGATCAGCCTGTTCACTCATTTCACCACTTCCTACTAAAATAAATTTATATTCACCCTTGTATTTGGCTGTTATTAACTTGATTAGCTTCAATAAATCCATTGGAGCCTTTTGCTTTGTAAGTCTTCCAACAAAAACAAAATATTTCTGAAATTCGTTCAGATTGTATTTTTTTCTTAATGCTTTGTTTTCTTGTTGGATGGCTTGTTCTCTTTTTTCTAATGACAGGGTTGAGTAAATGAGATCAATATGGTCAGAAGCTATTCCTGCGGTATTTTCGAAAACCTCCTTTATTTTAGAATTAATCGCAATAAATCTGTCAAAAGCAAGAAGGCCTTGATCTTTTGCTTTATATAATTGCACCCAGCCTTCAGTAGTATCATAGACCTGTTGGTCAACGATGGCCGCACTATTAAATAATTTTCTGATATTAAGTGTAGATGCGGCTAACCAAGGAGATCCATTGCAGATCCAAACCAAATCTGGCGAATACGCATTTCTCAATGCCTCAAGATAAATCAGTATATCATCATGACTGGACAATTCGGTGAGGTCATAAATGCCTTTACAGGTTTTTAAAAATTGATGATGCAGGCTGCCTTGAGGTTTTGCAAGACGTTCAAACGTAACTACAATAAAATCATATTCATCCGTAAGGCGGGAAATGGCTTCTACGGTATTTCTTTCAACCCCACCAACAGCCAGAAAAATTGGAAAAACGAAAGCTGTTTTTTTAGTTTTTGGTAAAGTATCATATCTTTCAAAAAAGATCGATTTCTTAGGAAGTTTCGACAAAGCTGATTTATAAAAAAAGCCATGTGCATTTATTTCAAACTGCCCATTTGGAAATAGGAAATTGAAATCTTTTGCTTCATCACACTTCTCACTAATTAACCGGATAATTTTACCTGTATTAATATCTGGAGATTCTGATAAATGGTTACTGTATTTATAGATGAAATTATTATTGATTTTTTCTGAGATACCAATGGCGGGTAGATCATTAAGTCCTAAGGATAACAAAATGACATCAGTTTTGGGATATAATTGAAAAAATAAAATTAGCTGACTCATATTTGCCGGATGAAGCAGGAAGTCTGCTTCCGGGGCGTACACATAATTATCTCCAGGCAGATCAATAGCCTGACTAGGTAGTAGAAATTTTATATACTTCAAATCATTTTCGTATAGAGACCGAAGCTTTTCGATATGTTCCAGATCTTTTACAAGGATGGTTAAATAAACCAGTTGCTTAATATTTAAATGCTTTTTAAAGCCGGGAAGCTCAATAATCTCATTAAGATGTTTTAAGTTTTCCACAACATTTGGCCAATAATGGCAGTAAAAAACTTGATCATAAACAGCTGCGTTAAGCTTTAATTTTTGATGCACTATTCCTTTCTCGTAATAGAATCTAAAGACGACTCTATAAACCTGTGATAAGTGATGTTCTACTTGCATTCTGTTTACTTCTTTACTGTCTTCGATATATTGACAGATATTGACTACATCTTTAATAATTTCAGCATTTAAAGCTGTCTCAGTCATACCCAAAAGATAGGTATTCCATTGTTTTAATATAGTGTCAACTTGCGTAAACCATTCTGATTCTTCATTATGTAACTTTTTGAAGACTACGGCCATTTCACCAGCAGTTTCTTGTCGCTTACAAAAGGAGCTAATACTTTTATAAGGATGGTAATGTTCAACATGAGCTTCTGGATAATAATAAATCTCCATTCCTTTTTTTGAAAGCCTGAATCCAAGTTCTATATCTTCGAAATTAACTTTGTAAAACTGCTCATCAAAGATGATTTTTTCGGAGAGTACAAATGCCCTGTCAATACTTATATTACTCGTGTAAAAATGCCTGAAATCAATATACTCATGCGGATTAAATGCATTAAAACTAAATTGTTCCTGGCCTATCTCCGTAATATGCTTCATCAACATGTTAACTTCGATATCTTTGTGCCAAATGATTTCTCCAAGTACTGCTTTACAAACTGGCAGTTCTTGTAATTTTTCATAATGTTGATTGATAATTTCTGGATTGGGAAATATATCATCACCCATAATTAATAATTTTTCGCCTTTGGCTGCTAAAATCGCACTATTTCGGGCCTTAGCTGCACCACCGTGCTTGTTCTTAATTATTTTAAGAGGTAATCCTTTTGCATTTTGAAAAATTGCGACGGATCCATCATCGGAACCATCATCAGAAAAAATCAGCTCATAGTTATATCTTGTAACTTTATCTACTTTTTTCCAAGCTTCTAAGAGCTTTGGAAGTAATTTGGAACGATTATAGGTAGGTATAATTACACTGACTTTTATTTCAAAAAAATCTTTTTGCTTTCTGTATTTGTATTCAGAGTATTTTTCTAGTAATATTTTTTTTACCTTACTATTGGTTTTAGTGATGGCAAATCTTATCCCTTTTTTTGCAACCGTGATAATTAGTTTTTTTATCAAAGACTTATCGATGTTCGCCTGTTTAGATAGAAAAAGTAATTTTTCAATACCAGTTATTTTTTTTGGAATAAGCACAGTGTCATGCCTTGAGTTAATACTTCTTCCTTCTTTGTGGCCATGTTTGACATAGTGAAACAAAGGATTTATTCCTGATTGTTTGATATCTGGATAAGTAGTAAGGTAGTAGTTGGTTTCAAAATCAGGAGAAGGATTTCGACCTTCTTTCCATCCATGAAGAATATAATGCTTCAAAGGTTCCAATCCAGCGTTTTTTACATCTGGATAAGATTGAAAGTAGAATTGAGAATCAAAAAAGCCGCTTTTTTTAATGCTAAAGTACTCTTGCCGAAAATTTCCCATATTAAACAGATAATTATGTCTTTGAACAACTAAAGTAAGGTTGCAGTGGTTTAAGAATTGAATTGTTTTCTATAACTCAACTGATCACCTTTTTCCCTTTTAATTTGTTATATAATACTGCTACAGCATTTTTTTTCTCATAAAATTCGTCGAGCTTTTTGATTACAGAGTTGAGTGTTTCTATTTTTTCGTTTTTCTGAATGTTCAAGGCAATTTCAGTTTTTAAGAGACCGCTTACATCCTCGTGCTTTTGCTGCAACTCATTTATCCGGTGTTGAAATGCTACTTTAATTGAATGGAGTTCTTTTTTTTCTGTTTCCAGCCTTCTGGTAGTATCATAAAGCATATTGCTTTGATCTATTAGTTTGCTCACTTGTTCTGAAAATGTTTGTAGCTGTTGTTTTAAGTCAACCAATGCAGCCTCTTTTGCTTGCAGGTTTGTTTCAAGTAACTCCTTAGCAATAGCGTTGAGTTTCAATTTTTCCTGAAGCTTTATATTTTCCGTAAGTTGGGCTGTACTTTTTTCTCTCAACAATAGTATGAGGGTATTGCTGTCAGCAGCTTCTTTCATTAACGCATTCACTTTGTTATTTAGTGAATTGATTTGCTCCTGAAACGCTGATGTTTTTTTGGGGTCTTGTGCTTCATGCAGCAATGAAACCAGTTTTTCATACATCACTATATTGAGCGATTCTTTAGCCGCAAAAAATTTCAACTCTTTGTCTATTGAATTTAGTCTCGATACTATGTTTGTTTGGCTTTCCTCATCAGTATTTGCGGTGTAGTTTAAAGTTGATGGAAAATATTTTAATACCTGAAGTTGTTCGTTACTTAAAGCAGAAATGGATATCTCGATAAATGTGGCATTCTTAAGTTGGAGATTAGACGCCTCGTTTGATTTAATAATGATATAGGGATCGTCGGAAGCAGCTATCTGTACTGTTTTCCCCGGCCAGTTAATTTTGTCTTCAATTAACAATACATCATTTTGCTCATCCGCTATTTTATTCCATATCCATAAAACCGACCCCGCGTCATCTGTAAGTTTTATATCATGTATGTTTAGAAGCCCAATTCTATTTCCTATATCAAGCCTTATTGCGTCAATTTCGGAGGAGTTGATTGGTGTTTTGTATCTAACTACATTAATTTCAGTAGTCAATTCTGCTAATTGCGAGGCAGAATCAGTTTCAGAAAAATCAATACCGGGGTACCTCCAAAAAAATTGAATTGCTATTTGACTTAATGGTTCAAATACTGAATTCTTAAATAAATGGGCTTGTAAATACTCTTCAGTATCGGAATATTTAATACCGGAATCAAAGAAAACATCAGGAACTGTTTCAACAACTTCTTTCAACAACTCTCTTTCTTTTTCTCTGTAATACACCAAATCCAATAACTCCTTATTAAAAATATCTTTTAATACATCTAATACAATTTCGGACCGACTATGATAATAGCCGCTTTCCGGTCTTTGAATCTTATCAATGTAGCTAAATGAATAATAAAAGCCTCTAAATAGAACATAATCTAACCGTAACTTCTCTTTTACTAGCCATTCTAAATCAAATAATTGAAAGCCTTCTCCATTTTCTAAGCCAAAAGCATTAAAGGGACTTGCATCGAAATATTTACCATCAAGAAAATAATATCCTTCCTCGGTTTTTACTGATTTCGAAAGCAAATATGCAGCCCATGGTTTAAACCAATTATAAACATCAGTAATATGCCAGTTTTTTTGATTAACTATTTTTAATAACCCATTTAAGTATAGATCTCCTTGTATATATTCATGCTCCGTTAGATCGTGAACTATTTTTTTAGACCTGTTTTGAAATGCCTGATGTTTTTTTTCACGACAAACCAAGTAGCCATTCTCATTTTTTATAAACTTATTTACTTTACAGAATTCGGGCTTTCTTGATTCTGTACTAAATGTATATGCCAGGGCATTTATTTCAAGTTTGCTAACATCTGAGTTGGAAGCCAATACTAAAAATGAGTTGGCTAAATCTCCTGTTAGGTTGTTTTTAGCAATTAAAGGCCACACGGCTTCCTCTGAAAAGCTGGACGGGTAGGGAGAACTTTTATAGTAGGTTGTTCTTGTTTTTAAAATATCAGCAATATTTATTGTCTGATCCTGTACGCCATTAGTTGTGATAATCGCTAAAGGAAATTTATAATCGGGAAATGCAAACAAAAAATCCTGCACTTTAAATTCGGCGTCGTGAAGTAATTGTTCAAGCTCTTTTTTCCCAAATGTAACAGGCCCCTTTTTATCGTATCTGTTCTCAAGCCCAATATACGGCTCATCGAGATGATCTTCAGGGGCCCCGGCGAAATACTTTAAGCCTAGCCTGTTCTCAATAGCAATAATCAACGACCCATCTGGCTTTAAGAACTTTTTTGCTTTTTTTAGTATTTCTTGTATTGGGTTTTGTGCGTCGCTATATATACTCGAACACTCAAGCACACCAATAAGAGTAACAATGTCAAATTTTTTATCTATATCAAAATCCAGAAAGTTATCATTATATACTTGTACATTCTGTAAATCTCGGCACCTCATTCCTGTAATCTCAGATCTTCTTCTGCCACCTTCTAATGCAATTACTTCTTTTCCTGTTTCAGCCAAATATCTTGTTATGGCACCACATCCAGATCCTACTTCTAATATCTCGGCATCTTTAATAATATTTATTACTGGATATAGCAAGTTTACTCTCTGAGAACTTAAATGATATTTGGTAGGCCAGTCGATTATTTTTTTATTTAATTCTTGTGATCCAACAGATAAATCCTCCGAAGTTTGAATAGCATTTAAAATATTGGCTTCGTTTTCATCTCCATCAGAATAACGAAAGGTTTTTTTTTCATTTGGCAGCCATACAAAACCCTCCTTTGTGTACCTTTCAGATATATTCATGAATCTGTTTTTTTTGATTAAAAGACTCGACCACTATTCTTCTGATGTGTTCAAGTCTTCTTCGAGCCTTTTACATGTAAATTCTTTTATCGGTATACAGTTAAAAATGCTGTTCAGCCATCATGTAAAATAAACCAATGTAGAAGCTGTTCTTATTAATAAACACTTATTCCTTACCGTGTAATTTCAAGTACCAATGGTTTCTTGTTATTTTCTAAACAGCTTTTCTCTCAATGTTCCCAGCAAACTTCTTTTTTCATACGTCCGCTTATACCACTCAATATCATTCTGGTAACGGCGTATATCTTCAAGCAGTTTATTAATCAATTGTTTCGATCCTTCCTGTCTGCGTATTTCATCTTTCAGCTGTTTTTCAGCTTCTTCTTTTTCTTTTTGTTCATCGAGCAACTGTTGCTCCATTTTTTGCAGCTGGTCAATAAGATCTTCTATACGGTCACGCTTATCGTCATTCTCCGAAAGAAGATGCGTATAAACCTGGCGTAAAACATCTTCCAGGGGAAGATCTTTTAAGTTGCCTGCTAAAGCAACCAGTTTGCCCGTGTCGTTAGGTTGTGTTTGTCCCTGTGTTCCCATTTTTGTTAGATATAGAGTGGTTTAATAGGCGTAAGCAATACGATAATTTCCGGCACTGCTGGCTGCATTAAATTCTGTGCTGCACAAACTTTTTGAGTAAGAGCCCATAGCTTCCAGCATAAACGGATTGTTGATATAATAGAGGATTTGTGTGCATGCCTGTTCGATGGAGTCATACAAATCGCCATTTAAACCATAGCGGATAATATCTTTATTTCCAATGCAATTTGAAAGAATCAGCGGTTTGCTTAACGCCATTGCATCAAGCACACCAAAAGAAAGACCTTCATAATCGGCAGTGGAAAGATAAAGGGATGCTTTTGAGAGTTCTCTTTTTACATCGTCCTCCAACAACCATCCGGTAATACGTATGTTGGGCGAGGTTAATACACCTCTGTCTGCACCATCACCTATCCAAACAAATTCTACATGTGGATACAATAAAAAATGCTCAGCTATTTGGTTAAACCGTTTTGGATTTTTTTGTGCAAGAATACGACCGCTAAAAGCAATGGTGAATTTCTCTTGGTTATAATCGGCATTTCTTACCGGCTTAACAGAGCTGGTGCCATTGTTTATATAAGTTGCCTGAATCCCTAAGTTGCGATATGCTTCAGCCTCCGATGCAGAAACGCAGACTACTTTTCCCCCAAATGAATTGCCAATCAATTCAAGTTGTTTATAAACTGCCCGTTTAACACGACTGTCTTTTACAAGAAAAGGAGCGCCGTTGGGAGTGTAAATAACCTGTTTAATATTCAGCCATCTGCAAACCAACCTTCCTAAAAAACCGCTTTTTGATGAGTGTAAATGAACAGCGTCTACATTACGGAAACGTTTAAGAATGGTATATAATTCAAATAATGCACGGGTGTCTTTTACAAGATGCAACCCTCTTTGGGCCGATTTCCAATGAATGAATTTTACCTGGCTGGGGGGGAAAAGTTTTTTTACCTCGGCTCGTTCCATTACTTCCGGCCGCTCTCCATGTATAACAATATGATAATCTTCCGGCAGATGCTCTACCAGTGATTTTACAAAGGTTACTACACCGCTTGCAAACGGTTCCACAACATGAACAATTCTCATTTACAGGTATTGTTATTTTTCTCAGGTCTTGTTTAACTAGTTATCAACCATGACAAGTGTTAAACGTAAACCGCTGCAAAGTTATTTGCTTGGCAGTTAAGAGGCTGCACACTTATGCTTCAAAGAACACACTTATGAACTTTGACGATTTTTTATTTTTTCAATGTGGAAAAATAAAACGCTTAATTGGGGTGATGAGTTTATATGGAAGCAATAAAAGTAAATATTGCCGTAATAAACCAACGCAAGTTAACAATTTATTAAAGCCGTAGTGCTTTATTATCTTAGTTTTTGATTTTATCTGTTGTCGTCTTTTTTGTGCACTTATTCCTTGTGTGTTTATTTCTGTTTCAACTAACATTTCCTGCAGAATGTGCGTTTGAAATTTCTTCATTAACTCAAAGAAAAAAGCATAGTCTTCTGCATAAGGGAAATTGTAAGGATAAAGTGCTGTTTGCTTAAGCGATTCGTTTCTGTACATAACTGTGGGGTGTATAAAACTGCACTTTAGATGCATTTGTTTGCGAATTACATAATGCTTCTCTGCAGCTTTGTAAACGAATCGGATTTTTTTTACGGGGTCAACAAACAAACACAAAGAACCAAGTAGTGACATGTAAGTGTTTTCATTTAAAAATTTCACTTGCTTTTCAAAGCGCTCTTCTCTGCATACATCGCCGCAATCTAACCGGGCGGTATACAATGCATCGTTTCGTTGAAGGATTAAACGGAGACCGGTATTTAACGCTTCCGTAATTCCTTTGTTTTCGTTGAAGCGGATGATCTCTATCTGCAACCGTTGCAGAACATCTTCCGGCAGTAACTCCATTGTTACGGGCACAGTACTTCCATCATCTACAAGCAAAATCCTGCATTTGCCTTTAGGATATACCACCGAACGAAGCGACCGGATCAATCCTTCAACATTATTGTAGCATGGAATTAAAAGATAAAAATCGAGCATCATCAATGTTATACTTAACCCGCCCAACCTTCTCTGTCTAAACTGCGGTATTGAATGGCTTCGGCCAGGTGTTCAATTTTAATATCGTTGCTTTGTGCAAGATCGGCAATGGTACGACTAACTTTTAAAATACGGTCGTATGCCCTTGCACTTAAATTTAATTTATCCATTGCAGCTTTTAACAACGTTTGCCCGGCTTGCGAAATAACGCAGATCTCTTTCAGTTGTTTGCTGCTCATTTGTGCATTGGCGTAAATGCCTTCCACATCTTTGTAACGTTGCTCCTGTATTTCACGTGCTGCAATAACCCGTTCACGAATAACAGCACTTGCTTCGCTGTTTTCTGTTTTTGATAATTCGCTGAAGGGTACAGGTGTTACTTCCACATGCAAATCGATACGATCTAACAAGGGACCCGATATTTTATTGAGATATTTCTGGACTGCACCGGGCGGACAGGTACATTCTTTTTCAGGATGATTGTAAAATCCGCAAGGACATTCCTGTGTTGCCTTTTTCCAAAAAGAAATCTGTAGCTGAACGTCCAATGCCAAATTCATATCCTAAAGTGCTGAAAACCATAGGAGATCATATACGAGCATGGAGAATTAAAAATAATGTAACACAAAGTAAGTTGGCAACTCTTCTGCGAGTTTCAGAGGATACAATTGTGGGATGGGAGAAAAATAGGAATACCCCAACTTTTCGACAGATGCCGGCCATTACTGAATTGTTAGGCTATCTCCCCGTCAAAATTGATATGTCTTGCGTAGGTGGGAGGGTGCTTCAGTTCCGTTATTTAAATGGCTTAAGTCCAAAAGATTTTGGTCGGTTGATTAACACTGATCCTTCTACCGTGAGGTCTTGGGAGAACAATACTCAATTTCCATCCTTCAAAAAGCTACTTGTAATTGAGGGAATAATCTAATTTGGATAAGATACGGGTACTTTGGAAAAAATGGAATATGGCTCAGGGTGCTAACATTTGTTCTTTTTCGATTTTACTTAAATGAACCTTTTCTAGATAGATTTGCCTTTTGATCTAATATTATATGCAGATAAAAGATAAAATCGAATTGAAAGAAGCGGCCATACGGTTACAACTAGAGACATTACGGAAAAAGCTTAATGAGGGACGACAACGTTATAATCAGAACAATAACGACTGGCAATACTATCCGTCTTTGACTCATACAGAGAAAAAGTTAAATGAGCTTTTGGAGTTTTTTGACCTTGAGAGCCCAAGAAACGAATGAAGAATATTTCAAATAATTTGTTACTTTGTGATGATAATTTGTATAGGGATTATTAATAATTTCTTCCAAAATATTGGCACAATAAAACTGTTTGCTAAAGAGACAGGCACAGTTAAACCATCTGGTACCAATACTTCAACTAAGGGTGGTGGGAAAAAATAGTGCTAATTATTACTCCTGCAGTTAAAAGGGTTGAAAGTACTGTAGTTATCAATGCAACGCCATAAAATAATTGACGCTGTGTGTTTTTCTTTATCAATATTTCAATACGTTCTTGATAACGTATGAGTTCGTGATAATAAATGACTGTTGTTTTTTCAGTTTCTGTATAATCTGGATTATCCAAATAAGTGCAAAAGATCTCTTCTGGGGGAGACCCTTTGAAAATAACTCCCTTTGGAAACATCAAAATAACAACACAGAAAAGGTCAATTAGAAATAAAAAACTCAGTAAAACAATCCATTCATATTCAGGATTTGTTTTAAAATTATATCCAACGAAGCCAGACATTGCGACAATCGTGATCTTTCCAAGACCTATTGATTTTTCCGTTAATGAAGTTGATTCGCCTAAAATATCATCGAATCTGTCTTTTGCTTGACTAAATAGGAATTTATAAGACTCAAGGGGAAGATTTTCCCAGTTTTCGGCAATATCCTTCCAAGCACGTGGCATAATTAGAGGTTGAATAAATTTAGTTAATATTAGAATGAACTTTAAAATCCCAACAGCTTAATATTTTACCGACGATCCGTTAAATTTTAACCAGATTGTTTTTCACTGCATACATAGCCAAGCTTACTCGGCTTTTAACCTGAAATTTCTGAAAGAGAGATTCTCTATACCCATCAATTGTTTTTGGACTCAGATTCATTCGATCAGCAATCTGACTATACGTTAACTCGGTGCAAGCCAGTTTGAGAAACTCTCTTTCGTTCTCCGTCAAAATAAGTGCAGATCCTTGTTTTAGTCTGATTTCCGGGTTAGTGGACTGAATATTCTGTGCCATTATACCGGAAACCAAGTCGGAATAATAAAACCCTTTATTTGCGATTGCTTCAAGAGCTTGATGCATATCCTCCACTTCAATATCTTTTGATAAATATCCTTTTACACCCATTCGAAGCATTCTCATAATAGGCTCCTCTGTTTCAAACATCGACACAACAAGAATGCTTATGTCTGGATGATATTTTCTGAGCCAATCGACTGCTTCATATCCATTTAAGTCCGGCATGTCTATGTCCATTAGAATGATGTCGGGAGGAGATTTACTTTTTAATTTATCCTTCAAATCATTCCCATTTTCTGCTTCAAAAAGAATAGAATATTTATTCTCTTTATCACCAAGGCTAATTAGCTTTATTAATCCTTTGCGAAATAGATTATGGTCATCCACAATTGCGATCTTTAAAGGTGTCTTTGTTGGTAACATACATTATTTTGTTTGCTCTCTTGGTATAATTATAACGAAAGATGTGCCCTCGTTTGGTTTGCTGTTTAGCAAGACTTCCGCATTGATAAGATGTGCTCTTTTCTTAATATTCATAAGTCCAGTGCTCCCTTTCTCTGCTACTTGTTCTAATGCTAGATCAATGTCGAATCCAATTCCATCATCCGCAACCTCAAGTCTGAAGGAAGTGGGTGAAAAAATGATTGTAGCTGTGACTCTTTTTGCTTTTGAGTATTTTACAGTATTGTTGAGGATTTCCTGACAAAGACGGAATAATATTATTTCATGCTCAGCAGCAAAACGATATTCTTCTCCGGTCTTGGTTATACTGACTTCATATTTTTTTGTTTTAGATAATCTGGTCAATTCATTATCGAGAGCTTTTACAAATCCAATGTGTAATATGTGATCGGTATTTAAACTGCTGCTCAACGCTTTTAATTCCCCTAAAAGCTGTTTAGCCAAAGATTTTGTTTCAAGGATATTTTCTTTTATTTCACTTGAACTTTGTGGTAGTATTTCTGATAGATTGATGTTAATAAGAGAAACGAGATGACTGAAATTCGCATGTAGTTCTTTCGAGATGTGGTCAAGCGTTTGTTCCTGAATTTCTAACTTTGATTGAAGTAATGTCTGGTTAAATGCCTCTCTGAGTTCTAATACTTCCTGTTGGTGTCGATATCGTTTTCGCTGGTATAAAAAAAGGAAATATATAAGGGTACCGCCAATGAGTAATATCAGAGTCGTTGAAATTATGATTGTAAGTGCTATCACTTCTGAGGTTTGCATAAAAAGGAGATTAAAAAACAAAAACACATAATCGTATTGAGAGTAGAGTTGATATATAAATAGGAGAGCGCCATGGAAATGTTTTCTTTAACTAGATAATTAAAGAATAGGAAAAAGGGAAGCGTACCTGAATAATAAATAAATGATCCCACAGAAATCCAGACTGCAGAGTTCGTGTAGAGTTTTATAAGCTTATTATCATTGGCTACTTGGTGAAAAAAGCTAAGTGATAGCATTATGGTAGTGGTGTTTGCAAAAATAATAGTGTATGTGTTTACATTATGCGGAGTTTGGATAAACAAGTAATTAATAAGAGCAAAAAGAAAAAATGGTATCGAAGACCAGACAATAAGCTTTTTGACAGTGCTTGCTGTAAGTATCTGATAAAAGAACAATAAATTGAATAAATGCCTAACTAAAATAAAGCCGTTGTATACCCATAAATTTGAAGGGGTAAAATTCCAATATGCTGTTTTATGAAAACCCCATTTCCAAGTAATAGCAAATACTTCAATTGTAAAAGTTGACAATAATAATATTGAAAATAATCTATAAGGCTTAGTCCATTTAAGCCCGAAACTTTTCAGGCTTAAAATGGCGCTAAACAATAATGGAATTAGGTATATATAATTATAACTCAATAACCTCTGCACCCACTCAATTTACATAATACTTGCAATATTTGTATTAACCGATTTCAGTTGGTGGTGGGTCGCAAAGTGGAGGGCAAGGTGAGCCAAAGTTAAAATCCTTTTTACGTGCAGAAATCGGATCATCACCGGGAAATACAATTACGTCTCTTTCAAGCGTTGATCTTTCTGCAAAGTCAGCTTCGTTCTCAAGTACAATATCTGGGTGATATGTATTGTTGCCTACAATCAATTCCCTTGTTGTGTTCATTACCAAACAAAGCTGCCCTTGAAATTCATGCCCTTGTTCATACATACCAAGATGAATTCTGATGCCATCGCCTCCTGCATGTTCTATTTCTTCTAACAGTTTAGTGAGATGTTCTTTTGAATACCAGATACTTTTTGTATCAGGTTTTCCAATAGCATTACTGAGTATTGAATGCTTTTGTGATACATAACTTCCGATGCGGTCATTCGTAACAGCCTTGCCAACAAAGAAAAACGGCAACGGTTTGTAAGAGACTTGATTTTGCATAATAAATGATTCTCCTTGATTTTAATTGCAAGAAGTACATGCAAGCTATAAAGTTTCCTAACTGCTAAGAACAGCTGAAATCAATAACAGGAAAAATCCCCTTCTACATAGACTGTTAAGCCTTATGAGAAAAAGGGGATTTTTCCTGTATGACACAGGTTTTTTCCATCATCGAAATTAGTCAGCTTTGACAGAAATAAATAACATCATGGCAAATCCAAGAGCATTTATCAGTTTCGATTTTGATAACAATAAAACGGAAAAGGATCTTTTTGCTGGACAGGCAAAAAATTCAAGAACACCATTCAACATTGAAGATTGGTCATCTAAATCCCATCTTCCTCAAAATGAGTGGGAGGCTTTAATTAAGAATAAGATTAACAAATGCAATATGCTGATTGTGCTTGTTGGGAAAAAGAGCCATTCAGCTTCCGGAGTGGAAAAGGAAATTTCTTTCGCCAAAGGAAATAGCGTTCCTGTATTCGGGATATACGTTGACGAAGCAAATACATCAACCAGTTTGCCTGACGGATTGCAGCGTAATAGAACAATTAGTTGGGATTGGGAAAAAATCGCAGATGCCATTGATCAATGTATGAAAGAGGGGAAAAATAAGTAGAAATAAAGGGAGGATATGTTGAACGAATTACTAGAATGGCTTTTCGGTACGGAAGAGAAAAAGGAACGAAGAAAAGTATTTATAAGTTTTGCTGTCGAAGACAAAAAATACAGAGATTTTCTGGTTAGCCAGGCAAAAAATGATCGGACTCCTTTCGACTTTATTGATATGTCTGTAAAGGAGCCTTGGGATGAAGACGAATGGAAACGCCAGTGCCGAAAAAAAATAAGAAAATGTGACAGCATGATTGTCTTGTTGAGTAAGAATACATGGCATTCAAGCGGATCGAGATGGGAAATAAAATGTGCAAAAGAAGAAAGGCTTCGAATAATTGGTATGCATGTACGGAAAGATGATAAAGGTGCTATCCCACCAGAGTTAAATGGGAAGCGAATTATTGAATGGTCATGGAAAAGTCTTGAAAAATTTTTAAACTAAACTTTATGTCACTATATAACAGCGATTATTTTATTAGATTGTCAGAAAACAAATCTGTTACTCTCAGAGACAAGATTTTTTCTGAAAGAACCCAAAAGCATACTGGGTTTGATATTTTTTTATCGCACAGCAATCTTGACCGAAAATTGGTCGAAGGAATTTATATCGAATTAACCAGCAAGGGTTTTTCGGTGTATGTAGATTGGATCATTGATCCGCATCTTGACAGGAACAATGTAACCAAAGAAACGGCGGAGCTAATCAGAAGCAGAATGAAATCTTCCCGCAAACTTTTGCTCGCCATGTCTACCAATGTCAGTCTTTCTAAGTGGATTCCTTGGGAGTTGGGTTTTGTTGATGGAAAGACAAACCGATGTGCGCTCTTTCCCGTATCGCCGGGTAGTTCCACACAAGCAGTATTTCACCGAAGCGGATATTTGTTACTCTATCCTTATTTGAAAAAAGCAAGAATTTTTAATTCAGAAGATTTATATCTCACAGATGCTGCGCATTCATTTGTCTTAGCAGACAGCTGGATCAGAAGAGATGCAAACCTCATTTATAATAATACAAATATCGATGTCTTATGAGAAGAGCTTTAGTCGTTGGAATAAACAATTATCCTACTTCACCACTACGTGCCTGTATCAATGATGCTTCTGCGTTTGGTAATACCATTGAAACGCATGGAGATGGTGATCCCAATTTCGCAGTGATGCTTCGTACGGATGTTCCTACAAAAGGACAGTTGTCGGAACTCGTCGATAAATTATTTAACTGTGATGATGAAGTGGCGTTATTTTATTTTTCGGGTCACGGGTTTGAAAATGATTTAGGAACTTACCTGGTTACACCAGATGCTTCAAAAAATGATGTTGGTCTTTCCATGACTGATTTGCTGGTAATGGCCAATAAATCGAAAGCAAAAAACCGTGTCATCATTCTTGATTGCTGTCATTCAGGCGCTGCTGGTACTTCTCCGATAACGGGAGGCAGCATTACATCCATCAATACTGGGGTAACCATATTGACTGCAAGTAAGTCGGATGAAGCGGCCATTGAAGTCAATGGCCATGGTGTGTTTACAAATTTATTACTTGATGCATTGCAGGGAGGCGCAGCTGATATCAGGGGGGAAATCACACCTGGAAGTATCTATGCCTATATTGATCAGGCATTAGGCATATGGGACCAGCGACCTGTTTTCAAAACAAATATTACCGAATTCATTTCACTGAGAAAAATTAATGCAAAGGTTCCAAAAGAAACACTACGAAAAATTACAAAGTATTTCAAGGCACCCGAAGAACATTTTCCGTTGGATCCTTCTTATGAGGATACGAATTCAGAAGAGGTGAAGCATGAGCTTGTTCAGCCTTATGCAGACGAAAATAATGTGGCTGTATTTAAGGATCTACAGAAATTTCAAAGTGTTGGATTGGTCGTGCCGGTCGATGCGCCCTATATGTATTTCGCTGCGATGGAATCAAAAGCATGCAGACTTACGGCACTTGGCTATCATTACTGGCGCTTGGTTCAGCAAAAGAAAATCTAAAATTAAGGATGCCTGTGCATTATAAATATGAAGTGGCGATTTCTTTTGCTGAAGAAGATCGGAACATTGCACTTGCTTTGAAGTTGGCATTGGGAATAGCGGGTTTTACAAGTGTATATTATTATCCAACATATCAGGGCAAAAACTGGGGAACGGAGTTGGCTGAACAGCTCACGAGGACATTTTACGAAGAAGCAAGGTATGCCATTGTGTTGTTGTCGGCACATTATTTCGCTGTTGAGAAAAAATATACGAAGGTAGAGTTCAAAGCAATCAAACGAAGAATAAGATCAGACCCTAAAAATGTTTACTTATTGCCGATCAAACTATCTGCTGATTTCTCGCTGAAAAATTATCCTGGCCTGTCAAATTTAAATTATGAGTTGTGGAATTACGATCCTGAAAAAGTTGCACAATATCTCAAAGAACAATTCGGGGATGGTTTGATTGAGCTTAGAAAAACAACAGATAATATTACAAAAATTAATAATATTGGTAATGATGCTCTCATTATCATCGGTAGCACGATCAGAAATCTTCACAACAATCAATTTAAAAAAGATGGAACCTGATGAAGTAAAAAGTAACCTTGCAGAAGAACTACCCGCTTCGGATCAGCCTCTCAACGGATCGGGTGATGAAAGACCAGCGACAGTAGAAGAAGTGCAACCGGCTGACAGCAATGCAACGTTTCACAATACGGGCGATGATGCAGTTCTGATTGATGACACCGAGATAGACGAGTTAACGATCAATAAAGCTGGGAGAGATAACAATATCACGCAGCATACAAATGTGTTTAAAAGTCCGAAGGAACAAAGATTTTCTTGCCCTTATTGTGATGTAGAGTCAGAAATTAAAAAATACGGGAAACACAAATGCAAGAATTGTGAACGAACCTTTATCATTAAAAGTGAGCGGAACAAAGACATCCTTTTGTATAAAACTTTACTGCCGGAAGAAGCCCGGAAGTTTGATAAACTGCTGGCACATATCAATAACAATCTGAGAGATAAAAGTTATGAAGCTGCCTATGATTACTGCAAAAAAGCGGAAGAACTGGCTCCAGGTGAAGTGGCTACTTGGGAGAAGTTTGCGATCACAGAATTTTTACTGGAGATAAAAAAAGTAGGGGGAAAGCGAAAGCCAACCGCTGAAATTATCCGGTCAGTCAGAAATCATATCGACAAATGTAAAGATCATGGTATGACCGAAGAGGAGTATGAGCCATTGGTCGTAGATATTGCCAACTGGTTATTTAATATTGAACGGCAAAGAATTAATTCTGTACAGGCTTCTACAAGGGACAGTACGAATTCACCGAAGTGGTCAAGATCGAATTTTGTTTATCTGCAAAACTTATTGGATTCATTTGAAATCTGTTATCTGTTGTACAACGATACGCTTTTCCTAGAAGGTTATGTAAATGAGCTGGCCAAGGAATATAAGTGGATCATTAAAACAAGTGACGGAAAATTAATTAATAACCCGGCTTGTGCGCCTTTCAATGCAGTAAAAAAAATGGAAAGCCTGGTCGAAAAGATAAAGGTAAAAAAGAAGTATAATGCACCTGACATCGCCGAGGAACGTTTTTTGATCAAGAAGGCTCATCACTTAAACATTATCTCAGTCACTCAGAAATCAACCTGACCAATGGCCATTAAAAACGTACAAATCGAATTATTTGAAAGTAATTTATTCGTCGAACTGGAAGCGGAAGAAACGATGACCTTCACGATACTGATTGCAAAGTTAAAAGCAGCGGAACATTTGCAACCGGAAAAGGTTTATTATATCAAGACAGCAACTGGAGCAAGCGTCAAAGAAAGTAACAGTTTCAATTTTTATAAGCAATCCTATTTTGTGATCACGGAAAACCCTGATTGGAAGACGCAGGAAACCACCGGTCCGGGTTTGAATGATGTTCCGGTAGTAACAACTGATCTGATGATGAATGATGATAAGTATTGGGTGCTTCCTTTTTTAACGGGTGTCTCCTGGAAGAATGATGAGTTGCAATCGCAATTATTTTGCCTGGATAAAATTGAAACATCAAGTGGCAGGACGATGTCTGTTAATATAGTCGTTCAATATAGTCCACTTGACACACCCCCCTCAAGTAGAAAACATATTTACGACAGAACATTGAAGATGAAAGAAATTCTGGCTGATGCCCTGGGCGTTGAACTTGTCATGAATAATATTACAGAAATGAATTTCCAGGATCACGCAGCAAAACTTTCGGAGAAGATTCTTTACTATTTGACTTCTCATATGGAACTCAAATGGGGAACAAAGATCAGTTTTGTTGCCATCGTTGGTTTCAGGGAGCTGGTTTGAGAAAGAAAAAGAAATAGAGCCTTTTTTTCAACGTTTTAAATACACATTTAATGGTAGAGGATAAAGCATCCCTTTTTTTTGATGTTCAAGAAGGCAGGTTTATTCCTAAACCGTTGGAACAAGCCAACGATGCACTGCCGGTCATTGTATTTTTTACATCCGATAAGAAGTTTCTGCTTGACAATGAGCCTGCAACAATTCGTTGGGAAGTCCGGCACGCAATATCCGTTTCATTAAATAATCGTTCAGTTGGTTTAACGGGTAGTATGCAGTTTCATGCACGAAAGCCGGAGATATTGAAGCTAAAAGCCAACAGCAAACATCATCCACCTGTAGAACAAAGCCTTTACATTGGAGTTGATATAACCCCACCTGTTATTCACTATTTTAGGGCTGACAAACTATGTACGGTAAGGGGGCAATCCATTACACTTTCCTGGAAGGTTAGCGGTGCCGCCAAGGTTAGGATTAATAATGGAATTGGAGATGTTTCGGATAAATCTGAGATCACAGTTCAACCTAATGAAGATGCAGCAGGTATATACACGTTAGTGGTAGAAAATTATTTTGGAGGAAGATGTGAATCCAGCGTTTCTATCTCCTTTTTTCCGATTCCATTAATTGAAAAAGTTTTTCTGCCGGAACCTGCATTTGCATCTGAATTGATCTCACTTGATAAACTGACATTTCATGCAGAGATCGAACTGCAAAATAATATATGGATCAGTCAACCGGTCTACACAAACCTGACAAAGCTTACAAGGTTAGAATCAATTGCAACTAAAATAATCGTGAACAAAACCGGGTTCGAGTCAGTGCTGTTTCCGAACAATGTTTTTTGGCAATTAATAAAAAAACAAAAAGAGATCAGTCACCTAATTAAATCAATATGGAAAAACAGGGTAAAGGATCTGCTCAAACAAAGTTTACACAGCGGATTGAAGGATTGAATAAATTATTGTGCAGAGTCGCAGGTTCTGATTTAACGATTTTAAATCATCCAAAATGCTCACATGAAGTAAGTCGTCATGCAAGGATCGGTGCGATTATTATTTCTACGGCAGTACTTGCAACGGTATCCATGTTTTTTGCCTTACAAACGATCAGCGGGTCCTACTTTGTTGGAATCGTAGCGGGGATTATGTGGGGCATGGCTATATTTGTTTTAGATAGTTATATTATTGCCAGTTACAAAAAGAATGATAATAAATGGATTGAGTTCAGGCTGGTGTTACCACGACTGCTGCTGGCATTTGTATTGGGCTGTTCGATTTCCATTCCGATGGAGTTAAAGTTTTTTGCAACAGAGATCGCAGATGAACTAGTCAGCATGAAATCAGAAAGACGGATGGAGAATCAGGTCAAAGTTAACCGGGAGTATCATGAACGTGTGAAGCCTTTCAGAGATGAAAAAGAAAAACTGGAAATAGGGAATGAATCATTGAAAAAAGAACTTGAGTCTGTTATGAAAGAGATCGCTTCTTTGAATGATCAAATGTCCTTGGAGAAAACCGGTAAAGGATTAACGCAGCGGGAAGGTAAGGGCGAATCCTATCTTGATCTTGAAGAACAAAGAAATTATAGGAAGAATGTCAAACTACCTCAGATTGAAAAGGTAAATTCTACGCAGATCGTGGCGAACCTCCGAAGAATTGGCGAGCTTGATTCGCAGATTGCATTGATAGGGAAGCCAATTCCTGAAGATATAGAGTTTAGTGGATTAAGTTCTCAAATGGATGCGCTCAAACGATTAACATCAAAAAATCGATATGTGTTGTTTGCTTATTGGGTTTTCTTTTTTCTCATTCTCGGAATGGAAACAGCACCGATTTTTGTCAAATTCTTTTCGCAAAAGAGCAGTTATGATGAAATACTGGCTATGAATGAATATGAAGTGTTTATTGAACAACAGAAACGGAAATCTGATATACATCAGCTGATCAATTCAGAAATAGAAGCTGTCCGATCAATCAATGAAAAAACGGTCACTGCTCAGAATGCGGTGAATGAGAAGCTGATGAAGATTATTGCAGAAGCTCAGGGAGAGATAGCAGAAAAGGCGGTAAGGTTGTGGAAGTTGCAACAATTAAAGAAGATTGACGAGAATGTAGAGCAATATGTTGAGTCAAAGATTTCCTGACATGACAGGGCTAGCTGGCTAGTTTTTTCCACTCTTCAATCGAGTTTTTTAAACTATCACCACGCAATGCCAGAGAGCCATTCATGAGTAAGTAGCCAATAATCACTTTTCCAAGTTTCTCTTTATCATTTAGTGCTTCACCAACCATTCCATTGATAGCGTCATTATCTTTTGGTTCGTACCCTTCAGTTTCAAATTTTTCAACCAGAGCATCTTCATACATATCAACTCCATCAATATCTAGGGTATTGTAGCTATATAGCCAATCGATGACTGATTCTAAATTTGAAAAATCCAATTGTTCAATTTCGGAGAATTTTTTATCAATTATGCTTTGCTGTTTTTGAATCAGCTCATTCTTTTCCTTTTGAACTGCTTCTCTTTTTTCTATTGCCTCGGGGGAGTTATATCCGGCATTCTCCCATTCTTTTACAGCAGATTCTGCGGTCGAACCTTTTTTAATGATTATTGGAATATCATTAAAATCCATAGTTATTGAATCGATCTCTTTTGCAGTAATGATCTCATCAATAGTTTGATCTGTAAAAATCATTTCATAAGTAAATAATTTAACATCTAGTTCATCAAAGAGATCAGAGGCAGCATCTTTAATTTCAGATTCGTCTCGAATACCTTTTTCTTTGATATGGCTTATAATGGCAAAAACCTTCACCAGCTCTTCTGCTGTTACGTCTACAGACCTTCCCCAAAAAACACGTTCTATTTGGTCTTTACTTATTTTAAGAGAAACAGGGTTTATTTTTTCATTATTATTTTCTGCTCTAAATCCTTCCATATTTAATAAAACACACTTAATGATAATTGTAAACCCATTATATCAAAAAGGAACAACCGGAGCAATCGGGATAAGTGACTGATACAAGAAAAAAGCCCGGAGTAGAAACTCCAGGCTGTAACTCTAACTAACCCAAAAAGAATTCAGACATTCTCAGTGCGCTCTTTCAAGTCAGTTTTCGGTTTTTCATCTGACTGTTCCCGCACCTGCAGGATTAAGTCAACCGCCTTTTGTGCGTGCGCACTGGCCTGCACCACAAACCGTTTATTATCCTTTAGCTTTTGCAACCAGCCGTTGATATAGGCGGCACTGTTCTCCAGTTCTTCCACACCAATACCGGTAAAAGAGGAGAGGAAGGCACTGCCCATCTCAGCGATTAGTTCCTCCTGACTATAGGCTTCAGAGCCAAACTCATGCATGTCTGTAACCGTTGATCTACCCAAACGTTTTTCATGACCGGTGCTATGCACCAGTTCATGAAAAAGCGTGGCGTAGTAGGAAGCAACGGTTTTGAAACTCTTTTTCTTCGGCATGTTGATATAATCCTCTGTGATGTGGTAGTAAGCACGTTGTTCTTTGTGCTGAATCTCTGGGCAGGAAGGAAATGTATGAATGACTGCTTCACATTCGAGTATCGGATCAAAATCGTTGGACAATACTTCTTGCTTAGGAAACAGTCCTTCGGGGATGTCCCTGCACTGCGCAATGTTGAAGACTTTGTAATACCTGAGCGTTTGCACCATCTTCGGATTGCCTTTGTCATCTAACTCCTCTGGGTGCTTATGTGAGCTTTTCCAAAACACCACCACATGCCCCTTTTCATCTTTGTTCACACTGGCACCAATGGTTTTGATTTGATCCCAGGTGAGAAACAGGTTTTGTTGGTAGTTCAGAGACAAGAGCAACCAGAAATTAATACCCCGATATGGTCGCTTACTAAGCAGGTTTTTGGGAATACCTGCACCATCATCGGTCCAAGGCTTTTTCCATGGCACAGTACCTTGTTCAAGGAGCTCAATAATACGGTTGGTGATAATTGCATACACATCCAGCTTTGCGGATGGACTTTGTTGAGAATCCATAATTCAATGTTTAAATGGTGAATGAACTTGATTTCAGAATGATTGTATAGGAAAGCACAGAACTATATAAGGGAGGGAAATTTGCACCAGATGCAAATAAAAAATGCAGGAGTTATCCTGCATTTTTTATTGTTCTATTCTTTAAGCATTGCAACCGCAACCGCTTCGAAGAGTTTCGTGTAGTATTTCTTTTTGTTCTTTAACTCTTTTTGAAAACAGTAACTCAGCTGTGGGTAAAGATCGGTTAAGGTGTGCATGACCTCTTTTTTGCTTCTCTTTTCCGGCTGATCGCACATTGCGTAGATGGTCTCCGGTGTTTCAGTGAAGAACACGATGTGATGCTGTTTGCAAAACGTTCTAATGGCGTCCAACACTGTTTTAAAGGCATCAGTTTGGTGGTAGGTGTAGGGCATTGACAAAACAGCCTTTTTAATAGAGTATTGCCGGACACACGGCTCCAGGCTGGTGATTATTCGGGTTGCTTTAGCGGGTGACCAGGGAGATTTATCAAGACGAATTGAGTAGTCCAGTAAACGCCCCTCATGGATGATTGCAAGCCCAAGGAGCCGTGTGTTCGTACTAATACCCAGCACCGCCATACTTGTCTCCTTGGTTGATAAGAAAGTTATACAATGCTGCACGACTTTTTCTGATTTTGGTCTCATCGAGTGACAGAACTTTTTGCAGTACCCGTCGCAGAAACTCTTCTTTGTATTTCCGTACATATTTCAGGTGCATGGCAATGGAATCTCTGTCATGGAGCGAATCCGCAATTTCATTGGCCAACCTGATTTCATAGGGTGTGAATTGTTCATTCATAGTGATTAGGTTAATGTGCTGATATAATAGTTGTACGTTCAAAAACGATTCGTTCTTTTTTCATTCGTTTAATCGTTCGTTTATATACAGTAATTTTTCAAATAACTGAGTTCGGTGCCGCAAGCAGCATCGACAAGTCAAAAGGACATCAAATGTCCTTTTGACGTTTGCCCGGAGGTAAAAAAATACTATGTACTCATGGTGAAAAAGATTGTTGACTGTTACTATGGTCAAACTGACCTGATAAACTATGCTCATTTCCAGCTGCTTCCCAGAGGCAATCAAACAGTTCATGCGGGGTGCTGTGATACATTCGTGCAAGCAGAAACACATGATCAAGTCGTGGAGTGGTGAGTCCGTGTTCCCAACGTGAAAGAATACTGGTATCAGTAAGGCCGAGCATGGTGACGACTTTTTTCTGCGAATACCCGAAGCAGGTGCGAAAGAGTTTTAGTTTATTTGGATATCGACTATTCTCCATGCAAAAAAGTGTATAGAAAAAGAACGCAGTCTTGAAGTGAGGGTAATTTGTTTGTAGAACAAATCTGTGGATAACTCAAAAAGTCAAACCCCACGTATGTGGTGTTAAATAGTGAAAAGATTTAATTGTGTTCTGTTTTCATTGACTCATTTGGTAAAAATGTTTCCTGCAACTTATGTTCATAGGAGAGTTTTTCTTTTCGAGATGCAATTACGGCAGCTTATTCATTAAATACTGTAAACATTCTGTCATTTAATGTCTTTCTTTTTATATCTTAAGTTTTCTATGTTGTTAAGCCAAATAAATTCCGAGTCCGCACCGTTTTTTGTCTTTTCTTCATGATTAGTACGCTTTGTGCTTGATAGTAAAATACAAGCCTTCTTCGCTCTGGTTATTCCAACATAATGTAAATTCAAATCCTGTGTCCAGTCTCCATAAATAGGATTTTTAAAATCATTGTTTTTCCCAGGTTGTTTGTTTGGAAATATCCATTCATACATGTCCAGATGTAATACAAGATCGAATTCTAGGCCTTTGGATTTGTGTAGTGTCAGAATGGTTATTTCATTATCGCTGGCTGGCTCATACGATTTTAATTCTGAAGGATTATTTATGACCGCCTCTAGTAGGGCTATAGATTCCGTACTTTTTGAATTGGGAGCAATAATTTGTGCAACGACAATGAATTCTGTAATCAGCAGGTCTATATCCAATTGATCTCTGGAAACAATCGTTTCAATTATCTTTTTCGAATCTGTGAGTTTTTTTAAATCAGCGGTATTGAATTTGTCATAGGTAGTAAATACTTCGATGACATCAATAAATTTAAAGTCGTTGTCGAAAATAAAATAAAGGAGATTTGAAAATATAGCAGACCAGACGTTTAAGTTTATATCTAAATCATTACTGATAGATAATTTGTGTGGCACTTTGAGTGTTTGATTAAGAATTTCCCCTGTTCGTGTTGTTCGGGTTAAGATTGCAATCTGATTTCTTTTTTCAATTACAAAGTCTTTTTGAAGTTGTTCAATATTCTTATCAACCCATGCAGCAATGTCTTTTTCATTGCCTTCGATTCTCCTAAAAAAGATTAGATTTTGATCTGTTGGAATGAGCTCGGTCTTTGGATTTAGCAGATAATTTGAATAATTAATGATAGAGGGATGGCATCTGTGATTTTTATCAAGTTTGAAATACTTAAAAGAGTCATCCTTTGTAAGTTCTTCAAGATATTTCGCATCCTTTCCAGAAAAAGCATAGATCGACTGATTTAGATCTCCTACTGCAACTGCCTTAATGTTTAGAAATTTAATCTTAAGAAATATTTCATGTTGTTCATAACCCGAATCTTGGTACTCGTCAATATAAATATATTTGTATCTCGCTCTAATATAATTCTGACATGCTACCGAATTGGTAAAAACATAGTTTGCAAAAACGCCAATTGTTTCAATTAAAATAACACCATTCAAGAAATGATCTTTAATGATTGAGATTTGATCATCTGTGATTTCTTGAAGGGTTATATTCCTATAAAACCAACTTAGAGTATCTATTTCTTCGTTTGGGAGTGATTGGATTTTACTTATTTTAATATCTTTTTTAGGAATCCCAAAAATATGTTTAGCAAAGGGAATTATTATTTCTGACAAATTGAATTTATCAATTGTGCCAAAAAAAGAACTCATTGGATTTTCACCATTTGAAAGGCTTCTGCTTTTTAATTCTATACTAGCTTTATTTGTATAAGATATTGCAATGATTCCCTGATGTTCGAACAGAGACTTTAAGTTGTGTTTTATTTTTTCCGATATTACGTATGTCTTACCGCTCCCAGGAGCGGCAATTACTACAGCATTTCCATCATGCTCCAGTATTAATGTTTGTTGATCAGTGGGCTTCATTCTGAATTATATCAATGATTTGTTTACAACTTCGCAATGGTTCTGAGATAGGGTCTTCAGCTAATTTTGCAAGACTATCTTTGTTGTCTTGAAGGAAAGCATACATAAAAGAGGCTTTTCTTTTTTGCATTGCATCAATTATTTCGGATTCATCTAAATCGTTAAAGTACTTTTTGATGTCTTCTTTAAGGACGGTATTAAAAAGGTCGTTTTCCAAATCAGTTTTCGACAAATACATATTGTACGATGCAAGGTCTTCAATTATGATTGAAGCAGAGTTTTTATTTATTTCTGCAGGCATGTTGGTTGGGAAGCCGGTTAGGTTTGCTTCGTGTTCAGCAAGAATACTTTCGGTATCATCGTCTTTAGTAAAATGTTCACGATAAAAGCCAATACATCTTTGAATTCCCGCATAGCGCCACTCCTCTTTTTTAGGTATTTTAAAGATGTCATTGTCAGTTCGAAGAACCCATTCTATTTCTAAACTATTTAATATCTGAATAAATGTTGAAAACCCAATGCCGTCAACCATCAAGATGCTAATATTTAACCTGTCTAAATCAATATTTAATTTTTTTGACAAAGTCTTGTAAAAAAGTTCCTCTGAAGGGCCTTCGATTAAAAGGACAACATCTGAAAAAAAAGCTTCCGCTGGAATAATGCTAAGTCTATAACCAAAATCTTTAAATGCTTCATCAATGATTTTTGAACAACCATTAGATGCTGCCCTCGTAGCTCCTTTATCATTAACAAGTCTAACGATTGAATTTGGACTGAATTCTGAAGCAATTTGTGGAGAATGAGATGTTAATAGTACTTGTCCTTTGAGCGATTGGTTTAAATAGTCAGCTAATTTTCTTTGCTGATGGGGATGTAGGTGTGCTTCAGGTTCTTCAATACAAAATATTGTTACTTCTTTGAGGCTCTCTTCAGTCAATTCATTTCTTGATGCCCATAACGCAAGATAAATTTGATTAAGTCTGCCGTCACCGCCAATTAGAACACTTTGCTCATTGCTTTTGGATGCTATTGAAACGTTTTTAATAAATTTATCAGCATTTGAAATACTTGCATCAAACACAATTTTTTGCTTAGTGTGATGCAGCGATAATTTTAATAGTTCTTCGTTTATTGTACTTGTAGCCGAAGAAATGAAGTTCAATTTTGGAATTTTATCATCTACAGCTTTTAGGTCTGTTTGAATTTCTGCATATAATTTATCATCATCACTTGTTTCCTTTTCGGTTCTATTTTCTTTGGCAAGTTGAAATAAGTAGCTTTTTTCTCTATTAATATAGTTGTGAAAATCACGTCTACTACTGATATACTTTAAGTTTAATACTTTTCTATAGTATCTGTCTTCTATTTCTTCTAGAGTTTTTGAACTAGTACCTGCGAATAATTTATAGGTTTTAGACCCACTTGCCTTGTCTCGATATGCCTGATACGACAATACTAGTTTTTTATCGTCACTTATTCTGCCTTTTAATTTGGAAACAACGCAATCGTCATCTACTTCTTCAAAGTAAACTGTAATCGAAAATTCATTTGTTTCTTCAAAAGCATAAAAATCAGAATCTGTTGGTTCGATATCATAATCAGATAGGCCTCTATCAAGTAAAAGGCGTAAAGCCCATAGTAGATTTGTCTTTCCAACATCATTTGCGCCGATAATTAGCGACTTTTTGTTAAGCCTAATTGTTGCATTTTTAAAATTCCGGTATCCTACTAATTTGACTTTTGATAATATCATGTTAGAAGTTTTTGCTTTGCATGAGTTAGTTTTTATTCTGTATTTTATTGGTGATTATTGGTAAGTAGGATAGATAACATTATGGTTTTTCATTTAACGAATCATTCTTATTGAGTTATGCGTATAGCTTAAATATAATAAAAATCTTCTTCTATTTTACCATAAGTGGCAATGGCTTATAAATCCAAATTTGTTCTTATGACAAATTTCCCTCCCTTATATCGCCTGTAATAAATGTGTACACTGCCTCATATTAACAGGTACATGAAGGCGTGATAGAATAGCGATGCTATACAAAAGAGGGAAAGCCTCAGAATTCTATAAAGATGACAGTGAGGGGGAACACTCTCTTTTGTATAGCAACAAACGGGGCATTGGTTCTCCCTCACTGAAATTTTTAGACACCAGTGCTGATGATGTATCTGAAGAACAGATACTGGAATACCTCGCCCAGATTATCATTTCTATACACTACAACACCCTATGCATGAAGAACACACAAAACACTGCGTCATCTACTGTCGAGTCTCTACCAAAGAGCAGGCAGAAGAAGGAAACAGTTTAATTACACAAGAACGCCTCTGCCGTGAGTATGCCGCAACAAATGGATATACCGTTGCTGAGATATACATTGAACAAGGAGAGAGTGCAAAGACAGCAGACCGCACTGAGCTGAAAAAAATGATTTCATACTGCACCACAAAGAAGAATCAGGTGAAGGCTGTTGTTGTGTATAAAATAGATCGGTTGTCACGTAATACTGATGACTACAGCCAAATACGTATGATGTTGAAACGGTATGAAGTAGAGATTAAATCGATTTCAGAATATTTTGAAGATACTCCTGCCGGAAGATTTATGGAAAATATCATTGCTAATGTTGCGCAGTTTGATAATGATGTACGTGCAGAGCGATGTGCCGGTGGTATGAAAGAAGCAGTCAAAGAAGGTCGCTATGTGTGGATGGCTCCGTATGGCTATTCGAATGTAAAGGTGAATGGAAAGTCAACCATTGCTCCAAACGAATTAGCAGGGCTTGTTCAAAAGGTTTTTGAACGGATTGCAACAGCACAGTTACCATTGGAGGAAATAAGACAAGAGATGATTGCTGTTGGCTTACGGATGCCAAATGGAAACCCTATGTCAGTAAATAATTTTCATAAACTGGTTCGAAGGGAATTGTATTGTGGCGTGATTAAAAAATTTGGAAGTGAATACGAAGGTTCATTTGAATCAATTCTATCGAAAGAACTTTTTTATAAAGTGCAGGATATTATCAATGGAAAGAGGACAAGGGCCAGAACTGCTCATGACACTGATTTTCCATTAAGACGCTTTTTATATCATCCACAAGGAAAAGCTGTTACCGGTTGCTGGGCAAAGGGTAGATTAAAAAAGTACCCGTATTATATGGTTCATGGATTTAAGGTGAATATCCGAAAAGAATTATTAGAAGAAACATTTGCAGGCTGGCTGGATAATTTCAAATTCGATATAAGCACATTCGAACAACTGAGAAAACAAATCGAGGTAACACTAAACGGGTATGAGTTGCTAACTCCTGGCTTTAAACAGCAGGTAGAAAATCAAATAAAACAGGTAAAAGAAAAACAGTCTGCAATTATTAACAAGAACATACAAGGAGTTATCCCTGATGAACTTTGCCGTGAGAAACTACAGGAACTTTACATTGAGCTTCATACCCTGAATCAACAGATTAATCAGATAATGCAACCAGTAAAAGATCTAAGTGCCGTATTAGATACAGCCCGAAAAGTATTGCTTCAGCCGGGGCAGACATGGAAAAATGCGAACTATAAGGATAAATTGCTGTTACAAAGTTTTTATTTCCCGGATGGAATTGCCATATATAAATCTGGGAGTCGAACACCAAAAGTATGTAAGCTTTTAAAGGTTAAATCAGATTTTAGGGTGTCAAAATCTCTTAATGTGGACATTAGGAAAAATAAATCGAACATACTCCACAAACAAATTTCCCTCCCTTGGCAAGAGCTTAAAATCATTGAAGAAGAGAATAAAAAAGACAGTTCATTAACAACGATGGAGACTGTTCAAGAATTGTTAGTCTTATCAGAGCTTTTTAAAATGGAAAAGGATCGCTTGAATTAAGCCTCCGAACTCCTAATAAAAAAACTATTGTTTTCACAATAGTTTTCTAGATAACAATTCACTCCAAGCTGTCTGTATAACTTTTCGATACATTATGAAATACTGTTGCCTGGCAAAAGACTTCAAACCTTTCATATGTAATTTCTATCAGCGCATCAAGTGTTTCTTCAACAGCAACAAGTTTTTTATTATCAGGAGAATAGACTTCAATAAGTATATTGAAGTCTCCCGGGTCTTGAGGTTGGAGGCAACCTATAAAAAATACCTTTAGGTTTCCTTCTCTCATGTGGTGCTGCGTCTCAAGAACACGAGCGATAACTTTTTTACGAAATTCTTCAAGTTTAGATCCTTTTGTATCAGGAGTGGCAAGGAACATCTTTATTACAAGTGACATACGCTGTAGTTTTTGTTTACTGCACTTTACTACTAGTCTAGAATATGTCAACTATTAAAGCTCTAACTATCTGAGAAATAAAAAAAGACCTCACTAGAGGTCTTAATCATTACTGTAAATACCACCCAAACTAACCCCCTTCCGCCATTTTAAATTGACCCCCTAAAAAAATCATCCAAAAACTGGTGGAGAGATGTTCTGAAGCTGTTAAAGAACTGGCTGTTTTTTGTTTATCAAACG
>NZ_SDHW01000004.1 GCF_004118265.1 Lacibacter luteus
GTTTGATAAACAAAAAACAGCCAGTTCTTTAACAGCTTCAGAACATCTCTCCACCAGTTTTTGGATGATTTTTTTAGGGGGTCAATTTAAAATGGCGGAAGGGGGTTAGTTTGGGTGGTATTTACACGTAAACAACGCTCCACAAAACTGACAACATCTTTGAATCCGAATGTTACTGCTCATGATGTAGCTATAAGTAGCTCCTTGTTGCTACGTGTAGCTGCATGTAGCTATGTGTAGCATAATTTCGCCGATTTTTTGATTGGGCAACAAAATAAGCAGACTTGGCAACAAAAGGGCAACAAAAACATGTGTTTTTTTGTTGCCCAAAAGCAGAAAAGAGAAGAATCTATAATCGTATATTATTGAAAATCAAATAAAAGAAGAAATAGGAAATCAACGTTACTTTCCGATACAGAATTTGCTGAAGATATAATCAAGACGATCTTCGTTTGTGATTTCGCCGGTTATATCGCCTAAGAAATGCAGACAACGGCGGATATCCAATGCAAGCAGATCGCCGGGTAAATTGTTATCAAGCCCTCCTTTAATATCGTTGAGCGATTTTTCTACTTCCTGCAATGCGGCATAATGTCTTGCATTGGTTACTATCGTGTTTTCTGTTTGTACCGTACCCTGTACAACTTTATCAATCAACCGTTGTTTTAAAACATCGATATGCCTGTGCGATTTTGCAGCAATGAACAACACGCCATCTCCTGAAAATTTTTGCTGTGCTGCCTCTTCACCAATTACATCTACTTTGTTTCCAATAAGGAGATAGTTTTTATTCTGTTGTTGTACCTGCTGCAATGCAGTTTCCAGCTCGGTTTGCGATTCTGCATTTACATCAAAAAGATACAGCACCAGATCGGCCTGTTGCATTTTCTCCATACTCTTTTCAACACCAATCACTTCAATTGCATCGGTACTCTTACGTATTCCTGCCGTATCAATTAAACGAAAAAGAATGCCATTAATATTCAGCACCTCTTCAATAGTGTCTCTTGTTGTACCTGCAATATCACTTACAATTGCACGGTTCTCATTCAGCAATGTATTGAGCAGGGTAGATTTACCTGCGTTGGGTTTGCCAACGATAGCAACACTTACACCATTCTTAATTACATTGCCTAATTGAAAAGATTGCAAGAGCTCACTTGTTACTTTTTGTGAGCGATGGATGAGTTCATAAAACTTAGAACGATCGGCAAACTCAACATCTTCCTGGCTAAAATCAAGCTCCAGTTCTATTAATGCTGAAAAGGAAATCAGCTGATCCCGTAATTCTTTCAACACAGTTGAAAAACCGCCACGTATGTTGTGTAATGCTGTTTTCTGAGACGCTTCTGTATTGCTTGCAATAAGATCTGCAACCGCTTCTGCTTGTGTTAAATCGAGCTTTCCTTTTAAAAAGGCCCGTTGTGTAAATTCTCCCGGTTTAGCTAAACGTGCCCCATATTTCGTTAACGTATGGATTACCTGCTCCTGTATAAATGGCGAACCATGACAGGATATTTCTATAACATCTTCACCCGTATAACTTTTCGGATTTTTAAATAAAGAAATCACTACTTCATCAAGAACCTTGTCGCCGTCTTTTAAAAAACCAACATGAATGGTATGCGATTTTTGCTGGCTTAAATCTTTAGAAGGGAATAACTGATTAACAATCTCGATCGTTTTTTCGCCACTTAAACGAATAACGCCGATAGCACCTATACCATGCGGTGTTGCCAAAGCAACTATGGTATCTTCCCAACCAGATAATTTTCCAAGCATGCTGCAAATTTAACGCTTGCCTGCATGCTTTGCTACTTTTGTGCAGTTGCATCAATCAATACGTATTTACGAATATCGAGAATCCGCATTTCGTCCATTACATCAATTATTTCTTTATAAGAAGCTTCAATGCCAGGTGCGATCAATACGGTATAATTCGAATCGGTATGCAATTGCTCAATTATGCGTTTACGTTTATCTACTAAATGATCCCGTAAAGAGTTCTGTTTGTAAAGTGTGAGTGACCCTTTTTGAATAGGGTGGTTTTCAAAACCTTCGTAATAATCTACAATTCCGTTTCCTTTCATTTGCAGGGTTATTGTTGCCGACTCGATTGTTTGGTTGGGAACAAGCACATCGTTATCATCTGGAACATGCAATCCAAAAGCTTTGGGCTTCGATAATTCTGTTGTGAAAATGAAGAATGTAATTAAGAGAAAGCCGAGGTCTACCATTGGGGTAAAATCAACCCGTGCTGTGCGTGTGTCGTTGGTATTAATTGCAGCCATATCAATTGTTTTTATTGAGATGACTACACTAAAAAAATCCACACGACAAAACTTATTTCTTTGCTTTTAATAGTTGTAAAAACAAAAGTCCCCATCGGAAATCCGATGGGGAGCTTGCTTGTATATTCCTTTCTGAAAAGGTTTTACGGTTGCTCATCCGGTAAGCGGAATGTAATCTTCTGACGGCGCCATGCTTTTACCTGACGACCGTTTTGAATAGCCGGAATCCACTTAGGTCCACGCTTGATTGCATTTACTGCAACTTCTGCGAGTTTAGAACCTTTCATAGTAAGTGCTTCCACGTTACTTACATTACCTTCTTTATCCACGATGAATTGAACCTCACATGTACCTGCTTGACCATCGTCAACCAGATCATCAATATTTTTCTCTACTTCACGTTGTACATATTGGTTCCATTTACCTTCACCACCTGGGAACTGGGCTTCTACTTCCACTTTGGTAAACACCTGGTTTTCGTCTTCCTTAGGAGCTTCTACCACTTTGGTTTCTTCTTCTACTTTCGGAGGATTTACTACTTCAGGATCTTTAATACCTTCCTGGTCGATCTTCCCTACGTTGGTAATTTCTTCCTGTTCCTTTACTTCTTGTTTTTCATCGAATTTTTCATCTTCCACAATTTTGGGAGGCGTAAACTTCGTGATTTCAATTTTTGGTGGCTCCTGTTTTGGAGGAGGTGGGGGTGGTGGCTCAATTTTTTGCGGCTCTTCCTGTTTAATTTCAGAAAGTGTCACATCAGTTGATTTCACCTTTGCCTTGTCGGAGTTACCAACACTGCGACTAACAATTACGCTTATGAAGATTAACAGAGCTACCCCTGCCGTAATCAACAATGCGGTTGTTAAACGGCGTTGGTAATTTTTTCGGAGTTCATAAGCACCGTAATCTTTATTCCTGCCATCGAACAGGATATCAAGAAAATCGGCGTTTAATATTTTATTTACTTCCATAATTAACGGTTGTGTTTTGTATTAGATGCAAAATCCGGATTATTCCATACATTATTTTCCGCCAGCCGCAGGTGTCGGGCTTTTCCCTTCTGTAATCATAATGAGGGCGTTTTCCCCCTCAGCTATGTCAACTACGGCGTAACGTTTAATTTCCAGTATTTGCATTTCATCAAGCATATCTACTACGTTTTTGTAGTTTGCTTCTTCATTTGGCTTGATGATCACAACGAGATCTTTTTCTGCTGTGGACGCTTTTTTACGCAACAGTTCGTTACGGATTTCTTTAAAATTAGATGATTTAAAGTTTGATCCATCGCTTTGCAACTGCCCTTCGTAATAGTATACGTGATTGCTCTTACTAAGCAACACCGTAAAAGCACCTGAAGCTTTCGCCTGTGTTTGCTCTTCGTCTTTCGCACTATCATCAGGAACATTCAGCTTAAATGCTTTAGGGCTATTGATAGTAGTTGTAAAGATAAAGAACGTGATCAACAGGAACCCAAGATCAACCATGGGCGTCATGTCTACACGGGCATCTTTACGAGCCTGCTTCTTGACCCCAGGACCTTTCTTATGGCCACCTCCACCGGAGTCTTGTGCTATCTCTGCCATTGTTCAGTTTTTTAATTTAAAAAATAGTTTTACTCAGCAGCTTTTCCACCCTGCGTTTGTTGGGTTTTATACAACGGAGTTCCTGAAGGAACACCTTCCATTGCCGTAATAAGCTTGAAAGAGAAGATGCCGTTTTTCTTAAACGCTGAAAGAATGTTTTTGAAATACGGATACGTTGTTGCATTATCCCCATTAAGCATAACATTAGCTGGTTTACGTCCTCCTGTACCAGTTAACAAGGCATTGATATAATCGTTTAACTGGTTATTCAATGTATCTGAAACCGGAATGCCAGGCTGTTTAAACGCTTTGTATTCTGTATCACTTAACCCTAAAAAGCTTTTAAGCTGATTAACAGGAACACCAATACCGCCGCTGGAGAATTTGATAAAGTTTGAAATTTCAGCAGGTGTTAAGCCCAAACCTTTCTGGCGACCTAAAACCTCTGCTGTTAATTGTGCTTTTTCTCTGCCATCTTTATCAGCACTAAAGCTGACGAAAACACGGCCTTCTTTATCAAAAGAAACTTTGAACACATCTTTATCTTCTACCTTTTCGGACGAAACCGACTTCGGATTGTCGATATTAACCACTTCTGGTGGTTTGAACTTCGTTGCCAACATGAAGAAGGTAAGGATCAGAAACGACACATCCACAAAGGCTGTCATATCCACCCATGTACTCTTCCGGGCTATTTTATTAAGTTTTGACACTAGATTAAAGTTTTGAATTATGAAGATTCAGATTCAGTAAAAATCCATACTCGAAAGCCAACTTATTTTGGCCGGTAAGCTTATTTATACTGAGTAGCAAAACTTTGAGTTAATGTGAAACTTGTTTCATCAATACCGTAAGTGATTGAATCGATCTTTGTTGTAAATACGTTGTACATGATCATCGCAAAAGATGAAGTACCGATACCAATTGCAGTATTGTAAAGGGCTTCTGAGATACCAACCGCTAACGCACTGGCATCACCACCACCACCTTCTTTACCAAGGGCAGCAAATGAACGGATCATACCTAATACAGTACCCAACAACGCAATCAATGTTGCAAGAGAAGTAATGGTAGATAAGAATACGAGATTCTTAGAAAGCATTGGAAGTTCCAAAGCTGTAGCTTCTTCAACTTCTTTCTGAATCGCACCTACTTTCTGATCGTGATCAACACCTTCTGCAGTTGTCATTTCACGATATTTTTTCAAACCTGCTTTCATAACGTTTGCAACAGAACCTTTTTGTTTGTCGCACTCAGCTAAAGCTGCATCGATATTTTTGTTAGCGAGGTGATATTGAACCTTGCGGATAAAATCGGTTGCACTACCAGCACCCATTGCTTTTGTGATAGTGAGGAAACGCTCAATAGAGAACACGATTACCATGAGGAATAAGCCAATAAGGAAAGGTACAATGATACCACCTTCGTAAATTGCACTGAGGGCTCCTTTTGGTTTGTGATGCTTAGGCCAGAACCAACCTTCTGTTGCCGGTTCTTCAAAACCACTTGGGTTACCTAAAATAAAACGCCAGATAGAGTAACCGGCAAGGATACACACAATTGGTGCAATCCATGAAATAACGTTTGTGCTCTGCTTTGCTTGCCCTGAAGTAGCGGCTTTTGCTGCCGTTGGTTTTGTTTCAGCCATGACAATTGATTTTTTGGTTTTTAATTAAGTAAGTTTTAATCTTAAATAGTGGTACAATTCTATGAAATTTCTTTTTCAAAAAATCAAACCAATTCCCCTTAACAGGGTGGCACAAGTTAGGGAAATATTTATTTTCTGCAACTTCCGTTCATTTTAATTTTTTGAGTAGTTACAACAATCGTTTGCAGCCGTTTATCATTTTTCGCCGCTTGTCAGTTCCTGTTTCCACTCGTTTTTGTGCCCGATTTGTTTCATTGTTTAACCATTATCTTCAACCGATTTTAAATCCCAACAAAGTATGAAGAAAAAAAGTATGCTGTTATCCCTGCTGCTTGCAGGTAGCTTAACTACCGTAGTTGCCCAAAACCGCCCGGGGGCTCCGGTTACAGGAGGCGCTCCAACACAATCTCCTGCAGGTACGCCAGGCGCTGCACAAGGCCCTCGCACCGCACCCCGACCTTATAAAGACGTAATTACAGACAAAGCAAAAACTGATGAAGGTCTTTTTAAAGTACATTTTCTTGATGATAAGTACTTCTTTGAATTGCCCGACTCTTTGCTGAACAGAGACATTCTTGTGGTTACCCGGATTTCAAAATCTGCTGCCGGTTTAAGCAATGGTTTTTCCGGTTATGCAGGTGATATTGTTAACAATAACGTAATCCGTTTTGAAAGAGGTCCGAACAACAAGATCTTTTTAAAACGTGTCTCCTTCGACCAACGTGGTACAGATGAAAACGGCATGTACAAATCGGTTGTTAACTCAAACACACAACCTATTATGCAGGCCTTCGATGTAAAAGCTTTCAACAGAGATTCTGTTACCAATACACGTTTTACTGTAATTGAAATGACCGATTTTATTGCAGGAGATAATGATGTGCTGTTTTTCAACACCGGTTCAAAAAGCAGTCTTCAGTTAGGCATGATCCAGGCCGACAAATCGTACACACAAACAGTTAAATCGTACCCTGTTAATATTGAAATCAAAACTGTAAAAACATATGGCCGTACGGCATCGCCTGCAACAGCACAAGGTGGTTTTGGAGGTGGTAACCGTGCAAGCACATTTACGTTAGAGCTAAACAGCTCAATGTTACTGTTGCCAAAAACACCTGCAAAAGCAAGATACTTCGATCCACGTGTTGGCTTCTTCACCCGTCGTGTAACAGATTTTGATGCAAACCCGCAAGGCATTAAGGAAATTCAAATGGCTGTACGTTGGAAACTTGAGCCAAAGGAAGAAGATGTAGAAAAATATCTCCGGGGAGAATTAGTAGAACCTAAGAATCCGATCATCTATTACATCGATCCTGCTACTCCAAAAAAATGGGTTCCTTATTTAGTACAAGGTGTAAACGATTGGCAGGCTGCTTTCGAAAAAGCCGGTTTTAAAAATGCAATCATCGGAAAAATTGCTCCTACTGCTAAAGAAGACAGCACATGGAGTTTAGAAGACGCACGCTTTAGTGCTATTGTTTATAAACCAAGTGAGGTTGCAAATGCAAGCGGTCCGAATGTGCACGATCCACGCAGCGGACAAATTCTGGAAAGCCACATCAACTGGTATCATAACGTAATGAGCTTGCTCCGCAACTGGTATTTTATTCAAACAGCTGCTGTTGATCCGGGTTCACGTACAATGGTATTTGATGATGCGTTAATGGGCGAATTGATTCGTTTTGTATCATCACACGAAGTAGGCCACACACTTGGTCTTCGTCATAACTATGGCTCATCTTCAACAGTACCTGTTGACAGTTTGCGCAACAAAGCATGGGTTGAAGCAAATGGCCACACACCTTCTATTATGGATTATGCCCGCTTTAACTATGTAGCACAACCGGAAGATAATATTGCACGTTCTGGTTTGTTCCCTCGCATTGGCGATTACGACAAATGGGCCATTGAGTGGGGTTACCGCTGGATGCCTGAATACAAAACTGCAGAAGCAGAAGTTCCGGTATTGCAAAAGCTCACCACAGAACGTTTAAAGAATAAACGTTTATGGTTTGGTACAGAAACAAATCCTGACGATCCTCGTTCGCAAAACGAAGATTTAGGTAATGATGCAATGAAAGCAAGTGCTTACGGTATTAAAAACCTTCAACGTATTGTACCGAACCTCATCAACTGGACCAAACAACCCAACGAAGGTTACGATGGTTTAGATGAAATGTACAACCAGGTACAATCGCAGTTTGGCCGTTATATGGGTCATGTTGCAAAATGGGTTGGTGGCATCTACGAAACACCCAAAATGGTTGAACAGGAAGGTCCTGTTTACGAGTTTGTTTCGAAAGCAAAACAAAAAGAAGCTGTTACTTTCTTAAGTAACCAATTGTTTACTACACCAACTTGGTTAATCAATAACGACATCTTCGGACGTACAGGAATTAATCCACAAGAGATCATTGGTAACAGACAGGAAGCTATCATTAACCGTTTGGTAGCTGTCTCCACAATGAGCAAGTTATTTGCAGGTGAAGCTGCACTTGGTAACAACGCTTACAAAGCAACTGAATTAATGGACGATCTGCGTCGCTCTATCTTCAGCGAAGTGTATACACGTAAAGCATCAGATATCTATCGCCGCAATTTGCAGAAGATGTTTGTTGAACGTATTATTTCGTTGCTGCCGGGAGCACCTGCTGCTAATACCGGTGGTCTTACAATTACGTTCCAGATAACACCATCTGTAAACGTAAAAAATACAGATGTGTACTCTATTCTAAAAGGAACATTACGCACTCTGCGTAACGATATTAAAACAGCTCTTCCTTTAACAACAGATGCAATGACGAAACTGCACCTGCAGGATTTGAGCGATCGTATTACTGAAATACTGGAGAATAAATAACAAGCTCTTCCAATAAATAAAAAGCCCCCGATGTATTGGGGGCTTTTTATTTAGGCTTATTTATTGAAACCGCTGTAGTAATTGTTCTTTCACCCAACGCCGGTTAATGTGCGCATGATTTTGAAACCCATGAATATGATCGGTCATATCATAAACAGTGATGCCATCTTGTTTTGCCTCCAGTCCCGTTCTTCCTATTCGCTTATTGCCATGTATCAGTGAAGAAAAAAGTAACATCTTGTCTTTTTGATGTTTAAATACACAAACTTGTTTTGCTGATTTGGTAATAGTAACAAAGTCCGGATCTGTTGTGTTGGCGCTTATGTCAGAAGAAAACAAGATCACTTCCCGAAATTTCGGCCCGGCAATGTTGCCTGCTAAAACTCCTTCAAAAAAACGGGCGCCCATTGAATGACAAAGAACAGATGTATTACCTGCGTAATAATGATTAATCTTTTGTACAACTGATGCAAGTTTACTGCCTTTTGTAAATGATTGCTCCCAATTTTGTTTGTAATTAAGTCCGCCTGCATGCCATAGAAAAGAAATAACTGTATAGTTTTTACCGGCTGATGGGCTAAATATTTCGTTGAATGTTTTTAGATACTTAACCTTATGAAAGAAGGACTGTTGCCCCCACATGCAATGAAACAATAAAACTGCATTATCCCCTTTCAACCATTTTTGCAATTGTAAGTCGTTTAGCTCCTCAGGAGAACTTCTTATTTCAACAACTTTTTTTGATTGATCAATAAAGTGTCCGAATAAAAGCAGGTTTTCTTTATCTCTCCACTCAACAAAAAGAAAATTAATCTTGCTCTTCGCTTCAACATCTTTAGCATGTGCCATAAAAAAGAAGTTTGTTGCCAGGATCAACAGCATTGATCTTATTTGAAAAAATTTTGTGCCGTTCATCAGGTTGTTGTTAGTGGTTGCCATAAAACATATTGACAAGTTAAACAGAAGAAGCGGTTGTCCGTCTTACAGGTTTCTTAAAAAAAAGCAGCCTTAATTAAGGCTGCTTTTTTTCGCTTTTCGTTGATGTGATTAATTTTCTTTATTCAGATCTTTCTTTTTATCTGCGTCCATCATTTCCATCAGCTTCAAACCAAGCAATCCGCTAATAGGACCATCAGATCCGTTGTTACCGCCAATTAATACATCGGGTATAATTTTGATTTGACCTTTGCTGATCTCTTCGGTGATCTTGTAACGGGTAAAGTTATCGCCACCCATTGCTTTCACCTGCAATTCGTATGCTTCTGCAGTTGATTTACCAATAGCCATGATCTTTTCCGCTTCGGCCAAACCTGTTTTAGAAATACGTTCCGCATCAGCAGCAGCATTCAGTTTTGTAGATTCGGCCTGTGCAGCAGCTTTCATCTTAATTGCTTCAGAGTCTGCATTTGCACGCATCTTGGTTGCTTCTGCTTCTGCGTTTACGTTCAACTTTAAACTGGTAGCATCACCTTCTGCTTTCTTTACAGTTGCATCTGCAGTGCGTTGAGCAATCTCTACACTTTGTTGTGCTTTTACGATCTCCTTCTGCATATCAGCAATAGCCGTTTCTTTTTCTACACCCTGGCGTTTTTCCTGTGCCATACGTTGTGTTTCATAAGTCTTCTCTTCTTCCTGTGCTATTTTACGATCGGTTAATGTTTTCATCAACGCTTCAGGAGGAACGATATCGCCAATCAATGTATCAACCGCATTAACATTGTATTCTTCCAGCACTTCTTTGATATGCTCTTTAGCAGCATTCTGGCGCTCTTTACGGGTACTTAAAAAAGAGATCACATCGCTATCCTGTGCACTGTTACGGAAGTAGTTACCAATGGTTGGTTCCAGTACCTGGCTTACAAGGTTGTTCATACTGCCGAATCGTGCAATTACTTTTGGCGCTTCTGTTGCAGGAATGTGGATGATCTGAGCCACGTCAAGATTAAAAGGGAAACCGTCTTTCGAACGCACTGTAATTGTTGATAGATTTTTATCTAATGAGTGCGCTTCACTTCTTGCATTTGCCCAGTTCAATACAAGGTTGGTTGTTGGCACCAGCTCAACTTTTGTGGTGTACTTGTTAACGGGATATTTACCCGGACCTAAAGGCTCCATCCACACACCACGATAACCTTTTTCAACAATGTTACCATGCTTGAATGTATCGCCGGTTAAGTCTTTACCAACTTCACCAATATAGGAGATCACCACGCCTACATGACCGATCGGAATATCCGTCATTGGCGTTTCTTCTATCTGCAATGCCCACGGGTTGATGTAATACGAACCTGCAAGTATTACCTGCGGCTGCAAACCACGATTACCTCCGTTTGTAAGAAATGAGTCGAAATTCTGAAAGTTGTTATGTCCTTCAACAAACTTACCCGCAATGGAACCGATAGGAATAGGTTCACCATCCAGTGCAGTTACTATGCCTACCATGTTTTCGTTGATGGTTACCTGGTCAACCACACTTACATCAAACAAATGACGGTTGATACGATACGAACCTGCAGTGATAAACGCTGTTTGTCTACCACGTTGTCCGCCATTATCCAGAAATGCATGAGCATCCTGAAAATTATCACAATCTACCTTGCGGGCAAGAATATGACCTGTTGGAATTTCTGTACCGTCTTTACTTAATACGAGTGCAATTTTACCTTCGGGTACAACCGTAAACGGAATCATATCTACTCCGTATTGCCAGGGCCACATAAACCAGTACAAACCGGGTGCTAATGTTTTTGCCTGGAAACCGGCCTCGCCTTTCGTTGCAATAATACGACCGTCGGGCAGCTCACGGTTTGCACCAATAAGCACAAACTTTTTAGTTACAAGACCAATTTTATCTTCGGGTACAATGACCATACCGAAGAAAACACGTAATACAAATTTGTAGAAGATGAGTGAAAAGAATAATACTAACACCCACCAATAGGCGAAAAATAAGGATGCAATGTCCATGATTGATTAATGGTTTAATAATGAAAAATAATTGTTGTTAAGCAGGATTTACAGCGTTGTACAGCTATGCAGGAGCATTGTTAGTAAGTAGGTGCACCTTGTTAAAAACTTACGGGAGATGACTGAAGAAGCAGTTACGCTAAAATCGAAAAGATGTACGTTCTACATTGGAGTATTTTCCTTTAAAAGGAAGAACAAAGATATTTTACCGTTTACACATGCGGAATAAAATCCGGTGAGAACGGGAAGTACACTTTCACCATCGGTAAAGCATGTATGATGAGTGGTAAGAAATAAAAACTACAGGACTTTGCTTTTATTCATAGCGTAAAGCAGTGATCGGATCGAGCTTAGATGCTTTTCTTGCAGGGTATAAACCAGCAGCCAGACCTGTACCAAAACAGATAGCCACACCTATTGCAGCCCAAAGCCAGGGAACAACAAAACCGGTTTTGAAGAAGATCGCTGCAAGATTACCTACGAGTATGCCGAGGATAATCCCAATAACAGCACCAAGTAAACTTATGAGAATACTTTCCCATAAAAACTGCTTACGGATATTTGAACTTTTTGCACCGATAGATTTTGCCAGACCAATTTCTCTTGTACGTTCGCTAACGGCCACCAACATAATATTGGTTAAACCAATTGCTGCGCCTAACAATGTAATAGCCCCGATAACAATAGCTGCAATTTGTACAAAGCCCAGCGTTTTTTTCAACGATTCAACAATGCTGTCACTTCTGTCTACATAAAAATTATCGGCTTCTTTAACAGGCAATCTTCTTGCCTGCCTGAAGACTCCGGTAGCTTCTCCTACAGCAGCATCCATCTGCGCAAAATCGTTTGCACGTATGGTGATGTTGTAACTGCCGCTGCCGCTGAATACACGACGCACATTGTTGTAGGTAATTAACCCAATATTATCAAGCGAAAGAAACGAGCTGGCGCCTCTGGCTTTCAATACTCCAATAACACGATAACGGTTAGAACCGATGCGAATGATTTTACCAATAGCATAAGCTGATTTTCCTTTGAACAGTTTGCGCACAAGATCGCTGCCAAGTATAACCACATTGCGGCCACTTTCAACATCAAGCTTATTAAAATCACGCCCCTGCTCTAATGTATAACCACTGTTCAATAAATAATTTTCATCGCCACCAATAACACGCACATTCGGATTTGTTTTTTGCTCTTCGAAGAAAACCGTTGCGTTGCCGCTTGCAAATTTCGAAATACTTACAGTTGCAGGAAAAGTAAATTGTTCTTTAAACCTTCGTGCTTCATCAAACGTAATAAAGCGATCAAGATTGGAACTGCGTTGCTTTGTTCCGCCTTTTTTAGTTCGGGTTAAATCGCTACGAGGGCCGCCACCAAAACGAATATTCCGTTCTTTATAACGTAAGCTGAAGGAATTGGCGCCGAGAATAGAGAAGTTCTCGTACAAACTCTGGTTCATTGCTTCAATAGCTGTAATAATTCCAATCAATGCCATAATACCAAACGCAATAATGGACACAGTAATGCCCGTACGTAATTTGTTGGAACGAATGGTTCGCCAGGCTAATGATAAGATGTCGGAGAATGTCATATGCGCATTTGAAATAAAGCGGCAACCAGCCTTTTTATTCTTCCCGAAATTAAGAAAGCTCCGCCGAATTGCAAGCTGTTTCTATAAACGGCAAAGCCCCCCTTTAAAACGGGGGCTTTGCGTATCTGTTTTATTAAAAGATCTTAAAAAAAGATCAACATGTCTAATAACAGCGAAGGATAAACCCCAAGCACAATAATAACTGCAGCTACAAGCACCAGCAGGGCTTTAAAAGGAGTTGCAAGTTCCAACTCCTGTGTTTCGCCTTCTTTAAAATACATGGCTTGGATAACACGGAAATAGTAATACACACTCACTGCCGCCATTACCACTGCAAAGATCACCAACCACAGGTAAGTACCTGTTTTAACGGCAGCAGCCAGTACAAAATACTTTGCGAAGAAACCTGCTGTTAACGGAATACCCGCCAGTGATAAGAAACAAACAGTTAATACAAACGCAACCAATGGTTGTTTTTTAGCCAACCCATTAAATCCTTCGAATGTATAATCTTTCATTTTTACCAACACAGCAAAAATGCCGATGGTTGCAAAGCAATAGGCTGCGGCGTAAAGCAAGAGGCCTTGCTTCGACAAATCGTTTACGGCAAATACTGCAAACAACATAAAGCCAGCCTGCGCAATACTTGAGTAAGCCAGCATACGTTTTACGCTTTGCTGATATACGGCGGTGATATTGCCGATAAACAATGTAAGTGCAGTAATGATCGCAACTGTGAGTTTCCACGAATCGGATTTGCCTGCAAATGCGTTGATGAAGAGATTTAAAAATCCAATAAAGATGGCAGCTTTTACAATGGTTGCCATAAACGATGTAAATACCGTTGGCGCACCATCGTACACATCGGGAGTCCAGAAATGAAAAGGTGCAGCAGAAACTTTAAATGCCAATGCCACCATAACCATTACAATACCAATAGTTGTAAATGCTGTAAAATCTTCGGATGTGATCATTGCCAAACGTTCTACCTGGAACGAGCCGGCAGCACCATACAAAAATGCAATACCCATCAACAGAATACCCGTTGAAAAAGATCCCATGAGGAAGTATTTCAACGCCGCTTCATTCCCTTTCAGATTTCGTTTATCTGCACCGGTTAAAATATATAATGGAATAGAAACGATTTCGATGCCGATGAAAAGAATCAGCAGGTTGTTGAATAAAGCAACGAGTCCTGCACCACTCATTACAAAAAAGATGAGCGCAAAATATTCGAACGGATGTTTACCAACTGCTTCCACATCTTTACCGCTGAGTAAAATATAAATGATCAAGGCCAGTATCAACACCGTAAGAAACAGCAATCCAAAACGCTCATACTGCAGCATACCTTTAAAGTCGCTGTTGATGATCATTTTTCCACTGAGATCAAATATGTTTCCGATCAGTAATGCCACCGCACCCACAAGGGCAACGGTTTTAGCCGCCGATTTGCTGTTCAGGAACAAACCACTGAACATCATCACAATACCCCAAATCGCCGAAAGTAAAATCAGGTTCATCGTTCTTCGTTAAAAGTTTATTTAAAGATTCCCAGTATAAAACTTGCTGTATCCTTGGTTAAATTGAAAACAGGTGAAGGATACACACCCATTACAAAAATGGCCACAACAATTACAGCCAACGCTGCTTTTTCAATAAAGCTGATGTCTGTATTGTTTGCAGTTAATGCATTCTCGTTACCGTAAAATACTTTCTGGATCATACGCAATGTGTAAATAGCACTGAGGATGATGCTTAAACCACCAACAGCTGCATACCATGCATTGAATTTGAACAGACCGTTGAACATGAGGAACTCACCAATGAACGCATTGGTAAGCGGCAATGCCACGTTTGCCAACGCAACAATTACCAGTAAGATGGTTAATGCCGGAGCTTTTTGTGCAAGACCACCCAACTCACTCATTTTACGTGTACCGAATTTCCGTTCGATCAGTTCAACCACGATCCACATACCCAATACGTTTACACCATGGCTGAAGAACTGAATGATGGCTCCCTGCAAACCACTTTCGTTGTTTACAAACAAAGCCGCACTCATTAAACCAATATGTGCAATAGATGAGTAAGCAATTAAACGTTTCAGATCATCCTGCTGCATAGCAATGATACTTGCGTACACCATACCGATTACACTTAAACCAATCACTACATTATCGAACTCCACAGCAGCATCGGGGAACAAAGGCAATAACCAACGAACCACTGCAAACAAACCCATCTTCACCATCAATGCACTTAACACCATTGTTACTGCAGTTGGTGATTGCTCATATGCATCGGGCTGCCAGGTATGAAATGGAAACACGGGCATCTTAATGGCGAATGCAATAAAGAATAGCCAGAACAACCATGTTTGCTGATCGCCGGATAATTTCACTGCATACAATGATTCCATTGCAAACGATGCATCGGCAGTTTGGAAGTACATGTACAGCAAACCAACCAGCATCAGCAACGAACCGATGAATGTATAGATGAAGAATTTAAATGTAACTGCAATGCGTTTTTCGCCGCCCCATTTGCTGCAGAGGAAATACACCGGAATCAATGCAAGCTCCCAGAAGAAATAGAACAACAACCCATCGGCTGCTAAAAACACACCGAGTATACCTGCCTGCGCCAACAACATCAACCCATAAAAAATATTGGGCGATGAATAAGTTGATTTCCAGGTAGAGGCAAAAATAACAGGATAAGAAAGTGCACCGAGTAAACAAAGTAATGTGCTGGCGCCATCCATCTTTAATGCAAAGCTTGCTCCCAGTTGTGGTAACCATTCCGCAGTAAATGTTCTGCCTTCTTCGTTGTTGCTAACAAGACTATACGTGATGGCGGCAAGAGAAATAAGCGATACGAGCAAACTCCATGTTTTCGCCTGCTTCTCTTCTTTTAAAAAGAAAGCAACCAAACCACCAATCAACGGAACCAATATCATCAATAATGCAATCATAATACAGCTATGCCTGGTTAATTAAAGGAATTTAATTGTGATAACGAATAAGAGCAGAATGCCGATCACCATCCACAATACATAAGAACCAACCTGTCCGCTTTGTAACAAACGCAACTGGCGGCCACTCCACTGTACGCCTTTTCCTACTCCGTTTACAAGGCCATCGATACCACTCTTTTCTACAAAACGATTAAAGAACACACCTAAACTATTAAGCGGTTTGGTAATGATATTGTGATATAACTCATCTACATACCATTTGTTTGCCAATACTTTTCCAAAACCTTCGAGTTCGCCTGTCTCAGGATTCTTGCTGAAACGCTTCAACGCAAAGATGATGGCAGAAGCAATCAGTGTTAAGCTTACTGCCAGTAAAATATATTCAGTCTTATGTTCTAAATGATGTGCCTCTACAGCATCGGTTGATGCTTTGAACACCGGTGCTAAATAATGTTCAAGTTTATGTGCGTCTGCAGCAAACAATTCCGGAATACCAACAAAGCCCGCAACTACAGCAAGAAATGCTAAGATGATCAAAGGCACTGTCATTTGCCAGGGACTTTCGTGCAGGTGATGTTCCTGTTCGTGTGTGCCACGGAACGTTCCTTTAAACGTCATTGCATATAAACGGAACATATAGAAAGCAGTCATCAATGCGCCTGCTAAACCAATGATGTAGAAAACAGGATTGGCAGCAAATGCATGTACAAGAATTTCATCTTTTGAGAAAAAGCCGCTGAACGGAGGAATACCTGCAATGGCGATACAACCAACCCAAAAAGTCCATCTTGTTATAGGAAGTTTTTTTGCCAGTCCACCCATTTTACGAATATCCTGCTCGTGATGCATGGCATGAATAACAGAACCTGCACCAAGGAACAACAGGGCTTTAAAGAATGCATGTGTCATTACATGAAACACAGCACCTGTGTATGCACCAACGCCCAAGCCAAGGAACATATAACCGAGCTGACTAACCGTTGAGTAAGCCAGTACTTTCTTAATATCGTTTTGTTTGATAGCAATGGTTGCAGCAAGAATTGCTGTTGCCAAACCAACTACTGCTACCACCACCTGTGTTGCAGGGGCAAGCGTGTATAAGATGTTGCTGCGTGCAATCATGTAGATACCTGCGGTAACCATTGTTGCAGCGTGGATGAGTGCAGATACAGGTGTTGGACCGGCCATCGCATCGGGCAACCAGGTGTACAATGGAATTTGTGCACTCTTACCTGTTGCACCAACAAACAATAACAATGTAATTACAACAAGAATACTGTCGCCTTTAAACATACCTGCAGCTTGCGGAAACACTTCACTGTATGTTAATGACCCAAACTGTTGAATAATGAAGAATAAACCGAGTAAGAAACCAAGATCACCAATGCGGTTCATTACAAAAGCCTTGCGGGCTGCATTACCGTATTCTGTGTTCTTAAACCAGTAACCAATCAATAAGTAAGAACAAAGACCTACACCTTCCCAACCGATGAACATGATGAGGTAGTTAGCACCTAACACCAATAACAACATGCTGAAGACGAAAAGATTCAGGTAAGCGAAGTAGCGTGCAAAATGATGACTTGCTTCTTCGTGCATGTAAGAAGTAGAATACAAGTGAATTAAAAAACCAACACCGGTAATTACCAGCAGAAACAAAGCCGATAATTGATCTACCTGGAAAGCAAAAGGAATATTCAGTCCGGCAACATTAATAAACTCAAACAGGTTTACAGTAGTTGCAGTAAATGCTTCGGCTCTTGTTTCGTTAAAGATGAGTACACTCACAATAAACGAAGCAAGAATAACGGTACTGCCGATAATTCCGCTGAGCGATTTGCTGAGATAATTTCTTCCTAAGCCATTGATGAGAAAGCCGATCAACGGAAACAACGGAACCAAATAAACCAAGTCGATAATACTATTCATAATACTTTAAGTACGAGTTACGAAGTACGAAGTACGCAATCGTAGATCGTACCTCGTACTTCGTACTTGCTGCTTTAATGTTTAAGTCTGTTCAAAAAGTTTACATCCACACTATGAATGTTACGGTACATCATTACAATAATGGCTAAACCCACACTTACCTCTGCTGCAGCCACCACCATAATAAAGAACACAAACAATTGCGCTTCCACACCTGTAATTGCTGAAGGGTTTGCTGCTAATGCAGTTTGTGCATGCATTTTTGAAAATGCAACCAGCAACAGGTTCACCGCATTCAACATCAGTTCCACACACATGAAAATAATGATAGCATTGCGGCGTGTTAACACACCTGCCACACCAATGCTGAATAAGGCAACTGCTAAATAGATATAATAATTAATCGGCATAATTTAATTTGAAAATTTAATCTCCCTTCTTTCCTATTACCACGGCACCAACCATTGCACTCAAGAACAACACACTGCTTATTTCAAAAGGCAATACGTAATCGGTAAATAATGTTTTGCCCAATGTTTTAATCAGTCCTGCTTCTCCCCCCATACTCACCTGTGTTTTTATCAATTCGTTGCTATGACGCAATGCTGCAATAAACACCAGCATTAAACTTCCGCCTGCAATTACACCTGCTATTTTGAGCCATTTGTTTTTCTGCGGCTCCGTTTCTGCATTCAAGTTCATCAACATGATCACAAACAGGAACAATACCATAATGGCACCGGCATACACAATAATGTTTACCACTGCAAGAAACTGTGCATTCAATAAAATATAATGACCGGAAATAGCAAAGAACACCACAATTAACCACAGCACACTGTACACCGGGTTCTTGCTTGTAACCATCATTAAGGCTCCAAACACTGCAAGAATCGACAGGAACCAGAATAGAATTTGAGTAATATCCATAAACTTTTTAAGTACGAGGTACGAAGTTGGAAGTACGCTGTTTGTACTCCGTCGTTCGTGCTTCTTGTTTTTTACTTCGCTTGATTGGCTTTTGCCTTTCGTTCGTCAATTAATCCTTTCGCTTTGGCAAATGCTTCCGGGTTTTCTTTTGGATGAGGAATAACCAGGTTGTCTTTACCATATACAAAACTTTTACGGCTGTAGTTAGCAGGCGCAAATGTTTCCGTTAAATAGATCGCATCTTTCGGACAAGCCTCTTCGCACAAACCACAGAAAATGCAACGCAGCATATTGATCTCGTACTTGGCTGCATATTTTTCTTCACGATACAGATTTTCTTCGCCGGGTAAGCGTTCTGCAGCATCCATTGTAATTGCTTCTGCCGGACAAGCCACTGCACACAAACCGCAAGCAGTACAATTCTCTCTGCCTTCTTCATCACGGTTAAGAATATGCAACCCACGAAACACAGGACTGAACGGTCGTGTTTCTTCGGGGTAATTGATTGTTACCTTCTTTTTAAAAATGTGCGAAAATGTAATACCCATACCTTTCAACACTGCAGGCAGATAAATCTTTTCCGCAATGCTTAATGGTTTACGGTCTACCGGTTTCGCTCTGTTTGTTAATTGCATCAACGTTTATTAAAAAAGTTTGCAAATGTATTTTTTGGTGTCAACTTCCAATCTTTCTTCACCTTTTGTTGCGTCGCACACTTGTACTTCGACAATTCTATTCATCCTGAGCTGAGTCGAATGACCCACCCCTTCAATCATTCTTTCTGTGTAACTCTCTGCCACCCCCTCCAAGGAGGGGATAATCACTCCGCCTCTTTCACTCATCATTTATCATTCATCACTCATCTTATCATTTCTTCAAAAACAAAATCACTGCTGCTGTTACAATCATATTGAACAGTGACAAGGGAATCAATCCTTTCCAGCCAAGGTTCATCAACTGATCGTAACGGAAACGTGGAATGGTCCAACGTACCCACATAAAAAGAAAAATGAAGAACAATATTTTTACAAAGAGTGCTGCTGCGCCTAACAAAGCCATGATATTGGTTGAAAAGCCCCATGCACTTTCATCGTAAAACGGAATAATATCGTAACCACCGAAATACAAAGTAGCCATCACCGCACTGCTGATGAACATATTAATGTATTCAGCAAAGAGATAAAAACCAAGCTTCATACTGGAGAACTCTGCATGATAACCACCAATCAATTCGTTTTCTGCCTCAGCCAAATCGAATGGCGTACGGTTACATTCTGCAAACGCACACACTAAGAAAATGAAGAAACCAAGTGGCTGCACTATTACATTCCACAAACCTTCCTGTTGTTGCTTCACCATTTCGCCGAGGCTTAATGAACCGGTGATCATTAACAAAGCGATGAGCGAAATACCCATTGCCAGTTCGTACGAAATAATTTGTGATGCTGCACGCAAGCCACCCATCAAGGAGAACTTGTTGTTACTTGCCCATGCACCAATCATAATACCATACACACCTAAACTTAAAATGCCGAACACGTACAGAATCCCAATGTTTACATCAGCAATTTGCAGAGATATTGTACGGCCAAACAGTTCAACTTTATCGCCCCACGGAATTACTGCGCTTGTAAGCATGGCAGTGATCATTGCCAACGATGGGCCAAGAATAAATAATACTTTGTTGGAAGAAGTAGGAATGATCTCTTCTTTCATGAACAACTTTAAACCATCGGCTAAAGGTTGCAGCAAACCAAAAGGGCCTGCACGGTTAGGACCGAGACGATCCTGGATGAAAGCTGCAATTTTGCGTTCGCCATATGTTGCATACATGGCTACCACCAATGAAATACTGATGATAAACCCGATAAACAGGGTTTTCTCCAGCACCAGTGCCCAATCGACTGCTAATAAAATCATATCCATTAATTTCCTTTCTTCAACTGTTTAAATGATTCAGATGTTGCCGGTCCCTTCAACTCACTTAACTCTACCTGGTTTACTTCACTTACATCTTTAATGTTCATGAGTAACTTCGGATCTCTTCCACCCATAACTTTCGCAATGGTTTCGTGTGGTTTCTTAACGCCTACATAATGGCCTTGCGAAATAACTGAATGACGGTTTACCTGTGTTGGTCCTTCAATTACCCAATCGCTGATTTTCTTACGTTCAAAACGACAGGTATTGCAGATCCATCCGGGTTCGCCTTTGGTTGTATCTTTTACTTCGCCCCACTCATCTTTGCGTGCTGTTACACGTAACACTTCATCGCCACGCATCCACAACTGAACTTCGCCGCTGCACTTATCGCATTTGCAATGTGCATCTACAGGCTTGGTAAACCATACACGGTTTTTGAAGCGGAAAGTTTTATCGGTTAATGCTCCCACCGGGCAAACATCAATTACGTTACCGATGAAATCATTATCTAAACTCTTTTCAATGTATGTAGCAATCTCTGCATGATCTCCACGACTCAAAATACCATGACGACGTTCATTGCTCACCTGATCGGCTGTGTACACACAACGGTAGCAAAGAATGCAACGAGTCATGTGCAGTTGAATGTACGGACCCAGTTCGTGCTTATCGAAAGTTCTGCGTTTGAACTCGTAACGGCTTGCGCCTTTACCATGTTCGTAGCTGAGATCCTGCAAATGACATTCACCGGCCTGGTCGCAGATGGGGCAATCGAGCGGATGGTTGATCAATAAAAATTCTACCACGCCATTTCTTGCATCTGTTACACGATCGCTGGTAATATTCTTTACCACCATGCCGTCCATAACGTTGGTACGGCAGCTTGCTACCAGCTTCGGCATAGGACGTGGATCGGCAGTTGAACCTGCTGCCACTTCTACCAAACAGGTACGGCACTTACCACCGCTATCCTTTAATTTGCTGTAGTAGCACATTGCAGGCGGAGTAACATCGCCACCAATTTGTCGTGCAGCATTGAGGATACTTGTTCCCGGCTCCACATCAATGGTGATGTTGTCGATGGTTACTTTAAAAAGTTTTTTCTCTTCGGCCATTTTATCATTTTTTCACGCAAAGCTGCAAAGGAGCTAAGTCGCAAAGTTTATAAGTTATTTACTATTCGGTGTATCCCATCCTTTATCAGTGGTACATTGAAGTTGATCAACAATCCCAATTTACAACCTGATAGTTTTAAATACGTCTGCACTTGTTTGTAGTGCACATCTGCAAGTGCTTCTATTGATTTCAGTTCCACAATCACTTTATCTTCCACTATTACATCAGCTCTAAAACCAACTTCCATTTTTATTTCTTCATGAATTAATGGAACAGGATGTTGTCGTTTAAAACGCAAGCCTGTTTTCGCTAACTCATAACAAAATATCTCTTCATAAACACTTTCAAACAATCCCGGACCATATTGTTTATGGATCCTGAAACACAAATCAACAACTACTTTTGAAATTTCATTTTCGGTCATTGTCTTTGCGTCTTTTTTACTTAGCGCCTTTGCGTGAAAAAATTACGCCGGAGTCGCCACCTCCAATGGCTTCGCATAATTTGCCAAACCATAATTTCTTACCACTGCTTCGCTTGGGTTGGTAACATGCCATTCAAACTCATCACGGAAATGACGGATGGCTGCTGCTACCGGCCATGCTGCTGCATCGCCCAACGGACAAATGGTATTTCCTTCGATCTTGCGTTGAATATCCCACAACAGATCAATATCACTCATGCTTCCTTTGCCCTGATCGATCTTCAACAGAATCTTTTCCATCCAGCCTGTTCCTTCACGACAAGGCGAACACTGTCCGCAACTTTCATGACGGTAAAAACGGGCTAAGGTGTAGGTATGTTTTACCACGCACTGGTCTTCGTCCATTACAATAAAGCCACCACTACCCATCATAGTACCTGTTGCAAAACCACCATCACTCAAACTTTCATACGTCATCATCCGACTTTCACCTTTTGCTGTTTTCAACAAAAGATTTGCAGGAAGAATAGGAACCGATGAACCACCGGGAATACATGCTTTCAGTTTTTTGCCATTAGCAATACCACCGCAATATTCATCGCTGTAAATAAATTCTTCAACCGAAATATTCATTTCAATTTCATACACGCCAGGCTTGTTGATGTTGCCGCATGCAGAAATCAATTTTGTACCTGTAGATTTTCCTGTGCCGAGCTTTGCATATTCTTCACCACCATCGTTTACAATCGGCACTACTGCAGCAATCGACTCTACATTGTTCACCACAGTTGGGCAACCCCATAAACCTTTTACCGCAGGAAAAGGAGGTTTGATTCGAGGATTACCACGTTTACCTTCCAGACTTTCAATCAACGCTGTTTCTTCACCACAGATATAAGCACCTGCACCGGGCTGCACAAAAATGTCGCAATCGAAACCACTGCCTAAAATATTTTTACCCAGGAACCCTGCATTGCGTGCTTCCTGCACAGCCACTTCCAAAATTTCTTTTACCCACCAGTATTCGCCACGGATATAGATGTAAGACGTGTTACTGCCCAATGCATACGATGCACAAATCATTCCTTCGATCAACAAATGCGGAATGAATTCCATGAGATAACGATCCTTAAAAGTACCGGGCTCACTCTCATCGGCATTTACAACAAGGTAACGGGGAACTCCTTCAGGCTTTGCCAAAAAGCTCCATTTCATACCCGTAGGGAAACCGGCACCACCACGACCACGCAAGCCGCTTTTCTTTACTTCTTCCACTACAGCTTCAGGGCTCATCGTCTTCAATACTTTTTCCACGCTGCGGTAACCACCTTCACGGCGGTACACATCGTAATGCCTGATGCCTTCTACATGTGCCTTTTCTAATAATAATTTTCTACCCATTTATTTCAGCTTTTAGCTTTTAGCTTGCAGCTTAAAGCAATTCTTTTTTTGTAATCAACCTCAACAGCCCTGTTCATCTGCATTGGCGTCGCACACTTCTACTGTTGTGCTTCTTATCATCCAGAGTTTGACATTCCTATTCACCACTACCCTTCTTTCGGATAATCGTAATTAAACATCCATTGAAAACCATACTTATCATTCAACATGCCGAAACGTGCGCCCCAGAATGTATCCTGCAGTTCCATTGTAACTGTACCGCCTTCACTTAATGCAGCAAAGGTTTTGTTGATGCTGTCAAGATCTGTAAAATGAATTGATAAGCTCAGGTTTGATCCACCTGCTACTGGCTGACCAGGCATACAATCCGACACCATGAACGTTAAATCTCCTGCACGAAAAGTTGCATGCATGATGAAGTCTTTTGCTTCGGCAGGAACTTCCATTGGCGACTCACCAAAGGTTTGCTGAAACTCAACAGCACCATTTAATGCCTTGCTGTAAAAAGCAAGTGCTTCGCCTGCATTACCGTTAAAATTGAGATATGGAACAATTGCGTTCATGTTGTTTGGTTTAAGGATGAAAGGTTTATTTATTTATTTTCTTCATTGTCTTTAAACCAATCGGGTTTAAAGCGCAGGATATTTCTGAAAATGAGCGAGACAAATGCCAACCCTACTCCAATAAATAACAATGGACGCATGGTTACTTTATCTTTTGCCATCAAAAAAACAACCATCACAATCATTGCCGATGTTGTAAGCAAAAAGCCGATATACATTGCTGTTTTCTTCTTCATTTTAATTGGCTTTAGCTTTTCCTTCTGCAATCAGTGCATCAATTTTTTCTTTGGTCAGGTGCTCACGGTAATCCGGTCCTAACTGCATCATGGGTGCATAACCACATGCGCCCAAACATTCTACTGCCTTCAATGTAAACAAACCATCTTGCGTTGTTTGTCCGGGTTTGATCCCTAATTTTTCATAGATATAAGCAATAATATTATCGCTGCCATTCAACATACAGGGACCTGTTTGGCAAACTTCAAATATGGTTTTACCTACAGGTTGCAAATTATACATGCTGTAGAAAGTAGCCACTTCATATACTTCAATAGAAGTAATGTTCAACAACTCCGCAACATAATCCATTGCTTCTGCACTTAACCAACCACCATTCTGTTGTTGGGCATAATGCAACAATGGAATCAATGCACTCTTCTGCTTTCCTTCCGGATAGTGAGAGATCATCTCTTCTACCTTCTTCAACTGTTCTTCTGAAAACTTCATTATCAATTTTCAATTAATCAATTATCAATTTCTATGCGTCTAATTCTCCTGCAATCAAATTCAAACTACTCATCACCACAATCGCATCACTCAACATACTTCCTTTAATCAGTTCTTCGTAAGCCTGGTAGTAAATAAAGCATGGTCTGCGAAAATGTAAACGATAAGGTGTACGTCCACCATCGCTGATGAAGTAATAACCCAACTCGCCATTTGCACCTTCTACACTGTGGTACAATTCACCTTTTGGCATTTCAATTTCACCCATAATGATCTTAAAGTGCCAGATGAGTGCTTCCATGCTGCTGTACACATCTTGTTTTGCAGGTAAATAATATTCCGGAACATTGGCATGATACACTTCTGCATCAGCACCTTTAATGTTTTCAATTTTTTGTACTGCCTGTTCAATAATGCTTAAGCTCTGCCACATTTCTACGTTACGCACCAGATAGCGATCGTACGTATCACCTGTTGTACCTACAGGAACAATGAAATCAAAATCTTCGTAGGAAGAGTATGGTGAGTGTACACGTACATCATAATCTACACCGGCAGCACGCAGGTTCGGACCAGTAAACCCATAGTTCAATGCACGCTCCGCAGAAATAGGACCACAACCAATGGTACGATCCATAAAAATTCTGTTACGTGTAAACAGGTTTTCAAACTCTTTTAATGCTTTCGGATATTCAGCAATAAACTTTTTCAGCTTTTGCCATGCAACTGGTGTAAAGTTTCTTTCGAAACCACCAATTCGACCAATGTTTGTTGTTAAACGGCTGCCACAGATCTCTTCGTAAATTTCATAGATCAACTCACGGTATTCCATGAGGTAAACGAAGCCGGAGAACGCACCGGTATCAACACCCACAATAGAATTACAGATAAGATGATCGGCAATACGGGCAAGCTCCATTAAAATCACACGCAGGTAATCAACACGCTTTGGTGTTTGAATGCCTAATAATTTTTCGCAGGTAAGATGCCAGCCGATATTATTAATAGGGCTGCTGCAATAATTGAGACGATCGGTAATGGGTGTAATCTGGTACAGCGGACGACGCTCTGCTAACTTTTCAAATGCACGGTGAATATATCCTACTGTTGACTCAGCACTCATTACACGCTCACCATCCATTTCCATGATGTTCTGAAACACACCATGTGTTGCAGGATGCGTAGGCCCAACGTTAAGGGTGATTGTCTTTTTCTCAATCGAACCTTCGGGCAATAATATATTTTGAACGTCGCTCATGTTAAATTCAATTTGAAAATGATTCAATTTGAAAATTTGAAAATGGAAATACAATTTTCAAATTCTCAAATTTTCAAATTATCTAATTTATACTTCCTCCTCTGCCAAACATTTCATCATCCTTATCAATCCTTGTCTGGTCTTCCAATGGAAATTCTTTCCGCATCGGGAAATAATCCATTTCATCCACATTTAAAATGCGTTTAAGATTTGGATGACCAACAAAGTTTACCCCAAAAAAATCGTACGTTTCACGCTCCATCCAGTTTGCAGTTGCAAACAACTGTGTAGCGGTAAACACATCGGGTGTATTGATATTGGTAAATACTTTAAAACGGATACGCACATTATCCACCAGGTTGTGTAAGTGATACACAACTGCCAGTTCTCTTCCTTTATCGTTGGGATAATGTACCGCCTGCAGATCGGTAAGAAAGCGGAACTTCAGTTCTTCGTCATCGTATAAAAACTGAAGCACTTTGAGGTTTTGTTCTTTTGGTGCTTCGAAAGTAAGCATACCGAAAGGTTCGGAAAAGTTGCTCACCTGTTCCCCGAATTTCTCCTGCAATTTGAGTTGAATCTGTTCGTTGGTCAATGACATCTCAATTTGAAAATTTGATGATTTGAAAATTTGAAAATTATCTGCCGCTGTTCTCTACCTCATTTTCAAATTCTCAAATTGCTTCATTTGTGTTTATTGTATTCCGTAACTCTCCAATAATGCTTTGTAATGATCGCTGTTTCTGCGGCGTAAACTCTCCTGGCCTACTAAATCCTGTACACGCATCAATCCATCAAGAATTGCTTCGGGGCGTGGAGGACAGCCGGGCACATACACATCAACCGGTACCACCTGGTCGATGCCCTGCAGAACACTGTAGGTATCAAAAATACCACCGCTGCTTGCACATGCACCAACCGCCATTACCCAACGGGGTTCGGCCATTTGCAGGTAAACCTGTTTTACCACAGGCGCCATTTTCTTCGAAATGGTACCCATTACCATCATCAGATCGCACTGGCGTGGTGTAAAGGCCATACGCTCCGAACCAAAACGACCAAGATCGTAATGCGCCGCAGCTGTAGCCATAAATTCGATACCGCAACAGGAAGTAGCAAACGGTAAAGGCCAGATCGAATTCTTACGGGCCAAACCAACTACTTCGCTCAGCTTTGTTGCAAAAAAGCCCTCACCCATATGACCTTCGGGCATATCAACCATGCTGATATGTCCGTTGTAATCGGCAGGTTTGGGGTTTACGTTATATTGTACGGGACGTGCCATAATAGTAAATTTGAAAATTTATTGATTTGACAATTTGAAAATTCTTCCACGTTAACATTAGCACATTTTCAAACTCTCAAATCAGCATATTAATCTTCCCAGTTTAATGCTCCTTTTTTAATGATATAATAGAAGCCGCAAAGGAAAAAGCCGACAAACATCAACACCGCCATAAAGCCACTCCATCCCAGCTCTCTGAAGTTAACAGCATAAGGATAGAAAAAGATCACTTCCACATCAAATAATACAAACAAAATTGCTACCAGAAAGTACTTTACGGCCATTGGCTGGCGTGCATTACCGTGAATTTCGATACCACTTTCAAAGTTTTCCAGTTTCTGTGCTGTTGGGCGTTTGGGGCCTAACAAATGTGTAAGCGCCATCATAAGCGCCACAAAGCCAATTGCAAACAGAATTTGTATGCCGATTGGGAAATAGTTACTGGAATCGTTTACAGCTGAAGCAACTGTAGAAGCAGGACTGGACTGTAAAAAGAAAAGCCAATGCATTAAGAGACGGTTTTGAATGCCGCAAAAATAAGGCAGGGTGATCGAAATTCCCTGTATAAAAAAAAATCCCTTCACATATTGCGAAGGGATTTATAGAAGAAGAAATGAAACTACTTGGTTTTAGGAGCTGAGCCTCCACCCGACGCTGCTCCTGAATTCGATGTTGCGCCACCGGGTTTTGTTGTTGTGGTGCTACCCGTTGTTTGTGATTTGCCGCCTGTAAGCTGACGCTTGTATTCAGCTGCTTCTTTATCCGCTGGGTCTATAGCAAGGACTTTATCACAAAACTCTATGGCTACTTTGTAATCCTTTTTAGTAAAAATATTATAACCGATAAAGTATTTATAAGCCGTTTTAATAGGTATTACAGAGTTTACGGAATCCTTAGTTTTTAATGTAGGCAATGCTAATTCAATAAACTTTTCAAAATGGGGGTTTGCTAAGCCATTTGTCATACTGGTATCAATGCTCCAGTTAGCACGGCCTCTCCAATAATATCCAAAATACTGATCAGGATATTTATCTGTATAAAGTTTAAAAATGCTGTCCGCTGTGTAGAAATACTTAAATTCTATAGCACCTGCATTCATATATGCTCTGCCAAGATTATAAATATCAACATTGTTTGGAGACTTCTTGGTTTCAAATTGTTTTTTCATCCAAACAGCAGTTGCTACTGTATCTTTTTTCTTTCTTGCTAAAGCAACCGCTTTATCCAGGTAAGAAGCTTTGTTGTCCTGAACGGTGTCTGCATCCATCGCTTTTTCGTAGTTGCCATAAGCCTGTGCTTCGCTACCTGCTGTGCCTGCAAAAATATCACCCAAAAGTTCGTAGTCTTTAGGAACAATATCTTCCGGCTTTGCCTTTTTGAAAAACTCATCAACATTTGCTTTTGCATTAGCCAGATCGCCGCTTTTGAAGTAGCTATAAGCTTTTAAGCGGTAGATACGTGGCTTAATTACATTAGCACCAACTTTCGCAATCAATGCATCGGCCAAACTAATTGCTTCGCTGTACTTACCGGCAGCATATTTCAGATCGATTGTATAGTAATCGTTTTGTGGATCGCTATCGATAGCTGCGATGTATTTATGTAAATAATCTTCTGCTTTTGCAACATCTCTGAAATACCAGTAGAAGTATAAAGAATATAAAGCAGGGCCGTATGCAGGATCCATTGTTACCGCTTCTTCGTATGCCGGCAGGTAGTAATCTTTATTTTTTTGACTTTCGTAGATCAATCCTTCTTTGTGCTTTGCAGCAGCATATTTAGGATTGAGCAATAATGCATTTTTAAATGCCAATACAGCATTGCCACCATCTACGAGTTTACGATAAGCATCACCAATGGTTACATAAACCGAAGGATCGTTGAATTTTTTAGTAGTGAGAATTTTTTGCAGATGTGTAATACCGTAGTTTGCATCGCCTGCTTTTGTATAAGCATTTGCACGGCCAACTGCATGCAATACATCATTGTCTTTCGATTTGCTGTTGTTAATTGCCATATCGAAATGATTGCGGGCATCGGTTGCTTTGTTTTCAAGTAATTCCACATGTCCCATACCAGCCATCAACAAAGGAGAAGTTGCATTAGCGGCTAATGCGGTTTGATAGGTTTGTTTGGCTTTGGCCACATCTTCCAGGCCAATAAATGCCTGACCTAACCAATAAGCTGACTCTTCGTTTTTGGGATTTGCCGCCACGAGCTTTTCAAAAACATCTTTTGCGCTCTTAAAACGTTCATAATACATGAACTTTTTGCCTTCATCGACTGATTGCGCAAACAACTGCTGCACAAATACAACTGCCACAAATGCTAAACTAAGTGATCGTTTCATTTTTTCTTTCTTCTTTGGTTTAAGTAATCTGTTTGCTCAGGGTTGGTAAAAGTATTAAAATTATTGGGTTACCGGTTTTACTAATTTCAACTGGGTTTCCCTCATTATATAAATTCTTCTGCCTGGTACCAGGTAACCTCTTCTAAAGATCAATTGGCCCCGGTCGCTGTTCATAAAATTTATAAACGCTTTTCCCAAACCTGCGTGATTTTCTTTCAAGACGTAATAAATCTCACGTGAGTAGGGATAACGTTTTGTTAAAATTTCTTCCTGCCAGGGTTTTGTAAATGTTCCTGCTTCATCGCAACTATCGCAAGGCAGCCAGGCAATACGTACTTTCTTCAACATCTCCAACTGATCAACATCTTCGGGGTTGCCTATCCAGCTTACACCAACAAAACCAACATAGCCGGGGTTTGCGGCAATATATTCAATTACATCCCTGCTGTTTTTTGCAGCAGTTATTACCGATGTGTTAAACATCTTTCCTTTTAAAATACTGTCAATGGCATAACGAACGGAGCTGGTTGCCTTCACCCCATCAAAAACCAATTTGTAAGGCTTTTTACTTGTTCCGAGCAACAGTTGCTGCACATCTTCTTTAGTAAAAACAGAATCAACAGCATTTCTGTTCACTACCAATGCAACTGCATCCCTTGCCAGTAATTCACTTTTCGGATACAAACCCAGCGAATCGGAATAATAACGGGCTTCCCGGGTAGTGAGTTTTTTGGTAACAATCACCATACGGGTACTGTCGTTCAGCAAATCGTTCCAGCATTCTGCTTCGGGCTTATATTCTGCAATGATCTTTGCTTTAGGATAGGCCGATTCGAAAACCTTTATCTGTTCTTCCAGGATAGGTTTAAAAGCCTCATCCACACTAATATGAATTGTTCCGGCAGTGCCGGTATCAGTTGGCTGAGGCTTTTTTGTTTTACAGGAAACAAAACCAATAAAAAGAATACTTACAAAAGCTGCAAACCGCTTAACCATACTTAAGAAGGGTTTTTATATGTTTTAAAGCCTCTGAAAATGCGGAAGGCGCCATATAGAAAAGCTCCAATACCAAAAACTGTTACAATATCCGGTGGAGGAAAAGTTATTTCCAGACCAATAAATTTCGAAATAGCTAACACCGCTCCCACAACCGCATAAATGAGCCCCATCACAAAATCGAATAATGCTTTTATGTTAACGGGTTTATTTTTCTTTCTAAAGTCTTCCTGTAGTGACATGTAAGCTTTTTAGGGAGCGGGCAAGTTAACCAATTTTTACTCTTCGGGAGCGGTAAAAGTAACCGGTTGTGTAAAATATACAGCTACTGCTTTTCCGTTTTGTTTACCCGGTTTCCACTTAGGCATACGACCGATAACACGCAACACTTCTCTATCGAATTGGTTACCTCCACTTGCAACAATTACCGCATCGGTAACATCGCCATTGGCATTTACTACAAACTTTACACGTACTGTTTTACGGTCACCAGCCTCCAGATCGTCGGGCACACGAAGCATTTTTTGTAAATAACTGATCCATGCCTGCATACCGCCAGGAAACTCAGGCGCTATTTCAGATATTTCGAGAATTTGCGGCGCTTCCGGTTGTTTTTCTTTGGTATTATCAGGAGTAATTACAGTTTCATTGCCTTGCTTCGCCTGTATATAATCTCCGCCACCAGGAGTTCCCGGATCGTCTATTGGTCCCGGATTGTAAATTGCAGGATCAGTTCTGTCCGGCGGTAAATTTTTCGCCTGGTCATCGGGAACTATTTCAGGATCTGTATCAATTTTTGTGGGAGGTTTCTCTGCTACTGTTCGCTCTTGCGGCTTTGGTTGTTCTTTTGGCTTCTCACGTTCAACGTAGGGGTCTAAAACCACTTCTGTGATTTTTTCCCTTGCAGTAAATCGAACATCAGCTTTCTTTGATTGGCTCATCACAATTACAAAACCTGCACCTACTAATAGCAGCATTGTTGCCATTGCTTTTTTAAGATGTGACGGATAGGCTTTACGAATAGAATAAGCACCGTAGGCTTTATTTCTGTTTTCGAATAAAATGTCTAATACATCGGCTTTGAGAATTTCTTCGCTTTTCATGTTTTTACAGTTTGGTTGTGAACAATAAACAGCATGCACATTTAGCTGTGGCGCCGTTTGATTTTTACTTTTCATGAAAAACAAAAGCTCATACATATTCGTCGGCCGACAATTGTTGAAACGTTTGTTTGTATAACAGTAGTTTGCTGTTGTACTGTTTGGTATTAAGATGCGTTGCTGAAAGAAATCCACAAACGAAGTAAGGAGTAAGCGATACGAAATAAGAAGATGAAACTTGTAACTCTCAATTATCTTTGCGGCCATGCGTATTTTAATGGTTTGTTTGGGAAATATTTGCCGCAGCCCTTTAGCAGAAGGTATACTGCAACACAAAGCATGGAAAGCCGGTTTGCAATGGAGTGTTGAAAGTGCAGGCACAGGTGCATGGCATGCAGGCGAACCTCCACATCATTTAAGTACAAAAGTGGCTAAGCTCAATGGTGTAGACATCAGCAAACAACGTGCTCGTCAGTTTGTAAAAGAAGATTTTCTCAACTACGATTTTATTTATGTAATGGACAGCAGTAATTACATTGATGTAAAACAAATGAGTGGAAAACTCTGGAATGAAACGAAAGTTGATCTGCTGCTAAACGAATTACATCCCGGCCAAAACAGGAATGTACCCGACCCCTGGTATGGAAAAGAAGATGGTTATCATAAAGTATATGAAATGATCGATCAGGCATGTGACAAAATCATACAGAAATACGGGGCACGAACTGAGTTGATTGCTGATGTATGATTTCGGATTTATGATTTGAAAACAATAAACTTCAAACAAAAAACTATAAAAATATCAATGGCGAAGGTTAATGTATCATTACCGCAGGGCACAAGAGATTTTGGAGCAGAAGTTGTGCGTAAACGCACCTATATTTTTTCAACCATTAAATCGGTATTTGAATTATATGGATTTGAACCGTTGGAAACGCCAGCCATGGAAAACCTCGACACTTTGATGGGTAAGTACGGCGAAGAAGGCGATAAACTCATTTTTAAAATTCTCAATAACGGCTTAGACAATCCGGATAAACAACAAAAAATAAAAGAAGATTTTGAAAAAGTACTGGCCGGAAAAAACAGCAGTGGTATTACAGAGCGTGCTTTAAAATACGATCTCACCATTCCGTTTGCACGTTATGTGGCAATGAATCATAACCAGCTTACAATGCCTTTCAAACGCTACCAGGTACAACCTGTTTGGCGTGCCGACCGTCCGCAAAAAGGCCGTTACCGTGAGTTTTACCAATGTGATGCAGATGTGGTGGGCAGTAAATCGTTATTAAATGAAATTGAGCTGAGTAATATCTATGCAACTGTATTTAATAAACTGGGTGTAAGTGTAGAGATAAAAATCAACAGTCGTAAAATATTGGCAGCCTTAGCCGAAATATGTGGTGGTGCAGATAAGATGGTTGATATTACCATTGCCATCGATAAACTCGATAAAATCGGCATTGAAAAAGTAAAAGAAGAACTGGCACAACGTGGATTAAATGTCGCCCAAATAAGCATTATTGAAAACTACCTCAACATTACCGGCAGCAACGAAGAAAAACTTGCAGCCATCAAACAATTAATCGGCGGTAACGAAACAGGCGCCAAAGGAATTGAAGAAATAGAAACGGTATATCGCCAATCGGCAATTAATAATCTGCAATTCGATTTCACCTTAGCCCGTGGCTTAAACTATTATACCGGTGTTATTTTCGAAGTAAAGGCCAACAATGTACAAATGGGTAGTATTGGCGGCGGCGGCCGTTACGATGATCTTACAGGATTATTCGGTGTGCCTAATATTCCAGGTGTTGGTATTTCCTTTGGTGTAGATCGTATTTACGATGTAATGGAAGAATTAAAGCTCTTTCCTGCAGGTGTACATACAGGTACAAAGGTTTTGTTTTTCAACTTAGGCGATGCTGAAAGCAAAAAAGCATTTGCATTAATGCAGGAACTCCGCAGTAAAGGAATTGCAGCAGAGCTCTACCACGAAAACAGCAAATTCGATAAACAATTCAAATACGCTGAGAAAAAGCAGATACCGTTTATTGTTATCATTGGCACCAAAGAACTGGAAACAAATACCTGTAATATTAAGGAACTGGCAACGGGTTTACAGGAAACTGTAAGCTTCGATGAAATGCTGAAAAAATTTACTGCGTAAAACTATTTTCAGCGTTTCAATAATTCCTTTCATTCTTTTTTGGGTTGTATGGGTGCTTATCTTTATTTTTGCCACCCTTAAAATTTCAGTCGGTGAGGTGGATGAGTGGCTGAAATCAGTAGTTTGCTAAACTGCCGTACGGGTAACTCTGTACCGCGGGTTCGAATCCCGCCCTCACCGCTCTTAATTAATTATTTTAAGACGAAAAAGCCGCAAATCAAATGATTGCGGCTTTTTCGTTCGGTGAGTAAATTCCAAAAAAACACAAAATATTCAACCTTCAGGTGAGCGATTCGGTGAGTAGAAAATAACACTCAATTTACTCACCGAATTTGCACAAAACCCTTATCCAGCAAGCATTTCAGGAGAAATAAAACTTGCAATTGCAGTCGGCAATTTGTATCTTTATTTAGTAAAACACCTACTCACCGCTAATCATCGTACATGGTAAAGACCTTTCACCACATCTTCTACCAGAAGAAACCAAAAAACTACCAAAACGGACCTGTTCCCATTTATTTACGCATCACTGTTGAAGGCAAACGAGCTGAAGTTTCAATTAACCGGGAAGTAGAACCTGGTAACTGGATTTCCAAAGCAGGCCGATTAAAAGGCAAGTCAGAAGAAGTAAAGAAATTCAATGCACACTTAGATGCACTGCAATCCAAGTTATACGATGCACATCAGGCATTGATTAGGGAAAACAAACCCATTACAGCCGAAACATTAAAGAACCGATACATCGGTGCCGGTGAAAGACAGCGCACCATTATTCCTATTTTCAAAAAACACAACGATGAAATGCAAGCCCTCATACCTCAGGAGTACGCAGAAGGCACATTGGAACGCTTCAGGATTACCCTATCCCACCTCAAAGAATTTTTACTGTGGAAGTATAAAACAACAGATGTTGAACTTCGGCAAATTAATCATGAGTTTGTTGCAGATTTTGATTTCTACATAAGGTCAGAAAGAAAGTGTGCAAACAATACGGCAGTCAAGTACAGTAAATACTTTCAAAAAATCATTCGCATCTGTATCGCCAATGGTTGGATAGAGAAAGATCCATTTGTAAACTTCAAGGTGAAATTGAAAGTAGTTGACAGAGCATTTCTATCAGAAGAAGAACTGCAAGCTATCCAAACCAAAGAATTTACCTCAATACGTTTAAATCAAGTAAGAGATGTTTTTCTGTTCTCCTGCTTTACAGGTTTAGCCTATGCAGACGTTCTAAAACTCAGCCCGGGTCATGTCAGCACCGGCATTGATGGCGAAAAATGGCTCTTTGTTAATCGTACCAAAACCGATACTCCTTCCCGTGTTCCCTTGTTACCTGTGGCTTTGGAGATAATCGAGAAGTACAGCGCCTATCCTGCATGCATCAATCAAAACAAACTATTACCGGTTTCCAGTAATCAGAAGATGAACGCCTACCTGAAAGAAATCGCAGACGTTTGCAACATAACAAAAGAATTAACCTTCCATATTGCACGACACACATTTGCAACAACGGTAACATTAAACAATGATGTTCCCATTGAAAGTGTGTCAAAAATGCTGGGGCATAAAACCATAAAAACAACCCAGCACTATGCGAAGCTGCTTGACAAGAAAGTAAGTAGTGACATGAACGCACTCCGCAATAAATTCACAAGGAAAGAAGAAACAGCTGATTTAAAAACGGGCTCCTAAGAAAGAACCTGTTATTTCTTCCCTTGAATTTTGCCAACATATGCAACAATTGCAGTCGTCATCATTATTAAAATTTCAGCATCTGCTCTTCCAAAATGACCAGTCGATGGAATATGATGCGTCTTTGAGGTAAATCCTGAAGTTGCTTTAAGTATTTTATCCAACCAGTCTCCTGTAGCGTCAATTACAGCACTAACCCAATCCAGCTCACTTTTACTTTCAATAAATTCTCGTAGCTCCTTTGACTTTATTTGTTTAAACGGATCAATCGCCGACCTGCAATGTGCCACTGTTTTATCATAGTCGCCATTCATAAAGTACTTTCGTGCAGCCTCTAGTTCAGTCAAAGAATTCTGATACTCCTTTGGAATAATATCATTTGCAAGAGGCAACTCAATAAGCTTGTAAGAATTATGTCCTAGTTGTGGCAGTATTGAGTTTACCCATTTTGATTGTTCAACTTCAAATTTCAACTGGCCAAGTGAAGTTTCTGTTCCGGTCATAAAGGAACCAGTATTCCCGTCTTGAAATGAAATCTCCTGATATTGTCCCGTTTGTATATGGACATTTAACCAGAAAGCCACTTTCCCATTCCTGTATTTCTCAATTTTGTTAACAACTTCACTGGTCAATGAAAAATTGATACTGTCATGGAAAGACGTTTCCAGTGTAATGTTGCGTGTTAAAATTGTATAACTCTCACTACAATGAATTTCACCTTCAATCGATTTTAATTCACCTTTTATCGATAGCACTTCAAGTCGTGACAATCCTCTTTTATTTATTGTAAGCACTCCTCCAAAATCAATTTTTATTGGAACTTGTAAGATTGGACTATTTGCACCCCCAAATCCAATTATCTGATCGGTCAAAACAGTTAGATCTCTGTTTCCGCCAAGCATTTGAATACTTCCTCTTGCCATACTTTTTTCCGCAATCTAATCTATTGCATAATACAAAATCTTATTAGCAAATTTATTCTCACCCCCTCTTCATCCTTCTCAACCCATTCAGCACATCCATCAACTTACTATCCAGCGACCGCATTGTATTCATCTCCGCCTTACTGAAACAATTGTAAATATTCTGCCAGCTCAACTGTTCTTTCCTGGTAGTACGTACCTGTCCGCTCAACAGTTTTGCCACATCCCGCAAGTTGCGGTTCACCAGTTGACCATTATCCTGTAACAGCCGCACATACAAACCCAACTCCTCCACCGTCCAGTTCAAATGCAGCAAAGGTTCTGTTTCGGTTGCAATTGTAGGGGCAGTAACGGATACCACTGGTTTTTGCTCCATCATAAACAACACCTGTTGAAACATACTTAATGCTGCATCTCTTACACTTAATTTGCCTGGCTCAATTCCAGTAATATTTTCAACAGCAAAATGCTCCAGCTCATGCATCTTCGATAAACAAAACTGCAGCTGTTCATGCTTATCCTCTAATGCATGTATCTCTTGCTTCAAATGCATCACAAACGCTTTACAAAACGGACCAGTATTAAAATTCATCCCAATCAACAGATCCACAAATGCCGAATGAAAAAACACATCATCACTCTTCACCGGCAAACACAATACCTGGTCAAACAGAAGCGACAAATAATCCAGCAACCGAAAACTGATAGACCGTTGCGAGTGACCATCCAGTTTCGGCTCAACAGAACTTCGAAAAGCCTGTTGAAAACCCTGTTCCACTTCACATCGTTCCAGGCAATGCATTACCCGTTCAAAATCTTTGCGTAACTGTATTTGCATTTTGTGCAGGTAGTGTAATGGCACCGCAGCTTCACAATCAAAATAAACCGGGTACTCTGTTTTAAGAAAATCGAGCAACAACTCCAGCACATCAATTAGTGTTCCCGTCAGCTTTAACACATTCGCATCCTTACGTTTTACCTGCCGTTCTTTAAAAAGCAGTAACTGATTTTTAAGTCGTGTAATACTTTGCTGATGCTGACGCACATAAAACTCCCTTTGCTTACTCCGGTTAAAATGAAATACCCGGTTACGAAAATTCTGCAACACAGCATTCGCCTCCTCTTGTATCAGGTTGCAGTAAGTCTGCAACTGTTCTTCAGTAAGTATTACCGTTCTATCAAAATTCAAACGAACAAAATCGTCGAACAAAGCAAGTTCATAGGCCATAGTAAGCGCCCCACTGGTTTGGTAGGGCCGCAAACTTAATAACCTTGCAACTTAGTAGCAGGTCGGTTTCAGGAGTAGTTAAACGGGTTTCAGGAATTTCTTTCTACATTACCGCACATCATCCCGCAAAACAAAAACCGATATACTTCGCTGTACTTTTTCCAATACAAAACCATATTGCTTTAACGCCGCTTCAATTGCAGAAAATGTTTCCAACCCATTGGCAAACTCCAGGTCTATCCGGTAGAGAATACCTGTTTCATCCAGCACTGGAAAATCAACTGCTTCCGACTCGTTCAAAAAATTCACCAATGCTTTCATCTCTCCATTTTGCAAGTAAGGTTTTTCCCTTGCAGCTAATCGGTTGACTGTTTTTTGCTGCTTGCTTTTCAGTTGTAAACTATCGCCGGTAAAACGCAATAGCCAACAATCCATCAAACGCTCTTCTACCCTTCCTTCTAAGGCAGTGTAATCGTTCAGGTATTGTAACAACAAAGGATAGAGCAAATCTGCTTTCTCAACCGGTACCACAAAGTCAAGTGAATAAAGATGTTCCTTACTCCACTCAGCATAACGACTATCTGTAAACGACAGGTGCAGTGGCAAAGAATCTTTTACTTCCAACAACATTTGCTTTGCTGAAAATTTAGGATAGAGTTTGTGTACAACAATGTTGTACAACTCCTGCAGACTGTTATTGGTAATGGCCCTTCCATGTATAATGCCATTCGTAACCCGGTAACGGTTACCACTGGGCAGCCCTGCATTACGACCTTTAAGTAACAAAGCATATTGCTGCAACTGATCTTTTGGCAAATCGCTATTACTGTATAATGGCGCTTCTGTTTGCTGGTCTTGCTTTCCTTCAAACTTTACCGGCACTCCCGCCAGCACTGCTTCAATGGTTGCAGCGTTCACTTCATCAGCACCAGTCTCTGTTATCAAATTTCCTGCAGTATCCAACCACACATAATGGGGCAATAACAAATGCGGGTAACGGTTAACAGCAACCGTATCTTCCACAACGGCGGTAAGGTTCAATGGCCGTCCGTTCCGTTGTTCCCAACTCTTAAAAACGGCTTCCACCTTGGCTCGTGTATCGCCGCTTCTTTTCGAATTGATTAATACAAACTGCACCCGGTCTTTAAACTTTTCCTGTAGTGTATCGATCTTTCCAAACGATTTAACACAGGGCGCACACCAGCTTGCCCAGAAATCCAAGATCACCAGTTTACCCCGGTAATCGGCCAGCGAAATCGTTTTATTGCTTCTTAAAGTTTGAGTAAAAACAATTGTTGTATCTCTTGCCGGAAAAGCAGTTTGCTTTTTAACGGTTTGTGCCGATACAGGAACACATAGCCATAACATGGCCAGTACATATAGTAAACGCATGAAAATTTTAATTGAAAATGAAAAACTGGTCCGTAACAGACGGACATTACTGAGCGGAACAACCTGTGCAGAAGCATAAAGTTGATGCTTCCGGCTTGGTTACCGAAACCAAATACAGGCTGATTTAATCAAAAAATTATACTTTTATCCATATAACACATTATGGCTACTACCACCTTAAAGATACTTAGAGAAATCAATGATCGCACACAGGAAGAAATTGCAAACGTGTTGGGCATAAGCCAAAATACCTACAGCCGCCTGGAACGTAACCCTAAAAACCTCACATCCGAACAGGCGCAGAAGTTAGCAGACTTTTATAATGTAAACATTGCAGATTTACTTACTGAAGGAACGCCTTCAATTACATTTAACGATACCAAGGTTGAAAACAATGCATATGTAGGAAGCATTGAAAATGACAATCATATTTCAGCAAGTGCCGCTGAAAATGCTACTCTCAAAGATGAAATTGCATACTTACGCAAACAAAACGAAGAGTTATTAAAAATGATAAACACCCGTTTAAATGGATAGCCTGCTTCAGGCTGTCAAATAAAAATTCTTTTAAAGAAGGGAAATTTAATTAGCAGCATTTTATGGAACAATGTAAGCACCTTCTCGCCAATTGCGGTTAGTTACCAACCATTCAAGAAGCTGTCCAAGAAATGCAAACTTCAATGCTACAGCAGTAGCTTGCTCTAAACATATTTGTCCAGGCTCAAGCTCACGAATTAATGTACTTCTTTTATATATGGCTTGATGCCCCTCAATGACTAAAGTAGTAGTTGATCCAAACCTTGCAATTCCTCCATGTGCAAGTTTCCCACTTGCATTAACGTGATTGAGAATAAAATCTAAATCTACTGATGGGTAATGTGGGTCTGGCATTAGGCGGCTTCTACTTCCAAATGTGGATTTACATAATTTTCGCCAGTTTGCATCAGCCTTTCAAGCATAGCATCTGTATCTGACACATTGTACCCCAAAAGAGGTTCGCCAGTTTCACCATTGATAGCTACCCAGCCCAACGCTTGTAATTCTTTTTCTAGTCCCTGTCCAAATTTTTCAGCCACAAAACAGAAAGATGCAATAGCTTCTTCAATTGCTTTTTCAGCATCAATTTCATCCTTGGCAATTGTGTCAATACCGAGCAAGGGAAGTTGTACGAGCAAATTACCATGGTCGGACACTTTATTCCATATCGGCATAAAGACAGACACGGAACTGATTTTGTCACCGCTTCGAGTAATTTTGATATTTGCTTCGGTTGTGTTCATTTTGTGTTTTGCTTTCAATTTGCAAGTTAGGTATCAAATCTGATACAATTTACATTATAACGTAATTTTTTCAATATTCTTTAATTGCTAAATTGCTTAGAATACCATAATAAGCCCTTGAAAATCAGTATTATTTGCATAGCCATTATAATTCCCAATTCCTTTCCCGTTAGGATCTTTAATTTTTTTGCGTCAAAATAACTTTTCAACTAAGAAGTTACTAAATTTTGGTATTGTACAAACCCGTTACTGTTTTCGAAATGATTATGATTGAAAACAACCTGTAAAGTAGCAGTGCTTCGCTCCATTAAAAACACATACCCTGGAGCGTTGTAAACTGCAGAAAGTTTAGCTGCCAACTTGCGATCAATCCTGCGGCTTTCCGATTCAAAGGCATTGTATTCGCTCAAACTAAGTTGCAGTTTTTGGGAAATTTCTTCTTTTGTGAATTGATGATACCGGCGAAAACTATAAAGAATAAAATTCATTGGAGAATTGCAGGTTTAATCAAACCCTTCAGCAAAAAACTCAGCTGGCGTTACTTCCAGTCCATCTATAATTTTGAGAAGTGTACTCATCTGAATCCCTGTAAAGTTTCCAGATTCGAACTTACCCATACTAATCCTCGATATTTCTATATCATAAGCAAAATTCTCTGCTGAAGAAAACCCTTTCTCTTTACGTAAAGTCTTAATTCTGTTACTCAACTTTCCGTAAAACTCGTCATAGTCAAAATGTCCAAGAGTAGCACGTTTCTTATCTTTTTTTCTTGACTTTGACATGTTGCAAATAACAGGATATGTATATCTGAAACAACCAATAAATATTGACCTAAAATTTATGAGGCTAATATTTATTATTTTAAGTACCTTAGAAGACCAATCAGAAAATGCATCTGGAGTCAGAACATATTACAGTTAACCTATCAAATAAAAAGGATTTCGATAATATCGAAGATGCATTTCATAACTTTTACTCTCCCCTTTGCTATTTCGCATTCCAGCTCATCAACAGTAAAGAAGCTGCAGAAGATATTGTAACCGATTTTTTTACACGTATCTGGCAAAAACCACCTGCTTTAAATAATAGCCGGGTGTTTCGTTCCTACTGCTATACGGCTGTTCGTAATGCCTGCATTAACCACTTAAAACAGCAGCAACGCTTTTCGCAAAAAGAAGAACAGTGGCAACAACTCCAAAGCCTGGAACAACCGGCCATCCTCGATGCTATTATACAAACAGAAACCATGCGGGCTCTCAATGCCGCAATTGAAACACTGCCAGCCCGTTGCCGTTCGGTTATTACATCACTTTATAAAGAAGGAAAATCCATTCGTGAAACAGCCGATGAGCTGCAGATTGCAGTTGAAACAGTTAAATCGTTACGGCAGTATGGTTTGAAATTGCTGCGCAAAGAAATGCCTTTGGAGCTTTGGCTGGCGATGGGATTGCTGGCAGGCTAGTGGGGCTTTGATTCTTAAAATGAAGATGGTATATTGAGTTAGCTAACAACTCATCTGCTCAACCAAAACCGGCACGCTTATGAAATTAAAACACAGCATCCTGTTTGTTTTGCTCACACTCCTCGGTTGCAAACAAACTGCAACAGATCTGCACAATGGAGAATATGTTTCTTCAGAAGAACACAGCAAGCAAGCACTGGAAGAATCAATTATTATCAAAGGCAATAAAGCCACTTTACGAATGCGCTCATTATTCAACCGTTCCAAACTTACCAAAAGCACGTACCTCTGTCTGCATTACCCCGACAGGGTTGATTTGCATTTTAGTAAAAGACGGCCCATTTCAATTCCGGTAAACAAAGACGGCAACTTAATTTGGGATGAAAAAGTATTCATAAAACAAATTCCGCTCATTATTCAGCCGATGCCTATCCCTGAGGCATTTTTAGAGGCGATGGAATAAACAATTTCACAAATTCTTACCTCATGAAGCTCCGGATTGAAAATCACAGCTAGCGAATTAATGTTACAGTTCCGCTTTTTTTAATAATGTTTCCCTTGTAATCTGTTCCGGAAACAACCCAGGAATAAATTCCCGGTATTTGCTGTTCATTTTTAAAATAACCATTCCAGCCAGAAGCAAAATCCTTCCCGGAAAATACAACCTGCCCCCACCGGTTATAAACTTTAAAATAGTTAAAGGATTTAATGCCAACCGGTACAGCTACTAAAAGATCATTCAATCCATCATTATTGGGGGTAAATCCTGTAGGAACAAAAATATCCGGCTTATCAAAAACAGTAATGTTCAAAGTATCCATTGCCTTACATCCTTCTGACGTACTAGCGGTTACACGGTATGTTATATTGTTCGATAATACAGCAACAGGATTTTGAACACGGTTATTACTTAACCCGGTTCCAGGTTGCCAATCAAAATAAATAAACCCTGTATTATTAACATCTATAGCAAATAATTGCAAAGGCTCTCCCTTTGCTACAGAAATATCATTTCCTGCAAATAGCTTAGGAGGTGGCTTTACAGTAATCGTTACAGCAGCATTGTTCAGCGAAGTACATCCTTTCATATCTGTAACTTTTAATTGGTAAGTTGTACTAACAGTGGGGCTGTTAATATTTACGGTATCGTTTAAAGGATTATCGAGAAATTGATTAGGGCTCCAGGAATATTGTATACCTCCTTCGCCAACCAGTCTTGCACTTTGCCCATAGCAAATAGTTGTATCTTTTTTTGCTACAGCTATGGGTGCAGGGTTTACGTTTACATCAACCGAGTCATTCGCCTTACAAATACCCTTGGTTACTTCTATAAAATATTTAGTTGTTGTTTGAGGGCTGGCGATAGGATTACTAACAGTACTATTATTCAATGCCGCAACAGGTATCCAGCTGAACTGCGTTCCGTTTGAAACAGCATTTAATTGAACGTAGCTACCTTCGCAAACCTCTTTAGCCTTCTCTACACTTAAACGTAGTTCGCTTACGAGTTCTACTGTGGCTGATGCAACGGAAGTGCACCCGTTTGCATCCCGAACAGATATTTGATAAACTCCTTTTGGTAGTCCGGTAAAAATATTACCCGTCCCAAAGTTGGCTCCATCAATACTGTAAGTATAGGGCTGTTTACCACCGGTTGCAAGCACTTCAATTTTTCCATCATTGTTATTACAAGACACTGGATTATTTGTAATTGAAACAACTGGTCCGGGAGTATTTAAGATTTTTACTGACAACCTGATTTCAGTTAACAATGCATCACGCACTGTAACAGTATAATCGCCTTGTCGTAATCCGTTAAATAAATTAGAAGCCTGATAATTACTATTATCAATCGAGTACATATAAGGTGCTGTTCCTTTATCCGCATTTACAAACACACTTCCGTTGGCATAACTACATGTTTCATTTGTAATAGAGGCAGTAGCAATTGTACAGCTTTTTAGTACAGTTACCATTATGCCGTTTTTTATACCAACAGCATCACGTACTGTTATAGAGTAATCTCCTGATTTCAAACTGCTGAATATATTTGATACCTGATAGTTGATGCCGTCTAATGAATATTGGTAAGGACCAAAACCGTCACTAACATTCACTGTTATAATACCGTTTATTTGATCACATATTTCAGATCTGGATGCGGCCCCCACTACAGGACAATGTGCAGAAAGTTTAAAAGATTTACTGCTAATGCAACCATTCTTATCTTTTACAAAAGCCGTAATCAGTGAATCGGCCTTTACATTTTGAAGTGTCGTTTCTGCAGCATAATTTACACCATCAAAACTGTACAGATATGGTGCAACTCCACCTGTAACTCCAAGCGTAACTTTCCCATCTGTTTTTAAACAGGAAGTGGGTAGTGTATCAAGTTGCAAAATGGGTGTTGTAACTGCCTTGATCGCTACTGCCTGCTTTACAACATTATTGATTGCATCTTTCACAGCTACATTAAAAATACCGGGAGTAAGATTAGTAAACGTATTTGCTGTTCCGTATGTAATTCCATCAAGAGAATATAAGTAGGGTTCAACGCCGTTGTTAGCGGTAATTTTAATACTCCCATTATTTAAACCACAGGTTGCATCCTTTTGAACCGTTTGCATCTGTAAACAACTATACGGTACTGTAATATTCGTTGTTCCTGTAAAACCCAAATCATCTTTAATTATAATGGTATACATGCCCGTTTTTAATCCTGTAAAATCAGGCGATGTTTGAAAATTAACCCCATCAAGAGAATAGCGGTAAGGTTCTGTTCCTCTGAATCCACCTGCAGTAATCGCTCCGTCATTACCGGTACAGGTTTCTGCTTTGCTTACTGCATTTACAATCGGGCATTTATCAAAAACAGTTGCCCTGATGGAGCTTTGCACGCCTATATCGTCTCTCACCGTAATCGAATAATTGCCCGGTGCTAAATTCTTAAATACATTACTTGTCTGATAATTAATACCATCAATACTGTACTGGTAGGGGGGCTTCCCTTGGCTGGCAACTACTTCTAATTCTCCATTGCTTCCAAAGCAAGATGCAGATACAGCAACATATTCGATAGACAAAACGCAATACTCTGTACGGTTAAACCCCCAGGCAAGTATTTCCCCATTTGCTTTTTTGATGAACACCTGGTACACACCTGGGCCGATATTCGGAAATACTCCGGTTGCCTGATAATTTACACCATCCATCGAATATTGGTAGGGTCCATTCGAACCTTGAATCGTAAGATTAACGTTCGAACTTGGCCCGCATGCAGAGCCACTGCCGCCACCAATTAATCCGTTATCCATACAAGCATTAACAGCATAAAAAGTAGCGAATGAAGTGTACCGCCCAAGGCAGCCATTCGCATCTTTTACCAGAAAATCATAAATCCCCTGGTATAAATTGGAAAAGGTATTACTGATTTGCCAGTTAATACCATCTATACTGTAGGAATAAGGCGGAGTTCCCCCCGTCACTTTCAAACTGATAGAACCATCTTTAAGGTTGCATTTGCTGGGCACTTTTATTGTTTCTGGCAAAACCCGAACGGGACCGGGGGCGATATCGGTTAACGTAACGACTTGTTCACCAATCAACCCATTTGCATCAGTTACCCGCATTAAAAATGTACCGGCAATTGCAACCGGGAAATTACCCGTCTGCTGTGTGTAAGAACTATATTGATCTATTCGTGTATAGGTATAAGGGGGAGTGCCATTTGTTGCTTCAACAACTATGCTTCCACTAGAATAACCACAAGTTGGTTGCGTAACAATCACGTTGAGTACGATTGCCGAGGTTGCCGCAAGGGGCTGGAAATTGAATATAGCTTTGGTATTCGCATTCACCGGTTGCGCTTCGTTTAAAAAAAAGCTTTTAAGACTTTGCTTTTTTGTTAAAGTGTCAATTGTGCTGGGGTTTCCTGGAAAAATAAAGCGGCCATTTTTTTCATAAAAAATCAGCCCTGTCGGTGTTTGTCTAAATTCCTGAGAATAACCAATCCGTATACACAATAATAATGTAAAAAGAATAATTGGATATTTATGTAAACAGATAAATTCTTGCATGCGACTCAGGCGGCTAACTGGTTATATATTTACTAAGTCATTGATTAAAAAATAAGATACGGGGAAAGAGTGATTATATTCATTAATTATCAAGGTTATACTATGACGTCTTATCAGGAAGGTTAGCTTTTAATATCAATCAGTGATGAGCCCTGCCCATCACAATGAATTATTTTACTGAATTTATCTCAACCGTATTTTTAATGTCGATCGGAATATCCATGCCACGCATTTGCACCGAACCTTTAATTTTTGCAGAAATAGAAGCCTTTAGAATCATCCCTGTTTTTCTTTCCATTACATACTCGCCTTCTTGCAAACCTGTCAAGTTAGTCGATGTCACTCCGTTTCGTGACGCAATCTCATTATTATCACTTGATATTTCGCCTGAAGATTCAATAAATACCTCATTTTCAGTTACTGCTTTTACAAAATAGGTGGTCGTAGTTTTCAGTCCGAATTCACCTTTTTGGCTGGAGGAAGCCTTCCACTTTTCATGAAGATGAACAGTTGAATCCGGGAAAAATCCAAAAAACTGTTCTGCATTCTGCTTTACCAAACTCCCTAATACTAAATGATTCCATTGTTGTCGGGCAATAGAAGCAGTTAATGTATCTGTAAATCTTAATTGTTCAAATACATTATTTGTCAATTCTTCATATCCCGCTACCTCTTTCACTTTTCCGGTTCTGTCCAATACAATATTAATTTTCGATTCTTTCAATGCTCCTAATAATTTCTCGATAGGGTTGGTTGAATATTTTGCATTGCCGGCATCCATTTCGGTCTCAGTATCACCTACTTTACTGGATAAATGAATTTTACTATATTCAATACCTACACTGAAACCACTGCCTGTGTCTTTATTAATAAGGTATGAAAAGGCAATATCTGATGAGTTATTATTTGTTATTTCTTTCCCCGAAACTTTCATCTCGGAATTAGATTTATTAACGATTGTGTATTGATAAACAGTACCTGGCTCAGGATCAAAAACCAGTTGATATCCGGGCCCTTCTTTAAGGTAATTCTCATGATTCTTATCATCCGAAGGAACAAACCTGCAAGACCACATAACAAAGCACAGAATACAAACTAATAGTTTTTTCATTTTCATGATTTATCAAAAGAAATTATACAACATATTCAATGTTCACCCAATCAACTCCTGGCAATTTCAAAAATTCTGACGCAGCAGAAAAATTTGAATTTTCAAGGGAATAATTTTCGTCCAAAATGATTTTCCAGGTGGATGACATTTTGGACATTACTCTCAACAGCTCGCATTGTAATTCACTAGCACTGGAAGCTTCTTTGAAGAAAGAAATCTCAAACAAATACTTGGTTTGATCCTTCCAATAGGGCTGAAATTCAATGATCCTAAAATCCTCTATCGAAAGCGACGTGATTATTGTTTTGGAAATCTTTTCGCTTGAATTTTCTTTTTGCGAATTGATTATACTTCTAAAAAAAAATTCCTTTTTCATCACTCATTCTGCAACATCATTATTAAAAATCTATTCCTCTTTCAAACCAAGCTTATTCCGCAAATCTAATCTTGTCGTGTGTATTAATAGTGGATACTTCTTTATTGTGTTATGGATTCCTTCTGCTGTTTCAATTCCTTTTAAAAAAGGTAAAACATAGTCATTAATTATGCCCTCTATTTGTTTCTCTCTTTCATTGCTATTAAAGCCGACATGATCCAGGTTAAACGCATTATTTACCATGTCTTTATCCGCCAAATCATCTGGCCCCCAATGCAAATGTCTTTTGTGAGATTTCGGATAAGGGGTGTCTTCGTTTAAAAGCTCCTTGTAAAAACAACCAAGCATAGTTTCATACTTCCCTGAGAACTCCGACTTCCCAAGAACGAAAATCGTGATTGTTTGATCATTGTGTTTGTAATATGTTTCTTTCTTCCTCACGTAACCTTCTGCGCTCATTAATTCATCAACCGTTTCGTAAAGTTCCTTTTTATTGACAATCATATAAAGACAAATTTCCCAAATATCAGTCGAATCAAAAGATAAGTAAGGCAAAATTGATTGACTACATTCTTGTTAATTAAAGTTTTTAATTCACATCCAAAATGTCTCAATTTTGTTTCCCTTTTCATTTTTCCTCGCAAGGGAATTTGTCTAATAAAACTAGCTCCCCATTTTTCCCGTTCATAAAGGCTTTTCTTTAAAATCGATTCGTATAACCAAGCTAAGAGAATAACAGTTTACCGTCTGACATTTCATTATAGCATGTTGGATGATTAGGCTTTAATCATATTAAGGTGGTTACTTAGTTCGCAAACTTATATAAAATCCTTTACCATTTTCCCACAGCATCTAAGCTTGATATTGTTTTTACCCCTAACGGCGACTATTGTTCACTTTTAGCATATCTGGTGTTTTTGTTTCAAAAGCTTTAATAATGTCCCCTCCCCATATTAGTAGTTGGAAGTTAACCCCATCTGCAAAAATTCCATTTTTGAAATCATTCGTCAAAAAAAACAAATAATCTCCATTTGGAAAAACAGGGATTAACCATTCATTATATTCATCTTTTTCAAATGGCAAATCAGCAGTAAATGAATAACAATCGTGTTGCCAATTAAGCGCAAACATTCTTTCGCCATTAGATATTTTCTCAAACCATGCTTGTGCTGATTCGTGAAGATTGTTGTATAGTTCTTCTACAAATCCGTCATTGTAAAATCGTGAGATGTCAAAATACTTATTTGGCAAGGGTAGAGTAATTAATTCTTTTTCTTCATGAGGCTTAAAGTGAAGTTCACTAAATACAAAATCCCACACTTTCTTATTCTCTACATCTTTTAATATCTTCCAGTTATTCATGATTATCATTGTATAAGGGTGAAGGTTTTATAATGATTATTTGTATAATATGCTTTTCCATTTCCTATCACCACTCTTTCGGTGCCTCTATTAACTCCTTTTTGATATGGATTTACATCATACTCTTTGTATTTAATTGGGTTCCCCTTTGAATCAGTTTTAGGAAGTACTTGTCCTCCTCCTCTGCCATCATTTGCGAAATTCCCCCCTCCTTTGTATCCCGGCTTAGCTGCTCCTTTGTTTTTTGCAGCATGTTCCACAACATCTAATGCTTTTTTCGGAGTCTGATTAGCGGCATTGGTTCCTTCATTTTTAGGGGATGTTTTACCACTTCCACTACTGCCCGAAGTGTTTGATCCACTACTTCCAGCATCACCGCCTGCTGTTGCGGAAGCATTTAACTTATATAGTTGTTGAAGGCTTTTTCCCATATCTATTGATGCTGCGACTCCAACCCCTCCTCCATGGGCAGCCACCAATGCTCCGCCTGCAGAAACAATACCACCCGTAGCCAATCCGACGCCCATAGCAGTTGTGCCTGCCTTCATTTGCACCCCTCCTTGTGCAATCGCTAATAGGTCTCCAGCTACTCGTCCCCTGAGATATGCGATTTGCTCATCTCTCGTTTTATACTCATTTAAGTGATTACCTCCAAAAAAATCATACATACCTAAAGTGTTGGCGTTATAAAGAGCATCGGACGTACCCCTCGCAGTAATTAACGCCAGCCTTGCTGTAATTTTTGCAGTACTGGAGGATGCTGCAACAGTTTTTTGCACAGCTTTCCTTGGTGCGGTGATTATTATTTCCTGCAATACTGTTTTACCTGACTCAACTGCTCCATTTATCAAAGTAAAAATTGACGAAGCACCTTCTAACCCGTCGATATCAATATTCATAATTGGATCGGCACTTGCATATTGATAAGGAGATAATGTTGTGTACACGTCAGTTAATGGATCTAATTGAACAAACCTGCCAATTTGGGGATCATAATTCCTGAAACCGTAATCATACCAATTTAATTCTCCATCATCCCACAACTCTTTATCGTTATATAAATGAAGGTTTTTAGCTTGTCCGTCATATGTATCGCTTGCACGTTTTGAACTTATACCCGCAATTTTTAATCCATACGCATAATAATGGTTTTCTTCTAGGATTCTTCCGCTGTTCACACTTACCTGAAAATCGTCAAAATATACATCCTGGTCACTTCGGTTACTGATGAACGCAAACATGTAACCATTCTTGGGAGCCTGAACCTGGTTAATTATTAACGGTTGAGTTGACGTACTCCAACTGCTTAAAACCTGTTGTTGATAAACGCCTCCTTCTTCCGGAGGAATATAATTAAATCTTTCATCAAGAAATATTACAGTTAAGAAAGCTAATGGTGTTGTACCTCCTGATCCCGGATTTTGAAGGGTATTAATTAATCCTGTTGTTGATCCCAGCTGATTCGTAACTCCAACTGCATTATCTTTTATTAAACCCGTTGCGGCACCTCCTCCGGTTATCGTTTGTAACAAACTATTGACTACTGCATTTACAAATCCCGAATTGGAGCCGCCTGTAGAATTTTGGAAATAGTAAGCAGTTTGCGCCGAAACAATATCACCTGCCATCACCTTCTGAAAAGTATTCGGACCTAGATTTTTTCCTGCCAAATTACCTAACCTGCTTACACTGTTTGTACTATTATTTGTCCAGCCAGTTGGTCTTGCAAATCTGGTTGTTTCTACTTCGTTTGCCGAACCTGCTTGCCCAAATACAGGAGCCTCGACGCTAGACCTGGAAGTTTCCATTGTTGCAACGTTACTCGCAAATCTCGTTTCCTGGGTGAGAATCATCCTGACGTTTTTCTGGTAGTCAGTAACAAAAAAGTCGATTGCTCCTTTTTTGCCGTTTGGCAAACTAAAATCTCCATCAACAGTCAGGTAATCAAACCCATTGCTTTGAGATGTTGGAGTGATCACCCTGATTCTGCCTTCCTCGAAACTGAAGTATGAAAGAGACAAATTAGTGCCACTGAAAGGTGCAGATGAAGATGATGTCAGCGTAGTTGAAACTTCCTGGTAAACAAATTCCTGGATATAAGTAGTTATTACTGATTCTGTTTGTCCGGAACCTGCTTCAGGAATAAACACCCGCTGGAGTTTATCACCATCAGCACTGTATACTATTTTTATAATGCCCTTCCCCGTAATTTTTATCTGCTCGGGTTTATCAAGATGATTATAAACAATTCCATATCCATTTGCAATCAGCGACTGAACGTTTTTATTCAGATCAACTACCAAATTACCGTTGGCATCATATACATAATCATTCGTTCCAGCTCCGTTACTTCCATCTTTAAAATCGCCTAGCTTTCCGTTAACTGAGGTTGAGGTCGTTTCGTCCTTAACAGCAACAACTTTATTACTAAGATTGGCATAAGTATAGCGCAAATCGTCTACCAAAATTGGGTTTGTTGTTCCCGGAACAATGCCTTTATGCGACATTTCCAGAATATTACTATTTAAGTCATAGGAAATTTTTCCATTTACACCTGAAACCGTAAAATCCATCTTAGCATTGCTCCACGCATCACCAGGATACTTTCTTTCTTTAAATAACGCATTTATTAAGCGGCCTGCATTGTCATAAGCAAAATCATAACGACGTTGAACATCATCTCCTAAAGTACTCCAGAGTATACCTCCTACCCTTCCTGTAAGGTTTGCATTTGTAAATACATTATCCCTGTTATCATAGCCCAGATAGAGCCCGAAAAAATGCTCCCATTTATTGTAAAGCCCGGGAGTTTTAAGCGCATAATCTTTGTTAATGCCTGTTATATTTCCGTGTATGTTATAAGAGTAATTCAAAGTTTCAAGGCCTGGATTACCCCCGCCGATATAAGTAGGATCAAACGTTTTCGATTTCAATCTTCCAAAGTCATCGTATGAATATGCCACCATTTCTCTAAAGTCATTTGATCCTACTTTCTTTAAAATGGTTGTTACCCTGCCAAGTTGATCGAACAAATATTTGTTCAGCGTTTTAAAATTCGTGTACCCCGCTGCTGAAACAGTGTGGTCTGAACATTGACTTAAAACCCTGCCATCAAAATGGTATTGCGAGGTCGTAATATCTACTCCGGATTTGATATTATCCATTAATATCTGAATTAGATCCCCTCTTTCATCAAAGTAATTAGTTTCAGACAAGAAAGTAGTGGTACCTAATGCTCTTGTAATACTTCCCGTTGGAAAGTTCATGGTTCGTTTTGACCATGTGATCGGCTGTACGTTGGGATCAGTGTCACTATATGCCTGAAGGTTAGTATAGCCTGTGTTAAAAGTTTTTACGCCAGTAAAATTGTAATGGTCATAAAAATTGTATTTGATAATTGAAGTATAATCAGAATTATTGATTGTACTAACAATTGGACATAAAGACATTGTTACATTTACCGGAGCAACCCCATTAGCATAAACCGTCATCGAAGTTGCTGCAGGAGCGTTATCAATATTGTTTTGTAATTGTGCCTGAGTTATAAAAGTGTTGTATAATGCTGTGATTATTGGCCGGTCAAGTTCATCATACAATGTTACTGTCCATTGTGGGGTTAACATGGCTGCCTGATTACCATCTTGGGTAAAAACCAGCCTGTCTCTTTTATCATAAAGCATCTTTAAAGGCATAGCGCCGGGTGCTTTTTTCCATATCATTCTCCCTAATGCGTCATAATCGTAAAAAAAGCACAATTCATTCAACACCTGCTGCCCATTTGTTCCTGCAAATGACCAGCTATTATTAGCTAGATATTTAACCGCCTCAGGTTGCAGGACATGCCTTAATTGTCCAAATTCGTCATATATATAATAGGTACATATCCAGCCATTATAAAATGACGAAGGATTATCTTCTAACTGTACTTTTTTCAAAATGATACGACCATATTTGTCTGAGAACTCAATTATTTGTTTTCCATCAACATCAGTTTGTACATCCTTGAAAAGTGTCTTAACATCATAAACACCTGCATGAATAGGCCCATTGCCCTGAACATAATCCACATCAAACTTATGTACTTCGTCATTCACACCATTCATTTCTCTCCATTGCGAAAATCCGGCACTTGCAGACCATGTATTACCAGCTTGTTTAACATTTCTGATTTTTTCCAGCGGACTATTATCAAAAGTAACTGTATGAAAAGCAGATGTTTCATTGTAAACGGTTGAATAATATTGTTGTTGCTCAGTAACGGTATTTGTTTTGTATTTACCAGGATTAGTTACCGTAGCATATGTAAGGTATTGTTTGGTAGCACGGCCGTAAGTATCATAATACTCAACATTTACCTGATCCCCCCACTGAGATCCACCGGATTGAGGTGCTACAGTTGCAGTATTGACACGTTGTAAGACACGACCAATTCCATCAATGTAAGTTGTTGATTGTTCTTTTTGAGAATTTGGCAATGCATCAATTTGCTGAAAACTTTGAACACCTGTTGTCTTTACTTCGATCTCACGTATGTAGTTAATATTATCCCATGTACTCGAAACCAAGCTTATTTTAATTGTGTTCGAATAAACGAATGCACCGTTAGTATAAACTGTTTTTCTTCTGAACCACAGATTTTGTAAAACAGGATTTGGATAAGTATATCCAACCTGGTTGTTAGTACCAGGTGCGTTCCCAAATCCAGATAAAGGAGTAGCGCTGAATTCCCAAAGATAGCTTAGTCCTGTCTGTGGGTAAGCTGCCGGAGCGAGTTCTGTCATTGGATCTGCACTTTGGTTATACACAACTCCGTAATTGCCGCTTATTGTACCTATCGCATGTGCAGGGTTCCAGTTCTGACAAAAAACATTGCCTGAAACTGTTGATAAAAACAGAAATAGATATACGAGGCGATACTTCGTCGTCAAATTGTTTATCTGCCTATGAGCTAATTTTGCAAAAACACAATTTCTGTTTTTCATTTTATGTACAATTATTTTAGCAGTTCAGTTTTCAAATTACATAGTGATTATGGACGCAACTGGAGCTTACCCTTTTTTATGTTTCTGTTCAAAGCTTTTTTGCTTTTCAATTGATTTACGTTTTTTCTCTTCAACAACTTCAATATATTTTTTATACTGCGCTGCTGAAAATATTTCCTTCAATTGATTTGTATGCCATATCTCAATCTCTCTAATAAGTGCTGCCCGTTCAGAAGAAGTAATCTGTCTTGGAATATTCAACCGTTTTTCAAGAAACGTCCTTTCTATTGAATTCAATTGTTTTGCCTGATTAATATTCAAATTCAGAACTTTTTGCAAGCTGTCCGTTTCTCGTTTTGCAAACGCTATAGAATTCTCTTGATTTAACTCTTTTGGAGCCTGAGCGGAAACTTGATTTAGTACACCAATAAAGCTGAAAAACGAGAAAAGTACTTTAATGAATTTCATGTTATGATTTTTATTGTATTGAATATCCTGTGCCCGGTTCCAAATAAATATATCGATACATTTCATACCAAGTGCTTTGCTCATACATAAGAACTGAATAATTAAGAACAGTTTCATATCCATAAGCTGTAATAGTATATGGATTCGAACTTGAATACCAACCATAGTAATAGTCATAATAGTCTGTAGCATCCATAATATTTATATCTAGCCCATTTACCGATACTGGTTGTGTACAAGCTGCATCGCTGTAAAATCGTATTATAATATCTGCATACTCTTGATTATACCCATAACTCCAATTTTCTGTTGTAAGCCTAGCGTAAATCACAGCGGGTGTACATTGTCCATTTGAGTTTGCATATGTTTGTCCATTGGCAATAATTTCATTTAGTGCAAGTTGATCAGCTGCTGCCTGACTGACGGTTGAACTGTATTTACCAGGAGGAACCGTGTATGTTACAGAAGAACCGTTGTATCCAGAACCACAATCATCCCTTGTAAAACTTGCACTTTGCTCAGAATTGTAATAAGTATTAGAGGGGCAGAAATCAGAAGGGCCAGCATCTTTCCACCTTATTTGGCTATAGGTGCTGCTGTTGGGGTTCATATCCTTTTCCAGCACAAAAATGTGTGCAGGCAACTGCCCATTGATTGTTTGGCAATAATAATTGTTTGTAGTATCCTGCCATTGCCAGTCCGGTGCTGTTGTATAAATACAATTAGGGTTTTGATTAGCGTACTCCTGTGCATTCGCTTCTGCTTCATCCAAAGCTTGTTCATTTGCATCGGCCTGGCTAATTGTTGAAGAGTATCTTCCAGCCGGGACAGTATACGTAACAGGTCCGCCAATCCATCCTGGTGAACAATTTTCCGTAGTATCGGTCAATGATACTGCTTGATTAACCCAAACCTGAATACAACTACTTGTGTTATCCGCATTAGCTTGCCCAAACGCAGCAAGTTCGTCTTCAGCTTTTCTATCAGCATCTTGTTGACTGATCAATGAACTATACTTATTGGCCGGAACGATGTATTGGACCAAACCGCCGACATAACCTGAACCACAATTGCTTTTCCTGAAATCCTCTGTAATTAATTGATTATAGTAAGTAACAGGGCAGCCGTTCATTTTAGCATTTGAAACTGTATTATATTCATACGCTTTTACAATGTTTCGCTTTTCGTCACGGATAAACTGCAACCTTCCTAAATTATCATACTCATAAAAAGTAAGACGATTATTAGCATCACAAGTTGTGGTCTGACCTACCAGAGGGTCATAAGTTGTTGTCTGCATTCTTGCATCCTTCGGATAAAGGCGCAATTCATCAATATAAATACTTCCTGACGTAGATGAAATTGTTATCGTGTTAGTCCCTGAGGCGATGTCATACTCATAATAAGAAAACCCATTAATTGTTGGCCCATTCTTCAGGAGCGTTGCCCCACCTACAATTCCCACATTTCCAGAGGCCCAGAATGACAACAAATATGTTCTATTTAAACCAAGGCCAGTTGCTGTGATGTAATTCTGTGCTTGAACTAATTGAAAAACTTTAGCACCAGTAATTATTGGAAGCGTACTTGTATTAGCTGACCCGCCTGTAGTCCAACCGCCATAGTTATTTGCATTTTCAAAGCTTGTGTAAAGTACTTTATCCGTAATATCTGCGTTGATGATCTCTGCTACAACAAATTTATCATCGTAGTCGTACATCTTTCTGATTTTCCTGTTTGCATCATCCTTTTGTAATACCAAATTACCAGATGCATCATATGAATAAGTTTGCTTTACTGTTAAAGACGGCGGGCTTGGCCAGAGATCAACAGGTTTTGTTAAATCACGAGAAAGCGTTTGATATAGTTTAATATTTCCATTTCCAACCTGTGTAAAAACACTTGAACTTTCTTCTATTAACTTTAAAGCCCCACCATTCTTTGTGCTGTATTTTACTGTGTTAATAGGAAGATTTAAGACATTGTTGTTTTTCAGAATACCAAAAACGCCAGCTGTTTGCTCCCCATTATAGGTAATGATAGTTTCTGACTGGTCATTATTGCTATTCTTTGTTACTATCCTTGCCACCTCATTTGTCCAGAAATCATAAGTATAATCTGTTTTATTTGCAACAAATACCGATTCATCGTTTGGTTTATAACTCCGTTCAATCGTACTTATAAGGTCTGCCCTTCCTACACGAATATTGTACATATCCACCAGCATTTCAGAATTGGATGTTGCTGCATAGTTTACATTGGAATTAGCCCAGTCAGTGTGCCGCTGCGAAGAAGCCTTCTTCACAAAACATTTCACACATTCCATTTTACTTACTCCATGATCACGTCCCAAATCATATGTTACAAACTCATACTGATGTTCAATTTCTTTTACTTTACTGTTTGCCGCATCTTTATATATTATTTTACTAGGAAGTCCATAAGCCCATGGCGCAAATCGCTGTTTGGACGATAAAGCAGTATTTGTTGGTGCCCACAAGGAATAATAGGAGTCGTCTGTAAACTCATGTATAGTTTTTCCATTACCCCCTTCCCCTTCGACGACCTCGACTCGCTTAAACTGAGTTGGCATCGGGCTGACTGAACCTATATCCGAATTATAAAAAACATCCGTAGTATAAGTTTTGTCCTGATCTCCAATACAGGTTAATGCTACATCCAATAACCCGACCAAAATATCAAGGGCAACGGCTACTATCACACCTGGCGTTGGGGCGGTAATTAATGTAATAACATCAATTACTGTTAAAACGGCAGAAACTACACTCAAAACCTGCGAACCAACGTTCAAAATATTCATCCATGTTCCCAAATTAATAGCCTGATCTAAGGAGGGAATTCCTGGATATTTAAATCTCCACTCACAACATCCAAATATTCCACACTGTGTCAGATCATATCGATAATATCTTGATTCAGGTTTATAATAACTGGAGGTCTGCAATGAATGTAATGGTTTTTCCAACCCCCACAATGAGGATTGATTACCAACGCCATCAAGGACATATTTATAGTTTGTCACAAGAGGGTTGTCACAGCCGTTCGCATAACCGCCGTCGGTTGAACTCACTGAAGAGACATGGACTCCCCCAACTGATTGCTCTGTTGCATTTAATACTCCCTTGTTTTGAGAATAATTATATTTGACTGCACCTCCGCTGGGTAATATTATCTGCTTTAGTAACCCATTTTTTGCATACCCATCATTTGGATTAATATAGATATCGCTATTCCCTTCTTGTAAAAAGCAAAGACCTTTAGCTTGATTGGAATTTAGTAATGCTGCATCCAGCGGAGTATTGCCAGATATTGTGATGAGGCCAAAAAGGAATGTGGTATTATAAGCTCGGCTCTTATATCCGTTATGAAATCCCCAGTTATCCTTCATACTGGAAAAATAAGGCGGGACAAAATCGTCGGGTGCTGCAGAACCCAAATAATAATCAAATTTATATGACTGAGCCTCTTCTTTTAAATCAACACCATATTTCTGAACACCTAATAAGCACAAGCGGGATACTTTTCTCTGTTCAGCAGTCTGCGGAGTGCCATAGCGTCTAAGGATAAAGTAACTCGTATTAAAATGATACTTTGAAACGTATCTGTTATTATACTTTACATCAACAGCATTCAAAACTTTTAGTCCGTTATAATCAAGACGATCACTTCCGTAAACAAAATCAACGGTATGCCCATCCGGCGTTGTTATTGAAGAGATTTCTGGAAGATAGTTATGCGTTTTTTTCCGGTTTATCACAGCATAATCTTTTCGTCCTTTCATAAAACTTACCTCATCACCTGCCTGATTATTAATAACTCTCGTCTGATAAGTTAAGTTAATTACTCTGTTGGTAAATGGATCACGAATCTCAGTAAGATACCAACTACCAACCACCCAAGGCTTATATGCATATTGGTCAGGAAACCCAGTTTGATAAAAAACCTTATTATTTTTAAACTTGGGCTGTGATTTTATATGTGTAAAACTTTGGTCACAATACTTTGTGGTTAAAACTCTACTCACACCCAAAGTTGAAAACTTATACAATAAGCCATCAACATCCTGAATTGTAAAAGATTGTATAGTGGTTCGTATGCTTCCTTGGGAGAAGCTCAAATTTGCGTTGTGTTCAAATGTGATTTTTATCCGTTCATCATTTAATGCAACACCGTGATCATCACCAATTGTATCGATAACAAAAACTCCCGATTTACCATTAAACTGAAAATAAAAATAGTCCAGTTGTTTATCCTCAGCCACAACATTTCGTTGCGAATAAACCTGATTCTGACTTCTGTATAATGGATATCTTTTTAAATTTTCCGGGCATCCTAATCCTGCGGCGTTTTGGGCATACAAATAACCAGCCGGATACTTCTTTATATCTTCAGGGGTACCGTTGCCATTATAAGGATATTGGTCGTCAGGTTCGCCAACCTGCATCCTGGATATGACACCACCCGAAACTAAATTCCATCCTTGACCAACGTTTGATGCGATATCATTAACCCTTAATCCATTGCCAGAATTATAATTCATTCCCACGGAAAGGAAAAGGTTGCTCTTATGGTCTTTCCATTCAAACATAGGAAGCGAAAAAGTTGCGCTACCATTTTGTAATTGCACCTGTCCTGATACTTGATGAATGCTGAATAACAAAACAAAAAATAACAAATACCTTTTACCCATTTTTTTTGATTTATCGAGTAGCAAAATTTTTAATTATTAAACCAGATTAGAAATTGTATCCGACTCTGAATTTGAAAGGTTGAGTTCGTGGAAGTTGATCATAGCTAAGAAAATCCCACAGTAGTTGAATTTTTGTGGCTTTGAAGAAACTGGATTTTACTGGTACAATACTTGTCACTCCCAACAATCCGCTTTTGCCCCATACCATATTCTTTTTAACGAAATCGCTTGCTGAAAAAACACCTTGATAATTATATTCAAATCCGCCACTAATAAAAATGTGGCCTTTGATTTTCCAGTCGATATAAGTACGAAGCCCTATACCATTGTGTGATAAACGAATATGCTCTATATCAGTTCCAAGTCCTGCTCGGTATGACAGGCCTAATCCTGCTATACTCTGATCATTTATTTTATATCCCATTGAACCCCCAATCTCAAGCACATTGGGAAAATAATTTGTTCTTTGCAATGTTTGCATATTGAAACCATATTCAATTCTGTCTTTTATGTTCTTTCCTTTTTGACTATTCACTTTCACTTGGAAAGTTTTCAGTTCGCCTTTTGCTTTCTTGAGAAGGGTTACAATTCCACCGGTATTCATACTTTGATTGACTTTTAAGGCTTGGTTCTTTACCAATCCTTCATAATTCATTACCTGCCCGGTTTGATTTTTAATAGTCTCGCTAATTTGCATTCTTGTTTGCAATCCTACGGTTTGAGTTGTTGTCTGATAATTATCGCCTGATGGAAACGCCTGAGCCAAAAAGGAATGTTTTGCCATGAATGTTTGAAAAGCCTGTATCTTATTAAGATGTTTTAACGTGCTGCTTAATACCTTTTCAGGTTCATTCAACTGTTCTTTAAGTTCTTTTACTTGTTGACTATAATACTGAACCTGTTTTGCATAAGAATTAAAAGCTTTCAGCGTAGCTAGACTGGTTTTGCCACGACTTAGAAATACTTGCCGCAATTGCGCTGTCCGTTGTTTAATGAATTGTTCCACCTGATCGGCTGAGTTAAATTTGCTCTCGATAATTTTTATTTTCTTGAGCACATCACCGGCCTGCTGTTGAACATTTTTTGACACAACGCCATTTAGCATTTCATTCTGACTTGCAAGAAATGCCATTACCTGATGTGTAGAATCAACAAATGGTAAATAAGCACCCCGCATTAGTGAGTTTCCTGTAGCATTATTGGTACTGCTAAATTTCTCTATCAGCAAATTGTATTTTGCGAATAAATCTTCCGGAAACAACTCTTGTAAAAAATTGGAATCTGATGAATTTAATTTGTTCTTTAATTTTTGCTCAGTTTTCAATAGCAATTCCAAGCGTTTTCTTGCTCGATTTGTAATTTTCTTTTCGATAGTTTCAACTTTATAAGAGGTACTTTTGATTACTTTTTTGTGAATAGTCTCAAATGTTCCTGAACTGTCTTGACCAAAGGACTGATTCGCAAAAAATAAAAATCCAATAAAAAGCAACAGCAAGTTTGTATGATAGATCATTACAATCTTAATCGTAACCAGTTTTGTCATATTCTTTGTTTTACTCAACATAATGTCAAGCCTAATAGAGATTAAAGGGATAATTTTTGAGGCGAAAGGCCTACTCAGCACACAAATACATTAACTATCGCAGTTGAAAAGGCTATCTGAATAATTTGGAGTGCAGAACTTGAAGATGGTGCTTGAGGAAGCAAACAGATTAAGGATGGTACTTCTCATTTGTAAGATGGTCATAGTTAATTTTGGCCAATCAATATTATTTACTAAAATTCATTTTTCCAAGTAGCTTTAAGTAATTCGAATCAGTTTAAAATAGGATTTAAATCCACATTTACCCACTTATACTCACATTGACACACACAAGAAGAGAAAAATCACAGATATTAAGAATCTTACTTTTCAGGTATTTTTAGTTTTTAAGCATAAACACTTATTCAAATCAATGATCGTTTAAAATTAAACTATTGTTGGTATCATTATACCAAACCATAAGGATACATAATAAATTAGATAAGCATAGCTTTTATCTCAATTGATAGTTATTTTTTATTTTATGTAACTGCTCGTGGAAACAAAAGCCACACTTTTCAAATATTGTCGAGAGTGTTTTAACTCTTATTCCAGTTTTTGTTGTCTTATTTACCTCATGTTGATTATAGGGCTTTGCAGGTTTAACCCTGCAGCTCTATAAAAGCTGTAAGAAAAGCAGTATATTTCTTAGGCTATACCACTTAAACTATTACTGTAATGGAAAATAAAACACCCATATCACCTCTTAGCATTGAAAATGCAGACCGCATTGCATTTCTCATTACAGGTTACATCCGAAGTACATTAACAGATAAAGAAAAAGACGAACTGGATGATTGGATTACGTTAAACGATCACAATGTTGAACTGTTTGCCAGGCTTACAAATCCCTCTCAGCTGGATGAAGCGTTAAAATCTTACAACTCCTTTAATAGCAAAAAAGCAATCAGTATTATCAAAGCTCAGCTGGTAGAACAACAATCAACGCATCAGAGTAAAGTACGAAAAATGAAATGGCTGCCTTATGCAGTTGCAGCATCACTGCTGCTTTTAGTTGGTATATATGTTTTTACAAGAAATAATACTCCTGTGAAAGTCCACTCATTTACAAGTCTTGCAGAAATTAAACCGGGTTCAGGCAAAGCAATGCTCACGCTTGCAACCGGCGAAACAATACTGCTCGATTCAGTAAATGAAAAATCGCTGCAGGCTGGTAAGCTTGGTTTCAGCTATGACAACGGCCGCCTTGTATACTCCCCTTATACTCTGGAAGGGGAACAAGGCGAATTACAGTATCACACACTTTCTGTTCCGAGGGGGGCACACTATCAGCTAAAACTGCCCGATGGTTCAACTTTTTGGCTGAATGCAGAGAGCAGTATTCGTTTTCCTTCTGTGTTTCATAAAACTAAACGTCAAATCGAAATTACCGGAGAAGTTTTCGTAGATGTTATAAAAAATGAACAACAGCCTTTCTATGTAACGTTTTCCGCAAATAATAATGGAAGGCAGGAAAAAGCAGAGATCAAAGTACTGGGTACAAGTTTCAACATCAATGCGTATAAAGAAGAGAACAACACATCCATTGCTTTAACTGAGGGTAAAATTCAAGTAACATCCGTTACAGGAAACATCACATACATGCATAAAGGTCAGCTTGCAATGTTTACGAACGGGAAAATAAATATTAGTCCATTAGTAAATGAAGAAGAAATGCTGGCATGGAAAAACGGCTGGTTCGAGTTTAAAAACGCATCCATTGAAGCTATTATGAAACAGGTATCCAGGTGGTACAACATAGATGTTGAATATAAAGGCAAGATAAATTACCACTTTAATGCTTCAATTGAAAGGAATGTAACAGCAGCACAACTTCTTTACCTCCTGGAACAAACAGGGCACGTTCATTTTACATTACAGGATAACAAAATAATTGTAAAACCTTAAACTCATTGCCTATGGTATAACAAAGCTAAAAACCGCCTCGTTAGCGGACGAAGCGGTTAAACGGCTAATTAACAAAACAACCTGTGCAGATCGTTTCCCGAATGGGATATTATTAACTAAACCAATTCAAAAGTATGGAATTAAAAATTGCTGGCGGCATCTGTAAAGATGCTGCCTTCAGTTGCCCTTCTGCTATTTCGGGCACTTTACAAACAACCACCCGCAAACGACATTGTTTAACCTGCAAACGCTTAAGGATGATAAAATTCATCTTCTTTTTAACCGTAATTTTTTCATTTCAGGCATCAGCCAAGAGTCAATTACTCACGCTTTCTTTTACTAACGTAAGCCTTGAAACTGTTTTTACTGAAATCAGGAGCCAATCGGGCTATCGGTTTATTTATACAAAGGAAGAATTGCAACAAAGTAAACCGGTATCGATAAATATAAAGTCCGCTTCATTAGAGAGTGTTCTTAGAGTTTGTTTTTACGAGCAGCCTTTTACGTATAAACTATCAGGCCGTTATATCATCGTTACAAAAAGAACAGATAGTAATAAGCCCATGAATAGTTCCGGAGTTAGCGGCAAGGTAACCAACCAAAAAGGTGAACCTCTGATTGGTGCCACAATAACAATGAAAAATAAAAACAATGCATTTTCAACAAACAGCAAAGGAGAATTTACAATACCCGTTCTGGAACAGGAAACGGTTTTAATTATTTCGAATGTGGGCTATGAAACAGTTGAATACAAATGGAAAGGAGAAGCTTATATTGAGATTGCGTTGTCTCAAAAAATAAATCAGCTGAGTGAAGTAACGATTAATCTTAGTACCGGCTTCCAGCTGATTCCGAAAGAAAGAGCAACCGGTTCCTTTTCCTTTATCGATAATAAAACATTTAACCAGCAGGTTTCATCCGATATTATGAGTCGTCTGGAAGCTGTTACCAATAGCTTTTATGTAGATCGTTCAAGTAGTTCGCCTGGTTTTCGAATCAGGGGATTGAGTTCAATCCGTGGTCCGAAATCACCATTAATCATTGTTGACAATTTTCCGTTTGAAGGTAATATCGACAACCTGAATCCAAACGATATTGAAAACATCAGCATCATGAAAGATGCAGCAGCTGCTTCAATATGGGGTACTAAAGCCGGTAATGGTGTTATCGTTATTACAACAAAGAAATCAAAGTTTAACCAACCTATAACTACAGAGTTAAACATAAACTCAACGATCACATTAAAGCCCGATCTATGGTACCTGCCACAGGCTTCTGCTTCAGATTATATCGATGCAGAACTGTTCCTTTTCAGCAATGGGTTTCGTTTTGCAGATACCAATAATATCAACAAACCTCCGTTTTCACCGGTATATGAACTGCTGTTTAAAAAAAGAAATGGAAAAATAACAGCAACAGAAGCAGATGCAGCCATCAATCAACTTCATTCGCAGGATGTTCGTAACGATTTCAACAAATACCTTTATAAAACAGGCTTAAGCCAGCAATATGCTATAACTACAAAAGGCGGGTCAGGCAATCATGCATGGTTATTGTCTGCAGGTTTCGATAATAATTCAGATAATCTTTCAGCCGGGTACAAAAGAGGATCGGTAAGATTGCAAAATACATTTCGCATTGGAAACCGGCTATTATTAGCTACAGGTGCAACTTTAATTGAATCTTATTCAAACTCCGGCAATCTTTCTTACCGTGCTGTTACCGGTAACATTGGTTTATATCCTTACGCCAGGCTTGCCGATGAAAACGGCATTGCTATGCCCTACGAAAAACTTTATCGTCTCTCCTATCTTGATACTGTTGGAGCTGGCAGACTTTTAAACTGGCATTATTATCCTTTAACAAACAACAGGTTTGAAACATTCACGCAAAAAACGAGGAATACCTTACTCAATGTTGCTCTTGATTATAAGTTGGCAAAATCGCTGTCTGTTAACTTACTCTATCAGTTAGAACGGGAAGAGGCTGAGGGTATCAGCAACTATTCCGCTAACAGTTACTTTGCCCGTGACTTAGTAAACACATTCTCGCAAATTAATTACGCATCCGGCACTGTTATAAATAAAATACCTCCGGGAGGAATCTATGATGTTGCAAACGAATCTTTGGTCGGTTCAAACTTTAGATCAGGAGTCAACTACGCAAAGCAGTGGCAAAAATCTGAACTTATATTTATTGCAGGAAGTGAAATAAGACAGCGACTGTTAAACACTGGTAAATTCAGAACTTATGGATATATAGAAGATCCCTTATCGAGCGGCACAGTCGATAACATCAACTTATATCCTAGTTTGGTTAATGGCACCAATATGCAGATTCCTTCACTAGGCAGCCCCTATTCAAAAAGCAATCTGCGCTTTGTATCATTCTTTGGGAATGCATCATATACCCTCAATAAAAAATATACAGTTTCAACGAGTGCAAGAAGAGACGCATCAAACCAGTTTGGAGTTAGTACAAATAATAAATGGACACCACTCTGGTCAGTTGGTGGTAAATACGATATTTCCAAAGAAAAATTTTTCCGGTTAAAACCCATTCAATCCTTGCAGTTAAGACTGAGTTATGGTTACAGTGGTAACGTTAATCCAAATAAACTGGCAGTAACAACTACTTCCGCAAGTTCAATGTCGCCTTATACTCAACTACCAACCTATGCATTCTTGTCTTTTGCCGATCCGGAACTACGATGGGAAAAAGTAGGCACTATTAATGGAGGGATAGATATGACATTAAAAGGGAACAGAGTTAAAGCTTCACTCGATTATTACATTAAGAAATCAATCGATCTGTTTGGAGTGATCCCGATTGATTACACTTCGGGCATTGGTATCACTGTAGAAAAGAATGTAGCGTCTATGGCTACTAAGGGCTTTGATCTTGAGTTAAATAGTTTGGTAATCGACAAATCCATTAAGTGGATACTGGATGTAAACTTCAGCATGAATAAAGACCGGGTTGATCGTTATTACATCTCTTCCCAAAGAGGTAGTCTGTTCGTTGGTAAACAAAATAATATAACCGGCATTGAAGGAAAACCTGTTTACGCCATGTTTTCTTATAAATGGGCTGGCCTTGACCCTGCTACAGGTGATCCGCAAGGGTATTTCGCTGGTAACATTTCCAAAGACTATTCTCGGTTAACTGGCGCATCAACACAGATTACCGATTTGAATTACCACGGATACGTATTACCAACAATTTTCGGTTCATTGGGGAATACAATCACGTGGAAAGAACTTTCTGTAACGGCAAGGTTGATGTACAAATTCGGTCACTACTTCAGGCGTCCTGGTATAGAATATACATCACTTACAGTTTCTCAATTCCAGCATAAAGAAATTGCGGAAAGGTGGCAAAGTCCGGGTGATGAAAAATTCACGAATATTCCATCGATGCCATACCCGAATAGTTCAAATCGGGATGCATTCTATCTTAATTCGCAAATAATGGTTGAGAGGGCCGACCATATCCGTTTACAATACATATCGGTGAACTATTCACTAAACAAAAGCTGGATGAAAAAATTGGCCATTAAACGAATGGACTTTTATTCAAACATGAATAACATCGGCATTATTTGGTCATCAACTAAATCCGGTATTGATCCTGAATATTTGTTAACCATACCGCCGTCTTTGACTATTTCATTTGGAATCAGAACTAATTTCTAATTGTAAATCACATTGTATGCATAAAATCAAAACTTACATTATATATACTGCTTGGTGCATTTTATTGACAGTATTTGCAGGTTGCAAAAAATATCTAGAACAAAAGCCGGTGAGTGGCGTAGATACTCCTGATACATTACCTGAATTACAGGGTTTGTTAGACAGATATAGTCGGTTAAACATAAACGATCCCGGGTCAGATGAAATAAGTTCCGACGACTACTACTTAACAACTTCCGATTGGCAATCACAAAACGAACAGCATAGGCGAATGTACATTTGGGAAAAAGACAATTTATTTCCTATTCCTTCACTGGAATGGTCATCAGCCTACAGTTCACTTTACTATGCTAATACTGTTTTAGAAGCAATAGATAAAATTGAACCTTTGCCTGCTACTAAAGCGGATTGGAATAATATCAAAGGCCAGGCGTATTTTTTGCGTGCCCGCCTTTTCTTTCGTATTGCAAATATCTGGTCGCTTGCATACGATAAATCTACAGCTTCATCAGATTTAGGAATTCCGCTTCGTCTTACAACAGACTTTAATGCTCCCTCGCAAAGGAACTCGGCACAGGAAACACATACGCTTATAATAGATGATCTTAAAAATGCTTTGGGGTTACTTGATATTGTACCCAAAGCAGTAACTCGTCCCTCAAAACCAGCAGCTGCCGGTCTGTTGGCAAGAGTGTATCTATCGATGAGAGAGTACGACAGTTGCTATAAATATGCCGATATTGCTATAACCTATAAAAACACACTGCTTAACTATAACAATTCACCTGAAATAAAACCAACAGCATCATTCCCATTCCAGCCGTTTAATGCAGAAGTTATTTTTTATTCGCTGGTAAACACGCCTTCAATTCTTCTGAATGCTAGAGCAAAAGTTGACTCAAATCTCTATCGTTCATTCGATTCAAACGATCTCCGAAAAACTCTTTTCTTCAGAAGCAATAATAATGGCACTTATGGTTTTAAAGGAGGTTATGATGGAAATATTGGCTTGTTTACAGGAATCTGTACTGACGAACTCTATCTTATGCGTGCAGAATTGCATGCAAGAGCTGAAAGATTAAATGAAGCAGCTATTGATTTAAACAAACTTCTTGTTACAAGATGGAAGCAAGGGACGTATCAACCTTATTTTTTTAATTCAAAACAGGACGCACTGAATATAATATTGACTGAAAGAAGAAAACAATTGCAAATGCGTTGTCTACGATGGTTAGACATTAAAAGGTTAAACAAAGAAGGATATAACATTAGTCTACGCAGAATAATCAACGCACAGGAATATGTTCTTGATCCAAATTCTTTGAGGTTTGCACTGCCAATACCCGAAGATATTATAAAAATGACGGGCATGCCGCAGAATCCGAGATAACAAGAGAGGGCACGATTGCCCTCTCCTATTCTTGTTACAAGGTCTTTCTGCTTCTTGCTTCAGGTAGCAGTTCACTAGGTTCTTCTGCAAACTGTGCAAGGTAGGCTTCCAGATCATCTTCAGCATCACCTGGTGTCATGTTGTTTGGAACATCGATGGCGCAAGGCACATTTCCGGTGCTGCCACAACCACTTTCAGATCCTGTTTGACTGTAGAAAAGTGGATTTGTAATTTCCTCATCGGTTGTGCCGGTGTAATACCACACGGTTGTAGTTAACACTTTTTTACTTGCTTTTGAATTGTTTTGTGCAAGTACAAAACCAACAGCTGCAGTAACTATCACTGCTGCAAGAAGAACGATCTTTTTCATAACTGGAAATTTTGGTGAAATAATTTACTTACTCTTTTACAGGTTTTCAGAATACCCCTGCTGCTTCACCATGGCCTTGGTTTGGCAGTGGATTTATTGCAATAAAAAGTTTAACCCGTCAGTATGCTGATGAGGATTTGTTCTTATGATTGTTTCTGAATAAAAACTGGTCTGCTGATTTTGAAACAAATCTTGTGGTAGAATTTTCAGGTTCTGTAGAATGCCTGAACAATAAGTCGGATGATAAAAATGTATTTCTCATAAATAGCTTTATGAGTCTAAGTTCAGCATGAAAAGCGCTTCATTCCAAAAATACCAACGTCGGTTTCAGGAATTAGAAGATCGGTTTCAGGCAGCGGGCTGGCTATCATTTATTTAGAGCGGAACGTTTTACTGGGAGTAGTACCAAACTTTTCACGATAAGCAAAAACTAAGTCCGCAGGTCGCCACCCTGTTTCGATAGCTGCATACTTTACAGATTTACCTTCCTGTAAAAGTTCGATTGCTTTTTTCAATCTTTCCTGACGCAAAAAATCATAAGGCCCTAAACCGTATACTTGTTTAAAAAGTCGTTTGAATTTATACTCATTCATTAGAAATCTTTTAGCAAGATCTGGTATTAAAAAATGCTTGCGTATATCTTTCAAAATCAGATTAGCTGCTTCGTTGATTTTACCAATTTCTCTTTCATCAACATCTACCAATACCTGCTTCTCTCTGCTGACTTTAACGAAAAACTTAAACAACAAATCCTTTGCTCTTGAATCAAAATAATCTTTCCTCCATTCCCCATCGTACGGACAGCGAAGTATGCTCTGAATAAATTGCAGTGTTTCTGTATCATTCCATCCTGGTGTATTAGGGAATTGAATACTCTCCTTGTCCTCCGATATATGCGTTGCCACTATTGGAAACATTCCAATCAATTTATTGACAAACCTTTCTGAAAACCAAATTGAAACCTTCTGTAGATATTGCTCAATACTTGGCGTGGATGTAATGATTTCTAAAGGTGCTTTTAATAACCTCCATTGATTTTCGAGCAACTCATTTTTTTTCGAAGAATTAAATTCCTGTATCAGGCTACCCTTTAAGAGCATTAACGAATCAACTCCCTTTGCAATTTCTTTCCGTTCATATTGAAAATGTTCAACAACATCAATACAACTGTACCTGATTCTGTATTCAGCTGTTGCATATTCCTGTATGCATATCGTTCCAAAATCGGATGTGCAGGAGAAAACGATTCCTCCAGGGAGTCGTACTCCGGGAAAATTCTCAGGAAGTTGGCTAGTCCACTTCAACTGTGCATGGGTGAGTGCATGCAGGGGTTCGTTCATGTGTAGCTGGGTAATCCTCTTATGTAAAATAACATTAATAATGCAAAATGCCGCTATTTGGCACAACGACAGTTCAAAAAAACAAACGAATATCAGTTGACGATCAGGTTTTTCAGCAGCCTTGTACAAGTAGTGCAAGCTTTAAGTAGTAAAAAACTCACGCCATTTGCATCAAACAAAACAACTCGTATATGTCGATGCAAATTTTAACCAAGGAAGATCTTCACCAGTTCAAAACCGAACTCTTCCAGGAGCTACAAACCATTCTCCCAAAAGACGAAAACCTCAAACTAAAACGTTGGCTCAAAACAGACGAGGTTAAAAAACTACTGAAAGTATCACCCGGCACTTTGCAAACCCTCCGCATTAACGGCACACTCAGCTACACCAAACTAGGGGGCATCATCTATTACGATTACGATCACATCGAAAAAATCCTCCGGCACAATCTTCAGCTGGCCACAAAACCTATTGATTAAGACTTGCATATTGTCCTGAGCGAAGTCGAAGGATTCACCATCAACTATGAACCATGAACTACAAACCATACAAAGGCCGTTGCCATACCTTAAAACACCGAAACACCTGCAAACCAAAAATCACTGCAGTTGAGCGTAAAAAAAGAAAGCAACAAAAACGATTAGCCAAAATGTTTCCTGTCTGGAAACACTGTTTGCCATGTTACAATACTTATCCTGAGCGCCAGTCGAAGGGCTCAAAACTCATAACACATAACTGCATTTTGTGAACTACATCCGCCACCTCAATGCATTCTTCACCTGTATTAAAACAGATGATCGTCTTTCATCATCCCATGTAAGTCTGTACATGGCATTATTTCAATATTGGAATTTCAACCGCTTCGGCAATCCCTTTTCCATTTACCGGGAAAATATCATGCAGTTAAGCAAGCTTTCAAAGAACACCTATCACAAGTGTGTAAAGGAATTGCATGAGGCCAAATACATTTACTACCATCCATCCGCTTCAAAATTTCAGGCCGTCCGTATCAGCATTGTCCGGCTCGATAAAGAAGAAGAACCAAAAACTAGGTACCATCAACTTGATCTCTTTGACATAGCTCCTGGTGACATAGCCCCGGGCTTTAGCCCGAGGGTTAAAAGTGAGACCGGACGAGTCGCAAACTTGCGACCTTCCAGTACCAATACTAAGACCGACACAGTATCAAATATGGGACACATTATAAAACCAAACAGTAAAACAGAAAACAGTGTTACAAACACACCCAACAGTTTTGATAAGCCGGACAGAAAAAGAAAGAAAGAAACAGGTTCGCCCCGTGTCTTAAAATCAATACCCGCAATTGCTGAAATCGAAGCATACTTCCGTGAAAACAATTATCCTGTCGCCGAAGCACATAAGTTTTTCCATTACAACAATGCAAAGAACTGGATGCTGACTGATAAGATACCGATCACAAACTGGCAATCCCTTGCGCTCAAATGGATGCTCAACCCTGTAACCGAAAATAGCAACAGCACTCCAGCTAAACCTTCCGTTGAAGAAGAACTAAGCTATCTCTATGAAAGCTTCCTTGAAGGCAATAAGATCTTTCACCAGGTTACAGCAGAGCATTTCAAACACCTGGCACTAACGTTAGGGGACGATGTACTAAACAAAGCCTGGGCAGAACGTATCAACCAACTCACCGGCACAAACCAGCATTCGCTTAGTCAGCTATGGCAGGCATACCAAACCAATGACCCCTCTAACCCATTAGTACAACAAGACAAACCAAACTTCATTCTGCTTGCAAAACGCATTGCAGTAATAAAGCATTTTTATTCACAAAAAAACAAGCAACATGAACATTAAGAATTACACCTCATCAGTAGAAGCAGGCAAATCCATGGCACGTATAGAAGAACTACTTGTGGAGATCGGAGCAACGAACATCAACAAGCAATACCAAAATAAACTATGCACCGGCATCACATTTCTATTGTATGACCAGCAGCTGCAGCAAACACTTCCCTTCCACCTCAAAGCCCAAGCCGAAGAATGTTTCCTCATACTTTGGAAAGACGTAAAACGTCCTCGTCTCGACACCAAAGACCAACTCCAAAAGCAAGCCGCCAAAACCGCATGGAAGATCCTCAGCGATTGGACAGAGATTCAATGCAGCATGATTCTTCTCGGTCAGGCCAAACCGTTACAAATGTTTTTACCCTTCGTGTACGACATGAAAACAAATGAAACCCTATTCGAGAAAGTAGCAACCGGCAAAGCAAAATTGTTAGTCGGGTAAAACACTCCTCTTATCGATCAGCTTTTTTCAACACCTGCCTTCATTTTACTAAATACCTTGTATATAATTGATATTCAATTATATACAACTTTGCTTTAAAAAGACAAGGTTGTATGTGAAAAATTGCTTTAATTTTGTTATACAGTGTTATACACCAATTATACAATAAAAATGAGTGAAGAAAACTTAAGTATTAAAGCGAAAGAAGCTCTCCGGCACATTAGAAATTGGATAATGCACAATTCTAGGTTTCCATCAATGAGAGAGCTTATGACAGCGATGGGATATAAATCACCTCGTTCTGCAATGCTTTTACTGGAAGAGCTTGAAACGAATGGATTTTTAAAAAAGAAAATCGACGGCAGCTATAAACTAATCAAGGATTTGGAGGAAACTGAAACCGTACGAACTGTTTCAATTCCCTTGATTGGATCAGTTGCTGCAGGCACACCAATTTTTGCTGACGAAAACATTGAAGCAATGATTCCTGTGTCAACATCTTTGATTAAGTCCGGTCAAAAATACTTCCTGTTGAAAGTCAGAGGAGACTCAATGGATTTGGCAGGAATTAATCATGGTGACATGATTCTTGTAATGCAAAAAAAATATGCAGACAACGGCGAAAACATAGTTGCCTTAATTGATGATGAGGCAACTGTAAAAGAATTTCATCACTCTGGTCAGATTGTTACTTTGGTTCCAAGATCTTCGAATCTTACGCATCAGCCAATCATTGTTACATCCAATCTAAGAATTCAGGGAATCGTTGCGGCCGTTATTCCTAAAGTAAACAATTAAAAAAAAATACCATGGCAAATTATCACGTTTCAAAAGACAAAGACACTGGAAAATGGAATATTCAAAAAGAAGGTGGCCAGAGGTCAAGCGGTTCTGCTGATACGCAAAAAGAGGCAGAAAAAACTGCAAAAGAATATGCTGCCAATTCTGGAGGCGGTGAAGTACGCATTCACGGCTTAGATGGCAAGATTAGAGATAGTGACACTGTTGCTCCTGCTAACGATCCAACATCTAGTAAAGACACCAAACATTAATCACAATCTAATTCTTAAAATTTAAATTGTATAACCATGACCTTACTTCAATGTATCCAAGGCTTGATTGATAACATCTCTGTTACAGACAAACAAGAAGAAAACATCAAAGCATCCCTATCCAACCTTGAAGGGCATCTGTTGGATAAGGACAATGGGCTACACATTCTAAGAACATTTACAAATGGATCTTACGACAGGGACACGATTATCCGTCCCTTAAATGACGTTGATGTTTTTGCTGTTCTTGACTATGACAAATGGAAAGATGAATATGGCAACTTACCGAACCCGCAAAGCGTGCTCACTAAATTCCGTAATTATCTAAACGACCAAAATGATTACAAAGACAAAGTAAAACAAGATCGTCCTTGTGTTACAGTTCAGCTTAGCGACAAAGACTTTGATGTTTTACCCAGTTTTGCACAATTAGGTGGTGGATACCTCATACCAAACTATGATTTAGAATCTTGGACATTTTCTTATCCTGAGCAGTTAACAAATAACCTGGATGACATCCACAAGAAAAGAGGATATAAGGTCAAGCCAACCATTATGTCAGTAAAATATTGGAACCGTGAAAACAACAAGTTGATTCCATCATATCATATTGAAGAAGTAGCTATCAATATTTTCCAGCTCAACGATTTTAAAAATTTTGAGCAATCAATACGTTTATGGTTTAACAACGCCGAGACTTATTTGGATTCAAGTAAATTCAAATCAAACGACGAGTATACAAAAGCCATCAATAAAGTACGAAGGGTTAAGGACAAACTCAATGATGCCTTGAAGAAATACGAAGATAATAAGGAGGATGAGGCAATTCAGATCTGGAAAGACATATTTGGCAAAGAGTTTCCTACGGTTTCTGATGATGAAGCAAAAAACTTTTCAAAATCATTGTCTGAAGGCAATTTAAAAATTTCGCCTTCAGGTGCTTTGTCTACCACAGTGGGTACAGCTATCTCCGCATCAAAAGGCTACTTTGGTGATATTTCAAAAGCCTAAATATTACAATCCTGCAATTCAGATACAGGCAATGAAAGCCCAGTATCCGCAGTTTAAAGTCATTAAGCGAAGTGATTTTGACATTGAATTCATTGGCGAACTGCATGTGAGCCCTGTTTTACCAGTCTACACTGTATCCATCAACTATTTGGGTTCATCGAGGCCTCTTGTAAGGATTATCAAGCCCGAATTAGTTTTGAAACCACCCCATTTTTATCAGGAAAGCAAATCTCTTTGCTTGTATCATCCGGACAACTATAAATGGTCTAAGGAAAAGCTTATTGCAAAAGACATAGTATCTTGGTCTGCAGCATGGATTTATTTCTATGAGAAATGGTTACAAACCGGCAAATGGTTTGGTCCCGAAGCAGATCATTCCATTGATATATCAAAATTTGAAACTAACTAATTATGGGATTTAGATTTGTACCTAATAGTGTATCATATGAAACTGTTAATCGGCTTAATAACTATGCCGACATTCTACTTTATACTTCGACTTTAGTTACAATTGCTATTAGCTTCTTGGGGTATTATGAGTTAATCCCAGATTTGAAAAACTTGCTGATTGGATTAAACATATTGTTCATTTGTATATTCGTCTATCTTGATAATAGAGCTAACTACATTTTTACGAAAGCAGAAATGCGTCGTCGCCTTGATTGGCTTGATAATTCATTTCAAACAAATTTTTCTGGAAAAAAATCGAAAGACTATTTTACCAACGATCATCTTTCTCCCGGCCTCTATAAACTTGCGGTTAACTGCTTTGAAAATAGCTTTCATACTCAATTCATTATTTCAAAAATGCTTCCTAAACTCATTACACAGACTATCATTATTGTTTTAGTCTTTATTATTTCCGCCTATATAGGAAATCGGGAAATAATTCGCATGTTCTTCGAATTGTCTTTGCCAGCCATCTTAATCCAAAAACTTATCAAAGCATTATATTTCTCAACTCGGATGGCAGATGTACAAGATCATTTTAAATCACTTTTCAATGATTTACTAAAAATAAATTTTGACGATAAAACAGCAGAATCGTTAAGAGATATTTTGGAATATGAAACAGCTTTATCATGGGCTTCAACTCCTCTGGATTCTAAAATTTTTTGGAAACATAAGGTTAAGTTAGCTCAGGACTGGGAAGAGTTAAAACAGGAATACAACATCAAGGCACTATAGAATGGAGGCAGGTTTAAATAATCACTTAAGAAAAATCTCCTCCGAATTATTTATCAAATACAATGCGGAGGAAAGACAGAAAATTGACAGATCAATTAATAGTATTATTGGGAAGCTAGACAATTATTTTGACAACCAAATTGATGAAGCTATAGTTTTTGGTTCATACACAAGAGACACAATTCTTCCTCGCCGCTTTGACTCTGCCTCTGACATTGATATTCTTATTCAATTCAATACAACTGACTTTGACAAATTAAAACCGGAAACCTATCGCAACCATTTAAAAAGGTTTGCGGAAACGAACTATACTGCCTCCCCTATTATTAAAGATCACCCTTCTATTGTTATCGAATTAGGTCATATAAAATTCGATCTTGTACCAGCTATTTTTGACGTAGGTCTTATTTACGACAGCATCGAAATTCCCGATAAAAATGGCGGCTGGCTGGAAACTGAACCTGATAAATTTAATGATACTCTTACTGAAGCAAACACTAATTACAACTCAATTGTAAAACCGATAATACGATTATTAAAATACTGGAATGCTTCCAACGGTTATCCGTTTTTCTCATTTGAATTAGAAACAGAAGTAGTAGATATGAATTTTAGTGATGAAAATTACCAGAGTGGTTTTCTATACGCAATTGAGGAACTTTCAGGCTCTGATTTACCTGGATGGGCCTCTTCAAAATTGGATGTACTTAAAACGAATGCTGGGAGGATTGATGAATACCTTGATCATGGAGACCTCCAAAAAGCCAAAAGCACCCTTGAAAGAATATTGCCTGGATTTAGTTAGATTAGTTAACAATATTGGCATTTCTAGGTAAAAGTGCCGACACTTCTCATTAACCTTGGCTGTAGTTCAACTGAGTGGTTATTTCCGCATGATTCCTGATTCTAGCGTATTTGGTCTTTTTTATATGTCGAAAATTGTCGAAATAATCGACATATTATGCATTTCATGACGATCTATTGGACATTAGATTATATTAATGTCGAAATTTACCCTTAAATTCATCATTAAATAATTAAAATATCGAACACTTCGACATCAGAAAACAATTATGTCGAAAAATATAGCAAAACCCACCATCAATGACATACAATAGGAATAACCCATATAACGACCTGCCTGCTCTTACCTCCACTGGTTTTACCGAATCCCCGGAAATCCTGAAACAACTCGTAAAAGCGTCTAGACATTTAGGGGAATTAAACGGCCTTTGCGCCTCTCTTCCAGATCCTCAGTTATTGATTAATACAATCGTTCTACAGGAAAGTAAAGACAGTTCCGCCATTGAAAATATTGTGACTACACAAGATGAGTTGTACAAAGCAGCATCAGAGCACGAATCCGCCAGCCCTGTAGCAAAAGAGGTATTGAATTACAGGGAGGCTCTATATGTTGGACTTGAAAAAATGAAAAGCCAGGAAGGTTTACTACTTACCAATACGATGGTCGAAATAGTACAGACTATAAAACAAAACAAAGCAAGTATTAGAAATTCACCCGGCACTTCGTTAAAGAACGCAATTAATGGTGAGGTAATATATACACCTCCATGTTGTGAAGATATAATAAGAGAAAAACTGGCCTCCTTGGAACAATTTATCAATGATCCTTCTCTTTCAGAATTCGACCCATTAATTAAAATGGCATTGATACATTATCAGTTTGAAGCAATACATCCTTTTTCCGATGGCAATGGGCGAACAGGGAGAATTGTGAATGCATTATACCTCGTTCAACAGGGATTGATATCACAGCCAGTACTGTATCTCAGTTCTTACATCGTAAAATATAAAGCCGAATACTACCAGCTATTAAAAGGCGTCACAGAAAAGAATAACTGGCATGACTGGGTAATGTATATGCTTACAGCATTGATCGAAACATCGCAGCTTACAACAAATAAAATTCGTAGTATGCTTTCATTAAAGGAAGAATTTGAAATAAAAATGAAAGAAACACTTGGTTCATCTTTTAGCTACGAGTTACTACAACTGATGTTTACTTTACCATATTTAAAAATTGAAATATTGGAAAGCAAGGGGATAGCTCACAGACAAACTGCATCAACTTGGCTGAAAAAACTAACCGATGCAGAAATTGTTAAGCCTCATAAAATTGGCAGAACAACTTATTATATCAACTATAGATTAATGGAACTATTATCAATTGATTAGAATCTATGAGCACCAAAAGCAATGTCTATTCGCAAGGTGGCGGTGGCACTACTTATGAATTTGAAGTGCAAACCGCATTTATGATTCAATTCATAATAGGAGGCATTATGCCTGGTATTTCCGACAGCCGTATTGATTTAATTCGCTTACAATCCGGGTCACTAAACTACCAAACTGATGATTTATTACTTGAATGTTCTAATGAAACTGGCCAAAAAACAAAAGTATTATTTCAAATAAAACACAATCTGACTATTTCCGAAAAAAGTCCCTTATTCTCAGAAGTTCTCAAGAAAATTTGGGATGATTTTGTAAATGAACAACTATTTAACCCAAATGTTGACAAAATATACATAGTCAAAAGCTATCTAACTTCGGATGAAAAAAAACACCTGAAAACACTTTGTAATTGGGCGAAAGTAAAAAGCACATCCGAAGATTTTATAAATGAGGCAAAGCGTATTCCATCCAAGAATAACTACCTACTCTTGTTCAGGAAAGTGCTAAAGAACATACTTAATAAAGAAATTGATGACGAAAATCTTTACCGCCTTTTTGTTTGCCTAGACTTTATTGAGTATGATTTCGGAGAAGCGGCAAGCACAGCAAAAGCGAATTTACTTACCCTAATTGAATGTTCTAAAGATTCATCTTGCACTTTACCTTCCGTACAGATTTGGGATAGTGTTTTCTCATTTGTAAGTCATGCTGACAATAAGGGTGGCTCATTCAATAGTACGAACATTCCAGCCCATTTAAAATCATTTTTCAACAGCTCCTATTATACAAATGCACAAAAGAAATTATTGTTAATAAGCCAGCAAAGCTTTGAACTAATAAACATCATTAATGATAAGATTGGCAACATTACTCTAGATCGCCAAAGCTACCTCGAAAGAATTACTACTGAATCTATCAACAATAATATCACGATTATAACAGGCGTAGCAGGGAGTGGTAAATCTGTTTTAGCCAAGCAATTCATCAGTAACATAAGAAAAAATAGCAGTGGCTATACACTGGTTTTTAAAGCAGATGAACTTAATAAAATAAGTTTAAGAGACTACTTTTTAAAATTTGACATTCACTTAACCACTTCCGAAATATTTAGTTTCTTTCCACTTCATAATGAACATTATATCTATATAGATTCATTTGAAAAACTTCTGGAAGGCGAAAGCGATGCATTTAAGCAGTTGCTAAATATAACTTCAGCCAACAGTAAGATTAAAATAATTGCTACCTGCAGAGAAGCTGACTTGTCATTAATCAGAATAAAATATTTATCTGAAAGCAAGACAGAGCCAATTAAAGTAAAGTTATTGAATGATGAAGAGTTGCTCATATTGCAGGAGAAGCTTCCTACTCTTGCTGCTATACTGAAAAATAAAAGGATACATTCTTTGCTTAAGGTTCCGAAATATCTGGATTTTGCTTACCGGGCTAATCAGCTATCAGGTGACAATTTTTCTGAGAGTGATGAACATGCGTTTATTCAAAACCTTTGGGATATTATTGTTGAGAACAAGCTTAATAATAGTAGCATTGGCTTACCGGAAAGGAGAAATAAACAGTTTGTTGATTTGGCTGTCACTCGGGCAAAAAAAATGGCCCCTTACATTATACCATTGAATCCAGATGTTGAAGCATTGGCAAATCTATTAAAGGACGGAGTAGTTGCTAAATCAAATGAGACCGACGCATATACGCCTGCTCACGATATACTGGAAGATTGGGCTTTAATAAAATATGTAGATTGGATATTTTTCCAACAAAAAGATCCTCTGCTTTTTTTCACTCATCTCGGCACAGAGCCAGCGATGCGAAGAGCCTTTAGGCTGTGGACTCTTCAGGCTTTAAAGTCACAGAATGAAGAAAAATTAGGATTCTTTACCCAAATATTATCAGCCGTTAATATTGAAAGTTACTGGCAGGATGAATCTGTTATTGCACTTCTGTACTCTCCATATCTGGCGACGTTTTTAGAATCCAATAAAGAATTGCTTCTGAAAAATAAATGGGCTCTCTTATCCAGGTTCATTCACATTATGCGAACTTCTTGTCGTGAATATGGAAATATTGATTTCTTGATTGAAAAGAAATTTATTCCGATTAGCGAATCGTGGAATCACATTATCAGCTTTATAGCTGAACACTTGGATAAACTACCCATAGAGAAATATGATTTAGTGTTACATACCATTAACGACTGGCATTACGTTCTTTATTGCACTGAAGATATTCACCCTGTTGCTGGCAAAGCAGGTATTATTGTTGAGCATCTTTTAGAAAATCAGTATATAAATCAAGATGATTACTATTATAGAAACGATAATGCGCTTCTATGTGTAAAATTACTTCTTGATTGTTGCGGCGCTATTCCAGATAAAACAAAAAAATTGATTGAAATAGCTTCGGCCAATTATGAAAAGGAAGAGGATGGAATAGATAGAGATTGGAAGAAAATTCGCTTTTACGAGAAAATTGTTGAAACAGCCTTGTCGGGCCCCGCTTCTACGCAACTTGCAAAACATCTACCAGCCATTCTTATTAGTTTAATGAAAAAAGAATGGATTTTACCGGATGAACCAGAAGTAGTAAATGACGATACTTGGGCTATTTCGTCACGACGTAATAGCCGTGATTCAAACACATCTTTCGGTCTTGCATCAGAATATAAGAGAGATTATTTCCCGGCATCTGCTTATCAAACTCCGGTTTATTGGTTGCTTAAGTATCATACCATTCCAACAATCGATTTTGTTATTGATTTGCTTAACCATTCCACTGAAGCATTTTTAAAGTCTGACTATGCAAGGTCGGACGAACGGTTAAAAATTGATATATACTTACCTGATGGAAGAATTATTTCACAACACGGGAGTATGGGTTTGTGGTCCATGTTTAGAGGTACAGGCATTGCAACACCTTATCTTTTGCAGTCAGTATTGATGGGTCTTGAAAAATACTTATTTGAAATAGGCGATCAAGGAATTGACCAAAAAGAATTTCTTCAATCTTTGATTGAAAGAATAATTACAGGAAGCAACAATATATCACTTACGGCAGTAATTTCAAGTGTTGCTCAAGCATACCCTCTAATGGTTGGCAAATGGATTGTCAGTTTATTCTCAGGAAGAAAAATAATGCATTGGGATATGGAACGCTACAGAGCAGATCAAACTCCTTTCTACCTTCCTGGTTTAGATAATGACAAATTGTTTCAACAAGAAAGAATTGCCGCCGACAAGTTACCGCATAGATCTGCACATAATTTGGGATTAAAAGGGTTCATTATTAATTACTGTTTTAACTATAGGGAATACAATAAGGAAATCTTTGCATTGCTGGAAAAACATAAGAAAGCGGCAAAAAGAAATGATTGGGAGTGGAAGAAAATTCTTTTTGAAATTGATATTAGGAATTGGGAAATCACAAATAAAACTATTATCGAAGACAAAATGCGGGTTCAACTTGAGCCAGTACACAAAGGAAAGCTGAAACAGGAAGTTGCGAAAATGCAGGAAGAAATGTCAGGATATGTGGAAAGCTCATCCCATACAAATTGGTTATTAAAAGTTTTAGATTCAAAGGAGCAGCCGGATATAAAAAGGTTAAAGGAAATTATAAAATACTATCAATCACAAGCAGAACTGAATCCTCATAATCATCATCCGGGAATTGCCGCTTCAATAGCTGTTAAACACTTTTGGAACGATTTCACAGAAGATGACAAACAATGGTGCATTGACATTATCTATCATATCTCAAGCCGTTTAATACAAAAAGACCTGGCTAATGATTATCTTTCATTTGACACTTCGCCGTTTGACGATGATGCTGTTATGGAAGTAATCCCTTTGCTACTAGGTGCGAATGGAATAGACAGAAAAGATTACAAATTTTTTCTAATAAACGTACTTTTTGCTAACATAAATTATAACAGTATTTGGTACAATAAATTTCTTAACGCATTCAGCAACCACCTGTGGAATTCTTGCCCTGACGAGGCTCTGCATTTATGGCTAGGTCTTTTGCAGTTTGCCAAAATTGAACAAACAAATCCATTTCATTCATACAGGAAGCCTGCAGACGAGGAAGTCGAATCTTACAATAAAGCTGTCAATATATTAATTGACTCAATCAGTAAAGGCACTGTATCGATAACCATGGACGAGATTGATTTCAAAAACTATTCGCAATGGATATTATTGAAGGCTATTAAAATAGTTCCTGTGAATAACACTCCAGTAGTTTGTCGTGACTTTTTATTAAAATCTATAACCCTTTTTATTCAATTTCAGCAAACAAGAAAGAACCGTTGGGACGAAGATGATCGCCTAATACATCATATTCAACCTGCGTTAGAAGAAAAAACTGGGAAAGTCATTCTGTGGAACGCTTTGCATAATGGAAGGGAATTCCTGAACAGTATAATTGATTTGTATTATAGCTGTTACAATTCGGTCTTCCCCGATATGGAAGTTAAAGGAGAAACTTCAAGATTGTTCCGGGATATTATGAAGAATATCATTTATGATGCTGATAGAAATTTGCCTGATAATAATAATGAAAAGTTGCTGCATACTATCAATTGCTTTAAAAATGTTTGGGAAGAATACTTCAACATTTTAGTCCAAAGGGAAACTCTTCTTTCTGGTGATTTACTTTTTTTAAACGTTGGGTGGAATGAAAACTCAAGACATTGGAAACCTTTGGATGTTATGGCTCCTTTTTTCAAGAAACTTATATTGTTGGCTGGAAAGTATTATCCCGAAGCCACAGTCAATCTTCTTAGTCACATTGGTGATCAAACATTATTGCCGGATGGCTTAACTATTTTATGGACAAGTTTGCAACAAAATTCTGAAAGACCAACTCTTAGATCAATACCCCATATAGAGCAACTTGTCTATAGGGTATATAATTACCATCTTATAGAATTAAAAAGAAACTCGGTTACTCTTGCTAACTATATATCCATGCTTGATGAATTAATCAAAGAAGGCTCTTCCGATGCTTACTGGATAAGAGAGTACTTGATTTCATTTAAATAATCATTTTCTCACTTCCCTATTTTGATTTATATAGTTGTCGTTTCTTATATAAAAAACTAATCCTGTTTAACTTTTCGTTGCTTTTCACGAAAAAACTCTCCTAATTTTTCCTGAAGCTTTTTATTTATCAATGCATATGTAGGAGATATTTCAAACATAAAATCCAATGTCTGAATATGCATATGAGTGATTTGATACTTCTTACGATTAACTATGCATTCGTATTCGTCGTCCACTAAGAATTTTTTTCTGTCAATTGGGTTATCGGCATCTGTATCAACAAAAAAATAAAGCTCCTTTTCTGTATGCAATTCAGGACGGAGATAATATATTTCCAAGTAGGGCCCGCCTTTGACTTTATCAGTAATAAGAAGGCAAATTACCGTTCCCGATTCAGAAGGAATAATCTGCAACAAATGCCTAATCTGTAAAAAATGCGTGCTTATATACTTGTCATATAATTTATAGTACTGCTTGAAAAACAATATTGTATTTTTCCATAATACATCTATGTCCCATGTGTCCTTAAAAGGCATTGAATTTCTATAATTAGCTTGATCAGATTGCCCTTGTTGATATTGTCTATTTGTAGAAACGAATCCTTTATTCTGCAAATAGTTGATATAATTTTTAATCAGATCAATATTGTAAAGTTCAGAAGTGATAAATACTTTAACCTTTGGTACAAAACCTTCTTGTACTTTTTCTATGGCTGCTTTAACCCTTTTTTTGAAGTGAGGAGAAGTTTTCCAACCACTGTAAGAATCAATACTGTGATTACATTCTGTTACCCAGTCCGCAAAACTTAATTCAGTTGCTGCAAGTACCGGAAGCACTTTAAATATCTTGTATTTTAGTTCCTGCAATGAGTATGAATCTTGCCCTGGTTCCATATCCAGGTAAACACAATTATGATCAATAAAACTGACAAGATATTCATGTGCAATAAAATCATCTGCAATCGGGAACTTAAACTTGCCGGCTACTTTCAAAATTGAATCCTCTAGCGATTTATAGGCCGTTTGCACAGGAAAATCCCTTATATTATCCAAGCTTTTACTGTGTACAAAAACAAGAATATTACCATTCATCATTTCTAGACCGATGTCAGTATTTGCATCAAAAACAACCTCTTTAATCAAAGTTTGTTCTTTTTTATATTCTACCGGAAATAGGATATAACGTATATCTGCAAATTCATACTTTACAATTCCTATTCCGATTTTCCAATAGTTTGGGTATAGAATTTCTTTAACCGAGCCAAATTCAATATCTAATATGTAGTTATACTTGTCTAAATAATTATGAATAGATTTCAATACTTGCAAAGGCAGCTTCGTGGGGTTTTGCAGCCTATGATTTAATTCTTCCAACTGCGTTTCAATAGTTCTTTTTTGATCTCGTAGAGTATCATAATTCCATACCTTATTAACAGTTTCCTTTGCTTTTTCGGCCCACTTTTCAATGTACGCTCTTTTTTCACCATCAATACAATTTTCAATCGGGATAGAAATGGTATAGCTTGCTCCGGTCATCTTTGAAGCCACTTCAATTAATGTAGCAGCATCAATATGCCGCCAATATGCTTTTTTATTTTGCCTATCCACAACTACAAGGAATACAGGAAGCGAAGAATTTTCACAGTATGAAAAAAAAGTTCGTTCACATTGATAAGATGGTGAGTTGAAATTTTTCGGTTGAAGTGTTTTTAATTGAATATCAATTTTACCAATTGGAATTTGTTCTTCATCTGTGATTTCTAATATTCCATCAGAATTTGGATACTTATCCATAACCCGGATTTCACCTTTGATGAAACGAGTATCTAATAAACTTTGAAATATGTTTTTGCTCTCTAGCTCTGTTGCAGATGTTGAAGAATAACCGGCAGGTTTACCATCAATTAATTTATTTGCGTCTTCTTCCATTAATTCAAAATTTTCTATGAACTACAAATTTAACCATTGCCATTCTTCTTCCTCACATCCATTATGCGTTTCCAAAGAAATACCGACTCGTTCTCATTAAGCAATAAATATTCACATGCAAAATAGTTTGTGAAAAACAATGTGTGCCTTCGGCACGATCTCGTAGTGTTTGCTTACTCCATTCCATTTTGTAAGCAAGGATTCGATTAATGAACTTATTGTTTCTTTCAATCACCATTCTTCGTAAGCCGGTAAATAGGTGTTCGTCATTCGTTGTCGGCAAGCAGGTACGCCAAACCATTGCAGCAAAAAAAATGAATTCAATGGCTGTTCCTTACAGGCATTTTTATAGCTGCAATGCCCTTCGCATTCTTCGTACCTCATCATGTCTCGGGTGCTCCGTTTCACTTCGCAGTTTGTCATACTGCTTGCAGCTCCTCCTCATTCCTCACGGCAGCTACTGTGTCCTTCACAGCCCTTTACTCAACCGCTCCTTCATTACATTTCATTCCACCTCGTTCGCTTCTATTCAATTGCTATAGTGCCTGGCATCCTGATCCAAACACAATACCAACACACAGCAGGATGCACATGCACTTCCGCAAGCCAACACTCACCGCTCACCGGGTTACATTTCACTTCATTCCGTCGGGTTTCGTTCAGTACTGTTCAGTCCATCCGCTGCCACACTTTTTTGCTCGCCGGCCGCCCCTTCAGGCTGCGTTCTCTGTGTGCTGCTAATTGCTTTGTTCGTACCTCTCATTCGCAAAGCTGCACATCAGTTCACTTGCATACGTCCGCCGCCTCCGTACCCTGACGGGTAAATTACTACGGCGGCGTCCTATGTAGCCAGCATCGCAGCAGCCCCATGGCCAAGCTTCTTTTTCATTGGCCTGAAATGGGGCTGCTGCTTTACTGCTGTCCCCTTTCGGGGGCTCGCCGTCGCCTCCGTTCGTTCCTCTCTCCGGCTCCTCATGGCTCGCTTTGCTGCCCACCCTTCACCGCCGTTACTCCCGGCGGGCCAAGCTTCTTTTTTGCCGCAGGCGCTTTTACCGGGTATCCTACACCGTCATATGACCTTTTTCATTTTCATAAATACACATTACATTAGCTTGATATGCGAAAGTTGAAAAATATAACATTCGCTAAAAGTACTGTTCGTCACATCATAAAGAATAACAACAAAGAAATTATGGACTTCCCAAAAAGGATAAAACAACATAAATCACAATCTGATTCGTTTTCTATACTACTATACAAACTTAAGGACCTAGGTATTTTCAGAAGTGCGACAGAAAATGATTATGGAATTGATTTTGAAATAGAAATGGTTATTAAGGAAAGGGTTATTGGGAAATACTTAAAAGCTCAAGTTAAAAGTGCTGAAGATCTTTACATTCGAGCAGACGGAATTCCTACCGTAAGTGGCATAAAACAAACAACACTAGCATATTGGACAGAACTTAGCTATAGATCACATGTTATTGCTTTTGCTGTTGACTTGTATACAGAGAAAATTTACTTTACTAAATCAATTTTTTGGCAAGCTACTGCATTAATTGATGGTTCAGAGAAATCCAAAACAATTGAGTTTTTGCCTACTATTGATTTGTCAAAAATAGCGGATGATATAACCAAAAAAGACTCTAAGACAATAGAGAAAACAGAAAATTATGTATCAACTATTCTTATTCAACAAACCGCATTTCAAAGTAGTATTGTTGACATCATTTATGCTCATAAAACAATTCTACGAAACATACACTCGGTTTTCGAGCTTTACACAGACACGTGGCACTATGACCCTTGGACAGAAGTTCAATCTTTAGATGTGTTCAAAACTTTATTAGAGTGCAGTAAAATTCTAATTAATAATTTGTCTGATACGAATTTAACAGAAGAAGAAAGAAATAATATTTTTGAATTTGATTACTGGGCAAGAATTACTGCTTGGTCTGGCGATGATATTTCAAATGAAGTGGCCAAAAAACCATTACAAATTTTGTTTCCATTACTATTAGACAAGATACAGCATTATAGCATGCTTGTAATAAAAGGCGCATATTACTGGATATACAAAGACATGCCGTATTTAAAATTAGTATTTAAAACAAAAATACCTGTCGAAAGGACTCACAAGAAAATGATTCATGTCAACTATGAGCAAACTGAATTTGAAAATAAAGAGCATTTTAACGATTTCGTTCACGATATAATTGATAAGAACAAAAAACTTAAAGAAGCCAAGAAAAGCAATATGTAACGGATATATATTACTTAACTGAGTTCCATTACCATATACTTTGAATTTTTATAGACATAGTGAATATCTCTATTTCGGTACTAGAATATTGCAAACTAAACCTGCGGGTGTAGCCCCATAACTCCGCAAAAATCAACCGTTCAATATTATTTTATGAGAGATGATTTTTCAGCAAAGACAAAAGAAATTTTAGCTAAAAGGGTCACACATAAATGTAGCAATCCTGATTGTAAAAAACCTACTATTGGGCCCAACTCTGACCCAAATAAGACTGTTCTTATTGGAGTAGCAGCTCATATTACTGCTGCTTCTGTTGGCGGTCCACGATATAATGCTGACTTGTCCCAAGAAGAACGAGCTGATATAGACAACGCTATTTGGTTATGTCAGAATTGTTCAGCTCTTATTGACAAAGACACTGTCAAATACACAGTGCCGTTATTAGAAAAGTGGAAAATAAATGCAGAAGACGAAGCCTTTAAGGCACTACAACAAAGGAATTATGCTGATACGCCAAAAGCAGACCAGGCCCGACCTTATGCTGAAGCTGAGCTTATTTGGACTCATGGTTTTAAAAGACCTCAAGGAGCAAGTCAAAAGACAAATGAAATATACGGGGACACTCCCATTTCAATAATGCAAGTTATTTGGTACAATCATATCGCATGGAACTATGAATTGAAAATCTATAACAATTCATCAGTGGGATTATTTAACTTAAAGCTTCATCAGCATCACAGTAACTCATTCTTTCACTTAAAAGAAAAGCTGCCGAAAATAAATAATCTCCCGCCTTACAGGGACTTGTCATTAAGAGCCGAAACATCAAGATTTTTTGAAGGAACAGGTGAAGAAGCAAATAAAATAATGAAGCCTCACTTCCCGGACCAGTTGCAAGGCTTACGACTACTACTTGAATATACGGGAGAAGATAGAAAGACATATTTTACTGAGCTAACACTAAACGGTAATACTTTAACTATTGTACATCTTGATGAAAAACCTAACGACTACTAAAACCACAGTGCAACTTTAAAACCAACATGGCAGAGCCCGTTGTCAATGTTTGAACGTTTTCGGGCTCTGTAAATATATCACTCAAAATGGAAAAAAAGAGACTCATACGTATCACTAAGAATAAAGTTTTTTTGACACCTGAAATGAGCTTAAACCTCTCCCAAACAAGTTTGGCAGGCATACATCTTAGCTTTAGGTCAGTTCAAGATATTTATTTTGAAGTAGAGGTATTAGACTATAACAAAGTAGAAAATAAAATCACCCTTGAAGTAATCGACTATCAGCCCAAGGATATTGAAAAATTCAAAGAACAAAACGCTAAAGCTCCTGTATTATTCGTCCATTTTAAACCGTTAAAGTGGACTTATATTGAAAGACATCTGGGAAGTTATACAAAATCAATATTACTAAAAGAAGGAATCGTAATTGAGGATAAAGCACCAAGAGCAAATCAAGATACAGAGAAATCGCCTTTAAGTACATTCAAATCAAAGGCTGAAGAATATGCTGATAAACTAAGCCAAAATTATAATACATCTATACCGAACAACGTCGAGTTTAAGCAACGAGAGCCGGTCATTGAAAAAATTACAGAAGAGGCAAAGGTTTATTTTAAAGACGCAGATTTTAACTTAGGATTTGTTGCTTTTAGCTACAAATCAAAGAGGTTAAACAATACATACAACCTCAAAATTGAAAACTACTTTTTACTACCTGAGTTTAATGCTGTTAAATCCTATTTTCCTAAAGCATTTGGTGGAAAAAAGCAGTTTACAATAAACATCACCTTTACCCTAAAAGACAAAGTGGTAACAGACATTGTTACTACGTCTATAGAAATTGATGGCATCAATGAAAATATTATTGACAGTATAAAACGAGAACGGGTTGCAAACCTCACATCTACTCCCTTGCGAAAATCAATTGATAAATCTCTTTTCACATCAGACGACATATTCAACAGTTTCGATGACGACCTGAAAGATGGAAATGTTTTCAACCAAACTGAAGAAGACATTTTAAACTTCTTAATTGAGATAAGGAATGTTAGAAATGCAAAGCATCTTCAATTTTTGTCAGGTTCGAAGCACTCGGCAAAACAAAAATTGCGATTCACTCTAAAGCCATTATTTGGATTTCTATTTTTCATTGAGGGCGAAACTAAAAATCACTTTTGTTGGGAGCTGCTAAATTCACATGCAACATATCTTTGGTCTTTCGACAAAATTGAGGCAGACGTAAAGTTTCAATTTAAAAGAGTTGAGGAAACAATCAATATCATTAGGGATATGGGCAGAGAGGCTTACAAGAATAATTTTAAAAGCAACAAAGTAGACAACGACTTGTCTTTCTGCACTATTGAACACTCTAATATTAACTCTGCTATTAAAGAAGGTTTTGTAGAGTGGCGACATAGGCTAAAAGAACGACTTGTATAGAAGCCTGCTAGTAACAAAAACATTGACAAAAAGGAAGTGTACTAAACTACTGTTGAAAGCGTTCTCCATCTTCAGCATCATTTTCTCTAGCAAAAAAATCCCTACTATTTATTTCTTAGTAATCCACTATGGCCAGCTGATAGGCAAGTTATGCTCCTTATAGTCGGCAAGGTCTGCACTCCACTTCGTTCCGCTTGCCTTGTGGTTTTTGCAAAAAAATCTCCAGCCCTTCGTTTCGTTTTCTGCTTCGCTAATTTATACTCACTCCGGGTAGTATTTTTTATGCAAAAAACCTTGCCTTCCTGCCCACGCTGCATTTGAGTTGCCTATCGCTGGCCAAATGTGGTGTCTTGCCGCATAGCAAAAAACAGCGGTACAAAATTTATGATGTATCCAATGGTTCGTTGCTATCATCAAAACGCTTCTATTCCGCAACACTCATTTTTTATTCTTTGCAAAGGGAACAATGCTGGCAAGCCTTCCTTAACTCCATGGCCTAATTCATTTATTGCCACTTCTTCGAATGAAGAGTATTACAAGTTCTTCTTTTGGTTGGTGTATGGCTTGCATCAGTCAGGCAAGTTTAAAGTTCATCATCGTGGCTCTGTCATTCCTTACATCAACATTGAAGATGTCCGCACTTGCATCAGGGAAGTTGCTTTACTCATTCATCCCAATTGGCAGCGCTTTCAGAAAATTTTTTCAGCACTTGAAAAATGCAGTCAGCTTAAATCAAATCTTGCACAGCAAATCGTTGCAACAGAAAAACTGCAAAAGGCTTTACTACATGAATACTTCCAACAAATTAAAAATGCCCCTAAATAAGGGGCGTTTGCTGATGACAGATTTACGACCTGGTAAGCGGATGCATGATCAATGCCATTGGCTAACAGTGTGCCATAACGCTTTTGCTGTGATCGTGTTTTTATTCAGCTAAGATAGTTTAGGCAGGCTGACACACTTACTCTGATAACAAAACAAAAAGACTACGGCATAAACACCCGACCAATGCGCTGACCCTTCCTTTATTCCGTTTCCTTTTTGTTTTCGTTGCTGCCTTCACTGTGAGGTGCTTCTAAAAATCACTATTATGCAAAAGCAACTTCGTATCATCACCAGTCGCCGCATGTCGGTTTGCCCACTCAGCATTGCTTACATTCCACTTCCTGTTCCTGCAGTGCCGGCCATTGCATTTAGTAGGCATTTTCAGCGGCATCCATTGCATTCACGGCCTCTTCCGCTAGTTCGTGTTTATCAGTTGGCTTCTGGCTGGTTTATCCTTTGTTATCCATCCGGCCGTCGTCAGCTTGCAGCATTGCCATTCTAAAGGCTGCATAAACAATGCTCCGTTTCTGCGGGGCATTGTCATGATAACCTTCCTGAATTACTGTCATATTTTGACACATAAACTTTGCTGACCTTCCAACTCCGGACCAGCCTGCTATCCAATTGAAAAAATAAAATTACCGCCAATTTAGCTTCGGGGCACAGACCTAAACAGCGCAGCATAAACACATTACCCTCTCACAAGGCTTTCTTTTATACAGCCAGCTACAAACCCTTCGCTTTTATTGGACGGTCATTTTATTTTTTAATCCTTCAATTGTTTGTTATGGCAGTCCTTGTTAATCGTTGGTTCGTTGGCAGCATTTGGGTTTCATGCTGGCATGTATCACCTGGTGTGTTTGTGTTTGCATCACAGTTGGGCTTTTGTTTTGCATCATCATGTGAGCCTCCTTTTTAGGGGGCTTTACGAATGCATTGCAGACTCTAAACTCTGAAATTCCAAAAGAAATTAGTATCATTTACTTTACTATATTTCTACATTATTTAATTACTATGGACAGAGAAACACTAACTCATCTAATCGATGCATACATTAGGCAATCTTACGAAGGCCAGGAGATCGAAAACAACAAAATTGATTTTAAACTCAAATGGTATGATCTTACTTCGAAAAAAGGCGAGAATGAATTTCTAAAGGACACTTCTGCTATTGCCAACACATTCGGTTTAGACGGTTTTATAATTATCGGGTATGATCCCAAAACAAAACAATTTAACCCTTCACAATTTTCAGATTGTGGCAAGAAAGATCCGGCCGAATTAATGGGCTTAATAAGCAAACGAGTCGATCGCATTTTTGATTTTAGTTCGTTTGATATAACAGTAATGAATCAACGCATTTCTGTCATTCATATTCCGCCATCAATTGACAAGCCCCATCTTATTACAAATTACCAGACATTTGATAAAAATGAGAATATTAAAAACGAAGAGCAACAAAAAATATTTGTTCGGAAAAACACTAGCACATATCCAGCTTCAAAGCATGATTTAGAACTAATGTATTATGACCGTAAAAACATCATTCCTGAATATAGAATCATTTCAACAATCACTTCCAATAGCTTAGAATTCTCCACAACCAATCTGGCCAATCAATGTACTTCCGTAAAACTTACTGCGCCTATCTTCTTTGAAAATGTAGGCAGCCGTCCAGTATCAATTTCACGGATGCATTTCATTGTTTCGTTGTTTAGCGATGCTACTTTAATAAGTGAGTCTATAAATTTGTTTTCCTCTCATGAAATTGTATTACACCCCATTATATTGAAGCCCGGAGATATTGTTTTTAAGTCATTACAATTTACCAGCGAAGATTATAATGGTTATAGTATTAAAGAAGTTCACTCATGGATTCAACATTTTCGACTAAACTCAAGAACCTTGATTTTTTCAGATATGCTTTTCATTTTTTCGAATGGATCAACATTATCCCAAAACCTCACAGTTGGAAATCTGTAGGTTGTGTTTTTTAAATCCCTAAAAAGATCATTTAAATAAAAAAGCCCCGATAAACATCGGGGCTCGTTCACTTCGCTCACCACAAACGAAGTAATTATTTTTTCATTCGTTTCACAAGAAGTTTCAAGAACATCGTAACTCCAAAACTTACAACTGCACCAACAGCAGCAAGCACACCGGTCTTAACAAGATCTTCGCTGTGAATGTTTGCGAAGATCGAAAGCAAGGTACCAGCTGCTGTTCCGGCTTTCGTAGTATTGTCGAAATGCTGTTGCATTATTCACCCTCCACTGCAGTCTGACTAACCGCACTTAATACACCGCTGGCCACCGCCAGGTATCCAGCAACTTTGATCACTACCGCAGGAAGCGCCACCGGCGCTGCAACGATTGTAGTTGCTACAGCTGCTAATGCCAATCCGATTGTTCGAAGCTTCTTGAAAAATTTGGGCGTGGGTGCATTTACCCGTCGCATAAGTTGTTTCATCAGTTAACAGATTTTATAATTAGAAATATTTTATTCCCTTTGTCAAATTCAATAGATGTGACAGCAAGTAACTTTTTTAAAGCAAGCATTGAGTTGTTTCCTTTTCCTTCACCAGTACAAATGGAAACCGGAGCGATACAGCCTTTCGATTCTTTCAAAGCATCATTGAATGCATGAATTAATATCAGGCTTCTTCCTTTCACATCATTCACATGCAAATGATGCTTGTATCGTTGGCTGTATCGCTTTGTCAGTTCATATCTTCCTTCAGGTATGCACGAGATCATTTGTTTATTCGCAAGCCATGGCAATTCTATAGTTGAACATACCCGCTTGTTATTATGGAGCAACTCTCCGTTCGTGCCGTCAGGAAAATATGTTCTGATTAATTCCAGTTCCATCTTTCATAGGATTTTAAGATTGATAATTTGCTTTACTACTTTCGATTCACCAATAACGATTCACGACTGTATTAAACACCACCATCCACCTTCACAAGATTCAACGCATTGTATGCTCCATTTTTCAACGCATACATCTGTCCATTTACTTGTTGATAGAATTCGATTCCAAGAGCCAGGAAGAGCGGATGCGTACTGTTTGCTGTCACCGCATTGGAAAGATTGACAACAGCAGTTGCGACTGCATCCCATGGGAGAATTGCCGTTGATTGTGCATCCACCACAAACACTTCGTTTTCAAAATCAACTTCTGCACCCGCAGAGATGATTTTAAAATGTGTTGCACCACCTGGTGCTGCAATCATGTTGAGAGGAACAAATGAAGGCATGTTCACAACCAGTGTACCTGCTGCACGATCAATCGTTGAAGTGAAAGGCGCATAAATGGTGGTACCAAGTTTGCCATTCAGATTGAAGTCAAAACCTTGTAAGAGTTCTGCTTCACCATCGATCACATTTCGTAAACCACGGGGATTGACTGCATCTTCCTGGATTACCTTCACAAACAAAGTAGTTAAGCGGCTCACCATTCGACTATCGGCCGTGTTTTGTAACAATGCACGTAATGAAGTCCGTAAGATTTTTCCGGCTTTACCTGCACGGCCAAACTCAGCACCATTTTCACGAGTTCGTTGAAATGCAGGATCGTTTGCAATACGGTCGGCTGGCACACCGCCTTTCTCCCTGGCTAAATAGCCATCCTTCGATTTGTAAAACGTCAAATCGCCAATCGTTCCGTCGAGTTTAATAATTCCTTTTTGTCTTGCCATAAGATTTGGATTGTTTTGTTTAAAATTGGTTGCTGCAAAAGCACTTACTGTACTCCGTTATAGCTATAACTTTTTTATATTTTTGCAACTGTCATCACAAGATTAAAATGACTTTCAAACAATACAAAGCAACCGTTCCGAACGTGCAGGCTTATGCAGCAAACGATCCCAAATCGCATAGTCATTTATGCAAAAGACATTATGAATATCACCGGCCGTAAAGAACGAGCCGCCCGGAAGTTGCTTGCCCAGATCAGGAAAAAGTATCAAAAGAAAAACGGGGAGTTTATTTCAGTAGATGAGTTTTGCGATTTCACAGGCTTAAAAGAGGAAAAAGTAGCTCCTTTTCTGGTCTCTTAAAGCCTACTTCTAGCCATATCACAGGCATGGATAAAGTATGGCCATCAACAAATTGTACCAAAGTCCTCCAAACTGTTCGGTGCGTAATTCGGTGCGTTACCGAGATGCCATTTCCTGAAATCCAATACAGGCATGCGTTTCGGAAATCATTACAAATCCCGCCCTCACCGCACAAAAACCATCGCAAAAGCGATGGTTTTTCGTTTTGCTTTGTTTCTATTGACGATCCCGTTTCGGGGCTTTCTTTCCCCTCTTTTTTTTCTTAACTTACAGCATACCTAATATTTTACTGTATGCGTACAAAAACGGCTCTGGCTATTACGTTACTTGTAATAACATTCGGCTCTATTGGTTTTTACCTCCTCAACACTGCATCTTTTTTCTTTCAAAAAAAATCCGTTAACAAGCCCCAGGCATTACGTATTGAAGGACGGCAGGAGGATGAAGAAGAAAAAGAAGAAGGTGGCGAAAAGCGACGTTTGTATGAATGGAAAATGTTGCATGATCCTGCGACAGGGAAAATTCCCCGTGATGCGCAACGAAAGGATGCAACTTTACTTTCTACTATAAAGGCAAGGCAAAGCAAAGCAGGTTTTCGTCAAACCATTAACAATACATATACAGCTGCGGGGCCCTCGCAAAATGGCGGACGTACACGTACTGTTGCTTATGATATGCGCAATAACGGCGTAATGCTGGCTGCAGGTGTAACGGGCGGCATCTATCGCTCAACCGATGGAGGTAGCAGCTGGACTTATGTTAGCCCGGTAAGTGATGTGCGTATTGTAACAAGTCTTGCACAAGATCCTCGTTCCGGTTTTCAGGATACATGGTATGCAGGTACAGGTGAATTATTAGGTGCATCTGCTGCTTATCCCAATGCTTTTGTACCCGGCTATGGTATTTATAAATCTACAGACAACGGATTAACATGGAGTAAGCTCAGTTCTACCATCATCAGCAGTACGCAAGAAGGCTTCGAAAGTATATTCGATATGGTATTTAATGTACAGGTAGATGGTAATGGCAATGTATATGCAGCCATTCTTAGTTACATCATTCGATCCACTAATGGTGGAACCAGTTGGGGTTTGATATTAAATGAAACCGGCGAATTAGAAAATCCGGATCAGAATATTGAAAACATGATGACGGATATTGTTATTTCTAAACCAGGTGTTGTTCCTGTTCGTTATTATGCTTGCTTTTCAGGAAGAAATCGTGACAGAGATACTGCAGGCGTATGGACTTCAACAAACGGAGCTTTTGGCACATGGACCAGAATTGGACATAGCGATCAGGTTGCGGGATGGCGTGCATACAATAATGGCACCGACGCAAATGGAGATTATACAGGAGGATGGGGTAAAACAGTGTTGGCTGTTGCTCCGAGCAATTCCAATATTTTGTATGTGATGTATCAAAATGCATTCAGCGCTTCATTAAATGTACCTGAAGCAGATATCTTCCGTGCCGATCTTACCAGTTTTCCAACAGTTGCGTGGAGCAGCAACCGGGGGCCCAATCTGCAGGCATTGCGAAACGGAACTACGGGAAGTTATATGGAAACACAAGGAGGCTACAATATGTTGCTTGCTGTGCATCCCACCAACCCCGATATTGTTGTTGCCGGTGGAGTAAATCTTTATCGCTCTGCAAATGCTTTCAGCACTGTGGGTACTTTTATTGGAGGATTAACATCAAATACATATTCCGATCCCAATACTGCTATTCATGTAGACTTTCATTCTTTTGCGTTTCATCCAACCTCACCAAATAGAATGGTTGTTGGAAGTGATGGCGGACTGGCTGTTACAAATGATATAACAGCCGGTACAGTTCTCTGGAGTGGGTTGGGTAATCAATATCAAACCTTACAGTATTATCATATTGCTATTGACCCGGCACCCGGTTCGCTTACATTTGGTGGAGGGGCACAGGATAACTCAACTACTTATCGTGATTCTAAAAACTTTTTAAACGGTTCCGGATTGCAGCCACCAACCGATGCTAATGATCATTATGTATTAATTGGCGGTGATGGAGGCGCTGTAGCATTAACTTCCAGCGGAGGAGCCAATCAGTATTTTTTTGGCAGCGTACAGGAAGGAAGTGTATATAGAGTGTTTGCAAATGGAGCAGCTTCGGCCATTTCAGGAGATCTGAAACCTACCGGATCGCAAAGTGAATTCGTTACTTACTTCCACCTCGATCCGGACAATACAAACATCATGTACTATGCGGGTTTAAATTCACTTTATCGCACAACAAATGCCACAACAGTTTCTGCAGCAGGCTGGACACAGATGACAGGTGTTGCAAGTACATTAACAAGCAGTATTTTTTCTCTTGCAACATCAAGGGGAACTTACAATGGAACATCCAGTCATTTGTATATTGGAACAAGCAATGGAAGAATATATCGTTTAACAAACCCTCGTGATGCACTTGCATCCGCAGTTCCTGTAAACATTAGCCCTTCTCTAGGCATGACAACAAGTTCACTTGTTCGTGAAATTGCAGTTAACCCACGAAACCCCGATACTGTATTGGCCGTTGTATCAAACTACGGTGTTGTAAGTGCCTTCTGGAGTGGCAATGCAACAACTGCAACGCCAACATGGCAACAGGTTGAAGGAAATATTTCTACAGCTTCTTTCAGAACATGTGCAATTGTTACAACAACAACCGGCGTTGAATACTATGTTGGCACTTCTATTGGCCTGTTTAGCACTACTACAATTAATGGAGCAAGTACAACCTGGACAATGGAAGGACCGCCTGTATTACAAGGAGCAATTGTAAACGACCTGGCATTACGAACTACAGACAACACATTATTGATCGGCACACATGGCAATGGTATGTTCTATACAACAATTGGTAACGTGCCTACAGCTGTACCGGATGTTATTGTAAACGATAAGCGTTTTATTACATCTGTATTCCCAACAATTATCAGTAACGATATCAATTTCCGCACAGGTACTATTACAGGTATACGAAGCATCAATTTACGTGTTACAAATATGAGCGGCCAGGTATTGCTGCAAAAAACACAGGCATACCAGGCTGGCACATTGCAGTTGGGCAATCTTTCAACAGGATCTTATTTATTAGAAATCTGGAGCAACGACATAAGGTACAAACATCTTCAGCAATTTGTAAAAGCTAAATAGCATTATGTAATCAGTTGTTTTTATGCATCCATTATACAAACAATAAAAGCATGAAATACGTTTCGGGCTTATTGCTACTACTGGTTTTGAGTTCATTCACAGGTTCTGTCAATTATCCTGTAGCGAAACTTTATGCTTACAGGCAAAAAATAACCAGCGGAGTAAATTCCACTTTCGATAAAAAAGATAAAACTGTTTACCGGAACTACATCTACCTGTTAGTAAAACAAAACAGACAAATTGAAGTAGAACAAGTTTGGATAAATGGCGAAGCTGTTCAATTTAAAACAGGAGAAATAACAAGCCCTGTTATCATTGATGCAGGTGTAAGTCTTTCCGGCAAATCAGCAACAGAAACACTTGTTCCCAAAACCGAACACAAAGTATTAGAACTGATAACCGATAAAAATGCTTCGCCAGATGGAAAAATGTTTCCTCGTGGGTACAGAAGTTATCAGTTATTAATACAGTACAAAGAGGACGGTAAAACATTTTTCCTTGGCAGCAGGTTTTGGAAAACAATAGCATCTTCCGCAAAACAGTAATAAGTGTAAATCTTTAAATCAGGCTGTTACGTACATTCCGTAACAGCTTTTTTTTATCTTTACTGTACAAAATCTATTATCAAATGAAAACAAATATTGTTCTCTCCTTTTTTATATGTGTAGTTGCATTAACAGGATGTAAAAAATTAGGTGTAAATTTTTCCATTGCCAATCAAACAAATTTCCGGGTAGAAAGTTCATCTCCTATTAACCTGCCTTTTGAAATGGGCACACCGGATGTTACCACAAATTCATCGCAGCAATTTGGCAATAACAACACTGCGGCTAATCTTATTAAAGAAATAAAACTGGAAGAATTAAAACTCAGCATTACCAGTCCAACTTCAAAAACATTCAGCTTTTTAAAATCTGTTGAAGTGTATATCTCTACCAACAGCAGCAACGAAATATTATTGGCTAGTCTCGATAATATTGCCTCAACGTCGCAAAGCATAAGCCTAACTACAACAACACAAGATCTTGCCAGATACGTAAAAGCAAGCAGTTATAAATTACGTACAAGAGTAATAACGAAGGAAACGCTTACACAAGCAGTAGATATTCGTGCCGATATTAAGTTTAAAGTAAAAGCCGGTCTGCTGTAAATAATAACTTATTCATTTTGAAGCCTTCTTTAACCGGAAGGCTTTCTTTTTGTACAATATTGCTTGTTTCGTAACCTAATCCGTTTCCGGGTTGTACCTTTGCCGCTATGGCAGTAGCGAACGAGCGAAATATACGCCACTTAAGTCTTGAAGAAATCACAGATTACTTCGAAAGCATTGGCGAAAAGAAATTCAGAGCAAAACAGGTGTACGAATGGCTTTGGCAAAAGCATGCACACAGTTTTGCCGATATGACCAATCTTAGTAAAGAGCTCCGTCAAAAATTAGGTGACTCATTTACTTTACCTGCACTGGCTGTTGATGCAACCCAATACTCTGCAGATGGTACCGTAAAATCGAGATTCCGCACACATGAAGGGCATTTGGTTGAGGGGGTGTTGATTCCTACCGACGATCGTAAAACAGCATGTGTATCTTCTCAAATCGGCTGCTCACTCAGCTGTAAGTTTTGTGCCACCGGCTATATTGATCGGAAGCGTAACCTGAATTACGATGAGATCTATGATGAGGTAGTACTCATTAACCAGCAAAGTGAACGAGTGTATGAAAAAAAGCTCACCAATATTGTTTTTATGGGTATGGGCGAACCCTTGCTCAACTATAGAAATGTATTGAAGGCGATTGAAAAAATTACATCACCCGATGGATTGGGTATGAGCCCACGCCGCATTACTGTATCAACCGCAGGTGTTGCCAAACAAATAAAACAACTGGGCGATGATGAAGTGCGTTTTAAACTGGCCTTGAGTTTACATGCGGCGAATGATGAGAAGCGCCACGAGATAATGCCCATTAACGACAGCAACGATATTAAGTCGCTGATTGAAGCACTGAATTATTTCTATAAGAAAACGGGTAATGAAATAACCTTCGAATACATTTTGTTTAAGGATTTCAACGATTCGCTAAAGGATGCAGATGAGCTGATTAAAATCTATCGCCAGGTTCCTGCCGACCTTATCAATATTATTGAGTACAATCCAATTGACATGGCGAAGTTTCAGAAACCGGATGAAGTTGTAACGGATAAGTTTATGGCCTATCTTGAAAAGAATCGTGTAAATGCACGTTTAAGAAGAAGCCGTGGTAAAGATATTGATGCGGCTTGCGGACAATTAGCCAATAAAGAAGGGCAGATATAAATCAACTTTGTTTTCATAAAAGCAAAAGGCATTTGGTACATGATCAAATGCCTTTTGTTATTAAAGAATTATCATTTTGCACAAACAACTTACAATTGTTTGCAACTATTAACTGAATAATTGAAATGATACTTTTACGAAGTAATAAACCTGTGTAGCTGTTTGCAAAAAAAATCCTTCCTTTGATAAACATAAACCCAAATTCACTAAAATGAAACAACTACTGCTTTCATTCGTGTGCCTGGTTGCAATCAATACTCTTCACTCGCAATGCACAGGTACAGGAAGTATCAACTATCAACAATGGAATAATATTACCGGGGGAAATGTGAGCAACCTCACATCAAATGCAAACTACCCCAACAATCCCTCTGTAACAGGAAGCGTTAATTTGTTTGAAGCGCCAAGTAATATTGGGAACAATATTGGTGTTCGTATTTATGGTTATATCTGCCCTCCTGTAACAGGTACTTATTATTTCTGGGTTGCTGCAGATAATGCAGGTGAACTCTGGTTAAGTACAACGTCGTTTTCAGTTAACAAAGTACGTATTGCTTATACATCAAAGGCAACAAAGGCAAGACAATGGAATGCATCAACTAGTCAGAAATCTGTTGCTATTCCGTTGGTGGCCGGTATTAAATATTATGTTGAAGCATTGATGAAAGAATCAACAGGCAACGATAACCTGGCTGTTGGATGGTCTAAGCCGGGACAAAGCTCTTCTGCTCCATCGGAAGTTATTCCAGGCTCAAGTTTATCCAGAGATCTTGTTTCAGATATCGAAGCACCTTCAGTTCCTTCTGGCCTTGCCGCAAACTTCATTACCACAAGTTCGTATGTACTTGCATGGCTTCCATCAGTAGATAATATAGCTGTTACCGGTTACGATGTTTACCGTAACGGTGTAAAGCTTAACAGCACAACTTTAATTGCTCCATCGTACAGTGTAACAGGGCTTGCACCTAACACAACTTATAATATGACGGTTCGTGCAAAAGATGCTGCAGGTAACGAATCGGTAAGTGCTGAGTTTCCGGTTACCACATTGCCTGTAACTGTTGCCACCGAATCGTTTAATATGCGTACTGTTATTGCAAGGCAGCGTATGCCACACGATCTGCTGTATGGCCCCGACGATAACCTTTGGTACACCGAACGTTTTGCAGGTACGGTAAGTTTTGTTAATCCATCAACCGGAACAAAAAGAGTTGTATTAACGCTGGGCAGTAAAATGGTTCGTGTAAGCGGACAAGATGGATTAATGGGCTTGGCATTACATCCCGAATTTTTAACAGGTAAACCATTTGTATACATTGCATACACTTATCAATCGTTAAGCAATACAGTGCGCAGAATACGTGTTGAACGTTACAGCTACGATGCGTTTACACAAACACTTATTGATCCTGTAACCATTCTGGAAAATATTCCCGGCAGTAACGATCATAACTCTTGTCGTTTAGCAGTTGGTCCGGATACTAAATTATATTTTACGATTGGTGATATGGGTGCAGGCCAGTTTGATAATATCAGCCGTACCAACAACTCGCAAAACCTTTCTGTTTATGAAGGAAAAATTCTTCGCTTTAATACAGAATTAGAAAGCGGTTCATGGATTCCTGCAGACAATCCGTTTACAAGCGGCGGTCAACCAACTGCAGTATTTTCATTCGGTCATCGCAATGCTCAAGGTTTGGTTTGGGGTAATGTAAATGGTACATCTATTCTTTACAGCTCGGAACATGGACCGTATAGCGACGATGAGATCAATATTATTGAGTCGGGACGTAACTATGGCTGGCCACAGGTTTCCGGTTATTGCGACGGCAACTATAACGGACGTAATATTGGTGGCTTTGATGTTGTAAATGAGCAAACCAATTGCACAACCTTAAATGCAAAAGAGCCATTACGTTCAATCTTCCCTTCATCAAATCCTCCTACCGGTGGCGATAATATGTTGTGGCCTTCAATTGGTCCTTCGGGTACCGATTTTTATGGCAGCACTTCAATTCCGGGTTGGCAAAACTCTTTATTGGTTGCAACTTTAAAAGGCGGTGTTATTGCACGCTACAAATTAAGTAACGATGGTTTGCAGATTATTTCTGACACCATCAACTATTTCCGTGGCATGGGTCGCTATCGTGATGTTGCTGTAAGCCCCGATGGTTTAAAAATTTATGTTGCCTGCGATTCAAGCGGGTCAACATCAGGCCCAACAGGCAATGTAACAACAACACCTGCAAACCCCGGAAGTATTTTAGAGTTTACTTATGTGCCAGGTTCTATGCGTCAATATGTACAAACAGGGCCAACTACTATCCAAAACACATTGCCTGCAGATAAAAAGGATAATACAATTGATATTTATCCTAACCCTGCTACCAATTTTATTGTGGTGTACAACTATGCTGCAGAAGCGGGAAGAATGGTAACTCTCTTCGATATGAATGGAAGAACCGTTAAACAACAGCTCACCAATGGAACTGCAACCAGAATAGATACACGGGAAGTTCCGAACGGAATGTATATTCTCCGCATTACAAATGCAACAGGATCTATACTCCATACCGAAAAACTTGTAATCAGAAAATAAACTGAGCAGTAATAAAAAAAGCGACTCCAATTGGAGTCGCTTTTTTTATTATTGCTTTCGATACTTTTTAAATTAAAATCTTGGTCTTCCGCCCTGGCCTCCAAAATTTCCACCGGGAGTTCCTGTTCCTGTACGGCGACCACCGCCTTGACCTCCGCCAAACTTACGTGGGTAAAACGCAACGGTAAGCATGTAAAATTGCTGCAGCCCGTTTGTAACAGTTGTAGTGATGGTATTGTTGCTGGAACCGATTGAAATGTTTTTGTTCTGACGCAGAATATCCATTGCAGAAAATTTTGCTTCCAGCTGCTTGCTTTTTAAGAAGCGGTAGCTGAGGAATGCATTCCACAGTGCAGAGGTTTGGTTGGTTGTTGTGTTCTTTACATAATTAAGTGTGTTACTCAATGTAAAATCTTTCGGGTATTGCAGATTAATATTTGCACTGGTGATGTAGTTCTTGTTTTTAAACGATCGCAGATTGGCACCTGTTTGAATACTGTTGCTCATATTAATGCCCTGCGATACGGAGAAGTTTACAATTTCACCCACAGCAAAATAAACACGCAATGAATTGTTTATATTCTGAATGCGTGAAGTTGAAAATATATTATCGATATAGTTGGGCGATCTGCTGTTATTGATCGATCCATTATAGGTAAACTGTAAAACATTTTTCTTTAAGCGGATAGATGTATTAAAGTTACCGCCGATGTTCCAGTTACTTCTTCCGTCAATATTGATCAGGTAAACATTTTTACGTCCGAGACTATCATAGAAACTACTGTCCGCAACATCATTTCTTACCGTAACATAATTACCGTTAATGCCGAAATTGATATCGGCTTTTTTATTTCTGTTGCCGCCTCTTCCGTAATTAAGATTAATGCCAAATGTGTTTGACTTCGACGGGCTTAAAGAAGCATTGCCATAATTGAACGAATAAAGATTTGCACTGTCGATGATGGGATACAACTGGTCTAACCCCGGAATTGAATAGTTGATATTGTGCGAAAGGCTGGCGTTAACATTATAACCATTCGCTTTCTGGTAATAATAGTTGATGTTGGAGTTAGGCGTAAAGAATATAAAATCCCTTGTAAGATTTCGATTAGCAAAATTCGATTGATCTTTTTCACGCAGAAACTGCCCACCCAGGTTTGTGGAAATGGTGATAGTCCTGAAGTATCTGTTCGACAATCGTTTTGAAAAAGATTTCGACAGGTTAAGTGCGGGCTCTTCGCTTATACGATTGCTTTGGTGAATGTTTGTGATTTTGGCGTTGCCTACATAAAACTTAGTTACAGAATCGAAATCGCTCACATTGTATGTAAGATCGGACTGGCCAATATTAAGATTGTTGGTCAATCGCATATTTATATTCCAGAGATTATTGCTTCCGAACAGCAGACGCTTTAACGCATTGTAAGTAACATTAACTGTGCCATTCCAGTTGCTTGAGTTTGTATTGTACAAACGGTTAAATGAAGTATTACGGCCCGGATCTTCAAAAGACACAAGATCGCTGAGGCTTTTGCGGATGCTCTCGTTTTCGCTATAGTTTGCATTAAACCGCAATGAAAAACTTTTCAGGTTACGTTCATCGCTGTCTTTATTTAAAAAGTTACCACCAAAACTTAAGCTGCGGCTTTTTGTTTCCGACTCCGAAAATTCGTTGCTTTCACTAACAACGCCTTTTCCTTCACGCTCAGTAACTGTTTTTCCGTTTGAATTGCCAAAGCCAACATTGTCGTTTACCGATGCACGAAGGTTAAGATCTTTATCAATATCTCTTTTATTATAACTTACCGAAAATGTTTTGGTGTCGTTTTCCTGTGTTGAATTACGGATGGATGATTTGTAAAACGAATTACCTGCTGCACTTGTAATGGCATCGGATTGAGAATTGACGTAGTTGATCGTTCCTCTGCCGGTTAAATCGAAATCCAGTTCGTTGCTTCGCTGATTATTGGTTGTTTCAATAAAACTATGCTGAAGGTTAGCACCCAGAAAATAAAATTTGTTTACGCCACGACCTGCAAAATTTGCCACATACCTGTTGCGTGGATTAAAGCTGCGGAAAGTGGTTTCGCCCAACAGCGACTGCAGATCATCTACATTCTTATTAATGTTATTGATGGCGCCACCAATGCCAAGCCTTGTTTTTTTATTGAATGCCTGCAAACCAAGATCAGCTTCAAAGCGTTTATCGGTACCAATGCCTGCACTGCCTTTTCCGAAGTATCCTTTTTTCTTATCAGCTTTCAGTTTAATGTTCATGGTAAGCAACGAATCGGCAGCGGTACGTTCAGCAGCACTCTTCGTTCGGTCTTCTTCGGTATATACCTGAATTTTTTCAATGGCATTTTTCGGAAGGTTTTGTGTTGCAATAGCAGGATCGTTACCAAAGAAGGGCTTCCCATCAACATACACATTGGTAACTTTCTTTCCGTTTACTGTTACGGTACCATCGCCCCACAAAGTAATACCGGGCACTTTCCGCAACATATCCTCCACAACTGCATTTGAATCGAGTTTAAATGCAGCAGGATTAATTTCCAACGTGTCACCATTCATACGTATAGGCACTACGGCTGTAATCACAACCTCATCAAGTGCTTTAAAATTTGTATTAAGTTTTATGGTATTGAAATTATACGCAGGCTTTAAACTATCCAGTGTAATAATTTTTGAAAACGATTTGAAGCCTGAAAACGTAAGACTAACAATGATGGGAACATTTAAAGGCACCTGCTGAAAATTAAATTCTCCGGCAGTATTTGTAAGTTGGTAATTGAGCAATGATGAATCGCTTTTTTTATACAACAGCACAGTTACGGCTTCTAATCCGTAATCGTTGGCCGAGTCCTTCACCACACCAACTATTGAGCCTGCAGGAGTTTCTGTTTTTTGTTGTGCAAAAATGAATGTGGGTAAAAGCAGTAATAAAAGGGTTGCTGGTTTTAGTTTCATTTGTTTTTGATGATAGGTTTCAAGATGATGATAACGGGATTTGAAGTTGATTTACTCTTATCAAAATAGCTTGTAAGTAATTCGCTGTATACCGGGTTGCGATGTTTTTCTGCATCTCGTGAACGGAACATTGCATCGGACGAAATACTGCTGTACAAAGCCGCATTATCGTAGTACTGAATATTCCAGCCCATAACAGGCAGATAGGCATTTGTACTATCGGCCGATACTTTGTTCATATTGTAAAAGCGGTTCGTGCTTTTGTCGAAAATGAAACGACGGTCTCTTTTCTGATAGTCCAGCGCAAAAAATAAAAAGTTATTGAATGGAATCAATCCATTTATTCGCCACGCAAAACCAGGGTTTGTTTGCTTGTACTCTCTCAACTCGTTGCGTGATGAAAATTCTTTTGTAAAAAATGTTTTAGGTACTGTGTTTTCAAATGGCAAAACAAAATTGTACAATACTGTAACACTATCGGGAGTTAATTGATAAACCGAATTATAGTAAGGTCGTGTAAAGAGCAATGTATTTGGTTTACCCGTACTGAAAAATTCAATATTTGCAGGTTCGCCTAAGTATGTTGCTTTTCTTTTACTGTATGGAAAGTATGAACCGATCGTTTTTTGACCGTTTGATATTTTTAATTCATAATCTAAAGTGTCTTTTGCATCGCTGTAACTCATAACCGAACTGTAAACCCATTGGCCGGGCGAAAGCAAAACCGGATTTGCCATAAAAATTCCCAAGTCCGGCACTTCGCTTATCTGCTCTTTTTCGATGTTGTTAAGATTATAGAGCACTGCTCTCCCATACTTCGATGCACTTTTCGAAAGCGGTGCATGTACCAGTTCGTCTCGTTCCTGCTCGGTTAACCGATACGATTTGTTTGCCTGCAGAATATACAGTGCATTTTCCTTCTGCATCCATTGCAATGCTGCAATTGTGTATTTATCATCTTTATACCTCTTTACAAACTTTCCTGTTTTATCGAAGAAGTAAAGGGCCTGCGTATCAAAATCAAAAACAATAAAATACTGTGTTGTTACCACCAGTTGGCTGATCTGTCCGAAAAGACTTTGCCTGGTTGTTTCGAGAGGAATGTAGGTTACACTTTCGAATAAACGGGAAACGGGTGCTCCAATAGCAGAAGCCGGATCGAAATAAAGTGTTTGTGCAGGTTGAGCTGCTGACAGTTGGGCAATAAAAAGGAGTAAGGCAGCAAAAACATTTCTCATAGTCCAGTTTGACGATTTGTTTAAAGAATACTTGCAAGATAATTTTCGAAATGCACCTATGGTTTATGCAATGGTTGAACGGTTATGTAAACGTTTGGCCGTGCTAAAAATTTCAGCACTTGAAAAAGCCGACAACTAACAACTGGTATTTTAACGGCCTCATTGTTTTAAAAGCGCATATCTTTTCTTCATTTTCTAAGTAATCAAGGGCAATTTTCTGCCCTTGTCCATTTAAGTTACCTTTGCGCCTCATCCTGTTGCAAAACAGCAAAACATACAAGCATGGCAAAAAGCAATTTTGGAAAATTTACCGGGCGTAAAACCAATGCCCAGATCAAAGAAGAATTCCGCCAGGAAAAGAAAAAGGCACGTGAAGAAAAGAATGCCTACTTCGAAAAGAAAAAAGCAGAAGAAAAAAAATTAAGACCGCAGGACACAAGGTTCAAGAAACAAGAACCAAGAGGCAAAGGATTTGAAACCAGAAACGAGAAACCAGAAACGGGCAACAAGCGGCCAAGCCGATTTGAAAAAGAAGCTCCCGCAAAACAGGTTAAAAAAACAGTAAAAGAAGACACCCGCTTCAAAGCAGAAAAAGCACCGGAACCTATCACTTTCAGAAAAGAAAAAAGCGATGCAGAAATGCCGCTGAACAAATACATTGCTCATTGCGGTGTTTGCAGCCGAAGAGATGCTGTTGAATTAATTAAAGCAGAGAAAGTAAAAGTAAATGGAACGGTTGTTACCGAGCCCGGTCATAAAATTCAGGATAACGACGCTGTAATTGTAAACGGCAAAAAAATTGCCATTCAGAAAGAACTGGTGTACATCCTGCTTAATAAACCCAAAGATTATATTACTACGTCTGATGATCCGCAGGGAAGAAAAACCATTATGGATCTGATGAGAGGCGTTTCAACCAACCGCATTTATCCTGTTGGACGTTTAGACAGAAATACAACCGGTGTACTGTTACTCACCAACGACGGAGAGCTTACACAGAAACTATCGCATCCAAGTTTCCAGGTAAAGAAAGTGTACGAAGTAACACTGGATCGTCCGTTGGAAAAAGGCGATTTTGAAAAAATGATGAACGGGCTTACGCTGGAAGATGGGTTTATTGCACCAGATGCATTGGGCTATGCCGATCCGAAAAATAAAAAAATTGTTGGCATTGAAATTCATAGCGGACGTAACCGCATTGTGCGCCGTATGTTTGAACATTTGGGTTACGATGTAAAAGGACTTGATCGTGTATTGTTCGCCAACCTTACCAAGAAGAATGTTGATCGTGGCAGATGGCGTTACCTTAATGAAAAAGAAGTGCGTTTACTCAAGTTCCTGAACAAATCGTTTGTAAAAAAGAAAGAAGAAAAAAAAGGCAAGAACAGAGATGAGGAATAAGATTGATATTATTGCTGAAACAGAACACTGGATCGCTTTGAACAAACCTTCCGGGCTTCTTTCCATACCCGACAGGGAACAAAGCGAACCTTCGTTGAAAGATTGGCTGAATGAGAAATACGGTAAAGTATGGATCGTTCATCGCCTGGATAAATTTACAAGTGGCTTAATTGTTTTTGCAAAAGATGAAGCAACGCACAAGTTGCTTTCAAAACAATTTGAAGAACGTGAAGTAGAAAAATTTTACCTCGGTCTTGTACATGGCACGCCGGTGCAGGAAGAGGGCAGCATTGATGCAGCCATTATGGAGCATTCGGTAAAAAAATCTACATACGTAACGCATGCTAAAGGAAAGGCTTCGTTAACCGATTACAAAGTGCTGCACGAATATGGCTCTTACAGCTGGGTGCAGTTTCAGATACATACGGGTCGTACACACCAGATACGTGTACACATGAAGCACATTGGCCACCCGATTGTTTGCGATGATATTTATGGAACAACTGTACCTGTTTTATTGTCTTCTCTCAAACGGAAAAAATTCAAACTGTCGAAAGCAGATGAAGAAGAACGTCCGTTGATGAACAGACTTGCATTGCATGCATGGAAACTGAAGTTTACCGATGTAGATGGTACAACGAAAGAGCTGGAAGCACCAGTATCAAAAGACCTGAAAGCAATGTTGCAGCAGTTCGAGAAATGGATTAAATAAACAGCTGCATGCTTTTAGCTAATTAGCTTCAAGCAAAAGAAGAAAGTCTTACTACCAATAATAAAAAAGCCCCGTTAAGGGGCTTTTGCACAGCAGAGTATAACCAATAGGAAACTTACTTACTTGTTTGGTTGGGGTGTATAGCGGAGGTAAGGCTTTACAATCTTCACTCCTTTTGGAAATTTAGCAACTGCCGCTTCTGTTGTTACAGAGTTGGCAACAATCACATCATCACCATCTTTCCAATCAGCAGGTGTTGCAACTGTGTATTGAGCAGATAACTGTAATGAATCAATTACACGCAATACTTCGGTAAAGTTACGTCCTGTTGAAGCAGGATAAGTGATGTACAGTTTTACTTTTTTATCGGGGCCGATGATAAACAATGAACGAACAGTTAATGTTTCGTTTGCATTCGGATGAATCATGTCGTACAAACCGGCAACCGTTCTGTCTTCATCAGCAATGATGGGGAACTCAACACTGGTATGTTGTGTTTCGTTAATGTCGTTGATCCAGCTTTTGTGGCTTTCAACAGCATCTACACTCAACGCTAATACTTTTACGCCACGCTTTTCAAACTCGCTTTTCAACAATGCAGTTTTACCAAGCTCGGTTGTACATACAGGCGTATAATCTGCAGGGTGCGAAAACAACACGCCCCAGCTATCGCCCAGGAACTCATAAAAATCAATTTCACCAATGGAGGTCTTTGCTTTAAAATTTGGCGCTACATCGCCTAAACGTAAACTCATGTTAAACAGATTTAATAGTGAATAATTGTTAAGGCCGTAAAGATATGTATTCCCTACCTAATGAATAGACTTTATGTACAAAAAATTTTCCCTACAAACATCAGTTAGGAAACATCGGGTAACTCATTGCTTTCATCTTTGCGTTTAGCATTGCGGCCTTTGGTGAGTAAGGCTTTTCCAAAGCGTTCTTTTACATTGTCAATTGCCTTGTACAGTTCATTTTTCTTTTGTACATCCTGGAAAAGATTTGTTTGAGCTGCTTCTTCTGTTAACTCACTTAATTTAACGCCGAGCAAACGAACAGGTTGCCCTTTTTTATACAATTGATGAAACAATTGTTTGGCATTATAGATCAGCTCATCATCATAAAATGTATAGGGAACTGATGCCTGCCGCTGTTGTGTTTCAAAATTTGGATAACGTATCTTGACGGAAACACAACCGGCCATTTTATTTTCCTGCCTTAGTTCATGTGCAATTTTTTCAGTTAAGCGAACGATCTCTGCTTCAAGAAAAGGAATATCGCTTCTGTTTTCGTGAAAAGTATTTTCGCTGGAAATTGATTTCGATTCGTGGTAAGCTGCCACCTCGCTGAAGCTGATGCCGTGTGCCCGTTGCCATAGGTCTCTGCCATGTTTGCCCAGTTGTTGTTCAAGCATTACAGGATTTACATTCTGCAGATCGCCAATGGTTTCAATACCGAGGTCGAGTAATGTATGATAGGCTTTCTCGCCAATACCCGGAATTTTATTTACACGCAACGGGGCAAGAAATTCTTTTTCCTTTCCGTGTTCAATAACTATATAATTGTTGGGCTTGGCTAAGTCTGTTCCGATTTTTGCCACCAGTTTGTTCGATGCCATTGCAAACGAAATAGGCAACTGTGTGGCATCAATAATTTCCTGCCGCAGATCGATGGTCCATTGTACCGGATCAAAGAAACGATCCATACCTGTTAGGTCAATATAAAACTCATCAATGGATGCTTTCTGAAACAAAGGCGCTTTTGCTGCAATAATATCTGTTACCCAACGTGAATAGCGACTGTAATCGCCTCTCGTTCCCTGCAACACAATTGCCTGCGGACAAAGTTTCATCGCCTGCGCCATGGGCATGCCACTGTGTACACCAAACACACGTGTTTCGTAACTGCAGGTGCTTACCACACCCCGCTCTCTTGTTCCACCTACAATAACAGGTTTACCAACGAGTGAAGGATCGTTCAACCGTTCAACTGATACAAAGAATGTATCGAGATCAAAATGTGCTATGATACGTTTATTCGCCAAATCAACACGCTTATTAAACAGCAAGGTACAACATTGAAAAAAATGAGTAGTATTGCGCAAACTTTTACTTAATGAAATCTCCAAAAATAGTTGCTGCACTTTTTGCAATTGCGTTTGTAGCTGCATCCTGTTCAAAAGAAAAATCGTTTAGTGCCAATGGATCAAACGGTTCCGGCACAGGCAGCATTCAAGGTAACTGGAAATTTATTTCTACTTCCGGCATAACCAGTACTTCTACTGTAGAGAATAATTCAGGTATAGAATCGAAGGCTGAAATCATCCTACGCTATGCTTCCAGTAACCCTGTTGGAGTTTATAACATCAGCGGCACAATATTTAAAGGCGTTGGTGTAGGTTATGATTATAATGGCAAGTTAATTCTTCGCCAACTCGAAAACAATGTTGTACAATTTGAAGATTCATCGGATATAAGCATGCCCATGCCTCCTTCAAACAGCGAAAGCAAATACAAATTGATCGGTACAGATTCTATTTACTTTGAAACAGGAGCTTTAAGCGGCCCTTCAGCACCAGGTAGTACTGCTCCTGCAGTAACAGGTGTAGGCTGTAAATACAAACTGGAAGGTAATCGTCTTACCTTTATTATGAAAACAAGTATACCGCAGGTAATTACACAGAATGGTATTACACTAAAGGTTACGCAAAGTACAGATGTGAATATTGTACTCGAAAAACAATAACAAATTGATTTTTTCCTGTCTTTAAAGCTCCTTTGATCGGGAGCTTTTTTTATGCGCCCAATTTAGGTTGCAGATTAAATCCTGAACCGTTATTTTTATTTCATGAACCTCGATTGGCTTAAAAGCGGCATTGCACCATTAGACAACCTTATCTCCTTTTTGCACAAGCAAAGCAAAACAAGTGATGTACTGAAGAAACAGGTACTCATGGAACTCCGCAATAATCTTAATGTTTTCAAAAATGGTTTTCTGAACGAAGTATCGGCTGATAAGATCATTGATCTGCTCAGCAACGACGCTATCCAAGAAGCCATCAAACAAAACTTTGCGTTTAAAAAATTAAAGGCCGGGACTATTGAACCCTATCATGTGTACGACGATCGTAATAAACGTTATATCGGCTGGAATGCAGAACGACTCATTGACAAGATCGATGAAAAAATTGTAGAGCTGAAAACATTGAAGAAAATGAGCAATGGCTCTATTGCAGATGTAAAGAACAATGTGCAACTCATGATCAGCAATCTTTATTTCCGTATGAAATTGTTGGCTGATTTTTTAAGAAGTGATTTCAAATAAACAAACCCCGACGTTACAGTCGGGGTCGTTTCACAGTACAGATGTTTTCGACGGATGAACAACGGACCTTATTTGGTATTTAATTGTTGAATCAGGGCAAGCAATTGGGCTTCGGTTACTTCAGTAAGGTTAAAGGTTACACCATAATATGTTTTACCACTAGCAGGCGCACCTACTGTTACATCCTGCATTTCTGCATAAATTTTATTGTCTTTAAATGTGATGGCAAGGAATGTACCTTCGATACCGATAGGGAAACTGTTCTGGTAACTTAACAAACCATCTTTACCTGCAGGTGCGTTCACAATTTTGTTGTACAATTTCACCAGTGTGTTTTGTTGTTTTACTTTAAAGAACAGCATGCTTGGCTCACCACCCATATAACTTGTGCTTGTTGCCGAATTCCATTGGTTGCTGAAATAACCCAGCACAGTTGTTTTCGGACGTGGATCACTCATCAATGCATCACAGTTACGCCATACACCAAGACTATCCAGATTGAAAGAAGAAGTACCATTGTTATTGTTCACAGCGAAGTTGCCATTCTGTTCCCAGTTAACACCACGTGGTACATAACCTGTTTGCGAAAGACTGACAGATGTATTCTCATGATCATGTCCATTGATGGTATAGGTGACTGCACTATCGCCACGCCACATTGGTATTTCACGGATCTGTTGACCATTGGCACCGGCTTTGGGAGCAGCAGGAACCACTACCTGCGCAGGAGCATTCAATTGTAATTCATCAGCACCCTGGTTTGCTTTCACGGTCATTTCACCATAAGAGATGAGCATGTTGCCGCTTGCTTCTGTAGGGCGATTGGCCAGCAACATATCAGCTGCCTGGTACATATCTTTTACCTGTACCGTAACGCTACCTGTTACAAGTTGTCCGTTTGATTTTTTGAAGGCATTTGCAGGAAAATTGATCTTTGTGCCCTTGCTGGTGATGAGGTTACCACCTGTTGATGCATCGATGGTAAACGCTTCATACTTGGGTGCATTGGCATCGAAAAAGGTTTTTACTTTTTGTTCGAACACATGTGGCACTACATATGTGCCACGATCTTTTTTACAAGCAGTAAAACTGATGGCTGCTGCAATTGCTACGGTTGAGATGATTGACTGTTTCATAAAATGAGTTTTAATTGTTTGAGTTGTTTTGTTTGTTGTTTGGAAGTATATCAGCAGCAGGAAAAGTTTGTTACCCTGTTTGGGAAAGAAATTTTCAGATTATTTCTAAGTCATTGATTTAGAATGGGCTTAAAGAGAGTTTATTGGGGTAACGGGGTGTTGAATAACTATGAACCAGTTGTTGCGTCGCACACTACAGGAACAACAACACTATCAGCTTTCTTTTTACATTATGTTTTTCAATTAGCTTTACCTGCAAAATGAAATTCACACTATTTTTTCTTTGTGTTGCTTTGTTGCATGGCTGTTTTTCTAAAAATGCAGAATCAGAAACTTTCCTAATTCCTCAGGGGCTTACTGGAAATATTACTATCTACTATAATGAATCTACAGGAGAACGAAAAAATTATATGGATAACCGAAGAGTTTATAACATACCTCAAAACCATGTTCTAAACACACAATTTGAAGTGAACAACGGTTGGTTAGATCAGAAATTCTATTACGTTCTTGAAAGTGGAAATAAAAAGGAAATATCTCTTGACAGCACTAAACTTTATTATGACGAGCCAGAATTAGCTGTTCAATTCAAAAAAAATCACATAAAGGATACTTTGATTATGCTATGGGGAATAGCAGGTAAAGAGGGCAATAGATATTACCAAAAATTTGTAATAGGAACCTATGAAAATCCAAATTCAATCGACACATTAGGTTTGTAATAGTAATCTCAGGCAGATATTTTTCTTTTCCACTTTCGTTGAATTAGGAATATTATTGGTATAAATAATAGCAACAACCAATACCAACTAAAAAAAGAAGTTTGTAATTGCAACTGCTGATCAACACCTATGTAACAAAAGCCACTCCACAGCAATGGATTTTTTTGCGCAAGACTTGTTGCGTTTTGCAGGTATTCTTTTCTTGCATCCTGCAATGCTGTTACTGGCGAATGTTGTTTTTGTAAGGAAGTATAAAACGATTGAACAAATAAAGGTGCTACAGCATCATCCACCGGCCAGCGGCTTGCAACAACTGCTTTCACTCCTTTGCTGATGAATGCACGACCGATACTTGTAACGCCTTCACCGTTCTGAATTTTTCCGGCTGCAGTTTCGCAGGCAGTAAGTACTACCAACGGTGCGGCAGTAACTACATACTGCAACTGACCGAGATAAAATTTTTGTTTTAATACAAGATAAGGTTGCTGTGTACTATCAGCCACTGCATGTGCGGCAATATGCAACACCGCACCTGACTGCATCGATTGAACAAATGCATTGGCATCGGTTACTGTTGCTTCGTAACTGTTTGCTTTGAATTGTTTGCTCAGTTGTTTTGCTTCAACAATTGAATTAGGCAATGCTGCGAAACCATTCTGTTCTTTGCTAAAGCTGTAAACAGTGAGCGGCAGTTTTTCTATTGACTGTTTTACATCCTGTACATATTGCAGAAAAGAATACACATAGCTTACTGCAGTTTGCTCTGCAAGGAATTGTTGTTTGTCATCAATACTTAATGCTTCAAAAGGAAGATTATGTAACCAGCCATCTGCAGAAATAATGAGCGGTTTGTGATTGATTGAAAAAGGAAGCAATTGCTTTCTTACTTCATTTGATGATTGGAAATAGGCCGATGGATCATTGTTATAAGCTGATGATGTAGGAGAAAAATAAGTTTGCAGCAACGAATCAGTTTGCTGTTTTACCGTCACCAACGGCAGTAGTTTGCAATCAACTTTTCCATCTTTCGTATGCAGCAGATAAATATTGCTGTTTACAATTGCATAACTGATAAAATCTGCTTTTTCAGTTACTTCTTTTAACTTCTGCTGAAACTGTTGCAGTGAAGGTTGTTCCAGCAATTGTGCAAAACGGTTTTCCTGCAAGCCAAGTTGCAACTCCTGTTTACGGATACGTTCGCTGATGAATGTTTTCTTTGCAGCATCATTTGTTTCAGCCAATAAAAGATAGTCGTTCCGTAATTCGGCAAATAACTGCTGCTGCAAACTATTGCTGCTGTCTGCCTGCCATTGTCTGCTTCGGTTTTGCTCGTTCAACAACTTACGGCCTTTTGATAATTCGATCAGCCATAACAACTGCTGCAACAATTCTTGTTTACCTGTCCTACGATACTGTTCTTCAAAAAACACAATGGCTTCTTCGCTGCTGCTGGTTGTATTGCTGCTTTGCAAACTGTTTGTTGAAACAGTGATCAACTGGTTGCAGTAATAATCGTTGGCAACAGCGAGTTGATAATAATGTGCCGCACTATCGGGCTGCTGTTGTGCAAATGCTTTTGCCAGAACTGCATACAAACCTGTTACTGTATGATCAGGATAGTAACCATTATTACTGTTGAAATACTGCAATCCTTCTTTTAACTGTTGAATGCTGCTGTCGGGTTGTTGTAATTGCAGAAATAATTTCCCGGTTTCTATTTTCAGTTTGGCTTTATCACGCTGTCTGCTATCGGGGTACGATTGCTCGAGTATCTTTTCTGCATTCTGCAATTTCTTTAAGGCATAGCTCCATTGCTGTTGATCGTACAAAAGTTTTGCTGAAAGTTGCAATGCACTCACCATCCAGGAAGCATCTGCATCGGTTGCATCGGCAGATCGAAAGAATGTTAACGCCTTTTGATTATAGAAATAAGCACTATCGGTTTTCGCTGCTGCATAAAATGCATCAGCTTTTACATTATACAATAAACCGGTTGCTGTTGGTTGTTGCGAAATAAAATGCAAGCCTTTATTACAGGCTGTTTGTGTTGCATCATAATTGCCCAGCCAGTAATAAGTAATGGCTTGGTTGCTGTACAGCGATGGAAGTAAATTGAATTTTTGTTCTGCAGTGGCCTGCTCAATGGCGGATTGCTGCAAGGCAATGGCTTTATCATAATTACCTAAACGCACATAGTTATTGCCAAGCGGTTTAATAATAAACTCTTCCGCTTCATAAACAACTTTCTGTTGCTGCTGATATTTCAAACCTTTTTCATACCAACGTGTGCTGGCTTGTATTTGTCCTTGTTGTAATAAATGATAAGCGATATTGAGTACAAAATCGAGATAAGCTGTTTGTTCTTCTTTTGCTTTTGGCTTTCGCCACAAGGTTTGTTCTAATGAATCGGCTTTGTTGGAAAGATAGAACGGTTGTTCATCCGTAAGATCATACAACTTTTCAAGATAAGCCTGCAGCTGATCTTTTGGTTGATAGACTTCAATCCATTTTGCTTTTTGCTGCGGTTCATCATCACCAGAAAAAAACAAGAATAGAAATACAACGCTGCTAAATGGCAGCAAACGACGAAGCAATGAACGATATGAAGTTGTTACAGTCGCCAGGATGCATAAAAATAGAGATAAGATCGGTTTGTTCCGCCATAATAAAAACGGGCACCAATCTGCGGACCTAATCTCACTTTGCCAAACTGGGCATCAATGAAAGGAAGAAACTGTGCGTTGGAAAATGTTTTGACGGAAGCACTTCGTATAATATCGTATGGAAAATTAACCTGTCCATTGAAATTGTTTAGCTGATATGTACGACTTGTATCAATCGAACCGGCAAAGTCAGCATCAACACGCACACCTGCACCAGCCGATAAAAGGTCGTTGAAATTATAACGAAGATGCAGGGGCACTAAGCCAATACGTGTAATGCGACTTTGCAATTGTTCCCTGTAGCCACGGTAATCATAATTCTTTCCATCGATCACCACCACACCCTGTGTTTGAAAAGTTTGTTGCGCCGTTGTTGTTTGATAATACTTGCCAAACAATTCAAACTGAAAATAAGGCTTGTAAGGTGCAAGCCGTGCAATACCCACACCAACATTCACGCCATCACTCAAACCATTCGAACCAAGATTCATTTCATAACCTGCCATCACAATCGGTGATAATGCAGGTTTGAATTTACCTGTAGCAAAATTGGTGATCACAGGTTCGTTCTTATCAAAATAAATGGCTGTTCTTCCTTTAAAGGGAAGATTGTCTAATTTCTTTTTTGTTTTTACATCAAACTCCACAAAACCTTTGGTACTGTCTTTATCATTCACGCCTTTTTGATTGGTGCCTGGCAAATAAATGCCGTTGAAAATAAATGCAGCACTATCCTTTGTTGTTTGCAATTCCCAGCAACCTGTTCTTGTCGGCACACTGTCGCAAGGCAAACAATAAGGCGACATATCTTTTATTGTGATTGTTTGCGGATCCATCGCCGAAGGAAGTGTAATGGCCAGTTTTATTTTCCGTGCCGGACCTTCGCCATCATTCTGAAAACGGATCTTATAACTGAGCGATTTACTTTTCTTAAGTGTGCGGTAATTCAATCGTCCGTGTTTCAGATTCATTTTGTTGGGATCATGCGAAGTAACGATCGGAATATTGAGTTGATGCATGTACACACCACCCGTATCGGGCACAAATAAACCGGTGATGATGATGGTGGCATTTGTATCCTTGATCATACCCGGTGTTACATACAGATTGGTGAACATAAACTGTGCATCGGTTGTGGCTTGTTTGATATCCACTGCAAATACATTGCTGTAACCTTTCAATGTATTCATCAAAAATGTTTTGCTTTCTACGCCGCTGAACTTTTTCTCTTCTTTAAAATGCGATGCAGGGCTGCCACTGCTGGTGAGCAACAGATTATCAAACGGACGAACAGCAGCAATCGCATTCTTATCGTTGATCAAAGCTGCATCGTTGTACAAACGAAAACCTGCTGTATCAAAACTGTTTTGCCCGAATTGTTTTTCATTGATGAACAGATACACTTTGCCATTCACTGCTACGTCATTTTTCCAACCAGCCATCAATACCATTGTATCACCGGGTTTGGCCATGCAGTTATACTTCAGTTCAAAAAAACCATTGGCTTTAAAGAAGTTTTGTTCGGATGGCGACACAGCTGCGAGGTAGCTTTTGTTCACCTGCTTTACACCCACTTTTTTTGGTTTGCGGCCGGGCTTCTTGCCATCATCATAATTATTTACTGCATACAACACTGCTTCGTAATCGCCTTCTTTTGCATACACATGCTCAGGATTTTCCTCGGTGCTGAAATGGCCATCACCAAAATCCCACAGATACGTATAAAAAGGTTTGGGAGCGCCGGGTATTTGTGTTAACGGCGGCAGACTTGCTTTAAAGGAAACTTTGTTTTCTTTCTGTGTTATGTTGACAGATGTATCGCTTTGTGCCCATGCAGAAATGCAGGCAAGCAATGCTACAATATGGATGACTATTTTTTTCATACTGATACAGGTATATCAACAAGGCTGGCAAACTGTTACCCTAAATATAAAAATCTTATTTTTAACCAGAATCTCAAAAGTCTTTGTACACAAAAGATAATCGTACTGCGAGGCACGAAGCAGTCTGAATTTTAAGATTGCTTCACTTTGTTCGCAAAGACGACTTTTGAGATACGCTCAATACTAAACCATTGCCTTTGCACGCCGACCAGAAATATATAACTGCTTTGCTCCAGCACGACCAGCGGCTTATCAGTGAAATTTATCAGCGATTTGCGCCAAACATGAAGGCTTACCTGCTTAGCCGTGGCTGCAGTGAGGATGATGCCGGCGATGTGTTCCAGGAAGCACTCATTGATATTTATAAGCTGGCGAATGATAAACAGTTTGAGCTTACCTGTCCGTTTGAAGCGTTTCTTTTACTGCTCTGCAAACGTAAGTTCATCAACAAAACGAAAAAAACTTCGCTAACTGTGGTAACAAACGGCGAGGAAGATGCATATACCCATATACCGGACGATGCCAACGCTGGTGCAGCCGAACATGTGGCGCAGGTGGAGAAAGAACAACTTGTAATGCTTGTGCTCGATGAAATGGGTAACTGCAAAGAAGTGATCTTAAAAAGCCTGCTGAAAAAACCACAGGAGGAAATTGCGGAAGAACTGGGTATGACGTATGCATACTACCGTAAGCGAAAAAGCAATTGCATGGGCGAACTGGCAGAATTGGTACGTAACAAACCTCAATTTAAAGAACTGATGTCATGAACTACACGTACTCTGATATTGATGCTTACCTGAACGGCGAACTGAATGCTGAAGAACAGCAACAGTTTGAACAGGAACTCCGCAGCAACACACAACTGCAGGAGCAGGTGAATGCTTATCGTTTACTCAACAGTACAGTAGGGAAGCATCAGCAAGCCGAACAAACTTTGCCGGAACTGAAACAAATACTTGATCCGCTTACCCATCAATACTTCAAACAACAAAAAGCAAAAGTATTTACCATGCGGCGTACGATGTATATGCTGGCTGCAGCAGCGTCAATCGTATTGATCTTATTAGTTGCATTACCGGGTACCTCACCTGATAATTATTCGTTTGATGATATGCCGGGCGCAATTGTGCGTGGAAATGAAGACGAGAAAGCAAAGGCAGCACAACTGTTCAACAACGAACAATATGCTGATGCGGCGAAAGCTTTTCAGCAATTGCGGTCAACAACAAGTCCCGATGCAGCGGTTGATTTTTATCTCGGCATCAGTCTGCTGAAAACAGAACAATATGCTGATGCGTTGCCCTTGTTTGAAACGTTGGCAAACGGCACATCAGTTTATGCAGAAGATGCGAACTTCTTTACAGCATTAAGTGCATACCATTTGCAACAGAATGTAAAAGCAAGGCAATATGCAGAGAAGGTGAAGGAAGGAAGCAGGTATTGGAAGAATGCGAAGGTGATAAAGAAGAAGGTGAAGTAACTTCTTTTGTGGATTTTTCAGATAGTTGAATCTTCATACAAACTGTTCAAATGCGTATTTTCTTAATCGTTTTTATCTTGCTTTTGTCAAGAACATCTTATAGTTGTTCATGTATACCTCTTGGGGAAATTGATGATGAGCAATACAATGAATACGAAGCGATTTTTTCCGGCAAAGTTATAGCAATAAAAAAGAAGCAATGGACGAAGGAAGTTACTTTTGAAATTCAAATACGATTTAAAGGTATTCAGAAACTTTCCCAAATCGTAATCACAACTTCAGCTCAGGAAGGCACATGTGGAATCTCTCCAAAAGTGGGTGAGCAGTGGCTGATATTTGCATACAGAGAGAACGAAAAGCTTCAAACCAGCCTATGCACAAGAACAAAAAGTATGAACAAGAAAGCATGGAACTATAACAAAGATGAATTGCAGAAAGATATAGAATTCTTAAATCGCAAAATAAGAGGATAGTGCTGTTAAGTCTTTCATTTTATTGCTATGCGGAAATTCGGTGTCATTACTTCCCTCATCTTTATTGTTATAATCATTGCAGGCATCTACGGCATCCTTCACGATCAAATAACGTACTCCATCTCTCCCGAATACTTTACAAAATTTAAGTACAAACAATTTGGATTTGAATCCGAACAATTCGGAGGCCATCGTGCAACAGTTGCTGTTATTGGTTTTTTGGCAACCTGGTGGATGGGATTATTTATCGGCATTCCTCTAGGTTTACTTTCATTGATTTTTCCTGACTATAAAAAAATGGCAAGTGTTCTTAAGAAGTCTTTATTCCTTGTGATACTGATTGCTGTTCTTACCGGAATTGGTGGATTTGTGTATGGAAAATTTATTCTTGTCAATAACGGAGTTAGTTGGTGGTTACCTGATGATTTGATTGATAAATCATCCTTTATCATTGTAGGTTCTATTCACAACAGTAGCTATCTCGGAGGCATAGCAGGTCTATTAACTGCAACAGTGTATATGTTTATGCAAAAAAGGAGAAATAATAATACTGGATGAAAAAGGTATTGTAGCTGAGTTTTTTTGTCATTTCGAGGAACGAGAAATCTGTCAGATATTGTACAAGTGTTCAGCAGATCCCTCCTACGTCGGGAAGACAGCTTACTTCACCCCTCCCAAAAACTCAAACGCATTACTCACCGCCTGGTGAAAAATATTTCCGTGTTGCTTGTTGCTGATGTATTCAAACTGAACGGTGCCGTTGGTGAGTTTTGTTTTGATCAATTCATGCAATGCTTTTGCATCATCTTCCATGATCTTTCCTTCTTTGCCAACTGCAATGTACACGGCTATTTTATTTTCAAAAGCAGAAAGCTTTGTTTTCAACAGCGATTCATGATCCCACCACAAACTCGGACTTACAATTACATACTGTGAAAACAGATCGGGCTTCTTGAACAACACTTCTGTTGCAAGTAAACCGCCCAGCGACTGACCGATGAGCATGTTTACTCCCGTTGTTTTGAATGATTGATTGATGTACGGCTGCAATTCTTTTTCGAGAAATTGAATGAATTTTTCAGAACCACCCGTTGTAGGAAAATCTTTTTTATCTTTTTCAACTGTTGTAGGAAAAGTAAAATCTCGTCTGCGATCAACATTGGCAATACCCACTACAATGGATTTTGGCAATGCATTCACCCATGAAAAATTACAAAACTGTACAAGCCCGGCCACATGAATAAAATCTTCATCAGCCGAACCATCGAGTAAATAAATGACCGGGTAGCTTGAATCTTTATGATAACCTTCGGGCAAATAAATATTGAGCGTACGGTTTTCATTCAGCACAACAGAATGTAGCTGGCGAACAATACCGAGCGAAAAAATTTCTTCCTTCGGTTTTGTTTGAGCGGATAAAGATGTTGTAGAAAATAAAAGTACAACAGCAAGCAAAAAACGATAATGCATAGTGTAAGCAATGTTTTTGTGAGGGAGTTCAATGTGCAGGGTATTATGTACCTCCAACTTCTCAACTTCGCTAAAGCTACGTTGAGCAAGCGTACCTCGTACTTATCCCAAATACACTTCCAGCAAACCATCGGGCAGTTCCACCAGCACCTGTTTCTTTTTATGATTGATGTTGCGGATGGTTTCTTCGTGCAGTGGTATCAATACTTCTTTGCCATCAATCTCTAACCTGCATAAGATCTGTAACGGTTGTTCGATCACTTCCTGTATAATGGCTAATTCTTTAGTACCATCGATCATCATATAGCCAATGAGGGAAATAGGAGCAGTCTTGCCTGCTTGTTTTTGAAAATCGGCTTCACGCAACCATACTTTTTTGGGAGAGAGTTTCTTTGCCTGTTCTTTGGTAGTAATACCATCAATGGCTATGTACACTTCCTCTTCGTTCTTGATTTTTGTACCGGTAATAAAGTAAGGAAGGAATTTATCTTTCGATTCTTCGATGAACAATACTTCCAACCCTTTCAAGGAAGTTTTTTTTCCGAGGTTATGTTTTAATACCACTTCGCCGTTTAATCCGAATGTGCCGAGTATTTGTCCGATGCTGAAGTATTGTTCCATGCGGCAAAGATATTGTTAAGTACGAAGTAAGAAGTACGAGGTACGAAAATCCGTCAACTGCAGAATAGAAAACAAACAGTACAAGTGTGCGACGCAACAAAAGCTACATAGCAGCATAAGAGCTAAGTACAAAAAAAATCTTCTTTCCGTCTTCTTGTCTTCCCGGCAACAAATACGTAGCCTAAAAAAAATCCCTCACAAAATTGCGAGGGATTTTTATGAAGACGAATGTAAGTAATGGGATTACTCAGCTGCTGGTGCTTCACCACCTTCCTGGCGTCTTGGAGCCATCGGACGGCGTTGATAGTTACCACCACTGCGCTGTTTGAATCTTGCCTTACGGGCTTCTTCTCTTTTCTTCGCTTCTGTAGCTTCATGCTCAGAGTGCCATGCCTGGAATTTTTCCATTGCAGCAGCCTGATCGAACAGACCAAGGCTAACACCACGTAAAAGGTGTTTCAGGTACAATACACCTTTGGTAGAAAGGATCTTGCGCACAGTATCTGTAGGCTGAGCTCCTTTGTGTAACCACTCCAGTGCTTTCTGACGATCGATCTGGATCACAGCAGGCTCTGTTACAGGGTTGTAAGTACCAATTTTCTGAATGAATTTTCCATCTCTGGGGGCTCTTGCGTCGGCCACTACGATGAAATAGAAGGGTCTCTTTTTCGACCCGTGTCTTTGCAGACGGATTTTAACTGGCATCGTAAATTAAAATTTAAATGCGTGAATAAATAAAGGTTAACTAAGGAGGCAAAAGTAAGCCGAGATAGGCAAAGTTCCAACCCCCGGTAAATTAAATTTTATCGACGGCCTAAACCAGGCATCATACGGCCCATCGGCATTTTGTTCATCATGCTCATCATTTGCTTCATTTGCTCAAACTGCTTCATAAAAGCATTTACCTCAGCAATATCTTTTCCGCTGCCTTTGGCAATGCGTTGGCGACGACTTTGGCTGATGAGGTCGGGGTTTGCCCTTTCCTGCGGTGTCATAGAGTTAATGATCGCTTCCACACCTTTAAAAGCGTCGTCGCTGATCTCAATATCCTTCATGGCCTTGCCCATTCCCGGAATCATGCCCATCAGATCCTTGAGGTTACCCATTTTTTTGATCTGTTCCAGCTGTTGCTTGAAATCTTCAAAATCGAACTGGTTTTTGCGGATCTTTTTCTCCAGTTTTTTGGCCTGCTCTTCATCGAACTGGGCCTGCGCCTTTTCCACGAGTGAAGTAATATCACCCATGCCGAGTATACGCTGGGCCATACGGTCGGGGTAGAATACATCGAGCGTATCCATCTTTTCGCCACTGCTTACAAACTTAATGGGTTTGTTCACCGTGTATTTGATGGAAAGCGCCGCACCACCACGTGTATCACCATCTAACTTCGTAAGTACCACACCTGTAAAATCGAGACGGTCGTTGAAGGATTTGGCCGTGTTCACCGCATCCTGTCCCGTCATACTATCCACCACAAAGAGGATCTCGTTCGGGGTAACCGCATTCCGGATATTCGCTACTTCGGTCATCAATACCTCGTCGATCGCCAAGCGACCGGCAGTATCGATGATCACTACATTCTTATTCTTTGTTTTTGCTTCCTTAATGGCATTTTGTGCAATGGCAACTGCATCTTTATTCTCCCGTTCGCTGTACACATCCACGCCGATCTGTCCGCCAAGCACGGTCAACTGATCGATCGCCGCCGGGCGATAGATGTCAGCCGCTACCAGCAACGGACTTTTGCCTTTCTTGGTTTTGAGGTAGTTGGCCAGCTTTCCGCTGAAGGTTGTTTTACCACTACCTTGTAAACCGGCAATGAGGATTACGGCTGGCGAACCTTTAATATCCAGTTCAGCTTCGGTACCGCCCATCAGCTCGGCCAGTTCGTCCTGCACAATTTTCACCATCTGCTGACCGGGATTTACCGCCAGCAATACTTTGCTGCCGAGGGCTTTATCCTTTACTGTATCGGTAAAATCTTTGGCTATTTTATAGTTTACGTCGGCATCCACCAATGCACGACGGATATCTTTCACCGTAGCGGCGATGTTGAGCTCCGTAATACGGCCTTCACCTTTTATATTCTTAAACGCACCTTCTAACCGTTCGCTTAAATTCTGAAACATAATTCGCTTAATTAAGGGTTGCAAATGTACGCAAAGATGGGTAAGGTTGAAGCCCAACTTCATGGTATGGGTCATAGTTAATCTACCCTCAATCGTTTCCTTCTATATTTGCAACTTCAAAACCGATTAATATGAAAACGTTTTTTTTATCCATCGTACTCTGTCTTCTATTTTACGTATCAAATGCACAGCTAAAATTCGGCATACAGGCGGGAGCAAATATGGCCAGCGTAAAGCAAAATATGCATGATGTTAAGAACCAGGCAATCTCCGGCTTTTCTGCAGGCATTGATGCTAAAATAAAATTGGGCAAAAGAATAAACTTCAATCCCGGTTTAAACTACGTGGTAAAAGGATATCAATATAATGAAGCAAAAAACGAAGACGGTGACTCTTACAAAACGGATGGAGAACAAAAAATAAACTATCTGGAGCTCCCCTTAATTTTCTCTTATAATATCTCCCTGAAAAAATATACTATCAGCGTCGGAGCTGGTCCAACAATAGCCACTGCGTTATCCGGCTATTATAAAGAAACTAACAAAATTTTTGGCCAAACAATAACCATAAAAGAAAATTTACAGTTTGGAATGGTTAATAATGAACAACTGAAAAAAAGAGACATTGGTGCGCATTTTTCATTGGGCTTTGAAATACCAAAAGGCTTTTTTGTGCGGTTGTATTATACACATGGCTTACATAATTTAGGAAATGGTGCAGAATCGAACAGTACTGATCAATATGGGAATACGACTTACAAACCCCAGGATCGGTATTTCAACCGCAATGCCGGTTTTATGGTGGGCTATTATTTCGGAAAAAGGAAATAAATAAGATGCCCCTTTCGGTAGGGGATAAGCTGTCTGCAGACCGAACTTCGTACTTCCAACTTTGTACTTCGTACTTCAAGCTTATCTTTGCCGCCATGTTTAACAACAAGAAAGTTATTATCGTACTGCCTGCATACAACGCAGCCAAAACGTTAGAGATCACTTATAACGAGATCCCTTTTGATATTGTGGATGAGGTGGTGCTGGTGGATGATGCAAGCAAAGATGAAACGGTAGCCAAAGCAAAAGAGCTGGGCATTAAACATATCATCAGTCACGAAAAAAACAAAGGTTACGGTGGCAACCAGAAAAGCTGCTACGGAAAAGCACTGGAGCTTGGCGGCGATATTGTGGTGATGCTGCACCCCGATTACCAATACACGCCCATGTTGCTGCATGCAATGATCAGTATTATTGGTAACGATGTGTATCCTGTTGTATTTGGCAGTCGTATTTTGGGTAATGGCGCATTGAAAGGCGGCATGCCCATGTATAAATATATTGCCAACCGTTTTCTTACACTCACACAAAACATTTTACTCGGTCAGAAACTTTCTGAATACCATACCGGTTACCGAGCTTTCAGCAAGGAAGTATTAGAGGCGGTAAAGCTTAGTGCCTGCGATGATGATTTTATTTTCGATAACGAAATGGTATCGCAGATTTTTTATAAAGGCTACCAGATTGGCGAAGTAACCTGCCCAACCAAATATTTTGAAGAAGCAAGCAGCATCAATTTCCGTAGAAGTATGAAATACGGTTTGGGTTGTTTAAAAGTGTCGCTCATTTATCGTCTTTGTAAATGGGGACTGATGAAGAGTAAGCTGTATTAATAAATTTATAGTGAACCTTATGAAAACAACTGTAGTAATAGCCATCTGCGTTCTCTTCTTAAGTTGTACTGCTAACAAGTCTAAGAGCAATGTCTTTTCCTTAAAGCCCGAGAGTGGAAAAGTTTATCGTTATGCCGTTGAAGATAAGTTTCAGATAATGATCGATTTTCCTGATGGCAATAAGGAAGTGTATGGTAAACATTTTTACGATTATTCAGTAATATACGATCGAAAGGATACTACACTTAACGGTACTGTGACGTTTGATAATTTCAGAATAGAATTTGAAGATGGTCAAGGCATTCAGGTATTTGATACAAAGTTCGACAAGCCGGATACGGAAAGCCCCGATCTATGGTTCTATTATTCATTGCTTGGGAAAAAGATACCCATGACCTTTTCTTCGGTCGGTCGGGTACTGGAAATAAAAGCTGTTGAACAGATTAAACAAAAAATGGTTGATGACTACAATCGTAATGGTTTAAGCAATCCTCAGCTAACATCGGCACTACGCAAAATTGCAGATTATTTTATTGTTCATAGATTGGCCAGCGAAACATATGCATTTTATTCGGGCACTGCATTGATAAAAGACAGCAGCTTTAACATTCGTTTTACCTCCTATCTTCCTTTTACACACAGCCTCCAATACAAATACAATATTCGCAGCGAAACTGACAGTAGCCAGACACTTGCAGGAAGCGGTCGGGTTACTTTGAATGACAGTCTGAAACAAGCCCCTCCTTTTTCGATGTTAAAGAACAAGATGCTTTCTTCGGAAGCGTTTGATGAAATTACAGTACAAAAACAAACTCATATTCTGCAATACCGTAAATCCTACTTCAACCTGGCAGACAGTTTAGTACTGGGCAATAAAGCATATCCTTCCCGTATAATTGTTGAAAAAGAAACGAAATTGAAAAAGCCGGAATAATTAAGTATTTTGTTTCTGCAGATGAAGCAATTACTCTCCATATTTTTCCTCAGCATCTTTTTTCTTTTCCAGTACGGAAAAATGATCGATTATATGGAATGCCGCATTGCTGCCGCAGTTGCCTCTGTTGAGGATTGCGGTTGTGATGAAAAACTGATTTCAAATTCAACAACTGAAGATGCTTCATTACCCTTCCATCAGCATCACCTGAAAAATTATACCGAAGAGTTTTTTACAGAAGTTCATGTTGCTGAGCCTGCTGCTTTTTCAACAACAGCAACTGCTCACAACCGTATCAGCTCGCCACAATTATTAGCAGGGTTTACAAATCAGTTACTGCAGCCGCCCAACTCCTGATCTTTTTTCAATCAATTCATTTTTATTTCCAGTAGCAGCAAGCGGCCGGGCCGTATTGTTGTATGCTGCATGTACTTATTCATTTTCTACAAAACGATCAGTTATGATATAATAATAAAAATGATCAATGCTAATTCATATCCGCAGCGCTGATCATTTTTATTGTTATACTATGTGACTATCACTCAATAAAAAATTACACATGAAACAGTTTTTCATAAGCATGCTGCTATGCGCATGCGCTACATTGTCATTTTCGCAACCGCTTAATAACATCAGCAAAGACCGAAATGGTAATCCCATGCTCGAAGGTTGCTGCACACGTGAAGCATTATTGCAGGAGCCTTTTGCCGCATGGTTTGTTCCCAATTATAATAACTACGTTGTTGACAGCAGTACAGCTGCTCAGCTAAAACAACACATCAATAATAAAACTTTTGTCTTGTTCCTCGGAACCTGGTGTGGCGACAGCAAACGGGAAGTGCCACGCCTCTATAAAATTTTCGATTATTGTGGCGTAAAACCGGAACAGATAAAATTAGTGATGGTGAGTAACCATGATACAGCTTACAAGCAAAGTCCCACGCACGAAGAAAAAGGACTGAATATTTTTCGTGTGCCGACATTGCTGGTATTGGAGAATGGAAACGAGATCAATCGTTTTGTTGAATACCCGGTTGAAAGTTTGGAAAAGGATCTGCTGAAGATATTGAGCAGGAGTGCATACAAAGATGCATACAACAAAACAAAGTGATAAAGAAACAGCCCCGGTTTTTCGGGGCTGTTTCTTTATTCTTCTTTCATATTAATGATCTTATCAACAATATATTTTGAATGACCACGCCAGGGGATAGTGCCCATGTATTCCTTGTAATGCAGTTCAAATACTTTGCCGCTGTTCATCATAAGGATGTTTGCAACACTATCGTTTTCTACGCTAAACTCAAACTCGTAACTGGCAACAGTGCCGGGTGTTCTTGAACGAAGGCCCGATTGAATCAATTTACCTTCGTAGGTTTTAAATACGTATCCCTTCTTCACCATATAATTCAATTCTCCTGCTTTTACACCTTCGCCGAATACATAGTAGTAACGCCAGTAAATAAAAATCACCAATACAACAATCAGTACAGTAGAAAAGATGCCAAGGAATTTTCGCATAGAAAAGGTTTATTTTTAAAAGTAAGCATTTTCATTTATTAGCTATCAGCGTATTTTATGCTTACTATCTCAGGTGTAAATCAATTTGATCACAGCCCTCTGATTAAATTAATATCGAAGCACAACATTATAAAATAGTTTTATATATTTATACTCAGTTTCAAATTAACCAAAACACTAAAACCTTTTGATAAACTCACCTTTAATACTAATCAAAAAACACAAAATGAAACATTTACCCTCCCCCAATTCAAAAAAGAAATCTTTAGCAAACTGTTTACCAGTTGCGTTCCTGGCAGTTGGCTTGATCCTGTTTTTTAATGCCTGCAACAAAACAAAAACTGAAAGGCAAATAGTAAGTGAAGAACAAAAAGAGAAAGAAGCTTTTGACGCACTACAGGAAAGGTATAAAAACGTAACCAGCAAAGGTTTTACCGTTGAGACAAACGAAAAGTTGAAAACAATGATTGAACTGGAAGATGGCACAATGTTAAGCTGGGAAAAGTACCACCAATTAAATCCCCGAAGCAATACATTCAATACATTGCAAGTACCTGATGATTGCAATGAAGCTCCTGAATCAACAATCTTAAACACATCTTTAGTGTTTGACTGTGCTACAGGTGAGTATAAACTTTCTGCTAAATTCCGTATTTTACTGGACGCACAAGTTCTTACTCAAAGTCCAACAAATGCAAACAATAAAACTGTGGGGAGGGTTCGTATCATGGATGGAAATACTCAGGTAGATCCAGCTACTGGCTACCACCAATATAATATAGCCGCAAATAACATTGTATATATAAAAGAAACACTTAATAATGGAGGCGTTCCTTGTAACGAATATGAGGTTTCGTTTTCTGCAACTTTTACCTATGCACAGGTGCCTCAGTTGAGCGGCACAAATTTCCGTTTATCGCTACGCTATTATACAGTTTGCGGTGGACAGGCTTATGTCACAAGCGAAGGCTCGCCGTTTTATACTGCAAATATTGAGTCTGATCCTTGCAAACGAAATGATAAGGTGTGGATTAATCCTGCCTATAGTGGCATGTATGCAGCTATTGCCGGAACAAACGGATTATTAGGACAGGGCCCCGTTTGTAACTGGCCTAATTACGTAAACCCTTGTACGCATGAAATTTCGATTTACGATATTACTAACGGAAGTTATACGCTGGTGGGACAGGAAACGCTGTTAAATACAGGGTTTAAATCGTTATCCTATTTACAAGTTGGTAAAAAATATCGGTTTGAGTATAACAACCGGAAAAATCAAACCTGCGATTTTGGTGCGCCTCCTCAATATGGAACTCTTAGCTGCAGAACTCCTTTCAAAACAATTGAAGATTGGCAATTCTAATTTAATCAACCGGCACTTGCCAAAGTGCCGGTTGGTATTTTACAAGTAATGCTTATGAAATCTCCAGTAAAATCAATACTGTTGATATTTGCAGTCCAGTTGTTTCTGGTAAACTATTCAATAAGCCAGGTAAACAGCAGGACAAGATACACCTTTCAAAGCCCTGCAAATATTCAATTAGAAAATGGTTCGTCTGTTTTTAAACAGTTTTTATTACAAGACAATTCCACTCTGTTATTGCTAAAGATTATTGGGAGAAACAATACCGGAAAACTAACCGAAGTAATCTCACTACAGAAATTGGATAGCCAAGGGAATGTTTTATGGCAAAAAAAAATTGAGGGAACATTAACAGACCATGAAGCCAGTATTGAAAATGCTATTTTGCTATCCGATGAATCTATTTTGCTGGCAGGTAGCTTTACAAATAAAATACCCTCTTCAAATAAAACTAACAGAAGTAAGATTCTCATCCTTAAAATTTCCTCAGATGGTATTACGGTTTGGGATAAGTCTTACAGTTTGAATACAAACCCTGATCAACCGAATCTTTTATCTGGTTATGCGTTGTTGGAAATGGCAGATAAAAGCTTTATCCTGACGGCTACCCGTTTTATTAATGACCCTGCTTCACCAATTTCGACATTTCGACTATCACTAAAATTTGACAGCAATGGAAACCAACTCTGGGAAAACCAATATAGATTGCTGAATATAGATGAACAGGGACATATGAATCCGGGCATTGCAGAAGTAGATAACAATCTGCTTATATATAATAATGTTTCAAGTACTTGCACAAATGAAAATGACCCCGACTGTTTTAATTACGAATCGTTTGCCGCTATAATAACCCTTAACTCAAAAACAGGAGTAATTACGTCTTCCAAAAAAATAAACTATGCTGATGTCCCCCCGCCAGAATCTTTATTTGGCACTAAAAACGATGATCATTCATTTAATACACACCAGGTTTATTACAATGACACGACCATAAAGCTTTTTAATTATTTGAGACGATTTACAAGCGATGGAAATAAGTGTCGAATAGGTTTCTTGCTTACTTTGAACAAATCGTTAGAAGTCATTAATGCATCAGAAGTGAGGGTTAACAATGTTGCAATTAATCCTAATGCAAACAACTATATGTATGTTTCTCTTACGAATAATTTTTCAACCGACGGCTCTTTGCAAATTGGCTTTTCTGCTGCAAAAGCCAAGAGTTTTCTTGGAGAAATTATAGAAGAAGATTCTCTTCGGTATTATTTTACAAAAATCAACGCCAGCCACCAGTTACAATGGCAAAAAAAAGCAAGTGTTTTTGCTCCGGGAAGCCAGGTTGCTTCCGCCCCCTCTATTTTTGAAACAAAAACCTGTTTAACACAAATTGCGTTAGGATATGTCAAGCGGACTGAACAAACTGCCGGTAAATTTAATGTTGATCTGTTACGTTTTAATCCCATGCTTCGGTATAACAACAACTGCTTTACGACCGATACAAGCTTTGTGGAAATAACTGAGGCTCCGGTAGGGGAAACCGATTTATATTATAACGAGTTACTGAATAGTAATTTATTTTTGCCATTATCAGCATCGGTTACGCTTGCAGCGACAGCCTTACCTGACAGAGAAATTATTTGCGGCATTACAAGCGATTGCAGCAGCACAAAGATTATTGCCACTGATACAGCCTGTACTAATACCGACCTTTTTTTATCAGTAAAGAAAAATGTAAATTGTTACGATCCCCTTATTTGGATTGTTCCGAAACAGGTTGCAAACACAGTATTTGTTACTGACAGCAGCTTGCAACTTAATTTCCAGCAACCATGGAAAGGGAATATTTATTTAAGTAAACCCGGCTGCGACTCAACACTGCTTGATTCTTTCTTTCTTACCGTAATTGAAAAACCAATGCAGCTAGAACTGGGAAACGACACGATGCTTTGTAGCAACCTACCGATACCAATACGTGCAGGTTCAAAGTTTAAAAGTTATTACTGGAATACAGGAGCAACAGACAGTATAATAAACGTAACCCTGCCCGGTACTTACAAAGTACAGGTTGTAGATTATTGCAATAACCTTTCACAAGACAGTGTTACTGTTTTTCCACAGGATTTTGCGCTTACTATTAACCCTGTCAATACAATTATCTGCAAAGGAGATTCACTTCTGCTTTCAGCCTCCCCTGGTTTTTATGATTACATATGGACTCCTTCGCCCTTTTTGTCAAATAGCTTCGCAAGAGAAACTGTTTCATTTCCTCCTACAACCACCACATATTCTGTAAGAGCCAAGAAATTTACCGGTTGTGAGTTAGAACAGCTTATTACAGTGAAGGTGGACGAATGTGCTGAAACAGTATTTATTCCCAATAGTTTTACCCCTAATAATGATGGTCTTAATGATGAATTTAAACCAATCATTAAGGGGAATGTACTTGCATACGAATTTCTTATTTACAACAGGTTTGGAGAAATAGTATTCAATTCAACACAAAAAAACAAAGCTTGGGATGGGGCTTTTAAAAACAAACAACAACCTCCAGGTCTATATACGTGGATCATACGATATCACTTTAAAAACAAAAAACCTGTTACAAAAAATGGGACTATAACGTTAATCAGATAAGCGGTAGGATGTTTTGCTAAATTAAATTAGTTTAAAACCATCGCCATCAAACAACCCAATATCACTCAGCTTTAAATGTGGTATTACCAGCAGTCCCATAAACGAAAGTGTCATAAACGGTGCAGCCAATGTTGAACCTAGTTTTTTTGCAGCCGCATCAATAGCACTGTATGCTTCAGCAACTTTGTAGCCATCATCTGTACTCATTAAACCGGCAACAGGAAGAGGTAGCACCTGTACTGCTTCTTTGCCCACTACGCTTACCCCACCTTTTGCTTCTATTACAAGATTAACAGCCCGGCTTAAACTTTCTGCATCAACACCCACTGCAATAATGTTATGGCTATCGTGAGCAACAGAAGAAGCAATAGCTCCCTGCTTCAAACCAAAATTCTTTACAAAGCTTTTGGCAACAGGTGCATTGCTGTAGCGGTTTACCACCACCATATATAACAGGTCTTTTTCTGTGTTGGCCTGGATAATATCGTTTGTAACAGTAAAGGAAGTAATGGGCTCAATGCGTTTATTGGTGATAAGCTGACCATCCATTGCCTCAATCACATACACCTGCTCAATATTCTCTTCATCAGCCTTGCCAAAGCGGTTGAGATGAAATTCAAATTCAGCAACAGGTTTTACATCGCAATTAAAATTATTGATGGGGGCTGATGGGTTGCTTTCAATTAATGATTTACCATTTTCTGCAACAAGCTCACCATTGATGAATGTTTTCTCTGCTTTAAATTCTTTAAGATTATTCACCACAATAAAATCAGCAGCATCGCCTGCACGCAATAAACCTACATCCAGTTTATAATGTAATACCGGTGTTATGCAAGCTGCTTTCAATACATTGAACACATCTAAACCTTTTGCTACTGCTCTTGCACAAAGCTGGTTGATGTGCCCTTCCACCAAACTATCAGGATGTTTATCATCGCTGCAAAGCAGGATCATGTCAGGATACTCATCGATCAGGCTGTACAATGCTTCAAAATTTTTGGCTGCACTTCCTTCCCGGATAATGATCTTCATGCCGTGCTTCAACTTATCAAACGCTTCTTCTTTGGTAAAACATTCATGATCGGTACTGATGCCAGCCTCAATGTATTTTTTCGCATCTTCTCCTCTTAATCCCGGCGCATGTCCATCAACAGGTTTGCCCAACGCATGTGCAGCTTTAATTTTTTCCATTACTTCCGCATCGGCATGTAACACACCGGGAAAGTTCATCATCTCACTTAAATATTTGATCTCATCTTTCTGCAACAATGTTTTTACATCGGCTGCATTCAACACTGCACCTGCTGTTTCAAATGTTGTAGCAGGCACACAGCTGGGCGCTCCAAAATTGAATTTGAACGGAACGGTCTTGCCGTTTTCGATCATGTATTCCACACCGGCCATGCCGCACACATTGGCAATTTCATGTGGATCGCTTACCGTGGCCACCGTACCATGCACCACTGCCAGCTTTGCAAACTCCGATGGCACAAGCATCGAACTTTCAATATGCACATGACTGTCGATAAAACCCGGAAGAATATAAGGAAGACCTGAATCTTCCACAGGGGAGCTTTGCAGCACTTCCTTTACCTGTCCGTTTTGCACAGTTACAGTACCTGCAAATACGGTACGGTTAAACAGATTAACAATATTGCCGTGGATAGAGTAAGCGTTCATGAAGCTGGTGGTTTAAAATCGGGGCCAAGTTACTTTAAGCGGGGCAGAAACCCATTATCTGCTGTCGGGAAACAAAAAAATGTTGACAGGGCTGTAACAAATTGAGTTATTTTACCACCTATTCTTAAAATGTAACAAATGAAAATGGTGAAATTTTTCAGCCTTTTTGTGGCTGTTGTAATTGGAAGCTATGCGGCAAAAGCGCAAACAGCCGATGAAATTATTGCAAAACATATTGAAGCAATTGGCGGCGCTGCCAATTGGAAAAAAATATCAAGTGTTATCCGCACAGGATCGATGAGTCTGCAGGGTATTACAATTGAAGTAACACAAACAACCCTGCACCAAAAAGGAAGCAGACAGGATTTAACGATCATGGGCATGAACAATTATGTTATTGTAACGCCAACTGAAGGCTGGATGTTTATGCCGGTGCAACAACAAACAGAAGTACAAAAAATGCCCGATGAGCAGGTAAAAGATGCACAGGAACAACTCGATGTTCAGGGATCGTTTATTGATTACAAAAGTAAAGGGCACAGTTTTGAGCTGATTGGCTCCGAAACAGTTGAAGGCGTTGATTGCTTTAAATTAAAGATGACTGCCAAAAGCGGTGTTTTTGTAACATATTTTATCGACAAGAAAACATACAACCTTGTGCAATCTGTTCGTACTGCCGAAGGCAATGAGCTTGTAACTACTTTCAGCGACTTTAAGAAATTACCTGAAGGTATTGTTGTAGCAATGAGTTCAGTGGTACCATTAGGCAACGGCATTACAGCTGATTTTACCGTTTCTAAAATTGAGATCAATAAACCGGTTGATGAATCGTTGTTTAAGCCTGCTAAGTAAGCTAACAACAGCTTCAATAAAAAAGAGCGGCGCCTTTGGCGCCGCTCTTTTTTATTTCTTCTTACCCCATTTTTTCATATCCAGGTAGTCGAGAAAGTAAATTACTTTCAATGAAATATTGTTGTTCTGATCAGCATCAAGCGTATTGCCGAAATTTTTAAAATAATCACGTTCAATCGTTCTGTTAAACGTGAAGATCGAATTCTTCCAAACTACATTCAGGAAGCTGCCCGGTGCAAACTGCCAGGTATACACCATGTCAATATTAAAAAAGTTAGCATTCTGGTTAACGTTTCCGTTGAATGTATTGTTTGGCTGCAATTTTCCGGTCTGTTGTAAAGTATAATACGCCTTGTTGTCAACCGTACTTACATAGTGGCGCATACGATACGTGATCCACATCATATTCGTAAAGCTATACTTCACATTCAGCACATTTTCCACTGTGTTTACTTTGCGTTTTGCAAAAATCACATCATTGTTAGCGATGGTTGTAAAGCCCATATTGTTAAATCGAGGGTAGTAACCGAGTTTATGCGTAACAGAGAACTTACTGTTAAAGCGATAGGTTTGATTTACTGTTGCATCTACTCCAAACATATCATAGAAGTCAAAATGTCTGCGTGCAAAAATTTCCGACCAGAATGAATATTTCTTCGCCTGGTTACTGTTTACCCATCCGCCTAAAGCAAAACTTTGATTGCGTGTAAAGAACAAACCTGTTTTACGTGGCTCGTAAAAATCGTTTTGTTTAGTTGTGTAGCCCATAAACATACCAACCCACCACAATTTCTTCGTTTGTATTTCTGCATTAAAGTTTACGTTGCCGGTTTGGTAGGTTTCTTTTACAGCAGCAATTGGTGTAAACAGCTTGCTTACTCTGCCGTTTACGTTTAAGAAAATGCGGTTGTACCAATTCTTCGGCTCAATCCATTTATAACCCATCCATAAACCATGATCAAGAAAGTTGTTGTTGGTGAAATAACCAAGATCACGGTGCGTATACTTTGTATCCGTTAACTCCTGCCATACATTGAAATTAAAACGACCACTTGTTTTGCCGAAATAAAGCTGGTGACTGTAACCATTTTCGTTCTTTCCTCCGGGCAAATAACCCATGAGCTGACTTACTGCAAATTTCCCACCTACATTCCAGGTGTTCTTTTTATCGTTAAGATCAAAAAGACCGGCCGTAACGTTTGCATCGTAATCTGCACCGCTGCGGGTAACATTTGTATTGATCAATGAAACACTGCTGTTGTTTTTCATTGATTGATTAAGAACGATAATATTGTAATTGGTGAGTGGATCGGTAACAAACTTCCGCTGATCTTTTGTATTGATATCTTCAATAGTAGCATACTGTGTTTTGGTTACCGCATTTAAAATACCAATACCTAAACCACTTTGCGTACGGCCTGAAATTTTTGATGCATTAATCAGTTTCGATTCGGATGGATTCTTCAACAGCTTTTCGGAAGACGAGAGTTGGTTTGCTGCCTGTCCGTAATGAATAGGTGTACCACCAATGCGGCGTGAGTAAAACAATCCGCCTTTACTGAACAACTCTGTACCTTCTGTAAAAAAGTTACGGTACTCGTTAAACTGTACTTCAAACGGAGAGAGATTCAACACCTGGTTATCACTTTGTACTTGTCCGAAATCGGGGATCAATGTTGCATCCAATGTAAATGCCTGGTTCAATCCATACTTTACATCCAAACCACCGTTTACCTGGCCGGTTAAATTTTTTGTTCCTGTTTGATTGATGGGGAAATGATTTCCGTACACAGAAAAATAAGGAGAGAACTGTAAACGTACAGGCGGTTTAATATTGGTGATACCTGTCCAGTAACCTTCCTGTGTTAAAAAGCCATTTACGTTTGGATCAATAGGATTCCATGTAAACTGCTGACCGGTTTTCTGGCGGCGACGTGTCATGTTAACGCCCCATTCCTGTACCTCTTTTTTTCCAAAACGAATAGCGCCGTAGGGAATAAACATTTCAAAACTCCAGCCATTGTCATGCATTACTACTGCGCTTTTCCATACCGCATTCCAGCTGAAATCTTCGCTGTTGCCATCATTATTGGGAGCCATCTTTGCATCCCATTGTTCGTTAAGGGGAGTAACAAAATATTCAAAGCCATTGAGATTATCTTTATAGGTATCGAAGATGATACCGATGTAATCGTTCATACCAAAACCATCACGGCCTTTCAACTCTCTTGCAATACTGTCTTTTGTGCGTTCGTAACAAAAGCCTCCGAAATAAATACCTTCATCAGTATACATCAAATAACTCACTGTTTTTGACTCTTCTGCTTCTTTTACACCAACTGCCGGACGAAATTCAATATAGTCTGTTGCAAGCGATGCATCTTTCCATGCTTCTTCATCAAGTAAACCATCGATCTTAACAGGCTTGGTTGCACGTTTTGCTTCAAGTAAACGTGGCGCTGCTTTTTCCGTAATTTTTGGAGGATTGGTTTTCGACGTTTGTGCATACACGCATGTGCACACGAATAGACAGATCGATGATATGGTTAGTTTCAGCATGATGATGAGGTTTATACTATAACGGCACTAAAGTAGATTAGTTACACCGGGTTTGTTAAAAAATTAGACGAACGGTAGATTTCTGACAACATTTTTTTGCCACGTATTTTCATGAAAACAATATGGCGGATAGACGGAAAAAATCAAGGATGGTTGAGCTGGTGCTGAAAAAATATTCATACCAAGAAATATGCCGTGCAGCAGAAACAGCAACTAATTCTTTTACAAAATCGATGAGTGGCCGATCACCCCAACAAGTAGATTTCAGCAAATAGATTATCTTCCGAACAAATTGTACCAGCAAAAAAAAGATGAACAAACGAGCTTATCACATTTTCCTGTCAGCAGTTGGATTGTTTTTTCTTTGGTACTTAGCCCAACGCTCTGCTGCTTTATCGATGACGCATGATGAAAGCAGTACAACCAATGTTGTAGACGGCAGCTTTACCGATATCATGTTTGCTGCAAACATGTTTGGAACAGCCAATAACCATATATTGAACTCGCTCCTTTTAAAATTTTCGGTACAGCTTTTCGGGTGGCATGAGTGGAGCATCCGCCTTCCGAATGTTCTATTCTTTCTTGTATACTATGCAGCAGCTATATTAATTGTACAACGCATTACGCAAAACCGGTGGCTGCAGGTAACGGGCATAGTACTTTTTTGCACGCCGCATTTTTTACTCGATTATTTTTCGCTGGCCCGGGGGTACGGTATGGCAACTGCACTTGAAATGATGAGTTTGTATTTTTTACTGCTCTATTTTGCCGAGCGCAAGCAAAAACAACTGATCTATTCTTTTGTACTCATTGGCCTTGCAGTGTACGCAAACTTTACGTGGTTGAACGTGCTGCTTGCACAATGGGCACTGCTTAATTTAGCTTTACTAATTGCAGAAAAGCAAAAGCTGAATATACTGTTGCTTAAACCAATTTTAAAGGCCAATATTATTCCGCTTGTTACAACAGTTTTACTGGTATTACTTATTTATAAACCCATTGGTTATTTAAACAGTAATAACGAGTTTAAATGGGGCAGTGAAACATGGCTCACCTCTTTTCATTCGTTTGCTGTAAATCTTCATTACACGCATTCCTACTTTTTACTGCATTACGATATAAGGATAGTATTGCTGAAAACTGTGTTGATACTGCTGGCTCTTGCTGCAGCTGTTTTGCTTTTACAAAACCTATTCTTCAATAAATGGAAAAACATACCGGTTTTTGCACGTTACAGTCTTATAACTGCTGCAGGCATGCTGGCAATACTTATTATTTCTACTATTGTTCAACGGCATCTCCTCAACACATTTTATATTGATGGAAGAAAAGCGCTGCTGTACCTCCCCGTTTTGTTGTTGTTGCTGTTAAGTGTTGCTGTATGGTTGTTTGATGTGTATCCACGGTTTGTAAAATCGTTTACAGGAGTAGCCGCCACCTTAAGTATTTTGCATTTTGCAGGCATCTTTAATTTTTATTCCTGTTTTGAATGGTGGTACGATGCCAGCAGCAAAAAGGCATATCAGTATATTGTTGCCGATAAAAATACAACACCGAAAAACACTGCTGTTAACTGGCTGTTCTGGCAATCGATGGAGTTTTATAACAAGCGCATGTTCAACCGGCAGCTTCCACCGATTCTTAAAACAAACGAAATCTCCGGCTATAACAATATCAACTACGTGTATGTTATCGGCGATGAAATTCGCAACATTCCTCCCGTGTTTAAACCTGTAAAACGATACATGTGGGATCGCTTTCTTTTAAAACGGGATGAAGCGGCTTACCGTTTGTCTGCTGAAACATTTATCCTCCAGCAACAATTGGCCGACACATCTTTACGTCTTCCATTGGAACGATGGCAGCAAAAAGCTGATTCTGCATTACTGGAACAGCGCAAACAACTCAACTGGAACAACCTGCTGTACACCGAATAACAGCCGCTCATCCATAAACAGAAAATGCAACTGCATAGCTGCAAAAAGCTTTGTAATTTCCCGCTTCAACCAATTGTACTGAACATGAGAAAGTCAATCCTGCTTGCAGGTACGCTCTTCAGCGTACTGTTTTCATTTGCACAAAAGAAGCAAACAACAGCCGTTGCATCATCCGGCGAAGAATCAATTTATAGTTCGTTGAAGTATCGTTCCATTGGTCCTTACCGTGGCGGACGAAGTGCTGCGGTTGCCGGAAGCTTCAGCAACAAAACAACCTTTTACATGGGTGCTACCGGTGGCGGCGTTTGGAAAACTACTGACGGTGGTAACAACTGGAAAAATAGCAGCGATAAATATTTTGGTTCGTCCATTGGTGCAGTGGCAGTAGCGCCAAGCGATGAAAGCATTGTGTATGTAGGCGAAGGCGAAAATACCATGCGTGGTAATGTGAGCGAAGGTCTTGGTGGTATGTGGCGCAGCGATGATGGCGGACGCAGCTGGAAAAATATTGGATTGAAAGATGGTCGTCACATCATACGTATACTTATTCATCCAAAAAATCCTGATGTGCTGTGGGTAGCGGTGATGGGGCATTTGTTTGGGCCAAATGAAGAACGTGGTGTATATAAAACAACTGATGGTGGTAAAACATGGAAGCGTACGTTGTTTGTAAATAATCAAACAGGTGCAAGTGATTTGGTGATGGAGCCGGAAAATCCTTCTGTGTTGTATGCAGGTACCTGGCGTTTGATACGCACGCCATATAGTTTAGAAAGTGGCGGTGAAGGAAGTGGCTTGTATAAATCAACAGATGGTGGTGAAACATGGACCAATGTTTCTGCAAAGAAAGGTTTGCCAAAAGGCACATGGGGAATTGTGGGTGTTGCATTTGCACCATCGAATCCTGAACGCATTTATACCATCGTTGAAAACGCAAATGGTGGTTTATTCCGCAGCGATGATGCTGGCGAAACATGGCAACTCATGAGCAGCGATAATAATATTCGTCAGCGTGCATGGTATTACAGTAAAGTATTTGTTGATCCGAAAAATCCTGACTTGGTTTATTGCCCCAATGTAAACTTCATGTACAGTCGTGATGGTGGAAGAACTTTTCAATCGCTACGTACACCACATGGCGATCATCATGATCTGTGGATCGATCCTGCAGATGGCAAGCGTATGATCGTTGCAGATGATGGCGGTGCACAGGTGAGTTATGATGGCGGTAACAACTGGAGCACTTACATGAATCAACCAACAGGTCAGTTCTATCGTGTATCAACCGACAACAGTTTTCCTTACCGCATATTGGGTGCACAACAGGATAATTCAACAGTGCGTATTAAAAGCAGAACAACCGGTGCAGGTATTACTGAACAGGATTGGCAGGAAACAGCAGGTAGTGAAAGTGGATATGTTGTTGCTGATCCCAATAATCCGGATATTGTTTATGGTGGCAACTATGGTGGTTATCTTTCACGTCTTGATCACAAGACAGGTGAGAACAGAGCCATTAGTGTGTGGCCCGATAATCCAATGGGCGCAGGTGCAGATGTGTTGAAGTATCGTTTTCAATGGAACTTCCCAATTTTCTTTTCACCACACAATCCAAAGAAATTATATACCGCAGGTAATGTATTGTTTGCAACAGAAAACGAAGGTCAAAGCTGGACTGCCTTGTCACCTGATCTTACAACAAATGATAAGAGCAAACAAAAATCAAGCGGCGGCCCTATTACGCAAGACAATACAAGTGTTGAATATTATTGCACCATTTTCACCGCAACAGAAAGTTTTGTTGAGAAAGATCTGTTGTGGACAGGTAGTGATGATGGTTTGATTCATGTAAGTAAGGATGGCGGTAAGAATTGGGAGAATGTTACACCCAAAGATGCACCGAAATTGATGATGTGGAATTGTGTTGATGTTGATCCGGTAAAAAAAGGTGCCGCTTATTTTGTTGGCACACGTTATAAAGTTGATGATTACACACCATACATCTACAAAACAGAAGACTATGGTAAAACATGGAAGCTCATTACCAACGGCATCAACAAAATGCATTTTACAAGAACCATGCGTGCAGATCGTAAACGACAAGGTTTGTTGTATGCAGGTACTGAATTTGGTATGTACATTTCATTCGATGATGGTGCTAACTGGAAACCTTTTCAGTTAAATATGCCTGTTGTACCTGTTACAGACATGACGATCAAAGAAAATGATCTCATCGTTGCAACACAAGGAAGAGGTTTTTATGTGATCGATGATTTAACGGTATTGCAACAAGTGAAAGCGGATGTTGCTGCAAAAAATCTGCATGTGTTTCCGGTGAATGATAGCTGGCGTATGCCGATGAGCCGTTTCTCACGACGCTTTGGAGGCACCGCACAAAACATTGGTGAAAACCCTGCAGGCCCGTTGGTCATTACTTACTATGCAAAAGATGTAGCTGATAGTACCAAAGCATCGGTTGCGTTGTACGATAAAAACAAAAAGCTGATTAAAACATTCAGCACCGATGGTAAGGATAAACTGGAGATTAAAAAAGGAATGAACAATTTTGTTTGGGATCTGCAATATCCTCCTGCTGAACCAAGTGAAGGTATGATTCTCTGGAATGGTGCACCGGGTACAATTACAGCAGCACCGGGTAATTATTTTGCAACAGTGAAAGTGGGGAACGATTCCACACAGGTTTCGTTTACCATTAAAGCCGATCCGAATTATGCAATGACACAGGATGCATACGACGAACAGTTCAACTTCCTGTTGAGCGTGCAGCAAAAATTCAATGATGTGCAGAAAGGTATTAAAGACATTCGTGCATTACGTACACAGATCAACGATTTCATTGGCCGACAAGGCAAAGATGTTCCGAAGGAAATTAAAGACATGGCAACGTCAATTACCAAAGAGTTGACAACGATTGAAGAAACATTGTATCAAACAAAATCAAAAAGTGGACAAGATCCGTTGAACTATCCCATCCGCATCAACGATAAACTGAGCGGTGTGTTTGATGTTGCCAACAGCGGCGTAAACGCTCCGAGCAAACAATCAAAAGAAGTGTTTGCTGACCTGAGCAAACAAGCCGATGAACAGTTGAATAAGCTGAAGAAAATAATTGCAGAGGATGTGCCGAAGTTTAACCAGCTCATCAGGGAAAAGAGTTTACCGGTGATTGGGATTAAATAAATACTTTTAGCATAGAGCTTATTGTAGCGGCGGCCTTCGGCCGCCGCTACTGTTTTATAACCTGTGCCGTTTTGCCAAAACAGGCGAATCCTTTACTTTCGGGGGCATGAAAACGTTTTGCAGTTCTATTATCGCTTCACTCTTTTTTTTAACTGCCTGCTCAAAAAAAGAATCTGCTGAAAACAGCTATTTCTTCGATTATGAACAAGTGGTTGGCTGGAGTTCTATTCAACTGGAAAAAGGTTTTGCCAGAAGTGGAAAGTATTGCGAACGTATTACACCCGATAAAGTTTACAGCAACACCTTTATTCTTCCGTTAGCAGAAACCGGTAAGCAAAATTTAAAAAAAATAATAGCAAGTGTGTGGGTTACCGGTCCGGAAGTACAGCAAGATCTTAAGCTGGTAATTGACATGTATTCGCCTACAGAAAACAAATCGGTTAAGAACGTGTACATGCCTATTCCTGTCGCCGACATGCAAGGGAAAGGCAAATGGATCGAATACAAAACAGAACTTGACATTGCTGATATACTTGACGGCAGCGTTATTGCGAAGGTATATGTGTGGAATCCCGGGGCACAGAAATTTTTTGTCGACGATTTCCGCATCAGTTTTGAATAATCAGCAATCATTCATGTTTACAGTTGCAACAGTGCTTATTGTTCCGGTTTACAATCCGCTGCCGGGTTGGGAAAAACTGTTACATCAACGTTACACAGAGTTGGCAGATGCATTATCACAACCACTACAGCTTTGTATTGTAAACGATGGCAGTACAAACGGAAATTTTGAACCGGCTGCAAATTGGTTGCAACAGCAATTGCCGGCTGTTATCATTGAATCGTATACCGGAAACAAAGGGAAAGGTGCTGCATTACGTACAGGAGTTAAGCTTGTTGAGGCAGCCCATTATGTATTTACTGATGTCGATTTTCCTTACACAACAGCAAGTGCGGTTGCAATTATCAAATTAATGCAATCGGGCAATGCCGACCTGGTAATTGGCAATCGAAACAATCAATATTATCGGCAGATCAATTCCTTTCGTGCCGGCTTATCAAAACTGGTTCGTTTCTTTATACGGGTTTTAATGCGAATGCCTTTCGACGATACTCAATGTGGTTTAAAGAGCTTCAACCAAAAAGGCAAAACAATATTTTTAAACACACGTATACCTACTTATCTGTTCGACATGGAATTTGTGTTACAGGCAGTGCGTTCAAAAGCTGTTGTACAAACAGTAGCGGTTGAATTAAGAAAAGATGTACACCTTAGTCGCATGCCGCTAAAAGTGTTGCTACGGGAATTAAAAAATTTTATCGGCTTACTGTTCAGTTAAATATGCAAACTGCCTCACGATACAGCCTGTTGCTTCTTTTGTGTGCATCTGCAGCCATTACATTGTTGGTGTTTTGGCCTGTTGTTACACACCTTAACAGTGCAATGTTTACCTATTCCGGTGATGGATTGAAAAACTATTATGCAGTCAGCTGGTATCTGCAACACAATCATGGCTTGCATTTTACAGGCATGAATTATCCATTTGGCGAGCATCTTTCGTTTGCTGATGGACAACCCGGACTTTCATTGCCCTATAAATGGATCAGCTATCTGTTTCCATCGTTGCAACAGTATGGTATCGGTTTAACCAATGCAGCTGTGCTTATTGGCATATTTATTACACCATACTTTTTGTATAAAATATTACGGCACTACCATGTATCGAATGCGTTTGCAATAACCGGAGCGCTGCTGATCTGTTTTTTAAGCCCGCAGTTATTTCGCATTGAAGCGCATTACGGTTTAAGCTATCCGTTTTTCTTTTGTGCGGCCTGGTATTTTTTTCTGCTGTTTGAAGAAAAGAAAACGATTCGTTCTGCAGTTGTATTGATTGCGTTTATCTCCTGGATCGGGCTATTGCATTTTTACCTGGCGGTAATCGTTGCATTATTCCTTACTGCCTATCTCTTGCCTGCAAGTATTCTTCAGTTTAAAACAACTGACCGAAAACAGTTACTTCTTCGCTGGGCAATTGTAATTACGCCAATCGTTTTGTTGCAGTTATTCATGCTTACTACCGACAGTATTACCGACAGACCAACAAAACCATGGGGCTTTTTTTACGCAACAAGCGACTGGACTTCTGTTTTTCTGCCGCATATTGTTGATCTTTTTGGTAATCCTGCCAAGCCTTTGTTCGATCGGTACTGGGAGGGTTTTGCTTACATAGGCATGACTGCAAATCTTTTTTGTATCATCTTTATCATTCATTCAATTGTTCGGTTAGTTCAAACAAAACAACCACGATCAATTTTCACAACAGAACAAAACCTGTTTTTACTTTCTGCTGTTTTGCTGCTGCTGTTTTCCATGAGCATTCCGTTTAAATGGGGCTTGCAATCGTTGATTGATAAGTTGCCAATGCTTCGGCAGTTTCGTGCACCGGGACGTTTTGCCTGGCCATTCTATTATGTAACAGGCGTGTTTTGCATTGTTTATATCTGCCGGTTAATACAAGACGCAAAAAAAGCATTCGTTAAAAACTTACTTCTTTCATTTTCTGTTTTGCTTGCATTGGTATGGACAGCAGAATGCATTTACCGAATGATTGACCGCAATGAACTGGCTAAACGTGCAGTTGCACACTACCGCATTATTGCCGAACAAAACATTGCCGATCTGTTAAATAAAAGCGGACATTATGCAAGCGAATTTCAATCGCTGCTCGTGCTTCCTTATTTCCATGTTGGCTCCGAAAAATTCAGCATGAACAACGGGCTTTCCGAAATACATGCCATGAAAACATCCTTGCAAACCGGACTGCCTTTAATGAATGTAATGCTGTCGAGAACTTCGCTGGAGCAAAGCAAACAATCTGTACAGTTTATTTCCGATTCGCTTGTGCAGAAACAACTCATCAATAAACTATCCGGCAAACCAATACTTGTATTGGTCACCCCTCAGGAATTAACAGGCAGTGAACAAGAACTTGTACGAAAAAGCAAATTACTGGCCTCGCAAAACGGGTGGTCGTTGTATGCATTACAGCCTGCTTCCCTTTCAGCAAATCATATATGGGTAAAAATGCAGTTTACGAATCGCCAACAACTGTTTAAACAATACGGCAGTTACTTCAGCAACGATAGCGCATCTTCTGCAATATTAAAGTTTACAGATGTTGATGCTTCGATTAATAAGCCGGCTAATGGGGTACAGTTTGCAAATGAATTAAGTGAGCTCCTGAAATTTCCTGTTGGTAAATACAAAGCCGGCGATACGCTACGCATGAGTGCATGGCTTAGCATTGAAGCAGATGTTGAAACTTTTCCTGTGCTTGCCTGCACACAACAGGACGCAGAAGGAAAAGATATCCGCTACGATGAAGCATCGTTTAAACGGGCAACAAATGTGTATGGTAACAATGTAATGGCAGTTAACAATTTTGTAATGCATCCAAACGCAGTACAGGTATCTATTCTGTTGTACAACCCTGCCCGTATCTTCAATTTACAGGTCTGCCGGATAAATGAAATCATTCTTATGCCTTCGGGCAAATCGTTTTACTTTAATAATATCTTTATTCCATAACCGGTTTTATGAAACAAAGCAGCCTCTCCCGAAATACATTTTTCCTTTGTGGTGTGCTGATGCTGCTTACTTCATTTTTTTATTATCCCAAATGGAACAAACAAGGTAGTGAAGCAACCATCAGTTGGGATGTTTCAGGTTATTACATGTATCTGCCTGCAACATTCATTTATAAGGATCTCAAAAAATGTACATTTAAAGACAGCGTTCTTGCAAAATATCAACCAACACCCGATTTTCAGCAAGCCTTTCTCCATTCTTCCGGTAATTATGTAATGAAATACCCTTTGGGACAGGCATTGGTGATGTTGCCATTTTTTACCGCAGCTCATCTTTATACAAAAGCAACGAATGGAGCTGCAAATGGTTTTTCTAAACCGTACCAGTTTGCACTAAGCTTTGGCATGTTGCTTATTGCATTTCTCGGCTTATGGGTGTTGCGTAAAATTTTACTGCACTTCTATTCCGATACTGTTACTGCCCTCAGTATTTTTTGCATAGCGCTTATTACCAACTATTTTAATTATGCAGCTATCGATAATAACATGGTGCATAACAGTCTCTTTACAATCTACGCTTTGCTTATTTACAACTGCATTCTTTTTTACAAAACACCAACCATTAAAAAAGCACTGCATATCGGATTATTCATTGGATGGGCAACCATTATCCGCCCTACTGAAATAATTTCGATCCTCATTCCTTTGCTTTGGGGTATCGATAATTTCACTGCGTTAAAAAACAGGTTACAGTTCTTTATAAAAAACATTCGCTATCTCTTAGTGGCTGCAACAGGCATGGCGATTTTTCTATTTGTGCAATTAGCTTACTGGAAATATGTAAGCAACGAATGGGTTGTTTACAGTTATCAGGATCAGGGTTTCAGCTGGTTGCATCCGCACTTATATCGTGGTATGTTTAGCAGTAATAATGGGTGGATCACTTACACCCCTGTAATGCTGCTCGCATTTATTGGTCTGCCTTTTCTATATAAACAACGGCGGCAGTTATTCTATACGGTTTTTCTGTTTACATGCTTGTTTATTTATATCTGCTTTGCATGGGATATCTGGTGGTATGGTGGCAGCATGGGTATGCGTGCAATGATTCAGGCTTACCCGCTTCTAACTATTGCATTAGCTGCTGCCATTGAGCGAATTATTGCTGCAAAAAATTATGTAAAAACAATTGCAGGTTTATTTATTGGCTTTTGTTTGTATTACAATGTTTGGCTTACACACCAGGCACATCTTGGCGGGTTATACCGTGCCGGAGAAATGACAGACGCATACCTGAAGGCGGTATTTCTGAAATGGCAAGTTGAACCGCAAACACAGTTTTTACTTGATCGTGCAGACAATGCAGGCTCTGAATTGATTGCAGCAAGTGAGCTATACACAAATAATTTTGATACAGAATCGGATTCATATGCCACTACCAATTATGCTATTAGTGGCAAGAGCATTTTACTTACTGGAGAAAAACAATCAACCCCCGAATACTTTTTTGCTGTTCCACAAAACAGCGGCGACTATCTGCGTGCATCTGCCACATTCCGTACAGAACGGAAAGAGTGGAATACCTGGGGCATGGCACAGTTTATTGTAAAGCTGTATAACGATAATGCGTTGCTTGACTATAAAATGGTTCGTGTGTTTCGGGTACTGAACGATAATGAAACCAAACGTCTTTTCTTTGATGCTAAACTTCCGAAGGGGGTTAACAAGGCATCGGTTTCTTTCTGGAATTCAGGCAGCGATCGACCACTTTTGATTGATGATCTAAAGGTACTGTTACTGGAAAAGTAAACTTTACTTTAAGCACGGCCTCATATCCTGCAATGATGCAAATTCTCAACTGCATTATTATTCATCCAGCAGATCAGGTCTTCTTTCTTTCGTACGTTGTAAAGCCTGCTCATGCCGCCACTCTTCAATTTTTTTAAGATCACCACTTAAAAGAATGTCAGGAATTTTCCAGCCATTGTAATCTGCCGGGCGTGTATAAACAGGAGGTGCTAATAATTGATCCTGGAAGGAATCGGTCAATGCGGATGTTTCATCGTTGAGTACGCCGGGAATGATACGGCCAATTGTATCAACCAATACAGCTGCTGCCAGTTCACCTCCACTCAATACATAATCACCAATGGAAATTTCCATGGTTACATAATGCTGGCGGATGCGTTCATCAATGCCTTTGTAATGACCGCAGATGAGTAATAAATTTTCTTTGAGTGAAAGACGATTAGCAGTTTGTTGTTTCAACGTAACACCATCAGGTGTGAGATAAATAATTTCGTCAAACTTTTTTTCCTGCTGCAGTTCGTTGATGGCTTTTTCCAATGGTTCGCACATCATCACCATACCTGCACCGCCGCCATATTGGTAATCATCCACCTGTCCGTATTCATTCACCGCCCATTTGCGCAGGTGATGAACAGTAACAGTCAAGAGTCCTTTTTCTTTCGCCCGTTTCATAATGGAATGATTCAACGGACTATCCAGCAACTCAGGAACAATGGAAATAATGTGAATGTGCATGCAGCAAAGATAAGTACGAAGGGAGAAGTACGAAAGTCACCAGCCGCTTAAAGTTCTGACGGAGGTCAGCAATACCCCTGATAACTGAAGTGTAATTGCTAAGTTTCATTTCAGACATTTATAATTCAGTTGAATTAACAATTCCTTTTTGCAATCCGGAATTACTTTTAAACAAACACAACCTATGCGGCATTTTTATTTGATCCTGTACGTTACAGTAGCATTGTCGTCTTGTGCGCCTTTCTATAGTGGACAATATCTTACATCGCAGCAAAACACATTGTCTTCCATTCCTCTCAAGCCTCATGATCATGAAGTAGATGTATTCTTCGGGCAGGAAAAACCAGCGAAGCCTTACTACAAAGTGAAACTGGTAGAAGTACAGGATTTCTCTGAACAGCGTGCCGATGCAATGCTGAAAAAATTGAGAGAAAAGGCTAAGCAGGAAGGCGTTGATGCTTTATTGATAAATGACATTGGCGGACAAACAGTCACTACTACGTCGCTGGCCACAAATACAGTGCAGATTTTTCAGAAACTGGTTGCCATCGGTCTTAAATACAAAGAGAATATTGACTATATGTCTGAGATTCTTAAAGAGCAGGTTGTTCGGATATGGCCGGATGATAATCCTGATCCCAAGATATTTACCATGAGTTATGATTTTAACGGAAAGAACCTGTCGTTGAAAGACAGCTTTACCCGACGTTTTTTTTTCAGAGACATTTATTTATTCGAAGATCATGCATCTGTTTATACTCCGCAGGATGATTGGGAATTTCGTATGGACACACTGAATAATTTATTTACGAAACGGGTACTTGTAAACGGTGTGCCTGTGTTGAAGAGTGATTTTAAATTAAACGGACCGGATCGTGGGAAAGCAGTTGTCATGATTAAAAAAGATAACTATTATAATCTTGAAAAGTACGAATTGGAAAGTAGTTATAATGCTGCAGGGCTGCCGGTAAAGAAAACATTGAAGAAAAAGAAGCTGGGAAATTTATGGACAGAAGAAACGATCTATCGTACAAATGGATTACCTGACAAGATCACACGCTATAAAATTGTAGAAGGAAAGGAAGTGTTGTACTTCGAAATTCAGAATACTTATTACAGCAGCGACGATTTACCGGCAACGGATAATTAATCTTCCATAAACTCATCCAGGTCTCTGCGTTCTTTCTTGGTGGGCCGTCCTACTTTGCTCAAACGTTTGCCCGTATGGAAAGAAGAGGCAACAGATTTCATCCGTTCCAGCTCTTCGGCTGGCGTAACATCAATATAGAATTTAATGGCTTCGCTGTATTGTACACGATTGTGCAACAGTCCGCTTACTTTAATGCGCCAGCGTTTGGCTTCCGTCTTTACTTCGTATTCATCGCCCACGCTTACCAGCTTTGATGCTTTACAACTGTCGCCGTTGTACTTCACTTTGCCGCTGTCGCAGGCGGCTGCGGCCTGGCTGCGTGTTTTAAACAGCCGGATAGCCCAGAGATATTTATCGATCCTCAGTTTTTCTTTCGCTTCCATAACGGATGCAAATTTACAATTTGTGTTTTAACTATATTCGGTCACTCAATTAAACAATATGAAGCATTTCTTTCTTGGATTTTGTTTTTTAATGCTTGGCTTTTTATCGCAGGCACAGTTTAAGGCCGATAAAATAAAATGGACAGCCGACAACAATGGTTTGTACGAAAACGATAACAATGCCATAGTAAGCACCAATTTCAAAACCGGCGCGCAAAAAGTAATTGTACCTGCCGATGCATTGAAAGCAGGCAAGATCAATATCAAAGATTTTACCATCGGTGCTGATGAAAAACAGGTGCTCATTTTTACCAACACAGCCCGTGTGTGGCGTTACAATACCCGTGGCGATTATTGGTTGTTTGATATTGCTTCGGCCAAATTGCAACAGATAGGAAAAGACAAACCTGCTCAAACATTATTGTATGCAAAACTGTCGCCCGATGGGAAGAAAGTAGCGTATGTACATGCCAATAATATTTATGTGGAAGATGTAACAACAGGTGTAGCAACAGTTCTTACATCAACCAACAATTCCAAAAAACTCATCAACGGCACGTTCGATTGGGTGTATGAAGAAGAGTTTGGTTGCAGAGATGGTTTCCGCTGGAGTGCCGATAGCAAGAGCATTGCTTACTGGCAGGTGGATGCCAACCAGATCAAAGATTATTACATGCTCAATACAACCGATGATATTTATTCAAAAGTAATTCCGGTGGAGTATCCGAAAGTAGGTGAAGCACCATCGCCGGTAAAGATCGGTGTAGTGAATGTTGAAAATGCAAAAACAACATGGATGAATATTCCCGGCGATCCTGCAAATAATTATCTGCCACGTATGGAATGGAGTGCTGCAAACGAACTGATCGTTCAACAACTCAACCGCAAACAAAACGAAAGCAAATTGTATTTCTGCAATGCTTCTACCGGCGAAGCAAAACAATTTTATACAGAAAGCGATAAAGCATGGATCGATATTAAAAGTCGCTGGAACGATGATGATCCTCGTGGCTGGGAGTTTATGGAAAAAGGAAAATCGTTTTTATGGGTGAGTGAAAAAGATGGCTGGCGACATATTTACAAGGTAACACGTGATGGAAAAGAAACATTGCTTACTGTTGGCAACTACGATATTGCAACGATCAGTGCAGTTGATGAAGCAAAGAACGAATTGTATTTTATTGCTTCGCCCGATAATCCGATTCAACGCTATCTCTACAAAGTAAAAATGGATGGCAAGAGTAAAGCCGTTCGTGTTACACCTGCGGGTTACGAAGGCACCAACAGTTACGAATGTTCGCCCAACGGAAGTTATGCTGTGCATGGATTTAACAGCAGAACAGTTGCACCTGCTTCGCAATTTCTCAACCTTGCTACACACAAACCAGTTGCAGGTGATGAGTTGCTGAAAACCATCAAGCCGGTTAACAAAGACAATCTTGAATTCTTTACCATTACTACCGAAGATGGTGTTACCATGGATGGCTGGATCAGCAAACCAAAGAGCTATGATCCATCAAAAAAATATCCTGTTGTATTATATGTGTATAGCGAACCTGCAACCACAACGGTGGAAGACGAATTTTACTCAGGGAATAATTTTCTGTTTGGTGGCGATATGAATGCACAGGGTTATTTCTATGTATCGTTCAACAGTCGTGGTACGCCAACATTGAAAGGCGCCGAATGGCGTAAAAGTATTTACAAACAAATCGGCCGTATCAACATCCGTGACCAGGCAATGGGTATGAAAAAATTATTGGCCGATCGTTCTTATCTCGATGCAAACCGTGTTGCAGTTTGGGGCTGGAGCGGTGGCGGTTCAACTACTTTGCATTTGATGTTCCAGTACCCCGATCTGTTCCAGACAGGTATTGCCATTGCAGCTGTAGGTAACCAATTGTTTTACGATAACATTTACCAGGAACGTTACATGGGTATTCCACAGGAGAACAAAGATGATTTTATAAAAGGTTCGCCCATTACCTATGCAAAAAACCTGAAAGGAAATTTATTGTACATCCACGGCACAGGTGATGATAATGTGCATTACAGCAATGCGGAAGTGTTGGTGAATGAATTGATCAAAAATGGCAAACTGTTCCAGTTTATGCCTTATCCCAATCGTACACACAGCATCAGCGAAGGTGCGGGAACGTTTCAGCATTTAATGAAACTGTACACAGCTTATTTGAAAGAGAAATGTCCTCCGGGAGCGAGATAAATTTTTCCAATAAAAAACGGGATGCATTGCATCCCGTTTTTTATTGGCGTACACAACGCTCAAAAAAATCTTATCTTAATTGCTCAACCAAACATGCATGAGAACAAAATCTTTTTTCTTTTTCCTGTTGCTGTTAACAGCATTGCAGGTAACAGCTCAACGTACATTGATCCATTGCGGTAAACTCATCGATACAAAAGATGGCAAAGTAGTCAGCAATGTCACCATTATTGTGCAAGGCAATTTAATTGCCGATGTGGTGAATGGATTTACAACGCCTGCTGCCAACGATAAAGTCATCGACTTAAAAAATAAAACAGTGATGCCCGGCTTAATGGATATGCATGTTCATCTCGAAAGTGAAACTAAGCGAGGTGCAGCAGCAGATCGTTTTACCATGAACCCGCCCGATCTTGCTTTTCAAAGTACCGTGTATGCACGTGTTACACTCATGGCCGGGTTTACTACAGTGCGTGATCTTGGCGGAAGTGGTGTAAATCTTTCGTTGCGTAATTCTATTAACAGAGGAATTGTTGTAGGGCCACGCATTTTTTCTGCAGGTAAATCTATTGCTACAACAGGTGGTCATGCCGATCCTACCAATGGTTACAGCAAAGCATTGATGGGTGATCCCGGTCCTGCTGAAGGTGTGATTAACGGACCCGAAGAAGCGTATCATGCCGTTCGTCAGCGTTACAAAGATGGAAGTGATGTGATCAAGATCACTGCAACAGGTGGTGTATTAAGCCAGGCGAAAGATGGATCAAGTCCGCAGTTTACTGTGGAGGAAGTAAAAGCGATTGTAACTGCTGCAAAAGATTATGGATTTATTGTAGCAGCGCATGCACACGGTGCAGAAGGCATCAAACGTGCTATTAAAGGTGGTGTTACAAGTATTGAACACGGAACTTATTTAGATGATGAAGGCATTGCTCTTGCAAAAGAACATGGAACCTGGCTGGTACCAACTATTACAGCAGGTAAATCAACTGCTGATAGTGCAAAGATCCCCGGTTATTATACCGATGTAGTTACACCAAAAGCATTAGCAGTTGGCCCGCATATACAAAACACATTTGCAAAAGCATACAAGGCAGGTGTGAAGATTGCTTTTGGTACCGATGCCGGTGTGTTTGCGCATGGTAAGAACTGGATGGAGTTTGTGTACATGACTGAAGCCGGTATGCCAGCAATGGAAGCAATACAATCTGCAACAAAGAATGGTGCGATGCTGATGAACATGTGGGATAAGCTGGGCAGTATTGAAAAAGGAAAGATCGCTGATATTATTGCTGTTGATGGTGATCCGTTAACGGATATCAACGTAATGGGCAAGGTTGTGTTTGTGATGAAAGAGGGGAAAGTGTTTAAGAAGGATGGGGTGCAGGTGTTGTGAGATTACTAGATGATGAAGTGATTCATATTGCAAAAATTTGCTGTCATCCCGAGGAGCGAGGGATCTGTCGAGTTTAATCTTGTTATTAAACAGATCCCTCCTTCGTCGGGATGACAATTTTTATCAGCTTTTGTTTTAATAATCAGCATAGAGAAAACACTTTCTTCCACCGCATTTCTCCTATTGCATAACTCTGTTTTCCGCTGTACCTTATCCGTTCAAAACATCTAACCATGATCGACAATTTTTATCTTGCATTGGCTGCTATCTTGTTATTGCCATTGATTCCTGCTTACATCATTTATAAATTTTTGCCCGAAAGCGAAACCAATGTGGAAGGGCCTTATAAAAAACTCAACTTAAAATTGAAAGGTGCTTTTGCCGGTTATTTTTTACTGGTGTTGTTAAGCCTGGGATTGCAGTACGTTGTGATGACGAGTAAAGAAGGGAAGAAAATTGAGCAACTGATGCAATCCATCAACGACAGCAGTCAACTGATGCAAACCTATCGTTCACAACTTGAAGCAGGAAAAAATCCGGTGATCGACTGGAAGATCAAGGGTATTGTATCGCCAGGAGAAAAAGAAGGCACCCGTTTCTTTTTTGATGATGGCACTACATCCAAAAATCCTGATGGCAGTTTTGAACTCATCAAGCGAAGCATTGCTGCACAGGGCAAAGCCAATCCGCCGAAATGGATCTGTGTGTACAATCCGGTTACGGGTTACCAGGTCATCAGTTTAAACCGTGAATTACCGCATCCGGATATTGCAGCATACAATGTAAGTTTCAATGATGAGTTACATGAAATACTTATCCGTAAAGCAATTGACATTAACAGCGCAGTAAAAGATTCGATTGTAGCGGTAGCAGGATTCCTTGAAAAGAATCCGGAGTTAAAAGCAAAGGTCTCGCAGGTTGATCCCAACTTTTTTATTAAAGCAGAAAACACAAAAAAGATTCGTGACAGAAATAAATTAGTGCACATGCCTGTAAGGCAATGATGCATGTTTAATGCCGTAGATTATCCAATTGTAGTTTTTAAGTTTAGAGATGTCTCCTTCGTCGACATGACTGAACTCAGCAAACACAAAAGGCGCAAAGAAAAATCTCTGCGCCTTTTGTGTTATCTATGAGCAACCAACTATGCTTCCGAAAAATGTTTATGGAAGTAAGGAATGGTTTCAATGCCTTTGTAGAAATTGAAAATATCGTACTTCTCATTCGGGCTATGCAGGTTATCGCTGTCTAAACCAAAACCCATGAATACGATCTTAATGCCCAGCTCTTTTTCAAACAATGCACAAATAGGAATACTGCCACCACCACGTACAGGAATCGGGTCTTTTGCAAACGTATCCTTAATGGCTGCAGCGGCTGCTTTGTACGCTTTACTGTCAACAGGAGTCATGTAAGGTTCGCCACCATGATGTTCATGTGCGTTCACAGTTACACCTGCAGGAGCAATGCTCTTAAAGTAGTTCAATAATTTTTCGGTGATCACTTCGCTCGATTGATTAGGTACCAAACGTGCAGATATTTTTGCAAATGCTTTTGAAGGCAACACAGTTTTTGCACCTTCACCCGTATAACCACCCCAGATACCATTCAACTCCAATGTTGGACGAATGCCGGTGCGTTCATTTGTTGTAAATCCTTTTTCACCCCAGAGCTTTTCTACACCAAGATCGGTGCTGTATTCTTTTTCATCGTAAGGAGCAGCGGCCATCAGTTTGCGTTCTGCTTCGCTTGCTTCTACCACATCATCATAAAAACCGGGAATAGTAATGTGATTGTTTTCATCATGACAACTTGCGATCATCTTTGCCAACATGGTAATGGGGTTTGCAACAGCACCACCATACACACCACTGTGCAAATCACGGTTAGGGCCTGTTACTTCCACTTCAATATAGCTTAAGCCACGCACACCAATATCAATGCTTGGGTTTTCCATACTGATCATGGCTGTATCGCTGATGAGCACTACATCTGCCTTCAGTAATTCTTTGTTTGCTTTTACAAAGGTTGCAAGATTAGGACTGCCCACTTCTTCTTCACCTTCAATACAGAATTTAATATTGGTAGTGAGCGAATTTGTTTTCACCATTGTTTCCAACGCTTTCACATGCATATAAAACTGACCTTTATCATCGCAGGCGCCACGTGCAAAAATTTTTCCGTCTTTAATTACAGGCTCAAATGGCGGACTGTTCCATAAGTTCAATGGATCAGCAGGTTGCACATCGTAATGGCCATACATCAATACTGTTGGCTTTGCCGCATCAATGATCTTTTCGCCATACACAATGGGGTGACCGGCCGTTTCGTAAATCGTAACCGTATCGGCACCGGCTTCGAGCAAACGTTGTTTCACTGCTTCTGCGCAAGTGATCATGTCGGCTTTGTTTTCGCTTTTCGCACTAATAGAAGGAATACGTAAAAGTTCGAGCAACTCATTTAAAAAACGTTCCTTGTTTTGTTCCTGGTAATCTTTCCATGCCTGCATATACAATAGTTTAATGCTTTTAAAAGGAGTACGAATGTAGGCGTTCGGCCCAAGGTTGCCAAGTTTTTACAAAGTTGCAGAACCGTATTTCTTTTTGCAAAAAAATGGCAGCATTTTACCCGCAGGTTAAAGAAATGTGAAGAAGAAAAGATGTTCATAAGTTCTGCAACATTCTATCGCTTCCCTCGTTAATATTGCATCCATAACGGCCGCTGCAGATGCTACTTCCCGCTTGCTAAAGTGAAGATGTTTTCTGCAGGGGCCGTGACTATTTTAAGCACCGCTATACTACATTAAATGTTACTGCAACTGGGCAATGGTCTGAAGCTCCCTGTTTATCTGTAACTCCTGTAAATCGTGCTCCTGCATACTGTGTTGCTTTAGTAATTAAACCTTTACGAACAATCACCGGCACTGCTGTTGGGTTTGCATTTGCGAGATGTTTCGACAGAAAAATATAATCGATCTGTTTGTAACGTTCCTCTACAGGCACTGTTGTTGTATCCCAGAAATGCGTCCATTGTTCTGCGGGGTCAGAAATTCTTGTCTGCACAATATTTTCCATCCAGCTGCTTTCTAAAAGTTTTTTCAAGCTTGTTTTATCGTCGGGGTAATCGTTTAAATCTCCCAATACAATCCAATTACTTTTCTCCGGTTTGTTTTTATACTTCTGTTTGATGATATCTAACACAGATTGTGCCTGCAATTCTCTTCGGGCAGCAGTCTTTGCCCTTTTTTGTGCAGGTGTAAGATCGCCTTTATCGAACATCGATTTAAAATGGTTGACGAACAATGTAAGCGGCTTATCGCCAATAATAAATTCTGCTTCCAGGCAATCTCTTGAAAACACAGCTGAAGATCCGTTCCTGAGATACTGATGCGTTTTTACATAGCTGATAGGAATTTTGCTGATGATGGCCACATCGATGAGGCGTGGATCATTTGCATCAATCAACATCCTGTATTTATAACCGGAAGAAGACATGTATTCGGAAAGAAAGTTTTTCAGCGTATCCATATTCTCCACTTCCTGCAGGCAAACAATATCTGCTTTTGTTGCTTTGATTGCATCTGCAGTAAGTTTCCGTTCGGTTTGATTAACGGTTGATAAAACAGCTTTATCAATGATGAATCCGTCTTTAATTTTTTTCTCTACTTGTTCCTTACTAAGGTTTTCGTTGAAGCGAAAGCGGCGAAACAGATTTTCGCAGTTAAAGGTTGCAACAGTTATTGTACTCATATTGATGATTTATTTCAGTAAGTTACTGTTTCAATAAGGAAGATGCAATACCGCAAAGCGTAGATACTGTAAACAAAAAAGCCCTGCAATGTTGCGGGGCTTTTTTGTTATTTCTGTATGCTTTTATAATGCTGAATAACGTTGCTGCACAAATTCCCAGTTCACAACTTTCCACCAGGCTGCAATATAATCGGGACGCTTGTTTTGATACTTGAGATAATAAGCATGTTCCCACACATCTAAACCGAGCAAAGGTGTACCCTTAATATCGCTCACATTCATTAGCGGATTATCCTGGTTAGGTGTTGAGCCGATCTTTAATTGTTTGTTGCCATCAACATACAACCATGCCCAACCACTGCCAAAACGGTTTTTACCGGCATCGGTAAACTGTGTTTGAAATGCCTCAAAACTGCCGAATGATTGCTGGATAGATGAAAGCAGTTTGCCTGTTGGTTGTCCGCCACCATTTGGTTTCATGCAACGCCAGAATAACTCGTGGTTGTAATGACCACCACCGTTATTGCGAACTTTTGCTGAGTACGCAGAAATATTGCTGAAAACAGCTTCTACTGGTTTCGACTGATCGATGTTTTCTGCTTTAGCAGCATCACGCAGGTTTGTTGCATACGCTGCTGCATGTTTACTGTAATGAATCTCCATTGTTGTGGCATCAATGATTGGCTCAAGATCCTTATAAGCGTAAGGCAAAGCTGTTTGCTCAAAGCCTACCAGTGCATTGCTGCTGCCCAATACTTTTGCAGAAGTACAGCCTGCAAGCAAATCAACCCCAACAACACTTGCAGCAGCAACAGCTACTGTTGTTTTTGTTGTTTGATTAATAAACTTACGGCGTGAAATATGATTTGACATAATGTTTAATTTTTGTTCATGTAAGGTACAACCAAATGCTTTGCACCTGTTATTGTTTTTCCTTTAGCCAACGGCTAAGACCAATTCGCCGCATGGTTCGGTAATAGAACTCTGCATTAAACAGGTTCGAATCTTTCATGGCCTTCCAGGTTAAAAACATTCCAATAGGAATTAATATAGCAGTAGACATCCACATGCCTGTAACTGGTTGCATCGCATCTTCTTTTACTAACTTCTCTCCTGTTGTATTCATGATGTGAAACACAATAAAAAAGAACACAGAAATAACCAATGGCAAACCCAATCCTCCTTTACGAATAATAGAACCTAACGGAGCGCCAATTAAAAACAGTACCACGCATGCAAAGGAAAGCGTGAACTTACGATGACGTTCCAGCTTATGCAGACGAAGTTGCTTTTGCTGTTCAATATAATCGTAAGCTAAAAACTCGGCTACGCTTTTTACACCCGATATTTTTGTTACGGCATTTGAATACACATTCCGCTTTAATGTATCGGGTATCAGCTGATCAACGTTTTTTGCTTTTACTGCAACTGCTTTGTGTTTCTTCCACACACTGTCGGGTACCGATTGCATGGGCATTGATGGCCGCAACTCTCTTTCCGATCTGTCACGCAATTTTTTTACTACTCCATTCAGCGAATCAACAACCGTATTCAGTTGTTGCAGGCTCAACATTTTGTAATAGGTTTTAAATGTTGAGTCGGCCGTTTTATTCAACTTAAACGAACTAAGATCAAATACTTTCTTATACTCTTTAAACCCTAAACGGTAATACTCTGTTTCAACCGTACCGGGATTTCCTTTTTCCTGGTATCGCCAGCCATTCTGTAAGTTGAAGGAAAGAAAACGCTGATCGGGTGAGATCGTCATCGTTCCTTTTTCTGCAAGAATAATATTATCCTGCAACGTGTAATTGTGTTCGTAAATAACTACGTTATGAATAATTGAATCGTTCTCTTTTTTCCCGATCTTGATGGTATATCCATCCAGCTTTTTATAAAAAACCCCTTCCTTAATATCGAAAGCAGGTTTCGCTACACGTATATCGTACAGCAGTGTGCGCATTTTTAATTCAGCAACAGGTATAACATAGTTGGCGAAAGCAAACGCAACCAATCCTAAAATAGCTGATACAACCAACACCGGGCGCATAAAACGAACCAAAGGAATACCTGCACTTTTTATAGCAACCAGTTCAAACGATTCGCCGAGGTTACCAAACGTCATAATGGAAGAAAGCAAAATACCTAACGGCAAAGCCAATGGTACAAGCGTGGTGCTTACGTAACCAATAAACTGAACCAGGGTGAGCACATCAATGCCCTTGCCAACAAAATCATCGATGTATAACCAGAAAAACTGAATAACAAGAATAAAAAGGGCAATAAAGAAGGTAGCAAGAAAAGGCCCGATAAACGCTTTTATGATAAGTTTGTCTAACTTTTTTATCACTGATCTTCTTTTTTTATGCAGGAAAAAGCAAATGTAAGTCTTTCGGCTTTTGAGCAGCAACTGGTAAACGATCCTGCGTGGATTTTAACAAAGAACGGCATTATTGAAAAGGTTTATGCATTGTTCGGAAATCTTAGTGAAGCTTATAAGCAAACAGTGCAATTGCTGCCACTTCCTGCAGAGATAAGCGCAGCAGGCGCTAAAATATCCCGGGGTGAAAATTATGAGGGACTACCGTATGTAATGCTTGACTACCCTCGTTGCTTTGGTAAGGATGATGTGTTTGCAATACGAACATTTTTCTGGTGGGGACACTTCTTCAGCATAACACTGCATTTGAAAGGAACCTACTTGCAACAATACAATACTTCATTACTTAAAAATGAAGAAACACTTATTGAGAATGATGTTTGGGTGAATACCGGCAATGAAGAATGGCAACATCATTTCAGGAGTAACAATATGCAGTTACTTAAAAACAATAGTGCACTGCTGCAGAATAAGCAGTTGTTGAAACTTGCTTTTGTTTGCAGTTTAAATGATTGGGATAACGCAGAAGAAATACTTATGAAAAAGTTCCGGTTGTTCTTGCAATCGGTATTGGAGCATTAGCTTCCAATACGGTGAAACAGATCTTTCACCTGGTATTCCCATAATTGACTTTGATCTTTGATTTCTTTCTTCTCTGCAAAATCTTTTACAACCAATATTGTTTGATTGGAAATTTCAGTGCGCTCAATACGAAATTCAAAGTATTCGTCTTTAGGAGAATGTACCCAGCGATAGCGTACAAATTTATCTAATTCGCTGTCCAGCATTTCTGCTTTTTCGTCCGATCCGTTCCAGTTAAAAGAAAAGATCCCATCACGCTCATCCACTTTATCGGCAAACCACTCCTGCAATCCGGAAGGAGTTGATAAAAACTCATATAAAATAGTTGGTGAACATCTTACAGGAAACTCCAGTGTGTATAAAACTTTCTTGCTCATTTCAGTTTCGCCAGGCGATTTGTTGCAATAATAAAAAAATAAAAGAGGAATCAAAATTTTACTTTGCCTTTTTTGTTTAACAATGCAAAATAATTATTAAACAAAAGGTGACTATTTTGCTGAAATGCACGCCCAGTAAGGGTTTTTTTTGGCCAAAATTGTAAATACCGTTAAATTAGGATAAAGTTTTACGACCTAACACCGAGGTAACATAGTTGTTTTTATTTGTGGTTCACTATGTTTCCGGGTTATTAAGGTCCGGAACTATGAAACAACATCAACAACCTAAAAACCAGAGCTTATGAGCATGCGCCAACTCAAAATCACAAAATCGATCACAAATCGTGAATCGCAAAGTCTTGAAAAGTACTTGCAGGAGATCGGTAAAGTAGAACTTATCAGCCCCGAAGAAGAAGTAAAATTAGCTGAACGGATCAAACAAGGTGACCAACGGGCACTTGACCGGTTAACCAAAGCCAATCTACGTTTTGTAGTATCTGTGGCAAAGCAATATCAAAACCAAGGACTCTCACTCCCCGATCTTATTAACGAAGGTAATCTCGGATTAATTAAAGCAGCACAACGTTTCGATGAAACACGTGGCTTTAAATTCATTTCTTACGCTGTTTGGTGGATCCGTCAAAGCATTTTACAGGCTTTAGCCGAACAATCACGTATTGTACGTTTACCACTTAACAAAGTAGGTTTAACCAATCGTATCAATAAAGCTTTTTCGCAATTAGAACAGGAGTACGAACGTGAACCCTCAGCAGAAGAACTTGCAGAAATGCTTGAAATTGAAATTGAAGAAGTATCATCTACACTCGGTATCTCATCCCGCCATGTAAGTATGGATTCGCCACTAAGTGATGGTGAAGAAAATACATTAATGGATGTACTTGAAAATCCAAATGCTGTTGCAACAGATGGCGAACTGGATCACAACGAATCGTTGAAAACAGAAATCACACGTTCGTTAAAAACACTCACCGAACGCCAGCAGGATGTAATTAAATATTTCTTTGGTATTGGTGTAGATCATCCTTTAAGTCTTGAAGATATTGGCGAACGTTTTAACTTAACACGTGAACGTGTGCGTCAAATTAAAGACAAAGCCATCAGCAAGCTTAAAACAAACAGTCGCTGTAAATTGCTTAAAGGTTATCTCGGATAAAAAAATTTACACTATCAGAAAAGGGAGCTATGCTCCCTTTTTTTATGACGTACAGCATTAAACGCTTAATCGTTTATCTTCGTTTTATTATGAACCGGTTTGCATCTTACCTATTGATTACTGTGCTTGCTGCATTGCTTTTCTTTCACTCGCTTGGAAAGGTTGCTCTGTTCGATTGGGATGAGATCAACTTTGCTGAAAGTGCCCGTGAAATGATTGAAACAGGCAACTACATGCAGGTGCAAATCAATTACGAACCGTTTTGGGAAAAGCCACCTTTATTCTTCTGGATGCAGGTAGCATCGATGAAAGTTTTTGGTGTAAATGAATTTGCTGCACGACTGCCAAATGCTTTGTGCGGCGTTGCTACATTACTTATTCTTTTTGGCATTGGCAGAAGATTACATAACGAACAGTTTGGCCTTTGGTGGGCGTTTATTTATGCAGGTACTTTTCTGCCACATCTTTATTTTAAAAGCGGCATTATCGATCCCTGGTTTAACCTGTTCATCTTTCTTGGCATCTACTTTCTCGCCCGTTTTCTTGCAGCAAAAGTAGAACGGACGCCTTTCTTACAGCACTTAATTCTTTCGGGTTTATTTACAGGAGTTGCTATTTTAACCAAAGGGCCGGTTGCCTTATTGGTTGTATTACTAAGTTATGCGGTGTTTATTCTTTTTAACCGTTGGAAAGGTTGGGTAAACATCAAATACTATCTTATTTGGGGATTAGTTGTTTTACTTGTGACACTTGTTTGGTTTGGATTGGAAATTGCAGAACATGGCTGGTGGTTTGTAAATGAATTTATTACTTACCAGGTGCGTTTGTTTAAAACAAAAGATGCAGGGCATGGAGGTTTTCTGCTGTATCATTTTGTTGTTGTGTTGATCGGTTGTTTTCCTGCATCGTTACTTATTTTCCGGTATCGTAATCAACAATACGAAAACAAAACACAACAGGTTTTTCGTATGCTGATGATCGCTTCGCTGATTGTTATCCTGGTTGTGTTTACCATTGTAAAAACCAAGATCGTTCACTATTCATCCTTTACCTATTTACCAATAGGCTACTTAGCTGCTGCAACTATTACCGGCATTATTAATCGTACAGCAACCATTAAAGGCTGGCAAAAAATTGCATTACTGTTGTTGGGCATTATCTGGAGTTTTCTATTTATTGCATTGCCATTGATAGGGAACAACATTCATTGGATAAAACCTCTGCTTACAAAAGATGCGTTTGCAATGGCGAATATTGAAGCACAGGTTAGCTGGAATTATTACCTGATGGCCCCAGGCATTTTATTTTTAGCAGCAGTGATTCTCAGCTTTGCATGGCTGCAGAAAAAGAAATTTCAAAAAGCATTTGTTTTGCTGTTGATCGCCTGTATCGGATCAATGCAGGTATTGTTAACTTCCTTTGCGCCACGTATTGAGCAATATTCGCAACATGCAGCTATTGAATTTTATGAATCGTTGCAGGGAAAGGACGTTTATATAAAAACGCTCGGATACAAAAGCTACGCTCAATATTTCTATACACTTATTAAACCGGGCTTGCGCAAAGAAACGAAAGATGAAAACTGGTTGTTAACCGGGCAGGTAGACAAACCAACTTATTTCATCAGCAAGAATACCTATGAACCTGAAGTGATGAAAAACTACGCAGACAAAGTAGAAGTGGTCGGCCGTAAGAATGGATTTGTGTTTTATAAGCGAAAAGGTTAAAGGCTTAGGGTTGAGGGTTGAGGTCGTTTCAAAAAAATCGGCTTCATCGTATTAAGAGCCTTAAACCTTATGCCCTTCAACTTAAACCTCTTTATCCCATCAAACAAAAAATCACCAGCTGTTTGTGAAGCTCCGGCTTTTCTTTTTTCCAATCGGCTACCGTTTTTGTAACAATCGATTCATTAACTGCAGTGAGATTCGCCGCTACACAAATGCGTGTTGTTGGTTTGCAGGTTTTAAGTATGGTTTCCAATAATTGATTATTGCGGTAAGGCGTTTCAATAAACACCTGGGTACTTTGTTGCTTTGAAGAATATTCTTCCAGCTGTTGTAATTTCTTTTTGCGCTGCTGTTCGTCAATGGGCAGGTACCCAACAAATGCAAATTGCTGACCATTCATGCCACTACCCATCAATGCGAGCAAAATAGAACTTGGGCCTACCAGTGGCTTTACAATTGCGCCATGTTGATGTGCTGCGTCAATCAGCACTTGTCCCGGATCGGCAATACCAGGGCAACCGGCTTCACTAACAATGCCGATTGTTTTTCCGGCTTTGAGTTGTTGAATAAACGCCTGCTTTACTTCCTGCTCTGCTTTATGAATGGTGTACCACTCGTAATCGTCAATTACAATTGCTTTATCGAGCTTTTTTAAATAACGTCTTGCCGTACGTTCGTTTTCTGCAAACAACACGTTGCATTGTTTAATTGCAGCTAATACATACGCAGGTATTGCCTGCAGACTTTCTTCTTCTAACGGAGCAGGTATAAGAAAAACTGTTGCCAAAATAAATGTTTGATTGCCGTAAAGATAACAGAAGCTGTTTACGGATTGTCATCCTGATGGTATAAACTAAGCGTAGCTGCAACAACAGCATAAGCGGGTGCCAATACCCAACCTACAAATGGAATAATGTGAAACAGAAAAAAGACCATGCCATTACCGATTGCCAAACCCTTGCGGTTGCTGATAAACGCAATACTTTGCGATGGACTCAGTTTATGCCTTTCGGTACTGTAATCAAGCATAGAGAATCCATAGTAATAACATTCAACCAAAAAAGCAATTACGGGACTAACCCAACCCACAACAGGTATTAATGAAAATAACAGAATGGCGATAACATACACTGTTTGCCATAAGGTATTGCGCAAAGCAAGACGTACTGCACGCCAGACATCTTTCAATAATTGTTTTAAATCGAACGGATAATCGTTACCCTCAATAATATTTTCGGTTTTTTCGCTTAGGTATGCAAATACCGGCGAGCCCACCACAAGAAATAAAAATTTGAAGAGCGAAAAATAAAAGAACAAAAGAATCAAACGGAAAATAATACTGGCTGTAATAAACAGAAAATTAATAAGACTGTTGTTCATCGAATCGAGCCAGCTTTTAATACCAACTGTATTAAACAACCAATCGAGAAAATCGCCACTCGATGTCCAGAATAGCCACATACCGCCCATAAACAACAGCATGTAGATGAACCCCGGAATAAGGATCCATTTCCATAACTTGTGGCGAACGATAAACTGATGCGCTCTGAAATAAGCCTGAACTGCAATAACTAATTCCTTTAACAAATGATCCGTTTTTTAAGTGTGATGATATTGGTGCTTAACAGGCGTTAGCAGCAAAATACAACAAAATGCAAAAGCTCGGCATAGATTTTTACAGAAGAGATGATGTAGCATTGATTGCACAGGAATTACTGGGCAAATACATTGTTACAAATTTCGATCATCAGTACAGTGTTGGCCGTATTGTTGAAACAGAAGCTTATGCAGGAATCGTTGATAAGGCATCGCATGCCTATAACAACAGGCGAACAGCAAGAACAGAAATTATGTTTGGTGAAGCAGGGCATGCGTATGTTTATCTCTGTTATGGTATTCATCACCTGTTTAATGTTGTGTGTAACATACCCGGTAAAGCTGATGCAGTTTTAATAAGAGGCATTGAACCGGTTGAAGGAATGCCTTTCATGCAACAACGGTTTCAAAAAGAAAAATTTAACAGCAGCATTGGTCGTGGCCCGGGAAACGTAAGTAAAGCACTCGGCATTTCCACATTGCATACTGGTTTGCAGTTGCAGCAACAGCAACTTTTTCTTGCAGAAGAAATACAAGCACCTTTTTCTATCATGATTTCGCCACGTATTGGTGTTGATTATGCAGGCGATCATGCAAAATGGCTTTATCGTTTTTTTATTGAAGATCATCCGCAGGTTTCAAAACATATTCTCAATAAAACAGCCATTGCATTGCAGCGTGATTGATTCTGTTGCGGTGCTCGTTCACCATCTCCCAAACTATTTTATATTTATTGCATGAACCCAACCATTCAGTACCGGCTTTCGTTAATTGCCGGGATTGCGTTATCGCTTGCCGCTTATTTTTTTAACCCGTTTGGTTTAGATGCTGCTGCCAACAAAGCTGTTGCCGTAGCTGTATTGATGGTTACCTGGTGGATAGCCGAAGCAATGCCGATGCCTGCAGTTGCATTGCTACCGTTGATCTTGCTTCCATTACTCAACATCAGTACTATGGAAGAAACAACGAAAGCATACAGTAACCCTGTTATCTTTTTATTTATGGGTGGGTTTATGATTGGTTTGGCAATTGAAAAATGGAACCTGCATAAACGCATTGCTTTAACTATAGTAAAACAAACCGGTACAAGTGGCAATCGCATTATTCTCGGGTTTATTATTGCCACTGCATTTTTAAGTATGTGGCTGAGTAATACTGCTACTACAATGATGATGTTCCCCATTGCATTAAGTGTAATTGGCGTAATGCGGGAGCATGAAAAAACGGGAAGCAGTCTTGCAAATTTCTCCATGGTATTAATGCTGGTAATTGCTTATGCCAGTAATATTGGTGGCATGGCCACTATAATTGGTACGCCTCCCAACGTTGCTTTTGTAGGTTTCATTGAAAAAAAATATAACTACACCGTACAGTTTATTGATTGGATGCTTGTATGCACACCCATGGTTATTTTACTTTTAGCAGCTTTGTATTGGGTATTAGCAAAATGGATGTTCCCGTCCCGCATCAGCAGCAGTAAAGAAGCGAATGAATACGTACAGGGCGAATTGCAAAAACTCGGGAGCATGTCAACAGCAGAAAAAAGAGCGTTGTTTGTTTTTTTGCTCACTGCTTTTTTATGGATTACAAAAGATTTAATTAACCGCTTTGGTTCCGTAAAAATCGACGACAGCATGATCGCCATATTTGGAGCATTACTCTTATTTGTAACTCCTGCAGGCAAAACTGAAAATAAAAAACCGGCCATGTTACTCGAATGGGGCGATACTTCTAAAATGGCTTGGGGTATTTTGCTTTTATTTGGAGGAGGTATTGCATTAGCTAATTCGCTGGAAAAAGTTGGTGTAATGGCACAGGTGGGGAAATGGCTTGCAAGCTTCAGTGATATTAATGGCTTTGCATTACTCATTATTATTGTAGTGATCTCTATTTTCCTTAGCGAAGTAATGAGCAATGTTGCGCAGGTTATTGTTTTTGCACCGGTACTTGCTGCTTTGGCCGATGCATTACATCTCGACCCGTTATTACTTGGTATACCAATGACGCTTGCAGCAAGTGCAGCTGCTATGATGCCGATGGGTACTCCCCCCAATGCAATTGTCTTCAGCAGTGGTCATATTAAACTCAAGGATATGATCAAAGCAGGTTTTGTAATGAACATTGTTAGTATTGTTCTTATCAGTTTATTCTGCTGGTATGTGTTGCCTTTGGTAATGCACGTGATAGCGAAATAAATCATCAAAAAAACTTTACTGCAAAAAATTACCCCCGATTTCCGGGGGTAACAATGACTTCTGTTTTTCTGGTCCTTTTGGTCTTACCTGTTTTAATTGGGTACAGAGAAGTCTGATTTGGTTTTCATAAGGCCGTTTTCAAAAACGGGCATTGGACTGGTTGGTTTTCATTGCTGATTAGCAGCTTAGGATTTGGATCTTTTGGTTTTTCAGGATTCGGATACGTTTTAGTTTTTCTTCAGGATTTAGGATTCGGTTTTTGGATTTGGATTTGTTTTTGGTTTTTTCTGGATCTGGATTTTTGTACTCTGTTATTATGATGTAAAACTACAGCCGGCTCAACCGCTTTCAAAACATTTTGTAAGGTCGTTTTTAAAAAACAGTAGCAGCATAGAGGGTAAGTAAGTGTGGATACTTAGCAGGAGTCTAAAGTATTAATATTAAAAAAAATCAACGACTAAGTGCCCGTTAAAACCAGTACAACTTCGTCGTATATATTCTACAAAATCTGCATTCCAACAAAGTTGTCAGCAGTGTTATGGCTAAAAAGAATCGTGATCGTTATATAAAAATTGAATTGAGTAATAAAAAACGGCATTGGTTAAACCAATGCCGTTTTTTATGTAAACGATTTGCTGAATAAATCAGAAACGTGGACAGTTAAGTTTCTTCTTATTCGGATCAACATACTTCTTTGTCCAGATGAGTGAAATTTCCATACCACCTCTGCGTTGTGATGCTGCGGCTAAACGTGATGTATTAACATCGTATGAAAATCCAAAACGATAGTTGGCAAACTCCAATCCAACATAAGGAATAACAGCATCACCATATCTTACCCAAACACCCGCATAAACATCGGTAGGGTTTTCAGTAAAATCGCCATTAACAGTACGGCCTAATGCTGCACCAAAGATAGCTTCGCTTGCGCCTGCCTGACGTTGATAGTTTGCACTCACAAATAAAGTAGTAGCATCTGCAACAGGAAAATAACCACCGCCATGTACGGTAAATCTGGGGTTCATAATGTACTGTGCATTTAAGAAACTCACTTTAGGCCGGTTAATATGGTAAACCGATGCACCGATATAAAAGTTATTGTAATCGTTGGTGGCACCGGTATAAATAAACCCGGCATTTACATCGGCATAACTAATATTTCTATAACCTGTACTGCCAAAAATTTCAGCAGTATTGCCGGTAAAACCAAGACTTGTTAACTCATCCTGAAAATCGAGTTTGCTGATGTCGAGCCTGCGTTGTGCATAGCTGCCGCTAAAACCAACACCAATTGAATGATAGCCGTTTTCATCGATGCCTTTGTGGTAAGCTACCGAGCCCGAAAAAAAGCTGTTCTTCATTACACCATCGCCATTAATATCGTACATACCCATTACGCCAACTCCAAACTGATCGAATTCGGGAATGGTATTGCCAAGAATACCAAAGTCGGCCGAAACGGTTGCCGTACGAAATGCATTGTTGATGGTTGGCCATTGGTTACGGTAATTGCCTGCTACACGCACTACACCGTTAAACTTGCCGGTTAAAGCAGGGTTAAGCGTTAAAGGTGAAGCAAAAAACTGGGAGAAATTAGGATCCTGTGCATAGGTCTGCAACACGATCAGCAAAAATGGTAGTAGTAAAATTTTTCTCATTGAGAGCGGTTAATAAGTAAGACGTTTTTCAACTTTATTATGCTGCTTTCTCCTAAAGGATACGGCAGGTAAAACAACTAATAAACTTTCAGGCACACAAATAACAATTGCAGAATTAACATTTGTAGCAAAAACTACATCTGCACTTTTGTACCATAAGCCAAGTCACCCGCATCGCCAAGGCCGGGTACAATGTAACCTTTGGCTGTTAACTCATCATCAATAGCACCGCACCAGATCTTTACTTTTGGTTCGCTGCGGAGCACATATTCAATACCAACTGTGCAGGCTATGGCGCATACAATATGAATTTCAGAAGGCAAGCCTTCATCTCTTAAATACTGTACGGTTTTTACCAAAGAACTTCCGGTTGCAAGCATGGGGTCTGCAATGATCACCACCCTGTTTTCCAGGCTGGGACAACTTACATAATCCAGGCTTATTTCAAAGCTGCCATCCCGGTGGTGTTTCCGATATGCAGATATGAACGCATTATCGGCCCTGTCGAAATAATTAAGCAGCCCCTGATGTAACGGCAAACCTGCTCTTAAAATTGTGGCAAGTACCGGTTGCGCCTTCAACATTTTGGTAGGAGAAGTGCCCAGCGGAGTGGTTATTTCCTTCTCTTCCCATTCAAGAAGCTTGCTTATTTCGTATGCTGCTATTTCACCAATACGTTCGAGATTGCGGCGAAAACGCATACGATCGGTTTGAATTTCTGTACTTCTTAACTCGCCAACCCAGTTGGAAACAAGTGAATGTTGATCGCTTAAATTGATAACCATAGTGCTGAAGATTTCAAAAAACGGCCACAGAAATAATGCTGTTTGATGGTACCATCTGCATCAGTAGCTTTGCAGCCGTATTTTTACAAATCTAACAGATAATATTGTGAACAGGATTGACTTGCAAATAATTTCTGCAATCCTAAAAACTCATCATATATGATTTACCGGGCCCTTGGCTTAGCCAGTAATACAGCAACACAAAGTCTGGAACTTGTTTTTGCATCTTTTGAAGTAACCGGTCAAAAATGGGCGGTAGAAATAAGGCACTCCAATACAGTTGCGTACCCTGCCGGTTTGTGGGAAAAACTGGCGAATGCTGCACAAGTTCCTGCTGTTGGTTATATGCAACTACATGTTGATTATGGCCATTGGGTTGCTGCACAGGCCAAACAGTTTATCGACGATCATCAGCTCGATTACCAGGTACAGCTGATTGGTTTAATGGGGCATACTGCCATTCATTCTCCTGCAACAAAATTAAGCCATGCATTGGGCGATGCTGCCGCAGTTGCAGCTATTACAGGTGTAAATGTGGTAAGCGATTTTCGCAACAGCAATCTTGCACTTGAAGGTAGCGGCGATCCTGTTTTTGCTTATGCTGAAACATTATTGCAAGCGCCGCAAGGCGTTCATAAAGATGCATTCTATTCGGCCTTTTTTGCATTGCTCCGCTGGCGTGAAGAAAACAATATGCATGCTGCCGATACCGGCGCACTCCGCAACAGTATTGGCGGTGCTGTTTGGGTTGGGCAGGAATGGTGAGGAGAAGGAAGAAGTTAGAAGTACAAGGTACGGAGCTACACTTTCAACATTGCCGCTGTTGCTTTAAAAAAGCCAGCAGCCTCTTCCAGCTGCAGCAATTCTTTTTTATCAATCTCTCCACTTGAGAGTTGACCAAACAGCATTTCCACTTTGTGCGAACTGGCCAATTTATCAGACAACGCTTTCGCTTTTACTTCGCCTGTGATGGGTTTCATTTTATCGTATAGCTCCTGCGAAAACACATCCAGCTGCACACAGTTACCACCGGGATAAATATTTTGCATCAGCTTACTGTATGTATCAGTTAATACATTGGCGATGTTGATGAACAAATCTGCAAGCCGGTCTTTTTGTTCCTGCTTTCCTTTTTTCAAATCGCCAGACAGGCCCAGCAGATCATGGCCAATATCCCAGATGTCTTTCAAAAGTCCCATAGATTATTTTTTCTTAAAAGTAGGCGGAAGTTTTACGAAAAGCAACAGCAGTTACAAACCCAGCATCGCTTTCAACTTCGGATAGCCTCCCCTGCTTACAGGAATTTTTTCACCGGATCGCAACAATGCAATATGATTTTCTTTTTCGTAAGGATCGATGCGTGTAATTTCTTTTACCTGTACAATAAACGAACGGTGTGTACGTACAAACCTTGCCGCATCTAAACTCCCTTCAAAAAAACTCATGGTTTGTTTTTTCAAAAAGCTTCCTGCTGCTGTAACGATCTTTACATAATCATCTGCTGCTTCTAAATAATGAATATCCTGCAAGGGAATAATGCTGATTTTATTGCCTGTTTTCACCACAATACGTTCGGCCTGCAGCGGATGCTTTGCTGCATCTTTCAACAAAGGTTCATGCGAAACAGTTGCCGGTTTCTCCTGTTCCAGCCATTTTGAAATGGCTTTATCAAAACGTTGTTGCGAAAAAGGTTTCAGTAAATAATCAACTGCATTTTTTTCAAAAGCCTGTACTGCATACTCATCAAACGCCGTGGTGAAAATAACAGCAGGTGGTTCTTCCAACAGCTCCAGCATTTCAAATCCTGTTATTTTGGGCATTTGTATATCTAAAAAAATAAGATCGGGATTGTGTTGCTGCACAGCTTTCACACCCTCAAATCCGTTATTACATTCTTCTGCAATGGTGAATTGCGGATGCGCCTGCAAATACTCTGTTACCATACTGCGGGCCAAAGGTTCATCATCAATAATTAAAACATTGTAGCTCATCTTTTGCATTTAATGTGTCAGACATTTTTTTACAAGTCGGACACGCTTGGTTGCGGAATAAATAATTGTGTGTTGAACGTTGTTCCGTTTGTTTCTGTTTTCAACAGATCGTTTCTTCCAAACATCAAAAACAAACGACGCTGTACCGAACTTAATCCAAAGCCTGTTCCTTTTTGTGCTGCAGAAGTAGAAGGATCGTATGGATTTTCTACAGCGATCAATAACTGGCCTGCCCGTGCTGTTGCTTTTAAATGAATATGCGATTCTTCGGTTGTATCGTACAAGCCAAACTTAATAGCATTCTCTACCAATGGCTGCAACAGCAACGCAGGTAATTGCAGCTGCAAGGCATCAGCATCCATTTCAAGTTGTGTATGCAAACGATGCCCAAAGCGTACTTTTTCAATAGCAAGATACAATTGCAACGTTTGCATTTCATCTTCCAGCTTTACCCATTGCTGCTCTTCTTTTTTTAATGTGCTGCGCAGAAAATCGGATAGCTGCTGCACCATTTGTCTTGCTTCTGCAGGGCGGGTACCGATCAATGCATTAATAGAGTTTAAAGAGTTGAACAGAAAATGCGGCTGCAGCTGTTGCCTTAACTTATACAACTCTGCTTCTTTACTTAATTGTTCTGCTTCTGTTTTTTGCTTTTCTGTTTCTGTACGCTCCTGCCAGTTAAAATAGGCATAGCCAACAAGACAGATACAGCCGTTAATTAAAAAACCGATTGCAATGCGTATAGGCCATGTGTTTTTGGTTGCAACTACATAATGACTGGTTTCGTTATAAAATAATCCAAGAATAAACCTGCCCGCAAAAAACCAGCCTGCTGTAAGTATGCTTATCCAGAAAAAAAGATTGAGCAAGCTGCTTGACCGTGGTACGTAAAACCGAAGAATGGTAAATAGAAGTAACGATACATAAATGAGCAACGTATTCGTAACCAGGCTATCGGTTAATGCTTCGAACCAGTTAAGTCCCATTTGGTAAAGTGCAAGCTGTTGCATGGCTATCCATACAAACCAGCCTACACAAAACGGTATCATAAATTGCTTTGTCCGAAAAGGAGATACTGCCATTACAATTGTTTAGGATAACACAATGGATGAATATCTTTTTAGTGCATCGCCTGCACGCAGCTGCATGCTGTAAATAAAAGAAGCGGGTTGCTCTTCTTCTTTAATACAGGAAAAAATTTCTGCGCCATCCATATCTGCACTAAAAGGATAAACATCAGTTACAGCTATCAGCTTCCAGCAAACTGTTTGCTGTGCATGATTTAGAAATGACACCTGCTCTTTTTCGCCTATTTGTTTTGCTTTTTGCATTGCAGCACATGCATCGGTTGCCTGTATTAAACGAAGCTGTTCTTCAAATTGTGCGGTGTGTTTTCCGTTGCCACAAATAATCCGGTAAACGATTTTTGCCAGAAACCAGTTCATAATTGCAGTTGTTTAATTGGATAAGGTTTTGGTTAATGGTACTGCCTATCAGCCAATCGATTTTATATCGATACCGCCAAACATTACAAAGCCTTCGATCACCAGAATTTTATCGGTACTTACACCGGCAGGTTGTTTACGTTTATCTTCAATAGCTCCAAAAATGGCCATAGCTTCGCTTCGTATTTGCCAATGTGCAGGAATAAACAAGGTGGTACCACCAAACACATTTACCAGTTCCAGTTTTATAATGCCGGTAAAATCGGCATTCATCAGGTTAACTTCCGAGCCACCAAAAATGGCAACCGATTCGCCGCCTTTAAAGTTTTTGGAATAGCTGAGTTTTTTCACTGCACCAAACAATGCTACTGCTTCAAGTTTATCGCCGGGACCATCGTCGTCTACTGCTGTTGAGCTTGAATAACCGGTAGCTGCTGTTGCAGGTTGCTGTATAAATTCCTGTTCGTTGTAAGATGAGTTTTTTCTGCGCAGTAAAAAACTCAAACCAATCGCAATGAGAATTGCAGGTGCAATAAAATTGCTCAGGTTCCATTCGGGGTATTGTTTCATGAGCAGAAAAAACCCGCCAAGCCCAATCATGATTAACCAGTTGCTGCCTTTAAAACTTTCTTTCAGCCCAATAATAACACCTATTACAATTAAGATCATGGGCCATGAAAACAAAATAGATGGCACGGGTAAATCAAGATTGCGCAGCAGAATAAGTACACCTACTGCCAACACTGCCAAACCTATCCATCTTTCGCTTGAGCGTTTATTGCGTTGTTTCATTTCGTTACAAATCATTTTCAATGAATTTAGAACAAAACTATCAGTCCTTCAAGCAGCAGGCAAGGCATTATCGAGCAGGCAAGGGTAAAAGTCGGTAAACGGCAGCATCCCATCGGTAAGCTGTAAAGTAAAATCAACACAGCTGTTCATGTGGCAATGCGGCGTCTTGACATCCTTCTTTCCATTTTATATTTTGTGCTATGCCCAACATTATACAACAGCATCCATCAGCAGAAACAGAGCAGTTAACTGCTCAGGTTCATACACTCAACAGCACCGATAAAGAACGGTACAACCAATTACAGGAGCAACTTGTTCAGCAGTTTAAAACAACCTTTCCCGATAAACTTGCACCAAGAACCGTGGTTGTAATTCCAAGTCTTACACTCGATCATACCATTCTTTCAAAAGTAAAAGGTCATGTGTTTTACGAAGAGCGTTTGCTCTGTTTACTCATGCTGTTGCGAATGCCCCGAACAAAAATTATTTATGTAACAAGTGTACCTGTTGATCCTGCAATTATTGATTATTATTTGCACCTGTTGCCGGGCATTACGGGTTATCATGCAAGGCAACGGCTTACACTCATCAGTTGTTTCGATGCTTCGTCTGTTCCATTAACAGAAAAAATTCTGCAACGTCCACGATTGATCGAACGTATTAAACAACATATCGATCCGCATTCGCCTGCACACATCACCTGCTTTAATGTTACAGCTTACGAACAAACACTGGCTCTGCAATTACAAATACCGTTGTATGGTTGCGATCCCGATCTCAATTATTTAGGTACAAAAAGCGCAGCAAGAAAATTATTCAAATCGCTGAATGTACTTACACCCGATGGTTTTGAAGATGTAAAAAACAAAGAACAGGTGATCGGGTGCCTTGCATTACTGAAACAACAAAACCCATCGTTACGGAAAGCGGTTGTAAAAATGAATGATGGTTTTTCGGGAGAAGGTAACGCTGTGTTTTCGTATGAAGATGCACCGGCTAATGATACATTACGCAGCTGGATTGCCGAACATCTTGCTGTTAAACTGAAAATTGTTGCAGCAAAACTTACTGCTGATGTTTTCTTTAAAAAGTTTGAAGAGATGGAAGGCATTGTAGAAGCTTTTGTTGAAGCCGATTATATTACTTCTCCTTCGGCACAATGCCTTATTGATCCGTTGGGTGGCGTATCAGTATTGTCAACACACGATCAGATGTTGGGCGGAGAAGATAACCAGATATTTTTAGGCGCTACGTTTCCTGCACATAAAGACTACGCTGTTGAAATTGGACGCATAGGTGCTGTTATTGCGGATGGATTAAAACAGAAAGGCGTGCTTGGTCGCTTTGCTGTTGATTTTATGAGTGCAAAAGATGGCGATGGATTTAAACATTATGCCATTGAAATTAATTTACGGAAAGGCGGCACTACACACCCTTATTTAATGTTGCAGTTTTTAACCGAAGGCGATTATGATCCTGAAAAAGGCGAATACTTTATGCCCGATGGAAAGAAGCGTTATTATTTTGCAACAGACAACCTGCAACGGGATTGTTACAAAGGTCTTACTCCACACGATCTTATTGATATTGCCATGCTCAATGGTTTACATTACAGTAATGCGCAGGAAGAAGGTGTTATGTTTCACCTGATAAGTGCCTTATCACAGTTTGGCAAAACAGGTCTTGTGGCCATTGGCAGTACACCGGAACGTGCAGTGGATTTTTATAAAAAAGTAGTAGAGGTATTAAACGACGAATGTGAATGAGCTTGCGCTTATTCACATTCGTCATTCAATTATTGTTATTGCTTACAATCCGTACTGATCAACTACATACAACAGTAACACCATGTTAATAGCGCCAAGCTCAAGTTCACGTTTACTCACCATTTCAAATGTATCGTTTGCTGCATGATGATGATCGAAGTAGCGTTGCGAATCGGGACGTAATCCTGAAAGCGTTGTACCCAACGGACGTAATGGGCCAATATCGGCACCACCGCCACCATCAGCAAATTCATACACACCATAAGGTTTAAACAATGGTGCCCAGTTGCGCAACTTTGTCAACACAGGTGCTTCGGCTGTAAAACCAAATGCTCTTGGTGTAAAACCACCGGCATCGCTTTCCAATGCAAAAATGAATTTCTTATCTTTTTCCGTTGCAGCAACCTCTGCGTATTTACGTCCGCCACGCAAACCATTTTCTTCATTCATAAACATAACCACACGAATAGTGCGCTTCGGTTTAATGCCCAGCTTTTTGTACACACGAATAATTTCCATGCTTTGTATACAACCTGCACCGTCATCGTGTGCACCTTCTGCCAAATCCCATGAATCGAGGTGGCCACCAACTGTAATCACTTCGTTCGGCAATTCTGTTCCTCTTATTTCTGCAATTACATTATGACTTTTTACATCGGGCAACATCTCACATTCTGTACGGAAATACAGTTGCATGGTTTTATTTTTCTTCAACTCAGCACTAATGTATTCTGCATGGCGTGTTGAAACTGCAATAGCCGGAATTTTCGGGAACGAATCGTTGTACGTCGTTGTACCTGTATGCGGGTAATCGTCAATATTACTTGCCAGCGAACGAACCATTGCACCTACAGCTCCATACTTAGCTGCCATAGATGGACCACGGCCACGAAACTGTCCTGCTTCGCCATACGAACGGAAAGTTTCAACATTGGTTGGGTTCATGGGGAAATTATAAAACACAATTTTCCCTTTTACACCTGCCACACCTAATTGCTCCAGTTCTTTAAACGAACGTACTTCTATTACCTCTGCTTTAATGCCTTGCTTACCTGTACCCACACTGTTACCCAACGCACAAATGTTTAACGAAAAGGTTTTGCCTTTTGCATCAACCAACAATGCACTTTCCTTTGCCCCACGCACCCAATGCGGCACCATGCATTCCTGCAGGTAAACCGTGTCGGCTCCCATTGCTTTCATCATTTTGTATGTTTCCTGAACTGCTGCTGCTGCTTGTGGCGATCCGCTTAAACGTGGACCAACTTTCTTACATAAAATACGCAGGTTCTCATAACCAGTGCTGTTGGTAAAAACATCGTCGGCAATACGTTTAAACATTGCCGAATCGGTTGACTGTGCCATAACTGCACTTGCAGCTATGCAAAAAGAAAAGACCATTTGTAATTTTCTCATGCTGTGGTTTTAAAATAGAATGCTCAAAATAAACCAACTCTTTTACCCTGCAAAAAACAGACAAGGCATTACGGATAGCTTTTTTATAAGCGGTATCGGTCATACGATGGCTGTTAGGGCAAAGTAGTAACTTCGTTCCCAATCTGTCAAATGTACAGTGCCGGTTGTTCTGGCATGATAAGTGACAGAAGCCATATACATTCTTCAAGCCCTGTTGGGTTTGCAATTAAATACAGTTACGATGAAAATAGGCATAGTATGTTACCCCACTTTTGGCGGTAGCGGTGTGTTAGCAACAGAATTAGGAAAGGCACTGGCAGAGAAAGGACACATGGTTCATTTTATTACTTACCAGCAGCCGGTGCGTTTGAGTGGCTTTTTCACCAACATCTTTTACCACGAAGTACATATACCGCATTACCCTTTGTTCGATTATCCGCCGTACGAAACCACGCTGGCCAGTACAATGGTAGATGTGGCGTTGAATCATGATCTTGATCTGTTGCATGTACATTATGCTATACCGCATGCATCGGCTGCGTATATGGCTAAACAGATCTTAAAGAAGAAGGGAAAAGATATTCCTGTTATTACAACATTGCATGGTACCGATATTACGTTGGTAGGAAAGGATAAAACCTTTGAACCGGTTGTTACGTTTTCAATTAACGAAAGCGATGCCATTACAGCAGTATCGAACAACCTGCGTAAAGAAACCTATCACTCCTTCCAGATAGAAAAAGAAATTGAAGTGATCTACAATTTTGTTGATGTAAAACGCTTCGATAAAAAACCATTGGATGCCTTCCGCAAAGTACTTGCACCAAACGGCGAACGCATTATTACACATGCATCTAATTTCCGTAAAGTGAAACGTGTAAACGATATCATCCACGTGTTTGCAAAGATCAACAAACAGGTTCCTTCTAAATTGTTGATGGTGGGCGATGGTCCTGAACGTCCGGGTACAGAAGAGTTATGCCGTGCATTAAACATCTGTGATGAAGTGCGCTTTCTTGGTAAGCAACAGGAAATGGAAGAGATTCTTGCTATTTCCGATTTGTTTATGCTTACATCGGAATATGAAAGTTTTGGTTTATCGGCGTTAGAAGCAATGGCAGCAGGTGTACCTGTATTATCGAGCAATGCAGGTGGTATCCCCGAAATTAATATTCACGGCGAAACAGGTTACATGGCCAACATCGGCGATGTAGAAGAGTTAAGCAGACTTGGGATTGACTTGTTGAAAGATGATGATAAACTCAACGGCTTTAAACAAAGAGCAAAGGAACAAGCAATGAAATTTGATATTCATCACATTGTTCCTTTGTATGAAGAGTTATACGAACGTTTTGTGCACGTATCAGCGACCTCTTAACCAGGGCACCGGATTGATCATTTGATTTTCACGGGCAAGTACAAAGTTTAGTTCACCATCGCCATCTAGGTTGGTGCCCACACGGCCAATTACCTGGCCTGTCTTCACTTTTTGCCCTTTACTTACATTAGCAGATGATAAATTACTGTAGGTAGTAAAATACTTACCGTGCTGAATCATTACTGCCGTATTGCCACCAACATCAAACACGCTTGCAACTTCTCCGTCAAAACAAGCTTTAACAGAAGTTCCAGCAGGAGATGCGATTGTGATGAAGTCTTGATCGTAAACAATCTTTGTTTCCGGGATAACATTTCTTCCAAAGTTGCCGGTAATATAACCATTATCAACAGGGAAAGGCAGTCTGCCTTTGCTTGTTTCAAAACTTGCACCTAAAGCAATATCGTCTTTATTATATTCAAGGTAGCTTGCCGGTTTTTTAGGCTCGTCCTTTTTTACAACAGGTGCAGTAACCGATGTTGTTGGATTGGTTGTTGCTGGATTTGTTTTTGCATTTTCTTTTGCTATACGATCCGCTGCTTCTTTATCTTTTCGTTCTTTATCTGCCCGTTCTTTTGCTTCTTTTTTTGCAGCAGCAATTTCACGATTGATCACAGCTGTAATTGCAGACTGCAACTGCTGCGCCTGTTTCTTCTTTGCAGCAAGACTTTTATTGATCTCACCTTCTTTCTTCTTAATATCATTTACAACTACTGCTTGCTCCTGCTTATCTTTTTCAAGCTCTGTTCTTTCTTTTGTTTCATCCTGCAATACCAGGCTTTTTTGTTTGCGGTTGTTGGTTAACTCAACGATTTTGTCTTTGTACAATGACTCCGTTTTATAAATCGCATCAAGTTGCTGCGCCCTGTAACTACGATAGGCTTTCATGTACGATATTCTGCGGATAGCATCGTTAAATGTATTTGCGGAGAAAAGAAAATTTAAAAAATCGTAGCTGCTGCGGTTCTTGTAGGCATACACCACATTGTGTGCATAGTTCATCTTGAGAGTATCAAGATCCTTTTTCAATCTGCGCATTTCTACATACGAGGTATTAATATCCTTATCAATACTGCGTACCTGCTTATTAATGGTATTAATTACGTCGTTACGTAAACGGATCTTGTTCTGGATGAGCGCCAGCTGTCCAATACTTTGCTTTTTTGATTTTCTGATTTCATTGTACTGCCTGTTCAGTACTTCAATTTCCTGCAGTGTTTGCTTACGTTTCTTTTCCAGCTCAGCTTTTTCCTGTGCCGGCAAGGTAAACTGTAACAACATGCAGATTGTAATGAAAAAGAATTTCCGCATAGGTAATGGGTTTAAGTGACAAAAATAAGGCTATTGACGATAAGGGTAAACGCACTCCTTTTTAAAAACGTATGCCGTGTCAGATTCTTTTGAATTTTTTAGGAACTGTAAACGGATAACTCAACTCCTCGTTAAACTTATAATCTTTAAACTTTAACTGCACTTCCAGTTTGTTACGTTGCGATATGGTTATCTGTCTTTGTGTTGAAAACAGAACACCCGCTTTATTTTCAAAATCATTATAAATTAAATCGCAGGTTCTGTTTAAGGCAGGATCATTATCATCAAGTTTACTTTTCGTAATTGAATAATCTGCCGAAACAGAAAGCAGATTTTTAAACAATGTTGAATAGGTTAAAATGGAATAACCGTTTGGCGAATTGCTATAAGATGTAATGCTGTCTTTACTGAAGAAGATAGGGTTACCCACCAATATATTCTGCAAATCGGAAAACGTAAATGGCAGTTGTGCCAATTCCTGTATATGGCTCAATGGCCGTACCTGGTATGTATTGGCCAGCTTGTCGAGCATTTTAATACTGTCTTTAGTAATCAAGACACGGATGCCTTCAATACCAATATCATTACTGAGCGAAATCCAGATAACACTGTCTTTGAGCATACGCACATTGGCAACAAAATCGGGCTGCTTGCCTTTATTATTGGTATAATCAACTTTAATTTTTGCAGAAAATGTATTGAAGCTGATGTATTTCTTTTCAACATTAACCAATACTTCGTTTGCCATACGCACAGTATCGGCATGTGTGGGCAACTTAAGCACAGGTGTATCTATAACCGCAACGGTGTCTTTCTTTACAATTACCTGTTGAATTTTCTTTGTTGCACGACATGCGCTGAAACCGAGTAACAGTAACGCTGCAAATGCGATTGATACTACTTTCTTCATTGTATAAACTATTGTTTTCCGGTGCTGCCGAAGCCACCTTCATTTCTTGTTGTTTGTTCCAGCTCAACTGCAGGAGCCCAGCTTATCTTTTCTACTTTCTGAATCACCAGCTGAGCAATACGGTCGCCATTATGTACAGACTGTATTTCGTTACTGAGGTTGATTAAAATAACCTTAATTTCTCCACGATAATCGGCATCAATTGTTCCCGGTGTGTTTAAACAGGTAATGCCTTGTTTAATTGCAAGTCCGCTGCGTGGGCGAACCTGTGCTTCAACACCTACGGGTAGTTCAATAAACAAACCCGTTGGTATTAACGTACGTTCCAGTGGTTGCAATGTAATTGTTTCGTTAATAGCGGCACGTAAATCCATACCACTGCTTCCTTCAGTTGCATATGCAGGCAGTGGGTTATTTGATTGATTGATGATTTTAACTGTCATGTCTGTTTTATTTTTCAAGCAATACAGTAGCATGTGCTACCAAACCTTCTTCTCTTCCTACAAAACCCATTTTTTCTGTTGTAGTTGCTTTAACAGAAACAGCATCAACCTCCAATTCTAAAATTGCTGCAATGGTTTGCTGCATTTGTGCAATGTAGGGCTTAATCTTCGGCGCTTCTAAACACAAAGTGCTGTCTACATTTACAACCTTATATCCTTTCGCTTTTATTTTATCATAACTCTGCTGCAACAGTATTTTACTGTCAATATCTTTGAACGCAGCAGAAGTATCGGGAAAGTGTGTACCAATATCGCCTAAAGCAAGTGCACCAAGCATAGCATCGCAAATAGCGTGCAATAATACATCGGCATCGCTATGGCCAAGTGCTCCTTTGTGGTGCGGAATTTCAACCCCTCCGATAAACAATTTTCTTCCTTCAGCTAATTGATGATAATCAATGCCTGTTCCAATTCTAAATGCCATAATGTAAATAAAAAAGCGAAGGTAAAGTACCTCCGCTTCTGGCAAAATCTTTTATATAAATGTATTACTCGTTAGAAGTGCCGCTGCCATCATCGCCACCAAGGTCGAAAATAATACTAAAACGGGCAGTGTTGCTTAATGGATTACGGTTAATACCCTGGCCTGTTGGTACGAGGTAGGAGAAATTAAATCCTAAGCGGTTGTACTTTACACCGGCACCTACGCTAAAGAAACGACGGTTACCTTTTGTTTTTGCTTCGTAGAAATAACCTGCACGTGCAAAAAACTGATCGTTGTAGCCATATTCCAAACCTGTTGAAATCTGGAATTCTTTCATTTCTTCACCAAAGCCACCGGGAGCATCACCAAATGAAGAGAACCAGCTACCCACTACACTTTTGTTGCGGTATGCATCACGTGCTGCAGTTGATGTATCTGTTGGTGGTGTTGGCACCAGTAATTTATTGATATCTACACCAAAGCTGATCTTGTTGGTTTCATCAATTGCTTTTGTATAAACTGCACCAATACCGAGGTTGGCAGGAATATAATCTTTACCACGGGCATCGTTGGTATAAGCGATCTTGCTGCCAAGGTTGCTCATAACAGCACCGGCTGTAATGCCTGTACCTTCTTCGTTAAGACCGTTGTAGAAGAACGAAATGTCGCCAGCTACTGCAGTACCCGGTTTGTAAGTAACACCATTGGTGTTACCATTTGCAAGGTTTGAATAGATAAAGCGAAGAGCAATGCCTACGCCAATTTTATCGCTGAGTTTGCGGCTGTAACCTGCATCAAATGCAAATTCACGTGGGTTGAATTTTTGCAGATCATTACCTGCAAAATCGGTAAACTGAATACTACCTAAATTAAAATAACGGAGCGAACCGGAAATGGCCTGCAGCTCATCAATTTGATGATAGCCTGCAACAGTGCCAATAAATACATCATTTAAGCCAAGATCTTTTAACCAGGGTGTATACGTTAATGCAATAGAAGAACGTTGTGCTGCAAACGGAATTTTTGCCTGGTTCCAAAAAGAAGAATTTCCATCGGCAGAAGTGGCAATTCCCAAATCGCCCATACCACCTGCACGTGCATCGGGCGAAATACGTAACATGGGTACTGCTGTTGTAACTACATTGATCGATTGTGTTTGTTGGGCAAGCGCTGGTAAAGACAAACAGGTAAACAAGCCTATAAGCAAGGCTGAGTTTTTTCTCATAAGAGTTATTATTTGAGCCATAAAAATAGAGGAAAATGTATTCCTTTCAGTTAACGGATTTTGGTTATAGCAGAACGAGCTTTTGTAAAGCAGATTGTTTTTTACCATTTGAATCTTTTATTTCAAGTTGGTAGATGTAAACACCCCGACCGACTTTCTGGCCAAAGTCATCTTTTCCGTCCCACTCAATGTCAAAAGAACGGTTTCCTTCATTTATTATTGTGCGGGTGATTGTTTTTACCACTTTACCGCTGATTGAATAAATACGGATGAGGCATAGCAACTGATCGCCGGGCCGGTTGTGCTCGAACATAAATGTTGTTCGGGTAGTGAAAGGGTTGGGATAATTATACAATCGATCCAGTTTAAATTCCGCATCTTTTATTACACGAAACTCAAGCCTATATTCGCTGCTGTTGTTTTGCACATCCCATGCTTTTATTTTCAACACATGCAATCCTTCTGTTAATGCCGGCAATTGAAAACGTACAGTACCCGATTGGTAACTATCGGCATCTGCTTCGTAATAATCGTTCAATACATAAAACTTACTGTTATCATCGTCGAGTGTTGCAATCAAATCATGACCAATACCTGTGCCTACTGTATTAATGCCACTCGAATCGGCAAGCTTCAGCAATAAAACAGGGTTTTCGTTAGTAATACCACCGTTTACAAACTTTTCATCGTTGAGGTATGCTTTAATGGTTGGACCTGCATTGTCTGTTACAGGATTTGCTGATGCTCCGCCAATAATAATCGTGGTTTCGGCACCGTTACCGTCTTTTGAGCCATCTTCAGCATAATAACTGATCTTACCATTTCCGAATTGATAATTGATGTCTTTCGGCACAACAAAACTGTATACGAACTCACCATTGGTTACTTTGGCCTTTCCCTTGAAAATGATGTTTGCCTGCTGGCTAAAATTTGTACTGATGCTTGTTGCATCGTTGGCAAATGTTTTTTGCTGTTGCGGTTTATCGAAAATAACAGGATAGACGTTCCCGTTAAAATTGCTCAGTTTGTTGCCCATCGCATCAGTTACCTCACCCCTAATGGTATAACGATCCAACGCTTTTAATGTATCGGCGGCTGGTGCATGGTTGTTGATAGCTGTTGTACGCACATTCAATTCAGGAAAAGCAAGCCGAACAGCAGGATCGCCCAGCAACGTAAACTTTCTGTTATTAATAATATCGCCAAAGGTTTGGTAAGTAAAGTTTTTAGTTCGTTTCACTGCATCGCCCAACGATGGATACTTTCCATTTGCATCTTTTTGCAATGCCTGTTGAAAATAATTGTTGTTGATGATGCGGTTGCTGAAGGCAAACACTACCCTTGTTGTTGTCATTAGCGCAATAGCACCTGTGCGTTCCCGTAAGAGAATATTTTCACCAATTGAATTTACCGATGGGTTATCGTAAGGAGCAAAATCGCAGGTAGCTGTAATAAACAACGGCAGCTTACTGATATTGCTCCAGCTGTTTACCATATCCTGTTCCAAAATTGCTTCTTCGGCTAATCTTCTTGAGCCGCCATGCCCGCTGTAATTCCAGATTAATGTGCCGGCAAATATTTTATTGTTGATGGCCTGGTTCACTTCGGGGTAACGGCTGCCGCCACTTCCGCTTTGTTGACGGAAAGCATCGAGATAAATTTTAGATAAGTTGAAGTTTTTGTTTTGCTGAATAATATTGCTGTGAAATTCTGCATCATCCAAATGAATATTATTATCCTCATCATCTGCAATCACCGTCATATCATTTCGCCAGGGGCCAAAACTTTCTTTTGCATGATATTTTATGATTTTATCAACCACGGCTTTTGCTTCCTGTACTGATTTTGCAGGAATACGACCGATGCCAATATCCAGCAAACTCACAGGAAAAAGACGGTTGATATTATCATTATCATCAAGAAAACCAAAAAAATCATCAGAGGTATAGGTTGATAACGGATCGAGTGTTACTTCACTTTCAAAACAGGGAACATAGTTTGTATTGCCGCTGATGCGGTTGAGATAATCGTACGATGCATCGCCAAACAATAGTAAATAACGTGGGCGTTTGGTTGTATCGCTACCTGCACGATCGTAAAACATTTTTACAAAATTGCGGATGGACGATGGATCGGGCGTACCTGAACCAAACTCATTGTATACTTGTTCCGTTGTTACCGTTAATGTGGTTAAGCCATTGTTTTGCCTGTGCCATGTTGCCAAACGTTGAGCCTCACTTAAAAAAGAAGTATGTGTAACGATGATGTAATTGGGAAAGTTTGCTCCGTGTAAATCCTGGTTGACAATTTTTCCAACAGCTGTTGGTTGTAAATAATTCTGTTGCTGAAAAGCGATGTATTCCCGTAAACGATCGGCTGTGTTTGTAAATCGAAATTCAGTTCCGTTTAATGAGCCTGTAATATTCTGCGGCCGTAACGGATCGGTAATATCCCAAACAAGTGTTGACGCAACAGCGCCCTGTAGCCGAAATTCTGCAATATTACCGGGACCAACTGTTTCCCAATCGCTGAAATGCAACTGATCAATGCCCGTCATACTTAACTGGCGTTGTGGAAATAATTCGAACCAATTGAGCCAGCCTTGCGCATTAACACTGCCCGGTTGGTAACTGTATTGCAAACTCAACAGCGGCTGTGTAAGATTAAATGTAGTTGTAAGCTCATGCGGTGCAGCTACAGGATCGTATGTACCTGTACCTACTGCCGAAACACTGTGTTGCGCAATATTGATATTATTTGCTCTTATGGTAAACGAACTGCCAATGCCATTACTCCTCGATGCTACACCGGAGCTAAAAATCGTACTCCCTGCTATGCCATTTGTGATATTGAGATTGAAGGTTCGGTTTAATGTGCTGCCCGGCGTATTACTGAATTCTTCACCATACCACTCCTTACCGCTTCGCAGAAAATTGATAGTATCCAGTTCATAAAACATCCGGTCTTTGAACGATGTTACTGTTTGATTAGGCAAACCCGCAGCTGCCCTGTTTTGAATACGTAACCCGTTTGTGCTGATGTTTAAAAAATAAAACGATTCGCTGCTGTATAAATTTTTTCGATGGCGAAAGCGTTTGTTTGTTGAATCTTTTATCCACTGTTGTGGACCTGCCGCATAAAAAAGAATATAGTCACTCCCGTTTATTACCCCATCACCTCCATCAGCAACCTGTATGGCATTTTCAGTAAGATCATCTGCAGAAAACACAGCATTATCTTCGGGCAACATCTGTCCGCCATTTCCAAACAAGCGTATGTTGCCGCTTGCCAGGTTGGAAACATTTACACCCAGCGATTGCAGAAAAGCGATGTTAATGCGATAAACACCGGGCTGCTTAACCGAGAGTTTGTACCAATCTCCGCTTGCCAATACAGAATTATTTCGCCATGTGCGTTGAGCAGCGGCAGAACTTAGTATGCATGTAAACAAAATCAGTATAACGTATCGCATAAACAGTAAAACCAAAGATACCGGATACTATTTTGAAATTTACGGCAAGAACAAACCAGCTTGATGCCTGTAATGGTGAACGTAAATTCACGGTTTACTAAGCAGAAATACTGAAATTAAATTCCTTAGCTCCCGATTCCTTCAGATTTCGGAAAGATTACTTTAAGTTTGTCACCTGTCCAATAAATATTTTGGACTCTGAAATCCAGTACAATATTTTTGAACATTACTCGTTAACTATCAAAACGAAGGAGATGAAAAACCTTTTCTGCATTAAAAATCTGTGTATCCTATTTGTTGGGGCTACCATTTTTACATCATGTAACTTATTTAAGAAGAAGCCTGAGAAGTCTTCTTCAACCGGTTGGACTTACAACGACAAAAACGGCAGCGGTTTCCGTGTTTCTAAAGAAAAAGAACAGAAAACCGGGCCCGGCCTTGTGTTTGTTGAGGGTGGTACCTTTACCATGGGTGCTGTAGAAGAAGACGTAATGCGTGACTGGAATAACATTCCACGCCGTGTTACTGTTGCTTCTTTTTACATGGATGAGTCTGAGGTTGCCAACGTTCACTACAGAGAATACCTCTACTGGCTCGACCGTGTGTTCATGGATACTGCTATCACAAACCGTGCTTTACCCGATACATTGGTTTGGAGAAGTGAACTTGCATACAACGAACCTTACGTTGAATATTATTTCCGTCATCCTTCTTACAATCTTTATCCTGTAGTTGGTGTAAGCTGGAAACAGGCTTACGACTACTGCTTATGGCGTAGCGATCGTGTAAACGAAAATATTCTTTACGAAAAAGGGATTACCAACAAAAAAGCCGAACTGCAAAAACAAATGCAGGGTGGCGGACAGGACAACTTTAATACAAAAGCATATTTGTTAGGTGAATACCAGGCAACTCCCGGTAAGGGCATAAAAAAATATCAGGATCCTTTAACTAAACAGGTGCCTACAAGCATCAGCTTTGAAGAAGGTATTATTTTACCTGATTATCGCCTGCCAACAGAAGCAGAATGGGAATATGCAGCCTACGGTTTAATTGCTCAAAACCCTAACCCACGCCGCAGCGAAAAGCGTCGTGGTGAAGAGTTAACTGCTAACAAGCAGGTTTATCCATGGGCACAAAACGTAAATGGCTTGCGTGATGCAAGACGCAGCAGCTGGCAAGGTCAGTTCCTCGCAAACTTTAAGCGTGGCTCTGGTGATAACATGGGTGTTGCAGGTGGTTTGAACGACCGTGCTGTAATTCCTGGTCCAATCAAAGCATTCTATCCAAATGGTTTCGGTTTATATAACATGGCCGGTAACGTAAGTGAGTGGGTTGCCGATGTGTACAGACCAATGACACAAACTGACGGTGAAGATTTCAATATTTATCGTGGTAACAAATTCCAACGTATCGACCTCAGCACAGGAAAAGCTGAAAGAGATTCAATGGGTCGTATCAAGTACCGTGATGAAACAGAAGACGAAGTGAAAAACCGTCGTAACTATCAAAAAGGTTATGTTATCGATTATCTGGATGGTGATTCTTTAAGTGCTGTTCAATACGGTTATGGCCAAACAACATTGGTTAGTGATAAGAGCCGTGTTTATAAAGGTGGCAGCTGGAACGATCGTGCATACTGGCTCAGCCCCGGTTCACGCCGCTTCCTTGAAGAAGATCAAAGCAGTTCCATGATCGGTTTCCGTTGTGCTATGACACGTTATGGCAGCCAGGAAGGTAACGGTCGTAAGACAGGTAACTGGTTTGGTACAAGAAAACAAAACAACAGAAAACGAAATTAATCTCCTCGTTTTATCAATAAAAGAAAGCCCTCCGTTTGCGGAGGGTTTTCTTTTTATGTAAAGCATTTTCATTTTTATCGTTTACAGAAAAGTACAAGCGCCTATCTTTGGTTTATGCATATTGAAGAGCTTTACAAGTTGTTTTTGGCACATCCTTCTGTACAAACTGATACCAGGAAATTAAAACAAGGCGATCTTTTTTTTGCATTAAAAGGCGACAATTTTAACGGCAACCTTTTTGCCAAACAGGCCCTTGAAAAAGGAGCAGCATATGCAATTGTTGATGAATCTCCGGAGCAAGAAAATGAAAGAATAATTGTAGTTGATGATGTGCTTACCTCTTTACAAGAGCTGGCAAAGCTGCACCGCCTTCAATTCAATATTCCCTTTTTGGCAATTACGGGTAGTAATGGAAAAACAACTACCAAAGAATTAATACATGCTGTTCTTTCATCTACACTCAAAACATATACAACCGAAGGCAATCTTAACAACCATATTGGCATTCCACTCACTTTGCTTAAAGTAAAGCAAGACGCAGAAATTGCTGTAGTTGAAATGGGTGCCAATCACCAAAAAGAAATTGAAGGTTATTGTAAATATGCTTTACCCAATTACGGTCTCATAAACAATGTAGGTAAAGCACACCTTGAAGGTTTTGGCGGAATAGAAGGCGTTAAAAAAGGCAAAGGCGAATTGTACGATTTCATCCGTACAAACAAAGGCGCAATTTTTATTAATACCGATTTTGATTACCTGGAAGAAATGAGCACAGGTATAGCAAATAAAATAACCTATGGTACTGCAAATGCTTCTACTACCGGAAAGTTATTGAAAAGTGAGCCCTTTTTGGAAGTTGAGGTAACAAGTCACCCTGAGATTGGTGTTATCAGAACCCATCTTGTTGGCGATTATAACTTGCCAAATGTGCTTGCAGCTGTTTGTGCAGGGTTACATTTTGGAGTGCAGGCACTTACAATCAAATCTGCAATTGAAAACTACCAGCCAACCAATAGCCGCTCCCAATTAATAGAAGCCGGGAGTAATAAAATTATTCTGGATGCCTATAATGCCAACCCCAGCAGCATGAAATTAGCCATTGAAAATTTTGCAAAACTTCAAGCTAGTAAAAAGGTGTTGATGTTAGGCGGTATGGCCGAAATGGGCGAAGCAAGTTTAGCAGAGCATCAGGCAATTGTTGATTTGATTGATCAATATAAATGGGCCAATGTAGTGCTTGTTGGGGGCGATTTCGTAAAAACCAGTCAATCCTATATTTATTTTACTAATTCTGTTGAAGCAAAAAAATGGTATAAGGCTCAATCGTTTAACCACACGCACCTGCTTATTAAAGGCTCACGCAGCATGAAAATGGAAGAAATTCTTGCTTAAATACTTGCAGAAGCCAAAACGATCCGTATTTTTACGGACTTCTATCCAACTCCTATAAGAAGAATCACTTAACAATCCAACTCTCCCTCTATTTGCTTAAGTGATCCAACCCCCTGAAACGAACCGTTAACTTATTCCGTTAAACTGTTAGTTGGTTTCGTTTATGAAAATTATTTCTTTTGTTGTTTTCCTTTTATTCATTGGATTTCAAATTAATGCACAGCAATACTGGCCGCATGGGTCAAGCCCGTATCCACGATGCAGTACTATGACTGCACCAACTTGTACCAAAGTAGCTATTGGCGGAGATTGGGACGTTGCATCCACCTGGAATCCATCAGGCGTTCCAAAGACCGATGATATTGTTTGTATACCGCAGTATATTACTGTAAATGTTAAAGGCCAAACATATAAAGCAAGTACTTCTGTTCCTCCACTTGCGAACTCAATAGATTCCCCCCGCTTACAAATTTTCGTTTGCGGCACTATCAATTTCGAACCTTCCGGAAAACTTTTTCTTGCACCGTTTAGTTTTATTCAAGTTTACTCGGGAGGAAAAATTACTGCTGCAACTGGTAGTAGCGATTTAATTCAAGTTGGCAGCAATATTGTTTGGGGAGGTCCGGGCACAGGTAATCAGGGTGATGTGAACGGCCCCTGGATTTTATCCTATCCTTTTACCGGTGCCGGTGTATTAAGTACAGCTTTTGATTATTTCAAGGCCAGTCAACCACAACCTTATCAGGTGCAATTAGACTGGGGCACCTTACATGAAGTAAACAGCGATGTTTTCATTGTTGAACGCAGTACAGATCAGAAATTATGGAGCAGCATTGGTTCTGTTAAATCGGTTGGTAACAGTTCGCAAAAACAGGCATATAATTTTACAGATAAAGCGCCCATTGCAGGTATTACTTATTATCGACTGAAACAAATAGACTACAAAGGAGAAATAAGCTATTCAGAAGTTGTGCGTTACAACACTACGATCACAAAAAAATTCAGCTTGTTCCCCAATCCTGTATCTTCTTCAACCCGACTATTTTCAAAAGATGGATTTACATCGGCTCAGGCCATCCTAATTCTTGATGCAAAAGGAGCAGTTGTTCGAAAAATAAATCCTTCCGGCTCAAATAATCTCCAGTTGGATCTAACAAATCTTACCAACGGACTTTATCTTATTCAAATTACCGATCGAAACCAGGTAATTGAAAAAATTCCGTTTGTTAAGCAATAAAACTTACAATCCACATACAAAAATAGCTGCTGCAAAGCGGCTATTTTTTTTCCTGGCACAATTCAACTAAAAGACCGTTTGTTGATTTAGGGTGAAGAAAACATACCAGTTTGTTATCCGCCCCATCTTTGGGAGCGTCATTAAGCAAAACAAAACCTTCAGCTTGCAGCCGCTTCATTTCCGAATAAATATCATCTACTTCAAAAGCAATATGATGCATACCTTCGCCTTTCCTTTCAATGAATTTTGCAATTACTCCGGCTTCTGATGTGCTTTCTAAGAGCTCCACTTTTGTTTGGCCCTGCTTAAAAAAAGCTGTCCTTACCGCTTCAGATTCAACTTCCTCGGTTTTGTAACAGACAGTATTTAATAAATTTTCAAAAAGAGGAACAGATACATCCAGACTTTTTACAGCAATACCAATGTGTTCAATATTCAGCATAACAATCAATTTAGAGCAATTTACTACCTCCATGCGATGCAAAAAAGTGAGACAACCGTGACAAGCATTTTAGCTAATTTTACAGTCAATACGGCAGCAGCCGGTTCGCTGGCCCGTGTATTGATCATTGATTAAAAAAGTGTGTTATGATTTTTGTTACAGAAAAAGCAAAAGAGAAAGTTGCCGAGCTGATGCAAAAGGCAAACGTTGGTGCGAACGATTCTTATTTCCTTCGGGTAAGTGTTGTAGGTGGTGGATGCAGCGGGTTAAGTTATAAACTTGATTTTGATAATGAGAACAAACCTAACGATCAGGTATTTGAAGATAACGGCGTTAAAGTGGTAACGGATATGAAAAGCTTTCTTTACCTCTACAATACAACACTGGACTTTAGTGACGGTTTAAACGGAAAAGGATTTCACTTTAACAATCCTAATGCCAGCCGCACTTGTGGTTGTGGCGAAAGTTTTGCAGTTTAGCTATTTTGTAACAATTGTATTTTCTCAATTACTTCAGCAGAAGTGATATTTTTCATACATATATTATTGCCTTTACAAGGTGGCTTATCTGCATGGTGTAAACAGGGTGAACAATAAACTTCCTTATATAATTCGTAATTATTCTTGGATTTGAGTGCCAAATGTGCCGGATCGGTTGGTCCCCACAAGGAGATACATTTTGTTTTTTGAGAAAATGCGAGGTGCAAAGGCCCCGAATCATTACTGATCATAAACTCAGCATGGCGTAATAAAAACGTATAAGCAGCCAGCCCAAAATCTCCTGCAACATTTTTTACTCTGTCTGCATGTTTGTAAAGCACTTCTGAAAACTGCTCTTCCACTCCCGCTTTTTCTGCGCTGGAACCTGAAAGTAAAACCGTAAAAGGAGTTTCTTTTAGAAGATATTCGATGGTAGTTAACCAATTTTCCACAAGCCATTTCCGTTCCGGCATCAAATCCGAAGCATTTGAATTAATGATAACGAAACGTTCAACATTATTATTTCTGAAAAACTCATTTACCTTTTGCTTATCCTCATCGGCAATAAGAAAAGGAAATTTTGATGTTTGTTCAATTGCTTCCACTTGAAGTAAAAGCATTACCTGTGCATAAACTTCCTGTAAAGGTCGTTTAGTATTAAAATAAATATGATGGGTATCTATCCCGTTTCTGAATGCTGCTGATTTTCTGTAATAACTGTACCTGTTTCTGGACAGGCTGAGAATAGATATAAAAGTTGTGAAATAAGAATACACTTCAAGATTGATAAATGTATCCGCATTCCTAAGCATAAGTTTTACTATTGTATCTGCTGTTGACAATGCCAATTTCAAAAAACTGCTGTCGTTTACATACAATACTTCATCAATATACTCCGACAACATTTGCATTAACTCTTTGTTAGAAGAGGATGTAACAAACGTAACAATTGCCTTTGGATATTTCTTTTTTAATGAAAGTAAGTGTGGTGCAACTTCAACAATACTACCCATACCTACTATTTTACAAACAACAACCCGTTTTCCATCTAAAGGCCTGAAGCTGTGATCTCGTCTCAAGACAGCACCTGCAGCTAAAGCGATCATATTAAACAACAGGCTTACTGGTGGGCCAATAATTCGATCTACAAACAGTTTAGTACGATAATTCATCTTTGGTAATTAAATGTAATGCATCCACCTGCAAATTTTCGGGCATAATGATTTTTATTTTACCTGGTTTTGCCAAATTCCAATTTGGCTGACTGGCAACCTGCAGCAAATATGGAATATGCTTTCCGGGTTTTGCCAAAAAATGAAATTCTCCCAAAAATTCGTTTGCCCTATAATACTGCACAATAACCATTCTGTCCTCTTTTGTATAATTGGAAAATGTAAAACAAAGTGCTGCTCCTCTTAAATCTTCATTCGCTTTCAAAAGAGACTCAATTGCCTGCGGCTGTTTTACATCCAACGCTAACTCTTCACCTATGTTATTAAATACACCCGATTGGGCTAATACATAAGGTAACTGCTTTAATTTATAGGTTAATGGAACATTTGTATAAACGTCAGGGAAATAATTATGGAGGCTAACCATTAAACTATCCGCCTTCCCTGGCAAAAGAACATCCCTGATCTCATCAATCCCGCCTTCAATCAGTACAAAACTTTTTTTATCGTTACGATTAGTAAAACTAATTGGGAATGCAAATCGATCATTAATAATAATATTTCCCTCGTTGATAATTTCTTTACCAATAAAAGTAAGCAGCAGCTTTTTACCATTAACGTCAACAGGATCTGGAAACTTATAAAAAGAATCCGCCATCAAACTTTTGTATTGCAACAGAGGTTGTGTACGCAATAGGGTACTATCTTTTACCCATAGTGTTTTCTTATCAACAATAGCTGCGGGTTTATAGTTTCTGTAGATATGCTGAAGTATATGATAATGCCGGATGCTATGTGGTACGTCGTCCAGGTAATCGGCAAGTGTATCGGCAGAAACATTGTTTACCAAAACATATTTACATTCCGATTCTACCAGCTCTCCTATGAACTGCTCCTGCATTTTTTTTGTATGATAAAAATGCATACCCTGATTAAATAAATGAGCAGGCTTGCTGTTTACAAAATAGTTAAGCATTGGCTGATAGCATACTTCATCTACAGGTTCGCTGATGACTCCTGCTTGTACAAGTTTTGAAAGGTCTGGAAAGAAGCTTTCATTCATACCATAGGGTTCTAAAAAATAGCGTGAGTAACTATGCAATTTCACGCCCATGAAATCCAGGTTTGCCTTTTCCCTGGTTTTATATACATTGCCCAATTGATCTATTCTCGAGTAAACAAACAATTCATATGCGCCTTCTTTAATCTGCGAAAGCTTTTCCAAATCAAACCGCTTGATTTTTTGGCAAGCAAAAGAAAGCTCGGTTGTTGTTCTTATTTTATCAATTGAAGCTGAATACAGGCTCCGATTCTCAAACGTTCTCGGAAATTTAAACAACCAAATATTGCAGCTAACGGTTACGAGAAAAAGACTTATGAGCTTTAATTGGCGGCCTCCTTTTACAAAAACTAATGCAACGAAAAGACCAATGAGAAAGTAAATATAGCTGGAAAGATTTACGTCTCTGTTTTCAAAAAAAGAATGTCTTATTAATCCCCGTTGAAAGTTGACAAGATAATAGACCGAGAAAAATACAAGGCACAATTGCAAAAAAACAAGCGATTTGAATTTCTCTCTGAAAAGAAGTAAAACATATAGCAGTCCTGTTATAACAGCAACAGGAAAAATAAAATAATGTATTCTGAACTTGAAATTGTAAACTCTCGACAACACACTATATCCCCACGATTGGGCAGAATCAAGATATCCCAGAATCATTTGCACGCTGTCCATCGATTGTTTATAGCCAATTTTTAAAAGAGCAACAACTGCCAACACAAACAGAATTATTGTGCTTGTAATTATTAGTAATTTCAACTTCTTCATTCCTCTTTTATAATGCATAACAAAAAAAGGAGTTGAAACAATTACAGAAGCGAGAACAGCAACTCCTGTATCAACTCTGAAAAAAAAAGTAGCCAGTAATACAAATGAAGTGATTATTACTCTCAAGAATTTATACTCACTTTTGAAATACCAATACAGATTCATAAATGCAAGAACGGAAATGGCATGATACATCGGCAGCATAATCCAAAGCACTCCGGAAAACATCGTCCATATAAAGCCAAGAAGTTTACTTTTAAAAAGAGATGAAAGCAGGAAGTAATAAACAAGGAAGAACAAACCGTAAATACAGTTGTAGATTTTATAACCAAATGATAAGTCATTATTCAGCAGTGCATAGAAAATTCCTGTTATAAAATCATTTAGATTATGAGGGCTAAAATGCTCGAACACCGGTAATTCACCATTAGAAACCATGCGCTTTATTGCAACTGCTGAGCTTGCGTCTTCAAAGAAATTAATATCACCTAACCAAACAGGAGTATATGAATTATAAATACCAATTCCAGCAATAGCAAAAGCAAACGTTACAGAAAAAACAGGCTTTAAAGAGTTGGGCTTCCAAAAAAAAGTGATTATAAAAAGTAAACCATAAGCAAACAGCAATAGTACCCAAAAGCCCAGTTTGCCTAAAAAAATATTATGTTGATTGAATAACATATATAATTCCTGTATAAAAAACAATAACAATGGCGTTAAAACAACAGGAACTACATACTTATATTTTCCGGTATTAACAACTTTACTAAAAGCAACTTCCCGGATAAAAGCGATAATCAAAAACAAAAAAGGAACAATGAATTTACTATACTCATTAATTATTACAATACCAAACAGGTTAATTAAATAAAATACAGAAAGACTTAACAGTACATCTACTGCCAGTAAATAATATTCAAGAGTTTTTCGGCTTTTTAGTACAAATGCTTTTAATAGAAAAACAAGCATCATTAATAATACAGGAAGATAATTATCAGCAAACTGGGCTACAATAAAAAACAACACAAAACAGAACCATCTAATCACATACAAATCCGAAGAATAATATTTTCGTTTAAGTAAAAAGTAAACGGGGAAAACCGCAAGTAATGGAAATAGACAAATAAGAATTATTGCAACAGGGATTTCTTTTTTCCATTGAATATGTTGTACAATATCAAAAAAGTCGACCCGGAAAAGAAGAAGCAGAAAGAAAAGAATAAAAACAACACTTGCTGTAATTACAAAGAATAACGCTTCTTTTTTTAACTCTAATGCCCTTTCAGTTAGTTTACATTTACGATTAAAATGCTTATATAACAGAAGAAGGCTTAATTCAAAAGAACATAGCAATTCCATTGGCAATGTTGAAATTGATAGCAATGCGGACGATATTAACGCCACAAGTATTGCCAGCAATTCTGCATTTGAATACCCCTGCTTAAACTTCAGAATAACTATATATACACATGTTGCTATTCCAAAAAAAAGAATAAAAAAATAACTTATTTCGTTTATTAATACCTGCTGAAGAAAAAACAAAGCTGAAATTGCAGCAAACCTGTTTATTTGACGAGCAATGACATTTTCCCTGAAAATTATTTTTACCGCCGACTGAGTAACCAATGCAACAACCCCCGCAATAAAAAAAAGAATGACTGCATTTGAAAAAAAAGCTACTCTTTTACTTACACGAACATTATCAAATGTAGCTGTTCCGATCATGTCTGTAAATACAGGTGCTAAAGAAAAATCCTTTTGGTTCCACATTCCAACAACCCCAACACCGAAAAGGAGTATTGCAAGCATGTAACTCTTCTTCCATGAATCGGCATTAAAAGGTAATTTCATAAGCAACGTCTGTATCAATTATTTTTTTTGAAGTGTAAGATGAACTCCTGTGGCACAAAAACAACTGTTTTGCATTAAAAATGATTCGAAGTAGGCGATAAAACTACCGGCAACAAGTAAGCTATTCAGGAGCTTTGCTTTAATACTTTTACTTCCGGAACTGCTGTTGTAGTATTTGTTTCCTGTCCAGAATATTGAACTGATTTTCTTATTTAACAGTGCGCTAAACAATATATAATCCATAATACTGCCCATCAAATGAAAGCTGAATTTTTTTTGGATTGTAACAAACCTTCCGCTAAACAAAGCTTCGGCACTTTTTCTTGAAAACCGTTGTATATGCCCTACTGTTTTTTCTTTCGTATGAAATCCGAAAATTTTCTCACCAAGCCAATAAACGGAATGGGCCTCGCAAGGAATAAAAGTATGAATAACACCTCCCGGCTTTAAGAACCGGTAACAGTCATCGATCATTTTTTGGGGATTTTCCAGGTGCTCGAGCACATCCAGCATAATAATGGCATCAAAAACATTTTCTTCGAAGTGAAGCTTTTCTGCATCACCAACAATAAAATTGATTTTCTTGTTTACATTAACAGCCTGAGCTTTTTTTATTGCAGGTTCACTGATATCAACTCCAATAAACTCTGAATGGGGAAATAGTTCTGCCAAAGAAAACAAAAACTTTCCTGCCCCACAACCAACTTCCAGAATTTTTACCGGTGATGAAAAGGATAGGGCATGGTATAAATGGTCGAATTTTAATCTCGGAAAATCGTACCCGTTTTGATCAATGGCATGCCCCCAAACATGTTTTTCGTAATTAAACGCCTGCTGGCTGGAAAGATTAACACTCTTCATCGCAGCAATAATACTTAAAAGCCATTAATAAGAAATCCCTTCCTTTACAGAAGGGATTCTTTCAGCAGTTGGTTTCGGGTCTTTATTGTTTAATAAAACTAGAAGTGGTAAGCCCGTTCTTACCCATTATTCGAACATAATACATTCCCGCTTGCAAGTGAGAAATGTTAATCTCGTTACTAAATTGAACGGTCGAAATGTGTTTCAACACCTGACCGGATATATTGACAATGTCAATTTCGGATATGCTGCTTGGTTCTGAAAAATTTATGACAATTTTTTCGCTGGCGGGGTTTGGACTGATCCTTATCTGCTGTCCTGAGCCAACCCAAACTTTTGAAACTGCTGATAATTGCTGCCTGCCTTGGTTATCTATTGTTCTTAACCGATAGTAATTCCAACCACTAAATGGCTGTTCATCTACTTCGGTATATGCATAAAGAGCGGTTCCGCTTTTGGCAGATATTTTCCTGAAAACATCGAAGGCAAAGTTGTTTCTGCTTTTTTCAACCACAAACTCAACTTGCTCGTTATTTGTACTGGTCGACCAATCGAGCACAACGTCTGTTTTACGTGCTGTTGCCTTAAAAGTTGAAAGATCGAATGGCAGCGGATTTTCATTAAAATCGGTACTGCCTAACGTAAAATAGTTAAAGATTGATGGGCCGCCCGTCCATGTAACACTACCGGAAGCAGCTGTACCGATGCCCGTGCCTCCAAAAGTATCACCCCACTGTGTTCCGTTGAACTGTACAGCTACGATTGTTGATGGTTGCGTTACGTAGCCGACATTGCAGGGGCTTTGTGTAGTCCATGTAAGCTCTACTCCTGCGTTTGTACCAGACTCTTTGGTTAACGACCAGTATTCACAACGACTAACCCTTTGCAACCCGGCAGTTTTAGCCGCATTGCTGATTGCTCCACGTAAATAAGAATCAGCACGATAAAACATAGCTGTATAAGAAGACGAAGCATCTCCTGTTGCAGTAATGCCAATTGTACGGTGATGATATTCTGACCCTACAATTACACCTGTGGGAAACGTAAATGCTGTACCGCCTTTTTTTCGAACAGGACCATTTACAAAAGAAGATACGCTACCTGTTGTTGAAACGGCGGAGCTCTCGATAACAAGTAAATTGGTCGTACTTGTAGTTATAACACCGGTTGTTAATGTTATTTGCCCGGTAATACCAACCGGACAATTTAGGGTAAGAATATTCGAAGCTGCATCTTTCTCCATTAACAGGTAGCTAAAGTTTTGTGTTGGTACACCTGCTGTAATAGTAGTGTTTGGAGTGTTGATTGAGGAGCTAACGGAACCTTTAAAGAAAACAGCTCTACTATTATCGTTGTACGAGCCATTGCTGTACCGGGTAAAGTCGCCATTTAACCACAGATCGCCTCCAATAACTGTTGACAGTTGCAATACGCTGCCATTTGAAGCTGCATCAGTTGAACCAATTACCAGGTTTCCTAACACAGAAAGTGGAACTTGCATTCCGTTATTTAAATAAACCTGTCCGCTGCCATTTGCATTTCCAATAGTAAGGGTTCCGGCAATCTCAAGCCTTGAAGGGGAAATTGCATTTGTATTAAGATTTAAAACAGTACCACCTTGAACAGTTACATTATATGGATATCCCTGGTTACTTAAACTTCCCCATTCTACATTTCTACCATACGTACCTCCCGTATTATAAACAAGCGAAGAACCTGTTTGGTAATAAGGTGCGTCTGAAACATAAGCTCCTGTATTAAGTTGCAAGCGGTTCATGATTGTAGCAGAATGTGTTGTTACCCCGTTAAAATCAACACCTCCACTATTTAGAATTACGGAATACAAAAAAGGATTCCCGGTAGAATACCCCTGCGTGGTACCATTACCCAAAAACTCAATATTTCCGGCCGAAGCGTCATTGGGGTTGTTTGCCCCATTGCCGTAAATATTTCCTCCGCTTGCAATACGCAATGTTTGATTTGTGCCCGAAGCAAAGAGGCCGTTATTTAGGTAAAGCGCTGTTGCAGTTGTGTTGTTAACAGTTAGAGTTACTGTTCTGTTTCCTGTTGTGCCGGTATTGGCAATAGTAAATGTATTAACAGTATTGGCTACAGGCGTGGTTGTAAAGTTGCCGGTAAGCTGGTTAGTACTGCCATTATAAATGTAGTTTGCACCGCTGCTATATGTACGGGTAGAAGTTTGAATATTCCCCACTCCTGATGAAGTAATACCATCGGCCGAACCTATTCCTAATGTACCTCCACTTGCCAGAATAAAGTCGGCCCCGCCAGATATAACAAAGGTTGAGCAATTTAATCTTGCTCCATCTGCAACCGTAAAATCGTAGGTGTTGCCGTTAATTGTTTTGTTGGAACTCAAGGTAACGTTTGCAGCACTTGCAATTTGCAAACCGCCACTATTTAAAGATATAGCGCCCGATCCGCCCAGTTCAGCATCTGTACCGGTTATATAAAAAGTACCCGATGAAGCTTGAGTAATATTTCCTGTTCCTGTTATACCATCTCTAAAATATTTTGCGCCTGTTCCATTCCATGTTAAAGATGCTGTCACTTCAAGCAATCCGTAAATATTTGTCTGACTGTTTGAACCTATACTTGGGCTTTGTGATATTCTGAAAATCGGCTTTTCAGCCCCATTATTGTTTCTGAAATACTCTATTCCAATTGTTTCAAAAGCATCGGTTGTATTCCATTGAAAGATGCTGCCTGTTTTAAATTCGCAATTTAAATTACTTAAGAAAGCAATATTGTCTGAATTGCTACCTGTATTATCATCTGCTCTTATAATTCCTCCACTATTAACAATATAAGTACCTGACCCCGATGGCATTTCACCATTGATTACATAAGTACCGTTAATAATCATGTCGGTTCCGGATGAATTGTCGTTAATTGAAAAAGCAATTCCTGTAGAGTGATTTAACACAGCTCCGGACTCAATAGTTAATTGATCTGCGGTAACTGCATTTACAATTGTGACAGTGTGGGTATTTTTGATAGTTATTGTATTAGCCAAGTTTGTAGGTATCAACGTAGAATTTATCCAGCTACTTCCATCCCCTGAGCTTTCCCAAGTTGAAGCAACTCCCCAATCACCATTTTGCTTTGATCTGAAATGGTCTGTTGAATTGCTAAGTGTAATTGGAGTACTTGTTGCCGAAACTGAAAAATTATCAATTCCTATTGCCTGTCCGTTTGTTGAACCGCCTGAACCTGTAAATGTCCAGCGTAGATAATAGACAGAGCCATTAAGAATGCTCAAACCAGAAACTGAAAAAGACTTTGAAGCAGCAGTTGGCGGATTATAAACTGTTGTATTTGCAGCATCGGCAGTATAAGATTGATTGCCTGCTGTTTCAGATGCCCAACTAGCTCCATCTGACCCATGATAAAATAACCAGTCAAATGCTCTTGACCCCGAACGATACTTCTCATAATCAAAAGAGATATTTAATGACGTTAGAGTAGACCCGGTGTTATTGACTATCTGAAGCATTATCGTTCTGGGAGACGAAAAAGAGCTGGAGGTTAAAAAGCCCAAAGAGCGATCTGTAGCACTGGCAGTTATGCCGTTAGCAAAATTATAAACAGCGCCGCTTGATGTACTTGTTAACACACCGGCACCTGTTGTACCCGCAGCCGCACCTGTAGCGCTTGTTCCAGCAGAAAATATTGAACCAGATGATACAACAAAACCAGACGGAAGAGCTGCAGTAGCAGAGGATCCCATTCCATCAAAATTTTGAGAGTAAGTTGTACTTACAGCTGCTATAGAAATTTGAGATCTTACAGATACAACTATAACAGAAAAAAAGAGTACGCCAAAAAACGCTTTCATCATTTGCTTTGGTTTTGGGGTTGTTTCCCGGGTTTAAAGCCAAACGTTTTCAGCGGATATTTAGAGAAGCTTTAAAGATAGTGTTTCGTTTCTGAAAAACCAGTATAAATACGTATTTTATCCTAAGCTTTCGGGTACCCGGTCTTGCCAAAACTTGTACGCATGCTACAGCAAAAGAGCAGGGTTACTATTTTCTATATCCTAACAAGAAGCCGTTTTCACAGCTATTTGGCAAAGGAAGGTTCAGGCGAAGTGCTTTATTCCGCTATTTTTGCAACTCTATGTGGGCCATTTGCAAAAAAGAATTCCGCCAGTTTTTCAGCAATCTTACGGGGTACATCACCATCATCCTTTTTCTTCTGTTGAACGGATTGTTCCTGTTTGTGTTTTCAAGTTTCAACATTCTCGACTTCGGCTATGCCACGCTGGAGAACTTCTTTAACCTGGCGCCTTATATTTTACTGCTTTTAATACCTGCTGTAACCATGCGTCTTTTCCCCGACGAAAAAAGAGCCGGCACGTTAGAGATCCTGTTTACCCGTCCGCTCACTGCCCGGCAAATTGTAATGGGTAAGTTTATTGCTTCTTTGTTTGTAGTGCTTATTGCACTGTTACCAACACTCACTTACCTGTTTACCATTAAGGCAATGAGCGCCGAAGGCACGGTACTCGACATGGGCGGTATTACCGGATCGTACATTGGCTTGCTTTTTTTGTGCGCTGCATTTACAGCCATTGGTTTGTGTAGCAGCAGTTTTACCGGCAACCCGGTTGTTGCGTTTTTGTTGAGTGCATTTTTGTGTTTTGTGCTTTACAGCGGCTTTGGTGCTTTAAGCAAACTTGGTGGTACTGGCATCGACTACATTGTTGAAATGATTGGCATGGAATTTCATTACCGCAGTTTATCAAAAGGTGTAATCGACAGTCGTGATCTTGTTTATTTCCTCAGCATTATCTGTTTTACTTTATTCATTACCATACAACGCATTGGCCGCAAAAACTAAGCAGCAATGAACAAACTCTTTTCTTCAAAATACAGTTGGGCTATTGTACTGTTGGCGTTGATTGTTGCAAACGTACTCTCCTCTTCAACCCGTACACGCTGGGATCTTACAGCTGAGCAGCGTTATTCGCTTTCGCCCCAAACAAAAGCATTGTTGAAAAATATTGATACGATTATTGAAGTAGATGTTTTTCTGAAAGGTGACTTCCGTTCTTCTTTCAGAAAACTGCGTAACAGCACAGGCGACCTATTAAACGAGATGAAAGAATTCAGCCGTGGCAAACTGCAGATCAATTACAAGTCGGTTGATGAGATGTTTAACGATGAAGCAAAGAACTTCATGTTTACAGAAGTGATGAACGAACTGCGGATGAATGGCGTAAATGTTGACAGCCTCATGCAAACCAAAGTCAACTTTCGTGAAGAAGTGATTCAGCAAATGATGGGCGATTCGTTAAAAGCATTGGGTATTTTACCGTACACACTCGAAGTACAGGAAAAAGAAGAAGCAACAACGCAACGTGTTATCTATCCATCGGCATTGGTACGCAAAGGCAGCCGTGTTATTTCAATTGACTTATTAAGCGGCAAAACTGAATACAGCCGTGATCCGTTAACAGGAAGTCTTGTTACTGATGAAGCAAAAAGTATCAGCAATGCAGAAGCCTTACTTGAATTTAAATTTGCCGATGCCATTGAAAAAATTCAACGTAAGCAAAAACCATTCATTGGCTATCTAACAGGCAACGGAGAGCCGATGGGCCCGGAAACATTTGATCTTGTACAAACATTAGATGCCGATTATCAATTCCGTATTGTTGATCCAACGAAAGCAACCGTTATACCCAAAGAGCTTTCTGCAATTCTTATTGTAAAACCAACAATTGGTTTTTCTGATTCGGTAAAGATGAAGATCGATCAGTACATTATGCAGGGCGGTAAAGTACTGTGGTTTTTAGATATGCTACATGCTGAAAAAGACAGTCTTGCATTTGTTGCACAAACGCTGGCATACGATCGTGGATTAAATCTTGATGATCTGTTATTCAAGTACGGTGTGCGCATTAACCGTGATCTTTTGCAGGATATGCAATGCGATCTTAGCAAACTCGTTGTAGGTAATGCAGGCGGACAGCCGCAATTGGCCGATGTGCCGTTCAACTATTACCCCTTGCTTACTGCAACCGGCAATCATTCCATTACCAAAAATCTGGAGCCTGTATTAACACAGTTCACCAATACACTCGATACAGTAAAGGCTGATGGTATAACAAAAAACATTTTATTAACCTCCAGCGAAAATGCAAAGTTTGTAAGCACCCCTGCAATTATAAGTCTGCAGGAATTGCAAACAATTGAAGACCCGAAACTGTACACGAAAAAGAATTTACCTGCTGCCGTTTTACTGGAAGGTCGTTTTTCCAGCTTGTATGGCAACCGTGCTTCTGCCGAAATGCGTCAATACTTTACAACAGCTTATGGTTCGTTTAAAACGCAAAGCAACGAACCAACACAACAACTTATTATTGGCGATGGCGATGTTGTATTAAACAGCTTTACCAAACAGGAACCTTTCCCCATGGGTTACAGCCGTGTGCAGGAACGCAGCTTTGCCAACAAAGCGTTTTTACAAAACACATTGGAATATATGACGGGCAATGCAGGTATTGTTGCACTACGTAATAAGGATGTGGCGTTGCGTTTATTAAATCCGCAAAAAGTTAATGAGCAACGTACACTGTGGCAGCTTATTAATATTGCAGTACCGGTATTGCTTGTTATTATTATCGGCATTGTATATATGCAATGGCGTAAGAAAGCATATAGCAGAAAAGCATAACAACTATTTACATAAGAATTATAAAAGAATGACTCCAACTCAAATTACCTATCTCGTTTTCGGCATTGTACTATTGCTTGCTATTGTATTCGATCTTGGCTTGTTAAGTAAAAAATCTGCGCAGCTTACAACTAAGCAAGCGTTAAAACAAACCATCTTCTGGGTTATTCTTGCACTTGGCTTTGCCGCATTTATGTGGTACGAAGATGGCAAACAGGCTGCACTGGAATATGTGAGTGCTTATTTAATGGAATGGAGCCTTAGTATCGATAACATTTTTGTGTTTGTACTCATCTTCAGTTTTTTTAAAGTAAAAGAACAATATATACCCCGTGTGTTACTGATTGGTGTATTGATGGCGATTGTTTTTCGTGTGGTGTTTATTACATTGGGTGTTGAACTGGTGAACCGTTTCCATTGGATTCTTTACATCTTTGGCGCCTTCCTTGTTTACACCGGTTTTAAAATGTTTACCACCAACCAGGAAGAAGAATTCGATCCGAAAGAAAGCAGTGTATATCTTTTCCTTAAAAAGTTTTTACCGATAACAATGGATGATGGCGATGGCAAGTATCGCATTAAGCAGCATGGCAAACCTGTTTACACCGCTTTGTTTGTAGTAGTGGTAATGCTGGCTACAACCGATATTGTATTTGCACTCGATTCTATCCCTGCTGTAATGGGTATTGTTGATCGAAAAAGCGATCATGCAGCATTGGTTATTTACACATCAAACGTATTTGCAGTATTAGGATTACGCTCTTTATTCTTCCTGCTGCGTGGTGCTGTGAGCAAATTCGATTTTCTGCAACAGGGTATTGCCATTGTACTTGTGTTCATTGGTATTAAAATGCTGGGCGAAGAATTAATTGGTACCGTTATCGACAAGCCAAGCCAGGTAATTATTTCATTGGTAGTTATTATTGCTTGTATCGGAGGTTCTATTCTTTATTCCATCTATCATAAAAAGAAAGGCACACCGCCCGATATGCCCTAACATACTTTTATGCTTCAGTATAACCTTCAACTTGTAGCCGAAATTATGCGGGCCCGCTTTTTACAGCAGGCTGCCGGCAACAATTTTGTAGAACATTTGCTTATCGACAGCCGCCGTGTTATTCATCCACCTGCTGCGCTGTTCTTTGCAATTGCTACTGTAAGAAGAGACGGGCACGATTTTATTAAAGAAGCATACAACAAAGGCGTACGTTCTTTTACTGTTGAGAAAGAAATAGACGTTCAGCAATTTCCTGAAGCATCTTTTCTTTTGGTAGATGATACCTTAAAAGCATTGCAACAACTGGCGGCTTATCATCGCAGGCAATTTTCAATTCCTGTAATTGGCATTACCGGCAGCAATGGCAAAACCATTGTAAAGGAGTGGCTCTATCAATTACTCAATGAGCAATACAGTATTGCCCGCAGTCCGAAGAGTTATAACTCGCAGGTTGGTGTGCCTTTAAGTGTGTGGCAATTACAGCCACAACATACACTCGCCATTTTTGAAGCGGGTATTTCGCAGAAAAATGAAATGAATGCATTGCAGGAAATCATTCAACCAACTATTGGCATATTAACCAATATTGGCGAAGCACATGCAGAAGGTTTTGCAGATGCTGCTGAAAAACTACGGGAAAAGCAACAGCTTTTTTCATCGGCAGAAACAGTTATCTGCTCAACAGAAAAACTGGAACCGCTCTCCTTTTTGCATGCAAATATTTACAACTGGGGATTCTCCGCTAACAATGCACTTGTTGTAAAAGCAATCAACAGGCAATTGTCGGAAACAACAATTGTGTTCAGTACAAACACAATTACAGATAATATTACCATTCCGTTTGTTGATGATGCCTCGATAGAAAATGCAGTTACCTGTCTTGCAGTTTGTATGTACTTACAAGTGTCCTTTGAACGCATCAAAGAAAAATTCCAGCAGCTGCGTCCTGTAAGTCTTCGACTCGAATTGAAAAGCGGCATTCACAATACAACCATCATTAACGACAGTTACAGTGCCGATCTTAGTTCGCTTACCATTGCACTCAACATGCTGCAGCAACAAGGTCAGCATCTGCAACGTACTGTTATTATATCCGATTTCCAATTAACACCGGAACAGGAAACTGCCACCTACCGGTCTATTGCAGAATTATTACTGCAGCACAAAGTACAGCGGTTGCTTACAGTAGGACCACGTACAAAAGCATTGCTTGTTCCTCTGCTTAATTCTTCCATCAACAGCATCAGTTTCGATACTACACCTGCATTGGCACAACAGATCGAAAACATTTCGTTCCAAAACGAAACCATCTTGTTAAAAGGAGCCCGTGTATTTGAACTGGACAGTATTGCACAACTGCTCGAACAAAAAACACATCAAACAGTACTCGAAATAAATCTCAGTGCTATTACACGTAACATTCGTGCACACCAGCAATTACTAAAGCCCTCAACAAAGATCATGGCAATGGTAAAAGCATTTTCGTATGGCAGCGGCAGTTACGAAATTGCCAACCTGCTGCAGTTTATGAAAGCTGATTACCTGGCTGTAGCATTTACTGATGAAGGTGTTGCCCTGCGTAAAGCAGGTATCAGCTTACCAATCATGGTCATGAATCCTGAGCCTGTTACGTTTGATGCGTTGATCGATTATAATCTTGAGCCGGAACTGTTTTCTTTTTCTATACTGCATGCGTTTGAAAGCTTTCTGGAAAAAGAAGGCATCAACAGCTATCCTGTACATATTAAAATTGATACGGGTATGCACAGGCTTGGCTTTATGCCTTCCGAGTTAGAAGAACTGGTTGCGGTTTTAAACCGCCAACAAACATTCAGCATACAATCTGTGTTCAGTCATTTAGCCGCAAGTGAAGATCCTGCAGAAGATGCGTTTACTTTACAGCAGGCAATGTTGTTTGAAGATGCTTGCAGTTATCTTGAAAATGCATTGGGTTATCCTTTCTTAAAACATTTAGATAATTCAAACGGAACCATCCGTCATCGGCAATTGCAATTCGACATGGTTCGTTTGGGAATTGGCATGTATGGTATAAGTTCGGCAGCCGCAAAACTGCAACTGGAAGAAGCACTCACACTTAAAACAACCATTGCACAAATAAAACAACTGCAGCCAGGCGACACAGTTGGCTACAACCGAAGAGGAGTTATTACAAAACCTTCAGTTATTGCTACGGTACGTATTGGCTATGCAGATGGTTATCCACGAAACCTCAGCAATGGTGTTGGCTATATGCTTGTACATGGGCAAAAAGCTCCGGTTATTGGCACCGTTTGTATGGACATGACCATGCTCGACATTACAGACCTAGTTGATGTAAAAGAAGGTGATGAAGTGATTGTATTTGGCCCTCAACTTTCTGTTACAACAGTAGCCAAACAAAGCGGAACCATTGCTTATGAAGTTATGACGGGTATAAATCAACGGGTGAAGCGTATATACTATGAAGAATAGGCTGACTTCAGCGCTTGTTTTCAACTCCCTATCTTTGTCAACTAAAAAAATCTAATTCGTGAGACTTCGCTACGTAATTTTTGTCATTCTGATTATTCTTTTCGCAGATCAAGGTTTAAAGATCTGGATCAAAACAAACATGCTGTACCAGGATGAAAAGTTCATTTTCGGCCGTTGGTTTCGCTTGTACTTTATTGAAAACGCAGGTATGGCCTATGGCTGGAAACTAGGCAATAGCGAATGGGCAAAAATGGCGCTTACACTTTTCCGTTTAGGTGCTGTTATTTTCGGCAGCTGGTACCTTGTAAAAATTGTAAAACAGAATTACCACAAAGGTTTTATTATTTGTGCTGCTTTAATTTATGCCGGTGCATTAGGCAACCTCATCGATAGTTTGTTTTATGGAATGATCTTCGACAAGGGCATGGTGTACAACGCCGCAACAGATAGTTATTTTGGTTACGATGGTTTAGCTAAAGCTACAGGAAAAGGATATTCCTCTTTTCTGCATGGCCATGTAGTAGACATGTTGTACTTCCCTCTTATTGAAAATAAAATTTTGCCCGATTGGGTTCCTGTATGGGGTGGAAAACCATTTACGTTTTTCCAGGCTATTTTTAACATTGCCGATGCTTCTATTTCTACCGGTGTAATAACAATTCTATTGTTTCAAAAACGCTTTTTCAAACACCGTAACGAAGAAGAAACTACTACCACTGTTGAAACCGATTCGGAAGTAAGTGATGATAAGCAAGTGATGTAAAAAATATTTGCAATAAAAGAAGAAGCCCCGCAATTAATCGGGGCTTCTTCTTTATTATAATTTCTGAATAATGCGATGTACAGCTCCCGATGCCGACATAACCCGCAACAGGTAGGAACCTCTGGCAAGGTTTTGAGGAATATCGAACGACACTGCGTTTGCACCTTTATTAACTGTTATCTTTTTATTTACAACCGGATGTCCCAATGCATCGGTTAACTGCAGCTCTACAACTTCGGCCAGCGATGCATTTAACTGGAAGCTCACTTTGCTTACAAATGGATTAACAAGGTTTGTAATTTCCAATTGATGTGCAGGATCAACAACCACAGAAAGAGTATTGCTGTATTTATTGCTTTCTGTTGCAAAGCTCACCATCTTTAAACGGTAATACACTTTACCTGCAACAGAAACAGGATCGTTAAACAAATAAGCAGTTTCGTTTACGCCAATACCTTTTGCATTAACAAAGCCGATATAGCTGAAGTGCACACCATCGTTACTACGCTCAACTTCATACCCTTTTAAGCTTTCGTTTTTTGTTTTCCAGGTAAGAACACTCTTATCGCCATTTAAGTCCACATTAAACTTCAACATTTCTGCAGGCAATACGGCGCAACCTGAACTTGCAAGGTTTACCATGATCACATCATCGGTATTAAATACTGCACAAGAGTTAGACAATCCACTTTGTGTAGTTGCTACACGAATGCGATAACGATGACCATTACTTGCACTGTTGGCAACGATCGATGGATAAGAAACAGTATCTCTGTAAGTGCTGCCCATGTTAGTATAGCTGAACGATTGTGCTCCAGATACAAGCGGTGCTGCCGACCAAGTGTTACCACCATCAGTACTTCTTTCCCATTGGTAGTATTGATACATGTTATAATACGATTCTACATACACCCGCATATCAACCTGGCCATTGTCACAAAATGTTTGACTTGCATTTGGCGTCATTTGCATAGAGGGTGAACAGGTTTTAAACGAAATATCATCAATTGCCCAATCGTTACCACCTGCGCCCGGTGCGTTATTTCTTAACGTAAGCGTAAACGATGTAGTTACTGAATCTGTTTTATATACAAATGCTCTCTTCACCCAATTATTCAATGTATCTGACCCTGTTTGTGTACCACCCAAACCTTGGTATTGCAAGTCACCGGTTGAATAATAATCGAGATTATTTACTTTAATTGCAACGTTTGGTTTTACCCCTGAAGAATCGCCGGTTCCAGTTGCCAAATAAATATTATCGCCTCCGCCATAAAAAGATCCGGTTCCATCATAATCTGCACCGCACTTATAACAAACATTTTTAAACCAAGCCGAAACTTCGTAATACGTATTCGGACATGCATTTGCAACGTTGAACTGAAAGGCTGTATCTGTACGATACGATGAGTTGACCACCATCATATAACCACAAGGATTGGTTGCGCTCACAGGCAATGAACTATTGCAAGGAGGATTTCCTTTGTTTTGATCGGCAGCTCCAGTATGATCACCGCTTATATCCCAAACATTAAATACTCTTTGCGGGATTGAACTCTGTTTTTGATATGTTTGTGTAACTACCGTGCCAGATGACGCAGTATTATTGGTTATACCATAATAGTTGTCCTGTGGTGCACTGGCACTAAAGTTTACGAAAGTATACTTGGTATTTGCTGAAGCATTCCTGTTTGTTTGGTTTGTTCCTGTGGCTGTACCAAAAGTTCCGTTATATTCATCGCCAATAACATTTGTTGCAGATACAGCGTTCGGGCAAACCGAAGGGCTTGCATATACAATCAAACTATCTCTCGGAAAAACCACTTCAACAAAAGAACCGGTACTTTGATTTCGATACCTGAAAGACCCGCCACCAAAATTGATCCTTGTTCCTTCCACACCGGTAACCTGCACACGATAGGTGGCCATTACAAGATGAAAACCGCTTCCCTTTGGCAAAGTAGTATTGTAAATCGCAGTACCTCCTCTTGCAGAAGTTGGACTCGCACCCATAAAAATGCGGATGTTCGCATCAGATGCTGCACCGGTTCCTGTTGCATGTCCTGCATCATCACCAGTTGCATCAGTATAGGCCGATGCTCCAATCGGATAAATTTTTCCTTCATTCGTACGCAATGCAACTGTACCCGATTGGTATGTTAATCCCGCTCCTGCTTTTAATGTATCCTGAAACGATAAACTATCGATAGTACCTGCACTTAAATACAAAGTGGAACGAATCTCAAGAATATCGCCAACATCAATACTTCCCCCACCATTACTTTTTGTAACGTTCGTATAACTTTTAGATGTTTCAATAGTAACGCTTGAACTGGCTGCATCCTGAACACAAAGTGTAAACGTCCACGTATTTGCAGGCGTGCCCGATTGGTTGTAAAAAACTCTGATGTAATATGTTTGACCAACTGTTAACCCTGCACCACTGTTAAGCGCACTCGTTGTAATAGTACTTGACCCTGTACTGGTAAGCAGCGTACACGACATCGATGTGTAAGCATTCGTACAAAGTGAAGAAGCAGAAAGTAATTGAACAATTGCCCTGTTACCACTACCTCCACCACCATTGGCAGCGGGGATACCGATATTATTAAAGACAATACTTGGGTAAGCTGTTTGTGCAACAAAACTATACCATACATCAGAAGCACTTGCGTTATTACCACATGTGCTTGTTATTTGTGCACCGGTTGATGCTGTTGCATTAAACAATGTACCACTAACAGGATTGCAGACTGTACTGCTTGTTAACGATTGTGGTGTTGAACACGCATCGTTTGCAGGAGCCGCCGTTGTGGAGTTTGTAACACAAATATTAAATACTGCAACACCTCCTGTACCCGAAGGATCGGTTGCTGCATTAGATACACGTATGTAATAGGTAACGCCTGCAACAAATAAAGTAGATGAGTAAGTGGAAGATGATGCGCAGCCAAACTGAACAAGACTTCCGCATGCGCCTGTATAAACATGAACTCTCGGACTGGCGATATTAGAACCTAAACTGTTAACATTAATATTATGCGTGGTTGATGTTGCAGTAAAGCGATACCAAACATCATACATTGTACCTGTACATGTAGCAGTTGGTGTAGCTGCGTTTGCAGTTGCCAGATCTAATGTACCTGCGGTGTTTGTACATGCTGCACCTGGTGTTAACGTTACTGCTCCGGAACATTCATCGTTAGCCGGTCCGTTTTGTACGCAAATATCAAAGTTCCATGCAGTAGATGGAATTACAGTTGGGCTTGCACTTGTATACACACGCACATAATAAAATGTACCGGCTGTTAAACCTGTAACATTTAACCTGCTTGCAGCTGTACCACATGCTAAAGAAGTATAGGTGCCGCAAGAGCCACTTAACACTTGTATATACGTATTTGATGTTGTAAGGCTTGCTCCACGGTTGCTGAGTGTAACCGCATGCGTACTTGCTGTTGCCTGGAATCGATACCAAACATCGTACAAAGAACCGGAGCCACATGTTGTAGTAACGCCGGAGCTGGCAGTTGCGTAAAACAAATTGCCCGTAACATTTGTACAGGCTATTCCCGATGTAAGTAATACAGAACTTGCACACTCATCATTTGCCGGAGGCGCTATAGGATGTGTAATACAAAGATCCAATTTGTAATTACCGGCACCACCAAACGCACCGTACTGTGATATACGTAAATAATACGTTGCACCAACTGTTAAACCGGTTTGTGTTAATGATGTATGCGGTGAAGAAGAACACGCAACAGATGTAAGCGAACCACAACTACCACTGTATAATTGAATACGAGGAGCAGTTATACGGGTTCCGATATTGCTTAATGTAATAGTATGCGATGTACTTTGAGCAGTAAAACTATACCAGTAATCATTGTAAGTTCCTGCTGCCTCGCAACCTGCAGGAATTCCTGAACTTGCGGTAGCGCTACTTAAGTTAATATTGGTATTGTTACAGCCTGTAGATGACACGAGTGCCTGAGCGCTCGTGCATTCATTTTGAGCAAAAATTATTGTAAAGGGATACGCTGCAAGCAATAAAGCAAGCATTGCCGTTCGAAAAAACATAGGATACAAGTGCAATTTCATCTTGGTGGTTGATTAGGATAATGGTATTCTATTACAAAAATCAACAAACAACCTTTATTAACCTAGAGTAAAACCTCTAAATATATCAGTAAAAACCACCACACTCAAAATCGCATTTTAACTACTCTAACCATATAAGCCTGAGCTTTTTCGTTAACTACCAATGAATTACTTTCTCTTGCAGAATTGTATTGCCAACGGTTATCCGTAACAGATAAACCGCATTTTGGAGTTTATAAGCATCGTCAATCATAATATAATTAACGCCGGTAAAAAGTTGTTGCGTCAATTTTCTGTGCACTCTTCCTTCCATATCAATCAGCTGTACTTCCGCTTTTTGTCTGTTATTGCTTGTTACTTCAGCTACAAGTTGATGATAAAACGGGTTACTACGTATTTTCAGTTCAAGTTCTTTACCTGTTCGGTTTACAAGTTGCACCGAGCTGTATTTACTTCCTGCTGCTGTAATCATTTTAATCCGGTAATATATACGTCCGCTACTATTCGCAGCAGTACTTGAATCTGTCCACTTGTAAAAGGCACTATTATTTCCACTTACTCGGCCTGCTTCAAAAAAGCGACGCCCATCAGCACTTCTTTCTATACTATATATTGTATTTAATGCTTCATCTGAAATTTTCCAGTTAAGCAAACCATTGCCTTGAACAATATTGGTATTGAAGAAAATAAACGTTGCAGGTAAAACATCGCAGGTTGAATGTACACCTACTGTAATAACATCGGTTGTATTATACGAAGCACAGCTGTTGTTTGAAAGATTGGAAGTTGAAGTAGCAACACGTATGCGATAGCGATGCCCGTTGTTGGCCGGGTTTGCAATAAAACTCGGGTACTCAACTGTATCTACATAGTAAGGAGAGTTGTATGTATAATTAAACGAGAGTGTAGTTGGTGATAGCGGTGCGTTATGCCAGGAACTTCCATTATCGTTACTTCGCTCCCATCGGTAATATTGATAGTTATTGTAAAACGATTGTACAACAACAGACATATCTACCTGTCCGTTTTGGCAGTACATTGGATTGTTTGATGGCCGCATATTAAGACCGGGTAAACAGGTTGCAAAAGCAACATCATCCATTACCCAATCGTTTCCGCCTCCACCCGGTGCATTGTTACGGATAACAATGTTAACTGATGTTTGAGATGATCCTGTTTTAAACAAGAATCCTTTTTTTGTCCATTGCCCGTTGTAATCAAGATTGCCTGTTGTATAATAATCAACTCCATCAACCTGGAAAGTGAGATTAGGTAATACTCCTGCCGAGTCGTTTGTTGATGGTACGGTTGGCAACAGGTAACTTTTAAAACCGGAGGTTCCTGATCCTTTGCCGGAAGTATCGCAACTGCAGCGCCTGCATATATTTCTGAACCATGCAGAAAATTCATAGTACGTATCGGGACACAATCCGCTTACAGTTTGCTGTACTGCATTATTAATGCCATATGCTGCATTTACCACAGCCATATACCCACCTGTTTGTCCTGCAGTAGTTGGAGCATTGCCCAAGAAAGGATTTGCAGCATTTGTATGATCGCCTATAATATCCCACACATTAAATAAGCGATTACTGTTGGGATAAACAAGATTTGTATTTGTACTTGCAGTAGGGCTTGTATTATTTGCAACAGTAAACATACTGTCGTTGGGTCCGTTTGAAGGGGCAGAAAATGCCCGCCACTGATAACCCGGTACAACAGTGCCTGCTGCCGGTGCTGGATTTAAATTTTGGGTAGTACCGCTTCCGAAGTTTCCTCCATTACCTGTAATTGAATTGGCACCAACTGCATCGCAAACAGGTAATGCATCAGAAACCATAACCGTCATTCTGTTGAGATAACGGGCAATACTTGGCAGTGTTACTTCACTTGCAGTATTGGCGGTTTTATAACGGAAAGCCCCGCCGGGAATTGTAAATGTGTTTCCAATTGCTGCATTTACAGTAACTCTGTATGTAATCATAATAATGCAGGTTCCGCCATAAAAACTGGGTCGTCCTGTTTGGTAAATCCGGCAACCCGATGCGGCCGGAAGCACATCAATTGCGTTAGGTGCTGCAACAGCATTATAAGCTGCAGTTTGTCCGCCACCACTTCTGGTTAAGCTTCCAAGGTTTACACGCAAAACACCTGCGTTGTATCTTGCTTCATCATCTCCTCCTGCGTCTGTAAGCAATCCTGTTGGTTGCAATGGCGTACCATAGTTCATTCCTTCATTTGTTGTAAAGCGGATGGAGTTGGCTATATAAGTTGTGCCTGTTGGAATCGTATCGTTGTACCGGGCAAAATAAACAGAGTTGCCTGATACTGCAATTACGGCACGTATTTCCAATTCATCGCCGGGCTGTATAGTGCCACCTGTTGGCCGTGTAATAGAAATGTAACTTTTACCTGTTTGCACAGATTGTGCATGTAATAAAATACATCCTGCATGAAGTGTATAAAAAAGAACCAATAATGTTGTGCGTAAAAATTTATTCATAAGCTATCGGATTAAAACACATTGAATGAAATCAACATATAAAAGTAACAACGATACAGCTTTGTTACAAGATGAATAAATACGGTAAAGACGCTTACGTAATTAATGAACTTCTCTTTCACTTTCGTGCAGAAAGAGACTCATTTTTACAAGAGTATAATTTCAGGAACAAAATATTCTAAACGGTAAAACTGCGATAAAGCCTACTGGTAATTTCCACAATAAATGAGGCAAAAGCTCTATTGGCCGGTAAGTGTATCCATTTTACTTTTACAGCATCCAATAATTCCAGTAAAACCATGAAACGTAACTTCGTTACTCTATTACTTTGTGTTCTCTATTTAACATCCTATGCGCAACCTGATGCATGCACGGGTGCAAGTAATCTAAATCCAGGTACAAGCTGTACCGTTACCAGTAACCAAACACTCGAAAGCAGTTCTGCAACCGGCAGCCCTAACCATGCTACATATGGTGCAGTAAAAGATGTTTGGTACAGGTTTACCACCCCTTCCGGTATTTCCAGTGTTGTAATTACTTTGTCATCGCCAGGAAATGGTATTGACGACAATACATACATAGAAGCGTTCTCCGGCGGAGCTTGCAACTCGGGTACTTTTACAGGTACATCATTGGGTACATCTGCAGTTACTACCGGCACTGGAACAAGTTTAACCGTTAACGGATTAAACGGATCAACAGAATATTATTTTCGTGTGTTTACCACTTCGTCAACTGTGTCGGGCAACCCAGTCAATCAGTGGAAATTTGGAATATGTGTTACTTACACAGCATTGCCAACGCTTTCGGGACCTAACCCAACACGTATGAATGAAGTTTTCCAGGAAACAGTTATAGCCAACAATGCTGCCGGCTTAGACAGCCCTTGGGAAATTACTTACGAAGACCAGGAAGATTCTTTGTGGATCACAGAAAACAAAACTTATCTCATTCGTAAAATGAGTCCTTCAACCGGTCAATCGAGAGTTATTTTAAACCTTTCGGAAACCGGAAGTTTTTCATCATTTAGAAGAACCTTCAGCAGCTCTCAAAACCCATGGCCTCAAGGCGGCATGATGGGGTTTGCAATACATCCGCAATTTTTAGCTGCATCAAATGCAAAAAACTATGTGTACGTAGCTTATGTAAGAGCATTTGTTGGTGCCGGTCCTGCAAATGGTTTCCGCAACCGTACAGCAACAAACCCGAATAACGGCGAAGCAGTTAAAGGCGATTTGTTTACAACATTCGTTGTTCGCTTTGATTATAATACAACAACTAAAGCATTGGAAAATCCGGTTGCTTTGTGCGATACGATTACAGGTAGTAATGATCATAACAGCGGACGTCTTTTAATTGCACCTGTAAATGGAACAGACTATCTTTTTTATTCTGTGGGCGATATGGGTGCAGGTCAATTTTACAGTTCAGAACGTACTATCAAATCAGAATTAACCAATTCGTATGAAGGAAAAATATTACGCTTCAATCTTGAAACAGATAACGAATCGGGTTTAGATCAATGGATACCGAATGATAATCCATATAACAACACTGCACCCGTAACAGGCCAAAGTGCTGTGTGGAGTATTGGTCACAGAAATGTACAGGGGCTTGCTTATATGAACAGTATGCTCTTCGGATCATCGCATGGACCTTTTAGTGATGATGAGCTGAATGTACTTGAAGCCGGTAAGCATTACGGTCATCCACGTATTGTTGGTTACAAAGATGGTAACTACAATAACGCAAGAGCAGCCACAGCAACATTTGCAGGATGGAGCAATGAGTTTTCATCTAATCCATTGGTATCGTCTCTTCCATTAGTAACAGATGAGGCGAACACAACAATCGCCAATTTTAAAGCTCCTATCTTTTCATTTTTCGATGCAGCAAACGGATCAACTTCAACTTCCGGAACTGTGTTATATCTCTATGCCAACAATCCAAGTAACTCAGGCTGGCCATCAATAGCGCCATCGGGCATGGGAGCATATACCAACAACAAAATTCCCGGTTGGAAAAATTCGCTCATTCTTGCTTCGTTAAAAAGAGGTTATATGATGCGTTTGAAACCAACTGCAGATGGCAGCGATGTTGAAGCAATAGGTGGTGCCGATACTTCTGCAATTTTTAATACACAAAACAGGTTTCGTGATTTAGCATTTGATCCGGATGGTTATACGATCTATGGTGCAATTGACCGTAGTGGCAGCACATCGGGACCAACAAGCACAACTCCTGTTAGCAGTACATGCCCGGGTTGTATTATCAAATATAAATTTGTTGGTTATAACCATTCCGGCGGTACAAGCACTATTCCAACAAGTATTCCTATTGATGCAGGTACGCTTAACAATTGTGTAACGGGAAGTTCAGTTACCATTAACGCTACAAACCTTAATACAAACCTATGGGTACCATTAACCGGCCCCGATGGAAATATTGTTGCGGAGATAAATGCAAACGGCAACAGTCTTGGTAATGTAACCTCTTCTTTCTTTGTTCGTTCAGGTGCTGCACGTACAACTGCATCTTCAGGAAAATATCTTAACAGGAATATTACAATCAGTGTACAAAACCAACCTGCTAGTAATGTAAGTGTGCGTCTATATCTTACAGCAACAGAGCTGCAGGATCTCATCAATACAGTTGGTAGTGGTGTAACATCAATCAATGATATCGGCGTATTTAAAAACAGTGATGCATGCGGCTCTTCTATGTCTGCAACAGCAACATCGCAAACAATTACCGGTCGTTATACACAAAGTACATATGGCCATGCAGTACAGGCCGACATTGGATCGTTTTCAACATTCTACTTCATGTCTACTTCTAGTACATTGCCTGCAAACATCATCAGCTTTACTGCAACAGGAGCTGGCGATGCTGCTAAATTGCAATGGACTGTCGAAGAGCAGCAAAATGTAGAGCGTTATATTGTTGAGAGAAGCAGCAACAACATCAGCTTTACTGCAATTGGTTCAGTTGAGGCAAGAGGTACAGCCAATGAAAAAATAAACTACTTGTTTACGGATGCTAATGCAGCAGCTATTGCAGCAACAGTTTATTATCGTATAAAAATTACTGATAAAGATGGTAGTGCCAAATACACAAATGTAGTACCTGTATCGTTCGAAGCATATACACGTGCCTTTGTAACTGTACAACCAAACCCCGTTGTTAATAATGCAACCGTACTTGTAATGAGTGCTGCGGAAGAAACTGTACAACTGCGTGTTACCGATAATACGGGCCGTACAGTAATGAGTAAAAACATTCTGTTAACAAAAGGCAGAAACACACTTGATCTGAATGTAAGCAGTTTGCCATCCGGGTTATACTACCTCGATGTTGTTGGTAAAAACATCAACCAAAAAACAAAGCTTATAAAACAATAAACTACTGTTAAAACGAAATCCCGGGCAAACCTGCACCGGGATTTTTTCGTTCTTAATCTGAAAACCTTTGTTATGCAAAAACTATTTATTCCGGCCTCTTTTCTTTCTGATGTGTTTTCTGCAGAAAAAAATGTATTGCCAACCGATAACGGATTGTATATTCTTCGGGAGGAAATAGTGAGCAATTCTTCTAAGTTGTATCAGCTGTTTTTTGGCGGTCAACCACCGGTTTTGAAAAAAGCTATTGTGGCAGAAGAAATCATTTCCGATCCCGACTATTATTGCAATTACGAATAAATAAAAAAGGAGAAGCAAGCTTCTCCTTTTTTATTTTATATAAATGCAACTTAGATTTTACCAACCATGTTTGCAGGAACTACCCACTCATCAAACTGTTCGGGAGTAACATAACCAAGTTTCACTGCCATCTCTTTCAATGTTGTTCCTTGCTTATGTGCTTTCTGTGCAATTTCGGCTGCTTTGTAATAACCGATCTTGGTGTTAAGCGATGTAACAAGCATCAACGAATTTTCAACGTGCTTTTTAATGTTTGCTTCAATTGGTTCAATACCAACTGCACACTTATCATTAAAGCTTACACAACCATCGCCAATTAATCTTGCACTGTGCAGGAAGTTGTAGATCATTACCGGTTTAAACACATTCAATTCAAAATGCCCCATCGATCCGCCAATATTAATAGCAACATCATTACCCATTACCTGTGCAGCAATCATGGTTAATGCTTCGCACTGTGTTGGGTTTACTTTACCCGGCATAATTGAAGAACCCGGTTCGTTATCAGGAATAAAAATTTCGCCAATACCGCTTCGTGGACCACTGCTGAGCATACGGATGTCGTTAGCGATCTTCATTAAACTTACCGCAACAGTTTTCAGTGCACCATGTGCTTCCACAATTGCATCGTGTGCAGCCAATGCCTCAAACTTATTATCTGCTGTTTTAAACGGAAGCTTGGTAAGCTTTGCAATATGCTTTGCAACATTTACATCGTAATTCGGAGGAGTGTTGATGCCTGTACCAACGGCTGTACCACCTAATGCCAGTTCGCTCAAATGCGCTAACGTGTTTTTGATCGCTTTCAAACCATGATCTAACTGCGAAACATAACCACTGAATTCCTGGCCCAATGTAAGCGGGGTAGCATCCATAAAATGCGTACGACCAATCTTCACTACTTTTTTATAAGCTTTTGCTTTTTTATCGAGTGTGTTGCGAAGTTTTTCAATTCCGGGAATTGTTGTTTCGATCAGAATTTTATAGGCTGCAATATGCATTGCAGTCGGGAATGTATCGTTACTGCTCTGGCTTTTGTTTACATCATCGTTTGGATGCAGATATTTTTCTTTGTCTTCCAGTTTCCCACCGTTCAACACATGTCCCCGATAAGCAACTACTTCATTCACGTTCATATTGCTTTGCGTACCACTACCGGTTTGCCAAACAACCAAAGGAAAAAAATCATCAAGTTTACCTTCTAAAATTTCTTTACACACTTTACCAATTAGTACAGCTTTTTTCTTTGGCAATACACCGGCTTCATTATTGGTTAATGCTGCAGCATGTTTCAGGTAAGCAAATGCACAGATAATTTCTTTTGGCATGCGGTTAATGTCCTGTGCAATTTTAAAGTTGTCGATGCTGCGTTGAGTTTGTGCACCATAGTACGCATGAGCAGGCACTTTTACTTCGCCCATGGTATCTTTTTCAATCCTGTAAGTCATAAAACAAGCTTTGAGCTAATAGCTGTAAGCTAAGAGCGGTTATTGATGTGAATTGATTACAAAAAGAAGAACTGCCTGGCAAGCACAGATGGCTGCATTTGTCAGAAGTGCCGCAAAGGTAGGTGTTAACTGAGTTGCTTTTTGTAATTTGAGTTTTCAATTCATATGAGAAAGATCATTTTTTGCGCATTCGTTTGCGTTAGCCTTGCCGCCAATTGCTTCGCTCAAATTACCGTGCCTGTACCCACGCCACAACAATTGAAATGGCATAATACAGAGTACTACCTGTTTGCGCATTTCGGACCTAATACGTTTACCGATAAGGAATGGGGACATGGCGATGAACCGGAAGACATTTTTAATCCAACAGAACTTGATTGCAGGCAATGGTGCCGGATAGCAAAACAGGCTGGTGCAACAGGTATCATCATCACCGCTAAACACCATGATGGTTTTTGTTTGTGGCCAAGCAAATATTCAAAACATACCGTTCGGGAAAGTAAATGGAAAAATGGGAAAGGCGATGTATTGAAAGAATTATCGAAAGCCTGCAAAGAGTTTGGGTTGAATTTCGGTGTGTACATTTCGCCGTGGGATCGTAACCACCCCGATTATGGAACAGAAAAATACAATGATGTATTTGTGAATATGATGAAAGAATTGTTCACCAATTATGGCCCTATTACAGAGTTGTGGTGGGATGGTGCAAATGGCGAAGGACCTAGTGGTAAAAAGCAAGTGTATGATTGGAAACGTTTTAAAGAAACGGTTCGTAAACTTTCACCAACAACTGTTGTGTTCAGCGATGTTGGCCCGGATATTCGTTGGGTTGGTAACGAAAAAGGAATTGCAGGAACTACAAACTGGAATACATTAAATATTGAAGGATTCACTCCCGGACTTGGTGCACCTTCAACCGACACATTAAACATTGGCAATAAGTACGGCAAGCACTGGATACCTGCAGAGTGTGATGTAAGTATTCGGCCAGGTTGGTTTTACCATGCAGAAGAAGACAGTAAGGTAAAATCGCCTGAAGAATTATTTCAATTGTATTTAAAGTCTGTTGGCCGTGGTGCAACATTATTATTGAATGTTCCGCCCGACAGACGAGGAAAATTTCATGCAAATGATTCAGCTGCTCTGGTTGGTTTTCGAAAACTTAGAGAGCAATCGTTTAAAACAAACCTGTTACTAAACACTTCAAGCTATTATCTGCAGTCGGGTATCTTAAAGAAAGTTCCTGTTTTAACAGATGGTAAAGTTGCAACTGCAGTAACAATGAAAGTAACAGAAATACATGCAGCAGGTTCAGAGCTGAAAGAAAACAAAAGAATCAACTGCATTGTGTTGCGTGAAGATTTGCACAATGGTCAGCAATGTGCAGCATTCAAATTGCTATTGTTTGATAAGAACGATAAGCTGATCAAAGAAATAAAAGGTTCGACTATCGGCAGAAAAAGGATACTCACATTTCCTGCAATTGACATCAGTACAATTGAGTTAACAATACTTGAACAAAAAGGAGCAACGAAGATTGCTGAGATAGAGGCGTACTTGATACCTGAACACAATATCGAAAATTAAGCACCCTTATTTACTCATATAAACAAGTAATGCAACAATATCCTTCCTTGAAAAAAAGTCTACTTCATTGTTTTGCAAATACGTTTTTAACTGAGCCTGCTTTTCGGGATATAAATTGTAGATATTTTTCTTGTTTACAGGAACAAACCTGTTAAACTTATCAGCAATAAAAAGTGTTTTACGAAATGAGTAAGTTGTAACTGTATTTGGAGTAAGGTCAACCTTTCTTCCATTGGGAGCAGTAAAACCCACATATTGATTCATGGAGCCATCAGTTGCTGTACCGTAGGCTCCAAGTTTTTTCATAGCTACTGTTGTAAAAAAACCGGCATTAGCAAGTTTTATGTCGTTTACAGTAGTATCCATTTTCACAAAACGATCTTTAGCATAAAAGTATTGATCGCCTTTGATGTAAATACAATCCACTTCTCCCAGGTTAAGCAGTGCCAAAGTGTCCTTACTGCCATTAATGAAAAGCATCTCCTCGTAAAAAAAATGATAATTCATCATTGCAGCCGATTTCTCGCCACTTTTAAACACAACGATCCCCTGCTCAAATTGATCGTAAGCATATATTTCTTCAGCAGGTACTTTGTCGAAAATATTTTCACCCGGACGAACAGTGTAATATTTAATTTCCTGTGCGTTTGAAGTTACAAATGCAGTGATAAGGATTGCTGTAAGAAAAAACTTAGACATAGCAGCTAGTTAATAATATAAATGGGGTATTGACCTAACTGTCTGTATTCATATGTTTCACCAATGAAACGATATCCGCATACTCCGCAAAATTCACCTTATGGTCTTTTAAATACAGTTTCAACTTCTCTTCCTTTTCTGGATAAAAAGAAAAAATATTCTTTTTATTCACAGGGATAAATTGATTGAATCGGTTTCCTATGAACAATGCCTTACTGTATGCTACAGTTGTGACAACATTAGGAATAAGCTCGAGTTTTGCATTATTAGGCACAACATAAGATCCGTATGACTCCGACCCCCCGTCTGTAGTTGTTCCGTAAGCACCAATTCGCCTTTTACTTACAGTAGCAAAAAAGCCTGCTATTCCAAGTTTTACATCACCAATTATAGTATCAAGCTTAACAAACCGGTTTGTTGCGTAGTAATATTCGTCTTTACCTATTGATACATACTTTACTTCTTCCGGATTTGCAATTGTAAGTGTATCATTTGTTGTTGAAATATAAAGAATCTCTTCGTAAACAAAATTATAATTCAACTTAGATGCAGATCGTTTTCCGTTTTTGAAATAAACAACTCCCGATTCGAATGCCGGATACTCATACATTTCAGATTTGGGAATTATATCTAAAATGTTTTCACCCGGTTGTACCGTGTAATATTTTACTTTTTGTGAAAATGCGCAAAAAGTAAAAGCCGTAAAAATGAATAAAAAGATAGATTTTTTCATAAGCAGTTTGTTATCATTACGTCTTAAAGATAGACTATTTATCGAACTCTGCTTTCCGCTTCTCCAAAAATGCAGCAACTCCTTCTTTCATCTCCTCCGTACCAAAACATTCGCCAAAAAGTTTTATTTCTGCAGCAAACCCGTTTTGCGAATGATCGAAATATGCATTAACAGCAGCAATCACTTTCGCAATGGCATTTGGCCCCTTACTCATAATAGTTGTTAGCAGCTCTTTTGCTTTTAACAACAACGCATCTGCTGTTGTAACATAATTTACAAGGCCAAGCTGTTTTGCTTCGTTTGCATCAATCATTGCAGCCGTCATCATCAACTCTGTTGCCTTGCCTTTACCAATCAGTTGAACCAACCGTTGTGTGCCACCATAACCGGGTATTAATCCAAGATTTACTTCCGGCTGACCAAACTTTGCATTGTCGCTTGCTAATCTGAAATGACAACTCATTGCTAACTCGCAACCGCCTCCCAATGCAAAACCATTTACTGCTGCAATAATCGGCTTGGGCGATCGCTCAATTTTATTGAATACCTGCTCCTGTCCTTTTCCAGCAAGCGCTTCTCCACCACTTGCATCTAACGAAAGAAACTCAGAAATATCGGCCCCGGCAACAAATGCTTTTGGCCCTGCTCCTGTAATAACAGCGGTTTTAATTGCAGCATTACTGTACACTTCATCAACTGCTGCAGACAATTCTTCGATCACTGTTTTGTTGAGTGCATTTAATTTATCGGGACGATTGATGGTAATGATAAAAATTCCATCTTCTAAAGATGTGAGTAATGTTTGATAGCTCATAAAATCGGTTTAGAGAAATAGTAATCAGAAACTGCGGTGTTGCGAAACCCATTCTTTAATATACGTTGCTATAGCCTGTGTGTTGGTGCCGGGCAAAAACAATTTGCCCACACCCATTTTTGTTAATGCATCCACATCTTCATCGGGGATGATGCCGCCACCTGTAAGCAATACATCATTCATTTGCTTTTCTTTCATCAGTTGTAAAAGTCTTGGAAAAACAGTCATGTGTGCACCACTTAAAATGCTTACGCCAATTGCATCCACATCTTCCTGCATTGCTGCGTTCACCACCATTTCAGGTGTTTGCCGAAGCCCGGTGTAAATCACTTCCATACCGGCATCACGCAAAGCAGTAGCAATTACTTTGGCACCACGATCGTGGCCATCCAATCCAACTTTAGCAACAAGAACTCTAACGGGTCTGTTCATACAGCAAACTTATGTTGCGAAAATAGGCAATATCAACTAACGACTGTAATTATAACTTCTTGCGACTGAACTCCTGTTTCATTTGCTTCAATCCTTCGGCTGCAAGCTTTGATGCAAGCGAATCGGCCTGTTCAAAAAAGATCACTTTATCACCCAATTGACGGGAATGCTTGTAGGTAACAGAATCTATAATGGTAACTTTTTTAAAATGCTGAAATACTTCATCATCAGCAGCGGGCATACGCCGCCCCACAAAAAGCAAATGTTTAAAGCCAAAATCATTGGGTATCCAATGCAGAAACGAACCATTATCGCTGATCACTTTCAATTTAAATACTTCATCTTTTCCATAATACTTCAATGCACCTGCCAATCCGTAATGCCGGCAATAAATAACGATACTGTCCTTTGTAACTTGTGGTAATGATTGATAGAATTTCTCTGTCTTTTCAGCTATTTCTTTCCACCCTAAATAATCAGCAAAGTCCTGTGGCAAAGAATGATTTTGCTGATCTTCCCATTTCAACATTCCTGTGCCTTCCACATCACGCTCTTTATAATAAGTTGCAAGTTTATCTGGTTCCCATAATGGCATCGCCATTGGCAAAGTGAACACAGCAAGAAAAAGGATAACTGTAGAGGCTACCCATCTTGTCCATTTCAGTTTAATTGTTGTCCATTGTTGCAAAGCCACTGAACCCGCTGCAAACAACATAGGATATAACCCAATGGAATAATAATTTTTACCACTGCTTACGATCAGTAATACAATTACCGTAAGATATATCCATGCAAGCATGCGGTATGGTTTGCCTTTGGAAGTAAACAACCAGATTAAGCCCATCACCCAAATAAAAAAAGCAGTGAAATACATTAATATCTGTCCGATTAAAAAATCAACCGGACTGATAAACTTCAATTGTGTTTCACGCAACTCTTCCATGTGATGAAGCAGCGGCCAGTTATGATTATACTGCCATAAGAGATTTGGCAATGCAATGATCAACGCAAGTACACCTGCACCATATAAATGCTTATTCAACAACAATGTTCGATATTGAGTAAGTACTAATGCTACTGCAAATCCGATAATGAAAAATGAAACTGAGTTTTTACTGAGCCATGCGCAACCAAATGCAAGGCCGATCCCATAGAGATATTTTACCTGGTTTGAATTTATGTAACGTATAATGAAGTAAGCACTCAATGCCCACCAGAAAACCTCGAGAAAATTTGCCTGGAATAAAAAATGCAAACGCAGGTAAGCGGTGAACATGATACATAAGCCTGCAATAAATACTGCAAACAATTTGCCACCCATCTCTAATACCATTGCACAGGTAATGATGAGTGTGAATGCTCCAAAAATTGAGGGCCAGAATTTTACCCAAAAGAAACTGTCGCCAAATAAATGAGTTAAATACGACAGCCACGATAACATGGGCGGTACTTCCATATAACCCCATGCCAGATGCTTGCCTTGTTCAAGATAAAGGAACTCATCTCTGTGTAGTTCGTAAACAGGATGCTGTAGAAAAAAGGGCAATGCAAATTTGATAATAGCCAAAACCAGGATCAATAAGGTTGCTTGTTTTTTTGTAGCCATAACTTTAAGATAAGCCTTAAGCCCGTATTAACCCAAACTCTTAAACAAATTGCATTAACGAAACTTTAATTGATTTGTGGTTAGATGGTATTTGATATTTACCGAAAGCAGCTATCTTACTAACCGATAATAACCCCATATGCAGCAACACATACAACTCGAAATTCCTGAACACCTGCGGCACAAAGATTATGCGCTTGCAGTTCGCCGTTTGCTCGACCTCAGTTACGACAGCGGCGATCTTTCGTTAATGAAAGAAGCAACCGCTTTCAGCAAAGCATGGAACAGCAATCTGTACAAAGCAGATGCTGCTGAGCCAATAGCTGCCTTCTTTTCAACAGCGGAAGAATTGCTTGCAAAAGCAACTGCTCTTTTAAAAAACACCACATCAACAACCACGTCTTTATTACAGGCAGTTAATATTTCCAAGCAATACAACAGGGGTGTGTTTAAACTAAACCCCATCAGTGTTCAAATTGCGAGTGGAAACATTCTTGGTGTTGTTGGCGAAAACGGTAACGGCAAAACAACATTGCTTCGATGCTTATCCGGGCAACTGTTGCCCGACAGCGGATCAATAAATTACTCCTTACTTCAGTCGCCCGATTATTATGCCATTAAGAGTTACGTGGCCTTTATTCCACAACGCATTCCACGTTGGTATGGTATGTTGAAAGACAACCTGCATTTCAGCGCATCGATTGCAGGCATGCACGGTTACACAAACGAAGCGATGGTTGAGTTTATGCTGGAACGCCTAAACCTCAGCAGTTATGCATCGCTTAACTGGAACCAGATAAGCAGTGGCTACCGTACACGTTTTGAACTGGCAAGAATTTTATTGCAAAAACCTCAGCTGCTGATATTAGATGAACCGCTGGCCAATCTTGATATTAAAGCACAGCAAACCATCCTTACCGATTTAAAATACATGACAGCCTGGACCAATCATCCAATGGGAATTGTGTTGAGTTCGCAACAGTTGCACGAAGTTGAAAAAGTTGCAGACACTGTGCTGATGATCAAAAACGGAACCTGCATCAACCATCATACAACAGAAGCAGACTATAAGCCCGAACGTACCATTATTGAAATTGAAACAACTGCATCAAGAGAGGAAATTGCAGCTGCATTAAATGCTATTGAAGCAACGATTCATTTCAACGGCGGCTTTTACACCATCAGCACCACCGCTGCTGATGCACAACAGCTGATCGGCTCGCTTATTACAAATAATCTGCCTGTTACATACTTCCGTGATATTACTCATTCTACAAAACGTTTTTTCTAAACATACTCCTATGGCTTCAAAACGACCGCTTACACTTCCGTTCATCAATCAACTCGATCGGTATTTGCTATTGCATAAACCTGTTATCTGGACTGCACGTGCCCATTTAGTTGCGTGGTTTTCATTCTTATTTTCAATTGTACTTGCACTGCTTTGTTTTGTTGTTCCTGATAATCCGTTGGCCGACAGCAACAGTTTTGTATGGACAACCTTAACCGGCGTTCTTTCGTTTCTCGGATTGATCGTGTGGATCATTTATCTGCTTCGCTTTAATGTGTTTAAACGTTTTGGCGATAATGGAAAACTGGACGCTGTTAAAAACTTTCTGTTGTTTTTTGCAGTGGCAGGCTTACTTGTTGCACCAGCATATATTCCAACTGCTATTGAATCGGCAAGAGCCAATGCTGCTTTTAGTAATGAAGAAGTTGTGAATGACATAAATGCCATCAACATAAAAATTAATCAGCTTGAATACGATTCATTAAATCATAATTGGGCAAAAGAAAGTTATATCGTAAGAGATTCAGTTAGTCAGCGGGTTTTATACCGGCAAGATGATGATGCGTATATTGATGACGGCAAGACTAAATATATTGATACAGCGGAGCTGCGTAACAAATTATTAGAAAAAGATAGTGTTGTTCGTGAAAACGATAGTTTATACCATTTCTTTTCTTGCCCTAAATACACATATTTACGAGATCAGTACAGAGGTGATTTGTATGCCAAAACAAAAGTCAAATCTGATACCGTTTTATTTAAAGAACTCATCAAAAATTTTAAACCGGTAAACAAAACTGCCGTTGAAAAAGAATTGAGAACACTGCTTAAAAAATATAGTTACAGTACATATTCCTATTACTACAGCGAAACTGATATATATACCGTCCAGCCTAACGAAACCTACTACGACGTAATTAACAAACGCTACAATTTATACAGCGCCAATAACGGGCTTGGCAATTTGATTGAAAAAAAATATCGCTGGTATACAGAAAACGAGTCACGCTTCAGGGTATGGTTTTACCTTTCGTTCATTTTTGCATTGCTTGTATTTATATTTCGGCACAGTACAGTTAAAGCTTTCCTCCTTTCAATATTAACTTGTATTGTACTGCTTATATTAACGGCATTGTTACTTGCTTTTTCGCATAACAGCAACATTGAAAGTATATATATATTCTGCCTTACCTACTATATTATTTTCTTTGCCATTGCATTGGCAGGAAACAGCAAATCCATCCGAAGCAGCATAACAGGTATAGCGCTAAACATTGTTACATTTTGCACATTCCTTGTACCCATTATAGCTGTACAGTTGTATTACGAAGGACAGGACAAACTCTATCGACACGATTTGAATTATCCACCCGGCTATCTCGAAACAAAGAATACTGTTGAGTTAATTACCGAAATCGGCAGCATCCTGCTGTTTCTTATTTTACTGCAACCTGTTTTTAAACGATTTTACCGAAGCTGGTTTGCAAAACCGGAAGAATAAAAAAACGGGAGGCAATTGCCTCCCGTTTTTTTATAATCGTTGATGAGTGATTACAACAAACTCAATGCATATTCCACTCGTTTTATTGTTTCTTCTTTGCCAATGATCTCTGCTATTTGAAATACTGCCGGACCAAACTTGCCACCAACCAGCATTATACGCATCGGCAATTGCAATTCGCCGGGCTTAATTGCTTTGGCCGCAGCTAATTCTTTAAATGCATTTTCAATTGCAGCTACTTCCCAGTTTCCTACCGACTTCAACACATCCACATACTCAACAAAAAACTGTTTCTTATCATCGCTCCACTTTGGTTTTACAGCATCCAGTTCCAATGTTTCCGGCGCTTTAAAAAAGAAGCCTGCCTGTTGTACAAAATCGGGCAACAGTGTACAGCGGTCTTTAACCAATTCAATTACCTTGTCCAGCTTCGCTATATCATCAACAGCAATGCCTGCACTTAAAAAATAACCTTCAACCTGTACACGCAACTGTTCTGCAGATAATTGTTTGATCCATTCCTGGTTAAACCATTTTGCTTTTTCATAATCGAATTTTGCACCTGCACTGTGTACACGGTTTATATCAAAGTTGGCAATGAGCTCGTCCATGCTGTACAGTTCTTTTTCTGTACCATCGTTCCAGCCAAGTACTGCTAATAAGTTTACAAATGCTTCCGGTAAAAATCCTCTTTCAAAAAAGCCTTCGGTTAATTCATTTGTTTTCGGGTCGGTCCAGTTCATTGCAAAAACCGGAAAACCATATTTAGCACCATCACGCTTACTCAGCTTGCCGCTCGGGCCAAGTATTAGTGGCAAATGTGCCCATTGCGGCATCGAACTTTCCCATCCCAAATATTTCCATAACAATAAATGCACCGGTGCGCTGGGCAACCATTCTTCGCCACGAAATGCATGTGTGATTTTCATTAAATAATCATCCACCACAACTGCTAAATGATAGGTAGGCATGCCATCAGCCTTTAATAAAACTTTATCATCTACTAACCCGGTTTGAAAATTCACTTCCCCACGGATCATATCGGTAAAGCTCACCACATCGTTCTGCGGCATTTTAATACGCACCACATGTGCTGTATTTGCAGCGAGCAATGCTTTTACTTCGGGTTCTGTAAGTGCTAAACTGTTACGCATTTTTAAACGCACCCGATGATCGTATTGTGGTGAAGGGTTCTCTTCGGTTTTATTTTCTTCACGCATTTGTTCCAGCTCTTCTTTCGTATCGAAGGCATAATACGCATAACCCTCTGCTACCAATTTTTCTGCATACTGCCGATACATTTCTTTACGCTCGCTCTGGCGGTAAGGACCATAAGGACCACCATGCACCGGGCTTTCATCGGGCTGTAGCCCGCACCATTTTAAACAGTTGAAAATATAATCTTCTGCGCCGGGCACAAAACGTGTTTGATCGGTATCTTCAATACGCAACACAAACTCGCCCCCATGATGCTTTGCAAATAAATAATTATACAATACGGTGCGTACACCGCCTAAATGTAAACCTCCCGTTGGACTCGGGGCAAAACGTACTCGTACACTCATGCGGCAAAGATAAAGTGTAAAATAGCAAACCCCGAAAGCAAGCGCTTTCTTTATCTTCATGTTTATAAATGATGAAACAACTCTATTTTCTGCTGTTACTGTTTTTTACAACAATTGCACATGCGCAAACAGAATTTCAGATTCCATCGCTTATAATTGAATACGATAGTGCGATCGTTTATCGTAATCTTAAACTCATCCCCATTAAAAGGATTGATACAGGAAGCGACAGCGCTTACAATACACCGGTATCCGTTAGCTTAAAAGCAGGCATGGCAAACGGAACAGTAAAACTGAAAGAACGGGGCGACTACATGATCGATAACATCAATGTGCTTCTGATCGAAAATAAAAGTGGCAAAGATCTTATTATTAAAAGCGGTGAAATTGTAATGGGAGGCAGACAGGATCGTGTATTTGCAAGAGATACTGTACTTGCTGCAGGCAAAGAACATCTTGTGCCTGTATTCTGCATTGAAGAAAATCGCTGGAGTGAAAGGGAGAAAAAGTTTATTTATCGGGGTACTACCGGCAGTGGTCTGCAGGCAATAATTGATACTGCTCATAATCAAACAAAGGTTTGGGATGAAATACGACGTCTGCTAAAACAAAACAATCAAACGGCATCATCATCGTATGCTGCATTGCTCAACAATAAAAAAATTGCCGACACTACCAATCAATACAGCCGTTACTTTTTACAGGAGCTGCGTCGTAAAGACAGCAGCATTGTTGGCATCATTGCATCAACAGGCAATAAAATACTTGGCGCCGATGTATTCATCAGTACATCATTATTTTATCAAACCCTGCCTGGTTTGTTGGAGAAATACAGCACTGAAGCAATTCTTACCGGAACAAAAGCATCAATTGAGCATGGTAAAGAAACGGCTTATGCAAACGAATTATTTATGCCACAAACACAACCTGCCTTTCTTTCAAAAAGAGGAAAGCGCTTTTTTTACAAAGCTGTATTAATACAGGTTACAGGTTTTTCAAGTGCATCTTTTTAGTTTCCTGTTAATTACTATAAAATTTATACAGCTCAGTTCACTTGTGTATTAACTTCAACTTATGCTATACATTACAACAACTCCGTGGTGGTTACGCATGTTGTTTCCTTCGAAGCTTACGTGGCGTATTCCAACAAAAGAAAAAATTCTTTACCTCACGTTCGATGATGGACCTAATGCTATTGCAACTCCGTTTGTATTGGCTGAATTAAAAAAGTATAATGCAAAAGCAACTTTCTTTTGTATTGGTAATAACGTACAACAGGAACCGGAGCTATATAAACAACTTTTTATTGAAGGACATCGCATCGGTAATCATACACACGATCATCTCAATGGCTTTCATACAAAAGATGAAGTGTGGTTGAATAATATAAAAGAAGCAGCGAAGTGGATTGATTCGGATTTGTTTCGTCCGCCTTATGGAAAAATCAAAGCTTTTCAGGCTAAAGTATTGCAGGAATCGAACCCTCCATTTAAAGTTATTATGTGGAGTGTTTTAAGTGCCGACTTTGACGAGAAAAACAGCCCACAAAAATGTTTCCAATTTGTAAAGAACAATGCAAAACCCGGGAGCATTGTAGTATTTCATGATAGTGACAAAGCTTTCCCAAACCTTAGATATGCATTGCCAGAGACCTTGAAATTTTATGCGGATAAGGGGTATCGGTTTGAAGTAATTCCTTGAGAATGAGTTAAAAAAGGAGGGCCGGGGTGGAAACCCTGGCCCGTTTTTAATCCGTACCCTATGAAAACTTTTGCTAAGGTACAATTTCTTTTATCAGATGCAAGTGTTTTTTCTTAAGGGAGCGTAATGATTCTCACATTTCCATTAATGGTAAGCTCCGCTTTGTTGTCGCAACGGCCATCACCGAAGTTGAGTACTCCGTTTATATCGTTATATCTGATTCGAAGAACGCCCTTCGAAATCCAGTTACAAGTGAATTTTTTAATGAGCGGTTCAAGCGTTTCATGACCCCATGTTTTGCCACGGCTGTTTTCGCCACGGCCACCACCGGTGATTGAGAAAATATCATCTAAAGGCCATAATGGAGTACCATTGCCTTCAATTTGTGCTACTGTGCGTACACTCGTCCATTTAACCCAACGGCCACTATCCCAGGTAAGTTTACCTTCAATAACCTTTGCTGTAAAAATGCGGTTGTTACTTGTGCTGTTATTGGTTACTTCGTGTTTGCCTTCCACTTTCACACTATCGATCTTATGATTTTCGAATGTTGTTGTGGCTTTGCTTCCGGGAATATGCATTGGGCCTGTAAATACAGTAATGATTTTTCCTTTACGTATTTTGCCGTCTTTTCCTTTACAGCCATCACCAAAATTAATCACAACTGTTTTCGGGAAAACGCCAATTGTTAAGGGAGTTACAGTTACCGTAAAGCAACGGTTGCTGTCTACACGTCCGGAGTAGCTTCCGCCTTCCACACGTCCGAAAACGCCTACACCACCAGTAATACCTAATGATTCGCCATTTGCTTCGGCACCAATACCCATTGTGTTATTAAATACATCGTCGTATGCAGCGTCGGCTTCGCTGTTGCTTTCGGTACTTTCAATAGTTGCCTGCTCTTCCTCAGCAGATTTACTTGCTTCCTTTTTACAGGCTGTGAATGTGAGTGCACCGAGTAGCAAAACTGCTAATGTGCTTTTTGTAATGAGAGTTGTTTTCATGATATACGCTTTTGTTTATTGGTTAATGTCTAAAAACTGAACTATACAAAGACCCCGAACGGTAATATTGGTTTAAAGCATGTTAAAATAAATTCAAATTACGCCATTTATAACGCTTCAAATACAAGGAAAGTACCTGCGCCGAAGGGCTTATTTTTGCAGTTTATGACCATTATTGATACGCATACCCACCTTTATCTTGAAGAATTTAAGGCTGACATTGAAGAAGTTCTGCAAAAAGCAGCTTCCGAAGCGGTAACAAAGTTCTATTTACCAAATGTAGACAGTACTTCAATTGCCGATTTGCTTGCTCTTGCGGAAAAATACCCTGATAGCTGCATACCCATGATGGGGCTTCATCCCTGTTATGTAAAAGAGAATGCAGCCGATGAGCTAAAACTTGTACAGGATTGGCTCCAAAAACACTCTTTTGCGGCAGTTGGAGAAATTGGTCTGGATTACTATTGGGATAAAAGTTTTGTTCCTCAGCAGAAAGATGCTTTTCGTCAACAGATCAATTGGGCGTTGGAGTTGAATTTGCCGATCGTTATTCATAGCCGGGATTCAATGCAGGATTGTATTGCTATTGTAAAGGAACATCAAAACGGAAAGCTTCGGGGCATCTTTCATTGCTTTGGCGGATCTGTTGAAGAAGCAAAACAAATTATAGATCTCGGTTTTTTGATGGGTATCGGGGGCGTTGTTACCTATAAGAAATCGGGATTAGCTGAAGTATTGCCAAACATTCCCTTGGAATTTCTGGTTGTGGAAACAGATGCACCTTACCTTTCGCCTGTTCCGTTTCGGGGCAAACGAAACGAACCTTCTTATCTAAAATATATTGTTGAAAAGATGGCCGAGATTATGAAGCTGCCGGTTGAAGAAATTGCAGCAAAAACTACAATGAATGCTGAAAAATTATTCGGCAGCTCAAAGTGATAAATGTATTTTTGCTGCCCACAAAAAAGAGAGGTGTCCGAGTGGTTGAAGGAGCACGCCTGGAAAGTGTGTATGCGGGAAACTGCATCGAGGGTTCGAATCCCTTCCTCTCTGCATTAAAAAAGCTCAACAGTTTTTGTTGAGCTTTTTTAATGCCTGCTTAATTATGGCATAAGCTTTTGAAGGGTTTGTTCGGGTACACTCCAAATTCCTGATTGAATTACTTTCCGATTCTTATCGATTAAAATCCAGTAAGGAATAGCATTTATCTTATATGTTGTATATGCAAAACTGTTTTTAAACCCCTTTAAATCTGATACTTCAATCCACTGCACATTATCTTTTTCTATGGCCTTGATCCAGTCAGTTTTGCGCTCGTCAACCGAAACACCTACAATTTCTAATCCTTTTTCATGATACTTCTTATACATACCGCTTAATCTTGGCCGCATTGCCCGGCAAGGTGCACACCAACTTGACCAAAATTCCAATAATACATATTGCGATTGTACCTTACTTAGCTGGAATACACTCCCATCGGACTTTGCCATTGTAAAGTCGTCGATTACATTTCCCGGAGCCAATTTTCTTTCTCTTTCAATATCACTGGCAAGAACTTCAATATCCTTCATTTCACTGCCTTTATCAAGCTTATTCAATAACACTTCCTTTTCTCTAAAATTCAACCCAAAAAGCCTTATGAACTCAATTGATAAATTTAATTTGGGATGTTCTGTTACAAACTGATCGATCATTAAAAAAAGTCGGTTATAGACAGGTGAATTCCGCACTACGGTATCGCTTACATTATCAAAGCTTTTGTAAAGCTCATCTCTTACTTTGCTGATATTAAAATAACTCTCAGAAATTTTTGGCCCCTTTACTGACGTAATTTTAAATACCTTCTTTGAAGAAGTACCAGCCTCAGCTAGTTGTTCAATCGTCATTTCTATTTTACCGCTATCCAACCATAACACGTCGGTTTCATCTTCATTAAATATGATCGTTGCACTACAGTCTGATTTAATATCCCCTTCAAATGAGAATGTACCATTTTTTAAAACCGGTATTACTGATTTTTCCCCATTATACTGAATGGAGATTTCCTTTATAGTATCTGCAGCAATTTTCCCAACAATGGTAAATTTAATTTGTGCAGATAAAGATGTAGTTACGAAAGCAAATAAAATAGCTGAAAGATATTTTCTCATAGATATGTCTTATCGATAGGTTTAATAAATCTCGTATTCAAAAAATAAACTCTAGTCAAAAACTTATTACACTATCCCAAGCTTTTCCACTGCAGCCTGTGCTGCTATCTGGCTCGCATCTTTTTTATTAAAGGCTTTTCCTTCTGCCACAACTTCACCGTCTACCACTGCACCGATGGTAAACAAACGACGGCCGTTTTCCAATCGCTCATCAATCGTATCAAACTCCAGGCTCTTGCCATTTTTATTGGCCCATCCATAGAGTTTGTTCTTGTGATTTATTTCAAGCGCCTCCAGGTCTTCCATAAACAGGTAGGGAATAATTACATTCTTAACAATCCAGCGTTGTGTTTTTTTATAGCCAAGATCGAGATAAATAGCTCCGAGTAAAGCTTCAAGTGTATTCCCAAATATCTGCGAAACCTTGAGTGAATTATCGCCCTTGTTATAAAGTGTGATTTTTTTCAAACCCATACGCACAGCAATATCATTGAGCGTGGCACGGTTTACCATTTTACTCCGCATCTCCGTTAAAAAACCTTCGCCTTTGTAGGGATATTTTTTAAAGAGATAATCGGCAACTACTGCACTTAAAACAGCATCGCCTAAAAATTCAAGACGCTCATTGTTCTGATCGCTTCCTTCTTTAATGGAACGATGACTGAGGGCGGTTTTGTAAAGTTTAACGTCGCCGGGATTGTAACCTAAAATATTGCGCAGGTTACTTTCAAACTTATTCTTAGCTGGTAATATTTGCCGGACGAAATTCCGCACCATAGATTGAAATATACATCATTCACCAAAAACAAACAGTTTTATGGCCGATGTTGCAACAAATCTAAGGAAATCAGGAATATTTCTTTACAATCACCGAGGCATTATGTCCACCAAATCCAAACGTATTGCTCAATGCTGCACGAACAGTACGCTTCTGTGCTTTATTGAACGTGAAATTTAATTTTGGATCCAGTTCGGGATCATCTGTAAAGTGATTGATTGTTGGCGGAACAATATCGTGTACAACACTCATTACACATGCAATTGCCTCCAACGCACCGGCAGCACCTAGGCAGTGGCCTGTCATTGATTTGGTTGAACTGATGTTGAGATTGTATGCATGCTCACCAAAAACGCTCATAATGGCTTTGGTTTCTGCAATATCACCAAGCGGTGTAGATGTTCCGTGAACGTTTATGTAATCGATATCCGAAGCTTGCAATCCTGCGTCTTTTAAAGCAGCAGTCATTACATTTTTCGCACCTAACCCCTCAGGATGGGGGGCAGTAATATGGTGTGCGTCGGCAGTAGCGCCGCCACCTGCAATTTCGCAATAAATTTTAGCGCCACGCTTTAACGCATGTTCAAGGCTTTCGAGCACCAGCATACCTGCGCCTTCGCCCATTACAAAACCATCACGGTCTTTGTCGAATGGTCGGCTTGCAGTTGCCGGATCATCGTTACGTTCGCTCAGTGCTTTCATGGCATTAAATCCACCAACACCTGCAGCACTTACAACCGCTTCACTACCGCCGGTAAGAATAATATCTGCCTTACCCAGGCGAATATTATCATAGGCATCAATAATTGCATTTGTTGATGAAGCACATGCCGAAACTACAGCGAAGTTTGGACCACGAAAACCATGACGCATTGATATTTGCCCTGCAGCAATATCAAGAATCATTTTCGGGATAAAGAAAGGGTTGAAACGTGGAGTACCGTCGCCATTAGCAAAGTTTACCACTTCTTCCTGGAAGGTGATTAAACCACCTATACCGCTGGCGAAGATCACACCCACACGATCCACATCAACATTGTCTTTGCTGATGCCGGCATCTTTAACTGCCTGATCGCTTACAACTAATGCAAACTGGGTGAAGCGGTCTATTTTTCTTGCTTCCTTTTTATCAAGGTAGGTTGTTGCATCGAACTCTTTTACCTCGCAGGCAAACCTTGTTTTGAATTTTGAACAGTCGAACTGCTTAATGAAATCAGCACCTGACACACCATTAGTCAATCCCTCCCAATATTCATCGAGAGTTTTGCCTAATGGTGTAAGGGCGCCAATTCCGGTAACTACTACTCTTTTAAGATCCATAAGTAAGTTGCCTGGGGAAAAAATGAATTACACTGAAAAGGTTCAGTGATAAATTACTTAGCGTGTTCTTCTAAATAAGTTACTGCCTGACCAACAGTAGTGATGGTTTCAGCTTGCTCATCGGGAATAGAGATGTTGAACTCTTTCTCGAATTCCATGATCAGTTCAACTGTGTCTAATGAATCAGCTCCGAGATCATTGGTAAAAGAAGCTTCAGGATTTACTTCTGATTCTTCAACACCTAACTTGTCGACGATGATTTTTTTTACTCTTGCTGCGATGTCTGACATTGTCGTAATAATTTGGTTACAGGTTGCAAAAATAGAGTTTTTAACCAATTCACAAGCGTTCCTTCAAAAATGTGTTAAATCTATCATTATCAATCTGTTCCAACGTGTTTTTTTGTGTTGCCTAAAAACTCCCCTTTTAAACGATGATGGTTTGTTTGTTTTTAGTACAACTGTTTGTTTTTAGATAAAAAAATGTAACTTGTTTTCCCCTGCTTAAACTTACTTATGGCACTAAAACAAATCGACTACGGAACAGCCGAACACAGGCAGATGGTGAATCTTAGGTACGAGATACTGCGGAAACCTCTTGGGCTCAATTTTACACAGGAAGAGTTAGAAAAAGAAAAGAACGATATTTTAATTGCAGCTTTTGAAGAAGAGAAAATGCTGGGTTGCTGCTTTCTTACCCATGTAGATAGCAACATTGTTCGCTTACGCCAGATGGCCGTGCAGAACAATTTACAAGGAAAAGGTATTGGCGCTTCGCTGATGAATTTTGCCGAAAACATTGCAAGAGACCGTGGCTATAAAACCATGATGATGCACTCGAGAAAAACAACCTGCCATTTTTTTGAAAAGCAGGGCTACAAAATAGAAGGCGATGAATTTATTCAGCTTACAATACCGCATTTTAGAATGATTAAGAAGCTGCGATAAAATTAAAAGTTGAATTTTATTGACAACTGAATATTTCTTCCAATGAGTGGAATTTCGGTCCTGTTTTGCGACAAAAGAGATACTGAAGTAAGCACATACTTCGTTTCTGCAAAAAGATTCTCGCCCCGTAACTGAAATTCAAATTTACCTTTCGGCGCTCTCCATGAGTAATCTACATCTGAAAACAACAAATTTTGTTTTCGATTTAGTACGTCAAAGATGTACGAATTGGTTTTAACCCCTGCAGAACTATTTTTGGTTAGAAAATACCGAACAAGTAAGCTGCTTTTCAGGTTTAGCGCTGCTTTGTCTGCTCCTGTTGTAGTAATTTCCTTGGCAAGCACATTTTTATTGTAGCCAAGTAAAACATCTGCCTTCATTGAAAACTTACGAAAACTGTTGAATTTTAAACCTGCACCACCGGTTGCTGATAAATTGCCATTTCTTGTAATCTTGGCATTGGTTGTATTACTTATATACTGATCCCAGTAATCGAAGCTAACATGCAAATCAACCATAGCTCTGATAAACGGTAAAGGATAATTTTGACTGCTGTAAATACCAAACTTGTTTGTTGGGAGGTTAACAATAGATTTAATATTGAAATTATAAAACAGCTCAAAGCTGTTTGTAAACAAAGGGGATACAAAATCCCTGCTTCCCCGTATTAGTAGATATATACTCTTTCCTGTTAAACTTGATTTAGTGTATCCCATACTCATATTCAATACCGGCATACTTCGCAACGTATAACGTAACTGCTGAAAGGAATTAAATTGTACTGCATTTTCACCCCTCGACAATTGATCTAATGGAACGGCTTTATTCGAAAACTCAAAAATCATTGGAAAACCTCCTCTGCCCTTCGTTAAAATTGTATGCGAAACCTTTAAAGTTGCAACGGGAAGCAATTTTGATTCTTTTAAAACCCCTTTGTCGTTTCGTGCAATATGGCTGGCCCCTGCATACCAACTCACGCTTGTAATCGCTTTTTCTTTGCTCCAGTTAAGCCTTGATTGATACCCTACATTTAAGTCGTTGTAAATACCAGCATTACTAAATCGGTCAATCACATCCTCGCTGTTTGGCTCGGTTGTTTTACCAATTCTTAAACCATTACTTAACGAAATATTGCCGCTGGAAAAAACGAATTGCTGACTGCGTATTTTTTTCCCTTTTTTCGAAATCCAGTCAACCAATAATTGCTGTTCAAACACATTTGTGTTTCCTAGAGGTTTTGCAACATTAAATAAAGTTCCAGCCTGAGAAAAAATAACATCAATATTTCGACTGACTGTTAAAGCCTGTTGATTATTACGTTGAAAAGCAGCAGAAAAAGAAATAGCTAGAGCTCGTAACGAATCGTAGCGTTGGGTATATTGAATTTGACCTGAGAAATGAGAAGAGTGGTTAGCACCATTATTACTTACACTATCAGCAAAATTGTCTTGGTTGATATAATTTATCGACTGTGCTTTGATATTGTTTTGTTGAAATGTAAACCGTGCAATTAAACTTTTGGTATTGGATTGCATCCATTCAAAATCTTGCCGCAGCTTTACCCTTTCATCCGTATTGAAAATTCCATTACTATCCGTGCGCTTAAAGTATGTTTCATTATTAAGGTAGCTACTTCCCTGCTTTACATATTGACTCAATGTTTCCCTGCCATATACCATCTCAGTTTTCATTTTCAACTTCTTCAACGCAGGATAATTAAAAACAAACTGTTCGTTTAACAACTTATTTATTAAATATCTTGAAGGGCTGAAATTATTGATCTGATAAATTGAATTCAACTGCAAGCCCGGCGGAATATCGTTTGTAACGTTGAGTGGAAATACTGTGTTTAGTTGTGTGCCAATGTTGTTATGAAAACCAACAGCGGCCCACTTTGTTTTACGACTTACTGAAAAAAACGTAGGATTAATTGCATATCGTTTATTCGTTGCTCCTGCCAACTCAACATCGCCAAAAAATACAGTTCGTTGCTTTTTTAATTTAAGATTAATAATGGTTTCGTTTTCCAGCGAAACACCTGCAAGCAATTTATTTTTAGGGTCGTTTTCTACAGCTTGTACTTCTGCAAGTACATGAGCCGGGAAACTTTCAAGTAACAACCCTGTTTTATCTGCAAATAGATCTTCTCCCTCTACTAAAATTTTTGCAACTTCTTTATTTTTAAACTTGAGTTTTCCTTCTTCATCAATTGAGAACCCAGGAAGCTTTGTCAGAATATCTTTTAACTTTCGCTCTTCACCTATTTTAAAACTGTCGACAGTATATATGGTTGTATCACCACGTCGCCACACAGATGGTTTGATAACAATTTCTTTTAATTCTTTTGGCTTTAATGGAAGTATAACTTCGATAACTGTTTCAAACGGATAAGAGGTAAGAGTAATTTCTTTTACTACCGTTTCAAAAGAAGATTTTTCAATAATTACTTCAAGCGTATCATTCTGTTGAAGCTTCTGTAGCTTAACCTGAAACTGAGCATCTGCTATTGCAGGATCAAAAAAAAGCAGTGAAGGTTTGTTCTTCTTTTTTATTTTAAGAATGTAATTAGTAAGAGGCTCGCCACCAGTACTCTTTACAACGCCACGAATTGTAACCTGCGCAACTGATTGCACAGAAAGCAATACAAACAAGAGAAATAGATATGCACAATAACGGCAACTCAAGACAAAGAATAATCTATGGAATTAATTAATACGCCCCTGTGTTTTACGAAGCGTTCTGAGTCTTTTTAAATTTTGCTCATAATTTTCCCTCGACATATAATTTGGGCTCACTCGTAAATAAGCAGGGAAAATTTCATCGTCTTTCACTTCGGCATCCGCAACATACTCGATTAGTTTATACTCAATATGCGGATAAAACTGTGTTGCCTCCACAATCATCCCGGGCACTTCATTATAATTTTGCAAACCGAAGTATACGGGTACATCGGGAGCAAACCATATTTCGGCAACTAAAAATCCATCATCTATCCAAACCGCTTTCTGGCATTGAAATGTGCCAACTTTTTTTGTCTCAGGCTTTATTTCCCACTTTTGTTCTCCCTTTACTAAATCAAAGCGATTTACTCTTTGCTGGCCAGATCTTTGAATCATTACCAGGTTAAACATTGAATCGGTGTTTCTGTATTGTACCTGTTGTAAACTATCTTTTAAAAAACTGACAGAAGCACGATTATTGCCCACTACTTCCTGGTTAACTATTGATGTGGTGTCGAACGGCGTAGAGTAAAAGAAATATTGGCTCCCAACCTTAAAATAAAAACCTAACCGTTCCTGTTTTGCTATCAATCTTGATTGGCCCTCTTCATTTATGTTGAATTTTTTTTGCGTTACAGTATACTTTAGTTTTAAGGTATTTAAGCTTTGACTATATAAGATTTGAATAGAAATAATTGTAACAAGCAAAGAGGAAAAGTGTTTCATTTAATTTAGCGCTTAGTGTTCCAATTTAATATTTTTAAAATTACTATTTGATTTTAACCGTTTGTAAATTTCTTAAGAATTTACTTTTTTCTTCTTTGTATCAACAAAAAAAGGGAGTCTTTCGACTCCCTTTGATATACTAAAGCGTTCAATTATGCTTTGTACTGAGGAATGATTGCATTTGCAAGGTCAACCATCTTCTTAATGCCATCTTCAGGTAATGCACCTTTCTTAAACTCAGCTAATACATCAGGCAATTTGTTTTCCATTTCCAATAAGAAATGTTCTTCAAATTCTTTCACCTTACGTACAGGTACACTGTTCAGCAAACCGTTTGTACCAAGGTAGATAATTGCAATTTGCTTTTCTACTGCATACGGAGTGTACTGAGGTTGTTTCAGAATTTCTACGTTACGTGCACCTTTATCGATAACCGCTTTTGTAGCAGCATCCATATCGCCACCAAACTTAGAGAAGGCTTCCAACTCACGATAAAGAGCTTGGTCAAGTTTCAATGTACCGGCAACTTTCTTCATCGATTTAATTTGTGCATTACCACCCACACGGCTTACAGAAATACCTACGTTGATGGCCGGACGGATACCTGCGTTAAACAAGTTACCTTCAAGGAATATCTGACCGTCGGTAATTGAAATTACGTTTGTTGGAATGTATGCAGATACGTCACCAGCTTGTGTTTCAATGATCGGTAATGCAGTTAATGAACCACCACCTTTTACCAAATGCTTAATGCTGTCTGGTACGTCGTTCATATTCTTCGCCACATTATCATCGTTGATCACTTTCGCTGCACGCTCGAGCAAACGGCTATGCAGATAGAATACATCACCAGGATATGCTTCACGACCGGGAGGACGTTTCAGCAGCAGAGATACCTCACGGTAAGCTACCGCTTGCTTAGAAAGATCATCATAAATGATCAATGCAGGACGTCCGGTATCACGGAAGTACTCACCCAATGCAGCACCCGCATAAGGAGCGTAGAACTGCTGAGGAGCAGGATCGCTTGCAGAAGCCGCAACGATAGTAGTGTACTTCATTGCACCATTATCTTCCAATGTTTTCATAACACCGGCAATGGTAGAAGCTTTCTGACCAATGGCTACATAAATACAGTATACTGGTTTACCTGCATCAAAGAATTCTTTCTGGTTGATGATGGTATCGATCGCAATTGCAGTTTTACCTGTCTGACGGTCGCCGATGATCAACTCACGCTGACCACGACCGATAGGGATCATGGCATCAATGGCTTTGATACCTGTTTGCAATGGTTCTTTTACCGGCTCACGGAAGATTACACCCGGTGCTTTACGCTCCAATGGCATTTCGTATAATTCGCCGGTGATAGGCCCTTTACCATCGATTGGTTCGCCCAATACGTTGATAACACGACCGCTCATTCCTTCACCAACTTTAATAGAAGCAATTTGCGAAGTACGACGAACTTTTGAACCTTCTTTAATTCCTTTTCCTTCACCCATCAATACCACACCCACGTTATCTTCTTCAAGGTTAAGGGCAATGGCACGTACGCCGTTTTCAAATTCAACAAGCTCACCGTAGCGAACGTTGTTCAATCCATAAACACGGGCAATACCGTCGCCCGCTTGTAATACTGTGCCTACTTCTTCCAGGTCAGCACCTACGTTGAAGTTGCTTAACTGCTGGCGAAGTATCGCCGAAATTTCATCTGGTTTAATATCTGCCATGACGCTTTATTATTTAAAAAGTTTATTAACGGATGTTACGTATATAAGTGTTTTTCTGGAACTGAGTCTGAATATCACGCAGGTCACGTGCAATACTTGCATCGATGAGGTTGCCTTTGTATTCGAGTTGAAAACCACCAATAATAGCATCGTTCACCACTGTTTCCAGTTCAACATTCTGCAAAGCAGCATCTGCTTTTACTTTTTTAATGATGGCCTGCTTCAGCTCTTCACTTGCTTCAGTAGCAGTAGTAAGCTTTACGTGGTGAATATTTTTAATTTCGTTGTATTGTTCTATTACTGCAGCAGCAATTTCAGGCAGGTTGCTTTCACGACCTTTCTGGATCAGCAGGTTAATAAATGCAGCCGATAAAGCACTTACTTTATCACCCAATACTTCTTTTACAATACTGCTTTTTTTATCGCTTTTAACTACAGGGCTGCGCAACAAATTCGTTAACTCACGGCTTTGTCTGCAGGTAACCTGCAGATATTTCATATCTGCCTGTACAGCATCAAGCTGGTTTTGCTCTTGTGCGAGCACCACCAGTGATTTTGCATAGCGTGTTGCGAGACGGGGATTTTGCATATTTATTATGGTTGAAGCTATAAGGAGAAAGCTGTAAGGCCTTAACCCCTAAACACTTTGCCTTTTCTTAGTTTAACTTGATTTCGTTTGCCAGGTTGTTGATGTATGCTTCCTGTTCGCTTTTGTTAGAAAGTTCACGACGCAATACTTTCTCACTTACTTCAATAACAAGGTTACCTACCTGGTTCTTTACTTCCGTAATTGCAGCCAGCTTCTGATGATTGATTGCCGCCTGCGCTTCCAGAATAATTTTATTTGCTTCAGCTTTCGCCTGTTCTTTTGCTTCGTTTACAATTTTATCTTTTGTTTCACGTGCTTCTTTGAGCAGTTGTGCACGCTCTTCACGTGCCTTTGCCAATAAAGCTTCGTTTTCGTTCTGCAATTGCGCCATTTCTGCTTTTACTTTTTCTGCAGAAGCAATAGCATCAGCAATACCGGCTTCCCTTTCATGAATTCCCTTCATAATTGGTTTCCATGCAAACTTTCCAAGAACAATCAATAAAATAAGGAAAGCAATTGTGCTCCAAACAACCAACCCGATATCGGGGAGTACCAAAGGATTAACTTCTAAAAACATATTATTTATTTAATAAAATACGAACGAACAATTTTGAACAACGTAGAGAATATACAGGCTCGCCACCCTGTGTTTTGAGCCTGTATAAAGTTTTGATGGATTAACCATTACCCAACAGGGCAACTACCACCGCAAACAGAGCAACCGCTTCTACGAAAGCCGCAGCTACGATCATGTTTGCACGAATGTCATTTGCAGCTTCTGGCTGACGAGCGATACCTTCTACTGCACCTTTACCGATTTGGCCGATACCAATACCAGCGCCGATTGCAGCTAAGCCAGCACCAATTGCAGCAACACTACCTACTACCATTGTTTTGAATTTTAATTGTTATTGAAAAAAAGTTATGCTACGTCTGGTTCATGGTAATGAGGTTCATGATCATCGTGGTGATGATGCTCCTCAATTGCCATTCCGATATACATTGCTGCCAGCATGGTAAAGATGAACGCCTGCAGGAAAGCCACCAGCAATTCAATTAAGCTGATGAAAATTGCAAACGGCACCGCAATGGTTGCAGCAAATACCGATTTAAAAATAAAGATGAGACAGATTAAGCTCAACACCAGGATGTGCCCTGCGGTGATGTTGGCAAACAATCGTATCATCAATGAAATAGGTTTAGTAAACACACCCAGTAATTCAATTGGTGCAAGGAAGATTTTCATTGCTACCGGCATACCGGGCATCCAGAAAATGTGTTTCCAGTAATCTTTATTTCCGTTGATGTTTACAAGAATGAAGGTAAACACAGCCAACGTCATTGTAAAAGCAATGTTGCCACTCACATTAGCGCCACCGGGGAAGAAAGGAACCAGACCTAAAATATTGTTGATCCAGATAAGGAAGAAAACTGTTAAAAGGAAAGGCATGTACTTCGCATACTTGTGGCCGATATTGGGTTTTGCAATATCGTCACGCACAAACAAGATCAATGGTTCCATGAACGACTGAAATCCTTTCGGTGCTGATTTTACACCGTGGCGTTTGTATGCATTCGCAACACTTAAGAAAATGATGAGCAAAAGTGCTACTGTAAATAAAAGAGAAGCTACGTTTTTGGTAATTGAGAAATCCCACACTTTTTTAGTAGCAGCTTCATCAATTGATCCATCTGCATTAACCACCTTCATTTTACCTTCTACTGTTTTGTAGAGGTAATTTCCCTGGTATGCTGCCGGTTCATGATGTGCATCCACTAAATTAGAAGAAGAAAATACTTCGAAACCTTTATCAGAATAAAGAATAACAGGCAGCGGAAGCGAAGTATGCCCCCATAAGTGCCAGCTATGATCATCTTTAATATGTTCTAAGATTGTTTTTGTAACATCAAACTTGCCTTCTGTGGCATGACCACCCTCTGCTTTCCCGTGCTCTTCTGTTGCGTGATGTACAGAATCCTGCGCTTTACTTGAATTATAAAAAAACATCATACCTAAGCTGAAAGCCGCTACCAGTAAGGATTTGAAGTTTTTACCCATCATACGTTTCCTGAAATTTGGCGCAAAGATAAGGAGTGGCGGGTGAAAAAGGGGGTTCTACAGGAAGGAATACTGAAAAAAGTTATTCAGGCAGATCGAGCCCCATTTTAATCCGCTCTGCTTTGATTTTTTCGAGCTCCAGAACATCAATCTGGTCTTTGGGACGAAAAACAGCCTTTTTGTTTGCGAGCAATTGGTTGATATGAAGAAAAGGGACCATTATGCCTTCAACTTCTGCTACTGGTGAAACCTTAAAGCATTCATCAAATGACAGATCAACACCCTTTAAGGAGGTCATCAAGCCCATCCTTATTCCATTATTTAATTGAAAATCAGTCCAGCCAGGAATAAACTGCATGGTTTCCAACGACTGAAAATCGCCCAACTCTAAATCAATAAACACCTCTCTGAGCTTCTTTCTGTTTTCCAATGTGTCGTCAATGTATAGATCAACATCCCTGTATAGCGGTGAAATCCGTGGAAGTTGGTTGCAAATCCTCCACCCATGATGTAGCGGACATTTCGTTTATTCAAGCTTTGCCACAAGTCGAGAAAAATCTGGCCATAAACATCCATGCTGATCTAAAATTTAGAGATTGGTTTTGTGATGAATTTTTGCCCGTTTCATCATTTCGCCGGCCTTCATAAGATTCATCAGAAGATGAAATTTTTCTGATGCAGTAGTGGTAATGGCTTTTTGTAACAAAAGCTGTTCATGCTCGTTCTGATTTTCGTAAGGAACGAACTCTTCTTTCACAACTGAAAGCCTGTTGCTTTTATCGTATTGCTTCTTTTCCACTTCCTGCAAGTTAAAAAATATCCTCCGCCTTACCTATACAATTGCTTTCGAAAATTGCATTTCGTGGAGTTTGGCGTAGTAGCCGCCAAGTTGCAGCAGTTCTTCGTGTGTGCCACTTTCCTTGATCTCTCCTTTATCCAACACAATAATTTTATCGGCCTTACGGATAGTAGACAGACGATGTGCAATAACAATTGATGTACGCCCTTCGATCAGCTTATCAATCGCATGCTGGATCATCTGTTCGGTTTCGGTATCAACTGCCGATGTTGCTTCATCAAGAATAAGCACCGAAGGATTAAATAAGATAGCCCTGATAAAACTCAACAACTGGCGCTGCCCCTGGCTCATGGTTGCCCCACGTTCCATTACATTAAAATCATAATTGCCAGGCAGGCGCATAATAAATTCGTGCAGACCAATAAGCTTTGCTGCTTCAACAACTTTCTCTCTGCTGATGTTTTCGTTACGCAGTGTTACATTTTCGGTAATGGTTCCGGCAAACAAAAACACATCCTGTAATACCACACCAATTTTACTGCGTAAAACATCCAGATCATAGGTTTCAATTTCTACGTCATCCAACTTTATACTTCCCTTCTGAATATGGTAAAGCCTGTTTAATAAACTAATGATGGATGTTTTGCCGCTGCCTGTATGCCCAACAATTGCAACTGTTTCACCCGGATTAACCTTGAGTGAAATATCTTTCAATACCCAGTTCTCATCGTTATATGCAAACCATACTTTTTCAAATTCAAGTTTGCCGGGTACTGCACCAACAGGTTTAAAAGCATCGGTTGCAGAAGGCGCAATTTCATCGGTATTATCCAGCACTTTAAACACCCGCTCACTCGCCACCATACCCATTTGTAATACATTAAACTTATCGGCAATAAACCGCAGCGGACGAAACAGCATGTTGAGTAAAATGATAAACGCCATGATCTCTCCTGCCATCTTCGCTGCCTCTACGCTGTTTTCTGCTACCGCCTGTCTTGCTCCAAACCAAACAAGTAACCCTAATGAAACAGCCAGAATAATTTCAACCACAGGAAAGAAAATGGAATACGCAAAAATGGCATTGATGTTGGCGTTGCGATGTTCTTTATTGATTTTGCTAAACTTGTTGAATTCCTTTTTTTCTACGGCAAATGCCTGTACCACCTGCATGCCCTGAATGTGTTCCTGTACAAATGCATTTAATGCTGCAATAGCATTGCGTACACGATGAAAACTTTTGTTTACACTTTCTTTGAAGTAGTAGGTTGCAAGAATCAAAAACGGAAAGGGAATTAAACACACCAATGTTAACTGCCAGTTGATGTAAAACATGGTGAACAGTACAGCAATGATGGTAAGAAAATCGGCGAGGATAGGAATAAAGCCCTCTGCAAAAATATCGCTGATGGTTTCAATATCGTTGATGCTTCTTGTTGTGAGTGTACCGATCGGTGTTTTATCGAACTGGCGAAGGTTAAGACCGATGATCTTCTTAAATACATTCACCCGGAGATCACGCACCACTGTTTGTCCAAGCCATGAAGTGTAATAAGAAAAGAAAAAGCGGAGAACAGTTTCAATGATGATGAACAATACCTGGATGGCTGTAATAAGAAAGATCATTTCGCCAACCGTAAACAACAGATCGTTGCCGAACAACCTAAAAGTAAACTTAAGTCCGGGCTCTGTTCCTTTTGCGATGTAATCGTTAACAGTAGTATTGATGAGCCACGGACGCACAGGTCCTAAAACCGCAAGTACGATCGCTAATATAATAGAAGCATTTAACCGGCTCCTGTATGGCGAAGCATAGCTAATAACCCTCTTCAGCAATTTAAAATCGAATAACTTCTTTTTCCCGGCGTTCTGTTCCAATCCCTAAAAAATTTACCGGCAAAGTTAACCGCTTTCAGTTCGTTCGGGAACGCACTAAAACAAAAACAGCTGCTAAAAAGGATGAGTGGTGCTGATCAGCTCTTTTTATACTTGTTATTAAAATAGCTGAATGAAAAGAAACTGGCTACAATACCAATTACAGCAAAAGCAATAACCAGCATCGAATAAAACGAAACCCAGTTTAACTGCAGTTTGAATAATTCTTTCGACAGCATAACCGAAATACTGCCAAGATAACCCCATGCATCGGCGAGATAGATAAGAAAGCCCACATTGCCTGCAATACTGAATGTTGCCAACAAACGTTCAAAAAACACACTGTTGAACAACACATAAGCAATGTACAAGCCAAGTCCGGTGAACTGCATCCACAAAGCACCATCCAGCATATCGATCCGGAAAAGTAATGATGCAATACCTGCCAGCAAAAAGCCCAACATAAGCAACCAATGAATAATGCGAAAAGCTTTTATGTTTTTGCGCACAAACACCAAAGTTCCTATCAATGCCAGCACAACAAGCGATGTAATGGTTTCAGTTTTTGCAAACACGGCTGCATTTTTTGCATAGCCAAGTTCGTTCCACATATTGGCCATGTAATTATCCCGCAGATCCCGCATAATCGTTAAGAGCAAATAAATAATTACAAATGCCACTACGCCCAACTTGTATTGCGAAAGAAACAGTTTGCGTTCTTCATTATTCATTGGTTTGCGAACGGTGCGTTCTTTTTCATCGTCTGCATCGGGCGCCTTTGCTTTTTCCAGAAGGATATAAAATAAGATCAACGGCATTGCAAAAACACTTGCCGTTACAAAAGGCATCCAGTATGCACTTACATTCCAGTCGAGCATCAACCACTTGCCTACACTTCTTGTAAAACCACCTGCAAAAATGAAACTCACCGCTAATACAACGCCAATAAAATCTGTGGTTCTTCTCCCTTCCACATAACTGAATACCACACCCCACATAAAGCCAAGAGTAAAGCCATTCACTAAAAAACAAAGCATACCAAATGGTGCGGGCACAACAGCAAATAATAAAAGACTTATCCATGCTGCACCAACTATCTGCACACTTGTACGCCAACGGCCATGCCGTTGCAATTCGGAAATAAAACGAATACCATAAAATTTGCTGAGCATATAGCCAACAACCTGGCTAATGATTAGTAAGGTTTGATACGATACTCCCCAAAACTGCAAACCATCGAATGTGGCAACGGTAAATGGTTTGCGAAAGGCGAAAATGGAAGCGTAGGTACAAAAAACAACAACAGCTAAATAAACTGCTGTTGCAATTTGCTTAGCTGAAAAAGTTGTGGTTCTATTTTGTTGCTGATTCAATGCAACGGGAAGATAACTGTTTTTTTGCCCGGGTTACTAACCCGTCAATTACATTTCTCCAGTTGCTTTGCGATAAGCTTTGATAAAAATTGCGCCGAGGTTTTTATGCGGTGGTACATAATCTTTCAACAGCTCGCTTGCACGGACATCGCTTTTAACCGAATTGGCGATCTGTTGCCATAATGGAATCCACTCGATATTTCTTCCGTTACGGATATCATCATTCAATGCACGAAGGATCGGCTCATTCACCGAATAGCTACCTACCTGCTTTGTAGAAATGATATGGGCATCTTCGTTTACGTTGAGGATCTTCGCCAGGTTTTGATAACCACCACAGGAACCCAACATTACAATGCGTGATGATGGCAACATCTGCTGCAAAGTATATTTTAAGTGATAACTGTGCCCACGGTGTACAACAAACGAAGGATTAATATTGTTTTTATTGAGGTATTCAATTAAATGCGCCTGTGCCTGCGCATCCAGATCCTGTTTATAATCCAAAGGCAGGTTGGCATAAATGGTATAAGGTTTACCTTTTGTAGAAGTGATGGTTACCCATTCTTTACCTGTTACCACTTTCCACTCGGGTTTGCCGTTGAACATGCCCATAAAGTTGCGGAACGATGTAATACCATCTTCATCGCCATAGAAAAAAACATGTTGTACCACACGACCACTATCGTCGGTAATGCTGTTAAAATCTACTTTATACACAGGTGGAATACCCAACAATGCAGAAAGATTCATAGAGGTATCTGCTGCCGATTTAAATAAGGTGAGCAGAATGTTATAGATCACCTCTCCTCTTCTGTCTTTTACCTGCAAACTCTTTTCATAGTTTTCCTTTACCTGGCGTTTTAAGAAATTCTGCAGATCAACATTGGTAATACTGCCATAGCTGTCTGCAACATCTACTGCATCTTCCAACGATGATGTTTTTTGTAAACCCTGTACAAACGCATACATCAGCTGATTGCTTCTGATCTCCGGCATCGATTTCAAAAAATCGTCGAGCCTGTTATAGTTCGCTGCCATTTTGATGAACTTCTTAAACCTGTCAAAATGTACAGCCATCATCAACGAATCACTTCTGCGACCGGGAAAACGGGTCATCATACGATCGTACAGTTTTGTATAGGTACTCGTATAAATCACTTCTTCTGTTGTAACAAGGAGGTAATAAATTTCTTCTGATGTTAACGGATCACTTACACGCATACGCACCGCATCGGGTGAATCGTGCAAGTCATTCATCACATTCACAAACACATCAGTTGCTTTACGCTCCAGCATCTGAAACAACACAGGCGCAAGCACCGGCGTGTCGCCTTGTGAAATGCGGTTGTAATATTTGATCTGTGTTTTTACAATCAGTTTGTAATACGCCAGCTCATTTTCAACCACCGCTTTAATATCATCAATTGCCAGCTGACCACTTAATAACTCATCAAGAAAAGGCAGGTACAAGGTGCCGTTCATAATACTGCTGAGCTTGGCTATGGTTTGCACTTTCGGATTTTTGTTGCGGCGGATAACCTGTGCGGCCGGTGTTTTAACAGCCTGTGCATAGGTATACACTTCCAACGGAATTTTATTTGCTGCCACTTCAATTAAACTATCTGCAAAGGGCTGATCGGAAAATGCTGCAATGCCCGATAAAATGTTTGATGGATTGAGTTGTACCTTTTTTAAAAAGGCCATGTTCTTTATCTGCTGCGCTTCTTTTAACTGTGTAAAAATGCCCGAAAGAATTTCTGTGCCCTGGTATGGCAGTTTTTCAAACACAGATAGTACTGACTGACCTGTTGACTGCCTTTTCATCACTTCTTCATAACTCGTAAACAACAATGGAATCATTGGCGGTACTTCTTTTTCTTTAGCACGGCCCGCAATTGCCTGCAACAATTCTCTTAACGAACGCAGCTGACCGATCTTGAAATTATTATCGCCTTCGCCTCTTTCAATGCGGATCTGCATTTCATCTACTTCCCGCAGAATAACATCGGTAATCTGAATATTGAGATCTTCGTTACTGGTAAGCTTTAAAAAATTATCAACCTTACCATCTACCTTATCGGTACGTTTTTGTTCTTTATCAATATTCTCATGCCATATCACACGGCTCATCGGAATTTCAACTTTCGAAGTATCGAACGTAATGCGGTTCTGGCTCTGTGCCATCAGCACAGTTCCTGCATAAATCTGAAACAGAATAAAAAGGGCGTATTTTCTCATCGTTTGCAAAATTAACCTCAAAAACTCAAACCAATCTAAGCACAGTTTATGCCAAGACGCAGATTTGCTCAAATAAACCGGTAAAACTCGTTAACAATTATATAATATTGTTCAGGCTTTTGCATGGGTTGAGCCTTCTAATTTTGCAGCACAGTCATGGAGCCCAAAGGAAAAAAAATTCTCATTGCCGACGACGAACCGGATATTCTCGAAATACTGGAATATAATCTCACCGTAGAAGGTTTTACCGTTATTAAGGCAAAAGATGGCGATGAAGCAATTCATTTAGCCAAACAACAGCAACCCGATTTAATTATTCTGGATGTAATGATGCCCCGTAAAACAGGCATGGAAGTTTGCCAGATCCTGCGTTCGCAGGCAGAGTTTGCAAATACACTCATCATTATACTTACTGCATTAAACGACGAAGCCAGTCATCTGAAAGGTTTTGAAATGGGTGCAGATGATTATGTAAGCAAACCCATCAGTCCTAAGGTACTCATAAGCCGTGTTAACGCCCTGTTCCGCCGCAGTTTCCGCAGCGATGATGCCATTATTAAGATCGGTGATCTGCAGATAGATAAAGAACAGTTTTTGGTGAAGTATCATGGACAGGACATTATTCTTGCGAAAAAAGAATTTGAACTGTTAGCATTGCTGGCATCAAAGCCGGGTCGTGTGTTTCTGCGTCACGAAATTTTAAACCAGGTTTGGGGTGCCGATGTTATTGTGGGCGATCGTACCATTGATGTACACATCCGCAAGATCCGCCAGAAACTCAACATCGATTGTATTACCACCGTTAAAGGTGTGGGTTATAAATTTGAACTTGGCACAACCTAAGCTTGTAAATTTGTTTGTGCCTGCATAAGTACAAACAACATGATCAATTCCCGACAGCTTACCCCCGTTCAGCTTTCTGCATTTACAGCCTTTACCATTTCGTTATTGGTGGGCCTGGCAAACTATTTCTTTATCCGCAGCTGGTGGATAGCCTTGCTGAGTTTTGCGGTGCTGTTCCTCATCAGCTACTTGTTGATCCGTTATTTTACCGAACGTTTTATTTACCGGCATATTAAACTCATCTACAAATTCATTTCGCAAACCAAAGCCACCAAACGGGAAGAGTTTTATACCAAATCGCTGTTACCCGAAAAAAGTTTGCAGGAAGTAAGCGCCGAAGTGGAAGCATGGGCCGAACAGAAGCGTGAAGAAATTGAATTACTGAAACAGAACGAGCAATACCGCAAAGAGTTTCTGCAAAACCTGAGTCATGAATTAAAGACACCCATTTTTGCGGTGCAAGGTTACGTTGATACGTTGCTGAGTGGCGCTATGCAAAAAGAAGAGATTGCAAAAAAATTCCTGCTCAATACCTCCCGCAATATCGACCGACTGGTAAACCTTGTTGATGACCTTGATGAAATTTCGAAGCTGGAAAGCGGGCAACAACAACTGTACAAACAAAATTTCATTATACAGGAATTGGTGCAGGATGTGTACGAAAGCCTTTCATTAAAAGCTGCTGAGAAAAACATTAAGTGTTCGATTAAAAAAAACAGCGATCTGCCGATTACTGTTTATGCAGATAAAGAAAAGATACGCATGGTATTGATCAACCTTGTAAGCAATGCCATTAAATACGGCAAACAAAATGGCACAATTGTTTTTAGTGTATACAAAACACATGGCAACCTGGTGCTTGCAGAAATAAGTGATGATGGTTATGGTATAGCTGAAGAGCACCTCACCCGTATTTTCGAACGATTTTACCGTACCGATATAGCCCGCAGCCGCAAAGAAGGTGGCAGCGGTTTAGGTCTTTCTATTTGTAAACACATTATTGAAGCTCACGGACAAACCATGCATGTACGCAGCAGGATTGATGTGGGCAGCACCTTTGGTTTTACATTAGAAGGCAGAAAAGACAACGCTGCATAAGCCTTCTTTCCTCCGCTTAAATAAAAAGACCGCTCTGAAGAATCGGAGCGGTGAAGTTCCCAGTCAAGTAATGAGAAAATGAACCCTTGATTGCTATAAGACTTTATTGATCTTATCGATTGCAATACAAATGTGCTACGCCTGTTTTACCGGAAGATTATTATAGTATGTAGGAATTGTTATTTCGGAAGAAGCTGTAAGCTATCAGCCAATCGCCTCAAACCGATTCATATCTCACAAACTTCTTCTGTCTTGCTTGCAGCTAACAGCTTAAATAAAAAGCCCCCTGAGAACAGGAGGCTGAATAGAGGATACTTGCTTAAGGAAATCCTTCTTTACTCTTTCGAGTAAGTATTTTATTAGTATACGTTTGTTTGAGGTGTAAAGCTTGCCCAACCCTGCGCCCAGTTTGTTGTACCAAATGCACCAACAAATGTTCCTGCAGTATTGAAGTAAGCACTCATACCACTGAAGTTTGCACCGGTTAAAGCAGGTGAACCAACTTTTGGTAAGAAATTAGGAGCACTAAAGTTAAACGGATCGGTTAACTGTGCTGCGTTTCTGTCTGCAAGTAATGTATTGCCTTGACCAAGAACTGCAGTTTGAAAATCAGCATTTGCAAGTAAGGTTTGGTTATTAGTAGTAAATGCAATTGCAGGAGCTCCTACCGGATAAGCATTGTAAGAAAACACGAGGTTGTTTCTGAAAATGCTTGTACCGCTTTTATAATCGTTGATCGTATTATCGCTTTCGAGAACAATAGCATTACCTTTTGAACCAAGAATGATTGAGTTACGGAATTCAAAACGGGCAGAACGGCGCCATCTGTTACCATAACGGTGACGTGAACCATTTGTACCTGTACCAGTTGTATCGTATGGTCCGATGAGTGTAAAGTTGCTGAGGATAGGACGTGTTACAGGAGTAGCAGTTGTACCCGATGCATCGTTATCGCACTCAATCTGGTTTGCATCATCATCATCAGAATATTTATCACGCAATGATACTGCATACTGGATCTGACCATTGTAACCAAAGTCAAAATCAAAATCATCATCACCGCTTGCAAAAGAAATAAGATTCTTAGCGTTTACTGTACCACCAAAGAATTCGAAACCATCATCACCACAAAAAGAAGTCTGTACATTTTCAATAATTGTACCTGCACCAACACCGTATAAAGTAAGACCATTCAATTCGCTGTTGTTTTCTGCAGTAATACCTGCAAACTCAATACGCACATAACGGAGAATACCACTGTTGTCGCCGGCATCTGTACCACCGTAAGGACGGTTACTACCACCTTCCGTAATAGGTGCAGGGGTTAACGGGCGGTTTGTAGGCGCATAACCACAGATTGAAATACCACCCCAATCAAATTCACGACGTGAACCTGCAGCTTTATCACTTGTAAATACAATCGGCGCATCAGCTTTACCATCTGCAACCAGCTTACCACCTTGTTCAATAATCAACGCTGTTTTTACAGAGGCATCTGCAAGTACTACCGAACCTGCTGCGATCTCCAGTGTTGCACCTTTACCTACATATACAAAACCAGACAATTTATATCTTCCTTTAGGCAACGAAAGACTGCGATCGATTCTACCTGTTAATGTAGAAGGAATAACAGTTGTATCTGTATTACCCGAACCGCCAACAGTTTCGTTAAAGTCAACCTTAATACAAGCGGTAAATGTTAAGGCTGTAATTGCTGCAACTAATAGCTTTTTCATACTATGTTTCTTTGTGAATTTTTAGTTTTTATTTAGTCAAATCGTAAGTAAATCCAATTGTAAATGTTGTACCCGGTGTATAGCTGTTCCACAAACGATCGGTACCACGGGTAAACTTGTTATTGGTATCAATATTTTCGTAGAAATAGAATGGCTGGTTAAAAATGTCCGATACTGTAAAACGCAACTCACCTTTATTCTTTAATACTTTGGTTGAAATCTGGAAGTCAACTAAATCTCTTGGACGTTCGTAAATATCATAGATCAACTGATCTTTACCACCAGCCAATGCAAGACGCTGACCAATTCTGTTGTAGAGTAAGGAAGCGTTTACTTTTCCTTTCTTATCGTTAAACTGTAACCCAACGTTAACGAGGTAAGGCGACTGGCCCTGTAACGGACGATCGAACGATTGAGCCTGGCCGTTTGCACCAACACCCGATAACTGAACAGCAGAAGAAAGAACTGTTACGTTTGTGAAGATGTTAAACACATCGAGTTTGGGAGCAATAAAACCTAAACCTTTACGCACCTCAACCTCAAAACCATAAGTTTGTGCTTCACCTGCATTCTGGAACTGGTAACGGCGTACGCTACCTGCAGCCAATGCTCTTAATTCAATAGGATCGGCAAAGTGTTTATAGAAAACCGCAACAGAAATACCTTCACTTGCTTTCGGATACCATTCGTAACGCAAATCCGCATTCCAGATATCGCTTCTGCGTAAAGTAGTATCACCACTTACAGCATAGTTCTGTTCGTAATCGTAGAAAGAGAACGGAGCAATTTCACGAAATTCAGGACGGGCAACGGTACGGTAACCTGCCAAACGTAACTGATGCTTATCTTTTATGCTATAGCTTAAATTAAGTGAAGGAAGAACATCCCATTTGCTGGTATTAACAATAACACGTTTTAAATCGGAACGTACTGTTGTTAAAAACTGTTGGAAATTTTCAACACGTGCTCCCCATACCAAACGAAGTTTATCGGAAAACTTATTATCGAACATTGCATAACCGTTGTTGATAATGCTTACACCAAAATATTTGTCTTCGTTTTGTGTTTCATCCGCATAAACAAACTGTCCGTTGCCGATATACTGTTGCTTAAACACCTCGTTGAAAGGGAGCGTAAGTAAGTTGCTGTTTGTATTATCATCCAAACGGTAACGGAAGTTTCTCGATTGGAAATCACGGATGCGGATAAGCGTACCACCTCCCGCTTTAAACGTTTGCTTTTCGCCGGCCATTGTAAAAGGCACAGTTAATGCACCACCACCACCGTACGAAAAATCTTTAAGGCTGCTGAAGAAACGGCCCGTTTCATCGGTAACCAATGTAAACGGATTATTCGTTCCTGTACTGCGCAAATAAGAAACCGTACGCAGATCGGGTTGCGATTTAATATTGTAAGAGAAGTTACCGTTCAACTTCAACTTAATACCTGATTTTGATAATTGCTGTTCTGCTTCAAGTTGAGAAGAAAGCAATGAACGTTGGTTGAGATAGCTGCTGCGGAAGTTAATATCCTGACCATCTAACAGGTTCTTACCATTTCTTACATAATAGTTATCGTCGTACAATTGATTGTAGAGATTTTTGAACGCCACTTTCAGTTTGCGGCTGGTAAACGCAACGTTTGCAACAGCACCAACACTTGTTGAAAAACGGTTCTGGTGATCGGTATAACTACGCTCAACAGTTCCAACAAAGTCGTTGATGTTTCTGTTTACATCATAAATATTTTGTGCGTTACGGTAAGTAAGTCCGGCAATAAACCCGAATGAGTTTCCATTATTGAACTTATAGCCTTTACCGTAAGTAAGATTATAGCTTTGAATTGGCGCAGCAGTTATTTTACGTTCGTTATATACATCCGAACGGAAAAGTTTCGATTGCTCGCCCTTAGCATCAGCACCAAGTTTTGCATATTGGTTACGGGAAAGAAAGCCGTCGGGTAAATTTCTGCGGCCACCATCAAAACCAAACCAATCGCTTGTTTCACGTTGGTTGGTTACAAAGTCTTTAAATGTTGATTGTGAGTTGTAACCAAGATTTACACCAACTGAAAGAATATCTTTTGTAGGAACATCTTTCGTTTGAATCTGCACCAACCCACCTGCAAACTCACCGGTTAAATCGGGTGTTGCCGTTTTGTTGATGATGATATTATCGATAAGTTGAGAAGGGATTACATCGAAAGAAAATGCTTTCTTATCAGGTTCAGAAGATGGCAACTGTGCACCATTGATGAGCGCCTGGTTGTAACGATCGCTCAAACCACGAACAATTACAAACTTGTTATCCTGGATAGAAGCACCGCTTACACGCTTCAATACTTCACCGGTGTTCTTATCGGGAGTACGTCGGATGAAATCGGCAGAAAGACCACTTGATAACGATGTATTGTTTCGTTGAAAACTTAATAAGCCCGATGTATTTTCTTTACGTGCTGTAGAACGGATAACAATCTCTGTACCTTCTTTTGCTGCAACATTGAGTAAAATGGTAATTACGTTTTCGTCAATGTTATTCTTTACTTCAACCTCATCAACCATTTTGGTCTGGTAACCAACAGCAGTAACAGTAAGTGTGTATTTTTTCCCCTGTTCAAGACTAACTGTAAAACGTCCTTCAATATCAGCAGCAAAAGATTTGCCCAATTCGTTAACCGAAACCGATGCACCTGCAACAGGTTCATTTTTCTGATTAAGAACACGGCCGTTTAATTTGGTTGTTTGTGCCGATGTGGAGAAGGCAAAAAGAACAAGTGTAAAAAGGGTAAGCAGTGATCCTTTAAATTTCCTAAGCATAGTATCAATTTGATGCGGCAAAGGAACTCCTGCAATGTTATGCCAACGTAAACCCCGTGTTAAGGAACTATTACCTGCATATTAAGCCAATGTTAACTGCATGTATAAAAAGCGGCCTGCATCATAGTAGATGCAGGCCGCTTCGTACCTCTGTATTTCTTCTGATAATTTAAAAACGGAACTGCAGGCGACAGGTTAGTACATTATCTTTTATATCGCTCGTATAACCGGTTAACGCTGTTTTTTCATTCTTTACCATTGCATAATACAATACCAGTTTTACATTTTCGGTGAGGTAATTAATATAGCCTATGCCCAATGTGTTGTATTGAATATTAGCAGCGGTTAGCGATTTACCGGATGCTCCAATTTGAGTTCCTTTCACTTTTGTATTCGGATCATACCATTCATACTTTACAATAAGCTGGTGTTGGGTGCTAAAAAGGTGTTGCAGAAAATAAACATTACCACCTCTGAAATTTCGTACATGAAACCCTTCAATACCGGTAAGTAATGCATTGGGAGTTTCGCTACTCGTAGATGTACCTGTTTGCACGCCACCGATATATTCGCCACGCAGTTCAGTAAAGCCTTTCCTGTTTTTAAGTTTTAGCTGCAGGTCGGCACCATAATATTTTCGGGGCGATACCGTACCGATATTAGCCACCGCAGAATCCACTAACAATTTGGTTACCCCGCCACTTTGCCCGGTTGAATATTTATACTTTGTGTTTTGCAGCAATCCGCCGTAGAGTAACGAAGCGCCTGCCGAAACAGCTAGTTTTTTTGTTACCGGGTAAGGTTTAAGTGCCACACGGCCAATAACGTCTTTGCTGTTATCAAAATCGCCTGTTGCGTTGATGCCCTGTCCGTTAAACATACCTGCATCCATTTTCAGATAACGCATTTTTGCATCTTTTTTCCGTGGTTCAAATGTAATCATCGCACCAAGGTCTCGCTCACTCTTCATGAGTGTTTGATTCATACGTGTACGTTCCGGCGATTCCCTGTCGCTGCTGCTGAGGTTTGTTTCGTAACCAAAAGGACGGGCAAACATACCGGTTGTAAAGGCAAAGGTTTGCAGTTTGTTTTCAAACACCCTTCCCCATACATCACGTATGGTAAACCCTCTTTCGTTTACATCAAACTGAAAAGCAATTTGTACCCCTGCTTTGGCTTCTTTTCCAAAATGTACATAATCTATCCGCACACGGCTGCGGCGCAGCATAAAACGATTACTTACGTTTGTGCCAAAATCAGGACCTTCAAAAGTTTTAATTCCTTTGCTCTCAGCCACCTGAAATTGCGGTTGGATGTAGCCGCTTAAACGCAAATGGTCGAATTTTTTGTAAATACCCAGCATGCCCTTACCGGCATCTTTCGTAGTATCGATCATATCCATCAGAAACTGGGCCTTTGCGGCAATGGGCAAAGTACATAACAGGAGCAGAAAAGCCCTGTACATTGGTTTAGTCATAATAATTTCCTTAAGCGCCGCAAAGGTATAAAGCCGACATTTTTACCATGTTAAGCTATCGTTACCCCTGTGTTAAGAAATCATTAACAAAGCCTACAACCCTTCTGAAAAAGCTCAAAAAACTACCTTTGCGGAAATTTTAAAAACATGTCAGGAATCAATTCTATTCTTAAAATTTTCCTCCCAAAAGACCGTGTATTTTACCAGTTGTTTGAAGAAGTAGCAACAACTGTTGTTGAAATGTCGCACTTGCTTAAAAAACTCGTTAAAGAACCTTCGTTTGAAGAGCGTGAAAAACTGATTGCACAGATTGAAGATCTTGAACACAAAAACGATGATCTTACGCATAAAATTTTTACGGAGTTAAGCCGCAACTTCATTACTCCATTTGATCGGGAAGATATTCACTACCTCGCCAATGCAATGGACGATGTTGCTGATTACATTTTTGCATCTGCAAAAAAGATCAACTTCTATCGTGTAGATCCTTTGCATGAAAGCTTTGCTAAGTTTGCCGATTTAATTGCACAAGGTTCTGAAAATATCAAGACGGCTATTTTTGAACTGAAAGACATGAAGAACATGCGCCAGATCACTGATGCATTGGTTCGTGTAAACAGCATCGAAAACCAGGCAGATGATGTTTTTGATATGAGCATTGAGCGTTTATTTGCAACCGAGTCTGATGCAAAAGAAGTGATCAAGAAAAGAGAGATTTACCAGGTAATGGAAAATGCAACAGATAAATGCGAAGATGCAGCAAACGTTATTGAAAGCATTATTGTAAAATACGCATAAGCAATTTGAAAATTCGCTAATGTATCAATTTGAAAATTTAAAGCCGTAAGAGGCCTGCGTTTTCAAATTCTCAAATTCAATCATTTTCAAATTGTCTCTATGACTCTTCTTATCGTAATTATAGCGCTGGCGCTCATTTTCGATTACATCAATGGCTTTCATGATGCTGCCAACTCTATTGCAACTGTTGTTTCAACAAAAGTGTTAACGCCTTTTCAGGCGGTATTATGGGCAGCATTCTTTAACGCCGTTGCCTATTTTATTTTTAAAGATCATGCGGTAGCAAACACCGTTAGCAAAACGGTTATCAAAGAATTTATTACCCTTCCTGTAATTCTTGCAGGTTTAATTGCGGCTATTTTCTGGAACCTGCTTACCTGGTGGTATGGTATTCCTTCTTCTTCATCGCACACATTAATTGGTGGTTTGGCAGGTTCGGCTATAACGCATGCCATTGTAACCAAAGGCTGGGGCATTGGCTGGGGTAAAGTGGTTGAATCGGAAGTGATCCTTAATACAGTGCTGTTTATTTTCCTTGCGCCGTTGATTGGTATGGTGATTTCTATTTTTATTACCATCATTACTGTAATGCGAAATGTTTGGCTGCGCTTAGGAATTATTGCAGTGGTTACTTTTTTAACGGTATTACTTTTCGACAGGTTTGAAACAAACAAAATGGATGAGAACCTGCAGAAGTTTTTAAAGATCGACAAGTACAAGAAAGAAGTAAAATCAGCACAGGCAAAGCTTAAGCAAAACCCGAACGATTCTTCGGCTATTGCAGCTTACGAAACGGCTAAAGGTAAACTTGACAAAGCATTACCAAACTACAATAAGATCAATGTACTTGTACACGATTTTGATAAGCTTGGTGCAAACGGTATTGCGAAAACAGCAACCGACTCCGGCTGGTTAAAAGATATTGAAGCAAGCCGCCTGAAAGATGATGTACGTAATGCAAATGACTTTCTTATTATGGAAGCAAAATCAACTTCTGAACCTGCGGTAAAGAAGGAGTATGATATTGCAAAAGAAAAAACCGAACTGTATAAAGATCCGCTTAAGAAATTTTTCAGCAAAGAAGTTACTGCCGACAGTGCTATTGCAATGATGAGCGCCATCTACCCCATTAAAGATGCAAACAAGGAAAAAGTAAAGGGTAAAATGGAAAAGTTCAATATCGAAAAAGCCCTGGCAAAAGATATTGACAAAGCCGATAACAGCAGCATTGTATGGGGTATCATCTTTACCTCAATTTTCTTCTCACTTGTTTATTTATATGTAGAGAAAGTGCGCACGCCTACAGCTTATAAAGTAGCCAACATGTTTAAGAAACTGCAGCTCTTTAGTTCGGCAGCGTTTAGTGTTGGTCATGGTGGTAACGATGCACAGAAAGTAATGGGTATTATCGGCGCTGCACTGATTGCAAATGGTACTATTCAAAACTTCTCCGATCTGCCGCATTGGGTACCAATTGCGTGTTACCTTGCCATTGGTATTGGTACAATGAGTGGCGGTTGGAAGATCGTTAAAACCATGGGTACTAAAATTACCAAGGTTACTCCGCTTGAAGGTGTTGCTGCAGAAACAGCGGGTGCTTTTACACTTTTCTTTACAGGACAAATGGGTATACCGGTTTCAACTACCCACACTATTACCGGTAGTATTATGGGTGTTGGTGCTACCAAACGTTTGAGTGCTGTGCGTTGGGGGGTTACCGTTAACCTCCTTTGGGCATGGGTACTCACCATTCCGGTAAGTGCGGTACTGGCAGCTATCTCGTACCTTCTTGTAAGCTTATTTTTATAAAATCAATCAACAATAAATGAAAGATCCAACCCTCAAGGTTGGATTTTTTATTTCTGACAGGTAGTTGCATCTTTGCGGCTCAATTAATGAACATATGAAAGGAATTATTCTTGCCGGCGGTTCCGGTACAAGACTACACCCCATCACCTTTGCCATCAGCAAACAGATTATGCCTATTTACGATAAGCCAATGATCTACTATCCGCTTTCGGTTTTAATGATGGCAGGTATCCGTGAAATTTTAATTATCTCCACTCCACAAGACTTACCCAATTTCAAACGATTGCTCGGCGATGGTAAGAATTTAGGCATTAGCTTTACCTACGCTGAGCAAGCTGTACCAAACGGTTTGGCACAGGCTTTTGTAATTGGCGAAGAATTTATTGGTAACGATGATGTGGCGCTGGTATTGGGCGACAATATTTTTTATGGTGCAGGGTTAGGCAAACTGCTTGCCAACAATACCCAGCCCGATGGTGGTATCATCTATGCTTATCATGTAAGTGATCCTGAACGTTATGGTGTGGTTGATTTTGACGAAAACTTTACTGCATTGAGCATTGAAGAAAAACCTGAGCATCCAAAAAGCAACTATGCAGTTCCCGGCTTATACTTTTACGATAATGCAGTAGTGAAGATTGCGAAAGAGTTGAAGCCAAGCCCACGTGGCGAATACGAAATTACCGATGTAAACAAAGAATACTTACGCCGTGGAAAGTTGAAGGTGTCTATCCTTGATCGTGGTACTGCCTGGTTAGACACAGGCACATTCGATTCGTTAATGCAGGCATCGCAGTTTGTGCAGGTAATTGAACAACGCCAGGGTATAAAAATTGCGTGCATTGAAGAAATTGCATGGCGTAAAGGTTTTATTACAACCGAGCAATTAAAAGCATTGGCGCAACCGTTGCTTAAAAGCGGTTACGGTCAGTACATCATGAATCTTATTAAAGAAAAATAAATGAAAAAGATACTTGTAACAGGTGGTTGCGGTTATATTGGCGCCCACACAATTGTAGATCTTGTTGAAAACGGTTACGATGTTGTTTGTGTAGATAACAACTCACGATCAAATCTTCGTTTGCTTGAAGGAGCGGAAAAGATTCTTGGCAAAAAAATCAAAAACTACACTGTTGATCTTTGCAATTACGACGAAACCTATGCTGTATTGCAGGAGAACCCCGATATTAGCGGTGTTATTCACTTTGCTGCCTACAAAGCTGTGGGCGAAAGTGTAGAAAAACCGTTGATGTATTTTGAAAACAACCTGGTTTCATTGATGAACCTGTTGAAATGTGTACAGGAGTTTCAGATTCCGCATTTTGTTTTTTCATCAAGCTGTACGGTGTATGGCAACCCCGACAAAGTACCGGTAACGGAAGAAACACCACCCAAACCAGCTGAAAGTCCATATGGTTACACCAAGCAAATGGGTGAGCAAATTGTAAGTGAAACCGTAAAAAGTTTTTCTACCAATGCTATTCTCTTACGTTACTTCAATCCGGTTGGCGCACACCCAAGCATTCTTATTGGCGAACTGCCTTTAGGCAAGCCGCAAAACCTTGTACCAGCTATTACACAAACAGCAATTGGCAAACTGCCGCAAATGACTGTTTTTGGTAACGATTATGATACAAGAGATGGTTCCTGTGTGCGTGACTTTATTCATGTAAGTGACTTGGCGCATGCACATACCCTTGCTATTAATTATCTCGTAGAAGGAAAGAACGGAAGCCGTTGCGAAGTATTTAACCTCGGCACAGGTAATGGTGTAACAGTGTTGGAAGCAATTAACACATTCGAAAAAGTAAGCGGACAAAAACTGAATTACAAGATCGGGCCACGTCGAGCTGGCGACGTAATAGCTACCTATGCCAACAACGATAAAGCAAGAACGAAACTGGGCTGGGAGCCTCAATACAATCTTGATGAAATGATGGATACTGCGTGGAAATGGGAGTTGAGCGTAAAGAAGGACGAAAGCCTCCACAGCAGCCAAAACAGCATCTTAAATTAAGTGCAAAAATTGCATAAAGTTGCAGCAACAAAATGGCTGACCGACATTCGTTCGTTCAGCCATTTTTGTTTGGCTCCAACTCAAAACTTTCCCTTTTCTTTGCAGCGAAATTCAGGCAGAAAGCTTGCGACAGCCTGATGGAATAAAACATAACAAACTTCTTTTTTTAAACTTCTGCAAATGGCATTACAGGATATCCAGGTAAGCGGCAATAAAGATACCCGTAGCGGTTTTGGCGATGGTATTTTAGAAGCAGCCCGTAAAAACGAAAACGTAGTAGCATTAACAGCCGACTTAGCCGGCTCTATGAAACTCCAGGCATTTATTAAAGAATTTCCTGAACGTTTTGTACAGGTAGGTATTGCCGAAGCAAATATGATTGGTATTGCTGCCGGTTTAACCATTGGCGGTAAAATCCCTTTCACCACTACTTTCGCCAACTTCAGTACGGGTCGTGTATACGATCAGATCCGTCAATCAGTTGCTTACAGCGATAAGAATGTAAAGATCTGTGCATCGCATGCCGGTTTAACATTGGGCGAAGATGGTGCTACACACCAGATTCTTGAAGATATTGGTATGATGAAAATGTTGCCTGGTATGACGGTGATCGTTCCCTGCGATTACAACCAAACCAAGCAGGCAACAATGGCTGTGGCCGAACACCACGGGCCGGTTTATCTGCGTTTCGGTCGTCCGGTATGGCCAATCTTTACCCCTGCAGAAGGTGATTTTGTAATTGGTAAAGCACAAAAGTTCAGCGATGGAACAGATGTAACCATTTTTGCATGCGGACACATGGTTTGGTATGCAATTCAAGCCGGTTTGCAATTACAGGAAAAAGGTATTTCTGTTGAAGTAATCAACATCCACACCATTAAGCCATTGGATGAAGAAGCTGTATTGGCTTCAATCAAAAAAACAAAATGTGCTGTTACAGCCGAAGAGCATAACATTATTGGAGGCTTGGGCGATAGCATTGCACAGGTTGCTGCAAAGCACTTCCCTATTCCTATTGAAATGGTGGGCACTAAAGATACTTTCGGCGAAAGCGGTAAGCCCGTTGAACTATTGAAGAAGTATGGTTTGGATGTAGCAGACATTGTTGCTGCTGCAGAAAAAGTGATGAGCAGAAAATAAAAACTACTTGCTTAGAATAATAAACCCCGAACATAGGTGTCGGGGTTTTGTTTTTTGCACCTATATAATGCAAGCGCGACGAATAATTTCTTCAACAATAACTGGTTATTTACAATCCTGCAACCACTTCCTCTGCCAACCCGAAACTCAACGTCATACCTGCGCCTCCTAAACCATTCAGCACATATACCCCCGCTTCAGGTGAAAAGAGTAGTTCTGTATCACCATTGGTGAGCTTGGAATAAATACCATTCCATGTTTGAGTAACGGTATAGTCTTTAAACGTTGCAAACTTGTGCAGATAGTTTTTAATGAGCTGGTTGATGTAGTCCTTATCAAACGGATCATGCGTTGCACCATACTCATGCGAATCACCAATGGTTAGCTCACCTGCTTCGTTTTGCGAAACCATTACATGAATACCCCAGTCAATATATTCTTCCATTTCATCACTGTACTTCGCTTTCAACAACGGTAACGATTCTGCAATTTTAAAACTGTTGTAATGAATGAGTGATAAACCGCCACATAAAGCAGGGCCAATACGCCAGTTGCCGGGCTGCGCCTGCATACGCATCATTTGCAGTTTGCACTTGGTAATCGGATAGTTTGCAAAATCTTCGGGATACAAAGTTTCAAAATCGGCGCCGCTGCAAATGAAAATAATGTCGGCTTCATAATCTTCTTCATTGCCAATGTAAACAGTATTATCTGCGATATAACTCACGCATTTGTTCCAGTAAAATTCAACATTGTACACAGATTCGAGATAGCCTGGCAGCGATGCAATGGCTTCTCTCGGATCAACAATTAATTCATCTGCACTATATAAACCGCCAAAGAGATTTGTTTCAACAACAGCTTCCGATCGTTGCATTACTTCAGCGGCAGAAAATAATTGAACAGGCCGATCTGTTTTAAATTCTTCGTACAGCTCCTGTAATACATTCCACTCAAGTTGATCATGGGCCACATGCAAACTTCCAACAGCATCACTCCAGAATGCACCTGTATCTGCAATTTCTTTCCAGATGCTTCTGCTGCGCAATGCACGCTCGTACAACTCACCAGTTGGCTGACCGACAGGCCACACCATTCCGAAATTGCGTACAGAAGCGCCTGTAGCAAAACTGCTGCGTTCAAACACTTTTACTGAGAACTCTTTTTTTGCCAATGCTCTTGTAATTGCAAGGCCAACTATGCCTGCTCCTATAACAATTGCCTTTCGGTTAGCCATAAAATGAAGTCTTGCTTAAAAAATATTTACGGTTAAAATAAGCGAGTGAAAATAATACCCCTGCAATACCAGCCATTGCACAAAAAAGTGCGGCACGTGCATAAAACGAAGGCCAGTCGGCTTCCACAATAAACAATTCTTTTGCCAGCATCACCAACATGGTACCTGCATAGCCAAACGAATCGGCGATGTACATTAAAAATCCGGCATTGCCCTGCAGTTTAAATGCAGCGATCATGCGTTCAAAAAAAATACAATTAAACGGAATGTAGGCCATGTACAAACCCAAGCCAACTAACTGCATCCATGCAGCACCATTCATTAATCCAATGATGAACAAATACGATGAAAGCCCAGCCATTACAAAGCCTGCAAAAATGAGCAGGTGTATTAAACGAAATGCCTGCATATTTTTTTTTACCAATACCAGGAGGCTTACCATAATAAGGATGATAACAGAAGTGATCGTTTCTGTTCTTGTAAAAATGCCATAATCGCCGGCGTAGCCAAGATCCGTCCATATCTGCGACATGAAATTATCACGCAAATCTCTTATCACTGTAAGAAACACATATGTGCCCGTTATAATTGCAAGCCCTGCGCCAAACATGCCGAGTATTTGTTTTCTATCTGCTGCCGTCATCTTTATCCGTTCAGTACGTTGTTCAATGTCAGCGGTATCGGGTGAAGGAATCCGTTCCAGTAAATAAATGAAGAGCAGTAAGGGTAAAATAAAAATCAACCCCGTTACAAACGGCATCCATTGCTCTGCTACATTCCATTGCAGTAATAACCATTTTGCAACACTGCGTGTAAACCCGCCTGCAAAAATGAAACTGATGGCCATAACCGATCCAATAAAATCAGTTGCTTTTCTTCCTTCCACATAACTAAACACTATGCCCCACATAAAGCCTAATGCAAATCCATTGATGAGTAAACAAAACAAACCCGGCAAAGGTGGCAACAATGCAAAAAGAAAAAGTGAAAGCCATGCAATGCCAATCAACGTTAATGCTGTTTTCCAACGGCCGATCCTTTTCAGCTCCGACATAAAACGAATGCCGAAAAATTTACTGAGCATATAGCCTGTTCCCTGGAAAATGATCAGCAATGTTTGGTAACGGATACCGAAATAAGAAAGCTCATCAAAAGTTGCAACAGTAAATGGCTTACGGTATGCATAAACAGATGCATAGGTAAGAAACGCAACCAGCGCTGCAAATACAGACACTTTCCATTGATCCCTATCTGTTTTGCTGCGTGTATTTTTTTTCAGCAACATCATGCAATGAGCAAAGGCAGTTCGTTGAGTGAATCAATGATATGATCGGGCTTATAATTTTGCAGTTGCTCTTTTGTGTACGCACCGGTAGTTACGCTTACAACAAGTCCGCAATTTGCATTGCGTCCTTCAAGTACATCCACTTCTGTATCGCCTACTTTTACAACATCAGCCGCATTAACAACACCTGCATGTTGCATCAATTGTTCAATCATAAACGGATAAGGCCTTCCATCAGTTACTTCATCACTTGCAATTACAAAATCAACAAGCTGCTCATCATTCCAACCCAGTTTTTGTAAAATAACATCGGCAATACGACGTGTAAACCCGGTATTAAGCGCCACTTTAATATTCTTTTTCTTTAACCATGCAAACAGCTCTTCTGCATCCTGCATTGGTTTAAGCTCTTCATCACGCTCGTAAAATGTAACCATGTTATCTATAAACACATCATGAATCTGATCGACAAGTACATCGTTGATCTTTTCTTTTTCGGGATGATATTTTGACAGCAATAAAACAATGGCATCTTTCTTCCGCCATCCCATTACCTTGTTTACTTCCGGCTCCGGCACTTCAATACCAAATTGCTGTAACGAGCGGATAAATGCATCTGCAACATCGCCTTTATCGTACACCGTTGTTCCGGCCATATCAAAAACCACTAAAGAATAATTAGACATATCGTATTTGTTGATGAGAAAATTTGTTAAGATGCTTTTACTTAATAATACACTGTTGCAACAGAGCGTTGCTCAAGATGCTGAACAATCATGGCGTGGTACTTATCAATTGTACCCGGCTGTTTGCTTTCGTCTTTTGCCGCTTCATCGATCTTGCGCATCTGGATCATTTCTGCAAACAGCGGATCTGTTTCAAAAACAAGTGCTTCATCATGACTCATTTTGCCACCCTGGTACACAAGTGTTTGCTTACTTGCTTCTGAAAGCTCGTTGTAGTAATTATGATCTTTTAGTGTGAGATAGCGTTTGGCACTTACATGCGCCTGCACCAATTGAATAAGGCGATCGGAAAATTTCCGGTTGCGCAGAAATGCAGCTCCGATCTTTTCATGATTCATTACACCGTAATTCTCCATTACGGTTACATTATGACCTGCTGCACAAATATGTCCCACATCGTGCAGGAATGCAGCCAGTATCATTTCAACATCGCAACCTGCCTGTTGTGCAAGTTCTGCACTCTGACAGGCATGTTGCAATTGTGTTACAGCTTCGCCGAAATATTCGTTACCGCCGTATTTATGATACAGTGCAATAATTTCATCTGCAATCTGCATTGCCCTTATCTTCTCCATGTGTCGTTATATTAATGACACAAAGTAGCCGACGAAGATGAAGCAGATGTTACTATAATGTAAATTGAATATTAAGCCATGCACTACGGCCGTATCCATTCATACCACTGCCATGTGTTCTGTAATCTGCATTCAACAGATTTTGCACACTTGCCTGTACCCGGATATTTTTCAATTGCCAGCCTGCATACAGGTTGTAGATACTAAAACCCGTTGTTCCTCCTTTAGGAATACGGTTATCATCTTTATCGCCTTGCGCCAAACGGTTTTGCTTTGATGCAAACCAACTCTCTGCTGCAAAAAACCAATGCTGCAAACTGTATGTTGTTCTCACTCTTCCATTCGTTGGAGGAATACGACGCAGTGGTTCGTTACGGGTACTGTTATGCCCGTATGCATACGCTATACCTGCCTGTATGTTTAATCCTTTTGTAAGTTCAGCATCTGCATCTATCTCCAGCCCTTTTACAAATGCCTCATCGGTGTTTTCTTTTACATACACATTGTAACCGTTTATCGTTTCATTAGGCACACGCACACGGGTAATAAGTTGTTGCAGCTGCATATAATAAGCTGCAACGGTAACATTCAGTTTTGCCGTACGCAGTTTATAACCAAGTTCGTAATTATGAGAACGTTCGGGCAACAGGTTATAAGCAGGCACTTCGTAACGGAAATCAACAATACCTAATGTGCCCATATCATCTACATTGGGTGCACGATAGCTGTTGCTGAAGGTTGCAAAGAAATGATGTTGCTTTGTTACGGCATATACCACTCCTGCATTTGCCACCAATGCCGACGGTTTAATTTGTGTTTTGCCTATGCTTGTATCGGTAATATGAATATCAAATTGATTAAACCGCAACCCTGCATTTACGGTAACTTTTTTAAGCTGGTATTGATGAAGTGTAAATACCGAATAGTTACCATAAGTTGCTGCATCGGGGTAAAGGCCACGCAACATTGTTTTGTTTTGTGTAACTGTATTTACATCGGTACGTGTACTGTTTACTTTATCAAAGTAAATATCAATGCCCGAACTGGCAGTCCAGTTTTTAGTTATCGCTGAACGGATATCAACAGTTAAGCCTGCTGTGTTTACTTCGTCTTTTTCTTTACGCAAAACAGTGCTGCCATTTTTTTGACTGTTACGGCCTTCAATCGATTGCTGATGCGAAACTGTTACATCGATCAGTTGCACAAACGGGTTTGCATTTTTAATTCTGAGTTTTGCGTAATTAAGCATCCGTTGTTGCGGATCCATTTCGTTCAGCAGAAAATTTTCCAACCTTACTTTATGGTAAACAGGTACATGGCTTTGACGCAACAGTTGTTGAGCAGCTATCAGTTCAACATTCTGTTTCAACAAAAACTTCAGCTTTACATCATAGGCCAATTCTCTATAGCCGCTTGGTGTTTGAAAGCCTGTTGTATCGCCACCTAATACATTTCCGAAATTGCGAACAGTAAATCCGGCTGCTGCTGCAAACCTGTCGCCGCTGTATTTCACTTCTGCCCGACCGGTATGCTCCATGCCTGCTGTCATTAATTTTCCTGCAACAATGCCCGAAACTTTTTTGCTGCTGTTCACATTCCTGAACTGTGGTTCTTTTGTGAGCACTTGTATTACACCACCCAGTGCATCTGTGCCGTATTGTACAGAGCCGGTTCCTTTCACTACTTCAATTTGCTGAATGGAATAGGCATCAATGGTATTGAGATATTGATTAGGGCCATAACGGAATGTTGAGTTATTCAACCGTATGCCATCAACCAATATCAATGTTTGGTTACCGGTTAACCCACGTAAAAAAGCCGAACCGCCCCCATGATTTGTTTTTTGCACAAACACCCCTGTTACACCCATCAATGCTTCCGGTGTAGTTCGGGGTTGAAAGCGATTTAACTCATTTCGTTTAATTGTATTTACCGTGTAGGGAATTGCTTTTTCTTTTTGCTCTGTTCTGCTTGCAGTAACAACTACTTCTTCAAGCGACTTTGCTGCAGTATCAGTTTGTGCATAGGTTTTACCTGCCGCAACCAACATCACAATTGCAATGAACTTCATTTTATTTCTCATACGCTCAACTAACAGTTTATTTATTTCTTTTTACGTTTCGTTTTTCTTTCTTCCTCCTCCTCTTCGTCTTCTTCATTCTCTACCATTTTTACAAATGCACTACGTCGTGGTGCAGGCATTACACTTTCTTCACCTTTTACTGCTTTCCAGATCACTTCACTGAATACTAAATCGGGAATACGATCTTCTTTACTAAAGTCGAAGCTGGCACTCAATCTTGCGCTGGCGGTGTTCTTTGTATTTTTTTCGTTAAGATCAACCAATGCCGGCACCGATTGAAACGGTGTAAGATCGGGAGTTGCAGAAAAACAACGCCACATTGGTTCTGCTGCTGCATCGTATTGGCTCATTGGCGGCAAACCAAGAATCAATTCTATCGTACGTAACATGGATGAAGTGGAATACATGGTATGATCAATAAACTTCCGTTTTACAAATCCACCTGCAACATAAGCAGTGGTGCGATGTGCATCTACATGGTCGGGACCATTCTGTGCATCATCTTCAACAATAAAGATCGCTGTCTCCTTCCAGATCGTACTCTTACTCAAATACTCCACAAACAAACCAACAGCCCAATCGTTATCGGCCACATGTGCAAATGGTGTTGGCCTGCCAATGTGCTGCCCTTCTGTATGATCGTTGATAAAACGTAAGGAGTTGAATCTTGGCACTGTGTTCGCTGCAAGCAACGAATCGAACTCACGCTTCCATTGATAAAAGCGGGTGGTATCTCTCACAGCTTCATCCCAACTGGTGAAGTAAGGACAGAAATGATTTTCGAGTACAGGAATATTTGCTTTGTAATCATCTGCAAACTCGCCATATGTGCGATAGCTGATACCAGCACGTTTACAATAATCCCAGATAAAACCACGATCAGGATTTGAAATGCCTCTGTTACCTTCTGCATCATAACTACCGCCACGACCGCCATAACTTGTAGGCCATGTTTTTTCCAGGTAATCGTTTGCGTTGGCAGCAAGGCTCCAGTTATGACCATCAGCACTCACTTCCCCATCCACATAAAAATTATCGAGCAACACAAATTCTTTTACCAGTTTGTGTTGGTTAGGTGTAACACGTTCGCCAAACAATAACAACGATGTATCGCCATTACCACCGGGCACATCTGCAAGCACCTGGTCGTATGTTCTGTTTTCTTTGATGATGTAGAATACATATTTAATGGGCGAAGGGTCACCAACTTTCATGGGGATAGGATTACCTGCTTCACCCTTTGCATGCAATTCTTTTTCTTTTGTATACGGCGTATTATCATACACCATTTTAGAGTAAGCAGCAAGTTTCGCATCGTTGGGTAGATCAATAATGCTCATCTCCCCTTTAAATAAACCGGCAATGTATTCAACACGACTTTGCTTGTTTTTATAATCTCCTTGCTGGTATGTAACCTCCTGGTCTTTCTTTGTTGGGTCTGGGCCTTTTGCATTTGGTTTTGATGTAAAACCTTTACCGTTGCTCACAAATATTTTTTTACCAATTACTTTCACATTGGTAGGATACCAACCTACAGGAATAAATCCTTTCGATTTGCTAAAGCCCGGTTTGGTTACATCAAACACTGCCAAACAATTATTATCGGCGTTGGCAACGTATAATGTTTGCTCATCTTCGCTCAATGCTAATCCATTACTGGCAGAGCCTGTTGGTGCATTTGGATACAATGCTGCGTTGAGCACTTCAATTTCTTTACGTTTAACTACATCGATCACAGAAACAGAGTTATCTCCTGCATTGGCGACATAAAGTTGTTTGCCGTTTTTCGACAATAACAATTCGTTCGGATTTTCTCCAACAGGAATTTCGGCTGTGATCTTCATCAACGCAATGTCATACAGCACTACTTTTTTTGCGCCCCATACGGAGATGTACAATTCTTTTTTATTTGCTGACAGCAAACATGTATACGCTGCATCATCCAGTTTCAATTGCTGCAGAATGGTTTTATCTGCAAGATTGATAACATACAATGAATTGTTTTCTTTTGTTACCACATACATCCGCTTTGCTGCATCGTTGATTTCAATACCTGCAGGTGAAATTTTCTCCGGCCATTTATTGCCTAGTTTAATTGAATCTTTCAGTTGCAGCTTATTATTGCTGATGGCATATTGCAAGATCCAGTTATCGTTACCACCGCTTGCATACAGCATTTTTTCATCGGCCGAAAACTTTAAACCATACCATGATTTTGGAACAATGACACGATCAAGTTCTTTTTCTGTTACCGGATTTATCAGTTGAAGGCTTTGCACACTTTGTCCGTTATTAGTAACGGCCATTAACTTCTTACTCTTACTTACAGCAATATTCAACGGAAGATCGCCTAAAGGCAAATGTCTTCCTGCAGGCGATAAGTACCAGCCGTTCGGCAGTTGTACTTTTTGCTGAGCAGTTATAGAAAAAGAAAGTGTAAGCAGGCAAAAGAAAAGCAACCAACGTTTCATAATAAAGAGTTTATAATAATTACAGGAGCGAAAGTTAACTATACCGTTTGTAAAAGCTAATTGATTGAGCTATCGTTTGCGCAGGATGCTTTCTACCGGCTCCATTACTTCCTGCTTTGGCTTAAACTCAAAACCAAGCATTGATGCAATGGTTGTTGCCACCTGGCGCTGGTACAATTGCATTGGCTGTTTTATTTCGCCTGTTGCTTCCGTATCGGGACCCATTACTGCCATCCATATTTCGCTTGCATCGGGCACTTTTGATCCATGATCTTTCCATTGATCTTTATTGGCATCGCCACGGCCATGATCGGTTGTTACGATCAATGTTGTTTTGTTTTTATAGTACGGATCAACCTGTAACCATCCCCACAAATCAGCAATCAACTGATCGACCATGTAAGCCGATTGCAGATAGAGATCATATTTACCACCATGTGCAAAATCATCCGTTTCATCAAAACCAATGTATAACACACGGGGCTTGTAGGTTTTTAAATATTCCTTCGCTATGTAAAAGGTAAGCAAATCCGGACGTACACCATCGCCTAAAAAACGAGGTGCATGGTCCTGCATTTCATCGAGTAGATTAAAGGTTGGCGAATTGATCTTTGTTTTTTCGAACGCACTGTTTACATAAATTTTGCTGCGTTCTTCATTCAGGATATATGGAAACACATCCCATGAAGTAAAGGCAGCAACCTTCCCTTCAAATCCTTTTTGTTTGTTAATAAACTCCAGCACATTTTCGTTTTTGTTCCAGCGTTTGTTATTTGAGTTTACAGCCGTATCAGGAAAGCCGGTAAAGATTTCGTTATAACCCGGATACGAAAACCAATACGGGTTGGCATTGTTTACAAAATTGCCAAACGAACGGTTTCCATATAACTGTCCTTGTGTTGCAACGGTATTCCAGAAAAACGGAAGCAGTTTTTTTCTTCGCTCTGTTGCTGTTGCAGCCCAGAAGCGTTCATTCATTCCTTTGCTGTCTTCGGTGTACCTGTTTCTGTTGATGATGATACTGTCGGCACCGTTAAATAATTCCTGCCAACGGAAACCATCGAGTGTTACAACCACTACATGTTCTGTTTTAGACTGACTATAAGTATTGACTGCTATTGAAAGAAGAACAAGAAGAAAAATCTTTTTCATGTCGTTGCTGTTAATGTTGAATTTTAAAAAAAGGCGGAACCAGGAATAGTTCCGCCGTACTGCATGAGAAAACTTGCTATAGAATCTTTAATGAAATTTATTTGATGAGCCACATTTCTGCGTTCATATTATCGCTGCCGGCAAACTGTCTGTCAACTGCAGCTTTCCAGTTTGTTGCATTACGTTGTTGTTCGTTTGACGGGTATGCCCAACGCTTCGGAATATTACCGTTGTTACCAATACCCACGCCTGTTGAAAATGCAGGTACTCCTGTACGTCGATAATTGTAATATGCTTCCCAACCGGAGTTCTGGAAGAAGGCAAGATATTTCTGTAACAGGATTTTATTTAAACCTGCTGTACCGGTTTCGTACACAACTTTTGATTGGTTATAATAAGTATTGAAGTTGAAAGTAAAGTTGGCACTCGTCCATTCGCCGAGTGTTTTACCAATAGCGAGATAGTTACCGGTATTTGTACCATCAACAATTCCATAAAAAGAAATCGAAGCTTGTATCCCTTTTTTGTACCAATCTTCTGCATTACCTGTAACCCATCCCCTGTTAATTGCTTCAGCAATATTGAAACACATTTCAGGATAACCGGCAATGGTAAAGTTTTCGCCTGTGTATGTTCTGTAATAACGATAACGATTGATATGACAGATGCTGTAACTATGTGCTTTGCTTTCCATTACATCCATTGCTTCACCTGTACCTGCAGCTACATAAGCACGGAAATCAGTTGGCGCCCATCCGTTATCGTTCACCAGCTTCCATGCAGGCTCGCAGGTAAGTAAAATACGAGGATCATTTGTTTCTGCACTGTTGCGTACATAGGTTGCTGCCATGTTGTAACGGATGGCATCAAAACCAAACGATACAGGATTGGTGCTGTAGTTGTTTGTTGGTGTAATGTAAACATACTTGAAATTATCCGCCATGCTTTCAAACACCGGGAATGATGATGCGCTGCTCAACACTTCCTGGAAACGTTGCTTAATACGCAGATCAGCATCAGCATCTTTTTTGCTCAAAGAGATCAACACACGAAGCTTGTAACTGTTTGCCAGCTTGCGCCATTTATCGTAATCGCCATTGTAAAAAATATCGCCTTTTACTGTAAGATTTGTGCTGCTCTTGAGATAAGCAAAATCAGTATTCGCTTCTTCCAGCCATTTAATGATCTGCAGAAATACTTCTTTCTGTGTATCATATTTCGGTTGCAATACACCGTCCAGTGCTTTAGCAGCTTCACTCATCGGCACATCGCCCATTAAGGATGTAAGATTGTAGTAGTAATAAGCTTTCAGGAATTTTGCAATAGCATGATAAGGTGTTTTATCGGTACCCGAACTTTTCTGTGCTTCCGTTTCCATTTGCGTTACGTTCTTTAAAATATCCTGGTACACGCTGAACGGTCCACTGTTCCAGTTATACTGGTTATCGCCATAGTATTCAAAGTTGCGGCAGTAAAACTGGTTGTAACGTGCAACAGCACCCCAAGGTTCAATACCACCCATGCCGCCTGCAACACCGTTAATTAAACGGTTTAAGATAAGATCGGGCGGAACTGATGTTGCAATATTTGGATTGCTTTGCAGCTCTTCGAAACGTTTCTGACAGGAAGCCAATGCCAACAAGAGCACAACAACATTTATATAAAGAAGCTTTTTCATTTTTTAATTCTTTAATGATTTTAGAAAGTAAGATTGATGTTGAAACCGAAACGACGTGTTGTTGGTGTCTGCAAACCTGAACCACCATCCTGTGTGTACTGATCCGGATCTACATCTTTATAACGCTTATTGAAGAACAGGTACACGTTGCGGCACACAAGTGATACTTCTGCTTTTTTGATCACCGATTTACCAATGAATGAAGCAGGTAACTGGTAGGTTAATGTAACTTCTCTCAGCTTGGCAAATGTTTTATCAATGATGTTCAACTCTTCCAAACCTGCGTAGCGGCTTGAGTAACTTTGAATGGTCGTTACTTTTGCATTTGGAACTGCAGTTAAATTTTTATAGTTGAGTATTTCACCCGTGTTCGGATCTAACTGAATAGCACCTCCTGTTAATGTAATGCCCGGCGCAACAAATGAACCACCTGTTACATCGTTCGGACGGTGTTGCCCCCACAAGCCTGTTGCTGTTTCGATATGACGACCACCCTGCAACATTTTCTGGCGCACATAATCATGAAACACACCACCTACTACACCATCAAACTGGAAGTTTAAACGGAACCCTTTATAAGTAAATGAATTGATAACGCCCCAGCTCCAGTCAGGATCAGCATGACCCATGATTCTTCTTGCAGCACCTGCACCTGCATCTCTGAAGCGCATAAGGATGCCATCTGCTCCATGTACCAACTGACCATCGGGTGTTTTAATAAATCCTTCCTGGTAAATCAAATCAACACGTGAACCATTCTTGCTCCAGAAGTTTGGATTTGGATGTTCTTTCCATGTACGTTTAAATGTTGACCAGTTTACATTTACATTCCATTGGAAATCCTTTTTGTTGATTGCAGTACCATTCAACATTACTTCCCAACCCATGTTCTGCACTTTGCCATAGTTGTCTGTTACGCTGTTATAGCCTGAAGATTGTGAGATGATATCTGAACGTTGTGTCAACAATTCGCTGATCGAACGGAACCACGTAACATCTACAGCAATACGATTCTTCAGGAAACGCATATCCAAACCTACTTCAGTTGTTTTTCTGTTATCGGCAACCAGTTCAGGATTCAATAAACCGTTTGCATAGCTTGCTCCTAATGTATTATTATAAGTACCGGTATTTGCAATGCTGTAACCAATAGAAGTCAATTCATACAAGCCCATGTTCAATGGCGAATAATATTGCTGACCATAACCTTGTCCTGTACCAATACCAACCGATGGCTGACCTACAAATGCATTTAAGCCTGCGCTTCTACCTTCAGCATAAGAACCTCTTAACTTCAGAAAAGAAATTGCTTGTGGCAGATTGTCTACATAATCTGATATTACTGTTGATACACCTGCCGATGGATAGAAATAACTGTTACTGTTTAACGGTAATGTGCTTTGTTTGTCGTAACGACCTGTAATGTTTACCACCGCATACTTGCTTAAACCCAAATCAAACGATCCATAGCTGCTCAATGTTAAACCTTCGGCTGCAATAGAAGCAACACGTGGTGCACGCAATGAGTTGGCTAATGTATATAAGCCTGGAATGTTCAGGTAGTCTGTACTTGCAAATGTTCCGTTGTAACGTGCAGTGCGTACGTTACCACCTACAAAACCATCAACACTTAAAAAGTTGTTGAAGAATTTTGAATTGTATTTTACCTGCAGCTCGTTGTTTGCTTCAAAGAACATACGGGCATCTTCACGATAGTCGCCCATACGCTCATCACGGCCATACGAACCTGCCGAGTAAGGCATTTTTTCCTGGCGGAAAATATTATAGGTTGAAATGCCGGGGCGATACATCAACTCAACACCCTTTGCAACTTTCCAGTTCAATGAAAGATAACCATACACATCATTTTTATAATGCGGACGTAACCACTCTTTCACCATGAACCATGGATTGTTGTAACGTTGGTATTCGGCATAGATCTGTTGTGTACCGATCTTTCCTTCCTGCCAGTAATTACGCATATCATCTACATTCCAGTCTGCACCTGCCCAGATCACCATGTTATAGATCATACTGTTTGGGCCATAGTTGATATCAGGAAAGTTAGGAGAATATTGACGGCTGTAATTGATATCAGCAGTTAATTTTATTTTACTGTTGAAATCGTAACCTGCACTTAAATTAAAGTTGGTTGTATTTAAGCCCATGTTTGGCACAATTGCTTTCTGGTATGTATGACCAACACCAAAACGCACATTGTATTTATCACCTGTTGCACCAATTGCTACGTGGTTTGTAGTAAGCACACCTGTTTCAAGAAAACGTTTGAAATTATCCTTACCTCTTGCTATCCATGGTGTAGGTTTAATGTTGCCGGTAATGCTTGTACCATCAGCAAACGTAGTTGTGTATGTCTGACCAAGCGTACGTTGTCCATCATACTGAGGAATTAACTGACCTGCAAAACGTGGACCCCATACATCGTAATCATTATCATTTAAACCGCCACCAAGTCCGTTTACAAATGCATACTTACCTCTTGAACCCGGACCGTATTCATCCTGGTATAAAGGAAATGCAAGAAAGCTTTTTTCAAACATAGTGCTTGAGTTAAACTCAATCGAGAAGCCTCTTTTATCTTTGCTTCCTTTTTTGGTGTTGATGATGATTGCACCATTACGGGCCAATGCACCATATAAGGCCGATGCGGTTTGTCCTTTCAGCATCGTATAACTTTCAATATCATCGGGGCTGATGTTCCATGTATCGGTTGTAATAGGTACACCATCCACTACAAATAAAATATTTCCTTCGCCACGGAAGTTAATTGAAGGAGCACGCAACAGTTCATTGTTTACATTCACATTTAAACCTGCTACTCTTCCTTTTAAACTGTTTACTGCATTTGGCTCACGTGCCTTTACAAGCTCTGTTGTTTTTACATCCTGCACAGCATAGGTAATGCGTTTGGTTTCTTTTTTAACACCCAACGCTGTTACAATCACTTCGTTTAACGATTTAGAATTTACATCTAACTCAATTGTAACAGAGGTTTCACCATTAACTGCAAATTCCTTTTCAAGAAAACCCGAAGCGGAAAGCAGTAATACATCGCCGCTTTTTGCAGCAATGGAGAATTGCCCGTTATTGTCGGTAAAAGTTCCTTTTTTCGATCCTTTAAGCTGAATCGATACCACAGGAACAGGTTGTTGATCTGTGGCAGAAACAACCTTTCCGGTTATCGTTTGCGCAAATGCTGCTGATGAAATGACAACAAGCAACAGTGATAAGAGCAGCTGCTTGCAATGTGTTGAACGAAACATAAAACAGTAAGTTTTTGATTGTGCGGCAAATGTGCCGGTTCAGTATTACCGATTTCTTAATGAACTGTTATGGAAAGATTACCGAACTGTGATGGAATTGTTTCGATGCACAGGTTACTAACATTTTAAAAAATAGTAGTTGAATAAAACAACATCGCAGAATGTTTTGCATTTGCTTTTAACAGCAGAACCACGAATAGTTCCGCTGTTAATTTAAAGTAAACATGGTATGCTAAACTCTTTTTTGAACAAGCAGTTACTTAAAAATCAAACATTGTTTGCTCGCCTTTTGCCGGAGTATGTTTTTTAAAGGGATAAACAAATGGCTGTAACTCTTCGCTACACTGCACCACAATATTGTACAACCCATCAGCAAGATGTGATAACCGCAACTGAATTACCGCTCCTCTGAATACACCTTTACGAATCAACTCTCCATCATTTGTTTGAATAGAATACTGCAGAGACGAATCATTAAATTCCGAATCGTTAATCCGGATAAACATAAAGTCGTACACATCCGAAGTAATATGAATCTGCGGGTTTACAACCGATGCCATAAGATGATGTTATTAATACACGAAAGATATTCGATTCCGTTTCTTATTATATCAATCTGCATATTATAAAATCGTAAAGAATCGTGCATAAAAAAGCCGGTGCATGTATGCACCGGCTCAGTAAAAATTATCTGTTCAATTAATAACCCGGATTCTGAACTAAATAGCCCGGAATATTTGAAGCACCATTAATTGCATTGATTGGTATCGGGAATAATCGTTTGTTTTTATCGGTATTCGATTTCTCTGTCCATGTACCTTCATATTTTCCAAAGCGTATCATATCCGTACGACGCTGGTGTTCCCAATATAATTCAAAACCTCTTTCACGGAAAAGAATATCGAGTGACATTGAAGCCAATGGCGGAGCAACTATTCTTGCTGTTCTTGCAGCTCGTATAATGTTTACATCTGCAAGTGCGCCAGCCGCATCATTACTTTTTCTGAGTTTTGCTTCTGCACGCATCAGGTAAACATCAGCAAGACGAAGAATAACGATATCATGCTCGCCACGATTTCTTCCATCGGTTGTGGCGCTGCTGAATTCATATTTCTCAACCCTGTAACCAGTGAAATAATCACTACCTGCTACCGTAAAATTGATTGTTTCAGTAAAATCAACAGGAAGAGTTGGTTTACCACGTGTAACATGATAAAGCTTACCAATTTTATATCGGCCGGTACCGCATGTGGTAAAAGGAATATTTCTTCCACCGATCAATCCGTACTGTTGTCCTCTCAACACACCACGATCAATTTTAAAATCTGTACCAAGAATGCAAGAGTCTGCAGGTATAACCAGATTCTTTTTGTAGAAACGGGGATCAGCAGCTGCAGGATCTGTAGCTCCATAAGCACTCACCCAGCTTTGATAAAAATCAGGCGTGATCGCAGGACCATCGGTTCCATTCGCATTCGGTACTGATGGTAAAGGAAACTGATCGCCCGATAAAGAAAAATAAGCCATACGATTATGACCATTCAGATCCTGGCGTTGATCAATTGCAAAGATCAATTCCTTGTTGTTATGATTGTTATTATCGAAAATGGAAAAATACTCAGCAGCTAATTGAAACTGGTTTGAAGAAATGATCTTATCCGTGTACTCCATTACTTTATCCATGTCATCAGGTCTGAAAGTAAAAGTAGCTGCATAACGATCACGCCATACTGCAGCATTCAAATGCAATTTTGCAAGCAAGCCCCACACACCTGCTTTCGTCATTCTTCCGGGTCCTGTTGTGTTATCAAGCAAAGGCTCAACAGCAAGCAATTCCGATTTAATGTAATTGATTGCATCATCGCCACGTAATATCACAGATGTTGCATCAGGATTTTCTTTTTTAAAAGATATTCCGAAAAGATCAAGAGCCAGCATATTATAATAGGCCCTCATTCCTCTTGCTTCAGCTAAAAATGTTTTAGCATTTACAAAATTATTGGTTGATAATGCACTGATGGCTGTTACACTTCTCGAAATACTTTGTACAATTTGATTCCATGTGTTGTTGACATTGGGATCAGAACTCAACGTTTCATGCCGGTGAAGTGAAAGGTAAATGCCGTTATCACCCCAATCGGTACCACCTCTGTAAGGAAGAATGGCTTCATCTGTAGAAATTTCCTGCAATGAAAACAGGTTGGTGTGTTGAAACAATGTTGGCAGAAGCGCATATACAGGTGCTATGTTCCCTTCGGCAACCTGCTGTTCTGTAAGTCCCGTAGCAGAAGATTCATCGAGTACCTTCTCTTTTAGCTTTGTACAGCCATGAATAAGAGAGGTGCCGGTGAAGAGTAACAGGAGATAAACTATTTTCTTTTTCATTTGAATATTTTTAATGTTTTCGTCAAAGTGAAATTTCATTTCGCACTTGTCATTTAAAATGAAAGATTCAATCCAAAAATGAATGACTTAGCTTTTGGGTAACTTAAATAATCAATACCATAGGAAATAACACCTCCGGAATTTCTGTCAGTATTTACTTCCGGATCATAACCATTGTAATCTGTTATCACAAACAGGTTTTGACCTGTTACATATACACGCAGATTAGATACCCATTTACTTACACCAAGTTTTGACGTATTGACGTTGTAACCAAGTGACATGTTATTCATCCGCAGGAAAGCACCATTCTTAAGATAACGTGTACTAATTGGTGCAGCATTGCTGGATGATTCATTCGCTGCAGCAACAGCTTCAGCCGTAACATTCCCACTTCTCGAAAGATTTACCTTGGTGAAAGTTGAATTAGCAGTGAGATCATAAACTTTATTTCCTGATACGCCATTCATATTGAAATTAAAATCAAACCCTTTAACGTTTACACCACCATAAAAGCTATAAATAATATTCGGCAATGCGGTACCTGCTGCAATGCGGTCATTATCTGTATAAGTGCTTCCGTTTTTATCTTTATCGAAATAAACACTTTGGCCGTTAGCTCCTATTCCATCCCATCTGTTCAAATAGAACGTACCAATGGGTTCTCCATTAATATAACCATTCAGTGGTGATGAGGTTAAACCGGCTCCTGCAGCTAAACCCGTAGTAATAACTGTGTAAGGCGAGTTTTCAACTTTGTTTTTTATGAACGTAACATTACCACCAACATTATAGCTAACGTTTTTTCCGCTGTGTCTGTAGTCCAATTCTAATTCAACACCCTGGTTGATGATGTTCATATCTTCAACGTTTGTCCATACTGTACTTGCCGGTACAATCGGATCGGCAGGTGGCACTGCCAGCAAAATGTTATTGGTTACTTTTCTGAAATAATCGATGGTGCCTGATAAACCTGCGTTCCTCAAACTAAAATCCAAACCAACATCAATTTGTGTTGATGTTTCCCATTGAAGATTGGGATTGGCAAGTCTTACATAAATAGTACCTGCAGGATAAGTTCCCGATGGATACAAAGGATAGCTTTGATTACCGGCAGTGGAAGATGTAAACAACGGTTGAGTTTGCTTCTCAGGTAATTCCTGGTTACCTGTTATACCCCAACCTGCTCTCAATTTCAAATTTGAGAAAATTGAATTCCGCATGAAGTCTTCTTCAGTTATTTTCCATCCTAAAGAAAACGATGGGAAGTATCCATACTTATTATTCTCTCCGAATTTTGTAGATCCATCTGCACGAAAATTAACTGTTGCCAGATACTTGCTGTTATATTGATAGGTTAATCTTCCAAAGAAAGATTGCAATTCATTAATAACAGCAAAACCGCCGGGGCGATTCGTTGCAAGATCCAATAGCTGACCTGTTCCGGGATTGTATTGTGGCTCTACCCCACCTGCAGTAAACCTGTTGATACTATAATTTCTTCCCTGTAAGAAAATTCGTTGGTAGGAATGACCTGCTAATGCAGATACATTGTGCGGATTCTTCACCCAGTTATAAGTAAGATAATTTTCAATCAACCTGTTGCGGTTGTAATTGTAAAATGTTTCCAATCTGCCTTCACGGAAAGGCGTTACACTTGGCTTTGATTGAATATCGTTTGTACCATTTGAATTATCGATACCGAAATTGAGTTTATAAACTAATCCTTTTACGATCGTTAAGGAAGGAGAAATACTTCCGATGACACGATTGATGGTACTCATTTCGCCTTCACCGTCGATTGAGAATAACGGGTTGTTTACACCAGCTACAAATACAGGATTTCCGTTTGCATCACGTGCAGGATAAGTTGGATTGTTGCTGATGGCCTGGCCGAGTATAGCAGAAAAGAAAGGCCGGTCATTTTTTGTTTGGTTAACTGCAAGGTTTACATCTATTACCAATCTGTCGTTCCAGAATTTTTGTGATGCATTGAATCTGCCGGAATACCTGTTTAGGTTATTTTTTTTAATGATACCTTCTTGCTTTTGCATTCCGAATGAACCAAAGTAAGTCAGCTTTTCAGCTCCACCGCTTAATGATAAATTATAATCCTGTGTTATACCTGTTCTGAAAATTTCATCCTGCCAATCGGTAGAAGCACCTTTGTCATCAATTGTTGCACCCGTTTTTGGAACTTCGCTGCGGAATTCTGCAGCAGTAAATACCGGCAGCTTTCTTGCAATTTTAGAAATACCCAGGCTCGATGAAAAACTTAATTGAGATGCACCTGCCTTACCCTTCTTAGTAGTAATAATCACAACACCGTTTGCACCTCTTGAACCATAAATTGCAGTGGCTGATGCATCTTTCAATACATCCATTGATTCAATATCCTGTGGGTTCAAAAAATTCAATGGATCGCCACGACCGGTTAAGTTATTATCAAGTGGAATTCCATCCACCACAAACAAAGGCGTGTTACTGGTACGCACACCTCCCGGTCCACGAATGGTGATGCCTTGTTGAACACCTGGCTCACCACTTACAGAAGTAACATTCACGCCTGAAACCTTTCCTTGCAAAAGTTGTTGTGGAGATGTGATGATACCTTTGTTAAATGATTCAGCTTTTAATGATTTTACTGCACCTGTAACATCTTTCTTTCTTTGCGTACCGTAACCCACTACCACCACATCTGTTAATGCAACAGAGGATGATGTAAGTACCACATCATAAGAAGAAGATGCTGTTATTTTTACTTCCGCAGTTTCAAACGAAACGGCACTGAGCACAAGTACATCGCCTGTTTTCGCAGAAATTTTGAATGATCCATCTTCGGCGGTTATTGTTGAAGCATTGCCTCCTTTAATAACAACAGATACTGAAGTGACCGCAGCACCTTTTGCATCTTTTACTGTTCCTGCAATTTGTCTTTGCTGTGCCTGCACAACAATTGACAACATAGAAAAGAAAAAGATGAGGAATACGGGCAACGCACCAAAGAACAATGATCGTTGGTTAAATCTTCGCATAGCAATTGGTTTTGAATTTGAGTTATACAATAGTTAATGAGCGCTTTGTTTGCAGGTTAAAACCTGAGTGTAGCCGGCAGATATTTTGCAACCAGCTCTTCATAGTAAGGCTTTAGTTTTTTCCAATCAGGAGGTTCAGGATTTTTTGAATAGAGATCATACGGATTAAACAATTGTACCCACTTCAGCATTTCCCTGTCGTGGTCGTCTAATAAATGCTCATAAGCACCTTCACGATGCCATGCATAAAATGAATGATAGCGGAGCATATACAATCCTGATTCAGGCAGATTATTCTTCATCATTTGATATACATACTCATCATGCCCCCACGACATGTGTACATTTCTTAAACCGCACCCTTCACTATACACGCCATATTTAGAGCTGTATGTTTCGTTGTTAAAATCGGGATTGAGTTTAAAAAATTCGGGATAAACAATTTTATCGGAATAAGCACAACCAACGGGGAATGTATCGCCAACAACAGCCCATTGTGGTTCGCCAAACAAGCAAAGTACTTTTCCCATATCATGCATTAAGCCCACCAGCACCATCCAATCTGGATGACCATCTCTGCGGATTGCTTCGGATGTTTGTAACAAATGTTGAAACTGGTCAAGATCAGTATCAGGATCAGAATCATCCACTAATTCATTTAAAAAATTAAATGCTTCCCACACAGGCATTTCTCTTTTTGAAAAAGAAAGAAACTCCTCTCTTTTTTTCATAACGAAATCGTAAGTCTGGTACTGGTGATTCAACCGGTAGAACTCCTTTACGGTATCTCTTTCAGGATTATCGTAGTTCCTGTACTCCTCTGTTGTTTTTGCAGTAGCGATCGAATCAGGATCGGGATAACGACGCAGAAGATCTTCTTCCCATTCGTCGAGGTTTTTAAGTGGGACAGCTTCAAAGTTGTTTGTATGCATAACATTCTGGTTTACTAAAGTAGGTAACCCGGCGTTGCAGCAATCATCAATAGTAATAAGTAACTATTATCATTTTATTACCGCCGTGTTAACAAGGAAAAGAATGCAGGAACACAACAAATTGCAGAAGACAATTTGTAGAGATGTAGAAAAGAGATTCGAACATTGTTCAGCAAGCATGTTCTTAAGCAATCGTTGGTGTACCTTACTTACTAAAGTGATAATTTTCAACCACAAATAAAACAGCCACGAACCTTTTATTTACGAAATCGTTTTCGGTAAAAATGATGAAGTAACAGATGCTGATCAATGCAAGCGATTGCAAAGATCAGCTTGTATTCTTTTCTTAATTTAGAACACTATGAGGCTATTCTTAACAACAGTATTTTTTTGCACAGCACTTCTGTTGAGTGCACAACAACCTTTTAAACATTCGCATAACGATTACGAACAGGCAAACCCATTCTTTACAGCCTATCAACATCAATTTGAATCAATAGAGGCTGATATATTTTTAAAAGATGGCGAATTGTTTGTGGCACACAATCCGGAAGATATTAAAGCCAACAGAACATTGAGTAAGTTATACCTGCAACCGATTGCTGATGCGCTTGCAGCAACTAAAGGAAACATTTATAATAACGCTGATAAGAAGCTGCAACTACTGATCGATATTAAGACAGAAGCTTACGCAACATTGAATGTATTGATCAGCTTGTTAAAAGACTACTCATCCATCACTGCAAATAAGCGTATCATCCTTACAATAAGCGGCAACCGGCCTAAAGAAGAAGATTATACCAATTATCCTGATTACATTTTTTTTGATGGAAGACCCGGCATTCATTACAGCGAAGCCGCTTTAAAAAAAGTTTCCTTGATTAGCATTGGTTTTAGTTCCTTTTCAAAGTGGGATGGAAAACAATCATTGGCTGCAGATGATGAAAACAAATTGAGTAAAGTGATTGCAGAAGCAAAACGACTGAATAAGCCATTCCGTTTTTGGGGATGCCCTGACACAGAACTTGCATGGAAAGAATTTATAAAACTGGGTGTTGATTTTATTAATACAGATAAGGTTGAAGCGTTGGCAGCATTTTGTAAAAACTTTCCGAAATAATCAGGCGCAACTGCTATTCTAAACGAAGTGATAAAAAATATCCTGTAACAAAAACAAACGGGAACGATGTACTAAACAATACATTATTCCCGCTTTGTAATTGTAAGTTGCTCGTTGAAATTTATTTCTTTTTAATAGCCGGAATTACTTTTTTAGCCGGCTTCGCTGTTTTTTTTATTTTTTCTTTTTTGCTCTTTTGTTTTTTTGCAGGCTGTTTCAGCTTCAGAATAAGTTCAGCCAGATCTGCACTGTGCTTTTCAATTTTTTTATGAAGCTTTTTACTATCTATACCTTTTGCAAATGCAGTTAACGCCGTTCTGATTGTTGCTTCCAGTTTTTTACCGGCCTGTTTCTTTTGTTTCTTTTCTTCTGCCATAGATTGGTAACAATTAATTAATACAAAATTAATGTTGGATACAACAGGCTAATGTTAAGTTTTAATAGCGCCCCTAAAAACGATAATATCATTTAATTAATGAATTTTCGAATTGCTCTAAATAAACCTAACCGCAACAATGTGATTTCATTTTCTTTAGCAATGCTACATACAATACTTCTCCAACTCCTTATCCTCTCCTTTCCACTGTGCAATCTTTGCCAAAGCTGCGATTAATGGTTCCTGGAACCATCCAGGCATTCCCTTTAAATAAGATTCACTGTAGGCAAGTAACAGGCACATGTGCCAGGGGTTTTCCGTCATGTCATTCTTCAACAAGCCATCATTAATCAGTCCATATGCTACACGTAATGTTTTTTCTAACCCTGCAGCCGGTGTAACTTTTACCAGCAACATTGATCTTTTGTCCAATGCATTTTTAAAATAGTGCATATCGCTTTTAGCAGCCGATGTTGTTTCGCCTTTATTCAAAATAATTTCATCGCCATTATTACCAATCTTAACCTGTCCTTCTGCAACCGTAAACTCTTCTACAAAGCTTGTATGATAATGCCAATCGTTACCGCCGAGTGGTTCAAGTTCAACCTGCACCAACTCGTAAGCATTGTTTGTTTCCTTTGCTGTTTTTACAAATGTGGCGGAATAGTTCCCTTCTTTGTTATAAATGGTTCGGTCGCTTCTGTTACCAACCGAACGATCGAGCGGAGGCAGAAAAGCCGCAAATAAAACGATGCTGACATAACCGGCAACAAGTAAAAAAAAAGGTAGCGCAACAATAGTGTACAGGAGCTTTACCCATCGTTTTGCATTGCTTCGCCACATGCGAACAACCCCTGCCGGGTAAAAAAGAAGTAAGAGGATGTTTTTCCATTTTAGTTTTTTAGCAGTTGATGCTGCATTAACATCAATACATACTGCCGTGTTAGCATTGTTTTCCATTTTGTTTTTGTTTTGATGGAACAAAATTGATGCTTAATAGTTGCTAACCTGTTTAGATAAACGGATTAAAACTTTCGAAAAATGGATAAACTTGATATAACGCAGTGGAACCAATACTTCGGTTCAACCCAACAAGAGTTCCTTCACCGTAGTGAACGTTACCAGCATTTTACTGCACAATTCAGTGAACAGGGATTGGCGTCGGGTACCATCAATGCTATCAATACACCGGGTATGTTGTTTACAGAATTATTTATTGAAGCAGGCAAACCATTTTGTATGGTTGATGCAGAACCGAAGGAATCAACCGAATCGGTTTTTGTAATACAGGGCAATGTTGAATCAAGGTTCGACAATGTAAAAGCTCCTTTGTTTTTTGGTAAACAGCAACACAACATTCAATACAATACCAGTTTTTCAGGCACCCATATTATTCATTCGCCAACGTTTCATGCATGCACCATTACCTATCACAAAGAGTATTTAACCAGTCTTGCAGAGCAAGAGCCTGTTGCAGCTCTTGCCGGTTTTTGTAAGCACCTGCAAAAGAAAACCAACTTTCTTGCAGCCTCCAATGCCTTTTACTGGCAGCAACGTATTGCAGAGGTCATTCAGTTGATACGACAATGCCCGTTTACCGGTGTTACCCGTTATCTTTTTATCGAAAGCAAATTGCTTGAGTTGTTTGTATTGCAAATGGAGCAGGTGCATGCAACGCAAATAAGATCTGTTGAAACAACATGGTCTGCAGCCGACAAAGAAAAACTACACGCTGTTAAAGAATATATCAGCAGCAGTTATCTTGATGAAGTAAGTTTGAAAGCACTCACCTATCGTTTTGGGCTGAACGAATACAAATTGAAGAAAGGATACAAGTATCTTTTTCAAACAACCGTATTTGGTGATATCCACCGCTTACGAATGCAGGAAGCCAAACAATTGCTTACCGACAGAAGAATGAATGTTACGGATGTTGCCTTTCATATTGGCTACAACAACCTCAGCAGCTTTTCGTATGCCTTTAAAAAGATGTTTGGGTATAATCCCGGGGGCATTAAGTGGCAGGATTAAGTACCGGCTTTCTTTTTTGATGTCGTCAGAATTCTGTTTGGTTACTTTCCAATATTAAGTTTTTGTGCATCATTGATTTAAAGTAATGTATAACGTAACTTTTAGTCAAATAAAAACAACATGAACTGGCCGGTACTTATTATTGTTGGCATTGCTGTTATAGCTCTTCTTGTTTTTCTCATTCGCAAAAATCAAAAAGACGAACAAGAGTTTGAACAACAACTCAACAACGACTTTCATAAAACAAAAGACGAAGAAGGAGATGTGGAAACCGATAAAAGTTTACGTTAAAACAAAACTGTTCCGGTTAATTAGCTACAGGTATTGGTTGTCGTGAAAGAAACAGATCTAAATTCTTTTCCAACACAGCAGTGGAGAGTGTAAGGTTGCACCCGTTGGGCCCTTCAATAAACCTGTCTGCATCAGGTTTTCCAAACTGGTAATAATAATCGAGCTGCATCGCATCGGCTAAATGCCAGAAGCATTGGTTTTGATAAATACCATCTCTGCGAAACTCCATAACAGCTGCACCTGGTTGCATAAAAAATGCATTGGTAAGTCCGGCACCATGTATGGATGCAATGATAGAGGCCGATTGCGAAAGTTGTATTTGCTCTTTAATGGATAATTTTTCGTACCGCAGAATGTCAAATCCATAATCGAAAAAAACAGCTTGTACTTCGTGTTCGTTCAGTAACCGGCGATGCGTTGCATTTTCTCTGCTTATATAAATACGTTTTGTTGCAGTCTGTTCGTGCGCCGGAAACGATTTGTACACTAACTTTTTCAACTGCATCATTAACGGATCGTGTATACGGCCCGATTGCACTGGGCGTTCAACAATTGACAGATTTTTAATCTTATGCATTGTTCTTGGCAGTATCCATTCAATTGCAGGCGGCAATAAGCCCATCATCTTCAACATTTCAACACCTGTTGTGCGCACATAAGCAGTATCGGGCAACAGAAATACATGTGTGCCAAACATGTGTTTTGCAGCATATAACCTTGGAAGAAAATCGCAGATCCAGTGGTAGTGATTACTTGTCCGTCCATCAAAACACAAAGCGTACGCAACATCAGGCATTCTTTTTTTAGGCCGGAAAACGAGCTGCTTGATATTCTTAAACCTGTTGGCCTGTTTTGCATCAACCTTGGAAACAGGTATAATTTTTAACGAAGAATCGTAAACCAAACCGGCATCGCTTACCAGCACATTGGTATAACTGCTTGCAGTAACATAATTGGTTTGATAATAAAATTCGTCTTTGCAAAAATCAAAATCGCCGGTTTTAAAATTCACTGGCATTTTCCGATAAACAGCTTCGGCTCTATGTATAATAGGTAAAGAATCCGCCATAGATGAGTTAACAGGTTAAACAGTAAATAAATGTTTTTCAGCTACCTGCAACCAAAATAGGAAGCGAAGACGAATAACGTTTCAGATTACATGCAAATCTGAAAATCAATTTAACAGCTGTGCAAATAGTTGCATAACTGTGTTTTTGAAATCTAAACATCACCGGAAAAATTTCTTACGGCTTTAAACTTTTATTCATATTCTCTATCTAACCTGCGGATTTTTTACCTTTATACCGGTAGAAAAATCCAAACCAGAAAACCTCTATTCAAACATGACGCAACCCGACGATAAGGAATTATTGCTGCAATTCCACGACCCCTCTACAAAAGAGAGGGCCTATACCCGCATCATCAAAAAATACCAGGAGAAGCTTTACTGGCATATCCGCCGCATGGTTGTTGAGCATGAAGATGCCAACGATGTGTTGCAGAACATGTTTATTAAAGTGTGGAACGGCCTGGAAAACTTTCGGGAAGATGCCCAGCTGTACACCTGGCTCTACCGCATTGCCACCAACGAAAGTCTTACATTTCTTGAGCAGCGGAAGAAACGTTCGGCCGTATCGATGAACGAAGCAGAGGCCGGCCTGAGCAATACCATTAAAGCCGACAAGCATTTTGATGCCAACCGCCTTGAATGGAAACTGCAACTGGCTATACAGCAACTACCCGAAAAGCAACGGGCTGTGTTTAACCTGCGGTATTACGATGAAATGCCTTACGAAGAAATGAGCAGAGTGCTGGAAACCAGCGAGGGAGCGCTCAAAGCAAGCTATCATCATGCTGTTAAAAAAATCGAGGATTTTATCCTGAACCGTTAAACTATCAGCCCATTCAAACATCTATATAAACGAATATGACACGTAGTACAGACATAGTGAAAGAGTTGGAGGCATTAAGCCCGGTGGTAGCACAGATCAATGCTGTGGTTCCTTACCAGGTGCCCGAAGTGTACTTCGAAACACTCAGTACCGTAATTATGGCCCGCATTGCCGCCGGTGGTAACGAAGAAAACTCGCTATTGCAGGTAGCAGGCAAGGAAATGCCGCAAACTACTCCGGCTGGTTATTTTGATTCGTTGGCCAATACCATTCTTTTAAAAGTTAAGGCTGCAGGAAACAGCATGGCGATAGCCGATGAGTTACAGGAATTGTCGCCTGTATTAGCGGGCATCAGTAAAACCAATGTTTACCAGGTGCCGGCCGGTTATTTTGATACAGTTGCAACTACAATTACAGCTCAGCTGAAACCCGAAGCCAAAGTTGTAGCTGTTTCCGGTATGCAAAAATGGATGCGTTATGCGGCCGCTGCTGCTGTACTTACCATGATTGCGTTTGGCATTAATTACAGTCTGCGGAAAGGTACAGATGCAGAAGTAATAGCTGCAAAAATTAAAACAGAAGCACAGTTTAATAAACAACTTGCAAGTGTAAGCGACCAGGCAATTATTGATTACCTGCAACTTACTGCCGATACGAAAGACGCCGAATCGATTAAGCAATTAATTGACGGAACACAACTGCCCGAAGAAGCAGATTATATTGATGAAGAGTTTCTGGAAGCATTTATGAAAGAACTGGAAGCAAAGCAAACAAATTAAAACACCACAAGAAAAGCGTTATGAAAAAGATAGTTACACTTACAATGATTGTTCTGTTTGGCCTAAGCAGTATGCTGTATGCCCAGGACCAACCCGATACAAAAGAACAGGAAAAAATACGGGCACTGGAAATTGCCTTCATCAGCCGTAAGTTAAACCTTACCGAAAATGAAGCACAACGTTTTTGGCCTATTTACAACGAATACAAACGTGATGTACGACAAGTGATGCTTACACAACGCAACAACCCAAAGCGTGATGTAATTGATGATGAGCAAATGCTTGTTGATGTACGTAAGCGATATAAAGAACGCTTTGTTGGTGTTATAGGACAGCCTAGAATGAATAAATTTTTTGAAGCAGAAAGAGAGTTTCGTGGTGTGTTATTGAATCAGCTTAAAAACCGCCCCAATAAGCCAGTGTTGCAACGTCGAAACTCAAAATAATTTGGAAAAATTATTTCTTATGCTATAAATTTGCGAATAGGTGTTTTTCATAGGTTAGCAACGGCCGACTCTTTTCAGGGTTGGCCTATTTTTTTGTTGTTAGTTTAGTTATACAAACATCAGCTTCGTATTACTATTTGATTTTTGTAAATAAAAAAAGCATCGATCTTTTTACAATGCAGATCGATGCTTTTCTGTTTTATGCTGAAGAATGCAATAACTACTTTCGCTAGAAATTAAAGATGGGTGTTTTTAAATCGTGATAGAAAAGAAATTTCCAGTTTTCTTTACGCCCCTGCTCCCACCACTTTACACGTAAGTCTGCAGCAAGCTTTCCATCAAAATCATATTTGGTTACAAACTTTGTTTTCATTTGAAATAACTGCGGTGCAACATCGCCACCAAAGAAAACGGTTTCGTTGTTTTCTTTTATCCAGAAAACCTGGTGCCACGGACTATGTCCACCTGTCCATTCATAATAAATGTAATCATCAATCACCCCTTCGCTTTCGATGAGTTGTAATTTATCTGTTTCTCCAAGAATGCTTACATCATCAATTGCATACGACTTTGAAAGTTTGCTTAACGCAATTTCAAGTTCCTGTTTATTTACAACATAAGTTGCGTTTGGAAAACTAAGGAAGCGTTGTTTCAATACAGCATCTTCTTTGCTGATGCCGCCTGCATGATCTCTGTGCAAATGACTCATTAATACCTTTGTTACTTCCATTGGATTAATGCCTGCCTGCATCAGGTTATGATGGATCTGCAAAGTACCATCGGGCATGGTAAAACCTAACCCTGTATCGAGAAGCAGAATATCTTTTTCAGTAATCACGACAAAAGGCTGCACTTCAACCAGCAAACTTCCTGCAGGTCGGTCTTTTAAACTGTCTTTTGTTGTATCGAAAGGAACAAACTTCTTGGTGCCATCAACTGTAAAACTGCCTTCGGAAAGTGGAATTATCTTCATTATGTATATTTAGTTTTATGCTGCAGCTGCAACCCGGATTGTAATTCCGAACCGCTGTTGTTTGCGCTTTATAAGAACAGAATAAATACTGCAGCAGTGTAAAAGCGCTGCAAAGATACAGGCAGGAAAATAAATCAGTTTAAGACGAGCTTAGGCGCACCGATCATGGAATCAAAAATAAAAAGCTCATCAATTTCGTAGCTGATGAAAGGACGAATAGGAAACTGCTCAACAATCTCTTTTGCTTCCTCTTCCGATTTGGCATTGAGTACTACCCAGCCTTTACTGCGTACTTCGTTTACAGCATAGGTTACGATTGTTTCATCACGCATTAAATCATTGATATACTGACGATGGGAGGGAATAGTTGACCAAAAATCGTCGACCAGTGAAGCGGGTAAATAAAATGTACAGAGATACTTTTTCATACAATACAAATTCACAATTCGGGAACAACGAAAAAGAAGCTGTGGCTGTTTACCGGAGAACCATACTTCTGTCTGCATCAAGACGGAGCATAATGAAGATAAGAATGGTGAATGTTACCAGCGATGAGCCTCCATAACTCAGTAAAGGTAGTGTAATACCAATTACAGGCATCAGGCCAATTGTCATGCTGATGTTAATCATGATATGAAAAAGAAGAATACAGGCTACACTGTACGCATAAACACGGGAAAAGGTACTTCGCTGCCGTTCGGCAATTGCGGTTATGCGGTAAAGCAGAAAAAAGTATAAGCCCAACAGCAGAGCACTGCCCCAAAAGCCAAAACTTTCGGCAATGGCGGTGAAGATAAAGTCGGTGTGCTGTTCCGGTACAAAATCGCCTTGAGTGGTTACGCCTTTCAAAAAGCCTTTACCGGCAAAGCCACCAGAACCAATGGCGATCTTCGATTGCTTTACGTTATAAGTGTAATCTTTTTTCTTACCACTTGCCTGTTCTTTTTCAAACTGTGCAATTCGCTCCGGACTTTTTGGTATATATGTTTTACCAAACATGTTTAATACACGTGCAGTTTGGTAAGGCTTTAATATTTTATCAAACACAACATAGTTTACAAACCAATGAAAACCGAGTAGTGCGATATAGATAATAATTATACCCAACAGTAAGAACAGGTTCCGTTTAAACTGCCGCCAGAAATAATATATGATAATGAATGCGATGATAGCCAGTGCAATTGCGTAAACTAAAAAAGATAATACAATTGAAGAGATAAACAGCACCACAAACGAGAACCCGACAATAAGATAAATTGCAGGCAATCCTTCTCTGTACATCACTAAAAAGAAAGAGAAGTACACCAACGCCAAACCTGTTTCTTTCTGTGCAATGGAAAGTACCGCAGGGCCAAGCGTTAATGCAAATGCGATCAAATGCGATCGCAAGGTTTTAAACTCTGTTTCCGGCCGGCTTAAATATTTCGCAAGCGCCAATGCTGTAAACACTTTACACAGTTCGGCAGGCTGCAGGTTAAATCCACCACCGAGTGCAATCCATGACTTAGAACCACTGATATCTTTACCAATCACGAACGTAAGCAGCATCAACAGTATACCACCCATGTACAGCAGGTTGGCAATAGCTGTAAAAAATTTGCTGTCGGTTAACAATACAAACACCGCAACAAGCGAACTGATGCCGATGAACAACACCTGCTTCGAATAGTTTTTCTTCAGCTCGAGCAACGATTGTACAAACGAATCGCCCATGCGAAACTCAACGGAGAAAATAGCAATAAACCCCACCAGCACCAATGCATAGTACAGCAGTACCGTTACCGTATCAACACCTTTTCCTATTGTTGCCTGTTTTTCCATTAAGCTGTTCGTTGCTGTGGTTGAGTGTAATTATAGACGTTAAACCTGTCTGCCGGCAATATAGCAAACCAGTTGATGCGTTGCGGCATTTCTCTTGCCGGCTGCTTTACAGGCAATGTTGTTGATGGATGCACAAAGCCGATTGCCGTTGTATCGAGACGTGTACGTTTTCGTTGCAGCGAATCTTTTGCCTGCCTGATCGAATCACGCTTATGCATTTCGTACTTGATTCTTGCGGGTGTGATAACAACATTGCTGATGCGCTCAATTTCTGCTTTGCGTCTGTCGCCTGCAATGGAATCGTTCAGGAATTTTTCCATGAGTAACGATGCAATTGGTGCAGCCCATGTTGAACCAAAGCCTGCGTTTTCAACCACTACACAAATAGCGATCTTCGGATCGTCCTTTGGCGCAAACGCCACAAAGAACGAGTGGTTCTGTTGTTTCTTATTCTTGAAATAGTTTTCTACTGTACCTGTTTTTGCACAAACGGCATAACCATCAATGGCGGCATTGCGTGCTGTACCGTTGGTTACCACCATTTCCATTCCGTCAATTACGGCCTGGTAATAATCGTTGGGGATATGCAGAGGAGATATCTTCTGCCTGTATTTATTCAGAATCGTATCTTCTTTTGTTTCACCTTCAATATCTTTTACAAAGTGCGGCGTGTAATACCATCCACGGTTTGCAATTAAGCAGATTGCATTTGCCATTTGCAAAGGTGTTGCCTGTATTTCGCCCTGGCCAATACCTAATGATGCGATGGTACAGCTGCTCCATCCTCCTTTACGAAATACTTTATTGTAACGGGCTGTATCAGGAATATAACCGGAATATTCGCCGGGCAGATCAATACCCAGCCTGTGTCCTAATCCAAAGCCCGACATGTATTCTTTCCACTTCATCAAACCGCCTTCGATGTTGCCGAACTTTTTATTATCGAGTGCCATACGTAACACATGTGCATAATACGAGTTACAGGAGTTGGCAATGGATAAACTAAGATTTGCTGCGTGCCCGCCTCCACTGTGCGTACATGCAGGTCGGCCACATGGGCCATAACGGCCGAAACAGGCATAACCAAAATCAGGTGTAATCAACCCTTCATCTAACGCAACCAATGCACCCAATGGTTTAAAAGTTGAGCCGGGAGGATAAACACCCTGCATACCACGGTTTAATAAAGGTGATGCCGCATCTAAAAACAAGCGACTGAAATTCTTTCGTGATTCTGTTCCTGTTAATTCGTTCGGATCATAAGTTGGGCCCGATGTCATTGCAATGATACCACCTGTCTTTGGTTCAATAGCAACCACACTACCAACTTTACCATGCATTAATTTTTCTGCCAGTTGCTGTACTTCAATGTCGATGTAGGTATTGAGATGACGACCTGCTACTGAAGCTGTATCAAACTCGCCATTTTCATACGGACCAATTGGCCGGTTAAAATTATCTCGAAGGATATATTGAATACCCCGTTGTCCCATCAGCACTTTTTCATAATAGCTTTCCAAACCGCTTCGTCCGGCAAAATCCCCCATCTGGTAAAAAAAGTTTGAGCGTTTCAACATGCCGGAATCTACTTCACCTACATAACCCAATAAGTGTGCTGCTGCTTTAAACGGATAACTGCGTATCGGTCGTTCCTGTAAGAAGAACGCCGGTTGAAAGCGGAAAAGGTTTTCGTTTACTTTAGCATATTTGGCAGGCGTAAGTAATGCTTCAAATACCGAAGGTCTGTTTCTTGAATTTTTGATGATGGCCGTTAATACCCGTTGCTTAAACTCGGCGGTATCAATTTCAAGAATGCGGCAAAGCGAAAATGTATCAACACCCTTTAGCTGAGATGGTGTAACCATCAGATCGTACATAGTAACATTATCAAGAATGGCTTTGCCTTTACGATCGAAAATAATACCACGACTGGGATAAACAATTTTACGGAGGATGGCCTGGTCGTTTGCAAGCTTTGCATACTTCGATGTAAACAACTGCAACGTCATTAACCGCACAAGAATAATTGCAAACACAATTGCAATGATGAGTCGGATGGTGATTTGTCTTGATTGATTAAATTCGGCCATGGCCTTTGCTGAGGTTTTTCAAAGATGAACGATCAGGTATTGGTTAAGAATTTCTGTTTGCGTATAAAAATAATCTCGATGATAACGATTAACAGAAGACTTACAACAGTTGAACCGATTATTTTCAGCAACACATACAACATGTTACCCCATTGAAACGATTGAATAAGGAACAACCATGTATGATGAAAGAGTGTAAGCACAGATACATAAGTTGCATACTGCGAAAACCCGAGACTGCTTACTGATGGTTCTCTGTAGTTAAACTCTACTCCTTGTTGCGGCATTAATAAATTAATAAGGAAAGGACGGATATAACCGAGAAGGACACATGCCGCTGCATGCAGACCCGGTGTTTTGGTAAAGAAATCAACACAAATACCTGTAACGAACGAAAGCAACAGCAATCCACTTCGGCTGATGCTGAATGGAAGCCACAAAATGAAAAGGAAATAAATATAAGGGATGATGTATTGATGCAATGGTGGTACTTTGTTGAGGACAAACACCTGCAACAGCACAAACAAAATCAACCGGATAATATTTCGTAAGAGATTGCTCATTTTTTCTGCTTCACACGTTTTTCAAGTTCCAGTTGTTCGGCACGTTGCAAATTGGCAACTACAAATACATTCTGCAAACGACTGAAATCGTTTGATGGCTCAACCTGTAACAAATAGTTATTTGTACTCTGTTCGAGAATAATTTTTTGTATCCGACCAATCATAATGCCTGCAGGAAAATCAGAGTACTGGCTGGTTAATACGGTATCGCCCACCTTGAGTTTTACACTCTTCGGTATATCTCTTAATTGCACTCGTCTTGCATTTACGCCATCCCATTCAATACGTCCGCTTTCGCCTGTCTTCTTCAGTCGTGCACTGATGCGGCTTTGCTTGTTGAGCATGCTCATAACAGTGGCAAAGTTTTCACTCACATCCATTACTACACCTGCCACACCATTGGATGATATTACCACCATGCCCGGTTCCACCCCTTGCTTACTTCCTCTGTGTACAGTAAAATAATTATTGGGCTGTGTAACCGAATTGTTCACCACTGCTGCATCCATATACAAATACTTACGCAATGTACCTGTTGTATCAACCGGTATCGAATCAGAAACAATGCGTTGTGTTGTATCGGGACTTTGAAAATTTTCAGAAAGCTTATTCTGTAATTCGTTTAACCTGCGACGCAGATCCTGGTTTTCTTTTTTCAGGTGAAAGTACCCGTCTACTTTGCTGTACTGTACTTCCATAGCCCCGGTTATTTCGCCGGCAGTATCCATGTACGCTGCCTGGTGAAATTTGTTGTACCGGAACAACAAAGCAAAGCTTACTGCCTGTAAAAGCAGAAAGAACATTAAAACGGAAAAACGCCTGATAAAAGCAAAAAGATTCCGCACAATAAGGTGGATTTAATTTGTTCCGTTGTTTGCGTAAGCCCTTATCAGTTGCGCATTACAAACGGATAGCGATTGTAATTTTTCAATGCAATACCAGTACCTCTTACCACGCTCTTCAACGGATCGTCGGCAATATGAACAGGTAATTTAATTTTTTGGTTGAGACGCTTATCCAGGCCACGAAGCAGGGCACCGCCGCCGGTAATATAAATACCTCTGCGGTAAATATCGGCAGCCAGTTCGGGAGGAGTCATTTCAAGTGCTTTCAGAATCGCTTCTTCAATTTTGAAAATGCTCTTATCGAGTGCTTCCGCAATTTCCTGATAGCTTACCATAATTTGTTTGGGAATACCTGTTACAAGGTCACGACCGTTTACAGGAATATCATCCGGTGGGTTATCGAGTTCCTTCATGGCTGCACCAATCTGGATCTTAATCTGTTCGGCTGTACGTTCACCAATCAACAAGCTGTGGTAACGACGAAGCGCTTCCATAATATCTGCAGTAAACTCATCGCCTGCAATACGTATACTTTGGTCGCACACAATACCTGCCAGTGCAATAACAGTAATACCGGTAGTTCCACCACCAATATCAACGATCATGTTACCAACAGGCTCTTCCACATCAATACCAATACCCAAGGCAGCTGCCATTGGTTCGTGCAGGAGGTAAACTTCCTGTGCGCCAGCCTGTTCGGCACTGTCTCTTACCGCTCTTTTTTCTACTTCGGTAATGCTGGAAGGTATGCAGATCATCATTCGCCATTTAGGGGCGAACAATGGTTTTTTTGTAAGAACCAATTTGATGAGTTCACGGATCATGAGCTCGGCCGCATTGAAATCGGCAATTACGCCATCTTTTAACGGACGAACAGTGCGGATGCTTTCATGGGTTTTTTCATGCATCATCAACGCCTTTTTACCAACTGCCAGCACGTTCTTGGGATTATTACGATCCAGTGCAACAATTGAAGGCTCGTTCACTACAATTTCATCGTTATGTATAATGAGGGTATTAGCAGTACCCAGGTCCATTGCTATTTCCTGAATAAAAAAATTAAAAAGGCCCATATTGTTAAATGGAAATTATTTGTTCCGGTGATTGCAAATTTGAGAGAAAAATTTGGAATAACAACGCTAAAACCGTGCCCGTAAGTGTTTTTTCAGAAAAAAAACCACAGCCCGTTTTTCCCTTTGTTTACAGGCATTTCAGCAAAATTGAAATACCCGTAAAATGCGAACAAAAAAATCTTCGTTTATCCGTTTCAGTTAGTTTCTGCAAACTCGTAACCGATATCGTTACGGTAATACATTTTCATAAAACGGATGCCCTCGAGCAAGCCTTTTGATTTTGCTACTGCATCGCTTGCATTATTGCCAAAACTTGTAACCGCAAGTACCCTTCCCCCATTGCTGACAACGGCTTCGTTTTCGGTTTTTGTACCTGCATGAAAAATGATCGAATCGGTATTTGACTGGTCGAGACCTGTTATTTCGTAGCCCTTAATATAGTCGCCGGGGTAACCGCCGCTTACAGCCACAACTGTAACTGCAAAACGTGGATCCTGCTCAATGGTAACGGTATCAATCTCTGCCTTGGCAGTTGCAACCATCAGCTCTACCAAGTCGTTTTGCAGTCGTGGAATAACCACTTCTGTTTCCGGATCGCCCATGCGGCAGTTATATTCAATTACATAAGGTTCGTTATCTACCTTAATTAAGCCAATAAACACGAAACCTTTGTATACCATTCCTTCGCTATGGAAACCGTTAATGGTTGGCTTTACAATACGCTCCTCCACTTTCGTCATAAATACATCATCTGCAAAAGGAACGGGGCTTACAGCACCCATACCACCGGTGTTAAGTCCGGTATCTCCTTCGCCAATGCGTTTGTAATCTTTTGCTTCGGGGAGTATGCAATAGTTTTTACCATCAGTAAGAACAAACAGGCTCATTTCAATACCATTTAAAAATTGTTCTATCACCACCCGTTTACCTGCATCGCCAAATTTGTGTTGGTGAATCATCATATCGAACTCCGCAACCGCTTCGAGGTGATTGTTACAGATGATCACCCCTTTTCCTGCAGCCAGGCCATCGGCTTTGAGTACAACAGGCAAGGCATGATTCATTAAGTATTCACGGCCTTCATCGAAATTAACATCAGTAAACTCCTTGTAAGAAGCAGTAGGAATATTATGACGCTCCATGAATGCTTTGGCAAACGATTTACTGCCTTCGAGCTGTGCTGCATATTTCGATGGGCCGATTACACCCACCCAACCTTCGGCAAAAGGATTTTTTGCATGCGCTTCTTCAAAATAATCGTACACGCCTTTTACCAGCGGATCCTCAGGTCCCACAATGATCAATTGCACAGCATGATCTCTGCAGAACTGTTCCATTGCTTCAAAATCGCCATCAATACGCAGGGGAATATTTACACCGCATTCGCTTGTTCCCGCATTACCGGGAGCGATGTACAGTTTTTCGCATAAAGGACTTTGCTTTAATTTCCAGGACAGCGCATGTTCACGACCGCCCGATCCGAGTAATAAGATGTTCATTACGATTTTTTTCTCCGGCCCGAAATTAAACCTTCGCAAAGGAACTTCCTAAAACCATTCCTGAATCGTCGGTATTTTACCCAAATTTCCGTTTCCATTATTTGCTTATTTTCGGCACTTACTAATGTTAATTTAAACCATCTGTATGACGGAAACAAGCACACAAAAGGGGCATCCCAAAGGCCTTTGGGTATTATTTGGAACTGAAATGTGGGAACGCTTTAACTACTACGGTATGCGTGCCGTATTGGTTCTTTTTATGACAAAAGCCCTCTTATTCGACAAAGTTTTTGCCTCTAATTTATATGGAAGCTACACCAGTCTTGTTTATTTAACACCGTTGATTGGTGGTTATATTGCCGACCGATACTGGGGTAACCAACGCTCCATTATTGCAGGTGGTTTGGTAATGGCTATTGGCGAATTTATTTTGTTTTTCTGCGGCTCAACTTATGCTTCTTCGCCTGATCTTTCTACCTTATTTTTCTTCTCCGGACTTGGTTTAATGATTGCAGGTAATGGTTTCTTTAAACCCAATATCTCTTCACTTGTTGGGCAACTTTATCCTAAAAACGATCAACGTATTGATCCGGCTTACACTATTTTCTACATGGGTATTAATGTGGGCGGGGCCATTGGACCGTTTGTTTGTGGTTTGGTTGGCGACACAGGTGATCCTGCAGATTTTAAATGGGCATTTTTAGCCGGCGGTATTGCCATGCTGATCAGTGTTGTTGTACAATTACTGTTTCATAAAAAATATGTGACAGGGCCTGACAACAAAGTATTAGGATTAACGCCTGAGAATTCACCTGCTGTTTGGACAAAGCCTATTGCAATGATCCTTGGATTGGCAGCATTTTCGAGTCTTGCAATTGGCATGTTATACATTGATGCCAAAGTTGTAAGCTATTTAACTTATTTACTTGCAGGTGCTGCCATTTTCATTTTTGCAATGGTAATGAGTGATAAAACATTAACTAAGTTTGAAAAGCACCGGGTAATTGTATTGTTTGCCGTAGTGTTCTTTGTAATCTTTTTTTGGAGTGCATTTGAACAAGCCGGCGCCTCACTTACTTTTTTTGCTGAAGAACAAACACAAAGAGACCTTGGCTTTTTTGTAGTCCCTTCAAGCTGGTTTCAATCGCTTAATTCTGTATTTGTGGTATCCTTTGCGCCGGTTTTTGCATGGCTCTGGTTAAAGCTTGGTAAAAAAGATCCATCAGCTCCTACCAAAATGGCTATCGGTTTATTGCTGCTTGCGGTCGGTTACCTCTGGATTGCATTTGGGGTAAAAAATGTTGGCGCAGGTATAAAAGTGAGTATGATTTGGTTAACAGGTATGTACGTATTGCACACCTGGGGCGAACTTTGCTTATCTCCAATTGGCTTATCACTTGCAAATAAACTGGCGCCGTTTAAATATGCTTCATTATTAATGGCTGTATGGTTTTTAGGCAATGCATTTGCCAACAAACTGGCAGGTGTACTCAGTGCGCTATATCCTGAAAACGGAAAAACAACCCAGTTCTTAGGCTATCAAATGAACAGCCTCTACGACTTCTTTATGTTGTTTGTTGCCATGGCAGGCGTAGCCTCTCTCATTTTATTCCTGCTTACCAAAAAACTTCAAACCATGATGCATACCGAAACAAAATAAATATCCGGTTCATCTGAAAAAATAAAAAGAGGGCGGTTGCAATGCAACCGCCCTCTTGATTTATAATAAAAACACCTCGTTATAATTTGAACGAATTGAAAATTTTATTCGCTGTTGTTTCAAATGCATCACGCTCTCCTTCTTTGCTGATGTAAGTAAGAATATAAGCTTTGCTGCTTGCAACAATAAACAGTTGTTTCACCTGAATATCGAATGCCATATCACCATATTTACCTTTATAAACGATTTGGTAAGCTCGTGCGCCATTGCGGTTAAAATACATAGACGACACTTCTTTATAACCCTTCATCAAATCTTTCACTGCATCCACATTCACTTTCACATACTCTTCAATCGTCATTGCGCTTTTCAGCTCTTCGATCTGCAGGTTCAAACTTTGTTTATACTGATCGCTGCTGCCTTCTGAAGGTGAAGTGATTTTTACAATAGCTCCCTGCGATGTGTTATCAAACGTCCAGTCGGTTGGATAACCGATTGTAAACCGGCCGTTGGGATCGCTGTACTTTTTTAACTCGCCGCTGCCCGTAGTTGTATTGTTGTTGTTTTCTGTTTTTGGTGTTGTGTTGTTCGGCTTTGTGTTGGTATTTGTATTAAGATCGTTAACGGGTATACGGGCGGGCTGTGCCCAGGCAGCCAAACCGGTTAACAGGAAAGTGAGGGCTACAACTATTTTTTTCATTACTCAGAGTTATGAATCTAAAAGTACAAACTTGTTTTGCTTTCTCATAATAAAAGGGTCGCCGGCACATAAAATACCGTCTCACACGGATGCAATCCCTTTATCACAAAGGCACTGTTACAAAAAGAAAAATTGTAGCTTTGTTGCTCTTACAGATTAGCATATGAAGTTCTAATTCGTCTTCGCTTAAGAAGACAACTCTCCCGACAAACTTTTTCAGCTGAAGTTTTCAGCCGTTATTTCTATTTTAACCATTTAACCTGTTTCATGACAACAAACCATCATCAGCCAAAAGGGCTATCCTATATCTATCAAATAATCAAACAATCTCTAAGCGGAGAAGAGCAGGATTACACACAAGGCAGCATTCGCAAAGCCGTGGTATTACTGGCAATACCCATGATTCTTGAACTGGGGTTTGAGTCTGTTTTTGCAGTGGTAGACATGTATTTTGTAAGCCATTTGCCCAACAGTAAAAACGCCGTTGCAACAGTAGGGCTCACCGAATCGGTAATATCACTTGTGTACACCATTGCCATTGGCCTTAGTACAGCAGCCACCGCTGTTGTAGCCAGACGTATAGGCGAAAAGAATGCAGATGCAGCCACACACGCAGGAGCACAGGCAATTATTATTTCAATGTTTGTTGCAATAGTGCTGAGTATAACAGGAGTTATTTTTGCAGCCGATATTCTACGGCTTATGGGTGCTGCTCCGATTGTGGTAGAAGAAGGAACTTCTTTTACACGTATTATGATGGGTGGATCTACCGTTATCATTCTGCTGTTTCTTATTAACGGCATTTTTCGTGGCGCAGGCGATGCCGCAATGGCCATGCGTAGTTTATGGATTGCCAGCATTTTCAACATCATTCTTTGTCCGCTTTTAATTTACGGTTATGGCCCTTTTCCCGAACTGGGGTTGAAAGGCGCAGCTATTGCAACAACAATCGGCCGTGGCGCAGGTGTATTGTACCAATGCTATCATTTATTTGGCGGCAGCAGATCAATAAAAATGAGATTACCGCATTTTAAATGGGATACTCCTGTTATTAAAACGCTTTTTGAAGTAGCCTGGCCTGCTACCTTGCAGTTTTTTATTCAAAGCGGAAGCTGGATTGTATTAGCATGGCTGGTATCTGTTACCGGTGGCACCGATGCCAGTGCCGGCTACCAGATAGCCATTCGAAATGTTGTATTCTTTATTCTTCCTGCCTGGGGACTGAGTAATGCTGCTGCTACATTAGTGGGTCAAAACCTTGGCGCCAAACAGCCGTTACGGGCCGAACAAAGTGTACTGCTAACAACAAAGTATAACGCCATCTTTATGTCGGCAGTAATGCTGCTGTTTATCTTTTTTGCAGCGCCGATCATCAGCATTTTTACCAAAGAACCGGAGGTTCATCGCTTTGGTGTACTGTCGTTACAAATTATCGGCAGCGGTTATGTTTTTTATGGTATTGGTATGATTATGATACAAGCGTTAAATGGCGCCGGCGATACCAAAACACCAACATGGATCAATTTTATTTGTTTCTGGCTTTTTCAGATACCACTTGGGTATTTGCTCGCCAAAACATTTAACCTCGGACCCGTTGGCGCATTCCTCGCCATTCCAATTGCAGAAACACTGATTGCCCTCGTTGCCTGGTATTATTTTAAACGGGGTAAATGGAAATTGGTAGAAGTATAAAGAACAAAAGCCATCTCAAAGAACCGGACTTCTTTTTCCCGGCAGTGATGCAGGAAAGAAGTTATCAAGCTTTGAGATGGCTTTTTTATTTCTTGCTTTTACGATTGTTTCAAATCGCAAACCTTGTTTACTATTTCATGTAATACCGTTTCGCTTGCAAGTAGCTGTTGCAATAACACCAATTGGTTTCCGGCACGTACGAGATTATGGGTTGGATAACGGGCTCCGTAATACACATCATCGTTGATGTAATCGGTAAGAAACCGTATTGCCTGCATATAGATCATAAACTTACCTGCATATACAAACAGCTTCAACTCGTCTGCAGACAGGTCTGTTTTCATCTGCTCAAAATAGCCATGCACAATGGCTTCAAAAATATCGGTACGTATAACAATCTTACTGTAATCGCTCTCCTCTTCACTTACAGGCGAAAGATAAGTGCGCATCATATCGCCTACATCGCTGATGAAGTAGCCAGGCATTACCGTATCGAGATCAATTACACACAATCCTTTGCCCTGTTCATCAAACAACACATTGCTGATTTTTGTATCGTGGTGTGTAACCCGCAGTTTACAACCCGGGTTGGAGCGGATGGCTTCGTACTGCTGCACAACAGAAGCCAGTTGTTTTACCTGTTCTATCTGTTCTTTTGCTTCTTCAATTCGCTCTGTATTGCCTTGCTGCAAGGCTGTTAAAAACTGTTGGTAACGCAGCGAAAGATTGTGAAACGAAGGAATGGTAATGTGCAATTGTGCTGCTTCAAAACCGCTGAGCAAATGTGTAAACTGTCCAAACTGTACTGCTGCTTCGTATGCTTCTGCCGCCGACGCAACAACATCTTTGGTAACCGATCCTTTTACAAACGGAAACATGCGAAAACAACCTGTTCCTTCAATTGTAACAAGAGAAGTTCCGTTTAATGCCTGCACCGGAGCTGCAAACAGATAGCCCGGGGTATGTTGTTGTAAATAATCTGCTATCTGCCTTATGTTAGCTGCAATATGGTTGGGTTGTGTAAACACCTGCATATTGAGCCTTTGTAAAATAAATGCTTCGCCTGTTACTGCTGTTACTTTCCAGGTACTGTTTATTAAACCGCTGCCAAATGGTTCTATTGACAGGGGTACTTGCTGCCAACCAAAAAGTGGCAACACTGTTTCTGCAATAGACGGCCGTTCTGTGTAAATACTGTTCCTCATGTGTTATATAAATCCGGTTACAACACTGCATTTGTTGTTGTATTATAACCGGATGCTTCGCCTGTTAATAATCGTCGTTTAATGCAAAAAAGGGTTTGCGGTACATCCATCTTCCTCCGGTAAAGTCGGGGAATTCGATGGTTTCATTTCCTTTTTCAATAGAGAGTTCGCTTAATGGTGTAATAGCACTCCATGCTGCCGCATCGTAAACATCCATTGGTGTAGCTGTTTTACGTTTGATGCTTTCAACAAATGAATGGATCACAAAAAAGTCCATACCACCATGCCCGGCACCTTCTGTTTCTTTACTCCACCGTGCCCAAAGCGGATGATCATATTTATCGAACCAATCTTTTGCTGCATCCCATTGGTGTGGTTTTGATTTGCCTTCTATGTGTACACCCTTCGCAACATCCATCCACAAACCATTTGTACCCTGTACACGGAAACCTAATGAATAAGGGCGTGGAAGATTGGTATCGTGTTGCAGCAGAATTGTTTCTCCATTAGCACAACCGATCGATGTAGTTACAACATCGCCCAGTTTGAAATTAATTTTTGCATTAGGATGCTCAGGTCCGCATTTTTTTACAATGTGATCGTGTAATCCTCTTGCTTTTGATGAGAAAGAAGAAATATTTACAAACCTGTTACCACGGTTAATGTTGATGTAATGGGCAATGGGTCCGATACCGTGTGTAGGATACAGATCGCCGTTACGATATACAGAATGATGTGTGCGCCATCTTGCTTCGCTCCATCCTTTATCGCCAAATTCGCAACCTTTGCCATATGCATCAACACCGTTATTAAATTTTACTTCACGCAGATCGTGCTGATAGCCGCCCTGCAAATGCACCAGCTCACCAAACAAACCCTGGCGCACCATGTTCAGTGCAGCCATTACATCTCTGCGGTAGCATACATTTTCCAGCATCATTACATGTGCGTTGTACTGCTCAGCTGCTTTTACAACATCCCAATGATCTTCCAATGTAATACCTAGCATTACTTCACTACCAACATATTTAATACCTGCGTGCAAAGCACCAATGATCATTTCTTTGTGCCACTCCCAGGGAGTAGCGATGATGATGCCATCAATTCCTTTCAGCTCAAGCATCTTCTTCCATGCATAAGGATCGCCGGTAAAGATCTGCGGCATTTTCTTTCCGCTCTTGCTAATCATTTCCTTCGAACTTGCAAGCATACGATCATCAATATCGCAAATGGCAACAAGCTCAACATCATTACGACGCAACACAAGATCGAGGTGATTTTGTCCACGCAAGCCAACGCCGATCATTACCATTTTCACTTTAGCATCTGCAGCATTGGCAAACAATGAACCTGTTGGCAATACCGCAAGTGATGCAGCTGTAAGCCCCGTATTCTTTATAAAATCTTTTCTATGCATGGTTTCCTTTTTTAAACATTTAATCAGATACTATCTTTTCATGTTTGTGTGAAATTATACGAAATAATCAGCCCAAAGAAGCGCAGCCGTTTGCACAAAATGTATTGTTTGCAATCGCTTTTGTACCGTAATGACGAACTATTAAAGTACTGCAAATGGTTGACTATTTATTGAAGTACCGAAAGATCTGCTACCGGCACATTTTGTTTTACAGTATGTGCAAACTGAGAACGTAATACAGTACGGTTGCCGAAAAAACCACAGTTCTGCAGAAAAAATTTTGCCGCATCAACACCACCTGCATAATCAACCCTGTATTGCTTTTGAGCAGTTGCATCGCCAGTAAATGTAGCTTTTGATAATTGCTTCCATTCTCCTCCAACAGTACGCACCCATTGATTTTGATACCAGGCTTTACGTGTAATGTATCCCGTAGTTGGATCAAAGTTTTCAAGAAAGGAATGCAAACGTTTGAGATAGGTTGATGTTGCGGGCCTGTTGAAACTTGCAATCAACAACCACTTCTTTTCAACAGTTGAATAAAACCAGGCTGTATAGTTTGTATAATTATTATCGACCGGTTTGCCACGCAACAGAAACCTGCAGGTATCACCAGCTTTCCAGTTATACTTCAAGTAGCTTTGTCCGCCGGAACCTTCGTTACCAAATTCGCCGGTGTATACATTCGTTCCTTTCTTTAGCATGATGATCTTTTTATCTTCCGGAATTTGTTTGGGATCATCTGTATGAAAAGGACTCCATACTGAAAACAATACTCTTCTTTCTGTTGATGAATTAACCTGCATACCAAAATAACCCTCGCCAAAACCATTCGCCATATAGTAGGAACCAATTACATCGCTTCCCGCCGGCACAACAATTTCGTTATAAAACCATTCTATATCCTCTTTCACTTCAGTAACATCGTAGCTAAGATGTACAGAAGGTCCTCTTCGTCCCCAATAGAAATAATTGCCTTCGTTATTTTTTACAAACAGCGTTTGTGCATCAACAGCCGAGCCTGATAGCTGCAATGCATCCATTGATGCAAATACAGTTCCTGTTTTGCTGATGCCTTGTACATCTATCCGTACATAACCACTATCGTTAACAGTAAATTCACCTAATGAATATTTTTTTGCTGTTCCTTCCAGTGCAGTTTGTGCAGACTTACCATTTACTGTACAGTTAATAACAGACTTGCCTTCGGGCACTGCAATGGTTGATGCAATGTGCAGACTGCCTTTTTGCTTTACATATACCCATGTGCTGAATATTGCATCTGCATGCTGCCAGTTAACCCATCCATTATTCGTTACCTTTTCGCTTCCGGCCTTTGAAGTAACCCAGGAGTTACCGCCCAACGGAACAGATACTTCCTGTTGTGCAGTAACGGTAACCGGCAACATGAGTATGCTTATTAACCCTAACAATCGACCGATTTCAAATATGTTTCTACGTTCCTGTCTCATCTTCGGTTATTTAATAAAGACCTGCTTCTGCAGTGCTGCTAATTGCAAACCATCCCCTGCCGACTTTGCTGCCATCTTAATGTAATGGAATGATTTTGCAGTGTTGTTTTGAAAATACAATTACCTATTTACATTGTACATACAGACGCTTACTGATGCAAAATTTTCATTGCGCTGTATTATTTCAAGTACCTCTGAACCAGAAAAAACTACATTGTATGAAACCAGGTAAATAGCTTTCAATATTAATACTTCGATTTTTGTTTTGTATGCGCAAACGGTGGCGCAAAATCAACAATGTTCACCTGTTCGTTTTCCATGAAAACCTTTGTAGTAAAGCATTTCAGCCTGCGCAAACGGTTGCTCATGCAATTTGCGCATACAGGTGATTCTGCTTACGTTCTACGTATAAAAAAGCCAGGCTTAGAAAAGCCCGGCGAACTACTATATGATTATGAGAAAACTGTTTTACGATTGCCTCTATTTTGCAGTATACACTTCAATTTCTGCAAGGTGTGTTGAGGTGGTTTTTCCTTCGGTCATCATTACACGTAAATAACGGATGGCATTGCCGGAAAGCACAGCATATCCCTGCGGTGCTTTATTTGCCGGATCAAATACAAAATTGCCTCCACCTTTTTTCAGGTTTGTCCATGTGGTAGCATCTGTACTTCCTTCCAGTGTAAACTTTGTCATTCCGTTTGAGTTGTTCTGTCTTGCAGTTAAATCAATTGAAATGGCTTTCACTGCTGTTTTCATATCAACAATGATCCAATGTGGGTAAGCAGGCGATGCGCCCATCCATTGCGAATGCCAGAAGGTATTATAATTACCATCGAACAATGCAGTAGTGCGACCATTGGTTGCACCTTCACCAACCAGCTCTTCGCTGCTTGCAGTTGCCGTCCAACCTGTGCGGTCGGCTTTACCAGCAGTTGACCGGTCGTTGAACAAAATTGCTTCCGGTTTATTACATGCACTCAAAAACAGTATTAGTGCTGATGTATAACAAAATATTTTTTTCATGTATTTAAGTTTTTAAATGAAAGGACAGGTTCTATCCTTCAACTTTCACATTATGGGTTTTGAGCAAGCTTGTTATTCTTATCAATTTCAGCTTGCGGAATAAAAAATATCACCCGGTTATCTGTTGGCAATATGGTTTGGTTAACATTACCCGATACCACATGTGAACCCGGATAGTTGCGAACCATCGACATATTATTACGGAACAGATCATACATACGATGACCTTCAAACGCAAGCTCAAGCCAACGTTCTTCCATCACCACGTCCAATACCGTTTTGCTGCTTGCCGCAACACTTGCAAGCGTGTGCAATGCTGCACCACTTAATCCTGCACGCTGACGAATGCGGTTCACATCATCCAATGCTAATTGACCATTACCCAGTTTTGCATTTGCTTCTGCACGGTTGAGATACATTTCTGCAAGACGGATATAAACCGGAGAACTCAAGTTCACAATACCTTCCTGCAAACTGTACTTGTTGACATAATACATTGGCGTATTCGGCGTAAGCTTGCTGTTAAGCTGCAACACATTATTTACTTTATAGGGAGAAACAAAACTCATACGCAGATCCGCAGGGTTTTCAGCCACCTTATCAACATATTTTTTTGAGGCATAGATCTCACCCCAACCACTGAAGGCCTGGTTTTGTGCATTACCACTTCCATCGCCACTGAAATACATAGAACCGATGGATGAATAACCACGATCTTCCACTTTTGTATGACGAATACAGAAAATCGTTTCTTTGTTTCCTTCAGGAACCCCACGGAAGTAATTCGTATACTCTGCGCCGGTTATTAAATTGTACCGGCCCGATGCGATTACCTTATCAGCGTATTCAATTGCCTTTGCATTATCTTCTTTGTATAAATACACTCTTGATAACAACGCAAACGCTACTTCCTTTGATGCAAATGCATTTGTTTTTGACACACTCATCAAGTCTGCAGCTTTCAAAAGATCAGCAATAATAAAATCGTATACTTCTTTTACTGTGCTGCGTGCAAGTGAGAGTTTTGCAGAATCGCTTAAGCCATCTTTCAAAATAGGCACACCGGGATTGTTGCCACTATTTTGCGGATAAGGGCGCCCAAAAATGCGAACAAGATTAAAATGCATCATTGCCCTGATGTAAAGATTTTCTCCCTTGAGCTGACGCATATCGGCAGTAGCATCATCCTTGATCACAGATATAATTCTGTTGGCTGCTTCTGCTGCTTTGTATGCCTGCGACCAGAATAAAGCAGGATGTGTTGATGTGACTAAATGCGTATAACGGTAGGCTCTGGTCAGATCATCCGATGAATTTTGTCCCTGTGCAATTTCATCAGTAGGATATTCCATTAAAAAATGGCCACTGCGAACGTAACCTGCGTTTTTAAACAACGCATACGTACCCACTGTTGCTGTTTCAATATCGCCTGCATTTGTTAAAGCAGCATTTTCATCAATAGCAGTTGATGGCTGAAAACTTTTACGGCAACTGCTTAACCCAAGCACCAATGCCGATGCTGTTATGAATAAGAATTTATTTGCTGTTTGCATAAATAATGTTTTTGTGATGAACAGTTACTGATCAGAAAGAAATGTTCAAACCAAATAATACTTTTTTGCTGATCGGGTATTTAATGCTTGATTCACCTCCACTAAGCACCACTTCAGGATCAACACCGGAGAAGTTTGTAAGTGTCCATAAGTTATCGCCACTTACAAAGAAGCGTACTGCAGAAAGTTTTGCTTTGCTGATGACACTGTTTGGCAGATCATAACTTAAACGGATATTCCGTAAGCGGATATAACTTCCATCTTCGAGATAGCGTGTGGATGATGCATTGGAAGCATCTGTACGACCATGAACCGGTTTAGGATGTGTGGCAATATCGCCTGGCTTCGACCAACGGCTCCAGCCTTTTGCCAATTGCATCTGGTTATAGCTTTCATATAAACCATCGTTATCAAAATAAAAACGGCTGTCGTTATATACACGATTGCCATATACAAAATTTAAAAAGGCAGTCAGTGTAAAATTGTTGTAAGCAAACGTGTTTGTAACACCACCTGTAAACTTCGGAGCTGCTGATTTGCCGATATACTGACGTGTTGCTGCGTTGTATGAATTTGTGTAAATCACATAACTTTTTCCATCAGCATCTGTCAATAGCTTTTCCCATAACGGTTCGCCGTTCACTGGATTTACGCCAGCCCATACAGGCATATACCATTCATCCATATCTCTGCCAACAGCAACCGGTTGTCTTGCACCTGTAAACACTTCTGTTCTTCCCTGGTTAACAGACAACACTTTGTTACGGTTGAATGCCATGTTGAGGTTTGTTTCCCATGTGAACTTTCTTGTGAAATTTTTTGATGTGATATTGAATTCTATACCACGGTTTCGGATTGAACCAACGTTTTCATAAACACCATCATAACCTGTTGTTGCCGGTAACGGACGGAAGAACAACAGATCGGTTGATACACGATTGTACGCATCAACAGTAAGATCGATACGCTTAAAGAAACTTACATCCACACCAATGTTGCTGGTGGTCATACGTTCCCAGGTAAGATCTGGATTTGCTTTTTGTGATGGTGCAGCACCGGGCAATCCTGCATAGCTTGCTCCTTGTGAAATGGAATACAAACCGAGTGCAGCATAATCGCCAATACCATCGGCATTACCTGTTGTACCATAGCTTGCACGAAGTTTTAAGAACGTAATTGGTTTTACATTCAGGAAATCTTCATTGCTGATGATCCATGATGCACCTAACTGGTAAAAGTTGGCGCTGGGGTTGTTCTTACCAAAACGGGAAGAATATTCGTTTACAAATGAAGCAACAAAGAAATATTTGTTTGAATAATTGTAATCGGCCTGTGCAAGGTATTTGCTGAAGATGGATTCATCTACACGACCACTAATGGTTTTCTTTTCGCCTGTTGAAGTAGATAATACCGGACGACCTGGAGGTAATCCCGTTGCATAGGTATCAATTGATTCTGCAAACGTTTTTTCAACTTCGGCAACTGCCAAGGCCGTTATACCGTGATTGCCAAAATTATTCGTGTACTTCAACCTGTTTGAAGTAAGAAGTTTATTCGTAAATGATGTCGAATTATACAAAGCACCTGCATCTGTTGCACCTTCTTTTGAACGTTTATCATAAAATGCATCACTGCGATAGTTAAACAGGCGTGCACGGTTATACGTTGCAAAGCTGAAATGCTTTGAAATTTTGTAATCAAGATTCAGATCACCATTCATGTTAAAGCTTTTCGCTTTCGAAAAATTATATTGAAGTGAATGGAGAAAATTATCTCTGTCCCGTCCGTACCATGTACCATAGCGTGCATCTTTCGGAGTGCCGTCAACATTGTATGCAGAATCAAACGGCATGTTCAGGTATGCATCGTATACTGTTGCATCGGGGTTGTACGTATCTTTTGTGAAAATACCATTGAGCAATACACTTACTTTCAAACGTTCCGATAACTTGTGCGAAATATTGGTACGAAAGTTATAAGCCGTTTTATCGTTATTGATCAATGTACCTTCTTCTTTGTAATAGTTTCCGGAAATGTAATAGGTTGTTTTATCTGAACCACCTGATGCTGATAAATTATAGCTCTGCACTTTTGCTCTTCTGAACGCAAGATCCCACCAGTTTGTATTTGTGTTGAGCGCTGCAGGATTAGGATTGAAAAATGTTTTCTGGTAATCGTACAACTGTTGCGTATTCATTAAGCGGAAGTTGCCGGTTGTTGCTTCACTGAACCCGGCTGTTGATGTAAATTCAATTTTTGCTTTTCCTGATTTACCGCTTTTGGTTGTAACAATGATGACACCATTCGCAGCACGTGATCCATACAAGCCTGTTGCCGCTGCATCTTTCAGAATGGTAACACTCTCCACATCGTTTGGATTGAAAGTGCCGCCAATATTTCCATCTACCACATACAAAGGTGCTGTACTTGCGTTAATGGTACCGGCACCACGGATAAGTACATTCGATCCGCTGGTAGGATCACCACTTCCTGTTGATACTACCACGCCCGGTGCTTTACCTTGCAAAAGGCTGGTAAGTTCGTTCGATGTAACGTCTCTTAATTTTTCGCCTGACACCACCGATACTGAACTTGACAATTCAATTCTTTTCTTTGATGAATAACCCACTACAGCAACCTCTTGCAGCTCTTCCGATTTTGCTTCAAGTACGATGCTGATGTTGTCGGCAGCTTTTACGGTTAGTGGTTGAAAACCTACTGAGCTGATGAGCAACTCTGCGTTGCGGTTCTTAACGGAGATACGGAACGTACCTGCTTCGTTTGTGATGACGGTGTTGCTTGTTCCCTTTTCTGTAACGGAAACATTTGGAAGTAAAAGTCCTTCTTTGTCTTTTACTGTTCCACTGATGATAATGGTGGAATTGTTCTGAGCCCAACTGTAGATTGCAGCAAGCAATGCAAACAGAAAGACCAGCATTCGTTTTTGTTTCATAACAATAATCTGGTTTAGTGAAATAATCAGCGATGCCTGTAACAGTACTCTGTAATTGTATTGGCAGTTAGTTGTAGTTCTTATAAAATAAAGAACCGTTGCAAGCAAATCGTTTTCAATATTAAGCAGCTGTTATTTCATTTTCATGTGCAAACGTTGGCGCAAAATAAACGTTCGTAAAATGCAACGAAACGCCGAAACCCTTTACAGCAAAGGTTTTCAGCATGCGCAAACGATTGTGCAGCTTTACAGGAGTTGCAATTGAAGAATAAAAAAACGGAGCAGTATCAGTGCTCCGTTTTTTATTGCTGTTATCTTTTATCAGGAAATTGTTTGTTGATAAGCAACCAGGGTTGCCGGCATTTCTTCTACATAAAAAGAAGTGTTGATGATCTTATTATCTGTTTTTTCATTAAGGATCTTGATCATCAATTCCATTGCCCGTTCACCTTGCCCGTATGGATATTGCTCAACTGAAACAAGTGGAGGAAAAGCTGTGTAGCTTGTAATAGGCAGATTGGCGTAGCTCACAAACACAATATCTTTATTTACCAGGATATTTTGTTTCTGTGCAAACTGTACTGCATCCATATGTACATAATCGTTAAACGTGATGATGGCCGTTGGCGGATGTTTTAATGCAAGTAATTTTTTCATTGCATTGTGTGTACTTTCTTTCGACAGATCGGTTTTCTCAACCATCTGCATGTCCACTTTCAGTTTTTGTTTGGATATGCCTTCTATATAACCATTCATTCGTTCTTTACTGGCGTTCAGCTTATCGGGCCCGTTAATAAATGCAATACGTCTGTAACCTTTATTGAAAAGCCACCCTACCATATCCACCGTTCCTTTGTACAGGTTACAAAACACTTTATGGGCTTCTTTAAAAGGAGGAACACGATCAAAATACACAACAGGTATTTCAAACTTATTCAACGCTTCAAGATGCTCGTATTTATTTGTTTGTTTCGATAAAGAAATGATCAATCCATCAACCCGTTGTTTCTTCATTGCTTCCACAACAGCTTTTTCTCTTTCCGGATCATCATGACTTTGTCCGAAAAGGATGGTGTATTGATGCTCCATCGCTGCAGCTTCAATACCGCTGATGGCCTGCGAAAAAAATTCTTCCCGTATAAACGGTATTACCACCCCGATAACAAATGTTTTCTTTTGCTTGAAAAAAATAGCCTGCGCATTGGGTTCGTAACCCAGCTCTTCGGCCAGTTGTTTTATTTTCAGCTTTGTGCCTAAACCTATACGTGGATGATCGCTCAACGCTCTTGATACGGTTGATACCGAAACGTTAAGTCTCTTGGCAATTTCTTTGATAGTTGGTAATTTTTCCATTTTACTACGGGCTGTTTTATTCAAAAACGGCTTTGCCAAAAAAAGCCGGTTGGTGAAAATCAGGGTCGCTTGTTTGGATATTTTTCCAGCTAATAAAATGCGGCTCCGGCAACAAATCGCCACACTTATAAAAATTCACTTTTACTGCGGTATTGCTTAGTGAAGTTACAGGATGTTTTATAAAAACTTTAGCCGGTATTTGCAACAGCAGTTCCCAGGCATAATCAGCACCTTCTTTCTGCATAGCTACATCGTATTTAACCGTACCTACAACATCTGCCGGCAACAGCTCCCTGTTTGTACGACCGGCACCATACCCAATTAATGCAGTGCCAATGCAATTAAATTCACAGTTATAATAACCGCCCTCATCAAAAGCAATAAAAAACTCTACGCAGCTATCTTCCCACACTGCGCCATTTACTTCTGTTGCAACATGCCGAACATGTTTTTCTTTTACCCGGTAAAGAATAAATACCGCTTCATTATTATGTGCAATTGAAAAACGCACGGCTGTATCTGTTTTATAAGCCGGCCATGGCTGTTGCTCCAATGCAAAATCATTGGCCGCAAGCAACAATTGCTTTGCTGCACGCAGCTCTCCTGAAACAGCACAATATGGTATACGAAGTTCCTGCATAAACATTTTATCCTCCAAAAATAGATACAGCAAGTTAAGCTGAATTAGGCCCGCACGAACCTGTTGCGTTGCACAAACGTATGCGCAAACCGCTTACGCAGCTACTAAGCGAAAAGCAGCTGAAGCTGAAAAACATAAATCTTGGTAAACACCAAGAACTACTTCGCTTGTCGGTTTCAATTTTGTGTTACAAAAACACACAATATGAAAAAGTACAAATTACTTCGTTTCGCATCAGCCGGGTTAATCGGCTTTTCTGCTTTCGCTATCCTGATGGTTAGTGTAATGGCTTTTCAAAATCCGCAAAAAGTAATGGACCTTGTACAGGTTACATTGCCTAATAATGATGCCTTCAGTTCTATACGTGGCGTATATGGCGGTGTTGGTTTAACCATTTGCATAAGCCTTGTTTATCTCGCATTTAAAGATCATACCAAAGGCCTTGCATTTGCATCCATTCTGTGGGGCTCTTATGCGCTCTCCAGAATTATAACCGTTTGTATTGAAGGCCCGTTAGGAGCATTTGGCACACAATGGCTTTATACCGAAAGCTTTTTATGCATTGTTTCTGTAACACTGTTACTCGTAAGGGTGAAACTTTTACAAAAAAACGCTTCGCTTATTCGTGCATAAAAAAAAGGATGCTGCCGGCAGCATCCTTTTAAAAAATATCTTTCTTATGCTTAAATAGAAAACTCCGTTTTTAATTGCGCTACAGTACTATCAATTACTTCGCCTGCAAGTCGGATATGGTTCTTTAGATCTGCATTGTCATTGTTGTCTTTTCCCGATTTTTCAATTTCACGAATAACATGCTTAAGCACACTTATGCGCATGTTATCGATGCTTGGTTTTAGTTTGTGTGCAACTGCCCCCATTGCCTCAAAGTTTCCGGAAGCATACGACTCTTTCATTTGCTGAATCATTACCGGCGACTGATCGCAAAAAAGTTTAACCATCTTGAGAATAAACTCTTTATTTCCTCTGCTTAACTCGTTGAGTGCCGATAAATCGTACAACTGCGGACTTGTTTGTTCTTTAACTACTTCTTCAGCATTCATGGCAGTTAATTGCCTGTTTAACCAATGAGCAATTTTTTTCAGGAACTCCTCTTCATTAAATGGTTTGGCAATATAATCGTTCATACCTGCGGCAAGACATTTCTCACTTTCGCCTTTAATTGCATTTGCTGTTAATGCAATAATAGGTATGTTACTGTTTTGCTTTCTTATTATTCGTGAAGCATCAAAGCCATTCAGCACGGGCATTTGAATATCCATCAGAATTAAATCAATATTGCCTTTATTTAGTGTAAACACTGCTTCTTCACCATTTTTTGCCTCAACAATTCCTGCTCCGTAATTTTCTAATATTGTTGAAGCCACCAGGCGATTCATGTCGTTATCATCCGTAACTAAAATAGTTTTCCCTTTAAGAAAATCTTCTGATATATCGTTCAACATTTGCATTTTAATATCTTTATTATCGCCTTTTTTAAATTCTATTGTAAAGGAAACAGCTGTGCCTTTCCCTTTTATACTTTCCACTTCAATTTTACCACCCATTAACTCAACCAGTTCTTTGCAAATACTCATCCCCAATCCTGTACCTCCATATTTACGGGATACTGATTCGTATTCCTGGCTAAACTTATCGAACAGCTTGTCTACAAACTCCTGTTCCATGCCAATACCCGTATCAATTACTTTAGCCTCGATGGTTTGTGTAGTTGCCGTTTCTTTTATTACTGTGCAGGTAACATCTACCGAACCTCTTTCTGTAAACTTAATGGCATTGCTCAGCAGGTTTAACATTACCTGGTTAAGACGATAGGGGTCGCCAATTAAAACAGGCGAAAGCACTTTATCGCAAAACGAATTGGTAAGGCGCAGTCCTTTCTCTTCGGCCTTATGCATCAATACCTGCATAGCACCAGCAACTATTTTCTTTGGCTCAAATCCGATTTGTTCAATAGTAAGTTTGCCTGCTTCAATTTTTGACAGATCAAGAATATCGTTGATGATAACAAGCAGGTTTTCTGCTGCTGAATTAATTGTAGAGAGATAAAAACTTTGCTGATCGGAAAGGTTTGTTTTAGCCAGTTGATTACCCATGCCAATAATGGCATTCATGGGTGTTCGTATTTCATGGCTCATGTTAGCAAGAAAATTTTCTTTAGCCTTTGCTAATGATTGTGCCTGTTCTCTTGACTTAATCAGTTCTTTTTCCAGCTTTTTCTGGTTCGTAATATCAAGGCAAATCACAATAGAACCAACATGCGTTCCGTTTGAAGCATACTTTGGTGCAGAGCTAACAAACCACCAGCCTTTTGCTCCTTTAATATTTGTTTGTACTTCGTATGCTTCGCTTATACCATCCACTCTTTTCTGCATCCGTTGGGTTACATCCGTAACACTGTCTTCTGCAAGAAACCGCATTGCATCATACCCTAACGCTTCCATCTCTTTCAGCCCGGTCATCTTAAGTAATGTTTGGTTGGCAAAATCAATTTTACCTGTGGCATCCATTTCCATTAAGCCCAGGTTCATATTGGCAATAATGCCACGGTACTTTTCTTCGTTTATGCGTATTGCCTCTTCAATTTTTTTTCTTTCTGTTATATCAACCCCGTATCCAATAACAATCGAAACATTATCATTTTTATCTGTTACAGGAAACCACCTGCGCAGTACATATTTTTCTTCGCCTGCTTTGGTAATGTATTTCTCTTCCTTTTCAAATGGTTTTTTTGTTTCAAGAACATTGGTAAACGACTTGTGCCGATCTTCTGCAAAACTTAACGGTTTATTTCTGTACAGGCAGTAGTCTTCATCTTTTTTACCAATTATCCATTTACGCAAATCCGGATCTTTTATTGACCGTGGATTAACAAAAAGATATTCATGTTTCTGATTAAACACTGCAATTTCTGCAGGCATATTGTTTAATATGTCTTCGTAAAACTTACGTTGCTCTTCTAATTTTTGCTCTGCATTCTTTCGCTCAGTTATATCAAGAATAAATCCGGTAAATACATTATCGCCATTTTCTGTTTGGTAAGAAAAAGAAGAATGAACCGAATGCCACTTTATTGTTCTGCCCGGCACTATCAATCTCGATTCACAATAAAACGGCTCAAGCGTTTTGCGGCAGCTCAGGTTTTTTTGAATGATTTCATCTCTGTCATCGGGATGAATGTAGTTAAGATAGTTCTTGAAGTCGTCGGGCTTAATACCAAAAATACGTTCTATTGCCGGGCTTATATAAATAAGGCCTTCTGTTCCGTCTTTCTTAAACTCATACTCATAAATTACACCCGGAATATTTTCTGAAAGCGATTGAAACTGTTTAACACGATTGCTAAGCTCTGTTTCGGTGTTTTTAGTACTGGTAATATCTGTGTGTGTACCGGTAATGCGCAAAGGCATTCCATTCCTGTCCTTTTCAATAACTACTCCTCTGTCTAACACCCATCTTACAGAGCCATCTTTATCCCTGATGCGGTATTCAAGACTGTGAGAATCTGCTTCTGCATTTCTGTACTTCCTGTCAGTTTCTACTAACAAATGCCTGTCTTCGTCAACCACGCTATTCCACCACAATTCCTCATTATTTGTTAACTCATCCATTTGGTAACCTAAAAACTCATTGTCGGTTTTTGAGAATGATGTTTTACCTAATCTGAAATCATGTTCCCAAACGTTATCGCCAATATTTTCCAACGCTTTTTTAAAACTGCTTTCCGATTCTTTTTCCTTAGTTATATCTTCTTCTAAAGCAAAAAATCCGCTTATTTCTCCTTTCTGATTTCTGGTTGGCTGGCCCTGAATTCTTGCCCAATACCTTGCTCCGTTTTTATGATAGTTGATTATTTCGGTATTAAACGGCTTACCATCTTTAATCTGTCTGCTGAGGTAGTCGATTGTTTTTATATCTGTTTCTGCCCCTTGCAACAAGTGACCGGGCTTACGCCCTACAACCTCCTCAAGCGAATAGCCCGACATTTTAGTAAAGCTCTTATTTATCCATGTTATACATCCTTCTGCATCAGCTATTATAACTGCGTTGATATTATCTTCAGCAATCTGAGATAATACTTTCATTTTTTCCTCATTAATCTTCTCTTCAGTAATATCTTCAATTATTCCGAAATATTCTTCTACCCCGCCTTTCGAATTTTTAACGGGTTGTGTAGATGAACGCCCCCAAAACCAACTTCCATCTTTCCTGTAATAAATAATTTCAATATTAAACTCAAGCCCGCCAAAAAATGCCTCCAGCACTTTTTTGATTGATTCGTGATCTGTTAATGGACCACGACAAAGTTCAAACGGTGTTTTACCCATAACCTCTTCGAGTGTAAAACCGGTCATTTTGCAAAAACCTTCGTTTGCCCAGGTTATTTTTCCATCGGGCTGTGTATACAATACCCCGTTTTTATTTGCACTTGCAACCAAAGAAAGTCTTCTTAATTCATTTGCAATTTTCTTTTCTTTGGTAATCTCTTTTCCATAAATATTTATGTACCGTTCCTGTTGCATCGGCACACAAACAAAAGAATAATACTTGTTCTCTGTTGCCACTTCAATATCCCACCTGGATATTGTTTTATCTATTCGTTCTGCAATAAGTTTAAAAAAATCATCATTACGAAGTGTTTTCTTTTCAAACTCAATAAAATCAAATGAAGCTGCCGCAGGGTTATTAAGTAAAAGCTCTCCGTTAAAATCAATTCTTATCCTTGGGTCGGGGTTTTGCATTGGAAACAGTGCAAAATCGTGTGCTTTTTTATTTGCAGCTTTCAGATCTTCTTTTTGCTCATTGTATGTCTTTATCAGTTTCTTAAGATCGTCGTTAGTTACCTCATGCGATTTTAAAATATTCAGCAGATCTATTAAATGATCGTGATAGGCAAAGTCTTTCAGTTCAAGATTATTCTCGTTTACTTCTTCCATAGTACCAAACCATGGAGAACCAACAAACAATACTTCATCTGTTTTTTCAAGATATTCAAACTGTCCTCTTAATTTTATCTTACCGGTTGTATTCGATTCTAATGCTATTAGCTGGTTATGTAAACTCACCAGTTCATCAAAAGAAGTTGTAAGCATATTCAGTTGCGGAACTGAAAAATGCTGCGTAATAACATCGCCCGGCTTTATGTTACATAATTTCGAAATGGAGTTGCCCATCGATTTCACCCTAAGCTCCCTGTTTATTACAAGATAAAAAGGAAACAAACGGTTAAACTGAGCATTATCTAATAAAAAAGATCGATTCACTTTATCGGTTACTTTAAATAGTTCAGTAAGCTTGCTGTATTTCTTTTCTGACTTGATTCTGCAATAGAATGTCCTCCACTTTTACCTAGCCTGATTAGCAAAGCCATACAAATTGCGGTTGCAGGTTTTGATAGATGCTTTCTGTTTTCATTTTTCCAGGAGTTATTTCTTCTCAAATATATTCAACACTTAATCTGCCAACAAACTTACTATTTAAAAAACAGCTCTTGTCGTTTAATCTGATAACATTACGGAACAATTTGTTGATACAACATGAGCAGTTGCATCCTTTCTTTGACCGGTCAATTTTGTTTATCGTTGCTCAGCTTTTAGTTATTACATTTTGCAGACGCATTTCGTACTGATGTTTGCAATTGGAGCTGAATTTTAGTCTTCGTAAAAAGAAGTTATCGTCATGGTTTGGTTGTGTAACTGGCAATTACCGCCTTCGTTAAAAGGAGAAATTTCGCCGTACGAATAAAACCCCGCCATTACTGTTTCATTAGTGTACGATTGTTGAACAGCTTTTACTTCTTCAACTACTTTATCGGCTAATATTAATTTACGACCAACACAGCTAATAAGCAATGAAAAGGATGGCATTTTTTTATGCCCTGTAACCGTTAATGCTGCTGCCTGGTCTGCTGCTGCTATTAGCTTATCGAAGGTGGACTTCATAAACCTTACTGTTGAACCTACAGGAATATCCCCTGCAAAAATCATCAGCTTTTCCTTTTCGTTTACAGAAAGTATTGTACGTACAAGCGGTTTTTTTGCATCGGGAATTGTTACTGAAAGAGGAAAAAGTAATGCAGAGGATGGAAGGTTATGGGCTTCTTTTCCTAAATACTTTTTATAAAGATCAAGTGCATTTTGTCCTTCAATTTCCATGAGCACATTTGCAGACGATCTGGTTACCCTTTTTTCCAACCCAAACATTTCCCACCCACCTTGCGAGCCATGTGTAATTTTTATATTACTTCCATATAAACCAATTGCTACAATTTCGCCATGCGCAGGCTGTTTGTTTAAACCTACTAAAGTAGAGTTGAAGTTTGCAGCATCGCCGGCAAGCCCGCCTGTAATTAAAATATTTTGCGGCAACTGCGTAGTTAATCCCTTAACCAATTCGCTTCCGTTTACAAGTGCACCATCTGAAAACACAAGCACATGTGCAAGATTCTCCGATGGTAATTTTGATGCTAAGCTTATTGCCGCTTCTTGTGTGTTTGAATAGTTGCTGATGTTAACAGATGCTGCAATTACTTTTGTTTTTTCAAATTGTATTGCTACTGCTATAAATGAATTATCGAACACTTCGTTTTGATAAATTTCACCTGCAGTACTGCAAAAAGCAATCTCTGCTGTAGAAAATTTAGACCTGAGTGTATTGTAAATTTCTTCAGTTTCCAAAAGAGCTTTTGCCGAAAAACAAAGCACAAGGTTGGCTTCATTAGGATTGACGGATTGGCTGTTTGGGTGTAAATTCCAAGTACTGTCTGTCAACCTATAAATTGATGTATTCATTTACTCTTTGGAGAAAATTTAAAATCCTTAAACAGTACAAACTACTAACCAAACAAAAAAACAGTTTTAAGCAAATGAAAATCATTAGCTTACGATAAACGAAACAGTAATCCTTTTTCCGGAATTTAGAAAAAAATCCATTTTCTGGACTGGTTTCGTTTTCTAAAACCCTTTCTTTTTTGTGAAAATGTGCTACTGCTAGCTAGCTAAGTAAACGTTGCAGAATGCAACCCATTAACCGGAATGTTTATACTCCAGCAACAACCTTCGCCCGGCTTAGAACTTAACACATAAGTTCCCTTTAACCGGTGAATACGTTGCGTAATGCTGTTCATTCCTATACCTGAGGATATTTGAGAGCTATCGAAACCTTTGCCGTAATCTTTTACAATTAAGTTGAGGTAGTGTTTATCTTTTTCTATTTTAATTTCGGCTTTTTCTGTTTCTGAATACTTAATCAGGTTGTTTACGATTTCTTTAAAAAGCATTAAAAAATCGTTTTGTTCTGCTGGAGATAAAACGTTGTTTAAATCTTGTATATCAACTCGTATATCAAACAGGATCATACTTTGTTTCTCCAGTAAATGAAGAAATTTCCCTAGCTGTGTTTCCAGATTTTCTGCCTGTTGTCTGTTAAAGAAAACCTGGTGCGTAAGGTTTCTTACCTCCTCTATTGCTGATGTAATAATTTCTTTCGACTCGTTTATGTAATCGCCGGATTTAGCCGGGTTATTCAATGCCATTTCGAGAAACAGCTTTGATATTGATAAAAGGGGGTTAATACTGTCGTGTAATTCCGATGCAAACGCTTCCTGTGCCTTTGTTTTTTCTTTTTGAGCCATATAAGCATACCGAAGCGAACCAAGCGACTTTAGAACCGGCGACTGTAACTCCGTAACTCTTTCAAAAATCTGTTTAAACTTATCTACATCCTGTTCGCTTTTTACTACATAATCGAAAGCTCCGTTATTCATCAGTTCAACCGATATTTTTACATCTTGCTGTGAACTAAGAATTACAGTAAGCGTTTCAGGACTTCTTTGATTAATTTTTTCGAGCAACTCCGATCCATTATAATCGTTAAGTTGATAATCGAGGAATATGATATCTGGTTTATCTTGTAAAGCATCTATCAGCTGCGAACCATTTTCCAATAAACTTACGTTTCCGAAGCCTGCCAGCTCCAGAATCTTACTATAGTAAGCTCTGCTAAAATCATCGTCGTCTACAAAAAGCACTTTCAAATTACCCGCCATAACAGTTGTCTTAAGTTATACATCACAATCATTGGTCAGATTTCTGCCAATTCAGAAACCTAATCCGCCAACAAAAAATCAACAATTTTATAAATTCAATAACCAGCTTCTATTATTTAAACAGCTTTACAAATTCTGGAATTAATTATTTGCTACTTCAATTTCACCCTCCTGTATCATTTTGTAAATAGTGCTTTTGCCAATATCCAATGCTTTTGCTGTAGCCACCACATCGTTACTATTTTTTTTCAGGTAATGGTTAATAATATCGCAGGTATGCTGCCTGAGTGTTTTATATTCCGGAATAAACAAATCGTCTGTTTTTGTGGAAGTAAAAGTAATGTCGTCGGCTTTTATTTCATTATCCTCACACATTACAATACCTAATTCAGTTACAGCTTTTAGTTCCCGCACATTTCCAGGAAAATGATATTTTAATAATTTCTCTTTGGCCTCTTTTGAAAACTGAATATTACCAAGTTTATTTTCTTTAGCAAAATCATCGGCAAAGTGTTTGGCAAGAATCAATACATCATTTCCTCTTTCTCTCAGGGGTGGCAGCTCAATTGGTAAACCCATAATGCGGAAGTAGAGATCTTCTCTAAAGTTTCCCTTCTTTACTTCATCGGCCAGGTTTTTATGTGTTGCTACAATTAAACGCACATCAAGTTTTATTTTTTCATTTCCGCCAACTCTTATTACCTCTCTCTCCTGCAATACCCGAAGTAATTTGCTTTGCAGACTCAGATCCAACTCAGCTATTTCATCAAGAAAAATCGAACCGCCATTTGCTTCTTCAAATTTTCCGGCTTTACGTGAAACAGCTCCTGTAAATGCGCCTTTTTCATGACCAAACAATTCGCTTTCAATTAACTCTTTCGGAATTGCAGCCATGTTTACTGCCACAAAGTTTTTCTTTCTTTTTTCACTGTTATAATGAATGGCTTTAGCCACTACTTCCTTACCCGTACCCGTTTCGCCTGTTACCGATACATTGATATTTGTTTTAACAGCCTTTTCCATCATTGTAAATACACGCTTCAAATTTTCGCTCTGGCCAATAATCGTTTTTTGAAATGAGTATTTTTGTCCCAACTCCTCCCTCAAATGTTCTACTTCTTTTTTAAGCGATTGGTTTTCCTTTATACGAATAACGCTGTTCCATAAAAGATCTTTTGTTGCTTCATCTTTTACCAGGTAATCCGTAACACCCAGCTTCAAGAGGTTTACTGCTACCGAAACTTCTTCCTGTGCACTTATAATAATAACAGGAACGGAAGGATAAATCTCTCTTACTTTTTTAAATAACTCGTCCCCTTTCATATCTGGTAAAGAAAAGTCGATGGTAATAAGATCGGGCTTTGCTGAAAGTTTTGCAAGACAATCTTTTGCAGTTTCAAATCGGGTAATCTTATAATCGGGGTTTAATGAAAGATGATAAGCTAATATTTCCCCATACCAGGGATCGTCTTCTACTATAAAAATAGTGTAGGCCATAGTCAATTTGTTTATCGGTTTTTCAGTTCAAGGATAGTACAAAAATTGGACTATTTCCAATAATTAGACAAGAATAAAGAATGCAATTTTTTAAGCATTTGATTTTTATATAGTTATCATTTGGCATCAGCTTTGAAATCTTGAGTTAAACACAATAACGCTGAAAGTACTTACCCAAAATACAATATATAGATGTCATATTAAATCCCGTACTCTATAGACAAATAATTGTTCTCGTTTTTAATCCGGTTACCCAAAACCCACTTTTTTAATCGTGTACCTTGAAAACTGTAATTCAACCCTGGTAAAACTCAATTAAGTTACTGTATCCTGCTGAATAAATTTAGAACTGCCGTGTCAACGGCATCTTCAATTGCACAAAAGCATCCTGTAATGTTTGCACATTTTGTAAAACAAAGATCAGGCTGATTGGCATTTTTAGTCCTGTATTCCCCTTTAAAAACAAAGAAAGTAAGCAGAAGGTACTTAAGAGACTCCCGATTTTATCTTTTGGCTACTGCATCAATGAAGCATTTATTAAAAACAAAAGCCTTGCAATGTTTATTCCTGCAGGGCTTTTGTTTAATAATTAATTCTGTAGTCCCGACAGGAATCGAACCTGTATCTAAAGTTTAGGAAACTTCTATTCTATCCATTGAACTACGGGACCGGAATTTAAAAAGGAGGGCAAAAATAACATAAATCAGCAATCGCCAATCGCAAATCTGCCGTCAAACCCTACCTTTGCTGCCCAATTTGTCGACGTATGAAATTATTAAATGTTTATATCCGCTACAGGCTCATAATCGGAATCGTTTTATTGGTTATTGCAGGCGTAGTGCATTATTATACCAGCTTTTGGTCTTCTTTCATTATTTACCTTGTTGCGTTAATCAGTATTGTTGGTCATTTCTTTTTTGGCCCGTTACGCCTTATCCAGGAATACATGGAAGCAGGCGACATGGATGGTGCTGAAAAAATCCTCAACTCAGTTACTTTTCCTAATCTTCTTTTTAAACCTATCCGTTCTGTATTCTACACGTTGAAAGGCAATATTGCCATGATGAAGCAGGATTTTGATGGCGCAGAAAAAATGATGAAGAAGGGCATGGACCTCGGCTCCGGTTCATCGCTGATGCAGGGCACCGAAGGTGCAAGTCTTTTACAAATGGGTATGCTGGCTATGCAGAAGAATAATTTTAAACAGGCTGAAAGCTATATCCGCCAGGCTTTGCGTAAAGGATTGCCCGATAAAGAAAACCAAGCAGCTGCCAACCTCCAGATGTGCAGTATTATGATGAACAAGCGAGAGTTCCGTGCTGCTAAAGATTATTTCCGTAAGGCAAAAGCGTTAAAACCAACAACGCAGCAAATTGCCGATCAGATAAAACAAATGGAGAAATATATTTCCCGTCTTCCGGGATAAGGTAAAAGTTAAGAGGCAGAAACGAAAGGTATTTGCAAACTCAGATAGCTGGAATTCCTGCCTCTTTAAACTCTTTACAGGAAAGCTGATAAATCAGCGGGTGTGGTAAGGAAAAACAACGGCTATAAAACCTACTATGCTGTAAAAATACCTCCGCCGCTTCTTCTAAAAAATACCACTTTTAGGGTATATCCCCTGCCCCACCAAAGCAAAACCGCCTCTCTCTTAAGAAAAAGACGGCTTAGTGACGTTTAAGTCTGGATTTTAAAAACGGGCTTTTTTTAACTGTTTCAAGATAGAGAAACAAGGCAATTGTTTTGTCTGCTTGTTGAAGAATTTATCAAACTATTATCCACAAAAGCAAACATTCGGGTAAATTTAAAGGGCTAAACATCTCAGAGTCAAACCAAAAGAGAAAACTAACTTTACTACATGTCTATTGCAAATGAAAAGCTCCGGCAGAAATTTCTGGAAGAATATGAGCGTTTGAATGAACAGCAAAAGCTGGCTGTTGACCGTATTGAAGGACCCGTAATGGTAATTGCCGGGCCCGGTACAGGCAAAACCCAGATCCTTGCCAGCCGTATTGGAAAAATTTTGCTCGAAACCGATGCATTGCCTCAAAACATCCTCTGTCTTACTTATACCGATGCCGGTGTGGTAGCCATGCGTAAACGCCTGCTTAAATTTATTGGCACCGACGCATATAAAGTAAACATCTATACCTATCATGCTTTTTGTAACGATGTAATACAGGAAAATCTTTCGCAGTTTGAAAAAACAGCGCTCGATCCACTTTCCGATTTAGAAAAGATCGAACTTTTTAAAGAGTTGATTGATTCCTTTCCAAAAAATCATCTGCTGAAACGTTACCGTGGTGATGTGTATTACGAAATTACCAACCTCGATAAATTGTTCAGCACAATGAAACGAGAAGGCTGGACACCTGACTTCATTATTGGCAAAATTGATGAATACCTGAAAGACCTGCCAACACGTGATGAGTTTATATACAAACGCAAGTACAAACAATTCAACGCAGGTGATGTAAAAAAAGAAAAGCTGGAAGAAGAAACCGAACGCATGGAAAAACTCCGTGCGGCTGTAAATGAGTTCGATCGTTTCCAGAAACTAATGCGTAATCGTAACCGTTACGATTTTGATGACATGATCACCTGGGTAATTAAAGCGTTTGAAGAAAACAAAAACATGCTGGCTAATTACCAGGAGCAGTTTCAATACATATTAGTTGATGAGTTCCAGGATTCGAGTGGCACACAAAACCGAATTGTGGAATTACTCATCAGCTACTGGCAACAGCCGAATGTATTTGTTGTGGGTGATGACGATCAGAGCATTTTCCGTTTCCAGGGTGCAAACGTGAGCAACATGCTCGACTTCGCCAACAACTACAGCAACGATCTGTTAACGGTTGTGCTTACCAGCAACTATCGAAGTACACAAACCATACTCGACAGTTCAAAAGCAATCATTGACCGCAACAACGAACGTTTAACCAAACAACTGCCCAATCTCAGTAAAGATCTGCAATCAGCAAACAGCAAACTCGCAAACATTGCGCATGCTCCTGCAATTAAAGTGTACCAGACACAACGGGAAGAAATGATCGACCTTACACTGCAGGTGCAACAGTTAATTGCTGCAGGTGTGGTACCTGGCCATATTGCAATCATCTATAAAGAAAATAAGTATGGCGAAGAATTAACCCATTACTTCAATCACTTAGCGGTACCATTTTACAGCAAGCGGCATTTGAATATTTTGGAGTTACCACTTGCACAAAAAATCATTCTTATTCTTAAATACCTTGCTGCCGAACACGATATACCGTACGGTGGCGATGAAATGCTTTTTGAATTACTGCACTTCAATTGGTTTCATATTCCACCTGTTGAAATTGCAAAATTAACAGTAGAAGTATCGGGTTTACAATTCGGAGAGAACAGGACATCGCTTCGCAGATTATTGTACGAAAAAGCACATGCACCTGCAAAAGATCTTTTTTCGCAAGGCATCCATCACGGCTTAAAAGATGCAAGCCGCATGTTTGAAAAACTCATTGGCGATGTACCGAATGTTACATTGCAACATCTCTTCGAAAACTGCGTTCGGGAAACGGGTATTCTTAAATACATTATGCAAAGCCCCGATAAACATTGGTTGCTGAAAGTGCTTACGGGTTTATTTGATTTTGTGAAAGAAGAAACAAGACGCAACCCAATGCTGAACCTCGAAGGATTGATTTCCATTATTGAGCTGATGGAAAAAGAAGGTCTTTCACTACCATTGGTACAGGTAAGCGGCAGCGAAAACGGCATCAACCTGCTTACGGCACATGGCTCAAAAGGCCTGGAATTTGAACATGTATTTGTTGCCGGTTGTAACTCTGCTTTCTGGGAAAAGAAAAAGAATAACAACAAAGGATATAAACTACCCGAAAATCTTTTCTTTACTGCAGCAGATGACAAAGAAAGTTCGGTTGAAGAACTCCGCCGTTTGTTTTATGTGGCAATGACAAGGGCCGAAACGCATCTTACACTTTCCTACAGTCGTTTTAAAAACGATGGTAAGGAAATGGAACCGTCAATGTTCCTGGAAGAAATAAAAGAAGAGCAGCCGCTAACAGATATTCCTGTAGTATTAGCGCCGGAAGTATTAAATGAGTTTACAGCTTTGCTGTTTGGTGAAGCACAAGCTCCTGAAATTGATAAAATTGAAGAGCAGTTCATTGCGCCCATACTGGAAAAATTTGTAATGAATGTAACAGCGCTCAACAACTACCTGAAGTGTCCGTTGGATTTTTATTTTAAAAATCTCATCCGCATCCCATCGCCAAAAAACGAAGCAACAGAATTCGGCTCATCGGTGCATCATGCATTGGAACAGTTGTTCCGTAAAATGCAGGAAAGCAAAACAGACAGTTTCCATTCCAAAGAACAGTTTATTGCAGACTTCGAATGGTATATGCGTCGCCACCGAGAAAGCTTTACCAGGGAACAGTTTAACCGACGTATGGAATACGGCGTGGAAGTGTTGAGTAATTACTACGATAAATACATCAACAGCTTTTCGAAAATTGTGGCTATTGAACGCAACATCCGCAACGTAACCATTAAAGGCGTTCCGTTAAAGGGAAAGCTGGATAAACTGGAGTTTGACGGAAAAGCAGTAAATGTGGTTGATTACAAAACAGGTGATGTGGAGAAAGCAAAAGACAAATTAAAAGGCCCTAACGATAAACAACCCGATGGTGGCGATTACTGGCGCCAGGCAGTGTTCTACAAAATTCTTGTTGATAATTACGAAGCAAAAGACTGGAAAGTAGTAAGTACAGAATTTGATTTTGTAGAACCTGATAAGAAAAAAGAATACCGCAAGGAAAAGATCGTTATTACTCCGGCCGATATTGAAACGGTAACACAACAGATCGTATCGGTATGGGAGAAAATTCAGAACAGGGAATTTTATATCGGCTGTGGCAAAGAAGATTGCCATTGGTGCAATTTTGTAAAAACAAATGAAATGGCGGTGGCATTGCATGAGTTAGAGGATGAAGATGCAGCGTAAGCTTTGGCGCTGAGAAAAGAGAATAAGAGTTTAACGCAGAGATTTTTACAAGTCTCTGCGTTTTTACTTTGCGCCCCCTTATCTAAGCCGAACATCAAACGAACTCTACCAAAACCTTGTTAATCCTTCTCCCCGCCAAAATCACGGTTCGTACAATTAGCCTAAGTTTGCAACTTCTATGACAGCAGGCAGAATTATATCACTCTTCTTTTTCGGTGCTTTGTTTATTGGTTTGTTCAGCGGTTCAGGTTGTGCCAATATTGTGCCTCCGAGCGGCGGACCAAGAGATAGTTTACCACCTGTTGCTGTTGCATCTTCGCCCAAAGACTCCGGCACGTTTGTTAAAGAACAAAAGATCACCATTGTGTTTGATGAATTTGTGGAGCTGAAGAATGCCAACGAAAAAATCATCATCTCACCTTATCCGGTAAAAGAGCCGGTGTACGAATACAAACTCCGCACTGTAACGGTTCGCTTAAAAGATTCGTTACTGCCCAACACAACCTACAACATCAACTTTGGCGACGCCATTGTTGATTTGAACGAAGGCAATGTGCTGAAGAATTTTGAGTTCAGCTTTTCAACAGGTGCCAGTATCGACAGCAACTCGTTAAGCGGTAAAATTATTTTAGCTGAAACAGGCGAAACCGACAGCACTATGTTTGCTCTTCTGTATAAAAAACAGGAAGACTCTACTGTTTCCAAAGAAAAGCCCATGTATGTTGCAAGAGTAGATGCGCAGGGCAATTTTCGTTTTTCCAACCTGCCTGCAGGACAGTTTTATGTATATGCACTGAAAGAAGAAGATGGCGACAAGCGTTACAGCTCGCCGCTTGAGCAGTTTGCTTTTCTTGATTCTGCCGTAACAATCGGAGCAACAACCGCTCCTGTACAACTCTATGCTTTTGCCGCAGAAAAGCAAAAACCGAAGATGCAATCAACCGCTGTTGATAAAGCAAAAGGATTGATCGGCAACGCAAATGTTGCAGCAGGTGCTTTCGATTTCCTCGACACATTTACCATTGCATTTCCCAAGCCTGTTCGAACATTGGATGTATCGAAAATAAAACTGGTGCAGGATTCTGTGCAAACCATCAGCAACCTCACAATTAAAAACGATTCTGTACGCAAACAAATACAGATCATCAATAACTGGAAGCCGGGATCGAAATACCAACTCTTTCTCGATAAAGGCTATGCAGCAGATACCAGTGGTTTAGCTGTTCTTAAAGTTGATACACTTGCTTTTCGTGTAAAAGCCGAAAAAGAATATGGATCGCTGCGTATCCGTTTTACAGGTATCGATACAGGCAGTCACCCTGTGCTGTTGTTCTATAACAACAAAGATCTTGTTGGCGGTTATCCTTTTAACGGCAAAGAGTTTTACAGGAAGCTGTTTAAACCGGGCAACTATAAAATTGCTATCCTTTACGATGTAAACAACAACGGCGTTTGGGATGCAGGCGATTATTTTGCAAAACCAAAACGTCAGCCGGAGTTGGTACAACCCATCAACAAAGATGTGCTTGTAAAAGAGAACTGGGATAATGAGCTGGTGATCGATGCTGCGGCTTCAGGCACAGCAACAAGAAAGCAATAGCTTCTTCTGTAAACCAAATTCTGTGTTCCTTCGTACTTTCGTTGTATGTCTTTTTCCTCTTCTTTACTTGAGCAGGCTGTAAATGAGTTTGCGAAACTACCCGGCATTGGCAAAAAAACAGCATTGCGACTGGTACTGCATCTTATTAAACAACCGGCAGAAGAAACACAGTTTTTTGCAGATACACTTGCCCGCATGCGTAAGGAAATTAAGTTCTGTACAAAATGCTGTAACGTGTCCGATACAGAAGTGTGTAATATCTGCAGCAATATATCCCGTAAAAAACAAATTGTGTGTGTGGTAGAAAACATCCGTGATGTGATTGCCATCGAAAGTACCCAGCAGTTTAACGGTTTGTATCATGTATTGGGCGGAGTAATATCACCGCTCGATGGTGTTGGTCCCGATCAGTTAACCATTGAAGCTTTGCTGCATCGTATTAAAGAAGATGAAGTGGAAGAGCTCATTTTTGCACTCAACCCGAATATTCAGGGCGATACAACTTTGTTCTACATCAGCAAAAAATTAAAAGAGCACCCCATTAAAATAACCACCATTGCCCGTGGTATTGCCTTTGGTGGCGAACTGGAATATGCCGATGAATTAACACTCGCAAGAAGCTTACAGAACCGTCAGCCTGTTGCAAGCTATGTGAGTATGAAATAAAACAAATCTTATACAATCAACAATTATGCTACTTCGTCTTTCACTTTATACTGTTTTGTTTGTTTGCATGGTTTCCTGTAAAAAAGAAACAACAACCAACAACAATGTTGATCTCCAGAGCGGAACCTGGCGCATCAATTATTACTGGGATACAAAGGATGAAACCTCCAGTTTCACTTCATACATTTTTATGTTCAACAGCGGCGGCAGCATTATGGCACATACCAGCACATCGATGGTTACGGGTACCTGGAGCGAAACGGCTACCAAACTCACACTCAACTTTGGCAGCGATCCTGTTCTCTCCGGTTTGAATGGCGATTGGCTGAAAACAGAAAAGACCACTACTTCGTTAAAGCTGAAAGATGATAATGCAGGCCAGGACGACAAAGTATATTTCGTTAAGAACTGAAGACCAGACATTATTATAGCCGAAAAACCGCATCATTGCTGATGCGGTTTTTTCATTTACATTTGCACATTATTCAGGCGGATTTGTTTATTGTTCGGCCGGAGTAAGTGGTGAGCCAAGTCTAACCATTTGCTCGTATTTCGAGCGGAGTCGAGAAATACATTCAGAACTAATAAACGTTACAAAAACTCTCACCGGTTTTCTCCAGCGTTTATACTCAATTCGTCTGTTTGCAGTGCGTAACACTGCATCATTTGATCATTCTGTTGAACTGTTTTGCTTATCGCTCACAGCCAACAGCAAATAGCTTAGTTATGGACATCAGAAAAGAACTCGAAAAAAGAATCCTCGTTATCGATGGCGCAATGGGCACCATGATCCAGCGGCATAAATTACAGGAAGCCGATTACCGTGGCGAACGTTTTAAAGACTGGCATTCCGATGTAAAAGGCAATAACGATCTGTTGAGCATTACACAACCGCAGATCATTACCGGTATTCATAAACAATATTTAAATGCAGGTGCCGATATCATCGAAACAAATACATTCAGCAGCACCAGTATAGCACAAGCCGATTATGAAATGCAATCGCTGGCGTATGAATTGAATGTTGCATCGGCACAATGTGCAAGAAAAGCGATTGAAGAATACAATGCAGAAAATCCATCTACCCAAAGCACAAAGTTTGTTGCTGGTGCTATCGGGCCGTTGAATAAAACATTATCGCTTTCGCCCGATGTAAACAACCCTGGTTATCGTGCAGTTACGTTCGATGAAGTGGTAGCTGCTTATTACGAACAGATCAAAGGATTGGTTGATGGTGGTGTTGATGTGTTGTTGATCGAAACCATTTTCGATACGCTCAATGCAAAGGCTGCCATCTTCGCTGTGAAGAAATATTTTGCCGATCAGCAAAAGCCTGAGTTGCCGATCATGATCAGCGGAACCATTACCGATGCAAGTGGCCGTACCCTCAGCGGGCAAACACTCGAAGCTTTTTATATTTCGGTGATGCATGCCAAACCATTGAGCATTGGTTTAAACTGTGCATTGGGTGCACATGAAATGCGTCCGCATATTGAAGAATTATCACAAATTGCTTCCTGTTATGTATCGGCTTATCCCAACGCAGGTTTACCAAATGCTATGGGTGAGTACGATGAACGTCCGGAAGATACCGGTCATTATTTAGAAGAATGGGCAGAAGAAGGTTGGGTGAATATCGTTGGTGGATGTTGTGGCACCACACCTGATCATATTAAACATATTGCCGAGCATGTAAGAAAAATTCAGCCGAGAGAATTGCCTGTGGTAGAAGCGACTTTTTAAGGTTGAACCACAAAGACACTAAAAACACGAAGTAGCACAAAGCCTATGTATAAATTACTGAGTGAGCAAGAAGAATTTCTTGCGAGTGAAATTGTTGATATCGCCATCAAGATTCACAAAGAACTTGGACCAGGTTTGTTAGAAAGTGTGTACGCCAAGTGTTTTTATTATGAATTGAACCAAAGAGAAATACCATTTCAAAAAGAAAAAGAGGTGCCGATCATTTATCAAGCATTAAAAATTGACGACGGCCTTCGATTAGATCTTTTAGTTGATAACTTGGTTATTGTGGAATTTAAAGCACAGGAAAATTATCATCCTGTGTGGGAAGCTCAGATCTTAAGCTACCTGAAATTATCTCAGAAAAGATTAGGGTTTCTTCTCAACTTCCATGTGCCTCTAATGAAAGAAGGAATAAAAAGATTAATCTTATAAACTTAGTGCCACTTTGCGACTTCGTGTCTTGGTGGTTCAAAAAACATGAACAGTATTAAACCATACAGCCGCTTTTCAGGATTAGAACCTTTAGTCGTTCGTCCTGAAACAAACTTTTTGAATGTTGGTGAACGTACCAATGTTACCGGCTCAAAGAAATTTGCACGCCTCATCAAAGAAAACAAATACGAAGAGGCATTGAGTATTGCACGTCAGCAAGTGGAGAACGGTGCACAGGTGATTGATGTAAACATGGATGATGCCTTGCTCGATGGTGTGCAGGCCATGACCACCTTCATCAACCTCTTGCAAAGTGAACCCGATATTGCCAAAATTCCGGTGATGATCGACTCTTCGAAATTCGAGATCATTGAAGCAGGTTTGAAATGTGTGCAGGGTAAATGTATTGTGAACTCTATCTCCATGAAAGAAGGAGTTGACAAGTTTATTGAGCAGGCACGCATCTGTCGCATGTATGGTGCGGCTGTTGTTGTAATGGCGTTTGATGAAGTAGGGCAAGCAGATACCAAACAACGTAAAGTAGAAATTTGTCACCGTGCTTATAAGATCTTAACGGAGCAGGTTGGTTTCGATGCACAGGATATCATCTTCGACCCGAACATTTTTGCGTTGGCAACGGGTATGGAAGAACACAACAACTATGGTGTTGATTTTATTGAAGCTACAAGAGAGATCAAACAACTGATGCCGCTCACTAAGATCAGTGGTGGTGTAAGTAATCTTTCTTTCTCTTTCCGTGGTAACGATCATGTGCGTGAAGCCATGCACAGTGTGTTCCTTTACTATGCCATTAAGGAAGGCATGGACATGGGTATTGTGAATGCCGGTCAGTTGGTGGTGTACGATGAAATTGAACCGCAGTTAAGAGAGTTGTGTGAAGATGTAATTCTCAACCGTAACAACGATAACAACGAAGCCACCGATAAACTCATTGCATTTGCTGAAACAGTAAAAGCAAAAGGCAAAGCAGAAGTAAAAGATGAAGCTTGGCGCAACGCTTCCGTTGAAGAACGTTTGAAGCATGCATTGGTGAATGGTATTACCGAGTACATTGATGTTGATACCGAAGAAGCAAGATTGCAATACAACCGTCCGTTGGAAGTAATTGAAGGACCGTTGATGGCAGGCATGAGTGTTGTAGGCGATCTGTTTGGTGCAGGTAAAATGTTTTTACCACAGGTGGTGAAGAGTGCACGTGTAATGAAGAAGAGTGTTGCCTGGTTAACTCCTTTTATCGAAGCAGAAAAACAGGAAGCAAGCAACGCACCAACTATTTTATTGGCCACCGTAAAAGGTGATGTGCATGATATTGGTAAAAACATTGTGGGTGTGGTGCTGGGTTGTAACGGTTACAACATCATTGACCTTGGTGTAATGGTGCCGACTGATAAAATTTTAGATGTTGCTCAAAAAGAAAATGTAGACATCATTGGTTTGAGTGGATTGATCACGCCTTCGCTTGATGAAATGGTGCACGTGGCACACGAAATGAAACGCAGGGGAATGAAGCAACCATTGTTGATTGGTGGCGCTACTACTTCACGTATGCACACGGCAGTGAAAATTACTCCACAATATGATGATGGTGTGATTCATGTGTTGGATGCAAGTCGTAGTGTGACTGTTGCGGGCAGTTTGTTAAGCAAGGAGCAGAAACCTGCTTTCCTGCAAGGCATCAAAGGAGAATACGACAAGCTGCGTGATGATTTTAATAATAAGAAAGTTGTAAAACAATTCCTGTCGTTAGAAGATGCACAAGCCAATAAAACAAAGATCGACTGGAAAAATTTCACAGCTGTCACTCCAACCTTCACCGGTGTAAAACAGTTCGATAATTACGATTTAAACGAGCTTAGAAATTATATCGACTGGAAACCATTCTTTATCGCATGGGAACTGCATGGCAACTTCCCTGCAATTTTAACGGATGCAGTTGTTGGTACTGAAGCAACAAAATTGTACAACGATGCGAATGCAATGCTTGATAAGATCATTGCAGAAAAATGGTTGACCGCAAAAGGAACAGTTGGTTTCTGGCCGGCGAACAGTGATGGGAAGGACAGTGTGGAAGTACGAAGTACGAATGACAAAGTACGATTGGAGTTTCTTCGTCAACAGATCAAGAAAGCAGAAGGCCAACCAAACATTTCCTTAGCTGATTTTATTCAACCGGCTAACGACTCACAACCATCGGCTACCGACTACCTCGGTGCTTTCTCCGTAACCATTCATGGCATTGAAGAACACATCAAACGTTTTGAAGCAGCACATGACGATTACAGCAAGATTACGTTGCAGGCATTGGCCGATCGTTTTGCAGAAGCATTTGCTGAGTGTTTGCACGAACGTACACGTAAAGAGTTCTGGGGTTATGCAAAAGATGAAGTGTTGACGAATGAAGATCTCATCAAAGAACAATACATGGGTATTCGTCCGGCACCGGGTTATCCTGCTTGTCCCGATCATACAGAAAAATACAAACTGTTTAGTTTGTTAGGTGGCGAAGAAGCAACCGGTATTCATTTAACCGAATCGCTGGCGATGTTCCCTGCTTCATCTGTTTGTGGTTGGTACTTTGCACACCCTGACAGTAAATATTTTGGTGTAGGAAAGATCAGTAACGATCAGTTGGAAGATTATACCAAACGTAAAGGAATGAGTTTGGAAGAAGTGACGAGATGGCTAAGACCGATCTTAGAATGATAATAAAAACGCCCCGCAACACGGGGCGTTTTTATATTGAAGCTAAATAGTAGCTTTATTTCTATGAAAATGCAACTAACCATCTTTCTCTTGGTTTACTCCCTGATTGGTAATGCTCAACTGATAACGATCGATACCTTCTTCGCTAACACTTCATCTAAACAGTTCTTCAAACAAAATACTCTTGTTGAGAAAATTTCCTTCTCTAATTACGCCGACGGATCAAAACACATTGATGTTTATCGAAAAGGAATCTGGCAAGCTGATTCTTATAACTACTCCATTCCAAATAGCTATGAATCCTATGACTTAAATTTTATTGGCGACAATTACTTTTTCCAGAAAAAATATGGAACTATACGCTTTCCAGACAGAGAGATTGATTCTTTATCAAAAAATAAATGCAGTGAATTTCCTTATGTAAGGGGTATTATATATCCTGATTCGATTCGTTGCAAAATAGAGTTCCAATGCCCGGTTGAAATAAAAAATGATTCAGACGAAATAGTATTTACAAAAGTGGAGGTGCCATGGGGCTATGAGGGAGGAGTAAAAGCACTTCAACAAAAAATCCAATCAGCCTATCAAAATAAATATGTAAAAAGTCAACACTCTTCTGCAGATTCTGCGTTCTTGTTTTCCATACTTGTAGACAGCAAAAGCAGTTGCCTTTTACGCATTGAACTAACACAAGGAAACTACTCCAGCTTTGCCCAGTTTTTTATTGATGAATTACGTACAGCCTGTCAATGGAAACCTAACTTACAGGGAGGAAGAGCAGTAAGATCTTTTACCAAAGTCTTCGTTCGTTTAAACAAAAACCAAACGATAACCGTTGCAATGCCAAATGAAGAATGAGGATTCATTCTACAACCATCCATATCTGATCGCCTTCCCTATCAGCTCACCCGTATTATGAAGATGTTTTTTCCGCAACATATTTTTCCTGTGCGTATCAACAGTTTGTTTGCTGATCTTTAGCACACTGCCGATCTGTTTGCTTGGTTTGCCTTCGATCATCAGTTTCAACACCTGTTTTTCCCTTGTGGTTAACGCTTCACGATTGTCGGCTAAAAGCGAGTGCGCTACCACATCATAAAACGAAGGATCATCGTTCACTGCAATAAACGATAACACAGGGTTGCCTTCTTTTTTTAAATAGCCGATGTCGGTAAACAATCCAAAGCTGCGTACAATGCGGCCCTTTGCATCCTGCTCAAGCAGTATACCCTGATAGAGCAAACGTGTATACAACCCATTCTTTTTACGGTAGCGTATATCGTACCGCACTTTGTATTGCATTTGCTTTTCTAAAGGCAGATGTGCAAAAAAATCAATCACCGCATTGGCTATGGCTAAAAACCATAACCGGTCGTTCTGGTGTAAGCCACTGCTGAGAAACTCCCAGTTAAACTCCTGTACTTTGTAGCCTAATACTTTTTCAATTTCCTTGCTTACATATTCTACCGAAGGTTTTCGGTGATTGACGATAAAATAAAACGAATCGGTTGTAAGAAACAGGTTGTACAATTTTGCAAATGCAAACTGTTTTATGGCTGTTTTGTTATGTAAACGCTTTCGTTCTGTACCGGCCAACACATTACTGAATTTCTGCTGGAAAGGATCTTCCTTCATACACGCTGATTGAACAATAAAAAATAAGAGTCGGAGTAAGAGCAGTTAAAAAGGCCGGACAAAACAGGCAGTAAGTGTGCAAAACAACTGTGTACCTATAAATGGGTATTTCAGTCTTTGGTTAATAAAATTACATTTAAGCTTTGTTATTTAAAAGAGGTTGTTTAAAAACAAACACTTCTCTCCTTCTACACTTCCGCATCTTTATCCCGCTATCCTTTTGAAGCAGGACTTTGTGCCGCTCCCGAAATAATTGAACACTGAGTTTGCTTTTCGCAAGCAAAGAAAGTTACTGCAGAAATATGTTTTGCAGCAACCACATCATTTAACCAATAAAGCTAAAACCATGACCAGGAACATTAAGCAAGCATTCTTTCTGTTGCTGCTTGTTTCAATAACAGGCCTTTCCTGCAAGAAAGAAATAAAACCCGAATCGTTACCGGAAGATATTCCCTCAAAAGCAAACAACGCCGGAGTACAAGGTCATCTGCAGCAAACGAAAACATTTTCATCAGATGTAATTATGCGTTGGCTTAATATGCAATTAGATCTGTTGCGTGTTCCTCTTGCATCAGGAGCAGGCTCGCAGACTGCCGACCGGGCACAAGGCTATTGTGGCATTGCAGCTTATGAAGCTGTTGTAAACGGTATGCCTGCCTATCGTTCACTCTCGGGGCAATTAACTGTTTTTCCCGATATGCCGGCTGTTGAACCAGGCAAAGCTTACCACTGGGCTGCAAGTGCCAATGCTGCATTGGCAGAAATGAACCGCAAACTTTTTCCAACAGCATCCGATGCCAACAAAGCAGCCATCAACAATCTTGAAACTACTTTACAAAACATGTATGCAGCAGAAGTAAATGCTTCCACACTTGAACGCTCCATTGCTTTTGGTAAAGAAGTTGCAACAAGAATATTTGCATGGGCCGCAACCGACGGACAAAGTAATCCTAATCCTGCTTATGAGCCACCGGTTGGTTTTGGTAAATGGGTAAAAACATCGCCTGCTGCACCTGCTGCAAATGCGTATTACTTTCAGCGCAGATTACTGGTTCCGGATGTTGCTGCAGGTACAGAGATACCTGCACCTCCGCCTTATTCCATTACACCTGGTTCTGATTTCTGGAATATGGTAAAAGATGTTTACGATAAATCGTTTGTACTTACTGCAGACCAGATTGCTTCGGCTATTTATAACAGAGACAATCCGGGCTATCCCGGTGGCGGACATTTTGTGTCGATCTTTTTACAGGCATTAAGTAAAGCTCAACTTCCACTCGATGCTGCAGCATTGGCGTATGCAAAAGTTGGTCTTGCACAACACGATGCTACTATTATTTGTTTCACTAATAAATATATCCATCTTACCGTCAGGCCCATTACGTACATACGCAATGTAATGGGGCATACAACATGGAACACTATCATACCAACCCCAAATCATCCCGAATTTCCATCGGGCCATGCAACCATTAATTCGGCTGTAATGGATATGCTCACCAATGTGTTTGGCGATCACTTTGCACTAACGTTGCACACCTACGATTACCTTGGTTTCTCTGCCAGAAGTTTTGCTTCGTTTGAAGAGATGAGTATTGAAATGGCAAACAGCAGAATATATGGAGGAATTCATTACCAATCTACCTGCGATAACAGCAGAATACAGGGCAAGAAGGTTGCACAAAACATTTTACAAACCATTCAATTTTTGAAAGACGACGATTAAAATTATTGCAACACCAGAAACACCTGACTCTTGTTGATTGAAAGACTCATGCTTTGCATGGGTCTTTTAATTATACATTTTTTGCTTTCGTAAATCCATCCAGCTTCAGCCTTCGTAGTTATTTATGTTCTCAACAAACAAAGAGAACCGGCAGTATTACTGCCTCATTATTTTTCCTTTCATTATAAATTAAACACAAAATGAAAAGCGTAAAACTTTTTACCGCTGCAGCTATTGCTATGCTTGTTACAGCAAATGTATTTGCACAATCATCTTCTATGAAGATGAAAGAAAAAACAGTTGAAGTTGGTGGCGCACCTATGTATCCATCTAAGAACATTGTAGAAAATGCTGTTAACTCAAAAGATCACACAACACTGGTTGCAGCTGTAAAAGCAGCTGGCCTTGTTGAAACATTAATGAGTGCAGGACCGTTTACTGTATTTGCACCTACCAACGCTGCGTTTGATAAATTACCTGCAGGCACCGTTGAAACGTTGCTGAAACCGGAAAACAAAGCAACACTTACGGCCGTACTAACCTATCATGTTATAGCAGGTAAATTGGATGCAAAAGAAATTGCCAAACGAATAAAAGAGGGCAATGGCACAACGGAATTAACAACAGTACAGGGTGGTAAACTCTGGCTAATGATGAAAGACGGAAAACTGTGGTTGAAAGATGAAAAAGGCGGAATGGCTGTTGTTACCATTAAAGATGTTTATCAGAGCAATGGTGTTATTCATGTAATTGATACGGTAATAATGCCTAAAAGTTAACAAATGATGTAGTCCTGGTTTTGGTATAAGGGTCGGTTTTTACCGGCCCTTACTTTTCGCAAAAAAAAATTCAAATCCAATACTATCATTTTTAACGTAACTATTCTATCTGCAGTAATTAAAGCTTCGCCTAACCTCGTATAAAAAACATACTCGCCATTTATTATTCATTAAAAAACTAAACAATGAAAAAGAGAAAATTTCTGTTAACTGCTTTTATCGTAGCAGTTACTGTAACAGGCGGCATTATTTACGCTGCTGACCATCTTGACTCTCCTGCTGTATCTAATCAAACAACAGACATTACCGATGTATATGTGTTTCGAGGTCAAAACACAAGCAACCTTGTGTTTGTAGCAAACACACAAGGGTTACTTTCTCCGTCTGCAAGCAGCATGGCCATGTTTGATGAAAAAACACTGATTGAATTTAATATCGACAACAATGGTGATAATGTTGAAGACCTGGTAATACAAGCCATTGCTAAAAATGGAAAAATGAAAGTATATGGGCCTTATAAGCCTGTATCTACTGGTACAAAGAGTGTAATTTCTCCTTCTGCATTTTCTGTACAGGCAGATATAACTGTATATGGACAAGCTGCAAAAATCGGTGAAGAAAACGGTATTAAAGTTTTTGCCGGTCCTCGTGATGATCCTTTCTTTTTTGATCTTGGCCAATATCAAAAAATAATTGGCGGTACTGCAAGTGGGTTTAACAACCCCGGTACAGATACGTTTAAAGGAACAAACGTAATGAGCATTGTTATTGAAGTTCCCAAATCGCTGTTGGGAAGTACCAACACAATAAACGTTTGGGCCGAATCAAAAAAGGCAATCAATTAAAAAGCTGAAGAAATTTTTCATTTCAAAAAATCATTACAATGAAATTAAGAACAGGTTTATCCGTTTTAATGGCATCAGCAGTAATTCTGTTTACTGCATGCAATAAAGAAAACACACCACCAACGCAGGCTGTTTATGAAATGGGCGACCAGATGGCACGCCCGGCCATTAACACAGTGTTTGTTGGAAGTTCAGAAAAAGATGTTTTTAACACCACTATTCCTTCGGCTATGGGTGCAGCATTTGCAGCAAAGTTTAAAGCAAGACTGCTTGCATTAAATGCCGGATATACAACAAATGCGTTAGGTCAGAATGCCGATCAGTTCACCGGTTTACTTGCAACTGATGTATTAAATGTTTCTAAAACTGCACCTACAACTTTCTTTGACGGTACTAATATTTTAACCGGTCGTGCTTTGGCCGATGATGTGATTGATGTAGAGCTGCTTTTACTGTTTGGCGGGCCAACCGGAGGTTCAAATCCGGGTTTAACGAGCGATCATGTAAGCGAAAACGACAAAGCTTTTCTTGCTTCGTTTCCTTACTTAGCTACGCCACACTAACAAAACCATTACAAGCGAAGCTGTAGTTCAGCTTCGCTTGTACTATTCTCACTCTTTACAAGTATTTGCTATGTATAAACTGTTCCTGCTTTTGTTTGTCGTTGCAACCTGCTTCAGCTGTTCTTACAATTCCGGTAAAGTAGTAAAGGAAGAACTGTTGCTTCATTTGCTGCAACAGCAACCTGCGCAAAGCAACAGCGCTCTGTTAATTGAAAAAGATATTTATTTCTGGCAAACAAGAATTGCAGAAAACAGAGAAGAAAATGCATCTGTACTGAAACTTGCATCACTTTATTCAATGCGGTTTCACCACAGTGGCCTGATCGGTGATATAATTAAGAGTGATAGTTTATACAAAGCAGCAAATCAACTGCAGAAATTTTTCTCCTCAGGTGTTTACCGTGCACTTGCTGCAAATGCTGTTACACAGCACCGGTTTAAAGATGCAGAGAGGTATATAGACACCGCACTAACAATGGGCGACAACAAATATTTAACCTTGCTTCAAGCTTTTGACATAAAGCTTGAGTTAGGACAACAGTTTCGTGCCGAACAAATTCTTCAAAGTATTCATCCAAAAAATAATTTTGATTACTACATCCGTGCTTCAAAGTTAGAAGATCATAAAGGCAACAGTGAAGAAAGCATCCGCTATATGGAAAAAGCATATGCCGATGTAGCCGACAGCAGGAATACACAATTGCTGCTGTGGGTAAAAACAAATCTTGCAGATATGTATGGCCATCAGAACAGAATTAATGATGCTTACAGATTATATAACGAAGTAATTAGCAGCGATGCCAATTACTATCATGCATGGAAAGGAATTGCCTGGCTTGCATTCTCGAACGATAAAAACACAAATTTTGCAAAAACAATCCTTCATCGTCTTCAAAAAATTCATCCCATACCTGATTATGATCTGATGTTGAGTGAAATTGCCGGCTATGAAAATAACATCACCGAAAAAAACAAGTGGCTGCTTTCCTTTATTAAAAAAGTGCAGGCTCCCGGCTACGGCGATATGTACAATAAATATCTCTTTAACATTCTTACGGATGAATACAATAACCCTTCTGCAGCTTTGTTAATTGCACAAAAAGAAATTCAGAACCGCCCTACCGCTCAATCTTACGATATGCTCGCATGGTCGCTATACAAAAGCAACCGGCTGAATGAAGCTGTTGGCATAGCCAACGGACGTGTAATAAACAAAACATTTGAACCCGACGCCCTTTATCATATAGGTTTAATTTTTAAAAAAGCTGGTAATAACAACCTTGCAAAGTACTACCTGGGCCAGGCTCTGGAAAGCAGTTTTGAATTAGGACCGCAAGTAACCAAAAATATTACCCAAGAGCTGCAATCGCTCTGAATTTAACTTCTGTTGTTTATGAAAGAAATGCTACTTCTGTTGTTCAGCGTTTTTCTTGTTAATACAACAAAGGCACAAGTTTTTTTTAACGGACGTATTATAGACAGTGTAAACAATGAAGCCGTAGAAGGCGCTGTTATTTTCTGCAATAATAAAACAACAACCTCTGCAAAAGATGGCAGCTTTTCAATTTCGGTTTCGGCAACAACAACAAACATCAGTATTACCGCTATCGGCTACCAATCTTTACAACTAAATACTGCAGGAAAATCAGCTGTTATTTACCTGCGCCGTACAACGTTTAATTTAAAAGAACTGGTTATTGCCGCCGGTAATGCCAACAAAGTGTATTCTACCATCAGCAAAATTGATTTGAATAAACGGCCTGTTAATTCGGCACAGGAGTTTTTGCGTTATGTGCCGGGTTTGTTTATTGCACAACACCAGGGTGGCGGTAAAGCAGAGCAGATTTTTTTACGAGGTTTCGATGTAGATCATGGTACCGATGTACAGATTACAGTTGATGGCATACCGGTAAACATGCCATCGCATGCACACGGACAAGGTTATGCTGATATGCATTTTGTAATTCCCGAGCTGGTAAAAACAATCGACTATGGAAAGGGAAGCTATTACACTGAGCATGGTAATTTCAACACAGCAGGTTATGTAGAACTCCAAACAGTAAACAGGCTTATACAAAACACGGTACAGCTTGAAGCAGGTTTGTTTAACAGTTACCGGGCATTGGCAATAATTAACCTGCTCCCTGCATCCAACAAAAAACAAAATGCCTTTCTTGCATCTGAATTCATTTATTCCGATGGGCCTTTTGAAAGTGCACAGCATTTTAACCGTTTCAATATTTGGGGTAAGTACAATGCTGAGCTTAACGAGCGCAATAAAATATTTATTCAAGCAAGCGTATTTAATAGCAAATGGGATGCATCTGGCCAGATTCCGGAGCGTGCAGTAGCCAATAACAGCATCAGTCGCTTTGGCGCTATTGATAATACCGAAGGTGGTTACACAGGCCGCATCAATTTCAGTGCAAAACTGCAGCAGCGTTTACATAGTAAGGATCAGCTCGAACATCAGCTGTATTATTCCCGTTATCATTTTAATCTTTTTTCGAATTTCACTTTCTTTCTCAACGATGCTGTTAATGGCGATCAGATATTACAGCAGGAAGCAAGAGATATTTTTGGCTGGCAATCGAACTGGCAGTCGAAACACACAAAAGGCAAAACAGATTTTACAAGCAGCATTGGCAGCGGATTACGTTTTGACATAACAGACAATTCGGAGTTATCACATACTAAAAACAAAGCAGAAGTTCTCGAAGCCATTGCCTTGGGTAATGTGCATGAAACCAATGGCTGGTTGTATGCAGATGAAAAGATCGAGATGGGTAAATGGCTGCTTACTTTTGGTGCCAGAGTCGACTATTTTCATTTTAAGTACAGCGATAAACTAAACCCTTCTTTAAAAGCGCAGGAGCAGTTCATTGTTAGCCCAAAAGCAAATTTGTTTTATACGTTAAATAAAACCCTCCAATTGTATTTTAAAAATGGAAAGGGATTTCACAGTAACGATACACGGGTAGTATTACCACAAACAGGCAGAGAAGTGCTGCCGGCTTCTTATGGCTCTGATCTTGGTTTCATCTGGAAACCTTTCAAAAACTTGTTGCTCAATGCAGCTGTATGGCATCTTTTTCTCCAACAGGAGTTTGTATATGTAGGCGATGAAGGAATTGTTGAACCCGCCGGCAAAACACGCCGTTATGGTGCAGATATTTCAGTACGCTGGCAACTGTTAAAGCAACTCTTTGCCGATGGCAATTTGAACCTGGCGCATACCAGAAGTATTGAGAATGCAAAAGATGAAAATTACATCCCCTTAGCACCAACAGTTACCAGCACAGGAGGTATCAACTATCAGCAAAACAACTTGAGTGCAGCAATTCGTTACCGTTACATTGCCAAACGTGCAGCAAACGAAGATTACAGCATTACTGCCAAAGGGTATTTTATTACGGATGCTTCTGTAAGCTATGCTTTATATAATTGGGAAATTTCCGCAGTAGCAGAAAACCTCTTCAATTCAAAATGGAATGAAGCACAGTTTGCAACAGAATCAAGATTACGCAATGAACCCGCTTCCGTTACCGAATTACATTTTACACCCGGCAATCCTTTTTTTCTAAAACTTAAATTAGCCGTACACTTTTAACAGAACAATCAAGCAGAGTAAGCCATAACTTTTGTTGTGGCTTTTTTTGTTTTACTAATCAGCGTCAGGTATTGCATCTTCTCAAAAATGTTTCTACCTTTTTTCTGCCAATCACAAAACCAAACTAACATGCTCAAAAAAACATTGAAATGGACAGGCATCATCCTGCTCTTTCTTATTATTGGCCTTGCGGCCATTGTACTGCTTAATCAAAACAAAAAGTACGATGCGCCTTACCCCGCTATCAAAGCTTCTTCCGACAGTGCTGTTATTGCACGTGGCAAATATCTTGTGTATGGGCCTGCGCATTGTGCCGACTGTCATGCAAAACCCGGAACCGAAGAAATTGTAAACAGCGGCGCAGAAGTTGATTTGCCCGGTGGCAGAGATTTCAAATTGCCCATCGGTCATATTTATCCAAAGAACATTACACCCGATAAAGAAACCGGCATCGGTACTATTTCTGATGAAGCCATTGCACGCTCGTTGCGTTTTGGCGTTGGGCACGATGGCAGAGCACTGTTCGACTTTATGCCATTTCATGATATGAGCGATGAAGATCTTACAGCAGTTATCTCCTACATCCGCACCATAAAACCGGTTAGCAATAAAGTGCCTGATAATAAAATGAATTTGCTGGGCATGGTTATCAAAGCATTTGTATTAAAACCTGTTGGACCAACCGCCACACCACCCAAATCTGTAAAAGCAGATTCTACTGTTGAATATGGAAGATACCTTGCCATGAGTGTTGCTAATTGCAACGGTTGCCATACCGACAGAGATTTGATGACGGGTGCTTTTATTGGTGAACCATTTGCCGGTGGTTTTAAAATGGAATCGATCATTGATCCGGAACATTACGAATGCCAAAGCCCCAACCTTACACCCGATAAAGAAACAGGCCGCATTTACGGCTGGAACGAAGAAACTTTCCGCAACCGCATACGCCAGGGAAAACTTATTAAACACAGCCCGATGGCATGGGGCCCATTCAGCCGCATGAGCGATATGGAAATAAAAGCCATTTACAAATTTTTGCAAACCGTAAAACCGGTTAATAAAAAAATAGAAAAAACATTCTACGAAAAGAAAGCTTAGTTGTACTGAGTCTTGATGTTTCCTGAAGAGGCATTCCGGAAGGAATGCCTTTCTTTTTATGTGCATATAAGCAGCCTTGCTTACATTCGCTGCTGCAACATAAATTCACTCGCATGCGTATTATTTCTTATAACGTTAACGGCATTCGTGCTGCCATAAAAAAAGGGTTTATTGATTGGCTGAAAACAGATCCTGCCGATATTATCTGTGTGCAGGAAACAAAAGCCACCAAAGAAGATGTAGATCACAAACTGTTTAACGATCTGGGTTACCACGATTATTGGTTCAGTGCGCAGAAGAAAGGTTACAGTGGGGTGGCTGTGTTTTCAAAAATAAAAGCCGATAATGTTGTAACAGGCAATGGTCATGGACCAAGCGATGATGAAGGCCGTGTAATACAGCTTGACTTTGGTGATGTTCGTTTGATCAATACTTATTTCCCCAGCGGTACCAGTGGCGACGAACGCCAGGCATTTAAATATGTTTGGCTCGATGAATATTTCAACTGGCTGAACGAATTAAAGAAAACGCATCCTAAACTGATTCTTTGCGGCGATTACAATATTGCACACCATGAAATTGATATTCACGATCCGAAAGGAAATAAAAAGTCGAGCGGTTTTTTACCCGAAGAACGTGAGTGGATGACGAAGTTTTATAACAGTGGCTGGGTTGATACGTTTCGTGCATTTCATCCCGAACCTCATCGTTACAGTTGGTGGAGCCAGCGTTTCCCCAGTGTACGCTTACAAAACAAAGGCTGGCGTATTGATTACATCAGTGTTACCGAACCGTTGAAAGCAAATTTGAAAGATGCAGAAATTTATCCTGATGTAAAACACAGCGATCATTGCCCTGTTTATCTTGAACTGAAAATGAAATAATATGATCGTATACAACGTAACATCCAAAGTAACCTGGGCTATACATGATGCATGGCTTAGCTGGATGAAGGAAGAGCATATACCCGAAGTAATTGCAACCGGTTGTTTTACCGATGCACGTTTTTTTCGCTTACTTGAAACTGAAGAAGAAGAAGGGCCAACATACACTGTGCAGTACTTTGCTGCAAGTAAAGAACTGCAGGAAGATTATGTAAACACACATGCCAATACACTGCGGCAAAAAGCATTCGATAAATGGGGTAACCAGTTTATCGCATTCCGTTCATTAATGGAAGTTGTGCAGTAATTGTGGAAAACAGCAACAAAATCAACTGCCCGCAATTTAATTATACACATTGCTGAAACCCTTGCTGGCAAAGGATTACAGCAGCAAGAACGCTGAAATGCTTGTTGCACAAGGCTTTCAGCGTTCTTATTTTACTTTTTCTTAAAATAATTTGGGGGTTGAAATCTTTACAATCCTTGCCCTGCCTGCATTACAGCAAAATTTTTAAGTGTTTTCTGTGAGCGAAAAAAATTTTGTTGCTTTTCAAAACCTTCTATATTTGCTCCACTTAAAAAAACTCTCATATGAACAAAGCAGAATTAGTTGCAAAGCTTGCTGAAGATGCAGAAATTTCAAAAACACAGGCGAATGCTGCCCTGGATTCTTTTGTTGAAGCCGTTACAAAAACATTAAAAGGTGGTGGTAAAGTTACACTGGTTGGTTTCGGTACATTTTCTGTAACCAAGCGTGCTGCACGTACAGGTCGTAACCCACAAACAGGTGCAACTATCAAAATCAAAGCGAAGAAAGTAGCTAAATTTAAAGCAGGTAAAGAATTAGCAGCGAAGCTCTGATTATTTACAGGCATAAAAAAAGCAGGAAACGTTTTTTGTTTCTTGCTTTTTTTATGTTCAACTTTGTAACTACGCAGCATTGCTGCAATTCACTCATTTAAATAAACGAATTATCATGGGCAGAGGAGATAAAAAAACTGCAAAAGGCAAACGTTTCAAAGGTTCTTTCGGCAAAAGCCGTCCTGCGAAAGTTGCTGTTGTAAAGAAAGCTGCGAAGAAAGCTGAAACTAAATAAGCTTCCGCTATAAGCAAAAATTCCTGAAGCAGGTTGTTACGCAAGTGATCGCCTGCTTTTTTTATTTCCCCAAAAACCAATTCCTGCACTCATACTTCCTACATCATAAATCCTACATCAGCCATTTTCCTTTAGGGTGCTAAACGTTCAATCTTCCAGCCACCAATTTCCTGTAACGTATATTGAATACGATCGTGTAAACGGCTGCTTCTTCCCTGCCAGAACTCGATGATCACGGGCTTTACTCTGTAGCCACCCCAATGTGCCGGACGGGTTAATTGTTCTGTCTTAAATTTCTCATCCATTTCTTTCACACGGTTTTCTAACCAACTGCGGTTTTCAATAACTCTGCTTTGCGGCGAAGCCCATGCACCTACCTGCGATCCTGTTGGGCGTGATAAAAAATATTCATCACTTTCTTCAACACTCACTTTTTCAACCAACCCAATAATGCGTACCTGGCGTTCGAGTTCTTTCCAGAAAAACAACAAACAGGCTCTCGGATTTTCCGCAAGTTCCTGCCCTTTCATGCTTTCGTAGTTGGTATAAAACACGAATCCTTTTTCGTCGTAACCTTTCAATAATACAATACGTGCCGATGGTACGCCTTCGTTCGATGAAGTTGCAAGTGTCATTGCATTTACTTCATCAATTTCCGATTCAATGGCTTGCTGCCACCAATCTCCAAACTGGAGAAAAGGGTTATCGGTTACTTCTGTTTCAATTAATGTTTTTAAGGAATAATCTCTGCGGATATCTGCAATGGACGCCATAAAACAAGCTGTTTTAGTGAAGCGCCAAATCTAAGGAACGAACGAATAATAACCGCTGATTTACTGATTTTGTCCGGAAGAAATCCGTGCAAGCATTGCTTCAATTTCGGAAAGACGGGAAAGTTGCGATTCAAGCTTTTTATTATGGTCCGATACCTGCTGCAGGTCCTTGTTGAGCTCTTCGAGAAAATCGTTTCGCTTGCTTAATTGCTGGCGTTGCAGGTTGGCTTCTTTCAGCTTGCTTTCCATTTCAATAACATGTTGCGAAAGCCTGGAGTTTTCTTCTACCAACTCCCGTTGTTTGCTGCGCAGATCGTTCAGCTCAACCGATAAAAGATGATTGGCTTCTTCCAGCTCATCGTAACGCAAAGCATTTGTTTGCGGCACACTCAGCTGTTGCTCAACCTTCATCAGCTTCGATTGAATTTCGTTGAACTCATCGTACGCTGTTTCCAAACGGTTTTTCATTTCCTGTGTAAGCACCGTTTGCTGACGAATGGTATTGAGCTCGCCTTCTTTTTCTGCTAATGAGCGACGGAGTATGGTAAGCTGTTCGTTGAGGTATTGATTTTGCTGCAACGTATCCTGGTGCTTCTGTTCCACTTTCTCCAGCAGATCTACCTGGTTCAACAATTGAGAGATACTTTGATTGTGCTGCAACAGATCGTCCTGCGCTTTCTTCAACTGTGCAAGGTATGCAGCAGGACTTACATCAGCACCCGAAGATGTAGCTGTAACTGTTTCAACAATTACCTGTTGTGGACGTTGCTTCAGTTCTTTTATCAGATCGTTGAGTTCTTCTATCTCTTCCATCAATGCCTGTTCGCTTTGTTGTACCGAGGCAAGTTCTTTCTGCAAATGTTCGCCACTGTCTTTCTGCTGCTCAAGAATGTTGTAATACTTCATGCGCCAATCGTATGCTTCTTTCTCAAACTTCTTTACATCCAGCTCCTGATCGAACTGGTTGCCGTGACGCATACTCCAGAAATAATGAATAACGAAACCGAGTACCAATGCGCCGATCTGGAACATGGCTATTTCGAAAACAGATATTTCTATAGCTAACAGGGTTACTGGCATGAACGAATAATTTGTTACGTAGAAGAATACTTCAGAATAACAATGGAAAGTTAATTGCAATAACAGGATTGCGGAAATGTTGGTAAGCGAAACTTATCCCCAACAAAACGAAAGTGTGAACGAACAGGTTAACCGTTAACAACAGTACCCACATTTTCGCCGGTAACTACACGCTTGAGGTTGCCGGTACGGTTCATATCGAACACAATAATGGGTAACTTGTTTTCCATGCAAAGTGTAAAAGCCGTCATATCCATTACACGCAGGTTTTTGCTGAGGCATTCCTGGAAGGTAATGGTTTCGTATTTGGTTGCTGTAGGATCTTTTTCCGGATCGGCAGTGTAAATACCATCTACACGTGTACCCTTCAAAATTACATCGGCATTAATTTCTATTGCACGGAGCGAACCTGCTGTATCGGTAGTAAAGTAAGGATTGCCGGTACCTGCACCAAAGATCACCACACGACCTTTTTCCAAATGACGAATGGCACGACGACGGATGTATGGTTCAGCAATTTGTTCCATTTTAATGGCGCTTTGTAAACGGGTGTACACGCCTGCTTTTTCCAAACCTGCCTGTAAAGCCATGCCATTGATAACGGTTGCCAGCATACCCATATAATCGCCATGCGCACGTTCAATACCCGTTTCTGCTTCGTTCATACCACGGTAAATATTACCACCGCCGATAACAATGGCTACCTGAACACCCAGCTCAACAATGGATTTAATACTTTGAGCGTATTGCGAAATAACGGCAGAGTCCATACCGAAATTCTTATCGCCCATTAATGATTCGCCTGAAAGTTTAAGAAGGATGCGTTTGTATTTTGGAAGCATGCTGCGAAGATAAACGATTTGGTTTTACGGAAAAAAGGAATGCGGTTTTTGATGGCTGGCGGTAATGCAGGAGTTGGCGCAAGCGTCTCGCTTGTGCCACAACTAGGTTGAAATGTTTTACCAGACATCAAACTACATTCATTATAATCCTGTAGAAGCAGGATTTGTAGAATTAGAAGAAGAATACCTGTACAGTAGTGCGAGGGACTTTCACAATAAGAACGGGTTGATTGAATTGAGTTATATCGTTTGAGCGAAGACACAAGCGAGACGCTTGCGCCAGTGTCAGCAATTCTCATTCATTTATTTTAATCATTAGTCTTACAAATAAATCCTTTCAATCGCATCCCGATATTTCTCCATGATCACTTTCCGTTTCAACTTTAATGTTGGCGTAAGTTCACCACCATCAACCGTCCATTCATTAGGACAAAGTTCAAACTTCTTGATTTGCTCCACATGGTTGAACTGCTGATTAAACTCTTCCACAATATGCTTGAACATTTCCAGCACTTTCGGATTGCGTACCAGGTCGTGTACTGTTCCAAAACTGATATTGTTCTGTGCAGCCCACACTTTTAAATTTTCAAACGATGGAACAATCAACGCACCGGCAAATTTCCGTTCGGGTCCCACTACAATCATCTGCTCAATAAACTTGCTCTCCTTCATTTTATTTTCAATCGGCTGTGGAGCTACATATTTACCGCCGCTTGTTTTAAAAATTTCCTTTTTACGATCGGTAATTTTTAAGAAGCGCCCCTGCTCCAGCATACCAATATCACCTGTGTGGAAATAACCATCTTTATCAATTACCTCTGCAGTAAGATCGGGACGTTTGTAATAACCCATCATTACATTATCGCCTTTGCAACAGATCTCGCCATCTTCTGCTATCAGTACATCCACGCCATCAATCACAGGACCAACTGTACCAAACATCCGGTTCTTTTCAACAAAACGGTTGACTGCAATTACCGGTGATGTTTCTGTTAAACCATAGCCTTCCATAATAACGATCTTTCCGGCAGTAAATACTTTCAGCAAACGCACCTGGCAGGCCGCTGCACCCGTAACAATTGCTTTTACTTTGCCACCTAAACCTTCACGCCATTTTTTAAAGATGAGTTTATTGGCAATGGCCAGCTTCAGTTTATAAAAGAAGCCTTGATTTTTATTGATTGCAAACTCGCCGCCTACATCAACCGCCCAGAAGAATAATTTTTTCTTAAGCCCGGTTAACTCCTGTCCTCTGCCCATAATACGTTCGTACACTTTTTCGAGCAAACGTGGTACGGTAGTAAAAACAGAAGGCTGCACTTCTTTAAGATTATCGCCAATGGTATCTAAACTTTGTGCATACCAGATAGACACGCCGTTAAAAAGATATACATACGTAACCATGCGTTCGAAAATATGATTGAGCGGAAGAAAGCTCAATGCCTTATCGCCGGGTACACAAAAATCTGCAAACACAGGTGTACACGACAGTACATTACTGAGAATGTTTTTATGACTAAGCATTACACCTTTAGGTGTACCGGTAGTACCTGAAGTATAAATGATCGTCACCATGTCTTCGTAACGGATGCTTTGTGCCGAAACTGCAAGTGTTTTAAAATCGTTCTCGGTTGCTTTGCTTAAAATATCTTTCCAATGCAATGATGGCTGCAGGTAATCGAACGTAAACACTGCATGCACAGTTTGTACTTTAGAACGTATTGATTGAACTTTGTCGTACAGATCCTGATCGCTTACAAAAACCAGTTTCACAGCTGCATCATTTAACACAAACTCCAGTTCATTTACTGCAAGTGTTGGATAAATTGGAACCAATACTGCTCCTGTTTTTTGAACAGCAAGATCAAGCATCATCCATTCGGGGCGGTTATTGCTGATGATAGCGATTTTATCACGCTTCTCCGCACTCATATCATTACCGCCAACGCCAAGATGTATTAAGCCAGCTGCAAGCCTGTCAACAGTTTCTTTTACTTCTGCTGTTGAATATTTTTTCCAGATGCCGCCTTCTTCTTTAGCAGCAAACATTGCTTCCTGCGGAAATTTTGCAAACTGCACATCAATGCAGTCGAATAATCTTGTGGGATTCATATAGCATGCAATTAAGTGTACGCAACAAAAAACAGATCTTGTTTTTTGACAAAAGTAAGTTAAGCAGAAAAGCGCAATGCGCCTATAAAAAATCCTCCATTGAAAGGAGGATTTTTATTGATCAGTTTGCCTGTTTATAATACTGCCCTGAGGGTAGTTTAAACAGTTTCGATTTTTGAAATTTTGTAAACTCGTTGTATTGTTCGGTGTTCAGTTTTGTCCAGCTTTCGTATTTAGCTAAATCGCCTGCTGCTTCAAATATCCATTGATTGTATGCATCAAACATACCCTCCTGTACCAGTTGTTTTTGATGATCGAATAAACGATGCGGAAACTTTGCTGCATACGATTTATTCCAGTCGAGCAGAAAACGTGTACGCAACATTGTGAGCGATTCGGTAGTAATACCGTTATTGGTTACTGCACTGTTTTGTTTCATAACAGCAATAAACGCATCCGCAAATTCATTCTTTGTTTTTGATGGTTGTGTTTTTTCATCGATAGTGAAGAATTTTTTATAGCCATCAAGCAACAATTTTTTCATTTCGGCTGTACGGCTTGTATAGCTTTCCATATTGATGAACACTTCGCCATATACCAATGCCCACACTTTATCGGTTGTAAAGAAATAATAACGTGCAGCAAAATAATAGTTGCCGGCATAAGCAGGATCGGTTTTAATACCCAGCTCCCATTGTTCTATACTTCCAAAATTATCGTTGAGCATCCACAACAATTCGCCATACTCTGCATACAACGGACCACTAGTTGGATATTTCTTCAACGCCTTCTTGTACATTTTTTCCGCATCCTTACGTTCGGCCAATGCTTTATAAATATTGCCGGCAATCTGGAACACCTGTACATCTGCATCGTCACGATCAATTAAAGGTTTCACTGTTTCACGTGCTTTTCCAAAATCACGTTGATAATAATAAGTGAGCGCAAGATCTTTTTGAATGGAGATGCTGTTTGGTTCTTTCTGCAATGCTTTGGTTAAGACCAATACCGCATTCGACCAATCGCCACCACGCATAAACTGCTTACCCGTTTCGTGCAGTTGCGCTGCATCGGGGTCTTGGGCAAAAGCTGTTACACACATTAAAATCAAAACAGATACACTAAGTAATTTTTTCATATCGCCTCAAAATTAAACGAAAAGAGGCGATTGTAAAACCGCCTCTGCAATATTGCAATTTTATTAAGAAAGCTAAAAACCTTGCCAGGCTTTACAATCAGGCTTCGTTGTAGATGAGATGTGTAAGCAAACCATCCCGCAGCTTCGGTTCAAACCAGGTGCTCTTGGGAGGCATTACATTACCACTGTCAGCAATATCGAACAGTTGCTCCATCGTAACAGGGTACAAACTGAAAGCTACTTTCATTTCACCACTGTCAACACGTTTTTGCAATTCGCCCAGTCCACGGATACCACCTACAAAATCGATGCGTTTATCGGTACGCTGATCTTTAATGCCTAAATGTTTATCGAGCAGGTTATCGGAAAGAATGGTTACGTCCAATATGCCGATAGGATCGGTTTTATAAGTGCCTTCTTTTGCAGTAAGCTCGTACCAGTTGCCATCGGCATACATACCAAACACATGCAATTGCGAAGGTTTCACCTGATCTTTACCAACCAGCTTTACTTGAAAATCTTCTTTTATTTTTTCGAGCAGTTCAGCAACCGACAATCCGTTGAGATCTTTTACCACACGGTTGTAATCGAGAATCTGCAGTTCGCTTGCAGGAAATAATGTTGTTAAGAAATAATCACTTTCTTCTGTTGAAGCATCGCCCAATGCGGCACGCACTTTTGCTGCAGATGCTGCACGGTGGTGACCATCGGCAATATAGGTTTGCGGAACCTGTGTTGCAAACAGATTGCTGATGTTTGCAATAGCTGCATCATCATTTACTACCCAAATGGTATGCTGTATCTCATCATCGGCTGTAAAATCGTAGATAGGACTCTTATCAGCCTTCCATTTTTCAATCAGTTCGTTCATAGCAGCTACATCACGGTAAGCTAAAAATACATTACCGGTTTGTGCACCGCTGATCTTGATATGATTGATACGGTCGTTTTCTTTTTCGGGGCGGGTGAACTCGTGTTTCTTGATCACATCCTTTTCATAATCTTCTACCGAACTGCCACAAACCAAACCAGTCTGGCTGCGGCCATTCATAATAAGGCGATAGATATAATAGCAAGGTTTATTTTCACGAAACAATACATCACGCTGAATAAACGCAGCAAGATTATCTTTTGCTTTCAGATATACTTCAGCAGCATACTGATCGGTTTCTTCGGGAAGATCGATCTCTGGTTTTGTAATATGCAGGAAAGAATAAGGATTGCCTTGTGCTTCTGCCTTCGCCTCTTTGCTGTTCAACACGTCGTACGGACGTGCCGCCACCTGTTTGGCAAACTGTGCCTGCGGACGCAGGGCTTTAAACGGAACGATGATAGCCATATATTTTGTTGTACTTACTAACCGGCTGCAAAGAAAAGGAATTTTCCCCTGCTTGTCCGATAAATCAATTTACTGTTACCCATTCTTCGCTGCAAACTCCTTCAGCAACTGCAGCATTGCTTCCACACTTTCCATCTTCAACGCATTGTATAAACTTAAACGGAAACCACCCACACTGCGGTGACCTTTCACCCCATACATGCCTTGTTCTTTACACAGCTGCATAAATGCTGCTTCTTTTGCAGGATCGTCCATTGTAAACACCACGTTCATTTTACTACGGTCTTCTTTTGCTATCGGCAGGTTAATAAACGGAATTGCTTCCAGTGCTGCATAGATCAACTCCGCTTTTTTATTGTTGATTGCTTCAATAGCAGCCACACCACCCTGCTCTTTTAACCAACGCAGTGTAAGCATCGCCACATATACTGCAAACACTGGCGGTGTATTAAGCATACTGCCTTCTTTGATATGATTGCGATAGTCGAGAATACCCGGAATGATCCTGTTTACTTTACCCAGAATATTTTTGTTGATCACAACCAGGTTTACACCTGCTGCACCCATATTCTTTTGTGCGCCTGCATAAATAAGATCGAACTTATTAAAGTTGAGTACACGGCTGAGGATATCGCTGCTCATATCGGCAACAATGGGCACACCGCAATCGTAAGGCAGCTGATGCCACTGTGTACCGGCAATTGTTTCGTTGGTAGTAATATGCAGATAAGCCGCTGTTGCCGGAACAGACAAATCATGCGGCATGGTTGTGTAATTGGTATGTTTAGATGAACCAACAATTTCAACATGGCCAAACAGTTTGGCTTCTTTAATGGCCTTGCCTGCCCATGTACCTGTTTCGGTGTAAGCTGCAACTTCGTTTTCGTTGAGCAGGTTCATGGGCACCTGCATAAACTGTGTAGTAGCACCACCATGCAGGAACAGCACTTCATGATCATCATCCAGCTGCATTAATTCTTTCACAAGCGAACGGGCTTCATTCATCACCTCTTCAAACAACGGCGTACGGTGACCGATTTCTAAAATGGATAAGCCGCTGTTGTTAAAGTTGAGTACTGCCTGGCTGGCCTGTTCAAATACTTCTTTCGGTAAAACAGAAGGTCCTGCGTTGAAATTATGGATCATGGAGGCGAAATTAATTCATTTGTTAGGAACGGGTGTTAGGAGCTTCCCCGTCTGACCGAAGGTCGGCCGGGGAAGCGACGGTTATGTTTTTAGCTGTAATGTTCAGGTGTCTGACCTCTTCGACGTACTGACGCCGAAGACTTTCTGATTTTCGGAGACTGCTGTCAGGACGCTGCAAGCGTCAGACACCTGAACCCTGTTTATGGTTTATTGTTTCAGACTTGGGATTGAAGTTTCCCGATACATTATCAACCCCGTTAGCCCTATACTTTTTCCGATTGTTTTGCGTTCTTAGTTGCGGATTATCGTTGAAAACAATCCAATACACAATGAAAAAACTGATACTGCTAATTTGCCTCGCACCTGTTTTTGCATCAGCACAAAATTTTCATTTATCCTTTCGTGGTGGCTTTGCCAATTACCAGGGCGATTTACAACGCAGAAATTTCACATTCAACCAGGCGAAGTTTGTTGGCAGCATTGGTGCCCGTTACGATTTAACCGAACATTTGCTGGCCCGTACACATATCAGCCTGGGTATGCTGCGTGCCGATGATGCAAAAAGCAAAAGTGCATCGCATCAAAGCCGTAATCTTAATTTTCAAACCAATCTTTTTGAATGGGAGCTCGGTGGGCAATACAATATTTTTAACCTGAATTATAAATGGTGGACACCTTATGTGTTTGCAGGTGGCGCCCTTTACCGCATAAAACCATTTACTGCCGATAACAATGGAGCAAAAACTTTTCTGCAACCACTTAGCACCGAAGGGCAAGGCTTTATAGCAGGAAAGAAAACATATAAATCAACACAGTTCGCTATTCCGTTTGGTATTGGTGGCGAATATTTGCTTACCGAAGACCTGCGTGTTGGGTTAGAACTGGGCTATCGCAAAACGTTTACCGATTATATTGATGATGTGAGCACACGTTATGTAGACCAGGCTGCATTGCTTTCCGCACGTGGACAGACTGCAGTTGACTTAGCCTACCGTGGTGGCGGAGCTTATCCAACTGCTGGCACTTTGCGTGGCAGCGAAAAAAATAAAGATGCCTATTATTTTATACAGCTTACACTTGTATGGCGCCCGTTTGTTGATTGGTACGAACGCACTTCGGGCATTGCTTCGTTTAAGAAAAATAAAAAAGTAGGTTGCCCCGGTACAAGAGAAAAAGGATACTAAAGCTGTTTGGATTTGTCTTTTATCTGCGGTACTTTTCCAAAAAAAAACAACATGAAGAAACCACTTTTGCTTGCCATTCTCTTTCTGGCTAACACAACAATTTTTGCCCAGGATTTTCGCCCTTTAGCCGACATTAAATTTGCAACTGCTGAAGAATGCCGTACTTACAATTCGAAAGCATTGGAAGCGGCTGATTTTATTTTATCTACACCTGTTAATGGTTCCGATGTTAATCGACTTTCTGCAATGTCTTTTCTTATTAAATGGATGACTTCAACTGCCGATTATACCTTTGAACTGAATGCAGATGTTACCAAATATGGTAAAGAAGAAGATATGCTTCTTGCTGTTTACATGGCTTGCCTTACAAAGTTTGTAATGGATAATGCTGATAAAGGAAAAGACAGCAAGGAAATAACCTACGGAGCAATGAAGCTGTTTGCCGATTACTGTGCGAATGAAAAAAATAACGTGCAATCAAACAAACGATTAAAAAAACTGCTCGATGCAAATAAAGAAGGGAAACTAAAAGAGTATCTTAAGCTATAATAAAAAAGCGGAGTATTTTACTCCGCTTTTTTATTGAGGTTCCTCATGGTTATTCTTTTACATCTTTTGGCAGCTGAATTAAAAATCCGCTGTTAGCACCTGCAACGGTAGTTGGTACCTGGCCACTCCATTTCTGCACTTTTATATAATCGATATACAAAGACGTTAACGACAATTGTTCTCTTCTGATGGCTTCTGCACGGCCGGCAGCCTGGATAACAGCCTGTGCCGAATCACCTCTTGCTTCGGCAATCTTCCGTTCTGCTTCTGCTATTGCTACCTGTCTTCTGTTTTCTGCTACCTGCACTTCCTGTATTGCTCTTGTTTTTGCAATGATGGACTCCGAAATTTCTGCGGGAGGAACAATGTTGGTACGCAGTTGCGATACATTAAACCACTTTGCAACCCGCTTGTTACATTCTTTTACAATATCAGCTTCAAACTCTTCTCTATGGTTGAAAATTGAATCGACGGTGTAACGGTTGGCCACATCATTCACCGAACCTACAATTGCATTTTTCAACCAACCCTGTTCCATTTCCTGCACACCTACACGCAGGTTCTGAAACATATCGGCAACATTACCGGCATTGATGGAATAGTTGAACGAAGGTTTAATAGTTGCACGAAAACCACCTTTTGTAACAATATCGTTTGCTTCGTAATCAATATGCTGCTGGTGAATCGGGAATTCAAAAATTCTGGAGATCCAGGAATTGTAAAACACCCAACCTGTAACATATTCTGTACGGCCTACGCCACGGTTATCGCCAACGTTGCTTACTTTAATGCCTACATGTCCGGCATCAATACGTTCAATATCGATGGGATTGATTACTACAACAATAAAAGCGATAAGCGTTACAGCTCCTAAACGTAGCAATGCTGTAAGTTTAAACCGACCTTGCTCATTTACATAAGTGGATCGTTTGAGGATGCCGAAAAATAACCCTGCAACAATTGCAGCGAGAATAAAAATAATTACAGAGATCATATTTTATTATTTGGTTTTAAGAAAGCGGATGAGGGAAGTTATATGGGCGATCAGCAGAACAAGCATGACCATACAGAAAGCAATGAAAAGAAAAAAACGTATCCAGCCTCCGGACAAATCGAAATCGAGCAGGAAAAACAAAATGAAAAGAGAAGACAGAAGATGCAGGAGTAAGGCGATGATGCGAAACGCAGTGTTGTTCATGCTGACTGTATAGAACAGTATTTTTTACACATCAAAATTACAATGTTCCCCGACATACAAAAGAACCAAGCATGAAAATATTTTAGCAACAATACTGCAAATCAGTTATGCCTTTTTATTACGCATCCGTTCGTAAAAAGCCACGTTCATTAAAATCAACAGCATGCCGTAAAAAATATCTTCTACCGGAATATTGTTCGTTGGCCAGGGAAGAAAGGAGAAAATACGGATGCCGAGATTTTCTGCATCGTTGTACAACACAACAGGAATACCGGTAAGCAATCCGTTTACAATAAGAAAAGGAATCACCACAAGCAGGTAACTCAGCAGAAAAGCAGAAGCATTGAAACCTTTAAACCATTTTGAAAAAATAAACAGCGCTGCAATAAACAACACATTGAACAACGATGTATAAAACGTGTAGGCTTTGCCATAGGTAAAAATAGCAGCAAGTAAAAAAAATAAACCCACCAACAACAGCACCGGCCTTCCCCAACTCTTCTGCTTAACCGATGGAAAATAGCAAACAATACATTCGTAAATAAACACACAGCAATAAGGCACAACAAAAAAGAAGAGCAGTTCTTCTAAAGGCAATGTTGAAATTTTAATACCGGTGACATGCGCATTGCTGAAACTCCAGACGCCTGCTTTTGTTTTCACCTCATCCCACACAATAAAAAACAAAGCAGGAAGAAGCATAGCAGGAAACAGGTATTTCCATTTGGTATAAAAAGCTACTTTCTTATCGAAGCTTAACAACAGTGGACCGGCAAATGAGCCAAGCAGAATAAGAAAATAAGTGTAGTGTGAATTCAAATTCTATTTCTATTTAAAAACGCTCGACCTGACAGGTTGAGCGCTCACATGTTTCATCTGTTATTTTAAACAAACAGTAAGCGTTGGCTTAACCTGTCAGGTCTGTTTACGACAAACGATTACTCTTCATTCTGCAGTCATCGTATTATTTAATATTCGGATTAAGTTGCTTTTCCTTACGCACTTTTTCCCAATACTTTTTATGCACGAAGAGCATGCCGAAACTTTCACCATCTTCTTTGTCTAAATGCTTATGGTGCATTTTATGTGCCCAGCGGATAGCCCGCACATAGGTACTATTCCACCTGCTGAAAACTTTAAAGCGTTGGTGTATGATGATATCGTGCACAATAAAATAAGCAGCGCCGTACATAGCTATGCCTGCACCAATACTTACTACCCAATATACCTGGTACATTAAACCCAGCATAATGCACAACCAGCTTGGTATAGCAAAGATGAGAAAGAATGCATCGTTCTTTTCGAAGAAACGGCCACGTGGCTGATGATGATCTTCGTGCAGGTACCACAAAAACCCATGCATCACAAACTTATGTGTAAGCCAGGTAATGCCTTCCATTGTAAAGAACACAGCAAATGCCAGTAAAATGTAGATCAACAAACTCATAATACAGTGCGTAAGATTAAAAAGAACATGAACTGGATCAATAACAAATTTACTGCGAATTGGTTTTGTTTATTAAAAGATAAAAGCCGGAATAACAACAGCAGCAGCAAACTCACTCCAAACCAGGAAGCATAGTTGAGTAATGGAATTGAACCATCGCCCAGCCATTGCCAGTAACCCAGCCTAACGGCCACAGGTTCCATGAGCCAATCGAAAAAAGTAGCCAGCAAAGCGCTGTCGACAATCACAGCAATAAAACCAACATTGCTGCGGGCCGGCTGATCTTTTTCTTTCAGTTTATTCCAGAAATAATTAAGCATCTGCTGTATGGTAATGCCGCAACAATACATCAGAATAAACCAGTTAACACCTATTACCAACGGCACATTTTTCCATTGTGCGCCCATTGCAGGCAGATACCGGTAATACCCAAACAACAACTGATGATTTACGCCGAGATATTCAACAGCATAACCCACCGCATAACAAACAAACAAAAAAACAAAAAACCAAACATTCTTTTGCTGCTGGGTGTAAATGAGTAACGCAGCACTCAGCAAAAGATTCATGGGTGTAAGCGAAGCAAACAACTGCACATCGTAAAACAAAATACCACACAAGCCAACACAATGAAACAGTACGGCTATAGCAGTAGCGATTTGTTGTTTACTGTATTGTTGCAACATTAATGAGCTTTCTGTTTTTGTTGATCTTTCTGAATAAGTTCGACAGCAATTTTTGCGCTCTTGAAGCAAAGCGGAATACCGCCTCCGGGATGTACACTGCCGCCGCAGAAATACAACCCTTCAATTTTCCTGGTAAAATTTGGATGACGGAGAAATGCAGCCATTTTACTATTGCTGCTTGTGCCATACAACGAACCCATGAACGAACCTGTACGTTCTTCAATACGGATCGGGTCGAGATATTCTTCTGTTTCAATGGCCGATGCAATATCGGTTTGCAATACGCTGCTGAGTTTAGCAATTACAACCTGCTTTAACTGTTCACGCAACTTTTCCCAGTTTTGTCCAACATTTGAAGGTGCATTGATCAGCAGAAACCAGTTTTCTTTTCCATTAGGTGCAAGGCCTTCTTCCATTTTGGAGGTAATGTTTACATACACCGTAGGATCGTTATACAAACGATGCTGCTGAAACAATGATTGAAATTCCGCTGCATAATTTTTACTGAAGAAAATATTATGCAACTGCAGTTGCGGAAACTCCCTGTTCATGCCCCAGTAAAAGATCAGTCCACTGCAGCTGCGTTCTTGCTTCTCTACTTTTTTTGTTTCAACAGGATCGTTGAGTAATTGCTTGTAGGTAAAATAAACATCTGCATTACTTACAACAACATCAGCAAAGATGTTTTCATTCTTCACCACAACACCTCTTGCTTTTCCTTCGTGATGAATAATGCGATCAGCAGGTGAATTGTAATGAATATGTACGCCTTTCTTTTCTGCCAGCTTAACCAATGCATGGGTAATGCTGATCATACCTCCCTTCGGATAATAGGTTCCTTCGTTCAATTCCAGATGCGGAATTAAACTCATCATGCCCGGCGTTTGGTAAGGATTACTGCCATTGTATGTTGCAAAACGATCAAAGATCTGTACTGCTTCTGCTGTGCGGAACGAAGATTGATTGATCCCGTGCAAGCTGCCCAGCAAATGTGGTAAACGTACGGTTTGCAACGCTTTCAGTACCGGCTTTTGCAACCAGGTACTTCTTTTTTGCAATGAATGATTTAAGAATAACTCACCGATATTGTTATACAATGTTGCACTCTTGCTTAAGTAATTGAGTACATTGTTTTTTTCTTCGCCAAGTTGTGTGTGCAGCTCATCGGCCAGTTGTTTGGCGTTCGTAAACGCCTGTACACGTTTTCCGTTTTCAAAAAAATAGTTACAGGAAACAGCAACCTTTTCATATTGAAAATAGGCTTCAATGGGTTCGCCTGCAAAAGCAAATAATTCTTCGAGGTTTTGTGGCTGCGTAAATAAGGAAGGACCTGCATCAAACACAAACCCATCTTTTTCAAAATAAGAAAGCTTACCACCGGCATAGCTATTCCGTTCAAACACATCAACATGATAACCCAGTGTTGCCAAACGGATAGCTGCTGCTAAACCGGCAACACCACTGCCAATTACCACTGCTTTATGCTGCTGCATAAGTTGGGTTGTTTTGTTGCAACCATTCTTCTAAAAGGGGAAGTGCAATTTTAAACCACTCGGTATAACTGCCGGCATTCTGTGCAATTTCATCTTTAATAACTGCTATGGATTTGTAACACACAGCACTTACTTCATCTGCATTTAAATGCATTGCAGCTTCGTATTCGCCTACAAAAACATGATCAAACTCATGTTCAGTTAAGCCATTATCAAATTCGGCTTTATAGGTAAAATGAAATGCTTTGTGAATGTTGGTAGTAAAGCCCAACTCCTCCTGCAACCGACGTAAGGCAGCAGCTTTCGTTTCTTCGCCCGGCATTGGATGACTGCAGCAGGCATTGGTCCATAACGATGGGCTGTGGTATTTCGTTGCTGCTCTTTTCTGCAGCAACATCTCACCCTGTTTATTAAAAAGGAATACGCTGAATGCACGGTGTAGTAACGCTTTTTCGTGTGCTTCCATTTTTTCCATGGAACCGATCGCTTCATCCAGCTCGTTTACGAGAATAACTTCGTGCATCAATCAAAAATAAAGCATTATTGGTTACAGGATGTTGAAGTGACTGCGTACACCTGCTCTTAATAAAATCATGATCTTGTAATAATCGGAAATACGCACCCGCTGTTGCAGGATAACTGTTGGCCGCAACTTTTTTATTTTGGCAAATAATGAGAGATAATATTTGTAAGCTACATACACTCCAAAACGGGCTTTGGGAGGCAGTTGCATAATGCCTTTGAATGCGGCATCAAAATCTTTCTGAATATCGGTTTCAATTTCCTGTTTTTGCCTGTCGGTAAAATTGCAGAAATCCAAACCGGGAAAATAAGTACGGTCGAGTTGGTTGTAATCGGCTTTTACATCACGCAAAAAATTTACTTTCTGAAAAGCAGCACCCAGCGATTGTGCAGCCGACTTCAACTGGTCGTATCGCTTTTGATCGCCTTCTACAAAAACATACAAACACATTAAACCAACTACTTCGGCACTGCCATAAATGTATTCGTTATACCCTTCGTTGCTGTATTGCTTTTTTTCAAGATCCATTTCCATGCTGTTAAAAAAGGCATGAATGAGTGCATGATCGATCCTGTATTGATTAACGGTTAATTGAAAACTGTGCAGGATTGGATTTAAGCTGATGCCACGTTCAATTGCTTCAAATGTTTCTTTACGAAACTCAGCGATCAATGTTGCTTTATCGTGTTCATGAAATGTATCAACAATTTCATCGGCAAAACGAACCAGGCCGTAAATATTATAGATCGGTTTGCGCAGATCGGGATGCAGCAAACGGATAGCCGACGAAAAAGAAGTACTGTACCGCTCTGTGGTGATGCGGCTGCTCTGCTGGCATACTTCATGAAAAATATTCATCATAAGCGCTCGGTTGTTTGAACAGATTTTGAATAATGTTGATTAATTAAAGATGCTACCACTTCGCCACTGATAAGGCTCGGCGGCACACCCGGCCCCGGCACTGTAAGCTGACCGGTATAATATAAATTCTCAACTTTCCGGCTACGGCATCCCGGTTTTAAAACAGCTGTTTGCAACAACGTGTTGGCTAAACCGTATGCATTACCACGAAACGCATTGTAATCATCTACGAAATTGCTTACCGAATACGATTTCTTATAAACAACAGAATCTGCAATTGGTTCACCAATGCGTTGTTCAAAACGTTGAACAATCTGTTGAAAATATTTTTCACGTAACTCTTCTGTATCGCCTTGTAAACCTGCAGCAACAGGTATCAGAAAAAATAAATTTTCGCAACCTTCCGGTGCCCCCGAAGCATCGGTTCTGGTTGTTGCACTTACATAAAACAACGGATCGGTTGGCCATTGCGGATCGTTATAAATTTCTTTACCATGCCTGTTAAAATCGGTATCGAAGAATAAACTGTGATGCGTAAGCTGAGGCAGCTGTTTGTTCAACCCCACATAATAAAGCAGGCAGGAAGGCGCCATTACACGATTGCTCCAGTAACCTTCCGAATACGATTGATCGTGATGATGGAGGAGTTTTGTTTCGGTGAAATGATAATCGGCTCCGCTAACTACAACTTCCGCTTCCAGGTATTCATCATTTACTACAACACCTGTTGCCCTGCCATGAAGCGTTTTAATTTCTTCTACATTGCTGTTAAACCGAAACTCTACGCCCAACGCTACTGCAAGACTGTGCATAGCTTTCACAACTTCGTACATACCACCAACCGGAAACCATGTGCCAAGTTTTACATCAGCATAATTCATTAAGCTGTAAAGCGCAGGAATTTTTTCGGGCAGTGCACCTAAAAACAAAACAGGAAATTCCATCAGCTCACGCAAACGGCTATCGGCAAAATGCTTCCGTACATGTTTCTTCATTGATGTAAACACATCAAGTCTGAAGACGCCTTTCAATAATGCTTTGTCTGCAAATTCGGAGAGCGACAACCCCGGTTTGTACACCAGTTTGTTAATACCTGTTTCGTATTTGTAAGCTGCTTCTTTTATAAATAGATCAAGCTGCTTACCGCTGCCGGGTTCTAATGTTTCAAACAAATGTTTTAATGCAGTGTAATCGGCAGGTATATCGGTTGTTTCATTTTTATAGTAAATACGGTACGATGGATCGAGCCGCTTCAGTTCGTAATAGTCGTTTGCTTTTTTTTCAAACTGATTAAAGTAACGTTCAAACACATCGGGCATCCAGTACCAGCTTGGTCCCATATCAAATGTAAATCCATCTATTTTCAGTTGTCTTGCTCTGCCACCCGGTTGATCATGCTTTTCCAATACAGTAACATGCCATCCTGCTTTTGCAAGAAAAGATGCTGCCGACATACCGGCAAAGCCACTGCCAATAACAATTGCTTTTTTAGCCAAATGACGAAGGTTTAGTTTCTGCTGATCTGTTCTTTCAACAATTTACGGGCAAAATGGATACGGCTTTTAATTGTTCCCAATGGCTCATTAAGCACATGGGCTATTTCATGGTACTTGAAGCCTTCAAAATAAAGCGTAAAAGGCTGTTTGAAAATTTCGGGCAATTCGTAAACCGCTTTTTTAATTTCTTTCAGTTGCAGGTTGGCCTCAGCCTCGTTGGCAACAGTTACCTGCTGGTAATCGAGTAGAAATTCGTTGGGTGTAAAATCGAAAATTGTTTGTTGCTTGGCCCTGCGACGATAGTTATTAATAAAAATATTACGCATAATGGTGTACAACCATGCTTTGATGTTTGTACCTACATTGTACTTTTCTCTGTTGGCTAATGCCCTGAACATGGTTTCCTGCAGCAAGTCTTTTGCAGTTTCGTTATCTCTCGTCAACGTAAAAGCAAACGGCTTCAGAAAATCTGTATTTGTCAAAAGCATTTGGTTGAATTCTACTGTCGACATAATATCTGTTTAATTATCGTACACCTAAAGTTAAACAGAAATGAAGGAGGAAAGCAAATTTTTGTTTAATTTTTTTGTCAAATTATTAAACATTACTCCGAAACAGCAAAAAAAATCCCCCGTAAAACGGGGGATCCTTTATTTGAATATCTTTTCTTTTATGGAAGTTGCCTGATAAAGTCGTTTACTTCGTCAAACGATTTCAGCACTCTAATATTCGACGGCAGTGCTTTCTTTTCAAATGCCTTCAGTAATGTACCCGACATAAGTATTTGCTGATAAGGGAATTTGTTCTTTACCTGTTGCAGAAATTTATCGAAGTTAAATTCTTTAATTACTGTAGTTAGATGTGTGTAAATGAAATTAGGTTTCAGGTTTTCAACCACAAACTCCAGATCTTTCATTGGAACATTTGCACCAAGATAAATGACTTTAAACCCTCTTGCCTTTAAGATGTAGTGCAGGAAGAGCAAGCCTACTTCGTGGTGTTCATTTTCCGGCAGGAACAACAGTATTTTACTTTTATGAATTGCAATCCCGTTTATTCCGTTAATACCCACAATAAGTTTTTGACGGATAACATTTGTGGTAAGATGCTCCTGTGCAGGATTGATGTGATCGGTTAACCAGAGAATGCCAATTCGCTCAAGAAAAGGAAAAAGTATCTGTGAAATTGTTCGCTCAACTCCTAACGCCTTGATCTGATCCTCGATCAATTCTTCAAACGCATCCATTTCAAGATCGGCCATGTACTGGATCAGCTCATTTATTACACGCTCCTGTTGTGCTTCATTGTTGGTAAGTGTAAGTGTTTTTGCCCGCAACTCCTCTTCGCTCATACGATCGATGTGCGAAATTTTGAAACCGTACTTGTTAAGCAAAGAAATATTCAGCAGCATTTTCAATTCATGACCGCTGTAGTAACGGATATTAGTAGCCGTACGCTGAGGTTTCAGAAACGAATAGCGCTGTTCCCAAATGCGTATAGTATGGGCTTTGATACCGCTGAGGTTTTCAAGATCCTTAATTGTAAACTTATTCATTGTTTATACGCTTCGGCAACTATTACAAAAAAGACCAAAAAAGGTTTACCAATTACTGAAATTCTTAGCTGTAGTGAATTAAGTAAGCTGCTTACCGGATAAAAGTTGCCGGTAAAAAGCAGAAAGTTCTGCAAGCTCGGTTGTATGCGAAAATTGTGAAGAAGCTGTTTGTTGTGCGGCATTAGCCATTTGAGCAGCAGTTGCCGGTTGCTGTAATAATAACTGTACATGTATTGCAAGTTCGGCGGCTGTATGCCCGAGCAAACCTGTTTGCCCGTGATGAACAAGTTCTGCAACACCTCCAACATTTGTTGCTACTACCGGTTTGCCGGCGGCCATTGCTTCCATAACAGAAACAGGCGTTCCTTCATTAAGCGATGTAAGCATTACAAGATCTAAGCCTGCAAATACAATATCCATATCTGTTCGCCATGATGTAAAAACAAAGGGCGCAGGGTTGGTTTGTGCGTCACTAGAAGTACAATAACTGCTCCCCTGCTGCAAAATATATTCCTGCAGCGCTTGTTTTTCTGCACCATCACCAATAATAAAAAAACGAATAGCGGGCAGATTGCTTTGGTTGCGAAGAAGTGTAACAGCAGTATCAATAAACAAACGATGTTGCTTAATTGGTACAAGCCGGCCAACAATACCAATTGCCTTTGTTGATGCTGTTAGATGAAATTCTTTTTTGAAAGCGTTTCTTTTTTCAGCATGCACATCTTTAAAGAAAGCAGTATCAATACCGAGCCTTACCAGTTTTATTTTTTCTGCTGATGCGATGCGGTAAGTATAAACCAGCTCCTGTTTAAGTATGTTGCTGATGGCAATAATTGCAGTTGAATACCCCGCCAGCCATCTTTCGATCTGTATAATACGATTGGAAATAAAACGGGAGAAATACGAATGAAACACATGCCCATGAAATGTATGCACAATTACAGGCACCTTGCAGTTATGTGCAGCAACCCTGCCTAACACACCTGGCTTTGTACCATGTGTATGTACAATTTGCGGATTAAAATCGTTGATGACTTTTTTGAGTTGACGATAAGCCCTCCAGTCAACAGCAGGCAAAACAGAACGGCGAAGCAATTCTATTTTTTTAAAGTGAAATCCTTTGTACTGATCAAGCAGATAATCGGCAGGTTGTTCATCGGCATTTGGTTCGCCGGCAACAACCAATACATCAAAAGAAGTACTCAATCCTTCGGCCATACAAAATGTATTTAAAGCCGGACCACCGGTTGCAAGCCTGTTAAGAATAATGAGTACTCTTGGTTTGTGCAAAAAGAAAAATTAAAGACGGGTGTTTAAAATAGTATTCAGCTGCATAACTGTTTGCAGTTCTTGCATGATCTGCGGATGTTGCATTGCTTCAAGATGACGTTGATGATGCAGATCGGTACCGATGAGGTCAACCAGCTTTTCCTGCACTAAAAAATGAGCAGCATCCTGTACGCTCTTTCCATAATAGCCAATCAATGAAAGCAGGTTTACCTGCAACAGACATCCCTGATCTTTAAAGCGATGATAGATGTCTTTTTTTGAATGATAGAAATTATAACGTTCGGGATGTGCCAGCACCGGCTGATAACCTTGTACAATCAGTTCGAACAATACTTCATTTAAATCGGCTGGTGGTTGCATAAACGAAATTTCAACCAACACATAATTCTGGTGAAGTGTAAGCAGTTGCTCTTTGTTTTTTAACCGGTCAGCAAAAGTATCGTCAATAAAATATTCAGCTGCTGCCCGCACTTCCACATCAATTCCTTCCTGTTGCAGTTGCTGCATTAATACTGTATACGCTGACTTAATAGTTTCGGGTGTGTTCGGATAAAGATCGGGATAAGCATGCGGAGTAGTAATAAACTTACGATAGCCCAGCTGCATCATTTTTTTAATGTAGCTCACCGAAGTAGCAGCATCGGGCGAGCCATCGTCAATACCCGGTAACAGGTGCGAATGCATATCTACGCCCAATGCGCTGTAATCAATAGTTACAGCTATTGGCTCTTCTTTCTTCTTCTTAAATAATCCAAACATACTACTACTTACCTCTTACTTCGCAATACGTACTTATTGTTCTTATTCCTTCTTCTTTGGATTTTCATCCTTGTACCCTGGTTTTTCTTCCTTGCCTCTTGTACCTTAAAAAGGCAACGACTTCACTTCTTCGTACACACGTTCAATGCCTTCACGCAAACCGATCTTTGCTTTCCAGCCCCGGCTTTCCAGTTTTGATACATCAAGCAACTTGCGAGGTGTACCATCGGGCTTTGATGTATTGAATTGAAGTTCGCCCTCGTATCCAACAATCTCTTTTATTAACTCAGCCAATTCTTTGATGGATACATCATCACCCACTCCAATATTCAACCAATCCGTTCCATCGTAATCCTGCATTAAAAAGAAACAGGCATCTGCCAGATCATCCACATGCAAAAACTCACGGCGTGGCGTACCCGAACCCCAAATTTCAACTGCAGGTTGTTGTGTACGTTTTGCAACGATCATCTTCCGCAGTAACGCAGGTAATACATGCGAATTTTGCAGATCGTAATTATCATTCGGGCCATAAAGATTTGTTGGCATTGCCGAAATAAAATTGCAACCATACTGCGCACGGTAGGCATCGCACATTTTTAAGCCTGCAATTTTTGCAATGGCATAAGGCTCGTTGGTTGGCTCCAATATACCTGTAAGCAGATAGTCTTCTTTAATGGGTTGCTCGGCAAATTTTGGATAGATGCAGGATGAGCCCAAAAACAACAACTTGGTTACACTATGTTTATATGCAGAGTGAATAACATTGTTCTGGATCATCAGATTCTCATACAAAAAATCTGCACGATATGTATTGTTTGCAACGATACCACCCACCTTTGCTGCTGCTACAAAAACGTAATCAGGTTTATGCTCTTTGAAAAAAGTATCAACAGCTTCCTGGCTGCGTAAATCGAGTTCGGCCGATGTACGGAGCAGGAGATTTTCAAATCCTTCGGCCTGCAGCTTACGCACAATAGCAGAGCCCACCATTCCTCTGTGCCCTGCTACATATATTTTATCTTTCTTCTCCATTACTCAAATTGATTTTTGATCTTATAACCGCTTTCGTGCAACAGCTTTTCTTTCTTGAAGATCTCTACATCTGCTGCTACCATTTCTTTCACCAATCCGTTCAGATCATACTTCGGTTTCCAGCCGAGTTTTGTATTTGCTTTTGTTGGGTCGCCGATCAACAGATCAACTTCTGTGGGACGGAAATAACGTGGATCAACTGCCACCACTTCGGTACCAACAGCAAGTGGATGATCAGGATTTGAACTGCTTGTTACAAAACCCTTTTCATCGATGCCTTCACCTTTAAACTCTACTTCAACACCAACTTCTGCAAAAGCCATACGTACAAAATCACGTACAGGTGTGGTAACACCGGTTGCAATTACAAAGTCTTCTGCTTTTTCCTGCTGTAACATCAGCCACATTGCTTCTACATAATCTTTTGCATGACCCCAGTCACGTTTTGCATCAAGATTACCCAGCCACAATTTATCCTGCATACCCAATGCAATTTTTGCAACAGCACGGGTGATCTTTCTTGTTACAAATGTTTCACCACGCAAAGGCGATTCGTGGTTGAAGAGAATACCGTTACATGCATACATGTTATAGGCTTCACGATAGTTAACGGTGATCCAGAAGCCGTACATTTTTGCAACGGCATAAGGCGAACGTGGATAGAACGGTGTGCGTTCGCTTTGCGGAACCTCTTGTACTAATCCATACAATTCAGAAGTAGAAGCCTGGTAGATTCTTGTTTTCTCCGTTAAGCCAAGTAAACGTACTGCTTCGAGAATACGCAGTGTGCCGATTGCATCGGTATTGGCAGTATACTCAGGTGTATCAAAACTCACCTTTACATGACTCATTGCACCGAGGTTATAAATTTCATCGGGCTGCACTTCCTGGATAATGCGGATGAGGTTGGTGCTGTCTGTAAGATCGCCATAATGTAATACAAAATGACGGTTATTGATATGCGGATCTTCGTACAGGTGATCAATACGATCGGTATTAAACAACGAAGTACGACGTTTGATACCATGTACTTCATATCCTTTCTTTAACAACAGATCGGATAGATAAGCTCCGTCCTGTCCGGTAACACCTGTAATTAATGCTTTTTTCATTGTAGTGATCGGTTTATGCTATGCAGTAGTACTACTGCTGTTTTACTGTTTAAAAATCTTCTCTGCCGCTTGTCCTTCTTACCTCTAAATCATATATCCTAAATCCAACATCAGACATCCTTCATCATTTCTTCTTCTTCCCAAACTCCCAAACCTTTACAAAATACCTCGCATAAAGACGGAGATAATTTGATGGCAATTGGTGATCTTTTAAAATCTGTTTGATTTCTTTATTGATCCGGAGTGTGCTGCTAAGGCCATTGGTGCTTTTTCCTCCCATATTCATCTTCACCAGCATTTCAGGAATATAGAGTGCATAAAGTTTATGCTTACGCAAAAAGCGGAGCAGCAGATCGAAATCGGCTGCAATTTGCATATCTGTGCGGTAGTAACCAAATTCTTCAAAAAAACGGCGGTAACAGAAAAAAGTAGGATGGGCCGGCATAAAGCCCCAGGTGAAGAGTTTGGTTTTAAAAATAGCCGAGGAATAGTAACGTACAATTTTGTCATCTTCGCCATTACGAACAAAACCAACATCGCCATACACTGCTTCCACTTCGGTGTTTGCCCGGAAACGTTCTGCAATTTTTTCAATTACAAGATCATTACTAAACTCATCATCGGCATGTAAAATACCTACCACATCACCACTGGCCATACGAATGCCTTTATTCAATGCATCGTACATGCCGTTGTCTTTTTCAGAAACAACAGCGTGCACACGATCTTTATACTGATGGATAATATCGACGGTGCCATCTTTCGATGCGCCATCAACAATAATATATTCGATGTTATTATACGACTGACCCAACACGGAAAGAATAGCCCGTTCAATTGTTGCAGCCCTGTTATATACAACGGTAATGATGGAAACCTTCATGAAACTTGAAACACACGTTCTTTAATAAATACAGCAGGGTTACCGCTGTTGATCGTATAGGATTGTAATTCGTTACGTACAACAGATCCTGCAGTTACCACTGCATGCGACCGGCAAATTACACCCGGGCAAACAATTGCTTTTGCTCCAATCCAAACACCATCTTCCAACACAATTGGTTTGACAATTAGATCGAACGTACTTTTTTTATAATCGTGATTACCTGTTAAAAGATAAGCAGCTTGTGATAAACAAACATCATTGCCGATTGTTACGGATGTAAGATTATCGATCCATACATGCTCTCCAATCCAACAATGATCGCCAATTGATAAATACCAGGGGTATTTTATTTGCACACCCGGCTTAATTATTACACCCTTACCAATTTTTGCGCCAAACAAACGAAGCAGCCGCACACGCACAGATGAAAGCGGATTCCAATTGCACTGCACAAACAAAACACTGGTGAGTAACCATAGCAGACGAACAACAGCCGGTCTGCCTGGTTTGTACCAATCGTTATTATATGCTGCAAGATTTGTTTTCATTATACAAACTTAGTTAAACAACGAATGATAAGCTGCACGCAGAGTTGCTGCATCGGTTTTAGCAGAGAGATAGGATTGTGTTGCTTTTGCACTTACTTCAAAATCCTGACTGTTCATTGCTGCAAACGCCGTTATCGCTTTTTGCAACCCTTCAACCAAATTACCTGGTTCAATTGCAAAACCACAGTTTGCATGTTCCAGGTCACCAAACGGAGTGGTGGTGCTGGTAATAACAGGCTTGCCTGCACTTAGCGCTTCCATAATAGCATGCCCGAAATTCTCACTCTTACTCGGCATAATAAAAACCTGGAATTGTTGCATAGCTTCCTGCAACTGTGTGGGTGGTAACTCGCCCTTGTATTTAACTTTAATGGTTGATGGGAGTAGATCAATCAACGCCTTACATTCATTCCAATAAGCAGCATCCTTTACCGGACCAAAAATAAACCATGTAACAGTTGCCGTACTTTTTTGCAAAGCCTGCAATACAGCCAAATGATTTTTCATTGGACTGATCAATGCAACAGTGCCAAGCACCAATTCATTTTCGGCTTTACCAGGTCCGCCGATAACAGGTAACAGGTTAGGAAAATTAGCTGCAGTTTTTACCTGCACATTGCTCCCCATCGCAGATTGAATAAAAGCTGCTTCACGTTCATCGGTTGCATGCCAACACACCTGTTGATGTAGCCCAAGCAATTTAAACAAAAACAAAAAAGGCTTTTTCTTGATGCTTTTTTGTGAAAGCGCACCGCCATGTAACATGCCCCTTGCGGCTAATACTATTTTTAAACTTGCTTTCTTCGCTTTGTATTTTACTGCATACCAAAGTGGAAGGAAATTAAAGTACAGCGAATAGATGCCGTTGATATAAACTACATCGGGAGAAACTTCCTTAATCAGTTTCAACAGTTCAACTCTTGCACTCCAGCCATATTGCCAATAATAAATTTTTGCTTTGTTTTCCCAGGCAGTCCACTCATTTGCTTTGATGCCTTGTAGTAGTGTAGTTTCCCCACGTTCATGCGGCTTGCATACAACAAACACTTCATATGCATCATGCAATTCACGAACAAGATTAACCAACGACTGTGTTGGTCCACCAGCTTTATAAGAAGGGTAAAAATGATCGTAAAAAATAAGGATACGTTGTTTCAAAAAAACAGTCCAGCTTTTAAATTTGTTTAAATTCTTCTTCTCAGCCTTAAGCTTAACCTTAAACTCAATCTTTTATAACTTCAACCGCAAAAACCGATCGCCTGCCCAATAGCAGAACCAGACAAACATTAGCCCTTTCAACAAAGAATTCACACACATCAGAACATCGGTTTCAGTTTGTACCGCATTCAAAAATAAGATCGGCAGCCACAAAAGAATAGTAGGTCTCGTTTTGCCAATAAAGAGCAATAAGGTAATAATCAAAGCAAAGAAAAGGCCGTAAAAGAACATAAATGCAATGCCGCCACCTACATCAAAATTTCCGTAAGCCTCTCCAAACGGACTAATGTTCATACTATACCCTTCGATAATAAAGCCGGTAAACCGCTCCATATTCTTTTTACCTCCCGAAATAGGTTTATCGGGCCATAAAATGCGGGGAACAAAAGAAGCTGCCAGGCTGGTAAATATTGTTTCGCCTTCGGCAAACGGCGCTCGGGCCGGAACATGATCCATCACTTTACCAATGATCATTCCCTGGTTAGCCCTGTTAACAATGGGAAACAAACTGGTCCAGTCAAAAAACTGTTCGGGTTCGGTAATACGGTTTGTTAATAAAGAAAAATATAATCCGGCTCCGCCTTCGCCGGCTCCTTTCCATACAATATCACGATAATCAGATTTTACACTTTGCACTAACAACACAAAAACAATTCCTAAAAAAGCGATGCTGTATTTCAAGAATGTGCCAATTCGTTTACCTAATAAAACAAGCATAGTACCTAATGCCATAATGTAAACTAATTCGCCAAACATACCTGTAAAAAGCGACTTGGAAAAAATGACAAAAAAAGCTAAGCCCAGGTAAAGTTTTTTGCTCTTGTAATCAGAGAAGTAGATATAGAGAACCCCTACATACAATAATTTCTCAAACAGGTACACTACGTAACCGAGATCTCCCGGAACGAATATGGTTAAAAAGCCTGCTACAAAACCCACGATAATAAACAACAGCCCGATATTACCTTTTCCCTGCAAATGCTGTTTAGCCCGTTGAATAGTTTGATAGATTCGCTCCTGGTACGATCGTTGCAAAAGGCCGGGCAGCTTGATACCGGCAATAAGTGCAAGAATTGCCGGAAACATAAACCCGTAATAACGATCGGCACTAACCGACATATCATACTTTAATGCAATGATCAATGCATTATCGTTATACACATGAAACACTACGATCGGCATCAGCATACATTGCAGGAGTGCAATCAAGATAAGTATGTCAAGTGGATTATACGACTTGCCGATATCGTTAATAAAATTGAGTAGAAAAAAAATAAACAGACCGATACCAGCCAGTTCATCAAACCGGAACGTTGCATCCATGCTCATTAACAACGGCACCAAAAAAGCGATCAGCGTTACAATGATTTTCGATAAGTTCATACCTCTTTTTCTAAAGCTTCGGCAATTGATTGAATACGAAACTTACTGACTACAGCCCGGATTTCTGCGGGGTCAAACTTTGTATAAAGCACTTTTTTCATACCCTGCAAGAGGGAAGCAGTATTTCCTGCCTCAAAGATAAATCCGTTTTTTTCCTGCCCAACAATATCTGTTGCACAACCGCACTTATTACTTACAAGTACTGCCCGATCGCAAGCCAAAGCTTCGTTTACACTTAGCCCCCAGGTTTCGCCCGGGCCTTTTGAAGGCAATACAAACACATTTGCCAGTCGATATACAACAGGCATCTGTTGCTGATTTTGAAAACCAAGAAATAGAATCCGTTTATCAGATCCGGCTTTTTGCTTCAATGTTTCTTCGAGCACACCGTTACCAACAAAAATCAAGCGGGTATTTTTTTCATTCAGCTGCTGAAACGCTTCGAGCAACAGCAGCGGATCTTTTTTGGGTTCCAGTTTACCTGCAAACAGAAATACTTTTTCTTCATGGCCAATACCCAACGCATTCCTCCATTGAGCAGCCGCAACTTCATGCCGACCATCAATGTCATAAAAGCGCTCGTTTTCTATAGCATGTGCTGCATAAGCGAGCTGTTGTTCTTTTAACCCGTATTTCTGGTAGTACTTTTTGTTTGCTTCCCCTGTGTATAAAGCAACATCCACATGCCGGTAAATCCAGGTAAGAAAAACAGCACGGAGTATTTTTTTTACTGAAAGTCCTGGAATTTCATCAAGCAAATTTGAATCGCCACGAAAAATAATTTTCCTTTTACCTCCATAATACCGCAATACACGAAGATGACTTTTAAAACTCCAGCCAAATACAAGCAATGCATCCGGGTTGTAACGATCGATGCGTTCAATTAAGTCCCGGTTATCGATCCCCTTGTAACTTCCGGCAGTCGGGTGTTTCGAAATATTCTCGACAAATTCTTTTTCATATCCTTCAAGCAATGGAATATCCCACTTGAACGATTGTTTAAAATCGGGATCATATACAAAGCCTTGCTCTGTTTGCCCCCAGGTATAAAAAACCTTTAGATCAATGATACCTCGTTCGGTTAGTAACCGAAATAACGGTGCATTATACTGTATTGGGTGCGATGTAACAATTGCCAGCTTCTTTTTTATCTGCATCTCTATCAACTGTAAACTACAAACTCATAACTTTTTTCTCAATCGCCTCGGCTACCGCCTCAAGCGAAAATCCTTTTATAAACTCCAATGCGTTCTTTCCCATTGCAACAGCTGTGGTTTTGTCTGCAAATGCTTCCAGTGAATGCTTTAGAGATTCCTCATTGCCCGACTGAAAAACAAAACCATTTTCTCCGGATCGTATAATATCAGGAGCACATCCACAACAATCACTTACAATTGCAGCCCTTCCACAAGCCATAGCCTCGTTCACTCCCAAACCCCATGTTTCACTGTTGCTGGATAATACAAATACATCTCCCATACGGTAAACCCAGGGCATTTCACTTTGATTGCGGAACGGCTGAAAAAGAATACGCACGTCATCTGCTGCCAATTGCCGCAATTGGTCTTCCTGTTCGCCATTTCCTGTTAACAGCAACCTGTATTGTTCGCCTTGCAATTGTTTAAATGAACGGATAAGCAGATCAAGCTGCTTTAATGCATAAAACTTGCCTGCATATAAAAAAACAATTGCCTCATCCGGGATGCCGATTTTTTTTCGCTCTTCAATTGCTTTTGCTTCCATTGCCTCAGCATTGATGCAAAAACGAGCATTATCTACAGCATGATAAGCAGTGATCAGTTCTGCATTTTGCTGACTATAATGCTGCATATAATTTTTGTTATGCGTACCCACCACAAACCCGGCATCAACATTTCGGTACACAAACTTCAGCACAACGTCTTTTATTCTTTCCCTGAACCCTTTTCCTTTTTGCAGCAGATGCGAATCGCCCCGAAAAAAAAGGGCCGGCTTTTTTCCCAATCGTTGCATCAGGAAAAAATGACTCCACACGCTCCATCGGTACACCAACACCGCATCGGGCTTTTCGTTTTTAAGCAGATGATACAACTGCGGATTTACAACTCCCCAAAACCTGTTTGAATCTGGCTTATTGGAAGTGTTTTTTACAAACACACTTTCATATCCTTCAAGCAAAGGAATATCCCAGTTCCGTTCAATACCAAACCTTGCGTCATACACCGTTTCCTTCGACTGTCCCCAGGTATAAAACACCTTTACGGCAATACGTTTACGCTCGTTAAGTAAACAAAACAAAGGCGCATTGTACTGAATAGGATGGGTGGTTATGATAGCAAGTTTTTTCAAGTCAATGTTTGATCAAGCACCAATTTTTGTATTTGCTGTAAAAGCACGGGATCTGTTTTTTGTGAGGGGTCGAACTTTCCTTCAAAAAATCGTCTATTTACTTCATCCGGCCTGATAGAAGGATGCCATTCTTCGGGATGCATCAGTACAATGCCATCACTTAAAAAGCCTCCCCAAAAACTAAAGGTGCTGCTTATAGATAACAAGCATACCTTACTTCGGCTCATCAAAAGAATATCGAGTATATCGGCTTTCGCAACGCTCATCTGCACTGCAGGCAAGGCAAGTAATTCGGCAATTTCTCCCGCATGTGCATCTGTAAATACCGTAACAGGCAATACAGAACCGCATGCATTTCTGATTGCTGTAATACTATCAATAAAAAAAGAGAGAGGAGTAAGTGTTGACCCGAGTTTGAAATCGCCTCTACGCACATGCACTGCTATCGTGGGTGCAGCTAATTGATTTAATTGCTCCGTTAACGAGGGTTGCAGCATTGCATACAACGCCTCTTTAACTTCTGTACGGTAAGGCTTGATCTGTTCAAAATAATCTTTACTTGTTATCACTTCCCGAAAACAATACAAAACAGGTTGCTGTTCATCCTCCAAAACAACCGGCTCATTTACTTTTCTTGCTTTTTGACGATAGAAGAACAAGCGGACACGTTTCATCCAACTGTCTTCATGGAAATAACCCAGGTATAAACGTTTTTGCTTTTCATTTCTTATCCATGAGCCGAAATGAATGCCCCACCATGCTCCGCAAAACAATTCCAGTTGATGTTTTTGTGCAAAGGCAAATGCTTTTGCCCAGATGAGTAATTTATTTCCCAGGCCTGTATCGGGGAAAGAGGCGTAAACTTTTTGTATTGACTTAGTTTCCATGTACGGCATCTAATAACCTGGCCAAAACTGCTGTAACCGATTTTGCCGAATACAACTCAAAAGCTGTTTGATCAATTGCATTGGCATTAAAATTTTGTTGAAACGCTCTGAACTGGTTGAACAACGAAACAAAACCTGTCGGTACCTGATCAAGCCCTTCTTCACCATTAAAAGCAAGTACAAGTCCGGCTCCTGATTTACGCAATACATCAACAGCGGTACTGGCACTATGCAATACGGCAAGAATTGGCTTTTTACTCAACACACCCTGGTAAGTTTTTGAAGGCGTGTAGTGTGGCTCTGTACTGCCCAATATAAATACAGCATCTGCAGCTTCAAGATGGATCAATACATCCAGGTAAGGAATTCGTTTAGGATACTCAAAAACCACCGATTGCCATAAACCATAACGTTCTGCTATTGGTTTGATGTTGTAGCCCTGCGGATCGTTGGGTGTTTTTCCTGTTCCGATAAAATGAAACTCCACATCGGCAAACAACTCCTTATTGGCAGAAACAGTTTTAAAAATTTCTTCAAGCGGAGCATACGCTTTTGGCAACATGGCTCCTGCATACACAAACTGTAATTTGTTGTTTGCTTCAAACAAATACGGTTTTAAATTTAACTGCTTCAGCCCTGCATGATCTGCTGCTTCACCACCATAAGGCATGGCACCAAATACACAACGCTGTTTAAGATGAGGATTTCGCTCGATCACTCCTTGATAATAACCCTCAGCAACACCTGTAATTAAAGCTGCATTTTTTACAGCTTTTGGTTCAAGCCACTTTGCAAGCTTTGTGCTGAACCAATGACGGGAAAAGAGTTGATCGGAACCGGGAAACACATGCACCCATGGATCAATATAATCAATACCATACTTTACACCTGTTTTACGGTGCAGATAAGGACCAATCAACGACACATAAAAAGAAGGAATGGGGATGTATACAAAATCTATTTTTTCTTTTTGCACAAGCTCAAGCGCCCGTTTACGCAATTGAAAAAAAGCACGCAACCCAATATCGCCAACAATTCTTGGCTTGGTTACTTTGTAAGCTGCTGTTTTTTCAATCTGTTGGTCAGAAGGTAAAAGTTTATGCAGGTTCCAATCCAATTCTTCTTCATAATAATCTTCATGTACGGTAAGCAGTACCGGCTTCCATCCAAACAATGGCAAATGCTGTGCAAATAAACGGCTGCGATGCACTGCTGCAAGATTGCTGGGTGGATAATGCGGTGTGATAATAAGAATTTTTTTCATGAGATACGGCTGATGAATACAGATAACAGTTTGGCATTAGCATCCATATCAGGTATAGATGCAATGAGTTCCTTTACATTACGGCCTGCTTTTTCAAAACATTCCCCATCAGTAGATAGCTGAAGAATCGCATTTGCCATTTCGGTTGGTGTTTCTGCAACAGCTGGACTTCCATTATGCCACACATATCCACGGCATCCGATGGTTGTTGTAATAACCGGTATTCCCCAGCCAAACGCTTTTGCAAGTTTTGTACTTACACCTCTTGAATAATAAAATACAGGATTTAAGAAGTAAGTCCAGCTGCTAACTTCTCTCTGCAATGTATCGTTATCCATATAACCGAGATAACTTACAAAGGGATAGCTTGCTGCCAGTTGCTCTCCAACAGATATAGGTGCTCCTACTATTCTCAGATTGATCTTTTCTCTGGCAGGTAATAATGCAATCGCTTTACACACTTCGTCGATGCCATAAAAATTAGGGGCATGACTCAGATCGCCGATAAAACCAACAAATCCTTCAATTGGTTTTCGCTCCACGAACTGTGTTGTTACCGTTCGGGATACCATCAGCACTTGCTTTGCACCTAGCCAGTTTTCCAAAGCCTCTTCAACAGGAGAAACAGTTAATACTGCATCGAGAGTCTGCTGACGAAACAATGCTTCTCTCTTCAACATAAGACCAAGTGCATACGACGAAAACGATGTTCTAAAAAAAGAAGTCCGTCCTTGAAAACGGGTAGCCTCATGCAAATAATCACCCGACTCATTACCATGCGAACACAAAATTACTTTCACTTTATTGCCAAATGCGGCTTTAATAACTGCGGCAAAAGGTGCAGTATTGCTCAGATTTAAAAAAACAACTTCTACATTACGCTTACGGATTTCATCGGCAAGTTGTTCAGCGTATTGCTCAGGCTGGTAATCGTTATAAACATTTAGTCCAAATCTTACCCTTAAGCGATACGCAAAGGAAATATTATAGCATACTTTAAACACTTCTACATCATACAACTTCTTGATCAGCTCAAGATATTCTTCTGTACATACTCTTACGCCTCCTTCCTTTTTGGAAGCATCAAAATAAATTTCATTCGAAACAAAAAGTGCACATGGTTTCATAAATACCCAATTAAACAGCAGGTTTTATAACCTGTTGTAAACAAAATCAACATAAGGAATAAAACGGCAGTTGATAAGATGTAATACAAATGCTTTACGCATGTTGCGTGCATTACGATGAAAAGGCAACATTAGGGTAAAATAATATCGCAAGCGGTATAACGTAGATGTCACCCATTTTTTTTGATTGGCATTTAACCAGTACTCTGGCACTAATGCATAATTAAATCGAAAGTCCAGCTCGGTTACTGCTTGTTCTTTAAAAGCAACTTCGTTTATTAAGCCCTGATCATATGGTCCCCAGATGGTAAACCCTTCATTTGTTGTATGAGGTGCTCCACCCATTGTTACCGGCAAATCAAATACTCGGTCAAGAAGATATCGTTTGTTTTTACCAACAAGCAAAACTCCTGTATTACCATTGAATCTTACAAAAGGTGCATCGGTAACTCCTTTCATCGGGTCTTGTGCCATTAAAAAACTATCTGTTCCCCCTTTAGGAAAAGCCGGTGCATTTTTCGAAAACAAAATATCATCATCCAGTATCAGGTACTCATCATAACCTGGAAAATGTATGGGCACTAAGCACTTATTAAAATGTGGAGGTCGTTCATACCCATACTTTTTCAGCAAATTTTCTTTTAGCAAAACAGCTTTATACCCATGCCGCTCACACCAACAAACAAACCGTGGCCAGGTAATATCCGTTAAGCGTTTTCTATCGCCAACAGAAACCATTACACAAATGATGTTTCGTTGCACTTCTTTACTTCGTAAATAAATTCAAATAATGTGCTGCCACAACCGGCACATCGAACTGTACCTCTGCAACTGTTCTGCACTGTTCTCTGTTTATAGAAGAAATTTTCCCAACCGCTGCAATCATTTCCTCTTTAGTTTTTACAACAAAACCGGTAACGCCTTCTTGTACTACTTCCGGCACCGATCCGCTGCCAAAACCGATCACCGGTGTGCCACATGCCATTGCTTCAATCATTACCATGCCAAAAGGTTCATTCCACTCAATAGGAAATAAAAATGCTTTTGCCTGCCCGAGATAATGATTTTTCTGTTCATCATTCACAGGTCCAACAAACTGTATTTGCTTACCATCAATTAATGGTTCTATCTCCTGCTCAAAATAAACACGTTCATCTGCCAGTGGCGATACATTTCCCGCAAGAATCAAACGATGCCCCGTTGCTTTTGCAACAGCAATCGCCGTATGTGCTCCTTTTATCCGTTCGATACGACCTAAGAACATCAAGGGCGCATCACTTGGCACGGTTGGCTGCACAGTATATTGCTGAAAAGGAATGGCATTATAAACAGCCTCCCAACGGCCACCTGCTTCCACCCGGCTGATGAGGTTTTTGCTGCAACCCGTGTACACAAGATTTCGGTTAGGCAGTTTATTCATGAGTTGAATATTCCGGCTGCTGATTTCACGACCATAGGTCATGATTTTTTTGATCGGGTGATTGAGGATCGGCAGCAAATAAGCAAGCCTTCCAAAATTGTGTACAAGATCAAATTTGTTACGATGTTGCCAGAGAAATTTCCATGCAACAGGAATTGCCTTTCGTGCATCCCACTTCTTTGGAGGAAATCCTTCACTACCAAACGGATGTACAGTACAACCTTCAACCACCGAACCTGTAGTAACAAGCAAATGCACTTCATGTCCAAGACGGGTATACTCTTTGGCGAACATATAAACAAGGCGTTCATGACCACCATAACCTTTTGGCGGAACAAGAATACCCGGATCCATAACAATTAAAATTTTCATGCAGTAAGGGGCTTATAAAATCTATTGCGCAAATATATTCTTGAAGGCTTTTCAATCAACTCATAACAGATAACAGATACCAGCATCAATAAAAGCAAATAGATATAGAAAAATGCTGTAGCAGACAGCTTGGTTTTTAAATCGAAGGTTTGTGTAAGTAACCGGAACACGGGCACTTGCAAAATGTAAATACCATAACTGATCTCACCCAGGTATTCGGGTACCCGTTTACAAAAGCCGTTGAACAACTGATGCCTGTTCATCGCCACAATAAAAATAAACAGCAGGAACACCGGTGCAGGTAACCCATCATGATAAACCTGGCTGAACAGTTTATTCCCTGTAAACATCAGGTACAACAGCACAAAAGAAGCAACCAGAAAAATACGTTCCAGATATACTTGCTTTGTCACAAGCCAATCATGCCTCTCTTTATACAGCATGCCGCCAAGTATGCCCACAAGGAAAGTTGACAGATGAAATAAGGGATGATACAAAACAGAAGCAGTATAATCCCGGGCCAGCACAATAAACAATGTCTGCATAGCAGCCCAGAATAATGCAACCACTATCACCCGCTGTTTAAACGGCAACAACTTCAATGCCCTGAATACAAAAGGGAAAAGCAGATAGAAAAAGATTTCTACCGATAACGACCATCCGGGATAGTTATATACCAGTGCATATTTCTCTGTCCACGATTGAACAAGAAAAACCGATAACAATACACGGTGAAAGTCCAGTGAAAAATCAAACGGCCGTATACTGCGGATAAGCGCCAGTACCGCCAGCAACGCAAACAGGTACAGCGGATAAATGCGTGCAAAGCGATTGAAGTAAAAACGTTTCAGATCAATTTTGTCTGCCGCATTAATGGCTAAAATAAATCCCGACAGCACAAAGAAGTAACTTACCAATACATTCAGGAAGATCGTAAACCGGTCGATGCCATTTACCGAAAACGGGAACACATCCTTACTGAAATGAAAAATAACAATGGCGATCGCAGCCAGAAATCGTGTAAACGTAAGCTGCCTGATCATCTATCTACCACCCTCTTAAAAAACAGCAATTCAAATTCTTTCATAAATCTATTGTAAGTAAAGCGCCGCAATCACATCTGTGTACATCTTTCACATCTGCGTATTCTGTGATTCCATTTCTTCTTTGCAAGCAAAGCGCCGCAACCCTCTGTGCTCCCTGTGAACCCTGTGTGAATCCAATTGCCAGCCCAGCGCCGCAATCAAATCCGTGTACATCTTTCACATCTGCGTATTCTGTGATTCCATTTCTTCTTTGCAAGCAAAGCGCCGCAACCCTCTGTGCTCCCTGTGAACCCTGTGCGAATCCAATTGCCAGCCCAGCGCCGCAATCAAATCTGTATACATCTTTCACATCTGCGTATTCTGTGATTCCATTTCTTCTTTGCAAGCAAAGCGCCGCAATCTTTCCTCTTACTTCGTATTACTCTGTGCCTTTGTGCCTCCGTGGTTCAAACCTTTCTCAGCGTAGCGCCGCAATCAAATCCGTGTACATCTTTCACATCTGCGTATTCCCTGTCTGACCGCTGGGCAGGTGTGATTCCATTTCTTCTTTGCAAGCAAAGCGCCGCAATCTTTCCGCTTACTTCGTGTTACTCTGTGCCTTTGTGCCTCCGTGGTTCAAACCTTTCCAGGCGTAGCACCGCAACTCCAATCATACATCAGCCATGACTTCCCTATACAACCTCTTGTACATCTCCCCCACCTCCTCAAAACTCT
>NZ_SDHW01000005.1 GCF_004118265.1 Lacibacter luteus
TCACCTCTTCCCATACCGAACAGAGAAGTTAAGCCCCTTATGGCCGATGGTACTGCACTACAATGCGGGAGAGTAGGTAGCTGCCATATTTATTACAAACCCCTTCAGTTTACTGAAGGGGTTTTTTTATGCACCTAATCGACAACTGACAAGCACGTTGCCAACAGATTACTTGCACTTGAAACGATTGTGCTGTAGGGTTAACTAAAGAATCTCCTTAAGTGCCATATACTTCAATTAATCAACCTTCCTCTTTGTATTTAATTTGAAATTTTGTGCTGTACTTTATTGAGGTGAGAACGCTGCGAATAGCTGTTAAAGACTTTCAAGTTATGCCAGGAATAAAAAGGGTATTGTTATAGCGGATGAAATAACGACGCTAGCTAATGAAGCCTATAAAAAATCCCGGCAACGAAAAACGTCTACCGGGAAAAAAATTATAAAGCCTGAACATAGATCGCAAAGGCTAAAAAAGAATAGTCATTACTGTTGTACCTGACCTGTAATGGTTAAAACCTGCTCCTGATCTATACCTAAAAACTTAACTCTTACCTGCTTTGTAAAGTTACCAACAGTAGCAGCATTGTAGGTAGCTGTAATTGTTCCTGTTTTTCCAGGTTTGATCGGTTCTTTAGTATAATCAGATTTTGTACAACCACAACCAGGAGTTACTGTTTCAATAACGATATCTTCTTTACTTGTATTTGTAAATGTAAATGTTGCTGTAACGGGATTGCCAACTTTTGGCTTGCCTAAATCAACTGTTTCGCTTGAAAATTTCAAAATGTCGGTTGGCTTTTTAGCTTGAGATTTTACAGCCGTAAAAGCGAAGATTGCCACGAAAGCAATAATTAAATGTTTCATGTATTGTTTCTTTATGGAGTTATTGTTTAAATACGTTTAAAGCTTGGTTTGTTGGGGCCGATTGATCGGGAGTTTTCCAAACTATACCTTTTATCACCAAAACTTTAGTTTGACCACCATTGTAGTAAACAGTTATTGTTTTTTCAAACTGTCCTTCTGCTGCAGCGTTGTAACCAACTTTGATCGTTGATTTAGTACCGGGAGCAACTGCAGTTTTATTCCATTCGGGAGTAGTACAACCGCAGGAAGCCTGCACGTTATCGAGTTTTAATGAATCCTTACCAATGTTTTCAAAAGTAAAAACGTAGGTAACCGGTTTGCCTTGTGGTATTTTCCCAAAGTCGTGTGTTGTTTCGGGAAACTTAATTGCTTCTGTTGCAGGGGCAGGTGTTGTAGTACCCGTAGCATGGTTATGGTTATCGTGGTTTTGAGAAAAACCTGCAACTGCAAACAAGGCCGCTGCACAAAAGATGGCTATATGTTTTTTCATAAAAAATTATCTTACGTAAAAGTAAGTATTAGTAGAGACAGTTAATAGTCTTTAAGGGTTGCCTTTCTTAAAATTTTATTAATGGTTGGAAATAAGGCTGATGGGGTGGTTTTTCACAGATGTCTGATTCTTATTCACCTATTGGGGCTTACGAGTGTTAATGTGGGGACAAAACTGTTATTTTTGCCGAATGGAATCTACCACTAACGATAGCATTCAACTTCAGGAACTCTCTTTTGAGAATTTTAAACAAGAAGTATTGCAAGATTACCGCATGGCTTGTATAAGCCGTGAAGCCAGTTTGCTTGGGCGTAAAGAAGTACTTACGGGAAAAGCCAAGTTTGGCATTTTTGGCGATGGTAAGGAAATACCACAGATAGCGATGGCTAAATTCTTTCGAAAGGGTGATTTTTATAGTGGTTACTATCGTGATCAAACTTTTGCATTTGCTACAGGTGTTGCAACAATAAAAGAGTTCTTTGCTCAATTGTACGCTGATCCGGATATAGCAAATGATCCACATAGTGCAGGCAGGCAAATGAATTCGCATTTTGCTTCAGAATTTGTAGATAAAGATGGCAATGTGCTCGATCTGGTAAATAGAAAAAACCTTACATCGGGTATGGCACCAACTGCAGCGCAAATGCCACGTTCTGTAGGGTTGGCCTTAGCTTCAAAATTATTTCGGCAATCGGAAGTACTGCAAGAATATACAGACTTATCGCAAAACGGTAGTGAAGTTTGTTTTGCTACAATTGGTGATGCATCAACAAGTGAAGGTCATTTCTGGGAAACTATCAATGCTGCAGCTGTGCAGCAAATTCCATTAGCTGTTTTTGTTTGGGATGATGGTTATGGAATTTCTGTTCCTAAAAAATATCAAACAACAAAAGGTTCTGTTTCAGAAGCGTTGAAAGGGTTTCAGAAAAAAGAAGGAACAAACGGGATTGAAATTTATAAAGTAAAGGCCTGGGATTATGCCGGCATGTGTGAAGTGTTTGAAGCAGGTATTGAAAAGATCCGTCAAACACATACTCCGGCTTTGTTTCATGTAGAAGAGGTTACCCAGCCGCAAGGGCACTCAACTTCGGGTAGCCATGAGCGTTATAAAACAACTGAACGTTTACAGTGGGAACGTGAGTGGGATTGCAACAAGAAAATGAAAGAATGGATCATTGAAAACAATCTATGGGATGAAAATGATCTGAATGAAGTTGAACGGGAAGTGAAGAATTTTGTTCGTAGTGAAAAGAATGCAGCATGGGCCGAATATGAGCAGCCGATTAAAGTTCAGGTGCAGGAAGTAATTGCTGCTTTGCGTGATGTTGCAACAATAGTGAATAAGGCTGATGAAATGGAAGAAGTGGTACAGGTGCTTGCAACCAACAGAGAGCCCAGCCGCAGAGATATTATGAGCACTTTGTTTAAAGGAATAACAATGAGCGGTCTGAAACAATCTGCCGCAAATACATTGTACACCCGTTTGCAAAGCGTGAACAAGGCACTTTATAATTCACATCTTTACAACGAAGGCGCCGGGAGTGCAATGCTTGTTACAGAAGTAAAAGCTGAGTACAGTGAAGAGCCTGTAGTTTTAAATGGTTACGAGGTGCTTAATCGTTACTTCGATTATTTGTTTGAACAGAATCCGAAAGTAGTTGCATTTGGGGAAGACTTAGGTTTTATCGGAGATGTGAACCAAGGCTTTGCTGGGCTGCAATTGAAATACGGTGAAAACAGAATTTTTGATACGGGTATTCGTGAGTTAACCATCATGGGACAAGGTATCGGTTTGGCAATGCGTGGATTAAAGCCAATTGCTGAAATTCAATACCTCGATTATCTTGTTTACGGCCTGCAACCATTAACAGACGATGTGGCTACGCTGCAGTTCCGTACTGCAGGCCGACAAAGTGCCCCACTTATTATTCGTTCGAGAGGCCATCGTTTAGAAGGTATCTGGCATAGCGGTTCTCCAATGGGAATGATCGTAAACAGCTTGCGGGGTATGTATGTTTGTGTGCCACGAAACATGGTGCAGGCTGCAGGCATGTACAATACTTTACTTGCAAGTAATGAACCGGGGTTGGTTATTGAATGTTTGAATGGTTACCGTTTAAAAGAAAAATTACCTGTCAATCTTTTAGATTTTACCGTTCCTATGGGAGTGCCTGAAGTAATCAGAGAAGGTACAGACATTACCATTGTTTCATATGGTTCTACGTTGCGCATTATTGCAGAAGCAGCACAAACGCTGGAAGCAATGAACATCAGTTGTGAAATTATTGATGTGCAAACGTTGTTGCCTTTTGATGTGAATCATGTAATTCTTGAATCGCTTAAGAAAACAAACCGCATTGTTTTTATTGATGAAGATGTACCCGGCGGGGCTGCGGGTTATATGTTCAATAAAGTAATGGAGGAACAAGGCGGTTATCGTTATCTCGATGTTGCGCCACGTACCATTACAGGAAAAGCACATCGACCTTCTTACGGCAGCGATGGTGATTACTTCAGCAAACCTAACGTTGAAGAGATCATGACTGTGTTGCAGGAAATGATGGCGGAATAAGGAAAGGTGAATGGTGAATTTGGATCCGTTGTTATTAAATTGTTTCACTTCATTAAACTCTTTAAGTATTTTAGTTTTCACCATTCACTATTGACTATTCACTACAATGTCTTTCCTCTCTATCATTGACATACTCGGAACTTTTGCCTTCGCCGTATCCGGAGCGTTCTCTGCAATGGAGAAAAAACTCGATCCCTTTGGTGTCATCATTTTATCGTTTGTAACAGCCATTGGCGGTGGTACATTGCGTGATGTGTTGATTGGTGACACACCAGTGGCTTGGTTGCGCAATGGTACTACAACTCTGGTTATTATTGCAGCGGCCATTGTTACCATGTTGTTTGATAAATTTCTGAAAAGGTTTTCCATTACGTTATTTCTTTTTGATGCATTTGGTCTTGGGTTGTTTACACTTATTGGTGTAGAGAAAGGATTGCAACTGCAGTTTAGTCCGGGTATATGTGTGGCGTTGGGTACCATTACCGGATCGTTTGGCGGAGTAACCAGAGATGTATTACTTAACAATGTACCGTTGGTTTTCCGTAAAGAGATCTATGCATCTGTTTCTATTCTCGGCGGATTATTATATTTGTTATTGTTGCGTGTAGATATGCTCTCGCATCTTGCCACCATCATTTCTATTTTATTTATTGTGGCGTTTCGTATTGTTGTTGTTCGCTATAAGCTGGCCTTACCAAAATTTTATTAAGCATTTGCAAGAAATATAGAATCACATGTTTGTGTAAGCAGATCGTTTACATTCCTTTCTTAACTTCATTCAAAATTCGAAAAGATGAAACTGAGTTTATACCAGGTGGATGCATTTACATCAACATTGTTTAAAGGTAACCCTGCCGCAGTTGTTCCATTGGAAAAATGGATCGATGATGAATTGATGCAGAAACTTGCCATGGAAAATAATCTTGCTGAAACAGTATTCTTTGTGCCTTCGCAAAAAGAAGGAACCGATTATGATATCCGTTGGTTTACGCCGGAGATTGAGATCAATTTATGCGGTCATGCTACATTGGCAAGTGCATTTGTTTTATATACTCAGTTAAATTATTCAAAACCGTCGATCACTTTTAGTTCAAAGAGTGGGCTGTTGAAAGTAGAAAAGAACGGATCAAACTATGAAATGGATTTTCCTTCGTGGAAACCTGAACGCATCAGTGATTATCCCGATGGCATGGCAGAAATACTGGGTGTAAAGGAAATACTTGGCGCCTACAGATACCGTGACTTATTAATTGAAGTAGCAACAGAAGAAGAACTGGTAAATGCAAAACCTGATTTTACTGCCTTGAAGAAAACAGGGGAGATGGTGATCCTTACTGCAAAAGGAGATACAGTTGATTTTGTCTCCCGTTTTTTTGCACCATCTGCAGGTATTGATGAAGATCCGGTAACAGGTTCGGCTCATTCACAACTGATTCCTTTCTGGAGTGAAAAACTGGATAAAAAGAAAATGAATGCAAAACAATTAAGCAGGCGTGGCGGTGATCTTATTTGCGAACAGAAAAGCGCCGAACGTGTAATGATGGGCGGTGAATGTGTATTTTATATGAAAGGTGAATTTGACATAGACAATTAGAATTTATAATACTCTTTCATTTTTTCGATCAACAGATCTTTTTTTCTCCTGGACACTTCCAACTCGTGTCCATTGGATAGAATAACTGATCCTCCTTCACCACGAAAATATTCTTTTACATGTTTCAGGTTCACAAGAACTGATTTATGAATACGTACAAAACCTGCGTCCTCTAATAATTTTTCATATTCATGCATTGGTTTTGATGTGCACACCATTTTGCTGTTTGAAAAATACAGGTTGGTATAATTGCCCGACGATTCAGCATACAAAATTTCATCAAGTTCAATTACCTGGAAACCTTTCAGCGAGGGTATGCAAAGCCTCATCTTTTGTGGCGATTGTTTTTGGGTAAGATTATGAAGAAACGTTTCAATGTTTTTGTTGCCGGAGTTCTTTTCAATTCTTCGTTTAGCTCTTTCAACCGCATCGATCAGTAAATTATCTTCTACCGGTTTTAATAAATAATCAATGGCGCTGAAATGGAATGCCTCCACCATATACTGGTTATGTGCTGTAACAAAGATCACTTCAAAATTTTCGCCCTTTAATTCGTTGAGTAATTCAAAGCCACTTTTAACAGGCATTGCAATATCAAGGAAAATAAGATCTGGGTTCAAAGCTCTTATGTGTTCAATGGCCTCGTTGGCATCGGTGAAACTTCCACTGACAATAACGTCGGGGCAATTGATCTGCAATAATTTTTGCATTGAGCTTAAGCCACGTGGCTCATCGTCAATTAAAACTGCTTTCAGGTCCATAGGTGTTCATTTGTTTTTATAGGTAAACGAAGCGTTACAATTGTTCCTGTTTCGTTTGCCTGTGATAAAGTTAATTTGTCCTGTATTTGAATAGCACTGTGCAGATTGTATTTTTCATTTAGTAATGCAATGCGTTGTTTAATATTATCAATTCCTACAGACGGTTCATGTGCAATGTCTTTTTTCCTTTTCAATGATTCTTCAATTCCAATTCCATCATCTTCAACAATACAGATCAATTGGTTCCCCTCCTGTTTAAAGCTTATGTGGATGTTCATGTCCCCTTTTTGTGCAGAGCCATGCCAGATCGCATTTTCAATAAACGGCTGTATAAGCATTGGAGGAACCATGATGTCGTTTGTATTCAGGTCTTTTGCTACATCTATCTTATAAGTAAATTGATTGTTTCTGATGCTCTCCATTTCAATATACCTTTCTAAATAATCTACAGTATCAGCTAAACTCACAAATTGTTTCGATGAATGATTTAAAGTGATGCGGATAAGCCTTGCAAACTTGCTTAAATAGAGAGAGGCTTGTTCGTTTTCATTATTTAAAATCATTTCACGGATACTGTTGAGGCAATTAAAAATGAAGTGCGGATTCATTTGTGCATGCAATGCCTTCATTTCAGTTTGCGTAAGTTGCTTATCGATATTTGCCTGCCTGTTTATTTGATTTACTCTTCTACGATACATCATCACAATCAATAAAATGACAGCAGCGAAAGCTGGAAGTAAAAAATAGAGTGATCTCCAGAATGGAGGTTTGATCTGCAGCTGAATGGTTTGAGTTTGTGCAGGCCAGCGATTGTTGACAGAATACATTTTCATTTCTATGCGATGAGTTCCCGGAGGTAATTTGCTTAATACAACAACGTTTTTTGTATTTAACTCATACCAGGTCTCATTTTTTTCACCCAGTAATCGATAAGCAAAACGGTTTTCTTCTGGGTCGGTGAAATTGATGGCATTTAAAGTAAGCTCCACATTATTCTTTGAATAGGGAAGTATGATCTTGTTGTTTTGTGATTGATCGTTTCCCATTACTTCCACTGAAAAATTGGGAATTACTTTTTCTGAAAACCTTGCATCAGGCACAAACGAGATCAGGTATTTACCTGCACCAAAATAAAAACGATTTCGCTGTGCATCATAAAAGCTTCCATTTCTTGGCGAAGTAACAACTGCAGAAGGCAACCCGTCGGAATAATTGAATTGCTTAATGGAATGATCTTTTATATTAAAAGCAGAAATGCCATTTGCCATACCCAGCCAGATGTGATCGTTAATAATATCTGAACTGGTAACAGAATGCCCATCGATCATACTGTTCTCTGCAACCCGCAAATACATTTTGTTTTCGTTACAGTTGTATTGAATAATTTCATTGTCATAAGAAGCTAGCCATAAATTATTATCATCATCACAATCGAGCAACCGCATGTAATTGGTGACTGTTTTAATAACTGTGGGATAAGGTATCAGTGTATCAATGATATTTTTTTTCCGGTTCCAGCGGCAAAGACCGTCGCCTGCAATCCATACATTCCTGCTTTTATCTTCCTCCATGCTAAAACAAAAAGTAATCTTCAGTAATGCACTGTTTGAGTAATCGTAAAATCTGTTCTCCGAATGTTTGTATAATAGAAGACTATTCAGCTTGCCGAACGATAACCACAGATCACCTTCGGAATCTTTTAAAAAGCTTCTTGTTTTGGTGTTGTAAAACCATTCAGGTTGACCGGGTATTTTTAATAGGCCATGTGTATAATTATTTTTGTTGAACCAAAGAATACCTTTTGCAGTTCCCAACCATAGCGTGTCTTTATTGAATTGGAAAATAAAGTTCAGGCTATTACTTCCGCTTCCATGACTTGAGAGATCAACAATGCGTTCTATTTTTTTGTTTTCACCATTTAATACCACTAGTCCACCTTCGTTTCTTAAACCTGCGAATATTTTATCCTGCGAAATAAAAACACTTTGAATGCCGGTGTTTACAATAGTTGGAAGTTGTTGAGAAAGATCCTCATCATCAAAAAATGTGTTCCTGATATTTTGCTTGTAAAGCCCGTCATTTGTACCGATCCATAAACGGCCGTCTTTATCAGCGAAAACCGAGGTGCAATACTTACTTGCAAAATATTTAAGCCCATCGCAATTCCAGTTTTTATTCTTTACTGAAGAATGAAGCAGGTAGAATCCACCAACTTTACTTGTAAGAGCGGCAATACTGTCATTAATAAAAATGAGTTTGCTGTACCAATCAAGATCAGGAATTATATGCTTTGGTATTGGGTATGATGCATAATGCCCTGATATAAGATTATATATTTCAAGCGCATCTTTTGTTGAAGCCGGAGTAATCAACTGATCGTTTCCACCATAAAAAGAAATTCGTTCCTCGTCAATTTTAAAATTCACCAACCGCTTAAGATCAGGTTGATTCCTGAACGAATGAGCTTCAATTTTTTTTGTCTTGTAATTATAGAACGAGCCGGCTAAATTGTTTTCCTGGAATATCCTTCCATCACTCAACTGCGCCAGCCAATTACCAAACCATAATTCTTTGGTACCAGCATCCTGCGGAGAAAAATGATCGTACTTCGAAATGAGTTTACCTTGGTCATTAAAAATGTACAAACCTGTTTTTGTTGATAGAACGTAATTGCCGTTACGATCTCTTACTGTTTGCCATACCTGGTTCGACCAGAAAAAGATATTGGAATCGGCCGGTACAGTAAATGAACTTAGTTTTCTTGTAAGTGTATTGTATGAAAAAGCACCTACTGCTGTAGAGCCGAGTATTTCATAGTTTTGTCTTGCCAGGTTTAGAATATCGTTTTCCGGTAATCGAAAATTCTCCGAGCTTTTAAAAAAATTACTGAATGACCTTCCGTCGAAACGGTTAAGTCCTTTTTTTGTACTTATCCAGATATAGCCTGATGAATCCTGCACAATGCCTGTCACACTATTATGAGATAACCCATCAAGTTTTGTATAACGGGTAAAATCTTTTTCCTCATAAGGTTGACAAAAACTGTTGAGTACAGCAATGACAGAAAGAAATGAAATGATCAGCCTTTGCATCATGTCCTTAAAGTTAATTCGTTGTTTTAAGAATTTTATACTGCCATTTACCCTTTTTGAAATTGGCCGCCTTTTATAATGCAGGATCAGCCGTTCAAAGCCACTTCACCCCCATTCACGGTTTAAAAGCACTGAAATCTTTCTAAAGCAGGGTTTCCGATAATGAAAACAATCCTGCCGAACATGAGCTGCTGCTCATTTCGCCTTTTATGATTTCTAATTTGAGCGGATAATGAAAATATCCTGGACAAGTTTAAAAATATCAATTGCAGGTGCAAGGTTGAGCCATCTGGTGCAAAAAGATAGGATATGGGATCATGGAAGTATGGCAGAGCAGGCACGCATCATTTTTCACCTGGTGCATAAGGCAAAAGCAGGTGGAAATATGGAATCATTACAAAAACAATGTTCTTTTTCTTGTTTTAAAAAAATAGAGGCAGAGATAGCAATGGGAGAATCAGGCAAGTCAACAATTATAACCCCTATCATAAGAGAACTCGCCATAATAGATGTGCAGCCCGGTAAGAATAATAAACCCGATATGTTCTGGTCATTGATCAGGTATCATATAAAGGAAACGATGAATGGAATTGACACAATTGATAGGAGTAAGGAGTTCATTGCAAAATGGTGTTTTATCAGGCAAGGCGATTGGTGGATGCTGGACGAAATAAAACGATGACGAATTTTTTATATAACAAAACCTACATTATGAAACTGAGATATTTACTCGTTGCAGTACTTACTTTTTTTTGCTTAACAATAAACGCACAACCCGGTGCCTTAGATAAAGCATTTGGGAGTTTTGGTATTAGTGTTTCTACAGAACGATCAATTTTTGAACGCATCTTTCCATTGTCAGGGGGGAAGTTTCTTGTTACAGAAGGTGAGTTGGCAGTGCGTACTTATCCAAACGGGGCTACAGAGTCTTACACGTACAGCATTTTCAGAAGATATAATGCAGATGGCACGGCTGACCTTACATATGGGTACAACGGGGCAAGAAGGTTTTTTACAAGTGATGAATACCATCAGTGGTTTACATCTTTTGCAGTATTAAGTGATGGACGAATTGTTGCTACCGAAAGCGCACAGGTTCTTGGTGGTAATCCTGTTTCTTTAAACAGGATTTGGATAATTAGTGCAGATGGTGCAACAGCCGGTATCCTTGCAGAGCTGTCTGTCTTAGGATATTTCGCCGTTAGACTGAATGATATAACTGTTGATAAAAACAATCGAGTTGTTGTTACAGGCTATGTAAGAGGAACAATGTCTACAGATAAAAACCGAACATACATCGCCAGGCTGAATAGTGATGGAAGCTTTGATGAAACCTTTTTCAATGGAGGATTTAGAATATTGGTTGAAAATTCAAGTTATAATTATGAAGGAAGAAAGGTTGTAACTGATGCTAATAACAACATTATTTTATGGGAAGATGGGTATTATGCATATGTACAGCAAGATGGGTCTACTATTGAAGCAGAAGGCTCTTACATTTCCAAGTTCAAAGAAAACGGATCAAGGGAAACAAGTTTTCCTTATGTAAAAACGAATGCTGTTGTACGGTCATTGCTTACTGATGGAAATTCTGAGATCATCTATTTAAATAATAGTGTTATCAAACGTCTCAATACAGATGGCAGCTTAGATTTAGACTTTTCACCAGAAATGTCAGCAAGGAAATTAGTTATACAGCCCGACAATAAAATTATTGCTATTGGCGGTAACTCAGTGTTTCAATTGGCCCGCTTTGGAACAAATGGAACTCCGGATCCATCATTTGGTACTAATGGCTATGTAACTACAGATTTGAACCTTACTGCACTTGCTGTTGATGCTATCTATCGTAACAGACGAATATATTTATCAGGATATGTGATTAACGGATTTGGTTATGGAACAATTGCAGCTTATGATGGCAGCGATGTGCGTATGACATGCCCATCGCCTCAAAATCCTTACAATGTTGATGCAGGAAAATGTTACGCAACAGTAAATGGTATCAACGCCATCATGTCTACAAGTACGTTATATGCAAATGTTCAGCACAAATTAGAATATAATGGTTCAGTAGTAGAAGGTGAGGGCGGTGTAGCAGGAAAACAATTTCAAAAGGGAACAACAAAAGTTACTTATACCTATACAGACATCACTACACAAACCTGTTCTTTCAACATCACAGTTGAAGATAAGGATCCGCCAGTAGCAAGATGTAAAAATGTTACCGTGCAATTGGATGCGTCAGGAAACGGTACACTTACAGCAGCCCAGGTTGATAACGGTTCTACAGATGGGTGCGGTATTCAATCAAGAGTGTTAAGTAAAACAAGTTTCAGTTGCAGTGATCCGGCAATCAATACTGTAACATTAACTGTAACGGATATTCATGGCAATACTGCAAGCTGCACAGCCACTGTTACAGTTGAAGATAAAGTGCCACCTGTTGCAAAATGCAAGAACATCACTGTTTATCTTGATGCAACCGGAAATGTGAGCATTACTTCTGCGCAGGTTGATGATGGTTCTACTGATGCATGTGGAATTAAAAGTCTTGTGTTGAGTAAAACATCTTTTGATTGCAGCAACAAAGGCAATAACCAGGTTACACTTACCGTAACGGATAATAATAACAATGTTTCTACCTGCAATGCTAATGTGTTGGTAGTAGATAATCTGCCGCCAATTATTACAGCTGTTGTGCCAACACCACAAGCTATCTGGCCATCTGACCGTAAAATGAAACCTGTAACTGTAAGCACCACTTCAACTGATAATTGTCCGGGTACTACATGCAAGATCACTGCTGTTGCTATTAAGCAAGGTGAGTTTGCAGGAGACAATATTGGTCCAGATTGGGAGATCACAGGAAATAATACAGTGAACCTCCGTGCAGAAATTCCTAAGCGTGGAGTTAAACGAATCTATACCATCACGGTTACCTGTACAGATGCTGCAGGTAATGAAAGCTCTGCTAATACTGATGTTATTGTTTCACACAACATCATTACACCTGCAAGTGGTGCATCAGTAAAAATTGGTACAACAGTGAGTTTAACAGGAGAGTTCTGGGATGTTCCCGGTAAAACACATACAGCTAAATGGTTAATTGATGATAAAACCATCGGTGGTATTGTTACAGAACCATCCGGAATAAATAATGGAGCAGTAGCTGGTTCTTATAAATTCACTGCTGCCGGTGTTTATAAACTACGCATGAATGTAACGGATCAATATGGAGTAACCGGTTACAGCAACACCAATGAAAATCTTGATGCCATCCTGGTTGTGTATGATCCAAACGGTGGTTATACGTATGGCGGAGGCAAGTTTACATCTCCACAAGGAGCTTTAATAAAAACGCCATCTGCAACAGGCGAAGCTACTTATGGTTTTACTGTGAATTATAAAAATGGGGCATTGCCAAAAGGTGAAACACAGTTTGATTTTAAAGTAGGTGATTTTGAATTCAACGCATTGAACTTTGATTACCTCGCTATTTCAAATGCCAAAGCACAGTTCAAGGGCACCGGTAAAATCATCGGTGGACAAAGTGGAATAGGTTTTATCATGACAGTGATAGATGGTGCATTGGATGGGACCGGTGTTGACAAAATAAGAATGAAAGTATTTAACCGGAATACGGGCCAGGTTTATTACGATAATCAACCCGGTGCAAGTGATGCTGCATCTCCAACACAGCCTGTTGGTGCAAATAGTATTGTTGTTATCAGCGGCTCTAATGGCAGTATCATAACAGCGAAATCAGGAAGTGATGAACTAGAAAACGAGCGGTTATCTATAAAACTTGTTGATGAGTTAACCGCTTCTGTTTATCCCAACCCTGCAAGCAGTTATTTTAATGTTCTTGTAAATAGTAATGATGTCAATGAACGAATTATACTGCAGGTATATGATCTGAATGGCCGGTTGGTGGAAGTAAAGAATAATGTTTCAAATGAATCGATCATTCGCTTGGGTGATCTGTACAAAGCCGGGGTGTATTATGTAAAAGTGATACAGGGCAAACAGCATAAAGAATTAAAATTGGTAAAACTTAATTGAATATTCAAAGCCATTGTTCATTCTATAAACTGTTATTATGAGAAAGATCCTATTGTCAATTTCTATCGTATTGATTTCTGTTTTTTCTTATTCGCAGGTGCAGGAAACATGGGTATTCTCCCATATTGGAGAATTAAGAGACCAGGCAGTAGATGCGAATGGAAATACCTACTTGGTGAGCAGTGTCTATTCGCAGGCTTTTGACGCTTTTGGTACTTTAACAATAAAGCATAATAAAGATGGTGCTGAGGTGTGGAGGTTCTTTAACCCAACGCTTAAAGTTGCTTCCGCAATGACTTTGGATGCTTCCGGCAATGTTTATATTGCTGGTATAACATCTACTTCTGGTTCAAACCCCTCTTTTTTTGGATCAAACAGACGTTTTTGTGTTGCTAAGCTGAATTCCAATGGTGTTCTACAGTGGAACAATATATATTCAGATGGTGAAAATGATGTTCCTCAACATGGATATCCACGATCAATAGTTGTTGATGGTAATGGAAATCCATATGTTACAGGTACTCTTTATTACCTTACTGATCCTGTTGATTCTTCCACTTATGATTACGCTACAATAAAGTATGATGGCGCAACCGGTAATCGTCTTTGGTTAAAACGTTACAATGGATCCACACCAGGTAGTGGCTTTGATGAAGCAAAAGCAATGGTCATTGATGCTTTTGGATATGTTTATGTAACTGGTACGAGCCAGTTAAATGGCTATATGGATATAGCTACAGTAAAGTATGATCCTGCAGGTAATGAAATATGGGTGCAACGTTACAGTAATCCGAATCCTGCATATAAAAATGATTTTGCTGTTATCGGAGGCGTGAAATTAGATCCTGCAGGAAATGTTATTGTAATTGGAAGCAGTAAGGAGGGTGGTGATGTGCAAGGATCGGGTGGTGAAGGGAAAGGCCTTTTAATTAAATATACTTTCTCCGGATTCCAATTATGGGTTATTGAGGAAGTAATAAATTTTTTCTCACCGGGACCGGTCATAACTGATAATGGAAACAATATTATAGTGTGTATTAATGGATATACCAAAAAGTTTAACGCTTCAGGTAGCTTGTTATGGACCCATCCTGAGGATTTTGGCGATTTAGCTGTTGATGCTTCTAACAATATATATGGTGTAAGCAGATGCGGCAGACAAGATCTTTGCTTTGATCGTTACGGTCTTACAACGATGAGGATTAATAGCGGCGGGACACTTGCATGGGAAAAAACCTATACCATTTTACCAAACGGAGTTGATCGCATTGGGTTAGATGGGGATAATAATGTTTATTCATCTATCGACAGAAGTTTAGCGAGTGATGATTATTATACAATTCGTTATTCTCAATGCGAAATTCAATGTCCATCAAATATTACTGTTAATGCTGCTACAGGCACATGTGGGGCAGTGGTAACATACCCGGCAGCTACAACATCAGGTGATTGCGGTAGTACAATTACATATAGTCATGCACCAGGTTCAACATTCCCTGTTGGTACAACAACAGTAACAGTTACATCAACAGAAACCGGGGCAACTTGTACGTTTGATATAACAGTGGTAGATAATCAAAACCCTGTTATTAATTATTGCCCTCCATCCAAATCAGTGGATATGAGTGCAGGAGTATGTTATGCAACTTCCGATGCTGTAAATGCAGGAACTGCAACAGCAACTGATAATTGCAGCGCAACTGTAGAAGGCACACGGAGTGATGGCAAACTGTTAACTGATAATTATCCTGCAGGTAATACAACCATTACCTGGAAAGCAACTGATCCGGCTGGCAACTTTGTTACATGCTCTCAAACAATAACAGTGGTAGATAATCAACCTCCTGTTATCTCAAGTAAAACATCCAGCACTTATGTGTTATCGCCACCCAATCATAGCATGCGTGATGTGACGATCAACTATACTGCAACTGATAATTGTGCAATTACAACTACCGTAACTGTAGGAAGTAATGAACCGGTGAATGGAGTAGGTGATGGCGATACAGATCCGGATTATATTGTATTGAATAATGTTGCGGGTTCAGGAGGCCAGTATGTTTCTCAGTTGCAATTAAGAGCAGAAAGATCAGCGGCTGGCTCCGGAAGAGTTTATACGGTTACAATAACAGCGACCGATCCTTCAGGTAATACCGATATTGAAACAATTGAAATACATGTTGCACATGATATTAAAAAACCACACAGCGGACAGGCATTTAAAGTAGGTTCAACAGTTAGCTTCCTTGGTGAATTCTGGGATAAACCAGGTAACAGGCATACGGCCAAATGGATCATTGATGAATCTACAGTGGCAAAGGCTACAGTAACTGAACCGGCAGGAAATAAAAATGGAACCGTTACGGGCAGTTATAAATTCACGACACCGGGTGTGTATAAATTGAGGATGGAAGTAACGGATCAAAACGGGGTTACACATTATGCAACAACTGCCGGCGACCTTGAAGCCATTGTTGTGATCTATGATCCGAATGGTGGTTATACTTATGGTGGCGGTTATTTTAATTCACCTGCAGGTGCATTGCAATCAAATCCAACCGCAATTGGTAAAGCCAGCTATGGTTTTGCAATGAACTATTTCAAAAACTCAACGTATCCAAAAGGTGAAACGCAGTTTGAGTTCAAAGTAGGTTCATTTGAATTCAATGCGCTGAATTTTGAATACCTCGCTATCAATAATTCAACGGCGCAATTCAAAGGCACTGGTAAAATAACCGGTGGACAAAGTGGCGTTGCATTTACAATGACCATTGTTGACGGACAACTAGACGGAACAGGTGTAGATAAAATTAGAATGAAGATCTATAACAAAAACAATGGTGCTGTTTACTACGATAATCAACCAGGAGCAAGTGACGCAGCATTGCCAACGCAAGCAGTAGGCGCAAACAGTGTAATTGTAATTGGAGGTGGAATTAAACAATCTTCTTACACAAATAGTGAGATGCCTGTTGTAAGCTTAGAAACGAATCTATTAACGACCAAACTTGAAGTGGGTGCGTTCCCTAATCCTCATAATGGAACGTTCAGCTTAAGTGTTCAGTCGCCAACGGCTGGAAAAATGACCATTGAATATTTTACAATGACTGGTGCAAGAATTCACATCATTGAGCAACAGGTAAAAGCTCATGAACAATTTGTTGTTCCGAATACCGGTCTCAAATTCAATGGTACGGTCTTTTATAAGGTAAGTATTAATGGTGCAATTAAAACAGGAAAGATCATTGGAATAAATTAAATGCATATGATTTGTAAAACCACCAGACAGCATTGAAACCAGCCTCAAAGGTAACAAGGGTTCTTTGAGAGTTGCTGCTATGATAATCATCCAAAAAGAGGCCGTATCGTTATTTCGATACGGCTTCTTTAATCAACAAATTTTGAGCGTTGTTCTGCTGTTGGCAACATACAGCTTTCCTGTTTGCCAAACCATTTGTAACGATTTCTCCCGATCCATTTATAAACAAAATCCCTGATGAATGTGGGGATGATAATGAGTGCATATAATAATTTCCAGCCTCCATCTAAATGCCTGCTCACTTTCAATGCAGCCGTTGATTCACGATAGGCTATTCCATCTTCAATAAAAATAACAGAAGTAATGATTGAAGGATCAATACCAAATTTTGGTAACAGTTGCTGAGCCGTTTCGCCTTGCAGCGAACCAAACTTCAGCTTTCCTTTACTGTCTCTTTTCAGTGCAAACTTTATCCAGAAATTACAGAAGTTACAAACGCCATCAAATAAAACCAGCCTGTTTACTTGCTCCTGCATACTACAAAGTTACAAAAACAAGGTACCCAAAGCAGTACTATAAACTGCCAATGCAATGTTTTAACTTTCGGAATAAATAATCGTTTATGCTCCTCCGCAACCCGGGCTTGTATCTGCTGATGTTGTTATTGCTTTTGCAGGCAGATGAATTGTATGCCCAGAAAAATGCGACGAGAGATACTATTTCTGTTTACTCCTTAATTGCACTTGCTGATGAACTGGCTGCGGTTGGACGCATCGATTCAGCTTTAAAAATAAATGCCAAAGCCATTGAACAAAGTCGCAGGCTAAAGTTTGAACGTGGTGAAGGGTATGCGTTATTAAAAGCTGCCGAGTTGTTGTTCAAACAATCAGAAACCAAAGAAGTGAACAGGTACGATTCTTTGGCGCTGCAGATTGCATTGCAGTTACAGGACGGGCCTTTGCTGGCTGCTACCTATCATCAGTTGGGGTTGCATGCCAGTTATTTTTCAAAGCATAAAGAGGCTGTTGCGTTTTATGAAAAGTCGTTAAAGGCGGCGTATGAAGTGGAGCAATCATCTAACACCGCATCCGTATATAACAGTCTTGGGCAGGCGTATATGGAGTTAGGTGATTTTGAAAACCAAATGCAGTGGCAAACAAAATCGCTGGCCTTGTATGAGAAGTTGGGAGACGATGATGGTATTGCACAAGTGCTGAATAATATTGCAGGGCTTTATTATGAATTAGGTAAGAAACAGGAAGCGATTGCGTTTGCCAAACGTGCTGTAAAGATTCGGGAACGGCTTGGCGATTATACTGAACTGTCAACAACTTATAATAATCTTTCACAGATTTACCTCTTTGCAGATTCTTTTCAACAGGCACAACACTTTGGTGAGTTAGGTTTGAAGTATGCCGGGTTAAGTGGTTCAAAAAATAAACTGGCACATGCTTACACCAGCATGGTGTTGTTAATGAATCGTCAACGGAAAAATAATGAAGCATTGGATTATGAAAAGAAAGCCATTGCCATTCTTGAACAAACCGGCGACGATATCATGCTTTCACGTAGGTATATTTCTGCCGCCATTCTTTCCAGTACAAAAGAAGTGAACGATAGTGCAGGCTCCGTCATGTTTTACACCAAAGCCATTACGCTTTCAACAAAGATTAATTCAAGGGGTAACATTCGTGATGCTTATTATTTCCGTTCGGCTTTTTACAACAATCACAAGGATTATGCAAATGCATTGAACGATTATAAAAAACATATTCTTTACAGGGATAGTCTTGTCTCAATGGAAACAAACAGTAAAATAGCTGACATTGAAACAAAATACGAAACGGAAAAGAAAGACATTGAAATAGAGCGGTTGAAAACAGAACAACGTATCCGTCAGTTGGAAATAGAAAAACAAAAAGCATTGATCGCTGGAAATCTTTCACTGGCAAAGCAAAAAGAAAGTGAGATCAGTTTACTGATGCAGCAACAGGAGTTACAGGATCTGCGGTTAAAAGAAAAAGATAAGGAGATCGAGAAACAAATACTGCTGGCAAAAAATAACCAGCAACAATTGAAGCTTGCTCAACAGGAGAAGCAGTTACAGGATAAACAGATACAGGCACAAAAGCAATTGCGTAATCTTTTAATAGCAGGTGCTTTGTTATTGTTAGTGCTTGCCGTGGTTTTATTCAATCGTTTCGAGATCAAAAAGAAACTGGAAGAACAGGTGCATTTACAGGAAATGCGTAATTCTATTTCCCGAAATCTTCATGATGATATTGGCGCTTCATTAAGTAACATTAATATATTAACAGAGCTTGCAAAGCGAAACGTTGACGATCCTGCCAAAGCAAAAGAATATTTAGGCAAAGCGGCCGATGATATACAGCATGTAAGTGAAAGCCTGAGTGATATTGTCTGGAACATCAATCCACGTTACGACGAATTGAATAATCTTTTTGTGCGCATGAAACGTTATGCAGCCGATATGATGGATGGAAAGAACATCAGTTATGAAATGAACTTTCCTGCCGATGCAGCAGAAGTGAAACTGGAAATGGATCAACGCCGTGATCTCTATCTTATCTTTAAAGAAGCTGTCAACAACCTGGTAAAGTATTCAAAAGCCACAAATGCAAAAGTGGAAGTGCTCATCAGTCAACATCATATGCATGTGCTGGTGAAGGATGATGGTTGTGGTTTTGATATGAATGAATTAAAAGAGGGGAATGGCTTGCGTAACATGCAACAAAGATCTGCTCTGCTTGGAGCTGTATTAAAAATTGAATCAGAGCCGGGTAAAGGCACATCCGTTGTTTTGGATATGCCTTTAGTGTAGTACCCAAATGAGTAGTTGTTGTTTTGCTTGTTCATCTATAATTTGCATTATGGCTTATAGTCTGTTGATATTTGAGGATAACGCCCGTTTACGTCAATCGCTTGAAATGCTGTTGAATGATGAAGTGAATTTTACAGTGGTTGGTGCATTTCCCGATTGCATGCATGCTGCTGAAGAAGTGGAGAACAGCGGTGCCGACCTTGTGGTCATGGATATTGATATGCCGGGCATGAGTGGGATTGATGGTGTGAAACACATTAAGCAACAATTTCCACATGTTAAAGTGGTGATGCATACAGTGTTTGATGATGATAACCGGATATTTGATTCGATCTGCGCCGGTGCTGATGGTTATTTGTTGAAGAACACTTCACCGGTTCAACTTATTCAATCATTATCGGAAGTGATGCTGGGCGGTGCGCCCATGAGTCCATTCGTAGCACAAAAAGTATTTCAACATTTTCGCAAGCAAAATCTTCCTTCAGGTGATCCGTTTAATTTAAGCGACCGGGAAAAAGAAATACTGGAAATGCTGGTACAGGGCAATTCGTATAAAATGATCGCAGCAAAAAGTAACATTGTGGTTGATACGGTAAAAAAACACCTGCGTAATATCTATAGCAAACTGCATGTGAGCTGCGGTACAGAAGCTGTTGCTAAAGCTTTGCAACATAAGATCGTAAAGATCGATTAGTATAACTCCTTACACAAAAGGGTAATTGATTTCCCCCTGATCATTTTTCAACTTTACAGCAAATTGTAAACAATGAAAACCGGATCAACTGCAGTATCTATTTTATCGTTCTTGTTTCTGCTCTTATTTGCTGCAACTTCTGCTACAAGCCAAACGCTTGGCGATCGTGTTAAACGGAAAGTAAACGACCGTGTCAACCGAAAAGTGGATGAAGCTATCGACAAAGGCCTTGATAAAACAGAAGAAGGAATTAAAAAAGGCACCACAAAGAAAGACGAGAAAACAAGCGATAAAAAAAGTTCATCTGCAAAAGGCGATACAACCACACCGGCGGGCAGCAAAGCATTTTCTGATTTTGTACCTGGTGGTAAAGTGTTGTTTGAAGATAAGTTTGAGAAGGATGCAGAGGGCGATTTTCCTGCAAAGTGGAATACCAACGGCAGTGGTCGTATTTCAACCATTGATGGAAAAGATGGGAAGTGGCTGGAAGTAGCGCATGGTTCTGTTGTGCATCCTGTTCTCAACAAACCATTACCGGAAAACTGCACCATTGAGTTCGATCTTTTTTTAATGAAGCAAGGCGAACGTAATACGCCGTTCATTCAATTTGGATTTACTCCGGTAAAGAATATTCTGAAAGAAGATCTGTTTTACCGTGATAAATTTTACACCACCATCTGGCATTACAGCGATGCGAATGAGAAACTGATCGAATATGGATTTAAAGATCCTACCGGAACAAAGAATGATTTCCCAATACTGTCCTACACTAATAAAATTCTGCATGTAAGTATTGCGGTGAACAAAGCAAGAGTGCGTGTGTATCTCGATAAAACAAAGATCATTGATCTGCCAACGGCTTTAACAGCTGATCTCCGTAATACATTTTATATCTGCAACGGAACAGTGATACCTGCTTCTGAAATTGGTTTGTTTGTGAGCAACCTGCGTATTGCATCGGGTGATGTGGACGCAAGAAGTTTATTGGTAAAAGATCTGCTTGAAAAAGGCAAAGCATCTACCAATGAAATTCTGTTTGATGTAAACAAAGACATTATTAAAAAAGAATCATTCGTCATCATCAACCAAATTGGTGAAGCATTGAAAGCAAACCCAACATTGAAAATTAAAATTGTTGGTCATACCGATGCTGATGGTAAACCTGCTGATAATCTTTCTTTGTCAAAACGCAGGGCAGAAGCTGTCAGCAGTTATCTCATCAACAATTTTGGTATTGATGAAGATCGTATATCAACAGAAGGAAAAGGAGCAACAGTGCCTGTGGCTGCCAACACAACGCCTGAAGGAAAAGCAAAGAACCGGAGAGTTGAATTTATTAAACAGTAAAATCAACTGCAATGATGAAGTGTATCTCTTGTTTACTTGTAATTGTTTGCTCAACATTTTCAGTAAAAGCACAAAAAGCAGATGCTGAAGCAGAGCGCATGCTCAATGCGTTGAAGCAAAGTGGTATGGTAAAACAGGAAGGTAATCATATCACATTTAAAGTAAAGAAAGCAAGCGATACGCCGCAAATAAAGATGATGTACGGCGCTTTCTTTGCCAGTGATAAGTGGACGATCGGCTTTGATGTGGATGGAAAATATTTTGACAGCAAGAAACCGGTTAAGCCCAATCCATCAGAACTGTTTACAAAAACGCCGAAGAAAGAGGAACCTGTTTATGTAGCACAACAACCAACAGCTACATTCAACGGAAGACTTGCAACCGCTGATGAGATCTTCATCCTGAACGGTGCATTTCTTATTCGTTCGGCAAGAGATTATCGTTATCTCACCATTCGTGATGAAGTTCCTGCAAGTCATTCGCCTGTATTTTTAAATTCATACTTAGACAGGCCCAATCAGCAATGGTGGAAATTTATTCCTGCCGGCGATGGTTATTACAAAATACAGTCAGAAAGTGGATTGTTTCTCACCCACAATCTTGTGCCGGTAATGGAACCTGCTGATGGTAGTGATAAGCAACTGTGGAAGTTGTTTGATACGCCTGATGGTTTTTATAACATTCAAAATAAAACCAACGTTTATCTTCATTTGCATGAACGGCGCAATAAAGAAAATGCAGTTGTTGCTTTCAACAGGGAAAATAATACTGTTGAACAAAAATGGCATTTATTGAAGTGGACAAATGATGGGAGACGTATCACACGGTTTGTTCCGGAAACACATGCTTTTCGTTTCATCAATGGGTTTAGAGGTGAAGATATTATTCGCTGGGGTGGTTTGTGTGGCGGAATGGTTTATACAGCGATGGATTATTTCAGAAATAATATTCCTATTCCATTGCAAACCTATATGCCGGCAAACAGAACGCCGTTGCAATCTTATATTTATCAACGACAGGAACATGCTATCTGGGATGTAAACAGCAGTTGGAGCGATCTGGAAGTTTCATACAATACAAGGGGTGGTGAATTATTTCGCTGGGGAATTGAGAATACAGGAAGCGGAAGATTAAAAGAATTCAGAGATGCAATTGATGCAGGAAATTTTAAACCATTAGGATTGTTTGCTGGTGGCGTTCGTGGAAAAGATAATGCAGATGGAGGAAGACATGTTGTGTTGGGAATCGGGTATGCTGTTGGTCGTTACAGAACTGATATCAACGGTCATGCAGAAGACGTAAAGTTTTTTGTTTACAACCCAAACAGCGGTAATGTACTTCGTACGCTGGTGCCCGATCGATTGGGACAATGTTTTTTTGAAGTGGAAACAGGTTATGCATGGCGCACTTATTTTGTAAACAACAGGTATGATGGAAGCCATGCACCACCAAGAGATGTTCCGAATTTTCCCGAAGGCGAAGCAGAAGGTTCTGTACGGCATTTGTATGCGACATTTGAAACCGGTGGCGATGACTTGCGTGGTGGCAATGATAATGTAAGCATCACTATTGCCTATGCCGATGGAAGTTCGCAGGTATTCAGCAATGTAAACAATAGTGCCCGTTGGGTAGATCATACAAGCCAGACTGTTCATCTTGAGTTGAACAGAGCTGTAAGAAAGCAAGACATCAGAAATTTTATGATCACTGTAAGCTTTGGAAGTGATTCTTCAAGTGATGATTGGAATTTAGATCGGTTTACAGTATCAAGTGGACATGGCGGTGTTTGGTACGCATGGGCTGATCCTCCTTCAGGCTCACAATATGTATATCGTTTTCAAGGAGATCAAAGAACGATCAGACATGTGGTATGGACACGTTAATAAACTATAACTTGTATTAATCAACCAATAAATGAAACAAATCCTTTTCTTTTTTTTGATTTTATGTGCAGTAACTACACATGCACAACCGCCACTCCGTGATACAACATTTGGCAGCGGGCCACATGCTGCTTATTTACGTTCGGTTGTTCGGGCCGATGTATTGGAAGGTCGTACAATACCCGAAACAATTACTCCTACCGGTCAAAAGATCTGTTTCGATAAACTGATGAAAGTAAAATCAGTAACGGGAAGAGGTTCAGGTGTTACCTGTGTATATCTCGACACAAGAACAGGCATCATTGGTTATACTCCACTTAAACCCGGTATTGATGCAGCATGCGATATTAAACAGGAAGACCCAAACTTTGTCTTTAGTGTGATCGGGTTAAAAGGAAATGTGTACAATTATCGTAACAACAAAAAGAAAAATGTAATTGAGCATTGGGTGCAAACATCAAACAGTGCAACCTATCAATATGAGTTTATCAGCACAGGTGGAAATGCGCCTTTGCGTAAAAAAGCTGAACGAAGAGATTATTGCGACGGAAAAATAAAAGCACAGTTGTATAAAGTGGATGGTAAACCAACAGAGTGGTACCTGTTTGGCAAACAATTGCCAAATGAAGTATTGATGCAACCGAAAAAGTTCCTCGGCAGTATGGCTGTTGGTTACCAGTATTCTGATAAAGGTTTGTTCATCATTATGCAAATGGTTGGCACAGGTATAGATTCAAAAATACTTTCGCTGGAAGAAGTGAATGTATGTTTCGATCCATCACCGTTTAAAATATTTGAAGACGAACAGGAACAGAAGATGCGTCAAAACATTCAGCGTCAACGGGAGAAAATTGCAAGAGAAGAAGGAAAGTCCGAACAGTACCCAAGTTGTCAAAGCAAAAAAGCAAGCTGGCTGAATTATCAAAAGCAAGCATTAACAAGACAGGAAGAAAATATGCAACAGGCAAGAACGGGCAATGCCATGCAGGATGTTCGTACACAACAGGCACAGACTGATTTGATGAGTTATGATGATGCTATTCAAATACTCATTGCTGAAACAGAATTGAAACTTTGTCGTGCAGAACAACGCATGTCGCAACAACCTTCGGAAGCCAATCAGAAAAAAATAACCTGTTTACAACAATCGCTGGCACAGCAAAAGCAAGTGCAGCAGCGTATGCAAACCATCAACACACAATACCGCAACGAGCCGGGTAAACAGTATGGTGAAAAAGCAAAAGCGATGATGGGAGCAATGCGACCTTGTAACTAACGTAAACAAAAACTGCTAAGTAATGATATGTGCTATCTGGTTTTGTGATGAATGACGGGCAATAAGAAAGGCTGCAACCTGCAGCCTTTCTTTATTTCGTACTTGTCTTATCCCATATTATGAAACACCTTCTGCACATCATCATCCTGTTCTAAACGTTCAATTAATTTACTGATGTCTTCTGCCTGTGCATCTGTAACAGGAACAGTTGTGGTGGGGATCCATTCCAGTTCTGCACTCAACGGAGTAATGCCTTTATCTTCCAGTGCTTTTTGCATGTTGCCAAAATCTGCAAATGCACAACGCACAACTAAAATCTCTTCGCCATTTTCACCGGTACTTTCACCTAACTCTTCCAAACCAAAATCGATCAATTCCAGTTCCATGTCTTCTGCATTCAATCCTTCGGGCTTTAATTTAAACACACCCATTTTTTTAAACTGGAACGATACGGCGCCACTATTACCCAATGAACCACCGCCTTTATTAAAATGACTCTTCACATTCGCTACTGTACGCACATGGTTATCGGTAGCCGTTTCAACCAGTAATGCAACTCCATGCGGCGCATAACCTTCGTATAAAATTTCATCATAGTTTACAAGCTCTTTACCTTGCGCCCGTTTAATAGCTGCTTCTACACGGTCTTTCGGCATACCCACACTACGGGCATTCTGAAAACAACGACGGAGAGCCGCATTTGTTCCGGGATCAGGCCCGCCGGCTTTCACAGCAATAATAATTTCTTTACCAATACGGGTAAACTGTTTGGCCATGCGATCCCAGCGGGCAAACATGGTACTCTTTCTTACTTCAAAAATCCGTCCCATTATAAAAGTTTATGGTTTGTAGTTTTTTGTTTTTGGTTACTAGCTCCAACACTTCATTCGTCTGCATTGGCGTCGCACAATTGTACAGTTGAAATGCTATTCGTCAAATTATGTGTTGGTACAACAGTCCAATTGCAAATCGAAGCTTGGCCTCCTTCTCCTTTAGGAGAGTGAACGAGGGAGAGGCTTCGGGTCGCAAATTTAATGGAATGGTCGTAAACAAAAAACCGTTCCGCATACTGGCGGAACGGTTTGTATAAAAAGAATCGGTTGGTTAATGTCTTTCGAAATCGGAAGCATGTGGAAGAATTTCCGAGGGGTTCCTGAGTTTACTGTTTTTACGGCTGTAAAGGAAGTAAACAACAAGGCCGATCGCCATCCATGCAAAAGCAACTTTCAATGTTTGTGCATCAAGGCCAATGATCATTGCCGTACAAATAACCACACCCAATGTTGATACAACAGGGTAGATTGGTGTTTTAAACGGACGTTGAATGTTCGGCTCTTTCACACGCAGAATCCAAACACCTGCACTCACCAATACAAAGGCGAAGAGTGTACCGAACGAAGTAAGATCGCCGGCAACATGGCCCGGTACAAAAGCAGCAAATGCACCAACAAACACAAACAGGATCCAGTTTGCTTTGTACGGTGTTTTAAATTTCGGATGCAGTTCGCCAAATGCTTTCGGTATCAAACCATCATTACTCATGGTATAGAAAATACGGCTTTGGCCCATCAACATCACAAGAATTACAGAAGAGAAACCGGCAAGGATGGCAACAGTAACAGCAGTTGCTAACCATCCGTAACCCGTCATGTATTGCGATATAGCATAAGCAACAGAAGCTTCACGACCTTTTTCAGGATCAACAAAATCTTTCCAATTGGCAACACCGGTTAATACATGTCCGAAGAGGATGTAAAGAATGGTACACACAACCAGCGAACCAAGAATACCGATCGGCATATCACGCTTCGGATTTTTTGCTTCCTGTGCAGCAGTACTTACCGCATCAAAACCAATAAAGGCGAAGAACACAATGGCAGCACCACCAAGTACACCACCTAAGCCGTGTTTGTTCCATCCACTGTAATCGGCAATTACTTTACCTGCGTTATCTACAACAGGGGCTGTTCCTTCAGGAATCAGGTAAGGTTCATGATTTGCAGGGTTAATAAACTGCCAGCCCAATGCAATAAACAATAATACAATACCTACTTTAATAAACACGATCACCATATTTACAATGGCGCTCTCCTGTGTTCCTTTAATCAATAATAAAGTGAGTAATAATAAAATAATCAAAGCCGGAGCATTCATAATACCGGAATGATGTACACCTGCAGAATCGGTAAAGCTTTCAAAAGGAGAGTGGCTCCATTCGTAGGGAATAGCTCCTCCAAACAGCTTGTTTAAATATTCGCTCCATGCAATAGATACAGTGGCTGCACCCAATGCATATTCCATAATTAAAGCCCAACCAATAATCCATGCAACCAGTTCGCCCATAGTTGTATAACTGTAAGCATAGGCACTACCGGCAATAGGGATCATGGCAGCAAATTCTGCATAACACAAACCGGCAAAAGCGCAGCCCACAGCTGCAACAATAAATGATAATGTAACGCCCGGACCAGCAGCTTGTCCGGCAGCAGCAGCTGTTCTAACAAAAAGACCGGCACCGATAATTGCCCCGATACCTAAGGCCACCAGATTGCCTGCACCCAGCGTTCGCTTTAAGCCTTTTCCTTCGGCCTGTGCAAGCATTTGGTCAAGAGATTTCTTTGCAAATAAACTCATACTAGATTGGTTATAGATTTACGATTTACGAACAGTAATAAGCTGGAAAAATAGAGATTTATTGCAAATAACCATCAAAAGATTTATTAACGGTTTGGGCAGATGCTGTGCAACCCGAATACCGTATATTGCGGCACATAAATAAAAAGCATGGGTAAGGGAAACCGTTTAACGATTTATATTATTGCCGCAATGATTCTTGGTATAGCGGTAGGGTATGTCGTTCACATTACTGCATCGGCTGAAACCATCGGGAGTTTTTCGAAGAACATTAAACTGCTCAGCAGCATTTTCATTCGTCTTGTACAGATGATCATTGCTCCGCTGGTTTTTTCTACACTTGTAGTAGGTATTGCAAAACTGGGCGATCTGAAAGCGGTTGGCCGTGTAGGCGGTAAAGCATTGTTGTGGTTTATTTCTGCTTCACTTATTTCTTTATTGCTTGGTTTGATGTTGGTAAACCTGTTTAAACCGGGTACACATATTAATTTATCGCAGGCAGATACGGAAGGCGTAAAAGACCTGATGACAAAAACATCTACTTTCTCTTTACAGAATTTTGTGGAGCATATTATTCCAAAGAGTTTGTTTGAAGCAATGGCTACAAACGAAATTCTGCAGATCGTTATCTTCTCAATTTTCTTTGGTGTGGCAGCAGCTGCCATCGGCGATTATGCAAAACCATTGGTGAAAGCACTCGATGTTGTATCGCACATCATTCTTAAAATGGTGAACTATGTAATGAATTTTGCACCAATAGGTGTATTTGGAGCATTGGCAGCAGTAGTGGCAGCAAAGGGTTTGGGCATTTTTCAGTTTTATCTTGTTTACTTCTTATACTTCCTCATTGGTATTGCAGTATTGTGGATTATTTTGATTGGTGTGGGCTTTGTAATTCTCGGGCCACATCGTATGAAAGTGTTGCTGCGTCGAATCGGAGGCCCGTTGTTAATTGCTTTCAGCACCACCAGCAGCGAAGCAGTATTTCCAAAACTTACAGAAGAGCTGGAACGTTTTGGATGCAAGGATAAAATTGTGTCGTTTGTATTGCCGCTTGGTTATTCATTCAACCTCGATGGCAGTATGATGTATATGACCTTTGCAAGTTTAGCTATTGCACAGGCTTATGGCATTCATCTCGATCTGGGTACACAGTTAACCATGTTAATTGTATTAATGCTTACCAGTAAGGGAATTGCAGGTGTGCCACGTGCTTCATTGGTTGTTGTATTGGCAACCTGTGCCATGTTTAATATTCCACCGGAAGGTGTGGCTTTGATTCTGCCGATCGATCATTTCTGCGATATGTTCCGCAGTGCTACCAATGTGGTTGGTAATGCATTGGCAACATCGGTAGTAAGTAAATGGGAAGGAGAGTTGAGTGATGGGCATGGTCATCATGTGCATCACGAACATCATAATCATACAGCATAGTTTTAAATAAATAAGACCAAAGGAAAAGGGAACCTAAAATGAAGAAAAGACTGATCGGGATTGTAGTGATGTTTGTTGTGTTTGCAGGCATCAATAAGCTTTATGCACAAAAGCAGGTGAATGTGCGTGTGCTGAATCAATACGAAGCAACGGCAGAAAAGTTTACAGTCGATGCTGTAGAATACACTACAGCAAAAGATGGCAGTGTAACTCTCACACTAAATGCAACAGATTCGGTTACGTTTGCCGGAACTGATTATGATACAAAGAAAATTGCTGTAACAGCGATTACAGATGGTACTACAATTGAGCTGCACAAACAGTTTACCTGGAAAGATCTGCTCAACCCTAATTTTTATATTACCTACGGAGGGTTGTGGTTACTGCTCTTTATCATTTTTGCAGAAACAGGATTGTTGTTTGGTTTCTTTTTACCGGGCGATAGTTTATTGTTTGTAGCAGGCATTTATAGTAGTAATCTGGCGAATGAATTTTTGAAATTATTTAAACTGGACGGCCTGCATAACGAATGGTTTGAGTTATTGATATTGTGCAGTCTTATTTCTGCTGCAGGTATATTGGGTAACCTGGTTGGTTACTGGACGGGTAGAAAGATCGGTCCGGCTATGTACAACTGGAACGATAACCTGTTGTTCAAAAAACGTTACCTGCACGAAGCACATGATTTTTATGAGAAGCATGGCGGTGGTGCAATCGTGTTTGCACGTTTCCTTCCATTCATCCGCACATTTGCACCCATTATTGCAGGTATTGTTGAAATGGACCGTAAGAAATTTGCGTTCTTTAATGTTGTTGGTTGCATTGCCTGGGTAGTGAGTATGATCTTTGCCGGACACTTTTTACAGATATGGGTAAAAAATCAGTTTGGTATTGAACTGAAAGATAAACTGGAGTTGATCGTTATCATCATTATTGCCGTTACAACTGCTCCGGTGTTCTGGAAATTCCTTTTCGGAAAGAAAAAAGAAAAACCTGAATAAAGTATTCACGATTGCCAGCCCTTACATATGACCAACCAAAAAGAACATTCCATTTTTTCGCTTGCTGTAATTGTAGCAGCGTTGGGTTATTTTGTTGATATCTACGATCTGCTGTTGTTTACGATTGTGCGTGAACCAAGTATTCTCGATCTTGGTATACAAAAAACAGATACAGGTTCTATTATAGCCGCCAGTACAAAAATTATCAACTGGCAAATGGTTGGGTTATTGATCGGTGGAATTCTTTGGGGAACACTTGGCGATAAAAAAGGGCGACTGAGCGTTTTATTTGGTTCAATTTTATTATACAGTGTAGCAAACTTTATTACTGGTTTTGTGCAAACAGTAGATCATTACGCTTATGCCCGGTTTGTTGCAGGTATTGGTTTAGCCGGAGAGCTTGGTGCAGGTATAACGTTGGTGAGTGAATTGCTGCCTAAGAATAAAAGAGGTGTTGGAACTTCTTTAGTTGCGGGCATAGGTTTATTTGGTGCAGTGTTCGCTTATTTTACTTTTAAGTTTACAGACGATTGGCGACTTTGCTATAAAATAGGCGGGGGCCTTGGTATTTGTTTATTATTGCTTCGTATAAGTGTTGCAGAAAGCGGCATGTTTAACCAGGTAAAACAAAGCAAAGTAAGTCGTGGAAATATTTTCATGTTCTTTACGAATACAACACGATTTCGTAAATACATACTTGCCATTTTAATTGGGTTACCTACATGGTATGTTATAGGTGTTCTTGTTAATTTAAGTAATCAGTTTGCAAAGAAATTTTACGGCGATACACATATCGAAAGCGGCCGGGCAATCATGTTTGCTTATGCCGCTATTGCCATTGGCGATATTTTAATCGGGTTGATCAGTCAGTATTTTAAGAGCCGTAAAAAAGCATTGTACCTCTTTTATGGTTTTACAATTGTCGGGCTTATTCTGTTTTTCTCTCCGCTCAACAACAGCGATACAGCAATGTATATTATTTGTGCATGGCTTGGTTTCAGTACCGGCTTCTGGGCAATATTTGTAACCATGGGTGCAGAACAGTTTGGTACTAATTTGCGGGCAACAGCTGCTACCACAATTCCCAATATGGTGCGTGGGTTTTTATTACCCATCAATCTATTGTTTTTAGATTTATTTCAAAAAAGCTGGGGCTGGGGTTTAACCAAGGCAGGTATTGTAACAGGAGTAGTGGTGATGGTTATTACGCTTATTGCTGCCTACTTTACCGAAGAAACTTTTCATAAAGATTTGAATTATGTAGAAGGCGAGGAGATGCTGCCGTAGAAAAGTTAATCGTTTATAGTTGATAGTTCATAGTACAATTCTATGAACCATGATCCATTAACCATGAACCCAATTGAATGAAATTTCTAATCATCCGCTTCAGTTCCATCGGCGATATTGTGTTAACCACACCGGTTGTGCGTTGTTTAAAACAGCAGGGAATTGGGGCTGAAGTACATTTTCTTACCAAGTTCAGTTTTCAGAAAGTAGTTGCATCTAATCCCTACATCGATAAGTTCTATTATCTCAACAACGATTGGGATTTGCTGATGCACGAGTTGAAAGAAGAGAACTACGATTACATTATTGATCTGCACAACAATATCCGCACCTTAAAGATTAAGCGTGAGCTGAAAGTGAAATCATTTTCATTCAACAAACTCAATGTGCAGAAATGGTTGCTTACCAATCTTAAGATCAACCGTATGCCTGCTGTGCATATAGTAGATCGTAATCTTGATACAGTAAGATCGTTTGCTGTAAAGAACGATGGAAAAGGACTCGACTATTTTATTCCCGAAGATGAAGAGATCAAACAAAGCGATCTGCCACATTCGCACTACTTAGGTTATGTAGGGTTGGTAATTGGTGCAGCACATGCTACCAAACGCTTACCGACTGAGCAGTTGAAAAAGCTTTGTGCGTTATTGCATCATCCAATCATTTTACTTGGCGGTCCGGAAGACAAAGCAACAGGCGATGAAATTGCTGCGATTGATCCTGTAAAGATCTACAATGCATGTGGCAAATTCTCCATTAACGAAAGTGCAGATCTTGTTCGTAAAGCAAAACTCATCATTAGCCACGATACAGGCTTAATGCATATTGCAGCAGCCTTGCACAAACCCATCATCAGTGTTTGGGGCAATACAGTTCCCGTATTTGGTATGACACCGTATTATGGAAACAAGCAGGTACGCAATGTAATGTTCGAAGTAAATGATCTTGGTTGCAGGCCATGTTCTAAAATCGGTCACGATCAATGCCCGAAAAAACATTTTAAATGTATGATGCTGCAGAATGTAGAAGCAATAGCAGCAACAGCACAGACTTGGGCAAAAGAATTACGGTAATAAAAAACGGTTTCACATTTGTGAAACCGTTTTCATTTTCAAATTATCTGATATTTCAAATATTCAAATTAGAGTGTCTTCAGCACATCGTTCATGCTGCGTACTGCTGCTGCACTTTTATCGAAGGCAGCTTGTTCATCTGCATTCAATTCAAAGTCTACGATTTTTTCCCAACCGTTACGACCAATAGTAACAGGAACACCTAAACAAATATCTTTTTGTCCATATTCGCCATCTAACGCTACGCAACAGGTAAAGAGTTTCTTTTCATCACGCAGAATACTTTCTACCAATGCAGCTCCGGATGCACCCGGTGCATACCATGCAGATGTACCAATTAAAGCAGTAAGTGTAGCGCCGCCTACCATTGTATCTTTTACGATCTTCTCTTGCTGTTCTGCAGATAAGAATTTCGTTACAGGAACGCTGTTCCATGTAGCCAAACGGATCAAAGGAATCATGGTTGTATCGCCGTGGCCACCAACTACCACTGCATTCAAATCTGCAGGTGAGCAATTCAGGTGCTGGCTCAGTTGATATTTAAAGCGGCTGCTGTCGAGTGTACCACCCATACCAATGATGCGGTTCTTTGGCAAGCCGGTAGAAGTTAATGCCAGGTAAGTCATCGTATCCATCGGGTTACTGATGATGATGATGATGGCATCAGGTGAATATTTTAAAATGTTTTCGCAAACACTTTTTACAATACCTGCGTTTACACCAATGAGTTCTTCACGGGTCATACCGGGTTTGCGGGGTAAGCCCGATGTAATTACCACTACATCACTGTCGGCTGTTTTGCTGTAATCATTTGTGCTGCCAACAATTTTGGTATCGAAACCGAGGAGAGCAGCAGTCTGCATCATATCCTGGGCCTTACCTTCGGCAATCCCTTCTTTAATATCAAGTAGCACTAATTCAGAACACAGTTCTTTACGGGCAATATTATCAGCACAGGTAGCTCCTACGGCACCGGCACCTACAACAGTAACTTTCATGGACAAACGTATTTTTTAAGTGAAAAATTTGTGCCGCAAAGGTATTGGAGGAAAGCTGAAAAGTCAAAAGAAGGAATTACTATCTTTAGTCATAACTAAACAAATACTGCATGATACTCGTCATTCTTTATGTTATCCTCGGCCTTGTTGCCCTTGTATTGCTGGCTGCAGCTGTAATGCCCGGTAAATACCTTGTAGAAAAATCAACGATCATTAGCAGACCTTCGGCAGAAGTGTATAACAAAGTAGCCGATCTGCATTACTATCGTGACTGGAACCCCTGGGCTAAAATGGAGCCCGATGCACAAACCAGTATTACCGGCGATCCGAAGCATGTTGGTCACAAATACTACTGGAATGGAAAGAAAATAGGAGAGGGAAGTTTAACGGTTCGCTCGGCTGTACCAAGCAAGGCCATCAATTTCGATCTTGTATTTCTGAAGCCTTTTAAATCGGAAGCAATTGATGCATGGGATTTAACCGAAGTTGATGGCGGCACAAAGGTAGTGTGGCGCAACAGCGGTGGCTTTCCTTTTCCAATAGGCCGGCTGATGGGCCCATCCATTACCAAACAACTCAACAAGCAGTTTGAAGAAGGGTTGCAGAATCTGAAAGAAATGTGTGAGAAATGATCTTAGCAATAGTTTATAAACAAAAGCCAGTCTGCCGACTGGCTTTTTTCATTCCTTTAACAGAAATAGGTAAAATAAATTTTGGGTATTACGAGAAAGTCGTAGATTTACGAAAATTTCGTAGAGATGTTAGAAAAGCTCACACACCAGGAAGAAGAAGCAATGCAGGCAGTATGGCGTAAAGGCGAAGGGAATATCAAATCCTTTCTTGAATTTCTGGATGAAGAAATTCCTTACACTACTCTTGCATCAACCATAAAAAACCTGGAAAAGAAAGGTTATCTCGAAAGCAGGTTGTTTGGGAATGCTTATCTCTATAAGCCGGCAATTACAGAAGAGGAATACAAGAAGAAATTTATGAGTGGCTTTGTTAAGGAGTACTTCGAAAACTCGTACAAAGAGTTGGTGAACTTTTTTGTAGAGCAGAAAAAGCTCTCACCAAAAGAGTTAAAAGAAATTGTAGAAATGATCGAAGGGAGGAAGTAATGAATAAAGGATAATGAATAATTAAAAATGCATGATGCCTTATTTAGCGGAACTATTTTAAAATTATCAATTACCAAATTTTCAATTAGCAACTATGCCTGTAATAATTGAATACCTGCTGAAAGTTTCGATTGCGCTTGCACTGGTGTATGTATTTTATCAACTGGTGTTGCGCAGGCTTACTTTTTATAACTGGAACAGGTGGTACCTGGTTGGTTATGCAGCATTAAGCTTTTTTATTCCGTTTATGAACATTACGGACTTTCTGTTCAAACACGAACTGGAAGAAGTACAGTTTGTGCGGATGGTGCCTGTTTATAATTTAAACATTACAGCAACCAATGCAGGTTTTGAATGGAACAGCTGGAACATTGCCATTGTTCTTTTTATTGCCGGAATGATGTTGATGGGTATGCGTATGCTGCTGCAGCTTTACAGCTTGCGTAAAATGAAAGCAAAGGCCAGGCTGCTGAACGAGGGTGCTATTAAACTGTTTCATGTGGAAGAGAATATTATGCCTTTCTCTTTTAGTAACGGCATTTACATCAACAGCAAACTGCATACAGAAGCAGAACTGCAGGAAATCATCCGCCACGAATTTGTGCATGTAAAACAAAAGCACAGCATCGATATTTTGTTTGCCGAATTTTTGTGCATGGTTTTATGGTTTCATCCTGCTGCATGGTTTATCCGTAAAGCCATCCGTCAAAATCTTGAATTTATTGCCGATGAAAAAGTATTGCAGGAAGGTGTTGATAAAAAACAATATCAATACCTGTTACTGAAAGTAGTGGGCAATAATCATTACAGCATTGCATCCAACTTTAATTTCTCATCACTTAAAAACCGAATCATCATGATGAATCAAATCAAATCTGCACGAGTGCAGGCAATCCGTTTCTTATTTGTACTGCCGCTGGTAGCTGTATTGTTACTTGCGTTTAGAGAAGTAAAACAAAAAGAGCAGCGTAAAGAAGAATTTAAACAGCAGCTGTTGATTAACGACACGGTGCCGGCCAGTGAAATTGCAAGTGTAAATGTTAACAAGAACAACAATGAAAAAACAGTTACCATTGTTTTGAAAAACGGAACTAAAGAAACCTATAACCTCAACAACCCTGATGAAAAAGAAGCGTTTGAAAAAAAATATGGTAAGCTGGATAAAGTAGTGCCACCGCCACCGCCTCCACCGGTACCCGGAAAAGTAGTTACAGTAAAACCTGCGCATGAAGATGTAAAGCTTAATACTAAAGGTTATTTTGTAACCATTGCCGATAACATGGGCGAATGTGTTGTGATAGTAAAGGATAAGAACAAGAAAATTGTAGAAGCGTTAAAGCTTACAGATTGGAATGCCGCCGAAGATAAATACGAAGCAAAGTATGGTGAAATTGCACCACCTCCGCCACCATCGCCTCTTGCACCAGTAACAGTAGTTGGTTATCCATCGCCTGTTTCTGCACCTGCTGCAGTAACAGCAGAAGGTAAAGTTGCAACAGTTACTGTTGCCGAAACAACATCGCCTGTAAAAGAAGTAACAGTTACAGGATATAAAACTGCAGCTGTAACAACTACGGCTGTAGCAACGGTTAATACAACAGCGGCTGCTGATCCCGGAGTAGTTACGGTTGTAGGCTATGGTACATCAACCAACAAGCCCGCAACCATAAAATTGAGAGGTAAAATCAGTACCGATAACGTATTGTATATTTTAGATGGTAAAGAAGTTACTGCAGAAGAAGTAAACCAAATGGAACCTAACAACATTCAAAGCATTTCAGTTTTAAAAGATGAGAGTGCTGTAAAGCTGTATGGCGAAAAAGGAAAGAATGGCGTTATCATCATTACAACAAAAACAAAGAAAGTAGCTGACTAAGAAATATTGCCACCTGAAAATCATTAAACCTTATTCATTGCGAAACAAGAAATTGTTTCGCTTTTTATTTTGTAGCCAGTTCTATCAGTTTTGCTGTTGGTACGCCGCCATCAAAATAGTGAATCAATTCTCCGTTCTTATTATAGATCGTAATCAGCGGCAGATAATGATTGCGGTAGTATTTAGGAAAGAAATACAATACATCTCTTCCCATAATGATGTTCTTGTAGGTTGATATCTGGTAATCGATGTAAAACTGTTTCATCATTTCAAAAGGGTAGGTGGTAGCCATAACAATCTGTACCGATTTAAGCTTCTGAATATTTTCAATCAACTCTTTCGTTTGGTTTTTACAATGGTCGCAATCGGGACTAAAGCTCATCAAAACAGTTGTTTTCTTTTTGCTGAGCTGTTCGGTATAAAAACTGGTTGAGCTGTCGGTTAGTAACAATTTAAAATCGGGTAGGCGCAGGTTTTGTAGATGAGCAGGAATTGTATCGGCTTTCGTTTGTGCCTGAATGTTGAATGCGGCTAAAAAAAGTACAACTGTAAATAAGATATTCCTCATGCCTGCAATTTAGCAAAAACCGGTGGAAAGGTATTTTGCTGCAAGTTTGCTGAGAAAGGCTGTTAGCTTTATATTTGCAGCCTTAAATTACTATTCAAAGCGTTATTATGGCAACTACATCAGACATCAGTCGTGGTATGATCATCAAGCAGGACGGCAGCTTGTATAAAATTGTGGAGTTTGGCGAAAACAAAACAGCCCGTGCAGCCGCAAAAGTTTGGGCTAAATTGAAAGGTGTTGATAATAACCGTTCTATTGAGGTTACCTGGAACAGTGGTGAAACCATTCATCCTGTTCGTGTAGAGCGTCACGATTTCCAGTTTTTGTATAAAGACGATACCGGTTATAATTTCATGAATAACGAAAGCTTTGAGCAAATCGCTGTTCAGGAATCGGTAATTGATGCGCCCCAGTTTTTGAAAGAAGGCGATGCCGTAAGTGCTCTCATCAACACCGAAACTGAAATGCCGATGAGTATTGAGCTGCCCGATAAAATTGTAGTAAAAGTTACTTACAGCGAACCTGGTGTTAAAGGCGATACTGCAACACGTACGCTGAAACCTGCAACTGTTGAAACAGGTGCAACTGTAATGGTTCCCTTGTTTGTAAACGAAGGCGAAATGATCCGCATCAACACCAAAACAGGTGACTATGTTGAGCGTGTAAAAGAATAATCTGTTAGATGATATTAAAAAAGGCGATTTTTTAAAAATCGCCTTTTTTTGTACTTTTTTCGCTCGTTTTTGGGCAAAACTGAGCTGTTTTACCTCGTTTTTTATCAAAAAAGAACTTTGTGGGAATTTATTCCCTTATCTTAGCCGCCCAATATTAATCAACTTTTAAACCTCACGATCATGGATTTTAAACAAATTCAGGAACTCATTAAACTGGTTAACAAATCCAACCTCAGTGAACTCACCATCGAAGAAAAAGACTTTAAGGTTACTATAAAACAAAAGGACGAAATCATTCAGCAAACGCTTATTTCAGGTCAGTTTCAGGCAGCGCCTCAAACTCTTCCTGCAGCCCCGGCGCCTGCTGCTCTTCCTGCAGCTGCAGCACCAGCTGCTCCCAAGCCTGCCGGTGGAGAAGATACCAGTAAGTATGTAACCATTAAAAGTCCGATGATCGGTACGTTCTACCGCAAGCCTGCTCCCGATAAGCCTTTATTTGCCGAAGTTGGTACAGAAGTAACACCGGGCAAGGTTGTTTGCATTATCGAAGCCATGAAGTTGTTCAACGAAATTGAAAGCGAAGTAAAAGGAAAGATCGTAAAGGTGTTGGTAGAAGATCAATCGCCTGTTGAGTACGATCAACCTTTGTTCCTTGTAGACCCTAGTTAATTTGTCAATCAATTCGAAAATTTGAAAATGTAAAACTCATTTTCGATTTTCCTGTTGTATATCTTTTCAAATTAGCTAATTCTCAAATTTTCAAATTAAACTCATGTTTAAAAAGATATTAATTGCCAATCGTGGCGAGATTGCGTTGCGTATTATACGAACCTGCCGTGAAATGGGAATCAAAACGGTTGCCGTTTATTCAACCGCCGATCGTGAAAGTCTTCATGTAAAATTTGCCGACGAAGCTGTTTGTATCGGTAAACCTGCCGGCGCAGAATCATATCTTAATGTTCCCAATATTATTGCAGCTGCAGAAATTACAAATGCTGATGCTATTCATCCCGGTTATGGTTTTTTAGGAGAGAACGCAAAGTTTGCTGAGATCTGTGGACAGAACGGTATTAAGTTCATTGGACCAACACCCGATCAAATCCGCTCGATGGGCGATAAGGTTACAGCAAAAGAAACCATGATCAAAGCAGGTGTACCAGTGGTACCCGGTGGCGAAGGGTTATTGCCAAGTTTGGAGGCAGCAAAACGTATTGCCAAAGAAATCGGTTATCCCATCATCTTAAAAGCAACTGCCGGCGGTGGTGGTAAAGGCATGCGTGTTGTTTTTGCAGAGGAAGATTTAGAACGCAACTACGATATGGCAAAGAATGAAGCTGCTGCTTCATTTAAGAACGATGGTATTTATATGGAGAAGTTTGTTGAAGAACCCCGCCATATTGAAATACAGGTAGCAGGCGACCGTTACGGTACTGTTTGTCATTTAAGTGAGCGTGATTGTTCTATTCAACGCCGTCATCAGAAACTCGTGGAGGAATCACCATCTCCTTTTATGACCCCTGAGCTGCGTAAAGCAATGGGCGATGCGGCGAAGAAAGCTGCTTCTGCTATTGGTTATGAAAGTGTAGGTACCATTGAGTTCCTGGTAGATAAGCATCGCAATTTCTACTTTATGGAAATGAATACACGTATCCAGGTAGAACATTGCGTAACAGAAGAAGTAACCAACTTCGATTTAATTAAGGAACAGATATTAATTGCTGCAGGCGAAAAAATCAGTGGGTTAGATTATGAACCAACAATGCATGCAATTGAATGCCGTATTAATGCCGAAGATCCGTACAACGATTTTCGTCCAAGCCCCGGTAAGATCACAACTTTGCATACGCCTGGCGGTCATGGTATCCGTATCGATTCGCATGTATATGCCGGTTATATAATTCCTCCTTACTACGATTCAATGATCGCTAAAATTATTGCAGTTGCCCGTACACGTGAGGAAGCCATCAACACTATGAGCCGTGCATTGAGCGAATACGTTATTGAAGGGGTAAAGACCACCATTCCTTTCCATCAACAACTCATGAAGGATGAAAACTTCCGTAAAGGAAACTTTACCACCAAGTTTTTAGAAACCTTTCAGATGAAATAAAATAGTTTGAATAAAAAGTAAAGGCCGGAGAAATCCGGCCTTTACTTTTTATTTGTTTAGTTTGAAGTTATTGATGTAATAATTGCTGTTGAAATTTTTCGCCGGTTTCGGATATCATTTCAACAATGTAAATACTGTTGTTTTTTAGGTTGTTGATATTCCATGTAAACCTGTTGAAGCCAGTGTTGCTTTTGTACGTAGTGCTGTTAACCAATTTTCCTGCTACATCAATCAACCGCATCTTATACTCTGTACTGTTGCCTGTTTCCTGAAAAGCAATATTGATTTTGTTAGTAAACGGATTGGGGCCGGCTTTAACAGCAGAAGTAATACCACTAAAGTTTAGCAACACAATCTTAGAATAAACTGATGAACCGTTATGATAAACAGTTTTTAAGCGGTAGTAATTATTGCCGGGCAATACATTCGACATCAGCTTATGATAGTTCTGTATTTCCTGCTGGCTATTGGCATTGTATTGCACAACAGCTGCATTCGAAAAATGAACACCATCGGTTGAGTATTCAATTTCAAAAGAACTGATAGCTGTATTTGAAGATACTTCCCAGGTTAATTCTGATGCAGTATTTCTTTTTTTGCCGCTAAAGAGTAGTATTTCATCATCAAGCAACATGGCTGTGTTAAGCATAGGACCAAATTCACTTGTGTTGTTGCTTACTGTTGCAGTAGCAGTTACAAAAGGAGAGATGCCCGAAGGAAGGCTTGCCATCGCAAAAGAAAAAGCAAATCCGTTTACATTGCTTGAAGCTACATTGCCATCTGTGTTATAAGAAAGAGAAGTTGTAGTTCTTAAGTCCGATCCGCTTCCCTCTGTACCGCTGCCAATGTAGTATTCTGCTTCACCATAGTTGTAAAGTCTTCCTCCATGTTGGTTCGTACCTCCATCAGTAAAGAAAAATTCCAGATAAGCTCCGGAAGCAACTTTTCCGTAAATGATAATAGTTGTAGGAGTTTTCTTTACAGAATCAATTACAGGGAAGTTTAAAAGATTGTTAGGACCACTGTCACTATCTCCGTTATCATTAACGGTTACAGATACAGAGCTTCCATAACCTAAATCAATTCCAAGCCCTGTGTTATCATAAATCAGGTTTTCTGAAATTTTGTTACCGGTTAAGTTACGGCTTCCACTCGTACTCAACGTTACTCCTGATCCGGTATTTCCGTAAATATGATTTTGGTAAATAACATGATTCAGATTGTCGTAAGTAGAAGCGCCGGCTACTGAAGTTCCTTGCTCATCTAAATAAACTCCTCCCAAAAAATTTGAAGCAGTGTTATTGTAGATCAGGTTATTAATTAATGTGTCGGCCCTCGAACTAAAACTAATTCTGCAGCCTCCCACAGGACTTGTTCCCCCCGTAATAATAGCTCCAGTAATTGTATTATTGTTTACATAATTACTATCGGTATTATGCCCTTGATCGATGCCGAATTGCTCACAATTTTCTATCCAATTGTTATATACACTCATGCGGTAGCAGTTCATAAGCGAAATGCCATCGCCTGCAGCACCGATAGAAGTAAATGTTGAAGTGCGCATGGTAGGGCTGATAACCTGGTTTTCGTAAACCTGCCAATATCTGAACGGGCGAACATCGGAAGTAACACCATTGGCATTGTTATTTACACCATTGAAAACAATACCATAAACACCACAGAAGGACAGGAGATTGTTTCTAATGATGCCTGTATAATTATTTCCGCAAACCAGTATTCCTGAGCCTTTGGTTCTTCTTGCAGTTATGGAAGGATAAGTTCCTGTAGGTGAGCAGGAAATAAAGCAATCATAAATTTCAATATTAGCTGTTCTTACAGCAGCGACTTTTACAACAGATATATCTCCATGACTAATTGCTGCAGATTGTGAACTTACATCGTTATTCCCAAATCCGGAGATAGCAATATTTTTAATAATAACATTGGTTGCATTAATTGTTAAGCCATTTCCAAGATATCCGTTACCATTAGATGGAAATGAAAATGCCGGACTAACATCGTTTGGCACAATATAAACATCTGGATAGGGAATGCTGTTTTGCACTACGGCTAACCTGCCTACTGTTTTTCCTGCAAGTGTAGCAGTATTTGTGTTTGGTTGCGTACTTCCATCAATTGTTACTGCTTCTGTTATTACAGGTAATGCTGTTTGTAAGCGAATTACAGCAAATCTTGCTCCTGTACTGCCTTCAAAATAATTGCTTATAATATCGAGAATTGCAAACTGAATAACATCGGTTCCGGCAGCTGCATTAGCATCAGTAATTGCCTGTCGCAAAGAGCCGGCACCGCTATCGCCGGTGTTGCTTACAACAAAAATTGCTGAGTATGCATTTGTTTCAACTCCAAATACAAATGCAATTATACAAACGTATTTAAAAATAGTTTTCATAATGTAGGGTTATAAATATTCGTCGACTATTGAATTACAATTCGCTCTTTATAAAGCGTTTCAGCTTTACTGTCGGTGATTTTCAGAATATAGAAACCTTGTGTTAGAGAGGCTGTTTTAATTTGATAATTAAAATTGCTTGCCTGTGATATTATCTTTTCAGAGCTAATAACCCGACCGCTTATATCGGTAAGTTGAATGATTAGCTGTTCATTTGTGTCTACACCAAAAAATTCTACTGTAACTTTTTCCTTAGCAGGATTTGGGTATAATCTGAACCCTCTTGTGTTGGCAAATTTTACAGAAACGGTATTACTGTATTGTACTTTTCCGTTTTTACTTATCGCTTTCACCCTGTAAACGTTTCTTCCGTAAAGCGGAGAAAGATCGTTATAACTAAAGTTGTATCCTGTGTTGTAGTTTCTCCCTGTTTCAGTAAAAACATTGCCATCGGCCGAGCGTTCAATTACAAAATATGCGTGATCTGTATCGGCAACTGCTTCCCAATTAATGATTGCAGTTTTACCTTCTGCCTTAGCAGAAATGCGAACAAAATTTACATCTAATGTTGAGGATAAACTTCCTTTCAAAACAACTACATCATCAATACTGAATCCGTCGGATACAGTAGAGCTGTTTGATGAAAACAAAAAGCGAAAGCGAACATTTGATGAACCAATATAGCTGCTGAGATCAACGATCTCTCTTCTCCATCCGTTAGAAAGCCCGGTGTAAGACGGAAGATCTCCAACACTAAACCTGTTTTCGTCAATTGTGTTAGAGCCGCAAACTGGTGCGTAGGCTCCTCCATTCAACGATACTTCTACACGCAAAAGGTCGTAACAGTTTTCTGAATTGCTTTTTAACCAAAAGCTCAGGAAAGCATCTGTACATCCTGTTAAATTAAGTGTTGTGTTACAGGTAGAATACCAGGTTCGGCTACTTGAATAGTTGCCACTTGGCGATTCTGACATTGATTTTGTTCCGTTAAATGCTGCGGTGGTACCAAATCCCCATGTGTTACTTGTTCCGGAAGCAGTCCATTTGGTAGCGTATGTACCTTCCATATCATCTGTGAATAACTCAGAGGGGTTGTAGATTTTTGTAACGGTATCGGTAAAAATCATACCATCAGATGTTACCTTCCACACAAACTTTAAAATCTGTTGGTTTGGTGTTGTACCTGCAAGCGTGTAAGAAATATTGCCTGTTGCTGTACCTCCGAAAGCTGAAACGGAACTTACGTTTACTGAGCTTCCAACCGAAGCAATATTTTGTAAAGGAATAATTTCAACTGTTGCAGGCATATCAACTAAACCACTTCTTGTAAGTCTGAATGTAAAGTTTCCAGTTAGCGAAGTGACTGACGGTGAAGTGTTGTCTTCTACTTCAAAAAACTGCCCACTTGTATTAGCTACTTGAAAATTGCTGAACATCATTTCTCTTGCAATAGGAATGATTTGCGAAGACGAAGGCCAAAAAGTACCACCCGAGAGTGCAGGTGAAACTTCGGGGCTGAATCCATATATCTTTTCATATCCAACTGCTCTGCTTCCGGCATCTCCGGAAAGCAGCCAGTCATCCGAATAGCCGTTTACATTATAACCAACAGTTGACATATCATCACCTACTTCGTAGCAATTATATTTTGTAAACAAGCCTCCTGCAGTGTTTAAAATAAGATTGTCTGTTGTGGTTGCGGTTGTTGATGCAGAGCCGGGTGGACGAACCCATAGTTGACCATATGCATGATAATTGAGTACAAGTTTAAACCTGCGGCCGTTGATGAAAGCCCGCATTGCCTGTGTTTCGTTTTCTGAAAATGCTGAAGGGCCTCTATAAGTATCGTTTTCAATGTTTGGAGAAGAGCCGGTGTTGTCTTCTGCAAATCCAACACTATAGTTACGGTTTAGATCAATACCTACATTTGTTTGTCCGCCAACATTGCGCCTGTTTTTCCTATGCATACCGCCGCCTGTAGGGTTGGTAACACAATTGTAGTTCCATCCATCTGGGTTTACACAAGGAACAAAAAACAGTTCTCTGTTATTGATGATATTTGATATTCGTGAGTCTGATGAATAATTCTGAAGAATATACTGCATAAAGAAGATGAGGTTATGCATACTCATTGCTTCTCTTGCGTGGTGTAAACCAGAGTACAATACTTCCGGCTCAGATTCATCTGTACCAGGTATGTCGCTTATTTTCACACACCATATTGTTCTTCCTTCAACTGTTGTTCCAATACTGAATTTGCTAACAAGAGTTGGGTAGTTGGTTGCCATATCGTCCAGCTTTGCTTCCATTTCGCTTAAGCTGTAATAGCCGCCTATCGATCCGCTTGTAAATGCATCCGGCGTTGTCCACGAAGATGTGCTCCAGTTTGTTGTACACGTCTGAAAGGGAAGTTTTGCAGAAACAGCAGGTTGGGTTGATTTCGGGTCGCTGTATTTATAAAAATCAGCAGGGTTATTTCTGCGTAAGAAATCAGATAATTCATCATCAACCAACACATCGTACTTTATACCCAACGTTTTTATTTTGGGTAAATCGGCTTTTAAAAACGAGTTGATGAATGTTTTTGTCTGGTTGTCGTAAATGCCATGATCGAAATCGATTCCGGCTTTGTGTAAAAGTTCAAGTTGTGATCTGCTTTTTAAGTAGAGTTTCGCTTGGCTGTATACAATGCGGTTGTTTTGTGCATTGGAAGTGAAGCAAAATAATGTCAAAAAAGAAATAGATAACAAGAATGCTTTAAAAGTCTGCAGGTTTTTTTTTCTCATGTTTATTGGATAATAATTAATTCAGCCAAAAATTTATCCGGTGCTTTCCTGCTAGGTCAGACTTGTTAATATCGTCGGGGAGAACTAACTGAAACCTGATATGTTGTAGAATGATTCAGGCTCATGGAGTTTAATACTCAGAGTTTTAAAAGAATAGTTCATAAGGGTGTTGGATTTAAAAAAATGATCACTGCAAATGTCTGTAAAGAGGCATTATCAACGGTAAGAATAAACACTTATTTTTCTATGGAAATCCCCTTTAGCAAGTAAACGTATTTTAACTCGTTATTATACTGAGGCGATTGCAGTAAATACGTATAAATTGATATGTATGGATGTGTTTGTTATGTTTTTTTGCCAGAATTCTTAATTATAATTAAACGAACTAGAAGAGCCTGATTTTTGTGTCTGCTTATTTATGGATGAGTGGCATTAAAAAAAGCAGGCCGGATTTTCCCGGCCTGCCATTAACGCTTGAATTTTCTTAATTATTGGTGCATCAATTTTTGCTGAAATTTTTCACCAGTTTCTGAAACCATTTCAATAATGTACATACCATTATTATTTATTGGTGCAATATTCCAGGTAATTACATTGTAGCCCATTGTACTGCTGTAGTTTGTTTTGCTGATGAGTTTACCTGAAAGATCAAGCAAGCGAACCTGATATTTGGTACGGCTGTTCGTTTCTCTAAACTCAATGTTGATTTTATTAGTAAATGGATTTGGACCTGCTTTAACAGCAGACGCAATTCCGGCAAAGTTGAATATAATTGTTTTGCTGTAAGATGATTTACCATCAGTATAAACTGTTCTTAATCTGTAGTAGTTATTACCAGTCGATGCATTACATATAAGTTTAGAATACGATTGCATGTTTTGTGCGCTTGTATACGATACAACTCCTGCAAGAGAAAAATTAGCACCATCAGTTGATTGTTCAATTTCAAAAAAGCTGATAGTATTGTTAGAAGATACATCCCAGGTAAGTTCTGCAGCAGCATTTCTTTTTTTGCCATCGAAGTTAATTACTTCGTTATCGAGGATAAGTGAAGAGCCAACCATCAAACCTAACTCGCTGGTATTATTGCCAACCGTTGCAGTGGCTGTTACAAAAGGCGCAGCACCCGCAGGGATAGAAGCCATTGAAAAAGAAAAAGCAAATCCGTTTACATTGCCATTAGCAACATTGCCGTCTACGTTGTACGATAAGCCGGTTGTGCTTCTGAGATCAGAGCCGCTTCCTTCCGTGCCTCTGCCTATGAAATATTTTGCTTCACCATAATTATATAAACGTCCGCCTTGTTGGTTTGTTCCGCCATCGGTAAAGAAAAATTCCAATTTTGCACCTGCAGCTGCTTTACCGTAAATAATTATTGTAGTAGGAGTTTTCTTTACCGAATCAATTACAGGAAAGTTTTGCAGATCGTTGGGTTTATCTGCTCCTGCATCAACATCTCCATTATCGTTCACTGTAACTAATGTAGAACCATTATAACCAAGGTCAATTCCAAGACCTGAGTTATTATAGATACTGTTTTCTGAAAAAGTAAAACCGTTAGCCTGGCCTGATCCGCTTGTGCTTATTGTAATGCCTGATCCTGTGTTGCTATAGATTGTATTTTTATAGATATAACAGTTTGCATTATTGTATGCGGTTGCACCTGCAACAGAAGTTGTTTGCTCATCAACATACACGCCACCAAGAAAATTAGATGCAGTGTTGTTGTAAATAAGATTGTTGATTAATGTATCAGCTCTTGAGCTAAAGCTTATTCTGCAGCCACCAACCGGGCTTGTTCCTCCTGTAATTGTAGTTCCGGTAACAGTATTGTTGTTAATGTAGTTGCTGTCTGTATTATGCCCTTCGTCAATGCCAAATTGTTCACAGTTTTCCACCCAGTTATTATATACATTCATACGGTAGCAATTCATCAACGAAATGCCATCGCCTGCTGCGCCAATAGAAGTAAATGTTGAAGTGCGCATTGTAGGGTTAATGACCTGGTTTTCGTATACCTGCCAGTTTTTGCTTGGTTGCACATTTCCTGTTACACCATTTGAGTTGTTATTTACACCATTAAATACAATGCCATACACACCGGAATAAGAAACAAGATTATTTCTAATAATACCGGTATTGTTGTTTCCACAAACCAATATGCCGGCACCTTTTGTTCTTCTTGCTGTAATGGAAGGGTAGGTTCCTGTTGGTGAGCAAGAGATAAAACAGTTATAAATTTGCGCATTAACGGTTCTTGCTGCGGATACCTTGATGAACGAAATATCTGAATGACTGATTGCAGATGATTGAGAGCTTACATCGTTATTGCCAAAACCAGAAATAGCAATGTTTTTAATAATTACGTTTGTTGCGTTTACCGTAATGCCGTTGCCGGAATACCCATCGCCATTAGAAGGAAAAGTAAAAGCAGGAGAAACATCGCTAGGAACAATATAAACATCCGGATAAGGAATTGAACTTTGAACAGAAGCTAAAACACCTACTGTTTTTCCTGTAAGTGTACCTGTATTTGAGTTAAGCTGTGTGCTGCCATCAATAGTTACAGCTTCTGTAATAACAGGCAAAGCTGTTTGTACACGGATTACAGCAAAACGAGATCCTGTAGAACCTTCGAAATAATTGCCAATTACATCAAGAATAAGAAACTGAATAACATCAGCTCCTGAAGTTGCGTTTGCATCTGTTATTGCCTGCCGGAGCGAACCTGCTCCACTATCGTTTGTGTTGGTTACGGTATAAGTTGCTGCGCTACTGCTTACGCTTGTGCAAATAAATAAAAACAACAGAGCAATGTTTCTGAATCTAGTTTTCATAACGGGCTACGTTTTCGGATTCTCTTACTTTTTTTGGTACGTTTAAACTGGTTGCTTAAATATTGCTGTTACTATAATCTTTAAGCTTCCGGTTTTATTGCTGAAAAGGCCTTTTGGGTAACGGAATTCATCTGTTGGGTACTGCAATAAAACATTACAAAGGTCTACAACCTTACTAATAATGAAACTAGGAGTATCCCCTTAAAACATGTAGTATAACTTGCAGTCAACTGTAGTAACGAAGAGGCGTATACCATAAAAAAAAGCCCCGCAAACGGTTGCGGAGCTTTTTTTAGTTGATGTTTATTTTTAACGGAGGAATAATAGTTCTCTGTATTTAGGCAAATACCAGCTGGCATCATCAACCAGCAGCTCAAGTTTGTCAACGTGGTAACGGATCTCATCAAAGAATTTTCCCTTTACATCATCGCAATAAGCAATGGCCTTTTCTCTTGTATCGGCAATGGCATTTGCTTTTTTACGGGCTTCAATCATTTGTTCAACAAGGTCGCTTCCTTTATTAATATGCAGGGAAATTTTTTCGAGGATCTGCAACTGGTTCTCGTAGCCTTCTTTGCCAATACCTATATCTTTCAATCCTTTAATGTTATTGATAAGCACATTTTGGTATTTTATTGCCGCTGGTAAAACATGACTGGTGCAAAGTTCGCCCATTACACGTCCTTCAATCTGTACCTGCTTGATGTATTTCTCCAACTCAATTTCATGGCGGGCTTCCAGTTCGGCATGTGTGTATACACCGGTGTTTTCAAAAAGCTCTTTGGCTTTTTTTGTAACCATTGCATCTAAAGCATAGGGAGTAGTTTTTACATTTGGTAATCCACGCTTCTCAGCTTCTTTTGCCCATGCTTCGCTGTAACCATCACCTTCAAACAACACTTTCTTGCTTTCGCTAACATAGCGTTGCAATACATGCATAATGGCAATTTCTTTTTTCTCGCCTTTTTCAATCAATGCATCAACTTCTTCTTTAAAAGTTGTGAGTGTTTGCGCCATAATGGTGTTAAGCACCGTCATTGCATTGGAACAGTTTGCACTTGAACCTACAGCACGGAATTCAAATTTGTTTCCAGTAAATGCAAAAGGTGAAGTACGGTTACGATCCGTATTATCCAGCATCAGCTCCGGAATACTTTTGTGCAGATCAAGTTTCAGAATCGCTTCGTCCTGTTCATCAAATTTTGTAGTAACACGTTTTTCAACTGCATCTAATACCTCTGTTAAATACTTACCAACAAAAACAGAAATAATAGCAGGCGGTGCTTCATTCGCTCCCAAACGATGATCGTTACCTGCACCTGCAATAGAAGCACGCAGAATATCGGAGTACTGATCTACCGCACGAATTACATTGGTAAAGAAGGTAAGGAACATTAAATTTGTCTTTGGTGTTTTACCAGGCGCCAGTAAGTTTACACCAGTATCAGTACTCAAACTCCAGTTATTGTGCTTACCGCTCCCGTTAACACCTGCAAATGGTTTTTCGTGTAACAACACACGGAGTTTGTGACGGCGTGCAACACGATCCATCACATCCATCAATAACGAATTATGATCAATAGCAACAGCCACTTCTTCAAAAATAGGAGCACACTCAAATTGTCCGGGTGCTACTTCGTTATGGCGTGTGCGTAAAGGAATACCCAGTTTATACGATTCGTTTTCAAAGTCACGCATAAATGCATAAATGCGTTCAGGTATCGAACCAAAATAATGGTCTTCTAACTGCTGACCTTTTGCTGATGAATGACCAAACACTGTGCGTCCGCTCAGCACCAGATCGGGACGTGCATTATACAATGCTTCATCAACAACAAAGTATTCCTGTTCCCATCCAAGTGTGGGCGTAACCTTCGAAACGTTTTTATCGAAGTAATGACAAACATCCAATGCAGCTTTGTTTACTGCTTCCAATGCTTTCAATACCGGTCCTTTATAATCGAGTAACTCGCCGGTATACGAAACGAATACTGTAGGTATACAAAGTGTTTTACCTTCTCCTATTTCCATAATAAAAGCAGGAGAGGAGGGATCCCATGCTGTGTAACCACGTGCTTCAAACGTTGCACGGATACCACCGCTGGGAAAAGATGATGCATCGGGTTCCTGTTGAATTAATGCACCTCCGTCAAACTCTTCAATGGCAGTACCATCGCCTTTTAATGTAAAGAAGGAATCGTGTTTTTCTGCTGTTGTACCGGTTAATGGTTGAAACCAATGTGTGTAGTGTGTTACGCCTTTGCTTTCGGCCCATTGGCGAATGCCTGCAGCAATCTGATTTGCATTTACACGGTCGATCTTTTTATTTCCTTTTATAGAAGCGAAAAGACTTTTGTATGCTTCATCGCTCAGATATTCACGGGCTGTTTTTAGCGTAAAAACATTCTGGCAAAAAATAGCAGTGATCTTGCTTGGAGAACTTACTTCTGTATTTTTTTGCTTCGAAAAATTTTTAATGGCCTGGTAGCGTAACGACATAAAATAAATTTGAAAAGTGATTTAACGATGGCAAGTTTTGTTTGCTTAATTACGGTTTGCTTACCGTTGTGCGAATTTCTGTTTTCTTAATGAAAATAATAGATAAAAAAAATCCCCCCGTTGTTGCGGGAGGATTTATCTGATATTGCAGTTGGATTAGGCTTGTACGCTCTTAACTGTTTTAATAATGCGTGCAGCAACTTTGTAAGGATCTGCAGCAGAATTTGGACGACGATCTTCCAGGTAACCCTTCCAGCCCCATTTAGGAACTACAACAGGGATACGGATAGAAGCTCCACGGTCTGATACACCGTAGCTGAAATCGTGGATGCTTGCAGTTTCGTGCTTACCTGTTAAACGCAGGTGGTTATCTGCACCATACACTTCAATATGTTCTTTAACTACAGGACGGAAAGCTTCACAAACCTTATCGAAGATTTCTTTGCTGCCTGCAGTACGTAATAATGTATTAGAGAAGTTAGCGTGCATACCGCTACCGTTCCAGTCTAATGCGCCGAGAGGTTTACAATGCCAGTTGATAGATACACCATATTTCTCACCGATTCTTTCGAGGATGTAACGACCTAACCAGATTTGATCGCCTGCTTCTTTAGCACCTTTTGCAAACACCTGGAACTCCCATTGGCCTGCTGCTACTTCTGCATTGATACCTTCTACATTTAAGCCTGCTTCTAAGCAAACATCTAAATGTTCTTCAATGATATCACGACCGTAAGCGTTGTTAGCGCCTACTGAACAATAGTAAGGGCCTTGAGGCGCAGGGTAACCACCTGAAGGGAAACCAAGAGGTTTGTTTGTTTCAGGATTCCAGAGGAAGTATTCCTGTTCGAAACCAAACCAGAAATCGTTATCATCATCTTCAATTGTTGCACGACCGTTTGATTCATGCGGAGTACCATCAGCATTCAAAACTTCACACATAACGAGGTAACCGTTTTTACGTTGAGGATCTGTAATGATGTATACCGGTTTCAACAAACAGTCTGAAGAACCGCCTGGTGCTTGCTCTGTAGAAGAACCATCGAAACTCCACATAGGACAATCTTCTAATTTGCCACTAAAGTCTTTTTCAATTTTTGTTTTGCTGCGAAGGCTTTGTGTTGGTTTGTAACCATCAAGCCAGATGTACTCAAGTTTAGACGCTGACATGTTTAACCGCTTTGATTTAGTTTGAAAAAACAATGAATATTGCTAATTGCGCTGCTAATTTACGATTGAAAATGATTTTAATCTAAAAAAAATTATGCAATTCTCAAGTAAAACGTTTGTTAGTGTGGAAAAGTGAAATATGTATTTTATTCTAATTTGTTTTTTCTCCAATCAATAGTTGTAATAATTGGTACAAGAATAAATGGAAAGAAGATAGCCCTGTAGCGTACAATGCCTCCTAACTGCGGTACTATATAACCGGTTAATAAAAGTAATACCATCGATACAAGAAACAGAAACATTACAACAGAATGTTTATACGGATTTGAATTGTACCGGAAGAACCAAACAGATACCAATAACCAGATAAATAATATTTCTATTGCACATATGATATATAAAGGCGATTGAAATTCGGTAATGTAAGGCCGAACAAGTGCATGGTTTAATGCTTGTGGTGCATTTTGCATAAAACTTGAAAATGTTGCATGCAGTTTCCGTTGTGGTAAAAACGAGTTGCCTCCAAGCTTTATAAATTCTTTATTACGTAAAGCAATTGAAACGGGCAGATCGAGTTTAGGATGAACATATTTTGCAGAGAAGAAAACTGTAGTGCCAATAATTGTAACGAGGGCAAAGCTGATCCACTTTTGTTTTGTAAAAAACTTTTCAGCTGCCCACCATGCAACAAGCCCTGGTACACATGCTAACACAACGTGATTTCGTACCGGGAAGATTGCAAGTAACAGCAAGAGAATGATCGCAATATTGCGTAAGCCCATTTTTTTGTTCTTTAAGCCGAAGTACATTACAAAAACGATCAGCGATAAAAAAGTAAACACTAGTCCGTCTTTATGTATACCACTCGACCAAAACAAAAATGAAGGAAATAGAAATGTGCTGCAGGTGATCAATAGTTTTTTGCCGGGGAAAACATCATTCATTACCCGTATAAAAGCAATAGGGCCGAAGAACGTAACAAAAGAATAGAAAATTACATTTACATAATACCTTGAGCCTGTAAATACATTAAATAACGAAACGATCTTTACCATGTAGGTATGTTTCAGATCGTTCCAGTAAGAGTTTACGCTTGAAAACAAATGACGGTACTCACGGTCGTAAGGGTTGTCGAAAATGCTTAATAAATAACGAACCGGGTTTTGAAATAAAATTTTGGTATCCTGCTTCGCATCAAAAAAGAACTTCCAACTGTCGGCCGATCGTTCGTAATTAGGTATTGTTGTAAAAAAGTAACCATATGCAACACCTGCGGCTACTTTTAAAAGAAACAGGCCAATAATCCATTGGTTGGATAATCCACTTTCTCGTATAAATTTAATACGGGTAACAAGCCAGCTAAACAGTACCAGGTAAATGGCAAAAAGGAAGTATGTCATGCGTTAGAGTGGCAAATTAAAATATTTCTTTTCACAGTTTCAAACCATTGCCGCTGCATTTGTACTTTTGCGCTTTCTTACACATCATGGAAGTAACAGTTAAAACCGCACAGCAACTTCGTTTAACCGAAGAAGAATTTGAACTTATCAAACAAAAACTTGGCCGCACGCCCAACTTTAATGAACTCTGCGCCTTTAGTGGTATGTGGAGCGAGCATTGCAGTTATAAGAACTCGATCAAGTGGCTAAAAACATTACCCCGTGAAGGCGGACGTATGTTAGTTAAAGCAGGCGAAGAGAATGCCGGCTTAATGGATATTGGCGATAATCTTGGTGTTGTATTTAAAATTGAAAGTCATAACCACCCATCGGCTATTGAGCCATTTCAAGGTGCTGCAACAGGTGTAGGTGGTATTCATCGTGATATTTTTACCATGGGTGCACGCCCCATTGCTGCACTCAACTCGCTCCGCTTTGGTAATTTAAAAGAAGCCAAAACACAGCATTTGTTGGGTGGAGTGGTGCATGGTATCGGTCATTACGGCAACTGTTTTGGTGTACCAACAGTTGGTGGTGAAATTTATTTTGAAAACTGTTATCATACCAACCCATTGGTAAATGCCATGAGTGTGGGTATTGTAAAAGCAGGTGAAACCGTTTCGGCAACGGCTGAAGGTTTAGGCAACCCTGTTTTCTTTGTTGGTAGTGCAACGGGTAAAGATGGTATTGGTGGTGCAAGCTTTGCAAGTGCCGATATTACAGCTGAGAGTGCGGAAGAATTACCTGCAGTACAGGTAGGTGACCCTTTTCAGGAAAAGAAATTACTGGAAGCTTGTCTGGAAGTTATTCAAACAGGTGCAGTTGTTGGTATGCAGGATATGGGTGCAGCCGGTATTATTTGTTCTACGGCAGAAATGAGTGCAAAAGGTGGAGTAGGTATGCGTATCGATCTGGATAAAGTACCAACCCGCCAGCAGAATATGAAAACATGGGAACTGTTACTGAGCGAAAGCCAGGAACGTATGCTCATGGTGGTTGAAAAAGGCAAAGAGCAATTGGTATTAGATGTGTTTGAAAAGTGGGATCTGCCTTGTTCTGAAATTGGTGAAGTAACCGACGATGGTCTTCTTCGTTTCTATATGAATGGTGAACTGGATGCTGAACTGCCTGCACACGATTTAGTGTTGGGTGGTGGTGCTCCGCAATATACAAGAGAGTACAGCGAGCCTGCTTACTTCGAAAAGATCAAAGCATTTGATGCAAGCAGCATTGAAGTACCTGCTGATCTTAAAGCGACTGCTGAGCAATTGATACAAATACCCAACATTGCAAGCAAACGCACCGTGTATCATCAGTACGATAGTATGGTGGGTACAGGTAACTCAAGCACCAATGCTCCAACCGATGCTGCAGTAGTACACGTTAAAGGCACAACAAAAGGCATTGCAGTAACAACCGATTGTAACAGTAAATATGTATTTGCTGATCCGTATAAAGGCGCAATGATCGCTGTTAGTGAAGCTGCACGTAACATTGTGTGCAGTGGCGGTTTGCCATTAGGCGTAACCAACTGTTTAAACTTTGGTAATCCTTACGATCCACAAGTGTATTATCAGTTCGTACATGCTATTAAAGGCATGGGCGAAGCTTGTGTAAAATTCGATACACCGGTAACAGGTGGTAACGTAAGTTTTTATAATCAAAGTCCGGATGGTGCAGTTTACCCAACACCAACAATTGGTATGGTTGGCTTGCTCGAAAACATCAACGATAAAATGACGCTTGATTTAAAAGCTGAAGGCGATGTGCTTTTCCTTGTGGGTAAAGCAACCGACAGCATCAGCTCAAGCGAATACCTGCATAAAATTCATGGTGTAGAATTCAGCCCGGTCCCGCATTTTGAACTGGATGAAGAATTTGCACTGCAGCAAAAAATAGCTGAACTCATCAGTAAAAAGATTATTGCATCTGCACACGATATCAGCGAAGGTGGTTTGTATGTTGCTTTAACGGAAGCAGGCTTTAACCGTAACCTTGGTTTTGATGTTACTGCAGGCGATGCAACCATCCGTAAAGATGCGTATTGGTTTGGCGAAGGACAAAGCCGTGTTGTGGTAAGTGTGAAGCCCGAACAGGTAGCAGCATTGCGTAATGCATTAGGCGACTTCCCATATGCAGAACTTGGATTTGTAACTGCAGGAGCGATTGTTGTTGATGCTGCAGATTGGGGTAGCATTGCAGAATGGAAAGAGAAATACGATACTGCTATTGAAGCTTTATTGGCAGGTCATGAAAGTGAACATGCAATGAGTGCATTGTAATGGATAACGGTTCAACGATAATTGTTACAGGTGCTGCCGGTTTCATTGGCAGTTGCATGGTGAGTTATCTTAATCAGCTTGGGTATGTCAATCTTATTTTGGTTGATGAATTTAACCGTTCAGATAAAGAGTCCAACTTAACAGGCAAACAATTTGTCCGTAAAGTTGAACGTGAAGAATTGTTTACGTGGTTGTATAATGAAAAGCCGGAAATCGATTTTGTTATTCACCTGGGGGCACGAACAGATACCACCGAGTTTAATTATGCTGTTCATCAACATCTCAACGTTGAGTATTCGCAACACATCTGGAATTATTGCACAGTAAACAATGTTCCGTTGATCTATGCATCGTCTGCTGCCACGTATGGCGATGGAGAATTGGGTTATGATGATGCACATGAACTGTGTCATCAGTTAAAACCATTAAACCCTTACGGTGTTTCTAAAAATGAATTTGATAAATGGGCTTTGCACCAGGAAGCGCATCCGCCTTTTTGGGCAGGGTTGAAATTCTTTAATGTGTACGGTCCGAACGAATACCACAAGGCACGTATGGCCAGTGTTATTTTTCATGCCTTCAATCAAATAAAGCAAAACGGAGAAATGAAACTCTTCCGTTCGCACAAAGAAGGATTTAAAGATGGTGAACAACTGCGTGATTTTGTGTATGTAAAAGATGTGGTGCAGGTAATTGCATGGCTAATGCAACAACAACCTGCATCGGCTATTTACAATCTTGGTACAGGTAAGGCAAGAAGTTTTCACGACCTGGTGGCAGCAACATTTCATGCACAGGATCTTGCTACAAACATCCAGTTTATTGATATGCCTGAAGACATAAGGGATAAATATCAATACTTCACCGAAGCAAACATGAACAAGCTGCGTACTGTCGGTTACGAACAACCGTTCTTTTCATTGGAAGAGGGAGTAACCGATTACGTTAAAAATTATCTTGTTCCTCATCGTTATTATTAATTAATTTTATAGCTGTAACGAAAGCATGCCACAGTGAAAATTCGCTGTGGCATTTTATTTATCAAATACATCGTCATGAATAAGAAGATTGCCATTATTGGAGGAGGAAACCTGGGTGTTGCTATTGCAGAAGGATTGATCAAGAGCGGATTTTGTTTACCCAGTCATATCATTATTACAAAGCGGAACATCAAAACCCTCAGCGATATTGAGAGCAAAGGTGTATTGGTGTCGAGTGATAATAATGAAGCTGTACGTTATTCCGATCTGGTGATCCTGGCGGTAAAACCTTTCCAGATAAAAGATGTGCTGTTGGGAATGAAGGAAGAACTGAATGCACAACGTCATGTATTGGTGAGTGTAATTACAGGTATTACTATTAAAGATATGCAGGAGTGGGTAGGGGCCGATATGCCCGTTATCCGTGCCATGCCCAACACAGCTATTGCCATACAGGAAAGCATGACCTGTATCAGCTCCATCAATACAGTTCAGGAGCAACTCGATTATGTACATGATCTTTTTTCGCAACTTGGCCGTGTAGCCATGATCGATGAAAAGCTGATGGATGCTGCAACCGTGCTCGGTGCCTGTGGTATTGCTTATGCTTTGCGTTATATCCGTGCCAGCATACAGGGTGGTATTGAAATCGGGTTCGATGCAAAAACTGCCACACTCATTGCTGCACAAACGGTGAATGGTGCTGCTGAACTGTTGATACAAAAAGGATCACATCCCGAAGCTGAGATCGATAAAGTAACCACACCCCGTGGCTGTACCATTGCCGGGCTTAACGAAATGGAACATATGGGCTTCAGTTCTTCGTTAATTAAAGGAATTAAAACGAGTTACGAGAGCATCGGGAAATAGTTCCAAATTCTTCTTTCCTTGTTTTTTCCACAGGCACCTGAACTGATTTTTTTCAATCGAAAAAATCATCGTAGGTTTGCATGACCTCCACTATTTATTTCCATTTTACATTACGGCAGGTCTGCAAACTCGAAAAATTTAATTTATGGCCAAGTACATTTTTGTAACCGGTGGCGTTACATCATCATTGGGTAAAGGTATTATTGCGGCATCATTGGCCAAGTTATTACAGTCACGTGGGTTTAAAGTGACCATTCAGAAATTCGATCCTTACATTAACGTTGATCCGGGTACACTTAACCCGTACGAACATGGCGAGTGTTTTGTAACAGAAGACGGTGCCGAGACCGATCTTGATCTCGGTCACTACGAACGTTTCCTCAACATTCATACATCGCAGGCAAACAACGTTACAACAGGGCGTATCTATCAAACAGTTATTAATAAAGAAAGAGAAGGAGCGTATCTCGGTAAAACGGTGCAGGTTGTGCCGCATATTACCGATGAGATCAAACGCCGGATGTTGTTGTTGGGCAAAGACGGCAAGTATGATATTGTAATCACCGAAATTGGTGGTACAGTGGGTGATATTGAATCGTTACCGTTTGTGGAAGCTGTGCGCCAGATACAGTGGGAATTACCGGAAGAAGATTGCCTGGTGGTACATCTTACATTGATCCCCTACCTGAAAGCTGCAAAAGAATTAAAAACTAAACCAACCCAGCACAGTGTTCGTTTACTGAGCCAGGAAGGAGTACATCCCGATATTATTGTTTGCCGTACGGAACGCCCGTTGAGTACAGAGATCCGTCGTAAGATCGCTTTGTTCTGTAATGTGAAACCTGAAGCTGTAATTGAAGCAAGCGATGCTTCTACTATTTACGAAGTGCCGTTATTTATGTTGAAGGAAAAGCTGGATGTGATCTGTTTAAAGAAACTCAACGTAACCATTTTCCCTGAACCTGATTTAGAAAACTGGAAGAAGTTCATCGACAAATTAAAATATCCCAAAGGCCAGGTAAATATTGGTTTAATCGGTAAATACATTGAACTGCAGGATGCATACAAGTCCATTCTCGAAAGCTTTATTCATGCAGGTGCTATTAATGAATGCAAAGTAAATGTGGTGAATGTGCACAGCGAATTTATTACCGATCAGAATGTGGGTGAAAAGCTCGCAGGTTTGGATGGTTTGCTGGTAGCGCCTGGTTTTGGTAACCGTGGTATTGAAGGAAAGATCACCGCTATTAAATATGCACGTGAAAACGGGTTGCCATTCTTTGGTATCTGTTTAGGTATGCAAATGGCTTGTGTGGAGTTTGCACGCAATGTATTAGGATTGAAAGATGCACATTCGTTTGAAATGAATGCTGAAACACCAGACCCGGTAATTGATATGATGGAAGAACAGAAAAAGATCACCAACAAAGGTGGTACCATGCGTTTGGGTTCTTATCCATGCGATATTAAAGAAGGTACATTGGCTGAAAAGATCTACGGTAGTTTACATATCAACGAACGTCACCGCCATCGCTATGAGTTCAACAATAAATACATGGAAGCGTTTGAACAGGCAGGTATGATTCCCAGCGGTAAAAATCCTGAAACCGGATTGGTGGAGATCATTGAAAACCCAAAGCATCCATTCTTTATTGGTGTGCAATATCACCCCGAATTGAAGAGTACGGTAGAAAGCCCTGCTCCTTTGTTTGTGCATTTCATTAAAGCCGCAAAAGAATATTCGGAGAAGCAGCAATCAGTTAAAAATCCTTTGCTGGAAAGTGAAATGATTTAAAGAGTTTCTAGTTTATGGTTTGTGGTTTTTGGTTGCTTAAAATTTGAACCTGCTGATAAGATTCAACAGGTTGCTCTAACAAGAAACCAAAAACCACAAACCATAAACTGAATTTAATTTTCCGGTTTGCCAATCATCTGCTGTTTGATCTTTTCCCAGAAGCCCTGCACATTTTCATCATTTCGTTTCCAGTCTTTACCCCAATGATTAAGCTTATTCTTTTGCTCGTCTTTCTGCATACGGAAAAATTCTTCCATGGTTTCGGTATCCTGCTGCATAGATAGTTTGTTGTAGAGCCGTTTCATTTCACGTTCGTAATCCACGCTTTCTTCGGCCATTTGTTTTTCCAGTGCTTCACGTTGTTTTACTTTTTCGTCGTACACGCCAACGGGCAATAATGTTTTTGCAATCACCGGCATCAGCTCGATCAACATCAGGATAATTAAAATAAGATAATATCGAAACTGCAATGCGCTGTTATCCTTCAAGAGGTTATTCATTGCTTCAATGCGTGTAAGAAAGCCGGTGTTCAGGTAAGCAAGAAAATCTGTTTCCTGTTTCTTGATAGCTTCTTCCATTGTTTTCAACTCTTCATCAATCGCCTCAATACGGGGCTGCTGCTGTGTTTGCAATGTTTTGTAATCATCATCCAGCTTTTGATATTCGTTTCGTTTGGCAATAGCAATATCCTGTATGCCTACTTTACCACTACCGCCGCTGCCATCTGTTTCTGCAATAAACTTTTCTCTCGCATTATTTACTTCGGCATATTTTGTTGAGAGGGCTTTTTGCAAAGTTGCTTTTTCTTTCAGCAATTCATCTTTCCTGTTTTTGTATAGAAGATCCAGTTCTGTTCGCTTGGTAAGTTTTCGTTTTTCATTATCCAGCGATACCTGCATTTTGATCTCTTTATCGAACATATACAGAATGGCTGGTTGTGCCATAAACGTACCAATGGTGAGGGCCAGCAGACCACGAAAAAGTAGCGGGGGGAACTTGCGTTTATTAAACTGGTTGATGCCTTTGATCAGTGCACGGTCAATACTCAGGATCACAAAACCCATAAAAATGCCACTGCCAACATAGAGAAATACATTGTCGATAACGGTCGAGAAGAAATAGGTCCAGGCGAGTGTGGCAAAAATCCAGGTGGCTAAAACGCTCATTCCCACAATGCGGTAGCGGTTCCTGTCAACCACACAATCTTTGATCAGTTCTTTTTCTGCTGTCGCCAGCCACCAAAACAACTCATCGGTTTGGGTAGGGGCATACGTTTCCCGTTCGTACATGGGAGTAATCGGTTGGCTCATACTAATGATTTAAATTGTTAAGCTTGGTTAAAGCAGGAACAGCGAAGTGGTTAAAGTTGCAGATAAAACGAGCAGTAAAATTAGTTATTGTAAAAGAAAAGCAAAAACCAAGTTACAAGGATCAAAATCCAATGTTCAAGGTACAAGAACCAAAAGTCAGGATGATCTTCATTGATTGAAACTCTCTGGATTTTGGAGCCTGGACATTGGATTTTATATCTTGAGCCTTGAATCTTGTGCCTTCTTTTCGTACCTCGTACTTCAAGCCAAATACCTACCTTTGCCGCTCCAAAATAATTACTCAAATGAATTTTGACCGGAATACGATTATTGGCTTTGTAGCGATGATGGTTTTGTTGTTTGGTTACATCTTTTTTACCCAACGTCAGCAAGGTGCATTAGAGGCAGAAAAACAGCATATTGCAGATTCTACTGCTAAGGTGGAAGCAGTTAAACGCAAAGCTGCAGAAGAAAAACAAAAAGCGTTGGCTGCTCAACAGCAGGCCGATACATCAAATAAAGCTCCCATTGCAGCAGATGAATTTCAAACAGGAGCCGCAGAGCAGATTACTGTAGTTGAAAACGAGGTGATGAAGGTAAATTTCACCAGCAAAGGTGGTTACCCTAAATCGATCGAATTAAAAAAATACAAGCGTTTCGATGGTAAACAAGTTGTACTTGGCGGCGATAAGCACCAGTTGGTTTACCAGGTGAATGCAGGTGCCAATAAATCGGCCAAAACAAGCGATCTGCAGTTTGCCGCAGGAGCTGTTACTACTTCGGCTGATGGACAGGCGATCACTTTCAGTGTTGTGAATGCTGCGGGTCAATCAATAGAACATGCTTACAAAATCAAGAATAACAGTTACCTCATCGATTGGACTGTGCAACTTAAAGGAGCTGATAAATTATTAACGCAGGGAATACTCAACCTTAACTGGGATATTACTGCCAACCAGCAGGAAAAAGATCTGAAATACGAAAAAGGCCAGAGTAATATTGGTTTTGTTGAAGACGGTGGTTATGATTTTGAAGCAGCAGGAACAGGCGACAGCAAAAAGTTTGGTGAGAAAACAAAATGGATCGGCGTTAAACAACAGTTCTTTAATACATCGCTTATTGCGGTAAATAATTTTGCTTCTGCTGAAACTAACTGGACCGTTCCTGAATCGAAAGATGATTCATTACACAAAGTAATGGATGTGCAATCAACACTTCGCTTTAATCTGGCAGGTGTATCGGCTGCAACTATTCCCATGCAGTTGTATTATGGTCCTAACGATTACCATATTTTGAAAGCATTTGATAACAAACTCGAAAGTCACGTACAGTTGGGTTATGGCATTTTTGCGTTTGTAAAATACATCAACCGTTTTGTGGTAATGCCTGTGTTCGATTTCTTTAATAAGAATATCGGCAGCATGGGTATTGTTATTCTGTTGCTTACCTTCTTTATCCGTTTAATCATTTCTCCGCTTACGTACACCAGCTATTTAAGTGGTGCAAAAATGAAAGTGCTGCGCCCCGAAATTGATGAGCTTAAAAAGAAATACGGCAGCGATCAGCAGGCAATGAGCATGGAGCAGATGAAACTTTTCCGCCAGGCGGGTGTAAACCCATTAGGCGGTTGTATTCCTGCAGTGTTGCAGATTCCCATCTTCTTTGCCTTGTATAGTTTCTTTAACTCCAATATTGCATTGCGTGGCGAAAACTTCTTGTGGGCAAAAGATCTGTCGGCATACGATACAATTGCAAATCTGCCGTTCAATATTCCATTCTACGGCGATCACGTGAGTTTGTTTACCATTACGGCAACTATAACCAGCTTGTTGATCTCTGTTTACAACCAGTCGATGACACCAACACAGGACAATCCGGTAATGAAGTACATGATCTACTTCTTCCCGATCATGCTGTTGTTCATCTTCAACAGCTTACCATCGGCATTAACATGGTATTACACTGTATCGAATGTGGTTACACTTGGTTTGCAGTTGATCATTCAGAAGTTTATCATTAACGAAGATAAATTGCATGCAAAACTGCAGGAGAATAAAAAGAAGCCGGTTTCGAAATCGAAATGGCAGGAGCGTTTAGAACAAATGCAGGCAAGTAACCAGAAACTGCAGGATATGCAGAAGAAAGGACAAAACAAAAAATAGTCTTAACAAAGTTTAACAAAGCCCCGGATAATCTCCGGGGCTTTTTCTTGTTTGCAAATGCAACTTGGCTCACTATTTTTATATCTTTAACCGTATAGAATTGAATTCACTATGAAGCAAATGATTAAAGCCGGATTTCTGTTTTTGTTTGCGGGGTTTGTACAGGCTGCAACAGCACAGCAAACCTACAGCGAAGGAATGGTAACGTATAACGTAGTTGTAAATACCGGCAACAACGAACCGAAAGCTGCCGATTTGTTAGATGGGGCTACTCAAAAAATCTGGTTTAAAGGGGTTAACACACGTACCGAGCTTTCCAGCATTTTGGGTAAAACAGTAACACTGCACGATTCAAAAACTGGAGCTGCGGTGGTAATGAACGAGTATGGTGAGCAGAAGATTCTGATACGCATGACAAAAGAGGATTACGACGACCGTAACAACAAATATGCAGGTGTGCAGTTTGAGCTAATGCCCGAAACAAAAAAGATTATGGGCTACAATTGTAAACTGGCGATCGCCAAGTTGAAAGATGGTACAACCTTTCGTGTATATTACACAACCGAACTTGCATTCCAGAATAAAGACTATGGCGCACAGTTTAAAAACCTGCCGGGCTTTCCGTTAGAATATGAATCGGAGTTCCAAAAAATGAAAGTAACCTACATTGCCGATAAAGTAACGTTCGATCCTGTTCCGTCTGTAATGTTTGATGTGCCGAAAACAGGGTATAGAGAAATGACTTACGAAGAAATTAAAAAAATAAGAAAGAATTAAAAAGATAAGTGCAAAAGAAAGCCCCGATATTATCGGGGCTTTTAATTTATTTGATCTCTTTCTGCGGAGTTTTAAACTTGTTGAAGACAGCCTTTTTCTTCACCGGTAAAACATACAGGTTATTACCTTTTTGAAAGGTAACCGTGTTGCCACTTAAAACCAGCTTATTGTTGTTTGTTGATGAAAAGCTGAATCCACTCTTAAAACGGAAACCGTTTTGTAACGTTAATGGACTGCTTTTAAGGTTAAGCGATGTTTCGTTCTTCTTTTTACCGCCACCACCAGAAAAGAAAGAGGCAGATGAAGCTGTAAAGAAAAGGGCAAAACAGCTTACAAACATTAAACTTTTCCGAAGAAAGTTTTGGCTATATGTTGTTTTGGCTGTCATTTGATTGCAAATTTAACGATGAATAATGGGATTCTGTTATCCGTCTATCATTTTTTTATAATTATATTAACGCATGTTGATAACTAAATGTTACATGCCTATTGTAAATTTTCTGAAATACGGGGTAAATTACAGTAACCCACCCGCAACTACATGAAACAAAACCCCTCAAGAAACGACAAAGAAGAAATCAGAGAATTACTTCGTTTGTACGAAAACCTCAAGAACGGCCGTTCGCATTCCTTCCTTGAAGAGGAGAATTTTGAAAAGCTGGTTGATTATTTTGACGATAAGGAAGACCTTACACAAGCATTGGAGGCGGCTGAATTAGGGATTGAGATTTACCCCTACTCATCTTTATTATTGGTAAAAAAGGCAGATCTGTTGCTGGCAACCCGTCAGTACAAGGCGGCTTTGGAAGTGCTGGAACAGGCCGAGCTGCTTGATAGTAACGATATTAACCTGTACATACTTCGTACCGATGCTTACCTGGCATTAGATCAACAGGAAAAAGCAGTTGAGTTATTGGAAGAAGCATTGCAGTTATTTACAGGGGAAGAACGTTTGGAGCTCCTTTTTGAGTTATCTGATGTATATGACGATTATGAAGAATTTGAAAAAGTGTTCGACTGTTTAAAATTGATTTTGGAAGAGGATCCTGCTAACGAAGAAGCGTTGTATAAAATCTGCTTCTGGACCGATTTTACAGGAAGAAATGAAGAGTCGATCAAACTTCATTTAAATATCATCAACGAAAATCCTTACAGTGAACTTGCCTGGTTTAACCTCGGGGCAGCTTACCAGGGATTGAAGTTGTACGAAAAAGCAATTGATGCATACATGTACTGTATTGCTATCGATGAAAAATTCGATTATGCATACCGTAATATAGGCGATGCGTACATCCGTCTGCGCAAGTACAAGGATGCAATTGAAATGCTCGAAAAAGTACTGGAGTTAAGCAGACCCGAAGAAGTTATTCATGAAGCAATTGGTTATTGTTACGATCGTATGGGGCAATATGCACAGGCGAGGTTTCATTACCGTAAAGCTTCACACATGAACCCCGACGATAGTAAGCTCTACTACAAAATTGCCTGCACATACATTAACGAAGCACAATACGAAAGCGGAATAAAACAACTGCAGCAGGCACTGCGTATTCAGCGTACACAACCGGAATATAATCTGGCAATGGGAATGGCTTTGGTGGAAATTGGTGAGTACAAAACAGCTATTGAACACTATACACATGTAATAAAAGCAAGACCAAAAAATGTAAAGGGCTGGAGCGCTATTTTGGAATGTATGCTTAAAGCCGATATGCTCGAAAATGCAGATGAGTATGCAATTGCAGCTTATGAAGCTACAGGCGATAAACCCGTATTTCTTTTTTACAGAGTGGCTGTCTTTTTTGCACAAGGCAAAACAAAACAAGCCATCACACAGCTTGAATATGCAATGAGTAAGGCGCCCAAGCTTATAAAAAAGCTGATAGAGTTACAACCTCGCCTTTTGCAGCATCCACAGGTGGTTGAGCTTGTTACCCGTTACAAACGATCGAACTCTTTATAAGTCTACTCGTTATCTGACGAATGTCAGTAAATCACTAATTGCAGGTTGCGGCTCTATCCCTAAATTTGCCACGATTCAACAAAAAAAGCAATTGGATGAACTTTAATCTTACGCAAATTCCGGAACGCAACAAGAAGCCCCGTACGCATGGTATTACAATGGTGATGGATAAGGGGCTGAGTATAGAAGAAGCTAAAAATTTCATGAGTATTGCCGAACCGCATGTAGATGTGGTGAAGCTTGGTTTCGGAACTTCGTTCGTTACCCCCAAACTCAGAGAGAAGCTCGAGGTATATGCATCGTATGATATTCCCGTTTATTTTGGAGGAACCTTGTTTGAAGCATTTCTTATCCGTAATCAATTTGAAGATTATATCAGCGTTTGTAAGGACTACGGCGTTACCTACATGGAAGTAAGTGATGGCTCCATTGAAATACCGCATGCAGAAAAATGCGGTTACATTGAAAAACTAACCAAACACGGTACAGTTTTGAGTGAGGTTGGCAGTAAAGATGCGGCACACATTATCCCACCCTATAAATGGATAGAGTTGATGCGTGCTGAACTGGAAGCAGGTTCAAGCTATGTAATTGCAGAAGCACGTGAAGCCGGTAACGTAGGTATCTATCGTGGTAGCGGTGAGGTGAGGGAAGGCCTGGTGCAGGAGATCTTAACACAGATTCCTGCAGAAAAAATTATCTGGGAAGCTCCGCAAAAAGCACAGCAGTTATATTTTATTGAGTTGATCGGTCATAATGTAAACCTGGGCAATATTGCTCCAACTGAAGTTATTCCGTTAGAGGCAATGCGTATAGGTTTGCGTGGCGATACATTCCACATGTTTCTCGATAAACAAAAAGCATAATGCGGCAATTTGGACTGATCGGTTATCCGTTGAGCCATTCGTTCTCAAAAAAATATTTTACAGAGAAGTTTGCAGCCGAAAATATCAGCGGTTGCAATTACGAACTGTATTCAATCGAATCGATCGATCTGTTGCCTTCTGTACTGAAGCAGGTCGATGGGTTGGAAGGTATGAATGTAACCATTCCGTACAAGGAATCGGTATTGCCTTTTCTGCACGAGCAATCAACAGCAGTGCAGGAAATAGGTGCCTGCAATTGCATCCGCATCCGTAATGGAAAACTCACCGGTTTTAATACAGATGTGGTTGGGTTCCGTCAGTCGATTGAACCATTGTTAAAAAGTCAACATCAAAACGCATTGGTGCTGGGCACAGGTGGTGCAGCCAAAGCGGTGGTTTGGGTATTGAAACAATTAGGTATCAATTACAGTTATGTTTCCCGTACCAAAAGTGAAGGTGTTTTAGGTTACGATGAAATAACAGGAGAGCTGCTGCAGAAATATCCGCTTGTTATTAATACAACCCCTTTGGGCATGCAACCCAATGTGCATGCAAAACCATCATTACCCTACGAATCGGTAACAGCAGATTTTCTTTTTTACGACCTGGTGTACAACCCGGCGAAAACAGCATTTCTTGAAACGGCGGAACAATACGGGGCAACCATTAAGAACGGTGCTGATATGCTGGTAATCCAGGCAGAAGAAAGCTGGCAAATCTGGAACAGTTAAAGATTATTATGGAACTATAGTTATCATTGTGATTGATACATGATGCGCAGAACATTTTTTCTTTTCATTTTGCTTGCAGTTACATCCGTAACTGTTTTTGCACAGGCCGATAAAGCGGATGAATATCTGCAGGCAGCCCGTAAACTCCGTAAGGAAGGAAAATGTACCGAAGCGCTTCCTTTATTTAAAAAAGCAATTGAAACAAAGCCAACGCTTGCAGCTGCACATTACGAGCTGGGCTGGTGCTACAACGAAATGCAGCAATACGAACAGGCATTACCTGTTCTTGAAACAGCATTAAAACTCGATCCTGCAAACTTCCGCATCATTTACGAATCGGGTTTTGCACAATACAAATTGGGAAAAACAGAAGTGGCTTTGCAGAATTTCAATCGGGTTTTGCAAATGAATGGTTCGTTTACCAAAGCATATATTGCAAGAGGTGATTTGTATAAGGATGTGCAGAAAAATACAAATGCTGCATTAACTGATTTTCTTAAAGCTTTTTCAATCGACAGTACAGAAAAAAAACTGCATTACCGTATCGGCTGGTGCTATAACGATCTCGGTAAATACAATGAAGCATTGCCTTATCTGCAAAAAGCCATCAGCTTCGAAGAGCAGAATTATCTTTCGCACAGTGAACTTGGATTTACACTTTTTTCGCTGAACCGATACGACGAAGCTATTGTTTGCTTACAAAAGGCAAACAGCTTAAAAGCCGGTTTTGAAACCACTGTTTATTACCTGGGTTTATGTTTTGTAAAAAAGCAAAAGAAACAGGAAGCGGTGCAAAAGTACAATGAGCTTGTACAGCTAAACAGCAACTATGCTCCCGAACTCTTAAAGGGAATCAAAGAAATGAACTAATTATCGCCGGATAAGTTTGCTTTTACTTCTGCAGGTACAGCGGCAATCTTCTTCACATCGTAGTTGTAACAGATCATCCCGGTTTTTGCAAGTGCAGCAACAATGCTTTCTTTGTTGCGTAAACGGTAAAACAGATCGAACCCAACAGACGAAAAGTTTACTGCTGCAATTTCAATCGTCAATACATCTCCGTAAAAAATCTCTTTCTTAAACTCAATGCCAACATCACTCATAATTAAACCAACGCCGGCACAATTTAATTCGCTGTAACCGTAGTGGGAGAGAAACTGCATTCTTGCTTCGTGTATTATTGACAGCACTGCGTCGTTACCAACATGGTTGCCATAATTAAGATCAGTAATGCGTATAGGTATTGTTGCTGTAAATGAAACAGCTTCGGGGTAGGCAATTTTAATACGAGACATGAAGGCTGTGCTTGTTTATTGTTGTTCGGTGCTGTTTACCAATTCGCTTAAATCAATATCACCTGCCGATGCAGAAATAGCTGCTGCAAAGGCCATCTTCTCCCGCCATTTTTTTATCTGCTCATTGCATTCTTTCGATTGCAGCGCAGTAGCAGCATCTACCTGTGTGCTGCCATTGGAAACAGCGCATTTAAGATTGTTGATTTTTTTCGATACACGAACCAGTTCTCCATTATCATTCAATACCATGTAATACTGGTTTTCGGAAAAACCGGTAGTGCTTGCAGCGGCATCAGTTGTTTTATGATGAATGCCTTGGTAAGCCACCGTATTCTGCAGGTTATGATCGGGAACTTCAACATAAGCAACAGCATCTTTCAACGACGATTTCTGCCTGATGCGTTCTTTTATAGCTGCACGACGTACCACTTCTGTATCAGCCGTTTCTTCATCGGTTGCAGCAATCATATTTGAATCGCTGTTAGAAGAATCGGTGGTAGCAGCAGCTGCATTTTTAACTGCCGCATCAGTTACAACAGCAATACTTTCTTTTTCTGTTGAATTGCTGTTAAGCATACGATAACCACCAAACGCAATAACACCTGTAATAACAGCTGCAACAGCTATGCGTAAGATCTTTGTATTGTTGTTGATGGAAATAACTTTAGCAGGTTCGTTTTCCTGCAACTGCTGTTCAATAGCATTCCAGTTAGAAACAGGTGGTGTAACTTCTGCCTGTTGCAATGCTTCTGCTATTTCTGTATCGAATGAATCTGCTGAGAGTTCTGCTTCAATCGCATTCCAGATAAATGGCGGAACAGTTTCTTCTGTTGATAGTAATTTCTGTTGAAGTGTAAGATCATTTAACGCAGGTTCAATCTGCAACCATGCATCTGCCGGTGCTTCCGTTTCCATTGCCAGCAGTTGATTGCGCAATGGCTCGTCTGCATCCTGTTCGTCGAGCGTAACAGCAATCTTCTCCCACACGCTTTGTGGTGGTGGGACTTCTGCATTAAGAAGCGTTTGTTGAAGATTGGAATCGTTCATATTCTTTAAATCGATCAGCGTTTAATTTTTTCCTGTAAGATCATTCTTGCTCTTGCCAGTTGCGATTTGCTGGTGCCTTCGCTGATGCCGAGCATATCGCCGATTTCTTTATGACTGTAACCTTCTACCACGTACAGGTTAAAGACAGCTCTGTAACCCGGCGAAAGGTCCCTGATTATTTTCATCAGATCTTTTTCATTGATGTTTTCAATGGCCGATACAGATTTCAGTTCAATGCTTTCTTCTTTTTCGGTTAACGACAGATCGTTTTTCTTTTTGCGGATCTGCTCAATGGCTGTGTTTACGAAAATGCGGCGAACCCATCCTTCAAACGAGCCTTCTCCCCGGAAACGTTCCAGGTTTTTATACACTTTAATAAAGCCATCCTGCAAAATGTCCTGTGCGTCGTCGGCATTGCTCATATACCGCAGGCATACGGCATACATTTTTCCGGCGTACTTATCGTATAGCGCTTTCTGCATACGTCGGTCGCCTTGAATGCATCCCTGTATTAAGTCGGCATCTGTGAACGTTTGGTTGCTTTGCATGCTTAATTCTCTTTGATTATTGCTGAAGGAACTGGATCATTTTGTCTAACCCTTTTTTACGGTGGCTGTATTGGTTCTTTTCAGCCATCGTCATTTCGGCAAAAGACCGGTTACTTCCGTCGGGTAAAAATACAGGGTCGTAGCCAAATCCACCTGTTCCTGTTCTGTTTTCTAAAATCGTGCCGTTGCAGATGCCTTCAAACTGGTACAGTTTACCATTTCGTATAAGCGAAAAAACGGTACGGAAGCGAGCCCGGCGGTTGGCTTTACCTTCAAGATTCGTAAGCAACTTTTCAATATTAGCATCAAAATCTCTTCCTTCGCCGGCATAACGAGCCGATTTTACACTCGGCTCTCCATTTAATGTTTCTACCTCAAGCCCTGTATCTTCTGCAAAACAATCTTGTTGAAGACGATTGTATAAAAAATCTGCTTTGTGCTTTGAGTTCTCCTCCAACGTGTCGAATGGCTCGGGAATATCTTCGGTAATACCTGCATCCTTCATAATAAGTATGCGGAAACCTGCGGGAAGGGCGGCTTCAATTTCTTCGGCTTTGTGCCTGTTGCCGCTGGCGAAAATAAGTTGTTGCATAGTGGCTTAAAGACCGAGCATTTGTTTTAATGCTAGCCAGAGTTTTGATTTTTTGGTTTTATCTGTACGAATTGCTTCCAGCGATTCGGTATAACAGAGTTGATAGTTTTGTTGCTGCAGCACTTTATAATCGGCGGTTTGAATAGGCAAGGCATCAATTTGTACGGCTGCTGCAATAACGTACCTGGGTTGCAATTGCTGCACTAACTGTTCAAAAGAAGAACGATTAGCGACTACATTTACAAGTGCAATATCTTCCATATTCATTTTACAGGCATTGAGTACATCGCTTAAAAACTGGAAGTCAGCATCATCGAGGTAAGGGTAGTGGTGTTCTTCCACCAGCCAGATAAAGTTTTTTTTGTTTTTGCCTGTAAATCCAGGTGTGGTGGCTGTTTGCACATCTGCAACCGGTTGCTCTGTTACAGGAGCTTTTAAGGGAGTAGAATCTTTTTGAATGTCGTTTTCAAGAACAACAAGTTGTTTACCATACAATTCGGCTAATTGATCGCCTGTAAGTTGAATTTGTTGAAAAGACATAGTTCGTTTGCAGCAGAACCGTTGTTTATTTTTTTCGTTTCTTTGCGCAACAAAAATAAAGAGTTATGGTTGGCGCACTGGATATTTCAATAACAAAATCTGAAACAAGTAAACTCGGCACGCTTGATCTGGCAAATATTCCTTTTGGAAAATATTTTACCGATCATATGCTGGTTGCCGATTATGAAAACGGAGAGTGGAAGAATGTGGAGATCAAGCCTTATCAGCCCATTACAATTTCACCTGCCAATGCTGCTATGCATTATGGTCAAAGCATTTTCGAAGGCATCAAAGCTTACCGTCATGAAAACGGTGAAGCATATATTTTCCGTCCGTTCGATAACTTCAACCGCTTCAATAAATCTGCAGACCGTATGCAGATGCCTGCAGTACCCGAAGAAATTTTTATTGAAGGCATGCGTAAGTTGATTGAGCTGGATAAAGAATGGATTCCTGCCAAAAAAGATCATTCGTTGTATATCCGTCCGTTCATGTTTGCGAACGATGATGTAATTGGTGTAAAGCCGAGTGATAAATATAAGTTCATGATCATTCTTTGTCCAACAGGTCCTTATTACGCTGTACCGATGAAGATCTATGTAGAAGAACATTTTGTTCGTGCAGTGCCTGGTGGTGTTGGTTTTGCAAAAGCTGCCGGTAACTATGGTTCTTCCATGTATCCTACAAACGAAGCAAAGAAAAAAGGTTACGACCAGGTGTTGTGGACTGATGCTGTAGAGCATAAATACCTGCAGGAGTTTGGTATGATGAATGGATTTGTGATTATTGGCAATACTGCTATTACTCCAAATCTGGATGAAGGAACCATCCTCGCCGGTGTTACGAGAGATACGGTGATTACTATTTTGAAAGATTTAGGTTTAACTGTTGAAGAAAGGCCGATCAGTATTCATGAAGTGGTGGAAGCATACCAGAACGGTACATTGAAAGAAGTGTTTGGTACAGGTACCGCAGCAACTATTTCCATGATCAAAGAATTATGTTACAAAGACAATGTAATGACCTTTGATACAGATAGCTGGACTATTTCTCCCGAAGTGAAGAAGCGCTTAACCGATATTCGTGAAGGAAGAGCAGCTGATACACACGAGTGGTTGTATAAAGTATAAAAATCATTTTAATAGAAACAAAAGAGCGGCTTTGAAAAGAGCCGCTCTTTTTATTTTGGCTTTTTATTATTTTACATTTTCAGTAACAAACAGTATAGCATTTGTGGTTGATCGGTAGACACAACGAGGGCTGGCAGCGGTGTAAAGTTGAACAGTACATAGGTGCGGGCAGTAGAACATTAACAATGGCAAAGTCATATGCAAATTGAAGAATAAAATCCAATAGCTTTGATTTATTGACTTAAATATGAATAATTACTTACATGCAACGTCCTCCCAAACTGTGTAATAAAATTGCAACTAATTGCAAGGAGAGACGTTGCTGGGAAGGAAAGTATTTTACATTTTCAGCAACCAACAGTATTGGATGTGTGGTTGGTCGTGTGATACAAATGACCAGCAAATGAATGTTAGCAATGGAACACCAACAAAGGCAAACTTTGCGTATTGAATAACGAGATACATCACGACCATTAGCCATTTTTAAGATATGCCTGAAGTATTTAAGTTGCCAAGAGTGATTAAAAAATTATTGTACTCGTGTTTTTCAATTATTAGGCGTATTAACGCTTGAACATATAAATTGTAAACATCAATAGTAGTGGTTTTTGCCTCAATTTGACCAATCTTTAAAACATCAACAGATTTAAATGATCCTCTATCTTCAAACAGAACAGACTCTTTAGTTTTATCATAATCTTTAAAAAAAGTAGTCAATAAGAAAGTTTCTCGATCTAAATCCATTAAATTTTCAACAGAATTAATAGTATCTGTGAACCAGCTAATAGATTTTGAATCTAATAGTAATCTATTTAAACTATCTCGTGACAAAATCCTCGCATTATTTATTATTGCAGAGCCGTAAAAATTCTTTTCAAATGAATAAATGAAATCTTGGGTTATCGCATACCTCAACTCAATCGAATTCACAATGTAATGTAGTTTTTTTAGGAAATCATTTACGTTTCCACCAGCACTATACCTTTTTACATTGGCTTGAAAATACAATGCAAACACAAGTGCTTGTAATGGGTTGTCAAATATTTGAAACCCACCATCCCCTGTGCTAATGAAATTATCTTTAAAATCATTAATTTTTTTACCATAGCTATTGAAAAGAAAATTTTCATGCTTAATAACATTAGCAGCGGTTATCTTATATAGTTTTTCAAAAATAACAGGTACATAAACTTGTTCTGTTAATGGGTATTGACTGTATTTGTATATATCAATTCCTAACACAGTTTTTTCATGAATGTATTCATTAGGAAGATTTCTGATAATGTCTATATTATCGATAGCTTTAATTAATTCCTCAGGATTAAATGTTTTCATATTGTTCATTGTTGTCGAAAGCGAATGTTTCTGCTATTATACGTAACATCGCTCAAATCGCAAAGTCACCAAATCAATTTCTTCGTGGCAACGTCTCTTTGCCGATGTTGGTATTGCCGTCAAATTAAAAGTACCACAGCCGTTGTTGCGTGTTTTTCACCAACAACGAATTCAAGGGCTATGTAAGTTACCTGAAGAGTAACTATTATTCATCGGCCAGGTATTACGAAACGTAGGTGGATGATTTTGGCTTTCTTACACATTGGCGGGAATAGCGATGACTTTTATTCCCAGCAACGTCTCCCAATAGATGCACCGATTGTTTGTATTATGAACGTGGGACGTTGCGTACTACGAAGAAGAAGTTTATTTTTCTCAGCAACGTCTCCCAATAAAAGCAGCCGATTGTTTGTACTATGATAGTGGGGACGTTGCGTACAATCATCAATATAAAACTCTTCTCTGTGCTTTTCAGCGTAGTATAAATGTAAACGCTACAACAAAAGAAAGACGACCATTTGGTCGCCTTTTCTTTTTTATCTGATCAATGTAATCGTTCCCTGTAACCTAAACACGGCTCCATCACCACAAATAACATCGGTGATATAGGTATAAACACCGGAACCCTGTTCATAGCCATTGATGGTTCCATCCCAACCAACAGCAGGATTATTGCCTTGTATATTTTCTCTTGTATAAACTGGTTTACCCCAGCGATCGTACACAATAATGCGTCTTATCTTATCTACTCCATCACCCATTACAAAAAAGCGATCGTTTCGTCCATCGTTATTTGGTGTAAACGAATTTGGAATATAAATGCGGCCTGCCAGGCAACCAACCAATACAGTTACACTATCTGTTGCTTTACATCCTGCAATATTTCTTACTTCAACAGCATAAGTAGTATTGTTTTTGGGCGATGCCACAGGGTTGGCACAAGTGGTACAACTTAAAGTATTTGATGGCGGCCATGTGTAAGCTGTTACATCGGGTGAGCCAATTGCAAGCAGTTGTGCCGATGTGCCTCCCATAATAACCGTATCGTTGCCTGCATTAACCGTTGGATAATTGTAAACATATACCGTTACTGTTTTTGTATCGGTAAAGCAATTATCGGTATCGGCTCCTGTAACTGTGTAGGTAGTGGTTGTTGTTGGTGTTGCTAACGGATTCGCTGCTGTTGTACTGCTCAGTCCTGCAGGTGGAGTCCATGTATAAAGTTCTGCCCCTGCAGCAGTAAGTCGTAAGCTTTCGCCTACACACAAAGTATCGCCTGAACTTATACTCATTGTAAAAGGTTTGCGAACACGAACTACAACCGAGTCGCTGTTGCGGCAACCTTGTGCAGACGATCCTGTAACATAATAAACAATATTGTTTGTTGCTGTTGACACAGGATTGGTACAGTTGGTGCAACTTAAATCAGTTCCGGGGCTCCATAAATAAGTTGATGCTCCTGATGGATTTAATACAAAGCTGCTGCCAAGACAAATAGTGGTGTCTCTGCCTGCATCGATGGTTGGTGTTTGATTAACCGTTACTGTAGTTAAGGTACTGTCGGTACAACCACTGCTGTTTTTGGTAATTAACCAGGCAGGGTATGTTCCTGCTGTTGTGATGGAGAAATTCGACAGATTTTGTGTGTTGATGATTTTGTTATCGATCTTCCACGTCCAGCTGATTGCGGAAGTATCGGGGTTCGCCAAACTTCCATTTAGATTTACCAACGCCGGACTGCAATACGTAGTTGTGCCGCTAATTATCGGTTGCGGTGTTGATACAACTTTTATCAGCTGAGGTTTGGTTATGGTATTGGAACAACCATTTACCGTATTAATGGTAAGTGTAACATCATAATAACCGGTAGCCGAATAGGCGTGTGATGGGTTGCGTAGGTTGCTTGTAGTACCATCGCCAAAATTCCAGAAATAGCTGCTTACAATATCAGCTGTTACAGATGAATCTCTGAACTGCACAGTACCGTTATCGCAAAGCACTGTTCTGTCGAAACTGAAATCGGGTTTCGAACCAAATATTTTAATGGTATCAATACCAATGAGCGGAGTAAGGCAACCTTGTGTATCCTGTAAGATGACTTTCGGAACATAAAATCCCGGATACTGATAATTAAAGCCGATAATTGAATCGGGTGTGAACAATGTATTACCATCACCAAAATCCCAGAGGTATTTTACGTTGTTGTTAGCTGTTACAGCAAAGTTTACCTGCATTGGAAAACAACCGGAGATAGGGGTGTATGTAAGCGTACCAACAGTATTTGACAACACTCGAATACGCATTTGTTTTCTGTCTGTACAACCACCTGCTGATGTTACAGTTAATGTAACAATATAATCGTTCGGTATTGCATAGGAGTAAGATGGGTTAACAGCTGTTGATGTATTACCATCGCCAAAATCCCACAATACTGTTTTATAAAATGTAGATGTGTTTGTGAACTGTACCTGCAAAGGGGGACAGATTGTGAACGTATCGCTGGCAATAAAATCGGCTTTAGGAACATCAACAGTTATGTAATTTGTTTTTACAATTGAATCGATACAGCCAATTGCTTCACGTCCGATGAGCTTTACGGTGTACTTGCCTGTTGCAGTATAACTATGTGTTGGGTTAACTGCTGTTGAAATAGTACCATCACCAAAATCCCATGTATAAGTCAGGTTACTGCCCGATGATGTGTTGATGAATTGAACAGAGCCGTTGGGACATGATAATGTATCAACAGCATAGAAATTGATCTTTGATTCAAAAATATCAAGTATGGTTCCTCCCAAAGTACTGTCAACACAACCATAAGAATCAGTTACGATCAATTTCGGAAAATAAGTTGATGCAGCAGTGTAAGTATGTTGTATTGGCGAAGTGGGGCTTGTTAATGTATTACCATCGCCAAATTGCCAGTTATAACTTGTAATGGGATGTATGCCGTCTGTAATAGTTGTACTTGTAAATGTAACAGCCTGTCCTACGCATTGCGGATTAGGCAAGGCCGTAAACGATGGAGCAGGACCGTATACATTCAGCACTTTTGTAGTGCTGTCTTTACATCCGTTAATGTCTGTAACAACAAGCTTCACAGTATAGTTTCCTGTTGCTGTATAAGCGTAGCTGAACGATGCAGTTGTTCTCGTTGAACCATCACCTAAATCCCAAAACCAAGCAGATACATTGGCTGGATTAATATTGCCTGCCGAAAAATTAAATGATTGTAAACGGCATTTTGCATTCTGATCGGTAGTGATAGTGGGGGATAGATTATAGAAGTTTACGGCCTGACTGATTGAATTTGTACAGCTGCCGTTTGTAACAGTAAGTGTGGCTGTATATACACCCGGCGCTGCATAAGTATGTGTTGGATTACTTGCAGTAGAAGTATTCCCGTCGCCAAAATTCCACAAATAAGTTACAGCGCCATCCGAATTGTCTACAAAGGAAACGGTAGAAGTACTGTTACAGTTATAATTCAATGTAAAGTTTGCAATTGGCGGCAGTATGTTGATGTAGTTTGTTTTGGTAATGGTATCACGACATCCGTTTTTAATTGAAATAAGCCTTACAGTCATAGGCCCTGCTTTTGTATACGAGTACGATGGGTTCTGCATTGTGCTTGTACCGTTATCGCCAAAGTCCCAACTCCATTGATCGGGCGATCCGGTACTCATATCGGTGAACACAACCGGTTGTCCGGCGCAACTGCTTAATGGGGCGGCAGAAAAGTTTGCTGTTGGTTTGGTACCTGTTTTAACACCGTTAACATAGCTGATTGTTTCTGTACAGCCCGAACTTGTTGTAACTGTAAGCCGAACAGTATAACTGCCTTGGTTTGGATAAAGATGGCTGGGGAATTGTTGTGTTGATGTTCCTCCATCACCAAAGTCCCAAAGCCATGATACAACTGAATCAATAGAAGTAACAATGGGTGTTGGTGTAAAGGTATAAGGGTAACATCCTCCTCCCGGCATATTCGCTATATCAACCACTGTTTTTTTAATGCGGATGAAATCTGTTTTTGTTAAAGAACCGGAACATCCTGCCGATAAAGTAATATTTAAACGAACGGTGTAATTTCCTTCGGCAGTATAGGTATGGCTGGGGTTTTGTAAAGTTGAAGTAGTACCATCGCCAAAATCCCAAAACCATTGTTTTACTCCCGGTGTGTTGTTAGAGAAGTTGACAGTAAAGGGCGCTTTGCACGAAATAGAATCGTTAACAGCAATAGCAGGTACAGGATTGTTAATGATGTTGATTGTTTTTATGGCAGAGTCAACACAGTTGCCATAATTATTTACAAGCTTAACCGTGTATGTTCCTGTTGTGCTGAAAATCTTGATCGGGTTGGCTGCAATTGAAGTAGTACCATCGCCAAAATACCAGGTAACTGAATTGGATACCGGTATCGATTGATTGGTAAACTTTACTGTATCGCCAATACAAACACTGTCTCTGAAGCTGAAGTTGGAGTTGAAATTGCCGATACTCATTTGATTGTTCTTGACAATGGTATCGATACAGCCTTGATCACTTTCAGCAATTAGCCGTACGCTAAAAGTGCCTGCTGTTGTGTAAGTATGAACAGGATTGGTATTGGTAGAATTGCCGCCATCACCGAAGTCCCATTTATAAGAAACAGTACCCGGGCCCGTGGTTAAATTTGTAAACGTAATTGCTTCCGGCGGCTTACAGTTAACAGGCGAGCTGGCACTGAAATCCGCTTTAACCCCTGTTGTTACCCGTATAAACGAAGGTTTTACTAATAAGGAGAAGCAACCGTTGCTGTTTGTTACTTTCAGCGCAACATTGTAATTACCGCTGCTATAATATACATGATACGGGTTTTGTGCGGTGCTGGTTGTACCGTCGCCAAAATCCCATTCCCAGGAAGTAATTGTTCCTCCCGAGGTAGCTACGGAATTATCGGTAAACTGAACCCGAAGCGGAAAGCAGCCAACAGAACTGGTGGAAGTGGAAAAAGCAACCTGCGGAGGTTGCAGTACGTTGATATAGTTTGTTTTTATAAGCGAATCTTTACCTGCAGCATTGGTAATGATCAGTTTTACAGAATAAATTCCCGGAGTAAGATAAGTTGTTGATGGGTTTTGCTGGGTTGAAATGGTTCCATTCCCTAGATCCCAACGCCACCCGGTTGGCCCGCCAGTCGATTCATCAGTAAAACTTACAAGTAGGGGAGCACATCCGCTGGTTGGACTTGCTTTAAAGGCGGCAGACAGCTGGCTCCAGCCCTGGGAAGAAATGGCTACAACCAATAGAAAGAGTAAAAAAAACTTCCTGGTTGTGCCTGTATTTGGCGGTGTTACGTCAGCCCTTAGTTTTGTCATATAGTATTCGGTCTTTTCTGAACGAAAATGTGATATTGGGTGTAAAGCTGTGCTTGAAAACAAAAATAGCTTTCATTTTCAATATTTTATAGGAAATGCCTTATTAAATCTGCCTGGTTTTTCGTTCATAATATTCATAAACGTAAAACCAAGAGGAATAATGTCTTTTAAAAAAGTTTACTTATTTACATTGATGTGAACAGAAAACTGCGAAAGTTTTTTGTAGTTTAAATATGTACACCTACCTTTGCCGTCCGAAAAATAATAAGGTAAGGAATGCCTACAATACAACAATTAGTAAGAAAAGGAAGAGAAATCATCAGGGCAAAAAGTAAATCCCGTGCGTTGGATGCATGCCCGTTCCGCAGAGGTGTTTGTACACGTGTGTACACAACTACACCTAAAAAGCCAAACTCGGCTCTGCGTAAAGTAGCAAAAGTGCGTTTAACCAACAAAGTGGAGGTAATTGCCTACATCCCTGGTGAAGGTCACAACCTGCAAGAGCACTCAATCGTATTGGTGCGTGGCGGTCGTGTTAAGGATCTTCCGGGTGTACGTTACCATATCGTTCGTGGTTCGCTCGATACTGCAGGTGTAAAAGACCGTAAGAAGAGCCGTTCTAAATACGGAACCAAGAAAGAAAAAGCTAAAAAATAATCCTTCGGCTCTTTTAAGAGTCTTAAAATAACAGTACAATGAGGAAGACGAAACCTAAAAAGATAGCGCTGGCACCAGATCCAAAGTTTAACGACACACTGGTAACACGTTTTGTAAATAACCTAATGTGGCAAGGTAAAAAAAGCACTGCTTTTACCATCTTCTACGATGCAATTGATAAGGTTGCAAAAACAACCGGCGAAGACGGTTATGAAGTTTGGAAAAAAGCTGTAGCTAACGTTACTCCTGCTGTAGAAGTACGTAGCCGCCGTATTGGTGGTGCTACTTTCCAGATTCCTTCTGAGGTTCGTGCCGACAGAAAGATCTCCTTAAGCATCAAATGGCTGGTTCGTTACAGCCGTGAGCGTAACGGTCGCAGCATGGCTGATAAGTTAGCTAACGAAATCGTAAGCGCAAGCAAAGGCGAAGGTGGTGCTTTCAAAAAGAAAGAAGACACACACCGTATGGCTGAAGCAAACAAAGCGTTTGCACACTTCAGAGCTTAATTGCATCTGCATTAAAATAAATGAACCCATCAGTTTACTGATGGGTTTTTTATTGAAATAGATTTTACGCTTTACCGCTCAAACCAACGCTTAAATGCCGGTGCTTTTTCCCGGCTTACATCCTGTTCCATTTTTAGCGGAGCTTTTAAGGTAAGGGTGAGTTTTTGGTTTTCGTGTGGCTTGATAGTTTGAATAGCATCGATATGTACAATGCTTTGCCTGTTGGCCCGGTAGAAGTATTTAGGATCGAGCAGTTCTTCAATTTCTTCAAGCGTTACATAATCAAGAATATATTTTTCGCCACTGAACGTATAGAGATAGTTAAGGTTGTCCCTTACAAAACAGGCAATGTCTTTTGTAAGCACAGGAATCCAGTTGTTACGAACGCTCACCACAAATTTTTCTTTATAAAGTGTTGTTGCAGGCAAAGGGTTTTGCAACAGCTTCATTAACTCTTCCATGCTGGATGGAAGTTTTGGTTGTTGCTGCAGCATCGTACGACATTTGTCAATGGCTTTTTGCAGTTCATCCGTGTCAACCGGCTTCAGCAAATAATCAATACCGTTTACTTTAAATGCACGGATGGCATACTCATCATAAGCCGTCGTAAATATCACCGGGCAGTTAAGTTTAAAATGCTCAAACAGTTCAAAGCTTACACCATCGCTCAGCTGAATATCCATAAACAACAGATCGGGTTCTGCATTTTGCATAAACCATTTCCTGGCGGTTTTTAAACTGGTCAATACATCCAGTATCTGAACATCGTCAGCAACAGTACTGATCTTGTACTGAAGTTCTTTGGCAATGAGGTTTTCGTCTTCTATGATAACTGCTTTCATGTTCTGCTATTTAAATCCAGATTACAATAGTGGGATGCTGATGGTGAAAGTGCTGTTTGTTTCTTTTATTTCCACAGGCCGGTTGCTTAAGTACATATAAAGTGATTGCAGGTTGGCCAATCCCTGTTTATTGCTCGTCTCTACAAATTTTTTCTTTTGCAGATTGTTACGTACAACAATGCTATCATCCTCAACAACTATCTCCACTTTTAACGGCGTGTCTTCATCAATTATATTGTGTTTGATGGCGTTCTCAATAAGGTTCTGTAATGTAACGGGAACAATTTTGCGATGATGATATTCTTCCGGAACATGAAACAGCACATCAAATCCTTTTTCGAATCGGATGCGTTGCAGCTTTACGTAATTCTCTGCAAACTTCAATTCATCAATAAGCGATACGGTTTCACTATCCCTGCTTTTTAAAATATAACGATAGGTCTTGCTGAGACTATCAAGAAAACCAGCCGCCGTTTTTTTATCAGCACCCTGTATTAAACTGTTGAGCGAGGTTAACGAGTTAAACAGAAAATGCGGATTCAGTTGCTGCTTTAAACTTTCATACATCACCAGTGCTTTTTCTTTTTCCAGCAACTGTGCTTTGCTTTGCAGGTTATGCAATTGTTCCTGCTGACGGATACGGTACCGATAAAAACCATACAGCAAACCTGCAACTGCTGCTGCGATCAGTAACCAGAACCAGGTGGCTTTGTAAAACACAGTATCTACTTTTATCAGAATACTTTTCTCTTCCGTATTCCAGTTGTTGGCGTTAATGGTCGATTTAAAACGGAATGTATAACTGCCTCCGGGAACATTGGTATAAACTGCTTTGGGGTCCTGCGTGTAATGCCACTCCTTTTCCAATCCATCCAGTTTGTAGGCATACCATGCCTGGCCGGGATTATCATAATTCAGAGATTCAAGTTCAAGCGTAAAAAAGTTTTCGTTTGAATGAAAGTGCAGGCTTTTACATTCAGCAAAATTCTGTGTTGTGTGAAATGGTTTGCCGAATACTTCTACCGATGCCACATAAGTTTGTGCTGCTTTTTTTCCTTCGGTATAATTCAACGGATCAAAAAAGATATAACCTTTTACCGAAGGAAAAACCATGCGACCATCTCTTGTAACATGTGCAGGATGCTCCGGAAATTCCATCGCAGGCAACCCAAACGATTCATCAAAATAAGAGAAGAACTTACGGCTGCTGTCGAACATCATCAATCCTGCTGAGCTGCTTAACCATAGGCGATCTCTTGCATCAACCGCTATACCCATTACAAGATTTGAACGAAGACCATCTTTTGCCGTAAACCAATACTCCTGTTTTTGTTGCAGATCAATTCCACGCAAACCATGAAAGCTGCTGATCCAGATGACTCCCTTTTTATCTTCCTTAATATCAATCGTAAGATTAGCATTTGAATTCTTTTCTTCTTTCTTACCAAAGATCCATTCACGAGTTGTTTGCTGTTGCGGATCGTACATAGCCACACCCTCGCCACCAAACCCGATCCACAACCTTTGTTTACTGTCTTCAAATACAGTGCGAATGCTGTAGCCTTTGTATTTTTTTAAAACAGGATGTGTTGCAATGCTGTGGATCTTTTTATCGGCAACTGCATAATAATACAAGCCATCGTTCTGATTTGTACCAAACCATACGTTACCGCTTTTGTCTTTATTAATGTTTAAATAAAATCCCTGCGGTAATGAGTCTTTGCTTGTTAAGAATTCCATTTTACCGGTGATCCTGTTGTACCGATTGACACCTTTACCCGTTGCGATCCATACCACATCACTATCTGCAAGAACAGCACGAACAGAATTATAATACAGTTGATCGGGCTTACCGGTTTCGTTACGCCAAACTTTATATTTTTTTGTAGATGTGTTGTATTGTGAAATACCATCGCCTGTAGTAAACCAATAGTTTCCATCGTCATCTTCAGAAAAACCTCTTGCCAGCAAATTGGCATCTGCATTCGGAAAAGGATATACAACAGAGAACAATGTTTGCGATGGATTAAAATAATCAACACCACCCAGCATACTGATCCAGATATTACCATCGGGTGCTTTGTAAATAGTGCGGAGAATATTTACTGCAATGCTACCGGGCACAAAAGGTTGGTGTTGATGAAACCGCAGTTCACCTGAAACAATATTGTACTGGATCAATCCTTTTAATGAAGTAACGATCCACACATTGTGATTGGCATCGGCAACAAAATTCAAAAAGCTCATCTGCACTTTCAGTTCCCTGATGGAAGGCAGCTGATCGATCGCCACAACTGTATCTGTTGACGGCGTAACTTTCAGCAGTTTAAAATTGAACACATTGCTGAGCCAAATATCTCCACGCTCATCCATCATGACCCTGTCTGCACCCAAACCAGCAAAAACAGGAACAGTATGAAAGGTTGCCTGCCTGCTTTCAAGATCATACAAAATATAGCCACCATAACTGCCCATTAGTAACTGCTTGCCTTTTTTGTAAAGGCTGAGTGGATAGTGCTGCTTAAATAGTTCTTTGTTGTTAGCTGCTGTAAAAGGAGAAAGTTTTTTTTCGGTTGTGCTGTACACAAACGCTCCTTTGGCAGTAAGCAGAAGCAATTGTGTTTTACCTATTTCCGTAATGCTGTTGATGCGAAGTTTTTTTGTTGATTGCTGCAACTGAAAATGATCCGCAGCATAATTGTATTCAACAAGCCCATCATCGTACCCGATCCACAAACGACCTTCGCTGCTGCAAAACATCGCATAGGAAATTCCTCCAGGTGGCGAGGTAGTATCATTTTCTGTATGCAGGAATTTGCGAATGCTGCTGCCGTTATAACGGTTCAATGCGCCGTAAGAAGCAAACCACATATATCCATACTTATCCTGCACAATGGCATTGATGATGCCATCGTTCAATCCATCATTTACGGTAAGATGATGAAAGTTGAATGGCGCTTTTTGTGTACGAGACTGCAAACAACAAAACAAAAGCACAAGAAGAATGATATGCCTGCCATACTGCATGGGTGGAAATTAATAACAAAACCCCGCTGCTCAAAATATGAACAGCGGGGCAGTGTTGTTTTCTAACGAAGCGTGGTAAATTTCAAATGAGGCGTTTGTTTCATTCAATGTTAAAGTTGTTTATATCCATATTCGATCTTAAAGAAGTAAGTCGGATCCATTAAGTCCTTAACCTCTCGCTGAACGGGATAACCATCTTTATCAAAGGTCCAGTTATAGCGGAGGTCATACAGCAGCACATTGGTGGCTGAGTATCCTTTTTCACCTGAAGGCAACCAGGCACTTCGCCGACCAAAGACAGTAGCATGAGGCAATGTCCAATACATAGGATCGCCTTTGTATGGCATTGCGTTATCGTACATCATAGCGTAATGGCCATCAATTGCGTTATTCAGATACTTCTTAACTGATAGCAAGCGATCGTTTTCAATAGTGTAAAAGGCCTCGTACAAATAATTTGGTCGTGAGTATGTGTATTTAACCATGTAATTGTTTTTATCATACTCGTAAGCCAGTTCAGCAACTATCGTTCCTGCTGCATTTTTTTCCCATCCTTTCACAACCAAACCTCTTTCGTCCAGTTCAAAAACCTTGCTTGTGGTAGGAGCATTATTAAAATAATCCTGTTCAATGATTTTGTTTTTTTCAGGATAACTATAGGTTGTCTTTCCATTTTCGTAAGCATCGACTATGATCCTGTTCTGGTCATCGAAACTATAAGTGTTTGTTCTGGCTTTTCCATCACTATGAGTAATCTTGAAAGATGTCATTTGTTTTGATACTTTCTCAACTGGGTTACTTTGATTATCTTTTTTGCAGCTTGCAAAAGCAATTACTGCTGCAAGCAAAATGATAAAATGTTTCATGTGTTTTTCTTTAGTTGATTATTGTTTATTTAAATAGAAGGCGCCCTGGTTTGCAGTTCCGTTCACAACCCACACTCCTTTGATCTGTTTGTTTTCGTTAAGGAAGCCGCCTGATAATGTAGCTGTGTACTGTCCCTTATGATTGTAAGAAAGATCAAGCCCTTTTTTATCTGGCGTAAGAGCATAGGTGCCATCAAACTTGTCAACATTGGTCGTATCTGTTCCCAATACAAGCCCGTAAATACGAAGCGTGCCATCTTCTTTAAAAAGAATACTGAAATCGTTGATGTAGTTTGAAGCGTCGGTTCCCAGTTTGCCAATCCAGTAGCCTTTTACCATGGCATTCGGACTTTCAGGTGCAGGTTGTTTTTCTTTTTTGCAGGATGCTGCAGCAACAATTACCGCAAGCAATACAATTACTTTTTTCATGACTGATAATGTTTAACGTTGTGTGTTTTTTATTTTGTTAACAGCACAAAATTGAAAAGTAGCAGCAGCTGAAAAAAGTTTAAGCAGATGAGTGTGCTTTGGTTTGAAATGAAGCGGGTCAGTTCTTTAATGAACCAATTGATAGTTGACTGAAAATAAAAAAGCCCCATGCTGTTGCATGAGGCTGTCATGTGTTTTTGATCGATCAGTTTTCCTATGCGTTGATCATAACATCGGAAAGAATAGTATAACATTTTACCCAGGCTTGTTTTACATCGGGTGTATAATCACGCCCAAGACCCTGTTCCAATGTCCACAACAAAGCATCGCCCACAATTTTATATTGCTCCGGTTTTACACCATAGGCTACATGGCGTCTCGACATAGCTGCAATGTCATCTGTCAGTTCATCCAAATGGTCGAGCCTTGCAACAATGGTGCTGATCATATCCATCAGTTTCTGGTATTGCAGATTCATGTCTTTGGGAAACATTTTCCGCACCCCCGGATGATCAGTAAACAGTTTCCCATAAAAGGTATCGCCCACTATAACAGGATTTACATCCCTGAACAGCCGCCACGATCTTTTCACCAGCAAAATTTCCTCCTGCGTCATCAGTAACAATTCATTTAACGTTAATTAAAGTTCCATAATCTGCTCGTTGCAAAAAAGAAAAACTACCCGAAGTGTGGTAAATCTATATTGAAACGTAAAAAGCCCCGCCTGAGGCGGAGCTGCTTTATCTGTACCAAGAGAACCAACTATGCTCGTTGAGGGGTTTCCGCTACTGCATCAATCATAGCAGAAGAAAGTAACTGGTAACAGGCTGTCCATGCTTCTTTTACTTCCACCGTCCACAAAGCTGCCAACGCCTGCTCCAGTGTCCATAACAACGCACTGCCAACAATAGCGTAATGTTCTTCCTTTACACCATATTGCACATGGCGTTGTGCCAGCTGTTTAATATCGGTGAGGATCGTATCCAGCTTGTCAAGACGATTAATCACATAACCGATCATGGTCATGAGTTTTTTCGATTGCATGGGAATTGGCTCACGGAACATGGGACGCAGATGCGGCGCAGTATCAAGCAGGCGCTTATAAAAGATGCCACCTGCCACTACAGGATCAATACGCTCAACAACCGACCATGAATACTTTACCAGTTGAATATCACTTTGTGTCATACGATGTTTTTTTATGGTTATACAATTAATATTCTTGAAAGATCATCGGGACAATAGCGGATATGGATGGTATCGCCAATGCCCGGCTTTTGTTTTTTGTTGAGCAGTGTTTGCATGTGGCGATAAACAATTACTCCTTTTATTTTCAACATCACCCACATACGCAGCTGTACATAACCTAACAACTCATCCTGCTCTTCCACCATATCCAGTATCTGTGCTGTTGCCGGTACACCTGTGCGTAACAGGAAGCGCTGCCATTGCAACTGCTCATACAGCGTACGGCGGTTACTTTTCTTTACCATCCTGTTTATCCATTGTAGCAACATATCCCCGGTTTTACATGCAAATATTCAGTTGTAATGAAGCGGTTTAAAAATTTATCCAACCGAAGCGTATGGAATTTGAACTGAAGTGTAAGTGGGGAAAAAGCGAAAGAAGAGATATAACGGTTTGTTTCAATTCAACCACGTTTCATTTCAAACTAAGCCCTTCACATTCATTCATTTTTTTAACTGCGGTGTTCGTTTGCAAATTTTGACTCGTTAATCAAAACACTTACAAAAAAAATCAAGTAAAATGAAACAGTTAAACTTTGTATTGCTCATGCTTTTCTTTGCCTTAACCGTACATGCGCAAATACCCGATGCTATTAATTACCAGGCAGTGGCCCGCAATACCAGCGGACAAGCATTGGCAAACCAATCAATAAAAGTGCGGTTAAGCTTTGTACGTGGTACAACAACCTTATACAGCGAAACAAGAAATGTAACCACCAATGCACTCGGGTTGTTCAATGTACAAATTGGAAGTGCAGGTGCAACAAGTGCAAGCGGCGATTTTGCTGCTATCTATTGGCTCAATAACACACCTGCTATTATGCTGAAAGTTGAGCTGGATGTAAACAACAGTGGTGTGTTTACTGAAATGGGTACGCAAACATTAGCGACTGTGCCTTATGCATACGCTGCAAAAAAATCAATTGATGCAGTGAATCTTGGCGGACGATATGTTGATGATGTAACTGCACCAAATAACGGAGATGTGATGCTATGGAATGCTGCTGAAAATCGATGGAAGCCCGGGGTTGCTGCAACTGCTTCCTCCAGCGCTCCAACAATTACAAACCTTGCAGGATTTATTGCACCTATTGTACCTTCTGCACAATGGGCTTTTTTCCCATCTTCTGGAAATACAACAACAACAATTACAATTACCAAACCAACCACTATTGTTGCCAGTGCAACTGCGACACTTGGTCATAGCAACACAGGACAAACAGCTTTAGATGTATCAATAATGCCTGCCTACCAGCTAACTTCAGGTGCAGGCGGGATTGTTACAATTTTTAACCCGGGAAATTTTCCGGCTGCAAACATTGCCAATTTAAGAGTGCCCTTTTCTGCTTCCAGCAGCGTAACCTTAACAACACCCGGTACTTATAAAATAGGGTTTGCCATAAGGAACAATACATCGCTTACATTAAATAACAACGACTGGCTCAGTGGTTATATCATGATCTATCAATAATTATTTACTCATTAGCACATACACTATGCTTACAAAAATAAAAACTGCTATAGCCTTTATGATGCTGGTACTCCAGGTAAAAGCGCAGCAGTTAACACCGCAGGTGATCAATAGCGGAGGCAATAGTAAATCTGCAGGCAGCATTGTATTAGAAGATGCATTGGGAGGATTGGTTGTGTCAACGATTACTACACCCGGCACAATGTACACACAGGATTTTTTGCAGCCAGATGCAGGGATCACTTCGGTATTGCCTCCGTTCAATAACGTTGTGCTTAATACAGGAAGCGGAATTGATAATGCTGGCACAACATTTATCAATAAAAATGCAGGCATCCTTTTGGAGTTTACTTTAGGAGAAATGGCGAGCAAATCATACCAGCAAACCAACGCAATAGTAACGCAGGGAATTTTGCAACCTTACAATAATCTTGAAGGGCCGCTGCCTGTAGTTGGTTTGGAATTTAACGCCAAACGCATCAGCAACAGCAATGTGCAGCTCGATTGGAAAACGGTGCAGGAAATCGACAACAAAGGCTTTTCTATTGAGCGTAAGAAAGAAAACGAAACAAAGTTTGCACAACTTGGCTTTGTTCCATCAGCAGCAGCAAATGGCAACTCATCATTACCGTTAAACTACATGCATATTGATACCAACAGTTATGCAGGTAAAACTTACTATCGTTTAAAACAGGAAGATATTGATGGTAAATTTTTTTACTCGGTTGTTCGATTAGTAAACGGCAGTAATGCAAAACTGGTTGTACTGAAAGCATGGCCCATACCTGCAGTTGGCAACTTTAATGTTGTTGTGCAGGGAATTGCAAAACAGGAAACAGTGCAGTTGTTTGATGTTAATGGACGGCTGGTAAAATCGGTATTGGTAAACGATCAGATACCTGTTACCATCAACGGGCTAACGCCGGGCACGTACATCTTAAAACTTTCAAGTGATGGAGGTTTAGTTCAAAAAGTAATTGTGCAGTAATTGACGTAAAAGAAACAGCCATCGTTCAGAAGATGGCTGTTTCTTTTAAAAAATTGTAGCTCCAACTTAATACTTGTACGTTGTTACCCCTGTTGTACCATCGGAAACAAACTGTGTGATTATCTTGGTTACATCACCATCAGCATCACGTTCGTAACTATCTTTTGAATGCCAGGTAAGCACTCCAGCAGCATTGAATTCTTTTTCCTCTATGGGCAAATATTTCAACGGCTTGCCAAATAAGTTATGTGAATGCCAATAACCCCAGGCTGTAAAATGTTGCTTATTTTCCTTTGATGCATCAACAGTGTAAACCATTGAACCGGTTTGTGCTCCGTTATTAAATTTCTTGCCAGAAATCAACTTCCCGTTTTCGATCACATACTCACGACCATAGGAGCCGCCGTATGCCTGTGTAGAATGTTTAACAAGGTATCCTTCGCCATCGTAAGTGATGCTGGTATTTTCAAGCACGACTCCGCTTTTATCTTTTGTGATAATGGAAGTAATAAATCCTTTTTCGTTCAAGGTTGCTTCTATGGTACGTGCAATACTGTTGTCACTGTTACTTTTTTTGGTAACCATAAGCTTGGTGGCTGATTGGTACTCGAAAAAATAACTGTAGTCAGGCTCAATGCATGAACTGATCCTTCCGCTATTATCATATGTGTACTTAGAAACATCGTCCAATACGTTATCATACATATAATCTACCTGAACAAATTTTTTCCCTGCTTTCGGATTAACAAGTGATGGAGTTACAGTTACGTCTTTCCTGCATGATGTAATTGTAAGCAGGAAAAGAATTACTGCTGTTACTGTTTGTAGTGCTTTCATTGCGTTTGCTTTAATTGATGAGTGTTTTTTGTTTTGCTGCACAAAAATGCACTCACGCAGACAGCCTTTAAAATGCAGTTAGCTTAAACGGATAAACTAAGTGGTGAAGTGATGAAAAGAAGCAACAAAGAGTTTTATCTGTCCAGCCATTTTTTAAATTCCGGGCTTTTCAACCGGCTCATATCAATTTCCAGTTTATGATTGGGTTCTTTTAGCTTAATGATAAGCTTTGAATTTTCAACCGGCTTTACTGATTGAATAGATTCGATGTTGATGATGAACTGCCTGTTTGCCCGGTAAAACAGGTGAGGATCGAGCAGTTCTTCCACTTCTTCCAGTGTTACATAATCAATGATGTATTTCTCGCCATTAAGCAGGTAAATGTAATTCAGCACTTCTTTCGAAAAACAGGCAATATCACTTGCATTAATAGGCATCCATTGATTACGCACATTCACAATAAATTTCTCTTTGTATTTTGATGCAGCTGACGGGTTGGCAATTGACTGAAGCAGTGCAGCAAAATCAGCTGCAGGCTTTTCATTTTTCTTCCGGAGTTTTCTGCATTTCTCAATTGCATCTGCCAATTCCTTCTCCTTTACAGGCTTCAGCAAATAATCAACACTGTTTACTTTAAATGCACGGATGGCATACTCATCATAAGCCGTGGTAAAAATCACGGGACAGGTAAGACTAAAATCATTGAAGATATCAAAGCTTACGCCATCGCTCAATTGTATGTCCATAAATAAAAGATCGGGCTCAGCATTTTCACCAAGCCATTTACGTGCAGTTTTCAAACTCGAAAGCACCTGCGTTATTTCCACATCTGGCGCAACTTTTTTAATCTTGTTCTCCAGTACATTGGCAATGATCTCTTCATCTTCAATTATTACTGCTTTCATAATTTTATTTTTAAATAAGAGGAACTTTTATCAGGAAATAATTATCTGTTTCTTCAATCACCACGGGCAAATTGCTCAGGTAGCGGTAAAGTGTTGTAAACTGTGCCAGCCCTTTTTTATTCGACGTTTCTACCACATGCTTCAACTGCAAATTGTTTTTTACAACAACATAATCGTCTTCAATAAAAATATTGATCACAAGCGGGGTGGTTACATCAATAACATTATGCTTGATGGCGTTTTCAATAAGATTCTGCAGTGTAACCGGTGCGATCTTATAATGAAAATATTCGTCCGGCACATTCATATTTATCTGCAACCCTTTTTTAAATCTTGTTTGCTGCATGTTAATATAGAGTTGCACAAACTCAATTTCATCTTTCAGAAACACGGTTTCGGTATCACCATTCTTTAAAATATACCTGTATATGCCCGACATCTGCTCAAGAAAATCGCCTGCCACCTGCTGATTAGTTTCAATAAGACCCGATAAAGAAGTAAGCGAATTAAAGAGGAAGTGCGGATTCAATTGCTGTTTCAGGCTTTCATACATCACCATTGTTTTTTCTTTCTCCAGCAACTGGGCTTTGCTTTTCAGCTGGTACAATTGGCGCTGCTGCTTTGTACGATATTTATACAGCGCATAGAAAAAAGAGGCGATCAATAATAACAATGCTATCCTGAAGAGATTTGTTTTATAAAAAACAGTTGCCAGTTTAATGGAAACTGTTTTGGCAACTACTTTATCCCAGTTACCATTGCCAACCATGGCCTTATATAAAAAAGTGTATTCAGCACCCGGCACGTTGGTATAAACAGCTTTGGGATCTTGTGTATAATGCCATTCTTTTTCAAATCCGTCGAGCTTGTAAGCAAACCATGTTTGTGAGGGGCTACGATAATTCAATGCAACAAGATTGAATGTAAATGAATTTTCATGCGGCTTTAACTTCAACACAGGATCTTCATCACCTTCTTTTATTGAATTATATGACTTGTCAAAAATGGAATAGCCCGAAATATAAAAAAGCAGACTTTGTGTTTCTTCTTTATATGCTAATGGATCGAAACGTATAAAACCATTGTACGATGGTAAGATGATGTCGCCATTGGCAGCCGTAATACCTGCATGCTCAGGAAAACCAATGGAGGGGAGTCCATCGTTGATCGTGAAATTTGTCAGACGTTTTCTATCGGGGTGCAGCATGGCCATTCCGCCATTTACACCAACCCAAACTCTGTTGAGACTGTCAACAACAAGTGGCGCCGTCATATTACCGGCCAATCCGTTTTTATTATTAAACGAAATAAACCTGTTGCGTTCTACATCAATACCGGTAATACCATTGAAGCTGGTTACCCAAATCACGCCATCCTTATCTTCTTTAATATCTACCACCTGGTTGCCAATAAGTCCTTTGTTCATTGTATCGGAAGCAACATAGTGTTTTGTTTGCCCAGTTCGTTTATTCAACATGACCACACCTTTTCGGGAAAACGAGATCCATAGTCTGTTCTTACTATCCTCCAATACGTACGATGTTGGTGAAAACCCTTTGTATTTTTTTAGTTGAGGATGAACACTGATGTTGTAAAATTTCTTTTCAGCAAGCGAATACCAATACAGCGATGCTGAATCGTTTGTACAAAACCAGATATTACCACTTCGGTCTTTGTTGATAGAGTTATAAAAACTACCTGGTAATTTTTTTTCATCAACCATCTCCATCTTTCCCGTTGCATGATCATAATAGTTTACGCCGGATGCTGTACCAATCCAGATATTATTCTCATCATCACATAACATAGAACGCACAACGTTATTACCAATAACAGGCGTTTTGTTTTCATCGTTTCGCCAAACAGAATAATTCTTTGTTTTGATATTGTATTTTGTTACACCATCATGGTTTCCCATCCACAGGTTGCCATCTTTGTCTTCAGCTACCGCTCTGCCTGTACGTCTTGCACGCTCATCGAGCCTGTCGGGAAATGGAAAAACGGCAGTAAACAAATTCTGATCCGGTTCAAAATAATTAACACCGGTAACATCACAACCCAGCCAGATAATACCGGTATTGTCCTGGAAAATGCTGCGATATGTATTGCCGGATGGGCCTGACGGAAAGTTGCTGTTATACAAATGTTTTACAAAGCTATCGGTTGAGGGTTGGTATTGCATTAAACCATCAATGGCAGTTATTACCCAAACTCTGTCTTTATTATCAACCATTACAGCAATTACATTCAACGGTTGTGTATTAAGTTGAGCAGTTGAGTATTGATCGTAGATCGTAAGTTTTTTAAGATCGGCACTAAGCTTTACCAATTTAATTTCACTGTAGGTAGTCATCCAAATATTTCCTGCATGATCGGGGCGTACGGATATAACGGGCATGTTTGCCATTGCAGGAATGGAAACAAGATTCGACTTGCCTGTTAAAGCATCCATTATAACCAAACCTTTATTTGTGCCTAACAGCAAGCGGCTATTGGAAAAATAAACATCATTGATAGCATTGTTTTGCAAAGCAGAGTCGGCCATATTTTTTGACACTGCATAATTAAATGCCGTATTGCTGTTATAGTTATACCTGAACAATCCTTTTCTTGTTCCAACCAAAAGAATGCTATCGTTAATACTGGCAATACTGGTGATGAAAATACTTTTAAAGGCTTCAATTTTTCGAAAGCCTGCAGTTTTAAAATCATATTCCATTAACCCGGTTTCACAGCCAATCCAGAATCTTCCTTTCTTATCTGAATGCATACAACGTGGCTGGCTGCCGTATGGAGACTGTGGATTGCCAGGTAAATTGGTAAACTGTTTTACTGTCTTTCCGTCGAACCTGTTCAAAGCAGCAATTGTACCAATCCATATAAAACCAAACTTATCCTGACCAACACACCGTGCAGTACCATCGTGCAAACCATTTTGCAGATCAAGCTTATGAAAATTCAAGGAGGTCTGTTGTGCAGACACATACAGGCAGCAGAAGAACGACAGAACTATCAGCAGTTGTTTTACAAGTTGTTTCGGTATGCTCATAACAATACAGGAAAGCTAAATAAAACAGGCGGTGTTTACAAGTTTGAGAGAGCGATATGCCGAAAAATGAATTGAACTGCATAAAAACCAAAACGAGCTGCAGCATACCTGAAACGAACGATGCATCTTTCTTTTAAACCCGTTTTTTTACACGGTTTGGCTGTCTGCATTTTATTTGAAAACAACATCACATCGCTAAAGAAAATTGTCACATCAACTGCATAAACTTTTAAACAGGTAATTACTTTTTCATTTTTGATCTGCAAACAAAAAACAAACACCAATTACTAAAAAGTATTAAACCAAACTAAAATGAAAAAGTTATTTCTGCTTTGTTCACTAATTACAGTTGCCTTTTTTACACAGGCACAAAATGTAGCGATCAACAACGATGGCAGTTCAGCAACAGCCAGCGCTCTGTTAGATGTAAAGAGCACAACAAAAGGTTTTATGATGCCACGCATGACATCAGCTCAGCGTGCTGCTGTTCAAAACCCTGCACTTGGCTTGCTGGTATTTGATACCGATACAAAAACCATTTGGGTATACGACGGTAACACTTGGAAAAACTTATATACAAGTGGCGGCCTTGCACTTCCGTATACACAGAGTATAAATTTAGCTACACCCGGATTTCTTGTAAACAATAATGGAACCGGTGCTGGTATTGAAGCTACTTCATCAAATGAATTTGGTATGGCGCTCAGTGCAAAAACAACAGGGGCATTCGGTTGGGGATTGTTTGGTTATTCAAACAGACCCGGTGCAAAAACAATCAATGCTTTTACTGATAGCGGTACTGTTTTTCATGGTGAGAATAATTATGTAAGTAATACCAATACGTTAATGAACCTGCTTAACCGTGGTTTGGCAAAAACATTGAGTGTGCAACTTTCAAACACAAGTTCAACATCACCCAATATGCAAGTAGCAGGTAATAACCTTGCTGAGCAACTAATGATCTACCAAACAAATACGGCCAACACAAAAGATGCGGTATTGGTTAACAACTCCGGTTCAGGAGCAGGTGTGCACGCTATTTCAACAAAAGGCGCAGGTATTAAAGGTGAATCATCGGCTAATGGATACGATGGTGTGCATGGTGTACACTCAGGTGGAGTAGGTGTAAGGGGTGAAGCTATTTCAGGAACAGGTGTAATTGGGTACAGCACTTCAGGAACAGGTTTGGCTGCAAGCAGTATTTCCGGTACCGGTATTTATGCAAACAGCATTTCAGGTTTAGCGCTGAATGTAAATGGTAATATTAAAATCGCAGGCGGTAATACAACTCCAGGCGAAGGCAAAGTATTAACAAGCGATGCAAATGGTAATGCAACCTGGCAAACGCTTCCTCCTCCTCCGGCAGCTGTTCCAAAAATTGCTTTCAGAGCAGCAGGCATGGCTGATCCTACCGGTGTAGATAATATGATTCCATCTTCGCCTCCCGGTGAATACGCCATCAGAAAAAAAGTAGATTTTGCTTCTATAGGTTATGATATTGGTGGTGTATATACTTTATACAACGGAAGCAATGAAAATACTGCCAGTAAGTTTTCAGTACCACTGAACGGTCTTTACCATTTTGATGCACAATTCGAATTCATGTTTGCCATTACGTTTGATTTCAGAGAAATTGAAATATCGATCATGGTGCAACGTGGTACAGAAACATTTGAAATGGCAAGAGGTGGGGCTTATGTAAATAGTGTTGATAATACAGTAGCCAGTGTAAGTACCGATTTAACTTTACTTGCAGGCGACAAAGTATATGTAGCTGCACGTCAATATAATTTAAGTTCATTGCCTTCACCATTTGTAAGTTCAGTTTATTCAAACTTCTTCAGTGGACATCTTGTGTTTCCTTTCTAATAACAGCGCCTAATTATATTTTATGAAACATTACATCACTCTGTTGCTCTTGCTCCTCATGTATGAGCGAACAAGTGCACAACTGAAAATAGAAACGGGTGCCAATTGGGTCATCAGTGGCAACCCATCGGTTGTATTGCAGGATATGAACCTGGTAAATGATGGAGCCATTACTGCCGGAACCGGAACCTTCAAATTCACGGGGCTTCAAAGCTCTACCATCGCCGGCAGCAGTGCATCCGGATTTTATTTACTGGAAATAGTTAAAACAAATAATTCAAAAATTTTACTTGGTAATAACATCAATGTCAATCACTCGATCAACTTTATATCAGGTGAGTTAGATATGAACGGCAGAAATATTTTTCTTGCTTCATCTGCTTACCTCAATAATGAAACTGAGTTAAACAGGATTACCGGTATAAACGGCGGTTATGTACAGATCATTCAAAACATGAATTCGCCGGTACAAATTAATCCGGGAAATCTCGGCGCCATTATTACAAGTCCGGTTAACCTCGGTTCGGTTACCATCCGCAGGGGGCACACAGCACAAAGCGGTACCGGTATTACAGGAAGCATCAACCGTTATTACTCGATAGTTCCTGCAAACAACAGTAACATCAACGCAACGGCAAGGTTAAGTTATTTTGATGCTGAATTAAATGCACAAACAGAAACTAATCTTGTTATCTATCAAAGTACAAATGGTGGAACCAATTGGAATAATCTATCGAGAACGATCACCAATACAGTTTCAAATTATGTTGAGAAAAATGCAATAGCAAGTTTGGCACTGCAAACGCTGGGCAACGATAATGGAAATGTTAGTGTAGTAACCGGGCTTACATTTAGCGGCAGCAGAAAGAAAGCATCCGATGTGCAGTTGAAATGGACAACGCAAACCGAAACAAACATGAGCGGTTTCCAGGTGCAACGCAAACTTGACAATGAAGTTGATTTTACTGACAAAACATTTATCACTTCACAAGCGGTGGGTGGTAACAGCAGCTCTACATTATCCTATCAAACAACAGATGCAAATGCTTATGCCGGGATGTCTTATTACCGTTTGAAAATTGTTGATAAAGCAAATAACGTCAGCTACTCTCCAATCATCAGCGTTGCGGGAAAAACAACAAAGGGCAATGGTGGCGGTGGTCCTGGAAACAATCGCATGATGGATGAAGAAGAAACAGAAACAATGAAAGTTACTGTTGGTCCAAATCCTAACAATGGCAACTTCTGGTTTGTGGTGAGTGGTATTGAAAAAGAAACAGCTGCTACACTCTTTACATTAGATGGAAAAGTGTTGAAACAATTTAAAGTGTTCAATATGCAGCAGGAAAAAATAAATGGATTAAGAGCCGGAGTTTATATTTTGAAAGTACAAGGATCAGAAACCGTAAGAATTGTGGTACAATAAAAGCAACCCAAAATCCTGTCTATAAAAAAGCACTCATTCTATTGAGTGCTTTTTATTTATCGGTCTAACCATTTTTTAAATACGGGTGCTTTTTCCCGGCTCATATCAATTTCAAATTTGTGATTGGGATCTTTTAAACGAATGGTAAGCTTGGAATTTTCCATGGGCTTTACTGTTTGCACTGCATCAATATTAATGATGTACTGGCGGTTGGCACGGTAGAACCTGTTGGGATCAAGTACTTCTTCCACATCATCCAATGTAGAAAAATCGAGCATATAACGTTCACCGTTGAAGAGATAGATATAGTTGAGTGTTTCTTTTGTAAAGCAGGCAATATCACTGGTGTTTACCGGCATCCACTGGTTCCTGATGTTGACAATAAATTTCTCTTTGTACTTCTGTATCTGTTGTTGCGGATTGGCCAAAGCCTTCATCAGTTCGGTAAAATCAGCAATAACAGGATTTCGTTTTTCAATAATGGCTTTGCACTTATCAATTGCCCGGCGCAGTTCTTCTTCATCAACAGGCTTCAGCAAATAGTCAACGCCATTTACTTTAAATGCACGGATGGCATATTCATCATAAGCAGTGGTAAATACAATGGGACAGTTGAGTTTAAAATGTTCCAGCAGTTCAAAACTCACGCCATCGCTTAGTTGAATATCCATAAACAGCAGATCGGGTTCTGCATTGTTCAGAAACCATTTCTTTGCCACTTTCAGGCTGGGAATGATCTCAACAATCTCTACCGATGGATCAACATTCCGGATCTTGTTCTGCAAAACTTTGGCAATAATTTCTTCATCTTCTATAATAACTGCTTTCATATAACTATTTTAATGTGATCAGATCAAAGGAATACGAATAACAAACTCAGTGCTGTTTTCTTCTATCTGTACAGGTCGGCGACAGAGATAGTGATACAAAGATTGCAAACTTGCAAGCCCTTGCTTATTGGATGTTTCCACCATGTTTTTCTTTTGCAGGTTGTTTGATACATGCAGGTATCCATCGCTTGTTGTAATGGTTATGATCAGTGGTGTGTCAAGATCAATTACATTATGCTTCATGGCATTCTCTACCAGGTTCTGCAATGTAACAGGTGCAATTTTTTTATGCAGCTCATCTTCATCCACATTTATTTTTACCTGCAAGCCTTCTTTAAATCTTGTTTTTTGCAGGTTGATATAGGTTTGTACAAACGCTAACTCTTCACGTAAGCTTACCAGCTCAGCATCTCTGTTCTTTAAAATATACCGATAGATCTTCGACATCTGTTCCAGAAAATTGCCGGCCATCTTCTGATCGGTTTCAATTAAGCCCGACAGTGATGTGAGTGAATTAAAAAGAAAATGTGGATTTAATTGTTGCTTCAGACTTTCATACATCACCATCACCTTTTCTTTTTCCAGCAGTTGTGCTTTACCCTGTAACTGTAATAATTTTTCCTGCTGATGAATACGGTAACGGTATACGGCATAACCTGTTGCCAGTAAGGTTAAGAACAGTAACAACCGAAACCACCATGTTTTATAAAACACCGTGTCGATATGAATTGCAATTGTTTGTTCTGTGCAATTCCATTCTATACGGTCGTCAGATGCTTTTACACGAAACGTATAATTGCCACCTGGCAGTTTTGTATAATCAGCAAAACGGTTTTGTGTGTACTTCCAGTCGTCATCAACGCCATCTAGTTTGTAAGCATACCAGGTGCCCGATGCATTTTGGTAATTAATGGCTGCAAAACCAATGCTGAAAAAGTTTTCATCGTACTTCAAATCAATTTTATTCTGCAACAACGGTTGTTCCTCCTTGCCTGATAATGTAAATGAAGTAAAATAGGGAACCAGTTGATTGTGCTCCTTCGTGAAATTCTTTGGCGAAAAACGAACAAACCCATTTTGCGTTGGCATCATAATATCGCCCCCTGCTAGCAAGGAAGCAGCATGCTCCGGAAATTCAACAGAAGGCAACCCATGTTGTAAACCAAAGGAAGTAAAATAAGTACGGCTGCTGTCGAGCATCATCAAGCCACTGCCTGTGCCCATCCATAAACGATTCCATGCATCAACCGCCAGTGCACTAATACTGTTATTGATGAGCCCGTTTTTGTGATTGTAATTCCTGATGCTGAAGTTAACCGGATCAATAGCCGTTAAACCGGTAAACGTACTGATCCATATAATCCCTTTTTTATCTTCCGTTATATCCACAACAGAGCTTCCTGCTATGCCATTTTTTCCTGTAGTAGAAGCTTGCCACTTGTATGATTTTTTTGTTGCAGGATCGTACATGCCCGCACCGGTTCCATTAAAGCCGAGCCAGTACCTTCCCTTACTGTCTTGAAAAATTTTTCGTCCACCATTTCCTGCAAACACATGTAAACCGGGAAATGATTTTATGCTGTGGAATTTCTTTTCACTTGTGTTGTAGTAATAAAATCCATCACCATCTCTGCTGGAGAACCAGAAATTTCCTGCACGATCTTTATCTGCTGAAAAAAAGAAGAAAGCAGGAATGGAATCTTTCGATGTGTAAAAGATCATCCTGTTTTCCTTTTGCAGATATTGATTAATACCTCTGCCGGTAGCAATCCAGATGTTGTTTTCATCATCACATAAAATACCACGAACGGAATTGTAATGAAGCATGTCTGTTCTGCCTTCTCTGTTGTTCCATTCTTTGTATTCATTTGTTACAGGGTCGTATCGCACCACACCATCTATTGTACCCAGCCAGAGTTTGCCATTCAGATCTTCTGTTGCAATCCTTGCTACACGACGGTTACGGATATCCTGTTCTGTATTGAATGCCGGTATTATCTGAAAAAGATTTCTATCAGGATCAAAATAGTTCACACCATTATTTCCGCCAACCCACATCGTACCATCCCTATCGGCGTAAACAGATGTGTGCAGGTTGGTGGATGGCGTCCACACTTTTAAAGGATCATGCAAAAAGCGGTCGAAGCTGTTTTTTTGTTCGTTATACAACAACAAACCATCGAGCTGTGTGGTGAGCCACACTCTTCCTTTATGATCTGTAAGCAGTGAAGTAATGTTTACCAGTGTGTTTTTGCCCGATTCGAAATACTGATCGTATGTTTCATAACGTTGCAGATCGGGTGAGAATTTAAGCGGAGAATTTTTGCCATTTGCTATGATCCAGAAATGATGTTGTTTGTCGATGGCTACTGAAGAAATACCAACGCCTTCAAGCAACGGGATCGAACGCTTCGTTATCCGTTCTGTTTTTATATCAAACTCAAATAGTCCTTTGTTCGATGCAATAAAAAGAAGACTGTTCAGCCGCTCAATATTATTTGTTCTCAGTTTGTAACTGCTGTCAGCATAATTCCGGTAAAACACTGCTTTTTTTGTAAGCGGGTTATACTTTACCAGTCCCTTATGTGTACCGAGAAAAACAGTTGTTTTATTCACCGGAATAATTTGTGTAACCCATACATTCTCCAATGCTTTTATTGCGGTAAACCGATCGGAGGCTTCATTGTATTCCAACATGCCATCTTCAAGACCAACAAGAAAACCTCCGCTGCTGTCGGCCGACATCACTCTTGATAATGAAGTGGGGAAAGAAGTGCTGTCGCCTGCTATATGGCTGTAACTTTTAACTGCAAATCCATCAAAACGGTTAAGGCCAACACGTGTAGAGAACCACATAAAACCTTTACTATCCTGCGCAACAGCCATAATGCCGCCATCATTTAAGCCATCCGCCACCGTTAGTTTCCTGAAAAAGAAACGGCTTTGCTGAGCAATGGGTGCAGTTAGCAGAACAAACAATGCAAAAAGAGTAAGCAGGAGTTTCATGTATCCTCAAATTTATTACTCCTGTTGTGAAAAGAAAATTTATGCTTAAAAACCCGCAGAAACAAAGTTGAAGTGTAGGAAAATGAAGTTAAACCGTAAAGCCCCGCTTTTATGCGGGGCTTTACCAGAATAAAGAGTTGCAGTTACTGGAAAGTGCAGGTATAAACGGTTGATGATTGACCGCCTGAAGACCGGCTGATGGTTTTGATGTAACCATCAGCATCAGTTGTATAACTCAGATCAATGGAAAAAAATACTTGTCCGTCGGGTGCGAGCATCTTCGCATTCTTCAACAGATTCTTCGATTGTTTTCCGAACTGTGCATCGGTTACAAACTGAACTCCCTTGAAATCAAACAAATCAATTTGGATGGGGTTATACTGATTTGTGTAATATTCAAATACAAACATTGCTGTTTTCATCCCTCCTTCGTAAGCCGACATTGTTGTAAGGTTTCCCGCCTGGTATTCATAAACGTATTTTGCAAAACTATTCGAGCTGTTTGCCTTTATTGTCTGCTCAACAAGATACCCTTCTGCGCTGTATTTAAATTCCTGTGTGGCAGTAAGCCCCCCCGAATTATAGCGATCAAGCTTTGTTACCCTGCCCTGCGCATCCTGCACTGCATTCTGATATTCGTGTAAAAAACCTGATGCTGCTTTCTTAGCCGAAAAAGGAATACCCGGTTTGTACGATACTTTCATGTCCGTATTGGTAAACGACATCAGTTTACGGTCGTTTGAATAAAACATTGCCCACTCACTCATGCCGGGAGCTGTAACACTAATCAGATTCTTCGTGAATAAAGGTGTTTGTTCTGAAGGGCCTTCTGTTTTTTCTTTTTTACAACTGCTAAGCAGTGCAATGGCTGCAATAAAAAGTAATTTTTTCATAAAAAATAGTTTATGTGTTTTTAATAGTTAAAAATGTCATTGAAATTTGTACGTATAGGTTTGCGTAGTATTCTTTAGGATAGAAGTCATAATTTCTGCCACCGGGTAACCAGCTGCATCATGTGTAATGCTGTTTACCCTGTGATTAATAAGTTCGCCATTCGCATTATACTCCTTTGCTTCTTTCAGATAATACTTTAAAGGTTTGCCATGAAGAACCTCTGAAGGCCAGTTATACCAACAGGCTAATCCTGATTTGTTTATTCTTGAATTATCGTACACATACTGTTCTGTTCGGTAAAGCACCCCGCCAGTATATGTTTTTAATAAAACAGGCACTCCGTTTTCGTATGAAAAAAACTTTTCGTGTACACTACCGCTCCCAATTCCCTTCAGCGACACTAAGTTTCCAGACGCATCATAGCTAAACAGGTAGGTGTAAGTGATGCTGCCATTGTTCTTGTATTCTGCTTTTGTAATAGCACCGGCTTCATTTAATACACACTCAATTGTTTGATCAACTGTACCGTCGCTGAGCTTGCTTCTTGTAACAATAAGACTTGCATTACTTGTGTATGAAAAACTGTATTTGTGATCACTGTCAAGATAAGTTGTAAGCCGGCCATTGTTATCGTAACTCATTTTGTAAACCTCTGGGGTTGTGCCATTGTAACTATAGCTGAACTCGGCCAGTTTACTGCTTTTTGTATTTGATTCCTGTGAAGGGATCGTGTTCTTTTTACAGGAGAATAGTAATAACGAAACTGTTAATACCAGCAAAAGATGTTTCATGATTTTTTATTTGATGTTTTTAAATAGGATGTAAAAATGCTTTTTCAAAGTCCTTCTTAAAAAAATAAGAAAGTAATCCGGAAGAATTTGCAGTTAACATGTAGTAGAAGCCCGTTCATCTGTAAACAGAATAATAAGGAGCGTCGAAAATAACAGGCATAAAAAAGCCCGGTTGAAACCGGGCTGCCTTACCAAGAGAACTGAACTATTGAAAAATAAAATTGTAGTGCTTTAACATTTCGCCATTGCTTTCAATTTTCATTGAGCGAACATAACCATCCGCATCTGATTTATAAACATACTGAAGCGTGATTGCTGGAGAGCCCGGCGTAATTATTTCTAAACTTTTAGTGAGGTTTTTTGAAGGCATACCAAAATGCCCATCGCTTACAAAGCCAATTTGTTTCCAGTCAAAAAGATCAACTGCAATTGAATTAGGTTGGTTGTGATAATGATCAAAATGAATGGTTGACTTTAGCATTGCATTTTCATACTCCTGTATTTTAACCAGGTTTCCTTCTTTATAGGTATACACAAATTCTTGCTTATTATTATCGATACTTATTGTTCTTTTTGCAAGTTGACCATTTTCATTATAACTGAATTCTGTCCTGCTTTCTGGCAAACCGTTCGTATACCTGGCAAGTTGAATGATCTTTCCCGATTCATCTTGTTGTGCATATTCGTAGGTAATTTTCTCATTACTTTCTTTAAGTAATTGTGTAACAAAGCGATTGTAACCGGGCTTGTAATAGTTTACTACATCGTTTGCAACATAAGCCAGCAAGCAGCCATTTTGATCGTATAACAAATTGGTGCGTTTACCATTTTTCTCAACGATTGTTGCCAATTGTTTAGTAAATGCCATTCCTGTTTTTGTTTCAGCCACAAGTATGCTTTTTCTGCAATTCAATAACAGCAGAGCTGCTATTATTGACATGGTTATCACTTTCATAAATTTCCTTTAGCGGCTGTAAAATTGTATCAGAACCGGTACAGATAAAAACTTTACTGCGTCAATGGTCTGTTTTATTTATTAAAAGGTAGAGAACCTCATGCGAAGTGATTTCGAAGAAAGAAGTTGCCAACCCATTACAATTCAACTTCAGTTTTCTACTATTCAACAGAAAAACCACACAGCAACGGGAGATAAGTTTTCAAACCGATCTCCTGTTTTTCATTTTTGATCTGTGAAATAACAAAACACTTCATTCTTCAACACAAAACATCTATTTATGAAACAGCTTTTCTCTTCAATTTTTCTGTTACTGTTTACTGCAACAGTTTGGGCGCAGGCGCCACAGTTAATCAATTACCAGGGGGTTGCACGCAATGCAAGTGGTGTGGCTTATGCATCGCAACAGGTTAGTGTGCGTTTAAATATCCGTACAGGTTCTCCCGATGGAGCAATTGAATACAGCGAAACAAGAACAGTTACCACCAATCAGTTTGGTTTGTTTAATATACAGATAGGAAGTTCAGGTATGCAGGCCGTATCTGGTTTTTTTTCTACCATCAGCTGGGGCGCAGGAACTAAGTTTCTGCAAACAGAGATCAGCGTTAATGGTCAGCCATTTGCTAATCTCGGCGCAACACAAATGCTGAGCGTACCTTATGCGCTGCACAGCAGAGAGGCAAAGGATCTTATTTTTCCATTCACAAAAACGGGAACAAATACAACCGATTTGTTTAGCATAGCAAACAACGATAACACTGCAACATCTTCTGCCATTAAAGCAAATGCAACAGCAGGTCGTGCAATATTCGGCAACTCCAATACAGGCACAGGAGGCTACTTTGTATCAAGCAGCGGCATGGGAGTATTTGGTTATGCTCCCAACGGTACGGGCGTAACAGGTATGACCAATTCTGCAAGCGATATTGGAATTTCTGCAATAAATAACGGAGATGGTGTTGCACTTTCTGTAAAAGGAGGGTTGCGGATTTTTGATGGTAATACTAATCCGGGTACAGGAAAAGTGCTTACAAGCGATGCAAATGGTAATGCCACATGGCAAGCACCTGCAACAACAGCACCTGTTGCTTTTTTTGCAACCGGTGCAGCGCAGGGAGGGCTTCAAAATATTCCAAACAATGTTGAGTATAAAATTCATCCGGCTGTTCAGGATTATGACGGAAGCAACAATTTTACACTCTACAACCAAACACCTTCAAGCACTTTTACAGCTCCAACAACTGGCGTGTATCGATTTAATATTGAGGTTACGATTGATTCATATCATTTTGATGTAAACATTAAATACGGATACATGCGGCTGTATGTTAAAAGCAATGGCGTTGAAACGCAAAGTGGAAATGACGGCGTATGGGAACCTGGTTTTGGTACGATCAGTTTAAAAATTGATGAAGTGTTGTTCTTAAAAGCAGGCGACCAGGTATGGGCTGAAACGTTGACCAATACCGAAGATGGCAGTAATCCCATTCTTAAGAAATGCAAGTTTGCAGGGTATCTTATTAAATAACAACAGCACTTAAAAAAACAGGTATGAAAAAAATACAATTATTGCTGCTGCTGTTATTCCTGATTAACCTGCTGCAGGCACAAACCATTACTCCATCTGTAACTAACAGCAGCGGCCTATCAGGAGTTGCAGGCAACATTCATTTCGAGTTTAGCCTCGGTGAAAGTTTTACAACAACTCTTTCAAACGGAATGCTTGTTACACAAGGGGTGTTGCAACCAATAATGATTCAGCAAGGACCACTTCCTGTTCTCGGTCTTGAGTTCAATGCAAAACGCATCAGCAACAACAACGTGCAGCTCGATTGGAAAACAACACAGGAAATAGATAACAAAGGCTTTTATGTAGAGCGTAAGAAAGAAAACGAAAACAAGTTTACTCAACTCAGGTTTGTACCATCGGTAGCTGCAAACGGCAACTCCTCATTACCATTAAACTATACGCATATTGATACCAACAATTATGCAGGCAAAACTTATTACAGGTTAAAACAGGAAGATATTGACGGCAAGTTTATGTATTCTGTTATTCGTTTGGTAAATGGCAATAATACAAAGCTTGTTGTATTGAAAGCCTGGCCCATACCGGCTGTCGGCAATTTTAATGTAGTTGTTCAGGGAATTGCAAAGCAGGAAACAGTGCAGCTGTTTGATGTGAATGGACGGTTGGTAAAATCGGTAGCCGTTCAGGATAATGTGTCGGTTACAATCAACGGACTGGCACCGGGCACTTACATCCTGAAACTTTCAAGTGATGCAGGTTTAGTGCAAAAAGTAATTGTACAGTAAGTAAACAATGTACAATGATAAAGCCGCCTTTCAACAGGCGGCTTTCTTGTTTTGAATAAAATGTGTGCGCCGGTCTTCAAGCTTCTAAAACGGCTTATTCGCTTTTAAGCACACTTCAATAATGAAAACGAACTGTTGATCCTGTTTTGTTTTTACAACATTCTTCTTCGCTGTTTCTTTGTGTCAGAAAGAAAACATCACCTTACTATGCTAATCATGAAACATCTTAATAAACAATACTTGTTGCTAACCTTCTTTCTTTTTATTGCAGCTTTATTCTTGCTTGTGTCATGCAGTAAAATGAATACTGCAGGTATAAAAAAAGATTTCAACACGGGCTTATCGGCAAGCTATAAAAATATGGAGCCCGGTAATGTGTTACTTATTATGAATAATGAAGTGCTCAACCATACAGATATTCCGGTAGGAGAGCAGTTTATTTTAGCAAACGACGGCATTAAAGGATTGACAGAGAAAAATGGATATGTGCAGGTTGGTTGTGCTCTAACCATCAGCAATAAAAAAGGAGAAGTGCTGTTACAGGATGATGATTTGTTTGCAGACAAAGACCGGTTTAAAAAAGAAGATGCACAAATGCTGAAGTGTACGGTTAATACAGGTTTGCCAATGCAAAGCGACGAAGATTACAATGTATCCGTTGTGTTTTGGGATAAGAATGGTACAGGCAGAATTGAAAACAAGGTTACAATTCACATGATCGATATGCCTTAACGGTAATTAAAAATATTCTCATTAATGGTTCTTGGTTTTGGATTGATAACGGCGCTTTTCCAGGCGCCGTTTTGTTATTTACAGCAAACAAAAAAGCGAACAGTAGATTGTTCGCTTTATGTATTTCAAAGGTTGGCACTATTTCTTTGCCTTGTGTTTTTTCTTTTGCCTGGCTTTGCTTTTTGTAAAAGGCACTTGTACAATCACCGTTTCTCCACGGCCTTTTTCGTTTGCAATACTTTGGATGGTCCATAAGTCGAGTTGATTATCGCCATCAACAACACTGCCGCTGTAATCGCCCCAGGCTACGCCATCTGCTGCGCCTTTACCTTCGCCTGCACGAACAATTTCTTTTATAGTGCCTGCCCCATCATTTGCTTTACGGTATGCAAAACGTGGACTTACAAACATGTTTGCATTTGCTTCCTGAAAACCAACCAGCACATCTTTGTTTTTGTTAACAGCAATGGTTGTTTGAATATAGTTGGTTGTATCGCTTTTAATTAAACCGGTTTGTACAATAGTTCCATCTGTTGCATTTACCTGGTGCCATTGTACAGCAGAACGGCCTTCGCAATTAACAGCCTGCGAAAACCAGATGCTGCCACTTTGCAAAACCAGATTCTTCGGATTACGATCGCCGGAAGAAACTTTTTGTTGCGTGTTGTATTGCGGCGATTGTGGTGGACCACCAACATATTTTAAATTATGCGGTTTGCTGCTTACCAAAATACAAACAGGTGTACCGTCAGCTGCTTCTGTTACTTTGCGAATGACAAACTGATCACGAACAATTTCGAAGAAATAAATATCATCCGTTCCGTCTTGTCCGTACACAGGATGTCCAAGGCTGCCGTTGAAATGATAGATTGTTGCCGGCTTGCCCGATTTTGCATCGGCCGTTTTTAATACAAATGTTCTTTCTGTTCCACCGGGGAAAGAATAACCGATCCATTTTTTGCTGTAACCAATACCGCCACCATCAACACCTTTGGGTGCAGGAACAGGGTAGGTGTTCCATGCGCCTCGTGGATCGTTGGTTTCAGAAACAGAAACATTCACCGGTTTTATTTTTGCCGAATCCCAGTACACCCACAGATCAAAACCAAACACCTGGTTATGCGCATCAAAAAACAGTTTCGGATCGATACCGTTGTTGAAACACTTTTGTGAAATGCCTTGCTGGTACTCGCCTTTTTTATTGTAAATAACCAAACCGTTATTCGTTCCGTGAAGTATATAGCCTCCACCTACTGCAATTTGCGGATCAACCTGGCGGTTGCCATCCATGGAACCATCAAAAACCAGGTAGCCATTTACCGTACGGGCATTGCCACCTTGTTTACGTTCGGCACATTCACCGTTATTATTAAAACTGGTTTTGTGAATTGGACTGATGATTTCGGTTCGGGAAGGACGAACCGTATCGCCGATCGATTGCGCTTGCAGGCTGCCGTATAATCCGAGCAAAAGGGTGAAAAAGAAAGCTTTGGTCATTGGTTTAGAAGAATTTGCAGCAAAGTAAACCGCTGTGGAAATGCAAAAGCAGGGTCAATCGTTTGCACGATTTCGACCGTTCGTATAAAAGAAAAAGAGACAAATAAGCGAGGGGATTGGAGGTGGGTTCAGAAACTTGAAAAGCAAAAGGCTAAGTGCCTGAGTGTTGGCGAGCCCCAAACAGGAGTTTTTCCTGTACCTGTTTTGGTTGAGGTTTGAAAAAAATCCCTACTTTTGCGCCGCCAAAGTTTCCAACCAAAGGGTGCATTTGAATAGCGGATATGGGGTTCGAAATTGATTGGCATCGTATGAGAGTATAAATCTTACATATCAGCCCTCACCTTTTAACAGGTGTATCCTACGGGCAGAATGTCTCCAAACAGGGGATAGCAGTTCAATAGAATTCATAGAGTACAAGAGTGCGACGCCGATGTGGTTGAACAGAATTACGTAAGGCGATTTCACAAAATATAAATCACGATTTTTTAAACGATAAACATTCAAACAAAAACAGTCATGGCAGACTTAAAATTTCAGAGAAACTTTGGTATTGCGGCGCATATTGATGCCGGTAAGACCACAACTACTGAGCGTATCCTCCGCTATACCGGTATGATTCACCGTATTGGTGAGGTGCACGATGGTGCAGCTACAACCGACTGGATGGAGCAGGAAAAAGAAAGAGGTATTACTATTACTTCTGCGGCAGTAAGCTGCCAGTGGAACTTCCCAACTGTATTGGGTAAGCAAACTCCGGACACAAAGAAATATTCTTTCAACATTATTGATACTCCCGGTCACGTGGACTTTACTGTAGAGGTAGAGCGTTCTATGCGTGTATTGGATGGTCTGATCGCTTTGTTCAGTGCGGTTGATGGTGTAGAACCACAATCGGAAACTGTATGGCGCCAGGCAAACCGTTACAATGTACCACGTATCGGTTTCGTAAACAAAATGGATCGTAGCGGTGCTGACTTCTTAAATGTTGTTAAGCAGGTACGTGAAATGTTAGGTTCTAAAGCCGTTCCTCTTCAGTTGCCAATTGGTGCAGAAGATGATTTTAAAGGTGTGGTGGATCTGATTAAAATGAAAGGGATCATCTGGCACATGGAAACAGAAGGTATGACGTTCGATGAGATCGACATTCCTGCTGACATGGTGGAAGAAGCAAAAGAATGGAGAGCGCAACTGGTAGAAGCTGTTGCAGAATACGACGATCAGTTGATGGAGAAATTCTTCGACAACCCGGATAGCATTACTGAAGAAGAAATTCATGAAGCTGTACGCAAGGCAACAATTGATCTTTCAATTGTACCGATGATGTGCGGTTCTTCTTTCAAAAATAAAGGTGTACAAACTGCACTCGATGCGGTTTGCCGTTACCTGCCTTCACCTGTTGACGTTGAAGCGATCAAAGGAACTGATCCTGATACAGGCGAAGAATTAGTTCGTAAACCTGATGCAAAAGAACCATTCGCTGCATTGGCGTTTAAGATCATGACCGATCCTTTCGTTGGTCGTCTGGCGTTCTTCCGTTGTTACTCTGGTCATTTGGATGCAGGTTCTTATGTATTGAACGTAAGAAGCGGTAAGAAAGAACGTATCAGCCGTATCATGAAAATGTTTGCAAACAAACAAAACCCTGTTGAGTTTATTGAAGCAGGTGATATTGGTGCAGCGGTAGGTTTTAAAGAGATCAAAACCGGTGATACTTTGTGCGATGAAAATCATCCGATCACTTTAGAGAACATGTTCATTCCTGAGCCTGTAATCTCTTTAGCGGTTGAACCAAAAGCACAAGCCGACGTAGATAAAATGGGCTTAGCGATTTCTAAATTGGTTGAAGAAGATCCTACACTCCGTGTTAAGACTGACGAAGAAACAGGTCAGACTGTATTGAGTGGTATGGGTGAGCTTCACTTAGAGATCATTGTAGACCGTATGAAGCGTGAGTTTAAAGTGGAAGTAAACCAAGGTGCTCCGATGGTGGCTTACAAAGAAGCATTTAAACAAACTGTTGAGCACCGTGAAGTGTTGAAAAAACAATCGGGTGGTCGTGGTAAGTTCGCTGATATCGTATTCGAGATCGGACCTGCAGATGAAGAATGGCTGAAAGAAAACAGCGGTAAACAATTCCAGTTTGTAAACGATTTGTTTGGTGGATCGATTCCAAAAGAATTTGTTCCTGCTATTACAAAAGGGTTTGAAAATGCAATGAGCAACGGTGTATTGGCCAACTATCCAATGGTTGATATGAAGATCCGTGTGTTTGATGGTAGCTACCATGATGTGGATTCTGATGCAATGAGCTTTGAATTGTGTGCAAGAAGCGGTTTCCGTGAAGCTGGACGCAAAGCAAAACCAACATTGCTTGAACCAATCATGAAAGTGGAAGTTGTAACTCCTGATCAGTATATGGGTGATGTAACAGGTGACTTGAACCGTCGTCGTGGTATGCTGGAAGGTATGGATACAAAAGGTAATGCACAGGTAATTAAAGCAAAAGTTCCGTTAAGCGAAATGTTCGGTTACGTAACTCAGCTCCGTTCATTATCTTCTGGTCGTGCAACTTCAACAATGGAGTTCAGCCACTATGCACCAGCACCAAATAACGTTGCCGAAGAGGTAATTGCGAAGGTGAAAGGTAAAGTGAATGCTTAATTGTAAGTAGTATTCCTAATATTTGAAAGCCCCGACAATTTATTGTCGGGGCTTTTTTCGATATTTGAGACAAACCTGAATATTTTTTGTTACGATCTGTTAAAGTGAAACTAAATGAGAAAAAGCGTAAGGCTAATCTTTGTATTGTGTTTTCTTTTTAATTGTTTTCAAACAGCTGCTCAAAATCCTTATAATCTAAAAGATGGACGACAATTCGGTGGGTATTGCGATGCTTGCGTTGAAGTAATTAAACAAAAACCGAAAGAAGCTTTGTTTGGAATAGACATACATCAAAACGGAGATGTGTTTGTTGTAATGACTGACTTTTTTTGGTTTGAAAAAATATTTTCTGTAGCAAATGCTGTTACTGTTGATATCGTTTCTAAAGATAGATATGATTGTGCCGGTTCGAAGGAAACTAAAGGACTGTTTAAAGGATTTGTTTTGTTACCATTGTTAAAAAAGGATTTTTCTAAGAATATTCAGAAGATTGGTAATAACCAAATCCAATTAAAAGTTGGCACATTGCCGAAAAGCCTTTCCGTAAAAGAGATTGAAGGAAACTTGATTATCTTAAATGGCGATCTTGTATGTTTTTACTCAAACTTTATTAATATTCAGAGAGCGGGGTGGGAGTTGTTGCCGATGGGGCTTTATACAGACACTCTTTCTAAAACTTACTCATCCGATGAACTGGATAATACAAAGCTTTTTATTTTCTCCAAATATTTGCAGCAGGATGTTAATTTTCAAAAAAGTAAAACAGGTTATAATGATACAGATATAAAGCCTCTTTTTGACTCACTTTCACTAAATGGTTTTCTTATTAAGAAAGTTGAGATTAGAGCATATTCATCTGTTGAAGGGCCTTTGGATGTTAATAAACGCCTTATGCTTGGTAGGGCGAATGCAATTATAACCGCTTTTAAAAAGTATGACCCAAAACTGAGTAACATTAAAATTGTAACTGCAGAAAACTGGGTTGATTTTATTGATGATGTACGAAAGTCAAAATTCTCTTATTTGGCAACACTACCAAAAAATGAAGTTAAACGTAAGCTTACAGATGTGCAGATTTTAAATGAAATTGAACCTTTATTAACAAAACATCGTAAAGCAGTTATAACCGTTTATCTGGAAAAGAGGGCTGGCTTAAGCACTTATTCAAACAAAGTTTTAGGTGATGAATTAAATGCTGCAATCAATACAAAAAAGGCAGAGAAGGCGAGATTGGTACTAAAAGAAATAATGCAGCGAATTGAGGACAACAAACTACCTGATAATTACTTTAATGAGATTGAGATACCTCTTGAGAAGGAGTTTGTAGAAGTAATTAGTGATAGAGAGGTGTATAAGTATTTTTTAGCACAATCTTCAGAATATGAAGCATTGGAAGTGTTTCGTGAATTACAAAAGTTAGATAATACTAATCGTGCAGTAAATTATAATGTTTGTGCTCTTTCCATTTTTGCATGGAAACATGGCGGTGAGGATATTGATAAGAAAAAATTATTCATCAATATCGAAAATTTAAAAAATGTAAATGTCAATGAATCGCTTATTAAACGGATGCTTATTAATTATTACATTCTGATAAGTGAGGATTATTTAAATGCAGGTAACTATTCTGCAAAGGACGAATCTTTACTGGAAATAAAAGACTTATATCGGGACGTTTTGCTAACAGACGAAGAAGTGTATTCGTTGTGTAAATATTTTGCGTTATATTCTCGATTCGATTGGGCTGAAGATCTGATTGTTCCGAGAGTTGCTAATTTGAATGTAAACGAGAATCTGCTTTTTTATTTCATTAATCTTAGTTTTTATTACCCTAATCGTTATAAAAATGATGTTTTCAAAGCCGCACTTTTAAACGCACTTAATCTTAATTCGGAGCGCTATTGTGATTTCTTTAAACCTAATCATAAGGGCGGAGCAAGCTTTCAATTACTTGAAGAAAGCATTTTCAAAACTTATTATTGTGAGAATTGCTTAAGGTAATTGAGATATATTTTCACAGGCAGAATCTTGCGATTAAAGAAGAAGGCAAATGACAATCGGTGATTAACGATTTTAAACTGCTGGGCTGTACAACGAATCTGCTGGATAATTGCATATTTATATGCAATCGAATCACATCAATAAATTATAAAATGAATTGTTGATTAAAATATCTGTCTATTTACTTGCAATTGGTTAAACAGTTTTTTAGTTTCGTTGTGCGTTGGAACATTTCCTATTTTACTCCGCATTCCTCCTAAACACCATACATTAATCTACTCCCTTCAGTTAACCCTACCTTTCTAAACTTCTTTTATTCTTACCAACACCTGTATGCACAGGGTATAATTTTTTTCCAATGTCCGGAAACCGTATTGCCGCTTTCTTAAAGCGGAATAAATACTTATTTCCAATGGAAGAGTAAGAACCATACGTGTGTTTATTTCAATTTACTCAGTGATGTAATTATGCATCAGCCGCATTAAATTATGATCGGTTGTAGAAAGGATGCTTGTGTTTTTACACCATCCTTTCTGTTAACCATAACTGTTTACATCGCTTCAATTATTCTGTGTAAAGCCAGTAATAAAAGTGGTTACAGAGTCCCTGTCTTTATTTCCAAGTCCTTCACGCTTCTGATATCCTTTACAGTATGGTTAATTCAATTGCCTGGCAGGATGCATGTTAAGCAATCCGGTTTTTAATTGTGCCGGTTATGAAAACTTCCAGCGCCCCAATCTTTCCTGGAAAAATCAGGGTTAATTATTTTTTAACTGATAAACTGATTTTTATGAGTAGTTCTTTAAACCGATGTAGAACATATCCCGGTTTGCCAACGTGTTGGGGCAGGAGGTATGCATCTGCAATTAAACTGTTGTTGCTTTCCTTGCTGTTGCTTCCTTCCGCAATAGTGAAAAGCCAAACCGTCCACTGGTCACAATCGTCGAACAAAAACAATACACAGGGAACTGTTGTTTGGATCGGTTCAATTGTGCAATCGAGTAACTCTACTTTTTATGAAGGACAGAGTACACTGCAACGGCTTTTTCTGTTAGATATTCCCACCGATCCAACAGGAAAATACAAATTTACATTTAAGCATCTTGCTACAAAAGGATCCATTAATGCTTACGATTTTGTTACAGGTTGGTACAATACCAACGGATCACTAAACGGCAAAGCCATATCAACATCAAACGATATTGATCCGAATTGCTATTTAGTCATCAATAACTGTAGCGAAACAGGACAAAACAATGATCCTGTTTTTATGATCTGCGGAACACTTGATGCCGCTCCATTGGTTTATTCAAACGCAGTACCATCCAGTTCTTATGCAGTTCCTTCGCCTGGTACTCCCAACGTATCATCTAATTCAAACGTAAAAGCAAGAGTTGATGATTGGGATAATAATTTTTCACCAACAGGTTCTGATGGAAGAAGAATTACGATACAATCGAATGCAACAGTGAGTGCTGCTAATCTTGTAATGACAGGTTATGGAGATGAAAACGGCGATGTGTATGCACACTACGAATTATCATGGACAGGCCCCACTGCTCCGGGCAGTTATTCTATTCTTGTAAAAATCGGCGGTCATATTGCCGATCAATTATTTTATGGTACAGGAAAAGGAGCATCAAACATTAATGGCGGTCCTTATCACTTTAAAGTGAGTAACCTTTATTTAGGTAATGCGCCATTTGATTCGCAACATACAATTTCATTAGGCGACAGAGATAATCAATTAAAAGGAGCAGATATTCTTATACCTCCTCCTCCCTGCGATATTACTCCACAATCGCAATCGATTTGTGCCGGAGGAACATCGCAACAATTCTGTGGCCCGGCAGATATGGCTAATTATGCATGGAGTATTTTGCCTGCAGGAGCAAGTTTAAGTGCTACGAATACACAATGTGTAACCGTAACATCAAATACGCCGGGAACCTATACGCTTACCTTAGTTACAACAAAAAGCGGAGTTCAATCTACGCAAACATGTAACGCCACACTTATAGTAAATCCAAATCCAACTGCAGCTGCAGGACCAGATCAAACACTTTGTCAAACCAAACCCAATGGCCCGACAGTGTTTAACATCAGTGGTACTGCACAAAATGGTACAGGTGCATGGAGTAAAGTAAGCTCAACCGGTGGTGCCGATGTAAGCTTTGGCAACGCCAGCAATGCTGCAACAACAGCAAGCGTAAGCGGTATTGGAACAGTAACCATTCGTTTTACTGTTACAAGTAATACAACACCGGGTTGCGGAACAGCACAAGACGATCTTGTGTTGACAGTAAATGCTAATCCAACAGCAGCAGCAGGTGATGATCAAACACTTTGTCAAACCAAACCAAATGGTCCTACAGTGTTTAACATCAGTGGTACTGCACAGAATGGTACCGGTGCGTGGAGCAAAGTAAGCTCAACCGGTGGTGCCGATGTAAGCTTTGGTAACGCCAACAATGCTGCAACAACAGCAAGCGTAAGCGGTATTGGTACAGTAACTATTCGTTTTACAGTTACAAGCAATGCAACACCAAGTTGTGGCGATGCAACAGACGATTTAGTGCTTACAGTAAACGCCAACCCAACAGCAGCAGCAGGTGATGATCAAACACTTTGTCAAACCAAACCCAATGGCCCGACAGTGTTTAACATCAGTGGTACTGCACAAAACGGTACCGGTGCATGGAGCAAAGTAAGCTCAACCGGTGGAGCCGATGTAAGCTTTGGTAACGCCAACAATGCTGCAACAACAGCGAGTGTAAGTGGAATAGGAACAGTAACCATTCGGTTTACTGTTACAAGTAATGCAACACCAAGTTGTGGCGATGCAACAGACGATTTAGTGCTTACAGTAAATGCTAATCCAACAGCAGCAGCAGGTGATGATCAAACACTTTGTCAAACCAAACCAAATGGTCCTACAGTGTTTAACATCAGTGGTACTGCACAAAACGGTACTGGTGCGTGGAGCAAAGTAAGCTCAACCGGTGGTGCCGATGTAAGCTTTGGCAATGCCAACAATGCAGCAACAACAGCGAGTGTAAGTGGAATAGGAACAGTAACCATTCGTTTTACTGTTACAAGTAATGCAACACCAAGCTGTGGCGATGCAACAGACGATCTTGTGCTTACAGTAAATGCTAATCCAACTGCAAATGCAGGCGACGATCAGGCGGTTTGCCAAACCAAGCCAAGCGGTCCTACTGTATTTAATATTTCCGGTAGCGGAACAAACGGCACAGGTGCATGGAGTAAAGTAAGTGCAACCGGAACAGCTGATGTTAGTTTTGGCGATGCCAACAGTGCAGCAACAACAGCAAGTGTAAGTGGTGTTGGAACAGTAACCATTCGTTATACTATTACAAATGAAAATTGCGGAACAGCAAGCGATGATGCAGTATTAACTGTAAATGCAAATCCAATTGCATCTTGCAGTTCAACTCCATCGTTGATCGATATTAATTCTGCTGCTCACAATACGCAATTAGATGTTGATTTGAGTGCGAATGCAGATACAGATCCTACACATTATACTTATGTGTGGACAGAAGATGGTGTTGGTTCACTTAGTGCAAACAATGTTAAGAATCCGGTGTATACAGCTGCAGTACTCGATGGTGGACAGGTGATTTCATTCACTGTTACCATTACACATATTGCAACAGGATGTACAACTGTTTCTAATTGTTCTGTAACAGTAAATACAGCCGGTAGCTGTCCTCAGGTTACAACTTCTGCAATATGTAATGGATCTACAAGCAGCTTCTCAGCAGACAGAGCACCTGCTCCAACTGAAACATGGACATGGAGTGCAAACAACGGAGCCGTTATTAATTCTCCTAATGGTCAGCAATCAGTGTCTGTTACAGCAGGTAACCAAAGTTTTACGTTGAAACTCACCATTACGTTTGCAAACACAGAGTTATCGCCAATTGAATGTAATTACGAAGTGCCGGTAAGTTCATGTGCAGGAAGTTGTACTTACACACAAGGTAAGTATGGTAATACAAGTACTGCCTGTGATGCTGATGGTACCGATGGTACACCGGTAACTTATCCATCTGTGCTTGATATGATCAAAGCACTGTTAGGTGTAAATGGCGTTGCCGATCCGCTTTATATCGGTGGCGATGGAATTGCAAAACCAAGAGTAACTATTCCTGCAACTGCAAGTGCAGCAACTTTACTGCATGCATCAATGCCGGGTAGCAGTACACCAAGAGAACTGTTTGGAAATTGTACAGTTGATAATGTTCCTGTATTACCAGCTTGCTGGACACCCGGAACAAGCGTAACAACTACGTACATCAACAAACAGGGTAAGATCAATAATGTACTCTTATCGCAAACAATTGCACTTGGCCTTAACATGCGGTTGAGTGGTAGCCTTGGTGGCTTTGTTTTACAGGCAGGTACATTTGCTACTGCAGCACGTGATGGTGGTTGCGGTTCAACAGTTCCAAAAGTAAGAGTATGTTATTACGATCTTGTTTTGTTACAATGGGTAGTTCAAAACGAATACACATTCAAAACAATTACGCAAAGTGTAATTGATGCATTAAGCTGCAAACAATATCCTTTAACAGTAGCTGGTTTATATCAACTGGCAAATGATGCCTTAGGAAATATTGATGGTACAGTTGGTTACGAATGCGGAGCCAGTCTTGCAGATATCAACAAAGCTGTATCAGCAATTAACGAAGGCTTTGATGAATGCAGGATCTTTATCAGCTGGACAGAAGTTCCTTGTGGCACAACTCCGGCAAGCAGGATTGATATTACAGCATCAGGAACAATTAGCGGAAGCGGTTTGGCAGTAAATGAACTCAAGATCGCAGCTTATCCAAATCCATTCAGGGATAAAGTAAACTTTGCAATTACAGCACCTGTATCAGGTAAAGCTTCACTGGAAGTGTACAACCTGTTCGGTCAGAAATTACAAACAGTTTACGAAGGATATCTTGTTGCCGGCAGAAATCAAATTGTTGAGTTTACTCCGGGAACAGTTGCCAGCGGGGTATTGATCTATAAGTTGAGTATGGGTGATAAAGTGATAACAGGAAGAGTGATCAATATTAAACAATAGCGGGTAGTAGTAGGGAGTTCATAATGGAAGGCTGTCCTCACGGGGGCAGCCTTTTTTATGCGCATAAAAAAATCCCGGTTATTAACCGGGATTTCTATTCTTAAAAAAAGTTATTAGTTGATGGCATAGCAATACGTACCCGACCTTGTTGGCAGAAAATCGTAATCGATCCAGCCGTAGCCGGCATCGCCCCAACCTGTGCCCCATGAATTTTGAACGAGGTATGCATTTTTTGCATCATCATAACCGCAAATAACTACTGCGTGTGTTAGTGATCCCGAACCGGAATAAGCTTTCCAGATGAATCCTGTTTTTGCAGCAATAAACGAGTTGTCTGCAAGTATGGTTACAATTACAGGATGCTTTTGTGATACCAGCGCTTTAATAGCCGCTTTATCGTTTGTATAGAGCTTCGAGTAAGAACCTATTTTATAGTTCTGTGCTTCTGCAAGCTGTGTGCTTGTTGGCAATAAAGAACATCCGTTGCTGCTGCTGTACGGCATAGTCTGAAATGTGCTGATGCCTGTTGTTTTAATAAACTCAAGTGCTGTTTGCATTGCAGAACCCGAATTACAATCGGTGCTGAATTTAATTTGATTGTATAAAAACTCCGGGCTGAAAACATTGGTTGCAAAGCTGTACGATGTTGCACCCGAACGATAATACTGTTCGGCAGAACGGGCACTGTAACCAACAGAAAATGCTACGCAGGAACCTTCGCTTCCCTGGTTACCAACAGGAGGCATTGTTAAACTGAAGCCTGATGTAGTTGGAGGTTGAACAACAGTTGTATTAAGTGTTACAGAAACGGAAGTTGTTGCCTGGTTACCTGCCGCATCTTTTGCAAGTGCAGTAATGGTATAAACGCCGCTGGCAGCAGATGTTGTGTTCCAGCTATAACTATAGCTTGAAGAAGATGCACTTCCAACAACTGCACCGTTAATGCTGATGCTTGTAAATGTTACGCCAACATTGTCGGAGCCGGAAGCATTAATTGTAATGGTTGTGCCTGTGTTATAAGACGAACCGTTTGCAGGCGAACTGATGCTTACTGATGGAGCAATAATATCGCCAACAATTACATTGCTTACCCATACCTGTACAGAGCTGCTGGTTTTGTTACCTGCAGCATCTCTTGCTGTTACAGTAAGTGTATGCGAACCATTTGCAACCGTTGCAGAGTTCCATGTATTGGTAAAGGGTGAAGTGCTGCTTGTGCTGATGGTTGCACCATCTACTGCAAGACTTACCGATGCTACAGCAATATTATCTGCTGCATTTACAGTTACAGCATTTGCGCCTGAAACAGTTGCTCCGGATGCAGGAGAGAGAATACTTACAGTTGGAGCAATTGCATCACGTTTGCCTCTTGCAGCAATCATTGATACACGTACAACTTCGCTGTTTGCATTTGGAGCATCGGCTAAATAACCGGCAGAAATAATGAGGGGAACTTTTGCCTGTAATACAGGATCATCGTCAACAACGCCGGATACTTTTGATTGTGAAACCTGGGTTTCGCTTACGGGTACTTGTGTTGAGTTTTCCTTCGAGCACGACATCCATAAAACTGATAACAAGAACAACCCTGTCAAGCCCCGGGGCATGGCATTTTTTTTCATTTAAACTACTGTTGGTTTTTTTAATACGAAATAATGTTTGGCGATGAAGCCCATAGGTATGCAATCCAGGTATAGTTGTTTTTCACTGCCTGGCAGGTGTGTGAATGAAGGGATGATGCAGCTTCGCCACGGTAAATGCGCAGGCGTTTACATAACATCCTTCTTTGAATAGTTTTCTGGAAATTGTGTCTGGTACTGTCTGTTGGAGAATGGTTCTTCTGCGAACTGGATTTTATTCCGCTGGTCCTTTTTTATACGATTCAATTCCGCTCTGCCTCAAAGATTCGATCCTTTTTTACTCTGCCGTAATTGTGTGTAAACAAAACAATAATTATGCCACTCAGCTGTTGAATTTATTCGTCTGTTCTCTTATATATGCAAAAGTATTTTGTTTAGACATAGCCAGCGTTTACGTTGACTTTTACAGGTTGTAAAAGGGCTGATTAATACTTGTTAGCAATTGCAATGCAATAGCAAATTGAACCGACAAGCGTTTGCCGGCTTGAACTTAAACGATTGAAAAGAGCTGCATAATGTATAGCATAAAATAAGCTTCTGTTATTGTGCTGTTTGTTTCGGGCTCGGGTTTGCCGGTTGTTAAAATTTTGTCACAGCTTTTACACAATGCATATTTTTCCTGCTGCCGGCGGAAGCTGCTTTTCCATTATCGGTACATTCTTCCAAAAAAAAGAGCTGCAATCTGCAGCTCTTTTCAATTATTGTAAACAGTTTTATCTGCTGTTTGCATCATTCATACGGATGTTTCTTCCCTTGAACTTTTTACCGTCGATAGACTTCATCATTTGCTTTGCAGCTTTACTATCTACTTCAACCCAGCTGTTCATTTCACGCATATCAATTTTGCCAAGTACATCTTTACGCAAATCGCTCATGTCTAAAATAAACTGCAGGAAACTGGCTTTGTAAAAACCATCTTTGGTACCAAGGTTTACAAACAGTTTGGTGTAGTTGCCCGAACCTCCGCCGTTGAAATCACGGCCTTGTGTATCACGGTAAGGTTGACGTTCACCACGGGCTCCACGTGCCGCACCTCTGTCTCTATCGCCACCACGACCATCACGTTTAAATTTATCAAACTCACGGCCACGTTCACGAATGTTGAGGTCTTCTGCATTTTCGTAATATTTCAGGAAACGGTCGAACTCCATTGCTGCAACACGTTTCAGAATATCTTCCTTACTCATCTCTGCAAACTTCTCCTGCAACATGGGTACGTATGTTTCGTACTCTTCATTGCTTACATCTGTGCTGATGAGTTTATCCATAAACGAGAAGAACTGTTTGCGGCAAACATCTTTACCGGTTGGTATTTCCAGTTTATGAAACGATGATTGTACAATGCGTTCTATCTGGCGGATCTTGCCAATTTCACGGCTGTGTACAATACTCATACAAATACCTGTTTTACCTGCACGGCCTGTACGTCCGCTACGGTGTGTGTATACTTCAATGTCATCAGGTAACTCGTAGTTAATTACATGCGTTACTTCTTTTACATCAATACCACGTGCAGCCACATCGGTAGCAATAAGGAGTTGCAATGTTTTATCACGAAACTGACCCATTACTGTATCACGCTGCTGTTGGGTAAGATCGCCATGCAGTGCATCAATATCATAACCTTCACGTGTAAGCTTTTCAGCTATCTGTTGTGCATCAACTTTTGTACGGGTGAAGATGATACCATAAATCCCGGGATTGAAATCGATCAAACGTTTCAATGCTTCGTAACGGTGTTGCGATGAAACAACATAGTACTGGTGATCGATGTTTTTGTTGGCAGTGTTTACTTTACCAACTGTTACTTCTACCGGTTCGCTCATGTACTTACGGCTCACCTTACGGATCTCCGGTGGCATGGTTGCACTGAACAACCAGGTACTTTCTTTCTTTGGTGTGTTCTGTAAAATAAATTCAATGTCATCCTGGAAGCCCATGTTCAGCATTTCATCCGCTTCATCCAAAACAACGTACTGAATTTCGCCAAGGTCAATAGCTTTACGTTCAATCAGATCGATCAAACGGCCGGGCGTTGCTACAACAATATGCACGCCCCGTTTAATATCACGGATCTGCATACCAATGGAAGTACCGCCGTATACGGCCAGTACATTCATGCCTTTTACGTTCTTTTTAAAACGTTCCAGTTCTGTTACAATCTGCAAACAAAGTTCACGGGTGGGGCATACCACCAGTGCCTGGGGATATTTCTTACTTGTGTCGAGTAATTGTAAAAGGGGTAAGCCAAAAGCGGCTGTTTTGCCGGTGCCTGTTTGGGCAAGGCCAATAAAATCTTTGGTTCCACTCAGTAAAACCGGGATGGCTTTTTCCTGGATGGGGGTTGGGTTGGTAAACCCGAGTTCTGTAATTGCACTCATCAAACGTTCATCGAGTCCAAGCGCATCAAATGTGTTCATTCTTAATAATTTTTAACAAGGCGCAAAGGTAGGCTTTTAAGGGGAGACTGGGGGGAAGAAGTAGGGATGTGGTAAGGAATACAGACTGTTGCAGGTAGTGGGATGCCTGATTTAGGATGCAGGAAGTAGGATTTCTGATGTCTGATGTAGGAAGTATGAAGTAGGAAGTCAGCATTAAAGCTACCCACTCACCACTCGCTATTCACAACTCACCATTTCCATTACCTTTGCCCGATGCGAAAATTGGGCATGGACGAACTGAACCGCAAAACGGTGGATGAATTTAAAGAAGCGGAAAAAAACAGGGTGATTGTTGTGCTGGAGAACATCCGCAGCATGCAGAATGTGGGCAGTGTGTTCCGTACCGCAGATGCTTTTTTGGTAGAAGCCGTTTATCTCATTGGCTACACACCACAACCTCCACACAGGGATATTCATAAAACCGCATTGGGCGCAACGGAAACAGTTGCATGGAAATATTTTAAAACCACTGCAGAGGCTATTGAAGAGTTGAAAGCCAACGGGTATAAACTGTTTGGTATTGAACAGGTGGAAGGAAGCATTATGCTGAACGAATTTGAACAGCAGCCTGGTGAAAAAATTGCCCTCTTTTTTGGTAATGAAGCAGAAGGTGTGGAGCAGGAAACCTTACTGCAGTGCGACGGTTGTATTGAAATACCGCAGTTTGGTATGAAGCATTCGTTGAATATTAGTGTCGCAGCAGGAGTGGTGTTATGGGAGTTGGTGAGAGGAGTGGAGAAATGAAGAATGAAAAATTAAAAATGTAAAATGAAAAAGGAAAACCCCGTCAGCAGTTGTAAACCCTGACGGTGGTTGGATAAAAGAGAAATAAGCAATGTCTACAGTAAAAAACTATCTGTCTTTAATAAAATTTTCGCATACCATTTTTGCGTTGCCGTTTGCGTTGATTGGGTTTTGTTTAGGGGTTGAAGATGCGATCTATTGGAAATGCTTTGATGATGGCATTGATAGGTATCCCTTTAAAGAAGTAATGAAGGTTTTTCCACTTGTTCTCCTCTGTATGATCTTCGCCCGCAGTGCAGCCATGGCTTTCAATCGTTACCTCGATCGAAATTTTGATGCAAAGAACCCTCGTACGGCCATCCGTGAAATACCTGCAGGTATTATTTCGGCCAACAGTGCATTGTTGTTTACCATCATCAACAGTGTGTTGTTTGTGGTTGCAACGTTCTTTATCAATACACTCTGCTTTGCATTATCACCCGTAGCATTATTGGTGGTGTTGGGTTACAGTTATACCAAACGTTTTACACCGCTTTGTCATTTGGTGTTGGGCTTGGGTTTATCGTTAGCGCCCATTGGTGCTTACTTAGCTGTAACAGGCGTGTTTGATGTATTGCCTGTTTTGTTTTCATTCACCGTATTATTTTGGGTAAGCGGGTTCGATATTATTTATGCCTTGCAGGATGAAGAATTTGATAAGCAATATGAATTGAAATCGATCCCTGCATGGTTAGGTAAAACAAAAGCATTGCGTGTGTCGCAACTGTTGCATGTGCTTTCTGCTTTTTGCGTAACAGCAGCAGGTTACTATGGAAATTTCGGTGTGTTATATTGGATTGGTGTAGCGGTGTTCATTGGTATGTTGGTATACCAGCATTCCATTGTAAAACCAAACGATCTCAGCAAAGTAAACATTGCGTTTATGACAGCGAATGGGATTGCCAGTGTTGTGTTTGCCGTGTTTGTGATAGCGGATATATTTGTAGGGTAGGCAGTTCATAGTTGATGGTTCATTGTTCATAGAAAATCACACGCTTATGGCTTTTCGTTTTGAAGAATTAAAGGTCTGGCAAATGGCACTGGACTTGTCGAATGAAATTGACTTGCTTAGTAAAAAACTTCCCGTTGAAGAACGTTTCAGTCTTGCATCTCAAATCAAACGTGCGGCCGATTCAGTAGTGTTGAATATTGCAGAAGGAAGTACTGGACAAACCAAGCCGGAATTTAAACGGTTTCTTGACATCGCACTTAGGTCGGCTGTTGAGGTGGTAGCCTGTTTATTCATCGCTATAAAGCGTAATTACATTACAAAAGAGGAATTTGATAAAAATTATATTGCATACGAGGTGATTTGTAAAATGATCACAAAGCTGCGTGACTCAATGTAGGGCGTTACTATGAACCATGAACAATCAACCATGAACTTTTAACCAATGGCACGAATTCTTTGCATCGACTACGGCGGTAAACGCACCGGTATTGCAGTAACGGATCCTTTACAGATTATTGCTACGGGCTTAACCACCATCGAAACAAAAAACTTTATTCCTTTTCTGAAAGACTATTTCAGCAAAGAGCAGGTGGAGAAAATTCTTATTGGTATGCCCACCAATTGGGATGACAGCGACACCCATGCCACCCCGTTAGTAAAGAATGCCATCGCCCAGCTAAAGAAAAATTTTCCGCAGATACCCATTGAAACAGTTGATGAACGCTATACTTCCAAAATGGCCAAAGATGCCATGCTCGAAATGGGTTTAAAGAAAAGCCAGCGCAGGGATAAAAAGCTGGTGGATGAAATTGCAGCCACGATTATGCTGCAGGAATACCTGGCGAGGATGTAGAATGTATGATTTATGATGGCGGATGTTTAATCTCTCACGCCTTTCCTACATCATACATCCTAAATCAGACATCTCTCTGCTTTACTTATATTTGCAGCTAATTTTTATTGAGGCTGGTTTACAAACCATAAATCCGCCATCCTAAATCAGACATCGCATGATTCTTCCTATTGTCGCATACGGCTTTGATGTACTTCGTAAAGTAGCAAAAGATATTACGCCCGATTATCCGGGTTTGGATAAGCTTATTGCCGATATGTGGGAAACCATGTATTCATCAAATGGTGTTGGGTTGGCTGCTCCGCAGATCAATAAAGACATTCGCCTGTTTGTGGTAGACAGTGCACAGATGTTTGCCAATATGGATGAAGAGGAGACCATGTTGTACAACGACCGTCCCGGTATTAAGCAAGTATTTATTAATGCACAGGTGGAAGAACTGATTGGCGACGATTGGGCTTTTAATGAAGGCTGTTTAAGCATACCCAAAATTCGGGAAGATGTTTACCGTGCAGAAGAAGTAACTATTCGTTTTATGGATGAGAACTTCAACGAACATGTAAAAACATTCGATGGTATTACTGCAAGAGTGATCCTGCATGAATACGATCACATCGACGGGAAACTGTTCATCGATCACCTGAAGCCGTTGAAGCGCAAAATGCTGAAAGGAAAGCTTGATGATATTTCGAAAGGGAAGGTGAGTGTGGATTATAAAATGGTATTTCCGAAATAAATATGCTTATGCGATTACTGCTTTTACTTGTTGCTGTACTTTTTGGTTACAACGCAAATGCTCAAATTGAAGTTTTAACTGTATTAAATCCCAAACCGGAGTCGAAGTATATTGTGGGTTTTGGTGCCATGTTAAAGTTTGGAGTGCCGGTATTAGAAAAAGCAGATGAAATAAATATTGAAGTGGGGGTAAAATTCATTCCTGAAATTGAATATCCTGATTCGTATGGTATAGCCTATGTTCCTGTAAAATTAGGATACAGGTATACGTTAGACAGGAGCGGAACAGGATTTTATGCAGAACCTCAACTTGGTTACAGCGTTTACGGAGCAAGAAGTTACCAGAATATGGATGGTGCCGATGTGGATGAAATAATCAAAGGCCCCATAAGTGGTTTAAGTTTTGGATACCTGTTTCCTTCCGAAAAAATTGTTCAACTCGATTTATCGCTTCGTTACGAAAACGTATTCTACAAACAGGGGTCTGTACACACAATAGGGTTACGACTTAGCAGTCATTTCCGGTTTAAAAACAGAGATTATTGATTTGCTTACTCATCATCTCCGGTAAGATTCTTCGCCTTCGTATACACTCTCCACTTTTCAATTACCTGCTGCATATCTTTTGCCAGCTCACTATCGAACAACATCCGTTCCTGTGTTTTAGGATGCGTAAAGCCCAATGTTTTTGCATGCAGTGCATGGCGTGGACAAATAGCAAAGCAATTATCTACAAACTGTTTGTACTTGGTGTAAACAGTTCCTTTTACAATACGGTCGCCGCCATAGGTATCATCATTAAATAACGGGTGACCAATATGCTGCATGTGTACACGTATCTGGTGTGTACGGCCTGTTTCCAGTTTACATTCTACCAGTGTTGTATAGCCGAAACGTTCCAGTACTGTAAAATGTGTAGTAGCTTCTTTGCCATATTCACCATCAGGGTATACATCCATAATCTTGCGGAAACGTTGGTGACGGCCAACGTGACCTGTAATTGTTCCACTATCTTCTTTAATATCGCCCCACACAAGCGCTACGTATTTTCTTTCAACTGTATGATTAAAGAACTGTTTGGCAAGATGTACACTGGCCTGTTCTGTTTTTGCCATGATCACCAAACCGCTGGTGTTCTTATCGATCCTGTGTACCATACCAAAACGAGGTAACTCATCTTCGGTAAGGTTGGGTTTCTGTTGCTGAAAATGCCACAGAGCACCGTTTACTAACGTTCCCGAATAGTTGCCGCAGCCGGGATGCATCACCATGCCGGCTTCTTTATTCACCAGCATTACATGATCATCTTCGTAAACAATATTCAATGGAAGCTCCTCAGCTTTCAGATCGGTATCCTCAGGAGCAGTGTCGGTAAAGGTTACAATATCATCACCTGGTTTTACTTTGTAGTTGGCTTTTACCGGGTTGTTGTTTACCAGCACCATGCCCGTTTCTATACCACGCTGTACTTTATTACGGGTAGCGCCTTCAATTTTTGTCATCAGGTATTTGTCAATACGCAACGGTTCCTGCCCTTTGGTAACAACAAAACGTTTTTTCTCGTATAGCTCTTCCGAGCCATCGCCGTTCTCCAGTTCACTGTCTTCGTCAAGTAATTCTTCGTCGATCATTGTCTGCAAAAGTAAGTGCTGCGTTTCATCCGTTCAAATCAACGTAAATTTGCAGGCTATGACACAGTTTGTGCAGTTTGAAGATTTGGGAAACATGCCCTATAAACAGGCCTGGGATTACCAGGAAAGTTTATTGAAGAAAAATCTGGAGGTAAAGGCGGCGTTAAGAAATGCAACCGATAGCCAGGAGCCAATCACCACTCACGACTCACCCTTCACGACTCATCATTACCTGCTTTTCGTTGAGCACCCACCTGTGTACACATTGGGTAAGAGCGGCGATGTAAACAATATCCTCATCAGCGAAGAAGAACGTACTGCAAAAGGCATTGAATATTATCCTACCAATCGAGGTGGCGATATTACCTTTCATGGTCCGCAACAAATTGTAGGTTATCCCATTTTTGATTTAGAGAAATTCGAAACAGACATTGGTAAATATCTCCGCAAGCTGGAGGATGTGATCATTCTTACCATGGCCGATTATGGGTTAAAAGGCGATCGTAGTCCTGGCGAAACCGGAGTATGGCTCGATCCGGATGTGAAAGGCAAGGAACGGAAGATCTGTGCAATGGGTGTTCGGTGCAGCCGCTGGGTTACCATGCATGGCTTTGCATTTAATGTAAATACTGATCTGAATTATTTCAACAACATCATCCCCTGCGGTATTCAAAACAAACAGGTAACATCGTTGGAAAAAGAGTTAGGCCACGCCGTTAGTTTTAACGAAGCTAAAGAACGGGTGAAGAAGAATTTTGAAAAGGTATTTGATATACAGTTATAATGGCTTGGCGAAATAGAGCAGTGTTTTATGATCGCCAAAGATCCATTCTTCTTTTTCTATTTTATAAATAAACAGCAACCAGCTGTTGTCGCCCGATTTTATTTCTATCTGATTATTAACTACCGCTATGGTGCAGGGTGCTACTTCCGTTTTATCTTTTGAATAGAACGTTAATTCTGCTGTTGCTGTATTGTTGCCATTGTGTTTAATTGCTTTTATATAACGGATCAATACCGATTCGTTACTGATGGCTCCGGGCTTTGATCTTCTGCGATAGATGGTCCAGGTTGTTCCGTCTAAGTCGGCAAGGTTTGGACTTATCGGTGTATCCAATACAGGATCAGTTACAGCATTTTTTCCCAACGTCTCACGCCAGAAAATTTCTTTCTTCACCAGTGTGTGTACTGTTCCGTCGTCGTCAAGCAATATCAGTTCGCTTTCTGTAACAGTTTTTATGGTGTAAATATCTGCTGCAGCAATAAGTATATTTCCGGGTTCATCAATAACGGCTTCTCCACGCATGATGGTTTTTGTGCCATCACGTGTTTCAACTTTATTGGTATTGGTAAAATGGAGATAGATGGTGTCGCCAATCGGCAGGTCGCTTTTATCCTCAGTAGTCCGTTTTGTTTCCTGCCAGCGACCCTGCAGTTGCTCTAATGAGAACTGAAAGGTTTGCGTTTTTTTTGAATTGCCGGTATTGGTTGGAGTTACGCCTTTTCTTCCTACACGTTGTGCAAATACTAAACAAGGTGCGGAAAAAAGCAGGAACAGTAATAGGGCTAAATTTTGTTTCATAAGTGTGGATGCAGGGGGAAAGCAATCTGCAACATACTTCAAATTACAAAAACAACGCCATTCTTCAAATGAAGAAGCAAAAAGCTTAATAATCTCTTGTTATAAGGAACTTATTTTTCTCCTTCAGCTTACCGTCTTCCAGCAGTTCAAAGTGGTACCAGCCCGATTTCATGAAGTTTACTTTATCGAGCGTAAGGTAGCTTTCGGTAATTTTTGGAATAGCAAAAAGGAGCTTGCCATCTTCCCGCATAAAACGGATGCTGTATTTTTTTGCTGCGGCATCGGGCAGGTTAATTACAGGGTTGCCATCATCTCCTGTAAAAACATAGATCGACGGAACCCAAACAGGCTTTGGCGGCGTCTGTGGTTTATCTTCTTTCACTGTTTCTTTGGGATGTGTTGCAACTACAGGTTTATTGTTTTTTACGGGTTCAACGGAGGCAACAACTTCTCTGCTTGTATCTATAAATAATTTGCGTGATGGCGTGAAGATATAGTTCGTACCCTCAAATAAAATAAAAATGCGGTAATAGCCACTGTCGTTCTTGGCTGTTTTATCAATATAACTATAGCTTTTTGCATTCGGGTTCGGCACAGAATGGATGGTGCTGAAGCTGCGTAAACTGTCTTTCGACCGTTGAATATTTATCTGCGATACATTCTTATACGGGCTGTTCCAGCTTAATACAATTTCTCCTGTTCTTTTTTTAATAGCTGTAAATTTTGGCAGCGTATCGTTTTGTGCAAATACAAAAATAGTTACAAGGAGGAGAGAGGAGAGTAAGCTCAGTTTCTTCATGGATGATGTATGCTGATGGTTGATCACAATAAAGCGCAAATATAGTGCCGTTCAGAATAACAAAGTTCCTGCAGGCAGGCTGTTGTTTCCCTGTAGTCCACCGCTGTGTATGAGCAATACGCTACAGCTTTCGTAAAAAAAGCTCTGCTCAGCAAGCGCTGTTACTGCCTGCATTAATTTACCCGTATACACAATGTCGGTTGGAATACCGGTTTTAGTATAAAACAAATTCATAAAGTTGAATTGCTCCTGTGTTGTGCGTGCATAACCTGCACCTGCAAATTGAAACAGCACTTTTGTTGTTGCTTCGGTTTTAACATGTGCATGTTGCTGCAAAAAAAGTTCCTGCTCTGTTTCTTTTATTTTTAATGCAGGAATACCAATTACTGTTTGATGTGCTTTGGCAGCAGCTGCTATTCCTTTAAACGTTGTTCCGGTACCCATCGAACAAAGAATGTGTGTATAGCTGTCGGCCTCAGGAACTGCAGCAAGTATTTCTGTACAGCCAAGAAAACCTTCGTAATTATTTCCACCTTCAGGCACAAACAGTAAATGACGGTATTGCTCTTTAATAAAGTTTACAGCCTTGCTGTACGAATCATAATCTGCTCGGTTTACCGGTAGCAGTTGCATACCATGTGCTTTGCAAAATGCAAGTGTATTGTTTAACGGTTCCATCACTTCACCACGGATAATACCAACAGAAGAAAGACCTTGTTGATAACAGGCAAAAGCAGTTGCACAAAGATGATTTGAATAGGCACCGCCCATTGTAATAATTCCTTCTTTTTTTTCTTCAAGAACTTTAAGCAGATTGTATTTGAGCTTAAAGCTTTTGTTACCCGAAATAACAGGATGCAACAAATCGAGCCGGGCTACCGTAAAAGGGAAAAACAGACCATTTTCCAAAGGCCATTTGATGTTGTGATATGCTATTGTTAATGGAATCGTTTGCATGATGCGGGGGAACGATAGTTTCCTATCTTCGCAGCGCTCAAAAATAATCGATTACATGCAACCAACACTTTTAATACTTGCAGCAGGAATGGCCAGCAGGTACGGCAGTATGAAACAGATGGAAGGCTTTGGTCCTTCCGGCGAAACCATTATGGAATATTCTATTTACGATGCCATCCGTGCAGGATTTGGTAAAGTAGTGTTTATTATCCGTAAAGATTTTGCTGATAATTTTAAAGCAGCGTTTGAACCCAAGCTGAAAGGTAAAATTGAAATTGACTATGTATACCAGGAGCTCAATTCGTTTACAAACGGTTTTGCAATTCCTGCAACAAGGGTGAAGCCATGGGGTACAGCACATGCAATCCTTTGTGCGAAAGATGCTATTAAAGATCCGTTTGCTGTAATTAACGCCGATGATTTTTATGGCAGAGATGCCTTTGAAAAAGCAGCAAAGTTTTTAAAGGAAGAATGTGCTGCTGATAAGCATTCAATTATTGGTTACGAGCTGGCAAAAACATTAAGCGAAAATGGTACCGTTAGTCGTGGAGTTTGTGTGGTAGATGAGAACAATAATCTTGTAAGTATTTCTGAGCGTACAAAGATCTATCCCGAAAACGGAAAGATTGTTTACGAAGATGCAGAAGGTAAACACGAAGTGCCCTATCACTCAAGTGTAAGTATGAATTTCTGGTGCTTTGATGCATCGGTGTTTGATCTTGCTACCGATCTGTTTGCAGATTTTCTTAAAACAAAAGGCCAGGAAGAAAAATCAGAATTTTTCATTCCTATTGTAGCCGATCATTTTATTAAAGAAGGATTAGGTGTTGTAAAAGTAATTCCAACTTCTTCGCAATGGTTTGGCGTTACATACAAAGAAGATGCCCCGGGTGTACAGAAAAGTGTGAACGACCTGGTTGCTTCAGGTGAGTATCCGGCTTCGTTGTGGGGTTAATGTAAAATCAGTTTGCCGCTTGCAGTATGTCCTGAATTGCCTGTGGCCCGATAGATATAAAATCCTTTCTGTAACTTTTGAATATTGATCAGTTGCGGGAAGGATTTTAATTTTTCGCTCAACACTAATTTGCCACTTAAATCAAACAATTGAAATATATATTCGTCTCTTGTGTTTGAAAGAACCTGTAAAGGCTCATTCAATCTTACAGGATTAGGATAAACTGTAATTGTTTTTGGGCTGGTGAAATAAACGGTTCCGGTATTTGAATAGAGAACCCTTCCATCAACAAGTGTAATCGCAACCCTGTATGCATTGCTGCCATTAATAAGGAATTGATCGTTGAAAATAAATTGCAAACTGTTTTGCAAATTTTGTTCGTTCAACGGTATAAATCCTGTTGCTGATAGTTTTTCAAAACGTATTTTTTGCACCATATAGTCTGTTCCCAATACAAACGAAAGCAATACGCTGTTGTTAACCGTCAACTCTGCAAGAAAAGTTTTTACATAGCAATCGGTTCCCTGGGTTTCATAATTAAATGTGTAGGACGGCATCGCTGCATTATTGCGTAACAAAGGAGTAATACTGTAATATTTTGAAGGGCTACTGGCTTTTGAAAACAGAAATGAAGTATCGGTAACAATTCGTATCTGTTCCATATAGTTAGTGCCAAGACTGGTAATGCGATAAGATGATGCTTCATTTATTTTAGGCCAGGTTAGCAAAACAGAATCTGCACAGTTGAAACCAACAGCAGGTAAAAGGCGTTTGCTGATAGTAAAAGTATCCGATATATACCGTGTTCCGTTTACCGTAAAGGCAAGCAGCGCTTCGCTGTATACATTTGGGGTTATCCACTTATAATATCCTTTTTGTAAGTCTGCAGATTGGGTGATGTTTTGCCATGTAATTCCTTTGTCGAGACTGTATTCTATTGCTCCTGTATTATTTGCATAACTGGATTGAAAACGCAGTATATGCGAGTTTGCTGAAAAGAGATAGTCGGATGATGTTGGAAAATACCATGCAAACTTGTTCAACGTATCAAGTTGATAAGCGATGGAAAATGCTTGCGCACCTTGCGGTATAGATGACCCCTTAACGAAGAACTGGTAATCGCCGGCTGTGGGATTATCGAGTGTAATTTGTTCAACTACATTCAACGTGTCTTTTTTCCGAACCGGCAATTCTTCTATAGTTGTTACAGATGGAGTAGGGTTTAAGACCCATGGTAAAAACAGGCTTCCACTTGCAACGTGCTTCAGTTCAAGATCAAGATCATTCACCAAAGCTTTAACCGTTCCAGGTTGGGCGGCAGGGTCAGTCCATACCAATGTGACCTTTAGTTTTTTTATTCCTGTTGGTACAGTGATGGTAAATTGTTTTTGCTGTTTATCGGCTATCGTTTCATTAAAATAATGGGTTTGTAAAAGTGTACGGACTGCATTAGTTGCATTTAATTTTCCGTAGCCCGATTTGTAATCGATACCAACTGCATCAACATCCTCAGCACTGTTCAGCAAAACAGCTTTTATAAGCGATGCCTGTGCATTGGTATTATTATTTAAGTTTCGGTAAGTATGATGAAGTACTGCAGCTACACCAGAAACAAGTGCTGTTGCACCGGAGCTCCCATCTTCGCCAAATGCAACAAGCTCTGGTTTTATACGTCCATCGAAAGCAGGACCTTTTGAGCTGGGCGATAAAACAACGTCAGTGGAATCAGTATGCCCTACAGTAATAATATTTTTTGCCTGTTTAAAATTGCCAGTAAGATTTGCGTACCCATTTATGTTGGCGTAGGTTCCTGTTGTGGCAAAAGAAGAACCGGAGTTGCCTGCCGAGAAAAGATGAACAACTAATGGGTTTGCAATTACAGATGCATCGTAAGCAGCTGCTTCGGCTCCATAATAACTTTCAATTATTGTTCCGTATGAATGATTTTGTACAAGTATGGGAGTTTGATAATAACTGTTTGGTTCCGGTAAAAGATTTAAAAAACTTGCCGAACTGATTTTTGATTTCCATGCAGCCCCTTTTGTATTGTACCATGCATTACCACCCCCCGAGGTGATGGTTGCAATTAGTGAAGCATGCGAACTGATAGAAGCTGCACTATAAGCGGAGGGGATTATTCTTCCTTTAAAATCTATATCGGCAGTATCAAACATCTGCTCTTTTACAGAAAGTACAATGTTATCGCCATTCAAATTCGGAAAAGCATTTTGTATTGCTGAAATATTATTTGCCGAATAATCTACAAAACCAAGCATTAATTCTTCGACTGGTTTTTGTTGCTGATCGGCCCATTGAACAACATCAGAGGAGAGTAATTTTTGAAACGTAAGTGTCGAACAGTTGATAATGATGGTATTTGTTAACGGGTATATACGAAGTAGTTTTACCTCTTGTTGAAATTTAATTATTTCCAGAAAGGAGTCAATTGAGGATACTGTAAATGTAAAAGAACTAAGTTCATCAGTTCCAAGACGGGCAAAATTTATACGAAGCAATGGAGAAATTTTGGCTTCTGTTTTTTTGCTTAATGTTTGAGCTTGAACGCTTTGGAAAAAGAATAACCATATCAAAGCAGCCCCTCCTGAAACAAGGCAAAAAGCCCTTTTAGTGTTACAGACTATCGAATTCATTACATCAATGTTCGGGATTTATTTAACACAAATGTTGGTAGTTGGATTTTACGAAAAAAATGGTTTGAAAATTATAAGCAATTCATGTTTATAGTTTAAAATAAAATTAATAATTTAACATACATTTTCAACCTAAACATTAAAACATGAGAAGACTTCTTTTAGGCTCAGCTGTAGTATTATTTGCAGCATTATTTATTGTAGCCTGTTCTAAATCTGCAAAAGAATCTGCACCCGATCAGGTGTCCGATGAAATCTTAAGCTTAATTGCTTTTCAGGGTTTGTCTACAAGCAATGTAAAAGCAGTTAGCGGCGGCTACCTCGTCGAAGGCGACATCTTCATAAGCAACGATCAATTAAAGTCTGTTCCCGGTGGAGCGAATATGACTATTGCAAGCGAAGAACAGTACCGTACATTTAACCTGGTTTCAGTAAGCGGCACAAGAACGATCAATGTGTATCTTGAGCTCGCCGACCCTAATGCAGGTACTTATTTTGGTCCGGCACTTGATGAAGCTATTAAGCGTTATAACGATTTAAATCTGTCGCTCAAATTTAATCGTGTTACTTCTGCTCCCGGAACAGGTGGTATGACTGTAAAGGCTTATTACGAAAATAGCAATACAATTGGCTTTGGTGGTTTTCCTTCAGGTGGCAACCCTTATAATCTCATTAGCCTTAATACAAAATATTTTACTGCAAGTGCCAATACTAACTGGCTGGCAACTGTAATTGCGCATGAAATGGGCCATTGCATTGGTTTCCGTCATACAGATTATATGCGTCGTGCATATAGCTGTGGTTCGGGTGGCAACGAAGGACAGGCAAAGAATGGCGTTGGTGCTGTACTTATTCCTGGTACACCTTCAGGTCCTGATGCACTTAGCTGGATGCTTGCTTGTTCAGATGGAACAAACAGACCATTTAATGCAAATGATGTGATAGCCTTAAACTATCTCTATTAAGCGTAGTGATCGTACAAAAGCATAAAGAGAAAGCCCCGCAATTTGCGGGGCTTTCTCTTTTTATTTGCGTAATGCTTTGTATTGATTAATGAGAGCATTGGTTGATGCATCATGCGATGTAACAACAGCATCGCTTTCCAGCTCAGGGAGAATTTTATTCGCCAATTGTTTACCCAATTCAACACCCCATTGATCGAAACTGTAAACATTCCAGATAACACCTTGTACAAATATCTTGTGTTCGTAGAATGAAACCAGTTCGCCTAGTGTAAACGGCGTGATCTGTTTTACAAGAATGGAATTAGTAGGGCGGTTTCCTTCAAATACTTTGTAAGGAATCAACTCTTCTTTTACACCTTCAGCAATCACTTCTTCTTTTGATTTGCCGTTCATGAGTGCTTCTGTTTGCGCAAAGAAGTTACTCATGAGCTTGTTGTGATGATCGCTCAGCGGATTATGACTGATAGCCGGAGCAATAAAATCAGAAGGAATTAAATGTGTGCCTTGATGGATCAATTGATAAAATGAATGCTGACCATTTGTACCCGGCTCACCCCAAATAATCGGGCCTGTGCTGTACTCAACTTTGTTGCCGCTGCGATCAACATACTTACCATTGCTCTCCATATTTCCCTGCTGGAAGTAAGCTGCAAAACGGTGCAGGTATTGATCATAAGGAAGAATGGCTTCACTCTTTGCATCAAAGAAATTTACATACCAGGTGCCCAGCAATGCCATGATCACAGGAATATTTTTATCGAAGGCTGCAGTTTTAAAATGTTCATCAGCAGCATAGGCGCCTTTCAGCAATTCTTCAAAATTGTTATAGCCAATGGTTAAGGCAATAGATAAACCGATGGCGCTCCACAAACTGTAACGGCCACCAACCCAATCCCAGAACTCAAACATGTTGGCTTTATCAATACCAAACTTCACCACTTCTTTTTCGTTGGTAGATAATGCAGCAAAATGTTTGGCAACAAAAGTTTCGTCTTTTGCATGCTGCAAAAACCAGCTTCTTGCACTGTGTGCATTGGTCATGGTTTCCTGTGTGGTAAATGTTTTTGATGCAATAAGAAACAACGTTTCATCTGCAGTTACTTTTTTCAACGTTTCTGCAATATGTGTTCCATCTACATTACTTACAAAATAGGTTTCAATACCATCAACCCAATAAGCCTTTAATGCTTCGGTTACCATTACAGGGCCAAGATCGCTACCTCCAATACCAATGTTTACAATGTATTTGATCTTTTTACCGGTGTAACCTTTCCATTCGCCACCGTGAATGCTTGCACAAAAGCTTTTCATTTGTGCCAATACACGTTGCACATCGGGCATTACATCTTTTCCATCAACCAAAACAGGCTTGCCGGAGAAATTACGAAGAGCAGTATGCAACACTGCACGCTTTTCAGTATGATTGATCACATCACCGGCAAACATCTTTTCAATTGCTTCTTTCACCTTGCATTCATCTGCTAACTGTTGCAGCAGCTGAATGGTTTCTTCGGTAATGATATTTTTAGAATAATCGAAGATGATATCGCCTTCGGTAACATTGAATTTTTGAAAACGGTTTGCATCAGCTGCAAACAATTGTTTCATGTGTACCTGTTTCATTTGTACAGCATGTACTGTTAACTGTTGCCAGGCTTTTGTTGTAGTTGGGTTAATCGATGAAAGCATATTCGTTCATTTTATCAATAAATATTATTCAGCATCGGCCAGCAGTTGCAGGCTTTGCTCTTTGTCTTTGTGCAACTGTTCAATCAGTTTATCCAATCCGTTAAACTTCACTTCTTCACGTAAATGATATTTTACAAACACTTTTAAATGGCGGTTGTAAATGTCTTCTTCAAAATCGAACAGGTTTACTTCAGTTGTTTTTTGTGTGCCGTCAACAGTAGGTCTTGTGCCAATGTTCATCATCCCTTTTAAAATTCTTGTATCGCCTTCAATCTGTGCAAGCACAACATACACACCGTTTGCCGGAACCAGTTTACCTGCATCCTGTATCTGCAGGTTGGCAGTAGGGTAGCCCAGCTTGCGACCGAGTTTATTTCCTTCCACCACATATCCTCTGAAGAAATAGGTATAGCCTAAAAGTTGATTGGCTGTTTGTGCATCGCCTTTTGCAATGGCTTCACGGATTTTTGTTGAACTTACTGCTACTTCGTTCAACACCTGTTTCGGAATTTCTTTTACATCGTAGGCAAACTCTTTTCCCATCTGCTGCATCAACGCAAAATCACCTTCACGGTTGTTGCCGAATTTATGATCGTAACCAATAATAATGAGTGATGGGCTGAACAGCTTTACCAAAAAATCCTGGATGTACTGTTGTGCAGTTTGTGCTGCAAAAGCTTTATCAAACGGAACAACAACGAGGTTATCCAATCCCTGCTGTTTCAACAGTTCAATACGTTCTTCCAGTGTAGTAAGTTCGGCTACTTCCTGCTCGGGTTTAAGCACTTTACGGGGATGTGGGTAGAAGCTGATGAGTACCGATTCGGCTTCCCGTTCTTTAGCTTCAGCAATTAATTGCCGGATAATTTGCTGGTGACCAAGATGCACACCATCGAACGTACCGATTGTTAGTACGGTTTTGCTGAAAACCGGCAGTTGCTGCAGACTTCTGTAAACCTTCATAATTTGAAGGCACAAAAGTAACACATTTGATGTGTGGAAGTGTTAGTTTTGCGGCTCATAATCATCGGTACATGTCATTATACAATAAACGGGGCGTTTCAGCGCAAAAGGAAGAAGTACACAAGGCAGTAGAACATCTCGACCAGGGTTTATATCCAAATGCGTTTTGCAAACTCTATCCTGATTATTTGGGTGGCGATGCCGATTGGGTGAATGTGACGCATGCCGATGGTGCAGGTACCAAAAGTATTCTTGCTTATCTGTATTGGAAAGAAACGGGTAATGCATCGGTTTGGAAAGGCATTGCACAGGATGCTATTGTTATGAACCTCGATGACCTGCTTTGTGTAGGTATTTATGATAATATTTTATTCTCTTCAACAGTAGATCGTAACAAAACATTGATTCCGGGAGAAGTATTGGAACAGGTGATCAACGGGTCGGCTGAGTTGTTTGCACAACTGAAAGAATATGGGGTGAACATTCATTACCTAGGTGGCGAAACGGCTGATGTGGGTGATGTTGTGCGTACCATTGCAGTTAATGGAACGATGACGGCTCGCTGGCCAAAGAGCAAAGTAATCAGCAACGATAAAATAAAAGCCGGTGATGTAATTGTGGGTTTAGCTGGTTTTGGACAGGCAGATTATGAAACCTTTTACAACAGTGGCTTAGGAAGTAATGGCTTAACAAGTGCAAGACACGATGTGTTGGAGAAATATTATGCGCATCATTTCCCTGAAACATTTGAATCGAAATTGAGTGATGATGTGGTGTATATCGGCAAACATCGTTTGGCTGATGAAGTGCAATTGCCGAATGGTGAAACATCACTCATCGGTCGCTTGTTGCTTTCACCAACAAGAACATTTGCACCGGTGTTGAAGGAAATTCTGCAGAATCATTTTGATGCAGTACATGGTTTGATCCATTGCAGTGGTGGTGGACAAACCAAGTGTATGAAATATTTACCAGGACCAATGAAGATCGTGAAAGACAATCTGTTTACACCGCCAATCATTTTTGATCTGATACAGGAAGCTTCCGGTGCTGATGCACGTGAAATGTACCAGGTGTTCAACATGGGTACAAGGCTCGAGATTTATACCAATGAAAAAGATGCGGATACATTGATCAATATTTCGAAATCGTTTGGTGTTGATGCACAGGTGATCGGCAGGGTAGAAGCGAGTGAGAAGAAAGAGTTGCTGATTAAATTGAAGGATGAAGAATTAACCTTCTAGAAAATAGAAAAGCGAGGCTAAACCTCGCTTTTTTTATACAAAGCAATTTTGCTTTCTATGTTTTAATTAAACGTAATTGAAGTTGTACTTACAGGTAAACGGAGATTTATTTTTTGTATTGACCTACAATATACTTTTCTCCCGTTTTGAATTGCGGGAACCCATTTAGGGCCTTTTTTAATTGCTTCTATCAGCACTTCTGCAAGCTTCGTGTTCTGCATGGTTTTGGCTTTTACCTTACTGACAAATCCATCAGGAGTAACAATAAATTCAACTTCACACAAGCCGTCTTTACCCTCTGCAGTTAAAGCATCAATATTTTCTCTTATTACTTTTTCCATATACCTGTTCCATGCAAGTTCTCCACCGGGAAACTGAGGCATTATTTCTGCTTTTGTAAAAATGGGAGTGCCTTCCGGAATACTATTTGTGTTTTTAGGCAAAGTGTCTTTTGCTTGTTGCGGTTGTTCTATTGTATTTTTTTCTGTTATAACCGCATCTTCAAAAATAATAACGCCATCTTTTGCCTCAGATCCATATTTAGTGATCGCATCTTTATTGTTCTTTGGAATTACAGTAACTGTTTTTGCTGTAATTAATAAAGAGTCTGTCATTTTTCTTGTAGATTTCTTTCCATTAATAATGATAAGGTGATTATTATAAGTGTTGTTATCAACTAGAATTGAATCAGAAATCAGCTTTGTTACTTTTTTGTTTGAATTAGGGATTGTATCGTTTTGAGTGTTGGTAATTGTAGTTATGTCTGATGCTTTATTTTTTCCGGATGCATAGTTCACAATACCTTTTAAAATAGCTGCTGCTATTTGTTCCTGGTTCTTTTCGTTTGATACAAACTCCGCATCGTTTTTATTACTGATAAATCCGCATTCAATCAAAATAGAAGGGAAGGGAGCTGATTGAATAACATAAATACCCTTTTCCCTTTGCTTGATGGCAGGTTCACGAATAGCCATAATATCTTTCATCTCGCCAAGAATGGTTAAGCCAAGCTGCTTGCTTTTGTCAAGATAAGGAGTACCATCTTTCGCAACATAAATTTCTACACCATTTGCAGGGTTATCTGATTTGGTTCCTTGCCGAACAACAGGTGGCGCATAAGCGGCATGAATGGAGATAAACAGATCGGCATTTTGTTCCGTTGCAATACGTAACCGGTCGTTCAATGCAACATCGGTTTCTGTTGGTCTGGTAAAAACGAGTTTAAGGTTTACATCTTTATTGAGTGCTTTTATTTTATTGCAAATGGCCAGAACTACTTCATCTTCCTGCAAATTGTTTAAACCTCTTACGCCCGTAGGAATTCCATTTTTATAACCATGTGCGGCATCAATTACAACCGTTAATGGTTGTTCTAATTCAGAAAACGGGGAGAGATTTGTTTCACTACGATTAATTTTTACAGCAAAAGCAGTAACCAAAAACGTAAGCAACGGCAGTAATAACAAGCGGCTGATATAGCTCGCTTTCGGGTTTTTAAGTTTCGACAGCATAAGGAGTCTTCGTTTAATAGGTGAATAAAAAAAGGGGTTGGTGAAAGGAAGTGTATGACCGGGAAAAGCTGATGCAAGGATCATTGCAGCCAGTGCAGAACTGTCCTGATCCTGTACCGCTTTTTTATCGGCAATAAATTCATGGATCATTGATAGTTCTTTGCGTATAAGCCAGAAGAACGGGTTTATCCAAAATGCAATCAGCAAGAGATTCAAAAACAATTTATCAAGGCTATGTTTTTCTTTTACATGCACCAGCTCATGGGCAAAAATCTGTTGACCATGTATTGATTCAAATGCAATATTTCTGTTCCAGAAAATGTAATTGAAAAAAGAAAAGGGTGTGCCTTTGGCGTCGGTATCAACGAATACCAGCTGTTCTGTTTTCCAATGCTGGTATTTTTTATAAAGACGGAAAATTTGAACAAGTGCTTTTATAAATCCGGCAAATATCAGCAGTGATACTATCAGGTAGAGATAAGTGCTGATGTGTTCTGTAGTAAAATGATTTGTTACTGAAGCTGTTTGCTGCACATCTTCTTCAAACCAGGTTTCGTTGGTGGTGATGGTTTGTAAAACTTTGTACGAGGTAGCTGTTTGCTCAGCAGGATGATACCAAAGCTGAAATTGCAGCAAAGGAAGCGTTAGCGACAGCACTACAGCTGCCAGCAAATAAAAGCGATTCCATTGATGAAAGATTTTGTTACGTAGTGCCAGCCAGTAATAAGCGGTTAATACACCGGAGCAGATGATTACTTTCAGCAGGTATTCGGTTAGAGCAGTCATGGTTATTTCTTTTTCAGGGTTTGTAAGAGTAGTTCAAGCTCTTCGATGCTGAGATTGTTTTCTTTCACCATAAAGGAAACAGCTTCGGAAAACGAGCCTTCAAAATAACCTTTCACCAATGTTTTCATACTGGCTTTTGAATAAGCTTCTTTTGTAATTGCAGGATAGTATTGATGCATGCGGCCAACCACATCAACCTTGATGTATTTCTTTTCTATTAAAATTTTCAGCAACGTTGCAACGGTGTTTTGATGCGGTTTGGGAACAGGCATTGCATCTACAATTTCTCTCAGGAATGCTTTGTTCAGTTTCCAGATCGCCTGCATTACCTGCTCTTCTGCTTTGGTAAGCGGTTTTAATTTGTCTGCACTCATAAAACGAATGTATAACTAAAAAATTAGTTTAACAACTAAAAATTTAGTTAAAGAAACATTTCAGCTTTCTTTTTCATTGGTTTGCACTTATTTTGCGGTATATAAAATTGTAGTATGCTTCCGATCGTCGAAATAAACAACGCCAATATCTATCAAAGTGGTAATCTCATTCTCAGCAACGTTAATCTCTCGGTTAACCAAGGCGAGTTTGTGTACCTCGTTGGTAAAACAGGTACAGGTAAATCATCTCTACTTAAAACGCTTTATGGCGAATTGCCTTTAACCGAAGGCGATGCTACAGTATCCGGATTTAATCTGCGTGACATGGATTGGAAAAAAGTTCCTTTCCTTCGTCGTAGTTTGGGTGTGGTGTTTCAGGATTTTCAATTGCTCACCGATCGTAATGTGCACGAGAATTTAAAATTTGTACTGAAGGCTACAGGTTGGAAAGATGAAAACCTGATGGAAGAAAAAATCAACGATGTATTAGACAAAGTTGGTTTGAAATCGAAAGGATTTAAAATGACCTTTGAAATGAGTGGTGGCGAACAGCAACGTGTTGATATTGCACGTGCATTGCTCAACTCTCCTAAATTAATATTGGCCGATGAACCTACGGGTAACCTCGATCCCGAAACAAGCGATGAAATCATGAACCTGCTTTTCCAGGTTGCACGTGATTATAACACAGCAGTGATTATGGCTACGCATGATTTTATGGTGATCAAAAAATATCCTGCACGTATGGTAAAGACCGAAGGCGGTAAAGTGTGGGATAATGCTACTGTAGAGCACGCATAAGCTGCTCTGCATTTTTTCTGTTGTTAAAATTGTTTTGCAAGAGACCTTCTCTTATCTGCACATCATCATCGGTAAACTCTTTATGAAACAACCGGAATATCTGGTATTTCATTTCAGTAGGATTGTTTGCAAGCTGACATGCAGCCTCTAAACCTGTACCATTAAGCATGGCGTTGTTTGCAATAACATGTCGTCCTTTAAATAAGGCGTTTAATAATTTCAGTTTAATGCCCGACTGTATCATTGAAGGCAACACATGCACCTGTGCTTTCTGCATCAGATCGTTCAGTTCATCTTCACCGGGGTTAACTACCATGCAGGTGTGCGGATATTTCTGAGCTAATTCAACTAAGCGATCGGGAGGATTTTTTCCTGCAATTACAAAGGGAGTTTCCAGCTCATGAAAAACTTTTTCCAGCAACCAGCTTGCTGTTTTTTCATTTTCAGCTACCGATAAGTTACCGTGGTATAAAACGAAATTTCCTTTTCCTGTTTTGGATGTAACAATTGTATTGGGAATAAATGCAGGCAGGTAACTGATGTTCCCGGCTTTGAATGTTTTTTGATATGTGCTGCAGTCGTTTTGCGAAATAGAAAGTATGCGATAGTCTTTCAATGTAGCTTCATATCTTTTCAATAATCTGCTTTCGTGTTGCATGTAAGCTTTACGCACAAGCGATGTTTCCCACTTACCCAGTTGTTTATAGTATTCAAATTCGGTATTGTGTAAACGGATGGCGATATTCTTTTTTGTAACAGCACCTGAGCTTAAGCCGTAAGTGCAATGCACGCCTTCAAAAAAAACGGGATAATTATCTGCTTCCAAACGTTTCCATAATTGTTCATCGTTACGGGAAGCAACAATATAAGGGAGTTGCAGTGAAAAACCTTTGTGCCCTTCCTGGCGGGTGTAATAATACACTTCTGCACAATATTTTTCCAGCTCAGTTTGTTCGCCACGGCCATATTCAAAACAATGCAGGTGAACTTTAATTCCCAATTCATGCAATGCTTTCACTTTGTAGAATACATCAACCACGCCACCATAATCGGCAGGAAAGGGAACATCAAACGAAACAATATGTATGTGATCAGCCAAGGAGTTTTTTATAAAAGTTAATTAATCGTTTCTCTTCTTCCTGCCAGTTTAAAACAACTGCAGCTTTTTGGCAGTTTGCTTTTAACCGGGCATATAAAACAGGGTCGGATAATAATTTGTTTAAACCTTTTGCAATGGTCTCTTCACTTGTATCGGGTATCAGCAATGCAGTTTCAAATTGGTTGTTGATATTCCGGTAAGCAGGATAGTCAACACATAACTGCGGAACACCTGCCTGTATATAATCGAAGAAACGATTTGCAAGCGAAAGATAGTTACTAAGTCCGTTGTTTTCAAATAGTGTAATGCCTGCGTATGCAGTAGAGGTAATATTTTTCAACTCTGCAGGTTTTAATTTGCCTTTCAATAGCACTTTTTCTTCAAGTTGATTCTGAGCAATTAAGGTTTGTGTTTGTGCAAGAAAATTCCCATCACCATAAATATGCAACGAAACATTTACCAGCTTCATAGCAGGTATCAATGTTTCAAAACTACGGCCTTCGTTTACTGCACCCTGGTAAAGGAGGAAGGTTGAAGGTTTAGGGTTTAGGGTTGAAGGCTGTGTATTGTTTTCCGTATGCCTTACGCCTTTTACCATTTGGCTGTTTATCACCGGCACATTCCTCACCACTTCATACTTCACGTTATACATTTTTTCAAACTCTTCGGCAATAGGTTCGCAAACAGTATAACCATATCGGAATTTCGGAACAGCAAAACGTTCTATCCGTTTCCACATGCGGTAGCGTGAAGGGCGGGTAACAATTTCTTTCATCTCACAAAACAACTCATGTGCATCGTATACACGCTTTGTGCGTTTTAATTGCGAAGCAAAGTAGCAGGGTAGAATGGTGTCGAGATCAATTGCGCAAATACAATCAGCTTGTTGTAACAACAACCAAAAAAATAAACGAAGGTTGTACTCTGCATAAAACAATGGGCCTTTGGTAAACCAACAGAATAATCTTTTTTGAACAAAGGGATGTTGTTGAAGCGCTTCCGATTGGTTGAGTTTTCGTCCAACCAATGTAACAGTATAGCCTTGTTGTGCAAGTGTTGTACAGATCCGGATCATACGTTGATCGTAAGTAAGGTCGTTAGTAACTGTACAAATGATGTTTGGCAAAGAATAATTGGTTTTGCGCAATTTAGTAAAATGAACGATGAATCATCAATCAACTTTTTTACCCAGCCATATTCCTAACGAAACATCTGCAATGAAAGAGAATTCATTATTCACCAATGGAGAGTAGATGCTTGGTCCGATGCTGCAATCGAAACTAAAACGGTTTTTATAATTACGTTGTATGCCCCATACAATCCCAACATTGGGTAAATGCGATGCCTGCTTTATTGAATAATTTCCCTGGCTGTTATGATAATAAGTTATTCCTGAATATGCATACTTGGTTAAAAGTGAAATATAGTTTACCGAATTTCTGTCGGTAATTTTTCCCTTTCTCTCTCTTAATTCGAAGTTGTAATAATAACGGAGCTGCAGAGCCGCAAGTACTGCAGGCGAAAAGGAAGAAGATGATCCAAGCGAAGAGGAGTAGGAGTACGACCATCCGAAACTGAAAGCAGCTTTGGTTTTTATACTCAGCTTATCCGAAACAGGATGTTCATAAGCTAAGCCGGGTGAAATTATTGTTGCTGTAAATAGGGGTTTAACATAACCGCTTTTTTGAGCAATTAATGAAGATGAAAAGAGAAGTAAAAACAGGATGATAAGGTTGCGCATCTTTTTTCAAGAAAGATATGCAAACAAATTCAGCCTCATTTGCCGATGATTTTTTACCTTACTTAATATGAATCTGATAGAAACGTTCTATACAGCTTTTGCCAAAGGCGATTGGCAAACAATGGCCAATTGCTATCATCCTGATGCCGAATTTACCGATGAGGTATTTGTTGGGTTGAAGGGAAAAGAAGTACCGGCCATGTGGCGCATGTTAATTGAACGGGGCGGCGGCAATATGGAAATAACGCATAGCCATGTGCAGCTAGCCGGCGAGCAGGGTAATGCCGATTGGGTGGCGGTGTACATTTTTTCAGCAACAGGCCGGCGGGTCATCAATCGTATTCATGCAGAATTTGAGCTGAAGGATGGAAAAATTTTCCGCCATCGGGACAGTTTCGATCTGCACAAATGGGCCGGGCAGGCAATGGGTTTCAAGGGCCAATTGTTGGGTGGAACCGGATTTTTCAGAAAAAAAGTGCGGAAAACAGCCAGGGCAGGGCTCGACCGCTTCCTTAGCCGGAATAATTAATCTGTCAAATGCTGCTTTTTCAGGATATTTCCCCTACCTTTGCCGCCAATTTACAGATGTACAATTTGGATGTCAATTAAAAAAATCTGAGATGTCAGCAATTACAAAAGAAAAAAAAGCAAGCATTTTCGCCAACTTCGGTGGCGCTGAACAAAACACTGGTTCTATTGAAGGTCAGATCGCTCTGTTAACTGAGCGTATCAATCACATTTCTGCTCATCAAAAAGCAAACAAGAAAGACTTCTCTACAAACCGTGGTCTGATGCAACTGGTAGGTAAACGTAAGCGTTTACTCAGCTACCTGAGCAAGCACAACCTGCAAGGGTACCGTGCATTAATTGAGAAACTCGGTCTCCGTAAATAATTTACGGTTATGTAATAAATCATTATTCCCAACACGTTTTTTTGCGGTTGGGAATTTTGTTTTTCTTACAGGTTTCTCTTTTCACTTCATTATTTCACAGAATTGCTTGCAAGGCCTTTATCCCGCCTGCCTTCCTGTCAATTCAAAAACAAGATTTGTATGTTATTAAATCCTATCAGCAAGTCGTTCGATCTGGGAGATGGCCGCATCGTGTCCATCGAAACAGGTAAACTGGCCCGCCAGGCCGATGGTTCTGTTACTGTTCGTCAGGGTAACTGCGTTATCCTCGCTACAGTAGTTGCTAACAAAGAACCAAGAGAAGGACAAGACTTCTTCCCATTATCAGTAGACTACCAGGAAAAGTTTGCATCTGCAGGCCGTATTCCCGGTTCGTTTTTTAAGCGTGAAGCAAGACTGAGTGATTACGAAGTTCTCACCAGCCGTTTGGTTGACCGTGCTTTACGTCCTTTATTCCCCGAAGATTATTTCTGCGATGTGCAGGTTCTCCTCAGCCTTATTTCATCTGATGCAGAGGTTATGCCCGATGCAATGGCATGTTTGGCTGCATCTGCCGCACTCGCTGTTTCTGATATTCCCATCAAGGAAATTATCTCTGAAGTACGTGTAGCGAATATAGATGGTGAGTATGTTGTAAACCCAAGCCGTTCACAACTGGCAAAAGCTTCTTTCGATTTCATTATTGCAGCTACTGAAAAGAACCTGATGATGGTGGAAGGTGAAGCAAAAGAATGCAGTGAAGAAGAACTGGTAAAAGCATTGGAAGTTGCACACAATGCAATCCGTGTACAAATTAAAGCGCAACAGGAATTAAGAGACGCTGTTGGTGTTACTGCAAAACGTGAGTACACAAAGCCTGTTGTTAACGAAGAACTGAATGCGAAAGTGATCGCTTTTGCAAAAGATAAAGTATATACTATTTCAAAAGCAGGTAGCAGCAAGCACGAACGCAGTGATGCTTATGATGTACTGAAGCAGGAATTAATTACCAGCCTCGGTGAAGAAGCAACAGATGCAGACAAGAAGCTCGCTAAAAAATACTACGAAGATCTCAAGTGGGAAGTGGTACGTAATATGATCCTCGATGATCGTATCCGTCTCGATGGCCGCCAGTTAGACCAGGTGCGTCCTTTGCAAATGGAAACTGAGCCTCTGCCAACTCCACACGGTTCTTCTTTGTTTACCCGTGGTGAAACACAATCGCTCACTACTGTTACACTTGGTACCAAACTCGATGAGTTGTTAGTTGAAAGTGCAGCAAAAAGCGAATACACAAAATTCATTCTCCACTATAACTTCCCTCCGTTCTCAACTGGCGAGGTGAAGATGATGCGTGGTCCTGGCCGTCGTGAAGTTGGTCATGGTAACCTTGCTATGCGTTCATTAAAACAAATGATGCCTGGTAGCGAATATCCATACACTGTACGTGTAGTGAGTGATATTCTTGAATCAAATGGTTCGTCTTCTATGGCAACTGTTTGTGCTGGTTCATTGGCGTTGATGGATGCAGGTGTTCCTGTTCAAAAACACGTTAGTGGTGTGGCAATGGGATTGATCACACGTGGTGATGGTAAGTATGCTATTCTTACAGATATCCTTGGTGATGAAGATCATCTTGGTGATATGGACTTTAAAGTAACCGGTACACGTGAAGGTATTTGCGGTGTGCAGATGGATATTAAAGTAGATGGTTTGAGCATGGATGTAATGCGTGCAGCATTGGCACAGGCTCGTAACGGTCGCTTACACATTCTTGATGCAATGTATGAGTGTATTGCAGAACACCGTCCTGAGGTGAAACCACATGCACCACGCATGGAGAAACTCATTATCGATAAAGAATTTATTGGTGCTGTTATCGGGCCTGGTGGTAAAGTAATCCAGGAGATCCAACGTGAAACTGGTACAACCATTACGATTGAAGAAGTAGGTAACTACGGTGAAGTAAGCATCTTCTCACAAGAGAAATCAGGATTGGATAAAGCTGTAGCCTGGGTTAAAGGTATTGTAGCTGTTCCTGAAGTGGGCGCTGTTTACGAAGCAACCGTAAAAGGTATTAAAGAGTTTGGTGCGTTTGTAGAATTCCTTCCAAAGAAAGAAGGTTTATTACACATCAGTGAAATAAGCTGGAAGCGTTTGGAAAGCATGGAAGGCATCTTCAAAATCGGCGACCAGGTGAAAGTAAAACTCATCGGTCTCGATCCGAAGACTGGTAAGTTCAAACTCAGCCGCAAAGCGTTAATGCCAAAGCCGGAGAGTGCACCGAAACCACAGCCTCAACCAAGACAGGATGAGAGCAATGGTGAAGAGCGTCTCTAACTTTCAATGAAATAAGTGAACTTTACAGTCCCGCTGCAAGGCGGGACTTTTTATTGCGTATGAACTAGGTATGCCATACTTATCTGTGTTTCGAATGAAATGCGTCAAGCTATGGTAAGTATGGCATACCTGTCTGCAAAACAGATATTAACTATGATCAATTATATCAAAATTTCAGTGCCTGTTACAAGCGATGAGCAACAGGAAATACTACTGGCTTTGTTAAGCGAAGAAGGATATGACGGATTTGAAGAAACAACCGATGCATTGAATGCATACATCAGCGAAGAGCAATTCGATCAGCAGCAGTTGGAAGAATTGTTGCAACCATTTTCTCTCAGCTATACAAAAGAAGTAATTGCACCCAAGAACTGGAACGCAGAGTGGGAGAGTAATTATGAACCGGTTGTAGTAGATGAGTTTGTTGCAGTGCGTGCACACTTTCATCAAACAATTGCAACGGTGCAGCACGAAATTGTGATCACGCCAAAGATGAGTTTTGGTACAGGCCATCATGCAACTACATGGCAGGTAATGAAGCTGATGCAGGGAATTGATTTCTCTAACAAAACAGTTTTTGATTTTGGTTGCGGCACAGCGGTGCTGGCCATTCTTGCAGAAAAATTAGGTGCAACTTCTGTACTTGCAGTTGATAACGATGATTGGTGTATTGAAAACTCATTGGAGAATGTTGCTACCAACAACTGCACAAAGATCGTTGTTCAAAAAGCCGATGTGCCATCAACACATCAGTTCGATATTATTCTTGCAAATATCAATCGGCATATTCTGTTGCAATACATGGTAACAATGGCAGCTTCCCTTAATAATAAGGGTTATATTATCATCAGTGGTTTTTATAAAGATGAAAATCAGTTGCTCATTGACGCTGCAACCGCACAACAACTGCAATTAATAACAGCATCTGACAGAAACAACTGGAGTGCATTATTGTTTCAAAAGATAGCATAACATGAATGCGCTGTTGCTCATATTGTCAGCTTATCTTATTGGCTCCATTCCTACAGCTTACTGGATCGGTAAATGGTTTTTTCATATCGACATACGTGAACATGGCAGTAAGAATATGGGTGCATCCAATACCTTTCGTGTGCTTGGTTCAACATGGGGTGTTATTGTGTTGATAATAGATATGGGAAAAGGTATTGCTGCAGTGCAACTTTCACATGCAGTAGATTCGTCTATATGGCTGGGTTATGAAACCACATTCTGGAAATTGTTGTTGGGACTCGTTGCAGTAGCCGGACATATCTTGCCGGTGTTTGCCGGTTTCAGAGGAGGGAAAGGCGTAGCAACTTTGTTTGGTGTTGTGCTGGCAATACAACCATGGACAGCTTTAATAAGTATAGCAGCTTTTGTAGTGGTGGTTTTTTTAACAAAGTATATTTCACTCGGCTCTGTTATTGCTGTTACAGTATTTGCTGTATGCGTTTGGTTTGCAGTAAAGGAAACAAATGAATATATGCGGTGGTTTTCAATTATTGCAGCGTTGTTGGTAATTGTAATGCATTATAAAAACATTCTGCGTTTACTCGCAGGAAAAGAAAATAAATTCACCGGGTTTAAGCGGAAAAAGTAATCTTAACGTTCTTTTGCAGGAGTTGTTTTTTAAACTTGGTACGCAAATTGAAATCTGTAAGTAAAATCAATGAAGATGAAAAAGATAATTAGTTCGTTGGCAATTATAACGGTACTGCTTGCTGGTTGTGCAAAGAACCAGATAACTGGTCGCAGTCAGCTCAAGTTATTACCTGAAAAAGAATTACAGGCAATGGCTACACAACAATACCAGCAGTTTCTTGCCGAAAGTAAAGTTGTGTCGGTATCGGTTAATAAAGATGCAGAGATGGTACGCCGTGTAGGTACACGTATTGCAAATGCTATAACCAATTATTTAAAAGAGCAAGGCAAACCTGAAATTCTGGAGGGTTATAAATGGGAGTTTAATCTTGTTGATAATAAGGAAGTGAATGCCTGGTGTATGCCCGGCGGTAAAGTGGTTGTGTACACAGGATTATTGCCTGTAACACAAAACGAGGCTGCTCTTGCAGTGGTTATGGGCCATGAAATTGCACATGCTATCGCCCTGCATGGTAACGAACGTATGAGCCAGGGTTTGGCTCAGCAATTAGGTGGCGTAGCATTATCTGTTGCTGTTGCAAATAAATCTGCAGAAACGCAGAACCTGTTTATGAATGCCTATGGTATTGGTACAACAGTGGGCGGTACATTACCATTCTCCCGTAAACAGGAGCTGGAAGCCGATCAGTTCGGATTACGCTTTGCGGCCATGGCCGGATATAACCCGCAAGAGGCGATTCCTTTCTGGCAACGGATGGCACAAGCAAGCGGAGGTCAGAAACCACCGGAAATTTTAAGTACCCATCCATCCGATCAAACCCGTATTACCAAGATGCAGCAATACGTAAAAGAGGCCATGCCTTATTACAAACCAATAGGTAAGTAATTGAAAATTATATTTTAAGCATATCAAGCCGGCTAAAAGCCGGCTTTTTTGTGTCTTCAAAAACAAAAAAATGTTTGTTGATAACCTGTGAGTGATGGGGAAATTAACTACCTTTGCAATCCACTTTAGTTCTCATCAAAATTTACATTGGCATGTCTATTTCTCTCTTGGAAAAACTCCAATTGAACGAAGAAAAGAACTTATTAATTCAGGGCTTACCCTCTTCAATCGAAAAACAATTTGTAAAGTTATCGTTCGCCAAGAACGTAACTCCGTTGTTACGCAGTAAGAAGATCGATTTTGCCCTCGTCTTTGCAGTAAATCAAAATCAATTAAACGGAATCTTAAAGGAAGTGCTGCCAGCATTAGGCCCCAACGCCAAATTCTGGGTAGCTTATCCTAAATCGGCTTCCAAAATTGTGAGCGATTTAAACAGAGACGGAAGCTGGCAGTTTGTGTGCCAGTGCGGATTTGAAACTTCAGAAGAAGTAGTGCTGGATCATGTATGGACTGCAATGCGTTTTGAACGTGCTATTGCATTAGCTCCGAAACCAGCAAGATCAACAAACAGAACTTCAAGGTTAACACCGGCTGAAGCTTAAATCCGTTCACCAACTAATTACACTAGCCGTCTGCAAAAGGCGGCTTTTTAATTTACATGAGTCATAAGAATATTGAAATAAAAGCAAGGTGTGTAAACCCTGAATTTATTCGTGCTTATCTTCTACAGCAACAGGCCCGCTTTGTTGGTACAGATGAGCAGACCGACACATATTTTAATGTAAACAACGGACGGCTGAAGTTGCGGCAGGGGCCAATTGAAAATGCGTTGATCTGGTACAGCAGGGAAAATAAAGCAGGACCCAAACTGAGCGAAGTAAAATTGTTCCGGGTGCCTGCAAACAGCGATGTGCTGAAAGAACAACTTGCTTTTGCAAATGGTATAAAAGTGGTGGTGAAAAAGAAACGGGAGATCTACTTTATCGAAAATGTAAAGTTTCATATTGATGAGGTGGAAGGGCTTGGCAGTTTTGTTGAAATTGAAGCAATAGATACCGATGGCAAACTTGGCTTAGAAAAGATCAATACACAGTGCAACTATTATTTACAGGCATTTAAGATACCCGAAACCGATCTTTTAACGCATTCTTACAGCGATCTGTTGTTGAATGCATCTTAGCTTTGTATTAGTAATGAACTGGAAATACAATCATCCTGTACGAAACGTTTTTACCTACGCAACATTGCTGTTGCTGGTGGTTGGTGTTGCCGCTCTTTTTTACTGGAATAAAGAAACTGTTTTTCTTACGCTTAACAATCAGCACACCGATGTTGCGGATATTATTCTGAAATACTTTACCTATGTGGGCGACGGTATTTTTATGGCAGCATTGGGTATTATTCTCTGGCTCATTGGTAAAAAGAAACTTGGTTTGTTGTTGATCCTCTCATTTATTTTAAGTGGCTTACTTGCACAGGGAATTAAACGTTTGGAACAACGGCCACGCCCCGGATTGTATTTTGAAAAGCCGGAAGTGATTCATAAAGTGGATGATGTTTTATTGAAAGGGCACAACAGTTTCCCCAGCGGGCATACCACTACAGCCTTTGCAACATTCAGTCTGCTGGCATTTGCCACACGCAACAAATTTGTGCAGTTATTCTTTTTTGTTGTAGCCGTTGTAGTCGGTTATTCACGCATTTATCTTGGAGCACATTTTGCCGAAGATGTGTTGGCCGGTGCAGCACTTGGTTTCAGCAGCTCTTATTTTCTTTGCTGGTTATTGCGTAAGAAAGAATGGGATTAACGAACAATCACCGTTCCCAATGCTTTGGTTAATTCCATCTCCAGTTCTTTCAGATGCTGATGTGTTTTAATGAGTGTGATCAGTTCTTCATCGTTATGCGGCAGTTCCATATCACGTTGGTTTTCTTCAATCATTTTTTTGATCTTACGCAACTTCAGATAGGTTAAAACCGATTGCAGTTCCTGTATGTACAGGTCTTCTTTTGTAGGAAATGGTTTTTCGTAAATACGAATCCAGTTCGGACTTAATTCGTTGCCGAATTCGGATAAGGAAACGGTGAGTTTACTGATGTTCTGATCTTCATGAAAAATAAATCCTTTTAAGGTAGGTTCTGCACCCTGTTGATAAGCTTCACGATAAACCGTTGACAAATGCAGCAGCTCTGCATCTTCAATCATACCCCATTCATCTATTTCTGCAAACACATGCTGTGCAACTGTTGTTTGCTCATCCCAATGCAATAAGCCAAACTCAAGCAACAGGCAAACCAATGCCCGTTCATTTTTTATATCAAGATTAAAAAACTCAACACTGTCGGTATAACCAAATTCAGGAGGAGGCATATCCGGTGGCACATCGGTAACCACCTGTTGAAACCGTTCTTCCTGTTTAATTATACGTTCGCTGGTGAGTTTATTTACCAATGTGAGTAAACCAGCTTCATCGATTTTCAGCAGCTCTGCACTCTTCTTAATGTAATCCTGCTTGCGTGTAAAGTCTTCAACCTTGTTAATACGGCTGATGCTTTCTGCAATGGTATTAACAGCTGCAGCTTTTTTGGTTGAATCGTTACCTGCATCTTTCAGCATTACTTCCAGCTGAAAAAGGATCACATCTTTTTTATTGTTACGGATAAACTCATTGAAGCCCTGTGCACCAACTTTGTTTACATAACTGTCGGGATCTTCATTATCCGGAATAAGAACAAGACGAACATTCAACCCTTCTTCCAATGCAAGATCCAAACCACGCATGGCCGCTTTTACACCTGCAGCATCACCATCGTAAAGAATGGTAAGATTGTTACTGTATTTTTTGATCAACCGTAATTGATCAGGAGTCAACGAAGTGCCACCGCTTGCTACAACATTTTCAATGCCTGCCTGGTGTAAAGAAACCACATCGGTATAACCTTCTACCAGCAAACATTCATCGTTCTTATCAATGGCCTGTCTTGCGAAATAAGTGCCGTACAGAATTTTACTCTTAACATACACTTCGTTCTCCGGCGTATTGATGTACTTGGGTGCGTTTTCTTTTTTACCAATGATGCGTGCACCAAAGCCAATGATCTTACCGGTATTGTTATGAATAGGGAAGATGATGCGTTCACGATAGTTATCCATCAACTCACCATTGCGTTCGGCAACAATACCTGTTTTGGTCAACAGCTCAGGATTGTATTGTTGTTTGATGGCTTCACTTGTAAAAGCATCACGCTGGCGGGGAGAATAACCGATCTGGAATTTGTGAATGATATCTTCCCGAAAGCCACGTTCTTTCAAATAGCTTAATGCAATAGACTGGCCTTCTTCTGTTTCAAATAATTGCTTTGCAAAAAACTGCTGAGCAAACGAATTGATGATATAAAGACTGTCGGCGGTTTGCCGCATTTCTTTTACCTGCGGCGAAGAATAAGTTTCTTCAACTGTTACATTGTATTTGTTGGCAAGAAATTTCAATGCATCTACATAGCTGTATTTCTCATGCTCCATGAGAAAGCTTACGGCATTACCACTCTTGCCACAACCAAAGCATTTAAAAAGTTCTTTTGCCGGCGATACGGTAAAAGAAGGCGTTTTTTCGTTGTGAAAAGGACAGTTGCCGAGATAATTGGCTCCACGCTTCTTCAGTTTCACAAAGCCGCCTACTATTTCCACAATATCAATGCGGCTTAAAATCTGTTGTATGGTTTCCTGCGAGATCAAGGGGGGCAAATTACGAAAAGTACGAAAGACGGGAAGAAAGAAAGTCGGAAAGCCCGAAAGTATCAGGCTGATAAATGAACGACTTGTTTCTTTCTGACTTCCGGACTATAAGCTTCCCGACTTTCCGACTGTTTCCCTTACATTTGCACCCGTTATGACACTAGAAAAATTAAACGATATAAGGGAACGCATTCTTGTCCTGAGGAGGTTTCTTTGACGTCGAGAGCCGTCAATATAAAATCACAGAAGACAAACAACTCTCTCTAAGTCCCGGTTTTTGGGACGATAACAAGCGGGCAACTGAAATTCTGAAAGAAATCAAGAACAACGAGTATTGGGTAAATCTCTACGATGAAACCAGTACAGCTGTTGAAGATTTTGCTGTGCTCTTCGAGTTCTGGAAAGGCGGCGACGCTACAGAAGAAGAAACAAAAGAAGCATTTGAAAAAGCCATCAACGCTATTGAAGATGCTGAGTTTAAAAGTACACTCAATCAGCCGGAAGATGAACTGCCTGCAGTTTTACAGATCAACTCAGGTGCTGGTGGTACAGAAAGCCAGGATTGGGCCGAAATGCTTGCACGTATGTATCGCATGTATGGCGAAAAGCAGGGCTGGAAAGTAACTGAAATGGATTGGCAGGATGGTGATGGTGCCGGTATTAAAACCTGTACGTATCAATTCGATGGTCCGTTTGCGTATGGTTTCCTGAAAGCTGAAAGTGGTGTGCATCGTTTGGTGCGTATTTCACCATTTGACAGTAATGCAAGACGACATACTTCTTTTGTGAGCGTTTATGTTTACCCGTTAGTTGACGATACGATTACTATTGAGATCAACCCTGCTGATGTAAAAATGGAAACATCACGAAGTGGTGGTGCCGGTGGACAGAACGTAAACAAAGTAGAAACGAAAGTACAGTTAACGCATATCCCAACAGGCATTGTGGTGGTTTGTCAGCAGGATAGAAGCCAGCTGGGTAACCGTGAACTGGCCATGCAGATGTTGAAGAGCCGTTTGTACGAAATGGAATTGCAAAAGCGTAATGAATTGAAGGATGCCACCAATGCAAAGAAGAAAAAGATCGAGTGGGGCAGTCAGATACGCAGTTATGTATTCCATCCGTACAAGATGATCAAAGACCATCGTACCGATTTTGAAGTAGGTAATGTAGGCCCTGTGATGGATGGCGAACTGGATGGTTTCATCAAAGCTTATTTGATGAGTGAGAAAGAATCGGAATCGAATTAATTTGAATGAGTTTAATAAAAATGCCCTCGCTGAAGCGGGGGTATTTTTTTGTGCAAACGGAAGCGCAAGGCATATGAGCGATAGTTTGTACCTTGCGCCCATCTTTAAACCTGCCTTTGGGCGGATCGTAAAAAGCAAAACTCACACGTATGAATCTTGGTTATTTCAGTTATCCCTTACCGGCCAATGAGCCTGTTTTAAATTATGCACCCGGTTCAGCCGAAAAGAAACGTTTGAAAGAAGTATTAGCCGAATTAAAAAGTAAAGAAGTGGATGTGCCGATGTACATCGGTGGTAAAGAAGTTCGTACCAATAAAAAATACAAATTAACTGCTCCGCATGAACACAAACATGTGCTGGGTTATTATCATGAAGGTGAAGAGAAACATGTACAGCAGGCTGTTGATGCTGCCTTAGCAGCAAAAGAAGCATGGGCCAACATGAGTTGGGAAAACCGTGCAAATATTTTCCTTCGTGCAGCAGATCTGATCGCAACCAAGTATCGTCCGTACATGAACGGTACAACCATGCTGGGACAAAGTAAGAATGCTTACCAGGCAGAAATTGATGCTGCATGTGAGATCATCGACTTCCTTAAATTCAATGTTCATTTCTTAAGTGAAATTTATCGTCAGCAGCCCATCAGTGGTGCAGGTATGCATAACCGTATGGAGTATCGTCCGCTTGAAGGGTTTGTACTCGCTGTAACACCATTCAACTTTACTGCTATTGGTGGTAACCTGCCAACAAGTGCTGCCATGTGTGGTAATGTGGTGATCTGGAAACCGGCGCATACACAGATCTACAGTGCACAAATGTTCATGAAGATTTTAAAAGAAGCAGGCTTGCCTGATGGCGTGATTAATTTGATTTATGTTGATGGCCCAACTGTAGGCAAAGTTTGTTTTACACATAGAGAATTTGCGGGTGTACACTTCACCGGTTCAACTGGTGTGTTCAACAACATGTGGGAAACCATTGGTAAGAACATGAGCATGTATCGTTCGTATCCACGCATTGTTGGTGAAACAGGTGGTAAAGATTTTGTGATGGTGCATAAGAGTGCCGATCCTGATGTGGTGGCAACAGCATTGCTCCGTGGTGCATTTGAATACCAGGGGCAAAAATGCTCTGCTGCATCTCGTGCTTATCTGCCTTCAAACATCGCAGAAAAAGTAAAGAAGAAACTGGTTGCAGGTGTAAACAGTTTTAAAGTAGGTACTGTAGAAGACTTTACAAATTTTGTGAATGCGGTGATCGATGAAAAGAGTTTTGACAAGATCAAATCATACATAGATGCTGCTAAACGTTCAAAGAAAGCAAGCATCTTAGTTGGTGGCGAATGCAATAAGAAAGAAGGTTATTTTGTTCAGCCAACAGTGATTGAAACTACTGATGCGAAATATACAACCATGTACGAAGAAATTTTCGGACCGGTGTTGACCATCTATGTTTATCCTGCAAACGAATATGAAAAAACATTAGAGCTGGTTGATTCAACTTCGCCTTATGCATTAACAGGATCCATCATTGCACAGGATCGTTATGCAGTTGAACTGGCTACTTCTAAATTGCGCAACAGTGCAGGTAACTTCTACATCAATGATAAACCAACAGGCGCAGTTGTAGGTCAGCAACCATTTGGTGGTGCAAGAGCAAGTGGTACAAATGATAAAGCAGGTAGTATTTTAAATCTCTATCGTTGGTTAAGTGCAAGAACAATTAAAGAAACATTTAATCCGCCAACAGATTATCGTTATCCATTCCTTTCAGAAGAATAAATCATCTGATAAATAAAAATTGCAAAAGCTGCCCGCAAGGGTGGCTTTTTGTTTTTATTCAATTACTTATAAAAGTCTGTATCATGATTCGGTCACTGCAATAACTGTTTTGGCACGGTTTTTTAAAGGGTAGGTTTGTCTTCGCCGGCGATATTGTTCATTAAAATCAATTACAATGAAAGCATTAATAATTTCAGGAGCATTTTTATTTATGGCAGGATCTGTGTTTGCACAACATAACAATGTGCATGTAGGTTTGAAAGGAGGTTTGAATATTTCCAATCTTGCAAGTTCACCCAATGCAGGTTACGATGCGAAAGCAGGATTTCATGCAGGCGGTTTAGCACATATACATCTTAATAAATCCTGGGCTATACAACCGGAAATTATGTATTCCGGACAAGGTGCGCAAAACAGCAGTACAAAAACCAGATTGCATTATGTAAATGTACCTGTTCAGTTGCAATACATGTTCGATCGTGGTTTCCGTATTCAAACAGGGCCACAGGTAGGTGTGTTGGCAGCAGCTAACGTACAACAAGGCGATGTAAAAACCAATGTAAAAAGTTCGTTCAAAACTGCAGATGTTGGTTGGACGATTGGTGCCAGTTATGTTGGTGAGTCAGGTATTGGTGTTGATGCACGCTATAATTACGGATTCACAAATATTAATGATGCGAGCTCGGTAAACTTGTATAATCGAAACGTGCAGGTAGGTGTGTTCTATGTATTTAAACACAAATATTAATACAAGAAAATTGTTGATGAAGCTGTACGAATACTTTTCGTACAGCTTTATTTTTTTAACTGGTGGAATAAGCCCCAGCCAAAAGGCGAAAAAGTTGCAGTTCGGATAGAGCAGGCATGAAGTGCATTACTTGTCCATTGATTACAGGTTGTGAAAAGGCCATACTGTAACGTTGATTTATACATGTAATCGTAACCATAAAAACCTTTGTAGGAATGCACAATAGGTTTGCCATCCGATGTTTGAAAACTCCATTGAATATAGTTGATCAGTTGCCTGTATTGGCTTGTCGACAAATAGCGTTTAACCGTTACCGGTTGTTTTAAAGGCCATACCGTATCTCTCCATTGTACATGCATTATACTGTTGTTGTTTGGCAGTGCAACAATTTCGGCAACTGTTGAAAAACGGTGCCGTTCATTTGCTGCAACTTCCGTCATCCAGTCTGCATCGGCCCATGCAATGCTGATGAATTTTTTGTTTTGATGTTTACGTATTGTATCATCATTAAACCAATTCATCCAGTTGATGAGATGCAATGAATCTTCAACAGGCAAATACAGTTCGGTGTGAAATCCATCGCCATGTATGAGCAGGGGAATGCCGGAACTGTTTTTTACTTCATGTTTGTTACGGGGCCAGAAACAGCCGATCAATGTAAACAGAATGTACAGCAACAACAGATCGAAAAACAGTTGCAGCAGAAAGAAGAACAGGTTTTTGATATGTATCAGCCAACGCATCAAAACCAATTTAAGCTATTTACTACGAAGTGTTTATTTTTATCAAAATTTCAGCGAGTGAAAACGATCTTATCAAACGAACAGTTACAACTTACTATACAACGCCTCAGCCATCAGTTGATCGAAAATCATTACCCGTTTACCGATACGGTGATCGTTGGCCTGCAGCCGAGAGGTATTTTCCTGGCCGATAAAATTGTAAAAGCCATTCGTGAGAACTATCCCGATGTAAAATTGCAATACGGCAAACTCGATATTACATTTTATCGTGATGATGTGCACAAGGAATTGCATGTGGCCAATCAAACCACCATTGATTTCGATATCGAAAACAAAAACGTCATTCTCATTGACGATGTGCTGTACACCGGCCGTACCATCCGTGCTGCCATGGATGCATTGGTCGATTTTGGTCGCCCGGCCAAAGTGGAGTTGCTCGTGCTGGTCGATAGGCGTTTCAACCGCCAGTTACCCATTCAGCCCGATTATACCGGCAAGGCCATTGATTCAATCCTCAGCCAAAAAGTAACGGTTGACTGGGAAAAACCGGAAGTTGTGTTGCATTAGCAACCGGTCGGAACAACTGCCTGTGCACAAAAAAATATTCTTTTATGCCGCTCCCCAATCAGTAATTTGATTGGGGAGTTTTTTTATGATCTTTTTTTCGACCTTTTTTCGATATTCCCGTATAATATTAAAACAGGCGCATTACATGCAGAATGGCTGGGACACTGAATTAATAGAGCGATGTAGAAAAGGAGATTCAAATGCATTCAGACAACTCGTAGATAACTACCAGGGGATGGTATATGTGTTTGCATTCAGGATGCTTTGCAACGAAGAAGATACAAAAGATGTGGTGCAGGAAACCTTTATTAAAGTGTGGAGAAACCTGTCGAAATACAATACTGCATTAAAGTTTACTACCTGGTTATATAAGATCACTGCTAACTGTTGCTACGATCATCTCAGGAAAGGAAGGCAGCGAAAACAACATGTGGAAATCGACCAGGTAAAGCATGTTTGTGAGCAAATGCTTCAAAGCAATATGGAGCAGAAGATTATTAATGAAGACCTGGCTGCGGTCATCAGCCAGCTTACACATCAACTTACGCCCAAGCAAAAGCTGGTGTTTACATTAAAAGAGTTGGAAGGATTTGAGGTAAATGAAATTTCAACCATCACTGATCTTTCGCCTGAAAAAATAAAAAGCAACCTATATCTCGCCCGAAAAAATATTCGTGAACAACTTGAAAAAATGTGAGTATGCAATCGTCGGATTCCTATCAAAAAATGATCACTGCTCTGCAAAATGCAAAACCGGCACCGGCCGATGCTGTAGGGCTGACCAATTCAATTATTGAAGCTATTGAGAAGGATAAAGGGAACAAACAAAAAAGCAGGATCTATTACCTGTTCAGGAATGTAACAGTTAGTTCTGCTGCTATGTTAGCGGGTGTATTTCTCTATCAAACATTTTTAGTTGATGAGGAACAGTCGCACACAAAGCCAGGCATTGCAATAAATGCTCAAGCGCCGGAAAAACCAGCCTTAATTGACCGGGAGAATTTAGTGCAATCACTTAGGGCCTATATCAACGATCAAAAAACAGCAAGAGATAAATTCAAAAGACATATGCAGGATTATACATTCAACAATATAAACCAACGATAAAGATGAAGAAGATACTTTGGATAGTTTTAGCGGCAGCGCTCTATTCCTGCGAGCCGGGAAACATGACGACTATTGTTCATGCTGATGGAAGTTGTGAGCGGGTTTTTGTTGCAAAGGCCAATGATGCATTTATAAAAGGCGATAGCACAAACAATCCCTTCCCGGTTTCAATTGATAAAAACTGGAAAGTGGAATGGCAGTATAACGGAGATGAAAAATTCAGCGAATGGCCTTTAACCAATTGGACAAGGCAACCGCAAGACAGTGCGAAAGAAATGAAAGTGTATGCCACAAGAAAATTTGCATCAGCAAGAGAAATGGCAGAGAACTTTCGGTTTAATACCAAAAGCAAATGGAATGATCTTATTCCTAGGCCTGTATTTGAGAAAAAGTTCAGGTGGTTTTATACGTACTACAGTTACAGCGAAACCTATCCCCGTTTACCCATTAAATTTCCATTACCCATGGAAAACTATATGAGTAAAGAAGAAGCTGATTATTGGCTTACGGGTATGTCTGCTTTCGATAAAGGAATCAGTGGCATGGATCTGTATGAAAAACTGGATAACATAAAAGATAAATTTGAAACCTGGGCTTCTGCAAATGCATGGGAACTGCAATACGCAGCTGTGTTGCGTAACCTCCATCAATTCCCCGGTAATCCGGGTTCAGAAAAAATGGTACAGGAGAAGGATAGTATTTATAAATCGGTGAGCAACGAAAGCAAAGAAGATTATAAAGTAAAAAACATTGGCGAAGTATTGAACAGGCATTTTAACACGAATGCGTTTAATCCCTTACTGAATGAACAAAGTGAAATAAGCAGGGAAGTGAATAATCCAGTTGAGATGGAGAAGTTGAATGACTATACATCCACTTTTTTTAAATACCGGTTGGTGATGCCGGGACAATTACTAACAACCAACGGCATGATGGAGCAGGATACAATTTCCTGGAACCTCGATGCAACAAAGATGCTGAACAGCGATTATGTGCTCACTGCCACGTCAAAAAAGATGAATACATGGGTGGTTATTGTGTTCGGCATGATTGTGATCCTTGCACTTGTACTATTGTTTCGAAAAAGGCCATAGGACCGCCCGGAAGGCTCAATTTTGACTGTTATCTAATTTGCTTTAACTTCGCCCTTTAATGCAACTATCCACTCGTCATTTACTCGGCATTAAAGATCTTACGGCACAGGATATTCAACTCATCCTTGATACTGCCGCTCAATTCAAAGAAGTTTTACAGCGACCGATCAAAAAAGTACCATCACTGCGTGATGTAACGATCGTAAACCTGTTTTACGAAAATTCCACCCGCACACGTATCTCGTTTGAACTGGCGGAAAAACGTTTAAGTGCCGATACCATTAACTTCACGGCATCCGGTTCTTCTGCTGCAAAAGGCGAAACCCTGCTCGATACAGTCAATAATATCCTGAGCATGAAAGTGGATCTGGTGGTTATGCGTCATAGCGCCAGCGGTGCACCGCATTTCCTCGCCAAACATATCCCTGCAGCCATTGTAAATGCAGGCGATGGTATTAACGAACATCCTACACAGGCATTGCTCGATGCATTTTCAATCAGAGAAAAATTAGGAACACTCGAAGGAAAGAAGGTGGCCATACTGGGAGATATTATGCACAGCCGTGTTGCACTCAGCAATATTTATTTATTGAAGAAGATGGGAGCCGAAGTAACCGTTGCCGGTCCGCCCACACTCATTCCAAAATATTTACAACAGTCGTTTGGTGTAAACGTATCGTACAACATTGAAGAAACATTGAAGTGGTGCGATGTGGCGAATGTGTTGCGTATTCAGTTAGAGCGACAAAATCAACCTTTATTCTCTTCTCTTCGTGAATACAACCTGGCTTACGGTATTAACCGCAAGTTGCTCGATTCGCTCAACAAAGAGATCGTTATCATGCATCCAGGCCCCATTAATCGTGGAGTGGAACTGGATAGTGATGTGGCGGATAGTAAACAGTCGATCATTCTGCAACAGGTAGAAAATGGTGTAGCGGTGCGTATGGCTGCATTGTATTTGCTGGCAGGTAAACGTTCCGAAAATTAATTGCAATGATTCGTGCAATCGTTCTTCTGCTTTTTTCAAACATCTTTATGACCATTGCATGGTATGGGCATCTGCGTGAGCAAAATGTTCCGTATTGGAAAGTAATACTCATCAGTTGGGGAATTGCTTTTTTTGAATATTGTTTGATGGTGCCTGCAAACCGTATCGGTTACCAGGCAGGTGTAAGTGCTTTTCAGTTAAAGATGATACAGGAAGTAATTACACTGGTTGTATTTGGCGTGTTTGCTGTTGTATATCTCAAAGAACCTTTTCACTGGAAGTATATCGTGAGTTTTCTTTTTTTATTAGGTGCTGTCTATTTCATGTTTAAGAAATAACGCAGGCAAAAAAGTAAACCGGACTTGAAAGCCCGGTTTCTTGTCTTGATCATCAAAAATGAAAAAAGGACTATCGGTTTTTGCTTGTATTATTCGTTGTAAACATCTTCTTCATCCTCCTGTATCACAAACTCATCTGAATCCAATCGGCTGAATTCGTTTACATCTTTCAACGTAAAACTATCCATACCGGTTGTTTGCATCCACTCACCATGTTCTATACGAAGTACCTGTGCAGGTAAACCAAAACGAACCTGGAACTCACGTTCAAGATCAGCTACTTTTTCGGTCGGCATAATATCGATGATGCCATCTGTATGTCCGGCTTTGATTGTTTGCAGTTGAACATCATCTGGCAGAATATCTTTTTCGCAGGAAGCTTCAAATATTTTATGCGGAACGCTGTAAAACTCGAGTTTGAGATAAGGATAGTAAGAAGAAAAAACAGTTTTGATTTCTTTCAGTGTAATCCGGTCGTGCAATTGAATGTGCATACAGTAATCTTTAACGATAGTTAAAGGTATTTGTGTAGCAGCAGCTCATGTATGCCTGTTGTCAAAAAAGGGGATGATTGTTATCAGAAAATTTTGAAGGGAGAGAATCTGCTGAATTCTCCTGTCATCCCAACGTTAGGAGGGATCTGATCAACGCTTGTACTGCAGCCCAACAGATCCCTCGTATCTCGGGATGACAACAATACTCATCACCAAACCAACTTCGCAATTCTTCCTTTACCGCCTGCTAAGAAAACAGCTTTACCTTTCTTTGCTTTTTGCACCACATGAAAACCCTGTGCAGAAATATTGCGCCAGTTCATACCTCCGTCTTCACTTATATCCACACCGGAAATACCGCAGGTAATGAGTTTCGATTTGGATAAATATTCAACACAACTCCTGTAACCAAACGGTGGAGTAGTGGGATGTATAAATGTTTTACCTGCATCTTTTGTTAACACACAATTCTTTTCAGTAGACTTTGGATTTGTAAAATCGCCACCAACGATGGTGAATGTTTTTTTATCCCATGCAGCAATAGAATTGGCGCCTGTTGTTTCTTTTCCCTGCAAAAGCGGTAACACAAATTTATCATTACGGATAAACAAGCGTGAATAAGTGCCACCTGTGATAAATGCCAATTCATTTTTTCCAAGCGCACGGATATTGGTTCCGCTGCTGGCAAACATCGCTTCACCCGGCTCTGCAGAAGGCGCCATCTGTTCCGGCATGCTGCGCCATGTATTACCGCCATCAACTGTTACCGCCATGAAGATTTTTCCATTCATGGGATCACCGATCACCATACCACTTTCATTGCTGAAAAATTCCATGGCATCTAAAAACATTCCTGCACGTTTATCCTGGAAAACGATCTTCCATGTAATACCACCATCAACTGTTTTTAAGATCACAGCCGGCGTATCAATTCCCATGATGATCGCAGTATTTGCATCAAACGCTTCAATATCTCTGAAATCAGTTTTTGCAAAACCATCAACCTTGTTCCATCTGAACGTTGCGCCACCATCAATCGAACGACCGATCATGCCATTAGCACCACTTGCCCAAACAATATTATCATTCACCACACTTAATCCACGGATAGATGTTGTATGATTACTATCGAGTAATTGAATGGTTTGTGCCGATGATTGTACGCAGCAAACAAAAAGCAAAAGGGAAAAAGCGAAGAAGTATTTCATATGCTCAAAAATAAGTAATGCAAGAGTGAAAAAATCGTAAAGACTTCGCATAAATCATGCCTGCAAAAATTCAAAGACACATGTTGACTTTGAAAGAGCAAGATTTTTTCTTGTTCTTTTTGCTTGTCCAAAAAGAACCAAAAAAGACCCCGGCAATCAATATACAGCCTGATTGCCGGTTCACGCCTTGATTTTACTTCTATACTACTGTAGTTAAGGACAGATGAATTCACATCAACATCCTATGTGCTATCATTACAAGTAATACTAAAGTACTGCCAAGGTTCTACTGTTTAAATCGGTAGCAACAGCTGCTTTCTTTCGTACTTTGTACCTCTTACCCCGTACTTTTCTCTTGCTAACAGCAGTTCGCATTATCTCCATAATTTCCTACATTCGCCCCGATTGCAAATTATATGACTGAATACAACTATCTACCGCTCGACGAGCAACAGCTCACCTTCGATGAAGTAAAGAACTACCTGCATCATCAGCAATTTGTGTCCATCACCTTTCGTGCACATCATAAGATCGAAAAATGCAGGCATTACCTCGATCAGAAGATGGCGCAAAGCGATACTGCTTTCTACGGCATCAACACCGGTTTTGGTTTTCTGCAGAATGTAGTGATACCCGATGATCAGTTGGAGCAATTGCAAAACAATCTGCTGATGAGCCATGCATGTGGTATGGGTGAAGAAGTGCCGGAAGAAATTGTAAAGATGATGTTGATGTTAAAGATCAAATCGCTCAGCTATGGTTACAGTGGTGTGCAGGTTGATACAGTGAAGCGATTAATGGATATGCACAACAGTGGCGTACTGCCTGTTATCTATCAACAGGGGTCATTGGGTGCAAGTGGTGATCTTGCTCCACTCAGTCATTTAAGTCTACCCTTGATCGGAATGGGAGAAGTGAAGTATCAAGGCACAAGAATTAAGGCACAAGAAGTACTAATGAAACTCAACTGGCAACCCATTCATTTAAAAAGTAAAGAAGGGTTAGCGCTCATCAACGGTACACAGTTTATGAGTGCCTATGGTTTGTATTGTTTGGTACAGGCCGAACGATTGATGCAATGGGCCGATCTCATTGCTGCTATTTCCTTTGATGCGTTTGATTGTATCGATCAACCCTTTCATGAAAAGATACAGGCTATTCGTCCACACAGCGGACAAATACACACCGCTCAACAATTGCGAAACATTTTAAGCGGGAGCGAAATTGGTCAGCAGAAAAAACAACAGGTGCAGGACCCATATAGTTTCCGTTGCATACCGCAAGTGCATGGTGCAAGTAAAGATGCATTGGCACATGTAAAAGAAGTGTTCATGCGTGAGATCAATTCAGTAACCGATAACCCGAATGTATTTCCTGATGAAGACCTCATTGTAAGCGGTGGTAATTTTCACGGTCAGCCGTTGGCGTTAGCGTTGGATTATTTTTCAATAGCGATGAGTGAGTTGGCGAACATCAGCGAACGCAGAACCTATCAACTCATCAGCGGACAAAGAGGCTTGCCTTTATTCCTTGTAAAAGAAGCCGGACTCAACAGCGGCTTTATGATTCCGCAATACACAGCAGCAGGCATTGTGAGCGAGAACAAACAACTCTGCACACCATCATCGGTTGACAGTATTTCATCAAGCAACAACCAGGAAGATCATGTAAGCATGGGTGCCAATGCAGCCACCAAAGCTTATCGTGTCATGAAGAATGTAGAAAAAGTATTGGCCATCGAATTACTCAGTGCTGCACAGGCATTGGATTTCCGCAGGCCGTTAAAAAGCTCTTCAAAGATCGAAGAAGTGATGACCGCCTTCCGCCAACACGTAAGCTTTGTAGATAAAGATCGGGTGCTGCATGATGATATGATGAAAGCGGTTTCATTCATAAGCAAGGATTTGAACCACTAAGACGCAAAGGCGCTAAGGAGCACGAAGAAGAAATGAACCACAGAGACACAGCGACGCAGAGGAAGAAGACGGTAGTCGTTAGCCGATAGTGGATAGTAAAAGACAATAGTCAATTAACAATAAGCAAATCAATTCGTGTTCATTCGTGCTCTGCCCTCCGTAGTTTTAACGCAGGAGGGAATTCGTAGCAAAGAAATCTGTTTTCATCCGTGTAATCTGTGAGTAACAAAATCTTAATAATCTTTTCAATCCCATAAATCATGGTTCAGACAACCTACGACGCAATAAAATACAAAACCCCAACCGGCAGTGAAAAAACCTGCAAAGGCTGGATACAAGAGGCCGCATTACGCATGCTCCTCAACAACCTCAACCCCGATGTAGCCGAACGCCCCGATGATCTCATTGTATACGGTGGCAGAGGAAAAGCAGCAAGAAATTTTGAAGCCCTCGATAACATCATTGCAGCATTGAAAGTATTGGAGAACGATGAATCGTTACTCATACAAAGCGGCAAGCCTGTAGGCATGTTGAAAACACATAAAGATGCACCACGTGTACTCATCAGTAATAGTCAGTTAGTACCCAACTGGGCCAACTGGAAACATTTTGAAGAGTTGGAACAAAAAGGATTGATGATGTACGGACAAATGACCGCCGGCAGTTGGATCTACATCGGCTCGCAAGGCATTGTACAAGGCACGTATGAAACGTATGCTGCATTAGCTGATAAACATTACAACGGTTCATTAAAAGGAACATTGAACATCACCGCCGGTCTCGGCGGCATGGGCGGCGCACAACCACTCGCCATCACCATGAACGAAGGCGTTGCATTAATAGCCGAAGTAGAAGAATGGCGCATCGATAAACGCATCGAAACAAAATACCTCGATGAAAAATACACAAACATTGATGAAGCGATAGATAAAGCTGTAAGGTATAAGGCAGAAGGCGTAGGGAAAAGCATCGGTGTATTATGCAACGCTGTTCATCTCTTACAACGACTCATCGAACGCAACATCATCCCCGATACACTAACTGATCAAACAAGTGCACACGATCCACTCATTGGTTATGTGCCGCACACACTTACAAACGAGCAAGCCAACATCCTCCGCACACAAAACCCAACGGAGTACCTTGAACGCAGTTACGAAAGCATGTACCTCCATGTGCAACTCATGCTGCAACTCATGGACAAAGGCGCAATCACCTTCGATTATGGAAACAACATCAGGGCAAGAGCGAAAGAATTTGAAGACCGTAAGAAAACAAGTCCGCAAGAAGAAAAGTCGGAAAGTCCGAAAGAAAGGCAACCGTCTTCCGGACTTTCCGACTCCCCGTCTTTCCGTCTAAATCGCTGCTTCGACTTCCCCGGCTTCGTTCCCGCCTACATCCGTCCGCTTTTCTGCGAAGGCAAAGGCCCCTTCCGCTGGGCTGCACTCAGCGGCGATCCCAATGATATTGCTGTAACCGACGAACTCATCATGAACATGTTCCCCGAGAACAAAGGCATGATCCGCTGGATGAAAATGGCGAAAGAAAAAATTGCTTTCCAGGGATTACCTGCACGCATCTGCTGGCTGGGCCAGGGCGAACGGGAAAAGGCAGGTCTTGCCTTTAACGAACTCGTACGCACCGGCAAAGTAAAAGCGCCCATTGTTATTGGTCGTGATCATTTAGATACAGGTTCGGTGGCAAGCCCCAACCGTGAAACCGAAAGCATGCTCGATGGCAGCGATGCTGTTGCCGATTGGCCCATCCTCAACGCACTCGTAAACACCGCAGGCGGCGCCAGTTGGGTAAGCCTGCATCATGGTGGTGGTGTGGGTATGGGTTACAGCATCCACGCCGGTATGGTGATTGTTGCCGATGGTACTGATGATGCTGAACAACGTTTGAAACGTGTACTCCGCAACGATCCGGGAATGGGTGTGATAAGACATGCCGACGCCGGATATGATATTGCTAAGGAGACGTTGAAAGCAAACGATCTTGATTTCAGGGAGAGGTTGTAGTTCATGGTTCATAGTTCATGGTTCATGGAGGAAAACCCCCGTCTGACAAGTTTCATCCGGGAAGGCAAAAGACAAAAAACAAAAGCCAAGTGAAAGACAATTGGCAATAGGCAATTTGCAACAGGCAAGGGGAAAAGCGGATGACAACTGACATCTGCTGAATATAGTTGTCTTCCCGAGGGAGGATGGAACTGCTGGGTTTAGGATGGGGTAGGTTATGGCTGAGGTAAAGGGTATGATGGCTTTTGATGGAGTTAAAACGGGTGTATTACTGCTGTTGACAACGGAAGATGAACGAAGGATGAACGGAGGATGCTTGCATTTGCGCAGGTGAATGAGTAACTTTAAGCTACTAAACGCTGACTTATGGCAAGAACCAATAACAACGTGCTGCTGCGCCAATTACGAGGGCAGCTTGGAAAGCAACTGGTGGTGAAACGATACGGTACTAAAACTGTGGTGACTGCTTACCCCGATATGAGCAACGTAAAGCCCAGTACATTACAAATAACAAAGCGGAGCCTTTTTGCGGAAGCGGTGGCTTATGCGCAAGGTATTTTGCATGACCCGGTAAAGAAGGCTGCTTATGCCCAGCGACTAAAGAAAGGACAGCGTGTGTACCATGCTGCGATTAAAGAGTTTTTATCCAAGACAAAGGATGTGTAATATCTGAGCTTGTTTTGCAGCATTTAATCTGCGAATTAATGATGCAAGAAGAGATGTTATCTTAAACTAACCGGACCGACTAGTGCCAGGTACCTGGTTGACGTAAAACAGCATACTTTCTAAAACTCTAAATTTCAGGCACAATAAGGCAACGCTTATTTTCTCCGCCTCATTCTTGCGCCAGGCTTCTGAATGTTAAAGACCTTATATGCCTGGACTAGATGGTATGTTGCTTTCAGCTTCATTCCACCTCTTTTTTCCTTCGCACATAATAAAGTACAAACACGCCTTCTACTCTAAAAACAAGTTCAGTTTCATTTAATGTAACGATCACAGCTTCCGAATCTTCCTGCTGTATCATGCTGCCATTAGCACTGATACGGTACCTGCCACTGTCAATCATCACCGTTCCCTTTGCTGTTTTAAGCCGAACAATAAAGTTTACTGAATCAATAAATGTTGTGATCATACCTACGCCTTTTTCTTTCATAGCTACCGAATCATCAAATACTCTTAAAAATTCAATTCGTTTAAACTCCCATGTGCCAACTATAAGTTGTTTATTATGTTCCTGGCTATATCCAGTTTTACCAATAATGAAGCACACAACTACAGCAAACAGGTAAATGCGTATTCTTTTTTTCATAAAAATTGTAGTGAAGGCTGCCTGTACATTAAGCAGCAGCCGTGTTGAAGTGTTAATTCTATTGTACAATTATTTCTTCAAACACATAATCTCTTGGCAGGTTTTCAAGCACCTCTTTTTTAATCTTTATTCCTGCATTTTTGTCTTCAATGATAAAATGATAAACAGAATAACCATACATAAACTGTAACTCTTTTCCATTAACAGTAATGCTGCTGAAATTTGTACTTGTACGGGAGTTGCTACTGCTTAAACCCGGAATTGAATAACTGTCTTTAAATTTCACGATCTCACTATTCACCGGCTCTGTAGTAAAAGTGATGGAGTTGTCCGAAAGCTTTGTTGTTTTAGTAGCAGCAGGAATACGTTGTTCAATGATGATGCAAAAAGTCGATTCACCCGTTCTTACTTTTCTGAACCAGATACCTTTATCAACGTTGGGTAACGCATCAACTACTTCAAAGTTTATTTTATTTGTAGTGTATTTCGTTTTATCAAGATAAAATTCCAGCGGTCCTATTTCGTTCTTTCCTTTATTGATGGCGGTAACATTCATGGTTAGCTCACTGTTATCGGTAGTGCCGATATCGGTACTAAGCTGCAGTTTTCCTGCTAATGATTTAAAAATGTTTGCACGCAAATGATTGATGTCAATCGAAATCTGAAATGTTTCATGCAGTCGTGGCTGCGGCGTTGAAATAGTGAGTTCTATTGCTTGTGGCTCTGCAAGAAGTGAATCAACATTCTGAGAACGGCCAAATGCAGCCAGTAAACTAAAACAGGTAAAGAAAAACAGTTGCTTCATGGTTTTTATTGTTTTGATCCGGTAAATCATTTCCGGCAATAATGACGGTGATATTTTTCTGCAGCCAGCACATATAATGAAGAGCAAAATAGTTTATTTTAAGAAACATTCAATTTCCGCCGGGGGCTCATGCAATGAAGAGGTCCGGGACGATGAAAAACCCTGTTACGAAACGTCCCCTGCGGGAGACGTTTCTGATAAAAAAAGCATCAGCAGCCGTGTTGAATTTTATGCCGGGAAAATAAACCTCACTTCTGCACCGGGAGAGGGCTGTACACTCGAAGTGTTTATTCCCAACTAAAGGAAAGAGAGAGTAGGAACAAGGCTCAAAAAAATCCAAAGTCCTGGGTACAGGACGCAAGTATAAAAAGCAGGAATGTTCAACCACCTAGGGAAGCAGGTCTGAAAGTTGTGCGTTACCGTTACTTTTTCTCCAGCATGTCTCCTGCACAAAAATGACGCACAGCTTCAAAAAAAACACGGTCACTGTAACCTTTTCGATACTCACGGGCTCTGTTGTTTCAGAACAGTTTTTTAAACAGAAAAAACAAGTAACATGGAAACAACACACACATCGCAAAAACTAAGATCGGTTTACAGTATGCTCAAACTTACCTATGGCATTGTACCAATTGTGGCCGGGCTCGATAAGTTCACCAACCTGCTCGCCAACTGGGAGCAATACCTCAACCCTGCACTCGCAGAGGTACTCCCTTTTTCACCACACACATTTATGATGATGATCGGCGTAGTTGAAATTGCAGCGGGGGTAATTGTTCTGTTAAAACCAACAGTAGGAGGTTATGTTGTAATGGCCTGGCTTTCCTTAATTGCATTTTCGCTGCTCGCAAGTAAAGAGTACCTCGATGTAGCTGTACGTGACCTCGTAATGGCCATCGGTGCCTATTCATTTGTAAAAATGGCAAACATCATGGGTGCAGCGAAAACCGGAACTGTCGCAGCCAGGCAGGTGCAGCTATCCTGAGTTGCCTTTGTACAACCGCTATGTAACTTTGTACTACCATTACTGTAAACAGAAAGAAATGCCTCTTGATAAACTTAGAAACAGCGTTCAGCAATTTGACGATACCGATGTGATAGGCGAAATAGTAAAAGGCAACACAGCTATGTTTGAACTGATCATCCGTCGGTATAACCCCTATTTATACAAGGTTGGCAGAAGCTATGGTTTCAACCACCAGGATACAGAAGACCTGATGCAGGAATCCTTTATCAGCGCTTACACACATCTTGCACAATTTGCCGGACGCTCTTCTTTTAAAACATGGCTCATCAGGATCATGCTGAATCACTGTCATCGGAAAGCAGCTAAGTTCAGCTACCAAAAAGAACAGCCAACCGAATTACTACCCGATAATGCAAACTTTATGTTTCTGCAAAACAATCATAGCGACAACAGCAATACCGTTATCAAGCGGGAATTGAATACCATCATTGAAACAGCTCTTCAACAACTTCCACACAATTACAGGATCGCCTTTACGCTTCATGAACTCACCGGCTTAACGGTGGCGGAAACGGGCCACATTATGCACGCCAGCCCTTCCAACATCAAAGTGCGGCTCAACAGGGCCAAAGCCCTGCTGCGGAAAGAAATAGAAAAAACATATACCGCCGCCGACATCTATGAATTCAATCTGCTGTACTGCAATAAAATGGTGCACGCAGTCATGACACAAATTGCGGCAATGGAAAAAACAGATCCGCCTGCTTCCGGAGGGGCAATTGATTAAACAGGGTGTAAGCTTGAGGATGGCGATGCACTACCTCATTGCTACAGCCCTGGCATCCCGTAAATGCTGGGGGAGAGATAAGGTTATACAGGCACATCTTTTCGCCTCATAATAACGTACTGTTCATGCTCCAGGATAAAATAGGCATAGCCATAACAGAAATAAGCAGTACTCCCTTTTTTTGTAGTTGCTGAATCAGTGATATAATTAAAACGAAAACCCGCTTCCTGCAATTCGTTTTTATTTACAATCACTTCACTGGTTGACTTACCAAGCAAATTCTTTAAAACCGAACTGTTTTTGCGGAGTGTTAATAGGATATTCTTGGTCTGGTCATCCTGCAGCATTTTCATTTGCCGGCTGTAGCTTAACCGGCAGGCAGTGTCACAAAATTTTTTGCGCCGGTTTCCCTCGAGTGGCTTATCACAGGTAAGGCAGTTGTTTGTATGAAACATTCTCTCTTCCAAAGCAAAACTTTAAAAATTACAGATGATGAAGTTAAAAACAAAAGCGCAATAGAACGATACCTCATCCTCCTGGTCTAATGCAATGGGTCCCGTAATCATATAACCACCATACATCACTTAATCTTTTCACGAACGTAAAGCACTGCAGCACCGCCACCTGTTATACCTGTATGGCTGTTGGTGGGTTTGCAAAATACAGAGGCCTGCTATAATTGGAGCCGGGCTATCTTGTTACGAAACGTCCCCTCCGGGAGACGTTTCTGAGAAAAAAATATGTATTAGCTAATCTCTAATTACTACTCGTTTCTTCAAATTCCTCAACACTTACAGGATCAATTTTCAATTGATTTTCTACCCATTCCTCCTGAAGCTTAACATCTTTCTTCATGGCCTCTTCAAGTGCTAAACTTTCTCTGTATTGTTTAGCCTCTGCTGCCATAGTCCATTTTGGATTCAGGCCCATTTTTTCAATCTCATCTTTTATATCAGTAAGCGTCACTTTAAAAAACTCTTTCCGGGGATTGATCTTGTTCATTTGCATTTTTAAGAAAAGTTTATGCAGTTGTCTTTCTAAACCTGGAGCATCTTCACTGAAGATCATCGAATGAACATCAAATTCAAATGGTACACTTGCATCTCCAAGTTCACGAATCCTGTCTAAAGGTTCAAGCCTTCTCGTCATACCAATTTTAAATACATCTTCTCCAAAAGAACCAATATTTGAAATAATGTACACATTGCCTGATTTTGTTTGCTGCGCCATCGACATTGCCCGTTGGTTCTTCTCTTCAGCAGCCTTTAGTTTTTCTTCAAGTTGTAAAAGTTGCAATTCAAATTTTTCTTTTTGCTCTTCATTTGCTTTTGCAACCTCGCTTTGTGCTTTTTCAATCAGCTTCTTCAATGTTTCTTCTTCTTTCTGCGCTTCCTTCATGGCTCTTTCAAATTCCCTGCGGGCTTTTTCTTCTTCACGAATTTGTTCTTTAATTCTTCGTTGCTCCTCCTGTTCCTGCCATTTTAATTCCTGTGCTACAACAGCCCATTTTAATTCATCCAGTCTTGCATTTAAATAAGCTTCTGTAATCGCTGCATTTCGAAAAGCAGTACCGTTATAGTTAACAAGCTGGTAAGCATCTTTTATTTTTTGCTGTAGTGTTCCGTAATTATCCTTTTTAACCTTCGATAAAATGCTGTCAACTTTTCCGTTAAAAGCATCCAGTACAAATCGGATAGCGATTTCTTTACGGTTTGCCTCAACATAATCGCATTTGGCACCTGTTCCGTTCTCCGTCATTTTTGTTGAAAGCTGTCTTGCCTTCTTTAGCATTTCACCTGCTTCCAGGTGGCCAAACTCTTCAGCTAATTCATCAAGCAGGCTATAGGTAGGCACGAGATATTTATCGCCATAGCCCTCAATAATGTTTTGCATGGCCTTAATGGTGCCTTCCAGCTCATTTGCTTTTTGCAAAGCTTTATATGCATCACCGGCAATTTGTTCGGCTTTTGAATTTGCATCCGCAACGATTTTTACAGATTCGTTATTTGCAGAATTTAGAATAGCACTGGCTTTATCTTTCAATTCAGTTGCTTTGCTGTTTGCTTCTCTTCTGATGCCTGAAGCCTCTTCCTTTGCATCTTCCAGTTCTTCTTTTGCCTGTAGTATTAGGCTGTCAGCTTCGGTATGTGCACTTGAAAGCATTTCGTTTGCTTTTTCTTCCACATCAACCAGTCCTTCATATTTCACCAGCTGATTTATTTTTTGTTCATGGTTGGCGCATAATGTAGTAAGCGTACTGACTTCAGATTGTTTTTTATTTAAAGAGTCTAATGCTTCCTTTTTTTCTTTGTTAGCTTTTTTAAGCTGGAATAATAAAAGAACGAAGGCAATAAGAAGTAGGAGTAGAGCAAATTCCATAAGTATAGTTTATTTGATTATCGTTTAAAACTTGTTAGTGCATACATGAATCTGGCCATTAGTTTCATCTTAAGTTACTTTCATGTGCTTTCATTAATTTATTGAACCTTCCCCAGAAACGTCTACTTTGCCTTTTAATTAAATTCATGCCATTTATATTAAGCATTTTCTGATCAGCTTTATTGATATAGCTTAAATAATTTCCCCAGTTGTACTCTTTTGTTTTGACGTACTGTTTTGGATTTCCAGCCAATGGTCGAAACTTTATGCTCCTATTAGCTCCCTTATAAGTAAATCGCCTGAATAGCTTGGACTTAAATATCCTTCTGTCAGGATTTTTACTATGTAATGCAAATGACTCCGCTCTACTAAAAGCTCCTTTCATTGATCTGTAGAATTTTGAAAATCCAGAAGGTTTAATTAGCACATGTTGCCCATCAAATACAAATCCTAAATATTCCAACGGTTTCTTTATATATACCTCCTTTGTAAATTCATTTACTTCAAACCCCTTAAAAATGTCATTATGATTTTCAAAATGATATAGTTTTGTTTTTTCTGGTTGTATTTCGAGTCTAGTAACTTCGCTTTTTATTGTAGCTCTTAATGTTTTAATAAGTCCAGTTTCATGCTGCCGTTCGCATACGACAATCAAGTCATCACTATAACGTTGATAAAAACCTCCAACATTCTTTACAGCTTCAAAAATTAATCTGTCAAAATCAATCATATATATGTTGGCCAACGTAGCACTTATCGGGCTCCCTTGAGGTATTCCTGTTTTGTTGTTTTTTGATATTACCAGATTTAGATTCTTTTTGATAAACTCAACTTTGTCACAATATGCTATTGCATTTTTTTCTTTAAAATATTTTGTTCCGTTAATTTTTTTTCTAACATATGTCTTTTTTATTGGCGAATTAGGTATGCCTTTCTCTACCAACATTGTTTGGTCATATGCATCAAAAAGCTGTTGGGATTCTACATACTTAATTCTTGTTAAAGCTTTAAAAACGTTGTAATGATCTGGCGGAAGAGTGATTTTATTTAAGACTTTTGCCCATTGTTTTTTTAAAATATTATGGTTCAAATTGTCAAAAAAAGATGTTACGTCGGCAATGATTACAGAGAGTGTTTTGTGCTTATTAGTGAGAATATATTCAAAAGCACTTTTGGCAAAGTCGATATTGCATTTATTACCCTCTTTTCCAGGCTCTAAGGCTATTTTTCGATACGCAACAATAGATTCATTGAACCTCTCTTTTTCAATTACTTGCTCGTATGCGCAACTAAGTAATTGGTTGTATTTTGAAAATACCATCGCATCTAAATGAGACGCAAAAAAAGTGTCCCTAATTTTTGGCTTCTGTTTAATTCGTCTTCTTTTCTTTGATGGGTTTTTTACAAGTGCCTTCTTGTCGGCTCTAAACTTTCTTTTTACTATAGTTTTATGAATGAAGGGTAGAAAACTATGCTTCCTAATTTTAGTAGGGTTCTCAACATACTGTTTCACTCGATTATAGTGTTTGACTCTAATCGGCATTCCGATATGTGGATACTTCTTTGTTTTAAACCATTCTTCTATCTCTTGCATAATAAAAACAGGGGCAGGTTACGTAGCAGGTTTGGAATGTACATGCTCAGGTTTATTCAACCTCGAAGCTTCCCTCTTGTGGAGGTAGGCAACGCTACTCTATTCAGGTATAGAAATTGCTACCTTTGCTTTAACAACTCTAAACATAATAACTATGTTCAAGCCGTCTCTTCTCAGTATCAAGTTCAGACTCCCAACAGCATGTGCGCTGTTGATAACAGCTTCCTCATTAATTCTTACGAATAATTTGGAAATTGGTATTGCCTTTCCTGTTTAGCGTAATTCCTAAACAGTTCATTGTAGCTAAACGTAGCATTCCGACCACTCATCTGCCCCATAATTTTAATCTTTTTTTATTATTCTGTTTTTAATAGTACTTGTTTAAAGTTGGCGCTATACATATTTCGACATGAAGCTGTGTAATTATCTTAGCATAATATTAAAAGAATTTAAGCTGAACAATTGTAAAGAATCAAAAAGTACATTGCCAGTAGTTCCCGCCATTAAAACAAGAACAGTTCATTACTTCGCTATATCGTCAATGCAATGATAGCAGATGCACTATTATTTCTATGCTCCAACTTGTCTTATCCAATCTCGAATGTGTGAGCCTATTCTCTCAATGTCTCGGTTACCAAGGTCTCCACTATGCATTATAACATTTCTTGACCGTTCCACTGTGTCGAGTATTGTAGCTGCCCAATCAAAAGTAATTAAGTGAGGTTCGAATAGTTTCCAATTCCTCCTGATTGTATCTGTTAGATGCTTCATCTCAGTATAGTTGATGGGACTAAGTCCTCTTGGAGTATGCCATCTTATTTTCTTTTCGTCCTCCATTCTTCCTTCTGCTTTTTTTCTTATACCTTCATCGACTGACGTTGTCCACCAATTTTCTCCAACCTCTTCTAACAACTTCTTTTCTATGAATGCTCTGACAGAATTTTCAAAAGCTGCTATTGCAGTATACACTACAGCCATTTTTTTTGACCGTGTTACAAAGGTGTCATCCATTTCATCTATTGCAAGTGTTGAAGCCAACAACTTTGCATCTTCTTCAGAAAAATGCGTTTTGCTTTTCCTTCCCGCTTTATCTAATGCGTCTTCTGTAAGAAGCCCCTTAAATACGAATGAATAATAACTGTCCATTAAAACAAATGTTCTTTTAAACTTTTAAATATTGCGTCATAAACGGCTGTGTCCCTCGTTTCTGGTAAATGTATTTGAATGTTGTAATGAAGACTAGGTTTATCGTTTCCATCATTCAAAGGCACATGTTTTATAACTGTTTCTTTTGGTGGTTCAGAATGCTTCTCTTCCTTTTTCTCTGCTGCTGTGGTAGTCTTAGAAGTTGGCTGAATTGGTTTACTCCAGTCTGCATAATCTGCTAAAGCTTTAAAAGTTTTTGCCATTAATGCAAGAATATTGTCTTCTTTGGACCCTTGTGTCAGTGTTTTAAATTTATTTTTTACTTCTGTCTCAGTTAATTCATATGCTTTTTTATTAATTGCAAATAAATCAGAATAGGCTTCTTCGACACATTCTGCCATAACTTTTCTGGATTCTGCTTGGTCAAGAAATCTAAAGTATTTTTCGGTTGGAGCATTGGATTGGTCTATTAGCCCTAAATCCTTGAATAACCTTATGTATAAAGAATCATTGCTGCTTGTAAATCCTAATGTCTTGAGAAATCCAGTCGACAAACTCGATGGAGCTTTTGCAGAGAGTAGGGCAGTAAATATTGCGTCAAAGTTTTTTGTCGTTACTAGATACGAAGTTGATAGTGCCATATGAATTTTCAGTTTAGTTGCTGTTTAATTGCATAGCTGATAATACATTAATTGTCGTAACCAATTTAATTTCACTATTGATATCAATAGTAAGCAGTCATACTTTTTAATTATTTGCACTCAAATACATTTAAGTTTATTGAGTATAAACGCTCTAAACGTTTACTCCTGGTTATTCGCTAAAAAAATCAATAAATAATTAAAGTATCCCGGCGTATTATCATGTATTTCTTCTTGCGCAGCAATCAAAAATATATTCCGGGGTATAGCGTGGAGTGGGTTAGCTCTGGCTTTCCGGTGTTCACGGTAGCAGTTTCACAATGCTGGGCAGCACTAATATAGTGCTTTTTTTATATTAACAAATTATGCCGTTGTCAATTACTTCTTACTCTCTTAACTCTTTTTCTTTTTGCTGTCAAACTCCAATACAAAATCAAATAACTCTTTCGGCTGTATTTTAAATTGAATTAAAATATCAGCAAGTGAATCAATAGTAAAATTCTGTTGGCCTTTAAAAACTTTTCCTAACCAGCTATGATCTTTACCAATAGAAGCATCTAATTTTCGAAGCGTATTTTCTTTTTCTCTTTCTTCAATTAGATTCTTAAGATTTTTGCCAATTTTTTCACGGAAGTCACCTTTAATTTTTTCACTCATAAAAAAGCTTTAACATGAAAGGTGAATGAATCGATAAAAAAAATCGTGGTATTATAATGCTACAGTTAATAATTTCCCTATCTTAGTTTTAATATTGCGTTTCTTCAATTAACTAATTGATGCATTCGCTTGGATTCTCGTCTTGAAACCTAGGAAATTTCGACGCACACGGGATGATAAGTGGATGCCCACGTTACGGCGTGGGCTCTCTTATACGTGTGCAGGCTTCCTAGGGCCTCAAGGCGGTAAGCTGAGTTACCACGCCTGTTTTTATATTTTGTATCACAGTATTACTTGTACAAAAAATCAGTTAACTCTTCTTATTGCATATCGAGACTTTCAAGCGCACCTAAACCATAAAGCATGAGAGTTCAACACCGGCACAACGCTTTTTACTTACTGCAAACGAAATTCTGTGTGAAGCCCCAAGATCATGGGTAATACCACTACTTACAAACTATCCTGCTTTGCTTTAGCATAGCGGCCCTTCCAGTCTTACAAACATTCCCACAAACCATATTTCTTAACCGCTCCCTCTAAAAGGACAGACGCTCCTTGCGGAGCGTCTTACTCTCCCTCCTTTGGAGGGAGTTGGAGGGAGGCTCAAATTCTTTCGCAAAAATGAAACAACTCATTTATTGCCTGGCACTGCTTTGCCCATTGCTAAGCAACTGCCAGCAAATCACCATCAAAGGAAATGTTATTAACGAAGAAGGCAACCCCGTTTCAGCCGCCACCATTATCCTAAAAGGTACAACTATTTCCACCGTAGCCAATGCAAAAGGGGAGTTCACGCTTCCCAACACAAAACTCAATGATTCAATCATTGTATCAGCCATCGGTTATCAAACGGCTGTTGAGCCAAACAACATGCGGGGTCTTATAACGGTCATCCTCAAACGTAAAGTAACCCAGTTAGATGAAACCGTCATTATTGCCTATGGAACCAGCACAAAACGGTTTAATACGGGGAACGTTGCAACCATAACAACGGCACAGTTAGCAACACAACCCCTGTTGAACCCCCTGGCCGCCCTGCATGGCAGGGTGCCGGGGCTTGTGGTTACACAGAGCAGCGGTGCTCCCGGTGCGGCCATCAAAATAGAGATACGTGGCCGCACTTCTTTGGAGTCGTCTGCTTCCGGTAACGATCCGCTCTTTATCATTGATGGTATTCCTTTTTCGCCCGGCAACGAAGTGGTGAGCCAGTTGCGATCTTCGGCCAATAACCCACGTTCTGCATCGCAGGGAGGGCTGAGCCCTTTTGCGCTTATTAACCCTGCCGATATTGAACGCATCGACATTCTCAAAGATGCTGATGCCACTGCCATTTATGGCAGCAGGGGAGCCAACGGTGTGGTTCTCATTACTACCAAACAGGCAAAACCCGGCCGCACATTGTTTACGGTAAATGCCTATACCGGCATTTCACGCATCGCTACCAAAGCAGAGCTGCTCAACACCCAACAATATCTGCAGATGCGCAGGGAAGCTTTTGCCAACGATGGTATTGCACCCACCATAGCAAATGCCCCCGACCTGCTTTTATGGGATACCAGCCGTTACCGCAATTTTGTAAACGATTTTATCGGCAACAGCGCCAGCAATTCCAATATCCAGTTATCCTTGTCGGGCGGTAACAGCAACACCCGCTTTTTGCTGGGCACGGGTTTTAACAGGGAGACGGCTGTTTTCCCGGGCAGCTTTGCGGCCAGCAGGGCATCGGCCAATATCAAACTCACGCACAATGCCCCTTCGCAAAAACTCTCTCTTACGTTTACGGCATCTTATGCAGCGGCAGTCAACAATTCCATCAAGACCGATCTTTCTACCTATATTAACCTGCCGCCCAATTTTCCTGCCCTTTATGATGCGCAGGGCAATCTTAAATGGTCGGAGGGAGGTGTGTCTTTCGCCAACCCTTTAGCCGAACAGTTACGTTCGTACAAAGCCATCAACGAAAACCTCAACACGGGGCTGCTCTTATCGCTGGTTCTTACAAAGGCACTGAGCTTTAAACTCAATACGGGTTACAATCTGTTCCGCAGCAACGAACGTTCCCTGCATCCGGCGGCTTCGCTTGACCCGGCTTCTTCTTCTTTACCTTTTTCCAATTTTGCCGGTAACCGAATGGGTGGCTTTATTATTGAACCACAACTCGAGTACCAACGAAAATGGAAACAGCTGCGTTTTACAGGGTTGCTTGGTGCCACGGCACAGCAAAATGCCGCCGAAACAGAATCGGTAAACGGGCTCAACTACAGCTCTGATCTGTTGCTGGCTTCCATGGCGGCCGCACCATTGCTTATTGGTTCCAACAGCGAAAACCGCTACCGCTACACGGCCCTGTTTACAAGGCTGACCATGCAGCTCAACAACAGGTACTTGCTTAACCTTTCTGCCCGTCGTGATGGCTCGAGCCGTTTTGGTCCGGGAAACCGTTTTGGCAATTTTGGCGCCATTGGTTTTGGCTGGATCTTTTCAAAAGAAAAATTCCTGCAAAACCAATCCATCTTAAGCTTTGGTAAATGGCGCAGCAGTTATGGTATTACGGGCAGCGACCAGGTGGGTGATTACCGTTACCTCGATACCTGGCAAAACACAGCGCTTACCTATCTGAATGCAAACGGCCTGCAGCCATCACGCCTGTTTAACCCGAACTATGGCTGGGAGGTCAATAAAAAATTTGAAACAGCACTTGAACTGGGTTTCTTTAACGATCAACTCTTTTTTTCAGTTGCCTGGTTTCAGAACAGGAGTGGCAACCGCCTTGTTAACTATTCGCTGCCTGCCATTACCGGTTTTTCTTCTGTTCTCCGCAATTGGGATGCTCTGGTGCAGAATACGGGTTGGGAGTTCCTGTTCACTTCACAAAACATACAAACAGCAAAGATCAGCTGGTCAACAACAGTGAACATGACCTTGCCGCAAAACAAACTGCTGGCATTTCCCGGTCTTGATGCATCGCCTTACCGCAATAATTACAGGGTAGGGCAGTCGCTCTCTGTTATCTATGGCTTCCGGTATCTAGGTGTTGATCCGGCCACCGGTATTTATTCCTACCAGGATCTTGATTCAAACGGACTATTGAATACATCCGATTACCAGTTGCTGGGTAATACCGACCCGGTTTTTTATGGTGGTGTGGGCAACAGCGTCAGTATCGGGCAGTTTCGGTTTTCCTGTTTTGTGGAGTTCCGTAAACAGCAGGGGCGTAACTATCTTGCCACACAGGCTGCCACTATTCCCGGCCGTGGTATGTTTAACCAACCCCTGCTGGTACTCGACCGTTGGCAAAAGCCGGGGGATATTGCAACCATTCAGCGTTATACCACTACAACAAACAGCACTGCATACATCGCAGCTGTTACACAGCTGGCGGCTTCCAATGCCATCTTTTCTGATGCCTCATTCATTCGTTTAAAAAACCTGGCTTGTTCCTGGTCATTACCGCAGGCAATCGCTGCGAAGATGAAACTGCAGGCACTCAGTATTCAACTGTCGGCACAAAACCTGTTCAGCATCACCCGTTATGCTGGTGCCGATCCCGAAAACCAGAACTTCTTTGTATTGCCTCCTTTACGCACGGTAACAGGCGGTATTCAATTCAGCTTTTAAATAAAACAATATGCAATCCATAAACAACTACATCCTCATTTTTTGCTTCGCTGTTTTTGTTACAGCATGCGAAAAGTTTGTGCGCATTCCTGTACCTGAAACACAGGTGCAGGCACAGCGTATCTTTTCCGATGAGCGTTCTGCCGAAGCAGCACTTACCGGTTTATATGCACAGCTTACAGCCACCACATTAAGCATAACAAATGGCGGCCTCTCCATTTATCCCGCCCTTTCGGCCGATGAGTTATACAACACATCGCCGTCGGCCGATCTTGATCCGTTTTATACAAACAGTATTCCGGCAACTAACGGTACAGGTATCAATACCCGTTTATGGTCGGCTGCTTACAAATACATCTACCATTGCAACAGCATTATTGAGCAACTGGAAACAGCGTCTTTATCTGCTGCATTTAAAAACAGGGCGATGGCTGAAGCAAAACTTATCCGCAGTTTGCTGTATAGTTTTCTTGTACAGTTGTTTAACGATGTGCCGCTGGTGCTTACTACCAGTTATGAAACAAATGCGGTGCTGCCACGCACGGCTTCTGCAAAAGTGCTGGAGCAGATGCTTACCGATGCTGCCGATGCATACGATCATCTTCCACTTACAGGAGTAAAAGCAAAACCCGTAAAAGCAACGGCTGCTGCTTTGCTGGCAAGGTATTACCTGCTGGCGGGTAACTATGCAGAAGCAGAAAAAAAAGCAGCGCTGGTGATTGATGCCAATACTTATTCGCTTGCTGCTAATCTCAACAATGTATTTACAAACACATCAACAGAAACCATCTGGCATTTACCAAAAGACCAGGGCAATACGGCCGAGGGTGCAGCTTTTGTTCCGGCATCAGCAACGGTGCGACCTGCCTATGCACTCAGCAACAGTTTACTCAATGCATTTGAACCAAACGATCAACGTAAAACAGCATGGACAAAAAGTAATACGGTTTCAGGTTTCACTTATGTGTACCCGAACAAATACAAAGCAAGGCTGGCAACACCTGTTACGGAAGCAGCTGTTGTGATACGTGTTGCAGAACTGTTGCTGATCCGTGCCGAAGCAAGAGCAAAACAGGATAAGCTTGTTGAAGCAACGGCCGATATGAACAGTATCCGATTGCGTGCCGGTCTAACGGCTACCAACAACCTAAGTAAAGAACAGCTGTTACTTGCAATTGAAAAAGAGAGACGAACAGAACTGTTTACAGAGTGGGGGCACCGCTGGTTCGATCTTAAACGCACCGGTCGTATTGATGAAGTGATGCAGGCCGAAAAACCCGGTTGGAAAAGTACAGCACAGTGGTATCCTATACCGCAAAACGAATTACTCCGCAACGCATTTCTCACACAAAACCCCGGCTACGAATGAAAAAGTATTGTTTAATCATTGCACTGCTGTTATACAGTGCAGGAGGTTTTGCACAGGCAATTACCATTGGCGAAAAATGCCCTGATATTTTGCTGAAGAATATCTACAACTATCCCAAAAAAGAAATGAAGCTGTCTGGCTTTAATGCCGATCTTATTATTTTGGATATGTGGGGTTACTATTGTGAAGCATGCATCAAGGCGTTGCCAACGATCGACAGCCTACAGAAAAAATTTGCAGGCAGGCTGCAGTTCATTGCGGTGAACATTGAAAGTGAAGCAGCAACAAAAGCGTTCTTTGCAAAACGCAAAGCCATTCAAATGCCGGGGGTTCCTTTTGTTTCAGGCGACACGGTATTATCAAAGCTATTTCCCCGTGCGTTTGTACCCTGGCATGTGTGGCTTGATAAAAACCTGGTGGTACAGTACATTACGTTTGGCAGCAATGCAACCGAAGAACATATTGCTGCCTTTCTGAGTGGTAACAAACCCGATCTGTATGGCCTGGAAAACCTGCCAACTAAAAAGGATTCGTTAAACAGTCTCCGTGATTTTTTCTACTATTCAACCATCACACAAACAGTGCCCGGTGCCAACAGAAACAACGATTACGGCGTTATAAAAAACAACCGCTTCTTTCTGACAGAAGAAGGCGCAAAAATTACGGGGCTTGCTCAAACGGCCATGGAAGGTCTACACAACATAAAATTCAAACCGGTGGATACGGTGATACTGGAAGTAAAGCAACCCGAAAAGTTCCGTCGTCCTGCATCCGTTAGTACAACCACATGGGATCAGCAGCACAAATACAATTACTACCTGATGCTTCCGCAGGAAAGGAAGGACAAAGCCTATGAATATATGCTGACCGATATTCAGCGCTACTTCAACATCACGATCACAATGGAAAAAAGAATGGTGAATCATTATGTATTGATAAGGCTTGATACCATTGATCGTATCAAAACAAAAGGAGGGGTCAAAGCAGATTCATTGATGATAAGCTCGGTTAAACATCCGGTTGATTCAAAGAACCGGTACATGATCAATTGCCCTTTTGCAGCATTCAGCCGAAGATGGCAGGCATGGGTAGAAGGAATATTGCAGCAACCCTTTAAAGATGAAACGGGCTACGAGGGAAATATTGATGTAGTGGTTGATGCAGCACTGATTGACACACATACCTACGACGGATTTAAAAAAGCACTCAACAGGCTCGGTTTTGATTTGGTTTATGCCACACGGGAGAAAACCGTGCTGGTTATTAAGGACAATTGAAAAAGGAGCGGTTCTCCGCTCCTTGTTTTTGGTTATTCTGTTTTTTTGATCTGGTCCAGCCCGGCAGGTGGATGCATTTCGTTGGCCCGGTTGTTTTCTTCAAAGGCCCGAACACAATCCACATCATCGGTATCCTGGCAATCCGTTGCAACAGCTTCCTTTGCAATCGGGATACTGCTGTTGGGGTTGAGCAATGCACCTAACTGATCGTTAACGGCATCGTATTCATACCAGAAATAAGTGCTGCTGTTTGCTTTTGCCACAGGTTGTTTATTGGTAAAAGCAAACAATACAACGGCAAGCACAATTGAAAGGAAACCGGTTAAATACTGTTTCATAATAAACTGTTTTTAGTAAAAAATAATGCCTACTCTTTTACAGGTTTTCGGCTTCGCCTGCTCACTTCAGTTCCGTTGCGCACCGGTGTTGAAATGAAGTATTTTTTATTGCCTGGTTTTGCGTAATGCATGTAAACCGACACTATTCCATGCAATGAAAAAAAGATTAAACCATATATGCTGCTGCCAGCTCATCATGCTCAATACGCCTCCGCAACTGCAAGGCAGATCGTTTACAAACAACAGCATCGCAACCAGGTAAACAGTAAACAGCGTTAACAGGAATAAGGAACTGTACAAGCCGAAGGATTGAGTGCGGGGGAAAAAAAGGAGCAGCGCAACCAACAGTTCTGTTAAGGGGATTACATAGCTGAGGCCGGCTGCCCCATGACGCAGGAGTGCCGCTTTATTTAAACTGTAAAGAAAAACGTGATGCTGAAATAACTTACTGATACCTGTGTAGAAAAACAGTGCAATCAACAGAAAGCAGGAAACACGTATTGTAACAGAAGGGTTCATAAGTCATAAATGGATGAATGAAAAATGTCCCCTTGTTTACGGTATAAAATTCCATCATAAAAAAAGAAAATGCAAATCAAACAGGTTTCAAAAAGGGTATAAATGGTTTCAAAAAAGACAAAAGGTTTGTAAAAGAGCAGGGTTGTTTCAAAACAACGGCGCTTATGCGTTACCGTATTGTGCACGGTAAGCACCCGCCGTGCGTTTGTATTGTTTTTTAAACAGCATCATAAAATGTTTTTCGGATGTAAACCCGCAGCTGCGTGCAATGACGGTGATCTTGTCGTCTGTTTGTTTTAACAGGATGGCTGCCCGTTGCAAACGTTTTTTCAATACATATTGATGAATGCTGGTACCATAGGCTACTTTAAACCGTTGCATCAGTTTGGTTTTGCTAACATGCAACAGCCTGGCAAGCCGTTGAAGTGAATGATCCCGGGAGGGATCCTGATCGATCAGTGTTTTGATCTGTGCAGGTAATTTATCTTTCATATGCTGCTGTTTCAGGGGTTCGTCATTGCATACTGTCTCCTGTTTTTGTAACAGGTCAACAGTATACTGTGGTACTTTTAACTGCCCAACAGAATCTCCCCCGATTAACCATGAAAGAATTAAACATAAACCTGCGCATGCGTATGAATAATCCTTGTGTTGTAAAATTCTGCAATCAAAAAACAGGATGCAAATAAAAAAGGTGCGTAAAAGGAGAAAAGAAGTGCACTTTTGTACGTTGCTGTTTGTTGTGTTGGAATTTTTACGATCATGGTTTGTGATTGATCATTTTCTTAACCGGCGTCCATCAATATTTTATCGAGGGATCATTCTCTTTGTGCCATTCAAAGTATCCTTGGTGGCAATCGTTGATCAACTCAAGTTCTGTACAAATAGTAATAGCGAAAAAACTATTATGTGAAACCGCCGATAGCCGATGTGAAACCCTCTTTTCACGATGTGAACAGATTGCGATACCGTTTCTTTAAACAAAAAAATACTGTTTGACGTAACTCCACAAATCAATTACTACTGTAAAAGGGATTTTTTCTTTTGATAGCAGGAATTTGCGTTCTCTGAATTGCTGTATTTGGTTTTCTTGAACCGGATCTGCGCTGTATTAGCAGGGAGTAAGTACAACTGGATGGGTGTTTGGGATGAGAGGTATCTCTACATCCCGAGACTGTACCATTGCAATTAACCTGTTAAAACAATAACAGTAAAAGAGGGTAGAGATCCCTCGTTCCTCGGGATGACGTTCTATTGAGCAATAGAACAAAACCGCATCAACAATCCCAGATTGCTTCGGCGCAAACCCACCCACAAACCCAGCACCCTCGCAAAGACGCTCCGTAGGAAACAAACGTCATTGTGAGATGCATCCCGGCAATATCCCAACAGATCCCTCATGCTTCGGGATGACAGCAGTATTGAGCAGCAAAGCAAAATTCATCAAATGATCAACAGGCAGCACTTAGGATGATCGTGTAAGTATTACTGCTATTAACTACAGTAGTACTAAAACTTCATCAAGGCATAATCCGAATCCGTGTTGTATATCGAATTCGGGGCCTTTTTGTTTCTTCTGAGCGAAGTTGAAGGATTGGCAAGTGTTTACATCCCGACCGTAGCGTCGGGGCAAAAGGAAAAGAAAAACATCTTGGAGAAAATACTTTTAGAGTGCTGCCTGAATTGCAGCTGAATTAAAATCCTTCATTCGCAGGTTGGTTAAATTCCAAAGTATACAATTCATGCTTCTGTTTTAACACTTGGTTATAATAGCCCCGGTTTTTGTTTAACTGCACAAATAAGTTTGCGGAAAAAAGAAATGAACTTACTAAAAGAACAAAAAGCAATCGGTGTGATCACTGTGTTAGCAGGGCTGCTTGCATTGGCATGTATTCTTGCAACACTTGTAGCTGTTAATTTTAATAATGAGGCAATGGCAGATCCGGTGCTCGTTTTAACAACAGCCGGTACCAATACTGTTGCAGCAAGGTGGAGTATGCTCTTTGATATGTTTGGCTATTATCTTTTACTGCTTCCGGTAATTTACCTGTTGCACGACTGGATGAAGGAAAAAACAGCATGGAATAACCTTGTGACTTTTTGCGGTCTTGCTTATGTTTTAATCGGCAGTATCGGTGCTTCTATTCTGGCTGTGGTATGGCCAAATATTATCGATGCGTTTCAGCATGCTGCTGTAGCCGAACAACAAATATTGAAGGCTGATTTTCGTTTAATCAATGATGCGGTTTATAATGGTTTGTGGAATTTGCTGGAGATGGGTTTTGCAGCAACATGGTGGATCGTTACGGGCTATCAACTTTATAAAAATAAATTCAACATTGTTGGCTGGGTTAGTATAGTTACAGGTGTTTCCTGTTTAGGAGATGCATTGGCAGGAATATTTCAAATTGGCTGGCTGCATGAAGTTGCTTTAAATATCTACCTCGTATTCGCAATTGTTTGGGCGTTTGTAACGGGAGTATTTTTAATGCGGAAAAGATTAACTGCTTCAGATCTGGTCTGCGTTTAGCAATTCTAAAGCCCGCCGCTTTTGCGTGTTATCAGCAACGGCACATGCATTGCAGCAGAATATAAATCCCTTGTTGGTGGTACATTCGGCTCCGCTCAGTATACACAACAAGGGCTGGGGTAAACAAATTTCATCAGTTGATCAAGATGCAACACACAGGGTGATTGTGCAATTACAACCGTACTTCACTACAGTAGTACTAAAACTTAATCAGGGCATAATCCGAATCCGTGCTGTATATCGGATTCGGGGTCTTTTTTACGCAACCTATTAGTACGGTTGCCTATTTGGACAAGCAAAAAGAAAAGAGAAATATTTTGGTGAAAGCATTATCAGAATGCAAATACTAAATAAGATCATCAGTAAATAATTACCCAACAGATCCCTCATGCTTCGGGATGACAGCAGTATTCAGCAGCAATAAAAGGCTCTGCATCCCTTATCTTTGCCCAACTCATGGGGTGCCATACTTGAGAAGTTGTTTCAGGAAAATCATTCAAACAACTTCTGCGGGCTGAGATTATACCCACATACCTGATCCGGGTAATGCCGGCGTAGGAAAAGCAAGTTGCCATTGCATACCCGTGGGTGTTTAAACAACAAGTGATGAACATACATGAATGGGTGCAAACATTTTTGCAGCAACTGAAAGCAGTTCCCTTACTCGAATGGATAGGCGTTGGCTTTGGCGTTGCCGAAGTATTGCTGGCAAGAGCCAATAAAATTGCACTCTATCCCTGCGGTATTATTGCCGTGGTTATTTCCACTTACATTTTTTTTGATGCAGGTTTGTATGCCGAGAGTGCGTTGAATCTTTATTACTTCATCATGAGCATTTATGGATGGTGGTGGTGGGTAAAACGAAAAGATCATGCAGCACCGCCCATCAGTCGTGCAACAAAGCGTGACTGGATAACAACTATCGCCATTGTAGTAGCAGCTTTTGTATTGCTGTATACTGTGCTGGTAAACTTTACCGATTCTACGGTGCCGCTTGCCGATTCATGGGTGAGTGCCACAGCATGGGCAGGTATGTGGTTACTCGCCAAACGAAAAATTGAGAACTGGATCTTGCTCAACATCAGCAATGCATTTGCTATACCGTTATTGTTGTACAAAGGGCTTCCGTTGTATGCAGCATTAACACTGTTCTTATTCATCATTGCTGTACTTGGTTATATCGACTGGAACAAAACCCTCAAACAAACAAAACATGCAACTGCAGTTGAATAAAAAAGAGATCGCCGGGCTGAAACGTTTATGTGCATTGGCTGAACAGCAAGCAGCACTAACACCTGCGTTGTTAAAGATCATTTACAAAAAGAAATGGTTCAAGCTATTCATTCCAAAAGAGCAGGGCGGACTTGCATTGAGTTTACCCGATGCATTAAGGTTAGAAGAACAGCTTGCATACATCGATGGCAGTCTTGGCTGGACGGTTACACTTTGTGCAGGTGCAAATTTCTTTGCAGGGTTTTTAGATAAAGAGAAAACAGGCAAACTCTTCCATGCAAAAAATGTTTGCCTGGGTGGAAGCGGTGCAGCAACAGGTATTGCCACGCAAACAAAAGATGGTTACACGATAACCGGCAAATGGAAATATGCAACAGGCGCACCGCATCTTACACATTTCACCGCCAACTGCATCATTGAAAAAAACGGCAAGACTGTTTTGCATAAAGATGGCACAGTAATGATCCGTTCCTTTTATTTTAAGAAGAGCGAAGTAAAGCTGTACAACGATTGGGAGGCGATGGGTTTACGGGCAACAGCCAGCCGCAGTTTCAGTGTAAAAAAAATAAAGCTGAAAGAGGAGCGTAGTTTCTTGATCGATCATGCGCATGTAACATTAAACGATCTTGTTTATACCTATCCCTTTATGCCCTTTGCTGAAACAACATTGGCGGTAAATACATTGGGCATGGCCCGGCATTTTATGGATGAAGCAATTGCCATCATCAAACAAAAACAACAAAAAGCAGGTAATGCTTCGTTACAGGTTGCAATGGATGCTGTGCAAAAAGCACAACGGGAGATCGCTACTGTTGCAACTGCCTTTTATACCATTGCTGATGCATCGTGGCAGGAGTTAAGTGAACAAAAGAAGTTATCGGGCAAAACAACAAAGCAGATCAGTAAGGTCAGCAGACAACTGGTAAAGCTTTGTCGTACGCATGTAGCAGCCATTTATCCTTATTGCGGTTTATCGGCCACCTCACAACAATCGGAGATCAATCGTGTTTTCAGAGATGTGTTCACCGCCAGTCAGCATGCGTTGTTAACGTTTGGGGAATAGGGATGCTGCTCAAATATCCTGTCATCCCGAGGAACGAGGGATCTGTTGATCAGCAGTACAAGAGTTGAGATCCCTCCTTCGTCGGGATGACAAGTCTTTTCATCTTTTGTATTATTTTCAACTGCATGAAACCTATCGGAACACACAATTACTTCGTATACATCACAACCAATCAAAACAAAACGGTTCTTTACGTTGGTGTAACCAATGATCTTTATACAAGACTTGTTCAGCACCACGAACATGCGAAGCCGTTTACATACAAGAGTTTTGCAGGGAAGTACAATGCTTACTTCCTGATTTACTATGAGCGTTTTGGTGAAATAGAGCACGCTATTGAAAGAGAAAAAGAATTGAAAGGCTGGCGAAGGAGTAAAAAAGAAGAACTCATCAATTCGTTTAATCCGGAATGGAAGTTTTTAAATGATGAAGTTGAATAAAGTAACAAAGCACAAGTTTTCCTGTCATCCAGAGGAACGAGGGATCTGTTCAATAGTAGTACTGCTATCCGGCAGATCCCTCCTAACGTCGGGATGACAGCTCTAATGAGCATCAGCAACAAATAATCAAACAAAAGAAACTCTCATCCTCATCATCATTCAAGGAATGCAATACCTTTCGTCTTTCAAAAACAGTTATAATACAGAAGAAGCATATTTATGATCAACTGGGGAATTATCGGCTGCGGCGATGTAACCGAAGTAAAGAGCGGACCTGCCTTCAACAAAGTGCCCGGCTCCAAACTCGTAGCAGTCATGCGTCGCAATGCAGCCAAAGCAGCAGACTATGCAAAGCGGCACAACGTACCACGCTGGTACAGCGATGCAGAAGCACTCATCAACGATGCAGAAGTAAATGCCATTTATATTGCTACGCCACCTTCGTCGCATGAAGCGTATGCACTGGCAGCCATCAAAGCAGGTAAGCCCGTGTATGTAGAAAAACCCATGACGCTGAACTATGCAGCTGCAGTAAACATGGCAGATGCTGCCAATACTGCCAATGTAAAACTCACAGTGGCACATTACCGCAGGCAATGGCCTTTGTTTCAAAAAGTAAAAGCACTGCTTGCAGAAAAAGCTATTGGTGAGGTACGTTTGGTACAATTGAATTTTTTCAAACAGGCGCCAACTGCTGCCGAGTTAAGTGATGAAAAATACATGTGGCGTTTTGATCTTGCTATTGCAGGCGGTGGTCTCTTTCATGATCTTGCTCCACACCAGTTGGATATTTTGTATTACCTGTTTGGAGGTGCTGCATCTGTAAATGGACTTGCAGTAAACCAGGGTGGTTATTATGCTGTACCTGATCTTGTGAATGGGCAAGTGCTTTTCAAAAATGGCATTGTATTTACCGGCAGCTGGTGTTTTACAGCAGCAGAAGCATGTGATGAATGTGTGATCATCGGCAACAATGGTTCTATCCGTTTCAGTTTCTTTAATGATAACAGCATTACACTGCATCGCAACAATGAAACCATCCGTTTCGATTTCGAACGTTTGCAGCATGTACAGCAACCGATGATTGCAGAAGTAGTAAATTATTTTTCAGGCAATGCATCCAACCCCTGTACAGCAGAAGAAGGAGCAGAGATCATGCGGTGGATGGATGAGATGGTGAAGTAGGTTGTATGATTCATTTGCTAAGTTGTATGCTGGTCAGGCGACCAGCAAAGGCGGTGAAGTTGAAATTATCTGTCACCCCGAGGCACGAGGGATCTGTTGACAGTAGTGCAAAAGCCTGGCAGATCCCTCCTTCGTCGGGATGACAGGTTATTGGAGCAGTATCATGAAATCAACAAACAAAAAAGTCTCCTGCTTAGCAGAAGACTTTCAAAAAATAAATCAATAAAGTTCTACGTCAGTATCACTTTCTCCATCACATCACCTGCACGAATCGCATCAATCACTTCCAAACCTTCAGTAATTTTTCCAAAGCAGGTATGATTACGGTCGAGATGTTTTACACCGTTGCGGTTATGACAAATGAAAAACTGGCTGCCGCCTGTATTTCTTCCACGATGCGCCATCGACATGACACCACGATCATGAAATTGTTTGCTGCCGGTTAATTCGCAGGGAATGGTATAGCCTGGTCCGCCTGCACCTGTACCATCAGGACATCCGCCCTGGATCATAAAGTCGGGAATAACACGGTGAAATTTCAGACCATTGTAATAACCTTCGCTCACCAGTTTTTTAAAATTGCCTGCTGCAATAGGCGCATCATCATCATACAATTCAAATTTCATAATGCCTTTGGCAGTATGTATTTCGCCGGTTGTTAATTTTATTTCGCTCATTGTTCCTTTTTTAAGACTGCAAAAGTAGCATTTCGCTGCAAATTGAATGGTAGCTGTCGGGCATTTTTCTGTCTGATGAAAATAGCCGGTAGTTTACGACTTCCCAATCTTAACAATGTTTTGCCACCCACAACTTTTACATCAGCCAAACGTTTTCTATTTTGTAGTTGCAATTCCGGTTGATGCGGAACTTATTTCGCAGCAACATTCATCTAAATCGTACCGTATGCCTGCAACTCTACTCAAACATGTTTGGTTACTTTTCTTTATTACAGCCTGTGCATCTGTTTCGCAGGATCATCTCAGCAGTAACCGTCAACAGCAAAAAAATAGTAACACTGCAATAACTGCATCAATACAAATTGATACGCTGCTTATTGATGAGCAGCCCAAACCATTAACTGAACTTCAGCAAACAGAAGAAGGACAAATTGTATTGCAGGAAGGTTATTACGAAACAACTTATAAAAGTTACTGTCTGCAACCCGGCACACCCGATCCAACAGACAGGGATGCCTACCTGCAAAGTCCATTGCAAACGAACAGAAAAGATATTGTTGAAACTGTGTTACGTACATCGTTACAAAAGCCGGAGCTTGAGCAAAAAAATATTCAACTCTTGTTATGGTCGGTTGTAAGCGGTTCTGATTATAACAAACTTTCATGGCCTGTACAGTTAACCGCACAGCAGTTGCTTACACGTAAACAGATCTTTCAATTGAAAGGTGGGGTAGCAGGTGTGGTAAAAACAGTTGCACAGCATTTACCCGATGCACGCATTACGGGTGCACAGGTGAGCATGAAACGATTATTTGAATCGGGTGCCAATACATATGAGTCTTTTGAACGTGTAGCAGTGCTCCGTGAAAAATCTGTTGTGCATAACGAAGCATATAAGAAAGAGCAATGGAATAAACAGGCAGGCGGTTATTATCTCCGTTACTTCCCTAACGGTTACCAGCAGGTGAAAGTGCAGGTATATGTTCCCAAGGGTACACTCGACTCAACAGGAATGCAGGAAGGAAATTATCTGTTGTTCGATCCGGTAAACCAAATGGCCGTTCCTGCAAACTCCAATGCACAACGTTTGGGTATTGGTGCACCTGTTGTTGAGGTTATCCGTAAGATCATCCGCATACAAAGAGATGTGCCTGTGCCAACAAAGAAACCAACTGCTCCAAAAGAACAACCCAAGACAAGTAAAGAGCAACAGTAGAAAGTTATTTGATCCGATAGCTATCGGTTTGTTTTTTGGGTTTATTTCTTTGGTTGTTGTTGCCTGGGCCTTGGTTCTTTATTCCTTGAACCTTGTCCCTTTATTCTTGTTACTTTTGCGTTGTGAATGATCTCTTGCAAAATCCCGTCTTCAATGCTTTATCTACAGGTGATAAACGGTTAAGTTTTGGTACAGACAATATAAAATATTTTGATGCAGAAGTTTCGCCGTATGCAGGCTTCCCTGAAGAATATCAAAATGGTTTTGCAGACTTGTATGCAATGTTTCCTGAAGGCCGTAGAATTTTATTTGCCAGGCCAACACCCATCGATATTCCCAAAGGCTGGCAAGTACAACATGAAATAAAAGGGTTGCAGTTTGTGTACGAAGGCAACAATGTTATTGATGGAGATTTCTCAAGCATTGTTCCTTTAACAACTGCACATGTTGATGAAATGATCGAACTGGTAAGGCTTACCAAACCGGGTCCTTTTGATAAACGCACCATTGAGTTTGGTTCTTATCACGGCATTTTTGTAAACGGTCAATTAGCTGCCATGACGGGGCAGCGTTTGCATGTGGCTAACTATACAGAACTAAGTGCGGTGTGCACACATCCCGATCATTTGGGTAAAGGGTATGCTTCTGCTTTAATGCAGCACCAGATGCAGATTATTTTAAACAATCAACAAATACCTTTCCTGCATGTGCGTGCAGATAATGAACGGGCCATTGCTGTTTATGAACGGTTGGGCTTTGCAGTGTCAAGACCAATGTATTTTTATTTTATGAAGCGTTTATAACACAAATAAAAAAGAGCGATCATTATTTGACCGCTCTTATTGAATAGTTGTTTAACTGAAATTATTTACGCAATTCTAAATGCAGTTCACCATCACGCTGTGCGATCAATACCCAGTTTACAGTTGGTTGTGAAGATGGGGCTGCAGGTGTTTGTTTTTCCTCCTTATCCTCTGCTCCGGTGTTTTTTGGCAATGCTGCAATGTAATTGATGCGTTCATTTTTCGTCATCGTAACAAAACTTCCTTTTTCCTCGTAATAAAAATGCACTGCAATAAAACGCTTTACATGATCTCTTGATTCTTTTGGTAAAAAGTTTTGCAGTTTCCAGAAATCACGTGAGCCTGCATGTTTAATTGCTTTATACACATTACCGCTGCCGCAATTGTAAGCAGCAATGGCAAGTAACCAGTCATCAAATTCTCTATACAAATTGCTTAAGTATTTTGCTGCTGCTGCAGTGCTTTTGTAAATATTCCTGCGTTGATCTTCTGCTGCAGTTATCTTTAATCCCAATGTTTTTGCGGTTGCAGGCATCAGCTGCCAGATACCTGCTGCTCCTGCATACGAAGTTGCAGTGTTTTTCATTTTCGATTCAACAACGGCCATATAAACCAATTCTTCAGGTAAGCCTTCTTTAATAAACAATTTGCGAATGAGTTGAAAACTGTTGTTGTTCTGCTCTTTTATTTTATCAAGCAACTCATCGTGTTCATCAATATAAGCAGCTGTAAATTTTTTAGCAGATGCATGCATTGGAATAAATGCAGGTTGTTCGTTGTTTGCTGTGCTCAACGAATCGGTTGGTACAACATAGGCTGCCTGTTGCAATACAGGCTGCTGCACAGCAACAGTTGCACCTGCTTGCTGCAGCAAGGCCAACGGCATACACAATAAACCAAAACGTTTTAATTGCTTTGTTTTCATAACACTGTTTTTTCGTAAAGAGATACGGATAGGAAATGGATCTTCCTTAAAACAGTTTTTCAGAAAAGAATTGGAAAGAAATGATCAAAAAAGCCAGGATTGATCGGGTTACGGCGCACTATTTTCAATAATCGTGCTAAAGTGAGATTACAAAACTAGAGCGCATTCTTTCGATGAACGAATTTTTGACCATGAAAAAATACGATGACACGACAAACAGCTGAATCACAGTAGAATAAGTTTTCAACAGCAATTCTGTCAGGGAGAAATACGATGATTAAATTTTTTCAAAAAAATAATTCCTTATTCATCTTTAAGCTACTGAAATGCTGCAATTTGTGGTTTTGTCTGCTGCGGATTGTACGCAAATACACATGGTAAGGTCTTATTTAATAGTCCTGAATAATTGCAGTGGGCATCGTTTTTTTAATAGCGATCAACGGTCTTATGAAACGAAAATCAGCGACGATTCATCATTTTAATTGCTGTAAAAAAATTTATTGATAAGATGTTTACACAATTAGTTGCTGATGGAAAAAGGACTGCGTTTATATTCTTGTTGCTATTTTATCGCTTCTTATCTTTAAAGAAACAAAGGAAACATGGAAACAAATACACAGGCAGCGTTGCTCGTTAAAATGACGGTTGCAGCATGGGATACACAGAATAATTATTTTACCAAACTTATTGATATGTTGAGCGACGAGCAAATGAAGAGTGAAATTGCTCCCGGAAGAAATACAGGTGTATATCTACTCGGACATCTTGCAGCTGTAAGTGATGCAATGTTGCCGCTGCTTGGCTGGGGCGATAAGTTGTTTCCGGAATTAGAAGAAGTGTTCATCAAAAATCCGGATAAAGCAACTGCAGAAAAACCTTCTGTTGCTGAGCTCAAAGAAAAGCTGCAGGCTGTTAATACTACCCTCTCTTCACATATTCATGCAACAACACTTGATCAATGGCTCGACAGACATATGGCTGTATCGCATGAAGATTTTGCAAAAGAACCACATCGTAACAGGTTGAATGTTTTGATCAGCCGTACCAACCACATGGCTAATCATATCGGACAATTGTTATTACTGAAACAAGCAAGCTGATAGTACTGCATAAAGTTAATTACTGCTGACAGCTGCTCTTGTTTGTTGCTCTTTTAAAATGGCAGCAAGGTAGGGGGCAGCTGTTTGCTGTAACATTGCTTCTGTAAGATCAAGTGCATGTGGATTACTGATCAGCTGCAACCAGGGTTTTGCAGCATCAAACGGATAACTGCCAAATACAATTACAGGTGTTCCTTTTGCAACGAGGTTTTCATCATCATCCAGTATCCATTGCTCGGCCCAGTTGTACAGGTGTTTTGCATCCGCTTCTGCTAAACGTAAACAGGAATGCGATGCCGGATAACCCGGCAGCTCGTATTGATGAAAACCAACACCCAGTTTGTTTTCTATATTGAAATTCCAACGCAGATCCCACTCATCGTTAAACGTGCTGGTTGTTTCTTCTGCCTTCCAGTTGCAGAAGTATAAACCTGTGGGAGTAGTGTCTGCTTTTCGTCCCATGTTTGTAGGACCTGCGTACACCAGCTCGCCATATTCGTAGGCAGCAAATGTTTGTGATGGGTAAGAGAAGAAAAGAATTTTCTTTACAGCATTTAACGAAGTTACAGCAGCAGGAAAGTGAAGATACATTGCACGGTCGCCGGTTAAATCATCGGGCACAAGTATTGAATCCATTTTTGTCAGGTTAATACCATCTGTTCTGTTTACAGCAAGCACAATTGTTCTTTCTGATGCTGCAGGTTTTTTAGCAAGCCATTCCTTTGATTTTTCCAAATGATAACTTAAACGTGCAGGTTTGTTCCAGTGTTTTTTTTCTCTCGGTATTTCTTTCTTTTCTGTAACCTGGCAGCATTGAAAAAATGCAGCGGCACATACTACAAGCATACCTGTAATATGGATTGTACGTGTATTCATAACCGTTGGATTGATGGATGTAAACTGCGTTTTGCAAAGCATGTGCCACAAAAAATCAGACAGTGTTGGTACAAATAAAAAAGGGAATACAAGCACTTGTATTCCCTTTTACTTTAACTGTTTTTCATTGGTCATTTAACTGAGAGTTGAATTTCACCTAAATCGGTAAACTCGCCTTCTCTTACTATAACATTTGTGATGAGTTTATGCTGATAAGGCTCCAATGCCTCAATCCATAACTGGTAATTACCGGCTTTAAGTTTACTTACTTCAAAGTAGCCATCTGTAATATTGCTTTTAACAGTATCGGTGCCCATTACAGCATATGCCCGCAATGCATTTTCCGGCGGTATAACAATTCCTTTTATTGTGCCGTTATTTTGTACAACAAAGGCCGACAAGAAAAATGCCGCAATCAGTAAGCCAAAAACATATAAATACTTTGCTTTCATATACGGTTGTTTAAATGAACAAAGTGATGTCTGCAAAGTATAATCAAGCATCATGCCATGCCGGTCAATTGTTCGTATAGCAACAGCATGATGCCTTTAATGGGAATGAGTTACGTTGAAAAAAACTTATCTTATAACAGTTCATCTTTTGTTTTTGCTTCTGTTTGTTTGGCATCTCTTGTATTTTTCTGTACAGCAATAGCCGCAAATAAACTCAGCGTAAAGCTCATGGCATAAAAGCCTTTTTCACTTCGCAATAAATCTGCATTCCACAAACCAACGGTTAACAGAACTATTGCTGCAATCGTGCAGAACCAGGAGAGCCCGTAATAAATAGTTGTAACAGGAATTCCTTCTAACTGATCACGCACAGCTTTCTGTACAGATATAGCAGCGAACAAACCGAAAAGTAAAACAGTAAAATAGTAGCCTTTTTCATTCAGCTCCATATCTGCATTAAACAAGCCAATAAGAAAAGCAGTAATGCCAACAACCAATGCCAGCCAGGATGCTGCAATAAATGCGGGAGAAGGACCAAGGTTTTGTTTCTGTTCCATGTTGTGTTTTTTGATGTACTGCAAACCTATCTGCACTGTAGCAGAAACTTTTTGACAAACATCAAAACTCAACACTGTAATTGTTAAAGCCTGCTGCGAATGCGGCTGAGTGTTTCCTGGCTGATGCCAAGGTAAGAAGCAATTTGTCCTAAGGGCACACGCTCAAGAATGTGTGGCGAGTCGTTCAGCAATTGTTCGTAACGCTCTGCAGCAGTTTTAAACTGTGCATTCACATAACGCTCTTCCAAACGGATATAATATTTTTCGTAGGCAATGCGTACAATGCGTTCTATTTCGGGATGATTGTTGAACAAGGAAGTAAGTGTGTCTTTTGAAATACTCCATAAAATACTTCCTTCAAGCAGTTGTATATTTTCAACCGCCGGTTCCTGTGTAATAAAACTATGAAAGGAAGTAACAAAGTCGTTTTCAAAACCAAACCAATGTGTGATCTCTTTCCCATCGAGTGTATAATAGCCACGTAAAGCACCTTTCTCTACAAAATACAAATGCCTGCAAACCGCAGCTTCGGTAACCAGTTGATGATTTTTTGGATAAACTACCTGTTCGAAACAATTATGCAGCAGTTCTTCTGTTTCGTTACTGATGGTTGAAAATTGCCTGATCTGGATCAGCAGTTGTTGCATAATGTGTGAAGTTGTAAGTTATTATTTCGTGTTTGCAAATAATTCAATTAAACAACCTGCTATTACTTGCACAGCTCCCGGTATGGTTTCTTTATAGGCAGGAGCAAAGAATGGCGAATGCAGTGAAGGTAATGCTGCTGCATTGCTGTTTTGTGCAGCAGTGCCCAGCCATAACAAAAAGGCGGGTGTATCTTTAAAATATCTTCCATACACACCAAAGTCTTCACCAATCATAACAGGCAATACGTTTTGTACTGCAGCAGCACCGTTTCTTTTTGTAACAACTGAACGTAACTGATCGCCGAAAGCGGGTGTGTTGTAAACAGATGGTATCGACATATCCAGCAAATCGTATGTGGGCAATTTATCATTGGGCAAACCTGCAGCAATTGCAAGATTATCGCCAATAGTTTTAAGTCGTTTAAAGATCAATTCACGGGAGGTTTCACTGTACGAACGGATGGTTAAGCGAAGTAATACTTTATCGGGAATAATATTGCCTGCACTTCCACCTTGTATGCCACCAACAGTAATTACAGCCGGATCGTTCGAAGAAAGATTGCGGCTTACGATCGATTGAATAGCGGTTACATATTGTGCAGCAAGCAACACCGGATCAATTGCCTGGTCGGGTACAGCACCATGACCGCCCTTGCCATAAATCGTAATATTCATCATGTCAACAGCAGCCATCATATAACCATTGCAAAAACCAACAGTACCGGCAGGCAAACTTGCGTGATCGTGTACGGCTAACAGTTTTGATGGTTTTGGTAATTGCTGGAAGTTTGCAGTCGTTACCATACGCTTTGCTCCCTGCCCGGTTTCTTCTGCCGATTGTGCAAGCAATACCAATGTGCCTTTCCAGGTATTGCGTTGTTCGGCCATTAGTTTTGCAATACCTAACCACACACTCATATGAATATCATGACCGCATGCATGCATAACAGGCAGCGATTCGTTTGCACGCATCATGGTAGCATTACTTGCAAAGGATAAGCCTGTTTGTTCTTTCAAAGGCAAACCATCCATATCTGTTCGGTAATAAATAACAGGGCCGTTACCGTTTTTTAGTACAGCTGCAAAACTGTGGTAACCCAGCGAATCGGTGATCTGGTAACCCCATGCAGCAACTGTTTTTTTAAGATAGGCAGCTGTTGCAGCTTCCATGGTACTTAATTCAGGATTTGAATGCAGATGTTGATACCATTGGCTGTACAATAAACTGTCTTTCGTTGTTTGTTGTTGAAACGGTTTTGTTTGTGCAACAGCAAAACCAACGACGAGCGAAAAAGCAAATGATGCAGCAACTACTTTCATAAACGAAACAGCCTTGTTTGCGGGCAGATGCCTGCGAAGTTATTATTTAATCAGAAAAGGGATGAGCGTTAAAGAAAGAAGTATCTTCAACCCAAATCATTGCCATGAGAAAGAAAATGAATTTCTTTTTTTGTTTGCTGGCTTCTTTGTTGTTGTTCAGCAGCAGTCAGCTAAAACCTGCAAAGCAATCCATTTACCAACTAACGGTTTATCATTTTACAACTGCCGAACAGGAAAAACTGTTGGATAATTATTTGCAGCATGCATTGCTGCCTGCATTGCACCGGCAGAACTATTCAAGCATTGGTGTTTTTAAAGCCATTGCAAACGATACGGCGAAACAGAAACAGATCTATGTGTTGATTCCTGCAACATCAACGGAAAGCTTTGCGGCTATTACAACTAAGCTGGAAAAGGATAGTGATTATCTGCAGGCGGGTAAAGAATATCTTGATGCGGTTTATACTGCTGCTCCTTACAGCCGCATTGAAACTATTTTATTAAAAGCTTTTCATCTTGCACCAACCTTAACGAAACCGAATCTGCAATCGGCAAAGAAAGAGCGTGTGTACGAGTTACGCAGCTATGAAAGCGCAACTGAAAAGATCTTCCGTAATAAAGTGCACATGTTTAATGAGGGTGATGAAATCGGCCTTTTCAAACGCCTCAACTTCAACGCCATTTTTTACAGCGAAGTAATTGCCGGCGGCAAAATGCCCAACCTGATGTACATGACAAGCTTTGAAAACATGGACGACCGTAATGCACACTGGAAAGCATTTGGTGCCGATCCGCAATGGAAAAAACTTTCAGGCGATCCGTTTTATAAAAACAATGTATCACACATCGATATTACGTTTTTACGTCCGGCAGACTATTCTGATTACTGATTGTTCAACATGTAAAAAAGAAACAGGCTTACTGTTGTTGCTTTCGATGACAAACGGCATAATGCTGTTACTGCCTGTTTTTACCTGGTAAGGCAGATGATTACTTTTACTTTTTAAACAACCTTATTATGAAAAGAATTGTTATTCTCTTTTTTGTGTTGATGGGTATCAGCTATACAGCAACAACGCAACGTTTGCAGTTGCCCGACAACGGCGCAAATTATAAAAACAAGATCAGCCGTAAACTTGCATTAACCGATATTGATATTGTGTACAACTCACCGGGTGTTAAAGGTCGTGAAGGAAAAATATGGGGAACCGATATTGCACATTACGGTTTCGCTATTTTAGGTTACGGCTCTGTTGTTGAAAGTCCCTGGCGTGCAGGTGCAGATGAAAATACCAGCATTACATTTTCTACAGATGTAACCATTAACGGTGTGCCTTTGAAAGCAGGCAAGTATGGTTTCTTTATTGCACTTTACCCCGACAGCTGTACGCTTATCTTCAACAAAAACACTGAGGCATGGGGCAGCTATTTTTACAACAAAGAGCTGGATGTTGTACGTGTTTCAACAAAGCAACAGAAAGACCAGAAAGAAAGTAAAGAGCGTCTTGAATATACCTTCAGCAAACAAACGGCACAATCGGTGGAAGTTGCTGTAGAGTGGGAACGTTGGCGCATACCCTTTACAGTTGGCGTAGATAGGATAAAGACAACGCTTACAGCTATTCAAACACAACTCAGTGGTGCATTGGGTTTCGATCCGCCTGCACTTGAAGCAGGAGCACAATGGTGTTTGCAAAACAATGTCAACTTCGAACAGGCTTTGCATTGGATCAACACCGCTGTAGCACCAACCTTGGGTGGTGTAAAAACATTCAATGCATTAAGCACCAAAGCAGGGCTGTTAACCAAACTCGGCCGCACACAGGAAGCCGATGCATTGATGAAAGAAGCAATGGAAACAGGTACTGCTCTTGAAATACATGGCTATGCAAGGCAGTTGCTTGCGCAGAAAAAAGTAAACGAAGCAATGGAAGTGTTTCAGTTCAACTATAAAAAATACAAAGGAGCATTTCCAACCAATGCCGGTTTAATGCGTGGTTACTCTGCATCAGGCGATCTGAAGAATGCATTGAAGTATGCAAAACTTGCATTGGCACAATCGCCCGACGAAGGCAATAAAAAAGCACTGGAAGCTGCTATTAAAACTTTGGAAGCGGGGAAGGCGTTGTGATGATGAGTGATGAGTAATGAATGATGAGTGCGGGCAGCGATATATTGTTTCGGCGTAGAATTGAATGATGAACAATCTGCTTCTTTATCCCCTCCTTGGAGGAGGAGTAGAATCTTAAACAAACAGCATAACTGAAAGGGGTGGGTTCAATAAATTGATAAAAGAAAACCATGTCTTATAATAACTAAAACGGGCGGCCAAAGGCCGCCCGTTTTAGTTATATACTGAGCGCAGTTGAAGTGTGAGCGACTTGCTCTCCGTAGCTTTAGCGAAGGAGAGAGTCGAAATGTCTGCTGTTACTTATTGCTTACTGATGCGATACATGTTTCCATTATCCGTTACCGCATACAACATACCGTTGAAATAAGCCACATCACGAAAACGTTCCTGCTTATCGGCAAGTAAACGTTCTTCGCCAACAACTTTGTTATCCTTGATCACTAAACGACAAATATGCGAACCGCTTAAGCCACCGATAAACAGATTGTTTTCCCATTCAGGAATAGCATTGCCTTTGTAAAAAGTCATACCACTTGGCGAAAGCGTAGGATCCCAGTAGTAAACGGGTTGTTCCATGCCTTCTTTTTGCTGAATAGCATCACCAATTTTTTGTCCGCTGTATTCTGTTCCGTAAGTGATCGTTGGCCAGCCATAATTTTTTCCTGCTTTGATAATGTTCAACTCATCACCACCACGTGGACCAAATTCACATTCCCACAAATCACCTGTTACAGGATGAATATCGAGGCTTTGCACGTTACGGTTACCATACGAATAAATCTCGGGCATTGCGCCTGCTTTGCCAATGAACGGATTGCCCGGTGCAGGCTTTCCATCTTTCGTGATCTTGAAAATCTTTCCAAGACCCGATGCAAGATCCTGCGCCTGTACACGACCTTCCAGGATCGAACGTTCGCCGGTACTTACAAACATGTTTCCATCTTTATCAAACACAATACGTGAACCATAATGTGCATTACTTTTTAAAGCCGGTGTTGCACGAAAGATCACTACTGCATTATCAACTGTGCCGGTTGCTTCGTTCAGCTGCCCTTTTGCTACAGCCATCAGATTAACCGTACCTGTTTTTTCGGAGAAGCTCCAGTAAATTGTTTTGTTTGTTGTAAAATCAGGATCGGGGGCAACATCAAGCAAACCACCTTGTCCCGATGCATCTACAGCAGGTAAGCCGGTAATTTTTTTAATAAGTTTTCCATTGCCATCAAACAACTGCATAAAACCCGATTTGTCGGTAACCAGGAAATTACCACCTGGTATCGGCACAATGGCCCATGGGCGACCGATAGCTGTAGCCAGCTGATCTACTTTATATGCAGTGGTTGTTTTAATACCACCAATTCTGGTTTGACCGGGGAAAGCTGGTTTGTAGTCGGTACCTGCAGGTCTTGTTTCAACCGGCGGAAGATTGGTTGTATCGGAATAAGGATTGGTTGGTTTATCAGCACAACCATAAGCATGTCCCGAAAGAAGGATTGCGCTGCCGTAAAGAAGAAGTTTCGCCTTCATTGTAAATTTTGTTTGAGGAATAAAAATAATGAAACCTGCAATGTGTAACAGGTGAAATGTGTAAACGGTTCAAACAGCGGTTTGGTTGCATGATGGTAGTGGAAATGCCCGGTACGGTTCAATCAACATTATCCGTTATCTTCAGTTGCCAAACGAATTGCATGCAACCAAAACAATACGGTATTCTGTCGCTCCCTGTTATCGTTGGAGCACTTGGTTTTTTTGTTGATATCTACGATCTTCTTCTGTTCAATATTGTACGACGTTCCAGCTTTGCTGATCTCGGTGTTCCCGAATCATCCATGAAAGATGTTGGCGAGCACATCATCAGCTGGCAAATGCTTGGTCTTACTGTTGGTGGCATTCTCTGGGGAATACTGGGTGATAAGAAAGGAAGAAAAAGTGTGTTGTTCGGTTCTATTCTGTTGTATTCACTGGCAACAATTGCCAATGGTTTTGTACAAACCGTTGATCAGTACACATGGTTGCGTTTTATTGCCGGGCTTGGACTTGCAGGCGAACTTGGTGCAAGCATTACACTCACAAGCGAATTATTACCGAAAGAAAAACGTGGTATTGCTGCGGCCATTATTGCAACCAGCGGAGTGATGGGGACCATTACTGCATACTTCATCCACAACTGGAGTGGCGGCGATTGGCGTTTGTGTTATTTCATTGGTGGAGGCATGGGACTTGCATTGTTGTTCTTACGTATTGGTGTACTCGACAGCCGTATGTACGATAATGCAAAAGAGAAACATATACAGATGGGGAATTTTTTGATGCTCATCAACAACAAGGATCGTTTCTTTCGTTACATGCGTGGCATATTGATTGGTCTTCCTGTTTGGTATATCATTGGTGTTATTATCAGTTTCTCCGATGAGTTTGCAAAACAGTTTGGCATTACAGGTTTCGATCAGCCAAAAGCATTGATGCTGCAGTATGTGGCCCTGGCCTTTGGCGATATGTTTGCAGGTATCATCAGTAACGTTATCAAAAGCCGTAAGAAAACATTGTTCCTGTATTATGCCATCACCGCATTATTTCTCTTTTTATTTTTTGTGTTGAAGGGTGGAGGCAGTGCAACCAACATGTATCTCTTATGTATGGGTTTAGGTTTTGGTTCGGGCATATCGGTGTTATACATTACCATGAGTGCAGAAGCATTCGGTACCAACCTGCGGGCAACAGCAGCTATTTCTATTCCTAATTTAGTTCGTGGATGTTTGCCGTTGTTATTGATCCTCTTCCAGTTTCTGCGCAGCGAAAAAGCATTTGCCAATTATGTTACGGCTGCATGGATCACCGGTGCTGTTGTTATGCTCATTGGTTTCATTTCGGTAATTAAAACCAAAGAAACCTTTGCGAAGGAACTTGACTTTGTAGAGTTGTAATTTTTGGTGAACCACGAAGACACAAAGAACATAAAGGAACACGAAGGGATAGAATGACGCTTCGGTTGTGGCTCTGCGTTACGAAGAAAGCTGCTCCTCATTAATCGTCATTGCGAGGAACGAAGCAATCTTCCGATACGAAGTAATCATTTTAGTTTGCTGGCGCAGGTCTCCGACCTGTTGCCACTCGTTACTAAAGTAAACAACAAATACAGTTAAGTAAAGTAACGCATGTGCACGTGTCGGAAGACTTGCGCTAGCAATATTTTTTCTGCTATCTGCATTCCTTTCGTGTCCTAATTCGTGGTTTATTTATCTGTGTTCCTCTGCGTTCATCTGTGAGCCATTCATATTATTCGTGTTCCATCTCTCCCCAACTTGTTTTATATTCCCGTTCCAAAACAATACGCATGCAGAAATATTTCGTCGTTGCCTTTCTTCTCACAGCAACAGGTATCAACGCACAAACAAAACCCGACACTACAAAGACCGATCTCAACAAACAACTCTCCGCTGTTAAATGGCGCAGCATTGGTCCTTTTCGTGGCGGACGATCGAACTGTGGTACAGGTGTGCCCGGCGATATCAATACCTATTACATGGGTACAACAGGTGGTGGTTTGTGGAAGACCGATGATCTTGGTTTAAACTGGACAAATATTTCCGATGGTTATTTTAAAACAGGAAGTGTGGGTGCTGTTGCTGTGCCTGAGAGTGATGCAAACGTTGTGTATGTAGGTATGGGCGAACATGCGGTGCGTGGTGTAATGACACATCATGGTGATGGTGTGTACAAGAGTACCGATGCGGGAAAGACATGGAAGCACATCGGGCTTGAAGCCACACAACATATTGCACGCATTGTAGTGCATCCGAAAGATGCCAACACATTGCTGGTGGCAGCACAGGGTGCATTGTACAGTAAGAGCAAAGAACGTGGCATTTATAAAAGCACCGATGGCGGTGCAACCTGGAAGAATGTTTTGTTTGTAAATGAAAACACAGGTTGCAACGAACTGAGCATGGATATGAATAACCCACGCATCATTTATGCATCGATGTGGGAGCATGGCCGAAAACCCTGGCAGGTGATCAGTGGTGGTGCAGGAAGTGGTTTGTATAAAAGTGTTGACGGCGGCGATACATGGCAGAAGTTAACAACAGGGTTGCCAACAGAAATGGGTAAGATGTCCATTGCCGTTAGTCGTTCAAACCCGGAAAAAGTATATGCACTCATTGAAAGTGATAGTGAAAAAGAAGCAGGTGGTTTATTTGTGAGCAACAACGGCGGCACAAGCTGGAGCCGTGTTACAAACGATCACCGGTTGATACAACGTGCATGGTATTATATCGAATTGTTTATCGATCCGAATAACGATCAAACCATTTATGTATTGAGTGCGCCCGCCTTACGTTCAAAAGATGGTGGTAAAACATGGGAGAACTTAAGTGGTACACATGGCGATTATCATGATCTCTGGATCAATCCAAAGAACTCCAACAACATGCTTATCAGTAACGATGGTGGTTCTGCTGTTTCAGTAAATTTTGGAAGAACATGGAGTCCGCAGAACAATATGCCAACAGCACAGTTCTATCGCATCAATGTCGATAATCAATTTCCGTATCGCATCTATGCAGGTCAGCAGGATAATACGTCTGTTTCTATTCCCCATCGTTCGTTTGGCGGTGGAGCCATTACTGCAAGCGATTGGGAAGCATCAGCTGGTGGTGAAAGTGCGTTTCTTGCATTCGACCCTAACGATCCCCGTTATGTATTGGGTGGAAGTTATCAAGGCACCATTGAAGTACTCGATACAAAAGCAAAAGGCAGCACCAATATTATGCCGGCACCTATTCAGTATCTCGGTAAAGATGCAAAAGACATTAAGTATCGGTACAACTGGAATGCACCTATCATCTGGAGCAAGCATGAACCGAATACCTACTATCATGGTTCGCAGTTATTGTTGAAGACAACCGATATGGGCCGCACATGGAAAGAAGTATCACCCGATCTTACACGCAACGAAAAAGAAAAGCAGGGCAAAGGCGGTGTGCCTTATACCAACGAAGCAGTGGGAGCAGAGAATTATGGAACATTGGCCTATGTAATGGAATCGCCGTATGAAAAAGGGGTACTCTATACCGGCAGTGATGATGGTTATGTGTATGTAACAAAAGATGGAGGAGCTAACTGGACAAACATTACACCAGCAGGTTTGCAGGAATGCTTGATCAATGCTATTGAAGTATCGCCACACGATAAAGCAACAGTGTACATTGCCACAACACGTTACAAGTTTAACGATCATACACCCGGCTTATACAAATCAACCGACTATGGTAAAACATGGGCAAAGATCAACAACGGAATTGCCAACAATGCGTTTACACGTGTAGTGCGTGAAGACGATGTGCGGAAAGATCTGTTGTATGCAGGTACAGAGTTGGGCATTTATATTTCGTTTGATGGTGGTAAACAATGGCAACCCTTTCAATTGAATTTACCTGTTACACCCATCACCGATCTGCGTGTACACAAGGGCGACCTCATTGCAGCAACATCGGGACGTAGTTTTTGGGTGTTGGATGATCTGCACATATTACGCCAATACAACAAAGAGCAAAACAGTGTGCAATTGTACAAACCTGAAGATGCGTATATCGCCAATGGGTTTAGTGCAATGAACAGTGCAAGTCCAACAGGTACCAACCGCAACTTTGGTGTAAATCCTGCCAACGGTGTAGTGCTCTATTATAACCTGCCCGAATTAAAAGCAACCGATACAGTCAGCATCAGCATTAAAGATGCAAGTGGTAATACCATCCGCAGTTTCAGTTCTGTTGCAGAAGAAGCAGGCGATTGGGATGGTGCACCACCACCAAATCCAACACTCAGCAAACGTAAGGGACTGAACCGTTTTGTGTGGGATATGCGTCATGTAACCATGGACGGTATTCCAAATGTATATATCGAAAGCAGTTTTGCAGGACATAAAGCCATACCCGGTAGCTACACAATTATATTAAAAGCAGGAACGCAACAGCAAACAACCAATGCGGTTATTTTAATGAATCCTTTGTATGCAACCACTGCTGCCGATTACAATGAGTATGATGCGTTTATGCGTACTGCAGAAAACGAAGTAACGGTGATGCATAAGCTCGTAAACAAATTCAACGGAAGACGTTTACAATTGGATGAGTTGATCAAAAACTTAACTGATGCAAAATATGCAGCACTGAAAAAAGAAGCGGATTCGTTGAGTAAAGACATGAAAGCATGGGATGAAGACATGATCCAACGCAAAAGCAAAGCCTATGATGATGTGGAGAATTTCCCGAATAAGTTTACAGCGAACTATCTTTTCCTCATTAATCAAACAGAAAGTGATCTGCCCCGTGTCAACCAACCAAGCATTGATCTGAAAAAGGAATACGATGCACAATGGGTTGCTTTGAAACAAAGAGCCGATGCACTAGAAGTTCGATTGAATGCATTGAATAAGAAATTGAGTGAGGTGGGAGTTGGAGCGGTTTGGAAATAGTGGAGTAGTTGATAGTTCATTGATCATGGTTCATAGAAAAACCCCAGCATCTGAAAGTATTGCCGGGGTTTTGTTTATAATTTTAATTCAAATAAAAGCTTATGAAAGGACTATTGTTAATCTCTGCATTGTTATTATTTCATTTATTGTGTTTTTCTCAATTTAGAGAAGAAAAAGTTGATTCGATTGCTTATTACCAAAAGCAAATTCAGCAAATGTTTGAAGCGAGTCGAAAAGCCGTAATCAACGATACGAATTTTAGAACTATGCAGATAAACCTGAACAGGCTCGCTAAAAAAACAGATAAATATGGTGCCTTTGTCATTTACACTTCGGTTTCATCTGCAGACTTTTCAAAATTTAATGCAGATAATGCAATAAGTGGTTTCCCTGCATTTAAAGGAAATATGGTTGGTTTTGGTATTGGTATGTCACGGAAAAAAAATCGCCGAATATTTGAAATCAACTTTGGAATGGTAAGTCTTACGAAAAAGGTTGAAAATGACAGCAGCATGATAAAAACAGGATATAATCATATTACTCAATTTGAATTTGGATACGACTTAGTAAAAGATCGAAGACTTAATTTATATCCTTATGCTGGATTCGGTTTACGTGAAATCAACATATCTTTTAATTCTCCATATAGAAGAAACAATAATCCACGCAACATTACAGAAGTTGTACAAAATAATCAATCTGTAGGAGGGTCACAGTTTGGATTAAGTGTGCAGGCAGGGATTGGGCTTGATGTTGTTCTCACAAATATCAACCATACAGGTGGTACAATACTGTTTGCAAAAGCCGGAACGAATCAATTGCTTATAGGAGATCGAAAGTTTAAACTTGATGGGTTTGAATATGATCCTCAACTTAGGTATAGTAGCCTGGTAATAGCAGTCGGGTTTAAATTTTTTGGCAGATAACAAACGCCCCGCTTCGTGTCTTCACGAACATGGAAAAATTGTAAAAAAGGTTCGTGAAGACACGAACCATGGCAGAGTAACGATAAGATAGATCCCGAAAATATTTATGTTCGTTACATGAATTACAAACCATTGAAAGAGTATAAAGAATAAAAAAACCAACCGGTCTAAGATCTGCGCCAGTAACTGTTGCACCAGACCCCGGCATAAGAAAAATTTGAAAAGCAAAAACAGACGATTATAATATAGTACAGCATTCTAAAGCCCCATTAACTCTCTTCAAGTGCAGAAAGAAAAACAGGATCGTAACAACAAGCTCCAAAGCTGCGATAATTTTTACATCCCCGCCAGCAATTGATACAAAATGCAGCAAGAATGAACGAAGCAGGCAAACTCAAAGAGCAGGCTTTGAATATCATTGCAGCCTGACGGCTAAACCGTCAGCAGATCATCAGCAATGGACAATAACAGACTTGCCACAAAACCACATTATCAAATCTTGGATGGACTCCGGGGAGTAGCCGCTATTATCGTGGTATTTTTTCATCTTGCAGAACCGCTTGCCAGCAATCATTTAGACAATATTGTAAATCATGGTTACCTCGCTGTTGATTTTTTCTTTCTTCTGTCGGGTTATGTAATCGGTTATGCATACGACGACAGATGGCATACATTCACCGTCGCAGGTTTTCTTCGCCGCAGGTTTGAACGATTGCAACCATTGGTTGTACTGGGTATGACACTTGGGGCCATCGGTTTTTACTTTACCGATTCAACCATCTGGCCGTTGATACATACAGTTCCTCTATGGAAACTGCTTGTGGTATTGCTGATCGGTTATACTGTTTTACCTGTTCCGCTTTCAATGGATATACGTGGCTGGCAGGAAATGCATCCGCTCAACAGTGTTGCATGGTCGTTGTTCTTCGAGTACATCGCCAATATTTTATATGCGATCGGCATAAGAAAATTATCAACAAAAGCATTAGCATGTTTTGTTGTACTGGCTGCAGCAGTGCTGCTGCATTTTGCAGTAACCAATGCCAATGGTGATGTTACCGGTGGCTGGACTTTGAATTTTGAACACATGCGTGTGGGAATAACCCGTACCATCTTTCCGTTTTTTGCCGGCCTGCTTTTATGCCGTGTAACAAAACCGGTGTACATCAAACATGCGTTCCTGTGGTGCAGCTTACTGGTGGCGGTTGTTTTGTTTATGCCACGGATAGGTGGAGCAACACATTTATGGGCAAATGGTTTATACGAATCATTTTGCATCATCATTGTGTTTCCGCTCATCGTGTACATTGGTGCAGGTGGCGTGGTGCACAGCAAAACAGAAAGTAAGATCTGTACGTTCTTCGGCAAGCTTTCGTATCCCTTATACATTACCCATTATGTGCTTGTTTATTTTTATGTTGCATGGATAAGCAACCACAACGGCATTACATTAAAGCAGGCATGGCCTTATGCACTGCTCACACTTGCAGGAACAATTGTATTGGCTTATGCAAGTTTAAAATTGTTCGATGAACCGGTACGGGCCTGGCTACGTAAAAAACTAAAGTAAAAGTGATGATGCTCTTTTAACCTGTTATCATACGATACAATTTTTCAAACAACAGTTTTTTAATGGATTGTTGAAATATCTTGCAGTGTAAATACACATACACATGAACAGCTTAGCAGGAAAAACAGCGTATATAACAGGCGGCACAAAAGGTATTGGTTACGGTATTGCAAAAGCCTTACTCGATAAAGGAATGAATGTGGCGATTACAGGCCGCTCTTTACAAGCTGCAGAAAAAGCAGCAGCAACATTAAGTACAGATGGTTCAACCGTTCTTGCATTGGAATCGGATGTAAGTTTATTGGCGTCGGAACAAAAAGCAATGGCTGCTGCTGTTGAAAAATTTGGACAGGTTGATGTGGTTATTGCCAATGCGGGCATTGGTCATTTTGCATCTATTGAAAACATCAGCGAAGAACAATGGAAAGAAACTATCGATACCAATCTCACCGGTGTGTTTAATACAGTAAAAGCCGGTATTGAACCATTGAAGAAAACACAAGGCTACATTATTACCATTGCAAGTCTTGCAGGAGCAAATTTTTTCGAGAACGGATCTGCTTACAATGCAAGTAAGTTTGGATTAGTTGGCTTTACACAAGCCGTAATGCTTGATCTGCGTAAGTATGGCATTAAAGTAACTACCATTATGCCCGGCTCTGTTGCAACTTATTTCAATAATCATACACCCAACAATGCCGATGCATGGAAGATACAGCCCGAAGATATTGGTGAGCTGGTGGTAGATGTTTTGCAACTGAACCCACGCACATTGCCAAGTAAAATTGAAGTAAGGCCAAGCATGCCGCCTGTGAAATGATGAAAGAGCTTTGTTGTTTATGGTTTATTGTTGAAACTGCTGCTGGTGCAGGCTGTTTAGTAAACATAAGCGCCTGATATAAGATAGTCTGTTGTTGAAACAAGGTTAGCGAAGGCAAAACTTTTACCGCTTCATTGCTTATATTGTGGTATGACAGCTACCAGCACTTCACCTGCACCACTCGATATTCTGCAACATGCATTAAAAACTATTGCAGGAGTTGATGAAGAACATTTTGCCATGAGTTATGATTTCTGGCAACACAAAAGTTTTTCGAAGAACGAATACTATAACGAGTACAAACATGTATGCAAGTATCTCGGTTTTATTCTTGATGGTGTGTTCCGTACTTATTACATCGATGAAAAAGGAGAGGAGAAGAATGTGTTCTTTTTTTCGCAGCACCAGGTAGTGGTATCGTTCCAGAGTTTTATACAACAGGCGCCCTGCAATTATTATACACAAAGTATGACGGAGTCGCAGGTGTTGTACATCCACATCAATCAGCTGCAGGAGCTTTATAAAAAAAGTCATCAATGGGAGCGTTTGGGAAGATTGATTGCTGAAATGGCCTTCAGTATTTCCATGCGCCGTACAGAAAGTTTTTTATTCATGAGTCCCGAAGAACGTTACCTGCAACTGGTAACCGATCATCCCGACATCTTCAACAGTATTCCCTTGTACCAGATATCATCCTATCTCGGCATACAGGGGCCATCCCTCAGCCGCATCCGGAAAAGAATTTCGGGTCGGTAAATCGATTTTAACCCAGGTTAAAGTTTTTGCGATTGCTGCCAGCGAGCTTTGTGTTATCAAATCAAACATAAAAACACAAAATCATGAAAGCAGTTCAATCAAAAACAATCGTCTTCGTTACTGGTGCATTTGTAACTCATCTTGGCTGGAAACCCTGGCAGGATTATTTTGAAAGCAAAGGTTACACAACCTATGCACCATCCTGGACTAACAAAGAAGGTACAGCCAAAGAAGTAAGAGACCGCAAACCAAATGATCTGGCGCTTGCACGCACACACTTAATTGATGTGGTAAACAATTATGCAAAGTTCATTGAATCACTTCCTGAAAAACCAATTGTGATCGGTCACTCTCTTGGTGGTTTAATGACGCAGATCTTACTCAACCGTGGATTGGCAGCAGCAGCAGTGGTTGTACACTCTGTTCCTCCGTTGGGTGTAATACCTTATGAATTTTCATTTTTAAAAGCAGGATGGCGTTCGCTTGGTTTATTCACTTCACTGGATAAAACTTATATGATGAGTTTTGAAACCTGGCAGTATGCATTTACCAACGGTATGAGTTTGCAGGAGCAGAAAGACAGTTATGAAGCCAATACCATCCCCGAATCGAAACGTGCTGCAAGAGGTGGTTTATCACTCACAGCAAAAATCGACTTTGCAAAGCCACATGCGCCGTTACTTTTTGTAGCAGGAACAAAAGATAACATCATTCCATCTACCATCAATAAACGCAACTTTAACCGTTACAAAGACAAAAACTCAGTAACCGATTACAAAGAGTTTGCAGAAAACAACCACTATGTGCTGGGCTTGCACAATTGGCAACAAACAGCAGGATATATTTTCGACTGGATCCAAAAACAATAAGAAGCTTTCGTGGTTTCGCCTGGCAGTTGTTTCTTCTTAACCGAAGAGCAACTGTTGGCGTTTGGGGCATATCTTCTTTTTCCGTTGCCGAACAGCTATTCCAAAACTTTACACAATGCATACTTTGATTACTCAACGGATGTTGTAACTTTAAGTGTACTACTTGCTTGTCCATTAAACTCATTCGATGCTCCACGTCTTATGAGGAACCGCAACTATCATTTTAAAAATTTGCGGTATGAAAAAGTTTAATCAACGCCCCGGTTGGCGGGCACGATTCCTTTTATTCCTGATTGTTGGTTGCAGTTTCCTGAAAGCAAAAGCCGATCTGTTTCCGTTCAATGCAACGTATTCGGGAGCAAATGAAGTTCCTGCCAATGCATCAACTGCAGGTGGGATTATTGTTGGTGTATACAATGATGCAACCAACACTATTTATTACAACATTATCTTCGGGGGGTTATCGGCCAATTCAACGGCAGCGCATTTTCATGCACCGGCAGCACCTGGTGCTAATGCAGGTGTAACGCTTGGGCATGCCGGTTTTCCTACTGGTGTTGTTGCAGGCAATTACACCAAGATTGATGTGTTTACGGATGCACAGGAAACAAACCTGAAAGCTGGATTGATGTATTCCAATATTCACACTTCGGCATTGCCGGGTGGCGAAATAAGGGCACAGATTGTTCTTGGTGCTGCATCAACAGAAATCTATACGTTCAACAGAACTTATAGTGGTGCGCAGGAAGTGCCGCCAAACACATCAACTGCAACAGGAACAATTATGGGCGCATATAATGCCGCTATAAACAGGATCTTTTTTGCTATTCAATTCAGCGGACTATCTGCTAATGCAGTAGCGGCACATTTTCATGCACCTGCATTACCAGATGCTAATGCAGCTGTAACAATTGGGTATGGCGGTTTTCCAACAGGAGTAACAAGTGGTAATTATAACAGAACGTTTATGTTAAACGACGTACAGGAAAAGTATCTTTTAGCCGGGTTAACGTATTCAAATATTCACACAACAAAATTTCCCGGTGGCGAATTAAGAACGCAGATTTTCTTTGATGCTCCGTTTGAAGCACCGGTTATTACCTGCCCTGCTGATATTACCACATCTAATGACCCTGGTTTGTGTTCTGCGTCTGTTGTTCTTGATGCAACAGTAACCGGCACACCTAAACCGGAAATCATTTACAAGGTTGGCTCAACAATCATCGCCTCGTCTCATGCCTTCCCTGTTGGCACAACAACGGTTAATGCAACAGCTATTAACGGAGGAGGTATTTCTACCTGCTCGTTTACTGTAACAGTGAATGATACAGAAGCACCGGTTATTGGTAATCTGAAAGCTGACCCCGCAGTGCTGTGGCCTGCCAATCATAAAATGAGAGACGTAAAGATTATGGTTGACAGCTCAGCAGACAGCACCAGCATCAGAGATAATTGTCCCGGACCAATTTCCTGTGTATTGAGTGTTACAAGTAATGAATTGGTAAATGATGCAGGCACTGGTAATACAAGTCCCGATTGGGAAATTGTAAATAATCATTTCGTAAAATTAAGAGCAGAACGTTCGGGAACAGGAACCGGAAGGGTATACACAATTACGATGAAATGTACAGACAGGGCCGGTAATATGAGTGAGGCTGAAACAACGGTGATAGTGCCACATGATATGTCGGTTAAATCAAGGGCAAATGGAAGCAGGATGATGGAAAATACGCTTGCAGTTTCGGTGTACAATAATCCAACAAAAAATTATTTTACACTGGTTGTTGAGCCTGGTATTAGTAATGAAAATGTTTTTGTACGGTTGTTCGATATGACAGGAAGGGTAGTGGAAACAACAAATTCAGCATCACGAATAATAAGAGTTGGGAATACTGCAGGTGCTGGTATTTATATTGCGGAAATAAGAAGAGGTACAGAAGGAACTCAAATGAAGTTAGTGAAGCTGGAATAATGTTTTGATGGTATAAAGAAAGCAGGCACGATAATTTTTCGTGCCTGCTTTTGTTTATTTAATGTAGCTGAAATTTATTGTAACCAGATGGTTTGTGTAAATGCGCCATTGGCTGCCGCATCCCATACTTCTAAGCGTATCCATTTTTTATTGCTGAGGTCAATTGTTTGGGTGATGGTTTGTTCGCCAAAGGCAACCGTTTTGCTTAAATCGATTTTATGGCGATAGGTTGTTTTACCATCGCCATAAATAAGTTCAGCAAACTGCAACGGAAAGGTCCAGTTAACGTTGAAAGACACAGTTGTTTTTGCAGCATTGATCAACGTTGCCGGCTTGCCAACGCTTTGATTATTCACCGTGAACGAAGGGATCAATACTTCACCTGTTGTTGTAAAAAACTTGCCTGTTTCCAATGCATCCAACACTGGTTGCCAGCCTTCGCTATACGATGGCAGTTTATCCATTTGCAGATAATTTACATTTAGGTGTGCATACATTTCATTTTCCGGTTCAATAGTAAACAGGTCAGCTTCACCAATTACTTTTTTCTGATGTCCCCAGTTGTTCATATCGTCCATTAAGTCGAGAATGCGACCATTGCCGAGTTTTTGTTGCGAAAGATCGGCAGGCATTGCTTTCCATGCAGCACCCAAAAAACGATCGGATGTAAAGAAGGATTCTGTTTTGTATTTATCAGGATAGCCTGTTGATCCTTTTGTACGTGCATGTGCTGTCCATGCAAGTCCACGTTCCTGCTCCAGCAATTGCTGCATTTCATTTGCGTTGGCAATATTGTACACTTTGCCATAAACAGGATGTTGCGAAATCATAGGCGCATCTTTTTTTCTCGACATAATCCAGTAAACAGGTTTGGGAAAAATCTGCAACCAATGCCCACCAAAGAATTCGTTTGGTTCTTCTCCGGGCATGAGTAAAAAATCTTTGTCAGAATATTTCTTACACATGTCAAACAAATACTTCAACTCCAGTAAACGCAATTCATCCGGTCCTTTCGGATGAGCTGTGTAGTGAAATTCTGCGAGGTGCACCATATCAATACCTGTTGCTTTAAACACTTTTACAAAGCTCGGCGTATCGGGCATGGGTTTGTTGGCGATCATTACATTTACCACAAACTCATTATGGAAATGACTCGACATGGTTTTGTAACCGGGCAAAGCAACATACTTATCGTTGTGTGTAAGTTTCTTTACCTGTGTTAATACATCGTTTGCATTGCTTGCAGAAAGCTGGCAAAAAAAGTTCAGTCGTTGTGTTGTGTTGGGTGGAGCGTTAAACCAGGGAACAAATCGCCGGTCGCCATTCAAATCCTGTCGTATGCCAATGCCGTATCCATCAAATGCATTTTTAAACTGCGCCCCGTACCACGTGAATTTTAAATTGAATGCTTCATCCAGCGGATAGAAATATTGATGTGGTGCAGGGAATACAGCAATACTTCCGTTGCTGCTGTTACCGATGATGGTACGGTATTTCACTGCCTGGTTTTTTACCGTATCGTTTAATTGTGCTGTTTGTGTTTGCAGTTGATCATGTACATCGGCATGCGAAATTGTTTTCCAGTTTTGCTGTTTGCTTATCAGGCCTGCGTCATACACAATAGCTGTTGAATCGTTGGGAGTTGCTAATACAGCAGCTACATTAAACATGGCGCTGCCATTGTACAACGTAATTTCAAGTACTCCTTTAAAATCCTGCGCCTGTAGTTCGCTAATGCGTATAACAGTTCGTGAGCCTTCACTTCGCACATCTGCTTCTGTTTTTTGCAGATTTACTTTGTACGATTGATAGGGTTTCTGATGCACTTTGTCAAAGAAAATATTCCAGCCGTTTTGCGATACAAGATCACGCTTGCCAATGGTTAACCAGAACAAGGGATCTGCTTCCTGCACAAGTTCATGCACTGTTGAACCTTTTATCAGTTGAATACTTTTAAATAATGCGGTTTGTTTATCAAGATTGATGATAATACGACCATATTCGTTATTGCCTGCCGGCCATTTAACAGAAAAGAGATTGTTTTTTTCTACAGTAACTGTTGCTCCGTTCTTTTTGTTGAAGCCGGTTGTAGTAACAGGTATTTGAGCGTTGCAATAAAGGGTACAGAGCAAAAAAGAAAGAAAGAAAAATTGTTTCATGTGTAAACGAGTGGTATTAACAATACACGCTCAATTGTGAGCATAGCAATCGTGCACAAAATATTTGTAAAGTTTTTTTCCTGATAGTTCAAATGTTTCTAAAGTTTGTTCATTTGTTTCAACAATTATTTTTCCGTTAGTTTTGGCGCTTCAAAAGGATAAAAAAGTATACATGTCAAAAACAAAAATTACGGTTAACAGTAACGGATCATTAAAAGTAGAAGGCGATTTTGAAATAGTGGATAAAAGCGGAAACGTTTACAATTTGCAGGGCAGAGAAATTGTTACACTTTGCCGTTGTGGGTTGTCTAAAAACAAACCATTTTGCGATGCTTCGCACAAAGGGCATTTCGAGCATGAAGCGGTAGCGTTTGATCTGCCTCCCAAAAAGACAGTTTAAGTTGCAAAAAAGGGTTGCTTATGGCAACCCTTTTTTTATATTCTGACAGAGCGTTGCTGTTAACGGTGATGCTTAACAGTAAGAAAGATTATCTTCATCAAATCATGGTATTAGTGTTTCAGATAATCATGGCGTTATTGCTCATTTTGTTTATCATTTTGATAACGTTCAGAATCGGCCGGCCCAAATTGCAAAGTCAGCTGCCGGTAAACTATAAAGAGCTGCTTACAGATTATGTAAAGTTTTACCAGAGGTTAGATGAAGCGGGTAAAGAAGCATTTGAAAAAAGAGTTGAACAGTTTTTAGCAACGGTAAAAATTACGGGTATTAATGCAGAAGTAGAAGATCTTGACAGGATATTGCTTGCGGCCGGTGCTGTTATTCCGGTATTTGCTATTTCCGATTGGCAATACATGAACCTGCATGAAGTGTTGGTATACCCCGGTGCATTTAATAGCGATTTTGAACAACATGGTGCAGACCGGAATATTGCAGGCATGGTGGGTACAGGGCCATTGCAGAATGTAATGGTTATTACTAAATGGCAATTACGCCAGGGGTTTATTAATACCGGCGATAACCGTAACACAGCTATCCATGAATTTGTTCACCTGGTAGATAAAATGGATGGAACTACGGACGGTGTTCCTGAAATTATATTGGAACGGAAATATGCAGAACGATGGAAGATGCTGATGGAGGAAACGATTGTACAAATGAAAACAAATGGATCGGATATAGATTTGTATGCTGCAACAAATACTGCAGAATTTTTTGCTGTGGTTTCTGAATATTTTTTCGAACAGCCTGAGTTGTTAAAGCTTCATCATCCGCATTTATTTGAGATGCTGGAACAGATATTTCATACAGGAAAGCTGCAGATGGCCGAACAGTAAATTGATACAGAAAAGCAGTATAAGAAAACTGGTTTGCATGCAACTGCCCGTTGTCATAGGAATCTGTGACAGGTGCTTTGTAAATTGTACATCGTAAAAGCAGAGTAGTATGAAAATTCAGGAAGGTTCTATTATTATCAGCACGGCAATGCTCAACGATACTGCGTTCGATCATGCTGCAGTTATTATTACAGAACATAACGAAAAGGGCGCAATGGGTTATGTTTTTAATAAATTGTTTCCACGCAATTTTAACGAGTTGGTAGAGTTTAAAAATGCTGTTCCTGTTCCTTTGTATGAAGGAGGACCGGTACAAACCGATATGCTCTATTTTATGCATTGTCGCCCCGATTTAATTGAAGGAAGCGATATAGTTGCTAAGAATATATGCGTAAATGGTGATTTTAAAAAGGCAGTACAATTACTCAATAACGGAACTTTAACGGTGGATGAAGTTCGTTTGTTTATCGGTTACTGCGGCTGGGATGCAGGCGAACTGGAAGCAGAAATTGAAGAAGGAAGCTGGCAATTAACCAATGCGCCGGTTGATTTCGTTTTTTCGTTAGAGGTAGCAGCGATGTGGAATAAATTGCATACTTCTTACAATATTTAAACAGTTATAAATTTTTAATAGCGAGGTGATAGGCTTTCTAAAAAAGCATTTCGCATCATTAAAAATGAAATAGATTGCCGAACAGATTTCTTTTTGTAAAAAATCAAACAACATGAGAAGATTGGTATCAACTTTTTCAAAGTGCTGCAATGTTGCATTTGTTATAGCAGTACTAGTATTAACCTGCAATTACCAGGCCCGTGCAGGAAAAAGCCCTGTAATGCACTACAGCATTTCTTTTCCAAAACCCGAAACACACAGCTACCATGTTCAACTGCAAACAAGTGGGTGGGCAAGCGATTCTCTGCATTTTAAGTTGCCCAAGTGGACACCTGGTTATTATCAATTGATGAAGTATGCTGATGATGTGCAAAATATAAATGCCCGGGATCAAAACGGAAAAACGCTTACAGTTAAAAAGATCAATGAAAATACATGGAGTGTTGTTGGTTCGAGGCAAAAAACAATTACGGTAGAATATGATATAAAAACAAGCAGGCAGTTTGTAGCGAATAGTTATGTAGATAGTTTACACGCTTATGTTATACCTGCTAATACCTTTTTATATGTTGATGGATTTTTACAGATGCCGGTTTCTGTTAAAGTAAATATGCACAAACAGTGGCCTGATATTGCAACGGGACTAATGGAACAGAATGCCACACAAAAGAATGTATTTGCAGCTGCAAACTTCGATGAGTTGTACGATTGTCCCATTCTTATCGGCAAATTGCAGGCACTTCCTTCTTTTACAGTAAAAGGAATTGAACACCGGTTTATCGGTTATCAAATGAGCAATTTCGATCAACAACAGCTCATGGATCATCTGCACAAAATAATTGAAACAACAGTAACAATGATGGGCGATATACCTTATAAGCGGTACACGTTTATCGGCATTGGCCCTGGCCGTGGAGGTATTGAACACCTTAATAATACTACAGTAAGCTTCGATGGTAAAGGGCTTAATACTGCTGCAGGAATGAACCAGATACTGAATTTTCTTACACACGAATATTTTCATCACTTCAATGTAAAACGTATACGCCCTTTCGAGCTTGGTCCTTTTAATTACGATGCACCAGTGCGTACAAACCTGCTTTGGATCAGCGAAGGATTAACAGTGTATTACGAATACCTGCTCATTAAGCGAGCTGGTTTAATGACAGAACAGCAACTCTTCAGCAATATTGAGCATAACATTAATGCAGTAGAAAATAGTCCGGGCAGGCAATTTCAATCGTTAATGCAGGCAAGTTACAATACATGGGCCGATGGGCCATTTGGAACACAAGGCAGAGAACCCGGTAAGGCAATTTCTTATTATGATAAGGGGCCGGTTGTAGGCTTGCTACTCGACTTTACCATTCGTAATGCAACCCAAAACAAGCAGTCGTTGGATAATGTAATGCAGTTGTTGTATAACCGTTATTACAAACAGCAACAACGTGGCTTTACAGATGCAGAGTTTCAGCAAACCTGCGAAGAAGTTGCCCGAGTTCCGCTGACTTCTTTTTTTGAATACATCTATAGCACAAAAGAGCTTGATTATAAAACCTGTTTGGGTTACGCCGGGTTGCGTTTAGAAGAATCAGAAACAACAGCAAATGATGGAAAGAAAACAAAGCGGATGTTGCTTGCCCGCAATACCGACGCAACTGCTCTTCAGAATGAAATTCTGCAATCATGGATTAACGGGAAATAAGACCAACCAAAACTGATTGTTGTAACAGCTTGCATTACTAAAATAAATGCGCTACCTTCTTGCAGTATTCCTGCATATGAGAAGATGTTTGTTCACTTTTTTATTGCTGTTTGTTTGCATATTGGTTTATGCGCAACAGCAAAATTCCCGTTCGTTTGCAGTTATTGTTGGTATTACCGAATATGCAAGCAAAGGTATTCCTGCGTTACGCTTTGCTAATCGTGATGCTGAAGCATTTGCAAATTACCTGCGTAGTAAGGAAGGTGGCAGAGTAGCCGAGGAGAACATGCGTTTATTGCTGAACGAAAAAGCAACTACCGCCGCCATCTACGATGCACTTAACTGGCTTTTGGAAGAAGTGCAACAAAACGATGTAGTGTATTTTTATTTTGCCGGCCATGGCGATATGGAGAGCAATACCATTTTTAAACTTGGTTTTTTACTTGCCTACAATACACCACGTACCAACTATATCAACAATGCTGTTCGTATTGATGATCTGAACAAATTCGCCACAACACTATCGGTTAACAATAAAGCAAGAGTGGTATTAATTACCGATGCTTGTCACTCGGGTAAGCTTGCAGGCAGCGATTTCAGGGGAAATGTATTAGCCGCCGATCAATTACGTACAGCTGTAAAAAATGAAATACGTATTACGTCCTGTGGCCCCGATCAGTTGGCAATGGAAGGTGAAGCATGGGGCGGTGGACGGGGAGTTTTTTCATTCTATCTCATAAACGGATTAATTGGTTTTGCAGCAAAGGAACCCGATGGAGTGGTGCGGTTGAAAGATATCCGTAATTATCTCGACTCTTCGTTTGCAAGTGATCTGTTTCTTAAACAGGAAAAACATCATCAGAATCCTGTTGTTACCGGTTACGATCAATTTCAGTTGTCTGTAAAGAATGCAAGCATGATGGCCGGTATGCAACAACGGCAGGAGAATGTAGTAGTGTTGTTGTCGGCTCCTGTTCGTAATGAAGATGATCTTTCACCCAATGAATTGATCGATAATATTACCAACCGGCTAAAGAAGGAAAAACTGGATTCTGTTATTGATTTTGTGCAATTGGAAAAACTGCCGGCCAATAACATTGCAGCAGCTTTTTTAACCATGTACAAAAGCTTTATTGAAAAAGACGTGCAGCAGGAACAGGGTGCACGTACAATAAAATACATACAGCGATTGCAAAACTGGATAGCTCAAGACAAGGAAAATCAAAAGCAGTTCAACGATCAGTTGGTAATTTTTCTGCACGATGTTGCACAGGAAGTAATTAATAAATATCTCGAAGGCGATGCTGCAGAACTGGAACGGCGACGTTATTATAATGCTGCTTCAAGTGGTTATGATCTGTATCCTGTAATGTATGCAGTTGCATTGAAGTTAACAGAACCGAACGATTTTCTGCATCACATACTCAAGGTAAATAAATATTATTTTGGCGGAGTGGCATTGATGTTGAAAATTCCTCTTGCAAAAGATCCTGCATCTTTAATTGATAAGGCCTTTCAACTGGAAACTGAAGCTTTGCAGCTCGATTCAAATGCTGCTTATATCTACAATACGCTTGGAGTTTTGTACCTGTACAAACAGCAGTTTAAAAAAGCAGAAGAAAGCTTTTTAAAAGCAACAGAAAACGCTCCGCAATGGGCTGTGCCGTGGAATAACCTGATAGCAGTTTATACTGCACAGAAAAAATATGCAAATGCAAATGATGCATATGTAAAAGCCATTGAACGTAATCCGCAACAGGCAGATATTTATGCGAATGCAGGAATAATGTACGAGCAGCAGAAGAACGATCTGTTTGCGGAAGAAATGCAGCGTAAAAGCATTTTCCTTAATTCACGTCATTTTTTTCCATTTGAAAAACTGGCAAACATTTATACACGCACAACTGCATATGCATTGGCCGATTCGCTTTACTACGAAGCAGATCTTCGAAAGAAAGGCTTTCACTTTTCAACAATGCATTCAAGTGTTGTGTTGTCTCCGAATATCATGGTCTTGCCCAAACCGTTGGGCTGCGATTTTGATTCAAGCAATGTTCACATATCAGATATTGCAGCCTGGTATGCGTGGGGGAAATACTATTTTGATTTTGAATTGTATGAAGAAGCGATCAAAAAGTGGAAACATGTTGTACAGCTTGATAAAACAGATCCGGTCATCTACCATCATCTTGGCAAAGCTTATTTTGCAATGAAGCAATGGGCCGAAGCAGACATCATGTTTAATCTTGCCAACCGGTTTTACATTAATAGCGAGCAGTTTAAAATCCATGCCGATTCTATTATGGCACTTACACGTTCACCTGTTAATGCAGAATGTTTAAACGGCACTTACGGCTATGCTTATTTCGCACTTGTATTCAATCATCAGCTAATGGCTTCGATGTACGAACAGTGGAATCATTTTACCGAAGCCGAAATTTATTATCGTAAGATCATTGCGGCCAACCCTGCAAGCTTTAGCTACAATAAACGGTTTTGGTTGATGTTGGAGAAGCAAGGTCGTTACCACGATGAAGAAGAAGCCCGGATTGCATATCGTTATGCAGATTCGCTGAATCCTGAAACGGGCGACAATGAATTGTATGGATTTTACCGTCGAATGGAGCAACTGTTCCCGGATGAAGGAGAATGGCATTTAAAAGCAGGTCGGTTTCTGTATTATTATCTTAAAACAACAGCACTTGATTATAGCAGTGATCGTAAAGCAATTTTTCCGGATGATGTTGTGCCTGTACCCGTTGATCCTGTAGAAGTAGAAAAAGAATCCCGTAAGCCGATGTTTATACGGGAAATAAACAGGAGCATGCAATTGTATTACGAACCGGCAATAGATAAACCATACAGCAACGCAATTCTATCGCTGCAGCTGGCCGATTCATTGTCGGTACTCGATGATGCACTTTCGGCAGACATTAACGATAAGATCGGCGATCTTTTTACCTGGCAAGGTGTGCCCTTGTTTGCTGCAAAGCATTACAAAAAAAGTGTGGAGCTGATGCCTGCAAATTCGGGTGTGCGTTTAAAGTTAATTGACGCAGAAGACCATACTTACCAGTTTTCAGACGCATTCATCCATCTCGATACATTACGAAACAGGGGAGAACTGAATTTTGAAAAGATGCTTTTGCTTACGAAGTATTACATGCACATGTCTCGTTTCGGTGAGGCAGAAATTTTATTGAACAAGGCTGCAGCAACACATCTGCACACAATGCCTGCTGTACTCGGTTTATATGGACGATTATACCTGTTGCAGCAAAAGCCCGAGAAAGCGATCAACTATTATCAGCAATATCTTCAATTACAACCCAACGATGCAGAGGCTATGTACAGCATCAGCAGAATGTATGCATTGCAAAACAAAAATCAGCAATCGTTGAAGTGGTTAACAAAAGCATTTAACGCAGGATTTAATTACGGTTGGGTGTTAAAGTTCGATCCGTTGATGGATAAGTTACGTAAAACAGCAGGCTGGCGATCGCTTGTGGTAAAACAAAAGCCTAAAGAATATCCTCCTCCTGTAAACAGCTATCCCAAAGCTTCTATTCAATAACAAAAACAGGCGTTTGGTAACAGATGTTTTGATCAACATGTGGTTTGCTGCAATACGTATTTCTCGATTTACGGAACGTTTGTGTTTCGGTAGATTTAAAAACAGTAAGCCAGCCCAGAAAATTTGGTTTGTTGGTATTGCTTTTACTTATTTCTGTAAGCAACGCATCACGGAAATACATAAAAAAGAAGCTGCCGTATTTTTTATTGGATACTGCCAGTTGATTTTTTGTTGCAGCAATGCCAATAATATTTGTGCGTTTGGGATTTAGAAAAAGTGCTCTGCTTTTTTCCGGATCCCATGCAGGGTTGGTTGCTCTTTTTTGCGGATCGGCACTTACATAAGGCAAGGGCATTTCCGGATCCCAGTTGCAGCAATCGCCCAATACAATGTTCATGCGGGCGCCTTTTGCTTTTATTAACTGCATAACAGTATCAATGGTTAAGCTTTCTTTTACATAATCCTGTGCGGGTTTCGAACGTAGATCGATCATTGGATAAACGGATGTTTTTTTCTTTGTGCGAAAGCCATGACCGGAGTAATAAAACACAACAATATCGTTGCGTTGGGGTTTAAACTTTTTTATTTCAGCTAAAACTGTTGCTCTGCTGTAAGCTGCACCATAGATCTTAATAACATTCATTGGCTTTATACCAATTACATCGGTAAGATCGGTAAACAGTTGTTCTGCAGAAGCCATGTCTTTGTTTGCAGCAAAGCCAACGGTTGAATCGGCTGTGTTGGCAACAATGATCAAATGGATGCGGGTGTTTTTCTCCAATGCATTCAATGCTCTTGTTGTTGTATTGAAGAGATTAATGTAAAATGCTTCTGTAGAAGAAAAGTAAACCGATACCAACTCTTTTGTTAACTGTTCGTTCGTAATAAACGTAATGTCGGAAACTGAACCCGCTGACTGTTTGCCATTGCTGCCCGCAACAGTAACAGTGGTTGGCAGCATTTCTTCATTTTCAATTGTAAACAGAAAATCAAAATCTTTAACAGTTATATTACCGCTGACCAGGCGATTTTTTTTAGCAGTATATAACACAGATCGAAGCTCTTCATCTGCACCTATCGGTTCGGTCAGCTTCATTTCAAGTTGTTGTTCAACAAGAGCAGTTTCTTTTTTATATCTTACGAAACCCGATCCATCTGGCTGTATTACCATAAATGCGTTGCAAGTGATGGAGTCCTGCAAACGAAACCGGAATGTGTAAACACTCTGGCTTTTTAAGGCAGTTAAAAGCAGGAAAGAAAACATGAAAAACAGCAGACCTTTCTTCATGATGAGTTATTTGTTTAAAACTACTCTTTCTGTGTGAGAATTGCCAACCCCTTTACCATAAAGGATTTCAGGTCGTCAATAAAATCGGTAAGGGGTTGACCGTTTCAAAAACTTATCGTAAACTTATAGGATAAAACAAACGCTTATGTACATCAAAACCAATCAACTGATCAAAAGTTTATTTGCTGTAATGTTCATTGTGGCTATCTCTTTTACTTCCTGTAACAACGAAGGAGAAAAACCTGAGTCGAAAGATTCTGTAGCTGCTCCTGTTACAGAACCAACTCCTGCAGCGCCCGACAGTACTGCTAAAGATTCAGGCGGAATGGACTCAGGCGAAGTAAAACCTGTTGTTCCAACACAGCCTAAGTAATTAATCAGCGTTCTCATCTCTTTCATCAGGGTTAAGCTGCAGCTTTATTTTGCTCTGCTTAATCCTGATTTTCTTTTCACCACCAGACAATGCTTCCCTGTTATTTACAAGCCAGTTAATAAGCCAGTGCTCAAACCGGTGATGCGCCGGAATAAGTACAGCGGCTATGGCAACAAAGATCATCATTTCAAATACGGGTGTATGGTGTGTAAGTTCTTTTACTGTTGGGTGCAGCAGTAAGGTTAAAAACTCAAAGAAAATAAGCAGTGAAAGTATGCCCATTACTTTAATAAAGCGAATAGGTATGCGCACCTTACTCAATAAAAGCGTAAGCAGAAAAAAGCCGGGTATAAAAATACTGATGAACAATAATTGCAGTTGCTGACGTCGTTCTTCTTTTGCTGCCAGCTTTTCTTCTTCTATCTGTACCTGCCGCATTTGTTCGTTAATGGTAATAAACTGAATATCACGCAGGCGGTTTTTATTGTTGATGGAATCGTTTAAAACCAATACCGTGTTGTAATAGTAAAAAGCACTGTCAATATTTTTTTGCTCACGGTAAAACGTTTTTAAAAAGTCAGACGATTTTAGTTGCTCCGAAACAAAACCACTTTTGCCTGCAATACTGTTGGAGTAGCTGGCATAATATAAAGCAGAGTCTGCAACCTGATAGTGATTGTACAATTTTGCAAGCCCCAATGTTGCTTCACATGTAATAAGATCGTCGTTTGCTTTTTGCAGATACATGATTGCATTATGATAATAGTGCAAAGAAGAATCGAATTGGTTTGTTTTACGGTAATAATGGGCAAGCCCGGTCATTGACGCACCAATAAAATCATCATTCTGTTGGTCTCTTGCAATTATGAGTGAACGGTAGTAATAACGATAGGCAGAGTCTAAACGGTTCAGCTTATCAAATACATCACCTTTGTTTACATTAATATTGTATTCGTAGTCGGTTACTTTATGCAACTGCATCACTGAATCTGATTTCCGGTAGTAGAGAAGTGCAGTTTCGTAATCTTCTTCCATTACATACACAATGCCTGTATTAATAAGTACGCTTGTAAGGTTAATAGGAATGTTTCGTTTCTCTTCGATCTTTAACCGTTGCAGATTGTACTCCAATGCTTTTGGATAATTACCAAGATTCAGAAATGTATTTGCCAGTACAGCCAGTGCCCTTGACTCGCCCGCAACATATTTAATTTTTTGCGCCAGCAATAAAGATCGTTGTGTAAGCAGCAAAGCTTCATCCGGTTTTGAATTGGTTAATTCTCCCGCAAGTTGCCACATAAGATTTACTTTGTTACTGTCAGTAGTTTCGGCCGTCAATGCTGTGCGTAAGCTATCCGTTTTATTTATTGGTTGCTGGCTGTAAGTTGCAAAAGCCAAAAGGCAGAAACAGCATGCCGCAATAAGTTTATTTATGTACAGCGGCTTTTTGGCAAAGTGGTTGGGAGAGTAATTGTTTTGCACGTTAGTAAGATAGGAATTATTTACAGGAAACAAAAGGTTGCGAAAAGCCGTTAATATGAACGAATGGTAATTGTTTTTTGTTTGATGAGTGGTTTCTGTTGTTATATTCGTCAATAACAAAAAGGATTAACTTTCCTGTTTATTCGATCATTATTTAATTTGGTTTTATAAATGCCCGGAGATAGTTTATACATTAATAACGAAGCCGCTAAAAAAAACACATACGATGCCATTGTAATTGGTTCCGGCATAAGCGGGGGCTGGGCTGCAAAAGAGTTGTGCGAAAAAGGATTGAAAGTTTTGTTACTCGACAGGGGGCGCAATGTGGAGCATATCAAAGATTATCCTACTGCTACAATGCAAACATGGGAATTTCCGCATCGCCTACAACTTACACAAGAGCAAAAATTGTCTCATCCTATACAGAGTCGTCATTTTTCGTATAGAGAAGATAACAGTCATTTCTACATAAACGATCTTGAAAATGCATATGTAGAACAGCAGCGTTACGATTGGATAAGAGCTGATGTTGTTGGCGGCCGTTCGTTGCTGTGGGGAAGAGCATGTTACCGTTGGAGCGATTGGGAATTTGAATCGAATTTAAAAGACGGGCATGGCATTGATTGGCCCATCCGTTATAAAGATCTTGCTCCCTGGTATAGTTATGTAGAAAAGTTTACAGGCATCAGTGGCAATAAAGATGGCTTGCCGCATTTGCCCGATGGCGAGTGCCAACCGCCTTTTGATATTAATGCAGGTGAGCGTTACATGAAGGAACAAATTGAAACGAAATTTAAAAACAGGTATGCTGTACATGGCCGCACTGCCAACCTAACACAACCGGTAAAAGGCAGAGGACAATGCCAGGCAAGAAATCTTTGTCATCGTGGCTGCCCCTTTGGTGCATACTTCAGTACTAATGCGAGTACCATTCCTGCTGCGTATGCAACAGGCAATTTAACGGTGCGTCCGCATTCGCTGGTTAATCGAATTTTGTACGACGAACAAAAACAAAAAGCAACAGGTGTTGAAATAATTGATACGCAAACAAAACAAACCGAAGAGTTTTATGCACGTATCATTTTCTTAAATGCATCAACCATTGCATCGGCTGCTATTCTGTTGCAATCAACATCGAACCGTTTTTCCAATGGATTAGGTAATAGCAGCGACCAGGTAGGCCGTAACTTAATGGATCATCACAAAGGTGTAAGTGTTACTGCAACACTTGAAGGTTTTGAAGATAAGTATTATTATGGCAGACGACCATCTCAATTATACATTCCCCGATTCCGAAATATTTTTGATGACAAGGCTGCTGATTTTGTAAGAGGCTATCATTATTTTCTTACAGCAACCCGGCCACGAACAACAGCAGAAGGATTGTTGGGTGAAGAATTAAAAGCAGCATTAACCGAACCAGGCCCATGGCAGGTTAATTTTAGCGGCTATGGCGAATGTTTGCCTTATGCCGATAACCGTGTTACATTAGATAAAACAAAAACCGATGCGTTTGGAAGACCACAGGTTGCTATTGACTGCAGGTTTAGAGAAAATGAACTGAACATGCATGCAGATATGATTGAATGTGCAAAAGAAATGGCTGAAGCGTCAGGGTTAAAAAATATCCGTGTTAATGCAAATATATCAACACCGGGTAATGCCAATCACGAAATGGGAACCATACGGATGGGGCGTGATGCAAAAACATCTGTATTGAATGCGTTCAATCAAATGCATGACGTATCCAATGTATTTGTTACCGATGGAAGTTGTATGACGTCGGCCTCTTATGTAAATCCTTCTGTAACATTTATGGCGCTTACAGCCCGTGCCTGCGACTATGCTGTAAACGAATTGAAGAAGATGAATTTATAATGCAAAACGCTCATTGCATAAACTGCAATGAGCGTTTTATATGCTACACACAAAATAGGCTTATAAATAAATTTAAGCACTCTAAAATAAAACGTCATCCTTCGACAAGCTCAGGACGAGGAACGAAGCAGTCTGCTATTTTAATACAACCGTGTTTCGTTCGCTATGATTTTTTACGACAACCGCTTATTGTTTTTCGTTTTGTTTACGAACGTATTTTGTAAGAATAACAATCGTCTGTCCTTCTATCTTTCCTTCAATCTGCTCTGTATTATCTGGTACAAGACGAATGTTCTTTACCACAGTGCCCATCTTCGCATTCAACGTAGAACCTTTTACATCCAGCGACTTGATCAATACAACCGTATCGCCTGCCAGTAATTGTGCGCCATTGCAATCTCTGTGCAAATCAACACTGCCATCGCTTTCATGATCGCCTGTTGCTTTTGCCCATGCAAGATGCTCATCGTTGAGGTATAGCATATCAAGATTATCTGCTGCCCAGCTTTCGTTTCGTAAACGGTTCAGCATACGCCATGCTACAACCTGCACCGCAGGAACTTCACTCCACATACTTTCGGTTAAACAATTCCAGTGACTGTTGTTCAGTTCAACTTTCTTTTCTATTTGTGCTAAACAGTTGTCGCAAACAAGAATACAATTGTCCGCATTGGCCTGGTCTTGCGGCGGCACTTCATATATACTCAGGATTTGCTCACTTTTACATAACTCGCAGGTATTGCCGCTGCGCTGGCGGAGAACATCTTCTGTCTTCATCTTACGTTATTTTAAGGGCGGCGAAGGTAATAATTTCAAATTGCAGCAAAAGCTAATCTTCGTCAGCTGTTAATTGCTGCAATAACCCTACGATTTTTCTTAATTCCTCTTCATCTGCCAAATACATATTGCCGGCATCGGTAACATGGGGGTTTGCAAATGTCATTGTATTGGTAACAGCTTTACGTGCAGATGTATGAAACTCGTAAGCACCGGTTTCTTTTGCCAATTGTACGATGTTCGATGAACGAACACCTGCACCCGGCATAATACTTATGCGCTGCCCAGCTGCATGAACCAGTTGTTTTAATAAAGCAATTCCTTCAGGAGCGGAAGCTGCAAGCCCTGAAGTGAGGATACGCTCGCAACCACATTCGATCAATGTTTCCAACGCTGCAAAGGGATCGGGCACTGCATCGAAAGCACGGTTACAGGTAACTTTCATCGGGTAAGCCAATTCAACCAGCTGTTGCATATGTGCTTTATCAATTAAACCATTTTGCAATTGCGCCCCAACCGATACGCCATTGCAGGCAAGCTCTTTGCACATTTTTATATCGTCGAGTACAATCTGCCATTCATCCGCATCGTAGAAATAATTCATACTCCGTGGACGAATGATCGGAAACACATCAATACTAACGGCTTCCCGTACCCGTTTTATTGTTCCGTACGATGGGGTAGTGCCACCTTCAATGGGATTGTCGCACAACTCTACACGAACCGCACCTGCCTTTTCTGCAATAACACAACTTTGAACAGTAAATGCACAAACTTCCAGTTCACGTTTCATGCCGTTAATTTTTTCTGCAATGTAATTTTTTAAAATGTTATTCTTTTTCTATCTTAAGCGAAATAAACACTTTGCTAAATGAAACTGCTTCACCTTGTATTCAGCTGCCTGGTTTTTTCATCCTGCCAAAAAGAAGCTGTAGTAACCGATACAGTTCCTTCTTCATCAACTAAAATAGCTGCAAAGCCTGCACCTTCTGTAGTAACTTATTTAACAGGCGATGCTGCCGATGTAACAACAGCTGCAACAGCAGGTTTTCTGCTGATGGGCGGCAGTACCGATGTGGATGCTGCCATTGCCTGGTTTCTGCAACGTGCAGCCGGTGGCGATGTGGTGGTAATCCGTTCAAGTGGTGCAGATGGGTACAATAGCTATATGTACAATATGGTTAGCGTTAATTCGGTTGAAACAATCATGATCGACAGCAGGGAAAAAGCATCACTTGCAACCGTTGCAGATAAAATACGCAATGCAGAAGCGTTGTTTATTGCCGGTGGTGATCAGTGGAATTATGTAAACTACTGGAAGAATACGGCTACAGAAGATGCAATCAACTACCTCATCAATACCAAAAAAGTAACAGTAGGCGGTACAAGTGCAGGGCTTGCAGTTTTAGGTTCGGCTTATTACAGTGCAGAAAAAGGTTCTGTTACAAGTGCGCAGGCATTGGCAAATCCCTATCACCGCTATGTAACATTAGGTGCCAACGATTTTATTAATGCGCCTTTGCTGGCAAATACCATTACCGATTCGCATTATTCGCAACGTGACAGACAAGGACGACATATTGCATTTATGGCAAGATTGATGAAAGACTTTGGTTACGCTACAACTGTAAAAGGAATTGGTGTTGATGAAGAAACGGCTGTTTGTATTGATGCTGCAGGTATTGGTAAAGTATTCGGTTTGAACAATGCTTATTTTTTAAAGAATACAACACTTGCGGCGGAAACCTGTGTAAGCGGTTCGCCACTTACATGGAACAGAAGTGCGCAGGCAATTACAGCTTATCGTATTGCAGGTTCAACAACAGGCAACGGCTCGTTTAATGCAAACAACTGGACTTTCAGCGGGGGTACATCTTATTTCTACTATGTAAACAACGGCGTTTTGTTTTAACGGAAGCAGTCATAATAAAAGCATGAATGTATGAGCAGTGTATTTTTGCACTGCTCTTTTTTTAAATAAACAAGCTATGCAATTCGAAATATTTACAGCAAGTATTAACACAAACGAACTTCCTGCCGGAATAAACATTTATCTGCAATCGCTTTGGTACGATGCAAAAGATAATTGGCACAAGGCACATGCGTTGGTAGATAGTTTAAACGACAACACAGCCTGTTGGGTGCATGCCTACCTGCATCGCAAAGAAGGCGATATTGGCAATGCTGATTACTGGTACAGACGTGCAGGTAAAGTAAGACCAACGGTTTCGCTGCAACAGGAGTGGGAAACAATTGTAAAAGCGTTGCTGTAGTTTTTGTATTAGAAATAAAATCATCTGAACACTGCATGATGCAGATGTAGGCATCCTTCCGTAAATTACAAGTATGGATGAAGTGCAGCAATCACCAACAAGTCGATTAACAAGAGTAAAAATAAATCTGCGGTATGCTATGCAGCTTGCATGGGCAGCATCACCGAAATTACTCATCCGTTATACGGTGTTAGGCATGTTTAATGCCATTATGCCGCCGATATCGGTTTACCTGGGTGCTGTGTTGGTTAACCAGATTGCAGGTGCAAAAATCAACCCCATTACATTTAACGATGTATTGCCTGTAGTTGTTGGTCTTTGGGTAACTTTTGTTGTACAGCGTGCTGTTGGTGCATACACAGGTGTTGGAAGAAATTTGTACGTACGGAGGGTAGAGCTGGAAGCAGAACGCAGGCTGTTGGAAAAAGCAGCAAAGGTTGATCTGGGGCATTTCGATCAATCGAACTGGCACGACCGTTTGGCGAGAGCAAGACGGGATGTGAGCTGGCGGCCCGGCGATCTTACATGGTCCATCCTTGGTTTGTCGGGTAATATTGTAACCATTGTTTTAATGTCGGGCTTACTGGCGAGCCTGCATTGGGTATTGGTTGTATTGGCAATTGGGGCTGCAGTATTATCGCTTGTACTTGAAAGCAGGGTTACATCTAAACTCTACAAATATTTTTACCAGGAAACACCCGATGAACGTGAACGGCAATATGTAGGCGATCTGCTGGTGCAGCCAAAAAACACCAAAGAAGTAAGGGCCTATGTACTCGCCGATTATTTATTAGGCAGGCACCGCAATCTGTCTGAAACATTATTTAAAAAGCGGGAACAGATGCTGAAGATGGGCAGCCGTATATCGGTTGTTACCGGCATTATTACAGGAACCATTCTTGCACTGGCTTATGTATTTGTTGCAGTAAGAGGAATAAAAGGCACGATCGATCCCGGTGCAGTGGTATTGGTAATCGGTGCGTTTACATCGGTGTCGGGCACGCTGAGTAATATTTCGAGTACGTTTGTGGCAGTAGATCAGCATACAACTTTCCTCGACGATTATTTTTCTTTTCTCCATGTGGAAACATTGTTGCCCATACCGGAAACACCAAAAACAATTCCACATACATCCATTGAGGATATTGTTTTTGAAAATGTGAGTTTTCATTATCCCGGCGGACAGGGAGATGCATTACGGCATCTTGATCTTCACATACGAAAAGGAGAACTGATAGCACTTGTTGGAGAGAATGGAGCAGGTAAATCAACACTTATAAAATTGTTGCTTCGTTTTTATGATGTAAATGATGGTTCAATCAAAATAAACGGTGTTGATATACGTGACATTCATCCCAACGTATTACGAGACCATATAGGTGTATTGTTTCAGGATTATGCAACCTATGAATTAAGTGTACGGGAGAATGTGGCAATGGGCCGGCAAAATGGTACGGCAGACGATACAAAAATTGTTCGTGCATTACAGGATAGCAGAAGTGAATGGCTGCTGCAGAAAATGCCAAACGGACTCGATTCCAAAGTTGGACGTTTGTTTGAAGGTGGGCACGATCTTTCAGGTGGTGAATGGCAACGGTTGGCATTGGCCCGTATCATGTATCGTAATGCCGATATCTGGATATTGGATGAGCCAACTGCATCACTCGACCCTGAAGCAGAGGCCGCTATTTTTGCCGAGTTGAAAGAAAACTTAAAAGGAAGAATCGGTATTGTCATCTCCCACCGTTTTTCTACTGTACGTATTGCCGATCGTATTGCCGTAATCGGCGATGGGCGCATAACCGAAGTTGGTTCGCATGAAGAATTAATTGCTGCAGGTAATACCTATGCACGATTGTTTGAACTGCAGGCGAGCGGTTACCGCTAAGCAGTTACTGTTTTGCTGTAAAAAAATTTTGCTCCAATAGCAACAGGTAATCCAATACATACATAAAGAATGAGGATTGCAATTACAGCTCTTTGCAATTGAAAAGGAGCCGGGTTTATTTTGCTTAAAGGTATAACGATGAGTGTAGTAACAGCCCATGCAATAACAGCTATGAGTAAACTGTTTAATGCAATGTTTTTATGTAATAGTTTCAGTTTAGGATAAACAAGAAAAAAGACGATGGTGCAGGAAAAGGCAATAACAAGATGAAACAATAAACCAAGCAATGCAACTTCAGCCCCGCCTTTCATGGCAGTACTGCCCAGCACGCCGCTTGCAATAAACTTCAACACGGTTTCGGGTGTTGTGCCACGCATTACATACGCCTGTGTACAGGCAGCAACAATATCAAGTGTACCTGCAAGCAATCCTGTTTTTAAAATCTGTTTCCACATTTGTTTAAATATAAACGAAAATATTCAGTGGTCAAATGCAGAAATTATGAATGGCTTACTTTACGTTTTGCTGTTTTCTTTTTTACTGCCCCGCCTGATTTACGGGTTGTTTTTTTGGGTGCAGGTTTCTTTTTAGCAACAGCTTTTTTCTTAACAGCGGGTTTCCTGGCAGCGGCTTTCTTCCGTTTGGTTTTAATAACAGGTACTCTTGTTGTTGTTTCTTCTGCATCGGCAGAAACAATACGGGAGTTGCGGGCTGTTCTGCGTACACGTCTTGCTGTTTTTTCAGTGTCGGTTAAGCCTGTGTCATCTGTAATGAATGTACGTTGGTTGTTGATGGATATTTCTTCAATGATCCGTCCCACTTCGTAAGGCACATTTCGGGCAGTGTCGCTTAAGTCGGATGGATCAGCAAAGCCCAGCGTATGGCAGTATTCATGTGCAAAATGGCCTGCAAGTTTGGTTGGCTCCAGTTGTCGGAAAAAATTAAGAAAAGTGAAAATGCGATTCTGTTGTGTATAGCCGATGGCATCGGAACTGGTTTGAAGATCGAGCGTAAGATCAAGATCTGCTTCATGATCAATACCGCCATTGGTATCTGCCTCGTCACCATTCATAATGATGCTGTAAACTTCTTTACTGCTGTATTGTTCTACAGTATCAAACTTTGGATGATCTTCCACCCGTTGTTTAAACTCAACCGAATTCACAGCCTCACTAAATAGTTCGAGAGATATATCCAGCTTCTCAATATCTGTTGCGGTATAGCGTCGTGTTTTTACTTTGGTGATGCGCATTTTGTTCATTGTTTAAAAAATTATAAAGGAAACATCAGGCCAACACTTCCGAAATAATGCCAGCGTTCGGGAAACAGTTTCGAGTTGAACTCCGGCGAACGGTAGATACTTCGTCCCTGGAAAGCCCATGTTTTTGGTCCTGTTTTTCCTTTCTTGAAATATTCAAATGCCAGAACAAAGCCCCATTCAAATTCGTACAGACCAACATTGGTCCATTCGGGTTTCAATGTGTAATCGCTGTGTTTAAAACCTTGCCCAACCAACATGGCGTTGCGGAACATGAGTGTACCATTTACACGGCCATACAGAAATCCTTCAAACACATCTTTGAATCTTGTTTTCTTTTTTTCAGGTGCAGCCATTTCGTACGATCCGCTGGCGAGTGATGAAAAACCTCCGTTCCAGCGTGCCTGGTTGCGGTTACGTAAATGACCAAGCCTTGCATACAAACTTGTATAAGCCCTGTCGTAATAACCAACGGAAGCACCTAAGTTCCAACCAAGATCAAAAACAGATCTATCATCAATACTTACCGTGTTTTTTTTAGGAAACGACAACAAAGGTTGAAAGCGGTTGTAATCAAACAACAACGCCGGTGATCCTCCTTTGGAAATTTGGTTATTCCAGCCTTTCGGATCAGTAGGCCGGCCTTTTACAATGTTCTTGTGCGCAAAGGATTGAAACCGGTAACCGATGTTCGTACCAAATACGCCATAGTTAATGCTGAACGAATGATAGGTTTGACGAAGCTTTCCCTTTTTATTGAACTTTTGATGCCGTAATGTGGAAGAGGTGGACACGTAAAGTAAAAAAGCAAAGGGCCGGTCACCCACAATGGGGGCACTGCTATCGATAATGCGTGGTGTAAAAGCAGTTCCGCCAAGGGCGATGGAGCTTCCATAAGCATCAAAGTTGTCGCTGCTTTCTTCTATTTTTCTGAAAGGATAAAACAACCAGCTTTTTCGTAACCATGGATGCGAAATAACAAAAGCTGTTCCCTGTGTATAATTGCGGTCTTCGTTTTTTGTTAAGGGAAAACGAAACAGAAAATCCTGGTCGATCTGTATGCTGAACGTAGCCGGTATTTGAATTTCGTTTGGCGGTTTTTTTTTCAGCTTAAGATAACGGCTTGCAGGCTCTTTTATACTTATGGCAGTGGTTTGTTCGGATTGTTGTGTTGAATTGATTGGTTCGATTTGCTGTGCATGAATCGGCAGTGTAAAAAACAAGAAAGCAATGAGTGTAAACTTTGTTAGTGTTAGCATGGCTGTTGATTTTTATGACAGATAAATCAATACGAAAGATAGAAAATGCTTTTGGCAATTAAAAGGTATAAAAGCGGGTATACGCTGCGTATTATTACGGGTTAGGCTCTGGCATTGTTATTGTCGCAATTTGCCCGAACATTGTCGCAACAGTACATTGCAAATGCAGAAAAAGGAAACGATGTTTGCAGTGTTAAACAATCATCATCAAAAAAATACAACTTGTATGGAAACGCAGGCAACAACAGTTATCACAGTACAAACAACAGTAAATGCACCCATTGCAACTGCATGGGAAAGCTGGAACAATCCTGATCATATTACACAATGGGCTTTTGCATCTCCAGACTGGCACACACCCTGGGCCAAGAACGATCTTCGTACAGGCGGAAGTTTCTCCTCACGCATGGAAGCAAAAGATGGCAGCTTTGGTTTTGAATTTGGCGGTGTTTACGATGCTGTTACTACCAATGAACTCATTGCTTACACAATGGGCGACGGACGGAAAGTAACTGTACAGTTTTCGGCAGAAGGCGATGCTACAAAAATTGTGGAAAGCTTTGATGCAGAAACGGAGAACCCCGTAGAAATGCAACAGATGGGCTGGCAGGCAATACTGGATAATTTTAAAAAGTATACCGAAACGTTATAAGATAAGCTGTAAAAAATACAGCGTACTCAAAGTACTCGTCACTGCGAGGCACGAAGCAGTCTGGATTATGTTACATTCATTATAACGGAGATTGCTTCGTGCCTCGCAATGACGATCTTTTTTAACACCCTATTTTTTGTGAATGGTTTTTGCTGATGAAAAAAGTTAAATAGCTTACACGCTCAATACTTGTTCATGGATAAAAAGAAAATCGTTCAGTTGTTTTTGGCATTGCTTTGTTTGTTTGTGTTTGAAAGTGCCCGTACCGGCGAAGAAAAGTTGAAAGCAAAAGAGCAGCTTACCACAGGAGCCGATCAAACCGAAAAATATCTTCCTTACCTGAAAGGCAAACGTGTTGCCATCCTCGCCAACCCCACAAGCATTATTGGAAAAAAACATTTGGTAGACAGTTTACTTGCTCTTGGCGTAAACATTGTAAAAGTGTTTGGTCCCGAACATGGTTTTCGTGGTAAAGCAAGTGCAGGTGTGGAAGTGAATGATGAAAAAGATCCATCAACAGGTGTATCTGTTATTTCGTTGTACGGTAATAAACGGAAGCCAAGTAAAGCCGATCTTGCAGATGTTGATCTGATGATCTTCGATATACAGGATGTGGGTTGTCGTTTCTATACCTACATCAATGTCCTCAGCCATATTATGGAAGCTTGTGCAGAGAACAATAAAGAGTTGCTGATACTTGACCGCCCCAACCCGAATGGATATTTAGTTGATGGGCCGATACTGGATATGAATTATAAATCGGGAATAGGCATGTTTTCGATACCCATTGCACATGGTATGACCATTGCTGAATTTGCACAAATGATCAACGGAGAAGGATGGTTACCCAATAAGCTAAAGTGCAAACTAAAAATCATTAAAGTGGCGAACTACAATCACGATATGCCGTATACATTGCCTGTTGCCCCATCGCCCAACTTAAATACACAGCAGGCGATCATGCTGTATCCATCAACCTGTTTGTTCGAAGGCACAGCTTTGAATCATGGTCGTGGTACGTACTTTCCGTTTACTGTTTTTGGCAGTCCGTTGTTAAAAGGAAAGTATTCGTTCTCCTATACACCAAAAAGTATTCCCGGTATGGCCGAAACGCCTTTGCATATGAATAAAGAATGTTTTGGTTTGGATTTGCGCAAGTACGATATCAATCAACTCCGAAAAGCAAAACGTATCAACGTACAATGGATGAAAGAACTGTATGCTGCATTTCCTGATAAAGCAAAATTCTTCGATCGTTCGCAGAGTAATCAAATGAATGATATTAACAGGCTGGTTGGGAATGCAGTGTTTAAAGAACAGATCATCAAAGGAACTCCCGATAAAGAAATTTATGCATCATGGGAACCCGGTTTGTCGAAATATAAAACCATGCGTAAGAAATATTTGTTATATCCCTGATTTTTCATTTATAAATCACACATCATGAAAAATGCAATCTTGTTTTTTGCAGTAACTTTTTTATCGACTGCTGCTATATCACAAACTTCTGTTGCAGGTTCATGGAGCAGGCAGGAGGGAAGCTTTACTGTAACGTGGTTATTTCAGGATGGTTTCTATTCCTGTATCAAGTATGATGTAACAAACAAAGTATTCAGTTATACAAAAGGTGGTTCTTATACAGGTAATGGAAATGAACTACAGATGAATCTGGCTTTTCATACAACTGAAAAGGAAAAGATAGGTACAACAGAAACGGCAACTATAGTTGTAAAAGAGCAAACACTTAAGCTTACAACAAATGGCGTTGAAGAAAATTATAAACGTGTTGATGATGGCAAAAACGCATTAGCCGGTCATTGGCTCATTACCGGCCGCATGAACAACGGTACGATGCAAACAATCACACCCGGTGCACGACGTACCATTAAACTACTCACAGGCACACGTTTCCAATGGATCGCTATTAACAGCGAAACAAAAGAGTTTTTCGGCACAGGTGGCGGCACTTACACATTTGTAAACGGTAAATACACCGAGCATATCGAATTCTTTTCAAGAGACAGTACAAGAGTTGGAGCCTCGTTGAGTTTTGATGGTAAAGTGGAAGGCAGTAACTGGCATCATTCCGGTCTTAGTTCCAAAGGCGATCCCATTAATGAAATTTGGACAAAAGGGTTGAAGTTGTGAGTGTTGAGGATACTAATCTCCAAGCTTATAGCTAAAAGCTGCAAGCCATAAGCTGATTCACGCCGTTCATGTATTTCTTTTCGCTCAATCTTTTCGGCTTCTCATTCGCCCTTATCTTTATTTTTTCCAGATTTAAAATAAACCATCAAGCGCATGAGAATTTTTGTATTCATTTACATGATGTTTTTTGCTGTGGCGGTAATGGCGCAGCAACCTGTTAAGCAAAAAGCCAACTACGCATTGGCAGCCCGTTTCTCTCCCGATAAGATCAGTAAAATGTTATTCAGCACCAGTGTTGATCCGCATTGGCTTAAACTAAGCGATCGTTTCTGGTATGTGTACGAAACACGTGAAGGAAAGACCTGGTACATTGTTGATGCAAAGGATGCCAAGAGCGGCAAACGTCCTTTGTTCGATCATGCAAAGCTTGCAGCAGAAATAACCAAGATCGTAAAAGATCCTTTTGATGCACAGCATTTGCCAATTGAAAAACTGAAGTTTACGAAAGATGAAAACAGTATTACGTTTGAAATTAAAAGCACGATTGATGAAGTAAAGAAAGATACTGCGGCTGCACGTGGTGGCAGAAATGGTGGAGCCGGAGCACGCCCCGGTGGAGCGCCTGCTGCAACAGAAAAGAAGATCTTTTATTTTGAATACAATCTCATTACTGCTGTATTAACCGAATTAAAAGATTATCAGAAGCCAAAAGACCGTTTGATGTGGGCTTCGTTCTCTCCCGATAAAAAGTATGTGCTTTACTCAAAGAAAAATAATCTGTATTACATGGATACGGCGAACTACCGTAAAGCACAGATCAAAGAAGAAGACAGTACCATTGTAGAATACCAGTTAACAACCGATGGCGTAGAAGATTATGGTTATGGCGGTGGTTTTGGTAACGAAACAAATGTGGAGAAAGAGCGTAACAAAGACAAACGCAAATCGGCATTTGTTATGTGGAGTCCCGATGGAAAATATTTTACACTTACACGTACCGATAGCCGTAAGGTAAAAGATCTGTGGGTGATCAACAGTATTGCAGAACCCCGTCCTACATTGGAAACCTACAAGTACCAGATGCCCGGCGAAAAAGAAGCGCCCATCCGTGAACTGTATCTTTTCAACTTCGAATCAAAAACAAGCAAGAAGATCGGCGTAGCAGCATTTAAAGATCAGGAAATCGGCGTATGGTCGGCTCCCTTAAAACAGTTTCAGCGTGATGAAGAAAACCGTGCAACCATCTGGCTTGGTACCAACGAAAAGTTTTACATGAACCGTACCAGTCGTGATCTGAAGCGTATCGATGTTTGTGCAGTAAATGTTGCAACAGGTGCTGTAACAACACTCATAGAAGAACGAATGAATACCTATGTTGAGATCCGTCGTGTAGGATTGGTGAACGATGGTAAAGAAATGATCCAGTGGAGCGAACGTGATGGCTGGGCACATTTCTACTTGTACGATGAAAACGGAAAATTAAAAAATCAAATCACAAGCGGAGCTTTCCATTGCGAAGACATTGAAGCGATTGATGAAAAGAACCGTGTTTTGTATTTCACAGCCAATGGCCGTGAACCCAATGAAGATCCTTATTATTTGCATTTGTATCGTGTAAACTTCGATGGCACAGGATTAAAACTGTTAACCACCGCTAACCACGATAACCAGGCAAGTATGGATGATAACATGCGTTACTTCATCAACACTTATTCACGTGTGAACACAGCACCGGTTTCGTTGCTGCAGGATAACACAGGCCGTGTAATTATGCAGTTGGAGAAAACAGATATGAGTGGTTTGCTTGAAGCAGGTTACAAATTTCCTGAACCGTTTAAAGTAAAAGCAGCTGATGGTATTACCGATCTGTATGGTGTTATGTACAAACCCTTCAATTTCGACAGTACAAAAATATACCCCATCATTGAGTATGTATATCCCGGTCCGCAAACAGAAGCGGTAAACAAAGCATTTGGCCGTGGTATGGATCGTGTTGATCGCTTGGCGCAATTAGGTTTTGTAGTGATTACTGTTGGTAACCGTGGCGGTCATCCATCACGCAGCAAATGGTATCACAACTATGGTTATGGCAATCTTCGTGATTATGGTTTGGCCGATAAGAAAGCAGCCATTGAGCAGCTGGGCTATCGTCACAAATTTATCGATGTAAACAAAGTTGGTATTCATGGGCATAGTGGTGGTGGTTTTATGAGCACCGCTGCCATGTTGGTGTATCCCGATTTCTTTAAAGTAGCTGTGAGCAGTGCAGGTAATCATGAAAATAATATTTACAACCGTTGGTGGAGCGAAAAACATCATGGTGTAAAAGAATTAGTGAGCGACAAAGGCGATACCAGTTTTGTTTATTCCATTGAACGCAATCCGGAGTTGGCAAAAAATCTGAAAGGACATTTGATGCTGAGCCATGGTGATATTGATAACAACGTGCATCCCGGTAATACGCTGCGTATGGTCAATGCATTGATCAAAGCCAACAAACGATTTGAGCTGGTAGTGTTACCCGGTCAGCGTCATGGTTACGGAACAATGACAGAGTATTTCTTCTGGAAAATGTGCGATTACTTCAGCCTGCATTTGTTGGGCGACGATTCGCAACCCGTAGATATGGAAGAAATGAATCGTGAAATTGAAAAGGGCGATCCTGGAAAATAAACTCAACAAAACAAACAAAAAAGCCACTTCCACGGAAGTGGCTTTTTTGTTTGTCTGCTTTTTCGTCCTGTCTGCAATTAAATTTTACTCGTTCGCCCATAATTCGTTTTTCTTCTGAAAGCTTTTTAGTAAATTAGAAGTCCGGGCTCCTTCCTTACCCGTACTTATATTATGCCGCTTTTTCAACAGAGAAATATCTATACAACTATTATTGCATTTGCAGTTGGTATGTTTCTATGTAGTAATGTATCGGCACAATGTCCTCCCAATATTGATTTTGAAAGAGGTGATTTTTCTAACTGGACTGCTTATACAGGTAATGTATCTGCAACATCAGGTCAGAATGTAATTACACTTAGTGCAAACGGGCCTGGTTATGGTAACCAGCATGAAATATTCAGCCGTGTAAATAATGCAGGCGACAGAGATCAGTTTGGTGGTTTTCCTGTAGTTTGTCCCAACGGCAGTGGCTATTCAGTAAAATTAGGTAATACAACAGGAGGCGCACAGGCCGAAGGTCTTTCGTATGAGTTTACCATTCCTGCGAATATGAATACATATTCCATTACTTACCATTATGCAGTAGTGTTTGAAGGACCTAATCACCGAGAATCGGAACAACCACGTCTTGAAATGGAAGTACTGAATGTTACTGATGGTAAAGTAATTGATTGTTCCTCGTTTAAGTTTATTCCTTTTGGAAGTGCGTTGCCGGGTTTCTTCGAAGCTCCCACAAGGCAAACAGAAAATACACCGGTTTGGTGTAAGGACTGGACAGCAGTAACCATTAACCTCAATAACCAGGCAGGTAAAACCATCCGGTTATTTTTCAAAACGGCCGATTGTACTTTTGTACGTCATTTTGGTTATGCCTACATCGATGTAAATACAGAATGTACCGGTGAATTTACAGGTGCTACTTATTGCCCGAACGATACACTGGTAAATGTTGTTGCCCCTTACGGCTTCCAGGGTTACCAATGGTTTAACAGCAACTTTACACAGGTACTTGGCACATCGCAAAGCCTCAGCTTACGCCCTCCATACCCGGTAGGAGAATTGCTTGCTGTAGAAGTAACGCCGTTTAATGGGTATGGTTGTAAAGACACTTTGTATGCACGTTTGCTTGATACACTTTCATTAAAAGCCAACGCAGGAAAGGATGCTGTTTTTTGTGGCACAACACCTGTTTTAATTGGTGAAAATGCAAAACCCGGACTTACTTACCGATGGTCGCCGGCAACGGGCTTATCAGATCCAAATATCGCCAATCCATTTGCTTCACCACCGGTGTCAACAAACTATGTAGTTACCGTTTACAGTGGAGGAGGGGGCTGCTTTAAAAGAGATACTGTGCTTGTAAAATCATCGAACCCCGATACGACAATTTCTTTTGCCGGGAAGTATGCTTTTTGCAGCACCTCGGGCGACAGTGCAGTTGTAAGTGTGCAGCCGGGAGCCCTTGTGCAGTGGTATAAAAACAATCTTATACTATCAGGCGCAACACAAAACAGTTTACGCATAATAGCCTCAGGCACTTATCATGCTGTGCTTCGTAACGTAGATGGATGTGAATTACAAACAAGAAGTGTTACTGTTGAAGTGGAAGATCCGCAAAAAGGAATTACCTACCCGATAAGGTATACGTTTATCAATATGCCAATTACTTTGCAGGCACGCACATTTGGTAACGAAGTATTGTGGAACCCACCTGCTTTTTTAAGTGATGCAGCCTCTGTAACACCTGTGTTCGAACGGCCGTCGATTGGAAACCAGTTGTATAATATCCGTATTATATCACGTTTAGGTTGTATTACTATTGATACGCAGTTTGTAAAAACGATTCCAGGAGTAACTGTTTATTTGCCCAATGCCTTTACACCCAACAACGATAACCTCAACGATCGTTTCTATCCAATAACAGATGGTATTAAAGAAGTGTACTCGTTTAAGATATTCAGTCGCTGGGGTGTAGAATTATATTCATGGAAAGTAAATGATCCAGGTTGGGATGGCACATTCAAAGGTGTGCCGCAAGTGCCGGGAACTTATGTTTGGCAGTTCAGCGGAATTGGTATTGATGAAAAAGTGTACACCCGAAAAGGAACCATTACACTCATCCGCTAATACCTGTTTTTCTTTTTGCTCCTTATTGCTCTCTTTTCAGTTTTGCTTTAGTAAGTTTGAAGACTTATAACTTTTTATGCGATACAGAATTTTTTTTCTCTTCGTTCAGGTAGTGCTCTGTTGCAGCATTAATGCACAAAAAACACAAGAGCAGGCTTATGTATTGGCCGACAGCTTACGGGCCAATGGGTTAGTTGCACAGGTAAGCATGCAACAGGTAAATACAAAAAAAGAAGCAAAAGCCAGTTTAAAGGTTGCTGATGTTGCATTGTTTGTTGAAGCTGATAAAAAGGAGCAGGATGTTTTGTTTTCGTTTCCTGAAGGGGCTACTGTTATTACAAAGGGTATTGATGTAAGTGAAGAAGGAAAACATAGTCTTGAATGGGAACACGCTTTTCCTGCTGACAAACCTGTGCAGCTATATATTGCTACAGCAAGTGATTCAGCTGGAAATTTTACACTGTACTCAGGATATGCTTATTTGCCCGAAGTGAATAAATGGAAATTGATCGGGACCTGTAAAGTGAACGGGAAATGGGGCGCATTAAAATCTGCATCATCATTTACAGCCAATTTGAAAAAACAACCCAGTGCTTTACTGGTACAGCAAGTGTGGGTGCAGCGTGGAAATGGTTCGTTTAAGGAATTGTCTGCAACAGCAGCAAAAGCGCCTGTACTTGCGCCGTTTTCAAATATTGATAGTCTGCAGCAGGTAAAGATCGATGAAGAAATAATACAGCAGGCAATTGCATCGGGCAAAACAGATGCAAAGAATAAAGCAGTTGACGTTTATTACAGCATTGTAAAAGAAGGAACAGGCAGGGCTGTAGCTGTTACCGATACGGTTACAGTTTTTTATAAAGGTTATTTGTTCAGCGATGATTCCGTATTCGATCAAACAAAAGAAAAACCTGCAACATTTCCATTGAACCGCTTGATACGTGGCTGGCAACTGGCACTACCTTATTGCAAAGTGGGTGGTAAAATAAAAATTGTAATCCCTTCCGGTCTTGCATATTCTATCCGTACACGCTCACCTAAAATTCCACCAAACAGTATACTGGTTTTTGAAATAGAAGTGGTGGATGCAAAACCGCAACAATAAGATGAAAGCTGCTACCGTACAGGAAATTAAACTTGAACTGCAACAACTGCCGCAAACTAAAGTAACCGAATTGTGTTTGCGTTTAGCCCGTTTCAAAAAAGAGAATAAAGAACTGCTTACTTATTTGTTGTTTGAAGCAGATGATATGCCGCTGTACATTAAACATGTAAACGAAGAAGTGGATGCGTTGTTTGAAACCATCAACAAAAGCAATGTATATTTTGTAAAGAAGACCTTGCGGAAGATTGTACGTACTGCTGCTAAATACGTTCGTTACAGCGGTAGCGAAACGGTAGAGGCGGAAGTATTGATCTACTTATGTACAAGAATAAAAGAACTTGGTACAACTATTAACAGCAATACCATCATCAGTAATATCTACAAAGCACAGTTGAAGAAGATCGATAAAGTCATTGCTGCTATGCATGAAGATCTGCAATACGATTATGTGAAGCAGGTGAGGAAGCTGGGTTGAAGGTAACGGTTTGCCGCTTTGCGAAGGCGGGGATTTTCAGCAATAAACTTCATAATATGCACAAAGCTTGAATTTAGCATTACACTGTCATAGAAGCAAGAAACCCCCGCTTTTGCAAAACGGCTGTTAGCGGTTCGGCTTTCTTTTCTGTCGGTCAAATGTGTCATATTTCTCCTGTTACTGCAAGTCCGATTATTATGCCAAAGAAAATTGTCAATGCTATTACAGACATTGTGTTGCTGATAATTACAAGTCGTCTGTTCTCGGGTTTGTAGTTGGAAAACCAAAATGTAAAAGTGCAAAGCAAACTGTGTCCGAAGTTTTTAGTAACCAATGGTCCAAAATGAAAGTAAATTGGTGAGAAGTCCGTCCCATTTTCTGAGTTGTAGATACTGCTGTTAATGAAAACTCTGCCGAAAAAGGTCACGAAGAGAATAACCATTATAGCAACAAGGTTCTTGATATAAAACCCAAGGAATGGTTTGTCAATAAGAGTTACAGGCTGTCCGCTTACGTAGTCAATCTCTTTTACTTTGTAGTTCTCTTTGTTGAAGTAAACGTGTTCCGTCTCTTTGAGAAGTTTTCCGCTCTTGTCAAACTGTTTCCAAATGCCGTCTCTGTGACTGTCGTGATAATTACCAGTCCAATAGTTGCCTAAACTGTCCGTGATTGTCCAAAGTCCTTGACTTAAACAATGGTCGTCTGATTGATTTACTATTTGTCCGTTTACCTTTTCAAAAGTCCGACAAGCACCAAGATAGACAGTGTCGCCATTTTCACGAACTTCCATTGTCTCCTGATATGGTAAAGTGTCGTTGTCCTTAACCATAAATTTTTGTCCAAACGCTAAAGTTGTCCAGCAAAGAATTGTCAATATGATTGTCGTCTGTCTCAATGGTTGTGTCGTCTTTTAAGCTGACTGCTAACGTTGAAGCATTTGCGATGGCATGGCAATAGCTAACTGTCAGCCGGAACAAATGCTTAATTAAAAACTGATGTTGAAGTTAAGAACTAATGTTCAACAGCGTAATGTCAGCCGAAACTAAAGCTGAAATTTGATTTGCAGCCGATTGCTCCAATGTCCAACCATGCTATTGCAAATACACTTGTTGTGCGTTCGTTTATTTTTTGTTTGGGTCATACTTTGCAAAGTCAGGTCTGTCTTGATGCGTCCATGTCAATTTAAACCCTGTCGTCAAAATTTGTCTGTCCCAATCTCTTTTTATTTCAAAATTTTGTTCTGAAAAACTGCCAATAAAAACTGCAATTGCAATTATTATTGTTGAGAAAGTCCATAGAAATCCAGTCAACCATTTTGAAGCCTTGATTTTTGTCCAGTAATGGTGGAAGAGAAATACAATTATAAAGCAAAACAAAAAATAGATTATGAAGTCAAATAAAAATTCAAGTACAAAAATTTGAAGAGACATTGATGTGTGCCATCCGTCGGCTGCAAAAGCCAATGGAAATCCAACCATCATTGTGTCAGGAGCGTCAACAGGTAAAACATACCACCATTTTGTAATTAACCCAAACAAAATAATTGTCAAGGGAAGAATAAGTCGCCATGTAAGTTGTATCAATTTCATGTAAGAAGTGTCCGCTTAAATGACGCACAACACATAAATATACGTACCTTCTTGGTGAAAAATCATTTGATTTACAGATGAAAATTCAACAAAAGCTAATACACTAATACGATCCTTCTTTTTACATTTTATTGTCTGCTGGAAAAAAATCTACAGATCAAACTCCCAAACCGTTCTGTACGTCCCATGCTTTTCAGCATAGGTCAGAAATTGATTATAAAAAGGATCTGCTCCAACCGTTGCACTATCGCCAATAACAAAGAGTTGTTCCCTTGCCCTGGTGATCGCTACATTCATACGCCTGTAATCTTTTAAGAAACCAATAGTTCCATCATCATTACTTCGCACCAATGAAACAATGATTGTTTCTTTTTCCTGTCCCTGGAAACTATCGATGGTGCTGATGCGTAAACCTTTTGCTAATTGTTCCTTAGCAGCAACTACCTGTCCGGAATAAGGAGAGATGAATGCGGTACGCTGTGCATCCAGTTGCTCCCGTTCCATCAACTGACGAACAATGTTCAATTCACCTTCATTCTGCAGACTCACACCATCCGGTCCATGAGTTTCATTGTAACCCGAACCTGCTGTATCAATAAAGGTTAAATGCACACCTGTATCGGCAAGATGTTCGGCCGTATGCAAGAGATCATTATAAAAATAACTGCTGCTGAAACCCGCAATGGTCTTGCGCATGCGGTATTGAATGTTGAGCAAGGACGCTGATTGCAGTTTATCGATCGCCACTTCAAGAATTGAACGGTTAAAGCCAAGTATGGCTGCTTCGTTACTTAACACCGTTGGTGGTAATTGCCAATGATCACCCGCCAACACTATTTTCTCAGCCAATGGAAATACACACCATGCCAATGGTTCAATACATTGTCCTGCTTCATCGATCACCAATGTGGTAAATATTCGGTTGCCAAGTTCAGCATCGTACAAACCAATTGGTGTGCCTGCAATTACCTGTGCATCGTCAAAGAGTCTTTCTTCGTTGTAGTGTTGCAGTTTTTTTATTTCGGTGCGGATGCTTTTTACTTCTTTAAACAACAGGTTGCGTTGTTCCCTTTCTGCTTTGCCAAAACTGCGTTTGTATTTCAAGGCCATGCGGCGAAATTCTTCGACCCGCTTTTTTAATTCTTTTATTTCTTTCAGCGCTTTGCTGTTGTTGAGTTTGCCTTCGGGAGTATGATTGAAAATAACTTCATCAACCTTTGTTGCATTACCAACACGCAGGAGATTAATGCCTTGCTGCAACAATCCTTTCGATAAGTGATCAACAGCAGTATTACTCGGTGCAGCCACCAATACTTTTTCTCCCTTTTGTACCAACTGCACAATGGCTTCGATCAAAGTTGTTGTTTTGCCCGTGCCGGGAGGACCATGCACAATGCTTACTTGCTCATTATTCAGAATAGCTGTTACAGCCTGCTGCTGACTTTCATTCAAACCTTTATTACTGAATGTTGCGTTATTGTTTGAGTGCTGTTGTTCATGATCAAGCAATGCATTATTGTCGTGCAGTTGCTCAAACAGTTTGTAGTTGGGTTTGTTGTTCTCCAGGTCCAGCAATGTTTTTTTCATAATGCTGGTGGTACGTGTATCCGGAGCGAGTTTGATGCCTACGCCATTATCTTCTATCCAATCAGGAAAATCAGGAGCAAACAAACGGAACTCACCATTCTTGCCATCTAAATTCAGCAGCACGCCTTTGATCGGTTCTTCACCCGTCACAAAACATTCAATGGCGGCACCATCCCGAAATAGATTTGCTTCCGGAGGAAATTGCAGCTTGAATGTGATCTCCGGGTAATCGGCATAACCAAAGTTTTTTCGAGTAACAACAATGGGATGTAGAGCAAGCCCTTCGGCTTTCAGTTGTTTTAACGAATGTGTCTGATCGAGTTTGTAACGGTTGGCCTGTTCCTTTTCTTCGAGATCAATACACTGCAGTAAACGTTGAATGTGCGGATGCATGCCGCAAGTTAATACGGATTTTTGGAAGGATTTATTCTTGTGTCGTACATATTTAAAATGAAAATGTACTTACCCATCACTTTATAGTACATCTTGTTGTGCTTTGTAATAAGGATGGCTCTAATGTTCTTTACTTTTGATGAGGGAGCTCCTAAATAAGGTTGTTTTGAAAGCTGATCAAGTCTTCTTTCAATTTTTTGGAGAAAGCCAACTGCTACTTCATGCGTCCATTCTTTTTCAAGATACGCTAAAGTCTTGGTCAGTTTATTCAGAAAACGTTTTTTGAGAATTACTTCGAGCGCCATTTATCCGTAGCTTTTTTAAATTCTTCCAGCGTAACGGTATCTTTAAAATCGTCTTCATTTGCAAGCTGTTCCAGCTCTTTTAATTGCTTGCTGTTCAAGTGATCAGTAACGTCGTTATTCTTGGTGTTTCCATAAAACACCAAATCTTCTTTCAACAATGAAAGGAGTTCTTCGTTATCGGTATTTTCAATTAATGCAACCAGTTCTTTTTTTAATTCTTTCGCTCCCATGTATTGGCGTTTTAATAAAGTTACTTTTTATTTCCGGTAAAAGCATGACGGAATTCAAATAAACAATCCCCATTCATCTTCATACTCATCTTTTTCAAAAGTACTCACCCAATGTTTGAACAATTCTCTGAACTTGTCGATCTCTTCACGTATTACTCTCCGGTATTCATCACTCATCAATCCATCTTCTAAAAAACCATTGGTGGAAATTTTAATGTATTGTGCATTCTTCCGAATGATCGAAGCATTCTCCATGCGAATGGTATATAAACCAACTTCCGAACTTTTAATTTTCACCGCCACTTCAAACGCATCGCCTAACACAGAACCTTTCAGGTAATCCATGTGTTCTTTGTCGTACAAACCTTCATTGTCGGTATCTGGCATGGAGTCAATTGCTGCACGCAATACCGTCATCACATCGTTCCATTGCACATACATGGCTTTGCATGCTTCCGTTGTAGGTTTTGGTTTCCAGCTTTCACCTTCTTCTTCTTCAAACTCATCATCGTCATCCCATGGAGGTAATTCGTGTAGATCGTCGTTTCGCATAAGATCGCTTTTTATAAAATTACTTTTCCGCCGGCCATTTTTCAAAATCCTTAAACCAACTGCTGTTCCAGTATTGATAACGTGGAATAACGGTTGCTTTCAACCGGCGCAAAAAATCAGTATAGTTTTTTTGTGAGGGCATGCTCCATAAACTTTCACTCACAGCAGTCATACGTGGGAAAACCATGTAATCAACTTTCGTTGTCCATTCCATGTACTCGGTCCAAACGTTTGCCTGTCCGCCCAATATTTTATCAGCCAGTCCTTTTTGTTTGATGGATGCAGGAACAGGGTCGTAATTATAAACTGCTTCCAGGGGATTGTAACCATGAATCGCCAGACTATCTTTCGGATCTTTACTTTGGTAATGATCGAAGTAATAAGGTTTGCCCGGCGTCATAATAACATTAAACCCTTTGTTCGCCGCTTCAATTGCTTTTGCATCGTTGGCCCAGTTCATCACAATGGTTGATGTATCGAGTTTGCCTTCCATGATCTCGTGCCAGCCGATCACTTTTTTGTTTTTCTCTTTCAGGTATTTGCTCACCTGCTCAATAAAATAAGTTTGCAAAGCCACTTCATCTTTCAGTTTATTTTGTTTGATGAACTGTTGCGTAGTCGCACTTTGTTTCCACCACATTTTACTGCACTCATCGCCACCCACATGAATATAAGGCGATGGAAACAGATCAGCTATTTCATGAAATACTTTGCGCAGAAATTCAAACGTAGCAGGTGTTGGCGCCAATACATTGTTTACTCTGTTGTACATGCCCCATGTTGCTGCAACGCCCCATTTGTTGGTTGGGTCGGTACTTAACTCAGGATAAGCAGTAATGGTTGCACGGCTATGACCGGGAATATCAATTTCAGGAATGATGGTAATGCCACGCACTGCAGCATACGCAATGATCTCTTTTACTTCGGCTCTTGTATAATAACCGCCGTAACGTTTGTGTTCGTAACGTGCAGGTGCATCTTTAAAATGACCAATGAGTGTTGAATCTCTCCATGAACCAACACTGTTGAGTTTGGGATAGGAGAGCATTTCAATCCGCCAACCCTGGTCATCGGTTAAATGCCAGTGAAACGTATTGAACTTATGAAAGGTCAAATAGTCGATATACTTTTTCACATACGAAACAGGAAAGAAATGACGCACCACATCGAGATGCATTCCACGATAGGCAAAGCGAGGATAATCAAAAATGCGACAGGCCGGCACTTCAACAACAGCAGTTTGTTTTAATGGCAGTAATTGTAAAAGGGTTTGAATACCGTTCACAATTCCTCTTACTGTTTTTGCTTTGATGATGATCTGCTGTTGTTGCGATTCCAGCACATACATTTCATCTTTTGAAATCGAATTGCTGAACTGTAAAGAAATCGATGCTTTTGATTTTGCATCCTTTCGGTTTTGTGCAATTGTTTGCAAACCGCATTGCTGTTGTAATTGCTGTTGCAGGTAAGCTGCCTGTTGTGTAAAGATGTCATCAAAAGAAATAACTGCATTTGTAGTAAGTTTTACAGGCTGTCCATTCAGCTGTTCTGTTTTTACAGGAACCGGAACAATAGTATTCAACTGCTGTGCATTGATTGTTTTGCTAAGAAGCAGCAGGAATACGAAAAGCGTTTGTTTGTGCATGCGGTAAAGATAGCAACTGTTGATTTTTTGACGGAAACAGCAGCGTCATTTAACAAAAACGATTGTCGTAATCGGCCTTTAGTTTGTCGCACCAACACCTTTTAATCCTTGCAAAATGATTTTATGTTTGTTCTGTTAATCAATAAAACTAATTATCATGCAAAAGATCACTCCTTTCTTATGGTTCGATGGTAATGCAGAAGAAGCCATGAACTTTTATCTGTCTGTGTTTAAAGATTCAAAAAAGATATCAACCATGCCCGGTCCCGGTGGTTCGGTAATGGGAGTTGAATTTGAATTGAACGGTTTGGAATTTAAAGGCATCAATGCCGGGCCTATGTTTAAATTCAATGAAGCTGTTTCTTTTTTTGTGAATGCGGAAACACAGGAAGAAATTGATTATTACTGGAACAGCCTTATCGCAGGCGGTGGAGAGGAAAGTATGTGTGGCTGGCTGAAAGACAAGTTTGGTTTAAGCTGGCAAATCGTTCCTCCGGTATTGGGCCAGCTGCTGGGACATCCTGATCGTGAAAAAGCAGGACGTGTAATGCAGGCGATGTTACAAATGAAAAAGATCATCATCGCCGATCTTGAAAAAGCAGCTCAGTAATTTTTTGTAGATTACCATTTCAACATAAACCCTTCATCATGCCTGCTACAACCAACTGGCCCGAAGCAATGAAGCCTTTGCTGAAGAAATACAAAGGCAAACAACATCCGCTTGATTACAAGAATACGTACCAGCTGATGGTAATGGTAGTACTGTCGGCACAGGACAGCGATCGCAACATCAATAGTCTTGCACCTAAATTATTTGAAGCGTATCCAAATATGCAGGCGTTGACGAAAGCAACAGAAGAAACCTTGTTCCCGTTCATCAGTAAGGTGCGCAATTTTGGAAATAAAGCAAAATGGCTCACAGGTATTGCTGAAAAGATAAAGAAGGACAGCAATATTCCTGAAACACTTGATGCATTGGTTGAACTGCCGGGTATTGGCCGCAAATCAGCCTGTGTTATTTTGCGTGAAAGCGGTAAGCCTGCTGAAGGTGTAATTGTTGATCTGCATGTAGTGCGTGTGGCTCCACGTTTAGGTATTGCAACGGGTACTGATCCCAAGAAAATAGAAAAGCAGATTATGGAAGCACTGCCGCAAAAAGACTGGGATGCAGGTATGGCCATGTCCTTTTTAGGAAGGGAAATTTGCAGACCAAAACCTAATTGCGAAAAATGTTTAATGAATACGGTTTGTGAATATTATAAAGCGAATGGCTGATTTGTGAAAGATTTTTGCGTGATTATTTAAATGCGGATTGTACTAACAACAATACAAAAAGGATAACGCTAAATCATTGTTTTCCAGTTTCGGAATTTTCCAGCCCCAGCTTCTAATATCATATATATATTTGTGTTGTAGGCAATTTTTTTGACAAACCGTTACAGTTTTGAAACTCAAACTTCTCATCACTATTTTTTCATCAATTTTCCTTTCAAGTTGTTTGTTTGACAGCGATAGCGGCAAAATAATTGGCGAGTATGAAACTGTTTGGATAGACATTCCGCAAACAAGAAGTATTAATAAAGGTGAAGAAATCATACCTGCTTACGTTTCAGAAATAGGACACAACTCCAATTTTATAATTGCTAAACAACAGCCCATTAAGCAAGGCAATATTGTGACAGTACATACAGACACGACAAATTATTACATCATTACAGTTTCTGACAACTCATTCCAAGACAAACCAGTTTACGGACCGTTAAATAAAAAATCCTTTGACAGTTTAAGACAAGAGCTAAAAATTGAGAATATCAAGTTTGATATGTTCTATCCCGAATATTGACAAAATTGAAGAATCAATTATGTGTGACAAATGCTTTAATGATGAAATAAAATCTTTTCCTACACAAGCTGACTTTGAACAGTTTGACTTAGTGTTGACAAAGAAAATCGCTAATGACAAAAGTATTAAAATGGGCAAGTTTGTTGACACAGCCTGGAAAGATATAGGCTATCAAGTTTACGAGTGTGTTGTGTGCGGACAATTGTGGAAACTTTCAACACCAGAGTATTCCGACAGAGGCTACTTTTTACGACTGACAAAATAAAACTGCCTACAACAGGCGGTTTGGCAATATGGCGGGGCGACGAATGTATTCTTAACTTTTTGTTCGCTAATCAGCTTCAGTTCCAGCCCTTCTCTGGCGCAGGTCTCTGACCTGTTGCCAAACGTTATTAATCTTGCCACAACAAACTATTGCAAAAAAAGTAACGGCCATGTACAGGTCGGGAGACCTGCACCAGCAAAGGTCCTGCACAAGCGAAATAACGCCAAGCAACAGAATAAACAATGAGCTTTTGTATCTTTAAGCCCTTTCCGTTAGACGCAACTTGAAATCGATTCGAATGAAAAATAACTTTACTCTTTCCTTGTGTTTTATTTTGTTAAATACTTTTTGGGCCTGTGGTGACGGTAAGAACTCGACAGGAACGAATAAAGCGGTAGATGAATATATGCGACATCAATTAAATGGAGATTGGCATGACAGTACTAATCTTCGAGTTTGGCGTTTCAACTATGACTCTGTTTATTATTATGATAGAAACAAGGCATTTGCTTATCGGCTAGATAGCCTTAAGCTCAGTGTGAAGTTCGACAATTCAGAATCATTTGCATATGTTGGGTGGATAACCGTTGAAGGCGACAGTTTAACTTTCGACGCCGGAGACTCGAAAATTGTGCTATATCGGTTGAAGAAAAAAACGGCAGCAGATTTAGACAAGCTTTTAAAAAGAACAAATCGCTAATCATCGGCAGTTGTTGGCTGAACGTCATCTAGTCAACTTTAGTTGTTGTTTTCATCAATACTAATCCTAATGGGCTTTTGTGACTCTCTGGCGCAGGTCTCTGACCTGTTGCCAAACGTTATTAATCTTGCTACAACAAACTATTGCAAAAAAGTAACGGCCATGTACAGGTCGGGAGACCTGCACCAGCAAAGAAACCGTAAACCCGATTTGTATAATTTAAGCGATGGTTGTAATATTGAAGCGCAGCACTTATATCTGCTGTAATGAAAACCATCCTTTTAATGGAAAACCAAAAACCGCCATTTAATCGTCGTAAATTTTTAACCAACGCTGCAAAAATTGCAGGTGTTGGTGCTGCGGGTTTCATTTACATGAAGGGTTGTAACAATGAGCCTTCCGAAGTAGAGCCCGGTCCCGGAAATAAGCATGTTTTTCTTACCAATCCTTATTTAGTAACACTTGAATCTTCAAAAGCCTACATACGTTGTATTACCAATTTAAAAGCATACAGCTGGGTTGAGTATGGCGAAACAGAAAAGCTTACGAACAAAGAACATGCAACCACTAACGGACTTGTAAATGCCAACACACGCATCCACGAAATAGAGCTGAGTGATCTTAAGCCCGGTACAACGTATTACTATCGTGTTGCATCTAAAAACATCATCGAGTTTCAGCCTTACAAAGTTGTTTACGGCGAAACCATTTACAGCAAATTCTACCAGTTTAAAACAATGGATGAGCAGGTTGCCGAAACAAGTTGGCTCATCTTAAACGATATTCATGATGTAAGAGGATCGTACGAGCATATGATCGGGCTTAACAAAAACGAACCGTTTGATTATGTGTTTTTAAATGGCGACATGTATGATGATATCGAAAACGAAGACCAGGTTATTGAACTCATGATTAAACCCTGTGCAGAAACTTTTGCAGCAGAAAAGCCAATGATCTTTGTAAGAGGTAACCATGATATACGAGGAAAATACGCAAGAGAAATGCTAAACTATTTTTCTTTTCCGAAAGGTCCATTTTTCACTTACCGGCACGGACCTGTTTTTGTAATTGTGCTTGATACAGGAGAAGATAAAGAAGATGCTGCTGCTGTTTTTGCAGGTCTTGTAGATTGTGAAGCATTTCGGAAAAAACAAGCCACATGGCTTGAAACGGTATTGCAATCGGACGAATATAAAAATGCGCCGTATAAAGTAGTGAAGATGCATATCCCTACGCATTATACCACAGGAGGTAAAGGCGAGTTGCATTGTCGTGAATTATTTACACCGTTGTTCAATCAGTACAAAGTGGATTTGGTTATCTCCGGTCATACACACAAATGGGGAGTATATCCACCTAACGATATTCATCAATATCCGCTTGTAATTGGTGGCGGTCCGAGAACAGGTGCCCGGACTTTAATAAAGGTAAAAGCTAACATGCAGCAATTGAAACTGCAAATGCTTGATGATTCGGGAAAACAGGTTGGTGAATATCTTATAAAACGTTAGTGCTTTTATGATACGTCCTGCAACAGAAAACGATCATGCAACACTCATTAATGTGTGGGAAGCTTCGGTACGTGCAACCCATCATTTTTTGCCCGAAGCTTATCTACAGGAAATAAAACAGATTCTGCCGCATGTATTTTCGTTAATACCTGTGCATGTGTACGAACTTTCAAATGGAGATGTTTGTGGTTTTGCCGGAGTAGACAGTGGTAAGATCGAAATGTTGTTTCTCCATCCCGATGTGCGTGGAAAAGGAATAGGAAGGGAGATGATTCGTTTTTGTATGCAGGAGCTTGCTGCAGATAAAGTGGATGTGAACGAACAAAACCAACAGGCGGTTGATTTCTATAAACATATTGGTTTTACTGTTACCGGCAGAAGCGAACTGGATGGTGCAGGCAAACCCTTTCCTTTGCTCCATATGCAGATGGCAACTTCAATAAACAATTAGTTTGATTCTCTGTTTTTGCCGAACCATCATCTTGCTTTAGTTTAGCAGAAATTATTTTCATTGTCAGTACTTCCTCCCGATATCAGAACTGTGCAGGTAATGCGTTACGTAACACCTTTGCGTGAAGGTGGATCGTTGCCTGCAATTGCAGAAGCAGACGATGGTTTTTTATATGTACTGAAATTTCGTGGTGCAGGGCAAGGGAAGAAAGCATTGGTTGCCGATTTTATTGGTGCTGAAATTGCAAGAGCCATAGGCTTAAAAGTTCCTGAAGTGGTGTTTGCCGAACTGGATGAAGCTTTTGGCCGCATGGAACCCGATGAAGAAATTCAGGATCTGCTCAAAGCAAGCCAGGGATTGAATCTTGGTCTGCATTATTTATCCGGTGCAATTACGTACGATCCCGCTGTAAACAAAACAGAACCGTTACTTGCTTCTAAGATTGTTTGGCTGGATGCATTGCTCACCAATGTAGATCGCACAGCACGCAATACCAATATGCTCACCTGGCGAAACGAACTCTGGCTCATCGACCATGGTGCTGCCTTATACTTTCATCATTCGGGTTACCAGTGGGAGGAGCAATCGATGCGGCCGTTTGTACAAATCAAAGATCATGTGCTGTTACCACAAGCCAGACTTTTGCAGGAAGTTGATGAACAACTGAAAGCTGTGCTTACTCCCGAACGGATTGCGGCTATTGTATCGGTTGTGCCTGATAGTTTTTTAGCAAATGAACATGAAACAAAAGATGCTGCTGCATTGCGTGAAGTATATGTACAGTTTCTTAACAACAGAATACAACATTCATCCATATTTGTAAACGAAGCCATCAATGCAGGAAAAGTGCATATTTGAGTATGCCGTAATACGTGTTGTGCCACGTGTGGAGCGTGAGGAATTCCTCAACGTGGGTGTGATCGTTTTTTGCAAACGGCCGGCATTTCTCGATATGAAATATGTGCTGGATGAAAAACGTTTGCTCGCCATTGATCCCGAAATTGATTTGGCAGATGTGCAGATGCATCTGCAGGCCTACGAACAAATAAGCAAAGGCATTAAAGGAAACAGTCCCATTGCAGAGCTCGATCATGCAGCAAGGTTCCGTTGGTTAACAGCTAAGCGTAGTACCATTGTGCAATCTTCGGCTGTGCATCCCGGTTTGTGTGCCGATCTTTCTGCTACTACCGAAAAGCTGTTGCAAAAGCTTGTACTTGTTTAATCATCTTTATACAACTGTAATGATCGAACTAAAAGGTAAACCGGTAGATGATGAAACAAGATGCGAACATTATCAATCGCAGCTGGATATTATTGCCATTAAGTTTAAATGCTGCAACACGTATTATCCCTGTTATTTCTGTCACGAAGAAACGGCCGGGCACACAGCAGAGCGCTGGCAGGCGAATGAGCTGGAAACAAAAGCTATTCTTTGTGGAGTCTGCAAAACAGAGTTAACCATCAAACAATACCTCAACAGCGGTTACTGTTGCCCCAACTGTAATGCAGCTTTCAATCCCAAATGCAGCAATCACAATCATCTTTATTTCGACTTGTAATGCAGGACTGCTGCTGATTTTTATCATTTCTGCAAGTATTCTTCATGTATTTTAATCAGTTAATTTTCTAATACTGGTCATTCGTTGTGTTTTGTGTTTGATGGAATTTTAGGTCTGTATTCAACACATCACTTATAAAACACATCAATCATGAAACGGGAATATTGGATTAATGTAAAGCATGTTGATAATCGTCTTGTAATTTTTCTCAATGGCGAAACAATCTGGGATAGTGGTATTGTTCATGGCGATCCGCAAATGGATGAAATGATTGAAATTACCAATGAGCTGCAGGAACATCCTGAATATGCGAGTGAACTGATCTTTGAAGGCTTTAATGATTCGTACGATTCAAAAGGCGTAGACGATCAACTGAATCCCTGGCATTTTCAATACCGCATTTTCTCAAGAGTGTATGATGATAAAGGAATACTGTTGAAAGAAACCGATCTTATCCGTCCGTATAATGAAAAGCATTTGTCAAATCCCAATATCAAAGCAATTGATAACAGCTATCAGTTGATATTGAAAGATGATGATTACAAAGTGATCTCCAATTCACTGGTGCAACACTTTTATGAATAACAGAAAACAAACAGGCGTTTCATTTTTGAAACGCCTGTTTGCTGTTAATCCTTTCTGTTTTACTTTCGGGCATGGGTTTACTCGAAGTAAGAAATGTTTTTAAGAAAGAAGGAGAAACAGATGCCGTAAACGGAATCAGTTTTGTACAGAAGCCATTTGAGAAAATTGGCATTGCAGGCGAAACAGGTTCGGGTAAAACAACACTCTTAAAAATGATTGCCGGGTTTGTGCAACCCGATGCCGGCGAAATGTATTTCAAAGGGCAAAAAGTATTGGGGCCTTTCGATCAGTTGATACCCGGGCATCCCGGAATCGGTTACCTCTCACAGCATTTTGAATTACGGAATAACTATTGGGTCAATGATTTTTTAGAGATGGCCAACAAACTTTCAGAAGAAGAAGCAAGCCGCATCTTTTCTGTTTGTGAAATTGATCATTTGCTTCGCCGCCGTACACACCAGTTATCGGGTGGCGAAAAACAACGCATTGCTTTAGCCAGATTACTTATTACTTCTCCTTCTTTATTAATCCTGGATGAACCGTTTTCCAATCTTGATGTAATGCACAAAGCTACCATGAAGCGTGTGGTAGAAGAAGCAGGCAAACAATTCAACACCAGTTTTATACTTGTATCGCACGATCCTGCCGATCTGCTTTCATGGGCCGATACGATTTTTTTAATGCAGGCAGGAAAAATTATACAGCAGGGTAGTGCTGCAGAAGTATATTTAAATCCGGTTAATGAATATGCTGCCGGATTACTGGGAGAGTATAGTTCTGTTGATGCGGCATTGTTTAAAAAAGAAAGTGATCGATCCGAACTATTACTTCGTCCACATCAATTGCAACTAACAACAAAAACCGATGATGCAGTTGAAGCAATTGTTGAAATGGTAAATTATCGTGGTTCGCACAGTGTATTACAGCTTGCTGTAAATAAAGAACGCTTATTCCTTGTACAAGTAGGAATAAGCGTTCAAAAAGGCGATACTGTTTATGTTAAGCTTGTAGTGTAATTGCTTAGTTGTTTATCCGGCCCGTTTAACATTTACTGCACTTAAGCCCTTGTGTGTTTGTTCAACTTCAAATGTTACTTTGTTGTTTTCTTTAACAGGCTCTGCTAAACTGTTAATGTGTACAAAAATGCTTTCGCCCGAAGAAAGATCTTTAATGAACCCATAACCTTTCGATTCGTTAAAGAAAGAAACAATACCGGTACGTATTAAATCGGCAGGATCTGCTTCTTCCTGTTTGCGTACACCAATTTCAATATCTTCCAGGTTTATTTCTTTAACCTTACTTAAATCGGGTGGCGTATCTGAAATATTTCCATTCTCATCAATATAAGCAATCATATCATCGAAAGATTTGCCTTTCGCATTCTCTTTTCGTTCCTGCTTACGCTCTTCTTTTTCTTTTTTGCTTTGTTGCTTTTTCTTTTCTCTTTCTTTTTTATTCCAGTTATCGGCCATTATAAAAGATTATGGTTTTTAGTTTACAGTTTATAGTTGTTTTAAAGCCTGTTTTATAAAATCGGTAACTGTTCCGGAGAAGAAAGAACAGTGTGGTGGCGTTCAATGTAAAGTTAAGTCTTTCGCAACAGAGTATAAGCTTTAAACTGCTGAACGTTATTATTTGCCTGCAGAAACAAGGGGTACAGACTTCCATTTTAAAATAAAACAACGAAAGCGGGCCAAATAGCCTACCTTTGCTGTTCTTATTGTTATCTCTCCCTTGTTTGTGAGTATCCTTCTCCTCAAATATGTGATATGTTAACCTAAGGCAGATAAAGTATCATTTCATTTTGATAGCCTTATCACATTTTTAATTTTTAAATTTTAGTTCGTGTTATTTAATGAATTACAGCTCATTGAGCCTGTATTGCAGGCTTTGAGCAAAGAGGGCTACAGTAGTCCAACACCCATTCAGCAAAAAGCAATCCCACCTATTCTTCAACGTAGCGATCTTTTAGGCTGTGCACAAACCGGAACAGGTAAAACCGCAGCGTTTACTATACCTGTATTGCAGTTAATGCATCAGCAACAGCAGGAAAGTGGAAGAAAGCATGCGCAATTACAAACATTAATTCTTACACCTACACGTGAGCTGGCTATACAGATCGGCGAAAGTGTAAAGGCATATGGGCATTTTTTAAATCTTCGTCACCAGGTAATTTTTGGTGGTGTACCGCAGTTCAGCCAGGTACAGGCATTAAAGCGTGGTGTAGATATTTTGATTGCAACACCCGGCCGTTTACTCGATCTGATGCAGCAGGGGCATATCAACTTAAGCACCATTCAGTTTTTTGTTTTGGATGAAGCAGACCGTATGCTGGATATGGGTTTTGTGCAGGATGTGCGCCGCATTATTGCCAAGCTTCCTGCTAAACGTCAAACATTGTTTTTCTCTGCAACCATGCCGAAAGAGATTCAACAGCTGGCAAATATGTTGTTGACAAATCCTGTGAAAGTAGAAGTTACTCCGGTAAGTTCTACTGCCGAAATTATTCAACAGTCGGTTTATTTTGTTGAGAAGCAAAACAAACTTTCATTGATGGTGAAGTTGCTGGAAGATGCATCCATTGAATCGTTGCTGGTGTTTACACAAATGAAGCATGCGGCCGATAAGCTTGCACGCCAGTTAAACAATAACGGCATCCGTACCGAAGCTATTCATGGTAACAAATCGCAGAATGCACGGCAGGCAGCATTGAACAATTTCAAAAAACGAAAAACACGTGTACTGGTTGCAACCGATATTGCTGCACGTGGTATTGATATTGATGAGTTGACGCATGTACTCAATTACGAATTACCAAATGTTCCCGAAACTTATGTACACCGTATTGGCCGTACAGGAAGGGCAGGAGCAAGCGGAGTTGCATTTTCGTTTTGTGATTGGAGCGAGAAAACATTTTTAACCGATATTCAAAAGCTCATCAAAAAAGAAATACCGGTTATCAAAGGTCATCCGTACGATATTGTAACCATGCATAGTTCACCTGTGGCTACAACCAATACCAACGTTATTCCTGTTATACAAAACCAGGCAAGAGGTGGCGGACGCCGTTACGGCAAAACATTTTCGCAACGATAGTATTAGTAGCGGTAACAAACAGCATTAATACTCATGCCTGCTCCAACAGAGGCAAACATAATTACATCACCGGCCATAAGCTGGTGATTTTTTATTTCAGCTTTTCTTACAAGATCATACAGCGTAGGTATAGTGGCTACCGAACTGTTACCCAGCCAATGAATACTCATTGGCATAATATGTTCGGGTGCGGTATTGATGCCATATAACTTGTACAGGCGGTTAATAATCCCTTCATCCATTTTTTCATTTGCCTGGTGAATAAATACTTTCTTCAGTTCATGAATGGATAAACCGCTTTTATCTAAACAATCCTTCATTGCCTGCGGCACATATTTCATAGCGTATTCATACACTTTCCGCCCTTTCATTTTTATAAAACGTACATGCGGATCACTTTCAGGATAAAACGATGGCCCCATGTTAATATAATTAACCTCTTCGAGTGCATGTGTCTGCACTGATGTGCTTAGTATGCCAGAGCCATTCTCTGTAGTGTTATTGTATTCAATTACAGCTGCACCTGCACCATCACTGAAGATCATGCTGTCACGATCGTAAATATCAATTACACGTGACAGAGTTTCTGCACCAACTACCAATGCTTTTTTTGCAATACCGGCTTTAAAAAAAGCATCGGCTTGTATTACACCTTGTAGCCAGCCGGGACAGCCAAATAAAATATCGTATGCTACGCAGTTGGCATTATGGATACCAAGCTTATGTTTTACCAATGCTGCCAGCGAAGGAACGGCATCTGTTTGTATCGTATGCTTTAATACATTACCAAAATTATGCGCAACAATTATCTGATCTATTGTTTCAGGATCTACACCACTTTTTGTAATTGCTTCTTTGGCAGCAATGGCAGCAATATCGGCCGTACTTAAATCGTCGCTTGTATAACGGCGTTCCTCAATACCTGTAATCTGCTTAAACTTTTCAACTACTTCATCAGGCGGAGTAGATAAGGGTGCATGTTCTTCTGTATAAAACAGATGCTTTGCAAAGTCTGCGTTTGTTTGAACAACAGGTGGTATATACGAACCTGTACCTGTAATAATGGAGCGTTGCATAAAATATGGTTATCGATAAAAAATGCCTGCATTAGTGCAGGCATTAGAAAAATTATTTGCAATGAGGTATCATTGCTAAAACTTGAAAAGATCATTCGGCTGTATCTGCTTCATCCGTTTCAGTAATTATTTCATTAGTCTCCGATAAAGTTTCATGTTCCAGCTGTTTAATTGAAAGTGAAAACGCAGTTGTCATCGAAAACTCAATCTTTTTACCTGCAAGTATGCGTTTTGTAGCCTCATCTTCCAGCAAAAATGCAGCAAACTCTTTTGCAAATGGTGGTTGCTTCATTTGGCCAATCATGCGTGCATTATCCAATTCCAGTTTATTGAAACTATATCTTGTTTTGCGACCTCCCGATGCACGTTCAAAATCGGTATGGTTCATTTGCAATAATTGTTCAGTTTGAGCAGATCGTTTCAGTAAAATCTGAATAACGGGTAAATACTTTCGCCAGGTTTGTGTAAACATATTTAGGGGATTAATAAAACAAACAACTCAGATAGCTTCGCTTAATTTAGTAAATTCTGCACCGTTAAAAATACGGGCAAGGCTTGCATCTTTTGTACGGCTCCATTCTTCTATTTTTGCTTCAGAAACAATTCGCCAAAAATTTTTATTCTTCAGTTCTTCGTAATCGTTGTTGTGGATAAAGATACCTTTTACCGTACTTCTTTGCTTAAAAAAAATATTTACTTTTTTACTTTTTCTTGTTTCAATGAACTTTTCAATCATGTCATTCGTCATGCTGCACTTATTTTATTATTAAGAGGTTGAAGTAATAATTACCAACGGTCGTTTCGAGGCCTTTCTTCACGGGGTCTTGCTTCTGTTACCTTAATGGCACGTCCGTCAACAGTTTTTCCGTTTAATTCTGCAATGGCAGTATTAGCAGCATTGTCATCAGGCATTTCTACAAAACCAAATCCACGACTTTGATTCGTCATTCGATCAATTATAACTTTTGCTGATGATACCTGGCCATAAGATGAAAATAACTGGCTTAAATCTGCATCTTTTACAGCAAAGCCTAAATTGGAGACATAAATATTCATTCTGATTAATTTGAATGTAAAACGTTGAGCTAAATGCTGGTGTAAAAGAAAAATAAGAGGGACGATGGTATAATTCGCTTACAAAAGATTACTCAAATGATTATTGAAGGTAGCCTTTCTTTTTCGTTACTACTGATTTATTTTGAAAGGTGCAAGTACGGAACATCTTAACTTGCCACATTTATAAATACAATATGCAGCAACGAATAGCTCAACTGGCCCTGGTAGTAAAAGATTACGATGAAGCCATTGCTTTTTACCGTAATAAATTATTATTCCGTTTAGTGGAGGATACAGTTTTAAGCGAAACCAAGCGTTGGGTAGTAATGGCACCTCCCGGTAACAGTACTACTTATCTGCTCCTTGCGAAAGCGGCTAATGAGCAGCAGCTGGCAAGTGTAGGCAACCAAACAGGAGGCAGGGTATTTCTTTTCCTTCATACCGATGATCTTATGCGTGATTATGAACGTATGAAAGCCGAGGGAGTAAACTTTGTGCGTGAGCCTTCGATTGAAGCCTTTGGCAAAGTAGCTGTATTTGAAGACCTCTATGGTACGCTTTGGGATATGATTGAACCGGGGGAAAAGTAAAAGGCAGAAGGAAAAAAAATCAAGAAAAACCAAGGAGCTGGATCCAATGCCCAATGTTCAAAAAACAATCCCGATAATTATCGTAACCAAGATCCAAGGGCATCTGAGTTATTTGTACCTCCGTTCTGTGTGTTAAAGCATTGTAAGCAAGGCGAACGATCAAACCCAAAAACTCAAACCTTCTCCAATACATCCCTTATCGATGGAAATGTATCGTTTAGATATTGCTCAATCTCTTTTTTTTTCACCCATTTAATTTCTAAGATATCTTCTTCTGTTTGCGGCTTGGTGGTTTGTGGTCCCTTCACCTTCATTTTATACCAATGCGAATCTTTAAGTATGTGTTTACCAAATTCGTTATAAGTATGATAGGTAATAGTGATAAGTTTTTTTAATTCCGGTTGTTGCAAACCTGTTTCTTCCTCTACTTCCCGTACGGCACATTGCTCAATTGTTTCACCCGGGTCCAGTTTGCCCTTAGGCAGATCCCATTTACCTCTTCGGTAGATGAGGAGGTATTCGCCTTTTTCGTTTTCAACAAGTCCCCCCGCTGCAGTTATTAATGTAAAATGTTTGAAAAATACTTTCCTCAATTCATCGAGATTGGAATGAAGCAGTATGCCTGCATGAAACTCTTCTTTTGCAATTTCATGCAATAATGATTTAATGGCGTGGCCCGATATTTCATCTATAAAAACCGCATCGGGGTGATGCCTGTATTCTTCAACCGTTTCATCCAATTCATTGCAGAGGAAAACCGGTTTGTCGCCAAAATAGATTTTGATATACATGCAGGGTTTAAGGTTTGGGTTGCAAGTTACGTGTTACAGGTTGCATGTTTAAGGTTTCAGGTTGCAGGCTGCTTTTGCTTTGCGTTTTCTTTTTTGTCTTTGGGTTTTCTTCTTGATCCTTGTGCCTTTTCTTATTATTTGGATTTTGGGCATTGGTTTTTCTTAAGCCTTACACCTTTAGTCTTCTCGCTTGTTCCCCTACCTTTGCCGCATGACAAATGAACAAGCTGTAGCCGAGAAACTGTTACAAGTTAAGGCCATCCGGTTAAATGTAAAAGAGCCCTTTACCTGGGCAAGTGGCTGGAAAAGTCCTATTTATTGCGATAACCGGAAGGTGTTATCGTTTCCGCATGTGCGTGAGTTTATAAAAAGCGAAATGTGCAATGTTATTTTCGAACAGTTTCCTGATGCAGAATTACTGGCGGGTGTTGCTACGGCAGGTATTGCCTGGGGTGCAATGGCAGCCGATCAGTTGAAATTGCCGTATATCTATGTTCGTCCAAAACCAAAGGAGCATGGGTTGGGTAATCAGATAGAAGGCGCCTACGAGCCCGGACAGAAAGTAGTGGTTATTGAAGATCTTATTTCTACCGGTAAAAGCAGTCTGCAGGTGGTTGATGTGTTGAAAGCTGCCGGTGTGGATGTGATTGGCATGGTTTCAATTTTTAACTACGGTTTTGACGCAGCCAAAAATGCTTTTGCAACAGCAGCTGTAGAGTATAAATCGCTCACTAATTACCCAACGCTTATTCAGCTGGCAATTGATAAACAGATTGTGGAAGCAGGCGAACAGGAAGTTTTGTTAAAATGGAGTGCCGATCCCGCCAATTGGAAGGGAATGGAGTAATTTCAGCTAAAATTCAACAGATGAAAACATTCTTCAGCGTACTCTTTCTGGCTCTTGCAGTTACAGTTTCGGCCCAGTACAAAAAGCCAATTATTGCACAAATTAAAACACCACAGGCTCAATGTACCGAGTGTAAAGAGCGTATTGAAAAGTTTATGAAATCGGAAGAAGGGGTAGTGAAAGTGTTAGTAGACATCCGTAAAAAGATCACAACCGTCACCTTTGCTCCCGACCGTACAAATATTGAAAATGTAAAAACAGCCATCGCCAATCTCGGTTTCGATGCCGATGATGTGGTAGCGGAGCCCGAACAATACAAACGCTTACCCATTTGCTGCAAACGTGAATCGGATGGAGGTGGGCCTCCCAAGAAACAGTAAATGATGTTTAAAATAGTTAGCCCCGTCTGTTCGACGGGGCTTTTTTATGTCTCTGAATTTCTGCTTTGATTGAAAGTTAGGTGGAGATTCTGCCTCTTTTCGGAAGATAATTAAAGGAAAAACTCGTTTCAAAGCCGGTGCGAAATAGCTGATCCAAGTCGAATAAAAATCCTGCAGATGAAACTAATTCCCCAAACAATGCCAGTTCGTTTTCTATTTTAAAAAGACTTAGAACGTCTCTTTATCAGTTTTATCAGCAATCTCAATGAAAGATTTTCATCCCCAATTTATGGCCTTGGCTCAAACATACCCACTTCGTGTTTGCCCTCGTAGGCTAACGGAATGGTTTTAAAAAGTCCGCCAACGCCAGCCCGGATCGTGCCTGTTGCACGTACGGTAACCTCCTTACTCGAAATGGCCGACCATGCATTTTTGAAGATATTCTTCATATCAGTTTGGATGCGGAGTGGAATCACAAAATCTGACTTTCTGGCAACTTTGATCAGAGTGTCGCTCAAGGCTCTCCCCAAAAAAACGTCGTCCACATAAACATCAGCCTCAGTATGGTTAACCTGGAAACCTATACGATTAGGATTGTTATACACCAATTCCATGTACACTGTTGTTTGATTAAACCCGATCGACTCGAGCCGGAGATTTTGAAAATCCTTGTACTCTGGAATTTTAAAAGGGTTGCAGGATGAGAAGCCAAGTATTAAAAGTAGCAGGGTGGGGAGAAATCGTAACACGTAAAAATGGTTTGCTGCAAATTAAGCGATGCTGTTGATATTTCTTTCAGAAGCTTTCGCAGAACCTCTTAATTTTGAACTAAAATCGTTAGCCGAAGAAACAAAACCAAAACAATAAAACGCAAGCAAATAAATGTAGTTGATAAAATAGAATAAAAGTTATTGTTATTAAATAAGTTAAGTAAAATTTATTGATTATTAATAATATACAAATTAGCGCTTAAAATTGTTAAAAGGCTGGTGATTTATAAGCATGATATAAAGCAAAGAAAGAGGATTAAAATAGTTTAATAAAATGATTGATTTACAATATTTTGGGGATATTATTTTGTATTTAAAATTTACACAAAATACAAATGTTAAAATATCTCCATATAAGAACTACCAAAGATCGTTGAAATTGAACCGAATGAGGTTGATGGGAGCAAATGGTCCACTCCTCCTTACGGTGCCGTTAGAGGGCGGTAGAGACCAACAGGCAGCATTGAAGGATTTACGGATCTCGTATGCCGAACCCTGGCAACGGATCCATTGGCGGGGCATTCACGACAATTATCGGAAAGCTCCATGGTTCGATGACTACGCTCCCGGGCTGGAAGAGTTATTCCGGAAGCAGGAGAAATTTCTCTACGACTTGAATCTGAAAACCACCGAATGGGTGTTAAAACGGCTGAAACTAAATGTTGACTTTTTGACAGAAAATAAAAACAAAAGAGAAGAAGTGCTCGCAACTACACAGGAGGAAAGTGAGCGTATTGTTCCCGAAAACTGGCCGGTTTATCAACAGGTTTTTTCTGAGCGACATGGGTTTGCCCCCAATCTCGGTATTCTCGATTTGCTGCTTTGCGAGGGACCGCTTGCTGTTCAGTATTTAAAAAAATTGCAACAGCAGTAAAAAGTTTACTGCCAATTAAACGTCAAAAGAGTTTTCTCGTCTTAACCAACTTGACGAAGAATTGCTGACCTGAATGAAGTTACCGACCATTTAATCATTAACTTGTAACCCGCTCTTCAGGCTGCTTAAAAAATGAGAATATTCTTCTGCTTAATTTTTACTGTACTCTTTGGTACCCAACTTTTGCATGCACAGGATTTTTCTAACCGTGGCAAAGATTTCTGGATTGCTTATCCTTCGCATATTGATGGTACTAATTCGGTGATGGGTTTATATATTACCTCCGATCAAAATGCTTCCGGTACAATTAAAGTGGGGGCAACGTCTATTTCATTTACGGTTACAGCCAACACAATTACACGTAAATTTTTAGGTCCGAATGCAGCAGGCGATGCGCCCAATACCGGTGTACATTTAACAGCACAGGACGGTATTGAGGTTGGAAAGGGTATTCGGGTAACTTCGGATAAGCCGGTTGTGGTGTACGCACACATCATCCGTTCAGCCCGGTCTGGAGCAACCCTTGTGCTGCCGGTTTCGGTTTTAAGTAAAGAATATATATTACCCAGCTACCGTAATGTTGGTACAAGTGCAAGCTTTGGAGAACTGGCAGTAGTAGCAACCGATACCAATACAGTTGTTGAAATTACCCCTGCTGTTACCAGTCGCTCGGGAAGCAGAGCTGCGGGAGTTCCGTACACAATCACATTAGCGAATCCGGGTGATGTTTATCAGGTTCAGTTTCAGCAGAATGCTGATATCTCCGGTACGATAGTGCGCTCAATTGCCGCCAATGGCATAAAGTGTAAAAAAATTGCGGTGTTTTCGGCCACTACATGGTCGGCTTTTGATTGTACGACGCCTGTTGCCTCGGGGGGGGATAACCTCTTTCAGCAACCTTTTCCAACAACTTCCTGGGGTAAGAACTTTTTAACAGCTCCATTTTTCAATAATGCTTCCAACAGAGATATCATCCGGGTGTTTGTAAGAGATCCGTCAACAGTTGTTCAAAAAACAGAAGCTGGAGTTACAACAACACTTACCGGTTTAGTAAATGGCTCCTATTATGAGTACACAACAGGTAACCCAACCGCCATCAGTGCCGATAAACCGGCTTCGGTGGTAATGTATATCCGTTCGCAAACATGCCAATCGCCTGCTGTTAATACCGATCCGGAGATGGTGATCATTAATCCCGTTGAGCAGACCATTAACGATATTACCGTGTTTTCAGCTCACCAGAATTTTGTACCAACCGGGCAAAGTCAGGTGAGTAATCATTACCTGAATATTATTATTAAAACAGCAGCAGCCCCGTCTTTTCGAATCAGTGGTGTTGCACCAACAGCCGCATTTACACCCATTCCCGGTACGGCTTATTCTTACCTGCGTGAAGATGTTACTGCAAGATCTGCTACCAATCCCGTGCATAGTTTAAAGGCCGATTCTGCATTTATCGCTATTGCGTACGGTTTTGGCAACGTAGAATCGTACGGCTACAATGCAGGTACCAATGTGAAAGACCTCTTTCAGTTTATTGATACCAAAAACTCGTTAGGTACAGCGCCTTTTCCGGCAGCATGTATCAATTCGCCTTTTAATTTCTCTATAACATTCCCTTATCAACCCGACTCTATCCGTTGGGATTTTGGAACTTTGTTTCCTGCTGTATCGTATACCTCACCCATACCCGACACCAGCTATATGATCAGTGGCAGGATGGTTTATCGTTTTCGAATAACACAAACTTATGCCATTCCTACTGCAGGAACATATACGGTGAAAGTGTATGCCCGTAACCCGTTGGGCGATGGTTGCAGCAGTGACCAGGAAATTGAATTTGATCTGCAGGTGTTCAACCCACCCACTACAGATTTTACTTACAATTCAACCGGTTGTACCGATTCGGCCGTTGTATTTACTTCCAATACAAATTCCGGTGGTAGGCCCATCATCAAACATTACTGGGATTTTGGTGATGGTACTACAGGAAGTGTGGCCAATCCATCAAAAACCTATCTCAACCCCGGAACTTACACTGTTAAATATGTAGCGTTAACCGATATTGGCTGTATCAGCGATACTGTAACAAAAACCATCACACTTACAAAAATCCCTGTTGCCAAATTCGGCATTTTGGATTCTTTATGTGTAGGCAAGGTGCTAACCTTCCGTGATTCATCTTCTTTATCGGGTGGTTTTGGCTCCATTACCAACTGGAACTGGAATACCGGCGTAGGCAACCCGATCAATAATACATCCTCTGCAGACATAACGCCAACGTACGCTGCAACCGGAACATACACTGCAAGTTTGCAGTTGCGTACCAACACGGGTTGTTACAGTCCGGTTTATCAAAAGTCAATTACTATCAGACCAAAGCCAACAGTTGATTTTACATTGTCGCATGGTTGTTTGCCCAACCCTGTAATTAACTTCAACAGCACATCAACAATTGCAGATGGTACACAGGCAGGGTTTAAATATTTATGGAATTTTGGCGATGCTGCAAGTGGCGCATTAAATACAGCAACAGTACAAAGTCCTTCGCATGGTTATCCATCCGTTGGTCCGTTTAATGTACAATTGAAAGTAACATCGATGTATGGATGTATTGATTCAGTTACGAAAGTTGCCGATAAAATTTATCCGCAACCTAAAGCCGATTTTACGGCACCTGCAGAGGTATGCTGGCAAACAGCCATTACGTTTACCGATGCTTCGAACGGTTTTACACATCCCGTAACAAAATGGGAGTGGAGGTTTAGTGATGGCACATCATCAACACAAAAAAATCCGGTAAAGAATTTTACAAATCCCGGCACTTATACGGCAACATTGTGGGTGTTTACCGATCAGAATTGTGTGAGTGATACCGTAATAAAAACGGTTGTGATTAATCCATGGCCTACAGCAAACTTTACCACCAGTGCTGTTTTGTGTGAAAAGAATGTGCTGACGTTTACAAATACGTCAGTTGCAAATGCGGGCAACATTACAAGAGCTTTTTGGGATTTTGGTGATGGTAATACAGCCAATGTAAATACAACAGCAACTACGCATACCTATACCAACTGGGGAAATTATGCTGTTCGTTTTGTAACAGAAACAGATAAAGGTTGCCGCAACGATACGTTGTTGAAAAATATAATGATCAATCCTTTACCAAACCCCGGGTATGTATTGCCCGAAGTTTGTTTGAATGATGCATTGGCCTTGTTCCTCGATACATCATCTATTGCAGATAACAGTGCAGCGCAGTTTACTTACTTATGGAGGTTTAATACAAGCTCACCTGCAATTGTTCCGGGTCCGATACCTGCAAGCAGCACCTTAAAAAATCCAGCTGTTAAGTTTAATAAAGCGGATAATTATCTACTGTCGTTAACGGTTACAAGTAAAGATGGATGTAAAGATTCGGTTGTTGCTATTCCGTTTACAGTTAACGGATCGGTACCAAATGCCGACTTCACAATTTTAACTACCAACGGACAGTGCAGCAACCAGGATATTCAAATAAAAGATAACTCAACAGTAGATTTTGGCTCGGTAACAAAAGTGGAGATCTATTGGGATAATACAAACGCACCTGCTGTTGTTGAAACAGATGATACGCCAACACCAGGTAAAATCTATAACCATCGTTATCCCGATTTCCAAACCCCTTTAAGTAAAACATACCAGATAAGGTACAGAACGTATTCGGGTATTCTTTGTGTTGATGAGCAAGTGAAAACAATAACCATTAATGCAAGTCCGCTTACACAGTTCACCGCATTAAGTGCAGTTTGTGTAAACGACAACTCATTCCAGGTAACACAGGCAAGTGAGCTGGGTGGTTTGCAGGGAACAGGTGTTTATTCGGGCAAAGGAATTAATGCTGCCGGGTTATTTACTCCTTCAAATGCAGGGGTAGGCGTGCATACATTACGTTACACGTTTACTGCTGCAAACGGATGCGTACATTATAGCGAGCAAACAATTGAAATATGGCCGAAGCCTGCTGTTAATGCAGGTGCAGATATAACAGTGCTGGAAGATGGCATCCGCAAGATCACCGATGTAACAGCAACGGGAACAGGGCTACAGTTTTTATGGTCACCTGCAACTTATTTAGATAAGGATACCATACTGTTGCCAACCATCATTGGACCGAAAGATGATATTACTTACATCTTAACTGTAACCAATAATTTCGGGTGTACTGCTACCGACGATCTGTTTGTGAAAGTGTTGAAATCACCCCATCCGCCAAATACATTTACGCCAAACGGAGATGGCATTAACGATTTCTGGGAAATCAAATTCATTAACGATTACCCCGGTTCTGTTATTGAAGTGTATAATACAGCCGGAACAATGGTTTATCGTTCGGTTGGTTACAGTACGCCATGGGATGGTAAATGGAAAGGGCAGCCATTGCCTGCAGGTACTTATTATTATGTAATTGATCCGAAAAACGGCCGCAAACGTATAAGCGGTTATGTAACCATTTTACGATAAGCAGAAGAAGCATATGAAACGAGTTGTTTTGTTCAGTTGGTTTTGTTGTTTGCTGATGGGAGCATGGGCACAGCAACGACCGCATTATACCCAATACATCATCAATCCCTATATTTTGAATCCGGCATTAACCGGTATAGAAAATTATACAGATGTTAAGTTGAGTTATCGGAGCCAATGGGTTGGCTTTCCCGGTGCGCCGCAAACAATTTATGCAACAATGCATACGCCAATTGGTAAAGAAGACTACCGCAACAGTCCAACTTCGTTTGAAGTGCCAGGCGAAAACCCAAGAGGCAAACAGTATTGGGAAGATTATACCGCAGCAGCAGCGCATCATGGAGTAGGCGCAACACTCATCAATTATAAAACAGGTTATATCAACCGCTACTTTGCTACGGTTTCGTATGCTTATCATTTAGGATTATCACCAAAGCTGAATTTGTCAGCAGGTTTTGCCGGAGGTATTTCAGGTACTACTGTTGATGCATCGAAGATTGAATTGGCAAACCCTGTTGATCCGGCAATTGGTGGTGTTACACAGGAGTTCAGAAAAATAAAACCCGAACTGAGTGCAGGTGTTTGGTTATATAGTGATGATTTCTTTGCAGGCGTATCAGCACAGCAAATCATTCCGCAAAAGATCAATCTGGTGTCAAATGATCTTTACAGATCAACATTAGTGCCGCACATTTTTGCAACAACAGGTTATCGGTTTGCAGCAGGCGATGATGTAAATGTGTTGCCTTCGGTTATGCTGCGTTATATACCAAGCATGCCGTTGTTTGTTGATGTTAATGTAAAAGCACAATACCACGACAGGTTTTGGTTAGGCGGTAACTACCGTATTAAAGAAGGCTTTGCTGCAATGGCAGGGTTTAATATTTCAAATACATTAAACGTAAGCTACTCGTACGATGTAAATAATTCGAAATACCTGTTACAGTATATGCAAAGAGGTACACACGAAATTGTAATTGGGTTTTTATTGGGGAATAAGTATGGCGATCTTTGTCCACGCCGTGTGTGGTAATTTACAAACGGATCACTTCCAGTTTTTTTATAACCACACGTTTCGGTTGTTGCACCCGAACCTGCTGGCCGGGTTGTGGCAGCGAATCTACAGGGCATGTGCAGGGTGGTGGTCCCTGTATAAACATTACATCGTTTTCAACCACAATTTCAAAATGCTGTTGCGCACGCTTTACTTCATCCATTAATGCTTTCTGATTGTAAAGTAATGCTAATGCACCGGAACGGTTTGTTGAAAAGCGATGTTTTTCCTCTGCCAGGGTAGTGCTGTCAACATCTTTCTTCAGTCTGCGCATCACATTTACTTTGGCTTTCATCCGTTCTTTCTTAACAGCATCAGATCCTTGTTGAATAGTACGCTGAAGGTTGTAACCTTCTTCCATTGGAAAACGTTGAAAGAATTCGCCGGGAACAAACTGATGAAAAGTAAACTCTTCAGGCCATTGGATATTTATTTTATTGAGTAGTGAATCTGTATTCCATGTTTTTGAGTAGCCCAGGTAATGGCCTGGTGTAACACGTGCAGGCTGCATGTTTTTTCTGCGTGGAGCTTCACGTGTGCGATCTGCATTTTCAAGGTATACATTCATTTCTCTTTCCTGTTGGGCATACTGTAAAGAGTCGTGCTTGTAACGGAAAAGAAATACATCATTGCGCTCCGGATTTTCCGGTTTTTGAACACGTTGCTGTGTGCCTGGTTTTACAATACGTTCGAACCATTCAACAGGCATATCGTTAATAATCACTTTATCAAATTTCAATTCTTCATTTTCCACTTCATCCCACAAAACAATTTTTTCCATTTTTGTTTTAGGATGAAGTTGCAGACGGTACTTCCGTTCTTCATCATGCAATACCACTTCATCTTTTGTTTTTTTTTCTACCACTTCGGTAGTAAGATAATAAGTGGTGTTTGCTGTTTGCTTTGATGGAGCAGAAGAAGCTGTTCTGCGTTCGCTCAACTGCACTACAGGTTTATGTTCTTTCAACATCCAGCCGGTTAACGCAAATACAACAGTGAACAATACAAGCGCCAATAAGCGTGAACTGATTTTGTTTTTTTCTGCAGGTAGATTAAGAATACGCTTAATGCGGTCTTTGAGGTGATGTTTATTATCGCCCAAGGCCATTGCCAGTTGCGGATTTTGAATCCTTGCTTTCTCCACATTCAATAATGCTTCGGCATACACCGCAGCGTTTTGTTGATAGTTCATTACATAATCATCGCAACTGTTTTCCCGTTCTCTGCGTGCAATACCAATTAACAGTAATGCAAACGGGTTAAAAAATAACATCGTTTCCGAAACAGACAAGAGCATGTTCCAGAAATAATCGTTGCGTTTAATATGCGCAAGTTCGTGTAAGAGTACTGCTTCGAGTTGTGCTGCAGTTAAATGTGTTACAGCTGTTGCCGGCAGCAGTACAATTGGTTTTAAAAAGCCGATTGTTGCAGGTATATCAATTTGTTTACTGAAGTAGAGTTGCACATTGCGTTGCAGGCCCATTGTTTCAACCAGGTAACTGAAAAATTCTTTTACTTCATCTTCTACCTTCGTTAAACCTTTATTGCGGAGGGCATTGGCTGCCTGCACCTGTATAATCAGTTTGGCAGCAAACCATAGGAGTACAAATAAGTAGGCTGCAGAAAGATAGGGCAGAACAAACTGTATTTTATAATCGAGCCAGTTAAAGAACAGTTCCCAACGGTTATCGTTGGCGAAACTGTTAAGCAAACTGTTATGCTTACCTGCATCGGTAATTACAAGCGAAGTTTTTTGCAGTAGTTGATTACCCCAAAGGTTGCCGATGGTATAAAGGAACCATGCAAAACCCGTAAACGATAAAACGGTACTGAAAAAGTTTTTTACAGTTGATTGTTTTATCCTGAACAGAAAAACGACAACATGATAAAGCAGGTATAACAAACCAATTTGCCAGATGCTGTTGGCAATTGCTTTACCCAAAGCCTGTAAAAATGCAGATTGAAACAGTTGCTGCATGTGGTTACTGCTGTTTCAGGTTATCAATTAGTTTTTGAATTTCATCCAGCTCTTCTTTGGAGGCCTTGTGGTTGCCCAATGCCTGCATTACAAGCTGTGATGATGAACCCTGGAAAAGGGTGTCTATCATCTTACCTACAAATTGTTTCTGTGTTTTTTCACGGGAAAGAAGGGGAGCATACTTATGCGTTTTGCTGCTTTCATCACGTTTCACCATTCCTTTTTCGTGCATGATCTGCATCAATTTCAGGGTTGTGGTGTAACCTGCATCTTTCGTTTTACTCAGTTCTTCATGCACATCCCGAACGGTAGCCTCGCCACGTTCCCACAATACCCGAAGAATTTCTAATTCACTTTCTGTAGGTTTTAATTGCTTTAAACTCATTGTATACGACTTGTTTCGTATCAAAAATACGAGTTCGTTCGTAAAAACCAAGACCATCCGTCATTCAAAAACGTGGCTTAACAAAATTTTGAATAATAAAGCAACAAAAAAGCCGCTCAATTGAGCGGCTTTGTATGTGGTATCATAGTTTTTATTTCTTTTCCAGTTTCACTGAATCAACAATTGTAATTTGTCCTAACGTTACAGGTACAGTACGTGTTGCTGTTTTGTGAATGGTATCCCCGGGAACATAAGAGAAGGTATAGCTGCCGGCAGGAATATCTTTGATGAGGTAGTTACCGTTACCAACTGTTGTAAAAGTTGAAGCAATGGTATCGGGCCCTTTAATAGCATAGATAGCTGTAATAATTGAATCCGGTGCAACTACGCCCTTAACACTACCGCCAGATGGCAGGAATGAAAGAATGCGAAGTACAGGTTTCAGCAAATACTGACCACTATTACCTGCTTTAACAATTGATTTACCTGCATCAAAATCAAGTATTAAACGATACAATACGCCACCGGTAACATCCTGTTGAATCTGAACTTTTAAACCAGACTGTTGTGCACTTGGTGTAGTAAGATTGATCTTTTGACCATCTTTTGTAATAATGTAGTTGTTATCGCCCAGTAAAAGACGGAGCTGTGAAATACGACCTGCAGGAATTTCTGCATCTGCAAGAATGGTATCTTTTCCGTTTGTAAGATCGAGTAAATTATAAATACCCGGGTAAGCATTCGTTAATGTTATTTCGGCACTATCACCCATTTTAATGGCAATACCTTTTACATCAACCCAAACTTCTTTCACATTCGGATCGGGGGCGTCCGTTAAACGTACCTGTAAACGAGGCTTATCTCCGCTTTTGTTTTTCTGACAACTAACTGCCAGCATTGTTGCTGCCATAATTACAACTCCCGAAAGAATTGTACTGAATTTCAGTTTCATAAAGTGATTTGTTTTAGATGAGTAATCCAATTCGTAGTTCAGATATTTCAAACATCGTTCCAAAATTAAAAACAACGTTGTTAGAACATAAAAAAACAGCTGTTTTAACTCATAAAAAATCCCCACGTTTTTTTGCGTGGGGATTTATCGATAAAATTCGTTTGTTGAAGGATTAATTTACCTGAATATTCAACTCGGTTTTTCCGTTGAGCAATGAACGGTATTTTTCCAGCACATCTTTTGGTTGTACTGTACCGTTGATAGTCAACTCATCATTTTTCAGTTCAATAGAAAATGCTTTTTCATCAACCAGGCCATCGGCAACAATTGCAGCAACAAACGGATTTTCAAATTTTACACCTGTTTCTGCAGTTGTTTTTTGTTCCATCTTCACTTCAATTTTCTGCTCATGTTTAGCATGACCACCTGTGCCATACATCTGCGCAAGGGTAGGAGCAATTACCAATGAAACAATCGACATCAGTTTAATCAAAATATTCATCGATGGACCTGAAGTATCTTTAAACGGATCACCAACTGTATCGCCTGTAACAGACGCTTTGTGTGGTTCAGATTTTTTATAGAATACTTCGCCGTTAATTTCAACACCTTTTTCAAATGATTTCTTTGCATTATCCCATGCACCACCGGCATTGTTCTGGAACATACCCATCAACACACCGCTAACAGTGGCCCCTGCAAGGAAACCACCCAACGCTTCAGGCCCCATTGCAAAACCAATAATCAAAGGAGCAGCAATGGTAATGGCACCAGGCAACAACATTTTCTTGATCGATGCATCGGTAGAAATTGCAACGCATTTATCATATTCCGGTTTGCCTGTACCTTCCATGATACCGGGAATGGTACGGAACTGGCGACGAACTTCTTCCACCATGCTCATTGCTGCTTCACCTACCGCACGGATAGCTAAAGAAGAGAAGATGAATGGAATCATTGCACCTACAAACAAACAAGCCAATACATCGGCTTTGTAAATATCAATACCGCTGATACCTGCTACACCAACAAACGCAGCAAACAATGCCAACGCAGTTAAAGCAGCAGAAGCAATAGCAAAACCTTTACCTGTAGCAGCAGTGGTGTTACCAACGGCATCCAGTACGTCTGTCTTTTCACGCACATCTTTTGGTAACTCACTCATCTCTGCAATACCACCTGCGTTATCAGCAATCGGTCCAAATGCATCGATGGCTAACTGCATCGCAGTAGTCGCCATCATACCTGCAGCTGCTATAGCCACCCCATATAAACCTGCGCATAAGAACGAACCATAGATACCTGCCGCTAATACAAGAATAGGGAGGAAGGTAGATTCCATACCAATTGCCAAACCACCAATAACGTTGGTAGCATGACCGGTAGAAGACTGGCGGATGATGCTCAACACCGGACGCTTACCCATTGCTGTGTAATATTCGGTGATGATGCTCATTAAAGCACCTACTACCAAACCAACAGCAATAGCTCCAAGCACACCCCATTTGGTTATGATGTATTCTTCAGTTGTGCCAGGACGGAAAGTCATGGTTTCGGGGAGGATATACATTACAAGACCAATTGAAGCAATGGCAGTGAGGACGATCGATCCCCAATTCCCCATATTCAATGCCTTTTGAACCACATCTGTATTGATGCCAGCAGAGTCGCTGACTTTTACAAACCAGGTTCCTATAATTGAAAATAAGATACCAACACCAGCAATGATCATTGGCAATAAGATTGGAGACATACCGCCAAACTCATCAATTGAAGTCGTTTGTTGTCCCAATACCATTGTAGCCAATACGGTTGCAACATAAGAACCGAACAGATCGGCACCCATACCGGCAACGTCACCTACGTTATCGCCCACGTTATCAGCAATGGTTGCAGGATTACGTGGATCATCTTCGGGAATACCTGCTTCTACTTTACCTACTAAGTCGGCGCCAACGTCGGCCGCTTTTGTATAAATACCGCCACCCACACGTGCAAACAATGCAATTGATTCTGCACCGAGTGAGAAGCCTGTTAATACTTCAATTGTTTTGAGCATTTCTGCACCATTCACATCTGCACCGGCAGGAACGAAGATGGCTTTGAGAATAATAAACAGAGCACCTAAACCAAGCACCGCCAAACCGGCAACACCCAAACCCATTACAGCACCACCTGTAAACGAAACATTCAATGCTTTGCTGAGGCTTGTACGGGCTGCCTGTGCTGTACGTACGTTACTTTTTGTAGCAATGCGCATACCAATATAGCCGGCAGTTGCGCTGAACACTGCACCAAATACAAAGGCAATGGCAATGCTCCAGTGGCTGTTGGGGTTAGCCATGGCCATAACACCTAATAAAATAGCTACGATTACAACAAAGTAGCCCAGTATTTTCCATTCGGCTTTTAAGAAAGCCATAGCACCGGTTGCAATGTAATCGCTGATTTCTTTCATGCGGTCGTTACCGGCATCCTGTTTAGATACCCAGTTGAACTTTACAAAAGTGTATGCCAGGCCAATTACAGCCATAAACGGAACGAGATAAATCAAATTCTCCATAAACAATAGTACGTGTTGTTGTTTTTTAATGATCTCCGGCAACGATGCCGAAAATAGATCAAGGGCGGCAAAGATAGGGGAATGAGGCTAAAAATGAGGGGGCTGTGGAGGTATGGGGAAAACGGGGGAAAAGGAGTGGTGTCAGAACGTCGAAGACGTCAGGCACCTGTTGACGTAACTCTACAAAAAAACACCTTATTAAACTTTTCCCACGCAAAGTCCGCATACCATTAAAGCAAAACGCCTGCATTGTGTAAAACAGGCGTTTGTTGCAATGAGTGACATAGCTGTGGTCTATTTTTTTGTTGTCCTTATAACAGCTCTTATATACCCAATCGATTCAGCAATTCCCCAAAAAGGATTCTTCATGTCTCTTTCATGTTCCAGGCTTAACATGCCCGAGTAACCAACCTGTCTCATCATTCTTACAAAAGCAGGGTAGTCAATAATGCCACGGCCCACTTCTACCGAATAACCTTGTTTTGTGGGAGCGGTCACGTCTTTTAAATGCATATCAAATATCCGTGTATGGTATTTTTTCAAATCGGCCACAGCATCTTTTCCGTTGCGGGTATCATGACCAATATCGAGGCAAATGCCCATACGTGGATCAAGATCTTTCACATGATTCCATGCATCTTCAGCATCAGGATAAAGTTTAATGTCGGGGCCATGAATATGAATGGCATACTTCATATCATACTCCTGCACTTTTTTATTTACATAAGGCAGTAATTCAATATTCGGAACACCAACAATCAACTTTACGCCAACACGTTTGGCATAATCGAAAGCCCGGTCAACCTCCGCTTCTGTTTTCATGTAAATAGGACCAACTGCATAGGCGGTAACTCCCTTTTCCTTCAGCTTGGTATGGAAGGCTGCAATCTGTTCGTCGGTACTGTTAAGCGGCAAATGAAAATCTTTCACACAGAGGTAATGCACATCTACCCGTTGCATGGTAGCGAGAGCCGTATCAATGCCGAAGTTGACAAATGTATAACCGGCAAATGCCACTTTAAATTTTTCATTGTTATCAGCAGGCGGTTGCGGATCGGGGCGTTGTTGGGCTTTCATTACAAAGCTGCAAAGAAGCCCGACAAGCAAAAGATAATTTTTCTTCATGTGCTAAAGCTAAAGAACCATTTGCAAATAGTTGTTGGTTTTTACGAAAGGTATCGCTGTTAATTATACAGCACTTGCTATATAAATAGAGCGGGATACTATATGTCAATAATTAGTTGATAGATGTTTACTTGCTACTAATGAGGCAGGCACAATATTGTTGACTTAACAAATAGTATTTCTGCCAGATATTGATTTAACTGTTTAGATTTAGAGTAATAGAAAACAAAGTTGCCGGTTTCCGCAATCCTCTTTAAGCCAACTGATCTATTCTTTTTTTTCTTTTAAGTTCGATGAAAGCAATTCAATAGCTGAAAAGAGCGTTACAGAGAGGCTTAGTATAAACGCCAGGTAACAGATCAGGAGAGTAAGTTGTGAAGATTTAATTGATTCCGGGCTCCACAAATAACCGTCCTCAATTTGTTCGGCAGTGTAATAATTGTTCAGCAATTCCATTTCGCAGCTGTGTTCTCCGCTGATATTTTCTTCCTTACAGATTGCCAAAGATTTGTCGTTTAGGATTCCCCTTACATAGATTGCATCCCATCTGTCGACTTTAATTATAAGATGATTGTACTGTTTAAAATAAACAACGGAAGTAATTACGGTTGATACAAGCGCAATCCCACATATCATCAACCAGGTTTTGTAATTCTTTTTATATTGTCTTTTATCAAGTGCAAGGCTGTAAACTGAAAGTGCAGCAATATAAAGAAGAATACACAAGATGATAAACTGAGCAATACCAACCGACAATTTGATAATGCCTCCCGGAGGGGCTATATTCAATAGAAAGCCACCAAAAGCGGCAAACAAAACGCCAATAATCTGAATGCCGCTTTTCAGCAAGACTAATTTGTTACTGCTGGCCATTCTGAAGTTTGATTGTTTTGGTTAAGCCTGCTTCAATATCAAAGGGAACAATTTCATGGAAAGAGATCACGTTGTCCTTTATTATAAGCAAATGATACAATCCATAACTTAATGTGCGAGTGTTATTGGATGGTAAACTATAAGTTAGCTTGTTTCTTGCAGCTTTTGTATCCAGATCTGGTATGATAGCAGCATCGCAACTTAACTGAGAAGGATTAGCCGGACATTTCTTGCTATTTCCTATATCACGCCAGGTGAGTTTATCAACAAAATAACAGGTTGCATATGGCACAGGGTTATTATTATGATCAATAATGTTGAGAAATACCTGGGCTGACGCTACTTTCATCATTGTTTCATAATTATTGAATTGGATCTTTTTTACAAGGCTGTCATTTGATCTGAAGATATAGTCGATCATCTCAATATCTTCTTCATCGAAAGCCGGTTTTAGAAAAATATTGTCAAGTAACAACATATTTTGCGATAAGCCCAGGAGTGAGCTCCTGTATACTTTGTTATTCTCCCACCTGAGACCTTTTATTTTTGATAACTCGTTTAATGTATCAACATAAGCATCTATATCAGCTGTATAATTTCTTCTGATAGTGCTAAGAACTTTTGAAATAGATGTTACAAGAATAGTAGAATCTCCAGGTGTAGCTGCTTCTTGCGATGGCACAGCTGTTCCTTGTCGTTGTGGTATTATGTTGCGAGGCGAATACACGCTGGTAACCAACTTTGCATATTTTGATGTTGGGTTGTAAATATGCTTAGGTTTATACTTTACCGGTGAGGTATCGGAAACTACAGTAGAAACTTTGCTGACAGGAGTTGTGGCGTTTACTCTTGAATTGGTCCTTATACGCTGGCTGCTGGCCGAAGCAGTAAGCATAAGCCACGCAAAAAAGAAGAGTAGCTTTTGCATAATTGTAAGGTTTGGTTAGTTGTAAGGTATAAAAAGCAACATAGAAATAAAATGGTACTTTCCGGGTAGTCTTAGGGTTAAAACACCTCCAATTGCATTTTTCCTCATCTTTAAAGTAAAATCAAAACAGCCATCGTCTAGCTTAACAAATGAAGGATGGCATGGAGGCAATGGCCAAACAACAAACGATCATATCGGCCGTAAGGGATTACAGCCGGCAACTCTTCGGTTTTATACGCAGCCGTGTAAACAGTAACGAGGATGCCGAGGACATTCTGCAGGATGTCTGGTACCAGTTCAGCAATTTTTCGGGAGTTGATTCTGTTGAAAATGTAGGTGGCTGGCTGTACAGGGTAGCCCGTAACCGCATTATCGACAAATCACGCAAAAAGAAAGAAGCGCACCTGGATGGTATGCTGTATGAGGATGATGAGAGTGTAAGCTTCTTTTCTTCTTTACTACGCAGTCATGATGTTGATGCAGAAACACAAACCATGCAACGGGTTATTTGGGATGAGCTGATGGCTGCATTGCAGGAGCTGCCGGAAAAGCAACGCAATGCATTTATCTGGAATGAACTGGAAGATATGACGCTGCAGGAAATTGCCGACCGTGAAAACGAAAACATCAAGACCATCATTTCACGCAAGCGTTATGCCGTACTGCATTTACGGGAGCGGTTGGAAACATTGTACAACGATCTTACAAACAATTAAACTTTTTAAAGATGATGAGGAACAGGAATAAAAAATGGATGGCGTTTATACCCTTGCTGATTGTAGCAGGTATAGCACTCTTTGGCTGGTTGGTGATGTATTTATGGAATGTGGCATTGGTACCTGCTGTTAACGGTGTTAATGCAATTGGTTTCTGGCAGGCTTTAGGCATACTGTTACTGAGTAAAATATTGTTCAGCAGTTTTTCGGGTAAAAAGCACAAGGGTGATCATGCATGGAAAAAGAAATGGAGTACGATGAGTGATGAGGAGCGCACCCGTTTCAGGCAGGAGTGGTGGAAGCGTTGCGGAAAGATGCCCGAAGAAACAAATGTGCCGAAAGATACAACGCAGCAAGGCGAGTAAAGAGTGTGGTTGGTTTTTGGTTTCCTTGTATGTTGATGCAAGGATATTTAAGTTCAAAGGCGGTTCTGTTTTCAGAGCTGCCTTTTTATTTAAAACGCTTCGCCAAACTGTACATAAAAACCCTGGTTACCTTTTCCATTTCCAACACCATAATCTAAACGTACATGCAGTTTTTCGGTTTTATTTACAGCAAAGCGAATACCTCCGCCATACGAATACTTCAATCTTTGTAATGATACAGTACTGAAACGTCCTGCAACATCACCTGTTCCTGCAAATCCTACAACACTCAAACGTTTATAAACAGGCACCCGGTATTCTGCCTGCATGCTGAATAAATGATCATCACGATAACGGCCGCTGAAATAACCACGCATACGATCGGCTCCACCCAACGATGCAATACTGCGGATGGGAACATCCGAGCCTGTATTAAAAAAGCCATAACCCTGAATAGCCAGGATCTGTTGCCGCCAGATGCGTTTGTACAAACGCAGATCGGTAATGATATTGGTGTAACGATGATGCGATAGAAGGAGTGAAGTATAATGTGTGGCTTGCACAGAAACCAAGTGTCCACGGTTGGGCCAGAAAGTATTGTTGCGTTTATCCCACGATAAACTTAAACCCATGCCCGATACCTGGTACGGTTTACTGCCTGCAACATTTTGTTGGTAGAACAAACCTCCGCTTTTTACATTGATGTCGATTACCCGTTGAAAATCGTAGATAACACCGGCGAATACTTTTTGACCAAGCAACCGCTCGCCATGCAGGTGCACATAGAACTGGCGGAAATCGTATGCTTCCTCATTGGCATCAGCTGTTTGATTGCCCATACCCCAGAAACGATCGGGAAAAGAACTGAACGAAAAATGACTGTTCAGAATATATTTTTCACCCGGAAAAAATACTGGTCCGTTTACTGTAAATAAAAACTGCTTGCGTAACGAATAGCTGCCGAGAAAACGAATAGAAGAAGTGCGTGTGGTAGAATCTTTTTTTCTTGTTGTATAAAATGTATACGTGCCGCCTGCACCAAACGACCAGTCGGTTTCAATCGATCGTGATATAACAGGCAGAGCCAGCAAATGATTTTTGTTTTCTGCGGAATCTTTTTTTTGCTGTGCGTTTACAGCAGGCAACAACAATAAAAAACTGCAAAGAAAAAACAGGCAAATACGCAGCATTTACACATTGGTTTGTGAAACGTGAAGAAATGCTTTGCCAAGAAAGGCTGTAATATCGCTTGCAATCATTGCTTCCTGCGATTGTTCGGCAGCAGCAAAATCGCCTGCAAGTCCGTGCAGGTAAACACCCAGCACAGCAGCCTCCGTTGTGTTATAACCTTGTGCGAGTAAACCGGTTAAGATACCGGTTAGTACATCGCCGCTTCCTGCAGTAGCCATGCCTGCATTACCTGTACTGTTGAACCATGCATTACCATCGGGGCAGGCAATAAAGCTGTGATGGCTCTTTAATACAATCACACAATTCAATTCTTCTGCTTTTTCTTTTGCCCGTTCAATGCGTTCAAAATCGTTGGCAACTTTTCCAAACAGGCGTTCAAACTCTTTGGGGTGGGGCGTTAAAATACAGTCGGTATGTAAAAGAGCAGACAAATCTTTTTTTATTGATAAGAGATTTAAAGCATCAGCATCAAGCACTATAGGCTGGTGTGCCTGTTGCAGCAATTGCATTAACACATTTGCTGTTTCTTCGTGCAAACCAATACCGGGCCCGATGCCAATGGCCGCATAGCGTAAGAGATCGGCAGATGCGGCACTTAAATGTTGTTCGTTGCTATCTGTTTCAACCATTGCTTCGGGTACGGCTGTTTGCAACGGAATATAACCGCATTTTGCTGTATGAACTGTTAACAAACCAACGCCACTTCGTAAACAGGCTTTGCTGCTTAAAACTGCTGCACCTGTTTTTCCATACGAGCCTGCAAACAGTAACGCATGACCGAAGTTGCCTTTGTGTGCTGCCGCATTTCTTTTTTTACAGATCGCCTGCGCAGTTTTACTTTCTATGATTTGATGTGCAGCAATAGTTGCTTCGTAATAAGCAGGATGTAAACCAATATGCAGCAGATGGATGCTACCGCAATACTCAGCATTTTCAGCATACAAAAAGCATTGCTTGTACACTTCAAAACTTAAGGTATGATCTGCACGCATACAGATACAGTCTTTACAACTTTTATCAGCAAACATGCCTGTAGGAACATCGATGGAAATAACAGTAGCAGGGGAGTTGCTGATGTGTTGCACCAGCTCGGCAATCAATCCTTCCAGCGGACGATCTAACCCTGTGCCGAGTAAGGCATCGATCACTACATCCTGTAGTTGTAATATGGGAAAAAAATCTGCTGATTGTAAGAAGTGAATGTTGCTTGTGTATTTATGCAGCAGTTCAAGGTTGCGTTGAAAATCGTCGGTTCCTTTTTTGCCTGTTTCAAGTATGTACACTGTTACATCTGCGTCCTGTGTTAACAGCTGGCGGGCTATTGCCAAACCATCGCCACCGTTGTTTCCTTTGCCACAAAAAATATGCAGCGGCTTTTGTGCATAACGCTGTTCCAATAACCAGTTACTGCATGCTGCTGCGACACGCTCCATCAGTTGAAGTGAAGCAATGGGTTCGTTTGCAATCGTGTACCAATCCCAGTTCCGGATCTGTTCAGCAGTAAAAATTTTCATTGTTCGCTTTTATGCGGTAAACTGTTTTATAAAGGTACAGTTACGAGGCCGTAAAATGAAAAAGGCCTGATAACGATCAGACCTTTTAAGAGACCAAGAGAACAAATTATTTTTTAGAAGGGAATGCAAAACGAACAGATACTGCAACTGTGGAAGCACGGAAACGAACTGCTTGAATAAAATTCAACTCCGGCTTCCAGTCAAGAGAAAGATTAACCGGCACACCTGTAAATTGATAATCGACACCAGCAATGCCCGCAATACCGAAATTATCGAAACCACTAAAACCAACATAAGCACCGCCTCCGTAAAACCACTGCAGATTCGGAACAGCATTGATGGGTTTAAAAACTTCGTACAAGGCTCCTAACGCAATATTCTCCCGCAGGTTTAATATTCCTTCTACTGCTTTTCCATTGTTGAAATGATAACGATACGTAAAACCGGTTGAAACAACCTGGTCGTAACTGCCGAGGCGTACACCTGCCTGGTGACGAACCTGTGCATTGGCTGCAAGGCCTGCAAATACAAAAACAAGAATGATTGGTAGAAAACGTTTGGGCATCATAATTTTTTAGATTGTATTCAATCATCCGAAAATGATGCCAGCCGTTTTTATTGTTTTTCTTTTATGAAAAATTTAAACCAGGCATATCCGCAGATGATTGCAAGAACAGACGCTACCATAACGGCCATCTTACTAATATCCTGTGTGAAGGAATCCTTAAAAGCAAGCATCGAAATAAAAATACTCATGGTAAAACCTATGCCGGCAAGCAAACCAAGACCGGTCATGTGTTTCCAGTTAATGCCTTCGGCGAGCTGGCCTATCTTCAACTTCACCAACAACCAGCAGAAGAGTACAATGCCCAATGGTTTACCAATTACCAAACCGGCGATGATGCCAATGCTTAAAGAATTGGTCATGTGTTCGGTAAAACCAAGCGGTATAACAATGGCCGTGTTTGCCAATGCAAAGATGGGAATGATGAGAAAGTTTACATAATTGTGCAGGGCATGTTCAATTGCATCTAACCGTTTAATGGGTATGGTAAATGCAAATAACACACCTGCAATAGTTGCGTGTACACCCGAGTTAAAAAAGCAAAACCAGAGTGCAGCGCCTAACAGAAAATTCCAGAAACCAAATTTTACTTTAAAACGTGTAAGCAGTAATAGCAACACAAAAATGCCCATACCACTAAAGAGGTAAATTAGTTTGATGGTGCTGGTATAAAAGATGGCAATGGCAACAATAGCTCCCAGGTCGTCAATAATTGCCAAGGCAGTAAGAAATATTTTCAACGCCAATGGTACACGACCCGATATTAGAGAAGCAATACCCAACGAAAAGGCAATATCTGTTGCCATGGGCACACCCCAGCCGTTTGCAAATTCGGTTCCGTTATTAAATGCAGTAAAGATCAGTGCAGGAACAAGCATGCCACCCAATGCACCCGCAATTGGTAAGATAGATTGTTTAATAGAAGCCAATTCGCCACTGACCATTTCCCGTTTTATTTCCATACCTACCTGGAAAAAAAAGATAGCCATCAATCCATCGTTGATCCAATGCAAAACAGTATGCGGCAGATATTCTCCTGCATGGACTTCTGTACTCCAGAGGTTGATATAAAATTCTCCTGCTGCTGTATTACTAATTACAAGCGACATAACAGTACAAATAAGTAAGCTGATGCCAACTGCACGACTGTCGTGTATAAATTCAAGCAAAGGGGAAATGAATACGCTCTTTAAAAAACGAAACGGCATGCGTAAAGATAAGCATCGATAAGGACAGAGGTGAGCCGTCAGTCGTGAATCGTTGGCGAAAAACGGCAGAATGCCGATGGTTAGAGAAATAACTCCAGCTTATTCTTTGGACGTTTGCTTTCGAGCCATTTAAAGTTTTGCAATTTCTTTTGCTCTGCCGGTAACTGGCGGATGGGGTAGGTAGTGCCTTTTACGGAGCTTGTATACTTTACTTTTTGCGGACTTCTTTTTTTGAAGAACATATCAATCATATCGGCGGTGGTACGGTTCATGCCAATATAAGCACTATCATCATCCTGCGCATAATAAATACTTTCTGCAGTACCTTTTGCATTTACATAATTCAATTCTCCGTCAACAAAAAAACCGTTAATGGTTCTGCCCTTTATCTGGTTAAAGAACTCTGCATTTTCTTTTACACTTTGAACCAGCATACCGTTTTCAAACACGTACATCCGTTTTGGTTTTTTGTTCTCGGTGAAAATATAAATCGTATCGCCGGTTATCTGGCTGCCTTTACTCCATGCAATCGGGTCGTGAAAAAGTTGAAACACACTGTCAACACCCGAATAAAATAAACTGTCTGCAACAGCCTGCAACGAATCGTTATAAATACGCACATGCCTGAAGGCTGTAATAAAACGTAAGGTATCAGTTTCGGCTTTACTTCTTTTGCGTTGAAAAACTGTATCAGCAATTGCCACAGCATTACTGTCTTTCGGCAATAAATTAGATGAATCGCTGCGTACAAGAGTTGGTTTTGTTTTTAAAGGCGGAGGTTTGTTATCAACAATACTGTCTTTTTTCAAAATTGGTTTCGCTGTTACAACGGGTGCAACAACCGAATCTTTTACACTAACAGGCGCAATACTGTCGGTTACAGCAATATCCTGTTGCAGTTGTTGGGAAGAATCTTTGCTGATGAGGGAATCAACTTTCAATAGCTTTGTTCCTTTTACTGTATCAAAAGCACGGATGTATCCGTCTTTGAATTGCGCAAGATCTTTCATTAAGCCCGAGTAAATGGTATCTGCTGCAATGTAAATGGAGTCTTTGTTCTGCACTACCACCATCACCGGTTTTTCGGTTGCCAGGAAATTCTTGTTTGTTTTATTAAAGAACACACGGTTACTGAAGAGGAGCGCACCCTGAGCAGTGTCTTTGTACTGCACATTACCTTTTGCTTCGCCGTAACCTGTTTTGTCATCAAATGCAAAATCATCAGCAATCATGGTTGATGTGCTATCCTGCATGCGTGAGCGTGCGCCAAATTTTGCTTTCTTAAATTTCAGATCGTAATAACCTTCTCTTGTGTTAATAATGGAGTTACCGCTTTTAATAGTAGTGGGCGCAATAAACGTAGCAACCTGACTGCTGGTATTGTACAATAGCGAATCGCTTGCCAGTGCCACTTCCGGATCGCTCATTTTTACATTGCCGATGAAGTATACATCTTTAATATCAGCATAATAAAAACCTTGTTTACTGTACAGCGTTGTTTGTTTGCTTTCAATACGGCCGCCATCTTTATACGAACCTACTTTGCCGTTCATGTCGTAGTCCATCTCATCGGTATAAAGCGTACTGTTGCCATCGCTCAGTTTTACTTTATCACGAAAGGTTGCCAGTTTTTTTGTGCCATCGTATTGCAGGTACTGGGAGTAGATGTTTACCGAATCGGATTCGTTGATGTGTACGTTGCCGTAGGCCTGCATGTAATTTGTCTTCTCGTTATACACAACACTGTCTGCAAAAAACTTAGTGCCGCCTTGCCAAACTTCAACATTGCCGCTCAGGATTTGCAGTTGCGTAACGGAGTCGATTGTTTTATAGTAAAACGTATTTGTTTTTTTAATTTGTACCACACGCACCGTATCGCTTGTTTGCGATGGGCGTGGAGGTGCTGTTTTTTTTTGTGCAGAAACAACATTCAGCAGCAACAGAAAGACACTAAGAATAAAACCAACTCGAACAAACACGTACTTCTGATTTTTTATTTTTGATTCACACTATCTGCCAAAGGCGCTTTCAACGGTTCGGTTTTATCTTTCTTGCCAAATACAGAGAAGCTTACATAACGTTTGGGATGGGTTTTAAAATCATCCAGTAAAATATTAAGGCTTCTGCTCGTATTCTGCAGGTTGTTGTACAACTTCGGATCGTTGATCAACATACCCAATGAACCTTCGCCTTTATTAGCTTTCTGCAAAATTCCCTGTAATTGTGTGATGGTGTTGTTAAGATTGGCTACTGTTTCTTTCAATTGCAGCTCTGTTAACTTTTGCGAAGTATTCTTGAGGTTATCAATGGTTGTATTGAGCTTTTCGTTGTTGGTATTGAGGTTGGTGGTAAAGGCTTCTACATTGTTTAATGTTTTTGCCAGCGCACCGTTTTTGCTGTTCATTAAAACCGATAAGTTGTCGGATGTGGTTTTAAGATTGGCAATTGTATGTTTCAAATTTGCTTTTGTATCTGCATCAAACATACTGTTTACATTACCCAGTACAAGTTTTAACGAATCAACAGCCTGTTTAATATTCGCCATAACAGGATCAACACTGGTCATGATTTTCGACAATATATCGGGATTGCTTGAGCTCAATACCGTATCGCCTTTGGCAAGAAAACCGGGACCACTACCGGGCACAATGCTGATAGAAGCACTACCCGTAAGACTGCTGTTGATTATTGCAACAGAATTTTTCGGAATGTTTACTTCTTCCAGCAGGTTAATGGTAACAACAACCTCACTCACATTTTTATCGAGTGCACTTATTTTATATACATTACCGATACGGAAGCCTTTAATTTTTACAAGATTGGCAACTTCCAATGAGCCTGCATCGGGGAAACGGGCATAAATGACATTTGATTTTTTTAAAATCGTTTTGCCTTTCAGAAAATTAAAACCCAGGATAAGAAGGGTAACGGCTATTACAGTTAAGGCGCCTACTTTGGTTTCGTTTGAAACTTTCATGTGTTGGTGAGGGAAGCGTTGAAAATTCCCTATGAGGTCAAAAATAAGAAATGTTTCCCCGCTTAACACAGTAAAGAGGGAAACAGCTGTTAAAATGTAAGAGAAATTACTTGCGTTTTGTTTCTGCTGCGTTTTGTACAACAGGTTTTTCCACTAAATCTCTGTAGCGTTTAATGGAGCGTGTTATACTTTCTGCCATTTGCTGCTGACCGTCAGGGCTCATTAAGTATGCTTCTTCATCTCTGTTCGAAAGAAAGCCCAGCTCAATTAAAATACTCGGCATAGCAGTTGCCTGCAATACCCAAATACCTTTCTGACGTTGCTTTACGCCACGGCTGAAACGGCCAAGGCTGGTAAATTCTTCCTCTACAATTGTTGCCAACTTAACACTGCTGGCAAAGAATTGTTTGGTCCACAAAGCAACTTGTTGTTTAACGATGGGATCGTTTATATTAATATTGAAGGCAGTAGTATCGTCCTTTTCATTCTGAAATACATCACCGTTTTCCAACAGGATATCTTCTTTGTCATCTTGCTTATGGGCCGCAAACACAAAGGTTTCCGTACCATTGGCAGGGTTGGGATGATAATAGGTTTTATAAACAGGAACAGTACGTGTTTTCTTAATTTTCTTTTTGCCTTTACCTTTTACATAATACGTTTCGGTACGGGAGCCTTCCCGTCTAACCTCACGAAGATTGGGTGCAAAGTTGCAATGGATGGATACAAAGAGATTGCCTTTGTTTTCATTAGCAAAGTTGGCACGCTCACGCAACCCTATAAAAAAAGGAGTGGGGCGTGTTTCCATTATTTTTACATCGGGCAACTGACGGGTTAATTCTTCAACAACTTTTTTCGCCACTTCGTACGAAATAACATCTTCCTGTCCGTTGGCGCCATGTGTACCATCTGGGCTGCTCATGCTGCCTTTAAAACCATGGCCCGCATCAATAATAATGGTTTTAATTTTTGCGGCACCGGCATTCTGGTTCCTTTTGCTTGTAAAAGAAACAGCAACTAATGCTAACATTACTAACGAAGCAATTCCGGGTAGCCAGTTTTTCTTCATGATTTGAATTCTTTTTATGGGTTCGTAATTCAAAAACAACATTCACAGTTCGTTAATGCAAATGTGGTTATTTTTGCCGCCACTGCATATGTATAAGCGCTGTAAAGTTAATTATAAATCTGTTTTATTTGCTGCAATAACCCTGTTGTTACTGTATGGCTTAACGGTTGAAGGCCGTAATGCATTTCGTATGCAGGATTCTTTTTTGCAAGCTTTAACATATTCTGCCAACAAAGCAACTGCATCATCCACACCTGAACATACTGTTGCTGTTGCTGAGAAGATGAAAGATGGAGATGAATTGGCCGTAAACAGTATGTTAAATGATACTGTTCCTAAACCCAACGATACAATTCCTGCTGTCGATTCTTTACGCAAAAAAGATTCGCTTGTACAGAAAATTGATACGTTTGATCTGAAGTTTTCGAAAGATACATTGGATGCACCTGTAGAGTTTGAAGCAGAAGATTCGATGGTGCTCGATATTCCCAACAAACAGATTTACCTGTATAACAAAGCTTCCGTTAAGTTTAAAGATGTAGCGCTCGATGCATCGGTAATTAAGCTCGATCAGCCAACACAAATATTAACGGCCTATTCAACAAAAGATTCGGCCGGTAAACGTATGGGTGTGCCTGCTTTTAAACAGGCCGAAAGTGCTTTTACATCCGACACTATCCGTTATAATTTTAAAACGCAACGAGGTTTAACCATTGGTACCTACACACAGGAAGGGGAGATGTTTATTTATGGCGAAAAGGTAAAACGTGTAAGCCCTACTGTTTTCTTTGCAGAGAAAGCAAGATTTACTGTTTGTAATTACGATACGCCTCACTTTGCATTTAAAGCAAAAAAAGTAAAGTTCATCAGTAACAATATTGCAGTAACAGGTTCTGTTCGGCCGGAAGTTGAAAATATTCCTATCCCCATTGGCTTGCCTTTCGGCATATTTCCTATGAAGCAGGGCAGAAGAACCGGCTTACTGCCTCCGCAACCTGTTGCCAACGATCAGTTGGGTTTTGGTTTGGAAGGATTGGGTTATTATAAAACGATTGGTGAGTATTGGGATGTAACAGTTCGGGCCAACATCTATTCCTATGGGTCATATAACTTGTTTTTAACTCCTAAGTATACAAAACGGTATCGTTACGATGGTAATTTTAATCTTAGTTATATGAATAATAAGATCGGGTTCAAAGGCGATCCTGATTACCGTCCACCAAGCCGAAATTTCGCTGTGCAATGGAGTCACAGCCTTAACGCAAAAGCAAGACCAGGACAAACATTCAGTGCAAACGTAAACGTAGCTACAAGCTTATTCAACCGCTTCTTTCCTACAAATGCTACTCAGAATTTTGAGAATACACTTACTTCGTCTATCGCTTATCAACGAAGCTGGACAGGTAAGCCTTTCAATTTAACGGTAAGTGCCAATCATAACCAAAACACCAATACTAAACTCTTTAATGTAAACCTGCCCGATGTTGGTTTTACAGTAAATACGATTTATCCTTTCCAGAAGAAAGAAATGGTTGGTACCCCAAAATGGTATGAGAAATTGGGTGTTGCTTACAACGGTACATTTAAAAACCAGTTCTCTTTTTACGATACGGCATTTAGCTTTAAGCAATTGATCGATACATTCCAGTGGGGTGCACGGCACAGCGTTCCTATTCAATTATCGTTACCGCAGATGGGGCCGTTACAGGTTGGCCCGGCAATCAGTTTCGATGAAACATGGTATGCACAGGAGTTTATCCGCAAGTGGAATCCTGCTACTAAGAAACTCGATACCATTGTAAACAAAGGCTTTTATTCCGGCAGGCAAATGAGCTTTGGTCTCAACTTCAGCACAGCCATGTTTGGTACGCTTAATTTTAAAAAGAAGAACAGTAATGTAAAAGCATTGCGTCATGTGGTGCGGCCAACGCTGGGTTTAAGTTATCGCCCCGATATGGCAAAAGACCAATGGTATACCGAACAGGTTGATAGTACAGGCCGTACTTATCGCTTTAATAAATTTGATGGATCGTTGTATGGTGGTTTATCCGAAGGACAATCGGGTTTTGTAAGTTTTACGTTGGATAACAACCTTGAGATGAAAGTGCGTGATAAAAAAGATACATCGGAAGCAGCTACCAAAAAAGTGCGCTTGATTGATGGTTTTGGTTTATCAACCGGGTATAATCTGTTGGCTGATTCATTTCCGTTAAGTGATTTTAATTTATACCTGCGCAGTAACCTGTTTGAAAAAATAAGTTTAACTGCAGGTGCAAATGTTACCCCTTATCAGCTCGATAAAACAACCGGTTTCCGTAAGCATGCCTACACCTGGCAGGGTGGCGATAAGTTTTCGTTAGGTCGTTTTACCAGTGGCTTTGTTTCTGTAAGTACGCAGTTTAAGAGCAAACCAAAAGATGAGAAGAAAGAAAAAGAGAAACAGGAAATTGAAAAGAACAGACGTAACAGCGGCGAAGCAGATGAATCAAACAGGGAGTTGAATGCTGTACAGCGTAATCCAAACGAATTTGTTGACTTTAATATACCGTGGAGTTTAAACCTGTCTTATTCGTTGAACTTTACCCGGCAGTTGAAAAGTGATTATTCGGGCTTTGAAACAGTACTTGCACAATCCATCAACTTCAATGGCGATTTTAATTTAACAGAGAAGTGGAAGATGCAGGGCAGTGGCACTTTCGATATACAAACCAGAAAGCTGCAGTATTTTACCACATCTATTTCACGTGATCTGCATTGCTGGCAGTTATCCATTAACGTAACTCCAATTGGTGTTTACCGTTCGTTCAGCATCAGCATCAACCCTAAATCATCGTTGTTGAGAGATCTGCGTATTAACCGTTCACGCTTCTTTTATAATCCAACACAGTATTAAGCATTGGCTTCGTAATACTGCCACATTTTAGCGAAGATGTTTTCACGCAATTGTTTTACATCACTCATCTGCATGTTTTTTGTTTCAACAGGATCGAGAAAATGCATTTCAATTTTAGAAGGCCAGAAGTAAAACACTTTATTTTGCGGTAATACTTTTTTTGTGTTGAACAACACTGCAGGTATTACCGGTTTGCCTGTTTCAATAGCTAAACGGAATGCGCCGTCTTTAAATTCTTTTAAAGGTTTGTTGGTTTTATTACGTGTTCCTTCAGGATAAATACACATGTGCAGGCCCATATCCAGCACACGCTTCATATAGGTATAACTTTTTAAACGGCTTTCTTCGCTTTTACGATCAACCAATACACTTCCTCTTTTATAAATAAGGCCAAAGAGTGGAATTTTTGCCATTTCAATTTTTGCAATGGTTTTGTTACCACCCGGAATACCCGGCGATGTTACCGGTACATCCATAAACGAGTTGTGATTACATACCACCACATAGTTTTGACTGCTTACAAATTTTTCTTTTCCTTTTATGATTAGCCGTATACCGGCAAGGGGAAGCCACACAGACATCCATATTCTCGAAAGTTGTATAAAACGTTTTGTTCGTTTTGGTTCGGGAGTAAAACCAATAAGCCAGGTTGGTATCAAAACAAAAAGCATTGTAGCAATAAACGTAAGCATTGCCCATGCAGCAAAAATTCGTCCGAGTATATTCTTAAGCATCTGCATTATGGTAGTTTCCAGTCAATAGGTTCAAGACCTTGTTGTAGCAGCAATTCGTTTGTTTTTGAAAAATGTTTGCAACCAAAGAAACCTCTTGATGCACTTAAAGGCGAGGGGTGCGCAGCTTTTAATACATAATGTTTTGTTTCATCGATGAGGCGTTGTTTTTCCTGCGCAAAGTTGCCCCAAAGAATAAATACAACTCCTTTTTTTTCTTCGGATATTTTTCGGATAACGGCATTTGTAAATTCTTCCCAGCCAATTTTTGAATGACTGGCAGGTTCGTTTGCTCTTACAGTTAAGAAAGCGTTGATTAATAACACACCTTGCTGCGCCCATTTTGTAAGATTCCCATAGCGTGGGGGCATGCCCACACCCATATCGCTTTCTATTTCTTTATACATATTAATTAGCGAGGGTGGAGGCGGTACTCCATCCTGCACCGAAAAGCATAGACCATGCGCCTGGCCCGGACCGTGGTATGGATCCTGACCGAGTATTACAACCTTCACTGCATCGAAAGGAGTTTGTGCAAATGCATTAAAGATGAGCGAACCAGGCGGATAAATAGTTTTGCCCTGTATACGTTCTGTTTTAAGAAAAGCTACGATCTGCTGAAAATAAGCTTTTGGAAACTCCTGTTTCAGTTCGTTCTTCCAGCTTTCTTCAATTTGAACATCCATGCACAATACGTTTGGATGCAATGGTACTAAAAATTATCTTTGCACCCTCTTATCAAAAAGCTGGTCCGGTAGCTCAGCTGGATAGAGCATCAGCCTTCTAAGCTGAGGGTCATTGGTTCGAATCCAATCCGGATCACAAAACCGCATCAATTGATGCGGTTTTTTTATTGTCGTATAAATTCTACAAAGGCGTATGTAAAAAACAGATACTTTTATACCGAACGATTATTGTATCAGCTGACCTTACAGAAACTTCACCCTCCGTACCAATTTCCTCTTAAAAACATCCGCTACCCGTTATCACCCAACAAACAGTCGATTTAATTGTAATGATAACATTACAAGTTCATCCAATTCTCTTGAAGTTCCATAACAAACCATTGGAAGGCCATAATCAATTGCTTATATAAAAAGAGAAAATGATGAAGAAAATTTTATGCATTTGCATTTGCATGGTTATTATTAATGCAGCTCGTTCGCAGGTTTATGTACAGGCAGGTGGCGGTATTACAACAAATGGTACCGGTGGCGGCGATCTTAGTATAGGTTATGCTGCTAAGAAAACCACGTTCTCAGTTGGTTATTTTGCACTGATCGATAACTCTGAACCTTTGTTATTGAATGTACAGGGTGGCTATAAGATCAATAAAGCATGGCGGGTTTATGGAGGTTATGTACGTAAGCAGGTTTCGGCAAATGTGAAATCGATGAATACCAATTCCTGGTTAGCGGGGGTAGAGTACAATACCAAACGCTTTAAAAAAGGTAACTTCTATTATGCGGCTAACTACATACCGCATTATTTCTTTGTAACAGTTGGTATGAAGTTCAATTATAAATAACACAGTTATTCCGGAACAGGTTAAACTGTTTCGGAATAAATAAAAAATAGTTTGAAAAATATTTGCATATCTGAAAGAAGACAGTAATTTTACGGTCAGAATTGAATCCGGCCCTATAACATTTATCCCTCCGTTTTCAATTTCCATTTTACTTTAATTTCTATTATCCGGAAACCCTTCCAAGAGTCCTTTATTGAACCAAATTGATTCCAATCCTATACACAAGGTTGTACTTAATCAATTTGTATATGAAAACGAAATTTGTACCTGTAATTGCTGCCATCATGATTACCCTTCTGTTCATTAATACCGGCAATGCCGCCAGCATTTCATCCAAAAAAGTTTGGCCGAAAGTATATGATGTTCAGTTCGAACAACAAGGTTCTTCTGTAGTTCTTCAATGGAAAGCAGAAAATGAGCCAAAGGATATTTATTACGAGATTGAAACGAGTGCCGATGGCAAAGAATTTAAAACTGCTGCTATTGTTTTAGGCGGCTTTGCCAACGATCAGCATTACATCTACAAGTACAAAGCGAAAAAAACAACCACGGCAAAAACATTCTACCGCATTAAACAAATGAATAATGATGGCACTTACCGTATTGTAAGCGAGCAATCATTCTAAACATATTCAACGAACTGTTGGTTCTCTTATAGGTAAATACGCCGTCCTTATTCTTAAGGATGGCTTTTTTTTTGAATAGGAGGAAAGAAACAGGTTGAAGAAGTAAGAAGTTTCTGCCTACCAGAATAATCCGTGCAGAATGAAAAAGGTTCTTTCAGGCGTATGATTGAGTTGGGAAAAGTCAGGTATTAGAATGAAGTGCCATTGAATTTCCTTCGCTGTCAATAAAGAAAGCCATAAATCCATTTTGCCCGATAGATGTTTTCGGCATGGTTATTTTTCCTCCTGCCTTTTCAATCCGGTCAAGCACCTCCTGCAGATCAGGATTTGCATTGAGATAAATAATCGAACCTGTTGTACCCGGAGTATGCATGGGACTTTGTGCCAAACCGCCTGCAACTTTTCCTTTTGCCGGATCAAATGGAAACATCGCATACTTCATACCTTCCATTTCCATTTCTCCCATTGTGATTTCGAAAATACTTTCGTAGAATTTTTTTGCCCTTGAAATATCTGAAACAGAAATTTCGAACCAATTAATCGCATTCGTTGCAGAACTCATTTTGTCGTTCATATAAATGTTCTTTGTTGTTAACAAATCGTAGTTGCATTAAAGCTACTCAATTTTTAAGAGTCTAATATTATTTCAGCCAAGGTCTGGCCTAAACCGAGCTAGGGATTAATGTTCTTTACTAAAGAATATTGTTTTTTGTTTCGTAGGAACTGTTGATCGGTAGATGATGATGTTGGGCAAGGTTCGTGCTGTAGGTACGATTGAAAAAATAGCACAAGCGAGACGCTTGCGCTAAAGTGATAATCAATTTCTTAAGATGTGCCAGAATAGAAGTTGCAAAAACTATCGCTTGCTCCCGGGGTTGGCTAAGGCCAAACCCAAGGCTGAGGAAAGAGAAAGGACGTTATTAAATGAGTAATGGTGGTAAATCTATCTTGAGAACTTGTTCGGCTTTAAGTCTAATGTCAATGAGGTTTTTTTTGGATATCGTGTAAATATAACTTCTGACTTTATAGCATTTCCCCGTTGAGAGGTCAAGCTTGATGTTATTTTCTAACTGATGAGCATGTGGGTTTGAAGGGAATGGGTCTTTATCATAACGATGAATAATCCAAATAAGCCCGTTTGACTTGATTTTGACTTTATATCGTAACAGGAATTCATCTGGCAATAGGTCCTTATTTGTTTCTATAGACCTTGTCAAAATTGAGAAATCGAAATCATTTAAAATCTCAATTATATCTGTTATTGAAATTTCAATATCCCAAAGATCACCCCGCCATTCAAAGTTGTATTTGTCGGATAGTCTCATGTAGAGTGCATCCTCAATATCAGTAATGGTAACCTTCTCCTTATTTTTCTGACTATAATACTCCGCAGATGCTTCTAAAATCGAAATTAATTGCTCGATCTCCATTTGTTGTAAAATGAGAAGTTAGATAGTACAGCTTGAATGCTTTCTTTTTTTTGACTAACGTATATCACCCCGCCTTACTCTCCAGCTCCATCACTTTCTCAAACGCCGCTTCATATTCTGCATTGAACTGTGCTAAATCTTTGCTCAGCTTTTGGTACGACATTTCTGTTTGTTTGAATTTGTCTTTATCAGAATAAGTAGAAGGATCGGAGAGCTGTGCTTCCATCTTATTCTTTTCAATTGTGGTAGTATTGATCTTCTCTTCCAGCTGCTGCAAAATGCGTTGCTGCTTTTGCAATTCTTTCTTTGCTTCTTTGTTGATCACCACTTTGCTGTCAGCAACAGGAGCGGGGGCTGGCTTTTCTTCCACCACTTTTTTTACTTCAACTTTCTTTTCACTACTGGCTGCAGACTCTTTGTTATCAGCTTCTCTTTTTGCCATCCGTTCTTTCCACTCTAAATATTCGGTGTAAGTGCCTTTAAATTCTTTGATCTCTTCGTCCACAATTTCCCAGATCTTATTGGCGGTTTGCGAAACAAAGAAACGGTCGTGGCTTACAAGAATAATGCTGCCCTGGTATTTGTTCAGTGCTTCGATCAACAATTCAACCGAGTGCATGTCTAAGTGGTTCGTCGGTTCATCGAGCATGAGGAAGTTAGCCTTGCTGATAATGGTTTTCGCCAAGGCGATCCTTGCTTTCTCACCACCACTTAACACTTTGATCTTTTTATCTACATCATCGCCACCAAACAAAAAGCAACCAAGCAGCGTACGTAATTCCTGGTCGGTTTTCTGCGTGCCGCAGGTTTTTAATTCATCCAGCAATGTATGATTGAGGCCTAACGATTCCAACTGATGCTGTGCATAAAAACTCTCATCAACATTATGTCCCCATTTGCGTTCGCCTTCAAAACTTTCAACACCGGCAATAATGCGCAACAGTGTCGATTTACCTTTACCATTCGCACCGATCAATGCAATTTTATCACCACGCTCAATTTCCGCATTGCCATTTGTTACAATACGGGTGCTGCCGTAATGTTTGGTAATATGTTTCAATTCGCACAACACTTTGCCCGGCATTTTATCAACCGCAAAGTTGATGCGGATATTCGGACGGTCATTGGTTGGCGCTTCAATCACATCCAGCTTTTCTAATTTTTTGATCGCTGTTTGTGCAGCTGCTGCTTTACTTGCTTTTGCACGGAAGCGCTCAATAAAACGTTCCTGCTGACGGATAAAGTCCTGCTGATTTTCGAAGGCTTTCATCTGCAGTTCCATCCGCACTTCTTTCTCCTTTTGATAGAAAGAATAATTACCTCCGTAAATATGCAGACCCTGTTGAAACACTTCAACGATCTTCGTTACCATACGATCAAGGAACCAACGGTCGTGCGATACAATCACAACCGATCCTTGATAATGCAGCAAATATTTTTCTAACCATTCAATACTGGGAAGATCCAAGTGGTTCGTCGGTTCATCCAATAACAACATGTCAGGTTGTTGCAGGATCATCTTTGCCAGCAGCACACGCATACGCCAGCCACCGCTGAACTCTTTATACGGTCGTTGCAGATCGGCATTGGCAAAACCAAGTCCCTGCAAAATTTCTTCTGTTTTGTGATGGATATTGTAACCATCAAGCGTATCCATTTCATGCAGCTTATCGCTGTACAAATGAAGCAGTGCTTCATCTTCATGATTTTTTTCTAACTGGATGCCCAGCTCTTCAATTTCTTTTTCGAGCAGCAACACTTTTTCAAACGCACCCAATGCCACCTGCAAAATGGATTCGCTGGTATCAAAACTCAACAGATCCTGGTGCAGGTAACCAATACTGGTGTTACGGCTGCGGATCACCTCGCCTTTTGAAGGTTGATATTCGCCCACCAGCAACTTCAGCAGGGTTGATTTACCCGTGCCGTTATACCCGATCAAACCAATGCGTTCATTGGGATGAATATGCCAGGTCGACTCTTCCACAATGGCTCTTGCGCCAAACTCAAACGTTACATTCTGAAAACCAGCTAACATAATTTGTAAAATGAGCCGCAAAGATAAGGTTTAAGTGCGGGGTGAGAGGTAAGAATTAGAGGTGCGAAGAGGAGGTATGCCATACCTATCTGCCAGTAGAACGAATGGTTGGCAGATAAACAGGTATGGCATACCTAACAGCTGCTGCAAACTCCACAGGTCTTATCTTTGCCCAAAATTTTTTGTATGAAAAAGACTTTGCTTATCCTCTCCGTTGTTTTTTTGGCCGTTGCCTGTAAAAACAAAGAAGAAAAAACAGAAGAAACAGTTACAACTCCTGAAGCAAAAAATACATCAGGTTATGCTTATAGCGAAACCTTTAACCAATCAATGACGAATGTGCTGACTGCCTATTACGGTTTGAAAGATGCGTTTGTAGCGAGTGATACAGTTAAAGTAAATGCAGCGGCTGTTACGTTAAGAAGTTTACTGGACAGTTTAAAGCTGGATGAAGTACAGAAATTTGATACACTTGGTTTCTCCAGCATCAACGGTCGTCCGGGTGATGTAGCAGCAGAATTAGGTGGTTTGCTGGGCGAAAAAGAACTGGAGAAAAAACGTGAGTCATTCGAAATGGTATCGAATGCATTTTACGATATGGTACGTGTTATTAAACCAACAGGTGCAACCATTTATTATCAATATTGCCCGATGGCCTTTAACGATAAAGGTGCATACTGGCTCAGCAATGCAGACAGCATCATGAATCCTTACTTCGGTAAAAAGATGTTGACCTGTGGTGAAGTGAAGGAGACGTTGAAGTACTGAGATGAAGTTTGATTTATGATGTAGGAGGTATGATGTGAATGTTTCTCTTCTGGCACTTTTGTAAGAATCAGCTGAAAATGCAGATGATATTATGAACTTAAGCGGAATTATATTGTACGTACAGGATATAGAACGTCTGAGTAAATTTTACGAAGAGCATTTTCATTTTGAAGTGGCGGAAGAATCTCTTCCTTATTGGATTCTTTTAAAATCAGGTGGAGCAGAATTGGGCTTGCATAAAGCAGGCGTAGCAATGGATATATCTGCAGGTAATGCAGGTGAAAACAATAATGCCAAATTGATTTTTGAAACGGAGGAAGATATTGTGATGCTAAGGGAAAAACTGAAAAGTAAGCAAATACAAGTGAGAGAAATTAAAACATGGGATGATTATGATTATTGGTTGTGTGATGGCGTTGACCCGGAAGGAAATGTGTTTCAAATAAAACAGAAAAAATAGTTGAACTGTAAAAAAGAACTGAATGCTCAAGCACCTTTTCCTTATCATTTTCATCATCAGCTTTTCATTTGTAACCGCACAGGAGAAATTCACCATCAGCGGTTACGTAAAAGACAGCACCAGTAACGAAACCATTATTGGTGCCACCATCAGTGTAAAAAGTCGCACAAAAGGCATCAGCTCCAACCAATACGGTTTTTATTCCATCACACTCGACAAAGGCAGCTACACACTAACGGTATCGCATGTGGGCTTTACAGCCAAAGAAATTGACATCGATCTCAACAGTAATACCTCTCTCAATTTCGATCTTGCTCCACGCATTGCAATTTCACAGGAAGTGATCATTTATTCTAAAAAGCGTGACCTGAATGTAAAGAGCGCACAAATGGGCAAGTTTGAGTTAAGCATGAACCAGATCAAATCAGTTCCTGCATTAGCCGGTGAAGTTGATCCGATTAAAGTATTGCAACTGTTGCCCGGTGTACGCAATGCAGGCGAAGGCAACAGTGGTTTGTATGTGCGTGGTGGTGGTCCTGATCAGAATTTGATTTTGCTGGATGATGCAGTGGTGTACAATCCCGGTCACCTGTTTGGTTTCTTTTCTGTGTTTAACAGTGATGCGTTGAAGAATGTGAGTTTGATCAAAGGCGGTATGCCTGCCAACTACGGTGGCCGCATCAGCAGCGTGGTGGATATTGCCATGAAAGATGGTAATAATAAAAAGTTCCAGGTGGAAGGTGGTATTGGTACGATCTCTTCTCGTGTATCCATACAAGGGCCGGTTGTAAAAGAAAAAGCATCGTTCATTGTTTCTGCACGCAGAACCTATGTAGATATTCTTGCAAAGCCGTTCATTAAAAAGGAAAGTGATTTCTACGGCAGCGGTTATTATTTCTACGATCTCAATACAAAATTCAATTATAAATTCTCAGAGAAGGATCGTCTTTTCGCCAGCGGTTATTTCGGCAGAGATGTATTCACCTTCAACAACAAAGAACGCAGCTTTGGTGCACGCATCCCCTGGGGTAATTCAACAGGTACCGTGCGTTGGAATCATGTGTTCAGTAATAAGCTGTTTTCAAATACTTCACTTGTATGGAACGATTATCGTTTTGCTTTTGGTGGCACGCAAAGTGATTTTGAGATCAACCTCAACTCGGCTATTCGTGATGTGAGTGCGAAGATAGATTTCGATTATTATCCTGTTACCGGTCACCAGTTAAAGTATGGTGTGAATTATACGTTTCACAAATTCAATCCACAAACAACGAGTGGAAAGAGTGGTGATGTGGTGTTTGAACCACAAACCGTGAACAACAAGTTTGCACATGAGCTGGCTTTGTATCTCATGGACGATTGGGAAGTGAATGATCAACTCAAGATCAACTATGGGTTACGTTACAGCATGTTTCAACAGGTAGGCCCTTACACATTGTATGTAAAAGATGCCGATGGTAACAAACTCGACAGTATGGTGTATGGAAGAGGGAAGGGCGTACAGCAATATGGTGGTTTGGAACCACGTGCAACTATTCGGTATGCATTGAATGATGAAACATCTATCAAGGCGGCCGTTACACGTAACCTGCAGTTCATTCATTTGGTGAGTAATGCTGGTACAACATTGCCAACAGACATCTGGGTACCGAGTACGCATCGTGTAAAACCACAGATCGGCTGGCAATATGCAGCAGGCTTCTTTAAAAACTTTAAAGACAATACCTGGGAAACTTCAGTTGAAGTGTATTACAAAACCATGCAGAACCAGATCGAATACAAAGAAGGATACACACCGGGCATTGGTGATCCTGAAGAAAGTTTTGTATTTGGTAAGGGATGGAGCTATGGCGCTGAGTTTTATGTAAACAAAGCAAGAGGCAATTTCACAGGATGGATCGGTTATACTTTATCCTGGACATGGCGCAGGTTTCCCCAGTTAAATGATGGTGATAAATATCCCGGTCGTTATGATCGCAGGCATGATCTGAGTGTGGTGACCAACTATCAGCAAAACAAGAAATGGAAATACTCTGCAGTGTTTGTGTTTGGTACAGGTAACGCATTCACCTTACCTGAACGTTTCTTTCTGGTGGATGGTGTACTAACGCAGCAGTACAGCCGCATTAATCAATATCGCTTGCCATCGTATCATCGTCTTGATCTTTCCGCTATTTATACACCACAGCCTAAGAAAGTGCGTAAGCTGAAAATGGAGTGGGTGTTTAGTGTGTACAATGCATACAGCCGTCAGAATCCTTATTTCATTTACTACGACCAGACAGGAAATCCCTACCAGGGCACATTGGAAGTGGAAGCAAGGCAGGTGTCGTTGTTCCCGATCATACCAAGTGTTACATTGAATTTTAAATTGTAGTCTTTCGCCACAAAGGCTCAAAGACGCAAAGTGGCACGAAGGAAAACAAACACAGGTTTAAATACTTTTTCTTCTTTGCGCTCCTAGCGCTTTCGTGTCTTTGTGGCAAGAAAAATCAACTTTTATAAAAAAAGCCCATTTGCTCCGTTCTGTATAAAGGATGTTTGGAGGATACCTACATTTGCCCGAACAGGGTTTCGCCTTGTTCTTCTAATTCGATTTTTATTGTTGAAAAAATTGTTATGCAAAAGATCAGTTTGTTTTTTTTAGCCTGTTTTTCAATTGTTCAGTTACATGCACAAACAATACCTGCTTATAAACGTGCCGATCTGCCAATAGAAACAAGAGTAAAAGATCTGCTGCAACGCATGACCCCGGAAGAAAAATTCTGGCAGTTGTTTATGATTCCCGGCGATCTTGGTAGCGAACCTTCGCAATACAAAAACGGCATCTTCGGTTTCCAGGTCAATACTATTCAACAACAACAGGGTGCAGCTGCACAAATTCTCAATTATAATCCCGGACAAACAGGAAAACAAACATTGACCAAGATCAATGCCATTCAAAAATATTTTGTTGAGCAAACAAAGCTGGGCATTCCCATCATTGCGTTTGATGAGGCGTTGCATGGTCTTGTACGTTACGAAGCAACTGCTTTTCCGCAGGCAATTGCACTGGCTGCTACATGGGATACATCACTCATGAACAGAGTTGCTGCAGCCATTGCGATGGAAAGTAAAGCAAGAGGCATCCGTCAAATTCTTTCACCGGTGGTGAACCTTGCAACTGATGTGCGTTGGGGTAGAGTGGAAGAAACTTATGGAGAAGATCCTTTTCTTACTTCAGCAATGGGCGTTGCATTTGTAAAAGCATTTGAACAACGTGGCGTGGTAACAACGCCCAAACATTTTGCGGTGAATCATGGTGAAGGTGGCAGAGACAGTTACCCCATTCACTACAATAACCGTTTGCTTGAAGAAACGTACTTCGTTCCGTTTAAAGAAGTGGTACAAAAGGGTGGTGCAAGAAGTATCATGACGGCGTATAATTCATTTGATGGTTCTCCCTGCACTGCCAACAACTGGTTGCTGAATGAAAAATTAAAAAAGGAATGGGGCTTCAATGGTTTTGTTATTTCTGATGCAGGAGCAACAGGCGGCGCTAATGTCTTACACTTTACAGCAAAAGATTATGCAGAAGCAGGAAAGAAATCGGTTGAGAATGGCTTGGATGTAATTTTTCAAACAGCATTTGAACATCATCGTTTATTCGATCCTCCTTTTCTTAACAACAGTATGAACCAGGCTGTGATCGATAGTGCTGTTGCAAGAGTGTTGCGCATCAAATTTGAATTAGGATTGTTTGAGCAGCCTTATATGAAAGAAGAAGATGCCGGTGTGTGGACGGCAGCATTGCATCATGATCTTGCAAGAGAAGCTGCAAGAAATTCATTTGTGCTGTTGAAGAACAGTCCTGCAAAGGGATCAATAACAAATGTATTGCCGTTAAAAAAATCGTTGCAGAAAATTGCTGTAATAGGTGTTGATGCTGTTGAAGCAAGACTGGGCGGTTATAGCGGACCTGGCAACATCAAAGTATCAATACTCGATGGTATCAAAACAAAAACAGGAACTGCAAACGTATTGTATGCACCCGGACCTGGAAGAGAACATAAAACATGGAGCTTTGTGCCGGGTAGTAATTTGTCAACAATAAAGGATGGAAAGAAAGTAAAAGGATTAAAGGGCGAATATTTCAACAATGTAACAATGGAAGGCAAACCTGTTGTTGAACGCATTGATGAAGCCATTCAATTTCAATGGACATTGTTTTCTCCCAATCCTGAAAAGATTAATTATGATTTTTTCTCTGCAAGATGGACAGGTAAACTGCAATCGCCTGTAACCGGTAAATACAAGATCGGTATTGATGGCAATGATGGTTATCGTTTATACATCAACAATAAGATGGTGATTGATAACTGGAAAAAACAATCGTATTCAACCACACTTGTTGATTACAACTTTGAAAAAGGGAAGGAGTACGATATACGTATTGAATATTACGAGCCCGCAGGTAATGCATGGCTGCGTTTGGTATGGAATGTTGCTGTGCAGGATAACAGTGAACAGAAAATTGCAGAAGCAGTTCAAATAGCAAAGAACAGTGATGTTGCAGTTGTTGTAGTTGGTATCGAAGAAGGCGAGTTTAACGACCGGGCTTTATTATCGTTGCCGGGCAAACAGGAAGAGCTGATCAAACGAGTTGCGTCAACAGGTAAACCGGTTGTAGTATTGTTGGTTGGCGGCAGTGCTGTTACGATGACCAATTGGTTAGATAAAGTAAACAGTGTACTCGATATTTGGTATCCAGGTGATGCGGGTGGTAATGCAGTTGCAGATGTGTTGTTTGGTGATTACAGTCCGGCGGGAAGATTGCCTGTTACATTTCCTGTTGCAGAAGCGCAATTGCCACTTGTGTATAATCATAAACCAACAGGCCGTGGCGATGATTATACTAACTTGACAGGTCAACCTTTATTTCCGTTTGGTTTTGGATTGAGCTACACCAGTTTTGAATATGCTGCTTTGCAAACAGATAAGCAGGTGATCCGTGCAGGTGAAAACATGCGTGTATCATTCAAGTTAAAAAATACAGGTAAAGTAAAAGGCGATGAAGTGGTGCAATTGTATATCCGTGATGAACTGTCGTCTGTTGCAAGACCTTTAAAAGAATTAAAAGGCTTTCAGCGTATAACACTTGCACCGGGCGAAGAAAAGGAAGTGGTGTTTACCATTACACCCGATCTGTTGAAGATGTTGGATGTAAACCTGAAAGAAGTGATTGAGCCGGGAACTTTCCGCATCATGATCGGCAGTTCCAGTATGGATATACGATTGAGAACAATACTGGAAGTTAAATAGGAAGGTTTGTGCGAAGTATACTTTCGTTTTAAAAAAATAAAACCCCTTGTTTCATTAACAAGGGGTTTCTGTTTATCGGAAAAACCATTTTATAAAGGGGATGCTTCTGCAACTGTTTCTACAGTTGTCTTTTTTCTCGCCTGTTTTAATCTGCCTGCAACAACAGTAAGGATCTCTGTTGCCGCATCGATCTCATCTTTTTTATTGGAGATACTTTCGATATTAAACCCAACCGGTATTTGTTTTTGTGCAGCAAATTCTAAAATTTCATCAGCAATAAGAATAGAAGTTCTTACCGATGTTTCTAAAATATCCTTCGCATGTTTCAGATCGTTGTACAGCCACTTCGGCACTTCAATACCCAGCCACTTCATAAACTCTAATGTTTTAATAGAGCCACATGGACTGAGTGTAAAGAAGATCGGTTTCAGTTCGTAATTATTATCAATAGAATCGTAATGATAATCGGAGAGAAGATTTTTCGATTCGTACACATTGTACACACATTGCGATACAAAGAAGCTACAACCCTTTTCTGTTTTTGAAAAAATACGTTTGTGCTCGTCGCCTTTTTTCGAATGGCGTTCGGGAATGGTAATACCGCCAAGCATTAAATGCTGATGCAGTTCTTTGCGCAGATCGTATGCATCCGTCAACGCAAAATTTGTTTCAGCAACCTGCGCACTTGAAGATGCACCTACAAACACAAAATTCTCCAGGTCTTTGTTATTGCAAAGCCATTCATTAAAGCTTTCCTTTGTTTGGTTGGCAATGCTTTTATAAATAATGCTTGGTGCTTTAATGCTGTTGAGGTAATGCCTGAAATATTCTTCTGGCGGAACAGTTTGAATAAAGGGGAACGTACGCTGCTCATTTGTACGGTGACTTTCATCCTGTATATCGTAAAGGATCAAACCATCAATCGCAAGATTGTTGATACGGTTGATCTGCTTTTCGGCAATGGTCTGCAGTTTTTCTTTTTCCGTAGTAATTTTTGGAGGAGTAAAACTGTAAAGCAATAATCCGTGCTCACGGGCCTCAATTTTTTCTTTTAATGATTTCATTCGCTGCAATAAACTGGTCGGTTTCGATTATTAGAACATACAAATGTAAGTGCTGCCGGGCAAACGAATGGTAGGCAAATCAGAAATTGATCAAATCCTTTTTTTATGAAGCCTGGCGGAAACAGCAGCCGATGACAAAATATTATCTCGATTCATTAGTTTGCAGACCAATCTTATTCATGCAAAAAAAACGAAGCGCCAAATCTACAAAGGAAGTGATCGTGTTTACTTCCTGTTCAATGATACTCACGGCACTGGGCATTGATATTATGTTGCCGGCATTAGGAGCTATCCGTCATCATTTTGGTTTGCCCGAAAACAGCACAGCAACTGCCAATCTGATCTCTTACTTTTTTATGGGACAGATCACACAATTGTTCTTCGGCTATTTAACCGACAGGTATGGCCGCTTGCCCGTTTTGCGCCTCGGTTTTGTTATTTATATTTTTTGCGGAATAGCAACTGTATTTGCACCGGCACTCAGCATTATGTTATTGCTGCGTTTTTTTAGTGGAATGGGTGCAGCAGCTGTGTTAATGACGGCCATTGCTTCTGTACGTGATCAGTATGCAGGCAGTGAAATGGCAAGAGTGATGTCGTTTGTATTAACCATCATGTTGCTTACACCGGTGATAGCTCCTGCGTTGGGATCATTTGTATTGCAGCATTCATCGTGGCAGGTGGTATTTCTTATTCCGCCTTTATTTGCCATTCCTGTTTTCGTATGGTCGTTCCGGTTAGCAGAAACACTTCCTGCAGAAGCACGGTTGAAAACCGGATTTATTAAAAGTTTTCCGCAGTTATGGTATGTACTCACGAACCGGGCATTTATGCGTTATTGCATTACAGCCACCATTATCTTTTCGATTCTTACAGCTTACGTTTCAAGTTCTGAACGGATTATTGGAGAGTTGTATTTGCAGCCAGCTATGTTTCCCTGGATATTCGGAATAATTGGTGCGGTGATGGCTGTGTTTGCATTAAGCAATTCTTATTTTACAAAACGCTTTGGAGCGAAAAAAGTGTTGCGTTTCTTTTTAAGTGCATACCTGCTTGTATCGTTGTTGTTTGTTGCTTTACATTTCATCATCGGTAATCCGCTTCCGCTCTGGTATTTTGTTGCATGTATTGGTTTGTTGATGTCGTTTACGGTTGCAGCCGATCCCAACAGCAGTGCATTAGCACTGGAACCAATGGGAAGTAAAGCAGGCATTGCAGCTTCGGTTTACGGAACGTTGTTTTTCTTTATCGGTTCTTTAATCGGAACCATCATAAATCATTTTATGATTGCGAATGTGCTGCCCTTAGCTGTTGCGGCATTAATTGTAAGTATTGTTGGAATGATCTTGACTTCCGGTAAAAAAGAATAATTTTTTCTTTCAATGATTTCATTCATTCCATTCGACTGGTGGGTTTCATTTGAGAACAACTACGGGCAAATGAATGGTAGAAAAAAATCAGATCTTCTTTTTTCCAAGATAACCCTGCAGCCATGAACCAATGAAAGCAAACAACAGCCCGTTGAAGATGGCCGCCAGTACCACAAGCCCGGGAGCTACTTCATCTTCGGGCGGAATTCTATCAAGAAAGATGAATTTGAACAACAGTAGAAAACCTGCAGCACCTGCAATAAAACCGATCATGATCCCTGTTTTGTTTTTCATGATGAGATGATTGAGTGGTGAAAAAATGCTGCATAAAGATAGTAAAACTGTGTGCGGAAAGTGGATGTTATCGTTTATAGTTGTGTAATACCACGCCGCTTTTAAATGATCTTGTGCTGATGAGTTGTAATTGCAGGGGAGTGGTTAATCCATTGAACAAAGCAGTACCTGCGCCAATGGCAACGGGATCGATCATGATGCTATACTCATCAATAAGATCTTCCGCTGCTAAGGCGGTTAATAGCTGGCCGCTGCCAAGTATGGTGATATTTTTTGCTGAGTTTTGTTTTAATTGACGTATTTGTTCAACAATGTTGCCACTGATGATCTCTGTATTGTTCCAATCAGTTTTTTGAAGTGTATCTGATGCCACTATTTTTTTCGCTTCATTCATTCCTCTTGCTACATCAGGAAATTGTTGCGCCGCCATTTCTGTAGGCCAGAAAGCGTTCATCATTTCAAATGTTTTCCTCCCGAATAAAAGAATATTGCCTGCTTGTAAACTCTCAGCAGAAAATTGTCCTTCTTCCTCACCATGTTGGTGCCAACCGATGTCTTCATTCAATCCTTTGTAATAACCATCAAGTGAAAGAAAGGTAAAGCTTGATAAAGTTGCCATGATATGTGTTTGTGTGTACAAACCTAAACCTCATCATTAATAGTTTCAGGGTGTGATCGGGACAAAATGCAAGGTGGAATGCGTCTGAACAAGCCACCTCTTTTACAGAGACTGATAGTATCATTTGATACTATCAATAACACAAAGAATCGGTTTTGTTGCGTAGGAGCGACCTGTTTTTCCTGGACTGCTGGGGTATTATAGCAATGGCGACTATCGAAGCCTCCCGTCAGACGCCCTCGTCGGACGGGTTTATTGCAAACATTTTACCAGATCATGCGTACCTACGGCACGCCAACATTCATGTTGTATTTATCTACCCATCATTTGCTCCTACGGAGCAGGCTGTTGTGTGTATGGATTTGCTGAGTAGGATTGTTCTTGTTCCATGGGAACAATTGACGGGTAGAACGATGTTGTTGAAAGATGTTTTCGTGCCGTAGGTACGAATGGTGGAATGATTTGCGCTGTTGTGCAAAAGTATAAGGCACAAGCGAGACGCTTGCGCCAACGGGGGAAGAAGATGTTACAGTCTCCTTTTTATTTGATGCTTTATATCAACAATTGTCCAATGTTCGTCTTTTAGTTTTAAGTACAGAATGTGGCGTTCACCTAATACTTCATCATCATAAGGACCTCCATGATCAATAGTGACCACAGAATTATAGTTGGATTTCGAGTCGATTGTATATTTCGGGTTTGTTTCATTTGGCACTGGAGGATAAAAGTGTCTTGCAATTTGGTCAGGTGAGTGAGTCCATGCCGACCCTTTTTTATGCTCTTTTAACAACGAATCATTTAATAATGAGATGTATGCATCTTTAATGGTTACATCATCATAGCCATCACAGGAAACGAATAAAAATGAGATTGTTGAAATGAAAAAAACTATTCTGAGCATTGATTAATGGAAGGTTGGTGAAATAAGTCTCAATTTTCAAGCTTTCGACGTGTCGGTTGCACCAGTCCCTGAGCCGATGAAAAGGGATTATCTGTCAATCTTATAAATCATTTGATCTTTAGCCCGCAAATACATTCTACCATCTGGTTTACGACATACTTTTACGCTTTCTGTCATAAATTTTGTTCCAATTGGATAACGTTCTCTTTCATCTTTACTGCATTCAATAACTAAATTACTTGGTATACCTTGACCAGGTAATGGGCGCACTCTTATTCTTCCCGTATCAGGATCATGAAAGTTCTCACATTGTATGTTAAAATAATAATTACCAACTATTGGCAAATCCTTCATAATAAAATATTTTGTTCGCCCGAAGCCTCATGGAGTGGACCTCGGGATTTATATTCTTGACTCCAGAGGTCGATTAGACCAGACCCCGGGCCGACGAAATTGATAAAACTGCATAACAAAATGAATCGTGTTCTCCTAACAAAAAATAAAAATCATCGTTCTTGTTTATGCAATCAAATTCGTTGGTTTGATTTAATTCGTAAAAGGCTTCGTGAATTGCAATTGTACCTTTTAGCCTGTAGCAATGTGCTAGCTGTAAATTTTCATCGGATTCATAGAAATTCACATAAGGATTAAAAAAGTCAAGGGTTAAACCCTCAACTTGTTCGAAGCCCTCAGCGAAATCGTATCCGTGACCCATATCAATTTCGATATTGTCAACAGCTTCTTTGCTCCAGTCGATTATTCCATAAGCAACTGCTTTCAAATTGACGGAATCAGGAACATAATGTTCAAATAATATCGCATCTAGTTTTTGTTCAGGATTGATTCCGTTTTCATGATTTGTCCAGTAAGATTTCAAATTACCTCTGATTTCATTTTTTACAATTTCTTTATACGATTCGAAGTCATACTCTAGGAGTTTTTCTAACTGCAATAGATGATTCTGGCTCGGGTCTGCTTCCTTAAATTCAGTAATTGTTTTATTCAACTCAGAAAGCAATTGTTGTTTTATGTCTTGGTTTGTCAACATAGAAATATAATACTCTAGTTTAAAAGGTAAATGTGGTTCAAACGAATTGTGCCTAACACTAAATTATATGCCACTTCTCACATAACCAAACTTCTCATCACCTCACAAAAAAATCCCCTTGCTTCTTACAACAAGGGGATTTCAATATTCATACAGTAACACTTACGAACCACAACTGATACAACCATCCTGCATGCTGCAGGTAGGACCATCAACCTGTGTAGGTTCAATGTCGGTTGTTGTTTGTGCGTTGTTTGTTTTTTCTGTTGAAGGAATCACCGGACTGATATCAGCGCTTGCCTGTTTCTCCACCGTAAACTGCACGGCTTGTGTAGCAGCTTGCGTACGCAGGTAATACATACCTGTTTTTAAACCTTTCTTCCATGCGTGGAAATGCATCGAGGTGAGTTTAGAAGCAGTTGGATTATCAACAAACAGATTCAACGATTGCGACTGACAGATGTATGCTCCACGATCAGCAGCCATATCAATGATATTGCGTTGCTTGATCTCCCAAACTGTTTTGTACAGTTCTTTAATGTCAGCAGGTATTTCCTCAATGTTCTGGATCGAACCGTTTGCTGCAATGATCTTGTTCTTCATGCTGTTGTTCCACAAACCGAGATTCACCAAATCTTTCAGCAAATGCTTGTTCACAATAATAAACTCACCACTCAATACACGGCGTGTGTAAATGTTGGAAGTGTAGGGTTCAAAACATTCGTTGTTACCAAATATCTGCGATGTAGAGGCAGTAGGCATTGGTGCAACCAATAAAGAGTTACGCACACCAACAGTTTTCACTTCTTCTTTCAGTGTAGCCCAATCCCAACGGTCGGTTGGTGTTACGCCCCACATATCAAACTGGAAAATTCCTTTTGATACCGGTGAACCTGCAAAGGTTTCATAAGCGCCTTGTTCTTTTGCGAGGTCTTTACTTGCTGTCATCGCAGCAAAGTAGATGGTTTCAAAAATGTTTTTGTTCAGCATTTTTGCGAGATCGCTTTCAAACGGCAAACGCAGTAAGATGAACACATCGGCCAAACCCTGCACACCTAAACCAATCGGGCGGTGACGCATGTTGCTGTTCCTTGCTTCTTCAACAGGGTAGTAGTTGTTATCGATGATCTTGTTGAGGTTCTTTGTTGTCTGGTAAGTAACCTCGTACAATTTATTATGATCGAACTTGCCATCGATCACAAAGCGGGGGAGTGCCAATGATGCAAGGTTACATACCGCCACTTCATCAGGACTGGTATATTCCATGATCTCTGTACACAGGTTCGAACTTTTAATAGTACCGAGGTTCTGCTGGTTTGATTTGCGGTTGGCAGCATCTTTATACAGCATGTAGGGTGTACCTGTTTCAATCTGCGATTGCAACACAGCAAACCAAAGGTCTTGCGCCTTGATGGTTTTTCTTGCTTTTCCTTCTGCTTCGTATTGCGTGTACAGTTTTTCAAATTCTTCGCCCCAGCTTTCGCTTAAGCCCGGTGCTTCGTTCGGACAGAACAAACTCCATTCGCCGTTTGCTTCCACACGTTGCATAAACAGATCGCAGATCCACAATGCATAGAACAGATCTCTCGCACGCATTTCTTCTTTACCATGATTCTTACGCAGATCGAGGAACTCGAAAATATCTGCATGCCATGGTTCAAGATAAATAGCAAAGGCGCCTTTACGTTTACCACCACCCTGGTCAACATAGCGAGCCGTATCGTTAAATACTTTCAGCATAGGGATGATGCCGTTGCTGGTACCGTTGGTGCCACCGATATAGCTACCTGTTGCACGAATATTATGAATAGCCAAACCGATACCACCTGCACTCTGCGAAATTTTTGCTGTCTGCTTCAACGTATCATAAATACCATCAATGCTGTCTTCCTTCATGGTTAAGAGGAAGCAAGAACTCATTTGTGGTTTAGGTGTACCTGCGTTGAATAAAGTAGGCGTGGCATGCGTCATCCAACGCTCACTCATTAAGTGATAGGTTTTAATCACGCTGTCGATATCTTCTTTGTGAATACCAACGGCCACACGCATGTACATGTGTTGCGGACGTTCCGCAATTTTTCCATCGATCTTTAAGAGGTATGATTTTTCCAGTGTTTTAAAACCGAAATAATCAAAGGCGAAATCACGATCATAAATGATAGTGCTGTCTAATAGTTCTGCGTTCTCTTCAATAATGCGCATCACATCATCAGCGATCAACGGTAATTTTTTACCGGTTGCTTTATCTACATAGTTGTAGAGGTTTTTCATGGTGTGTGAAAAACTCTTGATGGTGTTCTTATGCAGGTTGCTCACAGCAATGCGTGATGCAAGAATTGCATAATCAGGATGCGTAATTGTTAATGACGCTGCAGTTTCAGCAGCCAGGTTATCGAGGTCGGTTGTAGCCACACCTGCGTAAATACCTTCAATTGTTTTTTTGGCAACATCAATAACGTTTACCATCGGACTGAGGCTGTAACTGAGCTTCTCGATCCTTGCTGTAACCTTATCGAATTTTACCGATTCTGTTTTGCCGTTCCGTTTTACTACAAACATAATGGGGTGTAAGTTTTATGATTTGCGATAATATAATAGGTGAGTAGGGAGTAGTCAGTGGTGAGTGTGCGTGCTCAGCTCAATATTATTCTAATTGTTCGGCACCATTCACCACTCACTTTCTAAAAGTCTTCGTCGGTTGAAAACACCTGCGTTTCGCTTCCGCCCATCACACCTGCTTTCTGGTAATCGCCTACACGCTTCTCAAAGAAGTTGGTTTTACCCTGTAAGGAGATCATTTCCATAAAGTCGAATGGATTGGTTGCGTTGTACACTTTTGCATAACCTAATTCGCTTAACCAACGATCAGCTACAAACTCAATGTATTGCTGCATCAGTTTTGCATTCATACCAATTAATGCCACAGGCAATGCTTCAGTTATGAATTCTTTTTCGATGGTGACTGCATCAGTAATAATGGTGCGAACTTCTTCTTCGGTGAGTTTGTTTTGCAACATGCTGTAGAGTAAGCAGGCAAATTCGCAATGCAAACCTTCATCACGGCTGATGAGTTCGTTGCTGAAGGTTAAGCCCGGCATCAATCCACGTTTCTTTAACCAGAAAATAGAGCAGAAGCTGCCGCTGAAGAAAATACCTTCTACTGCAGCAAAGGCAACAAGACGTTCCGCAAAATTTCCATTCTCGATCCAACGCAAAGCCCATTCTGCTTTTTTCTTTACAGCAGGAACGGTATCGATGGCATGGAAGAGTTTATATTTTTCCTGCGGGTCTTTAATATAAGTATCAATGAGCAGGGCGTATGTTTCGCTGTGAATGTTTTCCATCATGATCTGGAAACCATAAAAACATCTTGCTTCGGGCAGCTGCACTTCGCTCATAAAATTCACTGCAAGGTTTTCGTTGACGATGCCATCGCTTGCTGCAAAAAAGGCGAGTACATGCGAAATGAAATGACGTTCGCCATCGTTGAGGGCATCCCAGTCTTTCAGATCACCACTTAAATCAATTTCTTCAGCTGTCCAGAAACTTGCTTCGTGTTGCTTATAGCGTTTCCATATTTCAGGATAATTAATTGGTAGAATAACAAAACGGTCTTTGTTTTCCTTTAACAGGATCTCATCTGCGTGATTCATGTTTGCTTTATTTACTTATTGGCAAACGGGGACGAGTATAGTGCTGAAAGATTGAGCCACTTTAGGGGTGGCGAAAACGATCAGTACAAATGCTTTTCTCCCGAAAGCGTTGTGACTAATATTTCCTACCGGCAGGTCTTCTGACTTGTTCTCTGCTGAACACCTTCCCATTTCGCCAAAGCGGAACAGTGGTTTGTAGATTCAACAGGATGAGTGATGAAAAATGAGCAATGAGTGGTTGCCGGGGCTTTACTCATCATTCATTACTGATTACTCATCAAAAAGAACTCACAGCTACGGGGATAGTTCAGGATTTACACCTGATTCCCTTTTAATGCAATGCGCTGAAAAGCGAATTGTCAACCGAGACGGACTGTAAAATAAACCCCAATCTGTTGAATAAACAGAAGTTGTTATTCACGTGATGTTGAAAAAAAAGAAAAACAGGAATTGCTTTATCACAGGTGTGCGGGAGTAAACGGTTGAACTTTTTTTTGGCAGATTGTAATCATAGATGACTGCACCAACGTCATCCTTCGACAAGCTCAGGACGAGGCACGAAGCAATCTCTTGCCACGAAGTAAAAATGTGATTTGCAGATTGCTTCGCCAAAAACAAGGCTCGCAATGACGCTTCGTGAGGCCTTGCTTTAAGATGCAAACTGCAAATACAGCAAAATACCTGCGCTTGCTGCCATAATTGCCAATGCAACAAATCCGAGCATATTTTCTGTACGGGTGTTTACGTTTTCGCCCATAATTTCTTTGTTGTTGGAGATATGCAGAATAATGGCGATAAGTACAGGTGCCGTAACACCGTAGAGGATGGCGGTATAGATCAATGCTTTGATGGGGGAGATACCAACATAATTTAACGACAGCCCGAGTAAAAGCGAAAGAGCAATGATGACGTAGAACGCTTTGGCTTCATGAAACTTTTTATCGAGCCCTTCTTCCCAGCCAAAAGTTTCGGTAATAATATAAGAGATGGAACCACTCAGCACCGGAATAGCGATGAGCCCGGTTCCAATCACACCAATGGAAAACAACAGGTAAGCTAAATTTCCGGCCAGTGGTTTTAATGCACTTGCAGCCTGTTCAACCGTATCGATCTGGTGAATACCTTCTTTAAACAGAACAGAGCCGGTGGTAAGAATAATAAAATACATCACAAAACCCGAAAAGGTCATGCCTGTATCCACATCTTTATTAATGGCATGCACGAGTTTTTTATCAACGATCAAATGCTTCTTCTTGTGTTTCATTTCTTCCACTTCAACCGAAGCCTGCCAGAAAAATAAATAGGGCGAGATGGTTGTACCAAGAATGCCCACCAGGATGGCAATAAAATCTTTATCGAACCTTATCTCTGGAATAAAAGTGGCTTTTAAAATTTCACCAACATCCTGTTTACACAAAAAAGGAACAACAAAGTACACCAGCATTACAATGCACATGTATTTTAATACAGCCGCAATGCGTTGATAAGGAAGGTAAATAATAAGTCCCAATAACAGAAGCGTAAAGAAAACACTGAAGTAAGTTGCATCTACTGCAGGAAACAACAGGTTGCCCACAGCGCCCATGCCTGCAATGTCGGCCCCGATATTTAATACAATAGCCGGAAAACTGAAAAGCAGCATGAGATAAAGTACCGGCTTTGGATAATGTTTTTTTAATGTTCCGGTTAACCCCTGCGATGTTACAATGCCAATGCGTGCACACATCTGCTGAATGATGGCCATCAATGGAAAGGCAACAATGGATGTCCAGAGTGTAGATAAACCATAGGCTGCACCTGCCTGCGAATAAGTTGCAATACCCGAAGGATCATCATCGCTTGCACCGGTAACTAAACCCGGACCAAGTTTTTTCCAGAACCTTACCAGCTTTTGTGAAAAACTTTTTTTATGATGCATGAAATATATAATTACGGATAGACAAGTAAAAGATACGATAAGAACTGATGCACATCACTGATTCTATTCACAAGAATAATTGTTCTTCGTTAGCGCCGAACAACGAATGGTAAGAAAAGTTATTTTTGAAAATACCCATTCAAAACTATGGCAACAAAACAACCCGGTTTAAAGAAAGCACTTTCGGCAATTCACTTATGGGCTATTGCGGTGGGGCTTGTTATTTCAGGCGAATACTTTGGCTGGAATTACGGATGGGGCGTAGCAGGTACCATGGGCATGTTGATCGCCACACTTGCTGTAACGGTTTTGTACGTCACATTTATCTTCAGCTTTACCGAACTTACCACATCAATACCTAATGCAGGTGGTCCGTTCACATACGCACATAAAGCACTTGGCCCCATTGGTGGATTGATCGCCGGATACGCCACACTCATCGAATTTTTATTTGCTACACCGGCCATTGCTTATGCATTGGGCAGCTATCTTCATTTTCTTTATCCTTCGTTGAATGTGATGTACACGGCCATTGGTTGTTATGTTGTGTTCACCGGCATCAATATGCTGGGCATTAAAGAATCGGCATTGTTTACATTGCTGGTGACATTGCTGGCTGTTGTCGAGTTGCTCATCTTTATGGGTATTGTAGCGCCGCATTTTCAATTAAAGAATTTTATGCACAACAGTATGCCCTTTGGCTGGGGCGGTGTATTTGCAGCGTTGCCGTTTGCCATTTGGTTATACCTCGCTATTGAAGGTGTGGCAATGGTGGCCGAAGAAACCAAAGATCCGAAACGTACGATTCCCAAAGGATACATTAGCGGTATTGTAACACTGGTGTTGCTTGCATTGGGTGTAATGCTGTTAACAGGCGGTATCACCGATTGGAAAAATTTAACGGCCATTGATTATCCCTTACCCGAAGCGGTAGGTATTGCGTTGGGGCGTGACAGTGAGTTAACAAAAATATTTGCCGGTATTGGTTTGTTTGGATTGATTGCTTCTTTCCACAGCATCATCTTAACGTATTCGAGACAATTATTCTCATTGGCAAGAGAACAATACCTGCCTTCTTTTTTAGCAAAGCTCAATCCACGTTTTCAAACACCACACAGGGCATTAATCGTTGGTGGTATCATCGGTATTATCGCTATTGTTTCGGGTAAAACAAATGAGCTGATCATTTTCTCTGTGCTGGGCGCAATTGTGATGTACATCATCAGCATGGTGAGTTTGTTTGTGTCGCGCAAAAAAGAACCCATGCTTGAGCGTCCGTTCAAAGCACCGTTCTATCCATTTTTTCCCGTTATCGCTTTACTGTTATCGACAGTTTGCCTGGTTGCCATCGTTTATTACAACCCGTTACTCAGTATTATCTTTTTTGCATCGTTGCTCTTGCTGCTTTTACTGTTTGTAACTTTAGGCAAACACAAACAACTCACTGCATCCACAAAGTAATAATGGCTTACCGCTCCACCATACGGCATTTTACTTATGTGTTTGATGATCTGAAAACATTGTTGGCGAAGGCAACGCCTTACCGCAGTGGTGATGCATTGGCAGGATTGACTGCATTAACGTATGAAGAACGCATTGCTGCACAAATAGCATTGGCAGATGTGTCGTTGAAAACATTTTTAAACGAAGCAGTGATATCCTACGAAACGGATGATATTACAAGACTCATTATTGATACACATGATGCAAAACAATTTGCAGCCATCGCTCATTTTACTGTAGGCGATCTGCGTGATTGGTTATTAAGTGATGATGCAACTACAACAACACTGCAACAACTTGCATTTGCTTTTACTCCTGAAATGATCGCTGCTGTTTGTAAGTTGATGCGTAACCAGGATCTGATTGCCGTGGCACAGAAATGCGAAGTGGTTACCCGTTTTCGCAATACAATTGGGTTAAGCGGATGTTTATCTACTCGTTTGCAACCGAACCATCCGACAGATGATATAAAAGGGATTGCAGCAAGTATGGTGGATGGATTGCTGTATGGCAGCGGCGATGCAGTGATCGGCATTAACCCCGCAACCGATAGTCCTGCAACAGTTGAAACATTATTGCACATGTTGAATGATGTGATCAATAAGTTCAGCATACCAACACAAAGTTGTGTGCTTACACATATTACCACCGGTTTGCAACTCATTGAACGGAAAGCACCGGTTGATCTCGTGTTTCAATCAATAGGCGGAACTGAAAAAACAAATCACAGTTTTGGTGTTTCATTGAAATTGTTGGATGAAGTGTTTGCTGCAATTGAAAGTTTGCCAAAAGGAACCATCGGCAACAACCGGATGTATTTTGAAACAGGGCAGGGCTCTTCGTTATCGGCCAATGCACACGAAGGAGTCGATCAGCAAACATGCGAAGCAAGAGCGTATGCTGTTGCACGCAGGTATCAACCGCATTTGGTCAATTCTGTTGTAGGGTTTATTGGTCCTGAATATTTATATGATGGGAAGCAGATCATTCGTGCTGCACTCGAAGATCATTTTTGTGGAAAGTTATTGGGCTTGCCGATGGGTGTTGATATTTGTTACACCAATCATGCCGCAGCCGACCAGGATGATATGGATACGCTCTTAACACTGCTGGGTGTGGCAGGTTGTAATTTTATTATGGGTGTACCGGGGGCAGATGATATTATGCTCAACTATCAATCCACTTCTTTTCACGATGCGTTGTATGTACGCAAAGTGCTGCATAAAAAACCTTCGCCTGAGTTTGAACAGTGGTTGTTGCAACAGGGTATTATGGATGATGAGGGAAACCGCTTAACGATCGATGCCAATCATTATTTGTTGAAGAACATATAAGATGGATATTCAAAAACATAAACCTGTTGAAGACGATGCATGGCATGCATTAAAACAGTTTACGGCTGCAAGGATCGCTTTGGGGCGCACCGGTCATGCTGTGCCGTTAAAAGAATTGCTGAAATTTAAACTGGCACATGCACATGCAAGAGATGCCGTGTATGCACGTTTGCATGTAAAAGAACTGACACAGGAGCTGCAGCAATTCAATCTGCCTGTTTATTCATTACACAGCAAAGTAAAAGACAGGAATGAGTACCTGTTGCATCCCGATATTGGACGACAGTTGAATGATGCATCTGTTCAACTATTGCAGAGCAGGAGTGCATCGTTTGATATTGTCGTGGTGTTGGCAGATGGTTTATCAGCAACAGCAATCAATCATCATGCAGTGCCGTTGTTACAACAGTTGATACCGTTATTACAGGAAGCAAAATTCTCCATTGCAATTACTACTGCACAGCAGGCAAGGGTTGCTGTAGGCGATACTATTGGTTCGCTGATGAATGCAAAATTGTCGTTGGTGCTTATTGGTGAACGGCCGGGTCTATCGGCGGCAGATAGTATGGGCGCTTATCTTACGTACAATCCAACTGTTGGTTTAACAGATGAAAGCAGGAATTGTATTTCGAATATCCGGCCCGAAGGAATTGATTATGCAAAAGCTGCCACAAAAATTCATTACTTAATTAGTTCTTCGTTTCGTTTGCAGTACAGCGGTGTAACGTTGAAAGATGATGAACAGGATTTCCTGGCTGAATAACAACTTTGTGTACTTAGTGAAACCTTCGTGTTCTTTGTGTTACTCTAGCACAAAGAACACAATCAGATGTTGATGGATCGATCTCTTGCCACAACCTTCCATGTTGTAATTGCTTCGTTGTTTTCTACCACAACAGCTTTATCATATAACGCAACAGTCGGGCAAATATGAAACGGCACGCCATACAATACATCGCCCACTTTAAAGGCTTTGCTGTCTGCAACTTTTAATACCAAATGTTCTTCGCTTTGGGAGTAGGGTGTAACTGATGGAGCATTTAAAAAGTGTACACGTGGTTGTGGGTTTTCAGCAGCAACAGACTTATGCCCAAGATCAGTCGTAATGGTTTGGTCATCTACAATGGAAACGACTCTTGTTATTACGAGTGCTGCATAATCAAACGGCTCATCGGGAACCTGGTGTTTGTAACCCCAATCCCAATACACAAACGTGCCGGGACTGCATTCCACATTCCGCTTTACGTGTGTTGGAAAACTCGGCGAACCGCCAGCTACGATTGTCACCGGTTTGTTGAGTTCTGTTTCAATTTTAGTTGCCAATGCAAGCACTTCAGCAAACGCCGCATTGCTTTTTTGCTGACGTACTTCAAGATCGGTATCTCTTAAATGACCATCGTATGCGTGCAGACCTTTGAACTGAACGCCGGGTAATGCAATGAGTTGTTCGGCTAATGCAAATGCTTCGGCAGTTTTAATACCGCTTCTGTTCATGCCGCTGTTGATATCGATATAAACATTGATTGATTTATTTGCTGATGTAAACAGATCAGACAACGCTGTTGCAGTATCAATATTATCAACCAAACAACTGAATGTAGTTTGCGGATATTGCTCAACTAATGAAACTAATCGTTTTGCTTTTGGTCCAACAGGTTGATATGCCAGCAATACATCTTTGGCTTGCAACATAGCCAGCATTTCCGCTTCAGCAATAGTGGCACATTTGAATTTGGCAATTCCTGCTGCCATCATCATTGCACATGTTTCGGCTGTTTTATTTGTTTTTACATGCGGACGAAGCCTGTCCACATCTTTGATCATGTAAATTGCATGATCGATGTTTTGCTGTATGCGTTCCTTGTACAGCAGTAAAGCAGGGGAGTCGATCGTGTCAATATTATTTAGTTCGTACCAGTTCATATCGCAAAGTTGAAGGATTTAAAACTACTGGTTTGCAATAACACAGCCAAATAAGGTGAGCTTTCCATCTTAACCATATAAAAAAAGGATAGCTAAAAAGCTATCCTTTTTGAAGTTGTTCTGTAATGAAATTACTTTTGAACAATCAGCTTCTTTGTTGTTATTTTTCCGTTCACAGAAAGTTTCAACAGGTATAATCCCGATGAAAGATTTGTGAGATTATAACGAACAAGGTGATTGCCGCTGTTTGCACCCCTGTCGAGTGTGGCAACTTTCATTCCCATTAAATTATAAACATCAAGACTGTATGCCTGCGAATCTGTAGTGCTAAACTGAATAGCCGCCTGCTGTGTTGCAGGGTTTGGTGAAACAGTTAACACAAAAACTTCGGCTTGTTCCTCAGTTGTTAAATCGTTTCTGTTTTGTACAGTACTGGTACAGCCGCCTAACGAATAACCATTCTTCATCTGGTCGGGTACGCTGATGATGTTGATGCATTTGTTCTTACCATCTTTGCACAATAATATTTTATCCATGTTATTACCGCAACGTGCATCAATCACTTTCAATGCAACGGCAGCAACAGCTTTACAGCCGTATTCGTTTGTTGCTTCAATGTTGTACGTATAATCGCCTGCAGTTGCTGGAGCAAAGCTTGTTACTGCTGCTGTGGCTGAACTGAGATTGGTTGCCGGTGTCCATACAAAACTGCTTAGTGTACTGTTGGCATCTGTTGCAGTTAATGTTAGTTGCTGTGCGCCATAACCCAGCACAACTGTATTTGCATTTGTGCCGGTAAATGTATTGTCTGTACGACTCACTCCAACGGCTGGAGCAGGGATAGCACCCTCTATGGTAACAACAGCGGTTGTGCTGCTTACATTGTTGTTGTTGTCAGTAACCGTTAGTGTGATTGTATGTTCACCGATCTGTGTACAATCAAATGTTGTTTTATCAATTGCCAGTGATTTAATTCCATAGTCATCGCTGCTACCATTGTTCACCTGTCCGGCAGTAATGGTTACTGCACCATTCACTAACGGAACAGAAATATTTTTTGCTACTGCAATTGGTTTGGTTGTATCAACAACGGTGAAACTCCATACATCACCCGTCGCCACTTCGCCATCACGCACTGCATCAATACGCCAGTACAAATTCCCCAAAGTAGTAATGTTCGGAAGCGTATACGTTTGTTCGGCAACAGCTGTTGCAACAGCAACAAGATTATTGGCTGCATTACCTGTGTACACATTATACGTTTGTGCCGTACCTTTCCATTTCAGTTCTATATCGCCATAACTTACTTGTGGGTCGCCATTAACCGGAGTAGGATCAGTTACTTTGTTTACAAACGGCGTTCCTGTTTGTATGCGTTGTATTTCCTGTGCTGTTAATGCATAGTTGTACAAACGGATATCATCCATCTTATCATGGAAGGGTCTATTCTCTAAGGAATTGCCAATGAGTAAGGGGAGGTTTAAACCGGTAGAGCCATATGTTGCACTGAAGGCAATTGATCCGGCTTCAACGCCATTGATATAAACTCTGAGACGTTTTGCTGCAGTATCTTTTACAGTAATGATGTTTGTCCAGTTGTTGTTGAAGATATAATAAGGCGAAGCTTTTTTCAGGTTCACATTCAAACTCACTTTCGCTGCTGCATCATCAATTGAGAAAGTGAGTGTGCTGTCACGCAATTGCAGGCCATACCATTTACCACCGGGATCAGCAAACTTTCCTTTGTGGAAGAGATAACAATCTTTGCTTACAGCAGAATTATAATTGCTGTTGCCATTGGTTAAGTTCACCCACATGGAAACAGTAAAGGAGTTGCGATCAAACATTAAATGATCAGCATGTTGCACAGTTGCCGCACTTGTTGCAACAGGATTTACAAAGTTCAATCCGTTCGCAAATTTTCCTGCTGTCCATTCTGCTGCAGGCATATTGCTTACAACGCCGTTCCAATGATAGTTGCTGTTATCATTCACAACAGTTCCGGTTGTTTCATCAAGCTTGTAATGTGCAACCATTCCTTTCGGTGAAACAGCTTTGAAATTCCACACAGTTCCGGTTGTTGTGCCTGCATCGCCAGTGGCATCCACACGCCAGTAGTAGGTTGTACCTGCAAGCAGATTACTGAATGTAACAGATGGATTCAACAAAGCAGCATCGGCTAAGAATGAAAGATTGTTTGCATCGGTACCGAAATAAACTTTGTACGAAGTTGTATTGATCTCGCCTTTCCAGGATGAGCTGATTGTTTCGTTATAACCTTCAAGACTTGCTCCGTTTGCTAGTGTTGGTGCGTACGGTGTAATAGGAAGTGGACTGGTATGAAACAGTTTCAACACATCCATATCATTCAACACATAGTTGTACACTTTAAATTCATCGAGCATCCCTTTGTACGGCGCAGGTTTGTTGGTGGTGGTTAAAAACTCCAGCTCACCAATATTGCCAAGAATGAAATCACTTTCTTCGCCAATTGATTGTGCTGCACCCGTACCTGTTGCCTGTTCTTTGATGAGTTGTGCATTATGATATACTTTTAGTTTTTTCGCTGCAGTATCTCGAATGATTACCACATGCACCCAGTCATTCACAAAGAAGGGCACACCGCTGGTAGTTAACTCATACTTTGTAATATCATCATCAATAGCAAAACGGAACTCTTTATTCTTAAATTCAATATCGAAACGCTTACCTGTTGCACCGGTAGTTGTGTTCTTGGTAATAGAACCTTTACACAATAAGTAAGAGCTGGTATTGTTATCAGGTGGAAGCATTGATGCAGGAGCTTTCATCCAGAATGAAATAGAGAAAGGCGATTTGTTAAGATAGAGATGATCGTTATGCGGAATGCTCACTACATATTTATCTACTGATGCAGTTGCAAAATCAACAGCGCCTTTTACTTTGCCCGGCACACGAATGCTGAGGTCATCATCATCCAATCCAAGAATACCATGATTGGCATATTCTGAACTGTCGATGATATCAATACCTTCTGTTTCATCAAAACTCCAGTGACCGATCATTCCCAACGGAAATGTTTTTGTTGTACGAAAGTTCCATACGTTTCCTGTTGTTGTTCCTTTTGCATTGGTTGCATCAACACGCCAGTAATAGTTGGTATATTCTGTAAGACTGTTGACCGTGAACGATGGACTTGCATTGTAAGCAACTGTTGCAACCTGTGTAAGACTGTTGGCATTTGTGCCAAAGAAAACAGTATAGTTCACTGTATTGCTGCTGCCGGTCCAGGTAAGTTTTACAGATCCGTTTGCAGGCTCTACCTGTTGTGCATTGTTTGTTGGAGTTGGATTTGATGTAACCGTTGGGGCAGAAGCAATCGGTGGAGTTGTAACAGAAACAACCGAGCTGTATGCCGATTGTGCTGTTGCAGAAACCGCTTTTAACCGATAGTAATAGGTTTTGTTCGGCAACAAACCTGTTACATCATCATACGAAACAACATTGGCAGCAGGTTGTGCAACCTGTGTAAACGTAGTTCCGTTTTCGCTGCGTTCAATAATAAAATTTGTTTCGTTATCGGCATTGTCTGTCCACTTTACAACGATCTTGCTGTTTGGCGTAGGCAATTCAAACGATGTAGCCGTTAAATTAACAGCCGTTGGATGTTTTACAAATGCAGGAGCGGGTGTGTTCACCAGTGAGTTGATGTACACTTCAATATTCAAATACTGTGGCAGGCTTGTGCTGAATGCAGTTGCATCAGCCGCATTGTTTTTATTCAAACCATTAGCATCTTCCCACGCATCGGGCATACCATCACTGTCGCTGTCGGTTGGCGCAGGAGCGTTGAACACTTGTCCAAGTCCTCCATTTGCAAAAGGCAGATCAGTTTCACGATACACATAAAAACCATTTACACCTTTTGAAGCTACTTCGCTCATGAGTAAACCATCCACTGCATCACGACGGGGATAGTTACTTCCTGCATTGTTCATTACATGATCGTATGCCTGTGCTGCATTTAATGCTGGATTTGCAGCGGGATAAGCGAAGGGAATATTTTTAAATCCTTCGTCAGCAATACCGGGATAACCGATTGATGAACTGTTGTACGGCACTTCATCACCATCTAATATTCCATTGCGGTTGTTATCGTAAAAATTTCCTGCACCATAGAGATAAAAACTACCTGTACCTCTTGAGAAAGGAGATGCTTCACTCGGTGGTGTAAGCGGTCCACTCATGAAATAGTTGTTAATGATGTTTACTTCTGATACACCCGATGAACCACCCATGATATAGGCTTCACCGGACCAGCCATAGTTGAGATTATCGGCTAAACGATTTCCATTTCCCCAATTGTACACAATGTTGTTTACAAACTCATTCACACCTTTTACTTTGGGGTTGCGTGTTTTATTACTGATGTATAAATTTTTGATCAAACTTACTTTGCCACCGTCAGGTGTTTGTATCAAACCACCTGCAGAATGATTTTCCCTGTGCAATCCTTGTGCTATAATGGAATTGGTGATGCTGATGTTATCGGGCGCTGTACCTTTTCCATCCCAGTTAATGGAAAACACTTCATCCATGCCCCAGGAGAACGACATATGATCCATGATCATATTGGCGCCATTTGCAAGACCCGATGCATCTTTACCTGAATTACCTGTTGCGCCTAAGCGGAACCGTAAGTAACGGCAGATAACATTATTGGCACCAGAGAATGTAACTCGTTTGTTGAAGATGGTAATACCATCGCCGGGAGCAGTTTGTCCTGCAATGGTACAGTTGGCTGCAACCACCACATCGGTTTGCAATGTGATGATACCACCCACAGCAAACACAACGATACGACCGGGCTGGCTCACCGCATCACGAAAGGAACCTGCACCTGCATCGTTGAGATTGGTAACAATATAAACCTGTCGTGTAGCATTGGCTCTTGCACCTTGTGCAAATCTTCCAAAACCTTCTGCTTCCGGAAAGGCCAGTGTTTGTGCGTTAAGAATGGAGGAGGATAAAAACGAAAGCAAAAGCAGCAGTACGGATGCTGCAATTTGCAGAGTACTTTTTTTCATTTTGGCAAGTCAGTTTAGTCCATGAAATTAATGGGGCGATATTTTTAACTGTCCTGCACTGTCGGGAAAGGTTGATAAAAGTGGATAAGCTGTCAGCTTTCTTTATAAAATCTTTATACCATTGCCTGTTCATTTTATACCATATTGATAAAACCCCGGCTACCTTTGTTCTTTATTAAGTCAACAATGTTCCGCAAATTATCTTCCACCTATCAGTTACTTATCAGTATTGGCCTTGTGTTGTTTGTTGCAGGCGGATGTTATGCTTTTGAAGATTACCTTGGTTACAGGGTAGTGGCATTTATTTTATTGCTCACCGTATCGCTGGTAGCAGTTGTGTTTGATATATGGCCGGTGTTGTTTGCTGCTTTGTTAAGTGCGCTTTTATGGAACTTCTTTTTTATACCGCCAAAGTTCACCTTTCATATAGGTGATGCAGAAGATGTGCTGTTATTCTTTATGTATTTCGTTATTGCATTGATCAACGCCGTTATGACCAATCGCATCCGAAAAATTGAACAGGAAGTGCAGGAAAAAGAAGAGAAAGCAAAAACAGTAAAGCTGTACAATACGTTACTCAATTCTTTATCGCATGAATTAAAAACACCCGTAGCCGCCATTGTTGGCGCAAGCGATAATTTACTGGAAGAGCCTTCACGCTTAACAGAAGATAACAAAAAAGAACTCGTGTCAAGCATTTCAGTTGCTGCACTTCGTTTGAATCAACAGGTGGAAAATTTATTGAGCATGTCACGCCTTGAATCGGGTTTTATACAATTAAAGAAAGATTGGTGCGATATCAATGAACTGATCTACGATGTGGCGAACAGGCTCAATGAACAATTAAAGGATCATCAGCTCATTGTTACAATTGAAGAAGGATTGCCTTTTTATAAACTCGATTATGTACTAATGGAACAGGTACTCTATAACCTGCTCTATAATGCAGCGCTTTACACGCCTGCATATGGCGATATACGCATTGATGTAAAAAATCAGAACGAAAAGTTATACAAATTAAATACTGCTGACTCGGCACATAGTCAGCTCAAGAAAGAAATTCATCTGCTCTCTATTGTTATTGAAGACAGGGGAGCGGGTTTCCCTCCGACGGAAATAGAAAAAGTATTTGATAAGTTCTATCGCATGGGAAATACAAAAGCAGGCGGAACAGGTCTTGGTCTTTCTATTGTAAAAGGTTTTGTGGAAGCACATAATGGTACAGTTGTTTTGGAAAATGTGCCGCATGGCGCAAGGTTTACGATCAACATACCTGCTGAAACATCATACATTAATCAGTTGAAAAATGAATAACGCATCCATCCTTGTCATTGATGATGAAGTGCAGATACGCAGGCTGCTGGAAATTACATTGGAGAGTAATAATTTCCAGGTAACATCAGCAGCAGATGCAAAAGAAGGAATGCGGATAGCAGCTACACATCCTCCTGATCTGATCATTCTTGATCTTGGTCTGCCCGATGAGAATGGACATATTGTATTAAAGAAATTAAGAGAATGGTTCACCAAACCTGTGCTGATCTTATCCGTACAAAGCAGTGAAGAAGATATTGTAAAAGCGCTCGACAATGGTGCAAATGATTATTTGGTGAAACCATTCCGTACAGGCGAATTGCTGGCACGCATCCGTTCGGCTTTACGCAGTGCTGTAGATGAAAATGATGATCCCGTTATTGATTGTGGTGATCTGCAAATTGATCTTGCAACACGCACGGTAAAAAAACAAAACGAAATAGTAAAGCTTACTGCAACAGAATATAAACTGCTGAGCATTTTTGCACAACAGGAAGGAAAAGTATTAACGCATCAATATCTCCTGCGTGAAGTATGGGGGCCTGGTTATATCAATCAATCACAATACCTGCGGGTTTTCATTGCACAGCTGCGTAAAAAAATTGAAACAGATCCAAACCGTCCTGCACATATCATTACTGAATCGGGTGTAGGGTACAGGTTTATAGCCAAAGACTAATCAAGAAACATAAAAGTAAAAAGATGAAATCGAATAGCATTCATTCGAACAGGGTAACTATTGCCTCATTGTTGGTAGCGCTTGGTATTATTTATGGCGATATTGGCACAAGCCCCTTGTATGTATTAAAAGCCATTATTGGCACAAGAGAAATTGATGAAGTGCTGGTGCTTGGTGGCGTGTCGTGCATTTTCTGGACATTGGTTTTGCAAACCACCGTTAAATATATCTGGCTTACGTTGAAAGCTGATAACGATGGAGAAGGTGGCATCTTCTCATTATATGCATTGGTGCGCAGGTACGGAAAAAAATTAGTGATACCTGCTATACTTGGTGCCACAACATTATTGGCCGATGGAATTATCACACCACCAATTTCTGTTGCATCGGCAGTAGAAGGATTAGAAGCAGTTGTTCCGCATTTACCAACAGTGCCCATCGTGATCGTTATTTTATCATTGCTGTTTTTCTTTCAACGTTTCGGTACACAGAGAGTAGGTGGCATTTTTGGTCCGGCAATGGTCATTTGGTTTACGATGTTGTTTGTGTTGGGCATCAGCCAGATCGTTCATTACCCGGCTATCATGAAAGCATTGAATCCTGTTTATGGATATGATCTGTTGCTGCGTTATCCCGGCGGCTTCTGGTTATTGGGTGCCGTGTTTCTTTGCACCACAGGTGCGGAAGCATTGTATAGCGATCTGGGACATTGTGGCCGAAAGAATATCCGCATCTCCTGGGCCTTTGTAAAAATATGTTTGCTGGTGAATTATCTCGGACAGGCAGCATGGGTAATGCATCAAGGTCAGCCTTTGCTTGAAGGACGTAATCCTTTCTTTGAAATAATGCCCGATTGGTTTTTAATTACAGGCATCATCATTGCCACTGCTGCAACCATTATTGCATCGCAGGCACTCATCAGCGGATCATATACACTCATCAGCGAAGCAATGAATCTTAATTTCTGGCCAAGAGTACGTGTGCGTCAACCATCTGATATGAAAGGACAGATCTATATTCCAAGTGTGAATGTGATCTTGTGGATCGGTTGTGTGCTGATGATCCTTTATTTTAAGAATTCAACACATATGGAAGCGGCTTATGGTTTTTCCATCACCATCACCATGATGATGACAACTATTTTGCTCAGCTATTATCTTGTGTATAAACTGAAATGGAATAAATGGCTGGTGGCATTGATCCTTGTGTTATTCGCAACGGTTGAAACGTCGTTCTTTATTGCTAACGTCGCCAAGATAAAAGAACGCTGGATGTTTCTGTTCTTTGAACTCTTTATTTTTATGGTGATGTATGTGTGGTACAATGCACGCAAGATCAATAACCGCTTTACAAAGTTTGTTGATCTTGGTAAATATGCCAATACCATTAAAGAATTAAGTGAAGATGACCTGATACCGAAGTTCTCAACGCATCTGATCTATCTCACTAAGGCGAATAACCGTCACCAGGTAGAGGAGAAGATCATTAATTCTATTTTTTCAAAGAAGCCTAAACGTGCCGATGTGTATTGGTTTGTGCATATCAACCGCACAGAGCATCCTTATACCTTATCGTATGATGTGTCGGAGTTACTCGATGATAAAGTGATCAAGGTAACCATCAATGCAGGTTTCCGTATTCAGCCAAGAACGGAATTGTATTTTAAAAAGATCGTTCAGGATCTTGTAGTGAAGAAAGAATTGAACCTCCACATTCGACCAGATGGATCAACAAAGTACAATGCACAACCCGATTTCAAATTCATTGTCATTGAGAAATTCCTGTCGGTAGAAAATGAATTCACGTTGAAAGATGGTTTGTTGCTGAATACATATTTCTTCCTGAAAGGATTGGGACAAAGCGATGAAAAAGCATTCGGGCTTGATAAGAGTGATGTGGTAGTGGAAGATGTGCCGTTACTGTATCAACCTGCTCAGCCAATTGAATTAACACGTGTTGCTCAGTAATATATTTGCAGAATGAAACGATTGCTTGCTATTATTCTTTTTCTCACGACGATGTTTATGGTTGCGGCTCAGGACAGCACAAACAAAAACAAATTACGTTTTTCGGGTTTTGCAGATCTTTATTATCAATACGATTGTAATCAGCCGGTATCGAACGAACGTCCACCGTTTATATATAATCATAAAAAGCACAACAAACCTTCCGTTAACCTGGCCTTATTGAAAGTTACATACGAACATGCAAAACTGAAAGCAAACCTTGCAGTGATGGCCGGAGATTATGCTCGGTATAATTTAGCAGCAGAACCCCGATTGCTGCAGTACGTTTACGAAGCAAATGCCGGTTACAGGTTTACAGATAAGTTAAGTGCAGAAGCAGGTATTCTTCCCTCGCATATTGGTATAGAAAGCGCCATCAGCAAAGATTGCTGGAACCTCAGCCGGAGTTTACTGGCAGAAAGCTCACCTTATTACGAAACAGGAGTGAGGTTGAATTATGCATTCAACCAAAAATGGACAGCATCTGCATTGCTGCTGCAAGGCTGGCAGAATATAAAAGACAACAACAGATCGAAGGCGTTGGGTACACAGCTTGTATTTAAACCCAATGAAAGCTGGGTATTTAATTCCTCTGCTTTTATTGGTAACGAGCAGCCCGATTCGCTGGCTGCTGTTGTACGAATGTTTCATAACCTGTCCATTACTTATACGATTGATTCAAAAGCGAACCTCGCTTTGTTGCTCGATGCAGGTGTACAGGGCAAAGAAAGCTGGTGGGGAAGTGCTGCTATGCTGCAGTATAAATTCAATAAACAGTTGAATGCTGCTATGCGTGCAGAATACTATTCCGATAAGAACGGCATTATTGTTTCAGCATATAAGCCAATTCCATTTTCTGCAACCGGGCTTTCCGTGAATGTTGATTATTTGCCGTTATCGTTCATCAGTTTTAGAACAGAACTTAAATACATAGAGGCACCTTATTCTTTCTTTACAAGAAATGGAATTGCAGTAAGTAATGGTTTAACAATACTTGCCTCTGTTGCAGTTGGTTTTTAACCTGCTTACCGTAGTTGAGATATGAAAGGAATCAATTAAGATTTAATCCTATAAAAATGCCAATCCAGGGTTTGTGCTGATAAATCCATTGGTTACGGTTTTTATCGGTAATAAAATCAAACCCAAGCGAAATACCGGTGTTGAATTTCCGGAAACCGGCGAGTGCTGCAAGTCCGTAATCTATGGTAAAAGCATCGTACTCGTAATCGATCGTATTGTTCAGCACTTTTGGATTCATAAACGAAGAGCCGATTCCTGCAAACAGACCCAAGCCAATTCCTGAGCGGGTATATTTTTCACGCTTAATACCGTTGTAAATTGTTTGCTGTTGAATTTTTAAGCGATCCATGCGATAGCCAATGTAAAACGAACCATTAAAACCCGTATTGAACTGTGCAGGCATTTCTGCAATAGCCGGTCTGAATTTGAACGGCGTGGTAAACAAATCGAAATCGAGGGATGGTTTCAGAAGAATGATCTCATTTGCATTTTCAGTGAAAGGATAAAGCAATCCTGTTGTAACAGGATTTGCCTGCGAACGAAAAAAAAACACTGTCGCCTTCCAGAACTAAATAAACCACCTTGATTTTTTGCAGGGTATTTGTGTCTTGCTTAAAATAATGCGCAGCAGTTGTTTTCGATAACAGGTATTTTCCTTCTTCCAGATCCTGTAACGATGTTTTTTGTAAAACACTGCAGCTTGCGAAAAGAAGCGAACATATTAAGCAGAATAGTTTGGCTGATCCGGTATTCATCTTTTTGTATGGTGGAATTAGTACAATGTTACGCAAAACAGTTGTTTCAGTTGTTCATATGCCAATATGCACGGGTATTTAAAACGCTTTAAAAGAGCAATTGCAGGTAGAGGTATATACAAGAGTTAAGAATATAAAAACATATCTGAACAAACAAAAGCCACTGCTTTCACAGTGGCCTTCAACTAATATATATTGTATTCTTTAGCTCTTAAACCGAAACACTACGCTGCCATTCTTCTTATCATCTGCACTTAAAAATACTTTGTAATACTGTTCGCCATTTTGTACACGCATAATAGCTGTGTTGGGTGGTACACGACCCTGGTTTTCAGCATACATGGTTAACGTGTTGTCTTTACCACGAATAGCTTTCAGTTTAAGGGTAATGGGTTTATCGCTGAGTGTTTTTTGCAAAGCAACCACTTCACCATTGAACAACACTGTAATAATATCGCCGTCGATTTCTGCATTATCAAATAAATTCACGGTAATCTCTTCTTCTTCGATCGGGATAGTTTCAAATACTTTGCTTTCACGCTTTTCTAAACCATTGGGCAGTTTAGGTGCAGGAATAGTTGTTGGTTTTACTTCCGGTTTTGTTTGGGGTTCAGTTGTGTTGTCAACCTTCGTAATAGAAGGTACTGTAACAACCGGCGTTTCTTTTTTAGGTTCGGTAGTGGCAGGTTTTGTTACAGGCTTGGTTACAGGTTTTTCAACAGGCGGTTTATTCGTTGCAGGACTTGTACGGGCTGTGCTGTTTTGCGGTGGTGTTGTAACGTTGTTTTTCACCAGTTGTTTACGCATCAATGTAGTTGAGCCAATACCACATTTGTCAATATCTCTTGCGCCTTTCCATGTTCCGCTTAGTTCTTCCGTTTCGCCTTTACGGAAATAGGTGAGTGTGTGCATCTGTAAACAATCGATTTGGTCGGGTGGTGTATTTTTTTTGATCACTTTTACTTCGGTGGAAGTAAGTGTTTTACTACCCGGATCGATGGTGCCTTTTATTTCGCAGATGGTATAATACCGTTTTCCTGCATAATTAAAATAGGTTGTGGAGGTACCGGTAAAGCTGTTGCCCCGGGCCTCAATTTCCAATACATATTCTGTTTGACCGCCAGGTTCGTTTTTAGAATTAAAGCTGCCTGTCCATTGGCCGCTGTATTTCTGGGCAAAAAGCTGTGAAGTGCAAAAAAGGAAAGCAAGTAATAAAATCTGTCTCATTGTGTAAGTTCAAAATCTACCTGCAAATTACACAATTGAAAAAAAACGGCTTGGGTAAGGGTTTGTTAATTTTCAAACGGTTAGCTTTTGTTACCTTTGTTCTCCAAAAAAATCAAGACAAGTACATGAAGATCAGTTTTCCGGATGGAGCAGTGCGGGAGTACGAGCAAGGTGCGTCGGCTCTTGACATTGCAAAATCAATCAGCGAAGGATTAGCAAGAAAAGTATTGGCAGCAAATGTAAATGGAGAGGTGTGGGATCTTTCCCGTGCAATAACGGGTGATGCTACATTGAAATTGCTGACCTGGGATGATGCTGATGGAAAAAACACCTTCTGGCATTCAAGTGCTCATCTTATGGCCGAAGCAGTTGAATCATTGTTCCCGGGTGTAAAATTCTGGGTAGGCCCTGCTTTGGATAAAGGTTTTTATTACGATATGGATCTCGGCGATAAGAAAATGACCGAGGAAGACCTAGTGGTGCTGGAAAAGAAAATGAACGAACTGGCAAAAAAGAACAATGCTTACCAGCGTAAAGAAATTTCCAAACAGGATGCCATTGCTTATTTCACCGAGAAAGGCGATGAGTACAAACTCGATCTCCTGCAAAACCTGGAAGACGGCGGCATTACCTTTTATACACAAGGCGATTTTACCGATCTCTGCCGTGGACCACATATCCCGTCAACCGGTTTTATCAAAGCCATCAAACTCACTTCTATTGCAGGTGCGTATTGGAAAGGCAATGAAAAGAACAAACAGTTAACCCGTGTGTATGGCGTAACCTTTCCTTCACAAAAAGAACTGGATGAATACCTGGCGATGCTGGAAGAAGCGAAGAAGCGTGATCACCGTAAGCTGGGTAAAGAGCTGGGCATTTATACAATGGATGACGATACCGGTCCGGGTTTGCCTTTGTGGTTACCTAACGGCACCATCATTATTGAAGAGCTGGAAAAGCTGGCGAAAGAAACAGAAGCTGCTGCAGGGTATAAGCGTGTGGTAACACCGCATATTGCAAAGGAGAGCATGTATCTCACCAGTGGTCACCTGCCTTACTATGCAGATAGTATGTTTCCGCCCATGGAAATGGATGGAGAGAAATATTATCTGAAGGCGATGAACTGTCCACATCATCATAAAATATTTGATGCAGAACCAAAAAGCTACAAAGATCTTCCATACCGCATTGCTGAATACGGTACCTGTTACCGTTATGAGCAGAGTGGGGAGTTATTTGGTTTGATGCGTGTACGTTGCTTACACATGAACGATGCACATATTTATTGCAACCGTGAACAGTTTGCCGATGAGTTCCGTGCGGTGAACGATATGTACCTGAAGTATTTCAAGATCTTTGGTATTGATAAGTATGTGATGCGTTTGAGCCTGCATGAACCAAGCAAACTTGGTCAGAAATATGTGAACGAACCACAGCTCTGGCAGGAAACAGAAGCAATGGTGCGTAAAGTACTCATAGAATCAAATATTCCGTTTGTTGAGGTGCATGATGAGGCGGCTTTCTATGGTCCGAAGATCGATGTGCAGATATGGAGCACCATTGGCCGGGAGTTTACACTGGCAACCAACCAGGTCGACTTCAACAGTGGTAACAAATTCAAACTGTCGTACACCAATCAAAACAACCAGCCCGATGTGCCGTTGATCATTCACCGTGCACCATTGGGTACACACGAACGTTTCATTGGGTTCTTACTGGAGCATTATGCAGGGAAATTCCCGTTATGGTTAGCGCCAATGCAGGTGAAGATTCTGCCAATCAGCGATAAGTTTATGGATTATGCAAAAACTCTGTTACAGAAACTGAAAAAAGCAGATATTCGTGCAGAGATTGACGACCGTAATGAAAAGATCGGTAAGAAGATCCGTGATACAGAGCTGGCAAAAGTGCCGTATATGCTGGTAGTAGGTGAAAAAGAAATGAACGAAGGAAAAGTAGCAGTACGTAAGCAAGGTAAAGGTGATGCAGGAACTGTAGATGCAGATGAGTTTATTGCTGCAGCCGCTCTTGAGATCAGCGAACGTAAATCAGATTAAAAGAATTTCTCTTTAACCCCTGGAGAGAATTTTAAAAACAAAATGAACAGTTGCTTCCGGTAAGGGGATGGGAGCAGAATTAGTATGGCATTTCCACAAAGACCTCCAAGGGGACGTTTTATTCCCCGTAAAGAACCAGAGCATCGCATTAACCACATGATCCGGGTACCGGAAGTACGTTTGGTGGGCGATAATGTAGAGGTGGGTGTTTATCCAACTCAAAAAGCTTTACAGATTGCCCAGGATCTGGGTTTGGACCTGGTTGAAATTTCTCCGCAGGCAGTACCGCCTGTTTGTAAAGCGACCGATTACAACAAATTCCTTTACGAAAAGAAGAAGAAGGAAAAGGAAATGAAGGCCAAGAGCAAATCGGCCGAGTTGAAGGAGATCCGCTTTACACCAAACACCGACGATCATGACTTTGACTTTAAAGCCAAGCACGCCGAAAACTTCCTGAAAGAAGGAAATAAGGTAAAGGCTTATGTACAGTTTAAAGGTCGTGCCATCCAGTTTAAGGAAAGGGGAGAATTGGTGTTGCTGAAGTTTGCTGAACGCTTGCAGGAAATTGGCCAGGTTGAAGGCCTACCGAAGCTGGAAGGTAAACGGATGCTCATGATCATTTCGCCGAAAACGACGAAAAAGAAAAAAGAAAGTGCAGAATAAGCATAAGCAAACCGCCTCCGAAAGAGGCGGTTTTGTTTGTATATTATGGTTTAGATGCTTGATTACCAAGGAAAGTAACCTCGACAAAGGAGAGTTCTTCGGAATTTTGGAATGCTGCAATTTTAGAGATGTCTCGTGCCTCGACATGAAGGGCATCGGGACCGGCCGCTGATCTTTTGTAAAAAAAGTGTGTTCCTATTTCCGTCTTTTCCATACATTTTTCCTACATTTGCGCTCCCAAATCGGGAAGCTGGAAACAGCTGGTATTGCCCAAACGGCCCCCTAAGTGTTCTGCCTGTGCAGAGCCGCCAGCCGGGTATCATTCTTAAAGCGCAGTAAAATGCCAAAGGTAAAAACCAATTCAAGTGCCAAAAAAAGGTTTAAAGTAACCGGCACCGGTAAGATCACTCACCAAAAGAGTTTCAAACGTCACATCCTCACTAAGAAGTCTAAAAAGCGTAAGCGTAACATGCGTATCGACGGTGTAGTTGCAAAATCACATGTTGACTTTGTAAAACGTTTATTGCGTCTGAAATAAGAGCCGCACAAACACACATCAAATTTATCATTCAAAAAAATTAAGATATGCCACGTTCAGTAAACGCAGTTGCTTCTAAAGCACGCCGCAAAAGAATTCTTAAGCAAGCCAAAGGCTTCTATGGCAAACGTAAAAACGTTTATACAGTTGCCAAAAACGTAGTTGAAAAAGGTATGACCTACTCTTACGTAGGCCGTAAATTGAAAAAGCGTGAATACCGTGCGCTTTGGATTGCCCGTATCAATGCAGCAGTAAGAGAAGAAGGTTTAACTTATTCTCAGTTCATCAATAAACTGAAAGTAAAGAACATCGACCTCGATCGTAAGATCCTTGCAGACCTGGCGATGAACGAACCGGAAAGTTTTAAGAAGCTGGTTGAATCTGTAAAGTAATATCTCAGATATAAACAAAAGCCCCGACAGCAATGTTGTGGCTTTTGTATTAAGGATGCTTTTGCTTAGAGAAAAAGCACCAACCGTTCCTGCGGAACGGAGTACTTCTGCTTATTTTTTTCTACTATGAAATGTTTCTACGGAACAAGCACTGTCATGTTGTAGTATTTTTTGTTCCATAGGAACGTCTGGCGGCATTAAAAATATTGAGAAAAACAATTATTTTAAAACACTCCAACACCGCAGGATGCAGTAAAAAAATCTTCACGCCCCTGCATTTATTTTTACAATAGTTTTGTGCAAAATTTTTTAAAGGTGACACAAGACCAACGCTCGTTTCAACTGACCAATCAAACGTATAACGACCTCGTTCATCAAACTTTTAATTTTCCACAGGATGGGTTTGATCTGAAAGACGGTTACCTCCAATTCAACGGACTTGATGTAAAAGCTTTGATCGATAAGTATGGTACTCCCATGAAACTGACTTATCTGCCAAAAATTGGTATGCAGATCAAAAAGGCGAAGAAGATGTTTGATGCTGCGTTTAAAAAGCATCGCTACGAAGGCAAGTACTTTTATTGCTATTGTACAAAGAGCAGTCATTTTTCGTTTGTAGTGGAAGAAGCATTGAAGCATGAAATTCACCTGGAAACTTCTTATGCTTATGACATTGAGATCATCAATAAGCTTTATCAGAAAAAGAAGATAAACAAGGATATACAGATCATCTGTAACGGTTACAAACAAAAGCATTATATAGCACGCATTGCAAAATTGCTCAACAGCGGATTTAAAAATGTAACGCCGATTCTTGATAACAAAGAAGAGCTGCAGCAATACAAGAAAACAGTAAAGGTTCCCTTTAAAGTGGGTATACGTGTAGCAGCGGAAGAAGAACCTACATTCCCTTTCTATACTTCACGCTTAGGCATAAGAGCAAGAGATATTCTTGAATTTTATGTAGATAAGATAGAAGGTAATGAAGATCGTTTCCAGTTAAAGATGTTGCATATCTTCCTTAACAAAGGAATTAAAGATGATATCTATTACTGGAGTGAGCTGAATAAGGTTGTTACGCTGTATTGCCAGTTGAAGAAGATCTGCCCTGAGCTGGATTCAATTAATATTGGCGGCGGTTTCCCTATTAAACACTCGCTTGGTTTTGAATACGACTATCAATTCATGATTCATGAAATTGTAGCAACCATTAAAAAGACCTGTAAAAAAGCAGGTGTACCCATGCCGAATATTTATACCGAGTTCGGAAGCTTTACCGTTGGTGAAAGTATGGCGCATATCTATTCAGTGATTGGCCAAAAAACACAGAACGACCGTGAGAACTGGTATATGATCGATTCTTCTTTCATTACTACTTTGCCTGATACATGGGGTATTGGTGAAAAGTTTTTGATGTTGCCGATCAACAAGTGGGAGAACGATTACCAGCGTGTGGTGTTGGGTGGTATTACCTGCGACAGTCATGACTACTACGATTCGGAAGAGCATATCAATGAAGTGTTCCTGCCCAAGTTAAACGGAGACGCACAGGAGCCTTTATATGTTGGGTTCTTCCACACAGGAGCATATCAGGATCAGATAAGTGGATATGGTGGTATCAAGCACTGTATGATTCCTTCGCCCAAGCATATTATTGTAGGGCACGATAAAAACGGTAAGCTGGTTGATTGGGTATATGCAAAAGAACAAACCGCACAAAGTATGTTGAAGATATTAGGCTACTAATGATCTTATAAAAAGCAAAGCCCCGACAAATGCCGGGGCTTTTTTATGTTCACTTCTATACCTTACATATTCGGATTGGTAGTACGGCTTGGACGTTTACCACCATTTTGAGGAGTGTTGTTTGGATATTGCGGATACGAAGGATACTGCGGATATTGATTCGGATAATTCCTTACATCTCTGTCGTTCCAGTTCCGATCGTCGTGATCGCAATCACATCCTTTTTTGCCTTTACCTTTTGCATAATCTCTTGCATGTCCGCCATAAACTTTTTTCGCTTGTCCCGGAGGGAGGTTGCTTCGATGGCTGCAATTATCGTAATTACGATTGTTGTTATTACGAGGATAACTCATTGTACCATTGGGATAACGAATTGCGCCATCGGGATAGCGAGTTGTTCCGTCTGGGTATTGTATTGTTCCATCGGGCCATTGGCGGCTACCATCCTGGCGAACTACAGGTTTGTTCGAGGAGTTGCCGAAAATGTTACCATTGCGTGGAAACAACTGCGCCGAAGCTGAAGTGCTTGCTACAAGCATCATCAGGGCTATTGACCATTTGTAGAATTTTAAGTTTGCCATAGTCGGTAAGTTTTTACTCTTGTAATTCAAACAATTTGCCAAACACTAAAACAAAGAGCTATGCGCTTATTTCTTACGCTTTCTTTAACAATGATGTGCTGCTTTGCAACAAAAGCACAGAGTACAGAAGATTCTGTAAAAGCCGTTGTTAACAATATGTTTGCAGCTATGAAAAATGCTGACTCTGCAGGTTTGAAAAATGCATTTTCTGAATGGGCTGTTTTGCAAACCATCAGTCGTACAAAAGAAGGACAGACGATTGTGCGTACCGATAACATAGATGCGTTTGCTTCTTTTGTTGGTAAAACAACTAAAGGCGATGCCGATGAACGCATCACATTCGGGGCTATACATATCGATGGTGCTTTGGCAAGTGTATGGACTCCTTATCAATTTTATTTGAAAGGAACCTTCAGTCATTGCGGGGTAAACTCCTTTCAGTTAGTGCGGGTGAATGGAGTTTGGAAAATTCAATACATTATTGATACAAGACGAAAAGGCGATTGCAAATAATTACATAATAGAAACTAAAAGATACTTTTTCAAAAAATCGTAACTCCCACAAAAAAAATCGTCACTGCGAAGAACGAAACAGTCTAATCTTAAGATTGCTTCACTATCGTTCGCAATGACGACCTTTTGAAAAAGTATTTTTAAAATTTAATTTTTTCTTGAACGGTATTTACGGTTTACTTTTTTGCTTTCGAAATACTTGGCTGCTTCTTTCGGGTCTTCAATGTTAATCTCTTCTAACGGAACATCGATCAATTGCTGTTGAATCTGTTTCAGATCAGCTTTCATTTTTGCTGTCTTCGTAACAATTTCCGGATCTTTATCGCTCACAAGTCCATTCTCCTGCAAAATATATTCTAAGCGACGGATGCTTGTTCGTACCAGCGACACCGAGTTCTGATCATTTACTTTGTTCGGCGATACTGCTTCTTTCACCGGTACCAGTGTTACACCAACTGCAGGCAACACACGCCCCACATTTTTTTGGTCTTCGTTCTTTGATGTGCTGAGAATTGTTCCGGCCAATGCAGAAGAGGAGGAGGTCATATCAAAAGCAACCCGTGAATTTCTCGTCTTCTTGATTTTTCTATCTAATGTGCGGAAGGTAAACTTCAGCTGAATGATGTAACGGTTATAATCGGTTACCAGCTTGTCGTATTCCTGTTTTTTGAGCGGATAGTTAATGGCATCTCTTACAACAACACGCACTACAGCTGTGTCTTTGTTGCGGAATTTGTCAGCACCAATAAAGAGCACACGAAATTCTTTTGTTTTTGCGGGGTCATTGTCTTTCACAAAATCGTAAGGAACGAACCAAACAAAATCATCCTTGCATTTTGTGATCTGGTATTCCGGTTTAATTGGAATAGAGCTTTCGAAATTAATGTACTCAATAGGAAAATTTCCGTTTTCGCAGTTAAGAGAAATTCTTGCAGTATCACCTTCGTCTACAGTAATCGATGCTGAAACAGAAGGCCGGATCTTCGATTGAATAATTTCTGTATTGAAGAATACAATCGTGAACATGGTGTCGGCCTTATCGGTTGGGTTATCCAGGCTTTGCACACCCAGCTGCACTTTGTATTCAACATCGTACTTCAATCTTCCCGAAAGGAAATAAGCCTTTTCTGCTTTAAATGTAAGCGTACCGTTGTCTTTGTTAATACGCAAACCAACAGGAGAATTTTTCAGGTACCAATAGTAGTTCTTCTGCTCTTTATTTATTTCGAGTTTATAGGAGAGTGAGCTGTCTACATGTACTGTAAAATAAGGATTCAGGTTACGGATACGCAGAATGGTATCAGTAGCCGGATGCTGGATCGTTGTGTCTGTAACTTCCTGTGCCTGACCATGCAGGAAAAGGAATAAAACTGTTACGAGGGTTAAAAGTGGTTTCATGCTGATGCGTTGCGAAGATAACCATGTAAGTTGAAACAGCTGTTAAGAGAATGAAAAAGCCCATTGTAAAAACAACGGGCTTACCAAAACCAACTGCTATAAAAACAAGCTTTATGAAGCTATTACTGTATGTTGATCGTTTTTACGGGTTGTTGTACATCTGCTTTTTTAGGCAGAAACAATTTCAGTAAACCATTTTCATATTTCGCCTGGATAGCTTCCGCATTGATTTTTTCATCAACTGTAAAGCTGCGTTTGAAGCTCTGATAGCTGAACTCACGGCGAACAACTTTCACATCGTCATTCTTCGCTTCTTCTTTCTTTTCGTAACTGATACTGAGTAAACCTTTATCAACTGTAATGTTGAAGTCTTCTTTGTTACGGCCTGGAACATTTAATTCCATGTGATAACCATCTGCTGTTTCAAGAATGTTTACTGCAGGTGAAAACAGGTTGTTTACTGTTTTACCAAAAGCAGGCAATTCATTAAAGAACTCATCAAAAAAGTTGTTGAGGTTGCGTTGTGCGGGGCTGTGCAATTTTACCATTGTCATAGTATTAAAGTTTATTTGTTTTGAAATAATGAAAGGAAATCATCAAAGCATGTTCCATCGATAATTTGTACGCCTTCATTTCAGATTAATGAAAATTTTTGCGACAAAAAGTCTGCTTTCTTGTAATCGAACTGTCAAAAATTCTTTTTTGTTCGATTAGATTTGACTTTCCGTTAGCTTTGCAGAAATTTTAAATCAATTCAACTATGTATCCAGCAGAAATAGTAATCCCTATGAAGGGAGAGATGACCGAAGGAGGATTTGAAGAATTATTATCGGCCGACGCAGTAGATACCGCACTTACACAAAAAGGAACAAGCCTTGTGTTTATTAACTCAGTATGCGGTTGTGCCGCAGGTAGTGCAAGACCAGGTGTGTTGATGGCTGTAAGCAACAGCACAAAGCGGCCCGATCATTTGCTCACAAGCTTTGCAGGTTTTGATATTGATGCAGTGAAAAAGATCCGTGAACATTTGTTGCCTTATCCTCCAAGCTCACCAGCAATTGCTTTGTTTAAAGATGGTCAGTTAGTGCATTTTATCGAGCGTCATAATATTGAAGGTCGTCCTGCACAAATGATTGCGCAAAACCTTATTGGTGCGTTTGAAGAGTTTTGCAATTAATCATTTCAAAGAAAGTTTATTCCATCCCTCAACTTCGGTTGGGGGATTTTTTTGATAAGTATGCATACTTATACGAGTTGATAAAATAAAACATACTGTAATAAGTATGGCATACCTATTCAGATGTTGTATTTTTGCATTTACTGTAAACTAAGCTATCGTGGCGCTTAGGCGCCAAGGAAAGTCCGGACAGCATAGAGCAACGCACCGGTGAAGAGCCGGGTCCTGCATTTTTGCTGGAACAGAAAGTGCCACAGAAAATAACCGCCTTGCTGTAAAGTAGGGTAAGGGTGAAAAAGTAGGGTAAGAGCCTACGGGTTATAGCAGTAATGTTATAGCGGGGTAAACCTTTCGTGCTGAAATGCCACATATACCGTCGCCTGAGGGCTGCTCGCTCGATGACGGAGGGTAGGCAGATTGATCCTTGAGCGTAAGTTGAAGGACAGATAAATGATAGCTCCGTTCACTTTTGGTGAATACGACAAAATCCGGCTTACAGGTTTACAGTTTTTTAAAACATCAGGCCCCGTTACTAAACGGGGCCTGACCTTTTTAGAGATAACGTTCTTCCATAATTTTTTTATGATGCAGAAAGTGTCCAAGTGTTACAAAGCCCAATGCATTAACCGTAATGGAATTGTTATTGGCAATACCACTTGTTACAAGTTCTTTCGCAGAAAAACTTTTAAAGAGATGTTCGCTGCTTTTACGAACTGCTTTTAATTCGTCGCATAACGATTGTATTGTTCGCTTACTTACATCGGCAACAACTGCATATTCGTTTTCATCGAAACCGCTTAATGGGGCAGGGCTTTGCCTTGCAAACCACAATGCACGGTGTGTAAAGATGCGTTCCGCATCAATAATGTGTTGCAGTAATTGTTTTACTGTCCACTTTCCTTCGGCATAAGCATAATCAGCTTTTGCTTCGGGTAAGTTTTGTAAAAACGATTCGAGTACTGCCGATTGATTTTGAAAAGCAGTTTGCAGATCATCTTCGCTTACCTGCATAATGTAGTTGTGGTAAAACGAAGCATAGTCGTTGCTGGTTGGTCGTGGCATGATAACTAAGGTTTTTTATTGCAGCAGATAACGCAACATTGTTCGTTGCATTGTTTGTATCAAATGTAGCATAAAAAGAAATCCCGCTTTTCAGCGGGACTTTCTTAAAATCAGTTAACCTTTTTTTGTTTTCTTAACTTTTGGTTTTGGCTGCGGCTTAGGAGTTGGTTTGGTTTCCTGTTTGCGTTCGCCTTTAAGCGTTGCTGCAACCTTAACTGCTTCATATGCGTTAATTAAACCTCCGGTACGGCTGAAGTTTGCAAAATCTTCTTTCTCATTTTCTGTACCTGGCTTTGTAACCTGCATGTTAGGGTTTAATGCACCTTTTTCAATACAGTATTTTAATTGCTCGGGAGTAAGATCGGGATAATAAGAAAGTATGAATGCTGCTAAACCTGCAACAACAGGGCTTGCCATACTTGTACCTTGTGCAAAGCCATACGTATTACCACCGGGAATAGTAGAATAGATCTTTACGCCAGGAGCAAATACATCTACTTCGTTTTTACCATAGTTACTGAAGTCTGCAGCAAGGCCGCCCGTTTTCGGATCGCCGCTTGCACCAACAGTAAGAAAATTGGTTGCTTTTGTTTTTGTATCAGCAAAGTTGGGGTTAGGATAGTTTTCTGTACTGTCAACATTCTTACCATCGTTACCTGCAGCATGTACTAACAATACACCTTTGCTTTGTGCATAGCGAACTGCATCATCGATCCATTTCTTTTGTGGCGAAAAGCTTTTACCAAAACTCATGTTGATGATTTTTGCACCATTGTCTACTGCATAACGGATAGCCAGTGCAATGTCTTTATCATGCTCATCGCCATCGGGTACAGCACGAATGCTCATGATGCGTACATTGTTGGCAACACCATCCACACCAATTCCATTGTTACGTGCAGCTGCAATAATACCGCTTACATGTGTACCATGAAAAGGAGTGCTGGCCATTACATCGCCATTGCCATAAAAGCGATCATTAAAATCGTAGTAGCTATCTTTTACAATTTCACCACGGTAATCTTTAGGTGCAGAGATAGATGCTTCCGCTTTCTTTTCCTGGCCTTTATAATAGCTGCCGAACTCTTCCACAATGGTTGTGTTGGTAGCGTCCATCATATCAAAACCCTTGAACAACGAAAACATCGTTGATTTTGCATCAGCCTCTTTTGAATTGGCAGGCTTAAACGATACAAGATCGTTACCTGTATATTCCGGTTTGAACCGGAGTTTTAAAATACTGTCCGATGGAACTGTTTTGTTGTACAATCCACGCAGAAAAAGCACCTGCTGTTGTGCTTCGGTTGAACCATGCTCAATATCGCCCTGTGCTTTTTTGAAAATGCGGTATTCTTCCTTTTCAACAGGAGAGAGCTTGCTTTCATCTACATCTCCTTTGTATTTAGATCGCAGCGCATGGTAAAGACGTGCAGCTTCATACGAATCTTCTTTAACGTTGCGGCCATCTTTTCCACCTAAAAAGTTCCAGCCATAAATATCATCTACATACCCATTTTTATCATCGTCAATACCGTTACCGGGAATTTCTTTTGGGTTGCGCCAGAGAACCGGTTTCAGATCTTCGTGCAATGTATCAACACCACTGTCTATCACCGCCACAATTACTGTTGTGCTTTTACGGTTCTTTACAAACTCAAACGCTTTATCCATACTGATGCCGTAAAAACCATCAGCGGCCTGATCTTTCAGATGCCAGCCTTTTAACTGATCTTCTTTAACGGAGGTTTGTGCAAACGTAAAAGCGGAAGAAAGGGCGAATACGGATGAAACAAGCAACACTTTGTTTAACTGCATATCTATATCTCTTTGTTTTTTGAAACGGTAAAATTGCAATAACTGTGGGAGAAAAACATACCGTCTGACCACATTTTACAGCATTTTACAATAATTGGCGCTGTCAGTTCTTTACCTGACTCTTTTTAGTCGTTTTAATGCCTGCGTTGGGTTGTTAAGACTTGCTTAAAGATCGAATTTAATACCCTGTGCCAATGGCAGGTTATTTGAATAGTTGATGGTATTTGTTTGACGGCGCATGTAATTCTTCCACGCATCACTGCCGCTTTCCCTGCCGCCACCGGTTTCTTTTTCGCCACCAAATGCACCACCTATTTCGGCACCGCTTGTACCAATGTTTACGTTAGCAATACCACAATCACTACCGCCTGCTGAGAGAAACTGTTCGGCTTCACGCAGGTTCAAGGTCATGATGGAAGAAGACAAACCTTGCGGTACGCCATTCTGTATGGCAACAGCTTCAGCAATGGTTGAATATTTCAGTAAGTATAGAATAGGAGCAAAGGTTTCGTGCTGTACAATTTTATACGCAGGCTTTGCTTCAGCAATACATGGCTTCACATAACAGCCACCTTCGTAACCTGCACCTTCAAGCACACCGCCTTCAACAATAAAATGACCGCCTTCTGTTTTGCATTGTTCAATGGCATGCAGATAATTTTTTACGGCATCAGTATCAATGAGCGGACCAACATGATTGCTTTCATTCAACGGATCGCCAATGCTCAATTGTTTGTAGGCAGCTACCAGTTTTTCTTTTACAGTATCGTAAATACTTTCGTGAATAATTAAACGGCGGGTAGTAGTACAACGCTGACCTGCAGTGCCAACAGCACCAAACAACGCACCACGGATTGCAATATTCAGATCGGCATGTTCGCTGATGATGATGGCATTGTTGCCGCCGAGTTCTAACAAACTTCTTCCCAAACGTTCGCCAACAGCTGCACCAACTGCTTTACCCATGCGTGTGCTTCCTGTTGCAGAAACCAATGGCACTCTTGTATCATGACTCATCCATTCGCCAATTTCTCTGCCACCTTGTATTAAACAACTCACACCTTCGGGAACATTGTTCTTTGCAAATACTTCGGCAACGATATGTTGACAGGCAATACCACACAATGGTGTTTTTTCTGATGGCTTCCAGATACACACATCACCACAAACCCAAGCCAGCATAGTGTTCCAGCTCCACACAGCTACAGGAAAGTTGAATGCTGAAATAATGCCCACGATGCCTAACGGATGCCATTGCTCATACATACGATGGCCGGGACGTTCGCTATGCATCGTTAAGCCATGCAGCTGACGGGCGAGACCCACAGCAAAATCGCAGATGTCGATCATTTCCTGTACTTCACCATAACCTTCCTGCAAACTCTTTCCCATTTCGTACGAAACCAATTGACCCAGTGGTTCTTTCTTGGCTCGTAACGCTTCACCAATCTGGCGAACAATTTCACCACGCTTTGGTGCAGGCCAGATGCGCCATTCAGTAAATGCCTGTTGTGCTTTTGCAATCACAGCTTCGTACGAAGCTTTATCGGCAGCGGTGACTGCTGCAATTTCTTTTCCGTTAACAGGAGAGTAGGAGGTGATTTTCTCGCCGGCAGAAGAAAGCCAGTTGAGTCCTATCGAAACACCCGGGTTCAATTCTTTAATGCCAAGCTGTTGAATGAAGTTATGCATACGATCAATCGTTTTTGTGGCTGCAAATATCCAGAAAATAGTTTGCAAAAAAGGAAAGGGGCGGATAATAACCCCACCCCTTTAATCATATTTCTGTGCCACAGTTGATACCCTTCCGAGGAAGGGGATAAGCAGTCTTCTCTATAAATTTACTTTTACACCACCCATTACCCAGCGCTGTGGCATAAAAGAACCAAGCAGATCGCTGTAACGGCGGTTAAAAATATTATCGGCCTGCACAAATACACTCAGTTTATCTTTCAGTAAAAACAGATCAACACGTGTGTTGAGTAAGAAGTAATCTTTGCTGATGGGTACAAACGGTGCTGCTATGTTTTGCGGCTTCCTGTTTTTATACAATCCATTCAAACCGATGCCGATTTTTTTGTAGCGGTACATAGCATTGAATGTAAGCAGTTCTTTTGCATGGTTAGAAATGTATAATGACGGTACGCCGTTGTTGCTGCGGCTACGCATCCAGATAAAACCAATTCCACCGCTAAGCGAATGTTGTTCGTTGAACTTGTGATTGTATTGCACATCGGTTTCAATACCGGTTGTATTTACTTTACTGATGTTGCTTGCCAGTAAATAAGTGTTTGAAGGAGTTGGATCGAGATTGGTTTTACGTGGCATGTTTGCATACGTAGTAGATACATAATCGATCATATCGTCCTGGAAACGCTCGAACCAGGTAACAGAAACTTTTAAATCCGGTGAGAGAAAGTAATCTGCACCAAACTCATAACTCAACGATGTTTCTGAACTGAGATCAGGATTGCCGATACGTCCCGATTTTAATCCTGTTTTGTTATAGTTGTTGAAACGTTCTGTAAAATCAGCATCTCTTGTTGTGCGGCCAATGCTTCCACGAAGCAATAACGATTCGTAACGGTAAGATGCATTCAGCTGCGGAATAAACTCCCAGCCGGAGCGTTCGTTCCAATCAACACGAACTGCAGGGTTCAGCTGAAAGTTTTCCCCGATTTTTTGATTGAGTACAACAAATGCACCTGCATTTGATACTTCGTGATTGCCACGATCGTTCGATTCAATCTTGCGGCTGATGAATTGTGTGCCTGCAGTAATGGTTGCTTTGTCGTTAATGCTGTAATCGTATAGTGCAAGCCCTTGCAACAACGATGAATGATTGGAATTTGCTGTACCAAGTTTATTAAAGCGATACACATCATCGGCCTGTTTGTAACCTGCATCAAACGAAAAACGATGTTTGTTTTTTTGATGCTGCAGTTTTACATGATGCCAGCGGCTTACAACAGCTTCTGTTGCAGTATCGCTTAAGAAAGTAGTGTAAAAATTCTGTGCATTGAAATCACGGTCGTCGTAACCAAAGCGATAAGCAATACTTGTGTTTTCGTTTAGTTGTTGTTTTACCGATGCAGAAATAGTAGTAAGATTGAAATAACCTTTTGTACCACGCAATGCCTGGCCTTTAGCATTATTGGTTAACAAACCAACAGAAGCCGTGGTGTTTTTTTGATGCATGGAAAAGCCGGCCTGTGTATTAAACAAACCATAATCGCCGGCTGTAAGCTGCGCATTGATCTTATGTCCGTTGTTTTGTTTTTTGTTTGCAAATGTTTTGCTGATGATGTGCACCACACCACCAACAGCTTCAGTACCATAGATAGCAGAAGAAGCACCTTTTAAAATTTCAATACGATCGATCTCAGCAGGAGAGATGGGGATGTAAGCGTTGAAGTGTCCTGTAAGCGGATCGTTTAAACGGATACCATCAAGTATAACCAGCACCTGTTGAAATGTACCACCACGAATAGTAATGTCGCCCTGTGCACCCATTGGTCCACGGCTTTGCACTTCAACACCGGGAACGTAACGTAACAGTTCATCAATAGACTGTACAGGTAATTTCTGTAACACATCGCCTTTAATGATTAAAATGTTGCGACCCGTCTTTGATGCACTTACCGGCGTAAGTGACGCAGTGATGGTAATTGGATCTAATTCAATTTCTTTTTCCTGTGCATTGCTGCCGGAAAAAACACCCAGGAGGGCAAGACTCATGAGTGAAAGTTTTTGCAGTTTCATTTTGTTTTAAGGTTGATAATCGGCGCAAAGATATAGGGAGGTGCAGAAGAAATGACTGATTTTTATCAATGAAAAATTATGCACAAAATGATGTTCGCAACTAATGAATGAGTGTTATTGCACATAAGAAATTGTATATTCTGTTTGTGCAATCGGTTGAATAAAAAAATACATTTAATAGTCAGAATAATTGTGTTAATCAGGGCGTGAAAAGTTTTGTTCCAGTATTGATCGTCTGGCAAATAATTCAAATTCTCTTATTGCAGCACATTGTGTAAAGAGAAATCTTTCCAAAAACAAGCCAGGGTTTATTTTTTTATTTGGCGGAGCAGCATTTGCTAATTGCTGAAGTTGCTTAAGTAGTTCTTCATCTGATTTTAATTTGCTAAAACAGCTATCAAATATGCCGTTTTCAATTAAACTTTTATCCTGTTTAATTAGCATTAGTTTATACGTTGGCGTTAAACACTCGCAAAATAAAAGAAGGGGTTTTCCCATAATATTTGTTTGTTCTGCGATGTTAAATGGAGAGTCAATCCAAATGTCTTGTTTCATGAAACGATTCATAACAGAATCGAATAAAAATCTAAAGGTGGCAATGCTGTCCCTTTTAGATTTTTCAGTTTGAAATATTTTGACAAAAACAGGATTTGCCTTTGAAAAAGTGCTTGTTGACGAATTGCGAAATGAATTTGAAAAATCATTCCCTCTACTTAAATTACTCGCATAGTTATCTACAAAACTTTTGTAAACGTTTTCAAACAACGTGTCTTGTGAATAACCATTCAAATTGGTCATTATATAAAGCATCACAAATAGCAATGCTTTTTGTGATGCTTTCATAATTATTTCTTCTTCGCAGCTTTCTTGGGAGCTGCTTTTTTCTTCGGTGCAGCGGCTTTCTTTTTGGTTGCCGCTTTCTTTGCAGCTGCCTTTACCTGTTTATCAAATGCGCCGGGCATTTGCGCCACGATCATTTTTTTGATTTCTTCAACAGGCATCTGTGCTACTTCTTCAGTAGTATATTTTTCGCCATCTTTTTTCTTGTCGATCTTCAGCATCTTTTTACCGAAGCGGATGAACGGACCCCAGCGACCATTCTCTACTGCAATGTTTTCATCGGGCCAGCGAACAATAAAACGATTGGCTTCTTTCTCCACTTTTGCTTCGATCAGCTCATTAATATCATGCTGTGTAAGATTATCGAAATCGTAACGGCGTGGCACATTAATAAACAAACCATCCCATTTAATAAACGGACCAAAGCGTCCTTTACCTTTTGTTACCGGTTTGTTTTCAAAGAAGGCAACAGGCGCATCTGCTGTTTGTTTTTCTTTGATGAGTTCAATTGCACGATCCATGGTTACTTCCAATGGTTCTTCACCACGAGGTATAGAAATAAACTGTTCGCCAAATTTTACATACGGACCAAAGCGACCAACATTCACACTTACTTCCTGTTCTTCATATTCACCCAACGTTAACGGCAGTTTAAAAAGATCCATCGCTTCTTCATAAGTGATGGTTTCAATACTTTGGTTTTTACGCAACGCTGCAAACTTTGGTTTCTCTTCTTCACTTGCTTCACCAATCTGCACCATTGGTCCAAAGCGGCCCATACGTGCAACTACTTTCTTGCCACTTTCCGGATCAAGTCCTAACTCTCTTTCACCTTTAATGCGTTCTGCATTTTCAATGGTGTTCTCTACATCTTTTTTGAATGGCTTGTAAAACTCCTGCAGCATTTTGTTCCACTTCAGTTTGCCTTCGGCCACTTCATCGAACTCGTTTTCGATCTTGGCAGTAAAGCCATAATCCATAATATCATCGAAATGCTGTTTCAAGAAATCAGTCACAACCAAACCAAGATCGCTTGGAAAGAGTTTTGCTTTTTCTGCACCGGTATTTTCCTGGTTGGTACTCTTGCTTACTTTATCATCCTTCAACTGCAGTACACGATAATCTCTCGGCGTTCCTTCTTTATCACGCTTTTCTACATAACCTCTTTTTAAAATAGTAGAAATAGTAGGGGCGTAGGTTGATGGACGACCGATACCCAACTCTTCCAGTTTCTTTACCAGCGATGCTTCTGTATAACGTGGAGCAGGACGGGTAAAACGTTCAACCGCATTCATTTCATTCAGCGGTAAACTCATACCAATTGTCAATGGTGGCAGCATGCCTTCCATTTGTTCATCTTCATCTTCATCATCCCTGTCTTCACGATATACTTTTAAAAAGCCATCAAATTTCAATACTTCACCTTCGGCTTTTAATTCTTCTTTATTGGTAGAAATAGAAATGTTTGCTGTGGTACGTTCCAGTTCTGCATCGGCCATTTGACTTGCCATGGTACGTTTCCAGATCAACTCATACAAACGTTTCAGATCTGCATCATCCACCGTTGTATTTTCCATATACGTCGGGCGGATGGCTTCGTGTGCTTCCTGTGCACTTTCGTTTTTGTTTTTGTACTTGCGGAACTGGTGGTACTTATCGCCATACATTCCTTTAATGGTACGTGTAAGATCGCCAAGCGCTGTATCACTCAAATTCACACTATCTGTACGCATATACGTGATCTTACCGCTTTCGTACAATTTCTGTGCAAGCTGCATGGTACGGCTTACGCTATAGCCAAGCTTACGGCTTGCTTCCTGTTGTAAAGTTGAAGTGGTAAACGGAGGTGCCGGTGATTTTTTTCCGGGACGTACCTGTATATCGGCTACTTTATAGGTAGCCCCTTTACAACTGTTGAGAAACTTTTCTGCATCTTCTGCAGCATTTTGTTTTTTGCCTTCTGCTTTAAATGTTACGTTACGGCTGCTGAGATCCTTTGCAGTAAATAACGCTTCTATTTTAAAGGAAGATGTAGCAGCAAATGCATTGATCTCCCGTTCACGTTCTGCAATTAAACGAACCGCCACACTCTGCACACGACCGGCGCTGAGGTTATTGCGCATGCTCATCTTACGCCATAAAACGGGGCTTAGTTCGAAACCCACAATACGATCGAGGATGCGGCGTGCCTGTTGGGCATTCACCAGATCCATATTCACCGTACGTGGACTTTGCACCGCCTTTTGAATAGCGGGCTTGGTAATTTCGTGGAAAACGATACGTTTTGTTTTATACGGATCGAGGCCCAGCACCTCGCACAAATGCCAGCTGATGGCTTCTCCTTCACGGTCCTCATCCGTTGCCAGCCATACTTCGTCACTTTTTTTGGCCAGCGATTTCAGGTCTTTTACCACCTTTTCTTTTTCGTCGGGGACAATATAACGGGGTTCAAAATTGTTGTTGACATCAATGCCCATTTCATCTTTCTCCAGGTCACGGATGTGGCCATAGCAGCTCTTTACCTCAAAATCTTTCCCGAGGATCTTTTCAATCGTTTTTGCTTTGGCAGGACTCTCTACTATCAATAAATTCTTCGCCATAATTAGGTTCCACAAGCCGGTTTTTAGCGGACATCGGCGCCACAATATTATAAAATGATTGATAAATGCAAGAAAAGAAGGAAATAATGGATAATTGATAATGTATAATTAAAAAGCGTAAGCGGCTGATTTTTAAGAAATGGGTTGCTTATATTTTGGATTGAATCAGCTCAAGAATTGCACTTGCTTCCTCCGAATCAAAATCAACGCCTTTCTGTTTCTTAACCGCATAACCCGATAATTCGAAATGCTGATCGGCTTTGATGTTGTGATTGCTGAGGCAGGCTTTTACACAGGCAAGCGGGCAACCATCAATGGCAATGATCTTCCGGCTCGACTTTGCTGTTTTCACCAATGCCTTTACATTACCACCCACACCTGCAATGCACGACATTTCGGCTTTGCCCGAACGATCTAACTTAATGGCAAGATGATTGGCCATTTGTGCAGCACTGGAGCAGCCGGAACAGGAATAAACAAGTGGTTTGGTAACATCAGCCATTCATATATCATTTATTGTACGCAAAAATATTGGCGTGGAAGGGCTGAGGGGCTGTTTGCTGTCAGCAAAGTGGCTGATGTCTGTTCATCCGAAGGGTGACTGCACATCATTATTAATCAGTCAGCCTGTTTTAATCTCCTCAGTTAATACAACGCTTAACCTATACCGCCTCTCTTGTATGTTTACGGTGCAGATTGCTGATAAAATTTTTACGGTCGAACTCTTGCATGAAACCAGACTGTTCACCTTTTTTCAGTTCTTCAGTCAACTCTTTCTTTTGATTTTCTTCCTGTTCAAATAGTCTTAAAGCTGCACGCACCACTTCGCTAGCATAAGAATATCGTCCGCTTTCTATTTGTGAACTGATGAAACTTTAAAATAATCGCCTAACAGAATAGAAGTGTTTTTAGCCATAGCTTTTGTTTTATTAAAGGTGCCAATATTGGTATTTGTAATCTGCGTTGTTTAGGTTTTTCGTTTAAAAATTTTACTGCTTAGATGAAATTCTGTGTGCCTGCAACAATAAAAATAAATGCGAGCACAAACAAACCAGCCCATACTTCAATTAATCCTATCCAGTAATAAGGAAATGAATAATAACTTGCTTCTCCCGGTATGCTTGGGTCGTAAATAATTTTTGCAGAATCGCCAATCTTCCAATTTCGAAACAATATATTCTTGTCGAGACTGGCATAATAGAGAGTTGAATCGGAACCGACTCTAAAAACAACTACTGGAAAAGGTCTTGATTCTGTCGGGCTACCTTTGCCATACAGCATCTTGGTTGAAAAGCCCTCAACTACACCGGTTGTTATTTTGCCTGAAAAAAAATCGGGGGTTCTCGTTAAAAAAATTACGATCGTATAAAGAAATAAAAAAACAGAAATGAGCATAATTTGTCTGCGTCTTACTGTCTTTTCTGAAGTGACTTTCATCTAAAAAGATTGAACAATGGTTAACCTGATAATATTTGTCAAACAACTTACAAAAACTCAATTATCGCCTTCTTTACTTTGTTGTCTCTGTAAATTCTTCTGTGTCCTAAACCTTTGGTGAGCATAAACTGAAAGTTGGGATGATTTTCCTGCTGCACTTTTTCTGCATCGGCCCATGGCGTTACATCATCATCTTCATCGTGTATCCACAATACATCTGCTTTTATTTTTTGCGCAGCATGACGAACAGAAATTGTATCAGCCGTATGTCCACTCTTTTCAAAAATGATCTTTCGCATTTCTTCTTTCACTTCTTCATCAATTTTCAGCACAGCTGCAAAACTGGTAAGTGCGCTTTCTGTTTCTGTTGCAGGAGCAATCAATACCAGTTTTTTGTTTTCCTGGTAAGCTTGTTCTTCCATAAATACAGAAAGTGCCAGTCCGCCAAACGAATGTGCAATAAACGAATGAATAGGGCCAAAGCGTTCGTACACTTTTTTTATTGTATCACGGTATTGGTACACATTAATGGTTTTGCCGCTGCTGTCGCCATGTGCAGGCGCATCAAATGCAATTACTTCGTAACCTTTCTTTACCAGCGGCATTACAAAATGATCGAATTTTTTTACAGTGGATGAAAAGCCGTGCAGGATCAATGCTTTCTTTGGTTGCGGATGATTCCAGCGATAACCAACAAGGTTATAGTGTTCAACTTTTAAGTGTAGTTTTTCTGCTTTTTCAAATACAGCCGGTGCTTTCTTTTTGTTAACGGTGTAAGGTGTGCAAAACAATTCAAATGCTTTTTCAGCAGCTTTACGTTTGGAGAGTTTAGCAAAGATGTTGAGCTTTGCACGGTAATAACCGATCACTAATTTCTGCGCAAGTTTCATTTTTTTACGTAGGATGTTTTACTTTGTTGCAAATTACTTCTTCCTTACCACTAACTCTTGTCTAATATGAAAGTAATTCTGCTTGGTTCGGGTAATACGGCAACCGTATTAGCTAAAATGATCGTTAAAGCCGAACACGAAGTGGTGCAGGTGTGGAGCCGGAACTTCGATCATGCCAAAGCGTTAGCAGCTAAAGTACGTGCACAGCCAATTGCAACATTGGATGAACTGAGTGGTGAAGCCGATCTCTGTATTATGGCTGTTTCCGATGCAGCCATTCCCCAACTGGCGAAACAATTGCAGCTGCGAAGAAAAGTATTGGTACACACTGCAGGTTCCGTAAGCAGGGATGTGTTGCGCAACAGTTCGCCCAATTACGGGGTGTTGTACCCATTACAGAGTTTGCGCAAAGAAATGCTTGTTATTCCTCCGGTACCTTTTTTAATTGATGGCAATTCGGACGAGGTAAATGCTTTGCTTGAAGATTTTGCACATTCACTTTCGGATAATGTACAGTTTGTTGATGATGCCGCCAGGCTCAACATGCATCTGGCAGCGGTAATGGTGAGCAACTTCACTAATCATTTATATGCATTAACCGAAGATTATTGCAAAGACCGGAACCTCGATTTTAAATTGCTTCATCCCTTGATTATTGAAGTAGCCTGCCGGCTTACACAGGGGCATGCAGTAGATATGCAAACCGGTCCGGCACGCAGGGGCGATGAGGAAACCATTAAAAAACATTTACTCTTGCTGGAAATTGATGAACATCTGCAGGATTTGTACCGTGAGCTTTCGGAAAGTATTCAGAAGCTGTACAGGAAAAAATAAATTCTTCTGCCGTAACATTGTGTTATGAATCTGCTCGAACGTTTTACCCGCATAAAAACTTTTGTATTTGATATGGATGGTGTGCTTACCGATGGCTCCCTCATCATTATGCCCGGTAACGAACACATCCGCACCATGAACATTAAAGACGGTTATGCATTACAGTTAGCTGTAAAGAAAGGCTATAATGTAGCCATTATTTCGGGTAGCTTAAGTAAACCTTGCGCAGAGCGTTTCGAGTATCTCGGTATACGTAATGTTTTTATGAAAGTGAAGGATAAAGAAGAAGTGCTGGCACAGTTTCTTTTAGCCAATCATTTACAGTGGGAAGAAACCCTGTTCATGGGCGATGATATTCCCGACCTGGAAGTGATGAAACTGGTGGGCCTATCTGCTTGTCCGGCCGATGCAGTACCGGAGATCAAAGCTGTTTCAACATTTATCTCTACAGTTAACGGTGGTAAAGGCTGTGCAAGAGAAGTAATTGAAAAAGTATTAAAACTGAATAATGATTGGGTGGTGGATGCAGCAGGGGTGAGTGCGAAGTAGGATGGAGGATGTCTGATTTATGATGTAGGAAGTAAGAAGTACGAACATCTCCGCAACTTGTGAGTCACTTAATTACCAATACCAAATTCCGAATTCCAATTCCCCGATTCCAACCTATCTTCACGGCATAAATAGTCAGATGCAAAAGCTCGCCGATTTTTTTAAACTTGTCCGTTGGCCGAATCTTGTTTTTATAGCCCTAACCCAGGTATTGTTTTTCTATTGCGTTGTGCAACCGGTTATGTTTGGCAATTTGTATATGAACCGTGAGTTTCATATCCTCTTTTGGATTCTTTGTGCATCATCAGTTTTTATTGCAGCTGCCGGTTATGTTATCAACGATTATTTCGATCTCAACATCGATCTTGTGAATAAGCCGGGAAAAATGGTGGTCGATCGCAGCATCAGTCGCCGCTGGGCTATTTTCTTTCACATGTTCTTTTCGTTTGCCGGTGTGTTGATGGGCTTTTACATTGGTTTGCAAAACGGCAACTGGGTTATAGGTTTTGCCAATATGGGTTGTGTGTTTGTGCTGTGGTTTTACAGTACAACGTTTAAAAAGAAACTGCTTACTGGTAATATTCTTATTTCGTTGTTAACAGCATGGGTTGTGTTTGTGGTGTACCTGTTAACGATTCATCAGCAGATCGATCTGTTGCATCCTGTACAGCCGGGTTCGCATCAGAAATTATTGCGTCTTGCATTGCTGTATTCAAGCTTTGCATTTATCATTACACTTATTCGTGAAGTAGTAAAGGATGTGGAAGATATGGATGGAGATGCAAAGTATGGTTGCAAAACCATGCCTATCGTTTGGGGTGTCCCTTTTTCAAAAGTGTTTGTAAGCATCTGGCTGGTTATTCTGCTGGTGTTGTTGTTTATTGTTTTGTTTTATGTGTTGCAGTTTAAAATGTGGGTGGCGGCCTTATATAATCTTGTGCTTATTATTGCGCCGTCGGCCTATGTGGTGCGGTTATTGCTCAAAGCAAACCGAACAGCTGATTTTACAAAACTGAGTAAATGGATCAAAGCCATGATCTTTACCGGTATTCTTTCCATGATCTTATTTAAATTTTTTGCTTGATGGAACGGATAATACTTGCATCAAAATCGCCAAGGCGAAAACAATTGCTCGAATGGGCCGAAATTCCTTTTGATGTAATGGTAAAGGATACAGATGAAATGTATCCGGCATCACTTCCCATCGATCAGGTGCCTGTGTACATAGCACGCAACAAAGCGTTGGCGGTAAAAGAAGAATTAAGTCATGATCGTTTGATTCTTGCAGCAGATACTGTTGTTGTATTGAATGGAAAAGTAATTGGTAAACCGGTGAATAAAGAAAATGCTATTGCGATATTAACAGAATTATCCGGACAGGTACACGAAGTAATTACAGGCGTTGTGCTGATGCGTGATGATGCAGAAATTGCGTTTGCAGATATAACAGAAGTAGAGTTTCATAAGCTATCGCCTCAGCAGATCGAGTTTTATGTAAACAAATACAAACCGTACGATAAAGCAGGTGCATACGCTATACAGGAATGGATCGGCGTGGTAGGCATCAAACGTGTAAAAGGAGATTTTTACAATGTAATGGGTTTGCCTGTGAGCCGTGTGATGAAAGCGATATTAGAATTTGAAAATTAATTGAATTTGATAATTTGAAAATGGGAGGCAGTTTCTGTCTCCCATTTTTATTTACGGCAGTATTGACTTAACCAAAGACTTTTTTTAATTTTCAAATTATCAAATTTCCACATTTTCAAATTGCGCCATGAACGAACACCTGCTCCAATACATCTGGCAACATCTTTACTTCAACAAAGAAGAACTGCTTACGGTACAAAACGAAACACTGCAGATTATTTTCCAGGGCAGCCGAAATACCAACCAAGGTCCCGATTTTTTAGAAGCTAAAGTCAACATTAATGCTGTTACATGGGTTGGCAATATTGAGCTGCACATCAAAACCAGCGACTGGATAAAGCATGGGCACACCGGCGACATGCATTACAACAATGTGGTGCTGCATGTAGTTTATGAAAATGATCTTGCTATCGATAATAACTTACCTGTTCTTGAATTAAAGAACCGCATTTCGAAAAACCTGCTGGGTTATTACAAACAGCTAATGGAACAAAACAGTTTTGTACCCTGCAGTAACCAACTGCAACAGGTAAACGAACTGGTTTGGCAAAGCTGGAAGGAACGGATGATTGCCGAACGCCTGCAACAGAAAAGCAATCTTATTCAACAACTGTTGCAACAAAGCAACCGCCATTGGGAAGAAACATTCTGGCAACTGGTAGCTCGTAATTTCGGCGCACCTTTAAATGCAGATGCGTTTGAACTTGTTGCGAAAACTTTGCCCGTTACCTTATTGGCAAAACATAAAAATCAAATTCATCAACTCGAAGCATTGTTGTTGGGGCAGGCAGGTTTGCTTAATACAGATTTTTCAGAGGACTATCCGGTAATGCTGCAAAAGGAGTATCGGTTTTTACAAACAAAACATAAGCTACAACCAATAACAAGGCCGCTGCAGTTTTTGCGTATGCGGCCATCTAATTTTCCAACGGTTCGCCTTGCACAACTGGCCATGCTTATTCAGCAGTCGAGTCATCTTTTTTCAAAAGTGATCAATGCAAGAACGATTGAGCAGTTACGGTCAATGTTTACTGTTACGGCCAACGATTTCTGGCATTATCATTATACACTCAATGAAGCAGGTTCGTTCAGGAAAAAGAACGTAGGCGATGTAATGGTTAACAACCTGCTCATTAATACTGTTATTCCTTTGTTGTTTGTGTATGCACAGGAACAACACAACAGAGCATTGAAAGAAAAAGTCCTTCAATGGTTGCAGCAGCTGCCAAAAGAAAAAAACAGTATTACAGCAAAATGGGAAGCTGTTGATGTAGTACATCAATCGGCCTTCGACTCACAGGTGCTTTTGTTTCTTAAAAAAAATTACTGCGATGCAAAACATTGCTTACAATGCGCCATCGGCAACAGCTTACTAAAAAAACAACTTACCAGTTAAACACTACGTTCTGCTCAATTGCAGGGTCGAGGCTTTTAGCAACAGGGCAGGTGAGTGCTGCATTTTGTAAAATGGTGCGTTGCTTATCATCGAGCTGTAAACCGGCAGGAAATGTAAACGTTACATCAACAGCACCAATACGGCGTGGTTCCGATTTCATGTGTTTTTGAATAGCGATCTGCACACCATTTAAATCAACCTGCATATCACGTGCCTTAATACCCATAATGGTAAGCATGCAGCTGCCAAGTGCTGTTGCAACAAGATCGGTAGGTGAAAAACGTTGTGCTAAACCCTGGTTATCTAGTGGGGCATCTGTTTCAACAATTGATTGACTGTGTAAATGGATTGCTTCGGTACGTAAATCGCCTTTATAAACAATAGAAGAAGTCATCTTATTAAATTATTGGTAAAGAAAAGAGGCACAAGATACCATAATGCGTTGGTATTCGTTTAAAGTGTAAATTTACGTTGAAACAATAAATTCAGGCTTGTGAAAAAAGTAGTCCTCAGTTGCTCATTCCTGTTTGCTGCCTTCGTTTCGTTTGCACAGAACACAGATAACCGTCGTACAGAGCGTGATGCAAAAAAAGAAGCACGCCGTCAGAAAATAGATAATCTTATCCGTCAGCAGGAAGAAGGTGCGTTGATATTTAATAAACAAAGTGTGTTTGGTTTACGCCTTAATACCGATGGTTGGGGACTGATGTATGAGAAAGGTTATTTAAAGAACGCAAACACCGCCAATCTTTTCAGTATTGAATTCAACGAAAAAAAACATCCCAAAGAAAAAAAGCTCAACAATGTTTTAAACAACAATGGTTTTTTGCAGTTGGGTAATCCTTTTGTTTATGGCAAGCGGAATAGTTTTTACCAGTTGAAACTTTCTTACGGTCAGCAACGCATGCTGGGGGCTAAAGCCAATAAAAACGGCGTTGCTATCCATGCAATTTATGGAGGTGGATTTTCAGCCGGCCTCGAACGTCCGTATTATGTACGTATACAGGATCCCGGTCCTGAAGGATCGAGAGATATCAAATATTCAATCGCCGACAGTGCTGCCTTTCTTGAACCGAATAATATTATTATGGGTACCGGCTTACGCTATGGCTGGAAGGATATGAAGTTTGTACCGGGTGTACATGCAAAAGCTGCTCTCCGTTTCGATTATGGACGCTTTAACGAAACCGTTGCGGCTATTGAAATAGGGATGAACCTCGAAGCATACAGCCGTAAGGTGGAAATTATGCTGTTGAACCCTTCGCAGCAGGTGTTTTTCAACGGATATATTGCTATTCTGTTTGGTAAACGAAAGTAGCCTAACTTTGCCCCTCATTTAGTTGAAACTATGCAGGAAATTGTAGTGAATGATGCTGCCGCAGAGCAGAAACCAAAGAAACCGGATTGGTTAAGAGTACGTCTTCCTATCGGCGAAAGCTATCGCCACGTACGTAATCTTGTAGATAAGAATAAGCTTCATACCATTTGCGAAAGTGGCAATTGCCCCAATATGGGCGAGTGCTGGGGAGAAGGTACAGCCACCTTTATGATATTGGGTAACACCTGCACCCGCAGTTGTGGTTTTTGTGCTGTTGCAACAGGCCGGCCCGACCCGATCGATTGGGATGAACCCCAACGTGTAGCCGAAGCCATTCATTTAATGAAGGTGAAGCATGCCGTACTTACATCGGTTGACCGTGATGAAATTAAAGATGGTGGAAGCATCATCTGGTACAACACCATCCGTGCAGTAAAAACATTGAATCCCGATACAACATTGGAAACGCTGATCCCCGATTTTAAAGGGCAGATGGAAAATGTGCAACGTATCGTGGAAGCGCATCCCGAAGTTGTATCGCATAACATTGAAACGGTTGAACGTTTAACACGCCAGGTACGTATACAGGCAAAATACTGGCGCAGTATGGATGTGTTGCGTTACCTGAAAGAAAACGGTATGCGTGTAAAGAGTGGAATTATGCTTGGCCTTGGCGAAACAAAAGAGGAAGTGATCCAGACATTAAATGATTTAAAAAATAACGGTGTTGATGTGGTTACCATCGGCCAGTACCTGCAGCCCACTAAAAAGCATTTGGCTGTACAACGTTTTGTACACCCCGATGAGTTTGCTGAGTACCGTGAAATCGGTTATACCATTGGCTTGGATTACGTTGAAAGCGGACCGTTGGTACGTTCAAGCTATCACAGCGAAAAACATGTGCTTCCCGGTTACGGCAAAGCAAAATGGGAAGAAGAAAAAGCGAATTTTATAGCATAAATTTTTTATGAAAAAAATATTAATCGGAGCAGTGTTGTACATCATCACTGCTCCTTTTTGTTTGGCACAAGTTCATTGGCTGAATGTTGATTCGTTGTATGGTTCATTGCCAACTTCAGTACATGTATTTACCACAACTGATTTAATTGATGGCAAGCCGAATATTGCATTCTATGTAATTGCCGATTTGAAAGATCTCAAGCTGAGTTTTACGACCGATACAACACTCAATCGCCGGATTACTCCTCAACAGTTTTACGAAAAGAACCAACAGCCCTTGCTCATAGTGAATGGAACTTTTTTTGATTTTGCTACGAACAGGAATTTGAATGCAGTGATCAAAAATGGAAAATTGGTTTCATATAATGTGCATACAACTGCATTGAAGGGAAAGGATACGTTGCTGTACATGCATACATTTCGTTCGGCCATTGGTATTACTAAAAAAAGAAAAGCAGATGTTGCCTGGTTGTATACTGATTCGTCGGCGAGGTTTGCAAAGGCGTTCCAACAAGTCCCCGGTTTTTATAAAGATTCGTTTGCAGTTGTAACGCAAAAAGGACTGTTGCAGCGATCTTCAAAATGGAATATGCAAACAGCTATTTCAGGAGGTCCCGTATTAATTCAAAATACAAAAATTGCTGTCAGCAATAATGAAGAACACATGTTCTCCGGCAAAGCCATTGACGATAAACATCCACGAACCGCCATGGGATATAGAGCTGATGGTAAATTGATCATTCTTGTTGTGCAAGGACGGATGCCCGGTATTGCAGAAGGGGCAACATTAACAGAGCTTGCAAAACTATTGCTCGATCTTGGTTGTGTAGAAGCATTGAATCTTGATGGAGGCGGCAGCAGTTGCATGTTGGTGAATGGTAAAGAAACCATTAAGCCCAGCGATAAAGAAGGGCAGCGGCCGGTACCGGCTGTGTTTATAATTGAAGAAAATAAATAAATAAATTTATAGCAGAGTTTTTCGGGATATAGCGCAGCCCGGTAGCGTGCTTCGTTCGGGACGAAGAGGTCGCTGGTTGGAATCGAATCATCTCTACAAATACCCGTAATGTTGTCCCTGATTATTCCAAAGAACTATTGTAGATTATTGCGAGATTAAGTTTGTTTTACGGAAGGGGATACAATCTTTAAAAAAAGAGTGTAAAGATTATAGAGTCATCGCTTTATACTTTTAATGTTTTCAAGTCCTACGAACAGCAATAGAGTTTCTACCGAACTTGTGATAATAATTCCAAGAGCAGATTTGTTATACATGCTTCTTCTGTTAACCTAACAGGGGATGCAATGACTCAATTTGCAAACGAAATGCAAAGAATATTGAAACGTACATTTCTTTTTTTATACTATCAGTAATTATTCAATTAAGTAATGACAGAAAAAATTTAGATAACAGATAAAGTTGTTTTAACTGAAATTTTTCTGATTACACTAAGATTACTTATTAGACTACTGGTTACCGTTAGATCTAATGAAAATTAATTTTACCAGACATACTGGCTTGTTCTATAAGACATGCGAAACTTCTATCGGTAATGTTATTGTTTAAACTTTAAGCTTAATAATCCTTTATATAATTAACGAATAATATTCAAAAAAAATATTTGTGTTTTTTTGAAGTTAAATGTTTGGATTTTTTTTTTTTTGAAATATACTTTCACATTACCAAACCGAACCTACAGCAGCTTATCTCCAATACTTCCTTAGAATCCCAATCAAACGTTTCATGTGTTGAATGTATTATCGGCAGTAAAAAAATCCGGCCAATAATTCTATAGCGTATACTATGTCTAATACTTTTCTCATCAGCTAATCTTTAATTCGTTTTTACTCAAAATTTGAAAATAGATTTTTTCAAAGCGGCATTGCTGTGCCCGATTGTAAACCATAATACCCAAGATCATGCGAAAGGAAAGTTCACTTCACCAACAAGGTTCCTTCTTGACAAAAGTTTCTAACTTTTTCAAACTTGTGTTGCTTCTATGCAGCACATTCTTTTTTGGAGGCATTCCTGTAACTGCACAAATTGCTTGTACTAACAATTTGCTTGGCAATTACAGTGGTTTTGAATTAACACCCGGTACTGCTAACTTCGGCACATCTCCTTACACAGCACTTCCGGGAACTGATCTGCGAATAATAAACAGCGGATCGTTTGCTTCGGGAGTCGGTCAGGTACTAACTAATACTTCAGGCGTACCAGGGGCTGTCGCCTTATCGCCGCATTCGGGCAACCAAATGCTTGTTGCTCATCCAAAGAGTAATAATGATCGCTTATGGTTTCAAAATATAACTGTTGTTCCTGGCTATACATATACATTTTGTTTTTGGGCTGCCAATATTAAGGCTAATCCACCATCGATGTCACTTGACATTTATATGAACGGAACAAAAGTTACAAGTGGCAGCATTAATTATGGATCTTGGACACAAGTGTGTGGATCTTATACTGTACCTGCGGGTGTGACTACAATACAAATTGCAATAACAGATCCTCTCGCCGGCTCTGATGGTGCTGCGGGAAAAAGCCACTTTATTGCGGTGGATGATTTATGTCTTCAACGTACCACCACGTTGACCCTTTCTAATCTGGTTTGGGAAGATGTAAATAATAATGGTTTGAAAGATGCTTCTGAATCAGGAGTTGCAGGCGTAACAGTCAATCTTTATAACAGTTCAGGTACATTGATTGCAACTACAGTAACAGACACAAATGGATTGTATCAATTTACAGGTTTGGCTGCCGGTACTTACAGTGTAGGAATTGTTCTTCCCTCCGGTTACGTTAAAAGTGATGTCGGTACAACAAGTATTGCAACCGATGATCAGAATGACGGTAATGCAGTTGTTTCCGGAGAAGTGAAAACAGATCCTTTTACATTAACAAACAGTTCAACTAATATAGATTTTGGAATTTATAAGACCGCTTGTCTTGGAGACTTTGTGTGGAACGATCTGAACGCAAACGGTGTGCAGGATGCAGGTGAACCGGGTATATCAGGAGTAACAGTTACACTCAGCAAACCCGATGGAACAACAGCAACTACAACAACCGATGCCAATGGAGCATACAGTTTCTGTGGTCTTGCACCAGGTACATACAGTGTAAGTTTTGCAACACCATCAGGATATACAGCAACCGGTAGTAATGTTGGTGGAGATGATGCCAAAGACAGTGATCCTGTTGGCGGAACCGTAACAGGTATCGTGTTAACATCAGGAGAAACAAACAACAGCATTGATGCAGGATATTACAAGACCGCTTGTCTTGGAGACTTTGTGTGGAACGATCTAAACGCAAACGGTGTGCAGGATGCAGGTGAACCGGGTATAGCAGGAGTAACAGTTACACTCAGCAAACCCGATGGAACAACAGCAACTACAACAACTAATGCTAACGGAGCATACAGCTTCTGTGATCTTGCACCAGGTACATACAGTGTAAGTTTTGCAACACCATCAGGATATACAGCAACCGGTAGTAATGTTGGTGGAGATGATGCCAAAGACAGTGATCCTGTTGGCGGAACCGTAACAGGTATTGTGTTAACATCAGGAGAAACAAACAACAGCATTGATGCAGGATATTACAAGACCGCTTGTCTTGGAGACTTTGTGTGGAACGATCTGAACGCAAACGGTGTGCAGGATGCAGGTGAACCGGGTATAGCAGGAGTAACAGTTACACTCAGCAAACCCGATGGAACAACAGCAACTACAACAACTAATGCTAACGGAGCATACAGCTTCTGTGGTCTTGCACCAGGTACATACAGTGTAAGTTTTGCAACACCATCAGGATATACAGCAACCGGTAGTAATGTTGGTGGAGATGATGCCAAAGACAGTGATCCTGTTGGCGGAACCGTAACAGGTATCGTGTTAACATCAGGAGAAACAAACAACAGCATTGATGCAGGATATTACAAGACCGCTTGTCTTGGAGACTTTGTGTGGAATGATCTGAACGGTAACGGTGTGCAGGATGCAGGTGAGCCGGGTATTGCAGGAGTAACAGTTACACTCACCAAACCCGATGGCACAACTACAACCACAACAACCGATGCCAATGGAGCATACAGTTTCTGTGGTCTTGCACCTGGAACTTACAGTGTAAGTTTTGCAACACCATCAGGCTATGCACCAACCGGCAGTAACCTTGGAGGCAACGATGCAAAAGACAGTGATCCTGTTGGCGGAACAGTAACAGGTATCACACTTGCATCGGGAGAAACAAACAATACCATTGATGCAGGATATTACAAGACCGCTTGTCTTGGAGACTTTGTGTGGAATGATCTGAACGGTAACGGTGTGCAGGATGCAGGTGAGCCGGGTATTGCAGGAGTAACAGTTACACTCACCAAACCCGATGGCACAACTACAACCACAACAACCGATGCCAATGGAGCATACAGTTTCTGTGGTCTTGCACCTGGAACTTACAGTGTAAGTTTTGCAACACCATCAGGCTATGCACCAACCGGCAGTAACCTTGGAGGCAACGATGCAAAAGACAGTGATCCTGTTGGCGGAACAGTAACAGGTATCACACTTGCATCGGGAGAAACAAATAATACCATTGATGCAGGATATACATTCATATGTACTAAACCAGTACTGTACAACAATGGAAAACCATTGCCTGAGAATATAACGGTTGAATGTACTGCTCCAGCTGCAGAAACGTTGACTGCAAGTGATAATTGCGGAAATGTTCCGGTTGATTTCAAAGAACAAATAACACCGGGAGATTGTGCAAATAAATATATTGTTACAAGAACCTGGACTGCTACTAATTCGCAGGGACAAACAACAACTCATACACAAACCATCACCGTAACAGATAACACTGCACCAGAGTTAACAGTACCTGCAGATGCAGCCGTATCCTGTGATAATGTACCGGCAGTTGGAACAGCCACAGCCACTGATAAATGTGATGCTGCACCGAAGGTGACCTATCTTGGAGAAGAACGCATCAACGGTAACTGTGCAGGTAATTACAAACTGATCCGTAGCTGGAAGGCAGAAGATGCATGTGGTAACAGTGTTACAAAAACACAAACCATCACGGTAACAGATAATACTGCACCAGAGTTAACCGTGCCTGCAGATGCAGCCGCATCCTGTGATAATGTACCGGCAGCAGGAACAGCCACAGCCACTGATAAATGTGATGCTGCACCGAAGGTGACTTATCTTGGTGAAACAAGAGTAGATGGTAACTGTGCAG
>NZ_SDHW01000006.1 GCF_004118265.1 Lacibacter luteus
GTTTGATAAACAAAAAACAGCCAGTTCTTTAACAGCTTCAGAACATCTCTCCACCAGTTTTTGGATGATTTTTTTAGGGGGTCAATTTAAAATGGCGGAAGGGGGTTAGTTTGGGTGGTATTTACACAATGGAAGGATACCTTTTTGTTGTGCCATCGGTTTAAAATTTAAAATTGAAAAAAGAAAATGTTCAGGGTACACTTTAAATTAAAACCCGTCAGTTGCAACGACAACACAAGAGTACAATCATCAACAGATGCTTAAAAATCAACCGGCCGCTTTTGCCGTATTCAGCCATTTTTGTACAAAAAAGCCGGTTTGGCCATTTTATGCCCAAAAGGACGTACTAAGTATATAGAGCGTATACTAAGCGTATATCAGACTATCTTAGCTATTCGAAGAAACAAAAAAGAGTTTCCTGTAGTTTCACTTACACAACGCTTATACACTTCTACTTCTTTAACCTACCATACACCATAAACTCAACACCCTTTACCTTACACCTTTCACCCTTATCCTTATCTTAGCAATACAAATAACGTTTGTATGCAGATTGTTCAACAGGTTTTATTTGCCCTTTGCTTAGGTGCAGCCGTTTGGTTCTTCAGCAAAAAAGTAAAAGAGATCCGCAGAAATATTCTGCTGGGTGCTGATGAAGAACTGACCGATAATCCTTCGGCCCGTTGGAAAAATATGCTGCTGCTGGCTTTTGGTCAAAGGAAGATGTTCAAGAACCCGCTGGTAGCTGTCATGCATTTTGTAGTGTATGCAGGTTTTCTCATCATCAATATCGAAGTGCTGGAAATTGTGCTCGATGGTTTGTTTGGTACACATCGTTTGTTCCTGCCTTTGCTTGGTTCGTTTTATACCTTTTTAATCAACGCTTTTGAAGTACTGGCCTTGTTGGTGCTTACAGCCTGCGTCCTTTTCCTGGTGCGCAGGAATATGCTTAAGCTCAAACGTTTTATCAGTAACGATCTTAATGGCTGGCCACGCAGCGATGCCAACTATATCCTTATTACAGAAATTGTATTGATGAGTCTGTTCCTGTTAATGAATGCAACCGATCGTGCATTGCAGTTAAACGGAGCCGATCATTATCATCAAACCGGCGACTTTCTGTTATCCGGTTTACTGGCACCATCGCTTGCAGGTATTTCCGAAACAGGGTTAATTGCTATTGAACGCAGTGCATGGTGGTTACACATCATCGGCATACTTGCGTTTCTTAATTATTTACCGTGGAGCAAACACCTGCACATTGTATTGGCTTTCCCCAATGCATGGTATGCACGTTTAACCAATACGGGCACAATGGCCAACATGACTTCGGTGCAAAACGAAGTAAAGTATATGATGCAGCCCGAGCTTGCACCCACCGATGCTGCAGCACCTGCTAAATTCGGCGCAAAAGATGTAATGGACCTTAGCTGGAAAAGTTTGCTCGATGCATACAGTTGCACCGAGTGTGGCCGTTGCAGTGCAAGCTGTCCGGCAAATACAACAGGTAAATTATTAAGTCCTCGAAAAATTATGATGAGCACCCGTGACCGTTTGGAAGAAGTGGGTCGCAACATCAACAGCAATAAAACATTTACACCCGATGGTAAAACCCTGCTCAACGATTATATAACAGTAGAAGAATTGCGAGCCTGCACTACCTGCAATGCCTGCGTGGAAGCCTGCCCTGTAAGCATCAATCCGTTGAGTATTATTCTTGAATTACGTCGCTCGTTGATCATGGAAGACAGTAATGCTCCCGGCGAATGGAATGCAATGTTCGGCAACGTAGAAAACAATTTTGCTCCGTGGAAATTCAGCCCCGATGAAAGAGATAAATGGGCCGAAGAAATGAACCAGGCTTAAAAAACTGATTTGTTTACCGGCTGATGTTTTCCATTCAGCTGCATTGGCGACGCTCCGTTCAACTGTATGAAGCAAAGCAGCAATGCGCTCTTATTTCCTGCTTCGTACATCATACATCCTAAATCCTACATCAGAAATCAGACATCTCAATGAATGTTTTTCTCCAAACCTCCCGTAACATCTTCGGGGTGTTCTAACTGGTGAATAGCGTCTTTCTTCCGGAAAATGCGGTACAACTGAATAAGTGCAGTAAACAAAAACACGCCACCAATAATCCAGTTCAACATATGCTGAGAAGCATTCAATCTGTCTACCAATAATCTGCCGCCAAAAATAAATACACAGTTGCCTGCAAATGTACCAATGCCAATACCCAGGATGTAGGTATTGTAATTCCATATTCCCGGTTTTAAAATATTCTTGGTAAACAAAACCGTACTCCAGCCAAACCAGAAAGGAATCTGCACCGGGTTAATTAAACTCATGGTAAAACCAAGCAACCCCCTGTGCATACTGTTAGAGAGAATTACATTCTTATCAACCGATGGATGAGCTGCTGCCCAAAAACTCGAAGCTGCAAGTGCCAGCACAATTACAACAGTAAGCCATTCGAGTGCTTTTAATAATTTTTCCTGTTTGCGTACCCAATCCATTGCAACCAGCGATATGCGTACGTAGATAATTTCGGCAGTAAGCGAACCGGCGGAGAACCACAGTGCAGGTGATATGCCATCGGTAATTCCGATTTGCATAGCAGCAATATTAAGTGTTCCCAAGGGCAGCGATCCTAAAAAACTGATGATAAAGCCCCACATTAAAATTTTACCCGGTTGTGGCATAAAACAAATATAAAGGCTTGCGCCAAAACGAACGATTATAATTTCAATGCAACGGCATCGAGTTGTTTTACATGCGCTGCATTACTTTTAAACATTGCAACAGCTTCTTTTATGGTCATGTACCGATGACCTTTTGCATGATTTTTTTTACTGATGCGCCACAGAATAAACCAATGCTTGATGATTTCTTTCCAGGCAAAAAGAAGAGTATGTTTCGGATCGTACATATGTGTGGGATCGCTTCCTGCCCCGTTCAATTCAATAATATGAAAATTCTTTCCCTGTTGCAGATCTTCCCAATCATTATACATCACGTCTAAACGGCCATAATGAAAGCCGTCGATCTGTTGGCATACCGCATCAATACTGGCAACAAATGTTGCATCGGCTTTCTCTGTCCGGTCAATAAACTTTGAGCCACGTGCATGGTTACCATAAGGCGCCAATACTTTCACTTCTCCTTTCTTCAACACCTGCAGAATATCTTTTCCGTACATCTGTTTTAATGCATCTATCTGCAGAATGTATCTTGGCACATTCATGATCAGTTCATACAATGTTGAAACGCCATCGCCCTCAACTGTCATGGGCTCTTTTGCTACAATGCCGGTTATTCTTCCGTTTGCTTCGCCTGGTATACGATGATAGAAAATACCTACTTCTTTTGTGTATGGCGATAATTCCTGTACCATAAAATCTACAGTACATATTGCTGCGTAATGTTTCAGTTCATCAACGTTGTTGATTTTTTTTACAGCTTTACCCTGCATGCCAATTACAGGTTTCGCAATGAGAGGGAAAGTAAATTGATGTTGCTGCAGCAACTCTTCAATTTGTGTAAACGAAGTTTGCGCAGGCACGTGAAAGAACAAAGGATAATAACCGTTGGGTAACAGTGGATAAATATCCTGCTTCTGCTCCATTAAAAAACCACCGTACTTAATGGTTGGATTAGCTGCTGTAAAGAAAAATTTACCGCCTGCACGAATACACAAGAGTGTAAACACCGGGTAGATCCATCCATAAATAGCAGTAAAACTCCAATACTCCCAATGAAATAAACGGATAAAAAACGGATGATGAGTAAACAGCTTACGCATGTAGTTGTGTAATGGTATGGTTGAATTCCTGCGAATATAACCTGCCATCCTGTAAATCGAGATAATGCATAAAAGAAAGTTCCTGCTTGCGGTGTAATTGTGTAATGCTTACCGTCAGCATTTCGTTGTTGCGATTCATTAACACATCATTGCTGCCATCGCCATCGCCTGCAAAACGATGAAAGTGCAATATCTCTTTGGAGCCTGTTTCTTTGTATTCTTTTTGAAAAGCCTGGAACCATGCTTTTCTTTTTTCAATAATGTCGTTACTGTACAATGTAACCGACGACCAGATGTGTGCAGCTGATGCATCAAGCTCAAGTATACTTTTTTCCTGCCCATCCCATCTTGCTTCAAACAATTGTTCGGCCTGCCGTATAACCAACGTAAACGGTTCAATTTTATGCAGGTGAATCTGTTCAAATGCGTCAACAGGTCTTGGATGATCGAACACGTCTAAAAAAATCAATCCCCTGCTTTTACGGTATGGTGGCAACGAAACATGGTTTACAAAACCTCCGTTCAACAACACCATTGCATTACCGTTTTCATGCAAGGCCATCCAGGTTCCACCGGCATTACCATCTTTCGGAAATAATAAATTGCCACTTGCAAATTTGTGCCACTTCGGTTCTTCGGCACGCAGGCGCACCTGCTTCTCATCTCTGTTGGAAGTAAGAAAAAAGGAATGATTGCTTACGGGTATATAGGTTACTGTGCACATTGTTGCTTGTTACGGATAGTTGATGATGCAATACCAAAATCAGCTTCAATTACTGCTGCACTAACTTCTTTTAATCCAACACGTATCAATGCCATGTGATGAATTGTGTGCTCGTGATTGTATAACAATTCACGATAGTAATTTGTTGTTATATGGATCTGTTCGTTTGATGTTTTATCGTAAGTGCCTGCAAGTTGCAGATCGATATTTTCTTTGCTAACAGCAGATGCAATCTGTTGCAACAATTCTTTTGCAAATAATAGATCGGTTTCAATACGCACATCTCTTTTACGGTCGTCGTAACAAACGTATTGCCGATCGTATCCGTTCAACAGGCATTGATACAGTTCAATAACATGACGGGTGTGCTGGCCAATTGTTGAGCCCGACAGATAAGCAGAGGCGGTTTGGTATTGTTCTGCAGTTAACTGATCGAGCACAGCTATCAATTGCTGAAGAACGTTTTTTACTGCGGTAAATAAGTGCATATAGTTAACAGGATCTTTTTAAAAATAGTTCTTTTTTGCCGGCCTTTCCGGTTTAAGTTTCTAACAACTGTGCTTTTTACACAAAGGGCGGTTTCTCCCGTTTTAATGGCTATTGTTGCTGTAGAAGATACGCACAAACTTCTGCGAAAGATTTCTACTGCCTTCCGGGTAAATAAGCCGGCATTGGTATGTGAAGCTTATTTTGTTTTGAATTTTGTAAGCAGTTCACTTATTTTATTACGATGAAAGTAAAGGAGCAGTAAACAGCTCATCATTACAAGCAAAGCATAAACAAACAATAAACCACCATCGCCTTTTACTTCAACGCCCAGCTTTGTAATATGAAAAAACAATGCCCCCCCCATCAACCCCACTCCCAGCAATGCACCCAAATGCGTTGTTCGTGGATAAAGCAACAGAACAGATGCAATTAACTCCATTACTCCTGTTCCAATACGGCCCCAGGGCTCCATTCCTATTTCAGAAAAAATATAAACTGATTCTTCGTTGGCCGAAAATTTATAGTATAAGGTCTGCAGCATTATTAGTGCTGCAAGTAAACGCAACACCCAGCTAAAAATGTTTTGAAAATTCATGATCGATAAGTTTAATCAGTTAAGTCGTATTTGCGGCCATTTACGATTGGCCGAATCGATATACCGTTCTTTTTCTTTTTGCCAGATCGCTTTCACTTTCTGATTGTAATTGAAATAAAGTTTGCCATCGAGTACATACCAGGTATCAGCAACTGTAGGTGCTTTGTATCCCCTTGCCAAACCGTATGCACAGTATCCGCCATACTGAGGTTCGTACTTGGCAGGATCGGCTTTAAATAATGCAAGATGATTGGCCGATGCAAAAAACCATTTTACATTTTTCCAGCTGTACATGAATTTATCGGAGCCGGTTATTGCTTTTCCTTCGGTATAAAAAGCAACTACATCGTAGCCACGCAAAGCAATACTATCGGGGGCAAATATTTCAGAAGTCTGTGCACTTGTGTGCAGTGTTACAAACAGCAGCACAAGCAATAATTGTTGTTTCATTTTGCTGTGTATTAATTGCTGAACTTTTTCCAGTTTGCATCGGCCTTTGCCCGAAGGTTCGTTTCATCTTTATTCCACTTGGGTAATGTGTTAGTGAAAAAACGATTGTAAAAAAGATAGAGTTTGCCATTTACAATTTTGAAAGTCTCGGGATCGAAATCTACTTTTTCGCCGGTTGCGCCCATGGCATAAGCACACCAGCCTCCGTATTGCGGTTCGTATTTCGCTGCATTGGCCTTAAACTCATCCCGGTTTGCTGCTGTAGAAAAATAGTAGTTTATACCTTGATAACGTACCGCAAGCGACGAGGAACCCTTCACGGCTTTACTTTGTTTGAAATAAGCAACCACATCGTAACCTTTTGCAGCTACTCCGTTTTCAAGATTAAATTCCTTTTGCCGTTGCTGATCCTGTGCGTTTAACGAAGTAAATCCGTTAATAAAGAATAAAAGAAGAAATACCTGTTTCATATACTTGTTTTGATGAAACAAAAGTAGATTCCGGTTACGGTAGGTTTTGTCGCTTAACTGACAGCCAAGCTCTTTTGCAGTTTTTTAACGGATGGAATTTTTATCTGCTGCCGGCTTACTTCTACCAAAGCTGCGGCTTCAAGTTCGTTCAACAGCGTTGTAACAGTTTGTCTGCTGCTGCCGATGAGCTGTGCAATATCTTCATGTGTAAGGAAGTTCTGTACAGTTTGCTCATCGTTTGCAGTTTTGTTGCCATACTCCTGTGCAAGCATTATCAGAAAATTGACAAGCCTTGTTTTTACATCTTTATTCAGCAGGTTTAACAGGCGGCTTTCAAGTTTACGTAATTTCTGCCCTACCTGTTTTGTAAAGTGAAAACCGATTGCCGGTTTTGTTTTCAGCAGCTTTTCAAAATCATCAATATTAAATGCACAGAGCGAAACATCAGCTTTGTAGGCTTGGGCAAATTCACCATTCAGGTTATTTCGTTCCAATGTAAACTGGCCAAACACTTCTCCCTGCCGGATAATTTCTTTGATCACTTCCTTACCATCTTCACCTACATAACCGATCTTGATGGTTCCGCCTTTAAGAAAATATAATTTGTTGTGATAGGCCGAATCGAAATAGATATAATCACCTTTTCCGGCTTCAATAAAATGATGAGCAAGGTTTAATTCTTCATACTCCTCATCTGTTATATGCGCAAAAAGGTCGTAGTTGCGAATCAGTAAAAATTTATCATCACTGCCCATAACAAGATTATGCCTTGAAATTAATCATATTTCTGCAGCAGCTTAAAATGTTTCTGACTCTGTTTTATAAAGCGGTAACCTTTTGCAAAATCCCAATACGGAAACCCGTTGTTGTGATTGTACTTGCTTATTTCATACAAAGCTTTCCAATGCTTCAGAATTTCTTTGTACGCTTCGCCTAAGCGCATGTTGCAATCGTAAATATGGTTAGGCTCTGCGCCACAGCCATTGTATTCAAGAATCAGAAAGTTCCTGCCCGCTTTCAGATCTTCAATACTTGTTGTTTTAATATCGTAACGGCCGTAGTAAAAATGTTTGGAGTAATTACTTAACTCATCAAATACTTTGTGCAACTGCTCATCAATTTCTGCATGCAGATTTGTAAAATGTGCGCCACGGTTATGATTACCGGCATATGAGAGATAAAAAATATGATCCTTCTCAATTACACGATCGAAGCGGTGTGCATGACGGTGTTCCATTTCTTCCGTACGATGTTTTGCTCTCGGATGTTTTTGTACAAGCTGTTGTAAAGTGTCCTCTCCATTACCGATTACATGCAGCAACTCTTTATGTATAAAGCCGCTGACTGTTCCTTTGGTTTGTGCAGGATGTCTGTAGTAGAACACACTCACCTCAACCGGCAGTTCAATCAAATCCTGTACAATGTATTCAACAGGAATACGCTCATGATATTTATGTAATTGCTCTTCATTGTCAATTTTACGAAACAGAATTCCCTTCATCCCCACATCGGGCTTTACAATAAACGGATATTGAAATCCTGCTGCTGCAATGCGTTTCTTTACATCATCGAACGGCAGATCGTGCATAATATAAATTGTACGGGGCACTGTATGCGGCGGTAGCTGATCGTACATTTCTTTCTTCCCTTCTCCTTCAAACCCGCCAAAATCAATGGTGGGGTTCGATGGGGTAAAAAACCAAACAGCTCTGCTGCGTACAATGTACCAGATCCACACAAAACTGATGGGAAAATAAATAACTGCAAAAGGCCACAGTTCCCAATTCGTCAATCGTTCAAAAAATTTCTTCACCATGAAATTCAAAGATAAACGGGTAAACGGATATACAGACAAACAACTGTCTGCATTTCATCTGTTTCTCTTAGTTTTGAAACAAATTAAAGAATATGCATATTCCTTCAATGGCTGAAATGATGGCGAATAACGAAACACCCGATGTGTTGTTTTGGGTTGGTTGTGCAGGCAGTTTCGATGCACGTGCACAAAAAATTACCAAAGCATTTGCTGCAATTTTAGATAAAGCAGGAATTAAGTTTGCTATTCTGGGTAAAGAAGAAATGTGTACAGGCGATCCTGCCCGCAGAGCCGGCAACGAATTCCTGTTTCAGATGATGGCATATAACAATATTCAATTGCTGAACGGTTATGGCATTAAGAAAATTGTTACAACCTGTCCGCATTGCTTCAATACATTAAAGAACGAATATCCTGCGTTGGGTGGCGAGTATGACGTTATTCATCACACAACTTTATTGCAACAGCTGATAGACGAGGGAAAAGTGAAAATGAAAGAAGAAGGATCGTTCAAAGGAAAAAAGATCACTTACCACGATAGCTGTTATTTAGGACGAACCAATCATATTTACGAAGCGCCACGCAAAGTATTGGAAGCATTGGATGCAGAGTTGGTTGAAATGAAACGTTGCCGCAGTAATGGTTTGTGTTGCGGAGCCGGTGGTGCACAAATGTTTAAAGAAGAAGAAAAAGGAAGCACACGTGTAAACTGGGAACGCTCTGCAGAAGCTGTTGAAACAGGAGCATCCATTGTTGCTGCTGCATGCCCTTTCTGTAATACAATGATGACGGATGGTGTAAAAGTTGCTGAAAAAGAAGATGCTGTTAAAGTAATGGATGTTGCCGAATTGGTAGCAGCAAGTATGCAATAGTTTGCAAAAACAAACTGATGAAAATGCCTTTGAAAAATTTTAACTGGAAGAATTTCTTGCGAAGAACAGTTTTGTTCTTTCTGTTCATAAATGCAGTACACCTGTTATACGAATTGTTTTCAGGTAACTATGCACTTCGTACAATCCTGCTCACCAATCTTTATGGCAAATTGCTTACGGCAATTGTTTTTGGTTTTGTTGACGGAAAAACATGGAACAAACCGCAACCCGAAGAAAAGATTGAAAGTGAACCAAAGGCATTTGACAGTATTGCTGCTGCCGTAAAGTTTTATGTTTGGTTTGCTGTATTTATTGCGCTTATCTGCACTTTGTTTGTTGCGGTGCTGATGGGTCTCACTTATGTAATACTCTTATTAATAAGATCGGAACTTAGTGGCAGACTATCGGAGATTATTCAACCTACACTGGTTTTGATCCTTATTATCAGCATCACCTTTACTATATATGATGCGGTTCGTAACTATTACCGACTTAAGAAAAGAGCACAAGGTCGTTGATGGATGGTTTCCTGCCTTTAACTTTGCAGTATGAACTTAGCATACCGTCATCTTTTACCTGCCGATTTTGCAGCCGATTCCCGTGTATGGATCTATCAAAGCAGCCGCCTGTTTAGCATGAGCGAGGCTTTGCAGATAGAAGATCTGTTGAACCACTTTACCACCAACTGGAAAAGCCATGGAACACCGGTAAAGGGATTTGGTACTTTGTTCTTTGGCCAGTTTATTATTCTGATGGCCGATGAAAATGCAACAGGGGTAAGTGGCTGCAGCACCGACAGCAGTGTGCGGTTAATAAAAGAAATTGAACAATTATATAAGGTAGCGATGTTCGATAGGCAAAACCTGGCCTTTGTAGTAAAGGATAAAGTTCAACTGTTACCGTTAGGTCAATTACAATACGCTGCCGATAATAACTTCGTCCAGGCAAACACTCTGTATTTTAATAATCTTGTTCAAACAAAACAGGAATTGGAAGATAGCTGGCTGATACCTGTTACCGAAAGCTGGCTCGCCAAACGCATTAAGCCCCAAAATGCCTGATGAAAAAACCGTTTATCCCGATTACCACTTTGAGGTAGTTCGTTTCATCCCTGTTTTAAGGCCTTTCATCCGCACATAAATGCAGTTGGCAGCTCTCTGTTTTGCCTTAACATTTCGTTGTGGCCATCCATCCTCTTTACACTCCGTTACACCGAAAAAACATAAGAATTTTGCATGGTCGATGTAACAAAAAGGCTCAATCCCCGTCACATCTATACAAGTTCTTTGATTGGCTAACTTTACGGAAAACACCGAACTCTCAAAAAATATATAATTTTCAAAAATTTTTGAAAATTTTGTTGGAAGATCGCAAGTACTGATTTAACTTTGCAGCGTCAAGTTAAGGTACCCAAAGCTCCGGTTAATATAGAAACACCGCCTTTGACAGTTTACTTCGAAAAACATCCCTGTTAAACTGCTTTTTTATACAGGTACCAACGAACAACGATCGCAAACAAAACCAAACAAATTGCCTTGATGGCCGGTCAACATGAAAAAAAGACCATTCATCAGCTTAATAAGCCAAACAAGGTATTATGTATTGCAAAGTACCAGTTTTAAATAGTATCTTTGTTATACAATTGGAAGAAAAGAAAACCCGAAAGGGATAAAAAAATAAAAACCTTAAACATCAAAAACAGATGACAACAAAATTAACAGTGAACTCCACAAACGGAACACTTAAACAGAACAACAGCTTAGTAACCAGGATGATGCGCATGACTGCATCGTTAGTACTGACTGTAGTAGCAATCGCTACAATGTCTTTTACACAAGACGACACAACTAAATATGCTGAAGAAGGCATTCAAAATGCTGACAGCTGCTGCACCGTAACCTTTGTTTACGGCAACCAGCAAATTCTGGTTAAAAATGCCAATGCATTTGGAGCCGAAGTTCGCATCAACAATATGGATTTGAATACTTGGGTAAACAGCCTGAAAGCCTACTCATTTAAGAAGTTCAACTTTAATATGATCGGTTCATCAGATACCAAAATTGATGTTGCCTTCAATGTTGCAGAAGCTTTAAACAGAACAATGGCTGTTAACTATGGTAAAAACATGCAAACCGAAGTTGAAACCGCTGACAATGCGTTGAACAATGAGTTCGACAAAACTGTAGCTGCTCCTCTTTTCGGTAAAATGCTTCAGTCTGAAATTGCTGCGGCCGACATAGCGACTGATAAACTTGCAGAAGATGATGCAGAGAATAAAGCAAAAGCATCTGCCTTTACAAAAGCGGTTACAGGTAACAGCATCCAGGCGGATGAATTGGTTGACCTGATGCTTTATGCTTCAGCAATTGAAAAAACAACAACAATCAGCACAACAGAAGCTGATAAAAATATTGACGTAGCAATGTATAAAAACACATTCAAAACAGTTCGTCCGGCTGATGCAGCAACTGCAGACAGCTACATCGACGCACTGCTTAAGTCAAAATGATAATTTCATGTTTTCTACATGCAGTTGGTTTAGGTTTCGGGGTTGATTTCCATCAACCCTTCTTTTTTTCTTAAACTTTTTCTAATTACAGCAACGGCAACCCAACTTTACGAATAGCCTCGTAAATTAGCCTTCTCAAAATTTAAACAATGAAATTGATTATTCCTGCGATTGCGATGCTTTTCATGACCACGCTTACGCATGCTCAGCAAGTAGTAAATGAAGCAGTTATTCAAATGAAAACAGAAACAACGAACCCTAACTCCGATGCAAACGGCCCAGCTGTTGCTAATGATGGAGAGGGTCGGGTTACCGTTCGAATGGGCGATGGCGAAATAAAATCGAAAATGTATTTCAAAAATGGTATGACCAAGATTGAAAGCGATATGGGTATGGGTACCAACCAGGTAATTATTGACAGTAAAGAAAAGAAAACCACTACGCTGTTTGAAGCAATGGGTCGTAAAATGGGTTTTTACACTACCGATGCAGATATGCAACGTATGATGGCAGGCGGTAACAATAATGGTACAGATTCAACCCGCCAGCAACGCATGCCGCAGCCGTTTACTCCCGAAGTGTTTATTGAATATTTAAGCGATACCAAGAAAATTGCCGGTATGGATTGCAAAAAAGCACTCATCCGCTATAAAGATCGCCGTGGACAGGAAGTACAACAGGAAGTTTGGTATAGCCCGGATTTTGTTATGGGCGAAGGTTTCCGCATTCGTGATGTAATGCGTATGACCAACATTCCCGGTTTGGAAAAACTGAAAGGCTTTCCGATGGAGTTTGATCTTGTAAGACAAAACGGTGCAAAAGTTCACTTCCAGGTTACAAAGGTTGACCTTACAGCTAAAGTTGACGATAAAACATTTGTTGTTCCGAAAGATTACGATGTAAAACCCATGAGCGAAATGAACCAAGGTGGTGGCCGTAACGGTAACTTCCAGTTCCGTATGGGTGGTGGAGGCCAATAAAACTTCAACAATCTTTTTAAAACCTCCTGCAGAACAGGAGGTTTTTTATTTTCTGCAGAAGCAGCTCCTGCCCTACCTGCAATTCATTTATTTTTGCGGCTCAAATAAACAGCATGGCAATTCAGCAACAGATACAAGAGGCAGCTATTAAAAGTCTGGAACAACTTTACGGTAAACAGTTTACAGCAAAAGATTTTCAGATAAACAAAACCAAGCCCGAGTTTGAAGGCGACTATACCATTGTATTGTTCTCCCTGCTGAAACCATTGGGCAAAAGCCCCGATGCATTGGGTAATGAATTAGGTAAACACTTGGTTGAGAACAATGCAACATTGTTTACAGCCTACAACATTATCAAAGGATTTTTAAATCTTACTGTTGCTGATGCCTATTGGTTGCAATTGCTTTCAGCCAATTACAACAATGTATCTTTTGGGAAAGCTGCTGCAAAAAATCAGAAGGTGATGGTGGAGTATTCTTCACCCAACACCAACAAGCCTTTACACCTTGGTCATTTACGTAATAATTTCCTGGGCTGGAGTGCCGCAGAAATTATTAAAGCCAACGGATACGATACAGTAAAGACTTGTATTGTGAATGATCGTGGTATTCATATTTGTAAAAGTATGATTGCATGGCAGCTGTTTGCTAATGGAGCAACACCACAATCAACAACTACAAAAGGCGATCATTTTGTAGGCGACTATTATGTGAAGTTTAATGATGAATATAAAAAACAGATTGAAGAATTGATTGCTGCCGGCATCAAAAAAGACGATGCTGAAAAAGAAGCACCGATTATGAAGGCAACACAGCAAATGCTTTTAGATTGGGAAGCAGGTAAACCAGAAGTGATGGAACTGTGGAAGGAAATGAACAGTTGGGTGTATGCCGGTTTTGATGCAACCTATAAACGCATCGGCAGCAACTTTGACAAGACATATTACGAGAGCAATACTTATTTACTTGGAAAGAAAACGGTACAGGAAGGTTTAGCCAAAAATGTATTTGTGCAGAAAGAAGATGGCAGTGTGTGGATCGATCTGACTGCTGATGGACTGGATGAAAAAATTGTACAACGTAAAGATGGCACTTCTGTTTACATAACACAGGATATTGGTTTGGCGCAACAGAAGTATGATGAATATAAAATTGACCAAAGCATTTATGTAATTGGTGATGAGCAGAACTACCACATGAAAGTGTTGCAGCTTATTTGTAAAAAACTCGGATTGCCCTACGCCGATAGTATCTATCACCTGAGTTATGGTATGGTTGAATTACCAACCGGTAAAATGAAAAGCCGTGAAGGTACTGTTGTTGATGCTGATGATCTGTTGGATGAAATGGAGCGTGTAGCACAGCAAAAAACAGAAGAGCTGGGCAAGGTAAAAGATTTTACAGCAGAAGAATTGAAAGAGCTTTACCGCACACTCAGCTTAGGCGCATTAAAGTTTTATTTGCTGCGTGTTGACCCGAAGAAGAAAATGATCTTCAATCCCGAAGAGTCAATAGATTTTCATGGTTATACGGGACCATTTATTCAATACACACATGCAAGGATCAAATCCATACTGCGTAAACAAAAGGCAAACGACAGCAACAGCATTCAACAAACAGTGTTGCTTCCTTTAGAAAAAGAATTATTGATCGAACTGGAAAACTATCCAACAGTAATTGTACAGGCTGGTAACGAACACGATCCTTCGCACCTGGCAAATTACATTTATACCATTGCAAAAACTTTTAACTCATTCTACACCGAACATTCGGTAATGAATGCCGAAACTGAAGAGAAGAAACAATTGCGTTTGTTTATTTGTGAGCTCACTGCAAATGTTATTGCAAGTGGTATGCAATTGCTCGGCATCAATGTTCCGGAAAGAATGTAACTCGTAAATTAACTTTATAAAAAAGAAGCGGCAGAGATTTTCTGCCGCTTCTTTTATTTAAGATCAATCAACATTAAACCGGAAACCCAGCATCACTCTCCTTCCCACCACCGGTGCATAATTGTATGATGGATCGAATGTATACCCGTTCGGATTATTTACCGGATCATTCACACGTTTATCAAACGGATCTTCCGGACGAAGAATCGGATTCTGCGGCATAAAATTCAACAGGTTCTTTACGCCTAAATAAAGTTCAACCTGTTTGCCGATGCGCTGTGTCAACTGCAGGTTTGCCAATGTAAACCATGGTGAATACTCGGGACGAAAATCATTCGGTACAATTGGCAAACGTTGTTCGCCATATATTTTGCCTGTTAAATCGATGGTTAATTTCCATTTGGGTAAACTATAGGTAACAGCATAGTTACCCGAAAACTTTGGTGCAAACAGTTGCTGTTGTTTTTCAGCAATCCCTTGCGCATTTGCTTCTTTTGTAAACACATCCATTAATGTAATACCGGCCAACACTTTAAAACGCTTCTTAAACGAAATGTCGGTGTTCAATGTAAAACCTTTCGACACTGCATAGCCATCAATATTTTTATAAATGATCTTTTGCGGATCAGTATCGTAATCGGGAATGATCTTGTTTGTGAAATAAGTATAGAACAAGGTTGCATCAATTGTTACATAGCCAAACGACGGCGTAAATGTTCCCGTATAGTTGAGGTTACCATTCCAGCTGCGTTCCGGATTAAGCGATTCTGCAATCACCACTTCTCTTGCACCACTTAATGCTGCGTGATCTTCGGTGAACAAATTCACAATACGAAATCCGTTACCTGCACTGAAACGAAGCACCTGGTTATCGTTACTGCTGTATTTTAATGCCAGTCGTGGCGACACAACGCTGCCTTGTATATTGGTTAATTCGTAACGCAATCCTGTAAGCAATGTCCAGTTGGAATGAAACTTCCATTCGTCCTGCACAAACAAACCCTGCATCTGTTGTATAGATGGATTGTTCGTCACAGCATCTGGTTTCATTGTAGCAATCGTATTATCATCGTACCAGGTGAAGCGATAAGGCAACCCGGCTGAGAGATAATGTTTAGCGATCTCTTTATTCCAGCGAAGCTGAGCAAAACCTGCATGCTGTTTTGCAAAATACGGAGTGGTGCCATAGTATGAATTTTGATCGTGCAGGTTGTACGAATACTCAAGCAGCAATTGCTCTTTACCGGCTTTGATACCGTAATTGCCAATTACCTCAAGCCGTTTGGTATAGATGCTTTCGCCATACACACTATCGCTGCCACGCCATGTTTTGTTCCATTGCATTTCGCCACCCCAACGGTCTTCTGTTAATAAACGTACTCCAACCTGGAAAGGCAATTTATTCTTCCTCTCGAAACTCCACTTATTGAATAAAGAAATGCGTTTCTGCAATGTTACATCGGTGAAGTTATCGTTGTTAATATCGTAACGCTTATCAAAGTGAAACACATTTAACCCAAGTAATGAATGTGCTTTTCCTAACTTAAATTTTGCACTCACATCCGCATTCAGTTCTTCATACGATGTCATGTTTACATCTACATTCAACAATGCAGCAGAGCCGGGATCTTTGGTGATGATGTTGATCAATCCTGCAACAGCTTCACTGCCGTACAATGTAGAAGACGGACCTTTTACAATCTCAACACGTTTGATCAAACTTGCAGGAATACCTGAGAATCCATAAACCGTTGCAAGATTACTTACTACCGGCATCCCATCAATCAACACCATTGTATATGGCCCTTCCATGCCATTAATATGAATATCGCCTGTATTACAAACATTGCAATTCAATTGTGGCTGCACCCCATTTACAATTGACAAGGCTTCAAATACCGAAGCTGTTACATTCTTCTTGAAAAATTTCGGAGAGTAGGTTTCAACTGCAATCGGGCTGTTCGATTTTTTTATTTCTTTCAATGTTCCGCTGATCACCACTTCGCTTAAAGCTTTTGTTACCGGCTTTAACTGGATCAGCACAAACTTTTGCATACCCGTTACAGCAATTGTATCAGCAGCATAACCAACGGCAGAAACCAATAACGAATCACCTTCATTTGCAGTTAACTTAAATCCTCCTGCATGATCGGTTATTACCGATAATCCACTCCTGATATTTTTTACAGTTACATGTTTCAATTGCTCTTCTGTCCGCAGATCGGTTACTTCTCCCGATAAGGTAAAAGTTTGCGCCATAGTTGCTACCGACCACAACATCAACACGATAAAAAAGATACTTCTTTGTTTCATTTTTTAGACTTGTCTAAATTTATGTTTAGACAAATATAGAAAATAGTTGAAAGGAGTCAAATTTATTTATGGTTGTTAGTTTGCTGCCGCAGCCAGAGCAAAACGACAATTGCAGCAAGGGCTGCTGCAAAAAAAACAACCGAAGCATTGAAACGGAACCATAAAAAACCGGCTAAACTGCTGGCTAACAAGGTAGCAACACTTTGCAAACCGGTAAACAAACCAATAGCCGATGCATTTTCTGTTGAAGGAACAAGGCTGCTGATCCAGGCTTTTGCAACCGATTCCGTTGCAGCCGCATAAATACCGTAGCAAGTAAACAAAAGGAGAAAGAGAGTTGTGTTATCTGCAAAAGCAAAACCGGTATAGGTAATTGCAAAAAAGAATAGTCCGCCGAGAAATACTTTTTGTATTCCTGTTTTATCTGCCAGTTTACCTATAGGAAACGCAAACAATGCATATACAAGATTGTAAAAAATATAAACAGCGATCAATGCTGCATCCGACAAACCTGCTTCTTTCATCTTCAACAACAAAAAAACATCGGAGCTGTTGAACAATGCAAACAACAAAAGGCCACTTATTAATTTGCGGTAAGCAATTGGTGAATGTTTCCAGTAACTGAATGTTTGATGAAAAGGAATTGCTTTCTTTTCCGCAACAGTTTTCTTTTCTTTCAATAACAAAGTAAACAACACAGCAACTAAACCTGGTACAGCTGCCAATAAAAACAAGCTGTGGTACTTACCGGGATAGTAATACAAAAAAATCAACGTCAGTAACGGCCCCAGCACCGCACCCAATGTATCCATTGAACGATGAAAGCCAAACACTGTTGCTTTATTATCTACAGTTGCTTCTGCATTCAACATGGCATCACGTGGTGCTGTTCGCAAACCTTTTCCTGCCCTGTCGGCAAAGCGTGCAAGAAAGATCCACCACAATTGTGTACTGATGGCGAGCATTGGTTTTGATATTGCACTGAACAAATACCCCAATTGAACAAATGGTAAACGTTTACCACTTGCATCACTTAATCTTCCAAAATAACTTTTACCTAAACCTGCAACAGCTTCAGCAAAACCCTCGAGCAAACCAATGATTAATACGGAGTAGCCGATCGTTTTTAAATACACCGGCATAACCGGGTACAGCATTTCGCTGGCCATATCGGTAAACAGGCTAACCAGCGAAACAAACCAGATCGTTCTTGTTATTCCTTTAAACATATTCGTGTTAATTAAAAGTAACAACAGTTACGGTAAACAAAAAACCCCGCAATTGCGGGGCTGTATTATCTGCAACAATCTTTCTTCCGAAAAAGTGAAAGAATAAAAAGCAATACTGTCTTTACACGTTTCATTTTAATGCATTTAAAAAATAATGTTCAAGACTGATGAACATTGAACGATCGGCCATGCGATGCGCATTGCCTGTTAACTGGTAACGTGCACCAACATTAAACCTTGTGGAACTGTTGAAGATTAATTGTACTGCCGGTGCAATATCAATAAACCCAACTTTTACATCGGTGTTTTGCTGCGCAAGAACCTCGCAATAAAGGTTGAGATTTGTTTGCTTATAGTTCTCGTACTTCAACGGAAAGAGCAAGTAGCCCATCGATAAATTATACTGCAGTGCATTGTTGGAAAAAGGATAGCCGAGGAAAAGTTTATCCTTCCGTTCTAACTGACGTACATACGCTACACCTGCTGATGCAGCAAACTTATTTACCAGTTGTGTTGCAACAACACCTATCTGCAAACCGCTGTTATCGCCTTCAAGATTCAATTCCTGGTAAACCAATGGATTATTGCTCCACGCTCCTGCTGCATATACAGCCGCACGAAAATGTTTATGTACTTCATCGTTACTGTAAAAACGATACTTCGTATATAGTCTTGCACTTTCAAACTGTTGTTTCGATTGAAAGAACATGTTCGAAAAACTTGCATTACCGGTAAGCATCCAGTTTTTTGTAAGCCCTAACTGCAACTCGGGCATAAAACGAAATTCACGTTCGTTGTTATGGTACGAGCGCATGGTTTTGGTACCAACCTTTGCCACCAGCGCTTTTGCCGGAATATTCGATGCAGGATTTGAAAATATATAAAGCTCCTGTGTTTGTGCTTTCGTAACAAGCAGCAGCAGCAAACAATTCAATAAATAACGCATAAAGAAAAAGGGGAAGCGGATCCGCTTCCCTTTGTTTAAATAGTTACATGATAAACACGCATGCCATTTGCCTGTCCGCTTTTATAACTTTCGGCTTTTGTAAGACCTGCATATTTTTTATACTCCTTTGCCGGTAAAAAATTCTTATCGATGATGATGAATGTTTGCTCACCACTCAACTGCTGATTTTTTACTGCAAGAAAATGCAATACTTTACCATCGATTGTTACCTGTTGATCGTTCTGCACACTTACATTACTCACCACGGCTTTTACCTGCAGTTTTGCTACAGAAAACCCTGCGTCTTCTACTTTCTTACGCAATTGATCGAAGTTAATATCGCTTCCTGCTTTGAATATGATCGTGAAAGAAGATGTTTTAATATCTGCTTCAACACTTTCAACAAACGAAAGTGTTTTCAACGATTTATTAATGGCATTACTGCACATAGCGCAGGTTAACCCGCTTGCCTGCAAACTCGCCGATTTAAATTGAGCTGATGCCGAAATAACAGCAAACAACACACACACAACTACAACTATCTTTTTCATCGGAACTAATTTGGTTATTGAACAACTGTTGAGGATGGTTGTCCTCAACAGTAAATTAAGAAATATTCAGGTGATTATTAACTGTGCTTGGAGCATTTACCATCTTTGCAGCAATCGGCCATAGCAGTGCCTTCCTTTTTGCAGCAATCAGCACCTTTTTCGCATTTCATATCTGCGCAGCAGCCGCCTTCTTTCGCACAAGTGCCGTTTGTGCAACAATCACTTTTACCGGCTACCTTCTTACAGCACTCCATCGTGCCTGTGCATTTACCATCTTTTATGCAACATGCTCCTGCTTCTTTTGCTGCCGTGGTTTTGCGGTCGTATTTGCAGCATTCATGCAAGTTGTTGTAAACATCTTCCGGAGCAGTATATTTTTCGTTATCGTAACCTGCACCTGCAATAGACTTCTGAATTTTTTCAGGCGTTGTTTTGCTTGAATATTTTACTGTAAGCATTTTGCTTTCGGTATCCCAGCTTGCGAAAGTGGCTCCGGCAGTTTTTGCAGCAGCTTCAATGGTCTTCTTACACATACCGCAGTTACCCCATACTTTAAATACAGCGGTTTTTACAGTAAACGTTTTTCCTTGAGACGATGATTGTGCATTTGCAGAAATACCTGCAAACAAAAAGATGAATGCAGCAATGATATTAATTGATTTCATTTTGATTTAGTTTTTTGATTGATAATAATAAAACATGCATGCACTGTTATGCTAACAGCACAGCGGTTCGAAATCAATCTAAACTAAATACGAAAAGTGACAACAGCGAGATACAGCTTGTTAAGCGTATTCGGAGGTGGGGAATGATAAGAAGCAGACGGAACAGGAGATACGCCTTGTTCCGGATCGTTCAGTACAATCATTTTTTCCGGCAAAACAGCACTGATGCCGTCCAGTTCAAATGCAAAGGATGAAAGTTGGTGCGAATCGCTGAGCTTAACTTTTGTTACTTCATCCTTACAGCAATGGTTTTCTGTTTTAGCCATACCACATTTATCGCAGGCTCCATCGTTATGGTCTTGCTCGTGGCCAAATGTAACCGACGAAAACTTACCCATACAGTAATGCACATTCACCACCATACCGCTTGAAACGGTGAGGTAGAAAAAAGCCATTATCAGTATAACCAGTTTTTTCATCAATGTACAAAGATATATAAACTACGTAAAATGGACTGCTTCCGGATCAGTTAACAAAACCCCAATAAATACCAAAGCGCAGGAAATAACCCGGCGTTGGTTGCAGCGGCGTTGCCAGGTTGTTGTTCAAAAACCCGGTTGAACTCCCCACCTGGAAAGTGTTGAGGTTTTCAGCACGCAAAAACAAACTCAGACTGCGGATACGGAACTGCAGATAAGCAGCCACATCGGGCAGGTTGTTGATGGTTGTATCGTTTTGCAGAAAGAACTGACCAAGTATTGGCGAAAACCCATCGGCCTTATAAGGCGTGTGGTAACGGGCTTCAATACCTGTGCTGATATTAAGGCTGCGGAAAAATTTTCCTTCAAAAGCAAACCGGCTTCTTGCAAAAAGCAATGGCAAATTTACAGGCGCATTTCCTGTTGTTTGTTGCACATAGGCTTCTACATACCAGTTCCAGTGTTTGCCAAAGTGAAATTGTTTTTCTACCTGTAGCTGTAACAGGTTAAACAATGTAGCTTCCTGTTCGGCCTGCGTATAGTTTTTAAAATAAATATAGTTTGATGCAAGAAAATATTTTGCACCGAGCTTTAAAGCAAATTGCGGCAGTTCATACACTGCAGATGCAATGGTTGTATTTTCCTTTCCAAAATTGGTTGCACCAAGATTGAACTTTTTAAAATTGCTTCTGTCGTCGTGTATAAACGAAGGCGTGCGGTTTACGTTCTGGAAGCCGAGTGTTAAATATCCAAGTTTCTGCCCAATCAAGCGTTTTAATGAAGCCTGTACATTGTAATCGCCGCCATTAAAACCGGCTAAATAAAATGTACCTGCCAGCTCCATATCCCATTTTTTGTTACGGGTTTTGTTGCGGTATTCACCATTAAGAAAAATATTGGTGAAGCCGGGCTCGTTTGTTCCAAAATCGGCATTGAGTTGCTGATGCCCTGCAGCTGCTTTAAAAAACTGCAACGGATTTTTAATATCAGGGAAAGTATAGATGGCAGCTTCGTTGGTAAGTACCTGCCAGAAATCTTTTAAACCAAATGTTGATGGTAGATTGGTTAACCCGTACAGTTTCTGATAACCTTCTGCATCAACTCGTGTATCGTTAAACTGAAAAGTATAACGGCTTAACTGTGCAGTATGCTGAAAACGAAAACGTGGATAAAAAAGATAGTTTGTGGTGGAATCGTTCACGATAACAGAGTCTCTTTTCCCCAGATCGTAATGCTGACGAATTAAAAAATTGCTAACGGTATAACGATTGCCGGTATTGATAGTACTACTGAGCAAACCTGCCTGTACCGCATCTGTTCCTCCAAGATTGGTAGGAATACTGAAACGTTCACGGAAATAAGGCAGACTATCTAAAAACGCCGTGCTTTTAATACCGCCGTTTTCTGTTGCACCGATCTTGTTGTTGGCCGCTATAAAAAAGATGCTGTAACGTTTTTTAGGCGATGTGTACCAGGTATTAAAATTGAGATTGCTGTGATTGGTCTTTTGGTTACGGAAAATACCCGGTGCATTAATTAAACGGAAGTTGAACGCAAAGTTCCAGTTATAGCGGATGTTTTGTGTATGCAGCACGCCAATGCTCTGCTCCTGCTCTGCACCCAACACATAACTCAACTCGGTATAAGGTCTTGTAGTATTGTAAAACTTTGTTTCTTCAACTTTTTGTATGTATGCATCGTACGCATGCATGCCATGATCCCATCCCGGTTTCATATTGGGCGAAAACACTAAGGAACGTGATGCACTGCCGGTATTGCCGAGAAAAATATGCGTCCAGGGTAAATGCCAGCGTTTACTGAAATCGTTTACCGATGAATCGAGAATTGAAAAACGGGCTGTATCCAGATAACGGAACGCAATGGTTACCGAATCTTCCAGGCCGGTACGGTGTAACAACGAATCTTTAAATGGTCCGCTTGTGCTGCCACCACCGCCTCCGCTTGGTAAACGTTGCAACAAGTTCGGTCGTTGTGCCTGCACTGCTGTAACAGAAATAATAAACAGTAAAACAAAAAATATGCGGACCATATAAGAAAAACGGGCTGTTAAAGCCCGTGCAAAAATAGTTGAATTGAATTTGTGCTTTACTAAAAGCAACTTAAAGTTCAAGAATCAGCTGTTTAACAATTGCCGTCATTTTGGGTTCGGCTGCTTTGGCTGCTTCCAGCACCTCTTCGTGTGTAATCACATTTTCTTCTTCACGAATACCGATATCGGTAATTACACTCATTGCAAAAACCGGAATGCCCATATGTGCCGCAACAATTACTTCGGGTACCGTACTCATACCAACCGCATCGCCACCTAATGCGTGAATCATTTTGTATTCGCTGCGTGTTTCAAATGTAGGACCGGTTACTCCGCAGTATACGCCTTCTCTTACCTCAATATTCATCTTTGCAGCAATGTCTTTTGCTTTTTGAATGAACACTTTTTTATACGGCTCACTCATATCGGGGAAACGAGGGCCAAATTCATTTTCATTTTTACCTATCAGCGGATTTACCGTAAGCTGGCTGATGTGATCGTTGATGATCATCAGATCACCCACTTTAAACGAAGTATTTACGCCACCTGCAGCATTGCTGATAACCAACTGCTGCACACCAAGAAATTTCATTACACGAATAGGATACACCACTTCCTGTATTGAATAACCTTCGTAATAATGAAAACGACCGGCCATTACCACTACTTTTTTATTACCCAATGTTCCGAATACGAGTTTACCCTTGTGTCCTTCTACCGTTGATACCGGGAAATGTGGAATTTCGTTGTAGCTGATCTCTGCTTCGATCTGCAATTCATCGGTAAAATGTCCAAGCCCGCTGCCCAATACCACACCTGTTGTTGAAGCATCAGCATATTTACTGCGGATAAAGGCAACGGTTTCATTGATCTTGTTGAGTAATTCGCCCATCGTTTCAAAATTTTGTAAGGCGGCAAATATAAGCAAGAAGCTTTATGGTTTAAGGTTTAAGCTATAAGGAAGAGAAGCAGTTACAAGGAACAAGAAAAGCGCAAGGCACAAGAGTCAGGATTCACGAAAAAAATCAACTATAAACAAGCAAACTATAAACTACAAACAGTCGTTTTCCTTATGCCTGTTAGCTTATGTTTTTACGTTTTCTCCATTCGATTCTTCCTTATCTTCGCCAAAATTTTTTTTACGTATGAACCTCCACGAATATCAAGCGAAGGAATTATTGAAAAAATACAATGTTCCCGTGCAGGAAGGATTTGCCTGCAGTACTGTACATGAAGCTGAAGAAGCCTATCGTCAGATCAAGAACCAGAGCGGAAGCAGCTTTGCAGTTGTAAAGGCACAGATTCATGCAGGTGGCCGTGGTAAGGGTACTGTAAAAGAAACCGGTATCAACGGTGTTAAGGTTGCAAAGAACATCGATCAGATCACTGAGTTTGCAAAAGGTATTTTGGGTGGTACGTTGGTTACTATTCAAACAGGACCTGCAGGTAAAGTGGTAAACAAAATTCTTGTTGCACAGGATATGTATTACGATGGTCCCAGCGAACGCAAAGAATTTTACCTGTCAATTTTATTAGACCGTACAAAAAAACAAAACGTTATCATGTATTCTACCGAAGGTGGTATGAACATTGAAGACGTTGCACACGATACGCCTGAAAAGATTTTTAAAGAGTGGGTACACCCGGGTGGTCCGTTACAAGGTTTCCAGGCACGTAAAATTGCATTCAACCTCGGCTTAAGCGGTGAAGCATTTAAGAACTGTGTAAAGTTTGTAACCAATCTTTACAACGCATATGTTGGCCTGGATTGCGGTATGCTTGAAATTAACCCTTTGTTTAAAGCAGCTGATGACAAAGTAATTGCTGTTGACTGTAAAATGAACATTGATGATAACGCATTAATGCGTCATGCAGATGTTGCTGCAATGCGTGATACAACAGAAGAAGATCCTACAGAAGTTGAAGCAGGCAACCACAACCTCAACTTTATTAAGTTAGATGGTAACGTAGGTTGTATGGTAAACGGTGCAGGTTTGGCAATGGCTACAATGGATATGATCCAGTTGAGTGGTGGTCAGCCGGCAAACTTCCTCGACGTAGGTGGTACAGCCAATGCACAAACAGTTGAAGCAGGTTTCAAAATCATTTTAAAAGATCCGAACGTAAAAGCGATCCTCATCAACATCTTTGGTGGTATTGTTCGTTGCGATCGTGTTGCTGCAGGTGTAATTGAAGCGTACAAAACAATTGGCGATATCCCTGTTCCTATTATTGTTCGTTTACAGGGAACCAATGCCGAAGAAGCGAAAAAACTCATCGACGAAAGCGGATTGAAAGTTCAAAGCGCTATTCAGTTAAGCGAAGCTGCTGACCTGGTGAAGCAGGCTGTAGCGTAACTACCACAACAAAAATAAACTTCCCGAACGCCATACGATAATCGTATGGCGTTCGTTTTTTATTCTTGTATTTCTTTTAGCATATAACAAGCTGATGTGGCTGCATTTTTGAACCATGTACAGCCAATAACCATCAACCAAAATCGTATGACAACACAGATCCGTAAACAGTTTCTTTTTGTACTTTCTCTTTTTATTTGCTCTGCACTGGCTGCACAAGACCGTTTCGAAGTAGTGCATCATTACAAACCTTTTGAAGTAGAACTGAACGCCGGTTATGCCAGACCGCAAGGCAAGGGAGCTAAAGTTGGATTTCTGTTAGGTATGGAACCTCGTTATAACATTGTTGACCAGGTTGCAATTGGTTTACGCATGGAAGCAACAGCTATGGCACGTGGTTATGTTGGCGTAAACGGAACTACACCGAATGGTAATGGCGAAGCAGGCTTGGGTTTACATTTTACCCCTACTGTTGAATATTATTTTACAAACCGCCTTGTCCGTCCGTTCATTGGTTGCGGTGCAGGTGTTTATAATTTTATGAGTATTGAAGCCAACAGCGATAATGGCGGTACTATACAAATTCCCACCTCTACCCGCTTTGGTGGCTTTGCCCGTGCAGGTGTTGAAATATGGCATTTACGTGCAGGTTTTGAATACAACTTCGTTGGCAAGACCGATAACATCAACAACAACTACTTTGGTATTAAACTCGGTATTACACTGGGTGGTGGTTTGTTTGATGAATACAAAGGGGAATACTAAGCTTTGTCTGATTTAGGATTGCTGATGTTGGATTTAGTAGAATACGAACATGACAGAGCTATTGGGAATTTGGATTTAGGAATTGGAGGATTGGATTTTCTTCTTTGAATTTTGGATTTTAGATTTTCCTTCACCTTGTATCTTGTGCCTTCCCTACTGTACTTTTGCATTTATGTCTTCATCAGTAACCATCCGCAACATACAGCCAAACGATAATGCTGCATTAGCCATTATTGTCCGCAATTCGTTGGCAGAGTTTGGTGCCAACAAGCCGGGCACTGTATTCTTCGATCCAACAACCGATGCATTATACGAGCTGTTTCAAACTCCCGGCAGTGTTTATTTTATTGCTGAAGAAGAAAGCAAGTTATTAGGTGGCGGCGGTATTTTTCCAACCGAAGGTTTACCTGCGAAAACATGCGAGCTGGTAAAAATGTATTTACACAAAGATGCCCGTGGTAAAGGTTTAGGCAAACGCATGATCGAAGAATGTTTAAACTGGGCGAAAGCTAACGGCTACGAACAGGTGTACCTCGAAACCATGCCCGAATTAAAACAGGCATTGAAAGTATACGAACTCTTCGGCTTTGAATATTTAAACGGACCACTCGGTAACAGCGGCCATTTTGGATGCGACCGGTGGATGTTGAAGAAGTTGTGAACATGAGAAATGAGTGTGGCGCAAATCACGAACATTTTTTATATGGAAAGAGGATGTAATTGCATCCTTTTTTTATGTACAGAACGCTTCCCTTCTTATTAATGCTTTTGATTTCCTGCGCTCAAGGCAGAGAACAAAAAGGAATACAGCTTACTCCTGTTACAGTTAAGAAACAAAAAGAAGAAAAGAAAGACTACCTGACTGTACTTTCTGCTGCGAAATCTTTCAAACAAAAAAGTATTGATTCGGATAGCTTCGAAATCATATACGGTCGCTTTATTGTCGATTCGATTATTCCATTCTGGTACGGAACGAAGTGGAATTTTTATGGCAATACACAAGAGCCGCAAAAAGGCTCAATTGCCTGTGGCTATTTTGTTACAACAGTATTACGGGATGCAGGGCTACACATCAACCGGGTGAAGCTTGCGCAGGTTCCAAGTGAAGAAATGATCAAATCAATCTGCAACAGAAACAGCATAAAACGTTTTAGCAACACTGTAATGCCGGCATTTATAAACGAACTGCTTCAATCAGAAAACGGATTATACATTGTTGGCCTCGATTTTCATACAGGGTTTATCTATCACAATAACCGAGAACTTTATTTTATTCATGCATCTTATCAAATGCCTCAGGTTGTCATCAAACAAAATGCAACTGAATCTTCTATTCTTTCTTCATCAAAATATAAAGTGATCGGGAAAGTTAATCTGCAATTATAAATAGCAGCTGATACTATTATTCATCAGACGTGTGTTAGACGAAACCCACTCATCACTCATTATTCATCACTTTCATTCCATCACCAACATCACCTCATACACACCGCTGAACAAATACATAGCCTTACTCTTCACATCAACAGCTTTGTGTCGTTTACGCAACTTTTCTTTCTTTTGAAAAATACGTCCGTCTTTGGTTTTAAACAATTGATCGTGTTGCAATTCTTCCACCAGCACCACACCGTCTTTGCGTACATCATAGTTCCGCAGCACACGCATCAAATGTTCTTCGCCGCAACTGGTAGCCGATGGGTTCTGCAGCGATTTCATCAATGCTTTTTCAATATCGGAAGGAAAAATCTTCTTCAATAAAAACTGTGCAAGAATTTTTCCGTATTCATGTTTCCATTCTTTACCATGCGCTGCAATGCGGTTACCATAAAATTCAAAAGCAAGCAGGTGTGCAATTTCATGCAGCAACGTAACAAGAAAAGCATACTTGTTAAGATTGCCGTTTACACTGATGCGGTGATTCTTTTGATGGATTGCATGGCGGTAATCGCCGAGTATACTGTTACGTTCCCTTGTAATGGTTAAATGAATTTTGTACTGATGCAGGTATTCCAGCACAGGTTCAAGCGAGCCTTCCGGCACATAAGCCGATAATGCATGTAAGGGAACTTCCTTTTTGCTCATTCGCTTTTTCGCTGTTTCATCAGGCGGAAGATGGTCCGCACTTCAATAAAGGAATAGATAAAATATAAACCCATCGAAATATATACCGCAGGCCGGTTGAGTTTGGCAGCAGTTGATGCATAGATCAACACCGCTGCTGCAACCACAATCATTTTGATCATGAGCGACGCATATACTCCACGCAAAAACACCTGTGCATTGTTGTTTCGAAAACCTTTTATGTGAAAGAATAAAGAAACAATGGTAACAAAAAAAACCAGCAGGTTACCAACGATCAACACATCCTGGTTGATGCCATATTTTAACAGCAGATTTTTCCCCAACAGGAAAAAGCAGTTGAGTACAGCAAAAAAAGCAAGTAAGGGCAGGTAAAGTTTATTGGTTTGTGCATTCATTTCTTCTTCGATGTGTCTTTAACCACCTTTACCAGTAATCCCGTAATTACCAGCACAGGCAACACAAATGCAAATAAATGAAAATTCATGTTCAGCCAACCATCTGTTTTCAATCCAAGAAAAACAGCTATGCCCAGTGCAGCCATTAACTGAATGGCTAAACCTGAATACTCCAGCAGGTAAGCCGAAGTGCTTTTATATTTTTTGGGATCTTTATTGGTCGTTTGCTGCGGCATTTACCTGTTCTTTCGCAATATCAACCACGCTTGCCAATGGAGCTTTCGATACAGCTTCAGCACCCATATGGCATTCGCCGTTAAACGAAGCAGTAGCATCTACCTGTAACTGTCCGGCATAAATATTACCGTTGATCTGGCAGCTGCCTTTGAGGTATAACAGCTCGGTAACTTTAATAGTACCCGTAATTGCTCCTAATACATCGGCCTGTTGTGCAATTACATCGCCGGTAATTTTGCCCGAAGGACCAACTAATACTTTAGAAGAAGTGGTGAGGTTGCCCACCAATACACCATCAACACGAATATCGCCTTTACTGTTGATGTTGCCTTTAATTTCGGTGCCCTGCGCCACAATGGTGGCTACTCCTGTAGTGAACTCTTTTTCTGAGGAACTGGATTTACTGTTGAACATATGCGTTGGTTTTTATTGTGTCGATCGTTCTACTTCAGGTATTTTTAAGGTAGCGGTATCTAACACATTTGTCTTCACATCGCCCGACAAAACCTTTTTCAGGTTTTCAAGATACTGATCTTTATACAACATCGATTTTTCCAACGAATCGATTTTTGTTTTATAAAAGATCAATTCCTTACGCTGGCTTTGCGAACCATACCCCGGTAAATAATATTTGAGGTTGGTAAACGTAATAAGCGCCACCGTAAGCCCCACTAACAACACAAAAATGGTGCTAAGAGTAATATAAACGCTTAATCGGGATAACTTAAACGTCACCACTTCCTCGTAGGTATCATCATTCATCACCACCAGGCGGTAGCGGTTACGTAACCTTTTCAACGTACTTTCTGCATCAATTCGTTTTGCCATAGCGTAAATGAGGGCTAAATTTACTGTTTACCAAGGGTAAAAAAAGAATTTCTTCCCTATTTTACCCCGAATTAAAATATTTTTGACCGTATTGAGTTATTAAGAAAAACGAGTAAACGCCTGCATGCAGCCAATTCTTGTACCAAAATTCCGACTGTTCTTCATCTTTTTCCTGCTGGGCTGTTTCACCGCATCGGCACAACCCGATTTTACACTACCGCTGGTTAAACCCAAAAAGTACGAAAACAAAATACTGGGTTCGGAAAAAACCGATGATAAGAAGTTTACACTACCTCGTAAAATTTACCAAAGCACGGTAACGCACTACAATTTTTACTATAACGCTACCAATAAAATAAATGCTATTCTCGAGAGAGCTAAAGCAAGTCATCGGGACGATTATACCCAGCTGCTCCCCTTTTACAATTATTCAACCAATATTACAGCAGCAGATTCGGCCGAACTGGATTCGGTAATTTATAAAGCAACAGCCGGTATTGTTTTACACGATCTGCGCAACAGCTATATCGATGATATGTACCTGCTCATCGGCAAAAGTTATTTCTACTGGCAGAAATACGATTCGGCTTACCGCATTTTCCAGTTCATTAACTATAACTTTTTCCCGAAAGGAAAAGATGAATACATTATTGTAGTTGGTGCAAACGACCGCTCTACAAAAGGTGATCTCAATATTGCTACCAAAGAAAACAACAGCTTACTGCACCGTGCTTTTACGAAAGCTCCGAGCCGTAACGATGCATTGATCTGGCTTGCACGAACCTATGCCGAAGACAATCTCTTTCCGGAAACATACAGCCTGGTGAACCTGCTTAAAAAAGACCCTACTTTTCCAAAACGTTTGCATGGTCAGTTAAACGAAATTCAGGCTTACTCCTTTTATAAGCAGGAGCAATGGGATAGTACAGCTCATTATTTAAAGAACGCATTAACCGAAGCAACTGATAAAACAGAATTGGCCCGTTGGGAGTATTTGCTGGCACAGCTGTATGCAAAAACAAACCAGCCCGGCCTTGCATCGGAATATTTCAACAAATCAAAATCGCATACAACCGATCCGGTATTGTACATCCATGCACGCATTTACGAAGCACAATTAGTAAAGAAGGAAGGTGAAGCTGTAACAATGGATGAAACATTGGCCGACCTTTTAAAATTATCGAAGAAAGAAAGGTTTGATGGGTATGAAGATGTTTTGTTCTATGCTGCTGCTGGTGCAGCCTTGCAAAAAGGCGATACTGCACAGGCTATGAATCTGCTGAAACGTAGTGTAACCTATCAAACAGAAAACCCATCGGTAAAAAACCAGGCATTTGTAAAGTTATCGGAGCTGGCATATCATCGCAGAGATTATGTTCTTGCCTCTTCATCGCTCGACAGTGTAAACATGAGCGATCCTTCTCTTGTTGATAAAGCAGATCAACTGCAAACCAAACAGCAACTGTTGAAACAGTTGGTACAATTAATTACGGTGGTAAAACAACAAGACAGTTTACAAACTGTAGCGAAAATGCCGGAGAAAGAAATGGACAGCTATCTGCGTTCGCTTGCAAGAAAGCTGCGTAAAGAAAGAGGACTTAAAGAAGAAGTTGCCTATACCCCTGCAGTGTTTACCGGCAATCAGCAAGATGCAAGTGCTCCTTTATTTACAAGCACCGGCAGTGGTAACAGCTGGTATTTTTACAATGCTTCGCAGAAAGCAAAGGGTTTTAATGAATTCAAAGCAAAATGGGGTAACCGTCCGAACGTTGATAACTGGCGCAGACAAAGTGCTGTTGATGCAACAACAAGTTTTGCTGCTAATAATCCGCAAGCCGATGTAAAACCCGGCGATGAGAACAGTGTTGACCCCAACAATATTCCGGCAGATGAATTAAGTGTTGAAGGTTTAAAGAAACGTTTACCGCTTACCGAAGAACAGCTGCTTGCATCAAACAAAAAAATTGCAGAGTCGTTGTTTGAACAAGGGCAGATTTATAAAAATCAGCTGGAAGATTATGCGCAGGCTGCGGCTGTGTTTGAAGAACTGTGGAAACGTTTCGGCAATTACGAAAAAGAAGAAGAAGTGTTGTTTGAATTATTTTATTGCTACAATAAGCTGGGCGATAAACAACGGGCAGCCTTCTATCAACAGGAATTGAAAAAGAAATATCCCAATGGCGATCCTGTGCAGAAAATAACCGCTGCCAACAATCCTGTTAAGCCCGGTAAAGATCAAAAGACAATTGCATACGAAAACATTTACGATCTGTTTATTTCAGGTAAGTTCGATGAAGCAGTACAACAGAAAAAACTTGCCGACTCTATTTATGGCAGTTCTTACTGGACGCCGCAGTTACTTTATATCGAATCGTTGTATCACATCAAACAAAAAAACGACAGTGTTGCCATTGTAACGCTTACAAACCTCGAACGCAATTTCCCCGGTTCGCCAATGGCCGAAAAAGCAGCGATCATGAAAGATGTGGTAAGCCGCAGAGCTGAGATCGAAGACTATCTTACCCGTACAAATATTGTTCGCCAAACAGAAGACAGTGTTGTTATTCCGTTTGATGAAGGCCCAACTGTAAACAAAATTGTACAGGATAAAAAGCAACAGGATAATAAAATAGCAACCGGCAATCAGCCAACGCAAAACAACGCCAACATTACCCGCCCTGCAGCTCCGGTACAAAAAACCGAAGTTGAAAAAACAGATCGCAATAATGCCGGAAAAATTACCATTGCTCCCAAACCGGCAAAAGATACCACTACGTTAAAACCGATCAAGGAAGTTAAAGTTGAAACGGCATACATCTATAATTCAAACGAACCATATACGGTGTTGATCTATTTCGACCAGGTAGATCCTGTTTACATCAGCGAAGCAAAAAATGCATTTCAGCGATACAACAATTCTTCGCATGGCGGTGAAACAATCGGATTGAAAGTGAACGATACAGATAAAGAAACCTTCTGGATGGAAATGGGTATGTTCTCCGATGTTACCATTGCAATGGGTTATATGGACGAGTGGAAAAAAGGTGCCCGTCAGATCATTCCCTGGTTAGCCGAGGCGAAATATAATTTCATCGTTATATCTGAACGTAACCTCGAAATATTAAAAACGAGAAAGAGTATGGAAGAATATAAGCTCTTCCTGCGGCAGCACATCAAGGATAAATTTTAGGTTTTTTACGACAGCAGCACTCCCTTAATTGTTATAGATTTGTCTGGTACTGAATTTGCAATAATTCAGTTTTTAAAATTTGATTATGCGTACACCCATCAAATACCTCTGGCGTGCATTTTTTATCTGCATTGGCTTGTTTGTGGTAATTGTAGTTGGAGCCAACTTTGGTTTATTAGGTAAAATGCCTTCGCTGGAAGAACTCGAAAATCCTTCGGCTTCACTTGCAAGTGAGGTGATTGCTTCTGATGGAACCATGATGGGTAAGTTTTACCTCGAAGACCGCACCAATGTTGAATACAAAGATATTTCGCCCAACATTGTTAAAGCATTGATTGCTGCCGAAGATGAACGTTTTTACGATCACTCCGGTATCGATGGCCGTTCGTTGGCAAGAGCAGTTGTAAAACTCGGCAGCGATGGTGGTGGCAGTACCATTACGCAACAGCTGGCTTTAAACCTGTTTGGCGGCCGTGCAAAAAATAAAGTGCGTCGACTGTTTCAAAAAATTCAGGAATGGATCATTGCTGTTAAACTGGAACGCAATTTTACCAAAGATGAAATTGTTGCACTTTATCTTAATACTGTTGAGTACAGCGATAATGTGTTTGGCATCCGCAACGCATCCAAAACATTTTTTCAGAAAGAACCGGCATTGGTTACAGTTGATGAAGCTGCATTGCTGATTGGTATGGTGAATGCACCTTACGCATACAATCCCCGTTTATTTCCACCACGTGCTATGCAAAAACGGAATGCGGTTATCAACGATATGGTGCGGAACAAATTTGTTTCGGAAACTGATGGCGAATCGCTCAAAAGCAAACCCATCAACTTAAAATATAAAAAGCTCGATGAAAGTACAGGCCTTGCTCCCTACTTCCGTGATGTATTGCGGGACTTTATGAAGAAGTGGGCAAAAGAACATACCAAGCCAAACGGCGATAACTACAATATTTACAGAGATGGTTTAAAAATTTACACCACCATCAATCCACGTATGCAGCTGTATGCCGAAGAAGCAGTATCGAAGCATATGAGTGCACTGCAAAAAAACTACTGGACACTGCCATGGATCAAAACCAACAGCATCTGGAAAGGGCACGAAAAAATACTGGAGCGTGCCATGAAAGAAAGCGATCGTTGGCGAAAAATGGAACAGGCCGGTTCAAGTGAAGATGAAATTCGCAAAGCTTTCGAAACAAAAACAAAAATGAAAGTGTTTGCATGGAACGCCAAGCGTGAAACAGATACCACCATGACGCCGTTTGATTCCATTCGCTATCACCGTATGATCATTCAAACAGGTTTTATGGCAATGGATCCGTTTACAGGTGAAGTAAAAGCATGGGTTGGCGGTGTAAACTTTAAAAACTTTAAATACGATCACGTTAATCCAAACACCAAACGCCAGGTAGGTTCAACCTTTAAACCCATCCTGTATGCGTATGCTGTTGAAAATGGTTTTACACCTGAAACTCCGTTACCAAGTGGGCCAATCAATCTTGGCGGAAAAATTATTACCGGCAGCGGCGGTCCAATGGCTATCTGTCTGGCTTTTTCAAAAAACCCCGGTGCTGCCTATTTAATGAATCAGTTTGGAGTAAAACCTGTGATCACCTTTGCAAAAAGCACAGGTATCAAAAGCGAAATGCCTCCTTATCCGTCTATTGCATTAGGTGCTGCCGAAATAAGCGTGTTTGAAATGATGCAGGCCTATACCATGTTTCCAACAAACGGTATGACCACGCAACCCATCTTTATTACACGTATTGAAGATCGTAATGGCAACATCTTACAATCGTACGCACCCGAACAAAAAGTGGTGTTAAGCGAATCGGCTGCATTTACAATGGTAAAAATGATGCAGGGTGTAATCGACATCGGTACAGGTCGTCGTTTACGTGGAATGGGTTTAACCGGAGAGATTGCAGGTAAAACAGGAACGACGAATGATAATACCGATACCTGGTTTATCGGTTATACGCCACAGTTACTGGCAGGCGGTTGGGTTGGTTGCGATGATCCTTTCCTGAAAATGGTGGGCGAAGGTAACCGTACTGCATTACCCATCTGGGGTTACTTTATGGATCGTGTACAAAGCGATAGAACATTGGCCATTTCAAGAGATGCAAAATTTGTACAACCTGAAAGTATGAAGGTGGAAACCTTTATGGACTTTGAAAATTTTGCAGACAAATACCGTAACGAACCTGATGCTGAAAATCCTGATGCAGGCAATGGCACATCATCCGATTATAACGATCTGCAATTAACGCCCGACCCAACACTCGGACCGGAATCGCAGATAAACGAAGAAAACAAAGTATTGCAGGAAGCAAAAAAACAGGACGATAAAAAACAGGATCCGAAGAAAGAAACAACTACCGATAAAAATCAAAAAGCCGCCGATACTACAAAGAAAAAATGGTGGCCCTTCCGCAAAAAGAATAATTGATAAAAAAATGCCCCGCTTATGCGGGGCATTTTTTTATGATAATGATGTACTCCAGGCCAGTTTATAAATACCATCTGTACCTTTTACACAGGTAAACAAAAAGCTGGTGATAAACGGAACATTGAACTGTTCTGTTTCATTGTTAAGTAAAATTGTTCCGCTGAGATAAATAGTGGAAGAAGATGTTTCCAACGCTTCGCTGTCGACGGGTACACGCTGTAAACCAAAGCCAAGATCGTAACGGCGGTAAGCCAGTTGTTCAACAAGGTTTTCTAACAGTTCCGGACTGTCGAGTGTAGCGGCAATGTGAATGTTGTTGTTCATGATCCTTTCTTTTTAGCAGATCAACCAAACGCCTCAATTGTTACCTTTCTTCACGTATATGATGCAGCAACCGCTTATTCGATTAATAAAGAAATGTGAAAGCTGTAAAAAGCTGCTTTATCCTTTAGGAAATTTATCCCCCTTCCATATTGATATTTTTGCATCTTTGCATTAAACAAACTACTGATTATCATGTGTGGAATCGTTGGCTATATAGGGTCAAAGGAAGCCTATCCTATTGTATTAAAAGGATTGAAACGACTGGAATACCGGGGCTACGACAGTGCCGGTGTGGCCTTGCTGAACCAAGGTTTAAAGGTTTATAAAAAGAAAGGCAAGGTTGCGCAACTCGAAGAAGAAGCAATTGGAAAAAATTTACAATCCCACATCGGTATTGGCCATACTCGTTGGGCTACACATGGCGAACCCAGCGACCGTAATGCGCACCCTCATCAATCGAAAAGTGGTAAACTGGCAATGATCCACAACGGCATCATTGAAAACTATGTATCCATTAAAAATGAATTGCTGAAAAAAGGTTACAGCTTTAAAAGCGATACCGATACAGAAGTACTCCTCAATTTTATTGAAGACATCAAAACAAATAACGAATGCTCGCTCGAAGAAGCAGTGCGTATTGCATTACGCCGTGTTGTTGGGGCTTATGTTATTCTGCTGATTGATGAAGACAATCCAGATACCATTATTGCAGCACGTAAAGGCAGTCCGTTGGTGATTGGTATTGGTAAGAACGAACATTTTCTTGCCAGCGATGCTTCACCAATTATTGAATACACAAAAGAAGTAGTGTATGTAAACGATTACGAACTGGCCATTGTAAAAGCCGATGAACTGATCCTTAAAAATCTCGGTAATGAAAAGATCACCCCGTACATTCAAAAGCTCGATCTGGAGCTTGCGGCTATTGAGAAAGGCGGTTACGATCATTTTATGATCAAAGAGATCAACGAGCAACCACATACCATTGAAGATTGTTTGCGTGGTCGTTTAGATGCACAAAACGGTCGTATTACAATGGCCGGTGTGGAGAATAATATTGAACAGCTGAAAAATGCACAACGCATAGTAATGATCGCCTGTGGTACCAGCTGGCATGCAGGATTAGTTGCTGAATACATTTTTGAAGAGCTCTGCCGTATTCCTGTTGAAGTGGAGTATGCATCGGAGTTCCGTTACCGTAATCCTGTTATCAACAAAGGCGATGTAATTGTTGCTATTTCGCAAAGTGGCGAAACAGCCGATACCATTGTTGCCATTGATAAAGCAAAAGAACAAGGTGCATTTATTTTTGGTGTAGTGAATGTAGTGGGTAGTTCCATTGCACGTTTATCACATGCAGGTGCATACACACATGCGGGACCTGAAATTGGTGTAGCCAGTACAAAAGCATTCACGGCACAGTTGGCAGTATTAACAATGGTGGCCTTAAAGATCGCTATTGAAAAAGGCACCATTACACACGACCGTTACATGCATTTGTTAAACGAACTGCATGCAGTACCGGAAAAAGTAAAAACCTTACTTGAAAAAGCAGAAGATGTAAAAGCAATTGGCTTGAAGTATAAAGATGCAAGCGACTTCTTATACCTTGGCCGTGGTTATAATTTCCCTGTAGCATTGGAAGGAGCACTGAAGCTGAAAGAGATCTCCTACATCCATGCAGAAGGTTATCCTGCTGCAGAAATGAAGCATGGACCAATTGCATTGGTTGATGAAAAACTACCTGTTGTCTTTGTTGCAACAAAAGATGCGTACTACGAAAAAGTAGTGAGCAATATCCAGGAAATTAAAGCACGCAAGGGACAGGTAATTGCAGTGGTTACAGACAATGATGAAGTGATTCCAACCATGAGTAACGATATTATGTTTGTACCCGAAGCCGATGAAATTGTGGCACCAATGCTGAGTGTAATTCCGTTACAACTGCTCTCCTACTATATTGGTGTAGCCAAAGGTTTTGATGTTGACAAACCGAGAAATCTTGCAAAGAGTGTAACGGTGGAATAGTTTAATGAAGTTTATGGTTTGTAGTTTTTTGTTTATAGTTATGTAACTACTCTGCATAACATGAACAAACTGCATTTATTCAGATTAATTGAACCTAAATAACCATAAACTACAAACCACAAACTAAAAACTGGAAATGAATCCCATCAATAAACAACCTATCTCCGGCATTGGTTACGATTTTATTCCGAAGCAGTTTCTGCCAAAGGGAAAAGATGAGTACTACCTGCGCAATAAACAAAACCGCAGCGGTATTAACTACCGTAAACTCTCAGCACTTGAAATTGAAGTGCTGGTGCGTAACCGTAATACTTCCGACAACTGGAATAATATACTGGTATCAGATGCATTCAATCCGGAGTTGGTAAAGAACTGTAAGTTTTTTGGCTTGGTGCGTATTGGTAAACTGGAGCCTTACTATCTCGAGTTTCATTCGGTGAAGTTGCAGGTGGGTTTATATAACAGCACCATCATCAGTTGCGATTTTGGCGACAATGTTGTCATCGACAATGTGCATTATCTCTCCCATTACATCATTGGCAACGAAGTGATCATTACCAATGTGCATGAAATGGGCACTACCAACTATGCCAAGTTTGGTAATGGTATTTTAAAGCAGGGCGAAGAAGAAAAGATCCGCATCTGGCTGGAAGTGTGCAATGAAAATGCAGGTCGAAAAATCATTCCCTTCAATGGGATGTTGCCCGGCGATGCCTGGCTGTGGAGCCGCAACAGGGATAATGAGCAACTGCAAGAGAAGTTGAAAGAATTCACCGAAAATAAGTTTGATAAGCTGCGTGGCTACTATGGTAAAGTGGGTGATCGTACAGTGATTAAAAGCTGCGATATCATCAAGGATGTATGGATAGGTAGTGATGCTTATTTGAAAGGCGCCAACAAACTGAAAAACCTTACCATCAATTCATCGCCACAAGCAAGCTCACAGATTGGTGAAGGTTGCGAACTGGTGAACGGAATTATTGGCGAAGGTTGCCGTATTTTCTATGGTGTAAAAGCCGTACGTTTTTACATGGCATCGCATTCGCAGTTGAAATATGGTGCACGGCTCATCAACTCTTATCTCGGCAACAATGCAACCATCTCCTGCTGCGAAGTTTTGAACTCACTCATCTTTCCGGCGCATGAACAACATCATAACAACTCGTTCTTGTGTGCAGCAACCGTAATGGGACAAAGCAATATTGCTGCAGGTGCAACGCTGGGCAGTAATCACAACAGTCGCAGTGCCGATGGTGAAATGATTGCCGGCCGTGGTTTCTGGCCGGGCTTGTGTGTAAGCATTAAACACAACTCACGCTTTGCTTCTTATACCTTATTAGCAAAAGGTGATTATCCTGCAGAACTGAATATTCCTTTTCCGTTTTCATTGGTGAGTAACGACACAGCCAACGATCAATTGGTTGTAATGCCCGGCTATTGGTTTATGTACAACATGTATGCACTTGCACGCAACGCATGGAAATATATTGACCGTGATAAACGCACCGACAAAACACAACATCTCGAATACGATTTTTTTGCACCCGACAGCATGAACGAAGTAATGCATGCGTTGCAACTGATGGAACAATATGCAGGCAAGAAAGCATTGACAGAGAATATTGATACGGTAGAAATTCCTGCAGGCATTTTTGAAAACAGCAAACGAAAAATTGTAGTGCTGAAGACTTCAAAAAGTTATCATGCATTTAAAGAGCTGATCATTTACTACGCAGTTGAACAACTGTTACAGTTTGCAGCAACAGTAAACTATAAAACAGCCGATGAGTTGTTTTCACAATTGCCCAAGAAACAAAAACGCAGCGAATGGGTGAATGTGGGCGGACAGTTAATTCCTGTAGCAGAATTGAATCAGCTGAAACAGAAAATTGTTGCAGGCAAAATAAAAAGCTGGGATGCGGTACATGCATTTTATGCAGCACAGGCAAAACAATATCCACAACAAAAATTACAGCATGCATTAAGCTGTTTGTTTGAATTAACCGGCACAACAAAACTCACAAAAGAAACATACAGCAGTTATCTGCAAAGTTATCTTGCTACCAAAATATGGATGGTGGAAGGCATTGCCTCATCAAGAGAAAAAGATTACAGCAGCCTCTTCCGCAAAATGATGTACGAAACAGAAGCCGAACTGGAAGCTGTTACGGGTAAGCTGAAAGAAAACAGTTTTATACTTCAACAGCAGGAAGAGTTGAAAAAAACAAAAGCTGTTGTTCAAAAAATGATTAAACTGAGCAGACTGTAAATTTTACAATTTTTGTAACACATGATTTCTACTAATACGATAATTTACTGTGACTTTAAAACATTACGACATTCATACCTAGAAGTAAAGACTTTTTTAGAAAATGAAATTGGGGTTAAAGTACCCTCACTAAAAACAAAAATAGATAGAGACTTAGGTTGTGCAGGAGATGATAATTATGAATTACTTGAAAAATTTATCATTACATATAATCTTAATTCATCTGGTTTTGACTACTCCAAACACTTCCTTTCTGAAGGCGAATTGTTTGGATCTACATCTGCATTGATAACACTCGTCTCAATTCCGATTTCACTTTTGCTTTGGGCAATAAAAATCTTAACCTTCGGCAAAATAAATCTGGATAAACTTCAACTATTTTCTGAGTCAGAAAGACAACCCATGGATATGACTTTTGGTGATTTGCTGACTTGGTATTTAGTTGGCAAGTATTGTCTGAGAGAAGATACTACATTTATCATTAAAGATGATCGCTAAATTAACTCATGAACCGCCTCGTTGATGAATACATCGAAAGCCTGCCCGATGAAAAAAGAGCAATTGCAGAACAGCTTCGTGAAATGATTCTCACATTGATTCCGCATGTGCAGGAAAAACTCAGCTTTAAAATCCCCTTCTATCATTATCATGGCATGTTCTGTTACCTCAACGAAGTAAAGGACGGGATTGATCTTGGTTTATGCCGTGGTAAAGATCTGGTTGATGTATTACCACAACTGGAACAAGGCAAACGGGTAATGGTAGCATCTGTCATCATCCGCAGCAAAAAAGAAATTCAAACCAAACAAATTGAAGAAGTACTACTTACTGCAGCTAACTGGCAGGAAGAAGCAAAGCGGTTGAAGATTTCGATGATTAATGCAAAGAAAAAAAAAGTATAACAGAACTGTCATCCTGATGTACGAAGAATCTATCGGCATTTGTACGAAAGATGTACAGATCCCTCATTCTTCGGGATGACAGGAACATCAACAAAAAAGCCGCTTCGTACGAAGCGGCTTTACTTATTTTATCAAGTGAAATTAATCGCCCCAGATATTATCCTTTCCGTCGAGCCACTGTTTCACCAATTTAGTTGTTACTGATTTTGGACGCTCTAACGGGAAGCCCAATGCTCTGTCCCAGATCAAGCTCGCCATTACACCTAATGCACGGCTTACAGCAAATAAGACCGTGTAATATTCATATTCCACCATACCGTAGTGAACCAGTAATGCACCACTGTGCGAATCAACATTCGGCCACGGATTTTTTACTTTACCGAGTGATTGCAAGATCGGTGGCACCACTTCATAAATATTCCAAACGGTGTTCACCAGTTTATCATCGGGCATATGCTTTTTACCAAACTCCATTTGTGCGGTAAAGCGTGGATCGGTTTTGCGTAATACCGCATGACCATAACCCGGCACCACTTTACCTTCTTCCAATGTTTTCTTTACGTAGTCTGCGATCTGTACTTTGTCAGGCGCATCGGTACCCAAAGCTTCCTGCATTTCGAAGATCCACTTAATTACTTCCTGGTTAGCTAAACCGTGTAACGGACCAGCCAAACCATTCATGCCTGCGGCATACGCTAAATAAGGATCGCTCAATGCAGAACCAACAAGGTGTGTTGTATGTGCCGATACATTACCACCTTCATGATCGGCATGAATGGTCATGTACAAACGCATCAGTTCCATAAAACCTTTGTCTTCGTAACCGAGCATATGTGCAAGGTTACCCGACCAGTCGAGCAAACCATTCGGATGAATATGTTCGTTGTTTTTATATTTTCTGCGGTAGATGTATGCAGCAACACGTGGCAAACGTGCAATCAACGTCATTGCATCATCATAAACCGGATCCCAGTAATCTTTTTTATTAATGCCTTCGCCGTATTGTTTAGCAAATGTGCTTTCGGTTTGTAAGGCCATTACACCCACCACAAACATCGTCATCGGGTGTGTATGCAAGGGCAATGCATCGATAGCATCAAACACATGATTCGGTACATGGCTGCGACGCATCCAGTTGTCGGTAACCGATTCTGCCATTTCAGCATCGGGTAAATCGCCGGTAAGCATCAGGTAAAACAAACCTTCGGGTAAAGGCTGCTCGCCACCATCAGGGAACTTGGGAAGCTTTTGTTGTAATTCAGGAATTGAGTAACCACGAAAACGAATACCCTCCTGCGAATCGAGCAAAGATGTTTCGGTAACCAAACCGGTAATACCACGCATACCCTGATAGATTTGTGAAAGTGTTACTTCGCCAGCTACTTTGTTTCCGTGTTCCTTCAGTATATTCTTTATTTCGGCACTCGCCGCATCCGCCTTCTCTTTAAACCGTTCTTTCATGTGTGTATTCGTTGTGGTTTTAATGGAACACATGTATAACCAAACCTTCTGCAATGCCCGGCTAAGAACCAATCGATCCGGGTTGCTGCAAAATGAACTCCAGAATGGTTATTTCATATCCCTGTTTACTGTTTAAGTTTGTTTATATTGAAATAATCGTTTGTAAGCGTATTTACTTGCGAATCCGTCAAAGTTAACCAATAAGCAGTTTCATAGCAATTTACAGCAGCGAAAAAACTTGCGTTGAAACGAACGCTATTTAGGTGCCCGTTTGTAGAGGCGCCAGGCGATAACCGCAAAAATAACGTTCGGTATCCAGGCCGCTATCATTGGGGGAAGGTTGCCTTTTGTAGAAAACACCATTGAGAATTTATCGACAACAATGAATGTTACACCAATAATAAATGCCAGTGCCAGGTGAAAGCCACTGCCGCCTCTTATTTTACGACAGGCGAGAATAGCGGCAATCATCGTCATTACAATTACGGAAACAGCACTTGCATCCCTGCGATAGCGCTCAAACTTAATTGCATTTACACCTTCCGATCCACGAATCTGTTCCTGTTTAATAAAGCGGGTTAATGCAGGTGTTTTCAGTTTATCTTTCTTAAAATCATCTTCCGAAATATCGCTGGGCAAATAACCCATTTTAAGATAGTAGTTGGCTAATGTTTTAATTTCTTCATCAAGCCCGTTGATCTTTCGTTCAACTGCATTCTCCAGCTTCCATTGTTTCTTGGCCGTATCCCACAAAATGGATTCGGAACGGAGATTGTAAAACACCTGATTGTTTTTTACCTTCTCAAGAAAAAAGCCATTGCCGATCTTGGTAGTGGTATCGTAATTACGCATGCCGGCATACGTGTATGTATCAACCCGGAAATGAATATTGTTGAGATACTGCCGCTGCTGTTTGGCAATATTGCCCATATCAACATACTTGTTTTCGAAATTGGTACGGATGATGTTGGCAACAGGAATAAGATAGTGATTGGCAAGCCCCAGCATTAATGCAAGAAAAATACCGCCTACCCAATAAGGACGGAGAATGCGGTTCAGACTCATACCTACACTGAGCATGGCAACTATTTCGCTGCGTAATGCAAGCTTCGAAGTAAAGAACACCACCGCTATCAATACAAATACAGGGAACAGTAAAGCGATGATGTGCGGTAAAAAACCATAGTAATACTTGGTAACAATTTCGCTGAAGGTTAATCCGCTCCGCACAAAATCTTCGCTCTTTTCGCTTGCATCAATAGCCAGGGTAATCATCGAGAAGATGAGGAGCAGGAAAAAGAACGTCTTTAAAAACGACTTTAATATGTACCAGTCGAGAATTTTCATTGATGGCTGCAAAGTAAGGGCAGATTTTGGAAAAGAAGTGTTAGAAATAAAAACCGGTCGCTTTCTGCAAAACGACCGGTAAAATTATACGCACAACAGTTGCTTATTTCTTCAGCAGCCGAAACAACAACTCCGGCTCATTGGTTGTAATATAGTCGAAGCCTTCTTTCAGCAACCAGCTTATCGTGGTACTGTCGTTCACCGTCCATGCATTTAATGCAATACCGTTTTGCTTTGCTTCGCTGATCCATTGCGGGTTCTTTTGAAAAAAAGAGTAATGATAATCGATGCCATCGATCTTATCGGCCTTTACCTGCGCAGGCGATTTATTGCCTTCGAGGTATTGCAGAATGGCTGTTGCATCCAGCTCACGGATCTTGAGCAGAATATCGTAATCGAAACTGATGTACACGGCCATCGGTTCAGCATGCAGGCGTTTTACCAGCTGCACAACTTTTTCGGCAATGCGTTTGCCTCTTTCTTTACTGATGCCTGAAGGTTTTATTTCAAGGATCAAACGTGTAGTTGTATTGTTGGTTAATCCGGCCTCAAGGTATTGCTGCAATGTTGGCAAGGATTCGCCATTTGAAAGTTTAAACTGCATCAACGCTGCATATGTAACTTTTTCAATTTCCAGTTTATTAAAATGCGGATCGTGGTTGATGATGAGTGAATCATCGGCCGTCATGCGAATATCAAATTCCGATCCGGTGCATTTTAACCGGATAGCTTCCTTCAACGAAGCAATGGAATTTTCGGGCAGCAGGTTCAACTTAAATGCACCACGATGTGCCACCACAGGGTTGGCAGCAAAGTTTGTTTTTTTTGTTGATTGTTTTGTTGCTGTACAGGATAAGCAGAATAAAAGACAAAGACTGTAACTAAAGCGTTTCACTTGATCGTTTCTTTATTGAATGATTATTGTTTGCGTTGCTGAAACAACCACTGCAGAAGTTGCGGTTCTGCAAATGCGGCATCCCAGCTGTTATGATTGGCATCCGGATAAAATGTAAACTTCACCGATGCTTTTTGTTGCTTTAATGCCTCTACCATTTTTTGCGAAAACGCAGGCAACACCACATCATCTTTTCCACCATGAAACACCCACCATTTTGTTTTTACCAGTTGTGCTGCCGTTGCAGGATTTGCACCACCGCAAATAGGTACTGCTGCTGCAAAGAGGTTGGGTTTACGTCGTACCAGTTCAAACGTACCCATACCACCCATCGATAAACCCATTACATATACCTGCTTTTTCTGAATGCGGTAACGTACCTGCAGGTTATCGAGTAAACTCATTACTAAACGTAATTGTGTTGTGGGTTCTCCATCGGGTACAAAATAAAAACTACGTTTACCTGTTTTGCTGTCGCTTGTTACAGCCTGCACATTACTCCAGTAACTTGTTGCCGAACATTGCGGAAACACAACAATGGCCGGATATTTTTTACGGATGCTGTCCTGCAAAAACAGTTTGGCACCATGCATTAATTGTTTCTCGTTATCGTTACCACTCTCTCCTCTTCCGTGTAAAAACAAAACGAGTGGATAGGTTTTAGTTGCATCATAGTTTTCCGGTAACAAAATGCGATACGGCAATGTATCGCCATACTGTATAAACCATTGTTTTTGGTACAGACTTAAATCCTGCGTTTGTGCTTTTGCAAAGAACACAAACAATAACCCGATTGCTAAACTTAAATGCTTCATCATTTTATTAAGCAGGCCATTTGTTCAGTGCAATACAACATGCGGCAAAATTAGCTGCGTAATGTTCGTTACAGCATTAACAAATAATGAACTCCTACGTTGTTTGTTTTATTTTTTTATATGCGGACTTTCAAATCCGAGTTTCTTTAAGCCATCTTTTATTTCGGGGCAACTCATAAACAAATTCCAAAGCAATCCGCTTCGGTAGTTTTCCATCATTACAACAATGGGACCCTGATCAATTGCAAGATAATGCGGCAGATACCAATTGGCTGTTTCGCTGAAGGCATCATAAAAACCATACACGCCAAACAGTTTATCTTTTTTATTACTGTACCAGTTTTTCATAGCAGCCATCGATTCCTTAGGTGTGTAAGGGAACGATGATAATGCTGCTGTTGGAGAGATAACACCAAGATCATTTTCTTTGCTTGGCGCATGGCCAGCATATCCTTTCACCGAATAGCTCGATGTTAAACCCCAGCTGTCTGCACCATAACCTTTATAACCTTTCGGATTATTTACACACCAGCGATAATGGATCATTGCATGCCCAACATTGTGTTGCCAGTAATCGGCATACTTATCTTTTAATCCACGTGGATCGAGACCGAGATACGAATAATGCGCCCAGAACAAAGGACCTGCAGCTCCTTCTTTGTTGTGATGATTCATTGTTAGTTGAATACCGTCGTAACCTGCAGGCAGTTCATTGATCTTGCCGTTCTTCGCCCATCCTTCATGATACACTTCTGCAGGCACCCCATGTGTAGGCGATGATGCTGCCAGCACATACATAATTAAACATTCGTTGTAACCATCCACTGCAAAATTCATTCGCCATGCATGGTTGGGGCTCCAGTGCCAATACAATGCGTTCTTTCCATTGCGATACCAATCGAACTCCACTTCTTTCCAGAGTTTATCGATACGTGTTGCCAATGCTTTTTCTGTTGAAGATCCTGTTTGGAAATATTGCCGTACACAAAGCAGGCCTTGTATCATAAACGAAGATTCCACAAGATCGCCACCATCATCGTAACGGCTGAAAGGTTTTACTTTTCCTGTTTCACCATTCCACCAATGCGGCCATGCACCATGAAAGCGATCGGCTGTTTCTAAAAACTGAACAATTTTTTCCAAACGTTGTCTTCCTTCATCTCTTGTAATAAAACCCCGTTCAATACCAACAAGTATGGCCATAACGCCAAAACCTGCACCGCCGCTTGTTACAACATGTTTATCGTTTTGCGGATACACATTATCTGCATGAAAACGTTCTCTTGCCAACCCGCTTGTCGGCTCAGCACCATCCCAGAAATACTGAAATGTTGCACGTTGCACATCAGTAAAAATGGCTTCATCTTCTTTTGATGAAAAGATCGTTTGCTGGATTTGTATTTGTTTAGAATGGGAACAGGCCCCAATAAAACATATGGCAATAAAACTGGCAATTCGTTTCACGTATAATAAAATTAGTCAGCAAAAGGTACTTTTTGTTTAGTTAAAAACAATACGATCACTACGCTTCCTTATCAAATTAACAATAGCACAATCGTATCTTTTACAATCTTGTTTTCAGTACAGGAACCATTTCATTCTTCCAGCCGGTAAAATCGCCTGCAAGAATATGTTTGCGTGCTTCTTTTACCAGCCACAAATAAAATGCAAGGTTATGTACGCTTGCCAACGTTAAGCCGGTAATTTCTTTTGCTTTAATGAGGTGCCGCAGATAAGCTTTGCTGTAATAATTGCTGATGTGACAATCAATACCATCATCCAGTGGCGAAAAATCTTTCTCCCATTTTTTATTATCGATATTGATGACGCCTTTGCTTGTAAACAACATGGCATTACGTCCGTTGCGGGTGGGCATTACACAATCAAACATGTCTACACCCAATGCAATACATTCTAAAATATTCCACGGCGTACCAACGCCCATTAAGTAACGGGGCTTTTGCGTTGGCAATTCATCGCAACACAATTCTGTAAACTCATACATCATTTCTTCGGGCTCGCCCACACTTAAACCACCAATAGCACAACCGGTAAGATTGGTATTGGCTACAAATTGCGAAGATGCTTTGCGCAGATCTTTATACGTACTGCCTTGAATAATGGGAAAGAGGTTTTGTGTGTAACCGTATTTATCGGGTGTGCTGGCGAAATGTTTGATGCAACGATCCAGCCAGCGATGCGTTAACTCCATGCTCTTATGGGCATATTTGTAATCGCTGGGGTATGGCGGGCATTCATCAAAGGCCATTACAATATCAGCACCAATGCTACGCTGCACATCCATTACATTTTCCGGTGTAAACAAATGCTTGCTTCCATCAATATGACTTTGAAATACCACGCCTTCTTCTTTGATCTTACGGTTACCTGCCAGTGAAAAAACCTGGTAGCCGCCACTGTCAGTTAAGATTGGCTTATCCCATCCGTTGAATTTGTGCAACCCACCTGCAGCTTCCAGCACATCAGTTCCGGGGCGTAAATACAGGTGATAGGTATTACCGAGAATGATTTCTGCTTTTACCTCACGCTTCAACTGTTCTACGGTAAGCGATTTTACACTACCCACGGTACCCACCGGCATAAAGATGGGTGTTTGAATGGTTCCATGATCGGTAGTGATTTCCCCTGCTCTTGCTTTCGACTGTGTATCGGTATACTGTAACTGAAACTGTAATGCGGCCATAAGAGCGCAAAGATAGCCGATAGCTAATAGTTGTGAACCGATAGGAAAATGAGGAATAGACGACAGACGACTGATGAAAGACCACAACTGGTTGATTGCTCGGTCACTCACCTTTAACAAATTAAACGTAACCCATAACTGATATTGCACGATAGTTCAAACCCAATACAAGTTTACAGCTGTTAATCGTCACTCATTATTCTTCCCTCGCTACTTCCTCAATATCTTCTCCATCGCTTTCCCTTTCGCAAGTTCATCAATGAGCTTATCCATGTAACGGATCTTCTGCATCAACGGATGCTCAATTTCTTCCACCCGGCAACCACAAACCACACCGGTAATCAGATGAACATTGGGGTTCAGCTTCGGCGCTTCATCAAAAAAAGTTTCAAGGCTCACCTTCTTCTCCATCTGCTTTTGCATGGTCTTTTCGTTGTACCCCGTAAGCCAGTAAAGAATAGTATCCACCTCTTCTTGTGTACGTCCTTTTTTGTTTGCCTTTTGTATGTACATCGGGTATAATCCTGCAAACGACATTTTAAACACCCGTTCCATGTTTTGCTGTGCTGTTGCCATAAACGTTATTCTTGTGTTCTAAGTTAAGGAAGATAGAAAAACCAAAAAAGGCTCATGGAACAAGAAACCGGTAATCAAGAAGTAAATCCAAGGGAAAAAGGTACAAGGCGAAAGGCTGAACGAACAAGAAGCAGGAAACCGGCAACCAGGAAGTAAAACAAAACTCAAAAACCAATTCCTAACACCTCTGCATCTCTGTGCCTTTGTGGTAAAAAATATGAGCGTAGCGAACAATTGACAATGCCTGTACAACTATCGGTTAAAGACTAACAGCTATCGGCTACATTTATCTTATTTTCGCAGCTGCTTATGAGTGTGTCTTGGCCCGAAATCGTCTTCCTTGTTTTTTGTGTAATAACCGCTGTGCAGCTGTTTTACTACCTGTACTTCTTCAGTCGTTTTGCTTTTTATAAAAAACCAAAGCGTGAAAGTTCGATGCAGCATGCGGTATCGGTAATTGTATGTGCAAGAGATGAAGCACAGAACCTCGCCGACAACCTGCCTGAAGTATTGCAGCAGGATTATAAAAGCACGTTTGAAGTTGTGGCGGTAAACGATAATTCGTTCGACGACAGTAAATATGTGCTGGAGTATTTATCAAAACCCTTCCGCAACCTGCGCCCTATTGAGCTGAAGCAGGAAGCAAGATTGATCCAGGGAAAAAAATTCCCTTTGTCGATGGGCATCAAAGAATCGAAGTATGAGCTGTTGTTGCTTACTGATGCCGATTGTAAACCAGCAGGAAAAAACTGGATCGAACTAATGCAGGATGCTTTCAGCAACGGAAAAGAAATTGCATTGGGTTATGGTGCTTATTACAAAAAGCCGGGCCTGTTGAATAAACTCATCCGTTTCGAAACCTTTATATCTGCACTGCAATATTTCTCTTATGCTTTAGCCGGTATGCCGTACATGGGTGTGGGCCGCAACCTTGCTTACCGCAAAGAATTGTTTTTTCGTAATAAAGGTTTTTCATCGCACAACCAATTGCCGGGTGGCGATGATGATTTGTTTATTAATAAAGTAGCAACCAAGACCAATACAGCGATTGTGGTTGATGCCGAAGCATTTACTTATTCCGAACCTAAAACAAGCTGGGTACAATGGCGCAGTCAGAAAACAAGGCATTACAGTACCAGTAAACATTACAAATCCAAACATAAATTCTGGCTGGGTTTGTATGCAGCTGCACATTTTTTATTTTATCCCTTGCTGGTTGTTGCTGCAGTATTTTATTGCTGGTGGATAGCATTAAGCGTATTTGCCTTCCGTTTAATTATACAGGGTATCGTTTACAGTAAGAGTATGAAAAAGCTGGATGAAAAAGATTTGGTCTGGCTCTATCCTTTGCTCGACATCTGGCAATGGTTTTATTATCTTTTCTTTGCAAATACTTTATTTAAAAAACCGGGTAACAATTGGAAGTAGTAACCAAATATTTCGCCGACTTTTCTGCGGGGCAACTGCAGCAGCTGCAACAACTGCAGGCTGTATATACCGAATGGAACGAAAAGATCAATGTTATTTCACGTAAAGACATCGACAGCCTTTACGAAAAACATGTATTGCATTCGTTAAGCATTGCCGCTGTTTTTGATTTTCAGCCCGGCACACAAATATGCGACCTTGGAACAGGTGGGGGTTTTCCCGGCATCCCTTTGGCAATCTTTTTTCCCGAAGTACAGTTTCATTTAACCGACAGCATCAACAAAAAACTAAACGTTGTACGTGAAGTGGCAGCCGCTGTTGGTTTAAAAAATATAACTACACAGCACACCCGTACCGAAGAAATTAAAGACCGCAAGTTCGATTTTGTGGTTAGTCGTGCAGTAGCTCCTTTAAAAGATCTTTGGCGCTGGAGTGTTCCAATTTTAAAAGCAAAAGGACAGGGCAAAGCGGCTACTGCTTTTGACGAGCCCATCTATGGCGGGCTTATTTGTTTGAAGGGTGGCGATCTTACACAGGAAATACATGAAAGCGGCCTGCACCCCCTTGTTTGGGAAATTGAACAGCTGTTTACCGAAGATTTTTTTAAAGAGAAATATGTGCTGGCAGTAAAACGTTGAGTGAAAAGCAGTAGTTTTCATGTAGCATTAAACACTTGTTTCCCTTAAATACTACCACTTTGTGGTATTTCTCTGCTTGTTCAAAATCAACAACTTTGCACTATGAATAAAATTGCTGTGTGTATAGTAGAGGATGTAACAGACATCCGCCAGGCATTAGAGCAGATCATTGAATTAAGTGATAACTGCGTACTGGTCGGTTCATTTTCCTCCGGTGAAGAAGCCCTGGTAAAAATTCCGCTTGTTAGTCCCGATGTTGTGCTGATGGATATTGGACTTGGTTCTACCAACGGTATTGATCTTGTAAAAGAACTGAAGCCCCAGCATCCTGATATATTGTACATGATGTGTACAGTATATGAAGAAGATGAAAAGATCTTTGATGCACTCCGTGCAGGCGCAAGTGGTTATATTCTGAAAAAATCTTCACCTTCTAAATTATTAGATGCTATTGGTGAGTTGGTTGATGGTGGCGCACCCATGAGCAGCCAGATTGCATTGAAAGTGGTAAATGCATTTAAAGATATGCCGGTTGTTGAAGCAGTTTTACCCGGTGGCGATAATGAAGAAACATCTGTATTAACCAAGAAAGAAAAAGCCGTGCTGGAAAAACTGGCACAGGGAAAAATTTATAAAGAAATCGGTAACGAACTTGACATCAGCCCTGAAACTGTACGCAAGCACGTATACCATATTTACGAAAAGCTGCACGTTAACAACCGTGTAGAAGCCGTAAATAAATTTTATGGTCGATAGATCAACATCAAGAGTAATAAAGAGGGTGCTTTTTTAAGCACCTTTTTTTGTAAGAGACCATGGTCGATAGTCGACAGACGACTACAGTTCGTCATTCACTATTCTCTCCTTCGCAAAAGCTACGGAAAGCAAGCACTATTCACAAAATAAAGGCGGCTGCCCGTTACCGAACAGCCGCTTTGTTATTTTTAAATACTGAAAGAAATCATCAGCCCTCACCCTACTCACAACTCACTACTCACGATCCCTCCATCTACCAGTTCAATTCCAGCTTATTGTTTTTACGATCCATATCGGCCATGCGTTGCGTAGGATCAATTTCTGCAACTTTCAAATCACGCAATGGTTTATCAAATTCAACAATGTAAGTGGGGTGTGTCCATTTCCATGCAGGATGCACAACACGTGCTGTATTGTCTTCTGCAGGCTTTGCACCAAACATTAAGTAAGCAGGTATATAATGCAATTGCTGTGTGCCATCTTTAAACGTAAGCACCAGATCGATCGGCATGGGCATTTCTTTTAATCGCATAATACTGATTTTTGTTTTGCCTCCCTCTTCCCACAAACTGTCAATTTTATAATCGATGGTTTTGGTACTGTTCACCCAATATTCTTTATACCAGTCGAGCTGCAAACCACTTACTTTTTCCGCCACACGCATAAAGTCGTTTACATTAGGATGTTTAAAACGCCATTGCCTGTAATACTCAAGTAAAACACTATCTCTTACCTGTGCGCCAACAATATAACCAAGCTGTGCAATAAACACAGCGCCTTTTGAGTAAGCTGCGCTTGAGTAAGCATAGTTGGTGTTGAAATGATCGGCGTGTGTGGTTAATGGCTCTTCCAATCCGCTTTTAGCAAGATTAAAATAGCTGGTATAGCTGCCGGAATTATACTTCGGCAATTTATCATCGGTATAAACAGTTCCGTTTTGTTTTGCAAGCTCGGTATTATAATAATAGTTTACAAGCCCTGTTGCATAATCGGTAAAGCCTTCGTCCATCCATGCATATAAACTTTCGTTGGTGCCCATCAGCATCTGGTACCAGGTATGCATCCACTCATGAAAAACGGTACCAACACCCGGACCGTTTAACAAAGTAGCCATTGGATATTCCATACCACCATCGCCACCTTGTATAAACGAATATTGTTTGTAAGGATAAGCACCAAAATTCTTTTCAATAAACGGCAATACAATTACAGCAGCATCGGCAACTTTCTGCCATGCCTCATCATTCTTTGCATCATTCGGTTTGTAATTGTACAATACATGAATGGTTCTGCCACCACTTACCTGCCGTGTAAGATGTTTGTACTCTGCATCGGCAGCCCACATAAAATCGTGTACGTTGGGTGCCGTAAATTTCCATGTAAGTTTATCGCCGGCAGGGCGAACAACTTTTACTCCTGATGCTTCGTAACCATAACCTATTTGATTGGCATTGGTTAAATAACCCGTACCGCCGATGATGTAATTTTTATCGATGGTAATGTTTACATCAAAATCGCCCCATACCCCGTAAAACTCACGGGCAATGTAAGGGTTGGGATGCCAGCCATCGTTATCGTATTCGCATAATTTCGGGTACCATTGGCTCATTGAAAATTTTACACCATTGGCAGCATCTCTTCCGCTACGGCGTATCTGTAAAGGAACCTGTGCATCCCATTCCATTTCCAACACAACTTTTTGCTTAGGCAAAATGGGCTTACTGAGTTTTACTTCCAGTATTGTTTCATGGTCAATCGTTTGTTGAACGACACCATTCAATTTGAGTACCTTGACTTTCTGGTAACCAATTTCATCGTCTTTAAGATTAAGGATGCGATCCCGTACACGTGCATCCCAATCGGCACGGCCATTCGGCAAATTCTTTTTACCAAGCTCACGGCTGCGGGTATCCATCATACTGTTTGGCTGAAAAGCATTCCAGTACAAATGATAAAATAGTTTATCTAATGTGTCGGGCGAATTATTTGTGTATTCCAGTTTTTGTTTTCCTGAGTAACGGTTAGTTGTTACATCCATATTAATATCCATTACATACTTTACACGTTGCTGCCAACGGTTTGGCTGGGCAAGTGCTGTAAACATGGCCATAAGAGCAGCCATCGTCCAAACAATTTTCTTCATGCTCAAAATTTGAGCGGTAAATATCCTTAAAAATCCTGTTTGGAAAAGCTTAAATGATGAGCGGAGAAGATTATAAAGATTTCTCTTCTTTCATATACTCCTTACGGATACCATCCAGCAACAATGCTTTTGTAAGAGTACGGCTGTTGGCTGCAAAGGCCGAAAGTGTAGCAAACTGTACCGCATTGAGAATGGAGGCCCCACTCATTTCGTATTGCTTGGCAAGCTCCTGAAGATTTACCGTTTCATCAGTAGTTAAAGAAGCAGGCATGGCTTTTTGCCAAAGCATTAACCGTTCGGCAGAATTAGGAATCGGGAAATGAATAACTGCATGAAAGCGGCGAAGAAATGCATCGTCGAGATTTGATTTAAAATTAGATGCAAGAATGAGCAGACCCGGATAATCTTCCACTCTCTGCAACAGATAACTTACCTCCTGGTTAGCATATTTATCGTGCGATGATTGTACGTTGGTACGCTTACCAAACAAGGCATCTGCTTCATCAAAAAACAAGATCCAGTTCTTCGATTCTGCACGGCGAAAAACATTCTCCAGATTCTTTTCTGTTTCGCCAATGAATTTTGATACAACCTGGCTGAGATCGATACGATACACTTCTTTCTGAAACTCCTTACCAATCAATGCAGCCGTTAATGTTTTACCTGTACCCGAAGGACCGTAAAACAACACACGATAACCTGGTTTCACTTTTCGTTTAAGGTTTTCATCTTCGTGTAATAAATGATGATGCTGCAACCAGGTGCTGATGTCTTTTACCTGTTCGGCGGTTTGATTGTTGAGTACAATATCGTTCCAGTTCATTTCCGTTGTTATTCGCTTGGCAGGAAAATCCAATCCGAAACGTGGTGTTGTTTCTTTATGCAACAATACTTTATCAATTACATCCTGTGCAAGAATAATGCGGCCACTCATTACCGGCTCACCTTCCTTAACCGGTTCGAGCCAAAGAATGTTTTGTTTAAAAAAGAAATGATCTTCGGCGAAGTATTGATGAATGCGCAAACGCTCTTCGGTATTTGCACCGGCCAATACAAACTGCACTGTTTCGCCGGTTGGCAACATGCTGCGATGATTGGTTGCTTTTACACCACCAAACTCTGGAAAATCGCCACCATTGGGTAATTGTTCCTGTATTACCGATTCAAAAAAATTAGGACTTATGTGTGGCACTACTGCCAGCATTAAAATGATCCATTCATCAGTATGCTGTAGTTGAGGAAAATATTGTTTGATGTCCTGCTTGTAAAGTGCGCCGTTGAACTGTTGTTCCAGCCAATCGTGAAAGTGAACATACTGCTCATTAAAATGTGTTTGCAGCCGATGCGCAATAATCTTCTTTAAATCAGTTAAAGCCGATTCAAGTGCAAACGATGTGTTGATGTTTTTATGTAAGGTGTAAAGCATACAACAAAATACAATTTATTTTTTGGGTTTGTCTTTACAACAAAGATCTACAGGTATAGAGAACGGATCTAATGCTGCACTTTTTGCATCGGCTATTGTTTTCCGGCGTTCATATTCTGCTTCAGCCAATCCTTCCTGGTAGGTTACATAATTTTCGGAACATCCCTGGTAGTTAATAGGCAACGAAGCTGTACCGTTAAATGTATTAAATGCATCTACGTGTTTTTGTTCATGAACGGTTAACGGGCCATTAATTGCTGCTCTTACACGATCCTGCTGACAGGGGGTGAGATCGGTTGGAACAGCAGGCAGGTTCACTTTTGTTGCAACACTGTACGGAACTTTAAGCGTACCTGTAATTGATACACAGGAATCGTCTCCACAACCATCACAGTTTTTGCTCTTCTTTGTTACTTCATTCTTTGCAGTACCTGCTCCCTTTTTATAAGTAGCGTTTGTTTCGCCTTCAAGGTCAACAGAACCTGCAGTGCATTCGGGCTCGGCTTCTTCTTCCTCTCCTTTTCTAAAAACAGCATCCTGCTCATTTTGCTGAATGACATGCACAAGTTCATGCGCCATTAACGTTTTCCCTTCAGTTGATTCTGTATTGTACTGTCCTTCGTTAAACACAATGTTATTACCGATAGTATAAGCTTTCGCATTTACATCTTTTGCCGATTGCTGCGCCTCTTTATCGGTATGTACTTTTACGTTGCTGAAATCGTAACCCATACGTGTTGCAAAAAACTGCTGTGCTGTTACCGGTAATGTTGTTCCTTTCCCATTTAGTGAATGAATGTAAGATGATGTTGCAGACCCATTACCTGCTCCGCCTGCATCTTTCTTGTGCAGTTTTTTATCTTCTTCCTTTTCACCTTCTTTCTTCATCAGCTTCTCGTCTTTTTTCTCTTCCTCCTTCGCCGAAGTTTTGGATGACAAGTCTTCTTTTTTCTGCAGCTTCTCTTCCTCTTTTTTATCCGTAACACGTTGCACTTTTTTGTCTTCTTCTTCGCATTTATCGCATTTACGTTGTACCTGCGCAACAGGCTGAAAGAAATGTTCGGACGAAGGGCCTGCAAAGAAACCCTGTTCCTGTTTGTTTTCTTTTTTTGCAACTGTTGTGTCGTGTGTTGCTCTGCGTCGTACACGACGGTAGATAGAAGGTTTCATATAATTTGCTGTTATTGTTTTTTTCTGAATTCGGTTTCTATTTTTCCAATCTCAGTTGTTTCATCTGCACTTGCTTTGAAATTAATTTTCTCACTTACTTTAAATGCCTGCCATAAAACAGAAACAAATGCATTGGGTGCAGCTCCTGCAACTTTTGTTTTAGCTGCAAGAATTGCTCCGTTACGTAACCCTGTTTGCGTTGTTTCAAATGCTTTCTCCACATCGCTGTAAGCAGCATCTGTTTTAATGGTATAAAAACTCCTTCCTGCTGTAAACGATGCCCAGGTTGTAATATCATCGGCTGTAGTCATTTTACTTATTCTGTCTAACTCGTCTTTCTTCGATTTTTCTCTATCCCGTTCAATAAACACTTTTTCAAGTTCGGCCAACTGGGCAGCATCTAATAGCTGAATGCTGTTTTCATGTATCTTATCCTGCGCTTTAAACTGTACAAATGTTTTGTCTGATGTTGCTGCTTCTGTTTTAAGCTTGGTAAGATCCAATGTAACCGATCCACCCAATGCACCAATTTCGTAATCACTATAATCGCCTACGCTGAATGTAATGGTATCTGTTACGATCTTCTTATCATCTTCCCATGCTTCGCCTTTCTTCTTCATGGTATATGCTTCGCAGGTAATTGTTGTTGGAACATGCGATTCTGCTTCTGTTATTTTTTCGAGATACGGGAAGGCAGCAGCAAAATCGCCGATCTTGGTAAACTTATCTTTATCTGCCATCGTAGCTTTCTTCACATTCTGATTACCCGATGCAACAACTTTATAACGCACAACAGCTCCTGCATCAAATGCAGCTTTCACTTTACTTTCTACTTTTCCTTCGTGTTCATGATTAGCTGTGCGTGATAATGCTGTCATATTATTCCATTTTCCCGGTCCGCCAAGATTATCGTTAATGAGATGACCACGTATGTAGTAACTGCCATTGCCTTTCTGTCTGAAATCGATCTTATCATAAACCGAATGTTTAGCACTTGTATCGGGCCCCGAGCCATTACCGGTAACCTTGTTTGTTTTCCAGATCATCTTCGCTTCCTGCGATGTTGCAAAGTCGTTTGTATTGGCTCCTGCGGGCACAATAATTTCATTGTCCTTTGGTTTATCTTTTGCTTCGCCGAATAATGGAACTGAAACTGCAGCAAGCTTGGTTAACAGTTTATCAATTTCTCCGGCTTTGCTTGTTTGTTTTTCTTTTTCATCAGCACCGGGATAAGTTTCTATTTTTTTACGTTTCTCTGTTTCAATATCGTTTGCCACCACTTTTGCTGCAGCAATTACCTGGCTCCTGGTCATTTTCTTTCCATCAACAGTTACTTCTTCAGAAGCTGCATCGCCCAATTCTTTCTCATAATTCGTTAAGAAGTTTGTGTATGGTGTTGGATCACTCTTAATAATCAGCACAGCGCTCTCTCCTTCACCTTCGAAGAATACTTCATGATGTTTACCATCGCCGCCTGTAAATTCTTTTTTACCCTTCCACCAGTTTACAAGCGATGCCACAACCGCCTTACCAAAGCTTACGATCTTTTCAACAATTACCACAACCTTATCAATTACCCATGTCAACCCTTTATCAACTTTTTCACGAACGATCTCTAACGCTTCCTTCAGCCGTTCACTCAAATTCAATCCTACCTGGTTGGCAAGGAAACCAATAACGATCGGAATGCCACGTGCCAATGCACCTTCTAAAAAGTCGGCCGCATTTTTAGTTGCACCTTGTGCTATCTGCAATGTTCCTTCAACAAATGAATTAACGATCTCCAGCATTTGCCGCAGGTATTTAATAAACGACTGAATTGCTTTGTACAATGCAATTGCGCTGTTTACCACGGCCATAATGCCCGTAGGATCGAGCATACTCAGCAACTTGGTTGTTACTTTTTTAATGATCTGATCCATCACAAAACTCTTCACTGCATCGAGCACCATTTCCCATACATTACTCAATTGTTCTTTCACTTTTTCAATCATCACCGCCATAAAACCACGTTCCTGCACATCTTTCATAAACTGGTAAGCTTCGCCTGCAGCATTCGCTACACGTTCGGCTGTATCAATCATTTTTTTGATCTTATCCACCTTTGGTTTTCCAATACGTTCTTCCAGTTTCTTCCAGATCTTTTCCATAGTAATATCCAGCACTGCCAGCAACCATTTAATGATACCCATTACTGTAAAGTCGGTTGGTATCGGAATACCTGCGGCCTGTACTTCACCAAGGAACCATTGCTTCAATCCGTTAAACAAATGCGTAAGAATATTATCAAAGAACTGCATGAACCCTTCTTTGATTGCACGAAGAAGGTTCTTTAAGAACGCAACAGGATCACGTTTGATGAGATCAAAAGCCTGCATTGCTTTTGCAATGATGTTGTTGATGAGATCGAACGGAAAGTTCATCACAATCAAAATAGCTTCAACAACAATTTTCACTATCTCAACAATGAAAGCAATCAATCTGCCAATCGGTGCGCCAAACTGATCGAGTATTCTTCTGAAGCAGCCGATGGGGTCCATCAGATCGCTTATGCTGAACGAATTCCACAAATCGATAAACAACTGCACAATAGCTGCAGGTGTCATATTCAATCGCCGGACGGCTGCATTGATCTTGGCGACTGTTCGATCAATTGCTCCGCTTTCTTTCAACTGGTTGTACTGCTCTTCGCCACCTTCCATTAAACTGAAGAATCCTTTAATTACATTCTCCATTGTAAACGGAACGAGTTCGTTTGTAAACGGATCTCTTCCTATGATGACTGTTACAAGCGAATAGCCTCTTACTGTTCTTGCCCAGGCACTGAGGCGTTGCATCAACGCTTCTTTAATAAGCTTGAGAATTTCAATGGCAACACGACGCATAAAGTCGAGCACCTGCGCAACAGGGTCGGCAAAAATGTTGTAGATACGGCGGAAGGTTTCAACAGGGTTCATCAACGCCTCGATGGTAACCATATCCCAGATGTTGCTGAAGTTCTGCACAATGGTATTGTACAAATTGCCAAACACAGCAATACCTTCATCGATATACGCCACCACTTTCTGGAACGTACCTGTTTCCTGCATTTGCGTACGTTGCTGTATACCTTCTTCGCCTCCTAACTCAAGAATTGCATTGAGGATATTGGTACCGTTGCGTTCAACTTCCTGTTTGGTTACAGGGTCTTCGCCCAATATCACTGTAAGCAACGGATACGCCGTTGTGTTTTCTTTAATGAAATCAACAATAGCATTGAGCAATGCATTCTTGATCATTTCCAGAATTTCTTTCGCCGCATTTTCTGCAAACGAAATAATGTTGTTGATGAACCGCAATACAATATTGGCTCCATCACGCAACACACCCATTGGCGACATATCCAGGCCAAACTCAATGCCATTCCAGAACTGATCGAACTCGCTGAACAGATCGTTTACAATTGTTTCAAGTCCTGCAATCTTCGTATCGATCCATGCAGCAGCAGGGTCGAGTAGTTCTTCTTCCTGCAGTTTTTGTTTGATGAGATTGCCGAACGGCATAATATCAAACGCAGCATCCAACAGGTTATGTCCATTGCGTTCTACTTCATCATGCGAAATCGGATCACGACCCAATACAACACGCAACGCTTTATAGCCCGGTATGTACATTGCAATCTGGCTTGCTTTGCGTAACAGGCAAATGGATATTTCATTTACATCAATACCCAAGCAACCTGCCAGCTCAGAAAGACTGGTGTGCGATAATGCATCATCAATTACCGAGCGCTGCACAACATCCTCTTCTTCTGTTTTACATTGTATTGATGGCGGGCCACGATCCTGCACCGTTTGCATTTCATCAACAGGTGCTTCGTTACTTATCAAAGAACTGTTTGTTCCTTCTTCTTTTGATTGAATAATTTGTTGTGCAGATGAACCTTGCGACTCACTGTTTAATACAGCAGTTTCCTGCTCATATTCATTTGCCTCTTTTTTCTGTATGCCATGTTCCAAACTGTTCTGCTGTACTTCTTCCTCCTGTTCATGCTCTTCTTTCTTTTGCAACTCTTTTTCATCCGTTGCTTTTTGCACAGCAGTTGTTGTTTGCAAGCTTCCACCTGCATCAACCGTCCAGTTACTTAATTCTGTTTTTGCCTGTACTTCAGTTGATGCATCGTTTAGCTGTTGTTCATCATCGCCTTCTTCTTTGCGTTGTAATTTTTTTGCAGCTTCTCTTATCTCTGCCAATGTTTTTGGTTTTGTATCAACAGCCTGGGCTTCACCTGTTCCTAATGGCCCCTGCATAATCTGTAACGGATCAAAGAAGGCCGTCCACTCACTCATTGGATGATCTTTTGTTTGCACCTGTCCACCCAGATTATCTTCACCGGCTGTATTACCATTTACAGTAGTAACCGTTCCGCCATTTGCACTTTCAACAATTGCATAATGCGAATATGCATTGCGATATGCTATATCGCCCGGTAATGGTTGCGTACCGGGAGCACGTGCCGCTTCCGGCTTAATCATTCGTTCGCCCAGTTTCCATTTTGGCATAGGCACACCACTCTTGTTCAAGGCCCAAAACACGAATATGCCACACCAGCTTGGCATCGCATCACGTTTACCTGTTGTTGTTTTAGGAACAGCATTAGCGGTTGTAACCGTTGTTTTATCAACGATCATTCCGGTGGTTTCCCGTTTCTTTTTAATATCCTGTTCGGCAACAGCACCTTCTACTGCAGAACCTCCACCTCCACTGATGATCTTATCTGCACCAAATGTTGTTTTGAAAATATCGATGAGATGTTCATAACCGGTACGGTTACCATCGGCCTGCGGTTTATTGGCATCAATCTTTCCTTCTACTGTTTTTGCTTTTGTAACCGCATTGGTTAATTGCGAAGGCACGGCAGCAGCACTGCGTTGAATGCTGTTCTTCCGTGCAATGAGTTTTGTGGCAACACTTGTTGTATTACCGGCATGCGAACGACTTGCACCTTGCTGAATAGTATGCGTTAATTCATGCGCAAGCAAAGTACCTCCAGCCTCCGTATGCGGAGAATATTTACCGGAGTTGAAATAGATATCGTTACCATGCGTGAAAGCCTGGGCATGTATTGTACTGCTTAAACCTTCTGCATAGCTTCCCGTATGAATGCGAACGCCACTAAAGTCTGCACCAAAACGGGTTTCCATAAATTGTTTCGTTGTATCAGGCAATGGCGATCCGCTTCCTCTTGATGAAGAAAGTGTGCTCTCGAAATTTGCCTGGGGGGAACTGGCGGGCGGGCCCCTGCCGCTGCATTGAATAATATCTGAGCTGTGTAATGCTAATTCTTTCCGGTTGATATTGTAACCAGATGCTGTTTCGCCTGCGGCATCATCTGCAAAAGAAGCACTGCTGTCTTCGCTTCGCTGAATCATGCGATACAGCTTGGTCTGTACTTTATCTTCCTTCTCACAATCGGCACACTTGCGTTGAACAGCTATTGCAGGTTTTTGCAATTTTGTTTGCAGTTCATCTTCTTCTTTGGCCTGAATTTTTTCTTCTTTATCCTCCGAAACTTTAGCGGAAGATGGTTCCGGCATACGCATCACCTGGTCGGCAACAGCATCGGCTTCTTTTTCCTGCGGATCATCTGGACTGCTCACCGAAAGCTTTGCCTGCACCGGTGAACCGAAGAACGATGCATTTTCTTTTGCTCCAAAAAATGTTTCCTCACCTGCTTTACGAAAGAAGGTCTGCACCGGCTGCTGTTGCTGCCGCTGTACAGTTACATTCGTTGTTTTTTCTGCAGATGTGAACATTATTAACTGAACTTATTACCCGGTAATTGGTTTTACGATTGACCCTTTTACCATCCATGAAATTCCGAAACTCCATACAGCCAACGCTTCCATCCAGTAAGTAATTTTTGCATTGAAATACCACTCAGTATTCGTTTTCTTTGTTAGAAAACAAAAAAGCAACACCGCTAAAAACAACAACATCAACACACCACAAATGCGGTAAATCGTATTGCGTAGTTTTTTCTTTTGCATTTTCGTTACATCTTTTGGATGAGGAAATAGAAAAAGCGACATAACTGCAAGGCTGGTTAAAAAAATTGCTGCCGCAACAAGGTGCAGGGTTTCTCTTGCTTCCGGTGCTTTTAATCCATTTACAATAAACTTATGTCCCTGTGTACATTCAGCTGCACGAATATCGCCGGTAGGAAAAAGCAGAACAACCAATGCACTGATGCCTGCAATTGTAGATACCCAAAAATCAATTTCCCTGTTGCCTTTGTAAATGATCAAAAAGAATGCAAGCAGGCTTACAACAATAATAAACACGCTTCCTACCCTGGTAAAATAATAATGACTGATCGACTCAAGTGGTTTACTATGTCCGCAGTCGATCATTAGACCAAAGTAAATAAGCACAGGTAAAAGCAAACCCAAGATGCCTACTGTATTACGCAGTACATCCTGGTTTTTCCCAAGCCATATCTCATCGTTGTTGGGTTTATAATCCAGGTTCAATGTTTCAGCAACTTTGGTTTGCTGTATCGGGCTTTGCTGTTTCATACATTGTGGGTTTTAAATTATTATTTCTCCGCCCAACGAAGGCGTAAGCCGGAGGATACTCATCACTAATCATGCATCATTTGTATTCAATAAACCCTCTGTTGATTTTTGCAATTTTACGTTGCAAACGAAACACGCCAATACCGTTCCTGCTGCCACTGTTATTACTGTTGCCTTCAATGGTATGAATAATACCGCCTTCCACTTTTTCTACAATACCTGTATGACCTGCACTGCCACCTGTGTTTAAAATAAAAATATGACCGGGCTTTATGAGCGATGGTTTATCTACAGCTTCTGCAGTTGTAATTTTCTTTCCTGCAGTTTTATTCCAATGTGTCATTACATGACCTGTTTTCACCAATGGATTGTTCTTACCAACATTTGCCGCTGCTTTATCGAAGCACCAGTAAACAAATGCGGCACACCAAAACAAACCCGGCGGCAAACCAACACTTGCCAGATAAGCATTCACTTCAGGACCTTTGTTACTGCCGGGCGGGTTTTCCATAATGCCTAATTGCGTAATGGCTACTTTCAATGTTTCTGTAAGCAGCACATTGGGTGCAGCATCGGTTACAACAATATTTTCTATGCCAAACAAAGCAGCCCATGTTAACGAACCTATTTTGCCATCGATCTCCAATGCATTCCCGTTCTGATCCATATGTGTTGCCTGGAACAGTTTAACAGCATTTACTGTTTTTTTACCATACACTCCCGTGCCCTGCAGATCGCCGATGTGCAGTTCCATTAATTTTTTCTGAATAGCTTTTACAATTCTGGCATCCTGTTCGCCTTCTTCAATTAAACGGTTTGGGTATTTCATATGCTTATTTTTAAGTTAATAAAACCATTCTGTTTTCAGCATCTGTTTCATCCACGGCAGCTGTATCATTGACATATTCCACGGCAAATGCTGCAATAACATATCATAGGGTTGCTGTTCCACCTGCAAAATCCACTCACCATTACGTAACAACAATTTTCCGTTTCGCTGTAAAAACGATTCCTGTAAACCTGCAACAGATGTATCGCCCAATACATTCCAATACTCAATTACAGAAGCAAGCATGTTGTTTATTTCTTCTTTCATTATATCGCTTACTGTAAACGCACTTACTTCAAGTGCCTGCGAGGGATGCAGTCCGCACAAAATCTTTGGCAGCACCAACCCTGTTTCGTCTTTTGGTACAGCACCTGTTGCAATTACATGCAGCAGACAAACAGCATCTCTTACATGCAACAGTTCGTTCTCTGCTGTAATATTCACTTTTGCAAACAGGACAGGAAGAAAAGCAGCTACCAATACAAGACCGGCATTGGAAATAAAAATGCCCTCTTCTGCAATGCTTGTTTGCTCATGCTGCTGTTCTTCCTGCAACAATTTGTTTAAAGCAGCCTCATCTGTTAATTGTTTACGGGTAAATGAAGACTGCTTTTGTTCATCAATCTGCTGTACATTTTTTTCTGCTCTTGCTATTTGCGATTGCGCTTTTTTAAACAGTTTTGATTGAAAAGAAATTATCTGCAAACTTTTGGGCTGTATTGCTGCTGTTTGCTGCAATTGTTGAAACAAAGTAACCGCTGCATATTCTATAAAAGTTTCATCCTTCCAATTACCGGCAATTTGCAAAGCTGTTTTCAGCAACAGTTCTTTTATTTGTGCGCTGCTGCTGAGGTTTTCAACGAGCAGCTGCAAATCATTTGTATACTGTTGATAGTGCTCATCTGTTTTAAACAATGGTTGAAACAAATTCAATTGAACAGCAGCCGGCAACGCTTCTTTTAAACGAACGATTCCATTATCATTTTGTTTCAGTAGTTGAAGCAGCTGCTGTAAAAACTGAATATCCGGTTGTATGAACAATTGCTCAACTTTTTCAAACCAATTCGCTTTTTGCTCAACACTTGTTTTCCAGGAAGTAAAGCCGTGCTTTAAGTAAAATAAAAATTCTTCTTCAAAATGTTGTACAACTTTTACTTCTTTATAACCAGCCTTAGCAACAGAGCCCGAACGGTATAACTGTAACTTGTCTCTCAGCTGAAAAAGCAATTGTTTCGTTGCTTCTTCTTTCCACTGTTTGTTCCGAAGATTTACATTCAGCTGCAGTTTATCCAGTGTAATTACAGCATCGGCATTGCAATAACTTTCCAGTTCTGTATTGAGTTGATCCATGAACTGCTGCAGCCAATCTTTTACTTCTTTTTGCAAAGCAAAGCCATCCTCCTTTCCATGATACATGAAATCGAGGCTGGCTTTTTTGATGATATGTGTTTGTTGCTCCTGCATTTGATTATACCGATTTGATCATATCAATGATTGTCTTTAACAATTTCAGATATTTTGGTTTTGTTGCTGCTTCACCGTTTTGTGTTGTGCGGTTAAATTCATTCTCCATGTCGTTACCCATTTCTTTTACCATTGCCACATCTTTCGCAGAAAAACTTCCGGCAGCAATCAGGGCTGTCCATTCTTTTACATGTGCCCTTATTGCCGTAAATGTTCTGGCCATCGGCACTTTTGCTACATCAAAATCTTCTTTCTGTATACAAACAATGTACATGGCCACTCTGGTTAATACACGATAAAGGAACAGGGCCTGTATGCGTAACACTGCACGATCCGGATTAGTGATGATCCCATGCAGTTCTGCTAACCATCTTGCAATGATTGCTTCGCTTTGCTCTGCAGCAAACAACGCAAGCTGATCGTCGGTTGGTTTATTTACAACAGTGGTTAACAGCTTAAAGAACGATTCAACTGAGGAATATGATTGAAAGACTTCTCTGAACTGACTGAAACGATTCGTATCAACGTTTGGCAATGCACGGAACTGTCCGATTATATCCACAAGCGAATCGCATACTTTTTGTTGTGGGATATCCTGCATTTCAACTTTCAACACAACTGTATCTGTTGCAGAAGCACCTTTATTATCTGTAACTGTTAATCCAAATTCATACGCACCTGGAGCAATACCTTTAACGGTTGGTTTTTCCAGTTTTGCATCGTTGAACACAGGAGCTGTTGTTCCTGCAGGAAAACTGATTGCCTTCCATTCAAACTGTAATGCTCCACCTTCAGGATCGCTCGACGCACTTCCATCTAATGTTGTTGAACGGTTTGTTGCTGTAATGATCACAGCCCTGTCTGCACCTGCATTAGCAACCGGCGGTTTATTTTCCGGAGGCACTACTTCAACTATTACATTGTCGATGGCACTATCGCCATCGTTGTCTGTAACCTTTAACTGAAACTCGTACTTACCAACCTGGAATACTTTTACAACAGTTTGTACAAGCGATGCTGTTTCAATAATTGCATTTGGTCCGCTAACCGGCGACCAGTTGAATGCAACGATACTACCATCTTCATCTTTTGAATTACTTCCATCGAGAATAAAACTTGTAGCTGTTGCAAATGATAATACAACAGATTGATCAGCCCCTGCATCAGCAACCGGAGGTTTATTCGGTTCCGGTGGTGCCGGTAACACAATTACCAATGCAGAGTCCCGTGCAATGGATCCTTTATCGTCCGTAACACTTAATTCAAATTCGTAGGTTCCTTCCTGCAGATCGATCACATCGGTTCTTGAACTTGTTGCAGTAGTAAACGATGGACTTCCCGGTCCTGAAAGTTTAGTCCACTGATAGAAAGTGATTACACCATCCGGATCGGTTGATGCTGTGCCGTCTAATGAAATTTTATTTAACGGCGCTACAATTGTTTGATCGGGGCCTGCATTGGCAACCGGTCCTTTATTTGGTGTTTCAGGTGGCGTTGCTGGTTCGTTTACGATGTATTGTATCGGCGGGCAATCGGAACAACAGCGATAAGGCAAATAAAAATCGGCAATCACCATTCCTTGTCCTATTTCGCCAAAGCCATCTGCAGTTGCTGCTGTAAGTACAATACGCATGTTCGTTGCATCATCGTTCATTTCTTCTTCATAAACATCATAACCATGTTCTTCCACCACAATTGTATACGGCACCACACTACTGGTAAACTTAAACGCACCATTCATACTTGTAACAGTTGCCTCACCGGTTTCTGCAATGCTTACTACTGCACCGGGTATGGGTGTATTACTTTCATCAACTACAACACCTGCAACAGCTGTTGTTCTTTCTTTTACTTCGCTTGTTTTATTAAACAATCTGTCGCCCGACTCTGTTTTCATAAAACTTTCTCTTCTCCTGTCTGCTAATGAATCGCTGACAATAATCCTTCCTCTTCGTTTTGCATGATACACAATAACAAAAGTTCCTCCCATCGGCACGCCTGCTTTGTGTTGCAAGCCGGGATGCATTTTGCTGAAGTAACCAAACTGACGCAATCTTGAAACAAGCTGATACCTGCGCAGGTAATCTTTCTTTAACGAACTTAATGCACTGCATTTGCAGTTGTAGATCAATACATCCAGGTGATCCATTAAATCTTCAATCATAAAAATGAGCAGGAAGATGATGGCTAACCCGTTGTTATTTGCTGCTAACACAGTAAACATGTTACGGTTTGCAAGCTTACCGGTATCGTTTGTTGCTGTGCCGGTATCGTTTGTAATATTACCTGCAAGTGAAGTTTTTTCTGTTTCGGCAATAGTTGTTGCACTGCCAAGTGTAGAACGTTGTGCGTTGGTAAAAATATCAAACATGGCTTTTAAAGCTTTTGCGTACTCGGCAAGTTTGTTACTTGCATCGCAATAGGCTTTTACATCAAACTCTGCCAGGTCTTCTGTTAACAATGTTGATAAACGGATAATACCCAAAGGCACTTTAAAAAAGTTGAGTACCGTTAACAGGATATTGCCTTGCGAAATATTCATTCCATCAGGTATATCATCATTGTTTACATCGGGCAGATCGGCTCCAAACAATACTTCCAAAAATGATTCGAGTGTAAGCGTTTCGTCGGTTAATCCATTGCGATGTAACAGTTCAATCATCAAACCCAACGACTTTTCACGAAGCTTATAACCTTTACTGCATACATCAAATAATTCTACCTGTGATACTTCTCCCGCAAGTTTATAACGGTCGAGCATCTTACCCATGAAGTTGATGGAGAAATCATAATAATACTTCAGCTCTTTACACAAGGAGCAAAGTATTTCCCTGCGCATACTGTCGTACATCGATTCAAGATCCTGGAAATGACAAAGCATTTCAAGCGAACCTGTACGGCTTATTTTATCGCCACGCATTTGCAGGCTTGTACTGAATTTCGAACCCGTTTCTGTAGTGAGTGCAATAATATCAACCGGCAGCCTGTTTTTCTGTATCTGTTGTTTTACCTGCTTCAACACATGCGTGTAAGGTTTGCCAACGATACCTTCGATGCGTAAAAAATTGTAAGGCTCCAGATCGTAGTTCAATGGCTCCCGCACAAAATCGTTACTGCTGTTATATTGCTTTGCATGATAAGAAAGGCTTCTTGTTGCATCATTCAACAAACTGCGACGGTAACTCCAGTTTAGATACAAAGGCGCAGGACCACTGTTTACAACATAGTAATAAGGAATTGCTTTTTGCGAAAGCGGAACATCCCACAACATACTTGGTGTAATGCGGAGGTATTCATCTTCTTTGCTGTTTACTCCTGTTACCGGCGGGAGGAAAAACTGTTCGGTCAGCAGCACCAGGCGTTTGAACAACAGTTTTAATTCGGCCAGCATATTTTTTTGATCGAATAGCGGCGAATAAATAAAATAATGCCTGTATGGTAACAATCCACTTGTAACAGATGGTATTGCTTCGCCTAATAATACATGACGGGGAAATAAACTGCTGTCGGGACAACAGGTGCTCAATACATGCGTACCTGCTTTTCTAAACTCATCGTAAGCAAGCAACAGATCGCTGAACAGATCATAATGATATTGCAGATGGATGAGTTGATTTTGATTGATGCTGCCATTATACAGGTAACTGAATTTTGCTGACAGACCTGCAAACGGATTGGATGCATACCCTTGTGCAACCAACGAACCAAACATGGTATAAACAGAACTGAGTGTTGCTTCTGTTTGATCGATAAAATTTTTACTGAGCAGATCGAAGTACGCTTTAAAAATATCATCTGTTCCTACCGGTGAAGTATTGGGTACATCCCAACGCTTCATCCGTATTTCGGGCAAGGCAGTAAATGTGTTTACGCCAAAACTTACTGCTGTTGTGCCCATCAGCAATGCAGCATCGGCAATATCAACAGCCATTGGCAAAAACGAAACTTCAATATTGATCCCTTTATCATCACAGGAGTTTGGATCGCAGTTCTTGTTTTCCATTTCCTTCAGCTCTACAAACAACATGATCACTTTGCCTTTCAAAAAACCGGCATCAATCGTTTGCAAATCGGGATCAACAGCAGCTTTCTTCAGCTCCCATATATCCATGGCAACTTTACTGCCGTTTATTGTTTTGTAAAACTTATCGTAGATCTGTGGCGTATCAACTTTGTACTTTTTGTATTGTGTGTAGCTGTTTGTTGGAACAGTAATTAAATAACCTTCGGAGGTTACAGCACAACCCTTGGTAATGGTAACAGACGATTGCGCAGCGTTTACCTGTACCTGTAAACCGCAAACTATACCAATACCAATGAGGTTTGTACGGGTGATCCTGTTCTGTTCATCAAGATATCCAAACAGATCATTCAGGTCTTCAGATGTGAGTAACTGATCAGCAACGAACTTCGGAAATTCAACTTGCACCGGAAGCATATGGTTAAAATTTATGTTCCGCATACTGCGGAATGATTAAATAATGGTATTGTCTAAAAACACCCTGTTACTATCGTCGCCATCCACGCAATCGTGTAATCTTGCTTCAGGGTAAACATTTTTCAATTGTTCAAATACAGCCAACAGCGCTGTTAATTTGTTGTGTAACTGTACAGCATCGGGTTCGGGTTTTGCCAATTCAGCAAGCCATGCACAATAAACAGTTTCAAATTTTTCGAGTTGTTCATTGCTAACCCAGCAAATTTTTACTGCAAGATGTGCGGGTACTTCCATGCGAATGGTTTGCTCTGCAAAACGTCTGAATTCGATACCGCTGTTGGCAATACCTGTTTCGCCACTCAGTACAACTGTTAAACGGAACGAATAAGGATCATCTTCGCCACAGGCTTCGCAGTTATCGGGAATGCAAATGCTCAACAATGGATCGCCTGCCGGAAATTTTGCCGAAGGAACATTGCGGGGCCGCAACAACAAATGTTCTACAACAAAAACTTTATCGGCAAGCAGCAACTGTTTACCAAATGCAAGCAGCTCTTTCACGACTACTTCTGCATCGGCTTTTTTACTAAAGACCTGTTTGCGTGTTGCAATAATTTCGCCTGTTGGGTCGGTAAGGTTAATGACCCATTTATTTACTTTCTTTATTTGCCAGCGTGTTTCATCGGCGATATACTTCTTAACTTCTGCTATTTCTGCAAACGCTTTTGCTTCGGCAACAGCAAGATCTTCGTCGAAGTATTTTGTACTGCTGCTTAATTGTATTTTTCCATCAGCATCACGCAAGCGCCAGCGACGTTCGTACAATACTGCATCCGTATCACTTTCTTCATACAATTCAAACTGATTGCCAAAGGCATCTAACCCAAGTAAGCGCTGAATGCGCACCTGCAGTCCACTTACATTTTCTGCATTGCAAACATGTGCCGGATCTTTATAGTTAAATGCTTTGCCACGATTGGCACTCATAAACGGAAATGCCTTTAAAAAGCCGATCTTATCTTTTATCAATTTATCATCGGCAATGGCTTTGCTGCTGCTGTAGGTATACAGCATTAATGCATACTCATTGAAATTTTCGGCAAACCTTGCAAGCAAATGATTGAGGAAACGGTTGCGCCGGTCGAAAAATTCTTCCTGTGTTTCTGCAAGTGTTTGCAGTTTACTATCGGTTAATCCATTGTAAAGATCAGCTTCCACAGTGTTTATATCGGCCGATGTAAGCACACGTGTAAAATAAGTTGCTGTAACAGACGGATCAATTGCAAACAACTCCTGTACATTTTTTAATTGCTCCAGGTAATTCACCAATAGCTGTTCATAAAACAACAGGTAGGCTTTTAGTTGTTTTGCCTGTGCTTTTCGCTCTGCAGTAGCTGTTTTCGGTAAACCATCGTAACCTGCACCATAAGTTAACGGCAGTGAATATTGCAAGGGCTGATAATCGCCCAACGCATAAAACGTTCCTGTTGGTACAGGCAAGTCGTTTTCAATAATGGAATATTTTGGTTGCGCATGTTCGCCCTTGATCACTTGCAATGTATCGCTCAGCTCCAGCTTATCGGGTAAAAACGGAAGACCATTTTTGAACACAAGAATTTTCGATGCTTCAAGATATAAGCGTGGCTGATGATTGTAACTTACTTCCATCACCCATTCCGCATTCGTAATTAAATTTCCTTCTGCATCAAATTTGGTGAGTACAAAATTCTTAATACTCTTCACGCCTTCAATATCCATCAGCAGATTGATGATATCGGATGTATAAATAAATTGTTTGAGGTTGGTTGAGGCAAGCTGATCGTTATTGATAAAGCCGTTGTTGAGTTTGGGGCCATCGAAAATTTCATCTACGGGCACACCTGCATCCATCAGTTCTTTTAACGAATAGAATTTTATATCCGGACTGAAATACTGATCGATCCTGTAATACGCTTCTGCCAATACAGCTTCAATATCAACAGCAGGATCAACTTCCATATCAGCACAAATACCAAAATCTTCCACAGCTATTGCGTTGATGCTGCAATAATCCTCACTAAGATTCCGATGCGCATGTAACGACTGTTCTGTTTCCTGCATCACCGCTTCTGCTTTATGAATCAATGCCAGGTATTTTGCAAACAAACCGGAAGTAGAACTGTCTGTGATGGATTGTTTGATGGCATCAAGTTTGATTTGCTTGCGATCACTGTCGCTGCGGAACCAGATCGTTGTAGGCACATCGGCAAACGTAATAGTAAGTGTAGCAGCCTGAGTTTTATCTGGCTTATAAGTAACATCTACCGTTGTGTAAACAGGTCTGCGCAAAACACTCGCCATCTGATCGGCCGGGATATCGGTGTTATCATTTTTATTACCCGAAATAAACTGAACTGTTACTGCGTCTATTTCACTGTTAGGGTTCAACAGATCTTTGTATAAGGTTTTGTTTGCATCGATCAACTGCCATGCAGGTAAACGCATTTCGATCATTGCTGTTGAAATGCCATCGGCCACAGCAAAACTGAAATTGTATTTAACTTTTCCGCTGTTGAGATCGCCGGCTGTATCATCGGTTTCAAATTCAACCAGTACATCATAAAATCCTTTGATGATGATGGGATGTTCGGTTGGTTGATACTGTAAAGAACTGGTGCTGCATTTGGCATAAATAAGCAAATCGTTGCAGGCACACTCTTTACACTTCAGCCAGGCATTTTTAATACCGTTGATATCGATAAGCAGTTTGCGATAGTCGGCATTGGTCCAGGGATTAACAGTAAGAATTTCTCTTGCAGTATAAAAGCCCTGGCGCAATGGATTTTGTTTGGGAAACTTCTCTTCCGGTTCGGCCAACAGATCTTTCATATCAAGATTGGTACGATAACCAAGATCTGTAACGGCATAACTCAACAACTCAAGTATTGTAATACCGGGATCGTGAATATTATAATCCGTCCAGATACTGCTACTCAGTTGCTCGATGTATTCAATCCCTTTCTTACGCAGCAATTCGTAATTACTGCTATCGGCCAGCGCAGGATTTTTTTGTATGGAGATGCTTTGTTGCATGCTGTTCTTCTTTTTCAGTTGCGGTTAGCTTTGATTGTTCAACGCTTCGATGTATGCACATTCTGCCGGTTCGGTAATAGAGCTTACGGGTATTTCTTCTATTACATGTTTTGAAGCGGCAACAGACACAAGAATACTTTTACCTGTTGATGCAATAATTTCATCGTTATCTGCTTTTACCAATACATTGTTTGCATCGTAATGCGCCATTTCAACATCGGTTATAAAATCTACATAAGGCCGCTCTTCAATAAAATTGATGAGTACTGACTTATATACTTTACCGCCAAAATCCAACTCGCCTGCACCATAAGCCCAGGGCGATAAAAACGAAGTGATCTCTTCCCGTAGTTTGTTGGAATAAATCGTAAAGTCGTCGTAACCTTTTGCCAGCCGCAGTTTGAATTTGAGTTGCACTTCTTCAAAATCAGGATTTACTACATGCAGTTGCACATGACAGGAAATGCGTTTGCGTAAGAACGCATCTATCTGCAGCAATACATCCTGGTTGGTATATGGCCGCAACGGATTAATATCATTGCGATGCTGTACATCAGGAATAGTAATGATAGTTACATGACCCGGTAACACTTCATTAAATTCTGCATCCACACTTTTGGTATGGTTTAAACATTTTACTTTATGAATCAACGGAAAGGCTTCAAGTATCAGATGTTCATAATCCCAGATAGTAATTGCTCTTGCCTTATGCCGAAGCCGTTCGCTTACACGTATATAAAAACTTTCGCTGCCTTCGAGTGCTCTTCCCCCAAAAGAAGAATAGGGCTGCGTAAGTTTTTTAACCGCAGCAACAGGCGTTTTTAATTTGCTGATGGTTGATGCCGCCAGTGCCGTATTGAGGAAATCATCAGCATTGTCTTTATCCCTGAACGTTACAACAGCGGCCTGTGCATCTACCGACAATAATTTACAAACTGCATCGCTTTTTTCTGCAACAGCTGCTTTGATCCATAAGTAATCTGCAGACATTAAGCTGTTAGCTGTTGTAGCATCGGCAGGAATAATAAAACTGATGATGCCACTTTGCAGCAATTGTAATGTTGCATCGCTTACCTGCTGTTTTGTAAATGCTTTCCATTGGTTATTACTCAGGTAACTCCAATGCAAATGTTCAACAGGTTTGGTAATTTTTGGATTGGCTGTGCCATCCATTACCTGGAACAATACATTTACCGATTGCTGTGCGCCTAATTTTTCAAACCCGATATAAAATTCGCCTTCATGCAAAACAGGTTTCGATGTTTCATCGGTATGGCGAAACTGCGGTAACAGGTAATGAAATAACTGTTTGCTTTGAACGTTGTGCTGCTCTGCATCGCCAAAAGGATACAGGTGAAAGAAGCTGATTTGCTTAGCTGAATAATCTGTTTCGTTGCTGCTGTTTAAATCAACCACATCGCTGTATGCAGCATAGCTGATGTGCATGGATTGAATGATGGGCGTATAAGGTTCAACAGGGGCATTGCCAGATGCTGTTCCATTTGCTTTTGCAATTAAATAGTCGGCCATTGAAACAATGAACTGTTTATGACCAAACCCTGCATTCAATGTAAAGCGCATAAAGCCCTGTACTGAATCGGCAGCATAATTTGTATAAGCTGTTGCATAATCACTCACTGCTTCCTGCGGTATCTGTATGGCAGAAGAAAAGATCTGCACATCGGAAGCATTGCCATTGAACAGATCAACAGCTGATTCTTTTTTTATCCATTCGCCGCTTTGCAATAAACTAAACCGTGTACTGGGATAATCTTCGTCGGAAGTCCAGCCTGCATCAAAATCAATATCTCCCGCAAGGAAACCCGAAATACCACCCCATTCGATATTGAGTTTAACGCTTGCATTTTTCTTGGTAAATAATTCTTTGTTACCGATCACCAATGTGGCATCGGTTCGTGGTTGTGCACCAAAAGGCATAAATGGTTTCGATGCATCAACAGGACCTGCATCGGTACTTATGAGTAACTGTTTTAACCCTTTCTGGTTAAATGCAGAGGTGCCCATGCCTACTTCCACTGCTATCTCCACTTTGTTTATCTCCACATCACGCAGAGCAGTGTATTGGTAAGCGCTTGCTTCATCGTTTACCAATACAATTTTTAATACAGGCAGTTGAACATTTAATGTACCGCCGTGCAGTGCTGCATTGTAATTACTTATTGGCGGTTCCGATCCATTCAACGTAAACGAAATTTCTGTACAGGCCTTTGTACCGTTCTCCATTTTATTTGCTGCAGCAACAGTAATAACTGATGCAACTTTATACCAGCCTTTTTCTGTTGTAAGCAAACAGGAATATTGCTTGCCCGTTAAAGCATTGTTGTCACTTGTATCTAACCGCAACATGATCTTGCGTTCGCCTTCCTGCAAATAGAGATAATGACTGGCAACAGCAAAACCAATTTCTGCCAAAGGCATCTGGACATCGGTTACTTTACCTTCTACATACAAACGATTTGCAATTGGATGCCATTCTTTATTGGTTGATGTAAGTTCTGCTCCGTTTCCATCTGCAGAATTAATAACCGGTGCAGCAAACAAACGTCCACTGTTTGTAACAGTTACCGCAGGATTACTTTCACTCGCATGATCATCTTCTGCCTTACCAAGATAAACCGAACGAAGCGATACAACTTTTGCTTTGTTGAATGTCTCCTCGTCATCAAGTGCATATAACACTTCTTTCCCTTCACTATCCTTTCCTGCTTTGAACAAGGTATCGTTTGCAAGTATAAATTCATCAACAGGTTTGGCCAACTCTGCAATTACATGCGCACTGTTGGGCAATGCAGCTTTTGGTTTTAACTGCAGAATTTCTTTATAGTACAGATCAAGATGTCGCCATGTAATGGTATTAAGATCGTTTTGTGCAAAACGGAACAAACGCAGAAAGGCAAGGAACAAAGCATAATGCGGCGCATGTGTATTTCTGTTCTCGAGGCTCAGCAATAATTCCTTCTCACTATCCTTTACCAGCTTGCTGTATTGCATAAGGTATTGATCGAATACCGAACTGAACAGATTGTGATTAGCTGCATGATTCATTTTCATGTACTGCCGCCATTGCGCCTGTGTATAATCGGTTGTGGCAATGTAAAGATTGTCGAAATAAAGATCGAGTGCTGCATTACCAAAAATGGTTGCATCGGCAGTTATGGAAGCATAATAAGCAGCCCATGTTGTAAACGGAGCTGCAGGTGCTTTTGGCTGCATCCACCACAACTCACTCAGGCCATTACCATCGGTAATTAATTTTACATCTTTTACATTCTTTCCCATTACCTGCCAATTGCTGAGGTTACCTGCTAAAAGGTAACCTGCTGCATCGGCAGCTTTGTAATAACGCAGTAAACGTTGCAGTGCCGGTGCAAGCAGGTTACGTATGTTGTTTTCAATGGATGATTTTAGTGCAACATCATCGGGTAACTGCCGGTAATAAATATCCAATGCTTCACTAAAACTTACAATTGCACAAAACAATTCGTTGAGTTTGCGTTCCGCTTTTGGTAACAGTTCTGCATGATCATCATCTTTCAAAAAATCGAAACGATCTTTGATGCTTCTTCTGTATGCATCTGTATCCTGTAAAGCAATGGTGCCAAGCACAGCCGATACATCGCTGCTGAAGAAAGGCGTCCAGTCGCCTTCTACAGTATCGCTCAATCCATAATATTGCAGGTATTGTGCAAACTCTTTTGCAAATACAATCCAGGCAGCAAAACTGTTTTCATCCACGTTTACATAACCATTGGTCATGCCGGGAAGCAAACGATCGGCTCTTGAAATACCGTTCCGTTGCAGAGGATTTTTTTGGTCTTTGCAGCCGCTCATAATTAATTACCCAACGGATGATTACTGGTTAATAAATCAAGTTCAGTTCCTTCTTTACGGTAGAAGGGGAATACGAAATTGTAACGGGAGTTGGTAGAGGGAATAATGTATTCGATCTCCACCAGTATTTCACCTTCCAGTTCGTTTTGTGTATTCAGTTCAATCTTTGTTGCCTTAATGCGTGGTTCAAAAAACAGGATGGCCGTTTGAATACGATCGATGATGATTGTTTTTGTTCCTGTGTCGAGCGATTCAAATAAAAGATCATTCATATCGCAGCCATAACGTGGTTGCATAATGCGTTCGCCCAAACTTGTAGTAAGCAAAACCTGTAAACTCTTTTCAATGTCTTCCACTTTCTCGGTCATCTGCACTTCTTTCGATTGCAGATTAAACGTTGGTGGAAAGCTCCAGCCTCTGCCTAAAAAATTATCCTGTTGTTGAAAAGCCATAATGGTTTAATTAATATTTACAGTTGGACATCCGGCGACTATCACCCCGCCATGTGCAGTACTGTCGCCCATACGTGCTGCAGGTTTACCGCCAATCATTACTGTTGATGATCCCATCAAAATAGAATCCGGCGGACCTGTACAAGTACACATATCGCCTACTGTTGCTGCAGGCATACCGCCGATCATTACTGTTGGTGCGCCGGGCGGAAGTATTGGACCACCAACATGTGGCACCGTTCCGTTAACCATCGGACAAACATGCATATCGTTTACTCTTGCTGCTAATGGCATGGTTTGTATTTGTGTTGTTAGCTTTTGTACTACTATATTTCAATTGTTGCGTCGCACGCTTGTACGTTTTATTCAATCCTGAGCGAAGTCGAAGGACTATTCATCCTGATTGAAACTGAAGAACCCACCCCTTTCAATCGTTCTGCATGTTTAATTTCTGCTACCCCTCCACGGAGCGGATGAACATGCTCATCACTTCAATTCTTATTACTACAGGTGTCTGACATTTGCAACGTCCTGACACCACTAAACTCATCATTCATCACTCATTACTCATCAATTAATATTCACCATGCTCCCCTTCACTGCTGTTGTTGCACCACTTGACAATTCTGCTCCGGCACCACCTTCTACTTTTGTTTGTGCCCCGCCTTTTACATTTACATTACTGCCGCCTTCCATTTTTACATCGTTCGCTGCCTTAATGATGATGTCCTTTATGCTTTCGATGTTGATGCCGTCTTCGTTCATCGTAATTTTATTTCCATTCAAATCTTCGAGATGAATTTTTTTTGCATCTTCATCGATCTGCACTTTATGTCCGCCCGGTGTTTCAATGTTGATGATCTTTTTTTCATCATTAAAAACCATTTTCATTTTACTTCTGCTCACATAACCTTTTTCATGATTATCATCTTTTGCTTCAATGGGTGCAGGATGTTTGCTGCTGTTGAGCATGCCCAGTACAACGCCATGCCGTGGATCGTTGTTAATAAAACCAACAATCACTTCATCATTGATCTCTGGTAAAAAAAACATACCCCGTTCCTTTCCTGCATCTAACGAACTTACTCTGCACCAGGCACCTTCATCATCTTTATGAATAACCGGTATGCGTACCATAATGCGGTGCTCACCATCCGGGTCTTCTTCGAGTTTTGTTACAATACCAATCTGCAGTCCGTCAATTGCCGGTAACAATGCTGCTGCCATTGGCTGCTGTACGTTGTAGGTTTCTGCGAACCATTCGGGGTTAATGCCAAACTGAAAACTGGTTTGCCAATCACCATTTTCGTATTGCTGGCGCACAGCAGTAACAAACAACTTGCCTTCAAAGCGATCGCCTGTACCTTTTAATTCAATGATCTGTCCTGCACTTACATCTGCTGTTCCATCAACCGTTACACTGCCACGAATTTTTGCAAGGCGATGCTTCATCATTTTTGCATTTACCCATTGCTGCAGTTCGGGCTCTTCTATTTTACCACTGTGGTACAGCATAAACGCTTCTTCGCCCAACACATTTGCCAATGCACCTGCATCAAGATTTCCTGCGGTTGGTAATGTTGGATCTTCTGCTTCTACATCATTCAGCAATTCCTGGTCGGTATAGTTCCACATGGTTCCTTTTACCGATTTGTATTGCAGACGTGCATCAATTTCTGCATCCATTTCATGCACCGTTGCACCATACTGAATGGTAAGTGCAGGCTCTGCAGAAAAATCGGGCTTGGCAATTTTCAATTTGCCATCGTTCGCTATACAGAGCAATCCGTTTACATCTGCACGGCACAAAACAAAATCCCAATCGGTTGAATTGTATTGTACCAACTGCTTATGATCCACTGTTGTTGCTTCTACATCCTTATCCAAACCATAACTGTCAATGAGCTCTTCCATCACATCACTATCCTTCACTTCACGGAAGTATTTACTTTTACACGCTGCAGTCATCTTCGCAACTTTATCTCTGCATTCAATTACCAGTACCGAATTCTTTTTTCTTGTTTTGATCGAGTGCTTTACAACAACTCCTTTGAACACGGTGTCTTCGCTGCTTTGATAGCCGAGTTTCAGTTCAATTTCTTTTCCCGGTTCAAAATCGGTTTTGCTGCTTACTTCAAATGTTTGTGCAGCTGCATCACCATCTTTGATAATGATGATTGCCGACGGAATCCTGTTCACTTCTTTGTTTACAACAATCGACAATACATGCAGCGAATCCGACACTTTGGTTCCTGCTGAAAAAATACTTGCGGTTACAACGGTCTTGGGCCTGTCTGATGGTATCGTATTTCCATTCGACATACTTACTGCACAGTTTTATCAATGGGTGGAAAAAAAATTTCGGTGCCGGGTTGCAGATTTCTGAAGTTGCTCAGTCCATTTACTTTTGCAACCTGCACATAATATTTTGAATGACCGTAAATACGATAGCACATCAGCGGAAGCGTATCGCCTTTTTTTACAGTGCGGTAATGTGTAAGATCGGGACTGCTTCTGCGTTCTTCTGCTACACGACGTTCATCATCTTTCATTTCACGAATGGTAACCTTGCACATTGCACGGATAGGTGTGCCATTCGGATTAAATAATTTGTAAGCGATGTTGAGTGATGAACAAACGCCTTTCACCAGATCTTTTCCCCATACAAACTTTAAATACTTAGGGCGATGAATTTCTCCATCATATCCCATCAAAAATTCTTTAAAGGCTTTTAACTCATCTGCAAGATCTGTTCTTGGCCTTCCATCAATGATGCCTGTGTTATCGAATAAAATTTCAAACGCCAGTTCTTCCGGTGGCTTTACAATAAACTTTGCCGGTGTTGCCGATGTGCCTTGCCCCTGTGCTGCCTGGAATTCCATTTTTGTTTCCAGCGAATAGTTTTCGGGATTGAGCATAACAGTAAACGGCTCTCCCGATTGCTGTTCGCATGCAGGATCGCTGTACGCAAAAATTTTCAGCTTCTCCATTTTACCTTCACTCATACTCAGCGTTCTTTTTTATTATCGATAATGCGTAATACCTGCTCTGCTGCTTCTTTAATGAGTGTTTCTTTTTCATCGCTCTCTTTTGCAGCAGCACCACTACCGGCCGAAGGTTTAACTTCGGCCTGGTCTTGGTTTACACTTACTTTAATAACGAGCTCCCGTATTTCAAGCGGCATACATCAACTTTTAACTTTGAAATATTTGTAAGCGAGGTCGAGTGTTTCTACAACAATGCTGTTCTCCTGTGCATTCAAATCGCTCACTGCCCATTTCTTTGGCCATGCATCCACTACTTCCCAACGTTTAATGGCTGTATGCTTTTCGTTGAGTAACGAAACATTTACTGTAACAGGTTTAAACTCTCTTGCTTCAAATGCTTTTAAACACCACTCGATCACTTTCGAATCGGTAAGCATTCCACGCTTGAGTGAGAGATCGGCATACTTTGTACGTACAGGCAGTTTATGTTCGAAACGGTTTTCACCGCCTTCTTTAAAACTTTCTGTATCGTACTCAATGGTTAAACCCGATACAGCCTGAAAGCGTATATCGTTATCGTTACCGATACCAACAAACTCCACTTTAAAATGAAAGCCAACGGGAGGATAATATCCACCGGGAGAGGCAGCCATATACATTCATTTAAACTGTTTACAGAAAAAGTATTGCTTTATCCGTCCAACGATAACGTCGAACGAAACACTCATCATTCTCTCCTTCGCAAAATGTTGCGGAGGGCAAGCATCAATTCAGAATATTCAATCCTTCATGCGCCAGCTCCAGTGTTTCAATTGCTACTTCGTTGCCATCGCTTTTTAAATCGCTCGCCTGCACTTTAACAGGAAATGCATTTTTTGCTTTCCAGGTCATTACCGGTGCATGTGTTTCGTTTAATAAACTGATGACGATGTCTCTGCGTTCTGAAACGGTGAGATTGATGGTGTTGATCCATTTATAAAAATCGCTGTCGCCTGCAACGGTGCCACGCTTGAAAGTGATATTGCTGAACTTGTGCATGCCCGGCATTTTGATCTTTGAATATTCGGGACTGCTGCCTTCACGGTATTCAATTGCTTCTACCTGCATATCTAAACCTGTTACTTCGGTAAAGCCTATACGTACACCACCCCATTGTACCTGGAAATGAAATTTTGGAAGAGGATATGTTGCCATAATTTTAGTTTGATGTTTATTATTTGATGTTTATTGTTGACAGCTGTGTAGTTACTGCTGGCCGTTGCAATGAAGCAACCTGAAACCTAAAACCAGTAACCACTACTAACTTTCAGCCATTTTGTGTGAGAACTGAAGGATGATAAATTCAGCCGGACGAACAACTGCCATTCCTATTTCAACAATCATTCTTCCTTCCAGAATGTCGAGTGGAGTCATTGTTTTGCCTAAACCAACTGCAACATAAAATGCATGTTCAGGTTTAGCACCTTGCAAAGCACCTTGTCTCCACAATACAGTAAGGAAGTTTTCGATCATGCCCTGCACTTTTACCCAGGTGTTGGCATCGTTCGGTTCAAACACAAATGGTTCGGTTGATTTTTTACAACTTTCTTCCACCATGTTAAAGAACCTGCGAACACTGATGTAACGCCATTCGTTATCGTTACCTGCAAGTGTGCGGGCACCAAATACGAGTGTACCTTTTCCTGTAAAAGAGCGGATGGCATTTACCGATTTTCCGGCAACAGCATCTACATTTAAATTATCAAGTTGTGCTGCAGTAAACACAGCATCCGGAGCAACAACATTATTGAGGCTTACATTGGCCGGCGCTTTCCATACACCACGTGTACGATCTACCTGCGCATACACACCTGCAATAGCACCGCTTGGAGGCATCACTGTCATACTGTTGCTTACGCCTGTAACAATTGACTTGTATGCAGGAAATGCAAGTGCAAGCGAATCATCCAATGTTTTTGTATAAGACGAAGCAGAGTTTACAATTAAGTTGATGTAAGCTGTATTGATTTCGTCGAAGAGCGGTTGCAATAAGTTTACTGCAGCAATACGCCGATCATTATCATTTGCTTCATCAATAAGACCTGGCACCGGAACAGCTGCACCTGCTGCTGTATTGCTTTGCGGCCAGTCGGCAGCAGTAATCATGGCAATAAAATCCGTATCAGCATAAGCCGCAATATCATCATCAGCTTCTTTATTTAATGCTACAACTTCAGCAAACACCGGATCGAAGTTGGAAAGCACCGCAGCCTCAAGATCGGCTTTAAAATCGGGGTTTGTAATACCATTGGGTGATGCGGCATTGATAAAATCATCAACCTGGTTACCGATGCTCAGCACAAAATCAAACAGATTTTGCAAGTTACCATCTGTATTACCGGCAGGCGCATTAAACGTTGCAAGCAAAGAAGCAAACTTATCACTCAACACACCATTCGGCGGATTGAGCGCTTTTGTTTTAGTTGTTACCAATGTATTGTCGGTATATGACTGTTCTGTTTTACCAATCAATGCCTGTACATCTGCATCGGTAGTTAATGCAGCAAGTGTAACGCTTATACCTGCACGATTAATTACTGTTTGCACATCGGTGTAGCGAATTGTTTTGGGCAACGAAACTTTTAACCAGGGTGTGTATACTGCACCATAACGCAGGTTGTTAATGCCTACATTATTGCGGAATGTTGCACCCAGTGTATCGGCTTGCTTTACATCAAACAAACCAAAGCGATCCTGCAGGTTAGCACATTGCAGTAATGCAGCCTGTTGAACAGTGGCAATATCGGTATCGTTTAAAGCAACAGCATCGGGGAAAAGAATAATTGTCGGTGCATCTTCTTTTTCCAGTTCGGCCATGCCATCTGTAAAATGTGCAGGCAATACGGTTGTACCCGTTTCGCTTTTACCAACGGAAACAATATAACAATCACCACCACCATTTGCATAAAACATCCTTAACGCATCATACATGTAAAACGAGTTGTTCACTTTTGCAGAAACAAAATTGTTGTTGCTGTCAACATTCACTTCTGTTACAGTTGGTGCTGCGCCGCCACCAAAATACTGCTCAAACTCTACGAGCGAAGAAATGCGTTTAGGCTTTTTAGTAAGATCAGTTGTTCCGTCAGTAGCTTTCTTTGTATAGCCGATAAAAGCAGGTAAAGCTGTTTCAACCTGCGCCACCGAAGGCGGAAGTTTTGGTATTTCCTCCACGTATACTCCGGGAGTTTTGTACACTGTTGCCATAGTTTAATTTTTAAGGTGAATGGTTAATAGTTTAAATAAATATTACAGTAATAATCGTTGCCGCTTTTTGTAAGCATGCCGCTTGCATGTACATCAGGATTTGGTGCAGGCGGTGGCTCGGGGCTTATTGGCTGAAAGAGGGTTAGCTTAAAATCATGCGGCGTTTCCTGTAAGGGAACAGGAATATTTGACACAAAATAATCTGCCGGATTATCATTGCCTGCAAAAGAATAGGAAGGATTACTGTCGATTGCCTGTATTCCTTTTCTTGTTGCAATATATTTCCAGAAAGCAAGACGATTTGCAAAACGTACAGAAAAATGAAGCCATACATTTTTTGCTGCAACAATTTTATCCTTCACAAATCCGCCTGCATCAAAAAAAGAAAAATCGTTACCATTTGGCAAATGATTATACAGTTCAATTACAGCAAACAGGTTGTTGAACACCGCTTCGTTACTGATGTATACAAATTGCTCTGTGCCGTTTACAACTGCTTTGTATTTTGCTTTGGATAAATGCGAAAGATCAACTGCAACTGCTTCTACGTTTGTTTGATAATGAACAGTTTTATCAAACACAATTACATCAAACATATTCGTTGCAGTATTTAACGCAAACAACTGTACCTGGATGGATGTTGCCGGCGCTGTTGTAAACGTATGTACAGTTGAAATAAACTGCAGCATATCCTCTTTTGTTGCATATTGATTTTTATTCCGGCTTACCCAATTAGTTGTATCGGGTGGAGTTACACCTGTTGATGTTTTTATTGATTCGTAAACTGTACCCGCTTGTGCAGCAAACTCGCCGGGTTTATAATTTACTGCTCCTGCAAATGCAGTTATTGGTTGCGACAGGTAAAGCAATTCATTTCCCGGCGCAACAACTGCTTTATTGTTGTACAGGTTAGAAAAATAGAAACGCTTATTTGAAAGCAATGACGCATCGATGTTCGAAACTGTAATGAAGAGAGGCTTCATTAACTCCATATAAAATGTAAACTTATCTGTAGCCGATGGTTGTATGAACGGCTTACCTGCTGTATCTGTTTTAATTAATACAACCAGTTTGTTGCCCGTCATTTTATACATGGCTTTGCAGTTGCGTAACAGTGCAGCAGTTTCTGTAGATGGCACAATTCTGAAATCGGTGCACTGCCCATTCCTGTAGAAATCGTGCAACAACTCAACCATGAATAATATTTTGTAAGTCGTTGTCATGAAACAGGTGCTTTGCTTTTATCAATCAGTTGAATTTCTTTTATGAAGCCGCTTTCGCTGATCACCACATCTTCATTCATTGTAACCTGGCGCACTTTGTACATTACAGAAGGAAAATATTTACCTCCGAGTACACTCCACAGATGATTGTTTTGCTCGAAGCTTTGGTTATGCAGATCAACAACCAGCCGATGAATTTTAGCATCGAGCCCGGGATGTGAAACAGGCGTAAACACAAACTGATGTTGAAAAAACTGAATGATATGGCCAAGAAAACGAAGGCTATCACTGTAACTTGTTCTGTTCATGGCAAACAGAATATAAAAATTAAGATACAGCGGTGGATTCTTGTAAACAGTTGAGCTATCTGTTTTAGAATAATGTTCCTGCTGCTTTGCAACTTTATCTTCTTCAACATTTACCAATGTAAGCACTGCTCTGTCATCGATCTTTGGTTCAACAGAAGCGTTTGTATCATTGGCAAAAGCAATATTACTAACCACCAACCTTGGTTGCGTAAGGGTTGGGTTCGGTATTTTCAAATTCAAATAACGGTTCACTTCCTCAGCGAGGAATTTCAATGATTCATTTATCATTGCACAATAAGATTTAAGGTTAACGGCAACCGTTAACTATGGTAACTGATGATCTAAAATGTTTTCAGTGGGGGAAATGGTTCGTTACAATGTGTATCTCTCGAGTAGTGCTGCTAAATTGAAAAGAAAAAAAACAAATGTCAATACTACTATCAGGTATTTTTTTTGAAACAACAATTTAATAATGCACAATGCTGTGTTTACAATGGTTTTGCATGAACAAAAAGAAAAGCAGCAGAAAGTTTACGAATAACAAACAGTAAAATTACGTTTCAATAACTAATTCAGCATATGCACACTTATGTGCACATATACCCCATTTGTGTAATTGTACGGTTCACTTAAGAGTTGTTTCTTCGCAGCAACCAAACAAATTAAATATGAAAAAGCTATTAACCCTTGTTGCATTTGTAATGCTTATTACATCAGCTAACGCTCAAACAGAAAAAGGAACCAAACTTGTTGGTGTAGGCCTTGGCAGCATTAGCTTTACATCAAGCGACAGCAAAACAACTTACTCTAACACACCTACTATTTATAATAGTGAAGGAAACAGTTTCAGCATCAGCGTTAATCCTAATATAGCATGGTTTGTGCAGGACAATCTCGCTATCGGATCATATGTTAGCCTTTCGTTTTACAAAAGCAAAAGCACCAGCAGCAATACGTCGAGCAGTACAACATCAGAATCAAACAGCACGCAACCATCTTTCTATATAGGTCCCTGGGCCAGATATTATTTTGGCGGCAGCAAAAAAGGAATGCCCTTTGCACAACTCAATACCCAATATGGTATTTATGGTGGAAAAAGTAAAAGTAAAAGCAGCTCGGGCAGCAGCAGCGAAACCACAACAAAACCAAAAGGCGATTGGAACGTAGGTGTTGCTGTTGGTTATGAACATTTCATTAGTCAATATGCGGGTTTTTATGCCAGTATTGGTTTTAACTATGGTAAATCAAAAACAATGTATGAGTACAGACCATCATCTGGTACTGGCTATGATTACACAAGTGAATATTCCCGCTTTTATATTCCGGTGAACGTAGGATTCCAACTTCACCTCCCAAAAAAGAAAAAATAATAACAGCAATTGTTATAAAAAATGCTCCCGAAAAGGAGCATTTTTTATATACCAACTATAAGCTATAAACTTATTAACTCTTCATACAGTCTGCCCTTTACATCAAATACCAGTTTCTTTTTGTTGATGGCAGATTTTTGTACGATAATAAAATATTCATTTGCATTTTCTCTTGGCTTTGTAACAGCTACAACATCTTTCACTGCCCAGTCTTTGTATTTGCTGTTTTTAAACCCTTCCTGTACTACTTCGGGTAAAGTTTCCATTTTTACCTGTTCCTCTGTACTAATCCAATCGCCTTTTGGCGCATAATTAGCTTTGAGCTTTCGCTCACCTAATGTAAAACGTACAGCATGATTATCTAATCCATTCGTCCATTTCAGATCCTGCGCATCGGGGTATTGTTTATCGAATGTTTGCTTAACAATGTCAGGAACTGAAAACAACTGTTGTGCTTTGGCAGAAAAACTTACAACTATGAATGAAAGCACAAATGAAAAAACATATTTCATAATTCAACTTTTTTGATACTGCAATTTACACAGCTATCATGCCGCAAATTGTTAAGAGTACGTTGAATGTAATAGATAAATAAGGAGATTATTCTTTTCCTGCAACAACAAGTACGATTTCACCTTTCACAGCTTTAGCTGCGAAATAATCATGTACTTCTTTTAAGGTACCCCGTTTGTTTTCTTCAAACTTTTTGGTGAGTTCCCGACTTACCGAGCATAAACGGTCTTCGCCGAAATACTGCATCAGATCGGCCAATGTTTTTACTAAGCGAAAAGGCGATTCGTAAAAGATCATCGTTCTTTCTTCTTCTGCAAGTTGTTTCAACGCCGTCATGCGGCCTTTCTTTTGCGGAAGAAATCCTTCAAACACAAAACGGTTGGTAGGTAAGCCGCTGTTGACCAACGCCGGAACAAATGCGGTTGCACCTGGCAAGGTTTCAACCGGCACCTCGTTTTGTACGCAGGCACGCACCAATAAAAAAGCAGGATCGCTAATACCGGGTGTGCCTGCATCGGTAAGCAAGGCCATCTTCTTTCCTTCCTTTAACTGATCGATGAGGTGTTGCACAATTTTATGTTCGTTGTGCTGGTGGTAAGGCGAAAGCGGCTTTTGAATATTGTAATGATTCAGCAGTACCGAACTGGTACGAGTATCTTCTGCAAGAATAACATCTACTTCCTGCAATACTTCCAATGCACGGAAAGTGATATCCTTAAGATTACCGATTGGAGTGGGAACAAGAATCAACATAATTTGAAAATTTGAAAATGAACCAATTTGAAAATGAAAACCGAACCAGGTTCAATTTTCAAATTTTCAAATTCCCAAATTGCTTAATTAACTGAAATTTCGTACTGCTCCATTACCGGGTTGGCAAGGAGTTTTTTTGCTGCTTCTTCAGCAATGGCTTTTGCTTCCTCTGCACTTGCAGCATCGATCTGCATGCTGATGTTTTTTCCAATGCGCACATCAGCTACACCTTGTAAGCCTAAATTGCTTAATCCGCCCATTACGGCTTTTCCCTGGGGATCTAATAAATCTTTCAGCGGCATTACTTTTACCTGAACTGTGTACGTCATTGTTGTATAATTAAATTATGAGATTTGTTTACGAAGCAGCAAAGATAAAACAACGTAGGTTAAATAAATGAGCGGAATGGCAGCCCACTGAAAAACAATTGCCAATACAATGGCCAGCACCAGCAATATCACTTTGGGCTGATTGTTTTTAAAACTGAAATCTTTAAACTTCAAACTCATGATAGGCATATCGCTTACCATGAGGTAGCTTATGAGCAATGTGAAACTATACAGCACCCAACGATTCAAAATAACATCTGTAAGGTTCCAGCTGTTATACCAGATCACCAACGGCAAGGCAGCAACGGCAAAACCGGTAATGGGAGTAGGTACGCCACGGAACGACAGACTTTGGCGTTCATCGATGTTAAACTTGGCCAGTCGCCAAACTGCGCAGCAAGCAATAAGCAGTGCGGGTAACAACAGTAAGATAGAAGTTTCCAATGCCGACTCTTCTTTTAAATAGCTCATTCGCAGCAACTGGTACATAATCATTGCCGGCGCCACACCAAAAGTTACCGCATCGCTCAACGAATCAAGCTGCTTTCCCATTTCGGAAGAGGCCTTCATCAGCCGGGCAAGAAATCCATCAAGGAAATCGATAATACCTGCAGCAAAAATGAAGAAAGAAGCATACGCAATCTTTTCCGGCATGTTCATTTTAAAAGCGGCACCGTCAATTGCAACGATCGATTCGCCCGGTTGCAGAATAAGAATAGTTGCAATGCAACCACAAACGAGGTTGAGTAATGTAAAGAGATTGGGGATTTGTTTCATGTAAGGTTCATGGTTCATCGTTCATAGTTAATGGATCACAGCTATGAACTATGAACCATCAACCATGAACAGCGTTATTACTTCATCAATGTTTCAATTTCTTCAACAGTAATCGGAATATTCTTCATCAGATCTTTATTACCGTTTTTGGTGATCCAGAAGTTGTTTTCAATACGCACCCCCATTTGTTCTTCTTCAATGTAAATACCGGGCTCAATAGTAAATACCATTCCCGCTTTAATGGGCTGTGTCTTTGTTCCTAAATCGTGCACATCAATACCAAGATGATGCGAAATACCATGATACAGATATTTACGGTAAGCCCTGTTCTCTGCATCTTCATTCTTTACATCGGCTTTAGAAATCAAACCAATCTTGATGAATTGTTTGGTTGCTTCCTCACCTACTTTGTTGGTGTAATCAACAATGGTAATGCCTGGCTTTAAAATACCTGCTGCATACTTATGCAAATGCAAACAGGCATTGTACACTTCTTTCTGGCGCTTGGTAAACTTACCATTTACCGGAACTGTACGGGTAAGATCGGCATTATAGCCACCATACTCTGCACCAAAATCCATCAAAATCAACTCACCATCTTTACATTCCTGGTTATTGCTTACATAGTGTAATGTTCTAGCTCTGTCGCCGCTGGCAATAATGCTGCCGTATGCAGGACCCGTTGATCCCTGCGATAAAAATGAATGATAGATCTCAGCTTCTATTTCATTTTCCAGTACACCGGGCTTAATAACCTTCAGTAACCGACGGAATGCAACATCTGTTATATCCATTGCCTTTTGCATAAGCTCCACTTCATCTGCAGTTTTAATTGCACGAAGGCTATTCATAATTTTAGCAGCACGCTGAAAGCTGTGCAACGGATATTTCGCTTTCATTTCATCAATAAAGCGATAGTCACGGCTACGAATAGGCGAAGCTTTACGATCGTTCTCGTTACTGCTTAAGTACACATGGTCGGCAAGATGAACCCATGTTTGTAACAACGCTTCAATACTATCTACCCAAACAATGGTTTGAATACCTGAAATTTCTCTTCCTTCGTTTGCACGCAAACGTTTACCATCCCACTTTTCTTTTAATTCGTTGGGGCGAACAAGTACCAACACTTCCCTGAATTTAGGATCTGGATTATCCGGAAACAAAATCACCATACTATCTTCCTGCATAACGCCGGTAAGCCAGTACAGATCGCTGTTTTGTTTGTATGCATGCAAGGCATCGCCATTCATTGGCCACTCATCGTTGCTAACGAAAATGGCAATTGAGTTTGGAAGCATTGCTTTTATAAAACGTTCACGGTTTTTTGTGAAGAGTTGAGGTTTAACGGGTTGAAATTTCATATACCAATAATTAGGGCTGCAAAATAAGGTATCGGCCTTGGTCACCCAATTCTAAGCCTTAATAATCCACAGAAAGTGAAAAACTAACACACGTTTGGAATATTTTTATAAAACCTCTACTCTCCCTTGAAAATATTTTAATATCCTCCATTTTAATTCACTCAAATTAGAAACAATCTAACATTCTGTTATTTTCAGTAGAAATATTAAAAACGGAAACGATTGCGTAATTTTTTTAGAAATTCCGAACCTGTTACTTTTGTGCGGCCATATAAAGTCAACTATTGATTATGTCTATACCAAGTGTTTATCTGCCCGAGCAGAAATTGCTGCAGCTCGGCTTAAAGTTATCGAGCAATATCCATTACCAACTCAGTCCGGAAGAATTAACCGAGCAAACGATTAACCGTGGCCAAGGTTATTTAAACAACACCGGCGCCCTTTGCATCAATACAGGAAAATTCACCGGCCGTTCGCCAAAGGATAAGTTTATTGTACAGGATGAGGTTACAAAAGATACAGTTCATTGGAATGAGTTTAACCAAGCCATCGATGAAAAATATTTCCATATTCTTTATAAAAAGATGATGGATTATTTAGGCACAAAGGATGAAATATGGGTGCGGGATTCGTATGTATGTGCCGATAAAAACTATCGTCTGAATATTCGTGTGGTGAATGAGAACGCATGGAGCAACTTGTTTGCCTATAATTTGTTTTTACGCCCAACTGATGAAGAGCTTGAAAGCTTTGAACCGGATTGGCATATTATACAAGCTCCTTCCTTTTTTGCAAATCCCGAAACTGATGGAGTAAACAATAGCAACTTTGCAATTGTAAGCTTTACACATAAAATGATCCTTATTGGCGGAAGCGGTTATACAGGTGAAATGAAGAAAGGCATTTTTACTGTACTGAATTATTTACTGCCGCAACAAAAGAATGTGTTGAGTATGCATTGCAGTGCCAATGTTGGTGAAGCTGCTGATGTTGCTGTGTTTTTTGGATTGAGCGGAACAGGTAAAACAACACTAAGTGCAGATCCTTCACGTAAATTAATTGGTGATGATGAGCATGGATGGGATCATGATTCTGTGTTCAACTTCGAAGGTGGTTGTTATGCTAAATGTATTGATCTTACAGAAGAAAAAGAACCTGAAATATTCCGTGCCATCAAGCCAGGTGCATTAGTTGAAAATGTTGGCTTTTACAACGGAAGCAACGAAATTGATTTTGCCAATAAAAGCATTACCGAAAACACAAGGGTAAGTTATCCGCTTCACTACATCAGTAATGCATTGGAACCTGCCGTTGCAGGTCTGCCAAAAAATATTTTCTTTCTTACCTGCGATGCTACGGGTGTGCTGCCTCCTATATCAAGACTTACGAAAGAACAAGCCATGTACCAGTTTATTAGTGGCTATACCGCAAAAGTGGCGGGTACAGAAGCAGGTGTTACCGAACCTAAGTCAACCTTCAGTGCATGTTTTGGTGCTCCGTTTTTACCATTGCATCCTGCTAAGTATGCAGAGTTGTTAGGCAAAAAAATGAATGCACACAACGTACATGTTTGGCTGGTTAATACCGGCTGGACAGGTGGTTGCTATGGTGTTGGCAGTCGTATTAAACTGTCGTACACAAGAGCGTTGATAACGGCAGCATTAAATGGTAAATTAAACGATGTTGCTTACGAAAATATGCCTGTGTTTAATCTTGCTATTCCAACAACATGCGAAGGAATACCTGCTGAAATTTTGAATCCCCGAAATACCTGGACCGATAAAGCTGCATACGATGCTAAGGCAATTGCATTAGCAGAGCAGTTTACAACGAACTTTAAAAAATATGCTTCCGGCTGTAGTGAGGATATCCTTGCTGCTTCGCCGCAAGTGTAAGTGGTCGTAATCGATTGTTTGCTAAGAACAAAACCCCGCTATTCCTGGCGGGGTTTAATTTTTTTAAGAAAGTTTATTTTGCCATTCAAGCGTTTCTTTCTTTTTCAATGCATATCGCTGTTTAAGATAGGGCGTATATCCATTTGCCCAAAAAATTGAAAGAATAACAATTGAATAAATAAGGAGGAAAACAATTATTAAAGAAAATGAGAGTGTAAGAATAAACAGGATATTCATGAGTAATACCAATACAGTACTGCCGAATAACAACGGTAATGTAAACCGACTCTTTGCCATAAGGAAGGAATATGCAGTAATGCTGAGTAACTCCACTATCATTACAGCCAGTGCCATCCAGTTCTCTGCACCAAAGGCAAACATCTGGAACAATGAAACAACAGACATGAGTACACCAAACAAACCTGCATAAAAACAAAATCCGTTTTTGCTTTCCTGTTCCATATTGTACAACGATTTTTTTGTAAGATGAATCAGAACAAACCGTACAGTTGAGAATCAATTTTATTGATGATCTCACCAAAATGCTCCTCGTTTTCGGCAAATTTGTTATGATCTACATCTATTACCAATAAGCTTCCTTCTTTATAATTATCAATCCACTTATTGTAATACTCATTTAACTTCTTCAGATAATCGAGACGAATGTTTTCTTCGTATTCTCTGCCCCGTTTCTGTATTTGTGCAACAAGCGTTGGTACAGATGCTTTAAGATAGATCAACAGATCGGGCGGCGATACCATTGTCTTTAGTGTAGAAAAGAAAGAGTAGTAATTATTAAAATCACGCTTGCCCATTAACCCCATATCGTGAAGGTTGGGAGCAAAAATATTTGCATCTTCAAAAATGGTACGATCCTGTATAACCGTTTCCGTACCACGCTGAATTTCCAATACCTGGTTCAAACGATTATTTAAAAAGTAGATCTGCAGGTTAAAGCTCCACCTGGGCATATCTTCATAAAAATCGTTGAGGTAGGGATTATGGTCCACATCTTCAAACTGGGGAATCCATTTGTAATGCTTGGCCAGCATTTCTGTTAACGTTGTTTTACCGGCTCCAATATTGCCGGCAATTGCCACATGTTTTGGTTTTTTACTTTTCGCCATAAACTGTTTAAAATTCCAAAAAAACAATTACTAAAATCCGTGAATGTTGAATGTATCAAATCTTTTTGGATTTTGGTTTTCGGGGTTTAGATTTTTTAGTAATAATTCAATCCCATTGCCTGCCTTACCAGCTCTATTGTTTCATGCGCACTTGCCCGGGCTTTTTCAGCACCTTGCTGCATTACTTTTTTCAGGTAATCTTCATCGGCTTGTATTGCAGCTGCTTTTTCACGAATAGGAGCTACAAACTTCGCCATATCTTCTCCCAGTTGCTTCTTCATATCGCCATAGCGAATAACACAGTTGTTGAAATCGTCTTCAAACTTTTGCACAGTATCGGCTGTGCTTACCAAACCCATTAACTGGAAAATGTTTTCAATATAATCCGGCTTTACAGAATTTGGTTCTGTTGGACCTGCATCTGTTTTTGCCTTCATAATCTTTTTGCGGATCACATCGTCTTCATCGGCCAGGTAAATAGTTGCGTTCTGGTTTTCGCTCTTACTCATTTTACCTGTACCATCAAGACTGGGCACTTTTATTAACTCGCCACCAAAATTAAAAGCCAGTGGTTCGGGAAATACATCGCCATAACGATGGTTGAAACGGTTGGCAAAATTGCGGGACATTTCGAGATGTTGTTCCTGGTCTTTACCAACCGGAACATACTTTGCACGATGCAGAATAATATCGGCCGCCTGCAAAACCGGATACGTTAACAATCCTGCATTTACATTTTCGGGATGTTGACGAACCTTATCTTTAAACGTTGTAGTTTTTTCCAGTTCGCCTTTATAAGCAAGCATATTTAAATACAAATACAGCTCTGCTGTTTCGTAAACATGGCTTTGACAATAGAATGCTACTTTTTCAGGATCTAATCCACAAGCAATATTTTCAGCAAATACACGACGTACATTTTCCTTCAACTCTTTTGTATCGGGATGTGTTGTAAGCGAATGCCAATCGGCCACCATAAAATAGCATTCGTATTCATCCTGCATTTTTACATAGTTGCGCATTGCTCCAAAATAATTCCCAAGGTGCAGGTAACCTGTGGGGCGAAGACCACTCATCACTATCTCTTTCGTAGTACTCATATCTGTATTTGACCTTTTGCTTTTGTAAGTGGGCGAAGATAAAACTTGTTAACGGCAGGGCATAAAAAAATCTCCCTTACAAAGGGAGATTTTTTTACCTGATATTATTGCAATTAATAGCTTCTTAATTTCAGTTCTACACGGCGGTTTTGAGCCTTACCCGCTGCATTTTTATTATCTGCAACCGGACGATCCTGACCGTAACCTGCCGATGTTAAGCGACCTTTTTCAATACCCTGTGCCACCAAGTAGGCTTTTACTGCTGCAGCACGGTTTTCAGAAAGCGTTTGGTTTTTGGCAGCATCACCTGTATTGTCGGTATGGCCTTCAACATCTAACTGAAGTGTTGGGTTATCTTTTAAAATCTGTGCTACTTCATTTAATGGAGCAAACGATTTTTTTGCTAACTGGTAGCTGCCTGTTGTAAAGAAAATATTACGGGCTGCAAATTCAACCTTTGTTTTAATTTCTTCTTTTACTTCAGGACAACCTGCGTTCGCAACAGTACCTGCAACTGAAGGACACTTGTCTTCTTCATCATTTACACCATCTTTATCGCTATCGGGTACAGGGCAACCACTGTAACGGGCTACACCTGCCTGTTGAGGACATTTATCTTCTTCATCATTAATACCGTCTTTATCGCTGTCGGGTACAGGGCAACCATTGTAACGAGCTACACCTGCAACATCAACGCACTTATCATCTTTATCGGCAATACCATCTTTATCTGTATCGGGGCAACCACGTAAAGCGGCTAAACCTGCAACATCAGGACAAGCATCATCTACATCTAACACGCCATCACCATCTTTATCTTTTGGAGGTTCAGGTGCAGGAGGAGGTGGTGGCGGAAGAGCTTTGCGTTCGGTGAAAGGAACACTGAATCCGAATGAATGAGCAAGACCATAGTTTGCTTTAGCTGTAATAGGAACCCTATAGTTTGTATTAAGATGCAAAAACACCTGGCTTCCCAGATTAATTTGAAGTCCGGCACCAAAAGGCATTTGTGCCATGTAATTAGTGCGTTCCATTGAAGCCCCAATACCAGCCTGTAAATATGGTACTACCCAATAATTATCTGATAAAAGCTTAAAATTTAGGTTCGCATCAATTTCAGAGTAAAACTTGTCACCCTGTGAAATAGTAGTTACACCACGTGTAGGATATTTAAGAAATGAAAAACCAACTCTTGCCATTACATCAATATTGTTCGTAAGCCCTTGCATATAATTTAATGTAATGCCCGGGCTCATGCGCTGTACTTTGCCAAGTTGTTTTTCTCTTAATACAGCAGCTAACCCTTTGCTTTGAATGTCGACACCTGATTTATAATCAAAAAAAGAAAATTGAAAGCCGAAGGATGGCTGTTTCTTAAGATCCGTTTTTTGTGCAAAAGCGGCTGAACAACCACCCATGACAAAAAGCAATAAAAGCAATTTTTTCATATATCAATTGTTTTGGATTGAGCAAAAATAACGGTAGGTAGCATAACCGTAAAATAAAATAACCCACAAAAAAAAAGTCCCTAGAAAAACTTACCGGGAAACAGGCTTTTTACCCAGAACTTCTATTTTAACCCTTGTAAGACCACTCTTGATAAATCCAAGTTTAGTAGCAGCAGCCCTTGTAAGATCGATAATGCGTTTATTGCGATGATGTAGCCGGTCGTTTATTTTAACCACAACCGTTTTACCGTTACGTAAATTAGTAACACGCACATAGGTGCCTAGCGGAAGAGTATTATGCGCCGCCGTTAGTTTCTGTTGACTGAATATTTCGCCATTTGCCGTTTTACGGCCATTAAATTTATTTGAATAAAAGCTGGCTAAGCCGTATTGAATTTTTGACTTGCCTGTTGCTTTTTTTGTGGGTTTGCTGCTGTCTTGCTGTGCAATTGCGGTAACATGAAAAAACAAGAAAAACAAACCCACTACGAAAAGAGGTTTTGGCATCAATCGTTATTTTGTTGAAAAATAAGCTTCACGAGCTGTTTTGTCTTCGTTATAGATGTCTTCAAAGAAAACAAGTTTGCCGTTTTTAACTGCCACGGTAAAATAACGGAAATAAACCGGTAGTTTACTTTTTACTTTTACCACATGCTTTTCCTTCCTGTCGAGCCATACACGAATAGAGTCGCTTACAACTCTTGATGTATCAAACTCATAATTTGTACTGTCTAATCCTGAAATATAATAAGTAAGTTTTTCCCATTCCTGCACCCGCACGCACCCATGACTTAAGGCACGCTTATCGTTTTTAAACAAATAACGTTGATTGGTATCGTGCAGGTACACTGAATATTTATTGGGGAAATTGAATTTCATAATACCAAGCGCATTGTCATCACCACTGCCCTGCACTATACGAAACGGAATGCCTTTTTTATACTTCGTCCAGTCAATTGTATATGGATCTACTTCTTCTCCTTCCCAAGTCATTAATGCATATCCTTTTTTGGCAAGATAGCCGGGATTTTTGCGTAATGCCGGCACAATTTCTTTCATGATAATACTGTTGGGAATTGTCCATTGCGGATAAACAACCATATCGCTGATGCGGCTTGTAAGTAACGGAGTGCGTGTAATGGGTTTACCTACCACAACTCTGCTTTCAAGACGAACAGTATCCTTATCCCATAACTGCAATTGATAAGCCGGTAAATTAACCCATATGTACCGTTCGGGCATTTCAGCAGGAAGTAATTTATAACGGTCGAGGTTAATGGCAATGCGTTTGAATTTTTCCTGATCGGTATTGTTAAGATAACGTACTACCTGTGCGCCAAACTTACCATCTACAGTAAGTTTTTTATTTTTCTGCAATTTAATCAATGCTTCTTTTAACTGCATACTGTCAACTTCTTTTATTTGCCAGCTAAGTACTCCTTCTTCCTGTAAACGTTTGGTAAGCGTTTCTACAAACTCCAGCGAATCTTTATAAGGATAAGAAACATAGGTGAACGTATGTTGAAAATCTGCACTATCGAGAAATGAATGAATTGCATGCTTTAATTCAATATAACCTTCATGCTTAGGTTCGAGTGCATGCAGTATATCAGAAAGTTGTTTCCCTTTTTTTACTTGTTTAATGAGTGCTGCATAAAAATCATCGGTTACCAACGAATCGGTTCTGGCCGATAAACTATCCGGCTTTAACCGCCCCACGTATAAATGTTTAGCAATGGCAAAAAAAGCATCTGTTAAAAGTACATCTGCTTTCGCCCATAAACCAGCATCTCTGCGATCGCCTGTTGAAGCCGTATCTGCAACAAACCGATCATTCACTGTTTGCATTACTGCATTGTGGTACATGTTTGGAAATAACCCATATTGTTTTGCATTTTTAATAAACAATATCAACGAGTCGGCTACCGGCAGAAAAGCTTCGTTATCGCACCAAACAGGTTTATATCCTGTTTCGGAATAAAAGTTTTTTACATCAGCAATTAAAACAAATGTAGTCGTATCATCCAGCTCACCATCATTTCCAATTGCAGAAAGATATTCGTTGATATTTGTTTCAACACGCTGGTTCATTTGTGCAGGTTCTTCAACAATATCTTTAATCTCTCCGGGTTTTCCTTCCCCACATGAATAGCAGAAAAAGAGAATACCGATGCAGACACAACAAAAAGAATAATCGAATGCTTTTCTCATGTATTTATTACATTTATTTTCCATTAAACAGGTTAGGCATGAATGCTTTTCAGATAATTAAAATAACAAAACGGTTGCACATGGCAATCGGGCTTTCTGTCTTTTTTTTATACTGTCCAACACCTGTTACAGCACAGGAATTGAAAACCAGCTCTTATGGTGTCTCCTATATAGCATCTGAAAAAAGCTACAAGCATACGTTAAAAAAAGACAATCAAAAACAAATGGTTGAATTAAAAACAAAAATGCCCGGTTTAGTTTATGATTTACGTTATGCTACTGTAAACAATTTCGTAAAACTACCTCTGTACCCTGTAACAACCACATCTACTTTTTTGCGCCTGCCTGCTGCCAATGCTTTACAACAGGTACAACAGGAACTGAAACAAAAAGGGTTGGGCTTAAAAATTTTTGATGCTTATCGCCCGTACTCTGTTACCATTAAATTCTGGGAGCTGATAAAAGATGAACGTTATGTTGCAAACCCAAGCAAAGGGAGTGGGCATAACCGTGGACTGGCTGTTGACTTAACCATCATTGATTTGAAAACAGGTATTGAATTAGATATGGGTACCGGCTTTGATAATTTTTCTGATACTGCCCATCACTCCTTTACACAATTAAGCACAACTGTTTTACAAAACAGGAAAGTTCTGAAAGAGGTAATGCTGAAACATGGCTTTACTGCACTGGAAACAGAATGGTGGCATTATTACTGGCCGAATAACAGAAACTATGAAGTGCTGGATCTTGATTTTAAGAAACTTAATAAATTCACACAAAAGAACTAATCATGAAAAAACTGCTTGCCTTATTTCTCAGTATATCATTTTCGTTTACGCTTTCAGCCCAAAAAAATGAACCCGATTTTATTGAAGTTACTGTCATTGATTCTGTGCAGGTTGAACCGGAAACATTTACATTCACTTTGTTTTTTTCACCTATCGAGACGGTAATAGAGGATGAATATAAATATGAAGAGAATCCAGCGATTAAATATGTATACAGCTTATTAAAAGAAATGAAATTAGATACCGTTGTTAATGATATTGCGTTCAATAATATGAACAGAGGTCATCGTCAAATATCAGTATTGTTTAAATCTCTAACCGATTTGAAAGAGTTCAGTAAAAAAATAAGAGCTATACAAAACATTCAAAGCTTTCTTGTAAACACATACTCTTCAAAAATGAAAGAGGCAGCCAACAAACTCTATGACAAACTGCTTCTGAAAGCAAAAGAAGATGCATTACTGGTTTCTTCAAAATCGCAACGTGAACTTGACAGGGTTATTCAGATAACAATAAAAGAAGCAGAAGGAACAGGTGGATGGACTGCATACCCACCATTATCAATGCTTCGTGATGCCGATGCAGAACCCACAAATCCGAAAGTTATTGTTTCAAAGCAAATTACTGTCCGCTACAGTCTTAAATAAACTTATAGTTCAATTACGTCCACCACCACATCCACATTAATTGTTCCATACACATGCGGAAAGGTATCTTCAGTTGAAGGACTCCATTCAAACACAAAGCGGCTCGTGAGCTTATCGGTATCGATCACCAGTTTTACAAGATCGGCTTTGCCTGTGAAATAACGCTCAAGCACACCCGCCACCTGGTGGTCTTGGGAGCAATGAATAAATCCTTCAGCTTTTAATGATGGAGATTCGTAATAGCCATTGGCTTTTGCTGCAGTCCATTCAGCAGCAGTAGTAACATGATAAATAATGGGCATCGTTAACGTTTTACTTCGTTCAGTTCAATCAGGTAACCATCCGGATCGGCAACATAGATCTGTACTGCACCATCAAAACGAACCTGTTTGTGAAAGCTCATCTTGTGTTGCGTTAAATATTTTTCAACAGCAGTGATCGATATAACAAACAATGCAAAGTGACTACCGTTGCGATCGTTCTTTACTTCAAACTCTCTTCCTGCCAATAAATGTATTTGCTGATCGGTTCCTAATTTAAACCATGAACGTATTGCTTTGAGTGAATCTGGTACAGCAACCGGCTCCAATCCCATCACTTCTTTGTAAAACTTTGTACTGGCTGCAATATCTTTTACATGCAGTGCTACATGATTGTGTTTCACCACTTCAATCTTTGCATCGGTTTGTGCAAATGAAGAGGTTGTAGTAAGCAAGGCAAAAAAAGCAATCGTTAAGCGTAAAAACATAATGAAAAGTTTAGGAGACGATACGTTTGATCTGTTGTTCTTGTAACATGAGATCAGCTAATACAATAGCCGTTGCAGCTTCTACAATAACTGGAGCACGCAAGGCCACACAAAGATCATGACGGCCTTTGATAGAAAATGTTTCCTGTTGTTCCGTATCCCAGTTTAAGCTTGTTTGTTCTTTTGGTGTTGATGAAGTTGGTTTGATGGCAATACGAAATACCAACTCATTTCCATTGCTGATGCCACCTACCACACCGCCTGCATGATTGGTTCTTGTTTTACCCGTCATATCATCAATGGCATCGTTGTGTTGGCTCCCAAACATTTTTGCTGCAGCGAAACCTGTTCCAAACTCCACACCACGTACTGCAGGTATAGCAAACATCATCTGCGCCAATACTGATTCAACTGAATCGAAATATGGTTCACCCAAACCAACAGGCAATCCTGTTACTCTGCATTCAAGCAAACCACCAACAGAATCTTTTGCATCGATCGCATTTTGCAAACCTTTTTCCAGATCCTTCTCTCCTCCTATTTCAATTACCTCAGCATGAATGCCGACGCCACTCATGAGTTTTTTTGCAATAGCACCGGCCGCTACCAAACCTGTTGTGAGTCGTGCACTGAAGTGACCACCACCACGATAATCTTCATGGCCACCAAACTTTTGATGCGCCACCCAATCGGCATGCCCCGGACGTGGAATGCTCCGTTGCTTTGCATAATCTTCGCTGCGGGTATTATTGTTCTCAAAGAAAATAGCAATGGGAAAACCTGTGGTCTTATCATTAAACGTTCCGCTTTTGAAAAAAGGAAAATCTGCTTCCTGGCGGGGTGTTGTTCCTTTTTGCTTACCGCCTTTTCTGCGTTCAAGATCGGGTAACAGATCATCAGCTGTTAATGATAATCCTGCCGGACAACCATCTACCACAATACCTACACTTTCGCCATGCGATTCGCCAAAGATGGATACACGAAATAATTTACCGAATGAGTTCAATGTTGAATGGTTTGATTATAAAGATACGTTTGCACCCAATACTTTCAAGTGCTCATAAAAATCAGGATACGATTTATTGATCGCTTCTGCTTCTTCAATCGTTACATCACCTGCTGCTTTCAACCCTGCAACAGCACAAGCCATGGCAATACGATGATCGTGACGTGAATGTACAGTAGCACCTTTTAATCCGCCACCGCCATGAACGATCATGAGATCATCCTGCAACTCAATCGTTACACCCAGCTTTGCAAATTCTTCCTGCAGTGTTAATGCCCGGTTGCTTTCTTTATGTGTTAAACGTGTTGTGCCTTCAATTACTGATTTACCGTTGCAATAAGATGCGAGTGCAACCAGTGGTGGAAACAGATCCGGGCATTCAGTTGCATTGAAATGAAAAGGCTTCAGAGGCGCCGGACCAATTTCAATCTGCTCGGGTTGAATAGAAATTACACAACCACAATCCATCAATGCCTGCAACACAGCTTTATCAGCCTGCGGCGAAAACACATCCAATCCTTTTACCACAATATTACCTGCAACAGCGCCTGCAACCAATAAGAATGCAGCACCACTCCAATCGCCTTCTACGGTGTAAGTCCTGAGCGAAGTCGAAGGAGTTTCTGCGGAGGATTGAGCGGAGTCGAAATCCGACTTTGAAAAATAAAACGATTCGTAATTTTTATTCTCCGGCACTTTCAACCCAAACTGTTTCATTACATCAAGCGTAAGATCAATGTAAGGTTTGCTTTTGAGATTTGTTACTGTGATCGATACATCGTTTGCATCACTTGCTGCATACGCCAGCAACATGCCAGTTAAAAACTGTGAGCTGAGTGATCCATCAATCGTAATATTTTTCGGAACGATCGGCCCCTGGATATTCAACGGCAACTTACCTGCATTACTTTTCACCTGCACACCCAGCTGTGGCAATATCTCATCAAAAAAATCCATTGGGCGTGTAACCAAACTGCCGCTGCCGTTCACCGTTAGTGCATGATTGCTCAATGCCACCAGTGGTGTAAACATTCGGATGCTCAATCCACTTTCGCCACAATTGATCTCGCTGCTCACGGGTTGTACACCATTACTTTCAATGATCAGTTCATTCCCATTGTTTGTAACTGTACCACCTAAGCGTTGCGTAATATCCATCGCCGCTTTATCGTCGTTACTATGACCGGGATTTTTAATGATGCTTTTTCCTTTCGCCACCAATGCAGCAGCACATGCACGCTGCATCGAACTTTTTGATGCGTTCGACTGAATAGTTCCTGTGATGGTTGATGGATGTATTGTAACCTTCATAGCTGTTTGCGGTGAGTCACCCCGCAAGGGTGGCTCACCGGCTTTGCTTTACTTATAAATTTTCAATTAATTCTTTCAGCTGTACCAAAGGAATATTCATCACTTTGGCTTCGCCTATTTTATTGAGCACAACATATTGCATAACATCCTGTGCTTTCTTTTTGTCTTTCTTCAGCGTTTCAAATGCTTCGGCTTTATCAAACGCAAAAGAAGAAGTGAGTCCGTATTGTTCAATGAGTTTGGTGAGACGTTGCTTTTCAGCAGAAGAAAAATTGTTGATCTCTTCCGAAATCTTTGCGGCGGCCACCATGCCAATTGTTACAGCATGACCATGCATCAATTCATATTTGTTCTCGATAGCATGCCCCAACGTATGACCAAGATTCAGCAGCTTGCGATCTGCTTTTTCAAACTCATCTTCCTGAACCACTTTTGTTTTAATTAAACAGTTACGTTCAATTAACTGCTGCAATGCTTCTTTGTTATCCTGGTAGTACGCAATGCTGTGTTGCTCCAGTTCATCAAACATGGCTGCATCTTTAATAGCAGCATGTTTAATTACTTCAGCAAAACCATTTTCCCATTCTTTTAATGGTAACGACTCCAGCAACGATACATCATACAGCAAAAACGAAGGCTGACGGATAATACCTACCATGTTTTTATACACGCCTACATCAATACCATTCTTACCACCAATGCTTGCATCAACCATGGCAAGAATAGTTGTAGGAATAAAACCACAGGCAATACCACGCATGTACACTGCAGCAATGTAACCAACCATATCAGTTACCACACCACCACCAACACCAACAACTGTTGATTTACGATCAGCGCCAAGTTCAATCAACTGGCGAATCACATCATCAACTGTTGATTGTATTTTATGTGCTTCACCTGCTTTCATTACAATGGTTTTCCAGCCATTGAATTTTGCAGTGTGTGCAGCAAAAACATTTTCATCGGTAATGAGCACAGTGCTGTTCGTATCTGCAATTGCAGACAGTTGCTCCATACTTCCGTTGAAATAATAATCAACCGATGCTGTAGAAAATTGATAGGTCTGTTTTACCATAATATGATTGCCACAAAGGCACTAAGGCACAAAGAAAAAAGATGAATAGAATTGCTGCAGCACAAGTGAGTGACACAACGAAAGCAATATCATTGCTCCGCAGCCCACTCACAACTCACCATTCACCACTCACGAATCAAGCACCTTCTTCTGATGGTTAATGCTTTCCATATGCACCGCATCAAAATACTTGGTGATAAATTCTTTGCTCAAACCTTTACGTTCACCTTCTCTGTAAGCACGTTCCAGTATTTCGTTCCAGCGGTTTGTTTGCAGGATGGTGATGTTGTTATCTTTTTTGTACTGACCAATGCTTTCAGCAATTTTCATACGCTGACCAATGATCTGCATCAATTCATCATCAAGATGATTGATCTGCTGACGCAATTTTTCCAATGCAGCATGATATTCTTCCGATGCCACATCTTCTTTACGCCAGATGATGCTGCTGATCATTTCGCCCAAACGTTCAGGAGTAACCTGCTGTTTCGCATCGCTCCATGCTTTATCGGGATCAATATGACTTTCGATCATCACACCATCAAAGTCGAGGTCAATTGCACGTTGTGCCGTTTCCTGTAAAATATCTCTGCGTCCGCAGATATGCGAAGGATCATTCACAATCAACATACCCGGGTTACGACGTTTCATTTCAATTGCCAGATGCCACATTGGTGCATTGCGGTATTCGGTATTACCATACGAAGAAAAACCACGATGGATCAAACCGATTTGTTTAATACCTGCACGAGCAACACGCTCCACTGCACCACTCCACAATTCGAGGTCGGGGTTAATGGGGTTCTTGATCAACACAGGTACATCCACACCACGTAACGCATCAGCTACTTCCTGTACACTGAAAGGGTTCACGGTTGTACGTGCACCGATCCATAATACATCCACATCAAACGTTAACGCATCTTCCACCTGCTTGGCAGTTGCTACTTCTGCTGCAGTTGGTAAACCTGTTAACTCTTTTGCTTTTTGTAACCAGGGTAAACCTTTTGCACCAATCCCTTCGAACATACCGGGTTTGGTACGGGGTTTCCAAATACCTGCACGCAGAATATCTACTTTTCCTGTTGCGGCTAACTGTTGCGCTGTGGCAACCAGTTGCTCTTCTGTTTCGGCGCTGCAAGGACCACTGATCACCAGCGGACGTTTATTCCACGCAGCCTGCACTTTTTCTTTCATGTTTGCTTCTAATGTTTGCATTGTTATTGGTTGTAAAGTTAAGTTTTATGTTGCGAACACTTGTTCTGCTATTAAGCGTTCGTTGCGTCGCACTCTTGTGCGTTTTGTAATTCTATTCATCTCACCCACCCCTTTCAATCTCTGTTCATGTTTTGCACTCTGTTGCCCCTCCAGGGAGGGGATGAACACTCTGCTCACTCATTACTGATCGTTCATCATTCATCATTCATATCCTAAATCATACATCCTACATCATAAATCCCTCATCATCGCTTTAAATCTTTGTTCCGTCATTTCAAACTTGATCTCTCCTTTTCCATACACACCTGTTTCAATCCATCCTTGCTTACGATAAAATGTTTCTGCTCTTGTACCCGGACTTGTACTTAACCAAACCGTTTCATTTGTTTGTTCGAAATACCAATTCATCATCAGCTCATGCAATTGTTTGCCGATGCCTCTTGCTTCCACATCGGGGTTTACAAACAACGCCCAGATATTATGATCCACTAAATCAGCAATGGCAAAACCAACAACTGAACCACCGATCGTACACACCCATCCTTTCCCACGCTTTGTAATGTATTTTTCCACATCAGCATCGGTTACCAAAGCCGGGTTACTCAATGTGTTTTCTTTTACAGCATTGCGTACAACCTGCATTTGTTGAATATCCTGTATGGTTGCTTCACGAAAGATCATTTAAGAATCCGTTTGATATTATTCGCATGTTCAATCAATCCTCTCAGCTCAGGTTCATTGCTCTGTTCAATTTTATCTCTGAACTTTTTCAGCTGTTCAATGTGCTCATTCAATACATCCAGCACATTTTCTTTGTTCTGCAAAAAGATGGGCACCCACATGGCAGGATTACTTTTTGCCAAACGCACCGTGCTTTCAAAACCTGCACTCGCCATTTCGAAAATCGCATTGTCTTCTTTCTCTTTTTCCAACACTGTATTTGCTAATGCAAACGAAGTAATGTGCGAAATATGACTTACATACGCTGCATGCAGATCATGTGCTTTCGCTTCCATACTCAGCAAGTGCATACCTATTTTTTTATACATCGCTTTTGTCCACTCCAATGCATCAAGATCACTGTCACCTTCATCACAAATGATCACGGCTTTATTTTCATATGCGTTACGTACTGCTGCGGCGGGGCCGCTATACTCCGTACCCCACATCGGGTGCGTTGCAACATATCGTCCACGTTTTGGATGATTGGCAACAGCTTCCGTTAATTGCGATTTGGTTGAACCCAGATCAATCACAATTTGATTTTCTACTTTATCAAGGATCGATGGTAACAGTCCCACCATTTTATCAACGGGAAAAGCCAGTATCACTACTTCGCTTTGTGCAATGGCTTCCTCCAATGGTAAAACTTCATCTACCAGTTCCAGCTCTATTGCTTTTGTTTCGTGTTCTTTGCTGGCATCTACACCAATCAATCGTGATGAGATCTTTTTCTCATGCAGACGAATGGCGAGTGAACCACCAATTAATCCCACACCAATGATTGCAATACGTTTACGTTCCATTGTCAATTATCAATTATCATTTTTTAATTCGGCTGATTGCTTCTTCAAACCGTTCAACCGGTGCACATAAGCTGATGCGGATATACCCATCACCTGCATTACCAAAAATGCCGCCCGGTGTTATAAATACATTGCTGCCATACAACACTTCATCGCTCACTTCGTAACCTGTTTTGTACTTCGCAGGAATCTTTGCCCATACAAACATCCCCACCTGCTCGGTTGAATAAGTACAGTTCAGCAAATCGAGTAATTCAAATACTTTTTTACGACGTTCACGGTAAATTTCATTTACGCCATCGTACCAATCTTTACCAAGGCTCAATGCTTTTGCTGCAGCTAACTGCAAAGGCAAAAACATACCACTGTCCATATTGCTTTTAAAACGCAGCACTTCATCAATACGTTCCTTTGCTCCACTCAACATACCCACTCTCCAGCCGGCCATATTGCTCGATTTACTCAATGAGTTTAATTCAAGTACACAATCTTTTGCACCATCAATGCTTAATAAACTCATCGGGTTTTCATTCAAAATAAAACTGTAGGGATTATCATGAATAATGAGGATGCCTGTTTTCTTTCCAAAAGCAACCAATTGTTCAAACAGTTTTTTATCAGATGCTTGTCCGGTTGGCATTTGCGGATAGTTCACAAACATCAATTTCACTTTTGAAAGATCGCTTGCTTGCAATGCTGCAAAATCAGGAGCATAATTGTTTTCTTCTTTCAAATCATAATCAACACAAACACCACCAGCTAACTTCACTGCGCTTCTGTATGTTGGATAACCTGGGTTGGGCACCAACACTTCATCAGCTTCGTTCAAATACGTCATACAGATATGCATAATGCCTTCCTTACTTCCAATGAGTGGAAGAATTTCTGTATCAGCATTCAACTCCACATTGTACCAGCGTTTATACCAATCGCTCATGGCCTTGCGCAACACAAGTGAACCTTTGTACGATTGATAGCCATGTACATTCGGTTTCACACTTTCTTCCTGCAATATTTTAATTACATCAGGATGCGGTGGCAGATCAGGACTACCAATACCAAGATTAATGATCTGCTTACCCTGCTTGTTCAGTTCTTCTATTTCACGCAGCTTTTGTGAGAAATAGTATTCACCAATGCCATCCAATCGTTTTGCTGTTTGCATATACTGTTCAACTTTCGTTTATCTTTTATTTAATCAACCTTTTTGTGCCGCTGCCAAGTCTTCCTTTCAGGGGAGATTTAGAGGGGTTAAATTGTTTTTCCGTTTTTATAAACACCATATATCTTCAACTCAACTGTTGAAGGTTTAATTGCTTCAATCACTTTATGAAACTGCTCAATGCTGTCAAACTCCATATCAGCATGAAAACTGTATTTGAAATCGGAGCCGGGAATGGGAAAGCTTTGCAGCTTGCTGAGGTTAATACCGCCATCAGCAATTTTTCCCAACACCCTTGCCAAACTTCCTTTCGAATGATCGGTCACAAAATTCACCGATGCTTTATTCGCCTGTTCAATAGAACCATTTTGTTCACGTTGCAAAATGAGGAAACGTGTATAGTTGTTCTTCATGGTTTGAATACCGGGAGCAATTACATTCAATCCATATAATTCAGCAGCGAGTTTACTTGCAATAGCAGCAATATGTTTGCTCTTGTGCTGGTGAATATGTTTTGCACTCAACGCTGTATCTTCTGTTTCAACCAGCTTCCATTTGTATTTATCCAGAAAGTCGTAGCACTGCTGCAAAGCCATGGTATGCGAGTGCACTTCTTTAATATCTTCCAGTTTTACACCTTGGTTAACGATGAGGTTTTGCTTGATGTGCAGGTACACTTCGCCCACAATGACCAGGTTACTTTTCTGTAATAAATTGTAGTTAGGTAAGATGCTGCCGGCAATGGAATTTTCAATCGCCATCACTGCACCATCACTTTCTTTTTTGTTAGCGCCGATCTTTACCACTTCCCTGAATGTTGCACAGGGAATTACTTCTACATCCTTTCCAAAGAATTGCCTTGCCGCTTCCTGGTGAAAACTGCCTTCGTAACCTTGTATTGTAACTTTCGCCATAGTCTTAAATGACGAATCCCGGCTTTTGAGCCGGGATTCTTTATGTTGTTTTGTTCTGTTATCAGTTCTGTTTCAACAAAAGGAAGCCCGGCTTCATTCTAAAATAAAAGAAGCTAAAATAAAAGAAACCGTATGCTCTGTTTGTTGTCATGAGAGTCAAATGTAGACAGGGTTTTCTATAAAACAAGCGTTAGCCGTAAAAAAAATCTGCGCAATCGATCATTCTGTTTCAAAAAGCATGTGTGTTCGATAAGGTCATAAAACGAAAAAAGCCATTCCAGGAATGGAACGGCCGTTAACGATTGCTTGCCATATGAAAGATTTATTTCGGTCTCATCACTCCCCGGCAAGCTGGGATTGTTCACTCTTCACGGTGAGCCGAAAGCTGAAATTACTTCTTAGTTGTGTCAGCTTTAGTTGTATCAGCAGCAGGAGCTACAGTTGAATCAGTAGCAGTTGAATCAGTAGCTGGAGCTACAGCTGGAGTATCTACTGCAGTTGAATCTGTAGTAGCTGCTTTTTCACCTTCATTGTTACAAGCTACAAAACCGAGGATAGCGAACGCTAATAAAACCTTTTTCATTCTTTTTAAATTTTTAAAAGTTTAAGATAATTATCGAGGATTAATACCTGTACCGAAAAAAGGTAACCCGACTTTTTTAAAAATTTTTTTTGGCCTTTCTTTGGGTTACAATTTGTCCTTTTTGGTATTAAAACAGAGAAATAGTGAAACCTGAGATTAACGAATCGGAATTACTGGAAGGCTTGGCCCGGAACGACAGGAAGGCGGTAGAAACCCTTTACAGGCTGAATTACAGCATGGTACAGGCGTTTATCCTGAACAATAATGGTACAGCAGACGATGCAAGAGATGTTTTTCAGGAAGCCATGATCGTTCTTTATGAAAAGGCCCGGGATGGTTCGCTGGAGCTGAACTGCCAAATTAAAACCTATGTTTATTCGGTTTGCCGAAGACTTTGGTTAAAGCGTTTACAGCAACTTCAGCGTTTTGGCGCCCCGGTTGAGAGCCTGGAAGAAACTGTTCCGGTGGAAGAAGAACTGGAGGACCATGAACGGAAGAACGAAGCCTTTGGCGTTATGGAAAAAGCACTCTCCCATTTGGGCGAGCCTTGCAAAAGTTTACTTGAATCCTACTATATCCAGAAAAAACAGATGCTTGACATTGCCGCTGAATTTGGTTATACCAATGCCGACAATGCAAAGAACCAGAAGTATAAATGCCTGATGCGGTTAAAGAAATTATTCTTTGCACAATATAAAAAAGTGGACTGAGATGGATGAGATTTTACTTTTAGATGCAACGGAACGTTACCTCAACGGCGAAATGAACGCCGAAGAGAAAGCTATGTTCGAGCAACTCCGCCAAAGCAACCAGGAGGTTGATCAAATGGTGGTGGAGCATACGTTCTTTCTGCAACAGTTTGAGCGCTATGGTGGTCTTCGTGAAATGAAACATACGCTGCACGATGTGCACAACCAGCTGATGCAGGATGGTGAAATAAAAGAAGAAGTATTATCGGGCAGCGCCAAAGTGGTAAACTTATGGAAGCGTTACAAACGCACCATTACCATTGCAGCTTCTATTGCTGGTGTTACTGCTCTTTCAATCAGCAGCATGACGCTTTTAGTTGCACCAAAAGGCAACGAAAAAGCGCTTACCGAGTTAGGTAAAAAAGTAAATCAACTCGAAACAAAATACCGACAACAGGATCGTAAGCTTGATAATGTTATCAGCAAAATAAGTCCTGATATCGTTATTACCGGTATTGGTTCTGCATTTTTGGTTGATGGTAAGGGTTACCTGGTTACAAATGCCCATGTGGTAAAAAATGCCAAAGGTGCTTTCGTATCAAACAACAAAGGAGCAGAGTTTAAAGCGCAGATTGTAAAGATTGACGAGGAACGAGATATTGCTATTTTGAAAATAGAAGATAAAGATTATAAAGCAACCGCTACGTTACCTTACAGCATCCGCAAATCTTCTACAGCAATAGCTGAACCTATTTTTACATTGGGTTATCCACGTAACGAAATTGTTTACGGCGAAGGTTACCTGAGTGCCAAAACAGGCTTCAACGGCGATACGCTCAGCTGCCAGATTGCAGTTGCAGCCAATCCCGGAAATAGCGGTGGGCCTGTATTTAACCGTTTTGGAGAAGTGATCGGTATCCTCAGTACCAAAGAAACAAAAGCAGATGGCGTTGTTTTTGCCATTCAGTCGAAATATATTATCGATGCAGTAAACGAATTGAAGAAAGCAGATTCTACTGTTGATCTGAAGCTTACTTCTAAGTCATCTTTAAAAGGAATGGATCGTACACAACAGGCGAATAAAGTATTAGAATATGTGTACATGGTGAAAGTGTACTAATAACTTTTTAGCTGACTTCAACATAAATGAAAAGCCCCGCAAATGCGGGGCTTACTTTTTATCAGTCGGTTTTGATTCTTCTTACCATTTGTCAACCTCTTCGTTGGCGAGGTTGTCGCCGCTTGCTGCAGGCACTTCTTCAACTGCGGCAACAGGAGCGGGGGCTGGTGCAGGAGCTGCTGCTGCAACTGGTGCTGCTACAGTTTCCTGTACATCATTATTATAATCACCATCACCACTTGAAGGAGCATCTTCGTGGTTAAATGCATCGAAATCGAAATCGGGCATTAACTCGGTTTTCACATAATCTACTGCCTCATTCAATCCTTTAATAAACTTGTTGAAATCTTCTTTGTAAAGAAAAATTTTGTGGCGATCGTACCCTTCTCCGGTAAAGCGTTTACGGCTCTCCGTAATTGTGAGGTAGTAATCATTGCCACGGGTTGATCTTACATCAAAGAAATACGTTCTTCTCTTTCCGGCACGGATCCGCTTGCTGTAAATACTTTCCATGCGTTTGTCATTGTTTTCGTACGCCACAGTTTTTAGGTTTTAGTTGTCAATGCTTATTTTCAAACAGCGACAAAGATATATTTCTTTTCGATTTGGCAAAATTTTCCAGAAAGCCCTGAAACACTTGATTTTCACTATCAAGAAACCGTTTCTTCCAGTTGCTGGCGGTTGTATAAATCGGCATACAATCCTTGCTTTTGCAACAGTTCTTCATGGGTTCCCTGTTCGGCTATAAACCCATCATCCATTACCAATATTCTATCGAATTGGAGGAGTGAGAAAATGCGATGCGTAATTACGATCGCTGTTTTATCTTCCAGGTAAGTGGCAAGGTGCGTAAGAATTTCTTTTTCGGTGCGGGCATCTACAGCATTTAAACAGTCGTCGAGTATAATTAAACCCGGATCCTTAATTAATGCACGGGCAATGGAAATACGTTGTTTCTGTCCGCCGCTTAATGTAACACCCCGCTCTCCCACCATTGTTTGGTATTGTTCGGGAAACGTTTGTATATCCCGATGAACAGATGCTGAAGTTGCTGCATTTCTAATCGCTTCTTCATTTTCGTTACCGCCACCGAAAGCGATGTTGTTTGCAATGGTATCACTAAAAAGAAATACTTCCTGTGGTACATAGCTTACCTGTCGTCGATAAGCCTGTAAAGCAAGATCTTTTATCTCCGTTCCATCAATACGTATTACACCGGCCACAGGATCGTAAAAGCGTAAAAGCAATTGTGCGATTGTGGATTTACCCGAACCTGTTCGGCCAATCAGAGCGATCTTCTCTCCTTTCTTGATTTGTAAATTAAAATTACTCAGCGCTTTTATCCCGGTATGCGGATAAACAAAGCTTACGTTTTCAAATTCAATATTTCCCTGCAGCTCAATTTCTTTACCTGTTTCAGTAACGGGTATTGTAGATTTCGTTAATAAAAATTCGTTTAACCTACGCTGTGAGGCTGCAGCACGCTGGATGGTGCTTGCCACCCAACCAATGGCACTTACCGGAAATGCAAGCATGGTGAGGTACATAATAAATGCGGCCATGTCGCCAAAGTTGATCTGGCCATTCATATATTTTAAACCGCCTATCAATACCACAAGAATGGTGCTGATGCCGATAATTAAACCCATGATGGGGAAATAGATGGCTTCTACTTTATATAAAGCGGTTGCGCTTGTACGGTAGTCTTCACTGTTTTTTTCAAAAAAACGCAGCATGGCTTTTTCCTGTACAAACGATTTTATTACACGAATACCTGAATATGATTGCTGAGCATTGGTGGTAAGGTCGGAAAGTTTTGCCTGTACCTCTTCGCTCTTTTTATTAATAATGTTGTTTACATAATAAATGGCAATTGCAAGAATGGGCAATGGCGCCAACACGTACAACGAAAGTTCGGGGTTCTTCTTCACCATATAATAAACACTCAGCCAAATGAGTGCAATAAGGTTGATGAGGTACATAATAGCCGGACCTGTATACATCCGCACACGGCTTACATCTTCGGCCATACGGTTCATCAGATCGCCTGTTTCGTGTGTTTTATAAAAATTGGTGTCGAGCTGCAGGTAATGTTGAAATACTTCGCTTTTCTGATCGTATTCAATATGGCGGCTCATAACAATAATCGTTTGCCGCATCAGAAACATGAAGAAACCTCGCAGTATGGCAAACAGCAGCAATACCAACCCAAACAAGGCTACAATACCTGTAAATGAAAATTTGAATTGCTCGATCCATGCAATGGTGATCGTAACGAGCCAATCGTTCTGCTGTACAATTTTTTCCTGTGCTGCATCGGTTAAATGCGCCTGTACTTTATCAATGATATAACCCGTAACCTGGGGTGCAAGCACAGCAAAGTAGTTGGATATAAAAATGAAAAGAATGCCCAGTATTAACCGCCACCTGTACTTCCAGAAATATTTATTGAGATGCGAGAGTTGCTTCATGCGTGGGCAAAGGTACAAAGGGAATATCTACAGCATGGCCGTTCATCAAATGAAAGATGACATTAACAACCAACAACTGTAAACAGTATATGGCCTGAAACAATCTTAAAGCTTACTACGACTGAATATAATTCTGCAGCTGCTCAATGGTTTCTTTTTGCGACAGAATGGTTTCCGTTACCACATCGGTAATTGAAATAATACCGCAAACATGATCGTTATCGAAAACCGGCAGATAGCGGATATTGCTTTCGCTCATAATATGCATACAGGTTTCAATGGAGTTATCGGGAGTAATGCGTGGCAAGCCTGTACTCATAATATCCTTCACCAGAGTTTCGGCCGATGCTTTTCCTTTAAGAATTACTTTGCGTGCATAATCACGTTCGGTCATAACACCTAAGTACTCGTCATTTTCCATCACCATTACCGAACCGATATTTTTATCGGCCATTAATTGCAATGCCTGTAATACCGGTAAGCCGGGTTCAACAGAAATAATATTTGCGCCTTTGCGTTGCAGTAAGTGTGCTACTTTTCTCATAGTCCCGGTTTTTGTTTGCATTAAATTACTGAAATAAAAAAAGATGTGCGTTAATGTCGCACATCTTTTTTTATTGTAAACACAAAAAATAATTACCGTCCGAAATCGTCCTGCAAACGAACAATATCTTCTTCGTCTGATGGGTTTGATGGATCGGTATGTTGCCAGATTTCGGCAATAATACCCCAGCCACTTAATCCAACTAAACGGTGGCGTTGACCTTTGTTTAAAACAATAATATCGCCGGGTTCGAAATGCTCTACTTCTGTTTGCTCATCTGTTTCGCTCATTACAACACCTACTTCACCTTCTACCACACGCCAGATCTCTGCACGGCGAAAATGATATTGCCATGAAAGACGTTGCTCGGGGGCCACACATAAAATTTTTGGGCTTAATTTATTTCCCAGCATCAGGTCTTCTTTCTTGTATGTAGGAAAATATTCCTCAATAAATTTATCTGCCTGGCTTTCGTCCAGTACAAAAAAACCACCCCATGGGCGTGTAAAGTCGAAGGTATTAATGCGGAAACCGTTGGCTTCGATAAGTTGTTTCTGTTGTTCTAAAATCGATAGTTTGTCGTTCATTTTTTTCTGATTGGACGTAAAAGTAAAACACGGTTTCATGCAAACAAAAAAAAGGCGCTCAAATTGAGCGCCTTTTATACAAACTTAATAGAATTCAATCATTACACGACGTAGATTAAAATAGCAACTGCAACCCAAATTCCAAAACCAATCCATGCCGATTTTCTTGCTATTTCTTTATCATTTTTAAATGCGAGATAAACAATTAAAACGCCAATCAAACCCAAAAAGAATCCCAAAGCAGCAGCACCCCAGTTAAATGAACCGCCAGCTGCTCTTTTTGCCACTTCCATCATATTCACATCATGGCCCTTCTTAAGCTCCTTTTTAACTTCCCGTTGAACAATTTTTAAAGCTATTTTCTTTGAAAGAGTCATTTTCTGACCTGTTATTTCAGAAAACTTAGCCGGCGTTAGTGCTGCAAACGTTTTTGCATCTATTTGTGCCAGCATTTCTACATTGGAAGATTTCCCTGCTTTCGCATTATCTGTAACATCAACAGGAACAGAGATAATACCGGCTGCATTAGAAGAGATGCTGATAACTACAGCCAAAAGAACGATGATTAACTTTCGCATACTGAGTTTAATTTTTGGTTAATAGATAAACTAAAAATAAGTAATTAATCAGAACAGAACTACCGGGAGTTTGTAAGTTTCGCTGAGGATGTGTATGCTTAAAAAAAAGGCCCTCAGAATTGAGAGCCTTTTTTTTATTTATTCGCCGATTAATAATAATTCTTCATTACTACCAATGCATGAATAAGACCGGGTAACCAGAAGAGGAATGTAAGTACCAGGTTAATGATCCATGTACTTCCGCTCCAGTTGTCCATTACGCCCATTGCGATCCATGCCAGACCAAAAATGGCTAAAACAATGTACAGGCCTTTAGGAATTTCGCCACCTGCACGTTTTGCTTTCTTCTGTGCCATTTTCAAAGCCATTTTTTGAGCAAACGTCATTTTCTTACCAGTCATTGCTTTTACTTTTTCGGGAGTAAGTGACAGGAAGGCTTCCATGTTAGAAGCTTTTACGTTTGCAATTGTTGCTTCAACACCTGCTTTCGCATTGTCTGTAGCATCAACAGGAACAGAGATAATACCGGCTGCGTTAGAAGAGATGCTGATAACTACAGCCAGAAGAACGATGATTAACTTTCTCATAGTGAGCTTTAAATTTTTGGTTAATAAGCGGCAAAATAGCAAAAAGCTGCAAATAAAAACAACCACATAAACATGTTGCGTAAAACAGCGGATAAACGGTTGTTATTCCTGTATAAATTGATGGCAAGCTTCTGCTTTTCTATTTAGCTTGCTTCCCTTATCTTCGCAAAAATTTTTAACGCATGGAAAAGAAATCTTCTGCATTAAACTGGATCTGGTTCTTTGTTTCTGTAGCTGCCTGTATTATTATGTATATGGTTCCCGGTTTAGGCCTGGCTAACTACATTACGGCAACATTCCCGTTTATCTGCTATTTCTTTGTAAAAGCGTTAGATCTTATTTAAGTTAAGCTTACATTCAATATAGATGGCCCGTTACAATTTGTGACGGGCTTTTTTGTAAATTTATACAAACGACTAGTATGCCTACTGTTAAGGAAAAACTCCATTCACTGGTTGATGCCTGCTCCAATGAAGCACTGCTGGAAGAAATAAAAACCTTGTTAGAAAGCTCCGGTGCTGAGGATTGGTGGAACGACCTCAGTACTACCGACCAAAATCTGTTGCTGGAAAGCGAAGCGCAATACGAGCGGAAAGAGTTTACCACACATGCCGAACTGATGAAACGTTTTGAGGAATGGAAAAAGAAATAGTCTGGACCAAACAGGCTGAAGCTGATTTTTGGGATATTGTAACTTACCTCAAAGAATGTTGGCCACCTGAAGTGCTGACCCGTTTTGAAAAAGCCCTCCTTGTAAAAACGCAACTTCTCCAAAAACAACCATCTATCGGTTTCAAAAGCCACAAACACTCACGCTTCCGAAAAACCTTTGTTACGAAGTATTACGCCATAATTTATACAGTAAAGAAGGAGCAGCTTGTTATACTAAGAGTTGTGCATGTACGGATGAAGTGACGCTGATTTTATCAATTTTAAATATCAGGCACAGGAAGCTTACGCACTTTTTCCAACGCCTCATTCCTGCGCCAGTTTCCTGAAATTTAAGATGCCGAACACTTGGACTAGTTGTGATTTAACCAGTTTTCATCTCAAGCACAGGAAGCTTACGCAATTTTTTTCAACGCCTCATTCATGCGCCAGACTTCTGAAATTTTAAGATACCGATGTACTTGGACGATTAGGCGAGTGCCGCAGCCCCTGCACACATATCTATCTGACACTTCGCCTTGGAATGTATAGTTAGGTTCACTCGGCTGAGAAGGAAAGTTAGAACAAGACTACGGATAGCTGGGAAATCTAAAATGGTAGATCATCAGAAATAGTTGGATTCGGCTCTTCTAAAGGAATAATTTCGTCTTGAATTAATGAAGGATCCCAAGAATCTTCAGTTACAACTTTAAGTTTACCAAATTCGTCAAACAGTGATTTATGAACCTTAATTATATAATCCTTTTTAAGAGTATGCCGTCTATTTCGCCATAAATAAATATCCAAAATTTCGGTATAATCCTCAATTTTAAACCCTCTTGCATCAAGCCATGTATTAAGTTCCTGAACATTAGAAAAAATAACTTTATACTTAACGCCTAATATTTTTTTCATCCGCTCGATAGCAGGATGATTACTCAACAAAATCTCTTTTATAACACTTTCGTTTCCCTTTTTTTCTTCCGTTATGTAAGTTACAAGTTGATCAAGCGTCTTGGCTGTATTCTCTAATCCTTTAATCAAATTGACCTCTGTTACACGTGTTTCTTCCTTTAAAAATCGCTGAAATAATCCAGCCCATTGTTCTCTCAAATAAAGCACAATATCTTGAGCAGTTTCAAATTGATGTATGGTGTTGTTTTGCGGTAGTTTCTCTATTTCTTCGATGAACTTGAAAATTTGAATATTGTCAGTAAACCTATATCTAATAGTTTCATTTTCTTTATTTAACAGGTAAGTTTGATGTTCTGAATAGACATTTTTATCAACAAAAACATATACTTGTTTACCATTTTCTAAAGCTGTTTTAATTTCCATTTGTGTAACTGAATAATCTCCATGCTGACTGTTAGAGCCAAACCTTCCTCCTATAATTGCAACAAGCATATCTATCACACTAACTTCCCTATAACAATACTCTTCTAATCCCTCATCCTTCCCATATGGAATATTACCCGTTTCATGACGTACAGATTCATAACCCATTTCTTTGATAAATCGATCCAAATCTGCCCTGATTTGACGTAAATCAAAAAATGTAGAACTAATAAAAATTCTTGGTTTAGCCATATTATAAAATTAAAAAAGCCACCTAGAAGGTGGCTTAAGATAAAAAATCACTACTTCACTTCTTCAAACTGCGCATCTTCCACATTGTCGCCAGCAGCACCGGCGCTTGCTCCGGCTCCTGCATCAGCACCCGGTTGTGCGCCTTGAGCATCCTGTGTTGCTTTGTACATTTCTTCGCTGGCTGCAGTCCATGCTGTGTTCAACTCAGTCATAGCAGCATCAATACCTGCAAGGTCCTGTGCTTTGTGTGCATCTTTCAGTTTGGTAAGACCCGCTTCGATCGGTGCTTTTTTATCGGCACCAATTTTATCGCCATATTCTTTCAACTGCTTTTCTGTTTGGAAGATCAAACTATCTGCCTGGTTGATCTTTTCTACTTTTTCTTTTTCTGCTTTATCTGCAGCTTCGTTGGCCTTCGCTTCGTTCTTCATCTTTTCAATCTCATCTTTGCTTAAACCACTACCAGCTTCAATACGGATTTTTTGTTCTTTACCAGTGCCTTTATCTTTTGCACTTACGTGTAAGATACCGTTGGCATCAATATCAAATGTTACTTCAATCTGTGGAACACCACGTGGAGCTGGTGGAATACCATCGAGGTTAAACATACCCAAGCTCTTGTTATCCTTACTCATCGGACGCTCACCCTGCAATACATGAATTTGTACACCAGGTTGGTTATCGGCCGCTGTTGAAAAGGTTTCACTTTTCTTAGATGGAATGGTTGTGTTACTGCCGATCAGGGTTGTCATAACACCACCAAGTGTTTCAATACCGAGGCTCAGTGGAGTAACATCGAGCAGCAATACATCTTTCACTTCACCGGTTAATACCGCACCCTGGATAGCTGCACCTACTGCCACCACCTCATCAGGATTTACTCCACGATTTGGTTTTTTGCCGAAGAATTTTTCAACAATCTCTTGCACTTTCGGGATACGTGTACTACCACCCACCAAAATCACTTCATCTATTTCGCTGATGCTCATGCCTGCATCTTTCAATGCTGCTTCGCAAGGACGTAAGCAACGTGCAAACAGGTTATCGGCCAGTTGCTCAAATTTTGCACGGCTCAGTTTAAGTACAAGGTGTTTGGGAACACCATCCACTGCTGTAATATATGGGAGGTTGATCTCTGTTTCGCTTGAAGAAGACAGTTCCACTTTTGCTTTTTCAGCAGCTTCTTTCAAACGTTGTAAAGCCATCGGGTCTTTACGCAGATCAATATTTTCCTGCGATTTAAATTCATCAGCCAACCAGTCGATGATCACTTTATCAAAATCATCACCACCAAGGTGTGTATCACCGTTAGTAGATTTTACTTCAAACACGCCATCGCCCAATTCGAGGATAGAGATATCGAATGTACCACCACCAAGATCGAATACTGCGATCTTCTGGTCCTTGTGTTTTTTATCGAGACCGTAAGCCAACGCTGCAGCTGTAGGTTCGTTCACAATACGACGAACATTCAAACCTGCAATTTCACCAGCTTCTTTTGTTGCCTGGCGCTGTGCATCGTTAAAGTAAGCAGGCACGGTAATTACCGCTTCTGTTACTTCCTGGCCCAGGTAATCTTCAGCGGTTTTCTTCATTTTCTGAAGCACCATTGCCGAAATTTCCTGTGGCGTGTACAGTCTGCCATCTATGTCAATACGAACGGTATTATTGTCACCTTGCGATACTTTGTAGCTCCAATGTTTGATCTCTTCGCCCACTTCGTCGAAACGACGACCCATAAAACGCTTTACGGAGTTGATGGTGTTGATGGGGTTTGTGATAGCCTGACGCTTTGCAGGATCGCCCACTTTACGCTCGCCGTTTTTCAAAAAAGCCACTACCGACGGGGTTGTACGGCGTCCCTCGTCGTTTGCAATTACAACAGGCTCGTTTCCTTCCATTACCGAAACGCAGCTGTTTGTTGTTCCTAAGTCGATTCCTATAATCTTGCCCATGATATGGATTGTTTTTAAGTTCTCTAACAATACTCAATGATAATGCCATGAGGGGCTTAGGTGAAAAAATGGCAGAGATTGGGTGTATGGTTGAGGGCTTAAGGTTAAAGGGAAGAAGCAGATCGACTGCTGTTTTCCCTATGCCTCCCACCTTCTGCCCTACTGCGTTCATTTGTTGGGGCTCTGAATTGTTTGCAGGCTTCATCTCCTGTCCGGGCTGCTGCGGGGTTCCGTGCCCCACTTCACCCACCTTCGCTTTCAGCATCGGTGGGGTTCGTTTCGCACCGGGCCCTCCGCATCCCGCAGCCCTTGAACAGTTGAATCTTTTTTCAGCAATTGCTGACCGATGACTGCTCACCCAACGGGTGACTGCTCATCTCCACACTTGAATCTTTTTTCATCAAAGCTGTCTGACGTTTTCAACGTCCTGACAGCAACATTGCAATGCAGCAAAACATATCGCCCCTCCGGGGCTCAAACAACAATCATTTAATCAGCTACTAACATTTTGCTCCTACGGAGCAAGGCAAACTTCATCACTCTTATTCCTCAATAAGTTAATTTAGTAATGTAGTTTACATTTCAACAATCAGAAATCATACACCCGACATCATAAATCAGACATCACATGCCGACTTCTCTTGCCCAAAAACTCAGGATCAAAGAAAATTTTTCATTACTCACCATCAATGCCCCAAAAGGTTTTGAAAAGAGTCTCGGTAAACTACCTGCCGATGTAGCAATCGTCAGCACCGGTAAACAATACAACCAGGTACATTGGTTTGTGCTTAACAGAACACAGATGGAAAAAGAAATGAGTAAGGTGATGAAGCTACTGAAACCTGATGTAACGATTTGGGTTTATTATCCCAAAGGCACATCGGGCATACAAACCGATCTTACACGAGACAAAGGCTGGGATTGTTTACTGGCCGAAGGCGATAAGCTGACATGGATCAGTCTCATTTCCTTTGATGATACGTGGAGCACATTTGGCTTCCGCCCCAAAACCGAAGCTGATAAAAAGAAAGAAGCTGCACCCAAAGTGCGGGAGATATTTAATTGGGTGAACCCAACTACCAAAGAAGTAAAGCTGCCCAATGATCTTGCAACAGCTCTAAAGAAAAATAAAAAAGCAACCGAGTTCTTTCAAACGCTTTCGTTCACCAATAAGAAAGAATATATTGAATGGATCGTTACTGCCAAGCAGGAGAAAACAAGAACTGAACGTGTTGAAGGAACGATTGAACGATTAAGTAAGCAATGGAAGAATCCGAGAAATATTTAGTGTCAGGACGTCGGCAGACGTCAGACACGTTTCAATCATTCTTTTAAATTAACCGCTGTCAGGGTTTACAACCGCTGACAGGGTTCCGTCACTCCCTATCTTTGTCCCTCATTTGATATTGAACGTTCATTCAATTTTCAAATTTTCAAATCAACAAATTTTCAAATTCTCCCCATGCGTGTGTTCAAATTCGGCGGTGCCAGCGTAAGTAACTATGAAAAAGTGCAGAACCTTGGCAATATCATCAAACAGTTTCCCGATGAACAATTGATGATCGTTATTTCGGCCATGGGCAAAACCACCAACGCACTGGAGAAAGTAGCCGAAGCTTTTTTTGCAGGAAAAAAAGAGGAAGCATTACAACTTTTCCGTGCGGTGAAACTGCTGCACCTCGATGAAGCAAAGTATTTGCTGGTTACACACTTCAATCCATTAATGGAACAATTGAATGATTTCTTTACTGAAGTGGAATGGCTGCTGCACGATCAACCGGTACGTGAATACGATTACTATTACGATCAGATCGTTTGCGTGGGTGAATTATTAAGCACGGCAATTGTAAGTGCTTATCTCAACGAAATCGGCATCGCTAATCAATGGATCGATGTGCGTGATGTGTTCCGCACCGATGATAATTTTCGTGATGCTGCCATTGATTATTCGTTTACACAGCAGCAAGTAGATGCACAGGTAAAACCACTGTTCAGCAAACAGCGCATTGTTGTTACGCAGGGCTTTATTGGTTGTACCGATGAAAATGAAAGCACCACGCTTGGTCGTGAAGGAAGTGATTATACTGCAGCCGTGTTTGCTTATATGCTCGATGCAGAAAATGTAGCCATCTGGAAAGATGTAAAAGGTGTAATGAATGCTGACCCTAAATTATTTGCCGATGCACAATACATCAGCGAACTGAATTACGATGAAGTGATTGAAATGGCATTTTACGGTGCACAGGTCATCCATCCAAAAACAATTAAGCCCTTACAGAATAAAAATATTCCGCTGTATGTAAAGTGCTTTGCTGATGCAAGCTTACCCGGCACCGTTATTCATAACAACCCGGTAAAAAATCTGCCACCGATTATTGTTGTTAAACAAAACCAGGTATTGCTGGAACTGCACACTAAAGATTTTTCGTTTGTTGGTGAACAACCAATGAGCGATCTGTACGAGATGATGGCTAAGCTCCACATTAAACCCAACCTTATTCAAACACATGCAGTGAGTTTGCAGTTGTGTCTGGATGATCGTCCGGATAAAGTAGAGAAATTAGCGTTGGCTGCATCAAACGAATTTGATGTACAGGTGGAGAAAGGATTGACACTGCTCAGCATTCGTCACTACAATACCGAAACGGTAGAAAAATTAACTGCAGGAAAAACAATTGAACTGAAACAGCAAAGTGCATCAACAGTACAGATGCTGTTGTTGTAAGGTTATTGCCGGATGAGTTTTGCAATAAACTGCTGACCATTGTTTACTAAACGTATTTGATAAATACCTACCGGCAATTGTTTCAACGAAAGTTCTAAAATTGTTTGAGAAGGTTGAATAAGTATTTCCTGTTGCAGCAATTGTTTTCCGTTAACATCTGTAATTGCAATAATCGTTTTCCCTTTTGTGTTCACAGGCAACTGAACAGTTACTTTATCGCTAACAGGATTTGGATAAAGGTTGAATGATGCATTTTTAGCCGCATCAAAAAATAAATGTTTCGAATACTGGACAGCGCCGTCTGATGCAAAAAGTAATAACCGATATGTAACAGGCGCAGCATTAATTTCATCAACATAAAAACCATTTTCTACCGGCAACTGTTGTTCAGTAACAGAAATAAATGCCCCATTTCCTGTTTTCTTTTCCAATACCACTTTCTTCACCTGTTCAGCATTTATTAATGACCAGTTCAATTGAATAAGCTGATTGTTACGCTTACCTGTAAACTGTTTTAGCAGATCAAGCGGAAGAATAGAACAGTTGATGCTGATATTTCCCTGCGGAGCAACATAGCCCGATTGTATAAGACCGTTTGAACCTGCAACTGCACCATTTGCCGAACCTTCGCAAGGTGGATTGTGCGACGGAGCGTTTTTGATAATACCACTTGCACCACCGGTTACATTTGTTGTAACTGTACCGGGTAACGATCCGCTCGACCAAATAACACCACCGCCTCCGCCACCACCGGGACCGGGGCAGGCATTCTGAAATCCTGCATTACTTCCATTTGCTCCACTTGCCTGTACTGAAAGATTACCCGAAAAGTTGGAGACATTCAGAATTACAACACCACCTGCGCCACCACCTCCGCCGCCATCACCTGCCGCTTCTGTTTTAACAGGCAAAACAGGATTAACACCCTGGGCTCCGTTTGCAGAAATTGTATATCCGTTTCCGGTTAAAGTGGCCGCTTTAATAAAAACAATACCTCCCCCGTCACCACCAGGGGTTCCTTCACCTATTCCTGTTGCAACATCATAAATGTTATTCATTTCGCCACTACCGCCGCCGCCGCCGAGAAAAATTTTATTGGCTGTACTCGTAGCAGTAACCGAAGCAGGGTACCCATAAGAATTAAGAGCAACACCACCTAAACCTACAGTGTTGGCACTACACCAAAATGAATTACTTTTTTGTCCTCCATTTCCGCCTGTGCCATAGTTACTTCCTCCACCCCCACCTGTATTATCTACATTCGCTCCTCCTCCTCCATTTGATTGTTTGCCCCTTCCGTATTCTCTGCTGGAAATATAATAGGCAATCCCCTCACCTTTTGGAGAGCCACCAAGATTAGAGCCTGATGATTGTGCCAATGAATAATAATAGGCTGTTTCTTCTCCGCATCTGTCTGTAGTATTTACAAAAAGTCCACCTCCTTTAAATCCTGCACTATCGGCACTTATTGCTGCATTGAGTGTAACGGTTCCTGTTGCTTCCAAAGCAATAACACCGCCTGTTTCGGTAGCAGGATCCCATTCGCCTGCTCTTAGTGTACCGGTTACTGTAACATTGGTATACACAGGCACACGCACAACCTGCACACTTGAAACATCATAAGTATGCAGTAAGTGATTGCTTAAAACAATGGTGTTATTTAAAAAACCGCAGATGGATGAAAACTCATATTTGCCTGCATTTCCGATAGATGTAATATTTCCAAAAGAAGAGTTATCGGTTGATGTAATAGAAGCTCCTTTCATTTGAATGATCAATACACGATCTCCTGATGCAAGTCCTGCAATACTTTGTAACGTAATTCCGGAATAAGACTGTGAATTGTGAGTGCCGTAATAAATAATGGCTGTTGGCTCGTAATAACTGTTGATAACACCGGATATAGTTTGCCCTCCGCTTTTTTGTGGGATTAAAAAAACAGTTAGAGATAAGCAAATTAGTATGGGCCAAACGGGTTTCACGTGGTTTCGTTATTTCCACAGGGTCCGAGGCTCTACAAAAATGGAGGTAATGGGTACGTAAGATATTACAAATCTTCGGGAGCTACAATATTCAGATTCTGTACAAGCTTTGTATTTACAGGTTGATCGCCTTTTAATGCAGGCTGCCATTTTAATTCCTGTTCAAATTTTTGCTTGATCACTCTGTTTAATTCGGTGTAGCCACCACGGATAACAGTTGCCAATGCAGTGTTACCGTTTTTATCAACAATGAACTCAACCTGTACCGACATGGAGCTATTACCATTCAACATGGGTACAAGCGATTGACTAAGATTAAATAACCAACGCTGCAAAGCAGCATTGCCATCTTTATAAAAAGGAACACGGTCTACTTTTTCTTCCAATGCCCAGGCAGCATAAGGATTAACGGGATTATTGGTTTCTATTATTTTTATCCGTTTAACCTTAGGCGTTTCGGGGTTGGTTGAAACAACATATTGCCCGTTTTTAGCAATGAGTACTGTTGGCAGCTGATGTGTGTCTTCAAAATACTCATATGCATCCTGTATCTGTGCTGCAAACTTTTGTACTTCTGTTTTATTCTTTGCCCGCTGCATTACCTGCTCCATTGATTTTTTACTATCGTAACGTGCAGGAAAAATATGAACGGGAATAAAATCCTGACCCTGATCTTTTACAACCGATGCGAGATAGTACACCTGTTCAATTAAGGAATCGGTAAGTGGTAAACAACCGATGGTTACACAGTTACCATGAATATAAATATCGCCACCCGGTTTGTTTTGATCGCTGAGAATTGCATCGGAAACATTGGGATAATTTAAGCCAAGTGCCAAATGGTAGTTACTGTTAGGCTTAAACTCATTGATATAATAAAATCCTTCGGGAATCTGCTTATCGCCTTCTTTACGCTTAGGGCCGTAGGTGCCGGAAGTAGCGCAAACTTTGTACACTTTAAAAAGTTCGAAGGTTTCGCTCCAATCGTTCTTTAACCAAACTTCCAATTGCTTTTCGTGTTTGAACGAACGGATGTACATGTATTTCGCCGGCCACTGAAAACCTTTTTCTCTCAGTTCTTTCCGCAGCGAATCTTCTACACGTGAAAAAATACCTGCGCCTTTAAAATTGCGGGCTGCTGTAACGGTAGCATTGCTACCCTCGTAGGGAGATTGTGCAAAAGCGACTGATAATGCCGCTGTAAAAGTTACGATTAAAAAGAGGCCTTTGTTGAGCATACTGGATTTTTAATGAACGTCCGTCACACAAAAATATTTGAAAATGTGCACAAAAATAAACGAAATCCCTTGTTAAATAAGGCAGGAAAAACAACAAATATTCTGTCGTAACTATCACATATTGCAAAACGAAAAAGGAGCAGTATTTCTGCTCCCTTTTGCTATTGATTTACAGGTTTCCTCTTGCTTCCTGCTCTCTTTCTATGGCCTCAAACAAAGCTTTAAAGTTTCCTTTACCAAAACTCTGCGCTCCTTTCCGCTGAATGATCTCAAAAAACAGCGTAGGACGGTCTTCCACCGGCTTGGTAAATATCTGCAGTAAATATCCTTCATCGTCCCGATCTACCAGGATGCCCAATTCTTTTAATGGCTCCAGGTCTTCATCAATATGCCCAACACGATCGAGCAAATCATCATAATAAGTAGTGGGTACACGCAAAAATTCAACACCACGACTGCGTAAAGCCATGACGGTTTCCACAATATTATTAGTAGCAAGTGCTACATGCTGCACACCTTCGCCTGCATAATAATCGAGGTACTCTTCCACCTGCGACTTTTTCTTGCCTTCAGCAGGCTCGTTGATGGGAAACTTTACATAACCATTTCCATTACTCATTACCTTACTCATTAGTGCAGAGTACTCAGTTGAAATATCATTATCATCAAAGCTGAGGATATTGCGGAAGCCCATTACATTTTCATAAAAGCTTACCCATGGATTCATCTGGTTCCAACCAACATTGCCTACGCAATGATCAACATATTGCAATCCGGTTTGCCCGGTTTTGAAATAAGGGTTACTCCACGCACGGTAGCCCGGCATGAACACACCGTTATAATTTTTTCGTTCTATAAATAAGTGTACAGTTTCACCATAGGTATGAATACCACTTACTACAACTTCGCCATCATTATCGTTAAGCTTTGTTACTTCTTGGTATTGTTTGGCTCCTCGTTTGGTGGTTTCTTCCAGTGCTGAAGCAGCATCTTCTACTTTTAAGGCCAATACTTTTACACCATCGCCATGTTTATATACATGATCGGCCATTTCGTTGCCCGAACGTAACGGCGTGGTTAATACAAAAGTGAGTTTATTCTGACGCACTGCATAACTGGCAATATCTTTCATACCGGTTTCCGGACCGGCATAAGCCAATGGCTGGAAGCCAAATGCGGTGATATAAAAATGAGCTGCCTGCTTGGCATTACCTACATAAAATTCTACATAATCGGTACCGTGTAAAGGAAGAAAATCCTGTTGTACAGCACGGAGTTTGTTAACAGTAATTGTTGACATGATTGTTGATTTTTTTCTGTGAAGAAGAACGATAAAAAACATTGGTTCGGGAAGGAACCATTCTCAAACAATCAGTTAGAATCTGTCGCCAATACTTCCATCAGCAAACAGTAGTTGCTGCGTTTATCGTTGAAGCGTTTATTGGCATAATCGGGGTGCATGAGGCAAAATTAAATAAAACCATCAACTTCAAACGGAAATGCCATGAGCAACTATCTTTGCCGCCATGAAACGTATTGGTATCCTTGGTGGCGGTCAGCTTGGCCGTATGTTATTGCAGGTAGCAGCAAACTATCCTGTTGAAACATATATTCTTGAAAACGATGAGCATTGTCCTTCAGCTCATCTCTGTCATCATTTCACCAAAGGTGATATTAAAGATTTTGAAACAGTTTACCAGTTTGGTAAGGGTTTGGATGCAATTACCATTGAAATTGAAGCGGTGAATGTGGAAGCACTGGAAAAACTGGAAGCAGAAGGTGTAAAAGTATTTCCCAAACCATCGGCCTTACGCATCATCAAAAATAAAATTGAACAAAAGAAATTCTACCAGCAACACCAGATCCCTACTTCCGAATTTCTGATTACTGAAAACAAAGAAGAGCTGAAAGCATTTGCTTCCTTTCTTCCGGCAGCACATAAAATCGGTATGGGTGGTTACGATGGTAAAGGCGTTGAGTTATTAAAAACCGAAGCCGATCTTGAACGTGGTTTTGAGGCCCCTTCTGTTTTGGAAAAACTGGTGTCGATTGAAAAGGAAATAGCCATGATCGTTGCTGTGGGGCAAGATGGCGATACCACCATGTATCCGCCTGCCGAAATGGTATTCGACCCGTTGTTGAACCTGCTCGATTACCAGATATCTCCTTCTGTACTCCCCGAAAAAACATTGTGGAAAGTGGAAGCCATTGCCATGGCTGTTGTCCGTAATCTGCAATCGCCGGGCTTATTTGCTGTTGAACTTTTTGTTGATAAAAATGGCGATGTACTGGTAAACGAAACCGCTCCACGTGTGCACAACAGCGGTCATCACAGCATTGAAGGCAACTATTCATCGCAGTTTGATATGTTGTGGCGCATTATGCTCGGCTATCCGCTGGGCTGTACCGATGCTATCATGCCTTCGGTTATCCTAAACATTGTAGGAGATGAGGGTTTCAGCGGACCAGCCCATTACGAAGGATTGGAAGATGTATTAAAAATGGAAAACGCTTTTGTACATCTGTATGGCAAAGCACAAACCAAGCCCGGCCGTAAAATGGGACATGTTACCGTAATTGGTAAAGACAGGTCTGAACTTACCTACAAAGCCAACCGTATTAAACACCTGTTGAAAGTTAAATCGAAGTAACCTCTGCAGCGCAAAACAACGCTGTATATCCATCATTTGTAGCAGTTATGGAATAACATTTACCACTCATCCATTGAAGGGGTGTAAACAAGCTTCTGTGCTTACCTTTAGCCAATTGATATTCACATGAGAAGAACAATTACTATGGCAACTGCAGTCGCATTATTGGCTGTTGGTTGTAAAGACGATAAGAAACAGGCAGCTCCACAGGCAGGCAGACAGCAAGGCCCTATGACCGTAGTTGGTTATATTGTAAAAACAGGGGCAGTAAGCGAACCTTTGCAGCTACCGGGCACTTTATTACCAATGGAAGAAACAGAAATTCACGCCGAAGTAAACGGCCGTGTTGTTTCTCATGCCATTAACGAAGGAGCTTATGTTAACAAAGGAGCTTTACTGGTAAAACTGTTTGATGGCGATTTGCAGGCGCAGTTAAAAAAACTGGAAGTGCAATTACAGATCGCAGAAAAAACAGAAGAACGTAATAAAGAACTTTTAAAGATTAATGGCATCAGCCAGCAGGATTACGATCTCAGCTTTTTGCAGGTAAGCAACATTAAGGCCGATATTGAATTGATGAAAACCAATATTGCAAAAACAGAAATTCGTGCACCGTTCAACGGTCGTATCGGTTTCCGCAATATTTCTATTGGCGCCTATATTACTCCTGCAACCATCATCACCAATATTAAACAGGTGAACCAGATGAAACTGCAGTTCAGCGTTCCTGAAAAATACACTTCCAAAATTGCTGTTGGTCAAAGCATCAGCTTCTCTATTGAAGGAAATACAAAAAAATACCTGGCTAAGGTTTATGCAACCGAAGCAACCGTAAGTGAAACCTCACGTGGTATGAATGTGCGTTGTGTTGTTCAACAAAGCGATGCCGCATTGGTATCGGGTGCCTTTGCGAAAGTAGATATGGATTTTGCAAAAAACAGCAATGCTATACTTGTTCCTTCGCAGGCTGTATTGCCACAGGCAAGAGGTAAAAAACTCATCCTGTATAAAGATGGTGTTGCAAAGTTTGTAGATGTGCAAACCGGTATTCGTGATTCTGCCAATGTAGAAATTACGAGTGGTGTTGTTCCCGGCGACACCATTATCACCACCGGTTTACTTGGCCTTAAGCCCGATGCAAAAGTGAAACTCTCAAAAGTTCAATAATTAAGTATGACTATTTCCGAACTGAGTTTAAAGCGACCCGTACTGGCTATCGTGATGAACATCATGATCGTACTGTTTGGTGTTATCGGGTTTCGCTTTTTAGGTATCCGTGACTATCCGGCTATCGATCCTCCCAACATCAGCGTACGTACTTCGTACCCCGGTGCCAATGCCGATGTAATTGAATCGCAGATTACCGAACCACTGGAAAAAGCCATTAACGGTATTGCCGGTGTAAAAAATATTACCAGCAGCAGCAGCCAGGGTAACAGCAACATCAATGTTGAATTTGAATTGGGCTTTAACCTGGAAGAAGCGGCCAATGATGTGCGTGATAAAGTATCACAGACAGCACGCTCTCTTCCGTCCGATCTGGATGCGCCGCCTGTTGTTACAAAGGCCGATGCCAGCAGCGATCCTATTCTTTCCATGACCATTCAAAGTGAAAGCAGGAATCCATTGCAGGTAACAGAATATGCTACAAACAACTTACTTGAACGCATTCAAACCATTCCCGGTGTAAGTAATGTAATGATCTGGGGAGAGAAGCGGTATGCCATGCGTGTTTGGTTTGAACCGGATAAACTACTGGCTTATAATTTAACGGCAAAAGATGTACAGGCCGCACTGCAACGTGAAAACCTTGAATTACCATCGGGTAAAATTTCGGGTAATAGCATGGAGTTAACGGTGCGTACGTTTGGCCGTTTAAGTACAGAAGAAGATTTCAATAATCTTATTGTAAAGAATGTTGAAGGCCGTGATATTAAATTGAAAGATGTTGGACAGGCGATCCTTGGTCCGGAAAATGAAGAGAGTGTATTGAAGGAAAGCGGCATTCCCATGATCGCTCTTGCCATTGTACCGCAACCAGGCAGTAACTACGTAGCTATTGCAGATGAATTTTACAAACGTTACGAACAGATCAAAAAAGAAGTTCCTTCCGATATTAAGCTTGATGTGGGTATGGACCAGACAAAGTTTGTACGCAAATCAATTGCTGAAGTAGAGGAAACACTGGTGCTTTCATTTGCATTGGTGGTGCTCATCATCTTCCTCTTCTTCCGTGACTGGATCGTGGCAATACGTCCGTTGATCGATATTCCTGTTTCATTGATCGGTGCGTTCTTTATTATGTACCTCAGCGGTTTTACCATTAACGTATTAACGCTGCTGGCCATTGTATTGGCAACAGGGCTTGTGGTAGATGATGGTATTGTGGTAACAGAAAACATCTTTAAAAAGATGGAACAGGGCATGGACAAATACAAAGCTGCACGTGAAGGTTCCAATGAAATTTACTTTGCTGTCATTGCTACTTCCATCACACTGGCAGTTGTATTTCTTCCCATCATTTTCTTAGAGGGTTTTGTGGGCCGACTCTTCCGTGAGTTTGGTATTGTGGTAGCAGGTGCGGTATTGATCTCTGCATTTGTATCACTCACCCTTACACCTGTACTCAACGTTTATTTAACACGCAAAGGCGGTATGAAACATGGCTGGTTCTACCGTGTAACAGAACCATTCTTCCGTGCAATGGAAAACGGTTACCACAAAGCGCTTGTTGCGTTTATGCGTGTACGTTGGGTTGCGTGGGTATTGATCATCGCCTGCGGTGTAATGATCTATATGATTGGTGGCAAACTGCAAAGCGAACTTGCACCAATGGAAGACCGCAGTCAGTTTCGTTTGCAGGTAAGTGCACCGGAAGGTACCAGTTACGATGCCATGGATGCTTATATTGATAAACTGAACCAGTTGGTAATGGACAGTGTGCCGGAAACAAAAGTGCTCATCTCCGTCACTGCTCCCGGCTTTACCGGTGCAGGTTCTGTTAACAGTGGTTTTGTACGTTCATTACTGGTAGATCCAAACGAAAGAACACGTTCGCAACAACAGATTGTAGATGTAATTAACCGTAATCTGCCAAAGTATAACGAGGGGCGTGCATTTGCAATACAGGAACAAACCATTTCTGTAAACCGTCGTGGTGGTTTACCTGTTGCGTTTGTAATCCAGAATAACAACTTCGATAAACTGAAAGCCATACTGCCGAAGTTTTTAGAAGAAGCACAAAAAAATCCAGCTTTCAACAGTGTGGATGTTGACTTGAAGTTTAATAAACCTGAGTTGCGTTTAAATATCGATCGTTTGCGTGCAAGCGAATTAGGTGTAAGCGTTACAGATATTTCGGAACTGATGCAGTTATCGCTCAGTAACCGTCGCCTGGGTTATTTTATTAAAGACGGTAAACAATACCAGGTTATCGGACAGGTATTGCGTGATGACCGTGATGACCCTACCGATCTGAAAAATCTATTTGTTCGTAATGCTTCGGGGCAAATGATTTCTGTAGATCAGTTTGTTTCGTTCGAAGAAGAAACAACACCACCAACATTGTATCACTTTAACCGTTACAAATCGGCAACCATCAGTGCAGGTTTGGCACCGGGTAAAACAATTGGTGATGGTATTAAAGAAATGCAGGCGATTGCAGATAAGTTGTTAGACGAATCGTTCAACACTGCCCTTTCCGGTAACTCACGTGATTTTGCAGAAAGCAGTGGTAACACTTTTTTCGCATTTGGATTGGCACTTATTCTCATCTTCCTGGTATTGGCTGCACAGTTCGAAAGCTTTATCGATCCGATCGTTATCATGGTAACTGTACCATTGGCGATAGCAGGTGCCTTGTTCTCTTTGTGGTTATTCGATCAAACGATCAATATCTTTTCGCAAATTGGTATGATCATGTTGATTGGTCTTGTAACCAAAAACGGTATCCTCATTGTGGAATTTGCCAACCAGAAAAAACACGGCGGTATGTTGAAGAAGCCTGCAGTAATTGAAGCAGCAACCATGCGTTTGCGACCGATTTTGATGACGAGTCTTGCAATGGCGTTAGGTGCATTACCGTTAGCGCTTTCATTGGGTGCAGCATCAACCAGTCGTATTCCGTTAGGTATCGTAATTGTGGGTGGTATCATGTTCTCGTTGATCCTTACATTGTTTGTGATCCCGGCCATGTATTCGTACCTCTCATCCAAAAAAATTAAAGTGAATGAAGAAGAAACTGCAACTGTTATCAGCAATCTTGCTGATTAGCAGTATCGCTTATACACAGGCATCAACCACGCTTACCATCGATGAAGCAATTAAAATTGCCGTTGAAAAGAATTTTGATGTGGAGATCGAACGCAATGCCCAACAGATCGGCGCCATCAATAACAATTGGGGTACTGCCGGTTTGCTTCCAACAATCAGTGCAACATCTACTATTGGTATTGCATCGAATAATCTTGAACAACGTTTAAGTAACGGTACTACCATTAAACGTAACGGTGCTCTCCTGCGTAATCTTAATGCAGGTTTTGCCGTAAGCTGGCGTGTATTTGATGGTATGCGCATGTTTGCAACCAAGCGCCGGTTAGAAGAACTGGAAAAAATCGGAGAACTTAGTTTCCGCAGCCAGGTGAATACAACGGTGTTTAATGTGATTGCTGCTTATTATCAGATTGTACAACTCAATCAACAAAAAAAAGCATTACAGGCAACCATCAAGTTTTTTGAAGAACGTAAACAAATTGCTGAAAGCCGCTTTACTATTGGCACTGCTCCTAAAACTGATTTCCTGCAAGCTGAAGTAGATTTAAATCAACAAAAAGGAAATCTCTTAACAATCGAAAACAGCATACGCATTGCAAAAGCCGATTTCAACAATTTACTTGCACGCAAGCCGGAAACTGTTTTTGAAGTACTGGATGTAATTGAACCGGATGCAGGATTAACATTTGCAGGCCTGGTAACAAAATCGGAAAGCGATAACTACGATCTTTTACTTGCGCAAAGTAATTTAAGTGTGTTAGTACAACAGAAGAGAGAGATTATTGCGCAACGTCTACCTTCTGTTACATTAAACGGCAACTTCAACTTATCGCAAAGCCGTAACGATGCAGGTTTTACTTTGTTTAACCGTAACCTTGGTCCCAGTGGAAACATCGGAATTGCCGTTCCTATTTTCCAGGGTGGAAATATTAAACGCCAGGAGCAGGTTGCTGATATCAATATCAAAAATCAACAGGTAATTATTGACCGGTTGAAAAACCAGGTGTACACCAATCTGCTGAATGCCTATTCTAATTTTCAAAATGCACTCAACTTAGTGAAACTTGAAAAAAGTACATTGAGTTTGATTGAAGAAAACAATATGATCTCAACAGAGCGTTTTCGCAAATTAGCCATTACATCACTTGAATTAAGACAAGTGCAGATCGATTATATCAACGGACAAACACGTTATATCAACTCGCTGTATATGGCCAAGCTTGCAGAAGCAGAAATGAAGCTATTGGCGGGAGATTTGAATAAGCTGTAATGTTTCTGGTTTTTTGTTTATAGTTTATTGTTGAGGTTCTCTATTTTTAAGGAAGCTAAACTTATAAACAAAAACAAATGGCAACTATTCACAAGTTTGAGGAGTTGGAAATTTGGCAACTTGCAAAAGACTTATACGAAACAATCTCACCACTATCAGACAAGCTAAAGAAGAACAAAGATTTCAGGTTTGCAGAACAGATAAAATCTTCATCGGGTTCCATTATGGACAATATTGGTGAAGGTTTTGAGCGCAGCAGTCGCTTAGAATTTATCAACTCCCTTGGCATTTCTAAAGGTGAAGCCGGTGAATTAAAATCCCAATTGCACAGGCTAAATATCGACACATACATTACCGAAAAAGAGTTTCAAGAACTTTACAAAAAAGCTGATACCTTGTGTGCTAAAATCGCAGCCTTTATGAGCTATTTAAACACAACAGCACATAAAGGTTTAAAATTTAAAGACAGACAAAAGTGAAAGAACAAGAAACAATAAACAAAAAACCAGAAACGGTATTGGTTGGCATTATTATGGGCAGCGACAGCGATCTTCCTGTTATGCAACCCGCTGCAGACATCCTCAAAGAATTTGGTATCGACTATGAGTTGACCGTAGTATCCGCACACCGCACACCGTTGCGCATGGTAGAATATGCCAAAACTGCTAATGCAAGAGGATTGAAAGTGATCATTGCCGGTGCCGGCGGTGCTGCCCATTTACCGGGCATGGTTGCCAGCATTACTACTTTGCCGGTTATTGGTGTGCCTGTAAAATCATCCAACTCAATTGATGGATGGGATTCTGTTTTATCTATTTTACAAATGCCCAACGGTGTGCCGGTGGCAACAGTAGCATTAAATGCTGCAAAGAATGCAGGTATACTTGCTGCTGAGATCATTGGAACATTCGATGAAGCTGTTTCAGCAAAAATTGCGGCTTACAAAACAAACATGAATGATGAAGTGCTTACGAAAGTTGAGAAGCTGAAACAACAGGGCTGGGAAAATAAATTCGATTGATCTGCATTCTATTCCTTATCAAATAAAACATCTGCTATGAAATCACAGTTACATTTTTTTGCTTCTGCAATACTGTTGAGCATGCTGTTCAGCTCATGCACACTATTCCGTTTTGCTTATTCGCCAACCATCCAACAGATTCCTGCATTCAAAGAAAAAAATGAATCAAGGATCATTGCTTCTGCTGCAAGTTCATTAGTTGGTACAGAAAACAGTTACAGCGTGCAGGGTGCTTATGCAGTAACCGATCATTTTGCATTAACCGCTGCATGGAATGGTTCGTTACGCAGCCAGGACGAATTAACCACAAGTAATGGCAGCGGAACAACAACTACGGAAGTAGTTAAATACAATCGTACCTCTGCCGAATTTGGTGCAGGTATCTTCTACCCTGTTTCATTAGACAAACAGGTATTTTTTGAATTGTATGGCGGATATGGTTTTGGTAAAAATGATATCACTGATAATATGACGACGAATAATGGGGGTAATGGTTTCCATAAAAGCAAAACCAACAGATTCTATTTTCAACCATCATTCAGTTTTCATCCCGGTAATAATTTTACGCTTACACCTGCATTGCGTTTTACTTCTATTGGTTACACCAACATTCAAACCAATTACGACAATAATGAATTGGAATTATACCAACTGCTCGAAATTGCCAATAAGCGTTTGCTTTTTATTGAACCTGCATTAATGACCAGCTTTGGTTTTGAAAGTGCGCCCTGGTTTCGCATACAGGCACAAATGAATGTATCGTTGCTAACAGGTAGCACAAATACAAACTACCGCAGCAACTATTTCAGTATAGGTTTTCAGTTCGATCCGGTAAAAGCAGTTAAGAAGAAATAATTATAAGGATAATACCACAAACTCCTGTTCAAGGGAAAGAGAATGTTGATACAACGCATCAATAAAACTCTTTCCTTTTTTTGCATAAAAGCTTAAGAAACTTTCTTTGCGTTCCTGTAAGCCGTTTCCGGGGAAGAGTTGCTGCTTTACTGTCTGTATTTGTCGTTGTTCATCGGCATATTTTCTTTTTTCTGCACGAATGATTTTCTTCTCCAGTTCCTGCAAACGATAAATGGCATTCACCTTTAACGACTCCACATGTTGCAGCAACGTAGGATCAACTGCAGAAGCTTGGGTCTTCAACAATTCATATAACTCTTCAGCTTTTGTTAAGCTGCCATTGAGTTGAATTTTATTTACTGTTGTGCGATGTACATAATCATTCAGCAATGCTTCACTGTTCTTGAAAAATTCTTCAACAGTAAAACCAAGTTTCTCCACCTTATCGATCCATTGCTGTTCCGTTACAAGAAAAGAATTCCGAACGATCAAAACAGGATACGGTACTTTATAGTGAGTAAACACTTCTTTCAATTCCAGCCAGTAAGCCAATTCACCACCACCACCAATAAATGCAATGTTGGGCAATATGGTATCCTGGTATAGTCCACGCAAGATCACATTCGGACTGAAACGTTCGGGATGTTCCTTCAACTCTTTCAGCATTTCTTCCTTGCTAAACTTAATCGTTGTGTTTGCAACAGCAAAACCATCCCCATCTGCTTCTATCCGTTCACGCAGGTCTTCATCAAAATAAAATAAATTGATCTCTCTTCCACCCGCCTGCACTTTGTAATTCTTTTCAAGCGATTCAATTGTAGCAGCCACATGTTTCGATGAAGAGCGATTGAGCAACTCATCTTCAAACACAGGTATCATCTGTTGCTTCAACTCTTTTGCATCAGCAATGATGACGATCAAGCCAAATCGTTCAAACAGGAAATGCACAAATGAAAAAGTTGCATCCTGTATGGTTGTTTTTTCTTTGTAGGCTGTAAGCAATGCATCTACAATTTCTTTTCCATGTGGCTCCACCAGTAATTGTCCACTAATGGCATGAATCAGTTGTGTGATGTTCTTATCGATTACCATTTTACCAAACGCACCATTCTGTTGCGTTGCCCATTGGTACTTTACACCGTTCACTGTTGCATAACTCAGCTCTTCAAAATCGGCATCTTCGCTACCCATGTAATAAACGGGAACAAAATTGTGTTGTGTTAACTCCTGTTTTAAGGAATCGGCCAGTTTAATAGCATGCAGAATTTTATAAATAAAATACAGCGAACCTGTAAATAAATTGGGCTGATGTGCGGTGATAATCGTAAATGTATTTTCCTGCAACAACAGATCAATATTGCGGTTAACCGCTGCCGATTCACTTACTGCAGCATATTGTTTTTTCAGGTGATCGACCAAAACAGTTCGATTGGTATTAAACGCCGAACGTTGTGCAATGGCTTGCTTAATACCTTCGATGTTTGGGCGATGCACATAAAAAGGCTTTAATGCCGCAGCATCATCCAGGTAATCCAAAACTATAGTTGAAAAAGCAGCCGTGTTACGGTAACTGATCCGTTGCGATGTACAGTCCATACGTTTTGTAAAATTAGGAACATCCGGACGGTTACAAACAACCGTCCGACAAGTTTTCACATTCCTTTATTTTAGTTCGTAGGCTACTACTGTGTTTCGCCAGAAAGTGGGAACATATACGATGCGTTTCGCAGCATCATAGCCAATATCAGCCGAGTTGATCTTTTGTTCCCTTCCATCAAGGAGCACCTGTTTCGTTCCATCCGCATTTACATAATAAACAACGCCGCCCCATGTTGATACAAGAAAATCACCACCTGTAATATTTTCGATTCCGTCAGTACCACCTTCCATGCCTTCGGCAAGTTTAGAGAGCGAACCATCTTTTTCCATACGGTACATCGTACCCGCATCAAGCACATATAAATTGCCTTTGTGTTTTAATACACCGTTTGGTCCTTTTAATTTTGAACTATCGAGCAGGATAGATGCTTTGCCTTCTTTCACTTCATATACTCGTCTTGCTTTAGAATCGGTCACATACACTGTTCCGTTTTCTTCTGTGGATACATCGTTTAAACCTGCTGAACCTTCAATAGCAATACGTTCACTGATCGTTCCTTTATTAATATCGATCACCACCAGTTCAGTAAGATCAGCAACGTACAATTTGTTTTTATGTAAACCCATTCCCTTTGGTGCATTCAAACCTGTTATCCATTCTGCAGAAATTATTTTTCCATCCAACCCTACTTTACCAACGCTTCCTTTTCCATCTTTACCCCAAGGTTCTTTACCATCAATATTTGTGATGTAAAGCACTTTGTTTTTTCCATCGAAATAAACTGATTCAGGAACTTTTAAAGTGGTGTCTGTTTCCCACAATTTTACCAGTTGATGTTGTGCTGTTGCTGTAAACAGGATTGAAGTAAACAGAAGAACAGATGCAAGCTTTTTCATATTATGTATTTGCTGTTTGAAAAGAGAACAGCAAATTATGAAAACCTTTTGGGATTGTAAGGCTTTATATCCACACTAGTCATTTGATCGTTTGCAATTTCAGCAACCAGCTTGCCGGTTCCTGCGCCAACGCTTAAACCGATCATAGCATGACCGGTAGCAATGATGGCGTTCTGTTTTATTTTTCCGATATAGGGCAAGCCATCAGCCGAACAGGGACGGTAACCATACCAGATATTTTCAGGCGAAGGAACAGGAATTTTAAACTGCGGAACAAAACGTTCAACCGCATTTAAAATACCTTCCACTCTTTTATAACGGGGAGGCGTTTTTGTGGAGGTAATTTCCATCGTACCACCAAAGCGGATCTTGTTTCCATCCATTGGCGTGATGGCTACACGACCTTCCTGCAATACTGCCGGATGATTGAATGTAAACGGCGAATCCTCTAACGTAACAGAGTAACCTCTGCCGGGCATGAGCGGCAAATTAAGATCAAGCTTTGCAGCCATTTCTCTCGACCATGAACCGGTAGCGATCACTACCATATCTGCATCGTAACGTTGATTGTTGCAAATAACAGATTTGATCTGATCATTCTTCATTTCAAAACCGGTTACTTCCTGTTTGGAAATTAACTGTACGCCTTTTTGCTGAAGGATGTTGATTAATCCTTTCATTAATTTCTGCGGATACAAATGTGCATCGCATTTAAAATACAATGCACCACGTATGTTGAGTTCAACCTGTGGTTCCATTGCCTGTACTTCCTCTTTCGATAACATCACCGCTTCCAGTCCAAGCTTTGCTGCATCTGCTGCTGTGTGATGTGCATGTTCTTCATTGGCTTCTGTTTGAAACATTTCGAGCAGGCCTTTCTTTTCATACGCAAAATCAAAACCCGGAATGTTTGTCCACTCTTCATACAACTGCTGACTGAGCAACGCAATATCACGGAGAGGGATAGCCGATTCAGCAACATGCTTCGTTGTCGCACTTTTCATAAACTTCAATCCCCAGGAAATAAGTGCAGCATTTAAACGTGGCTCCACATAAAACGGGCTTCTTGAATTCCACATCCATTTCAAACCCTGCGTAACAATACCCGGTGTTGCCAACGGCACAAAATGGCTGGGACAAACATAACCTGCGTTGCCATACGAGCAGTTATCGGAAAAATCATCTTTATCCAGTACCGTCACATCCCACCCGCTTTGTTGCAGATAGTAAGCAGAACTTAACCCGATAATGCCGCCGCCGATAACTATTGCTTTGCCCATTTTATTGTTGCTCTTTTATTGTTCGTACGCCAAAAACACGACCTGCTGTTTTACCATGATTCGCATCGATCTTTACTGTGATCTTTGTTTTTCCGGCGATCATGTTTGCAGGCAGTTTATATTCCATATCATAAAACTTACCCGTCTTGCCGCCTTTCCATTCTACAGTTACAAGTTTTATCCCATCAACCAGAATATCAAATACACGATCCTTGTCATCGCCGATATAAGTTAACAGCAAGGTATTATTTACAGATGCATCCACTTTCATTTCAAACTCGAAATAGTTATTACTTCTTGCTTCACGACCCATACGATCCATTGCATTGCTTACATAAGAACGTTCTGTTGCTTTGAGATTGTGATCACGCTCAGGTTGCATTTCGCCCACACGGAAGTGATCGATTGTTCTGTTTTCAATTTCCTGCACACGCTTTTTCTCCGCTTCATAATCGGCCTGCAGTTTGGTAAACTCATCAGGTGTAAAATAATCCCAGTACACACTGTAATACTGATCGTATGTTTGATAGAACGGGATCAGTTTTACATCAAATGGTTTACCCACTCCTTTCATTTGAAATTGTAAAGATGAAGTTGACTGAATCCAATCATTCACATTACGGTTTGTAGTTAGCAACACCGGCACACCAACAACAGGGTCGGGTTTTTCTTTGCCCAGCAAACCTGCCAATACCAACGGACCGTACTTGAATGCAATGCGGTTAGGATTATCCGGCATTGCTTCAGTGTAGAGATTCATATCGAGATCAACTGTTACCACATCGCCATTTTTCCATGCACGAGTTACAGATAAATAACCTGCTGCATCTGCCTCTGTTTTTACTGATCCGTTGTTTACTTTGACAACAGCAGTAGCTACACTCCATGATGGCTTACGTATTTTGAGTGTAAACGAAGTTAGTGTTGAAGCAGTAACAACCAGTTTTGCCTGTTTGCTTTCAGGTATATAGTTTGTTTGTGTAATGCGGATGTTTTTTTCCTTCCAGTTCAATACAGAAGGAATGAAAAGATTGACATAGAGACTATTCTTTCCATCGTAACTGTAGATCTGCTCAGCATACTTTGCATGATTTTCGATACCGCTACCCACGCAACAGGTGAACGTATTAAACTGGTCGCTGAATTGTTTTTTTGTTCCCATGCGCAGCGGAACAAAATAAGTCATCATACCGTTCTCAGGATTCTGCGACGCAAGAATATGATTGTACAGAGCACGTTCGTAATAATCCATTAATTGTGCCGAAGGTTGCCAGGCAAACAAATGTCTTGTCAGCTTCAGCATATTGTAAGTGTTGCAGGTTTCGCAGGTGTTATCGCTCAAACGATCGTTGAGTTTACCGGCTTCTCCACAATACTCATAGTTACTGTTACCACCAATGACATAGCTGTGGTTGTGTACCATCGTTTCCCAAAAGAAAGAAGCAATGGTCTGATCACTTGTATTCCCTGTTAATTCGTATTGTCTTGCGCTGCCAATTGCTTTTGGCACGTTGGTGTTGCTGTGTTTGCCGGGCAAGGGATCAATGCGTTGCGCCAGTTTGCCCATTACAAACTCATCGTAAAACTTATACGACAGATCAAGATATTTTTTATTGCCGGTGAAGGAATAAATATTCGCCAGCACATCGTTCATGCCGCCGTATTCACAGTTCAACATTTTTAAACGTGTTGAATCGGGAAGATGATTGACAGTGTTATATGTCCAGTCGGCCATTCCTGTAACCAGCTTTAATGCTTTATTGCTGTTGCAATACAAATACGCATCGCACAAACCTGCCATTACTTTATGCACCGTGTACCAGGGACTCCATCCGCCATTCAGATCAAACCCGGATGATTTGATTTCTCCTTTTGCTACTTTACCAAAAATGGAATCTTCTTTTGGTATGGCGCCAATATAACCGGTCTTGCGTGCAAGCTGACAACGTTCCAGTTCAGCAACGATATAATCAATACGTTTCTTGAACTCCGCATTGCCTGTTGACACATACATCATCGATGCCGCAGATAAATAATGCCCCAATGTATGACCTGATAATCCATCACTCTCCCATCCGCCATAAATCGAATCTTTCACCGGCAGTCCTGCATTTTTATAAAAACGATACAACAAACGATCAGCACTTAATGAAAGTAGGTAAGCACTATCGAGCTGCATAGCTTTTGTAAACGGACTTGGCAACAACTTCACATCATTCAACGGAAAAGCAAATGCATTCACCTTTACAACAGGTTGCACTTTTACTTTTGCGTTCTTCTTTTCGGGAATGTATGATTGTGCAGTGCAAAAAACCAATGAGGACAAAAGAGCAACTGTGCAGATTAATTTCTTCATGATACTTATCAGTGTCAGTAATTAATTTTTACATCTTTAATTGTAGAAGGCAGCCATACCTGCATTTCGTTCTTACCACGGTTAGCCCATGTGTAATAAGGAATGGCAACGATCTTTCTTTTTTCTGTTCTGATCGATAAACCATCTTCACCAACAAGTACAACCGGCACTTCTGCCGCTAATGCTTTCACCGGTTCATCCATGATTTTATAATCGATGGTTTCAAACTTCGTATCGGCAGGCAACACAATATTCCATGCTTTGTTATTGTTATCTGCACCTTCAACACAATATACAATTGGTCCACGTTGAATGGCAATGCGGTTATTATTCTGTTTTAATTCAGCTTTTGCAGTAATAAGCTTTACATCCATTGGCAGGTCTAATTCAACTACATCGCCTTTCTTCCATTCATTTGTAATCGACAGGTAACCGTTTTCATACGAACCGCTGAAGCTCTTTCCATTAATTTTATAACTGAAGTGGAATGGTTCACCATCATCTGTTGTTATATTATACAAACCATCGATATCAAGATGATTAAACGCCCAATCAGGCATGTTGATATACAATTTGAAAGTTGATTTTTTCTCTTGCGGATTTACAATAATCTTCACCTTTCCCTCCCAAGGATAATTTGTTTCCATCTTTACATCCACTTTTGTTTTGGGCAACTGAATACTTGTGTTGCTACCTACAAACAAATTCACATAAATACCATCGTCGCTTTTTGCATAAATATAATCGCCAAGCGATGCCACCATGCGTGCAATATTTGCAGGGCAGCAAGCTGTACCAAACCATTCTCTCCGTTGATGCTGTCCACGTGATGCTAACGGATTGCCATAAAAGAAACGATCACCTGTTAAACTCAATCCATCCAATGCACCATTGTATAAACTGCGTTCCAATACATCCATATACATCGCATCGCCTGTGAGTGCATTCATCCGTTGATTCCAGAACACCATACCCACACTTGCACAGGTTTCGCAATAAGCCTGTTCATTCGGCAAATCATAATCCTGGCTAAATCCTTCATTGCTTCCTGCAGAACCAATACCACCGGTGATGTACATGTTACGATACACTACGTCCTGCCAAACTGTTTTCATTGCTCGGATATAATCTACATCACCTGTTTGTGCAGCTACATCAGCCGCACCTGTGTACATATACATGGCACGTACTGCATGACCTGTAATTTGTGTTTGCTCTTTCACAGGAAGAATATCCTGCGCATAAGCAGTGTCTTTCCAATCGGTCCATGTATAACCTTTTGCTAAACGTTTACCACGTTCGCTTAATAACCAATCAGCCAGCTTTAAATATTTTTCATTCTTTGTTGTCTTGTACAATTTCACCAATGCTAATTCCAATTCCTGGTGACCCGTTACCCAATGACGTTTACCCGGTCCAAACAATGCATCAAAATGATCGGCCCACTTGATACATACATCTAAAAATTTTCGCTTGCCTGTTGCATTGTAATAAGCAACCGCCGCTTCAATCATATGACCTGCATTGTAATCTTCATGCATACTCATATCGGTATAACGATCCTGCAAACCTTTCAATGTGTACCATGTGTTGAGGTAACCATCCGGTTGTTGTGCAGCTGCAATTTTATCGATCCACTCATCGCATTTCTTTTCCATCTCTGCATTGGGATGCGTCTTTAACGAATACGCCATTGCTTCCAATGCTTTGAACACATCACTGTCATCATAAAAAATACCTTCATGCGGTTCACCTTTTTTTCGTGCAACACGTTCAAAATTGCGAAGACGTGGTGTTGCCACTTCTGTTTGATAAATACAGGCAGCTAATGTTTTGGTTGCCACCTTATCGATCTTCGGTTTCCAAAATGCATCTGTAACATTTACCTGCGAAAAATTGATGAACTCAATTTTCTGCAGGTTGTTTTGCGCAGATAGGCTTAATTGAAATAGGCAAACAATCAAAAGGAAAATTATTTTTTTCATGATACCAGCTATTGAATTACTATTATTCATTTGTTGTGTCACTCACTTATGCGTACTGTATTTCTATTCTGCATTCGCCAGGCGTTCCTATGGAACTCCAATACATGTACATGTTTTTATCTACCGATCAAATGTTCCTACGGAACAAATTCTGTTACTAAACATCCGCTACTTTAAACGGCTTCACTTCTATCGATTGCCAAACACCATCTTTTATGTATGGTTCATTTGCATACCAATGATCAAACTCTTCTTTTGTTTCAAACTGTACGATCATGATCGAGCCACGCATCTTCCCTTCTTCATCAAGCGTAGCGCCACCGATCACTAAATTATCTTGCTCTCTTAATTTCTTTGCACCTGCTAAATGAAACGGACGCACTTCCATTCTTCTTTCAAGCGCACCTTCATCTGTTCCGTCTTTTGCGATGATGACATATTGTTGCATAACTTTTTAATTTATATGACAATAAAAGTCAGGTATTCAAATAAGTTGGCTCAGTGTGTTTGATGGCCTCCTTTCAGGGAGGTCGGGAAGGTTTCAGATCACCTGGAATCCATACGCATAAGGATCATCTTCTTTATCGATGCTGATGGTATTGTAACCATAGATCTTTGCCCAACCTTCAATACCCGGACGGATGGCCTTGATGCCATTCACTTCCAACTCTTCTTCAATGGTACCATTGAACTTACTGCCAATGATGCTTTCGTGAATGAAATGATCGCCTTTTTTCAGTTTGCCTTTTGCATACCATTGCGCCATGCGTGCTGAAGTACCAGTGCCACATGGACTACGGTCAATTGCTTTATCGCCATAGAACACAGCATTGCGTGCAGTTGATGTTGGATCGATCACCGAACCCGCCCACAAAATATGACTGCAGCCATTGATCGTTTCATCTTGCGGATGAACGAATGTATATTTTGCATTGATGTTCTTTCGCAATTCTCTTGCCCAAGCAATTAATTTATCAGCTGCATAATGTTCCAGTCCTTTGAAATTTTTCTGCACATCAACGATGGCATAAAAATTACCGCCATACGAAACATCTACAACCAACTCTCCTAACTCAGGACAATCAACCGTTAATTCTGTTGAATGTAAATAAGCAGGAACGTTTGTCAACTTCACGCTCGTAACCTTTGAAGAGATGTGGTGGTGTGTCGTCCGTGGTCTATCGTCCGTTTTGTATTCTATCATCACCAATCCCGCCGGCGCTTCCATCCGAATAACACCTGGCGTTTTCGGAACGATCAATCCTTCTTCTACTGCAATAGTGATAGTGCCAATAGTACCATGTCCGCACATGGGTAAACAGCCACTTGTTTCAATGAACAACACAGCTACATCATTCTGCGGATCATGTGGTGGATACAAAATACTCCCACTCATCATATCATGTCCACGTGGTTCAAACATGAGCCCTTTGCGGATCCAATCATACTCTTTTAAAAAGTGTTGTCGCTTTTCACTCATGTTCTTTCCTTCCAATGCTGGACCACCTTCTGCAACCAAACGCACAGGATTGCCGCAGGTATGTGCATCCACACAATGAAACACCCATCCCCCAAAACGATTGAGCGAACTGTTGGGATATTTTTTTACGATCGGGCTTGTTGCCATTATTGTAAACTGTTTAAATCGTCGAGCACATATACGCCACGGCCGTATGTGCCGATCACTAATTTTTTATCTCTTGGATGAATGAACAGATCGTTCACCGAAACTGCTGCAGGAATAGTTCCATTGATCGCTATCCATTTCTTACCGCCATCTTTACTCATGTACACACCAAAGTCTGTTCCGCAGAATAAAGTATTTGCATTGTCGGGATGTTCTGCAATTACATTCACAGGCGATGCAGGCAAGTTTGCAACGATTGGTTTCCATGTTGTACCATAATCATCACTTACATACAAATAAGGAGTATGATTATCTGCACGACGATCATTCAATACCACATACACTCTTGATGACTTGAATGTTGATGCAGCAATCTTTGCCACATGTTTATTGTAAGGAAGTCCTCTTGTAATTTCCTTCCAGCTTGCGCCATCATTTGTAGTCAACCAAACACGGCCATCATCCGTACCTGCATACAATACACCTGCCTTATCACCTTCTGCAACAGCCGTGATGGCCTGGTGATAAATTAAATAAGGATATACCCCATTACGTTGCTTGCTGTTGTACGAGAGATCGCTGCTGATCATCTTCCATGTTTCGCCGCCATCTTCTGTTTTATATAAATGCTGCAAACCATGATACAATACTTTATTGTTATACTTACTCATGATGGTTGCTGCCAGCCATTCGCCACGCAGGGAATCAATACGACCCACATCAAATTGCTTGAACTGTTTCGTGCCTTCTCTTCTTCCTTTACTCATATCGGTACGCATCAAACGACCATAGTACGATGAAGCATAAACAATATTTGCATTCTCCGGATCAACTGCAATTTGTGTTCCTTCGCCACCTGGTGCCATGCGCCACGGACGAAGTGTTGTATCAGCTGCTGTTCCAAACGTGTTGCTTACATTGCCACTCATTGTTCCTTCATCTTGTACTGCACCAAAAATGTTGAAGGGCTTTTGCATATCGTATGCTACTGTATAGAATTGTGTAGTAGGAATTTCATCAAAGAAGTTTTTCCATTTCGCTCCTCCATTATACGTAATGGAAACGCCACCATCATCACCCATGATCATACGATCAGGATTTTCTTCATCGATCCACAATGCATGATGATCGCCATGTGTCCACTCACTTTGTTTATCTGTTGCGTCCCAAACCCTCCATGTTTTACCGCCATCTTCGCTGATCGCTTTCTCTACACCAAAAGCATATACACGGTTTTCATTTTTCGGATGTACACGTATCTGACTAAACACCCAACCATAGGTTCCTGAAAACGGTTTTAAGAAATCATGCACTTCTCCCATCTTCTCCCAGCTTTCACCTTTGTTGTTGCTGCGATAGATAGCCGCACCGATCACTACTTTCTGCACCTGTCGTTCGTAGCTATCTGTTTCACCGGGATTTGGATCACGCTTTTTATTATGATCATCCACAAATGCATACAAGACATTCGGATTGGAATGACTAACGGCAAGGCCTATCCTTCCTGTGAGTTTTGTATCGGGTAAACCGTTGGAGATCTTTTTCCATGTTTTGCCGCCATCAGTTGTTTTATAAATATAGTCACCGTCTTCAGGCATCGGATCGCTCCAGCGTTTGCGGATGCGGTTCCACATACTTGCATACAGTGTATTTGGATCGTTTGGATCCATCACCAGGTCAATACAACCACTCTTCTCACTTTCAAACAAAATATTTTTCCATGTTTTACCGCCATCAGTTGTAAGATAAACGCCACGTTCTTTGTTATACGTCCACTCGTTACCACTTGCAGCCACATAAACAGTGTTTGCATTTTTTGGATGAACGATGACACGTGCAATAGTGCCCGTATTTTCCAAACCAATATGCTGAAAGCTTTTGCCTGCATCCGTTGATTTATACATACCAATGCCAGGCAAGGATGCACGAAAAATATTTGCTTCACCAGTACCAACGTACAACACATTGCTGTTTGATGGAGCTAATGCAATATTGCCGATGGATTGTGTTGCTTCTTTGTCAAAGATGGGTTTCCAGTTTGTACCGGCATCTTCTGTTTTCCATAAACCGCCTGTTGCAAACGCAGCATAAAACACATTGGGATTACCAGTTATGCCCACCACATCGGTGCTACGGCCACTTCGGTTATCGGGCCCCATTAAGCGCCACTGCAGATTTTTATACGGCGATTGCTGTAACAACAATTGCTGCTGTTTAAATGCCGTCATCCTTTGCGCACCGGTTGTGCTTTTGTTTTGCTGAGCTGCCACAGCAAGTGGCAGCATCAGCAATAAACAGATTTTTCTCATTTTGGTTTTTGCTTTTACGATTGCTTTATAGTACAGAAGCAGATGGGGTATTATTCACTGTACGAATAATCCCCAACGGGTTTTCATTTTTCAATTCATCAGGCAACAAACTGTTGCTCCAGTTCTGGAATGCAATGGGGCGTGCAAAACGTTTAATGCCATCGGCACCCACACTTGTAAAACGACTGTCGGTTGTTGCAGGAAACGGACCACCATGTTGCATACTCAAACAAACTTCCACACCTGTTGGCACACTGTTGAGAATAAAACGGCCGCAGATATTTTTCACTGCTTCTACGAGTTCATCGTGTTGCAGCATATCGTTCTCTGTTGCCATGAGTGTTGATGTTAACTGTCCATCGAGATGTTGTGCAACAGCCAGCATTTCTTCTTTGTTTGCACAACGGATAATGAGTGAATAAGGACCAAACACTTCCTGGTGCAACACAGGATTGTTTAAAAACGCCTGTGCACTTGCGGTTGCAACAGTTGGTAATCCTTGGTTTTCTTCTACTGCTGTTTCACTTTCCGCAACGAGATGTACATCGTCCTGCAACAATGCATTTCCTTTTTTCTCTTTGTATGCGCTCACAATACCTGCATGCAACATGGCCGCAGGTTGTATTTTTTGTATAGCCTTACCCAGATCATGTGTGAAGGTTTTCAACGCTTCACTTTCAATACCAATGATGAGACCGGGATTGGTACAGAATTGTCCGACACCTAATGTAATAGAACCGGCATACATCGTTGCAATATCTGTTGCTGATGTAGTTAATTTTTCCTGTAACAGGAACACAGGATTCACACTGCCCATTTCTGCAAATACAGGAATAGGCTCTTTGCGTTCGTTCGTCCATTTGAATAATTGCATACCTGCTCCATACGATCCCGTAAAGCCAACTGCTTTTGTATGCGGATGCTGTATCAATGCTTTTCCAACTTCAATACTTTTTCCGTACACATGTTGAAACACCGCTTTTGGTAAATTGAGATAAGCCACAGCTTTATGAATAGCATCAGCAACAATCTCCGATGTATGCTCATGCGCAGGATGTGCTTTTACAATAACCGGACAACCCGCAGCCAATGCACAAGCCGTATCGCCACCTGCAGTTGAATACGCAAATGGAAAATTACTTGCACCATACACCACTACCGGACCAAGCGGCACCAACATTTTTCTGATGTCGGGCTTTGGTGGATTTTTATCAGGAATCGCTGTATCAATTCTTGCTTCGAGCCAATCGCCACGTTCGCATGCATCTGCATAGCTGTTCAATTGAAAAATAGTACGGCCACGTTCGCCACGTAATCTTGCTTCAGGCAAATTGGTTTCACGCATGGCCACTTCAATTAAATGATCGCCACAGTTTTCCAGTTCCTTAGCAATGGCACGCATCAATGCTGCTCTTTCTTTTAAACTTTTTTTGCGATACACATGAAAAGCTTTCCATGCTTCCTGCATAGATGCATCAATTTCCTGTACTGGAGTGTCGGTATAACTCATTGTTCGTTTTTAGTGGTTTACAAAACAGGTCGTGCAGCGATACCATCGTTAATGATCTTCAAAATACGATCCCGCTCACTACCCTGTAAAGTTAAACGAGGACCACGAACATATTCACTTCCGATTCCTGTTTGTGTAGCCGCCAGTTTAATATATTGTACCAGCTTTGGATGAATATCCAATTCAAGCAAAGGCATGAACCAACGATAAATGGCCGCAGCTTCTGCTATCTTACCTTCTTTCACCAGGTTGAAAATAGTAACGGTTTCTTTCGGAAAAGCGCAAACCAATCCTGCCACCCAACCATCAGCACCCAAACACAATTCTTCCACTGCCAATGTATCAACACCACAAAGAATTTTTAAGCGACCTCCAAAACGATTGATCAATCGTGTTACGTTGGTTACATCTCTTGTGCTTTCTTTTACGGCGGTGATGTTGCTGTATTCGATCAGTTCTTCAAACATATCCAGTGTAACATCAATTTTATAATCAACCGGATTGTTGTAGATCATGATCGGAAGATCAGTTGATTTGGCAATGGTTTTAAAATATTCCACTGTTTCCCTGTCGTCACTTTTGTAACGCATGGGCGGTAACAACATCAAGCCTGCGGCTCCCCATGCTTTTGCATTCGCTGCCTGTTGCACTGCATCTTTGGTAGTGCTTTCAGCAATATTCATGATCACCGGAATTTTTCCGTTGAGATATTTAATTGCATGTTTGATGAGTTGTTCTTTCTCTTCGGCAGTAATGGTACTTGCTTCGCCCAGCGAACCACCAATGATCACACCATGTACACCGGCATCGAGTTGTGCCTGCAGATTTTTTTCAAACATCGGCAGATCAATTTCCTCGTTAGCTGTAAACGGTGTAAGCAAAGCGGGGAACACCCCTTTCCATTCAAATGACATAGTAAAAAATTTTAAACGAAAATAACCGATGCCGTAAACAAACAAAAAGCCGTTCTTAACGGATAGTTTACCGATTTTAACCTGAAATAATTTTACATTTACAAAAAGGGCTAATATTGGCTAAACACGAAATATGTCCTGAATAAAATCTGATGAAAGTTGTACAGTTTACCATACCGGTTGCAGGCGACAGTTCCATTGTGGTGCAGGAAGATGTACTGCCGCATTTTTATGTACATCTTCATCGCCATCCTGAAATGCAGTTGACATGGATAAGAGAGGGCAGCGGCACATTGATAGCGGGCAACTACATGCAGCCATTTAAAACGGGTGACATTTATCTGATTGGTGCCAATCAGCCACATGTGTTTAAAAGCGATCCTGATTATTTTGATAAACGCAGAAAGAAAACCGTACATGCGTTGTCGATCTTTTTTCATCCTGCACAATTAGCTAACACCCTGCTGGCCCTGCCCGAAACAAAAGCTATTCGCCGGTTAATTGAACAAAGTCAGTCGGGCATACAGATCAATGCAAATGCAGCAGTAAAACTCACCAACGAAATATTGCTGGTGCAGCGAACCAAACAAGGTTATCAATTAGCTTCATTTATTCACCTGTTGCAAAGCATCAGTTATACAAAAGGAAACCGTGTGCTTGCATCGGCTTCTGCAGGTTATACCATTTCCGATACGGAAGGTTTGCGTATGAATGATGTGTATCGTTACACGATGGAGCATTTTTCTGAACACATCAGTCTTGAACAAATTTCTTCAGTGGCACATTTGACCGTTCAGGCTTTTTGTCGCTACTTTAAAAAGCATACCCGTAAAACCTATGTGCGTTTTTTAAACGAGATACGCATTAACGAAGCCTGCAAAAAAATGACGGGAGTAAATGGGTTAACGATCTCCTCCGCTGCTTATGAATGTGGTTTCAGCAGTGCGGTGAGTTTTAACCGTGTGTTCAAGCAGGTAACCGGTGTGTCGCCTTCCCGTTATATGGCCGATTACCGGCAGCAGGTAAACTAATTTCGTCACTGCGAAGAATGAAGCAGTCTACTCATTAAAGATTGCTTCGCAGGCTCGCAATGACGATCCTTTTGAGATGATCTCTGCTGATGATTACTTATCTTTAATAAAGATTGTTTGCACATGGAAACCTACGGTAAAATTTTACTCATTGCCATGCCAGCTTTTTTGTTGCTGGTGCTCGGCGAAACATTGTATGGAGCTTGGAAGGGAAAACAAACCGTCCGCAATATGGATATGATCTCCAGCCTCAGCAGTGGTATTACCAATGTTACAAAAGATGTGTTGGGTTTAAGCATTGCCATCATCGGTTATGGATGGCTTGTGAATAAACTCGCCATTGTGCATGTAGAGAACAGTTTTCTTACTTACATCATTGCGTTTATGGCACTCGACTTTGCCGGTTACTGGGTGCATCGTCTCGATCATGAGTATAATTTTTTATGGAACGCACATATCATTCATCACAGCAGCGAAGATTTTAATTTAGCCTGTGCATTGCGACAAAGCATATCAGTCGTGTTCCGCATCTTCGCTATTTTCTTATTGCCTGCTGCATTGCTTGGTGTACCGCCGATAGTCATTGCAGTTGTAGCTCCACTGCATTTGTTTGCACAGTTCTGGTATCATACACAACACATCAACAAGATGGGATTTTTGGAGAAGATCATTGTTACTCCTTCGCATCATCGTGTGCATCATGCCATCAATCCAGAGTATTTAGATAAGAACTACGGACAGATCTTTATCTTCTGGGATAAATGGTTTGGCACTTACCAGGAAGAACTTGCAGATAAACCTCCAGTGTATGGTATTACAAGACCGGTGCAGACATGGAACCCCATTAAAATAAATTTCATGCATTTGGGTTTGTTGATTAAAGATGCATGGCATACTAAAAGCTGGAACGATAAATTCCGCATTTGGGTGATGCCTACCGGCTGGCGGCCGACTGATGTTGCAGAAAAATTTCCTGTGTACAAGATCAATGATGTATACAATATGGAGAAGTATGATACAAAAGCCTCCACTTCGTTACATATTTGGAGTTGGGTGCAGATAACGATGGTGTTGTTGTTCATCAGTTACCTGTTTGGCAATATCGCTTCCATTAATGTGTTAAACGCCTCTTACATTTATATCTATGGATTGTTTGTGTTCCTGAGTGTGTATGCTTACACTGAATTGATGGACCGTAACAAATATGCCATTGTGTGGGAACTCATAAAAAACTGTCTTGGCATTGCTATTCTTTTACAAACCGGTGATTGGTTTGGCGCAGCTGCTCTAAGTCCTGTGCTTAAATATATTGTTGGTGCTTACTTCATTCTTTCAACCTTTGTCACCCTTTGGTTTGTGATGAAGCATACGAAGGAAGATGAACGGGTGGTTGTGGTGGCGTGAGGTTAAGGCAATTTATTTTTCGCCACTCATCCTTCTATTTCTCCTTTTATCTCTAAGATCAAAAAATCCTGTCCAAAGCATGCAACAAAACGTATAACCTCTATACTTTCTTATAAATAAACCATTGAACCTGTCAACGATCATCCCATCTGCTGAAGTATTGGTGCAGCAATGCCTTAATGGCGAAGCAGCGGCTTACAGGGCCCTGTACGACCGCTACGCCAAGGCAATGTTCAACACGGCCCTGCGTATACTCAACCGCAGCGATGATGCGGAAGATATTTTGCAGGAAGCTTTTACCGATGCGTTTCAGCAACTAAGTTCTTTTGAAGGAAGATCAACCTTTGGTGCATGGTTGCGGCAGATCGTGGTGTATAAAAGCATTGCACATCTCAAAAAACAAAAACTGCATTTAAATGGACTGGAAGCTGATGCAGAAAATGTTGCAGATGAGCCGATGCTTGAAGAGGATGAAGTATGGTACACTGTTGACAGTATTAAACAAGCCATGCAAAAATTACCGGATGGCTATCGCACTGTGTTAGCGCTTCATTTAATTGAAGGGTTTGAACAGGAAGAAGTAGCAGCTATGATGAAGGTAGCCCATTCAACCGTACGCACACAATACATGCGTGCAAAACAAAAATTATTACAGGTCTTAAAACAAGAAGTATATGAGCAGTAACCTGGAAAAATTCGTGAACAGAAACCGAAGTGAGTTTGATACGGAACATCCAAGTAATGATGTGTGGAGTAAAATTGAAAAAACACTACCGGTTAAAAAGCAAGCAAAAGTTTTTTCATTAAGAGATATTTATAAATTCTCAGCAGCGGCAGCTGTGTTGTGCATTGTTTTAACATCCGTGTATTTCATTTACATCCGTCAACAGAAAACAGAAACTGCTTCGGTTGAACCAAAAACAAATACTGCTGAGTTAAAAAACATTTCGCCTGAATACGTGGCACAGGCAAAACAAATGTTCAATGCCATTGAAACACGCCAGGAAGAATTAAAAGAAGCAACTGCTGATAACCCTGCTTTATATAAACAGTTTCTCGACGATCTGCAACTGCTCGACAGCACTTACAATATGTTGCAACGGCAGGCTGCACAAGCAGCCAATAAAGATGTGATCATGAAAGCCATGTTACAAAATCTGCAACTGCAGGCAGAGTTATTGTACCGACAGCTGCTGATCACCAACGACATCAAAAAACAAACAAAACAAAACAATGAACTGCCGAACGGATAACCGGTTGCTGTTCACCTTACATCACACAAAATTTTTAAGCATGAACTTAGTATTGAAATCCTTTACAGGAATTGTATTGCTGTTCCTTACACTGCAGGCAACAGCACAACAAAACGAACAGAAGCATGAACGTAAACGTTACGAACACGTGAAAGAACGTACCGTTTCAAAAACCTATTCATCATCGGGCGCAACGTTAAATATTGAAAACAGTTTCGGCGATGTTACAATAACTACCTGGAACAAAAACGAAATAAAAGTTGATGTACACATCGAAGCAAGCTCAAGCGATAAAGAGCTGGCAGAAAAAATGTTCGAAAACCTCGATGTAACTGATAGCAAAGATGGTAACGAAATAAAATTCAAAACCACCACAAGCAAAAACAAGAACAATAACATTAACTGCAAAAACTGTAAAGTAAGTATGAACATTACTTACAGCATTCAGTTACCTGCATCTGTTCCGTTAAAAATTGAAAATTCGTTTGGTGCCATCAGCCTCCCCGATTACAACGGCCCTGTATCGCTGGTAAGTAAGTTTGGTTCGTTAACTGCAGGCAACCTTTCTTCCGTTCAAAAACTGGAAGTTGAGTTCGGCAAAGCCAATCTAAAAAACCTCAACGATGCAAATACAACGTTTAAGTTTTCTACAGTTTCCATTGAAAATATGAAAGGAGATAACAAAGTTAATCTTTCGTTCTGCAGCAGCAGCCGTATTGTTATTGATAACGATGTTACTTCTTTACAGTTAAACGAATCGTACAGTACGGTTAACCTTAAACCTTCATCAAATTTTTCGGGTACGTACAGCATCAAAACAAGTTTTGGAACTGTAACCGATCGCAGCAACGCCAACATTAAGCGTACCGATCAACCTGATAAATACGGCCCCGATTCAAACCGCAGTTACGAGGGTAAATCGGGCTCCGGTTCCTCGAAAGTGGAAGTAAAATCAAGCTTCGGTAAAATCATTATTGGCCAGGCAACCGAAGAGGATATGAAAGAAAAAAAGAAAGAAAAGAAAAAAGAAGTTATTTAATAAAGCCTTTTTCTCATGTTGATTGATTCAGGCCCTCCTGATTCTTCGGGAGGACATTTTTAGAAAAGTTTCTTAATTCCTTTTTATAGCAGCTAACCTTATCATCGCTCCCCTTTTGCATAGCAGAAGGGGATTTTTTTCATTCACACATTCCTCCTTATCTTAACGGCCAATATTACTCATGCTCAGTTTTCAGCAAAATGAACAGGCGTTCAAAGACTTTATTACGCAACACCAGCCAAGGGTGTATAATACAGCGTTGAACCTGTTGCAAAATGCCGAAGATGCAGAAGAGATTACACAGGATGTTTTTGTTGAAGCATGGAACAAAGCCCACACATTTAAAGGCGAGGCCCAGGTAAGTACCTGGCTGTACCGCATCACCATCAACAAAAGCATTGATCATTTGCGGAGCAAGAAGCGGAAGAAGCGGTTTGCTTTTCTTACCAGCCTTTTTCACGATAGTGGCGAACCCATCAGCGATGCCGGTGATTTTGTGCACCCGGGCGTGGTGGCCGAAAACCGGGAAAAAGCGGCAATTCTGTACAAAGCCATTGACAAACTACCCGAAACCCAGAAAATTGCCTTTTTACTGAGTGAAACGGCGGGTCTTAGTTATGCAGAAATTAGCGAAATTACAGGCAGTTCGGTATCGTCTATCGAGTCGATGTTGTTTCGGGCACGCAAAAATCTGCGGGGTATGTTGGCCGATTTTTATAAAAAAGAGCGATAATCGCAAGTTTTTTACAAACAGAACGTCAAATTAACGAGACATGAAGAAAAATCAGGAACAATGGGTTGATGAAGTAATGGGCAGCCTGCAAGGTTTGCAGTCGGCTGAGGGTAACCCCTACCTGCACACCCGTGTATTGGCCCGCATTCAGCAACAGTTGCCCGACAGGCAACCTGTTCAGCTAAAATGGGTGTATGCTATGGCCGGCGTATTTACCATTATGTTGTTATTGAATGTAATGGGCTGGAGCAACAGCAGTTCTGCAGACAACGCTTCGGGTGTTGATATTGAAACCGTAATAAACGAATACGATACCGATAATTCTTACACGTCTTTACCCTGATAGCAAGTAATTATGAACAAAACAAAATTCCTCACCGTACTTGTAGTATTGCTACTGGCCCTCAACGCCGTTACGCTGTATTTTGTTTGGGGCAAAAAAGATGGAGAAAAACGTCGCCCCGGTAACGGAGGCGGCCGTCCTTATTCGGAGTACATCAGCAAAAAATTAAACTTCGATACAGTACAGAAAGAGCAGCTGAAACTCTTGCGTGACAGCCACAAGCTGGAACTCGACTCTTTGCGTAAAGAAGAGAAAACCATACAGGATGTAAAAACGTTGTTACTGAAAGATGGGGTTACCGATAGTTTGAAACTTGATTCGGTTTTTACACTTGCAGCCGCCAACAAAAAGAAATTTGAGATGGCATTTCACAAGCATTTTATGGAGATAAGGGCCTTGTGCAGACCAGAACAACTGGAATTGTTTACAAAAATGCTCGACGAAATGCGGAAAAGAAGGATGCCGGTTCCGGCACCGAAAGATGGTCCAAAATAACGATACTGCTTAGAGGCGTTGCCCAACGTCATCATTAAAACCAGCCATATGTCCCGTTCCACCTGTCTCAGCTTTTCTGCTGCAATAGCTTGTTTGTTACTTATTGGCGAATCATGTAAGAAAAAAAATAATGACATAGCAAACGACGGTAACGCACTTGCTGCCCTCAACTTACCTGCAGAACCATTCAATTACAGCAATCAGCCGTTACCTGTTTATTTTAATGCGCCTAACATTACTGGTCAGATCAATACCGACGCTTCAAATCCTGTTACAAACTGGGGTGCAACATTAGGTCGTGTATTGTTTTATGATAAGATACTTTCCATCAACAATAGCATATCATGTGGCAGTTGTCATAAAAAAGAAACAGGTTTCAGTGATTCAGAAATAACAAGCAAAGGGTTTAATAATGGCCGCACCGGCAGACACTCCATGTCATTGATAAATGCAGTGTATTATCCCAACCGTCGTTTCTTTTGGGATGAACGTGCTGCTACATTAGAGGTGCAGGCACTTATTCCTATTCAGGATGCAGTGGAAATGGGCATGCGCTTAGATACGCTTGTGAATCGTTTGAACAAAACAACACATTACCCTTATCTTTTCGAAAAAGCATTTGGCGACAGAACTATCACATCAGATCGTGTAGCAAGATCACTTGCACAATTTGTTCGTTCGATGATCTCTTACCGTACTAAGTTTGATACCGGCCGATCTTCGATTGTACCGCCGGCTAATCCTCTTGTTACAGATTACCCCAATTTTACTGCAGCAGAAAACAGGGGCAAAGCTCTTTTTTTTAGTGCACAAACAGCTTGTGCAACCTGCCATGGAACGGAAACTTTTACAGCTCCCCGTTCAGAAAACAATGGGCTTGAATCTCCAATTGCAGATCGTGGTGTTGGTGCCATAACAAATAATACTGCAGATGAAGGGAAATTTAAAGTGCCATCTCTGAAAAGCATTGAGCTTACTGCTCCTTATATGCATGATGGACGATTTAGTACACTTGAACAGGTGATTGAGCATTACAACAGTGGCATTAAATTCAATACCAACTTACCTCCCCAGTTACGAAATGCCGATGGTACAGGCCCACGACGATTAAACCTTACACAACAGCAAAAAGATGATCTGCTCGCTTTCCTGAGAACTCTTACTGATTATGCGATAGCAAAAGATGAAAAATTTTTGACCCCCTTCAGATAAAAATAAAAGCCCCGTATTAACAACCGGGGCTTTTACTTTTATTAAGCTTTCTTATTATCAATTGATTCGTATCATCTGCTTTAAGCTGTCACTTCTCCTTCCAGATCGTAATCAAACGCCTTTGTGATTTTTACATTTACAAACTCACCAATCTTTAAGCGCTTATCTGTTTGAATGATCACTTCGTTATCCACTTCAACCGAATCGAATTCTGTACGGCCAAGATAACGGCCCGCCTCTTTTTTATCGATGATCGTTTTAAACGTCTTCCCAACTTTTTCCTGGTTCAGTTCGTACGAAATTTCCTGCTGTACGCCCATCACCTCCTGTGCACGACGTTCTTTTTCTTCTGCAGGCACATCATCCACCAGATCAAATCCACTTGTACCTTCCTCATGGCTGTAAGTAAAAATGCCCACACGATCGAAACGTTGTTTTTGCAGGAAGAGTTTTGTTTCTTCAATATCATCCAATGTTTCGCCGGGGAAACCTGCTATTAATGTGGTACGTAAACACAAACCCGGAACTTTTTCTCTTACTGCAGCAATCAATTCTTCTGTTTCGGTTCTTGTAATCTGTCTGCGCATTGCTTTCAACATATTATCACTTGCATGTTGCAACGGCATATCAAGATAGTTACAAATATTGGGGCGCTCACGCATCACATCCAATACATCTAGCGGAAACTTATGCGGATAGGCATAATGCAAACGGATCCATTCCAACCCTTTTACATCGGCCAAACGATTCATCAAATCGCCCAGCATTCTTTTTTTGTACAAATCCAAACCGTAATACGTAAGTTCCTGTGCAATCAGCATTACCTCTTTCACACCTTTCTTTACAAGCCCTTCTGCTTCCTTCACCAGGTCGTCCATGCTTTTGCTCACATGCTGCCCACGCATTAAGGGAATAGCACAAAATGCACAGGTACGGTTACAACCTTCGCTGATTTTTAAATACGCATAATGCGATGGTGTACTCAGCAAACGTTCGCCTACCAGTTCCGTTTTATAATCGGCTTCAAATTGTTTTAAGATCATCGGTAATTCCATAGTGCCGTAAAACGCATCCACTTCCGGTATTTCTGCTTCAAGATTATTTTTATAGCGTTCGCTTAAACAACCGGTAACAATCACTTTATCTAACTTACCACGCCGCTTCAGTTCTACCTGGTCTAAAATAGTATTGATGCTTTCTTCTTTTGCTTTATCAATAAAACCGCAGGTATTAACAATAACAATGTTATGATCACGCTTCGAACTTTCATGCACCACATCAATTTCATTTGCCTGCAGCTGACCACTCAGCACTTCACTGTCAACCATGTTTTTACTGCAACCAAGTGTAATGATGTTTACTTTGTCCTTTTTTAAGGTCTTACTCTTCATTTGTAGTGATTATTTTTTTATGAGCGGCAAAAGCAGTAACTGCTTTGCGTTTCAAGAAATTTTCCGAAGCTGCAAAGGTAATAGAAAGCAGCCGAAAGGCGCTTAATTGAACAATGCAGAATACTTTGGCATGGTTTTTACAAATGTTAGCTATCTAAAACTCACTTGTATGAAAAAACTTATCATGGCAGCAGTGTTAGTAACAGTAAGCGTAACATTTGCAAATGCCCAATCGAAAGGAAGCAGCTACAAAACAGCATTAGGTGTGAAATTTTATCCCGGTGCAGGTATTACACTCAAACATTTTGTTGATAAAAATGCAATTGAAGGAATTGCCTATTTCTGGAGAGACGGTATTCGTGTAACAGGCCTGTATGAGTTTCATGGAAACATCAACGGTGCTCCCGGTTTAAAATGGTATGTTGGTCCCGGTGCACACGTTGGTTTCTGGAACAATCGTTACTGGAACAGAAATTATCCGGGTTACGATGGTGGTGCATTAATTGGTATTGATGGTGTATTGGGTTTGGATTATAAATTCAACGGAGCACCCATCAACATGTCAGTCGACTGGCAACCATCATTTGAATTTGGCGATTATGGTGGCTGGAGTGGTAACTGGGGCGGTATAGCCATCCGTTATACATTCTAACCGAAAGTTATCTTATGATAGCGGTAAAAGGATACACTTAAACAGGAAAATTAAGTTTAAGTGTATCCTTTTTTACACGAGGCTTTGCTTACTTTTAAGTATCAGAATTAACTCTGATTACCCTATAAGAGAACCATAAAAAAGTTCAATTCCTGCGAAAGACAAGTAATTCTAATCTTATGGAATATCGGAACTTGGATCCGCCTATCCCTTGAAAACTTCCCGAAACGGAAGTTTTTCTTTTTTTACCCTGTTTTGTTCTCCCTCCTTTACATCGGCTAAATCTGTTTCTTTGTAGAAAGAAATTGCCTTCATGATCGATAATTACCAGATAGCCGACCGTTTTTCATTATTAAGCAAACTCATGGACATCCATGGTGAAGATGCCTTTAAAGCAAAAACTTATGCAGCCGCAGCATTTAATATTGAAAAACTGCCGGTGCAGTTAGCCGAAGTTGAAGCAGCTAAAATTTCTACGTACAAAGGCATTGGTGCAAGCACTGCAAAAAAAGTAGTGGAGATTTTGCAAACAGGCGAACTGCAGGTGCTAAACGATTTAATTGCCCGTACACCTTCCGGTGTAATTGAAATGCTGCAGATAAAAGGTATTGGTCCGAAGAAAATTTCAACCATCTGGAAAGAGATGGAAATTGAAAGCATTGGTGAATTACTCTATGCCTGTAACGAAAACCGTTTGCTGCTGTTTAAAGGCTTTGGTGAAAAAACACAGCAGAATGTAAAAGAGTCGATCGAATTTTTTCTGCAACATAAGGATATTCATTTGTATGCCGATGTGGAAGCATATGCATTGGCGGTTGATAAAAATCTGCGTACACATTTTACTGATCATCAGTTTGAACTAACAGGCGAGTTCAGACGACAGATGGAAATTATTCACCAGCTGGAATGGGTTACCACAGCAGCGGTTGCAACACTGCTGCCTGTTTTTACCAATCATAATTTTGAAATAAAAGAACAGCGTGAAGATTTTTTGTGGGTAAAAGGGCCTGAAAATATTTCGCTGCAGTTTCATATTGCAGCCAACGATGTATTTGGAAGCACGCTGTTTACAACATCGGCAGCTGAAGAATTTTTGCAAAGCTGGGGCGAAGTAAAACCTGCTGCAGAAGAACAACTCTTGTTTGAAGAAAAAGGTATTGCCTTTCTTCCTTCCTGTCTGCGGGAAGAATACAATGCAGAACCTGTAAACGACCTGATCAATGTATCATCGATCAAAGGCATTATACACAGCCACAGTAATTGGAGCGATGGTGGCGAAACCATTGAAACCATGGCACGCCATGCACAGCAAATGGGTTTTGAATACCTGGTGATAAGCGACCACAGTAAAAGCGCCGGTTATGCCAATGGTTTAAGTGTGGAGCGTATTGAACAACAGCACCGGTACATTGATGAGCTCAACAGCAAACTCAATGGCTTCCGTATTTTTAAAAGTATTGAAGCCGATATTTTAGGTGATGGTTCGCTGGATTACGATGATGATACATTGGCAAGTTTTGATCTGGTGATTGCATCGGTACACAGCAATTTAAAAATGAACGAAGAGAAAGCGATGATGCGTGTACTGAATGCGATTGAAAATCCGTACACCACTATTCTCGGACATATGACGGGACGCTTGTTGTTAAGCCGTGCAGGTTACCCACTCGATCATAAAAAAATTATTGACGCCTGCGTTGCCAACAGCGTAGTGATAGAACTGAATGCACACCCCCGCCGTTTGGATATTGACTGGCGCTGGATACCGTATGCGTTAGCCAAAGGTGCCATGATCTCCATTGACCCCGATGCGCACGAGCTGAGTGGTTACAACGATATTAAATACGGTGTACTGGCTGCACAGAAAGGACGCCTCACCAACAGCCGCAACTTAAGCAGCTTTGGTTTAAAAGAATTTGAAGAATACATTATGGATGTGCGGATGGAGAAAGGGATTTGAGTTGATATTAGATTGTACTAACAACAAAGTAAATTGCATAACACTAACCTATTTATTTTCAAGTAGTGTTTTTTAGAGGATGGCGCCTTATATCATATATTTACGTATTGTTAGCTGCTTTGTGACGACCTACAAATGACAAACAAATCAATTTTTTATTTTCTCATTTTGGCTTTCGTAGTTTTCTCTTGCAGACAAAACGCAAAAGACACTTTTGATTATAGTTTGCTTCAAGTTGACACGAATTACATCAAAGTCTTTAAATACGACTCTGCTTTATACACTTTTCCAAAATTCTCTGAACCATTAGCCCTGACAAATGACGATGTAAAACTTGTAGACAGTTTACTGGTTGACGCAGTTCAAAAATTTAATCAGACAAACAGCAAAGGACTTTATGAGGAATTCAATAAACAATTTTCCATTGACAGTTTCACTATTGACTTGACCAAATACAAGCGACAATATTTTCCGTACAAAGACAACAATGGACAAAAAGTATTTCAGCTTATTTGCTTCTCATCACCTTTTGCTGACTGGAAAGAGAAAATTTATTCAGGCAGACTTCATGGAGGTATTACAAAATTCACTTTACGAGTAAACTTGTCTGACAAAAAAGCTGACGAGTTTTCAATTGGTGGCTACGGATAAAGCTGCTGCCAACAGGTGCATTTGTGTTATGTCGGCGGACTGATAACGCCGCTACTTCGCAGGTGAGTCTGGTGCAACCGACTCGACGTTTAATAATCAAGAAATGAATGAAACACGCTTAGCCCCTCGCAGGAGACTCGGCTACAAATAAATTTTAAATGGCAATTACCCTTCTACATAAGGACTTGAGAATTCAGATCTTTGACGACTCCGCATTTAATCAAACAGCAGACAGTCCGACAAGTTATGATAAAGTCATTCAAGCAGACAAAGACAAACAATATTCATCAATTTCACAGCATGCTATAAAAATCTATAGAGATAATAATCTTATTAGCAGTGCCATTATTTTGGCAACCGGTGGCGGCACAGGTGTTCATAGCGACACAGCTTTAATTGACGAGAATAATTTAATAATTCGCTGCTGTAACAAATTATTCAGTTTAACTCTACCCGAATTAACAATAAACTGGATGGCAGAACCAGATTTGGCAACATGCTTTTCAATTCATAAATACCAGAACTCTTACATTACTCATGGAGAAACATCCATAGCAAGAATTGACAAGAATGGAAATATCATTTGGAGTTATGGTGGCGCCGACATTTTTGTTAGACTTTATGATGGGAATCCCTTTGAAATGCATGAGACTTATATTGAACTGATGGATTTCAATGGCAGCATATATAAAATTGATTACAATGGAGAAACGATTGACCATCAGGAATCCGACTATTATAAACAACAACCTGTGACAGTTTATTTAAAACCTAAAAAGCCATGGTGGAAATTTTGGGCCTAAGTCAACTTCATAAAATCTAGTGCAACTATTTTGATGAAGGCATCTATCTTTCCCTTATCGGTTGGAGTCTCCTCCAACCGAAACAACATAAACAATTACGATGTACGTTTTCTGTTACTCATAACAAAAACAGCATCCTTTCTTCTATTATAACGAAAGAACATTTTGCCCTACCTGTTTGGTCAGGCATTATCCTGTCATCTGTTGGTGCAGCACTTCCCGCCGCAATCATAAACCGCTAACTTTGCTCAAAGCATTTCTTTAATGGAAGTATATAAGAAGATCGTTCATGCAAGAAAACAAAAAGGGCTTACGCAGGAGCAACTTGCAGATTTATCGAACGTAACGGTCCGCACTATTCAGCGGATTGAAAGTGGTGAGAGTATGCCAAGAGCGTATACGTTAAAAGCAATTGCAACTGCCCTCAACATCAGTTTTGAAGAACTAACAGCGGATAATAACCTTGCAGAACATTTACCTGCTTCCGAAAGCACGGTTCAAACTCCCGACTATACAGACAGCAAACATACGCTCAAAATAATTTGTCTTTCCTGTTTCAGTTACCTGGTAGTTCCCTTTATCCATTTTCTTATACCAACCCGTTTGCTAAAAAAATCAAATGAACAGAATCCAACGATCGTTGCATTTGCAAAAAAAATGATCAGGACGCAGTTGTATTGGAAGGTTGCACTTTGGCTGCTGCTTTTAGGTACCCTGGCATATAATCTGATAATGGCTGCCTGGTTTCAAAAAAACTATCTCATCAGTTATCTCGTTCCTTTTTTTGCCATGTATTTTCTTAACGCAATTATTATCAGCATCACTCTCCTGCGCATTCAAAAGACCGACTTTTCCTTGAAGTAGCCAGTTTAACTTCTTGATTGTCCGTAAAATTCGTAGTAACGTCGGGGAAATGTCGGGCAAAATGCGGGTGCAGTTAAAACGATCTGTTACAGTTTTGCATACCAAAAAAGTAAATGATGTATACAAAATTGAAATCGATCAAACAAAGTGCTGCAGTTATTTTCTTTATGCTTCTTGTTGCTGATACAGCAAAAGCACAAGTTGCGTCCGCTATTCCCGACAACCAACTGCTGCTCCCGGCAAAAGCGCAAACAATTACTTTCTATTGGCAGGGAGATAGTATTAACGCAAAATGGGAAGAACATACGGCCATCCTTTTACCTGTAAAACTAAAAAACTGTCCACGCCGGTTTTATATGCAGTTCGATCTGGGTTCGCCTTATTCACTTTTTTATAAAAATAAACTGCGTGCCATTCAGGCCAGGTATCCCAAAGCAGTACAGTTAAAAGAAACGGATCATGAACTGACTGACTATTCTTTTCATGTAGACAAAATGCCGGTTTCTGCAAAACAGATAGCTGTAAAAGCGTTCGATAGTTCAACTGTAAACTGGAGCGACAAAAACAGTATAGAAATTATCGGCACAATTGGTGCAGACTTGCTCGATGGCAAAGTTGGCATCATTGATTATCCAAAAAAGAAATTGACCATTTCAGCAGCAATTCCGGTAGAGTTAGCAGCAAATGCTCCGTTAACAGATTTCATCTACATACAGCGTAGGATATTACTGCCTGCAGTAATAAAAGGTAAACAAACATTGCTTTATTTTGATACAGGATCCAGCATGTTCGAGTTGCTGACAAACCGGAAAACGGTTGAGTTGCTTGCTGTTGATAAACAGGTTATACAAAGCAACGTAAAATCATGGGGAAGCTATTTAACTGCAAACACCGTTGCAACAAACGACAGTATAGAAATCGGCAACAGCAAAATACCTTTAAACAAAGCAACGTATATTGATGGTGCCAGTAATTCGCAGGCAGAGCAGATGATGAAAATGGGAATCGGTGGTATGACGGGTAATAAACTTTTTTTAAACTATACGTTGATCATCGACACAAAAAATAAAAAATTCGGACTTGTTCGTTCGATGTAATAACCATTGCATCGGTTCTCTGTAAGCAAACACAAATTATAAACTATAAATCTTTACTAGTGGAACCACAAATTGAGCAGCTAATTAAAAAAGCTTACGCAGCCTTTAATGCAAGAGATATTGCTACTGCACTTTCTACCATGCATGCCAATGTTGAATGGCCAAAAGCATTTGAAGGTGGCTATGTAAGCGGACACAATGAAATAGAAAAGTACTGGACCCGGCAATGGACAGAGATAAATCCTGTTGTTGAACCGATTAGCTTCAGTGAACGGGAAAATGGCAGCATCGAAATTACTGTTCATCAAACTGTAAAAAGTTTATTGGATGAGGTACTGTTTGATGGTACTGTAAAACATGTATACAGTTTAGAAGATGGTTTGTTACGGCAAATGAATATTGAGCTTGAGTAGATCATCTTGGTGTTCTTAAGTTCCGGCAATTACGTCTGACCGGCATGTTGTAACCCGTTATACAATTTATCTCTTCAATTGTTAACAATACAAGCAATAAAAAAAGTCGCCCAAAAAGGCGACTCTTTTATTATGTTTCCTCAGGTTGATTATTTTTTTACAATCAATGTTTCTTCGCCGTTGCCTACTGTAAATACAACCGGCTTTTCATTGCTTTTACCAACGATTTCAAAAGTAAGACCTGTAACACCCAGCTCTTCTGTGTTTAACTGGTACTTACGTTTAATGTTTACACCACTTACAGTTTCCTGGTAAACAATTGCACCCGATTCATCTTTAACCACTACAAGGTATTTTGCATTTTGTGCGTTGTTGAGCGAAAGTTGAAATACAGGTTGGTTATCTAAGTGTGTAATTAATTTTAATTCTGCTGCAGGCGCAACATCTTCTGTTGTTGTTGCGTTTGCAAAGTTTACTGTAAAAATTGCTACCAGCGTAACTAATCCGATCACTGCGTTTTTAATTGTCGTTTTCATGTCTTTTAATTTATAAGTTTAATAATTTTTTACTGTTTCTTTTCGCAGGCAAGTAATCGGGGAAAATCTACCAAGATGCAGATTGTCGATTGTGTAATGTTGGAAGTGTTTTTTGGTTCTCTTATTCCGTTAGCATCATCGACAGTACAAAAGTACAGTGCCGCAAACTGCCCCGCAAGTCAAAAAACAGTTGCTTTTATGGTCTTAAATTTTAAAATATTTTGCAAAAACCCTTTACAGTAAAGGGTTTCAGCCAATAAGGCGAATGATGCCCAATAGCATAAAACGGCCTTAAAAAACCGCATTTTCTTGCATTTCTTTGCATTTTCTCCCACGGTATTTGCGTTTAATAGGTTTATTTTTGTTGCCTTAACAATTTCTTAAAGAGATCGATCATATAACCTTATCTGACTGATGCAGCACAAAAACCTGAAACAACAAATCAGTTCGTTTGCCTATTTTTCTAACGATGAGCTGGAATTAATTGTATCGAAATTTATACCTCACTCATTTAAAGCAAAAGCTTTTCTGCAAAAACAAAACAGAGTTTGTTCGGCTATTCATTTTATTTCAGAAGGGCTTGTGCGCAATTATTATGTACGGAACGATAAAGAGATCACTACCTATTTAGCGTGTGATAACAGTTTTATTTCGGCTTATGCCAGTTTTATTACACAAACAAACTCCGCAGAAAACATTCAATGTATTGAAGCAACGAAAACACTTTCTATTTCGCATACCCACATGCAGGAGTTGTACAGAGATGTACCCAATTGGCAAATTATCGGGCGAATACTGGCTGAAAAAAATTACATCTGCATGGCCGATCGGATCTTAAAATTGCAAGCTGTACCTGCAAAAGATAAATACCTCGACTTTTTATCAACTTCATCAACAAAAATTATTCAGCGCACACCACAGATCTATATTGCTTCGTTCCTCGGTATTACTCCCGAATCACTCAGCAGAATACGGAAGAGTATTTCTTAACAATTGGTAAGTAACGCTGCCTGTTGTCCAATTAGTTTTGTTCAACAAGCATTACAGCATGAAAGAAATAGCAACAAATGTTTTTCAACTTTCGCTCCTGCCAAGAAACAGCATTAACTGCTATGTAGTAGATGATATACTTATTGATGCCGGCATTCGCAGTTCGGCAGCAAAAATTTTAAAAGCCATTCGTACTAAAACAATCAACACACATGTGCTCACACACGCACATGCCGATCACCAGGGAAGCAGTAATGCTATTTGTATAGCACGCAACATTCCTCTCTGGACATCAGAAACAGAAAAAGCAAATGCCGAATCAGGCAGGGTTATTTATGAATACCCCGATGCCACACATGTTGTTGCAAGGTTTCAACAAAAGTACTGGGCAGGCAAAGGCATGCCGGTTTCAAAAACATTAAAGGAAGGCGATCCTGTGGGCAGTTTTACTGTAATAGAAACACCCGGACACAGCAACGGGCATCTTTCTTTTTTCAGAGAAAAGGACAGATTGTTAATTGCCGGTGATGCACTCATAAACATGAACTTACTAACCACAATTACGGGCTTGAGTTTACCCCCGTCTTTATTTACTACCAACAGGGAAACAGCCATTCAATCCGTATTAAAAATTTATGCGCTCAAACCAAACATCATCTGCTTTGGTCATGGACCTGTTTTATACAATAACGGTCAACTGGAAAAACTGGTTGAAAAACTCTCTGAAATAAGCTGATTCTTTGGCCTTCCTTTAACGCTGCTTCAGCCACAGTTTTCGTAACTTATACTATTAAAATGTGGATGTATGAAAAAGCAGATCCTTTTGCTGCTTCTTGTGGCTTCGGCAGTTCTTACACAGGCACAGGTTTACCGCAGCAAACAAACAATTACAAGGGAAGAACAGTTAAACGAACAGTATTGCAGCAGTTTGTTTAAAACAGCGCATGGTACTATTTTCGACTTTACTGATGAGGTTACTGCACAGGGTTTTACAAATGTTCTTCAATGGTTGCAGGGCCGTGTAGCAGGCTTAACAATTTATACTACCCGTACGGGAGTTACATTACCTTTTATTCGCAACCAGCTTGCAACCGTATTTATTGATGAAATGCCTGTTGAGCATGCGTATGCCGGCATAATCAATCCGGCAGATATTGCGATGATCAAAATTATTAAAGGTCCGTTTGGTGGCAACATGCTATATGGCAGTGGTGGGGCAGTAGCAATTTACACACTCAGGGGCGATGAAGGATAAGCAGAAAAGCGATGGTTCTTAACCGCTTGAAATACTGCTTTAGCCAATGCTTCAGCACTTACAACAATTACCAAACAACCTGTTCTGCAATAATTTAACAGAAGAGTGACGATTTGCAAAAAGCTCTTTTTCCGGAATAGTACAATCTGTTGTACTTTCGCTGACCGAAATGCATAAGCAAAACAACAATAGAAACCGTTTTCCGAATCACTGTTTATCTGTAAAATCAGTGATTAACCGTTGCGTTGTTTTTCTTTTAGCTTTTGTTTTTTTCCTGCAGCAACTTTCTGCTTTTACTGTTTTAAAAACAGCCGGTGGTACTGCAAAAACTAATTTCTCTGCAGAGCAGAGAACAAATTCTCTTACAAATACACAGCTTTCAGTTCATCTTCCCTACCAATCTTCACCCGTAGGATTTGAAATGGAAGTGGAAGTTGCAGAAGAAGACGATACCAAAAACGATCTTGAAGAATTCTGCAGCAACCTTGCTGCCATACATGCAATAGAAGAACAGGTTTATACCTCTTACTTACGAAGCCGCTATTTACAAATAGCATCTTCCGTTCACGACCAACCTGCAATTCCTTTCTTCATTCTGTACCATTCCTGGAAAAACCACCTCGCTTAATTCCCCTTTTTACATCAGTTTGATTTAATTACCCGGATAGTTCCAGGTAAACCTCATTTCCAATACGCATTGGCGTTATGCCAACTGCACAGTTTATTATTCATCAACAAAACAACTATTTAATGAAGAGGATATTTATTCTCGCCATTGTGGCAACCGCATTTATTTTTTCATCCTGCAAACACAAAACGGAAGAAAAAACAGAAGACTTAAAATTTTTAGTTACAAGTCCATTAGAAAGAGACACGATCATTTATAAAGAATATGTTGGCCAGGTTCAATCATCCAGTCATATTGAATTACGCTCACAGGAAAAGGGTTATCTCGAAAAAATATACGTTGACGAAGGCCAGTTTGTAAAGAAAGGGCAACTCCTGTTCAAGATCATGCCTGTTATTTACCAGGCCGAAGTGGAGAAAGCAAGAGCAGAAATGAATTTTGCTGAGATCGAATACAACAATACCAAAAGCCTCGCCGATAAAGATGTAGTATCACCCAACGAACTCGCATTGGCAAAAGCCAAGCTCAATAAAGCAAAAGCCGAGCTGGCTTTAGCTGAAGCACATTTAGGTTTTACAGAAATACGTGCACCGTTTGATGGCATCATGGATCGCTTTCAAAAACGTTTAGGAAGTCTTATTGATGAAGGCGAATTACTCACCACACTTTCCGATAACAGCAAAATGTGGGTGTACTTTAATGTGCCCGAAGCAGAATATCTCGACTATGTGAAGAACGCAAAAGCAAAGAGCGGACAAACTGTATTACTACAAATGGCTAACAAAGAAATGTTTGATGTACCCGGTGTTGTTGAAACCATCGAAGCCGATTTCAACAACGAAACTGGTAACATCGCTTTCAGAGCAACCTTCCCGAATCCGAAAGGAATTCTTCGTCATGGCGAAACAGGTAATATACAAATGCCTGTTACCATTAAAAAAGCTATCCTCATTCCGCAAAAAGCAACATTTGATGTACTCGATAAAAAGTATGTGTACGTAGTTGATGCCAATGGCGTGTTAACTGCCAAACAAATTACCATCGGCTACGAAATGCCGCATGTATATGTTGTTGCAGCGGGCTTACAGGCAAATGCTAAAATTCTTGCAGAAGGTTTGGGTAAAGTAAAAAACAACGAGAAGATCAAATACGAGTTTGTTCCTTTTGAAAAAGAATTAGCTGAGTTAAACAATTTACACGCCGAGTAAGGCAGGAACCAAAAAACAAAAGAACAATGTTTAATAAGTTTATAAAAAGGCCGGTTCTTGCCATTGCCCTATCGATCGTAATTGTGTTCATGGGCTTGTTGGCAATTAACTCATCGCCGGTTGCACAGTTTCCCGAAATAGCACCGCCAAGGGTAAACATCTTTATCGAGTTTCCCGGATCGAATGCGGATGTATTGGTAAAATCGACACTCACAATTCTTGAACGTGCCATCAACGGTGTGCAGGGTATGCAATACATCTTGAGCGATGCAACGAGTGCAAGTGAAGCAAGTATTGAAGTGATCTTTGAACCGGGCACCGATCCAACACTTGCAGCAGTAAGAGTTAAATCGAGAGTTGACCAGGTAATGACCAATCTTCCACCATTGGTGCAACGTGAAGGTGTGATCATTTCTCCGCTACAGCCAAGTATGTTGATGTATTTAAATCTTTACAGCAAAGAAAAAAACATCGACGAAAAATTTCTGTTCAACTATGCCAATACCTACATCTTACCCGAACTGCAACGTATCAAAGGGATGGGTTTTGCGCAAGCCATTGGTAGCCGTTCATTCGCTATCAGGGTTTGGTTAAATCCTGAACGCATGAGAGCGTATAGCATTTCGGCAGATGAAGTATTGAAATCAATTGATGAGCAAAGTGTATTGGCAAGGCCGGGCCGTGTTGGTCTTAGCTCCGGTAAAACAGCACAGTCGCAGGAATATGTATTTACTTATAAAGGTTGGTACAATACACCCGAGCAGTATGAGAATATTGTGATCAAAGCTAACTCCAATGGAGAGATACTGAAGCTGAAAGATATTGCTGAAGTGGAAGTGGGCAGTGAGTTTGTTGATATCTATTCGAACAAAGATGGCAACCCTTCTGCATCGCTTGTGTTGAAACAAAACCCGGGTAGTAATGCAAACACTGTTATTGCAGATGTAAAAGCAAAACTACAGGAGTTGAAAAAAGATTTTCCTCCGGGTATTGATTACGAGATCAACTACGATGTATCAAAATTTGTGGATGCCTCCATTGAAAAAGTAATACACACATTACTGGAAGCCTTCGTGCTTGTTGCTATTGTGGTATTTATTTTCCTTGGCGATTGGCGATCGACATTCATTCCCATTCTTGCTGTACCGGTATCGTTGATCGGTGCATTTACCTTAATGAAGTTTTTTGGGCTTAGCATTAACCTCATTACGTTGTTTGCATTGGTATTGGCAATTGGTGTGGTGGTGGATGATGCCATTGTGGTAGTGGAAGCAGTGCATGTGAAGATGGAAGAAGAACATCTCTCCCCTTTTGCTGCGGTGAAAAAAGTAATTGGCGAAATAAGTGGAGCCATCATTGCCATTACATTGGTGATGATCTCCGTGTTCGTGCCCGTTGCATTTATGAGTGGACCGGTTGGTGTATTGTATCGCCAGTTTTCACTCACCATGGCAAGCGCCATTTTCATTTCCGGTTTTGTGGCGCTTACACTTACACCTGTATTGTGTGCTATTTTACTGAAGAATACACATGGTCAGCCAAAACGCAAAACACCCATCAGCATGTTTATTAATTGGTTTAACCGAACCTTTGAACGTGTAACGGGTAAGTACACAAAATTCTTAACACTCATCGTTAACCGCAGAGTAGTTACGTTTGGTATTTTGATCGCTTTTGCATTTGGTATTATGGGTATAAACAAAGTGTTGCCTGCAGGTTTTATTCCAAGTGAAGACCAGGGACAGGTTTATGCCATCATTCAAACACCTCCGGGCACAACGCTTGAACGTACTAATGAAATATCAAGGAAGTTGCAGTTGCTGGCGAAACAAGTAGAAGGTGTTGCATCGGTTACTTCATTGGCAGGTTACGAAATTTTGACTGAAGGTCGTGGTTCCAATGCAGGTACTTGTTTGATCAATTTAAAAGATTGGTCAGAACGGAAGCATTCCGTAAAACAGATCGTTGAAGAGCTGGAAGAAAAATCAAAAGATCTTCCTGCCAACATCGAATACTTTGAACCTCCTGCTGTTCCAGGTTATGGTACATCTGATGGCTTCTCGTTGCGTTTGTTAGACAAAGGCAGCGATGTTGATTACCAGGAATTCGACAGAGTAAATGCAGAGTTTGTTGCAGCATTGAAAAAAAGAAAAGAGCTGGCAGGTTTATTTTCGTTTTACTCAGCCAAGTATCCGCAGTACGAAATATTTGTTGATAACGAACTGGCGATGCAAAAAGGTGTTTCCGTTGGCGATGCCATGGAAAACCTCAACATCATGATCGGCAGTACCTACGAGCAGGGCTTTATCCGTTTCAATAATTATTACAAAGTGTACACACAGGCCGGTCCCGAATTCAGAAAACAACCAGGCGATATTTTGAACATGTTCATTAAAAACGATCATGGTGAAATGGTTCCTTACTCGGCGTTTATGAAAATCAAAAAAACACAGGGGCCAAATGAAATTGCACGTTACAACTTGTACATCTCATCACTTATTAATGGTATGCCGGCAAAAGGTTATTCATCAGGCGATGCCATCAACGCCATTAAAGAAGTAGCGAAACAATCGTTGCCACGTGGTTATGATATTGCATGGGAAGGTTTATCGTACGATGAAGCGAAACGTGGAAATGAAGCGTTGTATTTATTTCTTGTGGTACTCTTCTTTGTGTACCTCATTCTTGCAGCACAATACGAAAGTTTTATTCTGCCGTTGGCTGTATTGCTTTCATTACCTCCGGGCATCTTCGGTTCCTTCCTCTTATTAAAAGGAATGGGGCTTGCAAACGATGTGTATGCCCAGGTGGGATTGATCATGTTGGTTGGTTTGCTTGGAAAGAATGCGGTGTTGATCGTTGAGTTTGCTGTACAGAAACACAACCAGGGAGCAACTGTTTTGCAGGCAGCAATTGAAGGTGCAAAAGCACGTTTCCGTCCCATCTTAATGACATCCTTTGCGTTTATCGCCGGCTTGATACCGTTAGTAATTGCAACAGGACCCGGTGCTGTTGGCAACCACACTATTGGTGCATCTGCATTGGGTGGTATGTTGTTCGGTACTGTGTTCGGTGTGATCATTGTGCCGGGACTTTACTTCATATTCGGTAAAATGGCAGAAAGCAGACATCTTATCAGGGACGAAGATGAAAACCCATTGAGTGAAGATTTTGTCGAAAGTGGCTCTGACCGTGCACTCAGCAAACGCATTACAAAAATTATCAAACGAATCAGAAATAAAAATGACAAAGAAGATAACAGCTAAATACGTTGTACTTGTTGCCTGTATTGTTTGGCTTGGTGCCTGTAAAGTGCCAGCCATTACCGGCAAACAGGAAAACAAATCAGTTCCTGCGGCTTATAACAACTCGCAGGACAGCAGCAACATTGTAAAAATGAAATGGCGGCAATACTTTACCGACCCCAATCTTATTGCACTCATCGATACTGCACTCATCAACAACCAGGAGTTGAATATTACATTGCAGGAAATTGAGATGACGAAAAATGAGATCATGCAGCGTAAAGGGGAATACATGCCCTTCCTGAATTTGAAAGCAGGCGCTGCTGTTGACAGAGCAGGTAAATACACATGGGATGGTTTATCGGAAGAAGACTGGAAAGCACGCCCAGACAAAGAGCATAAATATGTTGGTGATTTTATGGTGGGCACTTACTTTACATGGGAGCTCGACGTGTGGAAGAAATTGCGCAACGCAAAAAAATCGGCAGTGATGAAATACCTGTCAACCATCGAAGGCAAAAACTTTATGCTGACAAACATCATTGCAGAAATTGCTGAATCGTATTACGAATTGATGGCGCTTGATAACCTGCTCACCATTGTTCAGCAAAACATCGAACTGCAAAACAATGCACTGCAGCTGGTAAAACTGGAGAAAGACGCAGCGAAGGTTACGCAGTTAGCAGTGAACCGTTTTGAAGCACAATTGCTCAACACAAAAAATCTGCAATTCGAAATTCAACAGAAGATCGTTGAAACAGAAAACAGGATCAATTTTCTTGCAGGCCGTTTTCCGCAACCTGTTGTACGCAATTCAACTGCGTTCAATCATCTTGCATTCGATCCCATTTTTGCAGGTGTACCATCGCAACTGCTCTCCTACCGTCCGGATATTCGGCAGGCTGAGCTAGAACTTGCAGCAGCGAAATTAGATGTGCAAGTAGCGAAGGCAAACTTCTATCCATCGTTCAGCCTACATGCAGGTGTTGGTTTGCAGGCGTTCAATCCTGTGTATCTCATCAGACCCGAATCGATCCTATACAATTTAGCAGGCGATATGATCGCTCCGTTGATTAACAGGAATGCGATCAAGGCAACTTACTTCAACGCCAATGCAAAACAGATACAGGCCGTTTATAATTATGAACGCTCAATCTTAAATGCACACATCGAAGTAGTGAACCAGCTTTCACGCATGGATAATTTTACGAAGAGCTTTGAAACAAAAGCGAAGGAAGTGGAGATACTTACAAAGTCAATCATCATTTCAAACGACCTCTTCCGATCGGCAAGAGCAGATTATATTGAAGTATTGTTGACACAACGTGAAGCATTGGATTCGAAAATTGAATTGATCGAGATCAAACTGAAACAGTTTAATGCCAAAGTAAATATTTACAAATCATTGGGCGGCGGCTGGAATTAATACTCCATTCTCTTTTACAAAAGGGTTCATCAAACAGTTGTTTGATGAACCCTTTTTAATATCAATACTTTACTATCCTAACCACAATCAGCAATTCTTAATTGTTTTCTTCTCGTAACTGTGTTACCTTTTACCTGCTGTTACAGGCAAATATTGCGCCTGTGCTTTTGTCTGCAGCATACATGCAGCTTTCAGTTACTTTTACAGACAAATTCTTTTTTATGGCTACAGTAAAACTTACCACACAGGATTTTAAAGAGAACATCTTTAACTACGATACCGAGAAAGAATGGAAATACAAGGGATCAGTTCCGGCTATTATTGATTTTTATGCTGACTGGTGCGGTCCTTGCAAAGCTGTTGCGCCTGTGCTGGAAGAATTATCGGATGAATACAAAGACAAACTGATTGTTTATAAAGTTGATACAGATGCCGAAATGGAATTAGCAGCAGTGTTTGGTATTCGCAGCATTCCTACTTTTTTATTTATTCCTGTTAATGATGACCCGATGATGCAGCCCGGTGCATTTCCCAAAAAAGTGTTTAAAGAAATCATCGAAACACAATTATTAAAGAAAGAAGAAGCCGGGGAAAGTGAGTAGTTAGTGACGGGTGGATAGTAGTAAGCAGCGGATAATGAAAGTGCTCTTTCACTTACTACTCACCAGTCATCAGTAAAGGCAGTTCTACAAAAAATGTACTGCCTTTGTATTGTTCTGTAGTGAACCATATATCGCCTTTCATTTGTTCTACAATGCTCTTGCACATGGCCAGTCCTAAACCTGTACCTGAAGTTTTTGTTGTAAAGTTGGGATAAAATATTTTCTGTTGCAGTTCTGCAGGTATACCTTGTCCGTTATCACGCACTGCAACAACTGCCTTATCATTCCGCAAATCAATGTGCAATTCAACAACCGCTTCTTCTTCTCCTGCAGCTTCAATGGCATTACGAATCAGGTTTGTAAACAAACGGTTGAGTTGTGTTTTATCGGCCATGAGGTAAGCTTCATTAATTGTAGTAGTAAATGCAACCTGCGCATTTTCCTGCATGTTAAACAATTCCACTACCGATTGTACCGATGCAATAAGATTTACCCGTTCCATACGGGGATTGCCAATATTGGCAAAGCTGGAGAAGTCGGATGCAATGTTAGAAAGATAATCAATTTGCTCTACCAATGTTTTGGCAACGTTCTGCGAAATCTGTTTGGTATCTGCAGAATTACTGTCAACTGCTTTTTGCAGGTACTGAATACTCAGCTTCATTGGGGTAAGCGGATTTTTAATTTCATGAGCTACCTGCCGGGCCATTTCACGCCATGCCCCTTCCCTTTCGCTTCGTGCAAGTAAATTTGCACTCTCTTCCAGTTGCTTTACCATTCGGTTGTATTCCTGTACCAGCTCACCAATTTCATCGTTCCTGTTCCAAACAATGGCTTCGTTTGTTTTTCCCAGTTTGATCTCTTTCATTTTTTCACTAATGATGGCAAATGAATTGGTGATTCTGCTTGTAACAAAAAATGCAATTAACCCTGCTATTAAAAATATAAACGCATTCAGATTTATCAGTGTAACAAGAAAATTCGATATCTCCTGCTTGAGCTCATTTTGCGAAGTGAAGTAAGGAATATTGAGATAAGCATAGGTTTTACCATCATCATCACGCACCGGCACATAAATACTCATATACGAAAGCTTACCCACTTTTTCGTTTTCAATTGTTTGTACCAGGTACTCTCTTGAAAGTTTGTAGTATGCCAGCGGATCTGTTTTGGAGCTTAATAAACCTTTGTTGTAATAATATGGCTGCGACGATATCCGCAGATTACCGTTAGGGTCGTAGATATTTACATCCACGCCATGTATTTCGGAAATACGATTGATCTTTCCTTTTAACTCTGCCGATGAAGGTGCATCGTACAATTTCAACACATCATCCAAAAGTGCATGATTACTTAAAGCAGTTTCAACTTCTGCTTTCATGATGGCAATCGATCTTGACAAGCGCTCTTTATTAATCCTGCTATGCCTGTTTATAAAAAAGAAAATAGTAGATGCCCCGATAACGAGAAATGAAAAAATGCTGATGCCAATGATGGTTGTATGCACCTGTGTGCGGAAGGTTAGCTGCAAATGTGCTTTCCATTCAGCAGGACGCAACCCTAACTGCAAAAAATATTGCACCAGTCTGAAAGAGGCAAGCATCAATAAAAACACACAAAACAAGTAAGCAAACAGTGTAATTGTTTCCAGCAACCTGTTTTGCGATTTTGCAATAATAATGGTGAAGTTGTTGGATGCGTTGTACCACAGTTCGGAGTAACCCTTCTTGATTACTTTCCGTTCAGCTTTTTCTCCTGTTGCTTTTTTATCGAGATGAATGGGGAACGGATAATCGTTTACGCTGCTGATGAGTTCATTGCTTTTGTAAATGGCATAGGCATATGAAACCGTATTATCAGGAACTTTTGTATCGGAACGATAGAAGATATCCGCATTAAACTTTTCATCGGCATAACGTTTAGGGCGTGATATTACAAATACATAGCCCTTTGGCTGACCTGATTCGGCTGTATCAGTAATTACTTTTCTTGCGATGTAATAAAACTTGTCGAACGACTCTTCGTAATACTTCCATTCTGCAGAACTGGTACGTCTGCTTTGCAGATTGTACACCGTATTTAAAGTATTGAATGAAACTGAATCGATATTAAACAATGGATTCTCATCCTTATCGAACGTGTAAATTTCTGTTTCATATACGTTCAGGTAGCCACTGAAATTTTCACTAATAAGACTGTCTTTTAATAACTGGTTATCGCCGGAAACAAAAAAACGACGAAACTCGCTTTGAAGAAATTCGCTTCTGAAATTGCGCATGGCAATATTCAATAAACTTTCCGAAGAGGGATCGGTTTGCAGACTTAGTTTTTCGGCTGTACGAATACGGTCTTTCCATTCCCGTTCTCCGTTTTCGCTTATTAATAAAAGTGTAAGCGACAGTGAAAAGAAAAATAACCAGAAAATTGTTTTTCCGTTTGATGATAAGAAGTTAAGCCGCATCCGCTTATTATTAAGCAACATTACAAGCAGTAACAACCAGCCAAGCAAACACAACTGATAAATAACGGAAGAGGAATTAATGTTGAATGTAAGATAAATAAGACCTGCAACTGTAAGTGTGAGCAATTGCAAAGGAATACGTCGGTGGCTGTAATGTTTAAGATAGCCCGACAGCCAATCGGCAATAATAAAATAATTCAGCGCAAGCGAACCCAACACAAAAAAACCTGCAAAGCTGAAAATAGAAAGTTTGAAAATATTAATAACATCAAACGAAATCTGCGAATCGGAAACAAGACTTTTAATAATGTTACCAAATAGAATTGTTGTGCCGAATAAAAGCAATGTGCTGATAATAAGCCCTGCATTCGCTTTTAACTTCAATGGAATTTTTCTTGCCAGTTTTGCGTACCGCCGTATAAAAAGCAATATCCACAACAACAGAAAAGAGTTGATGAGCAAATCGCCCAGGGATCGTAATATTTTATTGGAGCCATACACAGATGGGTCGAACAGCTCGAACTGACGCAGATTAAATGGTATAGGGAGATAATAACTTGAAATGCGTAACAGCAGAATAACCGCTATGAGAAATGATAAGCCTGCTGCAAACGAGTACAGTTCGGTAAGCATTGCAGACAGTTTATGCAAAAACATAAACAGGCACAGCATTGCCAGCAAACGGAAAATAATGGTTGTACTGTTTAAAGGCTGTGGCAGATTGTTGAGTTCTTTTAACCAGAACAATATTGTACCGTCGGTACTCTGCACTTTTAGTTGCGATTGTTCAACATCACTTAAGTTGTAATATTTTTCTATTCCCCTGAGGTATGCAAAATCGTTACTGATGTAGTCGGCTTCAACAAAAAAATTCCATTTAACAGGAATTAAGGCCATTGCCTGGCAAATACTTCCATCGCCAAGTTTTTTTGTTTTTTTATAAACTGTATAATATCCATTGATTAATTGCTCGAACCAGATACCATCTGCTCGTTGCCATAATTGGTAAGTGGGTAAAATAGCCTGTGTATTCCAGAAGCGTGTTTGAAAACCATCGTCTCCATCGCTTGCCACAAAAATGAAATAATCTTTCTCTACAAGTTTTTCAACGGTTTCTAAATCGGCCTTACCGGTTTTTAATTTCAGCAGAAGCGAAGAATCGGTAAGCAGCCGTGCAAAATCCTTCTCTCGTTTATTAATTGCTTTCTGCAATGTTTTCTTTACCTGTTCCGGCGCAGAGGTGTACGACCAGTAATATTGAAATAAGTAGGAAAATGTAAGTAACCAACCTGCCAGGATAAGCAGGTAGCCATTTCGGTAAACAAAGCGGCGGATGGTTAAAATGTGGTTCAAAATATTATTGCGCTTCCCTGTTTTTCTGTTTAATGCGGTTCCAGATATTATCCATTTCCTCAAGCGTCATATGTGTAAGCTGTTTGCCTTCACTAATTGCTTCCTGCTCCATTTGTGTAAACCGCTTTATAAACTTCTGATTTGTACGTTCCAACGCATGGTCTGCATCAATCTGCAAAAACCGTGCATAATTCACCAGAGAAAAAAACACATCGCCCAACTCCTCTTCTATTTTATCCTGTTCGCAGGTGTTTACTACTTCTTTCAACTCATTTATTTCTTCCTCTATCTTTTCAAACACTTGCTCTTTATTCTCCCATTCAAACCCTACCTGCTTTGCTTTTTCCTGTATGCGAATTGCTTTTACCATCGATGGTAATCCTTTGGGTACACCACTTAATACAGAGGTTTTGCCTTCTTTCATTTTCAGCTTTTCCCAGTTACGTTTTACTTCTTCTTCGTCGGTAACTTTTACATCGCCGTAAATATGCGGATGACGGGCAATCAGCTTTTCACAAATACCATTCAACACTTCGGGCAATGTAAACTGCTGTTGTTCGGTACCGATCTTTGCATAAAACACAAGGTGCAACATCAGATCGCCCAGCTCTTCTTTAATATGCTTCCAGTTCTCTTCAGAAATAGCATCGGTTAATTCGTAGGTTTCTTCAATAGTAAGCTGACGGAGTGTATGAATGGTTTGCTTTTTATCCCACGGGCATTGTTCCCGCAATTCATCCATAATTTTCACCAAACGTAAAAAGCTGTCTGCTGTTGCTTGCATAGTTTAAATATTTAAAGCCGAGAAAATAAAGAACCCGGCAAACAGGAAAATGATCACAAATAAAAACACGAAATTCAGAAACATATATTTCAAAATTGTTTTTGCCCGCCCCTGCAGGTAATAATGCCGCATCGCTTTGTAGAGATACACATAAAACGAGAGGAACAAGATGATCTCCAACCAGGAAAAAATGCGCCAATGTGTAAGCTCCGAAAGTTTATCGGTACCAAAATAAATGAGCAGAGTTAAAAAACAGAAGATATAATAATAGATGCTGAAAATTGCATGGTTTACATAATTGTATTGTCTGCGTCGTATGTACAACAACGATAAGATGAGTGCAAACAAAGGCAGGGATATAAATAATATAGTTGGCAGCTTGTGCAGAAACACATCGAAGATGCGTGCATAGGCAAGTCCGGGACTTTTACTGTACTTATTGTTTACATAAATTACTTTCCTGTTCAACTGCGTACCTAACCATCCATCTCTTTCTGCTGCCGGCAATGTTTGCTGTACAGAATCGTACTGCCCTACAGTTGTATAACGTTTACCAAAATTAAAAAGCGTAGAACCCGATTCTTCTGTTGAGTCGGCAACTGCAGTTGAAGCTGTATCCTTTTTTGCTGCAGCATTGGCAATGGAATCGATCAAACGATCATTCACCTTTTCCATTTGCTTAATGTTACCCACAACCACTTTATCAACCGTAATGTTACCGGTTACAAAGTTTACGTTGAAATTGGCATTGCTGTTCTTCAACCGTTCTTCCAGTTTATTATAGCTCATCGCCACATCTTCGTCGGGCACTTTAAATAAGGAAAAGAAAACAATGAAGAAAAATGCTGATGTAAATACATACATCCGCACCGGGTTCATATAACTTGCACGGCGGCCCCGTTCATATTCTTTTGCCAAAAAACCCGGACGAAAAAGAATGTATCGTAAAGAGGTAATAAACTTACCCTCGAAGTGCGTGATGTCGTTAAAAAAATGCGTAATAAGTCCGAATGCCGACTCTTTGGGCTCAATATTTTCCTGTCCGCATACATGACAATAACGGCCAAACACCCTTGCATTACAGTTTAAACAGTTTTTTTCCTTTCGTTCGTGCCCGTGCGACATACCCTTTTGCTTTTGCTAAAAATAAAAAGATTACCCCAAACGTTTCTTATTTCAGGAATATCTTTGAACAACCATATGCGTAAACTCTATTTTCAGCTTCTTGCAGTGATGTTGTTGCCGTTAGCCGGCAGCAGCCAGTATTATCAAAAAGATATTGTAAGTACTCAGCAGGCTACGAACCAGGTAAAGCAGTACAAAACCAATAAAGTAAGAAAGGTTGTATTACAATCGTTCGAAGCAACAGGAGAACCTGTTGATCAGTTTATCTGTTTCCAGGAAATTACTCCTGCCTACAACATCATTAAAACGTATACGCAAACCATTGCTACCATGCAATCGGTTTTGGTAACACAGTTTAATACAAAAGGGCAATTGATACGCAGTGCCGACAGCTCGAACACAACATTAAACGTATCGAATTACGTGTACGATGCTGCCGGCCGTTTGCTGGTGGTTGAAAATGTATCGCAGGCTTATGCATACAAAACAAAAGAAACAGTACGGCATGAATACAAATATGATTCAACCGGTTTTCCTGTATCGATGCTGCGAATAAAAAATGTAACAGATACCAGTTATGTACAGTTTAAGCCCGATGAGAAAGGAAATGTTGGTGAAGAGATCATAACAGGCCGTAACAAACAAACAGAAACCTGGTATTATTATTATGATGATAAAAACCGTTTGACAGATGTTGTACGTTATAACACAAGAGCCAAACGTTTACTGCCTGATTATATGTATGAGTACAACGAACAATCGCAATTAACACAAATGATCTCTGTACAAAGCGGCAGCAGCGATTATGTTACCTGGCGTTACCAATACAATGAGCAGGGATTAAAAACAAAAGAAAGCTGTTTCAGCAAACAGAAACAACTGATGGGATATGTAACGTATAGTTATGAATGATGATAATGAACAGGAAGTAATGAGCATAAAAAAAAGCGACGATAATTCGTCGCTTTTTTTGTGCCCCGGAACGGAGTTGAACCGTTACTCGCATTGCTGCGAACAGGATTTTAAGTCCTGCGTGTCTACCAATTCCACCACCGGGGCATCCGTTTAGTGAAAAAAAATCCCGCTTGTGAGCGGGACTTTGAGCGGAAGACCGGGCTCGAACCGGCCACCCCGACCTTGGCAAGGTCGTGCTCTACCAAATGAGCTACTTCCGCTGATGTGTTAAAGAACGATTGGGGTGCAAATGTAAGGGACGTTTTAATATTGACAAAAAAGTTGAAGAAAAATTTCTAAAAAAATTACTTTTTCTTTTCTCTCCTGCATAACTCATTCAGCATTATTTTTCATCATTAGTTGTTCCATATCAATCACTAACCCTGAAAATGCTCTTCGCTTCTCATTAAATTGCACTGAATCGGCATGGGCATATTGTAGTACAATCAAACGCCCTGCTTTTTCCCGGCTTCCTGTCTTCTCCAACAACAATTGTTTTAATAAAGGATCGGCTGTCCAGTCTTTTTCAGTTGAAGGATAACCAAACTCATCGGTATAATAATTAATGCCGTAAAGAGGTTTAAATGCATTAACCGGAGGCCGTTTCAGAAGCACACTATCTCCTTCTTTATACGCCGTTAAAAAAACGTTGCGTAAAGTTTGATACTCCATTGCCAACGGTTTGGAGAAATTGTAGTGGTAATTGTAAAAAGCCGTTACAGTTAAAATCAACGATGCGGTAACAGTAACCCAACGAATAATTGGCTCGCTTTTAAAAAATGTCAGCAGGCTATAACACAGGATAACAAAAGCTGCAAAATTAAAAGCAAACATTGTTCGGTAAGATGCAAAGTTTTCGAGTGAGATCATCAATGGCAGATACATCAACACAAAAAAACCAATACAGAAAGCAACATGCAGTAAAATTTTACCAACCTGTTTTTTATTATTTTGCCAATAGAGACTAAGCATCCATAAAACCAGCATTGCAGGATAAAACAGTTGCGACACAATACTCCTGGCATTGTACAGAAAATTAAAACTAAACGCCTGTGCTAACGGATAGGAAAAGAAAAAACTGAGCTTCCCCAACGGATCGATATTTATTGCTGTTCTTTCGCTTGCAGTTACGTTATAAACTTTTAATGAGTATTTAAAAAGTAAATAATAGAGAACATAACAGGCAAGATAAAATACAATTCCAATTACAACTGTTCTGTCAGTTTTTGCAGCCTTCTTCGAAATGAAATAGAGGAAAAATGGAAACAGAAAAAACCCAAATGCCGTTTGATAGGTAAACAGCGAACTTAAAGCGAATACAACACTCATTACAAGTGTTCCGGTTGGTATTTGAATATATTGTTCGCTACTATTGAGTTTGGTAAAAAGAATATAGCCCGAAAGAAAAGCTGTGGTTGTTGCAAAAAATATTTCTGCACAGGATGCCCAGCCAATATAAATAGCGGCAGATAAGCTGCAAGGGATAAACACAACTGAAAGCCACCATAATTCAGCAGGCAGACCAAGTTGTTTAAACAGCTTTCTTCCGTAAACAGCATATACAAGAATAAATACAAGCAGGCTGGCAAAAGAAAACATCCGCAACCATTTTATATCGCCTACAGATTGAATGTTTGCGAAAGCAGCATCGAATAACCAGCCGGTTATGATCCTGCCATGGTTTAAAAAAATAGTAAAATTAGAACCGTCTTTATTGTTCCAGAGCTGGTGCGCTTCATCGGTAAACGCATAATCGGTAAAAAAAACAGGATAGTAAATGAAGAAACTTACCAGTATGGCAATACCTGTTGCGATGTAAAGCTGTTTTGGTGTATTCATATTCAATGCTGCAAAATGCTATAAAAAAACCCTCTGTTAAGAGGGTTCAGTTATTTAAACAAGTAACTTATTTATACTTTGGATTGTAGAGTGTGCTTTCGGGTACTTCTACAGCAGGCTTGCCTTTATAGCGTGAATTGTACAATTTGTAACAACCGCCTAATAAAAACGCAGCAATACAAAACAGTTGAACATAAAACAGAAAACGGGATGATGTTACCCAGTTGCGGGTAATGTCTTTTTGCTTTGTATCGTTAGTTTCGTGTGCCATATATGCGTCAGTTTTTTATCGTTGCAAATGTAAGGGATGATCGCAACATCTGTTTACCCTTGCTTTACAATTTCAGAAAATTTCTTCTTTTTTTTGAGGAAGTATTGGTATACCACAGAGCCTTTGTACACAGTTTGCAATACAGGGTAGGCTTGCGTGTTTCGTTTTTGCCTGCCCAATGCCCATTCGCAAAAAGCCATGTGTGCATTGTAAACCGCCAGCCAATACCCTCCTTTTCCTGCCAAAAGCTCTTTCCAGGCCGATAATCCATCCAATGCCAACCGCAACGGCAGCTTCCACCAAAGCTCACTCCAGGGCATGTTTTTGGTAATCATTACAAGGTTATTGCGGAAATTAAGATACACTTTGCGATTACTGCCGGTGGGCAATGTGCCGCCACCTACATGGTATACTACGGATTGTGGACATACATAAATTTTATAGCCCGCCCGTTGCAGTCGCCAGCAAAGATCAATTTCTTCCTGGTGAGCAAAAAAGAACGGATCGAAGCCCTGCATTGCATGAAAGCGATCGGCACGGATAAATAAAGCTGCGCCGCTTGCCCAAAAGATGGGGGTTGCGTTGTTGTATTGCCCTTCGTCTTTTTCCAACTCATCAAACACCCGCCCACGGGAAAAAGGATAGCCCAACATGTCTATCCATCCCCCGCCTGCACCTGCATATTCAAATTCGGTTTTGTTATGATACGCCAATAGTTTCGGTTGACATGCTGCAATTGATGCATCGCTTTCCATCAAACTGATTACCGGTTCAATCCAACCCTGTTCCACTTCCACATCGCTGTTGAGCAAAATATAATAATCCGATTGAACCTTTTGGAGAAAATGATTGTACCCTTTTGCAAAACCATAATTCTCTTTGCTTATTAAAACTTCAACCGTTGGAAATATTTGCTCTACATACGCAACCGAATCGTCGGTTGATGCATTGTCGGCAACAATGATGCGCAGGTTGGGATAAGTTGATGCAAGTACTGATGGTAAAAATTGCTGCAGGAATTTTCTTCCATTCCAGTTAAGAATTACAACAGCTACTGCAGGTTGAGTTTGCAAGGGCGATAAATATTTTTTCAAAAATAGTTCAACAGAGCCAAACCTTCTCTAAATTAGGGCATGCTTGGTCAATATTTTAACTGGCGCACGTTGTTGGCACTTGTTGCAATACTTATTGTTACGGGTACTATTTTCTACTCGAATTATTTAGCCGGGAAAATTGCTGTGGAAGAGCGACAGAAAGTTGAGCAATGGGTTGAAGCAGGCCGTTTCCTGATTTATGCGCCTGTTGATGCCGATACAAAACTGCCATCGCTGATACGGAATGAACAGAAATCGATCCCCATTATTGAAACAGATGAGAAGGACAGCATAGTGAGTTACATTAACATCGACAGTACAAAAATTGCTGCCGACCCCATGTACCTGCAAAAACAACTGAAAGCATTTAAAACACAGAATCAACCCATCATACTTGAAATAAGCAAACAACCTTTGCTCATTAACAAGTATTACTATGGTCATTCGGTATTACTGCAGCAGGTAAAGTATTACCCAATGGTGCAGTTGTTTATAGTGGCGCTGTTTATCATCATTACGATCTTCTCCCTGCAGATCCGTAATAAATCAACACAAAACCAGGTTTGGGCAGGCATGGCCAAAGAAACGGCACATCAGCTGGGCACACCTGTATCTTCTTTACAGGGTTGGGTGGAAATGTTGAAAGAAGAAGATAGCAGCCGGCAAATTGCTACCGAAATTGAAAAAGATGTACAACGTTTACGACTTGTAAGCGATCGCTTTGGAAAAATCGGCAGTACGCCGCAGTTAGAACAGCATGATGTGGTGATACAGGTTGAAGAAATGGTTGAATACATCCGCAAACGTGCAACAGGAAAGGTTCACCTGGATGTGAAGAAAAATGCTGCTGAGATGAGCGCTAAAATTTCGCCTCCCCTTTTCGATTGGGTTATTGAAAACCTGCTGAAAAACGCATTGGATGCAATGGATGGAAAAGGCAATATTATCGTTGATATGCATAACGAAGAACGGAGTATTATCCTTGATGTAAGTGATACCGGAAAGGGCATTGCATCGCAAAACGTAAACAGAGTATTTAAACCGGGCTTTACTACTAAAAAACGTGGCTGGGGTTTAGGCCTTTCGCTGAGCAAACGCATTATTGAACAGTACCACAAAGGCCAGCTGTATGTAAAACATTCCGAACCGGGTAAGGGTACTACTTTCAGAATTGTGTTGAAGAAATAAGCTGCAAGCGGCTATTTTTTATTTTTCATTTTACATTTTTCCCGCCCTAAAAAAAAATTTGATGAGGTCGGGCAAGCACTTTACATTTGCTGCCCAATTAAGCCCGGGTGTTGAAATTGGTAGACAAGCCACTTTGAGGTGGTGGTGTTCGAAAGGACGTGCTGGTTCGAATCCAGTCCCGGGCACAAAAAAGCAGTTCAATTGAACTGCTTTTTTGATTTTGACATTTGTGATTAACCGGGAGGAAAGTCGACACAATCCTCCGGGTACAATCAACATGAGAAAACATTCTTACTTAAACCAAATTATAATCGATCGATTGCTTTGTAATCGATCAGTTCAATATGTTGTGATAAATATTCCTGGCGCATCGGTTGTTCTTTCATTAAGTCGGTGCTCAGGTATTTTTTATTACTGTCGCTGAATACGGTTACAACAACTTTATCTGCACCCATTTCGTTCTGCAACTGAATAGCACCTAAAAAATTAGCACCCGATGAAATACCTACTGCCAATCCTAATTGCTTCGCTAACTTCTGTGCCATGATGATGGAATCACCATCGGATGCTTTTACTACTTTATCTAATTGATCAAGCTTTACAATAGCAGGAATAAATTCATCGGAAATACCTTGTATTCGATGCGAACCAACTTTATAACCAGTGGAAAGTGTGGGTGATTCTGCAGGCTCCAACGGATGTACTTTAATGGCAGGATTACGCTTACGCAAATAATTACCCATGCCCATTACTGTACCACCTGTGCCCACACCAGCAACAAATGCATCGGGTGTAAGATCGATGCTTTGCAACTGCATCCAAATTTCTTTGGCGGTTGTTTTTTCATGTGCTTCAGCATTGTATAAATTTTCAAATTGCTGCGGTAAGAAAACTGTTTTATCTGCAGCAGCCATTTGTTCACTCAATGCAATACTGCCGAGGAAACCACCTTCTTCTTTGCTGATGAGTACCACATCAGCACCAAGACTCTTGATGATATCAATACGTTCTTTACTGAGCCAGTTGGGCATAATGATGGTTACATCATGTCCCAATGCTTTACCAATTGCACTGAAGGCAATACCGGTGTTGCCACTTGTGGCTTCCACAATGGTATCGCCTGGTTTTATTTTATTCTGACGATAGGCTTGCTGTAAAATATACAGGGCCATACGGTCTTTAATACTCCCGGTAAGATTATAGTTCTCACACTTCACATAAATTTTTCTGCACTCGTCTTTGTATTTGTAAGCAATTTCAAGCATAGGTGTATTGCCCACCAATCCCCAGAGGTGACGAAACTTGCTTTCCAATTTATCCGATACGGAAGGTGAAGCATCATAACAACCGCAATCGTTGTTGATGCTGTTTGATGTTAGTTCGTTCTGCATGATCATAGTTTTACTGATTGCCTGCTGCGTATTTTTCTTTTACGGTATCCAGCAGTTGTTTAAACTTGTTGATATCCGGATCATAACCATATCCATCGGGAACGATCCTTTTTTCATTGGCATCGAGGAAGAAATAATAGGGTTGACTGTTGGCACCATAGCTTGTTACCTGCAGGTCTGCATTTTTATCGCCCAGCGTTTCCACTTGTTTGCTCAATGCTTTGGAGAAATAATGTTCACTCTCCGGCAGGTCAACATTCTGCACATCCACATACAACGATACGATCACAAAATCTTCTTTCAGTTTATTCATCACTGCTGCATCGCTCCACACCTGTCCTTCCATTTTGCGGCAGTTCACACAGTTGATACCGGTAAAATCAAGCATCAATGGTTTCTTTAATTTTCTTGCAACATCCAATGCTTCATCATAATCGAAATAAGTGACCATGCCATACTTTGTTACCACTTCCGGTTCGTACACTTTCATCTGTTCATAATATTTCTGCGGATGCTGAGTAGCAGCGTTCCTTTCAGGGCGCTGATGAATACCTGCTCCCATTACAAAATCCTGTGTACCCATGGGCGGCACAAATGCACTGATGCTTTTTAATGGCGCACCAAATAAACCGGGGATCATATACACAGCAAATGCAAAAGCAGTGATCGCAAACATCAACCTTGTTACAGTGAGATAGGGCAAACCAAAATCATTCTTTGGCAATTCATCATCGTGATGAAATTTGAGTTTACCCAACAGATAAATACCAAGTAATGCAAAGATGACGATCCATAACACTAAGAATACTTCACGATCCAACAACCGCCATCCTTTTACCAAATCTGCATTCGATAAAAATTTCAATGCCAGTGCCAGCTCTAAAAAGCCGAGTGTTACTTTCACAGCATTCAACCAGCCGCCTGCTTTTCCCAATACATTTAATTTACTGGGGAAGAAAGCGAACAAAGCAAACGGTAATGCAAGAGCAGTGGAGAAACCAAGCATACCTACTAGGGGACCAAAATAACTTCCCTTTGAAGCAAGAACCAACAAATTACCAATGATAGGACCTGTGCAGGAGAATGATACCAGCACCAGTGTTAATGCCATAAAGAAGATACCGAGAAAACTTCCGGTACTTGCTTTGGAGTCGCTCTTGTTTGTCCAGCTTGAGGGCAATGTAATTTCAAATGCTCCAAGAAATGAAAAACCAAAGATCAAAAACAAAGCAAAGAACACAAGATTGGCGATCCAGTTGGTGGCAAGGTTATTCAACGCTGCCGGACCAAAAATGAGTGTGACCAAAAAGCCAAGCAGTGTAAAGATCACCACAATAGAACCTGCATAATACAAAGCATTGCGGATACCTTCTGCTTTTGTTTTGCTGCGTTTGGTAAAGAAACTAACGGTAACGGGTATCATTGAATACACACAAGGTGTAAGCAATGCCAGTAAACCACCGCCAAAGGCAGCAAGAAATATCCAGAGCAATGATTTATCTGCAACAGAATTACTCCCATCAGCAGCTGTGTTTACTGCTGTCGTTTCCGGTTGAATAAAAAACTTAAACGATTGCTCACCGGGTAAGTATTCATCGCCTTTAGCAAAGAGGTAACTGATGTTTCCTTTTACCAAAAAGCTATCGCTTGCAGTTGCATTGATCTTTTGCTCCCACAACACCGAATCGGAAAAGAAACTTACCTGCGCCTTTGTGCCGGCATCAAGTTCTGTTTTTGCTGTTCCTTTTTCGGTAACAGTGCCCGACAAATATTTGGCAGCAGCAGAATCGAAATTGAGTGTTGAGAATAACACATCTTCTTCTTTCTTCTGCAAAGCAAACAGTTTATACCCGGGCTTAATACTCACCCTTAACTGCAACAGCATTTCCTTATCGCTGATGCGTTGTTTGTTATAACTGAATGTTACAGCCGACGAATCGGCAGCCTGCAACTGAACTGCTGTTGTAACAAAGCAGAACAGCAGGCCAAGAACCGCACAGATCTTTCTCATCGTTTAACTATTGAATGGCCAATGAAAATTTATTGCTGGTGGGTGGTAAACACTGTGTATCGTTACACACCATGAACTCAACCGTTCCTGATACAGCTGTTTTAACAGCTGCTTTTACTTTAATGGTTTGCACAAAGTTTACCGTGTTGGAAAACTGTTTTACATCCACACCAAACAATTCTTCATGGCGTTGTTCAAGCTTACCCACTTCTTTGGCTTTACCTACCAGTGTAATCAATGGATTTTTAGTAAAGTTGATAGCTGTTGGTACAGGCCCGCCATCGGGTGTTGTTTGTGAATAGATATGCCAGCCTTTATCAATGGTGGCGGTAATATGCACTTCGTACGTAGTGGCGTTTACTTTCTTTAATTTGTACGCCCACTTAACTGGGTTTTGTACCTTGGCATTGGCCATAAAGCCTGCCACTAATAACACAACGAACAATACTAGTTTCCTCATGATCTTTATTTTTTAGTGTCAAGTGATGTGGTTAATCTGTCTGCAAGATCCTGCAGGTGTAATTTGGTGAGCGGATCGCTGCTGGTTGCAATCGCTGCTTTAATTTCTGCAAGCAACGTACGCATGTGTCCTTTCACGATTGACAGACCATCATTCATCTTACTTACAGCAGCACTTGTATTTGGTGCACCGGGAACAGTTGCGGCAGGTGCTTCTGCGGTTAATGCGATCAAACGTTCAACATATAATTTCTGCAGATTACGACGATAGATGTCAATTGCTTTTGCTGATTTCAATTCGCTCCAGATGCCTCTCTTTAATTCATCCAACATTTCTTTTGCTGTATATGCCTGTGCTCCATGAACTGATTCAAACAACAATAATTTGCTGATGGTTGCATTACTGAGCAAACGACCGAGTGCTCCGTTCTGCATGTTAGCAATCGTATTCATATCACCTGCGCCTGTTAACGAGAATATCTTTTTATCGAGTAACCAGGTTGGTGTGGTAAACAATTGTTCCTGTAAGAAAGCCATGGCTTCTTTTTGTTTTGCTTTCGATACAAACTCGATCACCGAACCATTTTCTTCCACTGTTTTTGGCGTGGTCATAATACCACCGATATTTTTTGCTGCATGGCCCATGTAACGGTTGAACTGTCCTGTTACTTCCGTATACATTTCACGCAGGCTTGCATAACCTTCTGTTGGTTCTTTTGTCCAGGTGATAAGATTAGGTACAATGCGCTTCAGATTTTTAATACCATACAATCCTGCTTTCATCGCATTGTCGCCAAGATCTTCGTTTTGTCCACGTGGATCGTTTGCATCTGTTTCTGTACCAAACCACAAATAAGGGTTTGCAGTTGTTTTACTGATGATCCAGTTGTTCAATGTTTCTTTTTGTTCTTCCGGCATCCATCTGTAACCCCATTCAATGGCCCACTTATCATATTCACCAATACGTGGAAACAGGTTGTTGCGATCAATATTATCTTCCGGTTGTGCCACATAGTTAAAACGTGCATAGTCCATGATAGATGGTGTGTGACCATGTTCTGTCAACCACTTATTATCACGCAGTTTTTCAACAGGCACAGTTGAAGAAGAACCAAAGTTGTGACGAAGGCCCAATGTATGTCCTACTTCATGCGATGATACAAAACGAATAAGTTGCCCCATCAGTTCATCATCAAACTGCATGCTTCTTGCTTTTGGATCAAGTGGTGATACTTGCACCATATACCAGTTATGCACCAGCTCCATAATGTTATGGTACCAGTTGATATGTGTTTCCATAATTTCACCACTACGAGGATCATGCACATGCGGACCACTTGCGTTTGCTACATCCGATGGTTTGTACACGATCACATTATGTCGTGCATCTTCCACACTCCATTCAGGATCATTCTTCGGAGCTTCTTTTGCAATGATGGCATTCTTCCAACCTGCTTTTTCAAATGCAGCCTGCCAATCGTTTACACCCTGTATTAAATAAGGCACCCATTTTTTTGGTGTTGCCGGATCGATATAATAAATGATGGGATTTTTTGGTTCTACCAATTCACCACGCTTATACTTTTCAATGTCTTCTGCTTTTGGTTCCAGTCTCCAGCGTGTGATCATGGCCGTTGTTTTCACACCCTGAGGATTTGCATCAAAGTCAACAAAGCCTGTTGCGAAATAACCAACCCTGTTATCGAAATAACGTGGCTTCATAGGTGTTTTTGGTAACAACACTAAGGAGCTGTTGAGTTCGTAAGTTGCAGGTGCACCTGTTGCCGGACCAAAACTTTGTTGTCCCTGTTGTTGTGCAGGTGTACGCATATAGGTACGCACAGTTCCGATCTCGATATTTTGTGGAAATGATTTCATGCCGCTGATAAATGATTTATCGGGCTGCATCATACCCAATGAAAGCTGGCGCTTGGTCATTGCTTCGAAGTAAAAAATATCGTTATCAGTATTGATGTAATCAGTGAAGTCGATCACCACTCCGGCAGAATCTTTCGCCAACGCTTTAATATCGAATGATGCAACAATGGGTTGCAGGTTCGAATTCATCACCGAACGATACATTCCATTTTCACTGCTGTCTTTCGATACTTCCTGGTGCGATACACTGTATAAAAACAATTTGTTATTGGGACCTTTTGCAAAACGGATCACATTTTCACCGATCATATCACCGGCATAACCCATAAAACCTGCTCTGCCGCCAGCGGCTGATTTGGCAATACGGTTCACCACTAATATTTCTCTGCCAAGTAATGAATCCGGAATTTCCAACAGGTAACGTTCACTTACTTTATGCACGCTGAACATGCCTTTATCTGTTCGTGCAGATGCAGGCACAACTTCCTGGTATGGTCTTAACCCGCCTGCAGCAGGTGGACGCATTGTTCTGTTTCCGCCATTTGTTGTATCGGCTGGAGCTGTTGTTGGTCTTGCTTGTGCAGTTAATTCATTGCTGCATAGTAAAAGACCTGATAGGGCAACTGAAAAAAAGAAGCACTGTTTTACTTTACGAATCATGGTTTGTTTTTTATCGTCTTGAAGGAAACTGCTTTTGAAAACTTTGATAGTAGACTAACAACTGTGCAGTTTTACCCCAAGAACAGGTAACATTATTTTTTTACGGGCAAAGCAATCCCTTACCCCATCATTTAAAGAGTTTTAAAACCGTTCATCAACTGTTTTTTTTAGTGATCGTATTTACGCAACCACTAACGGAGCATTAAAGTGCAGGTGGATTTTGTTCACTTGCCCCGGCCTTAAGGCCGGGGCAAGTGAAGCAACAACTATCCTTTCAAAGCCATTTCAATCATGGCATCAATTTCTTCAACAGCGAGTTCGTTGCCACCGGAGAAACCAATGAACTTAAAGCGGATATTTCCGTTCTTATCGATAATGAATTTGGTAGGAATGCCCGATACGCCAAAGCTTGAAACAACTTTATTTGTTCCTGATGCCTGGTCTTTCAGATCCATCATTACGTTGAATGTGTAATTATTTTCTTTGATATACTTGATAGCGTTCTCTGTAGCAACTGCCGCCTCTTCACGCTCCCATGTATGAATAAAGAGGAAGGCAACATCCGGGTTGTCTTTGTATTTGCTTACTGCAGTTTGCATAGCGGGGAAAGAAGCTTTACAAGGGCCACACCATGTTGCCCAAAAATCAACGATCACAATCTTGCCTTTCAGGTCTGCCAATGAAACTGTTTTTCCTTCAAAGTTCACAAGACTGAATGCTGGCGCCGGTTTGTTGATGATCTGCTTCGCCAGATCTTTACGCACATTCGCTGCAAGTATCTTACGCACTTCGGCCATGTATGCATCAAACCCTGTTTCACCTTTCAGTTTTTTATACAGCACTTTCAGATTTTCGTTTACCTCAGGTGTTGCCAAACCATGGCGCACCAGTTCATCATATTTATCAAACGCTTCCTGGTCTCTGCCCAATGCCATATAAATTTTTGCAAACACTCCGTTCATCCCGATGCGGCGTGTACTGTCCGCTACATCGTATGCTTTTTGCTGATAGTCGAGCGCCTGTTGGTAATCTTTACTTTCAAGCAGAATGTTTGCATACATACTTAAATAAGAAGGATAGCCCATTGCTGCAAAACCTGCACCGGTAGAATCTTTCCAGATGGTTTTGTATTTGTATGCGTTATCGATGGCTTCCTGCATCAACAGTTTTGCTTCTTTGTAATGTCCGTTTTTAATAAATGAACGGATAGAACCCATTGAGCCTTCGCCTTTCCAGAATTTCGATTCCATCATGTTCACATACAGCATTGCTTTCTTTACATTATCTTCTTCGGCAAATGCAGTAGCTAAATTATTGCGTGCATAATCGTACATGATCCTGTCGTTACCGAATTTTGCAGGTGGAAATTTTTTCACCCATGCTTTATAAGCTGCTTCTTTTGTTGCAGTTGTTTTAGCTTCATAGATCTTGCTTGCTTCTTCGTTTCTTACCGCTGCACCTAATGGAAATTTGATCTTAATGGCTTTACCAATTGAATCTGACACATTTGTTTTCTGCAACTGATAAAAGTATTGCCTGGCTGTTGACCAATCGCTTTCGTTTTTGCTTTTCAGCAACTCATACATTTTTGAGGCAAGCAGATCTTTATCGGCCTGGTCTTTTGAATTAGCTAACCGTGTGTAATACCTGCGCAGGGTATCAGCCGCAGGACGACCGGTCTGTGCAAAAACAGATGACTGTGTGCAGAACAAAGCTGCTACAACAATAAGGAAACCAAGTTTTTTCATTTGCTTTTTGTTTACGAATACAGCAACAGCTGTATGAATGGTGATGAATAATGTTTATCAGTTAAATATTTCGGCAAGCTTTTCCCAGAGCAACTCAGCTCTTAAATTGTTGGCAATGATTTTTCCATTCGGATCAAGCAGAAAACTCGTAGGCACCACTTTAACACCCAACTCTTTTACAATACCACTCTCCCATCCTTTCAGATCACTTACATGGTACCAGTTCAATCCATCTTTGGCAATTGCTTTCATCCACATATCTTTTTTTGTATCGAGCGAAACACCAACGATCTCAAATCCTTTCTCATGATATTTTTGATACGCTTTTACTACGTTTGGATTTTCTCTGCGGCAGGGCACACACCAGCTTGCCCAAAAATCAACCAGTACATATTTTCCTTTTAACGAAGAGAGCTTTAATATTTTTCCTGATGTATCGGCAATAGCAAATGTTGGTGTAGCCCCCGGTTCAGTTTTGGCAGCAATCAAGAGATATTCTGATATCTGTTTTCCGAACGATGTATTCTTTCCTTTACTGTCGAGCAATGCAAAGAACTTTTTTACACGGGGCAGATCGGTATAATTGATATAACGGTCAATGATAACGTATGCAGTAACAGGCGATGATGGATATTTTGAAACCATGACGTTAATGGCACTATCAGTACTGATGGTTAATGCAGCCATACCATCATCAAATGCTTTGCGCACAACTGAATCGGTTTGCATGGTTACATTGCCCGTACTGTCTTTTTTACCCGTAGCAAGCAAACGATAATATTCTCCGGCCCTGCTTGTAATAGCACTCCACAGTTCGCTCCACTCTTTAAACTGTATATGTGTTTCTGAACCTGTCACTGCTGCTTTACGCAGCTCGCCTTTGTTTGCTGTAATACTGATGTTGCTGTTTTCAACAAAAAGCGGCAACCCATCATTTGCCATACGCAGATAATAAAAATCAGCATCTTTTACAGCGCCTTTAAAGGCAAACTTCCCACTCTTCAGTCTTGTTGAATCATTTACCCGTGTACCATCTTTTAAAAAATGACTTAAGTACACTTTGCCTGTATCAATACCATTCACTATTCCTGTAATAACAAATCCTTTTTTAACTGTCTGTGCTTTTGTTGCAGTTGCCAGCAACAGTGCACACAGTAACAATGCTGACAATCGTAGTTTGCTTTTCATGCTTTCTTTTTTTTTAAAAGGCAATACCGGGGACAGCAGAGACATTTTTTGTCCCCGGTATTGTGTATGAACAATTAAATTGAATAACTACTATGGTACTTTGTAAACGAGGTCAACAATCTTTGAAAAACCTGTAAACACATTTGTGTAAGTAGCACCAAGATCGCCCACTGCCGAGACCGTGAAGTAGTACACTTTACTTTCTGTGCCATTCCATGTTACAGCAACAAGGCGTGCAGCACCTGTGCCCGGAACAACTTTCTGATAAACCAGTTTTGTTACGGTTTCACCTGCAGCAAAACTGAAGGACATAGCTGTAGTGTTTGATGTTGTTTCGTATTTCGTGATGGTATTACCTGCACCATAATAAATATGTGGTGTAAGTGTTGAAGCGGTGATCACATTTGTACCAGTTAAACCAGGTGCATTCATGCTGATCTTTGCTGTGGTAATAACAGGATCGGCAGCAGTTGCCAATGTTTTAAACTGCAAGAGATAAGGCGTTGTTGCATCTTTCATTACCGCACTCCACACACCTGAAACATTTGACGAATCAAGTTTCAACAGATCAAGTCCTACATTGTTCATATCAAACACAGTGCTTGCTGCTGCAGGAAAACTTGCCAAACGTGTTGTACCAACAGAATAGAAACGCTTGTACTTCTTATCAAACATCACAATCGGATACGTTGCAGAGAATGATGCAGCACCTGCAATATCTGTAGCCATATCATAATCAAAACCACCATCAGGTGTACTTAATGCTTCACCCCATTTTTTAATACCGGGGAAACCACCAACAAGGTTTACATGCACTTTTCCATTGTTAACTGATACACCCATACGCTGAAACGGATTTACGCCACTGAGGTATGCTGTCCATCCCTGGAATGTTGGCTTCACAACAGAAGGTGTTGCGAAATACAAATAACCAAACGGAAATTTCTTTTGCAGCGTTAATGCATTTAATTCCTGTCCGTCATTTTCTGTTAACAGGTAAATACGTTTGCCGGGTGATGAAAGATCATCGGTAATGCTAAACGATGTTGCATTGATAGCAACAGGTTTACCTAAAGGTGCAGTGGGATTGATCGATGAATACACTTTCCGTTCAATCGTATTGTTCGGTAAGATCATCGATACATCACCTTCGCCGCCTTTATCTTCAAACAGCATCCATCCTTCACCCAACTTATTTGATACAGTAAGATCGTAAAGTATAAATGCTGATACACCTGTTTTCGGATCAGTTACTTTCAATGTCAACCGATAGTTTTCACCCAATACAAATATGCGACTGTCGACAACATAGTTGAGATCCTTTACACGGGAGATGGTATCTCTCGGAAGATTGTACGCACTGTTTGAAGAGTTGTTATACACAAACCACAAATAGGTTAATCCTTCTGTTTGTATAGTTTGGGTGATTGCTGGCGACAAACGTAATGTATCGCCCTGGAAAACAAATATCCGGTTGGCAGCACGTGCATCTGTTACCGTTATTTTATTAACGCTTGTATAATCGTAATTGCCTTTGTCTTTATAGCAACCGGCAAAGAATGCCAGTGCTGCTACAAGTACAAATGATATATAAAATGATTGCTTGTTCATTGTGTTGCTGTTTTAAGTTATGGGAAAACCACCCTGTTACCGAATTCATCGATCAATGGTCCGTTTGCCAGTTCGTAGTTGTACAAAGCATACTTGGCTGTCTGGATCATAAAGTTGAGATCTTGTGGAAGACCTGTGCTTGTCCATGATGTACGGCCGGTAACCTGTATAAGGAACTGGAATTTTACTTTGGAGAAAACACCAAAATAATTCACCCAAACAGTTTCCCAGTTCGCAGGTTTTGTTAACTGATCGGTGATGTTGATACGGTAATGCAAACGATCTAACACGCCTGTTGTACCGGTACCTGTTACACCATTAATATAACCCAACTTAAAATCGGCAGATTCAACAATAGAAATATGTGCAGTTACAATACTGTCTTTTAAACCCGGTTTGCGATGTAGATAAACAGGCAATGATATCTGGTACGTATTCGCTGGAATTACCAGCGGAGCAAAGGTTATGTGATAACCAAGCTTTGCAGTAGAGCTGTCTTCTACTTTTAAATTAAACGTACGATCCCTGTTTTGCGCAGAACCCATAATGCGGATGGGCATGTACAATGTATCTACTGTATACGATGCAGGTCTTACAGCAAATGTGTAGTCTACAACAGCGCTTGTGTAAAAGTAAATACGTGGATCTTCTTCGTACATCAGTCTGTCGTTCTTTGAACAACCGGCAAGCGACAAACCAATTGCCAGTGTTGCAATGATGCGTGTATATGAATTAAATAAGTTCATGTTTCTTGTTTTGTTATTTACCAAATTCAAGTTCAGCCAAAGGAAGAGGCAGTGTGTACTTAGCAGCCGTCATTGGGTTACCAACTCCATCAGGAATGGTGGTAACATTCTTGCGCTTGAAATAATACCAGATCTGTCCTTCACCATAAAACTCTTTACGGTATTCCTTTTGTATTTCGGCATTCAATACCGCATCCGATGTTACAGAAGCTGTTGTAAGAGCAGGTAATAAACGTGCAGTACGTACAGCATTGAGATACGTTAAACCATCGGTGTATGTTGCTGCTGCTTCTGCTGCGATGTAATACATCTCCGGCAAACGCAATACAGGAACCAGAAACTGCTTTACATTGGCCACATTATCCGAATAATATTTTTTGGTATAAACAACACCTGTTGTAACCTGTGTCCACAAACTTTTTGATGCATCAGGATTACGGATGTCGGTACCATAACCAACTACTGATGTTTCATACAAAGCAGTGAGTTTTGCTTTGGTTGAAAACAGATCGTTGGCATCGCCACCTGCAGCAGTTGAGTTTTTAAAATAATTATCACTGATGCCTTTTAAACCGGAAACATAAAAGGAGAACAGATGCTCACTGCTGAAGGTCATATCTGATGCAGTAGTTGTAGCATCCACACTCAATGTTGTTGGTGATGCAAAGCTGAACTTGGCACTATTGATCACTTCCAATGCATATTTCAATGCATTTGTTTTATCGCCTTTGTACATGTACAATCTTGCGAGCATTCCTTTTACTGCCCAATAGTTTAAATGATTCTGACGAAACATTAAAAACAGATCGGCAGATGTTGAACCCTGGTTCAAAGCTATCTGATCGATCGTTTGATGATCGGCTAGTAAAACCTCAGCTGCTTTCAGATCGGCTTCGCATTTATCCAATGCAGCGCCAAGTGTTAATTTCGCTTGTGGTGTAACGGTGAATGCTTCCATATAAGGAATGGCATTTGCAGCTGCACTTGCTGCATCTGTATAAGCAGGTGCAAACAAACGCACCAGATCGAAGTGTAAAAAACCACGCAAGGCCAATGCTTCACCTTTAATAATCTTGTAGGCAGCAGGCGATAATACACCGGGGCGTGAATCAACATTCTTCAAAATATAATTCGCCTGTGCAATACTTGCATAGGAGTTGCCCCAGATATTATTGATCGTACTCCGTACATTTTGTTGTGTTGCTACTTCCGAAACAAAATTGTAACGAGCTGTTTGCCCGTACCAGGTTGTTGTTTGCGAACTTTTGTTTTCGTACAACTGTGCCATTACATCTACAAAACCATAGGTTGCATTGTAACTGTAACCGTTTGTACCGGCTGCTTTCTGGTACACACCAAACAAGGCATCAACAAATCCTTGTTGAGTAGAAAATTGTTTATCTTCTTTTATCTGCGTAGCAGGACTTACTGCCAGCCATTTTTTGCAGGAGCTTGCTGAGAGCAAAAGCACAAGTAGTAACAGATGCCCTGCTTTCAAATGCAGTTTCCCTTTCAGGAAATTTTGCTTTTTATATTTTAATGTATTCAACATTGTAATCAGTTTAGGTTAATGAATGGATCAGAACGATGTTTGTAACATAACTGTAAAGGTTCTTGCAAATGGATAGTCAAGACCTCTCTCTCTTCTGATAGATGACATCCAGAACATATTACCACTGTACAGCGTAACTTTTGTGTTCTCTACTTTCAGTCGCTTATTAAACTGATCAGAGAAACGGTAGTACAATGAAATATTCTCCAGTGAAATTGAATTATCGTCCTGCACAAAACGTGAAGTTGCATACGTTGGTTCTGTAATTGCAAACCCTGCATTATCGATCAATCCTTTAAAGAAGGTTACATCACCGGGTTTTAACCAACGTTGTTCTGCTACCCTTCTGTCAACATTATATAAAGCAACGTTTACATTCTCTACACGTTCGATCAATGTTTGGTTATACGCCTGTCCACCATAACGGAAACGGAAGAACACGTTAAAACCAATACCATTCTTTTCGAAGTTTGTACCGAATGTTCCTTCTACATCTGCACGCAGATCACCAACGATCACCTGGTCACGTGGATCATACACATTGGTTAACGTACCATCTTTCTTTACAAAAATTTCATAGCCGTTTGATGGATCAATACCTTTTGATGGCACTGCCCAGATTGCAGTTGTTGATTGACCAGCTGCATAACGGACGATGGGGCGTGAACTCTTTGTGTTGTTTGCTGCTTCGTTGAGTTTAGCGATGGTGTTCGATACTCGTTCAATTTTATTTTTAACAGAGAACATGTTTACAAACACACTCCAGTTATCTCTGCGTTTAGGATTTGCCAGTATGTTGAAACGTGTATTGAGTTCCCAGCCACGGCCAATTACATCACCCATGTTTTCTGCATACGAGTTGAAACCGGTTGATGGTGCAGTAGAGATCGAAGCAATGCTACCCTGTGTTTTTTCAACGAAGTAGTTGGCAATGATATCGAGGCGTTTAAACAAAGTGATATCAGCACCAATATTATTCTTCTGTGTTTTTTGCCATGCAAGTATTGAGTTACCAAAGCCTAACAGATAAGTGCTGATGACACCACGGTATTCACGATCGGTATAATACTGGCTGGTAGTTAAACCAAGATAGCTTGCAAAGTTTTGCGAACCGGTGTAACCAAATGAATAACGAAGCTTCAAACGGTTGATGATCGAATGATCTTTAAAGAATTTTTCGTTGTGCAAATTCCAACCTGCACCAACCGACCAGAACGGAGCAAAACGTTTGTCTGTTCCGAATTGTGATGAACCATCAATTCTGTACGAAAGATCAAGAAGGTATTTGTTATCGTATGAATAGCTAAGGTTGCTTAAGAAACCAATCATACGTGAAATACTTTCTGTACCTGTTGGTTTTGTAGCATCAGGGAAACGATTACCCAACACCAACTGATCAAGATTTGGATTAGGGAAACCCTGCACCATAAAACTTTCAGTATGATATTTTGCCTGGCTTGTGTTTACACCAACAGTACCAAAGATCATGTGAGCACCTACTGCTTTGTTTACATCGGCAGTAAGCATGGTTTCAATATTATTCTTTTTACCGTAGCCTTTTGTATAAGTACCTTTTTCAAACGTTGGCTTCGATACAAAGGATGTATGTTGTGCCGGTAAAAATTTATCCGACTCATCGGCCTGGTATTGATAAGCAACACGACCTGAAACACGCAACCATTGTTTTACCTGCCACTGTAATGAAAAGTTGTTGACAATACTGTTGTACGATGTTTGATCAACAATATTGAGACTTGCATTGTACAATGGATTTGTAGGACGACCAACAGCCTGTCCATCAAGATTGTCATAGGTATCGAAGTTGGTTAATCTTGCACCTGAAAGATTTCTTACATCTTCCAGATAGATTTTCAGATTACCTGCACTGTCGTACGGGCTCCAGTATGGATTTAAACGTGCATACTGCGAAAACGAACCGTAAGGCGAGTTGTTTGCTTTGTTGTTATAAATCGTCAGATCGTTTCTGAACTGGAAATTCTTAACCCTGTACGACAAAAAGGTATTACCCGACATGTTCTGACGGTTAGAACCTTTCATTGCACCGGAAATTCTGTTATAGGTAAGGTTAATGCCATACAATGCATTGTTACCACCACCTTCAACATAAATATTATGCTTTTGCCCAATACCTGTTTGTACCGGTTGTGCCAGCCAATCGGTATTAACACCGCTGTTGATGGCTGCAAGACGTGCATTGTAATAAAACGCAAGATCCTGTTCACGAAAATTCCAGTTGTAGAATGTATAAGCGTTCGCTTTATTTTCTATATCAAATTTTTCTCTTGCATTCAACAGATCATAGCTGCTGAGGTCTGGTGCTTCAATGGATAAATTACCATTGTACGAAAAACGAAGCTTACCATCTTTCGGACGAATGGTTTCAATAACGATAACACCATTAGCTGCTCTTGAACCATAAATAGCAGTTGCGGCCGCATCTTTTAAGATGTCTACTTTCAATATCCTGTTCATATCAAGATCGTTGATACGTTGCAGCGATACTTCAAAACCATCTAAGATGAAGAGCGGTGTGTTAACACCTGTTGTATAACTGAAAGGTGTATTGTTTGGCTGACTCAGATCAACCAAACTGTTACCACTACGCAATACCACTTCCGGTAATGCATTAGGGTTTGAACCTAAATTGATATTTTCCGGTAATTGAAAAGAAGGATCAACTGATTTTAATGCAGTAAGCAGGTTGTTATTACTCACTTTTGCAAGGTCTTCTCCAGAGAATGAACTTGCAGCACCTGTGTAGTTTGCTTTCGGACGATAAAACACACCCGTTACAACTACATCGTTCATTGATTTGCTGGAAACTTCCAGCTTTACTTCGTAATAACCGGCTTTCTGAATTTTAATTTCTTTATCTACATAACCAACATAGGAAATTACAAGTACAGCACCTTCATCAACTGAAATGGTAAACTGTCCTTTTCCATTTGTTGTAACAGCTTTGCTGGCAGATTTCACTTTTACCGTAGCACCGATCAACGGCTCGTCGGCGTTCTGGCTTTTTACCACACCTGTTACTTCCACAGGTGGCGGGGCTTGTGGTACTTCGGGCGCTGCAGGCGACGTAGTAACCACTTCCTGCTTTTGTTTTACAACAATGGTTTTGTTCAGGATCGAATACGTTAAAGGCTGCTCTTTAAAACAAAGAGCAAGCGCTTCATCCAGTGAAATGTTATTCACTTTCAACGAAACCGATTTGCTTTTTTTCAGTACCGAATAATCGTAGAAAAAAACATAACCGGTTTGCACCTCGATGATCCGGAATACTTTTTCGAGAGAAACGTTTCTTTCTGAAATAGAAACCTTTTGGGCGTAGCCGCCTGCACTTGCGGTAAGGCAGGCCAGAAACATAATGAAGACAGATAGTTTCATGATCCGCAGCAGTTTTTGTGATGGTAACACATGCGTCCATAGAGAATTGTTACCAAGAGCCGTTAAAAACATAACTTTGTTTTGGTTTGGGTTAAACAATAAATAAGTCGCCAGACTATGTCAATTGTATTAATTCATCCGTTCGCCGGGTAGTGCTTCCAACACGCCCGGTTTTTTGTTTGAATTAATTCGTTCAGGTTCTACTTTGTTACCACTATTTCATTACCGTTTATCTTGTAATGAATATTTGCTTCTGCCAAAATCTGCAATACCACCGACAGGTTATTATCCCTTTGAATTTTCCCCCTGAATGAGTGAACAGGTATTGTCCCTTCGTACCTCACTGAAACATCGTACCATCTTGCCAGTTGCCGCATCACTTCCTGCACACTTGCATCATGAAAAGCAAACATTCCATTCTTCCAGGCCATTACAAGTTCAATATCTACACCATCAACCAGCTTAATACCCGTTTCAACTTCTGCCTGTTGGCCTGGCTTTAACAGTAATGCTTCTTTACCATTCTGCACCTGCACTGCACCTTCGAGCAGTGTTACTTTTAATTCCTTCTCATCATGGTATGCATTTACATTAAAATGCGTACCCAATACTTTTATTTCCGTTTCACCTTTGGCAACAACAAACGGCAGCTTGTCGTTATGTGCCACTTCAAAATATGCTTCACCGGTTATCTCTACTTTCCTTACATCACCTGTAAATACAACCGGGTATGTAAGTGAAGAACCTGCGTTCAACCAAAACTTTGTACCATCTGCCAACATCATTGAAAGAACTTTACTGCCCCTAGGATTTGAAACAGTGTTATAACTGATGTTGCTTCCTGCTGCAGTTTCATCCAGTTCATAAGCAATTTCTCCACTTGGCAGCTTCACCAGTTTCATATTGCCCGGTAGCAATAATTGGCGATTGATAGCACTGTCGATATATACTCTTTGTCCGTTTGCCAGTGTGATCACTGCCCTGTTCGATTCCGGCGCTTGTACATCAGCTTCTATATTGTTCTGAGCCAATTCTGTTTTTGTTTCTGTACGATCGGTCAACACAAACAGACCAGCACTCAAGAGCGCCACTACTATTGCAGCAGCCCACCAAACTTTTCGCCAGTTGAACTGTGCTTTATAAACCTTCCCTCCTGCATCAGACTCCGATCCGGATATCTGTTGCAGGATATTTTTCTCCATTCGTTGCTTTACTACCAGTTTTTCTTCGGCTGATAATTGCAGATCACCCGTTTCTAATAAGTGACCATACCAATCTTCCACCAGCTTCTTTTCTTCAGCAGTGCATTCATTATTCAGGTAGCGTTGCAGCAAATCGTTAGCAGCTTTCAAATTCATAAAATGCGTTTCTTATTAAAGATGTCCGCCAACTAAACCCGAGGGGGTAATAAAAAATAATAATTATTTAAAGAGGCAGCCCAGCAGTACGGAAACAGGTACAGATGATTTGGACAGGGCGGTTTTGATCATGGCAAGGGCGTGCTGAATATGTTTTTTTACCGTTTCTGCTGAAATACCCAGTTTATCGGCAATTTCCTGGTGGCTGAGGTATTGTTGCCTGCTGAGTTTGTATACCTCCTGCATCTTGGGAGGCATTTCGGCAACTGCATTGGAGATCAGTTGCTGTACTTCTTTAAACTGAAGTTGTAACTCCGAATCGGGCGGCAGTGTTTCTACCGCAACATTTGTAAGTAAGGCGAGGTAATCCCGGCGGGTTATATTTTTTTCAATATAATGTATGGCTTTGTAACGAACACTTGTGTGGAGATAAGCAGCCAGAGAACCGTTGATATTTAATTCATTTCTTCTTTTCCAGAATGAAAGAAAAACATCCTGCAATACATCTTCCGCTTCCTCTGTACCTCTTAATACTTTAGCGGCAGTAGTAAACAACTCATCCCAGTAACGGTTATATAACGTTGAAAACGCATCCCTGTCGCCTGCTGCTATTTGCTGAAGCAAATACTCATCGGTATATAGCGCTACTGTATCCACTGACGTAAAATTACTAAAATCTGTAACCATGAAAAAATAGTTGCTGCAAACTTACTACAATCTACCTATTCAGTAGACTAATAATTTTCCGGTGACAGCTCAGATCCAGTTGGATTATTTATTGTACGATCCATTCGTGTATACCGGTTGCATATTCTGCCGGCAACTGTACTTCAATTTTTAAAGCAGTTGTTTTTACCGGTTCAAAATTTACTGTGCAGAATTTATCTTTCTGTATTTCGTATGCACTTGTATTCTTTACAGGTATCCATTGTCCGTTATCGAGGTAATAAATTTTCCATGCTGCAGGAATACGGCAACCACCCCAGGGACCGTCATCGAACCAATAGATCTTTGATGAGGAAACAGTGTACGCTGCATCAAAATCGTACTGCACCCATTCAGTTGTATTTTTCTTTGGCCACCAATGCAGGTAAGAAGCGCCGGGGTCTTTAGAATCAACAGGATCATACTGATCGTTGAGCGACCTGTACATCATTTTATTTTTAACCGATGCTGATATCTTGCTTTTTGATGCAATGGTTGAAGCCGGTTTTGGACGGGCTGCCGATTCGTTATAAGGAATCCATACTTCCATTTCCGATGGTCCCCGATTAGCCCATGCATAATAAGGAATAGCAGTTACCTCCTGCTCTGTTTTCAACAGTTGATTACTTTGCTCCTGCCGTTTGGTAGCGAAGCCTTTCATCTGTAACGTCATTACACCATTAAGTAAGTTTGGTTGATAGGTTGTGTTAACGACGGTATTTTGATCAACTACAATGTTCATCACAGCCGAATCGTTGTTATCGGGACTTTCCAAACAATAAACGATGGGGCCCATTTGCAATGCAAAACGATTTTTATTTGCTGCAACTGCATCGTTCGCTATTACTTTTTGTATGTCCATTGGAAGCTCTAACTGCAGCTTATCATTCTTCGACCATACTCTTGTAATAACAGCATACCCTTTTTTCATTTCATACTTCACAGCTTTGCCATTCAATAATATTGTTACCGGCTTTACATTCTTCTTGCTATTGGTATACAAGTCGCCGGGCACAGGTTCGTTGATTGCCCAACCTGGAATACGTACATACACCGAAAAACTTGTTTTCTTGTCGGGATTGATGCTGATCTCATTCTTACCACTCCACGGATAATTGGTGTTTTGTGTAAGCTCAACTTTTGCAGCAGGTAATTTGATACTTGCCGAACTGCCTACAAAAAGATTTACATACAGATCGTTTTTATTTTGCGCATAGATATATCCCGGCATCGATGGAAGAAAACGAGTCATGTTTGAAATACAGCAGGCACAGCTGAACCATTCGCTTCGCTGATGCTGACCAAGTGATGCTAATGGATTAGGATAGAAAAAACGTTTACCATTTAATGAAACACCTGATAGTAACCCGTTGTACATTACACGTTCCAACACATCAATATACTTTGCATCGCCGTGTAATAAAAACATGCGGCTGTTCCAATAAACATTGGCAATAGATGCACAGGTTTCAGCATAAGCACTCATATTGGGCAGATCAAACGCTGCACCAAATGCTTCGCCATTGCCCGTTGCACCAATACCACCGGTGATATATATTTTTTTGCTGATGACATCACGCCAGATGTCATCAATTGCAGATAGATATTGCTGATCGCCGGTGAGTGCTGCCACATCGGCCATACCTGTGTACATGTATGTTGCACGTACTGCATGCCCAACAGCTGTATGCTGATCAACTACCGGTACATGTGCCTGGCTGTATTCATGATTAAGATGGCCTTTCTTACCACGGAGATCGAGAAAGAACTTTGCAAGATCGAGATAAGCTTTCTTTCCTGTTACACGATACAAACGTGCCAGTCCCATTTCTACTACCTGGTGACCGGGAAATTTTTCTTCCTTGCCCCAGCCAAAAGTGTTTACCAACAGATCGGCATTTTTTATTGCGATATTGAGTAAGGATCTTTTTCCTGTAGCAAGGTAATGTGCAACAGCTGCCTCGTATAAGTGTCCACTGTTGTATAATTCATGACTCAGGTCTTCTTCTTTTTCCCAACGTTTGCCGCCCACCCATTCATGCGGTTTGGCAGGTTTCATGGTTCTGAAAGTGTAGAGATAACCATCGGGTTCCTGTGCAGCAGCAATAACATTGATGAGCGTATCTAAATACTTTTCCAACGATGCATTCTTCTTCGTTTGCAAACTGTACGATGCTCCTTCAATTACTTTATACAGATCGGTATCATCAAATGTGAATGCTGTTAATGTATCAACAGGAATAACACCCGCAGCACGGAGAAAATTATCAATGCGGCCTGTACGTTTGCATTGTTCCAATGTATAGGGAATGGTTACATCTGCATTTACATTGATCTTTGGAGCCCAAAACTGATCGGTTACATGCACCTGTGTAAACACAACAGGTTGTATGGGGTAATCGTTTTTTACCTGTGCGTGTAAAACAGAGCAGCTGAAAACTGATGCCGGTATAATTGCAGCAATTAATTTATTCGAAAGAAAATTCATGTTTCCTTATTGCAAAATGAGTAAATGATCGAAAGCTGAAATTAGAACTAAACCTGTTCGGGATTACTTTAATTACTGATTCCTTTCTTTAAAATCTGTTGCGTACGCTACAGAAACAAGCAGTTTAATTTCGCCTCTCATCCAAAACTACCTTAGTCAGGAGTATTTTCAATGCTGTTATTTGCTCAATACTTAACCGATTTTAACCTTCCCGAGATCTTAATCTCATTGCGATTATAAATACAGTAACACTTTTTTCCGCTTAGTGTTAAGCAAAAAAAAGCCTGCTGCCGCTCATTAAACTACTGGTTAATATTCGTTTACAGCTGTTCTAAATTAAAAGCCCCGGATGTCTCCAGGGCATTTATATATTTAAGGGAATAAGATTCGTTATAATCGAACGCCTACACTTGCCGTTACATAAAAACGATTTCGTCCATACTCACCATTGGATGTAAGAATATTTTGTGGCATTACATACGAAGGACTTAATGCTGCATTAAACTTTCCAACCACCAACACCAACGGCATTGTGTATTCGTAAGCAAGAAGTGAAAATGTGTTTACGTTTCTTGTAGCTGTTGTTGTTTGTGGATTGCCTCCAATTGGCAAGCCGCCAATACCGGTATTTTGTTTTTGCTGATAAGTTTCGGTAAATCGCTGTGTACCGCCATATGCAGTAAGTGTAGGATTAATTGCAAATGCTCTTGGCTTACCTTCTTTCAGTTTAATGATAAATAAATGATCGATGCCTGCTGTTGCACCCACATCTGTTTTATCGCTGAATTTTAAATCGGCACCCAGATTTATATTGATTATTTTATTTTGAAAGCTGGTATTTACACCTGCCTGGTATTTTAACGCCGACTGTACCAACACCGATTGGTCTTTATATAAAAATCGGGATAGAAAAACATTTCCTGAAAACTTATCGTTCTGCGGAAAACGATAGCCCATTTCCACACTTGTACCTGTATATTGAAAAGGAGTTGCACTGTTTGCAATAAAAATTGCTGCGCCTTGTGCATACAATCCGTTTTTAAGCTGGTAGCTTACAATCGGCAAAGTAGCATTGCTGCTCAAACTATCCGAACGTCCAAGAAAGTGTACATAACTCTGGTGTGCAATGTTGGCAGCAAACACGGGTTTACGCTTATCTGTACTGTCTTGCGCTTGTACAAAAAAATGCAGTGATAAGATAAATGCTACCAGTAACTGAATTATCTTTTTCATGGATTTACGTTTTGGTAAAGGGTTAAAAAAAGAGTCCCGTCGTACGGGACTCTTATGTCCGGTCACTAATCACCAATCACACAACTGAAACAGTTGAATTAATTATTACCGGTACTTGTTGTAGTAGTACTGCTGGCCGAAGCATCAGCTTTTACTTCTACTTTCGTTTTCTTTACTTTTTCAACCGATGATTTTGTTTTCTGTTTAGCTTCTGCTGCTTTTTGTTTTGCGGCATCTGCTTTTTGCTTTGCTTCATCAGTTTTTACTTTTACATCGGCTTCAGCATTTGTACTGCTGTTAATGCCACCATTCAATGCACCGTTCTCAGAGCTAACTTCACCTTGTGTATTGGTGTTTGTATTGCTGCTAACGTTTAAGCCAGGCTTTACTTCGTTACGCAATTCCTTTGCAGTTGTGCGTATACCTTTTGCTTCTGTTACAACTTCTTCTTTAACTTCTGTTGCCATACCATTTGCCTGTTCTTTGGCATTGGTTTCTGCTTTTACCTTAGCATCAACCGCTGTTTCATTTTTAACGGAAGCATTGTTACTTTTTGCTGTTGCATTGGCAGCTGCATTTGTTTGTGCTGTAACGTTACCCGTGGTTTTTGTTACAACATTTGCTGTTGTTTGTACAACTTTACCTGTTGCATTAACCACTCGTGTTGTAGCCTGTGTTGTTTTACTTACGGCATCTGCTACTTTTGTTGTACTTACTGTAGCCTTTGTAACTGCACTTGTTGTACTGTTAAGATTTACATTAACCTGGGCCATTACTGCGTTTGTAATTACAATTGCACCAAATGCGATCATTACTTTTTTCATACTGTTCTTCATACAGAGTTGTTTTTAGATGATTAAAAATTAAAAGCGCTTTGCTTTTAACGGATTAATTGACGGGTGTTTTTTTGCGAGGTTTAAATCTGTTGATAAAAATTTTCAACCTCTTTATTCTTGCATTTGCATAAAGCATGCCAATCGATTTTTTTGTTACACATTAAAATGAAGAGCATGCAATTTCAATTAATAATCAATGCATAACAAGCTTTCAGAAGAACAAGAACATGAAGTGAATGCTATAAAAATTTTCAAAAAAAATAAATTTTCTTTATCGAAATCCAGCTATTAAACCTTGTCGTATATAACAGGTTATACTTTCACATCAAACAGTACTCTTTCTATCTTTCTTCAAAAAAGTTATCCGTCTTTGAGATAACAAATGACTACGATCAGTTCATTTTCTTACCATTGTTAGTTCCGGATTTCGGCGTGCAAAGTATTTTCGCTGTTAAATCATCACGTATGAAAAAAATCATCAGCTCCGGTCTTGTAGCCAGTGTTGCATTACTCGCTTTTGCTTACATATGTATATTGATTATGCCCGTGCTTTTACCGAAAGTAGCCGAAGAATATTACAGCCCTGCATTTGTGAACGATGAAAGCCGCAATATGTTTTATTATGTGCACCCTGTACTATTAGCTTTTGGTTTAGCCTGGTTCTGGAACAGATTTAAATCGTTATTAAAAGGAAATGCATTAATGCAGGGAATTGAAATGGCACTGATCTATGCAGCTATAGCAACACTTCCTTCGTTAATTATATTATACAGCGCAATCAATGTTTCGTTGTTAACAGTAGGCTCGTGGTTGTTGTATGGATTTTTCCAGGCGTTGATTGCAGGTATTATTTTCTCCCGTATGCATGTTTAGTATTTTCTCTGTTTAAGGTTTATGTACAACAAAGCCCCTCTTTATGGAGGGGCTTTTACACAACTAATAAAACGCAAAGGGTCTAAAAATTCACCTTACAACTATAAAACTAAATTTCTCTCCATGCTGAAGCACGGAGCTATGCATTAATCGGGTTTTTTACCATCCAGAAATGTATTGATGGTATTGATCTGTGCCTGGTTGTTTTCATCGCTTTGAACAGTATAATTGCTGTAGAAATTTTCTGCAGGCGAAATAGTATTATACAATTCTAAATTACGGCGGAGGTATGCCGGCACAGTTTCAAACTCATTGTTCGGATCAGCGGCATGGATGTTAAACGAGAGGTTTCTCAACTTCTGTAAACGATCTGCAGCTTTTTTCCGTTGCTCTTCTGCCTCATCCGTTACCGGAGGCTCTTCCGAAAAAGCAAGATGAACATTTTGATCGGCCCGAGGCTCTTTCTCCGCCGTTGGTTGTTCTTTTTTCTCCACCAGCTGCATATCGAACGATTCTTCATCGTCCTTAACAATATTCAACTGTACTGGAGCTGCAACCGGTTTTTCTTCGGCCTTTATTTCCGGAATGGATTCTTCTTCTTTTTCTACATAAATGATGGAAGGTTTTTTCAGAAACCCACCTGTAGTAACCGGTTTTACCTCTGCAACTTCCTGTTTAATTACCGATTGTGTTTGCGCAACAGGCGCAGCGTACACAGGCTCTTCAACTTTTACTTCCGGTTGTACTGTTTGCATTGGCGTAACAAGCGGCTCTAATACAAACTCGATCTTTTCTGTTTCAACAACCGGAGCCGGTTTTTCTTCAACCTTTGCAACAGGAGTTTCTGTTACCAATACAGGTTGCAGATTTACCTTCTCTGCCACAGGCGCAACTTCAACAGGAGCCGGAGCAGGCGCTGGAACAGGCTTCGGCTCTTCCGTAAAAAGAGCGGGTTGTGAGTATGCTTTTTTTTCAGGTTCGGCCAAGGTCATTACAATCTTTTCAACCTTTGGTTTTACTTCTTCTACAACAGCAGGTTTTTTATCAAACGGATTCTTTGCTTCAAAACCTGTTGCAATTAATGTAATACCAATTTTATCGCCCAATGTATTATCGTAACCTAAACCAAGAATTACATCTGTGTTTTCGCCGGCTTGCGATAATAAATGGTTTTGAATGATCTCTACTTCATCCATTGTAAACTCGTGCTCATTCTCAGCACTGTTAATATTAATGAGGATCCACTTCGCACCACGAATATCATTATCATTCAGCAATGGTGAGTTGAGTGCTTCTTCAATTGCACGTTGTGCACGGTTGTCGCCATTTGCACTTGCATTACCAAGTATAGCTACACCACCGTTTTTCATTACTGTACAAACGTCGGCAAAGTCAACATTGATCTGGCCGGTGCTGTTAATTACATCAGTAATACATTTAGCTGCAGTTGCCAAAACGTTATCAGCTTTTGAAAATGCTTCTTTCATTTTCAAATTACCAAACTGGTGACGCAGTTTATCGTTGCTGATGACAAGCAATGTATCAACATAATCTTTCAAACGGCCAATACCATCTTCTGCCTGTTGTATACGTTTCTTTCCTTCGTAACTAAATGGTGTTGTAACAATACCTACAGTAAGAATGCCAAGATCCTTACAGATTTTTGCAATGATGGGTGCACCACCTGTACCTGTACCACCGCCCATACCGGCAGTAATAAACGCCATCTTGGTGTTTACTTCCAACATTGCTTTTAATTCTTCTAAACTTTCTTCGGTTGCCTGCCTTCCAATTTCAGGATTGGCACCTGCACCAAGGCCCTGTGTTAAATGCGGACCTAACTGCACTTTGTTTGGCACCATGCTGGTTGCAATAGCCTGTGCATCTGTATTACAAATAATAAAATTTACGCCTTCAATAATCTGAGCATGCATGTGATTAACTGCATTGCTACCACCGCCACCAACACCAATTACTTTAATGATGGATGACTTTTCCTTTGGCAGATCAAAATGTATCATAACTTTCCGGGTTTGCTGGGTTAGTAAGTTTTTGTTGTGAATGGTGAATGGTCAATAGTGAATGAATTGCTCATCACTACTTACTCATCACTCATAGCTTCCTGTCTTCTTCTTCGTTAAACAAATCGATCAATCCGTCTTTAATGCTATCCATAAATCCTTTCAGGCTCTTGCGTTTTTTAACACGAACAACATGCGTATCGGTTTGTTCGTTGTACTCCTGTATAACTTCTGCAACTGGTTCTTCTTTTATTTCTATGCCCTTCAGTTTGTTCTCTGTATTTTCATAAACATTGTATCCTTTCAGAATTAAACCAATACAGGTTGAATACATTGGTTTCGCCAACTCATCAATATGTCCGGATGCAAGATGCTCGTTTGGAAAACCAATTCTTGCATTTAAACCTGTTACATATTCTGTTAACTGAATCAAATGTTTCAATTGCGAACCACCACCTGTTAACACAATACCACCATTGAGCATACGGTTATCTAAACCAACCTGCTTTAAATGATAGGTTACAAAATCCATGATCTCGCTCATACGTGCCTGGATGATGTGTGCAAGATTTTTTACACTGATCTCTTTCGGCTGCATACCACGAATTCCCGGAATAGTGATGAATGCATTTGTTTTTGCTTCATCGGCCAACGCACTGCCAAACTGCACTTTCATTTGTTCGGCCTGTGTACGCAACACACCTAATCCCATTTTAATATCGTTGGTAATGTTTTCACCACCAAACGGAATTACTGCAGTATGTTTTAAAATACCTTCATAAAACACAGCAAGATCTGTTGTACCACCACCAATATCAACAATGGCAACACCTGCTTCAAGATCGTGTTCGCACATTACAGCTGCTGCAGATGCAAGCGGCTGCAATACGAGATCTCTCACTTTTAAATTACTTTTCTCAACACTGCGATTGATATTGCGGATAGCATTTTTATCGCCGGTGATGATGTGGAAGTTTGCTCCAACTTTCACGCCACTATACCCAATCGGGTTAGGAATATTCTGAAAGTTATCCACTGTAAATTCCTGCGGTATTACATCAATGATCTGATCGCCTGCAGGAATATAGGTTTTGTATTGATCGCCGATGAGCTGATCAATTTCACGTTGCGAAATTTCTTCTTCGTTTTGCTGACGAACAATATCGCCACGTGTTTGCAATGATTTAATATGATGGCCTGCAATACCTACATATACTTCGTTGATCTCAAGGTTCGGATTGCTCGCATAGCAGTTTTGTAAAGCCTGCTCAATAGCTTTAATGGTTTGATCGATGTTTAACACCATGCCGTGTTGTACACCGCTGGAGTTTGCACGACCAAAGCCGAGAATTTCCAATTTACCAAATTCGTTTTTGCGTCCGGCAATAGCAGCGATCTTGGTGGTACCAATATCCAACCCCACAATAATGGGATTGTTATTGACAGCCTGCCCGTTCGTTGCTGTTCCGTTTGTGGGTGATTCCGTTGTCATAGTTGTATGTTGTTTTAGTTGTGTGCGTGTTTGTTTTTTATGGTTATCAACTTTTGTACTTTATTCATCTTCGTTGTGTCACTCACTTCATCGTTCTTCGAACTCTCCTCGTTAACCCACCCCATTTACCTATCTCCTGTGTAACAGCTTGCTCCCCCTCCCTGGAGGGGATTTACTCTCTCATCACTCATCATTCATTACTCATCATTGATCCCTCTTCTTCATCACTGCCTTAGGTTGTTTTTTCACAGGTTGGCTTTTAGCTTCGTTAAGGACATTGTTTTCTTCGGTTTTTGGTTTGGGTTTTGGACTTTGCACATTGGCCTTTTTGTCTTGTGCCTTGTCTCCCTGTACCTTGGTTCCTGTTGAGGGGGTAGGGAGTTGGTTTTTCAAAGCATTGTGATTTTGGTTTTGTGGTTTCACAGTAGCGGACTTTAAAACGGGCTCTGTAGGTGTTGGTTCACTCTTATAGATCCCAGAGGTAAGCAAACTATCAGGTTTTGTATTTGCTGTTGCAGCATAACCGGTATCAACAGCAGTGTTAACCTGATAATTATTTTGTTCAACTACTAAACTTGCAAACAGACTTGCACTGTCTCTGCGCACTGCAACAAGTTGTTTATCGAAACGCACATCTAATGCGCTGTAATAATTCCATCCGGTTTTGTTCATGATCTGTTTATAGAACAACAGCAGGCGGTTAAACTTCGGTTCAATTTTTTCTGCTGCTCCAAACTTAATGATGTGATTGCCGAGCTTTGGTACTAATTCAAATTCGTAGTTGCTGATGTTTACCTGTTCTACCTGCGCCATCCAGAAATCGTTACGTAAAATGAACCGTCCCATTTCCTTTATCTGCTGTTGCAGCACACTATCCTTTGTACGTGCAGCAGTTGTTTCTGTAGGGAACGATGTAAATACAGGCACACGTGCAACCTGGTCGTTGGTTACAGGTAATTGCTCACCTAAGTCGTCGATATAAAACGATTGACCATTTGTACGAAATACTCTCGCCACCGGTTCACGTTCAGTAATATCAACATGCAATACATCATTATTATCAAAGAACAGTTCGGCATTACGGATCCACAGGTTGCGTTCCAGCAATTGTTCCAGCTGTTGCAGATCGAATGTTTTTACCAGCTGACCTTTCATTAAATCAGGTCGGCCGCCGGAAATGGTTTTCAGAATTTGCTTTTTGCTTACATATTCCACACCATCAACAGCTTTCATTTTCACCAGTACATCTTTACAACGCTTTCCGTTTTGATTGCGGGCAGCAGCAACCAGCAATACAATTGTGCATGCCCCTACTGTTGTCCACAGCATGGCCAGCATCAACTTTTTCCACGAAAACTTTTTACTGCTCATTGTATAATTATGCTTCGATCGTCTTTTTTAATTCCTGCAACAACGCATCAATATCGCCTGCTCCTGCTGTTACAAATACACTGTTAGCATCCACTTTTAACTTCACACTATTCAATAATTCCTCTTTCGTTAGAATCGCTTTCTTCTCCAGCTTCATCTTGTTTAAGATGAGCTCGCTTGTTACACCTTCAATGGGTAATTCACGTGCCGGGTAAATCGGTAACAGAATTACTTCATCTGCCATATCCAGACTGGCTGCAAACCCATCGGCCAGATCTCTTGTTCTTGTGAACAGGTGGGGCTGAAACACCAACACCAGTTTCTTGTCTCCAAACAAACTTCTTGCTCCGGTAATCAACGCTCTCAGTTCTTCAGGATGATGTGCATAATCATCAACAAACACTACCTCTCCTTCACCCGGCGCAATCACATATTCAAATCTTCTTTTCACTCCTTTAAAAGCTGCAACCGCTGCTTTTATTTTTTCATCATCGATCTTCAGTATATGTGCAACTGCAATAGCAGCCAATGCATTTTCTACATTGTGCAATCCACCAACATTCAATAACACATCTTTCAATAACCAATCGCCAAACACTACATCAAAAACATAACTGCCGTTTTGCACTTTCAAATTCGTTGCATGTACAGTTCCATTTGTATTGTTGAGATGATAGGTGATATGATTATCTGCAACCAAATCACTGTATCGCTTCAATCCATGTTTGCTGATGAGCCAGCCACCGGGTTTGATCTTACGAGTAAACTCGATGAAGGCTTCTTCCATTGCTTCAGCAGTTCCATAGATGTCTAAGTGATCAGGATCCATTGCGGTGATCACTGCAACATCAGGACTCAGTTTGTGAAAAGAACGATCGTATTCATCAGCTTCCACCACACAAACATTATTATCGCTTGCCCAGAAGTTGCTGTTATAATTCACCGCAATACCTCCGAGAAACGCATTGCAACCATAACCACTGTGGCGAAGCAAATGCCCCGTCATTGTACTGATAGTTGTTTTACCATGCGTGCCTGCTACGCAGATGTTCAAAGAACTTTGTGTAATGATCTGCAATACATCACTCCGCTTTACTACACTGTACCCGTTTTGCAGATAATACTGATACTCTTTATGCTCTTTCGGAATAGCAGGTGTATAAACCACTAACTGCACATCCTTCGGAATCAATTCTACTTCTTCGCTGTAGTGAATCGCAATTCCTTCAGCTTCCAGTTGCGATGTAAGCGGCGTTACTGTTTTATCGTAACCGCTTACTTTCACTCCCTTCTCATTAAAGAACCTTGCGAGTGCACTCATACCAATGCCACCAATTCCTACGAAGTACACTGCTTTTATATCGTTCAACTGAATCATTTCTTTATCAACTTCAATACTTCTGTTGCAATTACTGTGTCTGCATTATCTACACCCAGCTTTGCAATGTTTTGTTTCAATTCGTTTTGCTTTGCTTCATCCCTTGCCAATGCAATGATGCTGCTTACTAATTTTTCTTTTGCTTCACTATCCTTCACCATCAGCCCTGCATGCTTCTCAACCAAATGCTGTGCATTTACTGTTTGATGATCTTCTGCCGCAAAAGGAAACGGCACAAATACAGCAGGCTTTGCTACCAAACAGATCTCCGCAATGGCCATGGCGCCTGCTCTTGAGATCACCACATCAGCTGCAGCGTATGCGTTCTCCATCTCTTTAATAAAATCGTTTACCCACACATTTGCTTTTCCGTTTGCGCTGGCTTTGCCTTGTGCAGCATAAGGTTTACCTGTTTGCCAGATGAGTTGCAGATCGTTTTGTTGAAACTGATCGATACCTGCATCAATGGCTTCGTTAATACTTTTTGCACCGAGACTTCCACCAACCACCAGCACTGTTTTCTTCTCCGTATTCAAACCAAAGAACTTCAAACCTTCTTCCTTACTTACAGTTGCATGTGCAATTGCAGAACGAACTGGATTACCTGTGATCATCAACTTCTCTGCAGGAAAAAACTTTTGCATCTTATCACTCGCCACAAATACTTTCGTTGCCTTCTTTCCTAACAGGATATTACTCTTGCCCGCAAACGAATTGCTTTCGTGAATGAACGTTGCAATGCCTTTGCTTTGCGCAAAACGCAATACCGGAAAGCTGGAATAACCACCTACACCTATTACTGCATCGGGCTGAAAATTGTTAATGATGGTACGTACCTGGAAAAAACTCTTTAACAACTTAAACGGCAAACCGATGTTTTTTATCAAAGAACTTCTGTTAAAACCTGCAATATCCAACCCCTCTATTTTGTAGCCGGCCTGCGGCACTTTTTCCATTTCCATTTTTCCCTTTGCACCTACAAACAAAATCTCTGCATCGGGTTGTTGTTTTTTAATGGCATTGGCAATGGCGATGGCAGGAAAAATATGTCCACCGGTTCCACCTCCCGCTAAAATCACTTTCACACTCATGCCAGTTCCTCCTTTGCAGGTTCTGCCGAACCTTCTGCATCTTCTACATTTCTTGCAACACTTAAAATAATTCCGATTGCTAAGCACGTAAACAGAAAACTACTACCACCCATACTCACCAATGGAAGTGTTACACCTGTTACGGGAAACAAACCCACATTCACCGCCATATTCGTCATGGCCTGTATTACCAATGTAAAGCTTAAGGCCAATGCCAGGAATGCACCAAATGCATACGGACATTTTCTGAACAACCGTATACTCCTGAACAAAAACACCATGTAAATAAACACGATGAACGAAGCACCGATCAACCCATACTCTTCAATAATGATGGCATAGATATAATCGGAATACGGATGCGGTAAGAAATTGCGTTGCTCACTGTTACCCGGACCAAGACCGAACAAACCACCTTTTGCAACAGCGATCTTTGCCTGTTGCACCTGGTAAGGTGCTTCGCTTTTTGCTGCATACATAAAATCCTGCACACGTTTGATCCATGTTGGAATACGCCCTGCAGATAAAACCGCAGGCAGTTCTTTTGTTTTTCCCTCAGCCTTATCGTAATAAGCACCGGCAATGGAAATAAGAATAATTACAGGCACCAGCACCGCAGCTGCAACCAATGCAATATGCTTAAAGCTTACACGACCAATGAACAATAACAACATACTTGTTGCCCCGGTAAGCAATGCGGTTGATAAATTAGCTGGTGCAATCAATCCGCAGATAACAACGATCGGCATCATCAACGGCAGAAAGCCTTTCTTAAAATCTTTGATCACATCCTGTTTCTTCGATAACAATCTCGACAAATACATGAACAAAGCCAGCTTGGCAATGTCGGATGTTTGCACTGTGAGATTAATAATGGGCAGCTTTATCCAACGACTGCCATCATTGATTTTTGCACCGAAGAACAATGTATAAATGAGTAATACAATGGAGATGTAGAATAACATCTTTGCCACCCTTGAGTAAATAGTATAGTTTACACGATGTGCAAAATAAACAATGATGATGCCAAGTGTGATGAATGCAATCTGTTTAAACAAATAAACAAATGTGTTGCCTTTGTATAATTTATACGCCAATGAATTAGTAGCACTATACACCACCAATAAACTTACCAGCGACAATACAACCACGATTGCCCAGATCACTTTATCGCCACGGGTTTTATCCCGCAGCCCTGCCGGTGAAAATTTAGATGATATGTTTGCGATTTGATTCAAAAGCTTGTTTCTTGTTTTCCGTTTCTTGTTTCTTGTTTCTTGTTGCTGAGCACGCTTTGGTTTCTTAGTTCTTACTTCGTACCTCGTACTTCTAACTTTGTACTTGTGCTTACAGATTTCTTACCGCTTGCTTAAACTGATCGCCTCTGTCTTCGTAATTTTTAAACAGATCGAAACTTGCGCATGCAGGACTCAGCAATACAGCATCACCCTTTTCTGCAAAATGATACGCTGCTTTCACCGCATCTTCTGCACTTGTGGTATTTACCATCAAGGCAACAGTATCGCCAAATGCTTCATGAATTTTTCTGTTATCTAACCCAAGACAAACAATTGCTTTTACTTTTTCCTTCACCAGTTCTTTCAACACTTCGTAATCATTTCCTTTATCAACACCACCTAAGATGAGGATAGTTGGACGGGTCATACTTTCCAACGCATACCAGGTAGAGTTGATGTTGGTAGCTTTACTGTCGTTCACATACTCCACTCCTTTTACCATTGCCACCATCTCCATCCGATGCGCAAGACTCTCGAACGTAGTAACGGCTTCCCTTATTTTCTCCTTGCGGATACCTAACGTAGCCGCTGCAATACCTGCTGCCATGGTGTTGTATTGATTGTGTTTACCCTTGATCTTAAAATCGTCGACACTCATAGTGAGTTTGTCGTCGTTTACTGCAATCGTCATTGTTCCGTCTTTAATAAAAGCGCCTTTTTGCGGTTCTTGTTTCATGGTGAATGGTAATGGGTTTGATTGGAGAGTAAGTTTCTTTAAATATTTTGCTGTTACCGGATCGTCCGGACAGTATATGAAAGAATCGTTTGCTGTTTGGTTATTCGTGATCTTGAATTTTGCGTTGATATAATTTTCAAACTTGTAATCGTACCGGTCTAAATGATCTTCGGTGATGTTGGTGAGCACAGCAATATCTGCTTTGAACTCTTTAATATCATCGAGCTGAAAACTGCTGATCTCTGCTACATACACTTCCTTTGGATCGAGTGCCACCTGTTTGGCAATACTGATACCGATGTTTCCTACCAATGCACAATCAACACCTGCATGTTTGCAGATATGATAAGCCAATGATGTTGTAGTTGTTTTGCCGTTGCTTCCCGTAACAGCAAGTATTTTACTGCTGCCTTTAAAGCGATACGCAAGTTCAATTTCACTGATGACCGGAATGCCCTGTTTTCGGATTTTCTTCATCATCTCACTCTTTTCAGGAATACCGGGGCTCTTCACAATTTCATCTGCACTTAAAATTTTCTCTTCGCTGTGCATGCTTTCTTCAAACTCAATTCCATACTCCCGCAACTCTTCTTTATAAATGTTTTTGATAGGTCCTGCATCGCTCACAAATACATCATACCCCTGCTTCTTTGCAAGAATAGCTGCGCCTGCTCCACTTTCGCCGCCTCCTAGTATGTAACATTTGTGTGCCATAAGCTGGTTGCAGGTTGCCTGTTACCTGTTACTGGTAACCTGCAACCAGTAACTTCTTTTTGGATTTTGGTTTTCTCCTTTCTTTCATTTCGGCAGAAATAAAAGAAGGTTCTTCACAAGTATGGGTTAGTACTCGATCCTTCGGTGGTTCACAGACATTGGACACTGTTGGTCTTACACAGGATTGGATGGGTAAGGATTGAAAACCAGGGGTGGTTTTTCAAAAACCTCTTTACCGGATTTTGAGTGTTACAATCGCAAACGCAACGCAGAGGATGGTTACAATCCAGAAACGTGTTACGATTTTACTTTCATGAAATCCTTTTTTCTGATAATGATGATGGAGCGGACTCATTAAGAAAATCCTTCTGCCTTCACCATATTTCTTTTTGGTATACTTGAAATAACTTACCTGCAGTGTTACACTCAGTGTTTCTACAAAAAACACCGCACACAAAATCGGAATCAACAATTCTTTACGTACTAAAAACGCAAGCGATGCAATTACACCACCCAACATCAAACTTCCTGTATCGCCCATAAACACCTGCGCAGGGTAAGAGTTGTACCAGAGAAAACCGATACATGCACCAATCATGGCTGCAATAAAAATGGACAGCTCGCCAATACCCGGCACATACAATATGTTGAGATATTCTGCAAGTCGTGAATCTCCACTGGCATAAGCAAAAATGCCAAGGCCAATACCGATAATGGCAGATACTCCTGTTGCCAAACCATCAATACCATCTGTTAAGTTGGATGCGTTTGACACAGCTGTAACAATAAAGATGACAGCCAGTACATATATCAACCAGGTTATACCACGCATTGCCTTCGGCAACAGCTTTGAGTAATTGAACTCATGGCTTTTTACAAAAGGAATTGTTGTAACCGGTTCGTTTGCCTTAACCATTACACGTTCTTTTCCATTAAGTTTTACCACAATTGTATCGGCATTTGCCGGAACAGTTGTGCCTGTAAACTCACGGTAAGCACTAACCGAATCGTTAAACATCAGCGTTGTTGCAACGGCAATACCCAATACCACTTGCCCTAAAACTTTAAACCAACCTGCCAAACCATCTTTATCACCTTTCTTATAAGCAATGCCTTGTTCCTGAGCAATTCGCTTGGCTCGTATCTTTAAATAGTCATCAATAAATCCAATCAGTCCCATCCATACAGTTGCAAACAACATCAACAGAATATAAACCTTACTTACATCGGCCAGCAAAAGGGTTGGAACTACAATTGCAAGTATGATGATAAGACCACCCATGGTTGGTGTACCTTTCTTTTGTTGCTCACCCGCCAATCCTAAATCACGAACGGTTTCACCTACTTGTTTTTTACGCAGGTAGTTGATGAGCTTTTTACCAAACACCGTTGAAATGATCAGCGATAACAATACCGCCAGCATCACCCTGCTGGTGATGAACTGAAACAGATTGTCGCCCGGCATTTTAATTCCGATGCTGTTCAACCAATCAAATAAGTTCTTTAACATGTGTTTCTTTTTATCGTGAATCGTCAGTGGTGAGTCCTGAATACTTACTCATCACTGATTACTCATCATTCATCTTTCTAACAGTTCAAACATTTGTTCCAGTACCTGTTTATCATCAAACGCATACTTTACGCCTTTGATCTCCTGGTACTTTTCGTGTCCTTTACCTGCAATCAGAATAATGTCTTCGTTCTTTGCAAGACTTACTGCTGTTTTAATTGCTTCCTTGCGATCGGCAATGGAAATAAATTTTCTTCTTGCTGCGCTGCTCAACCCGTATTCCATATCAGCAAGAATTTCCAACGGATCTTCGCTGCGTGGGTTATCGCTGGTGAAAATCACCTTATCACTTAATTCACAAGCCACTTCACCCATTACCGGACGTTTGGTTTTATCTCTATCGCCACCACAACCAACAACCGTAATAATCTGTTCGTGTCCTCTTCTTAATTTCTTAATAGTTCCTAATACATTTTCCAACGCATCGGGTGTATGTGCATAATCAATAATGCCGAGTATTAAATGGTTGGGAGAAATGATATAGTCAAATCTTCCTTCTGCACCTGTAATGCTGCTTAATACCTGCAACACTTTTTGTTTGTCTTCACCCATCGATACTGCTGCACCATAAACTGCCAGCAGATTATATGCATTAAACTCACCGATCAACCGAAAATGCACTTCATCATTATTCACCATCATCTGCAAACCTGTTAATCCGTTTTCAAGGATCTTGCCTTTGAAATCAGCGAGGTTCTTTAAACCGTAGTACAGTTTTTTTGCTTTTGTATTCTGCAACATCACTTCACCCCGCTTATCGTCCTTATTACTGATTGCAAATGCATCCTTACCTAATCCATCAAAAAAGCTCTTTTTAACTTTGATGTATTCATCAAAAGTTTTGTGATAATCGAGGTGATCGTGGGTGATGTTGCTGAACAAAGCCCCGGTAAAATGAATACCGGTAATACGATGCTGGTGTATAGCATGACTGCTGCACTCCATAAACACATACGTGCAACCTGCATCATACATTTCTTTTAATAAACTGTTGAGATTAATAACATCGGGAGTAGTATGTGTAGAAGGATAAACTTTATCGCCTACATGATACTGCACCGTAGAAACCAATCCGCAGCGGTAACCTAAACCGCTGAACAATTTGTATAATAATGTTGCAATGGTTGTTTTTCCGTTTGTGCCGGTAACACCCACTACGTTCATTTGTGTTGTAACACTTCCAAAGAACTCGTTAGCTATATAACCGGCCGCTTCTGCACTGTTGGCAACCTGTACGTAGGTTACATCTTCCTTCAAATGCTCCGGTAACTGTTCGCAAATAATTGCTGATGCACCTTGCTCAACTGCTTTCGCAATAAATGCATGCCCATCAACCGAAACACCTTTTACTGCAATAAAGCAGGTACCTGCTTTTACATGGCGTGAATCGATCTGCAGATCGTTCACATCAACTGTTGTTGATCCGTGAACGCTGCGCAGATGCACTTTGTACAATATGTCTTTTAACTCCGCCATTAATTGAGATACAACATGATTTCCTGTCCTTTCGCAACAGGCGCACCTGCAGCAACAGACGTGTTTACAATTCTTCCTCTTCCTGTTACCTGTACTTTCATACCGGCTGTTTCCAGTACATACAAAGCATCTTTCAAACCCATACCTTTTACATCGGGCATTACTGCATTCGATGTTTGTACGGTTTGTGATTGCACTGTTTTATTTTTTAAGTACGAACGTCGCCAGCTGCCTGCCAACTGATCGGCATAAGTAAAGCCAAACTGTGTGGCAATACTGTTTACTTCTTTCTTTAAACCTGCAAATGTGTACAGCATTGAATCCTGTACCGGCAATTGCAAGGGCTGCTGTTTGTCGATGCTGTATTTATATAAGTGATCGGCAATTTCTCTAAACACCGGTGCAGCTACAGAACCACCATAGTAGTTGGCTGCATGCGGTTTATTTTTCACCACTACAATAATGGAGTACTTCGGTGCATCGGCCGGAAAGTATCCTGCAAAGGCAGATTGATACACACCATCACGATATTTATATTTACCATCGTTCACTTTTGCTGTACCTGTTTTACCTGCTGCTTTGTAAGGAGCGGTTTCAAATTGTTTACGTGCTGTACCATCTGTACAAACCGCAGCCAAACATTCCTGCAATTGTTTAATGGTTGCTTCGCCTGCAACAGCTTCGTTTAATACAACAGGTTCGTTTTTGCGAATAATTGTTCCGTAACTTTTTATTTCGTTCAACAGGTAAGGCTTCATCATCTTACCATTGTTGGCAACAGCATTGTACACCATCAACATTTGCAGAGGCGACACCATCAATTCATATCCAAAGCCCCACGATGCCAATGTTTGCGGGTGCCAGTTCTTTGGTTTCACCTTATTGGGGTTACGAATAAGCGGACTGAACTCTTCATTTAATTCAACACCTGTTTTTGAAGTGAGATGAAGTGCTGTAAAATGTTTGTAATACTCTTTTGGTTTGCCAGTATAATATTGATAGGCAAGTTTACTCATTGCAACATTCGAGCTTTGAATAAACGCTGTTTTAATATTTGTTACTTCAGGGCCATGATGATCGTCTACAATTGTTCTTCCATTCAAATTCCAACGACCACCGTGTATGGCAATATTATCATTGATGGTTACATGCTTATCTTCCAATGCAGCTAATAATGTAACCAGTTTAATGGTTGAACCCGGCTCGGAAGTACGCAACGCATAATTATCTGTTTCGAAATATTGTCCTTCAGGTGTGCGGCCAAGGTTTGCAATGGCTTTGATTTTTCCTGTTGCCACTTCCATTACAATACATGTTCCTTCCAATGCTTCATTGGTAGTCATTGTACGCATTAATGCACGCTCGGTAATATCCTGAATGTTTACATCAATGGTTGTGTACACATCATCGCCATTTTCAGGTTCTACTTCAAAACCTTCAACCGGCATTAACACACCGCCTGCTACGTAGCGCACCAAACGTTTACCTGTTGTACCACGCAACACACTATCGAACGAACGTTCTAAACCAACCAGTTTCGAATTTTCACGATACAATCCAATGGTACGGAAACCCAATTCACCAAAAGGATTTAAACGTTTTGTTTTTACTTCAGCAATAAAACCACTTTTGTTACGGCCCAAACGCACCAATGGAAAAGCACGCAACTCTTTATACTCTTCGAACGATACTTTTTTATGCAGCTGATAATAACGCTCTTTGTCTTTATAAGCCTGCTTCAATTCCTTTTTATATTCAGCAGCAGTTTTATTGTTAAACAACCCTGCAAGAGAAATACTTAACGAATCAACATTCTCATAAAAATTCTTTCCTTCTTTTGCACGCAAACCATCGGCACCAAAGTCGATGTAAATATCAAACTGTGGTAAAGATGTGCTGAGCATACTTCCATCTTCACTGTAAATAGTACCACGTTCAGCAGCAAGATCAAGGATCTTTGTATGCAGACTATCGCCCATGCTTTTCCAATAGCTTCCCTCGAAACGTTGTGTGTAAAAAGCCTTCCCCAAAATAAGGAAGCCAAATACACCCAGTCCGAGAAAACCGAGGTAAACACGCCACAATATGTCTTTCTTTACTTCCATTAATTTTCTTTCAGCTTTGTACTGTCTGTTAATTTGATGGGTTGCTGAATATTTTCTTTTAAACCAATTGTTTCTGTTGCCTTTGCCACTTCGCTCAAACGGTTTTGATACATTAATCTTCCGTTGAGTGTTTTATACTCATACTCCTGCTCACGTAATTCTTTGGTTGTTTTGTTAATGTTCCGGATTGTATTATCGGCATAATGGCCATTGGCGATGTAGATGATCGCCAGTACAGAGAGAAAGAGAAAGTATGGAACGTTGCGAACGATCCACTGGTAATTGAACCACTTTTTTACATCAATCTTCGGCTCTTTTACTGCCATTGGTTTGTTTGTAATTTTTCCCGTTATCTGTTTTTGTTTATGCTTGTGTTTTACAATGGGTCTAGAGTTTTTCGGCTACACGTAGCCGTGCACTTCTTGATCTTGAGTTGCGCTTCAGCTCTTCGGCCGAAGCTTCTATTGGCTTTTTTGAGAGAATGTGAAACACTTGTTCCTTTACTTCCCTGTCGAAAGGGTTATACGATTCCTCTTCAAAACTTCCCTTTTTAAAAAAGTTTTTAACCAATCTGTCTTCCAGCGAATGAAAGGAAATGATGGCCGCACGGCCTTTGGGTTTCAGTACCGCAGGCAACTGCTCTAACAATTCTTTCAATACACCTAATTCATCATTCACTTCAATACGCAATGCCTGGAATACCTGTGCGAAATATTTATTGGGATTACCCTTTACAACCGGTTGCAATGCCTGTTTAAGATGCTCAATGGTTTGAAACGGATTGGTGCTGCGCTGCTGAACAATTGTTGCTGCAAGCGTTTTTGCATTTGTTACCTCACCATACTGTTCAAACAATTTATGCAGCTGCTGTTGCGAGTAAGTTTGAAGGATGGTTGCGGCGGTTACGGGTTGCGATGGATCCATCCGCATATCGAGCGGACCATCGAACCTTGTAGAAAAACCTCTTGCACCTTCATCAAACTGGTGACTGGAAACGCCAAGGTCGGCCATTACACCGTCCACTTTTGAAAAGCCGTTGAGTTTTAAAAAGCGTGACAGATGTTTAAAGTTGTGCGGCACAAAAACAATGCGTTCATCATCGGGAAGATTTCGTTTGGCATCGGGATCCTGGTCGAAAGCAACCAGTTTACCGTTCTTTCCCAATCGCTTTAATATTTCCCTGCTATGCCCACCGCCACCAAATGTGCAATCAACATACACCCCATCGGACTGTATGTTCAGAGCATCCACCGTTTCATTCAACATTACAGGAACATGATAAACATCCTGTTGCTGATTGGCCTGGCCTTCATCAGCAGTTGGTATGTGTTTTTGTTTCGCCATACTTCTTGCTGTGCCTAAAGTTTCACCATCACCTCACTCGCCAGGTTGCTGAAATCGCTGGCTGAAAGGGTTTCAAAGAACTGTTTGTACTTATTACTATCCCATATTTCTATCTTGTTTCCTTTGGCAAACAACACCGCATCCTTATCGAGCCCTGCATATTCTTTCAACTGAGCGGGGATGAGCAAACGACCTGCAGAATCCAGTTCCACCGTTGTAGCTCCGTTCAAAAAGAAGCGTTGGAATTGCCTTACCTTCGGATCGAAATCGTTTAAAGAACTTATTTGGGTGAAAATGGGTTCCCAATGCTTCATGTGGTATAACGTGAGGCAGGAATCGAGGCCACGACTTACCACAAATTGGCTATTCCACTCTTCCGGCATCTGCTTTTTAAAGCCAGCCGGGAGCAGGAATCGACCTTTTACGTCGAGCGTTACCTCATATTCTCCCAGAAAACCAATCATTTAAACGATTTTGACACTAAACCTACACATTTACACACAAAATAACACTTTTTCCCACTTTCAAACCAAAAGTGAAAGTTTTTATTTTTTCCACAAACCGCTATGCCTTTACGGTAAAGGGTTTCAGGGGAAAACCATTGCTTTTTTGGTGAACAGAGATGTGAATTGCGGTGAATAACCCGTGGATAAACGAAGGCTAAATGTGAATTAAACGAATTGCCAGAGCAGACTACTCTACAACTCATCTTGTGCAACATCAATCCTGAATGAAAAAACTTTATCGAGGTATCTGACGTTTAGCAACGTCCTGATACCAATCTCCGAATTTCAGAGAGTTTGTGGTATCAGGACAACGCAGATGTCAGACACCTTGTTGTTTTTACTGATTGGTGTGGATTCGAAAATAATGCTGATGTTGTTTCGCAAGTTGAAAAGCGAGTGGTAGTAACGTTAGTATAGAATGTGCTGTTACAGAACAATGGAGCGGATTGAAACTGGTAATACCAGTTGCGAAGAAATGATTACTTCTTCAACGGTAACTCAACTGTAAACGTGCTGCCCTTACCAACAACGCTATCGGCTTTTACTTTACCACCGTGTGCTTCCACCATTGTTTTTACATAGCTCAAGCCTAAACCAAAACCTTTTACATTGTGTACATTACCTGTATGTGCACGGTAGAATTTTTCAAACACTCTTGTAAGTGTTTCTTTGTTCATGCCTATACCATGATCTTCTACAGTAATGCGGATGAACTTGCCTGCATTACGTGTAGCGATATTTAAACGGAATGAATCGTCTTTGGAATATTTCAATGCATTATCAACAAGGTTGTTGATGAGGTTGGTGAGGTGTACTTCATCTGCATCCATTACATCGTTTGTGGCGTTGAGCTGTACATCTACCTTGCCCTGTTTCTCTTCTATCTGTAACTGCAGGTTGCTTAATACTTTGTTGATGATGTCGTGTACATGCAGTTCACGCAGATTTAATTGCACTTCCTGTCGCTCCATTTGTGCAGCCTGCAGAATCTGTTCCACATGTTTGTTCATGCGTTTGTTTTCATCCTTGATCATGGTAGTGAAATAGCTGAGCTTATCAGGATTGCTCAACACTTTTTCACTCTTTAACGCATCTACTGCCAGTGAAATCGTTGCAAGCGGAGTCTTTAACTCATGCGTCATGTTATTGATGAAGTCGTTTTTCATATCGCCCAGTTTTTTCTGGCGCAACAACGTACGGATGGTTAAGAAGAATGCTGTGATGATGATGAGTGTAAACAACAATGAACCGGTAATCATCCAACCCAACGATTGGATAACATAATTTTTTACGTCGGGCACCACAATTACAAACACTTCATCAGGTGCAAGACTTTCGAGATACGTTCCGCTTGCAGCAACCAACGGATACCATACTTTCAGGTTATGTACCGTATCGATTGCCATATCCATAAACTGTTGCGACTTTAGTTCGTAATGCCCAAACACGTTATCACTTGCAACAGCAAATTCAAACTTGGTATCTTTTAAGTTTTGTCGTTGAAAGGCCTTCTGCAACTTCTCTTTAATCTCATACAATGTAAAGCGATTGGTAACCGAAAACTGTTTGTAAATATCATAGCCATCGCCGGGGAATTTCATACCAGGCATACGGCCGAGATTATTAAACGCATCGCTTCGTTGCATTACCAATTCATCGCCCACCTGTTGAATAACGGTCGACAGTTTTTCCTTCAATTGTTCTTCCCGCAACTGTGCAAGGTTTTTTAACCACGATACCTGGATATAGATAATACCCATCAACGATAAAGTGATCAAAGCAATAATTACGGGAAATGTTTTCTTCATGTGTTGTGTTCCTGTTATACAATTTCGGCAGTGTGCAAAAATACCCTTGAAAATTAAAGGAAATCCCCGATTTAAAAACAAGCAGTCTTTTTAACGTGCCTTTTACATTACATTTTCAAAAGAAGGAAATTTGAATTTTCCTTAGTATATTAATGTTATGATAGACCCTGCAAGTGGCATATTGTTGATTTCTGATCCTTTTCTTCGAGACCCTAATTTTATGCGAACAGTGGTTCTTCTTTGTGAACACAATGATGCCACCGGAACATTCGGCCTTGTAATTAACCGTACGTTTGAACAAACACTGGACCAGCTGATAACTGATATTGATGGTTTTGAAGTGCCGGTGTATTATGGAGGGCCGGTACAAATGGACACACTTCATTTTCTTCATCAACTACCCGGCGAAATACCCGGTGGTCAAGAAATTGCCAGAGATATTTTCTGGGGTGGTGATTTTGATATTGTACTAACACTGTTGAGACAGGGTTTACTCGACCTGGACAAGATCCGTTTTTATCTAGGCTACAGCGGATGGAGCAATGGACAGCTTGACAGTGAACTGAAAGAAAAAAGCTGGTTGACCGTTAAGGCTTCGAACCAGCTTGTATTTGAAAAAGAAACAGATCTTATCTGGAAAAATTCGTTGCAGGCAATGGGTGGCAAGTACGCACAACTGGTGAACTATCCTATTGATCCGCAGTTAAATTGATTGTTGTTTTTTATTTCGCTTGTAAACGTCCATCTCGACTACCGCTCAGGACTCCTACACTTTCACTCTCGAAAAACTTAAACTCTTCACCATCCAGTTAGGCAAAGGCTTTTCAGGTTTTCTGTTTTTAAGATTGAGATACCAACCGATCTTTTTAAGAATAGGTACACGATGTGTTTCTACATATTCGATCCATGTACCGTCTGGGTCTTCGTTGTAAGAGAAGTGACCAGCAGCTTCACCCATATCAAAACTGTTTGCACTGTCAACAGTAAACGGAAATCCATTTTCATTGCAGATGCGTTCGTGCTCGTCGTAGCCATTGATATCGAAGCAGAGATGAATATATCCCTGGTCGCCCCAATAACGATTCTCAAATATTTTCTTTGGTGTGCGATCTGTTACTTCAACTAACTCAATGTAAGTTGGACCAAGCAGTTTTGAAAATGCACCTTCTTGTTTTCGTGTATGTCCAAGCATAACACGTTTGAAATTGTTTTCACCACCGGGCATTTTGCTGAACTCTTCGTACTTGCCTTCATCTAAAAACAATTGCTTATCGTAGCCCAATACTTTTTCGTAAAACGGAATTGCTTTCGCAATAGATGAAACACCAATAGTAACACCACATACACCTCCGGTATATCTTCCTGTATCACCAAACCAGTTGTCATCGGCCATTACTTCAAAAATATTTCCATAAGGATCTTTTAAAAAGAAGGATTCAATGCCGCCAGGATTTTCCTTTGGTGCACTTAACAGATTCAATCCTGCTTTCTGATATTCAGCATAAGCAGCTTTTACATTCTTACATTTTATTTTGATGATGTAAATGCCTGTATCGCCAAGCTGTACTTCAAATGCAGCCGGTTGCGATTTACGACTGCGGTATTCCCATATTTCAAAACCACCACCACCTTGCATGTTAATAGCAAGAATAGCATAACGCTCATGACCTTCGCCGCCAGTATAACGTTTCATCAGTTCAGCACGTGCTGCATCCTTAAACACCACCACATCTGCTCCGAAATGTTTGTTATACCATACAAAAGCTTCATCGGCATTTGTAACACCGATACCTACCTGCTGAATACCACTGATGATCCTGCGCATATCATTGAATTTTGAAGTGCGTGAAGATAGGAAAGATGCAGAAAAAGACGCTGCTGCAAAGGAAGTTTTTGAACCACGAAGGCGCAAAGTCACTAAGGAACACGAAGAATACATTTTCTCTTTGTGCATCTTCCTGTCTTCGTGCCTTCGTGGTTCACTGTTTTCATCAATCAAGTTGCAGTTTCTTTTCCTTTGGATATTTTACACTGTACCGCAGCTCCATTTTCTTTGTTTGTTTGGGATCGATTGTGTACGACCAGGTAACGATCTTTGTTTCATCATTCAGTTTGCCTCCATCGTATTTCAAGTCGTCCACTTCAATTTCTTTTAATGTAGAAATTGGGAACACATCTTCCACAATAATATTCACCGGTACATTTTTGTTGTTGCGTACTACAATTTCAAATTGCTTTGTATCGGTACGGTTGCTGCCGAGAAATTTTTTGTTGCTGAATTCTTTTAACACTGTTCTTTTTACGGTGATGCCTTTATCAACACCCAATGAAAGTGATAAGGTATCAGAATCTGTCGACAGATCGAGGTAAGATTTGCCGAGGAATGTTCCTTCGTAAAATAAATTTGTTTCGCCGGGAATTAAATTCAGATCCTGCCAGTTGATGAGTTTGGCAGTGAGATAAGCTGCTTCATCCAGCTTTGGTGCTGTATAATATTCATAGTAGGCATCGATGCCTTTTTCATTGATGCTGATGGTATTTATTTTACCATCATTATTGACTGTTGCAATTTCCTGTATTTCGTATTGGGTGGTGATAGGCTGGAATGTTGTGAGAACCTGTAAAGGAATTGAATTTGACTTAGATTTTGCTTCTTTCTTGGCTAAGCCCGGAGCGCTTCCGGCCACGTATCCATCAGAGGCCCCATAACCAATTACAACAACTTCACTTAAACTGCTATTAATTGGCGTCAGTGAAACATTAGCAAAACCTTTACCGCCGGCAAATTCGTATTGTTCAAAACCAACTGAAGAGATCAACAATGTTTGTACAGCAGCATTACTGTTAAGGCGATAAAATCCATTGGCATCAGTTGTTGTTCCTTGTGTGGTTCCTTTAATTACAACACTGGCGCTCGACACAGGAGCACCTTTGTCGTCTGTAACTCTTCCCATCAACATTTTATCACTGCCGCCAATCATCCATTGCTTCATATAATTATTCACCTGTTGATTCGTGTAAGAAATAAACCAGGGATTGATCAACGGCTTCGAATTATTTTCATTGGGATTACCGGTTGATAAAACAAGCTTGATGTTGTTCCAGTTTTCACCACTTGTCTGGTACACATTGGCATTCATCTCCAGTTGAAGATTACTCGCTACATCTTTTACACGGATATTATACGTAGGATACCAACCTGCTTTTTGTACGAGATAGGTTATCTCGAAAGGAACTGTTGCTGTTTCTTTTACATCGGCCAATACCACAATTTCATTGGTTGAAAGATCAAACTTGCGGTTCATTTCTGCCAGTTGATTGTTCAACTTGTTGCGGTCTTTATTCAGCTCTTCCATTTCTTTTTGCAAGGCAAGTTGTTGTTTCAACACTTCGGTTAAGCGTTGCCGTTGAAAATCGAGTGCCTGCCGCAACTCTTCCGGTTTAAGCGTAACTGTTGAACCTGCGATCTGTTGATTCTTGATCAGCATCGTTTCTTCCTGCTTAAATACATCCAGTGTTTTACCGGTAATGCTGATCTTATCGTTGAGTGCACTAACTTTTTCCTGCAGTTGTTTGATTTCCTCTCTTACTTCCTGCTCCTTTAAATAATCTCTTTGTACACGTACCGATAAAATAATGAGCTTGCCATCGGCTTTTACCTGCACACTCTGCTTTTCAATATCGGTGGAAATACCAGTGAATACGATCTCCTGTTTACCGGTACTGATCATTTGTTTTCCGGTTCGTTTTACCTGTGCTCCTTTGGTAAACACCGTTACCTGTTCCATTTTTGTTTCAACAGGAACACGTTTTACGGATTGAGCAACTAATGTAATAGGGAGAAAATAAAGAAGAAATTGCAGCCATTTCGTTTTCATAAACAATTGTTTTATGAACGATGGATGCAGGGAATGATGAGATTACATAAAATAAAAATTCCGCCAGTTAAGCGGGAACTTGAACGATTTTACTCTTTTGTTTCTATTATGATCAGTTTCTTAATACTTGTATCTCTCGTATAGTCTGCAATCTTTTTTTCATCAGTTACAATGTCCATGCATTTTATTTTATGCGGCTCAACAAGGTACAACATCGGGGCTGTCCCTTTAAGAATGTGCGGTTTACCATTCAAATGCAGCAGAATCTTTTCACCAGCATTATCTAAAGTAATCGATTGCCGCATCCTTACTTCCTGTGCTTTTGTATACTGCGATGCATTAATGTCACCACCTTCAGGTATCAGGTCTTTGATACGTTGAGTTTGCGCATTGCAAATATCAGTGGAGCTAATAAAGATGAGGAAGAGGATGTATTTCATGTTGAGCTATTTATTGTAAGATAAAAAAATCCCGTCAATTTTTTTGACGGGACCTTTCTAAATTTATCTAAACCTGTTTACACAGCTTCACTTCCTTCTACAAGCACTGTTACTTTATTGTTCAGCACTTCTACAAAACCACCCTGTATCTTATACGATTCGGTGCGGTTCTTCTCCAGTAACACTTTCAACTGACCTGCTTTCAATGCACTCACCATCGGAGCGTGGTTATCAAGCACTTCAAAACTACCATCAACACCCGGCAACTGAACACCGTTCACTTCGCCGCTGTATGTTTTTCCGAGAGGAGTTAATATTTCTAAATTCATTGTTGTTTCTAGTTTGTGGTTTTTAGTTTCTAGTTCCTGTTAAACAACGAAGCCAACAATAAACTATAAACTATAAACTTTCTTATCCCTTTGCCGCTGCCATTAACTTCTTACCTTTTTCGATAGCATCTTCAATTGTACCAACAAGGTTGAATGATGCTTCTGGATATTCATCTACTTCACCATCCATGATCATGTTAAAGCCACGGATCGTGTCTTCGATGCTTACGAATACACCTTTCAAACCGGTAAACGCTTCCGCTACGTGGAATGGCTGAGAAAGGAAACGCTGTACTTTACGAGCACGGAATACAGTCATTTTATCTTCTTCGCTCAATTCATCCATACCAAGGATAGCGATGATATCCTGCAATTCCTTGTAACGTTGAAGGATCAACTTCACACGGTTTGCAGTGTTATAGTGTGCTTCACCCACAATAGCAGGAGTAAGGATACGTGAAGTAGATTCCAACGGACTTACCGCAGGATAGATACCTAAGTCAGCGATCTTACGATCCAATACCGTAGTAGCATCTAAGTGAGCAAATGTTGTTGCAGGCGCCGGATCGGTCAAATCATCCGCAGGTACATATACCGCCTGTACAGAGGTAATTGAACCGTTACGAGTTGAAGTGATACGCTCCTGCATCAATCCCATTTCAGTTGCAAGTGTTGGCTGATAACCTACCGCTGAAGGCATACGGCCTAACAACGCAGATACTTCAGAACCTGCCTGTGTGAAACGGAAGATATTATCAACGAAGAACAAGATATCTTTTCCTTTACCGGTACCATCGCCATCACGGAAATACTCAGCGATTGTCAAACCACTCAATGCCACACGAGCACGTGCACCCGGAGGTTCGTTCATCTGACCGAATACGAAGGTTGCTTTTGATTCTTTCAATCCTTCCATATCCACTTTTGTCAGATCCCAACCACCTTCTTCCATGCTGTGTTTGAAGTTGTCACCATATTTCATGATGCCCGCTTCAATCATTTCACGCAACAGATCGTTTCCTTCACGAGTACGCTCACCCACACCTGCAAATACAGAAAGACCACCATAACCTTTTGCGATATTGTTGATCAATTCCTGGATCAATACGGTTTTACCTACACCCGCACCACCAAACAGACCGATCTTACCACCTTTTGCATAAGGTTCGATCAAGTCAATTACTTTAATACCGGTGAAAAGTACTTCACTGGCTGTAGAAAGTTGTTCGAAAGCCGGTGGTTTTGCGTGGATCGCACGACCATTGGCTTTGCTCACCTGTGGCAAACCATCGATGGCATCACCAGTTACATTAAATAAACGACCATTGATCGCCTCACCAGTAGGCATCAGGATGTTTTTACCGGTATCAGTCACTTCCATACCACGAACGAGACCTTCTGTACCATCCATTGCGATCGTACGAACGCTGTCTTCACCAAGGTGTTGTTGTACTTCCATTACGAGTACATCACCATTGGGGCGTTTAAGTTCAAGAGCGCTGTAAATTTCGGGGAGTTGACCGTTGAACTGAACGTCTACAACGGCACCGATAACCTGTTTTACCTTACCAGTATTGGCCATATTGAGTGTTATTTAAATAGTATGGTTTTGAAAACTGGCCGCAAAGGTAAGTGTGGGCGAATGAATTGCCAATTTGTAAAGGGCTATTTTTCAAATTGGTGGAAAAAAGCAGGAAAACCTCTCGTTGCCTGGTTCAATCGGGTTAAAAATCAGGAAAAACCCACCCCAACAGGCCTTTTCTGCATATACTAATTGTCCGATTGTGAAATTGCCCGAATAGCAATGTTCGATAAGCCGAGTGGTTTTAAAAAGTTCCATCCTCACAGCCCCCTACAAAAACCGGCACCTTCTATTTTCAAAATCAAACTTCAGCAAACTTTCATTTCGCTATGTTCATATTTCGACATCCGGCAGTTCTTTTAGTACATTTTCCTAACCAATATCAGTAATTGGGTTCTTCAAAGCGGCAAGAAAAATGATCGTCATCACCACGCACTCGATTCCGCAAAAAAAGGTTGGTTTATAGCGGCAGATAAAATAATTTGGAGCATTAAAACTGAAAAGAATGGCGCTACAACCCTGGCGAACAGGTACAATCATCCGTATAGTGGATGAAACCCCTAACACAAAACGATACTGGATACAGCTTGCCGAAATTGATGTATTTGATTTTAAACCCGGCCAATTTGTACAACTCGAATTTCCAATTCACGAACAACAAAGCAAACGCTTACGCAGTTACAGTATTGCATCGCCCCCCGATGGTACAAATGTGTTTGAACTATTAATTGTGTTAAACGAACAAGGTGCAGGTACAACCTGGTTGTTTGCCAATGCGGTTGTTGGTACACAAATACCTGTTCGTGGAGCAATGGGTGTATTTACATTACCAGAAAAAATCGAAAAAGATATTTTCTTCATCTGCACAGGTACAGGCATTGCACCATTCCGCAGTATGTCGCAGTATATTAAAATGCACAACATTGAGCATAAAAATATTTACCTGTTGTTTGGCACACGCAAAAAAACAGATCTGTTGTATTTTGATGAACTGGCGCAATTACAAGAAGAATTACCAAGCTTCCATTATATACCAACGCTCTCCAGAGAAGAATGGGATGGCCGTAAAGGTTATGTACATCCTATCTACGAAGAATTATGTGCAAGCAAACAGGAAGCAAGTTTTTTCCTTTGCGGATGGAAAGCCATGATCGATGAAACAAAAAAACGCATCATGGAAATGGGCTACGATAGAAAAACTATTCACCAGGAACTTTATGGTTAATTGATGATGCGGATTGTGAGGTGAAACAGTTTTTTGTATGATGCTGATCAATAATTGAAAATTGTACAGCATCGACCTTCACCTCGCAATTCATACATTACTTTATTTAAATCTGAATAACTTTTATGCATAGCATAATTGCGGATTCAATAAATGATGTATATTAAATCTTCAAACAAACCAAACGTATATGGGTGCTGCCTCACTCATTGTTTTGATTCTTGCTGCCATTGCTTTTTCGGCCGGTGCTATTCTGATTGCGAAAGTGGTAACCAAAGCCACAAAGAATAAACAGAAAGCCGAGCCATATGAAAGCGGTATCCCTACCCGTGGGCCAAGCTGGGTTCAGTTCAATGTTGGCTATTATTTATTTGCACTTCTCTTTTTGATCTTCGATGTCGAGTTGATCTTTTTATATCCTTGGGCAGTAGCTGCTAAAAAAGTAGGCATGCTTGCCCTTGTTGAAATCATTATTTTCTTTTTCATTTTATTCATGGGCTTTTTATACGCACATAAAAAAGGTGCGTTGAAATGGAAATAACATTTACAAACAGTACCGGATGATAACACAACAACAAAAAGCAAGTGATTTTCCCGGAGAAATACATGAAACACCCGGTGGCGGAATTGTCCTTAGTAAACTCGACGATGTGATCAACTGGGCACGCTCCAATTCACTATGGCCATTAACATTTGCTACCAGTTGCTGTGGTATTGAAATGATGAGTACCGCTGGTGCCAAATATGATTTTTCCCGTTTTGGATTTGAAGTAGCAAGAGCCACACCACGCCAGGCCGATGTAATTATTATAGCAGGTACTATCGTAAACAAAATGGCACCTGTGCTGAAACGTTTGTACGATCAAATGGCCGATCCCAAATATGTTATTGCAATGGGCGCATGTGCTATCAGCGGTGGTCCTTTCTTTTATAATACTTACTCTGTTGTAAAGGGAGCCGATCATGTGATACCCGTTGATGTGTATGTGGCCGGTTGTCCGCCACGACCTGAAGCATTGTTACATGCATTGATATCGTTGCAGCAAAAAATAAAAATGGGTTTAACCCGTGAACAAATAAGAGAAGGAAAAGAAAGCGTATGACGAACGAAGAACTAAAGACAGGCATCAGCGAGTTAGCAGCAACTGCAATAATAGATGAAGCAGATGCAAACGGCTGGCTCACTGTAAATATAGAAGCAACAAACTGGTTATCGTTTGCACAAAGCTTGCGTACTGATCCTGCACTGCAATTTAATTTCCTGTTTTGCTTAACCTGTGTTGATTGGAAAACACATCTTACGATGGTGTATCACCTCCGTTCAACCATATACAAACACGAGCTTGTTGTAAAAGCAAAACTTGATCGTAACAATTCCGAAATAGAATCGGTTGCACATATCTGGCGCACAGCAGAGTTTCATGAACGTGAAGTGTATGAATTGTTTGGTGTGAATTTCATGAACCATCCCGATCTGCGTTTGCTGATATTACCTGATGGTTGGGAGGGAAAGAAACCATTGCTCAAGGATTTTGAAGATCCGATTAACATGATCAGACTATAATTTATGTTTGAAGAAGTAGGCACAACAACGGAAGGCGATTTGATTATTAACATGGGACCACAACACCCTGCCACACACGGCGTGTTGCATTTGGTTGTTACGCTCAATGGCGAAACCATCAAGAATGTAGAACCGCATCTCGGCTACATTCATCGCTCCATTGAAAAAATGTGTGAGAGCCTTACCTATCGCCAGTTCATTTATGTAACAAGCCGCATGGATTATCTTTCTGCACACATCAACAACCACGCTTGTGCTATGTGTGTTGAGAAAGGTTTACAATTAGAAGTACCGCCACGTGCACAGGTGATACGTGTATTGATGGATGAACTTACCCGTATTGCTTCGCATGAATTGTGGTGGGGAGCAATGGCAATGGATCTCGGTGCGTTCACTCCTTTCTTTCATGCGTTTCGTGAACGGGAAAGCATCAACGATATTATGGAAGAAACATGTGGTGCACGCTTAACGATGAACTACATGGTGCCCGGTGGTGTGATGCATGATCTTCATCCAAACTTTCAACGGAGAGTAAAAGATTTTCTGCAGTTATATAAAAGCAAAGTGCATGAGTATGATGAGATGGTAACCGGCAATGTTATTTTCCAGAATCGTATGAAGGGAGTGGGAATTATTTCAGCAGAAGATGCGATCTCCTACGGTTGCACAGGACCGGTAGCAAGAGGAAGCGGTGTAAGTTGCGACGTACGCAAGCATTACCCTTACGAAATTTATGATAAGCTGCAATTTGATGAAATACTGGAAACCGGTTGCGATTCATTTGCACGTTACATGGTTCGTGTGCGTGAAATGAACCAATCGATTAGCATCATTGAACAATTGATCGATAATATTCCTGAAGGCGATTTCCAGGCAAAAACAAAAGCTGTATTGAAATTACCAAAAGGCGAATTCTATAGCAAAGCTGAAACAGCACGTGGTGAGTTGGGAGTGTACATTGTGAGTGAAGGTGGCACAACTCCTTATCGTATCAAATTCCGTTCACCGGGTTTCTCCAATCTTTCCATATTAAACAGAATGGCAAAAGGTGGAAAGATCGGTGACTTAATTGCAGCAATGGGAACGTTGGATCTGGTGATACCGGATATTGACAGATGACCCCCACCCGACCTCCCCTGAAAGGGAGGCCAGCAACACACATGGCTAACTTATTTGAAGATCATGACGAATAGAAAATAAAACGTACAAGTGTGCGACGCAACAAAAGACGAACAGAATTAATACAGATGACTAAATAAACATACATGTGGAGCTTAAGTAACATAGCAGCAAATATTGATCTCTGGCTTAATGAACAGGTTGGTGCAACATGGGCAGTGGTGCTTGAAATGGTTATTGCAGGTGTAGCAGTGATCGGGTTATTTGCCACACTTGGTCTTGTATTGGTGATCATGGAACGGAAAGTATCGGCATGGATGCAAATCCGTTTAGGACCTAATCGTGTAGGACCAAAAGGAATGTTTCAATCATTGGCAGATACATTGAAATTATTGGTGAAAGAAGGAATGACGCCAGGCGGTGCAGATAAATTGTTGTTCAATGTAGCACCGTTCGTCGCTATGATCGTTGCTATGCTATTGCTTGCACCTCTTGCTTTTGCAAAAGACTTTCAACTGTGGGATTTGAACATTGGTGTTTTGTATATCTCTGCTGTATCATCTATTTCCGTCATCAGTATTTTAATGGCAGGCTGGGCGAGTAATAATAAATATTCTTTGCTTGGTGCCATGCGCAGCGGTGCACAGATCGTAAGCTATGAATTGTCGGCCGGTCTTGCAGTACTTGCCATTGTTGTGTTAACAGGTAGCTTACGCATCAGCGATATTATACAGGCACAGGAAAACGGATGGTGGTTGTTTAAAGGACATATACCTGCCATCATTGCATTTATCATTTTCATTATTGCTGTTACCGCCGAAACAAACCGTGCGCCATTTGATATGGCAGAAGCAGAAAGTGAATTAACTGCAGGATTTCATACGGAATATTCAGGAATGAAATTCGCACTCTTCTTCTTAGCTGAATATGCAAATGTGTTTATTGTTTGTGCCATTGGTGCAACACTTTTCCTTGGTGGATGGATGCCGTTTCATATTGGTAACTGGACGGCTTTTAATGGCGTGATGGATTGGATTCCTTCAAGCATCTGGTTTTTTGGAAAAACATTCGCTTTAATATTTCTGATCATGTGGTTTCGCTGGACATTTCCACGTTTACGTATTGATCAGTTATTGAATCTCGAATGGAAATATTTATTACCCATCAGTATGTTCAACTTACTACTGGTGACGTTGATTGCAATTATGGGTTGGCATTTTTGAAGCCCCCACCCCCTAAAGGGGAGTAAGGCAAGAACCTGATTTTTGAATGAGTTTTATTAAATGTGTGACAAAGATTTTGAATAGTAAACTATAAAATAATTCCCCTTTAGGGGTTAGGGGCTTATGTTTTTAAAAAAATACATACAAGACATCTGGGGTGCGGTGAAATCGCTGGCAACTGGTATGAAACGTACCGGTTACTATTTCACACATCACAAAGAAATTATTACACAACAGTATCCTGATAACAGGGATACATTGGTGTTACCCGAACGCTTCAAAGGCGAAGTGGTGATGATACATGATGAGAACAATGAACATGCATGTACAGGTTGTACAGCTTGTGAACTGGCTTGTCCCAATGCAACCATCAAGATCATTACTAAGTTTGATGTGGATGCAGAAACAGGCAAGAAGAAAAAAGCCATCGACACATTTGTGTATCATCTTGAACTGTGCACCATGTGCAATTTGTGTGTGGAAGCTTGTCCCACAGGTGCAATTAAAATGGCACAAACATTTGAACATAGTGTGTTTGATAGAAGTCAGTTGACGAAAACATTGAATAAGCCTGGTTCGAAGATTAGGGCGGGAGTTGAATAACCCCACCCAGCCTCCCCTGAAAGGGAGGAGATCAACGCACAAAGCCAGCTATTTGAAGATGTAAATAAATAGTTAGCTGCCGAATGAAAAACAAAAGTTGAAATGCTTAATTACTATTGTTAAACTAAAAAATAACAGCTCGGCCTCTCCCGCCTTGCGGGAGACCGAGGATGAGGCCATGACTGCATCACAAATTATATTTTATCTCATCTCAGCATTTATTCTGAGCATGGGTGTTTTATCGGTAACCAGCCGTAAGATCTTTCGTTCGGCGATCTGGTTGTTATTTTCACTCATTGGTATTGCCGCACTTTATTTCTGGATGGATGTGCAGTTCATTGCTGCCGTACAGATTGTTGTATATGTCGGCGGCATCGTTGTACTCATCATCTTTTCGATATTTCTTACGCAGCAATCAGGAAAAGAAATGCCGAAAGCGCCGCTGCTGCGAACTGTTGCAGGCGCATTGGCTGTAGTGTTTGGTTTTGCGTTTACCTATTTACTTATCGATCAATATGGATTTCCAACAATCGATCAACCGTTCGATAACGATGTGGCCCGCATTGGTAATGCCATGCTCAATACACAACAAGGCGGTTATGCATTGCCGTTTGAGGTAGTAAGTATTTTACTCCTTGCGGCTATGGTTGGTTGTATTGTGATTGCCCTTAAAACAAAACCCGAAGAAAAATGAGCGACATACCCGTTTCACATATTTTATTCGTCAGCACAGCGCTGTTCTTTATCGGCATGTATGGTTTGTTTACACGACGTAACATGATTACGATGCTGATGGCGATTGAACTTATTCTGAACAGCGTTAACATCAACTTCGTGGTGTTTAATAAATATCTCTATCCCGAAAAATTAGACGGCATCTTCTTTACCATATTTATTGTAACCATCGCTGCAGCCGAAGCAGCTGTAGCAATTGCCATCATTATTAATCTTTACCGCAGTCATAAATCCATTGATGTGGAAGATGCAACTGATATGAAATACTAGGCGGCCCCCTCTAACTCCCCCAAAGGGTGAGAAAGGCATGGCACAAGCCTAGTTTATGAACGACTTAAATTAAATAGACAGTCGCTGAATGAAAAGAATAGATGAAATGTTTAAAAACTATTGTTCAATAAAAAAATAAAAGCCCGGCCTCCCTCTCTAACGGAGAGGGAACGAGGGTGAGGCATATGAACTACTCATCATACATTGCTCTTATTCCGCTTTTGCCCCTGGCAGCATTTGTATTGCTGGGTTTGTTTGGGCGAAAGTATTTTAACCGGTCGGCCGGTATTATTGCCACATTGTTTTTATTGATCGCAACAGTACTGTCGCTTTACACTGCTTACCAATACTTTTTTGTGAATGGCAAAGTTGGAGATGCTTATCAAAGCATCACTGCATTAAACTATACTTGGCTTACGTTCAGCGAAAATGTTTCGATTGATATGGGCATTATGCTCGATCCTATTTCGGTGATGATGCTCGTGGTGGTAACCTTTGTTTCGCTGATGGTGCACATCTTCAGTCTCGGTTATATGAAAGGCGAAGAACGATTTGCCACTTACTATTCCTTTCTTGGTTTATTTACGTTTTCGATGCTGGGTCTGGTGGTATCATCCAATCTTTTCCAGATCTACATGTTCTGGGAGTTGGTTGGTGCTTCCTCTTATTTACTCATCGGTTACTACTTCCAGAAACCATCGGCAGTTGCTGCATCAAAAAAAGCATTCATTGTAACACGCTTTGCCGATCTTGGTTTTCTCATCGGTATATTGATCCTTGCATTTTATGGTGAAAGCTTAGACTTCAATACCATTATTCAAAATTTAACTACACAACAATCTTCACAATTCTTAGCTATCACCTCTGCTTCATTCATTGGCATCTCTGCATTAACATGGGGATTGGTGATGGTGTTCATGGGTGGTGCAGGTAAGAGTGCCATGTTTCCGTTACACATCTGGTTACCCGATGCCATGGAAGGCCCAACGCCTGTTTCTGCATTGATCCACGCAGCAACGATGGTGGTGGCCGGTGTGTTTCTTGTTGCAAGATTATTTCCTGTATTCTCCATCAACACCGATGCATTAACTGTTGTTACCATCATTGGTGTTACGTCTGCTTTGTTTGCAGCCATCATTGCCTGTACGCAAACAGATATTAAACGTGTACTCGCCTACTCTACCATGAGCCAGATCGGTTACATGATGTTTGCACTTGGTGTTAGTGGTTATAGTGGAGAAAATGGACTGGGTTATACTGCTGCCATGTTTCATTTGTTTACACATGCCTTCTTTAAATCGTTGTTGTTCCTTGGCGCAGGTGCTGTTATTCATTTAGTGCACAGTAATGAAATGAAAGATATGGGTGGCTTACGCAAGTTGATGCCCATTACACATATCAGTTTCTTAATTGCCTGTTTAGCTATTGCCGGCATCTGGCCATTTGCAGGTTTCTTCAGTAAAGAAGAAATTCTGTTGGCAGCGTATAACAAAAGCATGGTTGTGTATGTGATCGCTTTACTTACATCCGGACTCACTGCTTTTTATATGTTCCGTTTGTATTTCTCTATCTTCTGGAACAAAGAAGCTGATGCACATGATCATCACGGCGAAGGAACATTTTCCATGAAACTTCCTTTGATCTTATTAGCTGTATGCAGTATCGCTGCAGGCTTTATCCATTTTGGTGAATATGTTTCAAGTGATGGCAAAGCCTTGCCTTCCGAATTTCATCTCAGCTTTGCATTAGCACCGCTTGCATTAGGTATTGGCGGTATTTTGTTGGCTATGTGGTTGTACAAAACAGCAAACGATAAGCCGCAACGTTTGGCAACATCATTGGGCGGTTTATACAAAGCTGCATCGAAAAAATTCTATATTGATGAACTCTATTTATTCATCACCAAAAAACTTGTGTTCAATCTGATTGGTCGTCCTGCGGCATGGATCGATAAAAATATTGTTGATGGGTTGATGAATAGTATTGCTGCAGCAACAGGATGGCTATCGAACCTGATTAAATCGTTGCAATCCGGTAAAGTGCAGAACTACCTGTTGTATTTCTTTGGTGGAATTGCTGCACTCGTGATCATATTTATTTACATCTGGAAACCATAACTATGAACCTTTCTTTACTACTCATATTGCCCCTTGTGTTTTCACTGCTGGTATTGCTGGTGAAAGGTCAACAGCAGGTACGCAGTGTTGCATTAGCAGGTGCTGTTGCACAACTTGGAATGAGTATTTACTTATTGATGCAATTTCTTAGCGAACGTGCTGTAAACAACGCAGCTTATTTGTTTGAACATGATCACAGCTGGTATCATGCATTAAAAATTCATTACCATGTGGGCGTGGATGGTATTTCTGTTGCGATGATATTGCTCACTTCGTTTGTTGTACTTGCAGGTGTGTTGGTTTCGTGGAAACAGGAAAAGCTGTACAAAGAATTTTTCTTCCTGCTGTTGTTTTTAAGTTTAGGTGCATACGGTTTCTTTTTATCGCTCGATATTTTCCTGATGTTCTTCTTCCTGGAAGTAGCAGTAATACCAAAGTTCTTACTCATCGGTATCTGGGGCAGCGGTAAAAAAGAATACAGTGCATTAAAGCTTGCGTTGATGTTGATGGCAGGTTCTGCATTGGTATTTGTCGGACTTGCAGGTTTGTTCTTCAACAGCAATGTTGATGGCACACATACGTTCGATATTGTAAAACTTGCAACAAATCCGTTAGCAACCGATCTGCAACGATTCTTCTTCCCATTTGCATTCATCGGCTTTGGCATATTCACTGCATTGTTTCCATTTCATACATGGGTGCCCGATGGTCACTCCAGTGCACCAACAGCAGCGTCGATGTTCTTAGCAGGTATCTCCATGAAGCTTGGAGGTTACGGTTGTTTACGTGTGGCAACATGGCTCATGCCTGATGCAGCACAACATTATTCAACCATCATCATCATCCTTGCATGTATCGCTATTCTGTATGGCGCATTTGCGACCATGATGCAGACCGATCTTAAATACATCAATGCGTATTCATCGGTTAGTCACTGCGGATTTGTATTGCTGGGTATTGGTATGCTGACGAAGACAGCCATTAATGGTGCTGTGTTGCAAATGGTAAGTCATGGTTTAATGACGGCTCTTTTCTTCGCTGTGATCGGTATGATCTACGACCGTACACATACACGACAGGTGGCACAACTCGGCGGCTTGTTAAAAGTGATGCCATTTATTTCATCGGTGTTTGTCATTGCAGGTTTGTGTTCGCTTGGCTTACCTGGTTTAAGTGGGTTTGTTGCGGAGATGACGGTGTTCATGGGTAGCTGGCAACGGGCAGGTGCATTTTATCATACTGCAACTATTGTTGCATGTGCATCGATTGTTGTAACAGCTGTTTATATTTTGCGTGCAGTTGGTTCCAGCATTATGGGACCAATAAGCAACAACGAACATGTAAGTTTAAGTGATGCAGGCTGGCACGAACGTACAGCTGCAATTGTATTACTGGCAGGAATTTTAATCATGGGCATTGCACCATTCTGGTTAACGGATCTCATCAATCCCGGAACAGAAGTGCTGATGCAAAAGATCGGATCGATAAAGTAAACGAAGCTATGAGTAACTTTTTTCTTTTACTGCAACAGGAACTGCTGTTAACAGCAATCATCTTCGTGTTGCTATTTGTAAAACTGAGTGCAAAGGAATGGAACGGTAAAACAGTTCTGTCCCTCATCAATATATTATTGGTCATTAACCTGGCAGCGGGTTTCTTTTTTAAAGAAAAAGGAACGCTGTTTGGCGATATGTATCAAACCAACGATCTGTTGCGTTTGGAAAAAAACATTCTCAACCTCGGCACATTGCTCATTTCATTACAAGCATATAACTGGTTATTGAAACATAAACATGCGATTGAGTTTTATGTACTCATGCTTTCTACATTATTAGGCATGTATTTTATGTTGAGCAGCAGCAACCTGCTGATGTTTTATGTTGGTCTTGAACTGGCAAGTATTCCATTGGCAGCATTGGCGAATTTCGATCTCGATAAAAAACGTTCTTCTGAAGCGGCGATGAAATACATCATGAGCTCGGCTTTTGCATCGGGTTTATTACTGTTTGGTATTTCCATGATCTATGGCATGGTTGGTTCTGTTGGCTTTGCCGAAATTACCGCAGCAGCTTCTGAAAATCCCTTGTTCCTGTTTGGTTTTATACTCATCATTGCAGGTTTTGGTTTTAAAATATCTGCAGTGCCTTTTCATTTATGGACAGCCGACGTATACGAAGGTGCGCCTGTTGCTGTTACATCTTATCTCTCCGTTATTTCAAAAGGCAGTATGTTGTTTGTAATGACGAGTGTGTTGTTTACTGTATTCAGCAAGCTTCTGTTTCAGTGGTACAATATTGTTGCTGTGCTGGCTGTATTATCAATGATCGTTGGTAACCTCTTTGCCATCCGTCAGCAAAACATCAAACGCTTTCTTGCCTTTTCTTCTATATCGCAGGTTGGTTTTATTTTAGTTGGCATGTCAGGTGCTAATGCTGAAAGCTACAGTTCGATTATTTATTTTGTATTGGTGTATTTATTCTCAAACCTTGCTGCCTTTGCAGTGATCAATGTAGTGAGTGAAGCAAGCGGCAAAGAAAATATTGATGATTACAAAGGATTTTACAAAACCAATCCAGCACTTACATGGGTATTGGCAGTTGCTTTATTTTCATTAGCCGGTATTCCGCCGACTGCAGGTTTCTTTGGTAAATTCTTTTTGCTTTTGGGTGGAGCAAGCAAAGGCAATTACCTGCTCATTATTGTTGCAGCGTTGAACATGGTTCTATCGTTGTATTACTACCTGCGCATCATCAAAGCCATGTTTATGGATGCAAATGAAACACCTGTTGAAAGAGTAGCACTCAACTGGAGTCCGAAAATCTCCATGTTTGTTTGTGTGGCAGGCATTGTTGTTACCGGCATCATCAGCGGTGCTTATGAATATATTTACTCGTTGTTGAAATAATTTTTGAGATCGTACTTTGTACTTCGTAAATCGTACTTATTATGGCTATTAATAAAAATCATGAGTTTGAAGAGCTGGATGGCGTGAAGTGTGCGATCGTAGAAAAGAATGCATCGCCTGAACGTGTAGCCTTTTTAAAAAACTTACTTGAACAGAATCGTTATACAGTTGTAGTGGTGGCATCTCCTCCACCAAAAGCTGCGCCTGCACCAAAACCGGTTGAAGGCGAAGAAGCTCCGCCTGTTGTTGAAGCACCGCCGCCTCCATCAACTTTTACCGTTGGTGTTACCGATGTAACATTCAATCCTACCAATGCTATTTTCGGTCGTTTGTTGAAAACAAAAAGCGGACAGGTTGTTACACTTGCCTACTGGAACCAGGAAGAACAAAACAGTGATGATACAATTCCGTATTTTGCGCAGGATGAAATCATCAGCAAATGGAAATAAAAAACATGTTCGATAAACAGGCGTTTGAAGAGATTCAGCAACGTCTGCAAAACTTAACCATCCACCATCAACGTCAGTGGGGAAAAATGACAGCAGCACAAATGCTCACCCATTGCAAGGAAGCGTATAAAGTTCCGCTCACGAGCAAACCATTGAAGCGTAATCCCATCAGTTATATCGGCTGGCTGTTTCGTCCCATTTTATACAACTCAAAACCATACAGGCAAAGTTTGCCCACTGCCCCTAACTTTATTGTAAAGGACGAACGTGATTTCGAAAAAGAAAAAGCCGAGATGCTTTCCATTACCAAAGCTTTTCATGAAAAAGGTGCAGCAGGTGTTGGCGATAAAGTACATCCCTTCTTTGGAAAGATGACGGCCGAACAATGGGGCAAGAGTATGTGGAAACATCTTGACCATCATTTGCGGCAGTTTGGAGCGTAAGCCACAACCTTATTACTTACTTTAAAACACCTCGTATGAGTAGATTTTTGATACTTATTTCATTTCTATTATTAGTTCTTAGCGGTTCAATAGCTTGCAAGAAAAAAAAGAACCCTCAACCAGAACCTCCTCCATCCGTGAAAGACGTTTATGTTGCAGGCCATACGATGATGGGAAGTAATGCCATAGCCAAATACTGGAAAAACGGCGTTGCGACAGAATTAACAAAAGGCACCACCAGAGCATATGTAGCATCCATTTTTGTTTCGGGAGAAGATATTTATGTTGCAGGAACAGAAAGTACCAGCCAACATGATATTGTAAAATACTGGAAAAATGGAAACCAAGTTAATCTTACTGATGGTTCAAGACTTGCATTTGTGTACTCAATGACTGTTGATAAAAATGATGTGTATATAGCTGGTGCAGAAAGTGCCGGAGTATGGCAAATTGCAAAATATTGGAAAAACGGCACTAGCGTTAACCTTACAACCGGAACAAATGATGCATACGCATTTAGCATCGCTATTTCAAACAATGATGTTTATGTTGCAGGTTCTGAAAGAAATTCTTCCGGTAAAAATGTTGCGAAATACTGGAAAAACGGCAATCCCGTTTCTTTGTCAAACGGAACATTTGATGCGGTAGCAAAAGCAATTACAATTTCCGGGAATGATGTGTATGTAGCCGGGAGTGAAAAAAATGCAGAAAATAAAACAGTAGCTAAATACTGGAAGAACGGATCAGTAGTTAATTTTATGGGAGATACAATTAATAGTGAAGCTACCAGCTTGTGTGTAATAAACAATGATGTGTACATTGGAGGATATTACAATAATGGAAAGGACAATGCTGTTTACTGGAAAAATGGAGAGATGACTATTCTGTCAAGCACATCAAACAATACAATAGTAACTGGAATTGTAGCTTTTGGCTCGGATATTTATATATGTGGAACAGAACGGGAACCTATTTCTGGTCAAGCCACACAAGCACTGTATTGGAAGAATAACCAATTATTAACTCTTACAAACAATGGAGCTGGCACATTAGGAAATTCAATCTTTCTTACTTTAACTAAAAATAATTATTAACAATCTCATGGCACAAAAACAACTCTCAGAAATGAGCGAAGAAGAATTAAAGAAGAACATTAAAATGATGACCGTTGCTGTATCGGTTATTCTTGTATCGATTCTCATCATGGCAGTCTCGGCTGTTTATACATATACCAAAAAAGGATTTACAGCAACAACTATTTTACCTGTTGTGTTCCTGCCCATTGCTTTAATGAACATTATGAATCTGAAAAAGATCAAAGCAGAGTTGGCATCGAGAAAAAAATAATCTTCTACTTCGTTATACAATGTTAAAGGGAGTTTCTCACGAAACTCCCTTTGCTTTATTCATATGGGTTTAATCTCCTTTACAATCCTTTCAATGTTTGCAGCCTGTGCCACTTCCCTTCTTTCATTTCTTCTGCTGTTTCCAGGAAACGTGCAGCCAATGCAGGATCTTTTGCTTTAATCACATTGAAACGGTTTTCATGATACATGAATTCACTCAATGGTAACGATGGGTCTTTTGAATCAACCACAAAGCGTTCTCCTTTTGGTTTCATCGGGTTGTAGTGGAACAATGGCCAGTAACCACTCTTCACTGCAAAATCCTGTTCTTCTGCACCATGTGCCATATCAATACCATGCGCAATACAATGACTGTAAGCAATGATCAACGATGGACCGGGATATGCTTCTGCTTCAAGAATGGTACGCACAGTATGCATATCATTTCCACCCATTGCTATCTGTGCAACATAAGCGGTGCCATGTGCAATGGCCTGCATCGCAAGGTCTTTCTTACCTGCTGTTTTACCATTTACACTAAACTTGGCACTTGCACCAATAGGTGTTGCTTTTGATTTTTGTCCACCGGTGTTGCTGTACACTTCGGTATCGAGCACCATGATGTTTACATTTTCACCTGTGCTGAGGATATGATCCAAACCACCGTAACCAATATCATAAGCCCAACCATCACCACCAATGATCCAGATCGATTTTTCTTCTAAGAAATCTGCAAGATGGAAGAGATTCAATGCAGCCATTGAACGTTCACGACTTAAACGAAGCTTCAGTTCTTTCACCAGTTCATGTTTCTCTGCTAACTCAGCTTCAGTGGTTCCGTTATTATTGATGATCTTGTCAACCAACTCTTCACCAACCATCGGACGTAATTCATCGAGCAACTGCAAAGCCATTTCTTTTTTCTTATTGCTGGCCATACTTAAGCCCAATCCAAACTCTGCATTGTCTTCAAACAAACTGTTTGCCCATGCCGGCCCTACACCTTCTTTGTTTTTTGTCCATGGTGTTGTTGGTAAGTTACCACCAAAGATGGATGAACAACCTGTTGCATTGGCAACGATCATGCGTTCACCAAACAATTGTGTTAAGAGTTTTAAGTAAGGTGTTTCACCGCAACCGGAACATGCACCACTGAACTCAAACAAAGGCTGGAAGAACTGTGAACCTTTCACTGTGTTTTTGTTCACTCTTGTACGATCCACTTCAGGAATGCTTAAGAAATAATCCCAGTTCTCTTTTTCTTTTTCCTGAATATCTGTTTTATCCATCATGTTGATGGCTTTATGACCGGGATCCGTTTTGCTTGTGATGGGACAGAACTCAACGCACAATGTACAACCGGTACAATCTTCTGTTGACACCTGTAATGTGTATGCTTCTGTTTCTTTGTTCCACTCTTTACCAATTGGTGCAACATGTTTCCAGCCATCTGGCGCATCGTTCAACAATGCTTTGTCGTATACTTTCGGACGAATAGCTGCATGCGGACAAATCATAAAACATTTACCGCACTGTGTACACATGCTTGCATCCCACACCGGCACTGCATCTGCAATATTGCGTTTCTCCCATTTAGTTGTTCCGCTTGGGAATGTACCATCAACAGGAAATGCACTCACCGGTAATTCATCACCTTCGCCTGCAATAATTTTTCCTAAGACTTCTTTTACAAACGCAGGTGCTTCAGCTGGTACTGCAGCATCAATGGGTCTGTCGCCGATGGTATATTGTGCATAATCCACTTCGTACAAATTAGCAAGTGTTTTATCCACCGCATCATAGTTCTTCTGTACAACCGCTTCACCTTTTTTCCAATAGCTATCATAAATAGCTTCCTTGATTTTTGCAATCGCTTCTTCACGTGGCAACACATTACTGATGGCGAAGAAACAGGTTTGCAGAATGGTGTTGATACGGTTGCCCATGCCCGCTTCTTTTGCAACGGTGTAGGCATTGATGGCATAGAATTTTAATTTCTTATGTACGATCTCTTCCTGTATTTTCTTTGGCAGCTTGCTCCACAGTTCTTCTTTTTCATACGGCGCATTCAACAGGAATACCGCATTCTCTTCTGCTTCTTTCAGAATATCATACTTCGTTAAATAGTTGAAGTGATGACAGGCTACAAAGTTTGCAGACTGTACCAGGTATGTTGAGTTGATCGGGTTCTCACCAAAACGTAAATGCGATACCGTTAACGATCCTGATTTTTTTGAGTCGTACACAAAATAACCCTGCACATGATCGTTGGTTTTATCGCCAATGATCTTGATGGAGTTTTTATTGGCGCTCACTGTACCATCGGCACCCAAACCAAAGAACAAACCACGAAACTGGTGTTGTGCTTCTAGGTTAAATGTTTTATCGTATTCTAAACTTGTATGTGTAACATCATCATCAATACCAATGGTAAAGTGATTTTTCGGATGTTCTTTTTTCAATTCACGGAACACGGCTTTCACCATAGCAGGCGTAAACTCTTTGCTCGATAAACCGTAACGTCCGCCAATAACATGTGCATGATGATTTTCCTGTGCTTCGTTCAATGCATTCACCACATTCATGTACAATGGTTCACCAATACCGTTTGGTTCTTTACAACGGTCGAGAACGCCAATACTTACCACACTCTTCGGCAGTACTGCCATAAACGCTTCCACATCCAGCGGACGGAACAAACGCACCACGATCATACCTACATGCGCACCATTATTATTTAGATAGTCAACCGTTTCTTTTACAGTACCTGCAGCAGAACCCATGATCACCACTACACGATCGGGATGTGCATGACCATAGTATTCGTACAATTTATATTTACGTCCTGTCAATACGCCAAACTCATTCATCACTTCCTGCACAATGGATGGCACCAATGCATGATAGGTATTTGCAGCTTCCCTGTTCTGGAAATACACATCAGGATTTTGTGCAGTACCACGAATGAATGGATTGTTGGGATTCAATGCACGGTTGCGATGTGCATGAATGGCTTCCATATCAATCATGCGTTCAATAATCTCATCGGAGATCACTTCCACTTCATTCAACTCATGCGAAGTACGGAAGCCATCAAAAATATTTAAGAAGGGAACTCTTGAACGAAGTGTAGAAGCTTGTGCAATTAACGCCATATCCATTACTTCCTGCGGATTGTTGCCAAACAACATCGCAAAACCGGTAGAACGCACCGCCATCACATCACTATGATCGCCGAAGATGGAAAGCGCATGCGTTGCCAAACTACGTGCAGCAATATGAAACACCGTTGGTGTTAACTCACCTGCAATTTTAAACATGTTCGGAATCATCAGCAACAAACCTTGCGATGCAGTAAATGTTGATGCCAACGCACCACCCTGCAATGCACCGTGTATGGCACCTGCAGCACCTGCTTCACTCTGCATTTCCATAATACGTGGCACTGTGCCGAAAATATTTTTCATGCCTTTGGCACTCCATTCATCGGCCCATTCGCCCATGGTGCTCGAAGGAGTGATGGGATAAATAGCGCACACTTCATTGCACTTATAGGCAATGTAAGCGGCGGCCTCGTTGCCGTCCATAACCTCGTACTGAGTTTTCTCAGGATGAGTTTGCTCTGGTTGTACTGCAGTGATCGTTGCTTCCATGTTTTAGTATTTGAAGCAACGAAATTACCCGACGCAAAAAAGGCCATGCATGACCATCATCAGCCAAAAAGCTAATTGATATGAGGAAACACAGGTTTGGAGACGGGCTGCATATATAATGGCATCAACTGTTGCCACGCTCGGTTCATGGTTCCGTTTTCATGGCGGCAATGCGAGCTGTGGTGCTGTTAGGTATGCCATACTTTTTGCTGCTTGCTGAGTTTTATTTTGCTGTTGCAAGTATGGCATACCTATGCTCAGATGTTGTAGAAATGATGAACAGGGATATGCTGTTGCCGTTGTTGCGTTGCCAAACGCCGTTGTTCGTGTCTCACGAACAACATTTATTTCTTACAATCTTTTGGTCGTGAAAAAAGAAGAGATGCGTAAACTTGCGGTCACAAATTGTGACCTCAAAAATCATTACTCAACACTCCACCTCTCTCAAATCTTCCGTATCTCTTGCTATAGGTACATCATTTGGATCTAAGATCATTGCTTCCTGAATAGCTGTTTCACCAATACTTGCACCACTTGCAATTAACTTATACCCGTTTTCATATTCGGTATAATAACCACAAGGTGTGGCGGAATAACCGTTCGGCAATTTTACACGATGCGGCTGCCTGAAACCCCAGCCAATTACTTTCTGATGCAGAATGTAGGTATTAAATGCTTCGTTGAATGTCATAACTGATAAAACAATGTGAAGAATAAAAATAAGTTGTTGCATTAAATGATGATCATCTTCTCCACTTCCTTACTGCGATCATACAAACCAATAGTCCTATGCCGCCAAACAAAATGGCTGAAGGCAACTGTCCGATGGTATTGATCAGTGCATTCAACCGTTCCAATCGTGGTGAGTCAGGATCGGGCACAGGTTCATACACGGCATACACAAACCAGGCAAAAACCAACAATAGTAAGCCTGTGAAGAAAATGATCGCCGCTTCAACTCTTTTATTTTTCACTACCCGGTTGAATTAGTTGAACAGTGTGATTTTACTCAACTAATGTAAAATTAATTCTTTAGCCCAGCCAGGTATGCCATACTTATAGCAAGCTGCACAATTTATCTTCTGCAGTAGGTATGGCATACCTATCGTTTATCCATTGTAATATTGCAGAATAAACAGGCAAAAAAGAGTAACACATGTTCCAGGCAATAACCGAACGCTGCACAGCTTTAGCAAATAACTTAAAAGAGATCTCTTCAGAACGTAAACAATTGCTGGAAAAAATTGCTGATTATATCAAAGCAAAGCGGTCAGCCAATGAAACCATCAATCTTATTTATGTTTGTACGCATAACTCACGCCGCAGTCATTTAGGACAGGTATGGGCAGCAACAGCAGCAGCGTATTACAATGTAACCAATGTGCAGACTTTCTCAGGCGGTACCGAAGCAACAGCTTTCAACCCGAATGCCATTAACGCATTAACAGCAGCAGGTTTCCGCATCAACAAAAAAGAGGAATCAGTTAATCCTGTGTATGAAGTATATTTTGCGGAAGATCAATTCACAACCTGTTTTTCAAAAGTGTACAACAATGAAGTAAATCCCACACAAAATTTTGCAGCGGTGATGACTTGCTCTGATGCAGAAGATAACTGTCCCTTCATTCCCGGTTGTGATCTGCGTATTGGCACCACGTACAACGATCCAAAAGCTTTTGACAATACTATTCTGCAGAATGAAAAATATACCGAACGCAGCAATCAGATTGCAATGGAATGTCTGTATGTTTTTTCGAAAGTGGTTGCGTAGGTACTACGATTGTATCAATTGAAATACAAATGCAGCAATCACTGCGCCTGTCACCGGACCAACAACAGGAATCCAGCTATAGCCCCAATTACTATTGCATTTGTTTTTTATCGGCAATAAAAAATGCATCATGCGTGGGCCAAGATCACGTGCAGGATTAATGGCATAACCCGTTGGTCCGCCCAAACTCACACCAATACCAAGTACAAGCAATGCAACAGGTAAAGCATCCAATGCACCAAGTTTTGTTTCAGGTGCACTGATGAGCAACGCACCCAACATCAACACAAACGTTCCGATCACTTCTGTTGCCAAATTGTAAAACACATTCGGAATTGCCGGTGAATTACAAAACACGGCCAGCTTTGCATCGCCATCTTCTGTTGCATCGAAATGCTGTTTGTACGCCAGCCACATTAATGAAGAACCTGTCATTGCTCCAAGAAACTGTGCAAGAATATAAGAAGGCACGCTGCTCCATTCAAACTTACCAATGCTTGCAAGACCAATTGTTATGGCAGGATTTAAATGCGCACCGCTGCTATTGGCACTGCTGTACACACCTACAAACACGGCAACAGCCCAGCCAAATGCGATCACAATTAAACCGCTGTTGTTACCTTTTGTTTTGCTGAGCAACACGTTTGCAACAACACTGTTACCTAACAACAACAATAACATGGAACCGATGTATTCTGCAACGAAGGGAGACATATGGCAAAAAGAGATTTATGATTTTAGATGTATGATTTCGGATTTTCTTTTCTTTAATCAATGATCCTCTATTTGAACAGTAATCGTCAGACGGGCGAACTTCACATCCTACATCAGCAATCCTATATCCGACATCATCTTAGCACATATCCTTCCGCCACTTTATAAAAATCATTCAGCTGTTGTTGTTTCCACTGTTCATCTTTGTTCAGCTCTTTCATCATAATATCAGCAACCAGTGGTGCGGCAGCAATGGCAGCTTTTGCATCAAGGATCAAGGCTCTTGTTCTTCTGCTCAATACATCTTCCACCGTCATGGCCATTTCATTACCAACAGCCCAGAATACTTCTGCAACAGTATATGGCAGATCAGGATGGATCAATTGCGAATAGCCCTGATGCTGTAAGAAACGAATAGCCGCAGCATCACTTCCGTAATAATGTAACGGATCATCAAAATCCACTTTCTTCATCCAGCCATGCAGTTTCATGGTTTCCGTTTGGCAACGGGTATAAGCAAGTCCGCCTTCGTAGTGTGCTTTCAGAATAACTTCCTGTGCCATCTTGCGATAAGTGGTCCATTTACCACCGCTGATATTGATCATGCCACCCTTCGACACCCAAATGGTATGATCACGGGGAAGCACAGCCGTTTTTTTCTGTCCGGGTACTTTCACCAGCGGACGTAACCCTGCAAACACACTTTTTACATCGCTGCGTTGTAAACCAGTTTGCACATAGCGTTTAAAGTGGTTGATGACAAATTCCACTTCTTCTTCCAATGCTTTGGGTTCAATCTCTGCTGCTTCAACACTTGTATCGGTTGTACCAATAATTACTTTATCATGAAAAGGAACAGCAAACAACACACGCCCATCATCGGTACGTGGAATAAACAATGCCTGTTCGCCGGGAAAGAATTTCTTATCAACCACAATATGTATTCCCTGCGATGGTGTTACTGATCGTTCCAGTCCGTCATCATCCATTTTCAAAACATCATCCACAAATACACCTGTTGCATTCACAACAACTGTTCCTCTTGCTTCGTACTCTTCATTGGTTAAACAATCTTTTATGCGGACACCTTTTACTCTGCCGAGATCGTGCATCAAGCCGGTTACTTTGCAATAGTTCAATACAGTTGCACTTACATCAGCAGCAGTTAATGCGAGTGAGATACACAAACGGGCATCATCAAACTGTCCGTCGAAATAAGCAACACCACCACTCAGTTTTTTACCGTCGAGTCCTTTAATGTATGTCTGTGTTTTTTTAATAGAAAGAATTTCACTGGGACCTAAACTCAACTTTGCCGATAAAAAATTATACACTTTCAATCCCAAACCATAATACAACTTTTCCCACCAGCGATAGGCAGGCAACACCAACTTTAACGGATGAGCAATATGCGGTGCATTTTTCAACAACAAACCACGTTCACGGAGTGCATCACGCACCAAACGGAAATTACCCTGCTGCATATAACGCACACCACCATGAATGAGTTTGGTTGAGCGACTGGATGTGCCTTTACCAAAATCGTATTGCTCAAGTAAAAGTGTTTTATAACCACGGGCAGCAGCATCTACAGCCGCACCCAAGCCGGTTGCACCACCACCAATGATGATGATATCCCAAAGATCAGTGGTCTTTAATTGTTGTATTTGTTGTGAACGATTCAAGAATCTATTTCTGGTTTATAGTTTTTTGTTTATAGTTGCCCATTCGGACTTTGCAATATTACTCAATGATGTTGAAGTTTGAATAGCTACGAACGTCAAAACTCAAATTCATCTTTCTTACAATAAAAATGTGGGCTGTAATCATAAACCATGCAACCGCCAAGGTACATTTTGCCATTACGTGCTTTTCTAAACATTTTTTTGGTTGGTAAATGGTATGTTATTGGTAAAACATATTTCGATCGTAAGCAAATCGGGCATTTTTTTGAGTCATAAAATTTTTGATAGAAACTTGTGTCAGGAACCATAACAGTCGATACAGCTGAATCACATTGTCCATTTTCAAATCTGAAAATCTGTGTTTTCCATCCGGACCACAGAATATAAAACAACCTGTTTTCTTTTGCAGCAAGATTCACAGTTACAATACCATCATCACTCATTGCTATGGTATCTTTCGTTTGAGGAAAAACAACAACACCACCTCCAACTAATCCGATTTCGGAAACAATCACTTTTGTTCTAAAGACATCATTCTGCCCTTTAGAAAATAAACCAAGGATTAAAAAAAATATGATCAGCCTTACTTGTTTCATGCTCTTCATTGTTAACTATAATTATGACAGAACTAAAAACTCTGCGTTGCCTTCACCGCCTTCAACCAACCATTATACAATTCAGTTCGCTTGCCTTCATCCAGTTGAGGTTCAAAGCTGCGTTCTACTTTCCATTGTTCCTGAATTTCATCGATGCTGTTCCAGTAGCCTGTCGCAAGCCCGGCAAGATAAGCAGCACCCAAAGCTGTTGTTTCTGTCACCTTTGGCCGCACAACAGTCGTGTGCAGTATATCGCTCTGGAACTGCATCAAACCATTGTTCACAGTAGCACCGCCATCCACCCTTAACTCAGTAATAGAAATACCGGCATCGGCTTCCATCGCTTTTAACACATCGGCTGTTTGGTAAGCAATGCTATCGAGGGCAGCTTTGGCAATATGCGATGCAGTCGTTCCTCTTGTAATACCTACCATCGTACCTCTTGCATGCTGATTCCAGTAAGGTGCACCAAGACCCGTAAACGCAGGCACTACATACACACCTTCACTATCGTTTACTTTTGCTGCCAGTTTTTCTACGTCACCCGATGACCGGATAATGCCCAATCCATCACGCAGCCATTGCACCACAGCACCAGCAATAAACACACTTCCTTCCAACGCATATTCAGTTTTACCGTTGATCTTCCACGCAACTGTTGTGAGCAGATTGTTTCTGGATATCACCGCTTTCTCACCTGTATTCATCAGCATAAAACAACCGGTGCCATAAGTATTCTTCACCATTCCTTGTTTGGTGCACATTTGCCCGAACAAGGCGCTTTGCTGATCGCCTGCAATACCTGCAATGGGGATATTGGTAGCCGTTAGTATGTTTTGTGTTACACCATACACTTCGCTGCTGCTGCGAATCTGCGGCAACATGTTACCGGGAATTGAGAATATTTTTTCCAGCTCACCATCCCATTGCAGTGTTTGTAAATTCATGAGCATGGTGCGACTTGCATTGCTTACATCGGTTGCATGCACTTGTCCTTTTGTTAAGTTCCAGAGTAACCACGTATCAACTGTACCAAAACACAATTCACCTTTCTCTGCTTTCGCTCTTGCACCTTCTACATTATCCAGTATCCATTTTATTTTCGATGCGCTGAAATACGCATCAACCACCAAACCTGTGCGTTGCTGAATTAAGATGTGCAGATTTTTCCGTTTCAGTTCATCACAAAAATCTGCCGTACGTCTGTCTTGCCACACAATGGCATTGTAAACGGGCTTACCGGTTTTACGATCCCACACGACGGTTGTTTCACGTTGGTTAGTAATACCGATGGCATGAATATGTTCTGTGGTTAACCCCGCTTTGGTAATAGCTTCGGCAGCCACACCTAATTGTGTGCTCCATATTTCTTCGGGATCATGTTCTACCCAGCCCGGTTGCGGAAAAATTTGTTTGAACTCTTTTTGTGCAACCGAAACAATACTTCCATCATGATCGAACACAATGGCACGGCTGCTGGTTGTTCCCTGGTCGAAGGCAAGAATATATTTCGTCATACAGCAATAAATTGAACTTCTTACAATACACTAACAAATCGTTGTTGCACGAACCCTTACATTTGAAGACTAAAGAAAGGCACATGCACTTGGTTGAAGTTAATGATAAACAGTCAGCAAAAGAATTTTTACAGGTTGCTGTTGCATTATATAAAGATGATGCGAACTGGATACGTCCGCTGGATAAGGATATTGAACAGGTATTTGATGAGAAAAAGAATAAAGCCTTTCTTAACGGGGTAGCAATACGATGGATACTAAAAAATGATGAAGGATTATTAATCGGTCGTATTGCAGCATTTGTAAACAGCCGTTACAAATCGAAAGGCGATGATGTGCCTGTTGGTGGTGTAGGATTTTTTGAATGCATCAACGATCAATCGGCGGCAAATTATTTATTTGATACAGCAAAACAATGGTTACAAAGCAAGGGCATGGAAGCAATGGATGGCCCAATCAACTTTGGTGAGCGTGATCGCTGGTGGGGTTTGCAGGTAGAAGGGTTTCAGCAGCCTTTGTATTGCATGAATTACAATCTGCCGTATTATCAACAGTTATTTGAGAACTACGGGTTTCAATTATTCTTCAATCAGTATTGCTATTCGCTGAAAGTAAAAGATAAGTTAAGTGAAAAATTTTACCAGCGTCATGATCATCTTTCAAAAGACCCCGATTACAAAGCTGTTCATATCAAGGTGAATCAACTCGAAAAATTTGCCAAAGATTTTTGTACTGTTTATAATAAAGCATGGGCCGGTCATGCAGGATTAAAACAAATGGAAGAGAAAACAGCCATTGCCATGTTCAATGCCATGAAACCGGTGATGGATGAACGCATTTGTTGGTTTACGTATTATAAAGATGAGCCTGTTGCTATCTGGCTCAATCTTCCTGATCTGAATCAATGGTTCATGGAATTGAATGGACGATTTGATAGCTGGAGCAAATTGAAATTCCTTTGGGTGAAAGCAACCAAGCGAAATAAAAAATTCACCGGTATCATCTTTGGCATTGTGCCCGAACATCAGCACAAAGGTGTAGATGCATTCATGATCATTGAAGCAGCAAAAGTGATACAGGCTCCCATGTTATATGATGATTATGAAATGCAATGGATCGGCGATTTTAATCCACGCATGATGAATGTAGCCGCCAGCCTGGGAACACATGTCAGTCGCAGGTTAATTACTTATCGTTTATTATTTGACAAAACGAAAGAATTTAAACGGCACCCGGTGTTATAATTCTATGTCTATAACATTTTTGCAGAATTGATTTGTAAAACAATTTTTACCAAGGGGAAAAATCATAAACCCTTTTAATATACCAATGCTTTGCCTTGTATTTTTGATACGTTTCTAAGGTGTCAAGTCCATAAAAATCTTCAAGCCTTTCATAATAAAATGTATCCTTTTGTGGAGCCACTTTAATCCCTTTCCAGATAATTGTATCGTCCCAAAAAGCAATGGATGTAATAGTTACCCTTGAATGATCTCCTATTTCTAAATAATTAGTTCGGAAAGTGTATTTTGTATCGGTGTCTTTTATTTCATAGCCGATTCTCTTTCCACATGCAGATAACGCAATCATAAAAACAGCTAATAAACGATTCATTTAATTGGGATTTGTACTAAGAAGAAGGTGTTCCTTAGTCAAATTTAACAGAAATTATAGACCTGTAAGGTTTACAGCGTTGCTCTTCAAGCCCGTCAAAATTCATAGGTTTTGCAGACGCTCACCACTTTTTAATAAACCTGTTAAAGGTTCTTGTGGTTGTACACTCACCGGAAGAAATAATTTTCGTATTTCCCGGACTTGCATCTTTTAACGCATCACCACAAAAAACAAGTTGTAAAGTGCGGCTACCCGCACAAGACCAATCGAAGCCTGTACCGCTGTACGATTTGCGGTCGGTTACTTCCCATTCTTCACAATTTCGGTTACTGTTTACTTTACTGCAGGTGGAACAACCTACAAGTATTACCAGGAATATCAGTTGCGTCTTCATCACACACAATTAAATGATGACCGGCTCCAGAGAAGGCTTATTAAAATTACGCTGTAATATCAGCAAATGCAAGTCAATACAGGTTTGCAACCCGGTAAGCTCATAGGTTTAATTTTTCCCTAAATTGCAGCCGCAGTTATGGATAAATTCATTGTTTCGGCACGCAAGTACAGACCCCAAACCTTCGATACGGTGGTGGGGCAAAGTCATATCACCACTACACTTAAAAATGCTATCAGCCATAATCAATTGGCGCATGCATTTTTGTTTTGCGGTCCACGTGGTGTGGGTAAAACAACCTGTGCCCGTATTCTGGCCAAGACGATCAACTGCGAAAATATTCAACCCAATGGTGAGGCTTGCGATACCTGTGTAAGTTGCCGTACGTTTAACGAAGGCACATCACTCAACATTCATGAATTGGATGCGGCGAGTAACAACTCGGTGGATGATATCCGTTCGTTGATTGAACAGGTTCGTTTTGCACCGCAGATGGGGCAATACAAAGTGTACATCATCGATGAGGTACACATGCTCAGCTCAAGTGCCTTCAATGCATTTTTGAAAACACTGGAAGAGCCTCCATCCTATGCTATTTTCATTTTAGCAACAACAGAGAAACACAAGATCTTACCAACCATCCTCAGCCGATGCCAGATCTTCGATTTCAAACGTATTACAACCAACGATACTGTTGAACATCTGCAGGAAATTGTTACCAAAGAAGAGCTGAAAGCGGAGAAACCGGCATTACAAGTGATTGCGCAGAAGAGTGAAGGTTGTATGCGTGATGCACTCAGCATCATGGATAAGATTGTGAGCTTTACTAATGGTGAACTTACTTATCAGAATACATTAGAGCATCTGAACATTTTAGATGCAGATTATTTTTTCAAGTTACTTGATGCCATGCAGCAGCAGGATCTTGCAACAGGTATGTTGTTGTTCGATGATATTAACCGCAAAGGTTTTGAAGGCGACATGGTATTGAATGCCATGGCCGAATTCTTCCGCAACCTGCTGGTGTGTAAAGATGAAAGGGTAGCCAGCCTGCTGGAAGTGGTTGAAAGTTTCAAAGACCGTTATATTGCTGCTGCAAAGAAAACATCAGCATCTTACATCATCAGTGCATTGAATGTATTGAACGAAGCGGAGATCGGTTACAAACAGGCACGCAACAAACGTCTGCATGTAGAGTTGGCAATCATTAAACTCACTTACCTGCAACAGGCCATCGACCTTTCTGATAAAAAAAAAGTAGTTGATAAAGCGAAAGCCGTTCAGTTCCGCTCGTTGCAGCCGGTGGAAGTAAAGGAACAAGCTGAAGGCACAAGGAACAAGGTACAGGAAACAAGCGGCGCAAGGCTGCTAGTGGAAGAACCACAGCAGAGACTGCAAGGCACAAGTTACAAGGTACAAGAGCCAATATCCCCGTCCGACCAGGTGATCCGGGCGGGCAATGCTCAAAATCCATCAATACAAAATCCACCAATACAAACTTCAACACCTAAAGCAAACACAGCTGGTTTAAAAGGTGGTTTATCAAAGCTGCGGGAGAAGATTGCTGCCGAAAGCAACAGTGCTGCCAATCAACAAAGAGATATTGATGTGGAAGGTTTGAAAATAGCCTGGCAGGAATATATTTTGAAACTGAAAGCAGCAGCAAAACATTCGGTGGTATCCACTTTTGAAATGATGGAATGCCGTATGAAATCGCCCATCGATTTTGAAGTGGTTGTTTCAGGTGCAATACAGGCAGGTTTTCTGAAACAGGAAAAAACTTCCTTACTGCTGCATATACAGAGTTTTTTCAAAAACCCCAATCTCAATATTCATGTTGATCTGATAGAAGAACCGGAAGATAATACACCGGTTGAACGTCCGCTTTCAGTTAGGGAACAGTTCCAGCTAATGACAGAAAAATATCCGCTGGTAAAAGAATTGAGAGATCGTTTAGGAATGCAGCTCGATTAATTGAGTGCCTACAGCTTTATCAATTTTGCATCGTAACGTAACGTTGTTTTTATTTCCATACGATTGCCGCTGATGCTGTAAGCTGCAGGAACGCAAGGAAACACAGATTGCAATAAACAGTTTTGCAGTACAGTTAAAAAAGCTGAGCCCAGTTGGTCTTCTGCAACTTTGGTCATTGACCCAAAAGAACCAAACAGAATATTTCCGTTTGATGGCAATGTATAGCTTCCGCCGCTGAAAATATTAACTCTTGTTTTTCCGCTAAACGATCCATCTGCATTCAAGGTAATTTGTATACGTTCTGTTGTTCCTGAAGGATAAGTAATGGTTGTTCCCGTGCTTTTATCGTTTACTTCGGTTAGTTGCCAGGTACCTGTTAATTGCGTGTTGGCAGCAGTATTTGCTGTGTTTTCCTTACGGCAGGAAAGCAGCACAAACGCAAAAATAGAAGCAGTTAGAAACAGGCGCATAACAGTAATTTATACCATGACAATAAAGTACCGGGGATCGTTGCCTTACCCTCTTGATTTTCCGCAAAAATGTGTTTTAAAAAGCGTTTTCCAAAGCATAACCCTCAGCTCTTGAAAAGCTAACAGTTATTGGCAAGAAAGCACAGGTCGATATTTGGCTAAATTGCCTTAATTTCACGCCCTCATTACGACAAAAAAACTGATTTTATGGCTGAAGTGATTCGCATGCCCCTGTTAAGTGATACAATGACCGAAGGAAAGATTGTAAAATGGAACAAGCAGGTAGGCGACAAAGTTAAAAGTGACGATGTGCTTGCAGATGTTGAAACCGATAAAGCTACCATGGAAGTAGTTGGCTATGCAGACGGTACATTGTTATACATTGGCGTGCCCGAAGGAAAGGCCGCTCAGATAAACGAAATCATTGCAATTGTAGGTAAAGAAGGCGAAGACTATAAGAGCCTGCTTGATGGCGGTTCTGCTGCCCCGGCTCATGCCGCTGCTGAAGCTGCCGCTCCTGCTCCATCTGCCCCTGCTGCTGCCGGTGTTGATGCGGATGCATTGGCTGCTCAGTTAGGTGTTACGGTAATTCGTATGCCGCTGTTGAGCGATACTATGACAGAAGGAAAGATCGTAGCCTGGAATAAAAAAGTTGGCGATGTTGTTAAAGCCGATGAAAGTTTAGCAGATGTTGAAACAGATAAAGCAACAATGGAAGTAGTTCCTTATGCTGACGGTACAATTTTATACACCGGTGTTGAAGCCGGCAATGCTGCCAAAGTAAACGAAGTAATTGCAGTTATCGGTAAGGCCGGTACAGATATTACTGCTTTGGTTGCCGCATTTAAAAATCCGGGTGCTGCCGCTCCTGCAAGTACAGCTGCTGTAACTACTGCTGCCGTTTCAAGTGCGCCTGCAGCTGCAACAAGCACTGCAAGCTCAAGCACAGAAAACGGTCGTGTAAAAGCATCGCCATTAGCTAAGAAAATTGCCGCAGATAAAGGTATCGATCTCCACGCTGTACAAGGTAGTGGCGATGGTGGCCGTATCATTAAAGCAGATGTTGATAATTTCAAACCTGCTGCAGCCGCTGCTTCAGCTCCTGCTCCTGCTGCTTCAAAAGCATCTGCACCTGTTATTGCGTTTACACCAGGTGCCGGTGAAGGTTATGTAGATACGCCTAACAGCAATATGCGTAAAACCATTGCACGTCGTTTAGGCGAAAGCATGTTTACTGCTCCACACTTCTACCTGAAGATGGAACTGAACATGGATAATGCAATGGCAGCACGTGCACAAATGAATGCAGTTAGTCCGGTTAAGATCAGCTTCCAGGATATGATGATCAAAGCCTGCGCAATGGCATTACGTCAACACCCTGCTGTAAACTCATCATGGATGGGCGAATTCATCCGCACCTACCAACACATTCATATTGGTAGTGCTGTTGCAGTTGATCAGGGCTTGATTGTTCCCGTATTCAAATTTGCAGATCAGAAAAGTTTAAGCCAGATCGCTTCTGAAGCAAACGGCTTGTACGATAAAGCAAGAACAGGTAAACTTCAACCACAGGAGTTCAGTGGTAATACCTTTACCATTTCTAACTTAGGTATGATGGATATTGAAGACTTTACTGCCATCATTAATCCTCCTGACAGTTGTATCCTTGCGGTTGGCCGTATTAAGGAAATTGTTATCAAGAAAAAAGATGGCAGCTTTGGTACAACCAATGTTATGAAAGTAACACTCAGTTGCGATCACCGCAGTGTTGATGGCGCAATTGGTGCATCCTTCTTACAAACACTCAAGAAGTACATCGAAAATCCTGTTACCATGTTGGTATAAGTATCTTCAATCAACTTTATATAATCCCGTTGCAAAATGCGACGGGATTTTTTTTGCGTATTCATTACCTAACTTAGCATGTATAAGTATCAGTAAAGATGAGCATCACCAATAACGAAGAACTGGAGGGTATGAAGGCAATCAGCAATGCTGTTGCACTTACATTAAAAGCCATGCGTGATTTTGCAAAACCCGGTATCAGCACAAAAGAATTAGATGAGTATGGTGGAAAGATGCTGGAAGATATGGGCGCAAAATCGGCGCCGTTTCTTACCTATAATTTTCCGGGCTACACCTGTATTAGTGTAAACAAATCGTTTGCACATGGCATTCCTTCTTCCGATATTATTTTGCAGGAAGGCGACCTGGTGAATATTGATGTATCTGCTGAGTTAAATGGTTATTGGTCTGATAATGGTGGTTCTTTTGTTGTGGGAAGCGATCTGCATGGTCATCAGCAATTAGTCGATCTGTCGAAACGCATTTTGTACAATGCGCTGAATGAAATTAAAGGCGGTGTGCGCATTGCAGAAATTGGTAAGCTCATTGAAACACAGGCAAAAAAAGCAAACTGTAAAGTGATACAGAACCTAACAGGGCATGGTGTTGGCCGAAGTTTGCACGAAGAGCCGGAAGAAATTCCGAATTACTACGATCGCTTTAATACAAAACGCTTTCGCAAAAATTCTGTAGTTGCCATTGAAACATTCATTGCTACACATTCAACATTAGCTACAGAATTAAGCGATGGCTGGACTTTTGTTGGCAATAAAGGTGGCTATGTTGCACAACACGAACACACTATTCTTATTACCGATAATAAGCCTGTTATTTTAACAGCTGCTAACGAAATATAAATGCAAGTTTTTTGTTCAGCAAAGAATAATGCGCTGTATTCCTGTTATCAGATTCTACTCTTGCTATCGTTGTTGCAATTGGTCACAATACTACTCCTTTCGGCCAAACCCTTACTGCATCTAACTTACGGCTGTTCATATTCGAGAACTATTTTTCAGTAATTTTTGAAAATTCTAAACTTCTTGCTAACTTAGGGGCATGAAGATTTCAGAAGCCAGACAGCAATTCATCAGCACATGGGGAGCAATGGGTACACATTGGGGCATTAACCGCACAATGGCGCAGGTGCATGCATTGCTGATGATTAGTCCGGAACCACTTACACAGGACGATATTATGGCGCAGCTCAACATTAGTCGTGGTAATGTGAACATGAATATCCGTGATCTGATCGATTGGGGTTTGGTTGACCGAGTGTTGATACCGGGAGAACGAAAAGAATATTTTACTGCAGAAAAAGATATCTGGAAAGTTGCAACACAAATCATTAAAGAACGCAAGAAGAGAGAGCTGGATCCGATGATGAAACTGATGGATCAGCTGAGTAAAGTAGAAGGCGATAAACGTGATAAAGAAGTAAAAACATTTCTCGATACAATTAACGGCATTAAAAAATTTGGTGCTCATGCCGATGATATGCTTGATGTGCTGGTTAAAAGCGATGAAAACTGGTTCTTAAGTACAGCACTCAAAATTTTTAAATAGTTTATTCTTTCAAGCCGGGTAATACCGGCTTTTTTTATAATTAAGTTTTCGCTGTGAAAACTTAAACGGCAGCATTATGAAACGTTTTAAGCTAATTGAATTTTACAACAGTGTTCTTTTGATCACCGGCTTTTTTATCAGCTGGCTCATCAGCAGCGATAACAGCCTGTTGCTTACAGCCTATTTTACCATTGGTGCAGTGCATATAGTTGGCATGTTGGTGCATGCTGCCAACAAATGGTTTACCAACCGAAGCAGTCTTCGCCTCTATTACCACTGGCTCATTACTATTTTGATCTTACTGGTACCGTTTGGCTTTGGTTTATTCATTCTGTTGTACACCGCACCTGTTCTGGCGATCATCTACACCATCATCTGCAAGCTTGAAATAAATGCGTTACAGTTGAAAGAACTTGTGCATTTGAAATAATCTCCCTGCTAAATTATCTGTGATGAAATTAGAAATTCCCAATTGGCTAATTTATATCGGTGCAGCCGGACAAATTTTTACAGCACTGGTTTATCCTTACATTCGCCATAAAGTATTCGACTGGTATAACGATATAAAAAAACTTAAACCACTCAACCAGGAAATTGCAAAAACCTATGGTCGTTATATACAAGGGTTAAATTTTTCCTTTGGCTTAATTTCATTTTTGTTGGCTGATGATCTAAAGAACGGAACATCACTCGCCTTAGCATTATCGGGACTTATTGCAGCTTATTGGACAGGAAAAGTAATTACTCAATTTGCATACTATCCAATGTATAAGATTCCGAACAAACCAGTATTCAAAATTGGTGAAATAGGAATGAACACACTCTTCATTAGCTTTGCGGTTGTATTTATTGGCTTATTTATTACAAATCTCTTACAACTAATTGCACCTATTTAATTACAACGTAATTTACATTAAGGATCCTTATTTTTTTACCATGAAGAAACCCATGTTTATACTCTTTTTTAATTTCCTTTTCGTAATGGTATATGCACAAAATGTAAAGCAGGATTTATTGAATCGCTACTTTGAAGTTACCACGAATGAAAAAGAAGCTTTTTTCTATCGCTTATCGCAATCGTATAATGGCGTATGGGCTTATACTGACTATGATTCAAAAAGCAGGGTGGTTCGTAACGGTTATTTTACTGATAGCACATTTCAGGTACAAGTTGGCCCTCATGCTTTTTATTGGGAAGGCAAACCTCTCTATAAAGGACGATATGTTGACGGAAAACCGAGCGGCTATTGGTATTTCTATAATCAGAAAGGTGTAGTTTACGATTCGCTTCACTATGTTGTTTCTAAATCAAAAAAAGAAGAAATACCTGGCTTAAATGAAAATGAAGAAGAAGAAAAAAAGAAAACACTTCTCTTACAGGAAGAACATTTAAAAAAAGATACCAGTAAAGCCTTTGTTTCGGTTGAAAAAGAAGCAGACTTTCCCGGCGGTGAAAAAGCATGGGCGAAATATATTAGTAAGCAACTCACTTTTCCTGATTTAGTTCTGGCCACCAATAAACCTCAACGCATGTCAGTTGAAGTCCAATTTGTTGTTTGTTCAGATGGAGAGGTTTGTTCAGTTGAGGCAATTAACAGCTCAACACCCTTGCTGGATATGATTGCCATTAACGCAATCAGAAAAGGACCAAAATGGAATCCTGCTTATCAAAGTAATAAGAATGTAAAGGCTTGGAGAAGGCAAAAAATTTCATTCATAATTCCGGAGGATTAAATTATGAGCAAAAACACACTTGTACTCGGTGCATCAGACAACAGCAGCCGCTATAGTTATTTAGCAGTTCATAAATTGCGAAGTAAAGGGCATTCAGTAAAAGGTATCGGCAGCCATAAAGGCACAGTAGCAGATGTAGAAATTGAAACGGAAAAATTACCGCATAAAGAAATCGATACAGTTACACTTTACATTAACCCTACGCATCAACAGGAGTACTACGATTATATCCTTTCTTTAAAGCCTAAACGCATCATTTTTAATCCGGGTACGGAGAATCCGGAGTTGGAAAAACTGGCACAAAACAGCAATATTGAAACGGTGGAAGCATGTACGCTTGTGCTCTTAAGTACAGGCCAGTATTAGGTTTCAGCCCACTCTCCTGTTCGTATAAATTTCTTCGGTTATCCCCAGCTGTTAATAAACTTATAACACGACGAGCTTGCTGCAAGCGAAAAGAGTTTCGTAAATTAGGGAAACCCCCTTATTTATGAAATGGAGAAAATTTAATGGCGAGCACATACGTATTCCTATTAAGGAAGAAGTGCGTACCGCCATTGTAAGAGAAACCGATAAAGGTTTCCGTTTAAAAGTTTGTATTGGTACCGATAGCCAGGTAAAAGGAAGCGATACCGAGTTTGCTACTGTTATTGTTTTTCTACGTGAAGGACATGGAGGCTTTATGTTCATCCACAACGATAAAACAAAACAGAAGTATTCCATTAAAGAAAGAATGCTGGTAGAAGTTGCAAAAAGTATTGAGATTGCTTACGAACTCTGCGACCTGTTTACACAGTATGATGTTGACATGGAAGTACATGCCGATATCAACACCAATCCTCACTTTAAAAGCAATGAAGCATTGCGTGAAGCAATGGGTTACATACTCGGTATGGGCTTTGCATTTAAAGCCAAACCCGAAGCTTTTGCCAGCAGCAGCTGCGCCAATAAAATTGTAAACTGATTTTTGTCGTTTACGGTTCTGCCCCTCAACCGTGCAAACCACGGTTCATAGCTTCGTCGCCCTTTACAAACGCAGCAAATCTTTTCTCTTTTACATTTTGGGTGTTCCCCAGTTGGCCATAATACTATCTTCATGTCTGTTAAAAATGCGTTCCCATCTTTTCCAGAATAAATTCTTGTCTGCATCTTTTTTAAACGATGCATCAATCAGTTCGCTGGTTTTGTTTGAGGCTTTTGGAATATTACCAAAACCATCTATTTCATAAATGAATAAGATCTTAAAATTATCGTCGCCCCAATAGTGTGTAAGTATGCGAAAGTTTTTAATAAGCGTATTCGGACGAACACCTTTATCGATGTAATACATAACGAGCGAATCTACATTAACGCCTTTGAGTGTTGTATCGCCATTTTCTGGTGGCGTAAACATCCATGTTGTTACAATAACGGGATTAGGTTCTTTTGTTTCCTGTGCCACTAAGTGTGTGCTTACATGCATACAAAAGAGAGTTGCTGCGACAAATAAAGTCTGTCTCATGTTGTTTGTTTTACAAATTATAAAATGGACACGGGCAACGCTTTACGCTTGCAGTTTACTTTGTGGAGAGAAGTAAAAAAGAAAGGATATACAAGTTAAACAACCTTGCACAGAAATGCAATATGAGTTTATTGCAATATTTCCGAAACATATTCTTTAAGATTCGCTTTTATTCTCGCACTATTATTTCTGCACAAACAAGCATGTTTCCAAAAACCTTAGCAGGCTGTGGTATATACCATTGAAAGTTATTCTTTTCATCTCCCCTCAACCTGGTTAATGACTCTTTCTCATTTCTTGTAAATGATATTTGCGGTTGATTGTAATCAATTGCCGGAGCTACCGAAAGCCATTGAATTGCAACAAAAAAAGATCTTGCACCTAAAGTGATATTCTGATCAGTTATATCAACAACCATTCTGTTATTGCTAATATTCATTTGTGTAATAATAACATCTGTATTTAATAACTCCCTTTCCGGGCCTCCCTTTGATCCCGCTTCATAAATATGAATACGAACAGGGTTACAAAAAACTTGCTTCTTGTTTTAATTTCGAATTACAAATGAAATTTTACTAATTGTGCAAAGATTAATTTCAGCAGGAACTTTTATCAATTTTGCAAACTCTGTCCTTACAGTTAAGTTAGCAGAAAAAGAATGCGACACCTTAGCTTTAATTGTGCCAATTTTTTTGGTTTCGAATTTACCTGTGTATACAGTAGGTAATTGTTTCACCTTGGGAACAAGTTCAACGTGCCTATTAATAACAAAAGAACCGGCACTTATAAGTAACTCGTTAAATCCTATACAGGATATAGACAAGGTATCGTTTTCAAATGCAGAAATAAAAAACCGGCCGGTTGAATCTGCATCAACGTAAACAGATTTATTTTTTATGGATATAGATGCATATTGAACAGGACTCTTGTCAGATGCATCAATCACTACTCCTTCGATCTTTCGTTGAGAAAATAACTTAGTAGAAATAAGGATGAACAATAGCAGTGTGATTGTTCTTGTAAACAGGATGTTCATTAAGGTTAGTTTCCTGTAATATAAATCTCATTTTACCAGGATTAAAACCGAAAGCAGCAGATTGCTTCAGATTGAAGAAAATTAACAACAGATCAACACTTCGGTTAACGGATACACAGCAATACCGCCGCCGCAACAGCAGCAGTCTCTGTTCGTAATCTTGTTTCGCCAAATATTACCGGTTGGAAACCGCTTTCAATTGCAGCTTCAATTTCGGCAGGAGTAAAATCGCCTTCGGGTCCAATGAGAATGACAGAATTTGAAAATTCGTTAATTTGAAAATTTGAAAATGGGCTCCTCTCTCTGTCATCACAATGAGCAATCAGCTTCAACGCATTTTCAAATTGCATCATTTTCAAATTTTCAAATTTCACCGGCTCATGCAAAACAGGCAACCATGTTTGCTGGCTCTGCAACATTGCACTAACCAATATTCCTTTCATACGATCGTAACGGAAATGCTGGCGCTCGGTGCGCTCGCAGAGCAAGGGAATAATTTCAGTGATCCCGATCTCAGTTGCTTTTTCTAAAAACCATTCGAAGCGACTTGCATTCTTTACCAGCGAAACAGCTATGGATGTTTTGCGTGCAGCTTGCGGTGTAAAGCTTGTGGTTTGAATTTTTACTACACAATGCTTTTTATGTGCATCGCTTATTTGCGCTGTAAACAAATTGCCTTTCCCGTCGGTTAAATTCAATTGCTCTCCTGCCTGCATACGCAATACCTGTACCACATGCTTCGAAGTTTCTTCGTTAAGCGTTATAACTGAAGCTGCAGTATCAACATCATTCAAATAAAAAAACGGTAAAGCCATAATGTAAAGTAAACAAAACTACAAGAGAGAATAGTTTACACAAAAAAATGTAAGTACTTAAGCAGCTGTCTTACGTCTTCGATGTCCTGACAGCAAAAAAAATCCCGCCGTTAAGGCGGGATCATATCGAATAATTTTAAAATCATACATCCGAAATCAGAAATTTAAAACGGCGTTTCCTCATCGAAGTTCATATCATTCATTTTACTTCCTTTCTGTACAAACACTTTCGGGCCATCATCTTCAGCAACAGGTTTCCAGTTACCACCACCCGGCAGCATACCTGGTCCGCCCGGTAATGGCGCATTGTAACCAGCACCGCCGCCAGGCATTCCACCTGCATCACCAAAATCATCTTCAATAAATTTCTGAATATGCAGCAAGCCTCTCAGCTTAATTGTTTCGAGCGAACCATTCCTGTGCTTGGCAATACGTACGTGTGTTTCACCACGGTTGCTTTCACCAAACTCATTCGATGTAATATCGTAGTATTCAGGACGATAAAGGAACAACACCATATCCGCATCCTGTTCAATGGCACCCGATTCACGAAGATCACTCAACTGTGGCATCTTGTTACCATCTTTACGTTTCTCCACATCACGACTCAACTGCGAAAGTGCAATGATGGGAATATGTAATTCTTTCGCCAGCTGTTTTAAACCACGTGAAATGGTACTGATTTCCTGTTCACGATTGGTGTTTTTATTTCCTGCACCACTCATCAACTGCAGATAATCGATGATGAGCAGGCCTACGCCATGTTTGTTTACAAGACGACGGGCTTTTGCACGCAATTCAAAAATATTTAATGCCGCACTGTCATCAATATAAATAGGCGCTTTTGCCAAACGTTCGATCCCTTTTTTATACAACTGCTGTACCTCATGATCTTCCAGTTTACCACGTGAAATTTTTTCGAGCATAATTTCACTCTCGGCCGAAAGAATACGCTGCACCAACTGTGCAGCACTCATTTCAAGAGAGAAGAAAGCAACCGGCGTTGGTTTGCTTGCATTTAATGCTGCATTACGTACAAGGTTTAGGGCAAATGCTGTTTTACCCACAGCAGGGCGGGCAGCAAGAATAACCAGATCGGATGGCTGCCAACCGTAAATAACTTTATCCATCGATGGAAAGCCGCTTGGCACACCGGTAATATCTTCCTGCTTGTTACGCATGTCTTCGATACGCTGGATGGTCTTCACCAGAATATCCTCCATCGATTCGAAGTTCTTACGCATGTAGTTATTGGTGATCTCGAATAACTTACTTTCTGCATCATCCAACAAATCAAAAATATCAGCAGCATCTTCGTATGCCTCTGCAATGGTTTCGTTGCTGATGGTAATTAATTTGCGCTGAATAAACTTTTCGAGAACGATACGGGAGTGGGCTTCAACGTTAGCAGTTGAAACAACAGAGTTGGTAAGCTTGGCAACAAAGTAAGCGCCGCCTATCATTTCCAATTCACCATTTATTTTAAGCTGTTCAACAACCGTTAAAATATCAATCGGTGTCGATTTGCTTTGCAGTTCCTGCATTGACTTAAAAATGCTCTGGTGTGCCGATACGTAAAAACATTCGGGCTTGAGAATTTCGCTTACAATATCGAAAGCACTTTTCTCCAGCATAATGGCACCAAGCACCGCCTCCTCCAGCTCTCTTGCCTGAGGTTGCACTTTACTGTAGTTACCGGTAAGCTGATCTACCGTAGTACGTTTTTTCTTAGAACGGTCTGTATTTAAATTCGGAATAGCCATAGTTCACAAAGAATACTACAATGTTATTTTGGGATTTGCTCTGTAAGCGTTTGCTCAATCGTTACCTCATGTTAAGCAATTGTTACCGGAACAAGGGCGACGAATGTAAATGACAAACCATTACCAGCAAAAACAAATCCATAGTATAATTTCTTCAACTCCAATTCACATTAAATCCGGGGTTATCCACCATTTTTTTTAAGTGATGCACATAAAACACCCGGCTTATCCTCAATTTAATTTATTTTTTCGCTCGAACCCAGCGCATTTCCACACAGGCTGTGCAGAAAGATTTTAAACCGTTTCTTTTGTTGTATGGCACAGATTACAATATGGACTTTTGCCCCGAAACCTGCTTTTTTGCTACCGGTTTTAGCCAATTAAAACTACTGTAGGGCTCAAGCAGTCAATCAATTATCTTTGCAGCTTTCTGAATAAAAGTTCTCTTAGCATGACGATCAGTTATAAGTGGTTGCACGAATATTTACCCGTTTCTGTTGAACCGGAGCGTTTGAGCCGTATTCTTACATCAATTGGCCTTGAAGTGGAAAGTATGGAGGCTTACGAAGAAGTAAAAGGTGGTTTACAAGGGTTGGTTATTGGCGAAGTGCTTACCTGCGAAAAACATCCCGATGCCGATAAACTATCGCTTACTACTGTAAATATTGGTGCAGCAGAGCCTTTGCAAATTGTATGTGGTGCACCAAATGTAGCTGCCGGACAGAAAGTTGTAGTTGCAACAGTTGGCACAACTATTTATCCTGCAGGCGGCGAACCATTAACCATGAAAAAAGCCAAAATACGTGGTGTGGAAAGCCATGGTATGATTTGCGCTGAAGATGAAATTGGTTTAGGTAACAGCCATGCAGGTATTATGATTTTACCGGCTAACGTAACTGTTGGTTCACTTGCTGCAGATTACTTTAAACCTTATACCGACTGGATCATTGAAATTGGTTTAACACCAAACCATATGGATGCAATGAGTCATATGGGTGTTGCCCGTGATGTAATTGCATACCTCAACTTTCACGATAAGAAAAACTATGTGCTGAAATCGCCTTTCAGCAATGGTTTCAAAACCGACAGCAAAGCTTTGCCAATCACTGTTAAAGTTGAAAACGAAGAAGCTTGTCAGCGTTATGCAGGTGTAAGCATTGCAAATGTTACAGTAAAAGAAAGCCCCGATTGGCTGAAGCAACGTTTAAAAGCTATCGGTGTACGACCGATCAATAATATCGTTGACATTACGAACTATATTCTTCACGAAACCGGTCAGCCTTTACATGCATTTGATGCAGATGCTATCACCGGTGCAGAAGTAATTGTAAAGAATTTACCCGAAGGAACAGCCTTTACTACACTTGATGAAAAAGAGCGGAAGTTGAATGCAGAAGACCTGATGATCTGTAATAAAGAAGAAGCAATGTGTATTGCAGGTGTGTTTGGTGGTATGAAAAGCGGCGTAAAAGAAACTACTAAGAATATCTTTTTAGAAAGCGCCTGGTTTAATCCTGTTACAACACGTAAAACATCGTTCCGTCATAACCTGCGTACCGATGCAGCTACACGTTTTGAAAAAGGAGTTGACATCAGCAATACAGTGAATGTATTGAAGCGTGCAGCTCTACTTATAAAAGAATTGGGTGGCGGTGAAATTGCAAGTGATGTGGTGGATGTATATCCAAAGCCAAACGAGAAAACACAAATTGCTCTCAAGTTTCATTACCTGAAAAAGATCAGCGGTAAAAATTATCATCCCGACACGGTAAAGAAGATCTTCGAATCGTTGGGTTTTGAACTGGTAAAAGAATCTATTGATGAGATCTGGGTTGCAGCACCATTCAGCAAACCCGATATGGAATTACCTGCCGATCTTGCAGAAGAAGTAATGCGAATTGATGGATTGGATAATGTTGAAATTCCTACCAGCATTACCATCTCTCCTTCTACCGAAGCAGACCACACCGGTTTTGCATACAAAGAAAAGATCAGTAATAACCTTGCCGGACAGGGTTTCAACGAAATTTTCACTAACTCCATTGCCAACAGTGCATGGTATAGTGATGATGTATTGGCCACAACGGTAAAAATGCTCAACAATCTTAGTGCAGAGCTCAACGTAATGCGTCCTTCAATGCTGGAAACAGGATTGCAATGCATTTCGTTTAACCTTAACCGTAAAAACAACAGTCTTCGTTTGTTCGAGTTTGGTAAAACATACAAAACAACCGAAACAGGTAAATATTTCGAAACAGATCATTTAGCTATTTATACAACAGGCAGCACTGAGGCTTCGTGGAAACAAAAAGCATCGGCTACCGATGTATATTTTTTGAAGGCAGTTGTTAGTGGCATTTTACAACAGGCCGGTTTATCTGCCGAAACAGAAATTGCAGAAGCAGAAAAAGGTTTCAGCGGAGTGATCACTTACAAAACGCAAAAACAGGTAATTGCTAAAATTGGCATTGTTGATGCTACGCAATTAAAGCAGTTCGACATTAAACAACCTGTTTACTTTGCCGATATCAACTGGAATAGTTTAACTCAGCTGGCTGCAAAAGCCAAGCTGGTTTATAAAGAAATTCCACGTTTCCCGGCTGTTGAACGTGATCTTGCTATTGTAATTGAAAAGAACATCAGCTATGCGGAAGTTGAAAAGGCAATTAAGAATACAAAAGTGAGTCGTTTAAAAGAAGTATCGCTCTTCGATGTTTTTGAAAGTGAAAAAATTGGTGCGAATAAAAAATCAATGGCACTCAATTTTGTATTCCAGGACGATGAAAAAACATTGGTAGATAAAGAAACAGAGAAGATGATGAGTACGCTTATCCAGGCATTGGAAAAGCAGTTTTCAGCCGAGATAAGAAAATAAGGTTCATTAAACGTTAACGGTGGCAGCTATCGATCAACACATACAATCACTGCAGCAGAAAATGCAATTGCTGGTAAAAAAATACCAGCATCTGGAAAAGGAGAATAAAAAGCTCCGGGAAGAACTGCTGCAGTTAAAAGAAAAGCATGGCGACCGTAAACAGGAAATGGAAGTGCTGGAAATGCAGAACGCAATATTAAAAGCATCGCAGCAACAACTGGACGATAAAGAAAAAAAGGAACTGGAAAAAAAGCTGAATGGATTTATAAAAGAGATCGATCGTTGTATCGCCTTATTAACGGAGTAATTACACCCGTTTAATAATCTTCAGTTTCATTTCATCTTCACCCTGCTTTAATTCGATAGTGTAAACGCCATAAGGCAGATCGTTGAGGCCGCTCCATATAAGCGAACAATGTGATGATGCTTCCGATTCGAGATGACGGCATACAGCGCCTTTTTCATCTTTCAACACCGCTTTTATTGCTTTCCGGTCCGGCGATGAAAGTTCCAACGTAAGTGTATCGAGAAACACTTGTGGTTTAACTTTTGCGAACATTTTGTAATCTTGGTTTGAAGTAGTTTGTAAGCAGGGGTTCTTCGCAAGGTGTGCAACAAAGAGATAAGGGAACTTTTTTACGAGTTTCGAATATATAAAAACTTAGTCATATTTTGGTATGATGGAATCATTAATTCCTATAAATATTGTTATTGGCGATCGTAGTTACCGTATCAAAGTAAGCAGCGAACACGAAGAGCATGTACGGCGAACGGTGAAAACCATCAATGAAAAAATCGTTGAATACAAAACCAGCTTTGCCGGAAAAGACATGCAGGACTATGTAGCGATGGTACTTATTTGGTATGCTACAGAAGTTACAGCCACATCCGGAAACAGTTTATCTGCTAACAACGACACTGCTACCGAAGAGGCTTTAAAAAAACTCGAAGTCCAAATAGATCAACTGCTGCAATCGTAAGCCATATTCCCCACTCGTGATGTATTACATCTGTGTGCTTGCTTTTTTTCTGTATTTTCGCCACTATTGTCCCGCTATGTATATGTATAAAGCCATAGAATGGAACGATTTGCAGAAAGAAAACAAACCCCACAACAACAATGGAACTCATTTATGTTATAATTGGAATTGTAGCACTCGTAATAGGAGTGGTAGCCGGAAAATTCATCTTTGCTAAAAACACACAAAAACAGGTAGAGGAAGCTGAAGCACAGGCACAATCGATGATCAAAGAAGCCGGCATCAGGGCAGAAACCATCCGGAAAGAAAAAGAACTCGAGGCTAAAGAAAAGTTTGTTCAACTAAAGGCCGACCACGATCGTGATGTAATGGAACGTAACCGCAAGATCAGCGAAAGTGAGAATCGTGCCCGCCAGAAGGAACAATCGATCAACCAAAAAGAAAGCAATCTCGACAAACAAATCAAAGAAAACGAGGCGATCAAAGAAAACCTCAATCGCCAGATCGAAGTGGTTAACCTGAAACGTACCGAACTGGAGAAACACCAGGAAGAGCACATCCGCCGATTGGAGAAAATTGCCGGTCTGAGCGCTGAAGAAGCAAAAAACCAGCTGGTTGAAAGCCTGAAACAGGAAGCACAAACCCGTGCATTGGTATTGCAACAGGAAATTATTGAAGATGCCAAGCAGAAAGCAGGTAAGGAAGCCCGTAAGATCGTTATCCAAACCATTCAACGTACTGCGGCTGAACAAACAATTGAAAATACAGTAACCGTTTTCAACCTTGAAAGCGATGAAATAAAAGGTCAGATTATTGGTCGTGAAGGCCGTAATATCCGTGCTATTGAAGCAGCTACAGGTGTTGACCTTATTGTTGATGATACGCCGGAAGCGATTCTTCTTTCATCATTCGACCCGCTTCGTCGTGAAGTAGCCCGTTTGAGTTTACAACGTTTGGTGGCCGATGGCCGTATTCACCCTGCCCGCATTGAGGAAGTGGTGGAAAAAACCCGTAAACAACTGGAAGAACAAGTGATGGAGATTGGTGAGCGTACTGTAATCGAGCTCGGTATTCATGGTATGCATAAAGAGCTGATCAGGATGGTTGGTCGTATGCGTTTCCGTTCTTCTTATGGTCAGAACCTGTTAATGCATAGCCGTGAAACAGCGAACCTTTGCGCAATCATGGCTTCAGAGCTTGGACTGAATCCAAAACTGGCAAAACGTGCCGGTCTTTTACACGATATTGGTAAAGTGCCCGATGAAGAAACAGAACTGAGCCACGCATTACTTGGTGCGAAACTGGCTGAGAAATATGGTGAAAACCCTGCTGTAGTGAACGCCATCGGCGCTCACCACGATGAAATGGAAATGCAGTATGTTATTTCACCAATTGTACAGGCTTGCGATGCCATTAGCGGTGCAAGACCAGGTGCCCGTCGTGAAATTATGCAGCAATACCTGCAGCGAATCAAAGATCTGGAAAGCCTTGCTATGGGTTATCCCGGTGTTGAAAAAGCATATGCTATTCAGGCGGGTCGTGAATTACGTGTAATTGTAGAAGCTGAAAAGGTTACCGATGCAGAATCGGATAAACTCAGCTTTGAAATGGCACAGAAGATCCAAACCGAAATGGTGTATCCGGGTCAGATCAAAGTAACCGTAATTAGAGAAAAAAGAGCTGTAAACGTGGCGAGATAGGGTTGAAAGTAATCGGTAATTAGGGATTGGGAAGAATGATTCAACTTTTTTTCCAAATTCCTGCAAACAAATTACCAATTACTGTAAAAACCCCCTACCTTTGCCGTCCTAAAAATTAAGAGTTATGAACGCCGCTGTTGCATTTGTACATGAGCAATTAACTGCAGGAAAACAACATCCCAACTTTAAAGCTGGTGATAATGTTACTGTTAACTATAAAATCGTTGAGGGTGGTAAAGAGCGTATCCAGGGGTTCCGTGGCGATGTAATCAAGCGTCAGGGTCAGGGTGCAACTGCATCATTTACAGTTCGTAAGATCTCTGATGGTGTTGGTGTTGAACGTACTTTCCCTGTAAACTCTCCTAACGTTGAGTCTATTGAACTTAATAAAGTTGGTAAAGTAAGCCGTGCTAAACTCTTCTACCTCCGTGAAAGAAGCGGTAAGAGCGCACGTATTAAGGAAAAGCGCATGAAATAATCCAAAAGATTATCACAATACTAAAAGGGGGAAAGAAATCTTTCCCCCTTTTATATGAATATACCCCGGTTTTGCGTTATATTTACAGACCTGAGCGTTAAGCTCCCCTCTTGATCCCATACCTTTTGAAAGAATCGTAACTCTATTTATTAACTAAATCAGTTGTTCCGGTCATGAAAAAGGTATTAGTAGCTCTTGCAGTTGTAGCTTTCTTTTTAACGTCATGTAACAGGGGTATTTCTCCGTATCAGGCAGCCAATGGCAAAGCAGGCAAATGTGGCAGAAATTATATTCGCTAATTTGTCTTTCTTATAAAAATTTTGAAACCTTCCCTCCGGAAGGTTTTTTTATCAAATTGTTTCAAAGCAGGAGTTATAAATAACTGTAACTTTGTGTTCCTTTAAATTTTTGATCATGAATTTTCAACCCATATTACTTGGCGTTCTCGGCACTCAGGAAATCATCATTATTGCCATTATTATTTTGCTCCTTTTCGGAGGCCGCAAAATTCCTGAACTGATGAAAGGATTGGGTAAAGGTATCCGTGAGTTTAACGACGCTAAGAATACTGTACGCAAAGAAATCGAGGAAAGTTCAACTGAAACTCCTCAGAACAAACAGTAATCATTACCTGTTTTTATTTGATTTTTTCACTTCAACTTTTTTGAAGCGACTTCCCTTTTGTATCCTTTCGCATCCATAAAAGCATACCAGCAACAACTTTTTGCAGGATCAACATCCTGTAAAGAGGCTGTTGAATTCTACCTGCAACAAATAGAACAACAGCAACAGTTGAATGCATTGGTGGCTGTGTTTCCTCAGGAGGCAAAGCAACAAGCTGAGTTACTTGATGCAAAAAGAAAAGCAGGATCGGCAACAGGTAAACTGCATGGTGTTGTTTTAACCGTGAAGGATGTTATTGCCTGGGAACAGCATCCACTTTCTGCTTCATCGAATATTCTCAAAGGCTTTCATTCTATTTACAACTCTACTGCCGTTCAAAAATTATTAGCCGAGGATGCCATCATTATCGGCATTAATAATTGTGATGAATTTGCAATGGGCAGCAGTAACGAAAACTCAGCCTTTGGTCCCGTTCGTAATAAGATTGATGAAAGCAGGGTACCAGGCGGCTCGTCTGGCGGATCGGCTGTAGCTGTACAGGCACATCTTTGCATGGTGAGCTTAGGAAGCGACACAGGTGGCTCTGTTCGCCAACCTGCAGACTTCTGCAATATTGTTGGTGTTAAACCAACCTATGGCAGAGTTAGCCGTCATGGGTTGATTGCTTACGGTTCCAGCTTCGATCAGATCGGTATTCTTGCAAACAATGTTGAAGATGCAGCGTTGGTGCTTGCTGTTATTGCAGGAGCAGATGATTATGATGCTACCGTTTCTACATTGCCCGTTCCCTCCTATTCTGAGGAATTGCTTAGTTCATCAAACAAACCTGTAATCGGCTATTTCAAACAAACTCTGCAACACGAAGGTTTGGATGAAGAGATCCGTTCATCGCATTTTGCTTTTATTGAACAGCTGAAACAGGATGGTTATGAAGTAAAGGAACTTGAGTTTGACCTTATTGACTATATCGTCCCGACCTATTATGTGCTTACTACTGCAGAGGCAAGCAGTAACCTTTCCCGTTTTGACGGTGTGCGTTATGGTTACCAGGCAACACCGGTAAAAGAAGAATTAACAGAATTTTACTCGGCCAACCGTTCCGAAGGATTTGGTAAAGAAGTGCAACGTCGTATTATGCTGGGCACTTTTGTACTGAGTGCCGGCTATTATGATGCGTATTATACAAAGGCACAACAGGTACGCCGTAAGCTATATGAACAAACTAAACTGGTTTTCAGTGAAGTAGATGTTTTGTTGATGCCTGTTTCTCCTTCTACCGCTTTTAAAATTGGTGAAAAGAACAGCAACCCTGTTGAAATGTATCTTGCTGATATTTATACGGTTTTTGCCAACCTTGTAGGCATTCCGGGTTTATCCATTCCGCTTTTCCAGCACAGCAATGGATTACCTTTTGGTTTACAGATGATGACAAAGCACTTCGATGAAGTATCTTTGCTCCGCCTTGCTCATACGTTTATGCAAACGTACAAAGCAGGGTAAGTTGTTACCAATGCAGAAATCAATCATTACACTTTCATTTATTCTTCTTGCGTTCTGTTCATTTGCACAGACTACCATTCCTAATGGAACTGCAGTTGATACAAGTATTGAATCTAAACAAGGTAATATAGAGAAATACGGATTCAAGTCGTTGTTTGTAAATAAAGATTTTAATGGCACTACAGCTTACGATGCTCAGATCCATCCACAGGCATGGGGCTTTATACAGGACTATCTCGACAGGTACGGTAAAAACCTGCAGAAGATGAAGAGCTGGGGCATCCCCTATTTCACGCTTATTGATAATGTACTTACACAATACGGTTTACCACACGAATTAAAATATTTAGCGGTTATTGAAAGTGGATTGAATACAAATGCAACAAGCTGGGTTGGTGCACGTGGCCCCTGGCAGTTTATGCCCTACACCGCAAAAGAATATGGATTGCAGGTAAACGGATGGATTGATGAACGAACAGATTATTTCCGCAGCACCCATGCCGCAGCAAAATATCTTACTACGCTTTATAATGATCTTAATGATTGGTTATTGGTAATTGCAGCTTACAACGGCGGACCGGGAAGAGTGTACAGCGCCATTAAAAAAAGCGGTAGTCGTGATTTCTGGAAACTGCAATATCATTTGCCCGAAGAAAGCCGTAACCATGTAAAGAAATTTATTGCCACGCATTACATCATGGAAGGTAAGGGAGGTGTTACTACTGTTGTAAATGATGGCAAGCAACCACAGGTTGCTGAATTTGCACCTGAGAAAACCGATCCGAATATTGAAGTGCAGGTAATTGCAGGTAAGTTCAGTTCGGTGGTGATGGCAAAAAACCTGATGGTTGATCTGTTATACTTCAATCAGCTGAATCCCAATTTTGATGCGGTATTAGCCGGCAACAATACCTTCAGTCTTCGTTTACCGAAAGAAAAGATGCAGGTCTTTAATGCCACCCGTTATACCATACTCAGTGAAAGTGTGCAGCTGCTCATGCGCTTTTACGGCGAAGACGGTATGAAAGATATTTATCCGAAAATTTCTGAATTGCCGGAAGTGAAGAAAAAGCCTGTGCCTAAGAAGAAGGGCTAACTTAACACCTTCCTTATCGCATCTGCCTTCAGCAAACATTCATCATACTCCTGTTCTGCATTGCTGTAAAACGTAATACCGCTGCCCACTATATAAGAAAGATAGTTTGTTACTGCATTATAAAAAATACTCCTGATCACTACATTAAAATCAAAATCACCCGTGGGAGCAATATATCCAACTGCACCGGAAAATAATCCACGACGTGTTTGTTCGTACAGTTCAATCAGCTGCATTACTTTTCGCTTGGGTGCACCAGTCATGCTGCCCATGGGGAATGTTGCACGGAGAATATCGGTGAAGCTGAGCGCTTCGTTTACTTGTCCACTGATAGTTGAGATCATTTGATACAGCTGCGGAAACGAATAGATGCCAAACAACTCATCTACCTGTACAGTACCTTCTTTGCAAACACGGCTGAGATCGTTCCGCACAAGATCCACAACCATTACATTTTCACTACGGTCTTTTGCGCTTTTGTACAACTGCTGTTTCAACAGATCATCTGCAACAGCATCGGCATTGTTGCGTTTAATGGTTCCTTTAATTGGTTGTGATATAAGTCTGCTTCCTTCCTTACGTAAAAAACGTTCAGGACTTGCACAAAGCAGATAGCTGTTGCTTACTTTATAAAAAGCAGAAAAAGGATTGGGTGAAATAGTTGTCAGTGCCTTATAACATTGCAAGGGATCAAGTACTGCATTTTCTGCAAAAAACTCCATGCAGTAATTAAGCTCGTAACAATCGCCACGCAAAATATGTTTGCGAATGGTTTCAATGGTATCAACATACACTTCTTTGCTGATGCGTTCTTTTATTTGCAGGGGTTGTTTTGTTTGCGTTGAAGACAGTTGCTCTGCTTTGATTTCATGAAAAATCAAATCCTGATCGTTGTTAACAGAACCGATCTTTAATTCTGTTTCCGATAACTGAAAAACATATTCCGGTACAAAAAAACACAGATCGCTAAACCCTGTTTTGTTTTCGTGTAAGGATGGTAAGCTTTCAATCTCCGTTTTCAGATCGTAACCCAGATGCCCGAAACGCCATTCGCCTTCGTGTTGCAGTAACCATTGTTGTAATTGTTCCAATGCAGTGCCTGCATTGAGCTGCAGCACCGAAATTTCACCACAGCCAACCAGGCATTCGTAACTGTTGCCGGGCAAACGGTAATGATGGTTATCTAAAAAAGAACAAATGTTGAACCGGTTGTTACACCAGCTCAACATTTGTTGTTTTAGTACAGAGAAATCTGTTATTAAATAAGTGCGGAAGTTATGCTTCACATGCAGATTTAAAAATCATCATCATCGTCATCAAAATCATCGCCACCACCCATCATATCAAACTCTTTAAAATCTTCGTCCATTTTAAAGTCGTCCTCATCTTCACCTTTCTTCTTTCCTGCACCACCGCTTTTGCCTTTTGATTTAGGCATATCAAACTCTTCAAAATCGGGATCGTAATCATCGTCTTCCGATTTGTTCCAGTCATCATCTTCCTCTTCTGCATCATCGTCATCATCATCATCATCACTTGCTTTCGATTTTGATGCTGTTGCTTTAGCGCCCTTTTTTGCAACGGGCTCATCATCTTCTAATTCAAAATCATCTTCGTCTTCATCTTCTTCATGATTCTTTTTTGGCTTGCTGTCAGCCTTGCCAGTGCTCTCCGCCTTTGGAGATGATTTGTCCGCAGATTTCTTTATTGACTTTGCCATTTTATTATTGGATTGTGCTGTAAAATTTCAACGGGTTTTTGAATTAGCCAAACTTTTTTACAGTTTTTTTTAATCACTTTTTTTCTTATCAGCCGGTAATGATCTGATCACGACCCGGACCATTTGAAACATATTTCACTTCTACACCAAGATAGTTATTAATGAATGCTAAATATTCATTCATCTGCTCAGGAAAATCGGCCCATGTTTTACATTCCGTAATTGGTTTGCTCCATCCACTGAATGCTTTGTAAACAGGTTCAATTTTTACTTTGCTTATTTCGAAAGGAATCTGTTTGGTTTCTTTTCCGTTAACATTGTATGCTGTACATACTTCCAGTTCGCTGAAGCTATCCAGTACATCGGCTTTCGTCATCACAATCTGCGTAATGCCGTTTACCATACATGCAAATTTCAATGCTACCAGATCAATCCAGCCGCAACGGCGTGGACGACCGGTTGTTGCACCAAACTCATTTCCGATTTTACGCAACTCTTCACCGGTAGCATCAAACAATTCGGTAGGAAAAGGTCCGCTGCCCACACGTGTACAATAGGCTTTTGTAATACCAATGATCTCACGGATCTTGTTTGGCGCAACGCCTAAACCCGTACTAACACCGGCAGAAATTGTATTGGAAGAAGTAACAAACGGGAATGTACCGAAATCAACATCAAGCATGCTACCCTGCGCACCTTCTGCCAATACTTTTTTGCCTTCATCAATTTTTTCGTTGATGAAATATTCACCGTTTACAATGTTGAGTGTTTTCAAAAACGCAACGGCTTCGAAAAATTCTTTTTCCCACTCGCTGATGTCTTCTGTAAAGTTGTAATTGCCGAGCAGCTGCAAATGCTTTGCCTTCAGCTTTTCGTAGAGCTTATTAAATTCCGGATCGAGCAGATCGCCAACACGCAATGCATTACGACCTGTTTTATCCATATAAGCAGGACCAATGCCTTTTAACGTAGAGCCGATCTTTTCATCGCCTTTTGCGAGTTCCGCAGCTTTATCTAAAGCACGGTGTGTAGGAACGATAATATTTGTACGTTCTGCAATAAATAAATTTTCACGCACATCTACCCCCATTGCTGCTACTTTCTCACATTCCTTTTTTAAAGTTACCGGATCGAGTACAACCCCGTTACCGATAAGGTTTACAATGCCTTTGTGAAAAATACCGCTGGGTATCTGGTGCAATACAACCTTGGTACCATTTACATACAAAGTATGTCCGGCATTGGGGCCGCCCTGGAAACGTGCAATCACATCATAATTAGGAGCAAAAAAATCAACGATTTTTCCTTTTCCTTCGTCGCCCCACTGGAGGCCGAGAATTACATCAACCATAAAAAAGTTTGAGTGGATTATTTTGAAGCCGCAAAAATAAGAGAATACAAAGGGCAAGCCGCAAAAAAATACGAGTGGGGAAAAGAAAATTATTGCTCTGTATCGTAACGCTCTACTTTCTGAATGCCCGTTAGTTTATAAAGTCTTGATACAAGGTCGTCCAGCTCGTCTTTATCGTGTACAAATATTTTGATATTGCCCTGGAACACACCTTCTTTAGCCTCAATGGTAATAGCACTGATGTTGAGCCGCATTTCGCCACTGATAAGATTGGTGATTTTGCTTACAACCCCTACATCATCTACACCAATAATCTTAACACCTGTAAGGAAAGAGATTTCTTTATTCTTTGCCCACTTGGTTTTTACCACACGGTGGCCAAAGTTGGCCAGCAATCTTGATGCATTGGGGCAGCTGGTACGGTGAATGATTAAACCTTTACCTGTAGATACAAAGCCAAACACATCGTCGCCGGGTATAGGCTTACAACAGTTCGCTAATGTGTACACAATTCTGTCGCTGCTTTCACCAAAAATGATCAGCTCCGAATCTTTATGCGATGGTTTGTTCGGATCGTACTCCGGCTTAGGTTCCATTACCGGCTTAACCGGTTTCGGCAGCTCAAATTTATCGCCAACAAGATGCAGTTCTTTCAGCTCCTTAAGATCAATGCCCTTTGTGGCTATTTTAAAAAACAGTTCGAGATGCGATGGCTGTTTGTAAAACACAGTAAGTGTATCAACATTCTGTACATCGTAACTGGCGCCTAATTGCTCCAGCTTACGTTGCAGCACATATTTTCCTTCGTCTGCTACCTTCCGCTTTTCCTCTTTAAGTGCATCTTTGATCTTATTGCGGGCTTTGGCGGTAACAACAAAATTCAACCAGTCTTCACTCGGCTTTTGTTTGCTGCTGGTAATAATTTCTATCTGGTCGCCACTGCGTAATTTATGCGCAATAGGTACCAGTTTGTGATTCACTTTGGCACCAATACAACGGCTGCCCACATCGCTGTGCACACTAAATGCAAAGTCGAGTGCAGTTGCGCCAACCGGCAACATTTTTACATCGCCCTTGGGCGTGTACACATAAATTTCTTCGGCAAGGAACGAACTCTTGAAGTCCTGCAGAAAATCGATGGAGCTGCTGTCTTGCGTGTTCAGCGCTTCACGAATATTATGGAACCATTTATCAAAACGGTCTTCATCGCCTGTGCCCTCTTTGTATTTCCAGTGCGCTGCCAAACCTTTCTCCGCAATTTCATTCATACGCTTGGTGCGTATCTGCACTTCCACCCATTTGCCCTGTGGCCCCATCACTGTTGTGTGCAATGCTTCATAACCATTGCTTTTCGGATTACTCAACCAGTCACGCAAACGTTCGGGACTGGGTGTGTACATATCTGTAACAATAGAGTATGCTTTCCAGCAATCTTCTTTTTCTTTTTCGGGAGGAGAATCGATGATGATACGGATCGCAAAAAGATCGTACACTTCTTCGAAGCTTACTCCTTTCTTTTTTATTTTATTGGAGATGGAATGGATCGATTTCGGACGGCCATGTACATCGTAGCTGGAAAAACCTGCCCTGTCTAATTTTTCTTTAATGGGTTTGATGAACTCATTAATATATCGGCTGCGTTCCCGTTTGGTTTCGGCAAGCTTTCGTGCAATTTCTTTGTAGGTGTCCGGCTCCAGGTACTTCATGGAAAGATCTTCCATCTCCGTCTTGATATTATATAAACCAAGACGATGCGCCAGCGGCGCATACACATACACCGTTTCACTGGAGATCTTCAATTGTTTTTCACGCTTCATGCTGTCGAGCGTACGCATGTTGTGCAAACGGTCGGCCAGTTTAATGAGGATCACACGGGGATCATCAGTAAGCGTTAATAATATCTTCTTGAAATTTTCGGCCTGCTGGGTGGAGTTGGCATCAACAACAGTTGAGATTTTTGTAAGTCCATCGATAATACGGGCAATTTCATTCCCAAACTCACGGGCTACATCTTCCAATGTAATATCAGTATCCTCAACTGTATCGTGTAAAAGTGCACAAATGGTTGAACGCACACCAAGACCAATTTCTTCCACACAAATCTGTGCTACTGCCAGCGGGTGCAGAATATAAGGTTCGCCGCTTTTACGGCGCATTGTTTTGTGTGCATCGGCTGCCATTTCAAAGGCAGTACGCACCAATTCCTTATCGCCTTTTTTCAGTTTCGTTTTTAACGAACGTAATAAACTACGGTAGTGGCGAAGGATTTCCTTCTTTTCCTGTTCGGGTGTGAGGGTGTAAGCCGGTATGTTGGTAATTGTTTCCAGTAAGGGCAAATTTATGAAAAAGCTGTTTCCTAAAGTGTATGAATAACTGAAACCCCCTACCTTTGCAACCCATTAAAAAAAGAGCCAAGGTACAAGGCGTAAGTTCCGGTTAATGCAATAGTACTGGATTTTCGAATTTGAATATTGGTTTTTTCGCTCTTCCGGATGTGGTGAAATTGGTAGACACGTCAGACTTAGGATCTGATGCCGTGAGGTGTGGGGGTTCGAGTCCCTCCATCCGGACAAAACAACTACAGTTTAAGGTTGAAAGTTAAATGTTTCAACGTTCGACCGCCAACCTTAAACTTTAAACATTCAAACATTCAACGTTTTTATGGCAACAGTAACTAGAGAAAACATTGGTTTGTTAAACGACAAACTCACTGTAAAAATCACAAAGGAAGAATACTTTCCTGCGTTTGAAAAAACATTGAAAACCTACAGCAAGCAAGCGAACATTCCCGGTTTCCGTAAGGGTATGGTGCCTGCAGGTATGGTAAAGAAAATGTACGGCCCCGGCATTTTTAACGAAGAAGTAATTCGTAACATTGAAAAAGGATTGAACGATTACCTCGTAAACGAAAAGCTGGAAATTTTTGCTCAGCCTCTTCCTCTTGCAAATACAGAGTTTAAACCAAATATGGATCAACCGGCTGATTACAGCTTTGATTTTGAAATTGGTTTAAAACCCGGCTTTGAAATTGATCTCGCCAAAGTAAAAGCTCCTTTCTATAAAGTGAAGGCTACAGCTGAAATGGTGAACGACGAAATTGAGCGTTTGCAGAATCGTTTTGGTAAAATGACAGAGCCCGAAACTGTAAACAGCGATGACAATGTACTTAACCTTACGTTTGAAGAAAGCGATGCACAAGGTACAGTTGTTGAAGGCGGCATTAAAAAAGATAATTCTTTACTGGTTAAATATTTTACATCTGCTTACCGTACACAGTTGCAGGGTAAAAAGAAAGATGATACCATCGTTATTACTTTGGCTGATGCGTTTGAAGAAAAAGAACGCAACTGGGTAGTTAGCGATTTAGGTTTGAAAGATGCTGCTGAAGCAGAAGGTAAATTCTTTAAACTCACAATTACCAAAGTTGGTTTAATTGAAAAACGTGAGCTGAACGAAGAGTTCTTTAAAGAAGCATTACCAGGCAAAGACATTACAACCGAAGCAGATTTCCGTGCTGCAATTGAAGCCGATATTCAGTTATACTGGGATCGTCAAAGCAGCAACCAGATCCAGCACCACCTGTATCATGTAATGCTGGATGATACAAAAATGGAATTACCTGAAGGTTTCCTGAAAAAATGGCTGGCTACTTCCGGCGAAAAGCCAAAAACAACTGATGAAGTTGAAGCTGAATTTCCAACTTTCAACAATCAGTTGCGTTGGACTTTGATCACCGATAAAATCATCACTGAAAATAAACTGGATGTAACCCAGGAAGAATTGAAAGAAAGCATGCGCCAGCAGGTGTTAAGCTACTTTGGCAGCATGAGCCTTGGCGATGGTAACCTCGAATGGTTAGATCAGTACGTTGATGGTTTGTTGAAAGATGAACAACAGGTAGATCAAACTTACCGTCGTCTTGTTACAGAAAAAGTGTTTGTATGGGCAGAAGGCCAGGTGAAAAAAGATGAGAAAGAAATAAGCTCAGAAGAGTTTATTAAGATGAATGAAGAACACCAACATCACCACCATTAGGATTTTTGATTTGCGATTTTAGATTGCAGATTTATTATAAACCCCGCTGAATAAACAACAGCGGGGTTTTCGTTTAAGCAAGCCTACAAAATCTAAAATCGCCAATCTGCAATAAACCCAGTCATAATAACCGAACTACTACCAACCATAAACCTTAAACCATAAACCTCCAACCATCTCTTCTGCCTTAATGTCCTGCTTTTATGCCTTGCATGGTATTTGAAAACAATTTATTCCAAACGTTTCCCTTAACTTCAAACCGGAAAATAAATGACTATGGATTTCAATAAAGAATTTGAAAAATACGCCGTTAAACACCGTGGTATCTCCGGCGCCACATTGCATAATTATCAGAACGCTTTCACCCCTACCAATCTTACACCATACATTATCGAAGAACGTCCGCTGAACGTAGCAAGCATGGATGTGTTCTCTCGCCTCATGATGGATCGTATTATTTTCATGGGAGAACCAATCAATGATTATGTAGCGAACATTGTTACTGCACAGTTACTGTTTTTGGAAAGTACCGATCGTACACGTGACATTCAGATGTATATCAACAGCCCGGGCGGTAGTATTTATGCCGGTCTTGGTATTTACGATACCATGCAATACATCACTCCCGATGTAAGCACAATTACTATTGGTATTGCTGCAAGTATGGGTGCGGTGTTAATGTGCGCAGGTACACATGGTAAGCGTACAGCATTAAAGCATTCACGCATTATGCTACACCAGCCTTATGGTGGTGCAGGTGGGCAAGCTACCGATATTCAGATCATGGTGAACGAAGTGAAGAAGCTGAAAGACGAACTGTACCAGATCATTTCTTATCACAGTGGTCAAACATTCGATAAAGTAAAAGAAGACAGCGACCGTGATTTCTGGATGACCGCTTCTGAAGCAAAAGAATATGGTCTTGTAGATGAAGTACTGGTAATGAATCCACGAAAATCAAAAGAAAGCTAAACCCTAAAACAACGATCAATCATGAATCATTATAATTTAAAATTTCCTGTTCGTTTCGAAGACGAAGATGACGAACCAAAAGAAAATCCGTTAGAACAGTTTTCGGCTGCAGCTTTCGGACCTTACAATAAAAAGTTTTTAGAGCAACGTAAAATATTTTTCTGGGGTGTTGTACACGATAATTCTGCAAAAGAGATCGTAAACAAATTGCTGTACTTAGATGCAGTAAAACCCGGCGAAGAAATTAAACTCTACATCAACAGTCCCGGTGGTGTAGTAACAAGTGGTATGGTTATCTACGATACCATGAAATTGATCAATTCGCCTGTTAGTACCATTTGTATGGGTATGGCTGCATCAATGGGTTCAATACTGCTCAGCGGAGGTACAAAAGGTAAACGCTTTATTTTCCCAAGTGGTGAGGTAATGATCCACCAGCCAAGTATTGGCGGTGCACAGGGTACCAGTGCCGATCTTGAAATTATTGCTACCCAAATTGCCAAAACAAAAGAAATGGGCGCTAAGATCCTTGCAGAAAATTGTGGTAAAACAGTAGAACAAGTGTTGAAGGATTTCGACCGAGACTACTGGATGGATGCCCAGGAAGCAGTAAAGTATGGCATTGTGGATGGCATTCTCGACAAGCTGTAAAAATCAGAACAAGCTATTTACAGGGATGGGGCTTTGTAGTGCTCCATCCCTTTTTTATCATTCTACTACCTTAATTAAAAACCATTATTATCTTTGAGTTGGTTTTGTATAATCAAACCAACCTGAAAACCCATTACAGATGGCGAAAAACAACATGTTGCATTGTTCATTTTGTGGCAGAAGCAGAGACGAAGTAAAGATCCTTATTGCAGGACAGGAAGGTCATATCTGTGAGAATTGCGTAGAACATGCACAGGAAATTATTGCACAGGAATTACTGCTGCGTAATGAAGCAACCACTTCTAACTTTAAACTCAACGTTAAAAAGCCAATTGAAATTAAGCGCTTTTTAGATGAGTATATTATTGGCCAGGATGAAGCAAAGAAAGTGCTGGCTGTTGCAGTTTACAATCACTACAAACGTTTAAAACAAAAAACCGAAAGCGAAATTGAAATTGAGAAGAGCAATATTGTAATGGTTGGCGAAACAGGTACAGGTAAAACCCTGTTGGCTAAAACCATTGCCAAACTACTCAATGTTCCGTTTGCTATTGTTGATGCTACTGTATTTACAGAAGCCGGTTATGTAGGTGAAGATGTGGAAAGTATTCTCACCCGTTTGCTACAGGTTTGTAATTACGATGTAGCTGCTGCAGAAAAAGGCATTGTGTATATTGATGAGATCGATAAAATTGCACGTAAAGGTGATAACCCTTCTATTACCCGTGATGTAAGTGGTGAAGGTGTACAACAAGGTATGCTGAAGCTACTGGAAGGAACTGAGGTATTAGTTCCTCCACAAGGCGGCCGTAAACATCCCGAGCAAAAACTCATTAAGATCAACACACAGAATATCCTCTTCATTTGCGGTGGCGCATTTGATGGTATTGATAAAGTGATTGCACGCCGTGTAAACACCAACGCCATTGGCTTTAATGTAAACAAAGAAGAACAGGAGCACATGAAGAAAAACCTGTTGCAGTATGTAAATGCACAGGATCTGAAAACATTTGGGTTGATACCGGAGTTACTTGGACGTTTACCGATTGTTACCTACCTCAATCCTTTAGATGTAGAAACACTCCGTGAAATTTTAGTAACGCCAAAGAATGCACTTGTAAAACAGTATCAGAAGTTATTTGAACTGGAAGGCATTGAGCTCATTATTGATAATGATGTGTACGATTTTATGGTTGCCAAAGCAATGGAATACAAACTCGGCGCAAGGGGCTTACGCAGCATTTGCGAAAGTATTTTAACCGATGCTATGTTTGATTTACCGGGCAGCGAAGAAAAACAATTCCATCTTACGCTCGACTATGCAATGCACAAGTTTGATAAGAGCAAACTGGGTATGCTGAAAGTTGCATAAGCCGAAGTACGATTTACGAAGTAAGAAATACGAATGTTAACGATAGTTAAACCTGTTGAGTAATCTCAACAGGTTTTTTATTTGAAGAAAGATAGAGTCCCTGATAACACGGATAAAAACTAATAAGCAGAGATATAAAATCCGCATCTATTCGCCAAAATCTGTTTTATCCGTGATTCTATCCAACTTTAAACTTCTACCTTTCCATTTTAAACTTTTTATTCATGCAGGATCTCATCAACCGTTTAATGGAAAAAGGGTTAACAGAGCAACAGGCTTATGCAGCAATTGATGTAATCAGAAATTTTGCCAAAGAGAAGTTTCCCATTTTCGGCGGAGCTATTGATAAGCTCTTTGATAAGTACGGACCAAAAGACGAGGATGATTTTCTCGATTAAATAAAAAAGCCGTTCCCGAAGGAACGGCCCGGCTTTCTCATGCTATCGATCGCCTATTTAAGCTGTTCACGTGCAATAACTATTTTTTGTATTTCACTGGTACCTTCGCCAATGGTACAGAGTTTACTGTCACGATAATATTTTTCTACCGGAAAATCTTTGGTATAACCATAGCCACCAAAAATCTGCACCGCATCGTTACTTACTTTCACTGCAACTTCACTGGCAAAATATTTCGCCATCGCCCCAGCTTCAGTTACTTTTTCGCCACGGTTTTTTAAATCAGCAGCTTTAAAAATCAGTAATTCAGCAGCAGCAATTTCAGTAGCCATATCGGCCAGTTTAAAGGAAATGCCCTGGAAGTTGGCAATCGGCTGATCGAACTGATAACGCTCCTGCGAATACTTTAATGCCGCTTCATATGCTCCTTTTGCAATACCCAATGCCAATGCTGCAATAGAAATACGTCCACCATCCAATATTTTCAACGCCTGTCTGAAACCATCACCTACTTCACCAATTCTGTTGGTATCAGGAATACGACAGTTATCAAAGATCATTTCAGAAGTTTCGCTTGCACGCATACCCAGCTTATTTTCTTTTTTACCTGCTTTAAAACCGGGAGTTCCACGCTCAACAATAAAAGCTGTAGAGTTACCACTCGCTCTTGGTTCGCCGGTACGTGCAATAACGACTGCCAGCTCTGCACTTATGCCATGTGTGATCCAGCATTTTGTTCCATTCAATATCCATTCGTCGCCTTCCTTTACAGCAGTCGTTTTCATATTTGCTGCATCGCTGCCAGTATTGGGTTCAGTTAAACCCCAGGCCCCGATCCACTCTCCACTCGCAAGCTTTGGTAAATATTTCTTCTTCTGGTCTTCATTTGCACAATAGAGCATATGCCCCGTACAAAGTGAATTATGCGCTGCAAGGCTCAATCCAACAGATCCGCAAACTTTTGCAGTTTCTACAATAGCCGCTACATATTCGTAATAACCAAAACCACTGCCGCCATATTGCTCCGGCACAAAAATGCCCATTAAGCCAAGTTTACCCATTTCGTGAAATACATGTTTGGGGAAATGTTGACTTTCATCCCACTCCATTACATGTGGCTGAATATGCTTTTGTGCAAAATCCTTCGCTACCTGGGCTACCTGCTGTGTTATTTCGTTTTGTGTAAAATTCATCGTCGAAAAGTTTTAATCAGAGACGGCCTTAAAATAAGTTGAGCCATGAACTGACCCTCAAACCAGCACCATGACTCAACTGTTTTACATAATAGCAATCAATCGAAACGGCAGAACAAATATAGGCATTCCACTAACACATGTTAGCGGAAGTGGAAAAATAATTTTCTCCCTTTATTCTGCCGATAAATATGGGCTGATCTTTTGGTACAGCTTATCGTCTATGGCGCCGATTTTCTGTAAATCGGAAACTGAACTGAAATTGCCGTGTTCCTTACGGTACTGTACAATAGCGCTTGCTACGCTGAAACCGATATAGGGATGTGCTTTTAATTCCTCAACCGTACTGTAGTTGATGCTTATTTTGCGAACCTTGGCAGAATTATTTTTGAGTTGCGGTTTAATTTGCTGAAATACACTATCGGGCAATCCGTATGTTTCGGCAACCTGTTCAACAGAAATAAAACCGCCGAGTTTGTTGCGGAAGTTGACAATACGCTTTGCATAGCCCGAACCAATACCCCGAAGTTGTTTCCAATCAGCTGTGTCGGAACTATTGATTTCCACTACTGCTTTTGAAAATTCTTTCCGCTCTGTTGTTGATGAGTTTGCAGCAGTTGAATTATCGAAAACATTTTCAGGCTTGCCTGTTGTTTCAAGTGTAACAAATGGAATTAAGCGCTCCACATCATCAGGCCGTAGGCCATAAATCTTTTTCAGATCTTCAGGCTTATAAAACCTGCCGCCTTTACTCCTGTATTTAAGAATTGTAGCAATTGTTTTTTCTCGTACACCAAGCCGTTTCCATTCTTCGGCTGTTGCCTTGTTGGGATCGAAGAAAAATAACTCAGCATTGTTTTTTTGCCTGCGGTATTTTTCAAACTGCGATTCTTTGGGTTGATACAGCCCGGCATCTGCATTTGATTTATCGGCCGGTATTGTTTGTAAAGCAGCAAGTTTATGTTGAACGGCAGTATCAATAGTAAGTTCAATTTCATCTTTAACAAGAAAAGGAAACAGAGAAGGCAATAATGAAAATAAAAGAGCAGCCGCTGCTAGCAACAATGTTGCATTGCGTTCTTTTTTTGTAAAGCTGAAATATTCTTTTATCCAGTGAGGGCGGGAAAACTGCATACTTTAAAATTAGCAGTTGACCTTTTTAAATGAAATACTTCAAAACGGGTAGAAATAAGATGCTATAACGTTAATGTAAGTCCGTCGTAAGCTAAATGAATCCCATCGGGCAATGCACCTTCAATAATATCGTGCAAACCTAACTGATGACTGATATGTGTGAAATATGCCTCAGGTACTTCGAGTTCCTGAACCAATGCAACTGCTTCATCGAGGTTATAATGGGAAATGTGTTTTTCTTTACGCAGTGCATTGACCACCATTATTTTGCTGCCCCTGACCTTTTCTTTTTCAGCAGGCTCCATAAAATTGGCATCGGTAATGTAGGTGAACGATCCGAACCGAAAACCAAGCACCGGCATTTTCATATGCCAAACCAGTATCGGTTCAACCAGCAATTCATTCACCATAAATGGCTGATCGGTGATGGTGTTGAGATTGACCTCCGGTACACCGGGATAGCGTGTATCGGAAAAAGCATAATAGAAATCTCTGCGTAATGCTTCTTCTGTAAGATAATTGCAATACACTTCCATAGGCTTTCGGGTGATGTAGTTAAAAGCACGCACATCATCGAGCCCGGCAATATGATCTTTGTGCGGATGTGTAAAAATGATAGCATCTATTTTTTTTACACCCAGCCGAAGCATCTGGTAACGAAAGTCGGGGGTTGTATCAACAACAATCGTTGTATCAGCAGTTTCAATCATAATACTGCTGCGGAGCCGGTTATCTTTTTTGTTGGATGATGTGCAAACTTCGCAATCGCAACCGATCATAGGAACACCACTGCTGGTGCCGGTACCAAGAAAAGTGATCTTAATGGGAGGATAGCTCACAGAGTAAAATTAATGAATGATGTGAATCAGTGATGAATTATGAGTGATGAGTGTAAAAGAAATCAACTACCTCGTCATGCCGCTCATTACTCATCAATCAATCACTCATTGGTTGCTTTTGCCGCAGCCAGCGCCATCACTTCTTCGTACAATTTTTGCGATTCGCCGGTTAATGCATCGAAGCTGATGTTGATTAAGGGAATTAATTCGAGCAGGGTATTTACCCGGCTTTCCAGCATCAGAAATTTATTAAGCACAACTACCTTCTTTTGTTCAAGGATACAATAGCCACTTTGGAAAGTGCCCCGTTCGTAACGAACAATGTAGCCGCTTTCACCCAAAATTGCCTCTAACTTATTCAGTGTTGTTTGATTCAGTTTCATACTCTTTCCATTCCCTAAAGGGGATCACAGGATACTGCAAATTTACCGTTACTGCCTCTTTTTACCTGTTTCGATAAGGAGGACTTTTCCACAGTCTTACATCGTATCTCCAACCTCGTACCTCGTACTTACTCTTTATTTACTTGTCATTCGTACCACCGGAATAATCATTTCCTCCAAACTAACTCCACCGTGCTGAAATGTATTTCGGTAATAGTTTGCGTAATAGTTGTAATTATTGGGGTAACAGAGGTACACATCTTCCCTTGCAAAAATGAACGATGAATTTACATTCGGTACAGGCAATCCTGCTTCTGCAGGATCACGAAAGGCCAGCACATCTTTTGGCTCGAAGTTGAGGTTGCGGCCATGTTTGTAGCGGATATTCGTTGTGGTTTCTTTATCGCCGATTACTTTAGCCGGCTTTTGTACCCGAATGCTGCCATGATCAGTTGCCATTACAATGTTGATCTTTTTGTCGGCAATCTTCTTTAGTGCCTGATTAAGCGGAGAATGCTCGAACCAGCTGGCAGTAATGCTGCGGTAACTTTTTTCATCGTTGGCCAGCTCTTTCAGCACTTCCATTTCGGTGCGGGCATGGCTCAGCATATCCACAAAATTGTACACGATCACATTAATATCGTTCTGCAACAGGTTATGGATATTGTTCACCAATTCCTGTCCTGCCTGGTGATTCAATACTTTGGTAAATGAAGCTTTCAAATCGCCTTTACCTAACCTGCGTAACTGTTCACGAAAAAACTCTTCTTCGTGCAGGTTTTTACCTCCTTCTTCATGATCGTTTTTCCATTGTTTGGGAAATTTCTTTTCAATATCAATCGGCATCAACCCACTGAAAATGGCATTGCGGCTGTACTGTGTTGCCGTAGGCAGAATAGCATAAAACGATTCTTCTTCAGCAATACGGAAATTATCTGCAAACACAGGCTGTATGGCTTTCCACTGATCGAAACGAAGGTTATCGATCAATATAAAAAACAAAGGCGTTCCTTTTTCAGCATGCGGTAATACTTTAAACTGAAACAACGAATGACTCATAATGGGCGATTCTGCAGCTTTTGGTTTAACCCAACCTGCATAGTGCCGTGAAATGTATTTGAAGAATTCGTTGTTGGCTTCGTTCTTTTGCTGTTGCAACACTTCGCTCATTTCCGGACTATCGGCCTTGCTCATTTCCAGTTCCCAATACACCAGCTTCTTGTAAATATCCATCCACTCATTGTAGTTGGGATTGCTGTTAAGCGCCATAAACAAATTGCGGAACTGTTGCTGATAAGCCGAAGTTGTTTTTTCGCTCACCAACCGTTTGTTATCGATGATCTTTTTTAAACTCAGCAATACCTGGTTGGGGTTTACGGGCTTTATCAGATAATCGCTTATCTGCGAACCAATGGCATCATCCATCAGGTTCTCGGTTTCATTTTTTGTTATGAGTACAACCGGTATCGATTGGTTTACTTCTTTGATCTTGGTTAGTGTTTCCAAACCTGTAATGCCGGGCATGGTTTCATCCATTAACACCACATCAACCGGGTTTTCTTTTACATAATCAATGGCATCGAAACCATTCGTTAATGTATGTACCTCGTATCCCTTCCCCTGGAGAAATAATTTCTGCGATTGCAGACTTTCAATCTCATCATCTACCCATAATATTTTTGCTAAAGCCATACTAATTGGTTTATTGCTAAAGTTAAGCACTCAAGGTACAAGTTTCAACGCATAAGCTATTACCTTTGCACACTTCCCTGTTTGATATTTAACAGATTATCCTGTTATTGGCATAAAAAGTAACAATCGATAAACGCATGAAGTTTAGAAAAATAGTGAATGATCCGGTGTATGGGTTTATTACGTTCGACGATGAGTTGATTTATAAAGTGCTTTCACACCCTTTTTACCAGCGCTTACGACGTATTCATCAAATGGCAATGGCACATATGGTTTATCCAGGTGCTGTACATTCGAGATTGCACCACAGCATGGGTGCTTATCATTTAATGAGTCTTGCATTAACCGAATTAAAAAGCAAGGGTGTTGACATTACAGCCGAAGAAGAACAGGCAGCAAAACTGGCCATTCTGTTGCACGATGTGGGACATGGACCTTTCAGCCATTCGCTGGAACATGTGTTAATTGAAGATGTACATCACGAAGAAATTTCGTTGCTCATTTTTGAACATCTCAATAACGAGTTCAATGGAGCTTTAAGCTTAGCTCTTTCTATTTTCAAGGATACATATCCTAAAAAATTTCTTCATCAATTGATAAGCGGACAGCTTGATGTTGACCGTATGGATTATTTAACCCGTGACAGTTTTTACAGTGGCGTAAGCGAAGGCGTTATTGGTTACGACCGTATTATTAAAATGATGGTTGTGCATGATAATGAGTTGATGGTTGAAGAGAAAGCTGTTTACAGTATTGAAAAATTTTTGGTGGCACGCAGGCTTATGTACTGGCAGGCTTACCTGCATAAAACGGTGTTAAGTGCTGAAAATATGCTGGTGAAGATCCTGGAAAGAGCACGCTTGCTGGCTAAGCAGGAAGAAGGTCTTTTTTCATCCACCCCGTTATTGGACGAATTTTTGCGTACAACACAATCGGCAACATTTATACGAAACAACCTGGCTAAGTTTTGTGAGCTGGACGATTACGATGTGCTTGCTTCCATTAAAAAATGGCAGCATCACCCAGATAAAGTACTCAGCACCCTCAGCCAATGGTTGTTAAACCGTAATATGCTTAAAACAAAACTGCAGATGCAGCCGTTTGATGAAAAAGAAATTGAGGCCGTGCAGCGTAAAGCAAAGGAACAGTTGTCGTTAACAGACGAAGAAGTTGAATATTTCGTTTTTAACGGTATTGCCGAAAACAGGATGTATAATACAGGCAACGAGCATATTAATATCCTGTTTAAAGACGGAACGGTTAAAGATATTTCTGAGGTGGAATATGGATTGATTCATGAAACTGTGCTGAGCCCCGTTCGTAAGTTTTATCTTTGCCGCCCTGCGCTAAAGTAAAAAGTGCAGAAAGCACGTTATAAAGATTGTTTTGCAACGTTTTTGAAAGTAACTTTAAAATAATAAGACAGGATACATGGAGTTTTCGGCCTCGCAAATTGCGCTCATCATTAAAGGTTCGGTAGAGGGTAATCCCAATGCAACAGTTAGTTCCTTCAGTAAAATTGAAGAAGCCGTTGCAGGTCAGCTCGCTTTTTTAGCCAATCCCAAATACGAAGATTATTTATACAGCACCGGTGCATCGGTAATCATCATCAACGAATCGTTGGAATTACGGCAAGCTTTAGCCGCCACTCTTATTCGTGTGCCCGATGCTTACAGCGCTTTTGCCACACTTTTACAGGCCTACGAACAAATTATGGAACAAAAGATGGTAGGCATTCAGGAACCATCTTTTGTAGCTAAAACAGCTACTATCGGCGAAAACGTATTCATTGGAGCCTTCAGCTATATTGGCGAAAACGTAAAGCTGGGAAAGAATGTAAAAATCCATCCGCATTGCTACATTGGTAACGGCGTTACAATCGGCGATCATTGTGTATTGAACCCGGGCGTGAAGATCTATCATAACTGCGTTTTGGGTAATAAAGTAATTATCCATGCAGGCACTGTGCTTGGTGGCGATGGTTTTGGTTTTGCCCCACAGGCAGACGGTACGTACAAAAAAGTTCCGCAAATTGGTAATGTGGTAGTGGAAGATGAGGTGGAGATTGGCTCCAATTGCACCATCGACAGGGCAACCATGGGTTCAACCATTATTCATAAAGGTGCCAAGCTCGATAACCTTATACAGATTGCACATAATGTAGAAATTGGTACCTATACCGTTATTGCTGCACAAACCGGTGTTAGCGGCAGTACAAAAATCGGCAGCCGGGTAATGATTGGCGGACAGGCAGGCATTGTTGGTCATATTACCATTGCCGATGGCAGCCGTATTAATGCCCAAAGCGGTGTAAGCAAATCGTTGAAACAACCTAACAGTGTAGTTACAGGCTCACCAGCCTCCGATTATACCAGTACATTACGCAGCCAGGCCATTTTTCGTAACCTGCCCGATATGGAAAAACGCATTGCCGAACTGGAGTTATTGGTTAAACAACTGATGGCCGAAAGGGAAAGTATTCAGTAAGCTATCTGCTTACAATCGTTTCACCTGTTTTTTATTACTTTCGTGCCCATGAATCAGAGCAATGGCAACAGCCACAGCAACCAACATACTCTTGGCCAACCAATTACCATCAGCGGTGTAGGCATACACACCGGCGCATCGGTTACAATGACGCTTGAACCGGCCGAACCAAGTACAGGTATTGTTTTCCAACGCATCGACTTACCCAACCAGCCTTCAGTTAAAGCTGACGTTGATTTTGTAACAGAAACCAATCGCAGCACCACTCTTTCCAACAACGGAGCTACTGTTAGCACTATTGAACATTTACTGGCTGCATTTGCCGGCTGCGAAATAGATAATGTATTAGTGAAGATCGACGGACCGGAAGTACCGATCCTCGATGGCAGCTCTCAGCCATTTGTTGAAGCTCTTGAAAAAGCAGGCCGTCAAAAGCAGGATGCCATCAAAACATGGTACACGATCGACCATAATATTTTTTTCCTCGATGAAAATAAAAAAGTGGAAATGGTAGCAATGCCTGCCGATAGTTTCCGCATCAATACACTTATCGATTTTAACTCACCTGTACTTGGCACACAACATGCGCAGATGAGTAATATTGAAGAGTTCAATAATGAAATTGCTTCGTGCAGAACATTTTCTTTCTTTCACGAACTGGAATTTCTTTTAAAGAACAACCTCATTAAAGGCGGCGATTTAAACAACGCCATTGTGGTGGTTGATAAACCGGTTAGCGATGAGCAACTGGAAACCTTGTCGAAAGCTTTTGGTAAAGAAAAGTTTGCTGTAACAAGCGAAGGTTATCTTAACAACTTAAAACTTCGTTTCCCTAACGAGCCTGCCCGTCATAAACTCTTAGATCTTGTTGGAGACTTATCGTTGGTAGGTATGCCATTTAAAGCCCACATTATTGCAAACCGCCCCGGCCATGCAAGCAATGTGGAGTTTGCACGCAAAATCAAGGAACATATTAAGAAGAACCGCTTCAAAGCAAATGTTCCAGCATACTTCCCCGACAAACCCCCTGTATACGATGTAACACAGATCGAAAAGATCATGCCGCATCGCTACCCGTTTTTGTTGGTAGATAAAATCATCGATCTTACAGATACTTATATTGTAGGCGTAAAGAACGTTACGTATAACGAACCTTTCTTCCAGGGGCATTTTCCCGGCAACTATGTTATGCCCGGCGTATTGCAGGTAGAAGCATTGGCACAATGTGGTGGTTTACTCGCTATTCCAAAAGATACCGACGATAAATACGATACCTATTTCCTGAAAGTAGATAATTGTAAGTTTAAACAAAAGGTAGTACCGGGCGATACGTTAATTTTAAAAATGGAACTGAAAAGTCCGATCCGCAGAGGTATTGTTGAAATGAAAGGAACCATCTTTGTAGGCAGTAAAGTTACCTGCGAAGCCGACCTTACTGCACAAATTGTAAAAAGAACCAAGAATGATCAGTAACCTTGCTCATATACATCCGAATGCGCAAATAGGCGCCAATGTAACGATTGATCCGTTTGCAGTAATTCATGATGATGTGGTTATTGGTGATGGTACTCATGTAATGAGCAACGTTACCATTTTCTCCGCATCACGAATTGGTAAGAACTGTAACATATTTCCCGGAGCTGTTATTGGTGCCGTACCGCAGGATCTGAAATACCGTGGAGAATATACGCTTGCTGAAATTGGCGATAACACAACCATCCGTGAATGTGTAACCATTCACCGTGGTACTACCGATAAAAACACAACCAAGGTTGGCAGCAACTGTTTAATTATGGCTTATGCCCATGTGGCGCACGATTGTATTGTTGGCAACAATGTTATTCTTGCCAACTCGGTACAACTGGCCGGTCATGTTACGGTTGATGATTTTGCAATTATTGGTGGTATGAGTGCGGCACACCAGTTTACACATATCGGTAAGCATACCTACATTGCCGGTATGAGCGCCATTCGAAAAGATGTTCCTCCTTATGTAAAGGCTGCACGTGAGCCATTGAGCTATGTAGGAATCAACAACGTTGGTTTAAGTCGTCGTGGTTACAGCAAAGAAACCATTGAAGAGATCTTCAAAATTTATCACATCCTCTTTGTAGAGAAGCATATTGTTTCAAAAGCACTGGAATTGATCGAACAGATGCTGCCTTCTACTGAAACAAGAGATGAGATCCTTGCTTTTATCAAAAGTTCAGGCATCGGTATCATCAAACGTCATTCACAAACAAGCAGTGATGAAGATATTGCTTTCTGATGCCGGCAAGCGATACAACAGGGAGTGGATCTTTCGTCACCTTACATACGAATTTGAACAGGCGCAGGCCTATGCAATTACCGGCAACAATGGTTCCGGTAAATCGACCCTGCTGCAAATAATATCGGGAGCTGTTCAGCACTCCGAAGGAACCATTCAATACCACGAGGACGATTTGATCGCTGCTGATGTTCAACATCGTTTTGCAGCAATGGCAGCTCCTTATCTTGAACTGCCCGAAGAAATGACATTGACAGAGTTTCTTACATTTCACCAATCGTTCAAAGCTTTTTTACCTGGTTTAACTGTAAAAACAATCATTGCATTGCTTGGACTTGAAAGAGCAGCTGCAAAACAGATTCGCTATTTCAGCAGTGGTATGAAGCAGCGTGTTAAACTGGCGCAGGCCATTTTAAGTGATGTACCGGTGGTGTTGCTCGATGAGCCTTGCACCAATCTTGATGCAGACGGTATTTCGTTGTATCATCGTTTAATTAATGAGTATTGTGCTGAACGTTTGGTGATCGTTAGCAGTAACGATGAGGTGGAATACAAATTCTGCAATCACAAGATCAGCATTATGGACTATAAAGAATAAGCACATGTATTTCCATCATCTCAACAACATTCCTGCAAAAGAATTATTTCCCGGCTATCATGGCAAGTTTGTGCACACGGGTACATCTACGGTTGCCTTCTGGAATATTGATGCGGGATCGCCCATTCCCGAACATGCACATATGCACGAACAAATTATGCATGTAGTAGAAGGTGAGTTTGAATTAACCATTGATGGAAAAACAGAACGTTTAACTGCTGGTGCAGTTGTAACCATTCCGGGAAATATTAAACACGGTGGCAAAGCCATCAGCAACTGCAAAGTGATTGATATTTTTATGCCGGAGAGGGAAGAGTATAAATAGAGTGTTGATTGATTTCAATTTTCAAATCATCAAATTCGCAAATTTTCAAATTGCGTTCTATCCCCTGCTTGCAATCAACAAATTCAGATCGGTATATTTTAAATCGAAACGTTGGCTTAAATAAAAATTAGTGAGGGCTCCTTTAAACAAATAAATGCCGTTGCGGATATTCAGCTTGTGCCAGAGCAGTTTTTCCAAACCACCTTCGTCCGCCATTTCAAGTAAAAGCGGCATCAATACATTGCTGATGGCTTGTGATGCGGTACGTGCAAAACCGCTTGGTATATTCGGTACGCAATAATGAATTACACCATGCTTTATAAAGATGGGACTTTCATGACTTGTTACTTCGCTTGTTTCAAAACATCCGCCTCTGTCGATGCTAACATCTACAATTACACTACCGGGCCTCATTTGTGCCACCATTTCTTCGGTTGCAACAATGGGCGTTCTTGCACCACCGATAGATGATAAGGCACCTACTGCCACATCGCATGTTTTTAATTGCTTGGCCAATATTTTTGGTTCAACAACTGAAGTCCACATACGATGACCAATGGCCGTTTGCATGCGTTTGAGTTTGTAAATATTGTTGTCGAATACTTTTACACTGCCTCCCATTGCCAATGCTGTACGTGCAGCATATTCGCCTACAATTCCTGCGCCGATGATGATAACTTTTGTTGGCGGTATACCACTGATACCTCCTAACAGCACACCTTTACCATTATTAAAACTGCTAAGGTATTGTCCGGCGATGAGCATTACCGCACTACCTGCAATTTCACTCATGCTGCGAACGATGGGATTATGACCGGAATCATCTTTCAGATTTTCGAACGACAAAGCAGTAATTCGTTTCTCCATCATCCCTGCCAGGATTTCGGGTTTCATCACCGCAATATGAATAGGAGAAATGATAGTTTGACCCGGCTTCAGTAATTCCAATTCTGCTTCGCAAACCGGAGCCGACTTAATAAGTATATCACATTGATACACTTCTTTTCGCTCGTACGCAATTTTTGCACCTGCTTCGCTGTAATCTTTATCGCTGAAATGAGCGCCTTCACCGGCAAGATATTCGATCATTACCCTATGGCCATTGTTCACCAACACACTTACAGCTTCGGGTGTAAGTGCAACACGGTTTTCCTGGAACATATGTTCACGAGGAAGACCAATGAACAGCTGTGCGCCTTTCGATTTAATATCTAATTTCTCCTCTAATGTTTCGTAGCTGAACGATGCGCTCACAATCGGTTTCGATAAAGCCATACGGTTTGTGCTGGTTTCTTGTTGGAAAGAGGTACAAATTACAAAATCAGGACGGAACTTTCACCGTTAATCTGCGGGTTGTGCTGTCAACAACATCAATTGAAAGCTGAACAGTAGCTGCAGGAAAAAGATCGGGTATTTTTTCAGGCCATTCCACAAAGCAAAGATCACCGCTGTACAACACATCTTCCACACCAGCCTGTATGGCTTCTTCTTCGTCTTTGATGCGATACAGATCGAGATGATACACAACCGATCCGTCTGCCGCTTTATATTCATTGATGATGGAAAACGTTGGACTGCCAACTGCATCACTTACGCCCATCACATCGCACAGAGCATGGATGAATGTTGTTTTTCCGCTGCCCATTGCAGCATAAAAAGCCCACACTTTATACTGCGTTAACTGTTGCAACACTTCTTTTGCAACGCTGTGTATATTCTCCTTTGTAATTGTGTAATGCACTGCAGAATTGAATGATGGTTGCAAAGATATTGATTGATGCGCTTTTACTCTTACTGTAACTTTACAGTATGGAAACAATGAACTGGAAAGTTGATGGAATGACTTGTGCAAATTGTGCCCTCACCATCAGCAAATACCTCGAAAAAGAAGGGTTGAAAAATATAAAAGCCAATCCGGCCAGCGGCGAAGTGCATTTTGATTTTACAGAAACAACCGACCAGGATAAACTTGAAAAAGGATTAGAATCCTTAGGCTATATTGTTGCAGAACGCAACGGTGTTACAGCTAAACCGGAAGAGAAGAAAAAGATGAACCGCTTTCTCCGGTATGTATTGTTATGTGCTCCGTTTACATTGGTGCTGATGTTACACATGATCGAGAAATGGATACACATTCACTGGCTCATGAATCCATGGGTGCAGTTGGGTTTGTGTTTGCCGGTTTATGTTATTGGTATGAATTATTTTGGACGCAGTGCATGGAAAAGTATCCGCAACGGCTTGCCGAATATGAATGTATTAGTGGCTGTTGGTGCCACTGCTGCATTTGTTTACAGCTTGTACGGAACACTTACAGGGCAGGCAGAAGAATACATGTTTTATGAAACAGCAGCTACCATCATCACACTTGTATTTCTTGGTAATTATTTAGAAGATGCATCTGTTGAACAAACCCAACGTGCATTAAACAGTTTGGCAAAAAGCCAAAAGGTAATGGCCAACATGATTGCATTTGACGATCTGCACCAGGAACAGATCTTCCCTGTTGAAAATACAGTGTTGCATGTTGGTGATCTTATTTTGATCAAAAGCGGTGAACAGATACCTGCAGATTGTAAAATACTATGGGGTGAAGCAACAGTAAATGAAGCCATTATTACCGGTGAAAGTTTACCGCTTACGAAAAAACAAAAAGATCAATTGATTGGTGGAAGTCTTTTGGTTGATGGAACAGTAAAAGCGCAAGTAACTGCAACTGCAAAAGATTCTGTACTTGCTAACATTGTGAACTTAGTTAAACAGGCACAAGGAGAAAAACCTCCTGTACAACAACTAGCCGATAAGATCAGTGCCATTTTTGTACCCATTGTATTAGGCATTGCAGTTGTAACATTAGCCGCCAACTGGATCATCTTAAAAGAATTTACACCTGCATTAATGCGCAGCATTGCTGTGTTGGTTATTGCCTGTCCTTGTGCAATGGGACTTGCAACGCCTGCAGCAATTGCAGTTGGGTTAGGCCGTGCTGCAAAAAATGGCGTGCTCTTCCGTAACGCAAAAAGCCTTGAGCTGTTTAAAAACATTACACAGGTTGTGTTCGATAAAACAGGAACACTTACTACCGGCAGATTTACATTAGCAGATTGGGCAATAGTGAATAATGAATGGTCAATGGTGAACAATAAAAATCAACAATCAAATAAGGATGAGTTTATAGGTTATATGGGTACCGCTGATCAGCTTTTGATTCATTCACCACTCACAATTCAAGACCAAGAATTCCAACGCATTGTTTATTCACTGGAAAAATATTCCAATCATCCGATTGCTGTTTGTATAGCTACAGAATGGAAAACGAACAAAGATGAACGCTGGGCTTCGATTGAGGAGATCAAAGGCTTAGGTATGAAAGCTGTTACAAAAGACGGTGTGGAATGGATCGCAGGTTCGTATAAAGCAGCAGCAGATCAAACAATGGATGAAAACCATAATGTGTATGTATTGCGTAATGGCGAACTGGTTGGCTGGGTTGATGTAAAAGATGAATTGCGTACGGAAGCAAAACCGATTGTACAATACCTCAAAAGCAAGAACATTAAAACCATTTTGCTGAGTGGTGATCGTAAGGCAAAAAGTGAAGCCATTGCAAAAGAATTAGGTATTGATGAAGTAATTGCCGAACAAACACCTGAGCAAAAACTGGAAGTAGTTGAGCGTTTAAATAAAACCACGCCAACTGCAATGGTGGGCGATGGTATTAACGACGCACCTGCATTGGCAAAAGCAACCATTGGTATTTCGTTGAGCGAAGCATCGCAGGTGGCTATGCAAACTGCCGATGTGGTATTGATGAATCATGGTTTAAAAAATCTGCCTTTATCATTAGGTTTGGGTAAGCATACGTTCTTAACCATCAAACAAAATTTATTCTGGGCATTTTTCTACAACATCATTGCTATACCCGTTGCTGCATTTGGTTTATTAACACCAACCTTTGGTGCATTGGTAATGGGGTTAAGTGATGTAGTGCTGGCAATCAACAGTGTAAGGTTGTTTGTGAAAAGAGTGGTTTAAGAAACGTGAGTCGTGAATCGGCAGTTGTGAGTGAGATCCCGAACCTTTCGGGTTACCTATATTTCACAGGACTTTCATTTTCTTACGAAAATGTATAGTTTGTACTAAAAATATGTTTCTTAACCTGTCTCACACCAATCTCGATCTATTTAAAGTATCACGCACATTTACACTGCTTTGCTATAAGGAAACAAAGTCTTTTCCTGCAGATGAAAAGTTTGCAATGATTCAACAAATCAGAAGAGCCGCATTATCTGTTCATCTGAATATTGCCGAAGGTTCTTCCAGAAAATCACTCGCCGAAAGAAAAAGATTTTCGAAATTGCAAGAGGTTCACTTGTTGAAGTAGATACAGCTTTTGATATTGCGGTGGAATTACATTACACAACAAAAGAACAATTACAGGAGCTTGGCTCATTGCTCATCCGATGCTTTCAAATGCTGTCGAAGATGATCGGAGCTTAACTCACGACTGACGAGATAAGATAACAATGCAACAACTTAATCACATACTTCACCAATACTGGGGCTACTCTTCATTTCGTCCTATGCAGAAAGAAATTATTACTTCTGTTTTAGAAGGACATGATACGCTTGCCCTATTGCCAACCGGTGGTGGTAAAAGTATTTGCTACCAGGTGCCTGCATTGGCAAAGGAAGGTTTGTGTATTGTTATATCACCATTGATCGCTTTAATGAAGGATCAGGTGGAAGCACTGCATCGAAAGCAGATTGAAGCAGCTGCCATTTATACCGGTATGCCTTTCCCTCAAGTGAAAGAAATTCTGCAACTGGCGGTGAACGATAAATTAAAATTCCTTTACGTATCACCCGAACGTTTGGAAACAAATTTATTTTTAGAATATCTGCCCGGCATGAACATTCAACTGATTGCCGTTGATGAAGCACATTGTATTTCACAATGGGGTTACGACTTTCGTCCTTCGTATTTAAACATTGCAGCATTCAGAAAAGAATTACCGGGTGTTCCTGTGTTGGCTGTTACAGCATCAGCCACTCCGTTGGTGCAGGATGATATCTGTAAGCAATTACAATTTCGCAAACATCATATTTACAAAGGATCGTTTTTACGGCCGAATGTTTCATTCAGTGTGTTTGAAGTTGACAGCCGTATTAATAAAGCATTGCAGATATTACAGAATGTGCAGGGCTGTGCCATTGTGTATTGCAAAAGCAGAAAGCGTACGCAGGAGGTTGCACAACTGTTACAGCTGCAACAGATCACTGCTGATTACTACCATGCAGGTTTATCGAATGAGGAACGCAGTAAGCGACAGGAAGCATGGTTACGCAACGAAACAAGAGTAATGGTTTGCACCAATGCATTTGGTATGGGTATTGATAAACCGGATGTTCGTGTTGTAATACATCACGATGTGCCCGATTGTCTGGAAAACTATTACCAGGAAGCAGGGCGTGCAGGTCGTGATGGACAAAAAGCTTATGCTGTTTTGCTGTACGATGCAAAAGACATTACAGAACTCAATGGCTTATCGGCTATCCGTTTCCCTTCTGTTGAAGAGGTGAAGCATGTTTACCGCTGCCTTGTAAATTATCTGCAGCTTGCAAGTGGCAGTGGTGAAGGGCAATGGATAGATTTTGATCTGCAGGATTTCATCAAAGCATTTCAATTGAACAGTCATACTGCAGTGTATGCATTGAAAACACTGGAACAGGAAGGCTGGCTCAGTTATGCCGAACAGATCTTTCTTCCATCAAGAGTAGTGTTTACAAGCAGCAGGCAAACATTACAGGAATTTGAAGAACAGCATCCACAACTTGAACCGGTGATTAAAGGATTGCTGCGCACCTACGGCGGCATCTTCGATATGGAATGTATTGTTTCTGAAAAGCAATTGGTAAAAGTGCTGAAAACAGATCTTGAGTTCATCAAACAATCGTTGCTGCAGTTGCATCGGTTTGGCATATTGCAATACAGTCCGCAAAAAGATAAACCACAGTTACAATTTTTACAGAACCGTGTACCTGTTGAACAATTATTCATTAACGAAAACAATATCAACAAACGGAAAGAACAGTTTGAAGCAAGAGTGCAACAGATGATTAGTTATGTAACCGGCAACAATAACTGCAGGAGCAAGACCATTGGACTCTATTTTGGAGATGAGCAAAGTACCGATTGCGGTGTATGCGATGTGTGCTTATGGAAAAAAGGAAACGAACTCTCCCCTGCTGAGTTTACACAACTGCAGCAACAGATACTAAGTGCCGCTAATGAAAAAGGAATTGTGGTAAAAGAGTTTATCAGCCGTTTGGGCAGCAAACACAAAGAACGGGTGTGGAAGGTGATTGATCATTTGGTTGCGGAAGAAAAAATTGTGTTGAGTGATGGCGGGTTGTTGAAGAAAAAAATAAACCAATGAAATGGTCATTCGCTTTTTTCCATTGGCTGCTAACATTATTAATAGCACCACTTACTTCGCAGTTATTTCAGTATTTAAAAATCAAAAATAGTCATCTTATTGTTGGATTAGCTGAAGTTTATCCGATAGCACTTGTATTCAGTTTTGTATTTTCAATTCCAGTATTTTGCATTTATCTGATTGTGTTTTCAATCTTAAAAAGGAGCAAGCTTCACAAAAATGCTATAAAAGTAATTTTGATTACTTTGGCTACAACTGGAATCATTCTTTCAATACGACTTATTTTTAGTGGAGTTAGTTGAGATATTATCAATGCTTATAGTATCACAACTCTTCTCGTTGGTATAATCTTACCGCTAAGAAAACAACCGGCTTCAAATAAATAGACACTTTTTATGAAAAATATTCTTCTCTTGGCTGTATTATTTTCGTTCATTTCCTGTTCTGCAAAAAAACAATCTTTGTTTTATGCTTTCACAGACGGTTTTATGGACTGGTATGAACTGAAGTTGTTTCATGATAGCTCATTTGATTTACACATTCCATCTGTAGACTATTCTGGTTTTTACAGAATTGATGGAGACAGCATTTTTCTGAGCTATAAAGAAAAACAAACTGGAGATATACCTCAAGCCTACCTCATCAACACTAAAAAACAAAAGATTGATGAATTGATATTATTTGAAGGAACCTATATAATAAGACAAGATAATAACCGATGGATTCAAATTGTAAATAATAATCTTCCGAACGACAAAAAAAAGCCGCAATGAATAAAAATCATTGCGGCTCGCATTTCATTCAATTCGTTTTAAAACCATCCCGTCTTCTTCTTCGAACTTCTTCCACCCAAACCCAATGCGCCTAATAAACTACGGGTAATAATGGTTGCAGCAGTACGACCAACCTGTTTTACAGTTGGATTATCAAAAAAGCTTTCTTCTTTTTTTGCAGGTCGTTTCTTTTCTTCTTTCTCTTCGGCTTCTGCTTCTTCTGCTGCCTTTGTTTTTTCAGCTGCTTCTTCCAGTTTGGCAGTAATGATCTCGTGTGCACTTTCACCGTCGATAGTTTGTGCATACTTCTTCACCAGTTTGCTTTTGCCCGTGAGTTCATCCACTTCCGCATCACTCAACACTTCCATACGGCTGCGGGGCGGCATCAGCATTGCATGCACCAACGGTGTTGGAATTCCTTTTTCATTCAGCAATGTAACAAAGGCTTCACCAATACCCAGCTGTGTGAGCAGCTCATCCACATCATAGTATTCTGTTTCAGGATAATTTTCTGCAGCCTGTTTAATTACTTTACGATCGGCTGCTGTAAATGCACGCAAGGCATGTTGCACTTTTAAACCTAATTGCGCCAATACACTTGCAGGCACATCCTGCGGATTTTGTGTACAGAAGAAAATGCCTACTCCTTTCGAACGGATGAGCTTGATGACAGTTTCAATCTGTTGCAGCAAGGCTTCATTGGCTTCCTGGAAAACCAGGTGTGCTTCATCAATAAACAACACCAGTTTGGGTTTATCCATATCGCCTTCTTCGGGGAGTGTAGCATACAACTCTGCAAGCAAACTCAACATAAATGTGGAGAAGAGTTTGGGCCTGTCCTGCAGTTCCATTACTCGTATAATGCTGATCATTCCACGACCATCATCGTCAATACGCATGAGGTCGTCTACTTCAAAACTTGGTTCACCAAAAAATGCATCAGCACCCTGTTGCTGCAGTTCCACCACCTTGCGTAAAATTGTTCCGGTAGATGATGTAGATATTTTTCCGTAATCTTTTTCAATCGTTGCCTTTCCTTCATCGCTGATGTATTGAATAACCTTGATGAAATCTTTCAGATCGAGCAAAGGCATTTTATTATCATCGCAGAATTTAAAGATCATGGCAACAATACCCTGCTGGGTATCATTCAATCCTAAAATTTTCGACAACAGTATCGGGCCAAACTCACTAACGGTGGCCCGCAGGCGAACTCCTTTCTTATCATCACTTAACGTCATTAACTCCACCGGAAACGCAGCAGGTTTGTATTCGCCACCCATCAGCTGTAAACGTTCTTCAATTTTTGCATTGGTTGCCCCGGCAGCAGCAATACCACTCAAGTCGCCTTTAATATCCATCAATACAACAGGAATACTTGCATCGCTCAAACCTTCGGCAATAACCTGTAAGGTTTTTGTTTTACCCGTACCCGTTGCCCCTGCAATTAAACCATGACGGTTCATTGTTTTCAATGGCAACAATACTTCTGCTCCCTTTTGCACCTGTTTATCGAGCATTGCTGTACCTAACCGAAACGACTCGCCTTTAAATGTGTAGCCCTGTTGTATAGCCGAAGTAAATTGTTGTGCGTCTGCCATGATAAATTGGTATTAGTTGATTATTGTAAAGTGCTTTGCTACTGTTATGTTATAAAGTTACCTGTTTGTTGTATTGACAACAGCAACCGGCTGAATTACTTTTACATCAGCAAGCAATTTTTCTCATACTTTATTGTAATCGCTGCATGTTTATGCAGCGATTTTTTTATGCTACTACTTTACGGCATCTCCCTCAAAGTGGTATTGGCCGGCATAGTACAGCTCTATAATTTTGTATTCACAAATCAGTTAACTATTAACCTTAAACTACATCTAATGAAAAAGCTATTTATTGCTGCATGTTTTTTTAGCGTCGTATTGTCATCTTGTAAAAAAGAAAGTTCACCTGAACCTCCTTCAATGATTGGCTTCTGGAAAGGTAAATGGGGAAATGCTGCCAACTATCCGTCATATGGTTATGCTGCACTCTTCCGCAGTAACGGAACCGTTCGCTTTTTTGATGGAGCAGATACAGCTACTGCTTCAAAAGCAGAAGGCACCTATATTGTTTCCGGTTCAACTGTAACTGCCACATATACGTATACCGGCTCATCTAACCCTATTTCAGTTTCAGCTGCCGTAAATTCAAAATTTACATTCCTCGAAGGTTCGTGGGGAACAGGTGGTAATGCAACCAATGGTGGTTTATGGATTCTTGTAAAACAATAATCTTCTGGTTCTCTTAAAATAAGCAAGCATCCTGTTTTCACGGGATGCTTTTTTTATAATTCTTCTTCACGTTCCAGCATCAGGATAGCACTTTGCGGAACAATAAAATATTTATCGCCTTCATACATTACTTCTGTTGCACCACTTAAAAGAAAAATTGCAAGGTCGCCTTCTCTTGCCTGCAGGGGTACATACTTTACCTGGTCTTCATCGCTCTTCCACGGCTCATCTTCTACCGGAATGGGTATAGCATAACCCGGACCTGTTTTAATAACAAATCCCTGTTGCACTTTTTCCTTTTCCTGCACACCCGGAGGCAGGTACAAACCACTGGCGGTTCGCTGGTCGGCCGTAGCAGGTTTAATTAATACACGATCGCCAATTACGATCAGCTTCTTAAAACGGTTATCGGATGTAATACGCATTGCTTGCTTGTTATACCGCAAAAATAAGTGCAGAACTTCTTTTACTTCCTTTTAACTACAGCCGCCGGCAGGTGTTCTTTAACAAAAAATTGCACAGCGAATGCTGCAATAACCAAAAGCTTTAACTTTATTTGACAATAAATTACATACGATGGAAGAAGTAAAATCAAAAGTATTATTGGTGGAAGATGATACCAGCTTTGGAAATGTGCTGAAGAATTATTTAGAGTTGAACGATTTTGATGTGGTGCTGGAGCGTGATGGCCGCCTTGGCCTGGCTGCGTTTCAACGGGAGAAGTTTGACATTTGTTTGCTGGATGTAATGATGCCGCATGTAGATGGTTTTACATTGGCTGAAGAAATTCGTGATATTGATCCAGACGTTCCTTTGTTTTTCCTGAGTGCGAAAACAATGAAGGATGATATTTTAACCGGTTACAAACTTGGCGCCGACGATTATATTACCAAACCTTTCGACAGCGAAGTGTTGTTAATGAAGATCAAAGCCATTTTGAAACGGAATGAAGAAACCAAACTGGAAACAGAAAACAAAGAGTTCGACCTGGGTATCTATCATTTCAACCCTAAATTGAGAGAGTTGACCATTGAAGGTAAAACACATACCCTCTCTCCAAAAGAAAGCGAACTGCTGCGTATGCTTTGCGAATACAAAAACGATCTGTTACCAAGAGAAACAGCATTGAAACGTATTTGGGGCAGCGATACTTATTTCAACGGCCGCAGTATGGATGTGTACATTGCCAAGCTGCGTAAATACCTGAAAGACGATCCGAAGGTGGAAATTGTAAACATCCACGGTAACGGTTTCAGACTGGTAGTATCTGAATAAGAGCAATTAAAATGAAAAATATAGAATGAGAAATGAAGAAGTATTTTACTTTTTTATTTCTCATTTTTCATTTCTGATTTCTCATTCTTCTGGTTTAGGATTGTAATAATCTTTATTGCATTGCGCAATAAAACCGAGTATTTCTTTTCTTCCCCTGTATTTAACAGCCGAGCTTACAAAACTCTGTGGCAGAAACTGCCAGGTTTTCCCCAATGCTGTTAAAAATGTTTTTACCATTGCTGCCACTTCTTTCTGTGTACTCTTATCGGCTTTGGTAAATACAATGGTAAACGGTATTTCCCATTCGCCCAGTTGATTAATAAACTGCAGATCGATCTCCTGCGGCTTGTGCCTGCTGTCTATCAATACAAACAAATTCACCAGGTTTTCCCGTTTGCGGATGTAATTCTCAATCATTTTGATCCACTGTTTCCGTTGCCCCTGTGCAACTTTGGCATAGCCATAACCCGGCAGATCTACAAGGTACCAGTCTGTTTTTTTATTGCTTTTCTCATCCAGACTTTCAATGGTAAAATGATTGATCATTTGCGTTTTGCCCGGAGAAGCGCTGGTTTTGGCCAGCTTCTGGTTATTGCAGATCATATTGATGAGCGACGATTTGCCCACATTACTGCGGCCGATAAACGCATATTCTGCCTTATCTGGCTTAGGACATTTATCTACCGATGGACTACTGATGAGGTATGTAGCAGAATGGATATTCACGGCTGCAAGATAGTTGTTAAAGGTTAAAGGTTAAGGGTTGAAGGTTTAGGGTATAAGCAGCGGCTTTTCCTTCCACCTTCTACCTCACTCCTTACAGCTTTGCCTTACCTTTGCGGCCCATGGCAGAACAATATTCACACGACAAGGTTGTACCCGATGCAGGATCGGTGGAGAGCAAGAAAAAGCAAGTGGCTGAAATGTTTGATGACATAGCTCCCCGTTACGATTTTCTCAATCGTTTTCTCTCGGCCGGTATTGATGTTAGCTGGCGTAAAAAAGCCTTGGCAAAATTGGCTCCGCTTCATCCAAAATTGATGCTGGATGTGGCAACGGGTACCGGCGATGTGGCCATTATGGCGGCAAAACAGCTGCAGCCCGAAAAAATTATTGGTATCGACATAAGCGAGGGAATGCTGCAGGGTGGCCGAACAAAAGTAAAAGCCAAAGGGTTAGAAAATATGATTGAGCTGAAAAGCGGCGATAGTGAAACAATAAACTTTCCCGATAACACGTTTGATGCAGTAACTGTGGCATTTGGGGTACGCAATTTCGAAAACCTGGAAAAAGGTATCGGCGAAATTTACAGGGTATTAAAACCCGGTGGACGATTGGTGGTGCTGGAATTTTCTAAACCCAAATTACCCGGTGTACTGCAGGCATATAACCTGTACATGAGTCTGGTGGCTCCGCAGGTGGCTGGCGCAGTAAGTAAAAACAAAAAAGCCTATCAATATCTTAACAACAGCATTAAAGCTTTTCCCGAAGGAAAAAACTTTGTTGCTGTATTGAACAAAACCGGATTTACAAACACTTCATGCAAACCTCTTACGCTCGGCATATGCAGTATTTATTGCGGCGACAAATAATCGTAACCCTGTTTCTTTTTGGCTGTATCAGTGCATTTGCTCAACGGGAAATTAACCTCCCCAACCACGAGCTTAAGCCTTACTATTTTGGTATTACACTCAGCGGCAATACGGCTTATTTTCAAATGGATCATCATTCGAAATTTTTGCAGGATGATAGTGTTGCCAATGTTAGCTCCATCAGCAAAGGTGGTTTTGGCTTAGGTTTACTTGGTACGCTTCGTTTGATCGATCACCTGGAAGCAAGAACCAACCCACAGTTGATCTTTGCAACAAGGGGAATCAATTACTACATCAATCAGCCTTTAACCGGCGACCCTAACTGGCAACAAAAAAATATTGAAAGTATTTACATCAGCCTGCCGTTACAATTAAAGTTCAGCAGCGATCGTATTGATAATTTTCGTGTGTATATGCTGGGCGGAGGTAAATTCGAATACGATTTGGCAAGCAACAGCCAGGCACGCCGTGCAGAAGATCTGGTGAAGCTCAATAAATCGGCGTTGGGTTATGAATTTGGACTGGGTTTTCATTTTTATTTTCCAACCTTCATCTTTAGTCCCGAAATAAAATTCAGCAACAGCTTTAACAGCGTACACAGCAGGGATAAAAACTTAATCTACTCAAACGTAATTGACAGAATGCAGGCGAGAATGCTGGTGTTTAGTATTCATTTGGAAGGATAAGCAATAGAAACGCTGATGACACTGAGCATTGCTGATCTTCACTGATTATTTCAAATCATTTGACCGACTTGTAATTCTGATTCATTAACAGAAAAAATCTGCGCTCATCTGTTCCATCAGCGTCATCAGTGACTCTATCAATAATCATACTCCCTGTACCACAAATTCATCCGCACACCTAAACCGAGCATGGTAGTGTTTTGTGCAGCGGCAGATCCTTTTGTAAAACGACGGAACATAAGGTTTGCATCAATAAAAATATTTTCATACAGTTCGTAACTGGCAAGAAACAAGGCATTGATGCCTGTGCTGTTAACACCATTACCTAAACTGTATCCGTAGTTGCTGGTGCGGCCATCATCATTCAAACGAAAAATATCGCTGCCCGAATTACGGCCACTTGCACTATCCAAACCCTGTTTCCAGTAAATAAGTTTGCCGGTTAAATTAAGTTTGCCCGTTGGCTGGTAACGAAGAACAGCAATCACTTCATTAAAGTTAGCGCCCAATGGGTGTGCCAGTGGTTGATTGTAATGAGTGTAGCTCGAAACAGAATCGAAATGCGAGTACGTAAACGGACGAACACTGTTCCACTCCAATTGCAGATCGAGGTTGCTGACATTGGCAACATCAATATACTTCATACCGAGTTGCGTACCTGTTTTGTTGCCCCACCAGCTGCGGTCTTTACGAAGTTCTTTAATATTGAATTCATCAATGATCAACTGTCCGTAAAACTGTAAACGCTTTGCAACATTGGCTTTAAAATCTGCACCAATAAGGGCGTTATCGCTGCTGCCGAGATTACCTTCGATTGTGCGGTAAAAAATAAGCGGGTTCATATAGCCGAATTCAAACTTATCTTTCCTGCCAAATACCACCGCTTCAAACACACCCACATTTAACCAGGGCAAAACATTCATACTTAAATGATGCATGGCCGCATATTTTTTTGGAACGAGTGCATTGCTGTTATTGCTCTTTCCTTTTGTATGCAACTCCATAAACAGGTTCTGGTAATTGAATTTCCAGATGCGTGTGTTGAGTTTTACAAACAACTGGTTAGCGCCGAAATCGCTAAGCATTAAACTGCGGTAACCGTTACCAATGAAATTGCGATCGTAGCCTATCTGAAAGTTGATATACTTTGCAGCATTGAATGTAAACGATCCTCTTGCATCAAAATAATCAACACCGGTTTGCTTGAATGTTTTGTAAAAATTTCCGCCGGGCACAGCATCCACACTATCGATCCATTGCTGCACAAACAAAGGACCACGCTCCTGTACATCCATTACCATGGCATTAAAACCAACCCGGTTATCAACGCCGCCACGTACCGTTAAACCACGTTGATTGATAAAAATATTCTGGCTGGTATTGTTCAACTCCACCGACTGGCGGTAACTGATAATCGGATTAACTGCTACAAAAAAATCATCGCCATACTTTTCAATAAAGCCGGCAGGTGTTTTATAAAAACTCTTCAGAAAAGGTTTTTTGCTGTTGAATACCGAACGGTCGCCTTTAATCCATTCCTGGTTATTGAGGTAAAGACTGCGGAGATTGTATTCATCCACCTTACTTAAACGCAAAGCAGTATCGGTATTAAAAAAAAGTGGTTTTATAGCCCGCATCGAATCTACCTTAGCTCCCAGCCACTGCACTGCGTATTTACGATCGTACGGCTTGGTGGTTGTAAAATTAAGATCGCTTACTTCGCCTGTTTTCAGCTCCAGACGGTCGATGAAATGCTGGTGTTTCGATTGCTGCGGCAGATAGGTGCTTTGCGCTGCTGCAAAAAAGGGAAGTATAAGAAGAGCCAACCATAGACTGCATTTGCTAAATTGCATGCGGTTATATTTTATTCGTAAAAATAGGTTATACCGACGATACAAATAAACAATGTACATCGGTATCACATCAAAATAAATGATTCATTAATTGATATTATGCAAAACTATCTTCTTAAAAACTGTTTGCTGGTAAATGAAGGAAGCATTAAGGCAACTGATGTTTTGGTTAAGAACGGCCGTATTGAAAAAATTGCTCCCGGCATTACTATCGAAGGAGCTATCATTGAAATAAATGCAGAAGGTAAACATTTATTTCCCGGTGTTATTGACGACCAGGTGCATTTTCGTGAGCCGGGTTTAACTCACAAAGCCAGCATTTATACCGAAGCGAAAGCTGCCGTTGCAGGCGGCGTTACATCGTTTATGGAAATGCCCAACACGGTGCCCAATGCACTCAATCTCGATTTGCTGGAAGACAAATACACAATTGCCGCCAACACATCACTGGCCAACTATTCCTTTTTTATGGGCACCAGTAATGCCAGTGCGGATGATACGCTAAAAGCTAATCTGCATAAAGACAAGATCTGCGGTATTAAAATATTTATGGGTGCCAGTACCGGCAATATGCTGGTTGATAATTTTAATACGCTTGACAAAGTTTTCCGTGAAAGTGAAATGTTGATAGCAACGCATTGCGAAAGCGAAAGCATTATTAAAAGTAATTACGATAAACTCAAAGCAGAGAAAGGAGAACTATCCCCTGCCGATCATCCATTGATACGCAGTGTGGATGCCTGTTACGAATCGAGTTTAATGGCTATACAGATTGCAAGACAATACAACACACGCCTGCATATTCTGCACATCAGCACAGCTAAAGAACTGGAGTTGTTTGGTAATATGATGCCGTTAAAAGAAAAACGCATTACCAGCGAAGTATGTGTACATCACCTGCACTTTACTGCCGATGATTATGCAACACTTGGCAACCGCATTAAGTGTAATCCTGCTATTAAAGCAAAAGAAAACAAAGAAGGGTTGTGGCAGGCATTACTCGACGACAGACTGGATATTATTGCCACCGATCATGCCCCGCATACATGGGAAGAAAAACAAGGCAACTATGAACATGCACATGCCGGTTTACCGCTGGTGCAACACCCATTCTTACTCATGTTGCATTATGCCAAAGAAGGGCGTATTTCACTGGAAAAAATCGCACAGAAAATGAGTCATGCTGTTGCCGATTGTTTCCAGATAAAAGAACGTGGTTATGTGCGTGAAGGTTATTTTGCCGATCTTGTTCTCGTTGATCTCAACAAACAACACACCGTTTCAAAAGAAAACCTGTTGTACAAGTGTGGCTGGAGCCCGCTTGAAGGCTTTACTTTCCCGGCTACTATTTCGCATACTTTCGTAAACGGACATTTAGTTTATGAAAATGGAGTAATAAATGAATCTCATAAAGGACAGCGCTTATTATTCGACAGGAACTAAACCAACAAACCGATCTGCAACCATTGGAAATAGACAAAGTCACATATTACGATCTATCGATTTTTAACCCTGAGGAAGAGTATTCGTTGCTGCAACGCATCAACTTCTGCAACACTGTTGGCGGAAGAGAGCAGCTCGAATACCTGTTAACACATCCGCATAAACAGCTGTCGAAAATTCTGCAAACGCAACAGGCATTGCAGCATATCGGTCAACTGCAGCATCAATGGCCAACGGTAATTACCAATGGAACCATCCTCATGATCGAAAAGTTTTATGGTTACCCATTCGATCATATTCCCAACAGTTATTCTCCTTTTCCATCCTTACTATATCGTTTGTTCGATGCAGCCGATTTCCGGTTGATTCGCTATACAGTTGGTCATTTTATCGACTTTTTGAAAGGCATGGATCAGTTGCAGCAATTACTGTGGAAAGATGATGGATCTCCTGTTCTCCAAAAGATCTTAACCGACATCCGCAAATGGATGAGCCATGAACATATTCGTGAAATGATCGCAACAGGCAACAGCAAACTGCTGCCGCAGAAAATGTTGCAGTACGGTCATTTTCTGCAATACCATTACAAAGCAGAAGCCGAACAGCTGATCGATCTTTATCACAAGCTTGATGCGTTTTACAGTATGGCAGTTGCTGTAAAAAAATTCAACCTTCATTTTCCTACAATCTACGAAAGCAACGAACCAGTGATTAAAGCAAAAGGGTTGTATCACCTGTTGTTGAAAACACCGGTTGCGTACGATATCACATTAAATCCGCAGGCAAACTTTTTATTCCTCACCGGTGCAAACATGGCCGGCAAGAGTACATTTATTAAATCGATGGGTTGTGCCGTATATCTTGCTCATTTGGGCATGGGTGTACCGGCAGCTTCGTTTGAATTGAGTTTGTTTGATGGTTTGCTGAGTAATATACAAGTGCAGGATAATATTGTAAAGGGCGAAAGTTATTTCTTTAACGAAGTACAACGCATTAAGAATACCGTTTTAAAAATTACTGATGGCCGTAAATGGCTGGTGTTGATTGATGAATTGTTTAAAGGCACCAACATACAGGATGCCATGCATTGCAGCACAGCAGTAATTAAAGGTTTGGTAAAGATCAAAAGTTCGTTGTTTATTCTTTCCACACACCTGTACGAAATTGGTGAAGAGTTAAAACAATACCCGAATATTTCGTTCCGCTATTTCGAAACAACAGCTACCAATGAGCAACTGCAGTTCAGTTACCAATTAAAAGAAGGCATCAGTAACGACCGTTTTGGTTATTTGATTTTGAAGAGAGAGAAAGTGGTTGAAATGCTGGAGAAATTGTAGAATGAATACGCTTAATTTTATTTACGATGCGTTAACGGACGGCTATTTCTATGTCGTGCTTTTTTTACTACTCACCTATTTGCTCATTAAGAAATGGCGACCTTTTCTGAAAGAAGTTATTATTTCATCTAACGTATTATCGCTATTTACATACCTGTTCTTTATTGTTTATTGCATTTATACACTGTACCCGCTTATTCAACCTTTCAATGATGAAAGAGATGTTTTTTTCACGTATCAAATAACAGGCCCATATGGTTATAGCTATTGGATTCCTTTTATCAATGGCTTGGTTATCTTTACTCTCCTGCTGTTTAAGAAACCAAGAAACTCAGTCTGGATAACCGTTTGGATGGTGATTTCTGCAGCTCCTTTTTTTTATGAACAATTGATAATTTGGATTACGATGCTCTATAGGGATTATCTGCCTTCAAGCTGGAGTGTATACCATAGAGATTTTTTCCACAACTATCCATGGATTACTTATCTATTCTCTTTAGCGGTTACTTACTCCATTCGAAAATACGTCATTAAAAGAAAAACTCCGGAATCGGTTAACTTGCAGCAATGAAAAAAATCTTCATCCGCATAACTATTCTTTTAGCTGTTTTGCTTGCAGGCTATTTCATATGGTCGCTTACCGGAAGAGCTACAGAAAAAGAAAGCGGCTGGAGCAAGAACCCCGAATTCAAAGCAAGGTTTGCGTATGTTGAATATGGTGCAGACAGTAGCAAAGGAAACCTCATCGGTATACAACCTTACCTAACAGCAGTAAATTATTCTACTGCCTATAATCTCGAAACTTCGCTACGTTTTTATTTTGAACAACTGAAACGTGAAGGTAAACTCAACAGCAAATCAGTTGTTGTATTGCCCGAACATATTGGCACATGGTTGGTTTTGGCCAACGAAAAAGAAAGCGTGTATAAAGCTTCGTCGGTTGAGGAAGCGTTCAAACACATTAAAACAGCCAGTTTATTCAGCTATCTCAATGGTTGGTTTAAGTCGCCGGTGCAGGATAAAAACAGTTATGCTGTTTTTCATCTTAAAGCATCAAAAATGGCAACGCAATACAAGCAGCTGTTTGCGGCTTTAGCAAAAGAATACAAATGCCGTATTGCAGCAGGCTCTCTTCTTTTACCCGATGCAGTTGTTGATGCATCAAACAGCATTCAACCAAAACCAGGTACAGCATTGTACAATACTTTTTTTGTTTTCGATACAAGCGGAGCAATTGTACAACCTGTAACAAAACAGCCGTTAAACAATTCTGATATTCGTTCATTTACTGCAACAGGTAACTTACTGTTTGTTGCTGCAGCAAAACAAACGGTTTCTTTTGGCGAAGTAAAAGCAGCAGATCGTTATACAACTACCGACTCAGCACAAACTTATCCGTTGCACAAGGGGTATCTGGCAAGTGAAATACAGGAGGGCATTGCGCTTACATTTAACGGAAACATGTTTGATAAGCAGTTGAATGGACGTTTGCAGCTGATACAAAATAATGCTGTTACCGTTTTATCACCTGCAAACGGCAAAGGAAGAATTGTATGTTTGTGGCTGCAGTAAACCTCTCTGCTTTTAGTTGAACACATGCTGCCGCAACAAACTAAATCGAACTTAGTTTTTATTTTGCACTGCTTACTTACTGCAGGTGCTTATGCTGCTCCGTTTTTAATTAACTGGAAAATTCTTGTGCCGGTATTTGTTGCCACTATTCTGCAGCATGCCATCTGGGGTCGCTGCCTGCTCAATGCCAAACATGGTTTAACAGAAGAAGATGGCAGTACTTTTTATTCGGAAGTATTGGAACGCATGGGCTTTCATCCAAACAAAGCAAAGCTTCGTTTTTTTGTACGCAAAATACTGTACACATTGCTTACTGTTATTACTTTATTGTGGCAGCTAATATTGGGTAAAGAACCACTTTGGTTTTAAGAACGGCTTTACTTCTCCACTAAAAAAATTACTTTTATCTTACAACCAAACATCCACATACTGCATGCTCGTTAAAACCTTTGGAAGCGCTGTTTACGGTGTAAACGCCATCACCATTACCGTTGAGGTAAATGTGAGCAATGGTCAGAAATTTTTTATGGTAGGTTTACCCGACAGTGCTGTTAAAGAAAGCGAACAGCGTATTGAAAGTGCATTAAAAACATCGGGCTATTTTTTCCCCCGCACCAAAGTAATCGTCAACCTTGCCCCTGCCGATATTCGTAAAACAGGTACAGCATTCGACTTGCCCATTGCCGTTAGTATTCTTGGTGCTACGGAGCAGGTGCCTAATCCGGAAAAGTTAAGTGAATATGTCATCATGGGCGAGTTAAGTCTCGATGGCAGTATTCAACCCATTAAAGGAGCGTTGCCCATTGCCATACAGGCACGCAAAGAAAACTTTAAAGGATTGATTGTTCCCAAACAAAATGCACGTGAAGCAGGAATGGTGAACAACCTTAACGTGTATGGTGTAGAGCATATACGTGATGTAATAAACTTTTTTGCAGATGAGCAAACGCTGCAGCCTGTTGTTGTAAATACAAGAGAAGAATTTTTTCATGCACAATACGATTTTGAATTTGATTTCAGCGATGTAAAAGGTCAGCAAAATATTAAACGTGCATTGGAAATTGCAGCTGCAGGAAGTCATAATGCAATATTGATCGGCCCGCCCGGTGCAGGTAAAACCATGCTTGCAAAACGTTTGCCTACCATACTTCCGCCATTGAGTTTGCAGGAAGCATTGGAAACAACAAAAATTCACAGCGTAGCAGGTAAGCTGCCGGAAAATGCAACACTTATTTCCAAACGGCCGTTTCGTTCGCCTCATCATACCATCAGCGATGTTGCCTTGGTTGGCGGCGGCGGCAATCCGCAACCCGGCGAAATTTCGTTGGCACATAACGGTGTTTTGTTTTTAGATGAGTTACCCGAATTTAAACGCACAGTGTTGGAAGTAATGCGTCAGCCAATGGAAGAAAGAAGAGTAACTATTTCAAGAGCAAAAATTGCACTCGACTTTCCGGCATCGTTCATGCTTATTTCATCAATGAATCCATGCTGACGTGTTGCTTATTTCCGCCATTTTGAGAAAGTTGGAGGGGTGTGGGGAGGTATGATAAGGAGAGATTTATCGTATCAGTATCAACTTCAATGCGTTCTGTAATAGTTTCAACGATTGAGCGCCGCTCTTCAAAAGGAAGCTGTTTCCAGTTGTTATATAGGTCTTTTGCTTCTTCAATTACCGTGCTGGTTGATAAGCTATGAATTCGGATGAAATCAATTTCAGCCTCCAGTTCAGGTATCTCAGATTCTATTTGTCGTAGCCTGGTCTGAACAGGAGCATAAAACGTTGCAAAGTCATCCTTGGACAGCTCACCTGATCCTCGCATGTCTATGTGCATTTCAAGCTTCTTAAGAAGTCCAGTGTATTCAGCACGGATTGCTTTCAAAAGGCTTTCTTTTTCCTGAATCAAACTGTCACTTTTATGTTGAGCAGATTCCACGTCGATATCAGACAACAAAAACTCCTTTAGCTGTTCATGATAAATATCATCAAGGTCTGATGCATCAATTTTTCGTTTACAAGACTTGCATTTGTAGACAGGTGTTTCGGTATAGACATACATTTTGTTACCACAGGTACAATAGACAAACCCAGCAAGCAGATGCACAGCTCTCGGACCTACTTTGTTTCGTTTACGATGCTGCCCTTCTAAAATCGCATTACACTCATTCCAAAGCTCCTCAGATACAATTGCTGGACATGGATGCTCTATCCACTCCGATTTCGGTTTAATTACCCATTGTTTCCCTTCTCCTAATGATTTTGTATAATTCGCCCGACGTATCCCTTTAGCTGTTGGATCTTTGATTAAACGTTCAACCGTTGTATCTGAAAATTTGGCTCCATTCCTGGTTCGATACCCTTTTTCATTAAGCTCAGTTGCAGTTGCCTTCTTTCGTTTAGTTTTTAAAAAGACTTCATATAACAGCTTTCGTACTGGTGCTTCAGATTCATCAATTATAAGTTGCTTCCCTTCCCATTTATATCCAAATGTTGCTTGTCCTCCCAGCGGCTTTTGCAGCATTGCACGAATTGGAACTGATTTCGCAACCCGATCCGCAATCTCTTCCCGCTCCCATTGCGCCATTGCAGCAATCACTGTGAAAAATAAACGGCCTGCAGGTGTTGAAGTATCAATTGCCTCAGCAAGTGAAATCAAGTCAGCGTTATAGGATCGAAATATTTCAGAAATTTCTAAAAGCTCTTTGGTGTTCCTGGCTAATCGAGCAAGTTTTGAAAAAATTATACCGGAAATAACACCGCTTTTGATGTCTTGCAACATCCGTTTAGTTTCAAGATATTCGAGAATTGATTTTCCTGATACCGCATCAAGCCTATAGATTGTAACAACATTCCAACCTTTTGCGTCTGCATACAATCTCGCACGTTTTTCATGATGCTCGGGGCTTTCATCTTGTACTTGAAAATCGGTGCTAACCCGAATCCAGATTCCAATATTCTTTTGTTTTTCCATAGTTTACCGCTTTCAATAAAGTTACAAAAATGAAGCTCATTTTACTAATAATATTAGCTCTCACTTTGAATTATTCAACAATGTTTTAATTAGTATCTTTTGCTCCCAAAAATCACTAACGTTATGACTTCATACCACAAACAAACACCTATCACTTCTTACACGGTTGATAAAAATGTAATTGAGCACCTTGAAGAATATTTAAAAAATAACGTATTTGATATATTAAATCTTGAATCAAACGGTTCTGGATACCGAGATAAAAGTGATTTTAGCATTACTCTTCACGATTCAAATGGAATTGAAAAATATGCATCAATTAAAGAATGCAAGCTCCCTCTTTTCAGAAATGACATCAAAGGAATTACTATTGAACAACAGATATACATTGACCACAAAGAGTTAAAAGTATCCTTGCGGTTTGGTGACAAGCAAGAGAATTCTGATTTAGCTATTAGCTTAACAGACGATAATGCCAGAGAAAAAGTATCTGCCTTAGAACAAGGCATGTATCTAATACTTAATAGTTATAAAAATATCAACAAAGTATTTTACCCTCCTCAGATAATCACCACAATGCTAATATTCGGAGGCTTTTTCAGCGGTATTTTGGCTTTGAATAGCGACTACACTACAAAAGCAAGGCTTCTTTTCGGAGTGACCTTTTTTTCAATTGCCTTTTATTGTGTAATTATCCCCTCTTTGTTTAAAACATTTAGTTCATTTGATACAAACAAGCAAAAACAGTTGGACAAATGGTTTACCTGGCTTATTTCAGCTTTCCTTGGATTCTTAGTATTCAGTACTGTGCTTACAGAATTCAGAAGAAAAATTTGGGGATTTTAATTTTTTGCTTTGTTTTTTTTATAAGCTGGCACAGTACATACTGTGTCAGCTTTTTTACTTCTTAAAAAAACGGGAGCAATGCTCCCGGTTTAACTCCACTCAAAAAGGAAGATCCTCTGAAACCTCTTCCTTCTTTGGTATTGAAGCAGCGACATTATTCTTCATTGTCTGATGAATTTTAATGGCATTCACATGAAGTATCAACGATGCTTTCGCCTCTCCTTGCATAGTGGTATATGCATTCACACCAATTCTTCCATCGAGTTCAACCAGTGTTCCTTTAGTTAACCGTTCTGCCAACTGCATATTTATCCAATAGGAACAGTTGTAGTAGGTAGTGATGGTAGCGGCTTTGTCTGCACCTTTGGGTTTATAGTAGTCATTGACTGCCACCGTGAAGTTCAATACTTTCCGTTCATCTTTTAGTGTGTTGATGAGGCCATTCTTTGTTAATCGTCCAATGATAATCATACCTGTCTATTTTAAAAGTGAGAAAATGAAATGTTCTGTTATTGAAAAAGAGTGAGTGACTTTGTGTTGATGCTTGGTTGTTGCTTTGATAAACTATGCCGCTTTACCAAATAAAACACGGTGATGTCTTCTGTTTGGAGGATGACCCATGCTGCCTCAACTGCTAAAGAACGAATACTTCGTTTGTAGTGTGACCGTTCTTGTTTCTGTTTGAGGGCATGGGGTTTCCGCTTCTGAATCTCCCATGACAGGTGCATGAGTTTTGATAATAGGATTGTACGCTTCATACTAAAAATTGAGTGGTTAAAAAATACCGGCTTCGCCTGATTACTGCCAGCCTTAGGCACCCATTATTGAAGCGTGGAACGGAAGAGCAAGGTTTGTAGGAAAAAATACAACTTGAGCTAACAAGGTAGATTCAAATGAAAGTGGAGATTTTTTGCGTCGCAACCCAACGGGCATGACCTTGCCTGACAACTGTGTGAAGGAAATAGCTTTGTCGGCGGCTGGCGGGATTTAAGTCAATAAGAAAACAATGCAGTTACTTCTAAGAATATTCTCGTATCATTCTTTCTCATAGTGCGGTTGCATGTAGGTTTCTTCAATTAAAATAAAGCGGCAGTAGAGAAAAATGACACATCAAATAAACGTCTTAGTAATACTTAAGATTTCTTCTATGATTTTAAATATGTTTTGCAGCCACTTCGGAAGCTTATTTATCAATGCCTGTATGCTTCCCAATACTGTTTGTGCTGTATCAATCTGATCAACAGGTTTGATCTCATTTAGATAACTCGGAAATTCAATGTCAGGAGAATAATACGGAAAACGGGTATTAAAGAACTGCATTTCAGCATACAGCAAATCAAGTGCATCAATTTGGTTTTTTGACTCTGTTTCCTCTTCTGTACGTTGTACAGATTTGATGATTTCTGTTGTGAAAGTATATCTTTCGTTTTCTAATAAGAGGTCAAACGTTTGGGAGAGTAAATCGTCGAATTGACCAAGTCCACGAATTTCCTTCTGTGGCAAAAGATTTTCAATCATCACGTTTGTATTCAAAAAATACCGTTCAGTTTCCTCTGCAAAGGATTCGTATGAAACTACCATAGTTTTTCTGTTTAATCATATAAGATAAATACAAAATCTGTGTTTTGCAACAGTGGTTTTCCGGTAAAGGAGCCTTCAGCAAAAAAGAAGCAGAGCATTTGCCAAAAGCTTTTGGCAATGAAGCCAGGCCGGCCCAGCGAGCCGAACAAAGACACCGAAGAGATGCAAGAACGAAGGTGGCTGCGAGCCCCCACCAAAAGCTGGAATAAACAGCAATGCAATTGCGGATGACAGCATCCTTGAAAGATTAAAGAACATCATTTCCTTTCCTCTGAAATCTGCACGAGGCAAGGATACGAGAGCATGCAAATAATGAAATGGTTTATACATGCGCTCTTATCCGCAGTTGCAGTGGGGAGCAACGGCTCGCCTAATTATTGGAAGCGGCTGGATGTACAGCTTCTTGACGGAATGATCCATACGAAGTGCTGCATGGTGAAAGGAGTATGCTTTGGCAATTGCTTATCATGGCGAATGTGGGAAGCATTGAATTGTGCTGTGGATACATATTCGCTGATACGCATACTGTGTGTTGGCTACGACTGGAACCAAGCATAAACGGAGTATGGCGAGATACATGACGGAAAGATGCTGTACAGACAGAGGGAGCTTCCCGAACAAAGAACTGATTGAGCTGCAAAAAACATGACAGACATGCGCAGCATCCTTTATGGCAAAAGATGTGTTGCGATTCCATCAAAGTAAATAAACAAATGAATGCATCTCGTCTTTTGGTCTGGCGTGTTGTTTGCCGAAACAGTTCTTTGGGAGTCCTTTTTACCGTGCAATCAAATTCCATTACTCACCATCAGGTTCAGGTCCTTCGCTTTCTGGTTTTGACTCTGCTATCGATCCTGCCGGAGGAGCTGGAGGAGTCCAACCAAAATCGGGGATATATGATTCATTTAAATCTGGTTTAGCACCTTTGTTAATATCAATATCACGCTCATTTGTGCGTTCTGGCTTCTTTAATTTATCGTCCATAATTAAACTTTTTGAGGGTTTATTTCAATATTGTAAAACGTTCTTAAAAATATTTTCATACGCAAGTTAGCTTTGTGCTCAATTTCTCTTGAGGTTGTAAACAAAAGATCATCTGAGAAATTCAGTACTGAAGCATACGATTTGTTAAACTGAAAATATTGCTCCTGAATTTCATCTTCTGTTAATTTGCCCCGATTGGCTTTATTCCAAAAATCTTCAAATTCAATATTCAGAATATCAACGTGTAAACTTTTCGCATTAAGCTCTTTTACAAGTTTGTGGTAAGGGAAAAAAGGTTTAATGGTCATAATCACCTGTGATGTTGCGATAAGACATCCCCATATTAGTGGATACTTTTGCCATACAGCCCATGCAGCGATACTGCCTGAAGATGTTAATGCCAGAAATATATTAATGTTTCTATCCCAAATCTGGTACTTCTGGACGAGTAGGCCAAGTACAAACGCCTTGAATTTCATATTACAAAAAGTCGCCCATATCCTATTAACCATAATGTGTGCTCATTGTTTTGTGTAAGGATTTATTTGCTGTTAAAGGCAGCCGGCAGATCTTTAATATTTAAAACTTTATACTGACTGCTAACAACTTTAAATTTATAGGTCATGCCATAAGCAACACATACCTTCACGATATAACGTCCCTCTTTTACTTTCGAGAAATAATAGATACCCGCATCGTTTGTTGAGGTAACGATGGCATTCAATTTTTGTAATTGAATTTTATCATCCCCGTAGAAAAAAAAGTTATCGCTGATTTTTTCTGTCGTGGGATTCCTTGGAAAAAGTATAACCTTAACTCCTTTTGCAGGTACAGGCTTGGACGTATTGATACCAGTATGCAATACTCTTCCCTGAATTAGCTGCGCTTGAGTAGTGGTCGCTCCAAAAAGCATAGCAAAAAAACAACCGAAAAGGGCTGTTTTAATTATCATCCTGGACATGAGTTGTATCATTATTATTTGTGTTCAGAAATGTTGACGGTTTCAAAATAATTGCCGGATATGTTGCGAACTTATCATCATAGTCCATCTCCCAATATTTCTTTTCTTTCTTTTTACCTGATTTGTAATCCAACGGTTCAAGTGGTTGCGTTACAAAGCTGTCGGCCATAATCTGGAGTGTTGGAAAAATGATGTTGCTTTCTCCTTTTCTTTCTCCTACAACCTGCACTTGAAAAGCCCCATTCTGTATTCCGGTTGTTGGCACAAATGAAATTTTCGGGTTATAAAATTGTGGTATAATACGGCCATCTTTCTCCTGCAAGACTGTTCCTTTGATTGTCCAAACTTCATACATAGAGCCTTTACACTTTATCAGGGTATACATAAAAGGTATTGCCGTTATGAAAAGGAGAAAATATCCGGCAAACGCACCGCTCAGATTAATTTTCAACCCTCTAAACGGGCCACCTACGGCAGCTCGCTCCGGAAGTAATTTAAAAAATAGAAATGCCGGAATAATTGGTAACAAAAACCAGAGGCATAAATACAGAACAGTACTATTGAATATCGACATAAAGCATCGTTTTGCTTATGAAACAATATCGAACTTACCATTGGCTCGAATCCACAAAGCACGATAAAGAGGCTGAATTGTTTTTGGAGAAATAATTTCCAGCGTCGCTTTTGTATTCGATACATATTCAAATTGACCTGATCCCAGCGCCTTTATTGATTTTATTTCTTCGTCGGTTGATGCTTTCAATACAACTTTATTATTTTTTTCTTCCGAAAAAATAACAGTGCCGGATACCGATTCAATCACACTGCTAACAATAATATAGTTCCTTCTGTTACCGGCCTGATCATACCCTTTCGATTTCCAATAGGCTTTCAACTTATCCTCAATCATCCCAATGGATAATACACTCACTTTTGCATCATTCAGCGAAACAAAAGCACTGCTATTACTTTTAAAATTAATCAGCACTTCGCCTTTTGCAAGTTTCAGTTCTGCGTTTACCCCGAAGTTTATCTCAAATGATTTTCCTGATGTGAATTTAAAATTTGCTTCATTGCTTTGTTCAATAAACTCCTTAATCGAAATGCCCGTTGTCAACTGTTGAATGTTTCCCAGTTTAATATGTTCATTCCCATCTACCTGAAAAATATCACCGATTTTAACCGGACTGTTTAAAAAATTCCCATAATAACCAACTCCAGAGAATAAGCGATTCGATTTCGTAAGAGATCTTGAACTTGCTGACATTGTTGTTGTATTGAGCTGTTAGTAAAAAAAATGCATTATCTTAATTCCGAATGAATTGTTGCCGTTTTACAGACTATTGATAATTTTCTTCAGTTCTTCTTCCGAAACAATTTCTTCACGCTCGGGTTCCCCATCAGCTTTGCGATAGGTGTCATATTGATGCAACTGTGAAAAATCCAGTTTTGTATCCCGTTCCAAAGATTGAATACTGCACTGGTACTCTTTAAATGTAAGATTGTCATCAATGTCTATGGCTTCGAAATCAATATCGTCTACAAGATCTGACTGCGACAGTCTAAACGCTGTGGCCTTTAATTCCTTACGGTCGTTATACCAAACTATAATTTTATAGAACTCCATCGGAACCTGAATACCACGAAATACAGGATCTCTTTGATCATTAAAAATTGGTCCATTAAAAACACTAATCCGTGCAGCTTTTCCTCTTTCCTGCATGGCTCCATTTTCAAGTACGATTGTTTCCAATCTTCCCCATAACCCTCCGGTGTGGCCTTGATTCAATGTTTTTATTTGCGGACAGGCATTGGTGTACATACAGGTCATATCGGCAAAGAATTTTGCTTCTTCAGCTGTCTTCCCCCAATTCGCATCTTCCCGACGGCTCATATGTCCCCGATCAAAACCGCTTCCCTTATAGTATGAATCACCGATTTGAATGTCATAGTCTATACGGTTATCTTTTAACCAAACATCTTTTCGCTTCGATTTATCTAATCGCTTGTTGTTGTCACCATCTACATTAATTGCGCTGATAACAGGCATCATTCGTACTGAATGATGTATAACACTATAATGATAGTATTTCAGGACAAAAGCGCCACTACCGTTAAGTTTGGAGATGAATTTCTCTAATGGCTTTTTAGGTAATGGTAACGGGATTTCAATACCTAAAAATTTCGGCAGATACCCCTTACAAGAGGAATAATCCATGCCATCTTCAAGCTTTTTAGCTTCAATTAATGATTCATCAATATTCATTGACCTGGTCGAGGGACTTGTCGGTGCTGGAATCTTTTGCTCCTCTTTTGTTGAAATCGACAAATGGATACTTCCGCTTTGATTCAGCAAAGCAGCAGGGAAAGAAATCTGGACGTTGCTATTTTCTGATTGCATATTTTCTGATTTATCTTTTTCTTCATGCAGTGTGACTGGAGGTACAACAGGAGTGAGGAACGGCGTACCCGGTCTTTTTTTTAAGCCGCTTATGAAGGATGAGTCTGGGAATCGAATGAAGACATCCTTCAGGATCACACTGATCCTGATTCCTTCATTCGCAATCCAATGAATTTTCGATACATCCACCTTACCGCCAATACGAGGTATTGGTTGATTGTTTTTATCCAAATATTCTCCTTGGGTATTTCTATTCGGAACTCCCATATGGTGCAAGCCTACCACTTGCCACTGGTCATTGAATACAGGACTACCACTGCTTCCTTGTGCGGTATCAGAATGATACCAAATAGTTGTTGGCATTATCTTCTTAAACAGATTCTCACGAATTGATAATTGCTTATAATCCCCTTCCGGATGATGAATAATATTTAACGATTCTTCTCCTTCGTTTCCTAATTTCCCTAAAGCAGGATCAAGGTATATGTACCCAATAGAAGATAATTGGTGCGTTTCCGTCACATCAACAGAACTGACTGCTATTAAACAATAGTCAAGCTCTTTGCAGGTGAAAAAAAATTCTGACGCCTGCAATCTGAAGGACACTGACTGACGGGGATTGCCTCTCATGTCAAGCTCATAATAAAACTGCACTTCGCTGTCAACCACATCCTCAATACTTTTAAAGACATGCCAGTTCGTCAATAGTAAACGATCAGAAACCATGAACCCGGTTGCAAACCCTATATTTTTACTTCCTTCTTTTACTACGATTCTGCCGATTTTCTTTTGTACATCTGCAATCAATTCCACAAAATTGCTGTAGACAGAATCATTTTTACCAATAGCCCGTTCATAAGCAAAATCTATTGGTTCAGGCGCTGCGGATTTCAGCATCTCCTTTCGCTTCTCAATATTTTCTGCAGTTCCTAAAATGTTATCCTTAATCGTTGCTGTCGAAATCTCGGGAGACTGGTCGCTGATAAACGCCTCTTCTTCCATGACATTGGCTGCTTCTCTCCCTGAAACTCCTTGCCAGGATTCAAAACGTTTCACTGATTCGTCAAGCTGATCAATTGTTACTAGCATAGATTTGGGTATTTTTAATCGTTACTACCTTTTACCAACTCGCTACCTGCGGTTGTAAATACGTTTTCGTAGTATACCTTTCCACATTAAGGGTAGGTTTCTCAACCAATAAGATTTTTGCTAACACTGAAAAGCTCCAGGCCTGCTTACACAGTCTATTGTTTTTTATTAATGACCCATACTAATAATCTTCATTGATCCAGAATTATACGCTATTTATTCTTGGTGCGATTCCAGTAGTTGAGCAACCCTATTAATAAAAATACCCCTTGGAATAAGCCCGGTTTCATTGGAGCAGGATGTTGCAATTACTTCAAGGATCTCCAGTTTTTTCAAATCGGGTCTCAGGTTCTGCAGTTTATCGGCTAAATAAAAAACTTCCCAAGCTTCATTACAAGAAAAAAAAGCGGGGTCTTCCCCGTTGTCCCTTTTTCGATTTTCATAGTCAGTCCAGTTTTCAGTGCTCTGTAGGTAAAGTGAAATCATAGTGTTGCAGCAAATTTGAAAAATGATTTTTTCGTTTGCAACCGTGGAAACACCCCTATCTATTGCGGTTACTACCTGCAACAGTACCGTACTACTCCTCTTATTCTGTGTTATGTCTTTCGGCAACTTGCACACTCATTATTGATCCCAAAATTTCTTGTATGAACAATTCATCATCCTCTGGATTTATTTCATTGCAAAAAGCAATTGAAATGACCACCCGTTATCGTCAGAACAAAGAAGCTGTCATTGATCCCCGGTATGCCGGAGCAAACATCTTATCCATCTGCGATACGTTTAACAAAACGGCCGTTGCCACCCTATTAGCAAAACCCGACTGTACCGCTATTCGTCTTTATTACGGAATGGATGAAGCATTACAAATTCGCCCCATCCTTGTTGCCGTAAATGAAAAAGATGAAGACATTTTACCTGACCTTAGTACCTTAGAAAGCGAAGAGCCTGGCGAAGACATCGTCGATGACACCATTAAGTGTCCTCCGATTTGTCCTCCCCCTTCGGTATTAAATCAATAAATGTATGGGGTTATATAAGATTGCTGCGATCTTGGGATATAGTGTTCTGTTTGCTGCAATTATTGGGCTGGTACGCTTTAAACAAACACCCAAAGCGTACCGCCCCTTTTTTTACCTTGTCTGGCTGGGTCTGGTGAATCACACTGCAAGTCTTGTTTTCGTACACTACTTCCACTCCAACAGTATTAATGGAAATATCTTTGTCCTTTTGGAGAGCCTGTTATTCCTCTACCTCTTTAAAAATTGGGGACTCTTTAAATCAAAACCAATCACGTTCTTTGTATTATCTGTCTCATTAATCGTCGTTTGGATAGTTGATAATCTTATTCTGCATTCCCTATTGTCCGCAAACGCAGGGTTCCGAATCATTAATGCATTCCTGCTTGTCTTTCTTGCTATTGAACAGATGACACACCTGATTACTAATGCACGAAAAAAACCACTGTTCGATCCTGTATTTATTATCTGCACCGGAATCTTAATTTACTTCTCATATAAAGCGTTTATAGAAGTGTTCTTTCTTATGGAAACAAATGCAAGTCTCTCGCTTATTACAAATATTTACGCCATTCTTGTGTATATTAACTGCTTTGTGAACCTTTTATATGCATGGGCTGCGCTATGGATACCCAGGAAAAATCAATCTTTATTTTAGTCGTCATTGCAGCAAGCGTGTTGGGCATAGTGTTGCTGTATTTTATAGTGACGATTATCCGCCAGCAACGGAAATCCAAACAATTACATTTGGATAAAATGCAGGCTGAAATACGCACTCTTGAGCGGGAACGTAAGCGATTTGCATCAGATCTTCACGATGATCTCGGGCCATTGTTATCCGCCATACGATTTAAGATAAATTCAATTGATCCATCATCGCCGGAGGACGAACAACTGATTGCAGATGTAAGTCAACACATTGATGATAGTCTGACCCGTATACGTGAAATAGCTTTCAACCTGATGCCCGGAACACTGCTTCGAAAGGGATTGGTTGCAACGGTTGAAGAAATTATTTCCAAGACCGAAAATCATTTTCCTTTCATCATCAAATTTTCTGCTAACGAAAATCAACTCGTTGACCAGGAAAAATCTGTACATCTGTACCGGATAATTCTAGAGATCCTGCATAATACAATAAAACATGCCCACGCTACAGAATTGACTCTTAGCGTATACATAAATGAAACTACAGTTCGTTTTCAATCCCAGGACAACGGGGTGGGATTCGATCCAGAAGTTGTAAAAAATAATGCACATGGGCTTGGTCTCAAAAACCTGCAAAGCCGGGTGGAAATTATGGGAGGAGAAATCTGTATTGAAAGTGAGCCGGGAAAAGGAGTACATTGCTCATTTGAAATTCCATTGTAAAAACATACAACATGACTACTGCATCCAATCCTATTACGATTGTTATTGCCGACGACCATGAAATTTTCAGAGACGGATTCACGGTTATGATCAAAAAGTTTCCCGAGATCACCATTATCGGAGAAGCAGAAAATGGAACTGAACTTGTCGCATTGGTTAGAAAGCTACGGCCTGATGTAGTACTAACCGATATCAAGATGCCGAAAATGGACGGAATCGAAGCGACCAAACTTTTAGTTCAGGAACAGCCAGGAACAAATATCATCGCCTTATCTATGTTTGACGAGGATAATCTTATTGTTGACATGCTGGAAGCAGGAGCACGGGGCTATCTGCTCAAAAATGCCCATAAAGATGAAATAATTGAAGCAATAAAAGCTGTTTATAAAGAACAAACTTACTACTGCAGGCATACCTCTTCGAAACTGATGCAGATGATAGCGAAAAGCAGGTTTACGCCTTCACAAAAAAAAGAAAGACCGCAATTCACTGACAAAGAAATCAGCATCATCCGCTTAATCTGCGAACAACTGTCCAACAAGGAAATTGCAGACCGGCTCAATCTCTCTGTCAGAACGATTGAGGGGTATAGAGAAAAGATTCAGGAAAAAATGGATGTTCACAATACTGCAGGTATTGTTGTTTACGCAATCAAAAATAAAATTTATTCATTTAAATAGAGTTTCTTCCATTACCGTATCTTTCTAAGATCAATTACTACAAATACATAAAACTCAATACCATAGTTTAACAACAATTTCTTTTTGTCCTGTTTTAGCCACATTTTCCGGTTTCCGGTCTTTTGCTTGAAAAGCACATTTCGATATTGTAAAAAGTTTCGCTTCCAAACAGATTAAAACAACCTGCATACCAATTATATTTGATCCCGTTTTCACAGGCTTCCAGGTAGCAAAAGAACACCCATCGATACTCCTTTACATAACTGAACATATAGCACCACTTGGTAACAGTTCTGTACTTTTTACATGGATAAGGAAAAATCCACTTCCAACATACTGTCCAATAACTTTCGGTAATCACTCGTTGTTCTGCCATAATAATCAGGTTTAAATGGTTAATACTATTTGTAAAATCTTTTTCCTGTATTCCATTTTACTAGTGTTGATGCTCTGGAGCTTCCCGATCAAACCAAGCAAGATCATTATAGAAATCCCCATACAAACAGCAATTTTCACATCAAGAAGTCCCAACACAATCCCTGCTACGATCAAAATGACTACAGCAGGAAAAAACAAACGCATCAATGAACGACCTGACGCACATCCGCAATTAAAAACAAGGTTGTTCAGCTCTTTTTCATAGAATAGATTTTGTTCTCGTGTGAGTTCAGATAGACGGAGTGATACAGGTTGCGGCTTCTTTTTATAAAGATCAAGTAGTATTTCTTTATTATTGACTTCGACATACATATAACACATCATTTTTATTCTCCCCAACTTTTAACTACAACTTGTTTTAAAAGAAACAGGTATTCTGCACAACGTACCAGGTGTATGCGGCAGCACAACAAAATAAAAAAGCATCAGATCATTTACATCCGTATTTGTGCCTATCCGAACAGGTAGTTATACGGGTGCAAATCAAAAAACTTTTATTCATCTTGGATTGTAATTGAGATCCCTGAAAAGTGTACGCTCAATCTATTCTCATCAACTTAAAACTTTCTATTATGAAATCAGTAAAACAAAAGTGGGATGACCATCCTCAATTCATTATTCGCCCACGGCTTCCACAATTTCCGGGCATTTTCGATCTGCCTGCAGATACCTGCATTGCCAGCCATGCACCACATGAACATATTACCGAGCATCTACATGATCACTTGTATCATATGCATATCCGGTATGGGTTTGAACTGCCGAATCAAACCCTGCGTGGAATCGACAAGCTTTCATTGCATGTTGCCATGATGGTGAAGGTTGATCACCGGGTCGATTGCAATCCCGTCTTTGTTGCACGAGGAAAAGGCTATGAGGGCATTTGTTTGAAAATGGCAGGGCAAGATATTCACTGGACACCTGATGAACGTGTCGGAGAAAAAGCAACAAAGCTTTTTGCAAAAACAGGAAGGAAAGTGCCAAAAGGATATTATTTCGCAGGCTTCAGTACCAGCTCTATGGATGAACGTTCCGTATACGAATACAACCGGGAAGATTTACTCCGGGCAATCGGCAACGGACTTGTAGCTGATCAGCATTTTCAGGCAACCTGGAAAAAACCGGTCAAGAAAGAGATCGAACCGTATGATGTCGTGATTTACTTAGGAGACAGTGTTACTGAGTATCATACTTTTTTCAGATTACCTGTTGTCGTTCCCATTGGCGCATTTTAATTTTAAATCACGATGATGAAAAAAATTACAATCAGCGGAATCCTTATTGGTAAAAGAGGTTCTGAAAATACAAAAACAGCATTTATTGAAATCGTCCACATACAAAAAGAATACAGACCTGAAGGTCCTGCAGAAAATTCGATTCTTGAAATAACAAGGCAGGCGGAAAAATCAACAGCTACTTATATTCCCTGGGTTGGCTATTTTGATTTAGATCGGGAAAACAAAAATGTCTCCCCGAAATGGGAAATTATTGAGCCGGGCAAAAAATATCTTCTTGACAATGTAGAATGGACTCCATTCCAACAATAGCCTCTTTTATTAATTATAATCAACGTCTGTAAAGATGAACAATAATAAAATACCCATGCCGTCTGTCCTGAAATCATGGCAACATTTACAAGAAACAATGCCCGGATTAACGGTACCTGCTGGTATACCAGTAAACAATGTTGGAACAACGTATTGCATGGCACAGGAACTTAGTTGGATTGACTTGAACTATTTTGCAGTTGGACGATGGGATGGTTCGTTAAGCATTTTTCAATTTACCCAATCACAGCAGCAAGGGCCTTTAATTACAGAAGCAGTGAACACACCTTCAGCCGAAGGCGTACAAATGATTACGTGGTTGTCGAAAGGAATATTTGCGACTTCAAACGATGAACAATCTGTCATTACCTGGTTCACCCAAAGCGGAGATTGGTCTGACCTGACAAAACTTCAAACACTTAGTTTTGATCCTTCCTTAGGAGTTGCAAACAGCGGAACTTCGTATACTACTCCAGACAATACAGCGCTCTATTTTATTATCGGGCACGCTAATGGTTTTATAAGTATCTGGAAAGATGCTCCTACATGCACCAATCTTCAGTTTCTTGTTTCAGTAGATCTCCGGGCAGCTAACCCTGTAAATCCGTGGGGTATACACAACATCCGGGGAGTATCTACGATCTTTTGGGATAATACATACGGATATATTGTAACCGGCTCAGAAGATGGCAACCTGTGTGTTGTACGAATACCGGATGGCCAGATACTTTCTACAACCGTTTATAACCCGCAGGCACAACGGGGTATTAACAGCATTGCCACGCTTGGACAAAACTTACTTGTTGCTAACTGTGCTGTTGGACAGACTGACAAAAATCTTTGGTATTACTGGATTGATTCTTCCGATTGGTCAATCACACTAAGAGATGCCAGGATGCTCCAGGTTGATCCTTCACTTCCACAGGTATTTAATTTCGATATCATCTGGGGATATTATTCGGAAGGCCTTTGCTGGTTCTCCACTACGGAAGAAGGTGTATTATGGATGGGAACTATACAAAACAATCAAACGCTTGATGTTATCGGAAATCAGACTGTAACAGCAAAACTTGGTGCTGCTTTGGCAATGTGCCTTAGCGGCGATTTGGCATTAGCGGCATATGATCTGTATGAGTTCAATACAACTCCCGGAAACATAAAATCAGTCAACGGACATCCGGAAAGATTTGAGATAGTTTAGGAAATGATTGTCATTGATAAGCATAACAGACTTAGTTTAATATAATCACTCATTGTCACTATTGCTTTCATAAATAGAATGAAAGCAATGTCTCATAATTGCCTCCACTGATTATACTGTTCAAAAGTTTCTACCAATGACTTCAGGATATTAAGTTCCTCAAATTGCAAAAAAGTATTATCTCCGGGAATCCAGGAATCTTCAGACAGGCCCTGAATTGTTTTTATCCGGACCAGCTCAGAAATGGTTCCATCAAGAAAAATTTTGTAGTAGATATTGTTTCCGTAAGGTGCTTTTGCCTTGATGACCTTGATGTCATTTATGATTGCGCAATAATAATCAACAGTAATATCACCGTTGTATTCAAACGGGTTGTTCGTTTCATTCAACGGCAATACAATACCTGTTTGCTCAGCAATAATATCTGTAAGTTCGGCGGCGTCTTCCATATTCCAATTGGATAACCAAATTATTTTATCCGGTGGAAGAAGCTTTCGTTTCATCAACGTTCGCTTATGCGGAGGATCGGATACAAAGAAGTACAGTTCGGGAGCCGGATGGTATATACAAACTAATTGAACAGTCAGCAGTTCGTCTTTGAACAGGATTTTAAATTCCTGCATCACTTCCCATTGGTCGCTTTCATTATCAGAAAAATTATTCAAACTTTTCATGGATAAAAACTCATCTTATACACTAAGCCTGACTTAGAAGTCAGGGCTGTAGCGGAAATATTAAATTAATGAGGTAGAATCAGCAAGGTACTACTTAAACATACGAAATATATTTGCATATATGAACTCTCTAATTAAAAACTGTTGCGATTATTTGCACCAACAGTGACCCGATCGGTTCTTATTGACAAAAGAGGTGTTGTGATACCATCAAAGTAAATAAACAAATAAATCGCATCTCGTCTTTTGGTCTGGCGTGTTGTTTGCTGAAACAGTTCTTTGGGAGACCTTTATACCGTAAATCAATTTCTCTCTTAACAACACTTAGATTCTTAAAAAAAACAGTACCGGGTCTTTATAACTTCACCTCGCCTTTCCCTAAAATTTTAGAAGCTTCATTAATGGTAAAAGTATTATTACTTTCAAGTTCTTTATTAAAAAAATCGGGCTCAATAAAATCAACCCAAATTTCAAATTCATTAACCATACCAATTTTTTTAAACTCTGTTATTCTACCTGACATACATTTATCTCCGAAACAAAATAAGAAGACCCTTTTTCCCAAACTAACATTTTGGCTTATCCATTCTATATTTGCTTTCATAAATACTTAATTTATAGATTTTATAGCAGAGTTAAATAGATTTAATCGTTCTGGAGCAACAAAATAAAATTGTCTACCTGCATCCGTTCCATTCTCAAAAATGAATCCCTTATTAACTTTTATTTTCAATATCTGGTTACCATCGCCAGCCCATTTACGATACCATTTCGCATCTTTTACATTCGTCCAGAATAGTTTACCCTCGTAGGAGGAAATTTTAGAACTAATAGGGGCCTGCCGAAAGCCATATTCTAAAATGTCTGCCGCCTCACCCTTAGAGACAACCCGAAAGATTGTATTTGTCCCTCTAAGGGCAGCAAATCCACCTCTAACGGTAGTGAATCCCAGCTTAATAGTACCTCCCCCTGGTATAAAGAATGATCCAATATCTTCGCCAGTATGTCCATTCAATCTAGTTATTTTTTGACCGGTATAATAATTGTAATCATATGCGCTACCCTGACTACTTTGCCACGACACTGCTTCATAAGCACTGAATTCTGATTGTTCAATAACCCTTGGATCGTTTTGTGAGGTGTATTTTGCTTCTAAATGTTGACTAACATTGCTAACTCGTGTTGCATCCGAGTTTGAATAAATATTTCGGGTATAAATGGGTTGAGGGGCATGTCTGTAAAATAACATGATGCTATTTACATTATTAACAATCTGTGACGATATTAATCCGACTCCTACACTTGCATTGGCTATGCCAAACAACTTATAAGTAATTGTACCGTCACTCAACGCATAAACTACAGAGAGTTGGCCTGATTTCAAAAGTGTTACAGTTGAGCTATTTGCCCTTGCAAAAGCAATTGCCTTTGAGAGAGCAGTTGGAGGATTTACGAAACCTCCCGTTGGATCAACTAAATTTATTGGATCATTACCAATACCAATGTAACCACTCGCAAATTCATTGTATGGATCTAAACTCAACCATCTTCCAATCTGTGGATCATAATTTCTTAAAAAGAACTCGTTCCATACTACATCATAATTTTCTTCACTGAAAGCACCTTGAAATCCAAAAGACACGTTTGCCTCTACTTTACTTCCCCCTAATTTACTAGGAAGCGCTTTGCTACTTATTCCGGCAATTTTTAAACCATATGCATAATAATGGGTTTCTTCAATCAATCTTCCTCTTGTATGAGTAACCTGGAAATTGTCGAAGTAAACATACTGTTGCTCACTCTCATTGCTCAGATAAAGAATTGCATATCCATTTTGAGGAACCTGAGAGTTGATGATTAATGGAGCTGCTCCATCACCAGCAGAAACTACTCGTTCAGAATAACTTCCTTCAGAAACAAAATTAAATTGCTCATCAAAGTATAAAACTGTAATAAACGCTCTTGGCCGATCATTAGATCCTGAGCTATTTTGCTGTTGAAAGAAATTAAACAGATCACCGCCTGAAGTATTAAGGGTATTAGAAACGATTCCAGTACTTGATTTAATTATACCCGGTGCAGCCGAAGTAGCTATTCCAGAAATCAATGTATTAACAAGCAAACTTGTTAACTGCGACTGTGGCTGACTTGTCTCATTTTGTTGATAGAAATAATTTACCATTCCGTAAATCTTATCCCCAGCCATAACACGCATGAAAACATTTGGGCCAATTTTTTTATCACTACCGATGGAAGAAAGCCTGCTAACTTTATTGGAATTATTTGAGTTCCATCCATTAGGCTTATCCTTTCTGGATAATACTACCTCATTGTTTGCTCCATCCTGACCGAAGATAGTCTGCTCTGTTTGCGCAACACTGGTATTCTCATCCTCCATTGTAGCAATTGAGTAATTTTGTTGCTTTTCTTCAGTAAGTATTACTCTGATACTGGAAAGATGGTCTTTTATATAATAATCATAAATCGCTTCTTTCCCGGAGAAAATGGATATACCTCCATTTAAATAATTGTTTCCATTATTAACAGGAGTGATAAGCCTCACTCTGCCTTCAGCATGTTGCCAAAAAGCGAGAGCACCTTTTTCATATATGTATCCATTGGCATATTCGGTCAACACATCTACTGCCTGGTTGTTATTCAAAGCTCCGGCAGGCTCTGTTATTCTCTTCGATAATATATTTCCGCTTGCGTCATATACATAAGAAATAACTCTTCCCGTGTTTTCAAGCCTGACAGAAATAGGCATACCCAACGCATTATAATCAATACCATTCTGCGATGTACCTATTCCTTTATTTCGATCTTTGGTTAGCTGTCCTGCAGTATTATACTCATAATCATTTCCAGTTGTACTGCCATCCTTGAAATCAAAGAGCTTTCCGTCATAGTTACCAATCACATTGTCTTTCACCTTTATTAAACGGTTACTTAACTCTGAATTATCGTAAGTGTATTCCAGATTATCAATCGTTTTAACCCCTTCTCCCGGCACAACCCCCATTCTTATCAATGTGCCTAAATTCCCATTTAAATCTTTGTACGTAAAGGAAGATGAAAAATCCATTTTGTCATTAGACCAGGTTGTACTACCATAGTTTTTCTGATAAAAGTTAGCATTTAATAACTGTCCTCTATAGTCATAGTTATAGTTAAATACACGCTGACGATTATCCCCAAAAGACTTCCACTTAACCGATGCTATCTTCCCGTCCATTCTCACATTTGTAACATCGGTTGTGCCTTTTTCATAAACAAGCTCGTAGCCAAAATAATTATCACCTCTCGAATAATCATTTACGTGGGCTTTGTTCATAGAAGTAAGCACTCCACGCAAATTGTATTCGTAATTTAATGTTTCAATTCCTGAACCATTATTGTAAGAGGGGGAAAGCACTGTTTTCTTTACTTGACCCAATTCGTTGTAATGGTACTTTACTATTGACTTATCAGTAGATCCATTTAACGATTGTGTTACTTCCGTTACTCTTCCTAATTTGTCAAGTGTATTCTTTTCTACAATAACAAGTGCGCCCAGGTTTGAGGTATGGGCGCTATGGGTACTCCGAACATTGCCAGCAAAATCGAACTGGACTGATGTTATATCTACTGTATTCCTTATAGTTTCAACATGTGTTTGAATTACATTACCATCCTTGTCGTAAAAAATTGTTTTTGATAAAAATCTGTCGCCATTATCAAGTACCCTGACATAGTTTCCTGTCAATAAACCAAGTGTTGCAAGAGATTGGCTAAATTCTATAGCTTGGTTTGAGGAAATAGTATTGGTAAAGTTCACCTGCGAATTAAATGTTTTGACACCTGGATAGTTATAATAATCATAATAATTAACCGTTAAAACATACAAGCTTTGGGCATTAGCAATAGGTGAACCTTTAACAAGCAGGTTATGCTGTACCCCGTTATTTATTACTATTGATAAAGTGCTTGGATTAGCCTGAAAGTTTATTAAATCGACTTCTCCCTGTAAAACTTGTCTTGATTTACCTGTACCGGAAATTAAGCCAGTAGCAACCAGTCGATCTTGGCTATCAAACAAATTCAGCAGCCATTGATTTGCATCCCGTAAATTGCCGTTTTGCTGGTAAACAAGCCGGTCGTGACTATCATATACATTTTCAACAATAGCACCGCCAGGTGATTTTTTTCTGATAATCCTTCCCCGTTTATCATACTCATTCCAAAAACAGAGCTCATCTATTATGCTAAGATTATTCTGAAAGTCCCAGTTGTTATTTTGTAACCATTCAACAGCCTTTGGGGTAATGAGAAAACGTAATCGATTAAAGTCATCATAGACGTAATATGTACAAGCCCATCCTGTATGATGATCTGTTAGTGTATTCTCTGCTACATTTTGCACTTTGCTTAGCACTACTCTCCCTGAATAATCTTTATACTCAATTGTTTTATTGCCTAGTTTGTCCGTCAGAACAGACTTGAACAAACTTCCGGGTGCAAATGAGTTTGTTGAATAAGGAACAGAACTCTGCGCATAACCTATTTTCCAGATTCTTACATTATCTGGTTCGCCATTAAAGTCAAAAGCAATTGAGCTATTTACATTGGCTCCTCCAAGCAAACTACCCGCTTCATATTCTTTTTTAACAACACCTAGAGGCGAATTATCATACTCGACTCTATCATAGGCGTTTGTTTCATTGTATTTGTTCGAATAGTAATCAGCTTGTTTTTGAAGTGCCCCTTCTTTAAATTTTCCTTTGTTTTCGCTCGTAGAAAAACCCAAATATTGTTTATTCGCTTTTCCCGTTAAATCATATTCAAATACAGATACTAAATCATTCCAAGTTGCCTGATCAGTGAAACTCATCTCTTTTAAGACTTCCTGCATGACCCTTCCGTAGCCGTCATAATAGGAAGTTTTAACTGCTTTTTCGTTTGTACCTAATTGATCAGCCTGATACCAGCTTGTTATACCTTTAACATTAATGTCTATTTCTCTGACATAGTTCTTATTTTCATAGTCAACAGTTGTATAGTTAGGTTTGAGGTTTAGTGTATTGGAGAATAATACCTCTGTACTGCAACTTACTTTTCTTCTAATATAGCATTGATCATTTAGAATAAAGCTGTTTGGAAATGTTTCTGTAGTTGCTATTTGTGTCCATAATACGCCGTCATACGAGACTTCCCATGCGTAACTAAAACCTGTGCATAAACCACCGGTTGCTGAGGTTGCATTAATTTGAGGATGCTGATCATAAGTCGCCTGGCCTGTCAAACTGATAAATCCTGCATTAAACTGAGGGATATAGATGGAGCTTGCATTTGTTGCAACAGGCGTACCGTCAATAGTAACGATACAATAGTACGTTACCATGTATGCATTAGGTGCAGGTGGCGAGTAGGTTGATGAAATTGCCCCACTAATTAGTTCACCGCTGTTTTTGTACCATTGATAGCTTATATTAGTTGTGGATGGAGGGTATGTCCACTGAACTTCGATTGATTGCGGCGTGATTCCATAAGAAATAGCCTGCTGATAAGGAGTAATATATGGAACAGGATTAGCTCCCAAAATTTCTACACTTAAAAATCCTGATTGCCAATATGTTAGATCCCAAACTTCAATACTACCGTAACCAGGTGAATTATCCCATTGTACTGTTACAGAACTAAGATCCTGTGCAAGAATTGTTCCACCATACACATCATAGGTCACATTATTGGTCATCCAATCAAAACTAACAGAATAGGTTTCTACTGATCCCCCTTGTACCGTTTGAGCTCCCGAGATATACGCATTTTGTGCTTTACATAGGCTACTAAAAAAAAGCACCGCTATAAATAATAAGCATTCCTTTGCTATACTGATAGGCATTTTGAGTCTTTTAATTGAGTTGTTACTATCCTCTTTTTTGCTTAGCTCTATTGATTATTTCCTGATTTTTGGTATTGTATTCATTCTTACGTCTCAGCAATAAATTCTGATAATCTTCATACTGTTTGTTTGAAAGAATTTTTTGGTACATTTCTTTACGCCATGCAGCAATTTTACTCAGCTCTTCCCCTCTATTACTTATAGGTAAAGAACTCTGCGCCCCAATAGCTCTACGTTTTTCCATATACTCCAATTCAACCGCTTCAATTTCAATAGCTTGTTTTTGTGTAAGATTCAGTTGTTGTTTTAACATTGCAGCTTCCTGCTTTGCCAGTGTCTTATAACTTTTTTTATCAGCAGTCTGTTTCGATTGCGAAATCAAAACACCAGTCGAAAACAACATAAAAATAAATAGTACAAACTTTAATTTCATATTAATAGGCTATTAAGTAGTTCGGTTTATCATTGATATAATAGCTTCTGTAAAAGCTTCCATAATAGTTTCCATGATCATACATCAATACATTGGTACCGATGACATATTCTGTACCAGTGGCAACCACATTACTTTCAGTTGAAGAGTTGGTGAGGTTACCCCATGAATCATAGCTTTCAATATGTTCCGTATATGTCACTGCATGGTTGGTTACATATAATGGTTGAGTACAATTTTGATCACTGTAGAACCTGATAACCACATCAGCCTCACCATATGATGAAGATTGATTCCAATAGTTCAATTCAAGACGGGCATAGACTGTTGTACAGGTACCTGATGATGAAGAGTTGGCTTGAGCTGGACCATTTGTATTAAGATCATTGAGAGCAAGATTATTTGCTTCCTCCTTAGTTAGTCCAAAATGGGTATTTGCAAAAACTGTATATAAAACTTCGCTTCCTAATTGATAGGATAAACATGATTTAGTAAACGTTTTGGAGATTTCATCGTTTCCAACTTTGAGGTAATTATACTCATATGTCTTAATGATATTTTTTTCTATATCACGAACGGCGATCAAACGGCCAACAGCATCATACTGGTAATACAAAATATTATTGTTGGCGTCACATACACTTGAAACACCAAACCGTTGGTTATAGGTTGTGGTAGTCATTCTCGAATCTGCCGGATATACCCTTACTTCATCTATCAGACATTCATTACTATTATTTTTCCATATGCCAATACCTTCTGCCCCCGATATTTCTCCCTGATACAAAAACCAACCATTTACACTCCTTACGAGTGTCAATTGATTGTCGATTATTTGATTACCCCCACCCGGAAAATTGATATTTACTCCTGGTCTTGGCCCTTTTACCCAAAAGCTTAAGATATATTTCTTATTAGAATTAAGAGAGTTTATCCACATACTTCCTACTAAATCATAAGCCATACTTCCTGTTATGGCCCCTTGACTACTTTTAATCAAATGTGTCCCATAACCCCATTTGTTAATACCGGCAGCTTCATGATTCTTTGTTCCCTCAAAACTTGTATATGCGACACCCTCTTCAAAATTTCCATTATCAATTTTAGCAACAGGTAAACTACTTGAATAATCATATAGAGTCGAGGTACTAATAGTCCCGTTACTTGTAACAGTTAGCACGTCACCTTCGTCTGTATAAGTGATTCGTTTCGACTCTTTCAAAAAAGAATAATTCAATAAATTGTTTTTTACTTGCTCTGGATCCAAAATATCACTAACGGTTGGTTCGTCAAGCTCGGAATGATAAACTTTTATCGGTTTTATATCACCATTTGAGATTACTGCGTATTCAGTAAGAGATGCTATAACTACCTTTTTTTCCGTACTACTTGAGCTTTCCTTTTTCCAGGTTACTTTGCATACCGGAACATTAATAATGTTATTAGTGCTGCAAAGCTGCATTACACTATTTTGTTCATAATCCAGCGGATAATAAATCCTCTCGCCAGAAACCTGCCCGTCACTTTTTACAGTAGTGATCTCGTTAATCTGAAAGTTTTTAGGACTGTAATTGTAAATAAGAGTTGTTTCATTAAATACGCCTGTTGAATTATAATTTCTAATCTTTGTTTCTGAGACTTCGGATCTTCCTGTTCTTGGGTAATAAAAAGAATAACTTAAGTAGTTCGTATAACCACCTCCCTGTGAATTATGAAGTATGTAATCAACAATCGCATTTGTCTCCACATAACAAGATAGATTATTCGTATTCGTAGTCAAATCCCTCTCAAAAGCCGCTTGATTATATATGTTTTCTTCTTCTTTAACTTTTTTATCCTGTGCATCATAATGGGTTGTAATTAGCGGCAGGCCATATTTCCATGGGAGAAACCTCATTTTGGGCGAGTATGGAAATGACATTGGAGGAATCTGATCATTGTATGTAGCTGGAGAAGTAAATTTGTGAACTGTATAGCCAGAATTAACATTGGCACTTACATTCTTAACCTTTACTCTTGAATACATAATTGGCAATGGGCTTATTGTAGAAGATGGATAAAAACCACTATTAACAATAGTAAATGTGGCATTTGCGTTACTGGCTTGGATTAAATTAATGCCTACAAATAATACAAAATCAGCGACTAATAACGGCCCACTCATTTTAGTTGTTGCACTAATAGTTTGGTAAAAAGAGTATGCTTTACTTGCAAAATCGATTGATGACATAATATCACGGAAAACATAGGTCTGGAAAAAAGATTCACTTTTTCCAGACATTGAATTTGCACTGTATGAATAGGTGCCATCATCTTTGTAGTGATACAACTGTTTGGTTGTCGTATAAAATGGCTCAGTAGTTTGTTCGAATCCCCAACCAGATGATGTGCCGTCATCATCAGTATATGAGTATTCAACAACAGTTTGACTACTATTAATAACAGGATCAATTGTTATACATTTCTTTACTCTAACTCCCTGATTATAGTTCAGAGGACTTGATGCATTCTTAACATGCATTCCTGTTTTCCCTTGATTTTGCTCATATACATAAGTCAATTTTCCTTGTTGAGGGTTTGTTACACTCTTAAGGATACCTAACGCTGCATAGTTGTACGTAGGTGTTCTGCTTTCATAGTTACCAAATGGGTAAAACGTTGCCCCTATCTGCATTCTATTCATAAATAGAAGATTCATATTTGCTGCAGTTGGATATTCATTTTCCGTAATATCCTGATTTATTGAGGTATAATACCCCCAATGATCTTGAGAGAATGAACCAAAAGGTGGCACGATTTCCAATGGATCTGAACTTTCTGAGCCGGTATAATATTCAAAAGTGGTAGGTGGAACAATTGACGTCTCTTCGGATGAAATTTCTTGAACTGATCTCAAACATAGTCGCAAAAATCGCTTTTGATTTTGCGTCATTGTATACAAAGTGGTATTTGAAAATTCTAGTATTTCCTTTTTATAAAAATAACCGTATTTAAATCTGAATGACTTCCTTAGATTATTCTCCACATATTCCTTTACCTCTGTCAAAGGCGTTGTTTTTGGTCCGCTATCCATTCGCTGCTGTCCACCATATACAAATTGATATTTTGAATTACCAGGCAATACTATCTCTCTGATCCTCTTACTTCTTCCTTTTATTCTGTTTTCAGTAATTGTAAAAGACCTGGAAAATGTTCCATAAACTCCATAATATTGTTGCTCTTGAATAAATGAGCAGGCCATATTATATGAGCCAATAAAATCAGGGTAGTAATCTTCGTAATTGAATACGATCTTAGCTCCAGTACGAGGGTTTTTTATCTCGGATAGAAACCACTTGTCAACTATATATTTTCCCGTTGATGTCGCTCGATATATGTTAGTTGATATCTGTGTTTGATTTGCATTCGTATTATACAGATTTATTGGATTAATATAATTTAGCACTTCTGTAAGATTGAGCGTACTAAACTTAAACTCAATTCCATACTCATCAGTAATAATAAATGAGCTTATTTTGGTTCTAATATTATTGCTAGTCATGTCAGTCAGCTCAAATCTTATTTTAAGTTTTGAGTCCGGCAATATTGTAATTGAATGATCTCTTCCTATGACAAAGGATCCAACCCTTCCATTAAAGTTAAATGTAAATACATCTTGTTGCCTATCAGCCAAAGCTCTTCTGGAATATTTTATCCTTTTATCATGATCACTTTTAAAACGAGGGGTAAATACAAGATCACCTGGCAGCATACAGGAATTTGGAGTCTGGGTTATATCCGGGCTCAAAACAAACTCGCTAAACATGTATCCATTTGGATAGTAATTGTTAATATAATCGTGAGCCCCAGGTTTCACTGACATAGTTGCTTGAACGATGTCAACTAAAACCGGGTCCCAATACGCAATATTTTGGTTAAAAGACCCAACGGGATTTGTGCAGTTATTCGTAATTGGTGGGAATAAGTTTCTTGAATCCTGATCATCCGGTTCGCCATATTGCACCCTTTGAATAAAACCTCCAGCACCAAGACCCCATCCTAATCCAACATCATCTGCAATCTCATTAACCTTTACACCACTACCAGAAACATACTGGAGTTCAATCGTTGTGCCAAAACCATTTGATTCATCTGAGTATTTAAATAAGGGATAAGAATACTGTGCACTCCCCGTCTGCAGATGAACTTGCCCTGATAAATTGGACGAGATAATAAGAAGTAATCCGATGAAAATACCTACTCTTTTCATTCTCATTTTTTTATAAATCATTTGTATGTATAACCGACTCTAAAAACAAAATTTTGACTTTGAGGAACCTGATCCTTTGCTAAAAAATCATAAAGCAATTGAACATTCCCTTTCCATTTTTTTCCTATTGAATACTTTTTACTGATTCCCAGTAACGCACTTTTTTGCCATGCTGAATAGTTTTTTAATACTTCGATATTTTGAAACTGACTACGATAGTTCATCTCTCCACCACCTGTTATCCAAAAATTTCCTTTTACTTTCAGATCCAGAAAAGATCTTAAGCCAACGCCTTGGTACGTAACCTGAATTCGATTCCAACCATGCCCCCATCCAATTTTTCCTGAAGTACCAATCCCAACGGTGCCTTTATCGCTAATTTTATAACCAAGAATAACACTTAGATCAGACGTTGCAGGAAAATAAAAATTTGCTTTATTAGTTTGTATAGTTGTTCCTAACTCCAACCTCTTCAAAAAGCTTTTCGTTTTTTGCGGGTTCACTTTATAATCAGGTAACGCAACATCATTTCCACTAACTGGCGCATTAATTGCGTTGTTCACCCGATTGGATAAATTGTTTACGTACGAACTGCCATTCTGAATACCTTGCTGTATTAATTGAGAAGGATTCTGAACATTACCAATATTGTTTACGATCGCACTGGTAACCATTTGCCTAGTAGGAAATGAACTATTTATGCTTGCCATGTTTGCATACTGCCCATTTGAATTTGGCAATTGAAACACATTTGCCAGTTCTGAATTTCTACTGAAAAAATCCTGGAATGCAGGAACTTTTTTAGCCACATTTAATAATTTCGCACCTAATTTCTTTGGGTCTTTTAAGGCTTCTTGGTATTCCTTTACCTGTGCCTGGTAGTAATAAACCTCTTTCTTAAACTTTTGAAACTCTTTGGCAAGCGGCGTATTTTGTAAATGCGCTTTCAGCTCCTGTTGCCGCTGTTGAATTTGTTTGCGGATCAGGTCTGTTTGATTCAACTTGTTTTTAAGACTGGCAATGCTTTGCACATTTGCTCCCACCTTATTCTGTAATGCTCCTGCCTGCTGAAACGCTAGATTGTTCTGCAAGTACTTCATTGCGGTACCCAATGAGTCTAAATGACCATTATAGGCGGTAGTATGCTGTTGAGCTTCGGTTTGCGTTTGGTGTAGCTCTGTTCGCAACCGGTTATACCTGCCTTTAATATCTCCAAATACTTCTTTTGCTTTTATGGAATCAGTACGCCACAGTTTGCGTTTTAATTTTTCTTCTTGCCGCTGAAGTTTATTGAGGTATTTATCTGTTTGCTGGGTGAGTTTTTGTTCGAACTTATTTGCCTCCTTGTCTATGCGGCCAAATACTTTATCGGGGAAAGAAAGAATACGGTTGAATAGAGAACTATCCTGCGCCTTGCTGGTAGCGGCGAAGAATAGCGTTAAAAATAGTATTAGCAGTGGGTGTTTAAAACTGCCTGATCTCATAAGTAAGTCAAAACTTGATGGTTTTCAAATCGCACGTAATGGTAATAACTATTTTTTAAAATTCAAAAAATTAAATATTACTAATTGGACATTCTTACTCTTCATATTTACATTAAAAATTGTTTCTCCGCACACTTATGGCCATATATGCACATTCATTTCTATTGATTCACTATTGCGAACAACAACAACGTACTTTCATTCCAAGAATACCGTATTAAAAAGATATTAGAATAGGTGTTTTCACCTATTCTAATACACTTCCAGTTAGGATTACAAACTGTTAAAACAATGCACATGAGCAATCATTAGAATCCTTTCTTTGCTTTTAATTCTTTGATTTGTGTTTTCAGAGAAGCAAACTCTTCTCCACTGAAATGTGCATTGATTTTTTCCATGATGCCTCTGTATTGTTGTTGTAGTGCACTGCCGAGTGCATTGTACACACCTGGATCATTGAGGATTGCTATTTCATCAAGAGGGCGATCATATTTCTTACTGGTTGCAATCGGAATGTTTTCTATATTGGGAATAGAAACCGACTTCACCCATATCTTTTCATTGGTGAGTGGTTCAATACCGGTTAGTGTAATTTTCCCTACTAATGATGCTTTACCTGAATAGGTATAGCTATATACATTAACAATAGGAATCCAGTTAGACTTCCATTGACCTTCCACAGCGGTAAAGGCAGGGGTCATTTCTACCTGAATCAGCATATCAGTTCGTTTCTTATCCTCGAATATCATTTCATCCCTTGTTTCATACGGTCCTTTTAAACTGAATCCTTTGGCAATAACAAGTTCTTCCACATCATCCCCAATTGCTTTTTTAAAATTCTTAAACAGCTCCGTATTGCCGGAATAAAAGCTGGTAGCGTAATATGGTTTTACCAATCCCACCACAAACCCATTACTGCCCGGTTTTACAGTTTCTGTAGTGGCATAGTCGAAGGTGTAAGTTTGTTTGGTTTCAGGAACAGCTGCCGGTTTGGGAGTGAAACAGCCGATAAGGCATACGAGGGCGAATGACAAAGAAATACTTTTCGTCATAAAAAGGCTTTGATGGTTAATAAATATGGTGTTGTGGGTGTGGTATTCCCTTTGTTGTAAACAAACGTAAGGAAAAAAATGATTTGTCATGATATATATTGACAATATTTTTTTGTGATTCCTTCACCTTGTGTGCCAATGGCGAAGGCAGTTTCTAAATCTGACACTACTCTTAAAAAGCTTGGGTTACGCATTGCCAAGCTCCGGGAAGCTGCGGGGTTAAATCAAACAGAACTTGCGCATCGTTGTAATAAAGATCGCCAGATAATAAGCTTATTAGAACTAGGAAGAAGTAATCCTACAGTAAAAACATTATCCCTTATTGCACAAGAACTCAATGTTCCAATTGCTGAACTTTTTCGTTTTGATTAACTAACTTCCTTTGTATATAGCTATCAGGCTGTCTTGATAAAACACAACTTTATATTACAGTTCACTCTCTCAGTAAGTAACTACATCTATTCAATTGCTTCTAAATTGTCTTATAATTTTGTGCAATCCAAGTTTTAATACCTGAATGAGTCCGAATCGAAGATGGCACCTCTTTCCTTATAATCTTTTCTAATTTCTGAAACGATCCTATTGATGGATTTTTCCAATTCCAGGTCTTAGCAAGACTGTTAATAAAATAAAGCATTTCATACCCTTCCTCTCTGTTCAATTGTGCATGATCAGTTCCTCCAATAATTTTCGGATTGTCGTGATCAGCACGTGCTGACCACTTGTAATCGTCATAATACATGTTTGATTTTGTGTAACTCATATACTGGGGTTTTATGCATAATTTAATTGGTGATAAAACAAAATATCCGTTTCATAGTACTTTGTAATCAAAAAAATAAATATCATCCCTGAGATGCAAAAAGAAAGTAGCATCAAAATAAGTCTGTACTGCATCATCTGCACCTGTAGTATTTGGAAATGCAAGCAACAACTTTTCTCCAATACTGTCTAACAGCACTAGAGGCTCTGTCTGGAAGTAAACAACTAGTTGCAACTTTTCGATTTCATTTTTGGCAAATGTTACAACCTCAACTCTGACATCAGGTATATTTCCTTCCAACAAAGCAAATTTCAAATTGATTCTTTGTGACGCATCCCATAAATCAGGAATTGCTGCTCTTAGTTTATACAATACAGGAATGCATCCCAGTGTTGCGGCTCTGTCGATTTGCTGTTTAAATTGCCGTGAACGGCCATCGCCATCCATCGCATAGGTATGCACCCCATAGGTTTGGGCTTCATTTATAATTTCCCGATAGGCAGCATTTCGCATTTCAATTAAGATTTCATTTGTAGTTGTACTATCTACCACCATACGTTTTCCAAGTGTTATCAGTGCTTTCTTCATGAACTTTTATTTTTTTATCAATATACTCATATCGCCACTTACTTCTTTTTCTTCCTCAACGAATCCATCACCACTTTCGCAATAGCACTTCGCTTGCGCTGTACCTCTTCCTGTGAAATAGCATCATACGATACATTAACACGATACCCTTTCATTATCTGCTCCTGTGGTTGTGGTACGGTGAGCGGTTGCTGATCTAATAGCGTAAACAGTGCATCAGGAGTCAGAAATAATACCGGATAGTTTACAAAGTCAGTAATGCCATCTTCACATTGGGATTTGATTTTTTCTAATTGTTTTTGATCTCCTGACACAGATACAATCTGCTCATATCCTGACTTGCAACACTTTTCAATATTATGCATTTCCCATCGCATGTCTGTAGTGACAGAGATTTCAACAGCAATCCGCTTTCCTTCCCGTGCAAGTAATACATCCACCTGGCCGCCGCCATCAGGAATAGCAGCTTCAATTGTAGCAGTATACCCTTTGGTCTCTGCCATTTTCTTAATCAGCGTTTGCAAATACCGATGAGTAGATAGTTGTTCCTTCTCTTTTGTTTCCACTGGAGAAATCGCAGTCGGTACAATGATCTGCTGTTGGGGTTCTGCTGTTCTTGTTGTTTCCTTTTTGGGTTGTTGCTGTACTTTGAATTTTTCTTTTGTCGGCGCTTCTAATCGAACATCAGTATCAATGATCAGTGTGTCTTGTAATACCTGTTCAACATCTTCCCGATTCTTTGCATACTGCTTCCGTGATAATGCCCGTACTGCTTCTCTCTTCTGTTCCTTTTCTTCATTCGATTTTTCTTCTAAGGGAAGCGTATCTAATGAACAATCATATTGTGGTTGTTCAACACGAACTATGGCTTCTCCTTTTCCAAGGTTTAAAAAATCGCCAACTTCAAAAGAGTTAAATCCTTCTACCAGTTTCTTGGCATCCTGGTCACCTGTTCTGAACACAATTCTTGTACTGACATTGCTTAAAATACTATGGAATAATTCTCCGTCTTCTTTTTGCGCTTGCTGTAAATCCTGATGAGACAGCACCAGCCCCACATTGTATTTGCGGACACCAGTGAGCATTTCTTTTATTGAAGGCGTAATAAAATTTTGAAACTCATCAATATAAATAAAGAAGGGATGACGAACACTATTGTGTTGCTGCCGTGCAAACGCTGCCTGATGTAGTTTGGACAATATAAGTGATCCCAGCAAATAACTATTCTCTACACCAATTAATCCCTGGGATAACTTCACCAACAGGATTTTTTGTGAGTGCAGTACGTCAGAAAAATCAATCCCCTTTTTCTGAATCACAATATTGCGAAGTAATCGGGGTCGAAGAAAGGTATCAAGCCTTGTCAGTATCGGACCAATGGAATTTGTCTTTAATAATGGATATTCTTTTTGCCAATAGTAGTGAATAGCAGGGTCACTGATAGTTGTTAAGACTGTTGCTCTGAATTCTTTCTCCACCAGAAAACGGCGGAGGTCGTGTAATGATCCTCCGTTTTTTGATTCAAGAAATGCAAGTATGGCATTGCCAAATACCGCATTCATCTGGTCTCCCCATGAGGTTGATAGTTTTCTGAAAGAAGCAACCACATCAGAAGAAAGGATTTCTTTTTCAAGATCACTGTGCGCTTCAAGGATATTAATCCCAACTGGAAACTCTATATCTGATGGATCAATGATCACTACATCCTTCATGCGATGTTCCGGAATGCGGCTCATCAACTCTTCAATCAAATCGCCGTGTGGATCAAAGAGTGTAATACCTGCACCTGCTTCAATGTCCTGCACACACATACTTGCAATCAAAGTTGATTTCCCTGTGCCGGTTGCACCAATGATATGCGTATGTTTCAAGCGTTGCTCGGTGCTTATTGATACTTCCGTTTCTTCTCCCTGATGTTTGTTGATTCCTACTGTAAATTGATGTCCCTGCATGAGTGATGGAACAGCAACTGTCTTACGTTCCCTACTATACAACTTTGTAATTGCAGGAGTGTAGGTTGGGATATGCAGGAATTGCGCAAGCTCCATGATATTTAACAGCATTCCACTCCGGTGCGTTTGCCGGAAAGCAATATCGGTGATGCGTTGTACCTGTGTATATTGTTCGTCTGTTAATGGAACCAGGCGATTCCCTGTTGATTGGGATTGTGTACCAACCGCAAAACAGAGAGCATCTAATGTCTGCTGTACCTGCTGGTATGTTGGTGCAAATACTGCAGCCCTGATTGTGCATGCAATTAATGGATGCTGGAGTTTTTCTTTTGTCAGTGGGAGCATTTCGGGAGCATCTTCAAAAAAAGCTCCTCCTTTTCCATCCATCACGGAGCGCAGCATACTCTGCGGCCAATGGTTTACCAATCCATTAAACAGTACCTGAAATATAAGTTTCGTACCTGTTGGTATATGCTCACATAAAGAAAGAATCCCTAAGAATGAATCTTGTTCTTGTCCCTTGTATTGATTCATTGGCCGCATGTACTCCTGTTGCAACCCAAAATCAATGGCGGCGCATGGAGCGTTTTTGGGATGAAGAAAATCATAATCAGCCATTGTCTTTTTGAAACTATACGTTCCATAATAGGTACGGAGTTGCGCTTCAAGGTATGGTGCATCTTCCTGGCGGCAGGTGAAGAGTATTGTTATTGCTTGTTGATCTGCATGAATTTCAAAACTGATTGGACGGGTGATATAGGAAAGCATCGTCAGTAACTGAATGGTATCAGCACTGCTTGTTTTATACAGTTTTGGCAACAGTACGGTATAACTGACCAGTAATGAGGTTTCTTCAAACTGAAACAGTTCATAACTGATTTCAGGCGACTCAAATGCTTGCTCTGATACTGTTGGCTGTTTCTTTTGCTGAAACAACGAAGCAATACTGCTGAAGAGAGTATGGTGGACACCATCATCTTCAATGACCGGACTTGCGTATCGGTATCCGAAAAAAGGGGTGAAGGGTGGCTCTAATTCTACCGGTTCGTTTGCATGCAGCCAGCCTCTGCCTAATATTTCCCAGGCATAAAATTGTGCAGTTAACTCCTGTTGCCGTAGTGTTGGTGCTTTTACAGTCATTGCATTGCGGTAACATTTGCTTGTCCATCAATTGCCACATTTCGTTTTCCTTTTATCTCAATCATCTCGTCAAATACTTTTTTCACTGAGGTGCTGATGAGTTCTTTAAACAGCATCTCGTTATCTAATTCAAAAAATGTTTTTTGCCGCTTTCTGAAAAACCGCCCAATTAATGGCATGTTCTTAAAAATGTCCTTCATTGGATCGGAAAGCTCACCCATCCAATATGATATAAAGAAGCCAGTAGAAAAAGGAGCCGCACACACATCAAATATATATTGACGACATGATACACGAAGATATTCCCGGTTCTGAGAGAAAATCCCACCTTCAGGATACTCAATACGGGTTAGTGATAACTGAGGAATATCTTTTGCATTGATTTCCTGACTTAGCTCGCTATAAAAATCCTGTGGGGAGAATGGCTGATGATCCAGATACTTATGCCAGTTTGTTTGCACGTTATTGATTTTTTGCAGCGACCCTTTTATAACGCTGATCACAGCAAATAATATCAGGATATACAATAAGAGTCTGAAAAAACCGATACTTAATAACACTTCTAAAATGTATTCGATCATAACAGGTGGTTTTAGGGATTGATGAAAATAGTAGCCATTGTTTACTTGTGCAATACCCGCTAAGTAGTATTGCATATATCGGCTGTATTGTTATATTATCGTTACTCAAATAATGTTTTAGCTGCTGATGTTTTGTACTCCTGGCGTAACATCGCTTCTTCCACGTATTCTTTCTTAGTTCCATATAGTTCCCTTGATTGCTCAATCACCTTTTTCTTATATCCATAGCGATATTGTGGTAACCGGAGGGTCTTTGCACTAAAGGGTTTAGAAGTTGCACCATCAATCATCAGTTTGATGTACATATGATACCGCTCTAATGCCATGAGGTCGGTTGTATCAAACGGAGGTTTAAATTCAGTAGTGAGTGTTTCTGCATCTGCACTTCCTAACCGAAAACAAATGAGTGTTCCGGCATTCCCAATAATTGCAGCATGAATTTTCTCATGAACTTGGTCAATGTACTGGTGGGTGAGAAACAACGACACTTTAAACTTACGTGCCTCTGATAGCATATCCGCAAAGGATAGCGAAACAAAAGAGTGCATTTCATCAACGTACACATAAAACGGAATTCTGCTTGCTTCGTGTTGTGCAGAACGTGCAAGTGCCGCCATTTGAATACTATTAATTAACATGCTTCCTAAGAGTGAAGTGCTGTCCTCACCAATTGCTCCCTTTGCAAGGTTTACAACCACAATCTTCTTTTCATTCATTAATGTAGCGATATTGATACTTTTCTCCCTTTGTCCAATGATGTTTCGTAACAGAGCACTGGTGGCAAAGACACCCACTTTGTTAAGAATAGGGGTGATCGCTTCAATTCGTAGTGCAGGACTGTATGCGGTAAATTCTTTCTGCCAGAAGGAATGAATTGATGTAGTAGTACAATATCGTAAGACATGATTACGGAAGTTGTAATCCGTGAGGAGTGGTTGTATATCGAGCAAGGTTGCATTGGGATATTCTAAAAGAGTATGGAGTGAAAACCGGAGTATATACTCCAAGCGTGGACCCCATGAATCAGCCCATATCTTTTTGAATGTGCTGATAAGTCCTGATACTGCAATATGGTGTTGCTCTCTGGATACATTGAATAACGGATTATATGCAATGGGAAACTTCGTGTCTTGTGGATTGAAGTACACAACGTCATTCATTCTTGCCACAGGGATATAATCAAGGATTGTTTCTGCAAGATCTCCGTGCGGGTCAATAATACAAATACCATTGCCTTTTTGAATATCACTGATTGCCATGTTCAACAATAGTGTTGACTTCCCTGTACCTGTTTTACCGATGCAGTAGATATGACCAAAACGATCCTTGTCTTTTATACCAAATGGTTTGTTTGAATTGCGAAAGGTGGTGATGCCGATTGGTGTAATACTTTGCATTCATACATTTTATAGAGCCGATTATAAAATGTAAGTGAGGGTGGCATCTTTAAATGCTTACTCCAAATTGCCCATCCTATCTAAAAAAATTGAATGTACAATTCAAACACTTAGACATTATAAACGCCGGTTTTATTATTAATAACCAAAGTATCAGTTTTGGCAAGAGGGTTTATCTTAACTATATATTTCACTATCCTTAGCAACTCTGTTGTAATATTATTTTTGAAAAAGCCCTTATCTGATAAGTGAGCTAATTTTTCTTTCAAGGCTTTTAATCCTTGCTTTTTTTGATTTCGTATCGTCCCGGGAGAAAGTCCTAACTCTTGTGCAATCTCAACACTAGTCATATCGTCAAGGTAATACTTCTCTAATACACGACGGCTACCAGGTGGTAACTCCTTGAGTGCATTATGAAGAATGCGATAAACTTCAGCTTGAATAATACGATCAGAGGGTGGTAATGTAAAGACCTCAGCGAATAGTCCACCCGTATTTTCAATTTCAGATCGCTGCTGTTGCTTCTTTTTGGCAGTTACACTGTCTCTAAATACTACTTTATACAAATAGGCTCTTATTGCACCAAAACTATCCAGCTTATGACACATCTTCCATGTCTTTACCAATGCTTCAGAAGCTATATCCTCAGCAATTGATTTGTCATACACTATCTTCTCTGCAAACACAGTTAGCGCTGGTAAAAACTGCTCATAGATATAGTTCAGACCCACCACCTCTCCACGATGAAAAGCCTCTGCCATCATTTGGTCTTTATGTGAAAAAGAAGTTTGCATCTTATAAGAGTTTCTATAATAAAGATATTACAAAAAAATAGTTCCCTATTACACTCTTCGTATTTACAAGGTCAGTTTTGTGTTACTCGACTTCATCATACAGGTCAGGCGGAGAACCTGTATTACCGCACCAATATATCCGACCATCAGTAAGAATAAAATGACTACAGCATCCTTGATTCTGCCAAACTGAAGGATGTAATGTTGGGCGATTATGTTTTGATTTAACAACTTGCCATGTATTGTCATGTTCATCTTGCAATGAAAGCGAAATTATTTCACCGCAACCACATGGACATTGAAAAAGAGTCCAGTACTTTTTTCCTTTATATTCAACAACAAAAAAATCATTGAATCCAATTTGCGAATTTGAAGGTGTAGTAGAAACAAGTGTAATACAAGAAAAATGAATAGGAGGAAGCGATGTTACCGCATCAGCATTTTCAGATTGCTCCTTTCTTCCGAATAATTTTTTTAAAACCCTAAATATCATTTTTAATTTCTCCATACGCCGGAGTATCTAGTCTGTATTTTTTTTCGTCCTTAAATAACAATATTTTTGATTTGCAAAAAGGACAATCAACATTATCCTCCGGCGCATTGCTATGAATATTCATATGAATAAAATCAATCCATATATTATCTTGTAACAAATCATCCGGCAACTTTCTAAAGGGTTTAATCAGGTTCATGAATGTAGCTAGCATATTATCTGCCGAGGCACTTGTAAAGGGCCCAACACCAGGTGCCTGCACTCCACCGCCTCGAAGATAATATTCACGTTCCAAGGTTTCAGCATCAAGCTCTAATAACTCCGGCCTCTTGCTTGTTTCTTCCTCAAACTTTATCATTTCATCCGTTACAACCCTCTGACACCGAAGACAAGCCCCGTCTTCCGGTAGTATACAACTAACTCGCCCTTTATAACTACGTAAATATGGATTATCGGTTTCGGTAGTATCAATGTTTGCAGCAATACCGGTATCTAAATATGGAAAACCATAATAATACATTGCCTGATTCAGAATATCACGGCCTCTTGCATCATCAGTGCAACCAAAAACAACATCAGCACTCGCAACCGCATCGATACCTTTTGTTGATTCATATAAATACTCTGGAATAGCAACAACCTTTACTGAGAGTCCTAGTGAGTCAATAAACTCTTTCAATGAAAGCGCTTTATTTCGATCAATGTGATCTTTGGTATATCCACGAACCCGGTTCATATTCGTGCCGTCTAAATCATCAGCATCAATTAATACCAGCTCTCCAATACCTGAACGAGACAATAATGTTGCGGTGGGAGAACCTGTTCCTCCTAAGCCAACAACAACAGCTCGTAGTGATTGAAGGGTATCATTAAACGGCTTTCCAAATGCAGCTTCTTGTCGTTTAAGGGCAGGTGTTGGTGTAGCGCTATTCGCCCCATACACCTTCATATCTTTTCCGAGAACTGTAATATGTCTAACCGGAATAATTTGTGTTGGATTGAGCCCTTGCCTTACTCGCCCAATCCATCGGTCATCAACTAAAACCAATGACACTAAAAATGATTCAAGTGAATTACATCCTGCCACGCCCCGCAAAATGTTTTGTTCATTGACATCATCCTTATCAGAAAAATCTACATATCCATTAGGATGATTATGAATAAACCCTAGTTCAAGATTTTCCTGTTCACATCTGAAATAAACTTCAGGAAACTTGCGCATATTGATGGTCATATGAAAGGGAGAGCTATCAATCACCCAATCATCTTTCATTTCTATTACATCAACCGCAAGAAATTTGTGTGACCCCACAAGACCTTCAACTGCTCTTGAAATACGACGAAAAAGGACAATCACTCCTCGTTCATGGTTATCAGGGTGCGATAACAGCCATTCTCTAACTCTGCTTTCAGTGGATTTCAGAAATACAATTCTACTATCACTCATACATTATGTTCCCGGGTTTTGTAAAGCCCATTCTATTCGTCCCAAAATTTTTACAATCGTATCTACTTTAGGCTTCCAAGACGTTCCACCATAGTGCCTTGACCACCGACAGAATTCTTTATCCTTGAATATTCTATTATCCCCACCTCCATACCCATTTACATTTGGCATTGGTCCTTGATCAGCCCGGGTTATTGCGGGGTGCGTCCAAAGCATGTCTGTCCCTGACATATTGTAATTTGACGGGATGATAACTAAAACTTCAACTTGACTAACAGGCACATTGCCCGGCGCAACATACATACCTTCTGGTACGGGAAAGTTTTGCAAGACCAAGAATCGATTGCCTTCATCTTCCACAAACTGCAATCCTGTTGATGCCAAGTATTCATAATCTTCGGGGAACAGTAAACTCATCTTGTACCAGGTGTGGATTTAGATTCTTGCACATAGAATTTTTCAATTCCACTTTCTTCAGCGAGATCAACGGTATCATCATTCTTAATGAGACGGCCTACTTTGCCTTTTTCTTTTAAGAAAAGATCCATGTTTTCAGGAATACCAGGAGGAATTCCACGCACTTCTGATCCTTTAATAAATTGACTGGGCCATTCATGGGTGTCGTTCTCAATTTTAAACTTAAATTTCTTTGCCATACTTGAATAGTGTTTAAACGGTTAATGTAAACTTATTTAGTGTATCTCAAATATACAGAATTACGAAATAAATTAGCATTTATTTTACTAATAAATTTACTATTTCTTTATTGGTGATCTCCACAGTGTTCAAAACGACTGCACCAAGATATTCACACCTTAACACTTGACATTTTTTGTTCTATTGCATTATACTATAAATGATCCCGAAAGGGGCTTGGAAGACCTAAGCAATTAGGCAAGAAGGTAACACATGGCGAAAGCAAGCCGTTGCCTTCTTAGTAAAAAGAACTCAGTTTGACTGAGTTCTTTTGCTTTTATAGTCCATTTGCAAGTCGCACCATTTCTTTTATTGCCTTCAATGTTCGCTGAGAAACTTGTGGTGTATCCCGTTTTCCTGTATATCTATTCTTATACCGATCCATTCTTTCAATACTAAGTACATACACCAGATCACACTTGAACCACCGTTTACAATTTGAAAGATATGGTTCAAGGTTTTTCTCTGTTTCAAGATCAAATTCAGGATGATAGTATTCGATTTTTGTAGGTGCAGTTGCACTAATGGGAACAACGGTGACAAGTTTTGAGTTTGCTTTGTGAGAACTAATAACAATAACGGGTCGTGTTTTAACAATCTCTGGTACTCGAAATCTCGTAAAATCACATTTCACTATTGATCCTTCTTTTGGTTGGTATTGCAACACAATGATTCATTATACCACTACTATTTTATTCTGTGTAAAGTATAAGGGTTAGTATATGAAATAAAGTATTTTTAAAGTTAAGTGAGGGGGATTTGCATCTAAAGCAAATTATTCTGATGTACCCTCCCTTTTCAGAACTTCAGCTAGGTGCGACAATTCTTGAATGACTTCCCGTACTGTAAGTGGCTTATCTGTTTCAGAATCTTGTTCAACAATTTCAAGCTTTTGCCAAGGGAGGGAAATTTGTTTGTGGAGTGTGTTCGATTTATTTTTCCTAATGTCCACATTAGCGAACTTTTAAAAAAATCCTTATTTACGTTGTTAAATAAGGATTTTTTATTTTCAGATTTTCTAAAAAAATGCATTTAAGGGAGGGAGTATTAAGGGAATCGAACACCTCAAAAAACCTTTATATAGCAAGCTTTAAAAAAGCATAAAAAGTGCTATAAAAACAAATCAGAGATGGTGCATTTTAAGCACCTTCTCTTTATATATCCTATGAAAAAGAAACTGAATTCCTATTTAGAGTATGCGCAGTCATTAGATCCAAACATGCACGTTGTTGATACGGCTGATAAAGAAACCACTGAAGAAGAGATTTTACAATACTTAGCAGAGATTATTATTAGCATTCATAAACACAAAATACTTGCTGAGCAAGAAAAGCATGAGCTTGAGGAACAGATTACTCAATAACTTCTTCGATTGCCTCTCGTGTAATTTTAATTTTCTTTCCATCTGAAAGAGTAATTATTGATTCAATTTTTTGAACCAACTCCAAAGGCTCTAATTGATTATCTTCAACCCTAATATCTCCTGTCTTCTCATCAAGAACAATATGAGCCTTATCTGGCTTGCCGTCTTTTTGTCCAATAATTAGATGAAGATCGCTATCCTTTTTAGAGCGAGATTCTATAAATAATCCTTCTTTCTCAAGTCTGTTTTTAAAGGTCTTTGTCGAAGCCTTAAGAAAGTCTAGAATTTCATTAATTAAAACTCTCCAATTCTCTAATTTTGATTTAGTAGTTGATATATTATGAAACCCAGATTTAAGCTGTGATCTGAGTCCGCCATTTAGTTTTTTAAATTTTAAAAGAAGGATTTGACTATCTAACCCTCCTACAAGGTTACTTAGTTCTTGCCTAATTTTAAATTCAACCGACTCTATATTTTGTTTTTCTAAAAGCTCCTTTTCTGCTAAAGAGTAGCATTCATCAATTTCTTTCAATAAGAGTTTCAAGTTTTGTTCCATATTTCTATTTTACTGTTACTATCTAATAATTACCGCACCCCCAGTACTTCCGATAGAGTCAATATCTCTATCACGAATTGGCGAACTCCAATCGAAACCTAATCTTTCCGAACCATGAAGTCGTTTTTTTAGTTCCTCAACATCACCCGCACCTAATATATGAGCTAGGCGTATTGCGTGTGAATAATCTACAGCGTCTTTAATAAATTCAGGGACATGAGATAAATAAACAACACTGCGTGGATACCACATTCCTCGAAATTCACCTTTAGTTTTTCCGGTTCCAAACAAGAAAAGAAAGAAATCGATTTCCATAAATTCGCGAATAGGTGACACTGATGCTAAATCACCCTCCGAATGTCGGCTATTTAAAAGATCAGCATGTAAAGATTTCCGTCTTGTTTTTTTACCTTCTTCTTCAACCAGATCCATATAATTCGAAAGATTAGTCCATGACTTTTTCGAGGCGTCCTGTTGACGTCCTGTTGGACTAAGACGGAGAACTCCACTTAAAATTTCATGAAGTAAGTCCCATTTTCCTCTCTAAAAAAAGGGTTAATAAATATTGTAAAAAATTCATGACCAATAAACTTATAGAACTCACCATCTGCCCTTGAGGTCCTACCTGTAGCATTTGCTGGTGGGTCGTATTTCTCAAGTAAACGAGCAAACCATTGGAATATTTCTTTCGCACTATCATTATCGTTCATAAGAGAAACAGTTTCTGCCAGTCGCGCAAAAGCTGCTGCAATATCTTTTGTTTCTGATATAGCATGGATAATCCCCTCTGCTGTACCTCCATCACGATGCATTACTGGCTCAACTACTTCAAGCTGTTTTAAAACTTGACCAAGATATTTTCGAAGAGAAATAATCTTGTTTGATGGATTCTGCTCAATAATTTCTGTTATTGGAATTATTGGAGAAGCTACTTCAGAGGGAATACTAGTAAAACCAGCAATCAGAGCGTCCTTAAAATTTTTAATTAGCGTAGCCTTCGTTGTTGATCTATCTTTTTCACCTTCTTTTGCTTCATAAAGAATACATCGCTTCATCTTCAAATCAAATGGTAAATCTTTAATGTCTCCGTATGCAGTATTAAATACCAAAACCAACGCTTCATGCCCCTTAGCTTTCAATGCATAACCAAGCTCAACCATAACGTTAGGATTTGGAATAAAACGATTTTCATTATTGGCGACAAATGAAATATCAGCAACAAACAGATCGGCAGCAGATATCTTACTGAAAATAGCAAGGCTAATATCAGGAGCGCCTGCCATACCTTGTGTATCTCTATCAATTACAGGATCAACACCAATACTTTCATCTTGAGCTATCTGTTTAGCAGCATCTTTTAAGGCATTTTCAATGAAACTACGATTAGTAGCATTAGGTAAGTCTGACTGCCATGAGTAAAAAACTGTTCTTTTCATACTTGTTAGTATCTACTAAACGAGCGCTGCTGTTAATAGTCGATTCAATAATCTTCTGACCCTGAATTTGCTCGATCTACTCACACCCCCATCCATCACCATCTCTATCAAGGTCATACTCATCATACCCAAGCACTTGTACTGTCCCTGTGTAGTACGGACCATTCCCTGATCCTCCTGAACAGTCGTAATCACTCGCATTTGGATTCAAGCATCCTGAGTAATTTTCATTACACTCTCTTGTTGATTTTGAAACTGGTACTACTTTCTTTATCTGAGTGTCTTGTATTGTTTTGATGGTTTCAATCTGAGGTGTAGCCGGTACAACTGCTGGCTGTATGGTCTGTGTTGGCTCAGATGACATAGCGGCCGTAACAAGACCCACAAACCCTAGTGGGATGAGCTATCGTTTCTTCTTATACCAAAGTCTTTGAGGTGTTGTAGGTTCCATACTGTATGGAAGCCATACTACCTTTTTGGAAGGTGAAGTCAATTATTTCATACCCAGTTGACAAACCCCTTCCAGTGTTAGAGTATCAAGAAAACACAAAACTATGTCACTACTTAAAATTGAAGGCTTCGACAAAAGTTCATCTCCACAAATCATCGTTAATGGCAGCCCTCTCAAACACAGTACTCTTAACACACTGTATGGTATTGGAGGAGACAAATTTGGTTGGGGGTATACCTGGAAAATCCACTCAAATTGACCCCCTGCTACCGGCTTAATGTGACCCCCATTCGCCAGACCAATGTGACCCCCTGCGGCCATTTCAAACTGACCCCCTGAAGTTGATAAAAAGATTAGTTGTTTTT
>NZ_SDHW01000007.1 GCF_004118265.1 Lacibacter luteus
CTTATCTTGGTGAAACAAGAGTAGATGGTAACTGTGCAGGTAATTACAAACTGATCCGCAGCTGGAAGGCAGAAGATGCATGTGGTAACAGTGTGACAAAAACACAAACCATCACGGTAACAGATAACAAGCCCCCTGTAATTACTTGTCCGAAAGATGTGCCTTGTGGTTCAACAACAGATCCTTCAATAACCGGCAAAGCAACGGCTACAGATAATTGCGGCGCAGTTACTATTACCTATAGCGATGTTGTTGTTAATAACGTAACAACACGCACATGGGTTGCCAGAGATGAATGTGGTAATACATCTAGCTGTGTTCAGAAAATAGTTACAGGCCCTTGCAGTCATATTTACCATACTGGTACAACCTGTACCGATTACAAGAATCAGCTATTTGGTGCTGAATTGCCACAGATCTGTTATAAAACAAATGGCAATAAAGTAGGAACAGTAACGCCAGGTGTATTCTTTTACTACACATCGTTTACTGCGCCGTCTGCAAGCTTCTGTGTAGATATCGTACAGTCAAACTCATGTGGCATCGCAAACTTCACTGTGCAACAGAGCCAGGTGTCATTATGGGATAACAATTGTTTAAAAGTGGCCTCAGGTGTACAGACAAATGTCGTAGGTAATTCACGGATATGTATTACGAATGCTACACCCGGAGTTGTTTATACAATTTCAGTGAAGTATGATGCAAAATCAATTGAAGGAATTGTAATCAATGGACAAACCTGTACCTACAGCTTCAAGAGTGTCATCAACGGAATCACCGTAGAAGGAAGTACAGGAACAGTTGATCTGGCGCCAAATTGTACGGCAACACCGCCACCATCAACAACGTCTCCTGTAATTACACAGAATGTATCAACTCAAGGCTTATCATCCGGTAGTTTGGAAACAGCGTCAACAACTGTAACAACTTATCCGAATCCATTCTATAGTGATTTAACGATTCGGATTAAGCCAAGTGTTTCCGGTAAAGCCCTTTTGGAGCTATATGATTTAAAAGGAGCACGGCTTGCTGTTATTTTTGTTGGTGATGTGCAGCAGGATATTGAAAAAGTTGTTCGATATCATGTGCCTCCGAAAATGATGCAGACGCTGGTCTATGTACTTACAATCGGAAAAAGTAAAGTAACGGGTAAGCTGATTTCAGGAAATAAGTAATAAATGATAGCAGATATGACAGAACCATGCCCCGTCTTTAAAATCCAGAGTTTGAATCAATGCCACATTTAGTTTCTCTCAAGGCGTGTTAAAAACGGCGAAACCTTCAATGAACGGCTCTCTTTTATAAGAGAGCCGTATTTTTTACATCTATAACTAAATGAAAAAAAGGGAATAATGTTTATAGAGAAAATATCAACCTTTCTATTTTTTTCATTTAGCTTATATTGCTTTCGTTTGTTTTCGATTTTTTTTGATTTTTTGCCAATTTTCTGTAATCTTGCTGCGTAAAACAGGATTATGCTTGCAACTCATCGCCGGGATAAGATCATCGAATTACTGCAGGAAGACGGTTCCGCCAAAGTGCTGAACCTCGCCAAACTGTTTAAAGTAACCGAGGTTACCATTCGGCAGGATCTGGAAAAACTGGAAAAAGATGGGATGATCATCCGTGAACACGGCGGCGCTTATCTCAAAAATGTAAAAGACCAGGTGCAGGCATTTTCGCTGGCCCACCAGGAGCATCTCGATAAAAAAGAACTCATCGCCACAAAATGCCTCGATTTTATTGAAAGCGGCGATACTATCATCCTCGATTCCGGTTCCACCACCACAGAAGTAGCAAAGAAATTGAAGGGCATGAAAAACCTGACGGTCATTACCAATGCGCTCAACATTGCATTGATGCTTGGTGCAGAACCCGGCATTGAAGTAATTGTAACCGGTGGGGAGTTTAAACCGCCAACACTTTCGCTAACCGGGCAAAAAGCAGCCGACTTTTTTAAAGGACTGCATGTGCAGAAACTTTTTCTGGCAACAGCAGGCATTTCACTCAAAGCTGGTTTGACCTATCCCAGCATCAGCGATATCGTGGTTAAGAAAGCCATGATCGAAGCAGCAGAAACAACTTATCTCGTTGCCGATTCAACCAAGATGGGTAAGGCTGCCTTTGCAAGCCTCGGTGCATTGTCGCTCATCGATTATATCATCACCGATAATGGCATTGAAGACAAACACAAACAGGTATTTCAAGACAACGATATTGAATTAATCATAGCAAGTTAAAATTATGAGCACAACAAATTATAAAACAGCAACGCTGGGCGTCATCATCGGTAACCGTGATTTCTTCCCTGATAAATTGGTGGCAGAAGCAAGAACAGAAATTCTTGATCTGTTTAAACAACTCAACATCACGCCAATACTCTTGAGTGATGCCGATACTAAACTCGGCGGTGTGGAAACATTTGCAGAAGCACAGAAATGTGCAAATCTGTTTAAGCAACATGCAGACAGCATCGATGGTATTTTAGTTGTGCTGCCAAACTTTGGTGATGAAAAAGGTGTGGCAGAAACCATCAAATGGTCGGGACTGAATGTGCCTGTGTTGATACAGGCTTATCCCGATGATCTGGGTAAGATGGATGTGGTGAACAGGAGAGATGCGTGGTGCGGAAAAATTTCAGTGTGCAATAACCTCTATCAGTTTGGTATCAAATATTCGCTTACAACAAAACATGTGGTAAGTCCGAAAGACGAGTCGTTTATTACTGACTTGAAAAATTTTACAGCTACATGCCGTGTGGTAAATGGGTTGCGTAAAGTGCGTATTGGTGCAGTAGGTGCACGACCCACTGCTTTTAATACTGTTCGTTATAGCGAAAAACTTTTGCAGCGTAATGGTATTTCTATTACAACAGTTGATCTTTCTGAAATTTTAGGAAATGCCAATAAATTAACTGCGGATGATAAAGCAGTGAAAGAAAAATTGGAGAAAATTCATGCATACACCAACACAGGCTTAACACCTCCTGATAAGCTGGTTCAGATTGCAAAGCTCGATGTGGTGCTTGCAAATTTTATGGAAGAAAATAGTTTGGATGCTACCGCCATTCAGTGCTGGACATCTATTCAAAAAAACTATGGTTGCAATGTGTGTACGAGCATGAGTATGATGAGTGAAAACATGTTACCCTCTGCATGCGAAGTGGATGTAACAGGTACACTCAGCATGTATGCGATGCAGTTGGCAAGTGGTTCACCGTCTGCACTGGTTGATTGGAATAATAACTATGCCGATGATGATACCAAATGCGTGTTGTTCCATTGTGGTAACTGGGCAAAATCATTTTTACCGGATATTTCTATCAGCACTGCACCGATCCTTGGTACAAGTGTTGGCACAGAAAATACATACGGTGCATTGGATGGTCGCACACCAGCAATGCCGCTGACTTACGGACGTATCAGTACCGATGATTGCAAAGGCATCATCAAAGCATACATCGGTGAAGGTGAATTGACCAACGATGCGCTCAACACATTTGGTAACCGTGCAGTTGCACAGATCAATAACCTACAAGGGTTAATGAATTATGTATGCCGCAATGGTTTCGAACACCATGTGGTGATGAATGCCAGCAAAACAGCAGGCATCTTAAAAGAATCATTTGAAAATTACCTGGGCTGGGAAACTTATACTCACGGATGATAAAAAATTGCTCACAGATAACACGGATTGGCACAGATTTTTTTATCAGTGATCATCAGTGAGAAACAAATTATGACGACCAAAGAATTAAAAATAAAATCAATTGAGTATCGTAAGAAAATACTCAAGTACATTCTGCAGGCAAAGGCAGGGCATACCGGCGGCAGTTTATCGTGTACTGATATTATCAATGTATTGTATAACGATGTGTTGAATGTGTCACCACAAAGTTTTACATCGCCTGACCGTGACCGTTACGTACAAAGTAAAGGTCACTGTGTGGAAGCATTGTTTGTGGTGCTGGCCGATCAGGGATTTTTTCCGGAAGAAGAGCTGAATACACTTTGCCGTTATCAATCGCATTATATCGGTCACCCGACAAGAAAAGTGAAAGGTGTTGAACAGAATACAGGAGCATTGGGTCATGGTTTGCCTATTTGCGTGGGTACTGCCATTGCAGCAAAGCTTGATAACAAAGATTACCGTGTGTTCACCTTAATGGGTGATGGTGAATTACCTGAAGGCAGCAACTGGGAAGCAGCATTGAGTGCAGCGCATTACAAACTCGATAATCTCTGTGCCATTGTTGATAAGAACAGTCTGCAGATCACAGCGTCCACATCAGATGTAATGAATACTGATCCGTTGGATGAAAAATGGAAAGCATTTGGCTGGGCTGTAAAAGAAGTAAACGGAAATGATATTGATGAGTTAAGAGCAGCGTTCAACAGTCTGCCGTTTGAAAAAGGAAAACCATCTGTCATCATTGCGCATACAACAAAAGGCAAAGGCGTGAGCTTCATGGAGAATGAATTGAAGTGGCATCATGGTGTGCCAAGCAAAGAACAGTATGAGCAGGCGATGGAAGAATTGGATTCATTGCTCACAGATTTCTCAGATTAACACGGATATAAAAATCTGTGTCAATCCGTGTAATCAGTGAGAAAAAATAAAATCAGGGAGAAAAAAATGGCTGAACAAATAAACATACAACCAGGCGGAGACAAACCAAACCAGGATGTTTTTTCTGAAACATTGCAACGGTTAGCAGAAACAGACCGCAGCATCATTGCTGTTACAAGTGATTCACGTGGATCAGGTAAGCTCGTTCCGTTTGGAAAAAAGTTTCCACAGCAGATCGTGGAAGTAGGTATTGCTGAACAGAATCTTGTTGGTGTAGCTGCAGGTTTAGGTTCCTGCGATAAAAAAGTATTTGCAGTTTCACCTGCTTGCTTTTTAACTGCACGTTCACTGGAACAAATTAAAAACGATATCTGCTACAGCGATCATCCGGTAACTGTTGTTGGTATCAGTGCAGGTGTAAGCTATGGTGCATTGGGCAGCACGCATCACAGTCTGCACGATTTTGCAGTATTGCGTGCCATCAACAATATCAGCATTGTTGTGCCTGCAGATAATTATGAAACAGAAAAAGCAACGGAGCTTGCTGCAGCAAGTGACAAGCCTGTGTATTTACGTTTTGGAAAAAAAATAATGCCATCGTTGAAAACAGATAACAGAGATGGGTTTGTATTTGGTAAAGGAAGGATCATCACCGAAGGAAATGATGTGGCAATTATTGCCAATGGAGAAACGGTTTATCCGGCAGTGCAGGCAGCAGCGTTGCTGAAAGAGCAAGGTATTGAAGCAACAGTGGTGAGTATGCATACCATCAAACCATTGGATACGGAATTGCTTTCATCCTTATCAAATAAGTGCAAAGCCATCATCACTGTAGAAGAACATAGCGTGAACGGTGGATTAGGCGAAGCCTGTGCATCATGGTTATTGCAGCATGGTTATAACAAGCCGTTTAAGATCATGGGTATTCCCGATGAATACACGGTAACAGGTTCGCAGGTGGAAATATTAAATCATTACGGAATAAGTAAAGAAGGAATTGCAAAAGAAGTGTTGAACATCATCAATAAATAATTGCAGTAATAATTCTGCACGATTACAGCAAACGAAAGAAAATGATTGCCCAACGTATCAGGATTTATCTGGGAAATCTGTGAGAGAAAATAAAGTACATGTCTAATAAATATATTCTTGCAATTGACCAGGGCACCAGCTCTACCAAATCACTCATCTTCGATGAGAAAGGACAAGCCATTGCCAAAGGCACGGAGAATTTACATACACATTATCTCGACCATGGTTTTGTAGAACAGGAGCCGGAAGTCATTTATCAAAATGTATTGACATCAGTTGCAAAATGTTTGCAGGAGTTTGCAGCAAAAGGTTTTGATGCATCTGCAATTGCAGGCATCGGCATTTCCAATCAACGGGAAACATTTGTGGTATGGGATAAAACAGGAAAGCCATTGCACAATGCAGTGGTGTGGCAATGCAAACGTTCGGTGCAGATCTGTGAAGAGTTGAAGCAACAGGGTTTGTCTGAACAGGTAAATCAGAAAACAGGTTTAGTGATCGATCCTTATTTCTCTGCAACAAAACTCATCTGGCTCAATAGAAATAACGAAGCTGTAAAAAGTGCTATTCAACAAAGCGAAGCTTATTTCGGTACCATCGATACATGGTTACTCTACAAATTCAGCAACGGTAAAGCGTATGCAACTGATTATACCAATGTATCAAGAACATTACTCTTCAATCTGCATTCATTGCAGTGGGATCAAGAATTGATCGATGCATTTGGCTTAACAGGTATTCAGTTGCCCGAAGTAAAATCATCGTCAGCATCTTTTGGCGAAACAACATTGGATGGTTTGTTTGCACAGCCTGTTCCTGTTACTGCAATGATCGGCGATTCGCATGCCGCTGCTTTTGGCGAAGGTTGTTTTGAAGCTGGCACAGCCAAAGCAACTTTGGGTACTGGTTGCAGCATACTCATGAATATCGGTGATAAACCTGTGCAATCGAACAACGGTATGGTCACCACCATCTGCTGGAGTATCGATGGACGTATTGATTATGCATTTGAAGGTGTGATCGTTTCTTGTGGTGCTACTATTGAATGGTTAAAGAATGAACTGAATTTATTTACAGATAGCAAGCAAACAGAAGCTATGGCAACAGCAGTTGCCGATAACGGCGGAGTATATCTGATCCCGGCTTTCAGCGGATTGGGTTCACCGCATTGGCAAGCGGAACGCAGAGCGTCCATCAGCGGAATGAGTTTCGGCACAACAAAGAATCATATAGTACGGGCTGCGTTGGAATCAATTCCCTACCAAATAAAAGATGTGGTAAGCGCCATGCAGTCCGATGCAACTTTTGCATTAAAAAGTGTAAACATCAACGGGGGTATTTCAGGTAATCGTTTTGTGATGCAGATGATCGCCGATCTGTTACAGATCAACATCACCCGCTCTGCAGTAGCCGATGCTTCGGCATTGGGTGCTGCATTTTTAGCCCGGCTTGGAGCAAAATTGTATAAAAACCTGGAGGAGTTGAAAGCTTGTCTTGCGGTTGATACGGTCTATCAGCCCAACGCCGAAAGCAAATTTGAAAACTTTTACAGGCAATGGCAGCTACGGATACAGGATTATAGCAATCTCCCTTCTTAATTCTGAAAACAAACTGATGTGCGGCTGCCTTGCAAAACAGGGGCTGTATACTTATGCCCGCCTGTTGGAAAATAATCCATCAAATCAGTAAAACCTTCCATTGAACGCCCCGCCCGCCTGTTATACCTTGAACTTCGGATAAAACAGGTGATTTTGGCTTTAAAACAGGCCTGTTTTGGTTAAAAAACTGATTGCAGCCAGCTATGTTTATACAGAAGTATTTCGAAGAATTCAAGTTAAACGATGTTCGCCAAACAAAAGGCCGAACTATTACAGAGACTGATATTGTGATCCACGCCGGTCAGTCGGGCGATTTTTTTCCTCATCATATGGATGAAGAGTGGTGCAAAAGCCAGCCGTTTAAAAAACGCATTGCACATGGTACGCTCATTTTTACTGTTGCAGTTGGTTTAACCGCCGATTTTGTAAATGAAGTAAGCATGACCTATGGTTATGAGCGCCTTCGTTTTATTAAACCGGTATTTATTAACGATACCATTAAGGTAACAGTTACCATAAAAGAGTTGAAAGATCATAAAAAACCGGAATACGGTTTAGTTACTGAGTTAGTAGAATGTTTTAACCAGCACAACGAGTTGGTGATGCTGTGCGAACATATTCTCATGGTTAAAAAAGGAAACAGTTAAGCATGCAAAAGATTGTATTGAATGGTATAACGTGGGGGCATAGTCGTGGAATAACTCCTTTGCTTGCAGTATCGCAACGCTATTCTGAATTATATCCCAACGTTGAAATAAGATGGAAAAAGCGAACACTACAGGAGTTTGCTGATTTTCCAATTGAAGAACTCACGAAAGAATATGATCTGCTCATTATCGATCATCCATGGGTTGGCTGTGCAGATGCCACAAATTGTGTATTGCCACTCAATGAATATATAGCTGCAGATTATTTAAGAGATCAGCAGGAAAATTCTGTTGGGCTTTCGCATATCAGCTATAACTATAATAATAAACAATGGGCTTTGGCCATTGATGCTGCAACACCTGCGGCCAGTTACCGGAAAGATCTGTTGAGCGATGTGCCGCAAACCTGGCAAGATGTAATTGTATTGGCAAAGCAGGGTAAAGTAGCGGTGCCTGCAATTCCAATTGATCTGCTCATGAACTTTTATACATTCTGCATTGCAAACGGTAAAGAACCGTTTCAAAACGAAGAAGAAGTAATTGATGCAGCAACAGGCATACTTGCCATTGAAACCATGAAGGAACTGTACAGTGTGGTAGATAAGAAAATGTTCAGCTGCAATCCTATTGCAGTGGCTGAGTTAATGAGTACAACCAACGATTATTACTATTGTCCGTTTGCATACGGTTATTCCAACTATGCACGCAAAGGTTATGCACAACACTTGTTGCACTATACAGATGTGGTTGCCTTTAACGGAAAAAAATTAAGAACAACCATTGGCGGAACCGGACTTTCTGTTTCAGCTTTCAGCAAACACAAAGAAGTGGCGGTTGATTTTGCAAAGATGATTGTATCGGGCGAGTGCCAGCGTACCATGTATGTACAACATGGCGGTCAGCCCGGTCATCGTAGTGCATGGATCGATCCTTCGGCCAATCATTTAACCAATTACTTTTTTACGCAGGTGTTACCTGTAATGGATAATGGTTATATGCGTCCACGTTACAATGGTTACCTGCATTTTCAGGATCATGCAGGCGATCCGTTGCAGCAATGTTTACTGCACGATACCGATCCGCAAAAAGCACTCGATGCTATGAATACTATTTACGAACAGAGTTTAGCCAAACAAACAGCTTTAACCGCATGATGCATTTACCCTTACAAGGAATAGTGGTGCTGGAGTTTTGCCAATATTTATCCGGTCCTTCAGCTGCTTTGCGATTGGCCGATCTTGGAGCAAGAGTAATCAAAATCGAAAGACCGGGCACAGGCGATGCAGGAAGAAAACTGGCCATTAAAGATCTGTGGGTAGATGACAGTTCGTTGCTGTTTCATACCATCAACCGTAATAAAGAAAGTTTTACTGCTGATCTTAAAAATGAAGAAGACAAAGCAGTACTCTATCAACTTATTCAGAAAGCAGATGTACTCATTCATAATTTCCGTCCCGATGTAATGGGTAAGAACGGGCTCGATTATGCAACGGTGCAAAAGTTCAATCCAAAATTGATTTACGCCGAAATATCAGGTTATGGCAAAAAAGGTCCGTGGAAAAACAAACCGGGACAGGATCTGCTTTTGCAATCAATGGCCGGACTTGCATACACAACTGGCAATGGCAGTAACGGCCCTGTGCCGTTTGGTATTTCTATTACCGATATTATGGCCGGTTCGCAATTGGTGCAGGGTATTTTAGGTGCACTTATCCGTCGGCAAAAAACAGGTAAAGGTGCATTGATAGAAGTAAGTCTGCTGGAGTCGTTACTCGATTTTCAATTTGAATTACTCACTACTTATTTCGCTAGTGGCCAACAACCAAAACGAAGTGTTATTGCAAATGGTCAGCCGTTGTTGGGAGCGCCTTATGGTATTTACGAAACAGCAAATGGTCACCTGGCATTGGCCATGATGGATCTGCATCAGTTAGCCGATACCATTGGTTGTGCTGACTTGAAAACATTTGCTAAAGAAGATGCTTTTGCAAAGCGTGATGAGATTAAACAGCTGCTGGTCGATCATCTGTTAAAGAACGAAACCAATTACTGGTTAAGTTTATTGCAGGATGCAGGCTTGTGGGCCATGGAAGTAATGAACTGGGATGAGTTAACGGAACATGAAGCATACCGTGTATTAAAAATGGAACAGGAGATAACCGTCAACAACCATGCAATAAGTACAACAAGATGCCCTATTCGTATTGATGGCGAAAGATTGTTATCCGCAAAACCTGCGCCGCAACTGGGCGAACAAAACGAAACGATAAGAGGCGAGTTGATAGCCGGGAGTTGATTGTTTATAGTTTGAAGTTTATGGTTTATAGTTAAATGTTACGGGTTAAGAGTTATGAGTGAGGTGCGGAGTGTTTATCCCCTCCCGGGAGGGGTTGCAGGATTTTACAGAGCAGAGTGGCAAAGGGGGTGGGTTTTAAAAATGAGTAATGAATGATGAGTAATGAGCATGTTTCTCATTCACCATTCACTATTGACAATTCACAATAAAAATGAAACTATTAGAAGATATATTGATCATTGATTTCAGCCAGTTCCTTTCGGGACCATCCGCTGCATTGCGTTTGGCCGATATGGGAGCGCAGGTGATCAAAGTGGAGCGGCCGGGCACAGGCGATATTTGCCGTGAGCTCTATGTGAGCGATGTGATGATTGAAGGCGAGTCAACTATTTTTCATGCCATCAACCGCAACAAAGAAAGTTATGCGGCCGATCTGAAAAATCCCGATGATCTGTTTAAAGTAAAACAGCTCATTGCAAAGGCCGATGTGGTGATGCATAATTTCCGTCCGGGCGTAATGGAACGCATTGGTTTGGATTACGCAAGTGTAAAACAAATCAAGCCCGATATTATTTATGCTGAGATCAGTGGTTATGGTGCAGAAGGCCCGTGGAAAGATTTGCCCGGCCAGGATCTGTTACTGCAATCGGCATCGGGTTTAGCATGGCTTAGTAATAACAACGATGAAAGTCCAACACCTATGGGTGTAGCGGTGGTGGATATCATGGCAGGCACACATGTGGCGCAGGGAATTTTAGCTGCACTCTTTCGTAAAGGACAAACAGGCGAAGGCGCTTTGGTGCAGGTGAGTATGTTGGAGAGTATTCTTGATTTTCAGTTTGAGGTATTGACCTGTTATTACAACGATGGCCGGCAGTTGCCTGTGCGTGGCGCAGTAAACAGTGCACATGCATATATTGCGGCACCTTATGGTCTCTATAAAACAAATGATGATTACATTGCATTGGCAATGACCAATATTCCAACGTTGGCCGGGCTGCTGCAATGCGAACCGTTAAAAGAATTCATTAACAGCAACGATTGGTTTTCGAAGCGTGATGAAATAAAAGCCATACTGGCAATGCATCTTGCAACACAATCTGCACAGCATTGGTTGGCAGTATTGGAAAAAGCAGATGTTTGGTGTGCTCCCGTAATGGATTATGATGCATTGGTAAAACAGGAAGGGTACCGTGTATTGGAAATGGAAATAAACGTAAAGACAGGGAACGGACTAACGGTGAGTACCACCCGCTGTCCGATAAAAGTGGATGGCGAATTGTTAGTGTCGGAAAAAGGTGCGCCAACATTGGGAGAGCATAACGAACAGATAGAACAACAGTTTGGATTAACTTCTCACTTACAGGATGTAAGTAAATAAGGCTTTGCCAATGATACAGAAGATTGCTGATACACATGTTCATATATGGGACTTTCACCGTGCTGAATATGCATGGCTGAAAGATAATACCAGCATTCTTAATCGTACTTACTCAATTGAAGAAATAGAAACCGAACGGATAGATGCAGGAATTACAAAAGGTATTCTTGTACAGGCAGCCAATAATTTTGAAGATACCGATTGGATGCTGCATGTAGCAGTAAACACAAACTGGATCGCAGGTATTGTAGGTTGGTTGCCCTTAACCGATCCTGAGGCAACATTAAAAGCACTGCAACGGAAATACGGCAAAGAAAAATATTTTAAAGGTGTTCGTCATTTGATACATGATGAACCTGATGCTGAATGGTTGTTACAACCGGAAGTGATCAACAGCCTGCAGATATTGGCCGATCATAATATTCCTTACGATGTAGTAGGCGTTTTACCCGAACATATTGAAACCGCTTTGGAAGTGGCAAACAAAGTTCCTGAGTTGAAGATGGTGTTCGATCATCTCAATCAACCACCCATTGCAGCAAAAGAACAATTTGGCAGGTGGGGTGAGTTGATGAAAGAAGCAGCACAGCATAAAAATTTTTATGCAAAAATTTCAGGACTTGGTGTAACCGCACAAAAAGGCGAAAGTTGGACAGCTGATGACATTAAACCTTATGTGGGTTTTGCACTTGAGCAATTTGGAGCTGATCGTTGTTTTCTTGGTGGCGATTGGCCGGTTGCATTGCTGGCGGGTTCTTACAACCACGCCTGGAAAAATTATAAAGAAGTAATTCTTGAACTCGTAGATAAATCAGCAGCAGAAAAAATATTTTATTCCAATGCTGCAAACTTTTATTCTTTTTAAATCATCTGCAAAAGAGTATGGAAGTAATTAACGGTGTTTTGTTTCATGCAGTAGGTGCTTCCAGCGCTTCGCTTTGCTATACACCTCAAAAAAAAGTAAAAGGGTGGAGCTGGCAAACTTATTGGCTGGCGCAGGCAGCCGTGTGCTGGTTGTTATTACCCTTGCTTGTTGCTTATATCACCATCCCGCAAATAACAACTGTATTAAAAGAAGCGCCTGCTTCAGCTATGCAGAATAGTTTTTTATTGGGCTTGGCTTATGGAATTGGTGGTACTGCATTTGGTATCGCTATCCGTTATGTTGGTTTTTCGTTGACCTATGCTATCTCTGTTGGCATCAGTTGTGTGTTAGGTACATTGTTGCCGCCATTGGTAGCCGGAACACTGGGAACTATTCTTTCAGGAGCTGGTGCCGGTTATCTCATCAGCGGGGTAACCATGGGTGCTATTGGTATTGCTGTATGTGGGTTGGCTGGTCGCAGTAAAGAAAAAGATATTGAAAAGCAATCAAAGACTGAATCTGTTTTCTCTTTGGCAAAGGGATTGCCACTTTGTTTATTAGCAGGCGTGTTATCAGCTTTGTACGGCTTTTCGTTAAATCAAGGTCAACCCATTGCAGATGTAGCTGCAAAATATGGCGCAGGAAATTTCCAGGGAAATGTTATTTATATTTTTTCGAATTCAGGTGCATTCATCAGCACTATGATCTATTGTTTGTATTTACATCGTAAAGAAAAAACATTTGCGGAGTATAAAACAACAGGAGAGAGTGGATTGGGTATGAATTATCTCATGTCGATCTTAACTGGCATGCTGTGGTACGGACAGTTTTTCTTTTATGGATTGGGTCATGTACGCATGGGCAAGTATGAATTCAGTAGTTGGGCCATTCACATGATCTTGTTGGTGTTGTTAAGTGCCATAACAGGTTTGTTGATGAAGGAATGGAAAAACAGTAGTGGTAAAACCATTCGGCTACTTGCTGTTGCCATTATTATATTGATCACAGCAGTTTTATTATTAACACAAGGAAACAAGCTCGGAGCTGTTGGTTAAAAATTCAGAAGTTGAAATGGTGAATCATCAAAGAGATATTGCTTCTTTACAATTGCCAATTTATATTATTGGTGCTGGCGGTATTGTAAATGCTGCACACCTTCCTGCCTATATGCTGGCGGGTTTTCATGTTGCGGGCATTTGTGATATTGATCCATCAAAAGCGTATACGACAGCAGAACGTTTTGGTATTAAAGAGGTGTTTGCAAGCCCGGAGGAATTATTGAAACAGTTACCTGCAAATGCAGTGATCGATATTGCAGTGCCCGGCCCTGCATTGATTCCATTGTTGGAACAATTGCCTGATGGTGCGCCGGTGTTGTTGCAAAAACCAATGGGCGAAGATGTTGAATCAGCAAAGAAAATCCTTGAGATCTGCAAGCGGAAGAACCTGCATGCAGCAGTTAATTTTCAATTGCGTTATGCACCGTTCATTCTCGAAGTAAAACGAATGATGGCAGAAGGATTGCTCGGCGACATCAACGATATTGAAGTGAATGTAAATGTGTACACGCCCTGGCATTTGTGGGATTTCTTAATGAAGTCACCTCGTGTGGAAATTCTCTATCACAGCATTCACTACATCGATCTTGTTCGTCATATACTCGGCAATCCCGTATCGGTGTATGCAAAATCAACAAAGCATCCGAGTATGCCTGCTCTTGCATCCGTACGCAGCAACATCATCATGGATTATGGTGATATGATCAGAGCAAATATTTTGACCAATCATTGTCACAACTACGGTACACCCAAACAACAATCGTACATCAAGTTTGAAGGAACAAAAGGTGCAGTGCTCATCAACTTTGGTGCACTCATCAATTATCCTCGTGGCGAAGCCGATAGTTTTGAATATGTTTTTTTAGAAGATGGAAAAGAACCGGTGTGGCAGGAAAAGAAAATTGAAGGCAGTTGGTTTCCACATGCATTCATCGGCACAATGGAACAGGTAATGCTGGCTGCTGCAGGAAAAATTGAAAAGCCTGATAACGCTGTGGAAGATTGCATTTACACAATGGCATGTACTGAAGCGGCATACATGAGTTGCCAGCAAGGTGGTATTCAACTTAACGAACTGATTTAATAAACCCTGACGGCGGCTATCAGCCCCGTCAGCGGTTATAAATATTTTTTTAATTCTGTTACAACCGCCGTCAGGGTTTTCAACCGCTGACGGGGTTGCAATTTTTTAAGAGCAGCGTGCAATGAAAAAACAACTGGTATTTGCATTTTTATTTTTTACACAATATTTGTTTGCTCAACAACCAGCGTTCCCTGGTGCGGAAGGTTTTGGTAAATATGCAACAGGAGGAAGAGGAGGCAAAGTTGTTGCAGTAACCAATCTCAACGATAGTGGCGAAGGAAGTTTCCGTTGGGCATTGGAACAATTTCCTGGCGAAGCGTTAACGGTTATCTTTCGTGTATCAGGAATTATTGAATTGCAATCGAAGATCCAGATCAAACGTTCCAACTTAACAATAGCCGGACAAACAGCTCCCGGCGATGGCATCTGTTTAAAAAATCAATCACTCATTTTAAATGGTGCTTCATCAAAAGGTAATCATGGCAATATCATTGTCCGTTTCATTCGTTCACGTCCCGGTGGTACATTAAAAACAGGATTGTATGGTTTTGATATGGAGAACTGTCATGATGTAATTGTTGATCATTGCAGTTTCAGTTGGGCCAATGAAGAATGTGCAGCGATGTACGATACAAAGAATGTAACTGTGCAATGGTGTATTGTGAGTGAAGGTTTGTACGAAGCTGGTCATCAGAAAGGACATCGTTCATACGGTGGTGTATGGGGCGGACAGTATGCGTCGTATCATCACAACTTATTGGCGCATCTCAACAGTCGTGCTGTTCGTTTCAATGGAGCAAGGGCACATGATACTATTGCGTTGATCGATTACCGTAACAATATTATTTACAACTGGGGCAATGCCAATGCTGCTTATGGCGGCGAAGTAAATATTGCAGGCGGCGTATCGCAGGTGAATATCGTTAACAATTATTACAAACCCGGTCCGGCAACTTCATCAGAATTAAAATTTGTCAACGCTTCTTTTCAAAAAGAAAACAGCAAAGGAACAGGACAATGGTTTGTGGAAGGTAATATCATGGAGGGCGATAAAGCATTAACGAAGAAGAATGTGAATGGCGTTGATCTGAAAGCACAGGGTTATCCTTCAGAAGCAATTTCAGACAAAGCATTTCCTGTAAACATTGCATTGCCCGTTGAAACTGCAAAAGAATCATACGAGAAAGTATTACGTTATGCAGGTGCCATCTTTCCGAAACGTGATGCAACAGACGAACGTGTAGTGAACGAAACAAAAACAGGGACAGCAATTGGCAGAGGTGTGTTTGGTAAGCCCGGCATTATTGATAGTCCGGTTGCTGTTGGTGGTTGGGCTGAATATATAACTGCAGCTGCACCTGTTGATACAGATAATGATGGTATGCCCGATGCATGGGAAACAAAAAAAGGTTTGAATCCAAATGATGCAAATGATCGCAACAAAGTGGATGCAAGCGGTTATACCATGCTGGAAATTTATTTAAACGAATTAGTGGAAGTGAAATAATATGAAGCAGATTTTCTTTGTTATATCATTAGTAGTTTGTTCAGTGCTTTCGGCGCAAGTGAAGATCGAGAACAAACAAGTTTCATCAAGAACAAAGTTTGGCGAACAGCGATTGAATGCAACCATTACACAGTTAAAACTAAATACTGTCAAACACAGTATTGTCCTAAGCAAACAACCAACCGGTAAGAAAGAAGGTTTCACAATTGAAACAAAAAATAACCGTACTACTATTATAGGTAATGATGAGTCAGGAATTTTGTATGGCTGTTTAGCTTTTGCTGATGAATTAAAGAAGACAAAAAAGTTTCCTGGTACCTATTCATTCAGCGATGCTCCCGAAATGGTCTTACGTGGTGCATGTATTGGTGTACAAAAACCGTATTATCTCCCCGGCCGAACTGTGTACGAATATCCTTACACACCTGAAACTTTCCCCTGGTTCTACGATAAAAAATTATGGATACAATATTTGGATTCAATGGTAGCCAACCGTATGAATTCATTGTATCTCTGGAACGGTCATCCGTTTGCATCCTTGGTAAAGCTGAAAGATTATCCTTATGCAGTGGAAGTGGATGATGCAACGTTCAAAAAGAATGAAGAGATCTATCGCTTCTTAACAACGGAAGCTGATAAGCGTGGCATTTGGGTGATACAGATGTTTTACAATATCATCGTCTCAAAACCATTTGCTGAACACCACAAGATCAAAACGCAGGAACGTGAACGACCCATCATTCCGTTGATCTCAGATTATACACGTAAATCCATTGCAGCATTCGTAGAAAAATATCCAAACGTTGGGTTGATGGTTTGTCTGGGCGAAGCAATGGAAGGTGTAGGAAAAGATGATATTGAATGGTTCACACAAACCATTATCCCCGGTGTAAAAGATGGATTGAAAGCATTGAACAAAACAGAAGAACCACCCATTGTTTTGCGTGCACATGATACTGATGCGCCTGCAGTGATGCGTGCTTCCTTGCCACTCTATAAAAATTTATATACGGAAGCAAAGTTCAATGGTGAAGCATTGACCTATGCAAGGCCAAGAGGAAGCTGGGCTGAGTTACATCAAACATTAAGCAGGCTCGGCAGTGTACAAATTGAGAACGTACACATCCTTGCGAATCTTGAACCTTTCCGTTATGGGTCACCTGATTTTATTCAGCAGAGTGTAATTGGTATGCACGAAGTAATGGGCGGTAACGGTTTGCATTTGTATCCGCAGGCATCCTATTGGGATTGGCCTTACAGTGCGGATAGTGTAAAGGGCAAACGTTTATTGCAAATTGAGCGTGACTGGATCTGGTACAGTGCATGGAGCCGTTATGCATGGAAAGCAAAACGAAACCGTGAAGAAGAGATTGTTTATTGGAGCAAGCAATTGGCATCGAAGTTTGGATGCAGTGAAGCTGATGGCAGAAGAATATTAACAGCGTATGAAGAAAGCGGCGAGATTGCTCCGAAATTGTTGCGTCGTTTTGGTATTACTGATGGTAACCGACAAACATTGACATTGGGTATGCTGATGACACAACTCATCAATCCGTTCCGCTATGGTTTGTTTACGTTGTTGTATGATGCGGAAGCACCCGAAGGTGAAATGATCCTTGATTATGCAGATAAACAACAGAAAGGCATCAAACATATTGGTGAAACACCACCGCAGGTAGCCAAGGAAGTTGTTGTACACGGTAACAATGCAGTTACTTCTATTATGGAAGTTTCAAGAAGAATTACGAAGAACAAAGAAGAATTCAACCGTATTGTAAACGATATGTATTGCTACAAAGCAATGGCCGATCATTTCAGCAGTAAGGTGCAGGCAGCAGTACAATTACTTAAATACAAATACAGTGGCAATATTGCTGATCTTGAACTGGCAGTGCCCATGCTTGAAAAAAGTGTAAACGATTATAAAGAACTGGCGGCATTAACTGCAGATACTTATCTCTACGCTAACAGTATGCAGACACAGCAACGCAAAATCCCCATGCGTGGTTCAAATGCAACTTTTAAACATTGGACAGAAATGGTGCCTGTGTTTGAAACAGAACTCAAGACATTTAAATACAAAATTGATTCACTCAAGAACAGGTCTAACGTAAAAGCACAGGAACGCAAATCACTTCAGCAGGTAGATGTTAAACTGAATCATGTTCCTGTTGTGTTGAATGAAGGTGCTGTACTTTTTAGTGACACCAGTTTTCGCATTAAGCAACTGGCACCTGAGTTAAAAGGTTTGAAAGCAGTAGAGCTTTCTTTTAGCAGACAATTACGTCAACCAACCGAGATTAATTTTTATACGGATAAACCGGTGAAGATATTGGTGGGCTATTTCAAAACGCAACGTGCTGCATTTACTACTGATACTGTATTTGCAAAAGCGCCTGAGCTTGAAACAAATGCAAGTGCGGATGATTATGGCCAGGCCGAAATAAAAATTTCCAATGCCATTGCTATTGAAGGTATGCCTCCGGTGAACATTCACAGCTATTCATTCAAAGCAGGATCACATACATTGAAATTGCCGAAAGGAGTTTGCCTGGTGCTGGGTTTTGTGGATGGCACACAAATCATCCCTGTATATGATGCCATGCTGATGGGTGATGCAAAGAATAGAAATATTGATTGGTTATTTGAATAGTCTCTCACAGATTACTCAGATTAGCACAGAAAAATCCGTGAACATCCGTGAAATCTGCGAGCATGGAATAGAAATGTTGATTGGTTATTTGAATAGCTCTTACAGATTACGCAGATTAGCACAGAATTTTCTGTGAACATCCGTGAAATCTGCGAGCAAGGAATAGAAATGTTGATTGGTTATTTGAATAGCTCTCACAGTTTACACAGATTCGGACAGAAAATTCTGTGATCATTAGTGTTATCGGTGAGCAAAAAATAAATAAATGAAAAAACTGATTCTTTTTGTTTTTGTTACAGCCGTTTGCTTTACCGCAACGGCTCAGCGTTTTTATGATGTTATTAAATACGGTGCAAAGAACGACAGCAGCAAGATCGCAACAAAGCCCATTGCCGATGCTATTGCAGCTGCATCAAAAGCGGGAGGCGGTACAGTGTATTTTCCTGCGGGAAAATATTTAACCGGTCCAATTCATTTAAAAAGTAACATCACCATTTTGATTGATGCAGGTGCCGAGCTGCACTTCTCAGATAATTTTGATGATTACCTGCCGATGGTGGAGAGTCGTTATGAAGGTGTGGATGTAAAAAGTTTTTCGCCATTGTTTTATGCATACAAAGCGGAGAACATTGCCATCACCGGAAGAGGCACGATCAATGGTCATGGGCAAAAGTGGTGGAACTATGCATTAACGTTTTACAAAAACCAAACAGAACGAAACAAATATCAACTCCTGTTTGATAGTTTGAATAAAGATATTCTGCTGCCGGATGATCCAACACAAATGAAACGTGGATTTCTGCGTCCGCCGTTTATACAACCATTGTATTGCAAGAATGTATTGATCGAAGGCATCACTATTACCAATTCACCTTTCTGGACAGTAACACCTGAGTTCTGCGAAAACGTAACGATTAAAGCAGTCACAATTAATAATCCACCTTCACCAAATACAGATGGTATCAATCCATCGAGTTGCAGGTATGTGCATATTTCCGATTGCCATATCAGTGTGGGTGATGATTGCATTACGATCAAATCAGGGAAAGATCTTCCGGGAAGAACAAAAGCAACACCAGCTGAAAATTATACTATCACCAATTGTACCATGCTTAGTGGACATGGTGGCGTGGTGATCGGCAGTGAAATGAGTGGTGATGTAAAGAAGATCACCATCAGCAATTGTGTGTTCGATGGAACGGATCGTGGCATTCGCATTAAAACAGCAAGAGGAAGAGGTGGTGTAGTGGAAGATATCCGTGTAGATAATATTGTGATGAAGAACATCAAAGCACAGGCGATCGTGCTCGATATGGAATATGCAAAAACACAACCTGCACCCGTGAGCGAACGTACGCCGCAGTTCCGCAATATCCGGTTGAGTAATATCACTGCTTACACCAAACAGGCGATGTTCATTAACGGTCTGGATGAAATGCCTGTGAGTGAGATCAGTTTGAATGATTGTGTGTTTGAAGCAGAAACAGGTATTACGATCCGCAATGGTAAAGATATTGAACTGCATAACGTAAGAGTGAATACAAAAACAGGTGCATCATTGTCAGTTGAAAAAACTGAACGTTTAACGGTAAATGGTTTTGTTTCAGCGAAGCCGTTGACAACTGCACCGCTTATCCGTTTAACAAATGTTGAGAATGTGTTGCTGATGAACAACTGGCCCTTCAACGGAACAAAAACATTTGCAGAGATAAAAGGTGCAAACACAAAAAATATTTTGTTTAAGAATAATACACTTGGAGAAGCAGCGGTGATAGTTGCGGATGATGTGAAGAAGGAAGAGGTGAAGCAGTAGTGGGTTGCTCACAGATGACACAGATGATCACAGATTTTTTTCTGTGTTAATCCGTGTAATCAGTGAGAAAAAAAGATGAATAGAATTGTTGCAGTACAAGAGTGCGACGCAACAGAAGCTTAATAGAAATTCAAATGATGACTTACAAAAAAATAATTTTGGCTTTCGCATTACTCTTAACGTGTAATGCATTTTCTTTTGCGCAGGATTTAAAACTCTGGTACAACAAACCGGCTGTTAAGTGGACGGAAGCATTGCCCATTGGTAATGGTCGTTTGGGTGCAATGGTGTTTGGTGCAATTGACAATGATCATTTACAGTTTAATGAAGAAACATTGTGGACGGGTGAGCCGAGGGCTTACAGCAGACCGGGTGCGTACAAGTATTTAGACAGCATTCGCCAGTTGTTGTTTGCAGGAAAGCAAAAAGAAGCAGAGGCGTTGGCTGAGAAAGAATTTATGGGGTTGAAAAGTTTTGAAGGTGAACGCAGCGGATGGATAACCAAAGCAACGGTCGATAAAAAATATGCTGCAGCAAATTTTGATGACAGCAAATGGCCAACGATGACGGTGCCGAGTTGGGAAGGATGGGAGCAGGTTGGTCATGGTGGATTGGATGGCGCTGTGTGGTTGCGTACAAGTTTTGTGTTGCCTGATGATTGGAAGGAAGAAGATATGATCGCTGATTTCAACCGCATTCGTGATTGGGATTACTCGTATGTGAATGGTGTGTTGGTTGGCAGTCAGCAAAATACTGAAGGAAGAAAATATACTGTTGCAAAAAATCTCTTACACAAAGGCAAGAATACAATCGCCATACTAGTGCTGAATTTTTCGGATAAAGGTGGCGTGTATGGTTATAAAGACACGAGCATTCATATTGGTATTGCACCTGTAAGTAATCCCAATGCAAAAATTTCATTGAATGGTGATTGGAAATATTTTGTGGTAGATGATAATCCGCCACCCGTTGGTGCTTACCAGGCAGCGTATCAACCATTCGGTGATCTGCATTTAAAGTTTGCCAACACTACTGCTGCAACGAATTACAAAAGAGAACTGGATATAACCAATGCAGTTGCTGCAACAACTTATTCATTGAATGGCGTGAATTACAGAAGAGAATATTTAGTGAGTCAACCGAACCAGGTAATTGCTGTTCATTTAACTGCATCGCAAAAACAAAGCGTCAGTTTTGAAGCGGAGCTGAGCAGTGCACATAAAAATTATACCGTTACAAAAGTGGGAAATGATCTTGTGTTATCGGTGAAAGTAAGAACAGGTGCATTGCGTGGCGAAAGTTATTTGCGTGTAGTTGCAAAAAGCGGAACGGTAAAAATTGATAATGGAAAATTGATCATCAGTAATGCAGACGAAGCAACACTTTACTTAACTGCAGGTACAAACTATAAAAACTACAAAGACATTACTGCTGATCCAAAACAACCCTGCATTACAGCACTGGCATCAATTGCCGGAAAAACTTATCTGCAGATCAAAGCGGCACATATAAAAGAATATCAGCAATATTTCAATACATTTTCATTGAACCTTGGTAAATCGGCCAATGAAAGTTTACCAACCGATGAACGTATTGAACAGTTTGCAACAGCAAATGATCCATCGTTTGTTGCGTTGTATCTGCAATACGGTCGTTATTTATTGATCGCTTCATCAAGACCGGGAACAAGACCGGCAAACCTGCAAGGTATCTGGAACGATCTTGTAAATCCGCCATGGGGCAGTAAGTACACCACCAACATCAATGCAGAAATGAATTACTGGCCAGCAGAGTTGTTGAATCTTTTGCCGTTGCATCAACCATTGTTTGATATGATCAGTGAATTGGCGATTACAGGAAAGCAAACGGCAAAAGATCATTACAACGCACCGGGTTGGGTATTGCATCACAACACCGATGTGTGGAGAGGTACTGCACCGATCAATGCAGCCAATCATGGTATCTGGGTTACAGGTGGCGCATGGTTGTGTCAGCATTTGTGGGAGCGTTATCAATTCACACAGGATAAAAACTTTTTAAAGAACAAAGCTTATCCCATTATGAAAGATGCCGCTTTGTTTTTTAATGCATTTCTTATTAAAGATCCGAAGACAGGTTATCTCATCAGCACACCATCCAACTCACCTGAGCAAGGTGGATTGGTGGCTGGCCCAACAATGGATCACCAGATCATTCGTGATTTGTTTAAGAATGTAATTGCTGCAAGTGAAGTGCTGAATGTGGATGCGGAGTTACGTACAATACTGAAAGAAAAATACAAACAGATCGCACCAAACACAATTGGTAAACACGGACAATTGCAGGAGTGGATGGAGGATGTTGATAATCCGAATAACAAACATCGTCATGTGTCGCATCTGTGGGGATTGTATCCCGGCAATGAAATTAATTGGGATGAAACACCGGAGATCACCAAAGCTGCCAAGCAATCACTCATTTTCCGTGGCGATGAAGCAACAGGTTGGAGTCTTGGTTGGAAAATTAATTTCTGGGCGAGATTTAAAGATGGTGATCATGCATTTCACATGATCAAGATGTTGATGAGCCCGGCAAAGAATGGTGCAGGCAGTTATCCGAATTTATTTGATGCACATCCGCCATTCCAGATCGATGGAAATTTTGGCGGTGCTGCAGGTATCGGTGAAATGCTGATACAAAGTCATACAAAATATATTGACATCCTGCCTGCCTTGCCGTCGGCTTTAGCCAGCGGAGAAGTGAAAGGCATTTGTGCAAGAGGTGGTTTTGTTGTGGATATGCAATGGAGCGAAGGGAAGTTGATGAAGTTGAAAGTAAGATCAATTGCAGGTACTGAATTGCGTTTGCGTTATAATGGAAAGATCGTAACAATTAAAACAATTAAGAACGGAGAGTATCAGTTTGATGGACAGCTCAGATCATTATAGTATCAATATTTTTCTTTCACGCAAAGACGCAAAGGCGCAAAGTTTAAAACATAAGTTTCTTTGCGTCTCTGCTTCTCTGCACCTCTGCGTGAAACCCTTTGTGATTCTCTTTGTCTTCGTGTCTCTGTGGTTTAATTCTTCCGCACAACGCCAGGATATTTCATTAAACGAAAACTGGCTGACCATTGCAACAAGTAACGATCAGCAATTACCAGCGAATACGTATCAGGCAACCATCAACAGCAACTGGAAGAAAGTAAACGTTCCGCATAACTGGGATCAGTACGAGGGTTACAGAAGGTTGTTACACGGAAATCGTCATGGCGATTCATGGTATCGAAAAACATTTACAAGCACACAAACAAAAACCGGCAAACGTTTCTTTTTGTTTTTTGAAGGAGTAGGATCGTACGCCGCTGTTTATCTCAACAATAAAAAAGTTGGTGAACATATTGGCGGACGAACAACGTTTACATTGGATGTAACCGATGTGATCAAAACAGATGGCACAACAAATCGATTGGCAGTAAGAGCTTATCACCCATCCAATATTCAAAACCTTCCCTGGGTTTGTGGAGGTTGCAGTGATGAACGTGGTTTTAGTGAAGGCTCACAGCCGATGGGTATTTTTCGTCCCGTGCATTTAATTGTTACGAATGATGTACGCATTGAACCGTTTGGCGTGCATGCATGGGCTGATATAACAGAGAAAGAAGTGCAGCTGAATATTGCAACCACACTTAAAAACTATTCACAGAAGAAAAGAGATATTGTTGTTGAACACAGATTGATTGATGCCAATGGCAAAGAAGTAAAAAAGATAGTTGAAAAAGGTGTAAGTGTAGAAAAAGGAACTTCTGTTGAACAAAAATCCGACATCATACATCCGACATCAGCCATCAATCTCTGGTCTGTTGAAAACCCTTATCTCTACAAAATCATTTCAGTTGTAAAAGAAAACAATGTTGTTCTTGATAAAATTGCAACAGAATTTGGTTTCAGAACCATCAACTGGAAAAATCCAACCAACCAGTTTTTCTTAAACGGAAAACCCGTTTTCATTAACGGTATTGCGGAGTATGAACATTTGCTGGGACAAAGTCATGCGTTCAGTAAGGAACAAATTGTATCCCGTTTCAAATGGATGCAAGCTGCTGGCTTCAACGCCTTCCGTGATGGGCATCAACCGCATCATTTATTATACGGACAGTTGTGCGATGCAAAAGGAATTCTTTGGTGGACACAGTTGAGTGCACATGTGTGGTATGATTCGCCTGAGTTCAGAAATAATTTTAAACAACTGTTGAGAGAATGGGTGATCGAACGACGCAACAGTCCGTCGATTATTTTATGGGGTTTGCAGAATGAAAGCAAACTGCCTGAAGATTTTGCAAAAGAATGTACAGAATTAATTCGTTCACTTGATCCAACTGTATCTACACAACGTTTGGTTACAACCTGCAACGGTGGAGAAGGAACCGATTGGGATGTACCGCAAAACTGGACGGGCACTTATGGTGGTAATCCTGCAACGTATGGTGATGATGTAAAGAAGCAAGTGTTGATCGGTGAGTATGGTGCATGGCGCACAATTGATCTGCATACTGAAGGTGGCTTTGTACAAAATGGAATTTTGAGTGAAGATCGTATGGTGCAGTTGATGGAGCAGAAAGTGCGTTTAGCCGAATCAGTGAAAGACAGCAGTGCCGGGCATTTCTTTTGGTTGCTCACATCGCATGATAATCCCGGTCGTGTACAAGGTGGTGAAGGTTTGCGTGAACTCGATCGCATTGGTCCGGTGAATTATAAAGGATTGCTTACACCATGGGAAGAACCAACGGATGCGTATTACATGTTCCGCAGCAATTATGCTGATAAGAACAAAGAACCGATGGTTTACATTGTTTCGCATACATGGCCCAACCGATGGATGAAGCCCGGTATTAAAGACAGTATTTATGTGTACAGCAATTGCGATGAAGTGGAATTGTTTAATGATGTAAATGGTTCATCGTTTGGCAAGCAAAAGAAGAATGGCATCGGCACACATTTTCAATGGGACAATGTGAACATACAATACAATGTGTTGTATGCAGTGGGTTATGTGAAAGGGAAAGCAGTTGCAAGAGATACCATTGTGTTGCATCATTTACCACAATCACCCAACTTTAAGCAACTGTATGCAAATGCAAAACCGTTAACCAAACCAACAGCAGGTTGTAATTATATCTATCGCATCAATTGTGGCGGGGCAGCGTATAAAGATGAAAATGGAAATACATGGGCTGCAGATAAAGGCTTTGCAACATCATGGACAAAAGATTTTCAGGAAGTGCCGGTGAACTTTGCAAGTCAACGCAGAACATTTTCTCCAATCAAAAATACAAATGACTGGAAGCTGTTTCAAAGCTTCCGCTATGGAAAGGATAAACTCAGTTACGAATTTCCATTGCCCGATGGTGAATACTTAGTAGAACTTTATTTTGTTGAACCGTGGTTGGGAATTGGTGGAGGTACTAATGCAAAAGGCATGCGTTTGTTTGATGTAGCCATTAACGGAAAGACTGTTATTGATGACTTGGATATCTGGAATGAAGTTGGAGTTAATACAGCTTTGAAGAAAACAGTAAAAGCAAAGATCAGCGGCGGTAAGATGATCATTTCATTTCCTGAAAGCAAATCGGGACAGGCTGTTATTTCTGCGATTGCCATTGCTTCAACAAAGAATGGTATTAAACCGGCAGCAGCATCATCGCTTATCAGCAAACTTTCATGTAACAATTGTACAGAACAAAGTTGGTTGGATATTGGGGATAAAAATTATACTTATTCAAATACCACTATAAATAGCTTGCCTTCAAATTTATTTGGGGCTGACTGGATACGGTTGGATCAGAACAAAGAAAGCAGTCCGGTGTCATTTACAACAAATGTGGAGCTGGATCTTTTTTTTGCGGTGAAAGAGAATCGATCTTTCTCTGATGCCGAGGTTTTGAATACGCAACTAATTACTGATGGAATTGGAGGAACTGAATATAAGATATACCGCAGAAGATATGCTGCAAACAAAGAAGTTAAGCTGATGATCGATCCATACACATTGGTTTTTTATCTTCCTGTCAACAAAATGCAACCTGCATACGATTTAAAACCAATTACGCCTTATCGCACAAACGTTGCAATCATTAGCGATGGTGTAACAAAGGATTCTGTTAACGGAAGATTATGTGCTCTTGTAAAAACAAATGAAGCAGCAAACATGCAATGGCCTGTGCAAACAGGAGTGGCTGATATTTATTCTATCACTGTGAAATATTATTACCCGAAAGAACAAATAGTAAAAGGTAAACTGTCTTTATACGATGCAGGTGGCAACAGGATGATGCAGGAAGATGTGCAGTTTACTTTTACACGTGTAGGTAAGTGGAATCAGTTTACGGTCAATACCGGTTCGCAGATCAACGCCGGTAATTATGTGGTGAAGCTTGAATTGGAGAATGGAGAGCAACTGGCGGTGTCGGGGATAGAGATACAATAGTATTTGAACCACAAAGACACAGAGAACACAAAGCAACACTAAGAGATCAAGTTGATTGAACTAAATGAGATTGCTTGACATGTCAGGGCTGTGAGTAGCTTCCCCTCCCGGGAGGGGTTGGGGTGGGTAAAAAAATAGAAATGAAGAAAATTATATTTATACAGATTTGTCTATTACTGAACATTGTTGCTTCAGCTCAACTTTCTGTTGTCAATCTTCGTTGCGAAAGCACAACGAATCCATTGGGTATTGAAGCTGCACAACCAAAACTGAGTTGGCAGTTACAATCTTCGCAGCAAAATGTATTGCAGACAGCGTATCGCATTCTTGTTGCTGATGATGAAGCCTTGTTGAAAAAGAACATCGGCAATGTGTGGGACTCAAAACAAATTAAATCATCTGCTTCCATACAAGTTGCTTATGCAGGCAAGGCCTTGCAATCAACAAAAAAATATTTCTGGAAAGTACAGGTGTGGGATAACAAAGCAAATGCATCAGCATGGAGCAGTACTGCTCATTGGCAAATGGGTTTGCAGCAAATAAAAGACTGGAGCAATGCAAAATGGATCGGTTATGATGAGCCGCTTGATTCATTGCGGATCTTTCCGCTTATACACCAGGGTGGTAAAAGAAGCTGGGGTGCAAGAAGAAATGTATTGCCCATCATGCGCAAAGAATTTTCTGTACAGAAGCAAATTAAATCAGCTACAGCGTTTATTTGTGGTCTTGGTCATTTTGAATTATTCATCAACGGAACAAAGACCGGTGATCATTTTTTAGATCCCGGTTGGACGAACTATGCTAAACAGGCGCAATACGTGAGCTTTGATGTAACAAAACAGTTACAACAAGGAAAGAATGCAATTGCTGTGATGTTGGGCAATGGGTTTTATTATATACCCGGGCAACGCTATCGTAAAATGACAGGCGCTTATGGTCACCCTAAAATGATCATGCGTACATTGGTTGAATACGCAGATGGTACAACAGAAAATATCATTAGTGATGAAAGTTGGAGTACAGCATCATCGCCCATTATTTTCAGCAGCATATTTGGAGGAGAAGATTATGATGCAACATTGGAGCAAACGGGTTGGAGCAAGCCAGGTTTTAATGCTGCACAATGGAAAAAAGTCATCACCACCACCGGTCCTCAGCAATTAATTGCTCAATCGCAACCACCGGTGAAGATCATGCAACGGTTCAACGTGAAGAATAAAAAAGAATTATCGAAAGATGTAACTGTGTATGATCTCGGGCAGAATTTTTCAGGCATTCCTTCTGTTACAGTTAGCGGAGGTAAATATGATACAATAAAAATTTATTGCGGCGAATTAATAAATGCGGATGGAACAGTGAATCAAAAAGCAACGGGCTCGCCTTCTTACTTCACTTACATTCTCAATGGCAATGCCGATGAAAGCTGGCATCCGCAATTCAGCTATACAGGCTTTCGCTATATGCAGGTGCATTGTATTGCAAAAGATAGTTTACAACCATTACCCATTGTAAAAAATATTGAAGGACTGCATATAAGAAGCGCCATGCAATCAATTGGCTCGTTTAATTGTTCCAATGAATTGTTTAATCAAACAAATACATTGATTGATTGGGCAATTAAAAGTAATGCAGTGAGTTTGTTTACGGATTGTCCGCACCGTGAAAAGTTGGGTTGGTTGGAACAAACACATTTAATGGGTTCGTCAGTACAATATAATTATGATATTGCAACGTTGAACAGGAAAATGGTGAACGACATGGTTCAAACGCAATATGCAAATGGAAAAATTCCGGAAATAGCACCGGAATTTACTGTGTTTACGCCACCCTTTGATGAAAGCCCGGAGTGGGGCAGTGCTGCAATCATTTTACCCTGGTATAATTACAAATGGTATGGTGATAAGCAAACGTTACTGGATGCATATCCTGCAATGAAAAAGTATGTGGCGTATTTGCTTACAAAAGATTCATCGTTTATTTTGAAACATGGTCTTGGTGATTGGTTTGATATTGGTCCTAAGAAATCGGGATTTGCCCAAATGACGAAAATGGGTGTTACAGCTACTGCAACTTTGTATTACGATTTAAACATACTGACAGACATTGCAATCCTATTAAATAAATCAACTGATGCAAAAGAATACAAAGTATTGGCAACTGAAGTAAAAAAAGCATTTAATAAAGCTTTCTTTAATTCAACAACGTTGCAATACGATTCGGCCAGTCAAACAGCCAACGCTATGGCTTTGTATATGGGATTGGTGGAGCCGCAATATAAAAATGCAGTAGTGAATGCATTAATAAAAGATATCAAAAGCCGTAACAATGGATTAACAGCAGGCGATATTGGTTACCGTTATGTATTGCGTGCATTGGAAGAAGCCGGAAGAAGTGATATAATATTTGATATGAACAGCCGTGATGATGTGCCGGGTTATGGGTTTCAGTTAAAACATGGAGCAACGGCATTAACAGAAAGCTGGCAGGCTTATGAAAGTGTAAGCAATAATCATTTCATGCTGGGGCATTTAATGGAATGGTTCTTTGCCGGGCTTGCAGGTATTCAGCAAAGCAATACATCTGTTGCATATAAAGAAGTGGTGATCAAGCCCGAAGTGGTGGGCGATATTACAAATGCAAAAGCATCATTTGAATCACCGTACGGAGTGATTAAAAGTGAGTGGACAAAAACAGAATCTGTATTTAACTTTCAGGTGCAGATTCCGGCAAACAGTACAGCGGTTATCTACATTCCAGCAAAGAAAGGCCAAACCGTTTTGCAGAATGGAAAGAAAGCAACAGTTGTTTATGCAAGCGGAAAAGCGGTAGTAAAAGTTGGTTCAGGTGATTATCAATTTAGTGTAGCAAATAATTAATAAAGGATTTTATGAAAGCATTAGTGTGTCAGCAACCGGGTTCGTTCGAATATGTAGAAAAAGAAAGACCAGCAATTCAACCCGGTCGAGCTATTTTGAAAGTAAAACGCATTGGCATTTGCGGAACTGATCTGCACGCCTTCGAAGGAACACAACCATACTTTGTTTATCCACGTGTGCTTGGTCATGAGTTGGGTTGTGAAATTGTACAGGTTGATGCAGATGCCGGTTTTGAAGTGGGCGAACGTGTAACGCTCATTCCTTATTTCAATTGCGGCGAATGTATTGCATGCAGAAATGGTTTGCCCAACTGTTGTGCAGCCATCAATGTGTTTGGTGTGCATGTGGATGGTGGTATGATGGAATATATTTCAGTGCCCACTTCTGCATTGTTACATGGCGGCGATATGAGTTTTGATGAACTGGCACTTGTTGAGCCATTGGCCATTGGTGCACATGGCATCCGCAGAGCAGGTGTTCGCTCAGGTGAGTTTGTATTGGTGATTGGTGCAGGTCCGATCGGTTTGGGCATTATCGAATTTGGTCGCATTGCAGGCGGACAAGTAATTGCAATGGACGTAAACGATACACGTTTGAATTTCTGTAAGGATAAATTAAAGGTACAGCATACCATCAACCCGTTGAATGAAGATGTGATGCAGCGTTTAAAAGAAATCACCAATGGCGATATGCCGACAGTGGTGATCGATGCAACAGGAAATCAAAAAGCCATCAACAGTGCATTTTTGTACATGGCACATGGCGCAAGATATGTGCTGGTCGGTTTACAAAAAGGCGAATTGATTGTTGCGCATCCCGAATTTCACAAACGTGAAGCAACACTTATGAGCAGCCGCAATGCCACGCAGGAAGATTTTGATCATGTGATGATGTGTATGCGTAATAAACTCGTTGATCCGTCAACGTACATTACGCATCGTGTACAGTTTGATGCAGTGAAAGATAATTTCAAAAGCTGGCTCGATCCAAAGAACGGAGTAATTAAAGCAATGGTGGAAGTTTGATTCGCCACAAAGACGCTAAGTCTCGAAGTAGCACAAAGAATTGAAGAGTAATTGCCACAGAAGCATGGATGAATTAAAACCTATCGTCTTCCAGTCTTCCCGGCTAACTAAAAAACATAGGCAAAATGCAATACAGAACATTAGGTAAAACAGGGTTTAATATTTCAGCTATCAGTCTTGGTACATGGCAGGTGGGAGGTAAGTGGGGCAGTGCATTCGATGAAAAAAATGCAGATGCTATTTTAAATACTGCAGTTGATAACGGCGTCAACTTTATTGATACTGCAGATGTGTACAGCGATGGTGAAAGTGAAAAAGCCATTGGCCGTTTTCTGAAAACAAGAAAAGAAAAGCTATTTGTCGCTACAAAGTGTGGTCGACAAATTCAGCCGCATGTCAACGAAGGTTATACTCCGGCAGTTTTAAGAAAGTATGTAGAAGATAGTTTAACTCGCTTGCAGGTGGAAACAATTGATCTCATTCAATTGCATTGCCCGCCAACAGCAGTTTTCTATCGTCCTGAAATATTTGGTTTGTTTGATGATTTGAAGAAAGAAGGAAAGATTCAACACTTAGGTGTAAGCGTTGAGAAAGTGGAAGAAGCATTAAAGGCAATTGAGTTTGAGAATGTAACAACGGTGCAGATCATCTTCAATATGTTTCGCCAGCGCCCGGCAGAATTATTTTTTGAACAGGCGAAAAAGAAAAACATTGGTGTGATTGTTCGTGTGCCATTGGCGAGTGGATTGTTGACAGGTCATTACTCAGCACAAACAGTTTTTGAAACTGGAGATCATCGTCAGTTTAATCGCAATGGCGAATCATTTGATAAAGGCGAAACTTTTTCAGGCATTGATTACGCCACAGGTTTACAGGCAGTGGAAGAATTGAAACAAATTGTTCCTGCGGGAAAATCATTAGCTGCAATGGCGTTGAAATGGATTCTGGATTTCGATGCAGTGAGTACGGTTATTCCCGGAGCTTCAAAACCCGAACAGGTAACCCGCAACTTGGAAGCATTGAAGGAGCAATCGCTCAGCAGTGAGCAGTTGCAACAGGTGCAGGCTGTGTATGAAAAATATATCAAGCAGGCTGTGCATCATTTGTGGTAAAGGAGGGAACCACAAAGACGCAATGGCAGAAAGATGCACAAAGAAAAACGTCTTCTAATCGTTAAAAGAAACTGCCACGGAGGCACGGAAAACACGGAACAAAATGAAGTCGACTAAAAATAAATTACCCATTGTTGCTTTACTGTTGTTGAGTTTAATTTCAACAGCGCAGGTTCGTTCTATTGCAGATTTCAACAACGGATGGAAATTCTTTTTAGGCAATGATAGTCTTGCAAGCAATGCAAACTATAACGATACGAAATGGAGAAGTTTAAACCTGCCGCACGACTGGAGTATTGAAAGCAATTTTTCTTCTTCATTTCCTGCAACCAATCAGGGCGGTGCATTGCCCGGTGGTATTGGCTGGTATCGTAAAACATTTACCGTTCCTGCAACATCAAAGAACAAAGTCACACGTATTGAGTTTGATGGTGTGTATAAAAACAGCGAAGTATGGATCAACGGACATTATCTTGGTAAGCGCCCCTATGGCTATATTAATTTCTCTTATGATCTCACTCCACATTTAAATTATGGTAAGCCGAATGTGATTGCGGTAAAAGTGGATAACAGTCTGCAGCCCGATTCAAGATGGTACAGCGGCAGTGGTATTTACAGGGATGTGAAGTTGGTGACTACAAACAATGTGGCTATTGCTGAGGCAGGCGTATTCATTGCAACTCCAATCGTCAGCAAAAACAAAGCAACAGTTTCCATTCAATACAACGTAGCAAACACAGGTACGCAGAAAGAAATTGTAAATCTTTACACAGATTTGTATGATGCAGCAGGAAAAAAAATCGCTACATCAAAACAAGTTGTATTACGCACAATACCTGTCGGAGGCTATGCGTATGCAGATCAAATACAAATTGCAGCACCCATACTTTGGTCAACAGCAAAACCTTACTTGTACAAAGCTGTTACAAAAATTGAACGCAATGGTCAACTCATCGATGAAGTAAAAACAAACTTCGGTATCCGTTCCTTCCGTTTCGATGCCGCAAATGGTTTCTTTCTCAACAATGAGCCATTAAAAATACAAGGCGTTTGTATGCATCACGATCTGGGGGCATTGGGAGCAGCATATAATCATGCCGCAGCAAAACGCCAGTTGAACATATTAAAAGAGATGGGCGTGAATGCTATCCGTTTTTCACACAATCCGCCTGCCGCAGCTATTCTTGATCTATGTGATGAAATGGGATTCCTGGTGCAAGTAGAAGCATTCGACATGTGGAAGAAAAAGAAAAACAAGTTTGATTACAATCTCTTCTTCGACGAATGGCATGCAAGGGATATACAGGCAATGGTATTGCGTGACCGAAATCATCCTTCTGTTTTTATGTGGAGCATCGGTAATGAAATAAGAGAACAATTCGACAGCACAGGCACTACAATCGCCAAACGTTTGGTTGAACTGGTAAAAGCATTGGATACAACACGACCTGTAACCTGCGCCTTAACCGAAAATTTCCCGGAGAAAAACTTTATCTGGAAATCAGGCGCATTGGATATACTCGGCTTCAACTATAAGTTGTACGATTATGCTGATTTGCCCAACCGTTTTCCCGGTCAGTCATTTGTTGCAACAGAAACAGCATCGGCCTTAGCAACTCGTGGTTCGTACGATATGCCGAGCGACAGCAACCGCCTTTGGCCACCCGATGGTAAAACGCCAACAGTAAAAGGCAATGCAGATATGAGTGTATCTGCCTACGATCATGTTTATGCATACTGGGGTTCATCGCATGAAGCGGCAATGGTAGCAGTGAATAAATACAAATACATGTCGGGTATGTTTGTGTGGAGTGGTTTCGATTTTATTGGTGAACCTGTGCCTTATGCATGGCCGGCCCGCAGTTCGTATTATGGTATTGTTGATCTTGCCGGGTTTCCTAAAGATGTTTTTTATCTTTATCAAAGCGAATGGACAACGAAACCGATGCTTCATTTATTTCCGCATTGGAACTGGAACAAAGGCGATACGGTGGATGTATGGGCTTATTATAACAATGCCGATGAAGTAGAATTATTCCTCAATGGAAAATCATTAGGCAGCAAATCGAAAACAACGGATGTCTTACATGTCAAGTGGCGTGTGCCTTACGAAGCGGGAATTATAAAAGCTGTTTCAAAAAAGAACGGCAGGGTAGTACTCTCAAAAGAAATTAAAACTGCAGCATCCCTTTCGAAAATACTTGTAACTGCTGATCGTACTAAACTCAAAGCCAATGGAAAAGACCTTTCGTTTCTTACAATAAAACTGGTTGACAAAGATGGAAATCTTGTTCCCGATGCAGACCGTTTTGTTGATGTTATTGTAAAAGGGGCGGGAGCTTTAGCCGGAACTGACAATGGTTTCCCGGCCGATACGGTTTCATTGAAAAGTTCGCAACGTAAAACCTGGAAAGGGATGGCTTTAGCAATTGTGCAGACCAATGTAAAAAAGGGAAATATTACCGTTGTTGTAAAGTCTGCCGGTTTAAAAGACGTAATCATTACCCTTGAAACCGAAGAGTAGAAGGCGTAATAAGCTTTCGGGAACGTTTCCGTAACTATTTATTGAATAGTAAAATAATCCATCAACTTAGCAAAACCTTACATTTTTAAGGCTGGACGTCAATGTAATTTTAGACCATGATTTAAACATCGTTTTTGTTTGAATCGGTTAACGATTAAAAGGCTTCAGGTATGAGTTTAAGTTTGCCATTTCAGGATCATTTGCATAGTGCTGCCGGTATATTAAAAAGCAGTACATCTTCTTTTAAAAAAATAGTGGTTACAGCAATTGTTACTGTTTTTGCATTTTGTACAGCAGTTGCACAAAACACACCAACTCCCGAAGAAAAAGCAGCTTACATTAAAGTAATTACAGAACGTGCTGCAAAAATCGTTAACACACTTTCTATTAAAGATTCAGCAACGTATAAAAACGTTCTGGCATTGTTGGTCGATCAGTACAGCAATATCAACCGCATTAACGAAGAAACTAAAATAGCTTTAGCAGCAATCAAACAGCAATCAATCACCGCTCAGGAATCTGCTCTTCAGGTACAAAAGCAGGAGGAGAAAAAAACAGCGCAGCTTCAGCAACTGCACACATCTTTTCTTGCCGGGTTACAAAAGAATTTAACTGAAGGGCAGATTGAGCAGGTGAAAGACGGGATGACCTACGGTGTATTAAAGGTTACATACACCGCCTACCAGGATATGATTCCAACACTTACAGAAGAACAAAAAAAGAAAATTTACACATGGTTGGTAGAAGCAAGAGAACTGGCAATGGATGGCGAATCATCAGATAAAAAGCACGCCATTTTTGGTAAGTACAAAGGCCGCATCAACAATTATCTTTCTGCAGCAGGTTACGATCTTACGAAGGAACGGGAAGAGTGGCAGAAACGCATCAACGCAAAAAAAGAATCTTCGAAATAATTTAACTACTGATTTTTCTTAAAAACCCAAAAAGCAAAATGCCATATAACATGAAGTATTTGCGATTACCAAAACTGCTGTTACTTTCCGTGTTTTCATTTTTTGCGGTAGCCCTTTATGCACAGGAATTAACTGTGAGTGGTACCGTAACAAGTAAAGACAATGGAGAACCTCTGGAAGGAGTTAGTGTTAAAGTAAAAAACTCTTCCATTGGTACAACAACCAAAAAAGACGGAACCTTTACACTTAAAGTTCCATCATCATCATCCATACTGGTGTTCTCGTATGTAGGATTTGCCGGCTTTGAAAGCAGGGCATCTGCATCGGGCGCATTATCAGTACAGCTGGAGCGTAATAACAACGACCGCCTTGAAGAGGTGGTTGTTATTGGTTACGGCACCAAAAAACGTGTAAACGTGCAAGGTTCGGTTGGAACCATTAAGGCGGCCGAGATCGAAGATTTGCCTGTTGCCAATCTTCCATCGGCTTTAGTAAACCGTATACCGGGTGTGGGTGTAAACTTCAGCTCGGGTAAACCGGGTTCTACCACAACCATCAACATCCGTAACGCAACAACTTTCCCTGGTGCGCCAACAGGTGTTACCAATCAGCCGTTGATTGTTATTGATGGTATTATTTCCAACCCAACACAATGGTCGCAGGCAACGAATGCCGATTGGTTCGAAAACCTCGACGCAAGCCAGATTGAAGACATTACTTTTCTTAAAGATGCCTCTGCGGCTATTTATGGTGCTGCGGGTGCAAAGGGTGTAATATTAATTACTACCAAAAAAGGTAAAGCCGGTAAACCAAAAATTTCTTATTCAGGTTATTTCGGTGTATCAACTGAAGCAATAAAAAATAAATCACTTACTGCTTACGAGCATGCTAAGTTTCTGAACGATGGTTATGAGATGACGGGAGCACCGCTCAACCAGCGTTTTTCACAAGCCGATCTGGATTCGTTAAAGTCTATGCCCGATAAATCGTGGTACGACTATTTCTGGAAAAACGGTAAAGTTCAACGTCATACCATTAACGTTTCCGGTGGTACCGATAAGGTTACTTTGTTTGCTGGTGGTAGTTATTATAACGAAACAGGTAACTACGGTATTACTCAAAATAACAAATACAGTTTCCGTACGGGTATGAATGCGGTAATTGTTGAAGGACTTTCTGCACAGGTAAACTTTGCATCAGACTTCAACAGAGAACGTAGCAATAACTGGAAGAATGCAAACACAGAAACAGACGATGCTACGATTCGTGCATTATATCTTACTCCTAAATGGATTCCTGTTGAAATTAACGGGCTGCCGGTTGCCTTTGGCGGTAACGCTGCACCTAATAACAGTACAGGTAATCCATGGAGCATGTTAGGCGTACACCGTTCGGGTGCTTACAGAGATGCAAAATCACAAGGTCTTTCTGTAAACGCATCGCTTGAATGGAAACCGAAATTTGTTAAAGGTTTTGCTGCAAGAGTGCAGTTTGGTAACAACACACGTACCAATAACTCTTTAGGATATTATCCAACGTATTTGATCTACAACTTTCAAAGCAGAGGTCAAAATGGTTTGCTGTTGTCCGATCAGTTAAACACAACAACTCCTTCAAGAAGAGTAACAAGCCAGTCCGATCAGATCGAAGAAGGTATTACAACTTCTAAAAACTACCAGTTTATTACTACGCTTTCGTACGGTCGCAAATTTGGCGATCATGATATGGATGTAATGGTGGGTTTTGATCAGGGCGAAGCAGATAGTAAAAACTACCTGTTGTCTAAAACAGGACAGATCGTTGCAGGTGTAGATGAGTTCTGGGCGTTCAGCAACGATCCTTCTACATTAGGCAGCATTCAGGATGCATTGCGTAATCCGCAATTCTTCCGTAGTGCAAAACGTTCGTATATCAGCCGTGCAAACTATTCGTTTAAGGGCAGATACTTCTTCGAATTTATAGGTCGTGCCGATGCGTCAGTAAACTTTTTACCTTCTAAACGCTGGGGCTTTTTCCCAACCGTTGGTTTAGGTTGGAAAATAAGTGATGAAAGTTTCTTTAGAAATGTTACGTTCGTAAACTCACTTAAGCTTCGTGCAAACTATGGTATTGTGGGTGAAGACAGGGTAGGTAACCGTTTGTGGGAATCACGTTTTACACAAACAACAGGCGTTGTTATTGGCAATGCTGTTACCGGTGGTTTAGATCCGAACATCTATCCTAATCCAGATCTTACCTGGGAAAAAGCAAGAACGCTTAACGCCGGTTTCGACGCATCGTTCCTCAGCAACAAACTCACTCTTACTGTAGATTTCTATAATCGTTATAGCTACGATGGTTTCGATACTTATTCAGCAAGTGTGTTTCCTCCAACAGCAGGTATTCCTCCTCCGGTAGTAAACTATGGTCGTCAGCTTAGCTGGGGTTCTGAGTTCTCTGTAGGTTACCGTACACGATTTGGTAAGAACTGGGGTATTAATGCAGATGTAAACTTTGGCTGGAGTAACAGTATGATGTTGCAGGTGTTTTATAACGAAGCATGGCTTGGAACTTATGGTCCTGATCAGTTAGGTATTATGATCGGCAGAGATCCACGCAAATATAACAGTACCAATTTAGGTTACATCGCAAAAGGAATTTTGCGCACACAAGCCGAAGTTGATGCGGTTCTTGCAAAAAATCCCAACTACTTAATTGGCGGAGCCAAACCACAGGTAGGTTTTATGGATTTTGAAGATATTAATGGCGATGGTCAGATCAACGATCTGGATATTACAACGATGTACGATCGTACATCACCATTTGCTTCTTTTGGTATTACATTAGGGGCAACCTACAAAGAGTTTAAACTGCAAATGAATATGAACCTGCGTATTGGTGGTAAAGTTGCTTACGATGGTGAAGCAAGAAAAGTACCTACCACTACACAAAATGCACCTGCATTCTGGGCCGATCATTGGACTCCTTCAACTCCTAATGGTAAGTACCCAAGAGCCGATGCGCCGCTTGCAAGAGAAAACTCAACGTTCTGGATTGTTGATGGTACACAAAGCCGCATTAACAATGCTGTATTATCGTACCAGATGCCAAAACACATTGCAGCTAAATTTAAAGTTCCGGATCTGCGTATAATGGTAACAGGTACAAACCTCTTTAGCATTATTAATCCGTTAAAATATAAAGATCCATACACTTCAAACTTTGCAAACTATCCAACACTCCGTACAATTTCATTGGGTATTAATGCAAGCTTATAATTTGAATTGTAACAACACAAAACGAACAAAAATGAAGCAGATAAAATATACAGGTTCTTTTATACTGGCAGCAATATTACTGTTGTCTACAACATTGTCTTCCTGTAAAAAAGATTCCGAATTCTTTAATATCGAAGATCCGCAGGGTATCGACTCAAAAATATGGGAGGATGAAGGTGCGGTTGGCCTGTTCCTTAACAGAACGTATGGTTTAATTATACCACAATGGCCGGTACCGGGTACAGCACCAGGTAATATTCACATCACTTCCGATGAAATGAATGGTGGTAACACCGCTTTCTTATACGGTACACTGGTTGAGAACTCTGTTACCGATTTAGGTACCGGCAATACGATTACCACTAACCGTTATTTCGATATCAGAAGATGTAACCTTGCATTGGAAGGTATTGATTCAAGCAAAGCAATTCCATTAGCAACTAAGAAAATCCTTCGTGGTCAGTTTTATTTTCTGCGTGCATATACTTATTTCCGTATGGTTAGCTTATACGGAGGTATTCCATTAGTATTAAAAGTGCAGGAATTAAGTAATGAAGGTATACCTGCAGTTCCACGTGCCAAAACAAGTGAATGTATTGCAGCCATTGTAAGAGATTTTGATTCTGCAGCAGCAAATTTACCTGCAACATGGGCAACAACAGAAGCTGGCCGTGTAACAAGAGGTACAGCAATGGCAATGAAGGGTAAAACATTACTGTTCTGGGCAAGCCCGCAGTTTAACCCTACCAATATTGCCAGTCGTTGGGAAGATGCTTACCAGGCAAATAAAGCAGCATACGACCAATGTGTGGCAGATGGATATGCGTTGGTTACGAGATACTCCGATATCTTTCTTACAGAAGATCATAAAGAAGCGATGATTGTAAGAAAGTATACAACAACCAGAGACTGGGGTACTAACATTGAAGCTATTACAAGACCAAGTTCTGAGTCGCCAAGTGGTAGTGGTTCGTTTCAGCCAACATGGAACCTGGTACAGGCATATGGTATGAGCGATGGATTACCAACTTCACATGCTTCTTCAGGTTATAGTGCCAACCAATTCTGGATAAACCGTGATCCACGTTTTGATGCAACCATTGCATACAACGGTGCTTTGTGGGCGTTGAGTGGTAAAGCAACTCGTCGTCAATGGCAATACAACGGTGTAATTGATGAAACATCATCCACTATTGTTACAGGGTTTTATAACCGTCGTTTCTGCAACACAACACTTACTCCTACCCAAGCTGTTTATGCATCGAGTACCGGTGGCGGTAGTGGTATGGATTGGATTGAAATGCGTTTTGCAGAGGTGATTATGAACCTTGCAGAATGTGCAAATGAAACAGGTCGTTTAGCAGATGCTAAAAACTACGTACGTGCAATCAGACAAAGAGCAGGTATTGTTGCCGGTTCTTACGATTATGGTTTAGGTGTTGCAACAGATGCAGCTTCTATGCGTACTCTTCTTTTAAACGAACGCCAGGTAGAATTTGCAATGGAAGGAAAGCGATATAACGATTTAAGAAGAACAAGAAATCTGGGTTTATTAGCTGCAAGACAATCGTATAAACTGGCTCCTAAATCTCCATACTTTGCAGGGGCTTTGCCTTCGGGCGGACCTGTTGCAGGACGTATTTACCTGGATGTGCCAAATACACAGGGGCAACGCCCAAGAGATACGGTTAACATTAATAACCTTGCTTCATTCTCAATGGTGTTTACTCTTCCCGGAACAGTTGCAAGTCTTGAAGGTTCTAATGTGGTAAGTATTCCAAACAAGTATTATTTCTATGCTTTGCCCAACTGGTTCAGTCAAAACTTCTTTATTGAACAAACACAGGGCTGGGTTAATGGTACATTCGATCCTTTACAATAAGTCTTAAACTAAAATAACTACAACAATGAAAAAATATTTGACAGGGATTTTTGCAGCGGGCTTATTGTTAACCGCCTGCGAAAAAAAGGTGGCCCCGGTTGATGAATATTATGTAACCGTAGAATACAACAAGGTATCGGCAAAGGATTTAACCGGCGATATTGAATTGAATCCGAAGGATAGTATCTATCTCAATTTCACAATCAGTTCGCCAAACGATATGGCTTATATCGAGATACAGAAAAATGGAACAAGAATAGATACGTTTCAACTGAACACTCCTGAAAAGCGCAGAAGTTTTTCGGCAATTAAAGGTTATAGAGTAGATAGTGCTGCGGGCAATTATACATACCGTGTAATGGCAAGAAGTGCAAGAGGTATCTATATGGGTGATGGCGGTAAAGAATTGAATGTAACCGTAAAACCAGATTTCTATTTCTGGTCGTATCGTATACTGCAGGTGCCCGATTCTGTAACACAAACCAATAAATGTTACTACTCAACAAAGGATGGTAAGATTTATAGTTATGCTGATGGTCCGGGTAACTCATCGTCAATCGATTTTGGTTTTTATTGGGATACAACAGGCCGTGGTACAGCATCAACAACCGATGATTTGAAACATACGCTCTATGCCCTTAATGCTCCACAATCACAGATTGCGTTTAATGATGTTTCGCAAAGTAGTTGGACAAAGAATGCAACCTTGTTAAAGAAAATGCCTTCTTCCATCAACTTTGTAACCAACTTAACATCAGCCGGTGCAATTCAAACATTAATTGGTGGAAATATGACATCGGGCACTGCTTCGAAAATAAGTACCGTAAGTACTGCTTCCGGCAGCAACGTTATCGGGTTTAAAACAGTAAGTGGAAAGTTTGGTGCAATTTTGATCCGTTATGTAAACGGCGATTCTCCAAACAAAACAACACAGATAGAGGTAGATGTAAAAGTGCAGAAATAGGGTTTGTATAACACTAAAAATAAAAAGAGAAAGTGTTATCACTTTCTCTTTTTATTAGAGCAGGTTTCATCGAAATAAATCGTCTTAATCAGTATACATTCAATACATAAAATAACCATTCAAAAAAAGCTTGCAGTAATCGTTGATGATTGTTTCAGATAACAGAAGTTGCAAATTGTTTTGGTTATTAGGTGTGCAAATAAAAACAATAAGAATTCAACACATGAAATTCGTTCGTTACAAACTTTACAGTTTAGCAGTTTGTTTGGCAGTAACAGGCAGTGCATTTGCTCAGTATCCTGATATTCCAAAAGATGTTCAGCAAAAATCAGATTCATTAATGCGTGCCGCAAATAGACACTCCGACTCGGCATGGCAGGCAGCATGGCCAATTATTCAGCAGCAAGCGAAAGAAGGGAAACCATACATTCCATGGGCTTCACGTTACGATGAGTTGCCGCAATCTGATGTACTGGCATTTCCCGGAGCAGAAGGTGGTGGTCGTTACAGCTTTGGTGGTCGTGGTGGTAAAGTATTTGTTGTAACAAACTTAAATGATGATGGTCCCGGTAGTTTACGTTGGGCTTGTGAACAAGGTGGTGCAAGAATTATTGTGTTCAATGTGGCAGGTATCATTCGTTTACAAACACCGCTAATCATTCGTGCACCTTACATCACCATTGCAGGACAAACAGCACCGGGTGATGGTGTGTGTATTGCAGGTGAAAGCGTATGGATCAACACACATGATGTGATCATCCGTTACATGCGTTTCCGCCGTGGTGAAACATGGGTTGGTCGCCGTGATGATGCGATTGGGGGAAACCCAATTGGTAATATTATTATCGATCACGTAAGTGCAACATGGGGATTGGATGAAAACATGAGCATGTATCGCCACATGTATAACGATAGTACAGGTAAAATTGAAGATAAATTCGGTACCGTAAACATCACCATTCAGAACTCCATTTTTGGTGAGGCGTTGGATACATGGAATCATGCATTCGGCAGTACACTTGGTGGTGAGAACTGTACATTTATGCGTAACCTTTGGGCAAACAATGCTGGTCGTAACCCATCAGTTGGCTGGAATGGTATTTTCAACTTTGCCAACAACGTTGTGTACAACTGGGTACACCGTAGCATCGATGGTGGCGATTACCGTGCACAATACAATATCATCAACAACTATTTTAAACCGGGCCCGGCAACACCCAAAACGCCGATCGCTTATCGTATTCTTAAACCGGAAAGCGGAAGAAGTAAACTCAAAGAAAAATATTATGGCCGGGCATTTGTAAACGGAAATATTGTTGAAGGTTATCCTGAAGTAACAAAAGATAACTGGAATGGTGGTGTACAGATTGAAGAAGAAAAAAATGCAGGCGACTACAAAGATTATATAAAAGTAAATAAGCCGTTGCCGATGTCGCCGATCACGATTCTTCCTGCAGAGGACGCAAGAAAATATGTATTGGCCAACGCAGGAGCAACATTACCTAAGCGTGATCCGGTTGATACCCGCATTGTAAAAGAAGCAACAACGGGAAAGGTTGATTACAATCCAAATGTGAAATTACCCGAAACGCAATTCAAGCATCGTCGTATGCCAATTGATTCATACAAAATAGGCATCATTACAGATCCTGCACAGGTAGGTGGTTATCCTGAATACAAAGGAACGCCTTATGTTGACAGTGATAATGATGGTATGCCTGATGCGTATGAAGTGAAAGTTGGTTTGAATCCAAAAGATGCATCTGATTCTGGCAAAATAGCAAAGAACGGTTACAGTAATATTGAGAATTATCTCAACAGCGTAGTGGATGTGAAAAAAGTAACTCCATCAACAACTACTTCTGTGAAGTAATATAAAAATGAAAAGCCAATGTATATTGGCTTTTCATTTTTTGAATGGCTATATGTACATCTGTTCATTTTTAACAAGTGAGGAAAACCTGATTGTTTAAAACGAAAGTGTTTCAAATGAAAAAACATATTCTATCACTGATGATTGCCGGGATATCTATTGCAACAACGGCATTAGCACAGTACCCTGTTATTCCACAACGTGTAGAAGATTCAGCAAATGCTGTTTACAGTCAGTATCAGCAACGTTCGAAAGAACAATGGAAAAAAGCAATGCTCGTTGTAGAGGCAGAAGCAAAGAATGGTAAACCATATATTCCCTGGGCAGCAAAGCCGGAAGATCTTCCACAAGCTTCTATACCTGCATTTCCGGGTGCAGAAGGTGGTGGTGCATTCAGCTTTGGTGGTCGTGGCGGTAAAGTGTATGTGGTTACTAATTTGAATGATGATGGCGAAGGAAGTTTTCGTTGGGCATGTGAGCAGGGTGGTGCACGTGTTGTTGTGTTTAACGTAGCAGGTATCATTCGTTTAAAAAGCCCGGTTAACATCAATGCTCCTTATATTACTATTGCCGGACAAACAGCTCCCGGTGATGGTGTGTGTATTGCTGGTGAAAGTGTGTTGATCAATACGCATGATGTTGTGATTCGTTATATGCGTTTCCGCAGAGGTGAAACAGAAGTCACTCGCCGTGATGATGCAATAGGTGGCAACGGTGTTGGAAATATTATTATCGATCATGTTTCTGCAAGCTGGGGATTAGATGAGAACATGAGCATGTATCGCCATGTGTACGACAGAGGTGGTGAAAAACAAGAGAAACTTCCTACAGTGAACATCACAATTCAGAATTCAATTTTCTCGGAAGCACTGGATACGTATAATCATTCATTCGGTAGCACTATTGGCGGATTAAACAGTACGTTCATGCGTAACCTTTGGGCCAATAACATCAGCCGCAATCCTTCTATTGGTATGTATGGCGACTTTGGTTTTGTGAACAATGTTATTTTCAACTGGTGGAACCGCAGTGCAGATGGTGGCGATAACAATTCCCGTTTTCAATTCATCAATAATTATTACAAGCCTGGTCCAATGACTCCGGCTGGTAAACCAATCAGCTATCGCATTTTGAAACCAGAGGCTGGTCGTGATAAAGCAAATGCCAATGTATATGGCAAGGCTTATGTTACAGGAAATATTGTGGAAGGCAACGAACGTGTAACAAAAGACAACTGGGATGGTGGCGTACAGGTTGAAGATAATGATGAAGGGGTTAAATATCTGAAGGATATTCGTGTAAACGAACCTTTCCCAATGGCGAAGGTTGTGATCATTCCAACCAAAGATGCGTACAATTATGTATTGGCAAATGTTGGCGCCACATTGCCTAAAAGAGATCCGGTTGATACACGTATCATTGAAACAGTAACAACAGGAAAGATCACTTACAAAGAAGGCGGGTTAACAGACATTGGCAAACAGTACATCAAAAGAAGATTGCCTTCTGATTCTTATAAGCAAGGTATTATTACACATCCATCGCAGGTGGGTGGTTATCCTGAATACAAAGGCACACCATACAAAGACAGTGATAACGATGGTATGCCTGATGCATACGAAACGAAGAATGGATTGAATGCAAAAGATGCATCTGATGCGGGTAAGATCACAAAGAACGGCTACAGTAATATTGAAAACTATCTTAACAGCGTAGTGGACGAAAAAACGGTGAAGCCGGCACAGAAATAACTAAGGATTCAACACATACTGTTTGTATCTTATAACCAGTTTGAAAGGAATGAACGTGAAAAAAAAGACAGTATACCAGATTATCGTTTTAGTCAGCAGCTTATTCATGCAACAGGCTTTACTTGCGCAAAAGCAGGCAAAGCCTGTTCCTCCTTTATACAGTGAGAAAGGGAAATTAGTTTATACCCCGGATCAATCAGGTAACCGTATTCCTGATTTTTCTTATTGTGGTTATAAAGCATCAGAACAACCTATACCAACTGTTGATGTGAAAGTAACAGTGCCTGCTAAACCAGGCGATGCTACTGCACGCATTCAGGCAGCGATTGATCATGTAAGTAAACTGCCGTTGGATGCAAATGGTTTTCGTGGTGCGGTGTTGTTATTACCGGGCAGGCACGAAGTGTTGGGACAGTTACGTATTGCAGCATCAGGTGTAGTGTTGCGTGGAAGTGGAGTGAAGAATACGACTTTGGTTGGTGCAGGAACAGGAAGATTAGCGTTGATCAAAATTGTTGGGAAGAACACAATTTCAAAAGAACTCTCCGGTTTGAAAATAACAGACGCATATGTACCTGTGAATGCAATGAGTTTTCATGTAGATCAGATCAATATAAAGGATCACTCAAACAAGATCATTATTCGTCGTCCATCAACATCTAACTGGATCAACTTATTAGGTACTGATCATTTTGGTGGGGGTATTACAGCTCTTGGCTGGAAACCCGGTGAGAAAGACTTGTTCTTCGATCGCAGCATTACAAAAGTAGAAGGCAATACTGTTTATATTGATGCACCGATCACCACTGCGCTCGATACAACTTACGGTGGTGCTTCCGTTTATTTTTACAACAACGATGGTCGCATTAATAATTGCGGCGTAGAAAATATTCAACTTGTTTCTACCTACAATCAATCAAATCCAAAAGATGAAGATCATCGTTGGAATGCGATCAATATTGAAAATGCAGAAGATTGCTGGGTACGTCAAATAACCTTCCAGCATTTTGCAGGCAGTGCAGTAAGCGTATTGGAAACAAGCAAACGCATTACGGTTGAAGATTGTATTTCATTAGCACCTGTTTCAGAAATTGGCGGTCAACGTCGCTATACATTTTTAACTACAGGTCAGCAAACTTTGTTTCAACGTTGTTATGCCGAATATGGTTATCATGATTTTGCTGTAGGTTTTTGTGCAGCAGGCCCCAATGCATTTGTTCAATGCGAATCAATTCTTCCTTACAGTTTTAGTGGTGCGATTGATAGTTGGGCTAGCGGAGTCTTGTTTGATGTAGTGAATGTAGACGGCAATGCATTACGTTTTGGTAATCGTTACCAGGATGCAAACGGCGCAGGTTGGGCAGCGGCCAACAGTGTATTCTGGAATTGTAGTGCAGCACGCATTGATTGTTACAAACCACCAACAGCACAAAACTGGGCCTTTGGTAGCTGGAGCCAGTTTGCAGGCGATGGTTATTGGAACGAAAGTAATAACAGCATTACACCAAGAAGTTTGTATTATGCACAGTTGCGTGAACGCATCAATAAAAATATAGAAGCGCAGGCCCAGATCATGGATGTGCCAACAGAAGCAAGCAGTAGTCCATCTGTTGATGTTGCACAGGCACTTACAAAAGAGGCATCGAAACCAAGGCTTCAATTGAAACAATGGATTGAGCAAGCTGCTACACGTACAAAGATTTCTGTCGCCTATAATAATGTAAAAACGATTGATGAAGTTGGAGTGCAACAGAAACCAAAACCAACATTGGCACCTGCATTGCAAATCAAAAATGGTGTGTTGGTAAGAGGTGATGAATTGGTAACAGGCAAACGCATTAGTGTACAATGGTGGAGTGGTGGGTTGCAACCAAAAGATATTAAAGATGCAAGACCGCATATTACACGTTTTGTTCCCGGTCGTACAGGCAAAGGTTTAACGGATGATCTGAACGAAGTGGTAACAGAAATGAAAGCAACAAATAATGTTGCCATTGAACACAACTATGGTTTGTGGTACGATAGAAGACGAGATGATCATGAACGCATCCGCCGTATGGATGGTGAAGTATGGCCGCCGTTTTATGAGTTACCATTTGCAAGAAGCGGAAAAGAAACAGCATGGGATGGGTTGAGTAAATACGATCTTACCAAATACAATTTGTTTTATTGGAGCAGACTGAAACAGTTTGCAGATCTGGCCGATCAGAATGGTTTGATCCTGATGCACCAGAATTATTTTCAACACAACATCATTGAAGCAGGCGCACACTATGCCGATTTTCCCTGGCGTACTGCCAACAATATCAACAACACCGGTTTTGTTGAACCTGTAAATTATGCAGGTGATAAACGGATATTTTATGCTGAACAATTTTATGATCTGTCGAATCCCATTCGAAAAGAACTCCATAAAAAATACATTCGGCAATGTTTGTCAAATTTCAAAGACAACAGCGGTGTTATTCAACTCATCAGTGAAGAATATACAGGGCCTCTTCATTTCGTAAAATTCTGGCTCGATGTAATTCGTGAATGGGAAAAGGAAACAGGAAAGCATCCGCTCATCGCTTTAAGTGTTACCAAAGATGTGCAGGATTCTATTTTGAGTATGCCTGCTTATGCGGCCGTAGTTGATATCATCGATATCCGTTACTGGCATTACCAGGCCGATGGCACAGCGTATGCACCAAAAGGTGGAGAGAATCTTGCTCCCCGTCAGCATGCCCGTTTGCTCAAACCAAAGAAAACAAGTTTCGAACAGGTGTATCGTGCAGTAAAGGAATACCGCACAAAATATCCAACCAAAGCAGTTATTTACAGTGGTGATAGTTATCCTGAATTTTCAATGGCTTCGTTTATGGCCGGAGGAAGTATGCCGGTGTTGCCTGGAAATATGGATGCCACATTACTGAAAGCAGCAGTGGGTATGAAGCCGGTAACATCAACCACTGCCAATGAATATATTTTGAGTGATGGTAAGAACAGCATTGTTTATAATTCAGAAACAAGGAAACTGGAAAAGCGATAACGCAGTGATGGAATAAATTACTGACTTGATGGAAATATTTATCCTAATCTGAGTTTTTGCCTATGTAAAGTTACCTTTAAGAGTTGCCGGTTGCGGAGCCGTAGAGGTTGTTGAAAAGAGTTAACGAAAGCCAATGACTTTGTTCCGGTTTTAAAGGATTCCATATTTTTTATTGCGGATTTCAATATCAGAAAGATTTTTAACGATGAAGATTCTCTTACAACGATTTGCTTCGGCTTCTCTGCAAATGGTCATTCTCAACATTGTCACTCTCTTATTTTGTTTACAAAGCCAGGCACAGGTTAAACAACTAAAAGTATCTGCCAATAAACGTTTCTTTCAAACCATTGATGGTAAACCATTCTTCTGGATCGGTGATACCGGCTGGTTATTATTTGTAAAATGCAGTCGTGAAGATGCGATCAAATATCTTGAAACAAGAAAGCAACAAGGTTTTAACGTGGTGCAGGTAATGGTGCTGCACGACATGAACAATACAAAGAATGTGTATGGCGATTATGCATTGATCAACGAGGATGCTTCAAAGCCAAATGTTACAAGGGGAAATAATTTTGCTGATACAACTGCTTACGATTATTGGGATCATGTTGATTTTATTGTGGACGAAGCAGCGAAGCGTGGTATTTACATGGCAATGGTTCCTGTTTGGGGCAGCAATGTAAAAGGCGGTAAAGTAAATGCAAAGCAGGGTGAAGTGTATGCAACGTTTTTAGCCAACCGTTATAAAAACAGAACAAACATCATTTGGCTCAATGGTGGTGATGTAAGAGGAACAGAAGGATTGGATGTGTGGAAAGTGATTGGACCTACGATAAAAAAGCTCGACCCTAAACATTTGATGACTTATCATCCACGTGGCCGCACATCTTCCAGCGATTGGTTTCATAATGAAGCATGGCTTGATTTCAATATGTTTCAAAGTGGGCATAAAAATTATACGCAGGATACCAGCAGCAACGAAACCAATCACTACGGCGAAGACAACTGGAAATTTATTGATGTTGATTACAACTTAAAACCGGTGAAGCCAACATTGGATGGCGAACCTTCTTATGAAAATATTCCACATGGCCTGCACGATAGTTTGCAGCCACGTTGGAAAGATGCAGACCTGCGTCGTTATGCTTACTGGAGTGTGTTTGCAGGTGGTGCAGGATTTACCTATGGCGAAAATGCAACGATGCAATTTAATAAAATGGGCGATTGGACAGCCAACTATGGTGTAACCATGAACTGGAAACAGGCGGTAATATCACCCGGTGCAACGCAAATGGTTCATCTGAAAAAACTCATGCTGAGTAAATCGTATTTTGATCGAGTACCTGCACAGGAATTGGTGGTTGACAGCGGCGAACGTTACAATCGGGTTGCTGCAACAAGAGGAACAAACTATGCAATGTTCTATGTGTACAATGGACGAAGCTTTACCATTGATGCAACGAAGCTGAGGTTTACTGCATCAAAAGCAAACTGGTTCAATCCGGCTAACGGTAAACAACAACCGGTTGTAGGATATAAAAAGGATACAACAACTTTTGATCCTCCAGGTGAACAGAAAGACGGTAACGATTGGGTATTGATTTTAGAGAAATAAGCCATGCATAGGAAATTATTAATTATTAATTGTTCATTATTAATTCTGCTGGCTTCTTGCAGTCGCAGGGCTTACCTGTTCACATCCTTTCACGAACCGGCCGATGCAGGTTTGCGGATGTTGTATAGTTATGATGGTAGAAACTGGACAGATCTTGATACAGTTCTTCTACAACCGAAAGTGGGTAACCAGAAAGTAATGCGTGATCCAAGCATGGTACAAGGGCCAGATGGTACATTTCATTTGGTGTGGACGAGTAGCTGGCGTGGCGATCTTGGTTTTGGTTATGCTTCGTCAAAAGATTTATTCAACTGGAGTGAACAGCAGTTTATTCCGGTGATGAAGAATGAGCCAACAACAGTCAATACATGGGCGCCTGAATTATTTTATGATGATGAACAAAAGCAATACATCATTATCTGGGCAAGTTGTATTCCCGGCAGGTTTGAAAGAGGGATTGAAGAAGACAGCAACAATCATCGCATGTATGTGACCACGACACCTGATTTTAAAAGCTTCAGTGAAACAAAATTTTTTCTTGATCCGAAGTTCAGTGTAATTGATGCGGTAATTGTAAAACGGAAGAAAGATGATTATGTGTTGGTGTTGAAAGATAACACAAGACCGGAGCGAAATATTAAAGTAGCATTTGGTACATCGCCACTTGGACCATGGACAAATATTTCAAAACCATTCTCGGATAATTTTACAGAAGGACCATCAGTAGTGAAGTTGAAAGATGAATGGCTGATCTATTTTGATTCGTACCGAAAGAAAATTTATGAAGCAGTTGCAACAAAAGACTTTGTGAAGTTTGAAAATGTAACGACAAAAGTAAAAGTACCGGAAGGGCATAAACACGGGACAATTGTAACAGTTAAAAAAAGAATTGCTCACAGATTGATCAGATTAACACAGAAAAAATAAATCAGTGTACATCCGTGTGATCTGTGAGAGAAAATAAAGATGAAAAGAATTACTGTCATATTATTATTGATCTGTGCGAACATTTCGGCCCAGGACACAGTTCGCTACACAGGCACAACTTTATCCAACGTTGATTACCATCACGGACAATTATCGCCGGCAGTTGGTGTACACAATATTCAAACCATGCGAGCCAACCGTGCAGATACAGGCGCCACTTCATGGACGTACAATCATGCACCCATGCTGGCTTACTGGAACAACACATTTTATCTTGAATACTTAAGCGATCCTGTTGGTGAGCATATTCCTCCGGGTCAAACATTATTACAATCATCAAAAGATGGTTACAACTGGAATTCACCCATTGTGATCTTTCCTCCATACAAAGTGCCCGATGGTTTTGTAAAACCGGGCAAGACAGACACAGCAAAGAATGTATACGCAGTGATGCATCAGCGGATGGGTTTTTACACATCAAAGTCGAAGCGTTTGTTTGCACTGGCGTTTTATGGAATCGTCATTGGGCAGAAAGATGATCCCAACGATGGTAACGGTATTGGTCGGGCGATACGTGAAATAAAAGCAGATGGTAGTTTTGGCCCAATCCATTTTCTGCGGTATAATCATTCGTTCAATGAAAAGAATACTGCTTATCCGTTTTACAAATCATCAAAAGACAAAGGCTTTGTTGCTGCATGTGATGAAATACTCAGCACTCCTTTGTTAATGATGCAGACGGTAGAAGAAGGAGATCGCAATGATCCGTTGATTCCTTTGCAGAAAGATTTCAAAGCATTCAACTATTATCATTTGCCTAATGGAAATGTAGTGGCACTCTGGAAATATGCATTGACAACAATCAGCAAAGACGAAGGCAAGACCTGGCAATACAATCCCACAAGAGCACCGGGCTTTGTCAACGCCAATGCCAAGATCTGGGGACAACGCACAACTGATGGCAAATATGCAACAGTATACAATCCTTCTGAATTTCGCTGGCCTCTGGCTGTTAGTGTAAGTGATGATGGATTAAATTATAAAAACATGTTGCTGGTGAATGGCGAGATCACTTCCATGCGTTATGGTGGTGCGTATAAAAGTTATGGTCCACAGTATGTACGTGGCATCCAGGAAATGGATGGCAAACCAACCGATAATAATATGTGGGTGACCTACAGTGTGAACAAAGAAGATATGTGGGTGAGCCGTGTGCCTGTGCCGATCAAAGGAAAAGTAACAACGCCTGTAAACGATGTGTTCAATAATTTACCTGCAGGAAAAGAATTGAATGAATGGAATATTTACAGTCCGCTTTGGTGCAGGGTGAATATAGAAACACTCAACAATCAGAAAGTAGTGGCCTTGCACGATAGCGATCCGTTTGATTATGCGAAACTGGAACGCATTTTTCCTGAATCAAAAAATGTAACGGTTGAGTTTACCGTAAGTGCACAACAAACAAATGCCGGTAGTCTTGAAATTGAATTGCTTGATAAAAAGGGAACAGCCACACTTCGTTTGATGCTCGATTCAACCGGAAGCATTTTAACCAAACAAGGCTATCGCAACAAGAGCCTGGGTAAATACAAAGCAGGTGAACAACTCAATATCAAAATTGAATTAAATACCGCTACACGTTTTTATACCGTAACGATCAATAATGATAAACCGAATCTGAATGTATTTTTCCAGCCGGTGGAATCAGTCGAACGATTATCATTCCGTACGGGAGCAGTGCGTCGCTTTCCTGATGCAGACACACCAACAGACCAGGATTATGATCTGCCCGGCGCTGATGCCAAAGCAAAAGAAGCGGTTTATTATATTCATTCGGTAAAAACAAGAGGACTGTAATGAATAAGATAGTAAGGACATTAAAGTTTTATTTGAACCACAAAAACGCAAAGGCTCAAAGTTTCACAAAGCCTTTGTGTTTCTTCGTGCTCTCTGTGACTTTGTGGTTCAATTCGTTTTCTCAACAAAAGCCACTTGTATTAAAACAGGATCAGTTCAAACATTATGTAGATTATTTCAACAAAATGGAAGAACCGAATATTGAGCAGGCCATCCCCAATGCAAAAAGCTGGGAGTGGATGAAGAAAAATATTCCGTTGTTTGAATGTCCGCAACAGAATTTTGAAGAGATCTTTTATTATCGTTGGTGGACATTGCGTAAACACATCAAGAAAACAGAGAAAGGATTTGTATTTACCGAGTTTTTGATCCAACGTAATTATGCCGATAAATACAATCTTATCTCCAGCGGTCTTGGTCATCATATTTACGAAAGCCGTTGGCTCCATGATAAAACTTACATGGATAACAACCTGCATGTATGGTATCGTGGCAATGATGGACAGCCAATGAAAAAACTCAGAGCTTACAGTGGATGGAATGAAGATGCTGTCTACAATCGTTTTCTTGTGAATGGAGATAAGAATTTTGTGATTGACTTATTGCCGGATATGAAAGCCAATTATGCAGGATGGGAACAGGAAAAGAAAGCTGCAAACGGGTTATTCTGGCAATACGATGTGCGTGATGCAATGGAAGAAACAATCAGTGGTGGAAGAACAGAAAAGAATCCACGTCCTTCAATCAATGGTTATATGTTTGGGAATGCGAAAGCATTGGCTGCCATTGCACAACTGAACAAAGAAAATACGGAAGCAGCGTTATACAACCGCAAAGCAGATTCTATTAAACAACTCTCTCAACAATTGATGTGGCATCCGCAGCACCAGTTTTTTGAAGTAAAGAAAGAGAAAGGCGATACATTGTCGAATGTAAAAGAAGAGATCGGTTTTATTCCCTGGTATTTCAATATGCCCGATGCAACGTATAGCGTGGCATGGAGAAGCTTGATGGATACAAAAACTTTCTGTGCACCTTTTGGTATTACAACTGCTGATCGTAGTCATCCTGAATTTCGTACACATGGTTGTTGCAAATGTGAGTGGGATGGTGCAGTGTGGCCGTTTGCAACAGCACAAACATTAACCGGTATGGCGAACCTGTTGAACAATTATCAACAGGATTATGTGGCCGATAGTAATTATTTCAGCTTGCTCAATACGTATGTTGAATCGCAATATTATCGTGGCCGTCCGTATATTGGCGAATACCTTGATGAAAAAACTGGATTTTGGTTAAAGGGTGATGAAGAGCGTAGCCGCTATTACAATCATTCAACATTTAATGATCTCATCATTAGTGGACTTGTTGGTCTGCGTCCGAGAGCGGATAATACAATTGAAGTAAATCCTTTACTGCCTGATAATAAATGGAATTGGTTTTGTCTGGATAATGTGTTGTATCATGGCAAGATCGTTACCATCATCTGGGATAAAGACGGAACAAAATATAAAAAAGGAACTGGCTTGAGTGTGTGGGTGAATGGAAAGAAAGTGGCTTCGTCGGTTAAGCTGGAAAAAATCACTGGAAAATTATGATTGTTTTTTTTGCCACAAAGACGCAAAGACATAAAGCAGCACAAAGAAACTCCTTTGTGAATCTCTGTGTCCTTTGTGTCTCCGTGGTTCTCTTCTTTCCCTTGTTTTCTTTTTCGCAACAAACACAAAAAATCTATCTCTCCGGTACTGGCAGCGACCAAACTGTACAATGGGATTTCTTTTGCACCGGCGGCATGAATGCCAACAAGTGGACAAAGATCGCTGTGCCAAGTTGCTGGGAATTACAAGGCTTTGGTAAATACGATTATGGTTTTGCAAAAGACAGTGTGCGTGGAAAAGAAAAGGGTTTATACAAACATCGTTTCAATGCGCCTGCCAACTGGAAAGGTAAAGTCATCAATATCGTGTTTGAAGGCGTGATGACGGATGCAGAAGTAAAAGTAAATGGTAAGTCGGCGGGAGCAATTCATCAGGGAGCGTTCTATGCTTTTAAATACGACATCAGTAAACTACTCAACTACGGAAAAGAAAATACGCTTGAAGTAACTGTTGCCAAACATTCAGCCAATCAATCGGTGAATGAAGCAGAACGTAAAGCTGACTTCTGGATATTTGGCGGCATCTTCCGTCCGGTTTGGTTGGAAGTATTACCAACAGTGCATATTGAACAGGTGGCAATTGATGCAAAAGTAAATGGAAACTTTACTGCAAAAATTCAAACCAATGCAGCGCCTGAATCAGTAACACTTCAACTATATTCTTCACTTACTGAAAAGTTTGGCAACCCGATTGCCATGCAGTGGGATAAAGCAAGCAATGGAATTACTGTAAAGAATCAATTCGCATCGCCAAAGCAATGGAATGCAGAAGCCCCAATTTTATACAAAGCTGTTATTACCATTTATAAGAATGGAAAGGAGCTGCACACCGTTACAAAACAATTCGGTTTCCGCACAGTGGAAGTAAAACAGCGTGATGGTATTTATGTAAACGGTGTGAAGGTGAAAATGAAAGGTGTGAATCGTCATGCCTTTCGTCCGGAGACAGGGAGAACAACTAGTAAACAGATCAGTATTGAAGATGTATTGCTGATAAAAGAAATGAACATGAATGCTGTGCGGATGAGTCATTATCCGCCCGATGATCATTTTTTGGATGTGTGTGATTCGCTTGGTTTGTTTGTAATGGATGAACTCGCTGGCTGGCATGGCAACTACGATGAGACGACAGGAAAGAAGTTGTTGAAAGAAATGATCGATCATGATGTGAATCATCCTTCTATTATTATCTGGGCAAACGGCAACGAAGGCGGTCACAATTTCGCACTCGATAAATACTTCACCGAATTTGATATTCAGCAACGACCGGTTGTGCATCCCTGGCAATTGTTTGGCGGTTTTGATACCCAGCATTACCGTGAATACAATTATGGCATCGGTAATTATGAGAATGGAAAAGACATTGTAATGCCAACTGAATTTTTACACGGACAGTTTGATGGTGGTCATGGTGCAGGTATTGAAGACTATTGGGAAAAGATGTGGCACAACCCTTTAAGTGCAGGAGGTTTTCTCTGGGACTTTGCAGACAATGCTGTTGTAAGAAAAGATAAGAACGATTCGTTGGATACCGATAAGCATCGGGCAGCAGATGGTATTGTTGGTCCGCATCACGAAAAGGAAGCAAGCTTTTATACCATTAAAGAAGTTTGGAGCCCGGTATTTTTTGAACGCAGAGAAATTGCTGAAGGTTTTGATGGGAAACTCAACATTGAGAACCGTTATCATTACACAAATACAAAAGAATGTTCTTTCAGTTGGAAGTTGAAACGTTTTGATGTAACCACTTCCAAAGAAACAGAAGGCAAAGCAACTGCTCCCGATATTCAACCCGGCGCAAAAGGAACTGTACAAATTCCGTTACCTGCTGACTGGAAAAATTATGATGTGCTGTATGTAACGGTGAAAGACCGTTATCAAAAAGAATTGTTTACCTGGAGTTTCCCCATCAGTAGTCCTGCAACAACAGGCGCAAGAATGATTGTAAAAGAAGGAAACAATCCAATCAATACTTCAGAAAAAGATTCATTGCTCACAGTTGCAGTAAAAGATGTAGCGGTTGTATTGAATAAAAATAACGGCTTACTTGTTTCGGTGAAGAATAGTAAAGGTGAATTACCGTTTAACAACGGTCCCGTTTTACAAGATGGTGTAAATAATTTCAAATCTTTTAAACAGTATAAAGAAGGAAACAATCTTGTATTGGAATCTTCTTTCAACCAGAAAGAAAGTTACAATACACTCAAGTGGACGATCTATCCTTCAGGTTGGGTGCAGTTGCAGGTGAATTATTTTCCTGCTGCTTACTTCACCAATTTTGCAGGCATCAATTTTTCTTTCCCTGAAAAAGAAATTCAATCAGTAACCTACATGGGCGATGGTCCTTATCGTGTATGGAAAAACCGTTTGAAAGGAAACCAGTTTGGCGTGTGGAGTAAAACGTACAACAATACCGAAACAGGTGAGGCGCCGTGGATCTATCCTGAGTTCAAAGGGTATCATTCAAATTTCTATGGTGGACACTTCTTCACCAAAACAAACCGTTTCACTGTTGTAACAGAAAACGAAGGATTGTTCCTGCGACTGTTTACACCTGCCTGGAAAACTGATCAGTGGCATAATTATGAACCGCTGTTTCCAACAGGTGATATTTCTTTTATGCAGGGCATCAGCAGCATCGGCAGTAAAACGCAACGCAACGAAACAACAGGCCCCATGGGCAGTAAGAATATTTTTTACGATTACGAAAAAGATCCGTCAAGGGCTTTACACATCAACTTATACTTTAACTTCTCTGCACAGTAAAATGAAAAAGTTAATAACGATACTTGTTCTTCTTGTTTCCATTCAGCAATTATCAGCACAGGTAACTGTTACCAATCTCCGTTGCGAAATGCTGCTGAATCCATTGGGCATTGAAACAAAACAACCACGCCTCAGCTGGCAGTTGCAAAGTAATCAACGTAACGTAGTACAAACGAGCTACCAGGTATTGGTGAGCAGCACTGCACAAAATCTGCAGCAAAACAAAGGCGATGTTTGGAACTCCGGCAACATCAACAGCAATCAATCATTGCATGTACAATACAAGGGTGCTGAGCTGAAACCTGGAAAAACATATTTCTGGAAAGTATTGATACAAACAAATAAAGGCAAAGCAACAGTCACACAAACAGCTTTCTTTTCAACCGGACTTACAAACGATTTATGGAAAGCAAAATGGATCGGTTACGATAGAGCATCGGAGTGGGACAGCGTTACACAATGGAGCCGCTTAAGTGCAAGATACCTGCGCAAAGAATTTCAAAGTGCAGCAACGGTAAAACGTGCAACGATTTATTTATCGGGGCTTGGTATGTATGAACTGTACATCAACGGTAAAAAGATCGGTGACCAGGTGCTGGCACCAAACCCGACTGATTATCGCAAAACTTATTTCTACAACACGCATGATGTAACGCAGCAGATCAAAGCAGGAAAGAATGCTGTTGCAACTGTATTGGGCAATGGCCGTTTCTTTACTATGCGTCAGAATTACAAAACGCATAAGCATAACACCTTTGGAATGCCCAAACTGTTGTTGCAGTTGGAGATTGAATACACAGATGGTACAAGCAAAACCATTGTGAGTGATGAAAGCTGGAAGCTGAATGTGGATGGGCCTATCCGCAGCAATAATGAATACGATGGTGAAGAGTATGATGCACGCAAAGAATTTATTGGCTGGACGAATGCAGGTTTCAACGATACAAAATGGATGCAACCTGAATTGGTAGAAGCGCCAACCGGAAAGTTGGTAGCGCAAATGAGCCAACCAATGAAAGTGATGCAAACCATCAAACCTGTTTCCATTAAAAAAACTGCCGGCGGAAAATATATACTTGATATGGGACAGAATTTTGCAGGATGGATCAAACTGCAAAACATCAACGGCAAAAAAGGAGAGAAGGTGACACTTCGTTTTGCAGAGAGCTTACAATCGAACGGAGAAATTTTTGTAGCGAATCTTCGTGATGCAAAAGTGACCAACATTTATACATTGAAAGGAACAGGCAACGAAGTATGGCAACCTTCTTTTGTGTACAATGGTTTTCGTTATGTGGAGGTATCAACATTCCCCGGCACACCAACCATTAACCAGTTTGAAGGCAAGCTTGTGTATGATGCATTGGAAACAACAGGATCATTTCAAACAGCAAACGCAACACTCAATCGTATTTATCAAAACGCATGGTGGGGCATTGCATCGAATTACAAAGGCATGCCGGTTGATTGTCCGCAGCGCAACGAACGTCAACCCTGGTTAGGTGATCGTACGGTTGGTTCACAAGGCGAAAGTTATGTGTTCAACAATGCGACGTTGTATGCAAAGTGGATGCAGGATATTGAAGACAGCCAAACGGATGAAGGAAGTATTCCTGATGTGGCGCCTGCGTTCTGGAATTATTACAGCGATGATGTTACATGGCCTGCTGCGTACTTCTTCGTCACAAATAATTTATACAACCAGTTTGGTGATGTTACGCCGATTCAGAAACATTATCCATCCATGAAAAAATGGATGATGTACATGAAGAGCAAGTACATGAAGAATTACATCATCACCCGTGATAAATATGGCGATTGGTGTGTGCCGCCTGAAAGCCTGAATCTTATTCATGCAAAAGACAGTAACCGTTTAACCGATGGTAAACTTATTGCGACAGCTTACTATTACAAGTTGCTTTCGTATATGCAACGCTTTGCCAATATTACCAACAACAAAGAAGATGCAAACTATTATGGTTTGTTGAGTGACAGCATCCGCACTGCTTTTCAACAAACATTTTATAATCCAAAACTGAAACAATACAGCAACAATACAGTTACTGCAAACCTCTTGCCTTTGTACTTTGGTATTTGTCCGGATTCATTGCGTGGGCCTGTGTTTGATAAGATCCGCATTAAAGTGCATGTAGAAAATCATGGGCATATCAGTACGGGTTTAATTGGTTCGCAATGGATCATGCGTGGATTAACGGAATATGGTTATGCAGACATGGCCTATATCATGGCTTCGAACAAAACTTATCCGAGCTGGGGTTATATGGCAGAAAATGGTGCTACTACTATTTGGGAATTGTGGAATGGCAATACGGCTGATCCCGGTATGAACAGTCAGAATCATGTGATGTTGTTGGGTGATCTGCTGACCTGGTTCTATGAAAATCTTGCAGGCATCCGTACGAATAAAACAGATGTTGCTTTTAAGAAGATCATTATGAAACCAACGATTCCTGCAGGTTTGGATTTTGTAAAAGCATCGTACAACAGTTTTCATGGATTGATCAAAAGCGAATGGAAAAATTCTATCGAGCAATTTGAATGGAAGATCAGCATACCTGCCAATACATCTGCAACAGTTTATATTCCTGCAAACAGTGTAGAAGAAATCACCGAAAGCGGAGTTGCTATCGCCAACAGCAAAGACATCAAATTCATAAAAGAAGATGATGGAGCAGTTGTGTTGGAAATTGCATCGGGTAACTACACATTCATCCGTAACAAGAAATTCAAAAAAGGAATTGTGAAAGATGAATTTATTTTCGAACGTGCATCATTCCCCGAAAGTCATGCCGCAACAATTGAAGAAACACCCGAAGGGTTGATCGCTGCATGGTTTGGTGGTACGAAAGAAGGCAACAAAGATGTGTGCATCTGGACAAGTCATTATAAAAATGGTAAATGGACTGCACCTGCAAAAGTTGCGGATGGTGTAATGAATGATACCTTGCGTTATTCAACCTACAATCCTGTTTTGTTTTATGCACCGAATGGTGAGTTGTTATTGTTTTATAAAATAGGCCCCAACGTTGCGGGATGGACAGGCTGGATGAAACGCAGCAAAGACAACGGACACACCTGGAGCGAACGGGAAGCATTGCCGCAAGGATTTTTAGGTCCTATCAAAAACAAACCGGAACTGATCAACGGTGTGTTGTATTGCCCAAGCAGTACAGAAGTAGGTGGATGGAAAGCACATATCGAATTCACAAGCGATAACGGTCGCACATGGACGAAGACAGGCCCTATCAACGATCCGAAAATTTTGCAGGCCATTCAGCCAAGTATTTTAAAATATGCAGATGGTCGTTTGCAGATACTTTGTCGCAGCCGTAATCACTCACTCAACGAAAGCTGGAGCAGTGATGGCGGTAAAACTTGGAGCACCATGCAGGCATCGCCGTTACCAAATAATAATTCAGGAACAGATGCGGTAACATTGAAAGATGGAAGACATTTGCTGGTGTACAATCATAATCTACCTAATTCGTCGTGGGTGGGTGGTAAAGGTCCACGTACACCGTTGAATGTAGCTGTAACAAAAGATGGTAAAGTGTGGAGTGCTGCATTGATACTGGAAGATTCGCCTATCAGTCAGTATTCTTATCCATCGGTGATACAAACAAAAGATGGACTGGTGCATATTGTTTATACATGGCGAAGAGAGAAAGTGAAACATGTGGTGGTTGATCCAAGCAAACTGGAGTTGAAAGAAATTGTGAATAAGCAATGGCCGGGAGTGAAAGCGAATGAAGGAAAAACAACGGATGATTAATTGAACCACAGAGGCACGGAGGCACAAAGCAATCACTAAGTTCTTTTCTCTGTGTCTTTGCGTCTCCGTGGTAAAAAGATAACGATGCACAATTTGCCATTTATCGATCTTGCAGTAATTGCACTGTACATGCTTGCCATGGTGGGCATTGGATTTTATTTTTCACGCAAGAACAAAAACAGCGATCAGTTTACCAAAGCATCGGGTCGTATTCCCGGCTGGGCCATCGGTCTTTCTATCTACGCAACATTTTTAAGCAGCAATACTTTTTTAGGCGTGCCCGGCAAAGCATTCGGCAGTAATTGGAATGCATTTGTGTTCAGCATTTCCATGCCGTTGGCTGCATGGGTAGCATCAAAATATTTTGTACCCTTTTACAGAAGCACCGGCGAAATATCAGCATACACACATTTAGAAAAACGTTTTGGTCCATGGGCAAGAACATACGCTGTTGTTTGTTTTTTGTTGACACAGTTTGCACGCATGGGTTCTATCTTTTTTGGTATTGCATTAAGCTTGCAGGCACTTACGGGTTTCAGCATGCAATCCATCATGATCGTGATGGGCATTTGTATCATCATCTACACTGTGCTTGGTGGTATGGAAGCTGTGATCTGGACAGAAGTGGCACAAGGCATCATCAAAACACTCGGCGCATTATTGATCTTGTTTTTAATTGTGAAAGATCTGCCCGGTGGTTTTTCTGCTATTGTTGATGTAGCAAAAGCCGATGATAAATTCAGTCTCGGCAGTTTGTCGCCCGATTTTACACAATCAACTTTTTGGGTAGTGTTGTTCTATGGTTTTTTTATCAACCTGAATAATTTCGGGATGGATCAGAACTATATTCAACGCTATCATACTGCACAAACAGCAAAGCAGGCAGCAAAATCGGTTTGGTTATGTGTGTGGATGTATGTGCCTGCATCGTTGTTGTTCTTCATTATCGGCACAGCCTTGTATGCATTCTATCAAACACAACCCGGTTTGATCGATCCGGTGAAACTGCAGGTAGCAGCCGAACGGTTAGGGGTAGCCGCAACTTCACCCGAAGCACAACAATTAGCTGCAACATTAGCACCTGCCGATTATGGCGATAAAGTATTACCATTTTTTATGGTGAACAATATTCCAACAGGATTAGTTGGGTTGATCGTATCTGCATTGTTATCGGCTGCCATGAGTACCATCAGCAGTAATATGAATGCATCGGCCACGGTGTTCACTGTTGACATTTACCAGAAATATTTCAAACCCGATATTACCGATAAACGCAAACTTTATCTGTTGCACGTATCAACCATTGTATTTGGCGTAATTGGTTTGTGTACCGGCCTGGCTATGATCGGTGCAAAAAGTCTGCTTGATATCTGGTGGGAGCTGAGTGGTATTTTTGCAGGAGGTATGCTGGGTTTGTTCTTGCTCGGACTCATCAGCCGGCAAACAAAAAATGCCGCAGCCATTACGGCCGTTATCATTGGTATTATTGTGATCCTATGGATGACCTTCTCCGGAAAGCTCAATGAAAACTATGCGTTCTTACGAAATCCGCTGCATAAGAATATGATCATTGTGGTTGGTACGCTCTCTATTTTCCTTGCGGGTTTGCTGGCAACACGCCTGCTGCAACGCAAACAGGAAAATAATACAGCAGAATAGCAAGATTCAGCATTTCTCATGCAGACGAAATGTAGAAAATTTAACCCCTAAATGTCTTGCCATGGAGGAAAAGAAGTTTGTCCCGGTTATGATCACCCCTTACAATCTCAAAGCAGAGGTTGATCTGGATGTAGTAAGCATACTCGTTGAGTTTTATTTAGCTGCAGGTGTAAAAGGTTTTTTCGCCAACTGTCTCAGCAGCGAAATGTTCAGCATAACAGAAAATGAGCGTCTCGAATTAACGGAGCATATTGTAAAACAAGTGCGGGGAAGAGTACCCGTTGTGGCAACCGGTTCGTTTGGATTGACCATTGCCGATAAAGCACAGTTCACAAAAAAGATCTACGATACGGGTATTGATGCAGCTATTATGATCACTGGTCATTTTGCAAAAGAAGAAGACAGTGATGAAGTTTTGCTCCGCAATTTTGAACAAATGTTTTTGGCAACAGGTAATATTCCGTTGGGTATGTATGAATGCCCGGCGCCTTACAAACGCATCATTGGTCCCGATGTGTTTCGTCAATTACTATCAGCCAACAAACTTATTTATCACAAGGACACATCCATTCAATTAGAGAATGTAAAAGCCAAGCTGGATATTTTAAAAGAAACAAATAACCAACTGGAGTTTTACGATGCACATACACCCAATGCCATGTACAGTGTGCAGATGGGCGCAAAAGGTATGTCATCTATCTCCGGAAATTTTTATCCGGAAGTAATGGTGTGGATGGTGAACAATGCAAACAATCCCGATAAGCAGGAAGAAGTAAAATGGTTGCAGGAGGAGTTGACAAAAGTTGATCCGCTCATTCATATTGCATACCCCATGTGTTCGAAATATTTTTTACAGAAGAGAGGATTGCCTGTACGAACCATTAGCCGTGCCGTTGCAACCAAGTTAACACCCGAACAACGACAAACATTAGATGATATATACGATCGTTTCCAGCATTGGTGCGAAAAACTGGGCATTCAGCAAGTAGATATTGCTTCCATTGCAGGAACAAACAGTTTAGAGGAAACAGTGTATTAAACAAAGAACATGGCAGAGCTTCCATTGCGTATTTTTTTTCCGGGCAAACTGGTAACAGGTAACGGAACATTTGAACAGTTGATCGATGATGTAGTGGCATTGCAGCCAACAAAAGTTTTTATTGTTACCATCGATCCGTTGCAAAAGATCATTGATACATTTACTGCAAAACTCACTGCACAAAAAATAAAATGTGTTACGGATACATCCATTGTTGCTGAACCAAGCTTCAGCGATTTTGAAACATTGATGAAAAAGGTAACACCGTTCAATCCCGATGTGGTGATTGGTATTGGGGGTGGCAGTGTATTGGATATAGCCAAACTCGTAGCTGCACAGTTAGAGAATGAACAGCAGTTGCGTGAATATGTGGGCATTGGTTTGTTGAAAGGAAGAAAGAAAAAACTCATTTGTGTTCCTGCAACATCGGGCACAGGTAGCGAAGTATCGCCCAATGCTATTTTTGTTGATGATGCAGATAACCAGAAGAAAGGAATTATCAGTCCTTACCTTGTTCCTGATATTGTATATGTTGATCCGTTATTAACGGTTTCTGTCCCTCCTGCAATTACTGCAGCAACAGGCATGGATGCGTTAACACATTGCCTCGAAGCCTATACCAACAAATTTGCATTACCGTTTATTGATTTGTTTGCATACGAAGGTATGCGGTTGATCGCTGCATATATTGAAACAGCAGTGAAAGATGGCAGTAATATCAATGCAAGAGAAAAAGTGGCAATGGGTAGTTTGTATGGTGGCTTTTGTTTAGGTCCGGTGAATACTGCCGCTGTGCATGCATTGTCGTATCCATTGGGAAGTATGTATCATTTGGCGCATGGTTTATCTAACGCTGTGTTATTGCCTTATGTGATGGAGTATAATATTGTGGCAGCAGTAGATCGTTATGCAGATGTGGCTGTTGCATTGGGCTGCATACGTGAAGCCGATGCATGGACAACTGCCAAAGCAGGAGTGGAGAAGATAAAAGAACTGAACAAAGCCTGCGGTATTCCAACTACATTGAAAGAAGTAGGTGTGAAAGAAGAAACCATTCCGCAAATGGCGAGTGAAGCGATGAAGATTCAACGCTTGCTGAAAAATAATCCACGGGAAATTACCGAGCAGGATGCGGTGGCAATTTTTAAATCGGCATTTTGATGAAGAAGAATAAGAAATTTTCAGGAGTAATTGTTCCGGCTGTAACGCCGCTTACAAAACAATTGCAGATCGATGTTGCAGCTGTTGCCAACCTGTTCAACTCTTTTTATCAGCATAACATATCACCGTTCATCTTAGGTACAACTGGTGAATCAGCATCGTTGCCTGCTGACGTAAAAGAACAATATGTAAAAGCTGCCGCAAAGCATAAACAGGCAGGAACAGTTTTGTACGCAGGTATTTCATCGAACATCCTCAACGAATCAATTTACTTTGCAAAGTATTGTGCTGATAACGCTGTTGATGCGGTTGCAGCAACTCTGCCTTCGTACTATGTGTTGACAGAAACGCAGATGAAAATTTATTTTGAAACACTGGCTGATGCTTCGCCTTTGCCGGTGATCATTTATAATATTCCTGCAACCACACACATGAGTATTCCGTTGCAGTTGATCGATGAATTGAGTCATCACTCAAATATCATTGCAACAAAAGATTCTGAACGCAGCGATGAACGCTTAGCACAATCATTGGCCTTGTGGAAAGACAGAGAAGACTTTGGTCATTTTCTCGGTTGGGCTGCAAAGTCGGCTGAAGCTTTGATAGGCGGCAGTGATGGTTTGATACCAAGCACTGGAAACCTGATGCCGGAAATTTATGAAGACATGCTGCAGGCCGTTGATGCAGGCGATCATGCAAAAGCATTCGAGATGCAAAAGCTGAGTGATGTGTATGGTAATTTATACCAGGGCGGAAAAACCTTGGGCGAAAGTTTGTGGGCATTGAAAGCAGTGATGCAGTATAAAGGAATTTGTGATGATGTGGTGATGCCACCGTTGCAGACATTAGGTGAAGAAGAGAAAAGTAATTTGATTAACGCATTTAAAAAATTAAGTAACCCCGTTGGCGGCTAAAGCCCCGACGGCGGTTGAATAAATAGCAGAAGATGAACAAACCAGTTTTAGCCATTACAATGGGTGACCCTGCAAGTATCGGTCCCGAGATTGCGGTAAAAGCATTGTTACAAAAAGAGACCTACGATATCTGCAAACCATTGTTGATAGGCGATACTGTCGTGTTTCAACAGATCATTGATAAACTGCAACTCAATGCAAAAGTGAACGCCGTAGCAAACGTGGCGGATGCAAAATTTGAATTAGGAATAATTGATGTGTACGACCTCGGCATTACAGATATAATGAAGCTGGAGTTTGGAAAGATCAACGCCATGTGTGGTGAAGCTTCTTTCCAGGCGGTGAAGAAAGCAATTGAACTTGCAATGGCGAAAGAAGTTGATGGAACAGTAACAGGTCCCATCAACAAAAAATCAATCAACGAAGCCGGTCATCATTTTGCCGGACATACAGAAATCTATGCGCATTACACCGGCACAAAAAAGTATGCTATGCTGCTGGTGGAAGATAATATCAATGTGATCCATGTAAGCACGCATGTATCGTTGCGTCAAGCATGTGACTTGGTGAAGAAAGAACGCATCATCCAGGTAATTGAATTGATTGTTGACGGATTGAAACGCCTCGGAAAAACAAATTTGAAAATAGGTGTAGCCGGTTTAAATCCACATGCGGGTGATAGTGGTTTGTTTGGCACTGAAGATGATGAAGAAATTTTACCGGCTGTGTTGGAAGCAAGACAACTCGGTTACGATGTGGAAGGCCCGGTACCACCCGATACCATGTTTGCGAAAGCAGCAATGGGTGCATACGGAGGTGTAGTGGCTATGTACCACGACCAGGGACATATTCCGTTCAAGCTTGCAGGTTTTAAATGGAATGCAGAAAAGCAACAAATGGATAGTGTGAAAGGTGTGAACATTACATTGGGTCTGCCCATTGTACGCACATCAGTTGATCATGGCACTGCATTTGAAATTGCAGGCAAAGGCATTGCAAGTGCCGATGCAATGGTCTTGGCGATAGAAAGTGCGGTGCAATTGAGTAAGCACGGTGAGTAGTGAGTAGCAAGTAGAGAGTGGTGAATGAATGGCCACGGGTTTCAACCCGTGGAATAAAAAAGAAAAACAATTTGCGTTCATCAAATGATTGCGATAATAGCCGATGATTTTACAGGAGCCGCTGAGTTAGCTGGCATCAGTCTGCGTTACGGACTGAAAGTAGAATTATGTACGGCTGATGTTGCTGCAACAGATGCAGATGTGGTGATTGTTAGTACTGATAGTCGCTCTTTGAATAAAACTGCTGCTTTGGAAAAAACAGCAGAAGCAGTAAAGCAAGTGTTACAATTAAAACCATCGCTTGTTTACAAAAAGATCGATTCGGTCTTGCGTGGTTATGTGTTGGATGAACTGAGAGTTCAGATGCAGTTGATGCAGAAAAGCAAAGCATTCATTCTTCCTGCAAATCCATCTTTGAACAGAACCATCAGCAACGGAATGTATTATGTGGAGGGAACACTCATCAGCGAAACAGGTTTTGCAAGCGATCCCGAGTTTCCTGTAAAGAGTTCTTTGGTGAAGCAAATACTGAACAAAGAAGCAGAAGTGCGGCAACACAACAACGAACTTCCTGCAACAGGATTTATTGTTGGCGAAGCAACAACTGATGCAGATGTGCAGGCATGGGCTGCAAAGATGAACGATGAATTTGTACTGGCAGGTGCTGGCGATTTTTATACAGCATTGCTGGAACAACGTTTTGAATTGAAGCAACAAGAAGTTTTTCAACTGCTGCAACCTTTTTTGTATGTGTGTGGTACAGCTTATGAAAAGTCGATAAACTATATCAAAGAAGTAAGTGAACGAAGTGAAGTGGTATTGTATGTAGGAAAAGAGATCAGCACAAATGATGGAGCAGTAACAGAAGAGTGGTGGCAGCAATGCAGAAATGTATTGTCAAAAGAACAGAAAGCCATCATTGCAGTAAAGAAAGAAGAATTGACTGAACATGTATCTGCTCTAACACTACGTAACAACATGGCAAAGTTGGTAAAGCAGGTAGTGGAAGAGCAACAGATCAAAGAACTGTTCATCGAAGGCGGCTCAACTGCAACAGCTATTTTAAATGAACTGAATATTACAAAGCTTTCTCCGTTGCAGGAATTAACGAGAGGAGTGGTGCGGATGAAAGCAAATAATTTATACATCACGGTTAAACCCGGTAGTTACGAATTAAGCAATGAAATAAAACAACTGTTTAGTCAATAGCATAAAACAATCTGTGTTCATCAGTGCAATCCCCGCCTGAACGATGTTAGTCGGGCAGGTGTGAGCACAGCACCACATAACGATTCGTCCATGAACCATTTACATTTTATTGATTACTGCATCATCCTGCTGGTATTAGGCATTACGCTTTATCTCGGCTTTCGTTTTGCCAAGCGACAGGATACAACAGAAAAATATTTTTTATCGAAGGGCAATTTCCCTGCATGGGCATTGGGGTTGTCATTACTCTCCACACTCATCAGCAGTGTAACATTTCTTGGTTATCCGGCACAAGGTTATACCAGCAACTGGGTCTTACTAGTACAAGGTTTAATGGTGCCCATCGTTTTATTAGGAACAATCTGGTTTATTGTTCCACTCTTCCGCAAAGTAATTGGATTAAGCACCTACGAATATTTTGAAAAACGTTTTGGTGGTTTTGCACGTTACTATAGTTCGTCTTCATTTATTATTCGACAGTTTGCAGGTATGGGCACCGTGTTGTTTTTAATTGCCGTGGCCATTCATGAAATGACAACCATCAGTCCGTACCTCATTCTTGCGGTTGTTGGTTTTGTATTGGTGTTGGTGAATTTAAAAGGAGGTATGCAGGCTGTTATCTGGCTCGATGTGTTCCAGGGTTTCATGTTGTTTGCAAGTGGTATCATCTGTTTAGGCGTGTTATTGTTTTCTATCAACGGAGGTGTACCCGAAGCAATTAAAGTTGCAAGTGAAAACAACCGCACAGGTTTTGGCCCTTATGATTTTCGCTTCGATCAACTCACGTTAATTGTTATGATCATTAACGGTGCTTTCTATGCTATTCAGAAATATGCAACCGATCAAACAGTGGTGCAGCGTTATCTCACAGCAAAATCAGATCGTGCAGCGGAGAAAGCATCGTTGCTTGGTATTTCATTAACCGTTCCTATCTGGACGATCTTTATGTTCATCGGCACAGCCCTGTTTGTTTTTTATAAACAAAACAATTTACCCGAAGGCATGAAGGCCGAAGCAGTGTTCCCGCATTTTATTATGACGGAGTTGCCAACCGGTGTCATTGGTTTTTTAGTTGCAGCACTCATCTCTGCTGCTATTTGTAGTCTCAGTGCCGATCTTAATTCGCTTGCAGCAGTTGGCATGCAGGATTATTATAAAAAACTACGTCCAAAGAAAACAGATAAAGAATATCTCTACATGAGTAAAACCTTTGTGGTGTTATCGGGATTAATTTCTATTGCCATCGGCGCACTCTATCTTGTATTGGGCAACGAAGGTGTGTTGGGTGTTATCTTCACCATTTATGCTATTTTCTCCGGTGGTATTGTCGGTATTTTTCTGTTGGGTTTGTTTAGTGCAAGAGCAAATCGTCAAGGTGTAAACATTGGTATCATTACTTGTATTTTGTTTACTGCATGGGCTTTCTTAACCAGCACGCCCATTGGTGTAAAGGAGCCGAAACTCTTACTCGATTTAGGTAATTTTAATTTCACACATCATAAACTCATGCTTGGCGTGTACAGTCATTTGGTTGTGATCGTGGTTGGTTATATCGCCAGTTTGTTTTTTCCAAAACCTGTACTTGAGCCAAATTTGTTGTACAGCAGTTGGAAAGCAAATCGGCATAATTAAAAATGGATAATTATGAAATCAACTTCAGTTTTTTATAGCATCATCGTTGCGTCGCACTCTTGTACTGCATTGCATGATTCATCTTTTTTTTCACGCAAAGCCGCAAAGGAGCAAAGTAAAAAGGAAGACTTCTCGAAAAACGTTGCGTCCTTATTTTCTTTGCGCCTTTGCGTGAAACCTATTCTTCTTCTCTGTGTCTTCGTGTCTCTGTGGTTCAACTCCAATGCACAACTCAACACCGATCAACAATACGCCAAGCCATTAAAAGAAGTATTGAACGATGTGCAAAAGAAATACGGCGTTACCATAAAGATCGATGAAAACCTGGTGAAGAACAAAACGGTTACCTATGCCGAATGGAAATATCGTCCTGATGTGGAAGTAACACTTGACAATATTCTGAAGCCACTCGATTTAAAAGTGAAGAAAGAAAAAGACAAGCAATATAAACTGAGTGCATATGAATATTATCGCTGGCCGATAGAAGAAGGCTGGGCTGAAATGGATCGCATCGCTGCACAATACAAAACAGTAGAAGAGTGGGAAAAACGCAAAGCCGAATTAAAACCCTGTTTAAAAGAAGCATTACAGTTAGATCATCTGCCAGCAGCGCCAACAACAAAACCAATCGTTACAGCGAAACGCATCTTCGATGGTTACACTGTAGAAAATGTTGCTATTGAAATTTTACCCGGCGTTTGGATCAACGGATCATTATACAAACCATTAAAGTTTAAAGGCAAAATTCCCGTTATCTTAAATCCCGATGGTCATTGGGATAAACAACGTTACCGTGCCGATTGCCAATTGCGTTGTGCAGCAATGGCAAAGATGGGAGCTATCGCATTCAGTTATGATCTGTTTGCATGGGGCGAATCATTGTTACAGTTCAAGAGTGAAGATCATCGCAGAAGTTTAGCCATGACCATCCAGGCATTGGGTGGCATCCGCATATTACATTATTTATTGAGTTTAAAAGAAGCCGATGCAAATCGTGTAGGCATCACCGGTGGTTCAGGCGGCGGCAGTCACACCGTATTGTTGACAGCATTGGATGATCGTATTAAAGTATCAGCACCTGTTGTTTCCTTGTCCTCTTATTTCTATGGTGGTTGTCCTTGCGAAAGTGGCATGAACATTCATGCATGTGGTGGCCGTACAAATAATGTAGAGATTGCGGCTATGGCAGCACCTCGTCCGCAGTTAATTGTTAGCGATGGCGGCGACTGGACAGATAAAATGCCCGAACATGATTTCCCTTATCTGCAAACGATGTACAGCTGGTACAACAAAAAAGAAAATGTAAGCAATGTGCACTTGCCGCAAGACAAGCATGATTTCGGAATTACCAAACGCACACCTGTGTATGAGTTCATGGCAAAGCAGCTGGGATTAAACATCAAAGCCATCCAGGATGCAAACGGCAAGATTGATGAAACGAAAATTACCATTGAACCCGAAAAGAGTTTGTTTGTGTTTGGTGACAACGGAGAAAAATTACCTGCACATGCTGTAAAAGGTTTTGAAAATCTAGAGCGTGTATTTGCAGAAGAAATAGAAAAAGCAAGAACCAATCAGCGCTATAAAATTGGTTTGATCGATCTGATGTTATTGAAGCGTCAGAAACTTAGTGCCATCACTTTCGCTTCAGAGTTAAAAGCCGATGGACTTGAGGTTGATATGGGAGGTTTAGGTAATCGTCCAACTTTCGATAATCAATTATTGATTGATAGTGTACGCAATCAATTCATCAAAACAGCAAAAGAAAAGAAAGTAGAAATATTCTGTTTGGCGATGACGGGTTATTATGCACAATCATTTTGCGGAAGAGCAGAATACATTCGCAGCATTGAAGACTGTATCAAAACCATGAAGCTGATGAATGTAAAACATGCATTCCTACCATTGGGTGTGCAATGCGATATCAAAAAGAATCCAGCTATTCGTGATTCAGTGATTGCACGTTTGAAAGTAGCAGGTAAAATGGCGGAGGAAGCAGGAGTGATCATCGGCATTGAAACATCACTTACCGCAAAAGAAGAAGTAGAGCTGTTGAAACAGATCGGTTCACCGGCAATAAAAATTTATTTCAACTTTTCTAATCCGCTGAAAGAAGGCAGAGATCTCATCAGTGAATTAAAAATACTCGGCAAAGATCGCATCAGCATGATTCATGCAACCAACAAAGACAGTGTGTGGTTGCAAAATGATCCGCAGCTCGATCTGTATAAAGTAAAAAAATGTTTAGATGAAATGGGCTGGAGCGGATGGTTGGTGATTGAACGCAGCAGAGATGCACGCAAGCCGACTGATCCACGATATAACTATGGTGCTAACACAGCGTACTTGAAAAAAGTATTTCAAGGCGAGTGATAATTTTTCTTCAAATAAATTCTTACAAAAGAGGTTTGCAAAAATTGCAAACCTCTTTTGCTTTCTGCAAATGCTGATGCAGCAAGCATTACAGCAAAAATAAAAAAGTAAAATCTTCCATCTTTTTAGTTGATAAGTACATTGCAATCGTTTGCGTGTGCTTCTAACTTTATCTCAACTTCAATCATTCAGGTAAAGATTTTCTAAGTAAACTAAAACATTAAACGATTCTGCCATGAGACGACAATTGTTTGCCGTAGGTATAGCTTTTTGCCTATACCACCAAGGCTTGTCAAACCCAACTCCATTAGCGAATGAGTTTACATCATTCAAAGAAGCAAAACAAAACGCAGTAACAGGAAAAGTAACCGATCAGAATAATGAACCTTTGGCAGGTGTTACGGTTACAGCAAAAGGAACATCCATATCTGTACTTACAGATAACGATGGTAACTTTTCTATCCAGGTTTCAGCTAACGTAACAACACTTGTTTTTTCTTATGTAGGTCATGAAGAACAGGAAGTGTTGATCACAGGTAAATCAAATGTATCAGTACAATTAAAATCATCAGCAGGAACCATGTCCGACATTGTTGTGGTTGGTTATGGTTCACAGAAAAAAGGAAATTTAACAGGTGCAGTTGTAAGTGTACCGGGCGATGTATTAACAAGACGCCCTGCACCAAACGCAGCAAACTTATTACAAGGAAGAGTAACAGGTTTGCAGGTAACGCAACCGTCATCGGAACCCGGCAGAGATAACCCTAACTTATTAATAAGAGGAAGAAGTTCATTTTCAACAAGCACATCACCATTGGTATTGATCGATGGTGTGATCGGTAGTTTGAACAATCTTTCTCCAAACGATATTGAAAACATTACGGTGTTGAAAGATGCAGCATCAGCATCTATTTATGGTTCAAGAGCAGCAAATGGTGTTGTGCTTGTTACAACAAGAAAAGGTAAGAAAGGTGCACCGGTCATTACTTACTCCGCAAACTTCTCCCGTCACTCGCCAACAGAATTGCCTGACTTTATCACGAACTCTCCTGAGTATATGGAAATGTACAATGCAGCCGCTACAAGAAGTGGTGTTGCATTTAAATATGATGTGGCGGAAATTGAAAAGTACAGGAATGCAACTGATCGTAACCGCTATCCCAACTTCAATGCAATGGATTATTATTTCCAACCTGCATTTGTAACAAATCACAATCTATCTGTATCGGGTGGTACAGATAAGAGCACTTATAACCTTTCAGGAAGTTATCTCGATCAGGATGCCATGTTGCCTGTGTATAATTTCAAGCGTTATAATTTAATGTTCAACTACACATCGCAGTTAAGCAAATCTGTAATAATAGGTACAGTTATGAACATGACCTATAAGAACAGGCAGGAACCTCCATTTACCAGTGAGAACGTTGCATTATTGGTATATGCAGCCGGTCCGTTGATCGGTCCATTCTTACCTGATGGTAGCGGTCGCATTGCATCGAAAGCGTATGTAAACGAAGGAAAGAACAGGAATGCACAGGAAGCATTTGAAATGGGTTGGCAGAATACAAAAGAATACAACCTCAATGCACAGGCATATATGGATGTAAAGTTTCTGCAAAACTTTACGTGGTCAACAAAATTTGCAGTGAACTATGTGGATGAGTATTATAAAATGTACCAGCATCCATACCAATCGTTTTACACACAAGTGAGGAATGCTGGAAATAGTGATTACGAAGTGTTTAATCTTGGTCCTGATCTTGTTGGTGTAACGGATCAGTATTCAAAAGTTATTTCACCAACTATCTATTCAACACTTACCTACAATAAATACTTTGGCGATCATTCCGTAAAAGGATTGGTTGGTTATGAACAGTTCTTCAGCAAATCACAAGGGTTGCGTGGCCGCCGATTCAATGGGGTGTCATCTACCATCCAGGAAATTTCTGGTTATACTTCAACAGGTGAAGCAGTGAATAATACTTATCCTCGTTTACCAGGTTTGCCCGGAACAAATGAATCTGCATTGCAATCGGTATTTGGTCGTGTGAACTATGATTACAAAGGAAAATATTTGTTTGAAGCAAATCTCCGTTACGATGGTACTTCACGAGTATCACCCGATTATCGTTGGGGTTTGTTCCCATCAGTATCTGCAGGTTGGTTGGCAAGCAGGGAAGACTTTATCATTGATAATGTAAAATGGATCGACAATTTAAAACTGCGTGTTTCGTATGGTGTGTTAGGTAACCAGGATATTGGTAACTATCCTTACCAGGATGTGTTGTCGTTGAACGTAAGTTATCCGTTTGGTAATACCACGCCGGTATCAGGTGCAGTATTGAATGCATTCAGAGATCAGAGTATCCGTTGGGAATCGACTAAGATCACCGACATTGGTTTTGATCTTGATATTTATAAAGGATTGTTCGGCATTACATTCGATTGGTTCAAAAAACAAACCTATGATATCCTTTCTGCTATTCCTGTACCGGCAAGTCTTGGTTTGAGTGGCCCGACAACCAATAATGGTCGCATGCATTCAAAAGGTATTGAAGTGGATGTTCGTCATGAATACAGAATTGGTAAAGTATCGTATGGTTTGAATGGGAATATTTCTACTGCTAAAAACAGAGTTGATCAGATCATCACTCCATCATTAGGCAGCAGCATCCGCCAGGTAGGCTTGCCTTATGATGCACACTATCTCTATGTATGGGATGGCATTTTCCAGGTGGAAGATATTGGCAACTCCAATGTGCCTGTGCATGCATTGAATACTTCGCCCAAAGCTGGTGACTTGAAAATGAAAGATATAAATGGTGATAAGCGTGTTGATGCAAATGACCGTGTTGTAGTAGGTGGCGCTTATCCTGATTTTATTTATTCATTCGGTGGTCATGTTGATTATAAAGATCTTTCGTTGACGTTCTTCTTCCAGGGTGTTGAAGGTTTGAAAAATCGTGTAAACAACTGGGGTGTTGATCCGTTTATGCAGGGAACGCCGCCAACAACAAAATGGCGCAATGCATGGACGCCGCAAAACCGCAGTAATACATTGCCCGGCATTTATACAGCAGGTTATACAGGTGTGGGTGCTTATGCAGCATCAACCTACTATCTCATGGATGCATCTTATCTGCGTTTGAAAAATGTTACGCTCTCTTATACATTGCCGCAAGCGATCACACGCCGCATTGCATCAAAAGGTTTAGTAGTGTATATCTCCGGCGAAAACCTGTTAACGTTTACAAAGTATGAAGGAACCGATCCTGAAAGAGCAAGCACAACCGGTAACTATGTGCAATATCCGCAGGCATTGATTTTAAACGCAGGCTTCAACATAAAATTCTAAGATCATGAAATCGAAATATCAGTTATATACAATCTTATTGGTTCTCTTGTCAGGTCTTGCAGCCTGTAAAAAGAGCCTGCTCGACAGAGCGCCGCTTGACAGTGTGTCAACACAAATTTTCTGGGCATCGGAAACAGATGTACAAAGTGCATTGGCCGGTGTGTATTCACGGTTGCAGCAAAACTTTTTAGGGTACGAGCGAGTTTATCTCGATGGCTTAAGCGATAATGCTTATCTCGATGCAAATACCAATCAGCCAAATATGTTGTTAATGACAACAGGTGGTATTTCTCCAACGCTTGGTGGCGCATTGGCCAATATGTACAGCTCACCTTACCGTGCTATCAGTTCCTGTAATTTCTTTTTGGATAATGTAGATAAAGCTCCTGTTACAGAATCAAAGAAAAACATTTACAAAGCAGAAGTGCGTTTCATTCGTGCATTGTGCTATTTCGATCTTGTGCAGAGCTATGGTGGAGTGCCGTTGTATAAAAATTATCCAAAAACATTGGATGAAGTGAAGGTCGCCAAGAGCACCAAAGAACAGGTGTATGCCTTTATTGAAGAAGATCTTGATTTTGCTATCAGCAATTTGCCTGATGAAAAATACAATGGTCATGCAGTAAAAGGAAGTGCGCAAGGAATTAAAGCACGTGTGCTGTTAACACAACAGAAATGGAGTGATGCAGCAACTTTGTTGCAAACCATCATGAGTGGCGCTGCAGGTAAATTTGCGTTATCAAACAATTATGCTTCTTTATTCAGAACAGCAGGACAGGGAACTGCAGCAGTGAATATTGAGATCATGTTCTCTGTACAATATCTTGCAGTGAGTAATCCACAACGTACAAGTCCGGGTGCTGCAGGTATGGATATTGAGTTGGGTTGGTATTCGCTGATGCAGCCGTATAGAAATTTAGTGGATGATTATGAAATGACAGATGGAAAATCGATCACTGAATCGCCTTTGTATAATGCTGCAACGCCTTATGCCAACCGTGATCCACGTTTAGATCTTACCATTAAACTTCCCGGTGAAGTTTGGAAAAATCCAACTACCAATGCAACATGGAGCGGAAGCTATGCGCCTGCAACAACATTCATCACAGAAAAGTATGTTGATCTTACACGTGCACCATTCACCACCACCACTGCAACATCAACCGACCAGGATTATATTCACTTACGTTATGCTGATATTCTGCTGATGTATGCCGAAGCGAAGAATGAAGCAACAGGTCCTGATGCAACGGTGTATGCAGCAATGGATCTTGTGCGTGGCAGAACAGGTATTGCAATGCCTGCGACCGACCAGGCGAAGTATAACACAAAAGAAAAGTTGCGTGATTATATCCGCCATGAACGCCGAATTGAATTTGCATTGGAAGGTCAGCGTTACAACGACCTCAAACGTTGGAACATTGCCCATGTCAAATTGCCAACACTTGTAACACCGGCTAATGTGCCGTTGAAGTTTGAATTAAAAAATTACCTGCTTCCATTCCAGCAAAGTGAACGGGATAACAATCCCAAGCTGGAGCAGAACGATGGTTATCTATAAAGAGTCTTTCTAAATACAGCAGTTTAGTAGTTAACGACCGGGAATTCTTTCCCGGTCTTTTTGCTTACATTCGGTAATAGGTCTGGAATAGTAAAATATTCCATCTTTTCAGCTATTCCATACATTTTTCAAGGTTCACAGTCAAGGTACATTTATTGGCCTAAATGCCTGCTTTTGAAGCAGGTGGCAAAGCATTAACTGTATTTGGAATGAAACGATTGCACTTCTGCCTGTTTGTCTTTTTTTTACTGGTTGCCAGCCTGGCAACTGCAGCAGATATTTATGTTTCCCCCAACGGTTCCGATAGCAATGATGGTTCAAAAGAAAAACCTTTTGCAACACTCAGCAAGGCTTTACGCAAGGCAAGAGAAATGCGCAGGCTGAATGATGCAACGATCAAAGATGGTATTCATATTATTTTAAGAGGTGGCAATTATCCGGTTCTTGAGACGATTGTGATTCGACCGGAGGATAGTGGCACAAGAGAAAGCTCTACGTTTATTGAAACTGCCGAAAATGAAAAACCTGTTTTAAGCGGCGGTCTACAGATCAGCAATTGGAAAAAAGTAACGGCTCCTGTCAACGGCTTACAAACAAAACATCAAAGTAAAATCTGGATGGCAGATGTGCCGAATGTAAATGGCAATCATTTTAATTTTCGTCAACTGTGGGTGAATGATGTAAAAGCAGTGCGGGCAAAATCTTCCAATGGTGATGCCATGTTGCGCATTTTAAACTGGAACAAAGCAGAAGCTGCTTGTGTAATTCCAACTTTACCGTTTGCTAATCTTGATAAAGCAAATGGACTTGAATTATTTATTCATCAATGGTGGGAGATCGCTAACCTACGTGTGAAGAAAGTGCAGGTGATGGGCGACAGTACAAAATTGTTTTTTCATCAACCCGAAAGTAAAATTCAAAACGAACATCCCTGGCCTGCACCGTGGATCAGTAAAGAAACCGGCAACTCCGCTTTTTATTTAACCAATGCTATTCAGTTTTTAGATGAACCCGGTGAATGGTATTTAGATGCAACCAGTCAAAAAATTTACTACTGGCCACGCAACAATGAAAATCTAACGACAGCAAAAGTAATAGCACCCTTTACAGAAACATTGATCAGCGTTGAAGGAACCATTGATAACCCGGTGAAGAATTTAGTGATCGATGGTATTTCTTTTCAGCATACAGGTTGGTTGCGACCATCATTGCAAGGTCATGTGCCGCACCAGGCTGGTTTGTATATGACGGAAGCATACAAATTAAAACCCGCAGGTACAAAAACAAAACCGGGATTAGATAATCAGGCATGGGTTGGTAGACAAGCGGCCGCTGTAGAATTGAGTTATGCCAATCGTACACGCATCAAGAATTGTTCATTCATTCATTTAGCTGCAACAGGAATTGATTTGAAAAAAGGCGTGCAGGATAACATGACGAAGAATAATCTCTTCAGCGATATTGGCGGCACGGCTATACTGGCTGGCAATTATGGTGATGAAGGAAGAGAAATTCATTTGCCCTTTGATCCAAAAGATAACCGGGAGAAATGCGATGTGATCTTTATTGAAAACAATTTTATTACCAATGCCACCAATGAAGATTGGGGTGCAGTTGGGATTGGTTGTGGTTTTGTAAGCAGAACAAGTATTCGTCATAACGAAATTGAAAATGTATCGTACAGCGGTATCAGTTTAGGTTGGGGATGGAGTCCTGAACCGAATATGATGAAGGACAACAGAATTGTTGCCAACAAAATTCATCATTACGGCAAATGGAATTACGACTGCAGCGGTATTTATACATTGAGCGCTCAAACCAATTCCATCATTGAAGAAAATTATATCGATAGTATTTATAAGTCGCCCATTGCTCATTTGCCTTCGCACTGGTTTTATATTTATACAGATGAAGGCTCATCACATTTCACAGTAAAAAATAACTGGACACCTTCTCAGAAATATTTGCAGAATAACAACGGTCCGGGTAATGTATGGAGCAACAATGGTCCGCAGGTACACGACAGTGTAAAACAAAATGCAGGAATTGAAAAACGTTTTCAATATCTATCAGCCAACAAAACGGCAAAGACAGGCATCATCAACGAAGAACACAATGAAGTAATTGAACTGATTGTGAAAGAAGGTATGCAGTTGAACTTACCCAAGCTAAAAGAATTGTTGGCGAAGAACAATATGGACAGCAATGCCATTTATCATTGGCAGAATCATTATGTCATCTTCGATAAGGTGCAGGACATTGGCGTAATGCAGGGCAGAATCGCCAACAATTTTCCTGAAGCAGAAGTAAGAGTCTACCACGACATGTTTTATGAATACAGTAAGAAGAAACATTGTGCTGATAAAACAGTAGCGAAGGAGTGGGAGCATATCATCCTAACAGCAAATCTGGTGGATGATAAAAAGCTGCAGAAAGAATATCTCGATTATCATGCTACGCAGTTTGAAAAATGGCCGGAGATTTCAAAAGGATTTTGCAATGCCGATTTTCAGCAGTTGTTATTGTTCAGGAATGGACGACAGTTGATGTTGATCATCAGTATTCCAAAAGGAGAGAGTTTGGATAAACTCAATCCAAGAACAACTGCCAACAATCCGAGAGTGGATGAATGGAATAAGATCATGAAAAAATACCAGGAAGGAATTAAAGGAACGAAGCCGGGGGAGACTTGGGTGTTTCTGGATCATCTATAAATAACCGCCGTCAGGGTTTGTAACCGCTGACGGGGTGTTTAAAACCCTGACGGCGGCTCAAATCCCGTCAGCGGTTGAGAAGAAAATAAAAAAACGAATTATGTTGACAATTGGAATTTTAGGCGTTGGTGAAGGTCGCAGTACTATGAGTGCAGCTTTACAAAGCAAAAAACTGCATCTCAAAATCATTTGCGATCGCAACGAAGAGTTATGCAAACAACGTTGCAAGGAATTTGATTTCAATAATTACACTACCAACTACGATGATCTGTTGAACGATGCTGAGATCGACATCATCGCCATTTATACGCCTGATCATCTGCATGCCGATCATATCAAACAGGCATTGCTGCATGGTAAACATGTGGTGTGCACGAAGCCGTTTATTGATGATCTCAGCAGGGCAAAAGAATTACTGGAGCTGCAGGAGCAAACAGGTAAGAAAGTTTTTGTGGGACAAAGCTCCCGTTTCTTCGAACCATACAAGCGTCAACGAAAAGATTTTGAAGCAGGAGAGATTGGCGAACTTATTACCATCGAAAGTCATTACAATGCTGATCATCGCTGGTTCCTTGAAAAGAAATGGGCGTTGGAAGACTCATTCAAATGGTTGTATGGTGGTTTAAGTCATCCTGTTGATTTCATCCGTTGGTATTTACCCAACATTGAAGAAGTGATGGGCTATGGCATGATCAGCGCCAATGGTAAAGCAGCAGGTTTAAAGAATGAAGACACCATGCATTTCATCTTCAAAGCAACTGATGGACGAATTGCAAGAGTGAGCGGAACATATACCAGTCCAACACAACCGGTGAAACGTGACAGTGGTATGAGTTGTGTGTTGCGTGGTACACTAGGTGCATCACAAGCCGATTATCATGAACTACGTTATTCCATCACCGATAAAACAGGTGAAGAAAAAATCATTCATTGGGGCGACAGTACCTTGAAATATTATTTCCGGTTTGAAGGGCAGAGTCATCATGCAGGAGAGTATCAGAATTATTTAGAATACTTCGCCGATTCAATTGAACAGGGTTTTACAGCTTATCCAAATATGAAAGAAGGAATAGGAACAGTGGCCTTGTTACAGGCAATGGATAAGAGTTTGAAAACCGGTGAGCCGGTGAGGATTGCTGATATATTAAAACAATATAATCTTGAACCACTAAGCCACTAAGACACGAAGTAACACAAAGCTTCGTGTTGCTTTGTGCTCTCTGTGTCTTTGTGGTTCAAATATGTCATGAACAAGATCTACGATAAATTAACAACGCTTGATTTTGCCATTGTTGCAATTTATTTAATTGCATTGCTGGCTATTGGCTACATTGCCAGTTTCCGCAACAAGAAAAAAGATGAAACATTGTTTCTTGCCAGCAATTCACTCAACTGGTACAACATTGGTTTCAACATGTGGGGAACAAATGTTGGTCCATCATCTTTACTGGCGTTTGCAAGCATTGGATTTTCTGCAGGCATTGTTGGTGGTAATTTCGAATGGTATGCGTTTGTATTTTTATTATTACTGGCAATGGTGTTTGCACCACGTTACATTGCCAGTAAAGTAACCACCATGCCCGAGTTCATGGGCAAACGTTACGGCAAAAGCACGCAGGATATTTTAGCAGGCTATGCGTTAATAAAAATTCTCATCAGCTGGTTAAGTCTTGGTTTGTTCAGTGGAGGAATTTTAGTTCGACAAATTTTAGGAATACCAATGTGGCAATCAACTATTGTGTTGGTGGCATTCTCAGGATTGTTTACTTACATGGGCGGATTAAAAGCCATTGCAAAAGTGAACGTGTTTCAAATGATCTTACTCATCATTGTTTCATTGGCATTAACGTATATCGGATTTCAAAAAGTGGGCGGCATCACTGCATTGGTTGATAAAACACCCAATCATTTCTGGAACCTCATTCATCCTGCATCCGATCCCGGTTATCCATGGCATGCATTGTTGTTGGGTTATCCTGTATCGGCCGTTGCATTTTTCTGCACCGATCAGAGCATGGTGCAAAGTGTATTGGGTGCAAAAAATTTAAAACAGGGACAGTTGGGTGTAAACTTCATCGGCTGGTTAAAAGTGTTGGCATTGCCCATGTTCATCTTGCCGGGTATTTTATGTTTTGCATTGTTTCCTGATTTGACTGATGATAAGTTAGCCTACATGACCATGGTAACAAATCTCTTTCCTCCTGGCTTAAATGGTTTGGTGATCTGTGTATTGATCGCTGTGTTGGTGGCAACCATCGGTTCATCGTTGAATGCATTGAGCACAGTTTTTACAAAAGATATTTATGTCAACAACATCAATCCGCAGGCAACGGTGAAACAACAGATCAATGTTGGACGTTACACGGTGATTGCAGGTTGTGTGTTGGCGGTGTTAATGGCCATAGCGTTTGATAATATCCAAGGCAAAACCTTGTTCGATATTTTTCAATCAATACTCGGCTACCTTGCACCACCTTTAGCTGTAACATTTTTATTGAGTGTGTTTTGGAAACGCACCACAAAGCTGGCGGTGAATTTAATTTTATCAGCAGGTTCAGCATTTAGTTTGATTGTGGGCATGCTCAACTTGTGGATCTTACCACCCGATACTGCAACAGGAGCAAACACATGGTGGCCGCATTATTTTCTTATTTCGTTTTACATTTTTGCAGTGTTGTTCGTTGCAGCCATCATCATTTCCTTACTCGATAAAAACAAAGTAACGGCCGCCGTTGAAACAGCGCCTTTACCAAAAACAGATAAACAGGTAAAAATTCTATTCGTCTTATTAGGACTTGTCATACTAACTCTCTACATCATTTTTAACGGGCATTAAACATGAAGAATATTTTGTTCACCAGCTTTCTTACTACTGTGATGCTTTGGTTGTGTCACTCACTTGTACGTTCTGTTCGCTATGCAGCAAATAGAACCACTAAGACTCAAAGTCAGAAAGTTTCACCAAGTAAAACCTTTGTGTTTCTCTGTGTCCTCTGTGGCTCCGTGGTTCAAACAAAACATATTCAATATTAAATCTCTTTCTAAAATCATACTTGCACATATATGGAACATAAAAAAGGAAGTTTAAAAAGTACCATCGCCGTATCACTTACAAATTATCTTGATGCCGGCGCAATTGTAGCAGGCGCAAGTGGATTGACGCTCTGGCAAAATTATCTTGGGCTTAACGAAGGGCATCTCGGTTGGCTGAATGCAATCAGTGCAAATGCTTTTGGTGCGGCTATCGGCGCTATTTTCGGTGGTTTCCTCGCCGACAAATACGGACGTAAAACCATCTACACTTACAATATGCTTGTGTATATGTTGGGCATTGCCATTATCATGTTCGCCGTTAATTTCCCGATGTTGTTGACGGGTTTCCTTGTTACGGGTATTTCAGTGGGAGTGGGTGTTCCTGCTTCATGGACATATATTTCCGAAAATTCAGAAGTAGGTAACCGTGGAAAGAATATGGGTATTTCTCAGTTTGCATGGGGAGTTGGTCCAATGATCATTTTATTGCTGGGAATGCTTCTTGCTCCCGGCAAAGCCGATGCTTCAGCTGGTGTTTTATTTGGTTACGTAGAAAAAATTGCTGCGATCTTTATTGGTAACGATGCAAGCGTTGAAGCAATCAATGTATTCAGCAGCCGTATCATTTTCGGGTCTTTGTTTGTGGTGGCGTTTATCGCATGGACATTGCAACGGAAACTCAATGAATCGAAAGATTGGGAAGAGGCAAAACAATCACAATCAAACGAAAAACAACCCGGCGTTTTCTCATCGTTCGGTACGCTGTTTACAAACAAAGTGAATATCCGAACCATGCTTTTTCTGGCAGGCATTTACATTAGCTGGAATATGGTGGCATCGGTAATGGGTTTCTTTCAGCAACATATTTATGAAACCGCAGGCGGTCTTTCTAACGGAGAGGCCAATATGATTACAGCAGTACAATGGATCGTAATTATTGCAGTAACCTATTTTGGTTTTGCTATGCTGGTTGATAAAGTGAATCAAAGATGGTTGTATGTTTTCGGCACATCAATAGGGATAGTGGCCTGGTTCATTCTTATTTTCATTGGAATAAAAAATCATGTTGCGTTATGGACGTTCACCATGCTTTGGGGCATACATGCCGGAATAAGCGTACAGGCGTTTTATGCGCTTTGGGCTTCGGAACTTTTTCCTGCAAAATACCGGGCGGCCGCTCAGGGGATCATGTTCTTTGCAGTTAGAAGTATTGCAGCAGTATGGGGATTTGGTTTTGTAAATATTTATGGCGAAAACGGAGAAGGATTTTACACCGCAGCTTACGTTATGATCGGGCTGCTCATTTTTGCACTGATCGTAGGAACGATCTGGACACCAAAAACTCAAGGCAAATCATTACAACAAATAACGAAAGAAAGATACGGAGACGACATTTAGGTTATTAGAATAACGCAAACAAGTAATACGAAGTAGATAACAGCGAAGCAATTAACGTGAAGCAATGAACAACTCTTTTTTATCAAATACTTTTTCTGCTCCAACATGGATCTGGTATCCCGGCGATTTTGAAATAGTACTGGCCAATAAAATGCAAAACCGTCGGACAGAACGAGGCACATTTTTTCCCGTGTTCTGGAAAATTGACGCCCATTATGTGCTCATGGATTTTCATAAAGTGTTTGATGTGCCCGCCGAAGAAACTGTTGATATTTATGTGGAAGGTGAATACAATGTAAAGATCGATGGAATAGCATTTGAAGGAAGTCCGAAGCAAATTGTTGTACCGGCAGGTAAACATAAGATCAACATCAAAGTATTTAACCAGGCGAATGTGCCTGCTATTTATGTAAAAGGAAAAACAATTGTATCGGATGCAACATGGCTCGTAACATTCGAAGACAAAGAATGGATCGATGAAACAGGAAAAGCATCCGACATCTCGGCTACCAAATGGCTCAATGCAGGAAGTTCGAATTTTAATTCACCTGCGCAATTGCCTTCGGAGTTTATGCTGCCGACAAGAAAACAATCAGCAGTATCAACAATAAAAGGAAAGAACTCCCTGCTGGTAGATTTTGGAAAAGAAACATTTGGGTTTATTCAATTGCATGGCCTGAGTGGAAAAGGGAAATTATCGGTGTACTATGGTGAATCAGAAGAAGAAGCATTATCAACAGAACATTGCGAAACGTTGGATAGAGTGGATGTTAACACCCAAGAAAAGAAAGATGAGATCATGAAGCTGTCGAAAGCTTATCGTTTTGTAAATGTGCAATGCGATGAAGGCGTAACACTCGATTCTGTTTCCATGCTGTATGAATATGCTGATGTAAAAGAACGAGGCAGCTTTACTTGTAACGATGAAGAGATCAATCGTATTTACGATGTATCGAAATACACATTTGAATTAAACACAAGAGAATTTTTCATCGATGGCATCAAACGGGATCGTTGGATCTGGAGTGGAGATGCGTATCAAAGTTATTTGATGAACTACTATCTCTACTTCGATAATGAAACAGTAAAACGTACAACCTATGCCTTGCGTGGTAAAGATCCGGTGACGGGTCACATCAACACCATCATGGATTATACGTTCTATTGGTTCCTCGGTATTTATGATTATTACCTCTACACAGGCGATCAGAATTTTATAGCACAGAACTACGACCGTATGAAAACGTTGATGGATTATGTGTTGGCCCGTCGTAATAAAGATGGATTGATGGAGTGGATGTCCGGCGATTGGATCTTTATCGATTGGGCTGCAGGTCTCAGCAAAAAAGGCGAAGTGAGCTTTGAACAGTTATTGCTTGCACGTAGCCTGGAGACAATGGCTTTGTGTGCCAACATCGCCAACGATACAGATGCAGCAACGCAATACAACACACTTGCTGCTGATATGCGTAAAAAATTATTCAACATTTACTGGAACGATACAAAGCAGGCATTGGTGCACAGTCGTGTGGATGGTAAGCAAACAGAAAATGTTACACGTTATGCAAACATGTTCTCCATCTTCTTCGATTATTTTAATGAGCAGCAAAAAGAGCAGGTGAAAACGTCCGTGTTGCTGAATGATCATATTCAGAAGATCACCACACCGTACATGCGTTTCTATGAGTTGGAAGCTTTGTGTGCCTTAGGTGAACAGAATTATGTGTTGAAAGAAATGAAAGATTACTGGGGTGGTATGTTGAAGCTTGGTGCAACAAGTTTCTGGGAAGAATATAATCCTGATAAAAAAGGAGCAGAACATTATGCGATGTATGGAAGAGAGTTTGGAAAAAGTTTATGCCACGCATGGGGTGCAAGTCCTTTGTATTTGCTGGGTAAATATTATCTCGGCGTAAAACCAACAGCACCGGGTTATTCTGAATATGTAGTTGAACCAAATCTTGGTGGATTGGAATGGATGGAAGGCAAAGTGCCAACACCACAAGGTGAAATTGAACTGTATGTAAGTACGAATGAGATCAAGATCACCGGTGCAGCAGGAACAGGTGTGTTGAAGTTTAGCAGTAGATCAAAACCAGTTTGTAGCGAAGGAAATGTGGAAGATAAAGGCGATGGCAATTATGAGTTAACGGTAGAAAAAGAGAAGAGTTATACAGTGAACTATAATTAAATTAACCACAAAGAACGCAAAGAAGTTCACAAAGCACACGAAGTTTCTTTGTGAACCTTGTGAAAGCACTTCGTGTTCTTCGTGGTTCAAAAAATATAAAATGAAAAAGTATTTAATCATAATCAGTGTTCTGTTCTTGCAGAAAGCAGATGCGCAAACAAGTCTTGTGAACACACAAGGCAGCAGTTATGCAAAGCTTACCGGTGTGGGCATCAGTGATGTGCAATGGACAAAAGGTTTTTGGGCCGAACGTTTTGCTGTTTGTCGTGATGCCATGTTGCCGCAGCTTTGGCAAACATACACGAGCAAAGACATCTGTTATTCGTTTCAGAATTTCAGAGTGGCGGCTGGATTAGATACCGGACGTTTCCGTGGTCCATCTTTTCATGATGGTGATTTTTACAAAACACTGGAAGCAGTTGCAGCCATGTATGCCAACACCAAAGATGCAAAACTGGAAAAGTGGATGGATGAAGCGATTGATGTGATTGGCAAAGCACAGAAGAGCGATGGTTATATCTACACCAAGAACATCATTGAACAAAAGAAAACAGGTAAGGATAAAATGTTTGATGATCAGTTGAGTTTTGAAGCCTACAACTTTGGTCATTTAATGACGGCAGCCTGTGTGCATTACCGTGCAACAGGTAAAACAACGTTACTCAACATTGCAAAGAAAGCAGCTGATTTTCTGATTGGCTTTTATGCAGCCGCAACACCGGAGCTGGCACGCAATGCCATTTGCCCATCGCATTACATGGGCTTAACTGAATTGTACCGTACAACAAACGAAAAGAAATATCTCGATCTGGTGATTCATCTCATCAACATCCGTGGTACTGTAGAAGGCACAGATGATAACAGCGATCGTGCACCTTTCCGTGATATGAATAAAGTGGTGGGTCATGCAGTACGAGCCAATTATTTGTTTGCAGGTGTGGCCGATGTGTATGCCGAAACAGGCGATGCAACCTTGATGAACACATTGAACAAAATGTGGAACAACGTCATCAATACAAAAATGTATGTAACCGGTGGTTGTGGTGCTTTGTATGATGGTGTGAGTGTGGATGGTACTTCTTACAAACCCGATACGGTACAGAAAGTACACCAGAGTTATGGAAGGGATTATCAGTTGCCCAACTTCAGTGCCCACAATGAAACCTGCGCCAACATCGGGAATGTGTTATGGAACTGGCGTATGTTTTTATTGACAGGTGAATCGAAGTATGCAGATATTGTTGAGTTGACTTTATACAACAGTGTACTGAGTGGAGTAAGCATGAACGGCTCTAACTATTTTTATACAAACCCATTGGCTTCAACTGTCAGCTATCCTTATCATCTGCGTTGGGAAGGTGGACGTATTCCTTATATCAGTAAATCGAATTGTTGTCCGCCGAATGTGGTACGCACCATTGCAGAAGTAAACAGTTATTTATACAGTGTTGGTGAAAAAGGTTTGTACATTAACATGTATGGCGGCAATACGCTTGCAACTGAATTGCATGATGGCACAAAGATCAAACTGGAACAGACAACAAACTATCCATGGGATGCAAAGGTCTTGTTCAATGTAAAAGAATTGTCGAAGAATGGAACAAAAGTTTTTCTGCGTATTCCGGGTTGGTGCAACCGTTTCGATGTAAAACAAAATGGAAAAGTTGTTGCAACAAAAAAAGAAAATGGTTTTGTTGAGTTGACAGTAAAGGCAAATGATAAACTCGAGTTAAACATGGATATGCCAGCAACTCTCATCGAAAGTAACCCGATGGTGGAAGAAACCAGAAACCAGGTAACGGTAAAGCGTGGGCCGGTGGTGTATTGTTTAGAATCAACTGATTTGCCACAACAAAAAGTATTTGATGTGGTGATTCCATCCAACATCAAACTGCAACCTGTGCCCATGAAAATTGCAGAGGGAAATGTAATGGCCTTAACTGGTGAAGCAAGACTGCTCGATCAGAATCAATGGAACAATACTTTGTATAAAGAAGTAAATACAAAACTGAAACCGGTAACGATCAAACTCATTCCGTATTACGCATGGGCCAACCGTGGTAAAACGGATATGACGGTTTGGTTGCCGTTGGCGAGATAATGGAACCACAAAGATGTAAAGACAAGAAGAGTCACAAAGCTTTGTGTTCCTTTGTGTACTTCGTGTCTTCGTGGTTCAAAACAAAAAACATGGAAAGAATTTTAGCAACATATTACATCGAAACACCGTATGCACCGGAAAAGGCAGCAGCGGTATTAGCAGGTGAACAATCATCAGGCACATTTGTAGCAGTGCCCGGCGAAACCGAAGAACTCAAACAACGTTTTGCTGCAAGAGTGGAGTCGGTGGAAGTATTGGAAAGAGTAACTGAACCTGCCATTCCCGGAGCAACAAGTAAAGATGGTAAGTATCATCGTGCCATTGTGAAAGTATCGTGGAGTATTGAAAATTTCGGTTACAATCTTCCCGTGATGGTTTCCACATTACAGGGAAATTTATACGAGATCACACAATTCACCGGGTTGAAGCTGATAGATATTGAATTGCCAGCTTCATTCGCTGACAAATTCAAAGGCCCTGCATTTGGTATTGATGGTTGCAGACAATTAACAACCGTGCAAGGCAGACCGTTGATCGGCACCATCATTAAACCATCCATTGGTTTATCGGTTGAGCAAACAGCTGGCATGGTGAAAACATTAGCCGAAGGAGGAATTGATTTTGTAAAAGATGATGAACTGCTTTCTTCATCTGCCAATTCAAATTTCAATGATCGTGTTGATGCGGTGATGAACGTTATTAATGCACATGCAGATAAAACAGGTAAGAAAGTGATGTATGCGTTCAACCTTAGTGGCGAAGTAGATGAAATGCTGCAACGTTATGAGAAGATCGTCCACAGTGGTGGCACTTGCGCCATGATCAGCATTAACAGTGTTGGTTTGGCTGCTGCAAAAAAAATCATGGATCAGCGACAACTTGCTATTCATGCACACCGCAATGGTTGGGGTATGATGACAAGACATCCGTTGCTGGGTATTGATTACAAAGCCTATCAAAAAATATGGCGACTGGCCGGTGCTGATCAGATGCATGTGAACGGTATTCAAAATAAATTCTGGGAGACTGATGATAGTGTGGTAGCATCCATTGAAGCATGTTTGACAAAGATGTACGATCATAAAACAGTGGTGCCTGTAGTATCATCCGGTCAGTGGGGTGGGCAGGCGTTTGAAACTTACAGAAGAACAAAGACTGTTGATCTGTTGTACATGGCCGGTGGTGGTATTATGGCGCACCCGATGGGAGCAGCAGCAGGTGTAGCGGCCTTGCAGCAGGCATGGAAAGCAGCGGTTGATGGATTAACGTTGGAAGATGCAGCGAAGCAGTATAAAGAGTTTGCAGCAGCAGTTGAAAAATTCGGGAAGAAGAATTGAACCACGGAGACACGGAGAACACAGAGATGCCCAAAGAAAAAACTTAATGCCACTTAGCGCCTTTGTGCCTTAGTAGTTTAAATAAAGTGAACAACAAACAAAACATATTACTCGCATTTTATGGTGATGATTTCACCGGCAGCACCGATGCACTTGAATTTATTACGAGAGCAGGTGCAAAAGCTGTGTTGTTCATTGAACCGCCAACAGCAGAACAGTTGCAACAGTTTCCGCAGTTGGATGTAATAGGTGTTGCAGGAAAGACAAGAGCATTACCTCCCGATGAAATGGAAAAAGTTTTGTTGCCTGCATTTGAACAGTTGAAAGCAACAGGTGCAAAACAGGTGCATTATAAAGTCTGCTCTACATTCGATTCATCACCAACTGTTGGAAGCATTGGCAAAGCCATTGATTGTGGCGCTTCAGTATTTGAAAACAAATTGATACCTGTGTTGGGTGGTGCGCCATCGCTGGGGAGATACTGTGTGTTCGGCAATTTGTTTGCACGCATGGGAATTGGAAGCAACGGAAAGATTTATCGGCTGGATCGTCATCCATCGATGAGTAAACATCCGGTAACACCGGCTGATGAAAGTGATCTGCGTTTGCATATCGGTAAACAGACGGATAAGAAAATAGGGTTGATCGATATTGTACAACTTGCAAAACCTGTTGATGAATGGATGAGCAGTTTAACAGATGAAGAAGTTGTTTTAGTTGATGTGATGGATGAAACACAACTGGAAAAGATCGGAGAGTGGATGAATGGATTGGATGATAAAACATTGTTCAGTGTGGGAGGTTCAAGTGTGGAAGCTGCGTTGGGCAATTACTGGAATAGAACAGGAAAATTGCAGCCCGATACAGAGTGGAAGAATACAATGAAAGCAGAACCATTGCTGGTAGTATCGGGTAGTTGTTCACCTGTTACGGCGGCACAAATTGAATGGGCAAAAGCAAATGGGTTTGAAGAGATCGTTCTTGATGCAGTAAAAATAATTGAAGAAGGAATTGTTGATGCGTCAGTGTTGAATCATGTGGCGGTGTTGTTGCAAAAGGAAAAGAACGTGATCGTTCACACAGGAAGTAAACAAACGGAAAATCTTTCTTCCGAAAAATTAGGAACAGCGTTGGGCACAATTGCTAAACATGCTGCAATACATTCCAATTTGAAACGTGTGGTTGTGGCAGGTGGCGATACAAGCAGTTATGCAGCCAGAGCAATGGAGATCGATGCAGTGGAAATGATCGCAGCAATTGTAAGTGGAGCACCGTTGTGCAAAGCTTATTCAACAAACGAAAAGATAAACGGACTGGAAGTGAATTTTAAAGGCGGACAGGTTGGAGGGGAGGATTATTTCGGGTTGTTCTGATTTGTTGTGGTGAAATTTGATTTCACGCAAAGCTGCAAAGGGGCAAAGACGCAAAAAACTTTGCGCCTTATAAACTTGGCGTCTTTGCGTGATAAAATGGTGAATAGAAATACAAGTCGTACAAGAGTGCGACGCAACGAAAGTTAAACAGAATTACAAAAGTTGATAACATAAAATAAAACGAGCATAAACAAGATGGCACAAAAAACATTAGGATTGATTCATACATCGGCAACATTGGTGCCTGTGTTTGCAGAGTTGGTGAGCAAGTATTTGCCCAATGTAAAAACGTTTAACATTGTGGATGACAGTTTGATCAAGAACACGATTGCACGTGGCACACTCACACCCGATACATCGAAACGTGTAGTGAACTACGCAGCATCGGCACAGGAAGCTGGCGCAGATTATATTTTGTTCACCTGTTCATCAATTGGTCCGGCAGTGGAGACAGCAGCCACATTAACCGGCGTGCCTGTGTTGCGTGTGGATCAACCAATGGCCGACAAAGCCGTTGCAACAGGAAAGAAGATTGGCGTGGTGGCAACCTTATCAACCACATTAAATCCAACAAGCGATTTAGTGAGAAGAAGAGCATTGGTTGCAGGAAAAGAAATAGAATTGAAAGCTGTATTGTGCGAAGGTGCATTTGAAGCATTGATGAGCGGCGATGCAGCAACACACGATAAAAAAGTAAGCGATGCATTAAAGCAACTCGCCAATGAAGTAGATGTGATCGTATTAGCGCAGGCAAGCATGGCAAGAGTGGTGGATACATTAACAGAAGCAGAAAAGAAAGTGCCGATACTGGCGAGCCCGCCGGTGGCAATGGAATATTTAAAAACATTGATTGGATAATGGCTCACTGATTACTCGGATGAACACAGAAAAAAAACATCTGTGAAAATCTGTGTCATCTGTGAGAAAATAATATGAAGAAATCTTTTTTATACATATCACTTGCAGCTATTGTGCTGGTTGTTGCTGGCGTAGCAATGGCTAATGCATCGTTGTACAAACCATCGGCATTGATCGCTGCTATCAGTCTGGCAATCGGACTTGGTGCTGTGCCATCGCTCAAAGGTTATCAATACACAGCATGGATCATCAGTGCAGTGGTTGCAGGCATGCTATTCCCTGATGCGTTTAAGAATTGGGGAGGTATAAACTTAAGAGATAAAACATTGATCCTTGTCATCATTCAACTGGTGATGTTTGGCATGGGCACGCATATGAGTTTAAAAGATTTCAGCGGATTAGCATCAACAGGCAAAGGCGTGTTGGTTGGTTTGTTCTGTCATTTTTCTATTATGCCGTTGATGGGTTTGTTGCTCACAAAAGTTTTTCAGTTTGAACCGGAGATAGCCGCAGGTATTATTCTCATTGGCAGTTGCAGCAGTGGGTTGGCAAGTAATGTAATGGTGTATTTAGCAAAAGCAAATTTGGTATTGAGTGTAATTGTAACAGCGATGGCAACATTGGTGGCACCGTTACTTACACCTTTATTAATGAAAACATTGGCAGGCACACTCATTGAAATAAAGTTTGTAGATATGATGATGGAGATCATCAAAATTGTATTGGTGCCCATTGGCGCAGCATTGTTACACGATTTTTTAAAACGTGCAACAACAGCACAAAAAAAGAAAGTGAACATCATTGCTGTGTTGGCTGCAGTATGGATTGTTGCAGTGGTATTGTTGAAAAGCAATATTGCTCATGAAGGATTGTTGCAAAGCATGCAACTCTCGGCGTTCTTTGCAGGTGCAGTAATTGCAGGTGTTGTTTATCATTGGTTGTGGGTGAAGTTTCCAAAGCTCGATAGCATTATGCCGTTGATCTCGATGTTCGGTATTATTTATTTTACAACTGTTACAACTGCTGCGGGAAGAGAGAACCTGATGAAAGTTGGTTTCCTGTTGTTCATTGCATCGGTGATACATAATGCAGCAGGATATTTCTTTGGTTATTGGCTCAGTCGTTTGTTTGGTATGGATAAAAATTCAAGTCGCACCATTGCGTTTGAAGTTGGTTTGCAAAACGGTGGTATGGCCAGTGGTATTGCAGGCAGCATGGGTAAGTTGGGAACGGTTGGTTTGGCGGCGGCGGTGTTTAGTCCGTGGATGAACATCAGTGGTAGTTTACTGGCGAATTACTGGAGAAGAAGACCGGTTGAACCACAAAGACAGGAAGACACAAAGGAACACAAAGATTAAATCTTATAAAATGATAAAATCACTTGTACGTTCTGTACGCTACTCAGCAGATAGAACCACAAAGACACAGAGACACAAAGGAACACGAAGGAAATTCTTTGTGCTACTTAGTGTACTTAACGTCTTTGTGGTTCCTTCTTTCGCACAAATCGAATATGCCAAACAAATGGCTGCCACCATCATGAAGCAATACAAAGATTCAATGGTGGTAAAAAAATATGCAAGTCATTTGGAGCAGGATAAATTACCAACGGGTGATCGTCCTGCTAACTGGAATTATGAAATAGGAGTGGTGCTGATGGGCTTTGAACGTTTGTGGAAGATCACCAACGATCAAACCTATATTGATTATACCAAACACATCATCGATCATTTTATTACAGCAGATGGACATATCCGTACCTATGTAATGGATGAATACAACAGCGATAATATTCCTCCCGGTCGTCAACTGTTGCGTTTGCATGCATTGTATAAAGACGAAAAATATAAAGTTGCTGCACAAACATTGCGTGATCAGATCAGTATTCAGCCACGCAACAAAGTTGGTGGCTTTTGGCATAAGCTGAAATATCCTTCACAAATGTGGCTCGATGGTTTGTACATGATCGAACCATTTTATGCAGAGTATGCAGTGGTGAATAAACAGCAACAGGATTTCAACGATGTCATTAACCAGTTTGTGTGGATGGAAAAATATGGCAGAGATGCAAAGACAGGGTTATTGTATCATGGTTGGGATGAAAGTAAACTACAAGGCTGGACAAATAAACAAACAGGTGTGTCGCCTGAGTTCTGGAGCAGAAGCATGGGTTGGTATATGATGGCGTTGGTTGATGTGTTGGATTTTATTCCCAAAGAACATCCACGCAGAAAAGAATTGATCAGTATTTTAAATCGATTGTCAACTGCTATTGTAAAATTCCAGGATGCAAAGAGTGGAGTATGGTGGCAGGTAACTGATAAAGCGAATAAAGAAAAGAATTATCTCGAATCATCGGGCACAGCCATGTTTGTGTTTGCATTGGCAAAAGGCATTCGCATGAATTATCTGCCGGCAACATTTAATGCGCCGTTGCAGAAAGCATACAATGGCATGATCAAAGAATTTGTAACAACAGATGCAAATGGTCAATATCATTTTATACAGGCTGTTGCAGGTGCAGGTTTGGGTGGCATTCCTTATCGTGATGGTACGTATGAATATTATGTGAACGAACCGAGGAGAGACGATGATCTGAAAGCCATCGGGCCGTTTATCCAGGCATGTATTGAAATGGATCTGTTGAAAAAGAAGCCCCTAACCCCTAAAGGGGGATAAGGAAAGATGTTTATTATTTATAAACGAAGTTTTTACAGAAAGAATTTAGAATGAAAGAAGAAATGAAGAATAGAACCACAAAGACACAGAGACAAGAAGATGCACTAAGAAAAACCTTTGTGTTACTTAGTGTGCTTAGTGCCTTCGTGGTTCAAACAAAAGCACAGTTGGTTGATAAAACACCGGCTGCTGTTCCTGTAGCGCCAACTATTTTTAACCGTGAGCCTTTTGAAGATCCATATGTAAGCGGCATTAACAGGGATCAATCAAGAGCGACTGCTTATTCGTTTGCAACAGTTGCAGATGCATTAACAAACGATCGGACAAAAAGCGGTCGCTATATCTCCTTAAATGGAGATTGGGATTTTTCCTTTGCATTAAAACCAGCAGATGCACCCAAAGATTTTTATGAAAGAATGGCCCCCGATTTAAATCGGGGGGAGTGGAAGAAAATTTCTGTTCCATCAAGTTGGGAAATGCTTGGTTACGATAAGCCAATTTATAAAAGTGCAGTATATCCATTTCGTCCGGTGAATCCGCCGCATGTGCCGCAGGATTATAACGGCGTTGGTTGTTATCAAAAAACATTTACCGTTCCGGCCAACTGGAAAGGCATGAACATCACGTTGCATTTTGGCGGCGTAAGCTCGGCGTATAAATTATGGATCAACGGAAAGTTTGCCGGTTATGCAGAAGATAGTTTTCTGCCAAGCGAATTCAACATTACACCTTATTTACAGGAAGGTGAAAATGTAATTTCTGTTTGGGTGATACGTTGGAGTGACGGAAGTTTTTTAGAAGACCAGGATCAGTGGCGTATGAGCGGTATTCATCGTGAAGTGTATTTGCAGGCAGAACCTTCATTGCGTATTGCAGATTTTTTCTATCAAACAAAACTCGATAAAGATTATAAAGATGCATTGTTAAGTATTCGTCCACGTATTGAAAATTTAACGGGTAAGGATATGCCCGGCTATGTATTGAAAGCACAGGTATATGATGCCAACAATCAACCCGTATTGCAGCAACCGCTTTCGAAAAAGACAGATGAGATCATCAATGAAATTCATCCACGTTTAGATAGAGTGAAATTTGGGTTGATGGAAGCAACCATCAGCAATCCGAGAAAATGGAGTCCGGAAGAACCGAATTTGTATAAACTTGTATTGACGTTGGAAGACAGTACGGGTAAAGTACTTGAAGTAAAAACCTGTAAGCTTGGTTTTCGTTCAATCGAATTCCGCAAGAGCGACAGCAAATTACTCATCAATGGAAAACTCACTTACCTGTATGGTGTCAATCGTCCCGATCATCACCCAACAAGAGGAAAAGCATTAACAAGAGAAGATATTCTGCAGGATATAAAAACTATCAAGCAGTTCAATTTTAATTGTGTTCGTCTAAGTCATTATCCAAGCGATCCTTACTTATTAGACTTGTGCGATGAATTCGGCATCATGGTGATTGATGAAGCGAATTTAGAAACACATGGTTTGGGTGGAAAGCTGAGTCATGATGCGGCATGGGCAGGTGCTTATGTAGAACGCATTAGCAGAATGGCGTTGCGTGATAAAAATCATCCAAGCATTATCATGTGGAGTTTAGGTAACGAAGCTGGCAGTGGTCCTAATCATGCAGCAATGGCCGCATGGATAAAAGATTTTGATATGACAAGGCCCTTGCATTACGAACCGGCAATGGGCAGTCCGAAAGAAGAAGGTTATATCGATCCGAGTGACAGCAGGTATTTAAAAAGCAATGATCACTCGCATCGTATTCAGAATCCGTTGGATCAATATTACGTGGATGTGATCAGCAGAATGTATCCATCCGACTATACGGCACCGTTACTTGTGAATCAGAACAATGGCGATCATCGTCCTATTTTCTTTTGTGAGTATGCACATGCCATGGGCAACAGTGCTGGTAACCTGAAAGATTTATGGGATCAGTGGCGGAGTTTGCCGAGAGTGATCGGTGGTTGCATCTGGGAGTTTAAAGATCAAGGCTTGGAGAAAACCGATTCAGCAGGTGTGAAGTTTTATGCATACGGTGGTGATTACGGTGAACGTTATTTCGACAATTTCACTATCAAAGGGGTTGTTGCAGCCGATGGCCGACCGAAAGAAGCGATGTATGAATGCAAGCGTATTTTTCAACCGATACAGGTTGAGTGGAGTGACCCGATAGCTATCGGGTCTGTAAAAGGCATCATCCGCATCGTCAACAGAAGTGAAGTGAAGAATGTAAATGCCTACACTGCTTATATTGTAGTGAAAGAAGATGGAAAGGTCATTTCCAATCAACAGATCGGTGGTATTGATGTAGCTCCTGCAACAACAGTTGATTTTCCTGTTTCAAAATGGTTGCCAAAAACAAAAGCAACATCAGAATATCATGTGGAACTGAAATTTGTGTTGCAGAAAGCAGAAGCATGGGCAGAGGCAGGGTTTGAGATTGCAAGTAATCAGTTAGGATTGAAAACTGCAACAACTACTTACAAGCCATTAGCTAAAGCTTTTTATGCCGAAACGGAAGAAGGATTTTCTATCAAGAAAACTGATTATTCCATTTTCATTAGTAAAAAGACTGGCGCATTGGAATCGTACAAACTGAAAGGTAATGAACAGATTTCTACACCTTTGATGCCGCATTTTACAAGACCTCAAACTGATAATGACAGGCGTGGATTCAAAACGCATCGGGTATTAAAGCAATGGTATGATTCTAAACCTAGCTTATTAGAAGTGAAGAAAGGAGTTTTCGGTGGACATAATAGTGGATTTGGCCAACTAATCACTTCGGTATATTCTTTAATTAACGACAGTGTTAGAGTTACTGTTAACTATTTTATCTATGAAAATGGTCTGATCAAAGTTGATTATGTTCTCAATGTTAAACCTGGCTTACCCAATATCCCTAAAGTAGGTATGCAGATGGGCATCAACAGGAGCTATGATCAAATCGAATACTTTGGTCGTGGGCCATTCGAAAATTACATTGATCGAAACTATGGTTCAGATGTGGGTATTTACAATCAAAACATTTTCGATTTCATGGAACCTTATGTAGTGCCACAGGAAAATGGTAACCACACCGATGTACGCTGGATGTACCTGCACAACAAAACATCAAAGGATGGATTGCTGGTCGTGGCCGATAGTTTACTCAGCATGAGTGCATGGCCTTATACTGAAGAAAATATCCAGAATGCCAAGCATACTAATAAGCTAAAAGATGCAGGTTTCATCACGCTCAATATTGATCTCATACAAATGGGTGTTGGTGGTAATGATAGCTGGAGCGAAGTGGCGGCACCGCTGGAGAAATACCAGATCAAACCAAAGAATTATCAATACAGTTTTTATTTAGTTCCGTTCAATGCAAAAAAGAAATCAGCAGGTGAAAAAGCAAAAGAAATTAAATAGGAAGGTGAACCACGGAGACACAAAGACACAGAGATACACGACGTGTTTATTGCTATCTCTCTGTGTGCTCTGTGCCTCTGTGGTTAAATCACAAGTATCGCAAGAGATAATGCAGAAAGTGTATGAAGAAGTAAAAACGCCTTTCAAATATGGTCTTGTTGTTACACCTGAAACCAGCAATAAAAAGATCGATTGCCCTTCTGTATTCCGAAAAGGCAACAGTTGGTACATGACCTATATCCAGTTTGATGGACGAGGGTATGAAACATGGATCGCAAAAAGTAAAGACCTGCTGCAATGGACAACACTCGGCAAGCTCATGGGTTTTTCTGATACCACCGATTGGGATAATAATCAGAAAGCAGGTTATATCTCTTTGCAGAATACCAAGTGGGGCGGCAACTATAAACTGGAAAAATATCAACGCAAATACTGGATGAGTTATATCGGTGGAAAGGATCGTGGTTACGAATCCGGTCCGTTGGCTATCGGTATCGCCAACACGGCAAACGATCTAACCAAGCCACATGAATGGAATCGTTTATCAAAACCTGTGTTAAGTTCAACCGATGCAGATGTGCGTTGGTGGGAAAACCGCAAGCTGTACAAGAGCACAGTCATTCGTGATAAAAACAAAACACTCGGCAGCGAGTTCATTATGTACTACAATGCCAATGGCGACAGCAGCGGCAACAAACCCAAATGGCGCTGGTTCGAACGTATAGGCATGGCCGTTAGCGATGATATGGTTAACTGGAAACGTTACCATGCCGATCCGGTAATGGAACATGGAGTGGGTATTACCGGCGATGCGGTGCTGCAAAAGATCAACGGTGTGTGGGTGATGTTTTATTTCGGTGCTTTCTGGGAAACAAGAAAGAACGAAACCTTTAACCGTTTTGCCTGCAGTTACGATCTCGTCAACTGGACGGATTGGAAAGGAGAGGATCTCATCAAATCGTCCGAACCTTACGATGCCAAGTATGCGCACAAGAGTTTTGTGGTGAAATGGAAGGGCGTTGTTTATCATTTCTATTGCGCCGTTGATAAGAATGATAACCGGGGAATTGCTGTGGCTACCTCAGTTGACAAAGGAAAGAGTAACCTGAATTTTTGATATTTTCACGCAAAGCTGCAAAGGAGCAAAGAAGATTACGCAACTTTGCGTCTTATATCCTTAGCGCCTTTGCGTGATTTTTTTATATAATGAAGAGATTTTGTACATATTGCTTGTCGGTTGCTTGTTTGCTTGTTTTAGTAAACAATGTTTCAGCGCAACAAAAAGCGACGAATAACATTGAAAACGCATTTCTCAATCCGCCTCAATCAGCCAAGCCCTGGGTATTCTGGTACTGGATGCATGCGGCCGTTTCTAAAGAAGGTATTACTGCCGATCTGGAAGCAATGAAAGAAGTGGGCATCGGTGGTGCCTATCTCATGCCCATCAAGGATACGGTTTCAAAAATTCCTTTTCAACCAACTGCACGACAATTATCTCCCGAATGGTGGAATCTTGTTTCGTTCGCCATGCAGGAAGCAAAGCGTTTGGGTTTACAGTTAGGCATGCACGTGAGTGATGGTTTTGCATTGGCCGGTGGTCCGTGGATCACACCTGAACTTTCCATGCAAAAACTGGTATGGACGAAAACCTATGTAGCAGATGGCAGTACGGAGAAGATCAATCTTGCAATGCCCGACGCTACACAGGATTATTATAAAGACATTGCGGTGTATGCTTATCCTGCCAACAGCAGCAATGCATTCAGCGAAGTGGTATCGGTACCAACTGTTTCAACCAGTAATTTCGTTCGTGCAAGTTTTTTGGCCTATAAACAAACGGGCAATAATTCTACTTCCTTTAAAAGTGATTCGTCTTGCTGGATCCAGTACAAATATCCAAAGCCATTTACCTGTCGTTCCATTGTTGTGCGTACAGGTGGCAATAGTTACCAAGCCTTGCGCTTAATTGTACAAAGCAGCAATGATGGCGAAAATTTTACAACCGTTACACGGTTCGATGCACCACGACATGGCTGGCAGGATGCTGATGAAGATGTTACATTCGCCATTCCTGCTACTACGGCGAAATATTTCCGCTTTGTGTATGATAAAGAGGGAACAGAGCCGGGCTCTGAAGATCTGGATGCAGCCAAATGGAAACCATCGTTGAAAGTGGTCGGTATATTTTTAAGTGATGAACCATCCATTCATCAATACGAATCGAAGAATGGTTCGGTATGGCGCATCAGCAATGCTACAACCAATGAACAGATTCCTCTTTCTTCTGCCATTCCGCTCAAACGCATCATCAACTTAACTGGCAAGATGGATGCTGATGGTAATCTTGATTGGAAAGCACCTGCAGGTAATTGGGTGATTGTTCGTATTGGTCACACTTCAACAGGTCATACAAATTATACAGGTGGAGCAGGTTTAGGTTTGGAGTGCGATAAGTTCAATACTGCTGCAGTAAAACTGCAATTCGATAATTGGTTTGGAAAAGCATTTAAACAAAATACTGCGTTAGCAAAAGAAGTGCTCAAAGTATTTCATGTTGATAGTTGGGAGTGTGGCAGCCAGAACTGGGGCGCCAACTTTGCAAATGAGTTTAAGAAAAGAAGAGGATATGATCTGATGCCTTACTTACTTGTAATGGCGGGCATACCGGTGGAGAGTGCCGATAAATCGGAAAAGATATTGCATGATGTACGTGAAACGATTGCAGAGCTGGTGAATGATGTGTTTTATACCACGTTAAAAAAAGAAGCAAATGCATTAGGGACGAAGATGAGTGCTGAAGCCATTGCACCAACAATGGTGAGTGATGGGTTACTGCATTACAAACATGCTGATCTGCCGATGGGTGAATTTTGGTTGAACAGTCCAACACATGATAAACCAAATGATATGCATGATGCCATTAGCGGTGCACATATCTATGGCAAGAAAATTATCCTGGCCGAATCGTTTACAACTGTGCGTATGGATTGGAGCGAACATCCCGGCAGTTTAAAAATTGTTGGCGATCGAAATTTTGCATTGGGCATTAATAAAATGAGTCTGCATGTATTTGCACACAATCCATTTCTTAATAAAAAGCCCGGTGTAACGCTCGATGGTGTGGGCTTGTATTTTCAGCGTGATCAAACATGGTTCAAACAAAGTAAAGCATGGATCGACTATTTAACACGATGCCAGGCCTTGTTGCAAATGGGTGATCCTGTTGTGGATGTGGCTGTATTTACAGGTGAAGAAATTCCACGCCGCTCCGTATTGCCTGATCGTTTGGTAAATACCTTGCCCGGCATTTTTGGAAAAGAAAAAGTAGAAGCAGAAAAGAAGAGATTAGAAAATAAAGGTCAGCCATTGCGACAAATACCTGATGGTGTAACACATTCAGCAAACATGGCTGATCCCGAAGACTGGATCGATCCGTTGAATGGTTATACCTATGATTCGTTTAATCCTGATGCATTGATGATGATGCAGGTGAAGAATGGAAGAGTGGTATTACCGGGCGGAGCAAGCTATGGCGTGTTGGTGATACCGGGGAAAATGCTGATGAATCCCAACCCAACGATGAGTATTGCTGTGCAAAAGAAATTGCAACAACTCGCAAATGCGGGAGCAAAGATTATTATCGATGAGCAATGGATAAAGTTATTTGCCAAGAATAAGAATGTAGTGGCTGCGCCATATATGGAAAGTACGTTTGAAAAGTTGGGCGTGAAGAAGGATGTGGAAGTAATTAAGGGAAGAAATGAAATTGCGTGGACGCATCGGAAAACTGCTGATGCTGATATTTATTTCATCAGCAATCAAAGCGATAGTAGTATAAGGCCAGAATTTTTACTTCGTACGCAATATTTAGAAGTTGAAGCGTTGAATCCTGTTACCGGAAATTTATTTAAGGATTTTTTTTATAAAAAGAATAGTAACAATCTTTGGATACGTGCTGCTCTTTTTCCCGGTGAGTCAGTATTTTTTATATGTAAAGAAAAAGCATCAGTGCAAAGCTTAAGTAATTCAAAGATTAAACAATATTATTCATTTGGTCACAATGATTGGGTGTTGAAATTTGATACTTCTGCGGGAGGCCCGAAAGCTTCGGTATATTTTCCGAAATTGAAAAGTTGGTCGGAGGGAGACAGTAGTATTCGTTATTATTCAGGTTCGGTGGTTTACAGCAAAGTTGTTGAAGTTACATCTCTGAATGGGCTTCCGCCCAGTGAAGTTTCGTTAAAGCTTTCTTCTGTATACAATATTGCCACGGTAAAAGTAAACGGTGTTGATTGCGGAACCGTCTGGGTTCAACCTTACTCTGTTGATATAACCAAGGCAATTAAGGAAGGCGCTAACATTATTGAAATTATTGTGAGTAATACCTGGCATAATCGTTTAATCGGTGATCAGCTGTTGCCAGAAGCAAAACGTATTACATGGACAACAGCACCGTTCAGGTTAAAAGATAAAACGCTGTTGCCTGCAGGTATTGTAGGTGAAGTGCAATTGACTGTTGGATATTAGTCAAACGCCGACAAGTATACTGAGCGAAGTCGAAGTAGCCATGAAATAAAATAATTCAATGAAGTATTTCTTCCTTTTCTTTTTTTTTGTAATTGCTTTTTCTGTTTCCGCCCAACAGAATTATGATATTGTATGGACTTCACAAAGCAACAATGCATCAGCATCCATGCCCTGCGGTGGCGGAGATATCGGTATGAATGTTTGGGTGGAAAAAGGAGATTTGTTCATCTACGTTGCACGCAGCGGCAACTTTGATGAGAACAATGCCTTGATGAAGACAGGAAGAATAAGAATGAAACTTTCTCCCAATCCATTTACCGGGACAAACTTCAAACAACAATTGCATCTACGGCAAGGTTATGTTGCCGTGCAAGGAGAAAACAACGGCATTAAAACTGAAATAAAAATATGGGTCGATGTGTTTAATCCCGTTGCACATATTGAAGTAAGCAGCGACAAAAAAATAAACGTTGAAACTTCATACGAAAGCTGGCGTTACCGTGATCGTGTAATCACCAACAGAGAAAATTGGGGCAACTCCTGGAAGTGGGGAGCACCAAAGAATAATGTGTACAAGAAAGATGTGATTGACTATTCCGGCAATGCTGTGTTGTTTTATCATCATAACAGCAGTGAAACCATTTTTGATGCGGTGGTCAAACAGCAGGGAATGGAATCGGTGAAAGAACAACTGTACAACCCTCTCAAACAATTGGCATTCGGAGGTTTTTTCAGCGGAAAGAATTTTATAGCTACAGGAACAGATACTGGTTCCTATGCGAATACTGATTTCAAAGCATGGAAATTAAAAAGCAAGTCGGCGGCAAAGCAACATGCGCTGCAATTAGCTCTGCACAATGCACAGGTAAATGATATTGCTGAATGGAAACAATCACTTGATTCGTTGCAGCAAAAAGTAAAAGCAGATAAAACTGCTTTTCAAAAAACACAACAATGGTGGAAGCAATTCTGGAGCAGAAGTTTTATTGAAATTGATCCGGCAAAAAAAGAGTTACGTTCATGGGAAGTGGGCCGTAATTATCAACTCTTCCGTTACATGCTTGCCTTGAATGTAAAAGGAGCATGGCCCACAAAATTCAACGGAGGATTGTTAACGGTTGATCCCATTTATACTGATACGATCAATAAAGGATTGACTCCCGATTATCGCAACTGGGGAGGCGGTTTGCACACGGCACAAAATCAACGCCTGGTTTATTTTCCTATGATCAAAGCAGGTGACTGGGATATGTTACAACCGCAACTCAATTTTTATTTGCGCCTGCAAAAAAATGCTGAGTTAAGAACAAAAGTCTATTGGAATCATGCAGGGGCATGTTTTACCGAGCAGATGGAGAATTTTGGTCTGCCCAACTTTGCAGAGTACGGCACCAAACGCCCTGATTATTTTGATAAAGGTGTGGAGTACAATGCATGGCTCGAATACGAATGGGATACGGTGTTTGAATTTTGTTTGATGATGTTGCAGGAAGCTGAATACACAGGCAAAGACATCAGCGATAAAATTCCGTTCATCATCAGTTGTCTGCAGTTTTTTGATGAGCATTATCAATTACTCGCCAAACAAAGAGGAGCGAAAACATTCGATGGAAATGGCCATTTGGTGTTGTTTCCCGGCAGTGCAGCCGAAACATTTAAGATGGCGAACAATTCGGTAACAACAGTTGCTGCCATGCAAACCATCATCAAACAATTGCTTTCAACAAATTTATCGGCAGAACAAAAGCAATATGTTGAACTGTTACAAAAGCGTGTTCCCCCATTAAGCTACCAGCAATTCAATGCTCACACAACCATTGCTCCCGCAAAAACATGGGAGCGTATCAACAATGTTGAATCACCACAATTATATCCTGTGTTTCCGTGGGGAATCTTTGGTGTTGGTAAACCGGGTTTAGATATAGCATTGAACACATGGCATTACGATACGTCAGTCATTAAATTCCGCAGCCATATTGGCTGGAAGCAGGATAATATTTTTGCTGCACGGTTAGGCCTAACCGAAGAAGCATGGCGCTTAACCTCTCTCAAACTGCAAAACAGTGAACGTCGTTTCCCGGCTTTCTGGGGACCGGGTTTTGATTGGGTGCCCGATCATAACTGGGGCGGTAGTGGTATGATCGGTCTGCAGGAAATGCTGTTGCAAACCGATGGACAACGCATGCTATTATTCCCTGCATGGCCAAAAGGAAAAGATGTGCATTTCAAATTACATGCACCAATGAATACAACTGTTGAAGCAGAGTTGAAAGATGGGAAGCTGGTAAAGTTAATCGTGTTGCCGGAGGAGAGGAAGAAGGATGTGGAGATGATGTTGAAGTAAATTAATTGATCTCTTTAAATGAAGTTAAGTTGACGAAAGTTTTCAAATCCCCTATTAGTTGCTTGAGTTTTGTACTGTTGTTATATTTCGTGTTAATACTTTTCTTGCCATCACTATATTCAGTAAAATCCAGGTTGTAAGAATCTATTCTCTTTTGGAAGGAATTTATGTTTGTTCGGAAAAATATATTGTAAAAACATGAATGACTCCGGGTAGAGGTTACTTCTATTGTGTATTTACGGCCTTTTTCTTTCTTGTACTCATAATAAACAGGAGACTTAATTTCTTCCTTGCTAATGATTTCTTTGTTAGTGAAATAGAAACTTAAAGGATTCTCATTACTAATTTGAATGGCTTTGTAATCTTCACAATGTTCAAATTTTTGGATGAAGAAATTGCCATTTTTCTTCCATATTAAATAAAGAGAAGGGCTTTGATTACAACTATCGATAGAGTGGGCAAGATCATTGCAAGTAATGAAATACACCAAAAAACTATCAATATTGTTGACTCTTGTAAAGCTGTCGATTTTACTATCAATTTCTTGTGCTGAGGTGTTAATGCACAGGCATGAGAAAAAAGTGGATAAAAGAAAAGCTACTTTCATCTTTTGCTAGATGCTATAAATAAAGATTTCCATAAACATAAAATCATGCGAAAAATCCGTGCCTCCGTGGCAATCATCACCAATCATCACTTCTAAAACTACTCACCGGAAAACCTTCTACACTAAACAAATCACCGATCACAAAATCCTTAAATGCATAACGTACCGCAACAGGCTCTTTTACATCAGGTGCTGAAACCACAATCGTTCCTCCACTGATCAACGCTTTTGCAGGACGGAAAATTTTATTGCTGCCTGCTACTTCAAACAATTGCAATGTTTTTCCATAAGCAGTTAAACCCATCGGTGCATTTGAAAATTTGATGGTAACGGTATTGCCGCTCACTGCCATTGATTCAAACGCCGGACTTTCATAACCAAAACCTTTCAGTCCGTATGTTTTTGCCAATGCCATATAGGCCAAACGCTTGCTGCCGGTTGCTTTATCGGCCGGGTGTATATTGAACTCTTCAGCAATATCCATCAACACCGCCATGCCGCTGTTTGGAATTTTTGCAAGAGCTTTCCGTTGAGCATCACGCAGGTAAGCTGAGTTATTGTTGTTGATATTTACCGCTGCATAGTTATTATAATTATACGGAGCGATCTGGCAGAAATAAAACGGAAAATCACCTTGACCACTTTGTTCTCGTATCTGTTTTACAAATGCAGGAAACAAGGTTTCGTATTGTTTTGGACGATCATTGTTGCTTTCACCCTGGTACCACAAACAACCTTTAATGGTATAACCTAGAAATGCACCCAACATTCCATTGTATAAAACAGTTGCGTCTTTGTTGCTAAGCTTTGTTGTATCGGTTGGAGAAGGTACTTTGATCTCAGGGAATGCTTTTAATGTTTCGGCATCCATAAATGCTTCAACAGGTGAGCCGCCATAACTGATGTTTACAATACCAATGGGTACGTTCAATCGTTTCTGTAAAATTTTTGCAAAGTAATAAGCCGTAGCACTGAAGTTGCTCACTGCTTCAGGCTCTGCTGCTTTCCAGGTAGAAGCTTTGGTTGTATCCTGCGCAGTACGTTGCACCGAACGGGGCACAGTGTACAAACGTATCTGATCATTTGTTGAATTAAAGATGGCATCATTGCCGGCAAGTATCGGCTGATCACGGTAACCTTTCATCGGCATTTCCATATTGCTTTGTCCGCTGCAAAGCCATACTTCACCCAGCAATACATTCTTTAATGTAACAGCATCACCATCGCTGATGGTAATGGTATAAGGTCCGCCCGCCTGGATGGTTTTTACTTTCAATTTCCATTTTCCATTGGCGTCAGCTTTTGTATTGTAACTGACTTTGTTCCAGGATGTGCTCACTTTTACCGTGCTTCCGGCCTTGGCCCAACCCCAGATAGCCGCCTCGGTTTGTTGCTGCAGCACCATATTATCGCTAAAAAAATAAGGAAGTTTAATAGTAGCGTGGGCAATTGCTTGCTGAAAAACGAAGAGGATAGCAAGGGTAATAATGCGAAGCATATTTTTTTGCATGGCAACGATTGTTTTTAGGGAAACGAATGTACTGTTTTCGGCGGCTTATGCGTCATGTGCTTACACGACCGGATGTTTGTTTTTTATTGATTGATGGTTGGTTGTTGCAGCATTGTGTTTTTTAGTAATTTTCACGCCATATCCATTTACTTGCTTGCAGTATGAAGGAAAAGGACAACAAAGAAGGCTCGCATAAAAATATCTGGTACGGTGTAGGCCGCCAGCGTATTGAAATACCCAAAACTATTTTAAAGTCGAGGGTAAACAGTAATCCTATGCTGCAGCATCTGCACATCCATTCCATTGGGTATTATCCTAAAGCAAAAGATCATTTTACATATCGTAAGAAAGGGTTACCGGAAAACTTTTTGTTCTATTGTGTAGATGGGCATGGCTTTTTCCAGATCGGTAAACAACGTTACGAAGTAGGTCCAAACGAATTTTTTATTCTTCCGCAAAATACAGAGCATACCTATGGCAGCAGTCCCGATCATCCATGGACAATCTACTGGATCCATTTCGGCGGCGATTCGTTACCACAGTTTAACGAAGTGCATGAAGTGCAGAAGCATTTTAAACCGGAATATGTAAAGAATAATGGGGAGATCATTCCCATTTTTATGAAGATCTATAAAACACTGGAGCTGGGTTACAGTATCGATAACCTGTTGTTTGCTAACATGTGCCTTTCGCATTTTCTAACCCTGTTCATTTACAACTCACGCCATTATACTTCTACTGCAAATGATAAGCTCGATTGTGTAGACAGTGCTATCCTTTTTATGCAGGAGCATATCAACGATAATATTTCGCTGAATGATTTGAGTAAGCAGTATAATTATTCGGTATCACGTTTCTCCAACCTGTTCAAACAAAAAACGGGTTATGCGCCGATCGATTATTTTTTACAGCTAAAAATGCAGAAAGCCTGTCAGCAGTTAGACTTTACCGATCGTTCCATTAAAGACATTGCGTTTAGTATGGGCTTTGATGATCCGTATTATTTTTCCAAGCGCTTCCGCACCATTATTGGCATGTCGCCAAAGAAGTATCGCACAAGAAGGATTGATGAAGCAAAAGCGAATATGAGTTGATAATGCAGCGTTTATTCTTTTCTGTCTTTTGCAAACAATAGCTCTTTGTATTTCTGATAAAGAAAAGAAATAACCAGCAGTACCACACCAATTGAAACATATGTAATGATTTTTTCAATTGTAGAAAACCGCTGACTGTCCGATACAACTAGTTTAAACAGCGTAATGCCAAACAATCCGATAGAGAAGAAACGAAGTATTCTTTTTTTCAGGAAGAAACCGGCCGTAAACAAAGCAATTGCACCTGCTATCCAGATAAGTGAAATGGTTATGCCGCTGTATTTAATAGGCACAAATAATACAAGAAAAATAATGCCCGTGAAAATAAACCAGTCGCAGAGGTTGCGGTATTGTTTTAAGAATTGATAAACAACAATACTCAATGCAAACTGAAAAAGACCGTAGAACAAAGTAATGTCGGCATATACAGTTGTTTCTCTTTCGGTTTTATAAAGTGCTATCAGCGATATGTAAACAAAGAGACTCAGCAAGCCGGTTAATAAATAATCGGTGGCTAAAAGTTGTTGGTTTCGCAATATGCGAAAACCTAAAATGGTTACTGCAAACAGGCCGAAGAAAGCAATCGTAAAAGCCAAACCCGTGCCGAACCAAACTTCAGCACTATATTCAGCTACAAGCCATACAATGAAAATGATCCATGTAAACGAGAACGATAAGTATTTCAGCAGCTCCCAATCTTTTCTGAATGAAACAAACAAAATACCGGAGTTGATGATAAAAAGATAGGAAAAGAGGGCGGCCATGTTTCCCGATTCGCCACCTACAAGAAAAGGGATGCCATAAGCACCAACAAATGCAAGTGTTGCAATTTCCTGGCGATTGAATTTTAAGGCAACCCATGTTGTTGCAACGGTTAAAGCTACCATCATCGAAAAAGCAACAGGCCGTGCAATAAAGCCGTAAAATTCAAATGCACCATAGGTAGTAAAATAGAATGTAGCTGCAGCACCGCTAAAAAGGATTGCACTGAATGCTTCATATTTTTTCCTAAGCAGAATACTCAGAAACAGTAAAGCTCCACCCGAAACATAAGCAAAGACGATCCGTAATAAAGGCGAAATAAGATTTTTATCAATGGCAAATTTTACGCCAATGGCAATCCCTATTAACAGTACAATAATCCCCACAAAATTTAAGAGCTTCAACCCAATGAACTGCTCCAGGCTGAAAGTTGATTTTGCTGCTGGTTGGGGCGGTTGAAAAGCCGCCCTGTTGTCGGCATTGTTATAAAGAAAATTCCGTAGCTCGTTCTTTAGTTTCAGAAGTTCAAGCCGGCCGTTTTCCTGCTGTTCTTCCAAAGCTTTCATTTGTTGAATAAGCTGCTGCAGTTGCTCTTTAGAATTGTCTGTCATGGAACTAAAGTAAGAACCGGGGATTACAAAAAGATTGACAATGGTCAAAAAAAAAGCAGTAAGCCGGATGATTGTTGCAACGCTGAAATTGGCGGTTATTGAAATTTAAGGCATAACTTTTGACCCAACAGGTTGTTAAAAGCCTGCATTTGTACGAACGGCTTAGTAGAACTCGGCTTTTCTCGTTATTTTTACTCAATCATTTATGTCAAATTTTATCCAATATATGTTCAGTAAAAAGAGTTTCATGATCATACTTGTTCTCCTGTTGGGGGGCAGTATCTTTTTTGCCGTACAATCATCCGGTATCCGCAGAGAACCCACTAACCGATTTGAACGCATCCTGAAGTTGATAGGAGAGTTCCTCGAAGAAGGGCATTACAATCCTAAGAAAATTGATGATGGTTTTTCGAAAGTGGTGTTCGATAAGTTTATGAAGTATCTCGATTCGGAGAAATCTTATTTCCTTCAATCGGATATCAAAGAATTTAAAAAATACGAAGGCCGTATTGATGATGAGATTCACGGTTCGCAGCTGGAGTCGTTTTATGCTATCAACACCGTGTATAAAAAACGCATGGAAGAAGTGGCTGTATTGTACAAAGAAATCTTGCAAAAGCCATTCGACTTTAATGTGGATGAAAAGTATAACGATGATGACGATAAGCGTACCTATCCAAGAAACGAAGCAGAACGTAAAGAAGCATGGCGCTTAAAGTTGAAATATTACACGCTCGATCGTTATGTTGATCTTGTTGAACAACAAGAAAAGAACAAAGGCAAAGAAGGCTTTGAGGCGAAAACAAATGCCCAATTGGAAAAAGAAGCACGTGAAAAAGTGTTGAAAACCTTCGACCGCATGTTCGATCGTTTGCGTAACAGGTTTAAAGATGAAGACCGTTTCAATTACCTCGTAAACAGTATTACCGAAACAATGGATCCGCATACCAACTACCTGCCACCATTGGAAAAAATTGCTTTCGATGAGCAAATGAGTGCAGGTGAGTTTTTTGGTATCGGTGCTTCCTTACAGGAAGAAGATGGCAATATTAAGATCGCTTCAATTGTTGCCGGCGGTGCTGCTGCAAAATCGGGCGAAATACAAGTGGGTGATTTTATTTTGAAAGTTGCACAAGGTAATGCCGAGCCACAGGATTTAACCGGTTTTGAAGTGCCGGATGCTGTGCGTTTGATCCGTGGTAAAAAAGATACCGAAGTGCGTGTAACCATTAAAAAGCCAAGTGGTGCAATTAAAGTGGTTTCGATGATTCGTGAAAAGATTGACCTGGAAGAAAACCGTGCAAAGAGTACGATTATTAAAGGGCCCGATAATCATAAAATCGGATACATCTTTTTACCTGCTTTCTATGCCGACTTCCAGGATGCAAACGGTAACCGTTGTGCACAGGATGTAGCAAAGGAAATTATTAAACTGAAGGCCGAAGGTGTACAGGGTTTAATTATCGATCTGCGTTTAAATGGCGGTGGATCGTTAATGGAAACAGTAGAAATGGTTGGTCTGTTTATTGAAGATGGCCCTGTTGTGCAAGTGAAGAGCAGGGATGAAGCACCGACTATTCTTCGTGACCGTAATAAGAATGTATTATGGGAAGGACCGTTAACTGTAATGGTGAACGAATTCAGTGCTTCTGCATCAGAAATTTTTGCTGGTGCTATCCAGGATTATAAACGTGGGTTGGTTGTGGGCAGTACTTCAACTTATGGTAAGGGTACAGTACAACGTAATATTGAACTAGACCGTGCAAGCTGGGTAAGTAATAACCCTTCAGATCTTGGTAATATCAAACTCACATTACAAAAGTTCTACCGTGTAACCGGTGCAAGCACACAATTGAAAGGTGTGGTACCCGATATTGTTTTGCCTGACCAATACGAATACCTGAAGATGCGTGAAAAAGATGAGCCTACAGCATTGCCTTGGGATGAAATTGGTGGTGCACAGTTTAAAGCATGGAAGTCTGATTTTGATCTGAATTATATTATTCAGCAAAGCAAACAACGTGTGGCACAAAGCCCGGCGTTTACACAGATTGTTCAAAAAACAAACTGGCTTTCCAATTACGACGATAAGCACTTCTCGTTGAAGATCGATAAGTTCCGCCAGGAAAAGAAAACACTTGGCAACACTATCCAGGCAATTGATTCTGTTACAAAACTTACTTCTCCTTTAGAAGTAACAAACCTGGAAGTGGATATGGCCACAATTAAAGGCAATACCAATAAAGAAGAAAGAAACAAGCTGTTCATTACCCGTTTAAAGAATGATCTCCATTTAGGCGAAACAGTGAACATCATGAGCGACATGATACAACAACATTTTATTGCACAGAATAAACAGGCTGCAAAGCAATAACTCTTAAAAGTGCAATCATAATAAAGCAAACGCCCCGCAATTTTGCGGGGCGTTTGCTTTATTCCATGGGTTTAAAACAGGTGCAAAGTGTTTTTATTTTGTCGTGAATGAGATTATCCCATTGCTGGACTTACTGCTGGATATATGAATTCTGTGTTTCTGATTTCCGTCATCAATAATGAGTAAGGCTGTGTTTGGTGGAATACTTCCGAGATTTTCAGCATACATTTTTAATTCATTTTTACCTCGGTTACGGTCAATTTTTATTCGAAAAGAGAGCGGTTTGTTATTAAGTAGTTGATGATTGGCTATTATTTCATCATTGTAAATCAATGTAACACTATCTCCATCTATTATTCCATTATCGTAGATTGAAATATTAACGTACTCGTTCTCTACTAAAATATGTTGAATGACGTTATCTGCTCTTTTTTCTAACTTTAGTTTTGGTGCTTCCGGAGCAGAAATGAGTTTTGTTTCCTTTTCGGTTGATAATGTCGTAATTGGCAGCTTTAGATTTATACTAATCTGCTTCTGAACAGTATCCCTGCAACCGGTATTATTCTCAGTAATCAATTGTACTTTATAATTGCCGGACTTGTTGTACAAATGGATTGGGGCGAATTCTTTCTTTGCGTCGTTGGTTGTGTCGAACGTCCAGGTATGATTTTCACTTTTATTCTTTGCTTTGAATTGAATTTTACCGGGCTCGTCTGTTTCTGAATAAGTGAAATCTGATTTTGGTTTAACAAGAGTTACTTCTTTGATAACAGTATCGGCACAGCCGAATTTATTTATTGTAATAACTTTTACCTTGTATTTACCATATTTTGCATAAGTGTGAGATGGAGATGTTTGGTTTGTTGTAATACCATCTCCAAAATTCCATTGTATACTTTTTAGGTTTGCGATTGAGGCAGCAGAAAGATTAAATATTATGCTGTTACAGTTTTTTACAGTATAACCAAACTTTGCAGAAACAATTTCTTTTTCGTCGCAGTTGGTTTTTGATTTTTCAGGTGTAAACGTACATAAAGCCGAAATTTCATTTTTTGAAAGAGGCCGGTTGTAAAACCTTATTTCATCAAGCAAACCATTAAACCAATACGGGTATTGCATGTTGTCCATTTTTCCAAAGAATAAATCATATTTATTAGCGAAGTTGTAGTTTTTTACAATGCCCTTTGCCTGCAGCTTGCAGTCTATGTAAAGCAGTGCATTTGTGCCGTCATAAGTATAGGTTAGCAGGTACCATTTTCCCGGTACTATATATTCGTTGGATGTTGAAGCTGCAAATGCTCCGTAGAAAGATTGCCGGCTTTTATCTGGTCTTTCTGTATAACAATTATTGCCATTGCTTGACCTGTTATCGTCAAACGTAAGCATATAGCTGCCGTCTAAATAATCGGCATCTCCTTTCATTACAATTCTGTTTCCATGACATTTGCCATCATAAAACCCTTTTACCATCACCCAAACAGATATTGAAAATCCATTTCTGAAACGCAGGCTTGCATTATCGGGAATCCGGATGTAATTGTTTCGGCCGTTGAAGGCGCATGCTGCATTTTTGTTTCCAAAACGATCGGCCGCAAAAGTAATTTGTGCTGCCGATGGATTGTTTCTGTTACCGCTTTCATCGTTTGCATTGCCGTTAAAAGGATAATAGGCAACAAGACCTTTATTTAAGTTTACCTGCGCCCTTGCGCTATTGCATAAAAAAAATATTAAAACAGAAGTTGTGAGGAAAAATCTCATATGCCTGGTGGAAGTTGTCGATGAGTTTTGAAAATGAAAAGAGTGATTCAATAATCAGAGTATCAGCGGTTATATTTTTTGAAGTAGCTCAACAGTTCGTTGTACCATTGCTTCACTCACATCCAAATGAAGTACAAAACGTATCTGTTGCTTACCCATCGTAAAACAAAGAATACCTTTTTCTTTTAACTGTAATACGAGTTGTTCTGGATTAACATCGTCTTTTATTTTAAAGATGACAATGTTGGTTTCAACGGGCAGTACCGTTTCTACTTTGGGGTTAGAGAGGAGAGCGGCTTCTATCAATTTTGCATGTATATGATCAGTTGCCAAACGGTTAACATGATGCTCCAGTGCATATAATCCCGCAGCAGCAATAATGCCCGCTTGCCGCATACCGCCACCAAACGCTTTACGAATACGACGGGCTTTTTTAATTTTTTCTTTTGTGCCCAACAGTAAACTGCCTACAGGTGTACCCAACCCTTTGCTCAGGCAAATGGAAATGGAATCGAACAGTCGACCAAAATCGGCAGCTTGTTGTTGCTTTTCAACCAAGGCATTGAACAAACGGGCTCCATCAAGATGGAGGATCAGGCCGTTTGTTTTACAAAGATTTTTTATTGCTTCTATTTCAGCCAGCTCGTAACAACTTCCCCCGCCACGATTGCTGGTATTTTCCAGTACAACCAAGCTCGAAACGGCTTTATGAATATCATCCCTGTTATTGATACCTTCTGCAACCTGCGCTACAGTAACCCGTCCTCGGTTACCTTGAAGCAACCGAACGGAAGCGCCGGAATTAAATGCAATACCACCACCTTCGTACTGGTAAACATGGCTCAGCTCATCACAAATCACCTCATCGCCGGGCTGGGTATGCATTTTTATGGCAATCTGGTTGGTCATGGTTCCTGAAGGGCAAAAGATACCCGCTTCCATTCCAAACATATTTGCCGCCGTTTCTTCCAACTTATTCACAGTTGGGTCTTCTCCAAAAACATCGTCGCCAACCGGTGCCTGCCACATGGCTTCCAACATTGGTTTAGTAGGCTTGGTTACAGTATCACTTCTTAAGTCAATCCATTCCATATCAATGATTTAATGTTTTTACAGGGCTTGTTGTCCCTACATTATTTTCAGTAAAAATAAACAAACCGAAGCCTTAAAGCGTTGTATATACGAAGGAAGTTTGAACCGTAAAAGATCGAACAACACCCAGTTTAGCTTCAATTATTAACATACACTATGAAAAACGACGATTGATGATTACCTTTGCAAACGGTTTACAGTGGATTATTAACCAGTTTTTTGCAACTCCCGGTCAAATTTCCCTGTCTAAGTAACGTTTCAAACAATTAAGAGGAATTCAATATGCGGCAGCTCAAAATTGCAACCCAGATTACCAACCGTGATTCTCAAGCGGTTGAGAAGTATTTACAGGAAATTTCGAAGATCCCGATGATTACGCCGGAAGAAGAAACAACTTTGGCTCAGCGTATTAAAATGGGCGATCAACGTGCTTTGGATAAACTGGTTCAGTCGAACTTGCGTTTCGTGGTTTCTGTGGCTAAGCAATACCAACATCAGGGTTTATCGTTAAGTGATCTTATCAACGAGGGTAACCTCGGTCTGATCAAGGCGGCTCAACGTTTCGATGAAACCAAGGGTTTTAAATTTATTTCTTATGCGGTTTGGTGGATCCGTCAATCGATTTTGCAGGCTTTGGCTGAGCAAGGTCGTTTGGTGCGTTTACCCCAAAATAAGATCGGTACATACAACAAAGCAAACAAAGCATACATGGCGTTCGAACAGGAGCATGAGCGTGAGCCTTCTACTGAAGAGCTGGCAGATATCCTGGAAATGAGCGAAACAGAGATCAACAATATTTTCCAAAGCAATACCCGTCATACTTCACTCGATGCTCCTGTGCACGAAGCGGAAGATGTGGCAATGGGTGATTTACTGGAAGGCAGCGACGATACAGACGAAGATGTAATGAAAGATTCGCTTCGTAACGAAATCCGTCGTGTACTGAAATCACTCAGCCCACGTGAAGCGGAAATCGTAAATGCTTATTTTGGTTTGGATGGTGAAAATGGTGTAACCATCGAACAAATTGGTCAGAAATACGATCTTACAAAAGAACGTATCCGCCAGATCAAAGAAAGAGCAATTAAACGCCTGCAGAAAGCTCGTTACAGCAATGCGCTGAAGAGTTACCTGGGCAATTAAGATATTGAATAATGGGTATTAAGTATCGAACCCCGGCCTGAGTGTCGGGGTTTTTCATATCCTGAGCGTAGTCGAAGGAATTTTATGTCGAGCGTAGTCGAGACCCATGGCCTTGATTATAATTAGCAGTTACCTCACAACAACATCACAGATCTGCCCGTATTTTTGAAAAAGGAAATGTTATCAAACAAAACCTGAAATGAACATATGAAATACATTTCAACCGTTGTTTTGCTTTTTGTGTTGATTGGCTGCGAAAAGAAAGTGGAGTTTGATTTAAAAGAAACAATGCCGCTGTTAACTGTTGATGCATCGATCGAAAGCGGGCAAGGCCCGACTGTTGTACTTACAAAAAGCCTTAATTATTTTTCGAAAGTATCTGCCGAAGTTTTAGCCAATACAATCATTAAAGATGCCGAAGTGTATCTTTCAACCGGAAACAATACACATCAATTACGCAGGTACGATGTTGTTTTACCCGGCACTACCATTCCTTTCAGTTATTACAGCAGCGATACTGCCAATGCTTCAACCATTATTCGTGGAGAAGAAGGAAAATCGTATCAGTTGCGTATCGTGTGGCAGGGGAAAGAATACAAATCAACTACAACCATTCCTGCAGCCCGCAAGTATATCGACTCGCTATGGTGGGTAAAAGCTCCCAATACGCCCGATACAAGTACGAAAGTAGTGGTTCGGGCAAGGGTGATAGATCCGCAGCCCTTTGGTGATTATGCCCGTTATTTTACCAGTGTAAACAACGGTACATTTTTGCCTGGCTTTAATTCTGTTTTTGACGATGCTTTTGTAAACGGCACAACCTACACGGTTGATGTAGATAAAGGCGTAGACCGCAATGCCGATCTTGATTTTGAAGAATATGGGTTCTTTCGCAAAGGCGATAAGGTAACCGTTAAATTCAGCAGTATAGACAAAGCTACTTTCGATTTCTGGCGTACGGTAGAATACAGTTATCAAAGTATTGGCAATCCTTTTTCAACCCCAACAAAAATCATTGGTAACATTGGCAACGGAGCACTCGGATATTTTGGAGGTTATTCAAGCCGGTACACTACGGTTAATATTCCCCGTTAATTATCCACACCCTGTTCATTGTAACGCAGGTTACATTTTCATTGCCCGGATAGGGCTAAATTTGTCGACTAAAATTTTTTGAAGACGATTATGGAAGCAGCAGAAAAAGTACATTGTTTAATCATCGGATCCGGTCCTGCCGGTTATACCGCCGCTATTTATGCATCAAGAGCCAACCTGAAACCTGTATTGTACCAGGGAATTCAGCCCGGTGGCCAGTTAACGATTACTACAGAAGTTGAAAACTATCCCGGTTACCCCGAAGGCGTACAAGGCCCGGAAATGATGGTTGATTTTGAAAAGCAGGCAGCCCGTATGGGTGCCGATATCCGTTACGGACTTGCAACAAAAGTTGATTTCAGTTCAACTCCACATAAAGTATGGATCGATGATGAAAAACTCATCGAAGCAGACAGCGTAATCATCAGCACAGGTGCCAGTGCAAAATGGCTGGGTCTTGAAAGTGAACAACGTTTAAACGGTTACGGTGTTAGTGCATGTGCTGTATGCGATGGGTTTTTCTTTCGTGGTAAAGAAGTAGCGATTGTTGGCGCAGGCGATACCGCAGCAGAAGAAGCTTTGTACCTGAGCAAGCTTTGTACGAAAGTGCATATGCTTATTCGTAAAGATGCAATGCGTGCAACTAAAGTAATGCAGGATCGTGTGTTGAATGCACCGAACATTGAAATACACTGGAATACCGAAACGCTTGAAATATTAGGTGATAAAAAAGTAGAAGGTATGAAAGTGAAGAACAACAAAACAGGCGAAGAATCGGTAATTCCGGTGCAGGGCTTTTTTGTTGCAATCGGTCATCAGCCTAACTCCGATATCTTCAAAGGATTTGTTGATATGGACGAAGCAGGTTATATCTTAACAGTGCCTGGTACATCTAAAACAAATGTAGAAGGTGTATTTGCAGCAGGCGATGTGCAGGATAAACATTATCGCCAGGCTGTTACAGCTGCGGGTAGCGGTTGTATGGCAGCGTTAGATTCAGAACGTTATCTTTCTGCAAAAGGATTGGCATAGTTTATATAAAATTTTAAACAGAGTCCTGCTTTTACGGCAGGACTTTTTTATTTTCGGAGAATGGTAGCTGTTCATTTAAAAGAGTTGAAGTTTCATGCACATCATGGTTTGTATGCAGGCGAAGATCTTACAGGCGGCCCTTTTGAAGTAAACCTGTCTGTATGGTACGAGCCGGAAAGCCGCATTGAATCTCTTGACCAAACAATTAATTACGTTGCATTGTTTGAAATAGTAAAGCAGCGCATGGAGGTGAAAACAGCTCTTATAGAAACAGTTGCTGAAGATATATGTGCAACAATTAAACAGGATTTTCCGTTTGTAAGTAAGATAGAGCTGAGCATTGATAAGTGTTCGCCACCCATTGAGAACTTTTCGGGTAAAACAGGCATAACCATGTACAAAACATTTAACCGTAACGTATGAGGAGTTTTTTTTTGATACTTTTCTTTATTGCAGGCATAACGGTTGTTGCAAATGCACAAACGGCCGATGAATTAGTAAAGCAGGCCGATTTGCTGGAAAAGCAATTGAAGGAAGAGGAAGCCTATCAGAAGTTTAAGGAAGCGATTAAGTTGAATCCTGTTCACTTACATGCATTGGTTCGTTGCAGCGAATTGGCAAGCCGAATTGGAAGAAGACAAACTACAAAAGAAAAGCAGATGGATTTTTACCAGGCTGCAAAAATTTATGCCGAGCGTGCATTAAAAGTAAACCCGAAAGACAGTGAGGCAAATGTGGTAATGTCGCTGGCATATGCACGGATGAGTTTATTAAAAAGCGGCAAAGAAAAAGTAGAGTATGTGCGGGAGATTAAAAACTATGCCGATAAAGCCCTTGCTAACAATCCCAATAATTTTAAAGCTTTGTTTGTTATTGCCCGCTGGCACTTTGAAGTAAGCAATCTCAATGCAGTTGAAAAAGCGGCAGTAAAAGTTTTTTATGGAGGCTTACAAAAGAACTCGCTCGATTCAGCCATTTATTATTACGAAAGGGTAAAAACATTAAGTCCCAACTTTGTGTTGAATTATCTTGAACTGGCGAAAGCCTATAACAGGGCCGGTAAGAAAGAAAAGGCTGTGGAATATTTGAACCACCTGCTGAAATTGCCCAATACGGCAGCCGACGATCCTACCATAAAAGCAGAAGCCCGTCAATTGTTGAAAAACTGGAAAGCATAGCCTTTGAATTTTTATAGATAGTTTTGCAGCTTAAATTCATTCTTTGAGCGCAAGTGTTTTTTTATTTACGCCTCCTTTTACGCAGCTGAATACGCCATACCCGGCTACGGCCTATTTAAAAGGATTTCTCAATACAAAAGGAATCACCTCTTTTCAATGCGATCTGGGTATTGAAATTACCCTGCAGTTATTTTCCAAAAAGGGATTGCAAAGAATGTTTGCATCAATCGATGGAACAAAAGAATTTTCGGAAAATGCAAAACGCATGATGCTTTTGCAGGACGATTATGTTTCAACCATTGATGAAGTGATTTCTTTTCTGCAGGGAAAAAATCCAACACTGGCGCATCATATTGCCTCACGCAACTTTTTACCCGAAGCCGGAAGGTTTGCAGAGCTCACCGATTTTCATTGGGCTTTTGGTACAATGGGCTTACAGGATAAAGCCAAACACATTGCTACACTTTATCTCGAAGATCTTGCCGATCTCATCAAAGAATGTGTTGATGAACATTTTGGCTTCAGTCGTTATGCCGAACGTTTAGGAAGAAGCGCCAACAGCTTCGATGAATTGTATGAAGAGTTACAAAAGCCCCTTACATTAGTTGATACGTTGCTTATTGAACAATTGCAGCAACATATTGAACGTGTGCAACCGCAACTGGTAGCTATCTCTGTTCCTTTTCCCGGTAATTTGTTTGCAGCTTTCCGAAGTGCACAATGGATCAAAGCGAATCACCCACACATGCGTATTACCATGGGCGGCGGTTTTCCCAACACCGAATTACGTTCGTTGAAGGATGCACGTGTGTTTGAATTTTTTGATTTCATTACGCTTGATGATGGAGAAGCGCCGATCGAGCAACTGCATAAATTCATCAACAACGAAATTGATACCGCACAACTTAAACGAACTTTTCTTTTGCAGAATGGAGCTGTAACCTATATCAACAACAGCTCCTGTAAAGATTACAAACAAACAGAAGTCGGCACACCCGATTACAGCGATCTGCTGTTACACGATTATATTTCAGTAATTGAAGTTGTAAACCCCATGCACAGTTTGTGGAGCGATGGCCGCTGGAATAAACTAACCATGGCGCATGGTTGCTATTGGGGCAAATGTACGTTCTGCGATATTTCGCTCGACTATATTAAACTCTACGAACCTATTGCAGCAAAATTGTTGTGCGACAGAATGGAAACGATCGTTGCGCAAACGGGCAACAATGGTTTTCATTTTGTAGATGAAGCTGCTCCACCTGCACTCATGCGTGCATTGGCGCTCGAAATCATCAAACGTAAATTAGTTGTTAGCTGGTGGACCAATGTGCGTTTCGAAAAAAGTTTCACACGTGATCTTTGTCTGCTGTTAAAAGCAAGTGGTTGTATTGCAGTAAGCGGCGGACTGGAAGTAGCAAGTGATCGTTTACTTGCGCTCATCAACAAAGGTGTAACAGTTGAGCAGGTTGCAAGAGTAAACAAACATTTTACCGAAGCAGGCATAATGGTGCATGCATATTTGATGTATGGCTTTCCTACACAAACAGCACAGGAAACAATCGATTCGATGGAAATGGTTCGGCAGATGTTTAAAACAGGTGTTTTGCAATCGGCTTTCTGGCACCAGTTTGCTATGACGGCGCACAGTCCTGTGGGTATGAATCCGGAACACTTCAAGGTAAAGCGTGCAAAGGAAGCCGTTATCCTGTTTGCAGATAATGATGTGGAGCATATTGATGAAACAGGTGCCGATCACGAAAGTTTTTCATTCGGGTTAAAAAAATCGCTGTTTAATTATATGCAGGGCGTTTGCCTCGAAGATCCTTTGCATAAATGGTTCGATGTTAAAGTGCCTAAAACAACCGTAGCACCCGATCATATTCTTACTATTTTAAACAACGACGAACCGCCGGTATTTAAACCCGCTGCTAAACTTATTTTCCTTGGGAATGTGTTGAAGAGTGAAGTGATCACAAAATCAAAAAAAGGAAACAGTTGGGAAGTAATGCAGATAAGCTTTGCGACGAAGAAGGAAACCATAACAATTAATACCGATCCGCAAAAAGGAGCGTGGTTGCTGCAGTTACTTCCGAAGCTGCATGTGCAGAACGATCGTGTATTAACCATGCAGGAAGTAAAAGACGATTACGAACAGCAAGGCTTTGATGATTTTGAATTGTTCTGGGATAACAAGCCCATCAGCAATTTATACAAGGCAGGATTGTTGAAGTTGTAATGTACACACAACCTCAGCGTAAGTAGTAAATCCTCTGGAATTAGTATCTTGGAGCATGCGTATTATATTTTCTCTCTTTTTATTGTGTTGCCTGTTAACAAACGGAACAGCTCAACAAAAGTCATTTGAAGGAGTTATCGATTACCAGCTGGAAGCAAAATCAAAAAATCCATGGATTAGTGATGTAAGCATTGCACGTTTACTGGCAATTGCTTCAACAATGAAGGTGCACATCAAACAAGGAAATTTCAGAAGAGAAAGTGCAAAAATGCTGGATATAAACAGGACAGATTCCAATAGGCAGCTTTTTATGTTCAAGGGAATTGATACATTCTATTATAACGCACCGGCAGTTACTGAGGAAGAAATACCTGAGATTTCACAATCGGAAAAGATTGTAACGATTGCCGGTTATAATTGTAAGTCACTTACTATACGTAGTAAGAATATGATAACGACTTATTATTACGATCCTGCATTGTTCCAGGATCCGGCGTATAGTAATCCTGCTGATAAAACGAGTTTTACTTTATTTCTGAAACAAACAAAAGCAGTGTACCTGAAATGTGTTATCGAAACGGAGCAGTTTGTTTACACAGAAACGGCATTCCGGGTTGCAAAAACGACTGTTGCTGATGCGGTATTTCAGTTGCAATCTTTCCCGGTTGCGGAATTTGTGTTTATGTCACACCTTAAGTTGCCTGTTTTTAAATCGGGCGATGAAGCAGAATGGGTTAGCTACGTTCAGAAAAGCATCAATGCTGATTTGGTAAACAAGTATGTAAAAATTCCAAAAGGCGAAAAGGCAGCACAGCAAACAGCTGAAGTTTTGTTTGTAGTTTTAGCAAACGGAACTGTTGGTGAGGCAGAGGTGATTAATAAAAAGGAAATTCATGCTGCTCTTGCAAAGGAAGCAGTACGGATTGTAAAAGAATCATTCGGCTGGAAACCCGCAACAGTAAGAGGCGAAAAGATTGATCAACTCATGATGCAGAAAATTACCTTTCGTATAGCTGAAGAATAATTTGTGAATAAGGGATAACTTAAACAGTGCTATGTATAAATATGGGTTACTTTTTTGCGTTCTGACAGGATTGTTTACCGCTTGCCAAAAGGCCGGTGAAAACAACCCGGAGGTTACACTTACCGAACTGAAAGGAAAGTGGCGGATCGTTGCAACCAAGGCCGGTCCCGATTCTACCAATCCGCAGGGACAATGGTCTGCTTTTAATTATGCAAAGCAGGTAACCATTAATGAACTGTATTGTGTAAACGATAGCAGGATAGGACAATCCTTTATTTCGCCGGTTAACTGTGCGTATTACGAAACTGCAGGTTCTATTATGGGCGTGTTAACTTCCGATTGTGCAAGAACCATTTTTATGCGTGATACGGTGTGGACACAGTTAACAGCTTACGATCTGCTGTTAAACGATGCAACTGGTTTCAGCTGGGTGGAAGCGTATCTGCATTCGAAACGGGTGAACTGGATCAAACAACCTTGTTCTTCTGTTCAATACCTGCCGGAATCAACAACAGGAAATACCAAGAACGGTACGTGGACCTTTGATGAAGCCGCACAAATGATCACTGTTAATTTCATCAACAGCGTTAACTCTTACAACGGAGAGCAGCAAAGCAAATTTAAAGTAACAAAATTCACAGGCGCAGAGGTAGAATTGAAAATGCAGGGATCGGTTAATATTGAATTTCGCCTGCAGAAGCAATAAGCACAAACTACATGCACAGTTTTGTTCTAATCCACTACCTTCACCGCAATGGATGTGCAATTAGTACCAACGCTTTTCGATTACAGGCTTACAGATAAAATTGAAACAGGCAAGGCTGTAACAAAAGAAACAGCGGAAGAATTGTTTACTTTTTTCAGCAACTGTGAGCTGTTTAAATGGCACGATGTACACAATAACTGCGAAGCAAGAGCCGATGCTGTTTGTCGCCTGCTCGAAGCCTGGCAGATTCCCAACTATAAAGCATGGGTATTCGGCGGCTACTTTTTACGAAAACATATCGGCGGATTGAAGCAGTTGTGGAATTACCATGTAGCTGCTTTGTTAGCTGTAAAAGAAGGTTCGGAAACTGTTTACTATGTAATTGATCCGTCTGTTTGCAATTCATTGCAAACAATGTATAACTGGGCAGCAGAAGTAACAGCTTATCCGCATAGTTATCACTTTATCAAATCGGCCGACTACTATATTTTCGGCAAGGGAAAAATAAAAAACGAGAATTGGCTGTTGCGTGATAAACAAAACAGCAAATGGATGGTACAGGGACTTGCAGGCGTAAACGGTGTTTCTGCAAAGGGAAAAGCACAGTTATGTTTTAATAAAAACAGGGTGGCGAATACGTTAACGAAGTTTGAAGCATTAAAAAAGAGTAATCCTTTTGCTAAAGAGTAACTCCGTTTATGCTATAAACTGTGCTTATTTAAAACCGTACCATCTTTTACAGTTTTAAGACAGGTAACAACTGTTTTACCATCTTCCGCAATTTCACAAACACGGTACGATGGGAAGGGATTGCCCCAATTACCTCCAAAATGTCCCGACCATAAGAATGGTTTTTTCTTGTAAAGCATAATGCCATCTACATCGTGGTCGTGCCCGTGAAAGGTTGCTTTTACATTCGGGTAAGCAGCAATTGTATCTAATAAGTCCGAACACGAAACACCGTGTTGCGTCCATGTATTTTGAGAGATATGTACAAAGACAAACACCTGTGGCAAGTTCTTAAATTCTTCCAGTTTTGATTTTGCAAACGCAACATTTGCGCAGAGATACTTGCCTTCCTGGTTAGAACAGTTAAGCAGGATGAAACCATGTTTTTCTTTTGAAACAAACGCAAAATCTTCGGGTTGTTTCCATATCTGCAGCCAGTTTTCCGGCGATACCCTGTCGTGGTTGCCTCTTGTTACATAGTAGGGCACTTTCAATGTATCGTACACTTTTTTTACTTCGGGCATAAGGCCGGGTGCATCATGGATGAGATCACCGTTGAATACAACAAAGTCAACATGCTCTTCTTTACCGATCGCTTCAATGAGGTTGCGGTGCGAAGTTTCAAAATCGGTATTGGGTTGTCCCCAGTGTCCGTCGGAAGCAGTAATAAATTTAAGCCGTGCTAATGCAGGCTTTCCCGATTCTGCAATACTGAGATAGGGGGCTGCCAAGAGTGATGAACTTAATAAACTAACCTGTTGTAAAAAGAGACGACGCTGCATTGGATAAAATTATCAATTAGGAATGAGAAAAACGGCTGGTAACAATTTGTTCTTATTCTGTATTTGCAGCTGTGTTGGACGGAACGGGTTTTCGGAAAAGAAAACAGATTGCTATATACACGATCCACACAGCTGAAAAATAAACCAGGCCTTGCAGGTTCGATGCAATGTCTTCTGGATCAAAACGGCCATGAATACGTTTGTGAAAGAATTTATTGGAATACTCCTGCGCCAGTTCAATAGCATAGCCAAACATATACAGCAAGCCAAAGATGAAAGCATGAATGATGAGATTGCGTTTTGCAAACAGGATATTTAAAAACGCAGCAGCAAGAAAGTAAAAAGCAGCATGCATTTCTTTATCCATTCCCCTGAACATAGATGGCAGCTTCAGCATGAAGCCAACGATGGCAATACCAAAGCAGAATACTGCAATAAAAATTTTTGTGCCGATGCTCAGTTTCATTTAGTGAAAAGTGAATGTGTTGTAAGATAATCTATTTCGTGGTGCGGATGATTGTAGTGGCTGCTTTCAGTTCAAAGTAGGCGAGTAGAAGAATAAGGATCATCTCTCCGATAAAATAGAGCAATCCATACACGGTAATTTCTTGGAAAAACAAAAAGACGAGCACAAAGGTTAGAAAACAATAGAGCAGATTGGCGATTGCAATTATTCTTAAACGGAAGGCAGGGTTAACAGTTTTATTCACCGCATTTGTAAACGAATAAACGGACAACAGCAACGCAATAGCCGACAGTACATACAATACATTTGTTGGCATCCCGAAAAAAGTTGTAAACCTGGTTAATACCAACCCAAGCAGAATAGCAGATACCAATGCGCCAATACCATCGATGAGAAAAATGATTTGTGTTTTTAGTTTACTGTATGACTGCATTGGTTATTTATTAATGGTCGCTGCCTTTACCAACCACCTTTTATTTTTCCATTTCGGTTTGCGGAGAGACTCCAACCGATAGAAGCGTTATTTTTTCGATTAGTCCTAATTTTTTTTTGGTCACTATAAGCAAATTGTAATGCGTCCAGTGCTTTTATTCTTTCAATATCGGGAGGATTATATGATTCCAAAAAATCAATCATTGTTGAGATAGTTCGATACTGTGTGTCAGTTTTAATTTGACCTACCTTAATAAGTTTATCAATTTTCTCAAATAGTTTACCAAATAAATCAACTTTATGCCCAGTAGTAGTTTCAATATAAAATTGATAATCTAAATTCCCTGTTGCAACCGACATTTCGGAAATATCCTTAAACCATCTTTTTAATGTTGATAACTTGTTTTTTTTATGAAGAGTTAACGCATGATTCTTTAAATCGGAAAAATAACTACCTAGCTCTTCCCCAAAATTAACAATTTCACCGTCATGTTTTTGTATTGGAGTTTTTCGCATAAGCATGTCTGTATAATCAAGACCTGCAATAACAATATCTCTATATTTATCCAGTTCGCTTTTTTGGTTTGCGTTGGCCATAGTCCTGTGAGTAATTTTTAATGGTTCGTGTCTCCAACCATTTGCTGTAAAAATATTTCGTTTGGTGGAGACACCAAACCATAAGAAAATGTCGAACCCAACTTACGTAAAACCTAATGTTGCCTGCTGTTGTTCTTTGTCACATGCTACCAGAGTCAGGCCAATTTGTCCAGTGAGTATTCGGTTTTAATGTGGGCTTGTATAAAGTTGTGTCGCCAGTTGCAATAACTTTAGCTATGAGTTGCCACGTTTCGTAAGAACTTGGTCGGTTATCCTGATATTGGTTTTGATTGTATTCGCCAGCTGATTTTTCCTGTTGCCGAAACATCGAAGCAAAAGTTTCAAAGTCTAAAGGATATTCACCACCAACAAGATTTTTATTGAACTCATAAGTTGTCCGTAAATGTTCGTCACTGATTGTAGGCTGAATAATTTCATTGAAGTCACGATGATACCACTCGTCAATAACAAATATTTTTTTAAGCTCTTTAGGAATTGATTTGTAAAGTTCTTCGTCTGTTGCTCTAAATAAGTCCCGATGTTTTGTTATAAGTAATCTGCCGACTTCTTCTAAAGAAATTTCTCCAGGTTCGTATTCTTTAATTTCAATTCCTGCATTCAAATAATCTTGTTTGTCATGAGAGAGCTCAATTTGTCTGCCTCTAGTATTCCAAATTTTAGCGTCAGACTTTAGAACTTCTCCGTCAACTGTTTCGTTGAAGTCATTCCACTCAATAGGATAAACTGTATAATAGTTTATATCCTGTCCGTTGTAATGTTCCAAATTTGTGAGGCAATTTCCGAAATAGTATATGTCAAGCATAATGCCACTACCTCTTGGATTGTAACCTAACCGTTCAGCGGCAATCGCCCATTTGTCATCGTCACCTTTAAAAATATTAAGTCGACTGTCTATGAGATATGAATAAACATGACCTAAATCTATAAACAGGCAGTAGTAGCCTAATTTATAATCGTCAAGCTTTGCAAGAATTTGGTATTCTGTAATCATGGTAGAATGTCGCTATACAATAGAAGCCAACACATAAATATACGCAGCTTCTTTTCTTAATGGTTGGAGTCTCCTCCAACCATTTGCTGTAAAAATATTTCGGTTGGTGGAGACACCAACCGATAAGAAATAGAGCAATCCATACACGGTAATTTCTTCATAAAACAAAAAGACGAGCACAAAGGTTAGAAAACAATAGAACAGATTGGCAATTGCAATTATTCTTAAGCGGAAGGCTGGGTTAGCAGGCTTGTTCGCCGCATTTGTAAACGAATAAACGGACAACAGCAACGCAATAGCCGACAGCGCATACAATATATTTTTGGGCATGCCGAAAAATGATTCAAAGGTTGTTAATACAAAACCAAGCATACAAGCCGATACCAATGCGCCAATGCCATCGATGAGGAAAATTTTTTGTGTGGTTATTTTACTGAATTGCTGCATGAATGATGTTGTGGTTGTGCGACACTGTAAAGCTTTTTTGCAAAAGTCCATTCAATAGTACAAAGGTTTGGCGGAATAAAATACAAGCAACGGCAAAGAAAAGGAAAGCACAAGCGAGACGCTTGCGCTAAAGTGAGGCATGGCATTCATTTACTTCAGCGTTAATTGCTTTCTGTTGCTGATTAAAGACAAAATGTTTGGATGTAGTTCGAAAGCCATGCTTTTGTAAATGCATTGTTGTGCGTTTGTCTTGCCAATCAAGCATAGCTGTTATTGTATTATCGGTGGTGCTTTAATCGTCTCTTTTATCTTCAGGATTTCCTTTGAAACCGTGAATCGCAAAACCCTTCCATTAAAAAACTGGTCAGGATAAAATTCGATGTAGAGAGAAGAGCTTTTCAGATTCAAAGACGTATCTTCTTTTGGCAGCAAAGGCAAAATAGCAACATTAGCTTGTGTTTGCGGGTCCCTAGTAAATGAGAGCTTTTCCAAATTCGGCAAACCGTACTTTCCTGTTATTTTATTATACCATTTACAATCGTTGAGAATATTCTCTTTAATAAATGTTCGATAGGTTTCCTGGTCAATATGTGATGCCGACACTTCATACAATGCTAATATTTGTGCCGTATCACATTTTTGAAGGTTCGATAAGAGCTTACCAGTAACTTCTTTCATTTTAGATTCTTTTGTTTGCTGTGAACAGCCTGAATGATGGAAAGCAGTTAAGATACATAGTAGAAAAAGGGAATACCTAAAGTTCATTTTAATTCATAAATTTTGGGGCAGGCTAAGATAACGCACAACGTTCGAGGCTTGCTGCAGGGCTGGTATTTTATAACTGTCCGCCCGGCAACTGAAGCCGATTGAAAAACTGATGATGAAGGTAACAACTAAAAGCTAAATAGAATTCGGTCAAGCCCGATATTAGCTGATATTAGTACAACTGATGATTGTTGTTACGTCCGCCAGCATTGCAGCAAACCACATGTTAGCGGTAGTTTTTTACTTTGTCAAGTAGCCCGTTTATAATTGCATATATGGCTTCTCTATTTAATTCAGTGTCTTTAATAACCTTAGAAAGTTCAAGTAACTGTTCTGATGTCAGGTCAAACTTCGCCTTTAATTCTTGCAGTCGTGTTTTTCCGTTTTTGAAGTCAGAAAACAATTGATAAGTTTCTGTCAATTTGTTTTCAGTATCTCTTAAAACGCCATATCCTCCATGAGATATCAGTTCAACCTTTTTGTCATATTTATTTACTGTCAAACCTCGAGCTCCACCAGCTACAGGTGGTTCTTCAGGTATTTGTCCTGTCAATGTTAACCAGATAAAGTCAAAGTAGTATTTGTCAACAAACTCTTCTTCGTCTCCAAGTCCGAACATAAATTCTGGCAAAACTTCGCCTATGTCCGAAACATATTGTTGTGCTATATGTCTTGCTTCTAAGGCTGTCATGAAATTACCGCTAACACATAAATATAGGCAGCTTCTTGGTGAAAAACGATTGATCATCAACAGAAAGTTAACAAGCATCATCTTCGCTATATCACCTTTCCCTTCCACTTATCACTCTTCAAATAATTAAATGCCATTACAAAAATTACGCTCCAGTAAATCAGTTCCGAAGCCCATGCCCAAATGAGACTGAGCTTGTACACTTCCAGCACAAGAACAATATAAACGAGATAAGCAACAATGGTTACCGCTTCAATGAGCAGGTTCATTTTGGTATTGCCCGTACCCGTTACAGCATTCAGCCATACCACAGCGATCGACATCAGCAACATACCTGTTGTTACCATACGCAATACAGGTACAGCAGCTGTTACAAATTCGGCAGACAAACGAAACACCGACAGCAGCTCCTGTGCAAACACATTAAAAACAATAAACATCAGCAATGCCGAACTGAAACTCAGCTTCATAATGCGGTAGATCAGCTTGTGTACATCATGACTTCTTCCTTGTCCGATGATATTACTCACCATGGCATTGGTAGTTGATGCAAAGGCCCAGATAAACACCCCGGCCAACGAAAATATATTCCGCATTACGTTGGAAACAGCCAGTGCACGTTCGCCATGATGTTCAATTAAAATATAAAACACCAGCCAGCTGATGAGGCTGATGGAAAACTGTCCGATAAGTGGTGCTGCCACATTTAAAATAAGCATTGTACGCTCTTTGCTGTAGCGCAGGTAATTGAACAAATGAAAACGGATGTGCAGCCGTTTGATAAAAACAAAAAGAAACACCACGATCATTCCGATAAACTCTGCCAGTACCGATGCATAAGCCGCACCGTTAAAACCCAGCTTTGGTAAACCAAAATGACCATTGATCAATCCATAATCGAAAAAAATATTGGCACCCGCTTCAAACAAAGTACCGATCATGAGGTAGCGGCTGTTATTCGTTCCCACCAAAAATGCATTCCCCATCTGGAACAGGTACAGGAAGGGTAAACCCCAAACACGGATCTTTAAAAAATCAACCGCTGTTTTATCGATGTTTTGCGATTGCAGAACTTTATTGAAAATGAAAGGAGCGAGCAGGTACGTTAGTGCAATACCAATGGCAGCAAACAACAACGCAATACGTACGCCCTGCGAAAAAAGTTTGCCGATCTCTTCCAAACGGTTCTCGCCTGCACGCCTTGCAATAAGCGATTGAATGGCATTGTTCAATCCATTGCCAACAACAGCCACCACTAAAAAATAAACGCCTGTAATACCGGCGGTACCCAATGCCGCTTCGCCCAATCCGCTGATAAAAAAATTATTGGCAGTAAAATTGAGGAAGGGTACAAGTAATGAAAGACTGATGGGCAGCGACATCGACAATATTTGTCGTGTGCTGATTTCGAGTTGCAGATTGTTTTTCGGTAAAGCAGTTTCCAAGCAATGTGTTTTTGGCGAAGATAAGATAGAGTCGCAGATGATGCTGATTTAGCAGATTTTCACAGATTCAAAAATCAGTGGTCATCCATCCGATCTGTGTCATCTGCGACGCTATTCACCCGATTATCGTATTATTGCAGCAATTGAAGTATGAGTACAGTATTACATCCAACAGTTGAGCTTAGTATCAGCAACCCCGAAGCGGTTGATACAGCATCGGCTTACCTGTTGGTGCAGGTGGGGAATGGATTTATTGGTTTTGCATCTTTTCAACCAACAGAAAAAAAAGTAAATGCATGGGTTGTGTACGAAACAGCCTTGCATGAACTGGAAGAGAAGCTGGGTGCTATTGCAGCCAAACACGATTGGGTGCACAGCAACTATCAGAAAGTATTGCTGGTACAGTATGCGGCAAATAATGTATTGGTGCCCGCAATGCTCAACAGCGATGCTGCAAAAGAACCCTTGCTTGAACTGGTAAATGGCCCTTCGCAAAACACGGTATTGGCAAGAGATATTGTGTTGCAGCAAAGCCTGGTTAATCATTACAGTATTGATGCAACAGCAGCGGCAATATTGAATAAACGTTTTGCGAAAGGAGAGTGGTGGCATGTACAATCGTTATTGCTTACAAAAAGAGCAGCAGCAGAAGCAAGGATAACGGTTACCATCCGTTTCAGCGAAGTGCAGCTTACTGCAGAGCGTGCAGGAAAGTGGTTACTGTTGCAATCGTATAGTTATCAAACTCCCGAAGATGTGTTGTATTATATTCTAAATACAATGGAACAGCAGCAGCTGAGCCAGGAAGAAACAACGGTGTTGCTGCAGGGATATATCAATCAACATTCGGTTTTGTACGATGTGTTGTACAATTATATTCTTAACCTGCAGTTGAAAGAAGAACTTGCTTACAGCTTTCCTGCAAAAGAAGAACATCCGGTACATTTATCAGCTTCACTCGACCAGGTTTTAGTATGCGTATCATAAGTGGAAAATTTGGCGGACGAACATTTCAACCGCCTGCGAAAATGCCTTACACAAGGCCAACTACCGATCTTGCAAAAGGTGGTTTGTTCAACATCATTGAAAATAATCTTGATATTGAAGAGTTAAAAACACTCGATCTGTTTGGTGGCACCGGCAGCATCAGTTACGAACTGGCAAGCCGTGGCGCAACCGATCAAACTATTGTGGAGAAAGATGTAAACATGAGTGCCTTTATTAAGCAAACGGCAGAAAAACTGGGTATTCCGTTAAAGCTGGTAAAGATGGATGTGTTTAAATACATTGAACAGTGTAACGAAAAATTCGATTTTATTTTTGCAGGTCCGCCTTATGCATTAGGCACTATTGATGAACTGCCGAAAGAGATCTTCAAGCATGGTCTGTTGAATGAAGGCGGCTGGTTTGTACTGGAACATACTCCTCGCAACAGTTATACACAGTTCCCGTTTTTCAGAACAGAGCGTAACTATGGCACCACCATCTTTTCTATCTTCGTAAACAAACCCAAAGAAGAATGACGAAAAAAGAGGCAAGGAAAATTTTTAAAGAAAAGCGGTTAAGCCTCACCGTGGGAGATCGTAACAGGTTCGACGATCTGATCCTCATCCATTTTCAACAACTGCAATTGCCCGATCTGTTTTATGTGCACACCTATCTTGCCATGAAAGAGCAGCGTGAAATTGAAACCGATCATTTACTGCATTATCTCGAGTTCCGGAATCCTGAACTGAAAATCGTTATTCCCCGCATGGATCATACAAACAACGAACTGCTGCATATTGAATACGATGAGCTGGTAGATGTAATGAAGAATGAATGGGGAATTCATGAACCTGTAAACGGCAACCTGGTTGATGAACAATTGATAGACCTCGTGTTTGTTCCTCTGTTAGCGTTTGATGATGACGGTTACCGTGTTGGATATGGCAAAGGTTTTTACGATAAGTTTCTGGCCAAATGCCGACCCGATGTTGTAAAAGTGGGGTTAAGTTATTTTGAATCCATTCCATACATCAGCGACCGTGCACAATTTGATATACCTTTAAACTATTGCATTACGCCACAACGTGTTTATGAATTTGGCTAATCTTACATTTCAGTCTATACGATTTTTGCTGTTACCGTTTGCGTTGCTGTACGGCGTTGCTGTGTGGGTACGCAATTTGCTTTACGATAAAAATGTGTTGAAGGCAACATCGGTAAACATGCCCATTATCTGCGTGGGTAATTTAAGTGTGGGAGGTACGGGTAAATCTCCGATGGTGGAATATTTGCTGCGTTTACTGAAAGATGAAGTTAAAATGGCAACGTTGAGCCGTGGTTACAAACGCAAAACAAAAGGTTATGCATTGGCAAATGAACAAAGCACTGCGTTGGAAATTGGGGATGAGCCCATGCAGTTTCATTTAAAATTTCCCGATGTGGCAGTTGCAGTAGGTGAAGCAAGGATTGAAGCAATACCGCAGCTGTTGCACGATCGTCCGCAAACGCAGGCCATTATTCTGGATGATGGTTTTCAGCACAGATCGGTTAAAGCAGGACTAAATATTCTGCTTACAGATTACAACAATCTGTTTACACGTGATTTCTTTTTACCTACCGGCGATCTGCGTGATGAGCGACGCAGTTACAAACGTGCAGAAATAATTGTTGTTACCAAATGCCCGGCAACATTAACAGAAGAGGAACGCAGAAAGATTGAAGAAGAAATCAAACCATTGCCGCATCAGCAATTGTTTTTTTCTACAATTGAATACGGCGTGCCTTATCATATTCTGCATCCGCAGCAGGATTATCATTTGCACAAAAACCTGGAAGTGTTGCTCGTAACAGGTATTGCCAATACCGATCCGTTAACAAAACATATTCTGGCCAATTCGTACACATACGAGAAAATAAGTTTCAGCGATCATCATGTGTTCAGCATCGACGATTTGAAAGAGATCCACAAACGTTTTGCAAAAATGGATCATGAACATAAGATCATCATTACAACAGAAAAAGATGCAGTAAGGCTGGTGAAATTCAAGGATGAACTGGAATCGTTGCCGCTGTTTGTATTGCCTATCCGTCATCGTATTTTGTTTAACAGGGAAGAAGAGTTAAAGAAGGCAGTGATTGGGTTTATTGAACAATTCGCTTGAACTGTTTACGGTTTATAGTTTGAGGTTTATGGTTAAGCGTTATGAGTTACGGGAAAGAAGCGGAGTTTTTATCCCCTCTTGGGAGGGGCTGCAGGTTGTTACACAGGTGAACAATAGAAAGGGGTGGGTTCAAAACTTTTATCCGTCAGACGTCTTCGTTGGACGGGAAATTATAGAAGCTACAGAAAAGCAAGACAATAAATCAGGTTTTCGTAGCAAACAAAAAATGAAAAACAATGAGTAAAAAAAATAAGTCAAAAGATTCTTCTTCAAAGAAGAAAAAACAACATAAAGCTCCTGCCGGTAAAACAAGGCAGAAGAGCAGCGCTGCGGGTGTACGTGGCGTTATTGAAATTACACGCAGTGGTATGGGTTATGTTACTGTACCCGATATGGAGCGTGATGTGATTGTACGTCCGCAACATTTCAACACGGCATTGCATGGCGATACGGTTGAAGTACAGATCACCAAAAGTGGTGGAGGCGGCGGCCGTATGGAAGGCGAAATAACCCGAGTGGTAGAACGCAAACAAACACAATTCATCGGCCGCATCAGTATTCAAAAAAACTACAACTTCTTTATTCCGGAAACAGACAGGCCAATGCCCGATCTGTTTATTCCTGCAGAGAAGCTGAATGGCGCAACCAATAACGATAAAGTGGTGGCGAAACTAACGGCGTGGGATAAGGCCAAACGTGTACCCGAAGGTGAAGTGCTGGAGTTGGTAAAGCAGGAAGCAGAGAATGATATTGCCATGAAGCAGATCTTGTTATCGGCAGGTTTCAACTTAAGCTTTGACGATGAAGTGATGGAACAGGCCGAACGTTTTCCTGATGGTGTGAGTGCAGATGAAGTAAAGAAGCGAAGAGATTTTCGTGATGTGTTGACTTTTACAATCGATCCTGTTGATGCAAAAGATTTTGATGATGCACTGTCGATCAAAAAAGGAACAAATGGTTTGTACGAAATAGGTGTACATATTGCCGATGTGAGTCATTATGTAATACCGGGCACTGCATTGGATGATGAAGCGTATGCAAGAGCAACATCGGTGTACTTACCCGATCGTGTATCGCCCATGTTACCCGAACGTATTTCGAATGAGTTGTGTTCACTGCGTCCGAGAGAAGATAAGTACACGTTCTCGGCTGTGTTTAAAATAACGGGCAAAGGAGAAATTAAAGATGTGTGGCTGGGACGAACAGTGATCCATTCCGATCATCGTTTTACCTACGAACAAGTGCAGGAAATTATTGAAGCCGGTGAAGGTTTGTATGGTGAAGAAATTCTGCTGCTGAACACGCTTGCACAAAAAATGCGGAAAGATCGTTTCAAAAAAGGAGCGATCAATTTCTCTTCGCAGGAAGTGCGTTTTGTATTGGATGAAAACCGCAAACCGATCGGCATTACCATTAAAGAAAGTAAAGAAGCACATCAGCTGATTGAAGAGTTTATGTTGCTGGCCAATAAACATGTTGCAGAATACATTGGTAAGATTGTGGTGAAGGATAAACCTGTTCCATTCCCCTATCGTGTACATGATACGCCTGATGAAGCAAAGCTTGGTCCGTTTATGGTGTTTGCGAAAAAGTATGGACATACATTCGATGTATCATCGCCACAACGTATTGCTGAATCGTTTAACCAGATGCTGAAAGATGCGCAGGGCAAACCTGAGCAGCATGTGCTGGAAGCATTGGGTATCCGCACTATGGCGAAAGCGGTTTATACAGCAGAGAATATCGGTCACTATGGTTTAGGTTTTGAACATTACTGTCATTTTACTTCGCCAATCCGTCGTTACCCCGATGTGTTGGTGCATCGTGTATTGCAGCAGTGTTTGGATAACGAGCCGCAGATCGATAAAAAAATGGAAGCCAAGTGTAAGCATTGCAGTGAGCGTGAACGTTCGGCCATGGAAAGCGAACGTGCTGCCAATAAATACAAACAGGTGGAATACATGAGCCAGTTCCTTGGCGAAGAGTTTGAAGGTGTGGTGAGTGGTGTTGCATCGTTCGGCTTTTGGGTGGAAACAGTGGAGCATAAATGCGAAGGGCTGGTGAGTTTGTTTTCGCTGAATGATTTTGATGATTTCAGACATATTGAAGAAGATTATTGTTTGGTGGGCAAACGCAGTGGTCGCACATTCCGCATGGGTGATAAGGTGACAATAAAAGTAGTGGCAGCGAACCTGGAAAAACGTCAGCTCGATTATGAGTTGGTGCTGGGGCATCTTGCTTCAACCGAAAACAAAGTGTTGCAGCCAACAAAGTTTCAGCATCCGAAGAAGAAGAGGGGGAAGAAGTGAGGTAGGAGGTAAGAGGTAAGAAGTAAGAGGTAAGAGGTAAGAGGTAAGAGGTAGGATGGTTCCTATAAAGTAGTCATCAAAAAACACCAGATATGCCAATTAAAACTTTTACAGACCTTGATGTGTATAATCTTTCGCACGGATTAGCAATGGAAATTTTTCATCTGACAAGAAATTTCCCAGGTGAAGAAAAATACAGTTTAATTGATCAGGTGCGACGTTCTTCGAGGTCGGTTGCAGTGAACATAGCAGAAGGTTGGGGGAAGCGTGTCCCTGCTAATTTTAAACGACATCTTGTAGATTCAAATGGTTCGCTGGAAGAAACAAAGTCGTGGTTAATGTTCTCAAAAGATTGTGCTTATATTAATGACGATCAGTTTCAGTCACTCATAATAAAAACGGAAACGATAGGCGGTAAACTTTGGAAACTGCACGATAGCTGGACTTAAGTATCTTGCAGCCCGGTTCATACCTCTTACTTCTTACAACATACTTCAAAGAAATTATGCAGTCGTTCGAACAATTATTAAAGCAATTCGAAGAACATTTTAATAAACGATTATTTCCAAAGGAGCCGGCTTCGTTGTACGATGCGGCACAACATATCCTCAGCATTGGCGGTAAACGTGTACGTCCTGTTGCGGTATTGATGGGTAATGAGTTGTTTGATGACATCAAACCCGATGCATGGCAGGTAGCAACAGCCATTGAACTGTTTCATAATTTTTCATTGATACATGATGATATTATGGATGAAGCGCCATTGCGGAGAGGTAAGCAAACGGTGCATGCCATTCATGGTATCAACACAGCCATTCTTGCCGGCGATGTAACCTTAACCATGTCGTACGATTACATTGGTAAAGTGGAAGGCGATGTAAAATCGATTCTTGCATTGTTCAATAAAACGGCACTGGAAGTTTCCGAAGGTCAGCAGATGGATATGGACTTTGAAAAAAGAGAAACCGTAAGTCTTGCAGAGTACGTACGCATGATCGAATTAAAAACATCGGTGCTGCTGGCTGCAAGTTTAAAGCTGGGAGCTATGATCGGTGGTGCAAGCGTGGGCAATACGGAGCATATTTATGAGTTTGGCCGTAACCTTGGCATTGCATTCCAGGTGCAGGACGATTACCTCGATTGCTTTGGCGATCCTGCAAAGTTTGGTAAGCAGGTAGGTGGCGATATTAAAGCCAATAAGAAAACATTTTTGATGATCCATGCATTGGAAACAGCTTCGGCAGAACAGCAACAACAATTGAAGGCGTTGATGCAAAACAATCCTGCTGATAAAGTGGAGCAGGTGCTGGCTATTTATAAATCTGCTGCTGTAGATGAGTGGGCCATGCAGCTGAAAAATCAATACTTCGAAAAAGCAATGAAGCATCTGGAAGACATTGCTGTGCTCAATAAACGCAAAATTGCATTGCAACAGTTGGCACAGTTTCTTGTACAACGTGAGTATTAATCTCTTTTACATTCAAGAGTTAATGTTGCGGGGGTTGCAGTTGCAATGCCGATGAGGTAACTGTACTTTCCGGTAACGAACTTTTCTTCTCCTACGTAATCAAAAGGCTGAAGCCTGGATACTTGATTATTGTAATGCACTTCGATGTATGCATAACGGTATAGGAATTCAAATTTTTTATAGCCCGAATAAGAACCTGCGGCTACATTGTAATAAACCTGTTTGCCACCCGGACTGTTTACAATAACCGAATCGTACTGAAATGTGCTGTTGTTATATATCCGGAGGTTGCCCGATTGGCTGCTGCTTTGCTTTGTACAGGAAAGAAAACCAACCATCACTGGAAATAATAGCGTAAAGAATTTCATATACGGATGACCCGCTGGTGAGTCAAAACGTTGCATGTATTTTGTGTTTATACACACCTGTAAAAACAGCGACCCCATTTGTGCTACAACCAGGCGAATAACTAAGGAAAAACAGCAGCTTTGCCTGTACAAAAATATTCCGCAAAACTTCCCGAAAGGCTGTTTTTGCAGTATCATTGTCTTGCCCGTTAACCATGAGTAATGTATTAACCAGAATTATTGTAACCTGCATTTGCCTGTTCGTTTCACTAACGTTGAAAGCACAGCTGGCTGCAGATTTTTCTATTACAAACGGTCAGGGATGTGTACCTGTAAAATCTTCATTTACGAATCTTTCAACCGGAGTTTCGGCAAATACTATTTATAGCTGGGATTTTGGTAACGGCAATTTCTCTTCTTTAAAAGATCCTTCTGCTGTTTATTTAACCGAGGGCACCTACACGGTTACGTTAACAATTAAAGATGGCAACCAGACTTCTGCCAAAACAAAAGATGTAAAAGTTTATAAGAAGCCACAAGCCGACTTTACATTTACTACTGGAAAAGGTTGTTCTCCGTTAACGGTTACTTTCAACAGTACATCAATTGCAGGTGATGGTAGTATCACTTCTTATTTCTGGGATTTTGGTGATGGTTCTACACAGCAAACCTCTTCAGCTTCGGTAACACATAGTTACCAGGTAAAACAAAAAGCATCGGTGAGTCTTACCGTTACAAATCAATTCGGTTGTTACAGTACAGTTGTAAAGAATGATCTTATCGAGGTACTCGATCCTTTAGTTGTCGATTTTGAAGTTGATCAGGCAATTCTCTGCCGTATCAGCGATGAAGTACAATTCACCAATAAAAGTGCAGGCCCCGGCGTATTAAGTTACCTGTGGGATTTTGGTGATGGCACAACGTCAACAAGCAAAGATCCCAAGCATATATTCCCACAAAAAGGTATTTACAGTATAAAGTTAACCGTAACTACTTCCGATGGATGTGTTGTAATTAAAACAAAACAGAATCTTGTAAATGTTGCTTCTTTTAAATCCGATTTTTCCATCAGCAGTAACGAAATATGTTCGGGCAATGCATTACAAATAACGCCTGCAAGCACACCAATGCCAACACAAACATTATGGCAAATGGGTGACGGGACAGTTTATTATAATGTTTCGTATGGTTTTTCGCACCTCTATACAAAAAAAGGCGATTATGAAATTAAGCTCGTAAACGAATTTGGTGTTTGTAAAGATTCTGTTGTAAAAACAGTAAAAGTAAAACAAGGCATGCAGTTGAGTGGATTTGTTGATTCGTTGATTGATAAATGCGGTGCTCCTGCCAGAATACAGTTTCGGGATACAACTGCCGGCGCAATAAAATGGGATTGGTCGTTTGAATACGATTATTATAATCCTGTAGTTAATTCAACTGCTCAAAATCCGGTTCACAGCTATTCCCGCAATCTTACTTACAATGTTTTTTTAAGAGTTACCAATGCAGAAGGTTGCAGTAACTCCATTACAAAGTATGTATCTGTTGCAAGTGCACTGGTTGAAATAAGGGTACTGTCATCCAGTATGTATCCGTTTTATTCATGTAAACCTTATACAATAAAATTTGCTACATCATCAAGTGAGCCAATTGCCAGTTATAAATGGAGCTTCCCGGATGGCAGTACCTCAACTGAAGCAACGCCGGAGTTTTTATTTGCTGCAGTTGGTACACACCGTGTTTTATTAAATTACACAACTGTTAGTGGTTGTACCGGAACAGTACAATACAACAATATCCAGGTATTGCCAAAGCCTGTTGCTGATTTTGTATCTGTTCAGGGATCCGATATATGCGGTAACTCACTTACACAGTTCAGGAATTTATCAACGAATATGGAGGGCTATGGCGAATGGTTTATAAACGGACAAAGAACCACGAGTATTGATCCTTATGTTGGAAAAGATCTTTATTACAAGTTTTTAAATGAAGGAAAATATACGATTCGTTTAGTAGCAACAAACGGGTATTGCAGCGATACAATGACGAAGGTTGATTACATTACGGTTAAGCCGCCCTTTGTTCGTATTGATGGGTATGATACCGATTGCGGTGGAACCGGAGGCAATATAAAATTCCTTGATGGATCAATGAATGCAACAGGATGGCGTTGGGATTTTGGTGATGGTGCATCTGCAAGTTATTCAACATTCCAGCCAAGTATTGAACATAAGTATACAACAACCGGGATATACTATGCCCGTTTAACTGTAACCAATGGCAGCTGTGTTGTAACCGATTCTATAAAGGTTACAGTCATCATCAGGAAAACCCCTCAACTGTCGGTTAATAAAGCCGATCTCTGTTTTGAAGAAAAACTAAGTTATTCTGTAGCCGGGCTGGCAGCATCTCCCAACGGAGCGTTTAATTACCTGATTCATAAAATTGAATATGAAGACGGAACAGAGTATACAGGGTATAACTATTACTACGATGTAAATATTTCACCAATAACCGGCTACCTTTTGGCAGATCATCTTGATCCGGCAAAAAATAAGCTTCGGTTCATCATGGTAAATAAGCTTACTAATTGTTTAGATACGTCCAATTATATTTCGTACAGGGTAAGGGGAGTACGGGCAACGTTCGAAATCAAGACAGATAACCGTTGCTTTAATTTACCTGTAGTGTTTAATGACAGTTCCGACAATGCAAGCATTTCAGCAATTGTGTCAAGAGAATGGAATTTTGGCGATGGGCAATACCAAACGCTTACAAGTGGGGGAGTGGTAACGCATACTTATGCCAATCCCGGATATTATTATCCAACACTTAAAGTAAAAGATGCTTCCGGCTGTACTTCTGTAACAAACTATTATTCGGGTTTTGTACAGGTAAATGGACCTAAAGCTGTATTCAGCACATCGGGAAATAATGTACCATTAAACACAACTGTAAATTTTTATAACAACACAAATACATTTAACGCATACAATACCCAATACATTTGGGATTTTGGAAACGGTGTAACAAGCACACAACATTCGCCCACTTATACGTTTACAACCGCTGGTACATATACCGTTAAGCTTACAGCAAGAGATCATTCAACAGGTTGTACATCGCAGGCAACGCAGATAATTATTGTACGCAATTTTAATTCAAATTTCAGCTTTAATACTTCGTTTGTTGGCAACGCTACCTGCCCTCCAGTAATTGCCCGTTTCAATAATACATCAGCCGGAGCAGTAAAAGTTAAATGGGATTTTGGCGATGGTACAAGTGCAGATAATGTCAATTATCCATCGCATATTTATACAAAGCCAGGCACCTACATTGTTACATTGTATGTATATGGCTACAATGGATTAACAGGAACATATATCGATTCTGTTAAAGTAAAAGGGGTAGATGCGACACTTAAATTTAATCCTGCAGAAACCTGTTCTTCACAACCGGTTAATTTTAATGCTTCGGCAAAAGAGGTAACAAATTATTTGTGGGATTTTGGTGATGGGCAATTGACTACATCAGCAGACAGTACAGCTGTTCATTTATACCGCAGGTCGGGCATCTACCAACCATCACTGCTTATTACCAATGCCGATGGTTGTACAGTGGCAGCGCCATCAACCGAAAAAATTATTATTGATAGTTTGTCTGCTAAAATCAGCGGTATTCCGTTGCAGGCGTGTAACCAGGTGAAGATTAATTTTAATGCCGATGTGTATAGTGTTGGAGCAAATGGCAACAGCAATTTTCTTAAGTACAAATGGAACTTTGGTACAGGCAATGCTGCAGATACTGCCAATACAGCTAACCCGGTTTTCCAATACAATACTCCCGGTACATATATAGTTTCGCTGCGGGTAACAGCACGTTCGGGTTGTGTAAAAGATGTAACGGCAACTGTTGTTGTTAAACCATCGGCAAAAGGAACTGTTACAGGACCTGCGGAAATATGCGCAGGTGATAAAGCTACGTTTACATCAACAGCAACACTAACCAACGGCGTACAATGGAGCTGGGATTTTAAAAACGGACAAACTGCAGCAATACAAAATCCATCAGCACAAACCTATGCAACAGCAGGTACATATCCCGTTACACTCGTAGTAAATAACCAGGGTTGTTTGGATACCGCTGTTCATACACTAACGGTACATGCGTTACCTGTAGTTCAACTTTCGCCTGCACAACCTAAAGTCTGTTTAGGTAACAGTGTTCAATTAACAGCATCTGGTGGAACAACCTATCAATGGTCGCCTGCAGCAACACTTTCCGATCCGCAGATCGCATCGCCTCTTGCAACACCTGTAGTAAACACAACATACCGTGTGCTTGTTAACAATGTGTATGGTTGTAAAGCAACAGATTCGGTAATGGTAAGCGTTGTACAGCCGATCAATCTAAATGCAACAACGAATTATAGCATTTGCGAAGGAGAGTCGGTGCAGTTGGTAGTTACTGGTGCTGCTTCTTATACATGGATCAGGAATATACAAGGGCTCAGTTCTGTTTCGTCTGCAAATGTAAAAGCAACTCCGGTTGCAACCACAACCTATACTGTTGTTGGATATGATGCTGAAAATTGTTTTACCGATACTCTTGCAATCAATGTTATAGTATATCCAAGACCAATTGTAAATGCAGGTCCTGATGTGCAGGCAATTCCGGGCAATGCAATACAATTGAATGCAACGGGAAGCAGCGATATCGTTTCGTGGAATTGGAATCCGGCCAGCTTTTTAAGTTGTACCCTGTGTCCATCGCCTGTAAGCAAAACAAACAAAACAACCACTTACATAGTAGAAGCAAAAACAGATAAGGGTTGTATTGCTCGGGATTCTGTTACCATTCATATGCTTTGTAGCGGCACCCAATTGTTTATTCCAAACTCATTTACGCCGAATGGCGATGGCTTGAATGATTATTTTTCTGTACCGGCCAACGGCGCTTCATTCATAAAACTGTTTGTTATATACGATCGTTGGGGAAATAAAGTGTTTGAACGGAAGAATCTTGCTGTTGATGATCCGCAGGCAAAATGGGATGGTAATTACAATGGTTACCCCGCACCTGTTGGAAGTTTTACTTACGCTTTACAACTTGTTTGCGATGCAACAGGCGAGCAGTTTATACGTAACGGTTCGGTTACAATTATCAGGTAGCTGATAGTGAAAATTCCACGCTTCATCATTTATGAAATTTCAGTTTCATCATTTTTCCCTATTTTGAACACCTCAAACTAATACTTATGGGTCGTTTATTCCGCAAAAAGAAGATTAATACAATTGTAGCAGAAGGGGGAGATGAAGTACATGGCGGAACAGGTTTGCACAGAGTGTTGAACGTACGTGATCTTACATTTTTGGGTATTGCTGCCGTAATAGGCGCCGGTATCTTTTCTACTATCGGTTCTGCTGCGTTTCATGGCGGACCAGGCGTATCTCTTTTATTTGTAATTACAGCAGTTACCTGTGGATTTTCGGCTTTGTGTTATGCAGAGTTTGCAAGTCGTGTGCCGGTAAGCGGTAGTGCCTATACGTATGCCTATGTAAGTTTTGGTGAATTGGTGGCCTGGATCATTGGCTGGGCGTTGATTCTTGAGTATGCTATCGGAAACATTGTTGTTGCCATCAGCTGGAGCAGTTATTTCAATAATCTGTTGCAGGGTTTAAATATTCATTTGCCTTATTGGTTAACAACCAACCTCACAACTGCCAACGAAGCATTGGCTGCAGTAAACGAACAGCTGGCAAAAGGCGCAGCAGCAACAGCAGATATGCAGGCCATCATCGACGGTTATAATGCAGCACCGGCTTTAGGCAGCAGCAAATTGTTTCTTAATCTGCCTGCTTTTTTAATTGTAGCGTTGATAACAGCACTGGCCTATATTGGTATGAAGGAAAGTAAGAAGAGTGCCAACGCAATGGTGATCTTTAAAATTGCGGTAATCATTTTTGTTATAGTAATGGGTTTCTTTTATGTGAATACCGATAACTGGAACCCGTTTATGCCGAACGGATTTACAGGGGTACTGCAAGGTGTAAGTGCGGTGTTTTATGCGTATATCGGTTTTGATGCCATTAGTACAACAGCCGAAGAGTGTAAAGATCCGCAGCGTGATTTGCCAAAGGGGATGATGAATGCATTGGTGATCTGTACCATTCTGTACATCCTTATTGCATTGGTATTAACAGGTATGGTTAATTACAGCGAATTAAAAGTAGACGATCCTTTAGCTTATGTGTTTGATAATTTGGGTTTGAAGTGGATCGGCTACATCATCAGCATCAGTGCAGTTGTTGCAACAACAAGTGTATTGCTGGTGTTTCAATTAGGTCAGCCTCGTATCTGGATGACGATGAGCCGGGATGGTTTATTGCCCAAACGTTTTTCAAAAGTTCATCCTAAATACAAAACACCGGCCTTTGCAACCATCATCACTGGTTTTCTGGTGGGTATTCCTGCAATGTTTTTACCATCATCTATCATGACAGATCTTACAAGCATCGGAACCTTGTTCGCCTTTGTATTGGTTTGTTTGGGGGTGTTGTTATTACCAAAATTGCAGGCAGGTACTCAGGGTAAATTCAAGCTGCCGTACGTAAACGGACAATTTATTTTGCCACTACTTGTAGCTGCATTTATTTTTCTGTTTCGTGACAGAGTAGCGGCATCTATCACCAACCTGTTTCACGAAAATCATCAAGAAGTTTTATTTCTCATCTTTATACTCATTGCAGTTGTTATTGCTGCGTTAACCTTCATCCGTAAGTATTCGCTTATTCCTGTGCTGGGTGCATTAAGCTGTATGTACCTGATGATAGAGATACCCGTTAACAGCTGGTTTTGGTTTTTCGTATGGATGGGAATCGGGTTAGTGATTTATTTCTTTTACGGTTACCGTAAAAGCAAATTAGCAAACGAACAAGCTTAGTTTTTATGCCAACAAGAAAAATGAAAGTCCGCAAACGTATTGCGTTGGTGGCGCACGATCATAAAAAAACAGATTTAATCGATTGGGCTTATTTCAATCGCACTGCTTTAGCCAAACACGAATTATTTGCAACAGGTACAACAGGTAAACTGCTTGAAGACAAACTCGACCGACCTGTAAACAAGTTTCTCAGCGGCCCTCTTGGTGGCGATCAGCAAATAGGTGCATTGATCGCCGAAGGCAAAATTGATATTCTCATTTTCTTTTGGGATCCCATGGAAGCACAGCCGCATGATCCCGATGTAAAAGCCTTGCTTCGTCTTGCCGTTACCTGGAATATTCCTACAGCCTGCGACCGTGCCACTGCCGATTTTATTTTTACATCGCCCCTTATACTCGACGATTATACCGTTCAGTTGGAAGATTACAGCCAGTACCTCAAGCGTAAGATCAAATAAGAGCTGCGGCTCGCTGCCGTGTACAACTTCACTTGCAAAAGCGGAAAAAGCATTGTAACTTTTACATAGCTTCTTTCACATCTAAATATTGCCATTATGAATTTTGTACAACGCATGGAAAAATGGGGCGACGCCCACCATCCAACCTGGATCGATTTCATCCGCATTATTCTGGGAATAATTCTTACGGCAAAAGGCGTACAGTTCATTAACAACATGGAACCTCTCACCGAACTTATTGCCAACAGCCAGTTTCTGGGTTCTTTATCTGCCGGCCTGTTAGCACATTATGTTGTTTTCGCACACCTTGTAGGCGGCCTGCTTGTTGCCTTTGGTTTACTTACACGTTTTGCATGTCTTATTCAAATACCTATTCTGCTCGGGGCGATCATTTTTGTGAATATATCGGGTGGAATATTTCAGCCACACTCCGAACTGTGGTTCTCTGTTCTTATACTGATTCTGCTCGTCTTTTTTGTTGTAGAAGGCAGTGGTAAGATCAGTGTTGATGAATGGATGAGGAAGCATCCTGATGAGCGGCCTCATAAACATAAGTGGGGTTGATGGTTCCAGTGTGGTATGTTTTCCCCGGCAACTTATTCTTTCAGCTTGTTTGAACAGGATGTGTTGGCCGGGGTTATTTTTGCACTTTATTTTAAATGTATGAAATTTCAGATAGGCGATAAAGTGCTGTTGATCCATTCGAACGAAGAAGGCGAAGTAGTGGATATTATCAATAAGAAAATGGTGATGGTGGATGTGGGTGGTGTACAGTTTCCGGTATATACTGATCAGGTCGATTTCCCTTATTACAAACGCTTTACCGAAAAGAAAGCAGAGCCTCCCAAACAAAAAAAGTATGTGGATGATGTGAAGAAGGAAAAAGGGAGCAACATAAAAGGGTATAATGTTGGCGAAGGCGTATGGATATCGTTGTTGCCGGTGTTTGATAAAGATATTTTTGATGATGATGTGGTGGAATATTTCAGAATATACCTGGTGAACAATACCGGCACGGCTTACCAGTTTAACTATCACTTGCGGTTTACAGGCGAAAGCGAGTTTAATCTTAAAAATGAACTGCTGCCTTACAGCGATTTTTATATTCATGATGTGCCGTTTGAAGAACTCAACGATGCGCCTCGTTTCGATTTTGAGTTTAGTCTTTCCCAACCGGCAAAAGGCAAAGCAGAATATTTTGAAGCTTCATTGAAACTGAAAGCCAAACAATTGTTTCAACGTATTGAAGAAATGCTGCAGAAACAGGAAGCAAGTTTTAGTTATTTATTGATGGAAACCTATCCGGACGGGGTAATAAAAGACAAAGTTGATTTAAGTAAATTAAGTTCCGCAGGTTTTAAAGTATACGATGCCGGAAAGGCAAGACAGCATATTCCACCGGCACGTTCCGTTGTAGATCTGCACATCGAAAAAATTGTAAACGACTGGAAGCATCTCAGCAATTTTGAAATTCTTACTGCTCAACTAAAAGAGTTTGAAAAGTATTACGAACTGGCAGTATTGCATATGCAGCCAACGTTAATTATCATACATGGAGTGGGCGAAGGAAAGTTGCGTGATGAGATTCATGATCTGCTTCGATTAAAACGGGAAGTGAAGTCGTTTGTAAACCAGTATCATCCTTTGTATGGTTACGGTGCAACCGAAATCTATTTCCAATATTAACATGCGGCAAATGAAGCTGCACTTGCATTAACAGGTGCAATCCGAAATTTTCAAGTATCATTGCAACTCAAATAAACAGCATGTATCCTAATCTGTATTATTTCTTTAAAGATGTATTGGGTGTAGAGTGGGAGTGGGCGAGATTTTTAAACTCGTTTGGTTTTTTTGTTGCGCTTGCCTTTATAATATCTGCTATTGTTTTAACTAAAGGGTTACAGCGTAAGGAAAAACAGGGCTTTTTACAGCCGTTTGAAGAGAAGCGTGTGTTTGGTAAACCTGCAACTGTCGGTGAATTACTTACCAATGGCTTGCTTGGTTTTGTAATGGGTTATAAAATTATTGGTGCATTTATGAATGCCGGTTCGGGTGTAGATCCGCAGGCATATATTTTCTCATCGCAAGGAAGCTGGGGTGCCGGTATTTTCCTGGCGCTTTTGTTTGCGGGATTGAAATGGTATGAGAAAAACAAACAAAAAGCTGCAAAACCGGAAGAACGTAAAGTACGCATCTGGCCACATGAACGTGTTGGAGACATTACGGTAATGGCGGCGATTTTTGGCTTTGCCGGTGCCAAAATCTTCCACAACCTCGAAAACTGGGATCAGTTCGTAGCCGATCCGATCGGTTCATTGGTTTCTTTCAGCGGGTTAACGTTTTATGGCGGACTTATATGTGCGGCCATAGCCATTATAATTTATGCCAAACGGAAAGGCATATCGATCCGTCATTTGGCAGATGCAATGGGGCCAACGTTGATGCTGGCGTATGCACTTGGCCGTATTGGGTGCCAGGTTGCAGGCGATGGTGATTGGGGTGTTCCCAATGCAGCCTATGTTTCCGACTCAACAGGCGCAGTACGTTTGGCCAATGCAGGCGAATTTCAACAAGCATTAAGAAGCAATACAATTTATTTGCAGGAGGAATTCGGTCGTGGCATGAAGCCTGAGAATGTACCTTATGCAACATTTAAAGCACCGTCGTTTTTGCCCGTATGGATGGTTGCTTATACATATCCGCATAATGTAAACAGCATGGGTAATAAGTTGGCCGATTGTGCTGAAGATGATCATTGCAACTATTTGCCTTTGCCGGTATTTCCAACTCCGTTTTATGAAACTGTAGTTTGCTTACTCCTTTTCGGAGTTTTGTTATATTACCGAAGCCGAATTAAACTGGCTGGTGGTTTATTCTGTCTTTACCTGGTGCTGAATGGGGCAGAACGCTTCTTTGTCGAAAAAATCAGGGTTAATACAAAATATGAAAGCCTGCCTTTCCAGCCTACACAGGCCGAATTGATTTCGCTTGGTCTGGTAATCCTCGGTATTGTGCTTTACTTCGTGTCGAAGAAAAAAACTTCTGCATCAAAATAACTTCAACAAAACTTTTTATACAGGCTTCCGGCAGGAAGCCTTTTTTATTTTCCGACCATCTGTATTTATTTCCGCTCGTACTTAAAACTGGGTTCAATTGTAACATACCCGACGGTCGTTCGTCACATCTGTGTAATTATTTGCCGAACATCAGGTTAAAATACCGTTAACCATAAAACAATGTACTATGCAAAACATAGAACCTACTTTTGACATGTAATTTAAAACAACAGGTACTGTTAACTGTTGAGCCTTATTATCATAAACCGAATCATCAAACCTATCATCATCATGAAAAAGTTATTCGCACTTGCGGCGGCCGTTCTAACCTTTACCTATTCCGGCTTTGCACAGTCCAGCTCACGCTTAAAAGGAGAGGTTAAGGACGAAAGCCAAAAGCCCCTTTCGGGCATTACCGTTTCTCTTTTACGATCAAAAGACAGTTCGCTGGTAAAGGCAGCCATTACCGATAAAAGTGGTGGCTACCTTTTCGAAGCGGTAAAAAACGGCAGTTACCTTTTGGGCGTTACTGCAGTAGGTTACCAGAAAATGTACAGTAATGTTATGGATGTAAAAGAGGGAGCAGAACTTTCAGTTCCTTCGTTTAATCTTTTGCCACAGGCAAAAGGTTTGCAGGAAGTAACTGTTACAGCCCGCAAGCCATTATTTGAACAGAAGCCCGATAAAATGCTGGTGAATGTTGAAGCCAGTCCGTCTAATGCAGGTGCGAATGCTTTGGAAATTCTCGAAAAGTCACCAGGTGTTTCTGTAGATAGAGATGGCAACATCAGCCTTAAAGGAAAAGCCGGTGTGCAGATTTTTATTGATGGAAAACCTGCTTATTTATCCGGAGCTGATCTTGCAAATTACCTCCGCAATTTGCAGGGAACACAGTTAGATCAGATCGAGATCATGACCAACCCTCCTGCGAAATACGATGCAGCCGGTAATAGCGGTATTATCAACATCAAAACAAAAAAGACGAAACAGATGGGGTATAATGTGATGGCTACTTTAGGCTATTCACAAGGTGTTTATGCATCAAATAACCAGAACCTCACATTTAACTATCGCAAGAACAAAGTAAACCTCTTTGGTACACTTAGCCGTAACGAACGTAATTCGTTTCAAGAGCTTTCCATCCAACGTAAGTTTATCGAGCAAAATACAAAGGAAGTAAAATCATTGTTTGAGCAAGTATCGCACATGCGTCAGCTTAACATGTCGAACAACGCTAAACTCGGTGCAGATTTTTACGTGTCGAAGAAAACAACGCTTGGTGCAACTGTAAATGGTTTTTATAACCCAGGTATGTTTACCAATAACAGCGATATTGATATTGCTGATCCAAATGGTACATTAATGAGCAAAGCAAATGGTTTTTCGAAAAGTAAAAGCCAATGGCGTCATTTCGGATCGAACATCAACTTCCGTCACCAGTTCGATACAACCGGTAAAGAATTATCTGCTGATGTAGATTATCTCAACTACAATGTATCAAGTTCACAAAATCTGATGAACAAATACTTCGATCCATCGGGTGTACCAACAAATATTCCAGATAATCTTTTAGGTAATCTGCCTCAGTTGATTCATATCTACAGTGGTAAAGCAGACTATGTACATCCATTGAAAAAAGGTGCAAAATTTGAAGCAGGTCTTAAAACAAGTTTTGTTGAAACGGATAACAATGCAGTTTACGATACATTACGCAACGGAACAATGATTCTTGATTCTGCACGCAGCAATCATTTCATCTATACCGAAAATATAAATGCTGCTTATGTAAACTACAGCAAACAGTTCAGCAAAAAATTTAGTGCACAGTTTGGCTTACGTCTTGAAAACACAACTGCAAAAGGAAATTCAAAAGGATTGACTTACAGTAATACCTATGGCAAGTTTGTATCTTTCGATTCTACCTTTACGTTGAACTATACACAGCTTTTTCCAACTGTATTCCTCCAGTACAGTGCCAATGAAAAAAACAGTTTCACAATGAACTATGGTCGTCGTATTCGTCGTCCTGATTACGAAAATCTGAATCCGTTTGTTGAATTTCTCGATCGTTACACATTCGAACAGGGTAATCCTAACCTGCGTCCTCAATTCAGTCATAACATCGAGTTCTCACATACGTTCAATAATTTCTTAACAACAACACTGAACTACACCAAAACAAACAATATCATTCAACAGGTATTGGAGCAAAACGATCAAAACAATGAAACCTATGTTAAGCAGGCCAACATTGCCAACCAGCGCCAGTTTGGTATAGCAGTAAGTGCATTCAAGCAAGTAAAAGGTTTTACCGGAAATGTTTATGTGAATGTGTTCAACAACGAGTTTAATGGTATAGTAAACAATACGCCTGTAACAATTGGTGCAACAACAGCTATGTTTAACAGCTCTGTTTCGTACAAATTCAAAAAAGGATTAACAACAGAAATAAGCGGCTTTTACAGAACAGGTGGTGTAGATGGTGTGTTTCGCATTGGTGGATTTGGTATGATGAATATTGGTGCAAGTATGCCTGTGCTTAAAACAAAAGGAACCATCCGTTTAAACGTTCGTGATGTACTCTGGAGCCAACGTATTAAAGGCGAAAGTAAGTTTGGCAATATTGATGCACAGTTTCAGAACTATCGTGATTCACGTGTTGCTTCTGTAACCTTTACATATCGTTTAGCAAAAGGTAAAGTAAACGGTAATGCCCGTCGCAAGTCGAGTGGTGCTGCAGATGAGCAAAGCCGTGTTAAGAGTGGCGAATAATTTTTTCCCTATATATTTTCTCATGTTGATTGACGACCCCGGTTTCTACCGGGGTTTCTTTTTAGGTGCTTCTTTTATTTTTCAATATTTACTTTTGCTTGTATTTTGTACATTCTCACTTCAAACTATTTATTATGCCATCTTTTGATATTGTAAGTAAAGTTGATGCTCAGGCATTAGACAATGCGGTAAATGTAACTACCAAAGAAATAACCAATCGCTTCGACTTTAAAGGAAGTCATGTGCAGATAGACTTGGATAAAAAAGAGTTTAAGTTGAAACTGGAAGTGGAAGATGAAATGAAAATGCGCCAGTTGATTGATGTACTGATCAGTCGTGCACATAAGCAAGGCATTGCGCCTGAAGCCTTCGATCAAAGTAAAGAACCATATCAAAGCGGTAAACTGGTAAAACAGGAGGTATTGGTAAGAAACGGTTTAAAGCAGGAGGATGCAAAAAAGATCGTAAAGCTGATAAAGGAGAGTGGATTAAAAGTTCAGGCGTCTATTAATGATGATATTGTTCGGGTAACGGGCAAGAAAATTGATGATCTGCAAGAAGTGATCCAGGCTTCAAAAGGATGGGAGCTGGGCATACCGCTTCAATACGAGAACATGCGTTCCTGATAAAGGAAGTACATTTTGTGAGATAGCGGATAGAACAGTTAAGCGGCTGCTTCCTGTTTCTGGTTAAATGCAGCAGTGGTTGTTTTAGCTTTTTTAGCCTGTTTTGAGCGTTGCGAAAGCCATTGTACCGAAATAAATAAAAAAGTTATTGACCCGATTACCAGTAGGTGTGTAAACATGTTGTAAGTTTTAAGGTTGATAATACGGGATACTGGAAAATTCGAACAGGCTTATAAAAGTAATAACTAATATTTCCTTTTTCAAAGGAATGCCGGTAATTCGAAAGATTGTTTTTTTAGTTGGCCTGGCAATAAGGTACACAAAAATAGGTCTTTTTACTTACCGTAAAAGTCAGACTTTGGGAACAAGACCAGGTTTAATGCATTGAAAATTAAAGTTTGGGCACACGTATCGGGTAATTGTAAATTTCATTTGGCTCAGACCTTCAGAACCCTTACTTTTGCGCTTTCGTTTAAAAAAATGCACGGCCAAATCCGTGCTGAAAAATCCCAGATATATGAATAAAGAGCTTCATCCCGCAAATTACCGTTTTGTAGTGTTTAAAGACATGAGTAACGGTTATTCTTTCTTAACCCGTTCAACTGCTCCTTCTAAAGAAACAGTTAAGTGGGAAGATGGTAACGAGTATCCACTGATTAAATTGGAGATCTCTAACATGAGCCATCCTTTCTTCACAGGTCAGAACGTGTTGGTTGATACTGCAGGTCGTATCGACAAATTCAAGAAGAAATACGCAAAGAAAGCCTAAGCTTAACGCTAAAGCTTTTCGGTATAACTTATATCCCCCGCAGCCCGGGGGATTTTTTATTACATGAATGCTTGGCTATAAAAAAAAGACCGCTCATTTGAGTCGGTCTTTTTTTTATGTTGCTTACTTTAAATTATACGTTGAAGCGGAAATGCATTACATCGCCATCCTTTACCATATATTCTTTACCTTCTATTCGCAGCTTACCATTGTCACGTGCAGCAGCTTCTGTTTTATAGGTTACATAATCGTCATAACCAATCACCTCAGCTTTAATAAAACCTTTTTCAAAATCGGTATGAATAACACCGGCACATTGTGGTGCTTTCCAGCCTTTGTGGAAAGTCCATGCACGAACTTCCTGCACACCTGCAGTAAAATAAGTTTGCAAGCCAAGTAAATGATATGTACTGTGGATCAAACGATCAAGTGCAGGCTCAGTCATTTTATATTCTTCCATGAACAAAGCTTTATCGTCAGGCTCTTCCATTTCACTGATCTGTGCTTCAATGCTGTTGTTCATAATAATTACATCCGCATCTTCGTCTTTCACAGCATCCATCAGCGCCTGCGAATATTTATTACCGGTATGCATGCTGGCTTCATCAACATTCGCTACATACAATACTTTTTTACCTGTAAGGAAGAAGGAATCCTGAATAAGATCTAACTCTGCACTATTCAGATCCAGACCACGGATGCTTTTACCTTGTTCCAGATGGTTTTTACATTTCAGCAATACTTCCAGTTCGGTTTTTGCTTTTACATCACCGGCTTTAGCCTGTTTTTCGATACGTTGAATTTTCTTTTCAACCGTTTCAAGATCTTTCAGCTGTAATTCTGTATCAATAATTTCTTTATCGCCAACAGGATTAATAGCACCTTCTTCACGCAATACATTCTCATCTTCAAAACAACGGATCACATGAATAATGGCATCCACTTCACGGATGTTGGCAAGGAATTTATTACCCAAACCTTCGCCTTTGCTGGCGCCTCTCACCAACCCGGCAATATCCACGATCTCGATTTGTGTAGGCACAATACGATCGGGCACTACCAGTTCGGCCAGCTTGTTTAAACGATTGTCCGGTACATCCACCAAACCCACGTTGGGTTCAATGGTGCAAAAACGATAGTTACTTGCCTGTGCTTTAGCGCTGTTACTTACGGCGTTGAATAAGGTCGACTTTCCAACGTTTGGTAAACCCACAATACCTGCTTTTAAACCCATTGTTTGATTTATGATTTTTGATGTGTGATTTTTGATGTGTGTCTCACGGTTCACGACTAACGATTCACGCCCGACACTGCTCAAAAACGGCCGCAAAGATAAGCCTTCGGTGCTTAGCAGCAAACCTGTGCAAAGAAGCATTTGGCTGTTTAATAAAAATCTGCAATCTTCAATCCGAAATCTAAAATTGGTCTATGGCGTTAAGCAGAATCTGGAGTGCGTTTATATTGATTGCAATTACGGTGGCTTTGTTCAGGTATTTACCAACCGGAGGGGAAAAGCAAATGTTTTCTTCGATGGTGATTGGCAAAAGCGGCGATACAGTAGTAGCCAAAACAATGACTGCTGCCGAAGCTCCACAAGCTGTTTTACAGGGGTTAGACACCGCCGCAAGAGTTACGGTTGATAAAAGCACGTATAAAAAGGCAGGCAGCTCAGTTCTTGCAATGCGTGTGCAGAATGCAAATGGTGTAATTGAAACCTGTAAAGATGCTGTAACCATTTGTATTGGATTGATTGGCATCATGGCGTTATTCATGGGTTTTATGAGTATTGCCGAAAAAGCAGGAGGAGTGAACTTGTTATCAAGAATTATCGGGCCGTTCTTCACTCGCATTTTTCCCGAAATTCCCAAAGGGCATCCTGCATTCGGGCATATGATGATGAACTTTAGCGCCAACCTCTTAAACCTTGACAATGCTGCAACGCCTTTTGGTTTAAAAGCAATGGAAAGTTTGCAGGAACTCAATCCAAATAAGTCAACTGCCAGCAATGCCCAATTAATGTTTTTGTGTTTGCATGCATCGGGCCTAACCTTAATACCCGTTACTATCATTGCTGCACGGGCTTCGTTGAAAGCAGCAAATCCTACTGATATTTTTGTGCCCTGTATGGTGGCAACATTTGCAGCAACCATGGCAGCCATGTTCATTGTATCATTCAAGCAAAAGATCAATGTATTTCAACCGGTGATCCTCGCATGGGTGTTGGGCATCTCGGCCATCATTGCTGCGCTGGTCTTATATCTTGTACGGTTAGATGCGGATGGTGTACAGTCGTTTTCAGGTGTACTCAGCAATGGTTTGATCCTCTTTATTTTTCTGGCTATTGTATTGGGGGCATTGTATAAAAAGATCAATGTGTTTGATGCATTTATTGAAGGAGCAAAAGGTGGTTTTGAAACTGCAGTCCGCATTATTCCATACCTGGTTGGAATGCTTGTTGCCATCAGTTTATTGCGCACCAGCGGAACCTTCGATGTGTTGATCAACGGCATGAAACAATTATTTATGTGGATGGGTGCTGATACACGTTTTGTTGATGGTTTACCAACGGCATTGATCAAACCGTTGAGTGGAAGTGGTGCAAGAGGAATGATGATCGATACCATGAAAACATTTGGTCCCGATTCGTTTGCCGGAAGACTGTCTTCTGTACTGCAAGGCTCCAGCGATACTACTTTTTATGTAATTGCTGTTTACTTTGGTGCTGTTGGTATTAAAAACACCCGCTATGCAGTGGGAGCAATGTTACTTGCCGATTTGGTAGGCATCATTACATCCATCTTACTGGCGTATTTATTTTTTAGAAGCTCGCTTTAGCTGTCAGGACGTCACAGACGTCAGACAGCTATAAAGACAAAGTAATATTTACGATTTCAAAAAGTGTCTGACATCTTCGACATCCTGATACTAAAATTGTCTAAAATTCCATCATCGGTAAAAAGCCGCTATGGTCAATGTATATCTTCGCAAACATTAATCGAATTGCATGAGGAATTATCTGGTTGTATTGCTTGTTTTAGTAGCATCATCATTTACAAAAGCGCAAACGCCCAAAGCGCTCAACAGTGCCGAAATATTATTAGGAATAAAAAAGCTGAAAGTGATCGGCAGTGTGCTGTATGTAGCTGCACACCCCGATGATGAGAACACAAGACTGCTTGCATATTTCAGCAAAGAAAAATTATACCGCACAGGATATTTAAGTATGACCCGAGGCGATGGCGGACAAAACCTGATCGGCGATGAGCAAGGCATTGAGCTTGGCCTCATCCGCACACAGGAATTGTTGGCTGCCCGCCGTGTAGATGGTGCTGAGCAGTTTTTTACCCGGGCTTACGATTTTGGTTTTTCCAAAACAACAGAAGAAGCCTTAAAGGTTTGGAATAAAGAAAAAATATTGAGTGATGTGGTGTGGGTCATCCGCAAATTTCAACCGGATGTAATCATTACACGCTTTCCGCCTGATGTCCGTGCAGGTCATGGTCATCACTCTGCTTCGGCTGTACTTGCCCGTGAGGCTTTTGATGCAGCTGCTGATCCCAACCGTTTTCCTGAGCAGTTTAAATACGGTGTAAAACCATGGCAGGCAAATCGCATCTTCTGGAATACATTCAATTTTGGAGGTAACAACACCACATCAAACGACCAGGTAAAGATGGATGTTGGTGCATTCAATCCCTTATTGGGAAAAAGCTATGGTGAACTTGCTGCAGAAAGCAGAAGCATGCACAAGAGCCAGGGTTTTGGTGTGCCGGCTCAACGTGGTGCGGCCATAGAATTTTTTACACAAACAGGTGGCGAAACAATAAAAGAAAATATTACAGAAGGAATAGTAGAGGACTGGAGCAGATTTGAAGGGGGAGCAGTTATTAATAAAATGATTGATGAAATTGTTACTGCTTATTCATTCAGTAACCCATCTGCATCGGTTAAAAGTTTGCTTCAGTTGTATAAAGCCATTGATGCAATCAATGATGGCGACTGGAAGAAAAAGAAACTGGAAGAAGTAAAACAACTCATTGAAGCATGCGCTGGTTTGTGGCTGGAAGCAACTACTGCACAGGAGTTTGTTGTAATGGGCGATAGTCTTCGTGTAAATTTTAATGCCATTAACCGAACGAATGTTGCGGTTCTTATACAACGTGTACAACTCGACAGCAGCTTTTTAACAACGATACCTGATAGTGCGAAGTCTAAATTGCCTTTTTATGCAGAAACAGTAAAACAGGAGTCAATTAACCAGGCTTACTTTGTTGATACGTTGCTTAATAAAACCATGCAGGCAAATGTGCCGGTAAATTTTCAACGTAAGATAGAAGTTAAACGCAACGAAACAGATCCTTACTGGATTGCAAAACCAATGGGTGCAGGTGCATTTACGGTTGATGATCAGTTACTCATTGGTCTTGCCGAAAATAACCCTGTTTATATGGCGAAGTTTACAGTAACAATCGAAGGCGAAGCATTTGTGTTTACAAAGCCTGTGCAGTATAAGTTTACCGATCCGGTAAAAGGAGAGTTATATCAAAAGCTTGTTGTTTATCCGCCTGCATTAATTAAAGCAACAAACTCGTTGTTGTTGTTTAAAGATATGCAACCCAAGCAGGCCGGCTTTGTATTTTCGCCACAGGCTACAAAAAAAATAAAAGCATCTGCTTCATTGAACACTGCAAAAGAATGGAAATTAAATCCCGACTTTGGAAGTTTTACATTAACTAAAGGAGAGGATTACGATTTGAACACAGCAGTAAAACCTGAGAAGTTCATCAGTGGACAAACAAATTATCTTCAACCCAGTTTTACCAGTAATATTTCACGGTACAATAAGCAGCGCTTAAGAAAGATCGATTACGATCATATTCCAACCATTACCTACTTTCCTGATGCATTAACAAAGCTGGTAGCTGTTGATGTTAAGATTGTAGGAAAGAAGATTGGCTACATTAACGGTGCCGGCGATTTTATGCCTTACTGTTTGCAGCAGTTAGGTTATACCGTTGAGTTGTTGAAAGAAGAAGATCTTACAGTTGAAAAACTGAAACAATACGATGCAGTTGTTACAGGTATCCGGGCATACAATGTACATGCATGGCTCAGCAATGCATACGACAATTTAATGAAGTATGTGAACGACGGAGGTGTGTTGGTTGTGCAGTACAATACCAGCAATCAGATTGGTCCGGTTAAAGCGAAAATGTCGCCGTATCCATTTACTATTTCACGCAACCGTGTAACAGAAGAAGATGCGAAAGTTAACTTTCTTGTTCCCGGTCATCCGCTGTTAAACTATCCGAATAAAATTACAGAAAACGATTTCAATGGATGGGTGCAGGAAAGGAGTGTGTATGAAGCAGAAAATATGGATGCAAATTATGTTAGTGTACTCGGTATGAATGATGCAGGCGAACCGCAACGCAACGGCAGTTTAATTGTAGCCAATTATGGTAAGGGACGATTTGTATATTCGGCATTGGCATTCTTCCGTCAATTACCGGCAGGTGTACCCGGTGCTTATCGTTTAATGGCTAACTTGCTGGCGAAACCATAGTGTCAGGACGTCGCAGACGTCAGACACTTTTTGCAGGAACAAGAACTTGAATGATGAGTAATGAATAATGAGAGGTGAACAGATTTAAATCTATTTGAAGTAAGAACATGAGTAAGCAAAAACAGGCAGGCATAGAGCGTACGTTATTAGTTGGGTTGGGCATTGGATTGCTCATCGGTTTTATCAGCAAGCGTATTGCTTACGGACTTTTGCTGGGTATCGGCATTGCTTTGTTCATGATGTATTACCTGCGGCCGAGAGATGATGAGAAATAAAAAGCTTTTTTGTAACTGTTGAACAAACAAACACATGAACACGAACTTGCCCGATAATAATGAATCGAAATGGAATAGCTGGTACATAGCTGTAACAGTTACGCTTGTGGTATTGATCATCATCTTTTATTTCTTTACTCAACAGTTTGCATGAATTTTCAACTTACCGATTGGATCGTACTCATCGTAACATTGCTTGCTGTAATTCTGTATGGTATTTACAAAAGCCGTACTTCAAAAAATCTTGAAGGTTATTTCTTAAGTAACAGGCAGATGCCCTGGTGGGTTATTTTGCTCAGCATTATGGGTACACAGGCAAGCGCTGTTACATTTTTAACGGCACCGGGGCAGGCGTATACCGATGGTATGCGTTTTGTGCAATATTATTTCGGTTTGCCTTTAGCAATGATCTTGGTGTGCATTACGTTTGTTCCGCTTTTTCATAAACTGAAATTGTTTACAGCTTACGAGTTTTTAGAAAAACGTTTCGATTTAAAAACACGTTCACTCACTTCGTTCCTGTTTTTATTATCAAGAGGATTAAGTACCGGTATCAGCATTTTTGCACCATCGCTTGTACTCAGCAGTATGTTGGGTTGGGATATTTACATTACCAATATTGTTACCGGAGGATTGCTCATTATTTATACTGTTACCGGCGGTGCACGTGCCGTAGCCTATACACAACAGTTACAGTTTGTAATCATTTATGCAGCCATGTTTATGGCAGGTTATTATGCAATATCGTCTTTGCCCGATGGTATGGGCATTACAGATGCATTGCATATTGCAGGTAAATCGGGCAAGCTGAATGTAATTACAAGCGGTGTTACTGAAAACGGATTTGATTGGAATGATAAATACAATATCTGGAGTGGGTTGATCGGTGGTTTTTTTCTTGCACTCAGTTATTTCGGAACCGATCAAAGCCAGGTGGGCCGTTACCTTACCGCAAAAGATACAAGAGAAAGCAGGTTGGGTTTATTGATGAACGGATTAATAAAAGTGCCTTTACAGTTTTTGATCTTACTCATTGGTTGTTTCCTCTTTGCTTATTATGCTTATTTCCAGGCGCCGGCTTTCTTTAATAAAACACAGGAGCGTGTGGTATTAATGAGCGAATACAGGGATGCATATGTTGCAAAGGGTCTTTCGTTTGAAGAATTGCAGCGGGAAAAGAAGGAGCTTGCGGTTGCATTAACCAATGCAAGAAAAACAAATAATGAAGCTGTTGTGCAAATGGCAAGAATGGAACTGCAGGATGTGGAAACAAGAAGCAAGGCTATTCGTGATGAAATGAAAGCATTGATAAAAAAAGCCGATCCTAATGCCGATACAAACGATACCAACTATATTTTTCTGCGTTTTGTTGGCGATGCCCTGCCTGTTGGTTTGGTGGGGTTGATTGTTGCCATCATTTTTCTTGCAGCCTGGGGAAGTATTGCAGCTGCTATTAATTCGCTTGCATCCTGTACCATGATCGATTTTCACCAAAAGTTTTCAACTAAGCAATTGACCGAAGCAGAAGAATACCGTTGGGGAAAAATTTATACATTGGCTTGGGGAGTGTTTTGTGTGGTCATCGCTTTTTTTGCCTATAATCTTGGTAACAGTTTAATTGAAGCAGTAAATATTTTAGGCAGCTGGTTTTATGGAACAATTCTTGGTATTTTCCTTGTTGCTTTTTATTTAAAAAAGGTACAGGGCAATGCCGTGTTTACTGCTGCCATTATTTCGGAAGTAATTGTTATTGGTATTTACTTCCTTAAAATTATTTCGTTCTTATGGCTGAACGTGATTGGTGCGGTTGCGGTAGTATTACTGTCTTTATTCATCCAAACTTTAACAGGCCGCAAACAGGCCTGATTAATTACATTTGCAACATGATTAAAAAGTTGATTTTTTTCTCAATAGTGATAGCTGCAGTAGTTGCCGGCAGTGGTTGTGGTTCGGATTGTGCACGTACTGATTGTGGCTTTGCAGTAACACCTGTGTTTTCGTTTCGTTTGCTGAACAGTGCTGGTAAGGAGTTGTTATCCGGTCCCTATAAACAATACGATACAGCGAACGTGGCGCTGAAAGCCAAACGTGTTGATAACGGCGCCGTGGAAACTATCCGCAGAAACATTATTATTGTTGCCGATACCAACTATTTAACTTCATTCGGCGTTTCCAATACACATTCGGTATATTATATTTCTGTCAACAATACCATTACCGATTCGTTAGTGTTCAGTTATAATCGTAAGGAAACCGATTGTTGCGATATGAGTTATTACTCATTGAACAAAGTAAACACATCAGCCGTATCGCCGCCTTTGAGTTTGCCTTATCATAATTACCCGATCGTAAAATAATTTGCATAAAGCCTCACTTGTTAGTGGGGCTTTTTATTTGTAAATATGAATATCCTTGCCAAAATTGATTGTCTGACCAATCTCTAAAATGTTCATTAAATATTTTTGGCTTGTGTTGTTGGCCAGGTGGCCAATGACACAAGCCAAATAATGTTTTTCAGCTATCTTGATTTATCAGTTCATGTAATTCTAGGATGATTCGACTTTGCGGATGATAAAAAAGACTTAAGTTGTTTATTGCCCATTCAAAAAAAACTTTATTCTTTGGGCTTTTGGACATTACATTTCTGATTATGATTAATCTTATCCATGGGGCAGGTGAGAAAAAATCTTTTTTAACTTCATCCGTAAGTAATTGCTTTAAACTTGCAGCATCAGCATTACAAATTTCCTCGACTAAAAAAGATAAAGCCCCCATAAAAGTTGGCAAGTCATTTTTAATTTCCTCAGAAGTGTACGACGAATATTTTTTATAAGCATTAAGCAGGCTGTTTTTCATGCTGATTTTGATTGTAGTGTAACAAATAACTGGTTAATCTTGATTTTTGGCTACTAAAATTTATACATCCTGTTGACGATATTTTGCCTTTAAATAGTTGTTACAAATATCCTGTCAATTGTAAAATTTGGCAGCATAGATATATCATCAATGTCATCATATTCTGAAGGGATGTCGATTTCGATACCCGGATTGTCTTTTAGAAGAATAAAGCCATTTTCTATATATGCCTGGTTATGCGTTTTGATTAGTTCATATATTTCTAAGCCAGGCTTAATATCTAAAAAAGAACCAGTGTAACCGGTCTTGCATCCAAGTTTTTCTATTCGGGCATCTGTTATGTTAATAATAATCATTACTGTTTCAGAAACAGTATAGTTCAGGTAGATGCCGTTAAAAACTTCTGCTTTTACATTATCTCTGTTATCAACAAGGAAATTATAAATTAGCCAATCTTTCAACAGGGGTAATGAAGTGTTTAATGTAATATCACCTAAGCCTACACCTGGAATAATCGGCGCCGAAAAATTCACAAGAGGTTTATAGAGGTATTTGCTGTTAAAGGTCATATACTCAGAAATGGGTTTAAAACATATTTTTTTTGATATTCTGCATTCATTATAAAGCCGAAACAAAATAAAACAAAAAAGCCCCGAAATAATCCGGGGCTTTTTTGTTTTACCTTACTGCTTATTTCAAATCTTTCTGCAGTTTTTCATTCAACGCCACATAGTCATCGTTCTTCGCTTCTTTTGCTAATTCAATCGATTTGTTGGAAACAGCAAGTGCATCAGTTTTCTTACCCAGCTTCGCCAATGCTTTTGCTTTTTGGTAATACACCCAGAATGCTTTGGGGTTTTGCTCAATAGCTTTATCGAACCACACAATTGCCTGGTTCAGATCTTTGCCGTTTTCAAGATAATAAGCCGCAGCAGCAAAATAAGGTTTGCTGTCGCCTTTCATAATGTTATCGATCTGCTTCATTACTTTACCATCTACATCGGTAGTAATCGCAAACGATACAAGGGTTTTATCCCAGGCCATCATTACTTCGCAGCCATTGTCTTTAATATTTTCAAACGAAATACCAAATGTTTCAAAGCTCCAGGGCAAGGCCATTGGGGTAGCTTTTACACGCACCACATCCATTTCCGGTTTGTAAGCAGCTGGTGATGTTACATCGGTTTGTTTGGAAATGATGATGGTCCATTCCTTTGCATCAGGAATAGAAAGTAAACCGTATTTACCTGCAGGAATTTTGGTGCCGCCAATAATTACTTCATCTGTAAACGTTAAGGTAGTAGCGCCATTTGCACCGGTACGCCATACTTTACCAAAAGGAACCAGATCGCCAAAGATCTTACGGCCTTTCATGTTCGGGCGACTGTAAGACAGTTCGATGTTGCCAAGACCAAGATCCTGTTTAATTGTTTGTGTGGTTGATGGTTGGGGTGTTTTTAATTGCTGTGCATTGGCAATAGCAAATACACCAACGCAGGAGAGAGCGAGCAATAATTTTTTCATGTAACAAAGTTTTAGGCAGCAAAGGTAGGGAAGTGATACAAAGATGAAAGTTGAATTCACAAAAGGTTGTTATCAGAACTGAACGGTAAAACGGGTGCGTTCGGTTTTGCCGCTTTTCGATTTCCATTTAGGGCCATCTTTCAGTACACGGATGGCTTCGTTGTTGCAGGTTACACAGTTGGAGCGTTCTACTTTAAAGTTTGCAATGGTACCATCGGGCAGCACATCAAACGAAACTTCTACTTCTTTCAATGTGCTTTTATCCTGCAGGCGCACTTTATCGTCGGTAAAACGAGTGTTGCGTGTATTGTTTAAAACATACGTTGAATAGTTATCCCAACCATCCAGCGGTTCACTTTCCATTTCGTTCAGCTCTTCTTTCATCCGGCTGCTGTTACGTTGCTTATTACGTTCGAACAACTGTTCTTTCGAAAGAAAACCATAACTCACTGCTTCATCACGCAAAACTATTTTCTGCTGATTGCTTGTGTGAATCTGCACATTGGCAGTACTGTAACCAACCGATCTTGTTTCAATAGATAAAACAGAATCGCCAGCCACCATAATGAAATTGCCTTTTGCATCGGCATACGTACCAACACCCGATTTAATTTCAACAATATTGGCAAAGGGAAGCGGCTGATTGTTTTCATCGACCACCACGCCTGCAAAGCGATTAAGTTTTACGGGTACCGATTTTGCCTTCATTTCCATTTTTGCAGGCTTATTGCTGTTGAGCTGTATATCATTCGCTGCAGCAACAGGTGGGGCAGCGGCAGCGGCAGCAGTAGTTGCAGCAACATTTGTTTTTGTACTATCGCTTACAACAGGATTTGTTTCTGTAACAGCAAACGTTTCTGCGGGTGAAAATGCGGGCAGTTTTATTTGTGTCTTTTGCTTTGGTTTAACCGGTGCCTGAATAACAGGAGGAGTAACATCGTTTACAGCAATTGTTGTTGAATCAACTTCGGTTGTTTTTGGTGTAACCGCTGTTGTTGGTTCTGCCTGTTTTTTTTCTGTTGCTACAACCGTGTCGGTTGCTGCAGGTTTGTTGAGCAGGCGATAGGCCGTAATTGCGCCACCCAATAAAATAACTGCAACAGCGGCGATCTGCATCCATGGCTTAAAAAAGCCGGTAATAAGTTTGCCGTTTTCTTTTTTATTGTTGATGTGTTGCTGTAACTGTTCAAGATCGTGCTGAATATTTTGCTGAGGCACAACAGTACGGTAACCATCCACCGCATCGGCAAGGAAGGGATCATCCATCATGGCTTTTTCAAATGCATGCATTTCTGCAGCATTCATTTGCCGGTTGATGTAACGTTCAATATCGTGTGCACTGTAGTTGATCATTTGTTTGCTGCTGTCAGCTGTCAGCTTCCAGCTTGTTTTCCATACAAAGTTTCAAATTTCTCCGTCCGTTTTGAATATAGCTGCGTACTTTGTTCCATTCAATACCTGTTAGCTCCGTAATATCGTTATAACATTTGCCCTGCAGGTAAAACAAGGTAACACAGGTTTTTTGTTCTTCTGCGAGTTTTTCCAGGCAATCTTCCATACTGTTCAGCTGCTCTTCTTTGTTCTTTACTTCATCCAGATGCAGCATTTCGCTGTTTTGCATAAAATCGTCGGCAATTTCAACGGTATGTTTTCCTTTTTCTTTCCGTAACTGCATAAGGCAATGGTTACGGCTAAGGGTAAACAGCCAGCTCTTGAAATTGCTTACTTCGTGCTGTTTCAGTTTAACCACCAGCTCCTCGTAAATGTTGATTACTGCATCTTTGGCCGTTTCAGTGTCTTTGAGGTATTTAATACAAAGACCGTACACAAGATCCATATAGCGTTGGTAAAGTTGGCTCAGTACCGTTAAATCGCCTGCAGCCCGGTATTGGGTAACCAGTTCTGCATCGGTTCGGTTTGTAATGTCTTTTTCTCTGATGAACGCCAAGCCAAAAAGTTGAGGCGGGAAGATAGGTAAAAAATAGTTGAAGCTGTTGTGTGTAATCGTTAAGACGATAGCATCTATTGGATATACAGCTGTTAATAACACAACACTAATCTTAAAACCAAATGCTATGCAGCAATCCTTTCGCATTAAAATCGATGAACCTTGCCACGAAGAATGGAACCACATGTTGCCTGTTGAACAGGGACGCTTCTGCGGCTCCTGCCAGAAAAAAGTAATTGATTTTACAGCAAAAAGCGATGAGGAGATCATAGCATTCTTCAATAACTATAACGGCAGCAGCTGTGGGCGTTTTGCAAACGAACAATTGAACAGACCTATGCAGCAATTGGAATTAAAACCTGCATCACGCTTTATACGTTATGCGGCGTCGTTGCTGTTACCTGCGGCATTGTTTGCCGAAAAAGGCAAAGCGCAAATAGGTAAAGTTGCAGTAAGAGATACGATTGAACGTATTGCGCCTGTTCCGGAAATTATTATGGGAACATTTATGGAAGCGCCGTTAGCAAAGGAGAACCGGGTAAGTGGTAAAGTTGTTGATGCTGTTACCAAAGAACCGCTGGCAGGTGTATCTGTTTCAATAAAGGGAACAAGTAAAGGAGTAGTAACGGCAGCTGATGGCAGTTTTTCTGTTTTAGTACAGTCACGCAAAGATGTATTACAATACAGCTACATCGGTTACGAAGCAGCAGAAATAAAGCTGTCGAAGCTTGCTGATAAAAATGCTGTTGTACTGCAAATGAAACAGGCGCCGAAGTTAATGGGAGAGGTGATAGTTGTTGGCTATGCCAGTAAAACCACTTGTACAGTAATGGGTACAAGTTCTGTAATACGAACAACTAGTTATACTGTGTGGGAGAAATTAAAAGATACCTTGATGCCTGCAAAATTGAATGTTTATCCCAATCCGGTTGCAGCATCGGGAACAGTACAGCTATCATTTCCTGATGTAAAACCCGGTATGTACCAGATACGGATGTTTAACAGTAGCGGACAGTTGTTTTACAGTTTTCAAAAACAGATCAGCGGAAAAAATGAAACGGAGCAGATTTATTTAAACAGCCACATTACAGCGGGTATGTATGTGGTACAGGTTACGGATGAGAAGAATACACTTATTCAAAACAGCAAACTCATCATTCAATAAAGTTTGCTTTGGCAAACACCTATGCCGGGCCGCCATTGGCGGCCCTTTTTGTTTTCCACAAAATTTCAGTTTGGTTTGATATTTGTTTTCTAAAAATCATCTCCCAATAATCCCGTCTGTAGTAACGTGTGCCTTACAACTGTCTCCATGAACGTATTTTAAACGGGAAGCTATGATGTATTTAAGTTTTACAACTGCAGCAGTGTTGTCGCTGCATGCAATGGAGTTAGTGGTAATTATAAGTGCTGCTATAACAGCCGGGTATTTGTTAAAATTATTCTGGGGTCAGCTACGTAAAGATAAATCGCTGAGCGAAGAAGAAGCAAGTGAAACAGCGGTTGAAGTATTGCAAAATAAATTCAGTGCAGAAATTTCAAGAAGGGAAGAAGCTGAAACAGTTTTACAGAACGAAATTAAAGCTGCAGAAAAAAGGCATATGGATCTGCAGGTGCAATACGCCAAAGCATTAACACATATCGAAGAGTTGAAACAGTTACCTGAAACTGAAGCAGTACCCGAACAGCAAATTGTATTGCATAACCTTCAGGAAAAAATCATTCAGCAGGAACGTAATCTTCTGGAGGCAGAGCAAAAACTCCGCATGTCGGAACAACAACGCACTATAATTGATCAACAATACCGGGAATTAATGACACAACACGAAAACGAGCAATCTGCAGAGGAAACTGAAAAACCAGCGATACATCAACTACATCAGCTTTTAGCTGAAAAGCAAGTGACAAATGATCGTCTGACTGCTCAACTTGAAGAAGCACAGGAAGAAATTCAGCAGTTGCAACAGCAACTCATCAATTCTTCCGCAAGCGGTAATGAGCAGCATTTGCAACAACAGATCATGCAGTTGAAAGAGCAACTGAAGGAGGCTGCACAAAGCCAGCATCTCAGTGAGGAGATGTTGCTGCAAAAAGCAGGGATTACGGCCACAAGAATTCAGGCCTCGCAAGTGGCTGAAAAAGTTGAGCAGTTCAGAGATCATTTAACGGCTATTCTTAGAGACACGTACTCGTATGAACAACTGCTTGCAAGCAACGAACGCTTAAACGAAAGCATTGCTAGGCTGCAACAGGAAAAAAGAACGGCTGAAGATGAATTACAGCAATTGCAGCCCATGCTTGCAGAAAAAGAAAAGCTCGAAGAAGAAGTGAAGGCTGCTCAGGAAAGTATGCGCTTAAAAGAAGATGCATGGATGGAGCAAACAGGTTCTTGGCAATCGTCTGTAACTGTTTTGCAGGAGCAGGCTCAACAAAAAGAACAAGCTATAGAAGAGTTGCTTAAAACAAAACATCAACAGAAATTATTGATTGATGAGCTGCAACACAAACTACAGGAACGTGAACGCCTCAGTAAAGAAATGTTGCTTGTTATGAAAGACATTGAAACAAGATTTGCCCATTTTCAAACTGCAACCGAAGGGCAGCCCGTAATAAATGGCAATGGCCATATGCAGTATCAATAAAACACAACGTTCAATCATATATGTTACAATTCAATACCGCTGAAATTTCAATATTACTGCAACAGAAGTTAAGTTTAACCAGTATTCATACAGCATCCCTGCCGGCAGTAAGCAGGGATGCTGTTTATGTGCAGCCTGCAGAACAGTTACAAACATTCAATTTTTTGTTTTACGAAACATCGCTCCGCTTCGATCAGTTGCATAACATGATGCTGATTTTTGAACCCGGCGAATTCTCCAATAAATACTGGATGCAGTTTCAGTTAGGCAGTCGCTATTATAGCAATATACTTGATGTGTGTATACCATTTACCAAACACGGGTTTGGTTTGCACTCCGTAAAACATTTATACCTGCAGGCAGCGAAATTTGAAAAATGGATGAGCGATATACACGGCATTGAATTTCTGCAACGCTCAACACCGGTAAAACGGATAAGCGAAAAGGTGAAAAGCCTGTTGCTCCTGCTGCCGGTATAAAGCGTTTTTCTTATTTGTTCTTTGCATCGGTTATTACCTGTAACAATCCGTTTGCAGGTTTGTCGAGCGACAGCTCCCAGAACATAATACCTCCCAGTTTTTTTTGTTGTACATAGTTCACTTTTGCAGCAACTGATACTTCATCATCAAAAGTGGCGAAGATCTTTGTGCGGTTGTTGTATGCATAAGGAGCTTGCGCAACAGGATCCCGGTAGTAAACAAAACCGCTGTCGCTATTTAAATGTTTTTTAAACTGGCTGAAGGAAACAAAATCTTTAAACGTTCCTGCCTGGTACAAACCGTTGTTGCTGTTGTTTACTCCTTGCCAGGTTCTTGCATAAAATGCTGCGCCGATAATGATTTTTTGCAGAGGCGCATTGATCGATTCAAAATAACGGATCACATTATCGGCCGATCGTTTTTGCGTGCCAGTAGAGTAAAGCGAAGTATGGTGACCTGTTACTTTACTATAGCCGCCAACAAAATCGTAGGTCATCATATTTACAAAATCAATGACAGGCATTACTTTTTTCCAATCAATAGACTCCTGTAAAAATTCATCAAAACCACCTGCTGCAAAGCTGATGATCTTTTCTTTGCCCAATGTTGTACGTAATAGTTGTACAAGTGAAGTGAAATTGTCTTTGTCTTCTTTTCTGTACGTATGGCCGGGGTAACCTTCAATGGCCGGGTATTCCCAATCAAGATCAATACCATCGGCTTTAAAAAACTGCAGCAACTCTTTTACAGATGCAGCAAATTCTTTTCTGCCTGCAGCTGTAGAAAAAACATCGGAGCAGGGTGCACAACCGCTCCATCCTCCAAGCGATAATAATACTTTCAGTTTCGCATTTCTTTTTTTCAAGGCTACCAGCTTATGAATTGTTGCAGTATCTCTTGCGCTGCCAATGTGTAAGCGATTGCCTTTTAAATGGCCGAATGAAAAAATGATTTGTGTTAGCTGCTCTGCTTTGAATTTGTCGATGGCTTCGCTGCCGCCTGCATAGTAGGCGATAACTTCCATACTTTTTGCTGTTTGTTTTTGAGCAGAACAAATGCTTACAGTTAAAACAAAAAGAAGAATGCTGAATACTTGTTTTTTCATGCTGTTGTTTCGGTTAAAGTGATCAGGCTTTTTTACCAAAGCCGGGGTGATATTGTTCCAATGTTTTCCGCAAAAACTCACGGTCGAGGTGCGTATAAATTTCTGTAGTTGTAATGCTTTCATGCCCCAGCATTTCCTGTACGGCACGCAAATCGGCTCCGCCTTCTACCAAATGGGTAGCAAAGGAATGACGGAAGGTGTGCGGCGAAATATTTTTTTCAATACCTGCTTTTTTTGCCAGCTCTTTAATAATAAGAAAGATCATTACTCTTGTTAATTCATCGCCACGCCTGTTCAAAAAAACAATATCATCTTTCCCTTTTTTTGGCTGCACATGCACTCGGATATCTTTTACATAAATAGTGATGTATTTAACAGCGCTGCTGCCGATCGGCACTAAACGTTCTTTATCGCCTTTGCCAATTACACGTATAAAGCCAACATCAAGATAAAGGTTCGACAGTTTCAGATTCACTACTTCGCTTACACGCAAACCACAGCTGTACATTGTTTCAAGTATGGCTTTGTTGCGGCCGCCTTCGGGTTTACTTAAGTCGATCTGGTTAATGATGGTTTCAATTTCTTCATAACTCAATGTGTCGGGTAATGTACGTTTGAGCTTTGGTGCTTCAAGCAATGCTGTGGGATCGGTACTGCTTATCTGCTCCAGCAAACAGTATTTATAAAACTGCCGTAAGCCCGAAATAATTCTTGCCTGGCTTCCTGCACTCATACCCAGCTCAGCGATCCATTTTACAAACTGTTGCAGATCTTTTAACACCAACTCCGAAGGATTTCTAAGATCGTTGCTGCTTTGCAGGTATTGCGTAAGCATTTCAACATCGTGCAGGTAAGCTTCCACCGAGTTATCGCTCAGCGAACGTTCCAGTTGCAGGTAAGCTTTAAATCCTTTTTTATACGGGTCCCACATGAAGTAGCAGTAATTGAAGTTTGGAAGATAAGAAGGAAGAAGGAACAAGGTACAAGGAACAGGGAAGAAAATCCAATATCCAGTATACAAGACAGAAGAAAGAAAATTCAATCCCGATAGCTATCGGGACAAGAACCAATTTACAAGAAGCAAATACTAGGAACATGCAATCTTTAACCCCGTAACTCATAACCTTTAACTTATAACTTTCTACCTGCAACAACAATTCATCTCTCATTATTCATCACTCATCATTATATTCGCTGCTTAATAAGCAATACCGGTATGCAATCATCAAAACCCATGCATCTGCCTTTCTTTAAACGTTTAATGCAACAGAACCGTCGTCGTTTCCGTTATTTTCTTACCCGTTTGGAAACAGTGAAACCAAAAGGAATGGACAAACTGGCGAAGGAAATGGATAAAGAAGTATGGGCTGAAACTGATTGTCTTGCCTGTGCCAACTGTTGCAAAACCATGACGCCTACATTTACCAAGCAGGATATTAAACGCATCTCTGCACACTTTAATCAAACGCCTGAAGAGTTTAGTGAAAAGTGGTTGTACAAAGAACGCAGTACCGGCGATATGATGAATAAGAAACAGCCTTGCCAGTTTCTGAATTTGAAGGACAACAAATGCTCTATTTACGAAATACGTCCGGTTGATTGTGCAACCTTCCCGCATCATACCAAAAAGAATTTTACCGATTGGGTACATGTGTACAAACAAAACGTAGAATACTGCCCGGCTACATATAAACTGGTAGAAAAGATGATGGAGAAAGTAGGGAAGATCTGAGAAGAATAGTTTTTAGTTTATGGTTTGTAGTTTATAGTTGCCTTGATCAGCAGAGGTTGATTTCATTCAGCTTAAAAGCACAATCAATTATTTTTTCTTCTGCAGGCAAAACATTTTCAGGATTTCTCCTTCCTGAATAATAGTGCCACTTTCAACAAATCCAGCCTTCAGCAATACTTTTTGCGACGCAATATGTTGCGGTAATGTAATGGCCATAATAATTTCACGTTGTATTGCACGGAAGGTATAATCGATAGATGCTGCAACCAGCTCTGTTGCAAAACCTTTGCCCCAAGCCTTTTGCAGAAAGCCATAACCCAGATGATAGTTAACGGTATCTTCCAACGGCAATAATGAAAACGAACCAATATGTTCACCGCTTACTTTTTCAATAACTGCAAAGCGGCCAATACCGGGATGTTCTTTGTAGAACTTGAGATTTTCGATTAAAAATGCATCACTCTCTTCTCTTGTTTTTGGCTTTCTGATAAAACGCATCACTTCTTCATCGCCATGAAAACGAAAAAAAATATCGCCGTCGGCATTGCTGTAAGGTTTTACCAATAAACGTTCTGATTGGAAGAGGATCATAGCTTTCATTCGTCAGGACGGCGTAAGCCGTCAGACGTTTAGTTAAAAATTGCAGCGATTGATTTTGGTCTGACGGCCGATGGCCGTACCGACCAGCGTTTACTTATGAATCTCACTTGTAAAATGAAACTCAATATCCGGATTGTTCTGACGTTCGGTATTGAGGAACCATTCGCTTTGTGCGAGGTACACTAAATGCCCGTCTTTATCTGCTGCAATATTGTTTGTTTTAAAACGTGTAAACTCATCCAGCTTTTTTTGATCCTCACTGGTTATCCAGCAGGCTTTGTAATAAGGCATTGAGCGGAACTCTGCACTGGCGCCGTATTCCTGCAACAAACGGTATTGAATAACTTCAAACTGGAGTTCGCCCACACAACCGATAATTTTTTTGTTACCGCCAAACTGGGTAAACAATTGCGCCACACCTTCATCGGTTAGCTGCAGCAAACCTTTTTCCAGCTGTTTGGTCTTCATCGGGTCTTTGTTCACCACTTCCTTAAACAATTCAGGAGAGAACGATGGGATACCTGTGAAATAAAAATCTTCGCCTTCGGTTATGGTATCACCGATTTTAAAGTTACCCGTATCGAACAAACCAACTACATCACCCGGGAAAGCTTCTTCAATCACATCTTTCTGGCGGGCCATAAACGAGTAGGGGTTACTAAAACGTACATCCTTATCTAAACGCACATGATGATAGTACTTATTCCGTTCAAACCTTCCGCTGCAAACACGTAAAAAAGCAATACGGTCTCTGTGTTTAGGATCGAGGTTAGCGTGAATTTTAAATACAAATCCGCTGAATTTATCTTCCTGCACATCGAGGTGACGGATTGATGTTTCCCTGCTTTGCGGCAAAGGAGCAATGCGGATAAATGTATCGAGCATTTCTTTTACACCAAAGTTGTTAACGGCACTGCCGAAAAATACAGGTGCAATTTTCCCTTTGAGGTATTGCTCAACATCCAGATCACCATAAACACCATCTACCAGTTCTACATCATCACGCAATGTGTTTGCATCAGCTTCACCTACTTTTTCATCGAGTATGTTGTTCGAAAGATCTTTGATCTCAACTACATCTTCATCACTTGCTTTTGTATTGGCCGTAAACAGTACGAGTGATTTTTTATCTAAATCGTAAACACCTTTAAAATCTTTACCGCTGTTAATGGGCCATGTCATCGGGTGGAGGTGAAGGCTGAGCTCTTTTTCCACTTCTTCCAAAAGGTCGAAACGGTTCTTGCCATCACGGTCCATTTTGTTGATGAAAACAATTACCGGTGTATCACGCATGCGGCAGACTTCCATTAAACGGCGTGTCTGATCTTCCACACCGTTCACACTGTCGATAACAAGGATAACACTATCCACAGCAGTTAATGTGCGGTAGGTATCTTCAGCAAAATCTTTGTGACCGGGAGTATCGAGCAGGTTGATCAATGTGCCGTTGTATTCAAACGTCATTACCGAAGTGGCAACCGAGATGCCACGCTGCCGTTCAATTTCCATGAAATCGCTGGTTGCGTGCTTTTTGATCTTGTTGCTTTTTACGGCACCTGCTACCTGGATGGCGCCACCAAACAAGAGCAACTTTTCGGTAAGCGTTGTTTTACCCGCATCGGGGTGCGAGATGATGGCGAATGTGCGTCGGCGATTGATTTCGTTTGTAAACTTCATGATTTAGTTCATTGTTCATGGTTGATGGTTCATAGCAGCAGCAGCCATGAACGATGATCTATCAACTATGCGCTTTTTCAAGCCCGCAAAGGTAAGCCGCCGAAGCCTTCCATTTGTAATATTTTTCAACGTACTTAGCCAATATCTTTTAAATTTGAGGCATGCGTAAAACCTTCGAAATCTTCTGGAACAGCCTGTTGTTTGCCACACAGGAATTGCGGAAAAATAAGCTCCGTACTTTTTTGAGTTTGTTGGGGATTACGTTTGGCATTTTTTGCATCATCAGCGTAATGGCAACGGTGGGCAGCCTCGAGAGCAGCATTAAAAGCGAATTTAAATCGTTTGGCAACAATACGGTTTATGTTCAGAAATGGCCCTGGGGCGGCGGTGGCGAATACCCTTGGTGGAAATATGTAAGCCGGCCTAATACAAAGTTCAAAGAAATGCCTCCTGTTAAGCAACGGATGTCGCTGGCCGCTAATGTAGCATACACCTATTTTAATGCTTCTACTATTGATTATAAAGATGTATCGCTTTCTACTGTAAACTGGTATGGTGTAACAGAAGAGTTTAACGAAATACAGCCGGTTGAAATGGGCTCGGGCCGCTACCTTTCTAACAACGAATTTGCTTATGGCACAGCCAGTGTTGTTATGGGTTATAATGTTGCTGAAAAATTATTTGAGAAAGCTGAATATGCTGTTGGTAAAACAGTAGACATTAAAGGACGTAAAGTGAATGTGGTGGGTGTAATTAAAAAGCAGGGACAAAACCTGTTAGGCGGTTGGGATTTTGATAACGTAATTATTATTCCTTACCGTTTTGCCAGTCAGATTGGTAATGAAGCAAGAAGCGATGGATTTATGTTGGTGAAGGGAAGGGAAAATGTACCTGTGGAAGATATGAAAAACGAATTGCGTGGTGTAATGCGCAGTGTACGTAAGCTTAACCCTAAACAGGAAGATAATTTTGCATTGAATGATGTTAGCACAGGTGCAACACAGATCACTTCCATTTTTACAGGTATGACCATCGGTGGTATCTGCATTACCATTCTTTCGTTTATTGTAGGCATTTTTGGTGTTGCCAACATTATGTTTGTAACTGTTCGTGAACGTACAAGCATCATCGGTTTAAAGAAAGCCATTGGTGCGAAACGCAGAACTATACTTGCCGAATTTTTAATGGAAAGTGCATTTCTCTGTATACTTGGCGGTATTATTGGTTTAGTGATGGTGTTTGGGTTAACGTTCATTTTATCTGCAGCATTTAAGTTCAAAGTATTTATTTCAATAGGTCTCTTTCTCGGCGCAGTAATGGTTTGTATACTTACCGGAATTCTCGCAGGTATTATTCCGGCTTTTATTGCGGCAAAAATGGATCCTGTAGTAGCGATACGAAGCAAATAATATGAGTGATGAGTAATGAATGATGAATCGGCAGGTTGCTGTATTTTTACATTTCTCATTTTTCATTTTTAATTTTTAATTTCCGTTTTGATCACCATTCTCGCCATCGAATCTTCCTGCGACGAAACTTCAGCATCCGTTTGTCGTAACGGTGTTATTCTTTCTAATGTAATTGCAACACAGGCTGTACATGAACAGTTTGGTGGGGTTGTACCAGAGTTGGCAAGCCGTGCACACATGGAGAATATTGTACCCGTGGTTGACAAAGCGTTAAAAGAAGCAGGCGTGGAAATGAATGAGCTGAGTGCAATTGCGTTTACGCAGGCTCCCGGTTTAATCGGTTCGTTACTCGTGGGCGTACAGTTTGCAAAATCGTTGGCACTGGCGTTGAATATACCGCTGATAGCTGTGCATCATATGCAGGCGCATGTACTGGCCAATTTAATTCCGCAAGAAAAACCTTCGTTCCCTTTTTTGTGTTTAACAGTTAGTGGCGGACATACGCAAATTGTATTGTGCGAAACGGCTACACAAATGAAAGTACTTGGCGAAACCATTGACGATGCGGCTGGTGAAGCGTTTGATAAAACAGCAAAGTTGTTGGGGCTTCCGTATCCCGGAGGTCCGCTGATTGATAAGTATGCACAGCTGGGTAATGCTGATCGGTTTAAATTTCCCGAGCCACAGATACCCGAACTCAACTTTAGTTTTAGCGGATTAAAAACATCCATTCTTTATTTTTTACGCAATGCAGGAACGAGTCTTGTGTACAAAGAAGAGTTCCTTGCAAGCGAAGAAGAACAGCAAAAATTTATTGCAGAGAACCTCAATGATATTTGTGCATCTGTTCAACAACGCATCGTTTCTATTTTGCTCAACAAGTTAAAAAAAGCAGTGAAGCAAACAGGTGTGCAACAAATTTGTCTGGCTGGCGGTGTAAGTGCCAATAGTGGTTTGCGAAAAGCTTTTGCTGAGCTGGGCGAGAAGCACCATTGGAAAACATTTATTCCTTCGTTTGAATATTGTACCGATAATGCCGGCATGATTGCTATTACTGCTTATCATAAATATCTTGCCGGCGATTTTGTATCACTTGCAGTGCAGCCAAGTGCAAGGGCTGAATGGTAAAGAAGAAGCCGTTAGTCGATAGTAATTAGCCGCAAGTAATCCTCATCATTCATTACTCATTATTCATCACTCATTGTTCATGCCCAATAATTATTTTCAATTCAAACAGTTTAAGATACAGCAGGAGAGAGCTGCGTTGAAAGTAAGCACCGATAGCTGTTTGTTTGGAGCGTGGGTGGCGGAAGAAGTACGAGGTAAGAAGTACGAGGTACGATCTGCGGCAGCACCATTCACTATTCTTGATATTGGCGCAGGCACAGGGTTACTCATGCTGATGTTGGCGCAGAAGTGTAATGCAGCAATCGATGGAATTGAAATTGATGAGCCATCATATTTGCAGGCGAAAGAAAATAGTGAAGCATCAAGATGGAAGGAACGATTGCAGTTGTTTCACGCAGATGTAAAGCAATTCAGCTTTTCACATAAGTATGAATTCATCATTTCCAACCCGCCTTTTTACGAAGGCGATTTAAAGTCGGATGCTGTAAACCGAAATGTAGCAATGCATGATGCAGGGTTGAAGCTGGATGAATTGATAGCCATCGTTGCAAACAACTTAACCAACAATGGTTGTTTTGCTGTATTGCTTCCATATGCACGTGCAGCGTATATGATTGAATTGGCCGCTGCAGCAAATCTTCATCTGCAAAAACATGTACAGGTAAAGCAAAGCGTAAAGCATGGCTTTTTCCGTTCAATGTTGTTGTTTACCCCAATAAAAACTGAACCTGTTGTGGAAGAGCTTGCCATTAAAGATGCAAACAACGAATACACAACTGCGTTTGTAAGTTTGTTGGGAGATTATTATTTGTATTTGTAGGTAATCCGTCAGACGGAGATTTGTTTCGCACTTCTAATTTCGTACCTCGTACTTGCTAATGTGTCAGACGCTCTTCGAGACGTCAGACACCGGCATATTCCTTCAGGTAACTGTATTCTTCCGTTAATACACCAGCTTTAAGCATCGTTGCTCTTTCAAGAATTGAAGAACCACCTTGCACCAGATCTTCTAAAACATACTTTATTAATTGCTCTCCAAAATAGCGGGATGCATCACGTGGCAATTCGTTAGGCAAATTACCTACAGCCATCACATCAACAGAGCCAGGTAAGTAAGGTGCTGTTTTTTGTAAGGTGATCTTATCTACACCATACACAGGTTCAGCAATTGTTGAGTCGCCGATGTTGATGGGGATAGAGCCACCCGTATCATTTGTAATATCTGCAATTGTTTTAATTTTGAACGATGCATTGCGGAATTCATCTAAAGAAAACAGTGATGGAATTGTTTTATCCCAGTACACACCATTAAGCAGAATATCGCTTTGCTTTACAAAAGGAGCGAAGCTGCATTTGTATTCTTCGGGATGTTCATGGAAATTATCACGGTTGTACGTACCATCATCTTTACGTTCGTAAAGATCTCTTCCTTTCAAATGCACATACACAGGATACTCGTATTGCCGGTGAAGGTAATCGAATGGTTCCACTTCGTTTACACCCAACAGATTCATGATTTCGAGTAAGCCATGTGCAACACGGCCACTGCCGGTAATAGCAATTTTAATCTTAGGCAATTTCAATCCGAAATAAGTATGGATGAGCTGGCGGTAATCCCTTACATCACCAACTCTTCCCAGTTTAAAGGCACCGGTTCTGTTGCCAAACGCCATCATTCCATTATGTGCACCTACAACACCTGCAAAAAAACCAAAACCAATAATACGTTGTCCGTCGTCGTGTGTTAAACATTCGTAATCGATAAGTGTGATCTTTTTTTCGATCATCGCATGCATCAGCTTTCGGTTATGTGCCTGCGCTTTTTTTGTATGCGAAAAGAAAAGATAAGTCTTGCCGTGAATCAACTCATCAACAGGTACTTCTTTAATGCCAAACAAAACATCGCAAGAGCTCAGGTCATCCGTTACAGTTACACCGGCACTTTTATATTCTTTATCGGTAAAGCAACGGGTGGGCGAAGATTGAACCAGCACTTGTACATTGTTGCTATTCTTTAAAATCCATTTGCATTGCGTGGGAGTAAGCGCTACACGGTTATCTGCAGGTGTTTTTCCCTCTCTGATGAGTCCTATTGTTAACATACCAATCGTTTGTTTGCAAGATAAGTTTTCGCACAAAAAAATGAAGACATAAAAAATTTCACAGGGAAGCAAAGTTTCTGTAATATTGCACCCCCTTCCGATAGCTATCGGAACCAAAACGCCCGGGTGGCGGAATTGGTAGACGCAGCAGACTCAAAATCTGCCGTTCGCAAGGATGTGAAGGTTCGAGTCCTTTCCCGGGCACATTTTTTTTCCCGTCTTCGTTAATGAAGGCGGGTTTTTATTTTCAGGATGTGATTTTTTGCTGATTGGCTTTTCTCATGTGAAGCACAGCAAACATCTTCTCCTTTGTCATCTTCCTCTCATTTATTGGTTATGCACATACTGTAACAAGTTTTAACGAAATATCCATTTGTTGAACCTGTACCTTTGTAAGCCAATCGTTCGGTCAACAGCTGTTAAAACCCCTTGCTGAGCGAACAATTTCGTCTTTCGTTTTTTATTATTACGTAAATCAATCACCATGCGAAAAGGAATTGCCGAAGCACGCAGTGCAACTATTGAGTTTAACAAGAAGAATCTGGATCAGTTACAAAGCAAAGGTTACAAGTTTGTGCAGATCAAAGGACTTACGGTTGACAAGCATTACGATTATGTTGAACCGCATTTTTTGGTATTGGTGCCAATGAAAGAATTGCCGACGGATCCTTTTAAGCGTGACATTTATGAACCACTTGGCAGCGATCTTCTAAACCAATGGGCTACAGAAAAAAACGAATACCCCGAGATCGTTATTGCCAATAACCTCAACTGAGCATGGCTACATACTCCCTGAAGACTGTACAATATATTCCTGTTGATATTGATACAGCGTGGGATTTTTTTTCCAATCCCAATAATCTCCAGGCGATAACTCCCAAAAACATGGGTTTTAAAGTTTTGTCGAAACACACAACAGCTAAAATGTATGCAGGGCAAATCATTGAATATCATGTGAGCCCGGTATTAGGTATTAAGCTGTATTGGATGACGGAAATAACACATGTAAAAGAAAAAGAGTTCTTTGTTGATGAGCAACGGTTCGGCCCTTATCAATTATGGCATCATCAGCATCATTTTAAAGTTGTAGATGGAGGTGTAGAAATGACGGATATTGTTCATTATCGAAATCCACTTGGCTTTTTGGGCAATATTGCAAACTGCTTGTTTGTACGAAAACAGTTGAAACAGATTTTCGAATTCCGCTTTAAAGCAGTGGAAGAGCTTTTTGGTAAGTGGCATGAATCTGTTCTTACAAGAATAGAATTTTTCAAGGCCGCATAATATTATCCCGGAAATCAGTACCTGCGGTTATTTACTTTTATATAAGTAACATACTTCAGTCTTTTTAAGATAGGATATGATCTAATTTGTTTATGTAAAGAATATTATTTCAATGCTTTAATATCCATTGTCCACGCATATGGCCCAGTGGTTCGGTGTTCTACACTAAGCAATAGGGTATTATCTGTTAACGTGCCTACAATTTTAGTTGGAGCGAAGCCTCCCATAGGTGCAGGCACATATTGCAACTTGTCTCCCGAAACAGAAACTTCTTTATAAACGAAGTCTTGCATGCCTAAGTTACTAATAGTTATTTTAACGGTATTACGGGAGCCGGCGTGCTCAATGGTAATCTTGGATTCTGATAAGACTGTGTCCTTGATTGCACTTGAAGAGTCTCGAAGAAAGTATTTTGTACTTCCTTTGTAAACTCCAGTCATTTTTTTTGCATAATCTTTTTTACATGCTATAAATATTAACGAAAGAGTAAGCAAAAGAAATGCTTTGAAGAAGTGTTGCATAAGTTTAAGTGTTTTTGCATTGGCAATTTATTTATTTTTTTTGAAGGACAGCTGTTTGTTTTTTACAACTGCATTAAAAATCAGACAAATCAAGCTTAACAAGAAACTTAGTGGTTTTATTCGGTGACTTGTTGATTACCGGTAATGTCATTAGTAAATATTGGCATTGCTTTTTAATTTAAGAGAGCAGCAAGAGGTAAACTGTAAAGTAACAATACCTTTTCTTAATTTGTAGTGCAATAATTCATTGCATTTGAGCAGATATAGATAAACTGTGGGTTGACTGATTGCTAACGACCTAAATACAATTTGGCCTGTGTATTGATCGAATTATCAATTGAATAAATTACATGGTTTATTCTTTTCGCTTTTAAAGGCTGATTTTCAGGATTGTCAAATTAAATAAATATTAAAGTTTGAGCAAAAAGAAACTCGTTGTATTAACAGGTGCAGGCATCAGTGCAGAAAGTGGTTTGCGCACTTTTCGTGATGGTGATGGTTTGTGGGAAGGTTACCAGATAGAAGAAGTTGCCACTCCACGTGCATGGCAAAGAAATCCGCAACTAGTGTTGGATTTTTATAATTACAGAAGGAGAGATGTAGCAGCTGCACAACCCAACGCAGCACATTATGGTTTGGCCGAATTGGAAAACGATTTTGATGTAACCATCATTACACAAAATATCGATGACCTGCATGAGCGTGCCGGCTCAAGCAATATTCTTCATTTACATGGTGAGATTTTTAAAATACGCAGCGAACGTGATGAAGAATTGATCTACGGGATCAAAGGCGATATAAAGCTGGGCGATGTAGCAGAAGATGGAGCGCAACTTCGTCCGTATATTGTTTGGTTTGAAGAAGCAGTGCCGATGATCGAAATAGCATTGCAAATTGTGCATGAAGCTGATGTTTTTGCAGTGGTTGGCACATCGCTGGTTGTTTACCCTGCAGCAGGATTAGTAACGGTAGCCGATGATAAAATACCGAAGTTTATTGTTGATAAAAAGATACCTTATACATCTTCGGTATACAATGTAACAGCCATTGAAAAACCGGCAACAGAAGGCGTAAAGGAGTTAAGGGAATTATTGTTGCAATTGAAATAAATGACTTGCCTCAGGCTTAAGCCAAGGGCAAGTCATAAGCAAAAAAGCTGTTCCTTTTGGAACAGCTTTTCTTATTTGGAAAGAATTCAATTATTGAAACTTCTTTGCATCTTCTAAAAACTGCGCCAAACCAATATCGGTTAACGGATGCTTTAATAAACCTGTAATTGAACTTAAAGGACAGGTACAAACATGTGCACCGGCTTCTGCAGCCTGTACAATGTGTAATGGAGTACGGATTGATGCAGCCAGAATTTCTGTTTCAAAACCCTGCAGTGAATAAATATTTGCAATCTGACTGATGAGTTCCATACCATCCCAGCAGCTGTCATCAATACGACCGATAAAAGGAGAAACATATGTTGCACCGGCTTTTGCAGCAAGAATCGCTTGTCCTGCGCTGAATACCAGTGTGCAGTTTGTTTTAATACCGTTATCGCTGAACCATTTCAGGGCTTTGATGCCGTCTTTGATCATTGGCACTTTTACCACAATGTTCGGATGAATGGCAGCCAGCTTTTTACCTTCTTCCACGATGCCATCAAAATCGGTGCTGATCACTTCTGCACTGATGTCGCCATCTACCATTTCGCAAATGGTTTTGTAATGCTGCATAACAGCTTCAGTTCCTTTAATGCCAACTTTGGCCATTAACGAAGGGTTAGTAGTAACACCATCGAGAATACCTAATTCATTCGCTTCCTTAATTTGAGAAAGGTCTGCTGTGTCAATGAAAAATTTCATGATAAACGTTTGATTGTTTTGAAGATGAAAAATAATAATGGCTTGTAAGGGTCATCTTCAACAGAAAATAAAAAAATGGCAGGTTACTTACATCGCACCGCTACAACCGCCTACCCTTGCTGCGTTCCCACCCTGGGGGAGTTCAGCAGGAGCTGGTCGTGCAAGACCTGCCGCCGCAAAGATAGGGGAATGCAGGTGAACTAATGCAATGAGCAATGAAAAATGTAGAATGAAAAAACAGAATGGTTTAAAATAAAAACCCCCGCAATTGCAGGGGTTAAAAATGAGTTGACAATTCTTACCGTGGCGATACGGTGAACTTCTGTCCGGATTTTGTAATTCGTACAGGAAATTTTGTAGAGCCGTCTTCTGCTACAGCAAAAGCTACATCTGCAAAAGAGTATATTTTTCCGGAAGCAGTTCCTTTAAAACGAATAGTGTACTTGCCTGCTTTCTGTATGTCGTAGTAATCAAGAATAACTGAATAATCTCCATCGGCTAAAGAACTAGGCAGATTCATTGTTTCAAAATCACTGTCATTGTCGCTATAGTCAATAAGATCAGAAATTGGTAATGCCGCTAACTGACTTTCTGATGTAATATTTCCTTTTACAAGCAAAACATCAATATCTGCTCCAACCGTGGCACTACTGTTGTCGGTGAGCGACCAACTTGTATAAATTTCAAGAGCTGAACTTTCGGTAATTTCATTAGCAGGAACATCATTTTTCTTTTTACAGGCAAACAAAACTGAGCTCACAAAAAGAATAGCTCCTAAACGGAAAGAAATTTTGCTGATTTTCATTTGATTAATTTTTAGTGTTAGGCCGCATTGCAATGTATCGGAAAAGACAATAGCTGTTTTCGTAGTAGCCTCTGTGTTTAGAGATGCATGTTGTGCGGTTAGATTATTGGTCAAAAATAAATCTTTCAGTTGAAGACTTTACTATAAAAGGCGATTATTATTAAAGTTGGGTCTGTTGGCAAGTGAGTTCGCCTGCGTCATTCCGATCAACTCATCAGCACGGCCACCAAGCGGACGGTAATATACAAGAATTGTGTACATATTCTCCGCTTCCCACCAGTTGCCTTCTGTTACATCGGCACTTATTTGTTTTGTTGTTTTATCTCTTGTAACATAAATGTAATCGTACAAAGCCTGCTTCAAATATTGCTTGTTTTCATACATGCCTGTTTCTGCATTAAAAGTTAATCGGTTAGCTGCAGTAAGTTCGTAGTTGGTCAACTCTCCGAAGAGGTATATTTCTTTGCCGGATATTTCTTTACGATCGGGTGTGCTGTAACGAAACCATACTGTTGCATAATCGCCCTGCCAGTAAGGATTATTCTGTTCAATATTCATTAGTTGATACATGCCATTGTAATCACGGTAATACATGTACCGCAGATCTTTCCGTTCGCCTTCGGGTTTTATAAATAATGTTTGGCTGTTATTACTGTAATCGCCTTTTTCAATACGATCGGTTTGTAAACGGAAACTGGTTAAATCAACCCAACGCCATTCTTTCTGTGCAGGAAACAGCGCCTGATTTTCGGTATTGTACTCCAATACATTTTGTTTGATGAATGTTGGCTGCAGATTGGTAATAGCGTTGTCCCAGCGAAAGTTTTGCAGTATCACCACTTTTATCTGCTGAAAAATATTGGTAGGCTTAATGTTTTGCACGTTTACACTAAACTGAAGTTTCTGTTGCGTTTTAGCAAGTGATGTATTAAACGGCTGTACAATGCTTGCACCTGCTGTTACTTTTGTATCAATTACCAGAAAGCGTTTGGTAAATGCTACTTGCGATGTATCGCCATTGGTAAACACTTTTAAAATGTAATTACCGCTGCGTGTTGGTGTAGTGTTACGGTCGGGCAGGCTGCAGCTGTAATGCGTATAACGGGTAAGCACCAGCGAAGAGTTACGGTAGGTGTTGATGCGTACATTGGAAAAGCCTTTCATGTAATCGAACTGACTTAACATGGCAGGTGTCCAGTCGGCATTGCACAATGTGAATGTGTAGGAATAATATTTTACATCGGCATCCATATCATCAAAATGCAACTCCAGCTGATCGCCGCCGTTTAAACGTATAATTGGATAAGCCAGCTGATCGCCTTTAACATGAAACTTAACCGAACGGATATTGGGTTTAAAAATGCGGTCGGTTTCCTGTGCATGAATGGCTGTTGCAGAAAACAAAAAAAGAATACAAACAAGCTGTTTTTTGAAGAGTTGATGCATACCGGTATTGCTGAAACTGTTTGGTTTAAGATTCAAATTACAGCGAAACGGTTGCTTTCTCATGTATGGTTGGCAACCTTTTCTAATAATCCATTAGTTTTACAGTCATCTCAAAGATAAAGATTTGAATATTGCTTCCTTTATAGCACGGCGTTTGGTTTTCCAGAAGAATCAATCCTTTTCACGCTTTATTATCCGTTTATCTACTGCAGCAACGGCTATCAGCGTAGCGGTGATGATCCTGGCTTTTGCTTTTGTAGAGGGATTTCAATACACGGTCAGTAGTAAAGTGTTCAGCTTTTGGGGGCATCTGCGTGTACAGCAACAGCTATCATCAACATCGGGATTGGCCGAAGAATTACCTGTTGAAAAAAATGATACCGTTTACCGAACAATAAAAGCCAATCCGAATGTGGCATTGGTAGATGCCTTTGCTACAAAATCGGCCATGCTCAAAACAAATGAAACCATTGAAGGTGTTTTGCTGAAGGGTATTGAAAAAGATTTTTCGCAGGAACGGCTGCTGCCTTTTCTCATCGAAGGGAAATGGATCGCATTTGATGACAGTCTGCAGAATAACCAGGTACTTATTTCGCAATACACATCCCGGCAAATAAATGCAAAGGTGGGCGATAAAGTGCTCATTTATTTTATCGATAATAATTCAACCGTACCACGTGTACGACCGGTTACCGTGAGTGGTATTTATAAAACAGGTATTGAGGAATACGATAAAACGTTTGCCATTGTAGATATGAACCTCATCCGCCGACTCAATGGATGGACAGCAACACAGATAGGCGGTTATGAAGTAACACTCAAAGATTATAAGAAAGATTATAGCACCAATAACCAGCTGCTCGATCAGTTACCTGTTGTTTGGTTCAGCACACCTCTGCGTGAAATTTATCCAAACATCTTCGATTGGCTTGCTTTGCAAAGCACCAACAAACAGGTCATCTTAATTATCATGTGTATTGTAGCTGTCATTAACCTCATTTCCTGTTTAATTATTCTTGTGCTGGAACGTGCACGCATGATCGGACTTTTAAAAGCTACCGGCGCTACTAACGGACAGGTACAAGTTATTTTCTGGAACCAGGGATTGATCATTACCCTTACTGGTATTTTGCTGGGTGTTGTATTGGGTTTGGGTATTTGCTTTCTGCAACAGGCAACGGGGTTTATCAAACTCGATGAGTCGGCTTATTATGTTGCAACGGCTCCCATAAAAGTAATCTGGTGGCAGGTGCTGCTGATTATTGCAGTTACATTTTTTGTGAGCTTTATTATCCTGTTTGTTCCTTCGTTGTTGGTGCGCAAGATGAGTCCTGTAAAGGCGTTGCGGTTTGAGTAATATGTGTCTGATATTTTGAAGAGTGTCTGACACATCGAAGAAGCAATTACTCTTCATTCAAAATAAATAATATCTTCAAGTTCTGTTTCCGTCTCTCTGAATCCGCTCAGCCATATTGTTAACGATCAGTTTTTCTTATCAATGAATTCATCTACAGAAAGCAAGTTGCTATCCCAACAATCACTCAGGCGTTTATTCGGCGAAATGAACGATGAACAGCTCGAAACGATTTTATCCTTTACCAACATTCTCGAGTTCAAAACCGGTGAATATGTTTTTCAGCAAGGAGGCCGTGGGCATTCGTTTTATATTGTCCTATCGGGCCGTTTCAGGGCCATGCAGAAAAAAGAAGAAGGCATTTTTATTCTTGGTGATATTTCTGCAGGCGAACCTATTGGCGAAATCTCTTTGTTTACACGAGAGCCGCACAGTGCTTCTGTGATGGCCCTGCGTAAATCGAGTCTGCTGCAACTCGATGATGCTGCTTACCTGCAACTGGTGCAGCAGTTTCCTTCTTTTGCAAACAGCATTACACGGTTTATTATTGAGCGGTTAAAACGCAATGCTCATCAAACAAAAATGGATGCAGCGCCGAAAAATATTGCTGTTGTAAATCTGCAGCCTTCAAATGATGTAAGCGAATACACAGCGGCTATTGAACAGCAGCTGTTAACCATGGGTTTTGCTATCAATATCTACGATCATCAATCGTATACCGAAGACGATACACACAGCAGGTTCGATGATATGGAAAAATATGCCGGGCTTAATTTCCTGGTATGCGATATCGAACATCCGGGATGGGCAAGGCAATGCATTGCTTATTGCGATCTTGTAATTATTGCAACAGATTTTAAAGCAGAGAGTCCATTATACAGCATCGAAAAGGAGCTTGGCCTTTACAGCGGTAATGAATTGAACAGGAAAATGTATTTGTTACTACTGCACGAAGAAGATGCAGCATTACCGTACGATACCGGCAGATGGTTAAAAGACAGGCCTGTGGCATTACACCTGCATTTGCGCAAACGCAATGCTGCTGATACAAGGCGTTTTTGCCGCATCATTACACACCAGGCTGTAGGTTTGGTATTGGGAGGAGGCGGAGCCCGTGGGTTTGCACACATTGGAGCTGCACGTGCATTAATGGAACAGGGTATCGAGTTTGATTTTATTGGCGGCACAAGTGCCGGTGCTGTTTATGGAGCCGGACTTTCTTATTTTGATTTTAATTATGAGCAAATTCAATCTGTTTGTAAAAAGGCGGGAGAAAGCAAGCTCACATCCAACGACCTTACATTGCCGGTTGTTTCGCTCATGAGCGGTAAAAAGATCCGTAAGTTTTTAAGCGAAATGTATTCCGATTCGCACCTGGAAGATTTGTGGGTGAACACCTATTGTGTATCGACTGATTTTTCAAACGCTACATTAAAAGTGCATGAAAGCGGATTAACAAGTCAGCAGGTGGCGGCAAGTATGGCTATACCCGGTGTATTTCCTCCCGTTATCATTAATCGTCACTTACATATTGATGGAGGTGTAATTGATAATCTGCCGGTAGAAGCAATGTATAAAAAACCGGTTCGGCACATTATTGCGGTTTCGTTATCGGCCGAAGATTCTCCCGAAATTGATTTGCCTGAAATACCTTCTTCCTGGAATTTATTCTGGAACAAACTTACCAATGCAGACGGGCATCAATTACCCGGACTGTCATCCATACTCGTCAATAGTATTACCATCAACAGCCGTCACAGGCAGGAGAGCAGTAAGCCGCATGTGTCAGTATTTCTTGAGCTCGATCTGAAAGAATTTAAATTCCTCGATTGGGAAAACTGGCAACAACTCATTGAAAAAGGGTACGCACAAACAAAGCAGCAAATAGAAACTACTGCTTTGGCTGCGCAATTCTGGAAATGAAACGAAGCTGTTTAAGCATGCATTACCATTACGGGTACATCGCTGTGGAAGACTAATTCTTTTGTATGACTGCCTGCAAAGATCCTTTCGAGTAAATTGTGTTTTTGCGGAATAACCAGCAGCATTTCAATACTGTATTTGTTGGCGTACTCGTTCAATCCATCGACCATGTCTTCTTTATCAATAAAATGATATTGCGGATGGTAATGTTCAAACATGGTTTCCACCAATCCGCTTTGGAAAGGCGTATCGCTGGTCCATTGCCTGTTTTTGAAATCAACATTCAGCACATGTAAACGGGCACCCGTAGCTTCAACAAGTTCCTTTACCCTGTCGTCGGGTATAGTTCGCACCACATCACGAAAATCGGTGGTTAAACCGATGTCGTTGATTTTTGTAAACACAGCATTTTCAGGAACAATCAATACCGGTACTTTGCAATGTTTTGAAATGCTGAGTGTATTGCTGCCAATCAATGCTTCTCTCGCTTTACCTGCGCCTGTAATACCCATTACAATAAAGGCGATCTGCAACACTTCGGTTAAATCCTGTATTACATCAACCAGCTTACCATCAAACAACAGCTGCTCTATTTTTACCAATGGCCCCAGCTCTGTAAGTTGATTTGCCAGCAATTGCAATTCTTTCTTTTTTATTTCACGCATATGTTCCGGCGATACTTCAATACCCTGGTAAAGCGGAAGAATAAGCGGTTGTTCATATGCATGCACAAGCATCAGTTTTCCTCCAACTTGTTTCGCATAATGAAGTGCATAAGAGGCGGCGTTGAGTGAGGTTGAGGAAAAATCAACAGGAACAAGAATTGCTTTCATGTGATGTTTTTTATAATGATTTGCCCGATAAGTTTTATGGTACATTTCATGTGGTAAGTTTTTAATGGCTTTGATTACTACACGTATTCTCCTGAAAAGTTTATGTTGTCAGGTTTGAGCAAGTAGACTTTTTTCAGATTAACGCATTCACCAAATCATGCTATAAAACTAACATTACAAAAAGGATTGAACTATGACAAATGTCAGAGCTTCCGCAATCTTCAATCAGCGGGTGGGAGAAACTGCAGGAAAAAATAAAAAGCGTTCAGCAGCTTGCCTGAACGCTTTTCAGCTATAAAAAAATCATTGATTTTATAATACACCTTTGGTTGATGGCAGGTAATTGCTCAACGGATCACGCTTTACCGCCATGCGGATGGCTTTTGCAAATGCTTTAAAGATGGCTTCTATTTTATGATGTTCATTATCGCCATGACATTCGATGTTGAGGTTACACTTTGCCGCATCGCTGAACGATTTAAAAAAGTGGAAGAACATTTCTGTTGGCATTTCACCGATCTTTTCTCTTGTGAATGTTGCATTCCAAACGATCCAGTTACGGCCGCCAAAATCGATGAGCACTTTTGCATCGGCTTCGTCCATGGGCAATGCAAAACCATAACGTTCCATACCTCGTTTATCGGCTAATGCTTTGCCAAATGCTTCACCTAAGGCAATGCCGGTATCTTCAATGGTATGATGTTCATCAATATGCAGATCGCCATGCGTTGTAATGTTGAGATCCATTTTACCGTGGCGTGCAATCTGGTCGAGCATGTGATCGAAGAAACCAAGACCGGTGTTGATGACCGCTTTGCCGCTGCCATCTACATTCAACTCTACTTTTATTTTCGTTTCGTTAGTGTTGCGTTCGTGCACCACTGTACGCAAACCCAGTTTCAGGAATTCATAAATTTCTTTCCAGTGAATGGTTTCTAATGCAATGGTTGATGTACGCAATTCAGCAACTTTATCCTGTATTTCAGCTGCACCAAGATTTGCATCGTTGTTGATCCAGATAGCTTTTGCTCCGAGATTTTTTGCCAGCTGTACATCGGTAATACGATCGCCGATAACAAATGAATTGGCCAGATCGTATTCGGGGTTGTTGATGTATTTGGTAAACATACCAACACCGGGTTTACGAGTAGGCGCATTCTCATGCGGAAATGTGCGATCGATCAACACATCGCTGAACACAATGCCTTCGCTTTGTAAACTGTTTACCACAAAATTGTGTACAGGCCAGAACGTATCTTCCGGAAAACCAGTTGTACCCAAACCATCCTGGTTAGTAGGCATAACCAGTTCATAATCGAGTTCTGCAGCAATTTTGCGCAGGTAGAAAAATACATCAGGATAAAAACTGAGTTTATCGAAGGAATCAAGTTGATAGGTTGGTGGCGCTTCATTAATAAGTGTACCATCCCGATCAATAAACAAAACCCGTTTACCTGTTATTTGTGTTGTTGACATCTGTTGATTTTTTCTTGTGTCCTTTGTGATTGCTTCGTGTTCTTTGTGATACAATGTAGTTACACAAAGGGCACAGAGTTACCACTAAGAGCGCTAAGTTTATTTAATCTTTGCTCTTGCTGCTTTTACTTCTGCTGCAGTTACCAAACTATATTTATTGCCAAAGCTGTTGCGTACATAGGTTAATACATCTGCAATTTGCTGATCGGTTAAGTTTGGTTGCGCCGGCATGGGATTGTAATAGGTTTCACCATTGATTGTGAGTTCCTGTTCCATTCCTTTTAAAACAATATTAATGAGCTGTGGTTTTGCACCTGCTACCTGTTTGGTTTTTATCAATGGGGGATTTAATCCCTGTAAACCTTTGCCATCCTGTAAATGACAAACCGCACAGGTTTCGTTGTAAACTTTTTTACCACGATCCATCGAAGCTTTTAAATTCGGCTGTTGTAAGCTGAATGAAAACAGACCGATACTTGCTGTAAGTATAATAGCAATTGAAAGTTGTTTCATCGTTTGGTATATGATTGGTTGAGGCAATAAATTTACTGCACCCGCAGCAAATGCCTGTTATCTTTTCTTAAGCGATAAATGAACGGAGTGCATCCAGCAGTTCATCGTTTTCTTTTGCTGTACCAACGGTAATACGCAGGCAACCTTCGCAAAGAATTACTTTGCTTCTGTCCCGCACTACAATTTGTTTGGCCAGCAGGTATTCATAAATACCTCTTGCATCAATCACTTTCACCAGTAAAAAATTGGCATCGCTGGGATAAATTTTTTCTACAACAGGAAGTTGAGGCAATTCAGTTTCCAGTCGCTTACGTTCATTCACCAGTTCTTTGATCATCGCATTCACATCTTCCATATTATCGAGTGCTTTGATCACCAGTTCCTGCACGGCTTCGCTGATGTTATATGGAGGTTTGATCTTGTTATAAACGCTGATGATCTCTTCACTTGCGAAGGACATACCTAAGCGCAAACCTGCCAATCCCCATGCTTTACTGAGTGTTTGCATCACCACGAGATTTGGATAATCAGCCAGCAGTGTTACCAATGAACGTTGACGGGAGAAGTTGATGTAAGCTTCATCCACCACCACAATGCCATCGAAATTGTTCAACACCATTTCAATATCGGCAATGTTGATGCTGTTGCCTGTTGGATTGTTGGGCGAACAGATCCAGATGATCTTTGTGTGTTCATCCACCAATGTTTCCATGTGTGCAAGGTTCAGCTGGAAATCATCGAGCAACGGAGCTTTACGTAATTCAATATCGTTGATGTTGGCACTTACTTCGTACATGCCATAGGTAGGCGGACAAATAACCACATTGTCAACACCCGGATTACAAAATGCACGGTACAACAGATCAATACATTCATCGCTGCCGTTACCAATAAATATTTGTTTCGGCGAAACACCCTTGATGGCTGATAATTTTTCTTTGATCTTTTGCTGATACGGATCGGGATAACGGTTATACCATTTCACCAGTGGTGAACCAATGCTGTTTTCATTTGCATCGAGATACACTTTCGCTTCACCGTGAAACTCATCACGTGCAGAAGAGTAGGGAACAAGGGCTTTAATATTTTCCCTGAGTAAATTGTTTAAATCGAATGACATGTTATAGTGAATTGTGAATGGTCAATGGTGAATGAGTGCAACTGCTGTATTTACTTGTAACTATCGGCTAAAGGCTATTGATTTCTCTTCCTCACTGCTTCCGCATGCGCCAGTAATCCTTCCGCCTCAGCCATTAACTCAACTGCTTTACCAATCTGTTGCAAACCTTCTTTACTTAATTTCTGAAAAGTGATCTTCTTGACGAAGCTATCAACACTTACACCGCTGTATGCTTTTGCATAACCGTTGGTGGGCAATGTATGATTGGTGCCGCTGGCATAATCACCGACACTTTCGGGTGAGTAGTTGCCAAGAAAAATAGAACCGGCGTTGATGATCTGCTCTGCAATGGCTTCATCGTCTTTACAACTGATGATGAGATGTTCGGCAGCGTATTCATTCACCAGTTCGATCATTTCTGCAACCGTTGGTAACAATATTGCTTTGCTGTTCTCCAACGCTTTTGCTGCAAATTCTTTTCTGGGTAATGCTTTCAATTGTTCTGCAGTTTCTTTCAACACAGCATCGATCATTTGCACAGAAGTGCTCACCAGCAATACCTGCGAATCAATACCATGTTCTGCCTGCGATAAGAGATCGGCAGCAACAAACGAAGGGTCTGCTGTATCATCGGCCATAACACATACTTCACTTGGTCCTGCAGGCATATCAATGGCTACACCATCTTTCTGCACCAATTGCTTTGCTGCCGTTACATATTGATTGCCTGGTCCGAAAATTTTATATACCTGGGGAATAGTTTGTGTGCCATAAGCCATTGCACCGATCGCTTGTGCACCACCGGTTTTAAAAATTTTGGTAATGCCCGCCAGTTGTGCAGTGTATAAAATAGCAGCATTGATCTTTCCATCTTTAGAAGGCGGCGTACAAAGAATAATTTCTTTACAACCTGCGATCTTAGCAGGAATCGCCAACATTAAAATGGTTGAGAACAAAGGAGCGGTACCGCCCGGAATATACAAGCCTACTTTTTCAATAGCTACTGTTTTACGCCAGCAAAGAACGCCGGGCATTGTTTCGATTTTTTCAACAGTACTTACCTGTTTGCGGTGAAAGGTTTCGATGTTTTGCTTAGCTAATGCAATAGCATCTTTCAATTCATTGCTGAGTGAAGCTGAAGCTGCATCGATCTCTGCATTGGTTACCTGTATTTCCGTAACCGTCACTTTATCAAAGATGGTAGCAAAACGTTTCAATGCTTCATCGCCGCTTGCCTTTACCTCGTGCAAAATGTTTACCACGCTTGCTTCCAACGATGATGCTTCAATAGCCGGACGCTTGAGCAATTTGCTCCACTCACTTTTCTTTGGATGTTTTATGATCTGCATATTTCTCAATCGTTCCTACGGAACGAAACGTTTTTGTTTTAAGTCCCCCCTTTCAGGAGAGGATTTAGGTGGGGTTACATCACCATTTTCTCAATAGGTACCACCAAAATTCCTTCAGCACCTGCTGCTTTCAATTGTTCAATTTTTTCCCAGAACTCATCTTCGCTCAATACACTGTGTACGCTGCTCCAGCCGGTTTCTGCCAATGGTAAAACCGTTGGACTTTTCATACCCGGTAATAATGCAATGATGTCGTTAAGTTTATCATTCGGTGCATTCATCAACACATATTTGTTGCGTTTTGCTTTCTTCACAGCCTTAATGCGGAACAACAATTTATCCAACAGTATTTCCTGTTCTTTATTCAGCTTGTTGTTTTTGATCAACACCGATTGCGATTGCAGAATGGTTTCTACTTCTTTCAATCCATTCATGAAAAGGGTAGAGCCGCTGCTTACCAAATCAACCACTACATCAGCCAAACCAATACCCGGCGCAATTTCCACACTGCCGCTGATCTCGTGTACCTCACCGTTGATATTGTTCTTCTTCAAAAACTCATTTACTAAGAACGGGTAACTTGTTGCAATACGTTTGCCATCGAGGCTTTGTACACCCTGGTAGGTTTCGCTGCGGGGGATCGCCAAGCTTAAACGGCATTTGCCAAAGCCAAGCTTCTCAACAATCTCGGCTTTCTTGTTTTTTTCAAACAATACATTCTCACCAACAATACCAATATCGGCTACACCATCTTCCACATATTGCGGTATATCATCATCACGCAAAAAGAAAACTTCCATCGGAAAGGTGTCGCTTTCTGTTTTTAAACGGTCTTTTACATTGCGTAATTCAATACCACATTCGTTCAACAGTTTTACTGAATCGTCGTAGAGTCGTCCGCTTTTCTGAATAGCGATACGGAGCTTTGCTGGTTTGTCGCTGCTGCCACCACTTAATTCGCTGAGTGGGGTGTACTTTTTTTCCTGCATCATAATTAGTTTATGCTTGACCTGTCAGGTCGGTGTTAAGTCGTTTGTTCAGTTCAGACAATAAAAAAAGGCCTACGTTCCGTAAGCCTTTTTACAATATTGTAGAACACAATACACAACCGGCTTACCTGTTAGGGCAAGTATGATGATGGTGTGTATGTGTGTTTGAAATCATGGCGCAAAAATAAGGTGCTAAATTGAATCGGCAAATATTTTGTTGAGCGGTATGGAATAAATTTTTTCCTGCGGTATTTTCGAAATCCAAAACAAACAATCATTTGTATGAGAAGCGTATCTGTTTTACTCTTATTCTTTCTTGCAATGAAAACCATTGCACAGGATGCGGTAAATTATCAATTACCACCCAAAGACATTATGGATCTTGCACTGGCAAAACCTACACCAACTGTTAGTGTAGACAGTAAAGGCCAATGGATGTTATTGATTGAACGTAATACGTATCCGCTGGTTGATGAACTTGGCCAGCCGGAAGTACGTGTTGCGGGTTTGCGTATCAACCCTGCAAATTTTTCGCAAAGCCGCCAGAACTACATTAACAATTTTACAATCAAGAATATTGCTTCGGGCAAAGAATATAAGATCAGCGGATTGCCTGCTAACATGCTGGCAAATGCAGTATCATGGAGTCCTAACGAAAAGAAATTTGCATTTACCAACAGCACCGGTTCTGTTGTTGATTTGTATGTGGTAGATATTGCAACACAAAAAGCAACGAAAGTAAACAAGACTGCTTTAAACGTTGTGCTTGGTGCTGCGTTCAGTTGGCTAGATGATAATACAGTGTTGTATAAAACCATTATCAAACCTGCATCGGCAATGCCCAAGCGCCCGATTACGCCGAAAGGACCAACAGTACAGGAAAGCTATGGCAGTGCTGCACCTCGTCCAACTTTCCAGGATATGATTAAATCGCCTTACGATGAATCGTTGTTTGAATTTTTTACATTGGCACAATTGGTGAAGAATGTAAATGGTGTTGAAACAAAGATCAATCAACCTGCTATTTATTCCGGCATCAGTGCATCGCCCGATAAAAAATATTGGTTGGTACGTACCATCAGCAAACCGTTTTCGTATGTAGTACCTGCTTTTGGTTTCAACTCAACCGTTGCAATACACGATGCAGGCGGAAAATTTATAAAAGAGATCGCTAAACTTCCTTCTGCAGAAACTGCTCCCGCAGGTAACGATAATGTGCAGGATGTTCCCCGCAGTATTGAATGGCGTGATGATGAAGCGGCAACCGTTGTATGGTGCAAAGCATTGGATGGCGGGTTAATAAAAAACACAGCAGAGTATCGTGATGCCGTGTATGCGTTGCCTGCACCTTTTACCGCACAGCCGAAAGAATTGTTTAAAACAAAAATGCGTTATGGTGGCACTACCTGGGGCAACAGCAGTTTCGCATTGGTGCAGGAAGTATTGCGCAGCAAAGCACAAACAAAACTGAGTAAGCTGAATCCTTCAACCGGTGAAATGGAACTGTTGCAGGAACGTAGTGCAAATGATGCATACAATAATCCCGGTTCACCTGTAACAGAAAAAAACAGTTATGGTCGTGATGTAGTGATTCCGCATGATGGAAAACTATTGATGAATAACACAACAGGTGCATCATCAAAAGGTGATCTGCCATTCCTTGCCTATTTTGATCTTGCAACAAAAAAGAATGAGATCATCTGGCGTTGTAAAGAAGATGAATATGAAATGGTGATGGATGTATTGGATCGTAACAGTCTTACAGTGCTTACAAGAATGGAAACACAAACGGTGGTGCCTAACTATCATGTAAAAACATTGAAAGGAATTGTACCCGGTGGTGGAAAGCAGATCACTGATTTTAAAAATCCATATCCGCAACTGGAAGGAGTGAGTGTACAAAAAATATCATACAAACGTGCCGATGGTGTTGATCTTACAGGTAATCTCTATTTGCCTAAAGGATATGATGTAAAGAAAGATGGTCCGTTGCCGGTGTTGATGTGGGCTTACCCACGTGAGTTCACCAATGCACGTGATGCAGCACAGGTACGTGGATCGAAAAATACATTTACACGAATAGGCTGGGGTGGCCCTATCTTTTGGGTAACGCAAGGCTACGCTGTGTTGGATAATGCAGAGATGCCGATTGTAAGTACAAGTGCTGATAAAAAACCAAATGATGATTTTATAGAACAGTTGAAATTAAATGCACGTGCTGCTATTGATAAATTAGCATCAATGGGTGTGGGCGATAGTACACGTGTTGCAGTTGGTGGTCACAGCTATGGTGCATTCATGACAGCGCATTTGCTTTCGCATACCAATTGGTTCAAAGCTGGTATTGCCCGCAGTGGTGCGTACAACAGAACATTAACGCCGTTCAGTTTCCAGAACGAAGACCGTACGTACTGGCAGGCGCCGCAATTGTATTTTGATATGAGTCCGTTCAGCTATGCACAAAAACTGAAAACACCAATTCTGTTGGTGCATGGCGATACAGATGATAACACCGGAACTTATCCCATCCAGAGTGAACGGATGTTCCAGGCATTGAAAGGTAATGGTGGTAATGTGCGTTATGTAAGCTTACCTTACGAAGCACATGGTTACCGTGGTAAAGAAAATATTCTTCATTTGTTGTGGGAAGAGCATATGTGGTTAGAGAAATATGTGAAGGGGAAGAAGTAATGAATGATGAGTAATGAATAATGAGTCGGGCATGAACGAAAGTTTGTGCCCGATTTTTTGTGGCGGTTGGTTATTTGAGTAACGGTTGTTGAAAAGTGAATTACAAATCAATGGTTCTTTAAACAAGAAGGTTCGTATATTTAAATCTTAGCGATCATGCTTGGACGACCTCAGGACTTACAACATATTGTGAAGAAAGAACGAACAAAAAAATAAATTTAAATAATGACTTCTAAACTTCATTTGACATTCGGATTTTTTTTAGTAATACTTGTTGCTTCATGCGGTAGTTCAGACAAAAAAGAAAATCCTGATAAAAATGAGGCGATTGCAAAGACGCTTGCGAGGAAATACAATGCAGTTGCAAATTGGGATACGACAGCATCCTATACATCGCATTTTCAAAATATGTTTATTGCTCAAAACAAACCCATTCTTTTTAAGGGTAGAGTGTATGATATCGTAAAAACTGATAGCAATTATGTAGTTAAAGTTTTAGACGAAAGAACAGATGCTACTCATAATTTTCTTGCAATCATAACATTTTCAACAGTACAATTAGATTCACTTTACAGTGGTAATCAAGCGACAAGAGGAGTGTTTGTTTTTAAAGTCACTAAAGTAAAATCTTCAGACCCCTCAATTAAAGCAGACATGGAAAGCGATGAAGATGGTTCATATACTTACACACATCTTAGTGATGATGCAGGTACGATGATAACAATTTTTACAGGTATTGCGATTGATTGCCAGCTTGAGGAAATAGACGAATCAAAATAAATGAAAAACAATATTTTTTTACTTCTTGACACAGTTATAAAGTTTGCGGTTGCGGCTGCACTAATAATTGCAGCAATGACTAAACAACAATACAGTTATTACAATTTTCTTCGTTGGTTTGTAATGATTCCATTTATTTATTTCTGTTATAAATCATTCAACCAAAAACAAATGGGGCTTTTTATATATTTTGGGATTGTTGCTATCTTGTTTAATCCGTTTCAGAAATTTTGGTTTCAAAAACAGATATGGCACATAATTGATTTTTTAATTGTGGGTATTACAATAGTGACAATATTTTATGACTGGTTCTTATTTGTAAAAGCTAAAAGTGACAGACCTAAAAACTAATAAATCATGTACGGAAAAATAATTGAACTAATTAAATTGATTCTGGGATTGATACTTTTATTTATACCAGTATTGACAGGAATTATATTTTGTTTGGAGAGTTTCAAAATCTTAAATCGTTCTTTAAATTATGCAAATTTGTCAGGTATTTGGCGACATGGTGATACTGGTGCTTCAAACACTTCAATCTTTTTAGGACTTTGCGGGCTTGCGGGAGCATATCTACTTGCGAACTATAAAACAAATACACAATAAGTGCAATAAATAAGGTTAATATTAGTTTTGATGTACAGACCTTAATAGATGAAATTATATGAACCGCTAGCATGGGTTTGAAGAAGCAGAGTTTAAGAGCCTATATAATACTTTTCTGCTTTGATTATCTCTAGTTTTTCACAACAACGATAGTTTTGAAATTCCCTACCTTCGGCAACCACCGAACCATTTGCTGAAATTTTATGGAACACAATAAACAACAAGACATTCTTGAATCAATGCTTGATGAATATATAGCTATTTTAGATAAGTATTATCCGGATGTTATTGATAATATTGGTTATTCAGGCTCAAATTTTCATTCAAGAATTTCTAGGTATTTTAGGCACTATAAAAAGACGCCGTTTTATTTTTCAGGGGAATTAAAATTCGTTCATTGGACTAGTTTAAATAGCTTATCCTCGATAGTTAATAATAGTGAAGTAAGATTATATAATCTAATAAATTCAGAAGATAAGGAGGAGTTTTCGTACGCCGGCAAATTGTTATCTCTTTCAGAGCCTCAAATATCGACAATAAAGGATAGTTATTTTACTGCATCCTTTTGCTCGTACGAGAATCTTAACAGCAAATATTTATGGAAGAAATATGGTAAAGATTACTCAGGAGTTGCAATTGTATTTTCACTAATCGACAACCGAGATAAATGGGAAAATTTTTTTCTTTCAAAAGTTTATTATAAGCTTGACGCAAAATTTGAAAATTTCCAAAGGGAGATTGATGACTTGAAAAGAAAATACAATGGTCACCCAACATTTATGAGTGACATTTGGCGATTTGCAGGGTTTTTTAAGAAAGAACAATACGAAGATGAAAAGGAAGTCCGACTATCTTACATTTTTCCTTTCAAAAATGAAGTTGAATATTTACGGTACGTCAGAAAAGAACTCAAAATTGAGATTGGAAGAAATCGGATTGTAAGCTACATACCTTTAAAGCTGTGGATCGACCCGAACTCATCCTATCTAAAAACATTAGATATAAGTGAACGGGTTAATGATACCTTTTCGTTAACCAAACCGGATTTACCACAATTTAAAATCGAAGAGATACATTTTGGCAATAAATGTGGTTTGACACCGGAGGAATATTACAGGTTCGGAAGGCAGCTAAAAGAAATATTTCAATGGAGACTTGGCTATTCAATCGAACTTCCCTTGAATTTATATAGCTAAGCACTTTTTATCAGCAAGGTCTCCCAATAAGTATAGCTGAGTATTTTGTTCTTAGTAAAGTTTCTCAAAAAACATTTATGCAGAACAACAACTATATGCAAGGAGAGACGTTGCTACGAAGTATAATAGGAGATTCAAATCTTCTCAACTTTTTTTCCAATCACCGCAAACGTTTTCAATGATGAGAATCAGTTGCAGAAGAGAAAAAACTTCACCGCTGTCAGTTGTTGCTGTTGTTGTTTAAAGCTGCAAACAACTAACTTTACGCCCGACTCTTAACAACTATTGATTATGAAACAAACAATCGGCTGCATTGCAGCATTGCTGTTCCTGTGTGTGTATACGTTTGCACAGGAGCTGCGTTCTCCCAACGGAAATTTAGTCTTACAGTTTAATGTAACCGCTACCGGTGCGCCGCAGTATCAACTGGCGTACAAAAACAAAGCAGTTATTAAGCCCAGCACATTAGGCCTGGAATTAAAGAACGACAAAAAATCATTGCTCAACGATTTCGCTATTGCATCTACTCAAACAGCTACGTTCGATGAAACATGGCAACCGGTGTGGGGCGAAGTGAGCAACATCCGCAACAACTATAATGAGCTGGCAGTGACCCTGCAGCAAAAAGAAACCAATCGGCAGATAATCATTCGTTTTCGTTTATTCAATGATGGGTTGGGTTTCCGTTACGAATTTCCTTCGCAGAAAAATTTCAATTACTTCGTTATTAAAGAAGAGCATAGCCAGTTTGCCATGACGGGTAACCACACTGCCTGGTGGATCGCCGGTGATTATGATACGCAGGAATACGATTACACCCGTTCCCGTTTATCAGAGATACGTGGTTTAATGAAAAGCTCTATTACAAGCAATGCATCGCAAACACCTTTTTCACCTACAGGTGTGCAAACAGCATTGATGATGAAGAGTGATGATGGTTTGTACATTAACCTGCACGAAGCGGCACTCATCAATTATTCCTGTATGCATCTGAACCTGGATGATAAGAATTTTGTTTTTCAAAGTTGGTTGACACCTGATGCAGTGGGTGATAAAGGATATATGCAAACACCTTCTACTTCTCCATGGCGGACTGTTATTGTAAGTGATGATGCAAGAGATATTCTTGCATCGAAGATCACGTACAATTTAAACGAACCAAGTAAGATCAAAGAAACATCGTGGATAAAACCAGTAAAGTATGTGGGTGTGTGGTGGGAGATGATCACGGGTAAAAGTAATTGGTCGTACACGAACGATTTTCCTGCAGTACAGTTAGGTGTAAGCGATTTCAGCAAAGCTAAACCGCATGGTAAACATGGCGCCAATACGGCGCATGTAAAAGAACTGATCGACTTTGCGGCACAACATGGTTTTGATGGCGTGTTGGTGGAAGGTTGGAATGTTGGTTGGGAAGATTGGTTTGGTCAGTCGAAAGATTATGTGTTTGATTTTGTAACACCGTATCCTGATTTTGATGTGGTGGGCATTCGTGAATATGCAAAAGCAAAAGGCGTGAAGATGATCATGCATCATGAAACATCTTCTTCGGTTCGGAATTACGAACGACATATGGATACTGCTTACAAATTCATGAAAGCAAATGGTTACGATGCGGTAAAGAGTGGTTATGTAGGAAACATCTTACCAAGAGGTGAGCATCATTACAGCCAGTGGATCATTAATCATTATCAATATGCAATAGAGCAGGCAGCACAATACCAGATCATGGTGAATGCACATGAAGCAGTTCGTCCAACAGGTATTGCACGCACATGGCCTAACTTAATTGGTAACGAAGCTGCACGTGGCACCGAGTTCCAGGCATTTGGCGGATCGAAACCAAATCATGTAGCAGTACTTCCTTTTACACGTTTAATTGGCGGCCCAATGGATTACACACCGGGTGTGTTTGAAATGGACATCAGCAAATTAAATCCCGATAACAATTCGCATGTAAACAGTACGCTTACCAATCAACTGGCATTGTATGTTACCATGTACAGTCCGTTGCAAATGGCTGCTGACTTACCGGAGAACTATATGCGTTTTGCAGATGCATTTCAATTCATCAAAGATGTGGCTGTTGATTGGAGCGATAGTAAATATCTTGAAGCAGAACCCGGCACATACATCACTGTTGCACGCAAAGCAAAGAAAACAGGGAAGTGGTTTGTGGGCAGTATAGGAGGAGAGGAAGCCCGTACATCAAACATTGCATTTGATTTTTTAGCGGACGGCAAACAATATATTGCTACTGTTTATGCTGATGCAGCAACTGCACACTATAAAACAAATCCGCAGGCGTATACCATTACCAAAATTGTGGTGACCAATAAAAGCAAGCTGAAACAATGGGTAGCTCCGGGCGGTGGTTATGCTATCAGTTTTGAAGAAGCAACACCGGAAATGATCAAAGCGTTGAAGAAAAAGAAATAGTTTTTCGTTTATTGTTTCTGGTTTTTTGTTCGATCCGGCGTGAACGTTTTGTTTGCGCCGGATTTTTATTATCGGTACGGCTGCAAGCCGTCAAACCATTTGCAGCTTATACCATTAACAAGAAGTAGAAGATGTCTTGCCAGTTAAATTGTCGGTTTGCTACTTTTTTTGCATTCAATCCATCAATAATATTGTTATCTAAAAAATGATCATGTCTACAATCCTCATTACCGGCGGCACGGGAACCTTAGGTAAAAGTCTTTCAGCTTTGCTAAGCAGTCAGAATATACCGCATATGATCGGCAGCAGGAACGCTGAAAGTGGAAAGGATCATAATGTAACAATGGATTTGCTGCAGAACAAAGCTGTTAAGGAAGCAGTGGAAGGAAAACAAGTCATTTTTCATCTTGCCACAGATCTTAAAAAAGATGCCTTACTCACCCAAAACCTGTTACAGGCAATCGGTACGAATCGGAACATTCATCTTGTTTATATTTCTATTGTTGGCATTGATAAAGTGCCGTTTGCTTATTACAAACAAAAGCTTGCATCGGAAAATGCAATCAAAGCATCGGGTATACCATTTACCATTTTACGGGCAACACAGTTTCATGAGTTTATTCACCAGATCATTACAACGTTTTTGAAATTTCCTGTTGGATTGTTGCCAAAGAAGATTATTTCGCAACCAATTGATGCGTCAATTGTGGCAGCAGAGTTGTATAGGTTGTCGAAAGAAGAACCAGTTGGAAAAACAATAGAGATAGGTGGAGCAGAGGCTCTTACGTTGGAGGAAATGGCAAATGAATGGATGGAGCAAAGCGGAAAGAAAAAACTGATCTTTAATTTACCAATTTGGGGAGAGCTTGGCCGCACATTTTGTAATGGTAGTTTAACAACAGCGAACAGTGTGAAACATAGCAAAAGCTGGAGGCAATGGCTGGCGCAGCATTTGGTGGAAAAATAACTTATCTATTGATACTCATACTTTAAAAGTACGCTCATTATTCTGCTGTTGCGTACTGGCACAGTAATTGGAAAGGCCTGTGTATTGTTCATTTAAATCAACTACAATATGAAAATGAAAAGAACACGGACAATCGTTGCTGTTTTTCTTTTTTCAGCAATTGCATTAGTGAGTTGTAAAAAAGAATCGGCAAGTGAAAGTGAGCAACCGTATACAGCTAATTGTAATGGCGATAGCCAAGCACCACCCAATGGTTCAACAGCAACAGCAACATTCAACGGAAAATATAACAGCAGCACAGGTACATTTTCCGGAACACTCACCTATAGTGGTATTACACCAACAGGCTGGTATGTACAAAAAGGAACAACACTTGTAAACGGTGAAATAATTGCATCGTTAGGTGCAGTGGTTACATCACCGGTTTCAATCAATATTCAGTTAAGTGCATCGGCTGCAGCAGAATTAAAAGCGGGTAACTGTTACGTAAATATTCAATCGGCAGCTTATCCATCGGGAGAGATCAGGGGTAAATTGGTTGCAAAATAGATCCTGATAGCATAAAAATTTCCTGTAGTAAGCGGGAGTTGTAAAAAAAGGAGCAATTGTAAATACATTGCTCCTTTTGCTTTTTTAATGAGATTATACTGTTTGCTGTATCAGCAGTTAAAAGGCTGCATCGTCTTCAAGTATCTTCTGCACCCGTCCAATCTGTCCGTCTTCTAAACGTACTTTGATGCCACGGTGATGTTTGGGCGCACTCGTGAGCAGATTTTTTACAATGCCTTCGGTAAGTGTACCGGTACGTTGGTCTTTCTTTAGTACAATCAACACCAGCATTCCGGGTTTAATATTTGCACGAATTGTTCCTTCCATTTTCTGTAATTATTTTTTGTAAGCCTCTTGTAACGCTTTTACAAGCGAAAGTAGTTTTGTCTGAATAGTATAACCTTCTTCTATATCGCCAACCGGAGCAACATGCAGTAAAAGCAGGCTGTTCGATTTGTTGTATTGCTGTTCATTTCCTTTCGCAATTGCTGTACTTACCGATTGATAGCTTGTGCCTTCAAAGCCGATATAATAATCAAAGAATACATCTGTTATTTCAGAAACCGGCATAATATATTTTTGAAACAGCACTGCACTGTCTGTCTCAAAACGTCGTACAAGTACAAGCGACTCTTGTTCTATACGGAACGGTTTTGTAATTGTACCCAGTTCTATCGGCATTTCATTTTTTGTAAAGTCGGTGCAGAGCTTGTGCAGGTATTTCAGCAATGCCTGTTCTGCTTTTTGCTGTTGCTTGTTTTTGGCAGGCGTTTGCGTGTAAGCGGTAAGTAAGAAAAAAGTAAATAACAGGCAGAAAGATAAACGGAAAAATATTGTTGCCTGCGTTTTAAAACTTTGGGGCATTGCGGTTTGGTTTAAGCGTTGTGTACATAACTCAGATTGTAAAAACTTATTGTACAAAATCCTCCCGCATTGGACTAAACACATCAATCAGAACTCCTTTTTCCAGGCACAGCACACCGTGCTCAACATTCGATGGTATGTGAAAGCCATCGCCGGTGCTTAAAATTTTCTTTTCACCTGCGATCTCTACTTCAAACACACCGCTTTCAATATGGGTTATCTGTACATGCACATGTTTATGCAGGCTGCCGATTGCGCCTTGTTCAAAATCTACTTTCACCAGCATCAGCGATGGGTCGTACGCCATTATCTTACGGCGAATGCCTTCACCTGCAGTTTGCCATTCAAATTGTTTGTCTTCAATAAATCCCGGTTGATGTAACATGCTGCAAAAATATTTATTCGGCAACAGTTCACCAACGGGTACATTTGTTGCCGTACATTCAACCAATCGGGATCATTCGTTAGGGTTACTTCATAAACAGAAGCTGTAACCTTATAATCTGAAAAACTGAACATGAACGGAAAAGAGATCGCAACTTTTTATGCGTCTAGCAAACAAAAATGGAGACAGTGGTTGCAAAAAAATCATGATAAAGAACAATCGGTTTGGCTGCTTTGCTATAAGAAGCAAGCAAACATGCCCACAATAAGCTGGAGTGATGCTGTTGATGAGGCACTTTGTTTTGGATGGATAGACAGTACACGAAAATCGTTAGGCGATGATCGGTTTATTCAGTTTTTCTGCAAGCGAAAACCAAAGAGCAATTGGTCTAAAATTAATAAAGCCAAAATTGAAAAGCTAACCGACGAAGGACTTATGACCAAGGCCGGCTTTGCAAGTGTTGAACTGGCAAAGAAAAATGGTTCGTGGAATGCGTTAGACCAGGTTGAAGAATTACTTATTCCCAAAGACCTTGCAAGTGCATTTCGATTACAGCCCGGATCGAAAAAATATTTTACAGGTTTAAGCCAATCGGTTCAGAAAATATTGTTGCATTGGGTTGCAGCAGCTAAGCGCTCCGAAACACGACAAAAACGAATTGATGAACTTGCCGAACATGCAGGCAGGCAAACAAGACCCAAACAGTTTCTATAAACCTTCCTCGTTCGATATTATTCTTCAGTATTGTTTACTCCGGCCAACCGCTCTTATCAATATTGGGAATAATGCGCAATGCATTTTTGTAATACACTTTCTTTAAAATGGAATCGGGGAGTCCCATACCATACATGGCCCAGTATGCATGGTATTTTTTGTGATAGGGAAAGTATTCGTCTTCTGTTTCCAGTACACGGAAATAGGTTGCATATTCCGAAGGAACCCAGCTGTCTTTGCCAAATAAAATACGATCTTGGTATTTGGTAAAAAATGCTTTGGCTGCTTTGGGTTGTCGGCCAAGTTCTGCTATTACAGCTCCAAACTCTACAACAACATTCGGCATTTCATCGAGGATAGTGCTCAACTTTTGCAGATCGTTGGGATACCAGCCGAAATGTGCAGCAATGAATGTGGTGTTCTTATGTTTTTTAAAAAGATTGTGTTGTTCGTTAATGAGTGTCTCCCATGGCACAGGATTATCTGCACCACGTTTGCGGTTGGGATTAATAATGAGTTCAAGCCAACGTTCATTGCTGTTGTCTAACGGATCCCAAAACGATTTTGGATCGGCTGTATGTATAATCACAGGAATTTTTAGTTCACCTGCTTTTTTCCACACTGCATCAAGACGTGCATCATCAACTGTTACACGGTTGCCGTTTATATCTTTCACACTAAAACCAAGACTCTTGTAGATTTTTAATCCGTTTGCACCATTCTTTACATCTTCTTCCAGTTGCCTTGCAGCTTTTTCGCCCCAGCCGGGTTCGCCCACGCCTTTAAAATCAACATTGGCAAAAACAATAAAACGTCCGGGTTTGTTTTGCTTGGCATTATCAACAGCTTTCTTCAGTTGATCGCCTGTGCCGCCACTTAAGTTCACCATTACACGCATGTTGAGTTTATCCATATCAACAGTGAGTGTGTTCAAATCCATCGACGGCATTTGAAACTGGTGATTGTGTACATCAATAAAAGGGAATTTCGATTTCGACAACGGATGCTGCGGCGTTACCAGCGTTGATGGCGGATTGTAACTTTCAAAATCAATTTTTTGTTGAGCAGTTGCAGTAACGGTAAGCAATAATGAACCGATGATAAAATATTTGTGCATGGGTTGATGAGTCGTTTAGCTTCATCAAAGAAAAGCATCAATCAAAAACAACGGTTTCCGCTTGTCATATTTTTAGTAAAACAAATGATAAAAAGTATGAGCTGCCATACACGCAAACGTCATTGCGAGGCACGAAGCAATCTTTTGTGACGAATAGATAAATTGTTATTGATTGCTCCGTGCCTTGCAATGACGCTTTGGTCAGAACATTTTATTTAGCAGTTGCTGCAGCAACAGAAGCTCTGTCCATATAATGAATGCTGCGGTCAATTTTATCATTGGCATCAAAATGTTGCGCCATGTGCATCCATTGTGTCATTGTTTTTCCGGTTTTATATTTTGCATCAACCCTGTACCAGCAAAGCAACCACACACCAGTAGCTTCTGTGCTTTGTGGTTGATTCACTTTTACCGGCAGGAAAATAAGATTACTGAATTTGAGCGAATCAATCACATTAGCTCTTCTGTCTTTCCAGTAATCCATAATTGCTTTTTTACCAGCAAGACTGTCGCCTGTGTTCCATTGGTAAACTGCATTATCGGCAAATGCTTCCAGCCATGCGTCTACATGACCTGCGGCTAAATGTTCCAGCCCGCTTTTACCAATTTGTGCATATTTCTGATCGGCAAATTCTGCCGGCTGAGGTTTGGTTTCTCCTTCGGTTGTTGTGCTGGTTGTAGTTGTTTCTTCGGGCTTGGGGTTGTTGCAGGCTGCAAACAGCAAAAAGCCCACGATTACAAGAATGAACTGTTTCATGTGTAATTGATTTAAATGTGAAAAATGTGGAGGGCAGACCAAAAGATTGGATTCACATTGTGCGGAAGGAATAAGAAAGCTATGCAATTAAAATGGCAATGTCAAGAGGAAAGAAAGTTTATGGTTTGTGGTTTATAGTTTGATGTTTGGTGATGATTATTTGATTGTGCTGAGAATGGCTGCAACCATAAACTTCAAACTAAAAACAATAAACTGCAGCGATAAGTGTACAACTTGACAACGACAGCATGACTGACGGTGGTAAGTTTTTTTCTTGCCTTCAATCATTCTTTGTCCTCTACAGTGCCTCTACTTTTACTTCCGTATTTCAACACATTCATAAGCACATCTGCGATTGCCGTTTTCTTACCGTCCATGTGCTTTCAAAACAAAATTCAACATTATGGCAACTGTTAAAAAGCCAAGCAAGTATGTGTATTCCTTTGGGGGAGGCAAGGCCGATGGCAACGAATCGATGAAAAATTTATTAGGTGGTAAAGGTGCTAACCTGGCCGAAATGGCGGGTCATCCAAAATTGCGCTTACCTGTACCGCCGGGTTTCACTGTTACAACAGAAGTATGTACCTGGTATTATGCCAATAAAAAAGCTTATCCGAAAGTGTTGAATCAGCAGCTGAAAGATGCCATGATGCAAATGGAAAAGCTGATGGGCAAAAAGTTTGGCGATGTAAAGAATCCGTTGCTGGTATCTGTACGTTCAGGAGCACGCAGCAGTATGCCGGGAATGATGGAAACAGTATTGAATGTGGGTTTGAATGAAGAAACCATTAAAGGAATTATTGCACAAAGTGGTGATGCACGTTTTGCGTATGATGCTTACCGCCGTTTGATCATGATGTATGCAGATGTGGTGATGGAAAAAGCAGGTGGTATTGAACCGAAAGGCGGCAAAGGCATTCGTAAAGTGCTCGATGAAAAACTTGAAAAACTAAAACATAAAAAAAGCTATCAATCCGATACTGATCTTACTGTTGATGAATTGAAAGCATTGGTAAAAGAATTTAAAGCAACGGTTGTAAAAGTATTGGGCAAAACTTTCCCAGAAGATCCGTACGAACAATTATGGGGAAGCATTGGTGCTGTGTTCAGCAGCTGGATGGGTAAGCGTGCAATTGAATATCGCCGCATCGAAAAAATTCCTGACGAATGGGGTACAGCTGTAAACGTACAGGCCATGGTGTTTGGTAATATGGGCGACGACAGTTGCACCGGTGTTGCCTTTACACGCAATCCCGGTAATGGTGAAGATAAATTCTATGGTGAATACCTGGTAAATGCACAAGGTGAAGATGTTGTGGCGGGTATACGTACACCTGCACCTGTAAACGAGTATTCAAAAAATGCGCAAAGCGAACATTACGATACGCTGGAAAAATTAATGCCTTCATTGTATAAAGAATTGTACGGCTATCAGCAAAAATTAGAGAAGCATTACAAAGACATGCAGGATATTGAGTTTACAATTGAAAAAGGAAAACTCTTCATGTTGCAATGCCGTGTTGGTAAACGTAATGGTGTGGCTGCTGTGCGTATGGCAACAGAAATGTATAAAGCAAAACAAATTGATGCGAATACAGCCATCCTTCGGGTAAGTCCGAATCAGCTGGTTGAACTGTTGTTGCCCATGCTCGATCCTAAAGCAGAAATAACACAACCTGTTATTGCAAAAGGGTTGCCTGCCGGCCCTGGTGGTGCAAAAGGCCGTGCCGTATTTACATCGGAAGATGCGGTTGCATGGGCTGCAAAAGGAGAGAAGGTGATTCTTGTTCGTGAAGAAACATCACCCGAAGATGTGGATGGTATGCACAAAGCACAAGCCATTCTTACAACAAAAGGTGGCATGACATCACACGCTGCTCTTGTTGCACGTGGCTGGGGTAAATGTTGTATTGTTGGTTGTAGCGATATTGAAATTCATGTCAACTCAAAAATGTTCCATGCAAAAAATGGTGTGGTGATCAAAGAAGGTGACTGGATCAGTTTGAATGGAACCAAAGGCTTGGTGTATGAAGGAAGTTTACCATTGGTGGATATTGATATTGAGAAAAACCAATCGTACAAAGATCTGATGAAGCTGGTGGATAAAACCAAACAGATCGGCGTGCGTGCAAATGCAGAAACTCCGGCTGATGCTGCAGTAGCATCGAAGTTTGGAGCAGAAGGTATTGGTTTGTTCCGCACCGAACATATGTTTTATGGCGAAGGCAGTGAAGAACCATTATTCCTCTTGCGTAAAATGATCGTCAGCAAAACAGAAAAAGAAAGAAGAGAAGCATTGAATGCACTCTTTGTATATGTAAAGAAAGATGTGAAGGATACACTGGCTGTTATGAATGGTCATCCTGTAACTATTCGATTACTTGATCCACCATTGCATGAGTTTGTACCACACGATACAGAAAAGCTGCAGGAGTTGAGTAAAGAACTCGGCATTCGTATGAGTGTGTTGAAACGTCGTGTGTTGGCATTGCACGAAAACAACCCGATGCTTGGTCATCGTGGTGTGCGTTTGGGTATCAGCTATCCCGAAATTACAGAGATGCAGATCAGGGCCATTTTTGAAGCAACCGTTGAACTCATCCGCAAAGGCAAAAAAGCATTGCCTGAAATTATGATTCCGGTAGTGTGTGGTAAACATGAGTTACGTCATCAGAAAGATATTGTTGAACAGGTGTACAAAGAAACCTGCGAAAAAATGAAGGTGAAAAAAATTCCTTACCTGTATGGCACCATGATCGAAATACCACGTGCTGCTTTAAAAGCAAACAGCCTGGCAATGGAAGCCGATTTCTTCAGTTTTGGTACAAACGATCTTACACAAATGAGTTTTGGTTTCAGTCGTGATGATATTGGTGGTTTCTTACCCAAATATCTTGATCTGAAACTGCTGCCTTACGATCCGTTCCAAACCATCGATCAGAGTGGCGTGGGCGAGTTGATCAAAATCGGCGTAGAACGTGGCCGTGTTACAAAGCCCAATCTTAAGATCGGTATCTGTGGCGAGCATGGTGGCGATCCGGATAGTGTGGTGTTCTGTCATAAGATCGGAATGAACTATGTGAGCTGTTCACCGTTCCGAGTACCCATTGCACGGCTTGCAGCCGCACATGCAGCATTGGAATTTCCGAGAAAATAATGTTTGATTGTGATTGAAAGTAAAAAGCCTCCCTTAGTGGAGGCTTTACTGTTATGCGTTGTACTCTTAATTGAGTTGATCTTTAATTTCATCCATATCAATACCCATGTGGCTTTCACTGTACACACACTTACCATCTTTAATAATGAGTATTTGTGGCGATTCGTGTTCTACAGCAAATTTCTCAGCAATGGCATTTGAAATGGGGCGATAGTTTAACAGATCGAGGTAATGAAAATTAGCATTGTCCGGCACACCGGCTTTCTCCAGCCTGTTTTTAGCAACAGAGCTGATGCTGCAACGGGTGCTGTGTTTGAAAATTATTTGCGGCTGTTGTGTACTTAAATGAATAAGCTGATCCAACTCTTCGTTGGAACGTAAATGCGTCCAGTTCATCTTGCAAATTTAAGAAATATCGGCTTAAGCTCTGAAAGGTTTGTTGCTTTGGCTGGTAGGACATCCATAGCCTCTTTTGCTGCTTGCGCAGGAAGTAAATACAAAAGCTGCAAGTGCAACTGCAAGAATTGATAAAACTACTTTTTTCATAATTAAACGGATTTTGGAGCCGTAAAGTTACTGGTTTTTAATAAATCTCAGTTTTTTTCTAGGATATAACGACGGAAGCTTCATTTTCAGTATAAAAGCATGCCTTTGTTTTAGTTATTTTTGCGCATGAGCCAACAAATTCCCCTCGGATTCGACAGTACTAATCAGCCAGCTAATAACGAAATGAACCTCCAGCTTAAACGCCCCTTAGCCATCATCGACCTGGAAACCACCGGTGTAAACATCAGCAGCGACCGCATTGTGGAAATTGCCGTAATAAAAGTTTCGCCCGATGGAAGCCGCCAGGTAAAACGTAAACTCATCAATCCCGAAATGCCTATTCCTCCGGGAGCAACTGAAGTACACGGCATCAGCAACGAAATGGTGAAAGATGCGCCAACTTTTAAACAGGCTGCCAACGAAATAAAAATGTTCATCAATAACTGCGATCTGGCAGGTTATAATTCCAACCGCTTTGATATTCCGTTATTGGTAGAAGAGTTTTTGCGTGCAGGTCTGGATATTGAATTGAACGATCGCCACCTGCTCGATGTACAGCGTGTGTTTCATATGATGGAACAGCGCACACTCAGTGCTGCATATAAATTCTATTGCGATAAAAACCTCGAAGGAGCACATAGTGCAGAAGTAGATGCGTTGGCTACTTATGAGGTATTGGAAGCACAAGTAAAACGTTATCCGCAAATGGGAGCCGATGTGGAAGCTATTGTCAAATTCACAGGTGAAGATCAGATTGTTGATTTTGCCCGCAGGTTTGTAATCGAAAACGGCGTCGAAGTATTCAATTTCGGAAAACATAAAGGTAAACCCGTTACATTGGTGTTGAAACAGGAGCCACAGTATTACGATTGGATGATGAAGGGTGACTTTCCGTTACATACCAAACAAAAACTTACCGAAATATTAAACCGTACGCTGTTAAAAAAGAACTAAACGGTTAGAAACTACAAAGAAGTAACAACGACTGTTTTTGAAATAACCTAACTTGCACTGCAATACAACAAGTGGAAAATTTAGTAATCATACCAACTTACAATGAGAAAGATAATATCGAGAATATTATCAAAGCTGTGTTTACATTGCACAACAATTTTCATGTGTTGGTGATAGATGATGGATCTCCCGATGGTACTGCACAGATCGTAAAACAATTGCAAACTGTTTTTCCAGGTAAATTATTTATTGAAGAACGTAAAGGCAAGTTAGGTTTAGGTACGGCCTATATCCACGGGTTTAAATGGGCTATTGCAAAAGGCTATAATTTCATTTGTGAGATGGATGCCGACTTCAGTCATAACCCTGCTGATCTTTCACGTTTGGTGGAAGCCTGCAGAGATAAAGGTGCAGACTTAGCTGTGGGCAGTCGTTATACTAAAGGTGGTGCTGTTGCCAACTGGCCACGTAACCGGATATTTTTATCAAAAGGCGCATCGCTGTATACACGCATCATTACATGGATGCCGGTGATGGATCCCACAGCCGGTTTTGTTTGTTACCGCCGGCAAACACTGGAAGCCATGAACCTCGATGGAATTACATTTGTTGGTTATGCTTTCCAGATCGAAATGAAGTTTGCTGCATGGAAGCTGAAATTCAAAATAGCTGAAGTGCCTATTACTTTTGTCGATCGTAAGTTCGGCGTTAGTAAAATGAACAAGGGTATTGTTAAGGAAGGTATTCTTGGTGTGTTAAAACTCCGCTGGCAAAGTTTGTTTAAAGATTATCATGCACGCATGAAAAGCAAACCCGAAGCTGTTACAGATTTTACTTCTGAAAAAGTAATGGCTGAAAGTAATTCCTGATTTTATTTTCCACCTCACTATTCTGTTTTTCTTTGATACGTTATGCGTAACGCTTTTCTGCAATTACATGCTGCTGTTTTTCTTGCCGGCTTTACCGGGGTACTTGGCCGTTTAATAGAATTGAATGAAGGCTGGCTGGTGTGGTACCGTATGCTGCTCTCTGCTGTTCTTTTGTTTGTGCTGATGCTGTTTCGTAAACAGATCATCCGTATTGAAAAGAAATACCTGTTACGGTGCATCGGCATTGGTGCACTCATCGCTATGCATTGGGTGCTCTTTTACGGAAGTGTGAAGTATGCGAATGTGTCCATCGCATTGGTTTGTTTTGCTGCAACCGGTTCGTTCACTGCTTTTCTTGAACCGCTGCTATTAAAGCGAAGAATTGATCTGGTTGAAGTGCTGCTTGGTCTGTTGGTGTTGTTCGGCATTTATCTCATTTTTCATTTTGATGTGCACTATAAAACGGGGATACTGTTAGGAGTTGCAGCAGCGTTTCTTTCTGCTCTGTTTCCTATTTACAATAAGCAGTTGATTCAGCATGTGCCGGTTTCTACATTAACCTTGTATGAACTGAGTGGAGGATGGCTGCTGTTGAGTTTGGTGCTGCCTTTCTATTTGCAAATCTCACCTGCAACAAAACATTTACCCTCATTAAGCGATTGGTTTTGGTTATTGATGCTGGCATTGTTCTGTACGGTGCTTGCTGTGCAGCTGTCGGTAAATGCTTTGAAGAAGATTTCGCCGTTCACAGCTAATCTCACATACAATCTCGAACCTGTTTATGGTATAGCATTGGCATTCCTCATCTACCATGAAGAGAAAGAATTAGGCGATGGTTTTGTATGGGGCATCCTGCTCATTGTTGCCAGCGTGGTTATTCAAACGTTGAGGGTGTGGAGAGAGAGGAGAGTTGCGAAATAATTTCAGTTAAGAGTTAAGGGTTATGAGTTACGGGTAGTCCTCAACTTGTACACTGCACTTTTCTGTTATAAAAATTTTACCGCAGAGAACGAGAGGAAATAGAGTCGACACAGAGTTTCATGAATTGTATAAACCACTCCCTGCGTTTTACTCTGCATCTTCTTTCTCTGCGGCGAAGAAAAAAATAAAAGTTACGAAGTTGAAACTAGTCGTACTTCCAACTTCGTAACTCGTACTTTCAAATTAGAATTCTAAAATAAACCCAATCGTTGGTGTTACACTCGGATCGTTGTTTTGCAGAATAACCGGAATGGCATTGCTGCCATCGGCTGCAATGGGTCTGCCGTTTGTTGTTGCAAATCCACTGTTATCGGGTGTGCGTTGAAACGTGTATTGCGGAAACGCCGGACTTTTTGCTACATACCAATTGGTAACATCTAAAAACACATCCAATGTCAGGCGTTTAAAATTCCATTTCTTATCAATACGTACGTCGCTTGCATGAAAAGCAGAAAGGCGATTTTGATTTAAACGATTGTAATCAAGCACACCTTCACCAATGCTCAGATAATTTAAACGACTGGCTCCTTCGTTAAACGGTGTAAATGGAGCACCACCCTGATAACGGAATTTCAAACCCAGCTCCCAGTTGCGTGGAAATTTATAGCCCCATGTTACACTTAACAGGTGACGGTTATCCCATGCACTGGCAACGTATTTTTTATCAGCACCTGTAAACTGACTTACAAATAAGGTATAACTGAACACACCGTAAAAACGATTGGTGAGTTTCTGCTGTGCAAACAACTCAACACCATAAGTGCGTCCCTTGCCTGTGTTTACAATATCTTCATTACCGAGTATATTGAAATCGCCGCCCTTATTGGCAAGATTAATGCCATCACGCACACTCACCGGCATTTGATCGTATGCTTTGTAAAATGCTTCAACAGTAAAACGGGTTGTGTTCTTTGGTAAAAACTCAAGACCAATTACATAATGATCGCTGCGTTGATATCCTGCATCACGGTTTACATAATCATTAATACTGTTTTTGAAACCAAGAATAGTGTAAGGCGATAGTTTGTAATAGCGACCAACACTTGCATTCACATTCCATTTATCACTCAACACATAACTGATGCCCACACGTGGACTGAATGTCTGCAGCAGATTCATACCCTCATCGGTAAATGTATTGCCATCCATACGCACGCCCAAGTTGATGCCTAAACGATCAGCAAAGAAACGTTTACCCAGCTGTGCAAAGGCACCCAGCTTGACAAAGTTGTTCGATGTGTTGAAGTTGGCTTTGATCTCCGGTTGCACCAAATTGCCCATTGTGTCTCTTATGGCTGCACGTACTCGTGCAAAACCTTCGTTGCTGAACTGCGGATTTTGTACCACTGCACCATAACTGATCTTCCATCCGTTCTTTGTTTGATTAACATCGAAACGAAGTTTGTTTTCAGTTTCATTGGAAGTAACATCCAACGATTGCTCTGCAGCAACCGGATTGAGATTATCTTCAAACCTGGTGATGTTATTGTTGAATGCATTGCGGCTGAGAGCAAGATTCCAATAGCCGTTTTTAATGGTGCGGCGCAAGGTTGCACCAACGGTATAATTCCATTGATTGATATTGGGATTACTGTTGAGAATGTAGAGCTTTTCGGGTGTTGCTTCTGAAGGTGCTGCAAAACTGAATTCATCAATAGCACCAACGCCCAGCAAGGTCAACGTTGTTTTTTTGTTGAATTGGTGTGTGACCTTGTATTGAAAATCCCAATAGTTCGGACGAATAGGTAAGTCGAGTGCTTGAAACAAAAATTGCAGATAACTTCTTCTGGCACTTGCAAGGAAAGTCGTCTTCTTATTATTACTCAGCGGACCTTCAAGCGTTGCTGCCAGTTCGGTTGCGCTTAAGCGTACATTGCCTTGCACACGGTTGCTGTTGCCACGCTTCTGTTTAAATTCAAACACACTGCTTAATGCATTATCATAACGGGCATCAAAAGCCGAAGAACTCAGTTTTACATCTTCAATAAAACTTACATTGAGTATGCCGGTTGGTCCGCCACCTGCTCCCTGTGTTGCAAAGTGATTGATCACGGGAATTTCTATCCCATCTAAATAAAAAACATTTTCACCAGGGCCACCACCACGGATGATAATATCGTTACGGAAACCGCCCACACTTCCTGAAGTTCCACCTACACCGGGCAGCGTGTTAATCACACGACTGATATCGAAGTTGCCGCCGGGATTGGCTTTAATTTCTTCTGTCGTTAAACGTTGTACACTCAACGGTGTTTCCAGCGTTGCCGCTTTTGCAGTGCGCCTGCCCGTAACCGTTACTTCGCCAATGGTTTTGATCTCTTGCTCCATTTCCACCTGTACGCTTATTTCGTTACCGGTGGTAAGCACAATATTGTAAAGGGTAAATGTTTTATAGCCCACTTTCGTAAAAACAATGTTGTACGATTTGGGATCGATGTTGCTGATACGGAAACGGCCCAGCGAATCGGTGATGCTTCCGGCTTCTGTCTTTTCTACGGCTACAGAAACACCATCAAGAGGCAGCTGGGTTGTTTTATTAATAACAGTGCCGGTAATAACCGCTTTGCTTTGTGCGGCCAATGAAATACAGGCAAGACTCAAAAAGAAGGACAGGATGATCTTATTCATAAATTATTAGTTCCACTGGTGTAAAACATAGTTGGGCGCAAATTGTTTAATTTATCTTGTACAAATAAATATAAAACTGTTCATGAGAAAATTTCTTGTTGTGTTGCTGGCGGCTTTGCCGTTGGCATTACTCGCTCAAAAAAAGCCCCTCGACCATTCGGTGTACGACCGTTGGCAGTCGGTGCAGGGCTCACAAATCAGTAACAATGGTAAATGGGTGGTTTACCAGGTAAGCCCGCAGGAAGGCGATGGTGATCTCATCATTCAATCGAACGATGGTGCTTACAAAAAAGTAATTGCACGTGGATACGGTTCTGTGATAACAGAAGACAGCCGTTATCTGATCTTTAAGATCCGTCCGTTGTTTAAAGACACACGTGATGCACGCATTAAAAAGAAGCGCCCCGATGAAATGCCAAAAGATACACTGGCCATTGTGGAACTGGGAAAAGAAGATGTGTGGAAAACAGCAAGAGTAAAAACATTTAAAACACCTGAAAAGGGCAGTGGCTGGGTGGCTTATCATTTAGATAAAGCATTGCCCGAACCACCAAAGCCTGCTCCTAAGCCTGATTCGCTTACGCAGATAAATAAAATGATGTCGATAGCCGATTCGTTGTTGCGTGTGGCAGATAGTTTAAAGAACAAAGCCAATGAAGCAAAAACGAAAGGTATGTCTGCATTGCAAGCGCCTAAACGGGAAGCAAGACCAGCTAACCGTCCTGCTGCAGATCCTGTAGAAGAGGGAACTGAATTGGTAGTACGCAATATGAAAACAGGCGAAGAGAAAAAGTTTGCCTTGGTGAGCGAATACTATTTCAGCGAACAGGGAAATGTATTGCTCATTGAAACAACAAGAAAGAATGCTGATACATTAAGCAAAGCAACTGTTTACTGGATGAACACAGCAACAGGAAAGATCGATACGGTGTTGAAAGGATTTAATGATGCAAAGAATTACGCAATTGATGAAGCGGGTACGCAAGTGGCATTTGTTGCTGAACGTGACAGTGCAACTAAATCGCTGAAGAAGTTTTATAAACTCTGGTATTACAAAACAGGAAGTGATAGCGCCCGTTTGCGTGCTGACCGTAATAATGCAGGTGTAAAGAGCGGCCTCACGGTAAGTCCTGACTATATCAACAGGTTTAGCAAAAATGGTCAAAGATTATTCTTTGGGTTGTCGCTGATCCGTCAACCAAAAGATACAACGCTTGTTGAGTTTGAAACAGCACGTCTTGATGTTTGGCATTATAACGATATGGATCTGCAGCCGCAACAGTTGCTGCAGGCAAGCGGTGAGCTACGTCGTAGCTATACAGCTGTGTTCAATGGCGATGCAACTGCAGCAACAATTTTGAGCGATGAAACAATGGATCGTTTAAGCTTAACACCCGAAGCAGATGCAGATGTTGCAGTTGGTTTCGACAGCCGTACCTATCGCAAACAAAACCAGTGGGAGCAGCATAATTACAATGATGTGTATTTGGTGAATGTAAATACAGGCGAACGTAAACTGATCGGTAAAAAGATCAGAAGCGGTAACATTTCTCCAACAGGAAGATTTGTGGCATGGTTCGACTGGACAAAGCATCAGTACATGGCTTACGAAACAGCTACGGGAAAAACATCGGTATTAACAGCCGATATTAAAGTGCCGTTGTTTGATGAAGATGATGATCATCCCGATGATCCGCCACCACATGGTACCATGGGCTGGCACGAAGCTGATGCAGCCTTGTATGTGTACGATAAGTTTGATATCTGGAAGCTGGATATGACAGGTAAAAACAAGCCTGTAACAATTACCGGTGGCCTTGGCCGTAAAAAGCAGATCACTTTCCGTAATATCGATCTTGACCGTGATGCATTGTTTGTAAAAGATGGTGAAACATTATTGTTGAGCACATTCGATAATAAAGAAAAGGGTGGTGGATTTGTTAGCTATAAACTGGGCAGCAGTTTCAATTTAAACGAAGCAATCCCTGTAACTTATCCTTCAGCTATCAACGGATTTGGTGTGCAGAAAGCAAAAGACAGTGATGCGTTTATTTATACTGCCGCAACACCGCAAATGAGCGGCGCTGTTTTCACTTCAACTATTGTCAATGCACAAAACCATGCCGCTGCAAAACAGTTAAGTTTTATCAACGAACAACAGAAAGATTACAACTGGTACACAGTTGAACTGCATAAATGGAAAATGTTTGATGGTAAAGAAAGCGAAGGCTTATTGTTTAAGCCGGAAAATTTCGATCCTAACAAAAAGTATCCTGTTATTTTCTATTTCTACGAAAGAGATACCGATACTCGTTACAACTACCGTACACCTGCACCAAGTGCATCTACTGTAAATATTGCTTATTTCACCAGCAATGGTTATCTCGTTTTCGATCCGAATATTTATTACAAGGATGGAGAACCCGGTGAAAGTGCATACAACTCCATTGTAAGTGCAGCAAAATATCTCAGCAAAATGAAATTTGTTGATAGTACGAAGATGGCGATACAGGGACAAAGCTGGGGCGGTTACCAGGTTGCCTATCTTATTACACGTACAAAAATGTTTGCTGCTGCAGGAGCAGGAGCACCTGTTGCCAATATGTTCAGTGCTTACGGTGGTATACGTTGGGGAACAGGAATCAGTCGACAGTTCCAATACGAAAAAACACAAACACGTTTAGGTGCAACACCATGGCAACGTCCCGATCTGTATATTAAAAACTCGCCTTTGTTTAAAGCTGATAAAGTAACAACTCCATTACTGATGATGCATAACGATAAAGATGGTGCAGTGCCTTGGTACCAGGGTATTGAGTACTTTACTGCATTGCGCAGACTGGATAAGAAAGTTTGGTTATTGCAGTACAACGATGAAGATCACAATCTTGTTGAGCGCCGTAACCGTAAAGACTTATCGGTTCGTTTAGCACAATTCTTTGATCATTATCTGAAAGGAGCACCCATGCCCAAGTGGATGAAAGATGGTGTGCCTGCAACAGATAAAGGAATTGACTGGGGACTGGATATTGTGCAGTAAAAATGACTTGTAAAAGCAAAGGCGCAATCGTTCGATTGCGCCTTTGCTTTTTATGGATGAATGATCATGCAGCATTCAGAAACTTTACAAAGCTCCGTTTCGCAATAGGTAAAAATGTTTCTTCTACAGGGTAGGAAAGATCTGTTTCTATACTGTACACTGCCGGATTAGGCAGTTCCATTTTTTTACGAATAAGTTCGCTTTTGATGTGTTGATAAGTGTTTGTGAAAGAATTAAGCCATGTATCGATAAAGTTTGTTTTGAGTGTGCGGTATTGTTCATCGTGCCGCTCGAAAAAACTAAGGCGGTATTGGTACACATTTGTCAGTTTGGTGTTTTTGTTTCGAAGAAATAAATAGCCTTCGGTTGTATCAAGTGGAATAATACCAACAGGTGCAATGAATATGCTTTGTTCAACCAGTTCGTAAATTTCAGTTCCATTGGTAATGGTCGTTTTCATACAATCGATAGAATAATGCATGATTGTTTCCAGTTCCTGCATCAGTTCATCATCTTCTATCATCTGCTCGTATAATAACTGCAGTTTTTCAAGTTGTATACCGGTGAGTTTTTTAGGAAACTGTTCCTGTAAATATTTTTTGTTTTCACGAAACGCCACCAGGTTGTTGTAATGAAAAATTACATCAGCTAATTGCGGGTAGAGTTTGGCTTCGTTAAAATATTTGTTCACTTCCTGCAGATAGGCGAGCAGCGTATACTTCTTTAATTCAAAATCAATAAAGCCATCTGCAAACCAGGTTTCGGATAATGTTTTCATGCCTTGATGTTTTTACCGGGTGATTGTTCCTTAAATTTACAAAACACGGTTCTCTTTTTAAAACCTTGTTTTATGTTTAAACAAAAAATCATCAACCTGTCATCAGTCTTAACAATTGCTTTACTGCTTGCTTCGTGCAGTAGAAATGCCATTTACATTGTACGCCATGCAGAAAAAGCCACCGCCAATGCAAACATGAGCAGCGATGTACCGCTTTCGGCTGATGGTGAGCAACGTGCACAAAACCTGAAAAAGTTATTGCTTGACAAAAACGTGCAAGCTATTTTTTCAACACCATACATCCGAACCAAATCAACAGCTAAACCATTGAGCGATGCCACACAGGTAGCTGTACAATTATACTCACCAAAAGATACCACCGATCTGTTTATTGCAAGAGTAAAAGCAATTCAAAAAAGAAATGTATTGATCGTTGGTCATTCAAACACTGTAGATGGTTTGGTAAATAAACTGATGGGACAACAACTCTTAACCGATCTTCCAGAAACAGAATACGATAACCTGTTTATTGTAAAGCGGAAAGGCAAGAAATATTCTTTCGAAAAAAGGAAGTACTAAATACATAAGTGAAAATCTGTACATAGTATTTACTTCAGGTTTAAATGCAAGTGATGGATATGCTTTAAAAAACGAACAGTTGTGAAAGGTGTTTGTAGTACAAACGACATATCTATGCCTGTAAAGTTTTCATTTTTGAAATAAGAGCTTGAATGAGAGGCGTTTGGAAATACTGTGGAAATTTCGTGCATTGCGTGAAAGTCAATGTGGTATTGAATTTGCGTAATTTTATCACAGGGAAAAAATAGTGTTTTAGCGTGGTAGTTTTGATTGGAAAATCAAACTGGCTTGGTTTAATTTTACTATAGGAATTATAAAGTACAATATCCAGTCCTTACAGAAGAACCTTAATCCGCCAGCCATCGAACTAATTTAATTCCCATTTTTTACTGATGAATAATTAATGATGTTTTAATGAAACATTATTGATTGATGATTTGAACTTTTAAAAGGTTACAGGCGAAGTGTAAGCTCGTCTGTAAGAAAAGGTGAGCAGTTTTAAACGGTGTATTTAAATTAACAAACAATATCTAAAAAAAACCATCATGATTTTTTTTAAACCCCGTACCTGTGTTGCAGCAATACTCTGCGTAACGCTTTTTATGGTTGCCTGTAAAAAAGAAGCTTCCGATAAGTCGGTTGAGGAGTCTTCAGAATTGCAACAAGTAAAAGCAAGAGGACTGGTAGCAGATAATCCGCAAACAGTAAGCAAAGTTCCCTTGATTGTGTCTGCAGATCTTTTAAGTAAAACAAGTGCAGACCCCACTCTGTTAATTGCATTAAAAGGAAAACCTGTTAGTACAACTAAAGATGCAACTCCCCCTGTTATAAGCATAACATCTCCATCGGCAGGCGCTACTGTTTCCGGTACTGTTGATGTTACAGTAAATGCTACTGATAATGTAGGAGTAACAATGGTGAGTTTAACCGTAGATAATGTTTCTGTAAGCAGCAGTACAAGTGCTCCGTTTACAATGTCGTGGAATTCTGCCTCTGTTACTAACGGAACACATACACTGAAAGTAACTGCAAAAGATGCCGCAGGAAATATATCTTCAAACACAATACAGGTGAATGTTAGTACAGTAACCAATACTGATGTAATAAATCCTGTAGTAAGTATTACTTCTCCGGCCAACGATGCATCTGTTACAGGTACAGTAAATATTACTGCAACTGCAACAGATAATAAAGCCGTTAGTACAGTACGTTATAGTATTGATGGTACAGTTGTTGGCAGCAGTACAACTGCTCCTTACAACTTTTCGTGGAATACATCAAGTGTTGTAGCAGGTATACATACAATTACAGTAACAGCAGTTGATGCTGCAGGTAATACAGGAGCACAATCGATACAGGTAACAGTTAGTACAACTGTCTTACCACCTGCACCGTTACCTTCAAAACTAACCTTGTATATGCCTTCTGTTGGATACCAGGGAAGCGAAGGATCCTGTGTTGCATGGGCTGTAGCTTATTACGCCCGTTCTGCAGAAGCCTATTATCGTTCTGGTGCTGCCGGTTACAGCCAGAGTGTAAATGTTTTTAGTCCTGAGTTTCTTTATAATCAAACAAAAAGTTCAATAGACTGCAGCAGTGGATCATCTGTACTTTCTGTTCTTGATTTTGTTGTAAGAAATGGTGTTTGTACCTGGCAATCGATGCCATACACAAGCGGAAGTTGCAGCCTGCTGCCAAGTTCTCAACAGAGTTCAGAAGCTGCTTTGTACAAGATCAGCTCTTATTCAGCAGTGTTAACAACAGATATTACTGCAATTAAAACATTGCTATCGCAAAAGCACCCGTTGTTGCTCGGTGTTTCAACCGATCAGCAATTTGATAATGCAGGCCCGGGTTTTATATGGTCGTCTTATGGCCCTGCAATTACATCGCTGCACGAAGTAACTATTTGCGGTTACGATGATGCGTTACAGGCATTTAAAATTGTAAACTCGTGGGGAACAGGCTGGGGCGATGCAGGTTATTCATGGATATCCTATAGCTTCTTATCGAAGCTGAATAACTATGTGTTCACACTTAACTAAATGAGTTTTATAGATAGTAAAAAGGTGCTGCAATTGCAGCACCTTTTTTTATTTCGGCCTCATCAACTAATTTACCTGTATTAATTTGCCGATTGCGGTTTTGTCATTCACTCTTAGTTTGTATATAAGATTGCTTTCGGATAGATTTCTTGCATTATACTGTACGTTCTGTACAACTCCTGCTTTTATAAATCCTTCATACACTACACCAAGTCTTTGGCCCATTATATTGTACACTTCAAGTGTAGCTCTGCCGGAAACCGGTGAGGAAAATACAAAGGTTACTTTTGTATTGAAAGGATTTGGAAAGGCTTTTACATTCAGTTCAGCTCCCACTGTTTCAGCAGCATCGCTTGTTTTAACAGGAGCGCCTGTTACTTTACTCAATTGATCGCCTGTAAGTTTATCTGTTGGCTTTACAATATTTGCCTGAGTTATTATTGGTGCAGCAAATTCAATTACCTGAACACAGCTGGCAACATTACCACTTGCATCAACAGCATACCATGTACGGCTGATGTTAGCACAATTGACATTATTGTTTTGCTGAGGAGCATCTTTATAATAAACAATTACCGAAGCATTTGAACAAGCATCTGTAGCTGTTGCAGTTCCTGTATTTGCAGGCAGTGTTGATGCTCCGCAAGTTAATGCAGTACCCAAAGCAACTGTTCTGTTTGCAGGACATGTAATTACCGGTGCAACTGCATCTGTAACAGTAATTAACTGTGTGCAGGTGCTGGTATTGCCGCAAGGATCAACAGCTTTCCATGTACGTGTAATTGCTTTTCTTGAACAGTTTTCAACTACCACATCGGAAAATGTTACTGTTGCTCCGCAGGCATCTGTAGCTGTTGCAGTTCCTGTATTTGCTGGCAAGGTTGATGCGCCGCATGCAATAGTAATATCTGCTGGGCAGTTTGTAATAACAGGAGGTGTGTTGTCAACTACATTAACGGTTAATTCACACGATTTTGTTGAAAGACCAGATGTGGATGTAAGTGTAATTCTGATTGTAAACTGGCTGTTGCAATTAAGTTGTGTTACAACATTTACACTGTTGCCTGTAGTTGAACCGCTGGTTGCAGCTCCGTTTGTATTTGGAGCAACAATAGTCCACTGTGCTGTAAAACCATCAGGTATTGCATCTGCCACTCCGTTGTTATCAGGATCGTATTTATAATTAGCAGTTGTGCCAGGGCATGGAGCAGGGCCTGTTACAAGACATGGAGGACTTGAGCGACGTATTTTTATTCGTACATCATCCGTGTTAGAACAACCTTTAGCATCTGTTCCTGTAACTCTGAAATCGTAAAAGTCGCTGATGCCAGTTAAACTGTTTACAGTAAATGTTGCAGTTCCATCTGCATTGTATGTAAATGTTATGTCATCTGCATTCGATGGATTCAGCTCTGCCCAAACAAATGTTGTAGGGTTTGTACCGCCCGTACTGGTAGCTGTAAAGTTTACAACTTTGTATTTGTTTGTATTGAGGTTAAACTCATCAACCACTACGTCAACTTCATCTAATTGTGTAATAGCATTAAATACCATATCGAACGGTGCGGTGTTGTCGTTTGTAATCAATCCATCAATTGTTGGCTTAGGATTTATTTTTCCTGAAACAGCTACACGTTCACTTTCACAATTAATACCATTTGCTCTGCAGCTTACATAATAAGTATAAGTACCTGCTGCACTGCCTGCAGGAATAGTTAATGTACTTCCGTCGGCAGAAACACCATCAGCAGCGCCTAATGCAGTACCACCGCTTGCTGCAGTGTACCATTTTGGACTGCTGCCTATACCACTGCAATTGGCAGAAAGAACTAATGCATTTGGATAACAAATTTCGCCACCTGTAGGTGTGGGAGGAGGTGGAGTTATATTCAATTCGCCTGTTACTAAATCCTGTAAGGATGCATTGAGCGATTGAGAATTTCGGGTTGATAACAGGAAGGTTGAAAAGCATGGTTCAATACCAAGTGCTGTTAAATTAAGATCGCCTTCAAAAAATGCGCCTGCATAAACAGTCGTATTTTGTCCGTTTACTTTTACAATTTTTGTGGTAGAAGGATAATCGGGCGAACCACCACTTGTTGCATATTGCCATGTTTCAACTCCATCTATTTCTACACGGCTGTAAGTTGGAACCGGAAATACTTCTGTATTTACAGCAGCGTTACCATAAGTTGTAGAAACACCCGGATCTATTTCGGTGATTACCTGGAAATCGAAGCCGGCCTGGTTGTTTGCTACAATAAGATTGTAGATTTTCATTTTAGGATGTGCACCGCCACCTTCAAAAGCACTTACAATAAAAATATCGCCGGTATACACATTGTCGTTCGGGTTTGTATCGAGTGTGTGATTTCCAATAAAAGTGCTGGTAGAACCTGTTTTGGGTTTTAAACCTACCGCATTTCTAAAAAACCAGAAACCAAAATTAGCATCACCGTTCAGCGAGGTTCTGTCGCCAAAAAAGTAAAGGTGATTTTCGGGATTAGCTTCGGTGCCTAAATTTTTCATAAAGGAACCTGCATTGGCAATGTCTGTTTTGTTATTGGTGTTACCAAGATTCCAAACCCACGTTGAAATAGGATTGGGGTCTGCAGATCCTTGCGTGTATTGATCGTCTGAACTTGTAGATACATTAAACACATCATGTTCAAATCCCGATGAGAAATTTATATTGCTTAATAAGCCCGGCCATTCGCAAGGATTACCATCAATATGTGGACGAAGCAATGGCGGATTACACGGCAATTGTGCATTAAGGTTGAAATATGCAACTGTAAATAGTAAAAAAAAGAATGCAGTTTTTGTTGTAGATGCAACTTTGGACATAACAAGACTCACTGAGTGTCCGACGGTACATCGTTGGGTTGAGTTACTCATAAATTTTAGTTTTAATGATTTAGAATAAACTTCCCCATCTTTAAAAGGTGGTTTGGTTACAGGAAACATAGTTAAATGATGTTCTGTTCCGGTTTGCAGTAATTGGTTGTTGCGAATAGTAAGAACAATAGTTCTCCATCCTGTAAAAAAATATTACAGGATAGATCATTATTACAGATCCGGAAAAGCAGTAAACAGCGTCGGGCAGTTGTAATGAAAATTTATGGAAGAGTTATAGCAATAAAATAACCTATCAGTTTCTCTGATATAAATAACATTTCCAACATCACTTATTTAGCCAGGTGGTGGATACTGAGCAATTAAAGAAAGCTATCAATGTGCATTGGGTGGTGTATTTAAGGTTTATAAAAGGTTCAATAAAATGTATAGCGAATGTGTTGCACTGCATGAGCATAGCAATACATTATCTTCTGAATTCAAATACATAACGCCTTGTTCAAACAGAGCTATCTGCCCGGTTGTAATTAACTCCTTGCGATTGGTAGATTTCAATACGAATTAAAATAATAAGAGTACAGAAAGAGGTTGACAGGGGGTAGATATGATAATAGTCAGGAAGAGTGCCGATTAGAAAAAAGTATCATTGGGTAGTTTCAGCAGCTTTACTTTCATCAACCATAGTTGTAGTTGGCTGTTTAATAAAAGCGCTATTTTGAAATTAATGAGTTACACAAATTACAAGCTACAAATTAGAAATGCAAGTGTTTAGTAAAAAATGCTTAATTGAAAATTGCAAAAACTTTTGTGTCAAAAAAAAGCTAACTGCACTTGTAAAAATAGAATTTGTTCGTTGTTGCGGTAAGTATAAAAAGAAAGCCGCATGCAATGCATGCGGCTTTCTTTTTATACTAAGAGATCAAATGTCTCTATCAGGATTAAAATTCTGCAACTCGTTTGCAACAGCAGTTAAGAAAGTTGCACCGAGGCTGCCATCGATAATACGATGGTCGTAGCTCATGCTCAAATACATCATGTGGCGAATGGCAATACTGTCGCCATGCGGTGTTTCAATTACCACAGGTCTTTTCTTAATGGCGCCAACAGCCAGCACAGCTACCTGCGGCTGATTAATAATTGGTGTGCCCATTAAACTTCCGAAAGTGCCAACGTTGGTTAAAGTAAATGTACCGCCAACAGTATCATCAGCTTTCAACTTACCATTACGGGCAGCATCTGCAAGGTTGTTTACCTGCTTGGTTAAACCAACAAGGTTTAACTGATCTGCATTTTTAATAACAGGAACAATTAAGTTGCCGCTTGGTAAAGCTGTAGCCATACCAATGTTAATGTCTTTCTTTACAATAATTCTGTCGCCATCAACAGAACTGTTAATGAGCGGATATTTTTTAATACATTTTGTGATTGCTTCAATAAAGAGTGGTGTAAACGTAATTTTTGTTCCTTCACGTTTTTCAAACTCTTTCTTCATTTTATCTCTCCACTGTACCAGGTTGGTTACATCTGCTTCGCTGAAACTTGTAACATGCGGACTGGTATGCTTGCTCTTTACCATGTGGTCGGCAATAAGTTTGCGCATACGATCCATTTCAATGATCTCTACATTACCACTGTAAACAGTTGGTGCAGTAGATGCAGCAGGAGCAGGAACATTATTGTTTGCTGCTGTTTCAACTCTGTTCATCGGCACAACCAATACCTCTTCTTTGCTTGCAGCTTGCGGCGAATAGCTGGCAGCTCCGGTTTTACGTGTACCCACATATTGCAGAATATCACGTTTGGTAACCCGGCCGTCGTTACCTGTGCCGGGAATCTTTTCCAGTTCAGCCATGCCAATGCCTTCCTGTGCAGCAATATTCAACACCAACGGAGAATAAAAGCGAATACCATTTGCAGGCGCACTTACTCTTGCACCGGCAGGTTGATAAGGAATTGCAGCATCTTCTTCTACAACTTCAACAACCGATTCCACAACCGGCGTATGTACAGGAGCAGTTGTAACAGTTGTTTCTGCCGCACCTGTTTTTATACGGGCAATAACAGCACCAATAGGCACAACATCATTTTCATTAAACAACAATTCGCTTAAAACACCTTCTGCAGTGCTTGGTACTTCACTGTCTACTTTATCGGTAGCAATATCAAGCACCGTTTCATCCATTTTAATACTGTCGCCCGGTTTTTTGTGCCAGCGTAAAATGGTTGCTTCCATAATACTTTCACCAAGTTTGGGCATCACTAAATCAACTAAAGCCATAAATGAGTTTTGATGTTTTATTTTTTGTTTCGCCGGCTACAGCATCTCTGTTCATCACCGGTTGTGTCACTCACTTGTGCAACACTGCAACCATCAGCTTGCTGAAAGCCGCACCGGAAAGCTGGACAAACAATCGTTAATCGGGCCAAAGGTAAGGATTGACGATCTAATTCAAGTTGTCGCCTTTAATAAAACGGTAGAGCAATAGCATCGCATGCGCAGCTGTTAACTCAATATTTTTTAAACGGTCGAAACGGAAATACAGTTTTTTTGCAATTGCTTTTTCTCTGGTACCAACGGCCACCCATACAGTACCAACCGGTTTATCGGTTGTGCCGCCGCCGGGCCCCATAACACCACTTGTTGCAATGCCATAATCGGCAGTGGTGGTGTTTAACAAGCCGGTAAGCATTTCCCGAACAGTTTCTTCGCTAACAGCACCTTTTACTTCGAGTGTTTCATGGTTTACACCCAGTACATCTTCTTTTACATCGTAGGCATATGCTACAACTGTTCCTTTAAAATAAACCGATGAGCCGGGAATAGAAGTAAGTAAATGTGCAATATATCCACCGCTGCAACTTTCGGCAGTTGCCATTGTTTGGTTTTTGCTCAGGAGTAATTTGCCAAGCGCTTCTTCTAAGGTAATGTCTTCGTTTATCACCATATGTTCTGCAACCTGTTGCTGCAGTTCTGTAAACTGTTCGTCAAGTTCCTGACTGAGTTTTTTTTCATCGTTACCCGTAGAAGTTAAACGCAACCGAACCATGCCATAATTAGGCAGGTAAGCCAGTTTAATATGTGCAGGTAATGCAATTTCCCATTCGTTAATCTTATCGGCCAGAAACGATTCGCCTACACCTGCGGTTAACAATGTACGGTGCAGGATAAACGGAAGATGAAAGTCTTTTTGTAATAAGGGCAACACTTTATCCTGCATTAAGCCCTTCATTTCATGTGGTACACCGGGCATAGAAACATAAATGCAGTTACCCTTGCGAAAAAGCATGCCGGGTGCTGTACCCCGCTTGTTCATTAAAACAGTACACACATCGGGCACTTCTGCCTGTTTGATATTGCGGTCGATCATGGGTCGGTTCAGTTTGCGAAAGATTGCAGTTACATGCTGCAGTACATTTTCGTCCATAATCATTTTGCCGCCAAAATAATCGCACAATAAAGGCTTGGTAATATCATCGGCAGTAGGGCCGAGGCCACCTGTAAGCAGGATAATTTGTGCATGTTCACTTTCTTCATCCAGTGCCTGCCAAATGTCTTCTCTTTTATCGCCAACTGCAACTCTCCGTTTTACCCAAACACCGATCTTATTCAGCTCTTGTGCCATCCACGCACTGTTGGTATCAATGGTTTGGCCGATCAATAATTCATCCCCAATGGTAATAATGGAGGCATAGATTTGTTGATTCATCATAATAATTAAATGCCTGTTCCTTTGTAAATAGCTGAGAGTGGAAGGTTGAATTGTATGGTTTCGATCAAAATGCTTTTATCACCTTCAACCGGTGTATTGTAAACCCATTTGCCATCTGGTTGCTTCTTGACAATATAAATGCGTTGTTTTATTGTATCAATCATAAAATACTCCTTGAGTGAAGGGATCAACTGATAATATAAAAGTTTTCTTCCTTTATCTACATTTTGCGTAGAGGGAGAAAGTATTTCAAAAATAACGGCAGGATTTAAAAGAGTATCAAACTTATCGTCTTCCAGTTCTTCTTTTCCACAAACAATAATTACGTCAGGGTACATGTAAGAGCTTCTGTCTGCATTGGTGGTTCTCATATTTTCTGCTAACACATTACATTCTTTGTCTTCGAGAAATTTGCCGATCTGTATTGTAAGATTAACAGCGATTTTGATGTGCTTTAAACTCGCACCACTCATGTTATACACTTGCCCGTCGAAATACTCATGCTTCTCATCGGAAGCACGTTCCATTTCAAGGTATTCTTTGGGCGAAATGAAATTGTATTTGGGAGCCGGCTCTTTTACAAGATTATCCATACTTTAAAATTAATTGAAAGAGGGGATAAGTACAAGTTACTCAACCTTTGTTAAAATAGGGACGAACGTGCTGTGCCAAAGCTTCGGGCATTGTACTGCGGGCCATCGTTTTTGCATCAAGAAAATACAGGACTATCCGGCCGATGGTTAATAATTTTCCTTCTTCGTTATATACTTCGTGATGAAATTCGATGCGATGATCGGTGGGTAATTCCCGCAGCTGTGTTTTAATCGTAAGCAAATCATCATACTTCGCCGGCCGAAGAAATTTGGTATGCAGCTCCACAATGGGCATTACAACTCCACTTGCTTCCATTTCTTTGTAGGTAAAACCCAATTCACGAATCGCTTCAGCACGGGCAACTTCAAAGTATTGTGCATAATTGCCGTGGTATACCACATTCATCTGGTCGGTTTCGGCATAACGCACTCGTACCGTTGTTTCGCTGTTAAACATTGCTGGGGTGCAACAGATAGGTTGCGCTATTTACTTAATTAATCCATCAACACTTGCTTTGCCGGGACCGCATAACAGAATTGCAAAGAAGCCGGTTAAATACAAGGCTGCCACTTCTCCTTTTGCAAACAAGGCACTGTTGTGCGCAACAAAAAATGCGTAACCCATTGCGATGATAATGGGAATAACAGTAAAACGTGTAAACAAACCAATGGCAACGAAAATAGAGCAGAAGAACTCTGCAAAAACAACCAATACAAGTGTAGTGGTGCTGCCTATGCCGAAGAGATTTACAAAATGATCCTTCCTGTCAGCAAAATTTACCAGCTTATCGTAACCATAGTTTACACACAAACTGATGCCGAACACGAGCCTTAATAATAAAAAGGAAATGTTAAAAGCTGTAGCCGAATAGTTGATGGACAAAAGTTTCTTCATACGAACGTTGTAGTTTAGTTGCTGTACAGGTAAGCATTACAGCAGGGTTTTGTTCATGTATATTGATTTCGTTTGCGAAATTAACGGAACACAAACTTTTATCCACAAAAATCTGGAATGGTGTTTGAACGGTAACGGAGAGTTTACCTTTACCCGGTACAACAGACTTTAAGAGAACGGATAAAATATTTGCCAACGATGAACGTTTACCCGCTAATGAACAGCCGCATTACTTACATTCTGTTAATTGCATGTTGCAGTTTTACCTTGCAGTTAACTGCACAAACAACAGCAATCAATAACGATCCCCAGGCACGCTTTAAACAGGCGCAGGAATTTTTTCTTAACGATCAATACAGTCTTGCACTACCGCTTTTACGTGAGTTAAAGCAGGAAGTACAAACATCTACTGTACTTAACAGCGGCATACAGGTGCAGGAAATTGATTATTACCTGCTGGCTTGTGGTTTACAGCAAAACGATGAAAGGGTAGTTGCACCCAGCCGTGAGTTTATAACGGTGGTGCATAACCAGCCCCGCACGCAACAGCTCAGTTTTCATTTAGGTAACTACTATTTCCGAAAGCAACAGTTTACCGATGCACTGGAGTTTTACGAAAAAGCCAACATCGCCAGTTTAAATAACGAACAGATATCGGAGCAGAAATTCAGAATAGGTTACTGCTATTTTACATTAAAGCAATACCAGCAGGCAAAGCCGCTTTTTAATACAATCCGTCAACTGCCAACCGATAAATATTACCTCGATGCGAATTACTACTATGGCTTTATTGCTTACAACGATAAACAATACAACGAAGCATTGGGCTGTTTTGAAAAAGTAAAAGATCACCCTGAATATGGAAAGATCGTTCCGTTTTACATTGCTTCCATTTATTATTTCCGTGGAGAAAAAGACAAGGCTATTAAAATTGCGGAAGATGCAGTAAAGCGTCCGAATATTCTGTACGATCTTGAAATGAAGCAACTGCTCGGGCATGCCTATTTTGAAAAGAAAGATTACAAGCGTGCATTACCGTTGCTGGAAGAATATGTAAACAAATCGGAGAAGGTTACCCGCCAGGATCTATACGAGTTGAGTTTTTGTTATTATCAAAATAACCAGCTTACAAAAGCTATTGATGGATTTAAGCAGTTAAGTGGCAGTGAAGATTCGCTTAGCCAGAGTGCAATGTATTTGCTGGGCGATGCTTATTTAAAAACCAATCAAAAAGAAAATGCCCGTAATGCCTTTGCTTTTTGTGCAGCTAACAGCAGCAATCAGCAACAACGTGAAGTATCGCTGTTTAATTACGCCAAGCTTTCGTACGAGTTAGGTTACCAGGGGGTGGCCATCAGTGAGTTTAAACGTTTCCTCAACGAATATCCCAGAAGTACTTACACCAACGAGGCTAAAGAATTGTTGGTAGGATTGCTAACGGGCACCAGTAACTACAAAGATGCCATTACATTAATGGAATCGCTTACAGATCCTTCGGATGCAGCCAAGCGTTTATATCCACGTATGTTGTATGGCCGTGCAGCAGAATTAATTAATGATGGACAGCTGAACCAAGCTGAACAGTTGCTCGATAAAATTCTGAAAGATCCTTACAATGCACCGGTGTTACCGTTAACGAATTTCTGGAAAGGAGAGATTGCTTATAAAAACGACCGGCTCGATGATGCCATTCGTTTCTACGATAAATTTTTGCAAAGCGGTAATGCAGGTATGGGCGAATCAACTACAAAAGAAGCCAATTATAACATGGGCTATTGTTACCTGCGTAAAGAAAACTTTATTGTAGCGCAGGGCTTTTTTCAGAAAGCAGTTGGCCGTATTGCATTAAACTCTGCACCAATTGACCAGGATGCGTATATACGTTTGGCCGATTGTTATTTTATGCAGAAGAATTACAAGCAGGCGTTGAGTATGTATCAGCAGGCGCTGGATTATTCCTGGCCCAATGCAGATTATGCATTGTATCAAAAAGCAATGCTGTCGGGTGTAAACAACAGTCGATCAAAAATCGATCAGTTGTCTACTCTTCAACGTTTGTACCCCAGGAGTAACTTAATTCCCGATGCCAATATGGAAATTGCGAAGACCTATATGGCAGATGAAAAATTCCAGGCTGCTATTCCGTTTCTCAACAATGTAATCAGTGCTCCGCAAAATACAGGCTTCAAACAAAGTGCGCTGTTACAGCTTGGTGTATGTTATTTCAATTTAAATAAACGCCAGGAAGCGCTTGATCAATACAAAAAATTACTGCAACAGTATCCAAATAGTGAAGAAGCTGCTTTTGCGTTGGAGAACATCCGTGATATTTATGTAGAGATGGGTAAGCCGCAGGAGTACGAAGCATTTATCCGTTCAACCGGCAAAAATATTTCTGCAAGTGAAGCCGATTCATTAGCCTATGCAGCTGTTGAAGTAAAGATCAACAACAACGATTGTACGGGTGCAATTGAACAGATCACCAATTATCTTAACCGTTTCCCCAACGGAGCACATGCCATTGATGCACATTACAACCGCAGCGAATGTTACACAGCACGTAAAGATTGGAAGAGTGCATTGCCCGGTTATGAATATGTAGCCAACCAGGGCAGCAGTCAATATGCAGAAAAAAGTGCGTTGATTGCTGCACGTTCTTATTATTTCGAGCTGAAAGATTATGCAAAAGCACAACCGTATTACGATATACTCCGCAATGTTGCTACAACAGACGACAGCAGGCTGGAAGCATTGCGAGGATCGTTGCGCTGCCATTATCAATTAAAAGAATACAAACAGGCAGCGGATGTTGCAAAAGAGCTGTTGGTTGCAAAGGGAGCAGGTAACGATGATAAAGCATTGTCGAACCTGGTAACAGGCCGTAATCATCAATTGAATAATGCATTCGACCTTGCCATACAATCGTACCGTGCAGTTGTAACTGTTAATAAAGGTGAGTGGGCTGCAGAAGCACGCTATGAAATTGCAAAATGCTACTTCGATCTCAACAGCTTGACCAATGCGGAGAAAGCAGCGTTTGAAGTAATTAATAAAAGCGGATCGTACGATTATTGGGTTACCAAATCGTACATTATGTTAGGCGATATTTATTTTAAACAGAAAGATTACTTCAATGCCAAAGCAACCTTCAAGAGTATTGTGGAAAATGCAACCAACCCGCAGTTGAAACAGGAAGCTGAAACCAAGTTGCAACAGGTAACAGAAGAAGAGAAAAAGAATTCGAAGGTGGATGGGTAATAATGTATGAAGTTAGAAGTACGAAGTTCGAACGCACCGACTGACGGATACAACAGGAAGCAACGCATTAACAGCAGATCAGTATAAAGCAACAACAAACATGTACAAATACAATATATTTCTTTTTGTTTTCGGTTTACTTACAGTATCGGCCATTGCGCAGGATACCAGTAAGAAAAATTCGGTTGAAATTATTTCAGCATTCAAACCTGTATTAAAAAATGCAGTGAAGCTGAATTTTAACGCAACACCGCCGGCTCCCGATACAAAAGCACCCGCATTAACCTACCAGATACCGGTACAGAATTTATTCTTTAACCTGCAGCCTGTTGGCCTAAAACCAATGAATCTGCAAATTGATTCTGCCGGACAGGCACACAACAGTAATTATATTAAAGCCGGTTATGGCAACTACAATACACCGTTGATCGATGCAGGTTTTTCAATCGGCGATGGTAAGAAAACCAACTTCACCATTTTTGCCAATCATCTTTCACAAAAAGGAAAATTGCGGGTACAACGTTTCAGCAATACAGCATTCTCAGCCAATCTCAACACGCTTGTAAATAAAGTGGAAGTGTATGGTAAAGCCGGTTATCAAAATCAAACATCTTTTCTGTACGGACCTGATGCTTCGTTTATAAACAGTAAAGACGATTCGTTGAAGAAGCCTTATCAAACCATCAATATCCGTGCAGGCGTGCGCAATGCATTTGTAAACAGGTTTGGCATCAGCTATAATCCCGATCTTAATATCAATGTATTCAGCGATACACGCAGTACAGAAACAAACGGCGTATTAGATCTGCCTGTTGAAGTTCGCTTTGGTAACAGTTTTGGTTTATTGGTAAGAGCAAATGCAGATCTTACAACATACACTCCAACCGGTGGTACAGCTTACAGCAACAATCTTTTTTTCCTGAATGCTGCTGCTATGCTCAAGACTTCAAGATTGTATATTAAAGCTGGTATCCGCCCTACATGGGATCAGGGTAAACTGAATGTACTTCCAGACGTGTTGATTGATGCGCATTTGCAAGAGAAGAAAATCATTCTTACTGCCGGATGGTCGGCTTATGTACGCAAGAACAATTACATGTTCCTTGCTTCGGAAAATCCATGGATCAACCAACCAACATCACAATACAATACTCGCATTACAGAACTGTACGGCGGTTTTAAAGGAACACTGGCCAATTCGTTCAACTATCGTGTTACAACAGGTTTTACAGAATATCTTAACCTGCCTTTGTACAGCAATCATATAACACCTGCTTTGTTTGAGGTTGTGCGTGAAGGAAAATTGCAGGCGTGGCATACGCAGGCCGAAATGGGTTTTGTGTTGCAAGATCAGTTTAATGCAAGTGCAAAAGTGGATATTTATAATTTCCTGAATCAACAGGATGAAGCCCGTCCATGGCATATACAGCCAATTGAGTTTACAACCGCTTTTCGATGGCAGCCTTCGAAGAAAATAATGGTGAAGACCGATCTGTTTGCATGGCAGGGGGCAGCTTACCGAAAAGATATTGCCGGTAACTCCGACCGTTTACCTGCGGCTTTTGATTTAAATGCCGGTGTAGAGTTTAAAGTACATCCGCTCATAAGTGTTTGGGGACAGTTTAATAACATTTTCAACAACAGCTATCAGCGCTGGAATAATTACCAGGTTGTTGGATTTAACTTACTTGCAGGAATAAGACTTACTTTTGACCAAAAGCAACAATAAGCAGATGGTTGAGTTGGTAGCACAATACCTCACATTTAAAAAGCAGGTTTCAATAAAAGGCATTGGTACTTTTTCGATTGAAGAGTTGCCGGCACGTCTCGACTTTCCGAACAGGTTGTTGCATGCTCCTGAGCATATTCTTCATTTCGATTCGAAGGGGAGCGATGATGTTTTGTTTGAGCAGTGGGTGCAAAAACAGAACGGAATTTCGCAGCAGGAGGTAAAAGAACAGCTTCAACATCTTTCCGATTCGTTTCACCGTACATTATCTGATAAAACAGAATTGACCTGGGAGAAAGTTGGACAATTCTCAAAGAAAGACCAGCAGATCTATTTCGTTTCTGCTTTTGAAGCAGTTAAACGGCCACCGGTAACTGCCGAAAAGATTATTCGTAAAAATGCGCAGCATTCCATACGTGTAGGCGAGCAGGAAAAAACGAATGTGGAAATGGAAGAATTACTGTACAGCCGGTCAAGAAAAACCCTCAATTTTTGGTGGGTGTTAGCTTTGGTATTGTTCTTGATTGCTTTAGTTACTATTTTGTTCACCCTAAGTAATCGTTCACAACAATGGAACAGGCAGGGCAACAGCGAAAAACTAAAGCTTAAGGAAATGCCTGCATTGTATAAAATTCATTAATCCCATGACCCAGACCAGAACTGCCCCATTTATGAGCTTTCATGTAAATTATCCTTCTTGTCCGGTATGTAAAGGTGAATCTGTAAGACCGGTTTTATCTGCTAAAGACCATACTGTAACACAGGAGAGTTTTACCATCAGCGAATGTGCTGATTGCGGCTTTCGTTTTACAGCAGATGCTCCTTCGCAAGAACTTATTCAGAAATATTATAACTCGTCGGCTTATATATCGCACAGCGATACAAAAAAGGGGCTGGTAAATTTCATTTACCATACCGCCCGTTTTTTTACAATGATGTCGAAAGAAAAGCTGGTAAAACGGGCATCGAAACGACAGGTAGGAATGTTGCTTGATATTGGTAGCGGAACAGGTACTTTTTTGCATACGATGGAAAGAGCAGGCTGGAGTGTGGTAGGCTTGGAGCCGGATGCAGAAGCAAGGGCTTTGGCTGTAAAAAAATACAATGTTGATATTTATCCGTCGGATGAATTGTTTCGTTTGCCAGACGCTACCTACAGCGTAATAACCATGTGGCATGTGCTCGAGCATGTACACCAGTTAGATGAATACATTGCCCGCATAAAAGCTATTCTTGCACCGAAGGCTAAATTAATTGTAGCAGTGCCAAACTATACCAGTAAAGATTGCGAAATATATGGTGCCAATTGGGCTGCCTACGATGTGCCACGTCATCTGTATCATTTTTCCCCACAATCGATGCGGACTTTAATGAAACGGCATGGATTAAAAGTGATAGATACTAAACGTATGTGGTTCGACAGTTTTTATATTGCTATGCTCAGCGAAAAGTATATCGGCGGAAATTTTGTAAAAGCTGTGTGGAATGGTTTCCGTTCAAACCTCAGTGCCTTATTTAATAAAGAAAAATGCAGTTCGGTTGTTTATGTAATTGAGGCGGAATAATTACATGGGATGAATTTTATTCATCATCATCATCTTTCATATCGTCGGGTATTTCCAGCAGTATTTTATCAATACGATGTCCGTCCATATCCATGATTTCAAAGGAGAATCCTTTCCACTCAAATTTATCACCCGCCTGTGGTATGCGTTCCAGCTCATGTAAAATAAAGCCCGCAAGCGTGTCAAACTCCTGTTCGCCTTCATTCATCCATTCTGTTTTTTCAAAACGGGAAAGGAAGTTATAGAATGGTATTTGTGCATCAATGAGGAAGCTGCCATCATCCCGTTTAATAATTTCATAATCGTCCTGGTGGGGTTCGGGTAAATCGCCAACGATGGCTTCAAGAATGTCGTTTAAGGTAATCATGCCTTCTACACTTCCATATTCATCCACAATAAAGGCACTGTGTATTTTGCCCTGCTTGAATTTTTCCAGCACCTGGTAAGCAGAGTTGTTTTCCGGAACAAACAAAGCAGGCTTCATCAGATCTTTAAACAAAGTAAAATCATCCGACACATACAGATCCTTAATAGAAACATAACCTTTAATATCATCCAGATCGCCATCGCAAATAGGATAAATAGAGTGAGGTTGTGTTACAATTTTTTCTTTGATGGATGATTCGTTATCGTTTACATCGAACCAGATAATATCATTACGGTGTGTCATAAGCGAAGTAATATTCCTGTCGCCCAAATGAAACACCCGTTCAATAATTTCCTGTTCGGCTTCTTCAATGGTACCCTGTTCGGTTCCTTCGCTGATGATGGCTTTAATTTCTTCTTCCGTAACCTGTGTATCTGATACTGTTTTAATATTCAGCAAACGAAAAATTAAATTGGTGCTGCTGTTTAAAAACCAAACCAGCGGCCCAACTGCGGTTGCAAAAGCCTTCATTGGTTTAGCCACCGCCATCGCAATTTTTTCGGCATTAATTAAACCAATACGTTTAGGAACAAGTTCGCCCAGTATAATAGAAAGAATTGTAACAATCACAACAATTACACCGGTTGCAATTTCTTCTGCATATTCTTTAAGCAGCGGTATGCCTGCAAAAACAGGTTCAAGGTCTTTACCGAATTTTTCGCCGGAGTACACACCCGTTAAAATAGCAATGAGCGTAATGCCTATTTGTGCTGCAGAAAGAAACACTTCGGGATTTTCTGACAGTTCAAGTGCTGTGCGTGCACTGCTTTTACCTTTTGAAGCAAAAATTTCGAGTCGGGTACGGCGTGCTGAAACCAACGAGATCTCAGCTATAACGAACAGGCTGTTTAAGAAAATAAGAGCGAGTAATATAAATATCTCCATTGTAGTGAAAGCGTAAAGATACAATCCTTATATCTAACTGCTTGTTTAAGTGAAAATAAGAAAGAATCAGCTTAGTTGTAAAGGCCCAAACTGTTTGTTGAAAATAAGTGCAGTTCTATGACCGATGAACAAACCCAATATAGCACCGCCCAACACATCAATCGGGAAATGTGCACCAACATATACCTGTGCATAACAAACCAAAAAGGCCCATAAAAATAACAACCATAAATAACGGATACCTACCTGCTTTAATGTAAGAAACACAAACATCGAAATACCGAAATGGTTGGCTGCATGCGATGAAACAAAACTGAAACTGTAACTGCAGGGTATTAACATACGTGCAGTATCGGAAGTAAACACATCGGCGCAGGGGCGGGGGCGTTCAATAAGTGGTTTAAGTAACTGAGCGCTTAGAATATCGGTTAATGCAAAGCCTGCAAGTAAAAACAAAACCCACCACAATGCTTTTTTGCGAAAGTTTAAGAACATAAACAACAGCAAAAAAAGGTAAACGGGTACCCAGAAAAACTGGTTGCGGATAAACGGCATAGCAGCATCAAAGAGTGGATTACTCCATTTTTGGTTAATGATGCCGAATAGCGAACGGTCAAAGTCGAGCAGGGCTTTTACCATGATACTGTCAAATATAGCAAACCACTTATGGAATAAAAGCTGTTTAAACAGAATTCTTTCTACTTTTGCCCATTGCTTTAGGAAACTATGGGTCATCGCTTTCAATTACCGCCCACATCACGCTGGGTTTTACAATTATTCGTTTTTTTTATGTTGGGCTTCAGCATTATGCGGGTGCTCACTTTTTTTTCGTTTCGTCCGGATGATGTAAGCTTTTCCGATGCTGTTCCTTCTTTTCTGATGGGATTACGTTTTGATCTCCGTTGGGTATGCATTCTGCTTTCGCCCATCCTTATTGCAGGTAGTTTAAAGAAGTTTTCTCCGTTTCAATCATCTGCACATAAAAAATTCTGGATCTATTACCTTGTTATCGTCAGTAGCTTTCTTTTATTTTTCTTTGGTGCAGATTTTGGTCATTTCGATTATGTAGAAACCCGTCTTAATGCAAGTGCCCTCAACTTTATTGAAGACTTTGCAATTTCAATGAGCATGCTGTGGCAATCGTACCCTTTGTTCTGGATATTTCTGTTGCTTTCGGTAATTATCTATTTGCTGTATCGTTTCTTTCACAGAAGTCATGCAAAAGTACACACACTCAAACATCCGTTTAAGCCCATGCGTGCTGTATGGATGATTTTACTTTTGGTTGTTGGTATTGCAGGATTTAACCCGGCAAAACCCTTGATGTGGAAAGATGCTTTTCGATTGGGCGATAATTTTAAAGCCTACCTGGCATTGAATCCGCTGGAGAATTTTTTCACTACACTTCGTTTCCGCAAACCATTTGCAGATGTAAGTCATGCAAAGATGCAGTTTGAAACAATGAAACAACTGTTACAGTTGCCGGCAGAGAATCAGTTGCTCGATTTTAAACGGAAGGAAACGTTTTTGCAACAACCACGTAAAATGAATGTTGTGCTGGTTCTTTGCGAATCGCTGAGCATGTACAAAACAAGTTTAAGTGGAAATCCTTTAAATGCAACACCCTATCTGCAACAATTGTCGAACGAAGGCTTGTTGTTCGAACGTTGCTTTTCGCCACACTTTGGTACAGCACGTGGTGTATTTGCATTGTTAACAGGTATACCCGATGTGCAGTTGAGTAAGTTCTCAACAAGAAATGAAGCAGCCATCGATCAGCATACGATTGTAAATGCATTTACAGAACATGAAAAGTTTTATTTCATTGGTGGTAACAGTGAGTTCAACAACTTCAAAGGCTTATTGGTGCAGAATGTTGATGGATTGCATTTGTTTGAAGAAGGCATGTACAAAAGCCCGAAGTTTAATGTGTGGGGCATCAGCGATAATAATTTGTTTAAAGAGGCGAACGCAGTTTTGTCGCAACAAACAAAACCCTTCTTTTCCATTATACAAACAGCCGATAATCACCGTCCATTTGTATTACCGGTAGAAGACAGTGCCGCTGTTGGTTCAATAGCTGTTTCGGAAGAAGAGTTGCAGAAATATGGATTTGATTCGCAGGGAGAGTTGCAAGTGCTTCGTTATACCGATTACAGCATCCGCCAGTTTATGGAAGCTGCAAAAAAAGAACCCTGGTTTGAAAACACCTTGTTTGTTTTTGTTGGCGATCATGGTGTAAAGGGTAATGCAAAAGCATTGTATCCTGATGCTTGGACAAACGAACGCTTAACAGATGAACATATTCCCTTACTGTTTTATGCACCTGGTTTTATTAAACCCGAAAAAAGAAAAGAAGCGGTAAGCCAGATTGATGTATTGCCAACGATAGCAGGTTTGCTGAACCAGCCATATACCAACACAACCATTGGAAGAGATCTGTTACGTAAACAGGGCGCAAAAGATTTTGCATTTATCATTCACCACGATGAAGGAAAGATCGGTTTGGTAAACAATGATTTCTATTACATTCTTAATATGAATCTGCAAAAAGATACTTTGATACCTGTGCGATTTAATACAGTTCCATTGCCTGCAGAGAAATACGAAAGCATTAAAAAGCATCTTGCTACCGAAACCATTGCCTTGTACGAAAGCTCACGCTGGATGTTGTTGAATAATAAGAAGTAGGGCAGAAGAAAGAGGTAAGAGGTAAGAAGTAAGAAGCCCCTCATACTACTCATCACTCATTATTCATCATTCATTACTTCACCTTCTTCGCCACAATAATTAACCGTTGCGAGTTGCTTACATGATACGGATCAAAGTTGTAACTGCCGTACACATCCTGTATCTGCAGGTTATGAAAAGCAAACATATCATTAAAATCGCCGAGCGAAAATTTGGCAACTTTTTCAGTAAACTCTAACGGCTCTTCGAGATTAGCCTCGTCTTCCACAATAATTTTTTTGTAGAAATGTGTTTCATCGAGCCAACGGGTGATGTTGAATGTTACGCCGTCTTTCTCTACTTCGCCTTTGTATTGTAAATGGTTTTCGATGAAGTGTGCATTCAGGTAATCAATTACAAAAACGCCGCCTGTTTTTAAAGATTGTGCAATGGTGCGGATGGCATTGTCATGCTCCCGACGTGTACGGAAAAAACCAAAGCTGGTAAAGAAATTAAATGCGTAGTCGTAATAGTTCATCCGGAAGGGAAGACGCATGTCGTGTACAAAAAAATCCAGTTTATCTGTTTCACTCTGCTTGGCTTCAGCAATACTGTCTTCGCTGATGTCGATACCCGTTACCTCAAAACCTTTTGCTGCAAGTTGAATACTGTGTCGTCCACGACCACAACCAACATCAAGCATTCGGCTTGATGCAGGTGGATTTAATTTTTCCACCAAACGATCAATAAAAGCGGCCGCTTCCTGTTCATCTCGCTGAAAATAGAGTTGATGGTAATAAGGCGAATTAAACCAACTGCGGTACCATGCTTTTTTATTGGTTGGAGCTACTTCCATGTGTGTATAAGTTGAAACGAGAATTGCTGTGTTAAACGTAAAATAAATAAACCTGTTATTTGCCCGTACCTGTTTTTTTCGATTGCCAAACTGCATTTAACTCTTCTGCTGTAAGCACGCCTTTGTAACGCCACACTTCCATTCCGTTCTTAAGTAGGATAAAAGTGGGCAAGCCGTCTATATTCAACATGTTCATTAAATCGGTATGCACACCACCATCGATCTTAAAAAAAGAAATGCTTTTATTCGCAGCTAAAAAATTATTAACGATGGGTTCCATTTTACGGCAGGGCGGGCACCATTCTGCACCAAAATCAACCAGCACATATTCTTTGCCTGTTAGCTGTTGTTGATAATCATCCATCGTCATTTGTTTTTCGTTCGATGCACCTTCAACCGGTTTATGATTACGCTTCCATGCATTGAAGCCTCCGGACATTTCAACTACTTTATAACCATTGGCACGCAACTTTTCAGCGGCAGCATGGCTACGTCCGCCACTGAGGCAATAGATATAAACGGTTTTTTCTTTGTCTAATGAAGCGGTACGTTCAGTAAATTCTTTCTGATCGTTCCAGTTAGCCTGCAATGCTGTTTTTAAGTGACCGGAACGATATTCGCCTGCAGTACGTACATCGAGCAATTGTATGTTTGCCTGCGCAAGTCCTTTTTCAAACTCATCTACCGGTATTTCTTTTGCTTCCTGTGCACCACTGTTGCAAGCCATCAGCAGTACAAACAAACTCATCATCCAAAAACGCATAATTCTTTTTTACAAAATTACCACCAAATTGCCTCTTACCAATCATCATAAAGAAGCACTGTTCAAATTTCTTCAAATCGTTTCTTCCTTATATTCGGCTTACAAACCAATTGCATGAGAAAATTTATTATTACGGCCCTGCTTGCCTGTTGCTTACAGGTAAGTGCACAACAGCTTTCGTATTATTTACCAGCCAATGTTTCATATAACAGTTCGGTGCCAACACCTAAATCGGTTGTAGGGCACGATGTAGGCGAGTGGCACATTACCCACGACCGCCTTGTTACGTACATGAAAACAGTTGATGCGGCGAGCGACAGGGTTACACTGACAGTTACAGGTACTACACACGAAGGAAGACAACAGCTGGCTTTGTTTATTACAACGCCTGCCAATCATGCAAAGCTTGAAAGCATCCGGCAGCAGCATCTGCAGTTAAGCGATCCTGTAAAAAGCACTTCATTAAATACCGCCGATATGCCCGCAGTAGTATGGATCGGTTGCAGTATACATGGTAACGAACCCAGCGGTGCAAATATGAGTCTGTTGCTCATTTATCATTTAGCAGCTGCACAAGGAAAAGCAATTGATGAATTACTGGAGAATACAGTCATCATTTTAGATCCTTCTTTTAATCCTGATGGTTTGAATCGTTTTTCCAATTGGGTAAATATGCACAAGAGTGCAACTTTGGTAAGCGATCCCAACACAAGAGAATACAATGAAGTATGGCCCGGTGGCAGAACCAATCATTACTGGTTCGATCTGAACCGTGACTGGTTGCCTGCACAGCAGCCCGAAAGCCAGAACCGTTTGAAAATTTTTCACGACTGGCGCCCGAATATCTTAACCGATCATCACGAAATGGGCAGCAACTCCACCTTCTTTTTTCAACCCGGTGTTCCCAGTCGTGTAAACCCCAACACACCAAAGAAAAATCAACAGCTTACCGGCGCTATCGGTAACTATCATGCGAAATATTTAGACAGTATCGGTTCGCTTTATTTTACCAAGGAAGGGTATGATGATTTCTATTACGGTAAAGGTTCAACTTTTCCCGATATACACGGCAGTATTGGTATTTTGTTTGAACAGGCGAGTAGCCGTGGGCATGTGCAACAAACAGAAAACGGTTTGCTTACGTTTGGCTTTACCATCCGCAACCAGTTTGTAACAGCATTATCCACGCTGGAAGCTGCACGCAACATGCGCAAAGAATTGCTCGATTACCAACGACAGTTTTACCAGGATGTAAAAACAGAAGCCGCTGCATCTGCAGTAAAAGCATATGTGTTTGGCGATGCGTACGATCAAAGCCGCAATGCTTTGTTTTTAGAAATGATGAAGCGACACAAGATCGAGATCTACGAAAACAAACAGGCACTTGATGCAGATGGAAAAAGTTTTAAGCCCGGCAGTTCCTGGATCGTGCCAACCAATCAAAGCCAGTTTAAACTGGTAAAAACCATTTTTGAAAAAACATTGAATTACGAAGACAGTTTGTTCTACGATATTACCAGTTGGACTTTTCCTTTAGCAATGGGTTTGCCTTCGGCTGAATTAAAAACAGTACCAACTCTTGGTAACAGTGTAGATGATGTAAAGAAACCAACAGGCTCAATTATTGGCAGCAGCAGCAAGTATGCCTATGCTTTTGAGTGGGATGATTTTTATGCACCGAAACTTTTATATGCATTGCAATCGAAAGGAGTTATTACCAAAGTTGCATCGCAGCAATTTGAATCGGTTACATCAACCGGCAATAAGAAATTTACATTCGGAACCATTGTTATTCCGGTTGCCATTCAATCAAAAACGGCAGACGATATACAGCGTATTATTGAAACAAATGTTGCCGCAACCGGTGTGCAGGTATATGCGTTGAACAATGGGTTATCTGTTAGCGGAATTGATTTGGGCAGCGGCAGTTTGGTAGCTACACGTACGCCCCGTATTCTGATGCTCGGAGGTAACGGTACCAGCAGTAACGATGCAGGAGAGATCTGGCATATGCTCGATCAGCGAATGAAAATTCCTTCGTCTTTAATTGAACTCGATCGTTTTGGTTCGGCAAATATCAGCAGCTATAATATTATTGTTATGCCCGAAGGTTCGTATGGCAATATGGAAAAAGCAGAACAGGATAAACTCCGTGCATGGATTAGCAATGGAGGCACTGTTTTGGCATTTGAAGGTGCAGGACGTTTTCTTGCATCGGCGGGCATTACCCGTACCATTTACCGCAGTGCCGATGGTAAAACAGATACAACTTTGATGTTGCCCTACAACATGCGCAGCGATGAAATGCGTGCTCGTGAAATGCCCGGTTCTATTTTTGAAGCACGTATTGATCATACACATCCGCTTTGCTATGGTTTCCGTACAAAAACGATGAGCATCTTTAAAGCAAATACGTTGTTTATGGATCAGAATAACAGTCCGTACGATTCACCTGTTTTGTTATCCGATAATCCATTGCAGAGCGGTTACCTGCATAAAAGTTATGTTGATAAAGTAAAAGGAACAGCTGTTGTGAATATTGAAAATATCGGCCGTGGTAAAGTAATTACTTACAGCGATAATATGAACTTCCGTGCATTTTGGTTTGGTACAAGCAAACTGTTTTTAAATGCCCTGTTTTTTTAAAATAGCCAGATGATGCCGGTTTTCGGGAGCTTACCGGAAACTGGCATCCTTTCTATACCTTTGCCGCTTCCATGATTAACAGTTTCGTTTCGTTTATACATGCGTTTATTGACTGGTTTTATCCGCCATTCAAAAAGCTGATGCCTTTGCAAACCTTTCGTTATGCTGCCTGTGGAGGAGGTAATACCTTGCTCGATATTAGTCTGTTTTACATCAGCTATAATTTCATTTTACATAAGGAGATGGTGCATACACCCGTTATGACATTGAGCCCGCATATTGCTGCTTTCCTTATGTCGTTCATTATTACGTTTCCTGTTGGTTTTTTTCTCAGTCGTTATGTAGTGTTTGAAGGCAGTGCTGTTCGTAAACGGGACCAACTACCCAAGTATATGATCGTAGTAGTAGGTGCAATTTTGCTGAACTATTTTTTTCTGAAAGTATTTGTTGAAACTTTTCACATGTATGCTACGTTAGCTAAGATCTGCACAACATTTTTTGTAGTGGCCTTCAGTTATTTTTCGCAAAAGTATTTTACGTTTAAAGTGGGATAGTATCAAATGGCTGTAACAATATAATACAGCATAAAAAAGCAGATGATCAGTTTCAAAAAACTGCCTGCAAGAAATCCAACAAATGAGCCTAATGCAGCTTTCAATGCAATGTTTGAGTTTTGCTGTGCAATCATTTCACCAATAAATGCTCCTGCAAACGGACCTAAAATAACTCCCCACGGTCCGAGCCAGAACGCAGCAATAAATCCCAGCGTACATCCCCATACACCGTATTTTGTTCCGCCGAATTTTTTTGTACCCCAAATAGGAATAAAATAATCGAGCACCAACGAAACAACCACGATCGCTGCCCAAAATATAAGAAAGCCTGTACCGAAAGGCGCATCGTTCCTTAACTGTTGCAGTAATAAACCTGCGTAGGCAATCGGCGGCCCGGGAATTAAAGGCAATATACTGCCTGCAATACCTATAACTGCAAGAACAATTCCGGCAATAATGAGTAACCATTCCATCAGATAAAGATAAATGATGATGCGACTGCTTCGTGTTTTCTGTTGTTAAAACAGCAGGACAGTATAGGATCGGTTTTATCATCGTACTTATTACCTTACATTTGTCGCAAACGATTTCTAAACGATAGCTATATGAGTGTAAACAGAAAAGTATTAACTCTGGATGAGTTCACCATCCAGCAGTTACGCAATTTCCCACAAGCCACAGGTGAACTGAGTAGCCTGCTCCGGGATCTTGGTCTTGCCGCCAAACGTGTTAATGTAGAAGTAAACAAAGCCGGTCTTGTAGATATACTGGGCGATGCCGGCAGCGTAAACGTTCAGGGCGAAGATGTAAAGAAACTCGACATTTTTGCTAACAATCAATTCATGAAAGTATTGCAGCACGGCATCAGCTGTGCAGGTATTGCCAGCGAAGAGCTGGATGATATTGTGGTGTTTGATGATGAGATCAGCAACAACGCAAAATATGTTGTGATGTTCGATCCGCTGGATGGCAGTGGTAATATTGATGTAAACATTTCCATCGGCACCATCTTTAGTGTATACCGTCGTGTAAGCGAAAGAGGAAAGCCTTGTACACAGGAAGATTTTCTGCAAAAAGGACGTAACCAGGTTGCTGCCGGTTACATGGTGTATGGCAGCAGTACCATGATGGTGTACGCAACACGCAGGGGCGTGAATGGGTTTACATTAGATCCGTCTATTGGCGAATTCTGTTTAAGTCATCCCGATATTCAATGTCCGCCCGATGGCAATATTTACTCCGTTAATCACGGTAATTTTTTCCGTTACGAAAAAGGCGTGCAGGAATACATCAATACCTGCCAGAAAAAAGATAAAAGCAACGGCGGTCCGTATACGCAACGTTATATCGGCAGCATGGTGGCCGATGTGCACCGCAGTCTTATCAAAGGCGGAATTTTTATGTACCCCGGAACAATCGATCGTCCGAACGGTAAGCTCCGTTTAAATTACGAGTGCAATCCGTTTGCATTTATTATGGAAGTGGCGGGAGGCAGAGCAACCAATGGCATTATCCCCATTATTGATGTACAGCCAACCGAACTGCATCAACGTATGCCCATGTTTATCGGCAGCAAAAACATGATGGATGAGCTGGATACATATTTAGCTAAGCATGCATCGTAATCCGCCTTGTTCCGTTTACCTTCGCAGGCAGAATGAAGAAAATAATTGAAGTAAAGAACCTCGTTAAAAACTACGGAAACTTCCGGGCTGTTAAAGGTCTTAGTTTCGATGTGTATGAAGGGGAGATATTTGGTTTACTTGGACCCAATGGCGCAGGTAAATCAACCACACTTGAAATTATTGAAACGCTGAGAGAGAAAACAAGCGGTGAAGTGCTGGTGAATGGTTTTAACCTCGATACACAGTTCAATGATATTAAGCAGATCATTGGTGTGCAGTTGCAGACTTCGGGTTACTATCCCGGGCTTAATCTTACAGAACTTATTCAGCTGTTCAGCGGTTTGTATAACCGCAAAGTAAATGCGATGGAGCTGTTGAAAACCGTTAATCTCGAAGAAAAGGCAAAGGCAAAATTTAAAGAGTTAAGTGGCGGACAGAAACAACGTTTTTCTGTTGCCACCACACTTATAAATGAACCGAAGATCGTTTTCCTCGACGAGCCAACTACCGGTCTCGATCCACAAGCCCGACGCAATTTATGGGAGCTGGTAAAAAATATCCAGGCACGTGGTACCACTGTTATAATTACCACCCATTACATGGATGAAGCCGAATATCTTTGCGACCGTGTAGCCATCATCGACAGTGGAAACATTGTGGCGCTGGATACACCGGGTAAGCTCATTGATCAATTGCTGGCAACCGGTTTTGAACGACCCAAGCAAATGAAAGCTGCCAACCTGGAAGATGTTTTTATTTCACTAACCGGCCATGCATTGCGTGGCGAATAAATTTTAATTATCAAAGCACATGCGTATTTTTTCTTTTGTTACTGTAGGGTTGCTAGCTGCAACTGTTGCAACAGCACAAAGCTCAAAACCTGCAGTAAAGAAACCTGCTGCAAAAACAACAACTACAAAAACAGCGGCTAAACCCGCAGCTCCCAAACCATTGTTACGAAACGGTATTGACAGTTTAAGCTATGCTATTGGTTTAAACATTGGCGGTAACATGCAGGCACAGGGTATTGAAAACCTCAGCTACATTGCGTTGAACAAAGGCATTGCAGATGCAATGAAAAAAAACGGTACACCATTAATGGATGATAATACTGCAAACATGACGATACAACAAAAATTACAGGAATACATGGCCAAAAAGAATGGCGCTGTAAAAGAAGAAGGAAGAAAATTTCTTGCCGAAAATAAAAAGCAAGCCGGTGTGGTTGAATTGCCAAGTGGTGTTCAATACAAAATTATTACACAGGGTACAGGACCAAAACCATTGTTAGAAGACACCATCAAGTTTCATTATAAAGGAACAAGACTCGATGGTTTTGTTTTTGATGAATCGTATAAACGTGGAGAGCCTGTAATCTATCCGTTAAACCAATTAATTGAAGGCTGGAAACAAACAGTGGTGTTGATGCCTGCAGGCAGTAAATGGCAACTGTTCATTCCAAGTGATTATGGTTATGGCGATCGTGGTGCCGGTGGCGATATTCCAGGTGGTGCTACACTCGTATTTGAATTGGAACTGCTGGAAGTAATTCCGGTGAAGAAATAAGAAACGGTTGATGGTTCATAGTTAATAGCTGATGGCAGAACATTGGATTGACTATGAACTATTAACCATAAACGATGAACAATTATGGACTTACGTTATCCCATTGGACAATACGAACCTGCTCCTTACAGCGATGCGTTGCGTGAAGAGCGTTTGGCTGATATCAAATTCTTACCCGGCTTACTCGAAAAAGCAATTGAGAATTTAGATGAAGCACAACTGAACACGCCTTATCGTGATGGTGGCTGGACGGTGAAGCAGGTGGTGCATCATGTAAGCGACAGTCATTTAAATGCATTGAGCCGTTTAAAGTTTACGCTTACAGAAGAGAACCCAACCGTGATGGGCTACGATGAAGAAGCATGGGCGAAGACAGCGGAGTATACACAGCTACCCATAAATGTTTCGCTTACAATGATCCATACCATACATGCCAAGCTGCATGTATTGTTTGCAAACTTAAGTGCAGAAGACTTTAAGCGGACCTATATTCACTCGCAATCAAAAAAACAATTCGATCTCTGGTTTTTGCTGGGCATGTATGCGTGGCATGGCAAACATCATGCAGCACATATTACTGCATTAAGAGAGCGGATGGGATGGTGAAATCAGTTCATAGTTCATGGCTGATGGTTCATAGCAGCCGATCTGCCTTAACTATGAACCATGAACAATAAACAATGAACCAATCATGAACTGGAAGACGCTCGCTTCAAAATACCTTTTTACAGATAACTGGCTTACGCTGCGTGTAGATAAATGCGAACGGCCCGATGGTAAAATTGTGGAGCCGTATTATGTATACGAATTTCCCGATTGGGTTACGGCTGTTGCGCTTACAACCGATCAGCAGGTCATTCTTGTACGGCAGTACCGGCATGCTTTGGGACAAACCATTTTAGAAATTCCCGGTGGCTGTGTAGATAAAACAGATGTTGATTACGAAGCTGCCTGTGCAAGAGAATTACTGGAAGAAACCGGTTACCAGTTTGAGAAGATCGAATTTCTCTGCAATACATCTGCCAATCCATCAACCAATAATAACCTCATGCATGTGTACCTGGCAACAGGTGGTGTTAAGGTAAAAGAACAACAACTCGACGAAGCTGAAGATATTGAAGTGTTGCTTTGTTCCATTGATGAAGTAAAACAACTGCTGCGTGAAAACAAACTCATACAGAGTATGCATGTAACAGCATTGATGTATGCGTTGGAAAAAATAGGAGAGTTGAAGTATTAAAAATTACGAGGTACAAATTACAAAGTACGGCGCTGCTCACTATTCACCACGTTCCATTGACCATTCAACTTCCCCAACCAAAAACACACTTCCGCATACCAATACCAAATCCTCTTTTTGTGCATTTTGTAAAGCATTTGCAATAGCGGCATTTACATTTTCAAAACAAATACCATTGAGGTTAAATGCTGCTGCTTTTTGTTGCAGATCGGTTTCGGGTAATGCTCTTGGTATATGTGCTTTCGTGAAATAGTAACTTGCATCTTGTGGCAATAAGGCCAGCACTTTTTCTACTTCTTTATCTTTTACCATACCGATGATGATATGCAGTTGCCTGTAGCTGCTTTCTGCAAGTTGCGCAACAATTTGCTTGATGCCGTCTTCATTATGTCCCACATCGAGCACAAGCGTTGGGTTGCTTTGTAATACTTCCCAGCGACCATGCAAGCCATTGATCTTTTTTGTTGAAGCCAATGCCGTTTGCAGATGCGCTTCTGTAATGCTGAAATTTAGCTGTTGCAGTTGTCGAACAGCAGAAAGTACAGTAAGTATATTTTTTGTTTGATAAATGCCCGGCAGATCGAGTGTGTAATGCAATTGTTTGTTCGATGCAGTTTCGTTTATATCTAACAGCAGCTTGTGATCAACTGTTTCTTTTTTCAGATTTGAAAACTGTTCGTATGCAAAATGCAATGGCGCCTGCATTGCTGTTGCTTTTGCTTCAAATACAGGTTTTGTTTCGGGTAATGTTTCGCCAACAACAACCGGAATCTGTTGTTTGATGATTCCTGCTTTTTCACTTGCAATTTTCTCCAGTGTATGTCCAAGCAGGTTCATATGATCCCAGCCGATATTGGTAATAACCGATAGCTCGGGTGTAATAATATTGGTGCTGTCCAACCTTCCGCCCAATCCTGTTTCAATAACAGCAATATCCACCTGTTCTTTTGCAAAATATTCAAAGGCCATCGCTACGGTTATTTCAAAGAATGAAGGTTCAATCAAATCGATCTGCGGTTGAATACGTTTTGTAAAACCGATCACATATTCTTCTGTGATCATTTCGCCATTGATCTTAATGCGTTCACGAAAATCGTGCAGGTGAGGAGAGGTGTACAAACCAACTTTGTAGCCGGCTGTTTGTAAAATAGCCGCCAGCATATGACTAACAGAACCTTTACCATTGGTACCGGCAATATGAATGGTTTTGAAATGCTGCTGCGGATTATCTAAAGCATCGCATAAAGCAATTGTATTGTGCAGATCTTTTTTTATAGCAGCAGCACCAATACGGCTGAACATCGGAAGCCGGGTAAAGAGATAATTGATCGTCTCCTGGTAAGTCATGCCGCAAAGATAGATGCATATATTACTTCAACAAGGATCAGGCCCGTGGTAACGTAAATGCAAATGTGCTGCCTTTACCAAGTTCGCTTTGCACACGAATGTTTCCGCCATTTTTTTTCAAAAATTCTTTGCAGATCATCAGGCCAAGCCCTGTACCGGCTTCGTTTGCTGTTCCCTTAGTCGTAAAATGTTCGTCGCCAAAAAGTTTTTGCCGGCTTTCTTCACTCATTCCGGTGCCGGTATCCTGTACAAACACTTCAACAAGTTCATCGCTTTCTTTTACATCAACAATTATTTCGCCTTCCTTTGGGGTAAACTTTATAGCATTGCTGATGAGATTGCGTAACACAACTTCAATCATTTCTTTATCGGCATAGATGTAAACGGGTTTGTTTGTTTTCGACTTTATGTACACCTGTTTATTTTCTGCCTGCAAACGCACAACCTGTTGTACATCGTTAATGAGTTTATTCATATCGATCAACTGTGGCGAAAGCGCTTCACCCTTCATTTGGCTTTTAGCCCATTGCAGCAAATTTTCCATCAGGTCGGTAGTATACTGCAAGTCTTTCACTACGTCAGGAATAAGCAGTTTAATTTCTTCTGCAGGCAAATCATATTCTTCTACACCTTTAAACAAATTCCGCAGGCCATACATTGGCGTGCGTATATCGTGAGAAATAACGGAGAAGAGTTTTGTTTTAAGATTATTTAACTCGTGCAGCTCTTCTTTTTGTTGTTCAATTTCCTGGTTATACCTGTTAAGATCTTCATTGCTTTCGAGTATTTCCTGTTGATATTCTTTGTTTTCTTTTTTTATAAGAAGCAAACCGGTAAAAATGAGAATTAAAGAAAGAACCTGGTTAAATACAAAGAAGGGGTAGTTAATATCGGCTATTACAAATTCGTACTTACGCTGTACTACATACACCATAAAATAACAAACCACAATAAAACCAATAACAAGAGCGAGGTATTTAATTTCCTGCAAAAAGAAAACAGCAAAAACACCGTACAAAATAAAAAACAACTCAATGCCCACATCAATGTTGCCGATGTATACCAACGATGTAACTGTTGGGTACATGATAAAATACCAAACCATTGCAAAATTGTACAGTCGCTTATGATTGGCAATAAGTACTACAAGGCTGATAAAGGCAGGCGATGCGGCAACGATCCATGCAATAACAGGCAGGTAACCCTGGTTAAGAATGGCAAGGGCTGTTATACTGATGCCGGTGAGAAAACCAATGGTGTTAAGTAGATTGAAAATACCAAGGCGAAGCTGCTCGTTTTTATCCATTTCTTCGGAGTAGCCGATGCGTTTAATGGATTGAACAAGCGTTGAAATGTTCTTCAAAAATGAAAGAAGTTTTAGCCTTTTCATTCTGAGCAGTTTAAACGGGTTACGAAAACAGTTTTCAATACGACGAATCAGGGTGATTTTCTAAAGCTACGAAAAAAATATACGTAGTAATAGTACTTTGTGGTTTTACCTTGTGATTTCCGTTGTCAGGTTGTGTGGCGGGAAGCTGCCAAGGGAACTAAGAATAGGGCAGTTATTTCGATTTCACCAAAACATACATGGCATAAATGATACCACCGGCTTGTATAGCCATGCCGGCTGTCAATAAAACTTCAGCAAAGCTTAAATGAAGAATTTTGGCCCATGCGCCGAAAAGTGTAACAAGAAAACCACTGAGGAAAAGTAACAAAGGCCATTTGAATAGTTTCAACATACGGCTTAATCGTTCACTTTAAAGTTGAATTGGACTGTTACAGTTGACTCCTGTTCAGTTTTATCGAATTGAATATTACGCAGGTATTCGGTAATGGCTGTTGCGTATGCCTGACTATAAGAAGTGGAACGTGGACCAATACGTACAAATGTACCACGACCTTCGGGCGACACTTTAATAATGGCATAAATAGTTGCTTTATCAAGATCGCCTGAGAATGAATAGTATTTAATGATTTTTCGGTTGCCACTTGTAACACGAGGGCCGCCGCTTGTTCCTGTGCCACCGTTTCCATTGTAGTTGTCACTGTTAGGATTGCCTCCCGGTTTACCTTGATTGCCGGTGCCACCTGCAATCCCCTGGTTACGGCTGTTATTATAAGTATCAGAGTTATTACCACCGGTTCCTGTACCACCGCCATACACTGCTTTCGGTTTTTGAGGCGGGGCAGGTTTAGGATTTGCAACAGTTGTTGTTGCCGGCTTGGGCGATGTTACCGGCGGATTTTCTTTCGGTATAACTTTCGTTGGCTTTGTAACGGTAGCCGGTTTATTTATTTCAGGAGTTTCGGGATCGTCCCGTTCGCTTACTTCTTTTTCAGTTTCCTGTACAGGTTGTTCAATCTGTTGTTGAGGTGCAGCTTCTTCCTGTGCAACTTCAGGGGCGGGGTCGCCGGGAACCATGGGCTCAATATCGCCAAAACCAATATCGCTGTTGCCGAGGTTTACTTCAATGCCTTCTTCGGGCTTAGGCGGAGGAGCAGGAACAGCCATAGCAATGGTGATAATGAAAAATAAAAACAACAGTACGCCATGCACCACAATGGTTACTGCGGCTGCTTTTACATTTTTTTGATTGTCTGTTGCGCTCATGGTTATTGCTTGGTTCATCGAAATTACTTCTTTTCTCTTTAACGATGGAAAACCGTGCCCGATTGCACAGTGTAAACCAAGCTTTAAGAAAACCTTTACATTCTCATTAACCGATCTTCTTATACAGTTGATATGGAACCCACTTCAACAACCATGCAATCAATGCCCAGCGTTTGGTTACCTGTACACGTCTTTTTTTACGGACGATAGCGTTGAAGATTTGGTCCGTTGCTTTTTGCAATGGAGCAATCCAAAATAGCTGAGAGCCTTTCGCCATATCTGTTTGTACATAACCGGGTTGAATATCGGTAACAACAATGTTCTTTTTCAACCGTCCGGCTTTAATGCTAATGCCTTCAAGATAATTACTCATGTACGCTTTACTTGCATTGTAAGCAGGTGCCCAGCTGCTGCCACGGTAGGAAGCAATGGATGAGATACCAACGATCTGCCCGTGTTGCTGTTGTACAAAATAATTGAAAGCATAGTTAGTTGTATCAATGAAGCCGTTCACGTTGATGCGTGTGGTTTGTTCATCATTCTCCCAGCTGAGTTCTTTACTTGCTTCACCAAAACCACTGTTGTAAATGAAGATGTCCATGCCACCCAACTCATCGATGAGTTGTTGAAGATGCTTTCTGTTTTCATTTCCTGTAACATCAAACACAGCCGTTTTTACCTGATGGGGATATTGTTGTTGCAATTCATCAAGCAACTGTTTTCGGCGACCGGTAACGCCCACCATATCGCCATGGCGCAGAAATTGTTCTGCCAATGCACGGCCAATGCCTGATGTTGCACCAATGATGACGACTTTCTGCATCTGTTACTTTCGTTTTAGCAATACACTGTTATCAACAATAAGTCCGGCTACAATGAGCAGGAAACTTACAATGTGAATATAGTTGATCTTCTCGCCCAGAATTGCAATGGCTTCCATGGTACTGAAAATTGGAATAAGGTTGCCAAACAAAGAAGTACGTCCTGCACCCAATTCTTTAATAGATCGGTTCCAGAACAGAAACGAAATAACCGATGCACCCAAACCAAGATATAGAATAACCAAAACAGTTTGCATGCTCCATTGTACCCGTGCTGCATAAGCTGCCTCAGCTATATAAGCCGGAAAAAGTAAAACAGCACCCATAAGAAATACAAAGAACAAAAAGCCAAGTGCCGAAATAGCCTGCGGACGTTTTCTTGCAAAGATGTTATAGACAGCAAAGCTTAACGCACCAAGTAAAACCCATGCATCACCTTTGTTAAACTGTAGGTGCAAAAGGTTTTGAAAACTGCCTTTGCTCAACAGGAAAAGAATACCAGCAATGCAAAGTAACATACCCAGCAACCTTCTCCACGATACCGGTTCTTTTAAGAACCAAGCGGCGAGTATTACCGACATGATGGGTGAGGAGGTGGTGCCGATCAATGCAAGATTGATTGCCGTTGAGCTATGCCCGGCGATGTACACAAAAGTGTTGAAGAGACTTACTCCGGTTAAACCGGTCCAGAAAAAATAGGCTTTGTTTTCTTTTACAATTTGCCACGCCGGTTTAATGTGTTTCCATGCCACAGGCGTTAAGATGATTACTGCCGTTGCCCAACGATAGAATGCCAATGTTACTGGTGGTATAGAATGAATAACGGAACGTGCAACAACAAAGTTTCCACTCCAGATAATAGTTGCTGCTACTGCCAGTAAAATGCCAAGTGATAAATTAGGTTGATCCCCATGCTTCATTTGACAAAGATACCGGGCTGAAGTTGTTTATGCATATATTCAGTGAATACACTTTCAACACAGAGGAAAAGAGAAAAGGAGTTGAATGAAGTGATTCACAATATTCATTCATCTATGCCTCACTATTCATAGATGGCTTTTATTTCTCTTAAACTCTGTTCTCTGTGTTGAAATTTTATTGAAACGTCTTTTCTTTCAGCAACGGATACAACTTCCACAAGCCAAACAAAGGTCCGGGGGCCAACAGCAATAATACCCATGGCGATTGCAGCCACGCTTCAAACAAATAATTAAGCAAATAGATACTGGCAACTGTAATGGAAAAACCAATGCAGGTAACAATGGTTAAGGCTGCACCTTTATTTTCGGCAACGGCTGTTTGTGCAACAATAGAAGAAAACTGCGGCGAATCGGCTACTACTGCAATGCCCCAAACAAACATAAAGAACAAGAACAAGTGCGACGGTAAACTGTAACTGAAATAAGCCAGCATGCAACAGACACAAGAAATACACAACGCAGCAAACGCCACTTTTGCACTGCCGTATCGTTTGGTTAAATAACCACCGACTACACAACCAACAGCACCTGCAGCAATAATGCTGAACGACCAAAACGGTACATTAAGCTGAGCATGCTGTTTGTTTACATAGAGTGTAAGCAACATCGGTACAAAAGCCCAGAACGCATACAACTCCCACATATGACCGAAATAGCCAAACGATGCAGCACGAAAGTTGGCAAACTGAAAGCTTTGTTTAAATGCAGTAAACGAATAATGCAGACTGGTTTTTGCAAATGGTCCACGTGGAATAAAAAGAAGAATGAGTAAACCACCAACGCTTGCAAAGGATGATGTGATGAGCAATACAACACGCCAATCGTATTCCCAACCCGATTGTTTTAATAAATGCGGAAAAGCAGTGCCCAATACCAATGCTCCAACAAGGTAGCCTAATGCTTTGCCTAATCCTTTTTCGTACCACTCAGCAGCGATCTTCATACCAACCGGATAAATGCCTGCAAGAAAAAAGCCCACCAGGAAACGTGAAAGAAGCAGACTGATGATTTGCTGTTGTGGTAAGAGAATAATAAGATTCGCCAATGCTGCTAAAACCGACGAAAGAAAAAAGACCCGGGATGGTTTAAACCGATCGGCAATGGCAAAAACAGCATATACAAATGTGCCTATAATAAATCCAATCAATACCGATGAAGTAACCAGTGCCAAAGCTCCTTGCTGCAGTTGAAATGTTTTGCTGATCTCGGGCAGAATGGCATTACCACTAAACCATAAAGAAGTACCGGCAAATTGCGATAGCACAATGAATGGAAGTATATGGTTGGGACGTTGCATAAAACAAACCTCAACTTACGGAAAGTATACAGAATGGAAAAGGATTACCAACTCCTGGGCTTGTCGAAGGATAAAAGTTGGCAACCCTTTTCGCAGTCATTGAATTTTTATTTTCAACTATAATTTAAATTCTGTTTTGGTTGATAAAAAATAACCAAAGTTATTCATCTCAATTTCGTCTTTAAAAGCTCTTTTAGGGATTATGATAAAATCATTTTTGCTGACGTAAATATGAAAGGCTGTTTTTGTTTCTTCCGCTTTTACGATTTCACGCCAGGGTTTCGATAAGTTTATTCTGTCACTTAACCGATTTACTCCCCAATGATTAAACTCTATATTAACAGGTTTGAAAATAGGTGAATTTGAGAAATAGATAATTGCTGTGAAAACTAAAAATAAGAATGGTGCAAAAAAGAGAAGTATAACGATTGGCGCTAAACTTGAAATTAAACTTACAATAAGATTTGCTTCTGTACTTGTAACAAAGCCAAGAAGCAATGACACAACCGAAAGTATAAGCATGAATACCAAAAATAGTTTCAGGTATTTGCTTTTTAGTAGATAACGCAAAAGTGAACCTGCATATTCCCGGTAGCTGATATCAAAATTTAAAAGAAACGTGTCCTGCATAAATAAATTTAATGGACTTTAGTAAATCCTTTCTGACATCTGCGATGTCCTTACAGCAGTTTACCAATGCGCAAAATCTTCCTGGTAGTTTCCTTTAATTCGTTCAATCGGCGGATTAAAATAACCAAACTTCAGATCGGGAAATTCTTCACGAATCAGTTCCTGTAATTGTTTTACACCCATGATTTCTCCGGTTTCTGTAACACCGAGTTTACCAAGATACCAATCGGGATCAATATTGAAATTGCGCCACTGAATCATTTTTAATCCTGTTTCTTTGATCAGTTTACGTAATGCTTCATATTCTTCCACACTGTCGGTCATGCCCGGAAATACAAAGTAGTTAATGCTCGTCCATCCACCAAAGCTGTTCATCACTTTCAAACTCTCAACAATATCTTCAAAGCTGTAATTGTTGGGCCGATAGTACGCTTCGTAAATATGTTTGCGTGCGCTGTTGGTACTTACACGAATACTGTCTAATCCAACTTCGCACAATGCTTTTACAGCAGCAGGGTTCGATCCGTTGCTGTTGATATTAATGCTGCCTTTTTTCGTATGCTTACGTATTTCAATAATTGCTTCACGCATGGTTTCCCACATCAGCAAAGGTTCACCTTCGCAACCTTGTCCGAATGAAACGATCGGGTAAGGGGCTGTTTCAAGATGCGGCACTGTAAATTCAACCACTTCTTCGGCAGTTGGTTTAAACGTTAAACGATCCTGCGGACTTTGAATGGTTTCTTCTTGCGGCTGAAAAGAGATACAACCAATACAGTTGGCATTACATGCAGGTGAAATAGGAATAGGGCACTCCCAACGACCCATAGCAAAATTTCTTGCAGCAGGGCAATTGTACGTTTGGCAACAGTTTTCCATTAAATGTTTTACCAAACGGTTATGCGGATAGTTTTTTACCAGGGATTCAGCACCGCTTTCGATCTTTTCATCATCATAGCCTTTGCATTCCTGGCGGATATCATCTTCAATACGCACAGCTGTTACATAAAACTGATTGTTGTGCCAACCGGCAGCAGTATAACAGAAGAGGGGAAGTGTTTCTGCATCGGGTTCACTTTCGAATGCGGCAAAATACAAACTGGTATGTGCCGGCGGAACAAATGCTGCTACGGCCCAACCTTTTTCGCACAAACGCATTTCGCCTGTTTCCACATCAATACCAATGCCTTTACGGCCGGGCAATTCGTACAGGTTACCACCATCGGGTAATAAGATCCAATCTTCTTCAGGTACAGGAAATGCATCCCAACCTTCACGCCCAACAGCATAAAGGGTTGTGTCTTCAAAAATATTTCCGTTCCCGTCGGAATAAAGCAAATAGGGAGAATGATCTAAAGCCATAGTGAATTGTCAATTATGAATGGTGAATGTGCGGCTTGGCTTACTCACCATTGACCATTCACTATTCACTTTTCAGATAATGACTGCAAAATTCGTGAATTTGTTCCAGTTCATCGAAAGCAATTGCTTTTTGAAACTCAAAACGGTGAATTTTGTTTTTTGCGGTGTGGATAGTAATGCTGTGGGGCAGGGCTTCCAGCGTTTGAATCTGCTCCCATTCAATTTCTTTATCTTTTGGGAAATGCGAGATCGTTACGCCTAAATGATGTACTGAAACCCGCTCGGTTTGGATCACTTTCTTTTCGCAATGAAAAACATAATAGTACATGCCCGTAGCCAGCAGCAGAAATGCAGCAGTTGCCCACGATTGATCGAGGCTGGCCAGAATGGTTAGCCCTCCAAATACCAACACTTCAATAAAGCGGAAGGTGGCATTAAGGCGGCTCGATTCTTCGGCAAAGCCACGAAGAAAGGCAACAGTAATTACATCAATGGCAATAACAATTTCGCAAAAGGCGGTAATACGGTTATCCATACGAAACTCGTAGGAGCCGGCGGCAAGAAAAACAGCGCCTGCCAGGAAATGTAATACAGGGCTTATCTTTTTTAAATTGTTGTACGATGGGTGTACAATTGAAACTGAAAGTGGTGAAGCCATAGCAGTAGGTTTTTGATGAGATGCAGACCTTCAATTTTTCCATAAAAAAATTAAAGAGCTGTCTAAAAGATCGTCACTGCGAGTTTTAAAACTCCGGCCAGAGCGTCGGAGGAACGAAGCAGTCTGCATTAAACAACGATTGCTTCACTGAGGTTCGCAAAGACGACCTTTCGGTCAGCCTTTTTAAAGTTACTGCCAATTACATACTCTGTTTCTGTTTTTTTATCTGGAAGATGCGTGAAAGATTAAACCCGAAACGGATTTCTCCCTTGCCCCATGTATTATACGTTTCGGTAATAAAGGCCCGCTCGTTCATACCCGTTGCATTGGAGAAATGCAGTTGAAAAACGTGCCCACCGGTTTCAATATCGATACCCACTGAAAGCGGATTGTAGTTGAAGTCCTTTTCTCTGCCATTAAATAAGTAATAGTAATCGGCTGTTAGTGCAATGCGGTTGGTAATCTTTACACGGCCGCCAAGGCCCATTGCAAATACATCGTTCGGCTGTGTGCTTACCGGAACAAGGTTGGTATGCACCATTGTTGGTGTAAGTTGTAAGGATAATGCTTCAGAAAATTTTCTGCCAACAATTACCTGGTAATAATAACCGAGGCGGGAGGAGAAGTGATTGTTAGCTGAAGGGTCGGCCCATGGTTCTGTATGCATGGTAATACCTGCGGCCAATGCAACTGTAACAGGAGAATTTTTTGTACCTGTTGATTGCATGATGGGTGCATATTTAGCAAAAGCATCAAGTTCTTTTCTAAACGTGCTTCTGCCAACGCCAACCATCAGGTTGCGGTATAGTCCGAAATCGAATCCCATACGCATACTTGCCTGGTCTAACCCGAAAAAATTTTTAAACCCTTCATTAACCTGGCCGAAGCGATGAAGAATGCGAAAGTCCATTGTGCCCGGCGCAAGAAACTCCATTGAATGTCCGTTAATAACCCGTGGCGATTTGAATGCATACTTTACATACTCTTTTTTTGGCTTTTCTTTTTCAACCAGCTTTAGAAGATCTTCTGTTTCCTGTGCTGCGCCGGCAATGCTGTATAGCAGCATAGACAATAAAAAAAACATTCTCATAGTCATGCAGTTTATGTGTTATTGTTTAAGTACATCAAGCATACAATCAACTTTTATAGTTGCTGTTTTGGCTACTTTATCTGCAACAAGCTGCGGAACTGTAATCTTGTAGTCTGCTATTGTTACAACAAACTCTGCAGTAGCAGTAACCTTTCCGTTTTTAACTGTTAAGGTGCCGTTTGTTTCAATGGCTTTTGTTTCGCCGTGTATGGTAAGCTTGCCACTTACTTTAACCGGGTAAACACCATCTTTCGCATAGTTTACCGCACCGTTGTTGCTGATAACTCCTTTAAATTCTCCTTTCGGAAACTTGTTGCTTTCAACATAGTTTTCATTAAAGTGTTCCTGCATTAATGCTCGTTCAAACTCAAAGCCTTTCATTAAAACAGAAAACTGAAGGTTCCCTGTTTTACTATCCAGTACACAAATAACGCTTTTGTTAACTGCATTTACATTTTCAGGCGATTTTGGCGAAGTGGCATCAAAATAGATTTTACCACTTTTTGTATAGTACTTGCTTTGTGCTGTTACAGCCGCCGCAGAAAGTGTAATGCATAAAAGAAGAAGTATTGTTTTCATTGCTGATCTTTTGTTATTAAAAAAAGGGTCATGATTTAAGCAGTACGCAGCGATTAAGAATAACATCCGATCCCAAACCTAATTCGTCGGCATTATATCCTGTACAAATTCCCTTGATGGTTATTTTGGTATTTGGTTGAAGTGATGCTGTTGTTTGCGTTTGTGTACTATCGATGCTGCAACGTACAGAAGACAAAGAACCGCTGTCGCCCAGTACAACTGTGGCAAACCCTTTGTCATCTGTGTCAACCAACTTTACAACACCTGTTACTTCCAGTACTTTATCGGCAAATTTTTCGGTAGCAGCTTTTTCATTTGCTGAAAATTCATTCAGCAATTCTGCTTGTGTTAAACGAAAGGCTGCCTGTTCTTCCGACATACTTTTTGCTTTGCGGTTAAACTCTTTGTAGGCATAAAAGCCGCCGGCTACTGCAATAATTAAAACGATCAACAGGGTATACCAGATAAACGATTTCTTTTTCATGCACCTACTGATTTATTAGTTGACTTATCTATTCTGTTGTTTAATGTACAGCTTTACTGAAACACACAAGAGGTTGCAAGCTTAAGTAAAGCTACTACAATTAATCTGTTACTATAGTAGACAACAGATTCCCCTCAATTGTTTCAGTGGGGAGTGTTTTTAATCTTCCGTTTTATTTTTTAAACTCATCAGCACCGTATAAGCACCTTTGCCAACAATTTCTTTTTGTTGCAACGCATCTCCGTTTAGTATTTCGGTAAGTCCTTTTTCGCTGATGCCGGTTTGTACTTCAGTCAACTCAAATTGCTTATCGGTTTTTTTTACAAATACATAGTGTTTGTTTTCGAACCGTACTACCGCATCTTCGGGCACTACCCACGCTGTTTTGTTCTTTACTTCAACTTCCGCATTCATGTATGTACCGGGAATAAGCGTTTTATCATACGCTTCAAAATGACAATGGACCTCGGTGTTACGTTCGTTGTTGAGGTCTTTACCGATCAACAGAATTTCACAAGCGTGTTTATTAGAAGGATCGTTGTTGGTGTAGGTAACAAGCTTCTGACCGATAAAGAGTTTGTTGACATCTTTTTCAAAAACAGTTAATGCAAGATGAATATCGGTAGGATTGATGAGTTCGAATAACACATCTGTAGGTGCTACATATTTGCCGATGTTTACGTTAACTGCCGAAACATAACCATCAATAGGTGAGTACACCTGTATACTTCGGGTAATATTCGATTCATCTAAACGGCTGATAGCAATACCGGCGAGTTTTAGTTTTTCGGCAAGGGCACTGATCAATACTTTCTGACTTCTGAACTCTGCTTCTGCCTGCTGAAAGTTTTTGTCGCTGCTGGCTTTGCTTTCATTCAGTTCTTTTTGCCGGTTGTATTCGTTTTCAAGAAAAGGAAGTTTTGCTTTTGCTGTTAAGTAATCCTGTTGCAGCTGAATGTATTGCTGATCTTCAATGACTGCAATTACTTCGCCTTTCTTTACATGTAATCCGGGTAACAGTTTGGTCGATTTAAGATAGCCACCCATTGGCACACTGATGGATACAATGTTTTGCGGAGGTACATCGATTTTGCCATTAAGTTTTAGTATGGATGAAATCTGTTGTTGCTGCAGTTTGATCATTTCAATTGCTGCGTTTTTAAATTGAGCATCGGTTAATGTAACCAACCCTTCAACCGGTGCTGCAGTTTCGGACGCCGAGCTTTTTGTTTTGCTGCCGCAAGCCTGTAATAAAACTGTTGCTATAAGTATGAGAAGACTGTACTTCATTTCGAATAATTTATTGATTGCTGTAATAGTTTAGTTGAATGCTGCTTTCGTTAAGGTTCTTAACTGCATCGAGGTGATCGTTCTTAATTCCTGTTGCCTGGTTTACCAACATAAACCATTCAAGGTAATTAATCAATCCGCTGCTGAACTGTTTGTTGGCCGTTGTTAAAATGAGTGTTGCGTTTTGCAAACCTGTTCTTTCAAAATAGTCAACACGCTCTTTGTAGTGGATGTATTGCTGTTGTGCCGAATGGTACTGTGTATTCAATTCGTTTAAGCTAAGCTGGTACTGGTTGGCAGCAATTTGTTTGCTGAATTTAGCACTGCTGATCTTTGCTTTTTGAGCCTTGGCAAATACAGGAATGCCAATACCCACCTGCATCGATTGAAAGCGATACGAAGAAGGATAATACTTATTATCGGCACCTGTTCCACGTATACTTGTGCTATACAAGCCAAGCGAGAGGTCGGGGAGTAGCTTTGCTTTTTCTACTGCGATGGCTGCATCTGCAATCTGCTGCTGCTGTTTAACGAAAGCAATGTTCGGATGATTACTCAATTCTGCCGGGGCAAGTTGAACTGTATATTTCAATTCTTTTGTTGATACAGTAAACGCTGTTATTGAGTTGAGTAATAACTGAAACTGCAATTGTACAAGCGCCTGGTCTTTTTGCAACTGCTGACGTTGTAAACGAATTTGCCCCAACTGTGTTTCGGCTGTTGCTTTTTCCAGCACATTGCTTTCGCCTTTTTGTAAACGTAATTCGGTTAAGCGATAGAATGCACTGTACAAACTGTCGGCTTCCTGTAACAATTGTGCTTTTTGCTGCAGGTATACTAAATGATAGAAAGCAGAAGATACATCCTTTTTTAATTCTGCTTCTTTTACCGAAACATACAGTGCATTGTTCTTCCATTCTTCAGTTAACAAAGATCTTTGTGTACTGTAAACCGTTGGAAAATTGAATGACTGCGAAGCGCCGAATCTTGTATCGTTGTAAATACTGTTAAACTGTCCAACTTCGGCCGATACAGTTGTTTGCGGAACAACAGCAGCAGAACCGATGAGTAATCTTTTATATTCAGTCACTAATTTTTCCTGCTTTACCTGCAGGTTGTTTTTTAATGCTGTATCAATTGCTGCCTGCAATGTAATGGGTGTTTGTGCAGTTGCATTTATTTGAATTGCAGAAAACAGTAAAACCATTACAGTTACTGCCGCATGTTTCTTTTTCATGTGTAAGCCTTTTTCGAAAAGGATATAAAGTACCGGTAATACAACCAGTGTTAAAAAAGTAGCAATAAGTAGTCCGCCAATTACAACAGTTGCTAATGGACGTTGTACTTCAGCACCGGCTCCGTTACTCAACGCCATTGGTAAAAATCCAAGCGATGCAACAGCGGCAGTCATCAATACAGGACGTAAACGGATTTTTGTACCCATGAGCACAACACGTTTTACATCATCCATTCCTTCTTTGCGAAGCCTGTTAAATTCGGCGATCAACACTATGCCGTTTAACACAGCTACACCAAACAATGCAATAAAGCCAATGCCTGCACTGATGCTGAAAGGCATGCCTCTTAGGGCAAGAAATAAAATGCCGCCAATGGCAGATAACGGAATAGCAGAGTAAATAAGCAATCCCTGTTTAACAGAGCCAAATGCAAAATACAGCAATGCAAAAATGAGTAACAACGAAACAGGCACAGCAATGAATAAACGCTGTTTGGCTTCGTTTAAATTTTCAAATGCACCACCATATGTTATATAATAGCCGGCCGGGAGTTTTAATTGCTTTGTTGTTTTTTGCTGCAGCTCTTTTACAATACTTTGTACATCCCGTCCACGTACATTAAACCCGATTACAATTCTGCGTTTTGCATCTTCCCGTTGTATCTGGTTAGGGCCTTCCTTAATTTCAACTGTTGCTAATTGTGACAGCGGAATCTGTCCACCCGATGGCAGCGGTATTAACAACTGCTGAATATCCTGTATGTTTTTTTTCTGATCGTTTTTTAAACGTACAACAATGTCAAACCGCTTTTCACCTTCAAACAGCATACCTGCACTTTGTCCTGCAAAAGCTGTATTAACAATGCGGTTCACATCGGCAATGCTTAAATTGTATTGTGCAATGGCTGCACGGTTGTATTGAATTAGGATCTGTGGTAAACCGGTAACCGATTCTACAAACAAGTCGGTTGTACCATCTACTGTTCCTGCAATTTTACCCAGCGCCTGCGCATAGTGCGTAAGCGTATCAAGGTCTTCTCCAAAAATTTTACAAACAACATCCTGTCTTGCTCCAGAAAGTAATTCGTTAAAACGCATTTGTACGGGATACTGAAAACCTGTTGTAACGCCGGGGACTGCTTTCAGTTCTTCCGTCATTTTTTCAGCGAGTTCGTTAAATGTTTTTGCCGATGTCCATTCTTTTTTGTCTTTCAGAATCACCATCATATCACTGGCATCAATAGGCATGGGATCTGTGGGAACTTCGCCGCTGCCGATCTTTGTTACAACTTTTTCTACTTCCGGAAATTTCGATTTCAGAATATGTGCTGTTTTCTGTGTGTGCTCGATGGTTGTTTGAAGATTACTTCCTGTAAGCACTCTTGTTTCAACTGCAAAATCGCCTTCTTCCAGTGCAGGAATAAATTCGCCACCGAGCGATTGTAAAATAAAAATGGAAACAATAAACAAACCAAGTACGGAGGCAAGGATCGTTTTAGGATAGTTGAGCAGTTTGGCTAATAATGATTGATAATGTTTTTCGAGCCAGATCATCAACTTGTCGGAGAGGTTTTGTTTATGTTGTATTTTCTTGCTGAGGAACAACGAACTCATCATTGGAATATAGGTGAGCGATAAAATAAATGCACCCAATAATGCAAATGCTACTGTTTGCGCCATTGGCTTAAACATTTTTCCTTCAACGCCCTGCAATGTAAAAATGGGTAAATACACAACAAGTATAATTATCTGGCCAAACACTGCACTGTTCATCATTTTACTTGCGCTGTTGTTTACTTCGGCATTCATTTCGGGTTGTGTAAGCCGGTAGGTATTGTTGAATCGTTTACTGTGGCTCAACTGGTGCATTACCGCTTCAACAATAATAACTGCACCATCTATAATCAATCCAAAATCGAGTGCCCCCAAACTCATCAGGTTACCGCTTACACCAAACAGGTTCATCATAATAACCGCAAACAACATGGCCAATGGTATAACCGATGCAACCAATAAACCTGCTCTGAAATTTCCGAGGAACAATACCAGAATAAATACAACAATCAATGCGCCTTCCAGCAAGTTTGTCTTAACTGTACCAATAGCATTGTTTACCATTTTTGTACGGTCGATAAAAGGTTCTATCACCACACCTTCCGGCAGTGTTTTTTGTATCTGTTCAATACGTTCTTTTACTGCTGCAATTACTTTGTTGCTGTTGGCTCCTTTCAACATCATTACAATTGCTCCTGCAACTTCGCCTTCATCGTTATACAACATTGCACCATACCGGGTGGCATGCCCAATGTTAACATCCGCAACATCGCTGATAAAAAGAGGGGTGTTGCTTCTGCTGTGTTTTAAGGCAATGTTTTCGATGTCTTCTTTACTGCCGGCCAAACCTTCGCTGCGTATATACAAAACGGTGGATGCTTTTTCTATGTAAGCACCGCCTGTATTCTGATTGTTTTTTTCCAGTGCAGTAAACACATCGTTTATTGTTATACCGTAGGCGTAAAGTTTGTTGGGATCTACTTCTATACTGTACTGTTTCAGTTTGCCGCCAAAACTGCTTACTTCGGCAACGCCCGGTACACCGAGTAATTGACGGCGAACGATCCAATCCTGTATGGTGCGTAATTCAAGTTCATCATATTTGTTTTCGAATCCTTTTTCGGCACGAACAACGTATTGATAGATTTCACCAAGCCCTGTTGTTACGGGCGCCAATTCGGGGGTTCCTATTTCGGGCGGAATAACAGTCTGCAGTTTTTGCAGCCGTTCAGCTACCTGTTGTCTTGCCCAATAAACATCTGTTTCATCATTAAAAACAATGGAAACAATGGAAAGACCAAAGCGTGAAAAACTTCTGATCTCCAATAAACCATCAATATTGTTGTTGGCTTGTTCAACAGGAAAAGTTACAAGGCGTTCGATGTCGGTTGCTCCGTACGATGGTGCAACCGTAATTACCTGAACCTGGTTATTGGTAATATCCGGCACGGCATCGATAGGTAGTTTGGTAAACTGATAACTTCCATAGCCGATAAGAATTACTATAAAAAGACCGATAACAAGTTTGTTGTTTACGGAAAAGCGGATGATTGCATTCAGCATTTGAATAGCTGTTTAAATAAATCAACAATAGCACTGCTGTTTTGCTGTTGCAAAACCGTAGTGTGTTACAAGAAATAAACTTTGTATGATCAGCAGGAGCGGGGAGGCTGCCAGATAGAAGAGAGGAATACGGCTGATATGAAATCGTCGTTGGGAATGTAACGTTCAATTGCTGCTGAATGTACAGGTTTGGGTACCGATATATAAAACGATGCAGGTACACCAATACTTAAAGCGGCACCGGAATAACCACCTTGCGATTTAAAAGGAAGCTGTTGATCTTTGCTGTAATCCAGGTCAATAATGTCTTCATCGTTATAATGAAGGGCAAAAAAAGCAACCAAGCTTAAAGAATGGTCTTGCTGGCGATGTTCTGCATAGTGTTGCAGCAGCAGCGGAAACTTGAGCAATTGCCGCAATTCTGTTGAAGATACCAGGTAGGCTCCAAGAAATAATATGCAGATGAATTTCTTCAAGGCTACAAAGATAAAAGAAATCAGCTTTTGGTAAACTTGCTTCGGCAGTAAGCATTCATTTCATCCATTTGCAGCTCGCTGAGAACGCTGCCCGTTTCGTATTGTATAAAATGATTCTGCACCGTGTTGATGGAGACAAAATCGTTTTTAATAACCATGTTGTCAATATCTTTCCATTCAATTAAACGATCTTTTAAATTGGCCGGTGTATGCACGCCTTTTTCATCGATGGTTACTACACATTGTTTAAAAATTTTTCGCTCGGTAAAAAACAACAGTAACAAGCCACATGCACCAAACACCTGCAGCAGCGAACGCAACGAGTCGTTTATTGAATAAAAATAAGAGGCAGCATAGAACAGAACTGCGGCAGCCAAAATACGAATGAGCCCGTTTGTTGCATTTTGATTTGCTGACCATTTTTTTCCTGTAAATGCATAGCTGATTAAAACCAACGCTGCCGCTATTTGCACAACTATAAACAGAAGATGGGGAGTTGGGTTTTTAAAATCGCCCCATGCGTTGGCGATCATTAAAAAACCTGCAAGCAGGTGCAGAAGCCGGGCCGCTTTTTTCTGTTTTTCAAACGGCTCAAAAAAAATGGGTATGTGGTAAGTTGTCGTCACCTTGTAAAGATACAGTTAAAACAGGCAAGCAACCGAAGAGCCGGTTGCTCTATTGTGCGAACTAATTCAGGAAATATAAAACGGCAAATGAACAATTAGTGTAAAACCTTTGCCCGGTGCTGAAATAATTTTAGATGTTCCGCTATATATACTCAACCTGCTGTTGATGTTTCGTAAACCAATTCCGTTGGGCTTCTTGTCTTCCTGCATTCCTTGTCCGTTATCGTGGATGCTCATTTCAATGCCGTCATTTTTTTCTTCCACCAAAATGGTTGCTTCGGAAGCATTTGCATGTTTTAGAATGTTTGAGCATTGTTCCTGTGCAATGCGGTAAAGCGCAAGTTTTTGTTTCTTTTCCAAAAGATGATCAGCTTCGGGGTGTACGTTAATTGTTACTTTTACTTGCTCAGCCACAAACATGTCTGTAATTAAGATGTGCAAAAGATTGCTGATGCTTTCCTGTTCAATATTCGGTGTAACCATTTCGTGCGCCAGCTTCCGGTTCTCTTCAATCGCTTCTTCCAGACTGTTAATACATTTTTCCAGAATATCTTTATTGTTATCTGCTTTGGCAACTGTAAGCCTTAGCAGCATTTTTGTACCCACAAGTATCTGGTTAATGTTGTCGTGCAATTCCTGCCCAATAAAATTCCGTTCTTTTTCCTGTGCATCTAATGCAGTGGCAGTAATTTCCCGTGCGGCTTGTTTCTGTTGTTCTATCAATTTCAGTTGTAAGTCTCTGCGTTCAGAAATATCACGGATAAATGCGCAAAAGAATTCGCTGTTCCCGGTTTTTACAGGAATCATAAACAGCTCAATTGGAAATTCTTTTCCGGCTTTGTTCAAAGCCGTTATTTCAACCATTTTACCTGATATGTGTTTTTCGCCTGTTGCCAGGTAATGGTTCATTGCATGTGAATGTGAACGTTGGTATTTTGGAGGAATAATAGTAGTGGTGAGCGATTCGTTTTTTATTTCATCAAAGGTCCATCCGAATAAATCTTCAGCACGTTTGTTCCAGAAAATAAATTTATTATCGGTGTTTACACAAATAATAGCATCCAATGCCGAACTCATGATGAGGTTTCGCACTTCTTCGCTTTGCCGGGCTGCTACTTCTTTTCGTTTTTCTTCTGATATATCCCGTATGAAAACCGACAAGCCATCTTCTGAAGGATAAATATGGTTTTCCTGCCAAAGATCGAGTGGAGGGTAATAATCAATGTTGCGTACATATTTCTGTGTTTGCAATGCTTGTTGAAAAGCATTATGTGTTGCACTGCCAATGGCATCGGGAAACAATTCCCACACATTTTTTCCTATTACATCTTCAGGTTTTTTGTGAATGAGCTCTGCCGCCTGATCGTTAAGGAAGATATAGTTAAATTGTTTATCTAGTGAAATAAAGCCATCAGTAATCCGCTCAATCATCTCTTTGTATCGTTCCTGACTTTTTTGATAGGCCAACTGCATTTCTTTCTTCTCAGTAATATCTTCAAAAATAACAACCAACCCTTCCACTGATGGGTATGCATTTACAATTGCCCATTTTTTAAAATAGTCAGAAAAATCTTCGAGTTGTATTGCTTTTTGGGTTTTCATAGCCTGCTGATAAGCCTTATAAAATTTGCCGCCCACCAAATAAGGAAATTCTTCCCAGATGTTTTTTCCGGTTACTTCTTCCGGGTTGCATTTAAATAGTTCTGCTGCTACAGCATTCATGTATAAAATGCGCCATTCCGAATCAACAGCATAAATACCTTTTGTAATATGCTCAATAAGGAACCTGTACTTCGATTCGCTTTTTATCAGGTTTTCTTCTGCCTGTATCTTTTTGCTTTCGGCTTTTTTGTTTTGTATTGCATTTATTATTGCCGAAGGCAAACGGATTAACCGGTCTTTCAAAATATAATCATCAATTCCCAGCTTCATAATGCTGATGATGAATTCTTCGTTTACAGTGCCTGTTACAAGAATAAACGGCATTTCCGGATGCATGTTCCGAACTATCTGAACGGCTTCTTTTGCTTCAAATTGAGGAAGGGTATTGTCGGATAATACAATGTCGAATGATTTTTCTTTCAAAGCTTCCGTAAAAGCTGTACGGTTATCTGTAACACAACTTTCAAACTTTATTCCTTCTCTCTGCAAGGCATATTTTATCAATTCCACATCGGTGGGATTGTCTTCGAGGATTAAAATATTTAGTGTTGAGTCCATAGTAATGCAAACAACTATTTTACAGGTGGTTCATTTAAAAGCAGCCAGTAATAATGAAGTGTTTTTATTGCAGCTGTAAAAGCTTCGAAGTTTACAGGCTTAACAATATAACTGTTAGCTCCTAACTCGTAACAACGTTTTATATCCGGATCCTCTTTAGACGAAGTAAGCATTACAACAGGTATGGTTTTGGTTCTCTCATCTGTTTTAATTGCTTCCAAAACCTCAATGCCATTTAATTTAGGCATTTGAATGTCGAGCAAAATCAGTTTAGGCCGCTGCTCAATAATTCGGCCGTTAAAAGCTCCTTTGCCAAAAATATAATCAACAGCTTCTGCGCCATCCTTTACATGAAAAAGTTCGTTAGCAAGATTGTGTTTTTTCATTTCTCTAATGGTTAATTCAGCATCATCAATGTTGTCTTCCACCAATAGAATTTCAACTGTTTTGTTTAGCATAAATGTTATTATGGTATTGAAAAATAAAATGCAGCTCCTTTATCTATTTCGCCGGTAGCCCACACTTTTCCATCGTGCCTTGATACAATTTTTTTTACGAGTGCCAGGCCAATGCCGGTTCCTTCAAATTCGTTTTCGCTGTGTAAGCGTTGAAACACATTAAAAAGCTTGTTCTTGTACTGTTCATCAAATCCCACGCCGTTGTCTTTTACAAAAAATACGATATGGCCATTTTCCCTGTAACTGCCAATTTCTATTACAGGCTTTGGTGCTTGCTTACTGTATTTAATTGCGTTTGAAATAAGATTTACCCACACTTGTCGTATAGTTGAAATGTCTGCATTAACAGGAGGGAGAGGTTGAATTATCCATTCAATGGCATCTGTTCTTGTATTTACCCTTCCTATTTCTTCTACTACTTCCTGCACCATTGTTTCACTGTCTACAGTTAATTTGGATATTTCTTTTCTACCAAGCCGTGAAAAGTCAAGCAAATCGTCGATGAGGTTACCCATCTTCTCTGTATTCTTTTTAATGATGCCAAACAGTCTTTTTTCTTCTTCCTGCATTGTATCGCCAAAGTCTTCCTGAATAATATTGGTGAAGCCGATAATGCCACGTAATGGGGCCCGTAAGTCGTGCGAAACAGAATAACTAAATGCTTCCATTTCTTTATTGGCTGCAGACAGCTGCGCCGTGCGGTGCTCTACCATTCGTTCAAGCGAATCGTTGAGCGTTTTTAGTTGTTGTTCGTTCTTTCTCAGTTCAGCCGTTTTCTCATTTACTTTTTGTTCCAGTTCGGCGTTCATTTTGGCAATTTCCTGCTCTTTCTCTTTTCTGATTGTGATATCTGCCGAAGCACCTACAAAACAATCATCGCCATCAAGCTTTATGGGATCAATACTCATCGATACCCATTTAATGGTTCCGTTTGGAAGTGGTACTTTGTATTCAACATTCCTGGCAAAACCTTTTTCCATAATTTGTTTCAGTACCTCGTCTCTTACTTCGGGTGAGCTGTTAAGTCCTACTTCAGCGTTGGTTTTACCGGTTACATTTTCTCTCTTAAGATCAAACAGTTCGCAGAAACTGTCGTTTACATCAACGATAATGTTCGACCGTGGATTCACAATCCATTTTGCAATCGGGCTTTTGTAAAAAAGAGCAGCATATAGTTGTTCACTTTGTCGTAAGTGGAGTTCTATTGCTTTTTGTTTTTTATAAATTTTGGCAAGCTGTCTGAAATTAAAAATGGATATTATCAGAATAATGATCAGTATAAGAATCAGGAAACGGTTCAGATCCTGTATAAAAGTTTCATTGGCTTTTCGCTTCGTATTAAGCAAATTGGTTCTTATTGTATCAATTTTTGCTGCAAATTTTCTTGCTTCATCAGTATAGTGCTTACCTAATCCACTCGACACGAGTTTTTTTGCTTCTTCCAATCGACCATTATCGACCAATGCAACCATTTGCCAGGAAAATTCTTTACGTAAATTGATGATCGGACTTAAGGAATCGTCTAGAAGGGTCGCTAATTCCGGTGTTGCAGTGCGTTTTAAAAGTATAATGCGTAACTCGTCAAGTTTTCGTTCGGATACGATCATTGGTTCCAGAAAAGACTTTTGGCCGGTAATTACATAGCCCCGTGCCCCGGTTTCATTATCCAGAACGGCCATAATAAGCTGTTGCATTAGGTACCTGTTTTCTTCAAACCGGGTAATTTCTGTATTGAAGCTTTTAATTCTTTGCGATTGCCAGATGGAAATAGCTGTAACCGCCGAAACAGCGATTGTTAGCAACAGCAATGCAAAAATCATCAAACGGTTAATGGAGTTAGTCATGTATGGTTTTTCAATTACGTTAGTTACATGATAAGGAATTTAGTGTTTCTTGCTTTTTAAAGTTAAACAAACATATTTACAAAGTATAACCAAAACTATAAAAGTTAATTATTGTGCTTTGGTTAAGTATTTATTTAATTGAAATGTATAGTTGGGCGTGTTTAAGGCTAACCAATACACATGTAGTGCAAAGCCGCTGACACTACTGACTTTGAAGAGCTGTTTACATAAGAGAAAGTGTTGCAAATAAGAATTCCCGATAAAAAAGAACCCATTTATATTACATGCGCAATCGTTTGCGTACAATAAGCGAAAAATTTTTTTGTAAAAATATTGCGTTTAAGATTTTTTTTCTGTACACTTGCATTAGGTGTTTTTCATAGGTTAGCAACGGCCGACTCTTTTCAGGGTTGGCTTTTTTTTTGCCCTGCTGCCAACAAAAAAGGACCACCATTGCAGTGATCCTTCTCTAAAAAGTAATTAGTTGTTTTAGTTGCTGTTTGAAGCCAGCAGAAGGTTGCAAAGCTTGTATAATACTCTTGCTCCAACATTTTCATCCCATTCTTTCGTGCTTACACCAACCTCATTTACATCGAAGCCAATAAACCTGCGGCCACTTGACAATATTTTTCTAAAGAGATAAAAAGCCTGTTCGGTTTCAAGGCCACCCATTACAGGCGTACCTGTGTTGGGGCATAGTTTCGGGTCGAGACCGTCTATATCGAAGCTGATGTATACTTTTTCTGGAAGCTGCTCCACAATTTCATCGGCAATAGTTTTCCATAACTCACCTTCAAAAAGCCTTTCTTTCATATTGCGGTCAAAGAAAACGGCAATACGGTCTTTGCTGTCTTTAACCAGTTGCAGTTCGTCGCTGCCATAATCACGCACACCTACCTGTACCAGTTTTTGCAGCTCAGGAATTTCGTTAAGTGCGTTATACATTACCGACGCATGCGAGTAGGTGAAACCTTCGTACGATTTACGTAAATCGAAGTGGGCATCAATTTGCAGAATACCAAATGCTCCATGCTTTTCGGCAATGGCTTTAAAGTATCCCAGCGGTGTACTGTGGTCGCCGCCAAGCAAAGCAACCAGCTTTCCTTTATCGAGCAACTCTTTTGTTTGTGTATAAACCCAGTCGTTTAAGAAGATGCTTCCGGCATTAACCTCTTTGAGGGTTTTGCACATAAACTTATTATCGTTTACGTTTTCGCCCTGCGTAATGTAGTTAATATACAGCTCGGCTTCTTTACGCAGGTAATCGCTTTTTAAAAGAATAGTACGATCTACATTACGCATGTAAATACCACGGCGCCAGGCATCGGAAGTATCGTTATCGTGCAGATCAACCTGCAAACTGGCCCTGAAAACATGCTCGGGAGCACGGGCAGTACCTGCTTTGTAACTTACTGTAACTTCCCACGGAACGGGGAAAATAACGAGGGCAGCTTCTTCCTCGGTAAAAGGAAGGCCAAATACATTGTTGTTTGGGTTGCCGGCTCCATTGGGGTCGAACCCGGAAAGATCAGCCATGATGACTATTTTTTAAAAGCGGATGCAAAGGTAATAGACTGTAGATTAACTGCAGTTAGTTGCAAGCAAAGTTTTGCACAATTAATTTTACGAAATATATGGTCAGCATGGTTTTGAGAAGGAGGCAGGAGCAAGATTTGTAAAAAGTTGTCTGACGGGTTAATTGTTAAAATTTGCAGTTTCATCTTTTCGGGTTAGTTATTGTCAGTTTCCTTCCATTCCGAAACTTGTTTTGGGCTAACTTTGCGCTGCAATAAAAGCTGCAGAGAAAAATGAAGACCTCTCACATCCTTATTTTAGTTGTTATTGCTGTAGGAATCGGTATTCTTATCAGCATGATGGGTGATTTATCAACGTACGATACCATCGATTCAGCAAAAGCCAAACCGGGCAAGTTTTTACATCTTATTGCCAAGCTCGATACAGCCAATGGCAAGCATATTGAATACGACGCACTCAAAAATCCCAACTATCTCAGCTTTCATGTAGTTGATTCGTTAGGAGGTTCTACCAAAGTAGTTTATATGAAAGGAAAACCACCAACCGATATGGAACGCAGCGAACGTATGGTATTGAAAGGAAAAATGACCGACAGCGCATTTCTTTGCGATGATATCCTGATCAAATGCCCCAGCAAGTACAAAGAAGAAAAGGCAAAGATCAGTACTGCTGCCAATTAACTGCAGCCGTAACCAACCATCTATTTTAGAAACGAACTTTTTTACACATGCCATATTCAGGCGAGCAACTATTACCCGGACAGATTGGAACCTTTCTGGCTATTGTATCTTTTGTAGCATCTTTATTAGCAACTGTTGCTTACTTTAAAGCAACAACCGTTGCAAACCCCTTACAGCAACAAAGCTGGAAACGGATTGCCCGTGTTGCTTTTTTGGCCGAGATCGTTTCTGTGATCGGTATTTTCTTTGTGCTCTATTTCATTATTTCCAACCACCGGTTCGAATATAAATATGCATGGCAGCACAGCAATTACCAGCTGCCCATGCAATACATCCTCAGCTGTTTCTGGGAAGGACAGGAGGGAAGCTTCCTGCTCTGGAGTTTCTGGCATTGTATACTCGGCGGCATTATTCTATTGCGTGAAAAGAAATGGGAAGCGCCGGTTATGACAACCATCAGCTTTATGCAGTTTGCATTGGCTACAATGGTGATAGGTATTTATTTCTTCGATTTTAAAATAGGCAGTAATCCGTTTGTGTTGATGCGTGACCAGGGCATGTTGAGCCCTGAACAATTCCCGATCGGCTTCGATTCGGAAGGTCATTTGCGTAACGATTACCTGAGCTTTATCCGTGATGGCAACGGCTTGAATCCTTTACTGCAGAACTACTGGATGGTGATCCATCCGCCGGTATTGTTCCTCGGTTTTGCAAGTACCATTGTACCGTTTGCATTTGCCATTGCCGGACTTTGGAAAAAAGATTACAGCGGCTGGGTATTGCCTTCACGCCCCTGGGCCATTTTCAGTGCAGGTATTTTAGGATTGGGTATTATGATGGGTGCAGCATGGGCTTACGAAAGTTTAACCTTTGGGGGTTACTGGGCTTGGGATCCAGTAGAGAACGCATCGCTTGTGCCCTGGCTCATTTCTATTTGCGGTATTCATACATTGATTGCTTATAAACATACAGGTCACTCGTTGCGTGCAACTTTCCTGTTCTTTATTCTGCAGTTCCTGTTCATCATTTATTCAACCTTCTTAACCCGCAGCGGTATTTTGGGCGATACGAGTGTACACGCCTTTACCGATCTGGGAATGAATACACAGTTATTGACCTTCCTGCTCATTTTTGTGGTTCCTTCGTTTGTGTTGTTTGGCATACGCTACAAACAAATTCCAACGGTTGCAAAAGAAGAAGTCATCAGTGCAAGAGAGTTCTGGTTGTTTGTAGGTTCGCTGCTGTTCTTCATTTCGGCATTGTTTATTATTGGTAAAACATCGTTGCCGGTTGTAAACAAAATTTTCGGCACCAAGTATGCACCTGCAGAAGATCTTGAATATTCGTACAACAAAGTATTGATCCTGTTTTCATTCGTCATTGCTATTCTTACAGCTATCAGTCAGTACCTCAAATACAAACAAACAGCAGGAGCAGCCTTCATCAAGTCGATTTGGTTGCCTACGTTGATTGCATTGATCGCTTCGCTCAGCATCAGCATTTTCGGCGATATTAATTACAACAAATACGGTATTGGCTATTTAGCAGCCATTCATCTCAGCATTTTTGCATCGGTATATGCAATTGTTGCCAATGCACTTTATATCGTTACAGGCATTAAAGGAAAGATGATCAAAGCCGGCGCATCTATTGCACACGTTGGCTTTGGATTAACGCTGCTGGGTGTGTTGATCTCAGCTTCAAAGAAAGAAGTGTTGAGCTGGAACACCAGTGGTATTATGGTGAATTTTGGTGAGCAAAGCCAGGAGAACCCGGCAGAAAATCTTACACTGGTAAAAGGTATTGCAACAGATATGGGTAAGTACATGGTTACTTACCAGGGCGATTCAACACATCCTTCCGATCCCAAGCAATATTTTAAAATTCATTTTCAATACAAGAACAAGAACGAAGGGTTTACACTTTATCCTGATGCATTTGTAAACTTCAAAGGCAACGAAGGCATTATGGCCAACCCCGACAGTAAACACTACCTGCACAAAGATGTGTTTACCTACATCACTTCTTTACCTAATAAAGAAAAGAACAGGGATACGGCTTCGTTTAAAGATCATAAACTGCAACCCGGCGACACCGTGTTTTATTCGCAGGGTTTTCTGGTGCTGGATAAAGTTGGCAGAAATATTACACGTAAGAACATTCCTTACGAAACAACCGATTCTGTTTTTGCAGCATCGTTAACGGTGTATGCAAAAGACAGCAGCAAATACACTGCCGAACCAATGCTTATTCTGCGTGGCAATAATGTGATGCCTGTGGCAGATACCGTTATTTCGCAAAGCCTGATACTTGCGTTTAAAGGTGCAGATGCCGATGGTATTAATCTTGGCGTAAAAGAAAGCAATGCCGTACTGGAATATGTTACGCTGAAGGCTTACCAGTTCCCGGCTATTAATGTGTTGTGGTTAGGTATATTGGTGATGACCTTTGGTTCAATGCTTGCCACCTGGAATCATATACAGAAGAACAGGAAGGCGGAGTTGAAGAAGGTGTAATAGCTGATAATTTGTTTAAAAAGATTGAATGGTTGGTGTTGATGCGCCAACCATTTTTTTGTGGGTTGAATGCTGAAAAAAAACGTTCTTCAACCGGCGCAGGTTGCTGACATATCCATGATTGCCATGCTCATGTTGGCGTCCTCGGGTAACTATATACGTGTTAGACCACGAGGGCTAAAAAATTAATATTGTTCAAATTAAAAATTTGGAAAATTATTCTTCCAATTCTTAATAGTTCTTGTTAGGTATTTGTAGTAATGATCGTTTAATGATTTGGTCGATGCAATGAAACTTTCGGATTCCCTGTCAAAGATTGCTTCTCCAAATTCAGAACTTAGAAAATGACACTTCGTTCTGCATGGCGAGTTTTTGCACTCAATTTCATAACTCTTATTCTCCTTAACATACAATGCCGTTAGCTGTCTTTCTGGTTTTTCACGCTTTTCGTTTGAAGTGATAGGCGGAAGTGTAGTATTATTTATTGTTTCTGCATATTCAAGAGTGGCAATCATTCCCTGTATTTTACTTAAAGCTAATGAAAGAATGTTTCTGTTTAATTATAAAAACTCTTTCACATCAACCTCCAGTTTGTCAGCGATTGTTTTTATTGTAAGTAGATAGCTGTTCTTCTGCCCGTTCTCAATACGGGAAATACTGCCAAAATCCAAGTTGCACATAGTTCCTAATTGCCGTAAGGTCATGCCTCTTGAAACCCTTACGGCTTTGATCTTTGCACCCATCTGTTTTAAAAATATACCGTCTTTCATTATTCGGCTGTTAATACTTTGTACTTTAATGAACCGTTACAGTTAGCAATCGCATTTGCGAAACGTTCGTCCTGAAACGCTTCACGGTTGTTATATCTAAAAGCAGATTCATTGCAATAACGTTGCAGGTGTTTTGGACTAACTGAATGATGTATGCCATCAATTTGTTTTTTCAGGATATTCCAGTAGCCTTCAATGTTATTGGTGTGAACCAAAATATCTTCCTTACGAACATATTCCTTATTCCTGTGGTTTACTTTCTTGTGATTGTACTTTTTGCCCACTTTGTTATAAGCATGATGTTCGTCTGTTACCATAGTTGTAAATACCACCCAAACTAACCCCCTTCCGCCATTTTAAATTGACCCCCTAAAAAAATCATCCAAAAACTGGTGGAGAGATGTTCTGAAGCTGTTAAAGAACTGGCTGTTTTTTGTTTATCAAACG
>NZ_SDHW01000008.1 GCF_004118265.1 Lacibacter luteus
GTTTGATAAACAAAAAACAGCCAGTTCTTTAACAGCTTCAGAACATCTCTCCACCAGTTTTTGGATGATTTTTTTAGGGGGTCAATTTAAAATGGCGGAAGGGGGTTAGTTTGGGTGGTATTTACAATCAGAAACAGTTACAGCAACATATCTGTTAAAGTCGTTGCCATTGCCATCTGAAAATAGAAAGTCGAGATTATTATCATCATGTTCTACCAAAAACAATGGTGCTGATGGCCTTAACCCTTTTACCTGACGGATATACTTTTCGTTGAAAGCACTGTTGCCGTAACGACCAATAGTTATTTCGGATTCTCTCTTCCTGCGCCACACGCCAACAGTAGGTGGCTCAATCATCTTATAATTATTTTTACTTGCCCATACATTGTACATCGCTGCAACCAGCACATCATCGTATTGCATCGGGTTTTCAATAAGCTCCAGCAATTGCGCTTCGGCTACCTCATCGTTAACCTTTGCGGCCTGCTTATTACCATACATCTTATCAATAAGCATGGCATATCCTTGTTCTTTATAAAGAGCTGCTTTGCGTTGGAGGTTTTGGTAGGTTGTGGGAAAATCACCCGGCAACTGTGCATTACCATCATAACTATCAACCATTCCATTCTTCTTTTCAATCTGCATTAACTCGCCAACAAACTGAAAAAATACTGGGGTTTTAATACCAAGGCTTTTAATGATTTTCAGCGATTTATCACCAGCTGCATTTATTAAAGTAAGCCACTGCGCAGCTCGTGTATATTTCTTTACAGTTTTAGTAGGTAAAGAGGAGCCGCCATATCTGTATTCGAGAAAAAAGCGGCTTGCCTCTACGTTGACTTTAAGCATTCCTAAAATAGGAGCCTTAACAACATACCCGTATGGATCACCATACTTTGCCTGTATCAATTCCTTGTTCTTGGGAGATAATTTTTCGTAGCCTACCAATGTTTTACGACGATCTGTTGGGTCTTTAATAATAAGCCACGATTGGCTTTTTCTGAGTGTAGCCTTTTTAATTGTATCCTCACTAATACCACAATTGATACACTCAACTAATTCTATGAAAAGAACATTTTCGTTATTGTATTCAATGAACTTCATGGCTATTTAGTTAAAGGGTACAAGTTTTTTTACTTCAAGCAGCAATGCGTTTTCCTTTTCCTGCAACTGCATATAAAGACTCATTACATCTTCGTTGTGCCTGTCCGAGTTAATAACCATGTACACATACCTCCGTGAAAATCCTGTCAGTTCAGCGATTTTTTTTACCCTCGTGGCTATTTCGCTATCTCTTTTTATTGGTGTACTTACTGTTTTTTGCATACCTTGAATGTTCGCTTTAGTGGAACAAATATATGTGTAGATATTTGGATTAGCCAAATATTTACGCTTTTTTTATTATTCACACCTGTTGATAACATGGATTTTTTGGCTAAAAACTTGAAATTTCTACGTACTTCGAGAGAAGAAAAACAGCACGAAACCGCTGCTGGTATTGGATTTACGAGAAGTCAATACAATAACTGGGAGTTAGGTAGATCAAATCCAACAATTAAGGATTTATTGAAGGTTGCAAAGTATTTTAACTGCACCATTTCACAGTTAGTAGAGGTTGATTTAGAAAATGTCCACCTATCTGAATTTCAAAAAAGCCAAAAAAATACGCATGATGTACACCTAAATGTCCTCCCTTCTGTCCTCCTAAACACAAAAAAGGCCAACTTGGAAGAAGCTCAACACCTGCTTAATGATGATGGTACCGGTAAGGTTTATAGCCTTGGAATGCCCAAAGTGATCACTCTTGATACACAGGGTAACGAGAATGTGGTATTGGTGCCGGTTAAAGCCAGGGCGGGCTACCTGAACGGGTATTCTGATCCTAAATTCATTGAGAAACTGCCTGCATACAGATTACCCGGTATGAACAATGGCACTTACCGTCTATTTGAAGTTGGTGGAGCATCAATGTATCCAACGTTGCACGATGGAGATAATGTAATCGGCTCTTATGTAGAACAGCTGCGGGATGTACGGGATGATCGTATATACGTAGTGGTTACAAAAACCGATGGAGTGGTGGTTAAGCGGGTATTAAACCGGCTTGAAACAGATGGTAAGTTGATATTGAAATCAGATAACTACAAGCATCGGGACGATTACCCTACAATCGTCTGCGATCCGCAGGATATACTGGAGATTTGGTACTGCGTAGGCTTTATTTCTCGCCAAATGCGGCCACCGGCAGAGATGTATAACCGTCTTATTGACCTCGAAGGCCGGATAACCCTGATTGAGGATCAAAACCGCAAAAAGTTAAACTGAAATTAAAGCAAATTGAACGCTACGTTTTTTTTCGGCAAATCGGCATTATGGCCTGAAACCCGCACTGGCTGTGCATTTTCGCACAAAATGAGAGAGTATTGATTTTATATACTATGAATTACCCCCCTTACTCATAACAGCCTGTCAAAAAGAAACGGTTACTGAACAACAGAAGGAGGAAACCGGTGCTTCTATTGCAGCCAGGGGAGCCTCTTCAAAAATTGATATCTGCCATTATGATTCTAAAAAGAATACGTGGAAGACGATGAATATAAATGTTTCTGCATGGCCCGATCACCAGGCACATGGCGATGTAAGATTAGACGACCAGGATGGCGATGGATATGTACCCAACAATAATTGCGGCGTTGGACAGCAAGGTGATTGCAATGATAATAATGCAGCCATCAACCCCGGCGCAAGAGAAATATGTGGCAATGGAATAGATGAAAACTGTAATGGTCTTGATTGGGAAGTGGGTGGTGATTACCAGGATGGAACGATCGCTTATATTTCTCAACCTGGTGACTGGAACTATGTTGCAGGTGAAACACATGGTTTGATGGTTCAAAAACTGGACACCTTTACGCATTATTGGGGTTGTATGGGCTTTCGCCTGGCGGATTATGCTATACCAACTCCTACAGCTCTTGGCTACGGTCATGACAACAGCACCAATATACAATCTTACTGCAGCTATGAGCACCTCAATGAACTAGCCGCTTTTATGGCTAGATTTGGTTTGCCTAAATACCGAGACTCTAATCTAGGTTGGTTTTTACCAACTAAAGATGAGCTGAATAAATTGTACGTAAACAGGGCAGCCATTGGTGGTTTTACCGGCGATCTTTATTGGAGCTCTTCGGAATATGATGCAGACAATGCATGGGTTCAATCATTCCAGACCGGCGGGCAAGGTCCGGGCTTAAAGAATAATCCTGCACCGTTATCGCTTCGTGCTACTAAATATTTTTAGTTGCAGGTAAATATCAGGATAGTTAATAGCTGGTTTAAAAACAGGTGAGGGATTTTTTACTTGCCTGTTTTTTTAATCAACATAAGATTCAACATTATTACTGAGTACTTTGTTGTACAACAATTCCAACTGTGTTTTTAAAATGCGGTTGGTAGAAAGTTCAGGCAATTCGTTAATGGCGAAATAACCGATATCTAATACATCAAATCCTTTTTGCAATGTTGTTGAAAGAGCTTCGCAGTAAAATGCCAGTTTAAACACGTAGTAGGGTTCTGCAGGATGATCGTGTTTGTTTTTATCAAACACAGCCAGCAGATGCTTTACTTCTGCATCCAAACCTGTTTCTTCTTTTATTTCTTTAATGATGGTTTCTTTGGCACTGTAACCCACATCGGCCCAGCCGCCCGGCAAACTCCATTTGCCATCGGTTGATTCTTTTACCAATAGTATCTTTTTATCGGGCGATAAAACCAAGCCACGTATGTCAACCTTTACCGTCGGGTAATCTTTTGCAATGGGTATGCGTTCATGCAATTCATCTGCTGTGTGCTCACTAACGGAGCTTAACAGGCGAAGGGAGATGGCTCTTAATTCTTCGTAACGTTCTTTGTCAAATTCGTTGTTGTGATAGAGCAGGCCAAGATCAGCAATGGAAAGTAACCGTGTAATGTCACGCATCAATTCGTTTGTCATGCGTTAAAGGTAAGAATGGATAAAATGCAGTTGTATAAATTAACTTATTGGTCAAAAGACCAGTCATCAGTTTTTGGTACCGTAAAATCTTTGTGATTCACGATGAGCTGACAATCAGCAAAACGTTGTGCAAGCGTGCTCAGTTCATTGTTGTACTTCTCCGGCTCATCAACACTTATCAATAATGTTTTGAATGCATGCTCCGAATTCAGTTGCAACAGCCCGTTGATGCTGATGGATGTGCCGCCGAGGTGCAACAGTTCAAGCCCTTTAATGTTGTTGATGTGAGCGATAGCTGTATCATCAATTTGGTTACATCCTTTTAAACGGAGTTCTTTAATAAAGCTGAGCTGTGTAAGTAATTCAATACTGTAGTTGGTAATTTCTGTTTCATCAAGGTCAAGCATGTTGATGGATCGTACATGTGTCATCATCAGTTCAATTTCATCATCGGTCACACTATCCCAAATGCGGAAGTTCACACGGTCAAGTTCAGTGGGAACAGCGTCGGGCAACTGCGGTCTACTGAAATACGCAAACGTGCTCCAGAATTGCTGCTCCTTCAGTTTTTGTTTTTTCTTTTTACGCAAGTGAGCAACTTGAAATGTTATGAATGTTGATTGGCAATAGCTCCTTTCACAATCAGATATTGTGCAGCAGCATAAGTGATCATCACCACTAAACTCAATGCAAGATGTTTGTAAGCAAAAAGATTTACGGCAAGCACCGAATCAGAAAGTACAAACAGCAAGGCACCTGTAATAAATAGCGAAGCTGTTTTAGTATGCAGCTTCTGTTTTGTATTTAACGCCAGTAACAGCATACTGCCGATGGTAATGCCATACACCGTTACCGGAATTTTTAACGCATCAAGATAGGGGAAGAGCAACCAGAGAAAAAGCAGGATGTACAGCAACACAGGTATTGCCAGCAAAGGCTTTTGTTGAACAAGTCCTTTTTTGTTTTTTCCTGTTTTTACAAAATAGATGATGTAAAAAATATGTGCCAGTAAAAACGAAACAAGTCCGGGTATGAACATGCCTTCCATTTGCAGCAACACATCACCACCCCAGGAAAAAAACAAAGCTGCAAAAATGAGGAAGAACAGCCCATTGTTTCGTTGTGCAGATGAAAGGTAAAAACCAATCATCAACAATGGCATCAGCAATGGTTTGGTCAACCAGCGTTCTTCTGCTTTATGAAAGCAAATGAACAACAGATCGAGCAGCGCAACAATTGCATAGATGTACCAGGTTGTTCTTGCCATCCGTTGTGCTGCTGCCGTCATTCCTTAATAAACTTTTGCTTTAATGCCGTAAAACTTCTGCAGCGAATCTTTTAAAAATGCGGTATCTCTTAATGGCCTTGCAACATGTAGTATCAGCTGGTAATGTGTACTGTCTTTCATTTCCAATTGCAACTCACGTGCTCTTGATTTATGAAAAGCAATTCTTGCATCGGCTTTTGCTTTTGAAGAAAGTGTTTCAACAATCAACTTAAATGAACTTGTATCAATAGTTGCAGGTGGGGCAATGGTTATCTGTGCAGAATCTTTAAGCATTGTTGAGCTATCGGCTTGCTCCAGGACAGGTGTGTCAAGAGCAGCTGCAGTTTGTTCTGTATTTTCCTGTTCGGTTGTAGTGGCTTGCTTTTTAGGAAATGCTAACCAAACAGCCCAGCCAACCAAAGCAAGTGCAACAATCAACCCCAAAATTAAAATTGGTTTTTTGGAACTTTTTTTTGCTTCATGCGAAAAATCAATTTCTTTTTCATCATCCGGAAGTATTGTACGGTCACGCACATGGTCGGTGCTGATGGAATCAATTTTTTCCAGCACAGGATTCCCCTGTTCAAACTGTAATTGTGTTGTTTGATTTTTTGAAAGAGAGCCGATTCCTTTTATTAAAAAAGGTTTACCGATATTGATGAGCTGCACACCGGTGCTGATGTACGATTCAAGATCGCTCAAAGCCAACGGCTTCATTTTGCCTGTCTGTTGTACAAGATAAGTAAGCAGATCGTCCGATAGCTGGGCTTGCCGGTCCATGGTAAATGTAATAGCACCCTCGGGCCAAACCTGTTCTTTTGTATCGGTTAAGATAACGGAAGGGTCGAGTTCAAAACGACCTAAACCTGGCAGGGTGAGCGACTTCTCTTTGTATAAATACTGGGCTAGTAATTCCTGAATTTTCACGGATATTTTTTTCCAAACTTACTTAAAAACCTTGTTTTCTCATACAGTTCATTAAAACAAGCGTTAACTCATGGCCAAAATAGGAAGGAAGCACAACTCTTGCTGCTCTTACTTACCTACATTTGCACAAAATCGGGTTATGTTGTCGCAGGAGGATAAAGAATTTCTTACGTGGTGGGAAGCAAACAATAAACGGGAGAAAAAGCTCATCACCCAATTATCGGTTGGCTTACCATTGGGACTGGCGTTTGGATTTCCCATACTGCTGAGTGTATTGTTCAGAGGCTGGTATAAAAACATGCCTTACGTATCGGGCTCGCAGCTTACTGTTATTTTAATTGCAGTGCTACTGATCATTGTTTTTTATGCCATCTTCCGTATGCGTTTTAAATGGGAGTTGAACGAACAGCGCTACAATGAGCTGAAAGAAAAACAGGCCAGGGAGGCAACGATAACCGAAAACGAATTGTCTTAATTCAACAATATAAAGAACCGTTATTTATTAAACAGATATGAAAAAACTAAACTTGAAGTTGATGGTTGCGGTAGTTATTGCCGCTGTTTTAATTGGTGCCTGTGGAAAAAAGGATAAGAACGAGTGTACTGCAACAGCAGGCTCTACTGTAGCATCGGATGCGGAAGAGGCGATGGTGATAAAGTATCTCGATTCAATGGGCATTACAACCAGAACCGAATTGAATGGAAGCGGTATGTATTATGTAATTGATACAGCCGGTAACAGTAAGCGTGCAGGTTTGTGTACAAGTGTAACTGTTTCCTACAAAGGTTATTACCGCAATGGTAATGTATTCGATCAGGCAACTGCTGCAAGCCCTGCAACTTTTCCCGAAATTTCAAATTTAATTGAAGGCTGGAGAAGAACATTGCCTTTGCTGGGCGAGGGTGGTGTTATCCGTATGTTTATTCCTCCATCATTAGGTTATGGTGCAAGTGGTTGGCAAAACCCAAACACCGGGCTTTATTACATATTGCCTAATGCAGTATTGATTTTTGAAATGAAACTGATTGCAATAAACGGATAAAAGCAAACTTGTTTTACAAAGCTCTCTGCAAACAGCGGGGAGCTTTTTTGTTTACTTACATTTGTAAAAACTATTGATCGTGGGCTACGAACCTATTTCCGTTTTTGATATGTTTAAAATTGGTGTTGGTCCTTCCAGCAGCCATACACTTGGTCCATGGAGGGCAGCGCAACGTTTTGTGCAATCAATTGAGCTGTTGCAGCCATTACAAAATGTGCAATCGGTGCGTGTGTTGTTATACGGATCGCTTGCAAAAACAGGTAAGGGACATGGAACCGACGTAGCCATCGAATTGGGTTTGTGTGGCGATGATCCGGTTACGTTTGATGTAAACGCTATCGACAGCAAGATCAATGATATTGCGGCCATGAAAAAAATGGTACTGGGTGGCAGGCACGAAATTGATTTTGATCCCACAGAAGATATCGACTTTTTAATGAGTGAGAGTTTGCCCTTTCACCCCAATGCAGTTACATTTCTTGCAATGTTCAGCAATGGAGAATCAGTTGCCGAAACCTATTATTCCATTGGTGGAGGTTTTGTGGTGAAGGAGGGTGAAACAACTACCGGTAAAGCACAGGTGCAATTACCTTTTCCGGTTGATACAGCACAGGACCTGTTACACTGGTGTATGAAAACAGGTATGAGCATCAGCGAAGTTGTGATGGAGAATGAAAATGCCTGGCGCAGCGAAGAAGAAACAAAGCAGGGTATACTTAACATCTGGCGTGTAATGCACGAATGTATATTTAAAGGCTGCCATACAGAAGGCTACTTGCCGGGCGGATTAAATGTAAAACGCCGTGCATCGGGCCTCAACAAAAAATTACTGCATCAAACCGCTTACAAAGATTTTGCTGAGTGGATTGAAATGATTCGTAAAGGGGGCAACGATTTTAAATACACACTCGATTGGGTAAGTTGTTTTGCATTGTCGGTGAATGAAGAAAACGCTTCGTTCGGCAGAGTGGTTACTGCACCTACCAATGGTGCAGCCGGTGTTATTCCTGCTGTGTTGATGTACTATGTTTGTTTTTGTAATGGTCATGATGAAGAGAAGATCATTCGCTTTTTAGCAACTGCTTCCGAAGTAGGCAGCATCTTTAAGAAGGGTGCAACTATTTCTGCTGCAATGGGTGGCTGCCAGGCGGAGATCGGTGTTTCGAGTGCAATGGCTGCTGCTGCATTAACGGAATGCATGGGTGGTACACAAAAGCAGGTATTAATGGCAAGTGAAATTGCAATGGAGCATCATTTGGGTTTAACCTGCGACCCAATTGCAGGGTTGGTACAGGTGCCCTGTATTGAACGCAATACGATGGGTGCTATTAAAGCCATCACCGCATCGCAACTGGCATTACAAAGCACACCCGATTTTGCAAAAGTGTCGTTAGATGCTGTTGTAAAAACGATGTGGGATACATCGCAGGATATGAACCACAAGTATAAAGAAACTGCTGAAGGTGGTTTAGCGGTGAATATTTCTTTGGCATTGCCCGAGTGTTAAACATACTGAACACCCTGAGCATTTATTTCGATAAAATGATCAATCCTCTGTCTGAACCGGGAAGATTACCCACGGTACGATTTCCTTCCATAAAACTAAAACTGCTGTTAACGGTTGCAGTAATATTTTCACGTGCATCGAATGGTGCGCCTGCAAAAAGATAAGTAGCGGTTACGGTATTACCTGTTACCTGGTAAGTGCCTTCTCCTTTAAAACCTGTTGATGAGTCGGGATAGTTCACCGCTCTTACTGTTCCGTTACTTCTGAATAATAATGCAAAGCCTACGGTTGGATAAGTGCCTGAAGCAGCAGTATTTGTATTTTTCTTACCAACCCAGAAACCAACCATCGATGGAGCTTCAGGCGCAGGGCAATTTTTTTTCTTGCAGGATGTAAGTATGAGTATAAAAAATAACAGACAGAGTAGTTGTTTCATCACAGAGATTTAAGGTTTAAAATTAATCTGTGTGATGAGAGTGGTCAATTACACATTCGGGTACTGTAAAAAGTGAGGGTATACAACAACGGGTTATTTATTTTTTGATCATGCTGAGATAGAGAGCCAAAATGGCTCCCAATCCTTAAACTCAACAGTAAAAAAGGCAAAATCTTTGTTTAAAGCATATTCGATTGACCATTCAACTTCAAGGTCAATGCTTTCTGGAATACTTATGAGGCAAAGTTTTAAATCATTTTCCAGGGTGTAATTTTTGCTCTTAGTATCTATTTTTTTAATTTCTGAATTGATGAATTTTTCAATTTGATTTTTTAATACTGCATATCTCTTTTCAATTTCAATCAAAAACTCTCTTTGATTTTTTGAAACAATTTTGTTGACAGTATATATGTTGTATTCAACTTCATAATTTAATGGACTAAACAATTTTGCTCCTAATAAATAGGATTGTTCATGTTGAGATGCTTCTATGAGGGAAAGCTTTCCGAATATCTCATCTTCTATCATCATGTTAGCTTAGTGATGTTTATAAGTTAAAAGAAAGAAGGCAACTATTACTTCCCAAACACTTTCTTAAAAAACAACAAATGGTAATCAACTGCACTTCCCCAATAGGCACCATTGTGTACACCGGGACGTTCAGTATAATCATGATCAATTTTCATTTGCATTAACTTCTGATGAAGGTTGCGATTCACCTCTAAAAAGAAATCACCTAATCCACAATCGATGAGCAGTTTTAATTCACCATTCTTTAATGTTTCTATCTGTGTAATCACAGCATAGTTATCCCAATTCTCTTTATTGGTTGTAATATCGCCCAGCACTTGTTTTATTTGCCAGTTGTTAGGAAAGGGACGAATATCCACACCACCTGCCATTGAACCTGCAAGACCAAACACTTCTTTGTTACGCACCGCAAGATAGAGTGCGCCATGTCCGCCCATACTTAAGCCAGTGATGGCCCTTTTGTTTTTATCAGCAATGGTTTTGTAATTGCTGTCGATATGGGTTACCAGCTCTTTACTTACAAAAGTTTCATACTTCATCTTTGGATCAACAGGGCTATCATAGTACCAGCTGTAATAACCTCCATCAGGACAAACGATGATCATCTGCAACTCATCAACTTTCTGTGCAAGCTGTGGTGCTTCTTTGATCCATCCTGCATAATTGCCACTGTAACCATGCAGGAGATATACAACTGGAAAACGTTCCTTGCTTTTTTTATAATTTTTCGGTGTAATCACCACACATTTAATATCCTTCTGCATGCTGGTGCTGAACACTGTAATCGTATCAACTTTGCCAGCGAAGAGATGAAAAGAGACAAAGAGAAAAAAGAGGAGAGTGGTTAGTTGTTTCATAGTTTGAAGATAAGTATTTGTGTAGTTCAAAATAATTGTCATCCCGACGAAGGAGGGATCTGTTCATCTACATACAATTGCCTGGCAGATCCCTCGTGCCTCGGGATGACAAAAAAAGGGCACAGAGTTTTTCTCCGTGCCCTTTGTGTTACCTCTGTGTTCTCTGTGGTAGAATGTATTTAATTCTTATTCTGTGCTCTCTGCATTGAATTACCACCTGTACTTGCTCCACGTGCAGGACCACCGCCCTGGCGGAACAATGTAAACTTCGATGGCATTTCTTTCACCGGCCACAGGTTATTGCTTTCATCAATATCAGCCGTTTCACGCATGGGATCTATACGGATAGCTGCTACTTCTTTATCCTTGATGAACACTTTCGTAAACTTCTGCTCGTTGAGTTTCCAAACACTTACCGGTACACGGTCAACTTCTTTGCTGCCATCTTTAAATGTCCATTCAACAATCACAGGCATAACCATACCACCTTTGTTGGTAAAGCTTAATTCGTAAAAGTTTTTATTGGCCCATTTGCTTTTGTTTTCGTTGTCGACAGGAATAGCTGCTTCACGTTGCTGTTGTGCAAACTTGCCATCAGCATCCGGGTTGAAATAGTAGTAATCACGCAGGCTTGTATCTGCATCAGTTGCATACACAATGCTCTTGTCATCTTTATTGCGAAGTTTATGCACTGCATCAAATTGTTTTTGCTGGAAAGCAGCAGCATTTGATGCATCGTTGAGTTTAAACCAACGTACACTGTCGAGCGAAATATCTACCGGCTCAGTACCGTAGTACCAACCTCTCCAGAACCAATCAAGATCAACAGCACTTGCATCTTCCATAGTGCGGAAGAGATCAGCAGGTGTTGGATGTTTAAATGCCCAACGGCGTGCGTATTCACGGAAAGAATAATCAAACAATTCACGACCCATTACTGTTTCACGTAAAATATTTAAACCTGTTGCTGCTTTTGCATAAGCGTTCGAACCAACCTGTGCAACGTTGTCGCCCATGGTCATAATTGGTTCAAGCTGATCTTTCGGCAACTTCATGTAATCTGTGATCAAATGTGCAGGTCCACGACGTGAAGGATAGTTGTTATCAAACTCACCTTCAGTTAAGAATTGTGTGAACGTATTCAAACCTTCATCCATCCACCAGTACTGGCGTTCATCACTGTTAACGATCATGGGGAAAAAGTTATGACCAACTTCATGAATCACCACACCAATCATTCCATACTTTGTTGCTTCACTATAAGTGCCATCTTTTTCTGTACGACCATAGTTGAAAGCGATCATCGGGTATTCCATACCTTGCGATGCTTCAACAGACAACGCAACCGGATAAGGATAAGGAATGGTATGTTTTGAATAAATTTTCAATGTATGTGCAGTAACCTTTGTTGAATACTTGCGCCACAAACCATAAGCTTCTTTTGGATAATAGCTCATGCTCATGATCTTCTTTCCTTCAACATAAGTTGGCATTGCATCCCAGATAAACTTGCGGCTTGCACCCCATGCAAAATCACGAACGTTTTCTGCAGAGTAGATCCATGTTTTTTTATCGGTTGATTTATCTTTTTCGTTTGCCTTTGCTTCATCGAGTGTAACAACCTCCACTACGTCTTTTGCAGTTTGCGCCTGTTTCCAACGTTGCTGTTGTGCAGGTGTAAGCAATTGATTGTAGTTCTGGCATTCGCCTGTTGCAGCTACAACAAAATCACCGGGTACGGTCATCTTTACTTTAAAGTTGCCAAAGGTTAATGCAAACTCAGCACCACCGCTGAACTGTGTGTTCTGCCAACCCTGGAAATCGCTGTACACAGCCATACGTGGATAGAACTGGCTCATGGTAAATACAGAGTTGCCATCTTCAGCAAAGTATTCATAACCGCCACGGCTGCCCCAAACACCACGATCAGGAATTTTATAGTTCCAATCGATCTTGAAAACAAATTTCTGTCCGGGCTTTAATGCTGTTGGCAAATCAACACGCATCATGGTTTGGTTGATGGTGTACTTTAAACTGTTGCCGGCACCATCTGTAAGCTTTGTGATCTTTACACCAAGATCAGTTTCTTTTGCTAAACGCCATTTTTCAAGATTCACCAATTGTGCATTGCTCATGGTTGCTTCCATACGGTTGCGGCCGTTACGGAGATAATCATGATCGGGGTGATGAATGTTACCATCAACCTGCAACCACAGGTAAGTCAACGCATCGGGTGAATTGTTGAAATACGTAATGGTTTCGGTGCCGGTTAAACGAAGATTGGCTTCATCCAGTTCAACACTGATGTCGTAATCGGCTTTTTGCTGCCAATACTTTGGACCGGGTGCGCCACTGGCGGTACGGTACTCATTCGGACTTTGAAGTAAATATCCCAGTTGCTCAAAGCGGTTGCCATGATTACTGCCGGGATTACTTTGTGGTGGTTGCGCCACGCTTACCACAGTAAGCAATAAACAACCCATTAAAAAACGAATATGCATAGTTCAGATTTTTTCTCAATGCTTATTAAAACGGTATACGATCCAGTGCCATTACAAGCGATAATGCTGCAATACCACCTGTTACAAATAACATCCACTCTCTGCGCAGCACATTAAACACTTGTATAAATACAAATGCCACTAACAATACTGCAGCAACAATCAGTAACTGGCCAATTTCCAAACCAAGATTGAAAGCCAGTAACTGCGTAACAATTGTTTCGCTTTTGCCGAGCATGCTCTTCAGGTAATTGCTGAAACCAAGCCCATGTATGCAGCCAAACAACAAAGCGGCAATATAACGCAGCTTTGGCTGATGGACGGTTTCTTTTTTTTGCAGGATATTTCCCAGTGAGGTCAGCAAAATGGTAACCGGTATCAAAAACTCAATCCATTTACTGGAAATAAGGATGGCGTCAAATACGCTTAATGCAAGCGTAACCGAATGACCAATTGTAAAAGCGGTTACAAGTACCAGTATTTTTTTCCAGTCTTTTGCAAAGTAGGGCAGGCAGAGGGCCATGATAAAAAGGATATGATCGTACCCTTTCCAATCTGTAATATGATAGAAGCCTTCCCTTAAATAAAAACCAAAATCCTCCATTTTTTACTGCAGTGGTGGTTGAAGCTGGAAAATAAAGCAGAAGTTTGTACCCTTAAAATTTAATCGGTTAATGGTGGCAGTATTATATAAGCGGCTTGTTGAAGGCAAGTGGAGAGTGGGGAGTTGGGAGTGGTCAGTGGTGAGTCGACAGTCAACAGTCGACAGTCGACTATTGTCCGCCGTTCGTGGTCTGTTGTCTATGGTCTGTGGTCTTTTGATGCTATCGGCTTTCTCCCTTCATCCTTACTACATGAGCGTAACGGAAATAGAATACAAACCTGCCGAAAAAGAAGTGCAGATTGCCTGTAAAATTTTCACCGACGACCTGGAAGAAGCATTAAAAAGAGAGTTTAATAAAAAGGTTGATATTGTAAATGCTGCGCAAAAGAAAGAGAACGAACAACTGCTGCAACGTTATCTGCAAAAACATTTAAAACTTCAGCTCGATAATAAAACGCTTGCTTTAGAATTTTTTGGTTTTGAAGAAGAAGGGGAGGCAATATGGATTTACCTGCTTGCAAAAAATGTAGCAGCATTCAAATCGGCCAATGTGTTTAACGATGTATTGTATAGCTACAGGGAAGATCAGCTTAACATCATTCACTTCAAAAACAAAAACGAACGGAAAAGCTATCGCCTCAATTACCCTAATAACCAGGTTGTGTTTAACTGGTAATTAAAAAGCGTTGAGATAAATTTTTGCAGTAAGAAAAAGAATGGCAAAAAGTGTAAGCCACAACAGGTAATAATACACAGTTGCTTTTTGCTGAAATACAAGATGCTTTTTTTGATCGATACTTACAGCCCTTAATCTCGATTGCAGCAGGGGTTTTAGTTTAAGCACGATCGAAAGAAAACGATTGCCAAAAGAAACGGGTCTGTTTTTATCGTGCTTTGCATTTAACCGTTCGTACCCCGCCATAAGCAAAGCTCTCAGCAGGTAAAAAAACATAAACAAAGCAATCATTCCATATAACATTAAGTTAAGCATACTAAAACTGAATGGGTTTTAATGTAAGCTTCCTGTTTGTATTGTATTCAATAGCAGGGGCCGGAATTTTAAAATATTGTAATGAAAACAAAGGCGCATTTAAAGCCTGTGCCGAACGTATACGATGCAGATCGGCATCGGCAGCCAGGTAAAACTGCCGGCTGCGTTTAAACGAAGGTATTGCTTTGCCGTTTATCTCAAAAGGGTTTTGCCTTGCGCCAATCATTCCATCGGCACCAATACCTGCAGCTGCATTTAACCACACGGGAAAGTTACTTTCGGTTTTCATAAACGAACGCAGGTTTACACTCAGCCAATAGGTTTGCCCGTTGTAATCTTTCATTAAACGTTCGGCCCATTTTGTACCAAGTTGTTTGGGATTATAGATGGCATAGGGCGAAAAACTTGCAGAAAATTTTAAACCCATCCGCTGTTGGCCCCAACCTTTTTGCTGTGCTGCAAATAAACCAATACCTGAGAGGTTGGCAACCATATCGCCACCCGAAAAACCCCAGTCTCTGCTAAACCCATCCATCACCTCAACAATACTTAAAAAAGCAAGCGATGTAAGTGCACTGCCAAGAATAGCCTGGTTAGGTTTTACACCGCTCCAACGCAACAGATCGTGTTGCATGGTGGAAATATTGTAAGCAGTGGTGGCATGCCCCATCTTATCCATCTGCAACCATTCCCTGTTATCGTTAAGGAAATGAAATTTACTTGCAGGATATTTTTTGTACCAGAGAAAATAAAGCCCGATGGATGTTAGAACAAAAATGGCCGATTCGGTAAACACAACTTTGCGAAAACGATCGGGACGAAACTGCTCGCTTGGTGGAAGAAAATACTGTTGCGCAGGCAGCTGCTGAAACGAAAGTGCAGCCAATAAAAACAGTAATATCAGTTTCTTCATATATAAACGGCGGGTGAACACTTGCAAAATACGTAAGCTGCGGCAAATACACATCAATACAAACAACCGTTTTCAAAGCAATACAAAATCATCATTGCTGCTTTTTGATTGTTAGCTGCCAAATCCTACATTTGAATCTCTAAAAACAAACTGTATGCAAGCAACGATTCAGGCCAATGTGCAAAAGTGGCTCGATGGTAATTTCGAGCAACCGGTAAAAGATGAAATAAAAAAACTGCAACAGGATCATCCCGATGAGCTGGCTGATTCGTTTTACCGCAACCTGGAGTTTGGTACCGGCGGCTTACGTGGTATTATGGGTATTGGCACCAACCGTATGAACAAGTACACGGTGGGTATGGCTACACAGGGTTATGCAAATTATCTCAATAAAAGTTTTGGCGAAGGCAATGTAAAAGTGGTGGTTGGTCACGACAGCCGTAATAACAGCAGGCTCTTTGCTGAGATTGTTGCAAACGTAATGGGTGCAAACGGTATTAAAGTGTTTTTGTTTGAAGCATTACGTCCCACACCGGAGTTGAGTTTTGCTATCCGTCATTTGGGTTGCCAGGGTGGTGTTGTTTGTACAGCATCGCACAATCCAAAAGAATACAACGGTTACAAAGCCTATTGGAATGATGGCGGACAGTTGGTGCCACCACACGATAAAAATGTAATTACCGAAGTAGATAAAATTGCCGGTGTTGATGATGTAAAATGGAGTGGTGGTGAAAGTAATATCACCTTGATTGGAAGAGCTATCGATGAAGCGTATATGCAGATGGTGCAAAGCCTCAGCGTATATCCTGAAGTGTGTAAAGCACAACATGATCTCAAAATTGTGTACACATCCATCCACGGTACAGGTATTACACTCGTACCCGAAGTGTTGCAGCGTTTTGGTTTTACCAACGTAACTATTGTTGATGAACAGAAAGAACCCAATGGTAATTTCCCAACAGTAGTGTATCCCAACCCGGAAGAAGCAGAAGCCATGAATATTGGTTTGAACAAAGCCAAAGCATTGGACGCAGATATTTTATTGGGTACTGACCCAGACAGCGATCGTGTAGGTATTGGTGTAAAAGATCACAACGGTAACTGGGTGCTCATGAATGGTAACCAAACAGCTGTGCTTGCTTTCAACTATATGATTGAAGCACGCAAAGCAAAAGGCATCAATCAACCGAACGATATGGTGGTGAAAACCATTGTTACCACCGAAATGATCGATACCATTGCCAAAGCAAGTAACATCAACTGCTACAATGTACTTACCGGTTTTAAATGGATTGCTGAACTCATTAAGGAAAAAGAAGCAACAGAAAACTATATTGTTGGTGGTGAAGAAAGTTATGGTTTGATGATCGGCAGTCAGCTGCGTGATAAAGATGCCATCAGTGCGGTTGCATTGTTGTGCGAAATGGCAGCTTATGAAAAAAATAAAGGCCGCAGTCTGTATCAGAAAATGATCGACCTGTATGTGCAGTATGGTTTTTATAAAGAAAGCCTGATTTCTATTACCAAGAAGGGCATGAACGGACAGGCAGAAATTGCAGCAATGATGGAAGGTTACCGTACCAATACGCCAACCGTCATCAATGGTTCGGCTGTAGTACAGTTGCTCGATTACCAATTGCAGAAAGGTAAGAATGTGCAGACAGGTGAGGAGTGGATCATCACTTTACCAAAATCGAATGTGCTGCAGTTTGTATTGGCCGATGGCAGTAAAATTTCTGCACGACCAAGCGGTACCGAGCCAAAAATCAAATTCTACTTTAGTGTAAATGCAGCGCTCGATAAAGCGGAAAACTTTGATGCAGTACATCAACAGTTGAATGATAAGATCGATGGTATTATTAAGGATATGCAGTTGAAGTAATACAATATGATCGATTATGATAAAAAAATAGGGAAGCTGCAACGGCGTAGAACCATCTACCTTGTTACAGCTTCCTTTTTAATTTGCCTTAATCTTTTACTCGATCTTATCAGTTTAATTGAGGGAGAGTTTAAGAGAAACTACAATCAGGATGCAATGAGTAAGAATGTGGGTTACTTCCTAGGCTCACATATTTTTATTTTGTTTGGATTGCTGCTGGTTTACCGGGTAACAAAAATTACCAGGCGAATTAAATCGCTGCAGCAATTGCAGCTAAACGATATAGTTGACGCTGTAGGAAGTGATGCAGTAAAAGAATAATTCTTCGGTTTCGAATCTGTATCTTGCACCCGCTTTATGAGACGATTTGAAGATACTTACCGCCACAAGGGTCTGCGCAAAAAACTGGTTGACTTACTCCGCACAAAAGGAATTACAGACGAACGTGTGCTGGAAGCTATCAATACAATTCCCCGGCATTATTTTTTAGATACCGCCTTTGATGAAATTGCATACGAAGACCGTGCATTTCCCATTGCTGAAGGGCAAACCATTTCGCAACCGTATACAGTAGCCTATCAAAGTCAGCTGTTGGAAATAAAGCCGTACGATAAAGTATTGGAGATAGGCACCGGCAGTGCTTACCAGGCATGTGTATTGGCTGAGTTAAATGCACAGGTGTACACCATTGAACGCCAGAAAAAACTTTTTGATTTTAATAAAGCATCCTTTCCTTTCTTAAAGAAATACCTCAACATTAAATTCTTTTACGGCGATGGGTTTGAAGGCTTGCCTACGTTTGCCCCGTTTGATAAAGTAATTATTACAGCAGCTGCGCCGTTTGTACCGCCGAAACTTATTGAACAAATGAAGACAGGTGGAAAGATGGTGATACCGGTTGATGAAGGCGAAGAAATTCAACGCATGAAACGTTTAACCAAACAGGCCGATGGTTCTTATACGGAAGAAGTATTTGAACAGTTCTCGTTTGTACCGATGCTGGGTGGAAAGCAGAATGGGAAATAAATATGGTTTCAGTTAATTGAAACAATCGTTGCCTGTCTTGCAGTTAATTTCCAATCACCCTTTTCTTTTGTCCAGATATTAGTAAACCTTCTCTTTACCGTTTTGCCCGCATTTTGTGAACCAGCCTGCGGAATAAGTGTTTCTAAACCCATCACCACGGCCATTCCATTTACAAAAGAAATGTTTTCGATTTTTCGTTCAAAGCTGGTATAGTTGATCTTCCCTTGCCTTATTCTCTCCATGATCTGCTGGAAGCCAACAATCGCATTTTCTGGATTCTGAACCACAATTTTTTTTGACATCACTTCAGCCAAAACGGTTGTGTCTGATTTCAAGATCGCTTCACGTTCCTTGTCTTCCAGTTTTCTGAGCAGCGCCTCATCGTTTTTTTGTGCAAATGAACTAAGGCTAAACAAAAGGAGGGCTAAAACGAATAAAGTTTTGCGCTTCATGGCGTGTGTGTTGATTGATGATGAAACGAAACCAAAGTACAAGGTAAGAAAATACCAGAATTATACTGATCACAATCAGCCTATCATTCTCTTTTCCTTCTTACCCAGCTTTTAATTTTGCGGCTTTTACAAAAACTGTTTGTCAATGAAGAAGAAAGTAGAACTGCTGGCTCCTGCAGGAACATTCGATTGTATACAGGCCGCCATCAATGCCGGTGCTGATGCTATTTATTTTGGTGTGGAGCAACTCAACATGCGTACACGTTCCAGCGAAGGTTTTACCATTGAGGATATCAAAGAAGTAGCAAGGCTTTGTCATGCCAACAACATCAAAGCTTATCTCACACTCAATACAGTCATGTACGATCATGATCTGCAACTGCTGCGTGTTATTTTGAATGAGGTAAAGCAACAGAACATTGATGCTGTAATTGCTGCTGACTTTGCGGTAATGCAATTGTGCAGGGAATTAAATATTCCGCTGCATGTTTCCACGCAGGCCAATGTAAGCAACAGTGAAGCTGTTCAGTTTTTTGCAACGATGAGCGATGTAGTGGTACTTGCACGTGAACTCACGCTGCAGCAAATGAAAGCCATTACAAGAGATATTGAACGGAAGAATATCCTTGGCGTATCGGGTGAGTTATTAAAGATAGAAGTGTTTGTACATGGTGCGTTGTGTATGGCGGTGTCGGGCAAATGTTATTTGAGTTTACATGCACAGAATGCATCAGCCAATCGTGGTGCCTGTGTACAAACCTGCCGGTGTCCTTACAAAATAACCGATGCAGAAACAGGAGAGGAGTTACTCATCGACAATGAATATATCTTATCAGCAAAAGATCTTTGTACAATCGGCGTTATTGATCAACTGATCGATGCAGGTGTGGATGTATTAAAAATCGAAGGTCGCAGCAAAGGTGCAGAGTATGTACAAACAGTAACCCAATGTTACCGTGAAGCGATTGATGCAGTGGCAGAAGGAACCTACACACAAGAAAAAATTGCAGCATGGGAACAACACCTGGCAACAGTGTATAACCGTGGTTTTTGGGAAGGCTATTATCTTGGTTACCCTACAGGTGAATGGACGAGGAAGCCCGGTTCTGCTGCAACAGAAAAGAAAATTTATCTCGGCAAAGGAAGTAAGTATTATCCCAGGATTCGGGTGGGAGAGTTTAACATTGAAACAGGTTCGCTTAAGGCAGGAGATACGATATTAATTACAGGTCGAAGACATGGAGCAATTAAGGAACAATTGCATACATTAACTGTAAACGGTAATGCGGCCACTGTTGCAGGTCGTGGCGATAAACTTACGCTGCCCGTTGCAACGCCTGTATTGCCAACCGATAAGCTGTATAAAATTGTGGAGGAAGTGCATGCCTAAGCTGGTTCATTATCGCAATAAATGTATTGGTTGTGGTATCTGTTACCAGCAGCAACCTTTGTATTGGCGCATGAGTAAAAAAGATGGTAAGGCAACATTGCTGAACGCTGTAACAAAAAAAGATGTGCAGTTGCTTACTGTGAGTGAAGAAACTGCAGAAGTAAATCTATCGTTGATAGCCGCCTGCCCTGTACGTGTTATTAAGTTGATGTAATGTAATGTTGTTGTAGTCGAGCAACAGCATCACGACATTATTGGTTGCCGGACCAACAATTTTATTTCTTCTTGACGGGTATCTGGATATTTATTTTACCAACAGCTCTGTCATTACAGCAAAATGATCGCTTGCAAAACGACCTCCCCATGTTTGCGAAATGGTTGCGTGTGTTAATACCTTCCAGGTGCCTTTGAGAAAAATATAATCGATGGGTTGATCGTTGCGTTCTTTGCTTTGAAATCCGGTAAAGGTTCCTGTTGGTCCATAGTGTGCTGTTTGCGAAAGTTTTTTACTGTCGGTCAATCGCAGCGGATTGTTTTTATCAATGATCACCTGTATAGGTTCGTCTGTTGGTTCTGCATTAAAGTCGCCGGTAATTACAGCAGGAGTGGAGCCTGCAATTTCTTTTACTTTCTCCAGAACAAGCTTTGCACTTTCTCTGCGTGCAATTTTACCAATATGATCGAAGTGTGTATTGAATGCAAAGAAGATCTTTTTTGTTTTTCTGTCTTTGAATTTCGCCCATGTAACAATACGTGTAATGGCAGCATCCCATCCTTTGCTTCCTGCAACGTTTGTTGTTTGGCTTAACCAAAACATATCGTTGCTGAGTAATTGCAGTTTAGTGGTATCGTAAAAAATAGCAGAATACTCACCCTTAGTTTTACCATCATCCCTTCCGCCACCAATATATTTGTATTGTGGTAAACGTTGTTGTAAATCGATCATCTGGTCGTGCAATGCTTCCTGTACGCCGAGTAAATCAATTTGATGAAAAAGAATTTGCGAAGCTACTTTGTCTTTGCGGTAAGGCCATGCATTTAAACTGTCTGATGATGTGTTTAAGCGGATGTTAAAAGTCATAACACGCAAAGGCGTTTGTGCAAATGAAGAAAGAACAAAAACGAAAAGAATGCTGAATAGTAAAACGGATTTTTTCATGTGCCGAATTTATTGGGCAACAAGTTCCTTAATATCTTTCACTTCCAGTATTGATTTTTTGTAACCTTTTGTTGTTGCATTGATCATGGCTTTGCCTATTTCTTTTAACGTAACAATGCCATCTAAACGAAACAGTTTAATAACAGGTAAGAGCCAGCCTAAATAGTTATAGAGTTTCACAGTATTTTTCATGCCTTTGCCGGGTTCAATAACGCCGGGACGGAAATTGTACACTTGTGCAAACGGCAGTTTGGTGAGATCGTTTTCTGTTTTGCCTTTTACTCTTGCCCACATGAGTTTGCCCTGTTCACTACTGTCGGTACCACGGCCCGAAACATAACAGAAAGTCATAGCCGGGTTTTGTTGTGCAAGTACCGTTGCAACATGTGTGGTTAATGTATACGTAAGATGATAAAATTCTTCTTCTTTTTTTCCAACAGAAGAAACACCTGCACAAAAGAAACAGGCGTCGTAACCCGTTAACTGTTCTGCAATGGATGTGATGTTATGAAAATTGGAGTGCAGCAATTCTTTAAGCTTTGGATGCGACAGCCCATAACTTTTACGACCCAGGATCAATACTTCGGCAACAGCCGGGCTGTTGAGGCATTCGTGTAATACGCCTTCGCCTACCATTCCGGTAGCACCTGTTATAATTACTTTCAGGTTAGGTTTAATGCTCATTGTTTTTTGCTTGTTTAGTATAAAAACGTTTCAAAAAGCTTTTCCCTTTAAAGAAAGGCATTGTAAATGCAAACAGAAAATAAGTAGTTTTTTTTAAAGCAGCTTTAAAGATTAGGTAAAAAATATAATATGATATACTACAAGCAGGCTAATGGGGGGCATTTACTTTTACAGATTCCAAATTCCAGGTAAACCTTTATTATGAAAATCATTCAATCCAATCGCCTGCTTGGTTGTTTAACAGTTATAGCAACCTTGCTTTCATTTTCGCTTAATGCCCAAACACCAGGGCTTATAGTTCGGCCTGCAGGAGGTACGGGCCCCGTTGTATTAAATCCTAACCAGAATTATTACACCTCTGCAACTACAGCCGGTTACACAACCAACGATATTACCCAAAGTGAAATCCTGTACAAGATCATTAAGCCAATTATGGCCGAGCCAACAGGTGATCTTGCAACGGGTCCGACCGGCGGTTATTCCGACATTGTAAAAACAGTTGACAACAGTGGTTGTTATATTTTTAATGATGGAACCAACCTGCTTTTCCGTTTACGCATAGGTGGTATTGTAAGTGGCGCAAAGGCATACAATATTTTAATTGATTCGGACAATAAACTCGGTGCAACAGGCTCGTCTGCCGATCCAAACTATGTTGCACCAACAAACAGCGGCAACGGCAACCCTGGTTTTGAAACAGAGATTGCTTTAGAAACAGGATCGAATGGTCGTGTTGCTATTTATAATGTTGATGGAATCATTAATCCAACAGCAAGCTCTACGTATTCTTTAACTACCAATCAACTCATATCTGTAGCATTAAGCCGTGAATCGGGCGATGCAGATTATTTCTACGATTTTTTTGTTCCGCTCTCGGCATTGGGAATAACAGGATCTACTCCAATCCGTATTGTTATTTCAACAAACACGAATCCCGGTTCTGCATTTCAGGGAACACGTTCGGATATTTATGGCTTGGACGATTCGCAGTTTAGCAACACAACAGATGCATGGGAATATTTTGGCGAAAACTCTCCAGGCTTTACGTTAAATGATGTTACATCCGGAGGTTCAGGACCTTCTCCAATTTGTACAGCAGCACCAACAGTTAACAGTGGAATTGCTGCAGGTTCAAATATCAATATCACAGGATCATGGACACGGCTCGATGCAACAAAACCCTCTACTGCTACAATTTCTGTTTATAAAAATGGCGTACTTGCCGGTACCACATCGGCAACAAGTGGCGTAGCCTGGAGTTATACTATTGCTTCAGTTGTGGCTGGCGATGTAATAACAGCTAAGGCGCAGGCTACGGGAGAAAGTATGTGTTTGGTTAGTAACAGTGTGGCTGTTACAAGCTGTGTGCCTGCAAATATTTCAACCAATACAACTACAGTTATTACGTGTATCACTAACAAAGGTATACAGGGAACAAAACCTGCAAATGCCCGTATAAAACTTTATACCATTGCTGCAGGTGGCAATCTTGTTTTATTAGCTGATGATGCAACTACTACCAATAAAATCACTTATAACCAAACAACCGATCCTTCGGGTACAGTTTGGGAATACAACAGTACCAACAACGGTGGACCGAACGCTGCATGTACCGGCGGCCCGAACGATATGACGAATGCCAGTTATGTTATTACAGTAATTGAATCGGGTAAGTGCGAATCTGCACCTGCTTTCAGTTGCTTAACATTAACACAAACAGCAGCACCAACAATTACACAAACAGTTTTATACGAAGGCTCAACTGTTAGCGGTACTGCAGTAGCCGGTACAACAGTGCGGTTATTGGTAAACGGATTTATTGTAAGTACAACAACTGCAACGGGTGGCGTTTACAGCTTCAGCAACCAGGCATTTAAAACCGGCGATGTTGTTTCAGTTCGTTCACAAACAACAGGCGAGTGTATCAGTAACGCAACAAGTTTAACGGTAACATGTTTTACAAGCACCCCAATTATTAACACCGATTCTCAGGGTAATTTAACAGCATTGGCAACAACAGTTACAGGCACTTCATCCGAACCAGCAGGTACAACCATCAGAGTATACAATGCATCCAACGTGTTGCAGGGTACTTCTACTGTACAGGCAAACGGAACATGGTCGGTTACGGTAACGGCATTGGTGAATGCAACAGGCTATTATGCAACTGCACAAAATGGCACTTGTGCAGTAAGTGCAAATTCTACCACTGCTACTGCACGTACTGCAACAACTGTGTGCCCAACAATTACAGGTTCGTATGTTGAAGGAAATACAACGGTATCCGGTACAATTCCCGGTCCTTTTACAGGAACCGTTTATTTATACCAGGATGGCGGGCTGATTGGTTCTGTTGCATTAACAGTTCAAAGCAGCTGGACGATTATTGTAAACGTTGCAACGCCTTTGTATGCAGGCGGCGTATTAACCACCGGAGCACAAACAACCGGCGGTACGCTTAACAGGGCATGTGCTTCTACAACAACTGTAAGTTGCTCGGCACCGTCAACACCATCTGTATCGCCAACATCATCAACCATTGCAGTTGGGCAAACTGTTACATATACAGTTTCCAATACAGAATCAGGAACATTATACATTGTAGCCGATGCCACAACAGAAGCAAACTATGCAACATCGCAATTTGGAAATAACGGCTCCGAAACATTTACAACAACAACCTTTAACAGCCCCGGTACTTATACTGTAAGCATCAGTGCCGATAAACTTTCGGGTACAGCCTGTGTAACCAGCTCATCTGCTACAGTTATTGTAATGGGGGCATTGCCGGTACAGTTGTTATCGTTTTCAGGTAATCTTGCTAACGGCCAGGCACAGTTGCAGTGGCGCACTTCATCAGAAATAAATACCGATCACTTTGTTATTGAGCGTAGTGTTGATGGACGAACGTTTGCTGCAGCTGGTAAAGTAAATGCAGCAGGAAATTCGGCAATTGAAATGCGTTACAGTTTTGCAGATCCATCGCTTACTGCTACTGTTTATTTCTACCGGTTAAAAATGGTTGATGCAGATGGAAGTTTTGCATACAGCTCTGTTGTAAAACTGCAGCAAAATCAATCACAAAAAATAACCGTATCACCCAATCCGTTTAATGCGGTTATTCAAATTAACGCAACCGTTGCAAAGAGTGGGGTAGCAGATATTCGTCTTGTTGATCAATACGGAAGAGTAGTGTATCAAACAGTCCGTACAGTTGTACAGGGCACAAACAGTATTCAGCTGGCTAAACTTCCTGCATTGCCCGCAGGTCATTATCTCCTGCAATGGCACAGCAATGGAATTACATATGTAGAAAAAATATTAAAGCAGGCGAATTAATCTTACCGATCATAAATAAGAAAGGCCTCCGAATAGGAGGCCTTTCTTATTATCAGGAAGTTGATTGCTTATTGCATTTGCATTTCATCGCCACCACCTTCGCCTTTGTTGCTCTTACGCTTGAACAAAGAAGCGTCGAACTTACCAAAGCGGTAGTTGAAGTTTAAACGAACAAACGAAGGATCTCTTCTTCTCCAGCTGTACTGTTCAAAATATTGCGATTGAGAGAACTGATTGTTACGACGGCTACTTAAGATATCGCTCCAGTTCAACGAAAGTGAAGCAGTGTTATTCTTGATCTTAAATTCTTTACGGATACCCATATCAACAAAGTAATTATCGTCGATATAACCTTGTGTAGTTGCAACGCTACCACCACCAAAGCCACCACCACCGAAGCCGCCCATACCGCCACGGCCACCACGGCCACCGCCACCACCGGATGAAACAGGTAAAATAGAACGGGAGTTATAATCGCCGCTTAACTGCATGGTCCAGCCTTTTCCTAAGCGGAAAGAGTTGTTCAGTTTTACAGTGTAGCTGGTACGTTCGTTTTTCAACTCAGGTAAAATAGTGCTGCCATCAATTTTAGAATAATAAACGTTGATGTTGTAATTGATCTCCCACCATTTTGACACCGTGTTACGGAATACTAATTCCATACCTGCTGCATAACTCTTGTTGGCGTTAACCCATGTGCTGATGATAACACTGTCTGTTGAAGTTCCCAGCTTTTCTTTATTCTGGTAACGTGAAATAAGATTGTTTGTTTGCTTACCGAATAATGTAACCAATACCGTGTTGTTTTTATCGCCGTAAGTTTTTTGATATGTTAACTCAAGTGAGTTTGTAAACTCAGGCTTCAGATTAGGGTTACCTGTCTGGTAGTTAAAGATGTCACTGTAATCGGTATTAGGCAATAACTGGAAAAAGCTCGGACGGTTAATTCTGCGGCTGTAATTCAGTTGCAGATCCTGTTTGCCTTTTAATGATTTTGACATAAATACGCTTGGAAACAACGCCAGCGGAAACTGGTTCTGGAAGCGTTCTGTTTTACCAACCTGTTCACCATCGTATTTCGAACTTTCTATACGCAAGCCAACCTGGTAGTTAAAATCTGCTTTCTTTATTTTTTGAGAGTAGGTTCCATATGCAGCATGTACATAATCAACATACTTAAACTCATTGCTTAGCGCTGTATTTACTGTTCCGTTAAAGGAGTTGCGCTGAAAGCTTTCGAAATAACGTATTTGTGTACGCACACCACCTTCGAATTTGATGTTTTCATTGATCGGATCAGCATAATCGGCCTGTGCAACAATAAGCGAGTTGTTACCACCTGCAGCTATACCTTGAGTTGATTTTTGGTAGAGATTGATCCAGTCTTTATCAAACCATTTTGAATCTGTGATCTGTTGATCGTTTTCGCTACGGCTTTTGTTATAGTTCACATCCACAGTAAACTCTTTTCCTGCACGGGGGAAGTTATGTTTGAAGCTTAAAGATCCTCCGCCATTACGGAATTTGTTTGTTCCATCAGTTTCACGATAGCTCCAGATAGTTTTCGGCGATGTGTAAGCAGAGTCGTAACGGATATAATCCTGGTTAAACATATCGAAATTGCCACCACCGAAGTTAGCAGAGAGCGTAAGTGTGTTACGGTTGTCGAGCAGGAAATCGAAACCTGCACGGCCAAAATTGAACATGCCTTCGCTGATGTTACGGTTGCGTGTAAAAATTGTATTCAGCACATTGTCTCCAAGATTCTTACGATCTGTTTCGCCAAAGCCGATACCTCTGCGTTGGTTTAAACCAATGTTTGCAAAGAAGTTTACTTTACCCTGGCGTACGTTAATATCTGCACCGCCGTTAAATCTGCCACGCATATCAACACCTGCACGAACGCTGCCACTGTAACCAACACGTTTGTTCTTTTTTAATACAATGTTGATGATGGCTGATTGACCACCACTTGCATCATACTTAGCAGAAGGGTTTGTTATCAATTCAATACTTTGAATAGCATCAGCAGGAATTTGATCTAATGTTAACACCGTTGGGCGTCCATCAACAAATATTTGCGGAGCACTGTTACGTAAAGTAATGTTACCATCAATATCAACATTCACAGTTGGCACATTACGCATTACATCAACACCCGTACCACCTTGCGAAACAATATTTTTTTCTACGTTAAAAATTTTACGATCGATGCCCAACTGCAGTGTAGGCTTTTCGCCGGTTACTACAACTTCACCTAATTCTTTTACATCCGATTCAAGTTTGATGTTGCCCAGATCTTTATCAACCTGGCTCATCATATCTTCCATTCCTCCACCGGGCTTAAGGTTGAAGCTTATTTTTTGTTCAATTGTTTTAAAACCAATTGCTGTAATCAGTAAGCGGTACTGGCCCATTACATTTAAACCTTCAAGACTGAAATCGCCATTGGCTTGTGTTAACTGGCCTGTTACCAACACATCCTTTCTTGTTTTGGTGGCAGTGTCCATTCTGTTTTGGTACAGTTGAACAGATGCCCCATCAATAGGTTTGTTGGTTTTAGTGTCAACAATTTTACCGTAAAACCTTCCCATATTCATTTGACCACCGCCGCCATTCGGACGACCACCGCCCGGAGTCTGGGCAATTAGGTTAAGGCTAACAAGCAAAAGCAAAAAGCTGGTAATAAGTCGCATGTACTTCTTTTTAAAATTGAGGCGCAAATTTCTGCGTAAATAAATAGTATTCAACCTCATTTAGTATGAATGAGTGATTAACTGTTTTAGACGGTAATTGTTTACCCCGGCATCGTTTGAATATGATGAGTGGAAACTATTGCGTAAGAAGGGTGATGGCCACCTGAACCACACCAATAAGAAAGCCAAGCACTGCACCTACAATTTCTACAAAACGAAACTCACGGGCCATTACCTGGTAAAGAATTTCTTCAAGCTTATCGCTGGAAAACGCTTTTACTTTTTCGGTTACAATGGCTTCTAAGTCAAGTTGTTGTTTTAAGGTAACGCTGTAATCTTTCATAAACTTTGGAAAAAGCAGTTCCAGCTCTTCCATGAAAACAGCTTTCAGTTTTTCAATGGTTTTATCGCCAATAAACATGCTGATCATGGGCATGGTATCGCTAAGCTTAACCCGCAGAAAATGATCGATATGTGTTTCTACAGTAGGGAGTACTTTTTTAAGGTTTTCCGGACTGGTGATCTTTGCTTCAATTTCTTCGAACGAAAGTAATTCCTGGCTCACCAGTTTACCCAGTTTTTCAGCAAACTGTTGTTGCCGTTTTGGAAAAATGCCCTGCACTTTAATACCAAGTATGTTTATAGGATTACGTGGATGGAACAACATTTTAATTGCAACCCAGTTGGTAACCCATCCAATAAAAGCAGAGATAAGCGGAATAAGAATAAGCCAGTAATTCATAATGTGGCTGCAAAGAACGTTTATTTTTTAAATATGCATTCTTGATTTGCTTGGAAAAGTGAATTCCATTACTTTTGCAGTCCCTTAAACACGGAGGCTGTAGCTCAGTTGGTTAGAGCATCAGATTGTGGTTCTGAGGGTCGAGGGTTCGAGACCCTTCAGCCTCCCCAAGGAAAAGAAAATCCCTGCACTGTTTGTGTGGGGATTTTTTATTACAAGTGCTTATTGTTTTTGCGTAGAATGTTCGTGCAAAAGGCCAGGGGTAATACCATATTGTTTTTTAAAGGCCTTTGTGAAATTCGAAACATCGCTAAAGCCTATTCGCAGGCCTGCTTCTTTTGGAGAAATACCGGTGGTAAGATAGCCTTTTGCTTTTTCTAGACGGTTCTTGTTATAGTATTCGTACAACGGATAGCCATATACCTGTTTAAACCGTTGTTTAAGTTTTGTACCGCACATTTGTGCAATCACAGCAAGTTTAGTAATAGAAGGAAAACGGTCTAAGTCGTCTTTCAGCAGTTCTTCAATAGCTTTCAGCTTTGTAAGATCTTCTTCCGGAATGATTGTTTCGGTATTAATATCGGGATGTTCGTTGAGATAAGTCTTAAAAAAATAATCAAGCAGCGTTAGGATTTTACTTTTTATCAGAAAGCGCTGCTTCTGGTTTTTCAGATCTGCAGCAAAAACTGTTTGGAGCGATGCGTTGATCTCTTCGTCAATGATCATTTTATCGATCAACTGCACACCTTGCTTTGTAAGTTGAGCAATATTTTTTCTTGCTTCATCATCCAGGTGAACAGCAATCCATTGTGGCGTAAGGTAAATCCCTAACCGTTTAACAACAGAACCGGCAGAATAATTAACCTGTAATTCTGTGTTTGTGGATGACAAAAAGATATTATTCTTCTGAACAGTTTCTTCGTTACTGAACAAATCCTTCTTGTCTTTTACATGAATAAAGCTTGTAACCTGTGTTTGGTTAAAGAAAATAAGCAAACCCGCCTGGTTGTTGCTTAATCTGTGCAGAGTAAAATCGGTATTTAATTCTGCATTTAAAATACCAAACGAAAATGTCCGGTCAATACTATCAGCAAAACAATAACCATTACCAACTTGTTCCGGAAAGAAAAGTGTATTATTTGTAACCTTGCCTCCTGTTAGTGTTCCTATTTCCTGTAACCAGGTTTTAAAATTTCGTTGTTTGTACTGTAAATACATCGATACACAAAAGTACCAAGCCTGTATATGTTGCTATGTAGAACAGATTATGATGTTTTTGCGGCTTATTGTAGTTTCTGCTTAATTTCCTGCAGTTTCAATAGTGCTTCAACAGGTGTAAGACGGTTTATATCGATGCTGCTTAACATGTGTCTGATGTCTTCAAACGTTTGTGAGTGTACATCAAAAATGTTCAATTGCATTTTTTGTACAGGCAATTGCTTCAATTGCTCTTTAATATCGCTGCCACCACGTTGGTCCTCGAGTTGTTTCAATATTTCATTTGCCCGTTGAATAAGCGTTACAGGCATGCCCGCCATTTTTGCTACATGAATACCAAAGCTGTGGGTACTTCCACCGGGAGCAAGCTTACGCAAGAAGATCACTTTGTTGCCAACTTCTTTGTTGGTGATGTGGTAGTTTTTGATGCGTGGAAATTTTTCCTCCAGTTCGTTCAGCTCATGGTAATGTGTGGCAAATAATGTTTTAGGCTGCTGAGGCGATTGATGCAGAAATTCTGCAATGCTCCATGCAATAGAAATACCATCGTAAGTAGAAGTGCCACGGCCAATTTCATCAAGCAAAATCAGGCTGCGTGATGAAAGGTTGTTGATGATGCTGGCAGTTTCGTTCATCTCTACCATGAACGTACTCTCACCACCACTTAAATTATCACTTGCTCCAACACGTGTAAAAATTTTATCGGTAAGCGGAATTGTTGCTGCTGTTGCAGGCACAAAACTTCCCATATGCGCCATCAACACAATTAAACCTGTTTGACGCAGCAATGCACTCTTACCACTCATGTTGGGCCCTGTAAGAATAATGATCTGCTGTTCTTCTTTATCTAATACAATATCGTTGGCAATATAAGTTTCACCAACAGGCAGATACCGTTCAATAACGGGGTGGCGTGCATCTTTGATGTCTAATGCAACTTCATCCTTTATAACCGGACGAACATACTTGAACTGAATGGCATTTTCAGCAAAACAACCAAGGCAATCGAGTATGGCCATTACCTGTCCGTTTGTTTGTATTGGGCCGATGTACTCCTGTAATTCCAGCAAAAGTTTTTCGAAAAGTTCTGTTTCTATCTTCAGAATTTTTTCTTCTGCTCCGGTAATTTTTTCTTCATAAACTTTCAGCTCAGGAGTAATGTAGCGTTCTGCATTGGCAAGCGTTTGTTTTCTTGTCCATTCGGCAGGCACTTTGTTTTTATGCGTGTTGGTTACTTCTAAGTAATAACCAAACACATTGTTGAATGCAATTTTAAGCGAAGGGATACCAGTTGCTTCACTTTCACGTTGCTGTATCTCTAATAAAAATTCTTTGCTGTGGTGCGCAATGCGGCGCAGTTCATCCAACTCAATATTTACGCCTTCTTTAATTACATCGCCTTTGCTGATCATTACCGGAGGATTCTCTACGATCTCATTCAGTATTTTATCAGCAATGTAACGGCAGGGATTGATGGTATCGCTCAACCGTTTTAAATAAGCGTTCGGTGAAGTTGTACTCAACTCTTTAATTTGCTCTGCAAAGCCAAGCCCTTTTGCAAGCTGTAAAATTTCACGTGGGTTGATTTTTTTCAACGGAAGTTTTGCAACCAATCGTTCAACATCACCACTTTGTTTAATAAGTGTTTGCAGTTGTTTACGCAGATCGGTTTCGAGAATAAGCGATTGAACAGCTTCTAACCGTTCATTGATACGCTCCATATCTTTCAATGGCAACACCATCCAGCGGCGCATTAAACGGGCGCCCATCGGCGAAACAGTATTGTCGAGTATTTTCAATAAGGTATGGCCGCCATCTGCACCACTGCCGAGTAATTCAAGATTACGGATGGTAAAGCGATCCATCCATAAATAATCACGTTCATCTAAACGTTGAACAGAAGTAATATGATTAAGATTTGGATGCTCGGTATCCCGCAGGTAATGCAATACTGCGCCTGCAGCAATTGTTCCCAGCTTCAGTTCATCAACACCAAAACCTTTCAGCGAGTGTGTTTGAAAATGTTTCAGCAATAACTCTGTTGCATATGCTTCAGAAAAAATCCATTCTTCTAAATGATAGGTGTAAAACTTCGTTCCGAAATTTTCTTTAAACTGCTTTTGTTTGTTGCGTTGAAAAACAACTTCTGCAGGGCGTAAGCTTTGCAATAATTTATCAGCATACTCTCTATTTCCTTCTGCTACAAAAAACTCACCGGTGCTGATGTCTGTAAAAGCCAAACCATATTTATCATCTTCTTCATGAATGGCAGCAAGAAAATTATTACTGTCGTGTTCAAGCAGTTTATCGTTGGTTGCAGTACCCGGCGAAAGTAATTCGGTAACTCCACGCTTTACAATGCCTTTTGCCTGTTTGGGATCTTCAAGCTGATCGCAGATAGCAACACGATGGCCGGCCTTTACCAGTTTATGTAAATAAGTATCTAATGCATGGTGAGGAAAACCTGCCAGTTCATTGCTGGCTGCAGATCCGTTGTTGCGTTTTGTTAACGTAATACCCAACACCTGCGATGCAATGATTGCATCGCCACCAAAAGTTTCATAAAAATCACCAACACGAAACAGCAAAACAGCATCGGGGTATTTAGCTTTAATAGCTCCGTGCTGTTGCATTAAAGGGGTTTCTGATCCTGCTTTAGCCATGGCGGCAAAAATAAGGAAGCAGCCTGTTCAGTAAACGATTAGTTGTTCAGGTTTTTATCAGCTGTAAATAATTTCAAAGCTCATGTTGGCAAACTTGTCAAACATGGCACTTACGCCGCAGTATTTTTCTTTTGAAAGGTTTACTGCTTTTTCTACCTTCTCCCTGTCTGCAGGTTTAACTGAAATACGATAGATCACTTTTACCTCAGTATAGATCCTTGGGTGATCGGCTGAAAGATTTGCTTCTGTATCAATAGAAAAATTGCTGAACTCAACACGCATTTTGTTGAGAAGAGAAATGATGTCAATACCGGTACAACCTGCAAGGGCAGAAAGCATCAGTTGTTTAGGGCGGGGGCCGCTGTTGCTGCCGCCATCGTTTTCTGCAGTATCTATAATAATGTGATGTCCATCGTCGAAGTTTGATTTAAAACGCATTCCTCCGGTAAACTCTGTCTTTACAATTTTATCTGCCATATCAGTTATAATCTATTTAGTCGGCAAAGTTACGTACAGTGCACTCATTTTCGGCGGTGATAACGTTGAATAAATGGTTGTTTAAACACATCGGCTGTTTCTTCTTTGGGCGAAAAGAATTTTATAAGCAATATTCCTGCAACAAAGCCACCAATATGTGCAGCATACGCAACACCATCACTTTTGTCCGAAAACAAACCAATTCCGTTGATGATTTGAAAAGCGATCCAAACGCCCAACGCTACCAAAGCAGGGACCGTTACAATAAACCACACGAAAATGGCGTGCACTTTCCGTTGTGGAAACAGGATCAAATAAGCTCCCAACACACCTGAAATAGCCCCCGATGCTCCTAAACTCGGTATAAAAGGATCCTGCGCCATAAAATAAGTAGAGAAAACATGACTGAGGGCGGCAATTAAACCGGCTGAGAGGTAGAACAGGAGATAAGGCAGATGTCCAAGCTTGTTTTCAATATTATCGCCAAATATCCAGAGATAGAGCATATTGCCCCCAAGATGGGCAAAACCACCATGCATAAACATCGAAGTAAATAAGGTTAGGTAAACCGAACCGGGTGTTTCATAAAGAGCAGGCCGAACAAATTGTTGACCGGTTTCGGGAATGTTCAGCAGGAGGGGAGGCCTCACCTGATCGACCCCGGTAAGTATTTCGGCAGGCACAGTGCTCCAGGCATAGGTAAACAGTTCGTTTGATCCCAATTGCTGGAAAAAGACAAATACCAGAATGTTTGCAGCAATTAAAAAGTAATTAATATAGGGAGTTATTTTTCTGTCAGAATTATCATCAGCAATGGGTAACAGCATGCTTTTTTCTTAAAAATACATTGTTTCTTTGCCGAAACAGGACAAAACAGGCGGGTTTTCCACAAATTGCGTGCAATGCAGGCGAGGTTCGATTGAATTTTAAAAATCAATCAAAAAAAGTAACGGATTTAAGTTGAAAACTCTTACCTTTGCCGTCCTAAAAATTTGTATCATGGCTAGAGTTTGTCAGCTTACAGGAAAAGTGCCGGTTGGTGGTCACAAGGTATCGCACTCGAATATCAAAACGAAACGTCGTTTTTTACCCAACCTGCAAACAAAACGTTTCTTCCTGGCTGAAGAAGATAAATGGGTTACGCTGAAACTGTCTACAGAAGCGATCCGCACAATCAACAAAAGAGGATTGTATAGTGTAGTAAAGGAATTGCGTGCAAAAGGAGAACATATTTAATAAGCATATTTAAACTGAGCTAAAATGGCAAAGAAAGGTAATCGTGTACAGGTTATTCTGGAGTGTACAGAGCACAAAACATCGGGCCAACCCGGTACAAGCCGCTATATCACTACCAAGAATAAAAAGAACACACCAGAGCGTTTGGAGTTGAAAAAATTCAACCCTATCCTGAAAAAGGTAACAACGCATAAAGAAATTAAATAATAATGTGCCTGGTGCACATTTGAATTAGTAAAACTAGATCCCTCAGGGATTAAAAATTAAGAAGTCATGGCAAAAGCAGCTTCAAAGAACGCAAAGATTAAAGACGCCAAAGCAGCGGCAGAATCAAAAAACTGGACAAAAGTAATCAGGGCCGTTCGCAGTCCTAAATCTGGTGCATATACCTTTAAGGAGCAAATTGTGCACAAGGACAAGGTGAAAGATTACCTGGCTCAAAAATAACTTATACCTGATCAGTATATTCAAAGCTGTTCCAAGTTCACCAACATGGAGCGGCTTTGTTGTTTTTATATGCTAAACCTATTTCGTAGTAATATTGTAAAAACAGAACGATGGGATTTTTTGGAAAGCTATTTGGCAAAAAAGAAAAAGAAAGCCTGGATCAGGGATTAGAGAAAACCAAAGAAGGTTTTTTGGGGAAGATAGCAAGAGCTGTTGCCGGTAAAAGTACAGTTGATGCAGAAGTACTCGATAACCTGGAAGAAGCATTGGTTAGTGCAGATGTGGGTATTGAAACTACTGTAGAAATTATTGAACGTATTGAAGCACGTGTTGCAAGAGATAAATACATAAGCACTTCCGAACTTAACTCTATACTGCAACAGGAAATTGAAAACATTCTTGTAGATGCACCTGCAGATACAACTTATTCCAATTTCGATTTGCCTGCAGGGAAAAAGCCATTTGTATTGATGGTGGTAGGAGTAAATGGCGTTGGTAAAACAACAACCATTGGTAAACTTGCTCACCATTTTACGCAGGCAGGAAAGAAAGTAATGCTTGGCGCTGCTGATACTTTCCGGGCTGCTGCAGTTGATCAGTTAACCATTTGGAGCGATCGTGCAGGCGTGCCGATTGTAAAAAGAGAAATGGGCAGCGATCCTGCATCTGTTGCGTTTGATGCAGTGAACAGTGCTGTAGCAAAAGATATTGATGTGTTGATTATTGATACTGCAGGGCGATTGCATACTAAAACACATTTGATGGAGGAATTGAGTAAGATCAAGCGTGTTATTCAAAAAGTAATTCCGGATGCTCCGCATGATGTGTTACTTGTTCTCGATGGATCTACCGGACAAAATGCAATTGAACAGGCAAAACATTTTACAGCAGCTACAGATGTAACCGGACTTGTAATAACAAAGCTTGATGGTACAGCGAAAGGCGGTGTTGTATTAGCAATTGCTCACCAGTTTAAAATTCCGGTAAAGTTTATTGGGGTAGGCGAAAGAGTGGAAGATCTGCTGGTGTTCGATAAACATGAGTTTGCAGATAGCTTGTTCAACCTTAAGAAATAGAATAGAGAGAAAAGGCTATAAAAATAAAAACCTCCTGTAATCAGGAGGTTTTTATTTGGATTCGCTAGAATCTTATTTCTTTTTAGCGGCTTTCTTAGCAGCTTTTTTAGGAGCGGCTTTTTTAGCAGCTTTTTTAGCAGCCTTTTTAGGAGCAGCTTTCTTAGCAGCTTTTTTAGGAGCAGCTTTTTTAGCAGCTTTCTTAGGAGCAGCTTTCTTTTTTGTTGCCATTTTTTTAGAATTTAATGATTAGTAAAAAAAACTTAACAGAGTAAAAATAAAAAAATTTTTATTTCAAAAAAATTTTTTTAAGCACCTGCTTCAACGGGGGCAACAGAAACGAAAGTTTTATTATCCTTTCCTTTTTTGAATTCAACAACGCCATCGGCTAATGCAAAGATGGTAAAGTCTCTACCAACACCTACATTTTTACCAGGATGATATGATGTGCCACGCTGACGAATAATGATGTTACCGGCAGCAGCAGGCTGTCCGCCGTAGATTTTTACACCAAGGCGCTTACTTTGTGAATCACGGCCGTTCTTTACACTACCTTCACCTTTTTTATGAGCCATTGTATTAGAATTTTATTTTTTAGAATTTATTAATCTGAATTTTTTCCTTCAGATTAAGCAATACCCGTTACTTTAATTTGTGTGTACAACGTACGGTGGCCTCTCTTCTTACGGAAACCTTTACGACGTTTCATTTTGAAAGCAATCACTGTTTTGCCTTTCTTTTCAGCAACAATTTCAGCTTTCACTTTTACTTTAGCATCAGCACCTGCGCTGATTTTTCCATCCGTATCAACAAATAATACATCAGAAAACTCAACTTGGTCGCCAGCGTTACCTTCAATATGAGGAACGTACAGGCTCTGACCTTCTGAAACTTTGAACTGCTGACCGGCGATTTTAACGACTGCAAACATAACTTTCCAATATTAGGGCTGCAAAGGTAGGGATAAAATTGGTTTGAAAGCAAGTTTCTGCTTAAAAAATTTACCCTTTTTAACGGCATGCTTTGAGGCGGTAAAGTTAAATTTGTGACCTCAAAACCGGGCTACGGAATGAAAATTAAATCAGTGCTTGCAAAACCTTTTGCGGGTTTTATCTATAAATCGATCCAGAAAAATAAGCTTACAGCCTTAGCTGACCAGGAACAAATACTGAAACAGCTGCTGAAAACCGGCCGAATCACCGAATATGGCAAGGAGCATCGCTTCGAACAAGTTAATAGTTATGAGGAGTTTAAGCAGGCGTCGCCCATCAGGGATTATGAGCAGATGCGGCCCTGGATCGATAAAATTGTGGAAGGTAAACACAATGTGCTTTGGAAAGGTGTTCCAATGTACTTCGCCAAAACTTCCGGTACAACCAGTGGCGTTAAATACATTCCCATAACAAAAGAATCTGTTGGAAATCATTTTGGTACAGCCCGTAATGCTGCTCTTTGCTATGCAGCTGAAACAGGCAATACCCGTTTTTTCGATGGTAAACTTATCTTTTTATCAGGTTCGCCTGAGCTGGAACGTGTAGGAGGAATTCCTACGGGAAGGCTTAGCGGTATTTCTAATCACCTGATCCCAAAATACCTGCGTACCAACCAATTACCCTCTTACGAAACCAATTGTATTGAAGATTGGGAAACCAAACTGGGCAAAATTGTGGATGAAACCATCAATCAGAACATGACACTCATAAGTGGCATTCCACCATGGATGCAGATGTATTTTGATGAACTGATCAGGCGAACAGGAAAAAAAGTGGGCGACATCTTTCCCAATTTTAACGTTATGATCCAGGGGGGAGTGAATTTTGAGCCGTATAAAGCCAAAATATTTGAAAGTATCGGTCGTAAAGTTGATACCATCGAAGTATTCCCTGCAAGCGAAGGCTTCTTTGCCTTTCAGGATTCACAGCAAGCAGAGGGCTTATTATTAAATACAAACGACGGAATCTTTTTTGAGTTTGTACCTGCAGCTGAAATTCATAGCGAAAACCCAACCCGTCTTTCATTGAAAGATGTAAAAGTGGGCGAAAACTATGCACTTATTATTAATAGTAATGCGGGCTTGTGGTCGTATAATATTGGCGATACTGTAAAATTTGTTTCAACCGATCCTTACAGGCTGGTGGTAACCGGTCGTATTAAACATTATATCTCTGCATTTGGGGAGCATGTTATTGGCGAAGAAGTTGAGCAAAGTTTATTGCAGGCAGCAACTGAAGAACATATTCATATTACCGAGTTTACAGTGGCACCCATGATCCAGCAGGGCGAAGGCAAAAGCTACCACGAGTGGTTTATTGAATTTGAACATATGCCGGGTAACCTCGAAAGTTTTGCAAGCAAGCTGAACGAAAATTTGCGGGAGCGTAATATTTATTATGATGATTTGATTACAGGTAATATTTTGCAGCCGCTAAAAATCACGCCGGTTAAAAAGAACGGGTTTATCGATTACATGAAAAGTATTGGTAAATTGGGCGGACAAAATAAAGTGCCCCGTCTCAGCAACGATCGCAAAATTGCAGATGAGCTGATGAAGTGGGCCGAAAATTAATTTTCAACGAACGAAGTATGATGTACCATGTATAGCAGCCTTCTGATAATTGTTCAGAACTGTAAACAATGCTGCATCTTCCGATGACTATATGCAACAACAAAAGAAACGCATTGCCATTTTTGGTTCAACAGGTTCAATAGGTACACAGGCGCTCGATGTAATTGAGGCCAACCCCGATTTGTTTGAAGTTGAAATTCTTACTGCACATACCAACGATGAATTACTTGTAAAACAGGCACTGCAGTTTAATCCGAATGCTGTTGTAATTGTTGATGAGCGCAAATACGAAAAAGTAAAACAGGCGCTGGCATCAACCGATGTAAAAGTATTTACCGGAGAGCAGTCGCTGGAAGAAGTTGCAGCGTTTGACACGTACGATATGATGCTGGCCGCTATTGTTGGGTTTGCGGGATTAAAGCCAACATTAAAAGCTATCGATAACAAAAAAGCAATTGCGCTGGCAAACAAAGAAACACTGGTTGTTGCCGGTGATATTGTAATGCAGAAAGCAGTTGAAAATCGTGTGCCCATTATTCCTGTTGACAGCGAGCATTCGGCAATTTTTCAATGCCTCGTTGGTGAAGCAAGAAATAAAATTGATAAGATTATTTTAACGGCAAGCGGCGGACCATTTCGGGGAAAGAAGCCAAATTTTCTGTTGAACGTAAAAAGGGATCATGCATTGCAGCATCCCAACTGGAGCATGGGTGCAAAGATCACGATCGATTCTGCCACACTCATGAATAAAGGATTGGAAATGATCGAGGCTAAATGGTTGTTTAATCTTGCGCCGGAGCAGATACAAGTGGTTATTCATCCGCAAAGCATCATTCACAGTATGGTGCAGTTTGAAGATGGCAGTATCAAAGCACAAATGGGATTGCCGGATATGAAGTTACCTATTCAATATGCAATGGCTTTTCCTCAACGCATACCGAATAATTTTCCACGCTACGACTTTAAAAAAATAAACACACTCACGTTCGAAGATCCCGATCTGAAAACATTCCGTAACCTGGCATTGGCAATTGATGCGTTAGGAAAGGGAGGTAATCTTCCCTGTATTATGAATGCAGCGAATGAAATTGCTGTTTGGGCCTTTTTACGCAACAGGGTTGGTTTTCTGGATATGACGGACATTATTGAAAAAGCAATGAATCATGTAAAGTTTATTGCAAAACCAACGCTTGATGAGTATCTTGAAAGTGATGCCGAAGCAAGGAGTTATACCGCATCGCTTATTCAAATGTAACAACGACTAAAAATTAACGACGAACTTCTATATTTCACTGATATTTGTACATTCTAATTACTAAAACGATATCCCTTTATGCTTTTAGCCATTAATTGGGCTGATGTTGGAGTGCAGGCTGCACAGTTATTAACAAGTCTATCCATACTTATTATACTTCACGAATTCGGACATTTTATAACTGCCCGTTGGTTTAAATGCCGGGTAGAAAAATTTTATCTCTTCTTCGATCCCTGGTTTTCGTTATTTAAAAAGAAAGTTGGCGAAACCGAATATGGTATTGGCTGGTTACCACTCGGCGGCTATGTGAAAATTTCGGGTATGATTGATGAAAGTATGGATAAAGATGCAATGAAGCTTCCAGCACAGCCGTGGGAGTTTCGCAGCAAACCGGCATGGCAACGACTGATCATTATGATTGGCGGTGTAACCGTAAATGTGCTTGTGGCTTTTATTATTTATGCGATGATCCTTTTTGTTTGGGGCGAAGATCCCATTCCCATGAACACGGTAAAAAATGGCGTATGGATTACAGATAGTTTAATGTATGAAGCAGGATTACGTAACGGCGATAAAATTGTTTCAATTTCCGATAAACCCGTTGAGTATTTTGATGATGTAAATAAGAAAATACTTACGGCAAAGGAAATGATTGTAACAAGGAATGGTGTTGAGAAGAAGATCGTATTTCAAACCGATCTTGTTGGTAAGCTTGTTGAAAGCAAGCGCAGAAGAAGATTGGTAGAGATGCGTGTAAGTCCGTTGGTAGGAGCGTTTGATAAAAAAGATACCAGTTACGCCAGCCGTTCAGGATTAAAGAAAGGCGACCGGATCATTGCTGTTGATTCTGTTGCAGTATCCTATTTCGATGAAATGATTCCGCTTGTTGCAAAAAAGAAAAATGGAACTGTACAGTTTACTGTAAACCGTAATGGCGATACAATGAATATTGTGTCGAAAGTAAATGCAGATGGTAAAACCGGTTTAGGGCTTGCAGATATTGAAGATTATGCAGCTGCAGGCGATTTTAAGATCAACCATCGTTCTTATTCTTTCTTTGAAGCATTTCCTGCAGGTGTAAAGAAAACGTTTAGCAAGTTGGGCGATTATATTGAGCAGTTTAAATTAATTCTTCGTCCCGAAACCGGAGCTTATAAAGGTGTTGGTGGATTTAAATCGATGGGTTCTGTTTTTCCTCCTGTATGGAACTGGGAAAATTTCTGGAGCATTACAGCTTTCTTCAGCATTGTACTTGCATTTATGAACCTGTTGCCGATACCAGCATTGGATGGCGGCCATGTATTGTTTACATTAATTGAAATGATTACCGGCCGCAAACCAAACGAAAAGTTTTTAGAGTATGCACAAATTGTGGGCATGGTTTTTCTGTTGGGCTTAATGCTGTATGCAAACGGCAACGACTGGTTTGGATGGAATAAGTAGAAGTGAATAATTCATAAACAAAAAAAGAGAAAGCAATAACCGGCTTTCTCTTTTTTATTTTAAACGATATTGTTATAACTCGATTCCGATCTTCTTCATTAGAATAGAGGCGTTCATACTTTGGCAAACACCTCTTTTTATTTTATAGTCGAAATACAATTCATCTGCATTTACCTGCACATCGAAATGATAATTGTGTACAGTTGCTGGATATTCGTTTGCAAGGTTTGCCAGTTCAAGATCGTGTGTGGCAAGAATGCCCGTTGCTTTGTGCAACAGTAGTTGTTTTATTAAGGCTTTAGATCCTGTATGCCTGTCGTTGGAATTGGTGCCTCTTAAAATTTCATCGAGTAAAATAAATACAGCTTCATTGTTGTTTACTGCATCAATGATCTGTTTGAGTTTTTTCAATTCGGCATAAAAAGTAGAAGTATTTTCTTCCAGATTATCTTTAATACGCATGCTGCTCATAACTTTCAACGGCGAAACTGTTAATTGTTGTGCACATACAGGGGCACCCATACAGGCCAGTACCATGTTTACGCCAACACTCCGCAAGAACGTACTCTTGCCTGCCATGTTAGAACCGGTAATGAGGTTGATCTGTTCTTTTCCTTTTGTAGTAAAATCGTTTAATACATTTTTCTGTGCATCAATTAACGGATGGCCAAGTTGCACCGCATCAAAAACAGGTTCGTTTGTTTGCAATACAGGAAAATTCCAGTGCGGATGATTAAATGCAAGCGTACCAAGACTGCACAAAGTTTCCAGTTGAGCCAGTGCTGTAAACCAATGATTAATCTGCTGATTGTTTTTCCGCTTCCATGCTTCTAACTGCAGTACAAGTTGCAGATCCCACAACAAAAAAACATTCAGTGGAATAAACACAACAGGATTTAACCGGTAATCGAAGCGATTGAAAATTTGTTTCAGCTGAAAGATCTGCTTTGAAGCTTTTGCAGTATTGTTGTAAAACTGCTGTTGCAGCGAATGCAATAATGGATCGGCAAAGGATGCCTGCTCAACACAACGGATACTGTTTGAAAGTGTTTCCAGTTCGCCTGTAATTTTATTCAGCTTACGATACAACGGCACAATAAAACGGGTGATGCCAAATGCAACTGCTGCAAACAATAACGATGCCTGTAAAAATCGTTGGTAAGTAATTACATCAAACAAATAGCAAAACAATGTTGTTAACGCAATGGCCGGAACAACAAAGCGAAGTATATGCCAGTAACCTTTATGAATAAACCGGTTATCTTCTCTTAACCACGCTTCCAGTTTTTTTTCAGTAGAAGAAGTGATTACTGTTTCTCTTCCCAATGCCTGTAATTCCTGTCGCCAGTTTGTTGTACTGCACAATTCTTTTACAGCATTTTGTCGTGCAAGAATTGTGGCTGCATCGGCAGGTTGTTGTAACCAGCTTGCGATACATTCATTGCCTTGTTGTGATGTTGTTCGGTTAATGTATTGATAAAGCGATGCTCTTCCGAAAATATCAAGGTCACCTGCATACGGATGTTCTTCTGTATAAAATTCGCTGCCATCTTTCCTGTTCGTAAACTGATGCTGCAGGTAAAGCAACTCATCCTCATTTAATGTAATAAGGTTACGGCAATGTTTAATTGCATCCCGGTTGGCAAAGTCTTTCTTCACAACAAATAAAAACAAAGCAATGCCCGATACAATTACAATGAATGAAAAAAGTAAACCCATTGGCCAAACATACCAGGTGGCAAACACGGTAACTGCAAGAACACTAAAACGGACCCATCCTAAAAGGCGTTTCCGTTTAAATAATTCGCTCAATTGATTGTTTAGTATTGATAACTGTTCTGTGTAAAACTGATGAGGTGTTGTACCTGTTGCCATGCTGTAAAACTATAAAGAATATATCATCGTTTTTTCAATGCAGTTTATCAACAGAAATAAATGTATTTTTGCAGTCCGCTTGTACTTCGTACTTGCTTCCGGGGCTGCCTGGTTTTGACAGCATAGATCTTTGAAGGTGTAAGCATGCCGTGCGTTGTGTAATTAGCACGTAAATCTGAATACTCAAAACTCAAATGGCAATACACAGTATGCCATGGCTGCGTAATCAGTGATTATTCAGTCATTAGGGCCGCCGAACAGGTTGATCTGTTACCAAGTTCCGCCGCCGACTCAAAAACAAAACAGGTTGCTGTAACACAAGGCTGTGACTGTTACAAAAGACTCATTCAGCTAAGTACTGTATTGGTAGGTTCAGGTCCTGTACAGTGCCGACAATTAATCGTGAAATAAGCATGTAGAAAGCTTTTGGCGAATATGTTTGGACAGCGGTTCGAGTCCGCTCAGCTCCACTTGCCCTGTACAGTTACAATTGTGCAGGGCTTTTTTATTTTACTCATTCAGAAGTTGTAATTGTTGTGTTGTTATTGTAATGGAATAAATAACGATTCAAGTTGTATCATTCCCGCTCTATTATTTTTATGTTCAAGGTTGAGCATTGCGTATTTAAAATCGCAAGCCATTCTCCTGAGCAAATTTCTTTTTGCTGTTGCAATCATTATCTCACAGGGCAAATACTTGGTAAATTTTAGACAACCGTTTGCGCATGCAAACTATACTTAAACGCTGTTAAATTAGTAAACCCTTAATCTTCCAGAACTATTTGTGATTGTGAGTGCAGGTTTCTTTAAAACTGCAATTGAAACGTATTGCCATAACCATAAAATCGAACAGTCAGAATTATTTAGCGTCTATTTTTTAACAACCAAAACTACCAGTTATGAAAAAAAGCAAGATCCCTTCGGGAGTTGCATGGCTATTGCTATGCCTGTTGCTCAGCCATTCGTCTATGGCGCAACAGAAAAAGAACGAACCCGCCAAACCATCGTGGATAACAATGATGGATGATCCCAACGTAAATTATTTCGAAGCAGTAAAAAGTTTTAACGACTACTGGAAGAACAAAGAAAAGCCTGTAGAAGAAGGTGAGCTTTTTGAATCAGTAGGAGATAAAGAAAAAGAAGAAGCGATCAGTCGTAAAAAAGCAAGATTGCGTGCAAGTGAACCTGCACAGATGTATGCATTCGAATACAAACGCTTTATCTGGTGGATGCGGGAGATGGAACCTTTTGTGCAACCCGATGGACACATTAAAGGAATGGATGAACGCATCAACGAGTGGCGCACACTTCAACAACAGAAAAAACTACAGCGTGAAAGGGAAAAAGATAAACCCAAACAATAACTGCTGTATTTAACCAAACTAACTACTGAACATGAACAAATTATTTATCTCTGCAATTACAACAATTGCATTGGTGCTGTTGTGCAGCAGCATAACATTTGCACAAACGGGCAACTGGAACGAAGTTGGCCCGATCAATTTTCCCACCAATGTTTCCGGGCAGATCAATGGTATTGGTCGTGTGGAACAGATCAAGTTCGATCCGGTAAATCCTTTGCGCATGTATGCTGTTTGTCCTCGTGCTGTATTTATCAGTAACGACACTGCTACAACATGGGCTGTACTTGCCGGTACAGATGATCTGCCAACAAACACTGCAATGGCATCTATCTGCATCGATCATACCAATAACAGTGTTCTTTATATCGGCACAGGCGATGCCAACTATTATGGCACAGGCAGTGGCGTGTGGAAATCAACTGACGGTGGTGCTACATTTAATTTGAGCAATAACGGCATGGGTAATAAACTTGTTGTTGAAATAGTAATGTCATCAACCGATAATAACACATTGGTGGCAGCAGCAAATGATGGTTTATATAAATCAACAAACGCTGGCGCAACGTGGGTGCTTACTTCGCCTGTTGCACAGATGACGGATCTAGTTGTAAAAGCAGTTGTCAATAGCAATACCTTATATGCAGTTGCACGCAACAACCAGAATATTTATATCTCCAATGATTTTGGAAGTACATGGACAACAACAGCACTCAGTGCTACACTGCCTTCCAATGGCGGACGTGTAGCTGTTACTCCGGCTAATCCCAATGTTGTGTATGTTGGTTATGTAGGCAGCAATACAACAGGTCCTGTAAAAGGAGGGATCATTTATCAATCAACTGATGCTGGTGCAACCTTCACCATGAAGAAAGGCGATGATTCACCTAACCTGAATGGTTACAATGGTACATCAACAGGACAGGGAAACTACAATTGGGAAATTGAAGCTGATCCGTTGGATGCAAATACGCTTTACACCTGTGCACACATCATTTGGAAAAGTACAAATGGTGGAACAACCTGGGTACAGGCGCAAGCAAGCTGGGCTTATATTCTGCATACTGATCAGCATCACATGGTTTTTAATCCGAATAATCATAACCAACTGTTTAATGCAAATGATGGTGGTGTATGGATCAACAGGGATCATGTTGCAACAAATACATGGACACCAAAATCGAACGGACTTGCAGCAACTGAATTTTATACATCTGCAAACAGTCATGGTTACAAGTATTTAATTGGTGGCGGCACGCAGGATAATGGTGAAGTTTTTTATAAAGACAATACCTGGAAAACAAATCGTGGTGGCGATTGGACAAGTAAATATTTTACGGACAATACCAATGCCAATCGTTTTGTTTATGTACAGAACGGGAAGTACAGAGACTTGATGAATTCACCTTCAAGTTCTGAAGTTTCATTCGGCGTACCTGCTACTACAAGCAACAACGATCTCTATGCTGCTTCTTACCAGGATGCCAACACAGGATTCTATGCACAAAGCAATACATCGGGTGCTGTGTATGGTTTGTACAAAACCACTAATCTGCAAACCACAACGCCTGTATGGACAGCAGTAAATGGTTTTACACCAACAGTTCAGATGTATGCAATGGCGGTATCACCTGCTGATGCAAACATTCTTTACATTCTATCAAGAAACAAAACAGTGGTTCGTAGTACCGATGCATTGGGAGCTGCAACATTTACTAGTGTAGCATCAGCTCCAATGCCAAGTGGCACACCGTCAAACGGAGGACTTGCTGTGTTGAAGAGTGGGGTTGTGTATATGTCGAGCGATGGATATGTCTTTCGTTCAGGCGATCAAGGTGTAACATGGTTGGCTGTTGGTAGTGGTCCTGTTACAACATTGCTCAACGGACAAAAGATCAAAGAGATCATTGCAGATACATCACAAGCTGCAAGCGAAGTGATTTATGCCATTACATCGCAGGGTGTTTATTACAAAAAAACAACCATCAACGATTGGGCTTTTCTTGGTGCAGCAAATCTGCCAACTGTTGCAAGTATTACCGATATGGATATTTATTACGATCCAAACAATTCGGCTAATAGTGCATTGCGTATTTCAACCTATGGTCGTGGTTTGTGGGAATGTTCATTGCAGGCAGCAAGTGGAATGCCACCGGTTGTAACATTTACAACCCCACAAAACAATGCAGCTATTGCAGCAGGATCATCGGTGAACATCACTGTTGGCGCAACAGATGCAGATGGCAGCATTACAAAAGTTGAATTCTTTATTAATGGATTAAAAGTGGGAGAGGATGCAACATCTCCTTACACCTATGCTTGGAATAATATTGCAGCAGGTGGATATGTGCTTTCAGCAAAAGCAACGGATAACAGTGGTGCTTACGCTACGGGTTATGCAAATGTAAATGCAGTTGTTGCATGCCCGGGAAGTACCAACGTATCAAAAGGTAATCTGAATCTTTATTATTACGATAGCCAGGAAATTTCCGGCGAAAATGGAGCTGCTTCAAATGCTGTAGATGGTAATACAGGAACCATCTGGCATACACAATGGTCGGGCTCTGTTGCACCATTGCCACATGAACTCCGTTTATCGTTGGGAACAACTTATACTGTCAATAGTTTTAAATACCTGCCACGACAAAGCGGTACAAACGGACGTGTTGGTCAATATGAAATATATGTTTCTACCGATTCATTGAACTGGGGAACTCCGGTAGCAACAGGCACGTTTGCAAACGATGCAACGGAGAAGGTTGTAAGCTTTGCAGAAAAGCAAGGTAAGTTTGTTCGCTTCCGTGCATTAAGTGAAGTGAATGGACAGCAATATTCTTCAGCAGCAGAAATTAATGTAGGTATTTGCAACCAGGGCATCGCACCAACTGTTGCTATTACATCACCTGCAAACAATGCATCGTTCAACACACCTGTTAACATCAACATCGATGCAACAGCAAGCGATGCAGATGGCAGCGTAACAAAAGTTGAATTTTATGAAGGTGCTAATAAGTTGGGTGAAGACCTTACAGCGCCCTATAGTTTTACCTGGAACAATGTTGCAGTTGGTAGCTATGCATTAACAGCAAGAGCAACCGATAATGCAGGATTGATAACAACTTCTGCAGTTGTAAATATTACTGTGGCAAATCCAAATGTTGCACCAACAGTATCGGTAACAGCACCTGCAAATAACGCAGTGTTTACCGCACCAGCTACTGTCAACATAACTGCAACGGCAAGTGATACTGATGGCACAGTAACAAAAGTTGAATTCTTTCAGGGTGCGGTAAAACTAGGTGAAGATCTTACTTCTCCTTATAGTTATTCGTGGAGTGGGGTTGCAGCAGGTAGTTATGCAATTACAGCAAGAGCAACAGATAACAATGGAGCGGTTACAACTTCTTCTGTTATTAATATCACGGTTAACTTCTGTACACCTGCAATCATTTCATCAAGCCTCGTAAGTATTGCTTATGTAAACAGCCAGGAAACATCTGCAGAAAATGGCAGTGCAACCAATGTGCTTGATGATAACACATCAACCATCTGGCACACGAAATATTCCGGAACAACAGATCCTTATCCGCATGAAGTACAGTTGGATCTTGGAGCTACTTATGCAGTAACAAGCTTCAGGTATCTGCCTCGTCAGAACAGTACGAATGGACGTGTTGCCAATTATGAAATTTATGTTTCAAACAGTACAAGTTCATGGGGTACTGCTGTGGCAACAGGAACGTTTGCAAACGATGCAACAGAAAAGATCGTAACATTCAATGAAAAATCAGGAAGATATGTTCGCTTCCGTGCGTTATCAGAAGTGAATGGCAATGCATGGGCATCGGCTGCTGAGTTAAAAGTAGGTGGATGTTATGCAGGAAGCAATACATCACCAACTGTTTCCATTACATCGCCTGCAAACAATGCAAGCTTTACTGCACCGGCAACAATTACCATTAATGCCAACGCCAGCGATGCAGATGGCAGTATTAATAAAGTTGAATTCTTTAATGGTTCTACCAAGCTTGGTGAAGATCTTACTTCTCCATACAGCTACACATGGAATAATGTTGCAGCGGGTTCTTATACATTAACAGCAGTTGCAACAGATAACATCGGTGCAACCACAACTTCTACAGCAGTGGCGGTTACTGTAAATTCAAATACAACGTTAAGTCCAATTGCAGATTCGTACGTACGTGATGGTAACACGTATAAAAATCAGAATTACGGAACGTCAACAGCACTTACAGTGAAGAAGGATGTAACAGCATACAACAGGGAGATCTTTATGAAGTTTAATCTAAATGGAGCTGCATCATTCAACACAGCTTTATTGCGGTTAAACATTGCATCTGCAGGTATAACAGTAACAAATACGACCTGGAGTGTGTATTATGTTTCATCCGATAGCTGGACAGAAACAGGTGTTACCTGGAATAACAAACCTGCTTCTACCACTTTGCTGGCAACGGTACAGGGACAAAGCAGTGGTTGGGTTGAATGGAATATTTCGGCGCAGGCATTGAGCGAATTCGCAGGTGATAAAACATTGTCGCTTCGTATTGTTTCAACAGTGATCGATCCTACATCTGACGCAACCTTTAATTCAAAAGAAGTAACTACAACCAGTGTTCGTCCTCAATTGTTGTTGACGAATACGCCGGGCACCGGTATTAACCCGCCGGTAACTGTTATGCCGCTCGATTTTACCATTAAAGCATGGCCTAACCCAAGTAACAGCGAGTTTACATTGGATATTACCGGCAGCAGCCAGGAAAAAGTATACATCCGTGTAACCAATACCAACGGACAGGTTGTTCAACAGCTCACTACAACTACAAATCAAATTGTAAGCTTTGGCGAAAAACTGAATAGAGGCGTGTATTATGTTGAAGTGCGGCAAGGTGAAACAAGGAAATTGGTAAAACTGGTAAAACAGTAAGATAGTTCTCAGGAAGGTTAAAGGCCAAATTCGTGAAAAACTGCAAACTTGTTTGCAAAAAAAAGACCGGCGAAAGCCGGTCTTTTTATCATGATCTGAAAGCGAACGTGTTTTAAATATTTACAGACAGATAATAGACAAGCGCTTGCAAAACGATTAAAATCACATTACATTTAATTTTCAAACCAACCACTGTTTATGAAGCTGATCTTTTCTTTGTTAACGGTCTTGCTTGTCACAACCGTTTCAACTGCACAGACATCTATTATTTCTTACGGATCATCGTGGAAATATCTTGATAACGGCAGCAACCAGGGCACAACCTGGCGGACTGTTTCGTTTAACGATGCAGCATGGGCTACCGGTAATGCTCAACTTGGTTATGGCGATGGCGACGAAGCAACTGTTGTGAGCTATGGTAGCAACGCCAACAAAAAACACATCACAACTTATTTTCGTAAAACAATAACTGTTGCTGATGCATCAGTATTCAGCAGTTATACATTGAATATTAAAAGAGACGATGGAGCTGTGGTTTATATCAATGGAGTAGAAGTATATCGTACAAATATGCCAACAGGTACCATCAGTTATACCACAAAGGCATCAACCGATGCTGCTGATGATGGTAACACAGCACAAACAATTACTTTAAACGCAGGTGCATTGGTTACAGGCACAAACGTAATTGCTGTTGAAGTGCATCAACGGACTGCAAACAGTACCGATCTTTCATTTGATCTTTTACTTACAGGTATTGCAGGAGGTGGAGATACAACGCCACCAACAGTATCTTCTTATTCACCTGCTGATAATGCAACCGGCGTTTCTGCAAGTGCCAATCTTGTTTTGACCTTTAGTGAAACTATTCAGAAAGGAACCGGTTCAATTGTTATTAAAGAAGGAGGCGTTACAACGCAAACAATAGATGTTACATCAACCGCTGTTACTGTTTCAGGTAATACAGCAACCATCGATCCGGCGAACTTTACCAATAGTGCTGCAGTGAATATTGAAATTGCTGCAGGCGCATTTAAAGATGCAGCCAATAATAATTATGCAGGCATTGCCAATGCAACTACCTGGAACTTTACCGTACAGGCTCCTCCATCAGGTCCGCAAACATTATTAGCCTTTGGAACATCCTGGAAATATCTTGATAATGGAACAAACCAGGGTACTGCATGGTATGGTACAGGTTTCAGCGATGCAGCATGGGCAAGTGGTAATGCACAACTTGGTTATGGCGATGGTGATGAAGCAACCGTTGTGAGTTACGGAACTGATGCAAACAATAAATACATCACTACTTATTTCCGTAAAACGATCAATGTGAGCGATCCTTCATTATTCTCTTCTGTTTCAGGAAGTATAAAACGGGATGATGGTGTTGCCATTTATGTAAATGGTACAGAAGTGTATCGAAATAACCTGGCAGCAGGCGCTGTTTATAACACCCTTGCTACATTAGCAAGTGATGATGGTGCAACGATTCAAACATTTACGTTTAATCCTTCTGTGTTCGTAAGTGGCAATAATGTAATTGCAGTTGAAATACATCAGAATGCTGTAAACAGCAGTGATATTTCATTTGATCTTGAACTCATCGGCAACAGCGGAAGTGCTGGTGCCATTTTAACTCGTGGACCTTACCTGCAAATGGGCAACCAGTCAGCAGTAACACTTCGCTGGCGTACAGATGTGGCAACCGATTCAAAGATTGAAGTTGGAACTGTACATGGAACTTACACAGTTTCTGCAACTAATCCTGCATCATCTACAGAACACGAAGTAAGAATAACAGGCTTAACTGCCGATACAAAATATTTTTATCGCTTTGGCAGTTCATCACAAATATTACAAAACGGAACAGATAACTTTTTTGTAACTGCACCACCTGCCAACACCACAAGAAAGATCCGCATTGCAGCATTTGGTGATTGTGGCAGAAATGATAACAGCTTCCAGACAAACACACTCAATGCTTATCGTAATTATGTGGGCAGCAATCCTGCGGAGATCATGTTGTTGTTAGGCGATAATGCTTATACAAATGGTACCGATGCTGAGTATTCAAGCAATTTCTTTGCACCGTACAGCAGTACGATTTTACGTAATCACATCATCTTCCCTTCACCGGGCAATCATGATTACTACGGAAGCTCACAAACATCACGTGCAGGAGCTTATTATCAAAACTTCACCATGCCAACGGCAGCGGAGTGTGGTGGTGTAGCATCGGGAACAGAAGCATTCTATTCGTATGATTGGGGTGGTGTGCATTTTCTTTCATTGGATTCTTACGGAATTGAATCGGGCAATACACGTATGTATGATACATTGGGTGCACAGGTTACATGGATCAAACAGGATATTGCAGCCAACAACAATAAGTTCACTATTGCTTACTGGCATCATCCGCCACATACAAAAGGAAGTCATAATTCCGATACGGAAACAGAGTTGATCAATATCCGTCAAAACTTTGTACGCATTCTTGAACGTTATGGTGTTGATATCATTATATGCGGTCACAGTCATGACTATGAGCGTTCTTATTTGCTGAAGGATTATTTTAGTGCAGAAGCAAACTTCAATTCAGCAGCACATACAGTAACAACATCATCTGGTAAATATGACGGCACTTCAAATTCATGTGTGTACACAACAGCAAGTGGCCAGGTAAATCACGGAACTGTTTATGTTGTTGCAGGTTCTGCAGGTGCTGATGGAGGTGTGCAAAGTGGTTATCCGCATAATGCCATGCCTTATTCAGTAGATGATGGCGGTATGTTTTACATCGAAGTTGAAGACAATCGTTTGGATGCGAAGTTTATTCGTCGTGATGGTGTGATCGCCGATAAGTTTACCATCATGAAAGATGTGAACAAAACAAATAATCCAACCATTAACAGCGGCGAGAATGTTGTGCTTACTGCTTCATGGGTTGGAAATTATAGCTGGAGCACAGGTGCTACAACACGCAGCATCACAGTGAACCCAACAAGCAGCACAACCTATACTGTTACTGATGGAGTGAGCTGTGTAACAGATGTGTTTAATGTAACTGTTAATGGCGGTGGCGCAAGAATGGCACCGCAGCAGCAAGCAACAGAAGTGAAATTATCTGTGATTCCAACAAGAGTGAACAAAGGACAAGCAGTTCGCATCACTACGGGAACAAATGATCCGGTTGATATTACGGTTGTTGATATGAATGGAAGAACGCTGCAATCAAAAAAAATAGCAGGCACTGGTATTATTGAAACAGGCCAGCTTGCGGCAGGGAGTTATTTTATTAAAGTAAATGCAAAGCAAAAAGCTACTGTTCAAAAATTTGTTGTGGTAGAGTAATCCTTTATTGCAAATATTTTATCCAACCGGGTCTGCTTGGTAAGCGGCCCGGTTTTTATCTTCGTTACAACAATTTTCAGATTGAATAAACTACAAGCATCCATTTATAATAAAAGCTATCAACTATTGACTGTGGTTGCAGTATTAGTGTTGATTGTATTTTGTTCTGCTTACCTCATAACACCTGCAACAAACAAACCCAATGAAAAAGTAGATGCTTGGTATCTGCAGCAGCTTTCGAAATTAAAAGCAGAGTTAAAACTTCTTCAGAAACAGTTGAGCTATCAAAAAAGTATTGCAACTTGTCAGCAACAATTTAAACAGGCAAGAGTAACGTATAAAAAAGTAGCAGTATTAATTGATCACTTCAATTCATACGAAACAAAATACCTGAATGGCCCTAACCTGCAACGAACAGAAGATGATAATCCCGATGTAATTATAGAGCCGCATGGTTTCCAGGTATTGGAAGAATATCTTTTTGCTGAACAAAAATCACTTGATCAAGCAAAAGCGGAAACCGATGAACTGCTCTATACGGTTGAGAAATTGGAAACCGAAGCTGATCGTTCTTACAAATTCCAAGATGAAGAAGTGTGGGAAGCATTGCAGTTATCTGTTATTCGCATGATCACACTTGGCATCAGTGGTTTTGATTCTCCTGTTGCCCAATATTCGTTACCTGAATCAAAAGCAACTCTTGAAGGAGTGGCAGCAATTCTGTTGTTGTACAAACCGGCAATTGATAAAAAAGATCCTTTGCTTTATCAACAGCTTGTTGCAGCTACAAACAAAGCAGAATCATTTTTATCTGCATCTTCTTTTGAAGCGTTTGATCGGTTAACATTTATTACGCAGTTTGCAAATCCACTTTCTACTTTATTAAATAAAACCCGCAGCAAACTTGGTTACAATCTGTCAACAGGCTTGCGGCCATTGAATAATACAAATACAATATTTGAAACGAATGCGTTTAATGTTGATTTCTTTTCACCAACCGACCGTTATCGGATGACAGCTGATCGGATAGCTCTTGGAAAGAAATTGTTCTATGATTCCATTTTATCCGGTAATGGGAAAAGAAGTTGTGCCAGTTGCCACCAACCTGCAAAAGCATTTACTGACGGGAGAGTGAAAGCATTGTCGCTCGATGAAAAGCATGCGCTACTACGCAACACACCCACATTATGGAATGCTGTTTTTCAAACCAAACAGTTTTACGATAGTCGTACCAGTGTATTGGAAAACCAGTTGAGTGAAGTGGTGCACAATACCGAAGAGATGAAAGGTTCTTTAAAAGAAAGCATGCCTGCATTGCAAAACAATAATTCATACGCAACACTTTTTCAAAAAGCCTATCCCGATGAAAAAGAGTTTATCTCCGAATACAATATTGCCAATGCCATTTCTTCTTATGTGCGTTCATTGATCGCAATGAATTCCCGTTTCGATCAATATATGCGTGGAAACAAAACGGCATTGAGTGTAGTTGAAAAAAAAGGCTTTAACCTGTTTATGGGAAAAGCAAAATGTGGTACTTGTCATTTTATGCCTTTGTTCAATGGCATGGTTCCACCTGAGTTTACCGAAGCAGAATCGGAAGTGTTGGGTGTGCCCCAAACCAACGACACAGTTCATCCGGTACTTGATCCTGATTTAGGGAAATTCAACTTTACAAGATCGGTTGTGCATAAGCATGCATTTAAAACACCCACACTTCGCAACATTGATTTGACTGCACCTTATATGCACAACGGTGTGTTTGCAACATTGGAGGAAGTAATGGAATTTTATAACAGGGGTGGAGGAAACGGGCTGCATATTGCACCCGCCAATCAAACATTACCTGCGGATAAATTGCAACTCTCCAGGCAGGAAATAGCAGCTATTATTTCATTTATGAAAACCTTGACAGATACTTCGGGTATAAAACGGATGTTATATTAATTCAGGAAAGCTGCATCAGGCCAATGTTGAATTGCGTTCAATAAGTGTTGAAGGAAGTATCATAACACTGTCGGCAGTAATGTTGTGTTTTTTCTTTTCAATCATAGTAAACAAAACTTCAGCTGCTGTTTTACCAATTTCAAATGCGGGCTGTGTAATTGTGGTGAGTGATGGATTTAAAATCGGCGCAGTTTCAAGTGTAGAAAAAGCAACTACCTTCAGCTCTTTTGGAATCGTAATGCTGTTTGCAACACTTACCATATAGATCTGCATGGCCAAACGTTCAACCGAAGCTACAATGCCATCGATTTGCGGATTGTTTTTTAATAACTCCTGCACCTGGTCGAAGATTGTGTCCGGAGTGCCCGTACAATCAATCACAAATTCATGTTTATCTTTTATAAAACCTTCTTCTGTAAGGGCAGCAGTAAAACCTGCAGACCGTTTGCTGCAGATTGATAAGTTTTCAGAAGTAGAAAGAAAGGCAGGATGTTTACAGCCTTTGCTAAGCAAAAGTTTTGCTGCAAGAAATCCGCATTCGTAATCGTTGGTAATGATCTTGGGAGCTGCAAAGTTTTCAAATTCCCTGTCAAAGAATACAAACGGAATATTTTCATTCTTCAGCTTTTCAAAATGTGCTGCATCAGAAGTTTCGCTCGATACAGAAAGGAGCACTCCATCCACTCTTCCGCTAAGGCAATGATTAACCGTATTTTTTTCAATTTCAAAACTTTCATGTGAAAGATAAATCAGCACATGATAATTTTTTGTTTCGGCAACAGACTGAATGCCATTAATCGCTAACGAAAAAAAGTTATCGGCTACTTCGGGTAAAATAACAGCAATGGTTTTACTCTTTTGTTTACGTAAACTGCTGGCATAGGGGTTAGGTACATAATTCAGTTGCTCGGCCATTGCCAATACTTTCTTCTTGGTTTCGCTGCTTATTTCATGGCTGTCTTTTAACGCCTTTGAAACAGTTGCAATGGATAGTCCAAGTTCTTTCGCCAGGGTTTTAATTGTAAGCTTACTCATACACGCTAAACAGATCTTGTGGTTGGGATTTACTCCTGTTGCAAGATAAAGATAGGTTGAATATCGAAAACGGTTTCGTAAATAAAGTGTATCAAACTAACAGCATTATCCAACAAAAAAGTGTCATTTTAACACATTATTTATCACCAACGATTTGCTTCATATGAAATGGCAGTCCATTCCATGCTTTGGCTTTTGCTGTGTTCGCTGCAGTTCTTCGCAGCTTACTTCTTTCAATTTTTATTCTTTACATACACAATCAATCAATAAAATTTAAGCTTTATGAGTAAAAACAACTTTGAGGCTGTGCCTTTGAATAATCTCGATGAGTGGGAAGATGATTTACTCAGACGTTATCCCGATCCGGAAGCTATTGCAACTGCAAAAGCAACGGAAGAGTACCGTAATTACGAAGAGCCTGCAAGAGACACTGTAAAAGAATTTTACCGCCTTAACCATACATATCAAACGTATGCATTTGTACAGGAAAAACGGAACGAGTTTCTGCAATTCAACAAAAAGGAAATGACGATTTGGGATGCATTCGATTTCCTGAATCAACTGGTGGATGATTCTGATCCGGATACCGATCTCGATCAGCTGCAGCACTTGTTACAAACGTCAGAAGCAATCCGTCGTGATGGTCATCCTGATTGGATGGTATTGGTTGGTTTAATGCACGATATGGGTAAGGTGCTTTGCCTGTTTGGTGAACCGCAGTGGGCTGTAGTAGGCGATACCTTCCCGGTTGGTTGTGCATATTCCGATAAGATTGTGTTTCCTGAATATTTTTCTGCAAACCCAGATTTTAACGATCCCGTATACCAAACAAAATACGGTGTGTACGAACCAAACTGTGGTTTGCGTAATGTAAACATGAGTTGGGGCCATGATGAATATGTGTACCAGATGATGAAAGATTATTTGCCCGAAGAGGGATTATACATGCTCCGTTACCATTCTTTTTACTCCTGGCACAGAGAAGGTGCATACGATCATTTACTCGATGAGCATGATCGTAATATGCTGAAATGGGTAATGCTGTTTAACCCGTACGATCTGTATTCGAAAAGTCCGGAGCCACCGGATTGGAAAAAATTAAGACCGTATTACGAAGAGCTGGTTAAAAAATACCTGCCTTCAACAATTAAGTTCTGATAAGTAGTTCTCATATATCTGTTTAAAATCCGGTATTCACCATCCTTGTTCTTATTATAACTCAAAAACAAATTGCTATGATGCGAATTCTTAAACGAGGCTTGTTCAGTCATTATGCATTGCCTGCCATGATGATGCTCTTCCTTGTATGTATTACCACCAGTGTAAGCGGGCAACAATCGCAGGTAAGCGGTACAGTAAAAGATGAAAAAGGTGAACCTGTTGCCGCTGCTACTGTAACTGTTAAAGGAAAAAATGTTTCAACTACAACTGCAGCAAACGGAACATTTACCATTGCTGCAAAAGCAAATGATGTACTGGAGATCAGTGCGGTTTCATTTACCACACAGGAAGTAAAGGTTACATCTTCTGCATCTTACAACATTGTGCTTGCAACTTCTTCTGTTGCATTAACGGATGTGGTTGTAGTTGGTTACGGCCGTAACTCCAAACGTACATTAACAAGCGCCATCACTTCTGTTAAGCCGGAAGATCTGAACCGTGGCGCTATTGGCGATGTAGGCCAGTTGTTACAAGGTAAAGTACCTGGTTTGAATATTACAGCAAGCGGCGATCCTAACCGCTCTGCTGCTGTTATTCTTCGTGGTGCTTCAACGGTAAACAGTCCTCAAGGTCCATTTTATGTTATTGATGGAATTCCCGGTGCAGATATTAATGCAGTTGCGCCGGATGATATTGCTTCAATGGACATTTTAAAAGATGCCTCTGCCACAGCCATCTACGGTAACAGAGCTTCAAATGGTGTTATTATGGTAACAACCAAGAAAGGTAAAAAAGGAAGACTGCAAACTACCTATAACGGTTACGTAGGTTTTGAAAGTGTAAGCAGCAGTATAAAGCTGATGGATGCTGCTCAGTTAAGAGCCTATGCACAAAAAAATAACTTTACACCAAGCACTAACGATGACAAAGGTGCAAATACCAATTGGATGAAGGCTGTACAAAAAGAATCAGCTTTGTCACATAACCATAATCTTTCTTTCAGCGGAGGTACAGATAAAAGTAATTACAGTGCCAGCCTTAACTATCTGAAAAAGGATGGTATTATGTTACAGAGTAGTTTGGAGAGAGTTATCGGAAGAATAAGTGCCGAACAACATGCATTAAACGATCATTTAACGTTTGGCCTCAATATTATGAGCAGCAGCAGTAAGTCATCCAACACTCCGTTGCAAAACATGGTATTTATACAAGCTGTAAAGTACAACCCAATGTCGCCGGTGTACAATGCCGATGGTACATTCTTTGAAAATCCCAACAACACTCAGTATTTCAATCCTGTTTCAATTATCAAAAATGCACAGGACGATACCAAGTACGGTTCTTTGCAGGGAAGCTTTACAGTAGAAGCAAAACTTCCGTTTAACTTAACATACAATGCCAACCTTGCTTACCAGCGTGGTACCTGGCTGCATGGCGAATATTACAATCGTTATTACTCGCAGAACTACAGCACAGGAAGTTTTTATGTTAATGGCGATCCTGGTGGTGGCCGTGGACTACGTACGTTTTACTCCAATGGTCTTGCCTACAGGGGTTATTACCAAAACAGTTCAAAAACATTAGAATCTTATTTAACCTGGGCTAAACGATTTGGTGATCATAACCTCAAAGCAGTTTTAGGTTACAGCTGGCAAAAGAATACCAGCAACGAAGGATTACAGGCAAGTCAAACCAACTTTGTAAACGATTACACAGGGTATAACAATTTTGGTTTAGGTAACTACCAAACAATAGCTGGGTTTGCTGTAGACTTTGGTGGTTCGGCTTACGAGGAAACCAATTTTATTTCCGACTTCTTGCGTGTAAACTACGATTTCAAAGAAAAGATCCTGTTCCAGGCTTCTGTTAGAAGAGATGGCAGCTCCGTATTTGGTAAAAACAAAGAGTGGGGTTATTTCCCTGCAGCAAGCGTGGCATGGCGTCTTTCCGAAGAAGAGTTCATCAAAAACATTGCTTTCATTAATGATTTAAAATTAAGGGTGAGCTATGGTGAAACAGGTAATGCGTTTGGTTTAGGTGCATACACTGCTCAACGTTTATATAACAAATCCGGTACCTATTACAGCGGTGGAACATTTGAATCGGCTTTCAGATCAACACAAGGTGCAAACCCCGATCTGCAATGGGAAGTTACAGCCACTAAAAACATTGGTGTGGATTATGGCTTCCTCAAAGGAAAGATCAGCGGTTCAATTGATCTGTATGAAAAGATTACAACCGACATGATTTTTGGTTACAATGTTGCGCAATCAATAGACCCAAGCGGATTTATGTATTTGAATGTGGGTAAGATCAGGAACCGTGGTATTGAATTTAGTGTAAACATCAATGCAGTAAATCAAAAGAATTTCAGCTGGAATACAGGTTTAAACTTTGCAACCAATCAGAACGTTATCCTTGATTTAAAAGGCCCTGAACAGTTTGGTATAAATGCCGATTCTACCTACTATACTCGTATAGATGGAACTGGTACAACCGGTAGCAGTCTTCAGATAATGGCAGTGGGTGGACCTTTAGGTCAGTTCTATTCATATCAATATACAGGAAAGAATGCAGCAGGTAAATCCCTGTTTTTAACAAGGTCTAAAACAGATACAACAAACCCAACTTCAATTACAGATTATCATCCTCTTGGTAGTCCGCATGCTAAGCTGATGTTTGGGTGGAACAATAATTTCAAATACAAAAATTTCGATTTTAATTTCTTTGTAAGAGGTGTATTGGGCAATAAAATTTTCAATGCCACACGTGCCGAACTTTCTTATGTGGCAACGGCAGGTCAAAACAACATTAGTGCATATGCTGTTGATGATGCAAGAACTGATGCAAGAAATAATCATTTCTCATCACGTTACGTAGAAGATGGTTCTTACCTGCGTTTCGACAATGCTACCTTAGGTTATCGTTTCAATATCAAAAACCAATACATCAGCATGTTAAGAGTTTATGGTACTGTAAATAACCTGTTTGTAATTACAAAATACAAAGGCATTGACCCTGAGATCAACCAAGGCGGTGCATCATTAGGTGTAGACTACAACAGTTTTTATCCGAAAACACGCACTATTCTTTTAGGTGTATCAGTAGGTTTTTAATGATTTAAAAAACATTTTATGAAGAAGAATTTGAAACAATTTTTTATAGTGGTAGCAGCCGGCTTAGCAATGAGCTCCTGCCACAAAATTGAAGTGAAACCCAATTCGCTTTATACAGAAGCAGTGTTTCCAAAAACAGATGCTGAATTTCAGTCGGTAATGGGTACCATTTATACAAGTTTGCGTGGGCATTATTCACTTGGTTACTGGTTTGCACAGGAACTCAGCTCCGACGAATCAATTTTGCCTGTATATGGTAATAACTGGTTGGATGGTCAAGGCTATATTCAGCTGCATCGTCATAACTGGAACAAAGATCATGGCTGGATAACAACCGTATGGAATGATGCAAATTCAATTGTAGGCCTTAGTAATCAAACCATGTATATTTTCAAAAATGCACCGGAAGGCGATACAAAAAATACAGCCCTTGCAGAGTTGAAAACATTACGTGCCTTTGCTTATTGGGAGCTGCTTGATATGTTTGGTAACGTTCCGTTGGATACCATTTATCCAAGCCCCGGTGTACAGGCAAAAGCTACACGTGCACAGGTATTTGCTTTTGTTGAATCTGAATTAAAAGCGGCAATTCCATATTTAAAAACAGCAACCGGCAGCAGCACTTATGGTAAAGTAACAAAGTGGATGGCGAATGCTCTGCTGGCGAAACTTTATTTGAATGCAGAAGTGTATGCAGGTACACCCAAGTACAATGAAGCAATTGCTGCTTGTGATGCAGTTATCGCCTCCGGAAATTTTGCTGTAGAAGCAAGAGGTACTTATCTCAATCAGTTTTCGCCAACAAATGGACCTTCATTTAAAGAATTGATTTTCGCAATCCCTTACGATCCTTCAACAAGTAATGGTTATTTATTCCATGGCCGTTACGATCTCAACCGTAATCTTGGTATTAAATACCGTTACTCCGGAAGTACACCGGGCACTTATACATTTAGTCAAATAGTAATGAATCAAACAACTGGCAATGGTTTGATCAATGCAAGACCAAGTGGGCCCCGTGCTACATTATCCAGTTTTTACAACAGTTATTTTGCAGCCGATGCCAATGATATCAGAAATAATCAGTGGTTGGTAGGTAATCAATTCTGGTCTGATGGCAGCCCTATCATGGTAAGTACAACCAAGAAAGGCTATAACCAGTTTTATACCGGTTCAGATGGTGCCACTGCTATTACTTATCAACTCTATATCGATTCGGTGATTTCTGCAAGGTTAGATCCTGCTGTTATTGATTTAGGGAATGATGAAGTTGCATGGAACATGGGTATCCGTAATATCAAGTTTTCTCCCGACGCAAATTCATCAAGCCGTAACCAAAGTAACGATGCACCGATCTTCCGTTATTCAGACATTCTGTTAATGAAAGCAGAAGCAATTTTGAGAGGTGGTACAGCAACAAGTGGTCATACTGCTCTTTCACTTGTAAATATGGTTCGTAGCAACCGTACTACATCTGCAGCATGGACAGCTGTTACCTTGAATGATCTATATGCAGAACGTGCACGTGAGTTTACATGGGAGTGCTGGCGCAGAAACGATATGATCCGTTTTGGTCAGTATGAAAATTCGTATGGTTTCAAAACAAATGCGGATACGTATCGTCGAATTTTCCCGATTCCAACAGCGGCAATGAACACTAATCCAAAACTGGTTCAAAACCCAGGTTATTAATATTTTCTCAGCAGTTATAATCAATAGTTAATCACCCCGGGGTTGTCAAGCCCCGGGATTTTTCTATCACTTATATTTATAGATGCAATCACTACTCCAAAAATCAATTCTGTTTGTTTCTTTTGTTTTATGCCATCATTTGCTCAAAGCACAGGTATTGGTAAAAGATTCAGCTGCCTTGCCCGCAGCAGATGCAAAACTTATCAAAAAAGAAAAGGCTTTGCACTTTATTGCCATGGGCGATTGGGGGCGTAATGGCGCCGATCATCAATTGCAGGTAGCAAAGCAAATGAGCATTACTGCCAATGAAATAATGTCGCAGTTTACGATTGCCACAGGTGATAATTTTTATCCAAAAGGTGTCATCAGCGAGTTTGATCCGTTATGGAAATATTCTTTCGAAGATATTTATACCGATTTCCGTTTACAATGGGATTGGTACCCGGTACTCGGCAATCATGATTATATCAGTAGTCCGGATGCACAGGTAAGATATTCGGGCATCAGCAGGCGATGGAAAATGACTGCACGTTATTACAGCAAAACATTTGCGATCAATGGTGATACTACAAATCAGGTATTGCTTCTGTTCATTGATACCAATCCGTTCATACCGGAGTTTTATAAAAATGCCGAGTATGGTCCGAATGTAAAAGGACAGGATACAACAAACCAAAAACGCTGGATGGAAAAACTTCTCAGCACAACATCACCCAACATTAAATGGAAAATAGTTGTAGGACATCATCCCATGTACACCGGTGGCAGCCGAACTGAAGGCTATGATACAAAAGCCATCCGCAATACATTGAAACCGATGTTCGATAAATATAAAGTGGATGTGTACCTGGCAGGTCATGAGCATAGTTTGCAACACATGCAAAGTGCCGGTAACATGCACCACATTATTTCCGGTGCAGCATCAGAAAAAACACCTGCACGTTTAATTGAAAACAGTTTATTGTCAGCATCAGAATATGGGTTCTTTGTTTTTTCAGTTACCGGCAATGAATTGTTATTGCAGGCTGTGAACGATACCGGGAAAATTATTTACACGTACACGATCAAAAAATAATTTCTGTTTGAATCAAGCCACAACATATCACCAACCACCAACAACTGCAAACAACAGGCTTTTATCGCTTGATGCATTGCGTGGTTTTGATATGTTCTGGATCGTAAGCGGCGAAGGAATTTTTCATGGACTGGCTGCTGCCATCAAAAACAAATATGGACTTGTACAGGATAAAACAAGCTGGCAGATTGCTGTAACCGATCAGTTGAGTTTTTTTGAACGCCTGCTTGTTGGCATCAGTAATCAATTGCATCACACAGTCTGGAATGGTTTTACATTTTACGATCTCATTTTTCCACTGTTCATTTTTATTGCCGGTGTAAGCATGCCTTTTTCTTACAGCAAACAATTGAACGGATTGCCCGATGCAAAAAAGAAGATCTATCGTTCACTCATTAAGCGAACCATTCTTTTATTGTTGTTAGGTATGATCGTAAATGGTTTGCTGCAATTTAAACCTTATGATGAAACACGTTTTGCAAGTGTACTGGGTCGCATTGCCTTGAGTTGTTTTTTTGCAGCCATCATTTATCTCAATGCTTCTTTCCGTTGGCGCATTGTGTGGATAGTCGTGTTACTTGTTGGTTATTGGTTGCTCTTAACGTTGATTCCTGTTCCCGGTTTTGGTGCAGGTAATTTAGCAGCAGAAGGAAATTTTGCAGCATATATCGATCGGTTATTCTTGCCGGGTAAACTGCACCGCAGCGTGTACGATCCTGAAGGACTACTCTCAACTATTCCTGCCATTGCAACAGCACTGCTGGGCATTTTCACCGGAGAGTTTTTGCGTTTGCAAAAGTATTCAGCAAAAACAAAAGCGTTGTATTTGACGATAGCAGGAGTGCTGTTATTGCTTGTTGGCTGGCTTTGGGGTTTAGCGTTGCCCATCAATAAAAATATGTGGACCGGTTCTTTTGTACTTTACACCGGTGGTTGGAGTTTATTATTACTTGCGCTCTTTTATTTTGTGATCGATGTACTGGGGTATAAGACATGGAGCTTGCCTTTTGTTTGGATGGGTTGCAATTCTATCTTAATTTATATGGCGGCACATGGAGTGGTGGACTTCCTGTCAACCTCTGAATTTGTATTCGGAGGCATCATCAAACAATTTTCTCCGCAATGGAGCGAAGCGTTATTATGGACAGGTGTTGCACTCATTCAATTTGCTGCTTTGTATTTTCTTTATAAACGAAAGCTGTTTCTAAAATTGTAAAACGATTAACGTACTTGCCAAATGCACAAACTATTACCAGCCGATTACATTGTCTTTTTTATCTACTTCATTGCTGTGTCTGCTTATGGATATTATATCTACCATAAGAAGAAATCGGCAACGATGAACTCCAATGATTTTTTTCTTGCTGAAGGTTCGCTCACCTGGTGGGCCATTGGTGCCTCACTCATTGCATCGAATATTTCTGCCGAACATTTTATTGGCATGAGTGGTTCGGGCTTTGCATTGGGGCTTGCCATTTCAACCTACGAGTGGGCATCGGCAGCAACGCTCATCATTGTTGCGGTGTTCATCATTCCGTTGTATCTCAAGAATAAGATCTACACTATGCCGCAGTTTTTGGCAAAGCGGTATAACGATAGTGTAAGCACTATCATGGCCGTGTTCTGGTTACTGGTGTATGTGTTTGTAAATCTCACTTCCATTATTTATCTCGGTGCATTAGCCATTTCTTCTATTTCACCCATCAGTTTTGAATGGAGCATTGTTGGCTTGAGTGTGTTCTCCATTATTGTAACACTCGGTGGTATGAAAGTAATTGGTTATACCGATGTGATACAGGTGTTGGTGTTGCTCATCGGTGGATTGGTGACAACTTACTTGGCACTTTCATTGCTGGCAGATAAGTTTGGCTTTGATGGAAATATCCTGGAAGCATTAGGTGTATTACGCAAAGAAGCACCCGATCATTTTCATATGATCTTTGATAAATCAAGTCCGCATTACAAAGAGTTGCCTGGCTTGTCGGTATTGATTGGCGGTATGTTGATCAACAACCTGGCGTATTGGGGATGCAATCAATACATTGTGCAGCGTGCATTGGGTGCTGATCTGAAAACTGCACGCAATGGAATTTTATTTGCGGCCTTTTTAAAATTGTTGATTCCTGTTATTGCAGTGCTGCCCGGTATTACCATGTATGTAATGCATCAGAACGGAATGTTTCAACAGGAGATGATGGATGCAGCAACAGGCACCATCAAACCCGATCATGCTTATCCAACCTTAATGAATTTATTGCCGGCTGGTTTAAAAGGTGTGGCCTTTGCTGCATTAACGGCTGCTATTGTTGCATCGCTTGCAGGTAAGGCCAACAGCATCTCTACTATTTTTTCACTCGATATTTATAAAAAGTATTTTGATAAAGACGCATCCGATAAGAAAGTGGTGCGTGTGGGTCGTTGGGCCGTGATCATTTCGATGTTGATCGCAGCCATTGTAACGCCTGCATTAAAATCACTCGACCAGGCTTATCAATTCATACAGGAGTATGTTGGTTTCTTTTCGCCCGGCGTATTGGCCATCTTTTTATTGGGTATGTTCTGGAAACGCACAACAGCAGCAGCTGCATTGGCAGGCGCAGTGTTAACCATTCCAATTTCAACGGTGTTGAAATTTTTACCAACATGGACAAACGGTGCATTCCCTGATTATCCATTCCTCGATCGTATGACCATCACCTTCTTTGTAATTGCCATCATTATGATCATGATGAGTTTATTGAAACCAAACAAACCCGGCGATACACATTCAATTGAAGTGGATAAGAGCTGGTTCAAAGTATCAACAGAGTTTATCATTGGCTCTGTAATTATTTGTGGTGTGCTTGTAGCATTGTACACGGTGTTCTGGTAATGTTATGCATGCATTAAATGAAATGAAGATGAACAGAAATGATTTTTTGAAATTAGGAACAATGGCGGCATTGAGTCCGTTGTTTGTAAAAGCAACTGCTGCAGATTTTTCAGCACCAGTTGATACTGAGTTGATGAATCGTTTGCTTACAGCAAATAATCAACAGGCATCGTTGCTGATGACTTCTGTGAAAGAAGGCAACCTGCGTTTCAGTCGCATGATCGCTTATGATATTGCGGTGCTTACAGCTGCTTATTGTGCAAAAGGATCGACTTATTATCATAATGCTGAAGTGGTGAGCAAGATCGATCTGCTTGTGAAGTTTTTGGCAAGTGCACAATCGGCAGATGGTACTGTGAATGTGGGTAATCTTGAATCGCCACCTGATACAGCATTTCTGATCGAGATACTTGGTCCGGCTGCATCCATCATGCGGAAAGACAACAGCAACGATTTAAAAGATGTGCAGCAACAGTTAAAAGAAATTTTATTGAAAGCTGGTGAAGGACTTGTCACTGGAGGTATTCATACGCCCAATCATCGCTGGGTTATTTGTGCGGCATTGGCGCAGATCAATCATTTGTATCCGCATCAGAAATACATCAACCGCATCAACGATTGGTTAGGTGAAGGAGTTTATATTGATGCTGATGGTCATTACCCCGAACGCAGCGGTATTTATTCCGGTGTAGAGAATACGGCATTTATTACAGTGGCAAGATTGGCGAACAAGCCATCGCTATATGCACCTGTTCGAAAAAATCTTTCGATGTATTATTATTATATCGAACCGAATGGTGAACTGGTCCGCAATGATTCAAGACGGCAGGATCAGTACGAGTATGCTGCAAAAACGAGTACGCTGTTTTATCTGCAATACCGTTTTATGGCAGTTCATGAAAAGAACAAACTCTTTGCTGCTATCTGCAAACAGATCGAAGCGACAAAGGATTTTGAAAAAGATGTGCTTACCCGTTCGTTGTTTTATTTTTTAGAAGATGAAATATTGCAGCAACAACTACCAACAGCAGAAACAGTATCCGATCGTTACGAAAAACTATTTCCGACATCGCATTTGTTACGAATAAAAGAGAAGAATACAACAATGACGTTGTTTGGCGGCACCGATCAGCCTTTGTTGATTGCATCGGGTCGTTCCAACTCGCCTGATTTCTTTTCGTACAGAAGAGGTGATGCAGTACTGAAGTACATGCGTTTGTCTTCCAGCTTTTTCAGCATGGGTTATTTCTACAGTGATGGATTAAAGAAAGAAGGAAACAGTTATGTGCTGCGGAAAAAACTGGAGATACCTTACTACCAACCACTCCCCAAAGAGAAACGAAAAGCAAATGGTGATTATAAATTGTCGCCAAGTGTTGATGATCGTTTCTGGAATAAAATGGATTTCAGCAATCGCCCTGTGAGTAATGTAAAAACATTGGAAACAATCATTCGCTTAACAGAAATAAGAGGAACAGTGGAACTGGAATTTGAACTGAAAGGAATGAAAGGGGTGCCGGTTACGATTGAATTGTGTTTTAAAGAAGGCGGACAATTAACTGGTGTTGCGGCTGCGGATGCAAACGGCAATAGTTTTCTTGAACAGGGCACAGGTGAATATCGTTCGGGTAATGATGTGATCAATTTTGGCCCCGGTGCAAATACACATAAACAGGTGTTGAATCTCGAAGGCGAACGTTACAGCACCCATTTCGGAACATTACGTACCAAAGGAGAGCATGTGTACATTACAGGTACAACGCCTTTCAAACACAAATTGACATTCAGCTGATCGCTGAGATTATTTAATAAGAGAAATGAAGAAGATCGTTTTTATAACAGCGATGTTATTGGTTGTTGAATTTGTTTTTTGTCAGCAGAAAGAATTTTTAATTACTGCTTTTGCTGCAAAGGCAGATGGCAGAACCAATAATGCAAAATTTATTCAGGCAGCAATTGATAAAGCTGCAGCAGCTGGTGGCGGCAAAGTAATTGTATCGAGAGGGAAATTTGTAACCGGTCCACTTGTGTTAAAGAGTGGAGTGGAACTTCATTTGCAGCAGGGAGCTGTATTACTGGGCAGCACCAGCAGAATGGATTACGGAAAAGAAGCAGCACAGGCGCTCATTAGTGCAGTGAATCAAAACAACATTGCAATAACAGGCAAAGGTGAAATTGATGGACGAGGTGCTGAACTGGTGGAAGATGTATATCGTTTATTGAAAGCAGGAAAGATCACTGATGCAGAATGGAAAACAAAACGGCCAACAGAACATAATCGTCCTAAACTTTTGTTGTTTGAATTGTGTAATAATATTCGTGTTACAGGTGTAACAATCAAGAATGGTTCGGGCTGGGTGCAGGATTATATCCGTTGCAATAATCTTATCATTGATAGTATTACTGTTAACAGCGTCAGTTACTGGAACAACGATGGTATTGATATCAGCAATTCAAAAAATGTTACCATCACCAACTGTTATGTAAATGCAGCAGATGATGCCGTATGTTTAAAATCGGATGGAAAAGAACCGGACAGTTGCGTTAATGTTTACATTGCTAATTGCAAACTCCGCAGCAGCGCCAATGCCGTAAAGTTTGGTACTTCATCAAAAGGCGGTTTCAGAAATATTGTGGTAAAAAATATTGAAGTGTCGGATACCTATCGTTCAGCGATTGCACTGGAAGCAGTGGATGGTGGCTTTCTGGAGAATGTAGAAGTACAGCATATAAAAGCAATCAATACAGGTAATGCTATTTTCATCAAACTTGGTCACCGGAATAAAGATGCACGTTACAGTGTGGTGCGCAACATTCACATTAAAGACATGTATGTAGAAGTGCCTGCAACAAAACCCGACAAAGGGTATAACATGGAAGGACCATTGCTGCGTTATCCTCCGGGCGTTTTTCCCGCAAAGCCAGGCGAAGCGCAAAGTGTTTCTCCATGGAATCATACATTGAATGATAGCACTGCAATCATTTACAAACACAATGTATTTCCTTCTTCTATTTCAGGATTACCCGGTCATGATGTGGAATCGGTCACATTGGAGAATATTGAAATTGTGTACGAAGGTGGTGCGGATAAACAACGGGCTTATTTTCCCTGGCAATCGTTAACAAAGATCACCGAAGCAGAAACGGCTTATCCCGAGTTTTCGATGTTTGGTGAATTACCTGCGTGGGGTTTGTATGTGCGACATGCAAAAAACATTCAACTGAAAAATGTAACACTGCGTTATAAAGAAGAAGATTTTCGTGTGCCTTGTATTTTTGATGATGTAAAAGAATTGCAGATACAGCAACTCACAATTCCGCAAAGCAAAGAAATGCCGGTGTTGCTGTTAAACAATGTAAAGGGTTACAGTTTCAAGGAACTTCGTTTACCCAAGCCGGAAAGCGAAGCAATTATTGTTCAATAGAATTACAGGTTATGAAGAGAGTGACACAACAGAAGATAAATAGTAGCAATGCAGGCGACTACATAAAAAAAATATTCAGCTTACTGTTAGCAATGGCCTCGATGGAATTTGCAACTGCACAAAATTTAATGCAGTATGTGCAGCCATTATCGGGCACGGCATCATCTACAACCACCGCAGCTATTAAACACAGCGAAGCAGGCGGAACAGAAACAAACGCCAACACCATTCCGGCAGTCACACTTCCGTTTGCAATGATCCAATGGACAGCTCAAACAAAACAAACAGAGAATAAATGTGTGCCGCCTTACTTCTATAAAGATTCGTTACTCACGGGTTTTCGTGGGTCGCATTGGTTGAGTGGTTCCTGCACGCAGGATTACGGAAGCTTTACGGTGATGCCGATTGCCGGCACATTAAAAACAACAGCGAAAGATTATGCCGTTCGCTTTTCGCATAAAGATGAAATCACTTCGCCAGCTTATTACAAAGTGAAAGCCGGTGCAGTGATAACAGAGATCACTTCCACACTTCGTTGTGGCTTGTTGAAGTTTACCATGCAGCAGGATGATAGTTTGTATGTGTTGGTGACACCTAACAGCGATTATGCAAAAGGCTTTGTAAAAGTGGATGCAGCAAAAGGAGAGATATGGGGTTACAATCCGGCGCATCGTATTTACCAGGGTTGGGGCGAACCAACAGGTTTCAGCGGTTGGTTTTATATAAAGATCGAAAAGCGTTTTACAAAGCGTGGCACATTTGCTGGTGCAACTGTTTTTGCCAATGATAGTGTGTTGCAGAAGAAAGAAGGAGGTGCATTTGCCGGATTCAAGTTGAAGAAAGGTGAGCAGTTGCTGTTGCGTATCGGCACATCGTTCAGCAGTTTGGCAGCAGCAAGGAAAAATTTAGCAACAGAAGTTGGTGCAAAAGGTTTTGATGCCATACGTGCAGCTTCCACACAGCAATGGGAAAAAGCATTGTCACAGGTGCAGGTGCAAACAAACAATGAAAAAGATAAGCGTGTGTTTTATACAGCGATGTATCATTCCATGCAACATCCACGTTTGTTCAGCGATGTGGATGGAACGTATCCTTTGTTTGCAGGTCATGCAAAGCTGAAAAAAATGAATGGTAATTATTACGATGATTTTTCGATGTGGGATATTTACCGTGCACAATTGCCTTTGCTGGAAATTTTGAATCCAACGATGACGAATGATTTTGTGCGTTCGTTGATCTTGAAAAGTGAGCAGGGTGGTTGGTTACCCATCTTTCCCTGCTGGAACAGTTACACTGCTGCCATGATCGGCGATCATGTAACTGCATTCATTGCTTCGGCGTATAACAAAGGCATTCGTAATTATGATGTACATGCTGCTTATGCATTGATGCGGAAGAATGCATTTGAAACACCGGCCAGTTTTGCTGAGTATAAAAATGGTATGGGACGAAGAGCATTAACCTCGTACCTGCAATATGGTTTTGTGCCAATGGAAGACAGTGTACAGGAAGCCTTTCATAAAAAAGAACAGGTGAGCCGAACATTGGAATATGCGTTTGATGATTATGCATTAAGTGTTGTGGCAAAGGGATTGAATAAAACAGAAGATCATAGACTGCTTGCAAAACGTTCGCTCAATTATAAAAATGTGTTTGATTCTTCTGTTGGTATGATGCGTGGCCGGTCATCAACAGGAAAATGGCACGAACCATTCCGTCCCGATCTGCGTGAACCTTATATCACCGAAGGAACACCACGGCAGTATACGTTTTACGTACCACAGGATATTCCCGGTTTGGCAAAGCTGATGGGTGGAACAACAGCATTTGAAAATGCATTGGATAGTTTGTTCAGCAAAAATGAATACTGGCATGGCAATGAACCCGGTCACCAGATACCGTTTTTGTATAACTACACTTCATCGCCTTGCAAAACACAAAGCGAAGTACGCAGAATATTGGCAGAAGAATACAGTGATGGCCCCGGTGGATTAAGTGGCAATGATGATGCAGGACAAATGAGTGCATGGTATGTGTTTGCTGCAATGGGTTTTTATCCTGTCGATCCTGTTTCAAATAATTATCAGCTGAATTCTCCTTTGTTTGATAAGGTAACGATGAAGTTAAAAGGAAACAAAACATTCACATTGCAAACGCATAAAGCAAATCCGCAATCGCTTTACATTGATAAAGTAAAATGGAACGGAGTGCCCTACAACAAAAACTATATCACTTATCAAATGATCATGCAGGGCGGTATGCTGGAATTGTGGTTGACTGATAAGCCAACACAATGGGGTGCATTGCCTGCAAACAGACCAACAGGTTTAACTCAATAAAAGAATAGTCATGTCTACATTCAAAACATATTTCATTGTTGTGCTTTCGTTCATTTGTTTTTCTGCAGCAGCACAACAAGGCAATCGTCAGAAAGTATTTGTGGTAAAAGATTTTGGTGCTGTCGGCGATGGTAAAACAGATGATGCTGTTGCCATTCAAAAAGCAATTGATGCAGCGCATGCGGCTGGCGGTGGTACGGTGTTGTTCACTGCTCCGTTTGTGTACATGGCAAGCCCGATTACTGTAAAGTCGAATATTGAAATGCATTTTCAGGGAGGTGCTAAGTTGCTGGCCAATCCTGATGAGAAAGTGTATACGAAGAGTGCATTCCGCAGTAATCCTGGTGAAGGAACGATCTGGATCGGTGGTGAGAACGTAGAAAATTTTACCATCAGTGGCAACGGTGAAATTGATGGCAACGGTATTTCATTCATGGGTGCAGAGCTGGAAGATTCGTATGAGTTGAAACCATTCAATGTACTTGATCCCCGTCCGCATGTGTTGACCATTGTTGGCGGAAAGAATATCCGCATCCGTGATGTGAAGATCGGCAACTCGGCTTACTGGACAGTGCATCTGATCGGTTGCGATGATGTGGTGATCAGCGGTATTACATTAATCAACAGTTTAAAAGTGCGTAACAGCGATGGTATTGATCTTGATCACAGTAAGAATGTACGCATCAGTGATTGTTATATTGAAAGCGGTGATGATTGTATTTGTTTAAAGAACAGAAGAGAATATGAAGAGTTTGGTGTGTGCGAAAACATTACCGTTACCAACTGCACCATGACATCGAGAAGCTGTGCCATCAAGATCGGTTCGGAGAATATGGATACCATCCGCCAGGTACTCATTGATAATTGTATCATTAAAAAAAGCAACCGTGGTGTAGGTATTCAGCATAGAGATGAGGGTGTGGTGATGGATGTGATCTTTAGTAACATGATTATTGAAGGACATTTGTTCAGCGATGTGTGGTGGGGTAAAGCTGAACCGATTTACATTACAGCATACCGCCGTGCAAAGATCAATCACAAAGATGCCAACTGGCGTTTTCCCAAAGGAGCAACCGAAGGAAAAGTGGGTGTGGTGAAGAATATTTATTTCAGCAACATTAAATGTACCAGCGAAAACGGTGTGTATGTAAGCGCCGAATCGCAGGATAAAATTCAGAATGTGGTATTTGACAATGTGGATGTGTTCATCAATAAAACAACCAGCATACAAGGTGGTATTTATGATCGTCGTCCAACCAATGTGGAAGGCTTTGTAAAAGGAACAACTGCCGGTTTTTATTTTGATATGGTGAAGAAAATTGTAATGAGGAATTGTTCGGTAGAATGGGGTGATCAGAAAGTGAATTATTTTTCAAATGCCATCCGTAGTATGAATGTCGGTTCGTTGAAAAATTTTGGCTTCAGCGGCACATCCGCATTTCCTAAAACAGTGCCCGCCATCAAACAATGATGCATATCAGCAATACAATAGTTAAATAGTGGACTTTGTAAGCCGAAGAGCAATAACTTTACCCTCGTTCAATTTTTGCCCGTCCGACCTGGGTCATCCGGGCGGGCTTAGCAAAACAATCAAACAATGATGAGGGTATTTTTTCTTGCCATACTAACTGTATGCAGTTTGTTTACTGCTTCTGCTCAACGCAAACAAATTAATTTCGACAACAACTGGAAGTTTGCATTTGGTCATGCGGCCAATCCGGAAAAGGATTTCAACTACAGCATTAAAACTATTTTTTCAAAATCAGGAGCAGGAGCTGCTACGGCTATCGATCCGAAATTTAACGACAGCAGTTGGCGCTCTCTCAACCTTCCGCACGATTGGGCGGTTGAATTACCTTTTAGTTATGTAGATAATTTTGATGTGGAGAGTCATGGATACAAACCTGTTGGTGGATTGTTTCCTGCAACAAGTATTGGCTGGTATCGTAAACAATTCAAACTGGAGAAAGCAGATTCAGGCAGAAGGTTTCAACTGCAGTTCGATGGCATTTTTCGTGATGCACAGGTGTGGATCAACGGATTTTATTTGGGCAATAACAAGAGCGGTTATGTAGGAGCGAATTACGATGTAACGGATTTTCTCAACTTCGACCGCAGCAATGTTATTGTGGTAAGAGTTGATGCAACACAATACGAAGGTTGGTTTTACGAAGGTGCAGGCATTTACCGTCATGTGTGGTTGAACAGTTATCCAAGTGCACATATTGCAACAGATGGCGTGTTTGCTTATGCCACTATTAACGGCAACAAAGCAACGTTGAGTGTGGAGACAAGCCTTATCAATGAATATGGCGGTACAGGAAATTATTCTGTTGCTGCTTATGTAACCGACAGGGCAGGCAATAAAATTGCAGTTGGAAAAGAACAGTCCATTGCATTGGGTGTACTTGAAGAAAAAACCATCAAGCAAACCATTGCTGTCAACAATCCAACATTATGGTCACTGGAGAATCCTTACCTGAATCGTGTAGTGGTGGAATTGAAACAGAATGGAATAGTGATCGATCAACAGAAACTGCGTTTTGGTTTCCGTACTGTTGAAATAAAAACAAACGGTGTTTTTCTCAATGGAAAACAAATCAAACTTTACGGCACAAACAATCACCAGGATCATGCAGGTGTGGGCACTGCATTGCCTGATTATTTGCAATACTACCGCATTGGTCTGTTGAAAGAGATGGGTGTGAATGCTTATCGTACCAGTCATAATGCGCCAACACCGGAGCTACTTGATGCATGTGATAGTTTGGGTATGCTGGTGATGGATGAACAACGTTTGCTCAACAGCGGTGCTGAATACATGGATCAGTTTGAACGTTTGGTAAAACGTGACCGCAGCCGTACTTCTGTTTTTATGTGGAGCATTGGTAACGAAGAAGGATGGATCCACACCAACTCATTTGGCAAACGCATTGCCGAAACATTTATCGCTAAACAAAAACAACTCGATCCAACACGTACGTGTACGTATGCTGCTGATCTGGCGAATGTTTATAGAGGTGTGAATGAAGTGATTCCTGTACGCAGTTTCAACTATCGTCACTTTGCTGTGGCCGATTATCATAAAGATCATCCCAATCAACCGATCATTGGAACAGAAATGGGCAGCACTGTTACAACACGTGGTGCATTGGTAAAAGATTCCATTCGAGCTTATGTGCCCGACCAGGACATTACTGCTCCGTGGTGGGCAAGCAAAGCAGAAGATTGGTGGACGCTTGCTGCGACAAACGATTTCTGGTTAGGTGGTTTTGTATGGACAGGTTTTGATTATCGTGGTGAACCTACTCCGTACAAATGGCCGAACAGCAATTCGCATTTTGGTATTATGGATATGTGTGGCTTTCCAAAAAATATTTATTACTACTATCAAAGCTGGTGGACGGATAAAGATGTGTTGCATATTTCTCCGCACTGGAATCATCGTAACGAATGGGGACAACCGAAAAAACAAATTGATGTGTGGGTGAACAGTAACGCTGATAATGTAGAACTGTTTTTGAATGGAAAAAGCTTAGGCAAGAAAGATATGCCACGCAATAGTCACCTGCAATGGAAAGTAGAATTTGAGCCCGGCAAATTGGAAGCAGTTGCGTACAAGAAAGGTAAAAGGCTTACATCAAAAGTTGAAACAACGGGAGCGCCTGTTGAAGTATTGTTGACTCCGTACAAAACAACCATGCTTGCCGATGGTAAAGATGCAACGGTAATGAATGTAACCGTTGTTGATCGTGAAGGAAGAGAAGTGCCCGATGCCAACAACATGATCTATTTTAAAGTTGAAGGCGATGCCAAAATTATTGGTGTAGGCAATGGCGATCCCAGCAGTCATGAAGCAGATAAATGTGCAGATGGTTTGTGGCAACGCAGTTTGTTCAATGGTAAGTGCCAGGTGATCATTCAATCGGGTACAAAAGCCGGTATGTTTAAAGTAGAAGCCAGTGCGAATAATTTATTTACCGGTTCAACGGATGTGATCACGGTTGATCCTGCGAAAACAGGAACGATTACGATTGATGAAAAATATAAACTGAAAGGCGAAGAAGCAAAGTCAAGAGTGGTTGATCAAATGATCGGTGCAGATATTTCTTTCTTACCGGAGCTTGAAGCAAGAGGGATGAAATTTTCTGATAAAGCTGTAACGAAAGATGCGATCGAGATCATCAAAGATCATGGCATTAACTATGTGCGCCTGCGCATTTTTCATGATCCTGCACAAGACAGTGGTTATTCACCAAAGAAAGGTTTCTGCAATCTTGATTACACCAAACAAATGGCGAAGCGTGTGAAAGCTGCCGGATTAAAACTCTTGCTTGATTTTCATTATAGCGATTATTGGGCTGATCCGGGAAAACAATATAAGCCTAAGGCATGGAAAGGTCTTTCGTTTGAAGAGTTGAAGAAAGCCTTGTACGATTATACAAAGATGGTGATGGAAGAATTGAAAGCACAGGGCACATTGCCCGATATGGTGCAGGTAGGCAACGAGATCAATCATGGTATTGTGTGGCCCGATGGTAACGTGGCGAACATTGATCAACTGGCACAACTACTTTGTGCAGGTACGGCCGCAGTAAAAGCGGTTGAACCAAAAACACAAATGATGCTGCATGTGGCATTGGGTGGACAAAATAACGAATCGGTTTTCTTTATTGATAACATGGTTGCACGTGGCGTTCATTTTGATGTGATCGGTCAATCGTATTATCCAAAATGGCATGGCACATTGGCTGATCTTGAAAATAATCTGAATGATCTTGTTCGTCGCTACAACAAAGATGTGATCGTTGTTGAGTATTCAGCCTTGAAAGAAGAAGTGAACAAAATTGCGTTCAGTTTGCCCAATGGAAAAGGGAAGGGTACCTGTATTTGGGAACCACTCAGCACATGGGAAAAGTTTTTTGATAACGATAGGAAGTCGAATAAGTATTTACTGTTGTACGATGAGATGAGTAAGCAATATCTCAACAAATAAATTGTAGCAATTGATAAATACAAACGGGCAACAATTGTTGCCCGTTTGTATTTTAAGCATGTTATTCAAATATCCTTGAAAAATGATTTTCCAAATGGTTACGCATACCATTGCGGAATTGTTCGGGTGTTCCTTTTTCTAATATCTCCACCAGTTCCTTATGCGAAACGAATGTTTTTAATGCAGGTTGTTTTTTCAATAGGCCGCTGTTGTGTACATAATCAAATACAGGTAGCAACATGCGCTGGAACTTTTTCATCGTTTCATTTCCTGTTATCTCGTACAGCTTTCCATGAAAAGCAATTTCATGTTGCACATTAAATAAATGATCCTGTGCTGCTGGTGGTTCATTAGCTACGATTTGTTTTAATTCTTTGATATCATCTTTAGTAACACGATGAAAAAGAAAATCGGCCATACCAATTTCCAGCACCAATCGTATTTCGAAAACTTCTTTTAAAGTTTCCGGCGAAAGGATATGCGGATTCATACTCTTGTCAAGATTTCCAAACAGATCCGGACTGGTAATAACAGCACCTTTCTTCTTTTTCGATTCGATCAAACCCATCAATCGTAAGCGCAACAACGCTTCACGTATAACCGTACGACTAACACCCAACGCTTCCGCCAGTTCAATTTCTTTGGGAATACTGTCGCCCACTTTCAGCTTTTGCTGCTGCAGTAACTCCACCAGGTTGGCTTCAACTTTATCCACCAGGCTGCTGGTTTCAATGGTCTTCAGGTGTCCGTTCAAGAGTGTTTTCGTCATATTATGTAATACTTAATTATTCAAAATTAGGAAAATCGGCCCATTGGCTTTCAAAATCTGCATTGATTCTTAATTACTTAATATAATCTAAAAAATTTATTTGGCAATAAGATAGAATCTTCGTTAACTTTATTATGTCATACATAATACAAAAATAAACAAAATCTGCTGTATGAGATCTTTATTGCTGCTTGGGTTTATGCTGATCACGAGCCTCTTTTCAATAGAGGCATCAGCGCAAACTGTAAAAATTTCCGGGTTGGTATTATCAAAGGATGATAATGCGGCTGTACCCGATGTTTCGGTAACTGTAAAAGGAAAAGGAGCCGGAACAAAAACAGATGCTGAAGGCCGGTTCAGCATTAGTGCTGCTATCGGCGATGTGCTTGTTTTTTCAGGCGTAAGTTTTATTGCGCAGGAAGTAAAAATTGAAACTGCGAACGATCTCACTGTTACGCTTGCTCCATCTGCAACAAAAATGGATGAAGTGGTAGTGGTGGGTTTTGGTACGCAAAAGAAATCGAAGATCACGGGGTCGGTTAGCAAGCTTGATCCAAAAGTGTTGCAAACCGGTGTGCGTTCAAACCCGGCTTCTGCATTGGCAGGAACTATTCCGGGTTTGCGTGTGCAACAAACATCGGGTCGTCCCGGTGCTGTGCCCAGCATTGTATTGCGTGGCGGTACCAACTATAATGGTACGGGCTCGCCATTGATTCTTGTTGATGGTTTGGTGCGTGCTGGTTTCTTTGAAGTAAACCAGGAAGATATTGAGTCGATGGAAGTATTGAAAGATGCATCGGCTACAGCTATCTATGGTGCACGTGCAAACAATGGTGTAATTCTTATCACCACGAAAAAAGGAAAAGCAGGTACATCAAAAATTACCGTGGGTTCAAAAGTGGGTGTTAACCGTTTGAATCTTCCGTTTGAATTTTTGAATGCAAGAGATTATCTCTACTACTCCCGTAATGCAGTAAAGACTTCCGGTATTTATGATGCATCACGTTTATCACAATTAACTGCTGCCGGTCCTTTTGGTACAGGTAACCGTTATCTCGATGGAAGCGGGAATGTAATTGATGGTAACGCCAACTCATTGGGTGTTTGGAGTACCATGAAACTCGATAACACAAACCGTCATAAGCTGAATGATGGTTGGGAAACCATGATCGATCCCGTCAACGGAACAGACACACTCATCTTCCGCAATTTTAATTATAAAGATTACGCATTGCGTGATTACAGTTTAACACAGGATCACAACGTATCGATGAGTGGCGGTAACGATAAAGGAAAATATTATGCAGGCTTTGGTATGTACGATGAAAAAGGTTTGCCCATCAATACATTCTATCGCCGTTACACATTTGTGTTGAACAGTGAATACAAGATACGTCCTTGGTTGACTTCTACTTCTAACTTAAACTTTGCCAATGCAAAATGGCGTGATCCTGTTACTAATTCAGAAGGTAACTATCTCTCACGTTCATTAGGTGCACCTCCAACCATGCGTGGCTGGAACGAGAAAGGTGAATTGCTTGTTGGTAGAGACAGAGGCGATGGTAACCCATTGGTGAACGATGCAAAATTTATCCGTAACAATAACAGCGATAAGTTCACGATCTCACAAGGGTTTAAAATTGATCTGTTGAAAAACCTGTATTTAAAAACAAGTGCCAACCTGTTTTACGATGAAGGTTTTAACGAAAGCTTTGACAGAGATTTTCTGCAAAGCCCCGGTAACATTAATCGTACACGTTCATCATCTGCATCGTTTGGCCGCAGTTTAAGTCAAACTTATAATGCAGTGATCGATTACAATAAAAGTTTTGGTGATCATGACCTTGATGTAATGGCCGGTTCGGAATACTATGATATTTATACCTATGGTCTTTCTGCATCAGGCTCACAGGCACCGTCAGACGATTTTCTTGATCTGCAATATGTTCGTCGTGATGCAACAACACAACCATCGGTTGATTCATACCACGAACGTCAACGCATTCTTTCATTCTTTGGTCGTGCTACTTACGATTACAAAGAAAAATACCTGGTAACAGGAACAGTTCGTAGCGATGGTTATTCAAAACTCATCAACAACCGTTGGGGTACATTCCCGGGTGTGTCTGTTGGTTGGAATTTGCACAAAGAAGATTTCTTCAATGTAAAATGGATCAACGCACTCAAGTTGCGTGCAAGCTATGGACAGAATGGTAACGTAAGCGGCATCAGTGCGTATGGTTTGCAAGGTGGTTATAGTGTTAACCGTTATAACACATCAACAGGTTATTTGTTTTCAACACCACCATTTCCTGATCTGTTGTGGGAACGTTCTTCTACTTACGAAGCAGGTGCAGAAGGAAATATTCTTGGTAAGATCGATTTCACCATCGCATTTTACAAGCGTATTACATCAAACAAAATCTCAAGCTTCAACTTACCTGCAACTTCTGGTATTACCAGTTTAACAACCAACAACGGTAGTATGCAGAACCAGGGTGTGGAAGTGGATGTAAACTATTCCATCATCCGTAAAAGAGATTTCCAGGTTGATGTTGCTGCAAACTTTGCATACAATGCCAACAAAGTATTGAAGCTTCCTAACAATGGATTAGAGAACAACAGACAAGGTGGTTTCCAGGTTTGGGATCCATCACAAAAGAAAATGATCTGGGTTGGCGGTACACAGCAAGGACAGGATCCAAACGTTGCGTATGCTTATGTGGCTGATGGATTGTACCGTACACAAGCGGAGTTGGATGCACATGGTAACCGTGTTGATCTGAACGGTGCAAAAATTTTATTAGGTACTGCAAAATGGGCTGCATTAACACCAGCACAACGTGCAAACTATTACAACATTGCTTTGGGTGATGTGCGTTGGAAAGATGTTGATCAGAATGATACCATTGATTTTCGTGATCGTGTTTACATGGGTCGTACTGTTCCCCGTTTCACAGGTGGTTTCTCTGCCTCTGCACGTTGGAAAGGTTTGTCAGTAAGTGCACGTTTCGATTATGCGTTGGGCTTTGTAGCGTATGATGGTCCACGTGCCTGGTTCATGGGTAATGCACAAGGTACATTCAACACCATTAAAGATGTGTACGATACATGGACTCCAACAAATGTGAATGCAAAGTATCCAACGTACTATTGGGCCGATCAGTTGTTTAAGAACAACGTATTGCGTGAGTCAAGCATGTTCTATAAAAAAGGCGATTACCTCGCATTGCGTGAGATCAACATCAACTATGCATTGCCGTTACAGTGGGCAAATGCTATCAAAAGCCAGGGCATTAACTTTTCTGTTACCATGCAGAATGTTGCTTACTTAAGTAAAGCAACGTTGTACTCTCCTGAATCGGGAAGTATAGCCAACTCAGCAGCAGGCGCAGGTGGTTATCCGCTTCCACGCATTATCATTTTTGGTGCACAGGTAACATTTTAATTCATTTCAATAGTTATAAAGATGAAAAAGATATTCAATGGTTTGTTTCTGCTGGCAATGATCGTTTCGATGAATGCCTGCAAAAAATTAGAACTGGCGCCGGAAGATTATTATGCCAGTGGAAACTTCTGGAAAACCGCTGCTCAGGTAGACGGTGCTATGGTTGGTTTACATAATCAACTGAGAGGTTTTCAATTTACATTTTTCACACTTGCTGAATTACGTGGAGGTGTGTTTAAAGATGCAACAGGTGCAACCGGAACATCATCACTCAACTCTGCAAATATTATTCGCCAGGATTTGCGTGAATCAAGTTCAGGCGTGAGCAGTTGGGCAGGTTTGTATGGTCCTATCTTCCAGGTAAATCTGTTTATTTACAATGTAGAGAAAGCAGATTTCTTAGCTGAAGCAGATAAGAAATATTATCTCGGACAGGCTTATGGCATCCGTGCCTATTATTACTTTCATCTGTATCGAACCTACGGTCGTGTGCCATTGGCAACAGAACCAAAAGTGTTGACCAATACACCAACATCTGCAGAGCAGGCATATTTAGCTCGTACAAAAACAGAAAAGGAATCATTGGATTTTATTAAGGCAGATGTTGAACGTTCGGCTACCAACTTCGGTACAAACTATACAGTGAAATTCAGCAAAGCCATGTGGTCGTTACTGGCAACACAAATGCTGAAAGCAGAAGTGTATTTGTGGAGTGCGAAAGTAAAGATCGATGGAGCTGCACCAACAACTACCACTGCCGATCTTGCAACAGCACGTACAGCTGTAGAAGATGTAATTGCACGTACTGCTAAACTCAACAGCTTTGCCGATGTGTTTAAGTATGGCAACAAAGGCAACAACGAAGTGATCTTTGCGATGCGTTACCAGGTTGGTGAAGCAACAAATAACTATGGACAGTTTATCTATGCACAAACCGATCCGATGAGCAGTTTTGTAACAGTTGGTGGTGCGCCTTTAACATCCGATCAGGCAGGTGCATCTGCAGCTGATCCGTTGAAAATTGCAGGTGGCGGTACCATTATCCGTTACGAATACAAATACGATCTGTTTACGAAGTACGATACTGCAACCGACTTGCGTGCACGATCAACCTTCTTCGATTTTTATCGCACACCAACAGCAACTGCATCAAACAAATTTGTGAACCTGCGTAAATTCTTAGGCACGATAGATGGTACCAACAGAAGTTTTGCAGATGATGTACCGGTATATCGTTGGGCAGAAGCATTGTTGATCTTAGCTGAGATCAAGAACAAGCAAGGACAAGATCCTTCTGTTGAGATCAATGCAGTTCGTCAGCGTGCTTATGGCAGCAATCCATATCCTGTTTATGTAAACGGAAGTTTTGAAGCAAATGAAATTACCATCTTCGAAGAGAGAGGAAAAGAATTTGTTGCAGAAGGAAAACGTTGGTACGATCTGCGCCGCATGCAGGATGCAACAGGCGATCCGCTTGCATTCCGTACCGATCTGCCATTGATTGGTGTGTTGGATAAAGCAACACAATCGTACAAATTGTTATGGCCTATCGACCGGTCAACATTAAACCAGGATCCAACGCTTGAACAAAACATTGGTTATCCCGGAACATAAATCAGTAATCGTTAGTTAATAATCAGCAGTTAGTTTACCGGGAGTAGTCTTACTCCCGGTTTTAAAAAGTATTACCTAAATTTTAGAACTTGTGAATATGAACAGAAAATATTTAGAAGGATTGATTGCCGCACCATTTACACCCATGCATAAAGATGGTTCACTCAATCTTACCATTATACCGGCGTATTATGAAATGTTGAAAGCAAACGGCGTGAAAGGTGCGTTTATTTGCGGATCAACAGGAGAGGGTGTTTCGTTATCGTTAAACGAAAAGAAAGCAGTAGCTGAAGCATGGGCTGCTGTTACAAAAGATGATGCCGGTTTTATTGTGATGCCTTTGCTGGGCGGCACTTGTTTAACTGATTGTAAAGAACTGGCCTTGCATGCAAAAGAGATCGGGCTTGATGCTATTTCGTTTACAGCACCATTTTATTTTAAACCTGCTTCGGTAGAAATGCTGGCGAAGGCTTGCAGTGAAGTTGCATCGGTAGTACCTGATATGCCGTTCTATTATTATCATATTCCGGTGTTAACAGGTGTAGGTTTCCCGATGATTGAATTACTAAAAGCAGTGGATGATCTTATTCCCAATTTTGCAGGTATAAAATACACACATGAAGATTTTATGGATTTTCTTTCCTGCATGAATTTCAAAGATGGGAAGTATGATATGCTGTGGGGACGGGATGAAAACATGTTGCCGGCATTGGCATTGGGTACAAAAGCAGCAGTTGGCAGTACCTTTAACTATGCAGCGCCGTTGTATTACGATTTGATCGATGCATTTAACAACGGCGAATTAAAAACAGCGAATGCTTTACAGCAAAAGTCAATCGATATGATTACTTTGTTGGGTAAGTACGGCGGTATTGCAACAGGTAAAGCATATATGAAATTGCTGGGCATCGATTGTGGTGAGTTCCGTTTGCCTGTAAAGAATATGACAGTAACGGAATTTGAATTATTTAAGAAAGACGTGGAAGCAGTTGGCTTCAATACATTTTCATCACGCTTACAATCCGCAGTGAATGCATAAACAGTAATGATCCGTTTATACATATCGTTTCTTTCACTTCTCATGTTTTTTACTACAGCTATACAAGCACAGAAAAAACAGGAGCTGAAACTGCAATGGAGTATTGCAGCAGAGCTTCCTGTTACCACAAACGGACAAACTGCATTAGGTTTTGCCGGAATGGTTGCTGCTGTGCACAACAATAAATTAATAATTGCCGGTGGTGCAAACTTTCCGGATGCCATGCCTTGGAACGGCGGCAAGAAAAAATATTACGATGATGTGTATGTGTATGCAAAGAAGGGAAGCCGCTTTGTTTTGCAACAGCAAACAAAATTAACCGAGGCCATTGCGTATGCTGCAAGTGGTTCCACAACAAAAGGAATTGTAGTTGCAGGTGGTGAAAATGAACATGGTCTCAGCAAAAAAGTGTACCTGCTTACCATAAACAACACAACGGTTGCAACAACATCGTTGCCCGATCTTCCATTTGCTGTTACCAATGCATCGTTGACTGTTGTCGATTCGAAAATTTATTTGGGTGGAGGTGAAACAGCAACAGAAACAAGCAACCAGTTCATCGTACTTGATCTCAATAACATTGCAAGTGGCTGGCAACAGTTACCTCAATTGTCCAAGCCAACGTCGCATGCAGTATTGCTTGCAATTAACAATGAAATTTATCTCGCAGGTGGCCGTAAGAAAAACAGCAACGGCATCAGCGATTTGTACAGCTCCGTTTATACATTCAATACCTTAACCAATCAGTGGACAGAAAAAGCAGCACTGCCTTATGCATTAAGTGCTGGCAGTGGTGTTGTTTATCAAAACAAAATCTTGTTGTTTGGTGGTGATAAAGGTGCAACCTTTCATCGCACAGAAGAATTAATTGCAGCCATCAACAACAGCAAAGACGAAAACGAAAAGCAACGGTTGACCGAAGAGAAAGCAAAACTGCAAACCAATCATCCGGGGTTCAGTAAAGAAATATTAGCATACGATATTATTGCTGATTCGTGGCAAATGATCGGCAACATTCCTTACGATACACCTGTTACTACTACAGCAGTGAAATGGAATGATTGTTTTATTCTTCCAAGCGGAGAAATAAAAGCAGGGATTCGTTCTTCGTTTATTTTATCAGTTAAAACAACAACTCGAAAATGAGTAGTTCGAAATCATATCCCTGGATCGTTGTTGGTTTACTCTGGGTAGTGGCCCTGCTCAATTATATGGACAGGCAAATGCTCAGCACCATGAAACCATCCATGATGCTGGATATTGCCGAGCTGCAAACAGCTACCAATTTCGGCAGACTCATGGCCATCTTTTTATGGATCTATGGTTTTATGAGTCCCGTTGCAGGTATGATCGCTGATCGCATCAACCGTAAATGGCTCATTGTTGTCAGTCTGTTTGTATGGAGTGCAGTTACATGGACGATGGGCTATGCACAAAACTTCACACAACTTTACTGGCTGCGTGCTGTCATGGGCGTTAGTGAGGCGTTGTACATTCCTGCAGGTTTATCACTCATTGCCGATTACCATAGCGATAAAACAAGGTCACTGGCAGTTGGTATTCACATGACAGGTTTGTATATGGGGCAAGCGCTTGGTGGCTTTGGTGCAACCATTGCATCAGCTTTCTCTTGGAAAACTGCTTTTCATACATTTGGTTTGATCGGTATTTGTTATGCTGTTGTGCTGATGGTTTTCCTGCGGGAGAAAAAAGCAACAACAATTGAAACAACACAAACAGAAAAGCCATCTATTACAAAAGGTCTTGCATTACTCTTCAGCAATATTTCTTTCTGGATCATCTTACTGTATTTCGCAGTACCAAGTTTGCCTGGCTGGGGCGTAAAGAACTGGCTGCCGACATTGTTTGCCGATAGCTTACAAATTGATATGTCGAAAGCAGGTCCATTATCAACCATCACCATTGCAGCATCATCTTTTATCGGTGTCATCTTCGGTGGTATTTTGTCCGATCGCTGGGTGCAGAAAAATATTCGTGGAAGAATTTATACCAGTGCCATAGGTTTGGGTTTAACCATCCCTTCGTTGTTGTTTGTTGGTTTCGGAAGTTCGTTGTTCAGTGTAATTGGTGCAGCATTCTGTTTTGGTTTCGGCTTTGGTATGTTCGATGCGAACAATATGCCCATCCTTTGCCAGTTTGTTTCATCAAAGTACAGAGCAACAGCATATGGACTGATGAACATGGTTGGTGTGTTTGCGGGTGCATTCATCACCGATTGGTTAGGCAAATCAACTGATGCCGGAAACCTGGGAAGAGATTTTGCCATGTTGGCCGGTATTGTATTGGTGGCTTTGGTTGTGCAATTGTTATTTCTTAAACCTAAATCAACAAGTGTTGATTAATCAGTAAAGTGTAAACGATTGATATGAACAAAAAGAGATTTTATTTTTTAGTGTGGTGTTTGTTAATAGCTGCACCAGTTGTATTTGCACAAAGCAAATCAATTATTAAAATTACTGCTATATCGCCGGTAGTTCCTGCTGTAAAAAGAGTTGATCAGAATTTACTGATGCAGATACGCATTTATGTGCCCGCAGGTAAAACAGTTACGTATAAGCAACTGCAGCTGAGTTTTGATAAAGCGGCAGTGGCTGCTATCAGCAAAATTGAATTGTACAATGCAAACACCGAGGCAGTATTGAACAAATCGGCGGTATTACTGACATCGTCCGAAAAAATAACAGCAACAACTGTATTGCCGATCGATCTTACTGTCAATCCTGGCATCATCAATTTACTTGTCTCTGTAACGCTTAATGAAAATGCAATCGTAGGCAGTAAGTTTTTTGCAAAAGCAACACAGTTAGTTACAACAAAAAACGAAAAGCACTTGGTTGTTGAAAAAGCAAGCACAGCTACGGTGAAAACTTCTAATGTGCATCGTGTAGCAGAAGCAGTGCGTTTGGCTGCTGAAGACAATGTACATTCTTATCGCATACCAGGTATGATCACTACCAATAAAGGAACATTGATTACTGTGTATGATGTGCGTTATAAAAACAGTGCTGATCTTCCCGGTAATATTGATGTGGGTATGAGTCGTAGTACCGATGGCGGACAAACATGGCAGCCAATGAAAATTATTATGGACATGGGCGAGCCGCATGAAAACAATGGCATTGGTGATCCTTGTATTCTTTTCGATCCTGTTACAAAAAAATTATGGGTAGCTGCATTGTGGAGCAAAGGCAATCGTTCCATTGCAGGTTCAAAGCCGGGACTTTCACCCGATACAACAGGACAGTTTGTGTTCGTGAGCAGCGATGATGATGGTGTTACATGGAGCAAGCCGTACAGCATTACCGAACAGGTAAAAAATCCTGCGTGGCATTTGTATTTCAATGGTCCGGGTAATGGTATTGCTATGCAAAACGGCACATTGGTTTTTCCATCGCAGTATTGGGATGAAACAACAAAACCTTCTTCCGTTGGTATTCCGCATTCATCGATTATCTACAGCAACGATCATGGTAAAACATGGAAGAGTGGCGTGGGTGCAAAAAGCAACACAACAGAAGCGCAGGTAGTAGAAACAACTCCCGGCACATTAATGCTGAACATGCGTGATAACCGTGGACGTTACAGAAGTGTGGCAACAACAAAAGATATGGGACAAACATGGACAGAGCATGCAACTTCTTATGAAGCATTGATCGATCCTGTTTGCCAGGCCAGCATTATTAAAGCAAGAGTAAATGTAAAAGGACAAATGAAAGATGTGTTGTTCTTCAGCAACGTTAATTCCGATCGTGCAAGGATCAATACTACTGTGAAAGCAAGTCTTGATATGGGAGAAACATGGTTGCCTGCCAATGAATTGCTGATCGATGCAAGAGGAAGTTGGGGTTATTCTGTTTTGTCGAGGATCGATGACCATCATCTCGGATTGTTTTACGAAGGCACAGGTGCCATGTATTTTATCCGTATTCCTGTAAATGATATCATTAAATAAATCAGTTGATGGCTTATACAAGAGAAGACCTGGTTGCTTTGCAGCAATTTTACAGCAACCAGTTGTTGAATGATACCGTTCCGTTTTGGTTTCCCGGTTCGTTCGATACAGAACATGGTGGTTTTTTATTAATGCGTGATGCAGATGGTTCATTGATCGATGATGACAAAGCAGTGTGGATACAGGGAAGAGCTACATGGCTTTTATCAACCTTGTACAACACCGTTGAGCAAAAACAGGAATGGCTGGATGGTGCAAAGTTGGGTTATGAATTTCTCAACAAACATTGCTTTGACAGTGACGGTCAAATGTTCTTTCATGTAACACGTGATGGGCAGCCAATCCGTAAGCGTCGTTATTATTTCTCCGAAACATTTTATGTAATTGCTGCTGCGGCTTATGCAAAAGCAAGCGGCAGTGAAGAAGCAGCTGCCAATGCAAGAAGAGTATTTGGCGAATGTATTGCCTACGCAAGTGGTGAAAAAACATTGCCTGCAAAGTTTACCGGCACCCGACCAACACGTGGTATTGGTGTGCCCATGATCATGACTAATACAGCGCAACAGTTAAGAGAGGTGATTGGTGATGATCGTTGCGATGAATGGATAACAAAATGGATTAGCGATATTGAAACTTACTTTGTAAAAGATGATATCAAATGTGTGATGGAACAGGTGGCGCCTGATGGAAGCATCATCGATCATATTGATGGGCGCACACTCAATCCCGGTCATGCTATTGAAGGTGCATGGTTTATTCTGCACGAAGCAAAACACCGTAACAACGATCCGCACCTGATTGAACTTGGTTGCAAAATGCTCGACTATATGTGGGAGCGTGGATGGGATAAAGAGCATGGAGGCATTTTGTATTTCCGTGATGTGTATAATAAACCTGTGCAGGAATACTGGCAGGATATGAAATTTTGGTGGCCGCACAACGAAGTGATCATTGCTACTTTGCTTGCGTATTTAATGACAGGTAACGAAAAATATGCACAATGGCATAAACAGGTGCATGAATATGCGTACAGTCATTTTCACGATAAAGAAAACGGTGAGTGGTTTGGTTACCTGCATCGTGATGGTAGTATTGCACAAACAGCAAAAGGAAATTTATTCAAAGGGCCATTTCATTTGCCACGACAGGAATGGTATTGTATGCAGACACTGAAGGAACATTTGCTGAAATGATTTTTGCGCATACGGTTGAGCGTTCGTAGAAGAATTATTTTATGTTATTTACAGGAGCATATTTACTTGTTAAGACAATGAAATACTTGTCATTTGGTTTACTTTTTTTTCCCATTGTTGCCACCGCTCAGTTTTCGGTGGCAACTGTTTTTTCGGGCAATATGGTTTTGCAAAGAGAAAAGCCAATTGCTGTTTGGGGAAAAGCCATTCCCGGAAATACTGTTGAAGTAAGATTGGGCAGAAATAGGAGTACCACTGTCACAAAAAGCGATTCATCCTGGATCGTTTATTTACCAAAGCAAAAAGCAAACACAGAAAGTCAAACGCTTTATGTGAGCAGTGCTGATACCGCTGTTCTGTTTTCGAATATTTTGATTGGTGATGTATGGATATGTTCGGGACAAAGTAATATGGAGTGGGCAATGAAAAAGGAAATGCATTGGAATGAAGAGAAGCTCAAAGCAAATCAACCAATGATCCGTTTTATGAATCCGCCTCCTGCCGGTCGTTATGTGTATGGCGTGGCTTATACCGATTCACTCACACGTCGTTTAAATGAAGACAGTTTTTATTTATGGAACGGATGGGAGCTTTGCGATTCAAGTACCGTACAAACCATGAGTGCGGTAGCTTATTATTTTGCCAAAAGCATAGTTGCAAATGAACATGTTCCAATCGGTTTGATCAATCTTTCTATTGGCGGCGCACCTGCTGAAACGTTTATACGTGTTGATGCAATGCGTAACAGTAAACAGTTTGCAGAGAAAGTAAAAGGTAATTGGTTAAGCAATGATGCATTGCCGAAATGGATGCGTCAACGTGGTAGTGAAAATGTAGGCAATCTATCTTTTGTACCTGCAGATGAACTTGGTCCCAATCATGCATACAAACCGGGCTTTGCTTACACGGCAGGTATCGAGCCATTGCTTCAGTTTCCGGTAAGAGGCGTGCTTTGGTACCAGGGCGAAACGAATGCAGAAGAGATTGAACGTGTAAACGAATACCGGTCGTTAATAAAGTTGTTGATCGATGATTATCGGCTGCAATGGAAACAAGCAGATATGCCTTTTTATTGGGTGCAGTTATCTTCTATTGAACGCCCACTGTGGCACATGTTCAGAGATGAGCAACGTAAATTACTGGCTGATGTAAAGAATGGCGGTATGGCAGTTTGTAGTGATGTTGGTGCTAAGAATGATGTACATCCCACCAATAAAAAAGCAGTAGGTGAACGTTTGGCAAGATGGGCTTTATATACTACTTATGGCAAAAAGGAAATTGTTCCTTCCGGCCCACTACCTGTGAAAGCTGTTTATACGAACGGGCAGGTAATTATTTCTTTCCGTTATGCAGATGGTTTGCAAACAAAAAATAACGAATTGTTGCAGGGTTTTTCTATTGATGGTGAAGAAGTAACTGAGGCTTTCATTCAGAATAAACATGTGTTAGTGAAAACGAAACAAAAGCCTGCCTATATTTATTATGGCTGGCAACCATTCAGTAAAGGTAATTTGCTGAATGCTGAACAATTGCCGGCTTCCACCTTTAAACTAAAAGTTGAATGAATAAGTATTTGATTGCTTCCGTTGTTTTTCTTTTCTCAGTAGTTGTAAGCACTGCTCAACGCAACGATGTAACACTTCGTTTTAATGCACCTGCCACACATTTCACCGAAAGTTTGCCGTTAGGTAATGGCCGCTTAGGTGCAATGATGTTTGGCGATATAAAAAAAGAACGCATTGCTCTCAACGAAATTTCATTGTGGAGTGGTGGTCCGCAGGATGCAGATGATGAAACAGCTTTTCAATACCTGAAACCGATACAGGATCATTTGCTGGCAGGTAATAACAAAGCCGCACAGGATATTTTACAACAACATTTTATTTCAAAAGGAAAGGGATCGGGACACGGCAGAGGTGCAAATGAAAAGTATGGTGCTTATCAAACCATGGGCGATCTGTTCATCAGTTGGAAAGACAGTAATGCAGTTGTGACAAACTATAACCGTGTACTCGATCTGGAGAAAGCAATTGCTACCACAACATTCACACGCAATGCTGCAACATATACAGAAGAAATATTTACCGATTTTGTAAATGATATTACATGGGTGCGTTTATCAACTACAAAAAAAGGCAGCATCAACGTTGTGCTTTCTTTGTACAGAAAGGAAAATGCACAGATCAAAACAAAGAAGAATACGATTGCCATGATGGGGCAACTGCCATCGGGAACTGATAAAGGAATGGAGTTTGTAACGGTTGCTCAACCTTCAGTAAAAGACGGAACAATTAAACAGGAAGGAAATGAATTGGTAATCGAAAATGCAACTGAATGCCTGATACGTATTTCATCGGTTACAAATTACGATAACAAAACCGGTAGTCTTACAACAGAAGATATTATTGAAAGAGCATTTCAGTATATCGAAAAATCGAAACAGACTTCGTATGCTGCGGCACAACAAAAAAGTACAGCAGCTTTTCAGCAGCTTTTTAATCGTTGTCGCTGGACTATGCCTGACACAAAAAAGATAGCAGCATTAACCACCAATCAACGTCTCATTAATTATAACAAAGGCGAAGAAGATCTGCAACTGCCTGTATTGTATTTCAACTTCGGACGATACCTGCTCATCTCTTCTTCCCGTCCCGGTTTGTTACCTGCAAACCTGCAGGGCTTGTGGGCTGTTGAATATCAAACTCCGTGGAATGGCGATTATCATCTCAACATCAACATACAAATGAATTACTGGCCGGCAGAGTTAACCAACTTAAGTTCACTTGCCGAGCCGATGCATCGTTTTACATCTTCATTGGTAAATAACGGAACTAAAACGGCGAAGGCTTATTACAATGCAAATGGTTGGGTAGCGCATGTCATCAGTAATCCCTGGTTCTTTACATCACCAGGTGAAGGCGCAGCATGGGGATCAACATTAACAGGTGGTGCATGGTTGTGCGAACATATCTGGGAGCATTATCGTTTCACCAAAGACACGGCCTTCTTAAAAAAATATTACCAAGTCTTGAAAGGAGCAGCACAGTTTTTACAATCCATCTTAATAAAAGAGCCAACACATGGCTGGTTGGTAACAGCGCCATCCAATTCACCTGAGCATGCCTATAAAATGCCGAATGGTTTTGTAGGCAACACATGCATGGGGCCAACAATGGATATGCAGATATGCAGGGAGTTGTTCAACGCATGTATTACAGCATCAACGGTATTAAAAACAGATGCACAATGGCGTAACGAATTAACCACAACTGTAAAACAGTTAGCGCCAAATCAAATTGGTGCAAAAGGTGATTTGAATGAATGGGTGAATGATTGGGAAGATGGTGAACCGCATCATCGCCATGTATCGCATTTGTATGGTTTGCATCCTTACGACGAAATTTCGGTTAACAAAACACCTTCACTTGCAGAAGCAGCAAAGCAAACATTGTTGCAACGTGGCGATGCAGGTACAGGTTGGAGTATGGCATGGAAACTCAACTTTTGGGCACGTCTGCATGATGGTGAACATGCATTGCAGATGTTTAAGCAATTGGTGAAACCTGTTGTGAGCGGCGATGGTATTAAGATGAGTGGCGGTGGTACTTATCCGAATTTATTCTGTGCACATCCGCCGTTTCAGATCGATGGGAATTTTGGTGCAACTGCCGGTCTAGCAGAAATGTTGTTGCAGAGCAATGAAGAAGAAATTGAGTTGTTGCCCGCACTGCCTGCTGGATGGCATACAGGATCAGTAAAAGGCTTGTGTGCAAGAAACGGGTTTAATATCAGTATAGATTGGAAAAATGGAAAGCTTGTGAACTGTTGGGTGCTTGCAAACAATAATGCAGATTGTACACTGCTTTATGCAGGAAAGAAAATAAAACTAAAAACAGTGAAAGGTAAAACTTACCGCTTCGCATGGAGTGATTTTAAATAGAACATGAATATTTTTTTCAGAAAGATATCGTTGCTGTTGCTTACAGCTTTGTTATTGATTGTTGCCAATGGAAAAGCACAGGTAAAACTGCCACTGCTACACGATAGTATGTTTTCAACTTACTATCATCAACGTGTAACTTTTTTTCAATCGATGCCGCAAACGAAAGATGAAATTATTTTTCTGGGCAACAGTATTACCGATGGATCAGAGTGGGCACAACTGTTTAATGATCTGCGGATGAAGAACCACGGCATCAGCGGTGATGTAACAGCGGGTGTCTTGCATCGTCTGCCCGTTGTTACAAACAGGAAACCATCAAAGATATTTTTACTCATTGGTACAAACGATCTGGCAAGAGGTGTTAGTGCCGACAGTGTGTTGAAGAACATGTTACTGATCGCTGATTACATAAAGCAACAATCGCCCAAAACAAAATTATATGTGCAGAGTATTTTACCGGTGAATGAATTGTATGGCAAGTTTGCAGGTCATACAAAAAATACTGAGCTCATTAAAAAAGTAAACGAGCAGTTAAAAGCAAATGCTGTGGCCCATCGCTACCAGTATGTTGATCTGTATAATTCATTCAGTAATGAAAACGGTAAACTGAAACCGGAGTTAAGCAACGATGGGTTGCATTTAATGGGAAGAGCTTATTTGTTGTGGAAGCATGTCATCTACCCCTATGTGTACGATCTGCAACCCAAAGCAGCACTGATTCCGCAACCTCAGCAACTGAAATGGAAGCAGGGCGCATTTGCAATGTACAATTGCAAAACGATTGTGGTAAACGATAATAGCCTGTCGAACGAAGCATCACAGTTGCAACGATACCTGCAATCGATCGGATGGGAAATGAAGTTGACTGATAAAGCAGCTGCAGGCGAATCGTTTATTGAAATTGGATTGGGTAACGTGAAATCAGCACAAAATGAAAGTGAAGCCTATCAGCTTGATGTAAATACTTCTTATGTAAAACTGGTTGCCAATACTGCACACGGCATTTTCAATGCTACACAAACATTGAAACAGTTGTTGCGTTCTGAAACGATGATCGATGCGGTGAGTATTACTGACTGGCCTGCCTTCAGCTGGCGTGGGTATATGATCGATGTGGGAAGAAATTATATGTCGATGCCGTTGCTGAAACAACAGATCGATGTAATGGCAGCCAACAAACTCAACATCTTTCATTTCCATGCAACAGAAGATATTGCATGGCGCATTGCCATCAAGAAATACCCGCAACTCACTGCACTCGAACACATGCTCCGCAACAAAGGCATGTATTACAATGAAGCAGAGATCAAAGAACTGATCGCTTATTGTAAAGAACGGCATATCACATTTGTGCCTGAAATTGATATGCCCGGTCATAGTGCAGCTTTTAAGCGTGCCATGAAAACCGATATGCAGAGTGACAGCGGTTTAATCATCGTTAAAAATATTCTCAAAGAGTTTATTAGAACTTATGATGTGCCTTATATCCATATTGGTGCAGATGAAGTAAAGATCACCAACAAAAACTTTGTCCCGGAAGTAACAGCATTCATCGAAAGCATGGGTAAGAAAGTGATCGGCTGGCAACCGGGTGGTAATTTCAGCAACAGTACTATCCGTCAGTTATGGATGGATGATAATGCACATCACACATCCAACAATCAAATTCAGTTTATTGATTCACGGCATTTGTATTTGAATCACATGGATCCGCTGGAAGCAGTCACAACAATTTTCAACCGCAAAATTGCAGACAAAGAAAAAGGCGATGCAACAACTCTCGGCGGCACCATTTGTATGTGGCATGACAGAGCTGTGAGTAAAGAAGAAGATGTCCTCAACATGAATCCTGTTTATCCCGGCATGCTGGCTTTTGCAGAACGCAGCTGGCAGGGTGGCGGTGTTGATGGCTGGGTGGCAAACATCGGCGAACCGAATACAACAAGAGCAAATGCTTTTGCTGCATTTGAAAAACGCTTGCTCGATCACAAACAACAATTCTATTCTAAGCTGCCATTTCCTTATACTAATCAATCTGATCTTGTTTGGAAATTGTATGGTCCGTTTGCAAACAATGGTGATCTTGCAAAACAATTTTCACCGGAGCAAAAAAGTTTTGATGCAGATAAAACAAAACCAACACTTGAACAGGTTGGTGCAACAGTGATGCTGCGCCATTGGTGGGCGCCGTTGATTAAAGGAGCAATTGCTAATGCAGAAGACAGTACTACCTGGTATGCAGTAACAAAGATCTGGAGCGATGAAGATGAAACGAAACAGTTCTGGATCGGTTTTAATAATCTTTCACGCTCACCTGCAACTGATCCACCTCCGGCAAATGCATGGGATGCTAAACAAAGTGCAGTGTGGGTGAACGGAAAATTAATTCCCGCTCCAGAATGGAAACATGCAGGTCAAAAAGGAAACAGCGAATTGCCATTGGCGGATGAAGGTTATCAGTATCGTATGCCAACAAGCATTCCGTTAAAAAAAGGATGGAACACGGTGTTGCTAAAAGCACCTGTTGGTAGTTTCAAAGGAAAAGACTGGCAAAACCCTGTGAAGTGGATGTTTACATTTGCACCAGTACAATTTTAAATTCTCAATAAATCATCATCGATCATGCCATTAAAATTTGTAAAGTTTTTATTGTTGCTTGCTTGTCCATTAGCGTTATTCTCTCAACAACAGGTATCTATTATTCCGCAACCCGTGGAGTTAAAACTGAACGAAGGGTACTTTATCATCGATAAAAATACTTCACTGCAATACAATGCAACACAAACAGCATTAAGACCTGCTGTTGATTTTTTTGTGAACGCTGTAAAAGATGTTTCAGGCATTTCGTTACAACAGAATAAAGCTGCGTCTAAAAAAATCGAACTGATCCTTTCTGCTGATAAAGCAATGAAACAGGAAGCATACAGCTTAAACGTTACTCCTTCGCTTATTCAGATCCAAGCAAGCAGCTATGCCGGTATTTTTTACGGTATGCAATCTGTTTTGCAAACATTACCACAAGTGCGTACGAATGCTGTATTGCAAGTGCCTTGTATGCAGATCAACGATGAGCCAAGTTTTAAATGGAGAGGTATGCATTTAGATGTAAGCCGTCATTTCTTTTCAGCAGATGTGGTGAAGCAATACATTGATCTGATGGCGATGTATAAGATGAATACATTTCATTGGCATTTGGTTGATGACCAGGGCTGGCGTATTGAAATAAAAAAATATCCAAAGCTTACGTCAACAGGTGCATGGCGTGTTGATCAGAACGATAAAGTGTGGGGCAGTCGTCCGCAGGCAAAACCCGGCGAAGCCGCTACTTACGGTGGCTACTACACGCAGGAACAGGTGAAGGAAATTGTGGCGTATGCTAAAACAAGAAATGTAACTGTTGTTCCTGAAATTGAAATGCCCGGTCATGTGGCATCGGCTATTGCTGCTTATCCGCAGTTGAGTTGTACACAGCAACCACAATTGCCATTAACAGGTGGCAATTACAACAACATGTCATCAAACTATTGCGCCGGTAACGAAGAAGTGTTTTCATTTCTGCAGGATGTGTTAAGCGAAGTGATCGCTCTTTTCCCATCAACTTATATTCATATTGGCGGCGATGAAGTGGATAAAGGTCCATGGAAAAAATGCGAGCGTTGCCAGGCACGTATGAAAAAAGAAGGATTGAAGAACGAAGAAGAACTACAGAGTTATTTTATTAAGCGCATGGAGAAATTCATCATCAGCAAAAAAAGAAAGATGATCGGTTGGGATGAAATACTCGAAGGTGGATTGGCGCCTGAAGCAACCGTAATGAGCTGGCGTGGTGAAGCAGGTGGTATTGAAGCAGCGAAGATGAATCATGATGTGGTGATGACACCGGGCTCTCCTTGTTACTTTGATCATTACCAGGCAGGACCGGAAGGTGAACCGTTGGCCATCGGTGGTTTCAATACAGTGAAGAAAGTGTATGATTACGAACCGATACCAAAAGAGTTAACAGCAGAGCAACACAAATATGTGTTGGGTGCGCAAGGTAATGTTTGGACAGAATATATTTCAACAGCGGAGCATTTAGAGTACATGGTGTTGCCTCGTATGTTGGCGCTGGCCGAAACAGTTTGGTCGCCTGCTGCAAATAAAAACTGGAACAGTTTCAGTGAGCGTTTGCAGTTTCATTTCAAAGCATTTGATGCAAAGGGTTTGCATTATTCGCCGGGCAATTTCACCGTAGATATTAAACCGGCGGCAAAGAATGGAAAACTGGAAGTGGCTTTGTTCTCCGAAGTGCCAACTGCTTCTATTCTTTATACAACCGATGGAACAGCGCCCACAGTATCAAGTGCAGTTTACACACAACCTATTGCAGTATCAAGCACACAAACCATTCGTGCTGTCACCATGCAAAATGGAAAGATCATGAACCTGCAACCTGTTGAGCAACGTTTTGTCATGCACAAAGCAGTTGCTGCAAATGTGCAGTATGTTCATCAGCCTTCAAGATCTTACATGGCCGATGGCATCAACTCATTAACCGATGGTGTGCGTGGAAAATCAGCGGTGAATAAATTCTGGCATGGGTTCAGTAAAAACAATCTTATTGCAACAGTTGATCTTGGTACAGAAAAAAACATCAGTCGTATTTCGCTTGGTTGTTTGCAACATTACCGTGACTGGATATTCCTGCCAACTGCAGTAAAGTTTGAAATCTCACTTGATGGAAAAACATTTACCGAAGTAGTAACTGTGCAGAATGATGTATCGGTTAATACCATCGCACTAACCATCAAAGATTTCACTGCAAAGTTTGTAGCAGCCAACGCACGTTTTGTGCGTGTAACAGCATTTACATTGGAAGCATGTCCCAAAGGCCATCCCGGCGAAGGAAAACCTGCATGGACATTTGCAGATGAATTGGAAGTGGAATAGGAACATAAACAAAAAAGGAAGATTTCAGATCTTCCTTTTTTGTTTATACAACAATGCATTTGTAAAGACAAGTAGTTTAAAAAACTATGAAATACGGTGCAGAATAATTTCTAAAAGTTCAAACTGATGATGTAGTATTGCTTTCTTAATTCCTGTAATATGTACACAGCTGCATCTAACCGATACGATTCCATGAAGTACAACCGCTGCGGTAAAAGCGGTTTGTTGTTGCCTGCCATTTCGCTGGGTCTTTGGCAAAACTTTGGTAATGCTAATGAACTGAAAGGCATGCAGGCTATTTTAGTGGCTGCTTTTGATAAAGGCATTACACATTTCGACCTTGCAAATAACTATGGCCCGCCTGCAGGTGAAGCAGAACGCAATTTTGGAAAAATACTCAGCAGCGAATTAAGTGCTTATCGTGATGAACTCATCATTTCAACGAAAGCCGGTTATTATATGTGGCCCGGTCCGTATGGCGATTGGGGTTCAAAAAAATATTTAACTGCAAGTATCGATCAGAGTTTGAAACGGATGGGTTTGGAATATGTTGATATTTTTTATTCGCATCGTCCCGATCCAAATACTGCAATTGAAGAAACAATGCAGGCGCTGGATCAGATCGTTCGCAGTGGTAAAGCATTGTATGCAGGTATTTCTAATTACAGCGCCGCACAAACAAAGCAGGCTGCAGCAGTATTAAAAACCTTGGGTACGCCTTGTGTTATTCATCAACCACGTTATTCGTTGCTCGACCGTTGGGTGGAAAAGAAAACAACATCGCAAAACGAATCGTTATTGGATGTTGTAGGTAACGAAGGAATGGGTTGTATTGTGTTTTCGCCATTGGCACAGGGAAGGTTGACTGATAAATATCTCAATGGAATTCCTGCAGATTCGAGAGTGGGGCGTTCTTTACCTAATGGTGCAATATTGCCTAAAGATCTCAATGAAGAAATGCTTGGAAAGATCAGTCAATTGAATGCATTGGCAGTGCAACGTAATCAGTCATTGGCGCAAATGGCCATTGCATGGTTGTTGAAAGATGAACGTGTAACATCGGTGCTGATGGGTGCAAGCTCAGTTGCGCAATTGCATAATAGTTTGGATGCACTCACGAATCTTTCTTTTACAGCAGAAGAACTTTTACGCATTGAAGAAATTCTGGAAAGTAAATAAAAGATAGTTAAGTCCTGAGCGGAGTCGAAGTGTGGCGACTTGCTCCCCGGAACGAAGGGAAGAAGAGGGTTAGAATAAGAGCGAATCGGATTAGTATCTGGTTCGCTCTTATTCTTTCAATAAACTTTTTATTTCAACGCTTCCCACAACACTTCCACCGGGTGCAACGCTTTTTTACCTGTACCATCTTTCACCTGGTGGCGACAACTTGTTCCCGGCGCTGCAATAATTACATCATCGGCTGCATTACGCACAGCAGGGAAGAGTACCATTTCGCCGATCTTCATTGAGAGTTCATAATGTTCTTCTTCGTAACCAAACGAACCAGCCATACCGCAACAACCTGAAGGAATGGTTTCTACTTTATAGTTTTCGGGAAACGATAATATTTTCACTGTTGCTGCTGTACCCACCAATGCTTTTTGCTGACAATGACCATGCAACTTAATTTTCTTTTCAGCTGAAGTGAATTGTTCTTTGCTGATATTGCCTTTGTCGATCTCGTTTGCAATAAACTCATCGATCATGTATGTGTTTGCTGCAAGTTGCTTTGCTTTCTCAAAGTTTCCATCCGTTGCCAGATCAACATATTCATCACGGAAGGTAAGGATAGCTGATGGTTCAATACCGATCAGCGGCGTATCTGTTGTTACAATTGGATGTAACAATTCAATATTCTTATTCGCAATTTCTTTTCCTTTCCGTATCAATCCTTTCGACAACCAGGAGCGGCCGCTTTCAATATGTTCAGGTATCACTACTTCGTAACCAAGCTTGTTGAGTAACTCAATTGCTTTGATGCCAATTGTTGTATCGTTGTAGTTGGTGAATTCATCGCAGAAGAGGTAAACGGTGGAGGGTTTAGGGTGTAGGGAACATGTTTCTTCCTTTTGCCCTACAGCTTTTGCCTTTAACCTTTTTTTGCTTTCAACCTTAAACCATTTACTCAACGTCGTGCTATGCATCGTAGGCATTGAACGTTTGGTTGCAAAGCCCGATGCTTTTTTCACCAATGAACTGATGGCTCTGTTCGTCATTACAAAATTGTATAACGATGGTGCAATGGAACCGAGCTTTGATGAATTGGTAAAGTTGGCAATGAGTTTTGAACGAAGGGGCACACCATTGGCATCGTAATAATGCTGCATGAACTCTGCTTTCAGTTTCGCCATATCCACATTACTCGGGCATTCCGATTTACATCCCTTGCAACTCAAACAAAGATCCATCACTTCATAGATCTCTTTATGATCGAAACGGTTTGCTTTGGTTGAGTTGGTTAAAAACTCACGGAGAATATTGGCTCTTGCTCTCGTCGTTTCTTTTTCGTTGCGTGTAGCCATGAAGGATGGACACATTGTTCCACCTGATAAATGTGTTTTACGGCAATCACCACTGCCATTACATTGCTCCGCATGTTGCAATATATCCTGGTTGTGAAAACGGAACACTGTTTTAAACTCCGGTGTTTGCTGACCGGGCACATACCGCAGCATGGTATCCATTGGCGGTGTGTCAACAATTTTATTGGGATTGAAAATATTTTCGGGGTCCCATGTTTTCTTCACCTCTTTCAACAACTGGTAATTCTTTTCACCCACCATTTGCTTAATGAACTCACCACGCAAACGACCATCGCCATGTTCACCACTCAACGAGCCCTTGTATTTATTTACCAGCGTTGCAATCTCTTCTGCAATTACACGGAAAAGACGGTTGCCTTCTTCTGTTTTTAAATTGATGATGGGACGTAAATGAATTTCACCCGAACCTGCATGCGCATAATGCACCGAGTACAGATTATGTTGCTTTAGTATTTCATTAAAGTCACGGATGAAATCAGGAAGATCATTTACATCAACAGCCGTGTCCTCAATCACCGGCACTGCTTTTTCATCGCCGGGTAAATTACTCAGCAAACCAAGTCCGGCTTTGCGAAGCGTCCATATCTTTTTAGTATCATCACCAAACAGGAGAGGGAAATGATAACCCAAACCTGCTGCACGCATTTCTTCTTCCACCTGTTTACAAAGCGCAACAATTTCTTCTCTTGTCTCCCTTGCAAATTCAATCACAAGAATAGCACCGGGGTCGCCCTGCACAAAGAAACGGTTCTTGATCTGCTCTTTATTTTCTTTGGTGCATTCAAGAATGTAGTGATCAATTAGTTCACTTGCACCGGGATTGTATTTTAAACCAATGAGGTTTGCTTTCAACGATTCATCAATGCTGTTAAAGTGCACACAAAGCAAACCCACTTCCTTCGGCGGCAGCGGGATCACATTCAGTTTTATTTCAGTGATGAATGCAAGTGTACCTTCTGAACCTGCAATGAGTTTACAGAAATTGAAATCTATTTCACCTGCAGTGAATGGTGCTGTTTCCAATAACAGATCAATGGCATAACCGGTGTTACGACGTTCCACCGTTTTCTTGGGAAACTCTTTGCGTATCTCCACCTGGTTATCGTAATTGCTCAACATGCTGCGGAGCGAACGATAGATGGTTGCTTCCAGTCCTTCACCTTCACACTTGCTATGAAACTCATCAATGTTCAATGCTTTAAAGCTAGTCTCCGTTCCATCGCTCAGCAAACAATCCACTTCCAGCAAATGTTCTCTTGTGCTGCGGTACAACACCGAATTACTGCCGCAGGAATTATTACCCACCATACCGCCAATCATGGCACGGTTGGCCGTTGATGTTTCAGGACCAAAGAACAAACCATGTGGTTTTAGGAACATGTTCAACTCATCACGGATCACACCGGGTTGCACACGCACCCATTTTTGTTCTTTGTTGAGCTCAATAATGTTTGTAAAGTATTTCGATACATCCACAATAATCCCATTGCCCACTACCTGACCGGCAAGCGAAGTACCGGCCGTACGTGGAATCAATGATGTTTTGTTGGTATGTGCAAAAGCGATGAGCTTTTTAATATCGTCTTTTGATTTGGGAAGGGCAACGGCCAATGGTAACTCACGGTATGCCGACGCATCGGTGGCATACAGGGTACGTATGGTTTTATCGAAATAAAATTCTCCTTCCAGTTGTTGGGCCAGTTGTTGTAATCGTTCGTTCATGTTTGCTGCCTGCAGATGGGCTGCCCAAATTTACGCTGTTTGAAACTTGCAGCTGTTAGTTGATAGGAGAAGGGTGGGAACGATTGCGGGGATGTGACGTTTTGTTGATAGAATATATGCTGTTGAACCATTGTAGTTCATAGGCAATGTCTGGCGTAAGCCGACTCGCCGTGATAGATGTATTGCAGTAAGAGATTTGTTACGGATGACGGCGAGTCCTCTGCAGGAGACTCGCCTCCGAAGAAAGAAGTTAGATTATAGTTTTGCTCTAAGGGTTTCTTTTAGATCATTTTTTTGGAGAATTCCTTTCGCTATTGCATCAAGAAGAATTTTCTTTAGTGAGGCTACTGTGTAACGTTTTAACTTGTCATGTCTTATTCTTTCAATTATATGTTCTTTAACCTGACCTAATTTTGTAAATGTCAACTCCGCAATGTCTCTGTGGGCATTTATTAAACTGCTAACTGGTGTTTCTCCTGGAGAGACAACGACATCTAAACTGTATTTCTGTAAAGAGTTCTCATCGAGTATTACCACATCTATTGTATCAAGATGTTCTTGATTTGCTACTATCGCAAGTGCAGCATTGTCCAAATCGTCCTCTGATTCTATATGCCAAACAGAGAGGGTGTTTCTTGTAGTTTTTAAGCAGTTAGTTATTGCATCAGCAGAAACTTCGTCTGACTTAGTTATATCTAACTGAAACCATTTTGCTCTATTTATTTTTCGTACAAGAAAGGGCATATAATTCTTCTTCAATGTCTTGAATAACTTCTTTTACATAATCTTGAAGCCAAGTAGTTTCGAAATTTATATTTCGAAGTATGCGAAGACTTTCGTTTGAACACCATTTTTCAAAAGCCCTGACTCCTAATTCTTTTATTTCATTATTGGAATGTGATAAGGCTGCCAGTGCAATTGTTTGTCCTTGAGGGAAGATTTGTGTTTCATCAAACCGACTAATAATGAGAAGTATTCCCATTACAATTACTTCGTTCTCAAAATTTGTAATAAATATTTCATTAATCCAATTTCTTGTTGCAAGGGCATTAATATTTAACTGTTCTCTTACTAATTCTTCACTTCTTGAAATATATCCAAATTCGAAATCTTCATCTTTTATTAAAGAGATCAATTTAGGCGTTATATATTTTTTTAAATGTTCATCTCTTCTTTGGTTAATTAAATTTTCTGAGGAACTAATATTGTCAAATGGAATAGATATTGGGCTCTCATAGTCAATTCCAATGTTAGTCATGCTTTTTTCGACTAGCATGTCATAAATATATCTCGACAGGCCTCTTTTTTTACTTTTAGGTCTCTCCCAAGAGAAGTCTGATATGTAACTTGAAATATCATCTTCAGTACTTTGAGATGAAAAATCAATTATTTGTTGTTTGGATTCTTCCATGATTTAGTTTAGCATTTTTTCGTATTGATCTTTTAAATCACTTTCTAGAGACAGGGCGAAATCTAGAAACTTTATTAATTCTGTAATAGTAAATCTAAACTCAGTCGAACCTTGAAAAGTGTTTATGTCGAACTTTAATTCCACTCTGTCTATTTCTTGATTTTGTGAATTTATTTTTAGGTTTCCTATAATTCTATTTATTTCAGAAATTACATTTATATTTTCTTCGTCTTGAATTGTAATCGGAATTCTTGTTACAACTCTATTCTTCCATTCAACCGGTTCATATTCTTTAAAGAAATTAATGGTATTACAGTTTTTATGAAAAATAGCTGCAATACTATCTTTTGTCATTTCTGGTAATAAATATCTTGTCACAAGTGAAAGCCGGTTGAATTTTTTTGGAAATCGTGTATTAATAACATCGACTATTTTTTTTGCTTCTTCCAAAAAAATGTCTAGGGTATTCATGTCAACTACACCTACATCTTTATTACTTTTAATAATATCAATTCTACTACTGCTAAACTCAATACTCCATACTTCATCGGTGGATTTTAGACTTAACCGATTAATTGGATTGGTTGGGTTTAATAAATTTATTTCCTGGGCTGTAACGGGAATAAGCTCTTTATCAGAAAAGGAATCAATAAAATACTTTAAGGTGTCCGGTTTAGGGCTAATATCCTCAAAGCTCCCAAATATGGCAACTTGGTATCTTATGCTTAAGTCTATCATATAGCAAAAGTAGGTGTTACTGTTTTAACATGGTTTCTAGCCTAACATAAAACTCTAATATATGTTATAAAGCGAAATACTTTAAGTAATATTTATTTAAAAATCCTGCCTTTAAATATGATAAGCTATAGTAATTGCCAATACACAAACCGTCCTCGCTGTTGGAAGTCAGCACTTTTTTACATTTTGTTAAAACCCCGTTAACGCCGCATTTTCTACCCAACCCTTTGTGCCCTTGTGGGGTATCTCTATTAAACCGCACAAAAGCGGCATTTATAAACCTTCGTGCCCATGTTGACGTCTTCGCCAACATGCAGATAGGCATTTACAAAAAATATTTATTCGTTGGCGGGCCGCCAACAACAGCGGAAAAATATCTGCACATAAAAATGGAGTAAAATTTATTCTCCCAAAAAAGAAGCAGCCCCTTTTGGGAGCTGCTCTTTTTCATTTTTATCACCTTGCATTAATGCTGCACAACAACCCGTTGTGTCCAGGTATTTTCAGCGTTTTTAACCTGTAGCAGGTAAGTGCCTGCCGGCAGATAGCTAACATCAATTCTTGTATTAAATCGTCCGTTTTCAACAGCTGTCGATTTATTATAAACCTGTTTGCCATTTATATCAAACATTGTCATAACAAGCGATCCTTTTGAAACAGCATCTACATTTACCTGCAATGAGAAAACTGCCGGATTTGGATAAACTCCCAGTGTTGCAATACTTTCTCCGTTTGCACTCAATCTTGCAGCACCTGTTGGTTTATAGAGGTAGAATTTGCCAAAACCATCAGCTGTAACAGTTACAGAATAATACTTACCGTTGTTGTTGCTGATAACCGGTGTAAGTATCTGTGAGTTTTTGTTGTTCAGCAGCGTAAGTGTTGGTGAAGTGGTGCGTAATACTTTTAAGTTTGACAGATCTGCACCCCATGCTGCCAGCTCTTCATTGGTAAAAAACATGGTTACTTCATAACTTACTTTTTTGGCGGTTGTAGCTGATGCTACTTCAAACGTTTTATCGGAACGTGTGCCGTACACAAAACTACTGGTGCCGTTTCCTCCCTGTGAAATATTCATACGTGTACAACCAAGCTCAGTATTGTTACTCTTGATTTTGCCCACTACTTTACCATCTTCAACACTGTACTGCCATGCTTCGGTGTTTTTATCAATGCTTGTTTCTGCAAAGCGTCCGGCTGTAGTCTGTATAGATTTTGGCGATGCTTTCACCACAATATCATCTACAACAAATGCAGGTGCAGGTATGAAAGCAGCGTTGGCATCATTCAACCAACGGAAGCCCAGGTAAAACTCTTTGCCGTTTAAAATTGCAGGAAGTGCAACAGTTTTACTTTGTTTCTGCGGTAGCAATAATAATGGATCACTGCAATCAAAGTATTGTACACCATCAAATGAATATACCAGTATGCCATAATCAAACGGACGGCCGCTGTTTGGAAGTTGTACAATTTCATCAGCAGTAACAGCTCCATCACCATTCAGATCAGGATTTAAACCAACCGGAACATCACGCTCGCCACCAACAGCAAACGTAAAGCTTACGGTAACGCCGCTAACTGTTCTTGCATCAAGTTTGTTTGTACTCAACACTACATCAGTAGGTGTTGCGGATTCGTAAGCAGGAACACCGGTTCCTAATACACTGATGAAGGCTGCATTACCATTACCGAAGTTTGATGCATCACCCACCATCCAGACGTTGGTTGCATTTGGAGCAATACCTTTTGCAGCATTCCAACCTGCCGGCATTACACCTGCATCAAAATTTTCGGAAAGAAGTGTTACAGGAGTTGTACCTATCTGTGGTGCATAATCATCATCTGCAATGGTAAGCGTGTGCGATGAGATGCCCGCACTGAAACCGGCAGGAGCAGTAAAGCTCAACACGACTGTTTCGTCGCCTTCAATATAATTATCACCGTTAATAAGCAGGGTAATTGGTTTCAAACCTTTTTCCGTTGCACTCCAGCTTACTGTTGATGATTGTAAAACATAGTCACTTCCATTAACGGCTGTACCGGCAGCAGTAATTGAAACGCTTGCGGCCAAACCATTATCAACAGGTTTACCAATAAAGACGGTGTAGGTTTTTTGTGAACCGCAACCATTTGCTCCTGTACTTTCGGATGTGGCAGAACTTGCTGCAGCAAAAGTGATAGATGGTGCACATTCACTCACAAATGCATTACCAACACCAACTGCATGCCATGCATTGGTGGTACTTTGATGTTGTGGTGAACAAAGGCCGAACAATTCAACTGCAGCCTGGATAGAAATCATTCTTGCTTCTGCAAATGTTGCAGTAGGAGATAAACGCAGTTCGGTGAGATAAGCGATCTTTTCTGCATCAGCAAAACCTATTCCTTTAACACGAAACGTTTGGCCAATATCATTCATTTGCGATAGATCATTACCTGCAACCAGTTGATAGAACCAATGATTCAGTACACCACTGTTATTGTGTACACCACAATAATCATTTACAAGTGTAGGATCGCAATCAGGATTGCTCCAGAACATTCCACCATATGTATCGGGGTTGCCTTCCGCATTCGGATTATCCATGCGGCGCAAAGCACGACCTGCACGTAAATCAATTTGCTCGCCAATGCCCCATACATCATACGGAAGAGTAGGATCAACATGACTTAACACATAATGCTCAACACAGGCTGCCCATATATCACTAAAGCCTTCGTTCATGGCACCCGACTCTTTTTCATAAACAAGATTGGCGGTGAATTCACAAACACCATGACCAATTTCATGTCCGCATACATCAAGCGATGTTAGTGGTTTAAACCCAACTAATGCCGGGTTATCATCACCTGATCCATCGCCATAGGTCATTACTTCACCATTCCAGAAAGCATTATCATATGCAGGGCCATAGTGTACAAAACTTTTTATTGCTGAGTTATTATTATCGAAACTCAAACGGCCATGAATGATCTTCCAATAGTCATACACCATTTCGGCGCCCCAATGTGCATCAAACGCAATATCATCGTTCTCTGCTTCGCCAACGCCACCGGCGCCGGGTCCGTTTACATCAACACCACGTTTATGATCGTTATAAGTTAATGCATCGCCATCACCCCAATTATTATCAGGATCAGTAAATGAAGTGGCCTGACTGTATAATGCAGGTATGCTTAATGGCAATCCACCAACGGCATTCATATCAAACGTCATTACACCATTGCCCCTGGTTTCATCGTGCAGGATAAAGAATGACGAATTGATAATTGGCGGACGAAGACTATTGCCTGTCCATGCATAAGGAAGAAAACTATTTGCAGGATCGGTTAAACCCAGCAAACCCGCTGTTACTTGTTTTGTTTTAACTGTGCGTTGTCCTGCATATCGTGTTTGTACAATACCATCAGCATGTTTAATAATCATATCCTGCAACAGAATACGACCGTCTTTTGCATCAACATATACATTAGCTCTGTATAATGGTTCTGCTGCATAAATGTTGAATTTGTAAGCAAGACGTAATTGATTTGATTTGCCAATAAAATCTTTAACGATCACTAATTCGCCTTTTGGTTTGTATTGTTCCATTTGCATACGTAAGGCTTCTGCATGCTGTGGTTGTTTCTTCATCATTTCTTCAACTGCCTGCCATGCCATTTTTTGTGGCTTTACAAATGCGATGGCTTTTTGAACCGCAGTTGCTTCGCTGATGCCCGGCTTGGTTGTAAATGAAGATGCAATTTCATAGTAAGCACCGTTCAGTGATTGCAATCTGCCGCTAACAGCACTGGCCATATACTGACCATGTTCAACTTTAATACCACGGTAGTATTGTTGAAATTTCTGAATGGTTATGCCGGTGGCGTGTTTTGTTAACGATGTTTGTTTCCAATCGTCAATTGCTGTACGGCTTGCAAAGGTTGTTCTTAAAGTTGCGTTTGCTTCATTTTGAGAAATAACTGAAGTGGTTTTGAAGGAAAGGAAGGAGGGGGTGTTTCTTACGGGGTCGATTTCAAACTGTCTTACACGGGTGTCTTTGCGGAGGTTTTCTTTTATTTGATTCTGCCGGAGATTCTCCTGGCTAAAAGCTGCGGTTACTATTACTAAATAAGATACCGCTAAAAGCATGCGCTTTCGCATCACAAAATGTAAGCTGAACATAGCAGGTTGTTTAGGTAATAAAAAATTGGGAACACGCTATGTACGAAAGTGAAAAGCTAACGGTTTTTAGTTTTGTCTGTTTCTTACAAATATTTTTTTCTGTAATCTGAAAAAGCGTAGCTGGCCTAATTCATTATTTATCAACAATTTGATTGCTGCTGTTTTTTTGCTCCGCCCTTGCTTTTCCACCAGGTTGTTAAAATCCCGTTAACGCCGCATTTTCTACCCAACCCTTTTGAGCCCGTGTGGGGTATCTCTATTATACCGCACAAAAGCGGCATTTATAAACCTTATAATCAAAGAATATGAAACACACATTCCGCAGCGTATTTACGCTTTTCATGGCCAGCCTTCTTTTCCTCGTTTCCTGCAAGAAACCGGTAGAGCCTCAGCAGCCCGGTGGCGATCCCGGTCCAATGCCCGGTCTTTCCCACAAATACAGAATTACGGCCGATGCATTGCCCGGCTTACCCAATCAACCCATCGCCAACATTTTTGCAAAGTTCGATGTAAAGAATGCGCAGGACGAACTGGTGGTTAACAACAAACTCGTTGCCATCAGCTACAACGGAAAATTTGTAACCGAAGAAATGGAATTGCCTGCAGGTTCGTACCGCATCAGCAAACTCATGATCGTATCGGGCACAGGTAATGTATTGTACGCCGTGCCTGTAACCAACTCGGCGAAAGCAGCAGGAGTAAGCAAACCACTGGCTTATCCAATGGTATTACCTGCAGCTACATCATTGGATATTGCTTCCGAATTTCTGAAAGTGGAAGCAAGCGATAAAGCGGTTGATTTTGGTTATGCAGCGGATGAATTCGGCACTGGTTCAACTCCTGTTGAAGAAGCACTCAGTATCAAAATAAAAACAAGTATTAAAGTTGGTGATGTATTGTACGACAGTATTCCATCTTCTTTGGTCTATCGTACGTTCAGCGCAACAAATGAATTGCTGAGTGTAAAGTTTATCAGTCTTGCTGCCGGTACAAACATTGTACAGTTAGATAAAACTGCAGCACAACACGATTTCATTGTACAAAAGTGGGGCAGGGATTATACCAAGCGTATTGCAAAAACAGACATTCGTACCGATGCAGTATATGTTTTCGGCGAAGAGAAAGAAGCAAAAAAACTTAGATCAGAAATTACTTCACGTTGGGATGGAAACCAGTACAAAGCTGAATCAAAAAATAGTTATCTCTACAATGGTAAAGGACAATTGTTGAAGATCGAATACATGCTGAAAAAAGCAAGCGATGGCAGTCCGTTTATTGCTAAAAGCGAAATGTTTGAATATGCAAACGATAAAGTAGAAAAGATCAATGCGTATGGAGAGAACAATGTGTTTACAGGCGCAACACTCTTTGGCTACAATGCAGCAGGAAAAGTAAACCGTATAACAGAAGATATTCTGAACGGCACAAAAACAGATGTAGCAGTTACTTATCATGGTGCAAATGCAGATGGCATTTCAGAGATCAGCCTGCGTTATAGTTATTCGCACACTTCTATCATCATGAATTATTATCAGCGTTGGAATACTGCAGGTAATCGTTTTTCTGAAAACAGCCAGACAAGTAACGGAAATAATGAGGGTGGGGAATATAGTTATGATCACAACATCAACCCTTATGCACACATGAACTGGCCTAACCTGTTTTTATCAAACACTTCAAAAAACAATCTAGTTGCACAGCAACGCAGCTACTACGGCAGCTATCCAACAAATGTGGCTTACAGTTTCGAATACAAATACGATAACGAAGGGTATCCCATCGAGTTAGTCCGCCGTTACAAATCGTATTTAACCGGACAACATTTGTTTACCACAAAGACTGTTTACAACTATTAGAAAAACACATTTCTTATTATTTTCAAAGCTGATTATATGTTACACAAAATATCATTCATAGCGCTGCTGTTCCTGGTTTCCTGCACAGCGGCCAAGGTATCGGTACCTGCGGGCTTCAGCTCGCAGGCCACCAACATGAAAGTAAAAGGATTGAATGGCTGGATGATCAATCAACGGTTGAGCTTTGGTGAATTCACTACATCGGCTGTAAAGCGTGGATGGGATTTCAGCAGCTCGGTACAGTACACAAAATTCAGTCTCGATCCGCAAACGATGTTGCTGCGTGTGTTCAATGTTGATACCGATGTTCGCAACCTGAAACAGCGCAACAAATTTCAATACACAATACAGGATGGAAATTTAGTAGCTGAAGTGTTTGCAACTGAAAAGTTCAGCGAACATCAACTCGTGTACAAAAGCAATAATGCTTTTCTGGGTCAGGTGAATGCCACGCAGCGTTATGAATATGCATTTACTGCAGCGGTGCTTCCGCTCATGGCAAAAGAAAACGATCCGTGGTCGGTGGTGTTGATGAATAAATATGATGCAAAGAAAGATACCGCACGGCGTTTATTCGATCGTCCGTATGTAGAAGAAGAAGGTTATGCGACCAATGGAAAGGAAAATATTATCATCAGACCGTTGCGACTGGAGAAACTCACCACTAAAAAAGGAAAAGAAACAAAAGTAATGGGCGGCGCTATCCTCACGGGTTACGAATTACGTTGGGATGATGGAGTAGTAGCTATTATTGATATACTTGATAACAGCATCTGGTTTGCCAACAATCTTGATGCAAGAGATAAATTGATTCTGTCAGCCGTTTCATCGGCCATTCTGTTGAAACGAATGCAGGATGTGGAGAATAGGGGCGAGTAGTTAGTGTTAAGAAGAAAGCCAATAGCCGATAGTTGTTAGTGGATAGTAAAATGCAATCTGAAATCTGAAATAAGCAATTTAGCAGCAGTAAAAAAAAGCAGCAGTAACGAAACGAAGTGATAGCCGAGGCATACGATATTGATCAGTTGGTGGAAGATTGCAAACGCAATAACCGCAGGGCACAGGAACAGTTGTACCGTCAGTTCTACAACTATGCGATGACCATTGCCCTGCGCTATTCCCGTGATGAAGCAGATGCTGCCGATATCATGAGTCATGCGTTTGTGAAGATCTTTAAAAGCATGCATACGTTTGATAAAAACAAAGGCGCTTTGCAGACATGGATCAAACGGATTGTGATGAACGAAGGGCTCGATCATCTGAAAGCAAGAGAACGTTTCAGTAAAGACATGGAGTTGGAAACCGTGGAAGAGCCGCAGATCAGTAATACCGTTTTGGAACGGATGGGTGCCGATGAAATTATGAAACTCATTCACCAGTTGCCACCTGCCACACATGCCGTGTTTGTATTGTATGCAGTGGAAGGCTATAATCACCGGGAGATAGCCGGGAAACTCAACATCAGCGAGGGTACATCGAAATGGCACCTAAGCGAAGCCCGGAAAACATTACAACAACAACTCAGCCGTTTTACCGGATGAATGAAAAGTCAACATACGAATTAACCATTACCGAAAAGCTGGAGCAGTTAACGGCACCGGATATGGTGGATGCTATCTGGGCACGCATTGAAGCACAGCTCGATATGGATCTTCCGACAGATGAAGGTCCAACCAATCCACCTGCTGCACCAACAAGTGGTCCACGCAAATGGCTCAACCGTGGATTCATCATTGCTGCTGTTGCTATTATACTCATTTATTTATTCAACAACCGTAAACAAACAATTACTTCCAACGATCAACCAACCATTACTGCACCTGTAACAACACCCAACAACAACGATAACCCGGTACGGAATAACTCGCCGGGTACAACCAATGCACAAACGCCGCAGAATCATTCATCTGCTCCAACAAATTCATCCACTGTATTGCCTGTTGACAGCAATGCCATTGCTCCTGTAACGGGGCCTGTGTTATTACAACCCGATACGGCTGCTGTTAAAACAAATGCAGCGCCGGTATTTACACCGCCGGTTGTTACGCCGCAAAAAAATAATGCACCTGATAGTACCAAGAAGGGCAGGGGTGTAAAGGGTATTACCGATGCGGATTATAAAATTGTACCGAAGAAGGATAGCAGTAAGAATTGATTTGCAGAGTAGCTACTGCCGAAAATTTTTGTTGAGCAGATCCTTTCCCGCAAAGCGGGACAAGCTGTGCCTCAGGATGACATGAAGGTTGGGCTTAGTAAAAGTGATGAGCAATTGTACAAAGCTCAAAAGTGTTGTCTTTCCGACGAAGGAGGAATCTGTTGGGCGTCGATGCTAATTTTTCAGGAACGTCAACTACATCTACACTTTTCTTTACTTTGTAAATTGTTAAACATTGGAATATCAATAAGGACAAGATGGATAATGTTGTAAATAATTTTGAAGTCTGTAATGCGATTAGTAGCCTTCTAAAAGAATTTGAGAGCAGGGGCTTCAAATTAGAAGACCAAGACCTTCGAGATTACCATTTTAAAGAGATGTATTTTAAAATGTCAGGGAATCTTAATTTAATAGAAAATTTCTCACCATCCGGAGTTAAAAGAATTAAGAATAAATTTATTTGTGAATGTCATTGGTCAACAATAGAAATTGTTGACTATCATTAAACATCGTATATGAAACGATTAAAGAATATACACCCCGGCGAAGTTTTGCTGGAAGAGTTTTTGAAATCGATGGGAGTGTCGGCTTATAAACTGTCCAAGGATACCGGTATTCCCCAAACACGTATATATGCTATCATTAAAGGTAACAGGGCTATTACGGCAGATACAGCATTGCGCTTGTCAAAATATTTTGGTGTATCTGCGAAGTTCTGGTTGGGCCTGCAGGATGATTTTGATATTGAAGAAGGAAGCCGCCAATTAAAAAGTACATTGAATTCTATTCAGCGGTTTGAAGGTAACGCTGCTTGATATACAAGACTCTTTTCGTATTCCTTTACATGTTGTAGTACAAGATTTTTCCGGCAGACGCTTCGTTCCTCAGGATGACAGGAAAGTTGGGCTTAGTGAAAGTGATGAACTGTTGTACAATGTTCAATAAAGCTGTCTTTCCGACGAAGGAGGAATCTGCTTATATAAGGAAACTAATACTTAGTGGAACTTATAAGTTTTTATGCTTGTTATTTGTGAGTAATTAATAGAACCTTGGAAAGATTTGCTATGATATGTAGTTCCATTTATTGTTATCTTGACTCTCAGCAAAGTTTGAAAATCACCTTTATAGTTATAAATGCTTGAGACCAATATTTCTCCAGGCTTCAGTGGGGTTACTCCATAATAATTTGCCGGTACGGAAATCTGAAGTGGTGAAAAAAGAGTTTCGATAGGCTTCCATGATCCGGTTGAATCTATTGCCTCCTGCACAATAGGGACATTATATTTTCGATGACGAATTGTAACTGCCGTATCAGATAAATTAATCAGATAGACTGAGTAACCTTTGAAGATTGCTTGATTTGTGTTTTTTGCATCCATTGTAGTGTAACGATCTTTTTCAATATATCCGACCCTTCTTTCGGGGTAATACTTTTTGTCATTCTTAATCCAAAAAAAGTATTCATAACAATCTAAATTTTGTACGGTGTCGACTATGATTATAAAATTGGAGTGTATGGAGTCTCTTAATTTACTGAGCAGAGATTCGTTAGGATAATACAAAGGAATAGAAGGCCATAGTATCAAAGAATCATAAGGTTGACCAATTGAAATAACTCCCCACATCGCTGACTTGGAAATAGGTTTATTAACCGGCGAGTAATATTTAGAAGATGTTTTAAATGAATCTGGAAAGTTAACACTTATACTTTGGCAATTACAAAAAGTATGGAGCAATAGAAAACTTAGTAACATTATTGATTTTCGAATGCTCATAAATTATCCTTTATATCCGAATTTATATCATTTTACTCATGTTAAAGTCCGCAATGGCAATGAAAGATAGTCGGTTTATGCCGTTGTTGGTTGCCTGACCAGTCAACAAACTTATAACATTATCCCCCCCGGCCAATAAACCCTCTCTGCCATCTTATACACTTCTTCCTTCTTTAACGTCATGCGTTTTGTTTTTTGTTGAAGGTATAATTCCACTTGGTCATCAAAATGTTTGTTGCCCGGTTTTGCAGAAGCACCATACATGTTTACACTTTCAATCAACGGCAATGCATTTTTTTGAAAACGTACAAACATGATCAATCCATCACCACCAACAGATTTTAGTTTACCTTCTTTATAATTACCTGTCCATTGCGGTGAAAGCAGATCAGGAAAACCCCAGAGTGGCCATTCTTTATCGCCACGCACCAGTTTTTGAATATCGCCCAATGTAAGATCGGTTGTTTTAAAATGCGAGATCATATAACTGTGTACATAGGCAAGTGTTTCTTCCGCTTCCGGTTGGGTGAGTGTGTGTGCAGGACCATAACCCAGTTTTTTTGCGAGGTACAAATAGCTGAGCAGAAATACTCCGGCTCCTTTACTGTCGGCAGTTCCCTGCTTATCCCATGATTTTAGATTGTTGATGAGTGAAGCATATTGCGGATACGCAGATTCATTTAATAAGAACAACGTATCAATATTATGCGGGTAATGCAATGTTGCAGGCAGTTGCTTATCGAATTTTATTTTCTTAAAACGTTCGTAATCCAATTGTGCGGCAGGCATTTGTTCAACTACACGCATGCTGCGGTTGTTATGCCATGTTTCCCAACCATCGGCTACAGGAAATTGTTCTGCTTTTAAATTGTTGGCTTCGTCGGTTGCATAAAACGAAGAATGATTGGTGTTGAACACATAACAATTCGTTGGATTTAGATATTGTGGATGTTCATTCATTTTCCGAAACTCAGTCCACAATGTTTTGGATGTATTGCCGGGTACAGTCGACTTCCAGTTGTATTGCGGCGAAGTATTGCGCACCGGCACCAATCCGTTGTTGATATAAAAAATAGTATCGTACTTATCAGCATAGGTAATATTGAACATTGACAGATGCTGATCTTTAATAGCTGCATAAAACTCTGTGAAGTTTTTTGCCTTATCCATATTATACCATTGTTCCAGCACACGTATGTCCATATTGGCACCAAGACGGATAGAAAAGAATCCCTGTTTGTTCTTCATCGTTGCTCCATACTTACTCCAATACAGTTTTCGTTTTACGCCAATGGGAATTCCTTTAATGTGAAGTGTAATCGTTTTCTCTTCCAGTTTTATCCATTCACCATCAAATTTGTATTGCTTACTGTTTGCAGGATTCATCTCCAATTGAAACACATCTACACGATCGACATAGTTCACTGTATGTGCCCAACCTAAATGTTCGTTCACACCATGAAGTATACATGGGCCACCTGCCAGCAAACCGCCATGTATGTTCAATCCTTCTTCACTGTTGATATGTGCTTCATAAAATGCCTGCGATCCCGTATTGGGCTGGTGTGCATTGATCAACAAAAACGCTTCACCTGTATTTGTTTTGTTTGGATGCACAGCAATCGCATTGCTGCCTTTTTTATTCAACTCAGGATCGGTTTCAACCGTATTGTTGAAGATCGCCATCAACGCTTTGTCAGCGCCATTGAAAGCTGTTAATGCCAATACTGATGATGCAATGTATTCTTTGGCCGTAACAGGAAATATGTTTTTGTGCAGCACTTCTTTCGGATGCGCTTTTGCATAATCGTTAATGCCCTGCACATAACCATTAATGAGTTTCAGAAAAGCAGGGGAGAGTGTATGCCATTTCTCTTCGGTAATTTCCATGCAACGGAATAAGGCAAATGCATAATCGGCTGCTGCGCCGGCTTTGCCCTGCACTTTACCCATTAGTCCCTTCGCAGGTAACACAACATCTTGTATACTGTTGAAATCATCTTCTGCATGTGCCCATGCAAGACCGTAAGCGACTTCTGCGTCAGTCTTCGCAAAAATGTGTGGCACACCAAAACTGTCACGAACGATTTCTATTTTTTTCGGATCGATCGATTGTGCATTTCCATAAAAGAAAAGAAAAGCAAAAAATAATAAGGCAAGTGTATATTTCATAAGTAAGTGAGGAGTATTATGGATGTACAGCTGTTTTTTTCTTTCGCTTGTATTTGTGGTGAATGATATCCTGCACCGGTACATTTTCAATTTTACTTTCCAGCCAGCTGATCACATCGAGGTACACAAACGCTCTTGTTTCAAAGCGGTTGCCTTCGTATTGCCGTATACTTTCTAACAGTTTCTGAAAAGCGGGTTTAATTTTTCCCGGCGATAATTGTAGTGCATTCCGTAAGAAGCGGAACATCTCTTCTTCCACCGCACTCAGGTTTTCCATTTTACCCATGAAGCGGTACACCGATTTAATGAGGTATTCCAGCAGATCGTAATTGCCCAACTCAAAGTGTGCAATTAAATGCAGCAAACGTGCGTAGCATTGCAGATCGGTACGCAGATCAACTTTCCAGTTAATGATCTTGTTGAGGTATTCAATTGCTTTTTCATTGTTACCACTGCCAAAATACAAACAGGCAATTTTATAATAGAAGGTAAGTACACGATGGCGGTCGAGGAAGAGTTCGTACTCATCCAGCTTTTCTTCAATGCCGGGTATTAAACGAAGCCCCTGCGAAAATGTTCCTTCCAGGAAATGTTTATTGATCTTGGCAATGGATAGATACACAAAACAAAGAATACGATAGTTCTCATTTTGCTGCGCCACTTTCCGATGTGAAAATTTTTCAAGTTGATCAATCGCTTCAATCAACTTTGCTTCATTGCTCAAATCAAAATGTGCACTCATCAAATTGTGCATGCCTTTAATGTAGTGAGCTGTTTCTGCTTCCAGCATCCCCGGATATTTATCAAACAGATCAACCCATTTTTGCGTGTAGCGATAAAACAACAAATAATCCTGGCGGATGAACGCTACCCAGCAATGCGATTGAAAGAGGTACAACTGCTCGTAAAAACCGTTGAGCTTTTCTGCATTTTTGGGTAAATGCGTTTCAAAATATAGTTTGGCTTCATCGCCTTCTTTCTCATTTCTTGCCACCCCATTTTTAATGTACCAGCTGTACAACTGCAACGATAAGTTGGAGAGTTGCGATACACTGGTCAGCTGTTCTTCCACAGCCGCCGACTCTTTCGATAGTTTATCGGCACGGTCCTGCATACTGCGGGTGATGTACAATGCCTCGATCTTCTTTTCAAAAAACAGGATCTGTTGCAGGTAGGTGATCTGTTCGTATTGTTTGGCCAGCTCCTTCATTTTATCCAGCACCTTCAGGCTTTGGAGGTAAAGGCCTTTGTTGTAAAGAATACGGGCAAAATCCATCTGCTCGTTCAGCTGGATGGTGATATTGTCTTCCTGCTTAATTAATCGTAAACTGCTGAGGATCGATTTGTACAGGTGGGCCTTGAGGTTGCTCAGTTGCTGTTTGGCAATGCTTTGGTTTTTGCGCAAAAGGGCCGCTTCGTCATAGTCATCCATCTTATCCATGGCATCGAAGAGCTGGATGATCTTCAGGTTCGGATCGGCCGAGTTTCGCTTCACATAAAGCTTGAAATTCCTCTTTTCGCTCTTTTCCAGCGACTTTACCAATTGAAAGGTCGTATCGGTCGATCTGTTGGGCATCGTAATTCGTTTCTCCTGAAACCCTTGCCAGTCAAGGGTTTTCAATTTAAGGGTCGTACTTATCTGTCGTAAAATACATGAAATAAGGTTTGCCTGACCCTTCCTTAAGAAATAATTTTATGAAGCAGGTAGGGTACTTCAAAACTTCAGACAAAGTCAGAAGGAATTCAACCTGCTTTTTTACAACTATTAAAGATTATTATGGCCGACAAACAAGTGTTCATTTTTGATACCACTCTCAGAGACGGGGAGCAGGTACCGGGTTGCAAGTTAAACACGAAAGAGAAAATTGAGCTTGCACTGAAATTAGAAACCTTAGGTGTTGACATTATTGAAGCCGGCTTTCCTATCTCCAGTCCGGGCGACTTTGAAAGCGTAAACCAAATATCGAAAGTTATCAAAAACGCAACTGTATGTGGTTTAACCCGTGCAGTGCAAAAGGATATTGAAGTGGCGGCGGAAGCATTAAAGCCTGCAGTTCGTCCACGTATCCACACCGGTATCGGTTCATCCGATAACCACATCAAATACAAATTCAACTCCACAAGAGAAGAGATATTAGAACGTGCCGTTAAAGCGGTTAAGCTTGCCCGTAATTATGTGCCCGATGTAGAGTTTTATGCCGAAGACGCAGGTCGTGCCGACCTGCAGTTTTTGGCGCAGTTGACCGAAGCGGTTATTGCAGCAGGCGCAACAGTGGTAAACGTTCCCGATACAACAGGTTTTTGTTTACCGCATCAATATGCAGAAAAGATGGCTTACTTAATGAACAATGTAAGCAATATTGATAAAGCGATTCTTTCCTGTCATTGCCATAACGATCTTGGTTTAGCAACTGCTAACTCTATTGCAGGTGCAATTGCGGGTGCACGCCAGATCGAGTGTACCATCAACGGTATTGGCGAACGTGCAGGTAATACGTCATTGGAAGAAGTGGTGATGGCTATTCGTAAACATCCGGAACTTGGTCTTTACACCAATGTTGATCCGAAACAATTATTGCCGATGAGTCGTTTGGTGAGCGAAACCATGCGTATGGTCGTACAACCAAACAAAGCAGTTGTTGGTGATAATGCATTCTCTCATTCATCAGGTATTCACCAGGATGGATTTTTGAAAGAAGCAACAACATACGAGATCATTGCTCCTGAAGAAGTAGGTGCCGATACATCGAAGATTGTATTAACAGCACGCAGCGGACGAAGTGCATTGGCCTATCGTTTCAAAAATCTTGGTTACAGTTTTGATCGTAACCAGGTAGATGAATTGTACGAACGCTTTTTGCAATTGGCCGACTCGAAGAAGGAAGTAGAAGATGCTGATTTGAAAACATTGGCGGAACAGGTTGTTGTTACCGCATAAAATAAATGCTCATTCTTTTTAAAAGGGATGAGCATTTTACATAACGGCCATCAGAAAACGAACAAAGATTCATTAATAACGATAAAGCGAGAGCCAAGAAAACACGACCTGATCATGGAAAAGAAAATAGCCATATTAAATGGAGACGGAATTGGTCCTGAGGTAACAGCACAATCCATTAAAGTGTTAAATGCCATAGCACAGGAATATGGTCATGTATTTCATTTCAGAGAAGCGTTGGTTGGTGCCGATGCAATTGAAAAAACCGGAACGGCTTTACCTTCTGAAACGATTGATATTTGTTTAGATAGCGATGCGGTTTTGTTCGGTGCCGTTGGTCATCCAAAATATGATAACGATCCTACTGCAAAAGTTCGTCCTGAACAGGGATTGTTTGGCATTCGCAAAGCATTGGGCTTGTTTGCCAATATCCGCCCGGTAATTACGTATAGCGGTTTACAACATTTATCTCCGTTTAAAGCATCACACCTTGAAGGCGTTGACCTGGTGATCTTCCGTGAGTTGACCGGCGGTATTTATTTCGGTGAAAAATATACGAGTGAAGATGGAAACAAAGCAAGTGATGAATGTGTGTACACCCGCCCGGAAATTGAACGCATTGCACACCTTGCATTTAAACTTGCGCAGGGAAGAAAGAAAAAAGTAACACTGTTCGATAAATCAAACGTTCTTGAAACATCACGTCTGTGGCGTAAAGTGGTGCAGGAAATTGCAACACAATATCCTGATGTAACTGCAGAGTATATGTATGTAGATAATGCAGCTGTGCAGGTGATCTTAAATCCCAAACAGTTTGATGTGATCTTAACAGAAAATATGTTTGGTGACATCATCAGCGATGAAGCAAGTGTACTTAATGGATCAATGGGAATGTTGCCATCAGCATCAGTTGGTAACGGTACAGCTTTGTTTGAACCTATTCACGGAACATTTCCAAAGGCAGCAGGGAAAGATATTGCCAACCCCATCGGTTCCATTTTATCCACTGCATTGATGCTTGAATACTTTGGACTGAAAGAAGAAGCACAGATCATTCGTGATGCTATCGACTGGACATTGCAGCACAACTTTGTTACAAAAGATATTGATCCGATGAATTTTTATTTCACCAGCACCATTGGTGATTTAGTGAGTGAATATGTGGCTGGTAAAATTCCGGGCACAATTAAGAAAGAGAATATTGAGTTGCGTAAGTCAACGATAATATAAAAGGTATAAGGCGTAAGGTATAGGGAAGAAGGAAGGCAGTGAAGACCTTAAACCTTATACCCTAAACCCTCAACCTTCAAAAAGTTCTTTGTTTATTTTCAATAAGGCGGTATATTCGTTCCTCGAACAACGCACTATGTTGAAAAGCAAATTAAATAATCTACTACTAGCAAACACAATTGTCATTGTGGTAGTCATTATTATTCCTGCTCTCAACGGAGGTGTTAGTTGTATGTAAAACGAATTTTAAAATTAAACATAACGACCCGCCTCCAAAAGAGGCGGGTTTTTTATTACCGCAAAAAAACGAAACAGCGTATGGCGTCTTATTACAACAACGAAACAATTCTGTATCTCAACGGAGAGTTTGTAAAAGCTGCTGAAGCAAAAATGGATTACTACAGTCAGAGTTTTCATTATGGCTACAGCGTGTTTGAAGGCATCCGTTCTTACAGAACAGTGAATGGTGAAACGAAAATTTTTAAAGCCAAAGAGCATTACGATCGTTTACAACGTTCGGCTGAGTTGGTGAACCTTCCTTATCACTGGACAACCGAGGAGTTAACGGAAGTAACCTACGAAGTGTTGAAGCGCAATGATCTGCAGGATGCTTATATCCGTCCCGTAGTATTTGCACCGGCCAACATGAGTTTTGTGCAGAATGAAAAATCGTTTTTAGTAATTGAAGTATGGGCCATGCAACCATTTCTCGGCGATAAGTTGTTGCGCATTATGACCAGCTCGTTTGAACGTCCGAATCCAAAAGCGTTCAAGATCGAAGCAAAAGCAGCAGGTCATTATGTAAACTCATTGCTCGCCAGTCATGAAGCAAAAGCAAAGGGATACGATGAAGCATTGTTACTCGATATGAATGGCAATGCAGCAGAAGCACCCGGTGCTAATTTGTTTTATGAAAAGGATGGCAAACTGTTTACACCCGCAAAAGGAAATATTCTGCCGGGTATTACAAGAGCAACCGTGTTTGAAATATGTGAGGAGTTAGGAATAGAAGTGCAAGAAAAGTTCTTTACAGTGGATGAGTTGAAACAGGCAGATGCTGCTTTCTATTGTGGCACTGCAGCAGAAGTGATCGGCTTTGACAGTTTGGATGATTACAAGTTTCCGTTAAAGTGGGAAGAGAGTGTGAGCAGGAAAATTCAACAGGCGTATAAAAACCTGGTAGTTGAAAAAGCAATTGAACCACAAATACAGGAAGACGCAAAGAAGCACGAAGTGGTAGCATAAAGCAGAATAGAATTAAAAACGTACAAGAGTGCGACGCAACAAAAGCTAAATAGAATAATAACTGACGACAACAAAAAAATACAATGGCTGAATTAAACAAGTATTCGAAAGTATTAACGCAAGATGAAACACAACCGGCTGCACAGGCTATGTTGTATGGTATTGGCTTAACAGAAGAAGATCTCAAAAAAGCGCAGGTGGGTATTGCAAGTATGGGTTACGATGGTAACACTTGTAACATGCACCTGAACGATCTGGCAAAAGTGGTGAAAGAAGGTGTGTGGCAAAATGAATTGGTTGGTTTGATCTTTAATACAATCGGCATCAGCGATGGTATCAGCAATGGTACCGATGGTATGCGTTATTCATTGGTGAGTCGTGATTTAATTGCAGACAGTATTGAAAGCGTGTGCGGTGGTTTTTATTACGATGGTTTAATTGCATTACCTGGTTGCGATAAAAATATGCCTGGTGCTATTATGGCAATGGGTCGTTTGAACCGTCCTTCCATTATGGTGTACGGTGGAACTATTGCTCCCGGTCATCATAAAGGCGAAGAACTCAACATCATTTCTGCATTTGAAGCGTTGGGTAAAAAATTAGCAGGTGCAATTACACCTGAAGATTTTAAAGAAGTGGTGAAGCATAGTTGTCCGGGTGCAGGTGCATGCGGTGGTATGTACACAGCAAACACCATGGCTTCTGCAATTGAAGCATTGGGTATGAGTTTGCCTTACTCATCATCAAACCCTGCTATTAGTGATGATAAAAAGAATGAGTGTTTAGATGCAGGAAGAGCAATAAAAGTGTTGTTAGAAAAAGATATTAAGCCAAGAGATATCATGACGAAGAAAGCATTTGAAAATGCCATCGTCACCATCATGATCTTTGGCGGAAGTACAAATGCCGTATTGCATTTGATCGCTATGGCGAAAAGTGTTGGAGTTGAATTAACTCAGGACGATTTCCAACGCATCAGCGACAAAACACCGGTGCTTGCTGATTTTAAACCAAGCGGTAAATTTTTGATGCAGGAATTACATGCACATGGTGGTGTACCTGCTGTAATGAAATATTTGCTGGATAAAGGTTTGTTGTATGGTGATTGTATAACCGTAACTGGTAAAACAATTGCAGAAAATTTAGCGGACATCGAACCGATCAACTTCGAAACACAAAAAATTATATTCCCGTTAGAGCAACCATTGAAAGTAACAGGTCACTTGCAAATTCTTTACGGCAATCTTGCTGAGAAAGGAAGTGTAGCAAAGATCAGTGGTAAAGAAGGCGAACGTTTTGAAGGACCAGCACGTGTGTTTGATGGAGAGAAAGACCTGGTAGCAGGTATTGCAAACGGAAGAGTAAAGAAAGGTGATGTTGTAGTGATCAGGTACGAAGGACCAAAAGGTGCACCGGGTATGCCCGAGATGTTGAAACCAACTTCAGCAATTATGGGTGCAGGTTTGGGCAAAGATGTGGCGTTGATCACTGATGGAAGATTCAGCGGTGGTTCACATGGTTTCGTCGTCGGTCACATCACTCCGGAAGCATTTGAAGGTGGCTTGATTGCATTGGTACAAGACGATGATGTGATTGAACTGGATGCAAGTAATAACAAGATCACGCTTAAAGTAGCTGACGAAGTGATTGCAGAAAGACGTAAGAGTTGGAAACAACCTGCATTAAAAGTGAACAAAGGTGTATTGTATAAATATGCCATGTGCGTGAAAGATGCTTCACAAGGTTGTGTAACAGACGAAGCATAAGAACAACAAGCAAAAAAGCAATGATTAAAATAAGTGAAATGGAAACACTCACAATAAAAGAAACGAAAAAGCAAGTGGAAGAAAAAAAATCCATTAGTGGTAGCGTAGCAGTGTTAGATGCGTTACTCAACGAAAACGTAAACACAGTATTCGGTTATCCGGGTGGTGCAATCATGCCTATCTACGATGCATTGTATGATTACAATGATCGTTTGGAACATATTCTTGTTCGTCATGAGCAAGGTGCAATTCATGCAGCACAGGGTTATGCAAGAGCAAGTGGTAAAACAGGTGTTGTGTTTGCAACAAGTGGTCCCGGTGCAACAAATCTTGTAACAGGATTGGCAGATGCAATGATCGATTCAACACCGGTTGTATGTATAACCGGACAAGTGTTTGCACACTTACTTGGTACTGATGCATTCCAGGAAACTGATGTGATCAACATTACAACTCCTGTTACAAAATGGAATCACCAGGTAACAGATGCAAGTGAAATTCCTGCTGCATTGGCAAAAGCATTTTATATCGCAGGCAGTGGTCGTCCCGGTCCTGTGTTGATCGATATTACCAAGAATGCACAAATGCAGTTGTTCGAATATGAAGGTTACAAGAAGTGTGAACATATCCGCAGCTATCGTCCAAAGCCGATCGTTCGTAAAGAATATGTGGAAGAAGCTGCAAAGCTTATTAACGCAGCAGAACGTCCTTTTGTGATCTTCGGACAAGGTGTGATACTTGGGAAAGCAGAAAAAGAATTCAAAGCTTTTATTGAAAAAGCTGGTATTCCTGCTGCATGGACCATCATGGGTATGAGTGCTATTCCAACCGATCATCCGTTGGGTGTTGGTATGTTGGGTATGCATGGTAACTACGGCCCCAACTTGTTGACGAATGAATGTGATGTGTTGATCGCTATTGGTATGCGTTTCGATGATCGTGTAACCGGCCGTTTAGATAAATATGCCAAGCAGGCGAAAGTGATTCATCTCGATATTGATCCTGCAGAAATTGATAAGAATGTAAAATCAACCGTTCCTGTTTGGGGCGATTGTAAAGAAACATTACCACTGCTCACTGCATTAGTGGAAAGCAAAGTGTATCCGCAATGGTTACAGAAATTCCACGACTGCATGGAAAAAGAAAAGTCAACCTGTATTGAACCTGAGATGAATCCTGCAGGCGATATCTTAACCATGGGTGAAGTAATTAAAACACTCAACGAGTTAACAGATGGTAATGCCATTGTTGTAACGGATGTTGGTCAGCACCAGATGGTGGCCTGCCGTTATGCAAAAATGAATCACAGCAAAAGCAATATCACCAGTGGTGGTTTAGGAACGATGGGTTATGCATTGCCTGCAGCTATTGGTGCAGCGTATGGCGATCCAACACGTACAACTGTTGCAGTAATTGGTGATGGTGGTTTCCAGATGACGTTGCAGGAGTTGGGAACGATCATGCAGTTTAAACCAAACGTAAAAATTTTAATTCTGAATAACCAGTTCTTAGGAATGGTGCGCCAGTGGCAGCAATTGTTCCATGAAAAACGTTATTCGTTTGTTGATATCACAAGTCCTGATTTTGTGCAGGTGGCGAAAGGTTATTATATCGATGGACAACGTATCAGTGAACGTTCACAATTAAAAGCTGCATTGAAAACAATGCTCGATCATGAAGGCAGCTATCTGCTGGAAGTGATGGTTGGTAAAGAAAACAATGTATTCCCGATGGTGCCACAGGGCAGGGGCGTTGCAGAAATTGTATTAAGTAAAGAAGAAATCTAAAACAAGTCAGGAAAGTCGGAAAGTCAATAGACAGAAAGACGATTCTGAAAACATAAACACACTTCCGGACTTCGGTCTTGCCGACTTCCGGACTAATTTGAGAGTTATGCAAAAACAGGAATTTACCATAACGGTATATACAGAGAACCAGATCGGTTTATTGAACCGTATCGCTATTCTCTTTTCCAAACGAAAGATCAATATCGACAGTTTAAATACATCACCAAGTGAAGTAGACAGTGTGCATCGTTTCACCATTGTGATCAACGAAACAGAAGAAGTGGTGCGTAAACTCTGTCGCCAAATTGAAAAACAAGTGGAAGTGTTGAAAGCGTATTACAACACCAATGAAGAAATCATCTGGCAGGAACTGGCTTTATACAAAGTGCCAACAGAGGTCATTGCTGAAGAAGTGAAAGTTGAACGTTTGTTGAGTCAGTATGGTGCAAAGGCTGTAGTGATCCGTAAAGATTATACTGTGTTTGAGGTAAGCGGGCAACGTGATGAAACAGATGCGTTCATTAAAGTATTGGAGCCGTACGGATTAATTGAATTTGTACGCAGCGCAAGAGTAGCGATCATTAAAGCAAGTGATGGCTTCCACAAAAAACTGAAAGAGTTTGAATACCGTGAGCCAAGTGAAGAAGTGATCGAGAACGAATATTTAGATAAGAACGAAGAGGTGTTTGAAATGTAAAGCCCCCTCGTCTGAACCATGATTTATGTGATTGGTTGGATGAAAGGATGATGAATAAAGTTGATGTAGTAGAAGAGTGCGACGCAACAGAGGATGATGAGCGTTGATGTCGCTGGTAACATAAAAATTAAATTTTTAAATCTAAACTTTCTTTGCTTGTTGTGAGCAAAGGCAAAACAAAAAAGAGAAACGAAAATGGCAAATTACTTTAACACACTTCCGCTCAGGGAACAGCTTGCACAGCTTGGTGTATGTGAATTTATGGACCGTAGTGAGTTTGCGGATGGTGTGAATGCGTTATTGGGAAAAAAGATCGTCATCGTTGGTTGCGGTGCACAAGGTTTGAACCAGGGTTTAAACATGCGTGATTCAGGATTGGATATTTCGTACACGTTACGTAAAGAAGCCATTGCAGAAAAACGTGCTTCATGGAAAAATGCAACAGAGAATGGTTTCAATGTTGGCACATACGAAGAATTGATCCCAACTGCTGATCTCGTGTTGAACTTAACTCCCGATAAACAGCATACATCAGTAATTAAAGCCATTATGCCATTGATGAAACAAGGTTCTACTTTGTCGTACTCACATGGTTTTAATATTGTGGAAGAAGGTACACAGATCCGTAAAGATATTACGGTGATCATGGTGGCACCTAAGTGTCCGGGTACAGAAGTGCGTGAAGAATACAAGCGTGGTTTTGGTGTACCTACTTTGATCGCTGTGCATCCTGAGAATGATCCTGAAGGAAAAGGTTTGATCCAGGCAAAAGCATATGCTGCTGCAACAGGTGGTCATCGTGCAGGTGTGTTGCGTTCATCATTTGTTGCCGAAGTAAAATCGGATCTGATGGGTGAGCAAACCATTTTGTGTGGTGTGTTACAAACAGGTTCTATTCTTGCTTTCGATAAAATGGTAGCGAATGGTGTTGATGCTGCTTATGCATCAAAATTGATTCAATATGGTTGGGAAGTGATCACTGAAGCGTTGAAGCACGGTGGTGTTACTGCCATGATGGATCGTTTATCAAATCCTGCCAAGATCAAAGCATTTGAACTTTCACAAGAGATCAAAAATATCTGGCGTCCGTTGTTCCGCAAACACCAGGACGATATCATGAGCGGCGAATTTTCATCAACTATGATGAAAGACTGGGCAAATGATGATAAGAACTTACTCGGCTGGCGTGCAGCAACAGGCGAAACTGCATTTGAAAAAACTGCACCTACTTCAGCTAAAATTGCTGAGCAGGAATATTTCGATAATGGTTTGTTGCTCGTTGCATTTGTACGTGCAGGTGTTGAACTTGCATTTGAAACAATGGTTGCTTCAGGTATTAAAGCAGAAAGTGCTTACTACGAATCATTGCACGAAACACCGTTGATTGCTAATACAATTGCACGTAAGAAGTTGTTTGAAATGAACCGTGTAATTTCTGATACAGCAGAATATGGTTGCTACCTGTTTGATCATGCAGCAAAACCAATGCTTACAGAATTCATGAAAACAATTGATACAGATGTGATCGGTAAAAACTTCAACGATGGTAAAGATGCAGGGGTTGATAACAAAGAACTGATCGCTGTAAATGATATTCTTCGTTCGCACCCTGTTGAACAGGTAGGCGCTGTATTGCGTAAAGCAATGACCGATATGAAGAAGATCAGCACTGAAGCATAATTAAGAATGAATACTGCATCGAACATACAATTAGATTTTAACGGCGCCGCACTGCGTATTAAAAAAGTAGTGCACAAAACGCCGTTGCAGTTAAACCGCAATCTCTCCAAGAAGTACAACTGTAAAGTGTACCTCAAGCGTGAAGATCTGCAGGTGGTACGCAGTTATAAATTGCGTGGTGCTTATAACATGATGAGCAGTTTATCCACCGAAGAATTACAAAAAGGTGTTGTATGCGCAAGTGCAGGTAACCATGCACAGGGCTTTGCATTCAGTTGTAAAAAGCTCAATGCAAAAGGTGTGGTGTTCATGCCTGTGATAACGCCCAATCAAAAGATCAACCAAACAAAAATGTTTGGCGAAGATTTTATTGAAGTGCGTTTGGTGGGCGATACATTCGATGATTGTGCTGCTGCGGCAAAAAAATATACAGAAGAAAACGGTATGACCTTTATTCCTCCTTTCGATGATCTGCGCATCATCGAAGGGCAGGGTACCGTTGGTGTGGAGATACTGGAAGAACAGAGTGAAATTGATTACATCTTTATTCCGGTTGGTGGTGGTGGTTTAAGTGCGGGCATTGGTTCGTATTTCAAAACCTATTCACCCAAAACAAAAATTATTGGAGTAGAGCCGGAAGGTGCTCCATCAATGAAAGAAGCGTTGGCAGCAGGTCATCCTGTAACTGTTGAAAATATTGATCGCTTTGTTGATGGTGCTGCTGTAAAACGTGTAGGCGATATTCCGTTCAGCATTTGTAAAGATGTGTTAGACGATATGCATCTTGTGCCTGAAGGAAAGATCTGTTCTACTATCTTAAGATTATATAACGAAGATGCCATTGTAGTTGAACCGGCAGGTGCGTTAAGCATTGCTGTGTTAGATGACTATGCTGATGCCATCCAGGACAAAACAGTTGTTTGCGTGGTGAGCGGAAGCAACAACGATATTGATCGCATGCAGGAGATCAAAGAACGAAGCCTGCAGTACGAAGGGTTAAAACATTATTTCCTCATACGATTTGCACAACGACCCGGTGCATTAAAAGAATTTGTAAATCATGTGCTCGGTGAAAACGATGACATTACACGTTTTGAGTACATGCAGAAGCATAATAAAGAAACAGGTCCGGCATTGGTGGGAGTGGAGCTGCGGAGCAGGATGGACTATGATGCGCTTTTAGCCAATATGAAAAAGTACCAGATTAACTTTACCGAACTAAACAAGAACGATAACCTGTTTGGATACCTTGTGTGATGTTTGTGTTAAAAATATGACAGACCTCACAACGGGTGTTAGTTGATTTATTTGGTAATTTTAGACGATTGCTTGCTATTTCAGGAACCTAAACCCTGATACAAATAATATTTTTAATTCAAAACTTGCATGTAGAATGGCAGGCAACCAAGGTTTATACAACCCGGCATTTGAACACGATGCTTGTGGTATCGGCTTCGTAGCGAGTATCAAAGGCTACAAATCTCATCAACACATCAGTGATGCATTAACTGTTCTTGAACGTATGGAACATCGTGGTGCATGTGGTTGCGAAGATAATACCGGCGATGGTGCAGGTATTATGATCCAGGTTCCACATGAATTCTTCTTTGAAGAATGTTTAAAGCTGGGTGTACATCTTCCTTCATTTGGAAAATATGGTGTGGGTGTGTTGTTCTTCCCGAAAGAAGTAAAGCTTCGTGAAGAGTGTCGTGATATTTTCAACCGCACAGCAGAAAAGCTGGGTCTTGAAATTTTGACGTACAGAAAAGTACCCGTGAATCCGGATGGTATTGGTCCTTCTGCATTAAGCGTAGAACCGGAAATGGAACATGTGTTTATTGCATGTCCCGATCACATTACCAATGCCGATGAGTTCGAACGCAAGTTGTTTGTATTGCGTAATCATGCAACGCATTTAATTAACAGTACAGTAAAGAAAGATGCCATTGGTTTTTACATTGCATCACTCTCTTATAAAACAGTTGTTTACAAAGGACAGTTAACCAGCGGACAGGTTCGTGGTTACTTCCCCGACTTAAACAACAAACGTGTGGTGAGTGCATTTGGTTTGGTACACAGCCGTTTTGCAACCAACACATTTCCTTCATGGAAACTCGCACAACCTTTCCGTTATATTGCACACAATGGTGAGATCAATACATTACAAGGTAACCTCAACTGGTTAAAGTCTTGTGAGCATGGTTTCTCTTCTCCCAATTTCACAAAAGAAGAAATGGAGATGTTGTTGCCAATTGTTTCCGGCGGACAATCAGATTCTGCATGTTTAGATAACATGATCGAGCTGTTAACCATGACAGGTCGTTCATTACCGCATGTAATGATGATGTTGATTCCTGAAGCATGGGATGGTAACGATCAGATGGATCCGGTGAAGAAAGCGTTCTACGAATACCATGCAACGATTATGGAGCCATGGGATGGTCCGGCATCTATTTCATTTACTGATGGTAAAATGATTGGTGCTACACTTGATCGTAATGGTCTTCGTCCTTCACGTTACTGCATTACTACCGATGATCGTGTAATTATGGCGAGTGAAAGTGGTGTATTGTGGGTTGATCCGAAAACCATTGTAAAGAATGGCCGTTTACATCCCGGTAAAATGTTTGTGGTGGATATGGAGCAAGGTCGCATCATCAGTGATGATGAATTGAAATCAACCATCTGTTCGCAAAAGCCATACGCCGATTGGTTAAATCAAAATAAAATACGTTTGGAAGAATTGCCTGAGCCACGTGTAGCCTTTACACATCTCAGCGATGAAAGCGTACATAAATATCAAAAAGCATTTGGTTACTCAACTGAGGATATCGATACCATCATTACGCCAATGGCGCTCGATGGTAAAGAACCGATCGGTTCAATGGGTACCGATACACCGTTGGCTGTATTGAGCGATCAGCCGCAACATCTTTCTTCTTACTTCAAGCAATTGTTTGCACAGGTAACCAATCCGCCGATCGATCCTATTCGTGAGCGTATGGTAATGAGTCTTGCAACCTTTGTTGGTAACAACGGTAACCTGTTGGAAGAAGATCCGATGCATTGCCACACGGTAGCATTGAAACAACCGATCCTTACCAGCAGCGATCTGGAAAAGATCAGAAGTATTGATACCGGTAAGTTCCAGGCAAAAACCATTCAGATCTATTTCCGTGCAGATGGTAAGCCCGGCTCATTAAAAGCAGGTCTCGATCGTATCTGTCGTTATGCAGAAGATTCTGTGCGTGATGGATTTGAAGTGTTGATCCTTTGCGATCGTGCAGTAGATAGTGATCATGCTGCTATTCCATCGTTACTCGCAACTGCTGCAGTACATCATCACCTTATCCGTAAAGGATTACGTGGCGAAGTAGGTATTGTTGTTGAAGCAGGCGATGTTTGGGAAGTACATCATTTTGCATGCTTGGTTGCTTTTGGTGCAACAGCCATCAATCCATACCTCGCATTGGCTTCTATCCGTAACATGAAAGTGAACGGTAAACTCGAAACAGAACTCGAGTGGGAAGTTTTGCGTAAGAATTATGTGAAAGCTGTTTGCGATGGTTTGCTGAAGGTATTCTCGAAGATGGGGATCTCTACCTTGCAATCATACCAGGGTGCACAGATCTTTGAAATACTTGGTTTGAACCAGGAAGTAGTTGATAAATATTTCACAGGTGCAACAAGTCGTATACAAGGTATCGGTCTGGAAGAAATTGCACGTGAAGCTTTGGTGAAACATTACTTTGCTTTCAGCAAAAAAGATATTCCGGTAGATCGTTTACCGGTGGGTGGTGTTTACCAGTGGAAACGTAAAGGCGAATTCCATTTGTTTAATCCAACAAGCATTCACCTGTTGCAGTACGCAACAAAAATGAACGATTACAATACGTTTAAAAAATATACAAAGTATGTAAACGATCAGAGCGAAAAAGCTGCAACGCTGCGTAGCCTGTTCGAATTTAAACGTACCCGTCCTGCTATCAGCATCGATGAAGTGGAGTCTGCAGAAAACATTTACAAACGTTTTGCTACAGGTGCTATGAGCTTCGGTTCTATTTCGTGGGAAGCACATACAACATTGGCGATTGCCATGAACCGCTTAGGTGGCAAGAGCAATACCGGTGAAGGTGGTGAAGATGAAGTACGTTACGAACGTTTACCAAATGGCGACAGTATGCGTTCTGCAATTAAGCAGGTTGCTTCTGCACGTTTTGGTGTAACAAGTTTGTATCTCACAGAAGCAGATGAGTTACAAATTAAAATGGCACAAGGTGCTAAGCCGGGTGAAGGTGGACAGCTGCCGGGTCATAAAGTAGATGACTGGATCGGCCGTACACGTCACTCAACACCTGGTGTTGGTTTAATTTCACCTCCTCCGCATCACGATATTTATTCGATTGAAGATTTGGCACAGCTCATCTTCGATTTAAAAAATGCCAACCGTGCTGCACGTATTAACGTAAAGCTTGTAAGTAAAGCTGGTGTGGGTACGATTGCTGCGGGTGTAACAAAAGCAAAAGCAGATGTAGTATTGATCAGTGGTTTTGATGGAGGTACAGGTGCATCACCTATTTCATCTATCAAGCATGCAGGCTTGCCTTGGGAACTTGGTTTGGCTGAAGCACATCAAACACTGGTGAAAAATAAATTGCGCAGCCGTGTGGTAGTGCAAGCCGATGGTCAGATGAAAACAGCCCGTGACATTGCTATCGCTACTTTGCTTGGTGCAGAAGAGTGGGGTGTTGCAACAGCTGCATTGGTTGTTGAAGGTTGTATCATGATGCGTAAGTGTCATCTTAATACTTGTCCTGTTGGTGTGGCCACACAAGATCCTGAATTGCGTAAGCGTTTCAGCGGCGATCCTGATCATGTGGTAAATTTCTTCCGCTTTATTGTACAGGAGTTGCGTGAAATTATGGCTGAGCTTGGTTTCCGTACGATCAATGAAATGGTAGGCCAGGTAGATAATCTGCAAATGCGTGAAAACATTACGCATTGGAAATTCAGCAAGCTTGATCTTTCTCCTGTTCTTTACAAAGAACCGGCTTCTGCAACAACAGGATTGTACTGTGCAGAAGATCAGGATCATGGTTTGGCAGAAGTGCTCGACTGGAAATTGTTGGCTGCAGCAAAACCTGCAATTGAAAAGAAAGAAAAGGTTACAGCTTCATTTGAAATTAAAAATACCGATCGTACTGCAGGTACAATTCTTTCGAACGAGATCACAAAAGTGTATCGTGGAGAAGGCTTACCGCAGGATACGATTCATTTTAAATTTACCGGTACTGCAGGACAAAGCTTTGGTGCATTTAACACCAATGGTATTACACTCGAGCTGGAAGGTGATGCAAACGATTATTTTGGTAAAGGTTTAAGTGGTGCACGCCTCATCGTGTATCCGCCAAAAGCAGCAACATTTACTCCTGAAGAAAATATCATCATTGGTAACGTTGCGTTCTATGGTGCAACAAGTGGTGAAGCATTCATTCGTGGTAAAGCAGGCGAACGTTTCGCAGTTCGTAACTCTGGCGCCAACGTAGTTGTTGAAAGTGTAGGCGATCATGGTTGCGAATACATGACAGGTGGACGTGTAGTGATCCTTGGCGATACAGGCCGCAACTTTGCCGCAGGTATGAGTGGTGGTATTGCTTATGTGTATGATGTGAAAGGAAAGTTTGCAACTAACTGCAATAAAGAAATGGTTGATCTGGATCCTGTGGGAGCAGATGATGTTGCAGAATTAAAACAAATGATCAGCAAACATTTTGAATACACAGGCAGTGCTGTTGCAAAATTTGTTCTGGACGATTTCGAAAATCAACTCCAACATTTTGTAAAAGTATTCCCAAGCGATTACAAAAAAGTGCTGCAGAAGTCTTCACAAATTGCAGTGGCAGGTAAATAATCATCTAATTCAGCGAAAGCGTTATAAATCGTTTTAGAAATGGGTAAACCAACCGGATTTTTAGAATTTACAAGAGAGCTTCCATCAAAGCGTAGTGTGGAAGAGCGTGTAGGCGATTACAAAGAATTTGTAAACCGTTACAGCGATGAAAAGCTGAACCAGCAGAGTGGACGTTGTATGAATTGTGGTGTTCCGTTTTGTCACAGCGGTTGTCCTTTAGGCAACGTTATTCCCGAGTTCAACGATGCGGTGTATAATAAAGAGTGGAAAGATGCGTACGATATTCTTACATCAACCAATAATTTCCCTGAGTTTACGGGTCGTATCTGTCCGGCACCATGCGAATCTGCATGTGTGTTAGGCATCAATCAACCGGCAATTGCAATTGAAGAAATTGAAAAGCATATCATTGAAATTGCTTTCGAGAAAAATTTTGTACAGCCGAAAAAGATCAACAAACGCACAGGAAAAAAAGTGGCAGTGGTAGGTAGTGGTCCTGCAGGTTTGGCGGCAGCTGCTCAGCTGAATTATGCCGGTCATACAGTTACTGTATTTGAACGTGATGATCAGCCCGGAGGTTTGTTGCGTTACGGTATTCCCGATTTTAAACTGGAGAAATGGGTAATCGACCGTCGTGTAAAACTGATGGAAGAAGAAGGTGTAACATTTAAATGCAACGCCAACGTAGGTGTAAATGTAAATGTGAATGATCTGCTGCGTGAGTTTCATGCCATCGTTCTTGCAGGTGGTTCAACAGTACCACGTGATCTGAATGTTCCCGGTCGTGAATTGGATGGTGTTTATTTCGCAATGCAATTTTTAAAGCAACAGAATAAACGTAATGCCAATCTCGATCCGTTAGCAAACGCAGCTATTGAGAGCAATATACTTTCAGCAGAAGTGTTGGCAACGGGTAAAAATGTTGTGGTAATTGGTGGTGGCGATACAGGAAGCGACTGCGTAGGTACAAGCAACCGACATAAAGCAACATCGGTAACACAATTTGAATTAATGCCAATGCCACCAACAGGTCGTACACAGTTTATGCCCTGGCCAACTTATCCCATGACGTTGAAAACATCTTCCTCGCATGAAGAGGGTGCCGATCGTAAATGGGCTGTTGCAACCAAAGAATTTATTGGTGATGAAAATGGTAAGTTGAAGGCATTGAAAATTGTTGACCTTGAATGGAAGAGCAGTGCCGATGGTCGTCCGGCATCTTTTGTAGAAAGAGAAGGCAGCGAACGGATTATTCCCTGCGAACTTGCTTTATTGGCAATGGGTTTTGTAAATCCGCAATATGCCGGTTTGCTTGAGCAGTTAGGAGTTGACTTGGATGAACGTAAGAATGTAAAGGCAACGGAAAAAGAGTATAAAACAAATATCAATAAAGTGTTTACTGCAGGTGATATGCGTCGTGGTCAATCACTGGTGGTTTGGGCTATCAGCGAAGGGCGTGAATGTGCACGTAAAGTAGATGAGTTTTTAAGCGGTGGAATATCCGTTTTGGAGACAAAAGATCAAACTGCTGCAGCTTTAATGTTTTAGTAAGAGTTTATTTGTTGGGTAATATGATGCCCAACTTGTTTAAACAGGTGTAAATAATTGAATTTTAAATTATTGCACCTGTTTTTTTGTTGCCATTCAATAAATATTAAAAAATATAAAATGTGAAATAAACTAACGTGTTGTATTAGTTTTTATCGGTAGTTTAGTTAAATAATAATTAATTAAATAATTAATTAATATCTAAACCAAAAATCGATAGACCATGATTAAAAAAGTAACCCCACGGCAAATTGCCCCCTTCCTCATTTTGGCAGCCGTAGCCATTGCCTCGTTGTTCATTCCGGTTGTTCCCGGTTTTGAAGACAAAGCAGGCGTTTATAATCCTGCAGATATTGCCTGGATTATTGTAGCAACAGCATTAGTATTTCTTATGACACCCGGCCTTGCCTTTTTCTATGGCGGTATGGTGCACCGTAAGAACGTTATTTCAACAATGATCAAAAGTGTGGTTGCCGCAGGTGTGGTAGGCGTACTTTGGATTGTAGTTGGCTTCAGCCTTGCCTTTGGTTCTTCCGTTGGTGGTTTCATTGGCGATCCTTCTACTTTCCTGTTCTTTAAAGATGTTACCTCAGGTGCTCCCTGGAGTTTAGCACCAAGCATACCGTTAGCGTTGTTTGCTTTGTTCCAGATGATGTTTGCAATCATTACTCCTGGTCTGGTAGTAGGTGCCGTTGCTGAACGTATCCGTTTTACATCCTATATCCTGTTTACCGTTTTATTTTCATTATTAGTTTATGCTCCGCTTGCGCATTGGAGCTGGCATCCGGATGGATTCCTGTTTAAAATGGGTGTTCTCGACTTTGCAGGTGGTACAGTAGTACACATTTCTGCAGGTTGTGCTGCACTTGCCGGTGCATTGGTATTAAAGCGCAGAAAAGTACACATCGAAAACAAAGAAATTCCACCTGCAAACGTACCATACGTATTGATCGGTACCGGTTTGCTCTGGTTTGGTTGGTTTGGTTTCAATGCAGGTTCTGCATTGGGTTCAAATGCATTGGCGGTTTCTGCCTTTGCAACAACAAACACAGCAGCAGCAGCAGCAGGTTTAAGCTGGATGTTCTTTGATGTTGTACGTGGTAAAAAACCTTCTGTACTTGGTTTTTGTATTGGTGCAGTAGTTGGTCTTGTTGCCATTACACCTGCAGCAGGTTTCGTAGGTATTCCTCAAAGTATCTTCATTGGTGCAGTAGCAGCCATCATTTCTAACATCGCAGTATACTACAAACAAAAATCAAGACTTGATGATACATTGGATGTATTCCCTTGTCATGGTATTGGTGGTATGGTTGGTATGCTTATGACGGGTTTATTTGCGTCAAAAGCAGTTAACACAGCCGGAAACGATGGTTGGTTCTACGGTAACTTCGATTTCTTCTTTACGCAGTTAAAAGCGCTTGTAATTGTTGTTGCATTCAGCTTTACTGCATCATTCATCATCTTTAAATTCATCAACTTTATTCTGCCTTTGCGTGTAAGTGAAGAAGAAGAAGAGTTGGGTCTGGATGCTACACAGCACAACGAAAAGTATCTGCAAGGAACTTTGCTGGTTGCTAAAAATGGCCAGATGAAAGAAGAAGAAGCAGATCAGATTTCTGAATAATCACATTATTAAATATCGATTTCCATTAGAAAAAAAAGGTACAGCATAATAATCTGCTGTTGACGCAACAGATGTGCTGTACCCTTATTAACACTTAAAATCAATTACAATGTTACGAAAATTCTTCGCAACGGGGTCTTTCCTGTGTGTTACCTTATTGTCTTTCGCTCAACAAAATTCATCGCTCGAAAAAGTAACTCCGCCAACTGATTCAACAGCGGCAGCAGCAGATGAACCAGAAAAAAAACCGGCTTTAACCATTAGTGGTTCTGCAGATACATATTTCAAATACGACTTCGCTAAACAAGGTTCTAACAACAGAACAAGCTTTACAAATGCAAACAACACATTTGCTATTGGTATGGCATCTGTTAAATTTGAACATGCAGGCGATAAAGTAAGTGCTGTTGCAGATTTAGGTTTCGGCCCACGTGCAATGGAATTTGCTTACAATGATGCAGGTATTTTTGCTGCAGTTAAACAATTGTATGTTTCATATGCTCCTGTTGAAAGCCTCAAGTTTACTGCAGGTACTTGGGCTACACACGTAGGTTATGAATTAGTTGATCCGCAACTTAACCGTAACTACAGCATGAGCTACATGTTCACCAATGGTCCTTTCACACACACTGGTGTTAAAGCAGATTTAACTGTTGGTAAAAGTGGTTTCATGGTAGGTATTGCAAACCCTACAGACTATCGTTTATTACCTGCCGGACAAATTGAAAAGAAATTTTTTATTGCACAGTACAGCCTTGCTGCAACTGACGGTATTAAATTGTATGCAAACTTTGTTGCCGGTAAAAACCCCGACACTTCTCTTGTAAATCAAATTGACTTTGTAGGTACGTTTGCTGTTAGCAGCAAATTCAATATTGGTGTTAACGCTACACTCAACAATACCAAAGCATGGGATGGTTCTAAGAACGAAGATGCTAAAAGCTGGTGGGGTGCTGCTGCATACCTTAACGTTGATCCTACAGATGTGTTTGGTTTAACACTCCGTAGCGAATTATTCGATGATAAAGATGGTGTAAAAGGTTTTGGTACATCCATCTTCGCAAATACACTCTCTGCCAACTTTCGTGTAGGTGGCTTCACTTTCATTCCTGAATTGCGTATTGAAAGTGCCGGCGCTTCTATCTACAGCGATAAAGATGGTGCAGGAACAAAATCAGCTGCCAGCTTCCTGTTGGCTGCCGTGTATAAATTCTAACTCGAACAACGGCCATTCAGTTTCCTTTTTTATATATGGCAGGCCCGCTCTTTCTATAGCAGGCAATCGATTACCCCTTTGTTTTTACAAAGGGGTTCGATTTTAGAAATTTTAATGATGGTAATCGTAACTAAGCATGAGAAAAAGAAAGTCTCTCCGTTTGGAGAGACTTCTTTGTTTATAAAATGATTTTAGTTGATGTGGACTATACCAATGGTTCCTGTTGGCTTAAGCAATGGAAACTGCCCAGTCCCCAGATGATCTCTGTTGAATCAATTCCAACAACATCACGATCAGGAAAACATTGCTGAATGATCTGCAATGCTTTTTCATCTTTTGCGCAACGGAAGGTTGGAACAATCACCGATTTGTTAGCGATATAAAAGTTTGCATACGATGCAGGTAAACGTTGTTCATCATACAGCACTTCATCCGGCATGGGTAACTCCACAATGTTGAGTTGTTTGCCATTGAGCAAACGCATGCTTTGCAGCTGTTTTAAATTATGTTGCAGCAGATCGTAATTCTCATCTGCTTTGTTTTCTTCAATAACCGTTAATACAGTGTCTTCGTTTACAAAGCGAACTGTATCATCAATATGTCCATCAGTATCATCACCAATAATGCCTTCATCAATCCACAAAATCTGTTCAACACCATAATAGTTAATGAGGTATTCTTCAATTTGTGATTGATTCAAATGCGGGTTACGGTTTGGATTGAGTAAGCATGCAGTTGAAGTCATTAATGTGCCTTTGCCATTGAACTCAACAGAGCCTCCTTCCATGACGATGCCGGGATTGAATACCGGTAAGTTGTAATGCTTGCCAATCAATGTTGGGATCACATCATCCAGATCGTAGGGAGGATATTTATCGCCCCATGCATTGTATCCCCAGTCGACAATTACTTTCTTTTGTTCAGCATTTGGGTTAATGAGAAATGCCGGACCATGATCTCTGCACCAGGCATCGTTGGTAGGATGAAAAAAGAATTCAACTTTGCTCAGATCAACAGCTGCTGTTTGTAAATGCCCCAATGCAAAATTCTTCATGGCTTCATCTGCCACATTAATACGCACCTGTTCACCTTTCGTCAATTCTTTAATAAACTGAGCGTAGTATGGAAAGATGGTATCAATTTTTCCCGGCCATGAAGCTTCCTTATGCGGCCACGAAAGCCATGTTGCTACATGCGGAGCAAATTCAGCAGGAAAGATGTATCCAAGTTCTTTGGGAGTAAGTTTTGAGTTCATAGTTAATAGTTCATCGATCATGGTTGTTGGCTCATGCTATGAACAATGAACCATCTACCATGAGCAGTTTAATCTTCATCAATAAAACGCTTTGTAATTGGCTGATACGAATCAATTCTTCTGTCTCTTAAGAAAGGCCAGTGTGTGCGGTAACGATCACTCTTGGTAAGATCAAGTTCCTGCACATGAATTTCTTCTGCATCATGCGATGCTTTGTACAGCAATGTGCCAAATGGATTGCTTACAAATGAACCCCCCCAGAATTTCATTGCACCATTCTGCTCAAGCCCAACACGGTTAACACTCACTACATGCAAACCATTTGCAACTGCATGACTGCGTTGTATTGTTTGCCATGCATTGTATTGCTCGGTATTGGTTGCTTCATCCTGCGATGTTGCCCAGCCAATAGCTGTCGGATAGAATAAAATTTCAGCACCCATCAATGCAGTAATACGTGCTGCTTCAGGATACCACTGATCCCAGCAGATAAGAATACCTATTGTAGCAAATTTTGTTTTGAATACTTTATAACCCAGATCACCGGGTGTGAAATAAAATTTCTCGTAATACGCAGGATCATCGGGTATATGCATCTTACGGTATTTGCCCAAGTAAGCACCATCAGCATCCAGTACAGCTGTTGTATTATGGTATAAGCCCTGTGTACGTTTTTCAAACAACGAAGCAATGATCACCACACCTAACTCTTTCGCTACTGCACTCAACGCATCGGTTGATGGACCGGGAATTGCTTCTGCCAGCAGGAAATTATCATAATTCTCTTCATCGCAGAAATAAAGCGAAGTAAACAACTCCTGTAAACACACGATCTGTGCGCCTTTGGCTGCAGCCTCCCTTGTTTTGGCGATAGCCTTTTGCAGATTCTCTTCTTTATTGGCGGTGCAACTCATTTGCACCAACCCAACCTGTACTTTACTCATTGTGCTTTTTTTAAGAGGGGCAAAAATACAGAAATAGTTGGGAGAGGAGTTTACAGTTGATTAGTTTATGGTTAAGGCAGTTATCTCCGGCAGCTTTTCGTTGGTCAGGCGACCAATGAAGGCAGCGTTGTTAAGCATTCTTTCATTTAGCCCTGCTACTTCAACTCTTCGCCGGCAACAACCATTTTTCCAAGCCATTTTTTGCGAAATGCTTCACTTGAATCTTTTACCGGTGCAATAAAGGTTACATGTACAGGCTTAACACCGCAAAATTCAAGCGTGCCTTTTTTAAATTGGTTGATGGTGGGACTTTTCATAAACAGCCAGTCGTACCAGCGGGGTGTATCGGCAGTAACGATGATGTGTGCTGTTTTGCCTTTCAATAATTTTTTAGGGAAAGGTTTGCCCGGCACCGGTTGATAGGTGATACCCGGCAGAAAAACCCGGTCAATAAAACCTTTCATAATGGCAGGATAGCCATACCACCACATCGGGAATACCCATACCAAGTGATCGGCCTGTTTTATCTGTTCAACAGCGTTTAACAGATCGGGCTCGAGTTGTGTACGTTCCCGATAACCATGTTGCAGGTTTGGGTTGAAGTTTAATTCGCCGATATTGAGTTGTGTAAACTGTGCATTCGTTTTTGCCAATCCTTCTTTGTATGCATTTGCCAGCGCATGATTAAAACTTTCCTTATCGGGGTGACCATTAATAAGCAATACTTTTTTCATCTTCCTGTTTTATACAAATGAACAGGAAGCCATTGCAATGAAAAAGGACAAATGTCTCTATATCGTAATTGCTCTTCGTATGCGGCTGAGATGACGTTGTGTAATGCCTAAATACGATGCCAGGTGCTGTAAGGGGATCTGCTGCAAATAATCAGGATGTTTTTCTAAGAGGTCTTTATACCTGTTCTCTGCGTTTTCTTTTTGCAGGAGAAAGACACGCTGTTCCATTTTCATGTATTCCTGCTCAGCTATCAGTTTTGAAAACCGCAGCCAGTTTGTGCTGCTTTGCTCCAGCTGCAGAATAGTTTCACGTGGGATGGCATATACTTCGGCATCCGACAGCGCATGAATATTTTCTACCGATTTTTCCTGTGTAAGAAAAGAAGAGTAAGCGGTGATAAATGTATTTGCAAAAGCGAAACAATAAGTGATTTCTTCGCCGGTGGTATTGGTATAGAACGAACGGAATAAACCCGATTGAACAAACCATACATGTTTACAAACCTGCTCTTCACGAATAAGAAAACCGCCTTTACCGATCTTACGGTAACTGGCAGCCTGTAAAGCTTTTTCTATTTCATCGTTGCTGAAAAGATTAAATGAACGCAGGTATTGTTCCATGTATGCAAAGCTACGTGCTTGTTTATTTCAATCGTTCCAGTACGCCTTTGCGTTTAACAATATTCTTATAATCCCATTGAATGTCTCTTCCTTTTTGCAGCCAGCGTTTTAGATCTTTGGTTTTCACTTCCGATGCATTGTTATAAAAAATGGAAGCGTCTTTGAATTTTTCTCCTCTTACATTTAAACTTTCTTCATCAAAACCGATGCCGCTCCAGAACATAAGGCGAATTCCTTTTTTCTGTTTACTGTAACCAACAATGGGGTTGCCCTCCAAAAACCAAACGGGATGAGCATGCCAGATCTTGTTCTCCGCTTCTTTTAATGTTTTGCTGATCTCTGTTGCCAGCAGATCACAAATCGCTTTATCATCCGGCGTTTGTTTGTTGTTGTAGGCTTGAATGTCGGGGAGCATAATTTTTATTTTTTTAGTATTCCTTTTTCAACACTTTCATTGATGAGGTTCTCTGCATATTTCCAAATGCCGGCTGAACCTTCTTTAATTGCTTTTTTCTTGTCGTATACTTTTTCATACGACACATCAAATTCCTTCCATGTGCCGCCGTTGTTCGATGTGTTTTGCAGCAAAGGTTCAAACCGGTCCATTGATCTTGCAAATTTTGCTTCATCGGTTATGCCGTCTTCAAACTCTTTCCATACTGCAATAAAATCTGCTGCCTGTTCTGCAGGTAAAAGTCCAAAGATCCGTTTTGCGGCGAGCAGTTCTTCTTCTGTATTGGTATGGTTTTTTGCAGTGTCGTAAATAAACGTATCTCCTGCATCAATTTCTACAATATCGTGTATCAATACCATTTTCACCACTTTCAACACATCAATTGGCTTGTTCGAATGTTCGGCTAATACAATCGTCATCATGGCCAAATGCCAGCTGTGCTCTGCATCATTTTCGTGCCGTTCGCTGTTGAACAGTTTTGTTTTGCGTTGAATGTATTTCAGCTTGTCGATCTCTTTGATGAAGGCGACCTGTTGTAATAAATGAGCTGGTTGCATGGTCTTTAAATTTTAGAGAAGCCAATGCAAAATTAAGACTCTTTGAATCTTTATTCCGAAAGAATGAATGGAGATGCATTGCAGAGAAAGGATACAAAACTGGATTAGGGAGTTTCTTATTTAACTATCCGACTCTCTATAAAAGTTGAATAGTTTAAAGTAGTTTTTTTTAGTTTCTGATCCCATCATTGTTTTAATAAGTTCCCGTGTTTCCCGTTTTGCTTCCATAATGGTTACCAAAAAGTCTGTATATATTATTGATGTCAAAGGGAGGTCTCCTTCATGAAAGTATCTTTCAATTGTGTCCATCAGCCTTCTGGCATCAATTTCGTCCCCTTCTTCAACCCATTTCGCCATTTCTTCTGAAAGATCTGACATAATTAATGAGTTTTCAACACTGTTGGGGCTCCTGTCATAATTGTCCCAGGTTTTCAATTGTTTCATTCTTGGGAAATCTTGTCTGATTTCATTATAAAAATTGTCGAAGTTCTTTTTATGTAACAACATTGTAGTTGAATAGGTATCTCGTCTAAAATAGATTTAACCGAATAGTTTCGAAAAGAATCCTTTTTTCTCTGCCTTTTCAATACCCCAAATTAATTCGTCAGTACATTTTATTGCTTTGTCCAAGTTAGGGCCAAACTTGCCCCAAGCAAAGCCGGATTTGGTTGGTTTGTCTCTCAAATCTGCAATAACGAAATTGTCTGCAAGTGTCAATGCAAAATTTTTAAGTGTTGTATCATCAGAGTTTCTTGCTTCAGTGATTTCAATAAATCCGTTGTTATTTTTCCAAATGTCAAATACAGTCTTTTCGTGAATAGTATTAAGGTTTGAGTTTTCAATATCTCTCCCATACTCGTCAATATGATTGATAAATTGTGCAAGGTTGTCAGATTGTTTTACAACAACTGCCGGGTCGTGGCAAACGTAAAAAACGTTGCCCCAAATTCCTTTGCTGTCTATATCTAAAATCCAAAAATTTCCAAAACCATCGTGTCCAAGTTGTACAGAGTATGGAAATATGTTTTCAAATCCAAATTGTCCAACACCGTCAAAAGTAATTTCATCAATGCCGTAAAATTCAAAGCCTTTTGTGAAACGTAATAACTCTCTTACATCATTTGGAATTTGTCCTGTTGGAAGCCTTTGTGCTAGTAGTTCAATTTCATTGTCTGTCAAGCCTTCCCGTAGTTCAATTTTATACTCATCTCCATCTTCAGAAATGTATGTGTTTTCTAATAGCGATTTTAATTGTTCAATAACTGTCATGTGGCGAAGTGTCAGTATTATTACCTGCAACACTAAATTATACGCCACATCTCACAAAACCAAATTCTGCGAAGTGTCCATATTACAACAAAGTTTAAGGAGGGGATAAATGAAAAGTAACACTTTCTGGAACAAAAAAATCCGTGCAGCCTACACCACACGGATTTTTCAATATCAGTAAAACCCAGCCTTAGGCAGAGTTTCTCGCTGCATTAATAATACCAAACGAACAACGGATGATGAGCTTTTCGTAAGCCGCTTTGCTTGGTGCATTTTGCTGGCCGTTTAACTCTCTGCATTTTGCAATAGCATATTGTTGTATGGTGAGAATCGGCAACACAATACGTTCACGCATTTGTATAGAGAGTTGTTCAACAGGATATGTTTCCATCAACTCTGTATTACCACTCAACAACAACACATACTTTTTGGTGAGTTCGTATTCGTTATAAATTTTCTGCCATATTTCACCATACACCGGATGGTCACGCAGATACTCTGTTAACGGGAAGAAGCATTTTTTCATCGCCATCTCACAGTTATCCATCAGTGTTTTAATAAACAGCGAATTGTTGTACAGTTGTTTAATCTCGCCAAAACGTCCCTGGTCGTCCAGTGCTTTTAATGCAGTACCCACACCATAATAACCGGTAACGTTTTGTTTCAACTGGCTCCATGCACCAACGTAGGGGATAGCACGCAGGTCTTTTAATTCCAGTCGTGCAGAACCTCCACGTTTTGCAGGACGGCTTGCAATATTGGTATCGCTGTAATATTTCAGCGGACTTGCATCTACCAGGTATTGCATAAAGTAAGGATGCTTTTTTAAATCGCTGTAAGCTGCATAGCTGGTGCCTGCTACTTCCATAATCAAGGCTTCCTCTTCTGTACTGAGTGTTACTTTATTACTTGCAAACAAATCGTTACTGATGCCTGCATTCAACAGTTGTTCAATGTTGAACTGTGCAGCATCGGTTGTGCCAAAGTTGGAACTTACCGTTTGTCCCTGTATAGTAAGTTGTATTTCTTTGTTGGAAATATGTTTGCCCATCGATGCATAAAACTTGTGCGTTTTACCACCGCCACGTGCAGGAGGGCCACCACGACCATCGAAGAACATTACATCAAAATCATATTCTTTTGAAATGCGGCTCAGTTCTTCTTTTGCTTTATATATTCCCCAGTTGGCCATGAGGTAACCACCGTCTTTTGTACCATCGCTGAAGCCAAGCATAATGGTTTGTCTGCGTCCACGACGGATAAGATGCTCTCTGTACACTTCGTGTGTGTACAGTTGCTTCATTACCTCCGGTGCACTTTTTAAATCTTCAATTGTTTCAAACAACGGAACAATATCTAAGTTAAGATGATCCTTATCCCAGCCGCTTAACAGTAACAGTTGAAATACTTCCATTACATTTTCAGCACTTGTACATTGGCTGATGATGTAACGGCTGCAACCATCGGCTCCGTTCTGTTGCTGAATGGTGCGGATGTTTTTCATTACATCCAGTGTTTCTTTTACCATATCGGTTGTAGCTGTGTTTTCTTCATCCACTGCATAGCCGGGTAAAAGCGGAAAGTTAACAGCACCTTCTTTTGCTGCAATAGCCGATAACACTTTGCTGTGCACCGAACTGTCCTGGCGAATGTCGAGCGATGCAAAATGCAAACCAAACAACTGCACTTTATTAATAAATGCATCAACCTGGTTCTGGAACAATCCATTGTGTTGATGAATAAGAATGCTTCTTATTTCAAACAGCGTTGCAAGTACTTCTTCTTTGGTTAAACTGGTAGTGTGTCCGGGAATAAAAATGTTATCGTAGAGTTTCTTTTCTAATCCTGCCAGCAAAACATCAACGCCCTGGAAAGTAAGACGGCGTTTCATGCGGCGTACATCAAGGTAATAACATTTAATAATAGAACCACGTAACAGCTCTGCTACTTTCAATGTAATATCTGTTGTTACAAACGGGTTACCATCTCTGTCGCCACCGGGCCAGAAACCCATGCGGATAAGAGGTTGGTCAAATTCAATACCAAGCTGTAACTGTGTTTTAATGTTGCTGTAAATTCTTCCTGCAGCTGCATAAAAAACATTTTCTAAATACCAGATCAAGCTTACGGCTTCATCGTAAGGAGTCGGTCGTTGCTTTTTTAGAAACGGCGTTTTACCTAACTGTTGCAGATAGGTATTAATGAGCGTAGCATTATTTTCTGCAAGCGCTTTCGATAAATCGTGTATGATACCTAATACAGAGCCCGGATAGAATTGTGTAGGATGTGCTGTTAATACCAAACGTATACAGTAGTCGCTCAGTTTATCAAGCAGTTCCTGTTCGTTACCTTTTGTTTGTACTTCGTTTAACAGATGTTTTATTGAACCTGCACCCTGCATATCATGTACATCACGATAAGCAGCATCTTCCAATGCATCAAACAAAACAATCTGGCGTTCGGTGTATTGCACAAAACGAAACAACAGATCAATTTGCTCCTGTTCTTTGCTGTAAGAAGTATGACGTTGAAAAAAATCGTTGATGATTTCAACAGGACTTTGCTTCTTTTTATAACCATCTTCTGTATTGGTTAAAAGAAGCGAAAGTAAAATACCTGTACGTTCAATCCGGTGAAACGGTAACGAGGTAAACAAGCTGTTGTAAAGTTGAAACTTAATACCTACCTGGCTCTTGAATTGTTGAAGCCCGGTTGTGTTTGAAAATGACATAGTAATCCTGGTTTAAAAGCAGGCGATCGTTGAGCGGAAAGATAAAAAGAATTACAGGGCTGGAAAAATTTGTTTACGCAAACGATAAAGCCGCCTTACGGGGCGGCGTTGATTGTACGATCAGGTAAGAGTTGCGGACAGGCGGTTTAAAATAAGTTAAGTGCTTTTAAAGGCTGTTGATGGTTAATAAGGTTTCATGGTTAATGCGTTGTGTTTCTCTGCAGGCTTGCAACGGCCGTGTTTTTATAGTTTGCTTGCAACTGTTTGTTTTTGTTTTAATGCCAGACAAATGAACGGTAGTAAAAGGCCGCAAGTGATTTTTTATTTCATGCGCCAACAACACCGCTTTTTTGTTGAGGTTGTTGTTTTTGTTTGTCAGCACATGCATCGATGGATAATTTTTTACCACCAGCCAGGCTGTTAAAACAGTAAGTAATAAAAAACCTTTTTTCATGTTGTGTGGCTTAAATGGTTAATAACAATTCAAAGATAGCAGGCGCAAAAGCCTGCACAATAGCATAAATATGTGAATAGTTGTAATAGTTGTATGAAGTGTGGTATTTATACAACGAATCGTTTTGGGCAAATAAAAAAGCTGCCCTTTTACAGACAGCTTTCATTTCCCGAAGTTGTTGAGTTAACGGGGAGCATTTGTTCTGTTCCATTTCTGAACCAGGATATCAATGCCCTCATCGGCTGCAAATACAATGTTGCCGATATTGTTAATTTCAACTTTCGATGCGCCACTTAATTTTACCTGTAATTCTGTAGAGCTTAAGTTACCCTGGCTGCGTATGTACGACGAGCCGGTAATAATAAGATTACGCAGGTTTTGAACAGGTATAAACACTGTTACTTTTTTGTGCATCGAACCTTTTTTGCTGAGGATACGCAGCTTTCCGTTTTTTTCATCGAGTACAACTGCATTTGCAAATTTTTCTTCGCCTGCAATGCGAATGTTGTTTTCGTTGCTTTCAGTCAACACCACATCAATATCGTGGCTTATTTCCAAACTGCTGAAGCCTGCGGTTAGCTTTACTTCACGTGTTACAATTTCTGCTTTTGCAGCTGCGGCTGTAAACAGGCCGATGAAAAGAATAAATAGATACTTCATTGATGATAAGGTTTGCGGCTTTACGCCTTTTTTGTTTGATAGGTTTAACAGTACAAAGATGCTTTGCTGTAAAGACGTTGACAATCGCATATCCATGTTTAATGAACGGATTGTGGCTGCTAACAGTGCCACACATCACATAATGATGTGGTTTTGCCGCAGGCATTCTTTTATGTAACACACGTTGTTTACATTTGATGGAGTAAGCTTTTGCATGAGAATCATTTTCACCCTTCTTTTTATTTGTACAACTGTTGTGCAGCTTGCAGCACAACGTTTCTCTAATGCCTTTAACCGCATCAGTACCGAAGATGGGTTGGGTTTACAGTCGAATGTAATTTTCAGCATTTACCAGGATAAAAAAGGTTTTATCTGGATCGGTGGCAGCAATGGCGTACAGCGTTTCGATGGTGGTAAGTTTGTAACCTTTGATCCCGATGGTACAAAAGGCGATCCGTTACCTACTGTTGCAGTAAACCAGATTTTACCGTATGATAGCAGCAGTATGTGGCTCGGCGTTTTTGCTATGCGGCAGGTTGGTATTTTTAATCCATCAACTTACACGTACAAAATTGTACCCATTAAAACATCCAAGCCGCTTCCTGCACGTTCGGAATTTCATATGTGGCAGGATGGTTATGGTAATACCTACATCAACATAAGGCAATACGGCAAAATTGTAAAGTACGATAAAGCACAAAATGCATTTACCGAAAATACTGTATTGAATACTTTGCCTGAAAACTGGAAGATCGGGTTCAATACTTTTCATGATACCGTAAAGAAACGTTACTGGAGTGTTTGCGACAGTGGGCTTGTTGTTTATGATGAAGCAAGCAAACAAACATGGTACAGTGGTTATAACCCTGCAAATCTTCCCCTGCTCAACAACAAACAATTAAATTATAACGTAACCGAAATTTATATTGATAAACAACGAAGGCATTGGTTGTTTAACTGGCCCGGGAGCCAGCAGTATAATTGTTTTGATGAGAGTGGCAAACCGTTGAGCGATACTGCAGGTTTAACGGGTGTCAACACATCGTATTCAGAAGTGCGTAGTTTCTTCGAAACAAAACAGGGCGATTTGTGGTTGTATGGTCTGGCAAATCTCTATAGCCTATCCAACGAAAAAGATCCCATCAACAAAGGCTTTCAGTTGTACCGCACACAATACCTCGACAATTACGGAATCCGTTACGAAGCCATCAACCAGTTGTACGAAGACAGAGATGGCGTTTTGTGGATTGCCAGCGATCAGGGATTGTATTACACGTCGAATGCATCTACCGACATTGTAAATATGTACCTCTCAGCCATACCCGGTCAATATAGTGTTACCGATTTAACCGAACTGCAAAACGGCGATTACTGGATAAGCACATGGGGTAAAGGTATTATTACACTTGGGCGTAATTTTAAACCTTATCCATCGCCGTTATACAAACAAATGCCGGCAAACGATGCGCATGGTTATAAGTTAACATGGAGCATGTGTCAGCAAAAAACAACCGGTAAAATATTTATTGGTTGCCAGTTTGGTTTATTGATGGTGCACGATGTTAAAACACAAAAAACAGAATACCTGCATCCGCCGGAATTTGATAACCGCACCATCCGTTACATCGTAGAAGATAAAAAAAACATGCTTTGGTTTGGTACACAGGCAGGGCGTTTAATTAAGTACGATGGAAAAAATTATCGGACTGTACTTGATCTTGGTGTTGGCGCCATCATCTACAAATTACTGGTTGATAACGATGGATGGATATGGGTGGCCACACAGGATAAAGGTATTTATGCGGTTAATGCTGTTACCGGAAAAGTGGAACAGCATTACACAGCCTACACTGCAGCAAATAAACTCTTTACCAATTCCTGCGACGATCTGGAGCAACTCAACGACAGTATTATTTATGCAGCAACATCTGCATTAAACATCATCAATAAAAAAGCAAAAACAGTACAACAAATAACAGTACGCAATGGGTTGCCTTCTAACTCTATAAAGCGTTTGCGGTTGGATCGCAATGGTTATCTCTGGATCATTACACACAAAGGTCTTTCCCGTTACGATCATAAGCGAAGAAGTTTTACAAGCTATGGAAGTAAAGATGGCATTTTGATGGGCGAGTTAACCGATAAGGCCGATTTTATTTGCAGCGATGGTTATGTAATGTTTTCGGGTGTAAACAGTTTGTTGTTTTTTAAACCCGAAGCGTTTCGCCGCAGCGATCCGCCGCCCGATGTTACGTTAACCGATTTTTTGTTGGGCAGCCAGTACCAGCTTATTGATTCGTTGCAGCGTTTACGTGAAGTACGTTTAAATTCCGATCAGAATAATTTTACCATCAGTTTTGCCTCACTCGATTTTAAAAACAGGGAGAAGTTTATTTACTATTATAAAATGGAAGGCCTGCACAAAGACTGGATCCGTGCAGATCGTTTATCGGTTCCCTTCAATGAACTTTCTCACGGCCGTTATGTGTTTAAAGTAAAAGCAGAAAGCCTTGATGGACTGGTTTCAAAAAACATTACTACGCTAAACATTTTTGTGAAGCCACCTTTCTGGCAAACCAAATGGTTTATAACCTTGCTGCTGGTTATTGTTGCGTTGATCGCTTACAGTATGCATCGTCTTCGGCTTAAACGCTTTTTTGAAGTGGAGAAAATCCGCAACCGTGTAGCACGGGATCTGCACGATGATATGGGCAGCACACTCAGCACTATCAATATCCTCAGCTCAATGGCCAAAGCTAAACTTACTACCGATACACACAAAACTGCAGAATACATCAGCAAGATCAGCGATAACAGTCAGCGGATGATGGAAGCAATGGATGATATCGTGTGGGCCATTAAACCTGCCAACGACACAATGCAGAAAGTGGTGGCACGTATGCGTGAATTTGCAACCAGTGTGTTCGAAGCAAAAGATATTGAACTCGATTTTAAGGCGGATGAAGAAGTAAACGAAGCGAAAATTGATATGGAAGGCCGCCGTGATTTCTTTCTTATTTTTAAAGAAGCAGTAAACAACGCTGCCAAGTATGCACGTTGTACAAAAGCAGAAGTACATGTGTTTATTGCAAACAAGAAACTTGTACTGTATGTAAAAGATAATGGTGTTGGTTTTGATGTAAAACATGCAGACGGAGGAAACGGCCTCGGAAATATGCAGAAGCGTACCGATGCATTAAAAGGAAAATTACAATTAACATCCATAGCAAGAGAGGGAACCGAAGTTGTGTTAACCGTTCCGCTTAATTAAAAATTATGACCCGTTCACTTAGCCAGAAGTTCCGTTTTTTTACATTCGTCTGCATTGCATTGCTGGCGTATGTACACGGCTACAACCTGGAGAACGGCTATCTTGCTCCCTTCAGTTCGGTAGAAGAACCATTAACCATTACTACCTTTTTCGAGTATTTTGTTGCAAACGGTTTACTGCGGTTTCGTATACCAATGTTGTTTATGATTTCGGGTTACCTCTATGCAACATACGATCATCGTCCATATTTGCAACAGGTAAAAAACCGTTTCCGCACCTTGCTTGTTCCTTACTTTGTGTGGAGTGCATTGGGTTTATTGTTTACATTTTTGCTGCAACAGTTTCCATACACTGCAAATATTGTTTACGAAGCAGGTATCGATCAGTTGGGCGATAACAGGCCGTATACAGCTATTGGTTGGAATGGAGTAATTGAACGTTGGTTGCTTGCACCCATTGCTTACCAATTGTGGTTTATTGTTGCTTTGTTTGTATTTAATCTTTTATACCCTGCAATACGGTGGTTGGTATTAAAAATTCCATACATCTGGTTGCCGTTTACATTCCTTTTGTTTTTTGTTTCTATTGTAAATATGCCGTTTATTGATTTCAGGGGATTGTTTTTCTTTTCGCTGGGTGTATGGATTCAGAAACGGAATTTTTCATTGGAAAAAGAACCGCAATGGTTTAGTCTTGGTCTTGCATTAATTGTGTTCATCGGCTTCTCAATTATTAAAACATTTATGGCCTTTGAGCTGGAGCCAAACACACCGCAAACATGGACGGTACTGATTTTTATGTACCAGGTAGCTGTACTTGCCGGTATTATGAGTATGTGGTTTGGAGCCGATCGTGTAATAAAATGGTTCCTGAGTAAACGATGGTACCACAGCATCAGCAGCTATTCGTTTTTTATTTTTGGCATACATGTTCCATTACTGCCGTATATGATGCAATGGGCAGTAATGAACACAGCAATGATTCCCAATTACCGTTTACTCTGTTACCTGTTTGTACCATTATTAACATTGAGTATTTGTGCCGCTGCAGGTATGTTGCTGCATCGTTTTCTTCCAAAGGTCTACGGATTTTTGACAGGTGGCCGTGGCTTCTGATAACTTACACATGTTTATGTGATGGATGGCAAATGGCCTTCCTGTACTTTTGTAGAAATAAAAAATCAATATGATTAAAGTAATGCTGTACGAGGATAATCCGCAGTTGCGTGAAGGATTAACGATGTTGATTGATGGCAGCGATGGATTTACAGTATTGGCTTCTTACAAAAACTGTGATAATGTTACCGATGAAGTTGCAGCCTGGAACCCCGATGTAATTTTGATGGATATAGACATGCCCGGCACCAATGGGATTGAAGGGCTAAAAAAAATACGGGCTACAAACGGCAACGTAAAAATTTTAATGCTCACTGTTTTTGATGATAACAAAAATGTATTTGATGCAATAAGAAACGGAGCCAACGGCTATGTGTTAAAGAAAACGCCGCCTGCAAAACTGCTGGAGTATATACAGGAAGGAGCGAGTGGTGGAGCACCAATGACGGCTTCTATTGCAACACAGGTATTGAAAATGTTTTCGCAGATAACACCATCGCAAAATGAAGATTATAATTTAAGCGATCGTGAAAAGCAGGTGTTGCAATTGCTGGTAGATGGGTACAGTTATAAAATGATCGCTTCAGAAATGTTTATCTCCATCGATACTGTTCGCAGCCATATTAAAAAGATCTACGAGAAGCTTCACGTTAATTCCAAAAGCGAAGCAGTGGCAAAAGCATTTAAAGATAAATTATTGTAACAGCGATTGTCTGTTGGTAAGCAGCCCCGGTTATGTCGGGGCTGCTTTTTTATATCCTCATTTCAACCAACAAATTCAACAGCTCACACAGTTATGCGATTGATTTGTGTGTTGCTGCAATCTATCTTCACATCAGTTACGTTAATACATTAAACCATGTTTTATGAACGATCTGATGTGGACGCATATTTATGTTGTAGCAACAGGCAGCAGCGTTCGTTACCTGCTAATCAACTGTACAGGTAATCCCGAAAATAACTGAAGCTTCTTTATGCTGTAAGCTTCATTGCCTATCTTTAGTGCAATGGAAATTACTTTGCTGCAACAGTTTGTACAACAGATTTCTCCTTTGCCACAGGAAGAACTGGAAAGGTTTACTGCTAACTGGCAACCGCTTACTGTTAAGCGTAAAACCATTCTTACCGCAGCAGGAGAAACCGAACGTTACCTGTATTTTGTATTGGAAGGTGTGCAGCGTGCTTTTTACATCGGCGACGAAAACAAAGAAGCAACAATTGTATTTACTTATCCGCCTTCGTTTAGCGGTGTGGCCGATAGTTTTCTTACACAAACGCCATCGCTTTATTTTCTCGAAACAATTACAGCCAGCAGGTTTCTGCGTTTGCCTTATGATGAAGTGGAAGCCATGCGTAAATCATCTCCACTCATTCAGCAGTTGTTGTTTAAAGCCACAGCGTTTGCATTAAAAGGTGCATTGCAACGCCACATCGAGCTTCAGTGTTTCAGTAATGAAGAAAAGTTTAAAACACTGTTGAAACGTAGTCCGCACATACTCAACCTTGTTCCGCACAAATACATCGCTTCTTACCTCGGTATGGATGCCACCAACTTCAGCAAATTGCTTGGTTCTGTAAAAATCTGATTCCGGTAAATCTTGGTTTTTACCAAGAATGCTTTCTGCCGTTCTGTTGAAATTTGTTTAAAATTAAAAAACAATGAAACAGATTAACAGCAACAGCTTGCTTGAGCTTTTACAAAACGATGTGCGGGAGCTGCTGTTGCAATGCAGCCAATTGCAAAACACAGATGTTGCCTGGTTAACAACGCAGCCTGCTGCAGGAAAGTGGAGTGTGGCACATGTGCTGGAGCATCTCAATATTTATGCACGTTACTATATCAATGCCATTGAGCAGAAATTACATTTAAATCAATCGGGTGCCAACCTTGTGTTTACACCCGGCTGGCTGGGGAACTATTTTACACAGCTGATGAAGCCTGCGTCAGATAATAGTTTAAAGTCGAAAATGAAATCACCGGCGAATGCAGTACCATCTGCTCAACCCGATGCCTTGGCCATGTTGCAGGAGTTCATCAATCATCAACATCATTTACTTAACCTTTTGCAAATAGCCCGTACTGCTAACCTCGATTACATTCGTGTGGCTACCACCCTCAGCAAATTAATTACGTTAAAACTGGGCGATACCTTCCGGTTTTTTATTGCACATGAGCAACGTCATTTTTTGCAGATCAAAAGCACATTACAAGTGGTAGGGCCTGTTGTTGCTGACCTGCAGGAGAGATGATGTAATAGTTTGCCACATCATCTCAGCCAGCCATCTTATTTTCACATGTTCATGTGGCCAAGGCAACTGTTCAACAATACTACATTTGGAAAAAGAAATGTATGAAACAGCTTTTTAACCTTATCATCTTTTGTTTTGTTCTGCTTTCATCATCTAACGCACAAATTACAGCACAACAAAAAAAAGAAGCTGTAGACAGTGTAGTGAAATTGATGAATGAGCGTTACATATTTCCTGAAACAGCCAAACAAATCGAACTTTTCCTGCGCAGGCAGCAGGTCGCTAATGTTTACGAAAGCATTACCGATGGTAACAGCTTTGCGGCCAAACTCACCAATGATGTCCGCAGTATTTGTAACGATAAACATGTAACTGTCCGGTACTCACCCGAAGTGTTACCTGTAAGCCGTGGAAACATGATGCAGATATCGGAAGAGGAACGAAATGGCTATGCAGAATTTTTGCGGTTGGAAAATTATGGTGTAACAAAGCTTGAGGTGCTGAAAGGAAATATCGGCTACATCGATTTTAAATTTTTATGCGGTACAGAATACGCAGGCGAATTTTATGCAGCCATGATGAACTATGTGCAACACACCGATGCACTCATTATCGACTTTCGTAAATGCGGCGGTGCCATGAGTGATAATGTGATCCCTTTTCTCTGCAGTTATTTTTTCGCAGATAAAACACATCTTAACGATCTCTACTGGCGTGATGGAAATTTTACACAGCAAACATGGACACAGGTGGTGGTGCCGGGTAAAAAATACCTCAATAAGCCTGTCTACATCTTAACCAGTGGAAGAACTTTTTCAGGTGCAGAAGAAATGGCCTATGATCTTAAAAATTTAAAACGTGCAACGATCATGGGTGAAGTAACAGGAGGCGGCGCCAATCCGGGTGGTTCAATTAATGTTACCTCTCACTTCAATATGTTTTTGCCAATCGGCAGGGCAATCAACCCCATTACAAAAACAAACTGGGAAGCAGTAGGAGTACAACCCGATACACTTATTCAATCAAGACTGGCTTTGCACAAAGCGCATTTGCTTGCTATGCAACAAAGCATGCAAACAACTACCAATGCACAATGGAAAGATGAATTAAAGCGGTTGATTGCAGAGCATGAAACACAGGTGCCGCAATTGGTGAAAGTAACGTTCCGGCTAAAAGGTTATCCAACAGCAAAAAATATTGTAGTTGCAGGTGGTTTCAACGATTGGTCTGTTTCTGCTGCAAAAATGAAAAAGACAGGTAACGAGTGGATAGTGGAAACAGAAGCTGAGCCAGGCAAACATCTGTACAAATTTGTGGTAGATGGTGAATGGATCCTTGATCCGGCAAACAAACAAAGAGCATGGGAGAATGGGTATGAGAACTCTGTTGTGGTTGTAAAATAATTTTTCAAAGCCAGTAACATTGTTTTCAGCAGAGCGTATATAAACAAACAAAATGATTCACATATTTATGCGATTGTGATTGGACGGAAAATTAAAGAGTTTTACAAAGTCATAATCAAGTAGAAATTACAGTTGCTAACCAAACACCATTCAGCAAGTTTTCAATTACTCTTTTTCACATATTCATGTGGTTGTAATGGCAGAACAAAAAACGAAATTTGCAAACCTTATCATCATTAAACCTTTAGTATGAAATTCAACCTTGGTAAAGCAGTATGGCTGCTTGTGATTACCGTTAGTGCTTCTTCCTTTTTCATTTCCTGCAAAAAACCAACTTCCGAACCTTTACCCGTTACAAAAATTAAAACAGTTGTATCAACAGACGATGAGCTGATTTTTGAATACAACAGCAACGGCACAGTAAAAACAGTACAGTTGCGAAACAGTTTTGTTACATCGGGCGATCTGGTTAATTACCAGGTTCATTATAACCAACAGGGAAAAATAAGTGAAATTATTTCGGATGAAGATATCCGCATTGTACCTGTTTATGTGGAGGGCAAATTAAAAGAAGCTGCTTTTAAAACATTGGCTGGTGATCTCTTGCTGCAAACAGATTATGCGTACCTCGATGAGCGGTTAAAAACAATCACCATCACAACAGCTGCAGGTCAGCCATGGATGCGTTTCGGATTTGATTACAACGCTCAGGGAAATATTGCCAAAACATCTTTTTTTGTACAGGATCCTTTAAACCCGAATCAGTTTATTTCAAGTGGTACAGTTGCTTATACCTACGACGCTAAAATTAATCCGCTGAATGAAGTAAACGATGTGTTGCACCTGTTGTGGTTAGCTGTTAACCCGAATAATATTTTAAGCGAAATACATAAAGACAGAGATGGTTTGCTGGAAGAAACAGTTAACTACAACTATCAATATCATTCCAATAACACACCTAAGTCGGCTGTAATGCAATCGACAGTTCCGGGACAGGCAACAGAAAATGTTCAGTTGTTCTTTGTTTATTTCTAACTTTTTTTCAGCATACAGTAGTTGGTATCGCCCGGGTAGTTTTGCCCGGGCTTTTTAATTGGCAAGTGTAAATCTTGCCGATTGCGAACCAAAAGAACTGCCAAAATAATATTCTTCTTTCCGTTGTTTGCCATTCTTTAATTGTACAAGTTTGTTTGTTGTTGCAATTTCAACAGGAGCAGTTGATCTTGTTTGTTTTAAATGGAATAATCGTAAGCGTCCCTGGTTTTGTGCTGCAACAACTGCAATTGATCCATTATAAGGAAACTGTATCAACGATCGGGCATTGCCCGGCACAAGAATACCACTTTGTAAAATAGGTAAAGGTTTAAAGTTGCCTGCGCCATCGCCTTGTAATAACAATCCGTTCGATGCATCAATGCGTCCCTGGTTCGGATGCATATCGTAAAGATTTCCTGTAAGCAGAATATCCATATTGCCATCTGTATTGTAATCGTTCACAGCCATACCAAATACCGAGCTGAATTGGGCCTGCACAGGAAGTGTATGTACTTCAAAATTAAACTTGCCTTTGTTTTCGATCCATACAGATGCAAGTGTTGTAACCGTTAATTTCAATTCGTTCTCCCGGTTAAAATTGCTCAACATTTTTTCCATGTCGGCATTGGCGTATGTATTGTAAACAGGAAAAAACTTTTTAATGGAAGGAATTTCATCTGCCAGCTGATCACGGTATGCAACAGGAAATTCTTTAACAGGTCCATGCAGTGTTGCAGGTTTCCATATGCTTAACAACACATCGTAACGGCCATTGCCATCGTAATCGTTGCTGTATGCATGCATCGGTTGCTTTTCTGTTGCATGATAGTAACCATTGTTGCCAAAGTTGCCTGCAACATAATCCATGTCGCCATCATTATCCATGTCGGCTGCTGTAATACTGTTCCACCAGCCCGTTAAAGCATCGGTTGAAGTTTGTTGCAGTACAAGTGTTCCTTTATCGTTACGGAAAAAACGAATGCCCATCCAGTAACCTGTAACAAGCAGATCTGCATCGCCATCATTATCAACATCGCTCCAGGCTGCATCGGTTACCATGCCGATGCTTGTTAATTCCGGCGCCACTTTAGCAGTAACTCTTTCAAAAGTGATGACTCCTTTTTTACTGTTGTTGCGCAGGAGAAAACTTGTTTCTGCTTTTGGATATTCACCTGGCACAGCTTTGCCTCCAACAAATAAATCAACATCACCATCTCCATCATAATCGGCACCTTTTACACAAGACTTGCTGTTTGTGAGAAGAGGAAGCGCTATACTGTCGTACACAAAAACTGCATTGCCGTTATTGATAAACAAACGATCGGCATAGCCAACACTGTTCTTAGGTAATTCGTTACCACCGCTGCAGAAATATACATCCAGATCTTTATCGCCATCTGCATCAAATAAACAGATGCCTGCATCATCGGCTGCTTGTTTAGTTGTTGTAAGCAGTTGTTTAGTGAACTGATGATTGCTTTGCTGCAGGTAAACAACAGGAGGTTCGGGTAAGCTGCCGGCAATAATAATATCGCTTAAACCATCTCCATTTAAATCGCCTGCTGCCATAGCCGGACCTGATTGTGAAAGCTTGAAAGGCAGCTGACGTTGTGTATTAAAATCTACATAATCGTATTCGTTGTGAAAAAAATCTAAACCTGTTTGTGAGGTGATGTTACTGAACAGATTGGTAACTGCAATGGATGCCTGTACTTCGTTATCGGGTTGTGCATTGGCCGATTGACTGATGGTGATTGTTTGATTCGTTACCACATCTTTCACTACTTCTTTTTTACCATTGGGCCAGTAAACAACTATGGAATCAATTTTAGCAATACTATCTAAACCAAAGTGCAGAATGTTTTCGGTTGAGCTCATGTAACCATGGTAAGGTGTATTTTCTGCAACCTGTTCTCCTCCTTTGTACATGAGTTTTACAAATACACCAATGCCGTTGATGTTGGATGTATCGCCACGGAAACGAATGCGGAGATAATTCTTTCTTTGTTGGGCTTCGTTGAGTTTGTTTTCAAGCAAACTTGCTTCCATGTTGGTATTGTTGATGATCACATCCAGATCGCCATCATTGTCAAAATCTGCAGTGGCAATACCGGCAGAGTAGGTGGGTATGTTCCAGCCCCATGCCAATGTTTGATCGCTGAAGGTTAAGTTGCCATTGTTACGATAGATGTAATTACTGATCTGGACCGGAGGCTGCCGTTGAATTAACTCTTCAATACTTGTTGCAGTTTGCGATTCTCTGTAAGCAACAAAATCAAGATCGGTAACATCTTTCGGTAAACCATTCGTCGTCATCAGATCTTTATAACCGTCATTGTCTGCATCGGCTAATAAGGCAGCCCAACTCCAATCGGTATTGGCAATGCCGGCGAGGTAAGCAATTTCGCTGAACACAGGTGCACCAATCGTATCATTTTCTGTTAAACGTGGCCCCTGGTTTAGCTGCAGTGTATTACGTACAAGCTGGTAAGGAAAACCAAACTGCGTGGAATATTGATACCAGTTGTAATCAACCGGATTAAACATCATCTTCTGCCGGTAATTATCTTCCGGCATCATATCCATTTCAACAATATCGAGCAGGCCATCGTTGTTAATATCACCTGCGTCGTTGCCCATTGCATTTAAACTGCTGTGTTTAAAATACTCGTTGTTGCGGTTGGTGAATGTGCCGTTTTTATTGTTGATGTAAAGGATGTTTCCGCTGAGGTAATCGTTGCTGATGTAAATGTCTTTCCAGCCATCACGGTTAATATCAAGCACACTTATACCAAGGCCATTACCTTCCCACAAAATGCCGGCTTCTTTTGTAACGTTGGTAAACACCGGATGCTTTAGTGTATCATTCCAATCGTTGCGAAATAAAATATCGTTGGTAAAACCGCTGCCATCATTTTTAATTTTTCGAAAATTGTTCGGAAACTCCTGGTTCAGATCGTTCACTACAAGGTATACATCAAGGTCGCCATCGTTATCATAATCGAAAAAATTAGCCATATGTGTACTAACGGTGTCAATCAAACCATATTCAGCTGCACGTTCTTTAAACGAAGGAATTTTTGTTACAGGATCAACACCTGTGTTTACATACAGCATATCTTTTTTCAGTTCGGCACTTTGCCAGGCAGCTGCACAAACATAAATATCTAAAAGACCATCATTATTAATATCTACAACAGTGGCACCACGGCTCCATTTTTTACTTCCATCCACACCGGCTTTTTCCGTAACATCTTCAAACTTAAGATTGCCCCGGTTAATGTATAAACGATTGGATGCAATGGATGCGGTAAAATAAATATCGGGTAAGTTATCGTTGTTGAAATCGCCAATGCCAACACCACCGCCATTGTAGAGGTATTGATAGTTGACCATATTCATTTGGGAGTTCTCAATAATTTCGTTGTTGAACGTAATGCCGCTTTGGGCAGAAGGCACGGCAACGAACAACGGCTTTTCTTTCTTTGCGCAGGCGCTGAACAACAGCAACGCAAACAATAACAACAGTGGCAATCGCATAAACAGTAGTATAGTTACCCGAATATAGGATAAATACACTGTACGCCCACGGTTTAAGCAGTCGCTTTAAGTGCAGGTTGTTTTAGTAATAAAACCAGCAATCCGCTTAGAATAATACATGCCGATACAAGCAAAAAATAGTTGGCAATGTTAAACGGCTGACTTTGCATGGCTCTTACTCCCTGCAACATTAAAATAACTTCGTTAAACAAAACGCCTGTTACAAATACCCATGCTGCAGTTGTTGCAGTACGGCCGGGCAGCACTAATAGTTTTTCTTTTAGCAACCAGCCAACAATAAACACACTTACAAAACAAAGCAATACAAGATGCAGGAATCCGATAACGATTGACCGCAAACCAAACGCATAAACATTTAATTGCGGAATGGCAGATAAGCCCTGCATCAGAATTTTTAATGCAAACGCACATCCTGCAATTATCCAGAACCATTTTACTACAGGCATCAATTGTTCATTGAATGTTTTTCTGTTTCGGTAAACAAATTGCAGCAGGTACCACAATGCAGGCAATTGAAGAAGAGCCCCGGTTACTGCCAGGTAATACATCCATACAGGTATACGCATCCACATCAACGAAAGAAACCATGCAGGTATTAATGCAGCAAGCAGCAAATAATAAAAGCGGTTGATGAGTATTGCATCAGCCGGGTTGCTGTTTTTTTGAATAACTGCAAAAAAGACCCCGGCTATTGTAAACAAAAACCAACCATTGTATTGAAAGTGCAGGTAGAAATAAACCGAACCGAAATACAGATCCTGCTGCAGGTTGCGTGTTGCCATTAAGTAAGCCAGCAGAAATGTACCTGCCGATGAAGCAACACTGCACAGCTGCCCTGCAATAATAAATTTTCGACTGATGGCGCTAATGTTTCGCTGCAGTATTTCTTTAATAACAAGTAAGGCAAATGCATACGATACAAAAATGGAAGCAGTTGAAAATGCAATAGAGCCTGTGTCGTAACCCGTAAACGGAAAAGTAAACAACATGCCAAAGCTGCTCATTTGTTGTGCCACCAATACCCATTCGAAACGGCGAAGACTTTTTTCTGAAGGTTGCAAAACATAAATAACCGCAATGTATAATGCAAGACTTACCCAGCCTGCAAACGCAAAATGAGAGTGTGCATGCAACAAATGTTTCTGTTCAACAAACGGTAAGGGAAACAGTATTTTGTAACGCAGTAAAACACCCAACGTTGCCAGTAAAACAAAATTGAATAATGCAAAGCGGGTCCACTTACTGTAAAAATTTGTAAAGCTCATATCAAATGCAAAGCACAGGAAAGAGATGAAAATTGCTTATGATTAAAGTCATAGTAAAAGATGAGGTTGTAACAAACAGGCTCAACAGAATACTTTTCCCCGTTCGATTTGCAGTTTGCCTTTTTCGTGCAGCTCACGAATGGAACGGATAACTGTTTCAACACGTAAACCCGTCATGTCGGCAATTTGCTGGCGTGTTAAATCAATTTTTAATTTTTCATTAGCCGGAATGCCGTGGCTTTTTTTGTATTCATTCAATAAACTGATGATGCGGTGCGACGGACCATACGATGAAATTTCTTTCGACATCATCGATTTAAAACGTAAACGCCTGGCAAGCGTTTGTGTAAAGCCAAAATGAATTTCAAAATTATCTTTCAGTAACTGCAGAAAATTTTCTTTTCGTAAACGGATAACAATACTGTCTGTATCGGCAACTGCACTGGCGGGGTAAGTAGCATCATCGAATAATGGTGGTTCGCCAAAACTTTCACCTGCTTCAAAAAATCCCTGTATAAACTCTTTGCCTTCATCGTTGCAATTGCACATTTTAATTCGGCCTTCTACCACCTGGTAATAAAAGTGGGCATTGTTGCCTTCGCAAAAAAGTACCTGCCCCTTTTCAATGTTATGCAACGTTGCTCCCCAGGCAAGAAGCAGATCGGTATCAATGATACAGGTATTGGTTTGTGACATGGAGGCAAGTTAGCCTCCGCATCCCGGATGCAGCAGTGATTGCAAACACTGTATTATATGATTTACGTCATAAAAATAAAGGGCTAATAGCGCAAAAATTGCATTTTAACTGGCATGAACAACGGGCGGTGGTTAATTATGACTTCAATCATAATGCGAGGTTTTACACCGTAGTAATCTTGTTCTGTCAAAAAACAAAAAAATAGTCACATATGAAAAAGTTACTTCTTGTACTGGGTGTTTGCGGGTTCATTTATGCCTGTGGCAGCAACTCATCAACCGAAAACAAAAGCAGCGATGCAGCTGAAAACAAAACACCGGCAGCAACTGAAAATCCATCCAACGATCCTAACCGTGGTATTGGCAAGTTTACTAAAGTAGATGTAGGCGCAACCTTAGATGCAACGATGGCTGAAGCTGGTAATAAGGTGTATGATGTAAAGTGTGCAAGCTGCCATAAACTAAGTGAAGAAAAATTAGTTGGTCCGGGCTGGAAAGATGTTACCAAACGCCGCACTGCAGAATGGATCATGAATTTCGCTACCAACACCGATGAAATGTTAAGCAAAGACCCCGAAGCAATGGCACAACTGGAAATATGTTTGGTGCGCATGCCCAACCAGGGATTAACTGATGATGATGCAAGACACATTTATGAATTTATGCGCAAGAACGATGGCGTAAAATAACAAAGGCAATTCTTTTTAACTCTTAATACAAAACAAATGAAACGTTTTAAAACACTACTGCTTTTAGCGATCCCGGTGCTTGCCTTATATACTACGGGATGTAAACCAAAAGGTGCAAGTGGTGCAGCTGCAACCGGTAACGCAGCAAAGGCTTATGTAGCTCCCGGCAAATACGATGAGTTTTACAATTTTGTAAGTGGCGGTTTCAGCGGACAAATGAGTGTGTATGGTTTGCCAAGTGGAAGATTGTTCCGTGTAATTCCTGTTTTTTCTGTTGATCCTGAAAAAGGCTGGGGTTACAGCGAAGAAACAAAACCCATGTTAATGACATCGAACGGTTTTGTTCCATGGGATGATCTGCATCATATTTCTTTTTCACAAACAAATGGTGAAATTGACGGACGCTGGAGTTTTGGTAATGCCAACAACACACCACGTGTTGCACGTATCGATAATAAAACTTTTCGCACTGCAGAAATTCTGGAGTTGCCAAATAGTGCAGGTAACCACTCTTCTCCATTTATTACAGAAAACTCGGAGTATCTCGTTGCAGGTACACGTTTCAGTGTTCCTGTTGGAGATAACCAGGATGTACCTATTGCTTCTTATAAACAAAACTTTAAAGGAACCATCAGCTTTGTAAGCATTGGTAAAGAAGGCGACCTGGATATTGCATTCCAGTTATTACTGCCCGGTGTAAACTTCGATCTCAGCCGTGCAGGTAAAGGACCAAGCCATGGTTGGTTCTTCTTCAGTTGTTATAACAGCGAACAGGCAAACACGTTGCTTGAAGTAAATGCATCGCAACGTGATAAAGATTTTATTCTTGCTGTTAACTGGAAAAAAGCAGAAGAGTATTTGAAAGCAGGTAAAGGTGTTAAACAACAGGTTCGTTATGCACATAACAAATGGGATGAAAAAACACATACTGCAAAGCACGAGATCAGAACAGAAGTAACAGTACTTGATCCTGCTATCTTGAAGGATATCTGCTATTTCATTCCTTGTCCTAAATCGCCTCATGGTTGCGATACCGATCCTACAGGCGAATACATTGTTGGTAGTGGTAAACTGGCTGCAGTAATTCCTGTATTCTCTTTCACAAAAATTCAAAAAGCAATTGCTGATAAGAAATACGATGGCGATTTTGGCGGTATTCCTGTAATTAACTACGAAGCAGCTTTGCATGGTGAAGTACAGAAGCCCGGCCTCGGACCATTACACACTGAGTTTGATGCAAACGGTAATGCGTACACTTCTTTTTTTGTAAGCAGTGAAATTGTAAAGTGGAATGTGAAAGAACTGAAAGTGCTGGATCGTGTACCTACTTACTATTCAATTGGTCACTTATCTGTTCCCGGTGGCGATACACGCAAACCATTTGGCAAATATGTTGTGGCTTACAACAAAATTACGAAAGACCGTTACCTGCCTACCGGTCCGGAGTTAACACAAAGTGCACAGATCTACGATATCAGTGGCGATAAAATGGAATTGATTCTCGACTTCCCAACTATTGGTGAGCCACACTATGCAGGATCAATGCCCGCATCGCTTATTAAAGACAAGAGTCAGAAGATTTATAAGATTGATGAGAACAATCATCCTTACGTAGCCAAAGGCGAGAAAGAAGCAAAAGTGGTGCGTGAAGGAAACAAAGTGCATGTGTACATGACATCAATCCGTTCGCACTTTGCACCCGATAATATTGAAGGTGTGAAAGTAGGTGATGAAGTATACTTCCATGTAACCAACCTCGAACAGGATTGGGATGTACCACATGGCTTTGCAGTGAAAGGTGCATTAAATGCTGAGTTACTCATTATGCCCGGTGAAACATCTACATTAAAATGGGTTCCTGAAAAAGTGGGTGTATATCCCATTTACTGTACCGATTTCTGTAGTGCATTGCACCAGGAAATGCAGGGCTATGTGCGTGTGTCGCCTGCAGGAAGTAATGTGCCGCTTACATTCAGTTTAGGTAAGCAAGGTGCACCTGAAGCAGAGGCTGCAAAAAAATAAGCGATCTCAAGTATAGATGATTATCATTTCTGTAAGGGCCGGCAGCAGGCCGGCCTTTTTACAGAAAATTAAAACACGAAAGATGAACAACAAATTGTCGGTTAAAGCACGCTATATTTCATTGCTCTGTGCAATAGGTTTAGCTGTGTCGCTGTTGTTTCCTTTATGGCGAATTGATTTAACAGCGCCACAATACCCTGAAGGATTGGGATTAAAAATTTATCCGCATAAAATTGGTGGCGATGTAGATGTGGTAAATGGATTGAACCATTACATTGGCATGCGCACTTTACATACCGAAGATTTTTTTGAATTTACGATTCTGCCTTACGTTATTGCTGCGTTTGCGGTGTTTGGATTATTAACTTTTTTGATCAATCGCCGCTGGTTTTTTTATACATGGGTTGTATTGTTTGTTGCATTTGGTGTTATTGCCATGTTCGATTTTTATCGGTGGGAATATGATTATGGACACAATCTCGATCCCAACGCTGCTATTGTTGTGCCGGGTATGGCTTATCAGCCACCGTTGATAGGGTTTAAACAACTGCTCAACTTTGGTGCGTATTCTTTTCCCGATGTTGGTGGATATATTTTTCTGCTTACCGGGTTGTTATTGGTTGTGATGCTGTTTTTTGAATTCAGATTGTCGCACAAAAAAGAGATACCTGTTAATGCTGTACTTACATTGGCTTTGATTTTTTTATTACAGTCGTGCAATGTAAAACCGCAACCCATTGCTTATGGCAAAGATGCCTGTCACTTTTGCAAAATGATCATCAGCGATAAAAAGTTTGGGGCAGAAGTGGTAACACAAAAAGGAAAAGCTTACAAGTTTGATGATACACATTGCCTGCTTGCATTCATCAATAAAAAAGAAGTGCCAGTTACTGAAATTGCTGCCACTTATCTTATCGATTACACACAAACAGAAAAATTAATACCTGCAGAAAAAGCTTTTCTGCTGCAGGGCAATACTGTTCGTGGACCGATGGGCGGTACGATTGCAGCTTTTGAAACAGAAGCAGCCATGCAACAGGTACAAGCTGCATGGAAAGCAAATACAATTACCTGGAAAGAAGTATTACCCTGATGCGATTACTTATAACCATATTGTGCTGTTGTGTACTCAACGTTGTAAAAGCCCGTACACTTACAGTTGGGAAAAGCAAAATGTACAGTTTGGTAAAGAAAGCTGTACAGGCTGCAGCTGTGGGTGACACAATTTACATTTACCCCGGTGTGTATAAAGAGCAGCACATTGCTATTGCAAAAACAATTCACCTGAAAGGTATTGGCTTGCCTGTACTTGATGGCGAAAAAAAATACGAGATACTGACCATTCGTGCCAATAATGTAACAGTGGAAGGAATCTGTTTTCGTTACTCAGGCAGGAGCAGTTATATGGATATTGCGGCTGTGCGTATTGCAGAAAGCAGAAACGTAGTTATCAGAAATAATGTTTTTGAATATGCATTCTTCGGCATCTATTCGCAGCATGCAACAGCATGTGTAATTGAAGGCAACCGGCTTTCTTCCGATGCAAAAGATGAAATCAGTTCGGCCAATGGTATTCATTGCTGGAAGAGCGACAGTATGTTCATTAATGGAAATACAATTACGGGTCATCGGGATGGGATATACTTTGAGTTTGTAACCAACTCACACATAAAAAATAATTACAGCTATCAGAATGTTCGTTACGGATTACATTTTATGTTTTCCAACAGTGATACTTATACTTCCAATACATTTCGTAATAACGGAGCAGGCGTAGCAGTAATGTATTCCAACCACATCAACATGTATAAAAACACATTTGCCGATAACTGGGGTAGTGCAGCTTATGGTATTCTGTTAAAAGATATCAGTGATGGCACTATCGAAGGCAATAAATTTCAGAATAACAGTGTAGGGGTGATGATGGAAGGAAGCAGCCGCTTACAAATGCAGAAGAATACGTTTGCACAAAATGGCTGGGCAATGAAGATACAGGCCAACTGCATGGATAATGTGATTACGCAAAACAATTTTACCGGCAACTCTTTTGATGTGGCTACAAATGGCGAATTGGTATTGAGCAGGTTTGAAAAAAATTACTGGGATAAATATGAGGGCTACGATCTTAACCGAAATGGTATTGGCGATGTGCCATACCGGCCGGTGAGTTTGTATGCAATGATCACCGAACGCAATCCGTCGAGCATGATGTTGTACAGAAGTTTTATTTCATCGTTGATCGACAAGATGGAAAAAGTTATGCCTGCACTTACACCTGTTGAATTGAAAGATGATAATCCGTTGATGAAACCTTTAAAATTCTGAGCTATGCTGATAGCATCGAACGTTACAAAAACATTTGGCAAACTGAAGGCACTCGATAATGTGAGTGTTACCTGCAATAAAGGACAAACCATTGCATTGATTGGTCCCAACGGAAGTGGTAAAACAACACTCATTAAAACTATGCTGGGCATGGTCGTACCGGATAGTGGGTTTATTACATTCGATCAGCACAATATTCTGCACAGCTGGCATTACCGTGAACGGATCGGTTATATGCCACAGATCGGTCGTTACCCCGATAACATGACCATTGCACAGGTGATGGATATGATGAAAGACATTCGTAAGAGTAATGTGCTGGATGAAGACCTGGTAAAAGAATTTAAGTTGCCTGCATTGGCGCAAAAGAAAATGCGTACACTCAGTGGTGGTACCCGGCAAAAAGTAAGTGCATCGCTGGCCTTTCTGTTTAATCCTGATGTGTTGATCCTTGATGAACCGACTGCCGGACTCGATCCGCTTTCGTCGGAAATACTCAAACAAAAAATTATTGCCGAAAAAGAAAAAGGTAAACTTATTTTAATCACATCGCATATCCTCAGCGAACTCGATGATCTTGTAACAGAGGTCATTTATATGCAGGATGGTAAACTGCAGTTTCATAAAAGTATAGAGCAGCTGCAGCAAGATACCGGCCAGGTAAAACTTACACAGGCAATTGCACATGTAATGAAAACACATTAAACAACAGCGTATGCGCACCATCGTAAAATATGTAATGCTCGATTTGCTGAAGAACCGCATTGTAATGGGTTACACATTGCTGTTGCTTGTTATCTCTTTCGGTATGTTCAGCATCGATGCCAATTCAACCAAAGGCGTATTAAGCCTTATGAACATAGCACTCATTTTTGTGCCGCTTATCAGCATAATTTTTTCAACCATTTATGTTTACAACTCAGCAGAGTTTATTGAGTTGCTTGTGGCGCAGCCTTTAAAGCGAAAAGCATTATGGCTGAGTATTTATTGCGGGTTGGCATTATCGCTTTCGCTTGCTTTTTTAATTGGGGTAGGGTTGCCTGTGCTTATTTACGAAAGTTCGGCAACGGGATTGGTGTTGGTTATTTCCGGGTTATTTCAAACGCTCATTTTTACGGGCATTGCTTTGCTTGCATCTGTAAAAACAAGAGATAAGGCAAGAGGCATTGGCGTATCAATTTTAACCTGGTTTGCTTTTACACTCATTTACGATGCCATTGTAATGTTATTGCTTTTTCAGTTCAGCGATTATCCGCTGGAAAAGCCGATGATCGCATTAACCATGCTCAACCCGGTTGACCTTTCACGCATTTTAATCTTATTAAAGTTGGATATTTCGGCAATGATGGGTTACACCGGTGCAGTGTTTAGCGATTTCTTTGGCGGTAAGTTGGGAATGCTGGTATCGGCAATTGTACTCTTGTTGTGGGCAATGGTTCCTGTTTGGTTTTCGGTAAAACAATTTCAACGCAAGGATCTGTGATGCAGAGCAGGTTCTTCTTTGTGCTAAACATCAAACACATTCGATGAAAAAAGATATTGAAACAACCGATGATATTGTGTTGCTTGTAAACTGCTTTTACGAAAAAGTAAAACAGGATAAAACGATCAGCTTTTTCTTTAGCAAAGTGGTGGATGTGAATTGGGAAAAACATTTACCGGTGATGTATCGTTTTTGGGAGAATATTATTTTTCATAGTGGCGGGTATACCGGAAACCCAATGCAGGCGCATACAGCTCTGAATGCAAAACACACAATGCAAGCTTCTCATTTCGAAAAATGGATCGAGCTGTTTAATACAACGGTAGATGAATTGTTCGAAGGTGCTAACGCATTGCTGGCAAAACAAAGAGCTTATTCTATTGCAACGGTTATGCAAATAAAAATTGCTGCATCAGCAAACGATCAACCTGTTTATTAATTTGCTGTTCATAAAAAGAAAGAGGCATCTGCTTGGATGCCTCTTTTGATATGGTTATTTCAAAGGGTTATTATTTTGCAGGAGCAAGCAATACGCCGTCTGTTACATAGATGATTCCGTTGCTTGCAGGAATTGTAGCAACGATGTTAATGCCGTTCACTGTCATCTTTCCATCTTTGTTGCCAATAGTAATGTTTTGTCCGCTGGCCATGCCATAAGTAAGTCCATCACTCATCAATGCATCTTTCAACACGCCCACATATACATGGTATTCAAGAATGCTGCGGAGCTTGTCTTTGTTTTCGGGTTTCAACAAATTGTCGAGTGTGCCTGCAGGTAATTTATCGAATGCTGCATTGGTGGGCGCAAAAACCGTAAAAGGTCCGGCATTGGAAATTACATCTACATACTGTGCTGCCTTTAAACCTGCAACCAGGGTTGTATGATCTTTACTGCCGGCTGCAATTTTTACAATGTCCTTTGCCGATTCATTGTCTTCAACAGTTGATTGGCCACCATCGGCGGTAGTTGTAGTTGCAGCAGCAGTGTTACTGTCGGTTGAATTGTTGCACGAAATGCAAATGCCCAGCACAAGAGCAGGGAGTATAAAACGATAGTTCATAAACAGGGTTTAGTCTTTAAACAAATGAGAAATTATCACATCGAAACTAAAACAGCTGCTTCCAACAGTTTATGATTGAAGTCATATTCAACCCAACTTTCTTCTAACTTTGTTGTTGCTATTAAAAAATATGTGTTATGGGAATTCTACGCCAGGTTGCCGAATATCTGTACATTAAAAAGCCCGATCCAAACGAAGAAAAAACGCAATGGATGAAGTATATGCATGGCATTAACCGCATTTCCATTTTTGTATTTCTGTTTGCGATGCTGGTATTGCTGCTGCGTTACGTTATTCTGCCTTTATTCCGTTAAGAATTGCTTTTGCAGCAGCTGAAGATGCATGACCGCCTGCCTGCAGAACGGAGCGTAGTTGTTTGTAATCCTGCAACATGGTTTCACGCTTTGCTGCACCAGGCAAAACAGAACGCAACTCCTGCACAAGATTTTCTGTATTCATTTCATGCTGAATTAATTCTTTCACCACTTCTTTATCCATAATAAGATTTACCAGCGAAATGTATTTGATGTTAACCAAACGTTTTGCGATCTGGTAACTTATTTCGTTGCCTTTGTAGCAAACAACTTCGGGTATTTCAAATAAAGCTGTTTCCAATGTTGCAGTGCCCGATGTTACCAACGCTGCAGTTGCATGATGCAGTAACGAATAGGTTTGATTACTTACATAAGAAACATTTGTATAAGGATTTAATAATTCGTCGTAAAACGAACTCTCGAGCCCGGGTGCTTTTGCAACAATAAACTGGTAACCGGGAAATTGTGTACTTACATCCAGCATAACAGGAAGCTTTTTCAGTATTTCCTGTTTACGGCTGCCGGGTAATAAAGCAATAATGGGTTTTGATCGATCGCCTGTGTGCTGGAGTGTTTGCTGATCTTCTGTTTTAAAACGATCGATCTCTTCCATTAACGGATGACCAACATATTCAACAGGCCAGTTCCATTTTGTTTGATAGTAAGGTTGCTCAAACGGCAGTATCACCAGCATCTGATCGATGCATTGTTTCATCATCTTCACCCTGTTTTCTTTCCATGCCCAAACCTGCGGAGAGATGTAATACACTACACGGATGTTTTCTGCTTTTGCCCATTTGGCAATGCGTAAGTTAAAGCCGGGATAATCAATCAAGATGAGCACATCGGGCTTATGTGCAAGAATATCTTCTTTACAAAAAGCAAGATTGCTGAAAATAGTGCGGATGTTTTTAATTACTTCCACAAAGCCCATGAAAGCAAGATCACGGTAATGTTTTACCAATGTGGCTCCTGCTGCCTGCATTTTTTCGCCACCCCAGCAACGGATCACCGCTTCATGATCGTTATGATGAAGTTCTTTAATAAGATTGCTGCCATGTAAATCGCCGCTTGCTTCGCCTGCTATAATGTAATACTTCATGTAAATGTTCTTAACGATAACTTCTTTGGGCCAGTTGTTGTCTGTTTGCGCAAAGATAAACATCTCTTGTATCTGCCGTTTTATGCGTAAACTAAGCCATAACATAGAGTTAACAAAGCATCAAAACAGCCATTGGGCATCATGTAGAAAAAATGCTGAAACCCTTTGCTGGCAAGTGTTTACGAAAGCCTTTTTTAAATTTAAGGCCATAAAACCTGCGTTTATTTGACTTGTGCTGCAGTTATTTGCGGTTTACTTTTGTGTTGTCAATGATGCTGAAACACTCAAAAGCATCGGTCCGTACAAAACATCTCCGGAGTTCAAAAATTGACAATTCTGCTTGCTCCAACGATACTTGTTCCTCTATGCGATTTTTGCCTTTGAAAAAAGAAACAATTATTTTAAAAATTTAAAGCATAGTAAAATGAAAACAACAGTAAAAAATGCAGTAATTGGTTTATTAACCTTGTTAACTGTAACAACAGGATTCAGTGCGAACGCAACAACAGTAAATGGTGTAACTCCTGGTGCTGAATTGAAAATGATCGGTCGTGTAGATAATCAGCCTGTATTTCAACTTTCTTTGAACAACGCAGCAAACGAAAAATATGTAGTTGTAGTGAAAGATGAATTCGGTGCAATTCTCTACCAGGAAAATGTAAGCGGTGTAAACATCAAACGTAAATACCAATTAAATACCGAAGAATTAGGTTTTGTTGGTATTACCATTGAAATCATCAGCTCAAAAGAAGCAAAACCGGCTGTGTTTACAATCGAAAACAGCACACGTGTTGTTGAAGAAACATTGATCGTTAAACAATAAGCCTGAGAATTTAGTCATAATCAAATAGACAAGGGTTACGGGTCGCCATTTTTGGCGACCTTTTTTTTTACAGCTTGTTAATGTTATGAAGCAGGAAAAAAACTGACTGCAATCTGTGCTATCGGGTGTTAGTGCACCTTAACTTTGCAACAGATTGTAGCGTATGAACAAAAATTTACTCGGTTTTTTTATTGCATGTGTAATATTTAAAGGCTCTTTTGCTCAGCATCATTTTCACGCATCGGGCAACCCTCCAAAGCTTCCGGTCGAAATTTCAGTTTTCACATTTAGTCATTCATTGTTTAAGAGTTATCCTTTCAGTTTAACTAATGACGGAAGTCTGCAGGCTGTAACCAACAATGGTTCTGCATACAGTGCCACCGGCAAAAAAGGAAAACTGCATGGCAGCTGGCAAAGCAGTTACGCCAATGGCCAGTTACTCGATCAGGGGCATTTGATAAAAGGTGTACCAAACGGCGAGTGGAAAGTTTGGAATGCGGCAGGGCAGTTAATTGCTTTGCGTACTTACAATGCCGATCTGTTTCACCGGGTTAAAAGAGAGGTGGAGCTGAATCATCCGAAAAATTATTCGTTTGCTATTACAGCCCGTTATAAAAAAGAGGGCAGGGATGCTGTAAAGTTTTTGCAGGCAGGTTCATCGTTTATTCAGCAAAGAGCATTGCGCACAAGTGATATTGCCGACCTTGTACATATTAACAGTACAGATATGCTGCATTATCATCCTGCATTTAACGATTGTCTGCATCATGGCCTTTACATGAATTATTTCGAGAATGGTATTGCAAAGGATTCTGGTCATTATAAAGAAGGTTTGCGTGATGGTGTGTGGATACACCGCACTACCGAAGGCACATGGAAAGGTGCTTACAAAAACGGCATCCGCTACAACGAATGGAAGTTGTACAATGCCATGGGAAAGTTGAGCCTGATCATCTTCTATAATAAACAGGGAAAAGAAACCGGTAGAAAAAAAATGGGACTTTCGTAAGCCCCGTTTTTTTACATAAAGAATTTGGCGTAAAGAATAATGAGGCCATACATCACCGTCATGGCAAAAATGCCGACCGCTGTTTTATCTCTTCTCGAATTAATAAACAAGGTGAAAAGAATAATGTTTGCAATTAAACAAACACTGCCTGCAGCTGTAAGCATTGCTTTATTGGTAAAGAAAAATTCTACAAACTCACCAAAGCTGATGGATGGTGCTTTTACAAAATAATAAATTACAAGACCTAAGATGGGAGCGAGTGCCCCTAACGCAATACCAAAAGGTAGTTTATCCAGTTTCAGCATCAGAATTTCAGTTTGGTTTCTAATTTCTTTTTGACTTTATAATCTGTAAGATCGAATTGAACGGGAACAACACTTACAAAATTGTGTTCGAGGGCCCAAACATCGGTATCTTTTCCTTTATCGAAGTTTTTAAATTCGCCGGTAAGCCAGTAATAACTTTTTCCTGAAGGGTCTTTGCGCTCATCAAAATCTTCTACATACTTCGCATATGCTTGCCGGCAAACTTTTACGCCTTTAATTAAACTTGCATCTACATTGGGGAAGTTTACATTGAGGCAAAGATGTTTGTCCTGCTTGCCTTTAAGCAGCTGCTGCACAATCTGGCGGGCATACTGTTTTGCACCGCTGAAATCGGCTTCCATACTGTAGTTGAGTAAGGAAAACCCAACCGACGGAATGCTTTCAATACTTGCTTCAATAGCTGCACTCATAGTACCGCTGTAAATAACATTAATACTGTGATTGGCACCGTGGTTAATACCGCTGAGGCAGATATCGGGTTTGCGGTGCAAAACTTTATCAACTGCAAGCTTAACACAATCTGCAGGTGTACCACTGCACTGCCATGTTTCTACATCATCCATTAAATGCACACGCTGTAAACGCAATGGAAAACCAATCGTAATGGCATGGCCCATTCCACTCTGTGGTTTATCAGGAGCAACCACCACTACTTTTCCTAAATCTTTTACTGCTTCCACCAGGTTGCGGATGCCCGGTGCGGTTACGCCATCATCGTTGGTAATGAGGATGATGGGTTGTTCTTTCTTTTTAATACTCTTCGCCATAAACTGTTCCTTTCTTATACAGCGTAAAAGTGAGATTTATTAGGGAGTTGGCAAAATATGGTCTGCACCATGTTGAATAAGATCATCTGGATTTGTAGAATAAAGTACGCTGTTGTTTTGTTGATGCGTCTTTGTTATCAATACTCATGTGGAAATTTGTGAGCAGTGATGTTAAGGGGAAGAAATAAAAATTTGTCAAGCTAAAATAATTAGTATATTAGCGCCATAAAAATTAGTAAGCTATGGCAATTGCTAATCAAAATCTCAAATACCTGCGCAAGCTGCGTGGGTGGACCCAGGAAGAGTTTGCACAGAAGATCGGTATCAAGCGTTCGCTGGTAGGCGCCTACGATGAGGAGCGTGCCGAGCCGAATTATGATGTGCTGGAAACAGTAAGCGATCTGTTTAAAGTAAGTATTGATGATCTGCTGCGTAAAGACCTGAGCGAAACCAAGGGAAGTTATCTTGCCAAACGCCGTCAGTTAAAGATGATGGCAGAAACCAATGTCATTCATTTTGTGCCGGTAAAAGCAGCAGCAGGTTATCTCAATGGCTATGCCGATCCGGAGTTTCTGGACGAGCTGAATACTTTTACATTACCCATGCTCAGCGGCGGTACTTATCGTGCATTTGAAATTGTGGGCGATAGTATGTTGCCAACACCCAGCGGCAGCGTAATTGTGGGAGAGAAAGTGCATAACCTCGATGATGTTAAGAACAACAATGCCTACATCATCCTCAGTAAATCGGAAGGGGTGGTGTACAAGCGGGTATTGAAAAGCAACCGCAGCAAAAACAAACTTACTTTGGTAAGCGATAATCCCACTTATCAGCCATATACAGTAAATGCTGAAGATGTCCTGGAATTCTGGAGTGCGCAAATGGTATTGAGCCGTGTAAACCAGCAGCAGCGTTGGGATGTTACCAATCTGGCTTCTTTGGTAACCAACCTGCAGGATCAGGTAAATAACCTCAAGAAGAAAATGAATTAAATGAAATGAGTTGCCCCCGGCTTAAGTCGGGCAACTCATCATATTAAGCCGCTCATCCAAATCGAAAAGGGTGAGCGGTTTTGTTTAGTAGCTTGCCTCTTTATGAAACTGATTGTAACCCTTATCTCACTGCTTGCCACCCTTCATTTGTTTGCCGGAAATGAACCGGAAAGAAGTCTCCAGGCCAATAAAATTTTACAGGCTCCAAAAATTGATGGTGTGTTGGATGAAGCCTTTTGGCAAACAGCACCGGTTGCAGAAAACTTTATCGTAAACAGTCCAAATTATGGTGAGCCATCGGCATACAAAACCAAAGTGTATGTTGTGTACGATAACAGCTCTATTTACATTGGTGCTTATTTGTACGACGATCCGAAACTGGTGCGTACGCAGTTAACTGCACGAGATAAAGAAAACCTGCAGGATGTAGATTATTTTTCAGTTTTCTTTGATACGTATAACGATGATCAGAATGGGTTTCAATTTTTAGTTACAAGCAGAAACGTACAAAGCGATGGCCGTTTGAGTCCAAACAGAAATTCATCGTTTGGTCCGCCTAGCGACTATAGTTGGGATGCAGTTTGGGAAAGTAAAGTAACCATGCGTGAAGATGGCTGGGTTGTGGAAATGAAGATTCCTTATTTCTCCCTTCGCTTTGCAAAAAAAGAAAAGCAGGATTGGGGGCTTAACTTTCAGCGTTATGTCCGTCGCAGTAACGAAAGCTCTTACTGGAACAACATCAATCCTAATCAAAATGGTTTTGTAAATCAGTTTGGCCGTTTAAGTGGTTTGGAAAATCTTACACCTCCTTTACGTTTATCGTTTCTGCCTTATGTTACGGCGGGCTACAGAACAGTACCAACTGCAAAAGGAAGAGTAAATGAGTTTTTGCGCAACGGTGGTATGGATGTAAAGTATGGCATCAACGAAAGCTTTACATTGGATATGACCTTGATCCCCGACTTTGGACAGGTGATAAGCGATAACGTTGTAAATAATCTTACGCCTTACGAAGTACAGTTCCAGGAAAACCGTCCCTTCTTTACCGAAGGCACAGAAATATTTAATAAGTCAGGGTTGTTTTATTCACGAAGGGTTGGTGCAACGCCATCAGGTTATTACAAAGCAAGAAGCATGGGCTCAACAGACAGCACACGTATTATTTCCAACCCCGGTGTTGTGCAGTTGTTCAATGCAACAAAGTTTTCAGGAAGAACAAAACAGAAGCTGGGCATTGGTGTATTTAATGCAGTAGGTGCGTCGATGTTTGCTGAAATTGAAAACACCAACACAAAAGAAGTTCAGCGTGTACAAACAGAACCTTTAACCAATTACAATTTAATCGTCATCGATCAGGCGTTGAAAGGTCGTTCATCAATAACACTAACCAATGCCAATGTTACACGCAGCGGTGTAGCAAGAGATGCAAATGTAACGGGGCTGGATGTGTACCTGTTTGATAAGCGAAACCGTTATGGTTTACAAGGTAAATTCGATTACAGCAAAATATCAGGGCTGAATCCTTATAATGGATTTAAAACAATGTTGAGTCTTGGAAAAGTAAGTGGAAAGATCCAGTACAATTTCTTAAGTAACATAGAAAGTGACCGCTACGATCCGAATGATCTTGGTTATCTCGGTGCTCCCAATAAAGTAAATCATCAGTTTCGCATCAGCTATAATCAGCTAACTCCAACGGATAAATTTATCTCGTACAATTTTAATTTTACTGTGCGGCACGAGATGCTGTATAAACCGTTTGTGTTTACCAATGTGCAATACAATGCAGGAGCGTTCTGGTTCTTTAAAAATTTTTGGGATCTGAGTGCAACCGCTATTTATCAACCACTGTGGCAGAAAAATTATTTTGAATTACGTACACCCGGCCGTTACCTGCGGCAGGTGCCCTGGGGCTTTTTACGTTTGAGTGGAAGCAGCGACAGCCGCAAGCGTTTGTTCTTCCGTTATGCATTTGGTTTTGCAGAGTCGGTTGATATTAAGAACGATCCTTACATTGTTGCCAACCCAGGATTACGTTATCGTTTCAGCGATCGCTTAAGTATGGATATCGATTGGCGTTTGCAGGACGATCGTGGACAGTTTGGTTATGCATTTATGCGTGAAGCAAACGGTGAACCTATCATCGGCCGCAGACGTAACCGTGATGTTACAACACTCATTACCGGCATTTACAATTTTACCAGCCGCATGAATGTAACCTTGCGTGCACGCCATTACTGGAACAAAGTGGAGTATGTAAGTTTCCATAATGTAAGTAATGATGGCTGGTATCTCGACCGTGCTTTTATTCCGGGGCAGGATCAAAACTTTAATGCTTGGAATGTGGATGTGTTCTATACCTGGGATTTTAATTACGGAAGCCGTTTTGTTATTGGTTGGAAAAACTGGCTGGCAAATGATTACCCGGTTAATGGCGACCGTTATAAAACGTATTGGGGTAATGCTGCACGTGTTTTGGCATCACCACAAGGAAATGAATTTACTGCACGGATGATCTTCTTTATCGATTCGCAAAAGCTGAAGAGAAAACGAAATCAGCTGTAAGCCGATAGTGGTAAGTAGCGAGTCCTGAACGTCCTTCGACTTCGCTCAGGATTGAAGGGTGGTTGCTGATTGGATATTGGAATTTGTCTCTTGATTTTCTTTCCTAATTCAAACCATAAATATCTTTCGCCAAACGAAACGTGTTGCAATGCGCTTCAACAATAGTTCGTACATCGGGCGAATAACCACCACCCATTGCAACGGTACAAGGTATTTGATGTTGCTGCAGTTTGCTGAACACAATTTCATCACGCTGTTTGCAGCCCTGCATGGTTACTTTCAATTTACCAAACTTGTCTGTTTCTAATATATCAACACCGGATAAGTAGAAAACAAAATCAGGCTTTACTTTTTCAAGCAGCATATCCAATGTGTTTTGCAAAAGCGGAAGATAAATGCCGTCATCTGTACCATCTTTCAAACCAATATCAAGGTCGCTGGTTTCTTTGTGGAAAGGATAGTTGTGTGCACCATGCATACTAAAGGTAAATACACTGTTGTTTTGTTCAAACAGTTTTGCAGTGCCATTGCCCTGGTGCACATCCAGATCAACAATAAGAATTTGCTTTGCCAGTTTTTGATGTAAGAGATAATTGGCTGCGGTTGCAAAATCGTTGAGTAAGCAAAAGCCTTCGCCTCTGTCTGCAAATGCATGATGTGTTCCTCCCGCAACATTCATGGCTATGCCGTTTTCAAATGCCAGATGACAGCAATCGATGCTGCCTTGTGTAATGATGAGTTCACGTTCTGTTAATGCAGGCGATTGCGGAAAGCCGATATGCCGTTGCTCTTTTGCAGAAAGCGTTTGTTGCTTTAATTTATCCAGGTAGTTTTTATCATGTGTAAGCAGAACGATCTCATCGGCGCAAACAGTTGGTGCAAATAAATTCTTCTGTGTAATGCTTCCTTCGTACAGCAGCTGTTCAGGTATCAGTTCGTATTTCAACATAGGGAAACGATGACCTTCCGGCAGCGGATGTGCATAAATAGGAGCATGGGCGATATGTAAAATTCTGTTACTGATGATGCACGTATTTATTGCAGTTCAACCAATCGCTGTTCAGCAATGGCAAATATTTTATCTTTCTTCTTCGGACGCACAGCGTGTAAACCTGTGAATCTTCCAAAAGCCGGTAATACGGCATGCTGTTCGCCAAAATAAAAACAAGGAAAACGTAATGATTGTTTACCCAATCCTGCTATGTGAATGCCCGGATGAATATGCCCGGTAAAAATGTACTGACCTGTTGTTGTTGCTTCTTCCGGTAGTTCATGCATAAATGCAAACGGTCCGTTTACAAGTTGTGTTTCATGAACAACGATCGTATTCGCATCGTACCAATTTGGTTCCAGAATATCGTGATTGCCTTTTACCAAATGAATGGGTAGGCTTGCAAGATCGTTACGCCATTTTTCAAACAGTTTTATTTCGTTGTTGATGTGGCTGTGAAAAAAATCGCCCACAACGATTAATTGTGCGGGTTTAAAAAACTGGATCTGTGTTACCAGCCTGTGCAGATCTTCTTTAAAAACTGTTTGCGGTATTCCAATGCCTGCTTTGCGAAAATGCCCGCTCTTGCCAAAATGAATATCCGATACAATGAGCCAGCGTTCTTCTTCCCAAAAAATACAGCGCTCAGGCGAAAGCCAGAGAGTTTGATTGAAATGTTGAAAATATGTTGGCTGTTGCATGCTGGCATGCAAATGTAAGCTGTGCTTTTCTACGCATGTGTTGCAGAAATGATTTATTTTGAAAGAAAAACGGCATGGAGCAAAAAGATTATCTGCAAGGTTCGTATGTGGAACCACCATCAACGCCACAAGGCATTAATGTATTAACCATTCTGAGTTTCATCGGGAGTGCTTTCCAGATTGTTACTGCTGTGATTGGTTATTATATTATTCCTTTTAGTGTAAAGCAGGTAAATGAACAAAGGGCGCTGGAGAAAACAAGAGAAATGAAACCTTTCAGAGGATTTTTAAAATGGTCTACCGATACTACACTCCGACAGTACGAAATACGTGAAGCGATATTGATTGTTTCAATTATTACAGCACTCATTTGCATATGGGGTGCCATGCAAATGCGTAAGCAAAAGAAAATCGGATTTACTGTTTATTCAATCGGGGAGTTTGGCTTTCCTTTATTTTCAGCATTGGCCATTGATGTATGGTCTTCTGTTTTCGGATTTATTATTGCAATTGTGTTTGTGCTGCTTTTCTGGTTTCAACGAAAGTATTTGACCGAATAATAAAGAAGCCCCGTTCGGGGCTTCTTTATTTATGTTCACTTTTGTTATTGTCCGATTGTTGTTCGGGTTCTGCAGGAGGCAAGGTTGCAATATTTTCTTCGCACCATTTGTACAATGCATTCTTTTGTTCTTCGGTAAGTTTTGCATTTGTATGAATAAGAGTGTAACTCTTCAATGGCATCTTTCCTTCCTTCACTTCATCCATAATTTCATTAAACTTTCTACGCTGGCGTTTGGCTGTATAGCCCGCAAATTCCGAAAAGTTTAATTCTTTTTTTCCATCATTCACATGATCGGCCAACCACCATGCAACAGGTTGTACATTGGCATACCACGGATATACAGTGTTGTTGCTGTGGCAATCGTAACAAGCTTCTTTAAGAATGGATGCTACATTATCGTTAACTGCAAACTTAGTGCTGATGTCGTTTGCGTATGGACCGGCAGAAATATTTTTTTCAGGACGAATAAATTGAATGATGACCAATGCCGCAATTAATACGTAAACTATTTTTTTAAGCATAGGAGGTTGTTTTGATAAATGTAACGATAAAGTTGAACTTGTGAAGTGTTCTAGAATAGTTTACGGTGCTTAATCCTTCATCAGTTGTGCCTGCATTCGACGGATGCGGTCTTCAATATTTTCGGAAGAGAGATTGTTGCGGTTTAATCCATCGGCAATAATCGGAAAACAAAGCGGCGTAAATTTTTGCGGAACGGTGATAACAATTGTACTGTTGCCAATACGTGTAAATGCATTCCGCAAACGAACTTCTTCCATTTGCTGATCGAATACTTCCTGGTAAGCCTGCCGCAACAATACATTTTTTGAATCGTATTCGCTGAACACGTTGAATAACAAACTTGCTGAAGCCTGCAAGTGTCTTGCTTTCTTTTGTTCGCCGGGAGCAGTTTGTGTAATGAGGCCACCAATAACTGCAATATCTCTGAACTTGCGTCTTGCCATTTCTGTTGCATTAACGCTTCGTTGAATATCGGCAGTAAGATCATTGAGTGTAAACAATTCGCTTGCATTGGTATCGTCAACAGGTATGGGTTGATCGCATAGTAATTCAAATCCGTAATCGTTCATGGCAATGGAAAAAGTAAGCGGAGCAATTTTACCAATGCGGTAGGCGAGGATCGCACTCATAGCTTCATGCACCTGCCGCCCTTCAAAAGGATAAACAAGTAAGTGATAACCATCTTTGCTTTCGTGATGTTCGATAAGCAGTTCATTATCTTTTGGAATATGCGACAACTGTTGCTGCAATTGAAACAAGGAGGAGAGATGAACAAGCTCCGGTGCCTGATTTTTTGACCCCATTATTTTACCGGCGTCAGCAACATCATTGAACGTTTCTCTTAACTTACGGCCAAGGTTAGCCGTTAAACTCATGCGGCCTCCGTTCCAGCTGGGTACAATTGTTTTTTTAGAAGTTGATTTCTTTACCAATACGGTCATGTCTTTTATCTGTAGCAATTCAAGATTTCTTCCGGCCAACGTAAAGCAATCGCCGGGTTCTAAACGGCTGATGAAATATTCTTCAATTACTCCAACATAGCCACCGCTTTGCATTCTTACTTTCAGCATGGCATCACTTACAATTGTACCGATGTTTAAACGATGCTGCATTGCAATACGGCGACTTGTTATTTTGTACAGCCCGTCGATTACTTCAATCTTTTTATAATCATCGTATTGTTGCAAAGCTTTACCGCCTTCTGTTAAAAACTTCAATACTTCTTCCCATTCTTCCTGCAACAGATCACGGTAGCAGTAAGTCGATTTTACTTCTGCAAAAATTTCTTCTGGTTTAAAACCATCTGAAATTGCAAGCGTATTCAAATACTGTATCAGCACATCAAAGCAAAGCAGCATCGGTTCTTTGCTTTCGATGAGTTCTTCATCAATTGCATTTTTTAAGGCAGCTGCTTCTACTAATTCCAGCGAATGTGTTGGCAGAAAATAAATTTTACTTACAGCATCGGGGCTATGACCGCTACGTCCTGCTCGTTGCAGAAAGCGTGATACACCTTTCGGCGAGCCAACTTGTATAACGGTCTCGACCGGCCGAAAATCGACACCCAGATCGAGGGAAGCCGTGCAAACAACTGCTTTGAGTTTGGCAGTATGTAATGCTTCTTCCACCCACAAACGTAGTTCCTGTTCTATACTGCCGTGATGCAATGCAATAGCTCCTGCAAACTCAGGTGCATGATTGAGTAACTCCTGGTACCAACGCTCACTCATGCCTCTTGTGTTGATGAATATGAGTGTTGTTTTACTTTGTTCAATAATGGGAATTACTTTGTGTATGAGTTTTATTCCTAAATGACCGGCCCAAGGGTAATTCTCTATTTCATCGGGCAAAACAGATTCTACTACGATCTGTTTTTTCATTTGCGCTTTTACAATAACGCCTTCTTCTCTAATTGCTGAGAGCAATACATCTTTCGCATCGCTTAAGTTGCCGATGGTTGCACTAATGCCCCAGATCATTGGTGGCTTAGTCGCCATTGACTTCCGATGGCTATTCACAATTCTACTGATTGCTAACTCAACCTGTACACCTCGTTTACTTCCCATCAGTTCGTGCCATTCATCAACAGCTATCAGTTGCAGATTTTTAAATGCATCGGCATAACCTTTTTGTGCAAGAAACAAATGCAGACTTTCAGGTGTAATGATGAGTACTTCGGGTAATTGTTTTTTTTGCCTTGCCCGTTCTGCCTGCGTTGTATCGCCGTTGCGGATACCAACAGTCCAGCTCATGCCCAGTTCCTCAATCACTTCTTCCATTGCCCGGCCAATATCTTTTGCCAAGGCACGCAAAGGAGTGATCCACAAAAGCTGCAGGCCATTTTTTGATTTGCTTTTATAATCGGTTGGATGCTGGTTAATGAAACGGATAACGGAACCAAGAAATACAGAAAATGTTTTACCGCAACCGGTAGGAGCATTTACCAATCCGCTTTTACTAGAAACAATATGTTGCCATGCTTCTTCCTGGAACGGAAAAGCATGATGGCCTTTGGCCGAAAGCCAGGAAGCAATGCATTGATAACCAGGAGTGAGATAAAGCTTCATAAACGATTGACAAATCTAAGTTATCTCGTTGTTTGTACAGGTACTGCCACAAATGTTGAAAGGAATATATGACAGCAAAATATATCTGTTGAGGCAGTTGTAAGAACACATTATTTCTTTTATTTTCATACTTTACTGATAAGCCAGTTGCTAAATGCATTTGATCCGGTCTATCCCAATCCTCTGAAACCTTCCACTACCTTTTAAGATCGAACTTCAACTTACGTGTAATATACAGTTATGTCTGTGTGTTTATAGTTTTATCCACTCCTTCCCAAAACCAGCATCGCACAATCCTTTTTTCCGGGCAAACCACCCAAACTAAAACCACTGTTTATGTTGCAACTGCTCCGCTTGTCAGTTAATCAGCATGCCTTAAATGCACTGCTAACGCCTTTTTATTTCCTGATCCAATCAAAAAAACTATTGCTTCGTTTTGCAATGCTTGTGATAAGTGTTGGGATGATGAGTGGGGTTGTTGGGCAGGCAACAGTGATTAGTGATAAACCTGATTATGCGCCCAGATCGAATGCAGTCTTTACTGGTGCGGGTTTTCAGGCATTTGAACAAGTGCAGCTAAAGGTTAAAAATCTCAACAGCCCTTGTAATACAGTTACTGCTGATTCTTCCTATTTACCGTGGACAGTCGTTGCTGATGCAAATGGTGCGTTTGTTACAAATTGGACGGTTTGTGATTGTCCTGGGGATTCACTAAGGTTAAAAGCAACTGGAATAACAAGTGGGTTAATTGCTTATGCATATTTTACTGATGGTGTAATATATCCAAGCGGAATTTCTGTTCCGGCAAATTCTGATCAAAATTTGTGTTTGAATTCTACCGCATCTCCGATCACGGCAACAATGACAACTTGTGAGCTAGGAGGAGGAGCAAGTAGCTACATCAATATTACATATACTTGGTATTACAATACTTCAAATACAAACGTAATTAGTGGTTCAACTGTTACTGTTCAAACCTCTAGTAGTTTAACTTCACAAACGACTACAAATAGTTATACACCATTAACTACTACTACCGGAACAAGATATTATTTTTGCAGGGTTACATTTACACCTCGTGCAGGAAGTGGTGGTCAATGTGGGCAAAACAATGCTCCTGGTTATCCATTTACCACTAATCCAGTTGCTATTAATGTCAATACCATTGATTATGCAAACCTTCAATTTCCGTCAAACGCAAATTTTTGTGCGGGCGGGGATTTTACTGCTTATGGACAAGTATATGAACCGGGCATTACAGAAGGTGGTGGACAGGGTTCAGGTGTAGAAGTTCAGTTTGGTTACAATACTTCTAATACTAATCCAGAAACATGGACAAATTGGAGTAATGCTACTTTTAATACTCAAGTAGGAAATAATGATGAATATACATTTACATTTTCAACTTCCACTCCAGGTACATACTATTATACATTTCGTTATAAATTAAGCTCGTGTACATCTTGGCAATACGGTGGTTACCCCAACGGTTTTTGGAATGGAACAACGCAAAACAGTGGTGTACTTACGGTAAATTCTAATCACACACTTTTACATAATTCCGGATCTCTTTCTCAATCTATTTGTGAAGGCACTGCAATAGCTCCGATTCAATACTCATTTGGCGGTGGTGCAACAGGAGTTACCGTTTCCGGATTACCTGCAGGGGTTAGCCCTTCAATAGTTGGCAATACTGTTACGCTTAGTGGTACACCAACAGTATCTTTTGGAACATATAACTATACCGTTACTACTACGGGTAATAGTTGTACGACACAAAGTATTGGAGGTACAATAACTGTTAAGAGTAAACTTAATGTTATTAATCTTGATCCTCCGTTAACCCCTTCTATCTGTTTTGGTAATTCTTATACTGCTTATTCTGAAGTATACGAGCCGGGAGTAACAGAAGGCTCAGGGCCTGCAAGTCCTAATATTGTGGCAGAATTCGGCTATGGAACAACTAACGATGTTGGCTCGTTTACATGGGCAACTGCAGCTTTTAATGGTCCCGCAAGTCTTTTCAGCTATGATGGATATCTGTACACATTTACTCCTCCTGCCGCAGGAGTATACTATTATACATTCAGGTACAGTTTTAATGGATGCGATTGGCAATACACTCCGCAGGTGGGAACACTTACTGTTGATGTACCGCATACATTAACCCTTGCATCTGGAGATAATACCCAGGAAGTATGTGAGGGTACAGCAATTACTGCTATACAATACGAATTTGGAGGAGGTGCAACCAGCGTAAATGTTTCAGGATTGCCAGCAGGTGTGAGCTCGTCTATTGCTGGAAATGTATTGACAATTAGTGGTACACCCACCGTGCAGTTCGGTACGTTTAATTATACAGTTACAACAGTCGGCGGTAGTTGTCCAACTCAAAGTCTTGGGGGTACAATAATTGTAAAAAGCAAACTTGACTATGTCAATCTTCAATACCCTTTAACCGCTACTGTTTGTCTTGGACAATCTCTTACAGCGTATGGCCAGGTTTATGAGCCAGGTATAACTCCGGGTAGTGGTTCGCCAAGCACAAATATTATTGCCGAGTTTGGATACGGCACCACAAATAATTCCGCTTCGTTTACATGGGTTACCGCATCATTTAACAGCTCAGGTAGTAACGGAAATAATGATGAATATCAGTACAGTTTTACTCCAACAGCTGCAGGCAACTATTATTATACGTACAGATATAGTTTTAATGGATGCGATTGGCAGTATGCAAGTGAAATGGGCACTTTAACTGTTAATGAGGCGCCTGTAATTACTACTGTTTACAGTAATATCTCAAAAAATAATGATCCTGGTTTTTGTGGTGCTGTTGTAACATATACTGCCGCTAATGCATCAGGATCACCGGCTCCAAACTTTACTTATTCGCATCCTTCAGGTTCGTTGTTCCCTGTTGGAACAACTACAGTTACGGTAACTGCCACCAATAGTTGTGGAACAGATGCAAAAAGTTTTACAGTAACCGTTACAGACAACGAAGATCCAACCATTACAGCACCGGCAACAGTAAATGTTAATGCAGATAATGGAAGTTGTGCAGCAACAAACGTATCACTTGGCACTCCGGCCACCGGCGATAATTGTGCAGTTGCAAGTGTAACAAACAATGCGCCTGCAAGTTTCCCTGTTGGATCAACAACTGTAATCTGGACAGTAACTGATGTACACGGAAGAACAGCAACCGCAACGCAAGTTGTAACGGTTACTGATAATCAGGATCCAACCATTACTGCACCAACTGCAGTAAGTGTAAATGCAGACAATGGAAGTTGTACTGCAACAAATGTTGCGTTAGGTTCAGCAACTACCGCTGACAATTGTGGCGTAGCAAGTGTAATCAACAATGCACCTGCAAGCTTCCCTGTTGGTTCAACAACAGTAACGTGGACAGTAACTGATGTACACGGAAGAACAGCAACCGCAACGCAAGTTGTAACAGTAATCGATAATCAGGACCCAACCATTACAGCACCGGCAACAGTAAATGTTAATGCAGATAATGGAAGTTGTGCAGCAACAAACGTATCACTTGGCACTCCGGCCACTGGCGATAATTGCGCAGTTGCAAGTGTAACAAACAATGCGTCTGCAAGCTTCCCTGTTGGTTCAACAACCGTAACATGGACAGTAACAGATGTAAACGGAAGAACAGCAACCGCAACACAGGTTGTAACAGTAACCGATAATCAAAATCCTGTTATTTCTAATACGCCTTCTAATATTTCGGTGTATACAGGCGCAGGAAGCACAACATGTAATAAAATTGTTACCTGGACTGCGCCTACTCCTTCGGATAATTGTGCAATCAGCACATTTACAAGTTCGCATACAAGTGGAACTACGTTTGCTGTGGGAACAACAACAGTAACTTATACTGCAACAGATGTAAATGGCAACTCTGTAACTTCTTCTTTTACAGTTACAGTAATTGATAATACAAATCCTGTTGTTAATGTTCAAAACATTACGCTGAATCTTACTGCAGCAGGAACCGGAACTATTACTGCCGCACAAATAAATAATGGATCTACAGATAACTGTGGTATAGCAAGTGTTGTTTTAAATAAAACAAACTTTACCTGTGCAGATTTAGGTAGTCAAACAGTTACTCTCACAGTTACAGATATTCACGGCAATTCAGCTTCTGCCAATGCAACTGTATTGGTTAAAGATATTACTCCGCCAACTGTACTTACAAAGAATATCACTGTAAATCTTGATGCTGCAGGCAATGCAAGCATTACAGCAGCCCAAGTGGATAATGGTAGCAGTGATGTTTGCGGACCTGTTACGTTGAGTGTGAGCCCTGATGCGTTTAATTGTAGTAATGTTTCTCTACCTGCTCCAACTGAATTATTTATTACAGAATATATAGAGGGTAGTTCTAATAATAAAGCGATTGAGATATATAATGGTACTGGTTCTTCAATCAATTTAGGTACAGGCGGATATGCAATTCGTGTATATTTTAATGGATCAACTTCATTTACTTCAGTTAGTTTAACAGGAACTATAGCCGCAGGTGATGTTTACGTGATTGCAAATGGATCATCAAATGCATCAATATTAAGTCAGACAGATCAAACAAGTTCTGTAATGTCATTTAATGGAAATGATGCAGTTGCATTAGTTAAAGGTTCGACGATAATTGATGTTATTGGTCAAATAGGAACTGACCCCGGTACAGAGTGGGGCACTGGATCAACTTCAACAGCGGATAATACAATCAGACGCAAATCTTCAATTAATAAAGGTGATAATAATGGTTCAGATGCATTTAATCCTGCAACTGAATGGGATGGATTTGTAACTGATGCTACAGGTGGCTTAGGTACTCATACATTTACAACTGGAGCCGTTTCGGTTACCTTAACTGTAACCGACGGCAGCGGTAACCAATCTACAGGAACAGCATACGTTACTGTTATTGATAATATTGCTCCATCGCTTACACCTGCAGCCAATCAAAATGTAAATCTTGGCGCAAGTTGTTCAATTGTTGTGCCGGATGTACGTGGTACTGCAACAGATAATTGTGCAGGAGTTACAATTACACAAAGCCCTGTTGCCGGTTCTACAATTTCTTTAACACACGATCAAACAACAAATATTACTGTAACAGCAACGGATGCTTCGGGCAATACAACTGTAAAAACAGTTGTGTTAACAGCGAAGGATGTAACGCCGCCTGTGTTAACGCCAGCAGCTAATCAAAATGTAAATCTGAATACAAGTTGTTCAATTGTTGTTCCGAATGTTATTGGTACTGCAACAGATAATTGTACCGGGGTAACAATAGCGCAAAGCCCTGTAGCAGGAACAGTTATTCCGTTAGCACATAATCAAACGTACAACATAACCGTTACCGCAACCGACGCTGCAGGCTTAACAGATATTAAGACGGTTGTATTAACAGCGAAAGATGTCACTGCTCCAACAGTAATTACAAAAAATATTACTGTTCAGCTCGATGCAAGTGGAAATGCTTCAATTTCTCCGGCTGATGTGAATAACGGCAGTACAGATAATTGCGGAACTGTGAATTTAGTATCAGTTACTCCATTTACGTTTAATTGTAACAATACGAATCAGCCGTCGGCATTAGAATTGATAATTTCGGAATATGTTGAAGGCGGAAGCCCTAACAACATAAAATATCTTGAAATTTATAATGGTACATCATCATCGGTAAACCTTGCAAATTATTCTTTGAGGGTTTATTCAAATGGATCAAATTCTGTAACAGCGTCTAATACATTATCAGGAACACTTGCTCCTGGTGCTACTATTGTTTATAAAAACACTTCTGCTACTGGTTATTCAGGTGCAGCTACTTCACTGGGAATGATGACCTTCAATGGTAATGATGCAGTTGCTTTGTTTAATAACACAACTAATCAATTTGTTGACATTATTGGTAAAATTGGGAATGATCCCGGAGCTGCCTGGACAGGCACAGGAGGCTATACAACAGTAGATGCCACATTACGGCGAAAGTCTAGCGTGAGAAATGGTATCACAACAAACCCATTAGGAATTGGTGCTAATGCATTTACAACTTTAACAACAGAATGGGATCTATTTACAACCGATGATGTTTCTGGTTTAGGTAATCATTTCATGAATACTGGTAATAAGAATACAGTAACACTTACGGTGAATGATGGTAATGGTAATCAGGCATCAGGATATGCATATGTAACCGTTGAAGATAAAATTAAACCTGTTATCACCAACAATGGCGATAAGACAGTCAACACCGATCCTGGTGTGTGTGGTGCAACAGTAACTGTAAGTGCAAGTGCAACCGATAACTGTTCAGTAGGAGCAGTAACGGGCGTACGCAGCGATGGTCTAGCATTAACCGCCTTGTATTCAGTTGGCACAACAACCATCAAATGGAATGTTACGGATATAAATGGTAATGCAGCAATTGAAATAACGCAAACCATTGTGGTAACAGATAATGAAAAACCTGTTATCACCAGCAATGGCAATAAGACAGTCAACACCGATCCGGGAGTATGTGGTGCAACAGTAACAGTAAGTGCAAGCGCTTCTGATAACTGTTCAGTAGGTACACCAACCGGAGTTCGCAGCGATGGTCTTGCATTAACAGCGTTATACCCTGTAGGCACAACCACCATCAAATGGAATGTTACAGATGTAAATGGTAACGCAGCAATAGAAGTAACCCAAACCGTTGTGGTAACAGATAATGAAAAACCGGTTATCACCAGCAACGGTAATAAGATTGTCAACACCGATCCTGGAGTGTGTGGTGCAACAGTTGCAGTAAGTGCAAGTGCAACAGATAATTGCACAGTTGGTACACCAACCGGAGTTCGCAGTGATGGTAAACCATTAACTGATTTATTCCCAGTTGGTACAACCACTATCAAGTGGAACGTTACCGATGTAAATGGTAACGCAGCAATAGAAGTAACACAAACCGTTGTGGTAACAGATAATGAGAAACCTATTATTACCAGCAATGGCGATAAGACAGTCAACACCGATCCGGGAGTATGTGGTGCAACAGTTGCAGTAAGTGCAAGCGCAACAGATAATTGTACAGTAGGTACACCAACAGGCGTTCGCAGTGATGGTCTAGCATTAACGGCCTTGTATCCAGTTGGCACAACCACTATCAAGTGGAATGTTACGGATGTAAATGGCAATGCAGCAATTGAAGTAACGCAAACCATTGTGGTGACAGATAATGAAAAACCTGTTATCACCAGTAATGGTAATAAAACCGTCAACACCGATCCGGGAGTATGTGGTGCAACAGTTGCAGTAAGTGCAAGCGCAACAGATAATTGTACAGTAGGTACACCAACAGGCGTTCGCAGTGATGGTCTAGCATTAACGGCCTTGTATCCAGTTGGCACAACCACTATCAAGTGGAATGTTACAGACGTAAATGGTAACGCAGCAATAGAAGTAACCCAAACCGTTGTGGTAACAGATAATGAAAAACCGGTTATCACCAGCAATGGCGATAAGACAGTCAACACCGATCCGGGAGTATGTGGTGCAACAGTTGCAGTAAGTGCAAGCGCAACAGATAATTGTACAGTAGGTACACCAACAGGCGTTCGCAGTGATGGTCTAGCATTAACGGCCTTGTATCCAGTTGGCACAACCACTATCAAGTGGAATGTTACCGATGTAAATGGCAATGCAGCAATTGAAGTAACCCAAACCGTTGTGGTGACAGATAATGAAAAACCAACTGCAATAGCACAAAATGTAACCATCTATCTGAATGCAGCAGGCACAGCAAGCACAACAGCCGCAGCAGTAAACAACAGCTCAAGTGATAATTGCGGCATAGCAACATTGTCACTATCGAAAACAGACTTTAACTGCAGCAACGTAGGTACAAATAATGTAGTGTTAACAGTTACAGATGTAAACGGCAATAGTTCAACAGCCAATGCAGTTGTAACAGTGGTTGATAATATTGCCCCGACAGCAATATGCAAAAACATAGCAGTTTATCTTGATCAGTCAGGAACGGTTTCTATTGCAAATAATGCATTGAATAATGGCAGTTATGATAATTGTACAATTGCTGGATATAGTCTTTCGCAAACCCTGTTTACAGCAGCAGGCTCATATACTGTAACCATGACGGTAACTGATGTGAACGGCAACTCATCAACATGCTCTGCTACAGTTACTGTAGATAAACGCCCTGTTACACTTGTATACACAGGTGATTACAGCGAACAGTATTCAGATCAGCAAACGCTTACAGCGAAATTAACTGACCAGATGACCGGCAACTCATTAAGTGGTAAAACGATTTCATTTACTATTGGATCGCAAAACGTTACAGCTGTAACGAATGCATCGGGCATAGCTTCAGTAACATTAATATTGACTCAGAATCCGGATGTTAGCGGGTATAAGGTTAATACCTCATTTGCCGGGGATGCAACTTATTCTGCTGGAAGCGATGAGGACGACTTTGATATTCAGGATGAAGATGCAAGAGCAGAATACATCGGTACACAGTTCCAGGCTACTTCCAGTGCAACAAGTGGTACAGCAACTGTACAATTACAGGCAAGCATTCTTGATATAACTGCTGTAACCGGTAATTCTGCAACGGATGCTTATGCTGGTAATATAACCAATGCACGTGTGAAATTTGTATTATACAATGGAAGTACGTTTACGGACATATCAGGTTGGTTAACACCTGCATTAATTAACAGCAGCGATTCGAAAGTAGGTGTAGTGTCTTATAATTGGCCGGTAAATATCAATACTGCAGATGCTGCTCAATATAACGTAGGTATTGTAATTGATGAAGGATACTATATAGGCGAAGCTCCGGTTAATACGATTACTGTTGTTACTGTATATAAACCTTTGGGTGATTTTGTTACAGGCGGTGGATATATTATGCCTACACAGTCTGGAGGTACTTATGCATCAACTCCGGGTTTAAAAATGAACTTTGGTTTAAATGTGAAGTACAATAAGAAAGGAACAAACCTGCAGGGAGGTGTTAATATGATTTTCCGTAGAAATGTAGGGGGGGTAATACGTACTTACCAGATTAAGTCTAATTCAATGACATCATTGGGTACTAGTGGCACATCAACACCTGTAGTTGACCGTTATGCTGAGTTCTTATCAAAGGCCAATCTTACTGATGTTACAAATCCGTTGGCTCCGGTTGCTTTGGGTGGTAATCTTGATTTACGTGTAAGCATGCGTGATCGTGGAGAGCCGGGCAATACAGATGAAATTGCAGTAACTCTCTTTAACGGAGGCACTTTACTGTTTTCAAGCAAATGGACAGGTTCCAATACGCAACGAATGCTGTTAACGGGCGGTAACATTGTTGTACGTGGCGATAATTATGGAACAGCTCCTGCAATAAGGATGGCAGATCCAACACCTGTCATAACTGCTACTGATATATTCAACGTAAAAGTTCTCGGCAACCCATCGCTCTCAAGTTTCCGTTTGCAATTGCAAAGCAGCGATAAGCAACAGAAGATAACGGTGAAAATTGTGGATGTGAATGGACGTATTGTTGAGGTGAAAGAGAATTTGTATGCAGGCCAGGTAATTGAAGTGGGATCGAAATATACACAGGGTACTTACTTTGCAGAGGTAATGCAAGGAACAAACCGCAAAGTGGTTAAGCTCATTAAAATTGCAAGGGAATAATAAATAGAGGTACGAACAGATAGACGACAAGGCCGGTTGCGAAAGCAGCCGGCTTTTTTATTTTTATGCGAAAGATAATGTTGAAAGAAAAATCTTTCAGTCAAGTGGTAGTAACTGATTGAAAGATTTTTGGCGGTTATTCCTGCATCGGTCGCTGCAATACTTTACTTCGTTCCAGACTTTTTCCCATTTTTTGCGCCAGCTAAAATGTCGCTGACAAACGATGCAGATTTTTTCGGGCAAATGTTTTTTCTTGTGCGTCATGTATAACTAACACTTACAAGAATGCTTTGTTGTAACCCGGGTAGAGAATGTTATAGGGCGTGCTCTTAGTTCATTCTTGAAACAAGATTGTTGCTCCGTTTCAAAATGTAAATACGTTTGTTTTCGAAATAATCGGGTTTGCCGCTTGTACTGTTTAATACCGGTCTGAAATCAAATTCGGTAAATGAACGATAAGTACGCTCATTCAGGTGTTGCATCAGTTGTGTATCGTAGCGTAAAAGTAATTGCACAAAAAAACGAGTGAGTTCATAACCTCTGTATGCAACATCCGATGGTCGCCCGTAAGTAAGATCGGTAAAGCCTTTTGTAAAATTCGTTGCCGCCACTGTTCCCGTATTAAAGAATGTAGCTGTGTAAAATAATGAAAGGTCTTTGTATTCGGGTTTTGTAAGATCCTTCATGCCATCCCATGTAGGCATACCAATCAATTCCATGGGATATGTTTTGTGAATTTTCTGTGCAACATTCACCAGGTTTAAACCAAATGCTTCATCGAGTGAACCACAGATAAGCACATTGGTTTTTAAACTGTCGAGTTGTGAAGTAAGATCGGCAGTTGTAAAGTTGTCGTTCAGGTTAAGCGTTTTCCATTTCAGTAACGAAGAACCATTGCTTCCTTTATTGTATTTAGTAAAATAGGAAGCAAGCCTGTCGTCCGAAGTTCCTTTTCTGCGCACATACAAAAGATTTGCAGTAGGGTTGGTGCGCATAATAAAATTATAGATCGCTTCGCAATGTGCCGGTAAAGTTGAGTTTACAATAATTGTAAAGGGGTTGTTAGTTACACCACCATCGTTTGGAAATGTTGCCGAGATAAACGGAATGTTTTTTAACAAAGCCAGATCCGACAAGGTTCTGTATTCAGCACCACTTACCGAACCAATCATCAGATCGAGTGAATCGAAACTGTTACGGCTGCGGAGTTTATCAAGACTTTGATCGGCCGAACGCAGATCGTACACTATTACCTCCAACGGAGCAGTGCTGTTAATTGAGTCGGCAGCCATTAATGCACCTTGCACAAAATCCAGACCCGGCAACAGGTGCCTCGGCATCTGGTTGGTAAATTTATAGGTTGCACCGGTAAACGATGAATCGAGATACAAGCTGGCAAAAATACCTACACGATATTTTTTAACAGCATTCTGTGCCGATGCAAGCAAACCCGTTGTAACAAGTACAAGTACAAATAATAGTTGTTTCATATAGTCGATCTACGTTCTGCAGATGATTATTCCCATTCAATGGTTGCAGGCGGTTTGCTGCTGATGTCGTACACCACACGGTTAATACCACGCACTTTATTAATAATCTCGTTGGAGATATGTGCAAGGAATTCGTACGGTAAATGTGCCCAGTCTGCCGTCATACCATCAACAGATGTTACAGCACGTAAGGCCAACGTAAACTCATACGTACGTTCATCGCCCATTACACCTACGCTCTGAACAGGTAATAAAATAGCACCTGCTTGCCATACTTTATCGTATAAACCATGTTCTTTCAATCCACCGATGAAGATCGCATCTGCACGTTGCAATAAATCTACTTTCTCTTCTGTTACTTCTCCCAAAATACGGATGGCTAAACCAGGGCCGGGGAAGGGGTGACGGTTCAGCAGCTCGGCAGGAATTCCAAGTTCTGCACCAACACGGCGAACTTCATCTTTAAACAAATATCGTAAAGGCTCTACCAGTTCCAGTTTCATGGTATCGGGCAAACCTCCCACGTTGTGGTGCGATTTAATTGTTACGGAAGGACCGTGTACACTTATACTCTCAATCACATCCGGGTAAATGGTTCCCTGTCCTAACAGTTCAACACCTTCAATTGCATGTGCTTCACGGTCGAACACTTCAATAAATGTGCCGCCAATAATCTTCCGCTTTTCTTCAGGATTACTTTTTCCTGCAAGCTTGGTATAAAAATGCTCACGTGCATCAACACCTTTTACATTTAAGCCAATGGTATTATAGGTATCGAGTACTTGTTGAAATTCATCTTTACGCAACACACCATTATCAACAAAAATTCCTGAAAGGTTTTTGCCAATAGCTCTGTGTATAAGAGTAGCTGCAACGGTTGAATCGACACCGCCGCTTAACGCCATAATAACCTTGCGGTCGCCGATTTGTTTTTTTAACGATTCAACAGTTTCATTTACAAAAGAAGCAGGAGTCCAATCGGCTTTGCAACCGCAGATCTCCATCAGGAAGTTTTTAATAATTTTCTTTCCTTCTGTTGAATGGTATACTTCGGGGTGAAACTGCAAACCGTATAACGGGTTACTGTAACCGCCGGTTGCACGAAAAGCAGCAACAGGAATAGAATCGGTTACTGCCATTATTTCAAAATCCTGGGGTAACTCAAGGATGCTGTCGCCGTGGCTCATCCACACTTGCGATTTTTCGCTGAGACCATTTAATAAAATATCCGTTTTTTGTATTTGGAGCGATGCACGTCCATACTCTCTTTTTTCACTTTTTTCAACTCTTCCGCCTAATTGTTTCGCAGTAAGCTGGGCACCATAGCAAATGCCGAGTACAGGCAACGATTTTGTAAGTAATTCCACATCTACCACAGGAGCCTTTTCATCGTTTACCGAAAACGGACTGCCCGAAAGAATAATGCCTTTAAGGGTATCGTCTTTTACAACAGGTTTGTGATAAGGAGCAATTTCGCAGTAAACATTGGCTTCACGAACAGCACGTGCAATTAATTGTGTGTATTGCGAGCCGAAATCGAGGATGAGAATCTTTTCTGTCATGGTGCGGCGAAGGTAACAAAAACAGGCATGCCCCGAAGCGAACTATTAAGGCTTATGTGGAAAATAGGTTTATCCTTTTCGTTTTTTGGCCTCTTGTTTTTCCATTACTTTTGTTTGGCTCCTGCTTTAACCAATCTGAAAAGTGCGCAAAAACACTTGTTTTCTGCGTGCGCCTTATTATCTCAACTATTAAATTAAAACAACAAACATGCGTATTGCTTTTCTCCGCAGTGTATTTATTGCATTAACATTTTTATTTATTCTTACTTCCTGTCGTTGGCGCAGTGTGCGTGGCAATGGTGAAATTGCTACAACAAACCGCAGCGAACGTGATTTTAAGAGTGTAAGAACAGGTGGCTCTTTTGATGTGTATCTTACTCAGGGCGATAATTTTGAAATTAAAATTACGGGCGATGAAAACCTGTTGCGTTATGTAGAAACCAAAGTTGAAAACGGGGTATTACGTATACATACCCGTAAAGGTGTAAACATCCGCCCTACAGAAGATATGAAAGTGCATATTACGGCCCCTCGTTTTGCAGAAGTTAGTTTGGCCGGCAGCGGTAAAATTGTTGCAGAAACAAACCTTACCTCCGATTCTAAAATAAAATTCAGTATTGCTGGTAGTGGCGATATTTTAATGAAAGAGGTGAATGCCCCACAGGTGGCCGTAAACATTGCAGGAAGCGGTAAGGCAGAAGCTGCCGGAGCTACACGTGATATTGATATTGATGTGGCAGGAAGTGGTGATGTGATCATGAAAAACCTGAAAGCTGAAAATGCAAAAGTGGAAATAGCCGGTTCGGGCAATGTGTGGTTGTATGCAAGCTTGAAGCTGGATGTACGTGTTGCCGGTGGAGGAGATATTCACTATTACGGAAACCCAACCGACATCAAATCGAAGCTGGCAGGTTCGGGTAACCTGATAAAAGAAGAGTGAGTTTTGTCATTTTTCTGTTATTTGACCTTTTAAAGGCAGCAACAGACCTCATTTATAGAAAACGATTTGGAGCCGGTGCTTACCTTTGCACCGGCTCCGTCTTTTAATCCAGTCCAGAAAAAGACATATCCGCTACACAGAAAACAGCAAACTGTTCCCGATTGTAAATAAATGTTGCCCGTTTGAGAACAAATCTTTTAAGGTGTTTTTGGTTAATGCAAATCCTCCGTTTCGGAGGATTTCTTATTTCAGGTATTGTTGCGCCAATGATCTTGGAGCAACAGAGCAATAGCTGCTAACAATTACATCGTACAACAAATTTTTTTTTATTTTTTTGAGGTAGATGAACGTCCAGCCTTGTAATCCCCATTTGTTTGGTACGGCCTTTATAATTGTTTCATCGATGAGGCAATAAACCGATTGTTCAGTAGCTGTAAGCTTTACACAGGCAGTTTGGTTTAACTCATCAAGTGTAGCTACAATTTTCTTTTTTACACGAAACGATCGTTTATCGAAATGCGGCTCTTCCTTTACTTCGGCAAATGACAGAAGCATTGCACAAAAATCTTTGTTCGAAATCATACCAAAAGATAAAGCCCTGCTGCTTAAATGCAAAGCAGATCAGTAACTTCTTTTTTGTTTGTTCGTATACTGTTAAAATAGTTTAGTGGTTGTTTGTTGTTGCCGGCGGATGAAGTGTATAAAGCTGCTGTTCTATTTTTGTTTTGTATTAAACCTTATGTCATCAATTTTACCGGTAAAGCTATTGGTAGCTGCTGCTTTTTTATGGGCTGCTGCAAACGGGTACGCACAAACGCCTGCCGGTAAAGATTCTTCAAGAACTATTCTGTCTGTATCGGGTACACAGCTTCCCAACAATTCGTTATTGCACAATTTTACGAACGAACCAATAATAGAAACCGACTCCGTAGATTTTATACTTCCGTTTAGCCGGGCAGGAAATCTTATTTTAATTAAGGCCAAAGCCGATAAAATTGAAGGCAGTTTTATTCTTGATACCGGAGCACCGGGATTGATTTTAAACACAACTTATTTTCGTGATTATCCGGTACTGGAAGGAACAGGCAACGGGGAACAGAGCGGAGGTATTACAGGAGCCATTACCGATTACGGACGAACCATGATCCGTAAACTTTCGTTTGGTGCTGTGCATTATCATAAAGTAGAGGCCGACCGCATCAGCCTTGGGCACATCGAAAACAGTAAGGGTATTAAAATTTTCGGATTACTCGGCGTACAGCTGTTCAAACATTTTGAAATGATCATTGATTACGAAAACAGCGAAATTCATCTTCATCACATCTCTAAAAAAGAAGCTAAAACATACCAACACAGTATGCTCAGCGATACTTCAGCCTATTCCGTTTTTGATATTAACCTGGTTGATAATAAAATTCTCACTTATGGAAAAGTAGGGGGTAAGCGACTTACTTTTTTAGTTGATACCGGTGCCGAATCGAATGTTATCGACAGCCGTTTATCGGAAAATGTTCTCGACAGTGTGTCTATTAGCCGTCGTATTACATTAAATGGTGCAGGCAATGCAAAAGTAGATGCGTTGTATGGCGATATGCGCAACTTTACAATTGGCGACCGTGCTGTAAACAGTATGCCGGTATTGGTAACCAATATGGCAAAAATGTGTTTTTCTTATAACCGTTGCCTCGATGGAATGTTGGGCTTCGATTTTCTTTCGATGCATAAAATTGGATTTAACTTTGTAAAGCGTAAGATGTACATATGGAAATAAGGCAAGCCATATCTTTCTTTTCTTTACTGCGCAGGTTGCTACTGCTGCTGTTTCTGCTTTTTGGCAGTAACGTGTACGCACAACCGCCTGTAAAGTCATTTGTGGTTAAGAAAGGATACATCTACATTACACTCAGTAAAAATATTCCGGTAAATGAGCTTGAAACATTCATCCGGCATTATAATCTGGAAGAACTCGATCTGAAGAGCTTTTTCAAAAGCAGCCGTCCCGATTCGTTGATCAAACTTGGATGGACCATTGTATTAAACAATGGCGAAATGCTTGTGTTAAGCAAAAGCATGGAGCCTGCCGATCAGTTAGGTAACCCGGTTGAAAAAATTCTGTTAGCTCAAAAACGGATTAACTACGGGCAAGGGGCCTCAAACAAAGAACCGCTGTATGGATTCAATCGCTTTATCCATAAATATGCGTTTGCAGTAAAAGACTCGGTTGTTACTTTCTTTATGAAAGACAACCTGCAGGCTAAGCAGGTAATGCTGGCCGGTACGTTTAACAATTGGCAGCCCGATGTGTTACCAATGATAAAAACCGATAGTGGCTGGATAGCTTTTGTAAAACTTGCCCCCGGCAAACACTATTATAAATTTATTGCCGATGGTAAATGGACGATCGATAAGGATAATGAACTGGTAGAAAACGATGGAGAAGGAAATGATAATTCGGTTTATTACAAAACTAATTTTGTGTTTGCTTTGAAAGGTTATGCCAAAACAAAACACATGCTGCTTGCAGGTAGTTTTAATAACTGGAACCCCGAAGAAATTGTAATGGAGCGATGGGGCGAAGGTTGGCAAAAACAGATTTATCTTGCAGATGGTACCTATACTTATCGTTTTATTGCCGATGAACAATGGTTTACCGATCCGTTTAATCCCGATCAATACCCCAACGAGTTCAATGAAACCAATGCAGTGATTTGTATTGGCAAGCCGGTTGTGTTTTTCTTAAAGGGAAATCTTACAGCAAAGAAAGTAGTGTTGAAAGGTTCGTTCAACCAATGGAAAAATTATGAACTGCAGATGAAGAAAACAGACAGTGGCTGGATTTTCTCGTATGTACTGGGGCACGGTAATTATGAATATACTTACGAAGTAGATGGTAGCGATATTGCTGATGCTGTAACGAAGAGGAAGTTGCCAAACGAAACGCTCATTATTGCACCAAATCATACATTCCGTTTAAAGGGATTTGCAAATGCAAAGCAGGTTTGTATTGCTGGTGATTTTAATAATTGGTCGCCCAATGGTTTTCTTATGCGCAGGGAAGGGGATGAATGGGTTGTAGAACAGCATTTGCTGCCGGGGAAACATGTGTACAAATTTGTAATTGATGGTAAATGGTATATTGATGCTGCTAATGAATTGCGGGAGCCAAACGAATTTGGCGAGGAGAATTCGGTGTTATGGAAAAGCGAATGAATGAAACTGTAAGTTTTAAAACCATTTACTTAGCTGAATGCTGCCACAAATTTTTCCACTTCATCCGGAGTTAAGATAATTTTTCTGTTATCAGTTATGCGCAACAGTACAGCGTTATTTCTCCTGGTAGCATACCAGGTCATGCTTCCGAAGCTGCTGTTGGCAAATTTGCCATAGTAACCAAATAATCCACCAACTGCAAATGTTCTGATGCTTCCTGAAAGACTTCCGTTGCTTAACAGTTCAACAGACTTTATCGTGTTGCGATGAATAACAACAGATGAAGCCGGTCGTTTAATTACGAGTGTGTCTGCTGTTAATTCGTAAGCAGCAGGATGAAACAAATAAGCAATCAGATAAATTATGGTCAGCAGAATAATCGTTAAAAACGGTGCAATGTTTCTAACATCTTTCAGTATAGTAAAATGAAAAAAGATGAGTGATGCAAACAAAACTGTGATGGCAATGGTAATGCCTTTTGCCAAAGAATCGAGCGATGTTTTATAAATACCCGTATTCATTGTTGCTGCAAAATTGTTTGCTTTTGTTTTCAGCTCTGATCTGTTTATTTACCTGCAGCATAGTTAATGCCGCCCAATACATGTTTTAAAAAAGCTTCTTCTTTATACGACTCATCGGTGTGGCCTAATGCGGTATAAAAAGCACGGCCGCCATCGAACGAATGACACCATGCCATTGGATGATAAGCGCCTTCTTTACCACCTTCGTAACTGCTTTCATCAATTGTTAGTAACACTTTTACTTCGGCATTCCTGTTTTTAAAATTATACCATTCATCAAAGCGCTCCCAGGTTTTGGGTAAGTGTTTGGTTGAGATATGTGGCTCGTTGGTTACATTTAGTTTTGCTTTTTGTTGTTTGGGATGGCTTGCAAAATAACCACCTACCAACTTTCCATACCATGGCCATTCGTATTCAGTATCGCTTGCTGCATGAATACCCACAAACCCTTTTCCTGAACGGATATAATTTTCAAAAGCGGTCTGCTGGTCGCTGTTTAGTATATCGCCGGTGGTACTGAGAAAAACAACTGCGTCATATTGCTTTAATGTTTTTGCAGAAAAGAACGATGCATCTTCTGTTGTGTCTACCAAAAAGTTGTTATTCTTTCCCATCAGGAGTAATGCTTCTTTTCCTTTTGGAATAGATGCATGACGAAACCCTGTTGTTTTTGAAAACACAAGTATCTTTTTCTTTTGTTTAATTGTTGCAGAAAAGAAAAATGGCAAGCAAAGGAGCAGTAAGAAATTATATAAACGCATAGCAAGACTTTTTTTAAAGATCGGATTATTATTTCACTCTATACACAGGGTAACGTAAATGCATTGGCTCATAGTAAGGTGAATTTTGATAAACAAAATTCAATTGGGTACTACCGCTTTTTGCAAAAGCAGTATCGGTAGCTTTTCGTTCTTCCAGCTTTTGTTTTACGGCGGGGTTTTGTTTTAAAAAAGCTTCTGCTGTTTCTTCAAATACATAACTGCTGTAACCTTCTTTCTGCCCTAGTATACCATCGAAAAAATTCCATGCAAAATAACTGTCATCGCCGGTTGGTTCCAGTACTTCCATTATAAAGCGATTTGCTTTTTGATTCATTGGAATATACCAATCGCCTTTACGGAATTTCATTTGCTGAACTGTTTTGCTCGTTTTCACTTCACTGTTAAGATGATGGCCTTCATATGGTCGTGGACTGGCTTTATACTCATCAATACGGTAAATCTCTACTTCAATTGTTGAATCCTTTTTCAACTGCTGCATCTGCACTTTATTTACCTGTAACAGTTCAATTACTTTCCACCAACCCTGCGGAATAATGTAGGCAGTTGGTCTATCGATCATTGTTTTCGGGTTAAAGAAATTGTAGAACCTGATCATTTTATCAAAAGGCTTCGTACGATCGTAATACAAACGGGGTAGTCCGGAGATATTGCTGGGCTTACGTCCGGCTTCATATCCTCTGTATAATATTTCTGTAAACTTCGAACGGTCGAGTGTAAAACCAACAGGGAACTGTGTTTGTGTTAGCTGTTCTTTTTGTTGTTGTGCACGTACTTGTTTAATAGCAGCTTGATTGTTGCCCGCAAACTCCATCATACTCACCATTAACTGGTAAGTTGCTTCCACACGTTGCGCATAAGGCTTCAGCATATGTGTTTCGGGTACAAATGCAAACGTATTCCACAACGATGCATAACCACTGCTGTAACGGGGGCCATCCCAGTATGCGCTCCATCCATTCTCCGGACTATCGCTAAAATTGTTTACATAAGGCAAAAGATCGTAGCCCTTTGTTTTCATGCTTTTGTAAATAGCGGGTTCAAATGTTTGGTTCAAAAACTCACCCATCTTACCACCCAGTTTGTTGTGTTGCGATGTAAGCAAGGTCATTACATGCTGGTAATCTGCACCATTACTTACATGATTGTCGATAAAAATATCGGGCTGTACCAGGTGAAAGATCTGCGCAAAGCTTCTTGCTTCTTTTGAATCGTTCTTAATAAAATCCCGGTTAAGATCAAAATTTTGCGAGTTACCACGGAAGCCTTTTTCAACCGGGCCGTTTTGATCGATACGATACGTTGTTGTACGGTTAAGCGATCCGCCAATATTGTAAACAGGAATGATTGCCAGTACAACATTGTCTGGCAGCTTTGTTTTTTTGTTGATAATATCTTTTACAAGTGAAATGCTTGCGTCAATGCCATCAGGTTCACCGGGATGAATGCCATTGTTAATAAGAACGATCACTTTATTTTTCAGCTGCCATTGCAACGGCAAAAAACTTTGATCGCTGCTCACCAATACGAGATGAAGGGGCTCGTTGGCATCCGTACTGCCCATTGTACTCATTGAAACAATGGGAGAGGCTTTGTCGATTTGTTTCCATGCAGCAATGGCTTCGTAATAGGTTACGCTTTCGGTTCCTTTCGATGTTTCGTAACGGGTAACGGGTAATTGTGCTGTTGCATGTAATGTGAGTAAGATGGATGCGAGTAGCAGTTTTTGTTTCATGTGCTCAAAATACCAATAAAAGCAAAAGAGTCCTGACATGCAGGACTCTTTTATATAATCGGTTATAACTGCTTACTGCACCACAAATGTTTTGGTACTGATGCTGTTTTTGTTCGTTATTTTCAGCACATACATTCCTTTTCGGATGTTAACCGTTTCAAGTGTAACAATTGTTTTGCCAGCGGGTAACACTATGTTGCTGATGATGCGTCCTGTTAAATCTGTTACCTGTATAGTACTGTTAGATGTAAATGCACGATCGAGTTGAAGAGTGGTAGTGGATTGCGTTACAGGATTAGGATACAAACGGAAACCATCACTTGCATTGTTTGTAATGCTTGTAACAGGGGTTGTTGTAAGCAAACCCGTGCAACTCCAAACAGCCGATACCCATTCCGGATGGTCGATAAACGGATTACGGTTGCCCTGTATTACAAATACAGAATCGTTGCGGTCAATTTCTTTCTGACTAACGGGGTCCTGTACATGCCATTTGTATAAGAGTTGAAGATGCCAGTCGTCAAAAACCTGGTACGATGTGCCGTTTAATACAGCGTTGGCAGTTCCATTATTTTGCCATCCCGCAACAGCATTTTCATAACGTGTAGCCATATAGAGTTGTGCACGGGCAAAATCGCCTTTGTAAGCATCGATCGGTTCAAAAACAATTCCTGTGTAACTAAAATTATTACCTGTTCCCAGCTTGCTTCCGTTTTGTGTTGTTGTTGTTGCACTTGCAACTTCGCCAAAAGGATAATTACTTCTGATGTTGTTTACATAGCCGTCCGTGGGGAAGAGGTGATTGATATCGCTGTACATCGGATACCCATCAGCAAACCAGCTGGAAGGAAAACTATGTTCACGGTTAAAGCAATCCCCTTCTTTACTGTAGTTACCACATTGGTTGGTTACAAATGTAAAAGTGTATGGTTCTGCACCATTCGGGTTGTCGCTGTACATATCCCATACAATGTCGGCAGTATTGGCATCGTTCCTGCGTTTATCGGTTCTTGCATGCGCTTCCCACACCCCGGGTGTATAGGTTAACTGAGTTGAACCGGTAGAAATAATACCTGCCAATGCTGTTTTTAATGAAGAACAGCTTAAGCCGTTTGCTGCATCGTAATAGTTTGCAGGCAGGTTGCCGTTTGTATTGGTTGTTGCTTTTGAATCGATATAAACCTGTGTTGAATAATAAGGTTCACCGGTACATTCTGCATTGGCAGAAAAGATAAAGAAGTAATAAGTTGTGTTTTTTGTTAAACCTGTTGCTGTAAATGTTGTTGCAGAACTGTAAGAAACAACAATACCTCCGCCTAAGGACTGCCCGGTTGTATAAGTTGTGCCGTTAACAGGAGCAGCACTTAATGAATTAACGCTGTTGCGAACTACGAGGTAACGATTGGCAGATGCCGCAGCTGTAAAAGATCCGCTGATACTCGTGTTGGTAGCCGTAAATCCCAGGGCTGTTGGAGCTGCTGTTGGAGTTATACATGCAGGTAATGCAGTTGTGGCTGCTGATGCTGTAAGTGCTGATGTGATTAAATAGTTTGGCCCGCCCGAACAGCTTGAATTGTTATATGCATAAACAAAATAATAATAAGTTGTTGCTGCCGTTAAGCCTGAAGCATTAAAATTTGTTGAAGAGCCTGTTGTAATAACTGTTCCTCCACCCAGCGATTGACCTGCGGTGTATGCCGTGCCATCCAGAGGTTGAGAAGACAGGCTGGAACTTGTGCTTTTTACAACTAGGTAACCATCTGCTACAGGCGATGCGGCCGAAAAACTTCCGCCCATACTAGTGGTTGCAGGCGTAAGGTTTAACGCAGTGGGCTGGGCTATTGGTTCGGTACAGGCAGGAGAGGTGCTTGCAGCTGTCCATGTAACATCATCAATAACTATTCGCAAGCCACTTGTTATCTGTTTTATTTCCAGGTTAAAAGTGCCTGTAATATTGATGTTGTTGATTGTGGCCGTTGCAACTGTAGCAGTTGGATTTGCTGTGCCAACCAAATTACCATTTATTCTTATTTCCAACACGCTGCCACTACCCGTAAATACCTGCAAATGTTTAAAGCTGAGATTGCCAACGCCATTTGGGATATTGTTACATGTTACAGAGCCGTTGCGGATGCAAATTGCTTTATTACTGCTGGTAATAACCTGGTCGGTACGTGCATCCGTTGCCTGCCAGGCTAAACCATTATCACCAGTCCAGTCCCTGGTTGCATAAGCGCTGGATGATGCTGGAATATTTGTAAACGTTTCAGTACCCTGTGCTGCCAAGGAAAGCACAAAGGCAAAAACTAAAATAAGCGTTACGTAAAGTTTTCTCATTGCTTCGTTTGGTTATAGTATAAGATAAAAATAAAAAAACCCGTCTGAAACAGACGGGTTGAAGAATATCTTTCGATTAAATGTGTACAATTATGCTAAAGCGTTCACTTTCTTCGTAAGCTTACTCTTTAAGTTAGCAGCTTTGTTCTTGTGAATAACACCACGCTTTGCCAATTTGTCGATCATCGCGGCAACAGCAGGTAATTGCTCACCAGCTTCTTTGCCGGTTGTAATTGCCTGGAGATCACGGATAGCGTTACGGGTAGTTTTACCGTAGTAACGGTTACGATCTCTGCGCTTTGCACTCTGACGAACGTCTTTTTTGGTAGCCTTATGATTTGCCATATCTTATTTTTTCGGACGGCAAAGGTAGGGGAAAAATTCAAAAATCAGCGGAAGTAGAAGAGTTTTTTTACTTGCCTTCAGAATTTGACTGATCTATTAATCGAAACACCTGTTTTTTGAGCTTCTGTTATAAAACTACGCAAACGTTCCCACACCGAAATTTTAGAAAAGAGTTACTGTTATTATCCTGTAAAGCACCTGTTTCTGTTAACAGATGTTTGTTCTAAATGCCTGTGAATTAAAGCAAAAAATGACAAAATGAAGTAGGTTATCTGAACGGTCATTGATGAAAACAACCGATATTTGTGCTCCTTTTTAAAGATTGATACGATCATTTTCTTGCACATGAAAGATTTTCAATACATCACCGCCTCTCATCCGCAGTTTATAGAAAGTTTATACCAGGATTTTGTAAAGGATCCCAACAGTGTTGACCCTGAAATGAAAAAATTCTTCGAAGGGTTCGATTTTGCTGTTGGCAGCGGAGCTGCAAACGGAAGCGCTTCTCCCAACGGGGCTGCTTCAACAACTTCAGGCAGCACTGCATTCGGTATCGACTGGATGCGTGAAATTATGGCTTACCGCATGATCCTTGGCTATCGCAACAAAGGTCATTTGCTTGCTAAAACCAATCCTATCCGTAAGCGTAAAGACCGTGGTGCTAATATTGAACTGGCGTTTTATGGTTTCAGCGAAGCAGATCTCGACAAACCGTTTCACGCAGGGCAATTGATTGGGTTGGGTACAACATCACTCCGAAATATTCAGAATCATCTGGAGAAATGCTATGCTTCGCATGTAGGTGTGGAGTTTAAATACATCAGCGATCAAAAGAAAGTAGATTTCTTAACCAATGCTTTTGAAAAAGAGTTTCATCAACCATTGGCTATTAATAAACGTCGCCGTGTTCTGGAAAAATTAAACCAGGGTGTGATGTTCGAAAAATTCCTTCACACCAAATACATTGGGCAAAAGCGTTTTTCGCTTGAAGGTGGTGAAACAACTATTGCAGCATTAGACGCAATTATAAATACAGCTGCAAACAACGATGTGCAGGAGGTTGTAATTGGTATGGCACATCGTGGACGTTTGAATGTGCTCGCCAACATTATGGGCAAAACCTACGAACAGATTTTCAGTGAGTTTGAAGGTACTGCCAAGTTGGACCAAACCATGGGTAGCGGCGACGTAAAATACCACATGGGTTATGGCAGTGAAGTGGAAACGCTGGATGGCAAAACCATTCACCTTAAATTAATGCCAAACCCTTCGCATCTTGAAGCGGTAGATCCTGTTGTGGTTGGTTTCAGCCGTGCAAAGGCCGACATTATGTACGGCAGCGAATTCGATAAAATTCTTCCTATTCTTATACATGGCGATGCTTCAGTAGCAGGACAGGGTGTTGTATACGAAGTATTGCAGATGAGCTACCTCAAAGGTTATTACACCGGAGGTACTATGCACTTTGTAATTAATAACCAGATTGGCTTTACTACCGATTTTAATGATGCCCGCAGTGCCGACTATTGTACGTCGCTTGCATCAATGGTGCAGGCGCCCGTATTTCATGTAAATGGTGATGATGCAGAAGCAGTGGTGAAGTGTGTAGAAATTGCAACACGTTATCGTCAGGAGTTTAACAGCGATGTGTTTATTGATATGGTGTGTTATCGTAAGCACGGTCATAACGAAGGTGATGATCCGAAGTTTACGCAACCGCATTTGTATGCGTTGATCGATAAACATCCGAACCCACGGGAAGTGTACACCAATTACCTGCTGCAAAACGGCGAAGAAGATGCAAAAGCATTAGCACAGGAAATGGAAAAGAAATTCTGGAGCGATTTGCAGGAACGTTTGGATGAAGTAAAACAAAATCCACTGCCTTATCACTACCAGGCTCCGGAACTTGCATGGAAAAGTTTACGCAGAGCAACAGCAGAAGATTTTTTACAATCGCCTGTAACTGCAATTAAAGATGCAGCGTTTGATAAATTGTTTACTGCAATCATGAATGTGCCTGCCGACTTTAAACCCTTGAAGAAGGTTGAAAAGATCATCCAGGATAAAATTAAACTTTACAACGACGAACAAAAAATAGATTGGGCAACAGGAGAGTTATTGGCCTATGCCAGTCTTATTGCAGAAGGAAACGATGTGCGTATGAGCGGACAGGATGTTCGCCGTGGTACATTCTCTCATCGTCATGCTGTTTTGCGTGATGAGAATACAGACAAAGCTTACAACCGTCTTTCGAATATTGAAGGGGCAACCGGTCATTTCCGTATTTATAACTCTTTGCTGAGTGAGTATGGTGTACTTGGGTTTGAATATGGTTATGCTATGGCCAACCCCAATGCATTGGTACTATGGGAAGCTCAGTTTGGTGATTTCAGCAATGGAGCACAAACTATGATCGATCAGTTTATTGCAGCAGGCGAACAGAAATGGAACCGTATGAACGGTGTTACCATGTTATTGCCTCATGGATATGAAGGACAAGGCCCTGAACACAGCAGTGCACGTTTAGAACGTTACCTGCAAATGTGTGCAGAGCTGAATATGATCGTTACCAACATTACAACTGCAGCAAACTTCTTCCATGTATTGCGTCGTCAGTTGGCATGGTCGTTCCGTAAACCATTGATCAATTTTGCACCAAAAGCAAATCTGCGTCATCCGGGAACCTACTCGTTGAAAGAAGAATTTTTGAATGGTGGATTTAAAGAAGTGATCGACGATCCAACAAGTCCTGATGCTACACAGGTGAAGAAAGTATTCTTCTGCAGTGGTAAAATGTATTTCGATCTGGCAGAGCGTAAAGCAAAAGACAATCGTACAGATGTGGCGATTGTTCGTCTAGAACAGATCTATCCTTTACCGGTGCAACAGCTTACTGCGTTGTATAACAAGTACAGCAAAGCAACCTGGTTCTGGGTACAGGAAGAGCCGCTCAACATGGGTGCAGCATCGTTCCTGCAAATGAATCTGAAAGACATCAACTACGGTGTTATCAGCCGCCAGGCATCTGCGTCAACTGCAACAGGATACAACAAAGTACACCAGCAGGAGCAGGCCGAAATTATTGAAACAGCATTTACGCTTTAGTAATCAGCTAAAGCTTTATCTAACCCTTGACCGAAACGGCCAAGGGTTTTTTTATTAGCGTCTGCACAATTACCAATGGATACTGCACACTTATAACTATTTTTTGGGGGCGAATACATTGTGCCGTATTTTGAACTGTTACTCAAACACCCGAAATAAATGTCCCTGAAAAATTCCCCAGCGCTTACCTTCTTTGTACTTCTTTCTTTTTCACTTTTTAGCCTGCAGGCTCAGCAGAATCCTTTCTTCAATCGGGTAAGTAAATCAAAAACCAAAGTAAAGCCTGTTATCAATGCAAGAGTTACCGGTACTGATAGTATTGGATTTGGCGGTGAACCGGGAGTGGTTTGGGAGCGATTGGTTGGCGAAGTGTTTCCGGAACATTCGTCGTCAATCTATGTTGACGGGTTAGAAAAACTAAGTGATGGCAATTTTGTTTTTTGTGCATCATTTGCCACTGGCATTGCTGGTAATGAATTTCGTAGTCTAATTGCTAAAATAACAACGCAAGGTCAGCTTTTGTGGAAAAAGGAGTTAGGTTTTCAGAATATGAATTTGCTTTCGCCTATTTATCCAACTACTGATGGCGGAGTTATTACATTCGGCACTATTTCGCAACTTGACTCTGCATTTAATTTTAATACAACAGTTGTAAAGCTTACCTCAACAGGGGCAATTGAGTGGCAACAGGTGTTAACATCATCTATAAACAATTGGTATGAAACAATATCGGCTAGCAATGATGGAGGTTACATTGTAACGGGTCAAGCAGTTGTTTCTTTTACAGATAGTTGCTTGGGCAATATACAATATGATTCAACTTACTCGATACTTACAAAACTCAATAATCAGGGCCAATTTCAATGGACAAAAAAGAATTTCATTACTGTTTCCAGTGATCCTGGCTTCTTCCAAAAAATCACGAGAGTCAGTAGTGGGTATTTATTAATGAGCAGCTATTTAGTGAAGCAAAAAATTGGTTCTTGCTTTTCTTCGGAAAAAGGAGAACAGGCTTTGTTAATAAAATTTGATAACAATGGAAATTTGCAATGGAAAAAAGAGTATGGGGGAAAAAGGAATGATCTTGTATTGCATATGAGATTGCTGCCCGACTCAACCCTTTTACTTTTAGGCTCAACTAATTCAACAGATGGCGATATGTCAGGAATTCATTCCGATTCGTTAAAGAATGTAGCCTGGAAGCTAATATTAAACGACACAGGAAAGATAATTAGTAATCAAGTGTATGGTTTAGGGAAAGCAAAATACCCTTTTTTCATAGGGAGCTGCGTAAATAGCGATTCATCCTATTTGTTGCTTGGGTTAGAGGATGTTTTTGATTCGACAGGTAATCAAGAACTATATGACAGTCACATAATAAAAATAGGCAAAAACACAGTTGAGGAATGGAGAGCACTATATCCAAATAAATACATCACTTTTATTGAGCAGTCTAATATAAATAATTGGATGTTTGCTGGCTCTCTCGGTAATTTCGAAACCGACATTTTCGGTCGTCTCGGTACCACCAGCAACATCACCGGCTCTGTTTATTACGATCTCAATAAAAACAATACAAAAGATGCAAATGAACCGTATGCGAACAGGCATCTCGTAACATCCGAAAAAAATAATTACAGCCGCAGCAGTGTTGCACAAAACGGATGGTTCAGAAATGATGTTGATACAGGTATATACAAAACAACTGTAAAGCTTAACAATGATTATTATTTATCGGTGCCGGCCGAAAGGCAAACAACATTTACATCGCTTTTTCAAAACGATACTGTTCATTTTGCTATGCAACCTGTAGCAGGTAAACGGGATTTAAGTATAAATCTTTTACCGCTTACTCCTGCAAGACCGGGCTTTAATGCTTCGTATAAACTCATCTTCCGCAATAACGGTACAGATACCATTACAAACGGAGCAGCTGTTGTGCTGAAAGATTCACGCACTACTATCGTATCAACTGTTCCTGCAACCACGGTTGTTCGTGGCGATAGTTTAGTGTGGTTGTTTGGTGCCTTCAAACCATTTGATGAATACACGATCAATATCGAACTGAAAACTGCAGCTCCGCCAACGTTGAATAATGGCGATACATTACGTTATGTGGCAGCCATTATTCCTTCAACGGGTATCGGTACCGATCTTACACCGTTGGATGATACGGCACGACTTGCACAGGTTGTTGTTGGTTCTTACGATCCTAACGATAAGCAGGAAAATGTTGCGGGAAAAATTCCATTGGCAAAAATTACAAGCGGAGAAGATATTCAATACCTCATCCGTTTCCAGAACACCGGTACAGATACTGCATTTACAGTACAGATAACCGACACACTGGATGCAAAACTCAACTGGAATAGTTTTCAAATGATCGCAGCCAGTCATCCCTATAAAATAACGGTGAAAGATGGTAATAAAATTACCTGGACGTTCAGTAACATCAATCTGCCCGACAGTAACCGAAACAGTTTGTTAAGCAACGGTTTTATTTCATTTAAAATAAAAGCCAAAACAAGCCTGGCAGCAGGCGATTATTTCCAAAATAAAGCTTCTATTTATTTTGATTATAATTTGCCTGTTATTACGAATACTGCTACCACTGTTGTGTCAACAGCCGTTATTACTGCTGTAAGACTGGTTGTAAATACAGATATGCAATTATTGGCAATGCCCAACCCATCAGGTGGCGATCTGTATATAAAATTAAGTGGCAAACTGAACGGTAAATTCGAGTACACTGTTGTAGATATGTTTGGCAGGGTGCTTCAGCAAAAAGCACTGGAGCGGAGCAGCTCTTCAGACGTGCAGCTCATACCGTTGCGGTTGAACAATCTGAGCAAAGGGGTTTATTTCATTATAGTCCGTCAAAAAGAAAAACAATGGAAACAGCAGATCATTATTCAGTAGAAAGAAGCGGTACTACAGACGGCAGGCTATATCGGCCAAAATGCAGTTTGGCTTTGTTTTTTTAATTATTTTCATTACCTGATCATTGTAAAAACATTTTTCAAATTCAATCAATATGAAGAGCAAAGTAAAGTTTATTGCTTGCCTGTTACTCACTATCTGTACGCAACAACTATCTGCACAGTCTGTACCGGTTAAGTCGCCCGACTCAAGACCCATCCTGCTTAAGGGTGTAGAGCACTACGAAAAAGGGGAATATAAGAATGCGGTTAAGGAGTTTGGCGCTGTACACGCAAACGACACCAGCTATTTGTTATCCCTCTACGAAAAAGCATTGGCCCTGCAACAGGATTCATCGTACTCCGAAGCGTTGCAAACCATTAATCTTGCATTAACCGGTTTTCATACAGAAAGTATACACGACTATTTTGTATTAAAAGCCAACATTCTCGATGATATGGGAAAATCGGAAGAGGCTTTGCGGTTGTATGATTCGATCTTAAAAATTTTCCCTGCTTCGCAAACAATACGTTCGCAGAAAGTAACTACACTTGTTCGTTTGAAACGATACGATGAAGCCGAAGCGCTTGCAAAGGAATGTGTGGTAATGAATTTTCTCAGTCCGCTGCACCATTACAAAATGGGTGTTGTTGCATACCAGCAAGGTAAAATTGTACCTACTTTAATGGCAATGATGATGGCGCAGGTGGTAAGCCCGTCAAACAATAATGTAAACAGAATTGTTACCTACCTCAGCAGTATAAGTAATGCAAAAGATGAAACACTCGAAGCACAGCAACGACGTACAGGCGACAACTACCCCGACAATTTCAGCAGGGTTGAGCAGATCATTTTTTCAAAAGTAGCATTCGATAAAGGTTACAAAGTAAAATTCAATCTTGATGACAATATCTTCAAGCAGATCAATGTAATGCTGGAGAAACTGGAGTACGATGAATCGAGCGACGATCCGTATATGCAACTCTATGTTCCTTATTTTAAACAGGTGTTTGCCGATAAAAAAGTAGAGGTAATGCTTAACCATGCATTCAGTGGCTTAACCATCGATGCAATTGCTTCTTACATGAAGAAAAATAAATCGGAAGTATCGGCTTTTGGTAAAGAAGCATTTGCATATGTGGATATGATTCGCAGTACAAGAGTCATCAATTATAAAGAACGGCAAACGGCTCCACGCTTTTATCATTTTGATGAGAATCGTTTTTATGCCGAAGGTAAAATGGTAGGCGAGGGTGGCGAAGGCTACTGGAAATTTTATTTTCCTGATGGCTATTTGAAAGCGGAAGGAGAATTGCTGAATAACGAACGCAATGGCACCTGGAAGTTTTATCACGAAACAGGTAAAGTGGAAAGCGTAGAGCAATTCAAAAAAGGAGTATCAGACGGACCGGTAACAGTTTATTATTCAACTGGTGCATTAAAAAGAACACTTGCTTATAAAGATGGAAAAGCTGAAGGTGTTGCAAAAAGCTACAGCTTATACGGAGTGGTAACCAACGAAGAAAATTATGTAAACAATGAGCAGGATGGCAAGCAGACATATTACTATAACGATGGTAAAATAAAATCGGAATTTAATTACAAGGCCGGTAAAGCAGATGGCCCTTATGTAATGTACTATGGCAATAAAGTTATTAAAGAGCAGGGAGGTTATAAAGAAGATGAGCTTGATGGGGAAGTGAAAGTATTTTTTACAGATGGAAAGCTGAAAGGAATTTACAATTACAGCAAAGGAAAAACAGTTGGCACCTGGAGTTATTTTCATCGTAATGGAAAACCAGATTATAAAGTTGAAATGACGGAGAAAGGAGCACAGGGCGAAGTGCTGCATTACGATGATAAAGGTGGTCTCTCTTCAAAAGAAACCTACAAGGATGGTATTAATATTGGTGTAACAGAGTATTATCATAAAGGCAAACCATACGTTTATTATAAGAGCAGTGCAAAAGGAAAAACCAACGAAGTGCGTTATGTTGATTCGTTAGGTAACGAAAAACTGCTGAATAAGCGTTCGGGGAAAGTATGGCCTGTTGCTTTTTATAGTGCCTATGGATATAAAATGAGTGATAAGCAATTTAACCAGGACGAAGAACTTACAAATGAAGCACTTTATTATAATACACAAGGTGTGCCTGTTTTAAAAGAATGGTATAAAGATGGTTTGCTCGAAGGCAAAACGCAATCCTGGTATTACAATAAAACAATAAAAGAGGAAACGGAATATGTTGCCGGTAAAAAAACAGGCATAGTCAAATCTTATTTTCCAAACGGAAAATTATCTACTGTTTCGTTTTACGATGAAGATGTGCTTGTAGATTACCAATTTGATTATTCAATTAAAGGAGCATTGCAGAGTAAATACTTTTTTGCAGGTGGTGAAAAGACAGGATATGGCATCAGCAACTATGCCGATGGTACACCATTTTACGAAGAACGTTATCTGAATGGCTGGATTACGGAAGTAACCCAATTTGATGCAAACGGCAAACGTATGGCTCCTATCCGTTTCGAAAATGGTAAGGGAATCTACAAGCTGGTTTATCCCAATGGCAAAACATATTACGAGTTGCCTTTGTTAAACGGCGTATGGGAAGGAATGCAGAAATCGTATTACCCCGATGGAAAGTTGATGAATGAGATTATGTTTAAGAACGATGAGAAGAACGGCGTTGCAAAATACTACTACTTAAACGGTAAGCTTAGCCTGGAAGGGTCTTATCTCTACGATTTAAAAACAGGTGTATGGAAATCGTACAGCGAAGAGGGTGTGCTGGAGTACGAAGAGTATTATGTAGATGGTTTTCAGGAAGGGAAAGCGAAATACTACGATAACGGAAAACTCGAACGTGAAATTGAATATAAAGAAGGCGACAGAAATGGAACTGCAAAATATTATGGAGAGTCCGGAGAAACAGCGTTTGAGATCTATTATGACGATGGAATGATTACTGCATATGCTTATCCCGACCGTACAAAGAAAATGCAGAAGCCGATACAGCTTGTTAATTTTACCGGAACAATTGAGCCTTATTACAGTAATGGTAATAAAGCAGCGTTTATAGAAGTGGCGGCAGGTGTTTACAATGGCAAGTTCCGGTTGTATAACGAAAAGGGAATTGTTACATACGAGTCAACCGATGAGTACGGTTATACAAATGGTGCGGTTAAATCGTTTTACGATAACGGCAAGCCGAAAGTTGAGTATACACAAACCTACGACTTAACAGATGGCGTGTTGAAAGAGTATTACCCCGATGGAAAAATAAAAACAGAAGCAACCTACGATGCGGGCAACTTACACGGCTTATATAAAATTTACGACCAAACAGGTAAGTTAATTGAAACACGTGTGTATTACCAAGGCTATATAAGAGAAATTAAAAAGTAATTGAATGAAGATTTTATTTTCAACAGTGTGCTTATTCTTTTTTGCAGGAGTATTTGCGCAGAATAAAAAGATAGATGTAAATGCTGTTATGCAGCAGTTTCCCGATGCAATGGCGGTATGGCTTGAGCGTAAAACCGATATTGAACTTACGTGGAAGAACGGTGAAATAAAAGTGCAGCAGCAGGAGTTTGAAGATATGCTCTTTACAAAAGATGAGTCTTCGAACTTTGCAGGATCGAACAGTGTGTATTTCAGTTATTTTTATAAGCTGAAAAACTGGGATGCATTTACACTGTTACCCGATGGCAAAAAAATTAAAGTAACCAACTCTACAACGAAGAGCCGCAGCAGTTTTGTTTTTTACGACGATTCAAAAGAGATTGAGTTTCTGTATCCGGCAATCAGCAAAGGAGCAAGAGGTGTTACCAATGTGGAGTATGAGTTAACTGATCCGCATTTACTTTCTCCGTTTTATTTCGAAAATTATTTTCCTACAGCTTCAGGTACAATCTCCATTACATATCCCGAAGAGCTGGAGTTGAATTATCTCGTTAAGGGAAATAAGGATATTGTACAGGTTAAAAAAGAATCGAAGAAAGGTAAAACCACACTTACGTTTGAAGCGCACAATGTTGCTCCTGTTAATTTTTATGGGGATGCACCGCCTTCTTCTTATTTTTTAACACATGTGATCTTTTACATTCAAAAAGCAAAAACAACAAAGGGTGGATTGGAGCCATATCTTGGTACAACAAAAGAGCTGGCGAAACACTACTATTCAAACATTGCCGAACTGGATATTGCAGGCGGCAAAGAAGTGAAAGAAGTTACAGATTCACTTATTAAAGGATTGCGTACGCAGGAAGAAAAAGCGAAAGCTATTTACAAGTTTGTACAGCAGAGTGTGCGTTACATTGCATTTGAAGAAGGTATGGGAGGGTTTGTTCCCCGTAATCCGGAACTGGTTTGTACACGCCGCTATGGCGATTGTAAAGATAAATCGGCCTTGCTGGTATCGATGTTGCGTTATGCAGGATTGAAAGCTGAGTTTACCTGGATCGGTTCACGGCAATTGCCTTATCGTTATTCAGAAGTGCCGTTGCCCATTACCGACGATCATATGATCTGTGCATTAGAGCTGAACGGAAAAACAATTTTTCTCGATGCTACCGATTCGTACATACCGTTCGAAACACCCGCATCACACATACAGGGAAAAGAGGCATTCATTGTTTCAAGCCCCGATCAGTTCAAGATCATTACAGTACCCACTGCAGAGCCCGGCTATTCTTTGTTTGATGACACGACCTACCTGCGTATCGAAAACAAACAGTTAAAAGGGAAAATTAAAATTCATACAACCGGTTACGAAACAAACGATCTGCTGCACAGGCTCGAATCCCGTACCGGCAAAGCGAGAGAAGAATATTTGCAGGCTTATTGTTACCGTGGCAACAACAAAGTGTCTATTAAAAATATTAAAGTGGATATTGATACGCTGGCACATCATGCAGTGATCTCTGCCGATTTTGAATTACCGGATTATGCCAAATTTTTAAGCAACGAAGTGTACATCAATATGAATCTGCTGAAGATTTACACGGGGCAGGAAATTGATTATCCGAAACGGAAAATTCCGATTGAGTACGATTTTAAATCAACAATGCGGCATGTGGTAGTGCTCGATCTTGCAGATGGTTATAAAGTAAACGAAGTACCTGCATTAAAAAGTTACCAGAACGATGTATGGGGTGTACAGCTGAGCAGCAAACAGGCCGACGGTAAATTGTATTACACCCGTGAGTTTAAGAACAATAATTTATATCTCTATCCCGATGCGTTTGAAAAATGGAACAAGGTTTTGGAAAACCTGTTTCCTGTGTACAAACAATCAACCGTGATATCAAAATAAAACAACGACTTATTAAATAACATTTCATGAAAAAAGTAACCCTGTTATCCTTTAGTCTTTTTCTGTTGCTGCATGTTGTTGCACAAACTACAGTAACATACAAAGGCTTTACACTGGCAGCTAATCCCGAGCTGCACAAAGTGGCAAATGAGTTTACAACAGAAAGTGCGGTATTTGTAAAAGATGCACGCAAGCTGGAGCTTGTTCCTTCGCCCAAAGGCATCGATTTTTACAGCAGCTATCATAAAATTATCCGTGTAAACGATGAAAAGGGAATTGAGAATTTCAACAAGATCTATATTCCTGTAAGCAGTTATATGGAGCTTGTGCAGATAAAAGCAAGAGCAATAACACCGGGTAATAAAGTAATTGACGTTGCACCCGATGCAATTAAAGATTATAAAGATGAAGATGGTGAGTTTAAAATTTTTGCTGTTGATGGTATAAGCAAGGGTACTGAAATTGAATATACCTACACCGTAAAACGTTCGCCGTTTTTCTTTGGTAAAGAAGTTGTACAATCACGTTTTCCGGTGCAGGAATCTTCTGTTGAAATTGTTTCGCCTGCTACCATCAAGTTCGAGGCAAAGTCGTTCAACATTAAAACAGAACCTGCAGAAGAACTGGACGAAGAAAAAAATCAACGTGTTATCCGTTTTACCGCTGCTAATGTGCCTTCGTATACCGATGAGAAGTATGCCAATGTGCGACCCGGCCTGATACAGGTACAGTACAAATTATCGTACACGCAAAACAGGGGTATGAACGTGCGCATGTTTACCTGGAATGAGTTGGCAAAAGATGTGTATGATAGCTACAACCAGTTCAGCAAAAAAGAAAAAGAAGTTGCAAAAGATCTGTTGAAGAAGACTGATATCAAAACAGCAACAACAGATGAACAGAAAATAAAGCTGATTGAGAACTATGTAAAGAACAACATTAAAACAGGTGAAGATGTAGATGGTGAAGATTTTGAAGATTTCAATAAAATTCAACGTAACAAAATTGCTACCAATAAAGCCATCAGCCGTTTAACCTGCGCAATGTTGCAGGAAGTTGAAGTGAAATATGAAGTTGTTGTAGCGGCCGACAGAGAAGAGTACTTAATTGAACGCAGTTTTGAAAACTGGAATCATGCACAAAACCTCGTATTGTATTTTCCTGCAGTAAAACAATACATCGCACCATCGTCTTATTTGTTCCGTTACCCGTTTATTCCACCATCATGGGCAGGTACAAACGGTTTGTATTGCGTACCTGTTGAGGTTGGTGAAATGAAATCGGCAATGGCAGAAGTAAAAGCTATTCCGATGATGGCTGCTTCAAGAAGTCATCACGACCTTGAAACAGAACTTACTTTTAACAAAGCAGGCGATACTGTATTTGTAAATACTAAGCACATTCATTCCGGTTACGATGCAGCGTACTATAAAGCACAGTTTATTTTTCTGCCGCCCGATGAACAGAAAAAGTTTTTAAAAGAAATGGCAAAGAATTCGGGCAAAACAGAAAACATCATCAGCCATGAATTAAAAAATAAAGAACTGGAAATAACAGATGAGGATAAGCCATTTGTGGTTGACCTGAAACTGGCATCGGTTGATTTGATTGAAAATGCCGGCAGTAAGATTTTATTGAAAGTAGGAGAGTGCATAGGGCCACAGGTGGAAATGTACAACGAACGTGAACGCCAGTTTGATATTGAAATTGATTTTCCGCATTTCCTCAATCGCAAAATTGTACTGAATATTCCTGAAGGATATAAAGTAAAAAACCCCGACGATCTGAAGTTTAATCTGTCGTACAGCAGTGGTACAAAAACAACCATGGCGTTCATCAGTACATGGAAGCAGGAGGGTAACAAACTCATTATTGATGTTACAGAACAGTACAACCAGATAAAATGGCCTAAAACCGATTACGACAATTTTGTAAAAGTAATTAATGCTGCCGCCGACTTTAATAAGGTAGTGCTGGTACTCGAAAAGTAATAACGAACAATCATTCAGTTTAAAATGCCCGGTTCAATCCGGGCATTTTTATTTTATATCGGGCAACAAAGCAGGTTATTTCTTAGGGAACAATTGATTTTTCCCCGAAATTTGCAACACTTTCAACCAATCAGTATGATAGATATAAAAGTTCCGACCGTAGGTGAGTCAATTAGTGAAGTAACATTATTAAAATGGACCAAACCCAACGGTGCATGGGTAGAAAGAGATGAGGTAATTGCGGAACTGGAAAGTGAAAAAGCAACATTTGAAATTAATGCTGAGCAGGCCGGTGTATTGATTTACGGAGCACAGGAAGGCGATACCTTAAAGATTGGTGATATAGCCTGCCAGATCGATGAAACTGCTCCTAAGCCCGAAGGCGCTGCCGCCCCTGTTGCTGAAGCTCCAAAAAAAGAAGAAGCAAAATCGACTGCTCCGGTTACAGCTGTAGCAAACGATATTAAAGCTACTCCTGTAGCTGCTGCAATTATTGCCGATAAAAAAGTTGATCCGCAAAGCATTAAACCATCGGGCACCGGTGGCCGTATTTTAAAAGATGATGTGTTGAACGCATTGTCTAACCCCGGCAAACAAGCATACAAAGCTGCAGAATTGAACAGCCGCAATGTACGTAAGGAGAAAATGAGTAACCTGCGTAAAACCATCAGCCGCCGTCTTGTTGAAAGTAAGAACACCACTGCCATGCTCACCACTTTTAATGAAGTGGATATGGGCCGTATTATGGAAGTTCGCAGCAAATACAAAGACAAGTTTAAAGAAATGCATGGTGTAAACCTCGGCTTTATGAGCTTCTTTGCAAAAGCATGTGCTATTGCATTGGGCGAATGGCCTGCAGTAAACGCCTACATCGATGCAGAAGAAATTGTGTACCACGATTATGCAGATATTTCTATTGCCGTTTCTACACCACGTGGTTTAACAGTACCTGTTATGCGCAATGTAGAAAGTATGAGTATGGCCGATGTTGAAAAGAAAGTTGTGGAGCTTGCAGGTAAAGCAAGAGATAACAAGTTAACAATGGAAGAACTTACCGGCGGTACCTTCACAATCACCAATGGTGGTGTGTTTGGTTCGTTAATGAGTACGCCCATTATTAACCTGCCGCAAAGTGCAATTTTAGGTATGCACAAAATTCAGGAACGCCCAATGGCAGTAAACGGCCAGGTTGTTATCCGCCCCATGATGTATTTGGCATTAAGTTATGATCACCGCATTATAGATGGAAGAGAGAGTGTGAGCTTTTTAGTAAGAGTAAAAGAATTGCTGGAAAATCCCGAACTGTTATTGTTCGGAAAAGATCCGGTAAAGACTCTGTTGGAAGTATAAAACACCTCGTAACTTCTAACGGTTACTTGCACATGAACGTTCTGCCATCAGCAGAACGTTTTTAGTTTTATCAATCCTTATTCTTTTCTTTGCGGGTATGAGCCGTTATTATTCCTATATCAATTCTGCCAAAGAAATTATTGCGGCTTACAGCGGTGCAGAGCCTTTTGCATCGCATCTTAAAAAACAGTTTGCAGCCAACAAAAAGTTTGGAAGTAAAGACAGGAAACAGATATCGCAGCTTTGTTATTGTTATTTCCGTTTAGGTAATTCATTACCGGAATTTACAGTTGAAGAAAAGTTGCTGGCAGGTTTGTTTCTCTGTAATCGGTCTTCGAACGATCTCCTCAAGCATTTAAAGCCAGAGTGGAATGATGTAATTGAAACAGCTTTTGAAAGCAAATTGCAGATGATGAAAAGAGATGTAAATGCATCAACTGTTTTTCCATTTACCGGTGAGTTGAGTGCAGGAATTGATGTTGATGAATTTGCATTCAGTCACCTGCAGCAACCCGATCTTTTTCTTCGCATACGCCCCGGTAGAAAAGAAACCGTACTGCATCAATTAAAAGCTGCGGCTGTTTCATTTCAAATGCAGGGCGATACTACGATTGTACTGCTCAATGCAACAAAGATCGAAGAGCTTATTATGCTCAATAAAGATGCAGTAGTACAGGATTACAGTTCGCAAAGAGTGGGTGAATTACTATTAAACCTTAAACCTCAAACCTTAAATCCTAAACCCTCTGTGTGGGATTGCTGTGCAGCCAGCGGTGGTAAATCCATCATGGCAAAAGATATATTGGGTGATATTGATTTAACCGTAACCGATGTGCGAGAAAGCATTCTTATCAACTTAAAAAAGCGCTTTGCTGAAGCCGGTATAAAGAATTACAACAGTAAGGTGGTAGATCTTTCCAATTCACCACTCACTATTCACTATTCACCATTCGATCTCATCCTCGCCGATGTTCCCTGCTCCGGTTCGGGAACATGGGGAAGAACACCCGAACAACTTTCTTTTTTCAACAACGGATCAATTGAAACATATAGTGCATTGCAACGAAAGATCTGTTTTAATGCAATAACGAAATTGAAACCGGGCGGCTACTTTCTCTACATCACCTGTTCTGTGTTTAAAAAAGAAAATGAAGAGAATGTGCAATGGCTGCAAAACGAATTGAAACTGCAATTGATAAAACAGGAATTATTGATCGGCTATACAATAAAAGCTGATACGATGTTTGCTGCTCTATTGCAAAAGCCGGAGTAAGCTTATTGTTTTATGAAACCGCTACTGCTGTAACGTTCGCCGTTTTTAAAAACTACTAAAAGATATTTTCCCGATGGCATTGTACGAAGGTTGATCTGTTTGGTTGCAGCTCCGCTTGGTTTATTGTACAACTCCTGTTGCACAACTTTGCCTTGTACATTTACGATTTGTATTACAAAGTTGCCATTGCTTTGCTCTTTAAACTGTGCAAATAATTTGCCTGTACTTGCCGGGTTGGGGAAGAGTTTTATTTTTTCATTACTTGCTGCGGGATCAAGAATGTTGGTAGTTGCACAACTGCTGCCTGCTGTTACCGAAACCGAATCGATGGCATATGCACGATAGCTTGTTGTATTGGTATCCATTACCTGTGTAATTCGGTATTGAATAATGCCGCTTACCTGCATTGCATCATTTATTGAATAATTCTGTGCAGAAAAAACAGTTCCTTTCGCCGCTACTGTTTGTATTACAGAATAATTTGTTTCGCCGGGAAGCTTTCGTTCAACTTTGTATTGCATCGATGCAATGTCTTTACTGCCCCATTGAATAGTTGCAGTACAATTATTAACAGAACTGTTTGCTGTTGAAAGTTCGGCAACAAGTAAACCCACTGCAGTCTTCATGTCGGGTAAGCCGTAACCATATTGCGGTTGTGGCGAAAGGTATTTGTCGCTGCTTTTGTGCAGTGTTGTAATTATTTTTTGATTGTTTACTTCGGGAAACAGTTGCCACAAACAAGTGGCGAGTCCGGCCATATTGGGTGCAGAGAAAGAGGTGCCGTTGCTTGTGCCGGGAGTTCCTGAGGTTGTTGATATTGTTGCTCCTTGTCCTAATGAAACAACGTCGGCTTTCACCTGTCCGTCACTTGTTGGACCAAAGCTGGAAAATGCAGCAATAAGATTACTGCTGTTAACAGCACCAACTGCAAGCACACTATCTCCATCTGCAGGCGCAACTAAAAATTTCCAGCTTTTATCACCTTCGTTGCCGTTACTGTTTACAACAAGCAAACCTTTTTTTGCAGCCATATCGGCATGCTTACTCACAATAGTTGTGTTGCCATTCATTTGTGCATAAGTATGATCGTACGCTGTGTTGTCGAAAGTGGAATAGCCAACAGAAGAAGAGATCACATCAACACCTGCACTGTCTGCATATTCTGCTCCAAGTGCCCAATTGTATTCTTCAATTAATTGCTCGGTAAAAACATCTTCAGTACGTAACAGGAAAAAAGAAGCATGCGGTGCAGAACCTGTAAATACTCCCGGTTTGTTCGATGCAACTGTAGATAAACATTGCATGCCATGGGCGTTATCTTCGTTTACACTTACTTCATTCAATACAAAATCTTTGGTTGCAAGAAAGCGGTTTTGTAAGCGAACACTATCAAACAATGGGTTGGTTAAATAACCAAAGAAGCCTCCATCTAAAAAAGCCATATACATATTATGGCCGGTTGCGCCAATGTTATGCAGAAAATCACCATTGTGCATTTTCACCTGTGTAGAAGAAGCGCCGTATTGAAAAACATCAGCGGCTATTTGTTGGTTTCGTTCGTTAGCAGGTAATGCTGTTACAACAGGATTGTTCTTTACAATTTTGCCTTTATAAGTTGAGCGTAAAGCAATGCTGTCTTTCGATTTTACAAAAGAAAAACTGTTGATCTTATTCAAGGCAGCTGCATCTGTTGTCTGTATCATAACAGCATTGATCCAACGTAAGCGTCCAAGGATAGTTACAATGCCGGCAGTGCGGATGCTGTCAACATATTTTTCAACAACAGGCAAATCAGTACTGTCAATGGAAATGTTGTAACGTGTGCGTCGTTCAATTGCACGTGCAGATAAATAAGCCGAAGGTTGTGTAAGTGAAAAACCTGTTTCAGATTTACTTGTTAGGTAAACTATGTATTTGCTCTGCTGGCCTTTACTGTTTATTGCAAAAAGCAATAATACAAGTATGGTAAAGTAAAGCCGCAGGTAATTCATGCAAACACAAATTCAGAATTAGTTTTTGTCGATCATCCACATTTTAATACCAAAACCAATGCGAACGGGATTGTAAGTAACAACTACGTTTGGAGCTGTGCCGGTTGTACGGGGGTTAGGTTGATTTTCCCATAAAATAAATTCTTTGTACACCAGGCCAACATTCTTTGCATACTTTTCAAGCGAAAGTTCACGTGATGCAAATGAGGTGTCGGTTCTCATTGGAACATTTTCTGCTGAATCGATATGCAGAACAGTAGTAACATCGGGAATCGTGTTTGCGCCGATCTTTTCGCTGGCATTTAATGTGCCGTATTTGAATTCCCATAAATCCATATTGGCATCAATGCTTAACGGAAACTCCGGGTTAAACGGACGATCGGGTAAATAAGAATTGCCTTTCCAAAGAAAACCTTCTTTAACAGGAAGCTTTAAACGAAGTACACGAAGATTGTTTTCGGTTACTTCAAGCCCTTTATCAACAGGCGTAATGGTGTATGTTCCGTTTTGTACCCATGGGCCAATACCCAACGAGTCGGTAATATAAGTTGCCACAACCCAAGTTGGTCGGTTTTGATTATCGGTCGATTGACGTTCAACCAAATGTTTTACTCTGTATCGATGGGTTTCTTCTGCTTTGCCGGAATTGGTAAAAACAAGTGAGTCTAAACGATAAGTAATATATTTTCCTGTCTGGAGGGGAAGGAGTTCGTCAATTTTCATGGTCTCCAGTGTTTCGCTTTGTTTACAACTGAAGAGAAGGGTAAGCATGCAAACCGCAGCAAGGGTTATTTTTCGGAAGAGAACGGTTTTACTTCGATTGAATTTCATAAAGCTAAGTTAGTTAATGATTTCGGGTTTTGTATGTTGTTAAGTGTCAAAACCACCGCAGTTTGCTGCACGAAAAAAGGTACGCACTGCGTACCTTAAACGTTTATCCGGGAAAATCATTGTATTAAAAGATCGGTTTTCGCATAATGATGCCGCCACCTACAACTTCGTCGCCTTCGTAAAATACTGCGCTTTGGCCCGGAGCAATTCCTTTTGCGTCTTCATAAAAACGAACATTTACAGTACCATCCTCATTCGGGTAGAGGTTTGCCAGCGTTCCTTTGTCTTTATAACGGATTTTGGCGGTTACTTCCATACCTGGCGTAAGGCTGTCGTATTTCAACAGGTTAAGTTTTCCTACCTGCATTTCCATACGGTTCAAATCTTCTTCATCGCCCAGTACAACAGTATTTGTTTCGGGAACAATTTCTGTTACAAATACAGGTTTACCAAACGTAATATCTAAACCTTTTCGTTGCCCGATGGTGTAAAAAGGATAGCCTTTATGCTGACCGAGAACTTTACCCGTTTTATCTACAAAATTTCCGCCGTTTACCTGCTCTTCCAATCCTTCTACCCGGCGTTTTAAGAAACCACGGTAATCGTTGTCGGGCACAAAGCAAATTTCATAGCTTTCGGCCTTTTTTGCCAGTTCGGGATAGCCATAGTCCAGAGCCATTTGGCGGATCTCCGTTTTACGGTAATTACCCAAGGGTAATAATGTACGGCTCAGCAGGTCTTGTTCCAGCCCCCACAAAACATAACTCTGATCTTTGGTTTCATCTTTTCCTTTGCTGATGTAGTAACGGCCATTTTCATGTTGATGAATATTGGCATAATGCCCGGTTGCAATAAAATCGCAATTCATGGCATCGGCACGCTTCAGCAAAGCACGCCACTTAATATGTGTATTACATAAAACGCAGGGGTTGGGTGTACGGCCGGCTAAGTATTCATCCACAAAATTGTTGATCACAAAATCGCCAAACTCATCTCTAATGTCGAGGATATAATGTGGAAACCCATGTTGCACTGCTGCAGCACGTGCATCGTTAAAACTATCAAGGTTGCAACAGCCAGTTTCCTTCTTACCCTTTGCGCCTGTTCCACTGCTGGCATAATCCCATGTTTTCATGGTAATGCCCACTACTTCGTAACCCTCATGGTGCAACATGAGAGCCGTAACGGTACTGTCGATACCGCCACTCATTGCTACTAAAACTTTTCCTTTACGGCTCATGATAAAAATATTTTCCTTGCTTTTTTACAAAGACAAGATGCAAAATTACAGGAAAACAGCGGTTGAAGACGAAGGCGTCGAACTGTGGAATAAAATCTGAATACTTGTTAGTGGTTATGCTGAAAAAATACCTACTTTGGCCGTTCGATTAATTAAGTACATAAAAAATAAGCTATGATCAAGTTACAGGTTATCGGAAATTTGGGAAGGGATTGTGTTACCAACACAGTGAATGGAAAGAACGTTATGAATTTCACCGTTGCACACACAGAAAAGTTTAAAGACAGTACCGGCGCACAGCGTGAAAAAACGATTTGGGTTGATTGTGCCTATTGGAGCGATCGTACAGGTATAGCACCATACTTAAAAAAAGGAACACAGGTATATGTTGAAGGTGCACCCGAAGTGCGTACTTACCAAACACAGGATGGCAAAAGCGGCGCAGCATTATCGGTTCGTGTATCGAGCATTCAGCTTTTAGGCAGCCGTTCATCTGAAGGAAACGGCGGTGGTGGTTATCAGCAACAGGGTGGTGGTTACAGTGCACCATCTCCATCAATGGAACCACCAATTGGCGGCGATGTAGCAGATGACTTACCGTTTTAATAAATAGAGATAAAATTCTTAAGAGCCTCGTTTACAAATTGTAACGAGGCTTTTTTTATAGTATGCCTTCGTCGGCAAAACTATAATAACCTTCTTCGCTTACAATAATGTGATCGATCACATTCATATCCAGTAACACAGCGGCTTCTTTAATTTTTCGGGTAAGCATTTCGTCGGCACGGCTGGGTTTTAAACTGCCGCTTGGGTGATTATGACAAAGCACAATGTTTACAGCGTTGTGTTCAAGGGCTTTTTTGAGAATGATGCGTGGATCGGCAACGGTGCCGGTTATGCCTCCTTCGCTGATAACTTCCAGGTGATTGATTTTGTTTGCCCGGTTGAGATAGGCTACAGCAAATACTTCGTGAAGTTTGTCTTGCAGTTGAGCCATGAAGAAATGTGCAATATCGGCACTCGTTTTTACGCTATTTTTAAGTGTTTCTACTGATTTTCGTCTTCGGCCAAGTTCCAATGCTGCAGCAATAGTAACAGCTCTGGCCTCTCCAATACCGCTTGTCTTCATTAATTCTTTCAGGCTTAGTTTGGCTAATTCACTTACATCATCTTTTGCTCTGGATAACAGCTCTTTAGCTACATCTACTGCAGATTTTTTTGAGGTTCCGGAGCCAATTAAAATGGCAATTAATTCTGAGTTACTAAGTGCATCCGGCCCTTTTAATAAGAGCTTTTCACGTGGTCTGTCGTCCTGCGCCCACTGTTTAATTGTAGTTTTGGTGTCTTGCATATTCCAAAATAGCATCTTAAATTTAAAAATCCAATTCATCCGAAAAACCATCAATGTATGCAAACTCATCCCAAAACTGCAGGTATGCGACTGCGTTCCTCTTTTCTCCTTTTTGCTATTGTAGGTAACCTTATCTTTTCTGCTGTATTTGTATTATCAACCGGTGTTCATGTTGTAAAGTCGGGTAATACAATGCAGCCATCAACTACTGTTGAAAAAGAGCCGGTTAAAGAGAAAATGCTTGTGTTAGCTCAAATTAATTAAAGCCTGCCCGCAGGCAGTTTAAAAAATTGGCGGAAAACTTATTCTGTTTTCAAAAAGTTGGACAACCGCCATAAGTCCCGCAATATGTTGCGGGACTTTTTTATTGTTGAAAAACGGTGATGAACCTTATCTGAAAGTTGATTTTAAGCGCTTATCTTCGCCGCAATTTTTATCCCCTTTACAAACAAAAGTTCATGAATCCTTCTGCCAAGATATTCTCAGGCACAGCGTCGAAGTACCTTGCCGAGAACATTGCAGCCAAATTCGGTGTTCCGTTAGGTCAAAGTATTACGCAAAAGTTCAGCGATGGTGAAATTCAGCCCATGTTCCAGGAGAGCATCCGTGGCGATATTGTTTTTCTTATCCAGAGCACATTTTCGCCTGCCGACAATATTCTTGAGCTCCTACTCATGATTGATGCGGCAAAGCGTGCTTCGGCTTACAAGGTAATTCCGGTAATTCCATATTACGGATATGCCCGCCAGGACAGGAAAGACAAACCACGTGTAGCAATTGGCTCCAAACTTATTGCCAACATGCTGGAAGCAGCCGGCGCCGATCGTGTGATTACCATGGACCTGCACGCTGCACAGATCCAAGGCTATTTCGATATTCCGGTAGATCACCTGGAGTCGTCCTCAATTTTCATCCCTTACATTGAAAGTTTAAAGCTGGAAAACCTTACCTTTGCGGCCCCCGATGTGGGTAGTGCCAACAGGATCAGGGAAATTGCCAGCTATTTTGAAGCAGAAATGGTTATTTGCGATAAGCATCGTAAACGTGCAAACGAAATAGCAAGCATGGTGGTAATTGGAGATGTAACAAACAGAGATGTGGTATTGATTGATGACATCTGCGATACCGGCGGCACACTTGTTAAGTCGGCAGCTCTTTTAAAAGAAAAAGGCGCAAGAAGTGTAAGAGCATTAATTACACATCCTGTACTAAGTGGTAAAGCATACGATAATATTAATAACAGTGTGCTCGAAGAACTGGTTGTATGCGATACTATTCCGCTGAAACAGGAAAGCCCCAAGATCAAAGTACTCAGCGTATCCGATCTGTTTGCTGTGGCATTGCGCAACGCTTTTGAAAATAAGAGCATCACCAGCCTGTTTATCCACTCGCAAAGAAGAGATAAATAAGCTGCAAAAAGTAAACTTTTAAATTAGATAAACAATGAAGACAATTACTATCGAGGGTCACTTGAGGACCGAAAACGGGAAGAAAGCCGCCCGTCAACTTCGCTCTCAGGAAATGGTGCCTGGTGTAATTTACGGAGGCTCTGAAGAAGTTAATTTCTACGCTCCTGCCAAAGCATTAAAATCTTTGGTTTACACTCCCGATTTCCAGGTAGCTGAAGTAAAGGTTAATGGCAAGAGCTACAAAGCAATTTTGAAGGATCTGCAATTCGACAAAGTAACAGACTCATTAACACACATCGATCTGTTGGAACTGGTTGAAGACAAAAAAGTAGTTGCAACTATTCCTTTGAAATTTGTTGGTACTTCTAAAGGTGTTAAAGATGGTGGTAAACTCATCACCAAAATCAAATCAATTAAAATCAAAGCTTATCCTAAGTATTTGAAAGAAGCAATTGAAGTTGATCTTACTCCTTTGGAACTGAACGGTAACATTCGTGTAGAAGACATTAAGGCAGAAAACATGGAAGTAATGAACTCTCCACGTATTCCTGTTGCTTCTGTAGTAATGACCCGTCAGCTGAAACAGGAAGAAGCTACAACTAAAAAATAAGCGTAAAGGTTATACAACATTAATCCCCCTTTATACGAGGGGGATTTTTTATTTTAGCTGGTTATACAATACTGAACTTTGGGATAATGAAATTTTTGATTGTTGGATTGGGAAATATAGGAGCGGAGTATGCACACACCCGCCACAATATTGGTTTTGATGTTGTGGAAGCATTGGCTGCAAAATATGCAGCAACATTTCGTACCGATCGGTTAGCTGCGGTAACAGAATTTAAAATAAAAGGAAAGCAGCTGATTGTAATTGAACCATCAACTTACATGAACCTGAGTGGCAAAGCCGTAAAGTACTGGATGGACAAAGAGAAGATTCCTGTTGAACAAGTGCTTGTGGTGGTAGATGAGTTGGCTTTACCTGTTACCAAACTTCGTTTAAGGCCGGGCGGTAGTGATGCAGGACATAATGGATTAAAGAGCATACAGGAACTATTGCAAACAAATACTTATCCACGCTTACGGTTTGGTATTGGTAATAATTATCCCAAAGGAAGGCAGGCCGAGTTTGTATTAAGTAAATGGAACGAAGAAGAGTTGCCGGTTGTTCAAAAAAAAATAGCCGCAAGCGTGGAAGTAATTGAAAGCTTTGTGCTAACGGGTATTGAAAGGACAATGAATCATGCAAACAAAATTGAAATAACACTTTAAATTTCAACTTCCAGATAGTACCTTCGTCGGTACACCAATTCTCCGGAGTTGCTTTTAAAATCTCCTGTCCGCCGAAAATACCATTACCTTAAACCAGATTCTGAACCAAAACAATCGAACCAATGAAAATCTTTTGCGTAGGCAGAAACTACGTTGACCATGCCAAAGAACTAGGAAACGATGTGCCGGATGAGCCGGTAATTTTTTTGAAGCCGAAAAGTGCATTTCTGCAGCCGCATATGCCTTTTTATTATCCCGAATTCACAAACGAACTGCATTACGAAGTAGAGTTGGTATTAAGGGTTTCAAAGAATGGTAAATATATTCAGGAGCGTCATGCATCTAAATACTACAATGCCATTACTGTTGGTATTGACTTTACCGCAAGAGACATTCAGGCCGAACTGAAAAAGAAAGGTTTGCCTTGGGAAATTGCTAAAGCCTGGGATAACTCCGCAGCGGTAGGTAAATTCATCGACCTGAAGCCAGGTATGAACATCAACGATCTTGATTTCAGTTTACAGAAGAACAAGGAAATTGTACAGCAAGGAAATTCGAAAGATATGATGTTTACATTCGATCAGATCGTTTCTTATGTGTCGAACTTCTTTTCTCTCAATATCGGTGATCTCATTTTTACAGGTACACCGGCAGGGGTGGGCGAGTGTGTGGTAGGCGATTTTTTAGAAGCTTATTTAGACAAAGAAGCTTTGCTGGAAGTTGAAGTCAAATAATTTCAAGCAACAAGTTTTAATACAAGCCATTCCTTAAGGGATGGCTTTTTTGTTGCTTACATCCGTTATTTTGCAGCATAATTGCCTGCACATGCTGAATGATGAATTATTGTTAAAAACGTACCGCCTCATGTGTTATGCTCAACACATGGCATTTACTTATGAAGCCAACCGTTCGATTTGTAAATATGTACACTCTACTTCACGTGGGCATGAAGCGATACAACTTGCTACTGCTTTTCAATTAACCACTGCCGATTGGGTTAGTCCATATTATCGTGATGAAAGTTTGTTGCTTGGTCTTGGTTTTGACCCCTGCGAATTAATGCTTCAACTGTTGGCAAAAGCCGATGATCCGTTTACAGGTGGACGGGAATATTATTCGCATCCGAATTACAGGGGAAACGATAAACCGAGTATCATCCATCAAAGCAGTGCAACAGGTATGCAGGTAATTCCTACTACCGGTGTGGCACAGGGGCTGAAGTATTTACAGGCAATAAAATCAGATCAACTAAAAAAAACAAGTGAAGGGCAATCCCCGGTTGTTGTTTGCTCATTAGGCGACGCAAGTATTACAGAAGGTGAAGTGAGTGAAGCATTCCAGTTTGCTGTATTGAAAAAATTACCCATCATTTATTTAGTACAGGATAATAACTGGGGCATTAGTGTAAGCGCCGAAGAAGCAAGAGTGATGGATGCTTATGAATATGCAGGCGGCTTTCCGGGTATGCATCGAATCCGTTGCGATGGCAGCGATTTTACAGAAGCATACGAAACCATGCAACATGTGATCGATCATGTTCGCACTCATCAACAACCTTATTTGGTACAGGCGTATGTGCCATTGCTTAATCATCATACAAGTGGTGTGCGCAAAGAGTTTTACAGAACTGCAGAAGACCTTGAAAAACATTTTAAAGATGATCCGTTCCCAAAACTCCATCAGCTTTGTTTACAGCAGGGCATAGCCGAAGAGGTATTGCAGCAGATAAACTCAGAAGCAAAACAAAGAGTAACAGATGATTTTGAAAAAGCTGTTGCAGCTGCAGAGCCTGATGTTGTAACTGTAGCAGAACATGTATTTGTACCAACTCCGGTGACAGAAGAAAAAGGAGAACGTTCGCCTGCGGATAAAGAAAAGATCATGATGGTGGATGCGGCTTTGTTTGCTATTCGTGAATTGATGGAAGAATATCCTGAGGCTTTATTATACGGACAGGATGTAGGAAAAAGATTAGGCGGTGTGTTTCGTGAAGCTGCAACACTTGCCGAACAGTTTGGTGATCATCGTGTGTTTAACACAGCCATACAGGAAGCATATATTATCGGTTCAACAGTTGGTATGAGTGCAATTGGTGCAAAACCTATTGTTGAAGTACAGTTTGCTGATTATATCTATCCAGGGTTCAATCAGCTCGTAACAGAAATTTCTAAATCATCTTATTTAAGCTGCGGAAAATTTCCGGTGCAAACACTCATACGTGTGCCTATTGGTGCATATGGTGGTGGCGGTCCTTATCATAGCGGAAGTGTTGAAACAACTTTATTGAGTATTAAAGGAATTAAAGTCGTGTATCCTTCTACTGCTGCTGATATGAAAGGGTTGATGAAAGCTGCTTTCCATGATCCGAACCCGGTTGTAATGTTGGAGCATAAAGGTTTATACTGGAGTAAAGTGCCGGGAACAGAAGAGGCAAAAACAGCAGAGCCATCATCTGATTATATTATTCCATTAGGAAAAGGAAGAGTGGTTTTGCAGGCAGATGATGAATTGATTGATGAAGGCGAAACCTGCTGCATCATTACTTATGGCATGGGTGTTTACTGGGCCCTTGCTGCTGCAAAACAGTTTGATGGTGCAGTTGAAATTATTGATCTGCGTACATTGTTTCCATTAGATGAAGAGTTGATTTTTTCTACAGTAAAGAAACATGGCAAATGTTTGGTGCTTACCGAAGAACAACAAAACAATTCATTTGCAGAGGCATTGGCTTATCGCATTACATATAATTGTTTTCAATGGCTCGATGCACCTGTTGAAGTATTAGGTGCATTGAACGTACCCGCTGTTCCCATGAACATGGCTCTTGAAGAAGCAGTATTACCCAATGCAACGAAAGTACGGGAGCGCTTGTGGAAATTATTTAATGTGTAAACAACCACATCTTAAAAATCAATCGTATTTGTTCAGCAACGGTTCTTCGAATATTTAGTGCTCACACGATTGCGCAATCTGTTACCATTTTTTTTACAATGATCTAACTTTAAATTAATAGTAAAGTTATCTTGTGACCATTCATGGACAGCAACGGTTTTCATAATAAAGATGAGCAGGAGCTTTGGCGTTCCTTTGTTTCAGGCAATGATCAAAGCCTTGAAACCCTTTACCGTCGCTATTTTGACGAGCTGTACAACTACGGTAATAAATGGCTCAACAACCCTTCGCTTACACAGGATTCTATACAAGACCTGTTTGTTAAACTTATGCGTAACAGGAGCAACCTCACCATTCCTGATTCTGTTAAGTATTATTTGCTGCGTTCTTTCCGATCGATTGTACTGGATAAGTTGAAAGTAAATGATCGTATGAAATTGATGGATGAGCCAAAGGAACATATGTTCCAGGTTGAGTTATGTCCTGAGGAACAAATGATCGGGCAGGAGGAAGATAAGCGCTTGCAGAAACAATTGACCGAAGCCATTCAGCAACTTACACCACGCCAACGTGAAGCTGTTTTTCTAAAATACCAGGAAGGGCTTTCTTACCCTGAAATTGCAGAGATGCTTGCGCTTTCGCAAAAAGCAACCTACAAGTTAGTTGCCAGGGCTATACAAACACTCCGTACCATTACAGATTCAGCCACATTGATTATTGCATTTTTTCTTTATACATAAACAGTTGCTTCTGCATGCATGAAGAAAAAAATAAAAATAAATTAAAATCAATGGGGTAAACCGGAACAGGACTTCGTCTTTTACTTATTAAATCCATGTCCCGGGCGCCCAACAGCAAAACAATAACCTTATGGCCTTTTCAAATGAGTATTACGAACATCTGTCCTTGGAGGAATTGGTGCAGGATGATTTTTTCATTACAAGCGTAAAGCAACCCAATGAAAAAACAAAAACATTCTGGGCAGGGTTTGTACTGCAATACCCACAACGGAAGAACGATGTGGATGCAGCAATGCAGTTTGTAAAGAGCCTGGAGTTTGAGCAGGATGTTGCTGAGCAAGGAGTGAAAGAAAAACTTTGGCAGGCAATTACTGCACAGGCTGCTACAGAACCGAAGGTCGTATCAATGATCAACCGGAAACGATGGATGTGGGCGGCTGCAGCAATCATAGGTGTTTTATTCGTGTCGGCTGCATGGCTGTTGATACAGAAAAGTTCTTTTACAACCTTCACGGCACAATATGGCGAGGTGAAGCAGTTAGTGTTGCCCGATCAATCGGTTGTAACACTCAATGCCAACTCTGAGCTTGAATTTAAAAAGCAATGGAAAGAAGGCGAAGTAAGGGAAGTATGGTTAACAGGTGAAGCATTTTTTGATGTAAAGCATTTACATCAAGAAGGTAACCTTGTAAAAGAATCGGATCGTTTCCTGGTACATGTTGGCGACATGACGGTGGAAGTACTTGGAACCAGTTTTAATGTTAGTGCCCGTAAAGCAGAAACAAAAGTGGTGCTGCAAACAGGTAAAGTAAGAGTTGATTTTAAAAATAAGAAGAGTGAGAGTATGCTGATGGAACCGGGTGATCTTGTGAAATACAACCAATCAACTAAACAGGTTGTAAAAGAAAAGACCGATACCATAAGCACAGTGGCATGGAAGAAAAAAGAACTGATGTTAAACAACACATCTGTTCAGGACATCATCAACAGTATTGAAAATAATTTTGGTTATAAGGTAGAAGTGGCCGATCCGGCAATATTAACAAGGAAACTGGCTATAACAGGTAACACTGCTACCATCTCGTTGGAAAACGAACAAACATTATTCGAAATTTTGGAAGTGAGCCTGAACGTTGAAATAACAAAAAGCAACGATACACTGTATATCAAATAGAGGATCAGTTACAGAAGGTATCATTTAACGTTTACCAAAAACACAACTGCAAATGAGAAAAATTTTGCAACGGACATTTCCGTTGATGACCATCTTATGCTCGGCATTGATTGCAACAGCCCCGGCTTACCAGTTGCATGCTGCGCCCGCTGAATATGATTTCTTTCAGCAGGAAGCACCGTTAAAAACTTTGTTGAAACAGATAGGAGCACATTATAAAGTGGCTATTCTTTTTGAAGAAAGTCTTGTGCAGGGCAAATCATCTTCTTACAAATTCAATCCGAAAGGAACCACACTTGCACAATCATTAAATGAATTGCTTAGTCCTCTTGGATTAAAAGCACACAAGGTTGACGAACAGAATTATGTAGTAGTTGCGGTATCAAAAAAACCAACAACAACTTCTGCACCACAAAACAAACCAGAAGAAACAAACAATAACCAGGAAGCAGTAACGCCTCCAACAGTTATTGCAACAGAAACAAGACCTGAAACTGTTTATGTACCTGTTACAGGAAAAGAAACAACTGCAACAATGGTAAAAGGCCGTGTGGTAAATACACAAGGCGAAGAACCAGTACCTGCTGCAACAATTACGATCAAAGGAACCAAGATAGCCACCACATCAGATGCGGATGGCTATTTTTCTATACAGTTACCTGGTGCACGTGGCATGCTCAACATCAGTCATGTAAATTATAATGCAATTGATATTCCGGCTGATACACGCAACAATATGCTTATCCGTATTTCAAGTAAGGATAAGCAGTTAAGCGAGGTGGTAGTATTGGGAACATTTAAACGTCCCAAAGAAAGTTTTACAGGATCTGCCACTACAATCACTGGCGATCAGATCCGCCAGGTAAACAGCATCAGTGCATTGGATGCAATTAAATTATTTGAACCATCCATCCGTATTCCGGATAACATGTCGTTCGGTAGCGATCCCAATCGTTTACCCAATATTACATTGCGTGGTACTAACAATTTTCCACAGCAATCAGTCAATACATCTGTACCAACATCCGGTGCCGATTTCATGGCTACGTATGCAACAAACCCAAGTCAACCTTTATTTATTCTGGATGGTATTGAAGTAAGTATTCAGAAGATCTATGATCTGGATATGAACCGCATTGCCACGTTCACCATTTTAAAAGATGCAGCAGCAACATCCGTGTATGGAAGTCGTGCTGCCAATGGTGTGATAGTGGTTGATACCAAACAACCCGAAGCAGGTAAACTTCGCCTCAGCTATAGTGGTATGATGCAGGTAACAGGTCCTGATCTTACCGTTTATGATTTGACCAATGCAGAAGAAAAACTGGAAGTAGAACGTTTGGCTGGTTTGTTCACTACGTATTCAAGTGGCATTCGTCCTGATGCAGATGCGGTGTTGCGTACCCGTTATGCTAACCGTCTTGCAGCAGTGCAAAGAGGAGTAAATACTTATTGGTTATCGCAACCGGTGCGTACAGGTTTTGGTCAACGTCATTCGATTTTTCTTGAAGGTGGCGAAAAAAATTTCCGTTACGGTCTTGATCTTGGATACAATGCTGTGGCAGGTGTAATGAAAAATAGTGGAAGGCAAACCTACAGCGGTGCAATGAATTTTGTATACACAAATAAAGGCATCCAGGTAAAGAATGTATTGTCGGTAATGTTTAACAATGCAAGGAATTCCAACTATGGTTCTTTTGCTGATTATGCAAGACAAAATCCATACTGGAGTCCTTATGATGCGAATGGTGATTATGTAAAAGTGCTGGAAGTTTCTATCGACGCACTTGGACAAGGCCCTTCCAATTATTACAACCCTTTATACAATACAACGCTTAACACAGTTGACAAGTCAGGATATTCAACCATCATGAACCAGTCTTCTCTTGTCTGGACAATGGGAAGAGGATTTCGCTTATCAGGACGGTTAGGTATTACACAACAGAAAGATGAAAGCGATGTGTTTCTTCCTTCGCAACACACTTCGTTTGCAACGCAAACCGACATTACCAAAAAAGGAAGCTATACAAAAGGTAGCGGAAAGTTTTTTTCGTATGATGGTAATCTGCAACTTGATTACAGCAAGCGATTTGGCAAACACCAGATATTTAATACCACGGCAGTTAACGTAGCGCAAACAGCAAGCAGTTTTGTATCCATTTATGTAGAAGGGTTTCCTAATCAGCGTTTAGATGAGATCGGGTTTGGTAATGCCTATCCGCAAAACTCAAGACCGGGCAACAGGAATTCTATTTCACGACGTTTTTCCAGTTTCAATAACCTGAGTTATAATTATGAAGGCCGTTTCCAGGCAGAAGTGAATGTGAGCATCGATGGTTCATCACAGTTTGGTATCAACAACAGCTTTGCACCTTTCTGGAGTTTTGGTGGAAGCTGGAACCTGCACAACGAAAAGTTTTTCAAGCAACATAAATTCATCAGCCAGTTCCGCATACGTGGTACAATGGGTTCAGTAGGTGATAGCCGCTTTCCTCCTTACTTAGGTATCACTACCTATCGTTACTATACCGATCAGGCAATGCGTGGTCAGTTAGGTGCAACGCTTATTGGTTATGGTAATCCTAACCTGCAATGGCAGCAAACCATTAAACGCAATGCAGGTGTTGATCTTTCTATTTTACAGAATCGCATTAACCTCGGCTTTGAATTATACAATGAGTTAACACAAAGTCTCATTCTTGATGTAAACACTGCACCATCTGTTGGTGTTACCAGCTATCGTGAAAATGTTGGTAAGCTCGAAAACAAAGGCTACGAGTTCAGAGCAAATGCTGTAGTTCTCAGCAAACCTGAAAAGCGTATGAATTGGACAGTGTTTGTAAACGGTAGTCACAACGATAACCGCATTAAAGAACTTTCAAACCAGTTAAAGAAACAAAACGAACTGAATGATAAAGCAGATCAAACACGTCCGCAAAACAAGTATGAAGTTGGTAGAAGTGTTAATGCCATTTGGGCTGTACGTTCATTGGGTATCGATCCAAGTAATGGTCGTGAAGTATATCTCAATCGTTTCGACAGTATTACTTATATATGGGATGTAAAAGATAAAGTGATTGTTGGCGATGCTGTATCGAAGCTGCGTGGAAACTTCGGTACAAGTTTTATGTGGAAAGGATTTACAGTTGGGTTCTACTTCAGTTACGAACTGGGTGGTGTAATGTATAACCAAACACTGGCCGACAGAGTAGAAGATGCCAATCTTACTTACAATGTTGACCGTCGTGTTTTACTCGGACGTTGGAAAGCTCCCGGCGATGTTACTTATTTTAAAGGACTGGCCGATGAGAACGGACGTACCGTTTCTAGTAAAACTAACGCTACATCACGTTTTGTGCAAAAGAGTAACTATATCAATGCAGAGAGTGTTACACTCAGTTATCAGTTGCCCGAAAAACTCAATAAGCAGTTAAAGCTGAATAACACACGTATCAATTTTACTGTAAATGATATTCAGCGCTGGTCGTCTATTGAAATAGAGAGGGGAACACAATATCCATTTGCAAGAAACTTTACCGTAAACATCAGTACACAGTTTTAATCAATAACGAGAAACAAGATGAAAGCAACATATTTTATTTCTGCAATACTGGTGACGTTGCTCTTTGCAACGACCGGCTGTAAAAAGTGGCTCGATGTAAGCCCGAAGACAGAGATCAGGGAACAGATCCTCTTCAGCGATGAACAGGGATTTAAAGATGCAATGATCGGCACATACACTTTAATGGGCGGCGCCAGTACTTACGGCACCAATCTTACAATGGGTGTGCTCGATGGTATGGGGCAGCGTTACAATACTGTTTCAGCCACAACACATGCTTATTATTATCCTGCCCGTTACGATTATACAAACACCGCATCAAAAAACTATATCAATGCTATTTGGGGTGGTTTGTACACTGCAGTTGCCAATGTAAACAACATTTTACTGCAGGCCGATGCAAAGAAACAGGTATTCAGGGGGAATAATTATAACCAGGTAAAAGGTGAGGCGTTGGCATTACGTGCATTTCTTCATTTCGATCTCCTGCGTTTGTACGGAGTAGCGCCGGTGGTTGATCCAAATCGCAAGGCCATCCCTTATGTAACAAGTTTCGGTGTGAAAGTTTATCCATTGTTGACAGTAAATGAAGTGATTGACAGTTGTTTGAAAGATCTTTCCACAGCAGAACAATTATTGAGTTCAGATAAAACAGTTCGTCTTGATTATGTAAACGATCCTTTTCTTTCTTACACACGCAATCACATGAACTATTGGGCGGTGAAGGGATTACAGGCTCGCATTTATTTATACCGAGGCGATAAAACAAATGCATTGGCTGCTGCATTGGAAGTGATCAATAACCAGGCAACTTATTTTCCGTTTGTTAATTCAACTGCCGTAACAGCAAGTACGAATCGTGACCGGACTTTCAGCACAGAACATCTCTTTGCCCTGCATGTGTTTAAGTTGAAAGATATTACTGACGCACTAACCAAAACATCAGTGGTCAATGGTGTGCCAACGCTTGCCCATACTACTGCAACCATTCAAAGTGTTTATGAGTTTAGTTCAGGAGGGAGTTCTGACCTGCGTTATGCAAATCTTTTCACACCTTATACTACCTCTTCTTCCTGTAACAAATACTGGCAGGATGATGTTGTGTCTGAACAGTACAAAGGAAATGTTCCGTTAATACGTTTAAGTGAAGTGTTCTACATAGCTGCAGAAGCTGCTGCTACACCTGCTGATGGTGTGAATTATCTTAACGCTGTACGTGTAAAACGTGGGTTGGTTGCATTGGCTTCCACCATCAGTGATGCAGTATTGCAAACAGAAATATTGAAAGAATATAAAAAGGAGTTTTATGCTGAAGGTCAACTTTTTTATTATTTCAAACGCCGCAATGCCGCACGTGTAGATGGTATTACCGTTAACATGACGGATGCTACCTACACATTTCCTTTACCCGAAGATGAAATTGAATTTGGTCAACGATTCTAAACCCAAAACCAACAACGCATGTTGAAGAATATACAATCCTTGTTTTTGATCATCATCATTTTAGCAGCAGCATCAGCCTGCAAAAAAAGTGAGCTGACGAAATATGAGCTTGCTGATATGATCTACATCTACAAAGAAGCTTACAATGCTAAAAAAGACAGTGCTCTTTGCTCCTTTGCTGTAAAGTCGAACAGTTTGCTGGTAGATACCGTGAAAGTATCGGTACGCATCATGGGGCTTGCAAAAAATTACGACCGTGAAGTGAAGCTGGAAGCAATTGATACTGCAACAACAGCTGTAGCCGGAGTTCACTATAAGTTTCTTCCGTATGTGATCAAAGCAGGTGCATACAACGCCGATCTGCCGATAGTGATCAACCGTACTGCTGATATGAAAACACAAGGTTTCACCTTAACAGTTAAAGTAGCAGAATCGAAAGATTTTAAACCGGGTGTTCCTAATTCAGCAGTGGCTGGAAATTTTGCAGGCGCATCTCTCCGCTATTTTATCCGCATGAATGATTTCCTGACCAAGCCATCCAACTGGGATGCGCAGTTGAATACTTATTTCGGTGCGTACAGCCAGGTGAAATTCAGATTCATAATTGATATGACGGGCATTACTGAGTTTGCAATAGGAGCAGCACCATTAATGTCGTTTGGAGAAATTACTTACTACAAAGCATTCCTTAAAAGTAAACTAACGGAATATGTAGCGGCAAATGGGCCGCTGATAGATGAGAATGGTGGAGTGGTAACATTCCCGAACTAAATAGCAAAACGAAACCTTAACTAATTTCTATACCAACCAAATGTGTACGATGAAAAAAGCATTGATCCATCAACTCTTTACAATACTGCTTACGGCAGTTGTAGTTACGGGTTGTTATAAAGATAAAGGCAACTATGATTACAAAGAACTCAACAAAGTAACAATCGAAGCAGATGTTACCGGTGCAGTATCGGTATTGTTACAGGATACATTAACCATCAATACAACGATTACCGAAACAATACCATCAACAGGCGGGTATGATTATGAATGGGTGCTATACCAGAATATTGGAGCGCCGATTACACGCTGGGCACTTGCTACAACCAAAAATCTGAAAGCCCAGATCACACAAACTCCGGGCACCTACAAGTTGGATTATTTTATGAAAGACAAGGCATCCGGTATCAGTTATCTGAAATCGTTTACCATCAACATTGTTGGTAAGTTCAATGAAGGCTGGTTGGTGATTGAAGAAGAAGGTGGGGCTTGTGATCTTTCAATGATTGCTCCTAACGATGCGATCTTTCGTGCCATTTATTCGTCTGCTAACAAAAATCATTTTTTACCGGTAGGTTCACATCGTGTAACTGTTGTAAGAGATCGTTTGGGTGTGCAGAAAGTATATGTGCTTTCGCCCAATGAATTTACACAGCCTTACTTTGTTGATTTTTTGAAAGTAGGTTCATTTAACGATCAGTTCTGGGGACCACCTTCTATAAAAAAACCGCAGGAGTATTTTATAGAAGGAAGCTCTAATGAAGTGATGCTGAATAACGGTTATCCGTTTGGTATGACAACGATGGTGCCTGCGCCTTATAAACTGAATCTGCAGGCTCCGGGTACCTGGGATCTTGAGCCATACAGTATTTACACTACTAGCAGTGGTTTTGTTTTTTACGATAAATTGTCACAACGTTTTTATAAGTACAATCTTACCGATCTTTTTCCCTTTGCTGCGCCGCCATCGAGTGCTGTGTTTAATGTAAACAATGTAGGAAAGAAGATGTTGTTTGCAGGAGCAGGTACAGGTCAGCTATACAATTGTATTTTCAAAAACAACAACGATGATTCGGTGTTTGCATTTACAATGAACCCATCATTAACAAATCCGGCGATTGATACAGCTTTTATTCCTGCGGCAAATGCACCGGGATTAGTTAATGCAACAAAATTCATCAGCAGTAAACTGTTGCCACATGTGTATTATGTAAATGGCAATCAATTGTACCTGCTCGATATTCCTGCACGCAGGGCAAGAGTTGTGTTTACATTCCCTGCAGGCACAGAAGTAGCCAGTATGAAACTACATGTTAACCTGAAAAATGGAAGCGATGTGTACCAGAACAAACAGATTGCAGTAGCAGCTAACGAAGGCAGCAATGGTAAAGTGTATTTGTTTACCATTGAAGCAACAGGCGATTTTACCGGCAATACATATCGTAAACTATATACCGGCTTTGCAAAACTGAATGATATTGCATTGAAGTGGGCACCGTAAAAAACTAAGTGTACTGATAGTAAAAGGCTCACTAAAGCAGTGAGCCTTTTTTCAAACCGAAATATCGCCATTCATCAACCTTCTGTTTAAGCGTGGGGCAAAAACAATTTTCTATCCGTCTTCAATAACAAATCAATTTGCAATGAAGTATTGTTTACTGTTGATCCTTTTTTCTATTACTACACAACTGAATGCACAAACAGCCGACAGTCTTGTCATAAGCGGCATCCTAAAGGGGCAGGGCAATGAAAAGATTGGGTTGAGTTTTCCCGATGAAAATGGTAAACAACAATACTATTCTGCAACGGCAGAGAACGATCGTTTCAGTTTTAAAGTGAAGAAGCAATTGCAACCGGTGGTGGCTCGTTTCAGCAGCAGCCGTTCACAGCAATCCCGTTCTGTTGATGGCAAACCAAGCGGCAACCCGGCGCCAACGCTTGAGTTTTTTGTGTCAGATGCAGCGATTATTATTGATGGTTCTGTAGAAGAATTGTTTGCAGCAATGGTAAAAGGAGGAAAAGAGAATGATGAGTTTTTATCCTATCGCAAAACAGTTGCAAAGTGGGAGATAAGAAAATGGGAAATACTCAACAGTTTTTATAAGCCGGAAATAGCAAACGACAGCAGCCTTCGTAATAAGCTGATGGCGGAAGGGATAAAAAACAGTAAGCAACAAACAGAAGCGCAAAAACAATTCATAAAAGAACATCCATCTGCATTCGGCAGTTTGTTTTTACTGAGCCGCATGGAAAACCTGTACACCGCTGCTGATTACGAAACGGCGTTCAACAATCTTGGTGAGGAATACAAACAAACAGCAATGGCAAAACGCATTGCAAAGCGTATTGAATTTTTGTCGCCCACGGCTATAGGTAAACCTGCAGTGCAGTTCATTAAAAAAGATAAGGACGGAAAGGAAATTGATCTTGCCAATTATAAAGGCAAGGTTGTGCTGCTCGATTTTTGGGGAAGCTGGTGCGGCCCCTGCCGTGCAAGTCACCCGCATTTAAAAGAGTTGTATGCAAAATACATGAGCAAAGGTTTTGAGATCATTGCTATTGCACAAGAAACAGCAAAAACGGCGGAAGAGCAACGGGAGAAATGGTTAACTGCTATAGAAAAAGACGGGATCGATTGGGTGCATGTGCTCAACAATGAAGACAAAGCCACACAGGATCTTGTAAAAGAATATCGTGTTACTGCATTCCCTACAAAGATCATGTTAGACAAAGACGGAAAAATTCTCTTACGCATTACCGCCAGCGCTACAGATGATATTGATGTAATGCTGGAGAAAATATTTGGAAAGTAATCAACAGAACTTATGAAAAAACAGTTTAGACTCGTTTCGCTACCACAAAAATCAACTGCTTCTCTTATCACGCTGACCATTCTTTTTTTTCTGTCAGGAAGTTTTATCTCTTCTTGTAAAGCGTTACAGATTAACAGCTATCTAAAATCATTTAGTAAGTATAAAAGCAAGAAGTTTCCTGCTATCCCGCTGTTGGATACTGCCGGTAATATCGTGTACCTGAAAAGTTCTTCAAAGTCCATTATGTATGTTGATATGTGGACTAAAAACTGTATTCCTTGTGTTAGTGAATTTAAAAAAATGCCTGGGCTCACGCAGCGGTTTAAAGGGCAAAATGTAGAGTTTGTGTATATCTGTAATCAGCCAGCATCGAAAAAGGAGTGGCTGAGTGACATAAAAAAATATGGCCTTGAGCATGGAACTCATTATTATATCAACGATTCCTTGTACCAAATTTATGAAAAGGACATTCTTAAAGTTGCGGAGGCGTACCCAACCTATCACCTGTTAAATACTGAAGGAGAATTTTTAGGATTTGAAATACCTGCTCCATCTGATGGCTTTTTAACAGAGTACATTATCAGCAATGGTCTCAAAAACAAAACGGCTAAAGAGTCTGCCAAATACGTTATCCGGGAAACTTCAAAAGAAAATCCTGATCCCGGGTTCACTGATTGGTTCTATCAGCACTATGGAATTTCCTTCGCTGACTTTAAGTTGAAAAGCCTAAGGAACAATAATGAATAATGATGTTACAAATAAAATTATTAAACAAGTAAACAGCAAACAATATACATGAAGAAGATCCTCAGTTCAATTGTATTTATTGCATGGCTGCTATCGGCAGCAGCACAGGAAAACGAGATTCTGCAACATACCACATCGTGGGAAGCAGCATTGCAAAAAGCAAAACAGGAAAAGAAACTGTTGTTTGTTGATTGTTATTTCACCGGTTGTATTCCATGCGCACAAATGGATAAAGATGTGTTTCCGAATACACTTGTAAGTAGCGAATTGCAGGAGTCGTTTGTCGCCATTAAAGTAGATGTGTTTAAAGAAAAGCTGGGCGATACCATCAATATGAAATATGGTGTGAGTGGTTTTCCTACATTTTTAATTCTTGATCCATCGGGCAAGCTGCTGTCGATGTTTGTTGGGTTTCAGGATCCTTCTTTGCTGATGAGGCAACTGACAGAAGCCAAACAAAAACAAAAGCGAAATGAATTTTTATCGGGCTTTTCAACAAACATCGGTACAAGCTATCCTGTGTTCTACCAAAAGTTTTACGACCGTGCCGATCGTAAGATCGATGTGCCTGCTGCCAATGCATGGATCAAAGAACAAAAAGAGTGGAAGTCGGAAGCGGTGGCAATTGCTATGCTTAAAATAAATAAACTCGATCCGGCAATTGAAGAGTATCTGCTCAACAATTATGCAAGTTACAAAGCCATGTATGGCGATGCATTGGTATTGGGCCGTACAACCAATATCCTCACCGATCAATTGAATAAAATGCTGAACAAAGAAAAGAACGAAGAAGCATTTAAAAACTTTCTTACAACAAAAGCAAAGCAGTTTCCTGCAGCCGATTGGAAGATCATGCGTTTCCTGTTGGGCAATCATTACTACTGTGCTGTTGCAAAAGATACGATGGCCTTATTGCAGTTCATCAGCGAAGAACCTGTGCTGTACATGAATTATATGGGAGCATTGTACAGCAACCTGCTGGTGCGTAAGCAACTGAATCCAACAACACTTGCGTTGTTATGCAAGTGGGCTGATAAAGCTGTTACAGCTGATGCGCCTTTGGAAATGATGACCACAGCTGCATCATTCTATCGCCAGAACAAGGATATGGAAGGGTATAAGCGTTTCATCAATATGGCCATTGAAAAGGCCAGGCGCTACAATATGCCGGTTGAACGTTATGAAAAAATGCTGACAGCAAATCAATAACTGAAAAGCAATTGAACCGGTGGGGTAAACCCTGTTCATTCTTCGTCTTAACTCACAAATCAAAACAAGTACATGCGTAAACTTAGTTTAGTATTTCTATTGCTTTGCATAAACAGCCTGCTGTATGCAAATGAAGCATTGACGATTATTAAAGGAAACATCAACAGGGAAAATGTGCGTACCGCTGTTTTGTTTTCTGTGTTTGAGGGAAAGAAAGTGGAGTTTGCTACAACAAGAGTAACAAACAACAACTTTGCATTTGCTATTCCTGAAGTGCAGGAAGGCTATTATTATATCAGCGATCAGCGGAGAAATTCATTTACAAGAATCTATCTCACACCAAACGATCAACTGGAACTAAACATCAGTGATGATGGTTATGAAGTTGTAAAAGGATCAAAGGAAAACAAACTGCTGCAACAGTGGTTTACTACATCTTATCCAGTAACCTATCCTGCTTTAAACTGGATGAAAGATACCAGCAGTTTCAAAACTTATTTTCCAAAACTGGAAGCATTCATACCTGTGCATGCTGCATTCAAAAAGAAAATGAAAACGGGCAATCCGCAATTTGATGCGTTGTTTCGTATTTCAGTTGATGCCGATATTGAATTTGCAGCAATGAAGTTTTTGCTGGTGCCTCATTCTGTTCATCCGAAGAGAGAAGATTATCCTGCTTATTATGCCGGTATCATTAAGCCGGTGAAATTTCCAAGTGCTTTGTTCCTGCAGTCAGGTGATGCAGTGGAAGCCATTAACCTGTACATGTCGTTTCATTATCTCATGAATCGGCCTGAAGGAAAACCAGAAAACAGGTTGCTCTCCAATTGTAATCTTATTGCCAACGATACAATCAAAGGAGCTTATGTTGCCAATGCACTCAGCTATAAAACCTATGAAGCATTGGAAAAAGATATTGCACCTGTTAAACAATATCTCGTAACCGATAGTATGCAGTCTGCTTATTTCCGTGCATTGAAATCAGTTGCCGGATTTAAGAAGGGGAGTGTTGCTTACAATTTTACAGTAGAAGATATCAATGGAAAAAAAGTAAGCATGGCCGATCTGAAAGGCAAAGTTATTTTGATCGATATGTGGGCAACCTGGTGCGGTCCCTGCAAAGTAGAGATACCGCATTTTAAAAATCTTGAAAGGGAATTTGCAGGAAAGAACATTGAGTTTGTAAGTATATCAGTTGATGTGGAGAAGGATAAAGAGAAATGGAAGAACATGGTACAGAAAGATGAACTCGGAGGAACACAATTGTTTGCAAACGGATGGAGTGAGATCACCAAGTATTACGACATTACCGGTATTCCTCGTTTCATGGTATTTGATACCGAAGGAAAGATTGTAACAGTGGATGCTCCACGTCCTTCAAGTCCTGAATTAAAAGTGTTGTTGCAAAACACACTTGATGGAAAGTAAAGCTATTTAGTTTTCTCATGTTGATTATATCACGGGTTATTTCTATAGCCCGTTTTTTTTGCAGGTAATGAAGCGCTGGTTATGGTTATAAAAATTTCTGTTTCTTTACAGCAATGGACATTCTTACACATTATTCAATTACACAGTGGCTGCTTGTATTACTTGCGGCGTTTATCATTGGATTGGGAAAAGCCGGACTGAAAGGAGTGGATATGCTTTCGGTTACCATTATGGCATTGGTGTTTGGGGGTAAATCGTCAACAGGTATTGTATTACCGCTTTTATGTACGGCCGACATTGCAGCTGTGTATTATTATAACCGGCATGCACAATGGAATCATTTCTGGAAGCTGGTTCCGTGGATGGCTGTTGGTATTCTGTTAGGTGTTTATTTAGGAAAGGATATGGATGAAAAGCTGTTCCGTCAACTAATGGCAGTCATTGTTGTATTAACGATCGCCATTGTGTTGTTTATGGAGTTACGCAAGAGTACCACAGTACCCAAACATCCGATGTTTGCAGCAGGTACGGGTTTGGCAGCAGGCTTTACCACCATGATGGGGAATCTTGCGGGTGCATTTGCCAATCTTTACTTCCTGGCCATGCGTTTACCCAAGAACGATTTTATAGGAACAGCTGCCTGGTTATTTTTAGTAATCAATTTATTTAAACTTCCATTCCAGGTTTTTTACTGGAAGAACATTACAGAAAACACATTGCTTACTGATTTAATGTTGTTACCTGCACTGGCGCTGGGTTTTCTGCTGGGCATTAAACTTGTAAAAAAACTGCAAGACAGCAGCTACAGAAAAGTAGTGATGCTGTTTACGCTGATTGGTTCGGTATTGATGTTGTTGAAGAGGTGAAGTGTTTTGTCGAGCATTACTTTATATTCCCATATTCTTCATCTGAAACTTGTTCCATCCACTCAACAACTTTCCCGTTTAGATTTTCCTGTATCGCAATATGCGTCATGCCGGTTGTTAGCGTAGCGCCATGCCAATGTTTTTCGCCCGGTGCAAACCATACCACATCACCGGGGTGAATTTCCTGAATTGGCTCTCCTTCACTTTGAGCCCAACCACAGCCGGCAATAACAATTAATGTTTGTCCCAAGGGATGTGTATGCCAGGCCGTTCTTGCGCCTGGTTCAAACGTAACACTTGCTGCGGCTGCTCGTCTCGCTTCATTCGGTTGAAATAATAGATCAATACGTACTGCACCGCTAAACCAGTCTGAAGAACCTTTTGCGGATGCTTGAGAACCTATTCTGTTTAGTTCCATATAGGAATATTTAATTGTAAGCAAATTACATGGAATACAGTTTTAACGATGATGGATTTGACTTAGGAACTAATTTTACGCATGATTTTAAGAAAGTAAAAAAATGCTTTAAAAATTGGTTGGCTCAAAAAGTGGAAACCGCTATCTTTGCCGCCCGTTAGCCGGGGTAGCTCAGCTGGTTAGAGCATCGGATTCATAACCCGAAGGTCGGCAGTTCAAGTCTGCTCTCCGGTACTAAGCCTAAGTCCTTTATTTACAGAGGATTTAGGCTTTTCTCTTTTTAACCCCTTGATTGTGAAAATGGTGCAGTTAACACTTTCGTTAACACTCTCATTTTTTACACATGATTGAACTCCCTTTTGGCTGTTATTGTACAGACCTAAAAGTCACTCCCAAAAACTGGCAAACGAACAAATCCACTATCAAAAAAGAGTGGATGATTTACTATCGGTTTTATGACCCACGCTTTAAGCAAGAGCCGAAATTTAAGAAAGGAAAACTGGTGGTTTTAAAGGGAATGAATCCCTTTACCAATTTCCCGGAAAGGGTGAGCAAAACCCGGGAAATAATACAGGCAGAACTGGATAAACTCAAAAACAAGGGCTACAATCCAATTACAGCTAAGTTCGTAAGCCTACCAGTTGAAGTATCAGAGATAACACCGTCTACTCCCCTTATGGAGGCATTGGAATTAGGATCAAAAAGACTGGTTATTGCTTTATCAACGGCAAGGGATATACGTAGTATTCTTGAATCAGTAAGAGAAGCCGCATATCAATTACGATATACAGACCTGCCCGTGGTAACTGTAAATACCACCCAAACTAACCCCCTTCCGCCATTTTAAATTGACCCCCTAAAAAAATCATCCAAAAACTGGTGGAGAGATGTTCTGAAGCTGTTAAAGAACTGGCTGTTTTTTGTTTATCAAA
>NZ_SDHW01000009.1 GCF_004118265.1 Lacibacter luteus
AAAAACAACTAATCTTTTTATCAACTTCAGGGGGTCAGTTTGAAATGGCCGCAGGGGGTCACATTGGTCTGGCGAATGGGGGTCACATTAAGCCGGTAGCAGGGGGTCAATTTGAGTGGATTTTCCATTTTACACCATTGTACAGCCCAACGGCAGCAAAGGCAAAGCAGGCAATTTGTTAGAAGTAATTTTTGTAAGACACGCACAATGACAAAAGTTCAAATACACATACACATAACCGAGCATGCGTATGATCGGGCAAAAGAACGCCTCGGCTGGGATCGTAAGGCAACCAACCGCACCGTAATGAAAGCATACGTTGCAGGCTTGCAGCATAAACGCCTTGCACCAAAACTCAAACGGTATGTTGATGGGTTATTTATGCAAAAAGAACTCTGCAACAACATTCGCATCTACGGGCAAGTAGTGTTTTTGTTTACCGATAACCGGCTTATTACGCTCTACCAATTACCAAACGAACTAAAACCACTCTTAAAAAAATGAACCTCTATTACATATCCTCACCGGCCTTTACCGGCAATGCCGAAGTGCTGTACGATGCAGAAGGTAAACTCATCCGCATCGATCTCAGCAATACCAACATGAACCTTAACCAGGTGCAGAAGTTTAAGGAGCGTGTAAGTGCGTTTGAACAATCGCTCAGCGAAAGCTTTAGCGGCACACAGGTAACCATTGTACAAGGCACTTACGAAGTACCGTTCGATACCTTTTGGAGCAAGTACGGCAAGAAGATTAACAAAGTGCGTTGCCTGCCAATGTGGGAAAAAATGAACGCTGCCGATAAGGTTGCCGCTGTACAGGGTATTGATCCGTACAATACATTTTTAGCTACACAGCCGGGCCGTAAAAAACTCGATCCTGAAAACTACCTGAAGCTGAGAGCTTGGGAGAATCAATGGCAATAAAAAATATACAGCATGAAACTATATACAACAGTAAAGCTGCCTTCAGGTATTCTGGTTACAATTTACGAACCAAACGGCCCTGTATTCTTTATGGTAATGACAGAGTCGAAAGGTGACCTTGGTTTGTTTATGAAATCGCTGATCAAAAATATTGTTCGCTTCGAAGGGCAACAATATTCCTATGAACAAATCGAACAGCTTTCTTTTTCTGACTTGAATTATCTGGTTCAAGTGATTAATCCACTTATAGAAGCAAGCATGGACGATAAATAATTATTCATCAAAAAATACAAACATGAAACGGTGCGGCTTGGCGGTCGGGCGGTATTTGAAAAACCGCAGATGAACAACCGATGCAGCCGATAGTAGCACAATGACGAGGATATGCACTTGTCCCCCGACTGCTGCCAAACCGTTTGTTGTAGGCAGTACGGGTATAAAAAGTAAACTTTTAAAATTATAAATATGAATAGCAGAACAGAATTTGAAATTACAGGCTACATAGAGCTTATCTATGATGAAAACTCAACTGAGTTTAAAGAAGCGTTGGAAGGGTATAAAAAATGTATTGACAAAACAGGCACTAAGGAAGATATGCTAAAGCATACTGCATTTTACGTTACCCGTTTCGGAACAGATGGAATGGTTGAAGGTGTTGGCTATGTCGGCTATAATGGTCGTAAACCAACAGAAGAACCGTATTCAGGAATAATGGTCAGTGAAGATTACGATGAGTTTGAATTTAATGAAAGGTAGTATTGCCTACAACGGATTAGGGCTTTGTGCTGTTTGGGATTTCAAGGCACAAAAGTTCAGTTTAGCACAAATGTTTAATAGAAATCCCAATGTTCAATTTAGTACATCAGCCCAAATAGAACAAAACCCCTGTTATGGGCAGTTGCGGTTTAATAACGAGAAAGTAAAAATGGATATACAAACTACATTTTGGGAGAAGCCCGTTTTAGAAGCAGACATAGTTTATACACCGAACTATGTTAGTGAACACATTGTGCGTTGGCTAAACCCAAAAGGGAAATGCTTAGACCCTTGCAAAGGCGATGGAGCTTTTTTTAATTATTTGCCTGAAGGAAAAGACTATTGTGAAATACGAGAAGGCAAAGACTTTTTTTTATATGAAGGCAAAGTAGATTGGGTAATTGGAAACCCACCCTACAGCATATTTGAGGACTTCTTAAAAAAAGGCTTTGAGATTGCTGACAATGTAAGCTACTTAGTGCCTACAAACAAAATATTTCAAAGGCAAATAATTATGGAAATGATTAACAAATACGGAGGGATAAAAAGCATAATCATTTACGGAAGCGGTCAATTAATAGATTTCCCTTTTGGGTTTTCGGTTGGCAACTTCCATTTTGAAAGAGGATATAAGGGCGAAACCAAAGTGTTAATGGGGATGAAGTCCATTTTTAGCACGTCAGGTAGCAATTGCCCATAACACAGTATTATGCGTCATTCAATAAATTGAACAATCATGTTAGTCAATAAGATATGCGAACATTTGAGCCTTCGAATTGAAAATGGCGAGCTGTCAAATACCGACATGGTGCAAATTATTGAACACATCGGTGCTTACCTCAATATTGCGACTGTTCCCAACTATGCGAAACAGAATAATATGAGTTATAACGGAGTGAAAAAGTACAGGCATGTAAAGAAAATATTCAATGTAAAATTTGTAATTGATAATGAGTAACATCACCCGCAACCAGCTTGCAGCCTTTTATGCACTGCTTACCGAGCATGGTTTAAGAGACGATAAAGAAGACATTGTGCGCAACATAACCAACAACCGCACATGCAGTGCCAGCCAGTTAACATTTAAAGAAGCACAGGATTGGATAAAAGCGATGAATGAACAGAAGAAACCGAAGGAAGATCCACGGCAGCGGATGGTGAAGCACATTATAGCAATGGCCACCGAAATTGGCTTTGTAAAATGGGTGCAAAAAGTAGGTGCCGATGGTAAACTTAAAATGGTGCGAGATTATACCGACCTGCATGCATGGATACTTAAATACGGCTACCTGCATAAAAAGCTAAACGACTATACCTACGAAGAGCTGCCAACCCTTGTAACCGCTTTTAAAAATGTATATCTTTCAAAACTTAATGCGCAGAAATAACTACCATAAAGAAAACGCAATGATGGGCTTGGTAATAGTCATTATCATTCTAATTTTCTACGGCCTAAAGTACCTGTACACCCTTTTTTTAAATAAATAATAAAAATCAAAAATGAAAAAGATCACCATGTTATTCCTGTTGCCAATTTTAATGGCTTGTGGCAATCAAAAGAAAGACTTTACCAAAGTAACTGAAGGAATGACAACAGATGAAGTTGTTAAAGTAGTTGGAGAACCTGAGCAAAAGCAAAATATTGTCTTCGGCGATATTTGGATGTATGAAACACATGTTGTTTCATTTGTTGCTGGAAAAGTTATGGCTGTAAGAGATAAAGCTGAATTTCAGAAAGATGCTGTTGAGGCTTTTGAAGGACTAAAAGAAAGCAATGACCAGATGAAAGAAGGCAAACGTAAATGGGATAGTATTCAAAATGGACAATAAGAAACTCCCGCCCCGGCACATCGCCGGGGCTTTTTCATGTCAAATATTTTGGCTTTTTTATTAATTTGCAGTCATGCGGGGTTCACAATCTCTTTTTGCTGACATCGTTTTTAACGATACCCTTCCTCCAAAAGAGAGGAAAGGCCGTAACAATACGTTGCAGGTAAAACGTAACGAATGCCTTATTGATCGGTACTTCTTCTACGCCAAACTAATTGGCTACAATTACCCCAAAGTGCTTGAAATGCTCGAAAGTGAATTTTTTCTTTGCATCAGCACCATTCCGCAGATCATGGAAAAGCCCGACAATCAACTGTACCTGCGCCGCCTTAAAATGGAACAACCTACCAAGCAACATTTTGAAAAAAAATGGCCGCATATTAAGTGGGCTGCTTAATTTTAACCAATGAGTAATCCAGGAACAAGAGAGTGGCATGCAGCAATAATAAGCTTTAAGCATAAAGGGGAAACTGTTGTGCATGAGCCAAAACCATTTACTATGGAAGACTTAGTAACTGCAAAAAAGCGTTTTGAAAAACAAGCAATTCCCCAAAAGTCATTTCCTACAATTTATTCCGCAGCTCGTTTATACCCTTCTTGTCTTCAAAATATTCGAAGGGCAATGCGTGTAATGTATCGATTAAAGAATCGTTAATCGATATCAATCTCCGCATCCAGCTCCATCGGTACTTGCAGTTTGTAACTTTCTTTCATTGCACTATCATCGTCGTACCTTGTTGCAAACAGCAGCACCCGCACACGAAAGCTGTCTTCTTCACGCCGCTCTTTTACTTTGCGTATTCTTGTTAACGGGCTGCAAAGTCCATCAGCATCCCAGCCTTGTAATGCTTTGTACACTTTCTGCTCCAGCTCCCAATAGTAATTGCCTTTGGCACGTACCGCTGCCGGTTGCAGGTTACTCGTATTGCTGAAGGGGTTAAAGCCAATACGGATCATTACAACAGTGTTTGCTTCCTGCACCAATTGCAGCTGATCGGTAAAGTTGGTGTCATCAATATCAATCAATGCACAGGGCCATGCAACCGGCGGACTTATTTCATAGTTCTCCAGTTGCCCTAAATCCCAATTGAGGTATTGCAGCTCCGGTACCTGTTCTTTCAGGTAAGCAACCAGGCGTTCAAAAAACGTTGCTTCAAAACTTAAAAATTCCTGCTCTGCCATTATTGAAAAATTTTGTTGAGTGATCGTGTTATTTCTCTTTGCAATGCATTTGCCAGCACAGGGCTGTCCTGCATGCTCTCCGGCATAAACTTGCGTTTAGGTATGTTCATTTTCCGGGTATGCTCTTTTACTGTGCTAATGCCCTTTACAACGCTCACCGTCTTCATCCGTTCTTTTCTTGTTTTAACACTAAACCTGCCGGTGCCTTGTTTTTCTTTGCCCATAATGCGCCGCTGGTGTTGTTTTACCTTTACGGTGCCACTGAAACCACGGTTATGCACGGCCATATACAGTACATCGTTATACACCCTCGTTTGCGCCACACCTGTAGTAAAACTGGTGCCACGCCGCCCACGGCCCGTTTTAACCAATACGGTGCCCTTCCTTGCGTTCTTTTTCCAGCGTTGGAATGTTCTGCCTTGCCAGCCTTGCGCCCGGAAATTGCCGTTTACGAAGCGTACAGATATAACACCGGCCCGTTGCGGAAAAACAGCATTTACATAATGCTTCAGTTCCGTTTGTTTTTTCTTCAGCTCTGTTTGAAATTGTTCCGGTGTCATGTATCTTTGTGCGGTAACCGGAGGTTCATATAGGCAGGCTAATCACCTGTGGCTGTAGTTCCTCCGGTTATCTGTTTATATACAGTAATTCGCCACGCCTGAACTCTGTGGCTCGTTCTTCAGTAAGCTCGTACATGGTTTGTGCAGTCATTACACCTTCCTTGTCTTCAACCATCACAAGAATCGGCGCATCGTTGTAATACTTGATGTAATGCCTTGCAATTTTGTTTCCGCTACGTCTTACACTCCACAGCTCATCGGGCTTGGTAATGATCTCTGTTAAATTGGCTGCATACATCCATCGTTCTTCATTACTGTTTTTGAGAATGTGTTCTTTGAAGTAAGAAGTAATTGCTTTGTTGTTGCCCGGTGTTTCAGGACTATCAAAGAGAATATGCACACCTGTTTTATCTTTCAACACAAAGTTGTCGCTGCGTTCAATGTTCACCTGGTCTTTCCACCATGCACGGTATTCCTGTTCGCTTGCCATTTCTATACGTGCGGGAAAACTGTTTTGATTGTATTGATGCTTTACACTTGGTAAACCGTAATTCTTGGTTGCAGTAAGCTCTTTTGGTGCTGCGTTGAAATAGGGATGATCATTACTTACCACCACTTTATCAATACCTGCATGTTGTTTGAATAATGGGTTCCTAACAGCATCTTTTACCATACGACCGGCAGTAGCATCATCGGTAATCTTTGCATCAATGCCCGGTATTAAATGGCAACGGCAGGCCCAATCGAGCGGAGGCCATATTTGTTTTACATACGGTGCATCAATACGAAATGTTAATCCATCAAGCTCCGCATGTGCCGGACGTACACGATCATCGCCTACAGTAGTAAACTCTAATACATCAATACCGTTCTTTACAAAGTCATCATACTGTTTACCCATTTGCGCAGCAGCAGTAAATGTTTCATACTCTGTTTTCAACCATGTTTGGTTGAACTGGATACCGGCATCGAGGCATTTGTTGCGGAAGTCGGTAAAGTCTGCAGCATCGGCCATTAAGCTTCGCATGTGCAGCATTTCAGTATAACTTTTAGCCGCACTGAATGCGCTTAAGTTTTGCTGATAATATGCTTTAAGTGTGTTACGTCCATCGGTAATATCAAATGCTTTACCACCTAAACCTTCGTCAATGGTTTTTAGAATGTCCTTACTGGTTTGCTCAAACAATTCTTTGGGTATAGTGCCGGTCTTTACTTTACGTTCCCACAGATCAGCCGCCAGTTGATCGAGTATAGCATCGTAAGGCCCACCATTATCTGCTAAGGAAGGAAGCGATATATGACCGCCACAGTTAGGGCATACGCTGCCGTAACTGGCTGTAAGCTGTTTGTACACACGCCCCGAAAGATCATCGGGGCTTACTCGAAAAAACCAAACCGTTGTAAAAATGCACGTGCTGCACCCTTCACACGTTTTACAATCGGCTCATCATCTTCCAGCTCTTCAAATTCTTCAAACGCCTGGTTGTTTACTTTTGGCTTTGGTTTGCGTGTAGGTGTAGGTGCAGGAGCTGGCTGTTGTTGCGCTGCTTTTTCTTCATCCATTTTTTTGCGCATAGCATCGTAGTTGGCAGGCTTTGGAATGTTGAATGTTGTGTACCAGTCATCATCTGCCACAGGCACTTTCGCACTTACCACACTCCATATTTCGCTTTTTGTTTTGAGTTCATCAAGATCAATATCCATTTCAAAAACAAAACTACCACCATCACCCGGAGCAACTGGATAACCATAGGATTGCAAAATAACTTTGAATGCATCGCTGCTTAGAATGTTAGCCATTTCAGCAATGTCATCTTTATGGATTTCTTTTTGCTGTTTGCCATGCTCCTTACTCTTTGCATTGCTGCCACCGTTATCGTTACTGGTTGTTTCTGTGTTACCAAGAACAACAATACTCATTTCGTTGTTACAGGTGTTAAACATTACCTTATGTACCTCGCCATTTCCATTGGTTACATTATCACCAATAATCTCTATTTGCGCCTGCGATGGTATGGTGATGCTGAGTGATGCTCCAGCCTCTTTTAATGCACGTTTAAGTTCTTTTTTTGTTTCAACATCAGCGGCATCGTATTTACCAACACGAATAGGTTGTCCATACAATTCAATGTACTGTGCAAGATCGCTAAGGCTCCCGCTTTTTAAAATAGCATAGGGGCAGCAGCGCAACAAGAATCCAAAACGTTTTATATCCTCCAGTACCATTACATTCCAAACACCCTCATACGAAGTGCCCGTCCATCCATTCTGTTCTGTTGCAATGATTTTGGCTTCCGGTTTAATATGCTTTCGTGGAATAACCTGGTAATCGAACCCTGTGCCAATAGTAAATTCAAAGCCTACAAGGCCGTGTGATTTCTTTTCAAAAAGTAGTTCAATAAATTCTCTGAACTTGATACTTTTAATCAGATCATCCAATTCCTTAACACTATTCCCATTTACCTTGTAATGAAGCTTTTTGTTTTTTACACTTTTAACACGCTTATCCATGATGCCAGTTAAGTGACCATCAAGTATGATGCGCTCATACAAATCATAAAGGTTTGTACGATTTGGATAACTGATTTGCTCAGCCCTTTGCAAGGAATTCCACCATTTACTGATGTCGGCCCTGCTGCGGTCAATTGTTTGCAGAATAAGTTCTGTCATTGTAACAACAACCTTCTGTTGTTCGGGTGCTGTAACTCGTTTTACTTTAGCCATTAGTTCAAGTGTATTAAAAAGGGTTGTGCAAGTAGTGTTGAAAAAAAGTACTGGCAGGCTCCAAATTGCAGCCTGTTAAAAATCTCCTGCTGGTATTCTTTATCTGTCATCAGTAGTAGTTATTGCGTTTTGGATTACTGTCCCACTGTATGTTACTGCTCTCATCGTAACCATCCTCATCATCTTCATCAACCGGCATTGGCAGCTTCGGATCGCTTTTGCCACTCTGCACCATTGTAAGCCACTTAATAGCATCCTCATAACGGGTACGTGCAACTTCCATTTTTATATTTGGGTTGGCAAGGCATACCAGTTGCCATACAGCAATGTCTTTTACTTTGTTTTTGAGGTTCTCATCTCTGTGGGTTGGTTCAATTTCATCTGTACCAAAAATGGCCAACAGATCAAACCGGCTGAGATAGCTTTTTGCTTCAGCAATTGCAGCGGCAATGCAGCTGGCAATAATTGCAGCATCTTCACGCACAATCTCTTCTTTGTTCTCGCTGTAAATGTGGGTGTCGAGATCACCCGATAATAAGTAGGGCATATTACCAGTGTTTTGAACTTTTTTCTATAAACACAGCTTCAACATCTGCGCCGTGATTCATAAAGATTAATTTTTGATCGATGATGTATTTACCACCCTCGCAACAGTCGGGGCCGTCGAGATTCTTAGAGGTTGGTTTAGCATTCAGAAATTGTTTTTCCAAGCGCTTCATATGCGGATCATCCTTCTCATCTATATTTAGTATAAATCTGCCTTGCCTTACTACTGGCTCCAGTGCGGCTTCAATACGTACCCATTTGTCGGGCTTCTCTCTTGTATCCGGTGTTATGGGTACAAGTAGTTTGTTTAGCTCTTTTGCCTTGCTTGCAAACAACGGCAAGAAAACCTGCTCGTAAAATGGGTCTTGCAGTTTGTTATTCTCAATTACAAAAAATGCTGTTGTTTGTATGCCCACATAATCTTTTGCCAAATAGAACCACTCAATAAAATTGGCGTTTGAAGTATTATCTAACCATGCTTTGTACACGTAGTAAGTGTTGTTTAATGCGCCAATAAGCGTTAGCGATTTAGCAGAGTTTTTCGCACCGCTTTTTACTGTTGGTTTATCCTTGTTGCTCGTGGCAGGATCGGCATATGCTACAACGAACTGAAGCTTTTTAAGCGGAGGACATTTTCCCCATTTCATTTCTTTAAATGTTTTACCCTGGCTCATCGGGTTGTTGAAATACTCTTGCTGTCCGCTTTCCCAGCTGATCGAATTAAGTATATCATCAATGTCCTGTTCGCTGTTCTTTTCGGGCCATGTAGATTTACCAAAGTCATCCCGGATGTTTACAACTTCTTTTACTGTTGCTTTTTCCTGCGCCCTCAATGCAAGGCAATCCTCGGCAATGATGTTGTTGTCAAAGTATATCCAGTAATCAGCACTAATGTCAATAGTAGGGATAACAGCTCGTTCTATCCACTTCCAGCGAGCTTCAAGCCTTTCTTCATTTCGGCATACTTCATCATCATCCGCATCGTCAAACCCAACGTGTGTTACACGCAATTCATCAAGCCTTGCACCACGTGGGTTTTGTTCAACACCAACGGCACGAAATACACATTTACTCTTTGTTACAAATTCATCTTCCTTCCATTTGCCACTCCTCTTTTGAGGCCCGTAATCATTAATAATACGCTGGTTGGTTTCGAGGTTGCCACGGTATGGAGCAAGCAAACGAATTGCATTGTCTTCCGTTTTACTTATCAGCAGTTTGTTGACACGTATTTTGAGAACAAACATTTGATAAAATATCTCGAACATGCGGCGTGTACTCTTACTCAATCCTCTTGCCCATGCACGTGCATGATAAATACGTTTTGCATTTAAAAAAGCCTTAGTACTTTTTTTATGAAATAATGCCGGTTTGCAGAAACAGTATTGAGGAAAGTAATAGGCAAACCACTCTTCTTCATTGCCGGGTTTTTCAAGCCATTTAATACGCTTTTGTTTTTCCTCTTCCGTTTCGTTTATATCAACAGGCGTACTGTCACGGATGGATTGAAGAAATTCTTCCCAATCTTCCAATGCCTGCCGGTCTGTTTTATTAGCAAGTACAAGTTTGATGCTCATTTCTTTAATTCAGCGTGAATAAAATCGTTCCACAATTCGGTGAAATCATTCACCTGGTTCATATCGCCTTTGTATTGCAGAAACTTTATGAAGCGCATACCAGCACCAACAATATCCGCTATGGACATTTCAGTTTCAAGGTTGCGTATAGAGGCAGTTAATTTGATGCGCACATCGCCCAGCTTCGTATCGGCATATCGTTTGCCTTTAGGTTTATCCTTGATAGATTCGTTGATCTCTTCCAACTCTTCATAAAAATCGCTGAGTATTTGTTCTTTACCAACCAGTAAGCGGTTGCGCAAATTTTTCCAGCCAAATTCATTCACCCATTTACTCATGGTTGTTTCGCTTATACCTACACGTTTTGCAACAATCTTTTGATCGAGCTTTTGTGTAGTAAATAAGATTTTAGCAAGGAACTGCTTGTCTGCTATTGTTTGTGCTGCACTCATACAGCACAAATATCCCCCACAGCTACGCTGTATGCCCAATTGAAAATATATGATAATACTGCCGCTGTATAGTGTTTATACAATTTCGGTGTAATGCTCAAACCCGCATTTGGCACGGGTTTCAGCCGTTTGCATTTTTACACTCACAACAGCGCAAATGCAAAAATTCTTTGTTACAAATAAGTTGAATGATAACACAGCAGAAATACTGGTGTATGGTTATATCGGTATGGATGATGTTACAGCATCTGACTTTGTAAAAGAATTAAGATCACTCGAAAAACAATACACTAATGTAAACATCCGCATCAACTCCGGTGGCGGCAGCATCTTCGAAGGCTTCACTATGTACAATGCAGTTAAGAGTAGCAAGGCATGGATTGAAACTTATGTTGATGGTGTGGCTGCAAGTATGGGAACAGTGCTGGCTTTAAGTGGCCGCAAAGTTCACATGAGCAAGGTTGCACGCTTTATGACACACCGTGCAAGTGGTTTTGCAATTGGTAATGCAGATGAAATGCGGCAGAATGCTGAACTACTCGAAGGTTTGGAAAACAGTATTTGTGCAGTGTATGCCAGTAAGACCGGCAAATCGGTTGAAGACTGCAAAAAGAAATACCTCGGTAATGCAGACAAATGGTTTTCTGCTGAGGAAGCTCTTGCAGAAAAGCTGATCGATAGTGTTTACGACAGTGATCCTGTTGAAGTGCCTAAGAACGCTTCTACTGAAAAAGAAATGTGGAACGCATACAACAACCGCTTTGCTGCGGTACTCAATCCTCAAAACGAAAATCAGAATATGAAACAACTCTTTCTTTCTCCTGCTGCTATGACAGCACTCGGACTTGCTGATAATGCTGAATCAACAGCAGTTGATACAAAGATTGCCGACCTGGTTGCGAAAGCTGCGAAGGTTGATGATTTGCAAAACAAGCTTACTACTGCTGAAAATGCAAAGACTGCTGCCGAAACTGCAAAAGCCGATGCAGAAACAAAACTCGCAAACCTGCAAAAGCAAACCACTGAAAAAGAAGTAGAGGATTTGCTGAATAAAGCAAAGGATGATAAGAAGGTTACTGTTGATGGTGCCAATAAACTGAAAGAGCAGTTTAAAGATAACCCTGCCGGTTTAAAAGCTGTACTGGATGTAATGCTGCCACAGCAAAGCATAGTAAAAAACCTGAAGAACGAAGGCGGTAAAGAATTGGCTGAGCTCTCTTGGAGTGAGCTGGACAAACAAGGCAAACTGGATGCGTTGAAAGCTGCCGATAAAAATGCCTACTACGACAAGTTTAAAGAGGAGTTTGGCAAACCGCATAACGAAGACAAACGATAAGCTAACCACCACCAACATACAGGAAAAACAACACACAAACTCTCTCACAAAAAGAACACATACAATGAAAACAGTTCGTTTACTCACCTCTATTCTCTTAGCCGCTATCTTCTCTATGGCAATCGAAGTAGCATCTGAAGGCTTCATTCCCGCAGCATTGCCATTCGCTATTTTGATGATTGCCTCTTTAGTACCTATGCCACAGGGCGTTTTGCGTATGGCCTTACAGGTAGAGATTTGGCAAAAGGATGTGGTTGATAACCTTTATAAGGATAACCAGTTTGCACAGTGGAGCGTAAATGCCGACCAGTATGTGTTAATGGGTAAAGTGGTGCATATTCCTGTTGCAGGAAGCCCCGGCACTATTAAGAAAAACCTTACAGTGTTTCCTCAAACTGCTGCAAAGCGTGCAGATACTGAGATCACTTACAACATCGATACGCTGTACTTATTGCCTCGCCACGTAGAGGATATTGAGAAGTACGAAAACAGCTACAATAAACGCCAAAGCATGGTGGGCGAAGATCAGGCCAAGCTTATTCAGGATGGTATGACAAATCTGTTGTACCGCTGGGCACCGGCTGTTGCCAATACCATCTTAACAGAGGGCGATGATGCACCTGCTGCCATCAGCGGTGGTGCAGGTAACCGTAAGAAGTTTACCAAAAAAGCTTTCAAGGATATTAAGAAGAAATGGGATCGTGCAGATATTCCTGTACAAGGTCGTGTGTGTTTGCTCACAGCAGATCACTACAACGACTTCCTCGAAAGTCTTAGCGATGCTGAGCGTACCGATGTGGGCCGTGTAGCAAACCTTGAAACCGGTATTGTTGGTAAATACCTCGGCATTACCATTATGATGCGTAGTACCGTACTCCGCTACCGTGGTGCAGATAATGCAGTTGCTGTAGTAGATGAGTTGGCAGAAGATTTTGCAGCTGATGGAGAAGATCGTGCAGCATCTCTGTTTTGGCAGAAAGACTGCGTTGAGCGTGCATTAGGCTCTGTTAAAATGTTCGACAACCCTAACCAGGCAGAATACTTTGGTGATGTGTATTCAATGAGCCTGCGCTTTGGTGGTCGCCAACGCCGTGCAAGTGGTGTGTATGCTGTAGTGGAAGCACTCGGCGCATAAGTTCTAAACCTTTTGTTTACCGGATAATTATCAAAAGCCCGGTGTGATGAGCCGGGCTTTCTTTCCTAATCAAATTCTTAAACACAATATGAAAAAGTTTCTTTCTGTAATTGCTGTAGCATTTGCTACGCTTACTGTATCAGCACAAAGTTCAAAGCTTGTAACCAAAACAATTACAACTGCCGATACGGTAACGTTCAGCAACGTACCGAGTAAGCTTGTAGCCTTTCAGTACACATTCACCGAAACAAGTGGTACCACTGCCGGTAAGGTAATTTTTGAAGGTACCGTAAACGGTACATGGGTGGGTGTTGATTCGCTTACACTTACTGATGTTACAACTGCACAAACAAAAGTGTTTCCCATTTTATCAAGTAACGGTACAACCTATCTCAGTTATCGTTTCCGAAATACCAATACATCCAGCGCAACAGGTACTATACGTGCAGCCTGGTTGCGAAGAACAGATGAGTAAGCCTCCATAGTAAGATCACTAAAAAGCAATAAAGATGTTATTAGCACAAGCCTCATTACGCTACGCCATTTCTCAACTGGGAGTTAAAGAAGAGCCAATTGGCAGCAACGGCGGGCCGCAGGTTACACAATACCTGAAGTCTGTTGGTTTGGGTGCCGGTCACCCTTGGTGCATGGCTTTTGTTTACTGGAATGTGAATAAGGCTTGTGCTGATCTTAACCTCAAAAATCCATTGTTGCGGACAGGACATGTACTGCATCAATACAACAACACCAGCTGCAAACGCATACCTGCACGCAGCAGTGCTGTTAAACCGGGCGACATCTTCATTATGAAAATTGGCAGCAAAGGTGCAGGCCATACCGGTTTTATTGAAGAAGTGAAGAATGGTTATTTCATCACCATTGAAGGCAATACAAACGATGAAGGAAGCCGTGAAGGTTACGAAGTATGCCGCAGGCAACGCAGCATCAGCAGCATTCATGCAATTATTCAACTACCATAACAAGCAATATGCTGGAACAAAAACTTTCTGAGTTCTTTGAAACTCATCCCAAAGCCAACGAAGTACATGAAGCTCTCGGACGTTTGTTTACCCATAAAGAGGTAGCGCAAAAGTTTCTTGCCGGTGTAAACGGTAAAGCCGTTACCACCTACACACGTAATGGTGTAAAGCATGAAACAAAGAGCGAAGAAATTTATCACGCAATGCTGAACCAGCAAAACGTGATCAACGAAAAACAGCTCGCCTATGAAAATGCGCCTGGTGTAGAAAAGCAACAGGCTATGAGCGAATGGAAGGCTGCACAGGATACACTTAAACAGCTGGAGCATGACTTTAACAAGCAGCGCATTGAAGAGAAAAAAGATGCAGCAAAGCAAGGCCATAAAAAAGAGGTTGCCCCGCCAAAAACTGAAAAGCCTGGTAATACTGATCCTGAGGCATTAGCAAAGAAAATTGCGGCTAAGGAAAAAGAAATTGCCAGTGCAGAAGCGAAACGTGAAAAGGCGAAAGGTGCAGAAAAAACAAAGCTCACCAACCGCTTAAAAACACTGAATGCTGAGCTGGAAGCATTGAAAGTGCAATTACCTGCCGAGCCTGCAAAGGAAGAAGCTACAGCACCTGTAATGATTGACCATGTAGTAACTGAAGAAGATCTCATAAGCAATCCCGATTTGGGTGCAGCTGTTGGGGAGGTGATTCAAATACCTGCACCAATCGATCACAACCCACAATAACCACCCCCTCAGATAAGCAAGCAACCGGGGAGGCCGATGCCGTACACAACGGCGGCTTAAGCCTCCCCAATTTCAAAAGAACAAAAAAACAGTAAGATGTCTTTTCCTAAAGTAACGATCCTTTTTTCTGATGGCAATTTGTTAAAAGACATTGCTGCCATAGATGGTATTGCCGGTATTGTTGGCACTGTGCAAACAGTTGGCCTTATTGGCATACATAACGTGGTTTACAGTTTGAAGGATGCAGAAGACAAAGGATATACAGCACTTGCTGAGCCGGATTTCCACCGCCACCTGCGTGAGTTTTATGCAGAGCTGGCAGGTAACCAGGAGCTGCACATTATGGGCGTAGAAGATACGATGAGCATGACGCAGATGCTGGATAAGGACAATGAGGATGGTGCAAAAAAATTACTGGCTGCTGCAAAGGGCCGTGTGCGTTTGCTGGGTGTATTTCGCAAGCCCGATGCCGGTTACGATGCCGGTGAAGATTTTTATGATGCAGATGTTGAAACTGCATTAACCAAAACAATCACGTTTGTACAGGATCAGCATACAAAATACTCTTACCTCCGTTGCTTTGTTGAAGGCCGTGTGGCTAATGAGGAAAGTGTAAATATTCTTGAACCTAAAACCATTGAAAGCGATTATGCAGGATTGGTTGTAGGTGGAAGTAATGACGATGGAAGTGCAAGCATTGGCACAGCTCTCGGTCGCATGGTTAAGTATGGCGCACATATTAAACCGGGTAAGGTTGCCAACGGGCCATTACAATTGAGCGAAGTGTACATCGGTACAAAGAAGATCAGTGAAATGCTGAACCTCGAAACGCTTCATGGTACCGGTATCATCAGCTTTATGAACCACCCAACTAAAGCAGGTTTTTACATTGGTGTTGATCGTATGGCTAACACCGGCGATTTCCGCATCAGTGTACATGGCCGCATCATTGATAAAGCTGCTGTAATTGTATTAGGCACTTATGTGGATGAGCTGGAAAGTGAAGTTGATATTGTTGATGGCAAGATCAGCGAACTGGATATTGCTGCACTTGAAGGAAAACTTGAAGCACAGGTACGTGCAGGCATGGGCGATCAGATTAGCGATGTGAAGATATACATCAGCCCTGCGCAGGACATTGTAAATACTGGTAAACTGGTGGTACGAGTACGCATTGTACCAAAAGGATATACAACATTTATTGAAGTGGATTTAGGGCTTGCAGCTGCATAAACCTCTTTCCATTAAACAACATACTACACTATGAGCTTTAGTACAAAAGAATGCGCCTGGGCGCAAGTATCAATGAAATTGCTTGGAGCAAACATTATCGGCTTGCGCAGTTTTGAGTTCAAAGAGAATCTTGAAAAGGAGTTGATTTATGCAGCCGGTAAAAAAGCCATTGATATTACAATGGGTAATGAAAGTGCCAGCGGTACGCTTACTCTTTTGAAATTTGAATTTGATAAGATTACCGATGCAGCACAGGCAGCAGGTTATAAGAACATTCTTCATGTTCCTCACCCGGCCATTCTGCTTACAGTAGCTTTTAAGCTCAACCCACAAACACCCATCCGCATTATTGAAGCACCGATGGGTATTGCCATCACCGATCAAACACTTGCAATGGCGCAAAATGCCAAAATGATGGAAGTGCCATTGCCGTGGATAGCACAAGAACTCACTTTACGTGCAGGTACATTATAACGTAAACTAAAACCGCAAATATGTTTCAAACCAATACCAACAAATCAACCATTAAAGAAATCAGGGAAAGAGAACGTAAGGAAAAAGAAGACCTGATTAAAAGTAAGTGTGAAGAGCTGGCAATACAAAAGCTTGGTTCAAAAGAAGCCCTGGTTCAACTAAGTAATAAGTACAAAGGATTATGGTACTTGCCCATATTGGATGAGAATGAAGAAGAAATTATTAAGCTTCTGATTTTAAAACCAATTGACAGGCACATCCTTTCGTATGCCAGTACAAAAATTGAAGATGAAGGTTTGTACATCTTCCTTGAAGCGGCCATGAATGAGTGTGTTATAAAAGAACACAGCGACATGGATGTAATTACGGAAGACGAATACTTCATACCGGCTGCAAACAAGTTCAATAAAATACTGGAAGGTAAAAAAGCCTTCATGGTAAAGAGATAAAAGAAACAGCAGATAAAGCCGATGTAAACAGCATCGGCTTTTTGCAAGCTCTGTTGCAGCATTACAGACCAGGTCTTGATGTTTCTTCCCTGACGGACGAGGAATTTATAAAAGAGGTGGCTTACCTGCTTGTTATAAGAAAAATGGAACAGGCAGATAATGTTACCAAAACACTCAATAAAATTTTTAGCGGTGAATAACAGTGTACTCGAATTTTTTGTAAAGATGAAAGACCTTGCAAGCTCCGGCTTGAGCAAGGTGGCATCTAATGCAAAGAAGATGGCTGATACTGTTACAGGCGCAAATACGGCTGCTGCAAAAACCAACGATAAACTTGCACTTAGTTACGATGGCGTAAGAAGGAAGATAAAAGAAGTTGAGGCTCCTATTGCTTCAAGTACATCCCGATCACATATACGGCAATTACGGACAGAGCTTGATGGCCTTAACAGAGCAGCCCGGATGCATGGTGGTAATCTTGACTTTAACAGTGAAGTTTCCAGTGGATCAGGTATAGGAGGATGGATTAAAAAACTCGGTCTTGCTACAGTTGCTATTGGCTTATTTACAACAGCTTTCTCCTTTGCTAATAACAGTATTAACAAAGCAATGGAGTACGGCAGTACTGTTAAAAGCTTTGAAGTCTTAACTGGTGATGCAGGCCGTGGCCAAAGGCTTGCCGGTGATCTCAACAAACTCCAACAGGATACTATACTCGGGCCTTCTGTTTTTCAGAACGCACAAACGATGATGGGCTTTGGTATCGATCAGCGTGAAGTGATCGGTAACCTTAAGATGCTGGGCGATGTGAGTATGGGTAATACCGAAAAGCTGAATGCCCTTACACTGGCTTACAGCCAGGTGCGTGCTGCAGGCCGTTTAACCGGGCAGGATTTGCTTCAATTCATTAACGCAGGGTTTAACCCCTTAAATGAGATCAGCAAAAAAACAGGGCTTTCTATTGGTGTGTTGAAAAAGAAAATGGAGGAAGGTGCTATTAGTGCCGACATGATTACCGCTGCATTTAAAAGTGCAACCGGGCAAGGTGGTTTGTACCACGATATGCTGAACAAGATGGCCGAAACGCCAGCCGGTAAGCTGGCACAGCTGCAAGGCAGATGGGAAAGTTTTCAAACCCGCTTAGGGGAAACGTTAATGCCGCTTGCAACAATGGCTATGGATTTTGCAGAGCCTTTGTTACAGCTGGCTGAGTTTACGCTGCCGGTTATTAACACGTTAGTAAAAGGTACAATGGCACCAATGAAATATTTGGCAGATCAATCGGGTGAATGGGCTAAGAACTCCCGACTTGTTCATGATGCTATGACGGCGATTAAAGTAACCTTCACTGTTTTTGATCTGCTATACAATGGTGTTGTAAACTCCTTTACTGTTTTAAGCAAGTTTGTTTTAGAGCCTATAATGAACACGTTTGAAAGTATCTATCGTGTTGCCAAAAAACTGTTAGGCTTCAAGGACGAATTACCGAACACATTTGATGCTGCCGGTGGCCCATCTGAATACGTTAAGCCACGTGATTTTAATGCGATGGTGAATCCGTTTTTGAGTGCGATGGCAGCAAAAAACAATGTTGCCAAAACAACAGCAACAGATATTGGAAAGGACAATCCGTTTAAAGCTCTTGGTGGTGGTGATAAGAAGGATAAGAAAGATGGCAGCGTTGCAAGTGGAATTACCGGAGGTGGCCCACGTACTATAAACATAAACGGAGTAACGTTTATGCAAAAGCTTGCAGATAAAGTAGACATCAACAATCAAGGCGACTGGAATACGATTGAACAGAAGTTTCAGGAAATGTTCCTGCGCATATTAAACAGCGGGGCAAGCGTGCAGTAATGAATTATCTGGTTGTAGATATAGCAGAGTTGTATAAACAACGCTTTGGTAAAAAGCCGGTGGTACCTGAAGTAGTGTATGGTGCCGAAACCAACGCATACCAGGTTACTCCCCAGCTTATACAGGCCGAACAGGAGTTTACCCAGCGTGGATCTCTTGTAAAAGAGCGGTACCGTGGTGTGGAGATTATGTTACCACTCCGCTTTTACGATGGAAGCGAATTGCTGATGTATATGCCTTATGCAGTCATAAGCATGAACAACAGCAAGACCATTGTTGAAACTTCTTTGCCGGAGCGTGTAGGAACCGTAAAAGAACAGTGGAGCATTGGCGATTACGAGATCAACATAAAAGGATTTCTCATTAGTGAAAACAGGTTGTTTCCTGAAGAAGAAATAAGCCAGTTGCGTGAGTTGTATGAAGCGCAAAAAGCTGTGACACTGGATAATGCTCTTTCAAATATTTTTTTAAGTAATAAAAATTTGGAACCAAGTGAGCAAAGACGTGTGGTGATATACCGGTTGAACATTGATGAAGTGCAGGGAGGCCGTGAGCATGTTCGCCCGTTTACCATGCAACTGAAAAGCGATACTGTTTTTACACTGGAGTTGAAGTAATGTTTTTAATGACTGCCGATATTATTGTTGGGCCTTATAAGCCGTTTAAGCCTCATTCCTTTTCATGGAAAAGGAGTATTGACAGTTATACTGACAGTGCTGTTATAAAGATACCTGCGGTTGCAGTGGTTCGTAGAGTTGGCGATCAGTATAAACAAGTACAAACCGGGCTGCAGTTTGCCGAAGGCATGAAGGTGGAAGCATACTGCGGTTACGATGGTAATAATCCATTGCGGTTTAAAGGCTTTATCCGCAGGGTAAATTTTAGTGTGCCGTTAGAGATTGAGTGCGAGGGTTACAGTTACCAGCTGCGTAAGAAAGAGGGTTACACCAAAAGCTATGCATCTACAACCGTAAAGCAGCTTTTGCGTGATCTCTGTGCGGGAACTGACATTGTGCTGAGCGACAGCATACCGGATATTCCTTTAAAGAACATTTACTTCAAAAATGTAAAAGGAACGGATGTGCTTGATTATTTAAAAAGCAAATGCCTCCTTACTATCTACTTCAATTATGAAGTGCTGTATTGCGGATTAAAAATGACTGAGGCGCAGACAACTGTTAAGCATCGATTGAACTGGAATGTACTGAAGGATGATCAGCTGAAGTTTGAACAGAACAGGGAGCTGGCAAAAGTTACCATCCAGTTAGAGAAACGTGGAAAGGATGGCACAAAAACAAAATCAAAAAACGGCCCGAAAGATGGCATGTTGAAAATATTGAAGGTGCGGCATATTGACAGTGAGGCATTGATGCAGCAGATAGCAGAAGAGGAACGAAAGAAACTGTTGTTTAAAGGATATGAAGGTGTGATTACAACATTTCTGTTTCCTGTGGTTGAACCAGGTATGGCTTCTCAAATTGATGATGTTCGTTACCCGGAGAGAGCAAGTACTTATTTCTGCGAAAAAGTAGAGGGCGACTTTAACAGCAGCGGTGGCCGACAAAAAATTTCGATTGGCGCATACTTAGGATCATGACAAAAGAGGAACAAATAAGATCGGAATTAGCAAAGCTGGCAAAGAAGTATGGCCCTGATGCTACCATTATTGCTAAGGTGGTGAGTGTAAATGAGGATGAATTTACCTGTGTTGTGGATGAGGATGGTATAGAGATAAATGATGTTCGATTGCGCCCGGTGATTAACACTAATGAAAGCGTAACCATTATTCCAAAGGTTAACAGTTACGTAGCCATCACAAGGCTTGAAGATGATGAAGAATGGATGGTGATAGCAGTTGATGAAATTGAAAAGTACCGTATTGTAAATGGCACAATGTTGTTTGAAATGCACAACGGGAAGTTTTTGATTGAAAGTGGTGCGCAGAACCTGGGCAAGTGCCTCGATGATCTGATAATTGAAATACAGGCTATTTACGCACCAAAGAACAGCGCAGGTATAACAGCAATACAAACACGACTTAAAACATTGTTAAGTGGCTCTTAGTAACGCACGATTAAAAGGCAATTTGAAAACCCTGTTTGAAAACATGGAAGCCAACGGCGATACCAGAGATGAGCAATTGGATTGGTTTTGCGGTGAACTGGCAAAGGTGCTGATTGATGAGATAAAAGAGTTGCGGATACAGTACAGTGCAGGGTTGGTAGCTCCAAGTGGCGGGGGTGCAGTAACAGGAACGATAACACATACAGTAAACTAATGAAGGATTTTTTATTAGATGAGGATGGTGATTTACGTATTGAACAAGGCGATCTCGTTATCGGCTTCAGCAATCAGCAACATCAAAGCGATCTGTTGTTGATTGATAAAGGTGGCAGTAAAGAATTTCCTGAATTGGGTGTTGGATTGTTTATGCATTTAGAAAATGAAGACCGCAGTGGCTTGTTGCGTGAAATAAAAGTGCAGTTCAATGCTGATGGAATGAATGTGAAATATGTGGCTTTTAACGAACAGGGAAAGCTGGTGTTTGATGCACCTTACAAATGACAACGAAAGTATTATACGGCGAAACATTGGCTGATATAGCTGCAAGACTTGGTAATGCGGCTGCGGCGTATGACATAGCTCTTTTAAACAATATTGGAATAACGGATGACTTGGTTGCAGGAACTATACTGATAGTGCCGGATGCAATAAAGAAAAATACGGCTGCATTTAACAGCGGTGTGGCAAAGCCGCTTACGAATGAGGTAAAGGTGTTGAAAAACCAAACAGTAAGCGATTTAGCAGTGCAGTATTTAGGTGATGCTGAACGTGTGGTGGAGCTGGCGGCACTCAACAACATTTCAACAACAGAAATGCTGATACCCGGCCAAATGATAAAGATGCCGGTTGCAGATATACAAAAGCAGCGAATAGTAACTGTGTTCAACAATCCGGCAACAGCACCTGCCAGTTACTATCAAGAAACAAATGACCAAGGTGAAGTGCTGGAAGGAATTGGTTACTGGATTATACAGGATGATTTTAAAGTTTCTTAATAATGGCAAGAACAATTGCAGAAATACATAACGAGATCATTGCGGCAGTACAAGCTGATGCCACTTTAGGGGCTGAACTTACCAGTACAAGCCGTGTGAGTAAGTGGCGCACATGGAGCTACATTGTTTCTTTTGCTATTTGGGTTCATGAAAAGCTCTTTGATCTGTTCAAGCAGGAAGTATCTGAAACCATTGCTACGCTTAAACCACATACTGCAAAATGGTATGCAAGCAAAGCATTGGCTTACCAGCATGGTTTTCCGTTAAAAGAGGATAGTGATCAATTTGATAACACAGGTTATACTGATACGCAAATTGAAGAAAGCAGGGTTGTTGCCTATGCCGCTGTTGTTGAACAAACAGACCAATATGGCCGTGTGTTCTTACGAATAAAACTTGCAAGGATAAACGGTGGTGATCTTGCTCCGCTCACTGCTCCACAGCTTGCAGGTGTGCAGGAATATTTTGCACGCATTAAGGATGCCGGTGTTAAACTGGTAATTGAAAGTATAGCTGCTGATAGCATTAAAATGAACTGGCGTATTTATTACGATCCGTTAATCCTTGACAGCACAGGTAGCCGCACCGATGGCACTGCCGCTGATGTTGTAAAGAATGCCATCAAAGATTACCTGAAGAACTTGCCATTTAACGGTGTTTATGTTTTGCAATATCACATTGATGCATTGCAACAGGTAGAAGGGATCACTATTCCAATCATTGATTTGGCGCAAACAAAATACGGCTTGCTCCCATTCACCAATGTAAATGTAAAGACAACACCTGACAGCGGTTATCTGCGCTTTGCTGATGATGCGGACTTAAATATTACTTACATCGCTCAAACACCAATTGTATAGTGGCTTACTATCAGGCATATAACGTTGATTTTAAGAAGCTGGGTTTGCAGACCATGTATGAGCATTGGCGCAAGGCAAAGCATAATGGTTGGATAAAGGCAGTATTGCAGCCGTTGGTTACTCTGTACTCATTGTTTGTTATTTATCGTAATACACAACGATACAAATTGCAGATCACTCCGCAGGTGTGCTTCTTAGAAAAGGCGTTGAACGATAAATATGATGTGGAGCTGAGGCGTATTTACATTGATGAGCCGCCGGAAAAACAAGCAATTCCATTATACCGTAAAACGGAAGCAAAAAAGCAGGTGCTGTACAGGAAAAGTGAAGCAACGGAGCTGGTATTATACCGTAAAAATGAGACCTCAGTTTTTAGTGTTGATTTTCTGATTGTAATACCTGTAAGTATTGCAATTGATATGCCGGAGCTGAGGGCTTATGTTGACAGCTATAAACTTGTAACAAAAACTTACACCGTTCAATTTATATGAAACGTATTGACTTTACCAAATTAGGTGGCTTGCATACCTACCAGGATACTTTGGAATTTATGCAGGACAGTTACCGCAACTCACTTGCTTCACTGGCTGCATTACTTGGTGACAAGTTTGTGGTGAGCGGTTGTATTGATAATGGAGTGAACGTAACTGACGGATGGATATGTGTGAGTGGTGAATTGATACCATTTACAGGCGGTGCATTAGCAGCAACAGTTGTTGTTAGCGAAGCGGTGGGACAAGAGGGTTTTGAAGATGCCTCGTTAAAAGATGTTTACTATACTAAAACAGCCACGCTGGGTATTGGTGGTTTTCCATACGCAGATTTAAAGCGGCTTCCATTTGGCTTAACAAGCCTTAAGGACTTTACTGCGCAGGTAAAAAACATTTTCGATAGCATTCTTCAGTTTGAAGCTGAAGTAATACTTAGCGGTTGTGAAGTAACTGATGTTGATGTGGTGCCCGGAGAGTTAGCTATAGGTGCAGGTCTTGTATTGTTCAATGGTTCGCTACTGGTTTCTGAAACTTATAACGGTGTATACCCTGCATACTTGAAAGATGATGGTGCATGGGTTACTGCTGAGCCAGTCGCAGGGTTATTTATCAAGTTTGATCCATACACCTCTCAACGATATGTTAATGTTCTTGACCGGGCAATGACACCGGCAGGCCGCATTGTAATGATGGAAACCTTAAACGACAGGTTTGTTGCAGAAGTTGGTCGTTGGGAAATGAAAGGGTATGAATTGGTATCAGCATTACAAAATAGGGTTCCCGTTGGTTTATGGTACGATGGCATTCCTGTTGCTAACGTGAGCGATGCTTTAAACAGTATTGAAGGAAGCCAATATGGCGAAAGAACAAATACTCTTTTACAGCAACAGTTGCCTGATGTAAAATTAAAAATTGAAAAGGCTGGCGGCGGATATTATGTAAATGATACTGCTGGCGGTGGTGCAAATGTGAGTTTAAAAGGTGATAATGATAACTCCTTAGCCAGTGGATATATGGAAACAGAAAGCCTTGGCGATGGCGACCCACATAATAACATGCAACCATCAACCGTGGTGGTGTATGCTAAAAGAGTAGCGTAATGGCAATCAGAAGTGTATCAATATTAAAAAGCTGGTTTGTAACAGGTGTAAAACCGTTACAAAGTCAATTTTGGGATTGGCTTGATTCATTTCGTCATAGAGATGAGAAGATTGCGTTTTCTGATCTTACTCCTTCGTTACAAAATGACATAAACAGCGTCAGCGGCTTTCCTATAACACTCAATCCAGGAGCGGCCAGCTGGACGGCACCGGTTGATATGGTGATTGAATTTATACGTGTGTACGATCCTGCAACCATCACATTTAAAATGGGCACAACCGTTGGCGGTGGCGAAGTGTGGAACGGTGAAGAAATTACAGCTGCTAACCGGTTACTGCTGCAGTTGATTGATGTAACTGCAGGCACCACTTATTATTTCACAGGCATAACAGCTTCAACAGTCATTAAAATTTTCAAGCGATAATGAAACGGATATTTGTTTTACTGCTTTTTTCTGCAGCTGCCTTTACAGCAGAAGCACAAACAATTAAAGCAACAACGGTTACTGCAGATTACCTGTTTGCAAATGAACGGTTTTACCTGCCTGAAAGAGATACAACCTGGACACCCAGCCGAAACGGTGCAATAACACAACGGCCAGCTAATGGTATTATTTACCAGTATTTTAATGTACTTACAGGCCCTAAATGGACACCCGTTATTGGTGGCGGTGGTGCTGGTGCAGTAAGCAGCGTTTTTGGCCGTATGGGTGCGGTAACAGCTTTAGAAGCTGATTATAGTGCGTTTTATCCTGTTTTAAGCGGCACTTACAACAACCCATCGTGGATAAACCAGCTGGCATGGAGTAAGATAATCGGTGCGCCATCCACATTAGGTGGTTATGGAATTACCGATGCTGTACCCAGTTCCCGAACTATAACAATCAACGGTGTTGAATTTGATATGAGCGCAAATAGAAGTTGGACAGTTAGCGGTGGCGAAGTAAACACAGCCTCTAACCTTAGCGGCACAGGCGTTGGTATTTTTAAAGACAAAAGTGGTGTTGATTTGCGTTTCAAACGATTTAAAGCAGGTGGTACAATTACCATTACAGATAACGGAGATAGCATAACGATTGCCAACCCTGCAACGCTATCTGCTGGCCCTGCACCTATGCCCCGTGCAGGTGTTGAAATTATTGATGAATTTATGGGAGGTATCAATACAGGCATATCAAACAATTCATATTACCCACGTTCTATTTTTCAAGCATCTTATAATGGTACTGGGGCATATTCGGCTAATGTATCTGGATTTTCAGAAAGTGATATTGGAATTGTAAGGCTTACAACAGGAACTACAACATTTGGCGGTTCTGTATATTACACAAACTATTCAGATGTTTTACTCGGCACAGACACAGTTATGTATGAATACCGTTATCGTGTTGAAGACTTAAGCGATGGAACAAATACATTTTACTGTATTGCAGGCCCTTCCGGCTCTTCGGTATCTGGTATCAATTACAACGACCAGATAAAATTTTACTACACTCCATCAGGCGCATATACAGGTAGTGCAGCATCGGGGAATTGGCAATGCGCCACTGCAAACGGAGGTTCACGTACATGGACGACTACAAGCGTAACGGTAGCTGCTGATACATGGTATCGTTTAACGATTAAAGCCACATCTAACAGAGCAATATTTTACATAGATGGAGTTGAAGTAGCGAACCACACAACTAATATTCCTACAGGGTGGCTTGGGCAAGATAACCGTATAACAAAAACAGCAGGAACAACAGAGCGTTTTTTGTATTGGGATTATTTCTGGTTTAGAAAAATTTTCGCAACTCAAAAATAATGGTATGATAAAGTACGCAGTGATAAATAAAAACAGTCGTGTTGAGTTTACAAATCAGCAGGAAGCAATTTCTTATCAAAAAAGTAACGGTGGAACGATTGAACAGTTCGAGGAAGCAGAACAGCCACCTGTTGTAATTATTCCTGAAAAAGTACCGTTGTGGTGTTTGCGAACAGTATTGCGTTCGTTGGGGTTGCTTCAAACGGTTAAAGATACCATTGCGGCCATGCCTGAAAGTAATTTGAAGATAGCAGCAGAAGAAGGTTTGGAATACAGCAACACTGTTTTACGGAATAGCCCAACAACGCTGTTTATTCAATCTGTTTTGCAGTTAACAGATGCACAGGTGGACGAAATATTTATCAATGCAGATAAAGTTGAAGCATAGTGACAGATAAAAAATATACGCAATGGAAATACGAATGATACACAAGGCAATTACCTATGCGCTGGATTTTATAAGCGGCACTACTTTCATCGGTGCAATTTTTACCGGCCATACAGCATTAGCCATATTGGGTGGGCTGGCATCAGTAGCGGCGTTGATCAACCACATCGATCAGATTTATAAACGAAACAAAAAAGGAGAAAATTAATATGTGGGATAAACTTAACCGACAAAAATTTATGCACCTCGCAGCAGGTGCAGTGCTCATCTTACTTATTATACAAATCATCCTCAACAGCATTGCTATTTACTATTTAAGCAATATGCTTGGGGTAGATGCTTTTGAGCGCATTAATATTAAGATGCTGGACATTGTTAAGGATACAGTAATGATTGTACTACTGTACTTCTTTGGCCGTAACCAAAAGAACGATACCGAAAACAAAGACTAATGAAACTACTGACTGCCTTTTTACTCCTTGCCATGCTATGCAGCTGCGGCACTTTGCGCAAACTTAAAAGCAACTTTAAGTATAGTTATAAAAGTGATTCTGTTGCAGTACAGACGCAAACTGTTGACAGCACCGGCACAACTGTAAGTAAAACCGATGAACAAAGCGGCATTGATGTACAGGTTGAATTTGAACCAGGTAGTAAGGACACAGCTGTTACTATTGAGATTGTTACTTATCCGGTAACCGCTGATGATTATATACCTCAAACTATACAGGTAAAAACAAGCAGTAAGCCGAAAGGCATTAAGTACAAGCAGCAGCAAAAAAAGCAAACTGAACAACAACAAACGAGTGCTGTAAAAACCAATACAGACAGCAAGGTTGCTGTAAGTGAAGTTGCTAAAGCAAAAGAAGTTGATTTAGTTAAAAAGCGTGTGGTAGTATCGTGGTGGTGGTATTTGTTTCTGTTGCTGGCATTGCTACTTGTACTGTACCGTTACCGAAAACCAATACTTGCATTCATCAAATCAAAAATTATAATTATGAAGAAGTTCTTTTTAGTAGCCATTACAGGGCTGTTCTTATTCGGCTGTGGTGTAGCACCCGATAAAACCAATACAAAAGTTGAGGAACGGCAATCGCTCATGCGGCCTGATAATCCGCTGGATTGGGAGCATGTATATGTTGACAGTGTGGGCAAATATGCTGTGTTGAAACAGGTGAATGGTAAAGGCACGTAGGTACAGATCGATACAACTTTTAAGGTGCAGAAGAAAATTGCTAAAAGTACTTTTTGGATTCAAATGAGTTCAAGGCATGTAAAGCAGTTTATGCAGTTTATCGATTACTTTCCTAAGCAGGCTTTACCCGGCATTGTGCTTATTGTTGTTTTCCTTTCAATGACGATTTACACCTTATACAAAAACGGCTGGCACATCAGTGGGTTGAGCTTTGGTGCTGCATGCGCTTTTGTATTTACCCTCGGTTGGTTTATTTGGATGATACAACATACCCCTGCTGATTTAAGTGATAACAACCGAAAGCAGCTGAGCCGTGCTGAGTATGAATATTGGATGAAGAAAGACCCCACCTTCGACACATACTGGCTGGAGAAATGGGAGCGCAACGAGCTAACAGGTATTACTAATCCAAATGCTAAGAAATGATTATCCTCTCTCTCTTGTTTTTTGCAATAGCAGCAGCATGCAGTGCTGTAATGGACAGGGTTGAAAACGAACCTGCTTTTTACAAATCTGTTTTCCGCTATAACGATGCGAAATACTGGCTGAAAACAGAAAGCTGGAAGCATGCGAAGCGGTTCTTCGGTTGGAAAGCTGATGCGTGGCATATTGCAAAAAGTGTGATGGTGATCTTTTGTGCATTGACTGCACTAACCTATGTGCCGGTTGTTGGATGGTTTGCTGACTTATGTATTTATGGCCTTGTTTGGAATATTACGTTTAACCTTATGTATAACAGGCTGTTTAAACAATAATTTTTCTCATGCAGTTGGTTTTGGTTGGCCTGCTGTATCTACAGCGGGCCGTTTATTTGGGAGTACAGGCAAGTAACACTCAAATAAACAAGTATGAAAATTCAGTTAAAGACCCCGATCACCTATTATGGTGGCAAGCAAAAATTATGTAGTAAAATTCTTTCAATTATTCCTCCTCATCTTCTTTACTGTGAATCGTTTGTTGACGGTGGTGCTGTTTTCTTTGGAAAAGAGCCGAGCGATTCGGAAGTGTTGAACGACACGAATAAAGAACTGATCAACTTCTACCAGGTTGTTAAGAATAAGTTTGTTGACTTGGAGACGATGATCCGTGTCACGCTTCATAGTAGAAGGCTGCATGCCGATGCATCAGTAGTTTATAACAATCCTCATTTGTTTGATGAAGTAAAACGGGCATGGGCTTGGTGGGTACTGGCTACTCAAAGCTTCAGCAGTATTATCGATGGCTCTTGGGGCTACGATAAAAAGAGCAACACTACCAGTAAGAAGGTAAGCTCAACAACCGGGCTGCTTACGAAAAGATTATTGCGGCTATTGAGCGATATTTGAAGCCGATTTTTGCACAAAACCCCGACTTTTGAAAAGTGTTAAAATATATACGCTACGTTTTTTTAATTTATACGGGGCGTTTTTGCGCCTTTATGAGTATAACAGACAGTAGTGGTAATAAAAGCTTTCGCATAATAGTTGTTATTTAAAGTTGAATGATTGCAGTTTGTTGAATGTTTCGGTTAATTTTTGCCACATGCATATCCGTAAAAATGATGAGCAGCAGAATAAGCACAAGTACAAGCAACAGGAGGATAATAAGGTCTGTGTATTTTTTAATGATGGGCATGCAGCATGTTTCATCTAAACTACTTCCGGGGAGAGGTGGATTGCAATTTTTTGGGCTGGCAAATGCCTGTCAGGTACCTGTCAAAAACCTGTCAATGAATAGAAAATGGAAAATCGAAAGTTGAAAGTGGGAAGTAAAAGTTGTAAGCGGCTTTATTTTCGATTTTTAACTTTCAACTTTTCACTTGCATCAAATGCCTGCAATGATCGTTTCTAACTCCACCGTTGTTCCTGTGCCAAATCGCTGACGAAGACGGTGGCGGGTTTTGTGTACACTATCCAAACCAATGCCCTGCATGGCAGCGATCTGTTTGGTGTTGAGTTGAATTTTCAGGAGTGCAGCCATCCGTTGCTCAGCTTCGGTAATGCCGGGGGCTTTCTCCCGAAGCAGTTTAAAAAAGGAAGGATATGTTTTTTCAAACAGCGATTTAAAGTTTTGCCAGTCAGCTTCAGTGAGGATCATCTGCCGGCTGAGTTCTCCTATGGTTTGTGCATCGTGTTGCTTATGCTGCTGATGTTCGATACTTGCCTGCAGTTCTTCAATACGACTGTTCTTGTTAATGATCTCGTGTTTGAACAATTCCAGTTCTTTGGCCGCCTGCAGTTGTTGTTGCTCTGCTTTTTTTCTTCTGCTGTTGAGCCACCAAATGGCAATGGCAGCAATGAGCACAAGCAAGGCAATGCCGATATTCCGTTTATTGACGGCATTGCTTTTTTCCTCCGTCATTCTTTTTAATGCCAGTTGTTCTTTTTCATATTCCGCTTTTACAAACACATAACGGTTGTTGCTTGCTTCACGTGCAAGACTCACACTATCGTTATAAGTACGGATGAGTTTTAAATACGGATAAGCTTTTTCCGGTTGCCCCATTGTTTCATAACAGGCAGCTAATGCTTCATACACACGGTTGAGCAGTTCTTTATTTTTTCCATTGTTCAGCTCGGCACTTTTCAGCAATGCAGCAATAGCTGTTTGATGATCGTTTTCCTGCATCGCAATTTTACCCTTCATTTCATAAGCGATCAACAGATCATCGGGCTCTTTACTTGCTTTTGCAATTTCAAACAAACGGGCATCAACCATCTTTGCACTATCCAGCATTCCCAATGCAACAAATGATGGCAGCCGGTTTTTGTAAGCGATCTCCTGCCACACCGGTTTGTTTATTTCGATGCAATAGTTCTGCAGCTTTTCAAAGTAATAAATAGCCGAATCATGTTTCTGCAACTTACGATACGCCAGCCCCAGGTTGTTATAGGTGTACATAAAACGGAAAGGCTTCACCAATGTATCGGCCAGCTTCAATCCTGTACGCAAATGATCAATCGCATCCTGCGGATAACCGGCCACCAGCAATGCCTCACCCACCCACAAATAAAAAATACTGACTGCTGCAAAATTTTCTACACCAAGATAGTCATGCAGTCGAAGTGAAGTGATGGCATATTGCACAGCCAGTTCATACTTGTTCATGGAGTTGAGCATTTCACTGTACCATCGGCCAAACTCTGCCTGCAGGTAAGGATCTTCCATTTCAACTGCCTCATTAAGGCATACTTTCATTTGTGCAGCATACAATGAATCGCCTTCTTTCAAATGATAGAAAAACAATTTTGCCTTTACACTCCTGCCCAGCAACTGTAACCGTTTGTTTCCTTTGGCACAGGCTGCTTCAATTTCTGTAGCGGCTTTGATCTTTGATGTGGAATCTATCTTGGTAATATCGTAGTAAACGCTATAGTGTTTTGCTACCTGTTGTTTGCTTTCATCTTTTAAACGGTTTACCCACTCATCTATCGGAAGTTTTTTTTGTGCAGCAGCACACAGGGTAATGAGCAGACATGCAGATATAAGCTGAGCGACTTTCATTGAGACCTTTAAAATAAGTAATAAATGGATTTTTTTACATTATCTGTTGATGAGTTTCTGTTGCAGTGGCGGTTCTGTAATCTGCCTGCTGATTTATATCTTTAAGGATACTGCTGAAAGACCAGGTGCCGACATGTAAATAGCAGTATCAATCTTCAATCATTATTATATGACCGAATGTGTTCCTTTCCTGTTGGTGAAAAATATTCCTGCTGCCATTGCATGGTATGAGCAGTTGGGCTTTTCCTGTGTGGCCACCAATCTTATTTGGGAGCCTGACTGTGAAATCAACTGGGCAAGAATTGAATGGGATGGCGCTGCCTTTATGATCGGTCCTGATGAAAGATCTGTGATTGCAGATAAAAAAGATACCGGTCTATGGTTTAATGTAGTTTCTATTGATGCGATTTTTGCAACACTTATCCAACAAGGAATTGAAACAGAATTTGAAGCTGAAACATTTTATGGAAGAAGCGTTGTTTCGTTTAAAGATCTTGATGGGTTTGTGGTTTCGTTTTCTTGTGAGGTGAAAAAACAATAACGGAACACTTGATTTTTTCTTATCGGTTGGTGCCTCCTCCAACCGATAAGAAATGTTGAATCTTATATTGATTTAAAAACAAAGTCCCCCGGAAACCCGGAGGACTTTGTTTTTATCTTCAAACCGTTACCAGTTTTTGAAGCGATTGAAGTTAATGCACTTCGTACTTCTAACTTCTTATCTCGTACTTCAAAATTAGTAACCACCCATACCGCCCATATCAGGAGCGCCATGTGCATGCGGTTCTTCTTTCTTTGGTTTGTCAGCAATTACACACTCAGTAGTTAACAACATACCAGCGATAGAAGCTGCATTTTCCAAAGCAACACGGCTCACTTTTGTAGGATCAATTACACCAGCCTTAAACATATTTTCATATGTTTCAGTGCGTGCATTGAAACCAAAGTCGCCTTTGCCTTCTTTAATTTTTTGTACAACGATAGAACCGTCAATACCTGCGTTGGCAGTTAATGTGCGGATAGGTTCTTCCAAAGCACGACGGATGATTTGCATACCTGTTTGCTCGTCTTCAATCTGTCCACGAACTTTTGCTTCCAATGCATCCAGTGCACGAATGTAAGCTACGCCACCACCAGGAACGATACCTTCTTCAACAGCAGCACGTGTTGCATGCAACGCATCATCAACACGGTCTTTCTTTTCTTTCATTTCCACTTCAGTAGCAGCACCGATGTACAATACTGCAACACCACCTGCTAACTTCGCTAAACGCTCTTGTAATTTTTCTTTATCGTAGTCAGAAGTTGTGTTTTCAACCTGTGCTTTGATCTGGTTAACACGTGCAGTGATCTCGGTTTTCTTTCCTTTACCACCAACAATTGTTGTGTTGTCTTTATCAATAGTTACAGAAGAAGCCTGACCTAAGTAAGTCAAATCAGCATTCTCTAATTTGTAACCTTGTTCTTCGCTGATAACTGTACCTGCAGTGAGGATCGCAATATCAGTGAGCATTTCTTTACGACGGTCGCCAAAGCCCGGAGCTTTTACAGCAGCCACTTTCAGTGTACCACGGAGTTTGTTTACAACCAATGTTGCCAATGCTTCACCTTCCAGATCTTCAGAGATGATCACTAAAGGACGACCGCTTTGTGCAACTTTCTCCAGGATGTGGAGGATATCTTTCATTGCAGAGATCTTCTTATCATAGATAAGGATGTATGGGTTCTGCAATTCAGCTTCCATTTTTTCGCTGTTTGTAACGAAGTATGGAGAAATATAACCACGATCGAATTGCATGCCTTCTACTACATCAACAGTAGTATCGGTACCTTTTGCTTCTTCAACAGTAATTACACCTTCTTTACCAACTTTTGCAAATGCTTCAGCGATCAGCTTGCCGATTGTTTCATCGTTGTTTGCAGAGATAGAAGCAACCTGCTGAATTTTTTTGCTGTCGTTACCAACAGTTTGTGATTGACCTTTCAGGTTTTCAACCACAAGACGTACTGCTTTATCAATACCACGTTTCAGATCCATTGGGTTTGCACCGGCAGCCACCATTTTCAAACCTTCAGCAATAATGCTTTGTGCCAATACAGTTGCAGTAGTAGTACCATCGCCTGCAATGTCTGCAGTTTTAGAAGCTACTTCTTTCACCATCTGTGCACCCATGTTTTCAATCGGGTCTTCCAGTTCAATTTCTTTTGCTACAGTAACACCATCTTTTGTAACAGCTGGTGCACCGAATTTCTTTTCAATTACCACGTTGCGACCTTTAGGACCGAGGGTAACTTTTACAGCGTTGGCCAATACGTCAACACCTTTCTTCATTTTATTTCTTCCTTCGATATCAAAGAAGATTTGCTTTGCCATATGAAATAGTTTTAAGTTTTTAGTTTGTAGTTTTTTGTTACAAGCTTTTGTAACACTATCATCTGCAGTTGCGTCGCACCATTGTACAGTTAAATCTGCATGGTGCTTGGCTTGCAGCTAATAGCTCGCAGCTGTTTTATACAATTGCTAAAATGTCGCTTTCACGCATGATGAGCAGGTCTGCGCCATCAATAGAGATTTCAGTACCGGCGTATTTACCATAAAGAACAACGTCGCCAACTTTTACAGTAACGGGTTCGTCTTTTTTACCGGGGCCGGCAGCCACTACAGTACCACGCTGGGGTTTTTCTTTTGCTGTGTCGGGGATGATGATACCACCTGCTGTTTTTTCTTCAGCCGGGGCAGGCTTCACAATTACCCTGTCGTGTAAAGGGGTAACACTTACCTTCTTAGCCATAATTATTCTTTTTTGGTTTTTAATGAAAATGATTTCACCCGCTTTGACGGGCATGCGAAGGTAAGCGAATACAGTGCCGTGGGGCCGAAATGTGCAAAATTTTCAGGAATGGCAAAATAAAGGTCAAATAAGCCCGTAAACTGACAGATGCGGAAAGACATTTTAACAGGCAGTTTTAATTCGCAGGCAGCTGCTCCACTGCTTCTACCCTTTCTATCTGCTGATAAAAAGCACGTTTACCTTTAAAAAAGCGGATTAACATAACACCATCCTCTGTTTTTTGCGGCGAGATTGCCGATCTGTCAACCGTTAACTGCAGGCTATATAGTGCAGATGTATTTTCTGTAGTAATAAGCAATGGTTTTGTAAGACTGCCCTTTTCTAACCCAACTTCTGCACTGTTACCCGTTATAAGGTTGGCAGAAACCGAAAACCGCTTTCCACGATACCAGGCAGAATCGAACCGGGTTACTTTTTTAACCGTTACAACATAAGCCGTATAAAAAGTATCGGGCAACAGCGGTAATTCATTGCCTGAAGGGTCTACCGGTATATTGCCTTGCTGCCGTGGACTTTGAAAAGCATATACTTTTTTAACCAGTTTTTTTTCTGTGTTGCAAGAGCTTATCAGCAACTGTAAAAAGCTAAATAAAAACAGAATTGAAACAATAACAGGTCTTCTGTTTTTTTGATATTGTTTCTTCTTATTTGCCTTTTTCATTTGAGCCTGTAATACGTGTACAAAAAAACAGCCCCTGCTTTTGCAGGGGCTGAATAGTTACTGTTTAACAAGTTTTATGCTTTGGGTTTTAGTACCCGCATCAATGCGTAATATATAAACTCCTGCTGCTATTGTTGCTTTGCCAAAAGATAACTGGTATACGCCATCTGCCCTGCCAAGGTTCCAGCGTTGCAATACCTGGCCATTGCTGCCCAGCAGTGTAGCCCCTACATTTACTCTTGCTGCATTACCTATTTGCACAGGAATATAACTACCGACAGGATTTTGCAAAAGCTTTATCAGATCAGTTGTTCTTGTAAAGATGCGAACAGGTGTAACAGCTGCTTCTGTAAGAAAATACAATCCTGGTCCGTAAACAGTTGCTGTAAACACATAGCCAGTACCAAAGTTTGTAACAGATGAGTTATATACGTTCGTATTACTGCTATTTGCTCCTGCTATTGTTCCGGCTATCGTTCCGGCCAACCGAATACTGTTTGGATCTTTACCTCCAAGTTCTGCCGAAGTAAAGTAAGCGCTCAATTGATAACTGCTGTTATCCGGAGCTCCGCTATAATTGATGTTAAATATTTTTTGAGAACGTGTACCTGCAAAGAAGGTTTGCCAACTGTTACCCGCTTCAGCAACAGCAGCATTTACACAACCAAAATTCCTTGAGGCAGCTCCCATACGGGCAATAATATCAAAACCATTATAAAAACTGTAGACACCACTTCCTCCAACATACTCAGAACGGTTTGTTCCGGCAGTGCTTGCAATGGAATTACCCGAAACCGCATTGAAGGTTGTTGTAATACGATTGTAATCGATGTATGCCGCAGCTAAAGAACATCCGGAACTGCTTATCGCATTTGACCAGGTTGATGCTCTTACAGCTGAATTCGAATTTCCAAACGGAGCAGAAGTTGCATCCACAAGATCGGCCGAACTTTCTGCTGTTGCTTTATCATAACAAATATTTACAAGCAAATTGGAAACTCCATCCCAATAAAACGGAGTTGTGAAATTAAATAGATTTACTCCAACTGATGTACTGTAATTAGCCGAATAAACTTGTGTTAGGGGCGTACCATTAAATCCTGTATTAAGTGTTGTTGCAGTGGTATTTGCCATTGAAATAGTAAACCCTGTAAATGGCTGTGTACTGTTTTTCGTAATTACACTAATCGTCATTGAACGAATAAAACCCTCAGCACTCATACCGGCACTTGTTAACTCGGAAGCCGTAAACAAATACTGTACACGAAAACGGCTACGGTCTGTTCGAAAAGGTGAATTATCTGAAAGTGTGGTTTCACTTTGACCGATATTAAAATTACCACTGTATAAAGAAGCAACAGGGGCTACATCATCATCTGTAAACGTAACAGTATAACTCTGACTGCTAGGTGCGGCAATTGCATTTGTGCTTCCGCTTATTGCATAATTAAAAGTAAATGACTCTGCTCCTTCTACTTCCGCATCGTTATAAATACGAACGGTTATATTCTGATCGGCAGTTGCTCCGCTATTGAATAATAAAGTGCTTGATGGAGATGCAAAATTTCCGTTTGTGGTAAAATCATAATCCAATCCCTGTATTGCAGTACCACCGGCCTGTATACTCAATGTTACAGTAGCATTTCCTGTTGGGGCTGCATCAATACGCATAGGGATAGTTATGTCACGATAGTTTCGGCAAACTTCACCAGATGCAGTAGTACCTTCCGCAGCAGAAGTGTACTTGTACGAACCGGCAAAACGGATATAAGGTGTTGAAAGGGGCAACTGCGTTGTCCACATTCCCCGACCATGTGTTGCCGCAAGCAAAGTTTTATCGCTATGCCTGTACTGCAACATATTTGTACGTACCACAGGAAATGTGCTGTTACGTACCCAGTCTGTAGAAGATCCGTTAATATCATCCGTTTCAAAAATCCCCATCTCAGTTGCTATAATTGCCTTATCATTATCTTCCGGGTAAAACATAGCCCAACGTACCGGAACATTTGGAAGGTTACCGGTAATATCCGCCCAGCCGGAAGCACCGCCACCGGTTGTGCTTACAAACACATGCGCCACGTTATAGTTACTGAAAGTTGCCAACAAGTAATCATCCGTTGTACCTGTGTTAATGCAGGAAACAGTATTACCGGAAGCCGGGAAATTAGAACCCGAAATATTTGTTACCGTTGGAAAATTCTGGTGTGCATTATCTACCCTTACCACTCTTGCTTCAGATGAGCCAAAATAGACTCTGTTATTAACCGATGGAGAAACTTTGATACTTGTAACCGCAGAGGAAGTGCCTGAAGAAATAGAAACCGAACGAAAGGTTGCACCGGTTTGCGGATCGTCCCAACGTACATAAGAACCAACAGAAGCACTTGTGTACATTTTATTATTCATATCGTCGTAATCGGTCGGGTTAATAAATTGGCCGATACTGCTGGAGTAGCTTACAGATGACCAGGCCGCACCACCATTTACACTACGCCTGTAATTGGCATATGTTGTGGCGCCAAACTGATATTGTGGTTCATTTTCATCAATGTGTACAAACCCACCATCGCCTCCTAACACTTCCACACTTGCACCCAATCCCGGACTGTTTAACTGGTGTGTTCCGTTATCTTGTGTACCCCCTAAAAAATAGTTTGTTTGTGAAGGATGAATAGCGCAGGAATAAAACTGTTTGGTTCGTACACCAACATTTCTGTCGGTAAAACTGAATCCATTGTCCGATGAATAAAACACTCCGCCATCTGTTCCCAATAATACCTGGTTACCATCCCATACAACAGCATGGTGATCGGCATGGACGTACATAACTGTGTTTCCTACCCAACGTGATATTCTTGCCCACGAAACACCACCGTTTTCCGATTTAAAATAATTCAGTCCACCTGCTATTACTAAATCCGGATTTGCAGGATCTGCCCCGATGGCTAAATCGTACCAACCTTGTCCGGTATTGATTGAAGGACTCGCATCAGAATCAGATGTTCCGCTTGGTGGCGATGTAATTGTTTGAGCCCAGTTAAGTCCACCATCGGTAGATTTATAGATGACAGGTGTACGATAATTCGCATCAGCCGGTAAAGCATACAATGTATTACCTGCAACCGTGAGTTCTGTGTTGTAGGTCGTGGGGTAGGTTGTTAAAGGCTCTGTCCAAGTACCGGCAGTAACTGTCGAAGGATTGTCTGCAAACCTGTGTCCAGATATTCCGCTGTTTCTGTAACCGCAAACAATATGTAATCTGCCCGTACTGCTAAGGCGCATTTCTGTAACCCGGGTAGTTAAGCCTGAAGGTGTAATATTTACCCAGGTAGCCCCACCATCCGAAGAACGTTGAATACCACTACCTCCTCCAATTGTTGCTACATATACATTTCCTGTCGCATCACAAACCACTCTTGAAACGTTGTAGAAATTGACTGTGTTTGTAAGTAAATTCCAGGTAACACCATTGTCTGTACTTTTCCATACCCCTCCCCCTCTAACTGCATCTGCATTAAATGTTTTTTCTCCTGTGCCAAAGTAGAGGATATTCTTATTTAGAGGATCCTGGCAAATAGCTGTTACAGCAAGGTTGCCAAAAAAATCGCTGATTAATGTCCAATTTGCTGGTGAAGCTGAAATATCGGTGGTTTTCCATAAGCCACCGCTTACAGCCCCAAGCCAAACTGTTTTACGAGAGGGATCATTTAAATCAAACCAAAGCGCCCTTGTTCTGCCACTGGTAACAGCATTATTTGCCGGGCCACGAATATTTCCGTTGCTGGGCCCAACAGAATTCGTATTGGGTCCACGCTCTACCCATGTGAGCGCAGAAAGTCTTGCAAGCCTGCCCGATCGTCTTCCTAACTCATGCCTGTACACTTCGTTAACCAGGTTTGATGCAGGCACATATCCTAATTTCACATCTTTTGTTTGTTCAAACTCCAGATTCATTGCCTCCTTGATACCATCGTACTTCTGTTTTGTGCGGTCTTTCGACCATCCTGGGTTTTCAACGGGTGCAGATGTGTTGTTTGCATGCTGCTTCGTAAAATTGCAGCCAAAGAATGTACTGATAGCCAGAAAGGCGAAAGAAACGCCAATGAGTTTTTTCATGCTTTTTGGTTTGCAGGTTCAGGAATTAAAATACATGAACCCGCTTGCTTTTACGTTGGTGGTGAAATTTAAAAAATCGCTATCTGTCAAATTTAAGGGAAACCATTGCTTATCTTTGTCCTTTTATTATCAAAGTTCTTTCAGAATGATCAGCAGAAGAAATATAAGGGTAAAGGTTATGCAAACACTTTATACCTGTTTTACAAGAGAAGGCGATATTACCAAAGAGGAAGCCATCCGTACGCTCGACAAGCATATCGACCAAAGCCGCCAGTTATTTGTTTTTCTCATTTACATACTTACTGAAACAGCACGTTACGCAGAAACCGATGCAAGACAACGGGCTTCGAAGCATTTGCCTACCGCTGCCGATTTGAGTGTAAACACAAAAATTGCAGGTAACCTGCTTTTATGGCAACTGCTGGAACAACCTTCGTTTGTAAAAGTAATGGCCGAAATAAAACCCGAATTACTGGGAGGCGAAGAATGGATCAAAAAACTGTATGCCGAACTGGTTAACAGCGATCTGTACAAAGAATATATCCAGATCGAAGGCCGTGAAAAGAAAAAGGAAAAAGAGATCATCGAATTCATTTTTACCGATCTGATGTTACCCAACGAAGACTTCATCAGTTCTGTAGAAGAACGCTTTTTACATTGGGAAGATGATGCAGATATGATGAATTTGCTGATGCTGAACCTGCTGCAAAAACCACAGAGTGGCGATTTTCAGCAATTTGTAGGCAATGATAAACTGAAGTTTGCAAAAGACCTGTTGCTGAGCGTAATTGAAAAAGAAGAAGTATGTAACGATTACATCAAGGATAAACTGCAGAACTGGGATCCTGAACGTACTGCCGTTCTTGATATGATTTTGATGCGTATGGGTATTTGTGAGTTCCTCTTTTTTGAGACTATTCCGCCAAAAGTTACCATTAACGAATACATCGATCTGGCAAAAGACTACAGCACACCGCAAAGTGGTCATTTCGTAAACGGTATCCTGGACAGTATTCATAAAGATCTGGCTACGCAAAACAAGCTGCATAAAGTTAGTTTTAAGAAATAGTAGTAAAAGCTTTCCACTACATTTGCACTCTCAAAAACTGTATTTAAGTATGAAACAACTGATTGTTTTATCCGCATTGGTTTTATTGCTTGCATCCTGTGGCAATAACGATAAAAAAGTTGCATCAACAGATGCTGCATCAACCACAGGAACCGTTCCTGCTGCGGCTGATGCAGAAAATTTAACCACTGTACAGTGGCTCGATTCGGCCCAGAACTTTGGCAAAGTGATCGATGGTGAAAAAGTGATCATCACATTCCATTTTAAGAACACAGGTACAAAGCCATTAATCATTTCAAGTGTACAGGCAAGTTGCGGTTGTACGGTACCATCTAAACCCGAAGAGCCGATTGCTCCCGGTGCAGAAGGAAAAATTACAGCAGAGTTTAACAGCGAAGGACGTGTTGGTAAAGCAAACAAAAACTTAACTGTAACAGCAAACACGAAAGAAGGTGTAACCAATTTATTCTTTGAAGGCGAGGTTCTTCCTAAAAAATAAAACAAACAAACATGTATCAATTTTTATTATTTGCAGGCGATCCAAAATCAGGTGGCGGCAGCATTCAGTTAGTATTTCTTGGATTAATGATTGTCGTTTTCTGGTTATTCATGATTCGTCCACAGGCTAAAAAAGCAAAAGAGCAAAAGAAATTTATTGACGATTTGCAAAAAGGCGATAAAGTTGTAACCATTGCAGGTATTCACGGTGTAATTAACAAGGTAAACGAAGACGGTACACTTTCATTGGAAATTAACCCCGGCAGTTATATTAAGATTGAAAAAAGTTCGATCAGTTTAGATTGGACAAAACAGATCAATAAAACTGTAGAAGAAAAGAAATAATTTATTTCAGATTTACGATTTGCGATTTTAGATTAAGCGATTGGGGGTTCCATAAATCTGCAATCGTAAATCTGAAATCGCAAATTTGTTTTCAGTATGTTGAAAATCGGTTTAACAGGAGGTATTGGCAGTGGCAAAACCACTGTAGCCAAAGTACTGGAAGTGCTGGGCGTTCCTGTTTATTATGCTGATGATGCTGCAAAGCAACTGATGAATACCAATGAAGCATTGAAGCAACAACTCATCAGCAATTTTGGTAAAGAAACCTACTTCGAAAACGGAGAACTTAACCGCAAACATCTTGCAGCCATTGTTTTTAACAGCAAAGAAAAACTTGCATTGCTAAACAGTTTTGTACACCCTGCTACCATTGCCGATGCGCAGGAATGGTTCAGCAAACAAACTGCACCCTATGTTGTAAAAGAAGCAGCATTGCTTTTTGAAAGTGGCACTGCAGAAGGACTTGATTATATTATTGGTGTTACAGCTCCGCTAACTATTCGTTTAAAACGTGTAATGAATCGGGATCATGTGCCTGCAGAAGAAGTAAAAAGAAGAATGGCGAATCAAATAGATGAGCAATTAAAAATGAAACTCTGCGATTTTGCAGTACACAACAACGAGCAGCAGTTATTACTACCACAGGTTACAGCGTTGCACAACCATCTGCTGCAAAAAGCAAAGGAGGCTACCCTATGAGTTTACTCTTCATGATCATTATTGCAGCAGGACTTCCGTTTCTTACAGCACAGAGCTATAAGAACATCCGTAAGATGGAAGCAGAAATGGAAGGTGCGCAACTGGCGAAAATTCCGGTGTATCTGCAGTCTGTTATTATGCAGGTTATTTTGTGTACGCTTGCTTTTTTTGCGGCACGTAGTGAAGAAATCATCATTGTGTTTAAAAGTTCGTTTACGTTGCAATCGGTTGGCGCAGCAGTTGGTTTAATTGCTATTGCATTGACGATTGCATGGCTATCGCAAAAATTTTCGAAAGAGAAAGAAGACAGTGGAACGCTTCATCATATTTTACCCGATACAAACCTTGAACGTTTTGTTTGGATTCTTGCTTGCGTGGTAGCTGCATTTTGCGAAGAGTATATTTATCGTGGCGTGTTGTTTCAAATGGTTGGAAGTTATGTAGAGAATGTGTGGTGGATAGCTGCAGTACTCAGTGCAGTGGTATTTGCTTTCGGCCATGGTACACAAGGCGAAAAAGCAATTGTACAAATCATTCCATTTGCCATCGGTTTTCAATTGCTGGTGTTACTCAGCGGAGGATTGCTACTGCCCATGATCGCTCATTTTATTTACAACGTACTTGTGGAGTTACTGTTCGGGGATAAGATAAAGAAAGATGCAGCCCCCTCAAACTCCCCCGAAGGGTGAGATTCCCAAGTACAGCCTTGACTTATTTGACTATAATACCTTTTTCAGCAAGCATTTTAATCGTCTGTTTTGTAGTCATATTGCTTATATGATACAGTTTTTTGTATAGAATTATCCTGGCATCGTTTTAACTGAAAATATATGTCAATCTGCACCCACCCATTAATGTTTCTGCCGCTGAAATTTCCCGGAATCCAACCACATGCCGACCCTCTTATGACCTGATAAACCTCTTTCTTATACGATTCCGAATGACACTTTGTAACCGACAAATTACTCATCACACCATACTTACTGATTATGAATCTCACACGAGCAGTATCAAAATAAATTGAATCCTTATTCAATAATTCATTGGAAAGAAAACCAAATCCACCTGAGCTATTTAAATAACTTTTAAATGTATTAGAACCTCCAATGAAAGAAGGAACAATTTCTATTTTTGTAAATACATTCTCTGAATTAATTTCTGCCTCAAAACATTCCTTTTTCAGTTGCTTCTGAGCAAGCAATTGTTCATAGCAGGTAATTAATACTAATACCGTCAATATGCATTTCATGTACGACGTTGAAACTACTTTTTTCTTCATCTGACATTCATTATTGATTTTGACACAGCTGCTACCATCTAAAAACTCAAAACGCCCTCACCATCCAGCCTTCTCTCCCCAACTGCCCAAACCGAAATATTGATTTAACGGCATCGTTAATCCTAACTGATTATAAGCAACATTATTTTGGAAATAAGTTCGTGCATAACGCAGCTGCAGTTTCGAAAACAACACACCTGCACCTAATGAAAAGCCGGTTAAGCCGTTACCGCCTGTACTTACTTTCAACTCCTGGCTTCGTAATACATTAAAACCTGCAGTTACTTCTACCCTTCCACCAATTAAAAGTTGTGTTGAAAAAACAAAATGCTGAAACAGTTTGTCGAATGTAAATTTCTTTGCTGATGCATTTTCAAAACCATTCTCATTATTAAACAATGTATCGTTATACATAATGTTGAACCGATGCAGATGATGTGCTGTTAATGAAAAACGGATCGGCGCTTTTGCCAATCGTTTTGAAATACCAACCTGCAAATCGAAAGGAAGCTCTTCCGGTTCAGCAGGATTATATCGCTTCAACTGTCCACCCATATTTACAGCAACAACACTTGCCTGCAGCAAATTGGCTGTGTCTTTATACAAAACCGCAACATCAGCTGCTATTGCGGAAGAACGGTATGGACCATAATTGCTTGCTAAAAACTTCAATGCAACTCCATACTTCCAACGGGTAAGATATTCCCTGCTTGCCATCAACTGTACAACAAAATCCCGTGGGCGGTACACGCCTTCAACATTGCCCGAAGCATCGGTTTGCTGGGTAGCACCATAATCGAAATAAAGAATACCTGCTGCAAAATTTGTTTGCAGTTTCTGATTACGATACGCAAACATCCAATGCAGATTTTTTACGCCGGCATATAATGCATTAAAGTTGGCAACCATCTGCGTGTGCATAGCCGAATCGAGTTGTGCAGGATTGCTGAATGCCAGTGAAAGATCGTTCGACTCATTACTTACATTAATACCACCCAATGCCGAAACCTGTGGCGATGCCGGAAACTTTAAAAAGTTATAAGCACTCTGCCCGCCCAGCGTTTGTGCAGGTAGGTGAGCAGTAATACACAGTAAAAAGATTAAACAAACAGCAGCACGCATAGCATTTATAATGCTGTAATTTAAACAGAAAACCGTACGGTTAGAAGTTGACATAAAAAATCCCCCATGAAAATGGGGGAATGCTTTTGATCCTTAAAACAACCAACATGAATGAACTTCGTGTTCGTTTGTATTTATAACAGGACGGAGAAGAATTGGTTCATTAACCCCTAAAAAAATTACAGTAATGCAAGATCGAGCACCTGCTGCATTGTTTTTACATAATGAAACTTCATACCCTTAATGTATTGCGAATTGATCTCCTGTACATCCTTTTCGTTTTGCCAGCAAAGAATCACTTCTTTAATGCCGGCACGTTTTGCTGCCAGAATTTTTTCTTTAATACCTCCAACAGGTAACACTTGCCCTCGCAACGTAATCTCTCCGGTCATTGCAAGAAATGGTTTTACCCGGCGGCCAGTAAACGCACTGCTGATAGCCGACAACATGGTAATGCCTGCACTCGGTCCATCTTTCGGCACTGCACCTTCTGGCACATGCAGATGAATATTTTTCTTCTGAAAATCTTCGGGATCAATGCCGAGCTTTTTATAATTCGCCTGCAAATAGCTCAATGCTGTTGTAGCACTTTCCTTCATTACATTACCGAGATTACCGGTTAAGCGCAACTCACCTTTGCCATCGGTTAAACTTGTTTCAATAAACAGAATATCGCCACCAACAGCAGTCCATGCTAAACCAACGGCTACACCAGCCATGTTTGCGGTTTTGTACAGCTCGTTACTGTAACGTGCTTTGCCCAATATGCGTTCAATATCGTTAGCTGTAAGTGTAGGTTTCAGCTTTTCTTTCAATGCATATTCTTTCGCCTGCGAACGCATAATAGAAGCCAGCTGTCTGTCTAACTCACGCACACCACTTTCTCTTGTGTACTCTTCAATTACTTTACGCAGTACAGCATCACTTATTTTAAACGAAAACCTCTGCAAGCCATGTGCTTCTTTTTGTTTGGGAACAAGATAGTTTTTGGCGATCTCTATCTTCTCTTCCACTGCATAACCACTCAGATCAATTATTTCCAAACGATCACGCAAAGCAGGTTGTATAGATGCAAGACTGTTTGCTGTAGCAATAAACAATACTTTACTCAGATCATATTCCAATTCGAGATAGTTATCGTAAAAGGTATGGTTCTGTTCAGGATCCAGTAACTCCAGCAATGCACTTGAAGGATCGCCACGAAAATCGTTACCGATCTTATCGATCTCATCTAGGATCATTACCGGGTTCGATGTTTTTACTTTGCGCAACGATTGTAAGATGCGACCGGGCATTGCACCAATATATGTTTTGCGATGACCACGTACTTCACTTTCGTCGTGCAAACCACCCAAACTTATACGTACATACTTACGGCCAAGTGCACTTGCAATACTTTTACCCAACGATGTTTTACCAATACCGGGAGGGCCAAGCAAACAAAGGATGGGGCTTTTCATATCGCCCTTCAGTTTTAATACAGCCAGGTATTCAAGAATACGTTCTTTTACTTTTTGAATACCGTAATGATCGTGGTCTAAAACTTTCTTTGCTTTTTTCAGATCGTATTGATCATTGCTGTATTCGCCCCAGGGCAAATCAAGCATCAGATCAAGATGATTGTACACCACCGAATAATCAGGCGTTGATGAATGCATGCGCTCCAGCTTTTCAACACCTTTGCGGAACATTTCTTTTGCAGCTTCGCTCCACTGTTTTATTTCGGCCTTCTTCTTCATTTCCTGTATCTCCAGGTCGTTGCTGTCGCCGCCTAATTCTTCTTTAATACTTTTTAACTGCTGCTGTAAAAAGTAATCACGTTGCTGTTTATCTAACTCTGTTCTTGTTTTGTTGGTTACTTTATTCTTCAGCTCGGTGTATTGCAATTCTTTTTGCAATAACGATAACAACAATTCTGCACGCTGACGGATATTCTGCGTTTCGAGTAACTGTTGTTTCTCTTTAATATCGCTGTTAAGATTATTGCTTACAAAGTGTACAAGAAAAGCAGGGTTCTCAATATTCTTCAGAATGATCGAAGCTTCACTTGGAATATTCGGCGAAAGTTGAATGATCTGCGCCGCCATATCTTTAATTGAACCTGCTATTGCTTTAAAGTTATCATCTTCCGGTGTTGCTTCTTCGCTCAACACTTCGATGCTTGCTTTAAAAAACGGATCTTCTGCAGTAATGCTGTTGATGCTGAAACGCTTTTTACCCTGTATAATAACCGTTGTGCCGCCATCGGGCATTTTAATAAGCTTTACAACTTTGGCAATTGTACCAACATCTTCCAGATCATTAACGGTAGGGTCTTCAACATTGCTGTCTTTTTGTGCAACAACACCAACCAGTTTATCTGTTTTGTACGCTTCATTTACAGCCTGTATACTTTTATCTCTGCCAACAGTAATGGGCAATACAACACCCGGAAATAACACGGTATTTCGTAATGGAAGAATCGGCAGTTCTGCGGGAAAATCTGCTATATCGTCGCCATCGGACTCTGCTTCGTTTAATGGGATGATGGGTAAAAAATCAACATCTTCATCGCCCGGCCTCAAAAACAAACTCTTTTCGTTCATACAATTCTTTTAGTCAATTTGACAGATAAGCCCCTTATAAAGGGGCTCTCTTATAATTTCTGTATACTGCCAATATTAATGCCAGCCATCCGGCAACTGCAAAATCTTCATGCTTACTGCTATTGCAGAACAGGTAAAATAGGCTTTCCAACACAACCGCTCGGCATTTGTATGCGTAACATTGCGGCTATGGTTGGCGCAATATCTGTCATATACACTTCCTGGTTGCTCTTGCCCGGCTTAATACCCCAACCATACCATACAAGAGGAATATGACTGTCGTACGGATTCCACAAACCATGTGTTGTTCCTGTAGCACCACCATCGATCCAGCCTGGCGCTAAAATAATTTGAATATCACCACTGCGTTTTGGATGCCAGCCATTACTTAAACGGTCTTTCACCACTGCATTCATCGGCTGCTCTGTTAATTCATCTATTTCAAATACACGATCAACACCTTTAATTGCTCTTGCATAGTTCATTACTATTTGTACAATAGCCGAACGATCAAGTTTAGCAGAATCAATTAATTTATGATTAAGACTTACCTGGTAATTAGCAACACCCAAAATAATATTGTTTGCACCGTAAGCTGCAGATAACTGTTTGTTTAGATCGCTTACAAGTTTATTATCATCCACTACTCCGCCGGGCAATTTATGTTCGATAGAAAAACCGGGCACATGTGCCACACCATGATCGGCAGTAAGAAAACTTACATACTGTCCTTTACCTACTGTTTTATCAAGATAATCGAAGAGTTCGCCAAGGTCTTTATCCAAACGTAAAAAACCATCCTCTGCTTCAATTGAATTTGGGCCAAATGCATGGCCAATATAATCGGATGATGAAAAACTTACTGCAAGAAAATCGGTGATGGCATCTTTGCCCAATTCTTCACTTGCAACAGCTTCTTTTGCCATCATCATTGTTAAAGTGTTACCGTAAGGTGTTGATGAAATGGCTCCATAATTTTTGCCAACAAACTTTTTAAAATCGTACGGAAACCCTTTCTGATCGCTGCCAAATGGTTTGGCTTCATATTCGTTTTCATCTTTGGTGCTTTGCGCATACGTGTTTATTGGAAAAACAGTGTTCCATCCTTTTTCATAAAATGCATCAACATACTTTTTATCGTTGAAATTTTTTACCCACTGTGGCAAATCGTTCATGTAATAAGTAGAAGTGATCCAGTTACCATTTTTAGAATCGTACCAGTATGCTGCATTAGCGCTATGCCCTGCGGGTAAAATACCTCCACGATCTTTAATAGCAATACCAATTACTTTGCTGCGAAAGTTGGTGGCTAAACGTAATTCGTCGCAGATGGTTGTTGTAAGCATATTACGTGGACTCATTTCGCCTGCATTAGAAGTGCTGCCAACCGTTTTAACCAATTTGTCTTCGCTGCAATACATCATACGGCCAACCTCATAATCGTACCAACTATTTCCTGTAATACCATGCACTGCGGGTACGCTTCCGGTGTAAACACTGGTATGCCCGCAAGCGGTAATTGTGGGCGTGTAAGGAATAAACGTGTTTTCGCAACTGAAACCCTGGTTAAGCATCCGCTTAAAACCGCCGTTTGCAGCATAGCGGTCGTAATAACGATAGAGATAATCCCAACGCATCTGATCAACCATTATACCCACTACCAATTTGGGGCGTTGTACAGTGGTTGCAGATGGAGTTTTAGACGTTGCAGTTTGCTGTGCCTGAAGCTGAAATACAAATGTAAAAACAGCAATAAAAGAGAAAAAACGCATATGATTGATTTGAAAGGCAAATATACCGTTGGCAGCTTCAAAACAAAGCATTTTTACAGGAAGGGAAGCTGTTGAATCGCTTCATCAATCGGGGTTAAATCCTTACCTTTGCGGCAATTTTTCACACTTAACAATTTCTTTATATGGCAGATATCTTTGAGAAGCTTATTAAGAACTATGGACCTATTGGCCAGCACAGAGAACGTGCACATGGTTACTTTGCGTTCCCCAAGCTGGAAGGCGAAATTCACAGCAGAATGAAGTTCCGTGGCAAAGAGAAAATCGTTTGGAGTCTTAATAACTATCTGGGTCTTGCCAACCACCCCGAAATAAGAAAAGTTGATGCCGAAGCGGCTCAGCAATGGGGCCTTGCTTACCCAATGGGTGCACGTATGATGAGTGGTAACTCAAACCTGCACGAACAACTGGAAAAAGAACTGGCAGAATTTGAAATGAAGGAAGATGCCATCCTGATGAATTTCGGTTACCAGGGTATTATGAGTGCCATTGATGCCGTATGCGGCCGCCATGATGTAATTGTGTACGATGCCGAAAGTCATGCATGTATCATTGATGGTTTGCGTTTACATCCCGGCCATCGTTATGTGTTTAAGCACAACGATGTTGAAGATTGCGAAAAACAATTGCAACGTGCAAGTGCTTTGATTGAAAAACAAGGTGCGGGTGGTATTCTTGTAATTACCGAAGGTGTGTTTGGTATGGCGGGCGACCAGGGCAGATTGAAAGAAATTTGTGATTTAAAAGCGAAATACGAATTCCGTTTGTTGGTTGATGATGCACATGGTTTTGGTACACTTGGTAAAACAGGTGCCGGTGCAGGTGAAGAACAAGGTTGCCAGGATGGTATTGATCTTTACTTCAGCACATTTGCAAAATCAATGGCATCAATTGGTGCTTTTTTAGCAGGCCCACGTGTAATTATTGATTATATCCGTTACAACATCCGCTCACAAATATTTGCAAAGAGCTTACCAATGCCGATTGTTGTTGGTAACCTTAAGCGTTTGGAAATGTTACGTACAATGCCTGAGTTAAAAGAAAAACTCTGGAGCAATGCACTGAAACTGCAAAATGGTTTAAAAGAAAGAGGTTTTGATATTGGCAAAACCGATAGCCCTGTTACGCCGGTTTACATGAAAGGTGGTGTTGAAGAAGCAACAGCAATGGTAATGGATCTGCGTGAGAACTACAACATCTTCGCATCCATTGTTGTGTATCCTGTAATTCCAAAAGGCCACATCATTTACCGTTTAATTCCTTCTGCTGCACATACCGATGCAGACATTGAAGAAACACTTACAGCATTCTCCGAAACAAAAGCCAAGCTCGATGCAGGTGCTTACAAAGTAGAAGCTATACCTGATATGGCAAATGCATAATCATCATGCTACAACATAAAAAGAGGCGGTTGCAATGCAACCGCCTCTTTTCTTTTTATTCAAACGCTGAATTTGTTATCGCAGATCAACTACCTCAACGCCGGGGTATTTTGCTTTATTAAACACAAACTGTGCATCGGTAATGTTGGCATTGCCATTAAGTGAACCAACAGTGTACGTGTATTTGTTACCACTCTTTTCCATTACTCTTGTACTGTAAATGGTTTGTGTTGCTTTATCAACCCATACCAATACTTTAAAGAACGATTTCGATTTATCAACGGGCGTTAATTCAATTTCCTGCAGTGTTTTACCTGCTTCTTTTTTCTCGCCATTTAATTTGTACAGAAAATCTTTATCGTAAAAATTAGTAAAGAGTTTTTGCGGTGTAATTGAACTTGCAGAAGCTTCAAACTTTGAAATGGTTACTTCGTTTGCCGCTTTGTCGTAAGTAGATACGGTTACGCCATCACAAAAAATATCCTGACCTCCTGTAATGCTTACACGATACTTGTTTCCTTTTGTGTAAAGCGTGCCTTTTTTAACACCAAGCACTTTGCCTTTAGCATCTTCACTTTTAAAAGTAAACGTAGCTTGTACTGCTTTGTATGTTTTAAACTTGGCGCTTACTGCATCGAGAATTTTTTTAGCAGCAGGATCGCTTTTACCCAGGGTTTGGGTTTGTGCCATTCCCGCAACTGTAATAAATGCGCTCACCAATACTGTTGCAATTGTCTTCATTCTAACGTTCATTATCTGTTTTATTTTATGGATCGATTGTGCATCCTGTTTCAGCTTCAGATTTATTTAAAGCTGCGTTGGTTGCAATGCTAAAACTTAATAATTTCTAAAGGTGATTGTTTCAAAGGCGATTGCAAAGATAGGCATCTGCAGGAGAAAAGATTTTGTTTCAACCCCTTACCCCATCATTTGCAAATGCTGGTCCAGCTCGGCCTCGGTTTTAATTAACACATCCCTTGCTTTGCTGCCCTGGCTGGGTCCAACTATGCCTGCAGCTTCCAGCTGATCCATTAAACGGCCGGCACGGTTATAGCCCAGCTTCATCCGGCGTTGTAACAGCGATGTTGAACCTACCTGGTTCTGTACAATTAAACGGGCCGCATCTTCAAACAACGCATCCCTGTCGCTCAAGTCGAAATCCTTTCCTTCCAGATCCTTTTCATCCACATACTCCGGCAACAAAAATGCCTGCGGATAACCTCTTTGTTTGCTGATGAATGAAACAATTTCGTCCACTTCGGGTGTATCAACAAAAGCACACTGCAAACGGGTTAACTCGCCATTGTAACTGATAAGCATATCACCTTTACCAATCAGCTGTTCGGCTCCACCCGTATCAAGAATGGTTCGGCTGTCGACTTTAGACGATACCTTAAACGCAATCCTTGCAGGGAAGTTGGCCTTAATTGTACCGGTAATGATATTTACAGATGGACGTTGTGTTGCAATGATGAGGTGTATACCAACTGCACGGGCCAGCTGTGCCAAACGGGCAATGGGCATTTCAACTTCTTTACCCGCCGTCATAATCAGATCGGCAAACTCATCCACCACCAATACAATAAACGGCAGGTATTGATGCCCTTTTTGCGGATTGAGTTTACGGGCCACAAACTTTTCATTGTACTCCCGCAGGTTACGGCAACCGGCTTCTTTCAGCAGATCGTAGCGGTTATCCATTTCAATACATAGCGCATTGAGTGTGTTGATCACTTTCTTGGTATCGGTAATGATGGCTTCATCTTCGCCCGGCAGTTTGGCTAAGAAATGTTTTTCGATATGCCGGTACAAACTCAACTCCACTTTCTTCGGATCGACCAACACCAACTTTAATTGTGATGGATGCTTTTTGTATAACAGTGAAACAAGTATCGCATTCAACCCAACAGATTTACCCTGGCCCGTTGCACCCGCCATGAGCAAGTGCGGCATAGTTGTAAGATCAACAATAAAGTTTTCATTATCGATCTTTTTACCAATGGCAATCGGCAACCCAAAGTTGTTGTGCTGAAATTTTTCGGAAGACAATAAGGTTTTCATGCTTACCACTGTCTTCTTCACATTCGGTACTTCAATACCAATGGTTCCCTTACCGGGTATTGGTGCAATGATACGTATACCCAACGCAGCAAGACTCAATGCAATATCATCTTCCAGGTTTTTAATACGGGAGATACGTACCCCTGCTGCAGGAACAATTTCATACAAGGTTACAGTTGGACCAACCGTTGCAAATATTTTCTGTATTTCAATATCGTAATTGCGGAGAGTAGTAATGATCTGGTTTTTATAATTCTCCAGCTCGTGCGGATCCTGTACAATTTTTTCGCTCCCGTGGTTCTCCAGCAAATTGAGGGATGGAAATTTATAATCTTTCAGATCAAGAAACGGATCGTAAGGAGGCAGATTTTCTACTATTCTTTTTTCACCGGGCTCATCAACACCGTCATCCTCTTCTTCCTCTTCCGCTACATTTTTAATTTCCAATGCCGGTCCTTCAACCGGTATTTCCGTTTTTGCCTGCCGTACCGGTTTATCAGCAACAGGAATCGTCATTTCAACAGGCTCATCTGCTTCTTCTGTCTCTTCTTCTTCGTATTCTTCTTCCTCCTCATCATAAGCAGGCAACTCTTCTTTTTCTGTAACAGAAAAAGTATGTAGTGGATTTTCCTCTTCCTGCGTTAACGGCAATGGCGTAAAACCCGATTCTTTCTTTAATTGATTAACGGGTGCCGGCTTCTCTTTTACCGGGGCTTCATTTAAATCGATACGTTCAATAATATCTTCGGGTAGCGGCTCTACAGTTACTTCTTTTGGTTTACGTGCAGGCAAACTAAATACAGGGTTAAAACGCCAGATGATGTAAGAAATAGCAGCTAATGATAATAACAATCCGGTACCTGTTTTACCTAGAAACCCACTTAACCAACCGGCAGCATAATTACCAAATGCGCCGCCCCATGGAAAGCCGGATGCATTGAGAAAAAAAGAAAAACTCACCGGTAACACTAACAAACCAACCAGCACATATTTCAAATTGCGTGGCAGTGAAAAGATTTTTTTACCGAATAGAAAATTTACGCCGGCAATAAAAAAGATACTGCAAATAAGATACGATGCAACACCAAATCCCTTGTAAAAAAACAGGTGCGAAATCCATGCACCAAATCGACCAAGCAGATTCGACACAAACAATTCATCGTTAAACAAAACACCTGCGGCATTTTGCAATACTTTATCCTGGTCTTCCTTCCAGGTAAAGAGGTAAGATGTAAATGCAAAAAATAAAATAAGAGAAACAATTAAAAAGGCAATCCCTGCAATCTTATGGGTGCGTTCATCTTTCACAAGTTCTTTTACAGATACCTGCTCCTCTTTTTCCTGTTTCAGTTCCTGCACAGGGTTTTCCTTTTTCTTCTTCTCTTTCATGCGGTTTCCGGCCATAAAAACAAAGATAAAGAATGCCCGTAACCCAACAACTGCCAAAACTCGGTCTGTTTCTGCAAAAAATTTCTATCTTACCACACAACTTACTGCTCACTTTTCATGAAACAATACTGGCTGCTCATTCTCCTCTGTTTTGTATCACTTACAAAAAGCTTTGCCCATGAGGATACGAGCCTCTCTGTTATCTACACCTCTGCGGTAAAAAACCTGCATTACCTCGATAAGAACATGCATGTATTTATCGACTCTAACAATAACACAGATCTGCAGATTTTACGTGGCATCATGTTTATGCACCTTAACGAAAAACCAAAGCGCAGGGTTGCTAAACAATACATGATCGATTCGAAAGTGTACCTTCTTTTCTGGATCAAAAATGATGAAGACAAGCCCCGTGACTTTTTTATTACTCCCGGTATTTATGCCAAAGAATGTATTCTTTATACCCGGCTTAACAACGATTATCCGTGGAAGGAACTTCCGGGCCAGGTTGTGCCTGATAAAAATGAAAACGCTTACCGGTATTTTACTGTACAGCCGGGAACCGAAATGCAGATACTGGTAAGTTGCCGCTATGCCCGCACCAATGTTATTCTTTTTAAGCCTTACCTGATTAATCCGATTTATTTAGATGACCATATAAGTAACAACCACAACGAATGGTATGGTGTAAATGTGTTTACATACCTGCTTTGCGGTTTGTTGCTGATGATGATGTTGTATTCGTTTGCCAACTATGTACAAAACCTTAAACGCTCGTTTCTCTACTACTCTATTTATGCATTGCTTATTGGATCGTTGTTGTTTTTAAAAGCTGCCTTGCACGAACGATCAACTCCGTTTAACTTTTTTTACGAAGAGTACTTAGATTATTTTTTACAGATAAGCGGTTATGTTTTTTACATCGGCTTTACACGCATGTTTTTAAATACACCAAAACAGTACCCTACACTTAACAAGATGTTTGTTATTGCAGAAATTGCACTTGTTGTATTCCTTGCCGTGTTTTCTATCTTGTACTTTACAGGATCGGCCTATCCAAACCTTGTGGCAGTAGAAAATTCAAGTAAGTACTTTCTTATTTTCCTCGGCATCATGTACCTCATACTCGGTATTGTAAAGCGTAATAAGTTAATGAACTATTTGCTGGCGGGAAACATTTCGAATCTGCTGTTTGGCGGCATGTCGCAATATTTAATAAGTAACCCAAGCTCTAATCTGTTTCCCGATGCACCCCTCTTCCGTCAATCGCTTATTTATTTTGAGTTGGGTGTTTTTCTTGAACTGATCTTTTTCCTGTTAGGCCTCGTGTATAAAAACAAAATTGAACTGATTGAAAAAGTGAAGATGGATGAAGCAATGAAGCTTGAAGCAGAAAAACAGGAGTACGCAAAACAACTTGCGGTATTAAGTGCACAGCAAGATGAGCGAAGCCGTATTTCCGCAGATATGCACGATGAACTTGGAAGTGGTGTAACTGCCATTCGTCTGCTGAGCGAAATTGCACGGAAGAAGACAAAGGATCGTCCCGTAGAAGAGATAGACCGTATCTCTTACAACGCCAATGAACTGATGACGAAGATGAATGCCATCATCTGGAGTATGAACCCCGGCAACGATACTGTTGATAGTCTTGTTGCTTATATCCGCTCTTATGCATCGGAGTATCTCGATAACTTCGATATGTTGTACCGTATTAATACACCTGTTGATTTACCTAAGCTGGAAGTTTCTGGTGTAAAGCGTAGAAATATCTTCCTTGTTTTGAAGGAATCCATCAACAATGTAATGAAGCATTCGGGAGCAACAGAAGTTACGGTGGATGTTCATTTCACCGACAGGAATCAACTGATTGTTGAAATTGCAGACAATGGAAAAGGTATTGATGCAGAAAAATTAAACCAGTTTGGCAATGGTTTAAAAAATATGAAACGACGCATGGAAAGCATTGGAGGCAGCTTCAACATCAGTGCCACAAACGGAACCCGTGTTATACTGGAAGTACCGTTGTAACTGTTTACTTTCTTGTTCCTGCAAACAAACAAAGCCAGCCGGCAATAAAACATACACCACCTATTGGTGTAATTGCTCCCAACCAGTTCATGCCGGTTACACCTGCTGCTTTTAAAAAAGTAAGCGTATAAAGCGATCCGCTGAAAAATATAATACCTGCAATAAATAAACCTGCTGCACGCCTGTACCAGCCGTTTGCATTACTGTTCAACAATACTCCGGTTAGTGCGAGTGCAATTACATGGTAGAAATGATACTGTACTGCTGTTTGATAAGTTTGAATGGATTTTTCATCCACCATTTCCTTTAAAGCGTGTGCACCAAATGCACCCAATGCAACAGCAAGCGCACCCAGTAAAAATGCAAGTGATAAAGTTGGCTTACCCATGTCTGCGTATAATTTTTTGAAAGTTATCGGTGTGCATATACCGTGTTGGTAAATGATACATGGCCTGGCTGTAAACCGAACTCCGTTCGTTCAGTTTATTGCTAATGAACTCGGCCAGCACATCATCGTTCATACCAGCAATCAACGGTCTTGTTTCTTTTTCTGCATGTAGGCGTTGCACTAACTCTGCTACTGTGCTCTGCAGATAAATGGTTGCACCATGTTTATTCATCTGCTTCATATTGTTATGAAAGCAGGGCGTTCCTCCACCGCAGCTTAAAATAAAATTGTCTTTTTTATAAAACACAGCAAGCATATCGGCTTCCATTTTTCGAAAAGCTTCTTCGCCTTTCTCAGCAAAAATCGCTGATATGGATTTGCCTTCTTTCTTTTCAATTTCTTCGTCAAGATCAAAGAAAGGCAATTCACTTGCTTCACTCCATTGCTTACCCCAATACGTTTTTCCACTGCCCATAAACCCAATAATGAAGTACCGCATGAAGATGTTGTTGTTTGTTGCGAAGATATGGAGGGATGAGTGAATTGTGAATGGTGAGTTCAGCTTACATATTTTATCATGTGCAAGTGAATGGTGCATAGTGAGTGAACTGCAACGATCGGCAACACTGCAACTCACCATTCACAATTCTCTATTCACCATAAAAAAAGCCCATCGTTTTTCAACGATGGGCCTGTATAAAGATCAGTTGTTACTGTCTTACTCAGCAGCAGCATCAGAACCGCCATCGAGCTTTTTCTTAAGATCAGCAAGAACACCCAGATCACCAAGTGTAGCTTTCTCAACTTTGCTCTGTACGTCTTTTACTGCTTTCTTCGTACGTGCAGCGTCTGCTTTCTTTTCTTTAGCTACTGCTTCTTTTTCATCAGCAATTGCCTGTTCCCACAAACGTGCGTGGCTTACTACTACACGTTTTTCGTTACGATCGAATTCGATCACTACGAACTGTGCAGTTTCATCTGCCTGTACTTGTTTACCATCTTCCTTGTTCAGGTGACGGTTTGGAGCGAAACCTTCGATACCGTAAGGTAATTGTACAATTGCACCTTTGTCATCTTTTTTCACAACATGACCTTCGTGCTCTGTTCCAATTGCGAATGTTTCTTCCAATGCATTCCAGGGATCTTCTTCGAGTTGTTTGTGACCCAGTTGCAGCTTGCGATTTTCTTTATCGATGCTGAGGATCATTACTTCGATATCCTGACCAACCTTTGTGTATTCACTTGGGTGGTTGAAACGCTTGGTCCAGCTAAGATCGCTGATGTGGATCATACCACCGATGCCTGCTTTCAGTTCAACAAACACACCGTAAGGAGTAATGTTTTTCACTAAACCTTTGTGCTTGCTTTCTACAGGGAAAGTTTCTTCGATAGTGCTCCAAGGATCCTGGCTCATTTGCTTAATGCTCAAGCTCATCTTACGGGCATCTTTATCGAGCGTAACGATTTTTGCTTCGTGCTCATCACCCATTTTGAAGAATTCTTTTGCATTAACCGGTGTGTTAGCCCAGCTGATTTCACTTACGTGAACCAGACCTTCAACACCAGGCATGATTTCCAGGAACGCACCGTAGTCTTCAATGTTCACTACTTTACCTTTCACAGTGTTACCTTCAACGATTGATTCGCTGAGTGTATCCCATGGGTGCGGAGTGAGTTGTTTCAGACCAAGGCTGATACGTTTCTTATCATCATCGAAGTCGAGAACTACTACGTTCAACTTCTGATCCATCTTCAGTACTTCTGAAGGATGGTTGATACGGCCCCAGCTGATATCAGTGATATACAACAGACCATCAACACCACCCAGGTCGAGGAACGCACCGAAGTCGGTGATGTTCTTGATAGTACCTTCCAGTACCTGACCTTTTTCCAGTTTACCCATAATCACAGCACGTTGTGCTTCGATATCGCTTTCGATGAGGGCTTTGTGGCTCACAACTGCGTTCTTAATGGTTTCGTTGATCTTAACCACTTTAAACTCCATTGTTTTACCTACAAACTGATCGTAATCGGTAACAGGTTTTACGTCGATTTGTGAACCTGGTAAGAATGTTTCCATACCAAACACATCAACGATCAAACCACCTTTTGTTTTGCTTGTAACAGTACCGGTAACAATTTCACCGGTTTTGTGTACTTCCATAATACGCTCCCATGCACGAGTAATGCGTGCAAGTTTGCGGCTCAGGTGCAGGTGACCTTCTCTGTCTTCTTTCTCTACAACCATTACTTCAACAGTATCGCCAACTTTTAAACCTGGCAAATCACGGAACTCGTTCAAAGAAACGAGACCATCGCTCTTGAAGCCGATGTTTACAACCACATCAGTTTTTGTTAATGCCACAACCTGGCCATCAACAATTTCAGCATCGTTCACTTGTTTGAAAGTGCCATCGTAAACAGCATCATACTTTTCACGTTCTTCGTTGCTGTAGATTGCTACGTTGCGCTTGTCAACGCTCCAATCAAAATCATCATGTGCAGTTTGCACAGCCACAGGTGCAGTTGTTGTCGCTGTAGATGTTTCGGCAACTGGTGTTGCTTCCACATTCTCCTGTGCATCAGCGTTTGAGTTAACAATTTGATTTTCTGACATAAAATAACCCCGACTGTTTAATTGATTCGGGGCGGCAAAGGTAGGCCAAAAAGCAGTGCAGGCAAGGGTTTTAAAGCTGTTTTTTCGCTCAAAAACAGAAGAATTTGGGGCTTTCGGCCAAATAAGCTGTTCCCCGGCTTCAGTTCCGGCCATTCGCTTGTAGTCCCGCCTTTTTTGGCGGGAGCTACCGCTACTGTCCGGCAGCCTGTAAACTGCTTGCATTATTCTTCTTAAAGATGAGATTTCTATTTACCTGTTATAGGTTAATACAACATCGGGGTTGTTGCCGTTTTGCGTTGTAAAGCCTGACAAAAAACCGTATCCGTTGTAAAAGACTTTATAATTCGCAATATCGGAGTTAGCAAAAACCTCAGCACCGGTGCTGCTGTCTTTTTCGTTATAGGTATAAACTCTTTTGTTCGGAATATTACCTGCCCGGGCATTCAGTACGGTAAAGAATGAATTTCCTCCATACTCTGCCAAAACAAAAGCGTTTTTAAAATCTGTTGTATTGCTAAATCCATTTGTGTAATCAAAAGAAAAAGCTTCTTCCCTGTTGTAGTTTTTTACAGATGTATTGCTGCCGCTTGTTTGCCGGTATAAGCGTGTACCTCTACCGGTTATAACACTAACATTGTTATTGTTGTACTGAAAATTGCGGGTCATGTTTCGCAAATCGGAATGGGTTACCACCCCTGAAGAAGGTTGAAAGAACCATAAAGAGTCAGCGTAATATTCTCTTGTTTGTACTAACAAACCTGCTGCATTATAATCGTAATAAGTTGTGTCGTAAATAAAGCTTTTTTGTTCGTATGCTGCATCAAGAAAGTAATTCGTTTCAACTTGTATCCGTTGCAGTGGTTTGCGTTCTCCATCTAACACAAACTTAATTGTCTTTGCTATTTTAGAGCTTGCAGAGTTTTCAAATGTATCAACAATTGTTACTTCATTACCATTGTATGTTACAGTAGCAACAAGCTTTGGTAGTTCATTATCGTTGTTCCTGGTAATACCTGCAATTCGCCCTTGAGCATCGTAGTTGAAATTAATATTTACTTTACTGCCATTGGGGCCGTTTTGCGATGTTTTTAAAATCCGGATTTCATCTGGATTGACTTTTTCTTTTCGGCAGGAAAAAAAGATAATTGCAATAACGAAGAACAGGAGTGCTTTTTTCATAAGTCTGCAGTTTGGTTACAGACTAAAACTACAAATCATTATTTACAAATCACAACCATCGGCAATCATTTAGTTTACTTCCACAATACATAACTTTTGGCAAACAAGGGCAGCAGCAATGCAGCAAAAGCCCACCATCCGCCAACTGTGCAGTAAAGAATCAATCCGATACTTAAAACGTACAAGGGATACAAAAATGCCATCAGGCAAAACAGAATACTATCGTAATACTGCTCGCCACGTAATGCATGTGCAAAGCGTTCGAGTGGAACGTAAAAAAGAAAATGTGTAAGTACGCCCAACATGGCAGGCACAAACAATAACCATTTAGGAAGTTTAAAACTGCTATCGGGGTTAGTAACAGTTGATAATTCCTGCAGTTGTATTTCGGTAGCTTTATTAATTGCCACCATTTTAGCTCCTACTTCCATGCCTTCCGTAATTACTTCTTTCCCAAACTGGGTTCCGAAATTAAAATCAAATGTTTTGGGAAAAGCCGTAAACGAATTATATCTCACCCATACAGGTAAAAACGTTACATCTAATCCATCTTCCCAAGCCTGCAACAACATACGGGGAGCACCTTTCTTTAACGGCAACTGCAATGTTGTTTGATGAATACATAAGCCTTCTACAAAAATCAATACATGTTCGCCACGTTGCAATACTTTTCTTACTTCTTCAAACGTAGCATCATTATTCGCCAACTGATCTTTTCCATCGCTCATGCGATAGATAGGAATCATATTTACCGAACGCAGGAGAGCACGGACGATTGGATTTTTAAACACGCCACTACGTGTAATAAAATGCACCCGATGATCCATCATTGCTCCTACTATAACTGCATCCAGAAAAGAATTGGGATGATTAACACCAAGAATCATTGGTGTAACTATTTTCCGCTGTTGGGAATTAAACATGCCAATTCTTTTTGCAAAAACCAGGAAATAAATTTGTGTGAGAATTTTGGTTAAAATATACATCGGCCTCTCTTATTAAGTGCGGCAAAGTAACTGAAAAAACATGAACAGCTTTAACAACACAGTGTTTCATCCGTCATTTGTTTAAACAAAAAAGCCATCTGCTAAGATGGCTTTGTCTTTTATTGTTGCGAAACCAGTTTGCCGGTTTCATCTATCAGCAATGTTCGTTTCTTACCTGCTTCTTCAACAATTATCTGGAACAGGTTGGGATTTTTTGGTTTTTCGATTTTGATGATGTCTTTTGGATTCTGCTTTGGGTAACGCCGGAGAATTTCATCCAATACAGGTCGTGGTGCCTGTTCTCTTGGCATTGCTGTACGGGTATCTACCCGTTCACCATTGCTGTGATAGGTGGCAGTTGATTGCCACACACCGTTACCAAAAACTACAGTCCAATCGCCCTGCGTTTTTGTCCAGGTTGCATTTACAGCATTGGGATATTCAGCTGCAAACGAAGTTTTTACTTTCGTTGGAATATTTACACGTGTTTTCGTGTTGCCCGTTTGTTTGCCATCGGCGTTGGGGGTATTGGCATTTGTTCCTGTTTTGTCTTTCTGCTTGTTTACATTTTCAGCAGCAGGTTTGTTTTTTTCTTTTGCTTTCGATTTTTCTTTAGCTGCCTGTGCAAAGCCTCCTGCAGATATCAAACTGAGCATTACAACCATGAGTACCTTTTTCATATGATATATTTTACTTAAAGTTACAACCTGCATTCTAAATTGCAATTGTACGGATAGCATTTACGAGCCTGTCAAGATCTTTTACTGATGTGTAAACGTGTGGTGTTACACGCACACCGTGTATATTTTCCCAATCAATTGCTACGGTATGTATTTTGTGTTTCTTGTGCAGTGTATCCATCAGTTCAAACGGTTTCATTCCTTCAATTGCAATACAGGAAATAGCACAGTAACCGTTTTTGTTTTTGGGTTGAAGAAAAGAAACACGTTTTAAATCGCTCACCTTGCTGTTCCAGTAATCAGTTAAATAACGAAGCCGGTCTTCTTTTCGCTTACTACCTATCACATTCTGAAAATCCACAGCATTACCAATTGCCATTTCGCTTGCAAACGATCTTGTACCCAACGACTCAAACTTGCGGATATCTGCACCATCGGGCTCCACGCTGCTCAATAATGCCCAAATATTTTTTATCTTTTCTTTTTTGATCCACAGCAAACCACTGCCGAACGGTGCACACAACCACTTGTGTAACGATGTGGCAAAATAATCGCAACCAAGATCGGGTATTTTAAAATCGGTATGTGCAAAAGAATGTGCCCCGTCTCCTATTACTTCAATTCCACGTTTATGTGCTTCATCTGCAATTTTTCTGATGGGTAAAAACTGTCCTGTCCAGTTAATCAAATGTGTTACATGTACAATCTTTGTTCGAGAAGTAAATACATTTACGTATTGCTGCACAATTGCATCTTCATTTTCAACCGGCAGTTCAAGATTTAACCAAACCAGTTTAATGCCATCTCTTTTTTCACGTTGCTTCCAGGCATTGATCATGTTGGGATAATCCTGTTTGGTAAGCACTACTTCATCACCTGCTTTTAAATTCAAACCGAAGATTACGGTGTTCAAACCTTCTGTTGCATTGCGGTTAATGGCTAACTCTTCTGCATTACAACCTGCGAGTTCTGCCAGTTTTCCTCTTAATGCTTCACGACCTTCATCAAGCGTACGCCACATGTAATACGATGGCCCTTCGTTTGCAAATTGATAAAACCGTATGTGTGCATCCTGCACAACTTTGGGCTGCGGACTAACCCCGCCATTGTTCAAATTGAGCAGGTTTGGCGAAACGGTATATTGTTCTTTTATCCAGCCCCAGAAATCTTCATCCGTCATTGCATCGGCATCGTTCATTGCATGAAAACGGGCATGCATATTCTCTGCCTCATTCGCAAATGCTTTGCTGGTAAAAGGTAAAAATGTAAATGCGCCTGTTGCTGCAGTTAGTTGTTGAATAAAATTTCGTCTCGACGACATTCCGGTTGGGGTTTAACTAAAGATAATGATTAAGCAAATAGAAAATCATCAAACAAACCAACCGTGTACACTAATTATATAACTGTGTTGCTTATTGCTGTGCAATTGTTTTGGCTGCAATAAAACCACTGGTCCATGCATGTTGAAAATTAAAGCCGCCCGTTATACCATCTACATCCAGTATTTCGCCTGCGAAGAAAAGATTCGGATGAAGTTTGCTCTGCATTGCATTTGCATCAACCTGTTTCAGATCAACACCTCCTGCAGTAACAAACTCTTCTTTAAACGTTGTTTTTCCTTTTACATGAAACTCATGATTGCATAAAAGCTGTACCAGTTTGTTTTGTTCTTTCGATGGCAGATCGGCCCAACGTCCTTCTTCTTTTACACCAGCTTCCTGTAACAGGAATGTCCATAAACGGTTGGGTAATTGAAAGAGATTATTGTTAGCTATCTTTTGAGAGCCTTTACTATTGCGTATTAATTGCAACTCATCTTTTACATCCTGCTCCTTCCGTTCGTTCAACCAGTTTATGTGAATTGTAAACTCGTAATTACGATCGTGCAATTCTCTTGCACCCCATGCAGAAAGTTTAAGGATGCAAGGGCCGCTCATTCCCCAATGCGTAATAAGTAACGGTCCTGTATTTTTTAATTTACTGTTTTGAATTTTTACTGTTGCATCCTGCACTACAACACCCATCAATTCTGTGATAGGATGTTTGGGCATATTGAACGTAAACAGCGATGGTACAGGAGCTACAATTGAATGACCTGTTCCTTTCAACCAATCGAACTGCTCCAGTTTAGGAAACCCACCGCTGGCAACACAAACATAATCGGCAGTAATGATGTGACTGTTATTTAGTTCAACTTCCCACTTTTCACTTTTCACTTCCACGTTTTTCACTTCCCTGTTCAACAACAACTCTACTTTGTATTTATTCACTTCACGCAACAAACAATCAATAATTGTTTGCGATGAATCCGTAAACGGAAACATCCGTCCATCAGCTTCTTCCTTTAACTCTACACCCCGCTCCTGAAACCATTCTATCGTATCTTTTGTAAAGAATTGATGAAATGCTTTACGTACAAAATGCTCGCCACGTGGATAGCGTTTACTCAACTCCTGCACATCAAAACAGGCATGAGTAACATTGCAACGGCCACCACCACTCACTTTTACTTTCGATAAAACCTTACTTGATTTTTCAAGAATAATCACATGCAACAACGGATTCATTCTTGCTGCATTTACTGCACAAAAAAAACCTGCAGCGCCACCGCCGATAACAACCAAACACTTCTGTTTTTTTTCTTCTGCCATTCTGTTTATTTCATCATCATTAAAGCAGCCATTGTTTCAATACCGTTCCAGAAATTCAAGAGCCGTATGTTTTCATTTTCTGCATGCTGGTTGTTATCATGATTAGCGATCGGAACCGAAATAGTTTTTGCTTTGAGGTATTGCTCAAACAAAAACAATGGAAGACTGCCGCCTGCAGTTGGTAATAAAACAACCGACTCTGTAGTTGTTGACTGCACTGCCGCAATTACCTGTTTGGCTATCGGCAGATCCATTGAAGTTTTCTGTGCATTATAACCATTGCTTAATGTAATTTTTGCGATCTTATCGTACTTGCTTCGCTCTTCATCTGTAGGTTCTGCAGTTGTAACATAGTAGCCCTGGCTTTTGATATGCTCAACAACACGCTGTTGTTGTTTTTTCCAATCGTTACCTGCAACAAGACGAAGATCAAGCACTACCGTTGCAGTTGTTGGTATTACATTGCTTGCATTCTTGCCAACGTTGGCGCTGTTCATTCCATTAATGTTAAGTGACGGCAAGCCGATTGCCTGTGCAAGATCATGGTCTTTCATTTCCCGCTTACGAAAGCCCAATTCGTTTTTCATTTGCTCATCAACCGGAGGCACTGCTTCAAGTGCTTTCTTTTCCATTTCACTTAACGGAATTACATCTGCATAAAAATCTTTGATGGTAACACGCCCGTTTTCATCTTTCATCGAAGCCAGTAACTCCACCAGCATCATTGCCGGATTAGGCGCCCAGTTACCATAATGACCACTGTGCAGCGGTCGCTTAGAACCGTACACAGTTACTTCAACATGTGCATCACCTCTTACACCAAACACTACTTGTTTTTTTCCCGATTGATGAACAGGTCCATCACAGATCAGCCAAAGATCGCTTTGCAATAAGTTCTTGTATTGCTGTAAAATTTCATGCAAAAAATCAGAGCCCTTCTCTTCTTCACCTTCAAAAAAGAATTTGATGTTTACAGTTAGCTTCATGCCGCTTTTTACTATGGCATCATACGCATTTAAGATGGCCATTACACCTGCTTTGTCATCACTTGCACTTCTGCCATAAATTCTCCACTGCGGATCAAACACTTTATCTGCTGTCGGAAAATCAATGATGGTTCCGTTTTGCTCCAGTGAATTGCTAAGCAGTTGGGGTTCAAACGGCGAGAGGCCTTTAGCCCATTGTGCTGCATTTACCGGTTGCCCATCGTAATGTGCGTAAAAGATAATTGTTTGTGTTGCTCCCGGAGTTATCACTTCTCCATAAACAGCAGGCACTGTTTTGTTTGATGCAGGCACAAGCAATTGAACATTTGCAATTCCACGCTTCTTCATCGCTTCCATAATAAATGTTGCATTCTTATGAATGCCAACAGAATCGCCAACAATGTTGGGCAACTTCAGAAATGAAACAAATTCGGAAAGAATGGTATGTTCATTTGCCTGGCGGTATTGCCTGATCTTTAGCACATCAGGACTTTGTGCCAATAAAAAATGAGTGCAGCAAAATGCAACACTCATGAATATTATTTTTCGCATCATACAACTGTATTGTTTCTGTAAGTTACAGATTTACTGCAACCACAAATCAATAATAAGTCGCATCTAGATTCGCATTCGCCTTTTCAGCCGCTTCAATTGATGCAAATGAAGAAAGAATATCTGCTTTCCCTTTCTTAATACAAACATCATGTTCGTAATGCGCCGATGGTAATCCATCGCTTGTGCGGATCGTCCATCCATCTTCGTCGTGATAAATATCTTTCTTGCCAAGATTGATCATCGGTTCAATGGCGATTACTGTTCCTTCTTTCAACTTTGTGCCGGTACCACGCTTACCATAATTAGGTACCTGCGGATCTTCGTGCAGGTTGCGTCCTAAACCATGCCCTACCAATTCACGCACCACACCATAACCGTGTTGCTTCTCTGTATAATCCTGTATGGCAAATGAGATATCGCCTACACGATTACCATGTACAGCTTTTTCAATGCCCTTGTACAACGATTCTTTTGTAACACGCAGAAGTTTCTTTACATCATCAGAAGTAGTTCCAACAATAAACGTGTACGCACTATCGCCATGGTAGCCATTCATAAATGCACCCACATCAACCGAAACAATATCTCCTTCCTTTACCACACTGTTTGTAGGAAAGCCATGCACAACCGCATCGTTCACAGAAATACAGGTAGCAAACGGATAAGTACCCTGGTAATTTTTAAACGAAGGCACAGCGCCATTGTCACGGATAAACTGTTCTATTCGTGCATCTACCTGCATGGTAGTAACACCGGCTTTCAACATCTTTGCAGCTTCAGCTAATGCATCGCCAACAAGCAATGCACTTTTACGGATAAGTTCTATTTCTAAAGGCGAACGGTAATGAATCATAAAATCTCTCTGTATTAAAAAACCCCGGCTTTTTGGCCAGGGTTTCTATGTAAATGCATTGTATTAGATAGCAGATGAAGATACGGTCTGGCGTCCCTGGATCTTACCTCCTTTCATAAGGCCATCGTATTGTCTCATCAACAAATGTGTTTCAATTTGCTGCAAGGTATCGAGGATAACACCTACCATGATCAACAGTGAAGTACCACCGAAGAAAGTAGAGAAACCGCTTGATACACCTAAGTTCTTTGCAATACCTGGTAAAATACCAACGATAGCAAGAAACACGGCACCCGGTAATGTAATACGGTCCATGATCTGTCCGATATAATCGGCAGTTGGTTGCCCAGGTTGTACACCCGGAATAAATCCGTTGTTCTGCTTCAGGTTATCTGCAATTTGTTTAGGATTGAAGATTAACGCTGTATAAAGGAACGTGAAACCAATTACAAGAATTGAATACACAACCATGTACCAGATATTTCCATGATCGCTTAATGTAGCTGCAATACCTTTTGTTGCATTAAAGCCGGTAAGCAATGTTGGTAAGAACATAATTGCCTGCGCAAAGATGATAGGCATTACACCCGCACTGTTTACCTTAATTGGTAAGAACTGGCGTGCACCACCAAACTGGCGATTGCCTACAATTTGTTTTGCATAGTTGATGGCAATTTTGCGAACACCCTGTACAAGAATGATGAGGCCCATTACAATTGCAATAAGGATTGCAATTTCAATCGTGAACTTCAACAGACCACCACCTGCACTACCGCTCTTTGCAGTAAACTCAGCTGCAACAGATGCAGGAAAACGTGCAAGGATACCGATCATGATGATGAGTGATGTACCGTTACCCAAACCTTTATCGGTAATACGTTCGCCTAACCACATTACAAACAATGTACCTGCAGTTAATACGATGGTTGTAGATAACCAGAAGAAACTTGTGAACGAAGGAATGATTGCTGCTCCTGCAATTTCAGGACTCTTCAGGTAAGTTACATAAGCACTTGCCTGGAAGATGGTAACGATTACTGTAAGGTAACGTGTCCATTGATTAATCTTTTTACGGCCGCTTTCACCTTCTTTCTGCATTTTTTGCAATTGCGGAACAAGGATGCTCATCAGCTGCATAAAGATCGATGCAGAGATGTAAGGCATAATGCCCAATGCAAAAATAGATGCGCTTGAAAAGGCACCACCTGCAAATGAATCGAATATACCGAGAATACCTTCTTTTGCTTTGGAGTTTAACTGTTCGAGTCCATTAGGGTCAACACCTGGCAATACAATATGAGAACCCACACGGTATACCAAAAGCAACAAAAGAGTGTACACAATTTTACTGCGTAACTCTTCGATGCTCCAGATATTCTTTAGGGTTTGAATGAGCTTTTTCACTGGAAAAATTCTTTTTAAAATTTGCTGAAAAGAAAAAAGACGCATTTTCATGCGTCGGGCAAATATCGGGAAAAATTACTTTACAATTTCAACGGTACCGCCTGCTGCTTCAATTGCCGATTTGGCTTTGCCGCTCAGTGCATTTACCTTGAAAGTAAGTTTGCTTTTAAGCTCACCGTTTGCAAGAATTTTCACTTTGTCTGTACGGTTGGTAAGACCATTGATATACAAACTTTCGAGAGAGAATTCAGTGAGGCTGTATTTTTCAGCAAGTTGTTCAATTTGTCCGAGATTGAATACACGATACTCAACACGATCCGGATTTTTGAAACCACGTTTTGGTACACGACGCTGAATAGGCATCTGACCACCTTCGTGAGCTATCTTACGCTTAAAGCTCGCATGGCTCTGAGCACCTTTGTTACCTTTTGTTGATGTACCACCTTTACCAGATGCTTCACCACGACCTAAACGTTTTTCTTTGTGTGTAGAACCTTCAGCAGGTTTTAAATTGTGCAGTTTCATTTGTAAATGATTTTGAACTTTCGGGGAATCACCCCTCGCTTTAATAATTTGAAAATTTGTGAATTTGAAGATTTGAAAATAACAGGCCAGGAATTTTAAACCGGCGCTTTTTCAAATTCTCAAATTATGCTACCTCTTCAACTTTCAACAGGTGACTCACTTTCTGAATCATACCCAGAACCTGAGGAGTTCCTTCTACTTCTTTGCTTGAGTTTGTTTTGTTCAAACCAAGAGCTTGCAGCGTTAATTTCTGACGCTCTGGTCTGTCAATTGGACTCTTTACTAAAGTGATTTTTAATTTTTTCATGTCCTTAAAAGGTTTAAGGTTTATGGTGTAAGGTGTAAGGTGTAAGGCTTGTGCCTTTTCCCTTGTACCTTCTACCTTCTACCATTTTATCCGTTAAATACTTTCTTTAATCCAAGGCTACGCACTTTTGATACGGCGATTGGTTCACGTAACAAAGCCAAAGCTTTAAAAGTAGCTCTAACTACGTTATGTGGGTTAGCCGAACCAAGTGACTTTGCCAATACGTCGGTAACACCAGCGCTTTCCAAAACAGCACGCATACTACCACCGGCAATTACACCAGTACCGTGTGCAGCAGGTTTGATCAACACTTTAGAAGCACCTTCTTTCGCCAATTGATCATGAGGGATTGTACCTTTCATAACCGGAACTTTGATGAGATTTTTCTTCGCATCTTCAATTCCTTTTGCGATTGCTTGTTGTACTTCTTTGGCTTTTCCTAAACCATGTCCTACAACACCATTTTCATTTCCTACAACAACTACTGCAGAGAAACTGAAGGCACGACCACCTTTGGTTGTTTTAACAACACGGTTAATAGCTACAACCTTTTCTTTCAGTTCCAGGTCGCCTGCTTTTACTTTGTTTACAATTACTTTCGACATTTATCTTTTATTAAATGTTTACGATTGATTAGAATTTTAAACCGCCTTCACGTGCACCTTCTGCAACCGCTTTTACACGGCCATGATACAGGTAACCACCACGATCGAATACGATAGCTGATAAACCAAGATCAGTTGCTTTGCGTGCAATTGCAGCACCAACTAATTTGCTTTGTTCAAGCTTGGTTACTTTCTGAGCTGCAATTTCTTTGTCTTTTGAAGAAGCAGAAGCAAGTGTTTTGCCATCTACATCATCAATTAACTGAACATAAATATCAGAGTTGCTGCGGAACACGCTTAAACGTGGAGTTGCAGATGTACCTGCTACTTTCTTACGAACACCGTAGCGGATTTTTTGTCTTCTGATTACTTTATTATCTGTTTTCATCTTTCTTTATTTAGTTCTCCCGATACTGCCGGAAGACGAATTTGAAAATTTTATTACTTACCAGCTGCTTTACCTGCTTTACGACGGATGTATTCACCAACGTATTTAACACCTTTTCCTTTGTATGGTTCAGGCTTACGCAAGCTGCGGATTTTTGCAGCAACAGCACCTAACAATTGCTTATCAATACCTGTAAGTGTAATTGTTGGGTTCTGACCTTTTTCCTGCGCAGTAGCAACTTTTAATTCGTCTGGTACTTCAATAACAATGTTATGTGAATAACCCAAAGCCAAATCGAGAAGATTACCCTGGTTAGCGGCTTTATAACCCACACCCACCAGTTCAAGTTTCTTTTCGAAACCATCAGTAACACCTTTTACCATGTTAGCAACAAGTGCACGGTACAAACCATGCATTGCACGATGGCGGCCTTGATCTGTAGGACGACCGAAAGTAACTTCGCCGTCTTTTACTTCAACAACAATATCACGGTCAATTGCTTCGTTCAATTCGCCTTTTGGTCCTTTTACAGTAACCACGTTGTCTTTACCAACTGTAACAGTAACACCTTGTGGAATTACAACCGGCTTTTTACCTATACGAGACATAGTATCTTAGTTTTATATTTTGAGTTTGTTGCTAACCGGTCAGCTTAGTATAGTTTCAGCTTAATGTATCAGCAACGGTTAAGATTAATAGATGTAGCAAAGAACTTCGCCACCAACATTACTTGCTTTCGCCTGCTTATCAGTCATTACACCTTTAGATGTACTGATGATGGCAATACCTAAACCATTCTTCACACGACGGAACTCTTCAGGCTTAGAATACTGACGAAGACCCGGACGGCTCACACGCTCCAGCGATTGAATAGCAGGAACACGTGTTTGAGGGTCGTACTTTAAAGCGATTTTGATAACGCCTTGTTTGCTGTCGTCTTCAAATTTATATTTCAGGATATAACCTTGATCGTATAAGATCTCAGTAATACGTTTTTTCAGGTTTGAAGCAGGAATTTCTACAATACGGTGTCCGGCCATTTGGGCGTTTCTAACACGGGTAAGGAAATCTGCAATAGGATCTGTAACCATTGTATTTAATTGAATGATTTTTAAGATAAATGTTGTTTACTGGTTGTGCATCATATTCAATACCTGCACAACATTTGCCTGTTCGGCCCGGTAAATTACCAGCTTGCTTTCTTTACACCTGGAATTTTACCATTCAGCGCCATGTCACGGAACATTACACGGGAAATACCGAAGTAACGCATGTAACCTTTCGGACGTCCGGTGAGTTGGCAACGGTTTTTCAAACGTACAGGAGATGCGTTCTTTGGCAATTCATCCAAAGCAGCATAATCACCTGCAGCTTTTAACGCAGCACGCTTTTCAGCATACTGTGCTACCATTCTTTCTCTTTTGCTCTGACGGGCTGTTACTGATTTTTTAGCCATAACTTATGATTAGTCTTTTTTAGCATTTTTAAAAGGCATACCCAGTTCTTTCAGCAACTCATATGCTTCTTCATTTGTAGAAGCAGTAGTTACGAAAGTGATATCCAGACCAGTGATCTTGTTCACTTTGTCAATATCAATTTCAGGGAAGATGATCTGCTCGGTAACACCCATTGTGTAGTTACCACGACCATCGAAAGATTTATCGTTGATACCTTTAAAGTCACGTACACGAGGTAAAGAAGCAGAGATCAATCTGTCTAAAAATTCGTACATGTTTACACCACGTAATGTAACACGTGCACCAATTGGCATGTTCTTACGCAACTTAAAGTTTGAGATGTCTTTTTTAGACATTGTAGCAATCGCTTTCTGACCTGTAATAGTTGTCAGTTCATCAATTGCAATATCTACCAGTTTCTTATCGTTCACCGCACCGTTTACGCCACGGTTCAAACAGATTTTCTCCAGTTTAGGAACCTGCATGATGCTTTTGTAACCAAAACGTTTCATTAAAGCAGGTACAACATCACTTTTATACTTGCTTGCTAAACGGGGTGTATATTTTACAGTACTCATTTTCTTACTATTTTAACCTTCGTTAAATTATTTTACAGGCTGACCTGATTTTTTTGAAACCCTTACCAGCTTACCGTTATCACGGCTACGCTTTACTTTAGTGGCTTGCTTACCATCCCACAACATTACATTTGAAATGTGAATGGGGGCTTCTTGCTTTACAATACCACCTTTTGTATTTTGAGCGCTCGGCTTAGTGTGCTTGGTTACGATGTTTACACCTTCAACCAGTACACGTGCATCTTCCGGAAATACTTCCAGAACCGTACGAGGCTTCTTTACATCTTTATCATCACCGGCAATAACAACTACTGAATCGCCTTTTTTGATGCTAAACTTGGGTTTAAATCTGTTACTCATTTTTTTATGCTTTGAGCTTTGAGTTAGTAGCCTGCGCTAATAACCCGGCTGATTAATTTCTTTATTTCGTGGCTGAGAGCTTTCAGCTATCAGCTCTTGGCTTTAAAGTACTTCCGGTGCTAATGAAATAATTTTCATGTAACCTTTATCACGGAGCTCTCTTGCTACCGGCCCGAAGATACGTGTACCACGTGGCTCGTCTGAAGCGTTGAGGATTACTACCGCATTGTCATCGAAACGGATGTATGAACCATCTTTACGACGCAATTTGTTTTTTGTACGTACAATTACAGCTTTTGCTACAGTACCTTTTTTGATACCGCCGCCTGGTAATGCATCTTTTACAGTTACCACAATCTTATCGCCAATCTTTGCATAATCCTGGCCGCTGTTACCTAATACCTTGATGCAAAGAACTTCTTTTGCACCGCTGTTATCGGCTACGTTTAATCTGCTTTCTTGCTGAATCATTTTCTTAAACTTTTAACTCCGGTTATTAACACTGAGTATTTTAAAAATCTGGTTGTTTACAGAGGCTTGCGGCTGCGTACCGAAAGCATGCGTAGAATATTACTTCGCTTTTTCTACTACTTCTACCAGTCTCCAACGCTTTGTTTTGCTCAGAGGACGGCTTTCCATAATACGTACAGTATCACCTATACCGCACTCATTCTTTTCATCATGAGCATGGAACTTAGTCGTTTTCTTAACGAACTTTCCATAGATAGGGTGCTTTACTTTACGTTCAACAGCTACGGTAATGGTTTTATCCATTTTGCTGCTGGTTACAACACCTGTCTTCGTTTTGCGCAAATTTCTTTCTAACATTTTTTGCTATTTTTCAGTTGATGACGCTCAGCGTCACTGTTATTCAAATGGATTAAATACCCAGTTGTTTTTTTCTTAACTCTGTTTTTAAACGGGCAACATCACGGCGAAGGCCACGGATGCTCACGGGGTTCTCCAGTGGAGAAATAGCGTGTGCAAATTCCAGCTTCTTCAAACGCAGTTCATCTTCTTTGATGCGTGCAGCCAGATCTGTAACGTTCAGCTCTTTTATGCTCTTTAAAAAATCAGTTGTCTTTGCCATGTTAATCAGTTTATTCAGTTCTTCAACTTGTTAATTACGCAACCAAGTCTCTGCGTACAATGAATTTTGTTTTGATGGGGAGCTTTTGTGCTGCCAGTTCCATCGCAGCTTTCGCTACTGTTTCAGGAACACCATCTGCTTCAAACAAAATACGTCCTGGTTCGATAATAGCAGCCCAACCTTCGGGGTTACCTTTACCTTTACCCATACGTACCTCTGCAGGCTTGCGGGTTACTACTTTATCGGGGAACACACGGATCCACACATTACCTTCACGCTTCATAGCACGTGTCATTGCCTGGCGGGCACTTTCAATCTGGCGGTTGGTTAACCATACCGGTTCCAGAGCCTTCAAAGCATAAGAACCAAATGAAATGTTGGTACCACGCTTAGCCACAGCACGGATGCGTCCTTTCTGTGATTTTCTGTGTTTTGTTCTTTTCGGCTGTAACATTGCTGTATATGTTTCTTGTTACTGTTTGTTGTTTGCTTCGTACTTCTTACTTCGTAATTGGTACTTGATTATTATCCTTTGCGGCTGTCTCTGCGTTGACCACCACCGTGTCCACCACGACGATCATCTCTTCTGTCGCCACCATGTCCACCACCACGACGATCATCTTTTCTGTCGCTCACATCGCTCTTACCGCCAACGAAATTGGGGTTCAGATCACGCTTAGTGAGAACTTCACCTTTACAGATCCATACTTTGATACCGATTTTACCGTAAACGGTTAATGCAAACAGGTTTGCATAATCAATATCCATACGGAATGTATGCAGAGGAGTACGTCCTTGTTTAATTTCTTCAGTACGTGCAATTTCAGCACCGCCCAAACGACCGCTTACTTTTACTTTGATACCTTCAGCACCCATACGAAGTGCAGAAGCAATCGCCATTTTCACAGCACGTTTGTAATTGATACGGTTTTCGATCTGGCGTGCGATCGTATCTGCAACGATTGTTGCATCTACTTCCGGACGACGGATTTCCAAGATGTTGATCTGTACATCATCTTTACCGGTGAGTTTCTTCAATTCTTCTTTAATACGATCTACTTCGCCACCACCTTTACCGATGATGATACCAGGCTTAGAAGTGTGAATAGTTACAATCAATTTGTTGAGAGTACGCTCAATCACAATTTTAGCGATACCACCTTTATTGATACGGGCATTGAGATAGGTTCTGATCTTGTTGTCTTCGATCAATTTACCGGCAAAGTCTCTTTTGCTACCATACCAGTTACTCTCCCATCCGCGGATGATCCCTAACCTGTTACCAATTGGATTTGCTTTCTGACCCATAGAATGGTTTATAAAATTTTATCAATTAATTTTTTGTGTCTACGATAATGGTTACGTGATTGCTGCGCTTTCTTACACGGTAAGCACGGCCCTGGGGTGCAGGACGTAAACGCTTGATCATACGTGCACCATCTACATAAATTGTTTTCACAATCAATGCTGCATCAGCTGCACTTGCACCACTGTTCTTTTGCTCCCAGTTGCTGATAGCACTTTTTAAAAGTTTACCAAGCGGTGTGGCAGAGTGTTGCGGATGAAAATCCAGTAAAGCCAATGCTTTTTCAACATCCATTCCACGAATCTCATCAGCCAGCAAACGCATTCTGCGTGGCGATGTGGGATAATTTCTGAGTTTTGCTACTGCTTCCATTTCTTTTATTTTAAGGTTAAGACCGGTGGCCTTTTACCATTAACCTACTTTTTTGCTTGAGTGTCCTTTAAAGTTTCTTGTAGGAGCAAATTCACCAAGTTTATGACCTACCATAAATTCTGTTACGTAAACAGGGATGAATTTATTTCCGTTGTGCACTGCAAAAGTGTGACCTACAAAATCAGGAGTGATTGTTGAACGACGACTCCAGGTTTTAATTACACCTCTTTTTGTTTTGCCTTCGTTAATAGCGAGCACCTTTGTTTCGAGGTGAGCTGCTACATAAGGACCTTTTTTAATCGAACGAGCCATGATTTATTTTAGTTTTCGATTTGCTGATTGAATTACTTAGCCAGTTTTTTACCATCCTTACGTTGGATGATGAGCTTGTTAGAACCCTTGTGCTTAGAGCGTGTTTTTTCGCCTTTTGCATATTTACCGGTTCTGCTGCGTGGGTGACCACCGCTGCTACGGCCTTCACCACCACCCATCGGGTGATCAACAGGGTTCATCGCTACACCACGGTTACGAGGACGAATACCTTTCCAACGGTTAACACCCGCTTTACCGGCTGTTTCAAGACTGTGATCGCTGTTACTTACCACACCTACTGTTGCATAACAGTTGATGAGTACTTTACGCAATTCACCACTTGGCATTTTCAATACAGCGTATTTCTCTTCTTTGTTGGTTAACTGTGCGCTTGTACCTGCACTGCGTACCAACTTACCACCCTGACCAGGCTGCATTTCAATATTGTGGATCATAGTACCCAAAGGCATATTCTTCATTTGAAGAGCGTTACCCAATTCAGGTGCTACTGCATCACCCGCTACTACTGTTGCACCAACCTGTAAACCGTTTGGAGCAAGGATGTAACGTTTTTCACCATCAACGTAATTCAGCAATGCGATGAATGCTGTACGGTTTGGATCGTATTCAATAGATGCTACTTTAGCAGGAACATCTTTCTTACTGCGTTTGAAATCAATTACACGGTATTTCTTTTTGTTACCGCCGCCGATGTAACGCATTGCACGACGACCTTGTGCGTTACGGCCACCTGTAGATTTTACTGACTCGAGCAAAGACTTTTCAGGAGTATCTGTAGTAATCTCAGCATACGCATTCCCGATTCTCCATCTGGTACCTGCGGTTACCGGTTTGTATTTCTTTAATGCCATTTTTAAAAACTTTTATTGTTCAACTTTTGCGGTAGTTGACCTACCATTCTTTGTTTCAGAATTATACTGTACCGTACAGGTCAATTGATTCGCCTTCGGCAACAGTTACATAAGCTTTCTTGTAAGCCGGTTTGCTACCCTGGATATAACCTGCTTTGGTCATACGGTTCTTCGCTTTACGAGGAGCCACCATGGTGTGCACATCAGCTACTTTCACATTGTAGAATTCTTCTACAGCTTTTTTGATCTCGAGCTTGTTAGCTTTACGACCAACACGGAAAGCGTATGTGTTTTTCTTTTCTGTTAAACGATTGCTTTTTTCAGAAACAATCGGCTTTATTAAAATTTCACTCTGTCTCATCTGGACGTTGTTTATTCAGTTCAATGATTCAATTACGCTGCAGCTTCTTCTTCGGAAAAAACTTTAGCAGCACTTTCAGTTAATACGAGTACATCGCTGTTGATGAGGTCGTATGTGTTCATATCGGCCAGTAAAGAACCAACTACTGAAGGAACGTTACGGAGGCTGAGGTAAAGATTATCGTTGTAATCAGGAATAACCACCAGTGCTTTTTTGTTACCGATGTTGAGGTTGTTCAACACACTCACAAATTCTTTCGTTTTTGGAGTTTCGAAGTTGATATCTTCAATAATAACAATAGCGTTTTCTTTTGCTTTGTAAGTAAGAGCACTCATTTTAGCGAGGTCTTTTACTTTACGGTTCAGTTTAAAATCGTAACCGTGCGGTTTAGGTCCGAAAATAGTACCACCACCTTTGTATAACGGGTTACGAATATTACCCTTACGTGAACCACCAGTACCTTTCTGACGGTGAAGCTTGCGGCTAGCACCTTTTACTTCGGCACGTGTCTTTACTTTATGAGTACCCTGGCGTTGTGCTGCCTGGTATTGCTTAACAGCAAGGTAAATAACGTGGTCATTAGGTTCGATACCGAAGATTTCTTCCGGTAATTCGATCGTACGACCTGTTGCCTTTCCTGCTTTATTTAAAACTTCAACTTGCATGACTTCTTAAATTAGTTTGTTTACTTCTGGATGTATACGATTGAACCGTTATGACCCGGTACAGAACCGCTCACAAGGATGTAATTCTTTTCAGGGAAAATTTTCAGGACTTTCAATCCTTTTACTTTCACTCTTTCTGCACCCATACGGCCAGCCATACGCATACCTTTCATTACACGTGAAGCATCAGAAGAGTTACCGAGCGAACCTGGAGCACGCTGACGATCGTGTTGACCGTGTGAAGCTTCACCCACACCGCTAAAGCCATGGCGTTTAACAACACCCTGAAAACCTTTACCTTTTGTGGTACCAACTACATCAACTTTTTCGCCTTCTGCGAAAATTTCTGCAGTTACAGTTTCACCAATATTTTTTTCGAGAGAATAGTTACGGAATTCTTTTACGAATTTCTTAGGAGAAGTGTTTGCTTTTGCGAAGTGATTCTTTTCAGCTGAAGTAGTGTTCTTTTCTTTCTTTTCGCCAAAAGCTAATTGAAGTGCGGTGTAACCGTCAGCTTCTTGTGTTTTAACCTGTGTAACAACACAGGGACCAGCTTCAATGATGGTGCAACTTTGTTGCTTACCATCGGGACTGAAGATGCTGGTCATGCCGATCTTTTTACCAATAATACCTTTCATTTTTTTTACAGTTTATGCCCTGTAAGGTTGTTGAGACATAACGCCGGCGAGCGTCATTCAATCCCCGTTTACCATCGACCTTTTCCTTTTTTCCACTTTGGATCGGAAGTACCGATGGTAAACTAACCACGAAGGGCTAGTTTATATGTGTTCCCGGTTTTGAGCCGGAAATATGTTTTATTCAGAGCTCTTTTTTCGTTCCCGCCGGGCGGGATGATTGAGAGATGAAACTTAATTCTATTTGAAGAACTTACACGATAGGTCCGCCGGGCGGACATTCATCATGCTTTGATTTCTACGTCAACACCACTTGGCAAATCGAGTTTGCTCAGTGCATCAACTGTACGGCTGCTGCTGGTGTAGATATCCAGTAAGCGTTTGTGCGTACACAGTTGGAATTGTTCACGGCTCTTCTTGTTTACGTGTGGTGAACGTAACACAGTAAAAATTCTTTTACGAGTAGGTAAAGGAATAGGACCTGTTACTACTGCACCTGTACTACGAACCGTTTTCACGATTTTTTCTGCAGATTTATCAACCAGATTGTGGTCGTAAGATTGCAATTTGATTCTGATACGTTGAGCCATAAGATCTGTCCCAAATTTTCAATTGGGAGCGCAAAGGTAGGGTTTCAAACATTCCCTGCAAAAAGTTTGGGGAAGTTTTTTTGGGAAAAAAGCCATTATTGTCGCATTTTCTTTTCAAAAAAGCAATTTCAGCCCCTTTTTTATCAGCAGATACACTTTAGGCCCTCCAGCAAAATTCTTTTGCATACTGCCATTCCGGAAGCAAAAGGCTGCTCTATAATAAATATTACGAAGGAAAGATAAACCCCTATTAAATCAGATAAGAACAATTAGTAAAAGCCCCTTCTACCTCCTAAATACAATTCGTTTTTCTACGACAAAAATGCCGTAGTTTGTCCTAGTGCATAAACTTGTGCAGAAAATTGAGGTTGTATACCTTTACATTCAGAATCGATAGTCCAATTATCCGAACCCACAGAAGAACCATTCTCCACTGAACAATTCCAGTTTTTCAGAAATTTTATTGTTTATAGTAGTTATTGCTACTGCCTGCTTTACCAGTTTTTTCCGTAATCGGTGGCAACCGGTGAGCAAGTACGAAAAAAGAGAATCTTAATTTCAATATCCTAAAAATCCGTAAATGAAACATTTAATCCGACCCAATTCGCTGGCATCGATTTTATTATTATCTGCCTTATTGGTTTCGTGTTCAAAAGAGAAATCATCTCAGCTTACAGAAGAACCGGTTACCGCTGTTCAATTGCGTTCAGGTGGCGCAATAGACGACGATTCTGCGTTACAGGCAAAAGTGCCAATGATTGTATCGTCTGGATTTCTGAAAGGCGGAAACGTTCCATCCAATATGGCTTATTCCGGTATTTCCGCTAAGGGCCGTCGGGATGCAACAGCTCCAACAATCAGTATTAAGTCTCCGCAAAACGGCACTGTTGTAAGCGGAACTGTAAGTGTAACCGTTACTGCATCGGATAATATAGGTGTAGCTTCTGTGAGTTTGACTGTTGACGGGTCTGCTGTTACAAGCAGCTCTGTAGCTCCTTTTACAAATATCTGGAACTCTGCAACTGCCGCAAACGGTCTTCATACCTTAAGCGTAACTGCAAGAGATGCCGCAGGTAATAAAACATCGGTATCGGTACAGGTAACAGTTAGCAATGTAACTCCTGGTGACGTTACTGCTCCTGTTGTTAATATCACTTCGCCCGGGGATGGTACTTCGTATGATGCAAGTACGACCATTTCGATAGGCAGTTCAGCTTCTGATAATATTGGCATTACTTCGCACAGCCTCAGTATCGATGGTATAGTTGTTAGTTCATCATCTGCTTCATCCATCAGCTATTCCTGGAACACTGGTACTGCTGCCAGCGGAGTGCATACGATTACAACAACAGCTAAAGATGCAGCCGGTAATCAATCGTCGAAAACCGTTTCGGTTACAATCAATACCGTTGTTATAGAGCCTACCCCGATTTCAGGCTTGCGTTTAACCATGCCTCCTGTTTTAAACCAGGGCAGCGAAGGATCCTGTGTCGCATTTGCTGTGGGCTATGCAACCCGTTCTGCAGAACAATTTTACAGAACCGGCGCTTCTACATATAGTAACAGTACAAACGTATTCAGTCCGGAATTCCTGTACAACCAAATTAAATTCAGTATCGATTGTGGTTCCGGTTCGGCCATGCAAACCGCTCTTGACTTTGTGAAATTAAATGGTATTTGCACTTACCAGTCGATGCCTTACAGTAGCACTAATGGCTGCTCCTTACTCCCTTCTGCCACTCAAAGTTCTGAAGCAGCAAGCTTTAAAATCGGCAGTTATGCTAAAATGTATTGCACCGACCGTGCTGCAATTCAATCGATGATAGCACAAAAGCATCCTGTTATTATTAATGTAATTGCAGATAATTCATTCATTAATGCCAAACCTGGCTTTATTTGGAAAACCTATTCCGGATCGGGCTCTCTTGCACATTGTATTGTTATTTGCGGTTATGATGATGCGAAGAATGCATACCTGGTAATGAACTCCTGGGGAACAGGTTGGGGCGATGCCGGTTATAGCTGGATCGATTACGATTTCTTTTTAACAAGAACAGGTACTTATTGTTACGCAATCAATTAAGACTACAAATCCTTTAAATAAAAATCCCGGCAATTACTGTCGGGATTTTTTACTGAAAGAAAAAGGCTGCCCTTTTGAGGCAGCCTTACCAGTCTGTTTTAACCTGCTGGTTATTGTTTTACGTTTATCAGCTTACCGGTAACTTGTTTTCCGGCAATTGAAAGGCGGTAAACGATTGCACCGTCTGGAATTGTAACCGGTCTGAATTGAACTACCTGGCTTCGGCCTGCAGTTAAATGACCTTCATAAACGGTTTGCAATTTTTGTCCATAGATACTGTACACTTCAAGCACCGCTTTACCTGATACAGGTGTTGAGATAATGAAGTTTACTTTATCGCTGAACGGATTTGGATAAGTAGCAACAGTTACTTTCGTAACAGCTTCAGTTGTAATATCTGTTGAAACTGTTCCTGAACCGATCAAGTTGATCTTAGTCGTAACCGGAGGAGCAGTGCAAGGCACTTCGTTCCAACCCATTGAAATCCGGCATTCATCAAATCCTTCATTAATGGCAGATACTGCAGCATTAATATCGGATAAGCTTGCTCCACCTTCTTTACCTACAACAGCATCTGTATTACCTAATGCATCGTTTGCCAATTTATACAAACCACCTACACTTAAGTCGTAGCCTTTTGTTGTAAGCGCATCAATTACAGATTGAGAGATCGACTTGTAAGTATACTCGTTCTCAACTACCCAAATACCTTCTGTATTATAGTAACATTTACGTTGTTTGGGTATTGTAGAACCACAACCACCGTCAGCTTTTGCAGTTGCAAATGTTCCTGCCTGTAATACAAAGTTTGTTAACCCTGAACTTACACGCATGTTCAATCCAAGAGTGATCGTTTGTGACAGAAGCACATTATTAATCTTTCCTTGTTTTGTGATGTATGTAGTTGCTGTATTTGTACCAGGAGTCCAGCAAGATGGTAAGACCGGCCATGTATCTGCAATACAATTTCCACTTAACAGTTCTCTTGCACTACCTCCACCCGGCATTGATTTGTTCAACAATGCTGCCGCTGTTGCAGTTGCAGGAATTGTTACTGTATTACTGCCACTACCAACTACCAACGGATTTGCTGTACCTCCAACACCAAGCATTGCTTTGATCATATCCAATACTGTTGGATACATTACTGCAGGACCACTTCCGTTGATACCATCACCATCGCAAGCAGGGCTGGTATTACCATACTTACCTTGTGTGTAAGTACAATAACCGCCGCAAGGTGTTACAGTAACATTATAAGTACATACAGTCGGACTCAACTCTGTATTAGCATATGATACAGTAAGTGTTAACGTAAAGTTTTGACCACCTGCTGTTACAGTTACAGATTGACCGTTATCTGCTCCAACAATTGTTGCGCCATTGTCTACTGTCCACTTCCATGTTTCGTTTGCTGTTGGTGCTCTGCCTGCAGTATATGTATTAGTTGAACCATTACATACTTCTGAGGTTGGCACTTCCGGACAACTACCGGCAGAATTCACGTTTACAGAACAAGTTGATGTGCTTACACAACCGGTTGCCTTGTTTGTAACAGTTACGGTAAAAGTTATTGTTTGTCCGGCATCGAGTATGCCAGCTTTATAAACAGGATTTTTGATATCGCTGAAGTCGAATGAACCTGCACCGTCTTCAGTCCAGGAATAGGTGTAATGTGTAGGATCTGTATCTGCATTACCACTCAAATCAACATCCAGCTGCGAACTATGAGCTGCAGATGTAATATCAATTAATGTTGGATTTGCACTGCAAACAATTACAGGTAATGGATTTACCACGAGGGTATAATTGGCTGTACTGTCGCAACCATATTGATTTATTAAACCGGTTTTCGACTTAGTACCTCCTGCATCGAAAGTTAAACCATCCCATGTATACGGTAATTGGTTTGCACATATTTCCTGGCGTTGACTTGAAGATGTTGTTGGATTTACTGTAAGGTTATACGTTGCTGTACTGTCGCAACCATACTGATTTTTCAATCCCGTCTTCGTCTTCGTTCCTGCACCGTCAAAAGTCAATCCATCCCATGTGTATGGCAATTGATTACTACAGATTGTGCGGCTTTGTGTTGAAGATGTTGTTGGATTTACACTCAGGTTATATGTTGCTGTACTGTCGCAACCATACTGATTTTTCAATCCCGTCTTCGTCTTCGTTCCTGCACCGTCAAAAGTCAATCCATCCCATGTGTATGGCAATTGATTACTACAGATTGTGCGGCTTTGTGTTG